>NZ_KQ948762.1 GCF_001514195.1 Streptomyces griseorubiginosus | reverse complement strand
CGACATGCGCCACCGGATCCTCAGCCGCATCCTGCTCTCGCCGGGACTCATCCGGCAGGCCGAGCCGGTGCCCGAACTCGTGCGCGCCGAGACCCGGGAGCAGGTCCACCGCCACACCCTCGGCATCCTCTCCGACGAGACGGAGCGGCAGCCGCTGATGCGAGACCGGCGCACTCTGCGGACCGGGCTCGAACACCTCCGGCACCCAGTGGGCGTCCACGCCCTCTGAGTACGGCACCCGGACAGGCGTCACATGCAACCGGGATCCGGCCGGCCGCTCTTCGCCGTTCGGCAACCGGTGCCCCGGCGCATTGAACCGCTCCTCGATCCCCGCACCCATCTGCTCCCACAACCGGCTGACATCGGCGGGCTGAAACGCCCCGGCGTTGGAGAACGCCGTACGCACCTCAAGGTCGGTGAACGCCTTCCCATCCACGGTGAACTGCCGCTTGTCGAACGCCGCGTGCACCGTCGTCGGCGACAACTCCCCCGACCCCTCCGGACTCAGCGCGAACGGGTTCGTCCAGGTATGCACCACACGCGTCGG
>NZ_KQ948761.1 GCF_001514195.1 Streptomyces griseorubiginosus | reverse complement strand
CCACCGCTTCGAGCTCAAGGGCGGCCCGGCGGGCCTGCCGGACCGGCACTACCTGTGGCAGGCCGAGCACCGGGCCCTGCTCGGCGGTGTCCTGCTGTTCCAGCAGGAGCACGTGTGGGTCGCGGACACGCCCACCCCTGACGACCGTGCCGCCTGGATCGGTGTGCTGGACGAGATGGCCGCGCTGGAGCCGGAGCTGGTGGTGCCGGGGCACCGTCTGCCGGGCACGGCCGCCGACGCATCGGCGATCACCGCCACCCGTGACTACCTGGTGGCGTTCGAGGAGGAACTCGGCAAGGCGGCGGACGGTGCGGCTCTGACGGAGGCGCTGGTCAAGCGGTACCCCGAGAACGGGATGCTGATCGCCGCGCAGATCGGTGCGAAGGTCGCCAAGGGCGAGATGAAGTGGGGCTGACCATGAGCGACTTCGCCACGTCGACCGCTCCCGCGGATGTCGTACGCCGCCAGTACCTGGCTTCTGCGGCCGGTGACCTGGAGGCCCTGCGGGCCACGCTGGCGCCGGACGTGGAGTGGACGGAGATGGCCGGTTTCCCGCTGGCCGGTACCTACCGCACCCCCGACGGGGTCACGTCGAACGTGATGGAACGGCTCGGCAAGGACTGGGAGGGCTGGACCGCCCACGACGACACCTATGTCGTCGACGGTGAGAACGTCGTCGTCCTGGCCCGCTACACCGCCGTCAACAAGGCCACCGG
>NZ_KQ948760.1 GCF_001514195.1 Streptomyces griseorubiginosus | reverse complement strand
CTTACTGGCCCTAACAAAGCCTCTGGACGTGGCGGTGGGTGATCAGGCAGACCGCGAGTCCGAGGAAGGCCTCGTGGATGTCGTCGCGTCGTTCCCAGCGGATGCGCAGGCGGCGGAAGCCGTGCAGCCAGGAGATGGTGCGCTCAACGACCCAGCGGAAAGTGCCCAGGCCGGTGCCGTGTGACTGACCGCGTTCGGCGATCGCGGGCCGGATGCCACGCTGCCGCAGGAGTCGGCGGTATTTGTCGTGGTCGTAGCCGCGGTCGGCGAAGAGCATGTCGGGCCGTCTGCGCGGCCGGCCGACGACGCCCGCCACTGCCGGGATCTTGTCCAGCAGGGGCAGCAGTTGGGTGACGTCGTTGCGGTTGCCGCCGGTCAGTGACACCGCGAGCGGGATGCCCTGGCCGTCGGTGATGATGTGGTGCTTGCTGCCCGGGCGTGCGCGGTCGACCGGGCTGGGTCCGCTTTTGGGCCTCGGCGGGCGGCCCGGACGTGGGAGGAGTCGATCACCGCCCGCGACCAGTCCAGCTGGTTCTTCGAGCGCAGCCTGTTCAGCAGCAGCTGGTGCAGTTGGTCCCAGACACCGGCCTCGTTCCAGGCCGCAAGGCGCCGCCAGCACGTCATGCCCGAGCCGAAGCCGAGCTCCTGGGGCAGGTACTCCCACTGGATGCCGGTGTGCAGGACGAAGAGGATGCCGCTCAGGGCCTGCCGGTCGGGCACTCGTGGCCGCCCCTCGACCTGCTTGGGCGGTGGCTCGGGCAACAACGGTTCGATGAGCGACCACAGTTCGTCCGACACGATCCACGGCCGCGACTGACGCTTCCCCATGTCCTCATCAACGAGCGATCAAGCCGACAGTCACATGATCAATCCGCTTTTGTTAGAGCCAGTT
>NZ_KQ948759.1 GCF_001514195.1 Streptomyces griseorubiginosus | reverse complement strand
ACTAGGGTTCGTCTTCAAAGATCACCGGATGGTGGATCATGGTGGGGTGATACGCCGTCATGAACTCACCGACCAGGAGTGGGAGTTACTCGCTCCGCTGATACCGCAGGCCTCGACGGGCCGGCCGCGGGTGTCGGACCGGCAGGTCATTAACGGGATGGTCTACAAGATCAGGACCGGGATCTCCTGGCGTGACCTGCCGGAACGCTACGGGCCGTGGAAGACGGTCTACACCCGCTTCCGCCGTTATGCCTTGGACGGCGTGTTCACCCAGGCCCTGCAGCAGATCCAAGCTCGTGCGGACGCGGGCGGTGACATCGACTGGCTCGTCCAGATCGACTCCACCATCGTCCGCGCCCACCAGCATGCCGCCGCCACTGGCCGAAAAGGGGGATCAGCAGGCCGGACGAACCGGACGATCACGCCCTCGGCCGATCCCGAGGAGGCCTGACCACCAAAGTCCATCTCGCCTGCGACGGTCAGGGACGGCCACTGGCAATCCTGGTGACACCGGGTCAACGCCACGACAGCGTCTGCGCACGCCCCCTCCTGGAACGCATCCGGGTCCCGCGCACCGGCCCGGGCCGACCACGCTGCAGACCCGACCACGTCATCGCGGACAAGGCTTACAGCTCCCGCGGCTTCCGCGCCTACCTGCGGCGACGCGGTATCGCGCACACCATCCCGGAGAAGAGCGACCAGCAGCGACACCGGTACAACCGCGGCCGCCAAGGCGGGCGCCCACCAGTGTTCGACCGGCACATCTACCGACAACGCAACATCGTTGAGCGTTGCTTCAACCGGCTCAAGGGGTTCCGCGGCATCGCAACTCGATACGAGAAGACCGCCGTCTCCTACGAAGCGGCGGTCACACTCGCGTCATTCCTGCTGTGGGCAAGATCCGTTTGAAGACGGACCCTAG
>NZ_KQ948758.1 GCF_001514195.1 Streptomyces griseorubiginosus | reverse complement strand
AGGAAGGTGTGCAGCAGGATCCGGGCCGGGCGGATCGGGGTGCGCTGCTTGGCCGGGGCGCCGGCGGTCAGGGTGCTCATGCGCGGCGCTCCTTGCGGAAGGTCGCGATCAGGTAGGGGATGATCACGACGAGGGAGATGACCAGCAGGACCACGGCGATCGCGGAGCCGTAGCCGATCCGGCTGGACTCTCCGATGATGTTGTTGGTGATCAGGATGGACAGCAGTTCGGTGCCCTGGGCGCCCTTGTTGAAGACGAAGACCAGGTCGAAGGCGCGCAGGGCTTCGATGATGGTGACGACCAGGACGACGGTGTTGGTGGGGCGCAGGGTGGGGAAGATGACGTTCTTGAACGTCTGCCACTCGTTCGCCCCGTCCAGCGAGGACGCCTCCCGCAGCGAGGGGTCGACGCCCTTGAGGCCGGCCAGGTAGAGGATCATCATGTAGCCGGTGTGGCGCCAGGACGCGGCGATCAGCACGGCCCACAGGTTGAGTTTGGGGTCGCCGATCCAGTCGATGTAGTGGCCGGGCTTGTTCGCCCCGATGAGGCTGTTGATCAGGCCGGTGTCGGGGTTGTAGACCAGCTGCCACACGAACCCGGTCACCGCGAGGGAGACCACCACGGGCAGGAAGAACGCGGTCTGGTAGACGCGGGAGAAACGGATGTTCTTGTCCAGCTGGACGGCCAGGAACAGGCCGAGCGGGGTCGGGATCGCGATGAGGACCACGAACCAGATCACGTTGTGCTCGACCGCGGGCCAGAACTGCGGGTTGTCGGTGAACAACTGACGGAAGTTGTCCAGGCCGACCCACTTGATCGAGTCGAAGCCGATGCCGTCCCAGCTGGTGAACGCCAACGCGATCGACGCCAGCGCGGTCACCCACACCAGCAGCACGTGCAGCACGGTCGGCACGCCCGCCATGAAGGCGAGCGTGATGCGGTCACGGCGGGTCAGCAGACGCTTGTGGCCCTGCGGGACGCGCTGGGACGGGGCAGGGCCCGAAGGCGGCACCACGGCCGCCTCCGGGCTC
>NZ_KQ948757.1:5696-6476 GCF_001514195.1 Streptomyces griseorubiginosus | reverse complement strand
TCAGAACTAACACAGTGGACGCGAGCAAATATGGACAAGCCCTCGGCCTATTAGTACCGGTCACCTCCACCCATTACTGGGCTTCCAGATCCGGCCTATCAACCCAGTCGTCTACTGGGAGCCTTAACCCCTCAAAGGGGGTGGGAACACTCATCTCGAAGCAGGCTTCCCGCTTAGATGCTTTCAGCGGTTATCCCTCCCGAACGTAGCCAACCAGCCATGCCCTTGGCAGAACAACTGGCACACCAGAGGTTCGTCCGTCCCGGTCCTCTCGTACTAGGGACAGCCCTTCTCAATGTTCCTGCGCGCGCAGCGGATAGGGACCGAACTGTCTCACGACGTTCTAAACCCAGCTCGCGTACCGCTTTAATGGGCGAACAGCCCAACCCTTGGGACCGACTCCAGCCCCAGGATGCGACGAGCCGACATCGAGGTGCCAAACCATCCCGTCGATATGGACTCTTGGGGAAGATCAGCCTGTTATCCCCGGGGTACCTTTTATCCGTTGAGCGACGGCGCTTCCACAAGCCACCGCCGGATCACTAGTCCCGACTTTCGTCCCTGCTCGACCCGTCGGTCTCACAGTCAAGCTCCCTTGTGCACTTACACTCAACACCTGATTACCAACCAGGCTGAGGGAACCTTTGGGCGCCTCCGTTACCCTTTAGGAGGCAACCGCCCCAGTTAAACTACCCATCAGACACTGTCCCTGATCCGGATCACGGACCCAGGTTAGACATCCAGCACGACCAGACTGGTATTTCAACGACGACTCCACCC
>NZ_KQ948757.1:4861-5482 GCF_001514195.1 Streptomyces griseorubiginosus | reverse complement strand
GTCTCCCAGCTATCCTACACAAGCCGAACCGAACACCAATATCAAACTGTAGTAAAGGTCCCGGGGTCTTTCCGTCCTGCTGCGCGAAACGAGCATCTTTACTCGTAGTGCAATTTCACCGGGCCTATGGTTGAGACAGTCGAGAAGTCGTTACGCCATTCGTGCAGGTCGGAACTTACCCGACAAGGAATTTCGCTACCTTAGGATGGTTATAGTTACCACCGCCGTTTACTGGCGCTTAAGTTCTCAGCTTCGCCACACCGAAATGTGACTAACCGGTCCCCTTAACGTTCCAGCACCGGGCAGGCGTCAGTCCGTATACATCGCCTTACGGCTTCGCACGGACCTGTGTTTTTAGTAAACAGTCGCTTCTCGCTGGTCTCTGCGGCCACCCCCAGCTCACCGAGTAAATCGGATCACCGGATGTGGCCCCCCTTCTCCCGAAGTTACGGGGGCATTTTGCCGAGTTCCTTAACCATAGTTCACCCGAACGCCTCGGTATTCTCTACCTGACCACCTGAGTCGGTTTAGGGTACGGGCCGCCATGAAACTCGCTAGAGGCTTTTCTCGACAGCATAGGATCATCCACTTCACCACAATCGGCTCGGCATCAGGTCTCAG
>NZ_KQ948757.1:3523-4310 GCF_001514195.1 Streptomyces griseorubiginosus | reverse complement strand
TTCGATGTTTGACGCTTCACAGCGGGTACCGGAATATCAACCGGTTATCCATCGACTACGCCTGTCGGCCTCGCCTTAGGTCCCGACTTACCCTGGGCAGATCAGCTTGACCCAGGAACCCTTAGTCAATCGGCGCACACGTTTCCCACGTGTGTATCGCTACTCATGCCTGCATTCTCACTCGTGAACCGTCCACCACTGCCTTCCGGCGCAGCTTCACCCGGCACACGACGCTCCCCTACCCATCACAGCGGGCGTTGGCCCTCTTGCTGCAATGACACGACTTCGGCGGTACGCTTGAGCCCCGCTACATTGTCGGCGCGGAATCACTAGACCAGTGAGCTATTACGCACTCTTTCAAGGGTGGCTGCTTCTAAGCCAACCTCCTGGTTGTCTCTGCGACTCCACATCCTTTCCCACTTAGCGTACGCTTAGGGGCCTTAGTCGATGCTCTGGGCTGTTTCCCTCTCGACCATGGAGCTTATCCCCCACAGTCTCACTGCCGCGCTCTCACTTACCGGCATTCGGAGTTTGGCTAAGGTCAGTAACCCGGTAGGGCCCATCGCCTATCCAGTGCTCTACCTCCGGCAAGAAACACACGACGCTGCACCTAAATGCATTTCGGGGAGAACCAGCTATCACGGAGTTTGATTGGCCTTTCACCCCTAACCACAGGTCATCCCCCAGGTTTTCAACCCTGGTGGGTTCGGTCCTCCACGAAGTCTTACCTCCGCTTCAACCTGCCCATGGCTAGATCACTCCGCTTCGGGTCTTGAGCGTGCTACTG
>NZ_KQ948757.1:2229-2910 GCF_001514195.1 Streptomyces griseorubiginosus | reverse complement strand
CCGACGCTCCCACGGCTTGTAGGCACACGGTTTCAGGTACTATTTCACTCCGCTCCCGCGGTACTTTTCACCATTCCCTCACGGTACTATCCGCTATCGGTCACCAGGGAATATTTAGGCTTAGCGGGTGGTCCCGCCAGATTCACACGGGATTTCTCGGGCCCCGTGCTACTTGGGTGTCTCTCAAACGAGCCGCTGACGTTTCGACTACGGGGGTCTTACCCTCTACGCCGGACCTTTCGCATGTCCTTCGCCTACATCAACGGTTTCTGACTCGTCCTGTCGCCGGCAGACGACAGAAGAGAGATCCCACAACCCCGCATGCGCAACCCCTGCCGGGTCTCACACGCATACGGTTTGGCCTCATCCGGTTTCGCTCGCCACTACTCCCGGAATCACGGTTGTTTTCTCTTCCTGCGGGTACTGAGATGTTTCACTTCCCCGCGTTCCCTCCACACTGCCTATGTGTTCAGCAGCGGGTGACAGCCCATGACGACTGCCGGGTTTCCCCATTCGGAAACCCCCGGATCAAAGCCTGGTTGACGACTCCCCGGGGACTATCGTGGCCTCCCACGTCCTTCATCGGTTCCTGGTGCCAAGGCATCCACCGTGCGCCCTTAAAAACTTGGCCACAGATGCTCGCGTCCACTGTGCAGTTCTCAAACAACGACCAGCCACCCA
>NZ_KQ948756.1 GCF_001514195.1 Streptomyces griseorubiginosus | reverse complement strand
CGAGGTAGACGGCGACCTGACTGTTCTCGATGCGTCCAGCGGTGCCGGCGTACTGGCGCTGCACGCCCACGGTGTGCATACCCTTCTTCCAGTCACCGGTCTCGTCGACGACCAACACCGCGTCCTGGTGATGCAGGTTCTCGGCGACGAAACCGCGGACGTCGTCACGTACCGCGTCTGCATCCCATCGAGCCCGCGACAACAGGTGCTGCAGACCGTACGGACTCGCGTACCCGGCATACTCAGCGAGCGTCCAACAGTTCTTGCGCGGCAGGTCCGACAGCAGCCCGAGCACGAACGCCCGTACCCGGCGCCGCGGTTCCACCCGGCCGAACCGTCGCGCGATGCGACCCATCAGAACCTCAAACGCGGCCTGCCAGCTGCCAGGATCTATGCAGTGACCTGCGGCCACCGACTGATCTTCCGTCTTCACACGCCGATGATCACCGATGGCCACACCTGTTCCCGGAGCAGCCCAGACCAGCAAGATCGCGATCTACAGCTGGAGTATTAGCCGAGGAAGGTTCCGCCGGTCGCATCGATGACTTGTCCGGTGATCCAATTGGATTCACCACTCGCGACGAAGGCCACGATGTCTGCGATCTCCTCGGGCGTGCCGATACGTCCGAGCGCGGATTGCGCTGCTGCCTGCTTCACAAAACCGGGGTCGCCCGCCGACATCCTCAGAAACTCCTCGGTGCCCGTTGGTCCGGGGGCCACCGTGTTGACGGTGATCTGGCGCTGACCGAGATGTAGCGCCAGGGTCTTACTGAAGACCTCGAGCACACCTTTCGCCATGGCATAGGCGATCACCCCGGGATTGACGACACGCGCGGTGCCGGACGAGATGTTGATGATGCGCCCACCGTCGCGCAACCGGGCCAGCGCAGCCTGGGTGATGAAGAATGGCGCCTTCACATCCACAGTGAAGGCATCGTCGAACTGTGCTTCGGTAATGGTTTCGATGGTTCCGACAACCATCTGCCCGGCGTTATTGACCAAGATGTCCAGGTCCTTGCCGGACTGCCGCCCAGTCAACTCACCGTCGATAGCCTCGAACATGGGAATGACGGACTGAGCCGGCTTGCCGAGATCGGCCTGTACGATGCAGCCACTCCCGCCTTCCGCTTCTATCATGGCGAGTGTTTCTCGGGCGCCTTCTTCACTTTTCCCGTAGTGGATGACGACGAAGGCGCCATCGGTGGCGAGGCGACAGGCGATGGCGCGGCCGATACCGCGGCTGGCACCGGTGACGAGCGCAACTTTTCCGGCGAGGCGCGACATGTCAGTTCGCCCCGAGAAGATGCGTCTCGCCCATCAGTTGACGCTTCCCGTACCAGAATCCGTGGCCCGTGCTGCGCACGCGCATCGGCAGGGCGACGGTCGCAATCGGCGGGCCGTCGATATTCTGCGCGTCGAGGATCAGGAACTCGCTGCGCATTTCGTCGTGTCGTCCGACGACAACGAGGACATAGCCTTCACCTTCGGCAGCCCCGTCGTGCGCCGGAACGAACTGGGGCTCGCTGATCGAGCAGTTGTCGCCAGCGTAGCGAATCCGGGTCGGCTTCTTTCCGGTGACATCCATGGTCGCGATCCACTGCCACCCGCCGCCGACTCGATTCTGACCGGGCACATCAAGAAGGTTCAGTGCACAGAAGCTGTAGGGCTGGGTCTCGAAACGGGTATCGATGCGCGGGAGTTCGCAGGGATACTGCAGCAGCTGACGCTCCGTGAAAGTGTCGCCCTCGCTACCCATGTCGATGACCCAGCGCTTCATGTAGGGTTTCGTGTCTTCCGGGTCGAACGGCGAACCGTCGGCGTTGGGGAAGAACGGGAAGAAGCTGCGGACACTCAGCGTGTTGTCGGCGTAGATGTAGCGACTGTCGTCATAGGCGCCCACGGTGTGCCCGTGACACTGGTTGGGGCCGACGAACCAGCGAATCTGATCTGCGGTGCCCTTGCGCGGCAGTACACCAAGGTGCACCTGCTCGCTGGTGTCGTACTTGAACGCCGGCTCGCGCTTCTCCAGCCATTCGTATTCGTGACGCAGCGGCGTGATAGGGAACACCACGTAGTTTTGGGTCACCATGATGTCGTGCACCATGCAGGTGTACGGTGCTTCGAACCAGGTCTCGTGGATGATCTTCCCGTTGCGGTCCGCCTCGTAGTATGCGATATCTTTCGTGGCCGGGCCTTTGGCGCAGTAGCCGAAGAACACCAGTTCGCCGGTGCGCGGGTCGATCTTCGGATGGGCGGTGCAGGCTTCGGACGTGAAGTCTCCGCCGAAGGTGTACTCCCCGATCGTCTCCAGGGTGAAGGGATCCATCTCGACCGGCGGGCTGTCCTCCTTGAGGGCGAAGAACTTGCCGGCGTGCGAGAGCATGGTCACGTTGGCTGTTCCGCGGCGGACGCCTTGCACTGACGGGTCGTCGGTGAACGGGTTGCGGTACGCGCCGAAAAGTGCCCGGCCGGCCTGCTCCTCGGCAACGAATCGCGGAGTTCTGACATACCGTGTCCGGAAGTCCACGCGGCCGTTCGAGATGCGCAGGCATGACGCCATGCCATCTTCGTTCAGCAGGAAGATGTCGTTTTCGGTGAAGGAAGGCCACTGGCGATCGCCGAGCAGTCGGTAGAAGCCGCCGTCGAGATGCTCCGGAACCTTGCCCTGAACTACTTCCAGTCCTCGGATGTCGACCTCCGCGCGCATGGGCGCCTCGAAACTCTGGAACTCGTTCTGCGGAAACCTGATCTGCTGCATCCTGCATTCCTTCCACTGCGTCGGGGACCCCGTCGAGGGGCGGGCGAAGCAGGGCGGGCGTCCCGTCGCGGGCCGCCCCGCTTTCGCTAGATAGAGTCAAGAGGCTGCGCCCCGGCCCGCACTCGGTCCCGGACAACAATGAACCGCCCGGTGTTTGTGGTGGCAACCACAAGCGGAACCGCTCACGATGGGTGCTCGATCTTCGGACCGGGCCCGGGACAGGGGCAGCACCAACCAGCAGTGGACCTTTTCCAGCGTCACCGGCTAGGGGCTTTCGTGTGGATCAGCGGGCTGACCACAGGAAGATGCCCGCGATGTGGAGTGCGGCCAGGTAGATCGTGGCTGTCTTCTCGTAGCAGGTAGCGATCCCGCGCCACTGCTTGAGGCGGTTGATGCACCGTTCGACAGTGTTGCGCTGCTTGTAGGCCTCGCGGTCAAACACTGCGGCCTGCCGCCCCGGCTGCCTCGACGCAGCCGGTGGCCACGCTGATCTGCCGGGCCCGGGATCACCGCCCGGATGCCGCGCTTGCGCAGGTGGCTGCGGATCGCGCGGGAGGAATAGGCTTTGTCCGCCAGGACCACGTCCGGCCTGGTGCGAGGACGTCCGCGCTGCCGGGGAACGCGCAGGCGGGCCATGACGTCGGTGAAGGCCGTTGCATCACCTGCTTGTCCGGCGGTGAGAACGAACGCGAGAGGTCGGCAGCGGGCATCGGCGGCCAGGTGGATCTTGGTCGTCAGCCCGCCGCGGGACCGGCCGATGGCGTGGTCGCCGGGTTCGCCGGGCGGAGCCCCCTTTTGCGGGCCCCGGCCGCGTGCTGGTGAGCTCGCACGATCGTGGAATCGACGGACACCGCCCAGCCGAGGTCCTCATCGGCGTCGGCCTGTGCCATCAGCGCGGTGAACACCCGCTCCCAGGTGCCGTTGACGGCCCACATCCGCAGCCGGTTGTAGACCCCCCGCCAGTTTCCGTACCTCTCCGGCAGGTGGACCCACTGCGTTCCGGTCTGGAACTTGAACGCGATCGCGTCGATCACCTCACGATGATCCCGCCAGCGACCACCCCGCTTCGGCGTCCGGTCCGGGAGCAACGGCTCAATCCGCGCCCACTGGGCATCTGTTAACGGCACACCCGGACCAACGACCGACTGATCCAAACGAAACTGCCTAGCCGAGGAGGCTGCTGCCGGAGGCGTCGAGGGAGGCTCCGGTGATCCACCGCGCCCGGTTGGTGGCGAGGGGGATGGGTGTGGTGGCTGCGTGGGGGGTGGGTGGGGGCTGGGGAGGAGTGGGGCGGGTCCGGTTGCGGATTGGGTGAGCGGGTGCGTGAGGTGGGAGCCGAGGTCGTTGTAGGCGTGGACGCGGGCAGGGTGGTGCTCGGGTGTCTGTTCGTTGAGGGTCGGGTGCCGGGCGATGCCGGCTTGTTCGGCGCCGACGCACGCCACGCGAAGTTGGCGGTGGCCGGCAGCCAGGTGTGGGGGGCGAGGGCGAGCGGCTGTGGGGTCGTCGCCCGTACTCTTGGCATCGGCATCTCCGGCGCTGTCAGGTGGCAGCGGGCTGCGGCCGGGGTCTGGGGCGCCTGCGCGGCCGGCGTCGCTAGTTGAGACCCGCTGTGGTCTGGTTGAGTGGCCGGGCTCAATGATCGCGCGGTACTGGCAACGTGCATCGCCTGGCCACCAGAATCGTGCCATGGACGCAGGACTTGCAGGGCTTCTCGGCGGCGTCATCGGCGCCGCGGTCGGCGCAGTCGGCGCCACGGCATCCGCCTGGATCACCGGAAGGAAGGCAGAGAAGCAGGCCGAGATCCAGTCCGAGACACAATTGAGGCAGGCCCTCCTTCAGATAGATGCTGAACGGACTCGGGCTCTTCGTGAATCACGCAAGAGCGCCTACCTGGCTTTCGCCGAAGGCTGTCACCTGGTGTACGGAACATTGAGCGAAGCGGGCATCAAACTCGGAGGTATCGCAGCAAGCGACCCTTCTGAGGAACGTGAGGAGCGCCGCCTAACCGCCCGTTGCCTCTGCAGCGAAGCTCTGAACCGCCGGCTCGACCGCTTGCAGCACATCGTGTTCATGGAAGGTCCCAGCGAGATGGGTAGGGCTGCACAAGCGGCAACAGGGGCTTTGGTGCCGTTTTTCGGCGCAGTCATCGATTGGCTGCACGCGGTTGACAATGAATCAGAAACGCCGCAGCACGGGGCAGAACAGGATAGAGCCCACGGCGAGGCATACGGCAAGCTCCTGGAATTCCTCTATGCCGCCTCGGATGCGACCTTGCCGGACATTCGGGACAGGTAGGCCTGGGGTATTCGGGGAGTTTCCATACCCGACTCCACCATTACATGTGCCCGCCGAGCGGATCGAGTGGTCCTGGCAGCAGGCCAGCGACCGCCTCACCGGCCGGCTTCTGGGCCCCGCACCCTGGACAGCCCGCGGCGGAACTCGGCAGGCAGCGGCGGCGGACACGGCAGAGGGAGGGGGGCGGGGGCAGGATGAGGTGGGAGTTGGGGCTGCGGGCCGCTGAGCGAGGCGTGTTCACGGCGGTCGAGATGCGCCGGCTGCTGGCGCAGGCCGGACTGCTCATCAGTGCGGGCAAGGTGTCGGCCCTGTGGTCCGCCGCTGTGGCCCCGGTGTCAGCACGGCTCGATGATCTTGAGGTCCTGTGCCGGGTCCTGCGCTGCGGCCCGGGCGCCCTCCTGGTCCCTGAACGGCCGCCCGATCTGCTGGTCGGCGGGTGGATCACCGCCGCCGACCCATCCGGGACCGGATCCGGCGAGCACCCTGGGTGGGCCGGGCCTCAGGGTGAGGCGTGGTCGGGCCGGCGCCCGGTGCAGCCGAAGTTGCCGCCGCTGTGACGGCCCGAAATCCGTCCGCTGTCCCTGCCGGCGCACCCGCCGTCCGTGCAGGCAGACCCGCGGCCGTGGCTGTTGCGGACGCATCCGTCGTCGGGGCCTTGGTGTCCGGTCGGTCGATGCCTGCCGGGTCGGGGCAGAGGAGGGTACCCAGCCAGGCAGGGGGCCAAGGATGGTCTCTGGCGGGGGAGTTGAAAGGGTTGGTGCGCGGCTGGGGCCGTCCCCGGCTGTGTCCGGGCTGCGGGGTGAGGCCGGTGGCCTGCATCCTGCCGCGGATCGGTGTCTGTTTCGTCTGTCTGCCCGGCGGCCCGCACACACCGCCGCCGTGTGCGGCCTGCAGGCGCAGCGGCTTCTTTCATCAGGGCCTGTGCGCCGGCTGTTATCCGGCGTTGAAGTTGCCGACGGAGGCGGCGTTCATGTTGCTGATGAGCTGTGACGGCGACGCCCCACCGGTGGGTGTTTGGGCGGGGCGGTGGTCGGCGAGGTGTCGTTTTCGTCGGCAAGGTGCCGGTGGTTCAGTTCCTGTCTCCGGCCCCGGGTTGTGAAGGGAGCTGGTCACCTCGACCTGGTGGGGCTTCGGGTTCCAGGCTGAGGCGCATGCGCATGTAGTTTGCGTTGCCAGGACCGGGCCGGTGGTGTCCGTCGGGTTTCCATCCGTGCCGGGCGTAGAAGGCTTGGGCCCGGCTGTTGCGCTCCCACGCTTCCAGCACGCCCGTGGCCAGCGACGCATCGCGAAGGAACTGGACGAATGCCGCGTGCAGGTGGTTGCCGATGCCTTGTCCCCAGATGCCCGGGCGGACGTGAATCTGGTAGAGCTGACCGGCAGCTGTGACATCGAGGTCGGCTTCGTAGGGAGAGCCCATCGCTAAAAGGCCCACCAATTCGCCCTCTCGTTGCGCGCACAACACGGTCCGGTCA
>NZ_KQ948755.1 GCF_001514195.1 Streptomyces griseorubiginosus | reverse complement strand
AGTGCTTCGTTAGGTTCTGGTTCTGCGGGTGGTGAGGGGGCGGCCGCAGGTGGTGCAGGTGCCGTCCCAGCACCGCAGCAGGTCCTGTAACGCGTCGAGGACTTGGTAGAGACTCAGGCTGTCGTGAGGGCTTTTGGGTCGTAGCGCCGCAGGGTGAGGAAGGCTTGTGCGGCGGTGACGAGGGTGACGTGGTGGTGCCAGCCGCGCCAGGTGCGGCCTTCGAAATGGTCCAGGCCCAGGCCGTGTTTGAGTTCGCGGTAGTCGTGCTCGACGCGCCAGCGCATCTTCGCAAAGCGCACCAGATCGGCGATGGGGGTGGTGGCGGGAAGGTTGGACATCCAGTAGTTGGTGGGCTCGTCGGCTTCTTCGGGCTGTTCGACCAGCAGCGTCCGTAAGGGCAGCACCCCGTCCCACCTGCTGCGTCCACCGGCCTGTTCCTGAGCGGTGCGGGTGGCTTCCTTGCCCGACGGTCGCACCTGGAGCACCGCAAAGCGTGAGGTCATCGACCCTTTGCTGCCCTGGCGCCAGGTGACGGCCTCGAAGCAGGCGTCCGCCCCGACCAGCTGGTGCAGGGGACGGGCCGGCTCGCGGTAGCGGGGCAACGTGGGCGGACCCAGGCCCTGGTAGGGCGGCAAATACGGCACGGCATCAGCCGGGCGGGCGATCTCTTTGGGCTCGACGGCCATGACGTAGGACCAGCCGCGTTCCTCCAGGGCCAGACGGAAGGAGACACTGCGGCCATAACCGGCATCGGCCACGAGCACCGGCACTGAGCCCAGCCAGCCGGCCAGCCTCTCCAACAGCCCCAACGCCAGACGGGGCTTGGTCACATGCCCCACCTCCTCGGGCACCCCCGCAGCCGTGCGCCGCAGAAGGTCGTGGGCCCATTCCTCGGGCAGAAACAGCTCCCACTCCAGCGGGCAGGAGGCCGTGTCGGTGGCGGCGTGCACGCTGACGGCGACCTGGCAGTTGGCCCGCTTTCCCAGTGCCCCGTCGATGACCCACACCTCGGGCTTGACCACCCTCACCAGCCGCTCGGCGATCCGCCGCCGCACCGGCGCCCACGGCCACGGCGACTGGTTCACGAACTGCTGCAAGGCCTGCATGTTCCCGTCCGGCAGCCGCTTTGCCATCGGCTGGATCGACTTGCGCCGACCGTCCAGCATCAGCCCGCGCAGATAGCACTCGCCCTTGGCCCGCTGATCCTTGCGCGGCACCGAGGCGAACACATCCTCCACGAACAGCCCCAACCCGGCCCGTAATCGGTTCACTTCACGCATGTCCACGTACCCAACATGCTCTTGATCAGCGCAAACGCATAGACCTAACGAAGCACTACTAGGCAGTTTCGTTTGGATCAGTCGGTCGTTGGTCCTGATGTGCCGTTAACAGATGCGCAGTGGGCGCGGATCGAGCCGTTGCTACCGGACCGGTCGCCGCAACGCGGTGGTCGCTGGCGGGATCATCGGGAGGTGATTGACGCCATCGCGTTCAAGTTCCAGACCGGAACGCAGTGGGTTCACCTGCCGGAGAAGTTCGGCAACTGGCGTGGCGTCTACAACCGGCTGCGGATGTGGGCCGTCGACGGCACCTGGGAGCGCGTCTTCACCACGCTGATGGCCCAGGCTGACGCCGATGAGGACCTGGCATGGGCCGTATCGGTGGACTCCACGATCGTGCGCGCTCACCAGCATGCGGCCGGAGCCCGCAAAAAGGGGCCCCAGCCGGTGAACCGGCCGACCATGCCATCGGCCGGTCCCGGGGTGGACTGACCACGAAGATCCACCTCGCTGCCGACGGCCGCTGCCGGCCCCTCGCGTTCGTGCTCACCGCCGGACAGGCCGGTGATGCACCCGCCTTCACCGACGTCATGGCCCGCCTGCGCGTTCCCCGACGACGTGGTCGTCCGCGCACCAGACCGGACGTGGTCCTGTCGGACAAGGCCTATTCGTCCCGCGCGATCCGCGACCACCTGCGCAAGCGCGGCATCCGGGCGGTGATCCCGCTCCCGGCGGACCAGCGAGGTCACCGGCAGCGACGGGGCAGCCGGGGTGGCAGGCCGCCGGCCTTCGACCGCGAGATCTACAAGCAGCGCAACACCGTCGAGCGGTGCATCAACCGCCTGAAGCAGTGGCGAGGCATCGCGACCCGCTACGAGAAGACCGCGACCATCTACCTGGCCGGACTCCACATCGCCGGGATCTTTCTCTGGTCCGCCCGGTGATCCAAACGAAACTGCCTAGCGCGTTCAAGTCCGCCCTGGCCCGGGGAAACGGAGACGCTGATCAGGCTCGCGGATGCCGAGGATCGGGAGGATGCCCCACCAGCGCTCCCGAGCCCCAGGAGGCCGCAAAATGGCTCTGCTAGGTTCGTGGGGATCGGCCGTCTGGCTGGTGCTGGACCGCACAGGTTCGCCGGTTCGGATGCCTTACAGGTTGTTCGCATAGAAGCTGGAGAGTCGTTCGGCGGCGGCATCGACGTATGCGGGCTCGTCGTACATCTCGTAGTGGCCGGCGCCGTCGATCACCAAGAGGTCGACGGGGTTGGGGACCAGCTTCCACAGCTGAACCTGCCCCGGGAGCAGTGGGCAGAGCTTCCGCGCCTACAAAGGGCCGCAGCAGACGACCCCGTGGGCAGCATCCCCTGGGTCGTTCCGCCGGGAACCGTCGTGCGGCGTCGCCAGCTCCACGACCTCTATGGCGGGAGCCGGTCCGGCAACGGCGGCTCCAGCGGCACCACACCGAACACCTTCCTGTTCGTGCCGACGGTACCGGCGCCGGACATGCAGTCGGCCCCTCCTGGAACGGCAGCGTCCTCACGGTGCCAGGTTGCCTGCAGGACGGCGACTACCTCAGTCGGGAAACCCAGATACTGATCCAGCACCTGCGGCGCGGACTGCCTCTGCGGGTCTTCGAGCAGCAGAAGCGGCTGTGCGCCTTTCTAGACTCCACACTGGCAGGCCGCCGTCGGAGCAGGGCGTGGTACGCAGCCGGGCCGATCTCCCAGCACAGTGAGCCCTGACACGTTATGTAGACCCTGGAGCACATGTTGCGCCAGGTGCGCTCGGCTGCGGTCTCAAGGTCCGACTGCCGACGTGTGATGAATCAGAACCAAATATCCACGTCACGTCTCTTGAGACACAACTGGCCACGTAGAACCGCTAGTTGCTGATTGGGGGAGGGTAGGGCAGCGGCTATGTCGGCCGTACTCACTGCGCGCCTCGGCATACCCCGCAGGCGCATTGCCGACCGCGACTCTCGTCGACCCCTGTACCGGTCCCGTGACCGTGTCATGCCGGGCTGAACGCGAAGGCCGTATGGACCAACAGTTCGACGGAAAGATAGGGTCTCAGTTTGTAAATCGAGGTGACAAACACGCAACTACGAACGGGACGACTCGAATGGCCGATGACATCCTGCCCCCTTCTTGTGCCGTCGATGCTGCCGACGAGATCCGGGCGCTGACCGCGGTGAGGCCCAGCGCACGACAGGTGGCGTGGCAGTCGATGGGGTTCTACGCCTTCATCCACTTCGGCATGAACACGATGACGGATCGCGAGTGGGGTGTGGGTGGCGAGGACCCGGCCCTGTTCGACCCGTCCGACCTCGACGTAGATCAGTGGATGTCGGTGATCGCTGCAGCGGGGATGACAGGTGCCATTCTCACGGCCAAGCATCACGACGGCTTCTGCCTCTGGCCCTCGCAGGTGACCGCGCACTCGGTCGCCGCCGCCAGGTGGCAGGAGGGGAAGGGTGACCTCGTGCGGCTCGCAGCCGATGCGGCGCGACGCCACGGTCTGAAGTTCGGGATCTATCTCTCGCCGTGGGACCGCACGGAGGCGTCGTATGGCTCGGGGAAGGCGTACGACGACTTCTTCGTATGCCAGCTGGAGGAGCTGCTGTCCGGATACGGCGAGATCTTCTCGGTCTGGTTCGACGGCGCCAACGGCGAGGGCCCCGGCGGTGCATACCAGGAGTACGACTGGGAGCGCTACTACGCGGTCGTACGCCGGCTGCAACCCGGTGCCGTGATCTCGGTCTGTGGCCCGGATGTCCGGTGGTGCGGGAACGAGGCCGGGCACACCCGGCCTGACGAATGGAGCGTCGTACCCGCCGCGCTGCGCGACGTCGAACGCGTCGCCGATCGCTCGCAGCGCGCCGACGACGGGGCGTTTTCACGGCTCGTCCGAAGCGACGAAGAGGACCTGGGCAGCCGCGAAGCCCTCGCGGGCCGCCTCGACGACCTTGTGTGGTATCCGGCCGAGGTGAACACGTCCATCCGGCCGGGGTGGTTCTACCACCGGAACGAGGACAACTCCGTTCGCTCCGCCGACGAACTCTTCGACCTGTGGTGCGACGCGGTCGGCGGCAACGCGTGCCTGCTGCTGAATGTGCCACCCGATGCCCGCGGGCATGTGGCCGCTCCTGACGTCGCCTCACTGGCGGGGCTGGGCGAACGCATCCGGGCGTGGCGAAACGGAGTGCTGGACGCGGACATCGAGCTGTCGTCCGGGGAGCCGCGCACCCGGTCGGGCGAGTCCGTGGCTGACCAGTCCGTCCTCACGCGCCTGGCCGCCGATACGGCGGCACCGTACCTGTGGCGCCCGGAGGCGTTCGATGCCGTGCCGACCGCCTCGCTCGTTTTCGGTGATCCCACCGAGGTGGGCGCCGTGGTCATCCGCGAGGACATCACCCAGGGCCAGCGCCTCGAGCGTGTGGTGGTGATCGGGGTGTCCGAAGGGAGCGATCGGGTGCTGGCCGAGGCGAATTCGGTCGGCTACCAGCGGATTCTGCGCTTTCCTCCGCGCGTCGTCGACAAAGTCAAGGTCAGAATCGAAGCATCCCGCGGCCGTCCGGCGATCCGTACGCTCGCAGTGATCGATGCCGACGCTGCTTGGCCTCGAAAATGAACCTTGTGTTGCGTGAGCGCGCCATGGCGCGCCGATGCCGAGAGTGTGTTGGATGGATTCATGACAAGCGCACCTGACGACCCCGCATCGCCTGCCGGGGCCGGCCTCGGATGGCCACGGCTGCATCCGACGACGCAGTCGGCGTACAACCGCATCCTGTGGAACGGTGGGCTCTCCAAGAGCGAGGTGGCGAAAGAGCTCGGCCTGTCCCGCACCCGGATGACGGCGATCGCACGCGATCTCGAGGCCGCGGGTCTCATCGTCGAAGGCGGCAGGGAGCAGAGGGCCAACACGGGCCGACCCGCCGACATGCTCCTCGCCAAGACCGACCTCTTCCACTTCCTCGGCGTTCATGTCCGTGCGGACGAACTGGTCGCCGCGGTAATCGATCTCACCAACAAGGTGGTCTGGGAGCGACGCCAGCACGTCGCCGAACTGGACCCGTCCGTCATCGGCGCGCAATGCCGCACGTGGCTGACCAAGGCGAAGGCCGACGGCCTGCGCGTGGCGGCACTGGCCGTGTGCGGATCAGTGGAGCGAATCGACGGAGCCACAGAAGGGTTCGGCCTCCAGGCCGTGGCGCCCGAGGCAACCCGGTCGGAATGGGAGAAGGAGTTCGGCATACCGGTATGGGCCGAGGACGACATCATCGCCCTCACGGCGTTCGAGCAATGGCCGCGCCTGGCCGAGGACCAGGACAGCATGGCCCTCATCTCCCTCGGGCGGGACATCGGTTTTGGACTCGTCGCCGACCGCAAGATCATCCTGGGCGCGCACGGCAGGGCGGGCAGGTTCTCCCACGTCCAGGTCGCGAATGACGGCGCGAGGTGCCCCCTGGGACATCGCGGCTGCTTGTGGGCGGAAAGCTCCACGACCTCGATCGTGAACGATATCGCCGACGCGCAGACACTCGGCGACGTCATCGGCCAAGCCGCACAGGGCGAGCAGACGGCGTCAGAGCGGCTGGCGCGCGCTGCGCGCGGGCTCGGCGTGGCGGCCGGGCACATCCTGAATCTGCTAGATCCCGACAAGGTGATCCTGACGGGGGACAGCCCGTTGCTCCTCGACTCCCGTACCAAGGACTTCGACGAGGGGATGCGGTCCGTGTACACCGTGCCGGACCCACCGGTCATCGAGGTCACGGTGTTCGACTTCCTCGAATGGGCACGCGCGGCCGCCGGGCTGGCGCTGTACCGACGCCTCGCCGAGCACGACCACTGAGTGGCCCCCGCCTCGGCAGGGCGAGGGGTTGGCCCTGAAGTGCCGGTGAAGCCTCCGGCAGAGGGCTGTCGACCACGCAGACAGCCAACGCCGGAGGCTTCGCACGCCGGCCTGCCCGTGAGACATTGCCGCGCGCGTCCAGTGTTCTACGCCGCCTGTCCGCTCCGTCCCCCGGGACAATTGCTCCGGTCTCTGCGCCCGGTGACGCCGTCCCGGCGCAGGCCGTCATGCTCTGCTGGCAGCAGCTGCCTGTGCGCCGCCGGACTGGCCAGCGCCGCCGCTCGCCTCACAGGTCGCGCCAGGCGTCACTGCGGTCCGCGGGCGGCCGACCGCTAAGCGCTGGCCTCCCCTTGCGCGCAGGCGCACTCCGGGATCGGGCCGTCATCTGCCCGTCGCCCGGCCTCGATGCCGGGCGGTTGCTGTGCCGAGCGCGGTGTTCCACCGCCGCTGAGCGCCGGTCGCTCCAGCGTCGTCTGGGCCCCGAAGTCCTGGTGACGCTGGCGGAAAACGTCTGCTGTGCGGACGCAGGCACCAGGGTTTGTCACCTCCATTGACAAACTCCGGCGGCCCGAGTGATGCTCGTCGGCGCGAGAGACCGAGTCCGCTCCGGGTCAAGGGAGACTCATGCGCACCAGCAAGTTCCGCAATATCGTGGCTGCCGCGGCCGCCACAGTCGCCACCGCTCTCTCCGCCTCCGCCTGCTCGGATGCGGGCACCTCCACGTCCTCCGGAGGGAAAGCCACCCTGCAGTACTGGGCGTGGGCGCCCGGAAGCGCGCAGGAAGTCAAAGAGTTCAACCGCACACATCCGGACATCAAGGTGGTCCACACCGACGCCGGCGGTGGCGAGCAGTCGTCCGCCAAGCTGCTGGCCGCGATCCGCGCGGGCAACGCGCCCGATCTCGCGCTGGTGGAGAACACGGCGCTGCCGCGCATGATCGTCGCCGGCGCCCCGCTGGACATCACCGACTATGTCTCCGACGTACGGAAGAACTATTCGGCCGGCTCGTGGGCGCAGACGACCTTCAGCGGACGGACGTACGGGCTGCCGCAGGACGTCGGCCCCATGGCACTGCTCTACCGCAAGGACGTCTTCGACAAGTACGGCATCAAGGCACCCGTGGCCTGGGAGGACTACCGCAATGCGGCCGCCAGGATCAAGGCCCGCAACCCCAAGCTCACCATGGCCTCGCTGAGCACCGACGGATGGGGCTGGTACGCCGCGGTGGCGGCGCAGGCCGGCGACGACTGGTGGTCGGTCGACGGGGACAAGTGGACCGTCAACATCGACGGCGCGAACTCCCGCAAGGTGATGGACTTCTTCCAGGGAATGTTCAAGGACGGGCTCATCACTGCCGACCCGATTCTGACGCCGACGTACAACCAGCAGCTGAACAACGGCACGATGCTGTCCTGGCCCTCCGCCGCCTGGGCCCCCGGTGTCGTCTACGGCGTGGCGCCGAAGACCGCCGGCAAGTGGGCCCTCGCCCCCCTGCCCCGGTGGAACGTCAACGACCCGACCGTCTCGTTCCAGGGCGGCTCGTCGATCATCGTCACCTCCAAGTCCAAGCACCCCAAGCAGGCAGCAGAATTCGCGAAGTGGCTCAACGCCAGTGACCAGGGCGCGAAGATGATCCTCAACGTGCAAAACGGCTACCCCGCCGCTCTGGCAGGCCAAAAGGCCGCAACTGCGCAGAAGCCCCCTGCTCTCATGCCGCAGCAGACCGACTACTACAAGGTCGTCGCCGAGATCGCCAAGCACACCCGTCCTGTGACCTGGGGCCCGAACACCGATGTCGCAGCGACCGCATTCACGGACGCGATGAACGCGGCCGTACACAACGGCACTTCATGGGCCGACGTTCTGACCGTCACGCAGAAAGCCGTCGTTAAGGACCTGAAGAAGCAGGGATTCAAGGTGAGCAAGGGATAGGGCGGTGGACTGAAGGAGAGCGCAGAGCGTCAGAGAGGGCATCCGCATGACCAACACAGCCGTTGCCGACGAGGACACCAGGTCAGTGACGGCGGCCGTTCCGCCGCAGACTCGCCGCCGTCGTCGTCGCAGCATCGCGCCGTACCTGTTCAGCGCACCCGCCATGGTGCTGTACACCGTGTTCACGGTGATCCCCGTGGTGTACGCACTCGGCTCCAGCTTCTACGCCCAGCGGCGGACCGGCGGTGGCGCCCTTGGCACCCGCTCCACGGTGTTCGTCTGGTTCGACAACTACGTCTCCGTCTTCCACGACTCCCAACTGACCGCCGGCCTTCGACATCTGGCGCTCTACGGGGTCATCGCCGTGCCGTTGACCCTGGGCCTCGCGCTGCTGTTCGCTCTGCTCCTGGACGCGCCGGGGGTGAAACTGCGGCGCTTCGGGCGCACGGCGATCTTCATTCCCTACGCCGTGCCCGGCGTCGTGGCCGCGCTGATGTGGGGGTTCATGTATCTGGCCGGGACAAGCCCGTTCTCGTACGTCACCCGGTCCCTCGGCTGGGGGGACATCCCCTTCCTCGGACCGAACGGAATCTACGGCTCGCTCGCCAACATCTCCGTCTGGGGCGGCACCGGGTTCAACATGCTCGTCATCTACACGGCGTTGCGCAGCATCCCTCACGAGCTGATCGAGGCGGCGCGCCTGGACGGGGCCAACGAGATCCAGATCGCGCTCCGCGTCAAGGTGCCGCTGGTCGGCCCGGCGCTGCTGCTGACCGCGATCTTCGCACTGCTGGGCACCCTCCAGCTCTACGGCGAGCCGCTGATGCTCAAACCCCTGACGAACACCATCTCCAACACATGGGTGCCGCTCATGTCGATCTACCAGGACGCGTTCGCGCTCGACGACCTCCATGACGCGGCGGCGGCGTCGATCGTCCTCGCCCTCGGTACCGCCCTGGTATCGATCGCAGTTCTGGCGTTGGTCCGCATCTCGACGAGGCGGGGTATGCGATGAGCGCGATCAACGAGAGGACTCGCGAACGAACCAAGATCGTTCCCACGCTCATCATGGTGGCGGGGGCGCTCTACTGCCTCCTCCCCGTGGCCTGGGTGTTCGTCGCTGCCAGCAAAGCCCCCGGCGAGCTGTTCGACTCCTTCACCTTCGCCCCCGGCACCGGTCTGCTCGACAATCTCGGCGACCTGTTCTCCTATGACGGCGGCGCCTACGGACTGTGGGCGCTCAACTCGCTCCTGTACGCGGGCGTGGGCGGCGTCCTGTCGACGCTCGTCTCGGCCTCCGCCGGCTACGCCCTGGCGAAGTTCGACTTCAGAGGCGGCCGGATCTTCTTCGCCGCCATCCTCGGAGGACTGCTCATTCCCGGCATCACCCTCGCCGTGCCGCAGTACCTGCTGCTGTCCGACCTGCACCTGGCCGGCACCCAGTGGTCGGTGCTCCTCCCGAGCATCCTCAGCCCGTTCGGCATCTATCTCTGCCGTGTGTACGCCGCCAGCGCCATCCCGGCGCAGATGCTCGAAGCCGCCCGGATCGACGGCGCCGGAGAGTGGCGGATCTTCCGCAGCGTCGTGCTCCCCCTCATGGCGCCGGGCATGGTGACGGTGTTCCTGCTGCAGTTCGTCGGGATCTGGAACAACTTCCTGCTGCCGTACATCATGCTCTCCAACACCCGGACCTTTCCCCTCACGGTCGGGTTGAACTCCCTGCTCGAACGCGGCTCCGGCTCGCCGTCGCTGTACACGCTCGCCATCATCGGCGCAGCGCTCGCGATCATCCCCCTCATTGCCCTGGTGCTGTTCCTGCAACGGTTCTGGCGCCTCGACCTCATCGCTGGAGGAGTCAAAGGATGACCTGGTCCCACGTCGACAACCCCTGGCCCACAGGCGGGCTGAGCTATGGAGCCGACTACAACCCCGAACAGTGGGACAGGGACGTATGGAAGGAAGACGTCCGCCTGATGACCCAGGCAGGGGTCAACCTCGTCTCGCTCGGCATCTTCTCCTGGGGCCTCATCGAAGTCGCGGACGGAGAGTACAACTGGGAGTGGATGGACGAGATCGTCGGCCTCCTGGCGAGCAACGGCATCGCCATCGACCTCGCCACACCGACGGCCGCGCCCCCGGGCTGGCTGCTGGCGGCACACCCCGACATCCGCCCCGTCGACCACGACATGCAGCCGCACTGGCCCGGCGCCCGGCTCGGCTGGTGCCCGAGCAGCCCGGTCTTCCGCACCTACGCGCTCCGCATGGTCCGAGCGGTCGCCGACCGCTACGGCCACCGTGAACACGTCGTCATGTGGCACGTCAGCAACGAGCTGGGCGGAGGCAACGGCCGCTGCTACTGCGACACGTCGGCGGCGGCGTTCCGCGACTGGCTTCGACACAAGTACGGCTCCCTCGACGTGCTGAACAAGGCATGGGGAACCGCCTTCTGGGGCCACACCTACCGCGACTTCGCGCACATCCTGCCTCCCCGCGGCAACGACGCGAAGAATCCGTCCCTCGTGCTGGACTTCGACCGCTTCTCCTCGGACGAGCTCCTGGCGCACTACCTCGCAGAGCGCGACGTGCTCAAGAGCGTCACCCCCGACCTGCCCGTCACGACGAACTTCATGGCGGGCGCCGAGCCCGACGTCGTCGACTACCCCCGGTGGGCACGCCACATGGACATCGTCGCGAACGACCACTACACGCGCTCACCGGACCCGCTGCCCGAGCAGGACGTCGCCTTCTCCGGCGACCGCATGCGGGCCATGACGACACAGCGCCGCCCATGGATGCTCATGGAACACTCGACCAGCGCGGTCAGCTGGCAGCCGCGCAATCGCGCCAAGGCGCCGGGAGAGATGATCCGCAACAGCCTGAGCCACGTGGGCCACGGCTCCGACGGCATCCTGTTCTTCCAGTGGCGCGCCTCCCTGGCCGGGGCGGAACAGTTCCACTCGGCGATGGTTCCCCACGCCGGAGAGGACACCGACCTCTACCGCGACGTGTGCAAGCTGGGCGAGTACCTGCGGCGCCTCGCCCCGGTTATGGGCTCACGCACGCCGCAGGGCCGAGTCGGCATCCTCTTCGACGACGAGGCGGGCTGGGCGATGGCGAAGGGAGTCAAACCGAACAACCACCTCGCGTACGGACGCATCGTCCGGGACTGGCACCATGCGTTCTGGCGGCTGAACGAGAGCATCGAAGTCCTCTCGCCATGGTCCGACTTCACCGGCTACGAGGTGCTCGTGGTGCCCGGACTCTTCCTGACCGACGACGACACCGCGGCGCGCGTGAGTGCTTTCGCCGAGGCCGGCGGCACGGTCGTGGTCGGCTTCCTCTCGGGAATCGTGGACGAGCACGACCAGGTGAGGCCCGGCGGATACCCCGGCGCGTTCCGTGAACTCCTGGGCGCATGGTGCGAGGAGTTCCGCCCCCTGCAAGAGGGCGAGACGTTCACTCTCGACAACGGTTGGTCCGGCACCGAGTGGACCGAACTCGTCCGCGTACGCGATGCCGAGGTGATCGCCCGCTACAGCGGTGGCGACCTCAGCGGCCATCCAGCGATCACGTCGCGTGCGCTCGGGACCGGAGGCCGTGCGGTCTACGTCTCGGCCGGACTTGACAGCGATGCGCTGCTCGAGATCGCCCGTTCATTGATACGCCCCACCGACCTGTCGGACATGCCGAAAGGGGTCGAAGTGCTCGTGCGCCGCAACGACGAAGAAGCCTTCACCTTCTTCGTCAACCACGCGAACAACGAGGCGATCATCACGGCGCGGGGCTGGGAGATGCTCACAGACGAGCTGGTCAATGGAGAATTGCATATACCGGCAGGAGGGGTGCGGGTCGTGAGGTCGGGCACCCTGACCTAGCTTGACTTCTGTATTTCTGCGGGGCAACGGGCTGGCGGTGGGGCGTGTGCGGGAGTTGGGCATGTTCGCCGAGTACGGCGACACCGAGCAACACTCGATCCCGGTGGCGATCGAGACCTCCCACGGTCGTCACCGTACTGCGGCAGGGCAAGCGGAAGGTCTTCGCGATCAACCCGATGGCCGCCGCCCGCTACCGCGACCGGCACAGCGTCTCCCGCAAGAAGTCCGACCCGGGCGACGCCCTGGTGCTCGCGACCATCCTGCGAACCGACATTCACGCCCACCGGGTCTTGCCCGATGACAGCGAACTGGCCCGCGCCATCGCTGTCCTCGCCCGCGCTCAGCAGGATTCCACCTGGAGCCGCCAGCAGCTTGCCAACCAGCTCCGCTCCCTGCTGCGCGAGTACTACCCAGCCGCCCTGGCGGCGTTCGAGCCCTGGAAGAACGGTCTCTGCCGCTCTGAAGCCCACGAAGTCCTCAAGCTGGCTCCAACTCCCACGCGAGCTGCTCGACTGCCCGTGCCCAGCTCCAAGCAGCCCTCAAGCGGGCCGGCCGCCAACGCGGCATCGAAGCCGAGACCGAACGCCTGCGTGAGATCTTCCGCGAGGACTACACCCACCATCCTGCCCTCGTCGAGGACGCGCTCGGTGAGCAGATGCTCGCCCTCCGGGTCCAGCTCCAGCCACCTGCACCGCTACCTACGACCTCGCTCAGGCGGTGGAAAAAGCTTTCCCTCAGCATCCGGACGCTGAGAGGGCGGTATGTGACGTGACGCCGCGTTTGTTGTCGCTGGAACGTGTGGCACAGGCATATCGGGAACTGATCGGGGAGTCCTGGCGTGCTGGAGTGTTCTTCGTGAGCGACCGCCAGCCCTACAACAGCGACTTATCCGACGAGCGGTGGGCCCTGATCGAGCCCGTCATCGCCTCCTGGAAGGCTCGGCATCCCTCCGTCAGCGGCCATCAAGGCGCCTACGAGATGCGGGAGATCGTCAACGCCCTGCTCTACCAGTCCCGTACCGGCTGCCAGTGGGACTACCTCCCCCACGACCTGCTGCGCTGGCAGGCCCGCGAGAGCCGGGGGCGCAAGGCCGACCCGAGCCTGGTGGTGCTCGACACCCAGAGCCTGCACGCGGCCGTCGGGGTGCCCGCCGGCACCACCGGAAGGAATGCGGCAAAAAATAGTCCCGGGCCGCAAGCACGGCCTGGCAGTTGATGTTCTCGGTCTGGTGATCGCGGTGGTGGTGCTGGCCGCGTCCGCGCATGACAACGCCGCCGCCATCGCCCTGCTGGACAAAGTCGCAGCCGACACCGACACGGTGCACAAGGCCCTGGTAGACCAGGGGTTCAAGACTGCCGTCATCGACCACGGGCAGAACGTGGGCATCGATGTCGAAGTCGTCGAGCGCAACCCGGCAGTCGGCGGGTTCGTCCCGCAGCCCAAGAGGTGGGTGGTGGAGCAGGTGAACGGAATCATGATGCTGCACCGCAGGCTGGTACGGGACTACGAGCACCGGCCCGCCTCCGCCGAGTCGAGGGTGTACTGGGCCATAAGCGACCGGATGGCCCGGATGCTGACCGCCACCCCCACCTGGCGCGGCGCATGAGCGGCAGCGAGCTGACCTTGGGAACGGTGCTGGCGCGTCTGGAGGAGCATGAGCGCGAGATCGCCGCGCAGGCCGAGGCCACTCCGGGACGCATCGCGGAACTCATCGGCAATTGGAGGAGTTCGACCGGGTCGCCGAGGAGGTCCGCATCACCCGCAAGACCCTGCTGGCACTGCCTGCTGCCGGACCGTCCGGCCTACCGGCAGATCATGGAGGTGTTCGCCGCGGCCGACGCCCCGCTGCGGGCGCAGGCGGTCTGCGAGGCGATGGATCTGAAGATCGCGCCCAGCAACGTCAACAACGTCAGGCTGAAGCTTAAGCGGCTGGTCGGACGCGGGATCCTGACCGATTCCGAGCAGGGATTGTTCACCCAGCCACGGCCATAGCCACCCGGACGACTGTTCTTGAGTTCACTCGGGGGCGGTTGCCGAGGTCCCGCCGATCTTCACGATCGGCCGGGGTCTTTGTCGTTTCCGGGACTTGTTCGACGGCGTTCGGGGTGATGGACGGCAGCGGTCTGGGGCGGAGGCCGGGTCGGCGGGCTGCCGCAGACTATGGACGGTGGGCTCGGAGTCCGGTGACTCGGTCTTCGCGCCTCACCGTCCACGCCGAGGTGTCTCAGATGGTCAGACCGGCGCTGGTCAGCCAGATGTGTTCGCAGGTCTCGGATGCCTCTTGGAGCTTCTCGCGGGACTCTTGCGAAGCGTGGTAGAAGGTCCGCTCGATCATCCAGCACAGGGCGCGTGCCATCGCTGAGGCTTGGTCCGGTTCGGTGCCGGCCTGGATGCCGGCGCGTTCGAGGACAGCGGTGATGGCCGTGACGAACAAGTCGGCTGTGTGCTTCCACAGTTCGCCGATCTCCGGAACGGTCAGCGACAGGTCGATGGCCGTGCGCATGATCAGGCCGTGCTCGTTCCACAGCTCGACCGTTCGTTGCATGGCTGCTGCGATGGCCTGGCGTGGATCGTCGGTCTGCGCGGTGGCCCGGGACCGTTCCCACAGGTGCTCGACGGTCCGGGCCACGAGCGCGGTGACCACTTCTTGCTTGGAGCCGTAGTAGAAGTACAGGGCGCCGCGTGTGATGCCGGCGCCCTGGGCGATGTCGCCGACGGTCATGGCGTCGTAGCCCTTTTGCGCCAGCAGGGCCTCGCAAGTGTCGAGGATGGCCCGCTCCCGGACATCGCCCTTGCGTTCGGTGGTGCGACGGCTCCGCGCGGGGTGGTGGCCGGGCATCAGAGCTGAGCGCCCTCGGCGAAGTCGGTCGTACGCGAGAGCGTCTCCCACGCGCGGATGTCCTCGTCCACGGCGGTGCGGGCGGCGGTGACCAGTCGCAGCGCGTCCGAGCCCAGGACGAGGTGGGCCGGCGGCTGGTCGACCGACGTGATGTGCACGACCGCTTCCCCGGCCTTGGCCGGATTGCCCAGTTGGTTCCCGCTGGCCTTCTGCCGCGCCTCGCGGATGGGGGTGAACAGCTCGTCGTAGTCGTCGATGGTCTGCGCGGCGCGTGTCATGGAGCGTCCGGCCCAGTCGGTGCGGAAGGACCCGGGCTCGATGGCGGTCACGTGGATCCCGAACTGTGTGACCTCCTTGCCCAGCGCTTCCAAGATGCCTTCCAGGGCGAACTTGCTGCCGCAGTAGGCGGACATGCCGGGCACGGCCATGAGCCCGCCCATGGAGGTGACGGCCATCAGGTGTCCGCGGCGACGCCAGCGCATGTGGGGCAAGGCCGCCTGCAGGGTGGCCACCGCCCCGAATACGTTGACCTCGAATTGCCGCCGCACCTCGGCCAGCGGGGTTTCCTCGAAGATGCCCTCCAGGCCGTAGCCGGCGTTGGCGATGACGACGTCCAGGGGGCCGACGCTCTGCTCCGCTTCCGTGACCACGCTTGAGACGGCGTCGTCGTCGGTCACGTCCAGGATGCGTCCGTGAGCGTGTCCGGGTTTGAGCTCTTCGAAGGCCCGCAGGTCCTTCTCTGAGCGGACCGTGCCGACGACGGTGTGCCCGGCGGCCAGGGCGGCTTGGGCGAAGGCGCGTCCAAGGCCCGTGCTGACGCCGGTGATGAGCCAGTTCCGCTTCTCCATTGCTCCTCCTGAAGGTTTCGCGAGGAGCTGGAGTGCCCCCAGCAGAAAGTCTACACAGTGTCGATTTTTATCGCTGCCGTGTTGATTCTCCCGCGCTTCACGGCGGAACCGGTCGGGCGTATGGGGGCTTTCGGACGTCAGACAGTCGCCGAGGCGCGGCTACGGCGGCGCGGGTTGCGTGGGCTGCCGCTCCAGCGGACCTGTCAGGCAAGCACAAGAAGCACGGAATGAATGTGCAGGTCATCGCCGACCCATTCGGCCGGCTGCTCTGGGCCTCACCGGCGCTGCCCGGCGCCGTCCACGACGTCCGCGCGGCTCGTGAACACGGCATCGTCGACGTCCTGGCCGAGGCCGGCATCAAGTGCTGGGCCGACAAAGGCTACCGGGGCGCCGGTGGAACGGTCCGTACGCCGTGCTGGGGCCGCTGGGAGACCCTCTCCGCAGGTCAGAAGGCCGTGAACCGGTCCCACGCGAAGATCCGAGCACTCGTCGAGCAGGCCATCGCCACCCTCAAGTCCTGGCGGCTCCTTCGCAAACTGCGGTGCTCGACCACCCGGATCACCACACTCGTCCAGGCCGTTCTCATCCTTCATCTGACCAGCTCAGAGTGAGGGTGGGAAGACCCGGTGAATCCGTTCCGGCCTCAGCTTGAGCGCCTACCGGTGGGCATGGACATACGCCTCGCGGATGGGGGCAGGTACATGGCCGCTGTGACCCCAGTTCACGTGGTAGCCGTGCTCGGCGGCCCAGGCACGGATGATGTCGATGTCTGGGTCGGGGCCCAGGCTGAGCGTGCCGCGGACGGTGTAGGCCGGTAGTGGCGCACGCATCACTCTGTTTTTGGGCAGGCACAGCCCGAAGTGGTGCTCGAGCACGGCGAGCGTGAGATGTTTGCCGCTCAGCGCTGAGTGCGCCGGCGCAGCTTGGTGACTCGTCCCGTCAGGGGTCAGGACGCCGCCTGCAACGAGCGCCGGCAGCAGATGGTCCGGATTCTGACCCCAGCGATGTGCCTCCTCCCCGATTCCGAAGCCGCACACCGATTGACCATCACGCAGGTAGTCGAACTGCGCGGGCGGGTGATCTGTCATCGCCACGTATTGGATGACTTCGACACCACCGCGTGATGCTCTGACGGCCAGGTCGTCTCGCCCTGGGTCGGCCAGGTGCAGTACCGCGTAGGACCAGGCACCACATGCCCCAACTCGCACCACGGCGTTGTCGCCGGTCTCCGAGCGATGGAGGAGATGGGTGACATCGGGGCCGGTCAGCTCCACGGCGGCACCGGGCGTGCCGCCCATCCGCACCGCCAGGTCCTCCGGGCTGGTACCCCGGGCGAACACCACGCTGTCTAGCCCTTCGTCCCGGTCGGCCAGCCATCCGATTCCCTCACACACAGGTACTCCCATACGCACAGCGAAGACGGACGCCAGGTAGCGTATCCACGGCCGCTGACAACCGCTGCCGTCCTGTCACGCCGCCTGGTCACAGAAGACCCGCCTCACCACTCGTGAAGTTGGAAAAGGCTCAGTGTGGAGGTCATCGAGGTCAACCGGGCGATGCGTCGGCGGCGGGGCAAGCGCGACACCGTCGACGCGGAAGCTGCCGCCCGACTCGTACTGGGCGGCGAGGCGACCGTCGTTCCCAAGCGCGGTGATAGTCCGATCGAGGCCATCCGAATCCTCAAGATTGCCAAGGACTCTGCCCCTCAAGGCTCGCGTCCAGGCCATCAACCAGCTCAGGGCCGTGTTGGTCACTTCGGAACCAGCCGTTCGGGAACCGCTGGAAGAGCCCGCGTTTAATGCCGGCGGGCACCCGGGGGCCGCGGCCCTGGTAGGCGAGATCGGCCAGGATGGGACGCCCTGGCGCTCACAGATGCGGATGATCCAGTGAGTGCGGGCCGCGGTCAGGTCATGAGCCTGGCCCGGCAACGCGGGTGACAGCCACAGCAGCCGGCCGTCCGGATCGGTGACCACCTGCACTCGATGCCCCTATGAAGCTTCTATATCCCGTCAACCCCAATCGCCGCAGCGGCGTTGTTGATGTGGCGATAGAGGCGTCGGGCGAGGTATCGCTTGAGGCAGCGGCGGATCTCGCGGTCTGTCTTGCCCTCGGTGCGCCGTCGGTCGGGTAGGCGCGGGTTTGGGGGTGATGCACCATGCGGACCATGGCGATGACGTTCAGGGCGCGGTTCAGACGCCTGTCGCCGCCGCGGTTGAGCCGGTGGCGGGTGGTGTTGCCCGATGAGGCGGGAAGTGGGCTTACTCCGGCGAGGGCGGCGAACGCGGCCTCGTTGCGGATCCGCCCTGGGTGAGACCAAGCGACCAGGACGGTGGCGGCGGTGACGGGACCGATACCGGTTTCCTCAACCAGTTCGGCGGCAGGGCTGGCGTCGACCAGTTCGCCTATCCGGTTCGTGTTGTCCGTGATCTCGGCATCGAGGACGAGGATCCTCCTGGCGAGGCGGACGGCCTCGGTGCGGGCCGTCGCGGTGGCGAGGTCTTCCTCGCGGGGGCGCCAACGAGCCATCTCGCCAACTTTCTTGGCACCGAGGGAACGCCGGGCATCGACGCCGAGGTCAGCGGTGCGCACCAGGGCGGTCAGGGCGTTCACAGCCCTGGTTCGCTCGCCGGTGAGTTCGTCCCGCGCGGTGAGGAGAATCTGGGCTGCCGTGCGGATCCCCTCGTCCATCCGTGGGTTGCGCAGCTGCTCTTCGGGGAGCGGAAGTACGGCTGCGGCTATGCGCCGGGCATCGATTGGGTCGGACTTGCCGATTCCGCGGCGCCCGCCGCGGCCCATCCGGGCGGCTTCGGCCACCCGGTAGCCGGCAAGGGCGCTCTGGCGGGCGATCTGGGCCCCGTAGCTGCCGATGCCTTCGATGACCCACAGGGCGCCAAGGTCCCCGCCGGTGCGGCGTCCGACCCAGTTGATCGCGCGAGCCCTGCCGGCGTGGGTGTTGGGGAATGTCTCCGTGTCCAGGTGCTCGCCGTTCGCGGCGAGGACGGCGTAGGTGTGGGTCCTGGCGTGGGTATCGACGCCGACGACGAACGAACGCGTGTGGGCGACAATGGTTGGCTAGGGCGGCCGTCAGCGGCTCCACCAAGGCGAGCCGAATCGGCCCCACTTCTAGGGTGATTCGTGAAGATCAGGCGTCTTGGGGCGGCTCCGGAGGGCGGCCCGACTTGGGACCACCGGGCTGACGAATCAGTCGGCGGCCGTGCGAGGGCATCGGGCATCATGACCTTTATGCCGATGGAGACCGACGACTTGTCCGAGAACGACGCGACGGCCTGCGTTCCGGTCGCCGATGAGGCGACCGGCGAGATTCGGCTGCTGTCCGAGCGGTGCTCGACCTGCATCTTCCGGCCGGGCAACCCGTTCCGGGCCACGATGCCGGAACGGATCCGCAGCATGATCGCTGATGCTGTGGCGGACGAAGGGCATGTGACGTGTCACTCGACGCTGCCGGGCTCGGCGCCCGCGGGTGTCGAGCCAGCGATCTGCCGCGGTTTCGCGGACACGTATGGTGACCGATCGTTGGCCTTGCGGTTCGGGGACGCCTTGGGCCTCATCCGGAAGGTTCCTCCGCCCTCGTGAGCCCGATCGGACTACTTCATCCCGGCGTTCGCTTTGGTGCGGGCCAGCCGGTAGGACTCGGTGCCGGTCTCGATGAGGGTGGCGTTGAAGGTGAGCCGGTCCACGATGGCCGCGCAGAGCTGCGGATCAGTGAACGTCTTTGACCAGCCCGTGAACGCCTCGTTGGAGGCGATCGCGATGCTGTTCTTCTCCTCCCGCTCAGTCAAAACCTGGAAGAGCATCTCGGCCCCGCGGCGGTCGAGTTCGAGGTAGCCGAGTTCATCGATCTCAAGGAGGTCGACGCGTCCGTAGCGGGCGATGGTCTTGCCCAGCTGCTTGTCGTCGGCCGCCTCGACGAGCTCGTTCACCAGAGCGGCGGCGGTCGTGTAGCGGACGCGGTGGCCGGCCATGGCGGCCGCCGTGCCCAATGCGATGAGCAAGTGGGACTTGCCGGTGCCGGAGTCCCCGATCAAACACAACGGGTAGCCCTTGGCGATCCAGTCGCAGGAGGCGAGGCTGTGGATGACGGCCGGGTCGACGTTGGGGTTGGCGCGGTAGTCGAACTCGCGCAGGGACTTCTCGCGCGGGAAGTGGGCGGCCCGGATGCGGCGTTCGGCCCGGCGGCGGTCACGGTCCTCGCACTCGGCGAGCAGGAGCTCGGCGAGGAACCCGGCGTAGGAGAGCCCTTCGCGCTCGGCGCGGGCGATGGTGTCGGCGGCCTGGGCGCGCATGGTGGGCAGCCGGAGCATGCGGCAGGCGGTGTCGATCGCGGCGTCGGATGCCTGTGAGGTGAGCGCGTGGTGGGCGGTGGTCATGGCGACTCCTTGCGGTGAAGGTGCAGCAGTTCGTCCCACTGCTCCAGGCGGGGCAGAGGCCGGACGTCATCGGGCAGGGGCTTGGCCAGACGGTGCGAGGTGAGGTGGCTGACCTGCGGCAACTGCGGGTCCATGGGCTCGGGATGTTCCGGTGCTGCTGGTGACGCCGTGACGGTGGGCGCCCGGCCGGCTGCCTGTGCGGCCTTGCGGGCCTCCAGCGCGACGACGTCCTCGCTGCAGCTGCCCAGCTTCACGGCGGCCCGAAGTCCGGCGATCACATCGGCGTGCTGCTGATGGCGGTGCAGGAGCAGCACCCTGACCAGGGCGGTGGTGCCGTCGTCCTCACCGCGCTGCTGCTTGGCCATGGCCCAGAAAGCTTCATGCGCGGCGGTGAAGGTGCCCTCGGCGCGGGCCTGGTGCAGGGCCTCGGAGCGGTCCAGTGCCCCGGGCTTGCGCAGCAGCACCTCCAGGTAGTGGTCCAGGAGCAGGTGCTCCAGGCCGCGGCCGGCGAGCCGGGCATGCCGGGCGATCTCGCGGCGGCCATCGAAGACGACGAGCGTGTCGCCGGTCAGGTGGACGGTGACCTTGCGGTCGATGAACCGGGCCGGGACGGAGTACGAGCACATCTTCACCGTGATCCGGCTGTAACGGTCGACCCGCGGGTGGAAGGTCATCGCCGTCTCGAACGGATCGGCCGGCAGCGGCAGCAGGTGCGGTGCCTCCTGGGCGAAGTCCTGCCCGATGGTGCGGATCCGCGATCCGATGCGGCGGTTCGCCTCGCGTTCCTCGAACTGGACGAGCCGGAGGTTGAGTTCCTCCAGCGTCTGAACCGTCGGGACGGGGGTGAGGTAGTTGCGGCGGAAGTAGCCGACCTGTCCCTCCACTCCGCCCTTCTCATGGGCCCCGCGAAGTCCCGGCTCGCAGTAGAACGCGGTGAACCCGTAGAACTCGCGCAGCGCGGCCCACTTCGGGTTCTCCTCACGCAGCCGGCTGCGGAAGACGACCTTGCGGACTGCCGGGGTGAGGTTGTCATAGCGCACCTGACCTGCCGGGACACCACCCAGCACTCTCAGGGCGTGCACGTGGCCTTCGAAGAACGCCTGCTGCCCGCAGGACCGTGAGATCCGGTGCACCGACCGCCCCGAGTAGGCCAGCCGGAACGCGAACAGGAAGCACTTCACCCGCTCTCCGGCGAGATCGACCCAGACCTCTCCGAAGTCGACCTCGGCATCGGCGCCGGGCACGTTGTGCCGGGTCAGAAAGCCCTCGGCCGGCACTCCTTCCTCCGCGGCGATCGCCCGGCGGCGGGCGGTGACGAAGTCCCGCACCGTGGTGTACGGAAGCGTGACCCCGAACTCCTCCTCCAGCCGCGTGCCGATCCGCTTGGCGGTGTGCCGCTGCTTGCGCGGTGCCTCCAGATCCGCCCGCAGCCACTCATCAACCGTCTTCTTGTACGGCTCCATCCGCGGAGAGATCCGCACCGGACGCTTACGAGGCTGCGCCACCGGCGAGGCCAACGCCTCCCGCACCAGACGCCGGTGTACTCCGTACTTCCGCGACAACGCCCGGATCGGCAGCCCCAGCTGCCAGCTGTCCCGGCGAATCCGATCGAACAACTCCTGCTTGGACAAGGCCATCCGCAGCACCCACCCTCGGCGGACCACAACCACCGTTCCACCGCAAGGCCCAAGGCGGGGCCACTTCGCCTCGCCACCACCCCTCAGTGCTCCCGAACGCTCCCGCCGGTGGGGCCGATTCGGCTCGCCTCGGTGGAGCCGCTGACGGCCGCCCTAGCCAACAATGGTGTTCACGCGATCGGGATTCCTCTCCGTGAGACGGGTAATCGCGGTCGCTGCGGACCGGCGCCGTGCCCGGGAGAGGTCACTTCGAGGCAGAACTGTGACGGGCCACGGCCCCTGGGGGCCGGGCAGGCTTCTTATCAGGCCACCGAGGTGGGCCGGGTCGACGCAGGCCGCCCGCCGCAGCCGGACAGTTCATAGGCAGGGCACCCTTTGGGGCCACTTTCGTCACGAGTCACGACAGCGACGGGGCGACCGACGTCAACCTTGCCAGCCGGTCCCGGACCAGCCAGGTAAAGATTCACAGTTCGTCAAGCTGCGGTCATCAGAGTCGCTGAAGCATCAGACTGCTGGTGGCGCGTGATCATGTCGGCGCGGATCAGGTGGTATACCTCGCGGGCTGCGTAGCGCTTGAGGCAGCGCATGACCTCACGTTTTCCCTTGATTTCGGCGGTGCGTCGCTCAAGGTAGAGGCGGGTTATCCGCGTTTCGAGCTCGGTGGCTTCGTGTCGAAGCTGCACGACGCGCTGTGCCAGCAGCCGCAGCGTGAAGACCGCAGTGTCGGCTGCCGGGTTGCCCTCGCGGGTGTCGGCCAGTTCTGCGCACCGGCGGAGCAGCCGCGAAAGCGGTTCCAGCTCCTCGCGCAGGGCGGACGGAGCGTTGACCAGCACGGACTTGAGCTGGTTGAGCGCTTGAGTGCGGGCTTTGACCGCGGAGTTCTTCGCCAGCCGGAGCATCCGCAAGGCTTCCACTCGCTCGCCGCCGCTCTTCGGTAGCGCCCGTGCGATGCCGGACAGCGCGGCCCGGGCGGCAGCCTCGGCATCGACGGCGTCGGTCTTGCCGCAGCGGCGCCGGGTGGATCCGTCGGGTTGGTTCACCTCCACCACCGCCACCTGCTGGGCCGCGAGGTAGCGGGCCAGACCCGCACCGTAGGAGCCGGTGCACTCCACCCCGGCCCGCAGCACGGTCCCGCACTGGCGTGCCCAGTCGAGCAGCTGGCGGTAGCCAGCCGCGGTGGCCGGGGCCGAGTAATAGTCAAGACCTGTGGATCGTTGAGTTATCGTCTGATGCTCGGTGTCATCGGATCTCGCCGTCGTGCCATTCGTCGGTGGGTGTAAGCCCCGCGGCGGTGGCGACGGCAGCGGATGCCCGTTCGGGATGGATGTGGGCGATGTCGATTTGCACCGGCTGCCAACTGAGCCAGTCGACAAGTCCGCGGGTCGCTTCGCTGGTGACCATCACTCGAACAGTCCGACTGGACCCTTCGTCCGCCGTACCGCCCTTAGCTTCGGATTAGATCACCAACGAGGCTCCCGAGCAGCGTGATGGAGACGTCAGACATCTCGATCAACAGCCGAGGGTCTCGCTCGTTGCTGCCTCACCCACCGTCACCTGATCGGCGGCCACTCGAGGAAGCTCGGTGAACGGTGTGGTGTGGCAACCGGGCGTGGTCAGGCGGGCTGGCCCATGGGCCGGACGGTCAGGGTGTTGAGGTCCACGCCCGTCGGCTGGTCGAGGGCGAAGCAGATGGCCTCGGCGATGGGCTCGGGAGGCAGCGCGAAGGGGGGAACGCCGGCGCCTCGCCAGAAGGGCGTGTCGATCATGCCGGGGTTGACAAGGGTGACACCGATGCCGCGGGTCGTGGCGAACAGGCGCAGGTTCTCGGCGAGCCCGGTGGTGGCCCATTTGGTGGCCGAGTAGAGATTGGCGGGAGAGTTCTTCAGCCCGGCGACGCTGCCGATGAGCACCAGTCGTCCGCCGGTGGCCTCCAGGTGAGGCAGGGTGGCGTGGGCCAGCAGGGCGGGACCGAGGACGTTGGTGAGAACCATCGGCGCCCACGATGTCGGGTCACCGGCCCCGATGGAGTCGCCGGACATGAATCCGGCGTTGGCCACCGCCGCGTCAAGGGCACCGAAATGCTCAACGGCCCGGGTCACGGCCGCCTCGGTGGCCTGCCAGTCCGCCGCGTCCGCGACCAGGCCCAGCAGACGGTCGGGCTGGCCGGCCTCGTCGAGGAACGCCTTCAGTTTGCCCTCGTCGCGGCCGGTGACCGCGACACGGTGGCCGCGGTCGAGTAGCAGCCGCGCGGTGTGGGCGCCGATACCGCTGGTCCCGCCGGTGATCAGTACAGTCTTGCCGGTCATGGTCGTGCTCCTGACGTTTGGATGGGGGTGGACGGCGGACGGCGATCCGCGGTGGAGGAGTGCCGTTCAAGTCCGCCGACCCCACGAAACCGGCGCCGTCGAGGGCGGACAAGGTCGCGTTTATGGGGGGTACAAACACGACCTCCCTATTGGCCGGACCATGAGTACGGTGGAGGAATGGAATCTCCGTCCGACAACCGCACCGGTGATCCCGCCGGCAACCGTTCGGAAATCCGCGACTTCCTCATCAGCCGCCGTGCCAAGCTCGCCCCGGAGCGGGTCGGGCTGCCCACCAGCCGACGACGCCGGGTTCCGGGACTACGGCGCGAGGAGGTCGCGGCCCTCGCCGGCGTCAGCACCGAGTGGTACACACGGCTGGAGAAGGGCCACATCGGCGGTGTCTCCGAGGACGTGCTGGAAGCAGTGGCGCAGGCATTGCTCCTCGATGAGGACGAGCGCACCTATCTGCTCGAACTGGCCAAGGCGGCTCGCCCGGCCCGTCGCAGTCAGCGTCGCAAGGACGTCAAGATCCCCGCGTCCGTCCAGTGGATGCTGGACTCCATGACCATGGCGCCCGCCTTCGTACGCAACGGCCGTTTGGACATCGTCGCCGACAACGCACTGTGCAGGGCCGTGTATGCGCCGATGTTCGCCAGCGACACCACCGGCGACCGCGGCTGCGCCAATTTCTCCCGGTACTTCTTTCTCGACCCCGGCTCCCGCGACTTCTTCGTCGACTGGGAGGAAGGCGCGAGGGCCACGGTCGCAGTGCTCCGCGCCGAGGCCGGACGTGAACCCGACGACCGCGCTTTGCGTGAGCTCGTCGGCGAACTGTCCACGCTCAGCCCCGACTTCCGCACCATGTGGGCCAGTCACGACGTCCGAATCCGTCACGAAGGCATCAAGCGGCTGAACCATCCAGAAGTCGGCTCCCTGGAGATGACTTTCCGCTCCCTGGACCTGCCCCTGCCTCAGCGAGCCGTACACGACCTGATCATCTACACGGCCGAGCCGGGCACCCCTTCGGAGGACCGCCTCAGGCTCCTCGCCAGTTGGACGGCGCCGCAGACCCCAGCCGCGGAACCGATCCAACCGCCGAACTAACCTCACCCGTTCGTGAGGCGGCGGTCCAGGGATTGAGCGCTCGCTGGACTAACCAGCGAATGTAATAGGCAAACGAGCGGATAGCCCCTCACGCATTGATAGGGTGTCGAGTCATGGCACATGCGAACAGCCCCATCTCCCCAGTTATCGACGACCTGTGGGAACGCCGCACCGAGCTCTCCCCGCGTGATCAGGAAGCCCGCCACCACGTTGTGGAGGCGGTGGATCTTTTGGATACCGGCGCCGCCCGGGTGGCACATGTCGACGCAAATACTGACGAGGTGGTCGTCGATGAGCGCGCCAAGCGTGCTGTACTGCTTTCCTTCAAGCTCCTGGAGATGACCGAGAGTCAGGTCGGGGAGTTCCGCTACCACGACCGCACCCCACTCAAGCAGACGCTCGGCGGCGTCCGCATGGTCCCGGGCGCCATCGCCCGCTGGGGTAGCTACCTGGCCCCGGGCACAGTACTGATGCCGTCCTTCGTCAACATCGGCAGCTACGTCGACGCGGGCTCCATGGTGGACACCTGGGCCACCGTGGGCTCCGCTGCCCAGATCGGCCGCAACGTCCACCTGTCAGGGGGCGCTGGCATTGGCGGCGTACTCGAACCGCCCAACGCCGCTCCCGTCGTCGTTGAGGACGACGCCTTCATCGGGTCCCGTGCGATGGTCGTCGAAGGCGCCCGGGTTCGAAAGGGCGCCAAGCTCGGAGCTGGCGTGATCCTCACCAAGTCCACCCGCGTCTTCGACGCCGAAACCGGCGACGAACTGCCCCGCGGCGAAGCCCCCGCTTGGTCCGTATGCGTGGGCTCGACGCGCGTGAAGAAGTTTCCTGGCGGCGAGTTCGGTCTGCCCTGCCTGCTGGTTCTCAAGCGCCTGCCCGAGGGCAGCGGCCACGAAAAGCTCGCACTCAACGAGATTCTCCGCGACCACGGCATTGCCGTCTAACTGAGCGTTTGGTTCGGTGATTCGTGTTTGGTCCCGGGTCAGGTTCCGCGCCAGTTCGGGGTGGCTTCGCCGGTGAGTCTGCGGGTCGTGAGGTCGATCATCGCGAGGTGGATCCTGGCTTCGGAGCGGTGCGGGTGTCTCTAGTAGTCGTGGGCGAGGCGTCGGTGGTGCATGAGCCAGCCGATGCTGCGCTCGATGGTCCACCGTCTCGGGATGATGGTGAACCCGCGGGCGCCGGGCGGGCGGTGGACGGCGTGGACGTCGATGCCGAGGCGGGCGCCGTGGTCGATGGCGGTGTTGCGGTAGCCGGCGTCCACCCAGGCCTTGGTGATGTGCGGGTGGGCGGCGGCGATGCGGGAGAGCAGGGTCACGCCGGCTGCGGTGTCGGAGACGCTGGCGGCGGTGACCAGCACGGTCAGCAGTAGGCCGAGGGTGTCGCAGCCGAGGTGGCGCTTGCGCCCGATGATTCGTTTCCCGGCGTCCGTGCCCTGGTCCGCGAGGTGCACATTGGCGGAGGTCTTGATGGTCTGGGAGTCCAGCACGCAGGCCGACGGCTCGGCGTCACGGCCCGCGGCTTCGCGGACCAGGCGCCGCAGCAGGCCGGTGAGCTGCTCGAACACTCCGTCCTGCTGACACTTGGCGAAGTACCCGTACACCGTGGCCCACGGGGCGAAGTCGTGCGGGAGGTAGCGCCAGGGGATGCCGGTGCGGTCCACGTACCGGATGGCGTTCATGATCTGGCGCAGGTCGTGTTCGGGCAGTCGGCCGATGTCCAGCGCTCGGGCGCGGCGCTGGTTGCGCCAGGACGTCAGGACGGGCTCGATCAGCGTCCAGCGCGCGTCCGACAGGTCGATGGGATAGGGGGTGTGCGGAGTCATGTTTGTGAAGTAGCCGACCGCCCTCTGCCCCGCCAGCGGTCACAAGGCGGTGCTCGGGGGCGTGTTGGGAGCAGACAGGAGCAGCCGGAACGAAACGATCCCCAGGCGCCGCGGACGCGCCTACTACCCCGTCGACCCCAACCGTCCTGGTGTCGCAGGACTCCGGAAACGTCATCAACTCGACCGAGACAGGACCAAACGCTCAGTATGAGGTCGTTTTCATCTGCAGTGCGGTGCTATCTATCATTTTGCGCCCGCCGATGAGCTGATGCTGGTGAGTCTGCAGGGCGGGTCGCGGCTTGCGGGGCGGATGGTGTGGCATCTGGGGCGTGGGCGGGCCTACGCCCGTCTCATTCCAGGACGCCCGGATCTGTCCCGTGCTTCAGCGCGGCGGAACACACGCCTGGGCGCACGCCCCCAATCGGCGGTACGTCCAGGTCATGACCGACCGTCGTGCGTATCCGAGTGATCTGTCCGATGCCCGCTGGGAGTTGATCGAGCCTGTGCTGTCCGCTTGGCGCTTCGAACGCCGCGGCCGGGCCCTGGACTTCGGCCGGCCGCCCCGGCATGACCTACGCGAGATCATGAACGCGATCCTGTACGTGGACCGCACCGGCTGCCAGTGGGCCTACCTCCCGCACGACTTCCCGCCCCACCAGACGGTCTACGGTTACTTCGCCAAATGGCAGACCGACGGTATTTTCGCCCAGCTCAACGGTCTCTTACGCGAGTTGGTACGCCAGCAGGAAGGCAAGAACCGCCACCCTTCGGCCTGTGTGATCGACGCCCAGAGCGTCAAGACATCCACCTCCGTGCCCGCCAGGACGCAGGGCATCGACGCGGGCAAGAAGATCGTAGGCCGCAAGCGCAGCATCATCACCGACACGCTCGGCCTGCTGCTGGCGGTGCTGGTCACCGCGGCTGGCGTCCAGGACTCCACCGCTGGCCGCACCCTCCTCGAGCAGGCCGCCGCCGACCACCCCACCCTGCGCAAGGTCTGGGTCGACGGCGGCTACCGCAAACACTTCGTCGAGCACGCCGCCACCCTCGGCATCGACCTCGAAATCGTCCAACGCACGCCCGGGACCCGGGGATTCACCCCAATCTCGAAACGGTGGACGGTCGAGCGAACCTACGGCTGGCTGATGCTCCACCGCCGCCTGGCGCGCGACCACGAAACCCACCCGCACCGCTCCGAAGCCATGATCCATCTCGCCATGACCGACCTGATGGCCCGCCGCATCACCGGCGAGAACACCATCTCCTGGCGCCACACGACATCAGCGGATCAAATTCGCATCCCGGGATGAAACAACGGGAGAAAACGACCTCT
>NZ_KQ948754.1 GCF_001514195.1 Streptomyces griseorubiginosus | reverse complement strand
GCGGCAGCAGCGGCGAGGAGGGTGGCCCGACTTGGTGACACTGCGTCAGGACTGCCCGGGCGGTCACCTCCGATCACTTGAGCCACTTCCTCGCAAAGACAGTGCGTCACTCTCTGACTCGGCTAGACTCTGGGATAAGAACAGAGTACCTATACCGCTAGATGGCTTCGCCAGATAGCGGTCGTCATTTTGGATCCCGGATCATTTCTGGGATAGCAGTTTTCCCCCTCCAAACCTCCGAGAATGCGAGGCTCCGTGACTCAGATGGAATTGCGCCCACATCAGGTTGAGGCCGTCGAAAACGTGGTCCGCATTCTCGGCACTCCACCCGGTGGCCGTATGCCTCCCGAGGGACTGCGGACGCAGATAATCGCAGCCACCGGCTCCGGTAAAACCCTTATCGCCGCCGAATCAGCGCAGCGGCTTTCAGCCCGGCGTGTTCTCGTGTTGGTGCCGACGCTGGACCTGCTGACGCAGATGGCCGGCGCGTGGCGCAGGGCGGGCCGGTCCGGCGCGATGATCGGGGTGTGTTCGCTGCGTGCGGAGGAGAGTCAGGGTCTGCCGTGCACGACGGACCCTGAGGAGCTGGTGGAGTGGCTGCGCGGGTTGGAGACCGTGACGGTGTTCGCCACCTACGCCTCGGTTGGCATGGGGGTTCTTCAGCGGGCGCATGCGGCTGGCCTGGGGGTGTGGAGCCTGATGATCATTGATGAGGCGCACAGGACCAGTGGGGATGGGTTGAAGCCGTGGGCGGCCGTGCACGACCAGGCGCAGCTTCCCGCTGAGCGGCGGTTGTACATGACGGCGACGCCGCGGGTCTGGGAGGCCGAAGGCGAGCGCCCTCGGATGGTGGCGTCGATGGAAGACGGGTCCCCCGTCTTCGGTCCGGTCGCCTACAAGCTGACGCTGTCGGAGGCGGTCGGGCGGGGCATTGTGGCGCCGTATCAGGTGCTGTGCCTCGACGTCCGCGACCCTGACCTGTACGCGGCGCTGACGAGCGAGGACACCGGTTCGGATGCCGTGCGCGGGGCACGCCTGGCGGCGGTGCAGACGGGGCTGATGCGGGCGGCCGTTGAGGAGCGCTTTCGCCGCGTGCTGTCGTTTCACAGTCGGGTGGGTGAGGCGGAGGCGATGGCGGCCTCGGTGCCGGCGACCGCGGCCCGGCTCGCTGAGGCCGATCCCGACACCTACCCGCCCGTGGAGCAGGTATGGGCGGACTGGCTGTACGGCGAGCACGCCCCCGGCCACCGCCGTCAGGTGCTGGATGAATTCGCGTCCGAATTCCTGGGTGGGCCCGATTTTGAGGGTCGTGATGTGCGTGCTGAATTGCGTGTACTTTCTTCAGTTCGTGTTCTCGGTGAAGGTGTAGATACTGCCGAGTGTGATGCAGTGCTCTTTACGGATGCCCGCGGGTCGATGGTCGATATCGTGCAGATGGTCGGGCGCGCACTGCGATTGAACCCGAATCACGGAAAACTCGCCACACTGATCGTTCCGGTATTCCTCGGGCCGGACGAAGATCCGAATGAACTCCTCACCTCTGACGCCTACAACACCCTGTCGAAGATCCTTGGAGCCCTTCGGGCGTACGACTCGGAGCTCATTGAAGCGCTCGCGGATCCTCGGCTGCGCAACAGCCGTCCAGCCGCGGAGTACGCCAGCGAGAGCGCGGAGTTGAGCGAGGGCGAGGCGGACCAGGACGACGTCGACGTCGACGTGGAGCGGGTGTCCGGGCGGGCCGCCGGCGTGCTGCGGTTCAGCGAGGAACGCGACCCGGCCGCCCTGACGCAGTTCGTGCGGCTGCGGGTCATCGACCCCGAGGGCGCCTACTGGCGGCGCGGTATCGAGGCCGCCACACGGTGGCTGCGGGAGACCGGGGAGAGCGAGCTGCGGGTGCCGTTCACGTACGTCACGCCTGAAGACTGGGGAGCGTTGGGCGGGCACCCACTGGGCGTCTTCATCGCGGATCAGCGCCGGTACTACCGCGAGGGCACCCTAGACGCCAGGCGCGTGACCGAGCTGGAAAACCTGGGCATGGTCTGGTCCGTACACGCATCCGCGTGGGAGGCCGGCCTGGACGTCGCCCGCGACTACGCAGCCGTCCACGGCCACTGCCTGCCCGGCGCCACCGTGGTCTGGGACGACTATCCGCTGGGGGTGTTCATGAAAAATGCCCGGGCGGCTGCCAAGCGGGCGCGAGAGAACGCCGTACGGCGCGCGAACGGGGAAACGGGCATCTCCAGCGCTGGGGAGCTCTCACAGAGCCGTATGGAGGCCCTCACGGAGATCGACCCGGGGTGGGCCCCCGAGGGGTGGGATGTCGCCTGGCAGCGTTCGTACCGGCTGCTGCTCGCGCACGTGAAGGCGGGCGGAGCCGTACCGGCCGTACCGGGGGAGGTCGTCGTCCAGGGAGAAGACCTCGCGGTGTGGGTGAGCGCGCAACGAGCCGGATGGGAGCGGCTGGCGCCGGCGCAGCGGTTCTTGGTGGAGAGCGTCGGCGTGGAGCCTTTGGGCGAGGACGGGACGGTGGTGCCAGCGCGGAAGTCGCAGAACGAGCGGTGGGCGGCCAACCTCGCCGCGGTGCGGCAGTTCAGGGAACGCGAGGGCCATGTTCGGGTGCCGAGGAAGGCGATCGAACACGTGGACGGGGTCCCCCACAAGATCGGGGCGTTCCTGGATAACTGCCGGCGGAGGGTCGGGGGGATGTCCGCGGAGCGGCGCGCGGAACTGGCGGCGCTCGGCTTCGAGTGGGCCGTCCTGGAAGGTCGGGCGTGATGTGGGCTGTGCAGGACGTGGCGAGGGATGCGGTCCGGCGTCAGGGCGTGGGGCTGGATCGGGAGCAGGTCGCGGACAAGGTTGCCGAAGCGGCGCGGCGGGAGCGGGAAACGCGCGAGCAACTGCGCGCGCCCGTGGCCGTGTCCGGGCTGCAGGGGCTGGGGGAGGATCCGGAGCGGCTCGCCGCGGTATGGCAGGCCCGGCATGGGGAGTGGCGGCGCGTGGCCGCGCTGATGGACCTGGAGGGGTGGCCGGTCTACAGCCCGGAGCACGACGTTCAGGGCAGTGCGTGGGCGCGCGAGCGGGACGCACGGCGCGACGGTGCTCTCGCCCGTCATGCCGCGTGGCAGCAGGAGCAGCGCGACGCGCGTGACGAGCTGCAGGCGCACGTGTGGCTGTCGGCAGACGTGAGTCGTCGGCTGCGGGAGATCTGTGCCCGTACCGGGCTGCGCCCCGAGCAGCTGCTCGCCCAACTCGCCGACCAGGCCCGGCTGGCCGAGGACGGCACCCTCACCGCCGGCCCGTTCGCGCCACGGTGAACAGTCCGCGCGCACTCGTCACCCTGAGGGGCTGGTAGCCGCACCACGGTGCGGCTCTGCGCCGTGAGGCGTCACATCCGGCGTCCTGCGCCCCATAACGCTTGCAAGGCAGGTAACCGACTCGACAGAACTTCCGTGGCCAGACGCCTAACATCCGCGCTCGATTACGACACAACGCATACGTAGCAACAGTCGTGGTGGATGCGCGGAAGTCACAGGTCTTCCGTAGCGGACAGAGGCCCGGACCACAACGGTCCGGGCCCCGCTCGTGTGCCGGCGAGCAGGCAGCCCGGCCAGGTAACCGACTCGACAGAACCCCCTGAGCGACGACGGTTGCGCGGCTTGGGCTAGCCCACGTCACTGTGCTCCCGCCGCCTTGATCCCTGCTCCTGCGGCATTCGGCTCCCTAACCCGATGAGGACGACGGCCACCGGAGTTGCGCGCCTAGCCCCGCGCTCCGGCACCGTGCTCCCGCCAAGAATTCGCCGCCGCCTGTGCTGTCCGTGTCGCCACCCGCAGCCCAACGGGTGAAAGACCCCCTGCCCCTGAAGCTTGGAGACTCCGTGCCCGCCGCCCTCATCGCCGCCCTGGCTCCGACCGGAACCCTCGCGTTCGTCGCCCTCATCGTGTGGCGCCTCTTCCCGGGCGGAGTCCCCGGGACGCTCACCGCCTGGACGCAGTACCGCACGACCACCACGGCGCGGACGAAGGCCCTGGATCCGGATGAGAGAACGAGCCGCATCGGTATGGAGATGCTGCGTCTGTCATACGGGACGGACGCCGGGCCGGATCCCCAGACCACGCCCGCTGCCCCAGAGCAGCCGCCCGCCAGTCCAGGCGATCCCCCGCCCTGAACGGGCCGTGGCGGGCCCTCCTGGCCCCTGGTCGGGCCGACCACGGGCCAGACCACGGGCGCGACGGGGGAGTTGACAGGCTTGCGGGCGTGGACGTCGTCGGCCAGTTCTCGGTGACTGTTTCTGAACCTGGTCCACCAAAGATCCCGTAGCGCGATGTACTCGTTTCAGGGGGGGCTTCCGCGCGTGTACCCCTCCGCCAGGGACGCTGTCCGCGATGATCACTTAGTCCGATTCACATGATCGGTGTCCGGCTCCATCAAGGAGGGCTGCATGAACCCGAGCTACGTCGAGAAGCGCGTGAAGGAGATCCTCACCCAGGAAATGGGCGATGCCGCGCCGAAGGAAATCAACAACCGCATGTTGCTCAGTTACTTGGATTTTGACGAGCTGAGCGTGACGGAGCTGGTCATGCAATTCGAGGAGGAGTTCGCAATGGAGATGGAGGAGGAGGAGTTCAACAAGTGCGTCATCGTCCAGGACCTCATTGACCTCATCATGGGTGGACCTCATCACGGGTGACTGAAGTCGACGACGGGGCGGGTGCCGGCCGCCGCAGAGCTTCATGCTGGTGTGGATGGTGTAATGCTGGCGCGAAGCCGAAAGGTGGCCCAGCCCTGGAGCGCTTCGCCTACTCAGCAGGGTCCTCGTCCGTGTGCCGGACCGCCTTCTTCACGGCCTGCTCCAGCTCGTACCTGAACGGGCCGTGGCGGGCCCTCCTGGCCCCTGGTCGGGCCGACCACGGGCCAGACCACGGGCGCGACCGGGGAGTTGACAGGCTTGCGGGCGTGGACGTCGTCGGCCAGTTCTAGGCGGTCACGTCGTCGGCGGGCGCCGCAAGAGGGCCTTGAGCAAGCCCGTGGGCTGCTGGGCGAGGTCGATACGGCACAGAGGGCAGTGCCGGCCGTCCTCGGGTGGGGCGTCGTCGAAGCTCACGCCGGTCGGGCCGGTGACGGGCTGCCCGCATCGCGCGCAGGGAACGGGCGGCTCAGGAGCAGGGGTGGGGACAGGAGCTGGGATGGTGTTGGTCGTCCACGGGCTGCGGGCTTGCGCCTGCTCTCGCTCCTGGCGTTCTTGTTCCTGCCGCTTGCGGCGGCGTTCGTCGTCGCGTCGCAGCCAGGCGTCATGGTCGTCGGGGTTGGCCAGCGCGTCGGTGAGGGTTTCCCACTGGCGGTGTCCGCAGCGCCACCACACCGCCTCCAGCGGCCCGTCCGATTGCAGGCGCGGCAGGGTGGTGAAGAGGAGCGGGATGGCGTCCGTGTAGTCCTGGTAGCCGTCCCGCTCGCTCAGGATGATGCTCATGTTCTCGTACCGGCCGGACCACACGTCGCGGGTCAGGTCCAGGACCCGGTTCATCCGGTTCTTCAGCGCCTCCTGCCCAGCACGGACTCCCGGGTTGAACACCACCACGACCGGCGGGTGCCCCTCGCGGCCGGTAGGCGGGTACAGGGAGCGCCAGGCCGGAATCTCACGGCCCTGGGCGTCTTTGGTCGTGCGGCGGAAGTAGTCGCGGTAGCGGTCGAACTTGGCTGCCAGGCGCTCCGGGCTCTCCGTGCAGTTGTCGACCTCCACCAGCAGCACCGGCACGCCTGCGTCCGGGGCGAGCAGCACCACGTCGGTCTGGACCGTCGACCGGCCCCGGGTGCCGCCGGACAGCACGTGCACCACCTCCGTCGACCAGGACGCGGGAGTGCCGATCCCGGCCGGCTCCCACGCTGCTGTCTCTTGAGGGGGCGTCACCGGGGCGGCGCCGGTACGTCGTACGGGCCGGGTCGGCTCCGGGACGGTGCGGGTGATGGCAATGACCGTCTCGTTCACGGCCATGGCGTGCGGGGCCCCCGAGCGGGCCGCGCCCCGGGCGGTGCCGCCCATCTCCCCGACCGGACGCGAGAGAACCTCAGCCGCGGCGTCCAGACCGAGCGGAGTCAGGCCCCACAGCTTGGAGCCGTCCCGCGCGTTGCCCTCCGAGAGAACCAGCCCGTGCATCGCGAGATCCAGACAGGCGTTGCGCACCGCCTTGTTGTCCTTGTGGCCCGGGCACATCAGCCGCCGGATTTGATCGGCGCTGGCGACCTTCAGCACGCCCAGCGCGGCGAGGACGTGCGCGCGTACCGCTCCGGTGGATCCGTACGGGTAGGTCTTCGAGCCGCCCACCGCTGCCCCTCCCTGCCTCTTGCGCAGCTCTCGTGGCTGCGCAGCCTCGGGCCCGGCGGCGCGGGGCCCGCAAGCGCCGCGCAAGCCTCCCCGAGGCTCTCGACTTCCGCCCGCCCCCACCCCTACCACCCACCACTGACACATAAAGGTTCGGGGAGAGGAGAGAGAAGAGGGTTGTCGAGGCCGTTGGTTGGGCTTGCCCGCGTGCTCTGAACAGGCAAAACCATGCGCATGCTGCATGAGCAGGCGGTAGGGGGTTCGGTTGGGAACCCGGTAGGGGAAACGGTAGGGAGCTTGCCCCCCTTGCCCGCAGCCCTGAACGGCACCAGCGCAATCATCGCGCGGCTGCGCGGATCACAGGATCGAGCCCTAGAGGTCTCACTCCTGTGGGCTCTCGCCTGTCCGTCCCGCCTGCTAGGTTTCGCCCACTTACTGCACGCGACAAACAGGGAAGATTGTGGCACTCGTTGACGAGATCACGGATGCAGTCACGAAAGTGGTCTGCTCCGACTGGGATAGCCGCAAAGGCACAACTGTCCCCACTACAGGCACTGTGGCCTTGAAAAACGGAGCCGTCGAGCTCGATGCCGTGTACCTCTATGCGGACTTGGCGGACTCTACTGGGTTGGCAAGGGACTTCAGTCGCACTACTGCGGCGAAGGTCATCCGCGCCTACCTGGATGCCACTTGCAAGGTCATCCGAGCATGCGGTGGCGAGATCCGCAGCTTTGACGGCGATCGGGTCATGGCAATCTTCATGGGAGGTACAAAGAACACGGACGCAGCTGACTGCGCACTGAAGATCCACTACGTTGTGGAGAAGATTGTCCGCCCCAAGGTGGAGGCCAACCTCAGCTCGATCGCAAGCAAGGGCTTCCAGATCAAGCACTGTGTCGGAGTCGACACTGGTAAGGCTCTCGTCGTGCGAGGAGGCGTGCGAGGAAGTAATGATCTTGTATCGATCGGACGTGCTCCCAACGTAGCGGCCAAGCTCAGCGACATCCGCAACGGAGCGATCCGCAGCTACATCACGGCGGACGTCTTCAACAAGATGCTGGACAAGGCCAAGTTCAGCAGCGGCACCGAGAAGAAGCTCATGTGGGAGGGCCCCTTCTCCCGAGAAGTAGGAGGACAGAAGATCGACGTGTACAGATCCTCTTGGTGGAGAACCCCGTGAATCAGCACAGCACACCCGTGAACCAGCACAGCACACCAGAGGAGACGGCTTGGCGCATCCATGCCGCCTTGGGTGAGTGGACAGGCCGCGTGGATGCAAAGGCCTCGTTCGCGCTGACCTTGGAGTCTGCTGCTCTGGCAGGCATCGTGGCCCTCTCCGACAAGAACCGCCTCTTCGCCAATCTCACTGGGTTCAGCGCACGCGGCCCTCTCTGGGCCGGAGTGGTCTTGATCTTGGCAGGAGCAGTCCTCTCGATCCTTGTCGTCGTTCCCAGGCTCCGCTGTAAAAACGTCCTCAAGTGCGAGTCGCCAGACAACTTCATCTACTTCGGTCATCTGCAGTTCTGGGATCCCGCAGCTCTTGCTCAGAAGATCGAGCAGACGGAGATGCTGCCGGTGCTCTCCAATCAGCTCGTCAACATGAGCAAGATCGCCTGGCGCAAGCACCGTTTCGTCCAGTGGTCCTTTCTACTGTCTGCACTGGGCGGCATCCTGGTTTTCATCGCTGGCGCTAGAGCTTGACAGTCGGCAGGCCGCCGGGATGACGAACTGTCACGGTGGCCTGCAAGGCCGCCGTGGACGTCACACGATCCCCCAGGTGTACGAACTGCGGTATGTGATCATTCGTTCGCCGCCGACCTCCGTTACGAAACGCCGCCACATGTCGCTGCCATCGTTATCGAACTTGGACGGGTCCAGGAGCGATTGGTAGACCGACTCAGTGATGTACGTGCGGTAGTAGTACTCCGCATCGCGGATGTCGCTCAGTTTGGCAGCCACGTTGGGAGCGCGGCCGATCGAGACGAGGTCGCTTGTCCCTCTGACGCCTGCTCTCGTGACATAGGCCTCGCCAGAGGCGATGCCCATGTTCATGCGCACCGCGAACTCAGCCCTCTCAAGATCGGGGAGCTCTGCGTACAGCGAAGGCTGCACCATGTACTGCATCGCGTAATTAATCTTCAGGGCGCACTCAGCTGCGGTCGTGTTCCTCGCGCCCTCCAAGAAGATGGCCATCACACGGTCACCGTCGTAGCTACGAATCTCGCCACCGTAAGACTTGATGATCGTCGAGGCCGTTCGCAGTGCAGCACGAATGACTTTGCCTGCGGTCTGCCAGGAGAAGTCACGCGCTAGCTTCGTGGAGCCGATCAGGTCGGCGTAAAAGTAGACGGCATCAAGCTTCACGGCATCGTTTGGGAAGAGTTTCACGTCTTCAGGCTCTGGCACCACTCTGCCGTTCCGAACACTCCAGGGCGTGCCCACGAGCTCACCCAAGTCACCCCAGATCTGGGCTCCAAGAGACATCGGCCCACCTCATCCCCCTCCATGAACAGGCGTGACGGTAGCAGCAGGCGCTGACAAGGCGGCTACTGAAAAAGAGGGGCGTCTTCATAACATCTCGTCACCCCGGGCATGATCGCGCCGTGGTCAGCCGCTGGGTGGCTTTGTTCATGGGTTTCGACAGAGGTCGTTCAGTGAGCCATTTCCAACCTCACGCTGAAGCGTGGTGAAGGGCAGGGGATACGCGGACGATCGTGGTGATGCGATGCCACCAGCCGGAGCGGGCGCGCCCCGGTCCGCTGCCCGCACCTCCAATCCTCGCCCCGCGTCTCGCGCCCCTAGGCCAGGCGGCGCCACCACCTTCCGCCCAGGGCTCGTTCCGGAATTCTGCATCGGGCCCCGCAGGCGGGCGCGTGGTGCCCCCGCAACACGCCTTGCAAGAATGCGTCCTGCACGCATGCTTCGATGGGGAGTGGGTTCGTTGGTCTGGTTCGCGGAGAGATTCCTCTGGGACGGGGAGCGCCCTGAGTGGACGTGGGTCCCATTGAAGTCCGTGGGACCCATACGGTTCGGTCAGAGCAAGGAGGAAGTGTCAGCCGCTCTGGGCGAGCCGATCACGGGGTGGGGCGAGATGTATGCGCGTTGGTATCCCTTCTCCGGAGTTGGCGTCGACACCTACTACGACCAGGAGACCCAGACCCTGGCTGCAGTAGCTGTCGACGCCTGCAGGGGCCCCCAGGTCAGCCTCGACGGCACTCCTCTGGTTGGCCGGCTGCTCGGAACTTGAACCCTGGCTCGAGAAGACCTCGTCAACACTTGAGGATCCGACCCTGCCCGAGTACGTCGACGGACTGCGCTTCGGGCCCCGCGGGGAGCCGTATCTCCTCAGTCTGGGATTGATCCTGCGCTGCCAGCAGAACGGTGACCACGCTCGCTGTCGCCCAGTGTTCCTTGCTCCCCAGTGGGCCATGCGAGGCCAGGAATGGATCGAGGACTTGATCCCCGATACGGAATGGCTGACGTATTAAACCCTTGCGTGACGGGTGATCGGGCCGGCAGCCCCGGCGGCGGGCCTGAAGAATGCTCCTGGTAGACGGGTCCACGACCAAGATCACCAGTCCGTCAGGAGTTTTCGCGTGCTCGTCTACCCGTCCGGTATTGATCTGTCCAGCCGTGCACTACAGCACGTCGCCGGTCTCCTCGCAGGTCACCGCCGTCGGATCGGCTCCCGATGGCGTCGCCTCACCTGTGGCCGGCAGGCCCTACTCGTCCTGGCGCACCTGCGCTGCGGCGACACCTACGCCCGTCTCGCAGCGGGTTTCCGCATCGGGATCGCGACGGTCTACCGGTACATACGCGAGGCCGTTGACCTCATGGCCGCTCTCGCACCCACGCTGGACCAGGCCATGACGGCCGTACGGAAGAAGGCGTACGTGATTCTCGACGGCACCGTGCTGCCGATCGACCGCATCGCTGCCGACCAGCCGTACTACTCGGGGAAGAAGAAACACCACGGGATGAACCTGCAGGTCCTCGCGGATCCAGCCGGCCGTCTGATCTGGGCCTCGGACGCGTTACCCGGAGCCGTGCACGACCTGGCCGCAGCCCGGACCCACGGCATTCCCGCCGCCCTGACCGCCGACGACATCAAGTGCTGGGCGGACAAGGCGTATCAGGGCGCAGGCCCTGCTGTCCGCGTCCCGTTCCGGGGCAAGGATCTGCGCGGCTGGCGCCAGCGTCACAACTGCGATCATGCCCGGATCCGCAGCCTCGGCGAACGTGCCATGGCCACCCTCAAATGCTGGCGGCTCCTGCGGAAGCTCCGCTGCAGCACCAACAGGACCACCGCCGTCGTCCGTGCCGTCGTCGCCCTCGAACTCGCAACCTGATCAGGATGGAAAAGGCTCAGTACTTCGGGAGGCACCCGCGCAGCGGCACGTTCGATGTTCACGAGAAGCGACAGCACCCGAGCTCGGCGATGAGGTCGTTGCCGCACCGGGTGGATCCTGCGAGCTACTGGATGCTCCAGCGGTGTGGATGGTCGGGATCGGTGAGGCAAGCGAAGACGTTGAGCTCGCCGGAGCGTCCCACGGTGACCTCGGTGGGTGTGGCGTGCTGATGGGCGGGAAGGTCTCGATCCTCCATAGGCTTCCAGCTGCCGCTGCCGCCGTCCCACTCCGAGCTGTCGATGGTCAGCAGCAGGTGCATCGGCGTCCTGCAGGTCTGGCAGTCCATGGGGTACGGGTCGGTGGTGTGCCAGGAGGCGAAGCCGCCGACGCGCCAGCCGGGCGGGATGGACAGGTCGTACTGGTAGCCGAGCGGCTCGGGCGTGTTCTCGTCAGCCGACTGCTCGGCCTCTTCCTCAAGGGCTTCCTCCCAGGCATCGATCCGGGTGCAGAGGTCTTCGGGCAGGAGGCCGGCGAACGGGTACGTGGTCACCTGCTCCGGGTGCAGGACGCAGGGCTCGGGTACGAATCCGTCGTACCCGACGACCAGCGGTTGCGGGGGCGCTGCCAATACCTCGCCGACCTCCCAGGACCGTCGCCAAAGTAGGCGCAGCTCCAGGTCGTACCGCCCCGGGCCGTGTGCGTCGAACGGGCACCAGAACACCTGGAGCAGGTCGCAGTCGCCCGGCCCCGCTGGAAGGTCCGGAACATCCCGCTGGTACAGCTGCGCGAGGCCGATCATCGGCAGCGGGTCCGTCTCCGACACCTCGGGAAACCGGCGCTCCAGGCGCAGCTCGCCAAGCAGTCTGCGCTCCTCATCCGTGGGGCCCGGGTTCTCCTCCCGGGCCCATGCCGCAGACAGAACCCGCCGGTAGCGGTGGATGTCGGCCGGGCGGCGCCCCCTCCCGCGGCCGTGGGCCTGACCGCACACCGGCCACGGTTCGTCCGCCGGCCACAAGATGGGACCGCCCACCGAGCTGCCCGAGACTGTCGGGCTACCCGGACGCGGGTGCAGGCGCGTCGTCGTACCGCGGTAGGCGGCCAGTTCCGGGAAGAGCCCCTCGACATCGAGCGGGCGCGGGGGCGTGGTCCTCGTCATAGAACGCGACCCTAGACACCCGACGGCCTCGGCCAGCGAGCACCCCGGCAGCAAACTCTCCATGGCGGTACGGCTGTCGAAACCCGTGAACATTTCGAATCCCTCGTGGGCGTCGACTGCCTCCCAAACCGGTGTATATCCGCTGCCCGTTCTCGCGGACAGAGCCAGTTGGTCACAGCCTTGAACACGGCGCAGCAGGTACAGCTTCGGCTGCGGTGCTTCCTTCGCGTTGCACCAGTAGTCGACTCTCATTGATGGACCAGTTCCACCAAGCCCGGCGTGCTTTCCCCGGAAGTCCTGGCGAATGTGGCACGCTCCACCGAGTAACCAGGGCGAACAAAGGTTGCATTTTGTGAGAGGAAAGCCTGCGTGGTGGAGAGAGGCTGACTCCTGGGTTCGGCGTGTGTGCGGGTGGTCCTGGGGGTTGGCAATCCTCGCCCTTCCAGTCGGCTTGTGGGGTGATCTGCACTGCTGGTGGGATGACTGGCCCGTGGGCACCAACCTTGTCTCCGGTCTCATTGGATTCCTCGTCGGAGTGCCGTTCGCCCTGATTTTCGTGCCGCACCTCGCCGCACGGCAGGCTCAGACGATGGGGCGCGCGGCGGCGCTGAGGCAGGCACCTGTGCTGGTCAGCCAGTTCAGGGACACGCTGCTGGGAGGGTTCCCCTCGGACACTTCCGGCGGGGCCCGAGAGCGGCTCAAAGTCCTTCTGACTGCGTCTAAGGCCTTGAGTTTCGCTGCGAAGCCACAGCCAGGAGAGATCCGAGGCCCGGGGTCGTCGCACCTGGCAGATCAGATCGACGAGGTCAACCGTGCGCTGGAGCAGGCCTTCGTCGTCAAGGCGCGCAACTCACAGCAGAAAGTGTGGTTCGCCGAGCTCAGGGCGTACTGGCGGCAGCTGGAGACGGTGCTGGGGCCACACCTCTACGACGTCGGTCTCAGGCCGGAGCAGCCGGTGCAGATCGAAGCCGCACTGACGAAACTGACAGCAGACCGCGATACACCATTCCTCCGGATGACTGGAGGCTCAAGCGTGCCTCCAGCCCAGTTACGGATGCTGGCTTCAGCGATGATCAACAGCGTCGGGGCCCTACTCTATCTGCTCGATCAGCTGGACGATCTAGAGCGCATCGGCCGAGCGTCAGCATCCTGAACCATGCACCGGGCTGCCGGCCCACGCATCTCCGTCCCGGCCGCCGTCGTTCTCCGCCAGGGCGGCGGCGTGGCACTCGTTCACCTGAGCTACTGCCGTGCTGGGTGCTGGACCTCCATGATGTCGGGATGAACCTGCCGTCCGGAGTGCCAGTGTTCAAGCTGCAGGATGCCATCGCAGAGGCTCTGTGGGCTCACGTAAAGGCTCAACGGCTTGCGGCCGTGTGCGAGTACCTGGGGCTCGCCCCGCAGCAGCCAGACGAAGATCCGTACAACAGCAAGAGGTCCTATGTTCACGCCCGGCTGGAGGACAAGCCGCTCCCCGATCTGATGGCGATAGCCCGTCGGGTGGTCGATGAATACGGCGACGACGGCCTGCGGCAGTTGCTGGCCCAGATGGGGCTGCACGGCGTCGCGGGGGATTTGAAGAACCTCATCTTCGCGGCCGACGGCCCCAAACCGCAGATCGTGCTGCCGGACTCCATCAGCAACACCATCCGCATCGTCAAGAACGAGCAGTACTGCCTGGTGTACGACCAGCCGCTGGAGGACCGCGGGCTGAGCTGGCAGGACTTGGTCACCTGGTGGGTCCGTCAGCATCCCGAGCACTCTGGTGACCCGACACAGGCGCGGATCTCTCTGAGGGAGCGGTTGCGGCGCTCGCTGAACAGCAACGGTGCTGAACTGCTGGTGTTCGACACCTACCTCAATCTCGGCTTCGACTTCCCGGCACTCATTCCCCAGGTCTACCTCCACTACGACCCCTACACCAAGAGCGAGTTGGGCGGGGCCAGCCGCCTTGCCCGGCAGAGGATGGACTTCCTGCTGCTGATGAACCATCAGGCCCGCGCGGTCATCGAGATCGACGGCGTCCAGCACTATGCCCGCCCTGCCGACCGCGATGCGGCGCAGCAGCCCGGTGCGGGCTGTCTTGCTGATCCTGCGCGCTACGCCTCGATGGTGGCGGAGGACCGCGAGCTCACGCTCCAGGGCTATGAGGTCTACCGCATCGGTGGCCATGAACTGTGCGACGACACAGCTGCCGACATGCTCAGTGCCCGTTTCTGAAGTCTCTGAAGTGATATTCGGGCGGGCCTAGCCTGGTCATGTGGCCAATCGTGACAGCCGGGCACTCGTCCGGTACTGCCCGGCCTGTGGCGAGCGGCTCGGACCTGATGCCAGTCCACGGGCCCGATTCTGTTCGGAGGTGTGTCGTTCCAGGCAGTGGCATCAGGCCCGCCGGGTGCGGGCGAGAGTGACGGCCCTGCGGGACAACCTGGATACGGCCGAGTGTCCATCGTGCGGGGCACAGTGGACTCCGGGGGTGGAGCACCCGGCGGGGACGGTCTACTGCTCACCGAAGTGCCGGACGAGAGCCTGGCGGCAGCGACAGGTGAGCGTTCAGAACAGCGTCAAGGTGACGCTGTTCTGAACGCTCACCTGTCCAACTCCTATTGGTTCGTCCGAAGTTGAAGCCAGAGCCTTGTTGACGATCTCGCGGCGGGAGGACGCTCCAACGGAGCAAGGGGGCTGTGGGTTCCTTGCGGCCCGGAGTGCCGCACCCGGCCCCGTGAAGGGGTGGTGGCCACCGTGTCCGAGAACGTCGGCCAGGTCACGCGGCAACGCTACGAGGAGATCGTCTCCGGGGACCGGCAGCTGGTCGCCCAGATGGGGCGGGCGATGTTCACGATCGGCGATCACGCAGTGGAGATCGAGCCGATGAGGCCGCAAGGCGGTTCGACCTCGCACAGCGACGAGCTGTTCGGCGTCTACGCGTCGTTGCAGATCTACGCCGACGACATCGGGTTGTCGCTGAGTACGGTTCTCAACTACCGCTTCACCTCGCACCGTTGGCCCGCCGGGCGGCGCCGCGAAGGCGTCTCGCACAAGGTCCACTCGATCCTGGCGTCGGTTCAGGACGATGCCGAGCGGTTCAAGGCGATCGACGACCCGCCGGTCGACGACGTGACCGGGACGCGTAGATGGACGACGAACCTGGCCAAGAAGCACGTCGGCCGCCGGCCTGACCGGCCGGGGACGGTCCAGGAGAAGGTGGAGCGCGTCCACGACCTGGCCGCGGACGAGGAGGTCGCGGTGGAGGTGACGCGGGACGTGCTGCGCCGTCCGCAGGTCGCCGCCCGGCTGATGGAGGACACCGCCGTCAGGCAGGCGGTCAACGACGCTCAGCGGCCCGAGCACCGCGCGGAGGCCATGCAGTCCCTGGTCAAGGACGACGCTGCGGCAGCGAGGATGGCCTCCGACGTGCTGCGCCGTCCCGAGGTCGCCGCGCGGGTCGCGGCCGACGACCGAGCACGGCACATGGTCAACCGGGCCCAGGCTGACCGTTCCCGCCAGCAGGCCGAGGCATTCCGCCGCACCTCGCCGGTCGGCCCGTCGGTGAGGAGGATCGAGCGGACCGAGGAGTTCGTCGACCTGCTCGGCGCGTTCCACCGGTTCGTACGCGAGGCGTCCAGGGCGGTGCCGAAGATGCGCGACCGGGAGTGGTCGGGGGACGAGCGCGAGGTGCTGCTGTCGAACATCGCCCGCACCCGCGCGACGCTCGACTGGATGGAGACCGCGGTCTCCACCGGCCGGGTCGACATGGACGAGGAACTCGCCCGCATCCTGCGGGGTGAGTGACCGTGCGCAAGCGCTCCCCGGCAGCGGAGCGTCATGCCGAGTTCATCCACATCGCGCTGATGGAAGCCGCTCCTGCGGGGCTGCCCCTCAAACGGCTGATGGGTGCCTGCGAGCTGAGCAAGTACCAGACCCGCAGCGGTCTGGCGGCCCTGCGGGACCTGTGCGGTGAGCGTGAGTGGCCCCCGCTGATCTGGACCCGTGAGACCGGCTACCACTTCGCGGCGAGCGAGGAGGAGCTCGAAGTGTGGGAGAGGGTCTGGATCAGCGAGAAGCTCACCCAGTTCCGTCGGATGATCACCGGCACGCTGGCGCCGCACCTCGCGCTTTACCCCGGGAGCCGGTGGGCGAACTATCTGAACACGCAGATCAGAGCGGTGGAGGCCAGCCTGGAGATGGCGGCTTCGCAGACCAGCTGACTCTCATATCCGGGGCGCCGACTCTTCAACGGAAGGAAAGGATCGGGGGTGCTGGCCGGCTCCCTCCTCGCGCCAGACGGCCAGCACTCCCTCCCCTTCCTATGCGCCGACGTCGCTACCCGTCCGACATGACGGGCGCCGAGTGGGCCCTGATCGAGGCCCTGTTACCCCCAGCGGCCTGCGAGATCGGCCGCGGGCGGCCGGAGAAACACCCCCGCCGCGAGATCATCGACGGCATCCGTTACCTCGTGGATAACGGGATCAAGTGGAGGGCGATGCCCTCCGACTTCCCGCCTTGGCGGACGATCTACGGATTCGCCCGCCGCTGGGGTGCCGCCGGCGTCATCAACCTCGTCCGTGACCAACTTCGCAGACGAGTACGGCTCAGCAGCGGCAAGACCCCGCAGGCCGCCGCGGTGATCGTGGATTCCCAGAGCGTGAAGGCGTCCGAGACCGTCAGCAGGGACAGCCGCGGTTACGACGCCGGGAAGAAAATCAATGGCCGCAAGCGCCACATCGTCGTCGACACCCGTGGCCTGGTCCTGCTCGTCATGGTCACCCCGGCCGATGTCACCGACCGGAACGCGGCCAAGGAGGCCTTCTTCCGGCTCCACCTGATGCATCCCGAGATCGCGATCGTCTGGGCGGACTCCGCCTACGCGGGCGGGCTGGTCGACTGGGCGAAGGAACGTCTCGACATCAAAATCAAAACGGTCCGGCGCCCGCCGGAGGCCAAGGGCTTCGTCGTCCTGCCGCGCCGCTGGGTGGTCGAGAGGTCGCTTTCGTGGATCATGCGGGCCCGTCGCCACTGCCGGGATCATGAGAGGTTGCCGCAGGTCAGCGAGACACTCATCACCTGGGCGGCCATCACCCTGATGACCCGACGGCTCACCCGAAAGCCGACACGCCAGCCCACACGGGCATCGACCGCCGCGACCGTGATGGCGGCGGCTGCCTGACCACCGTCCATCTCATCGCCGTCACACCGACGTGCCCAGGATCGCCCGGGGAGCATCCGCCTGGCTGCGACCGTGGTGACGCCGCCCGGGCGGTCACGAGGGGAACCGCGCAGGGCGGAAGTCCGCGAGCAACTCGTCTCTCTTCCCACTGAGGATCTCCGAAGCCAGCAGTCGGCCGATCACCGGCCCAAGCGTGATCCCACTGTGGGAAACGGCCTCGTAGTAGCCCGGCACCGACGGCACCGCTCCCACCGAGGGCCAGCCGTCGGCAGGGATGGGCCGGTCGACGACTCGTGTCTCTGCGATGCGGGAGTTTCCGAGCTCGGGGACGACGTGGCGCGCCGATTCGTGAAGCAGCCCTGCGAGTCGGCCTGGATCCTCGCCTGTGTCGATGAGTGCGTCGATCTCGCGGCTATGGAGGACGACCGAGGTGTCTCCGGCAGGACGGATCTCGATGTGAGGCGCGTGCATGGCCCGGTGAACGGGGAACTGAGCACACTCGATCCGGGCGACGACGCCCGGTTCCCGGCGCATCGGCAAGCGCCGTGCGACGAGCCCTGCGACGTGGGATGCGCTGGGGCCCGCCGCGTTCACGACGATGTCGACGTCGAGACGGCTCCCATCGGACAGAACAACTGTCCGGATGCTTCCACCGGCATCGGTGCCGATGTCGCATACCGCGTTGCCGGACCGGAGCTCGGCACCGGATGCGACGGCCTGGCCGACCAGGCGGCCGACAAGATGGCTTCCGTGCACCCAGGCTTCGTCGGGGTAGAACAGGACCGGTACATCGTCGGGCACCGTGAGAGCCGGTTCGAAGCGGCTGCGGACCTCGGCCCCCGTGTACCTTTCGACCCGGTAGTCCCAGCCGGCCAGCAGTTCGGCTGTCTCCAGGAACTTCGCCTCCGCTGCGGGATCATCTGCCCAGCGCAAGTGGCCGCTGGGAAACCACCACGAGTCCGGCCCGATGGTCCCGGCAAGCTCACGGTGAGCTGCCATGCCCGCGACGTTCAAGTCGAAGTAGGACTTGCGCGCGGTCTTGTTGCTCGCGTTGACCCACGAGAAAGACCAGCTGGTGACGCCTTCGCCCGGCTGGCCTCGTCGATGAAGACAACCTCGGCGCCGTGCCGGGACAGGTTCCAGCCCACACTCGCCCCCATGACGCCCACTCCGATGACAGCAACACGTTCAGGCCGCTTCACGGATCCGCTCCTCACGAACGGCCCCTTCCCAGATCACAGACGAACTCCCGTTTCCAGCCCGGGCACCAGCAGTCCTCTCGTCATACGGCAGGCAGACGACAATCACGCTAGCCAGCAGCGCAGACAGCTACACCCGAACGCCGGACTTCGGCCAGATCTCCGCTCACCGAGACCGACCGCAGACCCGATTTCGGGATCACCCCATCTCCCCATCTGGGCTCACCTCGGCTATACCCCCACAAGGCGCACGAAATGTGAAACAGGCACTTACAGTCGTCGCACAGGTGCGGGTGGCTGTCCCCGCCGCCCCAGTCGACCGCGACGCTGGCCTTCCACCGATCGTCGGTGAACTTGGCCCCGCAGTCCGCGCACGCGGGTCGCTGCGCCGCGCGTTCGGCTGCTTGCTGCGCGAGACGGCGCCGCCCCTCTTCGGCGCGGCGGGCGAGGGCTGCGTCCCGACGTGGGTTGCCGATCGCCTCCCACAGGTTCTGTCGGTCTTCGCGGCCGAAGCGCCAGAATGCGGGCCCGGCCGGGCCGTGCTCGCGCAGCAGCTCCAGCGTGGTCGCCACGATCGGCATCTTCTGGTGGTAGATGTGGAAGCCGCCTTCGGCCCTCTGGCCCTGCCAGTGCTCGCGGGTGAGGTCGGCGACGTTCTTCATCTGCTGCAGCGCGGGCCGTTTGCCGACCTGGTGGAAGACGAGCAGGACCGGCGGGTGCGTCGCGTCGCCCCACTTAGGTTCGGGGGCGGACCAGCGGGTGCGCCACATCGGCTTGTCCAGGCCGTCGGTGTCCTTCACCGTCCGGTGGAAGTGGCGCATGTACTTGTCGAACTTCGCCGCGATGATCGGCGCTTCCTCGGTGCAGTTGTCGGCCTCGATGAACAACAGCGGCAGCCCCACCTCCGGGGCGGTGAGGACGATGTCGGCCCACGCACACCCGACGCCGGGATTCCTCCAGGTGCCGGTCGCCGGGAGGGCGACCTCGGTGGCATAGGAGGTGATGCTGCCGATCCCGTCGGGGGCGTCGACCCAGGCCTGGGCGGCCGCGACTGCTTCGGCCGGCTCACCGGCCACCAGATCCAGGTCGGGCTGCGGGCGGATCATCGCGATGACCGTCTCGTTGACCGTCATCGCGTGCGAGGCACCCGAGCGGCCCGCGCTCTTGGGCAGGCCGCCCATCTCCTCTGGCCCCCGGTCCAACTCGAGGCCGGCGGCGGCCAGCCCATCCTTGGTGAGCATGCGCACCTCCTCCCCGCCTCGGGTGCGGCCGCCGTCGACGGACAGGCCGTGCCGTCGCAGATCGTTGAGCGCGCCACGGTGGGAGGCGGTGCGCGCCTCCTTCCGCTTGGCCGCCGTCTCCTTGGTGGTGTGCCGGTACGTCAGGTGCGGTGAGGACAGGCGCTGGATCTGGTCCGCCGTCGCAGCCTTGAGCACCCCGAGCGCGCGCAGCGCATCGGCGCGGTGCCCAGTCGACGATCCCGCCTTGTTCTCCTTGCGCTTCGCCATCAGCCCCGCCCTCCCGTCGTCCGCGTCCGGCCACCGGCCGGGCGCAGGCCCCGCCCGGCCGCAGAGGGCACCAGGCGCGCCCTGAACCCGATGATCGCCTCAACCACTGACACCCCACCCCCACCTATTTCCCAGGGCCTGGTCAGTGAGAGGAGGAGAGAAGAGGGTTGTGACGACGCGCTGGGGCATCGAAAAGCCGTGGTGGCCAGGGGAAATGCGCTCCGCGCTCGTGCCGGGCACGGAAGTGGGTACGGCGGTTGGATCGCAAGCGCCAACGGCAGGAGCCCGCGGCGGCTTGCCCGGTGCTGGTCGGGCCCGTGGTCGGGGCGGGCGCGCCGGGCGCCTGCCGGGGTTCGGTGCGTGGTCATCGCGTGGCTCCTTCGCTTTAGGCCGCCCTGGTGGGCGGTGATCGAGGGAGCAGCGTGCAGGGGCCCCCTTGTCCGCGGTCTGACCGTGGCAGGTAGAAGCCCTGGTCAAGGAGAAACGTGGCCGTGGCCGGGGCGGTAGCAGAGCTGGGCAAGGGGGGCATGGTCGGACTCGTGGTCGGGCCGACCACGTTGGACAGGGGCCCGCTTTGACCCTTGCAGCCCTAGTTGTTGCGGGTCAGGACGTTGTTGACGGCGTCACGTGCTCGTCCTCCTGCAGGGGGACGCTTGCGGCATATCTCGTGCACGCGTCGCACCTTGTGAGTAGGTCGTGCTCGCAGTTGAGCACATGCACGAGGAATCGTTCGGCATCCTCGAGTCGTGCTCGCTGCGTCCGGATCCGGTGGAGTTGCCGCTCGATCGCGCCCGTTCTCTTGGGTTCACCTCGATGCAGAACCTGCCGGATCTCCGGCAGGCTCATGCCGACGCCCTGGCATGCCCGCAGAACCTGCAAGCGGTGAAGGTGCTCCTCGCTGTAGTCGCGCCGGCCTGACGGTGTGCGGTCGGGCACGACGACACCTACATCGTCCCAGTGCCTCAGCACATGCACCGCCACTCCAAGGCGGTGAGCGACTTCTCCGATCTTCATGGGGCCATTGTCCCTGCTTGACCTCAGGTCGACCTGAGGTTCTAGCTTCATCGCATGAATACGACGGAATCGCGGCTGCCGGATCCTGTTCACATCACCATCGACGGGGCGAGCGTCGCAACATACGCACTGGTCCCCGAGCGGGGGGCTGCACTGGGAGATGTGGTGTTCTGCCATGGCACGCCGTGGTCGTCACAGGTATGGGCGGAGGCGGCACGGCACCTGAGCAGCAGATATCGGGTGTTCATGTGGGACATGCCCGGCTACGGCGAATCACCGAAGGATCCGGCCGTACCGATCGATCTTGCCTCTCAGATGTCACGATTCGCTCAGCTGCTGACGTACTGGCGCCTGGACAGGCCATATGTCGTCGCACACGACATCGGAGGAGCCGTGGCACTCGGGTCTCACCTGCTTCACGACAGTGAGTACGCGGGTCTGTTCCTCTGGGACGTGGTGACACTCGATCCGTGGGGATCGCCGTTCTTCCGACTGGTCGCCGACCATGCCGACGTGTTCGCGGAACTCCCGGCCCCGCTCCACACGGCCTTGGTCAAGGAGTACATCGCCGGTGCGGCACGCCACCAGTTGACAACCGGTTGGGTAGATACCTTGAGTCAGCCGTGGTTGGGGGCGTCGGGTCAGCCGGCCTTCTACCGTCAGATCGCTGCGCTCCGGCCTGAACACACCAGGCCGGTCGCGGAACGCCTGCAGGAAGTGGGCTGCCCGGTGGCGATCGGCTGGGGTGAGCAGGACCCCTGGATTCCTGTCGACCAGGCGGTTGAACTGCAAGACCGGCTGCCCGGGAGTCCACGCGTGACCGTGCTGGGCGATGTTGGGCACCTTGCCCCTGTCGAGACGCCGTCGCGTGTGTCTCGCGCTCTCAGCGACTGGCTCGCCCAATCCGTAACGTGCCGCGACAGGGGCATGGACAGGTAAGAATTCATGCCAATGCACCGCGGTCCATCGAGGGCCGTCGCTGTCTGATCGAACGGTGCAAGACCCGTCCGATCGAGCACGTCGCAGCCGAGATGGGTTTCTCGCGGGCGGGCGCGTCGAAGTGGGTGAACCGGCGGCGCAAGCCGCGACATCGGCCTCTTCGACCGTTCGTCGACCCCACACCACCAACCGACCGCGACGCCGCCCGAGGTCGTGGAGCAGATTGACTCGATGCGGCGGGAGCGCGAATGGTCCGCGGCGCGGATCGCGTTCGAACCCGTCACGATCAGCCGCCGTACTGTCACTTGGGTACTGGGGCAGCTCGGGTTGAACCGGCGAAGATTCATCGGCCCCGACGGTGACTCCAACCGCAAACCCCACGGCGGTGGCTGAGTCTGTCCAACCACATAGCGCAGACCCGGGCTCTACACGCCTACCTGCACTGGCGCAACGCTACGCCACCGCGACGTTTTGGCTGCCGAACGCAAGGAACGCGCCCGCATCCGAGGTGAGAAAGGCATCCGCTGGGGCGGACGCCCGCTTCAGGCCGTGGCCCGGCTACCCGGAATAGTCAGATGTCGCCTTGGACCAGGGCGTGCAAATGCTGGTCGTGCCACCCGTCTTCATGCAGCAGCGCGCTGCGCATCGTGCCTTCGACGGAGAAGCCGGCCTTGGTCGCTACTCGGCACGATGCCGGGTTGGCCATCGAGTGGCACAGCCGGAGCCGGTGCAGGCCAAGGTCGTCAAACGCCCACTGGCTGAGGCGCTTCGTGGCCTCGACCATGACGCCGCGGCCGCGTCCTGCGGGCAGGACCCAGTACAGGATTTCGGCGCTGCCACCAGCGAGGTCGATGTCACCCAAGCCGATCAAGCCCACAGCCTGGCCGCCGTCGGGGTGGGCGATGGCCCATATCGCGCTCTGCTCGTTCTGCCAGCGCTCGTGCATGCGCTCGATACGCTTGCCTGCTTCCGCAGCCGAGGCCACGACCAGTAGGTTCCACTGGCGAATTGCCGGATCCTGCCCAGCAGTTACCAAGGAGTCGGCGTCGCTGGCGCGCCAGGGGCGCAGCTCCAGACCGCTGGAGAGGGCGAGCACGGGTTGTTCCAGCTTGGCCATGTGGCCTGCAGGAACGACGGGCGGTATGGCTGAGGTGATCACCGCGGCATCGTGCCACAGTACGACATCGGAAAAACTCGATATCCACGGAACTCACCGGTAGACAGCGGCGCCAAAGCAGGTCTCAAGGACCAGAGAGGGCCAGGGCGTTCCGCCGTCCGTCGCAAGCTGCCCAGTCGGCCCCTTGCGGGGACCGGTCGGAGCCGCCTACACCCTGGATTAGGAGAAACGTGGCCGTGGTCGGCGCGGTAGCAGACCTGGACAAGAGGTCATGGTCGGACTCGTGGTCGGGCCGACCACGCTGGAGAAGGGGCCCGCTTTGACCCTTGCAGCCCCGGTTCGCCCGGCCCAGGACGATCGTGCAGACCTGCGTCGTGCATCTGCTGCGGAACTCCTTCCGCTATGCCGCCCGTCAGGACTGGGACAAGATCGCGCGTCTCCTCAAGCCCGTCTACACGGCTCCGACCGAAGAAGCCGCACTGGAGCGGTTTGCGGAGTTCGTCGACGCCCGGGGCAGGAAGTATCCGGCGATCGTGAAACTGTGGGAGAACGCCTGGGAGGAATTCACCCCGTTCCTGCGGTTCGACACCGAGATCCGCCGCATCGTCTGCACCACCAACGCGATCGAGTCGGTCAACGCGCGGATCCGCCGGGCGGTCAAAGCTCGCGGGCACTTCCCCAACGAGCAAGCCGCCCTGAAGTGCGTCTACATGGCGATCATGTCGCTCGATCCCACGGGCAAGGGCCAAGCCCGATGGACCATGCGCTGGAAGACCGCCCTGAACGCCTTCGACATCACCTTCGACGGCCGCCTGTCGGCGGCCCGTCAGTAATCTCAACTACCCAGTTACACCACTCATTTGACAGTCCCGCCGGACAAGCGCAGTCACAAGCCCGAAATTCGCTTGCTACCACGCGAGTGCACCGACACGCTGACGTCCATGATCTCGCCGATTCGTGACCACGCGCCGTTGAACACCACGACGAACGAGGACCACGAACGTGACCCGCACCATCCGTGACTACACCGCCGCAGACGAAGCGTCATGGCTTCGCTGCCGAGTGCTCTCCTTCCTCAACACCCCCTACTTCGACGACGTTCGCCAGACGAAGCCAGAGATCCCTGGCCTGGGCTTCGAGTTGGTCGCCACCGACGACTCCGGGGCCGTGCTTGGCGTCATGGACGTGACCGTCGATGACGACCTGGCCACCATCGACACGGTTGCCGTCCATCCCGACCATCAGCACCAAGGACACGGACGGGCACTCCTCGCAGAAGCCCAGGCTCGGGCACGCGCCCTGGGCCTGACCACGCTCGATGCCTGGACCCGAGATCTCCCTGACACTCTGCGCTGGTATCGAGCCATGGGATTCTCCGAGAGCAGCCACTACCTGCACGTCTACGCGAACTACTACACCGAGCCCGGCGAACCGGACCGAGCCATAGGAAGCCGGCGGCCGGGCCTCAAACCGATGGCCGCCTTCCTGCATGCCAGCCTCGACGAAGAACAGCAGTTGAGGGACGAGTTCACACGCATCCATGTCTGCCGCCGGTTCACCCAGCCCCTCTGACGATCAAGACGCCACCGGACTGCCGTCAAATCTCGCGAACATCCAGCGGCGTTGTGATCACTGCCTGACGTCCAAAGCTATGGACAAACGCTGTCGTTTGAAGTGGACGAAGCCAGCCGATCGAGAATCGTTCAGAGCACAAACAGGCGAGCAAGCGCGTGCCTTCTCGGCCCGCGCCGGTCCAGAATGCCGCCATGGCCGACGAAGAGCACACCAAGCCCGCCGCGCGCTCCTTTCTGTCCTGTGCCACCGAGGTGGCGCGGCTGATGGGTCTCGGGGATGCGGCCGACGTGCCGGAAGCCCGCCGCGCACGGCACTTGGCCCATGCGGTGCGCAAGCCGCTGCTCGAACGCGTTCATTTGCCCGAGGAGCTCTTCGCTCCGCTGCTGAACGCAGCCGTCTACGACCCGGACCCCAGCTTCTGCCGCTGGTTCGTCGAACCCGCGGTCTACGCCTTCGGGCGTCGGCGAGTCATGACCGCACTGCTCCACTATCTACGGACCGGCACCAACACGGAGCAAGGAGGCGCCAAGCGAGCCTGGTACTGCGCCCATGTGCCGCTCCGCGCAGACCGGTCCCCTGCCTACGCACCTGGCGGAAGCCGCGATCCCGCCCTGGACGAGTCGCGCGATGTGATGGACCAGTGGCAGGAAGTCCTTCAGAGGTCAACCATGTAAGACAATGCCCCTTCCCCTGGGCTATTGCTCGCCTCGCCCACGTACGGGGAAGCCGAGGCGCAGGCAACACCGACTCAACGCCCCTTTCCCTCTTGGCTCAGCACTGCCAGCCGAACGCCGCCCGGCGGCACGGCTCGCAGGTGAACACATACGCCGAACCGGAGCCGAAGTTGGGCGCGGTCCGGGATTCGGGGCCCTCCTCCAGTTGGGCGGTGAAGGCCATCGGCTGCTCGCAGCCAGGGCAGTCGGGTGTCTCGTCGTTTTGGAGCCAGTAGGGGTTCCCGCCAAGCTGTCCGAGCACCTCGCCCGTGGACCGGCCGGCCCTCGCCGCCCAGGCCGGCGCAGCGTCCCAGTAGTCCTGCCCCGGCATTTCCACGCGCTCCACACCCCGCACCGCGCCCAGCTCCAGCACGGCCTCGCCGTTCGGGCGAGGCAGAGGTATGAGGCCACCGGCCGGGAAGAGGAACGCGCGGTTGCCGCCGGCGGTGGTGCTCCACTCCTCGCACAGGCCCGGATCGTTGGCGCACATGAAGACGGCCACCGTGCCCCGCGCCTCCTCCAGTACGAGCTGCGCGATGAACTGGAGGTGACCGGAGCAGGTCGCGCACACCGGCCAGGCGGTGCCCGCGGGCGCCAGCGGAAGGCCGCCCATGCGGGTGACCGGGGCATACGGCGCCGTGGAGCCCTCGTGGATCAGCAAGGTGATGCTCATACGGGGACTGTAGGGGGAGCCTCTGACAGCACCTGCGGTCCACTGTCCTCTCGGGCTAGTTACGTGGCAGCAGGCCAGTGAGGAGGATCGTGCCATGCGGCACTGAGCCTGGATGCGCCCGCCAGACAGCAGGCTGGTCTCCTGCACCCGCGCAAAGCCCACCCTCATCGGTTGAGCTCGAACCAGACCACCTTGCCAGTGCTCAACCGCGTCGCGCCCCACCGCCGGGCCAAGCGGTTGACTACGTACAGGCCCCGCCCAGCCTCCTCCACGGCCCGAGCCTGGCGCAGGCGGGGCAGCTGCGGTACGTCGTCGCCGACTTCACAGCGCAGCACGTCCGTGCGCAGCAGACGCATGGTGATCGGCTTGGTGGCGTACCGCGCGGCATTGGTGACGAGCTCACTGACCAGCAGCTCGACGGAGTCCGTGAGATTCTCCATGCCCCAGCGGGACAGGGCACGCCGCGCAAGGTGGCGGGCCCGTCTCGGTGCCGCGTCCTCCGGCTCCAGGAACCAGTAAGCCACATCGCTCGGCGCGATCCCGTCGAAGCGGGCCGCGAGCAGCGCGATGTCGTCGTCCCGGTCGCCGGGACCGAGCATGTCCAGCACCTCGTCACACAGCGCCTCCAGCGGCGGCGGATGGCCCGGCCCGGTCAGCTGCGCGATGACGGCAAGTTGCTCCCGCAGCTGCTCCATCCCGGTCCACGCGTCCCGAAGTCTCGACTCGACGAGCCCGTCGGTGTACAGCAGCAGGGTGGCCCCGGCCGGCGCGTCCAGCTCCACGGCCTCGAAGTCGACGCCACCGACACCGATCGGCGCGCCGGGCGGCACCCGGAGCATCTCGGCGCGGCCGCCCGGGTGCAGCAGCACGGGCGGAGGATGGCCGGCGTTGGCGATGGTGATGCGGTGCGAGACCGGGTCGTAGACGGCGTAGAGGCAGGTCGCTATGTAGTCAGTGCCCAGGCGCTGGGCTTGCTCATCGAGGGCGTGCAGCACCTCCTGCGGGGGCAGGTCCAAACCCGCGAGGGTTTGCGCGGTGGTGCGGAGTTGGCCCATGAGGGCTGCTGACGCCATGTCGTGGCCCATGACGTCACCCACGACCAGTGCGACCCGGCTGCCCGGCAGCGGGATCGCGTCGTACCAGTCACCGCCCACCCGGGCCGTCTCCGCGGCAGGCACATAGCGCGATGCCAAGCGCACACCGGTGCAGCGGGGAAGCGTCTCCGGAAGCATTCTGCGCTGGAGCTCGCCGGCGATGAGAGCCTGACGCCCGTCCAGGACTGTCTTGTCGATGCCCAGCGCGCTGTGCGTGGCGAGCTGGGCGGCGACCAGGAGGTCGTCCGGGTCGAAGGGGATGCGGTCCGGGCGGCGCAGGAACATCGCGGCACCGATGACCCGGCGGCGGCCACGCAGCGGCGCGAGGATCGTGCGCTTTCCGGGTACGACACCATGCTCAAAGCCCTTTTCAAGCAGCTCGGTCAGGGCCGCCCAGGCTTCGGGCGCGTCGGTGAAGACCGGACGCACCCCGCGCAGCACCTCGGCGAGCGCACTGCCCGGCTGGACCTCGCACAGCTCGGTGCCGAGCCCGTCCAGCTCGGTCAGATTCTCCGGCACCGGCAGGATGCCGTCCTCCAGGTCCCGCTCCTGCTGCGGGATCCGGTCGCTGCGCCGCAGCCGCAGCACGAGGGGACCCGTGGGCCGCTCGTCGCCCACCGGCAGCGGGTCGCGCAGATAGACGAGGATCGCGTCCGAGAACGTCGGCACAGTCGCCCGGCACAGCCCCATCACGATCTCGTCCAGGTCGATGCCCCGGGCAATACGCCGAGTCGCAGCACCTATGTAGCGCAAACGATCAGCTGAAAGGCGCGATGAGTCGACTGCGAAAGCGGTGTCATGGCTGGTCATCTGGTTGTCCCGGGTTGTCCGGGACAACGCTGAAGACACTGGATGTGCCTGAGACAGGGGCTGTTCGGGAGCCATGTGCGGGGCCTGGGCCGGCACCGCTGTGAGGGTGACACCGGCAGGACCCAAGGACGGGGATGCGCGATATCCCATGTCGTGAGCGGCTTGTTGAACGGCGTCGTGCTCCTCATCAAGCACCGCACGCGCCTTCTGCAAGGCAAGATCGACGTCGTCGAGAGCCGCGTCATCGTCGGAGACCGCTTGCACACCGGGCTGAGCAACCTGCACGGCCGTCTCCTGCACGAGGTCGCGATCGTCGTATCCCGCCCACTCCCGCAACTCCGCGAGTTCTGCCTCCAAGACATGCATGCGGCGCGCGGCATGGTCGGCCACCTGCTGGGCGGTGTCCCTCTCCTGCTCGGCACGTGCCAGCTGCTGGCGCAGGTCGATCTGCTGGCGCTGCGCGCGGGACAGGCGCAACTCCAGCGCTGTGTGCGTCTCTGAGTCCTTCGGCGGCAGCACCTGTAGGGCGTCAACCCTGCGTTTGAGCTCCACCGTCTTGGCCTGAGCCTGGCCCAGCATGGCGAACAGGAGCGTGGCAATCTGAAGCGCCTGCGCTCGGCTGCGTTCGCTGGCCTCGTAGGCCCCCCGGACAACCTGGAGCTCCTGATACACCTCAATGGTGCGGTCCTTGGCCGCCAGCAGATCACGAGCGAGGGCCAGCTCCTGCAGGCCCTGCGCGATCGGCGTCGGACTGGTACGGGCCCTTTCCCATAACCCCCGCGCCAGCTGCAGGCGCTGTTCGGAGCGGTCGACCGGTTCATCGGGAAAGCAGATGTCCGCCACCGCTTCGACCAGGTCCCACGTCAGCGCTTCCCCAGACAACAGATCTCGCAGTCTGCGCAGTTCCGGCACCGCTCCGGCCGTGAAGTGATCCGGGGTAAGACGCTGATGGAGCTGCCTGACCGATATCTCGGCATCGTCCAGCCAGGACCGCACCTGCTCAACCAACTGGTTGACCTCAGCACACGAACCTCTCGGTGGTGCCCATGGCCGGCCTGGTCTTTTCCCCTTGCCGCTCACGCACCCTCCGGCTCAGTTGTTCATCGGACAACCCCCTGTTGTCACGGGAGAACATTCAACCGGCTCACCAGCAGGTTTTACTCAGGATCATCGCAATTCCCCTCCGTGAAACCCATCAAGGCGGTGCACTCGTGAACCACGGCTCCACGGCGTTCCTGCTCCTCGTCCTGGCGGTCGCCGTCTTGTTCGCCGCGGTTGCCGCAGTGATCGCCTTCGGTCTCGCCCGCTGGGAGGGAGCCGCCATTCCCGCGGCCCTTTCGCGCAGCGGCGTCGCCTTTGCTGCCGCCCTGACCTTGTGCCTTGCCATCCTTGCCTTCCTTGGCCGGTAGCCCGTCAACAGAGCCTGCCAGCTCCTCTTGGTCGGGGTGACTCGACCGACTCCCCGCGCCACCACCACGCCCCGGTACACCGCACGCCGCTCCCCCGCACTCCACGCCCTCGCGAACGCCCGGTCCCCTGCGTTCGGCCATGCTGGTGACTGACGCACCCACGCGATAACCGGCAAGCGAAAGATCACCCCGCTTCAGCGTGGCGGGTCCCAGGGAGCGCGAGAGGGCCCGGATCCTGTGGATCCGGGCCCTCTTCAGCAGTAGCGGGGACAGGATTTGAACCTGCGACCTCTGGGTTATGAGCCCAGCGAGCTACCGAGCTGCTCCACCCCGCGTCGGTGCCCCCCACCGTACGCCATCCCAGCAGGCGCCGAAGACCACGTTTCGGCGCAGGGCTCTATGCGGCGAAGCCGACGTTGGTGACGTACTCGTACTGGCCCCACTGCGAGCCGAGGTCGACGATCGTGTCCTGCCACGCTGCGTCGAGGCTCTGGTGGTCGCCGGCCGCCCAGGAGCCGACGATGCGGTCCCAGCGGCGCACGTTCATCGTCCGGTACTCCACCACGCGCTGCAGCTGCTGCGGCACCTGGGACTGGTTGAGCGGGTGGATCTCCACCCGGGTGCCGCGTCCGTCGCGGTTGAGGCGCCTGAGGAGGTGGCGGGCGACATAGCGGCGGCGCACCGTCCGGTATGCCTGCTCGATGCGTTCCAGGCTGGTCTTGGAGGGGCGGCGTTTGCCCTCCAGCCAGGCCTTCAGCGTCCGGTGGGTCACGGTGAGTCCGGCGTCCTGCGCGGCCTTCAGGGTCGGGGTCGACTTCGTCAGGTAGTGCAGGCGCGCCATCCAGCCGCGCTTGGCGGTCACGGGAGTGGCGATGCCGCCCGCGAGTTCGTCGAGTTTGCGAGCGACGGCGTCGCTGCCCTTGATGCCCCGGGCGCCGAACCGTCCGAAGTCGATGTTCTTCCCTGGCACTACTCCCCCTCGTCTGCGTGCTCAGCGACGTCGCTTCCGGCGGTGTACGTGTCCTTGACCTTGACCTCGGTAACAGCTCGGCCTTCGGCGAAGACACGGCGCCAGTCACCGATGACATGGAGTTCGTCGGTGCCCATCGCCCGGACGACGGCCAGGCCCTCGTCATGGGCCTTGAGCGCCTTGAGCCACAGATTGGCGAAGGCCTGGCTGCGGATGAGGTGCATCCAGTCCGGCCGGTAGAGCTCCCGGTTGTAGTTCGACTCCCCCATCGTGGAGACGAACTTCGAGTACATCGCCTTCACGTACTCCAGCGTCACCGTGTCGCCCTGCTCGATCGCCGTGTCGCGGGCGTCCTTCAGGGCGATGCGGAACTTCTCCAGCAGGTTCTCCGTGGCCCCGGAGGTGTACGACTCGTGGATCTGAGGAGGGTCGCACAGCTGGTGCTTGGGGCCGGACAGGCGCAGCAAGAGGCGGAGCGTCGGCTCGGTGACCCACAGGGGACCGGGCTCGTCCCGCTGGCCGATCGGGTTGGGCAGCACCGCCTCGTGCTCCCACTCGGGCGGGGTGATCAGGTGGACTCCGGAGCGGCGGCGGTCGTGGGCAAGGCCGGTGGAGTGCTCGAGCCGGCCCAGGGGGAGGTGCGTCTTAAGGGCGGAGAGGTAGGCGCCGTTGATGTCGAGCGCGGTCACCTGATGCCGGCCGGGCGGGAGTTCGTGACGGGTCCACTTGGGGCGGGCTTCCCAGATCTGGTCGGCGCCGCGCGCGGTCTGCTTCTTGAGGATGTCGGGGATCCAGGGGTGGGCGATCACGTCGTACCGGGCACCCTTACGGGTTACGTCCAGCAGCCGCATCGCGTCCGGGATCGCCCGCTTCACCAGCGCCGCCGTGGCTGCGTCGACGTCGCCCTGGTGCTCGCCAAGCGCGCCCTGCACGGCCTCGCGGATCAGGTCGACCGGGCCGGACGGCTCCTGGAACGCGCGCCGGGCCGGGCCCCTGGAACGCGCCGCCGCACCCGCCGGACGGGCCGTGCCAAGAGGCGCCTGAGGGGCGTGCGGGGCCTGCACGGCGTGCGGAGCCTGCGGGGCCTGCGGGGCGGGCTGTTCGGCAGCCGGAGCCTCGGTCGCGGTGGGCCGGCAGTCGGCCGGGGTCAGGTGCTGAGCAAACCCCGCCACGCGCTGTCCGGCCGGACGGCCGCACAGCACACACGGCTCGGGCACCGCCAGCAGCTCCACCTCGTCCTCGCCCCGGCCGGAGCCCGGCGAAGACGTGGAGGTGACGTCCTCCGCCGCAGCGCCTGACGCCATGGGCTGCTCGGCCGGCTCCGGCCTGTTCTCCGTATCGGTGGCGAGCTTGGCGTTCAGTCCATCCAGCAGATATGCGTACTTGGCCCGGGCCTCGCCGGCAGGGTCCCGGCCGCTCTCCCATCCACTGAGGGTGGACGGGCTCACGCCGAGCGCACGTGCTACCTGCGCCTTGGACAGCCGGGCCCGCTCCCGCAGCTCGCGCCGCACATCACAGGCCGGGAGTTCAGCCTGCGGGCCCACAGCGTCGAGGAGCGAGTCGATCGCGTCGAAGTCGCTCACCGACTGGTCCCCTTCGCCTCGGCCCGGGCAGAACGGCGCCTGTCGGCGGGCAGCAACTCGCACGCTCTGGTCGGCCCCGCCAGCAGGTCCAGCGCACCAATGCCGTAGTGCCCAGCCAGAACCTCCACATCCCGCAGACTCCACGAGACGACACCCGACTGCCGGCGCGAGACCTGCGTCTGCGTCAGCCCCAGAACTGCCGCCACCGACCGCTGCGAATCACCCGTCGCCTGCATCAACGCGGCCACCGCCAGCCGCAACGACTCCTCCAAACCCAATCCCACACCACCACCCTACCCAAAAACATGCAGGTCACGCACATGAATCAGTCCATTGCTATGGATGATGCGGAAAAGCTTTTGGATGCCAGGCGGGGGGGTGGGCTCTCACCGGGTGTAACAGCGCGCCGCCGCGGCCGAACCGCCCAAGCCCGGAGCGGAGGGAGCCGACGCGGACGCGACGGCCAACGCCTTCCAGGAGCGGCGGCAGCGCGGTGTGATGCATCCCTTCCGGGCGCGCACCGGCCTGGCGGACGGCAGCACTCACAGGCAGCTGCGCGAGAAAGCCCGGCGCACCACTGCCGCCATACCCAGCCACCAACCGCAGCCATCAACGCGCTCTGGCGAGGCACACACTGCCCGGCCCGGGCCGCCGGACACACCCACCGCACCGTCCGTCGCCCTCGCCTGACCGCCCGCCCCGGCCATCGCCCGCACCGACGACGTCCCTACCGCCTGCGCGCCCGCCGGCAGCGCCACTCCCGCCCGCCCACCGCTCTCCCCCACCGGCAAACCCCAGGCCGCCTCCCACCCGGGAGGTGGTGCCCGTGCCGCAGCAGCACAGATCCGCGAACAGCAGCAGGCACCGCAACCGCCGGACGTGAGCCGGCTACGGGCGGGAGTGAGAGATCACCGGCCTCCAACCCGGTGGCAGGACGGTGACAATCGGGACAGATCCGTAGCGGACGTATGAGGCAACCGTCACGGGCGGTGGCAGGTCGTACGGGGGGCAAGGGCCACAGCCCGCGCATTCAACGGGGAAACCACTGGGGGAAACCATGCAGATCCGCACCCGAGGCATCCGTACCACCCTGGCCGCACTGGCCGCGCTGGCGGCCGTGGCCGGTGTCGCCGCAGCCGCAGTCCCGGCCACCGCCGCGACCGCCTCCGACACACCCCGGTACCTGGAGCCGGCCGAACTGCCGCCCCACCCGTCCTCGCCCTGGTACGCCGGAGCCGTCACAGCCGGCCAGCCCGACCCGCTGCCGATGTGCGTGGGCGATGCGCTGCCCTCCATCACCTCGCACCGCGAGTACTGGACCGAGTACGACACCAGCGCCCAGCAGCTCACCGTCGAAGGGCGCAGCGAACAGTGGTCGAAGGACTTCGCGGCGCTGCTGCGCAAGGACCTGGCCGGCTGCGCGAAGAAGCTCATGCAGCAGGATGCGGACATCACAGCGACGCAGAAGTACTACGGCCGCCTCAACGTCGAGGAGGGCGCCGACGTCTACGGCATCCACACCGCCTCCGCCCACGGCTCCTCCGACATCGCTCTCTTCTCGGTCGGCCGCGACGGCGCCACCGTGACCATCATCCGGTGGAGCCAGATGGGCACCTTCCAACACGCCCCCGTGGCCGACTTCAAGACCACCACCGTCACGGCGGTGAACAAGCTGTACTGAGCCTGTTCGTGCACCACCAACGGCGCACCTCGATCAACGGGAGGGCGCCGGCCGGGGATGACGACGGCACCCTCCCGGGGACGGGGAGCGCCGTCGTCGTTCCGGGCTGGGCCGGACCCGTGCACGTACCGCGGCTGCCCTCACGAGACCCACCCCAGCACCGCCGGCTGCCGACGCCTTCCTCGAGGGCAGACGCAACGACTGCGGCCTTCCGGCCGCTTTGAGCTTCACCGACTCTCGGTCAGTCCAGCCGCCTGCCGTGATAGCGCGCGGCGAGGCGTGCCAGTGCGACGGCGGCGAGCAGGAGACCGACGTCGCGCAGGGCGATGTCGTAGTAGCCGGGGATGGTCAGCAGGTTGACGATGATGCCGGCCAGCCATGCGGCCACCAGCCAGGCCCCGAAGCGGGGCGCGACGGCCACGGCGATACCGGCCACGATCTCGATCACGCCCACGGCGTACATGGCCTGCTGGGCGGTGCCGGGAACGATGCCGTTGATCCACGGCGCGAGGTAGGCCGGCCAGTCCACGAGCAGGCTGGCGAACTTGTCCAGGCCGAACAGGACCGGCGCCACGGTGAAGGCGGTGCGCAGGATCACGAACGCCTGGTAACCGGGATCAGCGAGCAGCGCACGCCGCGGGGCAGCGGCGTGGGGGCTGGTGGTGGCGGAGCACATGGCAACCTCCCCTTCTATAGATGACTCTTGTTATCTATAGAAGCCCTGTCTTCTTCTTTCGTCAACAGCTGCGGGTTTTACACTGGGGTGCGTGAGCGACCCGAAGGAAGCACGCGACCCGGACGTCTCAGCCATCGCCGCACTGGACGAGCCCACCCGCAGACGGCTGTACGACCACGTGGTGCGCCAGCCCGCTCCTGTCAGCCGCGACGAAGCGGCCACCGCACTGGGCCTGGCCCGCCAGACCGCCGCCTTCCACCTCGACCGGCTCGCCGACCAGTCCCTGCTCGACGTGGTCTACGAAAGACGCACCGGACGGACAGGACCCGGAGCCGGCAGGCCCGCCAAGCTCTACCAGCGCTCGGCCAAGCAGATTGCAGTCAGCCTGCCCGACCGGCGCTACGAACTCGCCGGACGGCTCCTGGCCCAGGCGATCGAGGAATCCACTGCCACCGGGACACCCGTGCAGCAGGCACTGCACCGCACAGCCGAAGAACTCGGCACGCAGCTGGGAGAGCCGCAAGGCGCGGACCTTGCCGGCCTGCTGGAGCAGTACGGATACGAGCCACGCCGCGAACAGGCAGGCGCCATCGCCCTGCACAACTGCCCCTTCCACGCCCTGGCCCGCGACCACACCCCAACCGTGTGCACCATGAACCTCCACCTGCTGCGCGGCATCCTCCACGGACTGGGCGAACGGGACTACCAAGCCCGCCTCTCCCCCACCCCCGGCCACTGCTGCGTCCGACTCGAACCCCCCACCTGACCACCCCTCACCGCCCAACACACCGTTGCCGTCTCGCCCGTACCGGGCGGCCACAGCGCGCCACAGCTTCACCTCGTTGCACCGCTCGACGGTGACCCGCCGCATGCAGGCCCCGCGATCCAACGCCGACGGGCGGCCGCGTGACGGCCGAGGCAGTTTCGGTTGACGGTCCGACCGGCCCCGGCTGGAAGATCACCACCGGATTCCGCGCCAACGCACATGAGAGCGGATCGCGCGGGACGAACAGGCCCTGCCGACCAGAACCATCCCGGGGCGTGTTCCCGGGACGGCCGCTCATACCGAAGAACCCGCAACCGGACCACGACCGGAAGGAACGCGGGCGCGTCCCCCGCCCGGCCGGGCGTGATGACGAACCCGAGCGGGCAACTGCGACGGCCCGCGGCCATGCAGATTTTGTGGGCCAGTCCGCCGCAGGAGCACCCGAGGGCATGATCGGCCAGCTCGCCGACCGGGCCCCCTTGTGACGGGCCCCGGCAGCCGACTGGTCACACAGGCCTGCCGACGGCGTCTGTGCCCCCCTTACCCGGCCGCCGACCCGGCAGGCAGACTGCGCTCATGCAGCTCCCCGTACGCTGCGTTGACGGTCTTGTCGTAGGTGTCCCCGCGCCCGTCAGCCCCCGGCCCCCGGCCCCCGGCCCCCGGCCCAGGTCTCCCACGGGCCCCAGCTTGTCCGGCTGGTCATCGATCCTGAGAATTCCGTCCTCCTGGCCGCCGTCCCCGTTGCCTGCCGAGCGTCACCGCGAACCAGCGGCCACCAGCTTGACGGTGATGGGTTCGAGTTCGGCGATCAGTTCGCCGAGTTCGCCGGAGGACAGGGCCTCGTAGGGCGGGGCGGCGAGTTCGTCGGTGACGGCTTCGATGTGCTGCTTGACGGCCCGGCCAGCGTCGGTGAAGCGGCCGTCGGCGCCGACGAGTCCGCGCTCGCGCAGGCCGTCCATGACCGCGGCCAGGCGCTCCTCGGGAAGGTGATGGACGCGCCCGAACGACTGCGGGGGATGGATGCCCATGTCCAGCGCGGAGAGAATGTGGGCTTCCGTGCCGCCGATGCGGGCGCCGACGAGCGCGGCGATGTGCCCGTCGCCGCGGTGTTCACGCAGCATGGTCGCCGAGTGCCACAACCGGGCGACCGGATCGGCCGGCACCGCAAGCGTGCGCATCCCGGCGTACATCACGCGGCCTTGTGTGGGAGCACTCGTCGCGGCCTTGGTGGCCAGGTCCGCAGCGCGCGCCAGGCCCGGGGAGCCGGCCAGTTCGGCGCCGAGGATCCGGCGCAGAGAGGCCGCGCTGCCCCGCTCCCGCGCGGCGACGGACGCCCCGGGCGGGATCTTCTCCCACGCCCTGGGCAGGTGCCGGGCAACCTCACCCTCGGCGAAATTGTAGAAGGCGGCATGCACGACCTGCGCCGCAACCCGCCCCAACGGCGCCGCACGACTGGCAAAATAACCGTCCCAATAGGTGCGGTGGCCGAGCGCGGCCAGCTCCTGATTGCACTCCTCGGCCATGAAAGTAACCAGACAGATCGGCTCCATCAGCTCGAACATACGGCGGGCGATATGAGCCGCCGGATACGCGCGCGCCATACCCATCACAATCTCCGTTCCCGTTCGCTGTGCCCGGATGAGACCATCCGGCACAACAAAACTCATCGGAGAACGAAGACTCCCAAGACCACGGGCCGAACCCGTGCAGGAAGCAGACACAGACGACAACGGCCGCGACTGGTCGAACAGGTTCGGCTCGCCCTGGCAGATCCTCGACACCGACACCGTCGAAATACAGCGTTCGTCTACATCCCCACCCGATGACCGGGGTCCGCGGCATCCATGAAGTGAGTGTGAACACCTTCAGCCAGACCCCCTCCCACCTGGGCTCCCGGCTGACCGTCCAGACCGGCAAGATCCTGCTGGCCGAACGCGAGGAACGCGGACGCATCCCCGTCCTCGTCGTCGACGAGGCGCACCTGAAGTCCTACGAACAGCTGGAAACCATCCGCATTCTCACCAACCAGGGCATGGACCAGGACTCCCCGCTGTCCAGCCTGCTGGCCGGCCAGCCCACCCTCAGACCCACCATGAAACTCGCCGTCCTGGCCGCCCTCGAACAGCGCACCACCCCGCGCCACACGATGCCGGGCACGACCTCCACCGAGACCACCAGCTACGCCGCCCACCACCTGAAGATCGCCGGGCGTCCCGACCAGCTGGTCACCGAGGACGCCCTCACACTGATCCACACGACCTCGCGCGGCTACCCGCGAGCAGTCAACAACCTTGCCCCCCAGGCCCTCATTTCCGCCTTCGCCACCGGAAAGAACCAGGCCGACGAGCCCGCCGCCCGCGCGTGAATGAGTGAGGTGGTCGGCGACTGAGAGCCCGAACGGATCCTCTGAAAGGAACCATGGATCACGGTGAGCGCGTCACCTGATCATGACGACTTCTCAGACGTTCTTGAGAACTGCGAACCCTGACGACGTGGACAGGATCACTGACCTGCACACTCTGGCCCGCACGGCGTACTACCAGGCAGGCGGAGTGCCAGACCGGGAGCTCACTTCCTCCGCCGCGTACTCCAGCCGGCACGAGAGCCGGACGCGTGCCGTCCAGTCCAG
>NZ_KQ948753.1:13326-40183 GCF_001514195.1 Streptomyces griseorubiginosus | reverse complement strand
GCCGCAGCAGTGTGAGGGGGTGGTCTGGCTCAGTTGATGCCGTGCCAGTATCGGCGTGGCGGATCCTCGCCGATCACTTCTAGACACTTCCTATCAAGCTAGTGCGTCACTATCTTGCTCGGATAGAATCTGGGAAGATGACAGAGTACCTATCTCCCGTAGGGTTCGCTCGATAGAAGTCGTTATTTTGAAATCCCGGATCAATTCTGGGATAGCAGTCGAATTCCTCTAGAATTTCAGAAGGCGAGGATCCGTGACTCAGGTGGAATTGCGTCCACATCAGGTTGAGGCCGTCGAAAACGTGGTCCGCTTTCTCGGCACGCCGCCCAGTGGCCGTATGCCACCCGAAGGAATGCGGACGCAGGTAATCGCGGCCACTGGCTCCGGTAAAACCCTCATTGCCGCAGAGTCGGCGCAGCGGCTTTCGGTCCGGCGGGTGCTCGTGCTGGTGCCGACGCTGGACCTGCTGACGCAGATGGCCGGCGCGTGGCGCCGTGCGGGCCGGTCCGGCGCCATGGTCGGGGTGTGCTCGCTGCGGGCGGAGGAGAGTCAGGGTCTGCCGTGTACGACGGACCCGGACGAGCTCGTGGAGTGGATGCACGGGCTGGAGACCGTGACCGTCTTCGCGACGTATGCGTCGGTGGGCATGGGGATTCTTCAGCGGGCGCACGCTGCGGGGTTGGGGGTGTGGAGCCTGATGGTCGTGGACGAGGCCCACAGGACCAGTGGGGATGGTCTGAAGCCGTGGGCGGCCGTGCACGACCAGGCGCAGCTTCCTGCTGAGCGCCGGCTGTACATGACGGCGACGCCGCGGGTGTGGCAGGCCGAGGGCGAACGGCCTCGGATGGTGGCGTCGATGGAGGAGGGCTCCCCCGTCTTCGGATCGGTCGCCTACAAACTGACCCTGTCGGAGGCGATCGGGCGGGGCATCGTGGCGCCGTACCAGGTGCTGTGCCTCGATATCCGCGATCCCGACCTGTACGCCGCGTTGACAAGCGAGGACACCGGCTCGGACGCCGTGCGCGGGGCGCGGTTGGCCGCGGTGCAGACAGGGCTGATGCGCGCGGCCGTCCAGGAGCGGTTCCGTCGGGTGCTGTCGTTCCACAGCCGGGTGGGTGAGGCGGAGGCGATGGCGGCCGCGGTCCCGGTGACGGCGAGCCGGCTGGCCGAAGACGACCCCGACACCTACCCGTCCGTGGAGCAGGTGTGGGCGGAGTGGCTGTACGGCGAGCATGCCCCTGGACACCGCCGCAAAGTGCTCGATGAATTCGCATCAGATTTCCTGGGCGGGCCGGAATTCGAGGGTCGTGATGTGCGGGCGGAATTGCGGGTTCTTTCCTCCGTCCGTGTTCTCGGAGAAGGTGTCGACACTGCCGAATGCGACGCAGTCCTATTCGCGGACGCGCGGGGGTCGATGGTCGACATCGTGCAGATGGTCGGACGTGCTCTGCGCCTCAATCCTGATCACGGGAAACTGGCGACGTTGATCGTTCCGGTGTTCCTCGGGCCGGACGAAGATCCGAATGAACTCCTCACCTCAGACGCCTACAACAGCCTGACGAAGGTCCTCGGAGCCCTCCGAGCCCACGATGCTCAGACGATCGAAGCTCTCGCGGATCCCCGGCTGCGCAACAGCCGCCCTGCCGCCGAAGGCGACGGCGAGATCGGCGAGTTGAGTAGGGACGAGGCGGGCCAGGACGACGTCGGCGAGGAGGTCCAGGAGCAGGACGTCGTTCCAGCGGTGGGCGCCGCGGCGGCGGGGGTGCTGCGCTTCAGCGAGGAACGCGACCCGGCCGCCCTTGCGCAGTTCGTGCGCCTGCGGGTCATCGACCCCGAGGGCGCGTACTGGCGGCGCGGCATCGAGGCCGCCAGGAGGTGGCTGCGGGAGACCGGTGAGAGCGAGCTGCGGGTGCCGTTCACGTTCGTCGCGCCGGAGGACTGGGGGGCGGGCATCGGCGGGCATCCGCTGGGGGTGTGGGTGGCCGATCAACGCCGGTACCACCGCGAGGGCACGCTGGACGCCAAGCGCGTGAGTGAGCTGGAGCAGCTCGGCATGGTGTGGTCGGTGCACGCCTCCGCGTGGGACGCCGGCCTCGCCGTCGCCCGCGACTACGCAGCCGTCCACGGCCACTGCCTGCCCGGCGCCACCGTCGTCTGGGACGGCTATCCACTGGGCACCTGGCTCAAGAACCAGCGGGCTGCCGCCAAGAAGACGCGGGAGAACGCCGTACGCCGCGCGAACGGGGAAGCGGGCATCTCCAGCGCCGGGGAGCTCTCAGAGAGCCGTATGGAGGCCCTGGCGGAGATCGATCCCGGGTGGGCGCCGGAGGGATGGGATGTCGCGTGGCAGCGCTGCTATCGGCTCACTCGCGCTCACGTGCAGGCTGGTGGCGCGCTCCCGGCCCGGGCGGGAGAGGTGATCGTGCAGGGCGAAGACCTCGGAGCCTGGGTGGCTGGGCAGCGGGTCGGGTGGGATCGGCTGATGCCGGCGCAGCAGTACCTGCTGGAGAGCGTCGGTGTGGAGCCTTTGGGCGAGGACGAAGCGGTCGTGCCGGTGCGGCGAAGCCAGGATGAGCTGTGGGAGCGCAACATGGCCGCAGCACGGCAGTTCCACGCCCGCGAGGGGCACCTGACGGTGCCTCGCCAGCACCGCGAAGACGTCGACGGCGAGTTGCTGGGACTCGGGGCGTTCATCTCCAACGCTCGACGTCGAGCCGCGAAACTCAGCCCGGAACGCCGTGATGCCCTTAGTGCCCTGGGTATGCGCTGGTGACGTGGCTGTCTCGGCGGCCCTAGTTGACCGCGATGCTGGCCTTCTACTGGCCGTCGACGAACTCCTGGAGCCGTTTGTCGCTGGCCCCTGCTCCTGGGCTGTTCGACGGCGGTGCGCTGTCGGCGGCGGAGCCAGGGACCTCGCCCCGGGCGTCTTCGCATCCTGTACTCGTCTCCGGGGCCGGTTACGGATGCCGGTGCTGTGGTTCGTCCTGCTGTGGAGGAATCAGGTCGGGGTGGGTGGGAGTGCCGGTGTAGCGCAGGGCGGCGCGGATGCTGAGACCGAACAGGTCGGTGAGGTGTTTGGGATCGTTGCCGGTGGCGAGGGCTTCGTCCAGCAGGCGGTCGTTGCGCAGGGCGCGGGTGGTCAGGTGGGGGCCGAGGTGGAGGTTGATCCAGCGGTGGCCGACGTGCGTGCCGGTCGTGGCGCTGCGGAAGTGGACGAACAGGTGGGGGTTGGTCGTGGCGGGCCAGCGGCGGGAGCGGTGGTCGAGGTAGGTGGCCAGGCGCCGGCTGACCGGGTCGGCGAGGGGGATGCGGCGTCCGTCGACGTCGAGGTGGCCGTTGCGGGCATCGGTGAGCTGCAGGTGCTGGATCTGGTGGGCGGTCAGGCCGTGGAAGGCGATCAGTGCGCACAGGAGCGCCCGGGCGGGGTCGGCGGAGTCGAGGGCGGCGCGGATGTGTCCGACGGCCAGGGGCATTGGGATGGTGGGGTCGGGGAAGCCGGCGGTGACCTGGGCGGCCGGGTCGGTGAAGACCAGGCGGCGGGCTTTGAGGACGCGGTAGAGCGAGCGCAGTCCCTGGCTCATCCGGGATCGAGGAGCTCCGGCCGGGGGGAGGGCGGTGCGCACGTCGGCGGCGGTGATCTCGCGCAGAGAGGTCTTGCCGTCGGCTGCCCACCGGGCCAGAGCGGGCAGGGCCGAGCGCAGGTGCAGGCGGATGGTGGACTCCGAGCGGGGTCGGCGTCGCGGCGTCACGTCGCTGCCCTCGTGCATGACGGCCAGCCAGATGCGGACCTCGCCGGCCATGGCCGGGGGCAGGACGAGGATCTGTTGCTCGGCCCAGGCGATGACCGCGGGGATGCGGTGGTCCTGGAGCAGGCCGGCGCGCTCGAGGACGGCGGTCACGTGCTTGTGGGGGAGGTTGGCCTCCACCAGTACGGCGACGTCATCGGCGGTGAGGACGGCACCGGGAGCCTGGAGGAAGCCCACGACGATGTTGACGCCTGTGCGGACCCGCCAGGTCAGGTCGACGCTCCAGCCGTAGCGGGCCGCGTCCTCGCGTGTGAACTGCTCGGCCCACGCCGCGAGGTGGGGATCTGCGCGCCGGGCTAGCCCTACGGTGCCGCGGTGGCGCAGCGTGCGGGCCGTATCGAACAGGGCCGGCTGCTGGTAGGTGGCAGGTGGCAGCGGCTCCGGGCGCAGCGGCCGGGGTTCGGGGATCAGGGCGCCGCGGTGGCGGCTGGAGAACAGGTCGGCGAAGAACAGCTGCTGCCCCGACCGGGTGACGTCCTGCCACGAGATCAGGGCGTGGGCGCTGCGGGCGCAGGTGGCCTGCTTGTGGCACAGCCGGCAGATCCCCTGCGCGTCCAGGACCGCGTCGTGCCGGCAGACGGTGCAGGCGGCCGTGGTCGTGTACTTGCGGCACCAGGACGCGCAGCCCTTGCAGAGCCAGCCCAGGTTGCGGGTGGCGCCCCACGCCTTGCAGTTGGTACAGGAATCCGGGGGCGGGACGGCGGAGGGGTGACAGCGCTCGCACAGCCCTGTCGCGTAGTAGAGGCGGCGTGAACCGCAGCGCAGACACGGCGGCGCGGTGACCGGGCCGCCCGGCCAGCAGGTGAAACAGAACTCCACCCGCGGCATCGCCGGCGGCCGCTGCCGGCACACGCTGCACATGGCCCGGATAGGGGCAGCGCTCACAGCGGCGGTACCGGCCGGCCACGCGGGCCGCGCCGCTCCCAGGCCGGAGCCGGAGCCGGAGCCGCGGCCGGGGCCGGCACGGCCTGGCCGGGCCGGACCGCGGGCGGTGCTGTCTGGCAGCTCAGCAGGCCGGACGGGTCACAGCCCAGCACCGCGCAGATCACCTCCAGATCGTCCAGCCGGATACTGACCGGCGTGGCCGACCACAGACCGGACATCTTCCCCGCGCTGACAGACAGGCCCGCCGCCGCCAGCCGGCGGCGCACCTCGGCCGACGTCGTGATCCCGCGCTCGGCCGCCCGCTCCCGCAGCGTCCACCGCATCAGCACCCCCGCCCCGCGTCCAGGCTCAGCCGGCCGGCGACCCGCTCATTGGCCCGGGCCCACGCCTGCTCGATGTGCTCGGTGCGCACATGGATGTAGCCGGTCGTGGTCGCCAGCCACTCATGCCCCAGCAGTTCCTGGATCGCCTTCAAGTCCACGCCCCGCCCGTACAGCGACGACGCGCAGAAATGCCGCAGCCCGTGCGGGGACAACCGGCCCGCCCACGCGGGCAAAAACCGCTCCACAGCCCCCGCCAGCCCCGACCGCAGGGCCTGCGCACCCACCCGGCCGCCCGCGCTACGGCGCTCGCCGGGAAACAACGGCGCCCCCGGATCCGCAGGGTCACCCGGAAACTGGGGCCTCACCTCGGCCAGCCACCACCGGAGCAGCACATCCACCCCGTCGATGCCCGGCACCAGCCGCGGCCTGGGTCCCTGGCCCTGACTGCCCTTGCCGTAGCGGACATGCAGCTTCCCGAACCTGCCAAGATCCGGGTGCCAGTCCCCCACATCGAGCATCACCGACTCGTTCAGCCTGAGCCCCACCCGCCGCCACAACGAGGCGACCACATAGTTCCTGACCGCCGGCAGATACTTCCGCGCCCCCGGCAGCTCGCGCCGCCAGCCCTCGAACAACGCCTCCACCTCCCCCACCGACGGCGGGACACGCACCAGGCCGTAACCGGCGTGCCGGGGCCGGTTGAACTCATCGACCGGCTGCACCACCACCCAGCCCGTCCGCGCATGAATCTCCCGCTGGTACCGGAGCGTCAGAAAGTTGTAGAACCGGGCGATGGTGTTCGCCCGGTCATAGACCGTCGACCGGGCCAGGTGCCGCTCCTGCCGCAGGGAGGCCAGCCATCCGTCCACGTCCTGGGCCCCGATCTCCCACACCCTCCGGCCGGTTGACCGCACCAAGTCGCCCACCACGGACCGGTCATCCGCCAGCGACCGATCCGAGATCCCCGCCCCCATCCCCGCCAGCACGAACCGGTCCACCAACTCCCCCTCAAACCCGGCCGGCCCTTCACCACACTCGTCACCGACCGAATGCACCAGCCTCAACACCACCACTCCCCCGCCCCGCTCTACACCCCTCCTGGATACAGGCACCACCCTCAGCAATCGTGAACACCATCGGTCAAACCCACCGACCGAGCGAACCCCCAAACCCCCAGCCCACACCACCCGGCCACCCCAACCCGCCCACCCACGAACCCAAGGCCTTTCGCACACGGGGTGACTGATGATCTTCCCTCACGCAGGCCACTGGAGAACTCGGCTGGACGACGCCGGAGGCATCACCGTGTTCGTCGCCGTCTGCGTCATCGCGCTGATCGGGATCATCGGTGTCGCCGTGGACGGCGGGAGCAAGATGCGCGCCACGGAACGCGCCGACTACGTCGCCGGCGAAGCGGCCCGGGCGGGCGGGCAGGCCATCGATCCCGCCGAGGCCATCAACGGCACCGCAATCGTCGTGGATCCGCAGGACGCAACTGTCGCCGCTCAGGCCTACTTGCGCTCCGCCGACGCCACCGGCACGGTCAGCGTGTCCGGCGACGGCAAGACCCTCACCGTCAACGTCACCAGCTCCTACGACACGAAGTTTCTGTCGGTGGTTGGGATCGGCTCTCTGTCGGTGACCGGCCATGGCCAGGCCACCCTCCTGCATGGCGTCACCGCTCCTGAAGGAAACTGATGCGCACCACCCCCTCCCCCGACCCGACGGCCGGCCGCACCCTGGCCCGCGTCCTCAAGGCCGTGCTGGGCTTGATCGTCCTGGCCGCCGCGGTCGCCGGGCTGCCGCTGCTGCTGGCCTGGGCCACCCCGGCCATCTGGGACGCTACCCACGACGACCTCATGCACCTGCTGGACCGGCAGGACACCGGGGCGGTGTTTCTGCTGCTACTCGTCGCGGTGGGCTGGATCGGGTGGGCGCAGTTCGCGTTCTGCGCCGTCCGCGAGCTGATCGCACAGCTGCGTGGCCGTACCTGGCGCGCCCCGCGCGGTCTGGGCTCCTCGCAGCGGGCCGCCGCACTTTTGATCGGCAGCATTCTGGTCCTGTTGCCCACGAGTTCGGCTCTGGCCTCCGACGCGCAGGCCGCTCCAGCCGCGACCGCAGCCCCCATGCCTGGCCAGATGACGCAGGCCCAGCAAACCATCGCAGCCGATCAGCCCCCCGCGTCCGACGTCAGTACCTCGACGTCCCCCACGCCGTACACGGTGCGCGAGTTGCGGCCCGCGGAGAGCCTGTGGGGCATCGCCGAGAAGGAGTTGGGAGACGGCGAACGGTGGCGGGAGATCGCCGACCTGAACGAAGGCCGGACCATGGTCGATGGACAAGTCTTCCGCGCGAACAGCTTTCTGCAGCCCGGCTGGCAGCTGGAGATGCCCGAGACCGCGGGGGGCATCCGGACGCAGCCGCAGGACGGCGTCCCGGCTGCCGGCGAGAAGAACGAGCATGTCGTCACGGTCCACTCCGGCGACTACCTGTCGAAGATCGCGGAGGACGAGCTCGGCAACGGTGACCAGTGGCCTCGCCTGTTTGAGGCGAACCGGAACAAGCCGCAGCCGCACGGGCTGCCCGCCATCTCCGACCCGGACGTCATCTACGCGGGACAGCAGATCACTGTGCCCGGCGCCCAGCCCGACCGCTCGCCCCAAGAGCACGTCGATGAGTCGGAGAGCCGAGAGGCCACTCCCCCAGCCACGCACAGCCCAGACGGAACGCAGACGCCGGGCGGGAGCACAAAGGAACAGGCGCCTGCGCCCAGCCGCACCGCTGCTCCCGCACCAGAAGCGTCGGCTCCCAGTACTCAGGCGAGCCGCCCCGCCCAGGACGGCAGGCAGGATCAGACCTCCCCGTCCGCACCAGCCTCCCCGACGCCCAGGCCGAGCAGCAGCGTCACGCCCTCCGCCGCGCCATCGGCTGAGTCGTCCGGCTCCACTGCCTCGTCACCCGCCGCCACGAAGTCCGAGTCCCCGAAGACGGCCCCAGCCGACGACCCGCTGAACCTGCGCACCGTTCTCGGCGCGGGCGCGCTCCTGGCCGCCGCCATCACTGGAGCTCTCGCCCTGCGCAGGACGCTGCAGCGCCGCCGCCGCAGGCCCGGCGAGAAGATCGCTATCGCGCCGGAGACATCCACCGCAGAAGCCCAGCTGGCGGCCGCCGCCGAACCGGACGGCGCGACCCGCCTGGACGTAGCGCTGCGGACCATGGCCCACCGGGCTGCCCAGAAGGAGGACCCTGAGCTCGTGCCGCCGCTGCGGGCCGCACGGATCGGCGCCCGCGCGGTGGAGGCGCTGCCCGAGGATCTCTCCCAGGAGGCGCAAGCACCCTTCGTCTCCGGACAGGCCGGTTGGTGGATCCTGCCCTCTGATGCGGTCCTCCTGGACGAGTCGGCCGCCCGCGAGGTGCCTGCACCATTTCCAGGGCTGGTCACGGTCGGCCGCACCGAGGCGGGTGAGCTTGTGCTGCTCAACCTCGCGCAGCTGCCAGCGCTGCTGCTGGACGGCAACCCGGTCCACATCTCCGAGGTGTGCACCTCTCTCGCCCTGGAGCTCGGGATGAGCCCGTGGGCGAGTGACGTCGAGGTCGTGACGATCGGATTCGGTGAGGACCTGCCGCAGCTTCTGCCCACCGCGCGGATTGCCCACATGCGGCAGGCCGCCCACGCACTGCGCGATCTGTCAGAGCGGCTGCTGGAAGCCCACCAGATGCCCGAAACCCAGCATCAGCCGTATCTGCTGCTGTGCGCGTCGTCTCTGGACGCGGACACGGCCTGGCAGTTCGCCGATCTCATCGACAAGTCCGGCACGGTGCCCGTCGCCCTGGTCGCTCCGGCCAGTTCCGCGGCAGCACACTTCCCTGAGGCGGAAATCCTCAACGCCTCACTCGGCGAGCCTCAGAACCTCCACTACACCGGCACCGATATCACGGTGCAGCGTCTGGAGCACGCCGCCTACATACAGATCACCACCGCGCTGAAGGTGTCCGGGCAACCGTCCCACCCTGCTGAGGGCCCCTGGCAGGACGTCCCGGCTGAGCCCGAGACGGTGCAGCAGCCGGATCCTCGCGTATCGGAGGAACCCATCGCATCCATGCCCGCTACTCCGAGTCCTTCGTTGTCAGAGGCAGCGGACGTGGGCGGCGACGTGTTCCCTGCTCTGCTCGCCGCCACCTCCGATCCCGCTGGACTTCGTCTCCTGCCCACGAAGCCGGATCAGGCCGACGCCCAGCCAAGCCCAGACACCACCACAGCGTCCCCGGCCCGCGCGCCCATAGCGGTCGCGGACACCACGGGACAAGAGGCCGAAAAGACTGGTGCCCACCAGGACTCCGCTGAGGAACGCAAGGAGGAGTGCGAGGCGCACGACCTGCACGCGCCGGAGATCCGGGTCCTGGGCCCGGTCGAGGTGACCGGTGTGGACAGCACCGGCCACGGACCCAGGATGGCGCAACTCGCCGCCTTGCTGTTCTTCCGGACCGGGCGAAGCGCCGACGCGTTGTGTTCCGACATGGATCCCGTCAGCCCGTGGTCGCTCAGCACCCTCAACGCCCGGATGCAGGGCCTGCGCCGCTCTTTGGGGAACGACCCGGCCGGCGACCCCTACGTGCCGCGCCGCAAGACCGGCGACAGTCCCTACCGGCTCTCCCCCGGCGTGCGCTGCGACTGGACCCGTTTCCTTCAACTCGTCGAGCGTGCCCTGCCGCTGGGCCCGGCCGGGCTGACCGATCTGGAGAGGGCGCTCACCCTGGTGCGGGGCCGACCGTTCGGCGGCAAGCCCCTGCCCTGGGCTGAGCCGTACCAGCAGGAAATGGTCACGCGCATCATCGACGTCGCGCACACCGTGGCCACGTACCGCACGCCCGCAGGTCTGCACCACGACCTCAGCGCGGCTCGTCAGGCCGTCGCGACCGGTCTCGACGTCGATGACACAGCAGAGCTGTTGTATCGGGACTGGTTGCGGATCGAGCATGCGGCCGGCAATCGGCAGGGACTGCATACCGCGATCACTCGCGTGCAACAGGTCAATCGTTCGCTCGACTGCTCACTGGAGACGGAGACCGAGCAGCTCATCAGCGAGCTGCTCAGCCCGGGCCCAGCGGGCAAGGCCCTCTAGGTCTTCCGAATACACGGCTTGATCCGCGTCGCGGGTTGCTGCTTCGCAACGGCGCACCGTGGCTGGGGCGCTACTGCTGGGCGTCGGCGTGATGGCGTAGCAGGGCCTGCCGGCGGCGCTCGAAGTCGGCGGTGCTCTCGGTGATGTAGCCGGCGGTGACGGGCTTGTTGTACTGGGCGGTGATGCCACGGGCTGCACAGTCCCGGGCAATGGCGTCCGCCTGCGGCTGCCCGGTGCGCAGCCGGTGCTCGGCCCAGACGTTGTAGACGCGGAACGGCAGGAAGTACCGGCGCAATGTGGCGGGGCTGACAGGTTTGCCGCCCCGGCCGTGCATGTTCTTCTGCGGGAGACAGGGGGAGAGCTGATCAGCTGTCGGTTCCTCACCATGCTCGGTTTGGTACTCCATCCATGCCTGGTAGTAGCGGTCGACTGTGGTGAGGACCGCTCGCTGCCCTGCTGAGTCTTCCGTCCCGGGCCGCGGGGTGCCGATGGCGGCGCTCACCCGCGAGGGCCGGTTCTCCTTGGCCGGTTGGGCGAGGGGGCTGGGGCTGGGGCTGGGGCTGGGGCTGGCCGGAGTCTGCTCGGGCTCATCAGCGTTGAGGAGGAGTTCAACCGAGCCGGCAATCTCCAGATCATCGGGCGCCGGTTCCGCCTCGTCGAACTCACGCTGGCGGAAGGTGAAGACGAAGTCCTCCAGGTCTTGGGCCGTGATGGGCTGACCGTTTCCGCCGGTGATCTGGTCCCGTCCGTAGAGGTACGTGGCGAGGGCCGCGGCATCGGGGTAGACACCGTGCTCCTGCGCGTACGCGAGCCAGGCGTTGTAGAAGTAGTCGTCCCAGCCGTCACGCACGCCCTGTAGACCCTCCTCTGTCTGGGGATCGGCGGAGGGCGCGTGACGCTCCTTGAAGAGGGTCAGCAGGGGTTCGAGTTGCTCATCGGACAGCGGCCCACCGGCCGCGGTCGCGATGCCGTACCGGTCTTGGAGCCAGAGAGCGAACTGCGCACTCGTGGGCTCGGATCCAAAGGCGGCCACCCAGTCGTCGTAGGCGTTCGCGACGTGCTGGGCGTTCCTCGTATTTCCAGGGATGTGCGTCTGCTCGGGGTGCGCTGCTGCGACCGGCGACCTCGGCCTTCGCCGCCCGCCACCCCCGTTAACGGGGTCCTGCTTTTGGTCGACGGCGGCCTCAAGTTCACCGCTCTGCCGCTGGGTGGGAACCGTGGCCCGCTCGACGGTGAACTGGATCAGCGGCTCATCGATGCCGGCGGCAGCCAGCCCGGCCAGGGCCGTCTCGGCGAGGGGAACGCCGTAGCGGGCAAGGCGGAGCGGCATCAGTGCCTCCACCGGGGCCTTACGGCGCCAGGCACGGCCAAAGCGGGCGTGGAGACTGGTCTGGTAGACGAGGCGTTCCTGTTCGAGGCGGATGACCTGCTCGTAGGAGCGCAGCTCCCACAGCTTCATCCGGCGCCAGAGCAGGAAGGTGGGAATCGGCGAGAGGAGCCAGCGGGTGAGGCGGACTCCTTCCATGTGCTTGTCGGCCGTGATGTCGGCGATCCGGCCGATCGCGTGCCGCGCTGCCTCGACGGCGACCACGAACAGCACCGGGATCACCGCGTGCATGCCAACGCCCAAGGGGTCGGGCCAGGCCGCTGCGCCGTTGAAGGCGATCGTCGCCGCGGTCAGGAGCCAGGCCGTCTGGCGGAGCAACGGGAAGGGAATGCGAATCCAGGTCAGCAAGAGGTCCAAAGCGAGCAGGACACAGATGCCTGCGTCGATACCGATCGGGAACACATCACTGAAGCTCCCGAAGCCCTTCTTGATCGCGAGCTCACGAACGGCCGCATACGATCCCGCGAAACCGATCCCCGCGATGGCAGTGGCGCCGAGCACAACGCCGATAAGAACCCGATGCAGCCGGGTCAGTTCGGCTAACGCGCCCCTCCCCGCGGCCACCGTCCCACACTCCTCATTCGTATTCGAACTGAGTAGCTCCCACACTGCCACATCAGAGTCGGCTTATGGCGTACGAGAACAGGAAAGGGCGGCTGCCTCACCTACCGCACCCCCAACGCCGCCGATCACGTCGCAACCCGGCCCAGGATCCGTCCGGCGCGCATGCTCACACCGTGCGGGAACCCAAGAGGATCCCGACGAAAGCGCCAGCCAGGAGAAACGGGCCGAACGGGATCGCCGCCTTGCGTCCAGCGCGCCGCACGAGAAGAAGACCGCCGCCGAACAACGCGCCGAACAGATACCCGGCAAACGTGCCCATCAGCAACACCCCCCAGCCGTACCAGCCCAGCACAGCACCAAGTGCAGGAGCGAGCTTCACATCACCGAACCCGAAACCCCCCGGGTTGAGCAGAAACAACACCAGGTAACAAGCGCCTAGAGTGAGGGAACCCAGCAACGCAGCCCGCCAACTGCCACCCGCACCAGGCAACAGCGCGGCCCCTCCCAGGCCGGCGACCGCACACACCCCGAACGGCAACATGACGACGTCGGGCAGTCGGTGCACCGCGACATCAACGATGGCCAGCACCACGCCAACCGGCGTGAGCAACAGCCACACCAGCAACTCGGGACGGCCCCCAGTAACCACCGCCAGCACACCGCTGACCATGGCCACCACTCCGAAGATACCTGGCATCTGCGGTCCGAACCGGTCCCCGCCAGCGCAACGAGCCCGCCCCAACCACCCCGACCCGAGCCCCTCCAATGGGTGGCCCGCCGGACAGACAGTCCGCCACGGCTGCCCCCACGGCACAGAGAGCCGGTACACAACGCGCGGTATCAGCAAGCCTGTGCCAGCACCCCACAGCACGGCCGCTACGGTGATCCAGAATAATCCCACCGTAGGGAGCCTAAACTCACTCCCACCCGATCTCCGCTCAACCGGAGGAACAGCCTCGGCTCCAGCGATGCCGCTACCCGCACTGCGTTCGTGCACACCCTCGCGTCGGCTGAGGCTGTCGCCTTAGGGAAACCGCCAGTCAGAAACTCAAGGGCAGTTCGGCAAGCATGACGGCGTATACCGGGGAGTCCGCGAACGGCTGACGCTCTCCGACTTTCTGGAAACCCCAGGACTCATACATCTTCTGCACTTTGGGGTGTTCGGTGTCGACGAGGAGGACCACCAAGTCATCGTCCCGGTCCTCGAGCAGGGCCCGGGTGACCAGCTCGGCCACGCCCATCTTCCGGTACTGGGTCCGTACGGCCAGCTCCGAGTAGGCGAAGGTCTGGTGCTTCTCCGGCGCAGGGATCACGTGCTCGCGCCACCACTCGCGCTCCGGGGCCGCCGGGGCGCCGTACGCGAAAGCCGCTGCCTTCTCACCGTCGTACGCGATCACGCAATCGAAGGCCGGGTTGCCGCCCCAGTTGTCCACGAACCACGGGAAGCGCTGGTTGAACTCGTCATCCATCGCATCCGCGTAGGCGTCGGCGTGTATGTCGATCAGCGTCTGGCGGATCTTCGGCAGGTCGTCATGCGTGTAGCGGCGGACGACCAGATCAGCGGCGCTCAAGATCGGCTCCATTCGGCTCGGAAGCGGTCTCCCCACTCTCGTGCGACCCCGGCGTCCGGCGCAAGGGTGATCAAGTCGCGGTGGAAGTCACCGAGGAGCGTCCGCATGCGGCCGGGGAGCGGGTATCCCGCCATGAGGTCGAACACCTTGGACGCAGAGTCGCACGCCTGGTCGATGTCCCGCTGGTGGAGCTGGGCCAGAGCAAGCCGCGTGCTGGCCAGAGCGCGGTTCCGGCGGAACTGCCGGGGAATCGTCCCGAGCGCCCGGTGGGACTCGGCCTCGGCATCCGCAGGCCGTCCGATCCGGTCTTTCACGATGGCCGCAATGGCAGAGAGTTCAGCATCCCCATAGAAGGCCATCCAGCTCGGCCGGGGTTCGTCGGTGGACGCCTTGCTCAGGGCCTCCTTGGCATACCCCAGGGAACGTATGGCGGCCTGCTCATCGCCGAGGTTGGAATAGCCGATGGCGGTCCGAGCGTGCGCGAGGGAGGAGAACAGCGGATTCCGACGGGTGATAGCCGTTGCCTGAGCTGCATATCCGGCGTCCACGGCCTGTGAGTACTCGCGCCGTTGATGAGCGAGCATCGCGTAGGAGTTCCAGACCCTCATCTCCACAATGGGGTCCTTGGCCATCCCGGCCAGGTACAGGGACCGGTCGAGGTGCTGCTGAGTCTGATGGAGTCTTCGGGCGTCCAGGGCTGACCAGGCGGCCGTTGCCATGTAGTCGGCAGCCAGGGAGAACAAGCGCTGACGGACGCGCTGCGAGGCAGCCTGAGCTAGCTTGCCGAGGGCCGCGTCCGCACCGGCCAACGCCGCGCGCTCCAGTCCCTCATGACCTCCACGGCTATCGTCCAAAGCCATCAGTGCGTCCAGGCCGCTTCTGAGCCGGATCACGTCGGAGGAACCCACCCTCATGGGCCGGGAATCGGCGGCTATGACGGAAACAGCAGTTCCGGTGGTAGCGGCGAAGAAGGTCCTACGCCTCACAGGTGACTCCGGATCCGTGATGGAGCTTGCCGGAGGCGGGCGAAAGCCCAGATCCTCAGCCGTACACCCGAATACTGCCTCTAAGGCTTTCCGCTGGCGTTGGTGGGGCCACTTCGTTTTTCCGGTCACCCAGTTCCGGACAGTTCGGTCGCTGACCGTTCCGTCGCATCCGCGAGAACGCAGCACGCCGTTGACCTTCTCGGCCAACTCGACCTGTGTCAGACCCAGCTCGGCCATGGCAGTGGTGAAGCTCGCGTTCCCTTCCACACATCCACGGTAGCCACTGAGGCTCCGTCAGTCAGCTTGAGCGCCGCGAAATTTCCGGTCGCATGCGATGCATGCGAGGCCGGTCTTTCCTCCACTGATGGTGTCCGGGGTCGTTGACTGGCAGCAGGCCGTCGTACACCGACACCCCTGAGGTTCAGATGATCGTGTCAGCGCAACCCTGCCCGACCCGCAGTCCGGGGCTTTCAGCGATTCTGCCCGGGCTGGAGGAGAGCGCCGAGATCGCCCGCCAGCTCGTACGCGCAACGCTCCACGCGTGGCAGGTGGAACACCTGACGGACTCGGCTGTTCTCCTCGTGAGCGAGCTGGTGGCCAATGCGGTTCAGCACACCAACTCCCGGTACATCGAGGTCGTCATCTCCCGCCCCGGCACACGGTTCGTGCGGATCGGGGTCATCGACACCGCTTCCGCGCTGCCGGAGATGACCCGGCCAGGAGCCGATCTCCTCACCAGCGGGCGGGGCCTTTTGCTGATCGACGCTCTCTGCGAGCGCTGGGGAACCGACATGTACCGCGTGGGCAAGCACGTCTGGGGCGAGCTGCTGGTGGACCAGCCCCATGAACGAGGAAGTGGCGCAGGGCTGGGCAAGAACACGGCCGACGACCTGACTGCCGGCCCGCACCACGTCATCACACACCACTGCCAGCGGGCACCGACCGCACACGATGCAGCACAGCGGCCCGGGGAATCGGCGGCTGATCACGCACACAGGGGGTGCGGGGTGGCGGCACGAAGCCGGCCTGCCGCTTCCGTGACTTGGGTGGCGGGTCTGCTGGTGTTGGCGCAGCGGGCAGTGCCTTTCCCGAAGCTCGGGCTCGACCGGTTCCGCCTTCGCTGGAAGAGGCGCTCGCCACCCTTCACAGCAGCTGCCGCCCCACCTCTGGCCTGGTCAGCGCTGCCGGCGTCGCGCACTCTGCCAGACACCGCTCGCTGGCTACCACGTTGCAGCACAGCTTCGATACTCGACTGCCCCCCACCAATCAACGACGAGGCCATCCATGCCCGGTTCGTTACCGACTAGTGCCACCTCCACCCGCGGCGGAGACCGAGTGGCTACACCCAATGACATGAACCTGATAGTGAGCCCGGTCGGTGCCGATACAGATCTACGTGCAGCCCTCGAAGACCTGAAAATGGGGCGCTATCAGGCCACTCGTGACCTGTTGGTCAGGACGGGCCCGAACTGGTCGTTGCGCACGAGGCGCAGCCAACTCCTAGCCGCGCAGGCGGGAGCGGGCGGCGTCTTCAAAACGTGGCGGGACGAGGAACCTAACAGCGCGGACGCATCGATGATGTGGGCACGGGTGCTCACACGGGCCGCGATCGAGGCCCATCGCAACGGCAAGAACAAGAGCCTGGTCTCACGAGCCGCCGGCCTGGCGATACAGGCCTGCTTGAAGGCGATCACCCTCTGGCCAGATTGTCCGGTGCCGTGGATCTGCCTCCTGCACCTGACCCAACTTCCCTTCGACCCCTACCACTTCGACCCCCATTGGCGATCTCGCCCTATCCCGTGGGATCAGCTAGGAGATCCCACCATGCCCTACCGGGGACCGTGGCCGCTTCTGGAGGAGATCAACAAGCGCGATCCCGGCAGCCGGGAGGGTCACCACCGCATGCGGGAATTCCACCTCTACCGCGGCGGCCCGACCGCCGCCATGCACTACGCGGCTTGGGAAGTCGCAAGCGAACCGATCAACCTCGAGTTGGACATGCTCCCCCTGTACGGGCTCATGGACGTCTACCGGGAACGGCACGGCAACGGTCAGGGGAGCGCCCTGCAGTTCTGGCAGACCGCCCAGGTTGCGCACTACGCACGACAGGCGCGGGACCGCTGGTTCGCGTCCGTCCCGCCGGTCCACCACGGATGGCTGTCACTGCCGGATCTCAACCACCTCGCGCACGCCCTGGTGGCCTGCGGCGAGGACGCGCGGACCGTCTTCGAGGCTATGGGGCCCTACGCCACCCCGGAGCCATGGCAGACGATCAACGTCAGCCTGGGCCGCAGCTACGACTGGACGACGGAGTTCCTACGCATTCGCGCCACCGCGCTACGGGAGCGGCCGCTGTGGTGAGCAGTCGTGCGCCTCCGCCCGTGCAGCGCGCTCAACGCTTCCCGGTTCTGTCCCCACGCCTACCCTTCCCTTCTGAAAGTGGATCCCCGGTGTCTCACAGAAGTGCCAGCAAGGTTGAACCACCGAGCTCGGATGACGTGTTCCTCGCTGACCTCGGCATTAAGCCCGAGCTCTCCCGCCGGATGGGCCCCTTCGGGAACTTCGCGATCTCGTTCTCGGTCATCTGCATTCTGGCCGGCGGGATGTCCCTGTTCGGGTTCGGCCTGGGCCACGGCGGGCCCGTGGTCATGCTCGGCAGTTGGATCGTGGTCGGCTTCATGACGTTGCTGGTCGGCCTGTCCCTGGCCGATGTCGTTTCCGCCTACCCCACCAGCGGCGGCCCGTACTTCATGGCCGACAAGCTCGGTGGGCCACGCTGGGGCTGGGTGACCGGCTGGCTGAACCTGCTCGGGCTGCTCGGCGCGATCGCCGGCATCGACTACGGCGCGGCCGCCTTCGCCGGAGCTTTCGCGCAACTCCAGTGGGGTATTACCCCCACCGACAGCTCGACCATGACCATCTTCGGGTGCATCCTGCTCGTGCACGGCCTGCTCAACTCGGCCGGTGTGCGCCTGGTCAACGTGCTGAACTCCATCTCGGTGTACTGGCAGTTGATCGGCGTTGCCGTCATCGTCGGCGCCCTCACCATCGCCCCGGCTAAGCACCAGTCGGTGAGCTTCGTGTTCACGCACTTCCACAACGACACCGGCTTCTCCAGCCCCTTCTACGTGGCGCTCATCGGCAGCCTGCTGGCCGGATACACGTTCTGCGGCTACGACGCCTCCGCTCACGTGGCTGAGGAGACCACCGACGCGCAGACGTCGGCACCCCGCGGCATCGTGCGCTCCATATGGGTCTCCTGGGCGGCCGGGTTCGTGCTCCTGGCCGGGTTGCTGTTCGCCATGCAGGACTACGCGGTCACGCAGAATTCCGCGACTGGAGTGCCGCCCGCGCAGATCTTCCTCGACGTCCTCGGCGCATCAGGCGCAAAGGCGCTGCTCCTGGTCGTCATCGTCGCCATGCTGTTCTGCGGAAACGCCGAGGTCGCCGCCGCCAGCCGCATGGTCTTCGCTTTCTCCCGCAGTCGTGCCCTGCCCCGCTGGCAGAGCTGGCGACTCGTGAACGACCGCACGAAAACGCCCACACGCGCGGTGTGGTTTGTCATCGTCGTGCCGTTCGTGCTCGCCTTGCCGGCCCTGTGGTCGCCCGCCGCCTACGGTGCGATCACCGCGATCAACGCCGTCGGCATGACGCCGGCCTACGGCATCCCCATCTTCCTCGCCCTGCGCAAGGGCCGCGCCTACCAGTCCGGCCGGTGGAGCCTGGGGCGCTGGCGAATGCCGATCGGTGTCATCGCCGTCGCCTACGTTGCGGTCATCACCATCGTGTTCTGCCTTCCGCAGTCGACACCCATCACCACGGACTCCTTCAACTACGCCGGGGTGACCCTGCTGGCCGCGCTGTTGCTGGCCTGGGGGACCTGGCTGACCCGCGGCAAGCGGGACTACCAACTCACCGCCGCCCACACCGCCCAGCGCAGCGAAGCCCTGCTGGAGGGTTTCTGATGAACGCACCAGCCAACACCACCGATACACCCTGGCCCACAGGCTCGGCGACCAGGGAGACGCTTCAGCGCCTGCTCAACGACAGATCGGTCACCGACATCATGCTGGCCGTGCCGGACATCCAGGGGCGGCTCCAGGGCAAGATCTTCAACGCCCGGGTCTTCCTCGAGCGGATGACAGGCGGGGCTGAGATGTGCTCGTACATCCTGGCCACGGACATCGAGATGACGCTCCTGGACGGGTTCGAGTTGACCGGCTGGGCCGACGGTTTCGGTGACTTCCTCGTCACGCCTGACCTCGACAACGTCCGCATGCTGCCGCACCGACCCGGCACCGCGCTGGTGTTCGGCACTCCTGTCCACGACGACGACACGCCCGTGGGTGTGGCCCCCAGGTACATGCTGTCAACGCAGCTCGAACGCCTGCGTGAACTGGGCTATCTGGTGAAGGCGGGCGTAGAAGCCGAGTTCGTGCTGTACACGGACGGGCCGTCCGGCCAGGAACCGGCATGGAGCGAAAACCTCGACTACGGCCTGCAGCACCCGCCCGTGGTCGATGACTTCTTCCGCCATCTGGGCGAGGCGCTGAACGACGCCGGCATCCCCTACGAGGCCATCAAGACCGAAGGAGCGGCGGGGCAGGCCGAGGTGACGTTCGCCTACGGCGACGCGCTCGCCGCATGTGATGACTATGCGGTCTTCCGGCAGATCGTTGCTGCTGTCGCCAAGCGGCACGGCATGACGCCGGTCTTCATGGCGGCTCCGGAAACCGGTGTCGGCAGCGGCCTGCACCTGCACCTGTCCCTGTGGAACGAGCACGATCAGCCCGCATTCGCCCACCGCCGCGGCGAAGATCTGCCACCCGTCACGAAGCACGCCCTGGCGGGGCTGATCTCGGCGACGCCACACATGGCCCCGCTGTACGCGCCCACCGTCAACTCCTACAAGCGCTTCCAACCGCACTCGTTCGCCCCCACCCGCTACAACTGGGGCTTCGATCACCGCGGCTGCGCGATCCGCGTCACTGGCCACGGCAATGGCGCCCACCTCGAGGTCCGCCTCGCCGGCGCCGACGCCAACGCCTATCTTGCGCTCACCGCCTACATCGCCGCGATGGCCCACGGCATCGAGGAAAAGCTGACGGTGCGGCCAGCCCGCGACGGCGACGCATACCAGGACCAGGATTCCATCCCCCTCTACGCCGATCTCGCTGAGGCAGTCGCCTACTTCGAGCACAGCACCGTCGCCGGGTTCCTGCTCGACAAGGATGTTGTGCGGCACTACTCCCACGCAGCGCGAGCCGAGCTCACCTGGTCGCGTAGACACGTCACAGACGTCGAGCGCCAGCGCGGGATCCGATGAAACTCCCTGCCGCCGGGTGTAACTCCCCCTCGGCGGCAGGAACTTCCCCGTTCCCCGGCTGACGGCGGTCGGGGAACGGGGGCGTGGCTCCCCTTCGGACCGGGTGCCACAACACGCGAATCGAACCACTCACAACCAGCGGATAGAACGACACGCCGAAAACCACAAGCGAGAAGGAAGCTCCGCGTGTTCATCGACATCCCGAGCAAACTCGAAGCCGCTCTGATCGACCTTTCTCTCCCGACGTGGGAACTGGATGGTTCGTTCCTGGCTCGGTCCACCATCGCGGAGTACCGGACCGAGCTGACGGCCGCCCCGCGATTCGAGGAGGTCACCGCGACCCTGCGCCACGCGCTGACCGGAGAGGGTGGCGGATACGCCGTCCTGCGCCTGGGAAACCTCGCCAAGGCGCTGGGGATCGACGATAACCGGTTCCTGCGGCTGGTGACGGGCTTCGCGGCCGAGGTGGCTGTCCCTTTCTCGACCTTCCCGCGGTGGCCCCTTTGGAAGGACATCGGGGTCAAGGTCGACAAGGACCCCGGCAAGTCCAGCGGCATCGGGTACAACGCGTTTCACATGGACCTGGTGAACGGGACCCTGCCCCCGGACTACACAACGCTCCTCTGCGTTCGCCGCGACCCGCTCGGCGGCGGCCCCAGCATCCTTTCCGACGCCCACGCGGCGGTGGCGCGGCTGTCGGAGGACAGCCGCGCTCTGCTGGCCGAGTCGGCCTACCACTACGGGACCTTCTTCGACCTGTTCGGCGTGGGCGAGGAGTACAAGCCGTTTCCGATACTGGACGGCTCCGACCCGGGCGAGGGGTTCGTCCGGTTCACCGCCAAGATGCTGGAGAGGTCCGAGCTCGGCCAGGCTCACGCCGACGCCGCCAGGGAACTCGCCGAGGAGCTCGTCCGGGGTCAGGTCTCCTTCATGCTTCAGCCCGGGGACTACCTCATCGTGAACCAGCGCCGTTTCCTGCACGGTCGGGAGGCGCTCCACAGCGGTCAGGAAACCGTCCCCGTCTCCGATCGGCGGCTGCTCCTCCAGTTGTTCCTACGCGCAAGGCCCGGCGATGGCTCGGCCGCGTAACCGGCCGACGGCACCGGCGACCCACCGAGCCCCGCCCCCGGGTCCAGCCCCCAAGCACGCGGCACGGCCACGGGACTGGAGCCGGTCGGGCGCCCCCGGAAACCGTCGCGCACCCGGTTCCCCGGGCCCGTGCGCGGTGTTAGATGCGCGAGTTGCTCAGCGACTGCCACACAGCGCCGGCGAGCGCCCGCGTCGCCCGCGGGACCGACAGGCGCTCGTGCCGGCGGTACAGGGCCCAGTTGTATTGAACGAGCGACAGCTTGTTGGAGGACAGCGATGCCGCCTGGTGGGCCCTGTAAATCGCAAGTGGCTCAGCCAGGCCCCGGGCGTCAGCGCCGTCCCGCATGATCGACAGCCACAGGGCGTAGTCCTGGCGTTTGCGCATCTCGGGCATCAGCCTCGTGCCCAGGACATTGCGGTCGTACATGGCGGTGAGGGCACCGATGTGGTCTCGGACCAGCATCGCGCGGTAGTCCACGTGCTTTCGCGCACGGACCACCCGCCCGTTCGGGACCCAGTCGGTGCTCTCGCCGTCGTAGTCGGCGTCCATCTTGAAGTACGAGGTGAACGTCAGCGGCGCATCACCTTCCGCGGCGAAGGCGAGCTGCTTCTCGGTCTTCTCCGGAAGCCACATGTCGTCGCTGTCGAGAAAGGCGATGTAGTCCCCGCGGGCCCGCTCGATCGCGAGGTTGCGGGCCCGGCCCGCACCGCCCCGTTCGGGTGCCGACTGAGGCAGGACGCGCTCGTCCTGCTTGGCGAACTCGCGGAGCAGGTCCATGGAGGCGTCGGAGGACTGGTCGTCGGTGACCAGCAGCTCCAGGTCGCTGTGGGTCTGCGTGAGTACCGATCGGACGGCCGCGCCGAGGGTGGCTGCCGAGTTGTACACGGGCATCACGACCGACACCAGGGGCACAGCACTTCTCCTTGCCAGACCAGGAACGACGGTCCATTCAAGCACCGGAATCGAGTAGGAGCTGCCATGCAGATAGTTGTCGCTGGTCAGGGCTATGTAGGGCTTCCCCTGGCCATACGCGCGGCCGAGGTGGGACACCGTGTCGTCGGCTACGACGTGGACACGGACCGTGTCCAGCAACTCGCCGCCGGCCAGTCCTACGTGCGGGACGTGGACTCCTCGCGGCTACGCGCAGTGCTGGACTCCGGGGCCTACTCCGCGACCGCCGACGGTGCCGCGCTGGCCGGCTTCGACATCGCGGTGATCACCGTGCCGACCCCGCTGCGGGACGGTGTGCCCGACCTGACCTACATCGAGTCCTGCGCCCGGACACTGGGGGAACACCTGTGCCCCGGCGCGACGGTGGTCCTGGAGTCCACGAGCTATCCCGGCACCACCGAGGAGCTGCTGCTGCCGATCCTGGAAGAGACCTCGGGCCTCAAGGGCGGGGCGGACTTCCTGGCCGGCTTCAGCCCCGAGCGGATCGGAAACAAACGGTGGTCGTTCGACGGGACGCCGAAGCTGGTGTCCGGAATCGACGCCAAATCGCTCGACGTGATCAAGGGTTTCTACGACGGCATCTTCGAGACCACGGTGCCGGTGTCAGGGCCGAAGGTCGCCGAGCTGGCCAAGCTGCTGGAGAACACCTTCCGGTTCGTCAACATCTCCATGATCAACGAGATGGCGATGCTGGCCGACGCCCTCGGCGTGAACATATGGGAGGCGATCGACGCCGCCGCGACCAAGCCGTTCGGATTCACGAAGTTCACTCCGGGGCCGGGGGTCGGCGGGCACTGTCTGCCGGTCGACCCGATGTTCCTCTCGTGGAAGGCCCAGCAGGAGCTTGGCATCCCGTTCCGGTTCGCGGAACTCGCCGCCGACGTGAACTTACACATGCCCGACTACGTCGTCCGGCGCCTCGTGGAAGCTCTCAACAAGCGAGGCATGCCGGTCAACGGATCTCGGATTCTGCTGCTCGGCCTGACCTACAAGTTCAACGCCACCGACCTTCGCAATTCGCCTTCGGCACGTGTCGCCGAACTTCTCATCGGCCTCGGCGCCGATGTCCGCGGCGCCGAACCCAACATCCCGGACAACGACGACACCGGGCTGAACGTGCCCCGGGTCGATGCCACCCCGGAAGAGGTGGCCGCCGCTGATGCGGTGGTTCTTCTCATGGATCATCCGCGATTCGACCTCGCGATGGTCGAGGAGCACGCGCCGTACGTGCTCGACTGCCGAAACCGCCTGTCCGGAGCGAACGTCGAGACCCTCTAGCTCCCGAACTCCCCCGGCCTGCTGCTGACTTCAACCCCCGGAGTTCCCTTGCGTGAAGAATGGGAGCACGTCCACACGGACTACGCCCGGCCCGCGCAGCGCCCCGCTCCTGCCTCGTTAGCCGAGAGCGAGGGCGACTGGCGCCGCTACCTGGAAGATGACACCCCGAACGGTTGGCTGATCCAACACAGCGCGATGGCGGAAGCACTCGCCAGCGGCCGACCCATGTACCTGCTGCACACCACCAAGGACATCGCCGCGATCCGCACCAGCGGTGAGCTGCACGTCTCCACCGGGTGCCTGGTCGGAGCCCTGTACTGCTCCCCTCTGGTACGTCAGCGTGAAGGAATGCGTCCGCACAATCTAGGCGCCTACCTGATGCAGACGAAGCCCGACACCACGCCCATGATCTTCGAGGTCATCCCGGACGCTCCGATCCCAACCAAGGGTGTGGATTATCTGCGTCTCGGTGCCATCCACCTGCGTACCTACCTGCGCTACCGGAGCTTTCTCACCCGGGCCGAGAACGGCCAGCTCGACCATGCCGTGCTGGCCGGACTGGGCGCCGCGGCCGGATTCCTCGACCTAGCCCTGCGCAACGCAGTCGGCCGCGCCACGGCGGCCCCCGAGTTCATCGACCAATTGGCCGCTGCCGTGCCCGCCGTACCGTTTCTTGGCTACCTGTACTTCGAGGTGCTGTCCGAGTACCTGATGCTCCACTCCACGACTCCGGAGACCAAGGGCTACGCCCAAGTCGGAGAGCTGAACAACTGGCTGTACAAGCGACTCGCGTTCGCCGCCGTGGATGGCATGCACCGGTTGTTCGACCTGGCTCGCTTCCATCCGCGCCATCAGCAGCTCGTCCAGCTCATCGCCGACGTGGAACCGGCGCTCGCTCCGGGAGTCGCCGAGTACGTGCGGCGGCGGCTGTCCCATCTGTTCGCCCGGATCGCGCTGCACCCGTCCCAGGACGCGGCCACGGTGACCTTCCGGGGCCTTGATCTCAGCGCGCTTCGGTACGTCGCGCCGGGACTGATCGGGCAGATGATCTTTCGCGAGATCCGGTACATGCCGCGCTATCGGCAGCTCTACCACTGCTTCGAGAAGGCCAAAGCACTGGAGGCTTGGGACTACTGGAACCACGAGGGCATCCCCACGCCCTTCAACGGCATCCTCCCCAAGGGCGAGATCGGGATTCACCCCGTCTACCCCCGGTCGGCCGTCAGGGCGTGGACGGCACAGCAGGACAGCAGAGGTTTCCTGCACCCGGCCCAGGAGATCACCGCGGTTCTCACGCCGCACCTGGCGTCGTGGTGGGCGCCACCTCGCAACCGCGGACGGGTGATCACCACCGATCCGCAGGTCACAGTGGACCGTAGTGCCCCGTCCTCGGTTCCCGCCCACCGATCATCCATCGAGGGGATCTCCGCGTGACCACGAAACCCTTAACGATCCTCACGGGCATCAACCGCGCGTCCGAGCCTTCGTCCGGCAGCATGATCCTCGTCAGCGACCTCTACCGCGCCATGCCCGACACCCATACGACCTTCCTCGGCCGGACACCGGTCCATCAGGTGTTGAAGACCGCGTTCGATCACCTGATCCCCCTATCCACGACGAAACGACCCCAGGGCCCCGGCTTCGACACCTACGTGGACGAGCTGACGCAAGAGGTAGGGACGCTCATCGAGCAGATCCGACCCGACGCCATCCACGCCCAGAACGTCGGGTTCGCGCTCAGCGTCGCGCTCAGTCGCACCGCCGGCACCATCCCGATCATCTCCATCGCTCACGGCCCCGAAGTGATGGCGGCCGAGCGCAACACGGCGGAACACGAGGCCCTGCTCCAAGTCGCCGGCGCCAGCGCCGCGATCGTCGCCCCGAGCTCCGTCCTCGCCGACCGTGTCGACCGCCTCACTGGGCGCCGGTTCACCGACCGCATGGCCATCATCCCGTGGGGCATCCGTCTGGCCGATGCCCATGTATGCGATCAGCCGTCCGCAGGGACCGGACCCCTGTCTCTGGTACAAGCCGGTCGCCTGGACGACAACAAATCCACGATCACCGCCATCGAATCCCTCGCGTTCACCGATCAGCCGCACCACTTGACCGTGATCGGCAACGGACCCCTACGGGAGCATCTGGAACAGCGGGCTATCGACCTCGGCCTGCTGGATCGGGTCCATTTTCATCCGTTCCTGCCTCGCGCCGAACTGTGGCGCCGCCTGTCGAACTTCGACGCCTGGGTCTTCACAACCACGGGTCTGGAGGCTTTCGGGCTCGTCCTCATTGAGGCACAAGCCCACGGACTCCCGGTTGTCTACTCCGATCTTCCCGGAGTGAGGGAAATCCTCGGGGGCGCCGGTGCTCCGTACACTCCCGGCAACCCGTGCTCGCTGGCCGTAGCCCTAGACGAGATGGGCCGAGACTTCCATCGACGGAACGCCCTGATCAAAGCGGCTCTACACAACGCGCGCCGATACGACGTCACTGCCACCGGCCGCCAGCTTCACGACTTGACGCTCCGGGTTACCTGCTAACTGGCCCTAACAAAGCCTCTGGACGTGGCGGTGGGTGATCAGGCAGACCGCGAGTCCGAGGAAGGCCTCGTGGATGTCGTCGCGTCGTTCCCAGCGGATGCGCAGGCGGCGGAAGCCGTGCAGCCAGGAGATCGTCCGCTCAACGACCCACCTGAACGTGCCCAGACCAGTGCCGTGCGGCTGGCCCCGCTCAGCGATCGCGGGCCGGATGCCACGCTGCCGAAGCAGCCGGCGGTACTTGTCGTGGTCGTAGCCGCGGTCGGCGAAGAGCATGTCGGGCCGTCTGCGCGGCCGGCCAACGGTTCCCGCCACTGCAGGGATCTTGTCCAGCAGGGGCAGCAGTTGGGTGACATCGTTGCGGTTGCCGCCGGTCAGCGACACTGCGAGCGGGATCCCCTGCCCGTCGACGATGAGGTGGTGCTTGCTGCCCGGTCGCGCACGGTCGACCGGGCTGGGTCCGCTTTTGGGCCCCTGCGAGCGGCCCGGACGTGGGAAGAGTCGATCACCGCCCGCGACCAGTCCAGCTGGTTCTTCGAGCGCAGCTTGTTCAGCAGAAGCTGGTCCCACACGCCAGCCTCATTCCACGCGGCCAGGCGTCGCCAGCACGTCATACCCGAACCGAAACCCAGCTCCTGGGGCAGGTACTCCCACTGGATCCCGGTGTGCAGCACGAACAAGATGCCGCACAGAGCCTGACGATCGGGAACCCGCGGTCGCCCCTCTACCTGCTTCGGCGGCGGCTCGGGCAACAACGGCTCGATCAGCGACCACAGTTCGTCCGACACGATCCACGGCCGCGACTGACGCTTCCCCATGTCCTCATCAACGAGCGATCAAGCCGACAGTCACATGATCAACCCGCTTTTGGTAGAGCCAGTAAGAGGGTGTTTTCCTCCGTTGTTTCATCCCGGATTGCCGGATTGGGGTGGTTCATGTGCCGCGCCAGCTCGGGGTGGATTCGGCGGTGAGGCGGCGGGTCATGAGGTTGATCATCGCGAGGTGAACCATGGCTTCGGAGCGGTGGGGG
>NZ_KQ948753.1:0-12505 GCF_001514195.1 Streptomyces griseorubiginosus | reverse complement strand
ATGACGATGCTCCGCTTGCGGCCCACGATCTTCTTGCCCGCATCGACGCCTTGGCCGGCCGCGGGAACGTTGGTGGACGTCTTGATGCTCTGCGAGTCGATGACGCATGCGCTGGGTTCGGCCTCACGGCCTTCCTGCCTGCGGACTTGGCGGCGAATGAGACTGTTGAGCTGGTCGAAGACGCCCTCCTCCTGCCACCGGGCGAAGTAGGCGTAGACGGTGTTCCAGTGCGGATAGTCGTGCGGGAGGTAGCGCCAGGGGATTCCGGTGCGGTTCACGTAAAGGATCGCGTCCAGGAGGCTGCGCAGGTCATGGTCCGGAGGCCGGCCGATGTCCAGTCCACGGCCGCGGCGTTCAGCTGGCCAGGCGGTCAGTACCGGCTCGACCAACTCCCAGCGGGCATCGGTCAGATCACTCGGATAACGGCGGCGTTCGGGCACAATTCGGGACTACCCGCAAGGCGCAGGCGCGCGTGCCAGCGCTCGAAGCGCACGGCGCATAGCCCGGCGCCTTGGGATGAAACAGGAGCAGCCAGGCCAAGACGCCCGCTCAACCAACTCTCCTGCAACACAGACCCCATCAACCTCATCGCCCACACCAGGCCAGCATGAAAACCTATCCAAAACACCTTAATAAAGCGCAAAACACCCTCTCAGCTGGTCAGGGCAACGCTCGCCGCGGTCGGCTCCGTCGGGCCCAGCGACGTCCAGGGCTTCATCACGGACGACCGCCGCGGTCCCCGCGTCGTGATCAGCGAGCTCAACGCCCGGTTCGCGGGCGGCTTCGCGCTCAGCGAGGCGGCCGGCGCCGATCTGGTGCAGCAGACCCTCAACGGCCTGTTCGGCCTTCCCGTCGACCACGACCGCCTCGTCGCGAAACCGGACATCTACCTGAGCAAGTACGTCACGGTGCTGGCCGCCGGGCCCGCGCCCTGCCACCCCGACGGAGGCACCCCGTGAGCACGACCGAGCACCTGTCCAGCACGGGCGGCCAGGACGGTGGCCGCCATCAGCGCCGGTTGCGCCTGCTGGTGGTCTGCGTCGGCAACCACATCCGCTCGCCGATCGCGGCCGCCGCCCTGGCCGCGCAGGGCGGGGACGATGTGGTCGTCCGCTCCGCAGGCCTGCGCTACCGGCACGTGGGCAAGGGCCCCCACAGCAACGCGGTCCGGGCCGCCGCCGAGCACGGCTACGACATCGAGGACCACATCGCCGTCAAAGTGAACTTCCGGCTGCTGGAGTGGGCCGACACCATCCTGGCCATGGACCACACCGTGCTCGACGAACTACCGGCCACCGCCGACGAGCAGACCACGCCGAAACTGCACCTGTACCTCGACGGCGAAGACGTCCACGACCCGTGGGAAGACGCCTACACAGCCTTCCAGGACTGCGTGGCAGTCATCGAGCGCGGTGCTGCCCGGCACCTGCCCTAGCCTGCTCAGCCGCCTCCAGGACCACATCCACAAGCCGGTCAGCCGCATCCGGACGACCGTGCGGACGGGCCCGCTCCGCCATCGCCTGCCGCAGATGGGCATCGGCCAGGAGCGGGCCCAACGCGTTACGCATCCGCTCGCCACTCACCTCGCCCTCCAGCGCGACCGCCGCCCCGGCCTCCTGCAAGTGGCGCGCATTGTGGGCCTGCTCGTTGCCCGCGGAGGTGGCCAGCGGGATGAACACGGCCGCCTTGCCCAGCGCGGTCAGCTCAGCGAGCGTGCCCGCCCCGCTACGCGAGACCACCACATCCGCGAGCGCCAGGACGTCCGGCAGCTCCGCGCCGACGAACCCGCTCACGTAGTAGCGGCCCGCACTCTGCGGCGGCAGCACCGCGGCCCGCCCTCGCAGGGCCTCGACGTGGTCGGGACCGCACTGGTGGATCACGTTCGCCTGCTCCAGCAACCAAGGCAGGACTTCCGCGACGACCGTGTTGATCTGCTGGGAGCCCTGGGCGCCCCCGGTGACGTACACCGTGGGCCGACGGCTATCGAAGCCTCGCAGCCCGAGGGCCTCGATCGCCTTCAGCCCCTGCCCGGACAGCACCTGCGGCCGTACCGGGTTCCCGGTGACCACAGCGATCGAACGCGCCTCTGTGGGCAGCAGCGCCAGGGTCGACTCCGAGGAGACCGCGATCCGCGTCGCCGATCCGGCCAGCTGCCGGTTGGCCAGACCGAGTCGCACCGTCTGCTCGTGCAGCACCAGCGGCCGCCGGCACAGCCGGGCCGCGAGTCCTGCCGGGACAGCAACGTAGCCACCGGTCGCCAGGACCACGTCGGGACCGAACTCCGTGATCACCTTGCGGGCCTGTGCGCCCCCCAGCGGCACCCGCGCCATGTCCTTCATGTTGGCGGCCGACAGCATCTTCAGCGGATTCGCCGACCGCCGGACTTTGCCCGTGGCGACCGTGCTGAACGCGATTCCCTCCGCGGGCGCGACCCGTGCCTCGAGCCCGTCATGGGTCCCGATCCACAGAACTTCCAGCCGCTGTCCGGACCCGGCCAGCCGGTCCTGGAGCGTGCGGACAGCGGTCAGGGCCGGGTAGGTGTGGCCCCCGGTCCCGCCGCCCGTCACGACCAACCGGAAGACATCAGGCGCGGCGGCGTGAGCACTGTTCACCAACGAGATCCCATCTGGCCCGGACTACGGAGACTGGCTCGTACCGTAGCGGACCCGAGAGACGACCCGAACCACGCCGCGAGACAACCGCTCGACCCCGTCGCCCAGTTGAGAGAAATGCCGTGGGCGTCCAGCTCGGCAGAGGCGTCACCGAAGCTGATGGGCTGAGCGACTGGCGTGCATGCGGGCGACCAGCGGTGCTCCGGTCCGTGCGCTGCCCGGGGCGACGACCGGCACCGCGTGAACCGGTGCGGTCGGGGCGGACAGGTTCAGGGCGAGGCGCCCGCCCTTCAGCGGTCCGCTGTGTGGAAGTTGGGCGCCTACGGGGAGGACCAAGAGGGCCGCGCTGACTCCGTCCGCCGTCTCGGCAGCGTGCGCGGACGACTGCGGAGGGCGGGCCGTGCTGATCGGTGACACCCCGTCGGATGTCGACGGGGCCCACACAAACGGAGAGCGTGTGATGGCCGTAGCCGACGTCGCCTCTCAGCTGGAGAGGGAGCCGAGGAGCACGCCAGCCACGGCCCCGGCCAGGAGAAACGGTCCGAGCGGATGAGCCGTTTTGCGGTCAGTACGGCGCGCGACGATGAGGCTGAGGCCGTACAGCACGAAGACCACGAACCCGGTGATGGCGCCGGCGATGAGGGTGTCCCACCCGTACCAGCCAGTGACGGCACCGACGGTGGGGGCGAGTTTGACGTCTCCGAAGCCGAACGCGGCTGGGTTGATCAGGAACATTACGAGGCAGAAGGAGCTGAACGCGAGAGACCCAAGCAGCGCCCTCCCCCAGTTGCCGTCGGTGCCGGGCAGTAGCGCCGCCACGCCGAGCAGGCCCAGCGAGATCGCGGCGAGCGGCAGGGTGAGGACGTCGGGCAGCCGCTGGACCGTGAGGTCGACCGTGGCGAGCAGCACGCCCACCGGGACGATCACCAGCCAGACCAGCAGTTCGGGATGTGCGCCGACGGCGGACGACAGGACGGCGCAGACCGCGGCCGTGATGGCGGCCATGGCGGGCATGCTCGGGCCGTACGAGTCGCCGTCGGCGCACCGCGCCTGCCCCAGCCAACTGTCCCTGAAGCCGGCGAAGGCATGTCCGCCAGGACACGTTGCCCGCCACTCTTCCTCCGGCGGCACAGAAAGCCGGTAGGCGGCGCGCGGTATGAGCAGGCCGGTGCCGGCACCCCACAGGACTGCCGCCGCGGTGATCCAGAGCGTCTCCACCGGACGGAGCTTAAGGCCGAGAGGGGCAGCCCCGGGTTCTGGCCGGCGCTTCAGACGGTGGACCAACCGCGCATCTGCACGGCGACCTCCTGCACGTGCAGAAGAACGGGGCAGCGGTCGTTGAACAGCGGGTGCTCCTGGTCCGGGTCAGGGTTTCCAGGTGCGCAAGAACGAGGCGATCCGCTCGGCGGTGGAGCGGGGGTTGTTCAGCTCATGGGCGAGTGCAGTGAGCTGTTCCCGGGTGGGGTTGACGGGTACGTGGCTGGCCTCGAGGTACATGACGGCGACGGCACAGGCGACAGTGAGGTTGGAGCGTTCCAGCCACCGGCAGCGGCCCAGGGTGTGCACCAGGGCGGCGGCGCGGGCGAAGGTGCCGTCGTAGACGGGGGTCTCGAGGAGTTCGCCGCGGTGGCGGGCGACGGCGGCGATGGGGACGCCGTAGTCGTCGGCGGCCGGATCACGGTGCCCGGCCCGCTCCGCTACTTCGAGGATCCAGGACTCGTCGACGTGCAGGATCACGCGGCGGCGCCCGGCTGCTGCTGGCCGTACGGGGCGTCGAGCTGCTGCTCCAGGTCGTCGAGGAACGTGCCGTGCTCATCGATGAGCCGCTGGGCGGCCGCCATGCCGGCGGCACGGGCACCGGTGGTGTCCTCGATGATGAGCCTCTCCACGTACTTGTTGAAGTCGAGTCGGCGGGAGCGCGCGGCAGCCTTGCCGGCCTCCAGCACGCCCTCGTCCAGCCGGACCTGGGTCTGCTTATTCGTAGCCACACCTCATGGTAGCAGGGTGGTAGCAGGTGTCGGCGCCGTGCTTGGAGCGGCCCTCGCTGAGGGAGCCCACCAGAATGCGTCTCGTTACGCCCGGCGGCTTTACGGTGACGCCGATGGCTTCGTATGCGAAGGATCCGCGCTGCATCACCATGGCCGAGGTCCTGGTCCCGTTGCTGAGCCGATCCAGGGTCGTGGGAGTGTGGCACCTGCCCCTGAGTGCTGGTTCGGTGGCTGACCTCGGCGGCGTAGGCGGCCCAGTCGTCGGCGGCGGCTCGCTGCCATTTGACGGCGACGGTGATGGCGAGGCCGAAGGTGCAGGCGAGGACGGCTGCGGGCAGCTCGGTGGCGAGCTGGAACAGGGCGGTCGAGCGGGCTTCGGCGAGCCGGATGCCGAGGTTGCGGAGCCGTTCGCCCATGGTCCAGGCACTGATCGGGCGGCCGGGCTGGCCGCCAGGAATGAGCCAGGGAGAGTCTGTACGGCCGAGGACGGCATGGCTGCGTCGGACTTCGACTTGCTGCAGGGCCAGTTGGGCGACGGGCTCTGATAGCTCGACCGGGACGGCGCCGAGGCGGATGCGGACGGTTCCGTCCCTCTCCTCGACGTCCTTGACGGTGAGCCGGGCGATCGCGGCGGGCCACTGGGCATAGAGGAGCAACAGCAGGCCGGCGAGGCGGTCTTCGGGCTTGAGGGTGTGGTGGTGCAGCAAGCGTCGGGCCGTGGCCCAGCGGGCTTCGTCGTCCATCGGCTGGGTGGGGCCGTTCCATCGTTCGGCGGGGAAGCTGAGGTCGCGGGTGATCTTCTGGGCGAGGGTCCAGCGCACGAAGTGGCCTGCCTCCCGGCGCAAGCGGATGTCGTCGCTGGTCATCCAGAGTTCAAGGTGGGACTGTCGGCAGATGCCAGCGGCACCTCCTGTTCCGGGCCGGGCACGCGTGGCAGCCGGACGGTGAAGACCGCTCCGCTGCCGGGATTGCTGCCGGCTGTGACGGTTCCGCCGTGTGCCTCGACGAACTGGCGCACGATGGACAGGCCGAGACCGCTGCCCCCGGTGCGTCTGCTGCGGGATTTCTCGGCGCGCCAGAACCGTTCGAAGACATGAGGCAGGTCTTCGGGGGCTATACCGTCCCCGGTGTCGCGCACGGTCAGGACAGCCTCATCCGCCGTCTGCCGGGCGCTGAGGGTCACCGTGCCCTGCGCAGGAGTGTGCCGCAGCGCGTTGGAGACGAGGTTGCCCAGGACCTGACGCATGCGTACCGGGTCGGCGTCCATCCAGAGTCCGGGGCAGGCATCAGCCCGCAGGATTATGTCCGCGGCTTCGGCGCGGCTGCGATGGGCGGCGACTACCTGGCCGATCAACTCGTCCGCGGCCAGCGGTTCCCGGTGCAGCCGCAGGGTACCGGCGTCGCCCGCAGCGAGGTCGCCCAGGTCGTCAATGATGTGCTGCAGTTGCAGCGCCTCGTCGTGCAGGGAGGCGATGAGGCCAGGGTCGGGGTCGAGTAGTCCGTCGCGGGTCACCTCGAGCCACCCTCGGATGTTGGTCAGCGGGGTGCGCAGCTCGTGGGCGATGTCGCTGACCATGGCCTTGCGCTGGGACTCCAACTGTTCCCGGCGCGCGGTCAGGTCGTTGAAGGCGGCGGCCAGGAAACCCGTCTCGTCCTTGGTGGTGACGGCGACCCGTGCATGGTGCTCGGGCGGCTGCTGGGCGGCGACGGTCAGGGCGCGCAGGGGGCGGACGAGACGGACGGCGACGAAGGCGGTCAGTGTGATCGTGACGGCCAGGACGAGACCGGTGACTGCGATGATCTTGGTCTTGTTGACGGGTGAGAGATTGAAGCCCGACTGTTGTTGGTCGCGGTCGCCGAGGTAGAGGGTCGCCGGTGGGGCGACGTAGGGGTCGAGCTGGGTGCGGCGTGCCGTATCGAGACAGTTCTGCACCTGCTGGTTGCCGTGGACGGTGTCGGCCGCCTGGCCGGGCATTCCGGGAATGACATTGCTGCCGAACAGTTCCCGCAGATCAGGATCTGCCTCGACCATCCTCTTCCAGTTGTCGGGGAGACAGCTGGCCATCAGCTTCGCAAGGGCTGCCAGCGCCTTGCGCTCGGTGGGCATCACCGGGTTGGCCGTTTCTTCGGCGCACTGCGAGAGCACGTACGCCGGGAGATCGTCGGCGATGACCACCGTACGGCCGCTGGGCATCTGCTTTGTGCGGCTGCCGTAGCCGAACCGGGTCAGGCACGCCACACGCCCCTGCGCCAGTCTGCTCAGCTGCTCCGCCTCTGCATGAGACAGCCGATAGGGTCCCACCGCCCGCGGGTCGATACCGGCGAGCTGGGCGCCGGACTCGGTGTAGGTGTCTGTACGCAGCGGGTCGACGGTGGCCGAGGCACGGGCAGGCAGCGGGGTGCCGGGCGCGGCGGAATCAGTGATGAGCCGTCCGCCCGCGGTGGTCAGGGCGATACGCCGATCCAGTGTGCGCGACAGCGTGCGCACGGTGGACCCGACGCCGTCCCAGTCGGCATGAACCGCGGCATAGCCGCTGATCCGACGCAGGATGTCGGAGTCGTCGGAGAGCACTTGACCGCGTTCCTCCTGAATGGCCCGTGTGGTGAGCTGCACGGCCAGCCAGGCGGTGGCGCCCACGGACAGCACCGCGATCGCAACGGAGGTGAGCAGCAGCCGTACCAGCAGACTTTTATGCCAGGGGATGCGGGGAACGGGCGTTATGCCGTCCGGTCCGGTCATGAGGGCCCCTGGCCGTCAACGAGTTTGTAGCCGACTCCGAACACCGTCAGCAGCCGTGTGGGGGTGCGCGGATCAGCCTCGATCTTCTTGCGCAGGTTCAGGATGTGCACGTCGATGGCCCGCTCGGTGGACGCCCGGTCGTGACCGCGGGTGTGCTGCAGCAACTGACGGCGTGAGAAGACCCGTTCGGGCTCGGCGGCCATGGCGTTCAGAATGGCGAACTCACCCGGGGTGCAGGCGACCGCCGCGCCGTCACAGGTGACCTCGTGCCGTACCGCGTCGACGGTGACGCCCCCGACACGCAGCACGGGGGATTCCTCGACAGGACGCAGGGTGCGGCGCAGCACGATGCGGATGCGCGCCAGCAGCTCCCGGGGACTGTATGGCTTCGTCATGTAGTCGTCCGCGCCGAGGTCGAGACCGAGCAGCAGGTCGTCCTCGGCGGAGCGGGCGGTGAGCATCAGCACCGGTATGTCCGCGTCGCGGCGCAGCACACGGCAGACCCCGAAACCGTCAAGGCCCGGCAGCATGACATCGAGGATCACAAGGTCGGGCCGGTGGTTGCGGGCCTCGTCGAGAGCAGCCCGTCCGTCGAAGACGACGACGGCCGTATGGCCTTCCTTGACCAGGAGCTGGCGGATGAGCTCGGCCTGCATGCCGTCGTCCTCCGCGACCAGAATATGTGCACACACGCCGCTGACCTTATGCGTGCCGAGGAGTCGTAAGCACGGTGTACCGCCTCCCTTGCGGTTCTTCCCACACCCTGACCACTTCCTGATATCCGCGCTCCACGCTGGCCCCATGCACGACGGAGAACCCACACATCACACCCGTCCCGTCCCGGCAGCGGCATCCGCGCCGGGCCAGGACCACCCAGCCCCGGGCCGCCCTGCCCCGGTCCGGCCCGTGCTGGCGCTGCTGACCGTCTCGGTATGCCTGCTGGCCGGCTGCAGCACCGGAGCGTCGGACGCTAAGAGTCCCGCCGGGGACACGGCGAAGACACACACGCAGGGCGCCGAGGCCCTCCGACTGGAACTGCACGCAACCGACGGACAGGAACATGTCCCGGTCACCGTCGGCGGCCGGGTCAGGGTCGAAGGGGGCACGATCACCCAGGTGTCCCTGTCCACCGCGGACGGTCGGGCGGTGCCCGGCGAACGAGCCCCGGACCAGAAGAGCTGGGCCCCCTCCGACGACCTGAAGCACGGCACGACCTACCGGTTGACCGCCGCGGCCACCGGCGCCGGCGGCCACCGCACGACCAGAACCGTGACGTTCACAACCCTCGCCGAATCCGACGGGTTCACCAGCACCTACACCCCGGGCAACGGCTCCACGGTGGGAGTGGGCATGCCGGTCTCGCTCACCTTCAACAAACCCATCACCGACAAGAAGGCCGTCGAGTCCGCCGTCGAGGTCAGCTCCGACAGCGGACAGACCGCCGTGGGCCACTGGTTCGGCGGGCAACGGCTTGACTTCCGTCCCCAGGAGTACTGGAAACCCCGCTCCACCATCACGGTAAGGATCCACCTCGCCGGAGTGAAAGGAGCCGCCCACTCCTACGGCGAACAGGACCAGACCCTCCGGTTCAAGGTCGGGCGCAGTCAGGTGTCCACCGTGGACGCCTCCGCGCACACCATGAAGGTCGTCCGGGACGGCACCACCCTGAGGAACATACCGATCACCGCGGGCGCCGCCTCGTCGCCCACCTGGAACGGACAGATGGTCATATCCGAGAAGCTGATCTCGACACGGATGAACGGCGCCACGGTCGGTTACGCCGGCCAGTACGACATCCCCGACGTCCCGCACGCCATGCGGCTCTCCACCTCGGGCACCTTCGTCCACGGCAACTACTGGGGCAACGACTCCGTCTTCGGCCATTCCAACATCAGCCACGGCTGTGTGGGCCTCAACGACACCAAGGGCGGCGCCGACCCTGGCCAGGACGCCGCCTGGTTCTACGACAACTCCCTCATCGGCGACGTGGTCGTGGTGAAGAACTCCCACGACAAGGTGATCGCTCCCGACAACGGACTCAACGGCTGGAACATGCCGTGGAGTGAGTGGACGGCGGGTTCGGCGCGGTGAAGCACCTTTTCTCCCGGATGGTCTCCCGTGCCGGTTCCCGCCGCGATCCTGCCCCTGGCTGGGTGCAGCGGCCCTGGCGACAGGACGGCGGGCGGCGTCCCCTCCGCCTTCGTCGGCGAGCAGGATGCCCAGGGCTGTAAGCGGCATGCACGCCAAGGCCGCGGACACGAGCTTTTCCGCAGCGTGCGACCTGCCGGGCCTCGGCCCCGGAGTCTCGCCGAGATCCCCGACAACGCCTGGCAGGTCGTCGTCACCGGGAAGAACAACAACTCCCCGGAGTCGCAGATGGTGTTGTACCGGCGCACCGGCAACGGCTGGGCCGTCGGGCAGACCTGGGCCGCCCACAATGTGCTCCGGGACTGGACCGACGATCATCACGCGGGTGACCTGCACTCGCCCATCGGTGGGTTCACCCTTTCAGTAATGCGGGCGGACTACTCGCCGACCCGGGCACGAAGCTGCCCTACTACCGGTCCGGTGCCTTCATCGCCGGCAGCGCGGGATTCGAGGGCGAGCCGCCCGTCGGCTCCTTCGACTACATGGTCGCAATCGAGTACCGCAGGCCGGGCACCTCACCGCTCGACACGACCCGTCCGCTCGGTGCGGAACGCGATGGCGACATCTGGCTGCACGTCGACCACGGCGGAGGCACCCACGGCTGCGTGAGACTTGACGCAGCAGCACATGAAGGAGTTGCTGGGGCTCAAATACGACCGGCGTGACCCGCTGTGAGCGCAGTCCACAGATGATCGACCGTTACGGTCTCGTGACATCCCGAACCAGGTTCGATCACACGTCTTCTCCAGCCTCTACGGACATGACGCCGGGCATCGCGCGCCCTCGGCGGGTCACCAGACCAATGGACCTCCGTCCTGCCCCGGGAGCTGCCGTAGGACTGCTCCCCGGCCTCTGCCCGCTCTCCGCGTGCCCTCTGGGGCGGCTGTTCGAACAAGGAGTTCCTAGAATTGCGCAAGTCACCGACACGGCAGGCGTCTTCCCGACCGACACGGAAAGGCCGTGTCGCCGGCTCCGGCCGCAGGCGCTTGATCGACTACCCACGCCGTGGCAGAAAAGGTCTCCGTCGCTGGCTGCCGTCGTGGCGCCTGCTACTCGGGGGCTTTCTGCTGACCACAGGCACTCTGTGCGCACTCTTCGCATACGTGTACTCGCAGGTCGGCATACCGGACGAGAACGCAGCGGCACGACAGGAGGCCAACGTCTACTACTGGGCCGACGGCACCCAGATGACGGCCGTAGGGGCAGTGAACCGGCAGATCGTGCCGCTGTCCCAGATACCCCGTTCGATGCGCAGCGCGGTGGTGGCGGCGGAGAACGCGAGTTTCTACAGCGATCCCGGTGTCTCGCTCAAGGGCGAGCTACGCGCGATCGTCAACATGGCCAAGGGCCAGGACGTCCAGGGCGGTTCAACCATCACCCAGCAGTACGTGAAGAACACCTTTCTGTCCCAAGACCAGACCCTGACCCGCAAGATCAAGGAATTCGTCATCGCCCTGAAGGTGAACCAGACGAAGAGCAAGGACGCGATCCTCCAGGGCTATCTGAACACCAGCTGGTTCGGCCGCCAGGCCTACGGCATCCAGGCTGCGGCGTACGCCTACTACGGCATTCCGGCCAAGGACCTCGACCCCAGCCAGGCCGCGTTGCTGGCTTCGCTGCTGAAGGGCGCGGAACAGTACGACCCCGCTGCCGGCGCGGCCAACCACCACCGCGCGGTCACACGTTGGAGCTGGACTCTGGACCGCGAGGTCACGGTGGGGCTGATGTCCCCAACGGAGCGAGCCACGTACCGGAAGTTCCCGGAACCGAAGAAGCAGTCGGTGGCGACGAGTCTCGCCGGTCAGACCGGCTACCTCGTCAACGTCGCCAACGCCTACATCACCAAACGCACCGGACTGACCGACAGGGACCTCGCGCGCGGCGGCTATCGGATCCACACCACCTTCGAAAAGGACAAGGTGCAGCGACTGCAGCAGGCCGTCGAGGACGTCACCCGCGAGGGCCTCGACCCGAAGAACCGTTCCACGGACCGCGATGTCCAGGTCGGCGCCGCCACCATTCGTCCCGCGGACGGTGCCATACTCGCCCTGTACGGCGGCTCGGACGCCACCAAGCACTTCACCAACAACGCGGACACCTCCGGCGTCAAGGCAGGATCAGTGTTCAAGCCCTTCGCGCTCCTGGCCCTCCTCGACAGCGAACTGCGCGCCAGTCCCGTACCCTCTTCGGCGAAATCGCCTCCCCCCACGCTTGCAGACATGCAAGACGCTCTGGTGACCTCGGACCATGCACCGTTCGTCCAACTGGGCAAGGCCATAGGCTGGGCGCGGATCCGGAACGCAGCGGTCAAGGCCGGGCTGCTGAAGAGCAGCATGGCCCCCCTGGAGCAGACCTTCCCGACAGGGACCTCTACACCCAGCGCCATCCGCATGGCCGACGCCTACTCCACCTTCGCCAACGGAGGCCAGCAGAACGACCCGTACTCGGTGTCCCAAGTCCTCAGGCAGGGCAAGCCGGTGGGCGGTCTGGACCATCCACACGCCCGAGCCGCGTTCAGTCCAAAGGTGGCCCAGGTCGTCAACAAAGTGCTGCAAAGTGTGGCCGTTCAAAACGGTACCCAGTCCATCGTCCCAGGCGCCGCATCCGTCGCCACCGGTGACCGCGACGTGACCAAGTCGGCTTGGTTCGTGGGCTACACCAAAGACCTGTCCACCGCGATCACCCTCTTCCGTAACAAGCCTGGCCAGGCCCAGCTCCTTCCGCTCACCAACGTGGGCGGCTCTGACTCAATCCGCGGCAACATCTTCCCGCCACGGATCTGGGCCCGCTTCATGGGAACCACCGGAAAATTCGACCTGAACCGCACCACGCGCGCGAAGCGAGACCCGGTCACGAAGGCCACATCGCAGTCGACTCACTCGTCCGATCCGGACGAAGAACCGACCACGACGGAGCAGAAGCTCAAACAGGGCGCACGGGCAGCATCGACGCCAGCAATCACCCCCACAGCGACGAGTCGCTCGGCTCCGTGATCGCTTCGGTGGGCAAGGCGGCGA
>NZ_KQ948752.1 GCF_001514195.1 Streptomyces griseorubiginosus | reverse complement strand
GTCGCGTCGGTGGGCGAGGATGGCCTCGAACTCACTGCGCGCCTCATCCAACTTACCCTGATCGAGCAGAACCCGGGCAAGGTTGTGGCGGGTGGTGAGGGTGTCTGGGTGGGTGTCGCCGCGGCTGACGCGTCGGTGGGCGAGGATGGCCTCGAACTCACTGCGCGCCCGGTTGTACAGGCCCCTGGCTCGCAAGTATCGGGCGGCGAAAAGGGCTGTGCGTACCGCGTCATGCATTGTCTGATCGGGCAGTTGGGTGACCGTGGCTCGATGGAAGAGGTCCAGGGCGTGGGGTTGCAGGAGCCGCCAGCGGCCCCAATAGTGCGCGTCTTCAGGCATTCCTATTTCGTCGGCGAACGCCGCACTGTGCAGTGCAGTGACGGCTGCACTGAGTGCAGCGTGGTCGAGACTTGCATCTCGGACCAGCGGATGTACGCGCAAGGTGGGTAGCGAATCGGAGCCCGTGGCGAGTGAGAGGTCTACCAGGCCGAGGCTGCTCAGGGCCAAGAGCAGCCTCCACACACCAGGACCGTCAAGCTGTGCCAACTCCCCGGCAGAGGCCAGCGTTACCGGTGTCAGGAGCAGGGTGTACGGCAGTGGGGCATCAGCGAATGTGGCGATCAGTCGCAGCAGGGGCCTGGCCAAAGGCAGGCCGCGTTGGTCCAGCAGATTCAAGGACATGTCCCAGGCCTGCGCGATGACGTTGCCATGGTCCACGAGTTCCAGGCCGCGGGCCAGTGCGGCCTGGTAGGAACAGAAATCTACGGGCGTATCCGGCTCACGGTAGGCGGCCGGCACCATGTTGGCGTCGGCGAGATAGGTACCGGCGAGGCGCAGAGCCAGGGGGAGCCCTCCCAGGCGTTGGGCCAGGCGTCGGGCATCATCCGGGGGGCCTGCCATGGTGCCCGCATGATCGTGCAGAATTTGTGCCGCGTCCGTAAGGCCGTCGCCGATCAGGGGGTGCACAGGATGAAGCGTGCAGGCGGTACCCCACATATGTGGGGTGCTGTCGCGGGTGGTGACCAGGACGCTGCCAGCACTGCTGGCGGGGCGCCGGATCCAGCCAGTCCTAAGGAGCGTGAAGCCCGCGCTCTTGTAGAAGCGATGCAACCCCGGGTTGTCCTTCCAGGCGTCCAACCGCAGCCACCGCTTCCCTGGATGAGGCGGTGGCCGCTGTACAGGAGGCAGCGCGGGCAGCGGGCGGTGTGGTGGCCGGTGCCTACGGTCTGGCGGTGGGCGGTGACCTGTCGGTGAAGGCGGAGGGCGGGTCCCTACCGTCGGCACCTGACGCGCAAGACACGCGATGACCTGGTGGCAGAAGTCAAGAAGTTGGAGAAGCAGCGCGACGGGGGTTCGGCCCAACAGCCCGGCAAGGCGTGGACGGTTGAGAAGTGGCTTCAGCACTGGGTGGAGAACATCGCCAAGCCGACCGTCAGCGAGAACACGTACGACGGGTACGAGGTGGCCGTTCGCGTGCACCTCGTACCCGGCGTCGGCAAGCACCGCCTTGACCGCTTGCAGCCTGAACACCTGGAAAGCCTGTACCGCCGTATGCAGGCGAACGGGGAGCGCAAGGCCGGTACGGCTCACCAGGCCCACCGCACCGCCCGCACCGCGCTGGGGGAGGCGGTCCGGCGCGGCTACGCGGCGAAGAATGCCGCCGCGCTGGCGAAGCCGCCGCGGATGGAAGAGGACGAAGCCGAGGTGGATCCCTACTCCGTGGAAGAAGTTCAGTGCCTGCTGCTGGAAGCCAACAAGCGCCGGAACAGTGCCCGTTGGATGCTGGCGCTGGCGCTCGGATTGCGGCAAGGCGAGACGCTCGGACTGCGCTGGTCTGACGTCGACCTCACCAACGAGTACCTGAAGCTGCGCCGGAATCGTCTGCGCCCCCGGTACGAGCATGGCTGCCCGGAGGCCTCGCCGTGCGGCCGTAAGGCGGGGTACTGCCCGTCCAAGGTGCAGGTGCGACGTGAGACCAAGAACACCAAGTCGCGCGCCGGCCGCCGTGCCGTGCCCCTGCCCGGCCCGCTGGTCGCGATGCTCCGTGCGCACCGCGAGACGCAAGCTCGTGAGCGCAAGGCGGCCGGCGACCTGTGGACCGAGTCGGACTACGTGTTCACCAAGCCGCTCGGTGGGCCGCTGAGCCCGAACACGGACTATCACGACTGGAAGCGGCTGCTGGAAGACGCGGGTGTCCGGAACGCCCGGCTGCACGATGCCCGGCACACGGCCGCCACCGTGCTCATGCTGCTCGGGGTGCCGGCCCGCGTCATCGATCAGATCATGGGGTGGGAGCCGGGCACGTCCGCGAGCATGCGGGCCCGGTACCTCCACGTGCCGGACGCCATGCTCAAGGATGTGGCTCGGAAGATCGCCGAAGCCATCTGGGGAACCCCCGAGACACCCGCTGTGGACAAAAACCAGGACAACGAGGTCTGAGGACAACGTCGAAGGGCCCCACCTTGCGGTGGGGCCCTTCGACATCGTGCCCGGTGAGGCACTGGCGGAGGATACGAGATTCGAACTCGTGAGGGGTTGCCCCCAACACGCTTTCCAAGCGTGCGCCCTAGGCCTCTAGGCGAATCCTCCGCGGCAAACAATACAAGACGTTGAGGAGTGCTCGCGAACTCGTTCCCACCCCCCGCCATCGGGTACTGTTTGGGCAGCCCCTCACGCGGCGCTATCTGACTGAACTCCCCCAGGGCCGGAAGGCAGCAAGGGTAGGTTGGCTCTGGCGGGTGCGTGGGGGGCGTCTGCGTTCCCGGGGCCGGGTCCGTGGGCGGGCCGGGCGGGGTGGGTCCTGGCCGAGGGCTCGCGAGGGTCTCGTTGTCAGTGGGCGCCTATAACCTCGTATGCGTGTCGTCTCTCGCGCTGTACCGCCGTTATCGCCCGGAGTCGTTCGCCGAGGTCATCGGGCAGGAGCATGTCACCGACCCGTTGCAGCAGGCGCTGCGGAACAACCGGGTCAATCACGCGTACCTGTTCAGCGGTCCGCGCGGGTGTGGCAAGACGACCAGCGCACGCATCCTGGCCCGCTGCCTGAACTGCGAGCAGGGCCCCACGCCGACCCCGTGCGGCGAGTGCCAGTCCTGTCGTGACCTGGCCAGGAACGGCCCGGGTTCCATCGACGTCATCGAGATCGACGCCGCGTCCCACGGTGGCGTGGACGATGCCCGTGAGCTGCGTGAGAAGGCGTTCTTCGGGCCCGCCAGCAGCCGCTACAAGATCTACATCATCGACGAGGCCCACATGGTCACGTCGGCCGGCTTCAACGCGCTGCTCAAGGTCGTCGAGGAGCCCCCGGAGCACCTCAAGTTCATCTTCGCCACCACCGAGCCCGAGAAGGTCATCGGGACGATCCGGTCGCGGACCCACCACTACCCCTTCCGGCTCGTGCCGCCAGGCACCCTGCGCGAGTACCTCGGCGAGGTGTGCGGCAAGGAGAACATCCCCGTCGAGGACGGGGTGCTGCCGCTCGTCGTGCGCGCCGGTCAGGGGTCCGTGCGTGACTCCATGTCCGTCATGGACCAGCTCCTCGCCGGTGCGCGTGAGGAGGGTGTGACGTATGCCATGGCCACCTCCCTCCTCGGCTACACCGACGGCTCCCTCCTCGACTCCGTCGTCGAAGCCTTCGCCACGGGGGACGGCGCCGCCGCCTTCGAGGTCGTCGACCGTGTCATCGAGGGCGGCAACGACCCGCGCCGTTTCGTCGCCGACCTGCTGGAGCGGCTGCGGGACCTCGTCATCCTGGCCGCCGTTCCCGACGCCGCCGAGAAGGGGCTCATCGACGCCCCCACGGACGTCATCGAGCGGATGCAGGCCCAGGCCGGCATCTTCGGCGCCGCCGAGCTCAGCCGCGCAGCCGACCTCGTCAACGAGGGTCTGACCGAGATGCGTGGTGCCACCTCGCCCCGCCTCCAGCTCGAGCTCATCTGCGCGCGCGTGCTGCTCCCCGCCGCCTACGGCGACGAGCGCTCCGTGATGGCCCGCCTCGACCGCATCGAGCGCGGCGTGAACTTCTCCACCGGCGCCGGCACCCCCGCGACGGGCATGGGCCCGGGAGGGGGAACGGGAGTGGCAATGGGGTACGTGCCGGGGCCCGAGGCGCACGGGGGAGCGGCTCCCGGTGGCCACGGTGGCCATGGTGCCCACGGTCCCGCCGGTGCTCCGACGGCTCCGGTCCCGCCGGGCGGCGGCCCGGCCGCGGCCCGCGCGGCGGTGCGGGCCTCGGGGGCGGCTTCGGGAGCCCCCGCAGGCCTTCCCGCCGGAGCGGGCACCCCCGGTGGACACCCCGGCGCTACGGTCGACTCGGCGCCGCCCGCCGTTCCGCCCACCGTCGCCGGCTCGCCCTCGGGGGCGCCCACCGCCCCGGCGCAGAACTCTCCCGCGGATCAAGGCCCCGCCCCCCAATCCCCGCAACCCCCGCAGTCCCACCAGCCCAGCCCGCCCACCCCGGGTGAGCCCCATCAGCAGCCGACCACCTCCACCTCGGCCCCGGCCCCCGGCGCCTGGCCCACCGCCGCCCCCGCCGGTGGTGGTCGGCGTCCCGGAGGCTGGCCCACCGCCGCTCAGGCCGGCGGCGGTCAGGCCCCGGCGCCCGCCGCACAGCGCCCAGCGGCAACCCCGGCGGCACCGGCTCAGCCCGCCCCCGCGGCTCCCGCCTCCAGCGCCTACGCGCCCCCGGCCGGAGGGCTCGACCCCCGTCAGCTCTGGCCCAACATCCTCGAAGCGGTCAAGAACCGCCGCCGCTTCACCTGGATCCTGCTCAGCCAGAACGCCCAGGTCACCGGTTTCGACGGCACCACTCTCCAGCTCGGCTTCGTCAACGCCGGCGCTCGCGACAACTTCGCGAGCAGCGGCAGCGAAGAGGTGCTGCGCCAGGCCCTCACCGAGCAGTTCGGCGTCCAGTGGAAGGTCGAGGCCCTGGTCGACCCGTCGGGCGGCGGAGCCTCGGGCCCGGCATCCGGCGGCTTCAGCAGTCCCAGCGGTTACGGCGGAGCAGCCGCTATCCCGGGTAACAGCGGCACCCCCAGCTCCCCTAGCGGCTACGGCACGGGCGGATACAACTCCGGCACCGCCCAGGGCCCCAGCAGCCCGGGAGGCTATGCCGCCCCCGCCCCCGCGCCCCAGGCCTCGCCGTCTCCCACGCCCACGCCCACGGCCCAGCCCACGCCACCACCAGCTCCGGCCCCCGCGCCCCGCCCCTCCGCCCCGGAACCCCCACCTGTCTCCATCGAGGACGACATCCCGGAGGACGACGACCCCGACCTCAATGAGTCGGCCCTCTCCGGCTACGAACTGATCGTGCGCGAACTCGGAGCGACGGTCGTCGAGGAATTCACCAACGAGTAGGGCCGGTAGCCGCGTCCGCTAGGTGGAGGGGCCTGGAGTCGAACAGACTTCGGCGGACCCCAACCCCGGCAGACCCCAACCGATCTCGGCCGACCTCAGCGGGTCCCGACCTCGGCGGACCCCGACAGCCCTCGGCTGACCTCAGCGGGTCCCGACCTCGGCGGACCCCAACCTCGGCAGACCCCAACCGACCGCGGCCGACCTCAGCGGACCCGGCCGACCTCGCCAGACCCCCTCCGCCCCCCCCGGCCGCCCCCGCCGCCCCCGCCAGAACTACGACACGGCTCAGGGCACTTCACCCCACCCCCAGGACGCCATAGCCCCGAACAACGCCCCCCTCCTTGGACGAACCTACGAGTCCCGAGCCCTCCCCCCTTAGGAACCCCCCACAAAAACCCCGTTAGGCTGACCCCCGTGAAGGTCCTCGTCATCGGTACCGGCGCCCGCGAACACGCCCTGTGCCGCTCCCTGTCCCTCGACCCCGACGTCAGCGCTCTGCACTGCGCCCCCGGCAACGCCGGCATCGCCGAGGTCGCCGAGCTGCACCCGGTCGACGCCCTCGACGGTGCCGCCGTGACCGCGCTCGCGCAGCGACTCGGCGTCGACCTCGTCGTCGTAGGCCCGGAGGCCCCGCTCGTCGCGGGCGTCGCCGACGCCGTGCGCGACGCGGGCATCCCGGTCTTCGGCCCGTCCGGGGAGGCCGCGCAGCTCGAGGGGTCCAAGGCGTTCGCCAAGGACGTCATGGCCGCGGCCGGTGTCCCGACCGCCCGCTCCTACGTCTGCACGAACCCCGAGGAGGTCGCCGAGGCCCTCGACGCCTTCGGCGCCCCGTACGTCGTCAAGGACGACGGTCTCGCCGCGGGCAAGGGCGTGGTCGTGACCAGTGACCTCGACGAGGCCAAGGCGCACGCGGCCGGCTGCGAGCGGGTCGTCATCGAGGAGTTCCTCGACGGCCCCGAGGTCTCCCTGTTCGCCATCACGGACGGCGACACCGTCCTGCCCCTCCAGCCCGCCCAGGACTTCAAGCGCGCGCTCGACGGCGACGAAGGCCCGAACACCGGCGGCATGGGCGCGTACTCCCCGCTGCCCTGGGCCGACCCCAAGCTGGTCGACGAGGTCCTCCAGACCGTTCTCCAGCCGACCGTCGACGAGATGCGGCGCCGCGGCACTCCCTTCTCGGGCCTGCTGTACGCCGGTCTCGCGATCACCTCCCGGGGCGTCAGGGTGATCGAGTTCAACGCCCGCTTCGGCGACCCCGAGACCCAGGTCGTCCTGGCCCGCCTCAAGACCCCGCTGGCCGGCGTCCTGCTCGCCGCCGCGAGCGGCAACCTCGAGGACCTGCCGCCCCTGCGCTGGAGCGAGGACGCCGCGGTCACCGTGGTCGTCGCCTCGCACAACTACCCCGGCACCCCGCGCACCGGCGACCCGATCACCGGCCTCGACGAGGTGGCCGCCCAGGACGCCCCGCACGCCTACGTCCTGCACGCGGGCACCAAGCAGGACGGCGACGCCGTGGTCAGCGCCGGCGGTCGCGTCCTGTCGGTCACGGCGTCCGGCAAGGACCTCACCGAGGCCCGCGAGCGCGCGTACCGGGCGGTGGCCCGTATCGGCCTCGACGGTTCCCAGCACCGGACGGACATCGCGGCGAAGGCGGCGTCGGAAGCCTGAGAAGCCGTACGGGACTCACCCCCTGAACGCTGCTGAAAATCGGGGCGAACCGCCCGCCCCCGAACAACCCGATCGGCCCCGGATCCGTCTAAGGATTCGGGGCCTGATCTTTGCTGTACGTCATCCACCTTTCCCCAAAGCCATTCCATCGAGTGACCGGGGCGCCATACGGCTGACGGGGGCGCGGGGCCCAACTAGGGTGCGGCGCAAGCGGTCCGGCACTTGGCCCACCGGCATTGCGATGTCAGTGGCGGCTGCCACAGTGGGGGAGTGAGCAACGCCAGGACAGCTGGGCATTCAGGATCGCAGGGAGGGGGTGAGGTCCGGTCGTGACCGGAATCGGTGTGGAGGCAGGCGCGCAGGCCGCGCGCTCCCGGGCCCTCGCCGTGCTGCGCATCCGCAGCCGTGCGCTGGCCGTGGCGCTGCTGCCCGCGGCGGTCGCCGTGGTGCTGCTCGCCGGAGGTTCCACGGGGCATCTCGTGGGCGGGGTCTGGGACGCCGCCCGGCTGGTCATGAGCGTGCTCGGCGTGCTCGTGCTGCTCGCGGCCGCGGTCATCGCCCTGGTCGTCGCCCGGGCCCGGCCGGCCGTCAGCCCGACGGTCGCGATCGCCGAGGAGGCCGCCCCCGACCTGTACCGCATGGTGCGCGACCTCGCCGACCGGCTGGACGTCCCCGCCCCCTCCGCGATAGCCCTCACCCCGGACTGCGACAGCTGGCTGGAGGACCGCACCCACCCTGCCCACGGCCCGCCCCCGCAGGAGGGCCGGGACGACGAGATCGCGGGCGCCGGCGGCTCCCACCGCCGGGTCCCGGCGGCGCCGGTCCTGGTCATCGGGTCGCCGTTCCTGTGGTGGATGCGCGTCGGAGAGCTGCGCGCGGTGCTCGCCCCGGTCGTCGCCGGTACGGGACCCTCGGCCCACCCGGACATAGCGGCCGCCCGCCGTTTCGTACGGGGTCTGGACGCCGCGGTGGCCGTCGGCTCCACCCCCGGGCGCTGCCCGCTCACCCGTGTGCTGTGCGCGGGCGTCGCCTCGGTGGCCCGCCTCATGCTGCGCGGCTGCCGGGAGCACGCGGCTCTCATGGAGCGCGGGGTCGCCGCTGCGGCCGCCGAGCGTGCACAGGCTGTGGACTACGGGCTGAGGATCGTCGCGCAGGAGCAGGTGGGTCTCGCGTACGCGGGCTGGGACCGTCTCCTGACCCGGGTCGCGCTGCCCGCCTGGCGGATGGGGCGCTGGCCGTCCCGTCTGGACGCGGGCGTGGTGGCCGCCCTCACCGAGCTGTCCCGGCGGGACCGACTGGCTGAGGGGTTCGCCTCCCGCCTGGGCGAGCGTCCGGCGTGCGACCTGCTGGAGGAGCCCGGCACGATCGACGAGGCCGCCTCTCTCCTTGCCGCCCGCCTCTTCCACGGCGGCCCCGCGGAGAACGGTCCGGACTGGGCCCCGGTGGACTGGCAGGAGTACCCGGAGGAGGTCGTGGACCGTAAGTGGCGCCTGGACGCGGCCCGTCTCCACCGGGTCCTCGACGCCCAGGGCGTGACCCACACCCCGAGCACCACCGCGCCGGACTCCCACGCGCCCACCCTCGCCCGGGTCCTGACCCACCTGTCGGCCTCCCACCACCCGGCCCCGGAACCCCCCTCGACCCACCAGGCGGGCCCGGTCCTCGATGCCTCCCCGCCTGCCGCGGCCCCCTCGAACACCCCCGCAGCCGCCGACGGCGAAACCCTCCCGCAGGAACCACCCGCACTCGCATCCGCATCCGCATCCGACGAAAGCGTCACGGCTGGTACGGGCAGGCACACGACTGTCGAAGGTGAAGCAGAGACGCTCGCCGCCGCACTCACCGCCGAACTCGCCCGCGAGGAAGCCACCACCTCCCATCCCCGCAGCACCCCCGAGACCACCTCCGACGCCACCCTCTGGGACGACACCGCGCTGCCCCTCTTCCCCCTCCAGCCGCCCCGCACCGCCCGGGAACTCCTCACCGACCACGTCACCGCGATGGTCTGCTGCGCCGCGATCGACACCGCGGGCGCCACCCCCGGCCTGGACTGGCTCGACGGCCCGTCCCTCCTCATCAACGGCGAACGTGCGGCGGACCTCACCCCCCGCGTCCTCAGCCTCGTCGAGGACGGCGACCCCGCACCCCTGCGCGCCTGGCTGGTCAAGTCGGGGATACGTCCCGAGAAGCCGGTCCGCCTCGTCTGACCGAGCCGGAACCCCTGCTTCCACTTTCGGCCAATTCGCAACGAATAGTGACAGTCCGCGTGCGGTATGTGATGTGCTGGGACCGATCGCGCACATGGCATGGGCACACGCCATAGGCCAGACGCACAAAGCACCGGCACACCACCAGCACCACACGACCAAGCACCGGCACCACACAACCAAGCACCGGCACCACGCGACCAAGCACAAGCACACGCACACGCACAGGCACCGCACCGGCCAAGACGAACAACGGGGGCACAGGGAGGGGGAGCCACCATGGGCCCAGGACCGGAGCACATCCGCCGTTGGGAGTCAGGAGCACTCGCGCACGCCGTGACGGATCCCTTCGGCCAGGGTCCCGTCCCCTGGCTCCGCGGCACCGAGACCTACTTCGACGACACCGGCCAGGTGGTCCCCTGGTACGTCGAGACGGACCCGGCCCACACTCCCGAGAAGGGCGCCCGAGTCCCCGCCCCCCGCACCGCCCCCACCGGCGGAGCCCCCCGTTCCGCGGACGACGTCCGCCGCCAGATCAAGGGCTTCACCTCCACCGGCGCGGTCGCCCCCGGCGAGGCCGTCGACTTCCACATCACCGTCGACCCGCCCCAGGAGTTCGCCGTCGACATCTACCGCATCGGCCACTACGGCGGTGACGGCGCGGCGAAGATCACCACCAGCCCCCGGCTCTCCGGCATCGTCCAGCCCCCGCCCCTGACCGCCGACCGTACGGTCTCCTGTCACCACTGGTGGCTCAGCTGGCGCCTCCAGATCCCGTCGTACTGGAGCATCGGGGCGTACGTGGCGGTTCTCACCACCGCCGACGGCTACCGCTCCCACATCCCCTTCACGGTCCGCGACAACCACCCGGCGGACCTGCTGCTCCTGCTGCCGGACGTGACGTGGCAGGCGTACAACCTCTACCCGGAGGACGGCCGCACCGGCGCCAGCCTCTATCACGCCTGGGACGAGAACGGCCGGCTTCTCGGCGAGGCCGACGCCGCGACCACGGTCTCCTTCGACCGGCCGTACGCCGGCGCGGGCCTGCCCCTGCACGTCGGCCACGCCTACGACTTCATCCGCTTCGCCGAGCGCTACGGCTACGACCTCGCCTACGCCGACGCCCGCGACCTGCACGCGGGACACCTCGACCTCACCCGCTACCGGGGCCTGGTCTTCCCCGGCCACGACGAGTACTGGTCGACGGCCATGCGCCGCACGGTCGAGCGGGCCCGGGACAGCGGCACCTCCCTGGTCTTCCTGTCCGCCAACACCATGTACTGGCAGGTCGAGTTGGGCCCCTCGCCCTCGGGTGTCCCCGACCGCCTGCTCACCTGCCGCAAACGCAAGGGTCCGGGCAGGCCGGTGCTCTGGCGTGAAGTCGACCGCCCCGAGCAGCAGTTGGTCGGCATCCAGTACGCGGGACGGGTGCCCGAGCCGCACCCCCTGATCGTCCGCAACGCCGGCCACTGGCTGTGGGACGCCACCGGAGCCCACGAGGGCGACGAGATCGCCGGCCTGGTCGCGGGCGAGGCCGACCGCTACTTCCCGCGCACCCCGCTCCCCGAGCACGACGACCGCATCCTGCTCGCCCACTCGCCGTACGCCGACAGCGAGGGCGCCCTGCGCCACCAGGAGACGTCCCTCTACCGCGCCCCCTCCGGCGCCCTGGTCTTCGCCGCCGGCACCTTCGCCTGGTCCCCGGCACTGGACCGCCCGGGCCATGTCGACCCCCGGGTCCAGCGCGCCACCGCCAACCTCCTGGACCGCATCTGCAAGCGTGACTGAGCTCACGCGGAAGACCGAGCCCTGACCCCGAGTCCAAGGTCAGCGCCCCATACGGGACAATCGACCCGTTGGACATACCCACGGGGAGGAACCGTGTCCGGATTCGTAGAAAAGCCCGAGCCGCTCGAGGTTCCGGGCCTGGTGCACCTCCACACCGGCAAGGTGCGCGAGTTGTACCAGAACGAGGCGGGCGACCTCGTGATGGTCGCCAGTGACCGCATGTCCGCCTTCGACTGGGTGCTGCCGACGGAGATCCCTGACAAGGGCCGCGTCCTCACCCAGCTGTCCCTGTGGTGGTTCGACCAGATCGCCGACCTGCTGCCGAACCACGTCCTGAGCACGGACGTACCGGAAGGCGCCCCCGCCGAATGGGCCGGCCGCACCCTGGTCTGCAAGTCGCTCCGGATGGTCCCCGTGGAGGCCGTCGCCCGCGGCTATCTCACCGGCTCCGGGCTCGTCGAGTACAACGACTCCCGTACGGTCTGCGGCCTGGCCCTCCCCGAAGGCCTCACCGACGGCAGCGAGCTGCCCGCTCCGATCTTCACCCCGGCCACCAAGGCCGCCGTCGGCGAGCACGACGAGAACGTCTCCTACGAGGAGGTCGCCCGCCAGGTCGGCGCGGACACCGCCGCCCAGCTGCGCCAGGCGACCCTCGCCGTCTACAGCCGGGGCCGGGACATCGCCCGGGACCGGGGGATCATCCTCGCGGACACCAAGTTCGAGTTCGGCTTCGACGGGGACACCCTCGTCATCGCGGACGAGGTGCTCACCCCGGACTCCTCCCGCTTCTGGCCGGCCGAGCAGTGGGAGCCGGGGCACGCACAGCCGTCGTACGACAAGCAGTTCGTGCGCGACTGGCTTACCTCGCCGGGGTCCGGCTGGGACAGGAAGAGCGAGCAGCCCCCGCCGGCGCTGCCGCAGGAGGTCGTGGACCGCACCCGCGCCAAGTACATCGAGGCGTTCGAGCGACTGACGGGCACCAGCTGGTCGTAACGTGAAAGGCCCCGGCGGAAGCCGGGGCTTTTCGCGAAACAAGAAACGCGAGACGCGCAACGCAAAAGCCCCCCGGCCGGAGCCGGGGGGCTTTCGAACTGGAGCGAACGACGAGGTTCGAACTCGCGACCTCAACCTTGGCAAGGTTGCGCTCTACCAACTGAGCTACGTTCGCATGCGCCGTGGCGCGGGAACCACTATACCCAACCTCGCTCGCGTGCGAGCCGCACGGCCGCATGACGGTTCTCCGCCCCGAGCTTGGAGACGGCCGACGACAGGTAGTTCCGCACGGTGCCCTGCGACAGCGCGGCCCGTTCGGCGATCTCCGCGACGGGCGCCCCGTCGGCGGCGAGCTCCAGCACCTCGGCCTCCCGCGCGGTCAGCGGCGAGTCCCCGGCGGAGATCGCGTCGGCGGCCAACTCCGGGTCGACGTAACGGTTTCCGGCATGCACCGTGCGGATGATCTCCGCGAGTCGCTGCGCGCTGACGGTCTTGGGGACGAACCCGCGCACACCCGCCGCGAGAGCCCGCTTGAGATGTCCGGGCCGCCCGTGACTGGTGACGATCAGCACCTTGCACGACGGCAGCTCGGCGCGCAGCGATGTGGCGACCTTCACACCGTCCGCCCCGGGCATCTGCAAGTCGAGTACGGCGACGTCGGGCCCGTGCGCCCGGGCCATCGCCAGCGCCTCGGGACCGGTGGCCGCCTCCGCGACGACCGCCAGGTCGTCCTCCAGGGACAGCAGCGCGGCGAGCGCGCCCCGGATCAGATGCTCGTCGTCGGCGAGCAGCAGCCGCACGGTCACGCGACCACCCCGCCGCCGACCACTCCGTCATCGACCACTCCGTCGTCAGCCACTCCGCCGCCGACCACTCCGCCGCCGGTCACTCCGTCGTCGACCGCTCCGCCGCCGACCACTCCGCCGCCGGTCACGCCGTCGTCGCCCACCCCATCGCTGACCACTCCGCCGCCGACGACGGCTGCCGCCACCGGCACCCGCGCCACCAGCCGGAACACGCCCTTGCCCGCCGGTCCCGCCTCCAGCGTCCCGGCCACCGCGGCGAGCCGCTCCCGCAGGCCGGCGAGCCCGGACCCGCCGGAGCCCGACGCCGTCAGCGCCCCGTCGTTCTCCACGGTCAGCAACACACGCCCTTCTTCCTTCCGTACGGCCACCTCGCACCGCTTGGCGTCCCCGTGCCGCAGGACGTTGGTGGTGGCCTCCCGCACCACCCAGCCGAGCGCCGACTGCACCTCGGCGGGCAGCCCGGACGGTTCCCCGGTGACCTGGCAGTCGATCCCCGCCGCGGTCAACACCCCTCGCGCTCCCGCCAGTTCGGCGCCCAGGTCGGCCTCCCGGTAGCCCCGTACGACATCCCGCACCTCGCGCTGGGTCTCCCGGGCGATCCTCTGCACCTCGGTCATCTGGTCCACGGCCTCCTCCCGCCCGCGCCGCGCCAGCTGTACGGCCAGCTCGCTCTTGAGCGCGATCACGGCGAGGTTGCGGCCCATCACGTCGTGCAGGTCCCGCCCGAACCGCAGCCGCTCCTCGGCGACGGCGAGCCGGGCCCGGGTCTCGCGGGCCTCGTCGAGTTCGTAGACGGCGGTCAGCAGCCACACCGAGAAGATGGAGGTGAAGGCGAGGAACCCGGCGCCGAGCAGCACGCCCACCATCGCCGCGAGGGTCGCCGGGGCGGGCATCCCGAGCGGGAAGGCGATGACCCCCGCGCCCGCGGCGAACCCCGAGACGATGGCGAGGACCCGTTTCCGGGCCCGCACCCCCAGGGCGGTCACTCCGGCACCGAAGATCAGCACGACCGCGAAGATCCCGCCCGCCGCGGTGTCGACGTCCTCCCCGCGGGGTCCGTGTTCGGTGATCGCGACGGCCGTCACGGCGACCGCGAAGGTGAGCGTGCCGAGTATCCACAGCATGTGGACGGGCTGCTCGCGGCGGCCGCGCGTCCAGTCCAGTGCCCGGGACGCGGTCACGGCACAGGTCCCCGCGTGTCCGATCACCATCACCAGCATCAGGGCGGTCAGCCAGCCCGGCATCGCCCCGAACAGCGGCAGCCCGACCGAGGCGGCCTCGGCCAGCGCGAAGAAGTGGAACGACCACCGCGTGTACGTCTCGACCTTCGCCGGCGTGCTCTTCCGCCGCCACCAGCCCCCCGGCTTGCGCATGCTCACCCCGTACCTCAGCGCCTCGGCTCCCAGCGGAACCACCGTCCCACAGCAAACACCGCGAGCACGGTCCAGGCCAGTGCCGTCCCGAGGGCGCCGAAGGCCTCGTACACCGAGAGCGTGCCCGACCAGCCGCCGCGGATCAGGGTGATCACGGGGGAGAGCGGCAGCAGCTCGCACACCGACGCGAGCCGGTCCGGCAGCATCTCCAGCGGGACGGTGACGCCCGAGACGCTCATCGAGGCCAGGACGAACGGCAGGGTGGTGACCTGCGCGCTCTCCACGGTCCGGGTCACCGTCGCCGTCACGGCCGCGAGGGCCGCGCACATCACCAGGCCCATCAGCAGCCCCAGGACGGCGAACTGGGGTGCACGCGGCGCGGGCAGGTCGAGCAGCACCGCGCTTCCCGCCGCCACCACCAGGGACTGGACCACCGCGGTCGCGCCGATCGGCAGCGCGGTCCCGCACAGGATCTCGGCGTCCCGCGGCTCCCCCGTGCGCAGCCGCTTCAGCACCAGCTCCTCGCGCCGGGTGGTGTAGATCGCGGTGAGAGCGCTGTAGACCCCGAACAGCAGGGAGAAGCCGATCGCGGCGGGCAGCAGTACGAGCCCGACGCTCAGCCCTTCCTTCTGGACGTCCATGTCGTCCACCACGGACCGCAGCGTGAACGGCAGCGCGAGCGGCACGAGAACGGCCGTCAGAAGCGTGGCCCTGCTGCGCCCGAGCAGCGTGAACTCGGCCCGGGCGAGAGCGCCGAGCCGCTCGGCGGGAGTGGTGAGGGCGCCCACGCGGCGACCGCCTCGCGCGATGGAGGCGCTCATGCCGCGATCCCCGCTCATGCCGCCATCAGCACTCACGCCGCGATCCGCGCTCACGCCGCCACCTCCCCCGCGATCCGCGCTCACGCCGCCACCCCCTCACGCGCCGCGATCCCAAGGAACGCCTCCTCCAGCGACGCCGACCGCACGTCGAGCCGGCGCAGCTCGACCCCCGCCCGTTCGGCCCAGGTCAGCAGCCCGGTGGCCGCCCGCTGGAGTTCGTGCGTCCGCAGCCGTACGACCCGTCCGTCGACCTCGTGCCCGGACACGCCGAGGTCCCCGAGCGGCGGCAGATCCCCCACGAACCAGCCCTCCGGCAGCTCGAACGAGATCCGCGACGGCTGTGCGGCGGTCACCTCGTCCGGTGTCCCCTCGGCCGCGACCCGTCCCTCGTGCAGGATCGCCAGCCGGTCGGCGAGACCCTCGGCCTCCTCCAGGTAGTGCGTGGTGAGCAGCACGGTCGTGCCGCCCTCCCGCAGCGCCCGCACCAACTCCCAGGTGTCCCGGCGCCCTTCGGCGTCGAGCCCGGTCGTCGGCTCGTCGAGGAACAGCACCTCGGGGTCGCCGAGCAGCGCGAGCGCCAGGTCGAGGCGCCGCCGCTCCCCTCCGGACAGCTGCTTGACGCGTACGCCGGTCCGCCGGGCGAGCCCGACCAGTTCCAGCACCTCCAGCGGCGGCCGGGCCCCGCTCACGCAGCCCGCCCACATCCGCGCGGTCTCGCCCACGGTCAGCTCGGAGGGAAAGCCGCCCTCCTGGAGCATCACGCCGGTGCGGGGCCGTACGACGGCCCGGTCGGTGTGGGGATCGTGGCCGAGGACGCGGATGCGCCCCTCGGTCGGTCGGGCGAGCCCCTCCAGCAGTTCGACGGTGGACGTCTTGCCGGCGCCGTTGGTGCCGAGCAGGGCGAAGATCTCTCCCCGTGCCACGGAGAAACTGATTCCGCGCACGGCCTCGAACCCGCCCCCGTACACACGCCGCAGGTCGGTGACCTCAATCACGTGTTCGTCGGTGTTCATGAACCCAGCGTCCCGGCGGACGGGAGGCGACAGCAGTGCGCGCTGTCACCACTCCGTGTGACAAATGTCAGACGGTCGAGGGCAAGAAAAAACCCCGGTCCTGGGGACCGGGGTCTTCACTCAAGAGCGAACGACGAGGTTCGAACTCGCGACCTCAACCTTGGCAAGGTTGCGCTCTACCAACTGAGCTACGTTCGCATTGCCTCCGACCGGCTCTCACCGATCGGCGCGAGCACCATCCTACCTGATCCTCCCCCAGAGGGGGTGCCCCCAGGGACCGGGACCGGTGGTGCAGAGCGGGTGACAGGAATTGCACACTGCGCCTTCCTCCTGGAAGGAGGATGTTCTACTACTGAACTACACCCGCATGTACTCCGTGAGCTGGGCCTTTCGGCCTCGCCCCTCGGCGTGCTCCAGACTCTAGCTGACCAGGTGGGGTGCAACGCAAGTCGGTTGTCCCGAGGGGCGGGTGACCCGGCGTCGACCGGGAGCTACTGCGCCTCGGCGAACGCCTCGTAGACCTTCTTGGGGATGCGTCCGCGGGCGGGGACGTCCATCTTGTTGGCCTGGGCCCAGGCCCGGACCGCCGCCGGATCGGGAGCGACCTCGGTCTGCTTGTACGCCTTGCCCGACCTGGACCGCTTGCGGCCGGCCTCCACGTAGGGCTCGAGTGCCTCACGCAGTTTCTTGGCATTGGTTTGATTCAGGTCGATCTCGTACGACTTGCCGTCGAGTCCGAAGGCGATCGTTTCCGCCGCTTCCGAGCCGTCGATGTCGTCAAAGAGAGTGACCACGACCTTCTGCGCCACGAATATCGGTCCCTTCGTACGGCACGTCATCAATTCATTTGTACCGTGCCAGACAATGCATTGTGAAGCTCGACTAAATCCTTCCGCGTGTCCGAGCGCAATAGGTATCGGGTGTCGATCTGAGATCTTTCCCGGAAATTTTCGTGAACGCTCGAGCGGCAGGCGGCCCGTGATGGCCGTCACGTAGATTCCTACAACTCAACGCGCGTAGAAATTTTGTGCGGGTAGTCTGAAGGAACCTGCTCAGCACCACACCACCGGGAGTGCCAGTGGCACGCGTCGTAGTCGACGTCATGCTCAAGCCGGAGATCCTCGACCCCCAGGGCCAGGCGGTCCAGCGCGCACTGCCGCGACTGGGTTTCGACGGCATCTCCGACGTACGTCAGGGAAAGCGATTCGAACTGGAAGTTGAGGGTCCGGTCGACGAGGCCGCGCTGGCCCGCATCCATGATCTTGCGGAATCCTTCCTCGCCAACACCGTGATCGAGGACTTCACCGTGAAGATCGAGGAAGTCGCGGAGGCCGTGAAGTGACCGCTCGTATTGGCGTCGTCACTTTCCCCGGCAGCCTCGACGACCGGGACACCCAGCGCGCGATCCGTCTCGCGGGTGCCGAACCGGTCGCCCTGTGGCACAAGGACAAGGACCTCCACCAGGTCGACGCGGTCGTGCTCCCCGGTGGATTCTCCTACGGCGACTATCTGCGGGCCGGCGCCATCTCCCGCTTCTCGCCCGTGATGGAGACGGTCATCGAGCAGGCGAAGGCCGGCCTCCCGGTCCTCGGCATCTGCAACGGCTTCCAGATCCTCACCGAGGCCCACCTGCTCCCCGGTGGGATGCTCGGCAACGACCACCTCCACTTCATCTGCCGCGACCAGAAGCTGCGGGTGGAGAACGCGGACACCGCCTGGACCGTCGACTACGCGTCCGGCCAGGAGATCCACATCCCGCTGAAGAACATGGACGGCCGGTACGTCGCCGACGAGTACACGCTGGACAAGCTGGAGGCCGAGGGGCGGGTCGTCTTCCGCTACCTGGACTTCAACCCCAACGGCTCGCTCCGTGACATCGCCGGCATCACCAACGAGGCCGGGAACGTCGTAGGCCTCATGCCGCACCCCGAGCACGCCACCGAGCCGCTGATCGGGACGGGCCGCACCGACGGTCTCCCCTTCTTCACCTCGATCCTCAAGAAGCTGGTCAACGCATGAGCCGGACGCCTCTGGACACGGTCGAGCACGCGGCCGCGACCCCCGACGTCGAGCTGCCCTGGGCCGAACTGGGCCTGAAGAAGGACGAGTACGAGCGGGTCGTGGAGATCCTCGGCCGCCGGCCCACCGGTGCCGAGCTCGCCATGTACTCGGTCATGTGGTCCGAGCACTGCTCGTACAAGTCCTCGAAGGTGCACCTGCGCCAGTTCGGCGAGAAGGCGCCGCAGAGCGATGCGCTTCTCGTCGGTATCGGTGAGAACGCGGGCGTCGTGGACGTCGGCCAGGGCTACGCGGTCACCTTCAAGGTCGAGTCGCACAACCACCCCTCGTACGTCGAGCCCTACCAGGGCGCGGCCACCGGCGTGGGCGGCATCGTGCGCGACATCATCGCGATGGGTGCCAGGCCGGTCGCCGTCGTGGACCCGCTGCGTTTCGGCGCCGCCGACCACCCCGACACCAAGCGCGTGCTGCCGGGTGTCGTCGCCGGCATCGGCGGCTACGGCAACTGCCTGGGCCTGCCCAACATCGGCGGCGAGGTCGTCTTCGACGCCTGCTACCAGGGCAACCCGCTGGTCAACGCCGGTGCCATCGGTGTGATGCGGCACGAGGACATCCACCTCGCGAAGGCGTCCGGCGCCGGCAACAAGGTCATCCTGTACGGGGCCCGCACCGGCGGCGACGGCATCGGCGGCGCCTCGATCCTGGCCTCCGAGACCTTCGACGACGCCAAGCCCTCGAAGCGCCCGGCCGTCCAGGTCGGCGACCCCTTCCAGGAGAAGCTCCTCATCGAGTGCACCCTGGAGGCCTTCAAGGAGAAGCTGGTCGTCGGCATCCAGGACCTCGGCGCGGCCGGTCTGTCCTGCGCCACCTCCGAGCTCGCCTCCAACGGCTCCGGCGGCATGCGCGTGACCCTGGACGACGTACCCCTGCGCGACTCGACGCTCTCGCCCGAGGAAATCCTCATGAGCGAGTCGCAGGAACGCATGTGCGCGGTCGTGGAGCCGGAGAAGGTCGACCGGTTCCTGGAGATCTGCGACAAGTGGGACGTCATCGCCACCGTCATCGGTGAGGTCACCGACGGCGACCGCCTGGAGATCTACTGGCACGGCGGCAAGATCGTCGACGTCGACCCGCGCACGGTCGCCCACGACGGCCCGGTCTACGAGCGTCCGTACGCCCGCCCGTCCTGGCAGGACGAGCTCCAGGCCGACGACGCCAACAAGCTGCCCCGGCCCGGGACTTCGGAAGAGCTCAAGCAGCAGGTCCTCCAGCTGGTGAGCTCCCCCAACCAGGCCTCCAAGAAGTGGATCACCTCGCAGTACGACCACTTCGTGCAGGGCAACACGGTCCTCGCCCAGCCCGAGGACTCCGGCATGATCCGCATCGACGAGGAGACCGGCCTCGGCGTCGCCATCGCGACCGACGGCAACGGCCGGTACGCCAAGCTGGACCCGTACGCGGGCGCCCAGCTGGCGCTCTCCGAGGCGTACCGCAATGTCGCCACCACGGGTGCCAAGCCGCTCGCGGTGTCGGACTGCCTGAACTTCGGCTCGCCCGAGGACCCGGCCGTCATGTGGCAGTTCGCGGAGGCCATCCGCGGTCTCGCCGACGCCTGCCAGCAGCTCGGCACCCCGGTGACCGGCGGCAACGTCTCGCTCTACAACCAGACGGGCGAGGCGGCCATCCACCCGACCCCGGTCGTGGCCGTCCTCGGCGTCATCGACGACGTGGCCCGCCGCACCCCGGTCGCGTTCCAGGAGGAGGGCCAGCTGCTGTACCTCCTCGGCGACACCCGCGAGGAGTTCGGCGGCTCGGCCTGGTCCCAGGTCGTCCACGACCACCTCGGCGGCCTGCCGCCCAAGGTCGACCTGGAGCGCGAGCGCCTGCTGGCCGAGATCCTGATCTCCGCCTCCCGGGACGGCATGATCGACTCCGCCCACGACCTCTCCGACGGCGGTCTGATCCAGGCGGTCGTGGAGTCGGCGCTGCTCGGCGGCAAGGGCGCGCGTCTGGTCGTACCGGACGGGCTCGACGCGTGCACGTTCCTGTTCTCGGAGTCGGCGGGCCGTGCCGTGGTGGCGGTCCCGCGCTCCGAGGAGCTCCGCTTCAACGACATGTGCGGCGCCCGGGGCCTGCCCGTCACCCGCATCGGTGTCGTGGACGGCGACTCGGTCGAGCTCCAGGGCGAGTTCGAGCTGTCGCTGGAGGAGCTGCGGACGGCTCACGAGGAGACCATCCCGGCACTGCTCAAGTAGTCGGCAGTCGTACGACCCGGAAGGCCCCGCCCGTCACCCCGACGGGCGGGGCCTTCGCCATGCCGGGACCGGCTGACGTCCGTCGCGACGATCACCCTCCCCCGCCGCCGTCCGCCAGGACTAGGCTCTCCGTCATGCCCACGGCCAGGAAGCGCGCCCGCACCTACGACCCCGTCAAGATCCGCAAGGCGGTGGAGGCCCAGCTCGGACACGTACGGGCGGCCGTACGCACCCTGACCCCCGAGCAACTGGCGCTCCCCACGCGGCTGGGCGAGTGGACCGTACGGGAACTGGTCGCGCACATCGGGATGGCGGTCACGGCCGTGCACCGCAGCCTTGAGCGGCCCGCGCCCCCGCGGCAGGACGCCACGCTCCTCGACTGGCCCTTCGTCACCTCCGCCAGTTCCGCGGCCATCGACGACTTCACCCGGGGCGTCGCCGAACGGCACCCCGACCTCGACGCCCACCTCGGCGACGTCGAGCGGACCCTGACCGAGCTGCTGGACACGCACCCCGGCAGCCGGCTCCTGGAGACCAACGTCGGCGCGCTGCCCCTCGCCGACTACCTGGTCACCCGGACCGTCGAACTCGTCGTCCACACCGACGACCTGAACGCCGCCGTGCCCGGCCTGGACATCCCGTACGACCGCCAGGCCCTGGCCGCCTGCACCCGGCTTCTCGCCGACGCCCTCGCCGTGAAGGCGCCCGGCGGTTCGACCGAGGTGCGGGTGCCGCCGTACGCCGTCGTGCAGTGCGTCGAGGGGCCGAGGCACACCCGGGGCACCCCGCCGAACGTGGTCGAGACCGACCCGCTGACCTGGCTCCGGCTGGCCACCGGACGGCTCACCTGGCAGGAGGCGATCGCGGAGGCCAAGGTCAGTGCGAGCGGGGAGCGGGCGGACCTGGGCGGACTGCTGCCGTTGATGGCCTGATTCGACAGGTGGGGGACCGAACCCTTCGCGGGGCTCGTGCGTCCAAGAGGCATGAAGCGGACGACACGTGTGAAATGCGCCGCCCTGGCCGCCGTCGGCACCACCCTGCTGACGGCCGCGTGCGGCACGCAGTCCGGCGCCGGGAGCGACGGGGTCACCGACCGCGGGAAGGCGTCCCGGCCGGCCGGTGTCGCGGACGTCGACTGGTTGCCGCAGAAGGTGACGGTGAAGGGCAAGGACTATGTCCTGCCGAAGGACGCCAAGACCGTCCGGGAGGCCCGCATCGTCTTCAAGTCCGACCCCGGTGCCTCCCATGAGGACGGCGGCCGTTCCGGCGGCTCGGTCGGCTGCAACAGCATCGGTGCCGACGCCGAGATCGTCGGCGACACCGTGCGGATCACCGACCTGATCCAGACGCTGATCGGCTGCCCCGACCCGCTCGGCACGTTCGAGGCCAAGTTCGTCGAGGTCTTCCAGGGCACCCACAAGGCCAAGGTCACGGCACGGAACGGCGTCAGCACCCTGACCCTGACCACCCCCAGCGGCGACAGCATCACCTTCCGCGAGAAGAAGCCCCCGGCCCTCAAGGGCACCCGCTGGTCCCTGGGCGAGAACGCCCACCTCACCCTCACCAAGGACGACACCGTCACCGGCAGTCTCGGCTGCAACACCTTCCACGGCAAAGCCGTCGTCAAGGACGGCACCATCGACTTCGGGCCCCTCGCGACCACGCGCATGATGTGTTCGGGCCCGGTGATGAAGGCCGAGCGTGAACTCACCGGGATCCTCTCCGGCACGGTGTCCTACCAGCAGGAACGGCATTCTCTGAAGATCACGAACCCGTCCGGTGGGAGCGTTACGGCCCGCGCGGAGTAAGAAAGCCCACTCTCCACGAATTCGGACCAGTGGTCGATCTCGCCTACACTCGGAGCCGTGCCACGTGGTGACGGTCGACTCAGTCATGATCTGCTCCCCGGCGAGAAGGGCCCCCAGGACGCTTGCGGCGTCTTCGGGGTCTGGGCTCCCGGTGAAGAGGTCGCCAAGCTCACTTACTTCGGGCTCTACGCCCTCCAGCATCGGGGCCAGGAATCCGCGGGTATCGCGGTCAGCAACGGCTCCCAGATCCTCGTCTTCAAGGACATGGGCCTGGTGTCCCAGGTCTTCGACGAGACCTCGCTCGGTTCGCTCCAGGGTCACATCGCGGTCGGTCACGCCCGCTACTCGACCACCGGCGCCTCCGTGTGGGAGAACGCCCAGCCGACGTTCCGCGCCACCGCGCACGGTTCGATCGCGCTCGGCCACAACGGCAACCTGGTCAACACGGCGCAGCTCGCCGAGATGGTCGCCGACCTCCCGAAGAAGGAGGGCGGCCGCACCCCGCGCGTCGCGGCCACCAACGACACCGACCTCCTCACGGCCCTGCTCGCCGCGCAGGAGGACGAGGACGGCAAGCCGCTGACCATCGAGGAGGCGGCCCACTCGGTCCTCCCGAAGGTGCGGGGCGCGTTCTCGCTCGTCTTCATGGACGAACACACCCTCTACGCCGCCCGCGACCCGCAGGGCATCCGCCCGCTGGTCCTCGGCCGGCTGGAGCGCGGCTGGGTCGTCGCCTCCGAGTCCGCCGCCCTCGACATCTGCGGCGCCAGCTACGTCCGCGAGATCGAGCCGGGCGAGTTCGTCGCCATCGACGAGAACGGTCTGCGCACCTCCCGATTCGCGGAAGCGAAGCCCAAGGGCTGTGTCTTCGAGTACGTCTATCTGGCGCGCCCCGACACCGACATCGCCGGCCGGAACGTGTACCTCTCCCGTGTGGAGATGGGCCGCAAGCTCGCCAAGGAAGCGCCCGTCGAGGCCGATCTGGTCATAGCGACCCCGGAGTCGGGCACCCCGGCCGCGATCGGCTACGCGGAGGCCTCCGGCATCCCCTTCGGTGCCGGCCTGGTGAAGAACGCCTATGTCGGCCGTACGTTCATCCAGCCCTCGCAGACCATTCGCCAGCTCGGCATCCGCCTGAAGCTGAACCCGCTCAAGGAAGTCATCAAGGGCAAGCGGCTGGTCGTCGTCGACGACTCGATCGTGCGCGGCAACACCCAGCGCGCCCTGGTCCGCATGCTCCGCGAGGCGGGCGCCGCCGAGGTCCACATCCGGATCTCCTCGCCGCCCGTGAAGTGGCCCTGCTTCTTCGGCATCGACTTCGCCACCCGCGCCGAGCTCATCGCCAACGGCATGACGATCGACGAGATCGGCACCAGCCTGGGCGCCGACTCCCTCGCCTACATCTCCATCGACGGCATGATCGAGGCGACCACCATCGCCAAGCCGAACCTCTGCCGCGCCTGCTTCGACGGCGAGTACCCGATGGAGCTTCCGGACCCCGAGCTGCTCGGCAAGCAGCTCCTGGAGACCGAGCTGGCCGCAGGGCCCGCCGCCACGGCCGCGGCCGACGCGATCCGTCGCCCGTAGGCAGCCCGTCCCACCTGCAGTACGACACGAAGGTTCTCACTAGCCATGTCTGAGACAACTGGTGCCAGCTACGCAGCCGCGGGCGTCGACATCGAGGCGGGCGACCGCGCCGTAGAACTGATGAAGGAGTGGGTGAAGAAGACCCAGCGCCCCGAGGTCCTCGGCGGCCTCGGCGGTTTCGCCGGACTCTTCGACGCCTCCGCCCTCAAGCGCTACGAGCGCCCCCTGCTCGCCTCCGCCACCGACGGCGTGGGCACCAAGGTCGACATCGCGCGCCAGCTGGGCGTCTACGACACCATCGGCCACGACCTGGTCGCGATGGTCATGGACGACATCGTGGTGTGCGGGGCCGAGCCGCTGTTCATGACCGACTACATCTGCGTCGGCAAGGTCCACCCCGAGCGGGTCGCCGCGATCGTCAAGGGCATCGCCGAGGGCTGTGTGCTCGCCGGCTGCGCCCTGGTGGGCGGCGAGACGGCCGAACACCCCGGACTGCTGGGCCCGGACGACTTCGACGTCGCCGGCGCCGGTACGGGCGTCGTGGAGGCCGACCGGCTGCTCGGCGCGGATCGCATCCGTAAGGGTGACGCGGTGATCGCCATGGCGGCCTCCGGTCTTCACTCGAACGGGTACTCGCTTGTCCGGCATGTGCTCCTGAACGAGGCGGGCCTCGCCCTGGACGCCCGGATCGACGAGCTGGGCCGCACCCTCGGCGAGGAGCTCCTGGAGCCGACCAAGATCTACTCCCTGGACTGTCTGGCCCTGATCAGCACGGCCGAGGTGCACGCCTTCTCGCACGTCACCGGTGGTGGCCTCGCCGCCAACCTGGCCCGGGTGATCCCCGACGACCTGCACGCGATCGTCGACCGCACCACCTGGACCCCGGACCCGATCTTCGACCTGGTCGGCAGGACGGGTCAGGTCGAGCGCCTGGAGCTGGAGAAGACCCTGAACATGGGCGTCGGCATGATCGCGATCGTCCCCGAGGAGTCGGCGGACGTGGCGCTGGCCACCCTGGCCGACCGCGGGGTCGAGTCCTGGATCGCAGGTGAGATCACCGACCGGGGCGACAAGGCGACCGGCGCGGAGCTGGTGGGTGACTACAGCGCCTGACAGGCAGCGCAAAACCCGGTCCGGTGGTGTGGACCACTCGGACCGGGTCAAGCACAGCTAGAGCGTCAAGCGCCGCGGCGGTGTTGAGACGTGGGACCGGATTCGTCGTCCTCGTCCTCGTCGTCGTTGTAGAGATCCGCGTACTGGGCGTACGGGTCGTCTTCGTCGTCGTCGTCCTCGAACGGCTCGCCATTCGGCGGCTGGCTCGAAGTCGAAGCGCCCAGCTCATTGGCCAGACGCGACAGATCAGTCCCGCCGCTGCTGTACTTCAGCTGGCGGGCGACCTTCGTCTGCTTGGCCTTTGCCCGGCCGCGCCCCATGGCTCGACCCCCTCGGATACGGGGCTCGGTGGCCCCAGAGTCTTGACACGCGTTCATGATCTGGAACGGACTCTCCACAGAGAGTCCGGTCCGTAGGGCTTCCACGGTACCTGAGCCCACGCCCATACGGTACGTCGCCCGCAGCACGGGCCCGGCACCGGCACCCGCGGGGAGCCCCGTCCCCGCTGGTCAACCGCGATTTTAACCACTTCTTCGCGGCCGACCCGCCGACGAACGTGAGAGTTCTCTCTAAGTGTGCGCCGACGGGTACCGGTCAAACGTCAGCGGGCCCGGTTCATGACCGCGGTCATGAACCGTTCACGACCGCGTCAGGGCCGCCTCGTGCATCCGCTGCTCGGCGATCCGGTCGGCCGCGGCGGCCGGCGGAATCCCGTCTTCCTTCGCACGTGCGAAGATGGCGAGCGTGGTGTCGTAGATCTTCGCCGCCTTGGCCTTGCACCGCTCGAAGTCGAACCCGTGCAGTTCGTCGGCGACCTGGATGACCCCGCCGGCGTTCACCACGTAGTCCGGCGCGTAGAGGATCCCGCGGTCGGCGAGGTCCTTCTCGACGCCCGGGTGCGCGAGCTGGTTGTTGGCGGCGCCGCAGACGATCCGCGCGGTCAGCGCCGGCACGGTGTCGTCGTTCAGGGCACCGCCGAGCGCGCAGGGGGCGTAGATGTCGAGGCCCTCGGCGCGGATCAGGGTCGCGGTGTCGGCGACGGCCGTCACGCCCGTCGGATGGGCGGCGAGGATCCGCCCCACGGCCTCCTCGCGGACGTCCGTGATCACGACCTCGGCGCCCTCGTCGCGCAGGTGCGCGACCAGGTGGTGCCCCACCTTGCCGACGCCGGCGATGCCGACCTTGCGCCCGCGCAGGGACGGGTCGCCCCACAGGTGCGCGGCGCTGGCCCGCATGCCCTGGTAGACGCCGAAGGCGGTCAGGACGGAGGAGTCGCCGGCGCCGCCGTTCTCGGGGGAGCGGCCGGTCGTCCAGCGGCACTCCCGCGCGACGACGTCCATGTCGGCGACATAGGTGCCGACGTCGCAGGCGGTGACGTACCGGCCGCCGAGGGAGGCGACGAAGCGGCCGTAGGCGAGGAGCAGTTCCTCGCTCTTGTCGCGCTCCGGGTCCCCGATGATCACGGCCTTGCCACCGCCGTGGTCGAGTCCGGCCATGGCGTTCTTGTACGACATCCCGCGCGCGAGGTTCAGGGCGTCGGCGACGGCCTCCGCCTCGGTGGCGTACGGGTAGAAGCGGGTCCCGCCGAGTGCGGGGCCCAGCGCGGTGGAGTGGAGGGCGATGACGGCCTTGAGGCCGCTCCTGCGGTCCTGGCAGAGCACGACCTGCTCGTGGCCGCCCTGGTCCGAGTGGAACAGGGTGTGCAGCACATCGGCAGCGGCGCCGTTTACGTCGGTCACTGTGGTGACTCCTGGGTAAGTCTCGGCGATCGGTGCAGGCTTCCCGTACGGGTGGCGGGGGCCTGTGAGCACGAGATTAGAGCGTGTGACGCCCCGAGACCGTGCAGTGCTCAGGATCACCTTCCCGTGACTTGCGGGCGTGCGACGATTTGCATAGTTTTCCCGCGCGTTTGTGTGCGGGTTTCGCAGGTTTTCCCGGCAGGCGGCGGGGGAGAGAGCAGGCGTGCCCAAGGTGTCCTCGGTGATCGTCCCGTACGCGACCTATCTGCGCGTGTACGAACCACTGGCCGCCTTCCCCGAGCCGGAGCGCACCCACTGGGCCCGCTACGCCCGCCGCCAGGAGCGCCCGTCCTACCAGGACGAACTGCGTCGCTCGCTGGCGGATCTGCTGCCCACCCCGCCGGTCCCCGTGCCGGTGCACGAGAGCAGTGACGCGTTCGTGCTCGACGTGGACGGCGTGGTGTGCGTGTGCCCCTGGCGCACCCGGCTGCGCGGCTGGCTGGCGATGGAGGAGCTCGGCGAGGAGCTGCCGGGCCCCGTCCTGGACGCCGTGCTGCCCGCGGTCGTACGCCACCAGACGTCCCAGGACTACGAGCGCTGGCTGGCCCGGAACCCGGACGCCAGGCCGTGGATCCGTACGGCGACCTGGCAGGTGCCGCTGCACTGGTTCGTGCTGGTGGGCGACGAGGAGCGGCGCTTCGACAAGGGGTCCGGGGAGGTCCCGCCGATGCTGCGCTACCGCACGCCCATGGTGCAGGCCCGGCGGCGGGTGGCGCGGGCGCTGCGGGCCCTGAAGGACGGCGTCGACGAGGGGCCGCTCATCGACGGCCTGATCGATGTGGGGCGCTGGCTGGAGGAGTTCCACCCGCGTTCGCTGGTCGAGCTCGACTACGGCGGGCTGGTGCACGTGCTGCCGCCGGGCGAGCTGGAGGACGACCACTCGGCGGCCGACGTGGCCGAGGGCATCGAGGCGCTGAGGCTCGGTGACGGGGCGGCCGCGGGCGAGGCCTACGGGCGCCTTGTGGAGCGCTGGCGGGCGGTCAGGGACCGGCGCTCGGCGAACTGACGTTTGACGTGACGCCCTTTTTGGGGTTTCGTCCTCGCTCAAGGTGTCACGAGGTTTCGCTGATGTCCCATCAACAAGGGGCAAGCGTGACGGACCGCACGTATCCGGCTCTTGCGCCTCTTGCCCCTCCTCATGCCAAAATAGGACAAGGGGCCCGGGGGAGGTTCCGCTTTGGGGGGTCTGATGACTCCTGATCGCCTCTGTGACTGATCGTCACAGAGGCGTGACTGTCCGCTATGGCATGGTCCATCGGCTTCCGTCGCCGATGAACACCTGGGGGGCAATTCCATCGGTTTGGCCGACGAGGCTGGACGGATGGTGTAGTTGTAGTGCCGAGGACAAGCCGTTCGTCCTATAACCGACTCGACCCGCATCCGCCATTTCGGGCAACGCGGGTCAAGGTGCAGAATTTAGAGGAAAGAACCGAGAAGGTTCGGTTCTCCCGAGGAGGCCGCTCATGACCGCTCGCACCCCTGATGCCGAGCCGCTGCTGACCCCGGCTGAGGTCGCCACGATGTTCCGCGTGGACCCGAAGACGGTCACGCGGTGGGCGAAGGCCGGCAAGCTCACGTCGATCCGTACGCTCGGCGGACACCGCCGTTACCGCGAGGCTGAGGTCCGCGCTCTGCTCGCGGGTATTCCGCAGCAGCGCAGCGAGGCCTGAACAACTGAATAACCGGACAAACCGGCCTGCCCCCCAGCTGGCTGCGGCGTCCGAACCCTGGCTTCAAGCGACGCGGGTCCTGCCCCAACAGGGCCCATTCTCAACCCCGTCGTCGATCGCGCTGGACTCCGCCGAGTCCAGCGCGATCTTTTTTGTGCGCGCGCCAGGGGTGGTGGGAGCCGCTGTGAGTGGGCTTGTCGGAGTCTGGGGAGGGGTGTCGGATCTCCTGTGGAGCGGGCCCAGGGACAGGTCGGATCAGTAGTGCAATTGCACATATTAAATTGACCTGTTGTAGGGGAGGGGTAAGTTCCACCGTTTTAAAAACTCATGCGGTGACTCCCGTCACATGCCAGAGTCCTTGTTGCGGCTGGGACTTGTGCGCTAGAGGGGGCCGTGCCGTGTCGTGCCGTGTCGTGTCACGCCGGGGAGGGGGTCTCGTCCTCCCTCGGCTGCTCTTCCGGCTCCTCCGGGAGATCGGATGCTCGGGGCGCGGAATCCATCGCCAGGCGCAGGAGGCGGTGGCAGATCGGGCAGTGCCGGGTCAGATGCCGATACGACGACGCGGCGGACAGGTGTGCGCGGAGCAAGGCCCGCGTCTCGTGCCTGACCGATGCCGCCATACGCCACCTCCGGGCTCCGTCGGGAACGGGGGCCTGGTTTCTGGGTACCGGTGCTTTGAGGCGCCGTCAAGATGGCGTGGAGGGTGCCGAGCTCATCTCCGGCGCTGCGGTGACCGTCCTGGGGGCTGCCGCCCCCAGCCCCCCGCTTCGGCCCTGAACGGGCCTCGTCCTCAAACGCCGGACGGGCTGAGATGCCTGGACCGGCGTCCGAACAGCACCCTCCGTGTGACCATACGAAGAAGGCCCGCGCCCCGTTGCCGGGATGCGGGCCTTACTTCTTGTTGCGGTCCTGACGGGATTTGAACCCGCGGCCTCCACCTTGACAGGGTGGCGAGCACTCCAAACTGCTCCACAGGACCAGGTTTCGCGGCGCTTATCGGTGCGTTGCGCTGCGAGAAGGACTGTACAGGAGCAGGCGGGTCCTGGTCGAACTCACTCCGTGTGGCCGTCCGGTCACGGAGCCAGCGTGTCGATCGTCTTCACGATCCGCTTGTCCGAGATCGGGTACGCCGTGCCCAACGCGTGGGCGAAATAGCTGACCCGGAGCTCCTCGATCATCCAGCGGACGTCCAGGACCTGCTGCGGCACGGGCCGGCCCTGCGGGAGCTGCTCCAGGAGCCAGGCGTACTCGTCCTGCATCTCGTGGACCTTCTCCATACGGGTCGTGTCCCGTTGGGCGTTCGTCGGCATCTGCTGGAGCCGCCGGTCCGCCGCGACCAGGTAGCGCATGAGGTCGGGCAGGCGCCGCAACCCGGTCTCCGTGACGAAGCCGGGCTTCACGAGGGCGTCCAACTGCTTCCGTACGTCCGCCAGGTTCGCCAGCAGCGCCGGGCTCCGTACGGCCTTCAGACGGCGCTCACAGGCCTGCCAGGCGGCAAGCACCTGCTGCACCTGGCCGACCGTGCGGACAGTGGTGTCGACGATCTCCGACCGCACCTTGTCGTACAGCTTCCGGTACGACTCCTCGTCCCACGCCGGTCCCCCGAAGTCCCCGATCAGCTTGTCCGCCGCCGCGGTCGCGCAGTCGTCGAACAGGGCCTGGATGGAGCCGTGCGGGTTCGCCGACAGGGCCAGCTTCTGGGGGTTCGTCAGCTTCTCGGACGCGAACTTCGCCGGGTTCACCGGGATGTTGCGCACGATGAGCCGGCGCGTGCCCTTCCACATCGCCTCGGCCTGCTCGGCCTCGGTGTCGAAGAGGCGGACGGAGACGGTGTCGCCGTCGTCCACCAGCGCCGGGTACGCCTTCACCGGCTGGCCTGCCCGGCGGGTCTCGAAGACCCGGGTGAGGGAGCCGATCGTCCAGTCCGTCAGGCCCTTGCGCTCCAGGGACTCGCCGCCCTCGCGGGAGGCGGTCGCGGCGGCCGCCTGGGAGAGCGCCTGGCGCGCCTTGGGCTTGAGCTGGAGCCGAAGCGCCTCCAGGTCCTTGGCCTCCGCCAGCTTCCGCCGCCGTTCGTCCACGATCCGGAAGGTGATCCGGAGGTGGTCGGGGATCCGGGACTGGTCGAAGTCCTCCGCGTCGAAGGGCACGCCGACCATGCGCTTCAGCTCGCGGGCCATGGTGACCGTCAAGGGCTCCTGCAACGGCACCGCCGTGTCCAGGAACCGTTTCGCGAAGTTCGGCGCCGGCACGTAGTTGCGGCGGATCGGCTTGGGGAGGGAGCGGATCAGCTCCGTCACCAACTCCTCGCGCAGGCCCGGGATCTGCCAGTCGAAGCCCTCGTCCTTGACCTGGTTCAGGACCTGGAGCGGGATGTGGACTGTGACACCGTCCGCGTCCGCACCCGGCTCGAACTGGTACGTCACCCGGAACTTCAGCGGGCCCTGCCGCCACGAGTCGGGATAGTCGGCCTTGGTGACCGCCTCCGCCGACTCCCGGATGAGCATCTCCCGCTCGAAGTCGAGGAATTCGGGCTCCTCGTGCCGCTTGCGCTTCCACCAGGAGTCGAAGTGGGCGCCGGAGACGACGTGTTCGGGCACCCGCTGGTCGTAGAAGTCGAAGAGGGTGTCGTCGTCGACCACGATGTCCCGTCGCCGGGCCCGGTGTTCGAGCTCCTCAACCTCGCTCAGCAGCCTGCGGTTGTCGGCGAAGAACTTGTGGTGCGTGCGCCAGTCACCCTCGACCAGGGCGTTGCGGATGAAAAGCTCGCGGGACGACTCCGGGTCGATCCGGCCGTAGTTCACCTTCCGCTGGGCGACGATCGGCACGCCGTACAGCGTGACCTTCTCGTAGGCCATCACCGCGGCCTGGTCCTTCTCCCAGTGCGGCTCGGAGTACGTCCGCTTCAGCAGGTGCTCGGCGAGCGGCTCGACCCACTCCGGCTCGATCCTGGCGTTGACGCGGGCCCACAGGCGTGACGTCTCCACCAGTTCCGCCGACATGACGAAACGGGGCTGCTTCTTGAAGAGGGACGAGCCGGGGAAGATCGCGAACTTGGCGTTGCGGGCGCCCAGGTACTCGTTCTTGTTGCCGTCCTTCACGTCCTTCATCCCGATGTGGGAGAGAAGGCCGGCGAGGAGGGAGACATGGACCGACTGGTCGGCCGCGTCCTCCTCGTTCAGATGGATGCCCATCTGCTTGGCGACCGTGCGCAGTTGGGTGTAGATGTCCTGCCATTCGCGGATGCGCAGGAAGTTGAGGTACTCCTGCTTGCACATCCGGCGGAAGGACGACGAGCCGCGCTCCTTCTGCTGCTCGCGGACGTACCGCCACAGGTTCAGGTACGCCAGGAAGTCGCTGGTCTCGTCCTTGAAGCGGGCGTGCTGCTGGTCGGCCTGGGTCTGCTTGTCGGCCGGGCGCTCGCGCGGGTCCTGGATGGACAGCGCGGCGGCTATGACCATGACCTCGCGGACACAGCCGTTCTTGTCGGCCTCCAGGACCATGCGCGCCAGGCGCGGGTCGACGGGCAGTTGGGCCAGCTTGCGTCCGGTCTGGGTCAGCCGCTTGCGGACGTCCTTCTCGGAGGGGTCCAACGCGCCCAGTTCCTGGAGGAGTTGGACGCCGTCGCGGATGTTGCGGTGGTCCGGCGGGTCGATGAAGGGGAACTTCTCGATGTCACCGAGTCCGGCCGCGGTCATCTGGAGGATGACGGAGGCGAGGTTGGTCCGCAGGATCTCCGCGTCCGTGAACTCCGGGCGGGCCTCGAAGTCCTCCTCGGAGTAGAGGCGGATGCAGATGCCGTCGGACGTACGGCCGCAGCGGCCCTTGCGCTGGTTGGCGCTGGCCTGCGAGATCGCCTCGATGGGCAGCCGCTGGACCTTGGTGCGGTGGCTGTAGCGGGAGATACGGGCGAAGCCGGGGTCGATGACGTACTTGATCCCCGGGACGGTCAGGGAGGTCTCGGCGACGTTGGTCGCCAGAACGATCCTGCGGCCGGTGTGCGGCTGGAAGACGCGGTGCTGCTCGGCGTGCGAGAGCCGGGCGTACAACGGCAGCACCTCGGTGAAGCGGTAGTTCTTCTTCACCAGGGCGTCCGCGGTGTCCCTGATCTCGCGCTCGCCGGAGAGGAAGACGAGGATGTCGCCCTTGCCCTCGCCCTGGAGCTCCTCGACGGCATCGCAGATCGCGGTGATCTGGTCGCGGTCGGAGTCCTCCGAGTCCTCTTCCAGCAGGGGCCGGTAGCGGACCTCCACGGGGTACGTGCGGCCGCTGACCTCGACGATAGGGGCGTCTCCGAAGTGCCGGGAGAAGCGCTCGGGGTCGATGGTCGCGGAGGTGATGACGACCTTGAGGTCGGGGCGCCTCGGCAGCAGCTGGGCCAGGTAGCCGAGCAGGAAGTCGATGTTGAGGGACCGCTCGTGGGCCTCGTCGATGATGATCGTGTCGTAGGCGCGCAGCTCGCGGTCGGTCTGGATCTCGGCGAGCAGGATGCCGTCCGTCATCAGCTTCACGAACGTCGCGTCCTGGTTCACCTGGTCGGTGAAGCGCACCTTCCAGCCGACGGCCTCGCCGAGCGGGGTGTCCAGCTCCTCGGCGACCCGCTCGGCGACCGTGCGGGCGGCGATCCGGCGGGGCTGGGTGTGGCCGATCATGCCCTTGACGCCCCGGCCGAGCTCCAGGCAGATCTTCGGGATCTGGGTCGTCTTGCCGGAGCCGGTCTCACCGGCCACGATCACGACCTGGTGATCACGGATGGCGGCCGCGATCTCGTCCTTCTTCTGGCTGACCGGGAGCTGCTCGGGGTAGGTCACGGCGGGCACCCGCGCACGGCGTGCGTGCACCCGTTCCTCGCCCTTGCCGACCTCCGCCTCGATCTCGGCCAGCACGGCGGCGCGCGCCTCCGGCTTGCGGATCCGGCGCGCGCCTTCGAGCCTGCGCCCGAGCCGTTGCGCGTCACGCAGGGTCAGCTCGGTCAGGCGGGCGGCGAGATCCCCGAAGGCGGGGGTGCCGGGGGCGGGGGCAGGGTGCGTAGACATACGCGATCCAGGATCTCATCCCCGGGAAATTACTGGCGAACGGTTTTGTCCCGGGCGTCGCAGCCTGGTGGATCAGGGGCCGGCGGATCGGAAGCCCGCCGGATCACCAGCACGGCGATCAGGGGGCCCGCGGAGCCGGAGCCGACCCCGGTGCTCCCGATGCCGCCGGTGCCGGTTCCGGCGCCGTGGCTGTGCGCTCGTGCCGCTCGCCGAGGGCGATGGACCGCGCGGTGTTGGAGATCGCCTTGATGCCGAGATAAGCGGTGGTCATGCTGCTGACCGCGGTGAACGCGGCGGTGAGGACTCCGACGATCACCGCCTTGTCGCCGTCGAGCCGCCAGACCCCGACCACCGCCACCCCGGCGATCGCCAGATTGCTCGCCAGCACCGCGAACAGCCCGTATCTCGCGCGGGCCAGCTCCAGACCGTCGTCCTGACTCATCGTCCCCACCCCTGTCCACGGCAGATCGCACGACAGATACAACAAGACCCCGATCCGGAGATCGGGGTCTGTGCTGTGGCTGGGGCCGGGGTCGAACCGGCGACCTACCGCTTTTCAGGCGGTCGCTCGTACCAACTGAGCTACCCAGCCGAGAGGCTTCCGGGGAAACCTCAGCGGTCCTGACGGGATTTGAACCCGCGGCCTCCACCTTGACAGGGTGGCGAGCACTCCAAACTGCTCCACAGGACCAAGCGTTGTGCACGAACAGTGTCGCACACGGTTTTGCGTGCCCCCAACGGGATTCGAACCCGTGCTACCGCCTTGAAAGGGCGGCGTCCTAGGCCGCTAGACGATGAGGGCTATCGGCCCGCCTGGGCGCTTCTCAGCGCGTCGGGGACGTGAGAAGCATATGGGATGCCGGGAGGTATCGCCAAAACGGTTTAGGGGCTGCCCGTGGGGGAGGCCTGGGGCGAGGCCGATGCCGAGGTCGTGGGCGAGGCCGACGGCGAACCGGTCGACGACGTGGTCGGTGACGGCGTCGCTCCCGGCTGGTTGTCCTGCGGGAGGTGCCGGCTGACCTCCGCCGTCGTGAGGCCCAGACCGCCGAGTCTGATCTCGTCCCAGGCCTGGAGGCGCCGGGTGTCGCGGTCCAGGTAGAGGATCGAGGCCTCGATGGGGTCGGGGTACTTGCCCTCGACGGCCCGCAGACCGCTGCCGCCCGTGGAGCCCTCGACGCGCAGCCGGGTGCCCTTCTTCAGGACCTCCATCTCCTGGTGGTGGAGGTGGCCGGACAGGATCATCGGGACCTCGCCGTCGACCTCGCGGGCGGCCGAGGGCTCATGGGCGATCGCGATGTCGACCGGGGTCCCGGCGGCCCGCTGTGCGCGCAGGGCTGCGGCCAGGCGGGCGCCCGCCGCCTCCTCGGACGCGTCGGTGCCCGGGTTCGTGGAGCGGTCGGGGGTGAACTGGGGGTCGCCCATCCCGGCGAACCGCAGCCCGGCGACGGTCTCGGCCTTGCCGTCGTCGAGGACGTGGACCCGCTTGAGGCCCTCCATGTAGCGCTGGGTGGTCAGGGAGTCGTGGTTGCCGCGGACCCAGACGTACGGCGCCCCGAGGTCCGGGATCGGGTCGAGGAAGCCGTTCTCCGCCGCCGTACCGTGATCCATGGTGTCGCCGGAGTCGACGATCACGTTGACCCTGTACTGCTCCACCAGCGAGGCGATGATCTTCCAGCTCGCCGGGTTCAGATGGATGTCGGAGACGTGCAGGACCCGGATGGTGGTGGGGTCCGGCTGGTAGGCGGGGAGCGTGGACGTGACGTCGTAGAGCTTCGTCACGTTGGTGACCAGGCGGGCCAACTCCTTCTGGTAGACGTCGAATTCGGTGACGATGCTGCGCGCGTTGCCGACCAGGGACGGGGCCGAGGAGAGCAGGCCCGAGAACTTGGGCTCCAGGACCGATTCGGGGTTCCAGGTGGCGTACGCGGTGCCGCCGGAGGCCGCCAGGAGGGTGAGGGCGAGGCCGCCGGCGGCGAGGGCGCGGCGCGGGCGCCGGTAGACGGCGAGGCCGAGGGCGGTGGCGCCCGCGACCACGGCGACGCAGGAGCGGACCGCGAGATCGAGGGTGCCGTGCTCGACGTCCGAGGCGACCTCGTCCTGGAGGCCGGAGAGCCGCTCGGGGTGGTCGACGAGGGCCTGGGAGCGTTCCGGGTCGAGCTGGTCGACGTTGACGTCGAGCCGGACCGGCGCGTGGTGGCTGTCCAGCTCGAGGGCGCCCAGCGGGGACACGTTGATCTTCGTGCCGCCGGTCAGGGACGGGCGCAGGGTCATCGTCGTGTTCATGGGCCCGACGGGCACCCGCACGTTGCCGACGATCAGCAGGCCCAGCCAGGCACCCAGAAGGACCACGGCGACGAGACCGAGGGCTCGGGTCCAGGGATGAGCCGGATGGACCAGTTCGACGGACGGGTGGGAGCGACGACCGGCGTACTGCCGGGTGAGGGCGTGCGGTGCCTTCCTTACGGCGGACAGGATCTTCCGGGCGGCGGCGGGGACGCGGGCCATTGATCCCGTATGCCCAAGTCCGCGCCCGGATATGCGGGCGCGCTCCCCCTCTCGTACGGCGGGGTCGTACCGGAGAATGGGCATGTGCTGGAGATGACGCGCGAGGAGTTCGAGGAACTGGTCGCCGAGGCGCTGGACCGGATTCCGCCGGAGTTGACGCGGCTGATGGACAACGTCGCGGTGTTCGTCGAGGACGAACCGCCGGCGGACGATCCCGAGCTGCTCGGGCTGTACGAGGGCACTCCGCTGACCGACCGGGGCGAGTGGTACGCCGGGGTGCTGCCGGACCGCATCACGATCTACCGGGGTCCGACGCTCAGGATGTGCGGGACGCGGGACGAGGTGGTCGCGGAGACCGAGGTGACGGTGGTCCACGAGATCGCCCACCACTTCGGGATCGACGACGCGCGGCTGCACGCACTCGGGTACGGATAGCGGGTTCGCGTGTCCTCTTGTGGGCGGCAGGAGTTGGACAGGTTGACTCTCTGACGCCCGCCCTCGGAGGTGGCTGCTCGTGCGCCCCTTGTACGTACCCGTCCGTCTGGCCGCCACGGTCATGGCCGTCGCCGCCGCAGCGGGCTGCATGAGCGTGGGCGGGGACGACGGAGGCAGCGGCGCCAAGCCCTCGCACTCCGCCGGTGAGCGGGGCGGTGCCGGCCCCGACGGGGGCTCGGCGGGCTCCGGCGGTTCCGTGGGGCTCGGCAGGGCGGCCGCGGACGGCAAGCACGGGAAGAAGAAGGGGAAGCACGGCGAGGAGTCGGCGTCCCCGTCGGCGTCCGCCTCGGCGAGCGCGTCCGCCTCCGCGGGGGCGCGGCCGGGGAAGTCGGCCAGGCCGGCACCCTCGGCGACGCACGTCGACCCGCCCCCCACGCACACGCCCGATCCGGAGCCGCCCGCGTCGAGCGAGCCGCCCGCCTCGCCCACCCCGTCGCCGCCGCCCGCGGAGCCGTCGTCGTCGGCGCCGCCGGAGACGGGAGCGCAGCTGAGCCAGCGCGAGCCGGCGCCCACGGCGGGTGCGCCGGTGTGACGCGGCGGCCGCCCACGTGACCTCCACTACACCGGCAGGCGTTGGTTTGCCTTGGGGGGTGGGGGGTGCGTATGGTGGTAGATCGTTTGATCCCATTGCCCGGCGCCATTGCAGAGAGCGCCGTGTGGCGCGTTCTCTCCCTTGCCGTGGCTGACCGCATAGAGGCGGTCGTATTGCGAAATCACGGAGTTGACGGGCGCGTGCCGACGAGACTCCGGAAGGTTTCGCTTACGCATGTCCATTTCCAGTACTGATCACGCCGTCATGCCCGAGAACGAGGGCACCGAAGGCGCTCCCGAGGTCACCTTCGCGGACCTCGGTCTCCCCGAGGGCGTGGTGCGCAAGCTCGCCCAGAACGGCGTGACCACCCCCTTCCCGATCCAGGCCGCGACCATCCCGGACGCCCTGGCCGGCAAGGACATCCTCGGCCGTGGCCGCACCGGCTCCGGCAAGACCCTCTCCTTCGGTCTGCCGACCCTGGCGCGTCTCGCCGGCGGCCGCACCGAGAAGCACAAGCCCCGCGCGGTCATCCTCACCCCGACCCGCGAACTCGCGATGCAGGTCGCGGACGCCCTCCAGCCCTACGGCGACGTCGTCGGCCTGAAGATGAAGGTCGTCTGCGGCGGTACGTCGATGGGCAACCAGATCTACGCCCTGGAGCGCGGCGTCGACATCCTCGTCGCCACCCCGGGCCGGCTGCGCGACATCATCAACCGCGGCGCCTGCTCCCTGGAGAACGTCGAGGTCGCCGTCCTCGACGAGGCCGACCAGATGTCCGACCTGGGCTTCCTGCCCGAGGTCACCGAGCTGCTCGACCAGGTCCCGGCCGGCGGCCAGCGGATGCTGTTCTCCGCGACCATGGAGAACGAGATCTCCACCCTGGTCAAGCGCTACCTGGTCGACCCGGTCTCGCACGAGGTCGACAGCGCCCAGGGCAACGTCACGACGATGTCCCACCACATCCTGATCGTGAAGCCCAAGGACAAGGCGCCGGTCACCGCGGCCATCGCCTCCCGCAAGGGCCGCACCATCATCTTCGTCCGCACCCAGCTGGGCGCCGACCGCATCGCCGAGCAGCTGCGCGAGGCCGGGGTGAAGGCCGACGCGCTGCACGGCGGCATGACCCAGGGCGCGCGCACTCGCACGCTGGCCGACTTCAAGGACGGCTACGTCAACGCGCTCGTCGCCACCGACGTCGCCGCCCGCGGCATCCACGTCGACGGCATCGACCTGGTCCTGAACGTCGACCCCGCCGGCGACCACAAGGACTACCTGCACCGCGCGGGCCGTACCGCTCGCGCCGGCCGCACCGGCACCGTCGTCTCCCTCTCCCTCCCGCACCAGCGCCGGCAGATCTTCCGGCTGATGGAGGACGCGGGCGTCGACGCCGGCCGTCACATCATCAACTCCGGTACGGCCTTCGAGCCCGAGGTCGCCGAGATCACCGGCGCCCGTTCGATGACCGAGGTCCAGTCCGAGTCCGCGGCCAACGCGGCTCAGCAGGCCGAGCGTGAGGTCGCCCAGCTCACCAAGGAGCTGGAGCGGGCCCAGCGCCGCGCGACCGAGCTGCGCGAGGAGGCCGACCGCCTCGTCGCGCGTGCCGCCCGCGAGCGCGGTGAGGACCCGGAGACCGCGGTGGCCGCGGCCGCCGAGGCCGTCGTGGCCCAGGAGGCGGAGATCCGCGCCGAGGCCCTCGTCGCCGAGCAGCCCGCCGAGCGTCCGGCGTACGAGCAGCCGCGTCAGCGCCGTGACGAGCGGGGCAACTACGAGCGTCGGGACGACCGTGGTGGTCGTTCGTTCGAGCGTCGTGACGACCGTGGCGGCTTCAACCGTGACCGTCGGGACAACGACCGTGGTGGCTTCCGTCGGGACAACGACCGTCGGGACGACCGTGGTGGCCGTTCGTTCGAGCGTCGTGACGACCGTGGCGGCTTCAACCGTGACCGTCGGGACAACGACCGTGGTGGCTTCCGTCGGGACAACGACCGTCGGGACGACCGTGGTGGCCGTTCCTTCGAGCGTCGTGACGACCGCGGTGGCTTCAACCGTGACCGTCGGGACAACGACCGCGGTGGCTTCCGCCGCGACAACGACCGTCCGGCCGGCCGTTCCTTCGAGCGCCGTGACGACCGTGGCGGCCACCGGGGCAGCGACCGTCCGTTCAACCGTGACCGCCAGGGCGACCGCCCGGGCTTCCGCTCCGCCGGCCACGACCGCCCGAGCCACGACCGCCCCTACGGCCGTCGTGACGACCACCGCGGCAGCGGCAGCGGCAGCGGCACCGGCTCCTTCGGCCGCCGCGACGACAAGCCGCGCTGGAAGCGCAACGGCTGACACAGTGTGAAGTGAGAAGGGCCCGTACGACTTCGGTCGTACGGGCCCTTCTCGTATGCGTATTCGACTACCGGAGTCTGTGGGGCAGTTGTTAGCATCCGGGGATCGCGCTGTGGAGTGTGGCCGAGGGGGAACACCAGGCCTGCCGCCGCGCCTTTTCTGACTTCCCTGGGGAGGGACCCTTGACCCGGCGTGCCCGGATCGCACTCACTCTTGCCTCGCTGGCCGCCCTGAGCGCCGGCACCCTGACGTCCGCGGGCCAGGCGGCCGCGGACACCAGCCCGACGCCGATCGCCACGGACGGCGTGTGGGGCCTCGACTACGCGGCCGGCTATCTGACCAGCGTCGAGTACCGGCCGAACGGCGACCAGTACGTGGTGGGCCGGCAGCTCTCGCCGGACGGCTCCACGGTGCTGACGCAGGACACCCGCGGGTTCGCCGGCGTCTACGCCAACGGCACCCACCTTCAGCGGGTGCCCTGCGACGCGGGCGACTGCGTGCCGCTGCGGTCCACCGGTGAGCAGAGCGTCGGCTACTTCCGGGTCGACGAGTCCGGCAAGGAGCGCGCCCAGATCTGGCTGGAGCCGAACAGCTACCACGGCACCGAACCCGATGTCACCGGCGGCCGTTTCGTGGACGCCACCGGCCGCTACTTCGTCTACAACGCGGCCTCCACCGGCAAGCAGTACGTCGACGCGGTGAACCGGTACCGCGACGAGGACGTCCGGCTGACCCGTTCCGTCACCGCCGCCTCCGTGTGGGGTTCCGCGCTGTGGACGCCGGGCTCGGGCAACGGCGTGCTCACCCAGTACGACCTGGAGGGGAAGAAGACGGTCGCAACCGTCTCCACCGGCGCCCCCTGCACGGTCAAGGAGCTCCAGGTCGTCGGCCGCTGGATCTACTGGAACTGCGGCCCGACGGGCGCCGCGGGCGTGTACGACCGTACGGCGAAGAAGAACATCACGGTGCCCTCCGGACCCGTGCTCGTCGGCGACGGCTACCTCGTCCGGCACGACCGGAGCGCCGGCAAGCTGATGCTGACGGACTTCCACACCGGTACGGCCGCCGTCGCGCGCGCCATCGCCGACCTGCCGGCCGGGAACACCACCGACCAGCGGCGGCTGACCTGGTCGGTGGACAAGTTCGGCGGGGGTGTCGCCTACGTCGACGCCGACCGCACGATCCGGATCGTGCCGAGCGGGGTGCCCGCCCAGTCGCTCGGGAAGATCGAGTCGGACCTGGACAACCCCTACTTCAACGCCTCGGGTCGCAACGGCGGCAACATGGCCTGGATGAGCACCTGGCAGCTCAGCAAGCCCGCCGACTGGACCTTCACGGTGAAGGACGCCCAGGGCCGCACGGACCGCACCCTCAAGGGCAGCGGTACGGCCATCGACCTCCAGTGGGACGGCACGACGAACTCGGGCGCCTACGCGTACAACGGCCAGAAGACCTGGACGCTGACCGCGAAGGCCGCCGACGGCGTGGGCACGTTCACCACCAGCGGCAAGATCGCGCTGAGCGGCGGCCGCCAGGGCCACCACGACCAGGGCGGCTACGCCTACGGTGAGCTGGCCACCCTCAACTCCTCCGGCACGCTGAGCCTCCAGTACACCAACGGTGGCGGCAAGTTCGACTGGAAGCAGAACGGCTCCGGCTGGCCCGCCGGGACCGTGGCCGTGCCCTTCGGCGACATGGGCAAGGACCGCTGTGCCGAGATGCTGGTCCGGATGCCGAACGGCGAGCTGCGCCGCTACGCGGGCAAGTGCGGGGAGGGTTCGTACGCCCCGGCGAGCAGCCACACCTCGCTCGGCACCGGCTGGAACGCGTACAACGTCCTGACCGCCCCCGGCGACCTGACCGGCGACGGCCGGGTCGACCTGCTGGCCCGCAAGGCGTCCACCGGTGACGTCTACCTGTTCGCCAACGACGGCGCGAGCAAGCTCAAGCCGGGCGTGAAGATCCGCAGCTGGGCCACCTACAAGAAGATCGTCGGTGCCGGTGACCTCGACGGCGACGGCTTCGGGGACGTCCTGGTGCAGGACAAGGCCGGCACGCTGTGGCGCTACGGCGGCACCGGCACCGGGCAGGTCAAGGAGCGGGTGAAGGTCTTCTCCAGCTGGGGGACCTCGTACAACGTGGTCGTCGGCGTCGGGGACATCACCGGCGACGGCAGGAACGACCTGGTCTCCCGGGACACCGCCGGCAACCTGTACCGCAACAACGGCGACGGCAAGGGGTCGTTCGGGGGGCGTACGAAGATCGCGAGTGGCTGGCAGAGCTACAAGGGCCTTTTCTAGAGGGTCGCTTCTCGGCCAAGTTGTGACGTGTGTCACGCCCCCGGGATGGGAATCGCTGGGGGCATGACAGATGACGCCATAGCGAGTGGGCAGTCGGGGATCTCCAAGGAACTCTCCGACGAGGAACGGCTTGCCCAGCTCGGCTACACGCAGGTCCTGGCCCGCCGCATGTCGGCGTTCTCCAACTACGCGGTCTCCTTCACCATCATCTCGGTGCTGTCGGGCTGTCTGACCCTCTACCTGTTCGGCATGAACACGGGCGGCCCCGCGGTCATCACCTGGGGCTGGGTCGCCGTAGGCCTGATGACGCTCTTCGTCGGCCTGTCGATGGCCGAGATCTGTTCGGCGTACCCGACCTCGGCCGGCCTGTACTTCTGGGCGCACCGGCTGGCCCCACCCAGATCGGCCGCCGCCTGGGCCTGGTTCACGGGCTGGTTCAACGTACTGGGCCAGGTCGCGGTGACGGCGGGCATCGACTTCGGCGCCGCGTCCTTCCTCGGGGCGTACCTGAACCTCCAGTTCGACTTCGAGGTCACCCCCGGCCGCACGATCCTCCTCTTCGCCGCCATCCTCGTGCTGCACGGCCTGCTGAACACCTTCGGCGTGCGGATCGTGGCGCTGCTGAACAGCGTGAGCGTGTGGTGGCACGTGATCGGCGTGGCCGTCATCGTCGGCGCGCTCACCTTCGCCCCCGACAAACACCAGTCGGCGTCCTTCGTGTTCGGCGAGTTCGTCAACAACACGGGCTGGGGGAGCGGGGTGTACGTGGTGCTGCTGGGGCTGCTCATGGCCCAGTACACCTTCACCGGCTACGACGCCTCGGCCCACATGACCGAGGAGACGCACGACGCGTCCACGGCCGGCCCGAAGGGCATCGTCCAGTCGATCTGGACGTCGTGGATAGCGGGCTTCGTACTCCTGCTCGGCTTCACCTTCGCGATCCAGTCCTACGACGGCGCCCTGAACTCCCCGACCGGCGCGCCCCCGGCGCAGATCCTCCTCGACGCGCTCGGGGCCACGGCCGGCAAGCTCCTGCTCCTGGTCGTCATCGGCGCCCAGCTGTTCTGCGGGATGGCGTCGGTGACCGCCAACAGCCGCATGATCTACGCCTTCTCACGCGACGGCGCGCTGCCGTTCTCGCACCTCTGGCACACGGTCAGCCCGCGCACCCGTACCCCCGTGGCGGCGGTGTGGCTGGCCGCGGGCGGGGCACTGCTGCTGGGCCTGCCGTACCTGATCAACTACACGGCCTACGCGGCGGTGACGTCCGTCGCGGTGATCGGCCTCTACATCGCCTACGTCATCCCGACGCTGCTGCGGCTGCGCAAGGGCGACGCCTTCGACCGGGGGCCGTGGCACCTGGGCCGCTGGTCGCGGGCGATCGGGCTGGTGTCGGTGGGATGGGTCGGTGTGATCACGATCCTCTTCATGCTCCCGCAGGTCTCGCCGGTCACCTGGGAGACCTTCAACTACGCCCCGATCGCCGTCCTGGCCGTCCTCGGCTTCGCGTGGATCTGGTGGGCGGCCTCGGCCCGGCACTGGTTCCTCAACCCGGAGCACGAGCGCACCAGGGCCCGCGAGGCGGCCCGCGCGAACGCCCCCGAACCGGTCGATCCCTGACCTTTCCCACTCCCCGGCCCCTCTGACACGGCCGTGTCCCCGATACCCGATCGGAGACACGGCCACGTCCGGCTATGCTCGTGGGGGCAACATCGCCTGGGCCCTTAGCTCAATTGGCAGAGCAGTGGACTTTTAATCCATTGGTTGTGGGTTCGAGTCCCACAGGGCCTACAGGTTGCGGACGGGGGTGACTCCTCCGGCCTGCTGTGCAGCGCCTGAGCCGGCTTCGGTCGGGTCGGGCGCTGTCTGCGTTTCGGGGGCACCGCCCGCCACTCCCCGCCGTCAGAGCAGGTGCCGGTTCGGGGCCTTCGCCTCGTCCTCGTGGTCGGTCAGGACCACCACGTCGACCCCCTGCCCGGTGAGCAGGCCGGTCCCGTCCGCCCCCGTCACGAACGTGTCCGGCTCCCGCCACGCCGTCACCACCCGGCGTACCCCCGCGTCCAGGATCAGCCGGGCGCAGGGGGCCGGGCGGGAGGCGCGGTGGGTGCAGGGTTCCAGGCTCGTGTAGACCGTGGCGGACGGCAGCCGCGGGTCGTCCGAGGCGATCTTCGCCAGGGCCGCCTCCTCCGCGTGCACGACCGGGTCGCCGGACTCCCGGGAGTGGCCGCGGGCCAACTCCGTGCCGTCGGCGGCCACCACCACCGCTCCCACGCTGAACGCCGTGCGGGAGGGCGGGCACTGGGCGGCGAGTCGGCAGGCCAGCGCCAGCCAGTGGTGGTCCGCGGCGGCGGGGGTCGGGCCGGTGCCCGGTGCCGTGGGTTCGTAGCGCATCAGGACCACGTCCTCGATCCGACGGGTCTCCACCAGCCGCAGCCGGCCGCCCTGGTAGCCGCCGGGGCCGAACAGTCGCGGGGCCTCGGGATCGCCGACGAACAGCGGGGCCAGCACCAGCTGCACCTCGTCCGCCAGGCCCTGCTGGAGGAGCTGGGTGTGGATGCGGCCGCCGCCCTCGACCATGAGCCGTTCGACGCCGTGCACCGCGTGCAGATGCTCCAGCAGGCGGCGCCAGTCCAGCGCCGGGCCGAGGGCGACCACCTCGGCCGCCAGGCCCAGTTCGCGGGCCCGGTCCGCGCCCTTGTCCGTGGTGTAGACGACCTTCTCGCCGCCCGTGTGCCAGAAGTTCGCCGCGGGGTCCAGCTCGCCCGAGCCGCTGACCGTGACCTTCAGGGGGTACGGCGGTTTCCCGGCGGCGACCCGGGCGGCCCGGCGGGCCTCGGAGTTGACCAGCAGGCGGGGGTTGTCGGCGCGGATCGTGCCGGCGCCGATGAGGATCGCGTCCACGGAGGCGCGGACCTCGTCGACGCGGTCGAAGTCGGCCGGGCTGGAGAGAAGGAGCCGGTCGGGGCCGGTGTCGTCCAGGTAGCCGTCGAGGGAGACCGCGGCGGAGAGGAGGACGTGGGGGTGGGGCATCGGCGCGGTCCCTCTCGAAAAAGGATGGCGGGGCTTGGTTCAAGTTTGAAGCAAACCTACACTGGTGGCATGACGACCCGCTGGCTCAGCCCCGACGAGCAGCGAGCCTGGCGTGCCTACATCGCCGCCTCGCTCCTCCTGGAGGACACCATCGACCGGCAGCTCCAGCAGGAGGCCGGCATGCCGCACCTGTACTACTCCATCCTCGCCAACCTCTCCGAGACCCCGGAGCGGCGGCTGCGGATGACCGATCTCGCCGAGGGGCTGAAGATCACCCGGCCCCGGCTGACGTACGCCGTCGCCCGGCTGGAGAAGGACGGGCTGGTGCGGCGCGAGAGCTGTCAGTGGGACAAGCGCGGCAGCGTCGCGGTGCTGACCGACGAGGGTATGGCAGTGCTGGAGCGGGCCGCGCCGGGCCATGTGGAGACGGTCCGCGCCGCGCTCATCGACCGGCTCACCCCGGAGCAGGTGCGGCAGTTGGAGGAGATCTTCACCAGCGTCACCGAGGGGCTCCTGGGGGAGGAGGGCGCCTCCGGGGAGATGCCCTGGCGGCGCCGGTCGTCGCCGTCCTGTTCGTGAGGGCCGAGCGGGTCGTGTCGGTGAGGGCCGAGTGAGCGCCGCTGTCCGCGTGTGATGCGTGCCATAAACCCGTTGCTTCAAATTTAAAGCATGGGGTAGGGTCTCGATCAGTAGATCTGCTTCAAATCTGAAGCAGATATGCCTACGGACCGGAGTACCCGCATGACCGACCTGCCCGCCGCCACCCAGCGCTCCCGCGTCCGCGTCCCGCTGCGCTTCGGTGACGGCTACCGCGTGGACGCCGAACTCGTCACCTTCCACGGCCTGGCCGACGGACGGGAGCACCTCGCCGTCGTCCTCGGGGACCCCGCCCCCGGCACCGTCCCCCTGGTGCGCCTGCACTCCGAGTGCCTGACCGGGGACGTCTTCGGCTCCGCCCGCTGCGACTGCGGGCCCCAGCTGCGCGAGGCGGTCGAGCGGATAGCCGAGCGCGGCGGTGTGCTGCTGTATCTCCGCCAGGAGGGCCGCGGTATCGGCCTCTACAACAAGCTCGACGCGTACGCCCTTCAGGACCAGGGTCTCGACACCTACGCCGCCAACACCGCGCTGGGCCTGCCCGAGGACGCCCGGGACTACACGGCGGCCGCGCAGATGCTGACCGCCCTCGGGATCGACGAGGTCGACCTCCTCTCCAACAACCCCGACAAGGCGGGCCAGTTGAGGGACCTGGGGATCGGCGTCCACGACCGTGTCCCCACGGGGGTGTTCACCACCGCCCACAACGTCCGCTACCTGCGCGCGAAGGTCCTCCAGACCCAGCACACGCTGCCGCTGGGGGAGTTGACGGAGCTCGGGGTCGGCTGAGCGTCACGGGAGTGCGGTGACCACCGGCCCGCCGCACCGTCCGCCCGTCACGCGTGTACGCGGACGCCCAGGTCGTCCCGCCGGATCTCCAGCACCTGGCGGTGCGGCAACACCCGCCACGCCCCGTCCGGTTGGGGCACCCCGCTCGACGCGACGAGCACCCGGTCGCCGTCCGCCCGGTACCGCAGCCGGAAGAAGTCGGGCCCGCGCCGCCGGCTCACCTCGGAGTCCGGGTCCTCGTCGGCGTACGCGTACAGCGCCTCCTCGGTCAGCAGCAGGCAGTTCAGGCTCGCGAAGGACGCGCGGGCCCGGATGTCCGCCGCGGCCCGTGCGAGCGCGTCGACCGGGTCCTCGTCCCGCAGCAGCGTCCGCACCCGCAGGAAGAACCGCTCCGAGTCGGTGGACCCGCCCGCCGCCGCGAGCAGACCGGGGTCGATGAGCTCGTCGAGGGTGTCGTACGGCGAGAAGAAGCCGTTGTGCGCGAAGGCGAGGCCGCCCGCGGTGAACGGATGGGTGTTGCCCGGCACGACGGGCAGCCCGGGGCTCGCCATCCGCAGATGCAGCACGGCGGCATCGGCGTGCGTCCCGGCGAGGGCGTGCTCCCAGAGCCAGTCCCCGGCCGCCGATGCGATCCCCTTGACCACCCGTGGCCTGCCCCCGCCCGCCCCGGGCCAGGCGGCGATCCCCCACCCGTCACCGTGCTCCCGGCTCAACTCCGTGAAGGGAACGGTCAGTTCACCGAGGGCAGCGGCGAGCGGAAGAGGCGCGCGGGTGACCACGCCCAGGAGACGGCACATGGGCGTGACAGTACTAAGAGGCGCTGTCCTCGCTGTGGTCGCGGATCCAGTTCCGGTGCGCGTTGGAGCCCTCGCGGCCGGGCGAGAGCTTCAACACGGCTCCGCCGTCGATCTGCTCCAGGCTCGTGATCACGTACGGCGAGCCGGTGTGCACCGCAAGCCGTATGGCGCCGTTGGCGAACTCCGTCACCCGCAGAGTCCGGCCCCCGGAGAGCGGGACGTCCCGCTTGTCGATCTCCACCGGTCGCTCGTCGGCTGCCGTCATGGCCCCTCCTGGTTCGTTTGAGGACCGTCACGGTACGCCGACGGAGAGGGCCTGTTCCAGCCGTCCACCGGCGTGAAAGGGCAGGTCATGGGCGCTGCGCGGTAATGCGTGCAGGAGTCGCTCCCCGGATGGCGTATGCTGGTTTCACCGACGCGGGGTGGAGCAGCTCGGTAGCTCGCTGGGCTCATAACCCAGAGGTCGCAGGTTCAAATCCTGTCCCCGCTACTCACGGCTCAGGGCCGGAGTCCAGTCAATGGACTCCGGCCCTGAGCGTTTCCCGTAGCGCTCTCATGACCTGGCGTGAGCGGTCCGGTCAACTCGCCCGTTTTTTACCGGTGATGGGCCGTAAGTCCTGCGGGAATTTCGTTAATGATCAAGCGGAACAGCTTGGAATCGGACCCCCGGGTCTATTAACGTTCGATAACGCAGCGCGGTCGTCCCAGCCGTCACAAGAGACGGCTCCGTGCTCACGCGCCGAATTCCGCAAGGGAACCGGGGAACCACCACCTTGGGGTGAATCGCTCGTCTGCCGCCGTGGCCACACGGCGGGTATACGCGCGTAGGAGACCTTCCTGCTCCGAACCCGTCAGCTAACCCGGTAGGCGAGAAGGAAGGAAAGGAGCGCGCCCACGTGGCGTCCAACCCGCCTGCCCCCGAGGCCCCGCCCGTACCCCGCAGCACTCTCGTGTACGGCGGCTACCGCGCCGACGACGAGGCCCCCCTCGGCGAGTGGAACCCGACCGCGGACTCCCTCGCCCCGGTGCGAGGCCGGCACCGCGTGGCCAAGCAGCGCGGCGGCGGATTCGCCCGCAGCTCCACCGTCCTCGGCGTCGGTGTCATAGCCGCGGTCAGCGCCGGCGGCATGGCCAGCGCCAACACCGGCAAGCCGCCGGTCTCCATCTCGATGCCGGACCTGCCGAACGTCGGCTCGCTCATCTCGGACGACTCCGACTCCGGCGCCGACGACACCAGCGCGTTCAGCAGCGTCGGCACCACCACCGTCGATGCCGCCAAGGGCACCTCGGACGCCGGTGAGGCGCTGCGCTCGCGCATCCTCGCCCAGGCCGAGCGCCAGCAGGACCAGCTCGACACCAAGGCCGCCCAGGCCGTCGCCGAAGCCGCCCAGAAGGAGGCCGACGCGGCCGCCGCCAAGGCGGAGAAGGAAGCCCAGCAGCAGGCCGCCGCCGCGAAGAAGAAGGCGGAGGAGGCGGCCGCGAAGAAGGCCGAGGCCGCGCGCCTGGCCGAGCTCGCCAAGCAGTACACGCTGCCGACCTCGTCGTACACCATCACGGGGACCTTCGGTCAGGCCGGTTCGCTGTGGTCCTCCGGCTACCACACGGGCCTCGACTTCGCCGCCCCCACGGGCACGCTCATCAAGGCGATCCACAGCGGCACCGTCACGGAGGCCGGCTGGGCCGGTTCCTACGGCTACCGCACGATCCTCACCCTCGACGACGGCACCGAGCTGTGGTTCTGCCACCAGTCCTCGATCAGCGTCAGCGTGGGCCAGAAGGTCGGCACCGGTGACGTCATCGGCCGGGTGGGCGCCACCGGCAACGTGACCGGCGCGCACCTGCACCTCGAAGTCCACCCGGACGGTGCGGCGACCGGGATCGACCCGATGGCGTGGCTCCAGGGCAAGGGGCTCAACCCCTGAGACTCCCTAGACTCTCTGAGGTCCGGAGGGGCTAATTCCGCTTGTTTACGAGGACTTTGCGGCCGTAGCGGAAGGTCCTCGTCGGGTGGGGGCGTTGACGTATCACATGACTTCTCTCCGCAAGCTCGGCTCCTCCGACCTCGAGGTCTTCCCGCTCGCCCTCGGCGGCAACGTCTTCGGCTGGACCGCCGACGAGGCCACGTCCTTCGCCGTCCTCGACGCGTACACCGCCGCGGGCGGCAACTTCGTCGACACGGCCGACTCGTACTCCTCGTGGGTCGACGGCAACTCCGGCGGCGAGTCCGAGACGATCATCGGCAAGTGGCTGGCCGCCCGTGGCAACCGCGACGACGTCGTCATCGCCACGAAGGTCAGCCAGCACCCGGACTTCCCCGGGCTGACCGCCACCAACATCAAGGCCGCCGCCGACGCCTCCCTGAAGCGCCTCGGCACCGACCGCATCGACCTCTACTACACCCACTTCGACAAGACCGAGGTGCCGGTCGAGGAGATCATCGGCGCACTGGACGAGCTGGTGAAGGCGGGCAAGGTGCGCGCGATCGGCGCGTCCAACATCTCCGCCGCGCGGCTCTCGGAGTCCCTCGCCTTCTCCGACCGCGAGGGCCTGGCGCGCTATGTCGCCCTCCAGCCCCACTACAACCTGGTCTCCCGCGACACCTACGAGGGCGAACTCCAGGCCGTCGCCTCCCGGGCCGGCCTCGCCGCCGTGCCGTACTACGCCCTCGCGTCCGGATTCCTCACGGGCAAGTACCGCCCCGGTACGACGGTGGAGGGGGCGCGCGCGGCGGGAGCCGGCAAGCACCTCGACACCGACCGCGGCCGCAAGGTCCTCGCCGCCCTCGACGACATCGCCGAGTCCCACGCGGCCCCGGTCGCCACGATCGCCCTCGCCTGGCTCGCGGCCCAGCCGACGGTCACGGCCCCCATCGCCTCCGCCCGCACGGTGGAGCAGCTCCCGGCGCTGCTGGGGGTGGCGGACGTGACCCTGACGGAGGAGGAGCTGGGGCGTCTGACGGAGGCGTCGGCGTAAGGGGGACACGCCCGACCGACCCCGTCGGGCAGGGGGCGGGCCGGTTCGACCCTGTCGGCCTTCGGCGCAGCCCTCGCAACCCTTGCAGTCCTTGCAGTCCTTGCAGTCCTTGCAGTCCTCCGTAGTCCTTGCAGTCCTTGCAGCCCTACGTCCGATACGGGTTGTACGCGGGATACGGCGTCGGCTGGATGGGCTGGGACTGGACCGGCTGTACCGGCTGGTGCTGGACCGGCAGTGCGGGGTGGCCCGGCTGGGGCGGGTAGCCGTACACCCCGTACACGCCATACCCCCCGTACCCCGGCCAGGGCGGCGCGGCCACCGGCGGGGCCGTCACCCGGGCGGCATGGTCGAGGGCCGGCCGGGCCACCTCCCGGCGCCGCCACAGCTCCTGGAGCAGCTCCCGCTCCCGTACGACGAAGTCCCCGTTCGCCCGGCCGAGCCGCCCCCGCCGCCGTAGGAAAGCGAGCGAGGTCGCGTACGCCTCGTACTGCGCCACCGCCCGCCCCGCGGGCCGCCCGCCGAACTGCCGGCGCGCGTACTCCCGCGCCACCCGCCGTGCCCGCATCGAGCCGAGTGCGTACGGCTCGACCGGTGTCAGCCAGCCGGTCGCGGCGTAGGCGGGCAGCTCCTCGCGGACGGTCTTCAGCTCCCGCTGCCGCGTCCAGATCACCAGCCAGGTCAGCAGCGCGAACGCCGGCACCATGAACATCGCGTACACCGCGAAGAAGCCGTACTCCCCGAACGTCGACGAGCCGTTCCACGTCGCGTGCATGCCCATCGCGAGCAGCAGTCCGGACAGCGGGAAGAGCACCCGCCGGATGTGCTGGCGTTCCGCCGAGAGCGCGGAGATGCCGAAGCCGATGCCGGTGAGGACGGTGAACAGGGGGTGCGCGAACGGTGACATCACCACGCGCACGAAGAAGGTCGCGGCGGTGACGGAGGCGATGCCGCGGTCGCCGGTCAGCTGGTCGGTGCCGAAGGCGGTGCCGAGGTAGAGGATGTTCTCGGTGAACGCGAACCCGGTCGCAGTGATCCCGGCTATCACTACCCCGTCCACGATCCCGGTGAAGTCCCGTCTGCGGAACAGGAACACGAGCAGTACGGCGGCCGCCTTCGCCGACTCCTCGACGATCGGGGCTATCACCGTCGCGCCGAGGGTGTCCGCTCCGGACGGGTCCGCGGTCGCCGTCGCTATCCACTTCGTGGCGAAGCTGTTGGCGATGATCGCTATCAGCGCGGCCGCGCAGGCGCCCCAGGCGAACGCGAACAGCAGATTGCGCCAAGGGCCCGGCTCGACCCGGTCGAGCCAGCGGAACGCGGCAATGAGCAGCGGTACCGGCAGGACGGCGAGCCCCAGACCGACCAGGAAGCCCTCGCTGCCGGTCTGTTGACGCACCAGCGCGAGGATGACGAGCCCGGACAGCGCGAGAAGCGTGATCAGGGCGCCGTAGCGCACCCACTTCCGCTGCCACCAGTGCGCATGCCGCAGCGGGGCACCACCGGTGGGCTCACCGGAGTACGTCGGATACGGGGGAATGGTGGCCACGGCATCGACCTTAACGAGACGGAGGCACCGCCCGCAGCCGGGCTGGAACCTAGGCGCCGGAGGGGGACTGGTCGGTTCGGTCGCCGTGCTGTACGCGGCGGAACAGCAGGTCGTTCACGACATGTCCCTTCTCCAGTCCCTGGCCCTCGAAACGGGTCAGCGGCCGGAAGTCGGGACGCGGCGCGAATCCGCCGTCGGCCTGGGTGTTCTCGAAGTCGGGGTGCGCGGTGAGCACGTCCAGCATCTGTTCGGCGTACGGCTCCCAGTCGGTCGCGCAGTGCAGCAGCGCGCCGGGCCGAAGCCGGGTCGCGGCCAGGTCCAGGAACTCCGGCTGGATCAGCCGCCGCTTGTGGTGCCGCTTCTTGGGCCAGGGGTCCGGGAAGTAGACGCGCAGCCCGTCGAGCGCGTCCTCGGCGAGCATCTCGCGCAGGAGGATGATCGCGTCGCCGTTGCCGACCCGGACGTTGGTCAGCTGCTGCTGTTCGGCGAGGTTGAGCAGGTTGCCCTGGCCGGGGGTGTGCACGTCGACGGCGAGGATGTTGGTGCCGGGGTCAGCGGCGGCCATCCGCGCGGTGGCCTCGCCCATCCCGAACCCGATCTCCAGCACGACGGGGTGGTCGTTGCCGAACATCTCGCCGAGGTCGAGGACCCGCCGCCCGTCGATGTCGAGCCCCCACGTGGGCCACAGCCGCTGCAACGCGTCGGCCTGTCCCGCGGTCACCCGGCTGCGGCGCGGCTGGAAACTGCGGATCCGCCGCTCGAAGTGCGACCCCGCGGGGTCCGGGCTGGGACCGTCGGGAAACCGCGGCTCCCCCTTGCCCCGGGTGTGCCGCACGGAGACACCGGGGGTGTGCGGGGTGGAGTCGCCGGAGTCGACGGCGTCGGGAGCGTTGAGGGAATCAGACACAGTGGGGCCGATTTTACGTGAACCCGGCCCTGTGGGGTCCGGGGCGGGCCCCGGCCCGAATCGGAGCCCGTGCGCCGCTCCCCTCACACGCCCCGCAACGCCTCCAGTGCCCGCCGGGCCACCTCGCGCCCGATCGGCAGCGAGGCCGTCGCCGCCGGTGAGGGCGCGTTCAGCACATGCACCGCCCGGGCCCCCTCCCTGATCAGGAAGTCGTCGACCAGCGTGCCGTCCCGGAGCACCGCCTGGGCGCGCACGCCCGCGGGCGAGGGCACCAGATCGTCCGCGTTCGCCGCCGGCAGCAGCCGCCGCACGGCCGTGGTGAAGGCCCGCCGGGACACCGATCTGTGCAGCTCACCGGTGCCGTACCGCCAGTGCCGCCGCGCTATCTGCCACGACCCCGGCCATGCCAGCGTCGCGCCGAGCTCCCGGGGCCGCACGACACTCCAGTCGTACCCCTCCCGGGCCAGCGCCGGCACCGCGTTGGGTCCGATGTGGACGCTTCCGTCGATCCCGCGGGTGAGATGCACGCCGAGGAACGGGAACGCCGGGTCCGGCACCGGATAGACCAGCCCTCGCACCAGCTCGGGCCGCGCCAGCGTGTAGTACTCGCCTCGGAACGGCACGATCCGCATCTGCGGGTCGTCCCCGGTCAGCCGGGCGATCTCGTCGCAGTGCAGCCCGGCGCAGTTCACCAGCACCTTCCCGCGCACCACCTCGCCGGTGCCGGTGAGCACGGCCACCCCGAGCTCGGGCCGCCGGTCGATGCGCCGCACCTCGGCGCCGTAGCGGATCTCCGCCCCGGACGCCTCGGCCAGCTGCCGGGCGACCCCGACGAAGTCGCAGATCCCGGTGGTGCCAACGTGTATGGCGGCCAGGCCCTCCACCTCGGGTTCGTACTCGGCGATCTGGGCGGCGCCCAGCTCCCGCACCGGGATGCCGTTCTCCCGGCCGCGCTGGACCAGGCCGTGCAGCCTGGGCAGCTCGTCGCGCTCGGTCGCCACGATCAGCTTGCCGGTGACGGCATGGGCGATGCCGTACTCCGCGCAGAACTTGACCATCTCGGCGGCCCCGCGCACGGCGTACCGCGCCTTGAGCGATCCGGGGCGGTAGTAGATCCCGCTGTGGATCACCCCGCTGTTGCGCCCTGTCTGATGCCGGGCGGGTCCGCTCTCCTTCTCCAGCACGGTGACCCGTGTCCCCGGCGCGGCCCGCGTGATCGCGTACGCCGTCGACAGTCCGACGATGCCCCCACCGATCACGAGCACGTCACAGTCGTAAGCGATCCCCGACGGCACCTGCACCACCTCCCACCTCGATAGTGCACTGCGCCACTGACAGTCGCTTCAAACGCGGGACGTGGTGCTGCTCTCCTTGACTTATGCCGGGGCCATGAGCAAGGGCCGGGCCCGCTCGCGCAGCTCCACCACCCGGGGCTCGTCGCCGTACGGCTCCAGCCGGTGCAGGAGGTCCTTCACGTACTCCGTCGTGCGCGCCGAGGAGATCCGGCCGGCCACCTCCACCGCCCGTACGCCCTGCTCGCAGGCCGCGTCGAGATTGCCCGACTCGAGCTCCGCGACCGCCGAGACGACCAGCCGCAGCCCGTGCGAGCGCACGAACTCCTCCGTCGGCTTCGACAGTGCCTGCTCGGTGAACCGCCGCACCTGACGCGGCGCCTTCAGATCCCGGTAGCACTCGGCCGCGTCCGCGGCGAACCGGTCGTAGGAGTAGAACCCGAGCCAGGACGGGTCGTTGTCCCCCTCCCGGGAGCGCTCCAGCCAGCCCTCGGCCGCCTTCAGGGCCGCCCCGGCCGCCGCCGCGTCCCCCGCACGCGCGTGTGCCCGGGCCTCGACGAGCCGGAAGAAGCTCATGGTGCGGGCGGTCGCGAGTCCACGGTTGCGCTCCAGCGCGGCCTGCGCGAGGTCGACGCCCTCGTCACCGAAGCCCCGGTAGGTCGCCTGCAACGACATCGACGCCAGCACATACCCGCCGAGCGGTACGTCGGCCGCCGCGCGGGCCAGCCGCAGCGCCTGGATGTAGTACCGCTGGGCCGCCTCCTGCTGACCGGTGTCGAAGGCCATCCAGCCCGCGAGCCGGGTGAGCTCGGCGGACGCCCCGAACAGCGCCCGGCCCACCTCGTCGGAGTACGAGCCGAGCAGCAGGGGTGCCGCCTCCACCCGTAAGCACTCCGGCACCATGGACGAACGCCAGTCGCCGCCTCCGTACTTGGAGTCCCAGCGCCTGGCGTCGTCGGCGGCCTCCCGCAGCTTCTGCACATCGCTGTGGCCGACTTTGAGCGGTGCGCCGGAGCCCTCGGAGTGGTTCGTCTCCCGCGCGACCGAACTGTCGGCCGGGGTTATCAGCCACCGTGAGGCGGGCGTTGCGTATGCGCTCACTGCGAACGAACCGGCGAGGGACTGCCAGATGCCGCCGGTGCCGGCCCGGCGGCCCGCGAGGTCCAGTCGGTAGAGCTCGGTGGCCGACCTGACGGCCTGTCCGACGTCCCTGGGGAAGGCGAGGCCCACCTCGGGTGCGGGGTCCGCGTCCGCCAGGCCGATCTCGTGGAGCGGCACCGGGCGGCCGAGCTTCTGGCCGATGGCGGCCGCGATGAGGTGCGGCGCGGCGCCCTGCGGCACCATGCCCTTCGACACCCAGCGCGCCACCGACGTCTTGTCGTAGCGAAGTGTCAACCCGCGTTGGGCGCCAAGATCGTTGACGCGACGCGCGAGTCCTGCGTTGCTGATTCCCGCGAGGGCGAGAACGGCGCCGAGCTTTTCGTTCGGCCCGCGTTGCTCCCTGGACATGCGCCACCCCTCGACACAGACGGCTGCCGCGCTGGCATAACCACGCGGCATTCGTAAACCCAGCGTAGTTCGCCGCATCCCAAGCGTTAAGGGGCATTGTTCCGGATGGCGGGATTGTGGTCCGTACTGAAGTACGGGTCCGATACGCGCAGTTGCGTCGTGCTCCGGCCGTGTGGCCGTGCGCCCGTGTGTGCGCTCTTCTCCGGCCATGGGTGGAGCGCTTCGATGGATGCTGCGTGGGTCGGCCCGCTGTACTGGATCCAGTGGGCTGGGGGACACCGCCGCCTACATCCCCGCGGGCGGCGGAACGGCCCGGGGGGCGAAGTGGCGTCTCCCGGGCTGCGCGCCTGTCGTGCGGCGCGCGGGCTGTGTACGGAGCGTGCGCGAGCCTGTCCTCATGGCGTCGATTTGGCCGAAAACCGACCCCCGTTCTCCCGGGCCATCAGCCCTCCCACCATGGCAGTTGAGGGCGCGTTAGGTGTGATGGGGGAGCGTATCGGGGGCGCATTCACGTCGCGCACCACCTGCTCCGCGCGGGTCCCCGCAGGCGTACGCGGGTGGTCACAGGGGCGCGTTCCCCGTATCCCGAGCGGCTCCACCGGCCCTCCGTCAGGCGTCCTTCATGGCAGCATGGTGACCGGTTCGAACGGTGCACTGGTTGTCCACAGCCTGTGGAGGCGTCGATGCGGTGGTTGGTGGGATGGAGCAGCACCGCCGCGGGTGTCTCCGAAATCGGTGCGGCGGGGGCGACCGGAGGCGACGGCGAGACCGTGCACCCGGTGGGGTCCCACCTCCTGTGGGGCGACCCGGACCCGCTGTGGGCGGTCGGCGACTGGCGGCCCGACGAGGTGCGCGTGGTGACGGTCGACGCGCAGACCCGGATCGCGGTCTTCGGTATCTGCGGAGCCTCCGACGAACAACTGCGGGTGGGACTGCTCGCCGCGCGCGGAGGGGCACTTCGGCATCTGACGGCCTGGCCGGGCGCCTACACCGCGGTGGTCCAGGTGGGCCGCCGGATCACCGTGTGCGGCGATCTGGCGGGCGCGCGACCGGTGTTCCACACCCCCTGGGCCGGCGGCACGGCCTACGCGACCGCGGCCCTGCCCCTCGCCGACCTCATCGAGGCCAACCTCGACTTCGGGCACCTCGCCGCCCTGCTCGCCGCCCCCGACGTGCCGGCCGCGCTGCACGACTCCACCCCCTACGAGGGCGTCCGGCGCATTCCGCCGGGGCACGCGCTGATCCTGCGCAACGGCGCCCGCGAGATCGCCGGGTACGAGCCGGTCGCCTCCCTCGCCGTCGCCGCGCCCACCGCCGACGCGGACAGCGCGGTCGACGGCGTACGGGACGCGCTCGTCGAGGCGGTGCGGGCCAGGCTCTCCGCGCCCCGGCACGTGCCCGACATCGACCCCGGCCCGGTGCCCGGCATGGGCCCCGCCGAACGGCGTGCCGCGCGCGGGATGCCGGCGCCCGGCATCGGGGCCGACCTGTCCGGTGGCCCCGCCTCCGGGACGCTGGCGCTGCTGGCCGCCGGACTGCCCGGAAGGCCCGGAACCGTGCTGGGACACGGCACGGGCGCCGGTGAGCGGCTGCTCGCGGTCACCTTCAACGACCTTGCGGTGGGCGGGAGGGAGGCCGAGCTCCAGCGGGCGGGAACGCTCGCTGCCAACCCCCGTCTGCATCACGTGGTGGTGACCGGCGGTGAGGAGACCCTCCCCTACGCCGAGCTGGACGGGCCGCTGACGGACGAACCCGGGGCGACCCTGGTCACGGCCGCCCGGCACCGGGCCAGGCTGGCGGCGGGCAGCGCGGACCACTTCACGGGGTACGGGGCCCGGCAGGTGCTGGACGCCCATCCGGCGCGCCTGGCCGACCTGTTGATGGACCGCAAGCGGCGCCATCTGGTCCGCCCGGTGGCCGCGCTGGCGAAGGCGGACGGCTCGGTGTTCGTCCCCGCGCGCGTGTACGGTGCGGCGCGACGGCTGGCCCGTACGCCGTACCGGGCCGGCCTGGAGATGCTGGCCGACCGGCTCATGCACCAGCGTTTCGACGAACCCGGGGGTGCGGTGGGGGCGTCCCTCGCCGCGCTCACCTGGGCCAGACCGGGGCCGGCGGCGCGGTGGCTGACGGGGGAGGCGCTCGCTGAAGTATCGGTTCGCCTCCAGGGGGCGACGCAGCGCTCCGGGGTCGGTCCAGGTCAGCATCCCGGCGACTTCCGCGCGCGTGCGGCGCTCACGCGGCACGCTTCGGATCTGCGGGTCCTGGAGCAGGCCGCGGAGATCCGGTCGCAGCGGCTGCACGCGCCGTTCCTGGACAACCAGGTGGTGCGGGCGTGCCGGGCCCTGCCCGAGGCGCTGCGGGTCCAGCCGGGGGCGCGGGCCGAGATCCTCCGTACGGTGCTGGAGGGGGCGGGGGTCTCCGACCTGCCCCCCGGTTGGGGCGCACCCTCGCACGCCTCCTCGGCGGCGGCGACCCGGACGGGGCTGCGGGTGGCGGCGGACTCGCTGATGTCGCTGTTCGGGACGCCGTTGCTGGCGCAGGCGGGGCTGGTGGAGGCGCGGGTGGTGCGCAAGGCGCTGCGGGGGGCGGCGGAGGGCGAACCGCTCCCGCTGGACGGGCTGGCCGACCTGGTCTCGCTGGAGCTGTGGCTGGGACGGCTGCTGGCCCGCCGGGGGACGTGCTGGACGGGGACGCCGGCGCGGGCTCGGGCGGTGCCGGGGGGGATTCGGGGGGCGCGCGGAGCGTTGGCCTCCGGCGGTTGAGCCGTTTTTGTCTGCGGCTTGGTGGGGGCGGGCGTTTTGCGCAGTTCCCCGCGCCCCTGGGGGCCTGCGGCGGCCTCTTGCGGTCCGGTGGGGCCGTGCGTAGCGCGTTCCGTCCGGTGGGTGGGTCGGTGCCGGGGTGGGGGGTATCCGTCCTCGGTCCGGCGGCTCGGTCTCTCGGTCAGTTCTCGGCTCCGGACGCCGGACGCTGCGGGCGGACACCCCCCACCCCGTCCCCTGCCCGCCGTACGCGGCCAACGGCCCGGGGAGAGCGGGGCGCGCGGCGAATGGGTCCGGTGGGGGCGGGCGCAGCGGCTGACGGTCCGGTGAGGGGCGAGTGCGGCGGCTGACGGTTCCGTCGTGGCGCAGGTGGACTGCAACTCCCCAGGGGCGCGGGGAACTGCGCGACCAGCCACGACGGACCCGCACCCGCCGAACAACCGAACCCGGCACCTCCTCAGGGGCGCGGGGAACTGCGCGACCAGCAACGACCTACCTGCACCCGCCCTACAACCGCACCCGGCACCCCCATAGGCACCCGCTCCCACCAAGAACCCGGTGACAATGAGCCCGTGCGGTACAGGATTCTGGGTGTTACTCAGGCGATGGACGACGACGGCGCCGAAATACCTCTGGGCGGCCCCCGTGTCCGCGCACTGCTTGCTGCGCTCGCCCTCAGGCCCGGGCGGGCCGTGCGTGCGGAGGGGCTGGTCGATGAGGTGTGGGCGGAGGAGCCGCCGCAGGACGCCCCGGCCGCGCTCCAGGCTCTCGTCGGGCGGCTTCGGCGGGCCGTCGGCAGGGACGTGGTCGTTTCCGGGCCGGGGGGCTACCTGCTGGCCGCCCATGGCGATGACGTGGACCTGCATGTCTTCGAGCGGCTTGTGCGGGAGGGCACGGACGCGCTGGCCCACGGCGACCCGCGTACCGCAGCGCGGAAGCTCAGCGACGCCCTCGCCCTGTGGCGCGGTCCCGCTCTCGCCGACCTCTCCGACCGCACCGCCGCCACCCGGCCGGAGGCACTGCGGCTGGAGGCCACCCGGGCCAGGATCGAGGCGGATCTGCTGCTCGGCCGCGCCCAGCACGTCGTACCGGAGCTGAAGGAGCTGAGCGGGGCGCACCCGTACGACGAGCGGTTGTACGGCCTGTTGATACGCGCGCTGCGGGACAGCGGGCGGGGTGCCGACGCCCTCGCCGTCTACGAGGGCGGTCGGCGGGCGCTTGCCGAGGGGCTGGGGACCGATCCGGGGCCCGAGTTGCGGGCCCTGCACACCGAGTTGCTCGGGGCCCCGGCCGGTCGTCCTCGTGCCGAACCCACCGGCAACATCCGTCCGCGGCTTACCTCTTTCGTGGGCCGGGAACCCGAACTCGACGCCATCCGTTCCGAATTGCACAGGGCCCGCCTCGTCACCCTCACCGGACCGGGCGGCTCCGGAAAGACCCGTCTCGCCGAGGAGGCCGCCGCCGGGCTCCCGCAGGCGTGGCTGGTCGAGCTCGCCCCGCTCGACCGGCCGGAGGCGGTGCCCGGCGCGGTGGTCAGCGCGCTCGGTCTGCGCGAGACCGTGCTCATGACCACCGAGTTGACGGCCCCGCAGGACGACCCGCTCGCCCTGCTCGTCGAGTACTGCGCCCCGCGCAGCCTGCTCCTGATCCTTGACAACTGCGAACATGTCATCGAGGCCGCCGCCCAGCTCGCGGAGACCCTCCTCACCCGCTGCCCCGGCCTCACCGTCCTCGCCACCAGCCGGGAGCCCCTGGGCGTGCCGGGTGAGTCGGTGCGACCCGTCGAGCCCCTCCTTCCCGACCAGGCGGGCCATCTGTTCGCCGAGCGCGCCGCCGCCGTCCGTCCCGACGCGGCCGGCGTGCTCGCCGACGAGGAGTCGGTCGCCGAGATCTGCCGGCGGCTCGACGGGCTGCCCCTCGGTATCGAGCTGGCCGCGGCCCGGCTGCGGATGCTGACGCCACGGCAGATCGCCGACCGGCTCGACGACCGGTTCCGGCTGCTGACCTCCGGCAGCCGTACCGTCCTGCCCCGGCAGCAGACCCTGCGGGCCGTCGTCGACTGGTCTTGGGACCTGCTCGACGAGCGGGAGCGGACGTTCCTGCGCGAGGTGTCCGTCTTCGCGGGCGGCTGGGACCTGGAGGCCGCGGAGGCGGTGTGCGGCGGGCCTTCCGCCGAACTCCTCGGGGCGCTGGTGGACAAGTCCCTGGTCGTGGCGGTCCCGTGGCAGGGGGACGGCCATGACGGCATGCGCTACCGCCTGCTGGAGACCATCCACGAGTACGCCGTCGAGCGCGCCGCCGAGTCCCCCGCGCTGCGTGCCGCGGCCGAGCACCGGCACCGCGCGTGGGTGCGCGCACTGGTCGAGGAGGCCGAACCCCGGCTGCGGTCCGCCGACCAGCTTCCCTGGATCGCCCGCCTGGAGACCGAACTCGACAACATCCGCGCCGCCCTCGACCGGGCGATCGCGGCGGGCGAGGACGCGGAGGCCTCGGCCGTGGCCCTCGCCATGGGCTGGTTCTGGTGGCTGCGCAACTACCGCCGCGAAGGCATGTCCTGGGTGGCCCGGGTGCTCGACCCCGGGGCAACCCCGGAGGGCGGGGGTCTGATCGACGCCTTCCTCGCCGCACCGCGCGCGGAGACACCCGTCCGGTTGAACCTCCGCATGCTGCACCTCTTCCTCAGCGCCGAGACGGAGCCCATCGACGCCCGCCTGGACCCGCGCCTGCACCGCTACGTCAGTGCCGTGCGCGACCACTTCGAGCCGGGTGGCCCCGACGCGGCCCGGCTGCCCGGCATGATCTGGCCCCTGGTGGGCGTGATGCTCGGAGACCACACGGACATCCGCCCCCTCATGGAGGTCGCCGTCGCCAACTGCCGTGCCCACGGCGACGACTGGTCCGTGGCCGTCACGCTGATGTTCCGCACGCACATGATCGTCGACTCCCCGGGCGGCATGGCCGGTGTGGACGACGACCTGGCGGAGCTGCGCACGCTCAGCCGCCGCGTGGGCGACCGCTGGCTCCGCGCCCAGGTCAGCAGCGCGGCCGGTGAGGCGGCCATGGCCCGGGGCCGCGCGGCGGCGGCCAAGGAGGAGTACGAGACGGCGCTCCAGCTCGCCTACGAGGTGGGGGCGTACGCCGAGACCCCGTTCCTCATCGCCCGGCTCGCCGAGGTCGCGTACCGCACGGGCGACCGTACGACCGCGCTGGCCACCCTGGAGGAGGCGAGCGACGCGGGACACCGGTACGGCGTCCCGGAGACCCGGGCGTTCGTGCGGCTCCTGCGGGCCCACATGGCGCTGGACGACAAGGACCCCGCACGCGCGCGTGCGCTGGTGGACGAGGTCCGCGCGGAGCTGGGGCAGGTGGCGCCACCGCACCAGTTCACGGTGATGCTGAACTCGGTCGACGCGATGGTGACGGCCGAGGAGTCGGGCCCGGACCACGGGCTGCCCCTGCTGGCCGACACCGTCCGCGAGGCGATCGACAAGAAGTGCGCCGACGCGGTGCTCGCGATGCTCATGGACGCTGCGGCTGTCCTGCTGTGCGATCTCGGCGACCTCCCCCGCGCGGTCCGGCTGATCGCCGCCGCCGCGCGTCGACGGGGCGGCGATCCGCGTCCGTACCCCGAACGCGTGCACGTGGAGCGCACCGAGACCGCCGCCCGCACCGGCCTGGGACCCGTGCGCTACGCGGCCGAGCACACCCGGGGCGCCGACCTCACCGCGGACGGGGTCCTGGCCGAACTCGGCGAGGCGGTCGAGGCGCGGCGCGCTAGGAGCAGCTGAACTTCGACTCGGCCCAGTCCGCGAGCATGAGGTCGTCGAGGTGGCTGTGCGGCTCGACCACCAGCCGTACGGTGTCGTGTCCCGCGAGGTTCACATGGACGGGCACGGCCGGGTCCCCGCCCTCGACCAGGCCGGACCTCCACAGCCGGACCCCGTCGGCGTAGACGGAGAAGCGGACCTTGCCGAGGCCCAGTGTCATGTCGTCGACGCCGACCATCGCGTCGTAGGACGAGCACGCGCGGTTGAGGTCGATCGTGACGGAGGAGCGTCCGTGCACGGTCACGCCGTGGGTGTACCGGCTGCCGGCGATCGAGACGCCGTAGCGCTGCCACACCCAACTGCTCTCGCCGATCCGCATCTCGGGCCCGCTGCCGTCGCCGGAGACGTCGTAGGCCAGGTCGCTCCACTGGTAGACGGTCGGTGGCGGCGGGGGAGCCGGGGGCGGGGTCGGTGTCGGGGTGGGGGTCGGGGTCGAAGGGGGTTTCGGTGTGGGTGTGGGTGTCGGTTTCGGGGCGGGGGGCTGTGGGGACGTGAGGGTGGCCCTCGGGGTTGGGGTGGGCGAGGAGGCGGCGGGCGCCGGGGTCGGGGTGGCCGCGACGGGGAGCAGCGGGGGATCCGGCTCGGGCGTGCTCGGGGTGGGGGCGGGTTCGGCCGGTTCGACGGCCGGTGCGGAGGCGGGCGGCTTGGCGTCCGGCTTCCGCGGGGGGCTGTGGTCGCCGATCAGCGCGAGCGCCACCGCGGCGGTGGCCACCGCGACGACACCGGCCGCGATACCGGCCTTCACCGGCGCGCCGAGACCCTCCGAGGCCGCGGCGCCGCCGGCGCCCGCCCCGCCCGAGGAGCCGCCGCTCGCCGCGGCGGCCGCGCCCGCGGCACCGGCCGCCCCGGCCCCACCGGCGATGAGCCCGAGGGCCTTGGCGTACCCGGCGGCCCCGAACCAGCCGATGACCGCGAGCGGTACGACGGCCGGGATGCCCCCGGCGACTTCCTTGATCTGGCCCGCGGCCAGCCGGCACTTGGCGCACTCCTCCAGGTGCTTGCGCAGCCCGCGTTCGGCCCTGGTGCGCAGGCTTCCGCGGGCGTAGGCGCCGAGCCGGTCGGCGTAGCGGGCGCACTCCTCGTCGCCGGCGAGGCTGGCGCTGACGTGGGCCTGGAGGTAGGCCTGCTTGAGGCCCTCGCGGGCCCGGCTGGCCAGTACACGCGTGCCGTTGGCGTCGAGCCCGAAGAGGACGGCGACCTCGCTCGGCGACTCGTCCTCCACCTCGGTGTGCCACAGCACGGCCTGCCAGCGCTCGGGCAGCGACCGGAAGGCCTGCATGGCCATGGACTGCTCGGCTTCGTGCATCGCCCGCACATCGGCGCCCAGGTCCAGGGTGTCCTGGTCGGAGACCTCGGACGTGCGCGCGGCCTGGGCGGCGAACACCGCGAAGTCGTCGACGAGTTGCTCGCGCTTCGCCGACTTCGTCCAGCCGGCGGCGACGCGCCGGACGCTGGTGAGCAGGTAGGCGCGTACGGCGTGTTCGGGGCCGTGGCCGCGGCGGACGGCCTGGAGCATGCGGGCGAAGACCTCGGCGGTGAGGTCGTCGGCGGTGTGGGCGTCGCGGCAGCAGGTGCGGGCGTAGCGGCGCACGGCTTCCGCGTGGCGCCGGTAGAGCGCCTCGTACGCCGAGTCGTCGCCCGCGCGCATCCGCTCGATCAGATCGGCGTCGGACGGTGTCGTCTCGCGGGGCGGGGGCGGCAGGACGCTGCCGTCCTCGCGCCGGTCGCGCTGAGTCGGCACGCTGCCCTCGACGGGTTCCCCGCCCTGGGCCGGGATGCCGCCCTGGGGGACGCCGTGCGGAAGCCCCGACTGCGGGATGCCGGCCCGGCTGCCCTGGCCGGGCACCTGTGGGGTGCCTCCGGCCCGGCCACCGGCTTCCTCGTCGCCCTCACCGTGGGGCTCGTTCCGCCCGTCAACGCTCATCGCGGAATGCCCCCGCCGCCGGCCCAACCAGTCCCGAACACCGGGTCAGAGTGCCATATCGACTTTTAGTCAGTAGGGCACAGTGCTTCGCATCCACTCGTCCGTGGGGTTTTCCGGCGATCCAGTACTAGCTTTCACCCGTTCGGGGAATGCTCAACTGTCCTGCGTCGGACGGAAGTTGGGCGGGATGCCGGAATCGGACAGGAATGTTCCGAGGGGCGGCCGACGATCCGGCCGCACCCCCGTCGTCACCTTGACGCGTCACGCCGGCCGGGAGCGCAGTCCCTCCAGCAGGATGTCCAGCAGCCGTGCCGAGGCCGCCGCCTGCTGCGCCGCGTCCGGCAGCGAGGGCGCCGCGGTCGCGATCACCAGCAGCACGTCCGACACCGACACGTCGGTCCGCAGCTCGCCGGCTGCACGCGCGCGGTCCACGAGCCGGCCCACGACCTCCAGCAGCGCCGCCGCCCCGGCGTCGTCGTCCCCGGAGCCCAGCGGGCTCTCCTCCGGAACGAGCCGCAGCTCGCCGGAGCCCGGGGTGGTCCGCTGCTGCGGCACCCGCGCCTCGTCGTAGCCGTCGCCCTCGTCGACCCCGACCCGCAGCACCTGCGGCGGCAGCAGCCGCCCGGCGCCCGAGGCGACCGAGGTGCGCAGGAAGCGCGACAGGGCCGACCACGGCTCGTCCTCCTGCCCGAGCGCCGCCCGGGCCTGGTCGGTGAGCCGGGAGGTCTCCTCCTCGGCTATCCGCCGGACCAGGACGTCCTTGCTCGGGAAGCGCCGGTACACGGTGCCGACACCCACCCGGGCGCGCCGTGCCACGTCCTCCATCGGCGCGCCGTAGCCCAGCTCGCCGAAGACCTCGCGAGCCGCGCGCAGTACGTGCTCCAGATTGCGCTGTGCGTCCACGCGCAACGGGGTCGAACGCGAGCCCTCGCGTCCGTTGCCCGCCGCGCTCATCGTCGAGCCCATCGCGCCACCCATCGCCCCGCCACCGGGTGCGATGGCGGACGCGGTAGACCAATGAGAGTCCTGAATGTGCATAAATGTTCCCCCGGTAATGACGTCTCCCCCCGGAGACTCTCCCCGCCATCGAAAGCCGGAGCGAGCGGAACAAGCTCGTTTCGCGAGTCCGCCCGTCGCGGACCCGGAGCGCATCCCCCTACACCCCGTCGACACACGAACATAGTTGAGCGGGGGTCAATTCAGAAGGGGCACGTTCCGCACGGAGCGCCCCCCGATCGGAGTACGAGTGCCAAACGCCCCGATTGCACCCCCTCCACCCGCCCGGCGCACACCCCTTGACCTGCGATCCTTCCGCGCACTCCGGAAATTCGGCCAACCCGGCGCGCCGACGGACTCCGGTCACACAAATTGTCGAGGCTGTGGACAAACTCAAGCGGCGGGTGCGTCATGGGATGGTGAAGGAACGTGCGCGCATTCTGGTTGTCGGCGGTGGCTACGTCGGGATGTACACGGCCCTGCGGCTGCAACGGAAGCTGAAACGGGAACTGGACCGGGCCGAGGCCGAGATCACCCTCGTCACGCCCGACCCGTACATGACCTATCAGCCGTTCCTGCCCGAGGCGGCCGCCGGGTCGATCTCCCCCCGCCATGTCGTCGTACCGCTGCGCCGCGTCCTCGACCGCTGCCGGATCCTCGTCGGCGAGGTCACCGCGATCGACCACGCCAAGCGCACGGCCTCCGTGACCACCCTCGCCACCGAGGAGGAGCGCACCGGCGGCGAGCAGCTGTCGTACGACGAACTCGTCCTCGCCCCCGGTTCGATCGCGCGCACCCTGCCGATCCCGGGACTCGCCGACCACGGCATCGGGTTCAAGACGGTCGAGGAGGCCATCGGCCTGCGCAACCACGTGATCGAGCAGATGGACATCGCCTCCTCCACCCGCGACCCCGCGATCCGCGACGCGGCCCTCACCTTCGTCTTCGTCGGCGGCGGCTACGCGGGCGTGGAGGCGCTCGGCGAGCTGGAGGACATGGCCCGCTACACCGCGCGGTACTACCACAACGTCCGCCCCGAGGACATGAAGTGGATCCTGGTGGAGGCCACCGGCCGCATCCTCCCCGAGGTCGGCGAGGAGATGGGCCGCTACACGGTCAGCGAACTGCGCCGCCGCAACATCGACGTACGGCTGAACACCCGCCTGGAGTCCTGCGTGGACCGCGTCGTCGTCCTCAGCGACGGCAACCGCTTCCCCACCCGTACGGTCGTGTGGACCGCCGGCGTCAAGCCCAGCCCGCTCCTCGCCGCCACCGACCTCCCGCTCACCGAGCGGGGCCGGCTGAAGTGCACCGCCCAGCTCACCGTGGAGGGCGTCACGCACGCGTGGGCCGCCGGAGACGCGGCCGCCGTCCCCGACGTCACCGCCGACGAGCCCGGCAAGGAGACCGCGCCCAACGCCCAGCACGCCGTACGCCAGGCCAAGGTCCTCGGCGACAACATCGTGCACGCCCTGCGCGGCGAACCCCTGGAGACGTACGCGCACGCGTACGTCGGTTCCGTGGCCTCCCTGGGCCTCCACAAGGGTGTCGCGCAGGTCTACGGGCGCAAGCTGAAGGGCTACCCTGCCTGGTTCATGCACCGCGTCTACCACCTCAGCAGGGTGCCCACCTTCAACCGCAAGGCCCGTGTCCTCGCCGAGTGGACCCTGTCGGGGCTCTTCAAGCGGGAGATCGTCTCGCTCGGTTCACTCGAACATCCCCGGGCGGAGTTCGAACTCGCGGCCGGTGGAAAGCCTCCTCATGACCCTGTGAACGACCCGAAGGGGTCGTCCTGACCGGACCGAGGAACTCCACGAACCGCCCCGGCGTCTGACGGATGTCGACCCGGTCGGCCTCCTGACACACTGATGCCCGTCCTCGGACGGGCAGCCGCCCGCCCCTCGAACCCAAGAGGTCTTCCCACCGTGCTGCACCCCCGGGCTGCCGTCCCCAGCCCACCGGCCGGGCCCGGAGCCGGCCCGAAGACGCCGAAGACGACGACACGAGGCAAGGATTCGTGAACTTCACGCGCTGGAGCGCCCGCCTCCCCGGAACGCAGCGCCGCGCCGCAGCGCGGACCGACGACCTGGTCACCGAGGACCGCCTGAGCGAGGGCGCGGTCCCCGCGGCCCGCGCCGAACAACTCACCGTGCCGATCCCCGCCGTCGACGAACTCCCCGTCCGCGAGGTCCTCGACCGCGTCCCCGCCCTCGTCGCCCTCGTCCACGGCCCCGATCACCGCCTCGCCTACGTCAACGACGCCTATGTGGTCGCCTTCGGCCTGCGCTCGCCCGGCGCACCGGCCCGCGAAGCACTCCCCGAACTCGACGAGATCGGCCTCCTCCCGCTCCTCGACCAGGTCCTGCGCAGCGGCAAGCCCCGCACGGTCAAGTCCCGCAAGGCCCCCGACGGCCGCTCCTACACCTTCACCTGCACCCCGGTCACCGAGGGAGACGGCGGCGTACTCGTCTTCGCCACCGACGTCACCGACCACGCCGAGGCCGCCGAGCGCCTCAGAGCCAGCGAGCGCCGCCAGCGCGAAACCGCCGTCACCCTCCAGCGCAGCCTGCTCCCCCAGGAACTCGAACAACCGGACGACCTCCGTATCGCCGCCACCTACCACCCCGGCGGCACCGAGGCCGCGGTCGGCGGCGACTGGTACGACGTCATCACCCTCGGCGGCGGCCGCACCGCCCTCGTCATCGGCGACGTCATGGGCCGCGGGGTCCGCGCCGCCGCGGTCATGGGCCAACTCCGCACCGCCGTACGGGCGTACGCCCGCCTCGACCTGCCCCCGCACGAGGTGCTCCAGCTCCTCGACGGCCTGGCCACGGAGATCGACGCCAACCAGATCGCCACCTGCGTGTACGCCATCCACGACCCGAACGAGGGGAAGCTGGTCTACGCCTCGGCCGGCCATCTGCCGATCCTGGTCCGCGACGAGACCGGCACCGTCCTGCGCGCCGACGAACCCACCGGCCCGCCGCTCGGCACCGGCGGCTGGATGCACGCCTCCGGCTCCATCCCCCTCGGCCCCGGCTCCACGGCCGTGCTGTACACCGACGGCCTGGTCGAGCGCCGCAACGAGGACCTGGACGAGGGCATCGCGGCCCTCGAACGGGCCCTGGCCGGCGCGACCGGCACCCCTCAGGTGATGTGCGACCGCCTGATCCGCTCGGCCGGCGTCACCGCGGAACACGACGACGACGTCGCCGTCATGGTCCTCCAGCACCCCGCCCACACCGGCCCCCAGGGCGAGCTCTTCCGCAACGCCGGCCTCGAACTGCTGGGCGGAGTCGAGGCGGCCCCACGCGCGCGTGCGTTCGCCTCCGGCGTGCTGACGAGCTGGCGGTTCCCGGTCGAGCTGCACGACCTGGGCGTGCTGGCGGTGAGCGAACTGGTCGCCAATTCCCTTCAGCACGGCACCCCACCCATGCGGCTGCGGCTCCGCCGCACCGACCGGCGCCTGATCGTCGAGGTGACGGACGGGGACGACCATCTGCCCCGGCGCCGGAGAGCCGAAGCGGGCGACGAGTCGGGCCGCGGGATCGCGATCGTGGCGACCATCGCGTCGAACTGGGGGTCGCGGAGGACGCCGGGTGGGGGGAAGGCGGTCTGGTGCGAGTTCGTGCTGCCGAAGGGGGCCACGCCGTAGGGGTGCCTGATCGATGCCGGGCGCGGGTGCGTCGTGGCTGGTCGCGCAGTTCCCCGCGCCCCTGGGTGGGTTGCAGTCAGGCGGCAATCGACTGGGACTGCGCTCCGCCCTGCGCCACTACCCGGCTCTTCCTCAGCGACGGCTGGTTCTGGAGCGGGGTCAGCTGCTTGCCCAGGCGTATCGCCAGGTAGCTGATGCCCAGCGAGAACAGCAGGAACGTCACGATGTACGGCGCGTGCAGGGAGGCTCCGAGCGGGCCGCCCACCGCCGGGCCGACCGCCAGAGCCAGCTGCTTCACCAGGGCGAAGGCCGAGTTGTACTGGCCCGCCATGCCCTCCGGAGCCAGATCGGCGACCAGCGGGGCGACGGTCGGGGACAGCATCGCCTCACCCAGGCCGAACAGCGCGTACGTCGACACGAACGCGGCCGTGGCCATCTCCTGGCTGCCGTGGCCGAGGCCCGCGTACCCCGCGGTGAGCCACGCGATCGCCCAGATGACGCCGACCGCCGCGATCACCCGCGTGCGCCTGCGCCGCTCCACGAACTTCAGCACGGCGAACTGCGCGACCACGATCATCGCGGTGTTCGCGGCCAGGGCCGTGCCCAGCGCGGAGGTGGAGATGCCGGCGGCCTCGACGCCGTACGCGCTCAGGCCGGACTCGAACTGGCCGTAGCAGGCGAAGAACAGCACGAAGCCCAGCACGCACAGCTGCACCATGGCCCGGTTCCCGAGAAGCTGCTTCCAGCTGGCCTTGGCGGACCGGCAAGGCGCGTCCTGGATCCGCGGCGAGTGCGGCAGTCGCAGAGTCGTCATCACGACCACCAGCAGCAGGAACATCGCTGCCTCGATCGCGAAGAGCAGCGTGAAGGACGCGGGGCTCGACGTGTCGACGAGATGGCCGCCTATGAGACCGCCGACGCCGAGCCCGAGGTTCTGGAGGAAGAACTGCGTCGCGAAGGCACGCGAGCGGGTCTCCGCCGTGGAGCAGTCCACGATCATCGTCGCCAGCGCCGGCTGCATCACGGCCTGACCGGCCCCGAGCAGGGCCGCCGATGCCAGCACGGTCGGGGCGTGGGCCGAGAGGCCGAGACTCAACGACCCGACGGCCGCCGTGAGCAGGGCGGTGAGCAACACCGGCAGCGGGCCGCGCCGGACGATGGCCCGCCCGGCGAACGGCAGCACGACCAGTGCCGCCACGGCGAAGACGGCGAGGACGAGCCCCGCCGTCATGGCTCCCAGTCCACGCACCTGCGCCACATAGACGTACAGATACGGGACGGTGAAACCGAGCCCGAACGCGCTGAGTGCGTTGCCCACGTGGATCCGGCGCATCGCTGCGCCCATCGCCCTGGTCACGTTCACCTCTCTCACTAGTTAGGAGTGAAGACTTCAGAGTTAAAGTTCGAAGCTAAAGAGTACATAGCGAAGGACTTCAAGGCAAAGCATGCGCGTGCGATACTGCGCACATGGCCGAGACCCCTGGCGTCCCCGAGCCGACGCTCGACGAGCAGATCGCCGCCTATCAGCGCGAGTTCCAGGACCTCGACCCCCAGGTCGAGCAGATCGTCTCGGCGCTCTCCCGCCTCAACCGCCGTATGAACGTCGCCTACGGCCGTCAGACCGCCGACCTCGGCATCAGCAACGCCGAGTGGGAGGTCCTCAAGGCGCTCGTGCTCTCCGGCGCCCCCTACCGGATGGGCCCCAGCGATCTCGCCAAGCGGCTCGGCCTCACGCCGGCCGCGATGACCCACCGGATCGACCGCATGCACGCGCAGGGGCTGGTGACCCGAGAGCGGGACGAGACCAACCGGGTCCGGGTGATCGTGGAGCTGACCGCCGAGGGCCGCGAGAAGTGGCTGGAGGCGATGCGCCTCGCCACGGTCTTCGAGGAGGAGCTGCTCCAGGACCTTTCCGCCGAGGAGCGCAACACCTTGGGGGACGTCCTCACTCGGCTGCTGCGTAGGGTGGAGCACGCGCAGCCGGACGCCGGTGGGCGCCTCAGCGACCTCGACTGAAAAGATCTTGACAGCGGGTTCTTGACAGCCCCCTGCTGGATCCGTAGAGTTCTTCGGGTTGCCACGGGGCCGTAACGGTTCTGCGGCAGCACCTCCCGCCGCGAAAGCGGCCACTCAAACCATCAGAACGATCACCCAGCCGGGGTGAATTCGGCGTGCCCGAATTCAATTCGATTTGGGTGTGGCTCCTCGATTTGGGACCACAGCGAGAGTCCGCTAAGGTTTGAGACGTCGGAACGGCCCAACAGCCGGGAAGGCAAGCCCCGCTGACCGGGGATCAGGCCCGAAAGGATCTGATAG
>NZ_KQ948751.1:66730-69047 GCF_001514195.1 Streptomyces griseorubiginosus | reverse complement strand
GTGCCGCCAGAGAACACCGCGCCGCTGAAGAACACCTCGCTGCCGGAGAACACCGCGCCGTCGAAGGACACCATGCCGCCAGAGAACACCGCGCCGTCGAAGGACACCGTGCCCTCGGAGAGCTCCGCGTCGTGGAAGGACACCTCGCCGCCGGAGAACACCGCGCCACGAAAGTCGATGTTGCCGTCGATGGTGACGCCTGTGAGGTCGAGGTTGTGGCCTTGCCAGGAGCGGTGAGCGCCTTGAGGGATGCGGTAGTGGTCGCCAATGAGGCGCAGGACCGTATGCCGGACCTCGCGCAGTGCCCGGTACAGGTCCACCTTGTCCTGGTGGGCGTCGCGCTGTTCCTGCGTGGGCGAGGTGCCGTTGGGCGCCGGGTCGGGCAGGTCGCCGGGGTCGGAGGGGAAGGGGAGCCGGAGGTAGGCGCACAGGACGTCGATGCAGGTCTGGCGCAGATTGTCGTCGGGGGCGTCGTCGGCGAGTCCGGCCAGGGCGTGGACGCCGCCGAGCCGTACGGCCGGGGAGTCGGAGCCGAGTTTGTCGACGGCCTGGGAGAAGCGCTCGGTGTGCAGCCGGGTGGCTTCCCGGTGGGCGCCGGTCTCGTCCACGCGCTGGCGGCGATAGGCGACCACCAGGGCGACGAGCGCTCCGGCCCCGGCAACGACGCCGAAGGAGAGCTTCACCAGGTCGAAGAGCGTCTTCGCGTCGAGCTTCGCGGTGCGATCGATGCCTCGGAAGTCCAGCAGGACCACCAAGCTGTAGAAGACGCCACCCGCGACCAGGACGGCGACGACGAAGGTGACGGCCAAGGCCCAGCCGACCTTCCACAGGCGCAGCTCTCGATCATCCGCAGTTGATCGCGGCCGCCGGTTCAGTGTCATGCCGATGGAGACAAAGGACCGAGACCTGCGGTTGCAGAGCGGTACGAGAGACCGAGCCCGCATCCTCCAACAGCTGCGGGGTACGGCGTGAGCGAGGTCGACCGGACCCTGCACGTCCTGTGCGAAGCGGAGAGCGAGCGTAGCTTCCGCTGCCGGCACTCCCACACAGACGGGTGAAGGCTGCCCGAGCGGAGAACCTTGACCGGTGCTGGCGCGTAGTGTCGTGCATGCAGCCGATTCATCCCACCCACGTGGAACAGCCCGGCCTGGCCGTCATCGAAGTCGCGGCCGCCGACGACGCTACCGCCTTCGCCGTCCAGGACCTGCTCGCCAAGCACTGCGCGATCGCGCCGGCCGACCGCACCGTCCGTGAACCCGGCGAGGCTGGCGTCCGGCTGCGCATGTTCCTGGACCTGCGCCAGCAGCCCGACACATAGTCCACTCGATAGAGTCGGTGTCGGTCCGTGCCGAACGCAGTCGGCACGGACCGCCTTCCTGAGATGCCACTGCGGCAGGCTGTTCTCAGCCCCTGGGCCCAGGGTCGGCGTCGCGCAACGCTCTCGCAGTCTTCTCGCAGGCGAGGGCTATGTGGTGGCGAAAGGCGTGGATCTTCGGATTGGTCACCTCGCGCCGTAGGGCCACAAGCGCCTCGATCCATTCCACGGCGTCCTCGGGCAGGGTGTAGGGCTCCCCGTTCAGCCGTTGAGCCGCGCGGGGCGCTAGCGGAACCTTGTCCTGATCCCGGAGCAAGACAGTGCGCACTACCGTTTGAGTGCGTTCCACGACCTCGCGCACCGGCTCGCGACTCCTTCCACCGTCGCTCACGGAACGCTCTGCACGGGCTTGGGCACTGCGCAGCTCCCAGGCCCGACGGCGGTGCACGGGGCTGCAGTAGCGCGGTGGCCGGCCACGGCCGCCGTATGGGACCAGTTCGCCGCACCATGCGCAGGTTCGTTCCACAAGCCGCTCGCGCGCGGAGCTCCGATCGCGATCGTCCTGCCCGCTCAGTTTCGTCACAAACGAAACTCTAGAGGCCTGCTGCACTAAGGCCTTACCGGGCCCCGCACACACGAGCATCCGAGCCAAATCGCCGAATCACCGGCCACGCCCCTCAAGAAGGCGACCTCCCCGAAGGCTTCCTTGAGGTGCCACTGGGCACGGGGGGGCGGGCGGCGCGGTACGCCAGCACCCTGACCTGCCGTGGTGACCTCGTCGGCCTTCAAACCGGGCGCGGACTACTTCCCTTTGGCGAGCTGGTCGACCCGGCCAACCGACAGATCAAGCAACGTGGCGCGTCCTTGGCGAGATGGAGAGTTTGGTGGAATTGTCCGCTGTCCTGGCCGCCATCATCAGCACGGTCGCAGCGCTAGAACGTGCCCGGTCGCCGCGGGGAACCTGGTCCGGAAGGGCGCCCAGCGCGTGGGGATTTCGAAGAA
>NZ_KQ948751.1:0-66358 GCF_001514195.1 Streptomyces griseorubiginosus | reverse complement strand
GGGCCGACGGGTCAGGGGGTTCTTGGCGCACTGGCGCCGTGCTCGAACGCTCGGACTCAGGCACCGGAACGTCGACCGCTGACGTCCGTACGGAGTGCATCTCCGCGCGGGGTGTAGTGCCATTCGCGCAGTCGCGCAGCGAGTCGGTCAGTTCCTCCAGGCGGTCCAGATTGATGTTGTGCAGGGCTTCGCCGACCAGTTTGCTGACGTCGTTGGCGAGGGTCAGGAAGGTGGGGTGTAGGACGTATTTGCCCAACTTGACCGCAGCCTCCAGTGGTGGGTCGCCCTGGGCCAGGTCGGTGACGAGCGTGGCAGTCCAACCCTCGGGCGAGGACTCCGGCAGCATGAGCCGTCCGAGGACGTCGAAGGTGTTTGCCGCCCCTCGCTCTCCGGCGTGCGGTACATCGGCCCGGCCCGGTACGCCGGCCGCGCCGAGGTCCTTGTCCGCCCAATTGTGTGCCTGCACGTGGAGGGAGAGCGCGAGAGCGGTGCGGACGAATTCCTCCTGAGCTACGGTTCCCATCGGCGGGTGGTCGGGCAGGTCGGACCCCAGCATCGCCTGTGCCTGCTTCGCCAGTGTTCCGAGGGCCTTTGTCTTCCGAGCCTCGTTCGGAGGGTGCCTCCGTAGCTCTCGGGCCGCGCCACGGGCAGCCTTTCGCACTCTGCGGGCTAGCCGGTCAAGGCGTTTCGGCGACGTGGTGGACCACCGACGTGGCCTTGTGCAGTCCTCGGCTTCCACGTGCTCCCCCTCTTGGCCGATGCGACGGTATGAGAAAGAAGGCCGGTAAGCCCCAGGATGCCCAACCCGATAGCTTCCGCCTATATGTAGGACCGAAAGCGATAGCACTGCAACACGCGGGGCCAGCCAGCCGATTCCGGCACCGCTCAACCGAACTACAGGATTCAGGCCGTTTCAGCAGTCTGGGGGTTCCAGAGCTGGATGTACTGCTCAACCTCCTCGGGGCTCAGGTTGTTGTCGCCCTCGGTGCGCAGCAGGGTGGTGTCCCACGGTCGGCGGCCATCGGTGCGCGGCGTCAGCAGCACGCCGAGGGTGGAGCTCTGCGCGGCGAGGCCGGTCTCCTGGTGCAGCTGGTGGTGGCGCAGCAGTACGTACGACTGGAAGGCGGCTTCCACCTCGGGGCCGAAGCGCGTGGCGCATCCGAAGATGAGCTGGCGGGTGCCGGAGGGGTCGATGGAGCGGCGCCAGCGCCACTTGGACTCCTTGGCGGGTACTTTCTGTACGTCCGCCAGCATGTCCAGCAGCAGCTGTCCCCACTCGGCGCGCGCTCCGACCGGCAGTTTGTCCAGGTCGGAGAGCAGGAGCTGCCGGTTGGACTCACTGATCTGTGATCGGATCGCGCTGGTGGCGACATCTTCCATGATGATGCGCATCACCCGATGAGCCTGGTCCGATCCCACTGGCGCCTGCGGGAGCAGCGGGGTGGAGAAGTGGGTTCCGCCGAGTGCGGCGACTTCGGGGTTGAGGGGGCCGGGAGGCGCTTCGGCATCGGCCGCGGCGAACTCGTAGTACCGCACGGGCTCTTCGCCCAGCGCGACAGGGGGTTCGACGGCGGCGCGGAAGAGGTAGTCCAGGACTGCGGTGGTGGAGCGAAGTTGGTCGAAGAGGAAGTCCCAGTCCCGCCGCGTCAGAGCGATCGTGGGGATGCCGATCGGTTCCAGCGGGCAGATCGTTCCCTCGGGGACCTGCTCGTGGTCCAGCAGGAACACTCCGATCCACTCGTAGGCGTTTCCGTCGACGGACAGCGTGCACCCGCGGCCGTTGGTCATGTCTGCGGGCAGCATCCGCAACTGGCGCACCGTGCCCTTGGCCTGGCGTACGGCCTTGGCTGCCACTTTCTTAATCCAGGCCACCTCGCTGCTGATGTCCTTGGGCTGGACCGTGCGCGCTTTGACCTGGATCACCGCGCCGCGTCCGCCGGCGAGCAGCAGCCTGTCGCCGAGTTCGCGCCGTCCGGAGCCTTTGCTGGCGTACGCGGGCTGGAAGACGAAGTCGGACAGCCCCCAGGTGGCGGCGGCGGTGTGGACTGCTGCCTCGGCCCCCGGGCCGTGCTCCACGTCGGACGGCAGGGGCAGCGCCGGACGTATGCGCCGGATGTACGGCCCGTTAGCGGTTTCCACGACGAGCGTGAACGCGTCGGGGTCGTCGTCTTGGATGAACCGCCACAACGCGGGAGAGGCCTGATCAGTCACGTCGTCCATTAGACGCAACGCGCGGCCGCCGAAGCCCGCCCTTTTCTAGCAGTCCGTGTCATTCCCCAACGCTCTCGCCAACCGGAGCAACCTCGCGGAAGCGCAAGCTCCGCACATCGTGTCTGTTGTGGTCCTACGCACTAGGTCCGGTATTTCCGTTCTTGCGCGGTGGGTATCAACCCTCGTGTTTCCTCTGTTGCTTGTTGTCCGCGGACAACAAGCAACAGAGGAAACACGAGGGTTGTGTAGCCTTCGACCCCGTCGGGATGAGTAAGGTAGCGCCATGACCGCGCCATACGACCCGAACGATCGGGAAAAGGTAGTAGCCAAGCTGCCTTCTGAGCTGCGCAAAGAGCTGAAGGTTCGTGCCGCCGAACTGGGCAAGGACATCCAGGACGCCGTGACTGAGGGCGTTGAGGCCTGGCGTAAGTCCAAGGGACTGGCTGTCGTTGATACCAGCGGTGGCACGTCGTTCGCGACCTACCTGCCGGCCGGGCTGTACGGCACGCTCAAGAAGGACTGCACGGCTCGGAAGATCTCCTACAACCAGGGCATCGCCCAGTCGATCCGCCTGTGGATCGATAACAACCCCTCCCCCAGGCCGAAGCCGCCGCGGGTCACCGGGGCCCGCAGGGTCATCTTCGGTAATCAGAAGGGCGGCGTCGGAAAGACGTCGGTCTCCGCCGGTGTGGCCCAGGCCCTCGCTGAATCCGGACACCGCACTCTACTCATCGACTTCGACCCGCAAGGCCATCTCACCAAGCAGCTCGGCTATGACTTGCTGGGCATCGACGACCCGAGCCTGGCCAAGCACATGCTGGGCGAGGCCAAGGGCGAGCTGAACGAGTTGCTCGTGCCCATAAAGGGCGGTGACTTCGAGGACCACTTGTGGCTGCTGCCGGCCTGCAAGGACGCCTTCCTGCTCGACGCAAAACTGGCGACCAGTCGGTCAGTGCGTATCAAGGAGACCGCGCTCGAGAAGGCGCTCGAACCTCTGGAGCAGCTCTTTGACTACATCGTCGTCGACTGCCCGCCGAGCCTGGGCTACGCCATGGACACGGCGCTGTACTACTGCCGCACCCGTGAGGGTGAGGAGGACGGCACCTCCGGCATCGTGATCCCGGTGCTTGCCGAGGACTCTTCTGCCGACGCCTACGACATGCTCTATGACCAGATCCAGGACCTCATCGAGGACCTGAACATCGGCATCGCGCTGCTGGGGTTCGTGGTCAACATGTACGACAGCCGCAAGGGTTATGTCGCCACCTCGTCGCTCGACGAGTGGAACCACATCGGTGATCCCCCTGTCCTGGCTGTCATCCCGGAACTGAAGGATCAGCGAGAAGCTGTCCGCGTGAAGAAGCCGCTGCTGGTGCACGCCCCGTATGGCGACCAGGCGGATGTGATGCGAACTGTGGCACGGAGGATCAGCGCATGAGTAAGGCCGACCAGCTCGGGACCGGAAGGTCGTTCGGCCAGGTACCGAGGGGCCGCAGTGCCCGGGGCCGCGCCAAGGCTGTCGCCCAAGGTGACGTGCCGACCTACGAACTCGTGCGGCTGCACCTGGACGAGGTCTCCCCCACTCCGCTGAACCCGCGCCGGAACTTCGGTACGGACGAGGAGCTCACCCGGTTCGGCGAGGAGCTGCGCCAGGCGCAGCTTGCTGCCTGCGTGGCGGTGAGCCGCGACGCCTATCTTGCGCTGTGGCCGGACCATGAGGAGCGGATCGGGCCCGTCAAGCACGTTCTGATCAACGGGGAGCGCCGTTATCGCAGTGGCCTCCACGTCGGTCTCGACGCGCTCGACTTCGTTGTCCGCGACGATCTGGCGTCCTCGCGGGAAGAGTTCATCAACCACCTGCTCAAGGAGAACCTCGACCGTGAGGACTTCGATGTCATAGAGCGTGCCCGCGGCGTACAGCAGCTCGTGGATATCTGCGCGGAGAAGTCGGAGCGCGGCGCTCGATCCCGGGCTGCCGAGCAGCTGGGCAAGGACCGGTCGTGGGTGACCAACCAGCTTTCTCTGCTGGAGCTGCCGGAAGAGATCCAGGCGATGCTGAGCGCTGGCAGTCTCGCGGAGAGAGATGGCCGTCTTCTTGCTCGTCACCTGAAGGACAGCCCAGGGCTCGACGCTGCTGCGCTGCTGGAGCACCTTGAGCAGACGAAGTCCGCGGTCGCTCTCGCTAAGGAGCAGGATAAGGCGGCACTGGAGGCCGCGCGCAGGGTTCAAGCTGATGCAGCCAGCGTCTCGTTGTCCGCGGACAATAACCATGCAGAGTTGGAAGCGGAATCATCCGTGGCGGACCAGTCGGCGGGCTTGTTGTCCGCGGACAACAAGCCCGCTGGTACTAGCGGGTCTCTCAGTGGGACACCTGGTGCAGTGCCGGAAAAGCGCTCCGCTGGTACCGCTTTGTTGTCCGCGGACAACAAGCCGCAGGAGGAAGCCTCTGCGGCCGCCCGGCCTGGCGTTCCTGAGCAGCAGCGCAACAGGAAGACGGAGCCGTCGTCCATCGTGCTGCGCGATCCCCACCAGATCGCTGCGGACCTCAAGGCCCGCCTCACGCTGCAGGAGCTGGCGGAGCTGACCGAGCTACTCGTAGAGCACGTCGCTGCGGATGAAGACAGCTGAGTTCTTCTGACTGGAGAGTGGTGAGCAAAGCGCGGCTCCCGCCGGAGTGGATCCGGCGGGAGCCGCTTCGTTTCCCAGTCGGCGCCGGCTACCCGCCCCAGGCTTTGGTCAGGGCGCGGCGGGCGGCACCGACAGCCTCCGCTAGATCTGTTGCAGCGCGGTCTTGAGCGACGGCCCGAATGTGCTCGCTGCGGATGGTTCGCGTTGACGCTACTGCTGTGGTCTCGCCGCTGCGCACACTTTCGTAGGCACTCAAGGTGTCGTCGTCGCTCGCAATCGCGTGGGGAAGTAGCTCCGCAACCCGTTTCGCGGTGGTCCGGATTGGCTCCTGGAGTTCATCCAGGAGCCGTTGGGATGCCTGCTCCAGATCCATGTGGAGTTTGCTGGCCTTGAGGCTGTCCAAGTCCGCGCTGGTCAGCGGCCCTCGGGTCTGGACCTGGTAGGCGAGGTCTGCGGCCGCAATGAGCAGTTCCCGCAGGCTGTCGTGCTCCGTCCTCCAGGCGTCGCGCCTTGCACGCGCTTCGTCCTGCTGGCGCTGCGCTGCGAGTTCCTGTTGGCGGTCGGTCCGCTGCACGCGGGCCATGTAGTACATCGCCAGGGCGCCGAGCAGGGCGCCCGGGATGGAGGAGAGCCAGGCGAGGTTCACTGGTCATCTCCTTTACTGAGGTGTGCAGGGAGCTTCGAAGTGGGATGGTGGTTCATGGGCTTCCTTCATCGGAGGTCCGTGCCCGCTGTGTCTAGCCCTCACGCTGTGTGCAGCGGGCACAGTCATGTCACTGCCAGGCCATCAGGTGAAGTACGTCGGCCGCGAAAATGCTGCTCGTCACCACGACGCAAGTAAGAGCGAAGGGGCCGTGCAGGACGTGCTGGTCGCGCTTTGCTTCGCTAGCGGTGTGCCGTGATGTGCCGGATTCGGTACGGATGGTGTGCCGGCGGGTCAGCCAAACGGTGACGGTGAGCGCAGCAGCCAGCAAGAGCATCCCGGTCGCGGCTTGCGGCGGGAAGGCCAGCAGGACGCATGCGGGCCCAAGCACCAGCAGTCCCGCGATGATCCAGGTGCGGTGGTGGCGGTTGGCCTGTTGCGGCTGAGGTGCCGCGTGCTGCCGATGGTTGGCCGTATTGCTGTAGGGGCCGGTAGGAGAAGCCCCGGCCTCCGTCCTCGGTCGTGCCCCGTTGACTGCGGAGGTCATGCAGATTTCGGCAGCGACGTCCGTGCGTGGGTGATGGGCCTTGACCAGCTGAATGTTCTCCGTGGGCCGCGGTTGAAGCGCTGTCCGGATGGTGTGCCGGCGCGTCAGCCACACGGCGACGATAAGCACAGCAGCCAGCACGAGGAGGCAGGCCACGACTTTCGGCTGAACAGCCAAAAGTGGAATCGCGGCGCCGAGGGCGAGGAGACCGCCTGGGATCCAGATGCGGCTGTTACGCCTTCGCCGCTCCTGCCGCGTCGCCGTTCGCTGACGCTGGCTGACCGTGTGGGTGCGTGGTCCGGTAGCAGAAGCCCCGGCTTCCGTCAGCAGCCGGGAGTAGCGTCGGGCCCACTCGCCTTCGCTGAGCTCGAACGCTTTCCGCTCCTGGGCGGAGGGCGCCCAGAAGAGCATGCCAATCCAGGCGAAGATCGCCTGGATGTACCTGTGGATGGACAAGATTGGTCTCCTTCTTTTTCGCTGCCCGTAGGCATCGACTCACCGATCACGGGGACGTAGGGCTAGCGCTCTGGACGGCGTCCCTCCCTCCTGCTTGTGGCAGTTGAGAGGGACAGAAAGGGAGCGCTGCCGTCGCCGTGGTCCCGAGACGAGGCCTAGCTGAGCGGGTTCTCGGGACCCTCGTCCTCGTCCTCGTCCTCGTAGATCGACAGGCGCAGCTGGGCGTTGTAGACGTGCACCCCCACGGTCGCGGGGGAGATGCCGAGCTCTTCGGCGATCTCCGCATTTGTCTTCTGGCCGACCAACCGCATCAGGTACACGTCCTTCTGGCGGGGCGTCAGCACCTTGAGAAGGTCGTGGACGGTGCTGTCATCAGGCAGGCGCACGGGCACAGGGGTTACGGCGACTGGCTCCGGGGCCTCATCAAGGGAGCAGGTCATGCCCCCCTTTTGCGCACCTTTGAATTCGCCGATGACCTTGAAGAGGGCTGCGAAGGTGTACAACTTCAAGGAGATTGGCTTCTTGCCGTTGCTCATGGCGGTGAGCACCCGGCGGATTGCCTCCATGGCGGCCTCTTCGCTGTCGTGGTGGCTCAACCCCTTGCGTCGGCATACAACGCACAGGTTGGGATACAGGCCGTACAGCTTCGAACCGAGCTGGTCGACCATTTCCAACTGCGCCCGTGAGTCTTCGTCCGCGTCGGTGTCACCAGAAAGCGCCCAGGACGGCGTGGCATCGGACGGAAGCGGACTCCTCTCTGGTTGAGACGGGTGCAGCGAATCGTTCATTGGTTCCTCCGGCGGGAGCGGGGTGGACGGTTCCCCCATCGAGCCGACGTCGGTGTCGTCTCTCGAAGAGAGACGACACGGAAACGGGCGCAGATGTTTATGCAACTTGCTGCAATGCCGCGCTACTCGGTCGAGCGGAAGCAGTAACATCCCAGCTCACAAGTGGTAGTTACTCTTTGGAGTGGGGTCTCGGCACGCGTGTTGACACCTCAGTCGAGGGGCTGCGCGCTGCTGGTGGGACAAGTCGCTCTGAGCGTTGTCTTGTTGTCCGCGGACAACGACCCAGACCCTGCAGACGGGCCAAGCCGACCAAGGCCACGACGACTCAGCGCAAGCCTTCAAACAGGGGCAGCGGCTGGTCCTGGAACGCAAAAAGGCTCGTGCATCCCATGATTAATGGGATGCACGAGCCTACGTCGTCCTTGGCGCTTCAGGTCTCAAGCTACTCGGTGCGCGGGTGCCGTCACCTAGGACCGAGGGCTTCTCGGCGGAACGGTGATGGAGCGTTGCTTGGTTGCACTCCGTGAACTGGGGCCGAGACGCAGCACGACGTGGCCGGTGTTGTCGCTGCGGCGGGCTTCGACGTGGACGCCGTAGTGGGCGGGGGCCATGCCGACGTCGTCGGGAAGGCGGAAATTCGCGGCGGCGTGGGTGAGCATCGCGTAGGCGGGCTGCCAGATGCCGAGGATGGTGGTCGTCTCGCAGCGCAGCCAGCCCCTGCCGGTGTAGCCGAGCTGGTGGCCGTGCAGGTAGGCGGCGGCGTGAGGAGTGTCGGGGTGGACCAGGGAGACGGCGATCAGGTCGGGGTCGTGGTCGTCGCCGGGGCGGGGGTGGGCGCGTTCGATGAACGGGCCCACCCGTACGGCGACGTCCTGGCCGCTGCCGGGTGTCCAGGGCTGCGGGTTGTTGCGGGCGTTGAGCAGGGCGCGGAACGCGTCGACGACGGCCTGGTCCTCGGGGGCGAGGGGGCCGGCCGCGGTGCCGCAGCGGCGGAAGAAGGGGGTGCGCTTCACCGTACGGGCTCCTGTTCGCGGGCGATGGTGTCGGCCAGGTGCAGCAGGGCTGCGGTGGCGCCGTGGATGGCGGTCGCGACCGCTTCGGCGCCGGGGTTATTGAGATGGTCGACGTTGAGGCTGTCGATCGCGCGGATCGCCTCTTGGTGGTAGTTGCGGCGCGGGGTGGGGAGGGTGGGTGTCTCGCGGCGGGCGGCGGCGACGTCGGCGAGTGAGTTCAGCAGCCGGACACGGCCGAACGTGGGGCTGTTGTCCTCCCAGTCGGCGGTGTGGAGTTCGACCTGCTTGTCGTTCTCGCTCCAGGCCGCGCGCACCTCGTAGTAGGTGTGCGGCTCGTATTCGGGCTGGGTGAGCCGGGCTTGCCGCAGGTGTCCGCGGTCGTCGACGCGGGCGGCTTCGATCGGGGTGATGCCGAGGTCGGCGAGGCGGGCGTTGATCAGGTCGGCGTGGCGGCGGGCGCGCTCCAGTCCTTGGGCGGCGGTGTCGTTCTGCTGTTCCTGGTGGGCGGCTTCGGCGGCGGCGAGCCAGGCGTGTGCGGTGGGCTGGCTGGTGTCAGGGGTGGCGGTCACGGGTCCTCTTCGGGTTGCTTCGAGGTGGTGGTGCTGCGGGGCGGCCGGAGCATGTCGACGGCCGCCCCGCAGGTCAGGGGTGGGTGTGCGCGGGTCAGCCGGTGAGGCGGATCGGCATGAGGAGGTAGCGCAATGCCTGGCCGTCGGTGTTGTGGCCGCGCAGGACGGCGGGCTTGGTGGCGGTGGTGAACTGGAACTGGACGCGGTCGGTGTTCAGGGCGGTGAGGCCGTCGATGAGGAAGGCCGGGTTGAAGGCGATGCTCAGCTCGCCGCCTTCGAGGCTGGTGTCGACGTTGTCGACGGCTTGGGCGTCGTCGCTCGTGCCGCCCTCCAGCACGAGGGTGTCGTCGGCCGTGAAGGTGAGCTTGATCGGCGATTCCTTCTTGGCGGAGACCAGGGCGACGCGCTGTGCGGCCGCCTTGAGCGCCGCGACCTCCACCGTGGCCTGGTGCTCGAACTCCGTGGGGAAGAGAGCCTCGTACTTGGGGAGTTCGCCCTCCATGGCGCGGATGGTGTTGGTGTGGCCTGTGCCGCGCACCGTGAACAGGCCGGAGCTCGCGGTGGGCAGGGCGAGGTCGACGGTGGTGTCGTCGGCGACGGCTTTGGCGGCGTCGAGGAGGGCTTTGGTGGGCACCACGGCGGTGCCGTCGGGCAGGTCGGCGTCCTTCCACGTCAGGGTGCGAACGGCGAACCGGTAGCGGTCGGTGGCGTACAGGGTGAGGGCGCCCGCCGTGTTGTCGTGGCGCAGGCCGATGCCGGTGAGCAGCGGCAGGGTGTCGTCCTTGCCGACCGCGCAGGCGACTTGGGTGACCGCTTCCGCGAGGTCGGCTCCGGCGAGGGTGCCGGTGGTGGCGCTGGGCTCGGGCAAGGCCGGGTATTCCTCCAGAGGCAGGGTCGGCAGGGTGAAGCGGGCCGAGCCGGCGCGCAGCAGCATGCGGCTGCCGGTGAGTTCGAGGTGCACGTCGCCGCGGACGGTGGCCACGATGTCGGACAGCAGCCGGCCGGAGATCAGGGCGCGGCCGTTCTCGGTGACGGTGGCGGGGCAGTTGGTGTCGGCGGATACCTCGTAGTCGAAGGCGCTGACGCGCAGCCGGTCGTCCAGTGCGTCCAGGAGGACGCCGGCCAGGACGGGGGCGGGTGGCCGGGCGGGGAGGCTGCGGGCGGCGTAGCCGATGGCGGCCGCGAGGTGGCTCTGGTCGATGGTGAGCTTCATGGGTGGATCCCTTCACAGGGCGCGGGCAGGTTCAGGAGGAGCTGTTCGGTGCCCGGGGCCGCGGGGGTCGGGTCGGTGGGCGGGGTCTGCCGGCGGGTGGGCGGCATGACCGGGGTGGCGGCCGCGCCGACGTCGACGGTGAGCTGCCCGGCCTCGGTGAGGGCCCGGGCGCGGGTCGTGGCGCGGGTGACGGCGTGGTGTCCGGCGTCGTAGTGCAGGTGGCAGCCCTGGCACATGGCGCGCAGATTCTCGGGGTGGCAGTTTTCGGGGGTGTGATCGAGGTGGGCGGTGGTGAGGCAGACGGTGCTGCCGGTGCCGTACGCCGGAGCGCCGTGATGGTTGGGGCAGCGGCCGGGGTGGGTGCCGCGGCCGCATTCGCCCTCGCACTCGCACCGCCACCCGGCCCGCTTCTTGATGGCCAGGGAGATCTGCGGCCAGTCGGGCGGGTAGCGGTGGACGTTCTCGGGTCGGATGGGCACCGTGCTATGCCGACAGGGCGTGCACGAGCCGGTCGCGGTTGCGCTGCTGTGCCGCGGGGGTGAGCAGTCGGCCGGTCGGCATCGGCCCGTTGACCTCGCGGTCCATCCGAATGATGCGGGCCTGGTTCACGGTCAGCGGGGTGTGGCGGGCGGCGGCGGCCCGCTCGCGGCGGGCCTGGTCCTGGTCGGCGAGGACGTCGATCCAGTCCGGTCCGAGGCGGTCGATCAGCCGCTTGCGCAGTTGCTTGCGCTGGTGGGGTGTGGTGCCCGCGAAAATCCCCACCCGGGTGAGGTCCTCGTTGACGAGGGCCCACTTCAGGCAGTCGGTGACGAGGGGGCAGCCGGAGCAGGCGCGCCGGGCCTTGGCCAGTTCTTCCTCCTTGCGGCAGTCCCCGTAGTCACGGTCGAACAGCTGCGGCTCCCTCTGGCAGCGGGTGGGGGTGGGGCTCTGCGGCTGGGGGAACCGCGGGTCCGGTGTGCCGTGATCGGTGGAGTGGGCGACGCCCATGCGAGAGCGGGTCATGAGGTGGCCTCCGGGAACAGCTCGCTGAGGTGGGGGAGTTGGGTCAGGACCTGCTCGAACACGTCGAGCGGGACGCGCCACGGTCCGAGGGCGCCGCGGCAGGGCACGGGCAGTGGCAGTTCGTGGACGTCGTCGAGCTGCACGTGAAAGGCGCCGGGCTGCGCCCACGGGGAGCACGGGCCGTCGGTGTCGGTGGTGCTGTGGTGGGAGCCGGTGATGCGGGCGACGGCGAGGACGGCGCTGAAGTGCAGCTGGTGGCCGCGGATCGTGCGGGCCACGAGCGGGTCGCGCAGCGCGTGCCGGTCCAGGCCGGATTTGGCGCCGGCGTGCAGCAGGCGCCAGCCCGGCGCCCACGCCTTGGGCCGGTTCTCGATGCGCTTGTCGCCGTGGACGATGCACGCGGTCCACGGCTGCTTGATGGTGATGCCGCGGATCCAGTCCGGGGCGTACAGGGTGGCGGTCATGCGGTCGCTCCGAGGGGCGTGGTGCCGGGGCGGCCGGCGCGGCGCCCGTTGATGGAGTCCGCGGCGGCGTGGGAGCGGTCGGCGAGGACGGCGGTGCCGGTGTGCTTACCCGCGTACATGGCGGCATCGGCGGCCCGCAGCAGCGTCGGCAGGTCGGTGGTGCCGATGGCGTCGGGGGTGGCGGCGCCGATCGAGACGGTGACGTCGACCAGGCGGCCGTCGCCGGTGTCGACGGGTTCGGCGAGTGCGGCGGCGAGCTGGTCCAGGCGCAGCCGTCGGTGCGCGGCACCGATCCGTACCGCGAGCGCGAATTCGTCTCCTCCGAGCCGGCCGACCACGCCGTGGCTGCCCGCCCACGCGGTCAGCCGGGCCGCGGTCGCGACCAGGACTCGGTCGCCGGCCGGGTGTCCGAAGCGGTCGTTGATCTGCTTGAAGTGGTCGACGTCGACCAAGAGCACCATCGCGGCCGTCGTGTGACGGGCGGTCAGTGTGGTGGCCCGGGTGGTGTAGCCGTCACGGCCCCACAGGCCGGTGAGCGGGTCGCGGCGGGCGGCGGCGAGCTGGCGGTGCAGCGCAAGGGCGTGCACCGTCCAGCCGGTCAGCGGCACGGCGGCCGCGGTGACGAGAAGTGCGCGGGTCGGCTGACCTAAGGCGCCGATTTTGGGCATGATGAAGGCCTCCTCCCGCCCGTGCGGGCGGACAAAGGAAAGAGGCGCACCCCGGGCTGTCCAGGCGTAGGGGGTGCGCCTCTTTGCTGTTCGAGTGGGTGTGGTGCCGGTCGGCGGGGGCCGGTGCGGCATGCTGAAGGCCGCCGGCGTCCGCGTGGTGTCGGCGGCCTGGGGGCGGCCGTGCGCCCAAATCTTGCCGATGCTGCGGGCGCCTCCAGGCTCAGACGACCGCGAGCGGCCTGCCCAGCGGGGCGACCGGCCGCACAGTGCGGCAGTCACCATGGCGGTCGTCGTGCACGGACTTGCCGTGGGTGGGCCGGAGTACGGCGAGGATCTCGATCAGCATGTCCTCGCAGTCCAGGACGATGTCGGTGTAGCCGCGGCCGCAGGTGCACGGCACGATCAGCGTGAGGACGTCAACGGCGCCGTCGGCCTCGCTCAGGCGCAGGGTGTGGTGCAGCCACAGCCCGCCGTCCAGCCACGCGGTCGCGGCCGGCTCGAAGGCGAAGCCGGGGGAGTGCAGGGCCGGGTGACCGATCCAGTCCATGGCGTACAGGACCTTGGCGAGGGTGTCCGGGTAGGCGTTGTAGACGTGGTGGGCGGCGGCCGTGACAGCGTCGTCGCGCTGTTCGTCCTCGGTCGGCTGGCCGACGGCCTGCACCATGTCGAGCAGGTGGGCCAGCGGCGAGTCCGCGTCGTAGGGGCGGGGCGCCGCGGTGAGGGTGTCGTGCATGTCGAACCTCTCTTTCTCCGGGGGTGCCGGGCCGGGCTGTCCGGTCCCGCGCCCGCTCCCGCCCCGGGTCGGCGAGCAGCCGGGGCGGGAGGGGACGCGGGACCGTCAGATCAGGGCGCTGGCGGCGGCGATGAGCAGGAGGGCGAGCGCGGCCAGGCTGAGGTCGACCGCGCGCTTCAACTGCCGGTGCTTGCGCAGGGCGATGCCGGACAGGCCGCGGATGCGGGCGGGGCGGGCATCGGCGCGCATGCTCGTGCGGATGGTGTCGTCGTCCAGGCTTGCCCAGTACGGGAAGCTGGCGCGGTCGGTGCCTTGCAGGCGGGGGCGGACCACTAACAGCAGCAGGACGGCCGCCGCCCCCAGGGTGAGCACGGTGGCCGCGCCCACCACCGTGGTGACGGCCGGCAGGCCCGTGTTAGCGGCCCCGGTGAGTCCGGCGAGAACGACGCCGTTGAACGCCAGCAGCAGCGACGCTTTGCCGTCGGTGCGGGGGACCTCCGCCGCGACGGTGGTGCAGGCGGCGTCCAGGTTGGTGTCCTCGCTGACGCCCGGGACTGTGGTGGTCATGACGACGCTCCTCCTTGAGGGGGCGCGGGGCGGGGGGGGCTGGTTCACTCGAGGATCGCGTCCGCGTACTGCTCCTCCAGGTCGGCGCGGCCCTCGGGGTCGTCGCTCTGGAGGTCGTGGTCGTCGGCCTCCTGGTCAACGTCGCCGGTGCCGCCGTGGACTGTGCAGTGCACGTCCGGGTCGGTCATGAGCGCGCCGGTCAGGGCACGCAGGAGATCGGTCACGTTGTAGGCCGGCGCCCACGCCTGCCCGTCGCATTCGTCGTCGACCGGGCAGCCCACCAGGACCTCGAAGCCGACGTCGCCCGCCCCGTCGACGTCGGTGCGCAGGACGAGGAGGATGCGGTCTGCTCCGAGCCTGATCTCCGCGACGCGGTCGCCGTCGGCGAGCTGCGAGCCGTCGCGCCAGCACCACATCGGCAGGATCTCGGGGCCGAACACCCGGCGTACGAGCAGCAGGTCTCCCAGGCCCGGGCAGCCGTCCCAGCCGAGGTCAGCGCGGCGGGCGTCGCTGAGCCGCTGAAGCAGCGGCTCCAGGCGGTGGATGTTCTCCGCGACGACGACGTGGTCGAAGCCCTCGCCGGGCAGGCCGGGCCAAGCGTCGACAACAGCGGCATGCTGGGCACGGACGATCGGCGCGGGCACGCTGCGGTTGTCGGGGCGGCCGTCCTGCCGTTCGACGCACACGGACGCCGGGGTGGGGACGACCAGTGCCACGGTGGGCACACCGTGACGGCGCGCGGTGGCGATGAGGCCGGCCCTCACCGCGGTCTCGCTGTTGGTCGCGTCGACGACCGTCATCAGGCCGCGGGCGAGGCGGGCCTCCAGGACGGCCTGCAGTGCGAACACGGCGTCGTCGGTGGCTTCCTGCTTGCCCGCATCGTCGCTGACCAGGGCCCGGAACCGGTCGAGTTCGAGGACCTGCGTGCCGGGCCAGGTGCTGGCCCACGTCGACTTGCCCGCCCCGGCCGCACCGATCAGGCAGACCAGCGCGTTGTCAGGGATCGTCGTGTCGAGGGGCAGCGCGTTGTCCAGACGGAAGGCCTTCATGCGGATTCTCCTTGCAGATCAACGGGACCGGCTCCTGTGGTCAGGGGCTCGGTTGCGGGGGCGGGGTGTGCCCAGCAGCGGCGGGCGTGCCGGGTGGCCTGTTCGACGGCCACGTCGCGGCGCGGTTCGCCGTCGCCGTAGTGGGGATCGCGGCCGTGGCCGCAGCCCAGGCACTGCCACGGGTACAGGGTGGTGTCGCCCCAGGCCGTGTGTTCCTGGACGACGGTGAGGGCGCCGCTGCGGGTGCGGATCTGCACCACGGTGCCGTCCGGGACGGCCTGCGCGGGCGGGGCGGCCGGCATGGTGGTGGCGAGGTCGATCCACAGGCGGGCTTCTTCGATCATGTGCTGGCGCCGCTCGCCTCGTTCGGTTCGGGCGGCGAGCAGAAGCGAAGCCGCCCTGTCGTGCATGTCGTTCAGGTGCATGAGGTCCTCCGGGTGACGGGCCGGGCTGTCCGGCTCCCCTGGACGCCGCCCGGACCAGCCGCCGACAAGCGGGGCTAGTTCGGGCGGGTCAGGCAGCCGCCAGAGGCGATCCGCGATTGCAAGGTCATGCGGCCAGCCGGTGCGCGGCCGCGGCGTTGACGTAACTGGAGGGATCAGCCGGGGGCGCCATCGTGGCTCGAGAAAGCAACGTCGAACAGGTCGACGTCCTGGTGCTGCGAGGTGTCCATCACTGCCTCCAGGCGCTGGGCAGCCGCCAAGGCTGGATTGGGTAGTGGGTGCCGGGCCGTAGCGGGCGAGGCTGGCCGATCCGGCGGCGCGGTCAGGGGATGAGCACGAGTGATCTCCTCCAGCAGATCGTGGACGCACCGCGCCCCGCCGACCAGCAAGGTCGGCGGGGCGCGGTTTGGATGAACAGTAGGTGGGGGTCGCTGAGTCTGGGCAGTACGCGGGGCGTGAGGGCTGTCGTCAATCATCGGAGGGCCGCGAGGGCGGCGGCGATGGCGGCAGCGAGCGTGAGCGTGGCGGTGAAAGCAATCGCGGCACGGGTCAGGGCGGTGGGGTAGCTGGCACCGTCCAGGCGGGCCAGCTTGGCTGCTCCGGCGGCGGCCAGGAGTGCGATGACGAAGATGAGGGCGATGGTGAGCAGGATGGTGGCGAGCACGGGTTCCTCCGCGGTGTGGCCCGGCCGAGGTGCCGGCGCACACAAACGTCGCGGTTCTGGTGTTCAACGGTGTTCGCTGTGGACGGTGTTGAACAATGTGGTGCAGTGCTGAACACACCACGGCGCTGGGACGGCGGTAGCACGACGCGGGGGACACGGGTATGACGCGTGAAGAGGCTTTGGCAGAGTTGCGTAAGACGGTCGACCGAGCCAGGGTCACGGTCGGTCTGAGCAAGACGGCGTTGGCTGAGCGCACGGCTCAGGGGCGGGTGAAGGTTTCCCGGACGACGGTGCAGCAGTTCTTTCGTGCTGACGGGCCGATCCCGAGCATGGACACGGTCACCGCGCTTGCCACCGTGCTGAGACTCGACGTCCAAAATCTGCTCGATCTCCGTGATGTGGCTGCGGGCAGTGCAGACGCGACCGATGAAGCACTGCCGCTCGGGCCTCTGGACCACGCGGATGAAACCGGCAGCGGACCGAGCGACGTGTTCGAGAGCGGCCCAAGGCCTGAGCCACGGCTGGTCGGGCCGATCCCTCCGGCCGCCCTGGCTTTCCAACACCGTGCGGAGGCCGATCAGTTGCAGGCCATGTTGGAGGGCGGCGGTACTGCCATCCTCGAGGGCCGGTCAGCGGGGGGGATCCCCGCAGGGGGCGCGCTCGTTGGTTTGGGGGGCGTTGGCAAGTCCCAGATAGCCGCCGACTACGCCCGCACGGTGCTCGCTGCCGGGACGGTGGACGTGGTGGTGTGGGTAACCGCCACCGAACGGTCCGCGATCATCGACCGCCTCGCACAGGCTGGCCGTGAACTCTGCGCGAGCAGTTTGGAGGATCCGGACCAGGCCGCCAACGCTTTCCTGGCGTGGCTCGCCCCGAAACGGTCGGCTGCACCACTGCGATGGCTGGTGGTTTTGGACGACCTCACCCTCCCCAAGGACATGGACGGCCTGTGGCCGCCGGCGAGCCCCCATGGGCGCACCCTGATCACCACTCGCCGCCAGGATGCAGCCCTCGCCGGGCCCGGCCGAAACCGCCTGCAGGTCGGCCTGTTCACCCCCGAGCAGGCCATCGCCTACCTATCCGAAGCGCTCGCCGCGTACGAACGAACTGAACGAGATGAGGTCCTTGCAGCGCTGGCCGCGGACCTCGGGCACCTGCCACTCGCTCTGTCGCAGGCGGCCGCCTACCTAGCCGATACCAGCAGCACCGTCGATGCTTACCGGCAGGCCCTCGCCGACCGGGCGACTGAGCTGCGCGACCTTGCCCCCGACCTGCTGCCCGACCAGCAACCCCATACCGTCGCCGCCGCGTGGGAACTGTCCATCGACCACGCCGACACGCTCAGACCCGAAGGGCTCGCACGCCCCCTCCTCCAACTCGCCGCCTACCTCGATCCGTACGGAATTCCCGCCACCGTCCTGACCAGCGAGCCCGCCCGCACCTACCTCGCCTACAACCGCACATGCCAGTCCGACAACCAGCTACGAGCTAAGAACGGGGCCGACTCAGGCGAGGCAGAACCGGTTTTGGCAGCGGAGGTGGAACGGGCGATCAGCGCCCTGCGCCGACTCAGCCTCCTCACCTACACGCCCGACACACCCGTAACCGCCGTACGTGTCCACCAGCTTCTCCAACACGCCGTCCGCGACGCCCTCAACCCCGCGCAACGCCACGAGACCGCCCACGCTGCAGCCGACTCACTGATCTTCGCCTGGCCCGACATCGAACGCGACACCCGACTCGCCCAAGCCCTGCGCGCCAACACCACCGCTCTCGCAGCACACTCAGAAACCGATCTGTATCGGCCGTTCGCGCACCCTGTGCTGTACCGCACCGGTACCAGCCTCGGAGCCGCAGGCCAGGTCACCGCTGCTCACGACTACTACCAGCACTTTTTTGAAACGGCCCGTTGTCACCTGGGCTCCGATCATCCCGGCACTCTCGCCACCCGTAACAACCTCGCCAGATGGAAGGGAGAAGCGGGCGACGCAGCCGGAGCCGCCCAAGCGTACGCCGACCTCTTGGACGACGCGGTCCGAGTACTTGGCCCCGACCATGGCGAAACCCTCAAAGTCCGCCACAACCTAGCCAGTTGGAGGGGAGAGGCGGGCGACGCAGCCGGAGCCGCCCAAGCGTACGCCGACCTCCTCACCAACCGCCTCCGGGTACTAGACCCTGACCATCGCGACATCCTCAGGACCCGAGGTAGCCTCGCCGTTTGGAGGGGAGAGGCGGGCGATGCCGCCGGAGCCGCCCAAGCCCTCGCCGACCTCCTAGAGGACATGGTCCGGGTCCTTGGCCCAGACCACCCCGACACCCTCACAACCTGGAACAACCTCGCGCATTCAAAAGGGGAGGCGGGCGATGCCGCCGGAGCCGCCCAAGCCCTCGCCGGCCTTCTGGATCACATGGTCCGGGTATTTGGACCCGACCATCCCGACACCCTCAGAACCCGCAACAACCTCGCCGGATGGAAGGGGAAGATGGGCGATCCGGCCGGAGCCGCCGAAGCATACGCCGACCTCCTGGAGGACTGCCTGCGGGTATTGGGCCCTAACCATCCCGACACCCTCGCCACCCGCAACAACCTCGCCACCTGGAAGAGCACGACGGGAGATACGGCCGGTGCCACCCAAACCTTCGCCGACCTGCTGGAGGACTGCCTCCGTGTGCTGGGCCCTGCCCATCCTGACACCCTCAAAGCTTGGAACAACCTCGCCATCCAGAGGGGAGAAGCCGGCGACGCGGCCGGAGCCGCCCAAACCCTCGCCAACCTCCTGAGCGACCGCAGCGGTGTACTGGGCCCTGACCATCCCGAAACCCTCAAAACTCGCCACAACCTCGCGTTTTGGAACGGAAAGGCGGGCGACGCGGCCGGAGCTGCCGAAGCCTTCGCCGACCTCCTGGACGACCGCCTCCGCGTACTAGGTCCCGACCACCCCGACACCCTCGCCACCCGCCACAACCTCGCCGGATGGAAGGGAGAGGCGGGCGACGCGGCCGGAGCTGCCGAAGCCTTCGCCGACCTCCTGGACGACCGCCTCCGCGTACTAGGTCCCGACCACCCCGACACCCTCGCCACCCGCCACAACCTCGCCGGATGGAAGGGGAAGGCGGGCGACGCGGCCGGAGCTGCCGACGCGTATGCGCAACTTCTTGCTGCTCGCCGACGAACCATCGGGGAGAGTCATCCTCACACTTTCGCTGCCTGGGGCAGCTTCGCCTACTGGCAAGGTCGTGCAGGGGATGCGGCAGGAGCCATTACCGCAACCACGCAACTGCTGGATCGGATGACACAGGCTCTGGGAGAGGATCATCCGCACCTCTGGGTCCTTCGACACAACCTTGCCCACTGGCGCGATCACAGCTAGGACTCTTTGAGTTCAGGCAGCCAGCCGGTGCGCGGCCGCGGCGATGACGTAGCTGGAGGGATCAGCGGGGGTGCCGTCATGGCACTCCAGGCAGCTGCCAAGGGTTTTGAGCGGAAGGCAGTGGTGGTAGCGGCGGCCGCAGAGGGGGCAGGTTTGCCGTGCGGCCATCGCCTTGTCGAGCGCGAGCTCCTTGGCGAGCGTCATCGGCCGCTTTGGCTTCGCCAGGTCGATCCGGTACAGGTAGGCGATGCGCCGGCCGCGACGGCACTCGATGCGGGCAACGGGCTGCTGGCCGCCGGGCCGCAGCCCCATCTCCCGTAACTGCCGGCGGGTGGCCAGGTTTTCGTATCCGGCCTGCTTCCACCGGAGGACCGGTATCGAGCCGTCACCGGGGTCGTAGGGGTCGACGTCGACCAGGTCGATGTCCTCGTGCTGCGGGGCGCCCATCACTGCCTCCAGGCGCCAGGCAGGGGTGCGGGGCGCGGGTAGCGGGGGCCGGGCCGCTGCGGGCGGGGCCTGCCGATCCGGCGGCGCGGTCGGGGGATGAGCACGGGCTGTTCCTCCAGACGTCGGTGGGCGGCAAGCAGCGCGCCCCGCCGGCGCGAGGTGCGTCGGCAAGGCGCGGGATGGTGCTGGCGGCCGGTTGGCCTGTCCGGTGCTCGCTCACCGCGCCGGAGCGGGTGGGCGAGGACCAGGCGGAGCGACCGGAGCTGGATGAACGTCAGCCGCGGGCGGGGCGGGTGGGCGGGGTGCTGCTCGCCCACGGGTCGGCCGGGTCGTGGCGGCGCTGGCCGGTGAGGAAGTCGAGGACAACCCACATCCATTCGCCGGCGCCCCCGTACTCGGGGGCGATGATCGAGACGTACGTGCCGGTGCTGACCGCGCGGTAGAGGTCGCGGTCCAGGCCGGGCCACTGAATGGCCATGTCCGCGCGGGAGATGCGGCCGCCGAACGCGGTCATGGCCTCGCCGTCGCAGGTGGTGACGACGACGGGCTGCTCCTGGACGCCGCCGTCGGGGCGGTAGTCGTTGATCCGGACGATCAGATCGGCCGCGTACGCGGCGTCGACCAGGCGGTGGAACAGGGTCGGGTCTGTGACCACCAGCTCGAGGGCGGCGCGCTGTTCCCACCACAGGCCGTCCATGCTGGTGCCGACGAGTCCGGGCTGCGACTGAGTGGTGACGTATCCGGCCCGGCACAGGGCGGCGAGGGTGGGCACCAGGTGCGCGGTCTCATCGTCGGGCCCGTAGCGCGGCTGGTAGCCGAGGCGGGACGCGATCTTTCCCTCCAGCCAGAGGGCCATCAGCTCACCGAGGTCGCTGATGGTCCGGGCGGACCGCCAGCGGCGCCGGTCGGCGCGGCTCATCCACGGGAGTGTGAGGTCCACGGAGGTCACCGCCCGGCCGTCGTGGCCGACGGGCTCGGGGAGGGGGTGGCGGGCTGACCGTCCGCGCTCGTGTGGGAGCCGAGCACGATCGCGAGAAGCGCCACGGCCCCCAGCGCGATGCGCGCCGGTAACGACAGCTTCTTCTTGGCCGCGGCGGCGACCTGCGCGGGGATGAACCAGCCCTGCACCGACGTTGGGGTCTTGTTCGGCATGGCGGATCTCCTTGTGTGCGGTGGGGACAGGGACGGTGGTGCGTGCGGCCGGGCGGCCTGTCCGGTCCTCGCCGACCCCGGGGCGGGGTGAGCGAGGGCCAGGCAGAGCGTCAGGTCAGCGCTGGAGCTGGTGGATGTTGTCGGGACCGAGGTCATCGCCCGCCGGGCTGGGGGCGGGGATGGTGGCGTGTAGGTGGAGCGCGGGGTTGAACTGGTACTGCGGCGGGTGGTTGTGGACGATGGGCCGCAGGGTCAGGCCGCGCAGGGCGAGCATGCTGGCCAGCGCCCACATGAGGGCGGCGAGCCCGGTAGCAGCTGCGCGGCCTCCGGCCGGGGCGGCGGACCAGATCATCGCGAGGCTGCCGATCCCGAACAGCAGCCAAGCAATGCGGGCGCCGGCGTTGCCGAAGAACCCGCCGACCAGACCGAGCAGGCCGGTGAGCTGCCAGAACGCGTACAGGGCGGCCGGGGCGACGGACAGGTGCGCGGCCTGGTCGGCGAGGAAGACCCGGATGGGGTGGTCGACGGTGCCCCAGAGGCCGCTGCCGTCGCTGGCGCTGGTGGCCGGGATGTCGGACAGGCCCTTGAGCGTGGCGGAGGCGATGTCGCGGGCGGCGTTCATCATCATCACGATGAGGCTGAGAGCGCCGAACAGTGCGATCGCCTTGATCCAGTTGGCGATCTCGTGTCGGCTGGCGTGCCGGGCCTGGAAGACCTCCTCCCACCGCTGGTAGAAGAAGCCGCCTTCCTCCCAGGACGTCTTCCACGCGGCGCGCACCCGCGCGAACCGTCCGCTGCCGTGCTTGCCGTCCAGCTCGGGGACCGGCGGTGCGGGCGGCATCTGGTTGAGCACGTCGAGGAAGGACGGGTTGTCCTGGCCGTTGACCGGCTTGTCGTTGCTGGGCATGGCGTAGCTGCTCCTTCGGTGAGGGGGAGGGTGGGCGGTGCGGGGCTGGCCGGGGCCGGTCAGTAGATCTCGTTGCGGGTGCGGGCGAAGAACGCCCCGCGCGTGGTGCTGTTGTTGTGGATCTCGGTGTGGTGGGTGACCGGACCCTCGTAGACGTTCTTGGTGACGGCCGCTCGGGCCTTGCTGATCGCGCCGCCGATGGCGGTGGCGGCCATGGCCAGGCCCGCGAACGGCAGGGTGACCATGAGGACGCTGTTCAACGTGACGGAGGCCAGGCCCTGGAGCACGAGCCAGGCGCCGCAGCCGATGCCGGTGACGCCGGCGCCGACGCCGATGCTCGCGACGGCGATCCCGGCCGCCCAGGCCGGGACGATCCGGTGGTCCTCCTGCCGCACGGGCGGGGTGGTGCCGAAGGCCGGGGGCTCGGTGTCGTCGCGGAACGAGGTGGGGTGGTGGCGTACGGGCTTGCTCGCCCATTCGTCGATCAGGCGGCGGGCTTCGGCCGCGGCCTCGGACTCGGGCATGCCGGGTTGGGTGGTGTTCAGGGGGTCCATGGGGGTTCTCCGATCACGCGGGAAGGGGCGCGCCCTCCTGGCCGTGATGGCCGGGAGGGCGTGTGGGGAAGTGGCCGCGCGCAACGGCGAAGGGCGTCGCCGGAGTCGTGTCCGGCGGCGCCCTTCGGCGTTGTGCAGCAGGTGAGTTGAGGCTGGCGGGTGGGTAGTCACCGCACCTGCGCCCCGGGCATCCTCGAACCATCAGGCGCGGGGAAGGGGATCTGGTGGAGTTCGTCTTCGATTGCGGATGGTGCGGGGGCGACAACTACTTCGTGGGCAAGCAGGTCGGCTTCTGGGTCGACAAGTGGGAGATCCCCTCGGAGTGGGACTGCCGCTTCTGCGAGGGGCTCAACTACACGCCCGACCCGCCGTGGACCGAGGCGTAGTCAGAGGCTGGAGATCAGGCCGGCGAACGAGGCCAGGCCGCTGGTGATGACCGGGGCCAGGCCGGTGGCGGCGAGGGTGAAGCCGAACAGCGTGCAGGCCAGCGCGGAGCCGACGCGGACGTAGCCGCCCTTGAGCAGGACGAACACGATGATGCCCAGCAGTACGGCGGCGGAGACGGAAAGGGCCACGGCGGGTGGTCCTCCTTCGTGAGAGACGAGGTGGGGCCGGCCGCGCTCGGGCAAACCGGCCCCGGGATGGATGTGGCGTAGAGGATCGGTCAGGCGTTGTTGAGGCTCTTGATGGCCTCCAGCGCCTGGCGGGGTGAGGTGACCTGCTCGGAGCGGCTGGTGGAACTGCGTTTGCCGCCGCCCTTGCCGCCTCCGCCGCCGCGGCGGCGGGACCGGCTGTCGCCGTCGTCGTCCTCGTCTGGCTCGGGCCAGAACTCGCCGGGCCGCACGGGCTCGTTCCAGTCGAACCACAGGCCGCGCTTCTCCAGCTCCGCGATCTCGTGGTCGGTGAGCCGGTTGACCTCGTCGGGGAACAGCTCGGACAGGTCGGTGTCGAAGTCCGCGTACAGCGACCGCATGAGCACGGCGCGGCCGTTGTCGAGGACGATGACCGCGACACCGCCCGTGGAGACGCCGTTCTCCGGGTCGGCCTCGCCGCGCATGGCCCGCTCGATCGCGGAACCCTCGCTGCGGGAGTAGCGGGCCGGGATGGTCGGCACGTCGTAGGCGTTCTCCATGGTGCCCTCCGCCGCCTTGCGGGTGGCGCCGGGCGAGCCCATGTTGAAGATGACCGGCCTCGAGTTCTGCCGCAGGTTGTCCTTCATCTCGGTGGAGAATCCGTTGTGCGCGAACGGCGACTGGCCGGCCGGGTTGAAGCCGATGCCGTACTTCAGGCCGGTGACCGTGAGGTCCTCACCGTCCTTCTGGATGAACTCGCCGAAGTCCGCGTCCTGCGCCGCGGTCATGAACTCATCGCCGTAGACGTTGAGCTGCCGGTACGGGCAGCGCGGGTCGCCCGGCTTGTAGTCGTGCGGCTGGCCGTCGTGCGGCCACGGCATATCGGCGCGGATCTCGCACAGCGCCTTCGCCGCCCGCAGCGAACGGGCCATCCACAGCGCGTTCGAGCCCTGCCGGTCGATGTACCGACCGAGCACGGTGGTCTTCTCGTCCTTGCGGACGGTGCCCAGCCACACCACCTGTCCGTCCAGGGACTGGGCGGCCATGTGGATCGCGAAGAACTGCGTCTTGCCCGACCGGGACACCCCGAGCGTGAGGCCGTGGGCCGGGGCGTTCTTGTCGTGCTGGTACACCATCGTCTTCACCGGCTGGCCGGTGATGGTGAACCCGCACACATACATGCCCTTGGCGTCCGGGGTGAGCAGCTCACGGGTCGCGGAGAAGATCTGCGACAGCGGCGGCTCATCGAACGCGCTGATCAGGAACTCGGCTCCGTCGATGAGGACGAACACGCAGGAGTCGTCCTCGGGGAGCTTCAGTGCGCGGCAGACCTTGGCCAGGTCGATGCGCGGGGTCTCGGTGGAGTCCGCCATCTTCGCCCGGTAGAAGGTCACCCCGCGTTCGTCGTCGCGGGTCTTGTGCACCAGCACCGAGCCGGGGGCACCGCCCTTGGGCGAGCCGACCTTGTCCGTCCAGCGCTCCTGGTCGGTGGGGGCCTGGCGGCGGCGCTGGTTGGCGTCGGGGGTGATGTGGGCCTCCATCCAGCCGGGACCGCCCTGGCGGCCGGGCTGGATGGCGACCTCCGCCAGGACGACGTCACTGGAAGGCACAGCGAACGGGGCGGCGACCGCGGCCTCCGACAGGCCGGTGATCGGCCGTCCGGGCTCCGAGGCGCGCAGCAGGATCGTCATGTCGTGCCGCATGCCGGGGTGCCGTGTGGCCTTGACGACGTGCGTGCGGCCGGGCATCCCGGCGTTCTCCCACATCAGCCGCACCTCGCGGGTGAGCAGGTCCGCGCCATCGTCCGGCACGGCCGGGGACGGCTCCGCAGCTTCGGCAACCTGCGGCTGCCGGGCCGGGGCCACGGCGGCGGGGCGGTGACGGCGGCGGGTGTGCCGGGAGAACGGCAGCACGAAGGATCCAGCCGCCGCCCATCCGGCGGCGAGCAGCCCGTCCAGCCACCACGGGCCCCAGCCGGGAGTGTGTCCGGCGGCGACGTCGACGGCGGCGGCCAGGACCAGCGGGGACCAGCGCAGGATCTTGCGTCCGGCGCCGGGCTCATCGCTCCTGGCAGCCAGGAAGATGCCACCGATCCCGGCCGCGCCGGCCAGCTGCACGACCTGGTTGACGGGGCTGTCGGGGTAGACGTTCGGGGCCACGGCCAGCACAGGCGCGGCGAGGGTGTAGGCGAGGCGCTCGAGCGCGACACTGCGCGGCGTGGTCACCAGCTACTCCTTCGGCAAACGGGACGGGCGGCCCCGCGGTGTATCGCGGGGCCGCCCGTGGCGGGGTGGGGTGGGGTGGGGTGGGGGAGTGGGGTCAGCGGTTGAAGAAGCCTGGCCTGGGAGTCTTCGCGCGCCGGTTCGAGCGGATGTCGTCCAGCGCGCCGTAGAGCTTGGAGTGGGTGCGCTTGGCCTGGTGGGTGAGGCCGACGACCTCTTCTGCGGTGTCGTTGAGGTTCTTCACCTCGATGGCGGCGCCGCCCAAGGCGACGGATACCTCGTTGGTGGCCACGACGAACAGGGGGTCGAGGTCGGCGTGTTCGATGTCGCCGGCCACGGTCAGCGTGCGGGCGGCGTTGGCCTTCATGTCACGGCGCAGTGCCTCCAGTTCGAGGACCGCGTCGTCCATCGCCGCCCCGAGTTTGCTGAGCTTGGCCTGGACGGCCTTGTAGCGGTTGTCGTCGTCGGCCGGCACGGAGGCCACGCCGCCGGTGTGCGGTACGAGATCGCTCATGATCGGCTTCTCCCAGGGCTAATCGTGGTGGGCGGCGGCCGACGTGTGCTTCAGCCCCGCGTCTTCCTTGGCGTCCATGTCCCGGCCGTAGATGCGCGCGACCATCGTGGCCGCGAGCCGGGCGGCCTCCTTGGCAAAGCTGCACTCCTGAGCGCAGCGCTGAGCCTGGATCTTCATGCGCCCCGCGGCCTCGGACAGATCGAGGATCTGGTCGGTAACACGGCTGTCGATGTTGTGGTCGTCGGCCAGGTCGGTGGCCATGTCCCGCAGGGCATCGGCGACTTTGCCGAGAGCTTCCTCGAGCGCTTCCGCGCGCTCCTGGTGAGAGGCTGCCGTGACGGCGATCTTCGCCATCTCCATCAGGTACTCGTCGAACGTGATGTCTGTCCGGTGCTGGGTGGCCAGACCACCCTGCCCGGACGGCCTGCTGACCTCCGCGCTGCTCACGCTGCTCCCTTCGGTGCTGGTTGCCGTTCGACCGGCCACGGGCTGATCGCTCTGGTCGGATGCGTCAGCCGGGTCCGGCCGACTGGTGCCGGGGCGCTTGATGACCCCCCGCCTGACGCGTGGTTGCCTGGGCGCGCGGGGCAGGCCGGGACGGCGGGCGGCGTACCAGCCGAACGGGTCGGCTTCGTCGTCGACGATCACCGCGTCCGGGATGTCTTCGCTGTTCTCCGGCTTCGGCTTGGGTTGGTTCGGACGGCCGTCGGCCCACTCCACCGTCGGGTCGGGGTCCTTGACCCCATCCCACGCCCAGCCGCGCCGCCGCCCTGCACGACCCGCACGACCCGTGCGGCCCCACCGACCGGCCTTTCCGGTTCCGCTGCCGGTGCGCCGACGCCGGAACCGGCGCCGCTTCTTCGAGCCATCAGACGGCCCGTCACCAGCCTTGGAGTCCCTGCGCGACTCATCTGTCGGGGCGTCCTTTGTGTCGCTGGAGGCCCCGTCCGGGCCCTTCTTGGCGTCCTCCTTGCCCTTACCGTCGGTGCCCTTGGCCTGGGAGTCCTTGTCCTTGGTCAGGCTCACCTTCTCCGCGCCGGCCTTGGTGGCCGCGCCCTCCTTGGCGTCCTTCGTGTCCGCAGCGGCCTTCGCGTCGGTGCGGCGTTTGTCAAAGCGGCGCTGGGCTTCCTCCGCGACGGCCTGGCCCAACGTGGTGCGGCCCGAGTCGGCCGACGCCGCGGCTTCCCGCTTCGCCTTCCGCGCCTCGCCCCGCTCCTGCCGCTTCGCGCGGCGGTCCTCCCAGTTCTGCTGCCGGTTGGCGCGGGCCTGTTCACGGTCCTTGGACCGGTCGGCGATGCCGGCGGTGTGCCCGGCGCTGCGCCGCTCCTGCCGCGCTGTCTGCCGGGCCCCGGCGCGCTCCTGGCGTCCGCGGGCCCGCTCCGCGCGAGCGTTGGAGGCCGGGCCTTGGCCGCTGCCATCGCCCTTCGAGCCGCCACGGCCAAAGCCGCCAGAGCCCGTCTGGGAGCCTTTCGAGCCCACGGAGGCCCCGTTCCGCCCGGAACCGCCGGTACGGCCGCCAGAGCCCGCTGGGGAGCCCTTCGTGCCGCCCTTGGCGCCTGTGCTGGCCCCGGCTGATCCGGAGCCCGAACGCCCGGCGCTGGCACCGGAGTTGGTGCCGCGCGACCCGGTCCCCTTGGAGCCGGGACCCGAGTTGGTGCGGGATCCACCGCCGCCACTGCTGCCGCCCCCGCCGCGCGAGGACCCGCCGCCACCGCCGGCCTTCGAACGGCCCTTGTCCGTCCCCAGGCCGGAGCTGGGCGACTTCATGCGGTCGGCGTCAGCTTTTGACCGCGCCGCCGCTTTGTCGCCCTTGGCTTTCATCATCGCGGTGTGGAGCTTTCCGTTCTGCTCCATCATCGCGACTTCCTGCGCGGTACGGCCCTCCAGCAGCGCGGCCTTCCGAGCTATTTCAGCCTCACGGAAAGGCGCTTCGCTTTCGTGATTGGCCCGCGCCCTTTCCAGCCGGAATTCGAGCCAGTCACCGAGACGGTCAGCGAGGGAACGAGGCTGGACGTATTCGCCTTCCTCGTATTCGCCGTCATCTTCTCCGGTTTCGGGCGCCGTAATCCCGTCGGAGCGCAGCGCTGCCGCCGGGTCCGGAACAGCCGGAATCGGCGGCAGTTCCATCGTGGTCTCCTCCGGCCTCTCCGGGGGAGCCTCCGGAATTTCTTCCGGCGGCGGAATGGTGTCGATGAAATCCGGGATCGGCGGCAGCGTGTAGGTGGAATCACCGCTCCACGGGCCGTGGACCAGGGTTCCACCGCCCGCGTCGTCGGACTCGTCGGACACGGTGGACCTCCCTCCAGGGGGACTTGACAGACAGTGGGGTCTCGTGTGCACGCGTGTGCACGTGCACGTGTGCACGCTTTACGCGCGCGAGGCCCCGCCGGAGCCCGGCGGGGCCTTCGTGGGTGACGCTCAGTTACGCGGGCCGTGCTGTGTCAGGACGGTGTCCGCGTACTGCATGAGGTGGTCGAACAACCGCGGATCGCCTGCCTGCCGCTTCTCCAGCACCAGCTTGAAGAGGCGACAGACCAGCGTGAATGCGGTGAGGACATCACCGCGACCGGCTTTGACTTCCCTTGTGATTTCGGACCGAGTAACGCGGAGCCAGAATTCCATCCGGCCGATTTCTCCGCGACTTTCGATCGCCTTGCGCTCTTCGTCCTGCAGCCAGCTGTTCCGCCCTTGAATGGAGCGTTCGATGCTGCTGAGGGGGCGCGTCACGCCGACTCCCTGTTACCCAGGTCGTAAATCGACGCGGGAACACTATAGCCGGAACTCAGGCTCTGCGCACCGTGCTGTGCCTGGCTGGGTGCGGCCTGGAGCATTTGCGGGTTCTTCTTCCGCTGCCTTTCCAGCTCTTTTTCCTTCCTTTCCTTGGCCGTATTCACCACGGTCTCGTCGTGGGCGCGGCGCTTATAGGCGCTCTTTTCCAGGCCCTCGGTGAGGTTGTCCAGGTTCTTGAGCACGTTCCCGAGGGCCTTTTCTACGGGCATCGCGCGCAGCCTGGCGTGGTACCAGCGGTCGCCCTCCACGTTCGTGCCGCGCAGGTGCACGCGGGTCTCGATCGCGAGGGTCTCCAGGTTCTTGCCGATGTCCAGCAGGACCCGCTGAACGTCGGCCAGGTACCGGGCAGTTGCCTCCGGGCTCTGCGCGACGTCGCGCAGAGGTGCGTAATTCGGGTCGTTGTTGCTGTTCACGGCGGGAATTCCCTCCTGGTGTACTGATGGGGCTGTCGACTGCTTCCGGCAGTCGCAGCGAGGGCCAGCCCGAATCCCGCGGGCTGGCCCTCACCGATGTGTGCCGGACGGTGAATCAGGGGCGGTAGCCGCCGGCGAGCAGCTCGGCTGCCTCCTGGCGGTACTCGGAGGCAGTGCCGGGGGAGGTGACCGCCAGCTCGTGCTGGATGTCGGCGAGCGGCAGCATGTTGGCGTTGCCGCCGGCGGCCGCGAGGATCATCCGGGCGACCTTGCGGACCGCCCGCTCACGCGGCTTGAGCTTCGCGGCGTCCTCGGCTTCGACGGCACGCCGCTCGATTTCAGCAGCGGCCCGCCGCGTTTCGGCAGCAGCCCGCTCAGCTTCGGCAGCCTCCTTCATGACGCGCGCGGCATCGGCCAGAGCGACCTCCTGAAGGCGCACCGCCTCAGCCGTCTTGCGGTCGGCTTCGGCAGCGGCCCGCCGCGTTTCGGCAGCGTCCCTCTCCGTTTCGGCAGCACGCCGGTTCGCTTCGGCAGCAGCCTTACGGGCTTCGGCGATGGCCTGGGTCTCGATCGCCTGTGCCTCCGCCGCGGCGACCCGGTCGGCCTCCGCCGCCTCCTTCCGCTTCTCGGCTGCCTGGCGCTCCAGTTCCGCCGTACGAAGGTCCGCTTCGGCCTTCGCCTCGCGCTCCTGGGCCTCCTTGCGCTCCGCCTCCGCCTCACGGGCGCGGGCTTCGGCGATGACTGCCGTCTCCAGTGCCGCTTCCTCCAGCTCAGCGGCCCGCTCTGCGGCGCTGACCTGGGCTCGGGCGTGGGCGCGGGCCTGGCCGGTCTGGCCGTCGACCTCCGCACGGACCGCCTCCACCTTGCCCTTGGCGCGCAGCCGCTCGGCTTCGGAGGCCGCCTTGGCGACCTCGCTGCGCGTCTCCGCGTCCAGGCGGCGGCGCTCGGCTTCCTCCTCACGCTCCTGAGCTGCCTGTTCCTGCTCATCGGGCATGGCCAGGGCCTGGTCGACGGTGTAGCCGTAGGGGGCCATCTTCATCGGCAGCAGCTCATCCTCGGACGCCTTAGAGATGTCGCCCTCGTACTTGCGCTTGAGCCACTGCTCGTAGGCGATGAGCTGCTGGTCGCGGCGGATCATCTCCGGGTAGGAGGTGACGCCCCACAGCCGCATCCGGCGGAAGATCCGGGCGGTCGCGACCGGGGCGAGGATCCACCGCAGCAACGGGATCGAGTCGCGTTCGTCCTGTTCAGGCCGGACAACGCGGTCGATCGAGGTGCGGCCCAGCTCCACCACCATGATGAAGAGGACCGGCACGACGCCATGGGCGCCGGCGGCAACGTAGTCGAGCAGCTTCCAGGCCCCTTCCGGGGCGCCGGACGCGGCGTTGAGGACGACCGTCGCGGCCGTCAGCAGCCACACCGGGTAGCGAATCCAGCTGATGGGGCGCTTGAGCCAGGCCATCAGCAGGTCGACGGCGATCATCACCATGATGCCGACGTCGACGCCGACCGCGAACAGCTGGCCCTTGCCCAGCGAGCCGAAGCGCAGCTCCTTGAAGGCGAAGTCCGCGACGTGCTCGAAGGACAGGTACAGGCCGATGCCCGCGAGGGCGAGCGCGGCGACGACGATCGCTCCAGCCGTCCACTTCTGGGTGCCGGTGAGCTTCGCCGGGGAGGTGTCCGTTCCGGTTCCGCTTTCCAGCTCCGAAACGAACTCCGGCGCGTCCGAAACGGTGCCGGATGTCCGCGAAACCGGCTGAGGTGTTCCCGAAACGGCGGCCGGTGAAGCCATCTCGGGGTCGGGTTCGGCCGCGGTGCGCGGCCAGTCGGTGATGCTCATGAGGGGCCTCCGGAAGGGGTCGTTCAGGGCGGGCGCGAAACGGCGGGGGGCCGCTCCCGAAACGCGGCGGCGCGCTCCCGAAACGGCAGTCGGCGCGGTCGGATGCTCACGAACCCGGCACCGGCTCTACCTGCTCGGGGCGAGGACGGAGGCGCCGCGGTGCGGGGCCACAGTGCGGCCATCCGGGAGCAGTTCGCCGGTGTCGTCGAAGAGCAGGACGCCGTTGCACAGCAGCGACCAGCCCTGCTCCGGGTGGGCGGCCACCACGCGGGCGGCCTCACGGTCGGGACTGTCGGCGGTCGGGCACGCCGGGGTGTGCAGGCACAGCGAGCGCGGCTGGCGGCGGGTCGGGATGCGCATCAGGAACCTCCAAGCGGGTGAGAGCGAAGGGTGCGCGGCTGCGCGGCTCCCCTGGACGCCGCCCGGACCGGCCGCCGACGGGGGCGGGGCCGACCCGGGCGGGTCAGGCAGCCGACAGAGGTGGCGGTGTCGGGCTGGGGGGATGGCCTTCAGTTGCCGTTGGCCTGGCAGGCCCCGCAGACGCCGCCGGGCCAGTTGTCGAACCAGCCCGAACAGACGCTGCATTGGCCGCTGTTGCGACACAGGTGGTGGCGTAACCGTGCCAGGCGGCGCCTCATGCGAAGGCCTCGCTCAGGCGGGCCCCGGCCTCACGTACCAGGTAGTCCGAGGTCGTCCACACGGAGCCGATCGCGAACGGCTCGCCGCCGGCGCGGGTGACGTCCTTGACGATCAGCGCCCACCGCGCGCTGCGGCGATTGAGCAGAGAGCGAGCCCGTTCCGGGTCGCGGATGACGGCCAACACCTCGAAGACGCCGTCGACGTTGCGGTAGAGCGCCCCCACCCTGCGGGGGCCGATCTCCAGCTCAACGACCCGGCGCAGGGCCTCCGTCATCAGCGGGTCGGCCACGAGGTGCTCGGAGTGGGGCCGGGGGTTGGACGGTGTGGGCCTGTCCGGGACCCGCTCGTGCGGAATGGGCCGCTTCGGCAGGGGCGGGCGGGAGTCCGCCACCGGGGCATCAGTCATGATGGTCATGCAGGTCGTTCCTTTCACCGGGTGACCTGCGACAAGAACCCCCAGGGGCGCAATCCCTGGGGGTTCGTCGCGTGCATGGCCCCGCCGGGATCGGCGGGGAGTGCGTCCTGCGCACTCCGCCGCCGGCCAGCCCCGCGGTGAAGCGAGGCCGGTCGGCGGCGGGCAGCGCAGGCTGCGGGGTCAGGCCTGGTCGCCGCGTGCGGCGTCGCGGGCGTCCATCTCGGTCATGAACTCCACGTATTCCTCGTGGTCCATGGCCTCGTACCGCGCGTTCATCTCCTCCAGCTCCTGCCTCTCCTGCGCGGCCCGGGCGAGCATCTCGTCGACCTTGTCCATCAAGTCCTCCTGCTCGTGGATCGATCGGGGCGTGCGTCCTGCGCACTCCGCCGCCGACCAGACCGCGGTGAAGCGCGGCCGGTCGCCGACGGGCAGTGCAGGATGCGGCTGTTGGAAGAGGAGGTCAGAGCGTGTACTCGTAGACCACGCCCAAGTCCTCGGACGCGTGGGCCTCAGGGGCTACCTTCAGCAGGACGATCCGCAGCGGCTGGCCGTCGCGGTCGGCGGTGAGGTACTCCTGCTCACAGACCGTCTCGCCCATCTCGCGGGAGGAGACGAGGTGGTCGTCGGCGTCCTCGGTCGTGATCTGGTCCCAGGGCGTGCGGGGCTCGCCGTTGGGGGTCCAGTTCAGGTCCCAGTCGATGTCGTGGACGTTGACCAGGGTGTTCGTCATGTCGGTTCTCCTGGTGCTTGGCCGTGGCTGTTCGTACGAGCAGCCACGGCCCTGGCCGACCCAATGACGTCGGGTCGGCCAGGGCCGTGGTCGTTCGTCGGGTCGCTCAGCGCTCGCGGAGCCGAGGGTGCAGCGTCGTCAGCGGCACTGCGGGGCTGCCCAGCGGGGCATCACCGGAAGGCAGCTGCGCGCGCCGGGTGTCGGTCTCGCTCACCGCGGACGCCGTCGAGGCCCACTTCATCTCCCGCAGCAGCCACAGCGGCCGACTGTCGGCCGGCTCCGCCGTGGAGGACTTCGCAGCGATCTGCACCAGGGCAGGAGCCGGCGCGGGGATCGGCTTGTAGTGCTGCCGAGCCGAGCGGCGGATTTCCTGTGGCATCGCGTCCCTCAGCAGGCGATCCTGCCGGGCCTGCCAGCGTCGGACGTCGATGTCGATGACCACGATCTGGTTACTGCCGGGGCAAGTAGCGCGCTCTACGTCTCCGGGCACGTGACTGGGGACGCCGTGTTCGCGGATTTTGAGGTCGGTGTTCCCCATGATCCGGCGCCAGGTCCTGCAGTCCGGGCAAGCGATCGACTTCGCCTCGCCGGGACGGACATTGAAGTCCTCCGGTGCCAGTGTGCTCAGCAGAAGCGGCTCGCGCCGGTTGTTGCGCTTCGTACGGATCCGACCGGGACGCTTCCGGTTCGCCATCTCGATATCTCCTTCTGACAGTGGAGGCGGGCGCTGCTCTCTCTGCCACGCCAGGCCGGCCTTTCGACCGGGTTGTCCTGGCGGACAGACAACGCAGCAAACGCGCTGTTCAAGGTCGTTCTGCAGTGCTCGATATGCGGTACAGGTGCCACGGCCGGGGGAGCGCGGGCTCAACCCCACTGCCGCCGCTTCCGAAGAGGCGGTGACTCCTGCTGTTTTGCTGGTAGAGGGCCGACGTTCCGGCTCCCTCATCCGTCGCCGCGGGGCGGTTCCGAGTGGGGGAGCCGGATCCGTAAGGACCCGGCAGCAACGAACCTCGTTACCGAGGTCTAGTAGAGCTTTCCTCGGTACCGATGTCAAGGAGTACGTTAACGATGTACCATGGGGGCGTTCCCGACGCGATCAATGCGCCCCTCACGGTCCCTCGGTAGCAAGCAGTCCTAGGATCGCTACCGAGGTAGGGAGACAAATGACGGATGAGGCACGCCAGCAGCGCACGAAGGTCCAGCAGATTGCTGACGACCTGAAGGCAGCGATCGAGCGCGGAGAGGACGGCTTCAGGCCTGGTGAACGGTTGCCGGGCGAAAACGCGCTGGCCTCGCAATATGGCGTTGCCAGTCTCACTGCGCGAAGGGCCCTCAAGCTTCTGAGTACCGAGGGGCTCGTCGAGAGCAAGAAGGGTGCGGGCGCCCGTGTCCTTTCGGTCCAGCCCATCAGGCGTCGTGGAATCCCCCGACTGGCTAGTGAGCAGTGGGGGAGCGGAAAATCGATCTGGGCTGCGGACGATCACCGTGCGCCAGACGTCGATCAGATCAGCGTGCAGGAGAACACGACTCCTCCTGAGCACATCAGAAACGTGCTCGCCTTGGCGTCGGGCGAACAGGCCTGTGTACGCAGTCGGCGGTACGTGATGGAGGGACGGCCGGTCATGCTCGCCGCGTCCTACCTTCCCCAGGAACTGGTCGCAGGGTCTCCCATCGTTCAAGCCGATACTGGCCCCGGCGGGATCTACGCTCGGCTGTCCGACCTCGGGCACGCTCCCACGCGCTTCCGCGAGGAGATCCGGGTGCGACTGCCCACTTCCGAAGAGGCCGCTCGACTGTCCATCCCGACCGACAGGGCTGTGATCAAGCTGGCCCGGACAGCCTTTGATGCCGCGGGGAGAGCAGTGGAGGTCAACGAGATGACCCTGGACACGGCGGCGTACGTGCTGGACTACGAATTCGATGCCTGACACCGATGCGTCTGGCCAGGTTCTAACCGCCACTGCGCTGCCCTCCGAGCGATCCGCGTTGTGTGGTGGCCATCACACCTGGCGGGGGCGCTGAGGAACATCACGATGAGCTCGTCACTTCGGTGAACGAGTTCCTCAACGCGTTTTCAACGAGTAGGTACACACGGGTTTTCGGGGCCCGCGCCTAGGCTCCGGATCATGGTGAAGACGGAGGACCACGGGGTGGGCAAGCGCGCTGGGTGGCGCCCGGACAAGCTGCGGGAGCACCGTGAGGCTCACGGGCTGACACTGGAGGAAGCCGGTGAGCAGCTCCGTTTGGTTGCCGAGCAGGCTGGCCTGAAGGATGTGCCGGCCGCGAATCCGCAGACGTTGAGCCAGCACGAGACCGGTGAGAGCTATCCCGGTCCGCCGTACCGGCGGGCGTACTGCTTGCTGTACCGGGCTACGGAGCCCTCACTGGGCTTCCGCCCGGCCCTGCCGGGAGAAGAGACGAAGTTCGAGGTCAGCCCGCTGCCAGAGCAGCGCAATGGCCTTCATGTCATCGCCGTCGAGCGCGCGTTGACCCGGATCGCGGACGGTGACGGGTTCGACAGCTACAGCTGGCAGCAGCGGGTGATGGAGGCGTGGAAGCGGCGCCGTACCGGCGGGGACCCGCACCGGCCGTGCGTGGTGCTGGTGGGCGGGTACGCGGGATCGGGGAAAACGGAGTTCGCCCGGTTCCTGACGCAGCTGACGGGCTGGCCGCTGGTGGATAAGGACCCGTTGACCCGGCCGCTGGTGGAGCCGCTGCTGACCGCGCTGGGATCGCAGGCCCACGACCGGCACACGGACCTGTACCGCACGAAGGTCAGGCCGGCTGAGTACGCCGCCCTGATGCAGGCTGTCTACTCCCATGTGGCGTGCGGCATCTCTGCCGTGGTGACCGCCCCTTTCATCGCGGAGCTCACGGACAAGCAGTGGATGGAGCGACTGATCAACAAGTGCGCGTCGCACGGTGTCGAGGTGGCGCCGATCTGGGTGCGGTGCGACGTGGAGTCGATGCACGAGTACATCAGCCATCGCGGCGCGGCCCGGGACGCGTGGAAGCTGGAGCGGTGGGAGGAGTACGTGGCCACCGTCGACGTGAATCTGCGTCCGGTGGTGCCCCATCTGGTGGTGGACAACAGGATGGGCGCCGCGATCTCGCTGGCGGACCAGGCCCGTCAGGCCATCGGGGCGGTGGCCGGGTGAAGCAGGGGCAGGGCGTGATCCTGTACGGCCCGCCAGCCGCAGGCAAGGACACGGTCACCCGGGCGCTGGCCGATCTCGACGCGCGCTTCGGGCAGTTCGCCCGGCTCAAGGTCGGTTCCGGCAAGTCGGCTGGCTACCGCATGGGCACGGCCGAGCAGTTGCTCGCGCTGGAGGCCGCCGGCGACATCGTCTACGCGAACTCCCGGTACGGGAACACCTACGTCATCGACCGCCCCGGTCTGGATGCGGCTTTCGAGGCCGGGGTGCCGGTCGTGCACCTCGGGCAGGTCGACGGCGTCCGCGCCCTGGTCGACGGCTACACGGCCGACTGGACGGTGGTGCTGCTGTGGTGCCCCCAGAACGTAACCGCGCTGCGGTCCGAGAGCCGGGGCGACAGCGACATCGCGGCGCGTCTGGCAGCGTGGGCCGCCACCCGCGAGGACCTGGACACGCATCCGGAAATGGTCTGGGACCTCAAGGTGGACACCGCGGCAACGTCGCCGCAGGAGGCGGCGCGGCTCATCGACCAGCTGCTGGTGCAGCGGGCGGGAACGGCGCGAGCATGACCGCGGGCTATGGATGGGCGAGCCGGTCGAGGGCGTCGGTGAGCGTGAGCTCGCTGTCGTCCTTGGCGTCGTGCCACCGCGCCAGCGTCGACGCGGCCGCCCGCAGCAGCTCCGGGGGAAAGCTGGCGGCCGCGAGCATGTCGGCGGCCTCTTCCAGTTCCGGGCCCCACCGCCAGGCGCGCGCCGCGGTCTTGGCGATGTACTCGGTCTCGGAGAGGTACGAGTCGGTGCGCAGGGAGGCGATGTCGGCGAGCTCCTGGTCCACGCCGTGCTCACGCGCCAACGCGACCGATAAGGCCACGAGGACGCGGCTGGTCTTCTGGAAGGCGCCGTACGAGAGCTTCAGCGCGGACGCCTGCCCGAGGTCCGTTCCCAGCACCTTCGTGCGGACCGCGGTGCCCGCGAAGAGCGCCTCGATGCGCGCGGTCGCGGCGGCCGGCCCGGACAGGTACAGCGTCGGCGTCTTGCCCTTCACCGGCGGGGAGCCGACGACGCCTCCGTCGACGACGGTCGCCTCCGGTCCGAGCAGGCCGGCGATGCGTATGGCACGTTCCGCGTTGATCGCGTTGGCCTCAACGTACAAGCCTGCGTACTGGTGCCCGGCCACTTCGCGGGCCAGGTCCTCGGCTGCGGCCGGCGGGCACAGGCTGAGCACCACGTCGCAGCGTTCCAGCAGCTCGTGCAGCGTGGGCACCGGCTCCAAGCCGAACCGTTCGGCCCGGGCCCTGCTGGCCGGGCTGCGCCCGGCCGTACTCCACAGGACTGCGGTGGAGTTGGCCGCGGCGCACGCGGCGACGGCGGCGCCCATGCTGCCGGGGTGGAGGATGCCGACGGTGGGCTGGTCCACGGTTCTACTCCAAGGTCGTGTTGAGCAAGATGGTGATCGCACCGACTGCGTCGTCGACGGCGTGGTCAGCGGCGGCAAGTCCGTTGGGCCACGGACGGCCGCGCAGCCAGAGGGTGTGCAGGCCTGCCTGTTGGCCGCCGCCGATGTCCGCGACCGGGTTATCGCCGATCATCCAGCCGCCCGTGGCGAGGGTCAGGCCGCAGCGTGCGGCCGCGAGTTCGAAGAGTCGGCGATCAGGCTTACGGATTTCGAGGTCGCCGGAGACAGCGACGCCGTCGACCAGGTCGCTGATGCCGGTTGCGGCGATTTTGGCACGCTGGATGTCGGAGGCCCCGTTGGTGACGATGCCGATCGTCCAGCCCGCAGCCCGAAGTTCGCCAAGGGCTGCGAGGACACCGGGATGGCACGAGACGGAGGCGGCCATCCGGTCGACGTAGGCGCGCCACAGATGGTTGGCCGGCTCGTTGAGGGAGAAGACGGTACGCAGGCGATCGAAATCGCTGCGGTCTGCGCGATCGGCCAACTCGGTGAGCAGCCAGTTTTCGATCTCGGGGCCGTAGGCGTGGTCGTTCACGAGGCTGCCTACCGCGTCTTCGAAAGCAGCGCGCCGATCAACCAGGGTGCCGTCCAAGTCGAACAGAGCGAGACGCATGCCGTTGACCCTAACGCGGAGGATCTTGGTGTGACCCAATGGTCGAGCTCGGTAAGAATCGCTTTCGTGACTCACCTTCGCGAATTGCGAGGTGACCCGTGACTAGCAAGGACCGGGTCTATCTGATCGGCTCGCCCGACTCTTCACTCGTGAAGATCGGTTGGACCGACAACCCGGAGCGGCGTCTCCGCCACTTGCAGACGGGATCGCCTGTGCGCCTCCAGGTGCTCGCATTCTTCGAGGGTGGCCCCATCGTTGAGGCCGACCTTCACCGCCGGTTCGCCGACAAGCGCCGTCACGGCGAGTGGTTCGACCTCGGCCCGGACCCGGTGACCGCCGTGAGCCCGTTCGTGAAGGTCGCGCAGGTAGAGGAAGACGAGCGCACTGGGCACCGACGGCCTGTGCACGAGTTGCGCTACGACCACGTCTCCGTTGAGGAGATGTCGCAGTGGATGCCGGACGACCCTCCGAGTGTGTACGAGCGGGTGGAGCGGGAGTGCCCCACCTGGAAGGAAGCTGGGAAATGTCTGTGCGACAGCTGACCCATCTTCGCGAGCAGCGGGGTAGCCAGTGGCTTTTCCGTCGCGTGGTCGCTGGAAGCGTCTTGGAGACCCAGTGGCCGGACTCAGCGAGAAACGCTGACGGAGCCTCAAATGCACCACAGAACGCAGCAGTCCATGTACAGTTTCGGATCACACGTGGAAGGGGGAGTGATGACTGACCTGATCGAGGCAGTGGACGCGCTACTCAACCGCCCTGCTGATGTTCTTCCTCCGCCTGAGATTCGGGCCCGGCTCCGTAAGGCGTCTGGTCTGACGCAGGAAGAGGTCGCCGAGGCCTTCGGCGTGCACCGGATGGCCTTCCTGCGCTGGGAGAACGGCCACTCCATGCCCCGCCGGAAGCATAGGGATGCCTACTTGCGCCTGCTCAAAGGATGGGCTGAGAAGCACCCGGAGGCAGCATCAGCGCCTCCGGTGCAAGAGGCAGGCTGAGGAGACAGATGCACGCCAGACCCCCGTAAATGCGAAGAGGCCCCTGTCGCCACAACAGGAGCCTCTTCCAAGTCCGACTCATCCGAGCTACCAACTCTGAGTCGTGATCCGGTGAGGTGACCTCGCCGGGGGTGATGCCCGTGGGCCCGAAAGCCCGCGTGGTCACCTATACCCAGAGTATGCGCTACAGATTGCGCAACGCCACTACTCCGGGAACCTGATAGGTCACATCCACTGGTCGCGGCTCCCCTACCTGGGGAGATGACCCAGTTGCACCGCCTGTTCTACCGTCCGCCCACCGCGCGGACTGGCGTAGGCCAACCCGATCTGGCGTCGCCTGCCTACCCCTCTGCTCTGGTCGCCAGCCTCCCCGTGTCGGAGGTGGGGCGGTGATTCAGCACATGAACCTCGTCTTCCAGGCCGAGGGGCTCAGCGTGGGCGAGGGCGCGTTTCTGCTGGCGTGCTGCAACCACACCGACGCCAAGGGCTACGTGATCGCCTCGATGCAGCAGCTGGCGGACGAGTCCCACATGAAGATGACGGCCGCGAAGTCGAACAAGCAGCGGCTGATCCAGCGCGGCCTGCTGGCATCGAGCGAGCGGTACAGCCCGAAGAACGGCGCCCGGATCGCGGACCTGTACCGGGTGAACCTCGATTTGCTCGCGAGCATGAAGCGTGCGCGCACCGACTACGGGCCGACGCTCGTCGAGGAACTGACCTTCAACGTGCCACAGGAAAATCGCAGGTCAGACCCCCCGTCGGATTCCGACCCCTCCCCCCGTCGGATTCCGACCTCCCCCCGTCGGATTCCGACCCCCCCCCGTCGGATTCCGACCCCCCCCCGGTCGGGTTCCGACGGGGATGCAGGGTCGGATTCCGACCCCCTTCTCCTTCCTTCTATTTCTCCCTCTTCTCTCTCTCTTGTCGCAGAGCACGCTGACGGTCCGATGGACACCTCGCCGGACGGAGAGAGAGAGGATGAGGCTCTGCTCGACGAACACAGCCCTTGCAGGGCTGAACTGCCTCAGCAGCGGGAGCAGGTCGGGCAGAGCGCGGGAGAGCGCGTTGTCGCCGCGTACGCGGAGGCGCTCGGCCGACCGGTGATGAATGGAACCCGGGCCAGGCTGGAGCGCCAGGCGGTAGAGCTGCTGGCCCAGGGTCTGCCTGAGGCGTGGCTGTGCGACCGGGTGCGGGAGATGGCACCGCGCGGCTGGTCCAACCTTGTTCAGCATGTGGAGCGATCCACTGCGCCGCTGCCGTCTGAAGTCTCGGTCTCGAGGCGACCCGGCCTGCCTGACTGGTGTGGCGAATGCGGTCAGGGCACGCCGGCTGCACGCCTTAATCCACGGTTTCGGACTCTGGGAGAGCTGGGCTCGGGTGAGAAGTGCCCCAGCTGCCACCCGGACCGCGTAGCTCTGGCAGGGGCGTGAGACATGCTGAACGCCCCGTACAGCTCCGAAGCCATGTCCGCTGGGGAAGATGTCCTTTCGGCCGAAGATCGCAGTTCAGCGATCCACACAGCCTCTCCGCTTCGTTGGCACGACGCAGGCCTGGCCGGCCGGAAGGGACGACGGTGAACGAGTTCCAGGACATCGATGCGCTGCTCGCGTCGACCTCGGCCGACCGGACCCCTCTGCCGACCGCCGCAGAGCGACGGCAGTTGCGCGACGAACTCGGGCTCTCACGGGCGCAGGTGGCGCGCGCCCTGGGGGTGAGCCCGTCGACGCTCGCAGGTTGGGAAGCCGGCCGGGACCCGGGCGGCGAGATACGGGAGAAGTACGCCTACTTCCTGCGCCAGGCGCAGGAGAAGCTCCGCAGCCGCACCACCCCCGCCGCGAACACCGGGGACCCCTTGCTCAGTTCCCCGGTGCCTGCGGCGGCCGCCGTCGACGACCAGACGGAGCTCCCGGAGGCGCAGCCATGCGTGCTGTGCGGGCAGCCGGCCGGGCATCAGGTGGCTGGCTACCCGCAGCACTTGGACCCTGCCGAGTGCGGCACCACCGCGGCCGTGCCCAAGCCCGTGCGGCCGCAGAAGTCCGCGCTCCGCGAGGAGTTGCGGCGGCCGGCGCCCGCCGGACAGCAGAGGCGGGCCGGACGGGGCGTCAAGGTGGTGCCGGTCGGCCGCCGGGTGCAGGCTGCCTCCGACACCCCAGACCTGATTGGCGCCGCGGTCGCGGCCGTGCTCGCCGAGCACGCCGGCGACGTGGAGGCGGCGACCGCGGCGTTGGTGAAGCGGGCGATCCCGGACGCGATGGCGCTGCTGGACCACACCCGCAAGGGCGGCCGCTACGACGTGATCGCGCACCCGTGGCTGCCCGACATCCTGCGCAAGCAGACCGCCCGCGGCGCCGACCAGATCTGGGAGGCACGCCCCAAGTGGACCCGCCCCCAGCTGCCCGCCGGCCGCCACGAGGTCACCGCGCTCGACATCAACGGCGCTTACTTGAGTGCCCTCAAGACGCATCTGCCGATCGGGCAGCTGGAACACTCCACCGGCAACCAGCACGACCGCCGCCGCGCCGGCGTCCACCTGATCACCCCGCCCGCCTGGGATCACGACGCGGTCCTGCCCAACCCGGTCGGCAACCGCGACGAACCCGGCCCGCTGTGGGTCACCGAACCGACCCTGCGCCTGATGCTGCGCCTGTCAGGCCCCAAGTACGCCCTGTGCGATCCGCCGGAGATCCACGAGTCGTGGACGTCCGGGGCCACGGAGAGCCTCCTGGAGAAGTTCCGCACCGCCCTCAAAGACGCCCGCGACCGGGCGATCACCGACAACGACGAGGTGACGCTGGAGTACGTCAAGGCGATGTATTCCAAGTTCGTCTCGACGCTGGGGGAGTCGAACTACAACCGCGAGCTCTACCGCACCGACTGGATGCACCTCATCCGCTCTCAGGCCTTCGCGAACCTGTGGTGGAAAGCCCACCGCGCCTACGACGAGGGCCTGATGGTCGTACGCGCCATGGGCACCGACGAACTCCACGTCACCGGCGACTGGCGGGCCGTCTTCCCCGAAGGCCGCGGCGTCACCGAAGTGAAGGTCAAAGACGTCTACACCGTCGGCACCAACCAGCACCCGGCCCCCGAACCCCCTGACAGCCCCTCCTGACGCCTGCCACCCCGCCCGGCGTCAACTATCCGGCCGGGCGGGGTGAGCGGCTCCCACCAGCCCGTACAGTGATCCACCGACCGAGAAATGCGGAAGAGACGATGCCTGAACGGAACATCGAGTTCGGCAAGTACGGCGCCCGTGGCATCAAAGGCTATGAGGCCGTCGCCCGCCAGCTGGACGCGCTGGCCGGCTACATCGCCACGCCCATCACCGCCCGGCGAGGCCTCCAGGCCCGCCTGCACTACCTCACCCGCACCCCCCACGCCCGAGCCGCTGCCCGGGCCGCCGGGCTGACCGTCACCGACCGCACCCTGCGTGCCTGGGCGGCTGGCACCCGCACCCCGTCGAGGAAGAACCTGGCCGCGATCGAGCGCGCGTACCGCACCGTGCGGCGGGAGAACGTCGCCCGCTACCTGGCCGCCCGCCTCAACCGCGACGGCCGCGGCACCCGCGTGGAGATCCATCCCCTCAACCAGTCCCAGGTCTCCCGGCCGCGCCAGCGCCCGGTGGAGTTCCGCGCGCTGAACGTGCGCCGCTGGGACCGCATCGTCGCCGCCTGGGCGGCTGGCGACGACCAGGAGCTTGATGCTGCCTGGGTCGACCTGGTCGTCGACCTCGGCTCCCAGTGGGGCCAGTACGAGTACGTCACCAACGTTGGATTTGCTGCGTGAGACGAGTCCCGCTGGGACGCGGTCTTGAGCCTCAGATCTCCAGCCGTGGCTGAGTCGTATATCTCAGCTCGGCGGGCTGGCTGAAGTTGCTGTTTTAGATGAGACCGCGACCAGAGAGGAAAACACGCCACTGATTCACAGCTTGCTCGGCGATCTGCAAGACGTCATCCTCCTTGCCGCCGGACGCAGTGTAGAAGCGGTGTGCTGAGGTGCCGGTGCCGACGTACACCACGACGTCGTTCCGCGCGATCTCCGTGGAGTGGTCGCCTGTCTGCGTACGACGCTGTGGATCAAGCTTGAAATGCTTCGAGCCGTTGGCCAGGTCTGCACAGAGCTTGAGAACCGGACTGCCGTCGATCAGCGAATGCACCTGACTCGACGTCACCCCGCTCGTCGGGTCGTTCGTGAGCCAGTCCTTGAGGTGGTGCACGGTCTCGAAGAACGACAGAACCACGTCGATTGCAGCATCAGTGCCGCCCGGTGCGCCTGTGTAGACAGCCCGTACATCCTCGAGTCGGCGGCCTACTCGCTGCCACTGCGAGGACCAATCTTGTCCAAGCATGTATCGAGTGTGGCAGCAAAAGGGTCAGTACGCAGCCATTTGGTCGCTGGTGGCCCGGGCGCTCTGCCAGGCTCAAAGACGGTTCCTTACGCCGATCCGCAGCGGCTGGTTCCTGCCTGCCTTGTTTCGGTGCCCCTCCCGACTGTCAGTGCCGTGTCCTACGGTGGTTTGACGGTATTTCAGGCTGAAGGGCAGGTAGTGGGTGGCCAACATCGTCTGGCACAAGAAACTGCGTATGCATCTTGATCTGAATCTCGATGACCTCGGCCATGAGGAGCATCCGGATCTGTGGGACATGGTCTACCGCATGGACAAGATGTACGCCGACCGCAATGTGCCAGTCGGAGAGCGGGATCTGCTGTGCGGTGGGGTGTGCCAGGACGCCGGTGTGGAAGCCCCGATGTACCTGCGGTTGCGAGCCAACGGCCGCCGCGAAGCCGTCCATGAGCGGCGCGAGGACGAAGATCGCCACATCGTCCCGGTCAGTGACGAGCACAAGGCCTACCAGGAGCGCATCCTGCGGGCCGCGCAGGAAGGCGGCTTCGGCGGCGACAGCGAAGTCCGCACCCGGGTCGGACGCAGTTGGATCCAGACCGACACCCTGATCGAAGGCGCCGAGGGGCGGCGCATCGGCTGGGAAGTCCAGTTGTCCTCAGCCAGCGTCAACGGGCCGCGTAGCGTGCGCTCGCGCGCGACCAAGGCGCAGAAGAATGGCATCACGCCTGCTTGGCACACCGATCGCAGCGACTACGCCCACCGCCACGACACCCACTGGACTCGCAGCGACAACCTTCCCGCCTATGTCATCGCCAAGACCGGCGACCTGCGCGTCATCTCCGGCTTCCGCCGACTCGACTTCTGGCACTGCGACCTCAGCGCCGTCCACCCCTGCCCCAACGGGGTGCGGCGCTGCGGCAAAGCCCACGCCACCCCGACCCCGAAAGACGTCCTCTTCGACGACTTGGTGCGCCAGACCGCCGCCGGCACCATCGTGCCGATCGAATTCCGCACCGCCACCAAGACCCACCGATTCTGGGTCGCCCACACCGACCGCGAGCGCTACACCGACCTGCTCAGCGATGACACGCGTCTGCCACCACTCCAGGACGAAGACGCCCCGTCGGCCTCCAGCGCCAGCCGCAACCGGCCTACCTGTCGGCCCGGCCTCACCGCGACTGCACCCGCCACCTCGACACCGAATCCGCTCACCTTCATCCCGACCCAGTCAGCAGCGCCCAGCCTCGAGAGCGACACCTCCGAGCCGGCCGGCCGCCCGGACATCACCGTGGCGAAACGAGCCTCGGGGCTGCCGGCCAGGCTGATCAGTTTGCAGCAAGCCGCCGACGCCGAACACGCTCGGCTGCGGGACCTGACCGACAACGACGAGCGCCGCCAGCAACGGCTGAGGTGGTTCGAGGCAGCCGCCGCCGCTCAAACCGCGGTCACTGATTTCGCGCGCACGAAGCGCCTCAACCGCCACGAGGTGGAGCAGGAACTGCGACGGGTTGTGCGGCGCAGCACCTAAATTTTGAGTGGAGCGGGCAGGCGGGCATCGCCTGCCCGGTCAGGTAACGGTGCCTTAGGCTGACGCGGCCGACCCGCTCCCCGGCAGGCTGCCCTGGCGATACCGTGGAATTACACACCCGCCCGTCATGGAGGCCTCGATGAGCGAACGGCCAGCACCCGAAGCCGCCAGCTCCCGGCAGCCGTTGGAGCCCGCGGCCGCCGACGCCATCCGCGACTACGCGGCCCGCACCCGCGCGAACGCCGACCAGCTCGCCGCGGTCCTGGAGGACATCGCCACCAACGGCCTGCCCGACCCCGAGCAGTGCACCCCGTGGGAGGACCTGCGCGAGACCCACCTCGCCCGCCTCACCTCGCAGCGGCCGGCCGTCGCCTGATGCCAGCCCAGCACGGCCCACGCCGCGCCCGCATTGCCTTTTCCGACGCCGCTGCAAAGCAGCTTGAGAACATCACCAGCGAGGTAGAGCTTCATGCTCTGGACCGCGCCCTGGTCGTCCTCTCCGTCGACCCCGACGTCGGCACCCCCATCCCTGGAACCAGCACCGGCCCCCAACTACGGCAGTACACCGACGACATCGAGCACGTCCGCATCCTCTACTTCGTCACCGCCCTGCGTACCGTGGTCGTCGTCGCCTACATCGAGGTCTAGCAACAGCCAGTCGTCATTCTTCGGTCGGCCTTACCCGGGATCATCCCCACGCGTGCGGAGCAGCCGCCCATCCAGTAGTTCCGGACGCGTGCCGAGGGACCATCCCCGCGCGTGCGGGGAGCAGACGGCCCTGTCCTACGTCGGCACCGGATACGTGGGACCATGCCCGCGCGTGCGGGGAGTAGCGACGCAGTTGTTGTCGCGGTCCGAGCGTGCGGGGAGCAGGCGCAGTCCACCCGGTACGAACTCACCAGAACGGGATCATCCCCGCGGGTGCGGGGAGCAGTACGGCCTCCGGTGCTGCGAACGCTGGCCGCCGGGACCATCCCCGCGTGTGCGGGGAGCAGTACGGCCTCCGGTGCTGCGAACGCTGGCCGCCGGGACCATCCCCGCGTGTGCGGGGAGCAGAACGTCGAGACCCTGGCCAAGAACATGGTCTGGGGACCATCCCCGCGCGTGCGGGGAACAGGTGTCCGGAGACTGGTCGATCATCTCCAACCAGGGACCATCCCCGCCCGTACAGGGAGCAGTGAGGAACCAGCCAACACCCGACGGAGGTGACGGGACCAGCCCCGCGCGTGCGGGGAGCAGACCGACTCGACGTACCGGGTCCCTTGGTACCTGGGACCATCCCCGCGCGTGCGGGAAGCAGGCCGCACACCCTTCCGAGAACGAGAACGAGCTGGGACCATCCCCGCGTGTGCGGGGAGCAGGCCGCACACCCTTCCGAGAACGAGAACGAGCTGGGACCATCCCCGCGTGTGCGGGGAGCAGGCCGCACACCCTTCCGAGAACGAGAACGAGCTGGGACCATCCCCGCGTGTGCGGGGAGCAGGGCACCTTCCTAGCGCCGACGAAGTTCATAGAGGGGCCATCCCTGCGCGTGCGGGGAGCAGGCACACCCGTACGGCCACGGCCCTTTGTCCCCGGGACTTTCCCCGCGCGTGCGGGGAGCAGGACATCACGATGCCCACGTGATTAACGAAGTCGGGATCATCCCCGCATGTGCGGGGAGCAGGGCAGGAGATCGAGGCGCGTGATGGTGCCGCGGGGATCATCCCCGTACGTGCAGGGAGCAGCGGGCGTCACCGGTGAGCAGGTTGTTCGTGCCGGGGTCATTCCCGCGTGTACGGGGAGCAGATGCCGATCGGCAGGGGCGCGGACCCGACGCCGGGACCATCCCTGCGCGTGCGGGGAGCAGGTCATCGAGCTGATCGCGACGAAGACTACCTGGGGGTCATCCCCGTGGCGGGGACCGTTGCCGTGTTCCAGGATCGCGACCTTGTGCGCGCGACCATCCCCGCGCATGCGGGGAGCAGACGACCGAGAAGAGATTCCAGCTCGTGCCGTCGGGACCATCCCTGCGCGTGCGGGAGGAAGCGGTCATCTACGCCTACAACAAGTTCGGCTGGGGACCATTCCCGCGCGTGCGGTGAGCAGAAGACCGGCGCACTCGCCGCGATGCTCGTGCAGGGACCATCCCCGCGCGTGCAGGGAGCAGGCCGCGTACGCGTTCGCCGTGGTGGCTAGCATGGGGCCATCCCCGCGCGTGCGGGGAGCAGGCGATGACGAGTTGTTCGCCACGCCACCCTGCCGGACCATTCCCGCGCGGGGAGCAGATCCTCGTCCAGGACCAAACTGGCCCGAACGAAGGATCATCCTCTTACGTGCGGGGAGCAGTTTCTCGATGGCGAGGATCCTGGCCTCGAGTAGGGACCATCCCCGCGCGGCGGGGAGCAGCCCACCCAGGATGCGGACGCCGGCGCGGTGCCGGGACCATCCCCGCGGGTGCGGGGATCAGGTGCCGCAAGTTCCGGAACCGGGGCTGCGGGGTGGGACTACCCTGCGCGTGCGGGGAGCAGCACGGCATCGCGCCTCGCAGCGCTGCGAGGATGGGACCATCCCCGCGCGTGCGGGGAGCAGACGCATTCTTCCGCGAACAGCGCCGTGTAGTCGGGACCATCCCCGCGAATCAGGGGAGCAGCCGAGTCCCAACATGGCCTCATAGCCCTCGCCGGGGCCATCCCTGTGTGTGCGGGGAGCAGGAGCGGATTACGACGTTTCCTGAGTACTACCCCGGATCATCCCCGCGAGCGCGGGGAGCAGGCGTTGATGGAGTCGCTCGGAATCCACGCGCAGGGATCATTCCCGCGGGTGCGGGGAGCAGGATTCCTCGGCCCACCACTGCATGACGAACGGGGGATTATCCCCGCGGGTGCGGGGAGCAACGGGCGTCACCGGTGAGCAGGTTGTTCGTGCCGGGATCATCCCCGCGCGTGCAGGGAGCAGGACCACGTCGGGATCTACATCGGCGCGGCAAGGGGCCATCCCCGCGCGTGCGGGGAGCAGTCGCACGGGCAGTCGGCCACCCACCGGTTGTGGGGACCATCCCCGCGTGTGCGGGGAGCAGCCCAGGATCCACATGGGCGGACCGTCCACCCCGGGATCATCCCCGGCCGTGCGGGGACCAGGGCTTCAACAAGTACAACGCCTACGCCTACGCGGTGTCATCCCTGCGCGTGCGGGGAGCAGCCAGCCGTCCGGGGTGCCCTCGCTTACGACTGGGGACCATCCCCGCGCGTGCGGGGAGCAGCCTCCAGTCGTGCATGGCCTTCATGACGTGCGGGGACCATCCCCGCGCGTGCGGGGTGCGGGGATAGGTGTTGTGTCTGGATCGGCCTGTGTGAGACGTGTTCGTTTGTTTGGCCTGTTGGGGTGCTCGTTTCCCGGTAGGCATTGTGCATGACGAGTGGGGACGTTGCTGGTTGCGGTCTGTTGTCGTTGCTGGGGGTGCCGGCGCGGTCGGTGTGGGCGAAGCATGATCGTGATGGTGATGGGTGGATGCCGTTGTGGCGGCATATGGAGGACAGTGCGGCTGTTGCCGGTTTCCTGTGGGATGAGTGGCTGCCCGCTGGTGTGCGGAGGCTGATTGCCGGGGTGTTGCCCGGTGGTGAGGCGGATGGGCGCAGGCTTGCAGTGTGGCTTGCGGGGGTGCACGACGTCGGCAAGGCCACTCCTGCTTTTGCCTGTCAGGTGGAGCAGCTTGCCGATGGGATGCGTGAGCAGGGCCTGGAGATGCGTTCTCTGCAGGCGATGGGGCTGGATCGGCGGCTGGCGCCTCATGGGCTGGCTGGTCAGGTGTTGTTGGGGGAGTGGCTGCAGGAACGGCATAGTTGGCCGGCCAGGCAGGCGGGCCAGTTCGTGGTGGTGGTCGGTGGGCATCATGGGGTGCCGCCGGACAGTGGGCAGATCAAGGCCTTGTACGAGCGTGAGGAGTTGCTGCGTACTCCTGGCCGCAGCAGCGGGGTGTGGCGGCGGGTGCAGACGGAGTTCCTCGACGGCTGCGCCAAGCGCTTTGGCGTGTGGGAGCGGCTGGAGGCGTGGCGGGCGGTGAAGCTGCCGCAGCCGGCGCAGGTGTTGCTGACGGCGGTGGTGATTGTGGCCGACTGGATTGCCAGCAACCCGGATCTTTTCCCGTACGTCCCGGATGCGGGGTCTGCCGGCGGTGAAGAGCGTCTGGCGGCGGCGTGGCGTGGGCTGGACCTTCCCGCGCCGTGGCAGGCGGAGGAGCCCGTCGGCACGGCGCAGGAGTTGTTCGCCTCGCGGTTCGGCCTGCCGGCCGGGGCGACGGTGCGTCCGGTGCAGGAAGCCGCGGTGGAGCTGGCCCGGGAGATGGACGTACCGGGGTTGATGGTCATCGAGGCCCCGATGGGGGAGGGGAAGACCGAGGCCGCGCTCGCGGTGGCTGAGGTGTTCGCGGCGCGGTCGGGCGCGGGCGGTGTGTTCTTTGCGTTGCCGACGATGGCGACGGGCAATGCGATGTTCCCGCGGCTACTGGAGTGGCTGAAGAGATTGCCCGCCGACGGCGGTCGTCGTCACTCCGTGCATCTCGCCCATTCCAAGGCGGCTCTCAACGAGGATTTCGCCCCCCTGCTGGCCCGCGGCGGCCACGTCAGGGCAGTCGAGATGGACGCCGACATCCCGGCAGCTCGGCACGGGGAGCAGGACTCGCAGCGCGCGGGGGCCGAGCTGGTGGCTCACGCCTGGCTGCGGGGCCGCAAGCGGGCGATGCTGGCGTCGTTCGTGGCCGGCACAGTCGACCAGCTGCTGTTTGCGGGGCTGAAGAGCCGTCACCTGGCTCTGCGTCACCTGGCCGTGGCGGGCAAGGTCGTGGTGATCGACGAGGCCCACGCCTACGACACGTACATGAGTGTCTACCTGGACCGGGTCCTGGCCTGGCTGGGCGCTTATGGGGTGCCGGTGATCGTGCTGTCCGCGACGCTGCCCGCCGGGCGGCGCCGCGAACTCGTGAACGCATATGCAGGCACGTCCGGTACGGGGATGGACGGTGGTGCGCCGGAGGGCGCCTATCCGCTGCTGACCTCGGTGGCGCCGGGCGGCGTGCCGGTGGTGCGGTGTCCGCAGGCCTCGGCCCGCAGCACGGACGTGCAGGTCGAGCGGCTGGCCGATGATGTGGAGGTGCTGGCGGAGCGGCTTGAGCGGGAACTGGTGGACGGGGGCTGTGTCCTCGTGGTGCGCAATACAGTCAAGCGGGTGCTGGAGACCGCTCGGGTGCTGCGCAGCAGGTTCGGTGACGACGAGGTCACGGTGGCCCACTCGTGCTTCGTCGACCTGGACCGGGCGGCCAAGGACCGTGATCTGCTGCAACGGTTCGGCCCCTCAGACAAGGCGACGGGCCGGCCCACAGGCCGGCACATCGTGGTGGCCAGCCAGGTCGCCGAGCAGTCCCTGGACGTGGACTTCGACCTGCTGGTCAGCGATGTGTGCCCGGTCGACCTGCTGCTGCAGCGCATGGGTCGGCTGCACCGGCACCAGCGCGGCAAGCAACAGCAGCAGCGGCCCGAACGGCTGCGTACGGCTCGGTGTCTGCTGACCGGCATGGACTGGCAGGCGCAGGTTCCGGTCCCGGTGCGGGGATCCGTCGCGGTGTACGGGGCGTATGCACTGCTGCGGTCAGCCGCGGTGCTGCTGCCCCACCTTGACGAACCGCGTCGCCCGGTGCGGCTGCCGACGGACATCAGCCCACTTGTACAGGGCGCCTACAGCCAGACACCGGACGTGCCTGAGGAGTGGGAGCCGGCGCTGGAGGAGGCGAGAGGACGATTCGAGCGGCACCGGGCCGACCAGGCGGAGCGGGCGGCCGTGTTCCGTCTCGGGGAAGTGGGCCGACCCGGGCGGCCGTTGTTCGGCTGGGTGGCGGCTGGAGTGGGCGACGCCGACGACACCCGAGCCGGCCGCGCCCAGGTCCGTGACAGCCGGGAAACCCTGGAGGTGGTGGTCGTACAGCGGCGTAAGGACGGCGCTCTGGTGACCCTGCCATGGCTGGGCGCGGATGCGAAGGGGCGGCAGCGCGGGGGACTTGAGCTGCCACAGGATCAGGTGCCCGCCTCGTTCGCGGGCCGCGCGGCCGCCAGTTGCGGGCTGAGGCTGCCGCTGCAGTTCTCCTACGCCCAGACCCTGGATGCCGCGATCGCGGAGCTGAAGCAGCTGCATGTGTCTGCCTGGCAGAGCAAGGACAGCACGTGGCTTGCCGGCCAGCTGATTCTTGCGCTCGATGAGGATTGTCAGACCTCTCTGGCAGGCTTCCACCTCCGATACAGCCCTGCTGATGGCTTGGAGGTGACCCGTGCAGAGCAGCGGAAGTGACAACGCGGGCCCCTGGTGATGTGGGTATCCCCGCTGGCGCGGGGAGCAGTGGAACGTCTCGCCCAGCACGTCCTTCAGACTGGGACCATCCCCGCATTCGGGGAGCAGCGATCGCATGGTACGTGAAGCGCATCTGAGCGTTTCGGCTCGGCCTTGGCGTACGCATGCACGGTGCACAGACTGGTTCAGGCGTCTTTCGACGGCCAACGGCTTCCCTCAGCCCACCGGGCCAGAGGCAGACCCGCTACAGCCGAGATCGAACCCGCTAGAGCTGTGGCCACGCTCCATCTGGCGGTTTCGTCTTCAGCACCTCCCAACGGGAGGCAGCGGCCCAGCATGAGGCCTAACCAGAAGATCACGACAACAGCGGTTGTCACCAGGATCCACCGAATCCAACCATTCAACCCTCTCCAACTCCTTACTTCCTTCAGACTGTTGCTGAATGAGTGAGCGCACTCTAGAGGATCGGAGACTCCATGCGGTACTCCAAAGCCCGCGTTGGAACAACATGCCTGGTCATGGACCTGTGCGTGAGGGGCAGTCAGAGCTCATCGAGGGCATCTGATGACTCGGCTGATATTGCGGTTCGTCTGCCCGGCCGGGATGTCAGACCTCTCTGGCAGGCTTCCACCTCCGTTACAGCCGCACTGATGGCTTGGAGGTGACCCGTGACTGAACCGCCGGGGGAGGGCACGGCCGGTGTTCCGTTATTTGATCTGACCAGCCAGCCGTGGATCGACGTCCTCACCGATGATGGCCGGCAGGTGCAGTTGTCGCTGCGTCAGGTGTTCGCGCAGGCCGGCACGGTGCGCCGCATCGTCGGGGATCTACCGACGCAGGAATTCGCGCTGATACGCCTGCTGCTGGCCATCACCCATGACGCCCTCGACGGCCCGGACGATCTGGAGGGCTGGGCCGACTTGTGGGCCGACCCGCAGTGTTTCATCGCGGTGGGCGCGTACTTGGATGCGCACCGTGAGAGTTTCAACCTCCTGGACCCGGTCGCCCCGTTCTTGCAGACGGCCGGGCTGCGGACGGCGAAGGACGAGGTGTTCTCCCTCAACCGGATCGTGGCCGATGTGCCCAACGGGGAGCCGTTCTTCACCGCGCGGATGCCGACGGTGGAGCGTCTGACCTTTGCCGAGGCGGCCCGCTGGGTCGTACACGCTCACGCCTACGACACCTCGGGCATCAAGTCCGGTGCGGTCGGGGACGACCGGGTCAAGGGCGGCAAGGTGTATCCGCTGGGCACTGGGTGGGCGGGCGGTCTTGGCGGTGTCTTCGCGGAGGGCGACAGCCTGCGCGAGACGCTGCTGCTGAATCTGATCGCGGCCGACACCGACACCCTGGAGTTCACGGCAGGTGACCGGCCGGCCTGGCGGCGTGAGCCGTGCGGGCCGTCAGGCGGCGAGCGCACGCCCATCGGGGTGCGCGACGTGTACACGTGGCAGTCGCGCCGGCTGCGCCTGCACTACGACCAGGACGGCGTCACTGGGGTGGTGCTGGGCTACGGGGATCCGCTCGCCTCGCGCAATATGCACCGGCGGGAGCCGATGACAGCCTGGCGGCGCAGCCAGGCGCAGGAGAAGAAGCTGCGCCAGTCGCCCATCTATCTGCCCCGCGAGCATGATCCGGTCCGCTCGGCCTGGCGGGGGGTTGCCTCGCTGGTCGCCGACCGCGCGGAGGCGGGACAGGGCGCAGAGGCGGCTGCGTATCTGCGGCCCGGGGTGCTGGAGTGGATCGCCCGGCTGGTCACTGAGGGGGAGTTGCCGCGCGGCTTCCTCATCAGGGCCCGCGTGATCGGCGCTTCGTACGGGACCCAGCAGTCCGTGATCGACGACCTGGTGGATGACCATCTGGCGATGCCGGTGCTGCTGCTGCACCGCCAGGAGCGCACGTATGCCCGCCAGGCGATCGGCGCCGCCGAGGACGCCGACCAGGCGGTGCGCGTCCTGGGGGATCTGGCCACCGATCTGTCCCGCGCGGCCGGCTCCGAGGGAGAGGGGGCCCGGGCGGCGGCCCGGGACCTGGGCTTCGCCGCTCTGGAGAATCCCTACCGTGCCTGGCTTGCCGGTCTTGCGGACGCCGGTGACCCGTTCGAGCAGCGCACTGTCTGGCAGCAGAGCGTTCACGAACTGGTCGGCCGGCTCGGGGACCGCCTTATCGCCCAGGCCGGGCAGGCCGCCTGGCAGGGCAGGACCATCCCCGCCAAGAGCGGCGCGCTGTGGCTGAACGCCGGTCTGGCCGACCGGTGGTTCCGCGGCCGCCTGGCTAAGGCGCTGGGCCGGTCGAACGGCTCGGAGCAGTCCCCTGCCGACGGCTCGCCGCCACCATCCGACCCGGCCATGACCGACCCGAAGGTGCCCGCATGATGACCGCCACCGACCCACCCACCGTCCGCGCGCGGGTAGCCGAACTGGCCGCTGCCCGCATCACCACCTGGCAGGAGGGCTACCTGCGCGACCGTCCCAAGGACGTGGCCGCACTGGCACGTCTGCGGCGCGGCGCGGGCCGGGACGCCGGCCAGCTCCCCGATTTGTGGACGCTGGTCGACACCACCGCGCTGCACGCACGCCTGGACGGCGTCCGGCCGCTGCGCGAGGAGGAACTGGTCCGCGCCGAAGACGCCCTGCACGTAGCCCTCACCCTGTGGGCCCTGCACCAGCAATCCCGTCCCACCCGCATGCACCGCCCCCACACCGCCCGGCGGCCAGCCGGCCTGGGTGCGGCCGTGCGGCGTCTGATGCCGCCGGACGGTATCGATGAGCCCATCCGTAAGCGCCTGGTGCGCGCCGGGCTGGCAGCCGATCTCACCTCGCTGTCCCAGCGGCTGCGGGACCTGGTTGTGCTGCTGCGCCGCGCGGACATCCCCCTCGACTACGGCCTGCTCGCCGGGCAGCTGTACGCGTGGCAGTGGCCCGCGGGCGCCGACCGGGTCCGCCGTGAGTGGGGCCGCTCCTTCCATGCCCGCCAGGAACACGAACACCCCGCCCCCGGCAACAACGCCACCACCGCCAACGACACCGTCAGCAGCCCGGACCGTGACAAGGACGCCTCGTGACCCGCATCTTCCTGGACGTACACGCCCTGCAGACCGTCCCGCCCAGCAACCTCAACCGCGACGACACCGGCGCCCCGAAAACAGCCATCTACGGCGGCGTGCCGCGCGCCCGCGTGTCCAGCCAGGCCTGGAAGCGGGCCACCCGCACCCATTTCTCCGGCGAGCAGCTGCTGCAGCCCGAGGAGCTCGGCGTGCGAACCAAGAAGATCGTGGAGGTCATTGCCCGGCGGATCACCGCACTCGATGCCGCCCTCGACGATGAGCAGGCGCTCACGATCGCGGACGAGACGGTGAAGGCGGCCGGCCTGAAGACCGAAGTGCCCAAGCGCAAGGCCGATGCGGCCAAGGAATCCGGGGCTGCTCCGGCGCCGGAGGCGAAGTACCTGGTCTTCCTGAGTGCCCGGCAGGTCGACGGTCTGGCCCGCCTCGCCCTCGAGGGAGCCGGCGACATCACGGCCTTCTTCAAGGACAAGAAGAACAAGGACCGGGCCAAGGACCTCGCCGACAGCCGCCACTCCGTCGACATCGCCCTGTTCGGCCGGATGGTCGCCGACGCCGCCGACTTCAACGTCGACGCCGCCGTCCAGGTCGCCCACGCCATCAGCGTCCACCGGGTGGAGACCGAGTCCGACTACTACACCGCCGTCGACGACGAGAACACCGAGGAAGAGACCGGAGCCGGGATGATCGGCACCATCGACTTCAACTCCGCCACCCTCTACCGGTATGCGGCCCTGGGCGTGCATCAGCTCGCCGCCAACCTCGGCCACGGCCTGCGCGAAGACGAACCCCGCACCGAGCCGGTACGGCGCGCGCTGGAGGCGTTCATCCACGGCTTCATCGCCTCCCTGCCCACCGGGAAGATCAACACATTCGGGCATCACACCCTGCCCGACGCCGTCATCGTCAAGCTCCGCACCACCCGCCCCATCAGCTTCGTCGCCGCCTTCGAGGACCCAATCCGCGGCGACCAAGGCGGCCACGTACGGGAAGCCGCCGACCGGCTCGCCGCCTACATCCCCGACATCGAACGCGCCTACGGCCAACAGGACACGACCCTCACCTGGATCCTGCGCGTCGGACCCAACACCCTCAAACTCGCCGACCTCGGCACCGAGTCCGATACCCTCACCGAACTGATCACCGCCGTCGGCCAGGCCGTTGTCGAACGGCTGGAGCAGCCCGCATGAGCGTGCTCGCCCTGCGGCTGGCCGGCCCCCTGCAATCCTGGGGGGCCTCCTCCCGCTTCACCCGCCGCACCACCGAGTCCGCACCCACCAAAAGCGCCGTCATCGGGCTGCTCGCCGCCGCGCAGGGAATCGACCGCGACGACCAGGCGAGGCTGGCCCCGCTGGCCGCCCTGCGCTTCGGCGTGCGCATCGACCAGCCCGGCACCCGCATCCGCGACTTCCACACCGCACACCACGGCGCCACCGGAAAATCCATGCCGCTGTCGGAACGCTTCTACCTCGCCGACGCCGCCTTCGTCGCCGCACTGGAAGGCGACCACACCCTGCTCACCGCACTCGACGCCGCGCTCCGTGCCCCGGTCTATCCGCCCTTCCTCGGCCGCCGTTCCTGCCCACCCGCCCAACCCCTCGAACTCGGCCTTCACGAGGGCACCCTGGAGGATGTCCTTGAGCACGTGCCCTGGCAGGCCTCCGCCTGGTACCGCAGACAGCAACGCTCCCGCCCGCCCCAGACACTGACCGTCCTGCGGGAAGCAGCCGCCCACGAACACGGCGCCGCCAATACCCTGCCCGACCAGCCCCTCAGCTTCGCCGCCGCACACCGACGCCACACCCTGCGCACTGTCGTTACCACCACCGTGCCGCTGCCCGGAGCCGCGCCAGCTCCACTGCCGCATGACCCGTTCGATGCACTGGAGGACGAGAACAGCTGATGTTCCTCACCCGCTTCCGCCTGAACACCGCCCGGCCCGGCGCCAGGCGCCTGCTGTCCTCGCCGCAGAGCATGCACGCCGCGGTCATGTCCTCATTCCCCGCACTGCTGCCCAGCGACACACCACCACCAGAGGGGCCCCGGGTCCTGTGGCGCCTGGATCACCAGGCCCGCGCCGAAGTCCTCCTCTACATCGTCAGCCCCCACCGCCCAGACCTGACCCACCTCGTGGAACAGGCCGGCTGGCCCGCGGCGGCCACAGCCGACCCCCCGGAACCCGGTTGGCTGACCAAGGCGTACGCGCCCTTTCTCGACCGCCTGAGCGCGGGCGGTCAATGGGCCTTCCGGCTGACGGCAAATCCGGTCCACACCATCCGTCGCCACGACCACGAGGCACGCAAAATCACCGCCCATCTCACCCCCATCCATCAAATGAGGTGGCTCCTCGAGCGCCAGGAGCGCTGCGGATTCCGCATCCTCGAGAAGGCCGACAACCAGCGGCTGCTACCAGGGGGCACCACCTACCACGGCAAACACGAGCACCACGGCGACCGCTACGAACTGGCCGTCCACGACCACAAAGCCCTCTCCTTCGACAAAACGCGAAACCCCAACGGGGCCAAGAAAGGCAAGCCAGTCAACCTCGTCACCGTCACCTTCGACGGCCGACTCGAAGTCACCGACCCACAAGCCCTGCGCCGCACCCTCGCCCAGGGCATCGGCCGGGCCAAGGCTTACGGCTGCGGCCTCATCACCCTCGCACCCCTCACGCCCACCGCCCGGCAGACACCATGACCGCAATCTCCCAACACTCCGGCGCTGGCGGGGATGGTCCCCAGCAGCAGCTCCTCGCCCAGGGCATCCACACCTGCTCCCCGCGCCCGCGGGGATGGTCCCGAGCCGCCGACGACGGAAAACAGATTCCAGCTCTGCTCCCTGCACCTACCGGGAGGGCCCCGGGGCGGCATCCGCGACGGACTCCACCAGGTGCTGCTCACCGCGCCCGCGGGGATGGTCCCGCGGAGTACATGACGGTCGCGTTGGCTGCGGCCTGCTGCCCGCACCTGTGGGGATGGTCCCACCTACCGGGACCTCAAGAAGTGGGCGGCTGATTGCTCCCCGCGTCTGCGGGGATGGTCCCAACGACGTCCCGTACGACCGGCGCAAGACGTACTGCTCCCCGCGCCCGAGGGGATGGCCCCGGCGTCGTCAACGCCCAGACGCTCGGCGAAGACTGCTCCCCCCGTCAGCAGGGATGGCCCCTCCAGGCTCTCCGCCGTCGGCCCGTATATGGGCTGCTCCCCGCGCCTGCGGGGATGATCCCGTTCACAACCGGCCGCCTGCCGAATGGGCTGCCTGCTCCCCGCGCCCGCGGGGGATGGTCCCCCGCAGCAGTGGGCCGCTCTACTCCCTGCGCCCGCGGGGATGGTCCCCACGACGGGCTCAACGGCACGGCCGCGGACGCCTGCTCCCCGCGCCTGCGGGGATGGTCCCTTCTTCGTCATGTCCTGGGTCTTGGAGATCAGATGCTTCCCGCACCCGCGGGGATGGCCCGCAGCCCAGATGGTCCGGCGCAGTCAAGGGCCTCTGCTCCCCGCGCCCGGGATGGTCCCAAGGTTGGCCTGCCAGCCGACCCGCTCCTCTCCAGGTGCCGCCAGCGCTACCGTTGAAGCACTCACCCGCCTGACCCATGGAGGCCTCGATAAGCGAACGGCTGGCTCCCGAAGTCGCCAGCTCCCAGCAGCTGTTGGAGCCCGCTGTCGCCGATGCCGTGCGCGCGTACCGGGCCCGCACCTGTGAGAGCGCCGACCACCTTGCCGGAGTTGGGAGGACTTGCGCGAGGCGCACTTTGCCGGCCTTACCGTCAGCGGCCGGCCGGCACGTGATGGCTCCTCAGCTGCTCCCCACACCCCGTGGGGCTGGTCCCGAGGTTATGAAGTTCGTCTCGCCGATGAGGGTCTACTCCCCGCGCCCGCGGGGATGGTCCCACGTCACGGGAGAGGCGGCTGCTGGGCAGCGGCTGCTCCTCGCACCCGCGGGGATGGTACCTGGCAGTCTCAGATCGAGGCGGCTAAGGCCAACTGCTCCACGCTACCGTGGGGATGGTCCCGGGACCTGAGACCGACGGGGGAGGACATCGGCCCTGCTCCCCGCGTCCGTGGGGATGGTCCCATCATCGAGGAGCCAGAAGACGCCCTGTCCGGCTGTTCCCCGCGCCCGCGGGGATGGTCCCGCGGCGTTCGCCGGGGCGGAGAACGTGCCGCGCTGCTTCCCGCACCCGCGGGCATGGTCCCGCAACCATCGTCGGTACGATCTACAAGGACCAATGCTCCCCGCGCCCGCGGGGATGATCCCAGAGCTGCGCAGAGGGCCCACCACAAACCCTCCTGCTCCCCGCGCCTGCAGGGATGGTCTCACCGGCAGGTAGGCGACTAGCCGGCGCATGTCCTGCTCCCCGTCCCCGCGGGGTGGCCCCGGCGGCGCGTTCCGTCAGGACAGTGGTTCTCCGAGAAGTAGGGAGCGGGCGCGGGCCCGGAATCCGTTGTCGAGGCCAGCGGTGCCCACGAGGAATCCCACGACATCCGCGGCACGTTTGGCGGCGACTTCCTCGTACAGCCCGCCCATGTCCTCTGGCTTTTCGATGCGCTTGCCAAGGGCGGTCACTGAGGTGGTGAGCTCTAGCATGCGCAAGGCTGGCAGCACGGTGTCGGGGCGGGAGAGGATCCTTACGGCCAGTTCACGCAGGCGGGGGAAGTAGTCCGGCAGCAAGCTGACATGGACTTGGTCGGGCAGAGCGCCATTAGCCTTGATGGTCTCCAGGAGCTGGGCCAGGCCCTGCTTCTCGCGCAAACCTGCGGGCCCGCCGAAGAGGTGTTCCTGGAGCCCTCGATCAGGGTCTGCGATGTGGGTAGCGCGCATACTCTCCACCGTGTGGCTGAGGGAGAGCAGGTACAGCCAGGAGCAGTCCAAGACGAGGGCAAGGTGCTGCGGGATGCGTGGGTCCAGGAGTTCTGCAACTGCAGTGAGCTCCTCGACCAGCTGCATTGGATTACGGTAGGGCTCGGTGACCCAGTAGGTGAATTCCCGGTAGTCCGCGAGTGGTTTGAGGCGTTTGTCGAGGCCGCTGAAGGCGCGGAGCACGGTGGTCGCCTTGTCCGGCTGGAACAGCCAAGACAACGGTTCGGCATCCAACGCGAGGTCGCAGGGATGCAGCTCCTCAAGGCGCGTGACCTCGCTGCTGGTGAGTGCCGAGATCTTCAGACGCGACGTCAGCTGCCGTGCGGCATTGGTCAGGTCCTTCTCGCGCACCATGTAGGCGGTGTCCGCGCTGAAGAAGTCGGCCACACCCCGCACCCAGAACATGCGGTTCGTCGAGCCCTTGCTGGAGGTCTTGCAGTCCACGATCGCGCTCTGGACGTGGAAGCCTCCCGCGATGGTGTACCCGAGCACATCCAGATCGGTGTATGCCTCGGGTTCGCTCGAACGCCGGCCGCGCTGCCCGGAGGGGGCATCCGCCATGGCGACGCTGCGCAGAGGCACGTCCAGGCGGGTGGTGTAGCCCATCCTCCACAGCAGCCGCCGCGAAGCGACCTTGAGGCCCAGGTCGAGCTCGCTCATCGCGCACGTCCCCTTCCCAGCGCGGCATCCACTACGCTCTGCCACTGCTTCGGGCTGACGGGTGCTTTGGCCCGAGTGCGGTGCATGGTCTGCATCGGCGCCGTGAACAGCTGGCCCAGTGCCAGCGCCTGCCGCGCCTGCTCGTCGCCCACGCGTCCTGCGAGCTGCTCTCCGAACGTGATCAGATCTCGGGCGATCTGCAGCGCCTCACGGTTGTCCGGCGTGTTGATGAAGCGAGGCTGAACCCAACTTCCCCCGGGCATCGGGTCAGGATCGAACGCCACGAGGCCTGCTGCATGAATCAGCCGGTACTGCCGTTCATGCGAGGAGTGGGGGCGCAGGAACCCCCGATTGGGGTCGAGTAGCTTATCGATGATGTCCACCAGAGCGTGCGCCGGCAGGTCGGTGGTTCCGCCGAAGTGCTGTCCGCAGCGCAGACAGGCCAACACCGCCATCGCCTTCTCCAACACCGGCTTGCGGCCACGCAGCAGGTCGCGGTCGAGGGTGTAGGGCAGCGCGGCGAACGGCTGCACGGTACCGTCCGGGCGTTCCACGGCGGGCGCGAGGAGCAGACCGCGGGCGATCGCGTCCTGGAGCAGCGGCTGGGCATCTCCGACGGGCAGTCCCTGCTCACCCCGAACCAGCGCAAACGCCTCAGCCAGCTGATCGGTTCCGTGATCGCGGATCAACTCGGCGATCACTTGCGGATTTTCGAATCCGAAGAAGGGTGAATACAACACGTCGCCGTCGGGCACCTGGATGCGCTTAACAAGCTCGGCACGCTCACCGACCTCCAGCAACCGAGGCAGTGCGGCAGAGTCCAAACCGACCTTGCTGGTCACTTCCTCCTGCGGCACCGGTCCGTCGGCCAGGTAGTCCACCAGGCGCACCATCTGCTCCTCGGTCTCCGAGGGCCGCCGCTCCTGCCAAGCCTCACCGAGCCTGGTGTACAGGTCGTCGTAGTACGGCACGTTCTCGGTGAAGCGGGTGATCTTGCCACCGGCGCGCTGCACTCCCTCCACAAACCCCAGCTCTTCCAGAGCCAGGATCACCGGGTCGAATGCGAACTGATTCACGTCCAGCTGCTCAGCTGCCACCGCCCGGAGGGCGTGAGCATCATCGATGACCTCCTGGCCCCGGATGAGCGCTGCCACGCTTGCGGCCATCCCGATCATCTGAGTGTCCATCAGCGGTTCCAAGGTTCCGGAATTTGGATCCACATTCCGCAACCCGGCGTGCACATCCTGGCAGCGCAGCCCCTCGTCGAATCTGTCCATCAAAGCCCCTCGTTCCTCCGCGAGCACGTCCCGGCACCCGGCTGATCATTCTCTCGCAGCTCAGGATCCACCACGCGGCGAAATCACCACATCGGTTCGCTTCTGCCTGGCGGTGCAAGTCGGAACAGGGCGCCCCTGCACCGACTTAACCAGCATCGAAGCCAAGCTCTCTGGACAGACGTTGGCCAGCGAGTGGATCGGTAGAGGGCTTGAAGCATGCCCGCCAACCCCCACCCGGTCTGCGTCGATCAGACAACACGTTCCCTGGCCAGCGCCGACGGCTCTACTGTGAAAGCAACTTGCAGTGGGAGGTCCTCGATGAGCGACCGGCCAGCTCGCCCCGCTGACACTGGTCGGCAGCCGTTGGAGCCCGCGGCCGCCGACGCGGTCCGCGCGTACGCGACGAAGACGCGCGAGTCAGCCGACCAGTTCGCGGCCGTGCTCGAAGACCTCGCCGAGAACGGGCTGCTGGCCGTGGGCGACTGCAGAACTGGGCGATGCCCACCTCGCTCGCCTCACCGACCAGCGGCCGTCCGCTTGATGCCTGCACACTACGGCCCCTGCGCGCCCGCATCGCGTTCTCCGACTCCGCGGCCAAGCAGCTGGAGAACATCACCGGCGAGGCGGAGCTACACGTGCGGGCCGGGAGTAATTCCGAGGCGGGTGTCAGTGCGTGGCCCTAGGGTTTTGTACATGTTCCTGCGCGGCCGTAGACGGAGTGATCCCCAGGCGGATCCTCGACCGTTGATTGACGAGTCTCTCGATGAGGGCGTCCCCAGCCACCTGGAGGCGCCTATGCGGCGTTGGATCTTCAACATTCTCCATGATGACGAGGACAACGCGGAAAGGATCGCGCTGGACCTGCGGGTGACGGTGAAGACCGGCAACGTGTATTCACCCGCGAGGTACCTGGCACTCGGCATATCCCGGGACCGGTTGATCGACGTCGTCAACTCGATGCTCCGGCTGAGCGCCGCGCCGTCCGCAGAGCAGCGCTTCAACCCTGGTTCTGGCCTTGGCATGCGTTCCTATTTGATGACGGCTGGCAGCGGCAGGCGAGAGATGGAGATCGCGGCCCTGCAAGACATGCTGACCCTCGCGGGCTCGGCATACCGTGTCAACGGCGACCACACCGGCCTGGAACGGCGTGTTGAATCGACCGTTCAGCAAGCTGCCGCCCAAGCCCTCGCCACAGCTCGGTCCCAGCAATCCGGATCCGCATCCCAACACCTGGAAACCGCATGGCAGTGTGTCTACGGGCGCAACCCCGACCCCTCTAAGGCCTACAGCGAAGCGATCAAGGCCGTGGAGTCTGCCTCCCAGGCCTTGATTGAGCCGAACAACTCAAGAGCAACGCTCGGGACGATGCTCAAGGTCATCGGTAACTCACCGCAACGGTTCACCACGGCGATCCCGGCAGCGGCGAGCAGCGGGAAGACGGACATCGATCTCGTGGTGGACATGATGCGGCGCCTGTGGCAAGGCCAAACGTCTCGGCATGGCTCGCAGACGCCCACGCAGATGGAGACACAACAGCAGGCAGAGATGGCGGTTCACGTGGCTGCTGCTCTTGTGCAGTGGTTTGCCGCCGGTCTCGTTCGCCGCACGCCGTAGCGTTAGCTGCGCCAGGGCTGATTCCATCTGACTCTGCTGTCAGGGGTCTGTACGGGCCGCCACACGGGTGCAGAGGGGCCGCCCTGCAGTAGATCGGTCAACGCGGCCGCCAGGACGGGTACCTCGCGTAGGAAGTCGTACAGGGCCAGCTCTCGGGTGGCCGCGTGCAGGGCGGTGAGCCTGGCTGCGTAGGTGAGTCAGGAGAGCGTTTGTAGGCGGTTTCGGAGAGCGGTCTGGGTCTCTGCCCCTGACCTGCATGGTCTGGGCCGTGGTCGGGGTGCGGTTGCGCGGTAGGGGCGGTGGGCGCAAACCACGTGACTCAGCTTCGGGGGGTTCCCCACGGTGTCGGCGAGGACGGGGCCGGTTCCGGGGTAGTGGGCTGAGGCGGGGGTGCTGTCGGGCGGTAGGTGTCCATCCAGCTGAGCCTCTGATTGAGGTCTTGTACGGGCCGCCAGACGGGTGCTGAGGGCCCGTCACGCAGGATGTCGGTCAAGGCGGCCACCAGGACCGGGGTGCTGCGCAGCAGGCCGCGCACGTCGGAGAACTCGCTGGAGGCGTGCAGGGCGTGCATGCGTGTGCTGATGCCGGCCGGGCCGGTGCCGTCGAGGACGAACAGCAACCGCGGGAAACGCCTGTAGCGCCGCCTCCAGCTCTCCTCCACCACCGTCTGCTGCGTGCGGGGGCGGGCGACCGGGGCGGGGGCGTAGCGGTCCAGGCGGGCGTAGGCGGTCAGTTTCGCCGCGAGGCGTTCGGGGCCCATGGTGGCCCGGTCGACCTCCACGAAGGCCCGCAGCAGACGTCCACCGCCCCCCTGAGAACGCCGGTAGTAGAGCAGGGCGTCGGGGATGACGGCGTCACCGTTGCCCAGCGGGTGGTAGACCTCGGGGATCCAGTCCAAAGGCTGGCACACCTCGTCCCGCCGACGGGCGTCCTGCACGAACGCCAGACCGGTCTCCGTCACCGTCAGCGTGTGTCCCACCCGCAGCCGCGCCGCGGTCCGATCGGAGATCAGCCGCGGCGGTCGCCACTCCCGCAGCTCCGGCCACTCGGATGCGACCTCCACCCCGAACTGGGTTGCGAACCACACCCTCATGCGCCCGGCCCGCGGCAGTGTGATGCGGTCGACCAGGCCCTCATCGCGCAGCTTCGCCAGCCGCCGCCGCGTCTGCTCGATCCGCACCCCCGGCGCAACCAGCAGATGCACCTGCTCCGTCGTGGCCATCCGGTACTGCGCCACCACCGCCAACGCCAACCGGTCTGCTCCGCCCGTATCCACGTCCAACATCAGGGTGCCTCCCGTACGGTGCGGCACCCTCCATCCGGGGCCGCGCGTACACCCCAGGCCAGCGGCCCGCCCCGACCGAGATCCCGACCACCAGGACCCGACCAGCGTCACGATGCGATAACCCCACCCCCGACCACGCCCGCATCCCCTGCGACCACCCCTCCCACATCCCCACCCACAACTGTCCGCGCCCTTCTGGCGGCTGACGGCATATCCGCTGGTCACCACGCCCTTCCAGCGTGGTCGGCAGGCCGACATCCCCTCTACGCCCCCAAGTCCACGTCCAAGCAAGAAGAAAAGCAGGTGGGTGGGACAGGACCGGGAGGCGGGCGAGGGGATCGGGCGCCGCTGGTGGGGCTCACGCGCGACGGCGGGGCCGCGCGCGAGGCGGGCAGGGCAAGCTGCCCGAGTCCAGAGCAACGGACGGGGAGCGAGGATGCCGCACGTCCTACGCACTGCCTACTCATTAGTGCGCCGATTCCGCCGCATGGCCGGTCGACGACAACCAGGAGCTCGACGAAGCCCAAGTCGACCTGGCCTTCGTGACGCGCCAGCATCGCGTTATCCGACGCGGCCGCCAAGCAACTGGAGAACACCAGGGCAGCGATGTCCGCCGTGCACCAGCCTCGGTGTCGTCGAGGCCCTGCAGGTCCAGCATGTTCGCGGTCAGTAATTGCGGAATCACGCCACAGAGTTACTCGGTGAGGAGTAACTCTAGGAGCGATCGGACTTCATGTGGTCAAGTATGTCGAATCGGGGTTGTCATGTCCTTCCCGCCTCCGCCCCCGTCCCCGCCTCCCTCCTCGCCCCCGTCCGCGCCGCCGAGTGCGTCTAGCTCCAAGAAGACGCCGGAGCACTGGACCGCAATCGCTGCACTCATCACGGCGGGCACCGGTGCTTTGACCTTCCTGGTCGGATTCATCGGCCTGCCAGCAGCCGGCGTCCGATCGCCCACCTGGACCTCAGCCACCGTGACCGCCACGACTACAGTTAGGACAACAGTCACGGCTTCAGCACCGGCTTCCCCTACTGGATCAGTCGGGGGAACACCATCTTCCGGAAGTTCGGCTGGCACCTACTCGGAACACTGGTCAGGGCGGGTGAAGTTCAGTGGCTACTTCAACTTCGATGAAATCCCGCCGTCGAGCGCTGGGAACGGCGACCTAAAGATGGACGGGATCACCGATAGCGGAGCCGCAGAATTTGGCGCGTACGACAAGGTGCTGATGCCGCCAGGCAGCCACCCGACCCCCGACGAATGCGTACTGCTCGTGAAGACACAGCCTGACCAGGACGTCGACTTGCCCATGGGCCGCACAATTTGCTTTGTCACCGACGAGGGTCGTCCAGTCAGTGCCACAGCTGTAGCGGTCGACAGGAAAGATGGCAGGGTGGCCATGGACATCACAGTGTGGGAGAAAACTGAATAGGATGTCCCACCACATCCAACATAGGGGGCTCTTAAAAGCTGCACTGCGCAGCGGCCGTCGTTCTGCGAAATCCGCCTCTGCGCTCGCCTGTCAACCTCCCCGCATACCTGCGCACTGCGCCACCGCTCCGTGATGTTAGGTGTTGTTCAATCGGAGGCCGACAATCGCGTATCCGTGTCTCGATGCCGACGGGGCCGGTGCCGTCGAGGACGAACAGCCCCGGGAAGAGCGGGGGTAGCGCCCTCGCTACTCAGGCGCGCCTCGGAGGATCGCACCGGCTGCCGATTGCGCGTCGGCGAGGCCTCCGCGCTCGATGCGCCGGACAGGAGCCGGCGCATCAAAGGGAGCCTGCGGCCGCGGCGCAACCGGCAGCCGGGCTGTGGGATGGGCGTTCAGCGCTCTGAGGAGGGCCGCTGCGCCGTCGGCGAGCGACAGCGAGCTCGCTACGGCGGTCCAGTTGGATGATGATGCCCAACTTCGGGTAGGACAGGATGAGTTATCTGCAGTTGGGGGGATGGATGTCACGTACTCCAATTCAAGATCAACAATCCGACTCAGGAGATGACCAGGAGGGAGATCCACGATCGGATCCCAGGTCTCGTTGGAAACAAGGGTTGACGAGTATAGGAAAATTCGCCGCCGCCTTTACGGCGCTGATTTCAGCAGCCGCCTCTATCTACGTCGGCGTGGCCACGTTCCAAAATGAGCAGGATGAAAAAGCCGCTCAAAAAGTAGAGGAAAGTGAACAATTTGCTCGCGGAGTAACTCTCTTCCGGGATACAGGCGCAGACGGCACAGAAATCACTCTGGTAAACCGAAACAAAGAGAGATTGAGCGACGTCTGGATAGACGTTAAAGATGGAAGGGGAAATGCAGGCGGAGAGCCATTACTAGGTCTTTTGAAAGATGAAGATGCTCGAATAGATTTGGACGTGGTGAAGGACTGCAGTCAAATATCAATAGACTACCTTGCGATATTTGCACGGTCGAAAGGCGTGAAACGCAAGCCAAGCTCGAAAGATGTTACGGCGTCCGTCATTTTCCGCGACATCGACGGAAAATATTGGGAAGCGCAATATCCGTATCAAATCTTCTCTGGCCCTTATAATGACGGTGAAGTCTTGAACATTACACAAAATGTCAAGGCCGTCGACGTCAAGGCTGAAGAAAAACTGACAGAATTAGATGAGCGCCGCTGCCGGTAGGCTGATGAAATAGAAGGTAGCCAATCTCACGACACTGTTTCCCGGATTCCAGTACTTTTCCTGAATTACGTCAGTCGCGGTATAGCAACCATGCCATTATCCCAGAACCAAGCTGAATCTAGAAGTGACGCACAGCTTTGCATGAAGCGATCGGAGCGGGACGCTACGCCAGTCCTGACACAGCGTCACCAAGTTAGGCCACTCCCCACCTTGCTGCCGCTTTCCTGATGCTCCCGGAGGGTGCGTCAGGTCCCGTACTGGACTGCGGAGCAGGCCTGTACGGGACGGATCCAGCGGCGCCGGATCCCCGGATCACGGAGTGATCCGGTAGGCGGAACG
>NZ_KQ948750.1 GCF_001514195.1 Streptomyces griseorubiginosus | reverse complement strand
ACTCCAGCAGGATTTCGCTGTCTGACCTGGCCTTTTCGCCGGGTGGCGGGAGTGTAGCGGGACTTCGATCGTGCGGGGGCGGTCTCACGGAGACCGCCCCGCGATCGTGCGGCAACGCCGCAGGTAGTGACAGCGGCGGGGCAGCCTCCGAGAGTGATCACCGAGTCTGCCACCGCGCAGTGGGACCTCGAACTGGACGATCTCTTCCTGACCATCGGGCACCGCTTCGGCCGAGTCGAACTCCGCCGCCGCATGCGGGACTACGTGCGTGGTCCGCTCGCCCCGGTGGCCCGCAAGAACAGCTGGCAGCTGGCCGAACAGGCCGGGCACTCCACCCCCGACGGCCTGCAGCACTTCCTCGCCGGATCGAAGTGGGAGCCCGTTGTGCGTCGCGCAGGCGTGATGCAGCAGGTGCGGGTACAGCTCGGCGTCCGGCCCCCGGAAGGTGCAGCCGGGACGCCGTCTTCAAGGCACGCCGGAACGTGGCCGGCACGAGCGCGGGCGAGATCGGCATGTTGAGAGCCGCCACCGCGCCCGGCACCCGCTCGGACGGGAACAGGGGGCCAGAGGGTGCTCTGGGTCGTCCCTGAACATCCCGCGGACCTCTTCGACGTACCACCACAGCAGCTCACGGCCCTGCTGGAACAAGAACGCCTCGCGTTACCGGGGCCCCAAACCGCGTGCGTCCTTGCCCTCGACGATGAACCGGCCCCACTGCCCGGACTCCCAGTGCACGTCCGAGACCCACGCCGCACAGCTCGGAGGCCCGGCCCGCACCCCAGACAGGTACGCGATCTTCGCCATCACGTAGTCGCGGCAGGCTACTGCCTCCTTCCGCGGGGCAGGCAGAGCCTTGCGCCACCGCGCGAAGAAGTCGGTCATCGCCCGCTGCGACGGCGGCACGCGCAGGCCGAAGTCCCCACGGTGGCGTGGCCGGTTGAACGGATCGACGGGCGACTCGACCACGGCGCCGAACAGGCGACTGATCTCCCCGGCGTACCGCTGTTCAAGGAACGCGTAGAAGCCGTCGATGTTGGTGATCTTCGCTCGCACCGTGGACCGCGCCCGCTTGCCCACGCCCGCGAAGTACCGGTCCAGGTGCTTCGGCTCGATCCGCCAGGGGACCGTTGCGTAGTGATCGCACAGCTCGATCACCGGCTTCACGAGCTTGTCGATGGTGCCCGGCATCAGCCCGACGGCGTCCCTGGCCCACTGGTACTCGGCCAGCACGTCCAGGAAGAACGCTTGCTCGTCCGCCGGATCCGACGACGCCGACCGCCGCCCGTGCAGCGTGAAGACATCGGCCAGAGGCATCCCGGGGCTTAGTGGATCCTCGTTGTGTCGGGCATGCGGCGGCAAGAGCGCCAGGCGACGAGTTTCCGATTCCTCCACGGATCCGCAGACTAGGGCCTTTACTCGCAGAACAGTAATCGCAGGAATCTCACGCCATCGGGTGACGAGTCGAACAGGCCCCGTTGACCTGATGACTTAGGGCGTTTCTCCCGCAGCTCGCCACTCCGGAACCCGTACGTGCTCCGGTTACGAAGTGGGCCGGCCTCTCCTGTGCCGCGAGGGCCGCTGTGGCACCGCGGCGGGCGAGCCGGTTCTGCAGCTGCTCCAATGCGAAGTGGCCGACGCGTCACATACGACCAGCTCGCCGTCCACCGCGGTCGCTGCCGCGCCTGGAGCGCAGCGTCGCTGGCCCACCGCAACGGAGACGCGAGCCAGGATTCCGTCCTACGTGGGCTCGCCCGCCCAGCCAGGCCGCAGATCAGGGTTGGACAGGGAGGTGATTATCGGCTCCGGCAGTGTCCGGGTCACCTTGATGCCCTCATGCCTTTTACGATGCCTGATTGCCCGCCCGCACCCGTATGTGATCATGTCGGAACAAATGATGGCAAACTCAAGAGGCACGGAGGTGCTGGCGGGAGGTAAGGGTGGATCTGGACGCTGTTGCGGATGAGCTGTACGCCCTCGCTCCGGGCGACTTCACGGCTGTCCGGGGCGAGCGGGCCAAGGCGGCGCGGGCTGCCGGTGACCGGGAGCTGGCCGAGCAGATCCGTCGGCTGCCTCGCCCCACCCTGGCAGCGTGGGCCAGCAACCTGCTGGTGCGTGAAGAGCCGGATGAGGTGCAGCGGTTGCTACGGCTGGGGGAGGGGCTGCGCCAGGCCCACCAGGATCTGGACGGCGATCAGCTGCGCGAGCTGTCGGCACAGCAGCATCAGGTCACGTTCGCTCTGGCCCGGCAGGCCGGCCAGCTGACGGCACGGGCCGGACAACGCCTCAGCGACGACATGCGGCAACAGGTCCAGGACACCCTGCACGCAGCACTGGCAGACCCCGAGGCCGCCGAGCAGTGGGCGAGGGGTCGTCTGGCCAAGCCGCTGGCCGCCCCTACCGGCTTCCCCGCCCTTTCCGTACAGCGTGCCCCGGCCGCCGCTGCCCGTCGCACCAGGCCCGCCGGCGAGGCGGCCGCTCTGAATGCCGAAAGCGCCCGGCGCCGCGAGCAGCAGGAGCGCCTGGAACGGGCCCGCCGACAGGCCGCCGATGCCGAGCAAGAGCTGCACGACCGTGAGGGCGAGCTGGCTGCCGCGCAGGAGGAGCAGCGCCGCGCTGAGGAAGATCAGGAACTGGCCGAACAGCGTGTCACCGACCTGTCCCAGCAGCTTCAGGACGCCGAACGCGAGCAGCAGCGGACCCGCGAGGCTGCTCGCAAGGGCCACGATCACGTACGGGCCGTCGACCGGACTGTCCGCGAAGCTCGGCGCCGGGCGACGGAGACCGCCGCTCACGCCCAGGAGCTCGCCGAACAGACACGGCACCAAGCAAAGAAGGGCAGAGGCTGAGCGAATCAATTCAGCTGCCACCGCCTTTCGCAACCGGCGGTCCCGACGCCACCGCCTGGCACGCCAGGCCGCCGAGTGGGCCAGCACGGCCCGGGATCGTGATGGACGTGCGCCGGAGCATCGAGATAGGAGGACGACCTGGTCGCGGACACCTGTCTACGCGTCGGGGACGTGCGTGGGACCGTCCGCGTGGAGAGCGTCCTCCACGGCGGAGCGATGGTCTACGGCGATCTCGCCACTGCGCCCCAGGCCAGGATCGGTTCGGCGACGCAGTGGTATGCGTGCAGCCAAATTTCTCATGGTCATGGCTTCCGCTAGGAGGCGGGGGAGGCGCTGTTGCGTCGGGTCTCCGCGAGGTGGATGTCGATGTACCGAGTGAGGATCACTGCGTCCTCCGGCTCATCGGCCTGGAAGGTGACGCGGCGCAGCAGGCTGACCCCGTCGAGCGCAACGCCTTCGCGAGCGAGGACGAAAACGAGCGCGAGGAAGGCGGACCGGGCATTGCCGTCGTCGAAGGGATGGAAGAAGCACACGTCGAGATAGGCCCGTGCGGCCCGGGCAGTAAGGGGGAGGAGCTGCCCAGTCCGGCGCGCGCTCTCGGCCAGGCAGGCGTCCAGGCGGGCTCGTGTGTCCGGACCGATGCCGTAGCGTTCCCGGCCTCCCTTGGCGAAGGCCGGCAGGTCGCGGAACGGTGGCGGCTGCGGTGTGCCCAGAACATGCTGCTGCCAGCGCTGGAGCCGTTCGAAATCGAGCAGGGCGCCGTGTGCCGCATCGGCCCGCAGCAGATCCAGTGCGGCAAGCATGCCCCGTGCGCGGTCGGGATCCAACGCGCCGTCGAAGGCACGTATGTCGTCAGCCGCCCCGTCGCGCGAGGGAGCCACCGGCCCGTCCCCACCGCCGCCCGGCGCGTCCCGCCAGGGCACTGCCGCACGCACCGCGAGCCAGCGCTCGAGATGGTCCGCTGCGGGGCCGGCCGATTGTGTGCCGTCGTCTGGCCGCAGCGACATCGCCAGCTCCTCCGCGACGTCGTCAACCAGCACTGTGTCGGGGCAGGTCCAGCTCGCGAACCTCCCGCCGACAGCCTCGTCGACCAGTTTCTGTGCGCGGTCGGGCGCGACGCCCCAGCGGCTGAGGAACCAGGTGAGCACTTGACGGCAGTGCCCGTGCCAGCCGCTGCCGCAGCCGGTGCGGTCGGTCACCTGCAGGATGAGGTTCCGGGCGGCACGCTCCCACAGAATCCGCTGGTCCTCGATGCCGGCCAGGTCCAGGGGGTACTCGTCGAACCACCCGGCGAGACTCTCCAGCCACTCGCGCCATTCGCGCAGCGCCGCAACCACACGCGTGAGCGTTTCCTCAGGAGTGGTGATCGAGTGCGGTGCGCAGCACCAGTTCCCGACGGGTCCTCCGTCGAAGTCACCTTCGTCATGCGCCCAGCGCCAGCCCACCGCCCAGCGGCCGTAGTGCTCGGCCAGGGCCTGCGACATGGCGTCGGCCCAGGGCCGTCCCTCGCTCCAGCTCCAGTCCCTCAACTCTGGGTCATCGGAGGGGCTGGGCACCTTCCGGGCGGCACCAAGCGACCGCACTGCCTTCGGTGCTGACGCGCTATCGAAGAAGTGTTGGGCGGGATCGACATCGTCCCAGGTCAGGAAGCGGGGGGCCAGCTCGACAATCACCGCGCAAGCCTGCCTTCCAGCCGACGGCAGTTCAAACGGATATTGCAGGGTCCGAAGGAAGCAGGGCGCGGGCGGCGCCGAACGCCGGGGAAGGGGGCGCCGTCCCTGGGGCGCGCCGGACCCGGCCAACGTCGGGTAGCCGGACACGCAAGCTCGCTGCGGCACTCGCGCCGGCGTGCACCGTGCTCAGCTGGCTCCGCTCTGACGCGTGCGCGACCCGCATCGTCAGCTGCTGGGGTGCTTGGTTCGCTTCTGGGGGCTCTGGTTGCGATTCCTGTGGGGGCTTACAGCTGGCGTTGTCAGTGGTCTGTGATCGGATGGCTGGACTTTGCCCCTTGATCTGCTGGGAGACCATCATGACGTCTTCGTATCCGTCCGTGACTCGCGTCTTGGCCGAGGCACTTGTCGATGTCCTGTGGTTCATCGAGGGCAGCGAGGATGAGCAGATGGATCAGGACGATGCGGTCAAGGTGATGGAGGGCGTCGCCCACACGCTCAGTACGCTGCCTGATGATCAGCGGCAGGAACTGGTTGCGCTGGTTGGGGAGATGGCAGCCGCCGAGACCGATTCGGCTCGTCGCGAGTTCCTGGACGAGTTCCCGGAAGGGTTCGGGCTGGTCGATGATGAGTTGTGAGCAGCGCTTACGGGAGTAGAGCCGGACGAGCTTGCGTAAGGCTGGCGCGGTCGAATATCTGGCGCTTCAGCATCTTGATGCGGTTGCGATGGCCTTCGACAACCCCAGAGGTTCACGGCTGCGAGAGTCCGGCAGTCGCGGACTGCGGTCGTGCTCCGGATGCCGGGCCAGCTGGTGGTCTGGCGGCTGCAGGGGAGACGTGCACGAAGGGAACGCACAGGCTCAGCGAGTGCGTCCGGTTCGGACAGTGCGCCGGCACTGCCTTGAGCGAGAGCCGGCCGCTCTCGCCCAAGGCGGCGGGGTGAAGTAGTCACACCGGCCAGGGCGCGGTGCTGACGGCAGCGACCAGCACGATCAGCCGCAGGCTGAGGATGCGGCAGCCGAGTGGATGAGGCTCACAATCTGCAGCCGGACACTTCGGCCCGTGATCCGCGGTGTCCTCAGCCGACACCGTCGACAGGAGCATCCTGCCATCCGGGCAGGGCCAGCTCGCCGTCGCGAAGCGACCAGACCGGCTGCTGTTGGGACGGCGGGCCGGCAAGGACACACCGGGCTCGAGCAGTGCCGCTTCCCGTGCCTTTCGCAGGACCTCGGTCGAGGCGTTCTCGGCGGCATCCGAGTTCCTGACGAAGGGCTGGGCGGCGAGCGCCGGATGGTTGACCGCCGGAACTGCGTACGACGTGTAGAGGCGGTGGAAGGTGCGGCTCTCGTCGTTCGGCCAGTGGCCCAGGGCATCATCGCCTACGCCTACGCCTACGCCTACGCCTACTGCGACACCGACTCGCCGACCCCGAGGAAGACCACCTCGTCCCCCCCTCCAACTCGGCGGCGTGCCCCGCGATCCCGCCAACCTGTGGCCTGAGCTCTACGCCGGGGCACCCTGGAATCAGAAGGGGTAGGCGGGGATGTCGCCCCGGACGGTGACCCACTGCTGCTCGGTGAAGGCCTCGAGGTTCGCGGTGGCGCCGCCGTGACGGGAACCGTTGCCGGAGTCGCCGCGCCCGCCGAACGGCACGGTGGCCTCGTCGTTGACCGTCTGGTCGTTGATGTGCACGAGCCCGGTGGGAATGCGTTCGGCCAGTGCCAGCCCCTTGGCGATGTCCCGGGTCAGCACGCCCAGCGAGAGTCCGTACTCGGTTCCGGTGGCCAGTCTCACCGCCTCTTCCAGATCGTGGAAGGGCACCACGGGGGCGACCGGGCCGAATATCTCCTCCTGGTAGGCGCGTGCGGTCAAGGGGACGTCGGTCAGCACGGTCGGCCGGTACAGAAGGCCCTCGTAAGTGCCACCTGCCACGAGCCGAGCGCCTGCCGCCACGGTGTCGTTGACGACAGAGTGCGCGGCCTGCAGCTGCTGCTCGTCGATCATGGGGCCAACTGCCACCTCGTCCCTCGCCGGGTCTCCCACGGTCACGGCATTCGCCCGCCGGGCCAGCGACTCGACATACTCCTCGGCGATCGACGCGTGCACGAGATGCCTGCTGGAGGCCATGCAGATCTGCCCCGCGTGGTGGAAGGAGCCGAACGCTCCTGCGGACGCGGCCTTCTCCACATCCACGTCGTCCAGGACGATCAGCGCCGAGTTGCCCCCCAGCTCGAGGTGAACGCGCTTCAGATGCCGCGTCGCCGCTGCCGCGATCGCCTTTCCGGCCCGCGTGGATCCGGTGAACGCGATCACGGGCACCTGGGGGTGATCCACCAGTGCCGCGCCCACATCTGCTCCCCCCGGCAGTACGTGCAGCACGCCGCTGGGGAGTCCCGCCTCCTCGAAAACCCTCGCGATCACCACACCGCCGCAGATCGCGGTCCGGGGGTCGGGCTTGAGGACGACGGCGTTTCCCAGAGCCAGCGCCGGAGCCACCGCCCGCATCGCCAGCACCATCGGTGCGTTGAACGGGGAGATCACACCGACAACGCCGACCGGCCGCCGGCGGGAGAACGACAGACGGTCCTCCACGGAGCGGAGCATCTCCCCGAACGGCGCCGCCGACAACGCCGCGGCTTCGTAGCACTCCTCCGCTGCCCCGTTGGAGGTCTGGAAGTCTGCGAATGCCCTCAGCGCCCCCGACTCCCGCACGATCCAGTCGGCGATCTCGGAGTGATGCTCTTCGAACAGGTGCGCAGCACGCCGCAGGACCTGTGCCCGTTCGACGTACGGCAGCGCCGCCCACTGCTGTTGTGCCCGTACCGCCTGCTCCACGGCCCGGCCCAGGTCGTCGGGCGTGGCCGCACCGACACGCGCCAGCGTCTCGCCGGTCGCCGGCTCGAGCGCGTCGTACGACTCGCCCGAACCCTTGATCCACTCGCCGGAGAAGATCCGTTCCGACCAGGTGCCTGCTTCCAGAAACGTCATGATGTTCTGCTCCTCGTAAGGTGATGGGAGGTCAGCCGCTGCCGCGATTGACACCGCCGACCGTCGGTCACGCCGAAGCATGACTCCGGGCGGGGGGCTGGGACGAGTCGAGTCGCTCGAAGTGCCCTTGGTGGAACACCAACGGCCTCACCTGCGGAAACAATGCGGTTCCGCGTAGCCGTAGTACGGCGATCACGTGGTCGCCCGCCTCGACTTCGGAGTCCAGCGCGCATTCCAACCACAGCACCGTGCCCGGCAGGAAGACCGCGCCGGATTCCCCGGCCTCCCATCGGACATCCGCGAAACGGTCCTCCGCCGAGGAGGCGAGCGCCCGGCACAGGGTCCCGTGGTCCTCGGCGAGCACGCTGACACCGAGGCTCGGCGCCTGGCGCAGCGCCTCCCACGTGCGGGAAGTGCGTGCGGCACAGAACGACACCAACGGCGGTTTCAAAGAGACCGGCACGAACGAGCTCGCCGCCATCCCGACGGGCCGGCCGCCCACGAGGGCGCAGACCGCGACCACTCCGGAGGGCAGGTGACCGAACGCGTGGCGCAGCTCTTCGGGCGTCTCCTGGGATGCTTGCATCGACCCTTCTCTCCTCGCCGCCTGAGCGGTTCAGTTGATGCCGCCGTCGATGACCAGGTTGACGCCGGTCACGAAGTCGGCGCGGGGGCTGGCCAAGTAGCAGACGGCGGCGGCGATGTCCTCCGGCCTGCCGATGCGGCCGGCGGTCTGGCGGAACACCTCGACGGCGATGTGGCGCTCGTGCGCCTGCCACCCGCCCTCCAGCTGCAATTCGGCTGCGATGGCGGCGAGTTCCGCGGCGGAGCCCGGCGTGTGGATGATGCCGGCACTGATGCAGTTGGCCGTGATGCCGGTTCCGGCCAGGCCGCGGGACAGGCTGCGGGTCATGTTGATCTCCGCTGCCTTGGCCGCCTGGTAGTCGGGGAAGTTGGGCGGTTGGTGCAGGGCGACGGCGCTGGCGATCTGGATGACACGTCCCCAGCCGCGCTCCCTCATGGCGGGTACCAGGCTGTTGACCAGGGCTGCGGTCGAGATCACGTTCAGCTTGTACGTCTCGAGCCAGTTGTCGGGCGAGGTCCCGAACCAGCCGTCGCGCTCCCAACCTCCATGACGTCCACCCGCGTTGTTGACCAGGATGTCCACGCCGCCGGAGTCGAGCAGCTGCCGACAGACGGCGTCGACCTGGTCGGGGTCCGTGAGGTCGCCGAGCACCTCGTCGGCCTGACCACCGTTCTCCCGGATCATCGCCGCGATCTTGGACGTGCGCTCCCCGTTCCGGCCGTGCACGACCACGTGGGCGCCCTCGTCGGCCAGTGCGCGCGCGATGCTGGTGCCGATGCCCGAGCTGCTGCCGGTGACAAGGACTCGCTTGCCGTTCAGTTCAAGGTTCATGGTGTCTCCTGGTCGAGCTCAAGCGACGGGTTCGACGATGCGCGGGGCCTCTGCGGCCTTGGCCACTCCGGGCACGGCCGCCATGCCGTCGGTGAACGGTGTCTGTCCCATGAGATGCCGTCCGCTGATCTCCGCCGCCGGGTCGAGCCGGGTGGAGCCGTGGGTCAACGCCACCCGCGCATCGCGTGCGAAGCGCTGAATCGGGTTGCGCAGACTGACCGTGGACGAGCCGAGCGCGATCTGTATCGCGTCGATGGCGGCACCACAGACATTGCCGGCGTGCACGAAGTCCATGGTGATCTCGGACTCCTCGGCAGCCGTGAACGGCTGCCCGTCGCGTGCCTTGCGGTCGATGTGGTCCGCGCGGCCGAACAGCAGGCTTTCCGCCGCGTTGATCATGGCGCGCGCCTTGCCCGCGACGACCTGCACCGACGGAGTGGCGGCCAGTGTGTCGTAGGGGAGGTTGAAAGGCTTCTTGCGCCGGCTCTGGTCGACGAAGCAGTCGAAGGCGCCCTTGGCCATTCCCAGGACGACGGCCATGGTCTCCATGGCCACGATGAGCATCAGGCCTCGGGCGTCGAGGGCGAAGCCCAGCCCCGCGTAGCGTTGGTGCAGGCCGTCCAGACGCCCCGGCATACCGGCGAGATCCGCGACGCGCCGTTCGGGGACGAAGACTTCCGCAGGTGTCGTGACGCTGTTGCTGGACGAACCGGACAGTCCCATGACGTGCCAGTCGTCGACGATCTCGTACTGGCCCCTCTCCAGCAGTGCCATCGCGCGTGTCGTGGTGCCAGGGGCGGTTTCCACCTCGATGCCGACGACCAGATAGGCGGCGTGCTTGGAGCCGCTGCCGAAACCCCACTTGTTCCCGGCCTCGATCAGGTAGCCGCCCGGAACCGGGCGGGCCTTCTGAATCCTCTCCGAGAACAACGAGGCGCTTGCCACGACCGGCCCCGGCCACTGCGGAGCGCGTGCGTAGACCTCGGTGACCGTCTCCTGCGGGAAGGTGAGCATGACCCGCGTGAACCCGCTCGCGATCATGGTGGTCCAGCCCGCCGATCCGTCGCCGCTCGCCGCCGCGCTGACGATTTCGGCCAGATCGCGCGCCCCCAGGGCGTAGCCGCCGAATTCCTTCGGCACTGAGGCCTGGAACGCTCCGGCGTCGTGCAGCGCATCGAGTGTGGGCGACGGCAGACAGCCGATTTTCTCGCCTTCCGGGGCATTCTCCCGGATCAGGGGTACCGCTGCCCGCACGGCGTCACGGATGCGGCGCCCCTCCGGTGTCGTGAACGGCGACTCGTGGATGGACCCTGGTTCACTCATAGCTGGCGCCTCTTTCATATGCATATCCCTTCGCTCACCAGGCCGATGCTGTGCCGAGCGGCAGGATTTCTCGTATTTCGTCGATACTGCGTATTTCGTTGTCGACCACTTTGAAGAGGGCCATCATGTAAAAGGAGCCGTTGTCGGGACGCGGGCTTCCGGGGACGGGGTGGAAGTCGACGACGACCACACTTGCCGCGATTCCGCGGGCCACGTCGACAACGGGACAGCGACGCCCACGGGCCTTCGGCCTGGCGCCTCGGGTGTTGTTCAGGCAGCTCGCGACGGTGTGCACGGTGGCGTCCGGAGACAGCAGAGTGGTGAGGGTGTTCGTCACCTTCTTGCCGTTGTCGTAACGGTCACATCGGTATCCGAAGCGAGCCAGGCTGCCGTCGCTTTCCTGCAGTGCGGTCCAGTAGCTGTCCGCCGCGAGGACCAGCCCGTCCCGGTCGCAGGCGCGGTCGGGCGGAACCGGTGCGTCGTAGAGCACGTCGGGTGCCAGCAGCTGGTCCACATCGGCGAAGTGCCCGCTCGGATCGGTACTGATGACGGCCTCTGCCTCGGTCACCTCGTCCCCGACGACCTTCAGTCGCAGGCCGAACGGCCGGCGTTGTCCAGCTGTGACGACGACCCCCATGGTCATGAGCTGGCCCTGGACCGGATCGGCGAAGGTCTGCAGGCCGAGGAAGTCCTCGGCGGTCGCCCAGAGCCCGTGCCCCGGGGCGGTCTCACTGGCGTTCTCTGTTGCCCGGAAAGAGCGCGCGAGGCTCGCGAGGCCTGGATCGTGACCCACCAGACTGTCCAGGAATCTCTCCCCGTGTCCGAAAAGGACGCGCTCGGATTCCCAGTCGTGTTCTATTCCGGCACCACTTGCCAGGGTTCGCATTCCTGCCTGCCTCCTGTACTTCACGTGGACAATTTCCATCGGTCCAGGTGGCTTTACTCTAGGACTCGGCCTTTCCGGTAACCAGACGGCGGATTCGGGTCCGTGAAGGCTATCGACCAGGAAAGGAGCGGGGTGCGGCTCACCACATTCACCGGACCTCGTGACCCCGCCCTTCGAGCACGGCTTGGCGGTACTTCGCGAGCATTTCCTGTTTCACGGCCTGAAGCCGGGCCGCTTCCGGTGCGTCACGACGGCCGATGGCCCGCAGGACATCATGTGTGGACTGGGCGAAGAACTCGATGACCCAGGACGGCGCATGCAACTCCTCGCTCATGCTCCAGGACACATAAGCCTTGATGCCATTGATGAAGAGTGACAGAAGTGCGTTGCGCGCAAGACGGTTCTGCAGCCGTTCGATCAACTGGACGCTGGCTATCGGTGCGGCACTCGTCAGTTGCCGCAGTTCATCGAAGAGCGCCTCGAAAAGCTCGGCATCGCGGGGACCGGTCTTCCGAGCGGCGATCTCGGCCATCTCGATCATGAGACTGCCGAGTGCCAGGGCGGCGCCCTCAGGCGGTTCGGAGTGCGACGCGAGGTATACGCAGACCTGACGGCTCAGGGGGGCTGGGCTCGGGCACCGGGTCACCAGGCCGTGTCCTCGTCCGGGCAACGTGACCGCCGTCTCCGCGTCCTCCATCATGCGGATCGCCTGGCGGACGACGCTGCGATCGACGCCGAACCGTTCGGCCAGCTCCCACTCGTTGCCCAGTGGCCGACCTCGTACCCATTCCTGCGGCGTGATCTCCGACATCATCCGCCGCACGGCCGCGAACGCGGGTATGCGCATCTGCTCGAGTGGCTCCGGCACCGACGTGCCCTGCCAGCCGCCTGTCCGAGCGACGTGCGCGAGGGTGTCCCGCGCCGCGCCGCAGAAGAGCGTACGTGCCCGACGCACGGCGTCCTCCGTACGGCCGCGATCGAGATCATGGATGATCCGCTGCCGTATGCGGGCCAGCGCGTCGGCCCTCAGGTCGGTACTCATCCGCGGCAGCAGCGGGGCCAGGACGTCGTTGAAGTACTTCAGCGGACCGCTGCCGCTTCCGCCGATCACCTCGGCGGCGAACCGCCCGAGCAGCCCGGCGGTGTCCGGTCTCCCTCCGTCGTCCGCCGCCTGACTCTCCGGCAGCCTTCCGCCGGCCTGCCGTGACCGGTCGCCCATGAGGCGTACGGCACTGATGTGCACGGCACTCCACGCCTCGACGATGTCAGGCAGTCCCAGGCCGGTGAGGTAGGCGTAACCGCCGATCATGACCAGCAGATGTGTGCCGCCCGGCCTGGCGACCGCGATGCCGCCCTGCGGACCGCGCCGTACCCGCACCTCGTCGCGTGCCTCCAGCACGCGTACGGCCTCCCGCATCACGTCCCGGCCGACGCCGTAGTACGCCGCCAGGTCGGCCTCGCTGCCGTAGACCTTGCCGACCGGCCAGCCGTCGCGGATGAAGCGCTCCTCCATGTCCCGGGAGACGACCAGAGGCAGCTTGGTCAGTCGCTCCTGGTCACCGACCACGCTGGAGTAGAGCTCCGACAGCGGGTTTCCGGTAGCTCCGGTCGTACGGGAGCGCTGTGCTCCGCCGGGGCTGTCGGAGAGCCCGCGAGAGTGTCTGGTTGTGTTCATCGCTTCCCTCAGTTCCAGGGGTGCGGCGGAGCGACGGGCGTGATCGCACTCGGTTGCCGGCGGCTCGCCGCCGCTAGGGGGTCGCCTCCTGTCCGGAGAGGCGTGTGTCCGTCACGGCCGGGACCGTGTGCGTCCTGCGCGCATCGCGAGGAGCGGGCTTGACCACCGCGTAGGTGTACGGCTTGAGGCTGAACATGAGCAGCGCGGAAAGGGTGGTGGCGGCCACGGCGAGTGAGATCGGGAGCGTGTAGCCGCCGGAGGTGTCGAAGCCTATGCCGATCAGCGTGGGCCCGGTTCCGATGCTGAGCATGCTGCACGCGAGGCTGATGCCGAATATCTCGGCGGATGCCCGAAGCCCGAAGTACCGGGTGACCAGGTAGGGCAGCAGGAGTGTCACGGCGGTCAGCGCGCATCCCATCAGGACGACTCCTACGCCCAGCATCCACAGGGTGCTCCCGGCGGCGAGAAGCAGCGCCAGGCTGATCGCCGGCAGCGTGTAGAGCACGGCGGCGACGCGGTGCGACCTGATGCGGTCGGTGAGGGAGCCGGAGAACAGCACGCCGACCATCCCGGCCACCGCCATGAGGGACACCAGGTAGGTCGCCGTGCCGCCGTTGACGCCGCGGCCGGTGAACCAGTGCACCAAGTGCGCCTGCGTGCCGATCAGCGAACTCGTCGCGAGGCACTCCGCCACCGTCAGGGTCCAGAAGGTCCGGGACCGGTATGCCCGCTTCGCGGGCACGCCTTCGAGGACCGCCGGGGACGGCGTGGCGGCAGCCGGGGAGTCCGTGGCCGCATCCGCGCTCCGCACCTTCAGGAAGAACAGGGCCGATGTGCATCCGACGACCAGGACAGCGGCGGCCAGCATCTCGTAGGCGGTGCGCCAGCCGAATGCGTCGATCAGCCATCGCGTCACCGGCGCGACCAGGGACTGCGACAGTGCGGGAGCCACCGCGACCACCAGGCCGAGGGCGAGCGCCCGGTTGGTGTCCCACCAGGAGGAGACGACGCGCACGTGGGCCACCGGCCCGGCCAGGGCGGCACCGATGCCGATGCAGACGGCGGATGCCCAGAACACGAAGCCGGTTGAGTGGATCCGGGACAGGCCGAACAGCCCCAGGGCGAAGATCGCGATACCGATCGTGACCGGGATCCGCACTCCCACCCGGTCGATCAGGCGCCCGCTGAAGGGAGTGCTGAAGGCGCCGATGTAGGCGGACACCGTGAAAACCAAGGTGAAGACGGAAACGCCCCAGCCCATCGATGCCGAAACCGGCCCGAGAAAGACAGACAGGGATCCGACGTAAATCGCCGACATGCCGAACGCCATACAGAGGAAAGCGGCGATCGTAGCGGATATGCGAGCATATGATGACATTCGAAAACCCTCTCGCGACCGGGCGTCATTGCCCGGCTCCGACGTCTACTCTGCTGCTTCCTTGGGAGCGCCGTCCCAGTGCTCGGCGAGCTTGCCGTCCTCGATCCGCCACATGTCGAACCAGTAGGAGCGGTAGGTCTTTCCCGGGTCGTCCGGGTCGGGCAGGTCCCGGGCGAGCATCATCACGACCTTGTCTCCTTCGGTGACGAATACCGGAGGCTCGGGCGCAGGACGCATGGATTCCCGTGCTTCGCGAGCCTGATCGGTTTTCGTCCACTCGATGATCGCGTCGGCGCCCGAGTCGATGTTGGGGTTGTGCTGGACATAGGACTCGGTGAGGTATTGACGCGCCTGTTCCGAGGTCGAGGGATCGACGAGGAGTGACATCATCTTGAGCACGATGTCCTTGGGCTGGTCGCCGGACATGGTGATCACCTCCAGGAGGGGACGAGGGCGCCGTCGATCCACGTCGAGTGGATTCCGAGGCGCATGCGTACAGGAAGCCGCAGCCGGGCGATCGGCCCGCCGGCGAGGTCGAGCGTGTCGAGGATGACGAGTTCGCTGCGCTTTTCTGTCGGCCAATTGAGCGTGGCGATCAGATAGCCGTCGTCCTCCGCGGACTCGGTGGATTTGGTGAAGTACACGGGGTCCTGGAACGTCGCGGCCGGCCCGGGATACCAGTCGTCACGGGTCCCGGCCTCCAGGTCGAAGTGGCTGAGCTGGTTGAACATCACCGGGTAGGGGCGGCCGTTGACGTCGGTCTCGAGCTTGTCGCGGTCGAGCGTCGGCACGAAGACGTGGCGGTACGGCTTCGAGTCGCGGCGCGGGTCGATGTGCGGCCCTTCGCCGTTGACGACTGCCAGCACCTCCCGCTCGGTAAGCCGCTCCTCGCCGGTGTGGTAGTCGATGTGCCAGCGCACGTGCCGTGTGGTGACGCTGCCAGGCGGTGTCGGCCTGCCGTTCTTGTCGGGCACGACCGGTGCGAAGCCGTTGCCGTCCGCCTCGTACAGGTCGAAGACGATGACGCCGTCCTCCTCGTAGGCGTTGATCGTGTGGCCGGGAAAGGCCGGCGGGGCCTGGAACCAGCGCACCTCGGAAGCATCACCGAAGCGCGGGATGACTCCGAAGACCTGCGGAAGGTCGCCGTCGTACACGAAGTGCGGACCGCCGTCCTTCAGACGGTCGAGGTCGCTGGTGATGGGCATGACCGGGAAGAGCATGAAGTTCTCGGTCAGCGCGCAATCGTGGATCATGGCCGAGTACGGTGCCTCGAACCAGGTCTCGTGGATCACCTTGCCGGAGGCATCGATCACGTAGTAGGCGATGTCGCGTGTGGTCTCGCCTTTCGCGGCGTACCCGAAACCGAACATCTCGCCGGTGTCCGAGTCGAACTTGGGGTGGGCCGTGAAGGTGAGACTCGTGATATCACCGTGCGCATCCCAGACGCCGCGGGTCTCGAGGGTCACGGGATCGATCTCGTACGGCAGTCCGTCTTCCTTCGACGCCAGCATCCGTCCGGCGTGGAAGTAGATGGCGGTGTTCGCCGTCGTACGGCTCGTGCCGGCGACGCTCGGATCGTCGGAGTACGGATCCCGGTAATTCCCGTAAAGGGATCGGCGGGCCTGGCGCTCGAGCAGGAAGCGCTCGGTGCGTACATAGCGGGTCCGGAAGTCGACGCAGCCGTCCTTGATGCGGAATGCGCGTACTGCACCGTCCCCGCCCGCGGCGGTGGTCATCGGCCACAGCACCGGGACCTCGGGTACATACACCTGGTCGGGAACCGCCTGGACGAACAGGCCGTCGATGTCCGCTGGTACCGTGCCCTCGAGGACCTCCAGATCGAACACCTCGATATCGAACCGGCACGGCTCGTCCATTCCCATGGTGATTTCGGGGGGAAAAGTCTTTGCCATGAAGCCGTCTCCTTTGACTGCCGTCGCGCAGAATTTCGCCACGAGCTGCGGTTTTCTGACAGTAGGATGCGGTCGCTGCCCAAACCAGACGGTGAAATCACCGCATCCCGCTTTCGGTGGCGGTTGGCAGGTACCAAGCGTCTCGCATGCCCGCTGACCTGGGGGTTTCTGATCTGCGCCACGGCCCCGGCGAGGGTTGTCGCGCGAACCCCGTTCGGCTGTGCGTCTGCCCTGTGATCTGTGTGGTTTCTTTGTGCGCGACGGTGGTCATGTATTCGTCGGCGCGCAGGACGACATTCGCTTTCTATCGCCTCGCCGACGAATCGCCGGCCTTCGGGGTCGTCCATCTCGCCCGCAACGGGCTGGTGCCCGGACGGAGCAGGGCCAGGGGTCAGCCCGCGACGACGGCCATCCGCTCGCTGATCTCCTGCGCGGTGGCCAGGACCTTCTGAGCGATCTCCGTCTCCGCCTCCGGGTAGACCCGGGAGGCGAGGGCGGCCACGCTGACCGCCGCGACCACCTGCTTGTTCTCGTCCCGGATCGGGGCGGCGATGCCGACCACGTCGGGATCCAGTTCGCCCCGGGTGACGGAGTAGCCGATGCGGCGGATCCGGCCGAGTCGTTCCATCAGGGCGTCGACGTCGGTGAGCGTGGCCGAGGTGAAGCGGCGCAGTTCGGCGTTTTCCAGCAGCCGGCGGGCTTCGTCGTCCGGGCTCCAGGCCAGCAGGACGAGGGCGGAGGCGCCGGCGTTGATCGGCAGGGCGCTGCCGCGCTCGTACGAGATCCGCACCGCGCGGGCACTTTCCGCGCGGTCCACGCAGACCACCAGGTCACCGGTGCGCCGGGTCAGCAGCACGGTTTCGTGCACCTCCTCGGCGAGCGATTCCATCGACGGCACCGCGACCTCGGAGAGACCGTAACTGCGGCGCGCCACTCGGGCGATCTCCAGCACTCGTAGGCCGAGCCGGAAGCCGCCGCCGGGAGCTTCTTCGAGGAAACGCCCGGCCACCAGGCTCTGCAGGTAGCGGTACGCGGTGGATCGCGCCACGCCGAGCCGCTCGGCCACGGCGGCTCCGGAGACGACGAGATGAACGTCGTCGAACATGGTCAGGATGTCCAGTGCCCGGTCGGCCGTGGAGTTGCGCTCGCGGTAGCTGGAAGACATGTTTCCTGACATACGAGAGACTTTAGTGGGTGGGCGTGGGTCGGTGGAGACCCCGCGGTGCCGCGTGGTCGCCGTTGTCCCGTGGTCAGGGTTCACAGCTGGTCCTTGATGACGGTGTTGCGGAGTTCCCCGATGCCTTCCACCGTGGTGATCAGTTCCTGGCCGGGGCGAAGGAAGACCTTCGGGTCGCGCCCGGCGCCCACGCCGCCCGGGGTGCCGGTGAGGATCAGGTCGCCGGGCAGGATCGTGATGATGGTGCTGATGTACGCGACGGTCTCGGCCACGTCGAAGAGCAGGTCCGCGGTGTTGGACTTCTGCATGGTGTGCCCGTCGACGCTGCAGGAGATGTCCAACCCCGAGGCGCCGGGCGGGAGTTCGTCGGCGGTGACCAGAGCGGGTCCGACCGGGGTGGTGGCCTCGAAGGTCTTGCCGGAGAGGAACTCACGGGTACGGTGCTGCCAGTCCCGCACGGTGACGTCGTTGGCGACCGTGTAGCCGGCGACGTACTCCAGGGCCTTCTCGCGCGGTACGTGACGGCCGGGGCGTCCGACGACGACTGCCAACTCGGCTTCCCAGTCGAGATCGTCGCTGACCGGCGGCGTGTGGATGTCGTCGTGGGCGCCGATCAGGGAGCCGTCGTACTTCGCGAAGAGGGTGGGATGCGTGGGGGTGGGGCGGCCCATCTCCTTGATGTGGGTGGCGTAGTTGAGGCCCAGGCAGACGATCTTGTTCGGGTGGGGGACCAGTGGGGCGAGCGACGACTCGGCCAGGGACAGGCGCTCGCCGTCGGCGGAGGCCGCGCGCTCGTGCCAGTCGTCGCCGGTTGCGAGCAGCGCGCCCACGTCGGCGTAGGGGAGCAGGACGAGTTCGTCGCCTTCCTGTCGGGCGGCCGAGGTCACGCGGTCGTCGGTGATACGGACGGTGCTCAGTCTCATCGGGGTACTCCTGGGGTGTCGTACGGGATCTCTGGGGCGGGATCGGAGGGGGCGGTGGTGGTGCCCGTGGTGGGGCGGGGGCGTGCGAAGCGCCGCAGCGTCACGCCGACGTACTGGGCCCGATCGGGGGTGAACACGGCTGCCACGAACCGGTCGGGACGTACGAGGACGAAGGATCCGGTCAGTCCGGCGAGGAGGGCGTCGAGCCTGCCGTCGGCGTCGGCGATCCCCGTTCGGCCGGCCCGGTCACGCGGTGTGCGGTCGTCCAGGAAGACATCCACTGCGGTGGCCTCGGGGATGTCGGCCCGGGCGACGGTTGCCCAGTCGGTGTCGTCCACGCCGATGCCCAGCAGGCTCCAGCCCTGTCCGAGGATGTCGTCGAGCCGTGCGGGGCGGTGGTGCGGTCCGTGCAGCACCCGTGGCTGCGGCAGCATCGTGCCGACCAGTCCGCTGCCCGCGCCGTCCGTCGGGAGGACGGCCCCCGCCCGTAGCCGGGTGTCGGGTCGGTAGCGCATCTCGGTGAGGTAGCGGCGAGCCGGCGGGATGTGCATGGCGGTGCGCACCAGCGCGTCGCGCAGCAGGGCACGCGGTCGGCTGGTGGTCATGACGATCCGGCCCAGCCGCACGGAGAGGTCGATCACGGCCCGGGCGTGCGGGCGCCGCTCGCTGTCGTAGGTGTCGAGCAGCGCGTCACCGGCCCGGCCCGCCAACACCTCGGAGATCTTCCAGCACAGGTTGGCCGCGTCCCTCACCCCTGAGTTGAGGCCCTGGCCGGCGAACGGCGGCATCATGTGCGCGGCGTCGCCGAGCAGGAAGCAGCGGCCCTCGCGCAGCCGGTCGGCCAGCAACGCGTGGAAGCTGTAGGCGACCGCGCGCTCGATCTGGTCGGGCGTGATCTCCCGGTGGGGCCGCAGGAGTTCGCGCACGAGAGCGAACGGGGGAGAGGTACCGGCCTCGCACTCGCCCGGCTTGAGGCGGAACTCGTAGCGGCAACGCCCGTCCTGGCCCGGGACGATGACGCCAGGTCGGTCGGGGTCGCCGTGGTGCATGCCGTAACGCTGGTCGTGCGTGTCCTCAAGGGTGTCGGCCACCAGCCACACGTCAGGGAAGCTGCGGCCCTGCATGGGCACGGACAGCAGGTCGCGCACAGTACTGCGGCCGCCGTCGCAGCCGAGGACGTACGAGACGTCCAACTCCTCGACCGGCCCGTCCTCGCCGCCTGTTCGCAGGGACACGCGCACCCTGTCGGGGTGCTGGGCGAGGTCGGTCAGCCGGGTGCCGAAACGGACGTCGACGCCGGGCAGGCGGCGCAGCTGTGTGCACAGCACCCGTTCCAGGTCGGGCTGGGCGAAGGGGTTCTTGAACGGATGTCCCAGGCGCTGGTCGCCAGTTCCCCGGGCGTGCACGAGCGGCCGCCCGCCCACGCCGAAGTATCTCGTCCCGGTGCCCGGCACCAGGATCGGGTAGACCGCCTCGTCCAGGGCGCCGGCCGATTGCAGGGTGCGCAGGGTCTCGTCGTCGAGGCTGATCGCCTTGGCGTCGTTGCTCGTGGTGGTGTTGCGTTCGACCAGCAGCACCCGTATGCCCCGCGAGCCGAGCAGATGGGCTGCCGTCAGCCCGGTCGGTCCGGCGCCGACGACCAGGACCGGTGGTGTCTCGGATGTCGTGGGCACGGGACTACTGGACCGGCTGGTAGGCCGGTCCGCCCTCGGTCAGCAGCCGTTCGGCCTCGGCGAAGATCTCCTCGGGGGGCAGGTCGAGGTCGATCGTCTTCCGGAAGGGCTGGCGTACGTCGCGGTCGATGCGGAGGTAGACCTCGTTGCGGTTGCCCTCGGGATCGAAGAAGTAGATCCCTATCGCGTTGCCGTGGGTGACTTCCTGCTGGACCTCGATGCCCTCGGCGCGGAACCGGTGGTGGAAGTCGATGATCGACTCCAGGGAGTCCACACGCCATGACACCTGGTGGGTGAGCTTGGAGCCGGCAGGGGCGGTGCGGCCCTGCTGGAGGACGAATTCGTGGTGCTCGTCCTCGGGACGCGCGGAGAAGAACACGATGCCCTGCTCCGGGTCCTCGTCGGTGACGGTCAGGCCCATGACGCGCGAGTAGAAGTCGCGCATCTTCTCCAGGTCGTCGACCCAGAAGCCGGTGTGGCCGAGTCCAGTGATCGTCATGCTTGTCTCCTTTTGCAGGACTGATGTTTTGTCTAATGAGACGCTAGGTCGCTGACTGTGTCGACGTCAACGGTGAATCTCGGCGAGTCGGACCTCTTGACTCGACGAGCGCTTGGGGTGCAACGTCCTGTCTGACGATACAAGCGTCCGGGTATACGGGACAGCGGTCGGGCGCTGTCGAGTCACCGGGAACCGCTCAAGCCGCTACTGGAGAAACCCTCATGAACCATTCCGCTGCGGAGGACCCGCCCTCGCTGGGCCTCGGCACCTTGATCGCCGCCTGCCTGGCCATCTGCGTGGCCCAGATCGGCATCCCGCTCTCGTCCCCGATCATCGGAGAGATCCAGCGGGATCTGGGGGCGTCCGCCGCCGCCCTCGCCTGGATCCCGGCCGCGTTCATCCTCCCGACGGCCATCCTGGAGCTGAACTTCGGTGTTCTCGGTGACCTCTTCGGGCGCAAGCGTCTGCTCGTTCTCGGAGGACTCCTGATCGCGGCCGGCTCCCTGGTCGTCGCGACATCAGGCACACTGACCCAGCTCATCGCCGGCCAGGCGGTCGCCGGACTCGGCGCCGCGGCGATCTTCCCCTCGTCGCTGGCCGTGATCGTCGCGGGCACCCCGGAGCCCGCCGCCCGCGCGCGGGCCCTGTCGTACTGGGCCGTCAGCCTGGCTTTCGGCGCCATGATGGCGCCGCTGATCAGTGGGTTCATCGCCGAGCACACCGACTGGCACTGGGCCTTCGTACCTCTGACGGTGCTCGGCCTGGTGACCGCCGCCGTCACCCTCCGCTGGATCACCGATTCCCGCGAGCCGGCCGGGCGCGGACTCGACTGGCCGGGCCAGGTCACGATCGCCGTCGCCCTGCTGGCACTGCTCTACGCCGTCATCGAGGGCGCCGTCGACGGCTACACCGCTCCGCACATCGTGCTTGCTTTCGTGCTGTCCCTGGCCGCCCTGGTGGGCTTCTTCATCGCGGAGCGCAGGTCGCGGACGCCGATGCTGCGGCTGGAGCTCTTCCGGAACCCCTCCTTCGCCGCGGCTGCCGCCATCGGACTGCTCGCCATGTTCGGCTTCATCGGCACCGCGTACGCGCTGAGCATCAAGCTGGAGGCCGTGCACCACCTCTCCCCACTGAACGCCGCCCTGCCCTTCGCCCTCATCCAGGCGATCCCGCTGCTGCTCACACCCGTCCTGCCGAGACTGCTTCAGCGGGTGCACCCCCGGGTTTTGCTCGTCGGCGGTCTGCTGTCCCTCGCCACCGGTGAGGTCTGGATGGCGCTGCTGCCGGGTGACGCCACGGATCTGGCGGCGATGGCCGGACCGATCCTGCTGCTGGGGGTCGGCTTCATCACGATGTTCTCCGCGCTGACGGCCGTCGCGGTCGGCACCGTGGACATCCGCCACGCCGGCATGGCCAGCGCGGTCACCAGCCTCGTCCGCGAGACCGGGCAGGCTCTGGGCCCCGCGATCGTCAGCGCCGTCGCCCTCGGTACGGCGAGCAGCGCCCTCGCTGCGAAGCTCGGCGCCGCGAAGCTTCCTGCCGAGGCCGTGGGCGTGGCCAAGGGAGTCAACGCGGAGGGCGGCGCGCTTGCGGTCGCCAACGCCGATCTCGGCGAGCTGTCGCGCACGCTTGCCCCCCTGGCCCGCGAAACCCTGGAGACAGGCCTCGACCTCAGCCTCTATCTCTGCGCCGGTGCCAGCCTGCTCGCCGCACTCATCGCCGTACTCGCCCTGCGGCACACCACAACCGCGAATGCGCCCGGCAGCTCGGACGGCAGGGAGGCGGTCGGCCTGTCCACCCCGCCGCAGGACACCGACTCGGCGGCCCCGGCCAAGGCGCTGCCCAGCCACTGACCCGCCTTACCGGCCGACTCCGCGCTCGGCCTGGAGCGAGCCTCGCAGACCAGGGGCCGGCTCGGAGACAAGGCCCTTGCTGGGTCAGCCAGGGCGTGAAACCGGGAATCGAGGCCGGAAAGCCGCCACCTCGCCACCTTCGCGACACCACACATAATCTTCGCGTCACGACGCACTACCGGATCGGGACACCATGACGTTCTTGGACAGCAGCACCTGGGAAGGCCGCATCTTCTCGGGCTCGGGTGAGTGGATCAGCGGCACCGGCGAGGGGTACGAGGCCGTCGAGCCCGCCACCGGAAAGACGTTGGGCCGCGTCGGCTCCGCCACGCCCGCCGACGTGGACAAGGCGGTGGAGCAGGCGGTGCGGGCCCAGCGGGAGTGGGCCGCGCGGCCGTACTCCGACCGTGCCGCTGTCCTGCGCCGAGCAGCGCGTCTCTTCGAGGAACACCAGCAGGAGATCGAGACCTGGCTGGTACGGGAGTCCGGTGCGATCCGGCCGTTCGCCGCCCTGCAGGTCAGCAGCGGCGGTGCGGAGGAGTGCCACGAGGCCGCCGCCCTCGCCGGGGCCCCGTACGGCGAGTTGCTGCGCTCCGGGCAGGAGCGGCTGTCCTTCTCCCGCCGCGTCCCGGTCGGGGTCGTCGGCGTCATCGCCCCCTTCAACGTGCCGATCATCCTGGCCATGCGGGCCGTGGCCCCGGCCCTCGCCCTCGGCAACGCGGTAGTCCTCAAGCCGGACCCCCGCACCGCGATCAGCGGCGGTGTCGTCTTCGCCCGGGCCTTCGAAGAGGCGGGCCTGCCCGCCGGTCTGCTGCATGTCCTGCCCGGCGGGGCGGACGTCGGGGCAGCTGTCGTCGAACACCCGCAGATCCCCGTCATCGCCTTCACCGGCTCCACCCGGGCTGGACGCGCCATCGGTATCGCCGCGGCCCGGCACCTCAAGCGGGTCCACCTGGAACTGGGCGGGAACTCCGCGCTCGTCGTGATGGACGACGTCGACCTGGAGCAGGCCGCCTCGGTGGGCGCCTGGGGGTCCTTCGTGCACGCCGGCCAGATCTGCATGGCCAGCAGCCGTCACCTCGTCCACGCGTCGGTCGCCGACGACTACACCGCCCTGCTCGCCCAGCACGCCGACGCGCTCAGGGTGGGCGACCCGGCCACCGAGAACGTCGCCGTCGGACCGCTCATCGACAGCGGTCAGCGCGACAACGTCCACCGCATCGTCACGGACACGGTCGAGGCCGGCGCCCGGCTCGCCGCGGGTGGCACGTACGAGGGCCTGTTCTACCGACCCACCGTGCTCTCCGGCGTACCGCTAACCGCGCCCGCCTACGCCGAGGAGATCTTCGGCCCGGTCGCGCCCGTCGTCCCCTTCCAGGACCTGGACGAGGCGGCCAAGCTCGCCGCCGGCACCGAGTACGGACTGTCCCTCGGCATCCTCACCCGGGACGTCGCGAAGGGCCTCGCCCTGGCCGAGCGCGTGCCCACCGGACTGGTCCACATCAACGACCAGACGGTCAACGACGAAGCGAACATCCCCTTCGGCGGCGTCGGCGACTCCGGCACCGGCGCCCGTCACGGCGGCGCCGCCGCCAACCTCGAGGCCTTCACCGAACAGCAGTGGGTCACCGTACGCGGCGAACTCCCGCGCTACCCGTTCTGACCGCCCCGGCACACAACCCGCACGGAGAGCCCCATGCCCGCGAACCCCATGCCCGCGAACCCCATGACCGTCGTCCCGCGGGGGACCGGAGAGAACACCGTCCCCGTCGGCGCCGGAGCCGACTGGCACACCGGCAACAGGTTCCTCAACGGCCCCTTCGCACCCTGGACGGAGGAGAACGAGGCGTACGACCTGGAGGTGGACGGCGAGATACCGTCCGACCTCGCGGGTGCCCTGTTCCGCGTCTCCTCCAACCCCCGCTTCCAGCCCCGCAACACCGACCGCTACCACTGGTGGGAGGGCGACGGCATGGTGTGCGGTGTCTACCTGCGCGAGGGCAGGGCCGCCTACCGCACCCGCTGGGTCCAGACCGACTCGATGAGGGTCGAGGTGGAGGCCGGGGAGGCGATCTACAGCGGCTTCGTCAACGGCGGCACCCCGGGTCGGCTGCCCGACGGCGCCCCACGTGCCAAGAACGTGGCCAACATCAACGCCGGCCTCTTCGACGACCATCTGCTCGTCTACTTCGACGGCGGACTGCCGCACGCACTGGACCCCGAGACGCTGCACACCCTCGGCACGTACGACTTCCACGGCGGCGTCGACATCCTGTGCACCGGTCACTACAAGACCGACCCGGACACCGGCGACATGCTGTTCTTCGCCGCGGTCGGACCCACCATCACCTGGTACCGCGCCGACGTGAAGACCGCCGAGATCAAGGACTCGCACTCCTTCGACATAGGTGTGCCGGTCCTCATGCACGACTTCGCGGTGAGCGAGACGTACGCGATCTTCTTTGTCACGCCCGCCCAGTTCCGCCTCGACCTGGTGGCCCAGAGCAGGCCCGGCGTCGTCTGGGACGAGAACTCCCTCGAACATGGCGTCCAGATCGTCCTGATGAACCGCCACACCCATGAGATCACCTGGCACGAGCTCGGCGGGCACTGGGCCAACACCCACTTCTACAACGCCTACGAGCAGGACGGTGAGCTGATCGTCGACGGGCACCGGATCAGCCGCCTCGGCAACCCGGTCGACCGTCTCTCCACGCCCGTGGACTCCCACGAGTGGTTCCCGCCTGCCCTGCCCTACCGCTGGCGGGTCGACCTGGCGACCGGCCGGGCCACGGAGGAGAGGATCAGCGGTGTCTTCGGCGAGTTCCCCAAGATCAACGACGCCTACACAGGTCGGGCGCACCGCTACGGCTACTTCGTCACCACGCGCGGCCTGGCCGACGACACCATGTCCGACGGCCTCGCCCGTCACGACTACCTTCTCGACCGCACCACCGTCGTCGAAGGACCCGACGGCCTGACCAGCCCGAGCGAACCGGTCTTCGTGGCCCGCGAGAACGCCCGCGGCGAGGACGACGGCTACCTGCTCTCCCTGTGGTGGAACCGCGCCACCGACCTGAGCGAACTCCTCGTCCATGACGCGGCCGACCTGCGCCGCACCCCGCTGGCCCGGGTCAAGCTCCCCAGCCGGGTGCCGTTCGGCTTCCACGGAAGCTGGGCCGAACACGACGTTCTGGACCGCGCCATCGCGGCGAAGGGCGACGACAGGTAGCGGCGTTGCGTCGAACCTCGTCCGGTGCACGTACTCCGCGGAGTCGCCGGACGGCAGCATCGGGTCGAAGAGCCTCTTCGGCGGCGGGAGGTCCCCGGCCTCGTTGACGGCCGGGCCTTCGCCGCGCTTCGGCAGAGACCTGAATCGCTCACAGGCTCCGTTGGTCTCCTGTCGTGACCGCTGAACCCAGTCGTCGGCGTTGGACCACTCCACCAGCGGCGGGTCTCCCAGCGCACGTCGAACCGCAGGGCGGGGTGGCGGTGCCTCGCCGATGACCCGGGGACGTCTCAGCGGAAGGCACCGCCACTCATCGGCCCACCACCGCCGACGGCTTCGGACCGACAGAGTCGGCGGCGCGACTCTCCGTCAGGGGCGAACCGGAAGGCGCTGCGGCCGACACGAACGATCATCACAGGGGAAACCTGAGCATTCGGTGAGCTCTGCCGCCCTTGCCTCCCGCAGCGCTGACGCCGGTCGCACCGGGTTCGTCGCGTGACTCGCCTCGTCCGGCGCGGGAGCGTGGTGTGCTGGTGGTGCCGCACGCCCGAGTGCACCGTTGCCCGGCCGCGGTACCGGCCGCCAGGGGCGCCGTCAGTGCGAGAGCAGGCAATCAGGCCCGATGCGCCTGAAGGCCGACCCGCTGCCGAGGCATGGTGTCACAGCCCGGCTCGGATCAAGTCCCGGTGGAGCCCCACCGGTTCATCCCTGGCCACCACTACGCGCACGCGGCTGTGCGTCACAACCGCGCCGTGGGCGGCGCCCGCTCGCCTCATCAAAACCTCAGGGTTCTTCAGGAAGTCTCCAGGGCCGTCATGGAATCGAGCCAAGGAGGGGCGCGGTCATGCAGTCGCTTGCGCACGAGTGGAGCACCCAGGGTGGGGAGCGGGCGTGGTGAAGGGCGGAGGACGGAGGCGACGGGCGCTACGTCGATCGCCCATGGCCCTTCTCGGAGTCCTCGTTGTCGGAGTCGCTTTCCTGCTTTCCTGGCTCGCAGGTTACGGGGACGCACACCCGAACTCGGCGGCCAGTGGAAGAAAGCCCAAATCGGCGGCTGCTGGAAAGCCACTTCCGACTACCCAAAAGCAGGCGGCCGGCATGGTGCCCGGCGCCGCACTGGTCGAACCGCCCGAACTCAACAAGGCAACTCCCAAGGATCTGACGGTCGAGCTGACGACGGTCCAGAAGGAGGTGATGATCTCGGGCAAGAAGGTGCTCGCGGAGACCTACAACGGAAGCCTTGTCGGACCGACCCTTCACGTGGTTCCCGGCCAGCGCGTCACCTTGAAACTGACCAACAAGCTGGGCACGGCGACCAACTTGCACTTCCACGGGATGCACCTGTCTCCGAAGGGAAGCGCGGACAACATCATGCTGTCCGCTCAGCCTGGTCATATTCTGACCTACCATCTCGACGTTCCCGCGAACCAGGTACCCGGGACGTACTGGTACCACGACCATGAAATGTGCTCCATGAACGGCGGGTCGATGCCGGGCATGGACATGTCCGCCGCCTCAGCGAACGCTCGCTGTGATGGAACCGAGAGCCAGATCGGGGCGGGGCTGTCGGGAACGATCATTGTCGGGGACAGTCGCGCATCGTTGCCGAAGGCCTACCGGGGGATCACCGCTCATACCTTGGCGCTCAAGGACGCCCAGATCAGCGGATCCAGCTCGATCGTCTACCCGGACGGGGTCCTGGAGCCCGCATCACCGACGGTTCGCCTGGTCAACGGCCAGTACCGACCCACGCTGAACGTGAAAGCCGGCGAGACCCAGTTGTGGCGGATAGCGAACGAAGGTTACGCCATCTTCTATGATCTTCAGCTCGACGGCGGCAGCTTCACAGTCGTCGGCCAGGACGGGAATCCCTCGGCAGCGCCGGCTCGGGTGAAACACCTCCTGATTCCGCCCGGCGGACGCTTCGACGTCCTGGTGACTGCCGGAGCCACCGGATCGACCTGGCTCAGGACCCTCGCCCACACGACCGGACCGGAGGGCGACGGAGACTCCTACCCCAACACCACCCTCATGAAGGTCAATGTCCAACAGGGCGGTGGGGGCGCGGGATCGGCTGCCGCCGGGGCTCCGTCGGGCATGGCCACCTCGCCCCAGGTTGCTGGGCCGCTTCCCGGTTCCGAACCCGATCTGTCCAGGAAGCCCATCGCCCAATCCCGAAGGGTGGCCCTGAGCGACGACGGCGGCAACAACTTCTGGATCAACGGCAAGTTGTTCGACATGAAGAATCCGACTTTCAAGAAGCCGGCCAGACTCGGAACGGTCGAAGAATGGACGCTCACCAACACGAGTAAGCACGATCATCCGTTCCATCTCCATATCGCGCCCTTCCAGGTCCTCAGTGTGAACGGCCGCGCCCAGCCTCCCGCCGACTACCTGGACACCGTGACCGTTCCCCACGCGGTCAATGGAGTAGCAGGCAAGGTGGTGATCCGGATCCGCTTCACGGACTTCACCGGTATGTGGATGTTCCACTGCCACATCACCGGACACGAGGACAACGGAATGATGGGCTACGTGAACGTCGTCGCTGCCGGTTAGCGCCGACCGGTGCGTCAGGGCTTCGACAGGCGGACACACGCCTTGACATCCCGCTCGGTACCCAGCCGCAGATGTGACCTTCCTTGTGGGAAGACAGGTGCGGCCACCGGCGATCATCGGAAGGTGTGCGAACGGAAGATGAAGCGGTGGCCGCCGACCTCAGAGCAAGGCCTGCCCGTTGGCAGGCGATGTCCGAGGGCCTGCCGCGCAAGCCGCCTGCGGCCTTTCCGACCGGTCGCTCTGACTGGTACGGGCAGGGTCGGAAAGACCCGGCTACCGGTTCAGGTGGCTCGCAGCGGCACGCCGGGTGTTCCGCGACGAGGCTTGGTTCGGGCAGCGCCTCGGTGATCGGGCCGACTCAAGTGGTTGAAGCGGTTGCCGCGACGCTTGACGTTCCGGCGCACGCCGAGCGGGACACGGAGCAGGCACTCGTGGAGTTCCTGAGGCGTCGTCCAAGGGCTGTCCCGTATCTGGTTTGGAGCATGCCTGCTGAGCTGGCTGGTTGGTCATCCGGCGAGGGCGAGGTTGTGCAGTCAGGCGACGGCGAGCCGCGTGTCGGCGTCGATGACGACGTGGTGGTTGGTGGAGTACCGGCCAATCTTCGACTGATCGGCGAGGGTGTGGCTGCGGGTGGGGACCAGGATCTCGTCCACGATCAGTACGGTGGCCGGGCGGAACCGCTGGCGCTGCTGTAGCGCGAGCGCAGGGCCGAGGTCGTCGATGACGCGGTTGGCCGCGGACTTCGACACCCCCTACCTCGTGGCGAGTTGGCGCAGCGTGAGGCTGGTGCGACAGCTCGCGGCGACCAGCAGTACCCGGTCCTCAAACGCCAGCCTTCACTGCCTCGCCTTGCGCAGCGGATCCGCACCTTTATGCCGCAACGTGGTGATCAGCCAGCCGAGCTGGCGCGGGCTCAGCCCGGTGAACGGGGCTGTCCAGGACGGTTCCGAGCAGTGATCACACCAGCTGCGACGGCATCATTTCAGTTGCTGTGGCCCTTCCCAAGACCGATCCTGTGTGCTCGGTCAACGAGGAGGAAACATGGGGCTCGTTCTGTTCCCCGGAGACGACGACACCAGCAGCCCGGACGTGTCCTGGTCCTACACCGGCTTCGGAGTGTTCCGGGAGTGGTTGGCGCGGGCCGAGGGCTTCACACTGGACGAGATGCGCGGCTTCGGTGGATCGCGCCCCTGGAGCGACGTCACCACCGCCTTGGCGCCACTCCTCGATCACCCTGACGACGACGGACCCGAACTGACACCGATCCAGTGCGCCGCGATCCTGCCCCGCCTCCAGGAGCTCGCCGACCAGTGCCACGAGGGAAGCGTCGCCCCGTTCCTCCAGCAACACATCGACCACGCACGCCAGTTGGCGATTGTCCTGCAGCTTTGCGTCGAGAAGGACGTCGACCTCGTCTTCGGCTGACGCAGGTCGGCATCACCGGTTCACCGTGACGAGCAGTTCCGTTTCAGGAATGCCTCGTGCGTGTCCGCTCATCGTTCCCATCGCACGTGCAGTCGGCGGAAGCCGTGAAGCCAGGCAACGGTCCGCTCGACCACATACCGGTAGACACCCAAGCTGGAGCCGTGCTCCACGCCGTGCGATGGCGGGCACGATGCCGCGGGCGCGGACCTGTTTGCGGTAGCAGTCGTGGTCGTAGCCGCGGCCGGCGTAGAGCGTGACCGCTCGGCGACGGGGCCGGCCGCCCCGACCGCGGACGGGCGGGGGGGGGGGCGTCCAGCAGAGGCAGCGGGTGGGTGACATCGTTGCGGTTCCCGCCGGTACCTGCGAGGAATCAACCACGCAGCGGGACCAGTCCAGCTTCCGTTCCGCGTTCAGCTCGGCGAGCAGGACCTCGTGCAGCCGCCCAAGGAGCTCGGGTTCGGTTCAGGCATGACGTGCTGGCGTCGGCTGTGGGACTGGAACGAGGCCGGGGTCTGGCAGCAGCGGCTCGATCCGCTCCCACAGCTCATCCGACACGATCCGCGGTGATGCCCCCACGCATCGGACAACGCTCAACTCGCCGTACAGGCATGGACATCACTGCTAGGCCACCTCATTGTGTTAGCCGTTGCGAGTCGGTGCGAGAGGTGAGATGGCGGATGAGCAGGAAAGCGAGCCAGGATGCCGGCGGTCAGTGCGGCTCGATGCACGACGCCAGGAATCGATCGATACGGGCATTTGCCTCACGTGCCGAGGGATGCGCGGTCTCGGTGAAAGCGTGGTCCGCTCCTGGGTAGAGCGCGATTTCGGCACGGCCGCCGGCCGCGAGCCAGCGGCAGTACATGAACATCGAATCGTCGAGCATGGCATCGAGCGTGCCCACGGTGAACAGCGCGGGCGGCATCTCGCTGAGGTCGCCGTACAGCGGTGACAGGTCCGCGTCGCGACGTAGCGAGACGTCGGGAGCATAGGCATCGACGATTTTCGCGATACTGGCGGCCTTCAGAGTTCCTGTGCGTGCGCGAGTCTGGCTCGGTGTCATCGTCGAGTCGTAGACCCCGAAACTGAGTGCTGCCCCGCGGAAACGCTCCGCCAGGCCACGGTCGCGCAGGCGCTGAAGGGTCGCCACAGCCAGCAACGCGCCCGCGGACTCGCCGACGATGAGGAGGGTCTCGGCTCCGAATCGCTCCCCTGCGTGCTTCAGTAGCCACTGAGCGGCTTCTGCACAGTCGTCCCACGCCGCCGGGTACGGATTTTCGGGTGCCAGCCGGTATTCGACACTGACGCATGTCGCCACGACCGCATCCGCCATCCTCTCCAGGAGGACGTCCTGGTGCGCCGCGCCGCCGAGTACGAAGCCGCCGCCGTGGATGTGCAGCAGCACGGCCCGGGGACGAGCGTTCGGGACCACGTGAAGAGACAGGTGGTCGGCGATCTGGATGTCGAACGCACGGGGTGACGGCGGTGGCAACGGCATGAAGCCGCCGCTGCGTGCTTGATCGATGCCGACGTCCCAGATGTCCGGAGGATCGCCGAACTGCCGGGCCATGGCCGCGTTGAACGCGGCCACATCCTCGGCAACGGCGCCAGGGCCGAAGGCGTCTGCTCGAAACTGCGGCACGTGTCCTCATTTCATGGTGCTCCCGGCTCTGCAGGGCCGACGCGGGCGCGCGTTGTAGCACCTCGTTGTCAGAGAACCGCTGCGTGTCGGGGCGATGGCTCAAGCGACTTGGTGCGCGGTGGGGGCGACTTGTGCGTAGGTGCCCTTGTGGAATATGAGCGGCGACGCGGACCGGCCGATCGTCATGGCGTCCACTTCGCCGAGTACCAGGAAGTGGTCGCCGGCCTCGGCCACGCTGTGGATCGAACACTCGATGTGGGCGACCGCCCCGTCCACCAAGGGCAGGCCATGCTCGGAGAAGCGGTGCACGACATCCGTGAACTTGTCGGGTCCTTGCCTGGCGAATGTGCGGCAGACCTCCTCCTGGTTCTCGGCCAGCAGGTTGACGCAGAACCGGCCTGTCTGGGCGATGCGCGGCCAACTCGTGGACTTCTTGTCCGGAAAGAACCCGACCAGCGGTGGATCGAGGGACACCGAGGTGAAGGTGCCGACGGTCATCCCGACCGCCTTGCCTTCGCTGGTGGTGGTCGTGATCACGCAGACGGCCGTCGGGTGGTGACTCATGGCGGCTCGGAAGTCCGCCGGGTTCATCGTCATCGCTTCGTCCTCATTCTCGGAGTCGGCTCGTGTGAGCCGAAGCGCGGGCTTGTGGCTTCCCGGCGATGTTCCTTTTTGGGGCATCTGACCCTGATGCACCTCACTCCGGCCAGCCAAAACATACATAGATTTTCACCATGAGGCAATACTTGTCGCTTCGTGGTAGCGTCCACGACATGGACGACGAGGTGCGACGCCGGGTCGGCGCGGGCGAAGACCCGAGGGGCAAGCAACTTCGGAGTGCGGACAACCGCCCCCACTCCGCGGCGATGCCGGGCAACACGGCGATCGTCACCGGCGGTGCCAGCGGCATCGGCCTCGGCATCGCCGAAGCTTTCCTCGACCGAGGGATGAACGTGGTCATGGCCGATGTGCGGGACGACCACCTCGCTCACGCCCAGGACCACCTGCGCCGCCACGGAAGCCGGCTGATGCCGCGTCGGCTGGACGTCACCGACAGACATGCCTGGCTCGATGCCGTCGAGGCGACCGGCGACCGTTTCGGCGCCGTCGACGTCCTCTGCCTGAACGCCGGCATCGGTGTTCTGGGGACGATCCTGCGCAGCAGGCCGGCCGACTGGGAGTGGCTGATGGGAGTCAACCTGGAAGGGGTCACCCATGGGTTGGAGACAGTGCTGCCCCTCATGCGCGCACGAGGCGCGGGCGGTCATGTCGTGGCGACCTCCTCCGCCGGCGGGCTCATGGTGGCGAGCGACGGCGGCGTCTACTCCACGGCGAAGTTCGGCGTGATCGCGGTGATGGACTGCCTGCGCACGGAGTTGTCGGCGGAGGGCATCGGGGTGACGACGCTCTGCCCGGCTGGGGTGAACACGAACATTCACGACCACGAGACGATGCGTCCCGCGGCGTATCGCGACAGCGGCCTGCGGGGTGACGACATCGAGCGCGCCAAGGCGCAGCAGGCGGCTCGGGAGATGCTGTCGAAAGGCGCCGACCCTCGCGACGTCGGCAAGCGAGTCCTCGATGCGATCGACGAAGACGCGCCGATGGTGTTCACCGACGGCGGCATCGCACCGGTCGTCACGATGCGACGCGATGCGCTCATGCGGGCGGCCCGGCTCACCGCTCCTGTGCGGAAGACTCTCCGGCCAGGCCGGATCGTTCTGGCTGAACCCGTGGGGGAGACGCGTGCGGGGCGCGCTCTCACGGCCCTGGGCTGCCAGGTGGACGTGCTCGACATGAAGGTGGTCGACACAGTGATGAAGGAGCCGGAGCGGCTGGGAGACCCGTCGGACGCTGCGCCGCTGGTCCTTGCCATCGCTCCGCAGAGCCCCGGGGGCTCACGTTCGGTCGACTGGACGGCGCAAGTGCATCAGGTCCTTCGGCGATGTTTCACCATCATCCGAGGTCTCGTTCCCGGTCGTATCGCGTCCTCCGGCGGCGGAGGCATCGCGGTCGTTCTGCCGACGACCGCACTCTTTGCCGACAGTGCCAGATGCGCGGACTCGGTGCTCGGCCGCAGCCTGGTCGGGCTCATCGAGGGGCTCCGGGCGGAACTCCTCGCCAGGAGGTCGGCCGTGACACTCGTCCTCACTCACGAGGGCGAGGAAGAAGCGGTTCTTGCGAAGCGAATCCATGACGCACTGCGTGACGGGCCGCTCTACGCCCTCCCCTCGTCGGCGACCGATGAGCGAGTAGCGAGTGTCTTCGATCCGTGGCTGGAGGCTCTCGCCCGGACCCCGTCGGACGTGGCTCTGCCCCCGCTCGGCCCGATGGGGGAGGTCTACCGCCTGGAGGCGGAAGACATGAAGGCACCCGACCCGTCCTGAAGCTCGGCGCCTGGCAACGCAGGTCGAAAAACCAGAAGGAGCGAATGATGCATGTAGGTATCGCGACCGGGTTTCAGCACCAGAGCGGAAACGAGGTCGACGACAGGCAGTTCCTGAAGGAAGACCTCGACATGGCGATCGAGGCGGAGGACCTTGGCTTCGAATCCATCTGGGTGACGGAGCATCACTTCTCCAACTACTCCATCTCTCCCTCGCCGTTGCAGTCGCTCGCCTATCTCGCGGGCAGGACCAGGCAAGTGAAGCTCGGAACGCAGGTCGTGGTATTGCCGTGGAACGACCCGGTGCGCGTCGCCGAGCAGGCGCTGTGGCTCGACAACGTCACGGAGGGCCGGCTGTTGCTCGGCTTCGGCCGTGGTCTCGGGAAGATGGAGTACGACGGCCTGCGGGTCGACATCAACCAGACCCGTCAACTGTATCGAGAGCACGCCGAGTTGATCATCACCGCGCTCGAGACGGGTGTCATCGAAGGCGGTGAGTTCACGAAGCAGCCTCGCCGCGAGCTGCGTCCGCGGCCGTTCAGAAGCTTCGAGGGACGCATATTCGGATCGGCCGGCTCGCCGGAATCGGTTCGGACCGTTGCCGAACTGGGCATGGGCGTCATGATCATCAACCCGGAGCCGCGCGCCAATCTCGGTGTCGACGTCGACACCTACCACCAGGTGTGGGGAGAGACGCACGGTGCGCGACGCTCGGCCCCCGCGCCGATGTTGTCGGGCACCATCTTCGTCGACGAGAGCAGCGATCGCGCCAAGGAGATGTCCATCAAGTACCACCGGGTGAACTTCCGCGCCGCAGTGAAGAACTACGGCATGGCCGAGGAGAGCTTCGGCACGACCAAGGGCAACGAGTTCTACGCGAAGATGCGGATCTCGCCCGAGAAGATCGAGGAGATGGCCGAGAACACGGCAAAGGTGATGCCGGCCGGGAACCCGACCGAGGTGATCGAAGCGCTCGAGCGGATCAACGCGGACCTGAACCTGCAGGGATTCTTCCCGCACTTCCACTTCGGCGGCATGCCGCGCGCGGAGGCCGAGCGGAACATGCGTCTGTTCGCGGACAAGTGCCTTCCGGAGGTCAAGAGCTGGCCCTGCGAGGGCACTCTCGACGGCCGGTCGCGCGAGCTTCAGACCTCCTGATCGCTCGCCTGGGGCAGCCTGCGAGGCGGTCGTACCGTGACGCCTCGTGCTGTCAGGTTGGGCTCGCGACTGCCGCCCGTCGCCCGAACAGTCGTTGCCGGGCCAAGTGTGCCCACACCGCAGCATTCGCTGGTGATCCGCGGCTTTTCGCCGCAGTCATTCAACAAGGAGAGGCACGTCATGACCGCTCCGATGCGCGCGCAGCAGCGCACGGCACCCTTCATTTCGATTGCGCCTCCGGAGCCCGATCTGTCCGCAGGGGCACTGATCCTGCGTGCCGAGGAGATGCTCGGGCATCTTCGCGATCGCCAGGCGGAGACGGAGGCGGCGGGAAACGTCCTGGCGGAGACCAACCGGGACATGGTGGAGGCGGGCTTCTACCGTGTGATCCAGCCGCGTCTGTTCGGTGGCTACGGCTTCGACTTGCCGACCTTCGTCCGCCTGGTCACGGCGGTGGCGCGGGGCTGTCCGGAAACTGCCTGGGTGCTCTCCATCGTGTCGGGACACGTGCATCAGCTCGCTACTTTCCCCCTGGACGGCCAGCGGGAGGCGTACGGCGCCCTCGGCGATTTCCGAGCGCCGGAGGTGGCCGCCCCGCAGGGGACCGGTGTGGCGGTGCCGGGAGGCTTTCGGGTGAGCGGTGCGTGGGACTACGCATCCGGGTGCGCTCACGCCACCCACATCCTGCTGGCGTTCCAGGTCGACGGCCCTCGGTCGGGTGAGTCGCCCTTGCGGATGGGGCTGTTCGAACGCGCCGACTACGAGATCGTGCGGAACTGGGACGTGATCGGTATGCAGGGCACCGGTTCCGACCGTGTCGTGATGAACGAGGTCTTCGTGCCGGCGCACCGGACCAAGTCGTACCCGCAGACAGCGGCGATGCCCCCTGCCGAGGCCTACCACGACAGCTCGCTCTTCTACGGCCCCGCTCGGCCCTTCATCATCACCGAGTCCGTCGCAGTGATCGTCGGTGCCGCAGAAGGCGCACTCGATGTCTACGAGGAGACCTTCCGGGCGCGGAAGGCGACCGGCCCGGCCGGGGCCGCACGGGCCGATCTGGCCGAGTACCAGTTCAACTTCGGACGTTGCCGTGCCCTGGTCGATACGGCGCGAGCCGCGCTGCTGCAAACCGCGGCCGACTACATGGAGATCGCGGAACGAACGCTCACGACAGGCCAACCATGTTCGGAGGACGACAGCCGGCGCCTGACGATGGTGATGCTGCAAAGCGTCCATCTCGCGCACGAGGCAGTCGACATCATGTTCCGCACGGTGGGCTCTTCGGCGGCGAGGAAGGATGCGCTGCTGGGCCGGTACTGGCGCAATGTCGGCGTGCTGCGCGGCCATCTCGCGCATCAGTCCGACAGCGCTGCGATCAACTATGGTCGCGTTCATTTCGCTCACTCACCTGTAGGGATATCGTGATGGACTCAAGTGACCTGACCGGCCTTCTCGCTGACTATCTGTCCGCGCTGTCCAGTGGCGCACCGGAAGCGCTCGGATTCCATACTGACTTCCGCGGCACCGAGAACGGTGCGCTCGTGGAGATCGGCCACGGACTGTGGCGTCGGGCGCCGCAATTCGGAGGGATCAACAGCTTCGCCGATCCCCTCACCGGCCAGGCGGTCTGCATGGGCGTGGTGACATTCGAAGGTGGCCGGCCCCAGCCTTTCGCGCAACGTATTCAGATGCGCGGACAGCTGATCCTCGAAGCCGAAGCGATCGTCAGTTCCGATTCCCATGGGCATTTCGCCGACGCCTCCCACCTTCTGAAGCCCGACATCATTTATTCAGCGGTAGTTCCGGCGGACCGCCGCGTCGACCGAGAGGGACTGCGTGCGGCGGCCAATTCATACTGGGAGGGATTGGAGCAGAGTGATGGGATGATTCCGCGTTTCAACTATCGTTGCGACAAGTTCGACAACGGCGCGAAGACGACCAATACCTTGCGTACGCTCCTGTCGCCCGACGCGAAGGTTCACAGTTGTGCGTCCGCGCTCAACGACACCCGTGCGGCGCGCCCGCTCGCACGTGAGCGCCGATTTCCGGTGCTCGACACAGAGTTGGGCGTGGCAGCGAGCTTCGTGGTGGTCGACTTTCACCCCATCCCGGACCATCCGCGGCCCGACGCCGGAGCCATGTACATGCTGGGAGTTTTCAAGGTGGTGGACGGCGAGATTCGGATCATCGACGAGATCCGGGAGATCCTTCCCTTGAAGGCCTCCTCGGGTTGGTGGCGGCAGGATGGAGAGAGCGGCAGTGGCTGAGGAAACGCAGCGAAGCGGGACAAGTTCGGACCGGATGCTGTCGGTGATGGACTTGTTCACCCCTGAGCAGCCGGAGTGGACGGTGGAGCAGGCGTGCGTGGCGATGGGCCAGTCCGAGAGCACCGTCTACAGGTATTTTCGGAGCCTGGCGGCGGTTGGACTGATCTTCAGCATCAGGCCGGGTCGCTACCTGCTCGGGCCGGGCATCATCCACTACGAACGGCAACTGCGCCTTTCCGACCCACTGATCCGCGCCGCGGAGCCTGCCGTGGTGAAGATGGCAGCGGAGTACGCTGAACAGGGCCTGATCTTTTTGAGTCGCATCTATCGCGATTCCGTCATGACGACGCACGAGCATCGGATCAGCGCTGAGCCGTTCCCGGAGGGCGCGTTCGGCAGGGGGCGTCTGGCCCCGCTGTTCCGGGGAGCTCCCGGGCTGGCCCTCCTCTCCTTTCTTGAGGTGCGGACCGTTCGGTCGATCTACCAGCGGGTCGACTCAGGTGACGCCGAGTGGCTTGCCTTCAAGCGGCGCATGCGGGCGGTTCGCGGGCTCGGCTACGCCGTCGGTGTGGATGATCCCGACCCGGGCGTCCTGCACGTGTCGATTCCCCTGAAGCAGGACGGGCACGGCATCGCGGGCAGCCTGACCGTTGCCCTCGCCAGCGGGCCCGACAACGCGGCAGCCATCGAAAAGTCGGCCGCGCTGCTCGCGGTCGCAGCGAAAGAGATCGCACTGCAGGCGCGCAAGGATGCACCGGAATGATCCGGTTCCCGGTGGCCCTTTCTGTGCGGGTGAAGTGGAGGACAAGGCATGAAGAACGTCCACGTGATCGGCCCGGAGGCGGCGGCCCGCATTGTCGCCGACCGACCGATACTTCGACGCCCTGCACAGCCATTTGCCCCCTGCCGCTCGATCCGCAGGCACGCAAGGCCGAGAACACCATCGCCATTCCGATGGGCGAAGGGGCCCCCTTGTCCGACTGGTCGCATCCGGTACACACGCCCGCAGGTACTCCTGTGAGGGGGCGCGTTCGTCTTGGGCTTCGAAGAGATCGACATGGAGGACTTCAGCCGCCGCGATGCCTCATACGTCAGCCGTCCGAGTCGACGCGATCATTGCGGTGCTCGAGCGGCACCTCCTGTATGGCCGCGTCACGGGGTAGCTCGACTCGAGATGAAGTGAGGAAGACATCATGGCACTGCTCGACTCCACGGATTGGACGGAGGATCTCCTCCGGAGGCTGGACCAAGAGTTCGGGTGATTCGTACGACTCCTGTGAGCCCGCCACGGGGGACACGTTGGGCAGGGTAGGCGCGGCGACGCCGGACGACCTCGCGCGGGCGGTGGAGCGGGTGACGGAGGCTCAACGGAGTCGGGCGGCGCTGCCGTACATCGAGAGGGCGCAGGTGCTGCGGCGCGCGGCCCGAGCCTTCGAGGAGAACCAGGCAGAGATCGCGGACAGGATCGTGCGGGAGCCGGGAGCACTGCGGCCGTTCGCGGAGTTCCAGTCTTCGAACGGAGGCGCCGAGGAGTGCTACGAGGCAGCCGCCCTGGCTGCGGCGCCGTACGGCGAAGTCCTCCGTTCCCTTGACGAGCGATTGTCCATCTCGCGCCGCTTCCCGGTCGGCGTCGTCGGCGTCATTGCCCCGTTCAACGCTCCCATGCTGCTCGCCATGCGCGCCGTGGCGTCGGCGTTGGCCCTCGGAAACGCGGTTGTGCTGAAACCGGGCCCGCGCACGGCGATCTGCGGTGGCGTGGCGATCGCTGGTGTCTTCGAAGAAGCGGGCCTGCCTGACGGACTCCTGCACGTGCTGCCCGGTGGCGCCGATGTGGGCGCAGCGCTGGTGGATCACCCGCAGGTACCGGTCATCGCTTTCACGGGCTCCACCCGCGCCGGCAAGGCCATCGCCGCTGCGGCGGCGAAGCGGCTCAAGCGGACGCACCTGGAGTTCGGGGGTAACTCCGCGTTGATCGTTCTCGACGACGTCGACCTGGAAACGGCCGCGTCCGTCGGCGCGTTCGGCTCGTTCCACCACGCCGGCCAGATCTGTATGGCCTCCAGCCGACACCTGGTTCACGCCGGGGTCGCCGACGAGTACGTCGAGCTCCTTGCGCAGCGTGCGCAAGCCGCGGTGGTGGGCGCCCCGGCCGGAGGCGACGTCGCGGTGGTGGGCAACCCGGCCGGAGGCGACGTCGCTGTGGGACCGATGATCGACCAACGACAGCTTGAGGCAGCACATGCTGTCGTCACGGACTCCTTCGCGGTGGGCGCGCGGCTCGTGACCGGCGGGACTTACGAGGGACTGATGTACCGGCCCACCGTCCTGGCAGACGTGCCGCTCACGGCTCGCGCCCACGCGGAGGAGATTTCCGGCCCGGTCGCTCCAGTGGTGCGGTTCCACGACCTGGACGAGGTGTCCAAGCTCGCCGCCGATACGGAGTACGGGCTGTCCTTTCGGTGGCCGTGGCGACTCCGGCAATGGATCCCGGCACGGTGGTGCCGCCGCGAACTTGGAGGCCTTCACGGAACAGCAGTGGGTCACGGTCCGCGGTGACATCCCCACGAGGTGCAAGGGACATCCTGCACCCGCGGTGTCCGTCCAGGAGGGACTGCTGCGGGCTCGGCCGGAAGGCCGCTGCTTCCCTACTCGGCCACCGTACGTTGGCCCATGAGCCCGACCTGTGATCTGTGAAGCCCCTGCCAGTTTTGCGATCGCGAGCGGCGGGTCAAGAGTTGGCGCTGCTTCCGACGCCGTGGCGACAAGAAGGACGACATGAGAGATCTGACGAACAAAGTGGCGTTTGTTACCGGTGGGGCGAGTGGGATTGGCTTGGGGATCGTTCAGGCCCTCCTCGCTCATGGCGTCCGCGTCGCCGTAGCGGATTTGCGGTCCGATCACCTCGATGAGGCTCGCTCTGTCCTCGGTGACGGACCATCCACCGAATTCTTGGAGGTCGACGTCATTGATCGCCCAGCGATGGCCGACGCGGCGGATCGGGTCGTCCAGCGCTTCGGTGCCGTACACATCCTCGTCAACAATGCCGGCGTCGGCACCGCACCCACCGTCGAGGCGATGCGCTACGAGGACTGGGACTGGGTGCTCGGAGTGAACCTCGGCGGTGTGATCAATGGCATCATGAGCTTTCTGCCGCACATGCTGCGCCAGAACGAGGGCGGGCATATCGTTTCGACATCCTCGATGGCGGGCCTGCTTCCCGCGGCGGACAATTTTATCTACGCCGCGTCCAAATACGCGGTCCGCGGGTTGGGGGACTCGTTGCGCCTCTCGCTCGCGCCGCACGGCATCGGGGTCTCGACGCTCTATCCGGGGCTGACTCGCTCCCGCATGCTGCTGGCCGAGCAGAACCGCCAGGCGCAGTTCGGCACCGGAAAGATGGCGGACCAGCCTGTCGGCGCCAGTGGGCCGACCGGGGTTGCCGGCATGGATCCGCGGGAGATGGGCGATATGGTCGTACACGCCATCCTCAACAACAAGGGCCATATTCTGAGCCACAGCGAGTTCCGCGGAGAGGTAGCCGAGAATTACGAAGAACTCCTGGCCGCCTTTCCAGTCGGGCAGGACGTCGGCCGCGATCGCCTCGAATTCCAGGCCATGATCCGCGAGCGCACGAATTCCGCCAGAGTCGCGATCGACCGGATGAACGGCGCGGACAGCTCGGACAGGGCGGAATGAGGCGCCTTCAACAACGCGGTCGACTGACCTCCCAACCACGCGAAGGGTCATCCGAGATGATTCCATTCGGGGACGTCCGTCTATGTCGAGCCACATATGGTGGTTATCCGGAACGTCCTCACCCTGGCTGCTGGCGGTTGAGGAGGACGACGATCCTCGCATCATGACCAGAAGATCGAGATCAGAAGCCCGTGCGCTCGACGAGCCAGCCGAAGGTGGCCAGGCTGGTGCCGTGTGGCTGGCCGCGTTCGGCGGTCGCGGGTGGGATGCCGCGCCGGCGCAGGAGCCGGCGGTACTTGTCGTCGTGGCCGCGGTCGGCGAAGAGAATGTCGGGCCCTCTGCGTGGCCGGCCGACGACGCCGGCCACGGACCGGGATCTTGTCCAGCAGCGGCAGCAGTTGGGTGACGTCGTTGCGGTTGCCGCCGGTCAGCGACATGTGTCAGGCCTGGGCGGCGCGTTCCGGTGGGAGAAGCCCCGGCGGCGAGCCACGTCGACGTGCATACGTCCAGTTCGTAGTGACGTCAGCCGTCGGACTTCGAGACGCGCCACAGGAGAAGGGAGAGCCCAGCCCGCTGCCTGCCGCGGCCCGCGCTGGGGTCGTAGCCGAGTTGGCCACCGAGCCAGGCGATGCGCTCCTGGAGGGTCGAGTGGTGCACATGCAGCATGGCCGCGGCCCGGCGGATGCTCGGTTGGTCGTGGACTGCCTGAAGGGTGTCGACCACCCACGGATGGCCTGCAAGGAGGTCGTCGATCCGGCTCACGTCGGGCACGCCGCTCGCCGCGGCGGGCGTGAATCTCTCGATGATCTCCGCAAGCACGCCGAGGTCGTCATAACGCACGAGCGAGGGCGCCAGGCCGCCGACGTCCGCGGCAATCCGAAGGGCGGTGCGGGCATGCTCCAGCGCCGTGGGTAGTTCGATCGGGCTCTCCGCGAGATCCGCACCTGCCCGAATGTCCTCGGGGAGCAGGTAGGCGGCCGGCATGAGCGCGACCGAGTCGGCGCCGATCCGTGCGCGCCATGGCGTGGGAAGGTCGACAGTTGACCCGACGACGACCATCACCGGGCCGGCGAGCCCGAGCCGCCGGGCAGCGTTCTTCCTGTCATCACCGCCGGCGTCCGGGTCGCACGCGATCCGCACCTGAGCTTCGGAGGTGCGCTGCGTCGCTTCTCCGGCCAGCGCACTGAGCGCTTGGGCCGCACGCTCGAGGATGAGCGTGTCCAGCGGACCGTCCGGCCCGACGCGCTCCAGCCAGACGGTCGAACCGGGGCGGCCCAAGACCGCCATCCGCGGCCAGGAGTGCTCCTGGGCGGCGTCGAGTGTCCGACCGTCCGGGGCGAAGCGGATGGTGGACGCCCGGGACGCGTCGTGGAACCCGGCCGGGCACCCGGCCAAGCCGGTCACGGCACGGACGACCGCTGACATCGAAGCACGCGCGGCGACCAGGCCGTCGAACTGCTGGATCACTCGCAGTGCGCTGGCCATGTCATCGTCGACGACCTCGAGCTTGCCGATCAGTTCCCGCACCTGGACCTCCCCTGCCATGATCGTCCAGGAGCGTCGCGCCGTCCAGTGGCCTCACGCCTCCAAGGCGCGACGCAGGAACTCGTCCCGCGTCGCGTTCGAAGCGCGAGAGATCGCGGCGTGAGGAGCCATGCCGTCGAAGCCGTGGAACCCTCCACCCCACAGGTGGAGGTCGACGCTGACCCCGGCTTGGGAGAGCCGCTCGGCGTATCGGAGTACGGCGTCACGGAAGGTGTCGGCCGACCCGCAATCGAGGTAGGTGCGTGGCAGGCCGGCGAGATCCTCCGCCCTGGCCGGCGCGGCGTAGGGCGACACGTCGGGACCGCCCCTGCGTTCGCCCAGCAGCGCGGTCCACCCGAAAAGGTTGTCGTTGCGGTCCCACAGACCCTCGCCGTCCAGCATCCGGCTGCTGGGGTCATCGAAGCGGTCGTCGAGCATCGGGCAGACCAGCACCTGGTGAGTAAGGGCAGGGAATGCCCGGTCACGCGCGAGGAGTGCCGTGCCTGCTGCCAGGCCACCTCCGGCGCTGCCGCCGGCGATGATCAGTCGCTGAGGGTCGACGCCGATGGCGGTGGCGTTCTTCGCCGTCCACACCAAGCCGGCGTAACAGTCCTCGACCGGTGCGGGGTCCGGGTGTTCGGGCGCAAGTCGGTACTCGACGGACACGACGGCCGCTTTGCCCTCGGCGACGTAAGGCAGGAACAACTCAACGGCGAAGCGGCGGTCGCCGATGACCATTCCCCCGCCGTGAATGTAGTAGATCGCGGGTACCGGACCGGCCGTACGCGCGGGTCTCAGGATCAGCAGCGTGATGTCGGGGGCGCCGTCGGGGCCGGGGACATCACGCTCGTCCACCATGACCGCACCTCCGACTGTGAGATCGGTCGGCTCTGTACCAGGCAGTCCGTCGGCCGCCATCTGCCGGATCGCGGGCAGATTCTGGGGATTCATCGGCAGCATCCCGGCCTTCATCGCCGCGAGCACGGGCTCGAGTTCCGCGTCGAACGGCGGTCGGACCGGCCTGTCAGAGAAGACGTCATCGATGGTGCCGGTCATGGTCACTCCTCTTGCGGAAACGGGTGGTACCAACCTGCTCCTCCGGCAGGGCCGCCGACACCCGCCCAGCGGCGGCCATCACATCGCTTGCCCCCGCCATTCGGCGGGGGCCGGATCATGGAACGTCGGTGGGTGCGAACGCCCAGGGTGCGACCGTGCGGACATGGACCAGGCATCGCGTTGCGATAGAAGACCCAGCGACCCAAGCGTGCCACTTACGGGGCGGCGTAGGCGTCGACTGCTCGGGCCGAGTGATCTCTGGGGTGCGATCACACGAGGACGTATCGACATGTACCCAGGTGTGTAGGGCACGCGCTCGTTCGGGACCCGATGCGCTGGTCGCAGGTAGGCTCCACCTATGACTCAGGTCTCCGACCGTGGAACCTGTCCCTCGGGGCCGGTTGTGTTCACGACGGTCGGGCTTCCCGAAGAGCAACGCATCGAGTTGTGGGAGAGCCACAACGCCGACGCGCTGATCGGGTTGCGCTGTCGCACGCTGACCGCAGCCGTCCTCGAGGCGACCGAGATCAACGTGCAGTTGGAGCGTGTCCACCTCGCCCGTGTGCGTGGCAGCTCGCACGTCGTCGAGCGTGATCTGACCATGGTCCGCCGGCGACCGGCCGAGTCCGTCGCCCTGTTCTTCAGCCTGGCCGGCGAGGCGTTTTTCTATCACGACGACGGTGTGCGGACCGTGCAGCCCGGTCAGATACTGATGTGCGACGCCGATCGGCCCTTCATGCGGGGCTTCTCCCTGGGACTGGAGGAGCTGGTCCTGAAGCTCCCTCATGAGCTCTTCGCGGATGTCACCGGCATCGATCGCCTCGCTCGTCCGATGGTCATGAACTTCGCTGCCGGTGCGAACTCCTTCGCGCACACCCTGGCGCGGCAGGTCGGCGCCGCCGCCCGGGACCAGGACGCGAACCCCGCCGACGAGCAGACCCTCCTCGAACTGGTCGCGGCTCTCGCGGGCAAGAACCGGGACAGCGGCCTGTCGAGCGCCCATCGGGCCGCCGCACTCACCTACATCGATCAGCACCTGTCCGATCCGACCCTGTCGGCCGTCCAGGTCGCCGCCGCGGTCGGCATCAGCACGCGCCATCTGTCCCGGGTGTTCGCCCGGGCCGGGACGACTGTCCCCAAACACATCCTCGGACGACGGCTGGAGAGGGCCCGGCTGCTCCTCGAGAAGCCCGCGGCGACATCGATGACGATCGCCGAGGTGGCCCACCACTGCGGCTTCACCTCGGCGGCGCACTTCTCCCATGCCTTCACGACTCACTTCGGTGAGCGGGCGAGTGACATCCGCCGCGGCGCTGTGACCGCGCGGTCCCTCCCGTTGGACTGACGGCGGACCCCGCACCGCGGCACCCCAACTGCCTGGATCGGCCATCTCTTTGCGTTCGCGCCGAGATGGGCGTCACGCGTCGACTACCTGGAGGTGGCGCCTGAGACTGCTCCTCGAGCGCCGGCGGACGACCGGCCGAGGAAGGCGAAACCATGCCCGTGTTCGAGGATGGCCAAACCGAGACAGAGTTGCCGCCGACGGCGACGGTCGAGACCGACGTCGTGGTCGTCGGCTCCGGCCCCGCGGGCGCCGCCGCGTCGCTGTTCCTTTCGACGCTGGACGTCCCGAACATCATGATCACGAAGTACCGGTGGACGGCGAACACGCCGCGTGCCCACATCACCAACCAGCGCGCCATGGAGATCTTCCGTGACATGGGCATCGAGGACCAGGTCCTGGCCGACGCCACGCCGCACGACCTGGTCGGCGACACCGTCTTCTGCACCTCGATCGCGGGGGAGGAGATCGGCCGGATACGGACCTGGGGAACCCGGCCGGACCGTGAGGCGGACTACCAGCTGGCGTCCCCCTGCCTGACCGTCGACATCCCTCAGACCTATCTCGAGCCGATCCTGGTCCGCAACGCGACCGCACGGGGAACCGAGTCCCGCTTCTCCACCGAGTACCTCTCGCACGCCCAGGACGCGGACGGCGTCAGCGTGCAGGTGCTTGACCGGCTCACCGGCGCGCAATACACCATCCGCGCCAAGTACCTCATCGGAGCCGACGGTGCCCGTTCGAAGGTCGCTGCCGACATCGGCCTGCCCTACGAGGGTGCCATGGACATCGCCGGCTCCATGAACATCACCTTCAGGGCCGACATCTCGGCGTACTGCGACCACCGCCCCTCGGTGCTCTACTGGGTCGTTCAGCCCGGCTCGAACGTCGGGGGGATCGGCGCTGGCCTCGTCCGCATGGTTCGTCCGTGGAACGAGTGGCTCATCGTCTGGGGCTACGACATCAACGAGGAGCCGCCGGTCGTCGACGAGGCTGCCGCCACCCAGATCGTGCGGAACCTCCTCGGCATGCCCGACCTCGACGTCGAGATCACCGGTACGTCGCTGTGGGGCAACAACGAGATGTACGCGACCCACCTACAGTCCGGCCGGGTGTTCTGCGCCGGCGACGCCATCCATCGCCACCCGCCGAGCAACGGCCTCGGATCAAACACCTCCATCCAGGACTCCTACAACCTGGCATGGAAGCTCGCCGCCGTCCTCAAGGGGCAGGCCGACCCGGCCCTGCTCGAGACGTACTCCGCGGAGCGTGCGCCGGTCGCCGAGCGCATCGTCAAGCGGGCCAACAAGTCCAGCCGTGAGTTCGTGGACCTCTTCGTCGCCCTCGGCGTCACCGCGGCGAAGACCGAGGAGGACATGGTCCGGCAGATCGAGGAGCGCAAGGCCAACACCCCGCAGGGCGCGGCCAAGCGCGAGGCGCTCGTGAAGGCGATGGAGCTGAAGAACTACGAGTTCAACGCCCACGGGGTCGAGCTCGGCCAGTTCTACGAGTCGAGTGCCGTCGTCTCCGACGGCACCAGCCGCCCCGAACCGAGCCGCGACCCCGACCTCTATCACGAGGCTTCGACGGTCCCCGGCTCGCGACTGCCACACGCCTGGGTCGGCGACAACAAGCGCCGGCTCGCCATGATGGACCTCGCGCCCTACGACCGGTTCACCCTCATCACCGGTATCGCGGGGGAGAAGTGGGAGGTCGCCGCGACCAAGGTGGCCGACGAGCTCGGCGTTCCCGTCCGGACGGTCGTGATCGGCCCCGGCCGGGAGGTCACCGACCTGTACTACGACTGGGCAAAGCTCCGCGACACCGACGAGAGCGGCGCGTTGCTGGTGCGGCCCGACAAGCACATCGCATGGCGCTCCGGTTCACTGCCGTCGGATCCCGAAGCAGCCCTGCGTGGAGCCCTCTCGCAGGTCCTCGGGAAGGACTCGCCCGCATGACGTTCCGCTTCGAGCACGAGACGTTGGGCCAGCGGGTCCGCTTCGCCTCGGGGACGGCACGAGAGGCCCTGGCCGCCGAGATCGAGTCCCTGGGGGCCACCCGCGTCATGGTCATCGCCGGCGCGGCCGAGGCAGACCTCGCCACGGACATCACCGAGGGTCTCCCCGTCGCGGTCCGTCACGACGAAGTGGTGATGCACGTGCCGGTCCCCGTCGCCGAGCGCGCACGCGCGGCCGCCGCACGCCACGACGTCGACCTCCTGGTCAGCGTCGGCGGGGGTTCGACCACCGGACTGGCGAAGGCCGTCGCCCTCACCGCCGGACTGCCGATCATTGCCGTGCCCACCACCTATGCGGGCTCGGAGGCCACGAACGTCTGGGGTCTGACCGAGGGCGCGAAGAAGACGACCGGCGTGGATGCGCGCGTGCTGCCGCGGGCGATCGTCTACGACGCCTCACTGATGCTCACGCTGCCCATCGAACTCAGCGTGGCCTCAGGGCTCAACGCGCTCGCCCACTGCGTCGACTCCCTGTGGGCGCCTCGCGCGGACCCCATCAACGCGGCACTTGCTGCTGAAGGGATCCGCGCGCTCGCCGCCGGCCTGCCGCGCATCGTCGACGATCCCGCCGATCTCGCAGGCCGTGAGGAGGCGCTCTACGGTGCGTACCTCTCCGCGGTCTCGTTCGCCTCGGCCGGCTCGGGACTGCACCACAAGATCTGCCACGTCCTGGGTGGCCGCTACGACCTTCCGCATGCGCCCACCCATGCCGTCGTGCTGCCCTACGTCCTCGCGCTCAACGCCCCGGCGGCTCCCGAAGCCGACGCGAGGATCGCCCGGGCCTTCGACGCCGATACCGGCCTGGACGGTTTGCAGGCTCTCCGTGAACGGCTCGACGCACCCCGAAACCTGCGGGACCACGGCTTCGAGGAGGACCGGATCGGCGACGCGGTCGAGGCGATCCTGCCGTCGGTGCCCGAGACCAACCCCGTCACAGTCACCCCCGAGAACCTCGAGCGACTGCTCCGCGGAGCCTGGGAAGGAGCGGACCCACGATGACGACCCAGAGCGATCGCGCAACGGTGACCGCCGAGCAGCACGCACGCGAGGAGGAACTCGTCCAGCGAGTCCTCGACTCCTTCGCGGGCACGCCTGACGAGCGCCTTCAGCAGATCATGCAGTCGGCGGTCCGGCACCTGCATGCGTTCCTGCGTGACGTCCGCCTGACCGAGCAGGAGTGGAAGCAGGGCATCGACTTCTTGACGGCTGTCGGGCACATCACCGACGACCGCCGTCAGGAGTTCATCCTGCTCTCGGACACGCTCGGCGCCTCGATGCAGACCATCGCGATCAACAACGAGGCCTGTGCCGACGCCACCGAGGCGACCGTCTTCGGCCCGTTCTTCGTCGAGGACGCCCCACGAATCGACCTCGGGGGCGACATCGCCGGCGGCGCCTCGGGCCAGCCGTGCTGGATCGAGGGCAGCGTCCGGGACACGAACGGCGCTCCGGTGCCGGGAGCTCGCATCGAGGTATGGGAGGCCGACGACGACGGCTTCTACGACGTGCAGTACGCAGACGGCCGCGTGGCCTGCCGCGCGCACCTGTTCAGCGACGCCGAGGGCCGATACCGGTTCTGGGCGGTCACCCCGACGCCGTACCCGATCCCGTACGACGGGCCGGTCGGCGCCATGCTGGCGGCGACCGGCCGATCGCCGATGCGTGCCTCTCACCTGCACTTCATGGTGACCGCACCCGGCCTTCGGACGCTGGTCACCCACATCTTCGTCCGCGGCGACGAGCTCCTCGCGAGCGACAGCGTGTTCGGGGTCAAGGAGTCTCTCATCAAGGACTTCGTCGAGGAGCCGGCCGGCGCCTCGCCCCCCGACGGGCGTGACCTCGCGGGCCGGTCGTGGTCGCACGCGCGGTTCGACATCGTCCTCGCACCCGCGGACGCGTGAGAAACGCATCGGCGGTCCCGCCGCGGCTCATGCCTCCAGAGCGCGACGCACGAACTCGTCCCGGGTAGCGTCGGCGACCCTGGAGATCGCGGCCCCGGACCGCGCCGAAGACGCGGCAGCATGGTCCGACGACCGGATCTGGACCGACCTGCAGGAGCGGGTGGTGGGGCCAACGGCTACGTGCTCAAGGAAGGTGCCACCATCAGCAGGATTGTCCGCCCGTTCCCGCAGCTTCGTGCCGGAGACCATGCGCTACGGCAACCTCGTCCTCGCCGGACACGCCAGGCACACCGCTCGTCCCACCGGCGCCAAGGGCCTGAACCTGGCGCTGGCCGATGTGCGCATCCTCTCCATGCATGTGCAGTCCCACCTGCAGCATGGCGTGGTGGCCCGGACCAGTACGTCGATCGCGCGTTGCGGCGGCTGGGGAAAGCACAGCACTTCTCGTACTGGGTGACCACGATGCTGCACCCTCTGCCTGACGCCAGCCCCTTCGACGTAGGGCGACAGGTCGGTGAGCTGCGCCCCCTCCGGCTGGCCGGACCAGAGGTGAGCACGATGCCTCGACGCTCTACCCGTGACTTCGCTTTCGCAGCGATCGCACGAGAATGAGCCACAGACGTCGCGTCTCGATATCCGAGTCGCACTGTCCTCAAGGAGATCCGTTGACCATCAAGACACCGCTCCGCCTTCCCCTCGACGCCATACCGCCCGCGTTCGCGGACCCCGGAGCCCTCACGCCGGTCGAGGCCGGCGACGTTCGGCGGTACCGGGATGTCGAGTACGCCCGCCTTGACGGCTACCGGCCGCTGTTGCTGGACCTCAGCATTCCGAGCACGCACGGACTTTCTCCGCTGGTCGTGCTGATCCACGGTGGAGCATGGCTGGGCGGAAGCAAGAACATCGAGCCCCCTGACATCGCCGACTTCGGGGTCCTGCAGTCGCGGCTCCTGGAGGAGGGAATCGCTGTGGCCTCCATCCAGTACCGGCTCTCGTGCGAGGCGACATTCCCCGCCCAATTGCACGACGTCAAGGCTGCGATCCGATGGTTGCGCAACGCGGCGCCGGCGCTCGGGATCGACCCCGAGCGGATCGCAAGTCTCGGGGCCTCTGCGGGTGGTCATCTCGCGGTGTTCCTGGGCACCAACACGACTGCGATGGATCTGGAGGGAACCGTTGGTCTGACCGGCCCGTCCTCAGCCGTGTGCGCGAGTGTCGGCTGGTACCCGCCCACGCGGCTGGACACGATGGAAGCCGAGAGCATGCCCGGGACGCCGTTCACTGCGCACAGCGCTCCGGACTCGCCGGAGTCACGCCTGATCGGTCACGCGGTCAGCGAGCGCCCGGACCTCGCTCGACACGCCAGCCCGATCTCGCATGTCAGCGGTGCGACCGCGCCGACCTTGCTCGTCCATGGCACGCTCGACCAGGTGGTCCCGCACGAGCAGAGCGTCGCGCACCACGGTGCGCTGGATGAGGCCGGCGTCCCGAACAGGCTCGAGCTTGTCGAGGGCGCCGACCACGGCTTTTTCGGCGGTGACGTCGATGCCATCGTCGAGACCACGGTTGCGTTCCTGCGCGAGCACCTCAGCTTCACCAAGGAAGACAGCTGACCGCATGGCTCTCGCTCCGCGGAAACGCGGGTCGGGAGCCTCTTTCGCCGCGCGGCTCCGTCCGGCTGGTGGGATGGAACGACGGGCACTCACGTCTGCTGCGTCAGCCGGACCACGAAGAGTGCGAGTTGCAACCGAAGTCGACCGGACGGCGTTGTGACATCCCAGCCGAGCAGGCGTGGAAACTGGCTCACGCGCTTCTGCAGCGTGGAATGGTGGACGACGAGGATCGCGGCTGCCGTCCGCAGGCTGTCGCTGACCGCGACGGCATCGAAGGTCGGCAGCACCCAGGCTGCATGTCCCGCTGCGCGCTGCACCGCAAGCACATCTGGATGCGATCGCCATCTTTGGTGGGCTTCCGAGATCGTCTCGCCAAGCAGCAGAAGGACCCCAAGGTCATCGGCATGGACGACCCGATGGTCGTCGGCGTCGCTGGCGAATCGAAGTGCCAGTCGTGCGGCCTGCGCCGAGTCTGGTGCGTTCTTCACGGGTACTGCGGGCCCGATGCCGACGCGCTGTCTGGAATCTGCGACTGAGATCGGCTGCGCTGCAGCTTGTAGCTGGGCGGGACGACCCTCCCACGCGACCACGCGAACGAGCTGGCCCGCTGTGAGACCGAGCTGGCGTGCCGCACGCGCGCGGGCCTCAGGCGGGGCGTCCGCGTCGATCGCGACCTCAACGGTTGCAGGGTCGTTGCGGCTGATCGCCAGCCGGCCAGGCGTCCTCTCCAGCACGGTGCGTGCCGCTAGAAGGGCACGCTCAAGGATCACTGCGTCGACTGGTCCAGGCGGCGCGAGTCGTTCGATCCACAAGGTGACGGACGGATCAGGCTGGGACACCGACGCCCAGCCGGCCTCGGCTGGGCTGGGCTCGTCGTCCCGGCGACCGTCGGGAAGGATCCGAATGGCGCAACGCCAGCCGGGGATCATCATGCGCGCGGGTGCGCCGGACAAGACGGCGGCGCCGCGCACGACACTCTCCAGGCCACCACGGTGAGCCAGCAGCTCGTCGTAGTAGCTGACCACCCGCAGAGCGGAGCCGGCGTCAGGATCGAGCGGCGCGAGGCGACCCGCAAGCTCCTCCACGCCGCCACCCCCTCACCATGGGTCCGCTCATGGTTGGAGCAGTTGCTGTAGCCATTTACTTCTCGCATCCCATGTCCGCTGGGCGATGCGCGACTGTGGTGCTACCACCTCGTAGCCGTGGAACCCGCCCGGCCACACGTGCAACTCAGCGCTGCCACCTGCTGCCCAGATCCCTCCAGCATAGGCGACGACCTCGTCGCGGAACGTCTCGGCCGAGCCGACGTCCAGGAAGGCGGGCGGCAGCGAGCTGAGGTTGTCCGCCAAAGAGGGCGACTCGTAGGCACTGGCATCCGCAGGGTCCCGTCCAGGGCCGAGCAGACTCATCCAGCCGAGATCGTTGCAATCGCGATCCCAGGTATCGACTCCCGAGAGCTGATACGACGATCTTGTCGAGTTGCGGGCGTCGAGCATGGGTGTCATCAAGAGCTGTCCGGCGATCTCGGGACCACCGAGGTCTCTCGCCATCAAGCAGACAGCCGCGGCGAAGCATCCGCCTGCGCTGCTGCCCACCACGACGACTCCGTGCGGGTCGACATCGAACCGCTCAGCTTCACGCAAGAAGCCAACAAGCCCGTCGTAGCAGTCCTCGGCCGGGGCCGGTGACGGGTGCTCGGGAGCGAGCCGATACTCGACGGAGACGACCACGGCGCCGACAGGCCGAGCCAGTTCGAGCTGCTCCTGCAGACCGGTCCGACTGGTGCCGGAGATCATCCCTCCACCGTGAATCGCGTACAGCAGTGGTTGCGGCATTGCTGCGTCCGTTGTCGGCCGACACACGACCAACTCGATCAGACCCGTCCCGTCCGAGCGAGGCACGCTCATTCGCGTGACCGCGTACTCGCCCCCGTGGCTGAGGTCGTCGTCCGTGGGCTCAGTCGCGCCCGGAGAGTCACGAAAGGCCTCGACCAGCGCGGGCAGGCTCTCCGGCAATGGGCCGTGCCTTGCGAGTGCTGCAGCGATGACCTCGGTCGGGCTCTTGTTCGGGAGGGCCGCCAGCGCGGCGGCCACCTCGGGATCGAACGGCGGCGGCGGGCCGACCGGCGGTACTCTTCGCGCCCACACATCAGGTCCGACCAAGGCAAGCTCCTCGAGTTTTTTGCGTGCACTGCCTCCCGGGAGTGTCACATCCGCTGAGTCGATCGGGCCCCAGCCATTCGGCGATGCCATTCCGCCATTCGGCTGCTGCTATCCAGGCCGCTCGCATTGTTAGCGTCCTCGCGATGCGGAGGCGACCACAGTCGACCAATCCGGCCGACAGTGTCCTGCGTTAGTAACTGGCGAAGCCAAGGAGGCTCCGAAATGAAGACGATCGTGAAGGCGGCAGGGGTGGTCACGGCTGTTGCCCTCAGCCTGACAGCCTGCTCCAACCCGGGCCCGGGCCGGAATGACGGCGGCGCCGGAGTGACGGCTGACGGCACCGCCAAGGTGAAGGCCAAGGAGCTGACGGTGTGGACCAACGCAGCCGACACCCCCGCCATCCGTGATGTCTACAAGCGGTTCGGCGACAAGTTCGGGGTCAAGATGAACATCGTCTCGATCTCTGCCGACGCCTACGAGAGCCAGGTGCAGACCAAGTGGGCCAGCGGCGATCGACCAGACATCCTCGAGTACCACGCGACGTCCCTCTTCTGGGCCCTCAACCCTGCGAAGAACCTCGTGGACATGTCGCGAATGCCCTACGTGGCGAAGTCCGGGAAGATCTACGACGTCGCCGGCTCTCTTGAAGGGAAGGTCTACGCCGCGATCACGGACACTCCGGCGCTGATGGACATGTTCTACAACAAGAAGCTCTTCGAGAAGTACGGCCTCCAGGCACCCAAGACCTACGCCGACATCGAGAGCATCTGCACCACGCTCAAGAAGAAGGCCCCCTCGGTCGCCCCGATCTGGGAGAGCGGCGGCTCCGTTTGGCCGACGCAGATTTTGGGTGGGCTCATGTACATGGGCTCGGCCCAGAAGTCCGAGGACTGGGCCGACCAGGTCCTCAAGAAGAAGACCACCTTTGATGCCCCGGGCAGCCCGTACACAGCAGCTCTGGAGGAGTACAAGAAGCTCCACGACATGGGCTGCTTCAACAAGGATGCGACCACGGCGAAGTTCGAGGACTCGGTCAAGGCAGTTTCCGAAGGGACCGCGGCAATGGTCGCTCTCCACTCCGGTCTCATCTCGATGTTCAACGACCAGTTCGGCGGTGACACGGCCAAGACCGACGCGACCATCGGGTTCGCCTACCCGTCGGCGGACGGGGCGGTCAGCGCCTGGGCCCCGAACCTCTCTGGCACGTGGTACGTCCCGAAGACCGGCGACGGCGCCAAGGAGAGCACGGCGCTCGCTTTCATCCAATACGCCACTGGTGCGGGGTACCAGGACTACGTCAACGCCACCAAGACGTTCCCCGTGCTCGACGGTGCCACACCGCCGACAGGCGTTCAGGGCCTGGCACAGCAGGTCGCCGACGCCTACAAGGACAGCTCCCAGCTGGCGTTCAACTCCAACCTGATCGGCTACAACTCGCAAGGCGCGGCCTACCTGACCGGGATCCTCAGCGGCTCCGAGACTCCGGCCGATGCGGCCAAGAAGTCTCAGAAGGCGTTCGAACAAGCCGCCACCGCCGCCGGCCTTCCCGGCTGGTGAACGAAGGGCTGACCGTCTCATGACCATGAAAATCCAGCCGATGGTCGACAACGAGGCCGCTGACCCCAGCCGCAAGGCGGGGCGTCAGCGCCTCCGGGCCGACCGAGGCTCACCTCGCGGACTTCACCGTCACTGGTGGCCGTTCGCCATCCCCGCCGTGGCGCTGACCTGGCTCTTCTTCCTGATTCCGTTCGTTTTGAACATCCGCTTCGCCTTCACCCAATGGACGGGCTTCAGCGATGTCATCTCGTGGAACGGTTTGAAGAACTTCCGGGGCCTGATCGACCAGGGCATCCTGTGGAAATCCATCGAAGTCACCCTCGTCTACGCGGGCATCGCCATGGTGATCCAGAACGTCTTCAGCCTCGGCATGGCCGTGCTGCTGCAGCGGACCAATCGGATCAACTCGTTCTTCCGCTCGGTGTTCTTCCTTCCGGTCCTCCTGTCCCCGTTGGCGGCCGGTTACATCTGGAGCGCCATCCTTTCGCCTACCGGCCCGCTCAACAACGCCATTGGTCTCGTCTTCGGAAACTTCGACTACGCATGGCTGGGCCACCCCTTCGCAGCCCTCGCCAGCGTCGCGTTCATCGACGCGTGGAAATGGAGCGGCCTGGTGACACTCGTCTATATCGCCGGCCTGAACGCCATCCCGGATTCGCTCTCCGAAGCTGCCGTGATCGACGGCGCGAATGCCTGGCAGCGGTTCTGGCGGATCAAGTTCAGGCTGCTCGCGCCGGCATTCACCTTCAGCGTCGTCGTCACGTTCATCGGTGCCCTGGGCGCCTTCGACATCGTGCAGGCCACGACCCAGGGTGGGCCGGGCAACGCGACGACGGTCCTCAATATTGCGATGTTCAGCCAATACGCTGGGGGATTCTTCGGCACCGCTAGTTCGCTGAGCCTCGTCGTCACGATCCTAGTGATCGCTCTGGGGGTCCCCTTGATCGCGTTCCTCCGACGTCGAGAGGTCGAGGCATGAGTGCCGTCCCGTCCGAGTTGCCCGTGCAGGCCGACCGCCGGCGAGGAGGCACCTCCCGACGTTCGTCGCGGCGCCGCCGCGAACCGATGCGCGTCGCCGTCCTGACATGTCTCGCCCTGGTGTGGGTGGGCATCCCGATGTGGCTGCTTGTCATCAACTCGGCCAAGCCGTACACCGAGGCAAGTCATCTCAGTCTGAGCCTGCCGAAGCGGTGGATGCTGATCGACAACTACAAGTACGTCATTGAGAAGGGCAACTACCCGCAAGCCCTTCTCAACAGCTTGATCATCGTTGTTCCGACAATCGTCGTCGTCGTTCTCCTCGGATCGATGGCTGCGTGGGCGTTCGCGCGTTCGCGGCGGACCTCGATGAAGATCGTCTACAACCTGACCGTGCTTTCGGTGCTGCTGCCGCCGGCGGTTCTTCCCACCGTCTACATGCTCCAAGTGGTGGGGATCGATGGGACTCGCCTCGGGTATTTCCTGGTCATGACCGGCACGCGGCTCGGCGTGGTGGTCTTCCTTGCGACCGGATTCATCCGCGCCATGCCTCAGGACCTTGAGGAAGCCGCGGCCATCGACGGCGCGAGCAGGCTGCAGATCTACCGCGTCGTCGTCCTTCCCCTGTTGCTGCCGGTCCTGCTGGTCGGCTGCATCATCTTGATCATCACCATTTGGAACGAGTTCTTCTTCGCTTCGTTCCTCCTCCACGGCTCCGACAGCGCCACCTTGCCGCTCGCGCTGTACCAGTTCGCGTCGTCATCTGCTGACGTGGCCGCAATGCGCTGGGACCTCATCTTCGCCCACGTCGTGATGACCAGCCTTCCGGTGATCGTCGCCTACCTGTTCGTGCAGAGGCGCGTCGTCGCAGGGCTGTCGGAGGGAGCCGTCAAGGGCTGACGCACATCGCTTCAGCAAGCTGGTCAGGTCACCGGTATCGCGCGCCGGGCGCGTTGACCGTATCTCTCGACGCCCTCGTACAAGGAGTCAACCAATGCATTGGCGCGCTCGCATGATTGCACCCGACGGGCCGCTCGACGCTTCGCCCATCCTGTTCAAGGACGTCGAACTTGCCGGTGGGCACGGGTCCGTCGTCTCGGCCTCCCTGCACGCCTCCGCTCTGGGGATCTTCGAAGCCCGGCTCAACGGCGTTTCGGTCGGTCCCGATCTCATGAGCCCGGGATGGAGTGCCTACCAGTGGCGTCTTCGGTATCGCAGCTACGACGTCACCGACCGGCTTGATCAGTCAACCCGGCTGACATTGTCACTCGGCAACGGCTGGTTCCACGGCACCTTGGGTTGGGAGGGCCAGCGGCATTCCTACGGAACCCGGCTGGGTGCCATTGCCCAACTGGAGGTCACGTTTGAGGACGGGTACCAGCAGCTGATCGCCACGGACCGGAGCTGGTCGGCATGTGCCTCGGACGTTCTCGAGAACGACCTCTACAACGGCCAGACGATCGATGCGCGCCTGCGGCGCCCTGAGTGGGCCACGCCGGGCGTGTGCGTGCCGAACCAAACAGGCGTCGAGGAAATCGACTTCGACACCGGCAGACTCGCCCCGTACGTCGGGCCTCCGATTGTGCGTCGGGAGATCGTGCGCCCACGTCAACTGACACGGAGGCCGGACGATGGAGCGGTCATCGTCGACTTCGGGCAGAACTTGGTCGGCTGGACGCGATTCCGGGTGCGTGGGGAGCCAGGGCGGGCCATCACGGTGCGGCATGCCGAAGTGCTCGACGGTGATCAGCTGAACGTTCGTCCGCTGCGAAGTGCTCGGGCCACCGACCGATTCGTCCTCAGTGGCGGGGATGACTCGTTCGAGCCGACGATGACCTATCACGGATTCCGGTTCGCCGAGGTCTCGAACTGGCCCGGCGAGCTCACGCCCGATTCGATCGAGGCGGTCGTCGTCCACAGCGATCTCAGCCGCATCGGTCACTTCAGGTGCTCTGACCCAGACCTGAACCAGCTTCACAGCAACGTCGTTTGGAGCACGAAGGGCAACTTCTTCGACGTGCCTACTGATTGTCCCCAACGAGACGAGCGACTCGGCTGGACCGGGGACATCGCCGTGTTCGCGCCAACCGCCGCGTTCCTCTTCGACGTCCAGGACTTTCTGGAGGATTGGCTCATCGATCTCGGCCTCGAACAGGAGCACCGCGACGGCATGGTCCCGATGGTTGTCCCCGACCCACTCAAGGAATGGCCGATCCCGCCCGGCCAGTTCTCCGAACCTGACAGCACTGCCATCTGGTCCGACGCAGCCGTCTGGGTGCCCTGGGCTCTCTTCTGGGCCTATGGGGACTCGGGCGTGCTTGCCCGACATTACGACTCGATGGCAGCACACCTCCGCCACGTCGAAGGCCTGCTGTCGACCGATGGAACGTGGTCGGAGGGCTTCCAGTTCGGTGACTGGCTCGACCCGCTCGCCGACCCGCACGAGCCATGGAACGCTCGCGCGGATGCGGCCGTCGTTGCGACCGCCTGCCTCTACCGCACCTCGACGATCCTCACCCAGGCGGCAACAATTCTGGGCCGAGCCGAGGACGCGACCGCCTTCCTGGCCCTTGCAGAGCGCACCCGAGCTGCCTTTCACGCGGCGTATGTGACCGACGAAGGCACCATCACCAGCGACGCTCCCACGGTCTACGCCCTCGCCATCACCTTCGGCCTCCTCGAGGGACAACTTCTCGAGCGCGCCGGAGAAAGGCTGGCACGACTGGTTCGCGAGGCCGACCACCACGTGTCCACGGGCTTCGCCGGCACTCCCTTCATCAGTGACGCGTTGACTCGAACGGGCCACCTGGGCGACGCCTACCACATGCTCCTCAAGCGCGATTGCCCTTCGTGGCTCTACCCGGTCTCGCTGGGAGCGACCACGATCTGGGAACGCTGGGACTCGATGCTGCCGGACGGCTCCGTGAATCCGGGCGAGATGACCAGCTTCAACCACTACGCCCTCGGCGCAATTGCCGACTGGATGCACCGCACCATCGGTGGAATCACCCCCCTTGAACCAGGCTATGGTCACGTCTTGATCGCGCCGCAACCTGGCGGCGCGCTCACCTGGGCCGATTGCGCTCTCGAGACCCGCAGCGGTCGGATATCGGTCCGTTGGAGACGCGAGACCGAGTTGGCGCTCGATATTGAACTACCGCCCGGCGTCAGTGCCGTCGTGCGAGTCACAGGCCATCCCGACCTACAGCTCTCGGCGGGGCCGGGCGGCCTCCAACACACCGCTCGCTTCTCGGCGGATCGGGCCGCGCACGAGACTTCCAGTGCACCGGGAGTTCCCGATGCCACGCGATGACACGACGGTCCACGGGTCCACGGAACGTTGTGCGGACGGCCGGCCATCATGGTTGGACAAGAGCTTGTCCGCGGAGGATCGCGTGGCCGCGATCATGGAGGATCTTGAGTTCGACGAGCTCGTGTCCATCGTCTGCCACAACTTCACTCCCTTCCTGGAGCGGGGAGTCCCAACCCCGTCCTACACCGATGGCCCCTGCGGTCTTCGAGATGTGGAAGGCGGGACGGCCCTGCCCGTCGGTATCGCGCTGGCGGCCACGTTCGACCCGGCAGAGGCCTACGACTACGGACGCGTCCTTGCCGCGGAGGTCAAGCACGCGGACCGCAACTGTCTCCTGGGACCGAGCCTGGACATCGCACGTGACCCCTCTGGCGGAAGGCTCCCCGAAGGCTTCGGCGAGGCACCCGAGCTGGTCGCCTGCATCGGTGAGGCCTACGTGCACGGGGTGCAGGACAACGGCGTCCTCGTCATGGTCAAGCACTTCGTCGCCAACAACTTCGAGACTCGCCGGACCGGGTGGGGCCCCTTGTCCGAGCGCAGCGACAGCGTCGACGTCCGTCTCGAAAAGGCCGCCCTCTGGGAGACGTATCTCTGGCCGTTTCATCGGGTCGCCCAGGCCGGCGCAGGGGCCTTCATGGGGTCCTACAACCGGTTGAACGGCCGTTACACCTGCGAGTCGGGCGACCTGTTGGACATCCCGAGAATTCGCTGGAACTGGCCTGGATTCTTCATGCCCGACTACATCTTCGCGGTCCGCGATGTCGAGTCGGCCTGGCGCGCGGGGTTGGACCTGCCCGGGCTCGGTGGCGACTTCGGCCGAACGGCCGAGATGGTCCGTCGTAGCGGCATCGATCCTGCTGCTTCCGTCCGTCGCATCGCTCAAGCGATGATTGCCAGCGGGGCGGCGGACAGCGTCAGGGCGACCAGCAGTGGTTGCGCGTCCACCACGAGTCATCGCGGCCTCGCCCGTCGTGTGGCCACTCGCGGGGCGGTGCTGCTCAAGAACGCCGGAGGCTCGCTGCCGCTCGACGGCACCGTCGGCTCGATCGCCGTCGTCGGCCCCTCCGGTCTCGACGCGCTGTACGTGATGGGCGGCTCTGCTTCGGTCCCCCTCGAGGAAGACCGAGTCGTCACGCCCCTCGCCGGCCTGCAAGCCCGGGCCGCCGAGCGGGTGCGCGTGGCAGTCGCGCAGGGCAGCCTCGGGGATGCTCCCTTGCCTGACGTTCCTGCGGAGGTCCTCACGACACCGGATCGTGGCAGTGCCGGTGTCGAGCTGGTGGTGTCCTACGAGGACGAGCAGGGAGTCGAGCGGGAGCGCCGAGAGATTCTCCCGACGATGTCGCTCGTCGGTGCGCCCGAGGGAGTGACGGGTCCCTGGACGGCCAGGCTACGCACGATGTTGACCGCCGAGGAGGGCGGCGAGTACCGACTCTCGCTGCTCGTGGCCGGTCATGCGGAGCTGGCTGTGAACGGGACGATCATCATGGCGGGAGCCCGGGAGGCAATCCGCTTTCTCGGTGGTCCGCTTCTCCCGCTTCAGGCCGTTGTCGACCTGCCCGCGGGTCAAGCCACGCTGCTCGAGCTGACCTACGAGCTCGGCCCGGCGGTCGAGCCGGCCGAGGTCGACCCCGCGCCCGGGGTTCGGCTCGGGTGGCAGCACATCGCGGCCCTGCATGAGGAGGCGGCCGCGGTGGCGGCCGGTTGCGATGCGGCGATCGTCATCGTGAACGCGGCATCGGGGGAGGGGATGGACCGCACGGGCCTGGGCCTGCCCGGCGATCAGGACGTCCTGGTCGAGCGGATCGCAGCGGTGAACCCCCGGACGATCGTGGTCCTCAACACCCCCGGGGCGGTCCTGATGCCCTGGATCGACAAGGTCGGGGCCGTGCTCGAGATGTGGTACCCCGGCGAGCAGTTCGGTCACGCGCTCGCGGACATCGTCTTCGGCGATGTGGCGCCCGGCGGGCGTCTTCCCGTCACGTTCCCGGTGGCGACCTCTGATCTTCCGGGTCGTTCGGACACCGGTTCGTCCCCCGAAGCAGTCGCCTACGACGAGGGAACCCTGGTCGGGTACCGCAACCTTGCCGCCGCCGACAAGCCGGCGCTCTTCCCCTTCGGCCATGGGCTCTCGTACGGCGTCCACGAGAGCGAGCTGATCGGGGCGCACGTCGAAGGAACCTCGGTCCGCCTCCGCCTACGGGTAAGCGAAACGTCGGGACGGCCGGCAGACGCCACGATCCAGGTCTACGTGCGACCGGAGGCGTGGGACACCGAGCCGCGGCGACTCGTCGCGTTCCGCCGCGTGCCGCTGGCCCCGCACGAGCGCGCGGAGGTCACCGTCGTGGTGGAGTCGCACGCCTGGTTGTCGTACGACGACGGTGCCGACGACCTGGTTCCCAGGGACGGGACCTTCGAGCTGACGGTGGCCGACGACGCCGAGGACCCCGGAATCGCGATCTCCATGCACCGCGCCGATGGCGCACTGTCCGTGCTTCACCACTGATGAAAGTAGGTTGCTGTGCAGCTCGACCCGTTCCTCGCCGCGAAGGCGCATCTGCTCGAAGGCCTGTCATGGGACGATCACGACGACCCGGCGGCGGCCGAACGCTTTGCCGAGTTCGAGCTCGACCCCGCCGCGTGGGTGACGCCACCGGGCGTCGTGATCGAGGACCATACGATCGACGGCCCGCACGGTCCCGTGCCTCTCCGCAGCTACAAGTCGCCAGCGGGCCAGGAGGCTGTGCTGGTCTGGCTCCACGGTGGCGGCTTCCACGCCGGTGACCTCGAGATGCCTGAATCGCACGTCGTGGCAGCCGAGCTGGCGGCCCGAGCGGCCGTCACCGTGGTCACCGTCGACTACCGGCTCGCGCGCGACGGCGTGCGATTCCCGGTGCCCGTCGACGACGCGGAGGCGGCGTGGTGCTGGGTGGTCGACGAGGGCTTTCCGCAGGCCGGGTCCTACGCGCTCGGTGGCGCGAGCGCCGGTGCCACACTCGCGCTGTCGACCACTCTTCGCCAGCAAGCCTCGGCGCGCCGGCCGGACCGGCTGCTGCTGGCGTACCCCTTCGCGCACTTCCCGGTGCCTGCGCTCGACACCGCCAGCGCCGCCGCCATGCACTTGTTGCCGTCGGCGATGCGTTTCGAGCCGGCGGCGATAGCGGAGGTCGTGCGCAACTACATCGGGCGGATCTCCCACCTGCCTGCTGAGGCGATCCCCGGCGCAGCCGACCTCTCGGGCTTGCCGCCGACGAGCGTGGTGCTCAGTGAGCTGGACGGCCTACGAAGCTCGGGAGAGTTGCTCCTCGAGCAGCTGGCCGAGGTGGGGGTGGCCACTGACGCGCACCTGGCCACCGGCATGCCCCACGGGCACCTCAACCGGACTCCCTCGCTGGGGGAGGTGGACGTGTCGCTCGAGTTCTTCGCGGGCGCTCTGCGAGACATGGCCCGGATGCGTCCCACGACGCCCCGATCCGGGGAAAGGCTCTGACACCAGAAGGTTCGAACAGATCGCGGAGCAGCTCGACCAGCTCGCGATCGAGATGCGGTCATGGGCCTACGGCAACTCCGGCACGCGCTTCAAGGCCTTTGGCAGCCCGGGCACCCCGCGGCAGCGTCGAGGAGGAGATCGCCGACGCTGCCGCGGAGCACCGGCTTGGCGCCCACCATGGCCTTGCCGCATCCCGTGCGACCTGGTCGACGACTTCAAGGCGCTGCGAGCCTTAGAGGTCGTTATCTCCTGTTGTTTCATCCCGGATTGCCCGTGTGAGGAGCGGATCCGTGAAGCGGCCTGAACGTGTTGGTGTCATCGGAGTGGGCGTCATCGGGGCGAGTGTGGGCTGGAACCTGTCCCGGCACGGCGCCGAGGTGGTCTTCATCGACGCAGGCCAGCCGGGCGAAGGCGTCACCAGCTGGTCTTTCTCGTGGGTCAACGCGAGCAGCAAGACCGCGCGCAAGTCCTACTTCGACTTGAACGTCGCGGGCATGGCAGCTCACCGTGAGCTTGCCGGGACCATCGGGCCGGACTCGTGGTGGTTTCCCAGCGGCCACTTGCGCTGGGCAGATGATCCCGCAGCGGAGGCGAAGTTCCTGGAGACAGCCGAACTGCTGGCCGGCTGGGACTACCGGGTCGAGAGGTACAAGGGGGCCGAGGTCCGCAGCCGTTTCGAACCGGCTCTCACGGTGCCCGACGATGTACCGGTCCTGTTCTACCCCGACGAAGCCTGGGTGCACGGACGCCATCTTGTCGGCCGCCTGGTCGGCCAGGCCGTCGCATCCAGTGCCGAGCTCCGGTCCGGCAACGCGGTATGCGACATCGGCACCGATGCCGATGGAAGCATCCGGTCAGTTGCTCTGTCCGATGGGAGCCGTCTCGACGTCGACATCGTCGTGAACGCGGCGGGGCCCAGCGCATCCCACGTCGCAGGGCTCGTCGCACGGCGCTTGCCGATGCGCCGGGAACCGGGCGTCGTCGCCCGGATCGAGTGTGCTCAGGTCCCCGTTCACCGGGCCATGCACGCGCCTCACATCGAGATCCGTCCTGCCGGAGACACCTCGGTCGTCCTCCACAGCCGCGTCGCGACGTGTGCCCGGACACCGGCCTGGCCCGCCTGTCCTACGGCCAGGCCCGCGCGCTGTCGGACGAGCACACCGCGCTGCGCGGCCCCGGGAGCGGATGGGACCTGTACGAGTACCGCCATTCCGCCCTGACCCACCTGGGCGAGCAGGGCGCCTCGCTGCTGATGCTCATGGCGAAGTCCCGGCACAAGAAGCCGGAGAACGTCCGCCGCTACTTCAAGCCCTCGCCGGAGGCGATCGCCGAACTCACCAGCCTGCTCGCCCCTGGTGACACCCGACGGTGACCGTTCCGGTCGGGATGATCACCGTCACACGCAGCGGGGTCTGGGCGGCGGGTCACGCACTCGACGGCCATCGCTCGGCCACGGTCCTCGGCGTCCTGGGCGAGGTAGTGGAGCCCTCGTCACCGGTCGCGTCCACGATCCGGTGCAACAGTTGCGCCCGCCGTCCTAGGCAGGCCAGGTGTTCGTCGGCGGTGGCGCCCTGGTGGTGCTCTGCCTCTCCCCTGAAGGCCGACCAGCTCCGCGACCAGGGCTTGGCCCCGGCGCTCGTAGTCGGTGGACTCGGTGGCGACCTTCCCCGCCTCGGCCACCAGGGCCTTGCGTCGGGCTGCCTGCCTGCCTGCCTGCCTGATCTGCGCGGCGCGAGCCAGGACGCCGGCGACCGCGGTCGCGCTCAGCCGACCCGGTTCAAGATCTCGGAATCTGGTAGCGGGACGTCTCGTTCTCGTACGCGTCCACGATCGTGTCGAGCACTGAGCTGTCGTCGGGTGGGTCGATCTCCAGCTGGAAGACGGTACTCATGCGGGCAATGAGGAAGTAGAAACCAACCATGATGACGGTCTCGACCAGTTGCTGGTCGGTGTAGTGGCCGCGCGCCGCCTCGAAGATCTCGTCCGACATCTCGGTTGATCGCGCGGCGCTGTCGGCGAACAACAACAGAGAGCGCTGAGGCTCGGTGATCTCGTTGGAGGTGAGGTCGCGGGCGGCCAGCGCGTCGCGCTGGGCGTCGGTGACTCCGGCCGACCGCGAGATGGAGATGTGTTGCTCCCATTCGTACGGGGCCGAGAACGTTACGCCGCTGTTCATGATGACGAGCTCGCGGTCGACCGCGGGCAGTGACCCTGCGGCGAACTGGGCAGCGCCCAACCTGTTGACGAGGGAACCGATGTCGGGTGAATGCCTGAGCATGCGGACGATGTTGACGACAGTCCCCTCGTCCTCGGAAAGTTCCGGGTAGCCGATGCGAGCCATAGTTGCCTGCCTTTCAGGTCATGGGTGGTCGATGTGATCGGCCTGCCATGTCGGCCAATTCGATTCAGACCGCCCGAAGCCCATGTGCCGTCGGCCGGTGCGGCCGTCGCGTGTGCGGTGGACGCCGCTCCGGCTCATCTCGCACACTGCCGGTTGGCGCATGGTCGTTTGTCATGGAAGTCCCGGGCGTCGTATGGACACGGCGCCGACTGGAGTTCCGCCTCACCAGGGGGAGTTCATCTCCCTCGGGACGGCGGATGCTCCTGTGCTTGTCAAGCTGTAGGAGCGAGGTCGGTTTGAGTGATTCGTTCCGTTGGCGTGGCGGTCAGAGCGCGATAGACCTCGCGGGCGACGAATCGCTTGAGGCAGCCCATGATGGCCTTTCTGTTGAGCCCTTCTTTGGTGCGGCGTTCGACGTAGCGGCGGGCGCGTTCGTTGAAGCGCAGGCGGACCAGGACGATGGTGTCCAGGGCGTTGTTCGCCGCCCGGTCGCCGCCGCGGTTGAGCCGCTGGCGGTGTGTGCGCCCGGAGGAGGCAGGGATCGGGGCGACCCCGGCCAGGTGCGCGATGCCGCCTCGGAACGCATGCGTTCGGGGTTGTCGCCGGCCGACGTCGGCAGCTGCCCGGCGGTCTCGGGGCCGACACCGAACAGTTTCAGCAGCGCGGGGGTGGCCTGCTTCACCAGCGGCTCGATCTCGCAGTCCAACTGGGCGATCTCCTCGTCCAACACCTCGTGACGGCGGGCCAGTCGGCGCAGGGACGCCCGGGTCGCCGCCAGCGGGTGGGACAGGTCGTCGCCGGGCCGCAGCCGGGGCGAGTGTGCGTATCAGCACGGCCCGGTCCAGCCCGGCGACCTGCTCGCGCAGCATCGCGGGCGCGGAGACAAGCAGGCCGCGGATGTGGTTCATTGCCTGGTTGCGGGCTCTGACGGCGCTGCGGCGGGCCATCCGCAGGACCCGCACCGCCTCGACCACGCCGTCCCGACTTTGGGGACGCCGGTCGCCCGGCCGCACAGTACGGCCGTCGCGGCGGCGTAGGCGTCGATCGGGTCGGACTCTCCCTTGCGCCGGCGGGTCTTACGGTCGGGGCGGTTCACGTCGGTGACAGTGACACCGGTTGCGGTGAGAACCCGCGCCAGTTCGGCCCCGTAGGCGCCGGTGCCCTCGACTCCAACCGTCAGCTCGCCGTGGGAACGCATCCAGTCCAGCAGATCGCGGTAGCCACGAATACCGGCGGGGAACTTACGGTCGGCCAGGTGCCGGCCGATCTGGTCGATCACTGCGGCGTGGTGGGTCAAGCCGTGGGTGTCGACTCCGCCGGTGATCTCCCGGGCTGCGTGCGTCATGCTGGTCGTGTCCGTCCTTGCGAGTCCGTTCCGAGGGCGGCACGCGCCGGTCGGGCGGGGTGGACAAGACAGTGACGGGGCTTCTGGACCAAGCTCCCATGAGGTCACAAGCGCCCGTCCGCCGCGTGCATGGCGGGCCCGCCGATGAACCGACAAATCCCCAACAGGACAGTCGATGACGTCAGTCAGTAGGCGAGTCAGGCTCATCAGAGGAACCACCAGCGACATCTTCACTGTCAGTAGTAGATCGGACCGAGGGCACCACCGCTGGCGATGATCGGGTCGCCGTTGAGCGCGACGCTGCGCGGGCTGGCCAGAAACGCGATCACAGCGGCGACCTCGTCCGGGGTGACGATCCGGCCGATCGAGATCGCCGCGCTGAACTCGCGTTCGACCTCCTCCAGTGTCAGCCCGCGGGCCTCGGCGTTGGCCGCGAGCGCCTTGGTTCCGGTGTCGCTGCTGGTGGCGCCGGGGTGTACGACGGTGACATTCACGCCGCATGGGCCCAGTTCGTCGGCGAGGTTCTTGGTCAGCGCGGCAACGGCGATGTTGCGTACCGAGCCGGTCACCGAACCGGTGCACCGCGCGGCGATGCCCCCGACGTTGATGATCCGGCCCCAGCCTCGCTCGACCATGCCGGGCGCGAACGACCTGGCACAGCGGAGATAGCCGCGTACCTTGACATTGATCTCCGCTTCCAGCGCTGACTCCGCGATCACGCCGGGGTTGGTCATGGCCGCATTGTTGACCAGGACATCGACGCCGCCCAGTTGTTCAATGGCGGCTGCGGCCATGGCGGCTACCGAGGCGTCGTCACCGGTGTCCGCGCCGATCCCGATCACGCGCGCCCCGGTGTCGGCGGCGAGCGCAGTGGCCTGCTCGACTGCCGCCTGCGCGTTGCGGCCGACAAGTGCGACATCGGCACCCTCCTGGGCTAGGGCTCGGCCCACCGCCAGGCCAATGCCCCGGCTGCCGCCGGTGACCACCGCGCGTTTGCCCTTCAGGTCCAGATCCATGGCGTGCTCTCCTCATTTTGATCACCATCTCGCCCGAGGCTGTGGCGCCAGCCGAGTTCGGCTGCGGGCGGCCCGGGGCGGTTTTTCTGACATTCACTCAGCGCGATGCGACCGGGACTGTCCCGTTAGGATGGTCCGTTCAGTGCGGGCAGCGACACAGCGCCCGAAGGGCCATGGCTGCATATCGGCGCCAGAGCACAGGGTCACGTTCTTCCAGTCGCACCAGTTGCAGTGCGGCACCGCACAGGAGCACACGCAGGTCCAGCGGCGCGGCGGCCTCTCGGAGTTTCCCGGTCGCCCGAGGGGTCTCCATGAGTTCGACCAGGGGCGGCGCGGACGGCGGCCGCCTCGGCGGGCAGATGGGGCGAGAACGGTGTGGCCGACAGGATCTGGGCGTCGACCCCTGCCGCGTCCATCTCAGCGAACCGGGCGGCCAGTTCCTCGTCGCTCGCTCCGGCGCCCAGACCCCGCTGGGCTTGCGTGGGCACGCCGCCTCCGTCCAGTCGCTCCAGATAGTGCTGGCTCCACAGGTGAGCGTGCGCGTCGATGCGCATGGTTTCTCCTCATTGGTTCGTGTAAGAGGTCGCGTCGATAGGCGCGGTGGTGGCACCCCGGCAGCAGGACAGGCACAGATCTTGGCGATCATGGAGTTGCGAAGATGCTGCAACTCCTGCGGTTCGGCAGCTCCTACCAGGCGATCGCCGACACGACCTGCTCGGCCGCCACGATCCGCACCCGCCCCGGCAGGTGGATCCGGCTTGGCGTCTTCGCCCAGCTCAAGCACATCGTGCTCGAGTCCTACGACCGCATCGTCGGCCTCTCAGGCTGCTGCTGCGGTGGCGTCGCGGTGGCGTTGGGCGGCTGCTGGGAAGAGGTTGAAGGCGCGGTGGCCGAGTTCCTCGACTTCTTGCGGTGCGAGGACGTGGGAGTTCAGGAGCGCGTCGATGTTGCGTTTCATGTTGGTCTCGTTCGAGCAGGGGACTCCGGCGTCGGCGCCGTAGACGATGTGGTCGCGGGGCACCATCGTGACTGCTGCGGCAAGGTTGGCGTCGGTGCCCGACGCGGCGGTGTCGAGGTAGAGCTTCGCCAGGTCGGTGCGGATGTCGTCGGCGGTCAGGCCCAGCGGGTTGTACACGTACTCCTCCGCCCCCAGCAGCCCGAGGCGGCCGGAGAGCGCGGGCAGGGCGCCGCCGCAGTGGGCGAGGACGACCGTGAGACGGGGGTACCGGCGGAAGAATCCTGTGTAGAGCAGGTCCACGACGGTCCGGGTGGTCTCGAACGGAAACTCGACCAGGACGGAGGTCTGCCGGAACACGGGCGCTACGGCGCTCGGATGGACGAACAGCACGGCCGAACGCCGGTCGAGCTCCTCCCACATCGGCGTCAGACGTGGATCCCCGAGCGGGATACCCGCCCAGCGGGTGAACAGCAGGTAACCGTCGGGGTGTGTCTCCGTGTCGCCGCGCGCGATCTCGGCCAGAGCCGCGTCCGGGTCGTCGGTGGGCAGACAGGCGAGCAGGCCGAAGCGGCCGGGGTGGTCGGCGACGAGCTGGGCGCCGTAGTCGTTCCAGGCGCGCAGTTGCGGCAGTGGGGCATCGAGTAGTGCCGGGCTGAGCATCTGCGTGGCGATGCCCAGGCGATCCATGGTGGCGAGCGTCGTCTCGGGTTCCCAGTGGTGGGGCTCGGGGGTCAGCAGGTGTGCGTCCCTCAGCTGGCGCCACTGGGCCTCACGTGCCTCTTCCGTGGTCGGTGGGGTGAAATGCGCGTGGATGTCCACCCAGCCGTTGACCTTGTCCATGTGTGTCCTTACCTCAAATTAAATTGCACTATGGTGCAACAAGCTCGATGGTTGCACGGGAGTGCAATAATGTCCACATGAGGCAGACGGAGGGCGAGACGCAAGACGGGAGGACGCGCAATGCCCAGGCCAACCGGGAGCGCGTCTATGCGGCAGCGATCAAGGTGTTCGCCTCGCGCGGCTACGACGCCGCCACGATGGACGAGATCGCGGCAGAAGCTGGGGTGGCACGGCGGACCGCGTTCAATCACTTCCCCGCGAAGTCGGACATCGCCACTGAGTGGGCCGTACGAGGCGGGGAATCGGTCTTCGCCCTGGTTCGCGACGTCGACAGCATCACCTCTCCCGCAGACCGGGTGCGGGCATATTTCCACGAGTTGGCCCTGATGGCGGAGCGGGACTGGGATGAGACCCGGCAGATGACAACCGGACTGCTGCGCGGACACGGCGTACCGCCCCACCGCTCGCGGCTTTCCGTGGAACTGCGTGACTGGCTGCATGACTGCCTACGGGAACGGCCGGGCGACGGACCGACGCCCTCTGCCGATCCCGCCCTGACCGTGGACGTGCTCTACGACGTCTTCCAGGGCGCAGTCATGCGACGTCTGTCCCAAGAGGCTGCGCCGCACGGGGCGTTCACAGCCGAGGTGGACGCCGCGATCGCGCTCGTGCTGGCCGGATTCGCGAGTGATGCCGGACACGCATAGGCAATTGGTTGGGACAGATTGTTGTGTGGGGCCTGGCGCGAATTCCAAGAAGGCAGTCACGTCACTGGCACGGGTGACGCTCATGGGTCGCACCGGTAGGCGTGTGTTAATTGGCGGCGGTTCGGGCGTTCGTCCCAGTGATAGGTCGTCCATGCCTGACGGATCAGGCTACGCACGGTGATGATGGTGTCGGGCAGCGGTCCCAGTCCCAGGTCGTCCAGGCGGTCAAGGGGCGGGGCGAGCAGCGGGGAGTCGTTACGGTTCGCTCCGGCCAGAACGCGGTCGATCGGGATGCCGTAACCGTCCGTCATGCCGGAGCGGTTCTGGCCCTGTTTGCCGGTCGACCGGGGAACGTCCGGTGGCTTCACCGCCGCCGGGGCTTGGGTGATGGAGCCGTCGACGGCGATCTGGTCGAGGACGAGGCCGATGACGCGGTTCCACAGCGCGATCCCGACGGCGTTCTCGTGCGCCGACGCGACCGCCACCACTACCGCAATCACCAGTCCGGACCGTCAACGGCCAGGCCGCGTTTGCGGCCCGGTATTTTGCCGCACCACCTTCACACAGGCGCGGTCACAGGCCGGGTTGGTCGCTGCTTGAGGCTGCAGACGACTGTTGGGCGTCTGTCACAGCCGACCCTGCTTCGGCCGTTGTCGTGCCGGGATCCGGAGGGTGAATCGGGCGCCGCCGAGGAGGCTGGGGCCGGAGGTCAGCATGCCTCCGTGGGCGTCGGCGATCCAGGAGGCTATGGAGAGGCCGAGACCGGTGGAGCCACCGCCGCTGTGGTAGCGCTGGAAGAGCGAATCTGCCAGTCCGGGTGGGATGCCAGGGCCTGCGTCGTCGAGTGTGAGCATGCCGTCGGCAGTGACGGTGATTTCGACCTCGGCGGGTCGGCCGGGGGCATGTCCGTGGGTGAGCGCGTTGCCGAGCAGGTTGGCGACGGCCCGCTGCAGGAGCTCGGGGTCGCCGACCACCACTGTCTCCTCGACCCGGACGGTGATCCGGTGCCCGTCAGCAGGGGTGTCGTCGACGACGGCCTCGACAAGTTGGTCGAGGCGCAAGGGTTCGCGGCACACTTGGGCGACACCGGCCTCGAGCCGGGCGCGGGTGAGGAGGGCGTCGAGGAGGTCGCCCATGCGGGTCGCCAGCCGGACAGTTCGGCGCAGTGCGGCGTCGCGGTCCTCGCCGTCCTGGTGAAGGGCGATCTCGGCGAGGGTGCGCAGGGAGGCGGCTGGGGTACGCAGGTCGTGGGCGGCCTCGGCGAGGAAGGCCTCCTGCTGCTTGAGAGCGGTGAGTGCGGGGCGGGTCGCCCGGCCGGACAGCAGGTGGCCGATGGGGGCGGACAGAAGAACGAGCAGGGCGCAGCCGACGCTGAGCAGGAATGCGAACCTGCGGTGTTGGGCTTCGTCGGCGGTGGTGTCGACTGCGGCCACGACCGTGCCGACGGGCTTGTCACCGTCGAGGCCGGGGAAGGCCTCGGCGCGCAGGCGTACGTGATGGCCGTCTTCGGTCTGCCCATCGGCCTTTGCGTCACCGTCCTTTATTGCGGCGGCGGCGACGCCCCGCAGGTCTGCCTCCCGCACCTTGGGGCAGTGGATGCCGGCGGCGCGCGTAGCGGCGAGTTCTGCGCCTGCCCGGGAGAAAACTGTCACCTGTGGGCAGGAGGCGTCGAACCCGTTGACCAGATCGTCGATGTCGGGCCGGGAAGGGTCGTTGAACCCGATCACGGAGATGACCAGGGATGTCTGCACGCTGAGGTCGTCGTCGGTGGCGGCGTGCCAGGCGGTGTCGTCGTGGCGGACCGCGAACAGGGTCAGGGTGACCAGACCCGTCGCGGTGGTGGCGGCGAACATGGTGGTGAGCCACCACCGCAGCCTGCGTATCCGGGTGGTGGCGGTCATCCGGCCGGGTCTGCTGCCTCGAGCCGGTAGCCCACGCCCCGGACGGTGTGGATCAACGGCGGATCGCCCAGTTTGCGCCGCAGTTGGGAGACCAGGACCTCGACGACGTTGGAGTTCGGTTCGGCCATCTCGTCCCAGCACTTCTCGACCAGGACGCCCCTCTGCACAGCCTGGTCGGCGTGAACCGCGAGGATCTCCAGGACGGCGAACTCCTTGCCGGTGAGCATGAGCCGCACGCCGGCGCGACGGACCTGACGCCGCGCGGTGTCGATCTCGAGGTCGCCCAGAACGTGCACGGGAGGCCGGAGTTGGCCGCTACGGCGGCACAGGGCGTGAACGCGGGCCACGAGTTCGGGCAGCGCGAAAGGTTTCACCAGGTAGTCGTCGCCGCCCCCGGCAAAGCCGTCGACCCGGTCCGTGAGGGAGTCCCTGCCGGTGAGAAACAGGATCGGCACCATTTGCCCGCTGCGGCGCAGGTCGCCGACAAAGTCGAGGGCATCGCCGGCGGGGAGCATCCGGTCGAAGATCACGCAGTCGTACCGGGTCACGAAGAGCGCTTCGTCAGCGGCGGGAAGGTCCGCGGCGACGTCGACCGCCAATCCGGCGCCGCGCAGCGCCGCAGCGATGGCGAATCGCAGGTCGGGGTCGTCCTCAACTACCAGTAGTCGCACGCGGTCAGGATAGCCACGCCGCGGATGGCCGGAAGTGTCTCATCAAAACCTCATCATCACTCAGCAAGTCTCAGGCATCGCCGGGGAGATGAGGAGAGGCGGTGAAGAGTCCACGGCCTGGCTTCCGTGGATGTCGGGACAGCACGGTGCCACAGGACCGACCGCGTCGTTGGAGAGCCGGCAACGGGCCGACGAGCCGTCACTCGCTGACGGCTTCGCGAGCCGCCGGCGGAAGCCGGACGGTTCAGCGAGCAGTACGCGCGGTACCGCACCGTCCATCTCCTGACCTCTGGCCGGAACGGCCCGACCGAGGCGGGATATGACGCTCATTCGAGCAGACATGTGTCTTCGTCTTCGCACCACAGCACAGGAGTCCACTTCATATGGCACGTATCTTCATCGTCGGTTCCGGTGTCGTGGGGACCGCTACGGGAAAAGGGTTCCTCGACGCAGGTCACAAGGTGACCTTCATCGACGTCGACGAGCAGCGGCTGGAGGCATTGCGCTCGCAGGGCCTGGACGCGCACAGCGACCTCGACCTGGTGGCCGAGCCGAGCTCCTTCATCTTCCTCACGCTGCCGACACCCAACGTGGGTCACGCCTATGACATGTCGGCCTTCGAGTCGGGTTCGGCCGCTGTCGGCAGGGCGCTGAGGAACGCCATCGAGTCCCATGTGGTGGTGGTGCGGTCGACGGTTCCGCCGGGCACGGCGGAGGGGTTCGTGCAGCCGACGTTGCAGGACCACTCGGGCAAGAACCCGGGTGACGGGTTCACGGTCGCGAGCAACCCGGAGTTCCTGCGTGCAGCCTCGGCGGTGGAGGACTTCCGGCATCCCTGGATGACGGTGGTGGCGGCCCGCAGCGCCCGGACCCGGGAACGGGTCGGTGAGCTGCTCCGGCCGTTCGGCGGTGACCTCCGCCTCTTCGCCGATCCGGCGGAGGCCGAACTGATCAAGTGCGCCCACAACATCTACAACGCCACGAAGATCAGTTTCTGGAACGAGATGTGGCGGGTGAGCAGGGAACTGGGGCTGGACCTGGATCCCATCGCCCGGACCGTGGCCCGCTCCGCGGAAGGCTCCATCAACCCTCTGTACGGAATCCGCGGCGGCGCCCCGTACGGCGGGGTGTGTCTGCCCAAGGACACCCAGGGCTTCCTGGGCGTGGCCGAGTCCGTCGGCCTGGACATGCCGCTGCTCAGGGCAGTGGTCGAGGTCAATGACCAAATGGCCCGGGAGGCCGAGGGGCAGGCCGGTGCGCTGAGCCCGAACGCCGCGTAGCTCGACGCTTTCCCAGACTGCCGGGGCCCGGGTGTGGCCCCCCCCAGGCCCCCCTCGCCTGGCCATCCGGGCCCCGGCCCCGTCCGCCCGCTCAGCGCTCGCTGCGGCCCCTGCCCGTGTGGCCGGCGCCGCCCGTCAGCTGTACGGAACCCACGAGAACAGGCACCATGAACGGACTTTTCGACGGCACCCTGGTGAATCTCCGGTACTACCTCGTCTACCTGCCGCTGGGCGTCCTCGGCCTGGTGCGCTGGAGCTGCTGGCTGGTACGTCGGGCGCCGGCCGCGCTGTACAAGCCGGTCCAGAACGACTTTCGGCTTCCGATGAGCGTCGTCGTCCCGGTTTACCAGGAAGATCCGGTGATCTTCGCCCGGGCGATCGAATCCTGGCTGGCCAACGACGTCGAGGAGGTCATCCTCGTCATCGACGCGACCGACCGGGCGTGTCAGGACATCGCCTTGCGGTACCCGGTGAGCGTCGTCATCACCGACGTGCCCGGAAAGCGGGACGCACTCGTGCGCGGCTGGGAGGCGGCCCGTACGGACCTGGTCGCCCTTGTCGACTCCGACACCATCTGGGCGGATGACGTGGCGGCCGAGGCATGCAAGCCCTTCGCCGACCCGAAGATCGGCGGAGTGGGTACCCGTCAGAACGTCTACAACCCCAGGGGTTTCCTCCAGCGGGTCAACGACATGTACCTGGACTACCGCTACTTCGACGAGAACGCCGCGCAGAGCGTGATGGGCCGGGCAGTGTCCTGCCTGTCGGGGCGCACGGCCGTCTACCGCCGGGAGTTGCTGCTGGAGATATCCGAGGATTTCATGGCCGAGACCTTCATGGGCGTGCCGTGCATGTCCGGTGACGACAAGCGGCTGACCACGCTGATTCTGGAGCGGGGGCACCTGGCCTTCATGCAGCGCTCCGCGCGGGTCTGGTCGACGTTCCCGGGTACCCTGCGGATCTTCCTCAAGCAGCGTTTGCGCTGGGCCCGCAACACCTGGCGGTCGGATCTGCGGGCGCTGTCGCGGCGCTGGGTCTGGCGGCACCCGTTCCTCGCCTTCACCCTGATAGACAAAGCGGTCAGCAGTTTCACGCTGCTGTTCGCCCCGGTGTTCATGACGCTCGCGGTGGTCCGCCAGGACTGGTTCTTCGTCGCCTGCCTGGCCGCGTGGTGGTGGATCAGCCGGGCCATGAAGATCCTTCCCCATCTGGTCCGGAAGCCGTCCTCGTTCTTCCTGGTCCCCGGCTTCGTCCTCCTGTCGTTCGTGATGGCCGTGGTCAAGCTGTGTGCCCTGGCCACCATCCGCAAGCAGCGCTGGCTCACCCGTCAGGTCTCCGTGGAGAACGGCGTCGTCGTACGCACCGGAAACAGTCGGCCTTTGGCCGTGGAGAGCGAGGTGGGCGCGTGAGGCACGTGTTCCGCAGCGGGTGCATGGCCGTGGCGGTGTTCACCGCCCTGGCGGCGGTCTTCGGTACGGCGTCCCCGGCGCAGGCCTCCGATCCCGCGGCGTCGGACCTCGCCGCCTGGCAGCGGACCGGGCAACCCGACCGGCTCCTGGTGGTCCGCCCGGGGGTGGTGGATCTGGTGCGTCACGGAATGCTGGAGTCCCGCCGTATTTCCGGGATGGGCGTTGTCCCCCTGAGCTGGCTGGTCAGAAACACCGGGTCGGAGTGGATCGGCCGGCCTGGCGGTGACCTCTCCGTCGTACAGATCAGGTCCGCAGTTCTGCTCAGCCCCGGGTCCGGCCTGCGGATCGGAGCGGTGACCAGGAAGGTGCTGTTCACCGCCGGCGACTCCACGGCCTCGGCGACATGGATACGGGGCAGCAGGGCGACGCTCGACATCCGCGACACCACCCTGGCCGTCACCGGTTCCGCTGGTGCCACCAGGGTGCGGCCGTACATCTCCATGGGGGCCGGAGGGCGGCTCGACATCACCGACAGCACCGTTTCCGGCTTCGGGCTCACCGGTCGGGCCTCATCGCGCTTCTCCGGTGTCACCTGGGGGAGGGGAAGTACCGGATCCGCTGTCGGCGCCAGGTTCGAAGGCAATCGCACCGGCCTGCGGCTGGAGGGCTCCACCGGTGTCCGCCTGGACAAGGTCACGGTCGAACACTCCCTGCAGGACGGGGTCGTGCTGAGCGGCGACACCAAGACCTCCGTCGCCGGGCTTGCTTCGCGGTCCAGCGGTCGCCACGGCGTCGTCGTCGGCGGCACCCCGGACCGCACCCTGTCCGGCATCACCACCGAGGACAGCGCGGGCGTCGGAATCCGGGCCACCCCGCAGAACGGCCTCGTCCTCGACGGCATCCAGTCCCGTTCCGACCGAGGAGGTGGCATACGGCTGCTGTCCTGCGCGGAGTGCACCGTCACCGGCGCGGCCGTGCGAGGCACGCAGGTCGCGGTTGCCGTCACGGGCCCCGGCAGCAGGGCGGTCGTCAAGGCGCCGCGCCTGTCGGGCAGTCGCACCGGGATCTCGTTGGACGAGGACATCGAGTCGGCCACCGTCACCGGCGGCACGGTGAGCGGTTGCCAGCGCGGCATTGCGGTCGCGGGGCCGAGGGTGACCGTCACCGGCACGCGGATCGAGAGCTGCCTCACCGGACTCTCTGTGAACGGCAAGGCCCGGCATGCAGCCTTGCACGAAGTGAGGATCGACGACTGCAGGACCGGGATGACGACGAGTGCCACCACCACCGATGTGTCGCTGACCGGTGTGCAGGTGACCAACACCTCCGGGAAGGGTCTGGTGTCCGCCTCACCGGGACTGCGGGTCACAGACGGCCACGTGTCCGGGGCGAGCACGGCCATCGACCTGGCAGCGCCGGCCCTCCTCGACAAAGTGACCATCACAGGAGCCCACCGGGGCATACACCTCACCCCAGGAGTCCGGGCGACGGGAACAGCGTTGGACGTCCTGGCCGAACGCAAGGGCATCGAAGCCGACCGGGGTGCCGTCATCGACATCACCGACTCCCGGGTACGCGCTCCGCTCGCCCTGGGGGGCGCAGGTCGCATCCTGCGCCACGGCCGCACGGTGGTCACTCTGCCGCCGTTCCCCTGGCTCGGCGCCGCGGCCATTCTCGCCCTCCTCACGGCGATCGCGCTGCAGACCGTCCACCAGGTGCGCCATCGCCACACACCCCGGCCTCAAGTCCCGCGCCATGTACGGAATACCGCGTGACCGCACGAAAGAACAGGAGCGCGTTCATGCATGCGAGGCGGCTCATCGTCTCCGGCGGGGCAGTGGCGCTCGCCCTGCTCGTCACCTTCCTGGTTTCGTTCGCCTCCGGGGACGAAACCCCCGAGCACGAAGGTCGCAACGTATCGCCGAGCCCTCCGGCCGCCATCAGGCTCAGCGACGACATGGCCGGTGTGCGTCAGTTCTTCGGCTCCCAGGTGCGGCCCGCGGAGCGGGGTTCGTTCGGGCTGTCGCGAGCGGTGTTCCTGCCGCGGCCCGACAGCCGCCTGGGACGCGTGGTGCGGGTGGAATACCCGGCCGGATCGGCCAGTCCCACCGTGTCCCGAGAGTTCGACCGGCCGGAGGGCGGGGCACAGCTGTACCTGCCTTTGACGGCCGGGCCCACCGACATGCTGTACCTGCGCTACTACGTGCGGTTCCCGCGCGGGTTCGACTTCGTCAAGGGCGGCAAGCTGCCCGGTCTGTACGGCGGCACCGTCACCAGTGGCCGACGCATTCCCAACGGCGAGGACGGGCTGTCCACCCGGTACATGTGGCGCAGCGGCGGTGACGCCGAGGTGTACGCCTACCTGCCGACTTCGGTGGAGCACGGCACGTCGCTGGGCCGAGGCGCGTGGCGCTGGCCCACAGGCCGCTGGACGTGTGTGGAGCAGGCCGTCCGGCTCAACACCCCGGGCCGCTCCGACGGCACGATCGACGTGAGCATCGGCGGCAGGAAGGTGCTGCACTCCGGCGGCCTGGAGTTCCGCACCGCGGGTCGGCTCGGCATCGACGGGATCTTCTTCTCCACCTTCTTCGGCGGCTCCGACCCCAGTTGGGCCACCTCCCGCACTCAGTACGCCGATTTCGCGGGCTTCGCCGTCTCCACCCATCCCATCGGCCCGCTGCGCGGAGCCTGATCCACCCCGTTCACCCTGTTCAGGAGGATGTTCACCATGTCCAGCAGCCCCGAATCCGTCGTGGCCGCCTCCGAGACCGTGCTGGTCCGTCAGGCCGTGATCCTCGCCGGCGGCCAGGCCAGTCGCCTGCGGCCGTACACGGACCGTCTCCCCAAGGTACTCGTCGAGGTCGCCGGCCGGCCCATCCTGCAACACCAGGTGCAGTGGCTGGCAGCTGAAGGCATCCAGGAAGTCGTCATCTCCTGCGGCTATCTCGCCGAGGTCCTCAAGGCGTACGTCGCCGCCAACCGGCTGCCGTTGCGCGTCCGCGTGGCCGTCGAGGACGAACCCCTCGGACGCGGCGGCGGCCTCAAACACGCGGCGCGTCAGCTGCCGTACCCCGGGGAGCGCTGGGTGGGCCTGAACGGAGACATCCTGACCCGTTTCTCACTGCGCGACCTGGCGAGCCGCCACGTGCAGCGTTGCGCATCGGCCACTGTGGCGGTCACCCCGCTCAAGTCACCGTACGGCGTGGTGGAGTTGAGCGACGACCGGGTCACCCGGTTCTCCGAGGCGCCGGTGCTGCCGCACTGGATCAACGCCGGTGTCTATCTCTTCGAGCCCGAGATCACCGGCCTGCTGCCGGATCTCGGAGACCACGAGGACACCACCTTCCCCGCCCTGGCAGAGCAGGACCGGCTGACGGCCTACCGCATCAACGGCTACTGGCGCGGCGTGGACAACGCCAAGGACCTCAGGACCGCGTCCGCGGAGATCACGGCGTCCGGCTGGCTCTCCACGCGCGAAGCGGCATGACCGCTGGCTGGAGAGGCCGTGGCGGCCCACGAGGGGCGTGGCCCGCCACGGCGGTTGCTCGACTCCGAGTGGGTTACGGGATGAAGCCGTAACCCAACTGCTTGGTCAGGTAGGTCTTGTTGCCCTTCAGGGACAGCACGAGCGTGCGTGCCAGGGTGCCGCCGAAGCGGGTCCCGCCGTTGGCGGTCGGAACGGTGTCGATGAAGCTCTCCACCAGCCCGTTGGGCATCACATAGTGCGAGTACTGCTGCGTCGGGGCGTCCTCCGGGTTGCCCAGGACCAGCGCGCTGGCGTTGAGCGGCTTGTAGTCGCTGCGCAGGGACGGACCGACGAACCCGTAGAGGCCGTCCCAGCCGCTCAGCCCCGGCGCGAACGTGAACTTGTGGCTGATGGTGAACAGGTAGTACTTGCCGTTGCGGATGACCAGGTGGGGCCGTTCGGTCTGCTGGTTCACGCAGTTGGCCGAGAGCAGCGGGGGTTGCAGCCGCCAGTTGCCCATGCTGTCGCTGTCAGCCGTGGCCAGCCCGATGTTGCCCGTGTAGTACTTCGAGTCCTCCGGCACTTCATGGCCGGACGGGACGTCACCAATGTCGCGCTCGGTGCACCGGTAGCTGCCGGCGGCACCCCCCGTATTGCCCTCGAACAGGATGTGGATCTTGCGGTCCCGGGGGTCTCGGAAGACGAACGGGTCGCGGAAGGCATAGATGATCGGGCCCGACTGGGACTGTGCCATGGTCTGGTACATCTTGCCGTCGGGCTCGGCGATGATGCGGTGGTTGCGGAACCCGTCGAACCACACATGGGTCTTGTCGGCGTGGATCCGACCGCTCGCCATCGCCAGGCGCTGCAGGGGATCGTTGGGGTCGACTCCACCGTTGTCGCGTCCGGAGGCGGTGTAGAAGGAGTACACCTTGTCTCCGACGAGGGCCGCTGAGCCGGCCCACTGACGAGAGCCGAACGCGGTGCCGGGCTGGAACAGATCGCCGCCGTACTTCCAGCTCTTGGCGTCACGCGAGTAGTAGTAACCGATCTTCGCGTACCAGTGCCGGTCACCGAAGGGGACCGAGCGCGGGGCCGTCAGCGCGAAGATGACGTGCCAGCCCTTGTAGGTGGCGGTCTTCGTGTCGAGTTTGGTGAGCGGCCAGGTGTCCCACTGCCACACCTTGTCGCTGATCACCGGAAAGTCGGGCGACACACGAGGGGCGGTGTTGGTCCTGTCCTGGCGCAACTTCAACGCGTCCGCGCGGGACCAGACGGCGGTGTAGTCGTCGTCCGCGCTGTACTGCCGCGATCCTGTCTGCAACGCAGCCGATGTGTCGGCGGAAGCCGGTGTCGCCATACCGCCCAGCGCCACGAGGGCAGTTAACCCTGTGGCCAGCCGGAGAAGTACTCTTCGCGCTTTGCGCATGCGTCGTCCTTCCGGAGGGGGTGCTCGAATGGAACAGAGACGGAAGCAATCGAAAGCGCGGCTACCCCCCTTCTCACCTGACACTCCATCACCTCTCGCCACTGGCAATGAACCTTTGGTGCCAGGGAGTTGAACGGCATGGAGCTCTCAGGAGGCGTATCTCTACCGATCTCGGAACATGAGGATCGAGCGAGTTCCTTCGCACCCGGTACCGGGACCTGACCGGAGTCTGGTCCGCCATTCGTGGTGATCGTGCAGAGAATCGCCGAACTCCTCCGACGGGCGTGGTTCGGTGCTGCGCGCACGGAACTCCTGGCCTTCGCCCGGGCCCGCTACGGCTACGGCTGCGATGACGGTGACGACCCGATCGCGTACGGCTGTCTGGGCAACGGTCCCTGTTTTCCCCGGGCGTTTCTCGACGACTACGCAGCCGCCGACCCGCCCGCCCTCGGCAACGACGAGCTCCGCTACCCGTTGTTCGTCCGGCTTCTGGGTTATCCGGTGGCCGACACCGGATTCCGGCACGCCTGGCACTGCCCCGCGGATGACCCGTACTTCAACGTCCTGGGGGACAGGAACATCACGCGGGAGACGATTGCTGCTGAGCCGGCGAAACCGGACGGCCGCCGCGCCTTCCACCCCGTCCGCCCGCCTCTGCGCGGCGCGTATTGATGAAGCGCACGCATGGCCCCCAGGCGGCCCGCACGGACTCCATGCAGCACTGGAAAAGCGGGTTCTCTGGGCCATTCAGTGTGGCACGAGGGAGAATTCGGAAGCTCCGTGCAGCTCAGCGCTGGTGTCGTTGACGACATCTGGCACAACAGGTGTGGCGCTGTCGCTGCATGGAGGGATCACGCCTCGCGGTCCCGGACGGTTTGGTCAGCCGTGACGCGCGAGCTTGACTGCGGACACGAGGATGACCACGGCAAGCATGGGGCTGAGCGCCAGGTCCGAGAACAGGCCGAGCAGCAGAGCGAGCGCCCAGCAACACCGGCGATCGAGTCCGTGACCTTGAGCAGGGTGGAGCGGCGGGAGCCCAGCCCGTGAAGCTGCCACGCTGCCGAAGGTGTCACAGGCCTCCCCGTACGCGCCGACGAGGGAGAAGTCCCAGGCCAGGAATTCTGGCCCTCCGGCGGGAGTCACGGGAACTCACGGGATGTCGCACAGCGGTGCTGCTGCCCCCGCAGGTGCGATCCGCGAGGGTGCTGATGCCCTCGACCTTGTCGGCGTGGTCCCGGACGGTGCCGGGGCGCCTCCGAACGGCGTAGGACGCCAAGCCGATCGGAGGAGTGGCCCCTCGTGGTGCAGAGTGGAGCGGCTTTCAGCAGGTTCCGCCGCCGCCGCTGACGAGACGAAGGCTGAGGTGCGGGCCGGCCGACGGTGTTCCGTGGATCGGTGCCTCCCAGGTGCGGCCGAGGGGATCCGCACCGAGCAGGGTCGCGATGCTCGGGTAGTAGGCCTGGCCCATGTTGCTCACGTTGCTGGACCACTTGAGGACGAGTTCGTCTTCGAACGGCACATGCATCGAGGAGGCACGCTCCACGGCGATCTTGGCGGTGAAGCCTCCGACGAGAGGGTTCGCCCGGGTGCGGTCGAGTGGGGCGAAGCAGGAGCCGTTGGCGCTCCGGACGGCCCTGGTCGCGTTGGTGATCTGTCCGGTCAGTTCCCCGCGGACCGCCGACTTGACGAGTTCGATACGGACGGGGAGGGTCGCGCGGGAGGCGTAGTCGCCCTGCCGGGTGCGGACACCGATGGTGCCTTCCAGGGCCCGGCCGGCGAAGGAGGCCTGCAGGACGGGGTTCTCGTCGATGTCCGCGACCGGTTTGATCTTGGTGACGGTGCCCTTGGAGATCGTCGCGAGGTACACGGTGTTCGCGTAGGCCGTACGGCCGTTTTCGGCGTCCGCTTTCAGTTGCCTGGCGAGGGCGACGGCGAGGGGCAGATCGCCGCCGCGGGTGTGGAACGTCGCTTCGCCACGATTGAAGGCTCCGTAGCGCTCGATGCGGGACGGGTCGCCCGGCAGTCGGATCGGCTTCTTTCCCGCGAACACTTTCGTGCAGTGCACGACGCCGTTTCGCTGCGTGGAAGCCGCGCAGATTTCGGAGAGAGCCTTCGGCGAGGCGCTGTTCCCGGGCGGGACGATGGCCGCCTGGCTGGTCCCGCATCCGGCGAGCACAAGGGCAGCGAGCACGCCGGCCGTCGCCGAACGCCTGACACGAAAGCTTTGATTGGTCGTGTTCATGGCGGCAAGCTTGCTGGGCGGTGCCTGAAGCGGTTCTGAGGGCCGTCTTCAGGATTTTTTCAGCTCGGATGGCGGAAACTGAGCGGATGCGCCTGCTTCTGGTCGAGGACGAACAACGACTCGCCGACGTCATCAAGTCCGGACTGGTGGACAAGGGGTTCGCCGTCGACGTGGTCGGTGACGGAATTGAGGCCGTCTGGATGGCCGGTGAGCACCAGTACGACGCGATCGTGCTGGACGTGATGCTGCCGGGCCTCAACGGCTTCGCCGTGTGCCGGAAGCTGCGCGAAGCCGGCGACTGGACACCGATCATGATGCTGACCGCGATGGACGGTGAACTCGACGAGGTCCAGTCACTGGACAGCGGCGCGGACGACTACCTGGCCAAACCGTTCTCTTTCGCGGTGCTGCTGGCGCGCCTGCGGGCGCTCGTCCGCCGCGGGGCGCAGGAACGGCCCGCCATCATCGAGGTGGGGGATCTACAGGTGGACCCGGCGGCTGCATGCGCCCGGCGCGGCGGCGTACACATTGCGCTGACTCCCAAGGAGTTCGCGGTGCTGCATCTGCTGTGCCGCCGGGCCGGCCAGGTGGTGACCAAGGCGGAACTGCTCCAGCGTGCCTGGGACTTCGCCTTCGAGGGCGATCCCAACATCGTCGAGGTCTACATCAGTGCCCTGCGCCGGAAGATCGACGCGCCGTTCGGAGTCCGTACCCTGACGACAGTGCGAGGCAGCGGCTATCTTCTGGAGCTTCCGTGAACCGGCTGTCGGTGCGCACGCGGGTGACCCTTGCCGCGTCCGTCATGGTGGCCACAGTGCTGACCGCGGCGTCCCTCGTGCTGATCCTGACGTTGCGCGACAGTCTGCAGGGTGGCGTCGCCGACGAGGCCGCCCGAAAGGTCAGGGCCAGCGCCGCCGCCCTCAAAAGGGACCCGCCCATCGTCGCGGCTCCACCACCTGGCGAGGACGGCAGCGCCGAGCCGACGCCGGAACGCAGTGGGAACGGCGCCGGCCCGGGCAAGGAGAAGGTGGTCCTGGCCGACGGCTATGCGACCGCGAGCACGGTGGTGGTCACCGCCGACGGCCCGGTGACAGTGAAGGCCCGGGTCTCGCTGGCCCCCGTTCAAAACGCCCTCGGCGTGCTCGAGCAGTTGCTCCTGGTGGGTGTCCCGGCGTTGGCGGTGCTGATGGCCGTCATGACATGGCAGTTGATGGGCCGGGTGCTCGCCCCCGTGGAATCGATCAGGTCCACCTTTGCCGACATCACTGCCAAGAACCTCCACCGTCGTGTGCCCGAGCCCGTGACCCGCGACGAGGTGGCACGCCTGGCCCGGACCATGAACGTCACCCTGGGGCAGCTGGAGTCCGCGGTCGAGCGACACAAGCAGTTCGTCGCCGACGCCGCCCACGAACTGCGCAACCCGGTCGCCACGCTGAGCGCCCGGCTCGAACTCGGGATGCCACAGGCACCCGACCTCGTCACCGAAGCACTCACGGACGTGGCCCGCATCAAGGAGCTGACCGGTGATCTGCTGCTCCTTGCCCGGCTCGACGGCGGGGAGCCACTGGTCGGCACCGATGTCGATCTGGCGCAGGTCGCGGCCGAGGCCGCCGCACGCCCGGCCCCCGTGAAGATCGCACTGGAGCTGGAGTCCGACGTCGTCGTGTCCGGCTCCCGCTCGCACCTGGAACGCATGGTCGCCAACCTCGTCGCCAACGCGGTCCGCCACGCCTCCTGCCAGGTCACCATTCGCGTCACGGCCGACGGGCTCGACGTCATCGACGACGGCCCGGGCATCCCGGCCGCCTCCCGTGAGCGGGTGTTCCAGCGCTTCCACCGCCTGGACGAGGCCCGGGCCCGTGACGCGGGCGGATCGGGGCTCGGCCTGGCCATCGCCCGCGACATAGCCACCGCCCACGGCGGAACCTTGACGGCCCAGGACACACCGCAGGGTGCGCACCTGTCGTTCCGCATCACCGCACCGGACGGACCGAAAGGCCCGACTGGCCGGTCGGCCCGCGCGCGGAAAGGTCCGGTCTGACCGGGCCGTTGCGACGCATGCCCGGCTACCCGGCCTGTTCGCCTGAGCCTGACGAACAGGAGGCATGCGCGAGCAACGCAGACCCCAACAACCTCATGCCCCCACCCTGACTGGCGGACCACCAGCGGGATACACGGCTCCGATGTGTGCGATGAGCTGCTTGCTGAGCGCAAATGAACGCGGCCGCATCCGTAGCGAGAAATGCGTCGGCCGGGGCAGGCTGCCCCCTCCAGGCCGCAGCCTGCCCGCACCTCCCGACCAGCGACCTTCCACGGCGGCTCGTACGGCACGCTGCTCGGCGGACAGTACGCCGAGACCTACCCGCGCCATGTGCGCGCGATGGTGCTGGAGAGCGTCATCGACCACAGCGTCCCCACTACCCGTGACTTCCTGCACGCCGAGGCGGCCACGGCGCATGACTCGTTCCTGGAGTTCGTGAAGTGGTGCCAGCGTGCCACGGACTGCGCACTGCACGACTGAGACGTCCGTACCGTCTGGCGGGGCCTGTTGGCCCGGGCGGAGCGCGGCGAGCTGGAGGACCCGACGAAGCCGGCTCCTCGGTGTCGTCCTCGGACCTGGTCAACAAGATCGCGTTCCGGAACAAAAAGCTCTTTAGACATGGTCTCAGAACTGATGGTGTGTCGGTCCCGGATGGATCGGCTCTGAGCGGGGATCGTCGGGTATTTGGTGACGAGACGGCAGGAAAGCCTGATCGATGATCGGCTCTGGGAACTGGTAGAGCCACTGATCCCGGAACGGCCGCCACCAAAGGGTCCAGCGGGGAGGCCACGGATCGATGATCGTGCCGCGCTGGAAGGGATCGTGTTCGTGCTCAGCACCGGTTGCCGTTGGCGCGACCTGCCTCAGAAGTTGGGCTGCGGGTCCGGACACACCGCGTGGCGACGATTGCGGGAGTGGCAGGATGCCGCGGTTTGGGATCGGGGAGGCAAATCCGGTTCGAAGTGCCACATCTTGTGCGACCGCAACGGACTTCCCCTGCACGTACTTGCCTCGGCGGCCAATACCCACGACAGCCAACTGTTCGTCCCGCTGTTGGAGACCAACCCGGGCGTACCCCATGGTCGTGGCCGACCGCGCCGGCGCCCGGACAAGCTGCATGCCGACAAGGGCTACGACTACCGCCCCTGCCGCAGCTACCTGCACCGCCGCGGAATCGGCGTCGGCATCGCCCGACGCGGCGTGGAAGACCCCGCCCGGCTCGGTCGGGTGCGCTGGGTAGTCGAGCGCACCGTCTCGTGGCTGTTGCGGTTCAAACGCCTCGGGCTGCGCTACGACTGTACCGAGGCCACCTACGCCCGCTGCTGACTCTCGCCGCCTCGATCATCAACCTCCGGCGCCTGCTGCAAACCGAATCCTCATCGTCCGTCACCCCAGCCGCGTGAGCAACGACGACACGGTTAGCCCCCGGTCACTGAGAATCAATGCGTACCAGGAGTCCGAGACGACGCGGGTCAGCCTGGCGTACAGCTCGACGGGGTTGCCGCCCGGACTCAGCTTCTGTCCGATTGGGGTTCCTCAGCGGACGCCGTTCATGTTGCTGCTACCAGTGTCGTTCTCCGAACCTCGCTGGCAGCCGGATGCTCGGGCAAGAGCGGCTCGATCGCCGCATACACGGCGTCTACAACCTCGCGTTCGAGTGCGCGCATCATGGTGGGAACCTCCCCGGTCGTCGGCTATGGATCGCACTCGGTATGAAAACCGAGCCAACCCGCCGACCGGCGGATGGTCACCTATCCGCGCGAGTCCTTGGTTCGCTGCTGGCGTCGTTGACGACTTCCCGGGGGTGAGTCCGTGCGCTGGCTGCCCAGTTGACGAGCCCGCGGCAAGATCCGCGTCATCGGAGCCCCCGTCATGGGGAAGGGATCGCAGGCTGCAGATCGCGTTCGCGCCAACACGCGGCGAGACTCCGGAACTCAGGAGTCGCCGCTCACCGACCGATGCTGACGTGGCCGATGGGCCTGCGTTCCGAAGCGACCCACGGTCGCGACCTGATCAGTCGACGGGTTACTGGTCGAAGAACGTCTTCAGTACACGGGCCATGAGTTCGGGGGCGACGACGTGTCCCTGCCCGTCGAGCGTGTGTCGTTCGGTCTGGGGGGTGGCAGCGGCTATCGCTTTCGCGGCGCGGTCGAAGAAGTCGGTCGGGAGGCCTGCCATCTGGGGCTCGGTGATCGGACCCTCGGTGGTCACCAGGACCGACTGAGTGATGCGGGCAAGTCGGTTCGTGGGGATCTTGTAGTCATTGAGGACCATGGCGTCCTTGACGAGCGTGTGGGCGAGCGCGACGGACAAGGCCCAGTACGGGTGCTGTTTGCCAGCCGCGATGTCCGCGTCGGGTCCGCCGGTAAGCCTCATGAACAGTTCCAGCATCTCCTCGTCCCGCCCGGCTTTGTATGCCTCGTGGGTGTCCGCGAGGTACTGGTTGAACCTCGGCCACAGGTCGTCCCCGATCACGTAGGGCACATCCCACACCGCGATCTTGTCGATCGCCGAACCTGCCGCTGCTGCCTCCAGCGCGAGGGCGCCGCCAGATGAGGCGCCGTACAAGTGAGCTGAGCCGCCGGCTGTCGCAATCAGCGCGTCGAGGTCTTCCACCTCCCGCGCCACGGCGTACGGCGGTGTATTGCCGCTGTCGCCCCGGCCGCGTCGTGCGTAGTTGTAGACCGTGAAATGGTTGGCGAGGAGCCGGGCCAGCGGCGCGTTCTCAGCGCCGTCGTCCAGGGTGCCGCCGACGAGGATCACCGCCGGGCCAGTGCCTTTCCGGTCGTAGGCGATCCTCGTACCGTCGGCGGACGTCACACGAAGTGTCATCTCGTTCACCGCTTCTCTCCATATCTCGATGCGTGGTCGTCACCGTCGGAGCATGTTGACCCGCGCCGTGTGTAGCCGATGACGGTTCCGTAGGCTCAGGTCACGATTCATACTCCTAATTTAGGAGCATTCACTCCTGTTGTCTAGTACACTCGGGTGCATGAGCAAGAAGCGGGTGTTCGACGACCCCTGCGGCATCGCGCGAGCGCTGAACGCGGTCGGCGAGCGGTGGGCGCTGCTCGTCGTGCGGGAGCTGGTCTTCGGCCCGAAGCGCTACTCCGACCTGCACCGCGGGCTGCCGCAGATGAGTCAGAACGTCCTCGCGCAGCGGTTGCGCGAGCTCGAAGCCGACGGCCTGGTGCGGCGAAGGCGCCTGGGACCGCCTGCGCCCGCCGCCGTGTATGAACTCACCGAGCGCGGGCAGGAACTGGAGCCCGTGCTCCGCGCGCTCGCCCACTGGGGCAGCCGCGCACCGCTGCCCGAGGACGGCGCGGCGGAACTGAGCGTCGACGCGCTGCTGTTCGCCCTGCGCGCGACCTTCGATCCGGCACTGGCGGGTGAGCTGTCGCTGCGCTGCCAGCTGGACGTCGCGGGCGACCGGTTCCGCGCCACCGTTGCGGGCGGACGCCTCGAGTTGGACCGCGGTGAGCACGCCGACCCCGATGCGTGGCTGACCGTGCCGGAGGCGGCGACATTGCGCGATCTGGTGTTCGCCGGTGCGGCGCTGCACGACGCCGTCGAGCGGGCAGACACCGAAGTGGCGGGCGATACCGAGCGGCTCGCCGCGCTGCTGCGCTGCTTTCCCGCAGCCGTGCGGTATCCGGCGCCACAGGACCCCGAGCCGCCGGATCCCGTATCACCTGACCCCGGATCACCGAACGCCGAACTCCCGGATCCCGCCGTCAGCGCAGGAAGTCGTCGGGGGTGAGCGGCAGTCCGCGGACCCCGGACACCGGTGGCGAGGTTACGCCGGCCGACAGACTCCGCGGGCTCGCGGAACTCATCGCCGAGACGACAACGCACCACTTGGATAGCGACCCGCAGCTCAACGCCAGGCGCTGGTCCACGACCGAGCATGATCGACTTGTTGCAGTAGCCCATCCCCATAAGAACCAGCCGAGCAGTTCTGAGACCAAGTCTTAACCGCTTCCGCTACGACGGGAAGGGCGCCCGGCGAGCACCGAGCGCCCTTCGCGTTTCCGCTCCGCTCACGCTCAGCCGCGGAAGCCGGACATCCCCCGCAGGGGGCTGCCGCCCGGCGCGGTGGCCGGCTGCTCCGTGCGCATGGCGGACGTCGCCGTGCTCAGCGGCTTGGGGTCGGGGTTCTTCTGGCAGATCGCGTCCGCGGTGCCGTGGCCGCGGGGGACCGTGCCGTCGGTCAGGTACGTGGCGAGGTACTTGTCGAGGCAGGCGTTGCCGCTCAGGGTGATGCTGTGGTTGCCGCCGCCCTGCTCGACGACCAGGCTGGAGTGCTTGAGCAGGCGGTGGACGGTGACGCCGCCCTGGTAGGGGGTGGCCGCGTCGTTGGTCGCCTGGAACAGGAGCACCGGCGGGAGCTTGGAGTTGGCGACGTTCACCGGCTTCAGGGTCTTCGTGGGCCAGAAGGCGCACGGCGCGTTGTACCAGGCATTGGCCCAGGTACTGAACGGAGCCTTCTTGTACACCGCCCAGTTGTCCTTCTCCCACTGCTTCCAGTCCCGCGGCCAGGACACGTCCTGGCACTGCACGGCGGAGTAGACACTGAAGCCGTTGTCACCGGAGGCATCGGTCGCCCCCCACGTGTCGAACGCCTTGACCAGCGGGGCGGGGTTGTGGTCGTTGACGTACGCGGCGAACACCGGGGCGAGGTAGGGCCAGTAGCCGTTGTAGTAACCGCCGTTTATGAAGAGGTTCACCAGCTCCGCGGCGCCCACCTTGCCGCCCGCGGGATTCTTGGCGAGCTCGGCCTGCATCGTGTACCACTTGGCCTCTACCACGGCCGGATCGGTGCCCAGCTTGTACGTCGAGTCGTACTTGGCGATCCACGCCATGAACGCCTTGTGCCGGGCGTCGAAGCCGTAGTCCTGCTCGATGTTGCCGTCGTACCAGACCTTGTCGGGGTTCGTGATCGAGTCCAGGACCAGGCGGCGCACCCGGTTCGGGAAGAACTTGGCGTAGATCTGGCCCAGGTAGGTACCGTACGAGTAGCCGAAGTAGTTGATCTTCTTGGCGCCGAGAGACTTGCGGATCGAGTCCATGTCCTTCACGGCGCTGATCGTGTTGACGTACGGCAGCACATCGGAGTACTTCCTGCCGCATGCGGCGGCGAAGGACTTCGCGCGCTCCAGGTTGGCCTTCTCGAGCGCGGGCGTACTGGGAACGCTGGCGGGGCGCACCGGGTTGAAGTAGCCCGGCTCGCAGTCCAGGGCCGGCTGGCTCTTGCCGACGCCCCGCGGGTCGAAGCCGATGACGTCGTACTGGGCCGCGGCCGCCTTGGGCAGCCCGGACGCGACGAATCCGGCGAGCGTGAGTCCGCTGGAACCGGGGCCGCCCGGGTTGACCAGCAGCGGGCCCTGGAACCTCTTCGCGGTGTGCGGAACCCGGGACAGGGCCAGCGTTATCTTCCGCCCCTGCGGCTTGGCGTAGTCCAGCGGCACCTTCACGGACCCGCACTCGAGTGTCGGGTAGTCGTCGGTGCCGCACTTCTTCCAGGTGACCTTCGCCGTCTGGACGGCGTTCGCGGAAGTCGGCGTTCCGGCCTCGGCGGGAGCGGCCGTGAGCGTGCCGGCCAGGACGACGGCCGTGCCGCACAGCACAGCTGCGCTGTTCTTCATGAAGTTCTCTCAGAACGTGGGGAGTTGGGCGGGACCGGAAAGTTCATGATCCCGACCGGAGTCTTTCGGAGAAGTGCGAACACAGAAAACATCCGGAGCGAAGTTTTGATATGCCTTTAACCTCGGTTCTTCAGCGGCTGTGAGTGCTCAGCCGCGCCATCGGTTCGCTCTGTTCGTTCCGCGTGATCGTGGACCGGGCCTCGCGTGTCGTTGCGGCTGCGCCGGGGTTTCGCGGCCCGCGCGGCCGGAGGTCGTGCAGGTCTGCTCCTTTCCTTGTCTTGCCGGGCAGGTGGCTGGTCGTCAGGCGACGGCGGGGGTGGTCGGTGAGTCGGGCGGGCAGGTCGTAGAGGCGAAGCGCATGGTGTCCGGCTCGGCGTGGGCCAGGTCGTCGATGTCGTGCAAGGCCGGCGGTCACAGCCGCGCGTCGAGATCGGGGGCGAGGTTCGCGGCGAGCATTCAGCCGCGGTCACCTCTTACGATGCGGAGAGCGAACTATCCAATCCCATGGTCTTGTTGGTGCGCACCCGGTCGTCACGCCGGCGTGGAAGCGGCGCAGCACGTCCGGGAACGGGCCTGGCCGGAGCCGGCAAAGCCGTGAGTACGCAACCGCGTGAATGCCCTCGCGCTTCGGCGTCGACAGTTTCCATTGCCGACCCGGCGGTCGAGCGGTGGGACGAGCAAGACGATGCCTATGAACCGGCCCGGGTTGCGCACGAGAGGTATGCACAACCCGGGCCGGTTCGCCGTCCGTCCGGGCAATGCCCGCGGTGGCGGGCGTCACTCGTCAGCTGATCGGAGTCAGCTGCCAGAGCTCGGAATCGGTCCCGTTGTCGGTGTTCTGGACCGCGTTCGCTCCGGGGTCGGTCGAGGCTCCGGAGATGTCCAACGCCAGTCCGCTGCGCACGTTGACCAGCTTGACGTAACCGTGGCCGGCGTCGGTCACCTTCCACAGGTGGTCGTCGTGGCCGTTGTCGTCCCATTGCATGGCGGGGGCGCCCAGGTTGCTGGAGCCGCCGGCGACGCCGAGCAGCAGGCCGCTGTGGGCGTTCTTGATCTTGTACTGGCCGTCGCCGGCGAAGATCAGCTGCCATTGCTGGTTGGCGGTGGTGTCCGCGCTTTGCTGCGTGACCCCACCGCCGTCCGTGGTGGAGGCGCCCTCGATCCCCAGGTCGAGGCTGCTGTTCTTGTTGACGATCTGCATTGGCGGGGCCGCCTGGCTGACGATGATGACCTGGTTGGGGTACGCGGCCACCAGCGGGTCGGTGACCGAGGAGGGCGCGTCGGTGTTCACCACGATCCGGTCGCTCGTTCCGTCGTAGTGGGCGGCGGCGTAGTAGAACGGCGAGCCGTCCGGCTCGATCTGTGCGATGGCGGCGGCGATGACCGTCTGGACCTGCGCGGCGGTGAACTTGACGCTGCGAGCGGTGGTCGGGGTGGGCCAACTGGTCGGGGTGTTGCCCTTGGAGTCGGTCCAGTTCTGCGGGATCTGCAGGTTGTTGATGTCGCCGGCGTAGTCGGACGGGAAGACCATCGCCGGGCCGTACTTCGGGTCCTGGAAGGCAGCCAGGGCGCAGTTGTAGTCGGCCAGGGCCTGCAACTGCTCGCTCGCCGCGGTCACGCCGCCGGCTCCGTCGGTTCTGGCCGTGAGCGATGTCTGGGGCACGCACGTGGTGGGCGGGGTGTTCGCGGGCGGGCCCTGGATGACGACCTGGTCGGGGTACTGGGTGGTCAGCGGGTCGGTGACGGACGAAGGGGCGTTGGTCTGCGTGATCACCCGGTCGCTCGTGCCGTCGTAGGTGACGGCCAGGGAGTAGGTGGTGTCGCCGCCTGGCTGGACGGCGTTGGCGACCGCGTTCTGCACGCTGTTGAGCTGGTCCTGCGTGAACACGGCGCTTTTGGCGGTCTTGGGAGTGGGCCAACTGGTCGGCGTGGCGCCGGTGGAGTCGGTCCAGTCGCTCGGGTGTTTCAGGTCGTTGATGTCACCGGTGTAGTCGGACGGGAAGATGATCTCCGGGCCGCTGTTCGGGTCCTCGAACGCGGTAAGGGCGCCGTTGTAGCCCGCGAGTTCCTGAATCTCCTCCCACTCGGTGCTGGTGCTGGTGCTGGTGGCGGTGTCGGCCTGTGCGGGCGCGGCCGGCAGCAGCGACCCGCTCGCCAGCAGAAGCGACAGGAGGGCGAGCAGGGCGGAGCGCGGTCGCTCCCGCAGGGCGGAGCACATGCGGTGCGGCGCGGTCGATGCGTTTTCCAACCTGGTTTTCCTTGGGTCCGAGGGGCGGGTGATCACTGCGGCGTCCGCCTGGCCTGTCGTGTCGGGAGTCGAGCCGGTTTCAGCCATGGTCATCCCCGCCCCTGCACCGGAACATCTCTTCGCAACCGCGGGTGTACGGGTTCGCGTTGATCGCGGGCACGTCGAGGTAGGTGCCCCTGTTGAAGTGGGCGCCCGGGTCGGCGCTCGGGTCATAGGTGCTCCGCGCTTCGGCATGGTGAGGGTTGCCCACGTAGCGGTCGAACCTGAACGTCTGCGTCCGGAAATCGATCACGCCGTTGGTGACACGCGCCCTCATGCGGTAGATGCGCACGCCGGCGACCGCGGTGTTCGGGATGCGACGGACGTACGCCCACTCCTCCTGACTCGCGTAGCGCGCCAGCGTGGTGTTTCCGCGCACCTGGTCGGGGATGTACAGGGCGTTGTGCGCCATCCCGGCATCGATGAGGTACACGAAGGTGTCCGCCTCCACCCAGCCGCCGTCGCAGTCACTGGTCCTCCACCCACCCAGCCCCGGAATGGTGGACCACACCGCGATCGGACGGCCGAGTCGGCACGAGGGCTGCGCCGCCATCGAGTCGAGATTGCGGCCACCCTGGCTGCGGGCGAAGCTTTCCGACTCCGACAGCGCCGCGCTCGTGGAGATGTAGCCGCTTCGGGCGTTGTTGCCGCCTTGCACGTGGCGCTGGATGTCGTAGTCGGTGCCGACCGACCTGAAACCGTTGGTGAAGATCTCGTACGGCGCCCGCGAGTCCCCGCGGTACACGTATTCCGGCAACCGCCGTTGGTTGACCGTGTCGGTGTTGTCGATGTTGGAACATGAGGAGCCGTTGCCGAAGCCTCGCGGGCAGTCGTAGAACCCCGCCGCGCGCGCCGGGCTGGTCGAGACGACGGCCTGGGTCAGGACGACCGCGACGGCGGCGAGGAACGCCGCGAGCGCTGATATCCGGTAGCGCATCCGCCATTTGGGCGGACGCGTTGCTGCTCGATTGAACATGGGCTCTCCGAGTCGGGGAGTGGTTGCGGTCGTGCCACTGCACGCGCCGGTCAGAGCGCGAGAGGGCGTCCTCACGCGTTATCGCGGCTTCCACCTGCATGGATGGCATGACGATGCAGGTGATGGGCAGGCCGAAACAATGGGGGACGCATTGAATGGGTAGGCGGCCGCCCTGGGAGTTGTTGCCCTCGGCGTGCGCGCTCGGCGCGTTGACGAGCGGACCGATCAGCGCCGTGAGTGCCGGCGCGATCGCGGCCAACGCGATGGCGGCGGGGCGACGGCGGCAACGGTCGTCGCGCCGTCCCGCGCCCGGGTCCTCATGGTGAGAGAGCGCTCACCTGCTGTCGATGGCTGAAACCGCGGGTTCGGGTCTCTGGAAGCGTCCGCGAACGGTGCTTGAAATCGACACCGACGCTGCAGATCCGCGGGGCACCGAAAGTATGAGGTACGCGTCACAAACGTATTGAATGGGTAGGCGGCCGCAATAAAGTGGGTAGCGCCGACGGCGGCGGACCGACCAGCCTCCGCCGGTCCCCTTCCGTCACCAGTCGAGCCAGGATGTGTCCTCAAGGGACGGTGCGCAGGTGGCTGAACAGCAAGGCTCCCCCGGTCTTGGCAGGGGCTTCACATTCGTCGGTCGCCGCCAGGAACTCGACCTGCTACTCGCCGTCACCAGGCAGCCGCCCGCAGTGGTCCTGATCGAGGGCGAGGCCGGCATGGGCAAGTCCCGGCTGGTGCGCGAGGCCACCGCGATCCTGAAGACCGAGGGGTGGCGGGTGGTGACGGGCTTCTGCCACCCACTGCGCGAACCCTTGCCGTACGGGCCGGTGGTGGACGCGCTCGGCAAGGTCGGTCCGTGGCTGCCGGCCACCGGGCTGCCGCCGACGGCCGGGGCACTGGCCCCGCTGCTGCCGGACCTGGCCGACCGCCTCCCGGCGGCGCCCGCCACACCGGGCCACCCAGGTGCGCTGCGCCATCAGTTGATTCAGGCCGTGCGCTCCGTGCTCGACGCGGTCGGTCGGGTGATCCTGGTCGTCGAGGACCTGCACTGGGCCGACGACGCCACCCGCGAACTGCTCCTGCTGCTCGCCCGCGACCTGCCCGACCAGTTCGCGTTGATGGTCACCTACCGGGCCGAGGACCTGCCGCCCGGTGCCGCAGCCCTGGGTGCCGCCTACCGCCCGCCACCTGGTGCCGGCGGCACGGTGATCCGGCTGTCACCGCTGACCGAGAACGACGTGGCCGACCTGGCCGGCGCGGCGCTCGGCGCCCAGGCCACGCCAGAGCTGTGCGCGGTGCTCCACTGTCGCAGCGAGGGCCTGCCGCTGGTCGCCGAGGAAGACCTGATCACGCTGCGGGACCAGGCGTGTCGCGACGTCAGGGAGCTGGAGCGGGCCGAGGTGCCCACCGGTCTGCAGGAAGCGGTCACCGAGCGGCTGACCTCGCTGTCGCCAATCGGCGCCGCGGTCGTGGACGCGGCGGCGGTGCTGGCCGTACCGGCCACCGAAGCGCAGCTGGCCGAGATCGCCGGCCTGGACGGCGACGCGGCCGCAGAAGGGCTGATCGACGCGCTGCGGATGGCGGTGCTGCGCGAGACCGATACCGGCCGCTACGCCTTCCGTCACGTGCTGGCCCAGCAGGTCGCCTACCGGTACATCCCAGGGCCGCGCCGGGCCCGCCTGCACCGGCGGGCCATCGACGAGCTCCAGACCCACGACCCGGTCCCGCTGGTGCAGCTCGCCCACCACACACTGGCCACCGGCGACCGGCGGGGCTGGCTCGACCAGATCGAGCAGGCCGTCGACCAGGCCGTCACGCTGGGCGACACCGGCACCGCGGCCACTCTCCTGCACCGGATCCTGGACCACCCTGGAGTGGACACCGAGCGGCGGTCCCAGGCCGCGCTCGCGCTCGCCCGGATCGTGCACTACGGCGTCGACTACGCCGTGACCGTCCGCGAGTTGGGATCGGTGCTGGACGATCCGCAGCTGCCGGATGCCGTCCGGGGTGAGATCCGCCTGGGGCTCGGTCTGGTCATGGTCAAGGTCGGCGCCGACCCGGCCGGTTTCCGTGAGCTCGCCCACGCCGTCGACGAGCTGGCCACGCAGCCGCACAAGGCGGCTCTGGCGATGGTCAACCTGGCCCTCTACGAGCGGGACGGCGCCGCCGCGCACGCGTGGGACTGGCAAGACCGAGCCGAGCGGACCGTCCGCGACGGCGCCGACGAGATGAGCCGGAGGGCGGCCCCGATCAACCGGCTCATCCTGATGGCTCGGGACGGCGATGCCGCCGTCTGGCCGCTGCTGGACCGGCTGCCGCGCCGAGATGCCGCCGGCGCGGTGCTGGGCCACGCCACCTACGCGCTGTACGCCCTCGCCGAGGTGGCAGTGCAGCTCGGCCACGACCGGCGGGCCCGCGCCCTGGTGGTCGAGGTCGGGGCGTTGCTCGATCACGCGGCCCACGGGCGCATCGAGTGCATCCCCCGCGTTGTGGAGCTGCGCCTGGACTTGCTGGCCGGGCGCTGGACCCGGCTGGAGGACGATTACGCGGCCGTGGCGCATGCCCACCCCGACGTGAAGCAGATCAAAGTGGACCGGGCTCTGTGCCAGGGACACCTCGCCTTCGTCCAGGGGCGGCACTCCCTGGCCCACGACCACTTCGCCACCGCGGCGGCGGTCGCCCGTGGTACGAGCGAGGTGGACGTGAGTATCAGGATCGCCGCCGCGCTCGCCGCTTTCCGGCTCGCCGAGGGCGACCCGCAGGCGGCCTGGGCGATTGCCGAACCGGCGCTGTCGATGGTGCGAGGACTCAGGTCCTGGGCTCGGACCATGGACCTCCTCCCGGTCGCGGCCGAGGCCGCGCTGGCCTGTGGGCACCACGCGTTGGTCGAACGACTCGCGGCGGAGGCCGAGTCGGATCTGTGCGACCGCGACGCGCCGGCCGCCTCGGCCGAACTGGCGGTGGTCCGAGGTCTGTTGCTCCGCGCCACCGAGCCGGCGCGGGCCGTCGAGCACTTCGCGGAGGCGCAGCACAGGTGGCAGGACGTCGGCCGTCCCTACGAGGTCGCCAAGGCCGCCGAACGCCGGGGTGAAGCCTTGACCTGCTCGTCTCCCGAGGACGCGGCGGCGCACCTGGCCGACGCCGCGCACGGCTTCACCGAGCTCGGCGCGACCGGCGACGCCGCACGCTGCCAGCACCGCCTACGCGAACTCGGTGTCCGGACGGCTCGGCGACCGGGACGCCGCGGCTACGGAAGCCAGCTGTCACCCCGTGAACTGGAAGTCGCCCAGCTGCTCGTCGGCGGCGCCACCAACCAGGACATCGCCCAGACCCTGTTCCTGTCCCCCCGCACCGTCGAGAAGCACGTGGCCCGCGTCCTGGCGAAACTGCGCACCGAGCGGAAGGACATCCAAAGCCGCCTGCCGCACGCCGGCAGGCGCGGATCGCACGAACCTGCCTGAGAAACGAGCCGAACACCACCGACACGACCGTGGAGACACCGAGCACGCCGGACCGCGAGGTCGCCGCTGACATCGGCAGGGCCGATCGCATGTCTACAGACGCCGGACGTACAGCCGAGCAGCACCCGGCCATGAGCTGTCGATCTACAGAACGAGCCTGATACACAGGGAAGTTCGAGCGGCAGTCGTGTCCCTCGGTTTCTGAATCGCTTCTGGGACACGCCGACGAATCCCGTCTACCTCAAGTCGGGCACCGCGGGCCAACGCCGCCAACTCCGTGGCCCGCGCGCTGTACCGCGGTTTCAAACGGTTCGACAACCTCGCGCGCATGGTGTTCGCCGACCCGGCCCGACGCGCCTTCTGCCAGGAGTGGGAGCGTGCGGCCCACTCCTGTGTGGCCGAACTGAGGGCCGCCTACGGGCAGGACCCCGCATCGCCGAGGTCGTCGCGGAACTCTCCCGCGACACCCGGGAGGTCGCCGGTCTGTGGGGCGTACACGAGGCCAAGAGCAAGTCGCGGGAGGGCAAGCGCCTGTGCCACCCGGAGGTGGGCGACCTGCACATCCGGTTCCCCGCCCTCACGGTCAACGGCGCCCCGCACCAGCAACTCGTCGTCCACCAGGCGGAGCCGGCCAGTGCGACGGCCGCGGCGTTCGAGAGGCTGCGGGCCACCGGGAGCGAGCTCGCCGCCGGTAGTCACCAGAAGGCAAGTGCGCCTCCATACGCGTGGGTTGAGTTCCAGGCACGCAGATCCGGGGTGGGGAACCCGGGCAGTGTTGTCCAAAGCAGCCCCGCAGAAGGAGCCACTGTGCAGCGGCTCGATCACCTCGACAACCTGTCTCGGCAGGTCGCCGGGGGCTCGCGCTGGCCCGGTTGGGACCGCGACCGCGGTCGAGCCCCTTGCCCGGCCCACGAGTCCGACATACTTCTCGCCCCCACTCGCGCCAGGGACGCCATGGGCTCGACGCGCTCGTGCCGCCGCGTTCTCCGACTGGGGCCCGCGCCTACGCGTGTGGGGCGCTACGGATCAACACCATCGGCTCCTCGTCGTGGAGGAGAGTCAGGCCGTGGTGAGTCGCGGTGCCGGCGATGGCGAGGTCCGCCGGTGGCATGTCATGCGGGCGCGACACCGCGCCGCCCCTGCGGCAGTGTGCGCCGTTTCACGGATCGCATTACCTCCCAAGTTGCCCAGATCACAGCGCAAACGTCCCTGCGGGATCCATGCTCGAAACGGACACTAAACCTCGAAACAGATCGTAGTGCCGTGTACTTGGGTGAATGATGCTCAAGTTTCCTATGACACGGCGGTCTTGGCATTTGATCTCATTCCCCATGGAAAGGCGCCAACCATGGCCGCTTACCTGTGCCCGCCTGCCGTGATACACGGCAAGCACGCCGTGCGAACCAGCCAGATCGTGGACGAAGTGCGCGGTCGGCACCCCAACTCGGCGTGGGCGCCACGGATCGACGGCATCGCGGCCAGTACGGGCATCGAAACCCGTGGCTGGATGCTGCCGTTGGAGGCCGCCGTCGCGCCCGGCAGCGGAAGCGGCCTGCCGGCCGCCGGCATCGGCCCGGCTCGAGAGGCACTGGCCGGTGACGGGTTCACCGAGCAGGACGTGGATCGCGTGATCACCGCCCTTGAGGCGATACCCGCGCCGCAGACCGTCCAGGAGCGCACGGCTCCGGCCTGGTCCGCAGTGCAGTCCTACGGTGAGCGTGCGGCGCGCGGGGCCCTGCAGATCGCCGGGCTGGACGCCGCGAACGTCGACTGTCTGATCACCAGTCACTCCACCACGCCCGCGCTGCCGGGGCTGGACGTCTCCCTCGCCAACAGACTCCCGCTCCGGAGCGACGTGCTCCTGCTGCCGGCCACCCAGTGGGCCTGCATAGCCGGGACCCGCTCCCTGGCCCTGGCTGCGGATCTCGTGGCCGCGGACCCCGACCGGGTGGTCCTGGTCGTGATCGCGGAGGCACTGAGCACGACCTACCAGCCCGCGGACGACACTCTGGAATCCCTGATCGTCCGGTTGCTGTTCGCGGACACCGCGGTCGCCGCGGTGGTCACGGGCCGCCCGAGGCCCGAGTCGGTGCTGCGGCTGGACGCCGCCTGGCACCACACGCTGCCCGGCACTCAGGACCTGCACCGCCTGGAGACGCGGGAGGACGGCACCCACTTCGTGATGGACCGGCGCGGGCCGCGCGCCGTGCAGGAGACGGTCACCGCGATGTGGGAGTGGTTGCGCCTCCGATACCAGGACGACCCCGGCTCCTGGCACCCCGATGTTCTGCTCGCCCACCCTGGTGGGACACGTGTGCTGGAGTACATGGAGGAGACGATGCCCGACGGATGGCCGTCGGGGCTCCTGCGCCACAGCCGGGACAGCTACACCAGCGGCAACCGTGGAGGCGCCGCCGTGTTCGACATCATGCGGAGGGCATACGACGCCGGGCAGAAGGCGGGCAGCCGCGCCGTTCTGTACGCGGCTGCCCCGGGCCTCACCGCCACCGCCCTGGAAGGGCAGTGGCTGTAGTGCGGACTCGCGCCCCTCGCAACGCCGGTGCCACCGCCTGACGCACAGCTCCCGCGCGCACCGGCCAACGCCCCGTCACCACTTGGCCGGAGCCTCGCCACCAGCCGGCCGGAACCTCGCCACCAGCTCCGCTGACGCCTGATCACCGCTCAGCCGACACCTCTTCACCGCTCGAACGACGCCCACACCACCTTCCCGGTGTCCGTCCACCGCACCCCCCACCGGGTGGTCAGCCCATGCACTACGTGCAGGCCACGGCCGGCATCGTCGAGGAGTCCGCCCGGGCCCAGTCGCGGCCTGCCGTTGCCGGTGTCGCCCACCTCGCACAACAGCCCATGACCGGTCCTGATCAGCCGTACGGTGATGGGTCCGCCGGCGAAGCGGACCGCGTTGGCCACCAGTTCGTCGACCACCAGCAGCACGCTGTCCTGGGTGTGCTCCCCGGTGCCCCACTGCTCCAGCAGCTGGGAGACCAGGGTGCGGGCCCGGGCGGCCGCGTCGCCGCGGGCGGCCAGACGCCACGTCGTCGTGTCCTCCTTGCGGTAACCGATCATGCGGGCGATCAGAAGCGTCACGTCGTCGCGCCGCCGCGTCGGCGCTACCGCCGAGACCACGCGCTGCGCGGCCTGCTCCAGTGCGTCCCAGGGGTGCACCGAGGACACGGCGTCCGTCAGCCTGTCGATGCCCTCGTCGATCGACAGTGCGGGATCCTCCACCAGGCCGTCGGTGTAGAGGGCGAGCAGAGAGCCGGGGGGCGCACAGAACGCGTGCACGTCGTACGGCTCTCGCAACGCGAACTCGGCGCCCAGCCCGGGGTGGGGGCGTATCCCGACCGGGCCTGCGGGTCCGTCCGGGGGTACCAGGATCGGGGGGAGGTGGCCGGCGCTGGCCACTTCCACGTGGTGGCTGACCGGGTCGTACACGGCGATGCAGCAGGTCGACCCGAGGGCGCTGTAACCGGCCGCCAGCCCGGACTCCACGTCGTCCAGCAGCGACACGGTCTCGTCCAGGTGCTCCAGCACCTCGTCGGGTGCCAGCCCCGCTGACAGCAGCGCGCGGGCCTCCATGCTCAGCTGTCCCATGGTCGCCGCGGCGCCCAGCCCGTGCCCGACGACGTCTCCGACCACGAGCGCCGTACGGCCGTCCGGCAGTGGAAAGCTGTTGACCCAGTCACCGCCGACGCCCGCGCTGTCGGGGGTGGCGGGCTGGTAGACGCTGGCCGTCTGGATGGTGTCACCGCCGGACCGTGGCAGCAGTCGGCGCTGCAAGGCCAGGACCTGCGTGTGCTCGCGCTGGTGCTGACGCGCCAGGTCCACATGGTGGGAGGTCCTGGCCACCAGTTCCTGCAGGTCGAACAGCTCGCTGTCCGCGAACGGCCGGTCCGCCCGCCGCCAGACCTCCGCGACCCCCAGGACGACGGGCGGCTTGCCGTCCAGGACCAGCGGTATGCACACCACGGCCGCCGCCTGGTCGCCGGGCGCCAGGGCACGTACCAGCCGAGGACTGCCGAGCACCCGCTCGATCGCCTCCCGGTCGGGTATGACGATGGCCTGCGCGGCATCGTCGCGCCGTATGGCCTGCGACAGCAGTCGACTCGCATCGCCGGGAAGATCGTCGCCCGGCGTCACGTAGCCGTCGGGCCAGGCCCGGTCCGGCACCAGGGCCGCCCGCCGCAGCCGGAGGCGCCCCTGCGGCTGCTCGGTGACCGCCTCACCCGTCCACACGGCGAAGTCGAGGTCGACGGCGGTCACGTCACCCCAGGCCAGCAGGGACTCCGCCAGCGACTGCGCGGTCTCGCCGATGTCGAGCGAGGTGCCGATCGCGGTCTCGGCGGCGTACAGGTGCAGCCTCCTGGCCATGGCGATCAGGGAGACGGTCAGGCCTTCTTTGGGGGCCGCGGCGGCCAGGATGCTCATGGAGACCACCAGCTCCGACCCGTCGCCGCGGCGCAGGCGCTGGACCCGGGCGACGTGCGGCTCACCGGTCTCGAGAACCTGCCGCAGGCGCCGGGTGACCGTCGGTACGTCCGAGGGAGGCAGGAGACCGACGAAAGGGCTCCCGGCCACGGCCTCCACCCCCGCGAAGACCGGGGCATCCAGGTTCCAGCGCGTGATTCTCAGATCCCGGTCCAGATCGACCGCGCCTAGGATCTGCTCCTGATCGGCGGGGGGCGGGTCGGCGGATACGTCCCGACGGGCGGCGTCGTCCCCCTGCGGGCCGGCTGAACCGGCGGCCGCTGCCGGTCCGTGGTCTGGCATGTACTGCCCCAAAGCGCTGCTGACCATGTCGAACGGCGACGCAGACGAGGGGGGTGGGGTGGAGTCCATGCGACTCTCTCAGCTCGCTCGCCGACCCCGGCACCACGTCGGAGCCGTACCAGAACCCGGGCGACAGAGTCCCGGCATTCCTGACCGCAAACTCATTCAATAACATCTGGGGCCGCTTCGCCCACACCAGCGGGCCGCACGGTGACATGGTGGCAGCCGACGGCGAGCCGACGACGGTGTTCCTGCGCAGTCATTTTCCGGCACGCCGCTGAGCTCGCTTCGCACGGAGGCTGCGCGCCCTCGGCGCGGTGCGGCCGGACCTCGAACGACAACGCGGTCCCACGGCAGGGCGGGGGAGGCGCCCCTTGCCGGCTTCTATCCCCGCGACGAGGGGGCGGGTCCGTGCGCCTGATGCGTCGGTCTGCTGCCGGTCCGTGGCGTCCGGCTCGACCCGGGTCGGCCAGGTTCAAGGAGTTTCGGGCTCCGCAGAGGCAGGCCAACAGGTCCTGCCCGCGGCAGCGGCGGGCAGGACCTCGTTCCAGTCCGGCTTCGTCGGTGGCGTCGGGGGCATCCAGGTCGTGGCCGAGGATTTAAGGCGAGGCTGAGCGTCAGGTCGCGTTGGCGTGCGTGCCGTGCATCACGGCGTCGCGCGGCGCAGCCTGCATGGGTGAGGGGTGGGCGGGCAACCGAGGCGAAGGAAGTGGCCCGACGACGCTTTCGTGCCGCCCGTCTACATCCAGAAGAGTTTTTAGGAGTGAGAAGGTGAAGGGCTTCCGCAGTTTCATCCTGCGCGGCAACGTAGTCGACCTGGCCGTCGGCATCGTCATCGGCGCAGCGTTCACCGCCGTGGTGAACGGCTTCGTCAGAGCCTTCCTGACACCACTGGTCGGGCTGGCCACCGGCGCCACCGGCGACATGAGCCGCAAGACCTTCACCGTCGGCGCCATCGAGTTCCCCTACGGCTCCTTCGTCAACGCGGCGATCAGCTTCCTCCTCCTCGCCAGCGCCCTGTACTTCCTGGTCGTACTCCCGATCAACAAGCTCCACGAACGCCTGGCCCCGCACCAGGACGTCCAGGCCCCCAAACGGGACTGCCCCGAATGCCTCAGCCCCGTCCCCGCCCAGGCTCGGCGCTGCGCCGCCTGCACCGTCTCCCTGCCCGCCGTACCCGTTCAGGCCGGGGAGACAACCCAGCGCGCCGGGTGACCCGACCCTCCATCACCCAGCCGCGGTGCCGGGCCGTCGCGGGCCCGACCGAGCGGCTCTGAAACGGGCGATGAACCGGGCGATGAACCGTCTGCCGGTCCGGATCCGCCCGCTTGCGTTGTTCACCAGACGCGACAGTGCGAGTTCAACACTCTGAAGACCATCTGTTTCGACGTTCACGAGACGCGACGACATCTGGGCGGGCCAGGTCCTCAGGGTTGTACCGACAGGCGGCTGAACCGTCGGCTGGAGTGTGGCTTCCAGCGGGGACCGAAGGTCGAGTCCGCAAAGGCGATGCCGGCGGCCTCCACGACGACCCGGTGTGCCGGGCGATGCGGCCTGCCGGGCCAGGGGCGGGGGAGAGGGGCATTCGGGGTAGATGCTGGAGGTGCCCGGTGGCCTGCGCCGATGAAGGTTGCAGGACCTCGTGGCGTTGTCGGTGGCGGCGACCGGAAGGATGAGTCGGTATGGCACGTTCGCGTGCGGAGGCGAGCATCAAGCATCCACGGCACGAACGCAGGGGCGAAGTTCGGCTGCCTGCGGTCGTCGCGACGCTCGCCGCGATCGCCCTCTACTTGTTCCTGCCGCAACGGCTGCTGATCGCTCCGCGCTTCGTCCTGCCCGCCCTGGAGTGCCTGCTGCTCATTCCGCTGATCGCCATCAACCCGAAGCGTCTGACCCGGCAGACGAAGGCGTTCCGGGTGCTGTCCCTCACGCTCGTGGCTGTCATCGCGGTCAGCAATCTCGCGGCGTTGGTCATCCTGATCCACGAGCTGGTGTACGCCGGAGTGAAGGACGGCCGATCCTTGCTGATCGCGGCGCTACAGGTGTGGCTGACCAACATCATCGTCTTCGGCCTGGCCTACTGGGAGCTGGACCGTGGCGGCCCGGTCAGCCGCACCCAGGTGCCCCGCTCGGCGCTGCCCCTGGCGGATTTCCGCTTCTCGCAGGACGAGAACGACGACGCCATCCAGGAAGTGGCCGACGGCGCCAGCGGCCACTCGGACTGGGTCCCCACTCTCCCTGACTACCTCTATGTGTCGGTCACGAACTCCACGGCGTTCAGCCCGACCGACACGATGCCGCTGTCGACCCGCGCAAAGCTCCTGATGAGCATCCAGAGCGTCTCCGCCTTGCTGACCTCGCTCCTCGTGATCGCCCGAGCCGTGAGCATCCTGCACTGACGGCGCGCAACACCAGTGCCCCCAGGGTTCACCCAGTACCGCCTCCCCGGCACCCGCCCCGCCCTACGCGCCTACATCGGCCTGCCCCCCGAAGGCGAGGACATCACTGGCTCCCTCCCCGACCTCTGGGAGCCATTCCGCAACCACTGATCCCGCCGCCCCTCACCGAACGCTGGCCGCTGGCCACTGTCCGAGATCGGGGTGACAGGAACCCGGCACCGGTCAAATGCAATGCGGACGGCGGGACGACGGCCGGCCGCCGAACCGCTGGTCGATCCGGCGGCTCCCTGACCAGCCGTCTGCCATCGGACGGGCGTAAGGCGGCGGGCCCCCGCCCGGGACGGGATGACCAAGCGCCGAGACGCCGCTACGGGGTGAAGACCTCGTCGAGGCGGTCGATCGCGCCGTCGGCCCCCAGGTGGTAGGTGAAGACGAGCCCCGAATTCGGGTGCGCCTCCAGCCAGTCGAGGAACTCCTGAACGCCGATGTGCTGGTTCTCGGTGCTCTCCACGATGGGGTTGGTCACGGTGATGTAAGCGGCCTGGTCCATCGGGATGAACGTCTCCTTGCCGACCGTCTCGAACGGCGCGCCGTCGGAGTCGGGGGACCCGCAGCCCCAGTTGCCGTACTTGACGATCAGGCTGAGGGACCCCCCTTCGGGGGTGTAGCGGTAGACCGCGACTTCGTCGGGAGAGATCGGCATCTTGTGGTCACAGCCGTCGTCGTCGGTGCCGCCCGCAGGGGAGGCGGTGGCAACAGGAGCCTTGGAAGCGGCCGGAACCGCTCCGGGGGACTTGGCGGCGCTGATCGATCCCGCAGACGCTGTGGCGACCGGCGTTTTGCTCGCCGCGCTGGTGGCCGTCTCCTTGCCGCCGGTGGCAGCCGCCTTCGGCGAGGGGGCGTCCGCGGCCGAACCCTTCGCCTCTTCCTTGCCGTTGCATCCGGTGAGGAGCAACGCACCGGCCACGCAGGCTCCCAGTACGGCTGCACCGACCACCATCGGTCTGCGTCGGTTCTTCTTCGACGTCACGTTCATGCTGCGTCCCCCCGTTGTCCGAGTTCTTGGTGTGCCTCGACGGCTCGCCGCAAAGGACGACTTTCGGCCGCTGTCAGTTGCACGTCCGCGTCGGTTCTTCACGCATCACCGCTCGTGCAACAGACATCGGCGTATGCCGCATGCCGCCTTCGCGTCTGGTCTTGGCCGGTTTTCGACTGCTGACCTTAGCGTGACGACGCGGTCGTCCGCCGCGCACCCGTGGCTTTGATGTCTGATCAATCAGTCCCGTGCGCGGCCGTCGACCCCCGCCGACCACCCCGCGGTCCTGCCCCCGCTCCTGAAGCAAGCCCATGAACCCGGACGCACCGTTGGAACGACACTGCCCTTCCCGCGTACCCCGTCGGTCACCGTCATCGTGGCGCCGACGGGGTACGCCCGTCTCCCGCGAGCGGAGTGCGACGTCAGCGGATGCGGTGTTTCCGCCAGAAGGGGCCGAGGTCCTCGTGCGTCATCGACTGTGCGGCCTTCTTGAAGTCGGTGGTGGTGGAGACGCCGTACCAGTGGTCGTGGGCGTACTTCTTGACGAGGCGCGCCATGGTGCCGGCCCCGAGGACGTGCTCCAGGTCGGCCAGGACGCAGGGGCCGATCCCGTACACGACCTGGAAGTACTCGCCACGGTGTGCAGACCAGTAGGCCATCGAGTTGGTGAGCGCGGCCGTGGCGCTCGGCCAGGAGTCGTCCGGCGAGCACTCGAACCCGTCCCAACGGTAGTAGCGCGCGTTGGCGTACTGGGCGAAACTCTCGTCCAGCCAGGGTGAGTTGTACTCGTCGTTGCCCACGATGCCGTACCACCACTGGTGGGCGATCTCGTGGACGGTGGCGCCGCCCTCCTCCTGGGTGCCGAGGATGACCAGGCCGGGGTACTCCATGCCGCCGGCGAACCCGGGGGTCATCACGAGGTCTATCTCGCCGTACGGATAGCGGCCGAACTCCTTGCCGAACCGGTCGATGGCGGCGACGGCGTCCTTGCGGTTGAGGCGGACACCGGCGGCGGGCGTGTTCGGCGACCAGTACGACTTCACGCGCACGCCGCCGGGCGAGGACTGGGTCGCGGTGCGGAACGGGCCCGCCGCCCATGCGAAGTCCCGCACCCGCTTGGCAACGCTGTGGGTGACCGTACGACCGGAACCGCCGGGGCGGGTCCATGTGCTGCCGGTCGCCGGGACCTTGAGGGCGGACGGGTGGTCGAGGCGCACCCGGAAGTCGCTCGCCACGGTGTAGAAGCTCTCGCCGGACGACACATACGGATCGAGGTGCCACCCCCTCGCGTCGTGCACGGCGAGGACCGGCAGCGCGTTGCCCAGGAAGCGGAACGCGCCTTCGTGGCCGAAGCGGTTGTTGCGTGTGGGCACGGTGAGGGCCACGTCGAAGGAGACGGCCGTCCGCTCACCGCGTGCGAGCGGCCTCGGCAGAGTGATGCGCAGCGCCGTGCACTTCACGCCGGGGCGGCCCGGAGTGCCGCCGCGCACGTGGGAGACGCGGACGGGGGACGGTCTTCCGGATGTCCCGCAGCCGTCCTCGCCGTTGCCCCACAGGCGTATGTACACCTCACGCAGGGGTCGGCTGGAGGCGTTGCGGAAGGACACCGTCTGCCGGCCCGCCCAGTGGGAGCCGTCGGCGTCGGCGCGCAGCTTCACGTCGTAGCTGGGGCGGTCGGGCGTCGCGGGTTCGGCCGCTCTCACCGCGGCGCCGGGCGCCGGGCCGGACGGCGTGCCGGCCTCGGCCACGGTGGAGCCTGCAGTCGCGAGCAGCGCGAGCAGGGCAACCAGCAGACGGCGAACGGTTCTTGAGGGGCCCGCGGGCGACGAAGGCAACGAAGGCGTGGCAGACGACATGACAGATGACATGCCAGCGGATCTTGGCACAGGGTTCCCCACGCCCGACACGGGCCCGCGCGAAGAGGGGAGGTCGGCTCCGCTTGGGCGGCCGAAAAGCCGGGACGGGTAGGTGCGCCTCGGAGGACAGGGTGCCAGCCTCTCCGCTTGTGCGCGTCGGCGGGGGCCTCCGCGCTTGAGCGCCCGCACAAGTCGGCGCGGCGGAGAATGGGGAACAGACTCACACCGCGCCATCGAGGCGGAGCTCCAAGCCCTCCACGAACGCTGCCGGCCGCCGCCTGACGGCCAAGATCTGTCTCGCAACCGTCACGCCCGTCATCCCTCGCAGTGGCGGGCCGCTTTCCTGTTGGTCACTACGGCAAGGGCATGACCGCGGACACCCTCTTGCCGCTGGGCCCGATGCTGACCTGCACGTCCACCGCCTCTGGCTACCGCCCTCCGAAACCGAATCGGTGATACCGGAGGACCCGGGGCGCGATGCTTCGGAGAGGCGTGAACCTGTTCGCCGCGGATCGGCAAGTACAGGGTGTGAACACCCGCCATCCTGACACCCACCGATCCCACCAACGGACGGACAGTCCATGACCGACTCGGCCGGCGGCGACGCCGAGCTCATCGCGGCCTCACTCGACGAACCCGATCGTTTCGCGGCGCTCTTCGAGCGTCACGCCCCGGCGATCCACCAGTACGTCGCCCGACGGCTGGGGCGGGACGCAGCCGACGACGTCACCGCCGAAACGTTTTTGACGGCCTTTCGGATACGGGCCCGGTTCGACCCTGCCCGCGCCGGCGTGCGGCCCTGGCTGTTCGGCATCGCCGCCAAACAGATCGGCCGGCAGCGCCGGGAGGAGGTCAGGGCGCTGAAGCTGCTCGCCCGCACCGGCCACGACCCGGTCGCCGACAGCTGGACCGACTCCGCCGACGACCGCCTGGCTGCCGAGGCCGCCGCCCGCCCCCTGGCCGGGGCGCTGGCACATCTCTCCGCGGGAGACCGACACGTCCTGCTGCTCTTCGCCTGGGCCGACTTCAGCTACCAGGAGATCGCCGAAGCCCTCGGCATACCTGTCGGCACCGTCCGCTCCCGCCTCAACCGCGCCCGCCGCAAGCTGCGCACCGCAACCGGCGCGGCCGGTGGCCCCCTCACCGAAGCTCGCATACACGAAGGTGACCCCGCATGAACGAGCTCTCCGAAACCCGCAGCCTGCGCGCCGATGCCCCCCTTCCCGACGCCGACCAGCTCGCCGCGCCGCGGGCCCGGCTCACTGCGGCGCTCCGGCAGGAGACCCACCGCGGGCGGGCAGCCCTTCCCAGGCGCCGGATGATCCTGGTCGGCGCCACCACCGCAGGCGCCCTTGCCGTGACCGCCGGGATCGTCGCGACGCTTCCCGCCGACAGCCCCCGCGCCCCCGCCGGGAAGCACCCCCAGGTGCTGTCGGCGGGCGCCTCCGCCGACGCTCTCGAACTGGCCGCCGCGACCGTCGAGAAGCACAACGGCACCGAACCCGGTCCGAAGCAGTGGGTGTACGAGAAGAGCACCGTCTTCGTCCAGGGCAAGCCGCAAAGCAGTGAGGAGTGGACCCGCTGGGACGGCACTGGACAGGCCAATCTGCCCGGCATCCCCCCGGCTGGTGACATCTCGGACTTCGACCCCGACAAGCTCCAGGTCTGGTACGGCCCCAACCAGGAGGAGAAGTGGAAGCAGCAGGGGTACGACGACCGCTCCCAGCGGCAGTTCTACCGCTTCCTCGCCACCCTGCCGAGCGACCCCGACCGCATGATGAAACGCATCCGTGAAGAGCACGCCATCGGCTCCATCAAGGGGGAGACGCCCGCACAGCGCGACTGGCGGGAGATCGACGTCCTGTACCGGTCGGTGCTGATCCCGCCGAAAGTCCAGGCAGGCCTGTTCCGGGCTCTGGCGAAGATCCCCGGCGCCCGGGTGACGACCGGCGTCAAGGACCCGCTCGGCCGCCCGGCGATCGGCGTGAGCGTGAACTACGCCGAGAGGACGGCCGCGGGCTGGCAGGGCAAACAGGAGATCTTCTTCGATTCCGAGAGCTACGCCTACCTCGGGGAGACCCGTAACGACGGGGAGTCGGTCGGCGCCCGCGCGGCCTGGGGTGTCGTCAACAAGCCCGGCGCCCGCCCCTGAGCACCACGACGGGCGCACGGTGCGACACCAGGCGCCTCTCGTCGTGAAACCGACTACTGCATGGGCGGGCTGTCGCGTGTGGAGTCCTCCTTGTAGTCCGGCTTGAGAGCGCCCCTGCTTGGTTCAGTGCACGACACGGTGCCTATCCCACCTCGGATTTGTGCAGCTCAGCCAGTCGCAGTTGAACTCTCGTCAAAGGCCGTCCCGCAGGCACATTGACCAGGTGATTCGCAGCCACAATGGGGATCCGCCGACACGCAAGTCAGTCGGCGTCGGCGACGATGGATCCGACGCGTTCCGCCAGGCTCGGGTCGCGGCGGACCAGGAGGGCTGCGTAGCCGACGGCGGCGAGGAGGGCGGCCAGGGCGGCGTAGGGGAACCAGTTGTACGGTGCGGGCTGGCCGGGCTTGGCGAGGTAGTAGAGCGGGACCAGGATGGCCACCGTGCCGAGCGCGGGCAGTATCAAATGCCGTACCTTGCGGAACTCCTGGGGGCGGTATCGGCGGTAGTACAGCGGCAGGGCGATGTTGGACGCGAGGTAGACCAGCAGGATCAGGATGGCGCCCAGCGTCGAGGACTCGGTGAAGAAGACCACCGGGTTCATCGAGCTGCCGCCGGGTCCGAGCAGGTGGCCCAGGGCCCAGCCTCCGATGATCAGCAGCGAGGTGGCGGTGAAGGTGACGATCGCCTTGTTCGGTGTGCGGCGAGTGGGGTGGACGTAGCCGAGGAAGGACGGGAGCAGCCCTTCGCGTCCGGCGTTGAAGACCAGGCGGGCCTGGGAGTTGATGCCCGCGACCAGAACGCCGAGGGTCGAGGTCAGGCCTCCGAGGTAGGCGACGAACGCCAGCGCGCCAAGGGTGTGGTGGGCGACGTCGATGAAGGGCGTGGGGGAGTCGCCGAGCCGGGCCACGTCGTAGCCGAAGCCGGTCAAGGTGGAGTAGGCGAAGAGGATGTAGCTGACGGTCATGATGGCGACGGAGGAGAACACGGCGCGGCCGACGTTGCGCCGGGGGTTCTCCGTTTCCTCGGCGAGTGCCGCGGAGTTCTCCCAGCCGATGAACATGTACACCGCCAGGGGGAAGCCCGCTGCCAGGCCCTTGAAGCCGTGGCTGATGTGGCTGGGCAGGAAGGGGGCGGCCGAGAGATCGCCGCGGTGTTCGACGATCGCCGCGACCGACACGACGACCAGCATCAGCATCTCCACGCCGAAGAAGTAGCCGGCCCACTTGGTGGAGACCACGACGCCGCGCAGCATCAGCACCACGGCCAGACCGGTGAGCAGCAGCGTCCAGATGATCCAGGGGAGGTCGACCCCGGTGTAGTGGTGCAGGGTGATCTGCACGAACCCGCCGGAGATGGAGATGACACCGGCCATCGCGACGATGTAGCCCAGTGTCGCCAGCAGGGCCGTGGTCACTGCGCTGACCGGCCCGAACGTCTTGCCGACGAAGGTGATGAAGCTGCCCGCCGAGGGGTGTGCCCGGGAGAACTCGGCGAGCGTGTTGCCGAGCAGCGCGACCGCGACGCCCGCGGCGACGATGGTCAGCGGAGAGCCCTCGCCCGCAGTGGTGGCCAGGAAGGTGAAGCTGAAGAAGAAGCTCATGGCCGGGCCGACGTTGGCCATCGTGGCGGCGGCGATGTCCGCCATGCCGAGAACTCCGCCCCGCAGGCGCTGGGGTGCGCCAGAGGCGGGTCCCGACGTCGGCGGCGGACCGACGGCTCGGGGCTTGGGCATGGCGGCGTCTCCTTGTGCGGTGTGGCGGTGCGCAGTGGGGGCGCGGGGGTGTCTGCGGTCGGGTCGCGACAACGGGCTGTCAGCGGGGGTGGGTCTCCTGGTGGCTCTGTTGGTGTGCCTTGACCGCCTGCACGGCCGGATCCATCGCTCCCCGGCCGAGTTCTGCCAGCAGTTCGGCGTGGCAGCGGTTTCGCGCCCGTATCACCTCGGGCGTCGGTGCGGGCGCCAGGAGGCTGAGCCGGCCCAGCAGGTCTGCGGCGAACTCACGGACCCCGGGACCGCCGAGAGCCTCGGCGAGGTCGAGGTGGAAGAGCGTCTCCAGTTCGAGCAGTCGTGCCGGGTCGTCGGTCAGGTCCATCTCGTCGACCAGCGCCTGTAGTTCCTCAAGCGGTCCGGCCGGTACCTCGCCGGCGCTGTGCGCCACGAGACCGCACTCGAGCAGCAGGTGGAAGGCGTCCAAGGAAGCCGACTCCTCGGCGTCGTGCATCAGGGCTACGACGGCGTCCCACCCCTCCGCCACGAAGGTCCCGCCGGCGCGGCCCCGCCGACGATCGAGCAGGCCGTCCTGGCACATGCCCTCCAGCGCACGGCGCACGGTGATCTCACTGATCCCCAGCTCCTCGGCGAGGACGCCGGCGTCCGGAAGCCGGTCCCGGGGTGAGACAGACCCCAGGCGCACCCGCAGGGCGATCCGCGATCGGACGAGTTCCGAACCCGTCGGACCCCGGCCGGGCAGGAGACGTGTGTCCCCGCCGCCGTACGGTCCGAACTTGCCCGCTGCATTCACCACGGCGCCACTGTAACGGTCTGCTGAGCGGGGTCACGGTGTTGCGCATAGGGGCTCCCAGGAGGCCGGTTCCGCGATGCGCCAAAAAATAGAGCATGCTGAACACTTAAACAAGGCGGCCATGCCTTGTTTTTTTAGATCGCAGTGAACTAATTTCCGGTCTCGGCACCTGCAGCCCTCGTCCGCTCTCCCCAATGGATGTCGAGATGACCACACGTCCCCCTGTTTCCGCTCCGGACCCGGTGACCACCACCGGGGCCGCCTCCACAGGCTCCGGCCTTCAGGCCGGCCTGAAGAACCGCCATCTGTCGATGATCGCCATCGGCGGTGTCATCGGCGCCGGCCTGTTCGTCGGCTCCGGCTCCGGCATCGCCGCCGCAGGCCCCGGCATCCTCGTCTCGTACGCCCTCGTGGGCATCCTCGTCGTCCTCGTCATGCGGATGCTGGGCGAGATGGCCGCGGCCAACCCCACCTCGGGTTCGTTCTCCGCCTACGCCGACCGGGCGCTGGGCCGCTGGGCCGGCTTCACCATCGGCTGGCTGTACTGGTTCTTCTGGGTCGTAGTGCTTGCGGTTGAGGCGACCGCCGGCGCGAAGATCCTGGCGGGCTGGATACCTGCGGTCCCGCAGTGGGGCTGGGCGCTGATCGTCATGGTCGTGCTGACCGCCTCCAACCTGGCCTCGGTCAGCTCCTACGGCGAGTTCGAGTTCTGGTTCGCCGGCATCAAGGTGGTCGCCATCGCCGCGTTCATCGTGGTGGGCGCTCTCGCGATCTTCGGCCTGCTGCCCGGCTCCGACCACCCGGCCTCCGGCTTCTCCAACCTGACCGCACACGGCGGGTTCCTGCCACACGGGCCCGGAGCGATCCTCACCGGCGTGCTGATGGTCGTCTTCTCCTTCATGGGCAGCGAGATCGTCACGCTCGCCGCCGGCGAGACCGCCGACCCGCGGGGCGCCGTCACCAAGGCCACCAACAGCGTGATCTGGCGTATCGCGGTGTTCTACCTGGGCTCGATCCTGATCGTGGTCTCTCTGCTGCGCTGGGACGACCCGGCCATCCTCAAGGACGGCTCCTACGTGGCCGCGCTGAGCTCCATCGGCATCCCGCACGCCTCGCAGATCATGAACGCCATCGTGCTGACGTCCGTGCTGTCCTGTCTCAACTCGGGCCTGTACACGGCCTCGCGCATGGCGTTCTCACTGGCCAGGCGCAGTGACGCGCCCGCCTCCTTCGGCCGCACCACGCAGCGCGGTGTGCCACAGGCGGCCATCCTGGCCTCGGTGGTCTTCGGCTTCGTCGCGGTCGCCTTCAACTACCTGTGGCCGGACACGGTCTTCCAGTTCCTGCTCAACTCCTCCGGCGCGATCGCCCTGTTCGTATGGCTGGTGATCTGCTTCTCCCAGCTGCGGATGCGGCGGATCATCGAACGGGAGACGCCGGAGAAGCTCGTCGTCCGGATGTGGCTCTACCCCTACCTGACCTGGGCCACCATCGCCCTGATCACCTTCGTCCTGGGCTACATGCTCACCGACACGGCCGACGGCGGCGGACGCGACCAGGTTGTCCTGTCCACCCTGGTGGCGCTCGGGGTGGTCGTCTTTGCGCTGGTCCGCGAGCGGGTGGCCCGAAGGAGGATGCAAGAAGTCACCCCGTCCTAGGGACCGGGCTCTGTCGGGCGACAGCCCTGCCCTCGACCGGCGGCGGTGCGCTCCTCTCGCACCGCCGCCGCCCCATACGGCCCGGACCGCTGACGCAGAACCACCCCCGGGACCCCTTTGCTTCCTGCGCACCACGTGACGATCAGCGAGTTGGTCCTGCCCGAGACCCCTCCAGAACCTCAGCAGGTCTTGGGGGAGAGGGCCTGGTAGAGGCTCGGGCCGGTGCCTCGGCTTTTTGGTCGAGCCTGCGGAGGGTGAGGAATGCCTGGGCGGCGGTGACGAGGGTGACGTGGTGGTGCCGGTCGGGCCAGGTGCGGCCTTCGAAGTGGTCGAGTCCCAGGCCGTGTTTGAGCTCGCGGTAGTCATGTTCGATCCGCCGGCGCATCTTCGCCCACCCCACCAGGTCAGCGACGGGTGTGGTGGCGGGCAGGTTCGACATCCAGTAGTCCGTCGGCGCGTCCCTGCCTTGCGCCCATTCGACCAGGAGGGCCCGGGTGGGCAGGATGCCGTCCCGCCGTCTGCGGCCCCCGCCCGATTCCTGGGCGGCGGCCAGGGGCTGTTTGCCCGCGGGCCGCACCGTCAGCACCGCGAACCATGAGGTCATCGCGCCCTTGCTGCCCTGCCGCCAGGTCACTCCGGGGAATTGCTCCGCGCCGGTTTCCGCGGCCAGGGTGGAGAAGGCTCATGGCGGGAGGCGGTAGCGGGGAAGAGCGGGCGGCCCGAGCCCGCCATAAGCGGGCTGGCGCGGCTCGGCTTCTTCCGGATGAGCGACTTCCTTACCTTGCAGGGCCAGGACATCGCCCTCGCTCCTGGAGACCGAGCCTGACGGCGTGCTGACGCTGTAGCCGGCGTCGGCGACCACGACCGGCGCCTCCAGTGGCCGTTGCGTGTGTCCAGCAGGCCGAGCGCCAGACGCCAGTTCTTCCGGTGCACCACCTCCTGAGGGACGCCTGCCCTGCGGCAGCGGTCGGGCTCGTCGGTCCACACCGGCGGCAGATACGACTACCACTCCAAGGGCACGAGGCGTGTCGATGGCGGCACCCAGCATGCTGTGCTTGGCAAGGGGAGACCGTAGGGTTCTGCCTCGTGCACCAGCTTGAGATTTCCGACCTGATCACGGCGGTGGATCCCCGTAGCGGCCTTCGGCTCCCGGTCCGGCGCGCCGAGGTGATCGAGCAGCTCCAGGCGAGCGGTGACGGTCGTGCGGCCGGGATCGTCGCTGGGTTGCCCGCTGATCAGGACGGCGTACTCGACCCAGACGCCGTGGACCGTCTGCTGATCAGCGTGCACACCGAACTCCAGCGCCTGAGCGAGGAACTCCGGATCGGCGAACGCCTGGTCCATGTGCTCGGCCCGCTCTTGGCCGCCGTCCGCGCAACTACCCGGCAGTCTGGGCCGTACTGCCTGGTCGACGTCGGTTGCGGCCTGGGCTGCCTGGTGCGCTGGCTGGCGGCTACCAACGCCCTCGGCGCGGACGTGGAGCTGATCGGGGTCGACCTCGATGCCTCGCTGGTCGGCGAAGCGGAACGCCTTGCTCACGCAGAAGGGCTCAACTGCCGCTTCATCCACGGCAATGCCTTCGACATGCCGAAGGCGGCGACCGTCTACGTCTCCACCGGTGTGCTGCACCATTTCCGTGGTGCCGCCCTGACCGAGTTCTTCAAGGCCCAGGCCACCTCACCGGCGCAGGCGTTCTGCCACTTCGACATCGCCGCAACCCGCCTTGCACCCATCGGTGCCTGGATCTACCACCGCGCCCGGATGCGCCACCCGCTCGGCCGTCACGACGGCGTGGTCTCCGCGCGGCGCGCGCACAGTGACGAGACGCTGTTGCGGGCCGCCGACGTGCCCGGCATCCGGCCGCTGCTGTACGAGCCGCGCGGCACGGTGAACCCGTTCTGCACCACGTTGCGCCCTGTCATCGGAGTGCGCCCGCCACTGGAGGAGCCGCTTCGCCGGGCCTTGGGGCGGGCCGCACGCCGACTGGTCGGCCCGGAGTATCTCGTCGAGGCCGCCCGATGACCCCCGCCGTTCCCCTCGCAGTGCTCGGTCTGGGTCGATGCGGCATTCAGCGGCTTCCGCGCCTATGCCGGCCGCGATGCCCGCATTCGTAAACACCGGGCCGTCACCAGGGCCGTCCTGCGTGGGCTGACGGTCGGGGCCGTCCTGCTGCTCGCGCCCGCGCTGACCGCTGCCCTCCTGCTGCTGACCGCACCAGCTAGGGCCCGGACATACGACACCCTGACGGATGGCGGCATCGGATACCTGCTCCCTCTCACCGTCTACGCCACAGCCGTATTGCTCTCGCTCGCCGCTTACTTCGTCCTGCCATTTCGTGCCAGCACTCTCGCGATGGTCATTGGCCTCGGCCCGCTGACCCTGATGCGTCCGCTCGCTGTTGCCGCCGCATGCCTCGGCGCGGTCATCAACGGCGGCGGTGGTTCCGCCATGCTGGTCGGCGCGATCGCAGGCGCCGCCGTGCTGTGTGTCGAACCTGTGGTGCACCGGCGCTGGTACCACCACGCGCTTTGAGATCCAGCGTCGAACGCGACTCGAACTTGCTGTGGTAGCCGGGCCCGCCGTCACTGCGAACGACGTGGACCGCTGTTGGTCTTCCTGCGCCGCTTCGATCCCGAGCACACGTTCCGTTTGTTCAAGCAGACACTCGGTTGGACCCGGCCCAGGCTCCGCAGCTCGGAGGCGGCCGACCGGTGGAGATGGCTCGTGATCGCGGCCTATGCCCAGCTCCGGATCGCCCGGAGCAAGCACCCAAAGTCGCCACCGTGACGTCGACGAACGGCTTCAGCGGCGTCGCCGGCCGGACCAGCGAAGCCGGTGCGTCGCCTCGCGCACCGGCGGGACGACGAGCGTCGTGAACTGTCACTGGGCAGAGCGGGATCAGCCCGTCCCCGGATGTGGCGGGCGTGCTCGTCGGCGCGGTCGACGGCGAGGAAGGCATGGACGAGCACGGCCAGGGTGACCCGACGGCCCGAAGAGTCGGTGGCTTCCTCCCAGCGGACGGGATCGACGCTGTGGCTGCGGCCATCGTCTCCTCGTCAGTCCACACACTCACGATGAAATCAGCGGTAGCCGTAATCAGTTGCCTTGTCAGCCTGGGCAAGGTGTCGGTGGCAGCTGCTACGAATGTCGGTATGACCGACGATGAGCTGATCCAGAGGATTCGAGAGCATGACGCGGCTGACGAGCTGCCGCCACCTGCGCCGCCCGAGGCTGTGGCCGAGCTTGAGACAGCAGTGGGGCATCCGATGCCGCGGCTCCTGAAGCGGATCTATCTCGAAGTCGCCGACGGTGGGTTCGGCCGCTGGGGGGAGGCTTTGTCCCTTACTGACATGACCTACAGCTTCAGTGACAGCAGTCGGCTGCTGGAGGAGTACTTGGGCTGGCGAGGAACCCCCAACCACCCGCCGTCTGTTGTACCGCTATTGACGTGGGGCTGTGCGATCTGGTCCCTCGTCGACTACAGCACTCCAGAAGGCCGCATGTGGGCGTGGGATCCCAACGCCCGATGCCCTCATCACGGGCACGCTCTGTTCCCCGAAGACCACACATTGGCCGAACGGCTCGGCGGGTGGCTGGACGGACACTCGGATTTTCCGAAGGCGCCCGCCGGCCCGTATTGCACAGAGTGCTGAAACCGCGGCGCTGCCGTGCCGGACGGGTACGTCGGCGCTGTGAATGGTGCCGGAAATGACGCGTCCAGAGGCGTTCGTGTGGCCTGCCGGTCGCGGCCGCGGAGGACCTTACGCCCCGGCAGCTGCGTGCGTTCGCGTTGATCGCCTTCGCTCAGGCGCGGGGGATCGGGCTGACGGAGGCTGAGCTGGCGGCCGGCTTGCGGCACCATTCAGGTAAGCAGGCCGGTCAGGCATGTCGGTGACGGCGGCGTCGGCGGTCGTTGACGAGGTGGAGGCGGCTTGCTGGGTGACGGTGCAGCGGCGTGCGGCGGAGCGGGGGCGGCACCGGTACATCGCGCACGACGTTGCTCCCGAGGCCCGCCCCGAGAGTGACTGCGCGGGGGCTGCTGGGACGACTCAGGCTCGTGTGACCGCTGATCCGCAGGAGTCGGTTAGTTCCCAGGTTGGTGAGGGATCGGGTTCGCCGGTGGGTGCTGGATCCCTCGCGAATGAGGAATCCAGCACCAAGCCCTGCGACCGCCACCCTGCCGGTCCTGACCCCGTGCTCGTGACTGCTGTCGTTCCCCGCTGAAGACCACCGTTTCGATGCTCTTCGAATAGTTGGACCCCGCGCTCAAGCGCTTGGAGAGTGGTCATGCCTCAGGCGCGGCACGGTTCGTCAGTATCAGCGGTCGTTCCGCGCGTTTCCTGTGGATCTCCTTGCTGATGAAGCCTTTTGTGCTGCCTGCGACGGGCGGCTCATGTCGGCAGGGAAGGGACAGCACGCTCGGAGAATGGACAGGGGAGTGGACAGCATCTTCTTGGGTGAAGGCCGTTCCATCGGCGGGTTTCTTCGTGAACGCTGGATCGACATGTGCGACGGGCTGGGCCTGCCGCGGTCCGTGAGCGAGCCGGTGACGGACCAGGTCCGGGACCTTCTGCGGCCATGGGCCGACCTGCCCGTCGGGCAGGAGAGCCCGTTCCCCTCGTACGTCGCAGACGACGGATTCCCCGCAGAGATGTCCGTGAAGTGGTCCCGGGGGAGACCTGAACTGCGCATTCTGTTCGAGACACTGGGCGCCTCCAGGCCCATCACCGCGGTCTCCAACCAGACCGCCGCCGTGGCCCTGACGGATCGTCTGGCCGCGGAGCCGACGGTCGGTCTGGACCGATACGGGAAGGTGGCCGACGTGTTCATGCCGGACACGGGCCAGGCCGCGGTACCTGTGCCCGTCTGGCACTCCCTGGCCTGGCGACCAGGGCGCCCTCCGGCCTTCAAGATCTATTTCGGCCTGTATGCCGTGCCGCTGCATGAACGTCACGCCCTGGTGGGAGAGGCGATGGAACGCCTCGCGATGGGCTCCGCGTGGGCAGACGTCCGAGCGCGGGTGGCCCAAGCGGCACAGGCAGACGGAGTCGAGCGGGAACTGGAGTTCTTCGCACTCGACCTGGACTCCAGCGCGCGATCCCGGGCCAAGGTCTACTACCGCAACCACACCAGCAGCGTCGCGGTCCTGGAGCAGATGGCCTCGCTCGCCCGGGCCCATGAGCCGCACCGGGCCCGCTCGGCCTTCCGGGCTCTGCTCGGCACGGCCCCCGATGCCGCCGGCGAAACCCCGCTGACCTGCTTGGCCTTCCGGCCGGGCGCCCCCCGCGCCGACGAGTCGACCACCTACTTCCGGGTGTCCAGTTTCACCACGTCCGACGCGGAAGCCGCCGTCAGGATCGGGGCGTTGATGGCCCACGAAGGCATCGACCCGCAACGCCACCATGCCCTCCTCGACGCCGTGGCACCGCGGCCTCTGAGCCGGAGCAGAGGACTGCAGGAACTGGTCAGCTACCGCTCGCTGGGTCACGAGGGCGACGTATGCGTCTACTTCCGGTTTCCGATCTACCCCCAGCCGTCCCCACAGCCCTGCCCACCGCCACGGCCACTGCGAACCGCCCTCCAGGAGGACGCCCACCGATGACCACCATGCCCGCGCCCCTACGGGAAGTCGCCCACAGGAACCAACAGCACGTCCGCGCCTACCGCTGCAGCGATCTGATCCTCCTGCTGGAGAACCCCGCGACACCGGCAGCCACGAAGGACGCCGTACTGACACACCTGGCACCGTGGTCCGAGGCGTTCCAGCGCATGATCAGTGTCCGGGCCGCGTTCGAGACCGACCCCGAACTCAAGGAACTCGCCCTCCAACACCGGCAGGAGGAGCTCGGCCACAACGACATCCTGGCCGACAGCCACCCCACCGGCCGGACCGCCGACTGGGACCCCGTCGTCGAGGCCGGGGCCGCCTGGTTCGTCGAGCAGTTCCGCACCCTGCCCGGACTGCACCGCGTGGTCCTGGCCCACCTCGTCCTGGAGGCCGGCAGCCTCACCTTCAGCAACGCGGGCTCCCTCGCGTTCCCCGGCAACCCCTACTTCGCCCTGCACGACGAAGCGGACCAGGAGCACATCGAGATGGGTTACCGGCTGCTCGCCGAGCGCCAGGAGTGGCAGCTCGACGAGGTCACCGAACTCCTCGACCGGGCCTGGCAGATCATCATCATGGTCTCCGACCGGATCGCCGAACTGGCGCGCCGCGACACCAGCGCCCCCGCATGAGCACGCTCTCCCCGGAGGCTCTCGACCCCGGCTCTGCCACCGCGATCGCCGAGGCATGCGCGAGGGAGTTCAGGCGAACCCTCGCCGACCGCCTCACCGCGGCCTACGCCCTGGGGAGCCTCGCCCACGGAGGGTTCGCACCCGCCGTCAGCGACATCGACCTGGCACTCGTTCTGACCGACCGCCGTCACGACGACCAACGGATCATCGACCAGGTCACCCGCGAACTCCAGGCGCGGGACAGCGCCCACGCACGGCTGTCCGTGTTCTGGAGCTCGTTGCCGGCCCTGCGGACGAACCAGGACGACGGCAGGTTCCCGGCCGTCGACCGGCTCGACCTCAAGAAGAGCGGCATGCTGCTCCTGGGCGAGGACGTACGCCAGGACGTGGGGGAAGCCGATGCCGCCGCGCTGGTGACGGACAGCGTCCGCTTCGCGTTGCAGGTGCTCGCTTCGGAGCCCGTGCTGGCCGACTTCCACGACCCCGCCCGCCTGGCGGGCGACCTCAGACGGTTCACCAAGGCGGTTCTGCTCCCTCTACGCTTCCTCTACACCGCCGACACCGCGGATCCCGGATCCACCGACGACGCCATCCACCACCACCTCGCGGGTCCCTCACCGGTGGCCGGCGAACTCGTACGCGCCGCCACGCGCGCACGCCACGGACAGCCGGATGCGGCGGAGCGCCTCACCGAACTCCTCCATGCCGATCTTGTCCCCCTCTATGTCCACTACATCGACAGGAGCCTTCTCCGACTGACGCACGCAGACGCCGACTTGTCCCAAGGCCTCGCACTCTGGCGGACACGGCTCCTGGACCGGAACGGCACCCACCCCGCGCACCGCCCCGCACAGGACGACCTGTCCGATCAGGCCAGGTAAGACCCCCGGTCACCGGAACGTCCATGAAGCCGGGGCGCGTGAGCGGGCGGCGGCCGGCGAGACGTTCGACGGCCGCCGCCCTCACCGCACGTGCTTCTCGAACCCGACCGGTGGCCGGTTCACTCGGCGTACACCTTGCCCTGCTTCACGACGTAGTGCACCGGGTCGGAGCAGCCGATGGAAGGGGTGATCATCAAGCTGACCGCGAGTGGCGCGGGCTCCGAGCTCGAGGTGGAGAACTCGCAGACGGCGTGGCTGCCGGTCAGCGGGTACCAGAACCATCCGTCGACCGCGCCGACCGTGACCCGGTCGGACTCCTTCCAGGTTCCGCTGCCGTGCGTATACACCTTCAGCTGCACCGAAGCGGCGTACTGGTCCTCCGTCGACCGCAGCGCGGTGAGGGTGATCTTGTAGTCGCTGCCGAGGACGGACGAGGCGATCTGCTGCGTCTGGGGTGCCGCAGTCCGGGCTGCTGCGGTGTGGCGCTGGAAGCGCCGGCTCCGACACTCCCGAGGACGGCTGCCGTCAGAACGGTGACGGCTGCTGTGGTGACGCGACGGGCGCGCTGATTGCGGATCATGTTCATTCTTCCCCCGTCAGGTGTGATGGTGCGCCTTGCCTTGCCGAGGACGTTGGCCCTTGTGCCGGGTGGGAGTGAAGCATTTCGAATGTGCTCGAAACGTGGGCAGCCTGTGCACGCCCGCAATCCCGCTAGGAGATGCAGCCGACGGTGAGCGTGGGTCGCAACTCTCCATCATCTCCCCCCAGGAGTTGGTGGCCCATGAGAGTCGCCGTATGCAGCACGTACTGCCCGTCGCGCCGACTCGCCACCAGCCCTCCGTCTCGGAGGATGGCCAGTTGGTAGCTCGCGCTGGGCATGGCGATGCCGACAGCTGTCGCCACCTCCGAGGTGGTCCGCGATCCACTGCGGGCCACCTCGGTGAGGACCGAGGCCCTGGTGCGGCCCAATAGGCGATCAAGCGCATTGCCGTTGAGGGTGAAGGAGTCGAGCGGTCGCGAGGTGACCGGGTAGACCAGGACCGGGCCGAGGGCGGGATCGGCCAGCGCGGTGGGCCTGCGCCAGCAGAAGTACGACGGTACGAGGCGCAGCCCACGTCCCTCCAGATGAAGGTCGCGATCGGCGGGGTACTCCACCTCCAGTACGGGCGCTTTCCATCGCGCGAGTGGGCGCAGGCTCTCCAGCAGGGGCACGACGCCGCCGTCGAGGAGGATGTGAGACCGCAGGTCGACGTCGTCACGAACGGCTCGGCGGACGTGGGCCCAGCGGGGTTCGAGCAACGCCCTGGAGGAGATGTCCAGCGCCGTCACCAAGGAGCGCATGCCTCGGTCACCCGGTCGGCCCAGCCCGGTGGTCCAGACGGGCAGAGGACGTGCGGCAGCGAGCCTGCCCAACTCGTGCCGCAAACGGCTGCGAGAAGTGGCGTGTATCGCCTCCAGGGCTGCGGGCAGACCGCCTTCCGTCACGGACGGGGTGAGGAAGTCGGGGATGTAGCCGACGGGTGGGACGAGTGTTTGAAGGGTGTGCACGGCATGGCCGGCCATTGGGTCCGTGGCGAGCCTTTCCCTGACGGAGCGTCGCCAGGCACCGAATTCGAGTGGGCCTTGGTGGGTGGCCAGCCGACAGGCCGCACAGATGAGTTCCCACAGCGGATCGGGTCGCCGTGAGATGCGGATGTTGTGTAAGTCGTGGGAGGTGAAATGGATACGAAGCATGCGACCTCGTTCCCGGTCAGTGGGGGGTGGGCCGAGCGTGAACAGCTGTGACTCTCATCAAGGATGACAACTGACAGCTGCCGACGGTTGGGTGCGATGTTGTGGGTGAAGCGTGGAGGTTCTGGCGCGAACCGGACACGGCGTGGCGAGCAGGTTCACACCGCGGGCTGCCAGTAGGGAGAAGGGCAGGGCCGGCCGAATCAACGTGGATGCCCGCGGCCAGTCCCCCTGGCCACCCGGACGGATCAGACGCCGCCACCGGCGCCGCCGCTCAGGCCCTGCGAGAAGCGGTTGCCGGACCGGCAGGTGCTGTGCGGGATTCTGTACGTGCTGCATACGGACATCCCGCGGCAGGAGCTGCCCAAGGAGCTCGGGTTCGGTTCGAGCACGACGTGCTGGCGGCGGCTGCGGGATGGGAAGGAGACCGGGGTCTGGCAGCGGCTGCACGAGGTCCCGCTCGCCGAGCTGAACGCGGAACGGCAAGCCGGACTGGTCCCGCTGCGTGGTTGATGCTTCGCGCCGGTGAAATAGGGCAATCGGGGATTTCCTTCATGAGCGAAATATCTGGCAGACGTCTGTCTCTGGCCACTGCGTTGAGCGTCGTCGCCGCAGCGGGGGTGATCGGCCTGGGACTGTCGTCACCGGCCAATGCCGTCTGCACACAGAGCACCGACTCACCGGGCTGCGGCAGCACCAGCAGCCCGGCCCCCGGCACTTCGCCCTCGCCGTCGGACACCGACGTCAAACCTACGGACGGCGCCGCGCCGTCCTCCAGCGGACCGACGATCACCGCGGCCCCCAGCCCTGGCACCCTGACCCCTGTGCCCGGCGCCGCCACGGTCAAGGGCGTCTTCACCCTGGGCAACGGCTCACCGCTGGCCGGCGCCACGATCACCCTGACCCCGGTGGACGAGGTGCTGCCGGGGGACGGCAGTTGGTCATTCACGCTGCCCTCGACCCTCCCGAGCAACCTGCAGACCTACGCGGACAACGACGGAGGCGTGCTCTCCCTGGAAGCGTCCTTCTACGGCCAGGCTCCGGACGGCACTCTGCTGACCGGTAGCGACTAAGTGGACGCGGGCGTGGCCACCGGTTCCGCGACCACGGAGGGCTCGGCACAAGCCGTCTCCGTCACGGGAGTCAAACTCCTCAACGTCCCGGCGGTGTCAAAGTCCTTGGGTACGCGGTCTACTCGGCGAAGGACACACCCGGCTACCGGCTGGGTTGCCAGGAGACCACCCAACCCACCGCCGGCGACGTGGACCTCGACAAGCACCCGAACTGTGCCGGACACCCGAACACGATCAAGCCGGGCGCGCTCAGCGACAAGTACGCGGTGGTACGGCTCAAGGTCACCGCACAGGTGAAAGCACCCCTCTCGGGTTGCGACGCGGACTACACCCAGGCCGGTCAGACCTATCACCAGACCCTGACCTGCAAGTTCGGGCTCGACATGTCCTGACCGAGCACGACGCCATGAATGCTTCCTCCCATGCGGCCCCACCCATGACGCCCTGCCCCGACTCCTGGGGCAGGGCGTCACCTGCCTTGGTCTATTCGCCTGCCCCCGGCAGGTCGCCATCCCCTCCTTCAGCTACGCGCTGACGATGGACAGGCGGCCGCTAACGCACCATCGCTGCCCGCCGGTCGGGGGCTGCCCGAACTCCGATCACCCTGTCCATGAGAGCGCCCAGAACATCCCGCACCGACGCCCGCTCCCGCGCGTCGCACTCCAGGACAGGCACGTCACGTCCCAGCCCCAGCGCTTCCCGCACCTCCTCCAGCTCGAACCGCTCGGCCCCGTCGAAGTGGTTCACCGCCAGCACGAACGGCGCCCCCTGCGTCTCGAAGTAGTCCACCGCGGGAAAGCACTCCTCGATTCGCCGGGTGTCCGCGAGGACGACCGTCCCCAGGGCGCCCTCCACCAAGTCGTCCCACAGGAAGGAGAAGCGGTCCTGCCCGGGCGTCCCGAACAGGTACAGCGCGATCGTCGGATCGAGCGTGATCCGCCCGAAGTCCAGGGCCACCGTGGTCGTCGTCTTCGACTCGACGCCGTCCAGCGAATCGACGCCCACGGAGACCTGCGTGATCGCGGCCTCCGTGTCCAGCGGCTCGATCTCCGAGATCGCCCCGATGAACGTGGTCTTGCCGACACCGAGTCCCCCGCTCACCACGATCTTCACAGCGAGCGGCACGATCCTGTCAGAGCGCCCGGACATGGTCCCTGATCCTTTCGAGCGTCTGGAGCGGCAGCTCCGCGGGTTGCCGGCAGGTCAGCTGACCCGCCACGACGAGGTCGGACACGAGCACCTTGGCGACACCGAGCGGCACACCGACCCGCGACGCCACTTCCGCGACCGTCGTCGGCCGCTCGCAGACCGCGACGATGTGCCGTCGTTCGAACGTCAGCGTCTCGTCGGGTACGCCGACGGCCACGACCAGCGTCTCCAGCCGAAGGTCCGCCTGCAGCGGCTCGGCCCGGCCTCCGGTGATGATGAACGGCCGGACGAACGTCGCGTCCTCAACCGTTTCTTCCTTGGGCAGTTCACCGTTCACCGCGGCAACGCCTGCCGCAGATCGGCGATGAGCGTGGGCGTGAGCAGATCACCCGCCCGCTCCGCGAGCACCGCCATCTCGTAGCCGACCAGGCCCAGTTCACCGCTGCTGTCGGCGAGCACCCCGAGACAGCTGCCGTCCCTGATCGCGGAGACCAGCAGGAAGCCCCGCCCCATCTCGATCATGATGAGCTTGACCCCGTCGAAGCCGTACCGCTTGGACGCGCTGCGCGCGAGACTGCTCAGCCCCGACACGATCGCCGCGAGATGGTCGGCCTCGGTGCGCCCGAGCCCGTCGGACACGGCGATCAGCAGCCCGTCGGAGGAGACGGCGACCGCGTCCCGTACCCCGTCGGTGCCCCTGACGAAGTTGGCGACCAGCCAGTTGAAGGTCTGCGAGTCTTTGTGAGCGTCCACCGTGGTCACTTGACGTCACCCTTTCCCTGCTCGGCGGACAGCTGCTCGTCCTGTTGCCGATTTTCCTGTTCCTGCTTCTCTCGCTTCGCCTTCTCCACACTGATGCCGCCCCGCATATGGGCGCTGCGCAGCGTGGAGAGCATCCCGGAGATCTCCTCGGGGCTGCGATCGGACGCCGGCTCGGCGGGCACCGGCCGCTTCGGACGGTCCGTCTCGCTGACGGCGTCCGCGATGGCGCTGCGCTGGGGCCGCTTCACGAGCCCGTTACGGGTGCGGGCGGCGGAGGTGACGCTCCGCGTCACAGCGCTCCTGTCCTCGGTCCTGTTCGCGTCGCTGTTCGCGTTGTTGTTCTCGTCCACGCTCGGCTTCGCCTCCGCCGCCACGGTGACCAGCTCGGCGGCCGTCACCTCCGTCTCCTTTCGCGGCGCGGGCAGCACCGGCCCGTCCTGCGCCTTCTTCTGCGGGGCCTCCGTCAGCAGCGAGGTGGGGATCAGTACCCGGGCGACCACGCCGGCCGCCGGCGCCTCTCCGAGCCGTACCTCGATGCCGCACTTACGGGCGAGCGCGCCAACCACGAAGTGGCCCAGGAACCGGGTCGGTTCGGCCATGAAGCTGGCGGTGCCGGACAGCCGTACGTTGGCCTCGGCGAGCGCCTGGGTGTCCATGCCGAACCCGTGGTCGACGATCGCGACCAGGTATCCGGCGCTGGTGCGCCGCCCCTCGACCTCCACATCGGAGTCCGGCGGCGAGAAGCTGAGCGCGTTCTCGACCAACTCGGCGAGCAGGTGCGCGACTTCGGCGACCACGGAACCGGTGATGTACGCGGGCTCGATCCGCCGCAGTGTGACGCGGCGGTACTCCTCGACCTCCGAGAGCGCGGCGCGCAGCACATCGGTGAGGGCCAGCGGGGTGCCCCAGGGGCGGGGGCTGGACTCGCCGGCGAGCACCAGCAGGCTCTCCGCGTTGCGGCGCATCCGGGTGGCGAGGTGGTCGAGTTCGAAGAGGTTGGCCAGGGTGGCCGGGTCGGCGTCCTCGTGCTCGAGCTTGTTGATGAAGCTGATCTGGCGGCGTACCAGGTTCTGGTTGCGGCGGCCGAGGCTGACCAGCGAGTCGGTGGCGTTGCGGCGCAGCACGGCCTGCTCGGTGGCGAGGTCGAAGGCGGCACGCTGGACCCGGTCGAACGCCTCGGCCACCTCCCGCACTTCGGAGCCCGTGCGGCCGGGCAGGGTGAGCGGCGCGGGGGGCCGCGGCGTCTCGCCGGAGTCGGCGTTCTGTACGGCGGCCACGGCGCTCGGCAGCCGTTCGCCGGCCATCTCGCGGGCCTGCTGGGCGAGTTCGGCGAGCGGGGTGGAGACGGACCGTACGCAGTCCAAGGCGAGGGCGCCGAGTGCGGCGACGGTACCGAGGGCGAGCAGAGCGAACAGCAGCAGGTCGCGCTGGGCGGCGCTCTCCAGCTCAACGGCGCGGTTCTCGACGTCGGTGCCGAGCGAGACCTGCACCCGGCGCAGTCCGTTGATGGTGGAGGTCGCCGCGTCCCACCACGCCATGGGCGGCACGGCGCGGGAGGTCAGCCGTCCGCTGCCGTGTACGGCGGTGCTCTCGTACGCGAGCATGCGTTCGGCGTCCGGCGTGGTCAGGGCCGCGTCGAGTCGGCGTTCCTGGGCGGCGGTGGCCGAGCGCGGGAAGGCGGCGAGCGCGGCGAGCCGGCCGGCGCGGATCTCCATGAAGCGGCTGTAGTCCTCGCCGCGGAACTTCCCGCCGCGCACCGAGCCGAGCACGATGGCCCGCTCCTCGCCGGTGAACTCCTTGGCGTTGCCCAGGGTCTGGAGCGACTGGTAGGCGTCGCGCAGGGTGGCGTCGCGGACCTCGTCGAGGCCGAGGTCGAGCCGGTCGAGGGCGGTGATGGTGGTGGTGAAGTAGTCGAAGGTGTCCTTCACGACGCCGGTGTGGTCGTCCGCGTGGCCGCGGATGCCGGCCAGTTGATCGAGTCGTCCCAGTGACTCGCGCACGGAACCCGCGGCGCTGTCGCGGTACCTCTTCAGAGCCCTGTCGAGCTCGGCACGCGCGGCATCGGTGGCCTTGCGCTGGGCGGGCAGCTTGGCCTTGAACTGCCGGACGCCGCCGACGTATCCGGTGGTCAGACCGCGTTCCTTCTGCAGCTCGTGGACGAGGCCCTGGAGGGTGATCTCCAGCCGTGCGTCGCCCTCGGTGGCGGATGCGTTGCGATAGGCGGAGACCTGCTCGGCAGCGGCGAGCCCGAGCAGCGCCAGCAGGACCGCGAGGGCCAGGGTCAGGATTCTGAGAAGCCTGGTGCGGATACTGGTGTCGGTCTTGGATGTGACACGGGTCTTGGATGCGACGCGTGATGTGACGTCCACAGGATTGCCTTATGGGAGGGGTTGGTCGGGGCAGAGAAAGGAACTGTTCTGCTCCCGGCCAACGAGCCTCACGGGGCGCCGGTCACCGGATCATGTTTTTGTTTTACGTCCAGGAAACAGGATCTCCGGGAAACGCCAGATGGCCGTCGCATCCGGCGTACCTTGTATACGCCACTCTCGGTAGCCGGTTCAGCCCGAGGCCGGACGTAGGAGAGCCAACGACTCCCGTCCGGTTCCCGGCAAATGGGCCTGCGACAGATAGACCGCGACCCGCCGCAGGACCTCGTTCTCCTGCTCCAGCAGCTTGATCCGACGACGCGACCTCCGAAGCTCGGCGCTCTCCTGGCCGGTCACCCCGGGCATGGTTCCGTCGTCGATGTCCGCGCGGCGCTCCACTTCCACAACGTCATCGGATGGACTCCGAAGTCGGTGGCCACCTGCTCGACCGTCACACCCGGACCTCGGTTCTTCGCGACTCGCACGACGTCCTGGCGGAACTCGTCCGGATAAGGCTTGGGCACAGCGACATCCCTCCCACCCGCCCCACAGGGCAAGCCAGTTCAGATGTCACCCGATCGTGCGGCAGACCCGAGATCTGCTCTGTCTTGCAGCTGAAGTGTCGCCGGAGTGGCCAGTGCTGTTGAGGGGAGCCACCTGACAGAAGCGACAGATGCGGTTCCGGTGAGGCAGTGCCTCATCAGCGAGGAAACCGAACGGCGGTCTACGAACCGGCCGTTGCGGAGTCAGCTAACGTCGGAGCATGGCAGACATGGACATACTCGGAACGGCACCAGACGACCCTGTGGCAGCTAAGTGGCAGGTCGTGCGGGACATGGACGCGAACCTCATAGACACAGCCCTAGTGGAGGCGGCATACGCAAACCCTGCCCTCCGGGCTCTGTTTCCGCTGGTCAGCCATGGATCGCTGCAGTTCAGCCGGTGCACCCGTTTCCCATGGTCGCACGACCTGCCCTCGATCTTCCCTCACGGCGAACGGCACTTCCGTGTTCGGCGGCTGTATGAGCCGAACGGTTCGGGGCGGGAGCACATCGGTGGCCCTGTTGCTGCAGATGAGGCCGTGGAACTCGTAGCCTCGCACCTCCCCGCAGGGTGTGGACCTGCCGTTGACGGCACGCCCGACGACCTCGAATCGCTCAGCTGAGTCAACTGGCCTGTCCGGCTGTTGCGGTGGGTACGAGCGGGTGCGGGCCCGACCGCGTCGCCGGTCGGCCGCGGGTGAGCCTGCGGACCATGATGCCGATCAACGCCCAGTGGATCACGGTCTCGGACCGGGCCGGAATGGTCTCGTAGTCCCGGGCGAGGCGGCGGTGGGCGGTGAGCCAAGAGAAGGTGCGCTCGATCGCCCACCGCTTGGGTTGGGCCTGGAAGCCGTGCTGGCCAGGGCCTTTGCGGACGATGTCCAGCTTGAGGCCGAGGATGCGGGCGGTCCAATCGACCAGGCGGCCTGAGAAGCCCTGATCCGCGCAGAACTTCTGGACCTGCGGGTGGTCGAGCCGGGCCCACAAGAGCGGTCGGCGGGCCCCGTCGCGGTCCTGGACGCTCGCGGCGACCACGTGGACCGCAATGAGCAGGCCGAGGGTGCCGGTGACCAGGAAGCGCTTGCGACCCTTGACCTTCTTTCCGGCGTCGAAGCCCCTGGTTGCGGCGGGGACGGTGTCAGCGGTGCGGATGGACCGCGAGTCGATCAGGCCCGCGCTCGGTTCGGCGTTGCGGCCGTCAGCCTTGCGCACCCTGTCCCGCGGTGCTCGTGGACGCGCTCGACGGTGCCGTCGTCGTGCCACCAGGTGAAGTACCAGTACACCGTCGGCCATGGTGGGAAGTCCTTCGGCAGCTGCCCCCAGGCGCACCCGGTACGAAAACCACGTAGAAGATCGCGTCCACGATCCGACGCCGCGGATGTTGCTCCCGCCGCCCGCCGCCCGCCGCCCGCCCCTCGATCCCACCCGCGCCGGCGGCAGCGATGGCTCCACCAGCGTCCACTGCTCGTCCGTCAGGTCCGACGGATATCCGCCCCCAGAACCGCTCACGGACTTCAACGAGCGCGTAAGCCCACGGCTACGGCAGATCTCAAACGCGGCCTTGACTCCGAACGGCGCCGACGACGTGTGCCATTTGCAGATGGAGATTGATCTGATCGCCACGTCGGAGCTTCGTGAGACATTCAGTGCGCTGCACGCGGCGCTGGTGCTCTGATCCCCTGAGTATATTGGTCAGGCCGCAGTCGTGAGCGGGCGTTCGCCCCAGCGAATGCCCTTCTCGCTTCGGATACGGGCGCATTCCTTGTATTTAGCGGCCAGGACGTCGCGGTGGCGGGCGTTGGCGTTGCGTCACGGCAGATAGGCGTGCAGGGCCGGGTACGGGGTGGTTGGAGTGGTTGGAGTTGGCAATGGTGAATTATCGCAGCTGCCTGAAGTGCGCATCGATCGGCTTGCCTGCGAGGTGTAGGTCGGGGTCAAGCCCAACTCGACCTTGTGCTTCCGCGCCCAGCGGCGGATATCGACGCCCTTGTGGGCGGACGGATTGTCCAGGATCACGTGGCCTGGTGCGCCGTCGGGCCGGGCAGCGCGGATCGACTTCAGCGCGGCCAGAGTGTTCGCGGCACCTTTCTTGCGGCGGTTGACGCCCCACGGACGGTCGTCGCCCAGCCGATCCCGATATGCGGCACATACAGATGCCCTGCATTCACTGCCGATTCGGTAACGGTTGCGGACTGGGCGCCTTGATTGGGCCACGGTAAAAGCAGCAGCTTGAGAAGCAACCGCAACTGATGGCCTGTCAGGGCCGTGAGCAGATCTTTAACGTTCGTCTCAGGTTTGCTCGGTAGAAGGTAGGCATGCGGATAAGCGATGCCGTCCGTATCTAGACGGCTAGTGATGGCAGTCGACGCAGCATCTTCGGGGAAAGTGCAGGGCACTCTTCCGGCGGCTCCTGGACGGGGGGCCCAGTTGCGGCAGGCCTTTATTCGCGTTCGGGTGTCGAACGGCGCTCCGGAGAGTACTCCCGTCGGAGTAACGTCGTCCCGCCTGTATCCCGAGGGATGACGACCGCAGTATGACGAAACAGAACGGAATCGGGCCTAGCGTTGGGGCTATGCCGGAACTTGATGGTCAACTGCGGTGGTTCGGGGTGACCGCCAGGGCGCTGGCGACGGCGTTCGCTGTCGCCGCATGCGGGGTCACATGCCTACAACTGTGCGGGGGCCGCTCGCAGCGGCCGCCCCGCGCAGCGCGCTCGCGGGGGTCGTCAGCTCCACCACAGCCGCTGCGCACCGGCGAGTGATTCCCCGCCCTGAGCCCTGCCGCGGTGCGCGAGCAGGACGCGAAGACCCCCTGAAGCATCTGGCAGACGGATGCCGTACGGATACCTCACCACACAAACTCCTGAAGAGAAGGACTGACATGAAGCGCATGGGACGCCGCGGCTTTCTCGCCGCCAGCACGGCACTTGGCATTGGTGCCGGCTTGTCCACGCACGCCATTCTCTCGGAAGCAAGCGAGAACGAAACTGCGGACAAGACTTCGGACATTTCACGGCGGGACCAGGACCTGCCCTTCATCGGCACGGAGGAGACCTTTTCGACTCCCGCGCTGTTGAAGCTGAACTCCATCAATCAGGATCACATAGCGTTCCTTGAGGAAATTGGACTTTCGGATCTGGGTCAGCGCCGCATCGGGGATATGGATGCGGGGGGACTCAACGTTCAAATCCTCTCTGCTCATACACCCTCTGTGCAGAATGTCCCCGGGCAGAGGGGTATCGACCTTGCCTATCGTCTTAACCGGCAACTTGTAGACGGGCCGATCACCAAATATCCGGACCGCTTCAAGGCTTTCGCCACCTTGCCCTTGCAGAGCCCGGAGGCGGCGGCGGACGAGCTCGAACGCTCGGTTCGGGAAGATGGCTTCTTGGGTGCGCTGACCAACGGACACATCGCGAAGAAGTATCTCGATCATCCCGATTTCGAACCTGTGCTGGCACGTGCCGTCGCTCTCGATGTGCCGATCTACCTGCATCCCGGCTATCCAGCTGACGATATCTTCAAGATCTACTACAGCACCACGCGGTCTAAATACACGGAAGAATACCAAGACTACATTTTCAGTGGGTCTGGATATGGCTGGCACCAGGAGGTGTTGATCCAATGCATTCGGATGATCACGTACGGGGTTTTCGACAGATTCCCCAAACTGAAAGTCATCATCGGTCACATGGGAGAAGGTCTTCCCTTCTACTACGAGCGGATCGTCAATGACATGGGCGAGCCGACCAAAGACTCGCTCGAGAAACCCATCGGGAAATACTTCCAGGACAACTTCTGGGTCACAACCAGCGCATTCCCCCAGACCGAACTGCTCAATCTCCTGCTGAAGTACATAAGCGTGGATCGAGTGATGTTCGCAACCGACTACCCGTTCGCGGACATAAAGGAGCAGACCGACTGGTTCCGCGGAGTCGATTTGCCGCGCGAAGACAAGGAGAAGATTGCATTCCGAAATGCGGAGAAGCTGTTCGGGATGAAGGTGCCCGTGACGTGATACGTCAGCGTCGGCTGGAGTGAAAGATCGCTACCACGAGTTCCTGAGAGGCACTGTTCGATTCCGAGGGCGCCTCTGTGCGCGTGAGGTGGGCCTTTCCGCCGTTCCACCTCCTCGAAGCCCTACAGCTGCGCGCCCGAGCTGTCGCGTGCGGTGGCTGTGAGGTTCTGGGGATGCGCGCCCAGTTCTGGTGCCAGGCGGAGACTCTGGTGACCGGTCGGTAGAGGCTCGCCGCTGCCGGTCAGCAGGTGGGTCTGGATGCGTGCAGGAGGCGGGTCCACCCTCCGGGCGGCGGGATCGGCGATCAGGCGGCTCTTGGGTGCGTGAGGTGACGGGGGCCGATGATGTGTCCGGTTGATGAGCTCGGTCGGCCTCCACGCCTGGTGCGGTGGGGGTGCGTATCCCGCCCTCGGCACGGCGGGTGCCTGTTCACTGCCTGGCGTTTGAGCCGATGTCGGTTCCGGAGCCGCGCCGGCGAGGGCCAGTCGCTTCAGGGCGGTTATGAAGCCCTGGGGCCCGTTCTGCGGCATCGGTTGTTGGGGGCCTGGTTGCCCGATCGGCTTCCGGGTGTGCAGTGAACGGACCTTCGCGCTTTGCCGACCTGCGTTTTTAGAGCAGGAAGCAAGGACCTGGCCAGGCGTTCGCCTGTCAGAGCATGCTGTGCGGAAGTGATGGTGGGGGCACACCGCTCCTCCAAAGCCCGCACCACCCCCGATGGCCGACCAGCATCGGAGTGAACTCCTTATGTTGCGCGTGCACTTCACGCCTGATGACGTCGCGCGGGTGCGGGTTGCTGCCGGGCCGGATCCTCTGTGGGAGATCGTCAACAGTTTCCAGGGCCTGTTCCAGGGCGGTGATGCCGTGTCGTTCGGGCTGTGGCGGCAGTTGGTGCGGCCGTGCCTCGGCGGTCCGGGCGACCGGTTGTTGGCGGGGCTGCTTCCCGGGCGCGGTTACTTCCCGGATTTCCTCACACCCGCCCCGAGCGGCGGCCGTGAACTGGCCGCCGGCCTCGACACCGTGCTGGGCACGTCGACCGCCGTCCTGCGCCGCGACCTCGCGCTGCTCGCCGCTTCTCCGCACCGGCGGCGGCCGTTGCCGGATCGGGCGCGGTCGCTGGCCGACGGCGAATCGGAGGCGCTGCGCCGGCTGGGCAGTGCCCTGCACGGCTACCACGGGCGGGCCATCGCGCCGTTCTGGCCGCAGATTTGTGCCCAGGTTGATGCTGACCGGGCCGCCCGTGCGCGTGCCGTTCTGGCGGGCGGCGCCGACGGGCTGCTGGCGAGCTTCGCTCCTGTTCTGCGCTGGCGTTGGCCGGTGCTGGAGGCCGACTATCCCGTCGACCGCGAGGTCCGCCTTCATGGGCGAGGCGTGGTGCTGCAGCCCTCTTTCTTCTGCACCCGCACACCCATCACCCTGGCCTTTCCTGCGGCTGACTGGACGCCGGTGCTGGTCTACCCGGTCGAGCACACCCCGCACTGGGTGAGCAGCGGCAGCCGGCAGGGTACGGAGCTGGGCGCGCTGCTCGGGCGAACCCGGGCCGCGATCCTGGAGGACGTGGTCACCGGCCGGACCACCGGGGAGCTCGCGGCGCGGTTCGGTATCTCCGGCGCCGCCGCCAGTCAGCACACCGCCGTGCTGCGCCGGGCCGGCCTGCTGCTCAGCGTCCGGCGCAGCAGGTACGTCCTGCACACCATCACCCAGGTCGGCATCGCTCTGCTCGAAGCCCGGCCCGGGCCGTCCGTCTGACGTGGGCCGCCGGAATCCTCGCCTCCGGCGGGCAGGGCAGGTGTCCTTCACGTGGCGGATCACCGGCAGGATGAGCGAGAGCCGACCCTGAAGCCACGGCTTAAACGTGTGGTGGGGCGACGGCGGACGCGGTCAGTGTGGTGGCGTCCAAGTGGCCTTTTATCGCAGGGGGTTGAAGACAGAATGCGCAACATGCGATCCATCATCGGGTTCTTCGGTGTGCTGGCAGTGGCACTGGCGGCCCTGTTCGTGGCGGGCCCGGCCCAGGCCGCTCCGCAGCAGGGCGCGGCCAAGGGCGGTCACGTGCTGGTACTGCCTGCGGCACCGGCCGGGGTCACGCCCCGGTCCGCCGCAGCGAACTCGCCGACCACCTCGCCGGCTGCCAGCAGGGTCGTCCACGTGGCCAGCGGCAGCACGGTCAACTGCACCAGCGGTAGCCTCTGCACCGCCGTGTGGGACCCCACGACGGGTGACTGGAAGGTCTTCTTCCTCTACAACTGCGCCCGGTACTCGCTGTCGTACTGGAACGGCGGCGGCTATTACGTCGACTCGCAGACCGGCGGGGTCACCTCGTACTTCTACGGTCAGAGCGGCAACGTGCTCAAGCGGTTCACGCCCGACAACACTGTGTACAGCTACGACTGGACGCCGGTCTGGTCCATCCGCAACTGCTGACCCACGGACGAACACGCTTACGTTCCGGCCGCGTACGACGGCCGGGGCGTACGTGTGGTCCGCAAGACCCGAACGGAACCCAGGCGCAAGGGCTGCCGAGGACGAGCCCGAAAGAGCTCACCCGAGCACTGCGCTCACTCGACCGCGACGGATTCATCACCCGCGACGCCGACGCAGAATCCCCTGGCTGCAGCCTCACCCCCGCTCGGGCAAGGCCTCGGCGTGCTCCTGGACGTCTAGCCTGGACCGCCGAGCACTGGGAGGAACTCGTCGATGCCCGCATAATCTGCGAACTGTTCGGCCTGATTTTCCAGGCTGCCACCTGCTGTACCCGCCCCTGCACCGACGCGCCCGCAGCCCGGCTCCCGCCAGCCTGACGCGTTCGAGGACGCGGGCCTGACGGGCCGGTTGTTCTTGCGCGTTGCTACGTGTCGGCGGTGCAGCGAGCGCGGGGTTGGGGTGGTCAGGTGCTGGCGGGTGAGGCCGTCGAGGGCGGGGAGTAGCGGCGGTGGGTTGTCAGTGCCTCGCCGCATACTGGCGGCCATGCAGATGACGGAGAACGCACTCAGACAGGCCTGGTGCCGGACAACCGCAGGCTCTGACCTGCTCGATGACGCCATGTTCCCGCCTACCGGTACCTCACGCGACCAGTACACACAGCGTGTGGGCGATCCCGGTGGACTCTTTCTCGTCCTGGACGAAGACGGCACGGTGCGTGGCTACCGCAGCCCCTACCAGGAGATCTTCGCCACCGGGGACCTTGATCAGGTGCTGTACTTCGTAGCTGAGGACGCGGTTCGTCATCTCGCCGAGCACATCGTGGCTCACACTCCGGGCCACGGCCCGGTCACCAACCTCATCACCGGGCAGGCCCAGATGCTGGACCGGATCAACCCTGCCTGGGGAAGCAGATTTCGCAGCGGCGGCATGGATGGTGCCCAGACGGCACAGCCGTGCGGACGCGACCCGCTGGAGCGCTTTGCTTGGATCGCCGGCACATGGCGTGAGCAGGACCCCTACACCAACCTCGCTTTCTTCCGGGGTGAGGACATCAGCGCCGAACAGATCGCTCTGCTCCACGGGGCGAACCCCGAACAGGTCGCCGCCGGGACACGTCTGTCAGACCTGCGCAGCATGGACGGCACCGGCCGCGATTCCTGGGACATCGCCTGGGAGAGCTGCTGCTTCGGGCAGGCGGGCGACTGGGCATTCGTGATGTACCACGAGACGCCACCCGGCATCCGGGCCGACAGCGCGGCTCTCTCCCGACTCGGAGTCACCGAGACCGTGCGGCTGAGCGCCACCGCCGCCAAGGCCATCTACACCTTCGACTACACGCGCGACGGCCGCCGTATCGACGACGACTGGGGTGTCCTGGAACTGATTTGGTACGAGCGGGGCCGCGCCCCTTACTACCGCGGCGGCCAGCTGGACTTCCTCAACCGGGCCATACGCCGCGCCGAACTGGACCACCCCGAGCTGACCGACGAGTTCGAGTTGTACTTCCATGCCCTGGAAACCGCGCTCGGCCTTCAACTGCCCCGGCAGGACATCCAGGAGGAAACGGTTCAGGCCGCACAGTGGGTACGCAGCAACGGTTGACGACACCCTCGACCGCTGTGAGGCGTCTTCGCGAAACGTACGGCCTGAACCTGTGGGCAGTACGAGCCCCAGGCATCTGCGGCTCTGGGCCTCGGTGTGCTCTGGGATGTCCGACCGGTTCAACGACCCGCCGAGCCCCGGCCAGGGACGGTCACAAGTAGAGCTGAGCGTCGGACGTGAGAGGCGGCTGACCGACGGAATTCGCTGACCTGCTGAAATGCGATCTCCGGGCCGTGGGCGTTCCGTGAAGAAGTGTGGCGCTTCCCGTGAATAGGCGGTACTCCGATGTCTGTGACTGAGCGCTTCAGTTGGCGGCTTCGAGTGTCACAGTTGGCCACGTCCCGTGCCCTCAGCGAGCAGGAGCGTCCCGGATACTCGATCGTGCAACCCTCGCAGACCTCTTCGCTAAGCTCGTCGCAACACTGGAATGATCAGGTGCTGGTTGCGATCTTCAGTCCGTGGTCGGAGAGCACACGGCAGACCGGGTCGACGCCGAACACCTGCTTGAACTCGTCGATGAACGCTACGAGCGCTCCGACGGCCGGTCGAGCTCGGCGATGCTCCTTTGTCAAGCAGCCAGGCTCATTGGCGTTGGGGGTAGCGGGTTGAGGGGTTGGTCGAGGTCGGCTTGGTCGGCGAGCAAGTCCCGGTGGACGCGGTCGGAGATGCGACGCCGCAGCAGGCGCAGGGCCTCCGTCTTGGTCTTGCCGGCGGTGAGTTGCCTGGCGAAGTAGGCGGCGCCTTCGCCGTCGCCTCGCACCTGGGTCACGGCGATCAGGTGCAGAGCGTGGTTGACGGTGCGGTTGCCGCCTCGGTTGAACCGAACGTGCACCCTTCCTCCTGGGCTGCGGCCGACGGCTCCCTCCCGATCGTCGAGGGAACCGTGATCCGCCTGGACATCGACCATCTGCCCAGCTAAGCCACCCCGAAGCCAGTCTGGCTGTGGTGGTCGGGCACGGACGCCACCGCAACGGACGCAGACCGGCTCTGGCAGGCATACCTGCGTCCTGTCGACATCGAGCACACCTTCCGCCTGTTCAAGCAGACCCTCGGCTGGAGCTGTCCGAAGATCCGCACCCTCGAGGCGGCGGACCGCTGGACGTGGCTGATCCTCGCGGCCTGCACCCAACTGCGACCGGCCCGGCCACTCGCAGGCGACCGGCGCCACCCATGGGAGAGGCCCGTCTCCTCACAGAGGCTGACCCCGGCACGAGTCCGCCGCGACTTTCGGCACATCCGCCCCATGGCCGTCTGCCCGGCCGGAGCACCGAAACCCACCCGCCCCGGACCTGGACGACCGCCCGGCCGGAAGAACTCCCGACGCACCCCACGCCACGACGTCCACACACCCCACAAGACGGACAACGCCACGTCCCGGAACAGGAAGTCGGCCACTCCGTGACCTCGCCGCACAGGTTATAGATCAAGCTAGGTAACACCCAGGTGGGGGCTTTGCCGCGGTGACCCGGGGGAGCGCTTTCGGCCATAGATCTGACTCCCCGTCAGTTCCCAGCATTCTTTCCCCGCCTCCACAGGCAGGGCGGCAACAGTGAGGCCGCGGCCCGGACCAGGGCCTCAGAGCCGCAGTCTGCCGTCCCCTCACGCCTGAGGAAGCCATGACTCCCACCCCCCACCTCACCGAGACCACCGCCCGTCCGGAGCGCTTGGCCCCGTTCCAGCAGGTCGAGCGGTCCTTTCACGCACAGGCCGGTACCGCGACGGTCGACATCGTCGTGCCGGTCTACAACGAGGAACGCGCCTTGCCCGGCTGCCTGCGCACACTCCACGCCCGACTGGCGGCGGACTTCCCCTTTCCATGGCGGATCACGGTCGCCGACAACGCCAGCACCGACGACACCCTTGCCACCGCTCGTCGCCTCGCCGACGAACTGCCGGGCGTCGGAGTCGTCCACCTCGACCGCAAGGGCCGCGGGCTCGCCCTGCGCACCGTCTGGGGCGCCAGCGACGCTGACATCGTCGCGTACATGGACGTGGACCTGTCCACCGGCCTCGACGGGCTGCTCCCGCTGGTCGCGCCCCTGGCCAGCGGTCACTCGGACCTCGCCATCGGGTCCCGGCTGGCACCTGGGTCGCGCACGGTGCGCGGCCCGCGCCGCGAGTTCATCTCCCGCTGCTACAACGGCATCATCCGGCTCACGCACGGCGCCCGGTTCACCGACGCCCAGTGCGGATTCAAGGCGGCCCGCACCGAGGTGCTGCGGCCGTTGCTGCAGGTGACCCGCGACAACGCGTGGTTCTTCGACACCGAGCTGCTGCTGCTCGCCGAGCACAACGGGCTGCGCGTCCACGAGGTCCCCGTCGACTGGGTCGAGGACGTCGACACCCGGGTGGACGTTGTGGGCACCGCCACGGACGACCTGCGAGGGCTCTGGCGGATGGGGCGGCTCAAGGCATCCGGCGGCGCCCGGGTCGACGTACCGTCTCGCCCCGCGCCGGCCGCCGAGCACCCGGACGCGGTCCTCGCACCCGCCACCCGACGTGGCGCGTTGTCGTGGGAGGTCGGCTGTTTCCTGGCGATCGGTGTCGTCTCCACGGTCGGGCAGGCGTTGCTGTACTGGCTGCTGCGCGGTTGGTGGAGCCCGGCTGTCGCCAACCTGGTCTCGCTGTTCGTCCTCACCGTCCTCAACACGGAGGCGAACCGGCGCCTCACCTTCCGGTACTCCACCGCTCCGCCCGCCCGGGCGCACCTGGGCGCCGGGGGCCTGTTCGTCCTGGGGTACCTGGTCACCTCCGGCGCGGTGTTGTGGTTCAAGTCGATCTACCCCGGGGCCTCGACAGCCGCGGAGACCGCGATCCTCGCCACGGCATCCGTGGTGGTCACCTGCGTGCGCTTCACCGTGCTGCGGCTGGCCGTCTTCACCAGCGCCCCCCGCCGTACCCGTTGACGAGAGCGACTTCCGACATGAGCAATCCCACGCACCTCAAGCCCGTACCGGCCGCCTCGGCCCCCGACGACTCGCCTGCGTTCGTCCGCTCGCTGCCAGCCTGGGCGGCACCGGCCGCACTCGGAGCGATCCTCGTGCTCGCGGCCGTCCTGTACGGCTGGGCACTGGGCTCTCTGGGGTGGGCCAACAGCTACTACTCGGCGGCCGTGAAGTCGATGGGGAAGAGCTGGACCAACTTCCTCTTCGGCTCCTTCGACCCGGCTGGGGTGGTCACGGTCGACAAGCCGCCGGCCGCGCTGTGGCCGCAGGTGGTCAGCAGCAAGATCTTCGGGCTGCACGGCTGGGCGCTGGTGCTGCCGCAGATGATCGAGGGCGTGGCCGCGGTCCTCGTCCTGCACCGCACCGTGCGGCGCTGGGCGGGGGAGGGGGCGGCGCTGGTCGCCGCACTGGTGCTCACGCTCACGCCCATCACCGTGGCCATCAACCGGGACAACAACCCCGACACACTGCTCGTCCTGCTGCTGGTGTCCGCGGCGTACGCGCTCACCCGCGCATTGCAGGCCGAGGGCAGGACCGCGACCTGGTGGCTGTGTGCGAGCGGCTTCCTCATCGGGTGCGGATTCCTCACCAAAATGCTCGCCGCCTGGATGGTCATTCCCGCGTTCACTCTCGCCTGGCTCGTGGGAGGAAGCGGCCCCTGGATACCGCGAGTGCGGCGTCTGCTGGGCGCGGGGGCCATCCTGGCGGCGTCCTCCTTGTGGTGGATCGCCATGGTCGCCCTCTGGCCGGGCGACCGCCCGTACATCGGCGGCAGCAAGGACGGTTCGGCCTGGGATCTCGTGGTCGGCTACAACGGGCTGGGCCGGGTCTTCGGCTCGAGCGACGGGATGTCCCAGAGCATGGGCGGCTTCGGCGGCGGGTTCGGTGGCGCGTCCGGCCTGGGCCGGTTGTTCAACGCGCAGGTGGGCGGCCAGATCAGCTGGCTGCTGCCGCTCAGCGCACTCGCCCTGGCCGTCGCCCTGGCCGGCGTGGTGATGCGCCGACGCGGCATGCTGTCCGCCGACGCCCTGCTGCCGGCCTCCGGCTGGCTGCTGTGGGGGACCTGGCTGGTGGTCTGCGCGGCCGTGTACTCGACACAGAAGGGCATCTTCCACCCCTACTACACGACTCAGCTCGCTCCGGCGATCGCCGCCCTGTGCGGTGGACTGACCGCCGCCCTGGTCCGTGCCCACCGTGCCGGCGTGCGCTGGGCGCCCCTGGTGGGCGTGGCCGCGGTCGTGGTCAGCGCGGTCTGGGCCGTGGCACTGATCCGCCGTGACTCCGACTGGAACGGCTGGCTGGTGTGGCCTGTCCTGCTGCTCGGCTGCGCCGCGGTCGTCCTCCTGCTCCTCGCGCGGCGGCGTGGGCGGCTGCTGACGGTCGCCGTGGGTGCCGCCGTCGCGTCGGTCCTGGTGGCCCCGGGAGCGTGGGCGGTCAGCGTACCGGGCTCGACATCCGCGATGGGCGGCTCCAACCCGACGGCCGGTCCGACGACGTTGGGCTTCGGCGGGGGCGGCCGCATGCCCCGGCAGAGCGGGAACGACGGCGACCTTCCGTCGGGAATGCCGTCGGGCTTCCCGGGGGGTGACGCGCCTTCGGGACAGGCCGGTCAGCCCTCCTCCGGCGATGTTCCTTCGGGGATGCCCTCCGGTATGCCGTCCGTTATGCCCACAGGGGGAGCGAACGGCATGCCCGGCATGTCCGGAGGCTCGACCTCGGGAGGCAGCAACATGCCGTCGTTCCCCGGCAGCGGTTCCCGGAACGCCCCGAGCGGACGCGGCGGCTTCGGCGGCGGCGAACTCACCAGCGAGCAGCGCAAGATCCTCGACTACGCCGTGGAGCACGCACCCCACGCCCGCATCAAGCTCGCCGTCGAAGGCGGTGCCATGGCCGCCAGCTCCTTCATCCTGGGCTCCGACGAGACCGTCATCGGCATGGGCGGTTTCACCAGCAGCGACAACGCGCCGTCGGTGGACCAGTTGAAGGAGTGGACGAAGAGCGGGGAACTACGCTACGTCCTGGGATCCGACACGAACAGCGGCGGCAGGCCGGGCATGACCGGGTCGGCTGACTACAGCAAGCAGCGTTCCGACTGGATCGCCGACAACTGCACCAAGGTTCCGGCATCGGCGTACGGTGGCACGTCGTCGAACACGAGCAGCGGCAGCGCGATGGGCTTCGGAGCACGAGCCGACGTGCTCTACGACTGCGCCGCCAAGTAGGTGACGCCGGAGCAACGGGGTCCACCCGGGAGAACGGAACCGCATCACGTCATGACCGAGCAGTCCGCAACGACTCGTCCGCGACATCGGCTTCTCGTGGTCGAGGACGAGCCCAGCATCCGCACCCTGCTGGAGGCGACGCTCCGCCTGACCGGATACGAGGTGAGCAGCACCGACACCGGACGGTCCGCCCTAGTCGAGGTCGAACGCCTGCGACCGCACCTGGTGCTGCTCGACGTGATGCTGCCCGACCTGGACGGCTTCGAGGTGACCCGCAGGCTGCGGGCGGCGGGGGACGAGTGTCCGATCCTGTTCCTGACCGCCCGCACCGGCACCGACGACCGCATCCAGGGCCTGAGCGTCGGCGGGGACGACTACGTCTCCAAACCGTTCAGCATCGAGGAGGTGCTGCTTCGCATCGAGGCCATCCTGCGCCGCACGGCACCGGTGGACGTGGCACTGCCACCACCGAGCGTCCTGCGCTACGCCGACCTCGAACTCGACGAGGGCGCTCACGAGGTGCACCGCGCGGGACAGTACATCGCCCTGTCCCCGACCGAGTTCAAGCTCCTGGCCTACCTCCTGTCCAACGCCGGCCAGGTGGTGAGCAAGGTCCAGATCCTCGACCACGTCTGGAGCTACGACTTCGCCGGTGACGCCAGGATCATCGAGACGTACGTCCGCTACCTGCGCAGGAAGATCGACTGCTTCGAGCCGCCGCTCATCCAGACCGTGCGCGGCGTCGGCTACTGCCTGCGGCTGCCCCGCGACCACGAGGGGACGCCGGAGACGTGATCCCGCGCCTGCCCCGGCCGCCCGGCTCACTCCGACAACGACTGATCCTCGGCGTCACCCTCCTCGCCACGGCGGCGGTACTGACCTCCCAGGCCATCGGCTACGTGGTGCTCCGCTCCTGGCTGCTCGATCGCGTGGACCAGCAGCTGGTGGAGTTCCACCCCCCGACCCCGGCCTTCTACGACGCCGTCCGTGGCGCTTTCCCCGCGCCGACCGAGCGACTGGACGTACTGCCGTCGGATTTCCACGTCTACTTCTACGACTCCTCCGGGCATCGCCTGAACAACTCCCTCGGCACGGAGGCAAAGCCGGGGCCTCGGCTGGCCGATCAGGCGCAGGACCTCGGCTTGCGGGACGGGCACCCCGAAACCGTGTCCGCCATCAGCGGTGACGGCCGCTGGCGGGTACTGCTCAACCCTGGCCCGGACGGCATGAGCGCGGTGGTCGCCCTGCCGCTCGACACCGTCGACGGCGCCACCTCGAAGCTGCTGTGGCTGAACGCCGTGCTGCTCGCCGTCACGATCGCCGGCCTGCTCGCCCTGGGCCGATGGGTGGTCAGGCTGGGACTGCTGCCACTGACCAGGACGGAGCGCACTGCCCAGGACATCACCGCGGGCCGGCTCGACCTGCGACTGCCGGACACCGACCCGCGCACCGAAATCGGACGGCTCGGCCGGGTGTTGAACTCCATGCTCGACCGGCTGCAGTCCGCCCTGCTGGCCCGAGAGGCCTCCGAGGCGCGGCTGCGCCGGTTCGTCGCGGACGCCGGGCACGAACTGCGCACTCCGCTCACGGCCATTCAGGGGTACGCCCAGCTCGCGCTGCGTCCGGAGCGGCGCCCGGAGCGTGAGCTGCGGGAGGCCAACCGGTTCATCGCGCAGAACGCGGAGCGCATGAGCCTGCTCGTCGACGACCTCCAACTGCTTGCCACCCTGGACCGTGAACCCTCGTACCGCAAAGAACGGGTCGACCTGCTCTCGCTCGGGGCGGACGCGGTGAGTGCGGCCGCCGTCCACAGCCAGTCCCATCCCGTCGATCTCGGCCCGCTGCCCACTCCGGCAGATCCGGGCGGCACCGACGAACTCGACATGGCCGAGACGATCGGTGACCCGCACCGCCTGGGCCAGATCCTGGAGAACCTGCTGTCCAACGCCCGCATCCACACCCCGCCGGGCACCCGTGTCCACGTACGGGTCGGCACGACACAGACCGGACCTGGAACCGTCGGCACCGACCGGCCGGGTCGCGCCTCGGCCTCGCCGCCGCTCCCGGAGCGCCTCCCGGTCAGCGTGATCGAGGTGGCGGACGAAGGACCGGGCCTCGCCCCCGTCGACGCCGAGCACGTCTTCGAGCGCTTCTACCGGGCCGACCCCGCCCGTTCCCGCAACCACGGCGGGAGCGGTCTCGGCCTCGCCATCGCCGCGGCCATCGCCCAGGGCCACGGCGGCCGTCTCGAACTCGACACCGTCCTGGGCGAGGGCTGCACCTTCCGCCTGGTGCTCCCCGCAGCCGACTTCGGGCAGGGCCGTTGATGAGTCGGTGCCTACGCGGATCAGAGGTGATGCGCGGTGCTCGCGCCGGTACGGGTGCCGATGGTCCGCCGCTGGGTTGTGCTCCTGTGACCGGGGCTCTTGTCCTGGGTGGCCTGATCGACGCGCGGGCCGCGCGGCAGCACGAGGATCGGCAGGAGACCCAGCATGCCCCTGCCGAGCAGGAAGAACAGGGAGGCGTCGTAACCGCCGGTCTGCTCAGCCCTGGTCTGCGCCACGACTGGAGTGCGGCCGACGCCGACCAGCGCGACCAGCTCCAGCGTCTGTCCGAGGTTCCGGCCAACCAGGTAGGGGCCAGGTAGATTCGGCGGCGATCACCGCATCAAGGAGCTCCAGGGAGCGCAACAGCGCCCATTGCCCACTCCTGCCGGTGAAGACTACGGCCTTGGCTTCGGCCTGGCCGCCCGTTCCGCATCACCTTGGTCATGGTCACGGCGCCGATGTACCGGACCTCGTACGGATGGGGGCACTGATGTGGGCAGGGTCCGCCATGTTCTGAAACTGGATGGGGTGGCGCCAGGAGGAGATCGAGCAGACGCGTTGGGTGCGGTTTTGTGCTGCGAAGGCGTGTGACGGTGCTCCGCTGCCTGCTCCGGAGCTGCTGCCGCCGCTGTCGAAGCCGCGGGGCAGGGTGCGCTGACCCGCTGACCCGCTGACCCGCTGACCCGCTGACCCGCTGACCCGCTGACCCGCGTTGTATATGCCGTCTCCTGACGCGTGCCGTTCACCTTCCGGCCATCTCAAGTACTCCTGGAATTACCTCACGATTCTCAGCGGCTTCTCACATCACCCCGGTTTCGTTTGCTTCGTCGCCCGACAGGGCCGTACGACGAAGGAGGCGCATGGTGGCACTACCGGTGACCACATGGCGGAGGTCGAAAGGCCGGGAGGAGGATCAGGACCCGGCGCAGGACCAGCCGTTGCATGTGGCCAGCAGGCTGCACGCGTTCAACCGGTTCGAGCTGAAGTACCTCGTACCGGTCGAGCAGGCAGCCGAGATCCGCGACGAACTGAGTGAGCGGATGGACCGCGATCTGAACAGCCCGGTCGGCGGCTACGGCGTCTGGAGCCTGTACTACGACACCCCGCACCTGCGGTTCTACTGGGAGAAGATCGAGGGCCTGAAGTTCCGGCGCAAGCTGCGTGTCCGCCACTACGGGGACCTGGACGGCGTCACGGACGAGTCGCCGGTCTGTGTGGAGATCAAGCAACGCGTCAACCGGGTCACGCAGAAGCGCCGGATCACCCTTCCCTACGGTGTCGCCCGGCAGCTGTGCGACGGGCGGGAGCTGGTGGAGCACTCGCCTGCGGAGCGGGCCTTCATCCACGAGGTCCTCGACCTGGTCATACGGCTCAACCTGCAGCCCACCGCGATCACCGGCTATCAGCGCGAGGCGCTGGTCGGCCGGAACGCGGACACCGGACTGCGGGTGACCTTCGACCGCCGTATCCGCGGCCGCGACCGGGACTTCGACTTCGGCATCGCCACACCCGAGAACCGGTTCACCATCCCGCCCCATATGTCGGTGATGGAGATCAAGGTCAACGAGCGCACCCCGCACTGGATCACGGACCTCGCCGCACGCCGGAACCTCAACCTGATCCGGGTCTCCAAGTACGTGCAGTCCGTCGAGGCGTTCGGGCTGGCCCCCCGGTCCGTCTTCCACGTCAACGAGGCGGACTGTCCGCCGCCCGCCCCCACCGAGCAGTCGCTGCCCCAGCAGCGGCCGGCGCCCGAGGCGCCCCTGAAAGCAGGAGCACAGTGAACTTCGATCTGCAGGAACTCAGCGGTACGTTCAGCGTCACCGACGTGGTCGCGGCCATGGCGCTGTCGTTCATCCTCAGCACGATGATCGGTTACGTCTACCGGTACACGCACCGCAACGTCTCCTACAGCCAGTCCTACGTCCAGACGCTCGTCATCGTCGGCATGATCGTCGCGCTGATCATGCTGGTCGTGGGATCCAACCTGGCCCGCGCCTTCTCGCTCGTAGGCGCACTGTCCGTGGTTCGGTTCCGGAACGCGGTCAAGGAAACCCGAGACGTCGGCTTCATCTTCCTGGCGATGGCCGTGGGTATGGCCGCCGGCGCCCGCTTCTACACCCTCGCCGCGGTCGCCGCGGTCGTGATCAGCGTCGTCATCGTCGTGATGTACAAGTTCGACTGGTTCGCGCTGAACGTGCAGCGCCAGGTCGTGAAGGTCCAGGTTCCGGCCGGCGATGACTACTCGGCGGACATACGCGACGTCCTCATCCGCTACACCACCGAGTTCGAGCTGGTGAGCACGGAGACCATCCGTGGCGGGGCGCTGACCGAAGTGTTCTACACGGTGCGCATGAAGAAGGGCACCGAACCCAGCGACCTGGTGACCGCGCTCCAGGAACGCACTTCGGGCCAGCGGGTGACGGTCCTGACCGGTTACGACACGACCGACCTGTGATGAGCAGCAGCGCGCCGGTACGCAGGCCACGGCGGCTGCGGGACCGTGTCCCCGTACGGTTGCGGCACCACTGGAAGCCGGCCGCGGCCCTGTGCGCGGGGCTGGCGGTGATGGTCTACGTCTTCGGCGACGCCCGCATATCGCCGTATGTCACCTCGTCCTCCGTGGTGGAGGCCGACGCGATCACGGACGACGTGCGGGGCGCGGTCGATCTCTACGACACATCCGTGGCCCACTCCGTCCAACTCGAGTACGACCAGACAGAGTTCACCAAGATGATGAAGGAGTTCCGGGAGGACGGCACCAAGGAGTACATCGAGGCCGACCTCACCATTGACGGCGTGTATCTCGAGGACGTCGGGATCCGCCTGAAGGGGAATTCCACCCTGATGTCCCTGCGCGGAAACAGCCAGGGCGGGCCCGGTGGCGGCCGGACCAGGCCCGGCGGAGCCGCACAGGGCGCCCCGGCCCCGTCGCAGGACGACGGGGCCGGGGGCCGGGACCGCGGCCAGGACAACGGCGGCGGTCCCGGCGGAGCAGCCGGAGGTGGTGGCGCCGGCGGTGGCATGGCCGGTGGCATGGGCGGGATCATGCAGTACAACCTCTCCGAGACGAAGCCGGAAGAGCTGCCCTGGCTCATCAAGATCGACGAGTTCGTCGAGGGCCGTGCCTACCAGGGGGAGCGCGAGATCTCGCTGCGCCCCGGCAGCAACGGCCAGGTACCGGTGAACGAGGCGCTCTCGCTGAACCTGACGGAGACCACCGGCCAGAAGAGCGAGCGGTACGCCTTCACGTCGGTGAAGGTCAACAACCGTCCGGCCGCCACCCGGTTGATGGTCGAGAGCCCGGACACCGAGTACGCCGAATCCATCGGCGACGGCAACGGAGTCCTGTACAAGGCGCGGGCGGGTGGCAGCTTCGAGTACAAGGGTGACGATCCGACCGACTACGAGGACTCGTTCGAACAGCTCAACAAGGTCGGCAGCCAGGACCTGGAGCCCGTCATGAAGCTCATCAAGTGGGCGAACAAGGCATCGGACGAGGAGTTCGAGAAAGAACTCGACCAGCACGTGGACGTCGAGTCCCTGGCCACGTACCTCGCGGCGCAGAACCTGTTGATGAACTTCGACGACATGGCCGGACCGGGCAAGAACTACCTGCTCTGGTACGACCTGGACACCAAGAAGTTCTCGGTCCTCGGGTGGGACTACAACCTCACCTTCAGCGGCGACGCGACGTCGGGCCCGGACGACGACACGGGCATGGGCGGAGCCTTCGGAGGCGGGGGCGCAGCGGGTCAGGGCGACCAAGGCGGCCAAGGCGCAGCCGGCCAGGGGACGCAGAATGCGCCCTCTGGCGCGCCGTTCGGGATGCCGGAGGCGCTGCCGTCGGGAATGCCCACCGGGATGCCGTCGGGGATGCCGTCGGGGATGCCGGAGGGGATTCCGTCAGGCATGCCAGGCGGCCAGAACGGCCAAGGCGGCCAGAACGGCCAAGGCGGCCAAGGCGGTCAAGGCGGCCAAGGCGGTCAGGACGGCCAAGGTGACGGTGGCGGGTTCGGCGCCATGATGGGCCACCCCGTGAAGGAACGCTTCCTGGACTCGGACGCCTTCGATCCCGTCTACAAGAAGGCCTACAAGGAGCTGTACGAGAAGTTCTACGGCTCCGGGACCGCTGTGAAGGCGCTGAACGACATCGCCGAACAGGCGGAGAAGGCCGGAGCCGACGGGAAGGAGCTGGACTCCGCTGTCGAGAAGCTGCGCACGACGGTCACCCAGCGCATCAAGGCGCTGAGCAAGAACAAGGAGGTCACCGGCTGATCTCCGTCGCCCCGGACGGCAGTTCCTTCCCCTGTGGGACGCCGTCCGGGGCGTCCGCTGCCCTTCGACCCCCGCACCAGCGAAGGAAGTTCCATGTCCGTCGTGCCGTCGGCTTTCGCGCCGCCCAGACACCACGTGCTCGTGGTCGAGGACGACCCCAGCATCCGGACCCTGCTCACCTCCGCCCTGCACGCAGCGGGATACGCGGTGCACACCGCCGACACGGGACAGACGGCCATGTTCGAGGCGGGCCGGAGCCGTCCGGATCTCATCCTGCTGGACGTGGGTCTCCCGGACATCGACGGTTTCGCGGTCACCCGGCACCTGCGCGCGGAGGGTGTGTACATCCCCGTGCTGTTCCTGACGGCCCGTACGGATGTCGAGGACCGCATCATCGGCCTCAGCTCCGGCGGGGACGACTACGTCACCAAGCCCTTCCACGTGCAGGAAGTACTGCTGCGCATCCGAGCCATCCTGCGGCGCAGCGACATGCCGCCCGGGAGCGGGGACAGACGCCCGCCCCTGCGGTACGCCGATCTGGTGGTGGACGAGCAGAGCCACGAGGTGTCGCGGGCGGGCCTGCCGATCCAGTTGTCGCCCACCGAGTTCCGGCTGCTGGTCTGTCTGCTGGCGCAGCCGGAACGGGTGGTGGGCAAGAGGGAGATCCTGTCCGAGGTCTGGCACTACGACTTCGCCGGGGACGCCCGCATCGTCGACACCTACGTACGCAACCTGCGGCGCAAGATCGACCGGTTCGAACCGCCGCTCATCCACACGATTCGCGGTGTCGGCTACTGTCTGCGCGTCGCCCGTCCCGGACCGGGGGCGGCGGTGCGGTGATGTTTCGGCTCAGGAGACTGCAACCGCGCTCCTTGCGGGCCCGGTTGGTCCTCGGCGCCACTTTGCTGGCCACCTCGGCGGTGCTGCTCTGCCAGGCGACGGGGCTCGTCGTGCTGCACACCTGGCTCACGGACCAGGTCGACGGACGGCTCAGCCGTTTCCAGCCGGTGGCCGAGCTGGACCGGGACGTCGCCGACGGCCGGACGGCGCAGGGGACGGCCGGCACGGACCACGACGCCCTGCCCTCGGACTACCGGGTGTACTTCTACGACAGCGCTGGACACCGGATGGCCGGATCGCTGGGCGGTGGCGACGGCGGTGCCGGGCCGCGGCTGCCCTCGTCGGAGTCGGCACTCGGTCTGCGCGACGGCCGGCCCGCCACGTTCGCCGCCGTCGACGGTGGCAGTGACTGGCGGGTGATTGCCCGGTCGTGGCCCGACGGCACCAGGGTGGTGGTGGCGCTGCCTCTCGAAGAGGTGGATGCGGCCACGGTCAGGATGTTGTGGTTCAGCCTCGCCGTGGGGGTCGCCGTCGCCGTGGGTGTCATACTCTTCGGCAGCCTCGTCGTGCGCATGGGGCTGCGGCCGCTGGCCGGGGTCGAGCGCACGGCCCGGCGCATCGCCGACGGCGAGTTGGAGCTGTGTGTCCCGGACCGGCACGGGGTCACCGAGGTCGGCCACCTCAGCCGGGCTCTGAACACCATGCTCGACCGGTTGCGCACCGCGCTGCACCGCGCGGAGGCGTCCGAACAGCGACTGCGCCACTTCCTGGCGGACGCCGGTCACGAACTGCGCACACCTCTGACCTCCTTGCAGGGCTTCGCCGAACTCCTCGTACAGGAAACGGACATGAGCCCGGAACGACGTCATGAGGCACAGCAGCTGATCGTGCGGAACGCGGAGCGGATGAGTCGCCTCGTCGAGAGTCTGTCCCAGCTGGCCAAGGTGGGTGATGTACCCGTGACACGGTGGCAGCCGGTCGACCTGCTGTCCCTGGCCGCGGACAGTATCGCCGCCGTCGCTGTGCAGTACCCCGACCACAGCATCGGCCTGGGCGCCCTCTCCGACATGCAGGGCGATCCTCATGAAGCCGAGCTCGATGTCGTCGACGCCCTCGGCGACCCGCTTCAGCTGACGCAGATCCTGTTCAACCTGCTCACCAACGCCTGCGTCCACACCCCGCCCGGGACGCATGTCCGGGTGCGTGTGGGCACCTTCCGGGTACGTCCGGGCGGTCAGGGGACGGACGGGGAGGGCCGCGCCAGTGGCAACCCTCCCTTCATCCCCGGGACGCGTGTCTGTGTCGTCGAGGTCGCCGACGACGGTACTGGCCTCGCCGCGTCGGACGCTCGGCGCGTGTTCGAGCGTTTCTATCGCGCCCCTTCCGCCCAACAGGCCGCGACGGGATCGGGATTGGGACTGGCGATCGCTGCCGGCGCCGCGGAGGCCAATGGCGGCCGTCTGGAACTGGACATCCGGCCGGGGAACGGCTGCACTTTCCGCCTGCTCCTGCCGTACCGACCCGCCACGGGGTCCGCGGAGCACCTCGAAGAACGGGCTCCTGCGCCGCTGTCCGTCCCCGCTGGCGTCATCGGCGGAGGACCTTTTCCCGACAGGTTCGCAGCACTACCGAAGGAGTTCCACCGGTGAAGCTCAGCACCGTGCGCCTGGGACAGCACCGTACGGCCGCCGCGCGGCTGCAGAAGAAGCACTGTGTGCTGCTGCCGTACCCGGATGTCGGGGCGCTGATCTCGTCCGGCGACGACTGGTGGGAACGAGCCGGCGCGGACACCGGTGAGCGCCTCAGGCTGGACGACATCTCCCACGCACCGCTGATCGTCCGCCCCGGCAAGGTGATTGCCGTTGACCCCAACTATCCGCTTCGAATAAGAGAGTTGGGATGCCCCGTCCCGGCCGTACCGGAGTTCTCCGTGCGGAGCGGCGGCCATGTTGTCGTAGGTGCCGACGATGACGTCCGTGTGCCGACCGAGGGGCAGGACGTGACCTGGGGTGTGGAACTCGGTGTGGTGATCGGGCGAAGGGCCCGGGAGGTGACGGCCCGGACAGCCCTGGGCCATGTCGCGGGCTACACCGTGGTCAATGACGTCGTCGTGCGGAACGGCCCGCAGGGCACCGCGCCGACTGCCGTCGCCACCGCGGTGGGGCCTGCCCTGGTCACGACCGACGATGTGCCGATCGGCGGCCGCGGTCTGACGATGAACTGCTTCGTCGACGGGCGCGTCCGGCAGAAGGCGAGCACCTCGGAACTGCATTTCGACGTCGCCACCGTCATCGCGCACGTCAGTAGAGTCGTCACCCTTCTGCCCGGGGACCTGATCACGACCGGAACGCCGAACGAAACGGGCACCGGCCATGAACGCGAGGTGCCCCCGCGGCCGACCATACAGGTGATCAGTGAGATCAGAGGCGTCGGCGAACTCCGCAACTCTGTGATTCGGTCGGGCTCGGCCCCGTGCCTGTGAACCCGCTGCCCAACGAGGCCAACAGCGCATCGCGGCCAGTGTTCTGTCTCGCGCTAAAATGCCCACCAGTTCGTCCTCTCGTTGCGCGCATAACACGGTCCGGTCG
>NZ_KQ948749.1 GCF_001514195.1 Streptomyces griseorubiginosus | reverse complement strand
TGCGGCCGGAGGTTGTTCAACGTCCGGCCACAGCCGTGAGGTGGCGCTGACGTACTTGATTCTGCTCAGAACGTCAGGACCAGTCGGCCCCGAACACCGCCTGCGGCGAGGAGTCGGTGCGCCTCGGCGGCCTGTTCCGCCGGGAGTGACTTGGCGACCCGGAGAGTGATGAGGCCGTCCTCCACCTGTTGCCGGAGCCGGTCGAGCTTGGCGTGCTCCCGGAGATACCGGAACACGACGATCGGCTCGAAGACGACGTCCCGTTCGCCGGGGGCGTCGTAGCCGCGCAGTGTCACCACCCGGCCGCCGTCACGCACCGCTCGGGCGGTGAGAGCGCCGAGCGACGCGCCGTCGAGGAGTCCGTCGACGCCCTCCGGGACCTCTGCGCGTACCCGGTCCGGGTACTCGGCGCCGCGACGGAGTACGACGTCGGCGCCGAGTTCCTTGATCAGGGCCTCGTCCTGCTCCGAGGCGTCGGCGACCACACGGAGCCCGTCCGCCTTGGCCAGCTGGACGGCGTATCCGCCCACCGCTCCGGCCGCTCCCGTGATCGCGACAGTCTGGCCGGGTTCCAGGCCGAGGGTGTCCAGGGCCAGGCGCGCGGTCAGTCCGTTCATCGGGAGGGAGGAGGCCTGCACGTCGCTCGCGCCGTGGGGAGCGCGGACGACCGACTCCGCCGGGACCACGACCTGTTCGGCGTACGCACCGCGTGAGCCGTCGGCGAGCACGATCGCCATCACGCGGTCGCCGACGCTCAGATCCGTGTCCGTGCCTGTGCCTATCTGGTCCACGACGCCTGCGGCTTCCATGCCGGGGACGAACGGCGGCTGGGCGTCCGGCGACCGGGCGGGGCCGCTGCGCTGGAGGGCGTCGACAGCGTTGACGGTCGCGGCGGCCACCCGGATGCGCACCTCGCCCGGACCGGCCTCGGGTGCGGGCAGCTCAAGAACCTGAAGCACCTCTGGTCCACCGAATTCCGTGAAACCTACTGCCTTCATTCGAAGCACCTCATTGCTTGGCATGCGGTCGTTGAGGTGTCCGACCCTTCCGTCTCATGTGCGCTCGGAAAAGGGGAGGGTTCTAGGCTGGGATACGGCCATAGGGGGGACGAATCTCTCCCCCCATGACGCCGGTGCCGACGAGAGAATGCCATGCTCCTCGCGGTTGTGCTCCGGTACGCCGATGAGAGCAAGCACGCGGAGCAGTCTGAGGCAGGACCTCCAGGGGCGGAACGAGCGGGCCCGGCGTCCGAGTGCCTCCCAGACGGCGGTATCGAAGCAACTGACGACAGCAACTGACGACCGAGCCGACAATTGCACAGCCCTCCAGCCGCCCGTAAGGGGGAGAGGGCTCAGGTGGCGGTGTCGGACGTCGACCGCTTCTGGTCCGCGGCCCAGGAAGCCAGGAGGCGCAGCCTGTCGTGGGACGGGGTGGCGGGTTCGGCGTTCCACACGATGATGTGCTGGTCGGGGTCCGTGCCGCAGGTGAGGGTGTTCCAGTCGAGGGTCAGCTCGCCCACCGCCGGGTGATGAAGCTTCTTGACGCCCTTGCCCCGCATGGAGACGTCGTGTTCGGTCCACCACTGCCGGAACTGTGTGTCGCGGGCGGAGAGTTCCTCGACCAGGGCGGCGAGGCGCTGATCGTCGGGGTAACGGGCGCTTTCCATGCGCAGTTGGGCGATGGCCAGCCGGGTGACCTCTTCCCAGTCGGCATACAGCTCACGCATCCAGGGTTCGGTGAACAGCAACCGGACGAACACGCGCTCCTGTTCCGGGTAGCGCCCGAAATCGGTCCACAGGGCGGGGGCGAGCTGGTTCCAGCCGAGGATGTCGGTGCGTCGGCCGATGACGAAGGCCGGGGAGGCGGTGAGATCGTCCAGCATGCGCTGTAGCTGGGTATCCACCTGCTGGCGCTCGCGTGACGCGGAGGGGCGCACCCTCTCCTTCGCCGCGAGGTCGAAGAGGTAGGTGCGCTGGTCGTCTTTGAGGCGGAGTGCCTTGGCGAGTTCGTCGAGCAGGGGAGCCGATGCCTGGAGACGGCCCTGCTCGATGCGCGTGTAGTACTCGGTGCTGATCGCGGCGAGGAGTGCCACCTCCTCACGGCGCAGACCGCTCACGCGCCGCCGTTCCCCGGCGCGGAGTCCGACCTCGGAAGGACTGAGTTCGGCACGGCGGGCTTTGAGGAACTCCCCCAACTCGTTCAGATGAGGGTTGCGGTTCATGATTTGCAGCCTCGCACAGGAACCCGGAGCTGGGAGGGTGGGTGATCCTGTCCATGTTCGGCTTTACTCATATATGAGTATGATATTGACTCCGGCCTCTACGGCAACAGGTGGAAGAAGACTCGGCGTCCCAGGGTGCGTACCGAGCGTATGGCTCTGGTGTCAAAGGCAGCCTTGTGGCCAGGCGGCGAGGACGGTACGCCCGGTGATGGAGTCCACGGATGTCGAGATCACCTCGGCGCAGGCTTCCGCTGCGCCGCGCGCCACGGCTTCTGCGATGACCGCTGCGTGGCTGTAGCCCGGATGAAAGGCAACGGCGGCCGTGGGGCGGCCGGATTTGGACGTGGTCATGGGGCTCCTCGAATGTCTTGCTCAGTGCGTGACCCAGCTTTGCATCAGAAGAGCGCGGTGTGAGGGGGAAGGATTTTTCCCCTGCATACCCTTCTCCATGACCGATCCCCCTTCGGAGACTGGGGGAAGGCGTGGTCCTCGAGAATTACGTTGAGTGATGCACTCATTTTCTGGCGGCGCGTGGCGGCGAGCGATGCTGACGCCGACAAGCAATGCGACTCCGTCATAACGCCTCTGGGACCCGTTCCACGTGGAGAGAACAGAGAGCGCAGGGTCCAAGATCCGTCTCGTCAGGATTGTGCGGCCCTGACGAGCCCGCAAGACCCGGTTGCCGTACGGGCAAGCTCGCGCATGATGTTTCTCTTCGTCGTCGCGGTGCGGGCAGAACTCTTCAGGAGTCTGCGTTCCGCTTGTTGACGTGTCGCTCGCCACATGGTTAACGTTCCGGCAATCCAGCTGTTTGAAACGTTTCAATTCATGGAGATGTCATGCTCCGCAAACGCTCGCTCCTGCTCAAATTCGTCAGAGGTCTTGTGATGTTGGTCGTCGTCGCAAGCGTGGCGACCCTGCCGACGCCGATGTCCTCCGCAGTGTCGGCGGCGGTGTCGGATGCACCGTTCACCGTGACTGCTCTGACCGCCAACGGCCGGGTCAACCCGCTGGGCATCAGTGGCGAAGACCCGGTCTTCGGCTGGCAGTTGACATCGAACCGGCGGGCGACCTCGCAGAGGGCCTACGAGATCCAGGTCGGACGCACGCCGGGGTCCGCCGATGTGTGGTCGTCCGGCAAGGTGAAGTCCGACCGTCAGGTCGACGTGCGGTACGGCGGTCCCGGTCTGAAGGCGGCCTCGCGTTACTACTGGCGTGTCCGGGCCTGGGACGACAGGGGAGTTGCGAGCGGGTGGAGCGCGGACGCGTACTTCGAGACGGGCCTCCTGAATCCCGGTGACTGGGACGGCGCCCAGTGGATCACTCGTCCTGCGGGGCCGAGTGAGCTCGACAAGTGGACCGACTACACCGCAACGGTCGATTTCAAGCTGGACAGCGCTGCCTTCGGCATGTTCCTGCGTGCCTCCGACACGAGCAACGGCTACATGTGGCAGTTCAACGTGACCGGCCCGACCCCCACACTGAGACTGCACAAGCAGGTCGCGGGCAACTACACCGTGCTCCAGGAAGTGGATCTCGCGCCCTTCGGCTTCACCGACGCGAGTCTCCTCGCCGGCCGGCACACCGTCCGCTACGACGTGGTGGGCGCCACCATCAAGACGACCCTAGACGGCCAACTGGTCAACACATTCACGGACTCCACGTTCAGCAAGGGCTACATCGGCTTCCGCACACACGCATGCTGCGGCGAACGCGGAACCGTCTACGACGCTGCCGTGACCGGCACCGACGGCAGCACCCTGCTCGACACCGACTTCGCCTCCGGGCGCAACCCCTTCAGCGGTGGTGACATCGTCGACTCCGCCCTCGTCGTGTCCGGCACCACGGACGCCCTCTACGCCCCCGCGGCCCGGCCACTGCCGCTGCTGCGCAAGGACTTCGCGACCGAGGCAGGCAAGAAAGTCGCCTCCGCGCGGGTCTACGCATCGGCACTCGGCCTCTACGAACTGCAACTCAACGGCAAGCGGGTCGGCGATCAGGAGCTCGCCCCGGGCTGGACGAACTACCACCAGCGCGTCCAGGCCCAGACCTATGACGTGACAAAGCTGATCGCACGCGGCGACAACGCGATCGGCGCGTCCCTCGCGGACGGCTGGTGGGCCGGCAAGGTCGGGCTCGGCTGGACCCGTCAGTACGGGGACGCCCCCGCCCTCGTGGCCAAGATACGCATCACCTACACCGACGGCTCGGTCCAGTGGATCGCCTCGGACGGTTCGTGGAAGGCGGCGGACGGCCCCTACGCAAAGGCGGACCTGCAGGACGGAGAGACCTACGACGCCCGCCTGGAGCCGACGGGCTGGAGCCGGCCCGGATTCGACGACGCGACGTGGGAATCCGCCGCGAGCGTGAAGTCCCAGACCGCCCTCCTGGTCCCGCAGAGTGACGAGCCGGTTCGGCAGACCCAGGTGCTCCAGGCGCAGAAGAGGACCGAGCCCACCGTCGGCACGTACGTCTACGACCTCGGCCAGAACATGGTCGGCGTGTCACGCCTGACTCTCACCGGCTCCGTCGGCCAGACCGTCAAGATCCGCTACGCCGAGGTGCTCAACAAGGACGGCACCCTCTACACCGACAACTTCCGCAGCGCCAAGGTCACCGACCGCTACACCTTCGCCCAGCCCGGGACAGTGACCTACGAACCCACCTTCACCCAGCACGGGTTCCGCTACATCGAGATCACCGGGGTGGACGAGCCGCCGGCGACCTCCGACGTCAAGGGCGTCGTATGGGGCTCCGACCTCCCCTCCACCGGCACCCTGAAGTCCTCGGACAGCATGCTGAACCAACTGGTGAGCAACATCTCCTGGAGCCAGCGGGGCAACTTCCTCTCCATTCCCACCGACACCCCGGCCCGCGACGAGCGCCTGGGATGGACCGGAGACATCAGCCTGTTCGCGCCGACGGCCAACTACCTGGTCGACACCCGCGCGTTCCTGTCCCACTGGATGGCGGACCTCCGCAACTCCCAGTACGCCAACGGTGACCTGCCGGCGGTCGTACCGACCCCCCAGGGCCAGTTCGGCGACAGCGGTGTCGGGTGGTCCGACGTGATGATCACCGTGCCGTACAACGTGTGGCACTCGTACGACGACACCCGCATCCTGCGCGAGAACTACGCCGCCATGCAGAAGTTCTTCCAGTTCGTCCGCGACAGCGCCGGACCGGATCTCCTCGAACCCGACCGCACCACCTTCTTCACCAACGACTGGCTGAATCTGGACGATCCGACCGAGCAGGGCATCCTGGGCACGGCCTACTACGCCGAGGACGCCCGCATGATGTCGGAGGTGGCCAAGGCCCTCGGCGACGACACGGCGGCGTCCGACTACGGCAAGCTCTCCGCCGACATCCGTGACGCGTTCACCAAGGCCTACGTCGCCGCCGACGGCACCGTCAAGGGCAACTCGCAGACCGGGTACGCGATGGCCCTCGGCATGAACCTGGTCCAGGATCCGGCTCTGGTCGCGAAGGTCGGCGACAAGTTCGTGGCCAAACTGGCGCTCACCGACTACCACCTCAGGACCGGCTTCATCGGCACCCCGCTGCTGCTGCCGGCGCTGAGCAAGATCGGCCGGAGCGACCTGGCCTACAAGATGCTGCTGCTCAAGGACTACCCGTCCTGGGGCTACGAGGTCGTCAACGGTGCCACCACCACGTGGGAGCGCTGGAACTCGATCATGCCCGACGGCAGCTTCGGCCCGGTCGACATGAACTCCTTCAACCACTACGCCTACGGTGCCGTGGGTGACTGGATGTTCCAGAACATCGGCGGTCTCTCCGCGATCGAGCCCGGCTACAAGCGCTCCCGGATCGCGCCGGTACCCGGCGGGGGGCTGACGGAAGGCTCCGGACGCCTCAAGACCGTCTACGGCCCGCTGTCGTCGCAGTGGAGCACGCACAACGGCACCTTCGACCTGAAGGTGACAGTGCCGGTCAACACCGTCGCCGAGGTCCACGTACCGGCGACATCCCGGTGGGCGGTCACCGAGAGCGGCCGACCGGCCGACAACGCCAAGGGAGTTCGGTTCCTCCGGATGGAGAACGGAGCCGCCGTGTTCGAGGTCGGCTCGGGGACCTACAGCTTCGGCGCCGAATGAGCCCGCCTCACTCATGAGGCCTCCTTCAGTGCGGCTTCAGGGCTCCCGGCTCAGGGAGTCCTGAAGCACGTTCGAGCCCCGCCGACTACGACTCGCCCCATTCGTGGGCGAGTGCGGCCGCCCCGCCGCGGGGACTGACGCCCAGCTTGTCGAGGATCTTCGCCACGTGGAACTTCACCGTCGATTCGCTCATGTGCAAGTGTCCGCCGTCCGGTCAGGAGCGCCGTCAGCCGCTGTGTCTGCTGATCGCAGAGCCGCGCCACCGTCGGTGAGGTGGAGTTCCTGAACGCGGAAGTAGCGGGGAAGGGGTCGGCGCTACGCCTCGGTGTCCAGCCTTGGCGAGGGGTGCCATTGCCGGACGTGACGCTCGGGCTCAGGGCCGGAACTGCTCGTGAGCCTGGGCGGGCCACAGATGCCGATCGGCAGGGAGGCGGATCGCTGCCTCCGCTCCTAAGTCCGAGCATAAGGAACCTTCATAAATGTCAAACGCTTGACTAGGGACAATCACCTGAAGTACTTTGAGGCCATGACTCGGACCCTTCCTCCGGCATTGGCGCCGCATATGCCCGCCTCCTGGCAGGCGCCTCGGATGTCGTCCTGATGGCCCGCCGTGTCGACCGGTTGCAGGACCTGACTAATAAACTCCGTGAGGCCTGTGTCGCAATGGAAGCCCTTCCCGCGGACCTTTCACCCGCGAGGGCATCGCCACGGTGAGGGACCGTTTGAGCGCTGGGGCTGTCCGTCTCCTGATCGACCACGCCGGTGTCGGCGGCTCCGCTGCGCTCATCGACGTCGAATCGGCCGAGACTGATGGCCCGTTCACTCTCAACGCTGAGGCGCATGTACAACTCGCCGGCGCCGCACCCCCCGGCATGCTCGCCGCCACGACGGCGCCATCGCCTCGTTGCCCGCTGCCGGCGCCGGACGGACGGGCCCGCAGCACCCTGTACACCGCGGCCAGGCCGCCACTGTTGCCTTCACCGGGATACGCACCCAGGTGCTGCGCCCCGGCCCGGTGGCCACCGAGTTCCGCCAGAGCATGGGACAAGCCGTCCCTGCCATGGTGGCCGATGACGTCGCGCGAGTCGGCCTCACCGGGCTTCGCCCGGGAGAGACGATCTGCGTCTACGGCCTGGAGGGCCGGGCCGGCTCGCCTGCGGAAAACAGCGACGGCTGGTTGCCCTGCGCAACCCGGAGATGTTCAGAACGAGTTTCGGGACGCCGGATTCAACCAATCAAATGAGATCGATATGAGCAGGTTCAACGCGCAAGAAGTCGCGTACCTGGAAGGACAAGGCCAGGAGCGGCTGTACGTTCGCCATTCTCAGGGTCAACCCGCAGGCGGCGTTGGTGGTCGACGACGTGCCGGATGAACAGACGTGGCAGCCGCGCGGAATCACTATCAAGGGGACGACGGTCCTGATTCGGGCCGAACTGGATCGAGGTGGTACCCAACCTCGTCAGGTCCTGGGGCATTGACACCCCTGCCCTGTAGCCCACTGTTCCTGACAAGGGTCGAGCCTGGAACCACGAGGCCCGAGAATCTCCAGCCCAGCGAACTCCACCCCGAGCACCAGTGAATGCCTGGGCGGCGGAAAGGACGCTCGCCCGAGCCCTGCGCCGCGGCGAAGTCGCCTCCGCGATCACAGGTTCCTCCCGCCCTGAGCAGGCGTAGAGAAATACCGCCACCACCGGCGTGGAGTTGGCCGGCGACGCTCGCCCCGCCGGCCCGAACCAGTGCCGAACACCGATGACCCAACGCACACGACACACAGTGCGGCACGGACAGGAAGTGACCACCAGTGAGCAGGACGAACCCCTCCGAGACAGAGTTGGCCACATGAGCGAAGTCCGGGTAGTAGTGGCGAGCGCATACGGCGGTCCTGAGGTGCTGTCGGTGATCGACGAAGCCGTTCCCGAGCCCGGGCCGGGCCAAGTGCGCATCGCGGTCCGTGCCGCCGGCGTCAACCCCTTCGATCAGAAGGTGTACAGCGGCGCCTTCGGCACCGATCCGGGGAACTTGCCCCTACGGCTCGGTCTCGAGGCGGCAGGAGTGGTGACCGCGGCGGGCGACCATGCGACCGGACCCGCAGGTCCGGTCGAGGTCGGCGACGAGGTGATCGCCTACCGTGCGCCCGGCGCATATGCCGCAGAACTCGTTGTCCCGGCCTCCTCGGTGGTGCCGAAGCCCGCCAACCTGTCCTGGGAGCAGGCCGGCGGGCTGATGCTCGCCGGCGTTACCGCCGTGCACGCTCTCGAGGCGATCGGCCTGCGCAAGGGCGAGTCGGTGTTGATCCATGGCGCTGCTGGCGGAGTCGGTCTGATGGCCGTGCAGCTGGCGGTCGCACGCGGCGCCACCGTCCTGGGAACCGCAAGCCCGGCCAAGCACGACCTGCTGCGTGAGCTGGGGGCGGTGCCGGTCGCATACGGGCTGGGTCTGGCCGACCGGGTACGCGCGGCAGCACCGGAGGGCGTCCAGGCGGCGGCAGACCTGGTGGGCACCGACGAGGCGGTGGACGTCTCCGTGGAAGTGGTGGCGGACCGTTCCCGCATCGCCACGATCGCGGGCATCGCGCGCGGGACCCAGGCCGGCATCAAGGTTCTCGGCGGCAGTCCCGGCGCGGATCCGGGTACGGACATCCGTGCCGCCGCCCGCCTGCAGCTCACCGAGGCTGCGGAGGCCGGGCGACTGCGAGTCCTGATCGCCGGCAGCTACCCGCTCAGCGAAGCCGCTGCCGCCCATCGCGAGATCATGACAGGTCACACCAGCGGGAAAATCGTCCTGGTGCCGTAAACAAGGACCCGTACCTCCGGCCGACAATCGATCACGATGTCCCGAAGCGCCGACCTGGTGCAGAACTCGCCGCGGTCACCCGCAGCCTCGAGCGCCACCCGAGGCTGCTGGTGACCGTTCTGCATTGCGGCGCCACCCTGACGGTGGTGGCCGACCGTGTCAACAGCTTCCTGCAGCTGTTCGGGCCCGACCGCCACAGCCCTCCGGACGTCATCGCGCAACTGCGTCGGCTGTACTACGACACCGCGGGTTTCTCCCCTCTCACCCGCCAGGTCCCTGCCCTGCTCAAACCTGGTCGACCCCGAACGACTGCTGAACGGCAGCGACTACTGCTGGACCCCGGCCCCCGTTGCGGAAGCCCACACCGCCGCGTTCGGCGAGACGCGCCGACCCCTGTGGACGGCACCACCCGGCAGTCCCTGACCACAGCCAACGCCCACCGCCTGCTGCCCCGCCTGGCCGGTTGAGCACTCAGCACGACGGCGGTTCGTCGGTCAGAGCACCGCGGGTGCTGCCGAGGCCTGTGGACTCAGGGGTTCCACACCGCTCTGGCAGCCCATCCTGATCAAGCGCTCGGGGAGTTGACGGGCCGCAGGCCGTGGAGCACGGCGTCGACGATCTGCTCGGCCAGTCCGTCAGGGAGGTCGGGGTCGGGGCCGACGAACGAGCGGATGAGCAGAGGAGCGACGAACATCTCGACAGCCAGTTCCAGGTCGACGTCCGTACGAAGTTCCCCGTTCGCCCGGCCTCGACGGAGGATCGCCAGTCCGAGGTCACGCCGGGGAGTGATCACGCCGGCATGGTAGGCGGCCCATATCTTCGGGCTGCTCCTCGTCTGGGCGTGTGCGTTGCGCAGGATCGCTGACAAGCGGCCGACCAGGCTGCGTTGCCGCAGTGACTCCAGCAGAACGACGAGGTCGTCCCGCATCGAGGTGCCGGGGAGCTCGGGTTCGGCGGACTCGGCAGCGCGTATGACGTCGACGAACAGATCCTCTTTGTCGCTCCAGCGGCGGTAGATGGCCGCTTTGCCGACGCCGGCGGTGCGGGCGATCCGCTCGACGGAGAGATCACCCAGTGGAACGCCGTCCTCCAGGAGGTTCAACACTCCCTCCAGGATGGCCTGCTCCACGGCTGCGCTGCGGGGGCGACCGCCGGTGGATCCGTTCGACGTCGGACGGCGTCTGGCACGGTTCATGGCTCTCCGTCGTTCAGCCTCTCCATGTCGCTTGTCCATTGCTCACATCGACGCGGTGGAGCCGACAGCGGCATCGGGTGAACAGCCGGGGATCCAGGGCTAGTTCAAGGGGCGACTGTCGATGGCGAGGGCATCAGGGTTCAGTTCCTCGACCAAACGGTAGAGCAGACGGTGAATGCTGTCCTTGTCGTCCGGGGAGAGCGGTGAGGTCGTCTCCCGTTCGATCCGCCGGGCGATCGAAGCGGCATGAACGGCGGTCGCCTCTCCCTCGGTGGTCGCGAACAGGCGCACGCTGCGGCGGCTGGTCGGGTGCGGCTCTCGTCGTAGCAGTCCTCTGTCGACGAGCTGACTCACTGCGGCTCCCATGGACTGGGCCGTGATGCCCGAGCGGCGCGCGATCTCGGCGGCGGACACGCCCGGCGTCCAGAGGGCCTGCTGCAGAGCGTTGTGCTGCGCCAGTGTGAGGTCTTCCGCGCGCAGTGCCCGCTCCAGCCGGCCGGCGATGATCTGGGAGAACTGCCAGGCGAGGTATCCGGTGGTGGGGAACGCGGCGTCGGTCACCGCCGCAGTCTACGAGAGCGAGGTGCGCTGAGATCCGCGGGCATCGAGCCAGAAGAGCACCCCGGCGGCAACGAGGATCCATGCCACCAGGACGACGATTCCCGCGGTGAGACCGTCGTTGTTGAAGTGGGACAAGCCCTGGACGGCTCGTACGCCGACTCCCACCGGGAGGATCTCCGAGAGAGGGTGCAGCCAGTCCGGCAGGTAGGGGGTGGGCAGCGTGCCACCGCTCGTGCTGTTGCCGAAGGTGAGCAGGACCACGGCGGCCAGCGACATCCCGGCGCGGCCGAAGAGGCGCATGAACGTCATGGTCGCGCTGCCGACGGCCGCGGCCATCAGGGCGATGATCCCCGCGATGCCCAGGAAGGGCCCGGGCAGTGCCGCGAAGCCGACGCTGCCGGCCATCGCCGCCACGAGGACGCCGGCGAGGATGCCGAACGTGGCCAGGCTGGCCATTCTCCACCGGTACTCCAGTCGCGGAGCCATCTGGTAGGTCATCATGCCGAACAGGAATCCGGCCAGTACGACGCCGAACCCGGCGTAGAACACCGACAGTCCGCGGGTGTCGCCTGACGAGGCCGGCACGATGTCGCGCACGGTCATCCGGTCATGGTTCGCCTTGGCGACACCGGAGAAGGCGCCGGTAACCGTAGAGGTCACCGAAGGGCCGTTGGCTCCGGCGTACAGCAGTGTGGCGGACTTTCCGGGGCCGGTGACATAGGCGGCGTACACCTTGCGGTCCTGAAGCGCGTGGCGGGCCGCGTTCTCGTCGGCGTATCGCTTCACCTCGAAGCCGCCGGACAGCCCGAGCTCCAGCCCTCCGGTGACCTGTTCGAGCCGTTGGGTCGTCCCTACGACGGCGACCGGAAGGTCGTGAGGCCGGGGGGCGTGGAAGGCGGCCAGGAACACGCTGACGAAGATCGAGCCGATGACCAGCACGATCGCGACCGGTAGCAGGACTCCCTTCGCTCCGGTGGCACCTTGCGGTGGTGGAGCGGCATCCATCGCGTGGTGATGGGGCGCAGGGCGCGCCTCGGTGGAAGCGGTGGGTGATGTGGACATGGGAGAAGGTTCTCCATCTCTAACTGGAAGGTGCCTTATAGTTGTACCATAGAAATATCAGGTACCTTACTGCCGGAGCCGCTCGTGAGCCGTACGCATGCAGATCCGTCCACGCGCGTGGGCTACCTGGCGTGGCAGGTGGTCCATGTGATGGGAACGCGGCTCGAGAGAGCGTTGCGTTCGCTCGACCTCACGGCGGCGCAGCACAACGCGTTGCAGCACGTCGGCTGGACGCCGGGAATCTCCGCGGCGGAGATCGCGCGCCGGACCGGCTTGACTCCCCAGTCCACGGGTGCCGCCGTCAACGCACTGGTCGACCGCGGCCTGCTGGCGCGCTGCGAGCATCCTTCGAACCGGAGAACCGTGCAGCTGACCATCACCGACAGCGGCGCGAAGCTCGCCGATCGGGCGCGGGAACTGGTGGAGCGACTGGACACGGAGGCGCTCGCGGTCCTCGCCCCCGTCGAGCAGGCGGCCATTCATTCCTTGCTGCTCCGCGTGCTTGCGGAGCTCAATCCTGATGCCTTGCCGCCGCAGGATCTGCGTGGTGCGGACTCCGGAGTGGCGTGATCTGGGCGGGCTTCGCAAAGAGTCCTTCACCAGGTCGAACAGCCACGTCAGGGCCAGGCCTGCGCACAGGGGGACCTTGCTGGAGTACGGACGGCTGGGGAGCATGGCGTGTCAGGTTCCCCGCCGCAAACGCTACGTAGGTGCGGCCGGGCGGCGGGTCGGCCCGCAGACCGATGTCGGCCGCCTCGGACCGGCCCGGCGGCCGAGGCGGGCGCGTCTGTCCGGCGGGATCGTCGACGGCATGCAGATGCTCACCGTTCTCGAATGGGCCCTGGCGGCGCTCGCCGGGCTGCGCCTCGTCCTGTGCGCCCTCGTCACCGTCGATTCCGCCCGCTGAAGTCGTTCCATACGGCTACCGCACCCGTCCTGGTGTGTGCCGGAAAACCTGCGGCCCGCTTGGGCTCTGGACGGTGTCGACGTGTCCGTCCCGGCGGGTGAGTCGCCGGCGCTCGTGGGTCCGGCAAGGGTCACGAAGCGGGAGGCGCCGCCCTGTGTCCTCGCCTGAGCGACTCAAGTTCCGGGCATGCTCGTCCGTCATTCACTCCTGGAGTTATAAAGATGGTTGATACACCAACGCTTGTTTGATGTGGATCAGGAGGTTAATGCTTGGCCTGTGTCCAGAACCCTGGCCCCTGGTGACTCCTCGGTCGGCGGTGTCGCCTGCGCCGTGCCCCTGGCCGCCGACCGCGGCCTCCTCCCGGTGTTCCTGTCGACGGGGCGAACACCGCGCCGGACCCGGCGCCACTCTTCTCCCGCCGTCCCGAGCGAACGACAGCCCGCCGGAGCAACGCTCATGGCGCAACTTCGCGGACGGCCTGGCCACTTCGGCCACCAACATTCCCCCCACCCGCCACCCGCACCCCATCGAGGGAGAGTGGACATGTCCACCGAACTTCCCGCCGAAGCGGAGACTTCCTCCGTAGAGCCCCCGCCCGCGCCCACCCGGCGTACCTTCATCGCCACGACCACCGCCGCGGGAGGAGTCGCTGTGGTGGGCGGCCTGGTCGCGGGGCCGCCCGCGCTCGCCGTCGAGGAAGCCGTGGCCGACGAGGTGCCGCCCGGCAGTCGTGTCTCCCTGACCGTCAACGGCGTCCGGCACACCGTCACGATCGACAACCGCACGTCGCTGCTGGACCTCCTGCGCGAGCATCTCGACCTGACCGGCTCGAAGAAGGGCTGCAACGCCGGTGCCTGCGGCGCCTGTACGGTCCTGGTCGACGGCCGCCGGGTCAACTCCTGTCTGACGCTGGCGGTGCGCCTGGAAGGCGCCGAGGTCACCACGATCGAGGGCCTGGCGAAGGGCGGTCAACTTCACCCGCTGCAGCAGGCGTTCATCGAGCAGGACGCCTTCCAGTGCGGCTTCTGCACGTCGGGCCAGATCGTTTCGGGCGTCGGATGCATCCAGGAGGGTCACACCGGCTCCAGAGCGGAGATACGGGAGTGGATGAGCGGCAACCTCTGCCGCTGCGGCTGCTACGTGAAGATCGAGCGCGCGGTCGAGCAGGCCGCCGCCGGCCGGAAGGGCTGATCCCCATGCATCCCTTCACCTACGCCAAGGCCGCGGACATGCGGGAGGCCCTCAACGCCGGTTGGCGTGGCGGGCGATACGTCGCCGGCGGCACCACGCTCGTCGACCTGATGCGGGAGACCGTGGAACGCCCCGACGTGCTGGTCGACATCAGCTCCCTGCCGCTGCGCGAGGTCGTCGTCACCGGGCGCGGGGGCCTGCGCATCGGCGCCCTGGTCCGCATGGCCGAGGCCGCCGCCCACCCGAAGGTGCGTGTCCTGTACCCCGTCATCTCCGAGGCGCTGGAGCTGAGCGCGTCGGCCCAGCTGCGGAACATGGCGACCATCGGCGGCAACATCATGCAGCGCACCCGGTGCACGTACTTCCGGGACGTGACCGCCGCCTGCAACAAGCGCGAGCCCGGCTCCGGGTGCGCCGCGCTCCACGGCTACAACCGCAGCCACGCGATCCTCGGCACCTCCGATCACTGCGTGGCCACCCATCCCTCCGACGTCGCCGTGGCCTTCGCGGCACTGGAGGCGACGGTGCACGTGCTGGGCCCGGACGGGGAACGGCGTATCGCCTTCGCCGACTTCCTGCTGCGGCCAGGCAGCACCCCGAACCGCGAACAGGCTCTGCGCAAGGGCGAGTTGATCACCGCTGTGGAGATTCCGGCTCACGCCCGCCCACTGAAGTCCGGCTACCTGAAGGTGCGCGACCGTCAGTCCTACGAGTTCGCGCTCACGTCGGCCGCGGTCGCGCTGCACGTCAGTGGCGGCGTCATCCGCGAGGCGAAGGTCGCCGCCGGCGGCGTGGGTACCGTGCCCTGGAAACTGCCCGCCGTCGAGCGCCACCTCATCGGCGAACGCCCCTCCGACCGGCTGTGGGCGGAGGCCGCCGAGCACGCGGCCGATGGTGCCCGTCCCCTCACGCACAACGGCTTCAAGCCCGAGCTGCTCAAACGCACCGTCGAACGCCAGCTGCGCACCGTAGGAGGCACCAAGTGAGCCAGCCGCAGGCAGCCGTCGGTGCGGCCGTGCCCCGGGTCGACGCACGGCTGAGGGTGACCGGGGGAGCGAAGTACGCCGCCGACAACAGCCCCGACGGGGTCGTGCACGCGGTCATCGTGGAAAGCAGCATCGGCCGGGGCCGGATCACCGGCATCGACACCCGCGCCGCCGAAGCCCGGCCCGGCGTCCTGAAGGTGATCAGCCACCTCAACGCCCCCAAGTTGCCGCCTGTGGAAGGGCGGTTCCCGCCGGGCAAACCGCTGCGTGCCTTTCAGGACGACCGGGTCCAGTTCTTCGGACAGCCCGTCGCGGTCGCGGTGGCGACCACGCTGGAGACCGCGCAGCACGCCGCGAGCCTGGTGAAGGTCTCCTACGACGCCGAGACCTCCTCGACCGACATCAGCGACGCCGACGCCGCCGGCGGAACCCAGACCTACGCTCGCGGCGACGCCGACCGGGCCCTGGACTCCGCCCCCGTCCGGCTGGACACGACGTACCGGACGGCCCGCAACCACCACAACCCGATGGAACCGGCCGGCATCGTCGCCCAGTGGGACGGCGACCGGCTGACCGTCTGGGAGAAGACCCAGTACGTGCAGGGCACCGTCTTCACCCTGTCCGGCGAGTTCGGCATCCCGCCGGACCACATCCGCGTCATCTCGCCGTTCATCGGCGGCGCCTTCGGCAACGCGGCCCGCGCCTGGGTGCACTCCGTCATCGCGGCCATGGCCGCGCGCGAGGTGAAACGCCCCGTGAAACTCGTCCTCACCCGCAGGCAGATGTACTTCACCGTGGGATACCGGCCCGCATACGAGTACGGACTGCGCCTGGGCGCCGACCGAGGGGGCCGCCTGACCGCGTCGACGCACGACGTCCGCGCCGAGTCCTCCCGCTACGAGACGTACAGCGAAAGCGTTCTCGTCCCGGGCCGGATGCTCTACAGCACACCCAACGTCCGCCAGGCCTACGACCACGTCCCGCTGGACGTGAGCACGCCGTGGTTCATGCGCGGCCCCGGCTACGCCAGCGGCGCCTACCCCGTCGAGTCGGCCATGGACGAACTCGCCCACGAGCTGGGTGTGGACCCGATCGAGCTGCGGCTGCGCAACGAACCGTCCGACGACGAGTCCAGCAACCTGCCGTTCTCCACCCGCCGCCTGCGCGACTGCTACCGCACGGGCGCCCGTGAGTTCGGCTGGCACCGGCGCAACCCGAAGCCGCGCTCCACCCGTGACGGTGACTGGCTCATCGGGATGGGCATGGCCGCCGGTGTCTACGACACCATGCGCAGCGAGGCCCAGGCCTCGGTCCGGCTCGACGCCGACGGCACTGCCCTGGTGCAGTCCGCGACCAGTGACATGGGCCCGGGCACGGCCACGTCCATGTCCCAGGTCGCCGCCGACGCCCTCGGCCTGACCATGCGTCAGGTGACCTTCCGGCTCGGTGACTCGCTCATGCCCCCGGCGCCCGTCCACGCCGGTTCGCAGACCATGGCCAGCGTCGGATCCGCCGTCCAGGACGGCTGCGACAAGCTGCGCAAGCAGGCGATCGCGCTCGCGGTCAACGACAAGGGATCACCGCTGCACGGCGTCGACGCCGCCGACATCGTCGTACGCGGCGGTCGCTTGTACGCGAAGGGAGAGCCCACCCGCGGGGAGACGTACCAGCGGCTCCTGGCGCGCAACGACCGCACCCATCTGGAAGTGCTCGGCTCGTACGCCGGGGCGCCGGAACCGGAGAGGTTCTCTCTCTACGCCTACTCCGCGATCTTCGCCGAGGTCGCCGTCGACGCCCGCCTCGGCCTGGTACGGGTCCGGCGCATGCTCGGTGTCTACGACGCCGCCCGGATCGTCAACCCGAGACTCGCCGACAGTCAGGCCATCGGAGCCATGACCGGCGGGATCGGTCAGGCCCTCCTCGAACACACGGTCACCGACCACCGCGACGGCCGGATCGTCAACGCCAACCTCGCCGACTACCTCGTGCCGACCCACGCCGACATGCCCGACCTGAAGGCGATCTTCATCGACGGGCAGGACTACGAAGCCGACCCCATCGGCGTCAAAGGACTCGGTGAGGTCGTCATCGTCGGAGTGGCGCCCGCCATCGCCAACGCGGTGTTCAACGCCACCGGCCGCCGCATCCGCCAACTGCCCATCACCGCCGAAGCACTGCTCTGAGCCCCCGGACGGCCGGTGTACCCCACGACACGTGGCCACCCGGGCACCAGGGCCGTCGTCGCGGTTTCCTCCCCTAGGGCGCGGCGACGGCCCGTCATCCCCCACCTCACGGAAAGCCCCCCATGCTGAACATCACGGACACACTGCGCGACTGGTGCCACGAGGGTCGGCCGTTCGCCCTCGCCACCGTCGTCGACGTCAGAGGCAGCGCACCCCTGCCGGTCGGCACCGCACTGGCCGTGGACGCCGAAGGCAACGCGGTCGGTGGGGTCTCCGGCGGCTGCGTCGAAGCAGCGGTGTACGAACTGGCCCGCCAAGTGCTGGCAGACCGCGCCGCCCCCGCACGCGTCGCCTTCGGTTACTCCGACTCGGATGCCCTCGCCGCCGGCCTGACCTGCGGCGGAGAGATCGGAGTCCTGGTACAGCGCGTGGAGCCCGGCGCCCAACCCCATGTCGCCGCCGCCCTCGATGCCGTGACCGCGGGGCGTCCGTCGGCCGTCGCCCACGTCGTCGACGGTCCCGGTGAACTTGTCGGCCGTATGCTCCACATCCCCGCCGAGGGCACCCACGACGGCACACTCGGGGTCGAGAGCGAGGACCGGGCGGTCGTGGCGCATGCGCGTGCGCTCCTGCGGGCGGGCCGTACCGCCTCGATCGAGGTCGGCGGCGGTGAGGCGGAAACAGAGAACGCGGACGACGGCACCTGCCCGCGCAAGCTCACCGTCCTGGTCCACGTGCACGCGTCCCGTCCCCGCATGCTGATCTTCGGCGCCGTCGACTTCGCCGCCGCTCTCAGCAGGGCGGGCAGCTTCCTCGGCTACCGGGTGACCGTCTGCGACGCCCGCCCGGTCTTCGCCACCCCGGCCCGCTTCCCGCACGCCGACGAGGTCGTCACCGACTGGCCCCACCGCTACCTCGCGGCCACCGACACCGACACCCGCACCGCCGTCTGTGTTCTCACCCACGACGCCAAGTTCGACATCCCCCTGCTGTGTCTGGCCCTGACCCTCCCCGTCGGCTACGTCGGCGCCATGGGCTCGCGACGCACCCACGAGCATCGCGTCGAACTGCTCCGGGAAGCCGGCGTCTCCCAGGACCAACTGGCGCGCCTGCACTCACCGATCGGCCTGGACATCGGAGCCCTCACTTCTGAGGAGACAGCGATCTCCATCACGTCGGAGATCATCGCCCACACCAACCGCGGCACGGGACGGCCCCTCTCACACGGCGCCGGGCCCATCCACCTTCCCGCGGAGCCTCTGCCGGGCCTGGTGACGGCGCAGTAACCCCTGCACGGGCGCCGTCCGACAGCTGGGGCGGGCTGTCGCGCACTCCGGAGGGGGTTCCCCTCTCGACGCGCCGAGCGCCGGATCGTTCGTTCTGATCGCGGGAACGGAGGGACATCAATCGCAGGCGCCCACCCGTTGTGGTGAGGGAGAGGGGCGGTGAGCCCACCGGCTCACGCTTCCCGGACCACGTCGGCCACCTCGTCGAGCAGTGCCCTCAGCTGTGCGGCCTTCTTCGGACCGAGCTTCTCGGCGATCCGCTGTTCGATCCCCACGATCACGGCATCGGCATCGTGCAGGGAGGCGCGGCCGGCGTCGGTGAGGTGCAGTTCCTGCACGTGGCGGTGGCGCGGGTGCGGTCGGCGCTCCAGTTGTCCCCGCTCCTCCAGGCGGGCCACCTGGGAGGCCACCGCTTGCGGGGTGACATTCAGGCGGCGGGCCAGTTCCGCGCCGGTCAGGCCGGGATCGGTGTTGACGGAGATCAGCAGGGTGTACTGCGCGGCCGCCATGCCCAGCGGTCGTAGCCGCTGGTCCTTCCGGGCCTGCACAGCCCACTCCGCCCGCCGCAGGGCCCAGGTCACCCGGGTCAGGTGCTCGGCAGGGATCGACCGCTCGTCATCCTTTGTCACCCGGTGAGAATACGGCACCCGGGCGTCTACCAAGTACTTGATTACCCTCAAGTGTGTGAACCAGCGGACAGCGTGAGACTGGTGGGGTCGGGAACCTCGGCACCTGAGCCGACTTCGGCCCGGGCGTAGGTCTGCTCACCTGCGGGTCAGGCCCAACTCGCCCGCGCGCATTCCGGCCTGGAAGCGTGAGTCGGCGCCCAGGGTCACAAGGAGTTCGGCGACTCGGCGGCGGTAGGTGCGCAGCGACATGCCCAGTTCGCGTGCGGCTGCCACGTCGGTCATTCCGGAGCCCAGTGCGTACAGCACCTCGCGGGCTTGCGCGTCGATGCGGGGCCGTGCGGCGTCGGAAAGGGCCGCCAGGTCGGTGGCCGTCTCCCACGCGGCTTCGAACAGTGCGTACGCCCCGCTGACCAGGGCAGGTTCGGCACTCATCGTGTACGTACGGTGCCGGGGACCGTGAGGGGACGAGGGCGCGGTCTCGGGGCCGGTGAGGAACATGGTTCGCCGGTCGATGAAGACCGTTCCCTGAGGCAAGGGGGTGGCACTGATCCGCACCTGTATGCCCTGGGCGGCCATCTCGCGCAGCACCTGCCGGTCGCGCTCGTCGGCGAGCACGGCGGGACTGTACAGCTTGCGGGCCTGACGTGCTCCGTCACGTCGTATCCGCAGACGAGCGGAAGCGCGGGCGTTCGGCCAGGTGTCGAGGTCGCGCGCGGCGCTGACCCATTCCGCGCCGTACAACTCGACCAAGGGTTTGATCCGCGCGTGCAGTTCAAGGTCACCCTTGAGGGCCATGTGCTGTGGCATGCGTTCATTGTGCCTCTGGCAGCAAGGTGCCATAGCCTCGTCAGCGGGTTGCGGGCCATGCAGGCTGGGCCCATGAGCAATGAATTCCGCCTCGGCGGCGATCTGGCCGTCAACCGGCTCGGCTTCGGCACCATGCGCCTGCCGTCCAAGGACGGCATGGGTGGGCCGGCCCGCGACCCCGAGGCCGGCCGCGCCGTGTTGCGCCGCGGCGTCGAGCTGGGTGTCAACCACTTGGACACCGCCGACTTCTACGTCAGCGCCGGTGACGCGGTTCGCGCGAACACCCTGATCCGCGAAGCCCTCCACCCTTACGCGTCCGACCTGGTCATCGCCACCAAGGTGGGCCCCGTCCGCACCCCCGACGGCCTCCGCAGGGCCGCCACCCCGGCCGACATGCGCGGCTTGGTGGAGTCCAACCTCGATGGCCTGGGCGTGGACCGCCTCGACCTGGTCTACCTGCGTATCGGTCGGATGGGACCCCCGCACGGCGAGTCGCTCGCCGAGCGCTTCGAGGCGCTCGCGGCACTGAGGGAGGAGGGCCTGATCCGTCACCTCGGCATCAGCAACGTCGACACCGCTCATCTCGCGGAGGCACGCGCGATCGCCCCGGTCGTCGCGGTGCAGAACCAGTTCCACGTCGCCAAACGCGACGACGTCGAGCTGCTGGCCGCCTGCGAGGAGGCCGACATCGCATTCGTGCCCTTCTTCCCCCTGGGGGGCGGCCGGGAACTCGACGACGAACGGCTCGCCAAGGTCGCGGCCCGGCACGGCGCCACCGTGTCGCAGATCGGCCTGGCCTGGCTGCTGGCCGCCTCACCGGTGACCCTGGCCATCCCCGGTACGGGCTCTCTCTCGCACCTGGAGGACAACATGGCCGCCGCAGGGATCACTCTCAGCGAAGAAGACCTGGCCGACCTCTCCTGACAACCGACCCCGCGTTCGGGAGGCGGTGCATCGATCTCGGGAGTGTATTCACCGCCGTCGGGATCGATGCAGGCCTGCCGGCACGAGATGCCGAGCCCTCGCCCAGCCTTTCAAGCAACAGGCCGCTGCGTCCCGTGCGGACCTTGCCGAGCGTCCGACACCGAGCGCGGTGATCAGGTGGTCGAGTTTGGTCTTCGGCGCGGCTTCGCGGGTGTCGCCGTACGTCTGCGCCGCGAAGGGGAGGAGGTGACCGCCGGAGGGCCACCACCCGTTTGTCGATCTTGCCGCAGTCCGTCTCCGGGAGGGACACGAGCGGCAGGATCTCCGACAGAACACAGTGGTGCGGCAGTGCGTCCGCCACCGCGCGGCGGGCCCTGTCCGGGGCGACGTCGGCCGGGCAGACGAACGAGACGACATTGTTGGCGTCCCGTTTCAGGGTCACCGCGCATGCACCCCGCGACCGACTCCCATCACTGAGGAGACGGAGTCGAGTCCGATGCGGAAGCCGCGTTGACCTGGTCGTGGGTGCGGTCGGCGGGCGCGTTGTGCAGGATCGCCGACGAGCGGCCGGTCAGACTGCGTTGGAAGTCATACGTTCCCTGCTGCGTATGACCTGTGCGCACCTTCAGTGCAGCACCTCTGGGTCTTTTCCGTGCTCTGGCGAAGCAGGTCGCCCATGCGGCTGCCCGGCACCGAAACGTTGAAGGTGATGTGTGTGTGACCGTGGCTGCGAGCTTGCGGCTCGGCAGGTCCGTGTATCTGCCGCTGGACGGCGGTCCGTTGTGCAGGTCGATGAGGTTCGGCCCGCTGACCGTCCGGCCTGCCGGTCCCGTCCCTGATGCCGCAAGGCCAAGTCCGACGCCGTCCAGATCGGGCTTGGCGCGCTTGCCGGTGGCTGCGGAACAGCCGGCCGTCGTCACGCATGCTCCCGCGTCACCAACGGCATCCGCCCGGGGCTGGACCCGGCGCCCTGCCCAACTCGTACATGTTGCTCGGCAGTTCTCCGAACGGATGGAGAACTCCGTGAAGGAGTTGTGCAGTTCTCCGACTATCAAGCGTTTGACTCTTCTCAAGTGGCTTGGTTGAGATCAATATGTTTGTCATCTCGGGGGGAATTGACCACTCCACATCGTGCGCATGCCTGTCTCAGGCGTGCGCAGGGGGAAGGCACGCTGTGTCTCAGCAACACCCCGGCCGACATGGCCGCCTCGGCGGCAGAGCCGCGTCGCTCCTGGCCCCGGCGGTCGGCGTCGGCCTTCTGTTTCTCGCCTTCAGCCCGCCCACGCAGGCCGCGCCCACCGGCCCGGCGGCGCGGCAACCGGCCGACTACGCCGGGCAGAAGTACTCCGCCGGTACCTACCTCGTCCAACTCGCCGACAAGCCCGTTGCCACGTACGGCAGGACCGCGCCGGCCCCTGGCGAGAAGGTGAACCCGCGCTCCCAGGCCGTACGCGACTACCTCGGCCGGCTCAAGCAGGCACGCGACCAGGTCCTGGACGAGGTGCGGGGCGTCACCCCGCTGTACAGCTACCAGTACGTACTGAACGGGTTCTCCGCCAAAATGACGGCCGGTCAGGCCGCGGAACTGGCTCGCAACCCGGGCGTCGTCTCGCTGGCGCGCAGTAAGGCGAACCACCTGGCCGCCACGACCGCCACGGCCGGTACCGCGACCGCGACCACGACCGGTACCGCGACCACCGCTGGTTCTCTCCCGCCCGCCGACACCGTCGGGTTCCTCGGTCTGAAGAAGCCCGGCGGCCTGTACTCCAAGATCCCCGGCGGTCAGCGGAACGCGGGGGAGGGGATGATCATCGGTCTGCTGGACTCCGGTATCGACACCGGCAATCCGTCGTTTCGGGCCCTTCCGGAGCCTCGGCCCGACGCCGAGGTCATCGCCAAGAAGTGGAAGGGCGGCTGTGACCCCGGCGACGACCCCGCGCACCGGGTCACCTGCAACAACAAGGTGATCGGCGCCCAGTATTACAACAAGGACGTCTTCGACCCGGGGCAGAACGACTGGCCGTCCCCGATGGACGCCGAGGCCCACGGCACGCACACCGCGACCACGGCGGCAGGCGACGCCGACGTGCCCGCCTCGGTGCCCGACACCGCCATATCCGGCCGGATATCCGGGATAGCCCCGGCCGCGCGCGTCGCCGCCTACAAGGTGTGCTGGAACAGCGTCTGCGGGACGGCCGACATCGTCGCCGCCATGGACAGGGCCGTGGCCGACGGCGTGGACGTCATCAACTACTCCATCGCCGGCGCGTTCGACGAGCCCGACAACCGCCCCGAGTACATGGCGTTGTTCAACGCCGCCAAGGCCGGCGTCTTCATCTCGGCATCCTCGGGCAACTCGGGGCCCGGCACGGCCGCCAACGGGATCCCATGGGTGACGACCGTGGCCGCCTCCACCCATGACGTCGGCTACCGCTCGACCGTCATCCTCGGCAACGGCGCCTCCTACTCCGGCGTCGGCACCAGCGCCTTCGCCGTCCCTTCCGCGCCGCTCGTCGACGCGGCCAAGGCGGGCAGGAGCGGCGTCGACGCCACCGCGGCCGGGCAGTGCCGGGCCGGCACCCTCGACCCGGACCGGGTGAAGGGCGCCCTCGTGCTCTGCGCGTACGGCGGTGTCGCCCTGACCGACAAGAGCGACGAGGTCAAGGCGGCGGGCGGCGCCGGCATGGTGCTGTACAACGTCACCCCGATCGACGCGCAGATCGCCGGTGCCTACACCGTCCCGACCGTCCACGTCGACCGGGCCACCGGCCTGGCGATCAGGGCGTACGCCGACGGCACCGGCGCCACCGCCGGGCTCGGCGCGGCGCGGGCCGTGCACCAAGAGGCGCCGGAGGTGGCCGACTTCTCCTCCAGCGGCCCTGATGTCAACAGCGGTGGCGACCTGCTCCAGCCCGACGTCACCGCCCCCGGCGTGGACATCACCGCCGGCACCACCCCGGGCGGATCCGACGGCGCCTTCAAGGGCGAGCAGGGCATCATGTCCGGTACGTCCATGGCCACGCCGCACGTGGCCGGGCTGGCCCTGCTGCTGCGCCAGCTGCACCCCGACTGGTCTCCCATGGAGGTCAAGTCGGCCCTGATGACCACCGCGACCACCAAGGACAACGCGGGCAAGCCGATCCAGCGCTCAGGCGCCGCGGCCACCCCGCTCGACTACGGCGCCGGGCACGTCGCCCCGAACCCGGCCGACGACCCTGGCCTGGTCTACGACTCCACCTCCGCCGACTGGACGGCGTACCTGTGCGCCATCGGCCGGCCCCCGGTGACCGGTGACGGCGGCGATGCCTGCGACACCGCACGGAAGACCGACCCGAGCGACCTCAACTCCCCGACGATCTCGGTGGGTGACCTCGCGGGGAAGCAGACCGTGACCCGCACCGTCACCAACGTCTCCGCCACCACCGGCGTCTACACCGCCTCGCTGCGGTCGCCGCCCGGTTACGAGGCCAAGGTCTCACCGAACAGGCTGGTCGTCCCGCCCAGCGGCTCGGCCACCTACCAGGTCGCCTTCACCCGCACCGACGCGGATTTCGGCAAGTGGTCGTACGGCTCGGTGAGTTGGAGCGACCAGGCCCACCGGGTGCGCAGCGCCGTCGCTCTGCGGGCCTCGGCGGTCAACATTCCGGCCGAGGCAACCGGCAAGGGCGCCACCGGCTCGGTCACCTTCACGCCGAAGGTGGGCTTCGACGGCACCCTCACCACCACCGTGCGGGGCCTGTACGCGGGCACGGTCAAGAGCGGCACCCTGACCGGCGTGAACACCGACTTCGACCCGTCGCGCCCGTCGCCCTCCGTGGCCAAGGCCGAGTTCACCGTTCCCGAGGGCGCAGGTCTGGCCCGCGTCGCGTCCTGTCCGCCGAACATCTCGTGGGCAGTGACCTGGACCTGTTGGTGCTGGACAAGGACGGCAGACCGCTCACCAGGCCGGGCAGCAGCAACGACGAGCATGCCGACCTCCAGCCGGGCACGTACACGGTGTACGTCGTCCAGTACGCCCTGCCACCGGGCGTCACCAGCCAGACGTACACCCTCCACACCTGGCTGATCGGCCCGGACTCCGCGGACCATCGCGCCACGGTCACTCCGGCCACGCACCCGGTCTCCCGGGGCGACACCGTCCCGGCCACCGTCTCCTGGCAAAACCTCCCGGCCGGCGGCGTCTACCTGGGCCTGGTCGGCTATGGCGACGGCCCGGACACCGTCGGCACAACTGTCCTGACCGTCACCCCGTAGCCGAGGGGGCCTGACGCGAAGGTCGCACCAACCGGAGCTCAGCAAAGGAATGAACGGAGGCCGCATACGAACGCGATTGAAGCTGTCACGCCACACATCGAGCACGCAAGGAGATGCATATGAGTACCGTCATTGGCCGGTTCCGGAGGACGGCGGTGATGGCCGCCGTCATGGCTGCCGCACTGGGAGCAGTTCTCGTGCCGCAGACGCAGGCCCACGCGGCAGGGGTGCCCGTGCCTGGTTCTCCCACCTACTGCCAGAACCATCCGTGGGAGGTCCAATGCGGCGGGTGATCCGTACCCCTGACGCCCCTCGTTCTGAAGCTGTCACGCCACACATCGAGCACGCAAGGAGATGCATATGAGTACCGTCATCGGCGGGTTCCGGAGGACGGCGGTGATGGCCGCCGTCATGGCTGCCGCACTGGGAGCAGTTCTCGTGCCGCAGGCGCAGGCCCACGCGGCAGGGGGGCCCGTGCTTGAAGACCCTCCCTCCTTCTGCGACAACCCCCCTCCGTGGGTGACCGATTGCTGAGAGTGGTCTCCGACGCCTTGGCATAGGCATTTCGTGACGGCTCGTCGGTTCATCCGGCGGGCCGTTGCGGTGTGTCCATCGAGGGCCTCGTGGCCGCTTCCCGCTGATCCGGAGCGGTTCGCCCTGGCGGGCGTACGAGCTCGCCGGCCAGGACGGCCGGGCGCGGGTCGGCCTCGGCCAGGGTGACATCCAGGCAGCCGTCCTCCGCCAGGCCCGCGGCCGAGTCGAAGTCGTCGAGCGCACGCCGTGGCGGGCGGTGGAGGTCGTCGACCGTCTTGCCGGCCCGGAGGACCGCGAGGACATCGAGAGCGCGGAGTGCTTTGACGGCGTTCTGGAGCCGGGGCCAGGCGTAAAGGGGGCGGAGGCGCGCGACGTGGTCGATGCGCTGGGCCGCCTCATTCCGCTCAGGGCCGAGGGCGGTGAGCGGGATGAGGTGGTCGGCGAGGATTTCCGGTGACGTCTTCCCAGCAGAAAGTCGGCGGACGTGAGGTGCTTGCTGCGGTGAGGCTGTCACCGGGAGAGTGGCCCGCCGGACGGCGGCTGCGCCTCGGCCCCCAGACCGACAGAGGGCGGGTGGGGCCACCTGGACGCCGGCCCACGGTTCAGGCGGGCGGCGTCTGACGGTCGCGTACGAGACCGGAGTCCCAGGCCCAGGCGGCGATCTCGACGCGGTTGCGCACGCCGAGCTTGTCCTTGATGTTGGCCAGGTGGGACTTGACGGTGCCCAGGGACACGTACAGCTCGCCGCAGACCTCCTGGTTCGTGCGGCCCACCGCCACCAGGCGTGCGACCTCGAGTTCCCGCTCGGAGAGCGGATGCGGGAGCGCTGTCGGCGGCTGCTGTCCTGCGAGGTGCTTGAGGAGCCGGACGGTGACGGCGGGGGAGACCAGGGCGTCCCCGCGGGCGGCGCAGCGCACGGCCTCGATCAGCAGGGTGGAGCCGGCGTCCTTGAGGAGGAAGCCGCAGGCGCCGTTGCGCAGGGCGGTGTAGGCGTAGTCGTCCTGGTCGAAGGTGGTCACCACGACCACGCGCATCGGGTCGGTGACGCCCGGTCCGGCCAGGGCCCGGGTGACCTCCAGACCGTCCAGCTTGGGCATGCGGATGTCGACGAGACACACGTCGGGACGCATCCTGCGGGCTAGTTCGACGCACTCGGCGCCGTCGGCGGCCTCGCCGATCACTTCGAGGTCGGGCTGTGTGCCGAGGATCAGCCGGAAGCCGGTGCGGACCATCTCCTGGTCGTCGGCGATCAGTACCCGCGTCCGAGCATCGCTCCCATCGTTGTCACCGCTCATGCCGATGATCCTTCCACAGCTGCGAGGACGGGGAAGGCGGCACTCACGCACCAGCCGCCGTCCGCTGTCCGGCCGCTGGTCAGCGACCCCTCCACGGCCTCCACGCGTTCCCGCAGGCCCACCAGGCCGAAACCGCCCCGCCCGCCGACCGGCCCGGTGGCACGCGTCTGCGGCGCCGAGTTGCGCGCCTCCACCCGGAGGCGACCCTGAGAGTCCAGTTCGAGGCGGACGACGACGTCCGCACCATGGGCGTGGCGGCGCACGTTCGTCAGTGCCTCCTGCACCACGCGGTGGACGGACGTCTCCACCTCGGGAGCCAGCCGGATTCCGCGCACCTCGGATGCGACGTCCAGCCCGGCCGCGGTGCCGTTCCCGGCGAACGCGGAGACCAGGCGGCCCAGTTCGGTCAGCAGTTCACCCGGGCGGGCGGCCTGATGGTCGTCCTCGCGCAGCACCCGCACCAGGCGGCGCATGGAGTCCAGCGTCTCCCCGCCGGCCCGCGAGATTCCCTCCAGCAGGGGCTTGATCTGCTCCGGCGAGCTCTCCTGGATCACCAGCGCCGCATTGGCCTGCACGATCATGCCGGTGACGTGGTGGGCGACGAAGTCGTGCAGGTCCCGGGCGAGTTGCAGGCGCTCGTTGTGGCGTACGGAGATCACGGCCCGGGCCCGGCGGGAGTCCAGGAGTCGCAGGTAGCAACCGAAGCCTGCGGCGCCGCCGACGGTGAACGTCACCACGAAGGAGTACTGGAGGTAGCCGTGCTCCGTGCCCCCTCGCAAGGGCATGGCGATCACTGCGGCGGCCAGCGCCGCCGACAGCGTCACGGCGGTGGCCGGGCGTTCCACCCTTCGCGCGGTCCGGGCGAACAGCACGAGCAGGGCGACCGTTTCCAGAATGCCCCACGTACCACTGGTGAGCGGCGCGTACACGCACAGGCCCACGGTCAGGGCCAAGGAGATCAGCGCGGCGATGCCGGCTCGCCATTCGGGGCCCGGCCGGCGGGCGGGAAAGAGCAGCGTGGCGGCGGCGAGGGGGCCGCAGACCAGGGGCAGCCAGCTCGACCAGCGGCCCTGCGGGTCGTAGTAGGCCGCCAGGTCGTACAGCCACACCAGGGCCAGGCCTCCGCAGAGAGAGACCGTGATGGCGCGTCGGACGGCCGGGGAGAGCGGAGTATCGGGTTCCACGTCACAAAGAGTACGGATGTGCGGCCGGGCAGCGGGTCGGCCCGCAGGCCGATGCCGGCCGCCCGTCCTGGCGGGCGTCCGAAGAAGTCCTACGGACACGGGTCGGGCCACAGCGGACGGTCCTAGTTCGCCAGCACCGCGTAGTCGTACGAGACGCTGTTCCCGTTGGCCTTGGTCACGGACACCATGATCTGCTGCCGCTTCCCGTTCTCGGACGTCACAGTGCACTCGACCGAGTCGCGCTGCCGCGCCTTGAGACCCCCGGCACAGCTCACGGATTTCGGCTTCTCCTGGACGAGGGGCAGGAAGTAGTTCTCGCGGACCTGCTTCTCGACCTCCGCACGGCTCACGGCCCCGGTGGAACCGACGGTGCTGGTCGACTCCGTGCTCAGCAGCCGCGGTACGGCCACGAAAGCGAACCCTCCCACGGCCATGACGGTGGCGGTCACCAGGGACACAGCGACGTATTTCATGTTTCTCTCCTGCGATGAGCTTGCTGCGGTGTGGCTGTCACCGGAAGAGTGGCCCGCCGGACGGTGGCTGCGCTTCGGCCGGTCGGCCGACAGTGCACCGCCGGGGTCGGCCCGCAGGCCGATTCACGGATCAGGCGGGCGGCAGCCGGCGGTCGCGTACCGGAGTACCGGTCCGGCACGAGACGGACGACGACATCCGCACCAGGGGCGTGGCGGCGCACGTCAGCGCTTCCTGCGCCACGCGGTGGCCGGGCGCTCGGTCCGGGGGAGCAGCAGCGGGTCGGCCCGCAGGCCGACGCGGGCCGCCCCGGACCGGTCCGGCGGCCGAGGACGGGCAGGGCGGTACGGCGGGATTGTCGACGGCATGCAGATCCTCACCGTTCTCCAACTGGCCCTGGCGGCGCTCGCCGGGCTGTGCCTCGTCCTGTGTGCCCTCGTCACCGTGGAGGCAGCCCGATGAACTCGCACCGCACGACCACCGCCTCCGCCGTCCTTGTGGGCGCCGGTCTGATGAAGTCCTACGGTCTGACCCGCGCCCTGGCCGGTGTCGACGTGTCCGTCTCGGCGGGCGAGTCGCTGGCGATCATGGGCCCGTCCGGTTCGGGCAAGTCCACCCTGCTGCACTGCCTCGCCGGCATCGAAGGCCCCGACGCGGGCCAGGTGCTGCTGGGCGGGGAGCGCGTGGACCAGCTGGGCGAGCCGCACCGCAGCGAGCTGCGCCGGACCCGATTCGGCTTCGTCTTCCAGTCCGGCCAGCTGCTGCCGGAGCTGCCCGCCGACGAGAACGTGGCCCTGCCGCTGATGCTCGGCGGCATCTCTCGCCGCCAGGCGGTCCAGAAGGCGCGGGAGTGGTTCCCGCCGCTGGGCCTGGCGGGCATGGAGGAGCGGCGGCCCGGACAGCTGTCCGGCGGGCAGGCGCAGCGTGTGGCCATCGCCCGCGCGCTGGTCGGCAGCCCTCAGGTGATCTTCGCCGACGAGCCCACGGGCGCACTGGACCAGATCACCGGCATGGAGGTCATCGACCTGCTGGTCACCACCACCCGCAGGCAGGGAACCGCACTCGTCGTGGTCACCCACGACGAGGATGTGGCGCGCTGGTGCGACCGCACCGTCCGGGTCCGCGACGGCCGCCTGAGCGAGGAGGCCCGGACGCCGGACGGGGCCGCAGGCACGAACGCTGTCGCCCACGCCGCCCGGGGCACCGCCGGACGCCCGACCGGCCATGACACGGACGCGAGGTACGACCGATGAGGGCGCCGAACCCGAGGACGGCCCTGGACCGCACCACCTGGACCCTGACCTGGCGGCTGACCCGCGCCGGAGGCCGCACCGGGCTGCTGGCCACCTCCCTGTCTGTCGCCGCGGCCGCCATCAGCACCGCGCTCCTGCTGCTCTGCGTGGCCGTCAACCTCGGTTTCCAGCAGCGAGCCGACCGCATCGACTGGCGCACCCCCGTCAAGTCCGCGGCTCCCGTCGCCGTCGAGGCGGTAGGCACCACCTTCAGCGGCGGTACCCCCGTCACGGTCGTCGACGTGGCACAGCTCCCGGGCAGGAAGGCCCCCGCCCCGCCCGGCATGCCCCGCTTCCCCGAGCAGGGCGAGGTGTGGGTCTCCCCGGCCCTCGCCGACCTCTTCCACCGCCTTCCCGCCGACCGGCAACCCGTGCCCGGCACCGTGGCGGGAACCCTCGGCCGCGCCGCGGTGGCCCACCCCGGCGAACTGGTCGCGGTCGTCGGCCACAGGCCGACCGCCGCCGCCGTCACCACCCCGCGCGAAGCCGATCCGCGCCGCCCCGGCGACATCGTCACCCCCACCAGGGTCGCCGACTTCACCGGACAGCGTTCGACCGACGGCATCGGCGACGGGTACGTGGCTCTCGCGAAGATCGCCACCATCCTCGTAGTCGTACCGCTGCTGGTCCTGGGCGCCTCCTCCGCCCGTCTGTCGGTCTCCCGACGTGACCAGCGCCTCGCCGCACTGCGGCTCATCGGTGCCACCCCGGGCCGGATCGCCGGGATGACCGCCGCCGAGGCGGCCCTCACCGGCGCGGCGGGCGCGCTGCTGGGCACCCTCGGATACGGACTGCTCCTGCCGGCCACCGTGCAGGTGTCCGTGGCGGGCGGCTCCTGGTACGCGGCAGACCTGTGGGTGGGGCTCCCGGTGCTGCTCGCCGTGCTCGCCGGTGTCGTCGCCATGGTGGTCGTCAGCGCGCTCGTCGGGCTGCGCCAGGTCGTCGTCGGCCCCCTGGGCGTGGCGCGCCGCTCCAAGCCACCCCGCATGAGCTTCCTGCGCGCCCTGGCCTTCGTCGCGGTGATCGTGGGCTACAGCTTGTTCACCCAGGAGCACAAGAGTGATGTCAACGGCCCCCTGGTGTTCTTCGCCTTGGTCTTCCTCGCCCTGTCCGTGATCGGCCCGTGGGTGGTCGGTGTCCTCGGGCGGATCATCTGCGCACTTGCCCAGAAGCCGGCGGCCCTGCTGGCCGGCCGCCGCCTGCTGGACGATCCCAAGAGCGGCTGGCGTACGGTCTCCGGGCTCACCCTCGCCGGATTCGTGGCCGGGTTCTTCGCTCTCTTCGGGATCTCCGGCGCCTCGCCGTGGGGACATCCGGACACCCTCGCCGTGGCCGTTCCCAAGGCTCGGGTGGCCGTGGTCCAACAGGATGCGCGGCACCGCCTGGAACACGCGGGGATCACCGCCGTCGTCGGCACGAGCACCGACTGGGTCGCCGCGGGGGGCGAAGGAACCGTGCAGGTCGTGGCCACGGTGCCCGGCGGCACCGAGAAGCTGGACCGCGCCCGCACCGCCCTGACGTCCCTCGTAGCCGGCCAGTACCCGATCACCGGAACCGACATCAACTGGTCGGGCAGGTTGTTCTCAGACGACTTCTCCAACGCCACCCGGCTCGTCCTCGGAATCACCTTCGTCACCGCGATCGCCTCCGCGGGCATCACCGCGGCCGCCTCCGTCCTGGACCGCCGCCGCACCTACGGCCTGCTCCGCCTCGCGGGTACACCGCTGCGGACCCTGGACGCGGCCCGTCGCAAGGAGACCCTCCTCCCCGTGGCCGTCCTCGCCGGCGGAGCTGCCCTGACCGGCATCTTCGCCGCCGCCCCGCTCACTCTCGGTGAGGGTTCGAGTATCGAAACCGGCGGCCTGGTCCTGCTCGCCCTGTGCTTCGGCGTCGGCGTCGCGGGACTGCTGGCGGCCGGCGCGCTCAGCCGCCCGCTGCTGAGGTCGGTCACGGAGCAGTCGGGCCCACGCCCCGAGTAACAGACCACCGCCTTACCCGCATCCCGGGCCAGGGCAACACCCCGCCGATCAGCAAAGGTGACAACCACCCATGCCTACCGTCATTTTCGCGGTCCTCGCCGGGTTGGCCTTCCTGCTCTTCCTGGCCCGGACGCGGCAAGACCCCCGCCGCTTCGGCAACGCCGTCCTCCTCGGACTGTGCCTCGTCCTGCTGACCCTGGCGCTGCTCGCCCAAGTGGCAGCCGGCAGCGCGCCCGCACCCCTCCTCGCGGCCGTGACCCTCGCCTTCGCGCTGCTGGCTCTGGGGGTGCTGGCCCTCGCGTTCTTGCTGATCGCGAACGGGGTGACGATGGTCCGCAAGGAGGGCCCACGCCCCGCCAACCTGCTCTCCGGGCTGGCGGGGCTGGCCGTCCTCGGCTGCGTCACGCTCACCGTGACGGCCGCCGACGTCGACTCGCCGCCGCTGCAGCGCGTCGCCGGAGCGGTCCTCCTCGTGGCCGGCTACGTCTCGTACGTCTTCCTGTCGTTCCTCGCCTACGCCTCCCTCTACGCGCGGCTGACGGTCCGTCACGACGTGGACTTCGTCGTCGTCCTCGGCTCCGGTCTGATCGGCGGATCCCGGGTGCCGCCCCTGTTGGCCAGCAGACTGGAGCGGGCGCGTGCGGTGTACGAGGCGCAGGCGGCGCGGGGTGCGCCGCCCGTGCTGGTCACCTCCGGCGGCCAGGGCCCCGACGAGGACCTGCCCGAGGCCGACGCGATGGCCGGCTACCTCATCGCCCGTGGCGTCCCGGAGCGGCATGTCGTACGGGAGAACCGCTCGCGCACCACGGAGGAGAACCTGCGCTTCAGCGAGGCGTTCATGCGGGAACGCGTGCCGGACCACTGGTGTGTGGTCGTCACCAACAACTTCCATGTCTTCCGCGCCGCCCTGACGGCCCGGCGCACCGGCGTGAACGGCCAGGTCATCGGCTCGCCCACCGCCGCCTACTTCTGGCCCAGCGCGACCATCCGCGAGTTCGCCGCGATCTTCCTCCACTACCGGACGGTCAACCTCGGCTCGTGCGTGCTGCTCGCCCTGATGGGGTTCCTTGTCCCCTCCTGAGACTGAGGTCCCGTCCTCGAATCGCGCTGCACGAGCCCGAGTTCGAGCCTGCCTCGGCACGGCCTCGGAACCGTCTCCTAGGCCGAGCTCCCCGCGGAAAGAGATCGGCCCGGGGGCCGAGGCCGATCGGCCACCGGGCCGAAGCGCTCAGCCACCACTCGAAAGCATCGTTGGCCTTATGAATCTCATGACTCCGGCGCTCGGCGACACGGCACCAACTCCGGTGCCCCGACGGGAGACCGCACGGCGGATCACCGCCCTCGACGCCCTGCGTGGCTTCGCGCTCTGCGGCATCCTCCTGGTGAACGTCAACCAGATCACGCCCATGAATCGGGTAGACAGCGCCGGCCACTGGTACCCCATCGCACAGTTCCTCGACCTGTTCGTCCAGGAACGCTTCTTCCCGATCTTCTGCTTCCTCTTCGGGCTCAGCTTCGCGATCTTCCTGGACAGCGCCGCCCAGCGCTCGGACCGTCCCCGGCTGCTCCTGATGCGCCGGCTGATCGCGCTGGGCCTGCTCGGCGCCGCCCACCAACTCCTCCAGCCCGGTGAGGCGCTGGAACCGTACGCGATCACCGGACTCGTCATCCTGCTGCCCGCCACCTGGCTGCCGACCTGGCTGGTGCTGACCGGCGGCCTGCTGGGCACCGTCGCCTCGGTCACCCTGGCCAGCGGCGGAATTCTCAGCATCCCGGGCCTGTTCCTGCTCGGCCTGGCGGTCGCCCGCCTCGGCATCGCCCGCACCCTGGACCGCCGCACCGGCCAACTGGCCGCCGTTCTCGCCCTGGCGGCCCCGGCGGCGGCCGCCGCGCTGTGGTGCCAGCACACCTATTCGCCGACCGGACCGTTCGCCACCCGCATCGCCGCCGAAGCCGGCCTGCTCGGCGCCCTCACGTACGCCACCGCCCTGCTGCTCCTGCTGCGCACGCCGCTCGGCCGCCCGTTGTCGGCGGTGCTGGAACCGCTCGGCCGGATGGCACTGACCAACTACATCACCGCCACACTCGCCATCACCGCCGCCTCCCCGCTGCTCGGCCTCAAGGATTCCGGGCGCTGGGGCACCGCCATGCTGCTGGCCGCGGGGATCATCGCGGTGCAGGCACCCTTGAGCCACTGGTGGCTGCGCCGGTTCCGCTACGGGCCACTGGAGTGGTGCCTGCGCTGCGTCACCTGGTGGAGCATCGTGCCCATCGCCCGCTCCCGAGTGGCAGCCGCCTGAATCGGAGCGGACACGCACGGCCGGAGGCCGGGTGCGACGACGAGAGGCGGCAGGGTCAGGCGGAACGCCGGGCGCAGTGTCCACACCTCCGGTGACCCGCGCCACCCGGCACGAATGGGCCTTGTACCACTTCGAACCCGTAGGTCATCGGGACTGCCGAGGAGTGGTGGCCTGTCCTAGGGCCTGTCTGACCATTCCCGTCCGCCTCGCGACGGCATGCACGCTCCCCCACTGCCTTAAGGGCGTGGGAGGTGCTCCCACTCGCCGCACCGGGCGCAGACCCAAGTACGTCCAGTACGAGGGTCCACGCCCGGCACGGCGAGAGCACGCATCTGACGCCGCGAGGCCGCCCTCCGGGCGACGACGGGAATGGTCAGACAGGCCCTAGCGGTGGTGCCGGATCGCAGGGAATCCGCTGGTCGGCCAGGGCAGGCCGGCCGGCGAGCCGCGTTCACCGGGTTCGCCTGGCCCGACGGCAGTCGGGGTGAGAGCGTCGCCGCGAGGTCAGTCCTCGCGAATCGTCTTGACCACCCGGTCGAGCAGCGCCCGCAGCTGCGCCGAATCCTCCGCGCCGAGACCATCGGTGACCTGCCGCTCGATGCCGGCGATCACTGCGTCGGCCGCGTGCAACGCCTCCCGGCCCGCGTCGGTGAGGTGCAGCTCCTGGATGTGCCGGTGGCGCGAATGCTCACGTCTCTCCAACTGCCCGCGCCCCTCAAGGCGCGCCACCAGTGAGGCGATGGCCTGTGGCGTTACGTTGAGGCGGCGGGCGAGTTCGGCGCCGGTCAGCCCTGACTCGTCGTGCACGGACATCAGGAGGGTGTAGTGCGCCGCCGCCATGCCCAGCGGGCGCAGCTGCTGCTCCTTGAGGCTCTGCACCGCCAGCTCCGCGCGGCGCAACGCCCAGGTCACCCGGTCAAGCGCGCCGAGCCCTACCGGCTCCTCATCATTGCGTATCACGCGAGAAGGATACGACACTTCACGACTATCAAGTGTTTGACTTATGCCTAGAGGTTGATGAACCCTGGTCCCATGACTCGCCCCCTCGCTTTGATCACTGGCGCCTCCTCCGGTATCGGCGCCGCCTATGCACGTCTCCTGGCGGACGACCACGACCTCGTCCTGGTCGCGCGACGCGCCGACCGGCTCGCCGAGCTTGCGCAGGAACTCCGCGCCCATGGAGCAACCATCGAGGTGCTGCCCGCCGACCTCATGACCCATGACGGCATCGACGCTGTCACCGGCCGGTTGGCCGCCGGGGACGTGCGCATGCTGATCAGCAATGCCGGCGCCGGCGGCTACGCCCCGCTCGTCGACGTCGACCCTGCCGACATCGACCGCCTGCTCACCCTCAATGCCGTCGCCCCCGTCCGGCTGGTCCACGCCGCACTCCCCGGCATGCTCGCGGCGGGCGAGGGTTCGATCGTCACCGTCGCCTCGCTCCTCGCCTTCAGTGCGGGCCTTGCTGACTCGCGAGCACCCCGGCGCACCCTGTACGTCGCCGCGAAGGCAGCCGTCCTGGGCTTCACGCGCACCCTCGCCGGTGAGCTCGCCGACACCCCGGTTCGCGTCCAGGTGGTGTGCCCCGGCGTTGTGGCGACAGAGTGGAACAGCGGCGCCGGTCGCGACATCCCTTGGGCGATGTCGCCCGAGGGTGTCGCAGGGGCCAGCCTGTCCGGGCTGCGACTCGGTGAGACCGTCTGTGCCCCTGGTCTGGAGGGCCAGGACTCGGCCCTGGACGCCTTGCTCGCCGCGGAGGCCGCTTTCCTTACGGGCGGCAACCAGCCGACACCCGCCGCTCGCTACATGGAGCCGCAGGACTAGGGCAGTGACAGCCGGCGGGCAGGTGGGTGTCACCGGCCGCCTGCCCGCCCGTCGACTGCCTTCCCTGTTCGGGCCGGCCGGCGCGATGTTCTCGTTCACCACCTGGTCCGGGGATTGCCGGTGCAGGCCAATGCGCCGGAGCGCCTCGCCCGGTTCACCGACAACCGGACCGAGCACCGCCTCTCACACCGTGCCCTCGTCCGGTTCGGCGGCTGCCCACCAACGTGCACGCTCCATTACGGGCGGAGCCCGAGGCACTGTTCGCCCGCCCGCTCGCCGCTCGGGCGGTTTGGGTGGTGACGCTCCTGGGGACTCGCCCAGTCGCAAGAATCTTGCTAACTATCAAGTGCTTGACATCAAGCAGTTGCTTGATAGTCTAAAGCTTGCCAGGCTCGTGAGCCTTCGCTGAAGTCATTCATGTCGGCGCGCCCCCGCTGTCGCGCCGCGACCCTTCATCGCGCCGCAGACCGTGCCCCCATCTGCCAGCACCCACAGGGTGCTGCTCGGGTGCCGGCGGTCGCGAGAAAGTGGGAATTCTCATGATCAACAACACTCCGACAGTCACGCGTGACGGAGTCATCGGTCAGAACGGGAGCCAGGTGGTCACCGTCGATCAGGCCACCGGGGCGGAGTTCGCCCGGTACCCCGTGGCCGGCAAGGAAGAGGCGGTCGCGGCTGTCGCTGCCGCGCGCTCGTCCGCCGGGCCCTGGTGGGACCTTGGATTCGAGGGCCGCGCGGAGCGACTGCGCGCGTGGCGGCGGGAGATAGCCGTAGGCGGCGAGGAGGGGGCCGCCCTCATCCACACCGAGAACGGCAAACCTCTCGACGAGGCCCGCGTCGAGGTGCTCGGGATTCTGGAGCACGTGCAGTACGCCGTCGAGAACGCCGAGCGCGTGCTGGGACGCCGGGAGGTCCCGGACAGCCCCACCGTGCCCAACCAGCGAGCGTGGGTCGAATACCAGCCCTATGGCGTCGTCGGCGTCATCGGCCCGTGGAACTTTCCCCTGCTCACGCCGGGGGCCATCCTGATCGAGGCGATCGCGGCCGGAAACGCCGCCATCCTCAAGCCCAGCCAGATCACCCCCGGTGTCGGGGAGTGGATCGTCCGGACCTGGCAGCGCGCGGTCCCCGACTTCCCGAACGTCCTTCAGTGCCTCAACGGGTTCGGGGCCACCGGCGGAGCGCTCATCGAGGCCGGCCTGAACAAGCTCGCGTTCACCGGCAGCGTCGCCACGGGCAAGACGGTGGCCGCCCAGTGCGCGCAGACCCTGACCCCCGTTCTGCTGGAACTCGGGGGCAAGGACGGCGTCATCGTGGCCGAGGACGCCGACCTGGACGAAGCCGCCCGTCACGTCGTCTGGGGCGCCATGCAGAACACCGGACACGGCTGCATCAGCCTCGAAGTGGCCTACGTCGCCGAGTCGGTCCACGACGAGTTCGTCGAGAAGATCAGCGATCTCGCCAAGCAGGTCCGCGTCGGCAGCGACGAGGACGCGGAGATCGGGCCGGTTCCCCTGCCCACCCAGATCCCGATCATCCGGGAGCACATCCAGGACGCTCTCGACCGCGGCGCGACAGCCACTGTGGGTGGCGTCGAGGCGGTGGGGGAACGCTATGTCGCTCCCACCATCCTCGTCGGCGTCAGCCCCGACTCCCTGGCGGTGACGGAGGAGACGTTCGGGCCCACGCTGGCCGTCGTCAAGGTCGCCGACACGGAGGAGGCCATCGCCCACATCAACGGCGGCCGATACGGACTGGGCAGCGCGGTCTTCAGCCGCGACCGCGGCGAAGCCATCGCCCGGCAGCTCCACGTCGGAATGACCAGCATCAACGACGCCCTGGTGTTCTCCATCAACCCCGCCGTGCCCTTCGGTGGCCGCGGCGACAGCGGCTACGGGCGCAAGCAGGGCGAGGAAGGACTCCGGGAGTTCGCCTACCCGCACTCCTTCACCGCCAAGACGGGCCCCGCCCAGTTCTCGGCCACCACCTTCGGCAGGCCCGCGGGCGCGATGGCGGGAGCCCTCGCCGGCGTTCGCAACAGGATCCTGGCCGAGGACGGCGAGAAGGCCGCCCCGACCGGCTGACGGGCAGAAGCGAACGGTTCGGGCCGAGCCCGGTCCGGCATCCACCTCGTCACGCGACCGGTCGTCGACCGGCCTGGCACCGGGTCCGGGACAGCGCACCACCTCGGACCCGGTCGCCGGACGCGGCCCGCCGATGGTGCGACCCGACCACAACCAGCCGAGGCCATGCCCGCCGACACAACTCGATGTCGGCGGCGGCTCGGAGGGGCATCCGACCGCCGGGAGGAAGCGACGCGCACGTTCGCGGAGCGCGACAGCGACTGGTACGTCCCGACAACCGCCGCGCCACGGACCCGCATTCCCTTCACCCGCGGTGCGACCTGAGGAGCCACCATGCCAAAAGCAGTGCGATTCACCGAGTACGGCGGCATCGACGTACTGAACGTGGTCGACGTCGAACGGACCGCGCCCGGTGAACGCCAGGTCCTCGTCAAGGTGGTGGCGGCCGGGATCAACCCGGGCGAGGCCCGCATCCGGCGGGGGTTCCTGCACGACAGGTTTCCGGCGACGTTTCCGTCGGGGCAGGGCAGCGACCTGGCGGGGATCGTCGAGGAACTCGGCGCGGGAGCAAGGGGATTCGCCGTCGGTGACGAAGTGATCGGCTTCACCCACAAGCGCGCCAGTCACGCCGAGTACGTGATCGTGGACGAGGACCATCTCACCCCCCGACCGGCGGGCGTCCCGTGGGAACAGGCCGGCGCGCTCTACGTCGCCGGTACCACGGCGTACGCGGCGGTACAGGCCCTCAGCGTCAAGCGCGGCGAGACCGTCGTCGTCTCCGGAGCCGCCGGCGGGGTGGGCTCACTCGCCGTACAACTCGCGCGACACGCCGGGGCCACCGTCATAGGTCTGGCGAGCGAACCCCACCACGCATGGCTTGCCGGGCACGGAACGATTCCGGTGACCTACGGCGAGGGCGTCGGCGACCGTGTCCGCACCGCGGCGTACGGCAGGGTCGACGCCTTCATCGACACCTACGGCGCTCCCTACATCGAACTGGCGCTGGAACTCGGCGTACCCAGTGGACGGATCAACACGATCATCGACTTCGCGGGCGCGGCAAGGCACGGCACCAAGGCGGAGGGCAGCGCGGCGGCATCAAGCGCCTACGTACTGCGGGAGCTCGCCGCGCTGATCGCCGACGGTGCACTGGAAGTCCCCATTGCAGGCGTCTACCGGCTCGACCAGGCCCGAGAGGCCTTCCGGGAGCTGGAGCGCCGACACACGAACGGCAAGATCGTTCTCAAGCCCTGACGGCCCGTCATCGGACGGGCTGCCACCGCATCGTGCGAGCGAGCCGTCAACAAACCGAGCACATCCCTGGACGGAGCATGGCCGTGGCCAAGTCATCACAACCCGAGATCCGCACCCGGTGGTCGTCCGAGGACGCCGCCGATCAGTTCACCGTCGACAACCCCGCGACCGGCGCGCCACTGGCCGTCGTCCAGGGTGCCGGCGCCAAGGAAGTCGACCAGGCCGTACAGGCGGCCTACGACGCGCACTTCTCCTGGAAGGCCCGCACCGCCCGTGAGCGCGGCAGCTGGCTGCGGAAGGTCGCTCAGGCGATACGCGAGAACGCCGACGAGATCGCGACCCTGGAGTGCAGCGACAACGGCAAACCCCTGACCCAGGCGCGCAACGGGGACGTGAACGCGGCGATCGGGATCTTCGAGTACTTCGCGAGCCTGTGCGACTCCATGCCCGGCCAGGTCAACGACGGCGGAAGTCTGCTGGACATCACGGTGCTCGAACCCTACGGCGTCATCGCCGCGATCGTGCCGTTCAACTGGCCGCCGATCCACACCGCCAGCAAGCTGGCCCCGGCGCTGGCCGTCGGCAACGCGGTGGTGATCAAGCCGCCGGAGCAGGCCCCGCTCTCAGCCATGCGCATGGTGGAGATCATCCAGTCCGTCCTGCCGGACGACGTGGTCCACATCATTCCCGGCACCGGCCCGATCGGGTCGCAGCTCGCCGGCCACCCGCTCGTCGGCAAGATCTCGTTCACCGGGTCGCCCACCACGGGCGTCTCGGTCATCAAGACCGCTGCCGACAACCTCACGCCGACTCTGATGGAGCTCGGCGGCAAGGACCCGTTCATCATCTTCGAGGACGCGGACCTCGACCTGGCGCTGCCGTGGGCGATCGAGGGCGGGCTCTTCAACCAGGGCGAGGCCTGCACCTCGGCGTCCCGTGTCCTCGTACACGTCGACATCTACGACGAGGTCGCGCGCCGCTACGGCAACGCGGTGAAGCGGTTGCGCGTCGGCAACGGCGTCGAGCCGGGCACGCACATCGGACCGATGGTGTCCGCCGCCCAGCGCAAGCGGGTGCTGGACTACATCGACATCGGCGTCCAGGAGGGTGCCACGATCGCGGCACAGGCGCCGCTCCCCGACGACCCGGAGCTGGCGGGCGGCTACTACGTCGCGCCGACACTGTTCACTGGAGTTCGCCCGGACATGCGCATCGCGCAGGAGGAGATCTTCGGCCCGGTCATCTCGATGATCCCGTTCCACGACGAGGACGAGGCCGTCAGGATCGCCAACGGCACCGACTTCGGCCTGGTCGCCGCGGTGTTCACGCCGGACTCGGAGCGCGCACTGCGGGTCAGTCGCGCCCTGCACACCGGGTTCGTCTTCGTGAACAACTACAACCGGAATTTCACGGGCACGCCGTTCGGCGGAGTCGGTGCGAGCGGCTACGGCCGGGAGACTTCGGCGCAGACCCTGGGCGAGTACGGCTACAGCAAGAACATCCGCCTGGTCTCCGGGAGGGGCGAGATGCCGCGCTGGGCGCCGTCCCTCGAGGTGACCGGACACGACAAGTAACAACCCGGCCTTCGAGGCGGCGTGGTAACCGCCTCAAGGGTCACGGCGTGCGGTACCCATGGGCTGACCGTGCGGCGTGGGTGGGTCGTGCCCCGCGGTGGTCGGATGCCTGCTGCGACCACCGCGGAGCCCACGAACACAACAGCACCGCAGGTGGGTGCGTAGTACCGCGGTACTACGCGAACGACGCAGGTCAGCCTCCCGGTACCACCGGATCGGGGTGGTTCGGCACCTAGCGTTGCCGGTGCGGCGTCGAAGTGACGGACGCCGGAGCCCGAGAGAAGGAACGCGCATGATCGACGCACGGCAGTTGACCAAGAAATACGGCGAGAAGACGGCTGTCGACGGGCTGGACTTCGTAGTGAAGCCGGGCACGGTGACCGGTTTCCTGGGGCCCAACGGCGCGGGCAAGTCCACGACCATGCGCATGATCGTCGGCCTTGACGCCCCGACGAGCGGCTCCGTCACCGTGAACGGCCACCACTACGCCCGTCACCAGGCGCCGTTGCAGGAGGTCGGTGCTCTCCTGGAGGCGAAGTCGATCCATCCGGGCCGCTCGGCGTACAACCACCTCAAGGCACTCGCGCTGACTCACGGCATTCCGGGCAGCCGGGTCGACGAGGTCATCGGCCTCGCCGGCCTGGGCAGTGTGGCGAAGAAGCGGGCCGGCGCCTTTTCTCTCGGAATGGGCCAGCGGCTCGGCATCGCCGCGGCGCTGCTGGGCGACCCGCAGACGGTGATGCTGGACGAGCCGGTCAACGGGCTGGACCCGGAAGGCGTGCTCTGGATCCGCAACCTGCTCAAGGAGCTCGCCGACGAGGGCCGGACGGTGTTCGTGTCCTCGCACCTGATGAGCGAGATGGCCCTGGTGGCGGACCACCTGATCGTCGTGGGGCGCGGCCGGCTGCTGGCCGACACGACCGTGGCGGACCTGATCCGCGAGGCGGGCGGCGACACCGTGAAGGTGACGACCCAGGACCCGGCGCGGCTGCGGGACGTACTGGCCGGACCGGGCGTCGACGTCACCGGCCGGATCGGCTCCGAGGAACTCCAGGTGACCGGGCTGACCGCCCGCGAGATCGGACTGAAGGCCGCCGAACACGGGATCGCGCTGTTCGAGTTGAGCGCGCGAACCGTGTCACTGGAGGAGGCATTCATGGACCTGACCAGGGATGCCGTGGAGTACCACGGCACCACGACCGGGATCGAGAACATCGAGGCCGCCGGGAGGCCCGCGTGAGCACCCTCACCGCAACCGCCGAGAAACCGCGCAGCACCCCCGCCCGACCCGTCTACCGGGTGACCGGACGGCGTGTGCTGGCCTCCGAGTGGGCCAAGTTGTGGTCCCTGCGCTCGACCTGGATCACCCTGGGCCTCGGCCTGCTCTTCCTGGTCGCCTTCGGTCTCATCGCCGCGAGCCGCTACAAGTCGGGAATCGACTCCGGCAACCTGGACTCGGACTTCGCCGACTCGACGACCGTCAGCCTGTCCCTGTTCGGTACGAACTTCGCCCAGCTGGCCCTGGGTGTGCTCGGCGTGCTGGTCACGGCGGGCGAGTACTCGACCGGCATGATCCGCTCGACGCTCGCGGCGGTGCCCCGCCGACTGCCCGTGCTGTGGTCCAAGGCGGCCGTGTTCGGGCTGGTCGCCCTGGCGGTGGGGACGCTGGGTGCGTTCGTCACCTTCCTGATCGGGAGCGGCATCGTCTCGGGCACGCCCGCGGACATGAGCTTCTCCCACGCGGGTGTCCTGCGGAGTCTGCTCGGCGCAGGGCTGTACCTCGGCCTGGTCGGGGTGATCGGCGCAGCCCTTGGCGCACTGCTGCGGTCGGTGGCCGGCGGGATCTCGGTCCTCGTCGCCACGTTCATGCTGATCCCGGGGCTCATCTCCCTGTTGCCCAGCTCCTGGCAGAACGACATCAGCCCCTACCTGCCGTCCAACGCGGGTGAGGGGATGTTCGCCCTGACTCACGACTCCACGACCCTCTCGCCGGGCGCGGGCCTGCTGGTCTTCCTCTGCTGGACGGTGCTGGCGCTGGGCGGCGCGGCGTACCGGCTCGTACGCAGTGACGTCTGACGCCCGCACCATGGACAGGTGACGTCCGTGACCACCGATGACATCAGCGGCATGGGACCGCTGGTCGCCCGGCTCTCCCGGGGCGGCCAGCGGCTGCGGCAGGCCGACCGGACACATCCCTGGGTGCTGGACACCGCGATCGTCGTCCTGATCTTCCTGATGTTCTGCCTGCCCGACCTGATCCACGGTGGTTGGGACGACGGCGACAGTCCGCCCCGATTCCGCCTCGCCTTCACCGAGCTGCCCCTGGCGGGAATGCTGGCCCTGCAGACGGGTCTGGTACTGCCGCTGCTATGGCGGCGGCGCAAGCCTGCGGTGGCCTTCGGCGTCATCGCAGTGGTGTTCGTCCTCCAGTGGTCCCTGGGTGCGGCGCTGCGCGCGGACATCGCCCTCTTCGTCGCTCTGTACAGCCTGGCCCTGCACGGGCGGCTGCGGCAGCTGCCGTGGGCCTGTGCGGCTATGACGGTCGCCATGGCACTCGTCGCGGTCCGCGCGTCCTCTGCCGTGTCTGTCGGCGACGCGCTGTTCTTCCTGCTGAGCACGGCGACCGCGGCCCTGGCGCTCGGCCTCATGGTGCGGATCCGCCGGGCCCAGCTCGCCGGTCTGCGCGAGCGCGCGGCCCGGCTGGAGGTCGAGCGCGACCAGCGCAGCAGGCTGGCCACGGCCACCGAACGCACCCGGGTGGCGCGCGAGATGCACGACATCGTGGGCCACAACCTGTCCGTCATCATCACGCTCGCCGACGCCGGCGCCTACGCCACGGACATCCAACCCGCGCGAGGGAAGGAGGCCCTGCTGCTCATCGGCGACACCGGTCGGCAGGCCCTCGGCGAACTCCGACGCGTGCTCGGCGTGCTGCGCGAGGCCGATGGCGGTCCAACCGATGGGCCCGAGCTCAGCCCGCAGCCCGGCATTCTGGACCTCGGCGCCCTGTGCGCCACCGTACGTGCCGCAGGACTGGAGGTCGTCTACCGGACCTCCGGCGACGTCGACGCCCTGGACAGCGGGGTGCAGTTGACGGGGTACCGCATCGTCCAGGAGGCCCTCACCAACACTCTGAAGCACGCCGCACCCGACACCCGGGCACACCTGGCGATCCTCGTCGAGGACAGCCGGCTGACCATCCGGGTCCAGGACACCGGCTCGGACACATCGCCCGGACCGCCGAACGAGGAAGGACATGGCCTGGTGGGCATGCGGGAGAGAGCGGCCCTGTACGGCGGCTACGTCAGCGCGGGACCGACGGCCGGCGGAGGATGGAGCGTCGAGGCCGTCCTCGACCTCACGCCGGGAAGCGGCGGTGACCGATGACCACGGTGCTCATCGTGGACGACCAGCCGCTGCAACGCTACGGCTTCCACCTGCTCCTGGACTCCGTCCCCGAGACCGACGTCGTCGGTGAGGCCGGACACGGCGCCGAGGCCGTCCGCAAGACGGCCGAACTGCGCCCGGACGTCGTCCTGATGGACGTCCGCATGCCCGGCATGGACGGCATCGAGGCCACCCGCTGCATCGTCGCGGCCGGCGGCCGCTCACACGTCCTCGTGCTCACGACGTTCGACCTCGACGAGTACGTCCACGCCGCCCTGCGGGCCGGTGCGAGCGGGTTCCTGCTCAAGGACGCGCGTCCCGAGGAACTCCTCGCCGGGATCCGGGCCGTCGCCGTCGGCGACGCGGTCATCGCCCCCGCCCTGACCCGCCGCCTCCTCGAGGAGTACGCCCGGTACGTCCCCTCCCACCGAACCGACGCGGCCGAGGACCCGAGGCTCACCTCCCTGACCGACCGTGAACGCGAGATCCTCGTGGCCGTCGGCAAAGGCTGGACCAACGGGGAGATCGCCGCGCGGTTCGTGCTGTCGGAGTCCACGGTGAAGACGCATGTCGGTCGTGTCCTGGCCAAGATCGGAGCCCGCGACCGCATCCAGGCCGTGATCTTCGCCTACGACCACGGCCTCGCCCGGCCCACCGCGGACTGAACCGACGAGCGGCGGCCTGGAGGAACGCCGTGGGCCTGGGAACCGAGCCCCGACGAGCAGGCCCGGATGCGGAGCTCTCAGGCGGAGGCAGGGTGCCCCGGCGGCACGACCGCACCAAGCGTCGAACGGCCGCGCTGGGCCTGGTCAGTCGGGCCGTCCGGTCCCTGGCGGCGCACACCGAGACGCGCCCCCCTCGCGAGGACCGTCGCGCGCTCCGACCTGGCCGGCGGGGCGGTCCGCCGGCATCCGGGGCAGCCGACGAGTGGTCGAGTAGCTCGTACGACCGATGCGGCGAGGGATTTCCAGGACCTCCTCGCCGGGGCCCGGTGGGCACAGGGCCCCCTGCTCCTGCGTAGAGGGCGGTCTGCCGGGTGTCTACACTCACGGGAGACGGGGTGAACTCACGGGAGGAGTCGGGATGCCGCGGAACCGCCAGCAGATCCCCCGGGAGGAGCGCACGGGTGATCTGCTAGCCGCGGCCACCGAGCTCTTTCTGGCGAAGGGCTACGACAAGACGACGATGGCGGACATCAGTGCCGCCGCCGGCGTGGCCCGGGGCAACGTCTATTGGTACTTCGACTCCAAGGACCACATCTTCGCCGCGGTCTTCAACCGCATACTCAGTCGCGAGATCCGCATCCTGAACGAGGAGCAGGCCGGTGTCGACCCACTGAGCCGCCTGGTGCGCGGGCTGTCCGACATGCGCTACTCCCGGCCGCTGCACCAGGCCATGCACGACCGGCTTCCCCATTCGGAGGCAGTTCGCGAGGCCCACAACACCTTCCTGAACTGGATCGTCGGACTGGTCGACGAGTGCATGGCCGAGCGCGGCCTCGACGACGCCCCTGGCATCGATGCCGCGCTCGTCCGCGATGTAGCGGTGGCCGTCTTCGAAGGGGCGCACGTGCCCAACGACTGGAACAGGCCCGCCCACGAGATGATCCGGTTCCTGATGGAGTCCGTCATGGCCAGGAGCTCAGCGGCCAAGGGGCCGAAGCGCTGAGCGCGGTACCTCAGACGAGGTGAGGCCCGACTCCCGCTGACACCGCCCGCCCCGCACCGGCCGCTTCCACGTTCCGGAGCGGGCGCGTCGCCCCGCGCAGCACGTCGAGCACGGCGGCGGGATCCGCGGGAGCCTGCCTGCCCCGCCAGCCGACGTGACCGTCCGGCCGGACGAGCACCAGCGGCCGCTCGTACAGCTCCTCTGCGGCCCGGTCGGCGAGGCGCAGCACCGTCAACGGCACACCACACCCGCGGGCGGCCTGCACCAGAGGCGTCGGGTCCGCGGAACCCGAGACCACGAGCGTGAACCCGCGCCCGAAGTGGTCGAGCACCGAACTGCCGTCGGGCAGCCAGACGTGCGGTGCGCGGCAGCCGGGCCACGTCGACGGGATGTACTCGTCCGGCTCGTCGGGCGGTTCCGGACTGCCGTCCGGCACACAGATCGGGGAGCCGCTGTAGCGGTATCCGAGCTGGACGCCCGTGCAGCGGAACTCCTTGGCCCGGGACCGGCGGATCTCCTCGCCCGTCTCACGGCGGAGCCGATCGCCTTCGGCGTCCACGCGTTCGAGCCCTGGATCGGGGACGAGCCGCGCGTCGGCCTTCCAGTTGCTGGAGGCTTCCGTGACGTTGCGGACGGCGATCGGCCGCCGCTCCTTCTCGTAGCTGTCCAGGAGCGCCGGGCCTCCCCATCCCTGGAGTGTCGCGGCGAGCTTCCAGCCGAGGTCCACGGCGTCACCGATCCCGGTGTTGGCGCCGAAGCCCCCCTTGGGCCACAGCAGATGCGCCGCGTCGCCCGCGAGGAACACCCGCCCCTCACGGTAGGTGCGGGCCACGACGCAGTGTCCGCTCCAGGGCTGCGCTGCGAGGATCTCCACGTCGATCGGCGCGCCGACGGCCTGGTGTATCCAGGCGACCGCGTCGTCGAGGTCGGGCTCCTCGTCCAGGTAGACCGAGAGCCGCCACTCGTCCACGCCGTTGACGACCGTGATGTACGGCCGGAGCGCCGACGACAAGGTGTGGATCTGCACCGCGGGGCCACCCAGCTTCTCCCGCAGCAGGTCCAGCAGTTGCGGCGCACGGAAGTGCACAGCGAAGTTGTGCCCCTGGGCGAACATGCCCTCGAACTCGATGCCGAGTGTGCGACGTATGCCGCTGCGGCCTCCGTCGCAGGCCACCAGGTACGCGCCGGCCAGCGTCTCGGTGGCACCGCTCGCCACGTCGCGCACCACGGCCAGGACACCCTCGGAGTCCTGCTCGATCGTCTCCAGGCGGGTGCCGTACCTGATCTCGACTCCCGGCAGTCCACCGGCGGTGCGCGCGAGCAACGGCACGAAGGAGAACTTGGACAGGAACGCGGGCCCCTCCGGCGTCAACTGGGAGTACACGCCCGCAGACCGGTTGGTGACCCCGTAGTCGAAGTCGGTGAGGACGCGCCCCGTGGCGGAGGTGGCGAACACCGTGCGGTGCGGGTAGTCCGGCGGCGGTGCCGACTCCGTGCGCGCTTCTTCCGCGCAACCCCAGCGGCGCAGATGTTCCATGGTGCGCGAAAAGATCGCTTCACCTGCTGGAAAGGGCACCTGGCCGTCACCCTGATCGATCACGGTGACCGGTACACCACGCCACCCCAACTCGGTCGCGAGGGCGAGGCCCACAGGCCCCGCTCCCACGACCAGGACGCGCCGGGATGCGGCTCTCTCGTGCTGGTCAGACATTGAAGATCTGCCTTCCTGACATGGGTCGGACCACTCATGGTCCCATCTCTTGAACCCGGGTCAGAGTTACACGCGCATGTCGTTGTATGGAAGAGCTGGAAAAACACAAGACTTTTGACCGATCCTGTGCGGTGCTACGCTCGTCTTCGGTTCAAGAGAGGGAGCGTCATGGTGACTCCCGATGATCACGGCGATGCCGGGGTCCACCTGGCAGACGGCAGACCGTCCGCGTGACTGCCCATGCGGCAGCCCGATGGTGCCTACGTCCGGTACCGCGCCCTGGTCAACATCTGCGCTTGAGGGACCGGGCACGTCGTCGGCGGCGTTCCAGCCGGAGAGATGCCGCCCTCACCACACGATTCCGGCAGACGACAGAGGACATGACGACATGAGTACGGAAGCCAAGGACAGCTTCGGTGGCGGAGACCCGTGGGAGTACATCCAGCCGTGGGACGAGGAGCGTTTCGGCCCGGAGATCCACGATGTCAAGCTGCGGGCGAAATGGGAAATGGCCATGGCCATCGGCGGTGGCCTGCCGTACATCTGGCAGGAGCTGGCCCGGCCGATCTCCGAGATCGTCTACGGTCTCCTCGAACTCCGTCGCGGAGACCGGGTTCTGCTCATCGGTGAGGGCATCGCTCCCGCCGGGTGGGTCGAGGACATGCGGGCCCTGGTGGGGCCGGAAGGCGTCATCGACACCGTGGAGATCATCAAGGACGGACGGAACGCCGTCCTGGGCAAGGTTCCCGGCCGGAACGGCCAGGTCGGCTGCTGGCGCTGGTCGTACACGGACTCGGTGGACGACGAGGCATACGACTGTGTCGCCGTGCTGCAGGCGACACAGCACTGTGACGACTGGCCCGAGACGGCTGCGGACCTGCTGCGGGTGATGAAGCCTGGCCGGCGCATCGTGCTGGCCGAAGCGGTCCTGAAGGGAGCGACGTTCTTCTCCCGTATCGACTCCGACGTCCACCTTCGGCAGTGGTTCGACAAACTCTTCGGGCACGTCCCCGTGGACGACATCCCCTACTACTCCGGGGAGCAGATCCGTGAGGCGTTCGGGGACAAGGTCGACAGCCCTCAGGTGATGGAGTGGAAGGGCATCGAGATGTACTGGGGCCGAAAGAGGTGACCACTGCCAACGGGCTTCGGCCGGCAGGCGGCGGCACACATTCCCTCCCTGCCACCCAAGTTGATCCAGCCATTCACCGAAGGACAAGGAGGTCCCCGTGAGCGTCGTTGAAGACGTCATGGTCCTGGGCTCCGACCATCCGCTGCGCAGCATCGTCCGCGACGAGGATCTGCTGCTCTCGCCGCCGCATCCTCCGAAGGTGCCCGTCAAACTGTGGCAGGAGCACCCGCCGCTGACCGTGGTGCACTACCCGCAGCAGTACGAGCCGGAGGCATTCGCCCCTCCCCGCGGTGTCTACGAGAACGACGAGATCCGCGTCGAGTGGCAGAAAATGGACGGCCGGCAGCCGTTCTACCACCGCAACTGCGACGTCGACGAGATCTCCTACCAGATCGGCGGCGAGCGGACGCTGATGTCCGAGCTCGGCGTGATCGAGTTCCAGCCCGGCGACTTCTCCCGTATCCCGCGCGGCGTCGCCCACGACAACTACGGTCGCGAGGACAGCCACCTGCTGTTCTACATCCCCGCGCCGGTCACCGAGCTGGTACCGGCCCAGCGGGAGTCCGTGGCCCTACTCCCGCCGTTCCCCGGGTGGCAGCCCGGCAAGGCCAACGAGGCGATCACCCAGTGCATGGCCGCGCTCGGCCACGACATCACCGTCTTCGGGGTCGACGAACAGCTCCTGCTCGACCAGGTGCACCAGGAGGACCAGCGGATGGCGGTGCTCCGGGCCGAACCCGGTCATGACGTCACCTGGCTGTACGCGACCGATCGCATCCGCCTCGGCACGGTCACCACCACCCCTGGCGGACAGCGCCGCTACCGGCGCACCCTCGACGCCGACGAGATCCAGTACCAGGCCCATGGCCACCGCACGCTGATCACTCAGCGGGGCATCGTCGACCTTCAGCCGGGCGACTTCGTGCGCATCCCGCTCGGCATCTCCCACGCCAGCGTCGTGACCGAGCCCGGTGACTACGTCACTCTCCTCTCGCACGACGAACTGCCCCAGGTCGCCGAGACCGCGCGTACGGCGGATGCCTGTACCCCCGAACGGCTTTCGAGCCTCAGAGTGGAGGTCCGCTGATGGCCACGATGCTTGCCCTGCGCGCGCACCAGGGTGCCGAAGCACTCGTCCTGGAACAGGTGCCCGTCCCCGAGCCAGGTCCGCTCGACGTGGTCGTGAAGGTCGCCTCCGCCGGACTGGCGCCGGGCATCATGCGCCTGCTGCGGATGGGGGCGCTCAAGCAGCTGCCCACCACCCTCGGCCACGAGGCCGCAGGCGTCATCTCCGCTGTCGGCCGGGACGTCACCGGCCACGCGGTCGGCGACCGGGTGCGTGTGCACCCCCTGCTGAACTGCCGTGAGTGCGACTACTGTCGTACCGACCGGGACATGATGTGCGCCCAGCAGGCCATGCTCGGCCACGCCGCCTTCGGCGATGGCCCGATGCCCCTGTACGAGCAGTACCACGACGGCGGACTCGCGGAGTACGTCCGTGTCCCGCACTGGCTGATCGATTCCCTGCCGGACTCCGTCGGCTTCGACGTCGCGGCCAAGATCCAGGACCTCGCCAACGCCGTGCGCGCACTCAAGTGCGCCGACCTTCCGGAACGGGCCACCCTCGTGGTCACCGCCGCGACCGGCACCATGGGAACCGCGACGGTCAAACTCGCCGAGCACTTCGGAGTCGCCCGTCTGATCCTTGTCGGCCGCGACGCCGAGCGCCTCCAGCGCGTCGCCGGGCTCTCCGGAGGCATACCGGTCGACGTCGTCGCACTCGACGAACTCCCCGAGAACTGGTCGACCGACGGCACCCTCACCCGTCGGCTGCGTGGGCTGGCACCCGAGGGAGCCCATGCCGTCATCGACTTCATCCCGGAGGGGCCCGCCCTCGGCCAGACCATGGCGAGCATGGCCACCGGCGGCACACTCGTGCACATGGGCGGCAACACCACCCCGCTGGCGCTGCCCCCCATCGCCCTGATGATGCACTGCTGGCGCTTCGTCGCCACGCGCGCCTACACCCGCCAGGACGCGACGGATGTCCTGCGTCTGCTCGCGACGGGCGCCCTCACGGCCGACGAGCTCATCACCCATCGGTTCCCGCTCACCGAAGCGCTCAAGGCCATGGACGCGATACAGCAACGGGTCGACGACCCCATGTGGATGACCGTGATCAACCCCTGACCCGACGCACGCGCGCGAGGCGACTCCGCGGAGTCGCCTCAGAACAGCGAGAGGAAGCCGGAAAGTGTCCGAATCAGAAGGCGTACGCAGCCAGGAGCCGCCCCTGATCACGGTGATCGGGGCGGCCGGGCTCTGCGGTGGGTACGTGCTGGAGGCCGCGTTGCGGGCGCCGTTCAGGGTCCGGGCCGTGGTGCACGGTCCGGCGGGGCGGGAACGAGTGGCAGCCCTGGGCGTGGACGACATCGTCGAGGCCGACCTGGAGAAGCCGGACACCGTCCGTCAGGCGCTGGAGAACGCGGACTCCGTGTTCATGATCCCGCCGGCGTTCCACCCGGAGGAAGACCTGCTCGCCATCAGGGCACTTGAGGCGGCTGAGCATGCGGGCGCGCGCCGGTTCGTGTACCTGTCCGTCCTCCACCCGCACACCCCCGGGCTGCGCCACCACCTGCGCAAGGCGAACGCCGAGGCCGCCGTGCGGGCCTCGCGGTTGGACTGGACGATCCTCCAGCCCTCGATGTTCGCGCAGATCGTCCTGTCGACGTGGGGGAGGGCTCCGGCCGGTCCCGTCGGGGTGCCGTTCGACGTCGACAACGAGTTCTCGTTCATCGACCTGCGCGACCTCGGGGAAGCCGGCGTCAAGGTGCTCTCCGAGCAAGGCCACGGCTCGGCCACCTACGAACTCGCCGGACCCACGCTGACGTTGGCCGACGCGGTGCGGTTCGCCGGGCGGGCACGAGGAGTGGATCTGGAGGCGAGGACGGTCGACTGGGCGGACGCACCGCTCCCGCCGGGAGTGGCCGACTCCGCGTCCCGGGCCTCGGACGTGCGCGCCATGTGGCAGGACTACGACCGGCACGGCCTGCGCGGCAACAGCAACGTCCTGCGGATGCTGCTCGGCCGTGAACCCGCGTCCTTCGAGGAAGCGGCCACCGCGTTCGCCGTGCGGGACTGAGCGCTCTTGAGTCCCTGCGCGGGGTGTCTCCCTGAAGGAAAGGAGACACCCCGCGCGGGGTTGTGACGGGCCGTAGGCCGTGGAGCAGGGTGTCGACGATCCGGAACGACGATGGCCGCGTGGCGGCGGCCCGGACCCGGGTGGACCAGGTGGCACGGCACAGGTGGTGCCACTCGGCGAACACCGGCGGGGCGTCCCGTGAAGCCGCCACCCCGCCGGACTCGACCCGTACCCCCTTTGGTAGTTGGCCGGGCGTCAGGGCAGGAGGATGACTTTGCCGGTCTGTCGTTGGCTTTCGAGGTAGGCGTGGGCTTCGGCCGCTTCTTCGAGGGGGTAGGCGCGGTCGATGATCGGGGTGATCTTCTTGTCTGCCAGCAGTTCCAGGCACAGTTGCTGGTCGCGCAGGGTGGCGCCGCGCACGCTGGCGATCTTGACCTGTTGGCCGATGAGGGCGAGTGCGTCCAGTTCGAGGCGGGATCCCTGGTCGGTCGGTGTGCCAAGGACGATGACCGTGCCGCCGAGGCGTGTGCAGGCGAGGGAGAGCTGGAAGAAGTCGTTGCCGCCGACGCAGTCCCAGACGGCATCGGCGCCCAGGCCGTGGGTCAGCTCCCGCACCTGTGCCGGCATGCGGGCATCGGTGGAGTGCACGATGTGGTCGTAGCCGAGCTTCCGAAGCGCTTCGTCGCGGTCCGGCTTGGTCGTGGTGCCGATGACGGTGGCTCCGCTCAGCTTGGCCAGTTGTGCGCAGGCGATCGCCATTCCGCCGCTGGCGCCGGTGATGACCACCGTGTCGCCGGGGCCGACGGGCGCTTGCCGGGCGCAGTTGAGCGGGGTGGTGTAGGTCCACATGGTGGCCGCGGCCGTCTCGTAGTCGACGCCGTCGGGGATGGGCAGGACGGCGTCCTGGCGGCGCGCGACGTACTGGGCGTATCCGCCGAAGACCTGGTGTCCGGGATAGGCGGTGTCGACACACAGGTTTTCGAGTCCGCGTACGCACAGGGCGCAGTTGCGGCACGGCGGGTGCGGAAGCTGGACCGCCCTGTCGCCGGTGCGCCACCGGGTGACGTTCTCGCCGGTGGCGACGATCTCACCGGCCGCGTCACGGCCGAGCTGGAACGGCAGGGGCCAGGCCGGCCGTCCCGGCAGGGGCTGTGGCAGGTTGCCCGAGCGGTAGCGCAGGTCCCAGCTGTTGACGGCCGTGGCGTGCACGCGCAACAAGACGTCGTCGGGGCCGATGTCGGGGATCGGTGCCTCGATGTACTTGAGCACCTCGGGCCCGCCATGTTCGAACAGGCGGACCGCCATCATGGTCTGTTCCACTGTCACGTTCCTTCAGATCGTTACGCGGCTCATCGCAGGCCCGGCACGGCTGCCGGCACCGCACCGCTCCGGGAAGCCCTTGCGCGAGCAGACCCCGACCACGCGGCTCATGCGGGGCGGACCAGGAACCGGCCAGTCTGACGATCCGGGGCAGCGCGTTTTGTGGCCTGGCCGTGGCGGTCGGTACAGATCGACAGACCGCCCAGGTTCTTGACTGCGAGTCATGAGATAAGGCCGAGCTCATCTGGCTACGTTACTGGCCTTGACTGGAAAATATCCTAGAACTAGCTTGGCTCAAGTTCAAGAGACAGAGTGGGTGGCCGCCCCACGTCGCCCAGGAGCGCTCTGGAGCGCGACCCGGTAGTCGGACGCGGCCCGTCGACTCTGCGAGCCGGTCACGGCCAGCCCACCCCCTGTCTGTCGACATGTCTTCGACAGCTGCGGCTCGAAGGGGCATCGGCCTGATCGCGAACGACACGCACCCTCGCGGAGCGCAACAGCCATGGGCAGGACATGGCGTTGATCCGCGCGCCCAAAGGGAGAAGTGGACATGCCCGAGCCCCGCACCGAGTCCACCCGGCGAAGATTCATCGCCACCACTGCCGCTGCCGGAGGAGCTGCCGTGGTCGGCGGTCTGGCTGCGGGACAACCCGCGCTCGCCGCCGAGGCGGCGCCCGGCAGCCGCGCATCCATGGCGACGGCCGGATCAAAGGCACATCGGAACGCTGAGAAGGAGAAAAAGATGCGCATCGTGGCCGTGGAAGAGGCGTTCGCCATCCCCGGAGCCATCCGGCAGGAGGCAGCGATCCGTCAGCGCCTGGAGGCGCCGGAGGCGATCAAGCAGGAGTGGTTCCGTCGCCTGGACGATCTGACCGACCTACGCCTGGCCGACATGGATGCCAACGGCGTCGATGTCCAGGTCCTCTCGTACGCCACGCCGGGCTTGGAAGTGATCGAGGACCCGGCGGAGGCGGTGGCCGTCGCGCGGAGGGTCAACGACCATCTGGCCAAGGCGGTCGCCGCACATCCGAAACGGTTCGCGGGCTTCGCCGTCCTTCCGCTGCAGGACCCCAAGGCCGCGGTCGTGGAACTGCGCCGGGCGGTGAAGGAACTCGGGCTCAAGGGCGTGCTGTACAACGACCATGTGCGGGGGCACTACCTGGACGAGCCGCAGTTCAGGCCGGTATGGGCCGAACTGGAGCGCCTCGGTGTGACGCTGTATCTGCATCCGGCAGCCATCCCGGCCGACCACTGGCGCGTCTTCGACGGGTACCCCGTGCTGGTCGGGCCGTCGTGGGGGTGGACCGCGACGACGGGCGCCCATGCGCTCCGGTTGATCTACGGCGGTGTGTTCGACGAGTTCCCGCGCGCGTCGGTGATGCTGGGCCACATGGGCGAGCTGCTGCCGTTCCAGATGGCCCGGCTCGACAGCCGCTACGACCAGGTGCGCGCCGAGCGGAGGCTGCAGCACATGCCTTCGTACTACCTGCGGAACAATGTGTATGTGACGACCAGCGGAGTCATGTCGCATGCCGCGCTGCTGGGAGCCGTCCACGCCGTGGGTGTGGACCGGGTGCTGTTCTCCATCGACTACCCGTTCGAGTCCAGCGCCGAGGCGGTGGCGTTCCTGCGCTCGGCACCGTATGCGCCGGCCGACCTCGCGAGCATCGCGCACGGCAACGCGGAGCGTGTTCTGGGACTGTGACGAGCCACGATGCTCAAGCGCTGACCGACGCTCACCCCCGCTGACGAACGACGTTCGCGCCCAGGTCGTACGACATGCTGGGAAGACGCCACGGCGCACGCCACCACACGGTTCGACGGTGGCGTGCGCCGTCGCCGTTCACAGACCCTGACCGATGTCCCGCGTGGTCGCGAGCAGAGGTTGGGACAGTTCGGCGAGCCGTGCGCGGGTGGAGCGGACGGACGGAGCCGCGACGACCACGGCGGCTACGGCGGCGCCCGTGCGGTCGCGCACACACGCGCCGACGGCGTGCACTCCGCGCTCGCTCTCCTGGAAATTGAGGGCGTAGCCGTGGCGGCGCACGGACACCAGCTCCTTCATCAGGCTCTCGAAGTCCTTGGGAGCTTTGGCCCGGTCCTCGGGGAGCCCGTTGGGGTAGAGGGCCCGGAGCCGGTCAGCCGGCAGTGCGGCGAGCAGTGCCTTGCCGCCCGAGGTCACGTGGGCGGGCAGGAGTGTGCCGGTGCGGTAGCTGACGCGCAGTGCCTGGGAGCCCTCCACGCCGTCGAGGAAGCGGCTGCCGTTGCCCTCGAGCACCATCAGGTGGGTCGTCTCCCGGACGGCGTCCGCCAGCCGTTGCAGGTGGGGATGGGCGATGGTGATCAGATCCGGGGGAGGGCCCGCCTGGCTTCCCCTGATCGCCCGCAGAGCCGGCCCCGGCCGGTACACCTTGTGGCGGTCCTGCACGGCGAATCCCTCGAAGACGAGCATCGCGAGGACCCGGTGCGCGGTCGAGCGCGCGACGCCGAGCCGGTCGGCGACGTCCATCACCCGCAGCTCGTCGAGCTCGTGCAGCAGCCGGACGACGCGCAGGGCGTTGCCGGCGGCGCTCACCGGATACGAAGGGCTCGGCGAAAGACTGCCTGAATTCTCCATAGAGGAATTCTACCCCTCATGGATTCCGGTGAGGGGAAATTGCGGCGTAGCGTCAGGGACGGCGCGGAACGATGCGCGCTTCTTCCGGCGGTCGCCGTACAACACGACGTGGAGGTTTCCGTGACCGACACCACCAGCGAGCAGACCGAGCGCAAGCTGCTCGACGAGCTGTACGCGGATTTCGAGGACGCGGGCCTGATCCCGCTGTGGACGCAGGTGGACGGCCTCATGCCGATGGTGCCGCAGCCCGCCGCGGTTCCGCACCTGTGGCGATGGGCGGAGCTGCTGCCCATCGCGCAGCGCTCCGGAGAGCTCGTACCGGTGGGCCGTGGCGGCGAGCGCCGCGCCATGGCCCTGTCCAACCCCGGCCTTCCGGGCCTGCCTTACGCCACCCCGACGCTGTGGACCGCCATCCAGTACCTGGGCCCGCGCGAGGTCGCCCCCTCGCACCGGCACAGCCAGGGCGCCTTCCGGTTCGTGCTCGAAGGCGAGGGCGTGTGGACCAACGTCGACGGCGACGCGGTGGCGATGCGACGGGGTGACCTGCTGCTCACGCCGAGTTGGGCGTTCCACGAGCACCAGAACGTCACCGATGAGCCGATGGCCTGGCTCGACGGCCTGGACATTCCGCTCGTCTCCAAACTGGACGCCGGCTTCTTCGAGTTCGGCCCCGACGAGCTCTCCACCCGTGAAACCCCCGAGCGCTCACGCGGACAGCGACTGTGGGGCCACCCCGGACTGCGCCCGATCAGCCGGCCCGACCAGCCCAACTCCCCGCTGAACGCGTACCGCTGGGAGCACACCGACGCCGCTCTGACCGCCCAGCTGGAACTGGAGGACGAGGGCGTCCCCGGCGTGCTGGAGCCCGGGCACGCCGGAGTCCGCTTCTCGAACCCCACCACCGGCAAGGACGCCCTGGTCACGATGCGCACCGAGATGCGCCGACTGCGGGTCGGCGCCCGGACCACCCCGGTGCGCACGGTCGGCTCCGCGGTCTGGCAGGTGTTCGAGGGCGAGGCGGTCGCGCAGGTCGGCGACAAGGTCTTCGAGATCGCCAAGGGCGACCTGTTCGTCGTCCCCTCCTGGTGCGAGGTCTCGCTGTCCGCCCGCACCCAGGTCGACCTCTTCCGCTTCAGCGACGAGCCCGTCTACGAGGCCCTCGGTCTCGCCCGTACCTCCCGAGGAGAACACAAGTGAAGCTCGCCACCATCCGCGTCAACGGCACCACGCGCGCCGTCCGGGTCGACGAGGACAAGGCCGTCGACCTCGGCGAGAGCGACCTGGTGGCCTTCCTGCGCCACAGTGACTGGGCGACGCGTGCCGCGGACGCCGACGGTGACACGTACGAAGGCGCCCTGGACTACGCCCCCGTGGTCGTCGCGCCGGAGAAGGTCGTGTGCGTCGGTCTCAACTACCGCACCCACATTCTGGAGATGGGCCGCGAACTCCCCTCGCACCCCACGCTGTTCTCCAAGTTCGCGAGGGCGCTGGTAGGCGCGTACGACGACGTGACCCTGCCCGCCGGGTCCGCGCAGATGGACTGGGAGGCCGAACTCGGCGTCGTCATCGGGGCCGAGGTCCGGCACGCCGACACGGAGCAGGCACGGGCCGCGATCGCCGGGTACACCGTGCTCAACGACGTCACCGCCCGCGACTGGCAGTACCGCACCACCCAGTGGGACCAGGGCAAGACCTTCGAGGCCACCACCCCCATCGGACCATGGCTGGTGACCGCCGACGACCCCGCGGTCTCCGCCCAGGGCCTGAGCCTGACCTGTGAAGTCGACGGTGACACGGTCCAGAAGGCCGACACCGGGGACCTCGTCTTCGACCCGGCCGCACTCGTCGCGTATCTGTCCGAGATCGTCACGCTGGTGCCCGGCGACGTGATCGCCACCGGTACTCCGGGCGGGGTCGGCCACGCCCGCAAGCCCGCCCGCTATCTGCAGGACGGTTCACTCCTCGTCACCCGGATCGAGGGAATCGGCGAGACCCGCAACACCTGCCGTCGGGAGACGCGGTGAGCGCAGGCCCGACCGTGGTGCTGGAGCAGGCGGCCAAGGGCACGGCGGCCTTCGAAGCCGCCGTGCACCGGCTGACCGACTCAGGTTTCACCAGGCCCTCGTATCTGCCGGGCTGGAGTCGGGCCCACGTCGTCGCTCACGTCGCCCGTAACGCCGACGCACTCGTCAACCTGCTGGCCTGGGCGCGTACCGGTGTCGAGACGCCCATGTACGCAAGCGGCGACCAGCGTGCGCGGGAGATCGAGGAGGGCGCCCGGCAGCCGGCCGAAAAGCTGCGTGCCGAGCTGCTCGAGGCCGACGGCCGTCTCGCCGAGGAATTCGCCGCGCTGCCCGACGAGTGCTGGGCGGCGACCGTGCGCACCGCGCGAGGCCGTGAGGTGCCCGCCTCTCAGGTGCCCTGGATGCGGGTGCGGGAGGTATGGGTCCACGCCGTCGACCTGGACATCGACACCAGCTTCGACGACGTACCGCACGATGTGTGCGCGGCCCTCGTCGACGACGTGGCCGCCTCCTTGCGGGGCCGTACGGACTGTCCCTCCGTCCGGCTGCGGTCCGAGGACGGTGCCCGCACCTGGCTTCTGGGCGACTCGGGCGGCGTCGAGCCGGTCGTGGTCAGTGGTGACCTGCCCAGCCTGACCGCCTATGCGACCGGGCGGCCTGTGCCCGGCCCCCTGTACCCGACCGGCGGGGACTCCCCGCCGAAGCTGCCCGCGTGGCTGTGAGCACGAAGGAAAAACGATGAAAGTTGCCTGCATCGGCGCAGGGCCCGGAGGACTGTTCTTCGCCACACTGCTCAAGCGGAGCCGGCCCGGCGCCGAGGTCGTGGTCTTCGAACGCAATCGCCCGGACGACACGTTCGGCTTCGGAGTGGTCTTCTCGGACGCCACACTCGACGCCATCGACGCCGCCGATCCCGTCCTCAGCGAGGCGCTGGAGAAGCACGGCACGCACTGGGACGACATCGAGGTCCGCGTGCACGGCGCCCGGGAGCGCGTGGGCGGTATGGGCATGGCGGCCGTGGTCCGCAAGACGCTGCTGAGCCTGCTGCAGGAACGAGCCCGCGCCGAGGGCGTGCAGATGCGCTTCCAGCACGAGGTCCGCGACCCTTCCGAGCTGGGCGACTTCGACCTCGTCGTGGTGTGCGACGGCGCCAACAGCCGCTTCCGCACCCTGTTCGCCGACGACTTCGGACCGACCGCGGACGTGGCGAGCGCGAAGTTCATCTGGTTCGGCACGACCTACGCGTTCGACGGGCTCACTTTCGTCCACCAGGACGGCCCCCACGGTGTCTTCGCCGCCCACGCCTATCCGATCAGTGACTCGCTGAGCACCTTCATCGTCGAGACCGACGCGGACTCCTGGGCCAGGGCCGGTCTCGACGCCTTCGATCCGTCTACCCCGCCGGGCATGAGCGACGAGAAGACCAAGGCATACCTGGAAGACCTGTTCCGCGAGCAGATCGACGGGCACCCGCTGGTCGGCAACAACTCCCGCTGGGCCAACTTCGCCACCCGCAGGGCCCGTTCGTGGCGACGGGGCAAGTGGGTGCTGCTGGGCGACGCCGCGCACACCGCGCACTTCTCCGTCGGGTCCGGCACCAAGATGGCCATGGAGGACGCGGTCGCGCTGGCCGAGGCCCTGGGGGAGGCACCGGGCAGCGTGCCGGACGCACTCGACCTCTACGAGGAGCGCCGCCGCCCCAAGGTGGAGAGGATCCAGAACTCGGCGCGGCCCAGCCTATCCTGGTGGGAGCACTTCGGCCGCTACGTCCGTCACCTCGACGCCCCGACACAGTTCGCCTTCCACTTCCTCACCCGCAGCATCCCGCGGGGCAAACTCGCCATGCGCGACGCGTTGTACGTGGACCGCGTCGACGGATGGTGGCGGGCCCGTCACGATGCGGGGCCCCTGCAGACGCCTTTCAGCGGCGGGCCGTACCGCCTTCCCTCGCGGCGGGTGACGGTCGACGACCACGTCCTGACCGGAACCGACGGCACCGGCATCCCGATGGCCCCCTTCAACGGGCAGTCGTCGGGGGCGGGCGTATGGATCGACGCCCCGGACACCGAGGAGGGCCTGCCGCTCGCCCTTGAGCAGGTGCGAGAGACGGCAGAGGCGGGCGCCTCGCTCGTCGGTGTACGCGGCGGTACGGCGCTGACCCGCGTACTGGTCGCGGAGGAGGCCCGGCTCGTGCACAACCTGCCCGCCGCGGTCGTCGGCGCGTACGACGACGACGCCGCCACCACGCTCGTCCTGTCCGGCCGGGCCGACCTCGTCGGAGGCATCAAGTGACCGCCCTGGAAGCGCTGTTCGCCCCCCGAGCCATTGCCGTGCTCGGCGCATCGGCCACGCCCGGGAAGCTCGGCGCGGCGATGGCCGCCTCCCTGGCGTCCTTCCCGGGGCCGGTGATGAAGGTCAACTCCGGCCGCCCGGACCTGGATAGGGGCTTCTTCCCCACCGTCGGCGAGGCCGCCGGGAGCTACGGCATCACGCCCGACCTGGTCGTCTCCTGCATCCCGGCCGCCGTGACCGCCGACGCCCTGCGTGAGGCGGCGGCCGTCGGTGCCCGCGCCGCACTGGTGTGCGCCGGCGGGTTCGCGGAAGCCGGGGGCGACGGTGCGCTGCACCAGCAGGCGCTGACCGAGGTGGTACGGGACACCGGCATCCGGGTCCTCGGAGCGAACACCTCGGGCTTCCTCGTCCCCCACCGGCGGCTCACGGCCAGTTTCGTCCCGGGCGCGCCCGACCTGGAACCGGGTCCGGTGGCGGTCGTGGCCGCGAGCGGAGGCGTGAACCACGCGCTGGCGTTCGCCCTGGCCGAGGCCGGCGTCGGCCTGCGTCTCGGGGTCGGGCTGGGCAACAGCCTGGACGTCACCCAGGCCGACGTCCTGCGCCACCTCGCCGAGGACGACGGCGTACGGGCCGTCGCTCTGCACGTGGAGACCGCCGCGGAAGGCCGCCGTCTCACCGAGGCGGTACGGCGTCTGACCGATCGTGTCCCCGTGGTGGCCCTGGTCGTGGGCCGGAGCGACATCGGAGACTTCGCCCGCTCCCACACCGGCGCCCTGGCCACCTCCTGGCGCGTGACCAGGACGGCCCTGCGCCAGGCCGGAGCCGTCCTCGTCGACGACGAGCGCGACCTCGTCGACGCCGTCACCGCGCTCAGCCGCGTACGACTGCCCGCGCATCCCCGTGCGGGCGTCGGCCTGGTCACCGCCCAGGCCGGACCCGGTCTGCTGCTCACCGACGACCTGCGCTCCCACGGAGTGCAGGTTCCCCCGCTGGTCGAACGGACGGTGAAGGAGCTGCGCGAGCTGCTCCCGGCCCTCACGTATCTCAACAACCCTGTCGACACCGGTCGGCCCTCGCCCACGATCACGCAGATCGTGGAGCGGGTCTCGGAGGACCCCGGTATCGACGTCACCGCCGTCTACGGGCTGCTGGAACCCACCACCGTGGACCTCCCGGCCGCGCTGACCGCCGCCCGTACGGCCACTGCGCTCGTCGCCGTCGTCGGCGGACCCGTGGAGCAGGCCCGGCGGACCCGCCGTGAACTGGGCGAAGCCGGCATTCCCTGCGCGGCCACGCCGGCCTCCGGATCGGTGATGGTGCGTGCCCTCGTCGAGGACGCGGCAGCCCGCACCCGACTGGAGGCCGTCGTCACCACCTCCGATGCCCCCACCCTGCCCCCGCCCGGCCCGGTCGACGAACACACCGCCAAGGGCGTCCTCGCGGACTTGGGAATCCGTACACCCGTACGGCGCGTGTGCGCCGACCCCGCCGCGGCGCACGCGGCTCTCGACGAGCTCGGCGGCTCGGTCGTCGTGAAGATCCTCGACGCGGACATCCTGCACAAGACGGAAGTGGGCGGAGTCCAGGTCGGCATCCGCACGCACGAGGAGCTCGACGAAGCCCTTGCCCGCATGCCCGTGAGCCCCGCGCTACTGGTGGAACAGATGGCCCCCGCGGGTCCCGAACTCATCGTCGGCGTACGCCGGGACCCGGTCTTCGGCCCCGTGCTGGCTCTGGGCGCCGGGGGAACGGCCGCCGAAATCCTCGGCGACGTATCCCTGCGCCTCGCGCCCCTGTCCGAGAACGAGGCCCACGCGATGCTCGACGAGCTCGCCACCCGCCAGCTGTTCCTCGGCGCGCGCGGCGCCACCCCCGTCGACCGCGCACGACTCACCCATGTCCTGCGCGCCCTGGCCTCCCTCGCCGCCGACGACGCCGTGGCCGAGTGCGAGATCAACCCTTTGCGCGTCCTGCCCGACGGCGACGTCGTCGCGCTCGACGCCGTACTGCTGCTGCGTGACCCCCGGGATCAAGGAGGATCCGATGACGCGTGAGGGATTCGTGCCCTGGCCCAAGGAGGCGGGCGACCGCTACCGCGAGGCCGGATACTGGCGCGGCCGGCCGCTCGGCTCGTACCTCCACGAATGGGTCGAGAGCTACGGCGACACAGTGGCCGTAGTGGACGGCGACACGCGTCTGACGTATCGCCAACTCGTGCACAGGGCCGACGGATTGGCATGCCGCCTGCTGGACAGTGGTCTTAAGTCCGGGGACGCGATGCTCGTCCAGCTGCCCAACGGCTGGGAGTTCGTCACACTCACCCTTGCCTGTCTGCGGGCCGGAATCGCTCCCGTGATGGCGATGCCGGCGCATCGCGGTCACGAGCTGCGCTACCTGGCCGCCCATGCCGAGGTCACCTCGATCGCCGTACCGGACCGACTCGGCGACTTCGACCACCAGGCCCTGGGGCGGGAGGTCGCCGAAGACACTCCGAGCGTAAGGCTGTTGCTCGTCGCGGGTGGTACGGCCGGTACCGACGCCACGGACCTGCGTGCCCTGGCCGAACCGGCCGACGACCCGGCCGGCGCACGGGCCCGGCTCGACCGGATCGCCCCGGACAGCGGCGACATCGCCGTCTTCCTGCTCTCCGGCGGTACGACCGGCCTGCCGAAGCTCATCACCCGCACCCATGACGACTACGAGTACAACGCGCGGCGCAGCGCCGAGGTCTGCGGCCTCGACTCCGATTCCGTGTACCTGGTGGCACTGCCCGCCGGACACAACTTCCCCCTGGCCTGCCCAGGCATCCTGGGCACCCTCATGAACGGCGGCCGGGTCGTCCTGGCCCGCACCCCGGATCCCGGCAAGGTGCTGCCGCTGATGGCCGCCGAGGGCGTGACGGCCACCGCCGCCGTACCGGCCGTCGTCCAGCGCTGGATCGACGCGGTGGCCTCCGGCCGCCACCCCGCCCCGCCCGCACTACGGCTGTTGCAGGTGGGAGGCGCCCGTCTCGCCCCGGAGGTCGCCCGCCGCGCCGAACCCGTGCTCGGTGGCACGCTCCAGCAGGTGTTCGGCATGGCTGAGGGGCTGTTGAACTACACGCGCCCCGACGATCCCGACGACATCAAGATCGAGACGCAGGGCCGCCCCATGTGCCCGGACGACGAGATCCTCGTCGTCGACGCCTCCGACGAGCCGGTCCGGCCCGGCGAGATGGGCGCGCTGCTCACCCGCGGCCCGTACACCCCGCGCGGCTACTACCGGGCCGACGAGCACAACGCCCGAGCGTTCACTGCCGACGGCTGGTACCGCACCGGTGACGTCGTCCGGTTGTACCCGTCGGGCAATCTCGTTGTCGAAGGACGGGACAAGGACCTCATCAACCGGGGCGGCGAGAAGATCTCCGCCGAGGAGGTCGAGAACCTGATCTACCGCCTGCCCGGAGTCTCCCGCGTCGCGGCCGTCGCGAAAGCCGACCCCGATCTGGGGGAGCGGGTGTGCGCCGTCGTAGTCGTCGAGCCGGGGACCCACTTGAGCCTCGAATCGGTCCGTGCCGCCCTCACCGCCATGCAGGTGGCGCGCTACAAACTCCCTGAAGACCTGTTGGTCGTGGAGGAGTTGCCGCTGACAAAGGTCGGCAAGATCGACAAGAAGCGTCTGCGGGATGTCGTCCGTGGCGAGGCGGACTCCGTCGAGGCGGTATGACGGCGCTCGGGCCGGCGTCGTCACGGTGACCTTCTCTCCCCGGAGGGAGTCACTCGGCTTCGCCCGCCTTCCGGCGGTACCTGGGAAACAGCTCCAGGTACCGCCATCGCCGTCACCCCGTGTCCCGGCCGTCGGACCAGTAGCGGGATGTACCCGTCCTGGTGCCCAGTGATATGCGTCGGCGGCCCGTCCTCGCGTGGCGGCCTTCATTCCCCGTCGCAGACGCCCTCTACAGCGAACTTCTGGTAGAGGTGCGGGTAGGCCACTGTGCCGGCGGGGTAGCCCGCCAGGTGCGAGGCGAACTCCGGCGTGCCGAGCGCCGCACGGAGGTGCTCGGTGGACTTCCAGACCGCGACGTTGGTGAAAAGCCGACTGCCGGCTATGCCCCGGTACAGCTGCACCGAGAGCAGATGCCCCGACCTCTGCATGTACTCCGCGTCGTCCTTCCAGGCGGCCACCACCTCGTCCTCCTTGCCCTCCGGGGCGACAAAGGTGTTGATGATGGTGACCGGGCCGGCCGCCTCCTTCTGCTGGTCGTGGAAGTGGGTGGACTCGTCGAGCTGGCCGAACTTGAGCATGGTTCCTCCATGTACGCGCGTGTGGTGAGTCGTGATCGAGGAGCGGTCCGAGTGTGGAGCCAGGCCCCGGTGGTGCCGCCCGCGGCGTGTTTTCAGGCGGGGTGCTTGTCGAGGAAGTCGGTCATGAGCTGCAGCCACTCCTCGGTCCGCTCCAGCATCGGCAGGTGGCCGGTGGCGATTTCCGCGAGTTGGGCGCCGGGGATGGTCTCGGCGAGCCGGCGGTGCAGGGCGCTGGAGACGAGCCGGTCGTCGGTGGTCGAGATGACCAGCGTGGGGACCGTGACGCCGGCGAGGTCGTCCCGGACGTCGACCTGGCCGACGAGGTCGGTCTGCTCGGCGCTGCCGTCGACCGTACCGGCGGCCACGTAGCCGAGGGTCTGCTGAAGCTGCTCGGCCGGCATCGACTCCAGTGCCTGGGTGCCGAGCGCGACCATGAGCTGGAACTCGGCGAGCAGCTCGCGGTCGCCGGTCGCGGCGATCTTGCTCTGGATCGAGGAGGCGAGAGCGAGCCGGTTGTCGCGGTGGGGGAAGGCGGCGGTCAGGACGAGTGCGGTGACGCGCTCGGGGTGGCGGGTGGCGGCGCGGATGGCGACCGGGCCTCCGAGGGAGTACCCGGACACGGCGAAGCGGTCGACGCCCTCCGCATCGGCCGCGGCGACGAGCTGGTCGGCGAGGTCGTCGACGGACAGCGGGGTGGTGGAGCGGGGGGTCTCGCCGCTGCCGGGGTAGTCGATTCCGACGACGGTGTTGCGGGCGGCGAGGGCTTCCAGGACGGGGCCGTAGGTGCCGGCCAGGCTGCTGCCGGCGCCGTGGGCGAGGAGCAGGCCGGGGCCGGAGCCGAGGCGGGTGCGGGCGAAGGTGGGGGCGGTGAGGTTGCGGGGTGACATGAGCGTCTGCCTTCCGAATCGTCGACACGCAAGAATCATCCAGTGCGTGTGATTACTCCCTAAGGTCTATCACACAGTGCGTATGATTGCCGTCTGTGACGTCAATCACACACGTCGTATGATGTGAGGGTAGGGTGATGGCATGAAGCAGCCCCTCCACCGCCGTCAGCCGACCCCGGGCAACCCGCGCGTACAGCGCACCCGCAACCGCGTGCTGGCCGTCGCGCGAGAACTGCTGCCTCAGGTCGGACCGGCCGGGCTGACCTACGCCCTGCTGGCCGAGCGGTCGGACGTCACCCGCCAGACCCTCTACCGGCACTGGCCCACCCGAGCCGCACTGCTCTTCGACCTCGTCCTCGAAGGCCCTGACCTCGGCACCTACCCCGAACCGGGCAGCGACGTGCGTGAGGTGGCCACCGCCTGGCTCAAGAGCCTGCGCGCCGGCGTCAGCGTGCCGGCCGTGCGAGCCGCGGCCCTGGCCGTCACCGCCCAGGCCGACCACGACCCCGACAGTGCGCGCGCCCTCGTCCGCATCGGCGAAGACCGCCACATCGGCTTCAACAGGCTGCTGGAGCCTTCGGGCATCCAGACCAGCGAAGACGAGTTCACCCTCCTGTACGGGCCCGTCCTCGCCCGGCTCTTCCTCGACCGCGGCCAGGTCACCGACGCCTTCATCGACACCGTCGTCGCCCAATGGCTCACCACGCTGCAGCCTGCCGACGCACCGAAGGACTCCCGGGAGTAGTCACCGAAAGCTCCTGACGGAAGGGAACAACCGCGTTCAGGCAGCTGGACCGGACTCCTGACAACCCGTCATCGCCGCCCCTGCCGAGTGAGCCTCGCCGTCCGCTGCCGGGCACCACCGCACGCCGGCATGGCCGCCTGCCACCTGCCCATGTCCGCATGTGAAGCGCCGTCACATACTCCCCGACGTGCTCGCCGACCCTCCTGAGGGGCGCCCCGCAACCGGTACGAAGGTCTCGAAGGCACGGTCGCCGGCACGCAATCGGCTTCATGGAGGCTTCACGTGCCGAGTGGTACGTGCTTTATGAGGCGGCTGTTGTCTGGCGGTCATGCACGCACTCCACGTCCCGCCGGTGGGCGACGTCGGCCACCCTGCTGTGCGGGACCTGACGTCCGCGATCGGCACTTCGCCGTCCGGCTCCGTCGTGACCGGTGTGTTTCTCGGTAGCGGGGCGCCAGCACCGCATGAAGGAACGGCCACGCCGGCGTAGAGGGTTCCCACGCCTGAGCGCCGCACCGGCCCGTCGGCGGCAGCCGGCCAGGCCGAGGAGCGACCGGGCCGCGTGTGCCCCGGTCGGTCCTGGGCCGCGCAGCACGTCGGCCCAGGGAGAGGGCGGAATCCACCATCACCTTTCCGCGCGGGCCCTGCCGGCCGGGCGACGGCGCCGTGACGCACGCACCCCCGAACTGACTCGCACACAGAATGAAGAGGAGAACCGGAAATGAACCTGCGACGGAACATCTCGCGTCGAAGGATGATCGAAGGGGCATCGGCCGCGGCGCTTGTCGGGGCGGCGGCGGCCGCGATGCCGACTGCCATGGCCAGTCCGGAGACGGCAGCGTCCGGCCCGGGGCTGCCGAAGGGCAACTGGCGTATCGACACCCACGCCCACTACTCGCCCGACGTGTACAACGACTACCTGAAGCGCTACGGCCTCCTCGGCGCCATCACCGGGGCGTACGGCCCCTGGTCGGTGGATCGGCACCTGGCCTTCATGGACGAGTACCGGATCCAGGCCAGCGTCCTGTCGTTCGGCGACCTCCAGGTCACCGTCGGTCCGGTCGACGACCGGCGCGCCACCGCCCGCGCGGTCAACGACTACGCCCGCGACCTCGTGCGGACCCGCGGTGACCGATTCGGGATCTTCGCGGTCACCCCGATGCCCGACATCGAGGGCTCGGTGGCCGAGGTGGACCGCGCGCTCGGCGAACTGGATCTCGACGGCATCTGCCTGCTCACCAACTACAAGGGCACCTACCTGGGGGACCCTTCGTTCGCGCCTCTGTACGAGATCCTCAACGACCGCCATGCCTACGTCTACGTCCACCCGACGGGTCCGGAGAACAACCCGGCTCCCAAGCTGTGCTTCGGCCCCGACATCCCGGCCGGGAACAACGTCTTCGAGTACACCTTCGACGCGACCCGCGCGATGACGAGCCTGATCTACAACGGTGTCCTGCGGGACTATCCGAACATCCGCTGGCACTTCACCCACAGCGGCGGGGCACTGCCGTTCCTGGCCTTCCGGCTCGCGACCCGGCACTCGGCCTTCCCGCCGTTCAACGAGGTGCTGCCCGAAGGCCCCTTCACGTACATGAAGCGGCTGTTCTTCGACAACGCACAGGCGTTCACCGCCGCGCAGTTGCAGCCGCTATCGTCGCTGGTGCCCGACAGCCACATCATGTTCGGCAGCGACTGGCCGGCGACCCGCCATCTCTACGCGGCCGACAACGCCGAGACGATGCCCTTCCTCAAGGGCAGCCTGCCGGATCTCAAGGCCGGCGACCCCGAACCGACCGTCGACCAGATCTACAGCCGGCGCCAGCGGATCGCTCTGGAGCGGAACAACGCCCTTGAGCAGTTCCCGAAGCTGAAGGCGCGTATCCGCCGCTCCGGCTCTCGCTGACCCGCGACCGTACGCCGGCCCGGCCCGCTGAGGGGCGCGGACAGACTCTGTGCGCGGGCCCGGCGTCGGCCGACGGGGGAGGAGCCGTCGACGCAGATCGACGTCGCCTGGCCGGGTGAACGCGACACGGAGGACGGGGAAGCTGGTGCGTGCTCTCCGGCGACGGAGGCCGGTGCCGGGACGGGCGTGGTGCATCCTGGCCCAGCCGTGCGGTGGTCGCTGCGTGAGGTCGGCCCACGCAGCGTGGCCGGCCGCGAAGACACCGTACGCTGGCTGCAATCGAGGCCTTCTGCCTCCATGCCGCCGGTGTCCCACGGCCATGACTGCCTTCCCCCTCCCTCTTCCGCCCTCGGCCATGGAAAGCGAGCACGATGAGTACGCAGCGCGTTCTGGTCGTCGATGACGAGCCCAAGATCCGCATGACCGTGCGTGGCTACCTGGAGGCGGACGGGTTCCACGTCGTCGAAGCCGCGGACGGACCGTCCGCCCTGCAGGCCCTCACCCGCGACCGACCGGACCTCGTGGTACTCGACGTGATGCTTCCGGGCCTGGACGGTTTCCAGGTCCTGCGCCGCATCCGGGAGGCGAGCCAGATCCCGGTCATCATGCTCACCGCCCGCGACGAGGAGGTCGACCGGCTGATCGGCTTCACCACCGGCAGCGACGACTACGTCACCAAGCCGTTCAGCCCTCGCGAACTGGCACTACGGGTGCGGGCCATCCTGCGGCGCACCGACAGCCGGTCCGACGGGGATCACGAGGACGGAGTGCTGTCCTTCGACGGACTGACCGTCGATCGCGTGACGCGAACCGTGCAGGTGGATGCCGACCGGACGGTGGAGCTGTCCGCTCTCGACTTCGACCTGTTGTACGCGATGGCCCGTGTCCCCGGGCGGGTCTTCACCCGGCGCGGCCTGCTGGCCCAGGTGTGGGGCGAGGACTTCTTCGGCGACGAACGTGTCGTGGACGTGCACATCCGTACCCTGCGGCGCGCCCTGGGCGACGAGGCGAGCGCACCTCGGTTCGTCGGCACCGTCCGCACCATCGGCTACCGGTTCGTCGGGCGCCCCGTCTAGCCGGCGGCCAGGAAGGACATCCATCCATGCCGTTCTCCGGCTTCCCGGCCTACCACCGATTTCGTGCGCGGCTGGACCGAGTAGTGCAGCGGATGTCGCTGCGTAACCGGCTGGTGCTCTCGCACGTCATGGTCCTCCTCCTTGCTCTTGCGGCCATGGCGGCGATCAGCGCGCTGATCGAGGTGTGGCTCGGTTTCGACGACATCGAAGGCGACGTAGTCCTGCAGATCGGCCTCTTGTTCGGAGGGGTTGCGGCCTTCCCGGCGTCCCTCGCCCTGAGCCGGTTTCTGCTGCGTCCCCTCGACAGGGTGCGCGCCGCCACGCGCCGGCTCGCCGAGGGACACTACGACGACATCCTCGAACTCCCCAGCGAGCCGGGCCTGGCAGCGCTGGTCCAGGACGTCAACACGCTGGCGGCAGCCCTCGCGGACAGCCAACGCCGCCGCGCCCGGCTCATCTCCGAGGTCGCCCACGAGATGCGCACCCCCATCACCATCCTCCGCGGCCAGATCGAGGGTGTGGCCGACGGCATCTTCGTCCCCGATGAGGCGATGTTCGCCTCCCTCGCCGACGACCTTCACCGGCTGCAGCGCTTGGCGGGCGACCTCTCCAGCCTGTCCCGGTCGGAGGAGGCCGCCTTCGACCTCCACCGCACGCCCACCGACGTGGCCACGTTGGCCCGGGCCACCGCGGAGCGTCTGCGCCCCCAGTACGACGACCAGACGGTGGCCCTGAGCGTGGACGCAGGCACACCCGTCGGCACGGTCTGCGACCCGGACCGGATCACTCAGATCCTGGTGAACCTGCTGGGCAACGCACTGGCCGCATGCGATCCGCACGGGCATGTGGTGCTGTCCGTGCACACCGAACCTGCCCCCGTACGCCAAGTGATCGTCCGCGTCATGGACGACGGCGTCGGCATCGCCGCACCCGACCTCGAACGCGTCTTCCACCGCTTCGAACGCCTTGAGCGTCTCGGTCGACCTGCTGCTGCCGGTGGCAGTGGCATCGGTCTGACCATCGCCCGGGGCATCGCCCGGGCCCACGGCGGAGACATCACCGCGGAATCCGCCGGCCCGGGCAAGGGCGCGACGTTCACCTTGCGCCTACCGCAGGAACACGTCCCCGTGGCCGGCCTGCCTCCGGTCTCCCGCTGACTCCGTCGCCCCGGCCCGGAGCGGCGGTGATGAGCAGGTCGCGGTCGCGCAGACGCCGAGCCGTGTACTCAGTGTGCGTCGCGGCTCCGGAGACCGTGCCGCTGCGGCGGCGCGCGGCACGGCCCGGCGTCTTGCAGGAACCCTGACCGGTGACGCCCGGATCGCATCGGCGATCGGGGCCATGACCACCGGCGTCGCCGGCCCGCGAGGATCAGGCCAGTCCCAGAAGCGCTTCGGCGTTGCCGGCCAGGATGCCCCGGGTGTCCTCTGCGTCGAGACCGGCCCGTTCGATGTAGGCGACGGTGTCGAGGTAGTGCTCGCCACCCTGGTACGGGAAGTCGCTGCCGAGGACGAGTCGGTCCGCGCCGACCGCCTGGACCGCGGCCCGGAGTGCCGACTGTGAACTGTGGGCGACGGTGTCGTACCACATCAGGCGTGCCGCCTGGCTCGGCGGAAGGGGGGCCTCAGGTGCCTCGAAGTGGGCAAGGTTGTCCCACCGCTCCAGCAGCATGGGCAGCGCGCCGCCGAAGTGGGAGTTGAGGATGCGTACACGGGGGTAGCGCGTCACGAACCCACGGGTGATGAGCTGGGCCGCCACGACGGTGTCCTCCACGGGCGCGCCGACCATCCAGGTGAGGTGGTGGTCGGTGATCTGCGGAGAGGCGACGCCGTCGCCGGCGGGGTGGAGGTACATCACGGTGCCGCGGCGGTCGAGTTCCTGCCACACCGGTGCGAAGGCCGGGTCGGTCAGCGCCCGGCCCGCGGCCGAGGTGGTCAGGGCCACGCCCACCACCCCCGGCGCGTCGAGGACGCGGTCGAGCTCGGCCAAGGCCGCGTCGACGTGCGGCAGAGGAAGCACGGCGAAGGCCAGGAAGCGGTCGGGGTGGCGGTCCACCAGGGCGACGTACCTGTCGTTGATCATGCGTGCGGCTGCGGCGGCCTGCTTCGGATCCGGGAGGGCGCCCGTCAGTGGTGAGGCCGAGATCACCTGCCGGTCCACACCGGCCCGTTCCATCAGGGAGAAGCGGGCCTCTAGTTCCTTGTCGGTGTCGTCGGCCCCGAGCCCGCGCTGGCCACCGGTGGTTTTGACGCCCGAGTCGGCCAAGAAGTCCAGGTAGTCGCTGGGGTAGACATGAGCGTGCGTGTCGATGCGCATGAAGGGGTTCTTCAATCGTCGGGGGAAGGGGGAGGGAGGGGAGTGGGAGGTGGGAGGGGATTCCAGCGGTGCAGGAAAGACCGCTGGGCGAAATGGATGGGCCGAGCTACTTGTCGACCAGGGACATGTGGTGCTCGTTGTAGCGGTCTCCCTGCACCCCGACGCGGCCGACGAGTCCGTTGAGGTCGGCGAGTTCGTCGGCGGAGAGGGGCAGTCGGGTGGCGCCGATGTTCTCCTCGATGCGTGCGGTGCGCCGGGTTCCGGGGATCGGAACGACCGACGGATGCCGTGCGAGCAGCCAGGCGAGCGCGACCTGGCCCGGTGTGGCGTCCTTGGCCCGCGCGAGCAGGGTGACGTGATCGACGAGCGCCTGGTTCGCTGCCCGGTTCTCGGCTGTGAACCGTGGGATGTTCGTCCGGACGTCGTCGGCGGTGAAGGGCGTCGCGGCGTTCACCGTCCCGGTCAGGAACCCCTTGCCGAGCGGGCTGAAGGGGACGAATCCGATGCCGAGTTCGGAGCAGGTCGGCAGAACCTCCTGTTCGGGGTCCCGGGTCCACAGCGAGTACTCGCTCTGCACCGCCGTCACCGGGTGGACCGCGTGGGCCCGGCGGATGGTCTGCGCACTGGCCTCGGAAAGCCCGAAGCAGCGCACCTTGCCTTCCTGTACGAGCTCCCCCACGGCTCCGGCGACGTCTTCGATCGGCACGTCCGGATCGACGCGGTGCTGGTAGAAGAGGTCGAGCGTTTCGACCCTGAGCCGTTTCAGGGAGGCCGTGGCGACGGCTCGGATTTGCTCGGGCCGGCTGTCGAGTCCGGCGGGGGCGCCGTTCTCGATGCGGAATCCGAACTTGGTGGCGATCACCGCCTGGTCCCGCACCGGGGCGAGGGCTTCTCCGAGGAGCTCTTCGTTGACGTAGGGGCCGTACACCTCCGCGGTGTCGAAGAACGTGACTCCGCGGTCCACGGCGTCACGCAGTACGGCGATCATGTCGGTGCGATCGCCGGGATTGGGACCGTAGCTCTGGGACATTCCCATGACGCCGAGACCGATGGCGGAGACATGCAGGTCGCGTCCGAGCGTTCGGGTGTGCATTCTTCCTCCTCGCAGCTGCCGACTCGGTGCTGCCGACTGGGTGCTGTCCATGCCGGTGGGTGGGCTCAGGCCTCAGGCAGGCCGCCGCCGCATCCGGTGTCGTCGCGAGTCGCTTTCCCTTCGCGTGATCGCGCTGAGGACCGCGTACTGCGGTTCACCGCGTTGTCCGCGGAAACACGCGCTTGGCGTTCGCCGTCGTGAGGGATCGCCATGTCGTGTCCTGCGTGGGAGGTTCGGCCGCGTCGATCGCCGCGATGTGGGCGTCGGCCAGCGGCGCAGGAGTCCAGCAGTAGTCGCTGCCGAACAGCACACGGTCCGGATCGACCAGTTGGAGCAGCACTGGGACCTGGCGTGGGAAGGCAGTGCCCGCCATGTCGTAGTACAGGGCGCGCAGTTGCTGCACCGCGTCGGGGCCGGGCGGCTGCTGCGCAGGCAGGAACAGGCTCATGAACTCGTTGATGCGGTCGGCCAGGACGGGAATCGCGCCGCCGCAGTGCGGGACGATCACCCGCATGTTCGGGTGACGCGTCAGGACGCCCGCCATCACCAGGTCGGTGACGGTACGGGCCGTGTCGAAGATGTACTCGACCATAGGACGCGGCCGGCCGAGAGCGGACTGCTCCCAGCACACGGGGGACGTGGGGTGCAGGAAGACCACCGCCCGCCGCCGGTCGAGCTCCGCGAAGACCGGGTCGAGGCGCCGGTCGCCCAGGTACACCCCGTGGGTGTGAGTCATCAACGCCACGCCGTCGGCGCCCAGTTCGTCGAAGGAGAAGGCGATCTCCTCGAGCGCACCGTCGACGTCCGGCAGCGGAAGTGACACGAGGTTGCCGAAACGGCCCGGGTGGTCCCGGGTTCGTTCGGCGGTGTACTCGTTGACGCGCCGGGCGAGGAGACGGGCCGCCTTGTCGTCGCCGAAGTGCACACCGGGGGAGGACATGGAGAGCATCGCGGTCTCGATGCCGTTGCGGTCCATCAGATCGAGATGGGCCTGCACGGACCATGACGGCCAGCCACCCATGCCGTCGGGGTGGGCGTGGCCGGCCGCCGTCGCCTGCTGGACGTAGAAGTCGGGAAGCAGGTGGGCGTGGACATCGATGAGGCTGGAGGACATGGCAGCGGGATTCCTTCTCGTCGGGCTCGCGTCGTCAGGGCACATACCGGGAGCGGCCTACTCCACCTGCTCGCCTCCGGCCAGCCGGACCTCTTCGTTGTCCAGGGCGGCCTGGAGACGGCGGAGCACGGTGTCGTCGATCTGCGACTCGTCCCTCAGACGGACGACGGTGGCACGCTTCGTGGCGATGAGGGCGAGGCGGAGGTCGGTGTAGTGGCGGTTGTGGAGCAGGGCCGGATCGTCGTCGGTGCCCGCGCCCCTCGCCCGTACGGTCGCCAGGTTGGCCTCGTACTCCTGGCGCAGCCACTCCACGACCTTCGGAGTGGTCCCCTGTTCGGCGGCGAGCTGCGGCAGCGCCTTGATGGCCTCCTCGGTCGCCGTGGTCTCGGCGAGGACCTGCTCCTCGTCGACGGAGGTGTCGCGGGGCAGCCGGGCCCAGCGCACGACGCCCGGCAGCAGCAGGCCCTGCACGACGAGGGTCACCACGATGACGCCGGAGGTGACGAACACGATGAACGCGCGGCCGGGGAACGGCTCGCCCGAGTCGAGGTTCTGCGGCACGGACAGTGCCACGGCCAGTGACACCGCGCCCCGGAAGCCCGCCAGCCCGCTGACCACGCGTGCCCGGTCGCTCATTCTCCGCAGGCGCTGCTCGGGGCGCCGGTCGATCGCGCGGACCAGGTAGGCGGAGGAGAACAGGAAGGCGAACCGGACCGCGACCAGGACCACGCTGACCGCCCCGATCGCGATGAGGGCATCCCTGAGGTCGGATCGGCTCAGGTGGCGCAGCGCGTACTGCAGTTCCACCCCGACCAGGACGAACAGCGCGCCGTTGATGATGAAGGTTGCCAGCGGCCAGAAGGCCAGGGCCTGACGACGGTGATCGGCGCGGATGAGGCTGGGCGCCACCTGGGCCATGATCAGGCCGCTCACGACGACCGCGAGGACGCCGGAGGCCTCGATCAACTCGGCCAGCAGGTACGCCGTGAACGGAGCGAGGATCATGACCAGGTTGCCGAGCAGGGGATCGTCCAGTCGGCGCCGCAGGTTCATGTTGACCCAGGCGACCGCCACTCCGACCGCGGCCCCTCCGCCGTAGGCCAGCAGGAACAGCGCTCCGACGTGCGGCAGTGCCAGGTGTTCCTCGCCGACGGTGATACCGACGGCCAGGCCGTAGATGACCAGCGCGGTGCCGTCGTTGACGAGGCTTTCCGCACGCAGCACGGTGATCTGACGGCGCGGCAGGGAGCCCGCCAGGGCACTCACCGCGGTGGCGTCGGTGGGCGCCACGGCCGCGCCCAGGGCCCACGCCGGTCCCCACGGCAGCCCGAGCGCGTGTCCGGCGACCGCCACAGCCCCCGCGGTGAGGATGACCAGGACCGTGCTGAGCAGGACGATGCCGCGCAGGTTCGTCCGGATCTCCCGCATCGAGGTGGTCAGGCTCTCCCAGTAGAGCAGTACGGGAAGGAAGAGCAACAACACGACGTCGGGAGGGAGTTGGGTCTGGCGGACGGCCGGGACGAGACCGATGAGTGCGCCCACGACGAGCAGAACGACGGGCGGCGCGACGTGGAAGCGCTGCCCCAGCACGTTGCCCACCAGCACGGCCGCACCCAGGACGACGACGAGTTCGAGACCGAGCATGGTGCTTACTCCTGTGCGGGACTGGCTGTCGGCGCTGGGTCAGCGGCTGCCGGCGGGATCGTCCCGGTCATCGGGGCACCAGTCGCAGTGTCGTGGAGCGCGCCGCGACCAAGGGGGCGACGTACGCGTCGCCGAAGCGGCCGTACTTGGTGCGGTACGCGGTGTCGACGCGGTCGTCGACCTCGGAGTCCGCCACCTGGACGAAGGTGACGTCCTTGTCGACGCCTCCGGAGCGGATGTGTCCCTCGTGGACGGCGCGGGCCGTGCGCCACCAGCCGCCGTCCGTACCGCGGAAGGAACGGACGTACAGATCGTCGCCGTCGCGGACGACCCAGACCGGCACCGGACGCCGCAGTGTGCCGTCATCGCGGCGCGGTGCCATCTCCAACTCGTCGGCCGCGGCGATGCGGTCGAGCTCGTCGTTCGTCCAGTTCGTCATCGGTGTTCTCCGGTCGAGGAGGCGGCGGGCGGGGTGTACAAGCGCGGACTGCTGAATCCGGGCCGGTCATAAGGCGGCGCAGCTGTGGTGGAGGGTGCCGGAGGACTCGTGGTCAGGCGGCAGTGCTGGTGAGCGGGTCACCGAGGTGGGTACGGGTGATTCCGAGTGAGTCCTCGAAAACGCGATAGTCCTTGATCAGTCCGTCGGCGACGGTGAAACGCAGGATCATCTCGCTTTCGAGTACCTGTCCCGAGGGGTGGAACCGGGAGGAGTACCGGCCCGGTGCAAGGACCTGTCCGTCGGCCTCCACCATGGTGCCCAGCTCGAACGCGAGCGGCTCGACGGCGGCGAAGAACGCGGTGAGGGACTGCCGGATCTCCTCCGGCCCGGTGCGGCTCCCGGCCCACGGGGTCAGCGCCGGATCACCCGGAATCGTCCAGGTCGCCTCCGGGGTGAAGTGGGAGAGCACGCGCTCCATGTCACGCGTGCCGAAGGCCTCGAAATACGCCTCGACGGTGGCGATCGCCTCGCTGGTCATGGATGTCGGTCCGTTCTGTCTGGCGGCCGTGACGGGGAGGCGGGCGAGCCGCCGGTCGGCGGGGCGGTCGGTGGCGGGAGCCGTCGGCCGGCGCTCACCACCGCCCGGGCTTCAGGTCACGGGCGGAGCAATGCCTTGATGGCGCGGCGCTCGTCCATGGCCTTGTAACCTTCCGCGACCTCGTCCAGGGACAGGGTGAGGTCGAAGACCTTGCCCGGGTTGATACGGCCGCTGAAGACGCGGTCGATGAGGTCGGGAAGGTAGGCGCGCACGGGGGCGGGGCCACCGCGCAGGCCGACGTGGGTGAAGAAGAGCTCTTGGCCGTCGATCTGAGTGCCGTGCGGGAAGCCGACGAAGCCGACATTGCCGCCCGGGCGCGCGGACTGCAGACCCTGGTGCATCGACTGCTGGGTGCCGACGCATTCGAGGACGGAGTCGGCGCCTAGGCCGTTGGTCAGTTCCTTGACGCGGGCGACGCCTTCTTCGCCGCGCTCGGTGACGATGTCGGTGGCGCCGAACTCCAGGGCCAGCTTCTGCCGGGACTCGTGCCGGCTCATGGCGATGATGCGTTCGGCGCCCAGTTCCTTGGCGGCGATGACGCCGGACAGGCCCACCGCGCCGTCACCGACGACCACGGCGGTCGAACCGGGCTTGACCTCGGCCGCCTTGGCGGCGTACCAGCCGGTGCCCATGACGTCGGACAGCGCCAGCAGGTCCGGGATCAGCTCCTCGGTCGGCTGCTCCGGGGTGGCGACCAGGGTGCCGTCGGCGAGGGGGACGCGGACGTACTGGGCCTGGGCGCCGTTCACCCACTGCGCGTGCTGGCAGGAGGTGTGGTAGCCGGCCTGGCAGATCGGGCAGGTGTTGTCGGAGGCGACGAAGGAGCCGATGACGAACTGGCCCGGTCTGACGCTCGATACGTCGGCGCCGACTTCCTCGACGATGCCGACGTATTCGTGGCCGATCGGCTGCGGCTCGGTGACCGGCAGGACACCCCGGTAGCTCCACAGGTCGGAGCCGCACACACAGGTGGCGACGGTGCGGATGACCGCGTCCGTGGGCGCCACGATCTTCGGCTCGGGGGCGTTCTCCACCCGGATGTCCCCAGGCGCGTGAATGATGGTTGCTCGCATGATGGCTTCCCGGTTCCTCAGGGTCTGTCGTGGCGTCAGGGGCGGGTACGGGTACTGACGCGCGGGCCGTTGTAGTCGTCGTCCGGGACGTGTTCGAGCCAGGTGGTGTCGTCCGTCTCCCACAGCGCGAGATGGACCATGAACTGGTCGGGCGAGGCACCGTGCCAGTGCTCCTCACCCGGGGGTGTGTGGATGACGTCGCCGGGATGGGCCTCGATGATGTCGCCGCCACGGGACTGCACCAGGGCGACGCCTTCGACGATGTGGAGGGTCTGGCCCAGAGCGTGGGAGTGCCAGGCGGTGCGGGCTCCGGGAGTGAAGCGGACCAGGTTGGCCCGCATCCGTGAGGGGGCCTCACCACGGTGGATCACGTCGGCGTAGGCGTCGCCGGTGAACCACTCGGCCGGGAGCTTCGAGGTGGGAGGCCGCTTCAGCAGTTCCATGATGTGTCGTTTCTCCGGTGTGGTGCTGCCGCCGGACCACGCGGCGGCGATGTGGGGGAGACCCCGGGATGTGGGGTGTGTGCGGGCGGAGGAGTATCAGCCGGACCGGTCGGACTGGTCGGACTTCTCCACGATCTCCTTGAGCTGGGTCATCGCGGTCATGGCGTTGGGCCATCCGGCGTAGAAGGCCAGATGGGTGATGACCTCGACCAGCTCGTCCTTGGTCACGCCGTTCTCCAGCGCCTTGCCGAGGTGGAAGCCGAGCTGGTCGGCTCGGTACAGGGCGGCGAGAGCGGTGACGGTGACGAGGCTGCGGTCGCGCGGAGACAGACCCGGCCGCTCCCAGATGTCGCCGAACAGGACGGTGTCGGTCACCTCCGCGAGCTTGGGGGCGAACTCCTGGATCGCCGGCGGCGCGAACTTCTTCCGTTCGGACATAGAGGTGGTGCTCCTAGCATGTGTGGGGGGATTCAGGCCGCTCGGTCGTGAACCGGGTGGCGGAACGGGTGCTCACCGAAGAACGAGATGAGCCCGGCGAGGGCGGGGAGACGTATGCGTTCTCTTCGTCCTTGCCGGGCAGGTCGAAGCGGGACGTTCCGTCGATCCGGAACAACTCCGCCGGCACCCCGGCGCGTTCGACGGCCGTTCGGCCGGCGTGGGCCGTTCCGCTTGTTCGGGTGGATGCTCTCCGTGGGCCGACTCTGATCGCCGAACACGCCATTGACCCTGCCACCTCCACGAGAATCCGCAAAGGGGAGAATTCCACCCTGGGTATCCCTTATCCAGGGGAGGGATTCATACCCCCCTTGTGCAGGCCGAGCGGTGTGACACTGGCTGGTATGACCAGCGACGCGCGCATCTGAACGAGCCGGGACAATTCCTCAAGCTGCGGAGGGCCGAGTCGAGCCCGCGCACCGTCGGCCTGCCCGACGCCGGTGGCCGACGGATACCTGGCCTGTGCAGGGAGGAGGCCGCCCTGCCGCCGCCGTCAGCACCGACTACTTCACCCGCTTGGAGCAGGGCCGCATCCGGCCGTCCGCGTCAGCACTGGCCGCACTCGCCCAGGTCCTGTGTCTGGCCGACAACCAGCGCGACCGCCTGTTCCTCGCAGCGCACAACCATCTGGCCAAGCACGTCATTCTGAAACGATCAGTAGGCAGACAGGGACATCGCCGAGGGCGTGAGCGCTGTGGCCGGGCAGTCTGCCCATGTGGACAGGCGGAACCGTCAGAAAGGCTAGTCGGGCGTGGGGCCGTCCCGTCCCAGAATGAAGGCGTTACCCAGGGTCTGCCTCCATGGCGGCGTACGCGTGCTTGGCGGGAAGCCGGATGCGCGAAGACCGCAGGCAGGTGCCCTCCAACCACCGACGCCGGGGGAAGCGCTACCGGTAGGCGGCGCCGCCGAGAGTCATGGAGTGGTGGGCGGTCGTCGGCGCCCGTGCTGACAGAAGGACAGGAATCATGACGATGGTCAATGGCTGGGTCGATGTGCACGCGCACTTCACCCTGCCGCTCACCGAAGAGCAGCGGCTCAGGCAGTGGGAGGGCCTGCGCGCACAGCGGTTCCTTGCGCCGCAGCCGTTTTCCTGGAGCCCGGAGTCCGCCGTGGACTACATGGACCGAACCGGTATCGCCATGCAGCTGCTCAGCAACACCCACGTGTTCTCGTCGCAGGCGGTGAGTGACAGCAACGACTACGGGGCGAAGATCGTCGCGGATCATCCGACCAGGTTCGGGTTGTTGGCGGCGTTCCCCACCGACGATCCCGAGGCGGCGCTGGCCGAGATCGATCGGGCCCAATCGGACCTGCACGCCGACGGATACGCGGTGAGCGCCCGGTACAACGAGGTGTTCCTCGGCGATGAGCGGCTGGAACCGGTGTGGGCCGAGTTGAACCGCCGTCGTGCGGTTGTCTTCGTGCACCCGAACACGATCGCGCCGCCGCAACTCGGCCTCCCCGTCACCTTGATGGATGTGGGGTTCGAGACCGCCCGGAGTGTTGTCGACATGCTCTACGCCGGGGTGTTCCGCCGCTACCCGGACCTGACGCTGATTCTCGCCCACGCCGGTGGAGCGCTGCCGGCGATGTCCGGACGGCTGAGTCAGTTGGGAGCGGAGCCCTGGGTGCCCAACCCGCACAACATCACCCGGGACGAGATTCGCGAGCATGTGGCCAGGCTGTACCTGGACACCGCCAACGCGGGAGATGACGCCCCTCTCGCATCGGCGCTCGCCACGGTCCCGCGTGACCACCTGGTCTACGGCTCCGACACCGGCGCGCCCTGCAACACGGACGAGACGCTGGCGACCAATATCCGGGCGCTGCGTGACTCCCGCGTGCTGGTCGAAGGTGAAGCCGACCAAGTCGGGAGTCGAGGCTGGGACTTGTTCCCGACCGCCAGTCGGCGCGCCGGCAGAAGCTGAAGCGCTGGTCCGGTCCCCTGCCGCCAGAGGGTCAAGTCAAGGAGCGGCACCCCCACGGTGCGGACGCTCCCACCCCTAGCGCAAGCGCTGGACGCCAGTACGGGAAGTCGACCGGCACAGCCATCCACTGCACGCCGTTGTCGATCAGGTAGTGCACAGCGGTACGCCTCCGGACTCCCGCCCCGCTTCAGGGACCGGCCCGGCATCGGCATCGTGAACCGGGTCTCGGCTGAGGGATCGTGAACAGGTGTGGGTCTTCCGGTTCGGTGTGGATTGCGACGTCTACGCCGAACCGGAAGATCCTCGTGGTTCAGTCATGCACCCCTGCCCGAGACCGGACGCCTCCACCCGGCGCACTGTGCAGTCGAGGACGACTCGCGCCTGGGGCCGGCTGCGGAGCGCTTCCAGGTCTCCCGCCCCCCGCCCGGCGATGTGCGGACGAGAGTCAGAGTGCGCTCAGCGCGGCGCGGGCTACCTCGTCGTCCTGGGCCGGGGTGCCTCCGCCGACGGCGAGGGCGCCGATGAACTGATTGTTCTCGAAGATCGGTCGACCGCCGGCCAGCAGGCTGGCGCCGGCGGCGACATGGGAGGCGATCTGGGCCGGGTCCTTGATGTTGGCGGCCAGGTCGGCGGTAGCGGTCCGGTAGGTGCGCGCGGTGTGTGCCTTGTGCGGTACCAACGCGGCCGCCGCCGTGCTGTTGTTGTCCATGCGAAGGGACGCCTTGGCTTCGCCGGCGGAGTCGATGACCACCACATACATGGGCGGAAGCGCGGGGTGGTCCCGCACGTAGCGGACGGCGGCCTCGGCGAGCCGCTGAGCCTGGGCCAGGCTGATCGTCCGCGTCGCGATCGATCCACCGCTGCCGGTGGCGGCCGAGGCGCTGCCGGCAGCCATCTGGCCGACAGCAAGTCCGCCCGCTACCGCCCCCGCTATTCCGAGCATGCCGCGTCTCGTGGCCAGGGTGTTGACGGATTCCTCTGTCATGGCTTGCTCCTACATCTCTGTACGGAAGGCTCTTACGGATCTCGGGGTCGCTCTCGGGCGTCCTGCCCGCGTCGACGGGCGGGTTGTTGCCCGCGGCCATGGACGCATGGTCCGACGGTGGCGATGGAGTGGGGGCCGCCGCGCGCTCCCGATCACTTCATGCATGAAGTTATATAGGGGCGTCACTTCACGATGCAAGTGATTCGTCGAAAAATTCACTTCACGCGTGAAGTGCAAATCTCGCGCCTGGACCGGGATGTCACGGCCTCAGGCTCAGCGGAACTCGTCGCTGCCAGCCGTCTGCGCGATGCGCTGCGCAATCTGGGTCATCTGACGCACCTGCGTGGGGGAGAGGCTGTCGAAGATGAGGCCGCGGACCGCGGCGACGTGGCCCGGGGCGCTGACCTCCAGCTTTGCCGTGCCTTCGTCGGTCAGGGAGGCCAGGGTGTAACGGCCGTCGGTGGGGTCGGGGCGGCGGGTGAGCCAGCCGCGTCGCTCCATGCGGGTCGCGACCTGCGACAGACGCGGCAGTTGACCTCCGGTGAAGTTGGCCAGCTCGCTCATGCGAAGGGTGCGCTCGGGGGCCCGGGACAGTCCTACGAGGACCTGGTACTCGAAGTGCGTGAGGCCGGCGTCGCGTTGGAGCTGTCGATCCAGTGCCGCGGGCAGCTTGGCGACCATGCCGGCCAGGGCCATCCAGGCATGGAGCTCCTCCTCGCTCAGCCACCGGATCGGCTCCGCGGCCTCGCTGCCCCCTGCCGGCTCGGCTTGCGCACCGGGGCTGCGGTCGCCTGCGGGTGCGCTGCGGGTCCGCTTCACAGGGCGGTTGTTGGCCATGGGCAGATTCTATGCGCGAGGTAGGACGGATGACCTTCCTCATGAAGCGGCCGACGATGCGGTCAAGGCGACGACCACGGAGAAGTGTCTGGCGCCCGCGATGATCAGGGGTGAACTTCCTCTCGGTGACGCCGCGACGGGAAGCTCATGCCGAGGTGCCTGCCCGGACCACCGAGTTCTGGAGCCGGACCGTGCCCCTGCGCATTGAACAGGGACTCCCTTCGCCGCAACGCACTGGCCGGTCACACCATCGTGACCTGTAACTTCGCAGCGTCAGTGGGACTTTGAACCTGCTCATCCGGGCGGAGCCGACCCCGCGCGGTCAGTGGGGAGCGGTCACGAGGCACTCGAACTCGCCGACCAGTGCGGCCGCCGACGGCAGAGCGGCGATCGGTCTCGGGATGTGGGGAGCGCTCTGTAGGGGGTTGGACGACGAGCCCGGGGCAGGAGGGCGAGGGCGTGGTTGTCGCGCAGGCCCTCTTCACGAGGCTCATGAACCTCTCGCCGGCCTGACCACCTGTCAGAAGCGTGCCGCGCGCCCCAGGGCAGCGGCTTCTCCCCTGGTGTGTACGCCCAGTTTGGAGAGGATCTGCCGGACGTGGAACTTGACGGTGTGTTCGGTGACGTGCAGCTGTTCGGCGATCTGCTGGTTGGTCAGGCCCCGGACGAGTTCCGCCATCACCGTGATTTCGCGTGGGCTGAGCTCGCGCAGCAACTCGACATCAGTGCTGGGCGGCAGGGCGAGCGGGAGGCGGGCGGTGATCGTGGTGCCCCAGCCGGGAACGGTTGCCATGCTGAAGTCGCCACCGAGAGGGGCCAGGCGTTCGCGCATCCGGTATTCCGCCAGGTTCAGCGGAAACTGTGCGCAGTCACCGTCGTCCCGAACGTCCACCGACAGTTGGTCGTCGGTCACCTGCCACGCCACACGGATCCGACGAGGGTGGGTGTGCTCCAGCATGACGAGCACGCAGCCGCGGGACAAGGCGGTGGCGGCCTGACCCACCGGGCCCGGAAGGATCCTGTCGGCGGTGGCGGGTGGCACAGTCTCCAGGTTCACCTCGGCGTGGAGCACCAGAGGCCGCAGTTGCTCGGTGAGCAGGGAGAAGGCGCGTTGGACGGTGCATTCCTGGGCGGAGGAAGCGGCCTGCAGCGCGGTCAGGGCGGTGGAGGCCATGTCGGTTGCCGCCCGGCGGGCCCGGGAGTCGTCGAGCTCCCGGGAGCGCAGGGTTGTCAGGAGTGCCTTGAGCGTGGCGGCGTGGGTGTCACGGGCGAGAAGGAGCTGCTTGGCGTGCTCTCCGGCGAAGAAGCGTTCTGCCGCGGTGGTCGGTGGGGAATCGGAGCGGGAGAGCAGAGCCGCCGCGATCTCCCAGCATCGCTGCACCATCGGGTAGGCGTGCTGGGTGTCGTCGGCGTCGGCCAGGACGAGCAGACTGCCGGATGCCCTGGGGCCGGCGGTGGCCGCCACCAAGGCTGGGCGCGTGGTGCCTCCGATGGTGACCGGCCTGTGCCAGGGCTGACCGGGTACCGCCGCCGCGTCCAGCGCGGCCAGTTCGGCGGCGCTCGGCCGGCGGTCGCCGTTGTGCGGTGTGACGCTGATTCGTCCGGCGACCAGGACAGCGGCCCAGCGGTGAGGGACCTCTTCGCGGACCACCGCCGACAGGCGTGGCAGGACCTCGTCGGCGGCGGCTGTGGCCAACTCCAGTACCCAGTCTCCGGTCACCGTGAACTCCTCCTCACTCGGCCGGTTGCGACTCTCCGGAGAGCAGTCCGGCTCATCTTGGGCGGGTGCGATCATCGTTCTCGCGCGGCTGCGGGCAGGCTTCCGTACCGCCCTGGTCTCCGGCTGCCGTGTCGGAGGAGCTCGACGGCCGGCCACAGCTGCGGAGGGCGCTGATCGCGCTCGCGAGGTGCGTTCCTCGTCGGCGAGGCGGCGCGGCCGTCGAAGGTGACTACGCACACTCCGAACGTGTGCCGGACGCGGTGGGCCCGGCTCTACGGCGCCGAACGCGCCCGCTCCCGGGAACGCCGTCGCAGCCTGCTCCTAAGGGGCCTGACCGACACGGCTGCCGCCCGCTGTCTCCCCACCGGGCAGGGGCAGTTTTTGCCGTCCCAGATGACCGGGGGCGGTGAACTCCATGGAGGAAACATGCACACGTGCACCTATCAAGTGTTTGACTCATCTCAGGTTACTTCATTGACAACAAGATGCTGTGATCTCGGGGAACTGACCACTCCACGGGCATACGCATGCCTGATCCGTAGGTGTGAGCGATCCGCAGGAGCGGGTGCATCTCGGAGCGTTCGTTCGGTGCGACTGGTGGTGGCGGTCACGTGGGCGCTGGGCACTGGGCGGATGCCTGACGCATGCCGGGCCTCGGCCGCCCAGCGCAACCTCGTCAACCGCGTGATCGGACAGCCCTACCACTGCCTGAAGCAGGGCACGGCCTACGACGAGTCGCTCGCCTTCGGGATTTCTGCTTCCGAGGCTGTTGTCGACGCCGCTTGAGAAGGTCAGCGGGGAGTGAGACAGGCTTCGAGGGCGGCTCGCTGTTGCGGGGACAGGTGGTCGCCGAGAGGGATCTTGCGCGGGCTGTGATCGCCGTCGCAGAGCCAGCTCTGCTCGTCCTCGTCGAACCACCAGTCCTCGACACCCCACATGGGGTTCCCCTGAAGCAGGCGTCTGGCCAACGCCTCGCTCGCCGCGGGCACACTCTGAGCGACAAGCGCCTCGCCCACCGCCGTCACGGCCTCCTCCGGAACCGCCGCGTCGCCGAGAACAGGCAAGAGAAGGAGGAGACGGGCGTGCGGGTCGGTAACGCCTGCGGCACTCGGTGGTGCCTGCAGCAGGACGGCGAGCTCGGGCCAGCACAGCCCTGGGCCGATGCGGTCCTGATCGTCGCTGGCCAGGACCAGATCCTGGCTCCAGTCGGGATGGGTGAGGAAGTAGTCCGTGGTCGTGAACTCCTCGCCGCTGTTGACGTGCACGACGATCGTGAAGCCGCCGGTCAGCGGCACCGTGAACATCGGCCACGCCGACCGGTCGTGGAGCCTGTCGAGCATGGCGTCCGCGTCACCCGCGTCCGATCCGAAAGCCTCCGGCATGAACCCCTCGGCCAGGTCCGCCAAGTACGCGGGCCAGAAACCCGGCTCACCCAGGAGCGGTTGCCCGTCCACGACAGGGGACGAGGAGTACCAGTGCCGTGCCATCACCATGCCGAGATTCTCTCCAACCCGGCTCCGGGCTCTTCTAACTGATCGTTTCAGAATGAGGTTCGGAGTCGTCTCAAGCAGATGATGCTGCAGGCGAGTTGGAGCAGTCCGAGGTGGAGGTCGGCGCGTATCTCGTAGCGGATCCGGAGTCGCTTGAACTGGTGGAGCCAGGCGAAGGTCCGCTCGACGACCCAGCGGGTCTTTCCCAGTCCGGAGCCGTGTGCGGTGCCTTTCCGGGCGAACTTCGCTGTGATGCCGCGGGCCCGGAGCAGTCGGCGGTACTTGTCGTAGTCGTAGCCGCGGTCGGCGAACAGCCGGCCTGGTCGGTGACGTGGCCGCCCTCGAACCCCGCGGATGCGGGGCATCGCGTCCAGCAGGGGCATCAGCTGAGTGACATCGTGACGATTCCCGCTGGTCAGCGAGACGACCAGCGGAGTGCCATGCCGGTCGACTATCACGTGGTGCTTGCTTCCGGGCCGGGCCCGGTCGACCGGCGAAGGTCCGGTGTGAGCCCCCCTTTGAGCGCCCGGACGTGCGAGCCGTCGATCGCTGCATCGTCCATGTCCAGCAGCCCCGCGGCCCGCAGCTCCGCCAGCAGCACCTCATGCAGTTGCGGCCAAACGCCGGCTTCGGTCCAGTCCCGCAGACGCCGCCAGGCCGTCACTCCGCTGCAGCCGACCTGTTCCGCCGGAACGTCCCGCCAGCTCACGCTCTTGCACAACACGTAGACGATGCCACGCAGCGCAGCCCGGTCATCTGCGGGCAACCGCCCGGGATACCGGTGCCGCCTGGGCGGACGAGCAGGCAACAACGGGGCCACACGTTCCCACAGGTCATCAGGGACAAGATCAGCGGACACCCAACAGATCATGTCGGCACAACGCCCAACTTCCAAGACCCACACAGCAGTTCATTCTGAAACGATCAGTAAGACCCCGGAGAGATGGCTCGCCAGGTGTTCGTCCAGGCAGGCGTTCCCCCTCATCGTGATGGTGGGGTTCTCGGTGTGATGGTGTGGGTCTCGCCGCCCTGCTCACCCGCCGACTCTTACGCGGCGCCCCATTGATGGGCGAGCGCCGCCGCCTCCCCGCGGGTGCTGACGCCGAGTTTGCCGATGATCCTGGCGACGTGGAACTTCACCGTCGACTCGCTGATGTGCAGCGTCTGGGCGATGTCGCGGTTGCGGCGGCCCCGGGCCAGATGCCCGAGTACCTCCAACTCCCGTGCGCCGAGCTTGGCCAGGGGGTCCTGACAGGGCGTACTGGACGACGAGAGAGGGATCTCGAAGGTCACCGTCGTGCCCCATCCCGGTACGGCGTCCACGTCGAGCCGCCCTCCGAGCTGGGCCAGCCGCTCGGTGACGCGGCGGGAGTCGAGGGCGCCGCGGGTGAGAGTGCCGGGCCCGTTGTCCCGCACGGTGGCGCGCAGTTCGTCCGTGCCGACCTTCCAGCCGATGTGAAGGCGGTGCTCCCTGTCACCGCCCAGGCCGTGCACCTGGTCGTCCAGGGAGGCGTGCACGGTGGCCCGGACCACGGCGAGCGCCGTGTGGGTGACGTCCGCGGGCAGCAGCCGGTCGGTGCTGTCCTCCGCGTCGGACGGTCCCAGTTCCAACCGCACGCCACGGGCGCGCAGGATCTGGCGCAGTGACACCGCCAGCCGCTCGAAGACGTTTCCGGCCCGCTCCTCCATCAGCACCCGGTCGAGTTCGCCCCGTGACCGCAGTTCGGCGACGGCCGAGACGGCGAGGTCGACGGAGCGTGCACGGGCGTTCGCGTCGTCCAGGGCGCGGTCGCGCAGGACGCCGAGCAGAGCGGTGAGCGCGGCCCCGTGCGCGTCACGAAGTTCGGCGATGGCCACACACGACGCGGCCATCGGCTCGCTGCGCAGGCCCTCCCGGTACGCGGTCACCAGGTCCCACAGCGCCCGGGCCGGAGTCACGTACTCCTCCGGTACCGGGGTGTCCTCGGTTCGTACGAGGACCAACAGCGCACCCTGGCCCGTCATGTCGGCGGCCAGAACGAGCACGGGCATGTCGACGCCGGCCATCGATGCCCGCCCCTGCCAGCTTCCCTTCAACGGCACCAGTGACCGCAGGGCTGCAACGTCGCTGGCGGTGACAGCGACGCCGGGCCGGCCGGGAGGCTCCCCGATGATCTTGAACGGTGCGTACGAGCCGTTACCGGCCAGCTGGACGATCTCCCGGTGCGGAATCGCCTCCGCCAGGGCGGAGGACAGACGTGTTAGATGCTCGGACGGCGGCGCCTGGATCAGCTCGACTGCTGTCATCAGGTCCATGTCCGCCAGCGTAGGCAGCAGGGCTCTCCCGCCGGATTGTCCTTTCGGTCAGTTGGAACTGTCCGAAAGGACGGCGGCGGCCGAGCCGCCGCGCCCGAGGCTGGAAGCGTTGTTCACGACCGGCCGCTGCCACGGCGGACCGAGCCATCAGTACGACGGGAAGTGACAGTCATGAAGGCGATCTCCTACGACGAGTACGGCGGTCCGGAGGTTCTGCGGCTGGCGGAGGTGACGGAACCGCACGCCGGACCCGGGCAGGTGCGAGTGAAGATCGTGGCCGCTGCCGTCAACCCCATCGACTTCAAGATCCGCCAGGGCCGTGCCCCGCAGATGGGTCCCGCGTCCCTCCCGGCTGTCCCCGGCCTGGAAGGAGCCGGCATCGTCGACGAGGTGGGGGCAGGCGTCAGAGGTGTGTCGATCGGTGACGAGGTGATGGTCTGGACCGACACCGGTGCCTCTGCCGAGTACGCCCTGGCCTCGGACTTCGCGCTCAAGCCCGTCGGCCTGGACTGGGAGACGGCCGCCGCCCTGCCGGTGGCTGTCGAGACCTCCGACCGCGTGCTCAGCGAACTCGCGGTGGGCCTGGGCGAGACCTTGCTGGTCCATGGCGCCGCGGGCGTGGTCGGCTCCGTCGGGGTCCAGATCGCCGTGGCGCGCGGCGTCACCGTCATCGGTACGGCGTCCGAGGCCAACCACGACTTCCTGCGCTCTCTCGGCGCCATACCCGTGGCGTACGGTGACGGCCTCCTCGACCGGGTCCGCGGGGTCGCCCCCCAGGGCGTCGATGCCGTCTACGACGTCGCCGGCATGGATGCCCTGGACGTCTCCGTGGAGTTGCGCGGCGGCACCACCGACCGCATCGTCACCACCAACGACCCGCGGGCCTTCGAGCTGGGCATCACCTTCTCCATCGGGGGCCGGCGGTTCGGACCGGAGCTCGCCGAGTACGCCCGCCTCGCCGCCGACGGTCGGTTGCGCGTACGCGTCGACCAGAGCTTCCCGCTCGCCGACGCCGCCAGGGCACACGAGCTGAGCGAGTCCGGCCATGCGCGCGGCAAGGTGCTTCTGCGCCCGTAGGGAAGGCTCCGGTCTTCGCAATCGGCGCAGCGCAGCGGGTGATCAGGATCGGTCGGTGCGTGCTTGACGGAGGTGACTACCTGTTCACCAGGGACATGTGGTGCTCGTTGTAACGGTCTCCCTTGACCCCGATCCGGTCTGCGAGGTCGTTCAGGTCGGACAGTTCGTCGGCGGAGAACGGAACGTCAGTGGCGCCGGCGTTCTCCTCGATGCGCGCGCTGCGCCGGGTTCCCGGAATGGGAACGATCGACGGGTGCTGGGCGAGCAGCCAGGCGAGTGCGATCTGTCCCGGTGTCGCGTCCTTGCCTCGGGCGAGCGATGTGATGTGTTCGACGAGAGCCTGGTTCGCCGCCCGGTTCTCGGCCGTGAACCGCGGAATGGTGGTGCGGACGTCGTCGGCCGCGAACGGTGTCGAGGCGTCCACCGCCCCGGTCAGGAACCCCTTGCCGAGTGGGCTGAAGGGCACGAAGCCGATGCCGAGCGCCGCGCACGTCGGCAGGACCTCCGGCTCGGGATCCCGGGTCCACAACGAGTACTCGCTCTGCACCGCCGTCACGGGGTGGACCGAGTGGGCACGTCGGATGGTCTCACCGCTGGCCTCCGAGAGCCCGAAGCAGCGGACCTTGCCTTCCTCGACGAGCTCGCCCACTGTTCCCGCAACGTCCTCGATCGGCACCTCCGGGTCGACGCGATGCTGGTAGAAGAGGTCGAGCCTCTCGACCCCGAGCCGTTTGAGGGAGGCCGTCGCGACGGCGCGGATCTGTTCGGGCCGGCTGTTCAGTCCGACGGAGGCACCGTCCTCGATGCGGAAGCCGAACTTGGTGGCGATGACGACCTGGTCACGCAACGGAGCGAGGGCCTCTCCGACAAGTTCCTCGTTGACGTAGGGGCCGTACACCTCCGCGGTGTCGAAGAATGTGACTCCCAGGTCGACGGCTCCGCGGAGCACGGCGATCATGTCGCTCCGGTCACCGGGGTTCGGACCGTAACTCTGGGACATGCCCATGGCACCGAGGCCGATGGCGGAGACCTGGAGGTCGCGTCCGAGGGTTCGTGTGTGCATTCTTCCTCCTGCGCATCGTTGACGAGCCTGCCGGTCGGGTGTGGGAATTTCCGTATTTCGGTGTCGAGATGCTTTGAGCACCGTACCCAGCACTCGATATCCCAAGGGGGTAAGGAATCTTCCCCGGGTAAATGCCTCCCCCTGCACAACGTTGACGGATTGTGCAAGCGTCTAATGCGCGGCATGCGGCGGCCTGTTCTCTTCCGGGCCCATGAATCATGAACGCTGAATTCATGGTGTCAGTGAAGAATCGGAGCCTTGCGTGAACGAGTCGTGAAGGCGAAGGCTGCCGCACCGACATGCCGCGCATGCGACCGGATCCACTCCTGGGAGATGGGGAGAAACGTGTTCACCGTCAACGCGTACGCCGCTACGTCCGCGACCGAACCGCTTACCCGGACCTCCGTCGAGCGCCGCGAAGTCGGCCCGCGCGATGTCCTCATCGAGATCAAGTACGTCGGCATCTGCCACTCGGACATCCACCACGTTCGTGGCGACTGGGGCCCGGTGCACTACCCGGTGGCCCCCGGCCACGAGATCACCGGAGTCGTCACCCGAGTCGGTTCCGAGGTCGGCAAGTACGCCGCGGGTGACCGCGTCGGCGTCGGCTGCCTGGTCGACTCCTGCCGCACCTGCGACTCATGCCGCAAGGGTGAGGAGCAGTACTGCCTCAACGGCAGCACGCTCACCTACGGTTCCGTCGACCGGGACGGGACGCGGACCCAGGGCGGATACACCACCCACATCGTCGTCGACGAACACTTCGTCGTCCGCGTCCCCGCAGGCGTCGCCCTGGACGAGGCTGCCCCACTGCTGTGCGCGGGCATCACGACCTACTCGCCACTGCACCGCTGGGGCGCCGGTCCCGGCAAGAAGGTGGCCATCGTCGGGCTGGGCGGACTGGGACACATGGGCGTCAAGTTCGCGCACGCGATGGGCGCGGAAGTCACCGTCCTCTCGCAGTCGTTGAAGAAGATGGACGACGGTCTGCGCCTGGGCGCCGACCACTACCACGCCACCGGTGACCCGACCACGTTCGAGGAACTGGCAGGTTCCTTCGACCTCATCGTCAACACCGTGAGCGCCACACTCGACGTCGACGCCTACCTCTCCCTGCTGGCCGTGGGCGGCACCATGGTCAACGTGGGCGCCCCGGCGGAACCGCTGTCGCTCAACGTGTTCTCCCTTCTCGCCCGAGGCCGCTCCTACGCCGGTTCGTCCATCGGCGGCATCCGGGAGACGCAGGAAATGCTGGACTTCTGCGGCGAGCACGGGATCGGCGCGGAGGTCGAGGTCATCCCGGTGGAGAAGACGAACGAGGCGTACGAGCGCGTCCTGGCCTCCGATGTGCGCTACCGCTTCGTGATCGACATCGCGACGCTGGCCTGACCCGGACCGTCGGCGACGTACGACCGGTACCAACGGAGAATCCCCGATGACGATGACGTACGACCACCTCGGCCGCACAGGTCTGAAGGTGAGCAAACTCGGCCTGGGAACCATGAACTTCGGCTGGGTCACGGACGCGTCCACCAGTCTCGACCTTCTCGACCGCGCAGTCGAGGAAGGCATCAACTTCGTGGACACCGCCGACGCCTACGGAGGGCCGCAGTCCCCCGACATGGAACAGGGATACGGCCTCTCGGAATAGATCATCGGCCGGTGGCTGGCCCAGGGCGGAGGCCGACGCGACCGGATCGTGCTGGCGACCAAGTTGTACCAGCCCATGGGAACCGGCCCGAACGACAGGCACCTGTCCGCGTACAAGATCCGCAAGGCAGCCGAAGACAGTCTCCAGCGGCTGGGAACCGATCACATCGACCTGTATCAGATGCACCATGTCGACCGTTCCACACCGTGGGACGAGATCTGGCAGGCCATGGAGCAACTCGTCCGAGAGGGCAAGGTCACCTATGTCGGCAGCAGCAACTTCGCCGGCTGGCACGTCGCGACCGCCCAGCAGGAAGCCGGCAGGCGTCACTTTCTCGGCCTCGTCTCCGAGCAGAGTCTCTACAACCTCACCGCTCGTACGGTCGAACTGGAGCTGATCCCCGCACTGCGCCACTACGGCATCGGCCTGATCCCGTGGAGCCCGCTGGGCGGGGGCCTGCTCGGCGGTGCCCTGCAGAAGGCCGACAGCGGTCGACGCTCATCTCCCGACTTCCTGGCCGCCGTCGAGCGCCACCGGTCGCAACTCGAACGGTACGAAGCACTGTGTGCGGACCTCGGCGAGCGACCTGCGGACGTCGCGCTCGCCTGGCTGCTGCACAACCCGGCGGTCGCGACCACCATCGTCGGGCCACGAACGCCCGAGCAGCTGCACCGGACACTCCGGGCACCGCACCTGAACCTGTCGGCCGAAACCCTGCGAGAGCTCGACGAGATCTGGCCGGGGCCGGGTGGAGAGGCGCCCGAGGCGTACGCCTGGTAGCTCGGTGATCAGGGGGACGAGGACAAGGACAAGGAGAGGGACAAGGACGTGGAATACACACGACTGGGAAGCTCAGGGCTTGTTGTCAGCCGACTGGCGCTCGGCTGTATGACGTTCGGGGACACCGCGAGCGGCTTCAGTAAATGGGCGCTCGGTGAAGAGGAGGCGGAGCCGATATTCCGGCAGGCCGTCGAACTGGGCATCACGTTCTGGGACACCGCCAACGCCTACAGCTTCGGCAGCTCGGAGGAGATCGTCGGGCGCGCGATCAACAAGTACTCGCGCCGCGAGGACATCGTCCTCGCCACCAAGGTCTTCTACCCGATGCACGGCGGCCCGGGCGGATCCGGGACCTCACGCAAGGCGATCATGGAGCAGATCGATGCGTCGCTGACCCGGCTCGGCACCGACTACGTGGATCTGTACCAGATCCACCGCCTCGACTACGAGACGCCCGCCGAGGAGACGATGGAGGCCCTTCACGATGTCGTGAAGGCGGGCAAGGCGCGCTATATCGGAGCGTCGTCGATGCTGGCCTGGGAGTTCGCCAAGCTGCAGTACACCGCCGACCTGAACGGATGGACACGGTTCGTGTCCATGCAGGACCAGTACAACCTCCTCATGCGCGAAGAGGAGCGGGAGATGTTCGGGCTGCTCGCCGATCAGGGTGTGGGGAGCGTTCCCTGGAGCCCGCTGGCGCGCGGCAGGCTCACCCGGCCATGGGGGGGCGGAGACCACGCGGTCGGGAACCGACGCCGCCTACGGGCGTCTGTTCACCGAGGAGGAGTCGAATCGAAAGATCGTCGGGGCGGTGCAGTCCATCGCCGAGGCACGCGGAGTCTCCATGGCCACGATCGCGCTCGCGTGGGTCCTGGCCAATCCCGTCGTCAGCGCTCCGATCGTCGGGGCTTCCAAGCCGCGGCACCTGGAGGACGCCGCTGCGGCCCTCGACATCACCTTGACGGACGAGGAAACCGCCGCGATCGAGGAGCACTACACGCCTCGGAACGCCACTGGAATGAGCGCCGCCGACCGGCCCCCGGCCCGCTGAGAGGCTGTGGCCCTCCAGCAGGACGCTGCCGCCGCGACGGCCGGGTCGATGGCCGACCCGAGCACGGCGTGAAGAGGTTCCCCTGATGCCCGGGTGTTTCCTCCACGGGATCGCGGCAGCGTGCGAATGGCCGCCTCCCGCTGCGGAACCGGAACCAGGCCCACGAGCGCCCCACTTTTCAGTGCGCTGAGGACCCCGGGCCGCAACTCGGCGTGTGGACTGCGGAGTTCGGTAGCCCGGCCTCCGACAGCTTGCGTCACCTGGCGTCCACTATCGGGTCGGCGCCTATGCGCGCTTGATCGCGTCGAGTGGGGGAGACCCGTTCACCGCGGGGACTGCGGGAACAGGCGCAGCGCGCTCGCTCGCTGTGGTGTGCGACCGCCGGCCGGCGCCCTCCTCCGGTGGCTTCGCCGCGTCATCCGCCGCGATGTGGGCGTCGGCGAGCGGCGCGGGACCGGTGAGCGCCAGGCTGTCGCCGAAGCAAGGGACGATCGTCCGCACCGGCCCTCCGCCCCTCCTCTGCCTGGCTCAGAGATATTCAATATCGGTGACATCCGGGAAATCGTTCATTCCGGATGTCGGCCTGGGTGTGTGCGCTCCGCAGACCGGTTCCGGTCACCGGACACACCACATACCCTGCCACTTTCACCGGAACCCGCGAAGGGGCGGATTTTATCCGGGGAATCCCGTATCCAGGGGAGAAATCCTTACCCCCCTTTCGGTCACCGAGCGATGCCACACTGGAGTCATGGCCGCCGACGCGCATCTGAGTGAGCTGGGAGAAATCCTCAAGTCGCGGAGGGCCGAGCTGACCCCGCGCACCGTCGGTCTGCCCGACACCGGTGGTCGGCGTGTGCCCGGTCTGCGCAGGGAGGAGGTCGCCCTGCTCGCCGCTATCAGCAGCGACTACTACACACGGCTGGAGCAGGGCCGCATCCAGCCGTCCGCATCGGTGCTGGCCGCTCTCGCCCATGTCCTGCGCCTGTCGGATCGCCAACGTGACCACCTGTTCGAACTGGCCGGCCGGCAACGGGCACGACACCGCCGACCAGCCGCACAGAAGGCGCACCCACAGCTGCTCCGCCTGCTCGACGACCTCACCGTGAGTCCCGGTGTGGTGATCGGTCGCCGTATGGACATCCTGGCCTGGAATCCGCTCGCTGCCGCCTTGTTCACCGACTTCGCGAAGGTGCCGGAAGGCAGGCGGAACTGCGTCCGCATCCTCTTCACCGATCCCGGCATGCGGACGCTCTACGCGGACTGGCGGGCCGTCGCCCGTGACTGCGTGTCCCATCTGCGCATGGAGACCGCCAAACATCCCGAGGATCCACAGCTGATCAACTTGGTCGGGGAACTCTCCGTGGAGGACAGTGACTTCGGGCGATGGTGGGGAGGCCGTCACGCGCCCTCGCGCAGGGCGGGCGTCAAGAGGTTCCACCATCCCGTCGTGGGCGAACTCGTCCTGGACTGGGACACCCTCATCTGCGGCGGCAACCCCGATCAGGAACTCGTCGTCTGGACGGCGGAGCCAGGCACGCCGTCGTACGACGGACTGAGCGCCCTCGCCTCGCGGGCTGCCGGTCGGCCCGGCGGGCTCACGACCGGTCAGGCCGGTGTGACCGGCTGATACGAAGACCTCCTCGGCCCCAGCAATTCGACAGGCGACAAACCCGGGACAGAACTCTCCCCCTCACATTTCGACTGGATACTGCGACACTCGCTGCTATGCACACCGAAGCACATTTGTCTGAACTGGGAGAATTCCTCAGGGTGCGCCGGGCCCAGCTCAGCCCGCGGACCGTCGGTCTGCCCGAGTCCGGGGCGCCCCGGCGCGTGCCAGGGCTGCGCCGTGAGGAGGTCGCTCACCTCGTGGGCATCAGCACCCGTGCCTACGCGCGGCTGGAGCAGGGGCGCACCCCCGTGCCGAGGACGGTGCTCGACATGCTCGCCCGCGTCCTGCACCTCGACGACGCTCAGCGCGACCACCTGTTCGAGCTGTCGGCAAAGGGCACGTGCGCACCGCGTCGCCGGCCGGCGCAGAAGGTCCATCCGCAGCTCAGACGCATCATGGACGAACTGTCCACGACCCCCGCACTCGTCCTGGGCCGGCACCTGGACATCCTCTCCTGGAGTCCTCTCGCAGCCGCTCTGCTCACCGACTTCGACAAGCTCCCCGCGAACAGGCGCAACTACGCGCGGCTGATGTTCACCGACCCCGCCTTCCGCGAGCTCTGCCTCGACTGGAGGACGAACGCCCGAATCTGCGTGACCCATCTGCGCCTGGAGGCCGCCCGGTACCCCGGTGACCCGAAGCTGGCCGCACTCGTCGGCGAGTTGTCGGTCGCCGACGCCGACTTCCGGCAGTGGTGGGCGGGCCGACAGATGAACGGCCTGTGGATGGGCACCAAGAGGCTGCACCACCCGATCGTCGGCGACCTCACCCTCGACTGGGACACCCTGACCTGCACCGCCGACCCCACCCAGAAACTGGTCGTCGCGACAGCCGATCCCGGGACCCCGTCCCACGACGGGCTTCTGTTCCTGGCGTCATGGACTGCGGACTCCAACCGGCCCGCACAGGACGCGGCAGCCTGAGGCCTCAGGGGCCAGGTGGGCCACCGCGCAGCCACACACACATGGCAGGGCCTTCGGGACGGCCTGACAGCCGCCATGGGGCTGCCGGGCAACCGCCCGTGGAGCGCCCCAGCCCGGCGCGGAGAGAGACGCTGACCCTCCCGATCCGGAGTGGCGCATGCCCCCGGGATCAGATGCGACGAGCGCGTTCCCCGGGCACCTAGAGGCTCGGTCGTTCCCCGTCGGAGGCGGAGAGCTGCGACGACAACTCGTCGACCAGTTCGATCAGGTCCGTCGGCCGGTCGGGTCCCCACCAGTCTCCGAGCAGCTCGGTGAGAGAGTCCCGGCGGGCCGCCGACAGCCGGGCCGCGGCGTCGCGGCCCGCTTCGGTGAGGGTCAGGTCCGTGCCCTCGATCGTGGCCAACTGCAGCTGCTCGATCTGCCGCAGGGCGGCCTGGATCACCGGCAGCGGCACCTGGCTGTACTCGGCGAGCCGTGCCGGCGGCAATGACCTGTCCGGTCGTAGGGCCCGCAGCAGGAGCCAGCTGGAGGCGGGCAGGAGGTCGTATCCGGCCGTGGCGGTGATCTTCTCGTAGATGCCGCGCCGTCCGTCTCGTGACCCGAGGACGGACAGGGCCCGTTGCGCCTCCTCGCGCGAGGAGCGGTGCACGGGGTGGACGCTGAGGGCCTGCGCCATGTCGGGCGCGGTGACCGAGCCGCGCAGCCTGTCCTCCTTGAGGAACCAGGTCAGCGCGAAGGCGAGCAGGACGACCGGGGCCGCGTAGAGGAACACGTCGGTGATCGCGGTGGCGTACGCGTGCAGCGCGGACGGGCGCAGCTCGGGCGGGAGCCGGTCCATGGCACGTGGGTCGGCCTCGAGCACGGTGGCCGACCGGGACTGGGCCGGCCCGGTGAACACGTCGTTCAGCTTGTCGTCGAGCCGGCTGGTGAAGACCGTGCCGAAGACGGCGACGCCGAACGCTGAGCCGATCGACCGGAAGAAGGTGACGCCCGACGTGGCGACCCCCAGATTTTCGTACGACACCGCGTTCTGCACGATCAGGACGAGCACCTGCATGACCAGGCCGAGCCCGAAGCCGAACACGAAGAAGTACAGGCTCATCTCGAGGTTGCCGGAGGACTCCGTGAGCCGGTGCAGCAGCAATAGCCCTGCGGCGGTGACGGCGGTGCCGAGCACCGGGAAGATCTTCCAGCGCCCGGTACGGGAGACGATCTGGCCGGACAGCGTGGACGTCAGCAGCAGCCCGAGCACCATCGGCAGCATGTGCACACCCGACATGGTGGGCGACACCCCCTGCACGACCTGGAGGAACGTCGGCAGGTAGGTCATCGCACCGAACATCGCGAAGCCGATCACGAAGCTGATCGCCGAGGACAGCGCGAACGTACGGATGCGGAACAGCTGCAACGGCAGTACCGGTTCGGCAGCCTCGCGCTCGACGGCCAGGAACCACACGAGAAGTACGGCACCCAGTACCGCGGTCCCTGTCAACGGGACCGAGGTCCATCCCCAGGTCCGGCCGCCGAGCGAGGTCACCAGGATCAGGCAGGTGGCGACGGACGCGATCAAAAGCGTCCCCAGGTAGTCGATCCGGTGCTTCTGCGACCGGACCGGGACCCGCAGCGCGGCGGCGATCACCACCAGGGCGACGGCACCGACGGGCAGGTTGACGTAGAAGACCCAGCGCCAGCTCAGACGGTCCACGAACAGCCCGCCGAGCAACGGCCCCAGCACGCTGGTCGCGCCGAAGACGGCACCGAACAGGCCCTGGTAGCGGCCCCGGTCCTGGGGCGGCACGATGTCGCCGACGATCGCCATCGACAGGACCATCAGGCCACCGCCGCCGAGCCCTTGAAGCGCGCGGAACGCGATCAGCTGCGGCATGTCCTGCGCCAGACCGCACAGCGCCGATCCGATCAGGAAGATCACGATCGCGGCCTGGAAAAGCTTCTTGCGCCCGTACTGGTCGCCCAGCTTGCCCCACAGCGGGGTCGCGGCGGTCGAGGCGAGCAGGTAGGCGGTGACGACCCACGACAGGTGACTCATTCCGCCGAGGTCACTGACGATCGTCGGCAAAGCGGTGGACACGATGGTCTGGTCCAGCGCCGAGATGAGCATGCCGAGCAGCAACGCGCCGATGGACACCCGCACCCTGTGCCGGTTTCCCGCCGCCGACTGCGGCTCCACCACCTGTCCGCCTACCTCATGGACCACAGTTCCGTTCCCTCCGGTACAGGCAATCGGACCTGTTGCTTCCGCCCGGGCCGCGCCGCTGACCATATCGGCAGGGCCAACAGGTGCGCATCGGCGTATGGGGGGAGGAATGCATCCCCTGGGTAATTCATCCCGGGGATGAAATGAGTCCCTTTTGGTTTTTCCTCGACACTGGGAAATTTACTGTCCGACTCACAACTGCGGAGACGCACTTGCTGCAGTGATGCGTCTCGTCGAGCCCGTCCTCGACCTGCACGGTGCGCCCTACCGCTACGACGTCGGCAGTTGGGGGCCGACGGAAGCCGACCGCCCGGCCACCGACGACCGCCGGCGGCCACCGGAACAGGCGTATCCCGGCATCGCGCGGAAGGTCTCAAGGATTTCTGCCACCACCCCGTCGGACAGGCCCACTTCACCTCGCGGCGAGACCGCCGACCGGCCCGTACTCACCTGGACACCCGACCATGGCCACTCCGGACACCCCCACGCCGCCCACCGCGAGCGTCCCCGCCACAGCGGACGGGAACAGGATGAGCCGCGGCCTGACTCTGCTGTTCGCAGTCGCCGGTGGCACCGCTGTCGCCAACCTCTACTGGGCACAGCCGCTGCTCGGCTTCATCGGCAGTGACCTGCACGCCTCGACCGCGTCGGCAGGCTGGCTCGTGACAGCCACCCAGATCGGCTACGCGACCGGAGCACTGCTGCTGGTCCCGCTCGGCGATGTCCTCGACCGGCGCCGGTTCATCCCCGGAATGATGCTCTGCGCGGCCCTCGCGCTCATCGCCTGCGCCATAGCTCCTTCCCTGGGCGCGCTCCTGGTGGCGACCACCCTCCTCGGGTTCACGACCGTCAGCGGCCAGTTGCTCACCCCGCTCGCCGGTGACCTCAGCGACGACACCAACCGCGGGCGCGTGGTGGGGACGGTGGTCTCCGGGCTGCTCATCGGCATCCTCACCTCCCGCACCATCAGCGGACTCCTCGCGGACGCGGCCGGATGGCGCGCCATCTACTTCGTCGCCGCCACGGTCTCGCTCGCCTTCGCGTTGCTCCTCAGCCGCACGATCCCTCCGGTCGCCCCGAAGGTCCACCTGCCGTACCCACGGCTGTTGCTCTCGGTGTGGCAGGTGATCCGGCAGGAGCGCGCGGTGCGCTGGACGCTGTTCCTCGGTGCCACCGCCTTCGGCGTCTTCACCCTGTTCTGGACCGGGCTGACCTTCCTGCTCGGCGCGGAGCCGTTCTCCTACTCGGTCTCCGTGATCGGTCTGTTCGGCCTCCTCGGGCTGGCCGGGGCGCTGGCCGCCCGGCGTGCCGGGCGACTCCATGACCGGGGCAGGTCCATGCCGGCGACCGGGTGGGGGTGGGCGGCGGTCGTGGTCTCGTTCGTCGTCGCGGCCCTCGCCGAGCGTTCCGTCGTGGGGATCGTCGTGGCCGTCGTGCTGCTCGACATCGCCGTACAGGGCGTGAACATCCTCAACCAGACACGGCTGTTCGCGCTCGCGCCGGGAGCCCGCAGCCGTCTCAACACGGCCTTCGTCACCTGCAACTTCCTCGGCGGTGCGGCAGGCTCCGCCGCCGCCTCCGTCCTGTGGTCCGTCGGCGGCTGGACGGCCGTCGCGCTGACCGGCGCCGGTCTCGCCTGCGTCGCACTCCTCGTGTGGGTCCTCGGCCGCCGCGGACCGCTCCTCTCCGCAGGAAGCGATTGAGCGCCCTCCCTCGAACGCCAACCTTTCTACTGCTGTTCCAGTAAGGAGATATCGCGCATGACCACCGCACAGCACAAGATCGGCTCCGGGTTCGACGCCAGGAGCACCGCCGCCGACGTCCTCCAGGGCATCGACCTGAGCGGCAAGCTCGCGATCGTCACCGGCGGATACTCGGGCATCGGCCTGGAGACCACCCGTGCGCTCACCCGGGCCGGCGCCCACGTCGTCGTCCCCGCTCGGAGGCCCGCGGACGCCCGGGATGCGCTCGACGGAGTCCTCGGCGTCGAGGTGGACGAGCTGGATCTCGGCGACCTGGAGAGTGTGCGCGGATTCGCGGAGCGGTTCCTCGCCTCCAGCAGGAGTGTCGACTTCGTCATCGACAGCGCCGGGATCATGGCATGCCCCGAAACCCGGGTCGGGCCCGGCTGGGAGGCGCAGTTCGCGATCAACCACCTCGGTCACTTCGCCCTCGTCAACCGTCTGTGGCCGGCGCTCGAACCCGGCGGCGCACGGGTCGTCTCCGTCTCCTCCGGCGGCCATCACATGTCCGGCATCCATTGGGACGACGTCCAGTGGGAGCGGGGCTACGACAAGTGGCAGGCGTACGGGCAGGCGAAGACGGCGAACGCCCTTTTCGCGGTGCACCTGGACAGGCTCGCCAAGGACTTCGGCGTCCGCGCCTTCGCCGTGCATCCCGGCGTCATCATCACACCGCTCCTGCGGCACGTGCCCGAGGAGGAGAAGGTGGAGTTCGGCTGGTTCGACGAGGACGGCAACCTGCGCGACCCGGATTTCTTCAAGACCCCGCAGCAAGGCGCGGCCACGCAGGTGTGGGCCGCGAATTCCCCCCAGCTGGCGGGCCTGGGCGGTCTCTACCTCGAGGACTGTGACGTGGCCGAGCCCGCTCCCGCCGACGGCGAGATGCGCGGTGTGAGGGACTGGGCGACCGACCCCGGGCAGGCGGCGCGCCTGTGGGAGCTGTCTGCGGAGCTGACGGGTGTGAACGCGTTCGCCGCGTAGTGCGGGTGGCCGGACGTCGTACGACGTCCGGCCACACACGCGTGACGTTGAGGGCAGCGGTCTCCGCGCCCGCACGTGCCCCGCGTCAGAAGGTCAGGGCGAGTCGGCCGCGCACTCCGCCTGCGGCGAGGAGCCGGTGTGCCTCGGCGGCCTGTTCCGCCGGGAACGTCCTGGCGACCCGAAGGGTGATCCGGCCGTCCTCGGTCGTGTCCCGCTTCGTGGTGTAAGCGACCTTGCTCGACGCGTTCCGGTAAGCCACGCGTCGTACATCCCCTGGGACACGGCTCCCGGGCAGCGAAGCGGCTGACCTGCCGTCAGCGCCGTGCGCGATCCCGAGCCGCGCCGATGCGGCGATGACCTGCGGATTCCGGCGCCTTGATCCGGTACACCACGTGGCGGGACGCCACCCCGTCCTCCGCCTGCTGCCGCAGCCGGTCGAGCTTGGCGTGCTCGCGGGCATAGCGGAACACGACGATCGGCTCGTAGACGATGCCGCGTTCACCGGGACCGTCGTAGCCGCGCAGTGTCACCACCCGGCCGCCGTCACGCACCGCTCGGGCGGTGAGAGCGCCGAGCGACGCGGCGTCGAGGAGTCCGTCGACGCCCTCCGGGACCTCTGCGCGTACCCGGTCCGGGTACTCGGCGCCGCGACGCAGGACGATGTCGGCGCCGAGTTCCTTGATCAGGGTTTCGTCCTGCTCCGAGGCGTCGGCCACCACCCGCAGCCCGTCCGCCTTGGCCAGTTGTACGGCATAGCCGCCCACCCCACCGGCCGCTCCGGTGACGGCGACGGTCTGCCCGGCCTCCAGGCCGAGGGTGTCCAGGGCCAGGCGCGCGGTCAGACCGTTCATCGGCAGCGACGCGGCCTGTGCGTCGCTCACGCCGTGGGGTGCGCGCACCACCGACTCCGCCGGGACGAGGATCTGCTCGGAGTAGGCGCCGCGGGCACCGCCAGCGAGCACGAGCGCCATCACCTGGTCACCGACGCTGAGGTCCGTGTCCGTGCCCGCGCCGATCTGGTCCACGACACCGGCGGCCTCCATGCCGGGCACGAACGGCGGCCGGGCGTCCGGAGACCGGGCGGGTCCGCTGCGCTGGAGGGCGTCGACCGCGTTGACGGTCGCGGCGTGCACCCGGATGCGCACCTCGCCCGGACCGGCCTCGGGAGCGGGCAGCTCCAGAACCTGAAGCACCTCCGGCCCACCGAATTCCGTGAAACCTACAGCCTTCATGCGAAGCACCTCGTTGTCTGACATTCGGTCGTTGAGGTGTCCGACCTTTCCGGCTCGCGTACGCCCGGAAAAGGGGAAGGTTTCTTGGCCGGGATACGGCTATAGGGGGGTGTATGTATCCCCCTCATGTGTGACACCGCACCGCCGGTCAGCCCTTGTGGGCACGCGTGAGAGAAGGCTCAGGTAGCCGCGTCGGACGCCGACGGTTTCTGGTCGGCGGTCCAGGAAGCGAGCAGGCGTAGCCCGTCGTGGGAGGGGGTGCCGGGTTCCGCGTTCCACACGATGATGTGCTGGTCGGGGTCCGTGCCGCAGGTGAGCGTGTTCCAGTCGAGCGTCAGCTCGCCCACCACCGGGTGACGCAGCTTTTTGACGCCGTTGCCCCGCATCGCGACGTCGTGTTCGGTCCACCACTGCCGGAACTGTGGGTCACGGGCGGAGAGTTCCTCGACCAGTGCGGTGAGAGGCTGGTCGTCGGGATAGCGCGCGCTCTCCATGCGCAGCTGGGCGATGGCCAGCCGGGTGACCTCCTCCCAGTCGACGTACAGCTCACGCATCCAGGGTTCGGTGAACAGCAGCCGCACGAACACCCGCTCCTGCTCGGGGTAGCGCCCGAAATCGGTCCACAGGGCGGCGGCGAGGCGGTTCCAGCCCAGGATGTCGGTGCACCGGCCGATGACGAAGGCCGGGGAGGCGCTGAGGTCGTCCAGCATGCGCTGCAGCTGTGGGTCCACCTGCTGGCGCTCGCGGTACGCGGCCGGGCGCACTCGCTCCTTAGCCGCGAGGTCGAAGAGATAAGTGCGCTGGGCGTCGTTCAGACGGAGCACCTGGGCAATCTCGTCGAGGAGGGGAGCTGACGCCTGGAGCCGGCCCTGCTCGATCCGGGTGTAGTACTCGGTGCTGATCGCGGCGAGGAGCGCCACCTCCTCGCGGCGCAGACCCTTCACGCGCCTCCGTTGCCCGCCGCGGAGGCCGACCTCGGAGGGGGTGAGCTCGGCGCGACGAGCCTTGAGGAACTCACCCAGCTCGTTCAGATGCGGGTTGCGGTTCATGACCTTCAGCTTGGCATAAACGCCGCATCTTTGGAGGGGGACGGATCCGTCCCCTGGCTGATCGGCCAGTGGGCACGATCTCCTCCATTGCGATACAGCCCGCAGCAGGACCGGTGGCCCGTGGCGTGAGCACGCCACGGGCCACCGGCTGGAGCTTCTCGAGGTGTCAGCTCAGTGCCTTGACCAGCTCCTGGGCGAGGGCGACGGCCGAGACCGGGTTCTGGCCGGTGTAGAGGGTGCGGTCGACCTGGACGTGCGGGGTGAACGGGTCGGCCTCGCGGTAGTCCGCCCCGAGTTCGCCCACGAGGCGGTCCTGCAGCAGCCACTTCGCGCGGTCCGCGAGACCGTTCAGCTTCTCCTCGGCGTTGGACAGGCCGGTCAGGCGGTAACCGTGGAACGGGGAGGTCCCGTCCGGGCCGATCGTCGCCAGCAGTGCCGCGGGGCCGTGGCACACCAGGGACACCGGCTTGCCCGAGGCGAGCCACTCGGTGAGCAGCTTGCCGGAGGCGGCGTCGTCGGGCAGGTCCTCCATCGGGCCCCAGCCACCGGGATAGAACACGGCCACGTAGTCGGCGATGTTCACGTCCTCGATGCGCATCGGGTGCGCCAGCTCGGTCGCCTCCCGCAGTGCGGCCCGCATGTGCTCGGCGCCTTCCTCGCCGCCGTTGAACTCGGCGGTGAGGCTGAGCGCGTCCGCGGTCGGCGGTACACCGCCGGGCGTCGCCGCCGCGATCTCGTATCCGGCCTCCTTGAAGACCTGGTAGGGGCCGATCGCTTCCTCGGCCCAGAAGCCGGCCGGCTGGCGGGTGCCGTCGGCCAGCGTCCAGTGGTCGGACGCGGTGATCACGAAGAGGATCTTCGCCATGGTTGTCGTCTCCTGGTGAGGATGTCAGCCCTTGAGGGCTTCCTGGAGGATGTGGCTGTCGGCGGCCTGCCGCATGCTCACGGCCTTGCCGTCACGGACGGTCCACAGGTGGATGAACCGGACGTCGGCCTTGTTCCCGGTCTTCGTCTCGGCGTGGTAGTGGCCGAACACGAAGACATGGCCTTCATCGTCCGCGTAGAACTCCTCGGGTACCGCGCCGAAGGAGTCGTAGTTCGGCATCGTCCGGCCGAAGAAGTTCTTCGCCGCGTCGTCCCAGCCGTGGTAGACACCGCTGTTCGGGAAGCCGGGGGTGATGTCCCACACGAGGTCCGGCGCCATGACCTCGGCGGTCACTTCCGGGGACATTCCGGATTCGTACAGCCGGCGGATGAGGGCGAGGCTCGGGGAATCGGACATAACGTACTCCTTGCGGGGGGTGGGTAGTGGATGGAGCGGAGAAAGGGCTCTGGGATCAGGCGGCGAGGGCGGTCCGCCCGGCGCGGAAGATCGCGGCCTGACGGGCGACGCGCGCACCCAGGTGCTCCGCGGTGGCGATGTCCGACTTGTGGACCGCCTCCGGGCCGGCGTCGGTCGGGCTCTGGGCGCCGGCGCCCAGGAAATAGCCCAGCCGGTTGATGTCGTCCTCGCTGCCCGTGGTGGAGTCCCAGCCCGGCTGCAGGCCCAGGCTGATCCAGTGCATGCCGTGCTGGGCGGCCATCGTGGCGAAGTAGCCCAGGGTGGACGACTTGTCGCCGTTCTTGGCACCGGAGTTGGTGAAACCCGCGGCGAGCTTGTCCACCCAGGACTGGGAGAACCAGCGCTTGCTGCTGGCCTCGGCGAACGTGTGGAAGGCCGCGGAGGCCGTACCCATGTAGGTGGGGGCGCCGAAGACGATCGCGTCAGCGGCGTCCAGCTGTGCCCACTGCTCGTCCGTAACGGTGTCGACGGAGATCGAGACGACCTCAACGCCCGCTCCCGCCGCACCACGCGCCACGGCTTCGGCGATGACGGCCGTGTGGCCGTAGCCCGAATGAAAGGCGATGGCGACGGTGGGGCGGCCGGGATGGGACATGGTGATGGTGCTCCTCGAATGATTTCTACGGCGGGCTAGGCTCTCCGGGCGTTTGCCCTGGGGGCCTTCTACTGAAGGACGGCGAAGAACTTCACCATCTTGGTGAGCGCCTGATCCATGTACTCGGGAACGTCGTACATGGCGATGTGAGTCGCCCCGTCGACGACGAACAGTTCCTTCGGGCCCTTGGAAAGCTCGTAAGCCTGGTCGCTGAACACTTTTGTGTCCGCTTTGCTCCCCGCGATGAGGAGCAGCGGCTGGGTCAGCAGTTCCGGGATTTGATCGAACGTCGAGAACGCGTACATCTTGTCCATGCTGGTCAGCAGAAAGCGGCCCTTGGAACGGGGATGCTGACCACGCGGAGTCCGGTAGTAGTCGTATCCCTCGCGGAGGAGGTCCGGCGTGTTGTCGTCGATCTCCTCCAGCGTTTCCGGGACGAACGGGACGTAGACGGGCTCCGCTCCCCTCGCCTCCGCTGTGCGCTGCTGAGCGGCCATCTCCAGGTTCCTGATCTGCTCGGACACGGGAGACGTATGACCCAGGAAGGCCCTGGAACCTTCGCCCATCGGAGCCGCGCTGACGGTGGCGACCGCCTTGAAACGGCGTTCGGTCTGCGCCACGCTGATCGCGTAACCGCCACCGGCGCAGATGCCGAAGACGCCCATCCGCTCGGTGTCCACGTACGGGAGAGTGGTGAGGAAGTCCGCCGCGCAGCGGGCGTCCTCCACCCTGGTCGTCGGGTCTTCCAGAAGGCGCGGTTCGCCGCCGCTCTCTCCCTGATAGGAGGAGTCGTAGACCACGGTCACGAATCCCTCGGAAGCCAGCCGCTTCGCGTACTGGCCGATGGTCTGTTCCTTTACACCGCCGGCCGGATGAATTCCGACAAGGGCCGGGTATTTCTTATCTTCGTCGAAATCGTCCGGCAGGTGGAGGTGTCCCGCGATCTCTACTGCCTTGTTCCTGAATGAAACAGCCTCGACCATGGCGCCTGCCTCTTTGTCGACTGAGATCCGCCCATCGGCGGTGCGCACACCATGATTCGCCGGTGCCGAGATCATGTCCACTCGCGATGGGGGGAAGAAATCATCCCCTGGATATGAATTCCCGGGTGTCCACCTCTCCGTCTCATTCCGCGGGGGGTGTGCAGCCGGCGCGCGGTATTCCTGCCCCGTGCGCGGTGGGCCACCACGGCATCGCCGGCGTGACGGCCATGCCGTGGACGTACGCCGATGCTGCTGCGGTGCACGCGAGATGCGCAACACCTGCGCTGCGCTGGTATCCGTTCCGCTGTGGCACCTGGCCAGAGCCCGCCCCGCACAGCACTCAACTCCGCGCGGCGGTCCGCGCATGGGGATGCAGCAGGCCCGCGTCCGCTCCTTTGCTCTGCGCACGGGGTGAGGCGCTGCATGTGACACGGGTGGGGACGATGCCGGCCGCGCGCTCGCGGAGGTTGCGTCCGGTGGCCGTGCCGAGGATGCGCTGAAGCGTGAGCAGCGGGGTGGCGAAGTCCGCACGATCAGAGTCCGGCCACCGAGGCACTCGTGCAGGCGGGCGGGCGCGACCTGAGCAGAGGCGTCACCGCCTTCAGGGCCAGCATGAGCGGTGTGCCCTGGGTGGCAGGCACCGCACCGGAGGTGATCGCGATGTGCTCGATGGCCTTTCAATGCGGCGCACAGCTCACCGAGACCATCCCCAGCTACACCACCCGCAGGGACATGACCCGTGACAGGATCGGCCTTTTCTCTCTGCTTGAAGGCAGTACCAGGAGATTGGGGAGAGATTGCGGCTGCGCTGTCTCGCAGTTCGCCGAGCTGCGGCTGTTGCCCAGTAGCCACGGCCCAGCCGGGGTGGCGAGGCTATGGCGCACTGGAGGGTCTTCATGTCCGGAAATGGTTGTGCATGAGTCCCGTCACATTGCCCCGTATCTAGCCGCCGGGGATCCTGAAAGGCTTGCCACGGTGGCACGCGTTTGGGGGATGTGATGGCCCGCCCGGCAGTACGTGATGGCAGTGATCCCAAAGCCGTCCGTGACACTCGCGTCTTGATCGACTGCCTACAAGAGCTGGTGCGGGGCGCCATCTCCAAGACCATCCGCGACTGTGCCAAGTACCCGGAGACGGTGTGGCTCGCGGGCGCCCCCGATGGGACCGTGCGCCGTGCTGCGGACGCCGACCCTCGCATCATGGTGGTCAAGCACCGTCCGCCCCAAGAAGCACCGAGGCTGCCTGCGATCCTGCACGGCAGGGTGTCCGCCGATGCCGCCGCCACTGCTGGACCGCAACCTCCCGGCCTGATCGACAACACCCCGAATGACCGTCAAATGGCCGACGACCAGGCAGATGCGGAGGAGAACCAGCCGGCACTGGAGAGCGGCAGCTCTGAAGAACGCAAGGCGTACGAGACGTGGGCCGGCAAGTGGATGCGATGGTCGCAGGAAGAGCTGGCGGCCGAACCGCAGCGGCGACTGCACCGGCAGCTGTACCGGATGGCCAAGAAGATCGAGCAGGACAGTGACACTTTCGAAGTAGTCCTGGCCGTAGGTCTCTTGCAACTCGGAGCCGCTCGTCCCTCGGCCCGGGTCCGTCGGCACATCGTGACAACGCCGGTGACCCTCACCGTTGAACCGGCATCGATCAACGTGACCGTTTCGCTGGTGCCGGAGCACCCCGGGCGTCTGGAGGACACCGACTTCCTCAGCGAGTCCGACGGCTATACGTCGGAGCTGCTGGGGGTTGTACGCTCCGCTGTCGAGGACGTGCCCTTCCACCCGCTGTCGGACCGGGCGGCACAGGCCGTGCGCTCGTGGGCGCAGCGGGCTTTCGGAGTCGACCACGTACTCCCGTTCGACCCAACAACCGGCCAGCACCCCGATCTCACCGCTGAACCCCAGTCGCGGTCACTGCATCTCGCGCCCGCGCTCATCCTGCGCGAACACAGCCAGCGCTCCGTCCTCGGCTTCTACGAGAGCATCGCCCGGGCGCTGAAACGTCCTGGAGCACAGGCGCCTTTGGGACTGGCGCAACTGCTGTATGACCTTGAACCGGAGCACCGGACGGCCTGGGGGAGCAGGAGTGGCTCCGTGCCGCCGGCATTGGGACCGGATCCGCTGTTCCCGATGGTCACCAACGCTGCCCAGCGCGATGTCCTGGACCGGCTGCAGCGCGACACCAGTGTGGTGGTCCAGGGCCCGCCGGGCACCGGAAAGACGCACACCATCAGCAATCTGATCGCCGCACTCCTCGCGGACGGCAAGAGAGTCCTGGTCACCAGTGCGAAGAGCCAGGCTCTGAACGTGCTGCGCGACCAGCTGCCGTCCAAGCTGCGCAGCATGTGCGTGATCCAAGGCGATCAGTGGCAGGGCGGGAGCTCCGATCTGAGCGAGTCGCTGGGAGCCTTGGCCCACCTGAACGCGACAACGAACCTCGATCGGCTCCAACAGCGCATTGACGACCAGCAGACGCAGCGGCACCAGCTCATGGCGGAGCAGGCCAGACTCCAAGACCGCCTGCGTCAGGTACGCGAGGTCGAGTGGTACGAGCACCCCGAGGTCGCGCCGGGCTACCGCGGGCGGCTCGACGACATCGTGCAGGCCGTGGAGCACGGCGCAGCCGAATATCAGTGGCTGCCGCCCCTGGATGTCCAGGCCCCGCAGGCCCCGCCGCTGACTACGGACGAAGCTGAGCGACTGTGGCTGCTCGTCACCCAGCACGGTCCCGGAATCCTCGACGCCCGCATTCAGTACTGCCCGGACCCGGCCACGCTGCCGGACCCGACGGAGGTTTCCCGCCGCATCACGGAACTTGAAGCGGCCGAGGAATCCGTCGGCCGCGAGCCGGTCACACCGCTGGCGCAGGAACTGGCGGACCACGGTGACGCGCGGCTCACCGTGCTGGAAGGCCTCCTCGACCGAGCCCAGCAGGCCCTGCAGAGGGTAGGGCTGTCCGCGGACCCTGTCTCCTGGCAGGCGGATACCTGGTCCACGCGCGCGCTGCAGGACGGCATCGCCCAGCGATGGCAGCAACTGTGGGACAGCATCCGAAACGCCGCACAGCGTGCACAGCAGACCCACGACGAGATAGCCGCCGCCTCGTTCCTGGAAGTGGAGATCCCCCGCCTCTCCGAAAGCGACGAGAAGGAGCTCTTGATCGCGGGACGCAATCTGGAGCAGCACGTCCTGCGCACCGGAAAACTGAACACGCGATGGCCCCGGCCGGCCGTCGTCAAGCAAGCCCGATTCCTCCTCGAACAGTGCCGGGTAGAAGGCATGGCGCCCGCCGGCCGAGAACACATCACCGCGGTCGTACGGCAACTGGAGATGCGCGCCCACGCCCGCACCCTGCGCGGCCGGTGGACCGGCGTCGGATCCGCCGTCGACCAGGACACCACCGAACTGATGACGTCCGAACTTCTGGACAGGGCCGTCATCCTGCAAGCTATCGACACCTGCGTGGAGGTCATCCGCCAGGTCCACGCAACCCTGCTGGCCGACGGAATCCAGACACCGGTCACCACCGCCGAGCAATGGGGCGACATCCGTCAGGCCACGGCCCAGGCCCGCCAACTCCTGCACATCAGGACCGCGACACAACGCCTCGAAGAACTCCTCAAGAGCCTTCCGCCGCCCCACCCGCATGGCGTCGAAGAGTTGCAGCGCGCGGCGGATGCCGTAGCGGCCCGTGATGCGCAGGCCTACGCGCAGGCGGTGGATGCACTGGCCGCGGCATACCAGCGTGAGGCAGACCGGCGCGAGACCGGGAAACTCTTCCAGTGCCTTGCCGAGGCCCACCCCGAACTCACCAAGGACTTCGCCGGCGATCCCCTCGCCCCGCACTGGCACTCTCGGTTCGCCGTGCTGCCCCAGGCCTGGGCATGGCGGCAGGCGCAGGACTTCCTCGACACCCACCTGCTCCCAGGACGCGAAGAGCAGCTCGAAGGCGAACTGGTCCAGATTCAAGCCCGGCTGCACGACCTGGTGGAACAGCTGGTCTGCGACCGCGCAGCACTCCATTGCGTCAGCCGCATGACCACCAAGCACAAACAGGCCCTGGCCGCCTACGCCAGCGCCGTGGCCAACGCAGGCCAGGGAACCACCGAATACGGCAAACGCCACCAGCGTCACGCGCGCTCAGCCATGCAGACAGCGCAAGGAGCGGTGCCGGCGTGGATCATGCCGCTGAATCAGGTAGCGGAAACGATCAGCCCCGAACCGGACTCCTTCGACGTCGTCATCGTCGATGAAGCAAGCCAAGTGGGCCTGGACGGCCTGCTGTTGCTCTGGCTCGCACCCCGCATCATCGTCGTCGGCGACGACCGGCAGTGCGCCCCGTTCTACAGCGGCAGCAAGCACGACCGGATCACCCAGATCTTCGACGAGCGCATGGCCGGCCTCGAACCCTGGCAGCGCGAAGGCTTCGACCCCAAGTCCAACCTGTACGAACTACTGCAGTCCCGCTTCACCGAAAAGATCCGTCTCACCGAGCACTTCCGGTGCATGCCGGAGATCATCAAATGGTCCTCCATGCAGTTCTATCCCGACAACCAGCTGGTCCTGCTGCGCCAGCACGGCTCCGACCGCCTCCCGCCGCTGAAGGTCGTCCACGTGCCCGAAGGGCACTGCGAGGGCCGCCGGGACAAACTCATCAACCGGCCGGAGGCGGAGGCCGTCGTCAACGAACTGCACCGCCTCACCCAGGACTCTGCCTACGCAGACCGCAGTATCGGCGTGATCATCCTGCGCCACGGCGACCAGACACGACTGGTACAGGACCTCGTCGACCAGCGCATCGATATATCGGCCCGCGAACGCCACAGCATCCTGGTCGGCACACCCGAACAGTTCCAGGGAGACCAGCGCGACGTCATCCTCCTGTCGATGGTCGTCGACGGAGCCAACGTCATCGCCGCGACCGGCCGCAACCATGAACGACGCTTCAACGTGGCCGCCAGCCGGGCCCGCGACCAGATGTGGCTCTTCCATTCCCTGACCATCGACCAGCTCAGCAGCAAAGACCTGAGGCGCTCCCTGCTCACCTACATGGTGAGCCCGCCCCCGCCCTACACACACCCCCACCAGCCCGCCCACGTCAGCGCAGACCGACACTGCGCGCCCTTCGACTCGCTCTTCGAACAGCGTGTCTTCCTGCGCATCAAGGAACGCGGCTACGACGTGGTGCCCCAGTGGCAAGTCAACGGAAAGCGCATCGACCTCGTAGTCACCGGAGGCCACGGACGCCTCGCAGTGGAGTGCGACGGAAGCCCTCACCACTCCACTCCGCAGCAGATCCACGACGACGCAGAGCGCGAGCGGGAGCTTCGCCGCGCCGGCTGGACGTTCTGGCGCATACGCAGCAGCGCCTTCGCCCTCTCACCCGACGAGGCCTTGGAACCTCTGTGGGAACGCCTGACCGAGCTGGGCATCCATCCCCGCACGGTCCGCGAGCCATCCATCGACGACGCGCTGACCGACATGCCCTGGACTCCGGTCGGCCTGGCCGAGGCCGAACCCGATGAAGACGCGGACCCCTACGACGGCGAGCCGGACGAAGACAGCGAGGAAAACTGACATGGACAGCTACGACGAGAGCACCCTCGAAGAACTCGCCGCTATGGTCTGCGGTGACGAGCCGGGCATGAAACGCCGAGCCGGATGGGAACTTGCTCCCTTCCTTCGCAGGGCCGGCTGGGAAGACGTCCCCGACCACGACGGCAGTCCGCGCCACGGCTGGGTCCACACCATCCTGTGCGAACGGCAGGAAGACCAGGCAGGAGACACCGAGCGCGTCATCCTGCGCCTGGCCGACCGACGGGAATACCAACAACAACCCGCTGACTACGACGCCGTGATCCAACGCCTCCAGGAAGTCCTCGCCTTCGAAGGCCGCCGCATCGACTACCGCAAAGGGCAGCCGTTCCTCATCGAGTACGACCCTGACGAACCCGCTCGCCCGCAGCGCGTAGAGCTGAAGGTGGCCATCACCGACATCGTCTCCGATCCCGACCTGGCCCGCGCCGTTCAACTACGCCTCGACGAAGCCGGCATCTGCCAAGAACACGGTGCCTACACCTCCGCCGTCATCATGCTCGGGAGCCTCCTCGAAGGCGTCCTCGTCCACGCGGCCGACGTCAGAACTGCAGCTGTGCCGTTGACCCGGCCGGCCCGCGACACACGGTTGCAGGAGCTCATTCAGCACGCCCACGCCAACCAGTGGATCGACCAAGACGCAAAAATGGCCTCGGACTTGCTGCGGATCTACCGCAACCTGGTCCATCCCCTCGCGGAAAAGCGGGCCAAACACAGCGCAGACTTCGACACCGCTGACCTCTGCTGGTCCACGGTCAACGCTGTGCTCAACGACCTGGCGGCAAGCAACCCTCAATAGGCATCGGCAATGGCGTTGACGGGTTTGACCGGCATGTGGCAGCTCCTTCCTCACGCCCGCCAACGTCGCGCTGCCGAGGCTCGCCCCTTCGACAGCGGGCGCAGACTGATGGTGAAATCCCCTGGACGTCCCTGACAGCCCCGGTGTAGATAGGGCCAACTCCCGCAGCAAAGGTAGAAGATGGTGGTGCGGCGAGCACATTCGAACCGGTAAGAGCCGAGGAGTACTGAGTTTCTCCAGGACGGCGCACGCAGCTGAGACTCGTTTGAGTCATTCAAGTGCAGATGCTTCCGCGAACTCAGCCTGCGTTCCATCCGCTCCTATCTGCTCGGGGATCTCCACCGGGGACGATTCCAGAGACGCTGCTCCGAAGAATGCCCCGAAGATGAGGTCGAACTCGCAAGTGGCGGAGTCTTGGAAGATCGGCAGGCCGCGGATGGCTTCCGCGGTGGTGTACCGCTCGCAGAACGTGCGGGCCCGGTCGTTCTTGTTATTCGATTCGTTCGTCTGCAATTCGGGGTAGTAGGCCTCGATGGCCCCGCGCTCCCACACGTAGATGTCCTCGTGACGGAGCATTCGCAGCAGATCCAGCTTCATCTTCTCTAGCTCAGGGTCATTGGCTTCCTCTAGGATCCTGCGCGCCGATCCTGAAGCGGAGCGGGCGAAGAAGGCATCTACCGCGGCGTTCAACTCATCAAGGACTTCTCCGAGCGGTGGAAGCCCCTCGTGAAGATGATCAAGACCTGGAATCGACACCACGGCCACCCCATCGAAGCGTCATTCCTCATCGAGGTCATGGCCCTGGAACTCGTCAAGGGCGAGTGGGTCGGGCCCTACCCACGGGAGCTGCGACAGTTCTTCGCCACTGCCGTCAACGCCGTCGCGGAGCGGTGGCCGGACCCGGCCCACTTGGGCCCGGACGTCTCCGACATCTTCGACGGCCAACCCGAGAAGCTCCAGGCCGCCCAAACGGCCCTGCGAGCCGCAGAGGCTGCGTGCACCGAGGCACTTCGGCTCGAACGTGTGGGACGTACCGGCGACGCGCTGGCGCAGTGGCAGTTTCTCTTCGGCCCGCTCTTCACCAAGTCATGACCGCCGGCCAGCAGTCTCCTGTGCAACCGGGTGCCTCCGCCCGGATCAAGGAACGCCAAGATCAGCCAGAACACCTCAACAGACTGCTGGCCTACTCCCACTTCTACAAGACAGCGATGTGGTGGCGCCGCATCAGGACGTGGGGCAACGTCCTTCTGGCCCTGACGGCGCCGCTCCTTGCGGTGTTCCTCCCGGCGGGGGCGAGCACCCGCGGGGCGATCGTCGCCGCCTGGCTGGTACTCGGGAAGACCGTACTCAAAGGCATAGAGGGAAGCGCCACCCTGAGGGCCGCCAACATCCAGGAGCTGTACGACACCAGGCTCTTCCACCTGAATTGGAACCAAGCCCTCGTCGGCCGACAGCCCGTCCCTGACGATGTCTCCTCGGCTGCTCGTCACATCCGTGAGCACGGCCCCTATCTCGACTGGTACAGCATCGACTTGGGTGACACCCCTTGGCCCGGCGACGTCCTTCTGTGTCAGCGGCAAAGCGCAGTCTGGAGCCGTCGGGATCACCATGCTTATGGCGCCTTCCTGGCGATCGGTGGCGGTAGTTGGGCTGTCGCGATCATCATGTTCGCCCTGGTACGTGACATGACGCTGCTCACCTTCCTCGTAGCGCTCTTCCTGCCCAGCGCCGCCGCGCTTCTCGACACCATCGAACTCGCCCGCGAGCACTGGCAGCAGTCCACCAAGCGTCGACAAGTCGAGGACGACATTCACGACGTATGGACCACGTACCAGGCCAGGCCGGCAGACATCCCAGCCGAAGAATGCCGACGCCTTCAGGACGCCACCTACCTCCTGCGGAGGGACGGCCCGCCGGTACCCAAGTGGTTCTACGACCGCCGCCGCCACGAAACCGCTGCTGTCACGAACGACGGCACCACGGTCCTGCGCTCATCGTCAGATCCCGGCTGACTGATCAGCCGCGCTGTGACGCTCACCCTCTTCGTCGTCGTCGCGGGTGGGCACCGTGGGCGACCGTCAGCACTTCGTCGGTTGCCTCCACTACCCGAGAAGTGCAACAGGACTGTTGCTGCCACCTGCGGATCTGATGCCCTCTTGACCTGGGTCATCATGGTCGAGTGCGACGAAGCCCATCAGCTCTGAATTTGCGGCAGAACCGGGAGCTTGTAGGCGATGGCCCAGCGTGGCGCGCGCGACCCGGAACCGGCGGCCCGCTGGTCGGCGGCCAGGTCGGCCTTGACGACGATGCCGTCGATCCCGAAGGGCAGCTCCGCCCGCAGCCCCGCGATCTCCCGCACCCGCTCCAGGACCTCCTCCGCCGTCGAGGCCGTGACCGTGGGCACCGCGGTCGCCCCGGTGGTGTGCACGCCCAGCCGGGCGGCCAGTGCCATCAGCTCGCTGTGGGCCAGCCCGTCCAGCCGCTCCGTCAGTTCGGCGTCGGTGTCGGGCAGGGGCAGCAGGCCGTAGCCGAAGAACGTCATCGGCACCGTGTAGGCGCGGTCCTTGGCCCGCAGGGTGCCGGCGGACGCCCCGCGCGGGTTGGCGAACGGCTGTCCTCCGTGCGCGGTGCGCACCTCGTTGGCGTGCTCGAACTGCGCCGTCGTCATGAGGACTTCGCCGCGGACCTCCACGGTCAGCGGCTGCTCCAGCTTCTCCGGCAGCCCTTCGAGGGTGCCGAGCGCGTGCGAGACGTCCTCCCCGGCGATCCCGTCGCCGCGCGTGATCAGCCGGGTCAGCCGCCCCTCGGTGTAGCGGGCCGCGACGGCGAGCCCGTCGAGCTTGGCCTCCACGCTGAACCGCTCCACCTCGTGCCCGATCCGCCGGGCCAGCGAAGCCGTCCAGGCGGTGAACTGCTCGGGCGAGAACACATTGTCCAGGCTCAGCATCGGCACGGTGTGCGGCACATCGCCCTCGACGGCGCCGCCGGCGACCTTGCCCGTGGGGGAGTGCGGCAGCACCTGGTCGGGGTGGGCGGCCTCCCACGCGGCGATACCGCGCACCAGCCGGTCGTAGGCGTCGTCGTCGAGCGGGGAGGCGCCGTCCGTGTAGTAGGCCGCGGCGGCGGCCACGACGTCCTCGACGGCCTGCGCGTAGGCGGCGTCATCCACGATCTGAGCAGCTGGTGTGGTCATGGCCTCATCCTGCCTGCCACCACTGACAACGCCGCAGAACCGACGTCCCGCGGCCGCACCCGGGGGGAGCAGGATCAGGCGTCGACCGGTACGGAGGCGCGGTCGCGGGTGTCGGCGGCCGGGGCGATGAGGATCGCGGAGGCGACGAACACCAGGACCACGATCATCGCCGAGCGCAGCCCGTAGTGGTCGCCCAGGAACCCGAGCGCCGGCGGTCCGACGAGGAAGGCGACGTAACCGATGATGGCGACGAGCGAGACCCGCGCGGTCTGTTCGGGGCCCGAGTCGCCGGCCGCCGACAGCGCCACCGGGAAGCCGAGGGAGGCCCCGAGCCCCCAGAACAGCACCGAGGCCGCCGCTATGACGACGTTGTCGGAGAAGATCACGAGGACCAGGCCGACGGCACCGGAGACGGCACTCGCCCGGACGACCGCGGCCCGCCCGAAGCGGACGAGGAAGTACGTGCCGCAGAAGCGGCCCAGGGTCATCGCGGCGGCGAAACCGACGTAGACGAGCGATCCGGCGGTGGCGTCCAGGCCGTGGCCGTCCACCATGAGCAGCGGCAGCCAGTCGTTGGCCGCCCCTTCGGCCAGAGCCATGGCGAGCACGATCGCGCCGATGAGGAGCAGCTTCCGGTCCTTCCAGACCTGCGCTGCCGCGCCCTTGACCGGCTCGGCCGTGCGGGTCCCGGTGCTCACGCCGACGCCCCCCACCAGCGCCCGTGAGGCATGGAGCAGCATCCCCGTGGCGACCAGGGCGACCACGCCGAGGTGCCAGGGGACGGGAACCTCTGCCGCCGTCGCCGTCATTCCGGCAAGGGCGCCGATCACCGTGCCCAGACTGAAGCAGCCGTGCAGAGTCGGCAGCACGGGCCGTCCGGTGATCCGTTCCACGTCGGCGCCGTCCACGTTGATGGCGACCTCGCCCGCCCCGATGCCCGCGCCGAACAGGAAGAGGCCGGTCGTGACCAGGGGAGCCGACGCGGCGGCGCTGCCCGCCCCGATGACACCCGTGGCCGCGACGATCAGGCCGGTGCCCAGGAGGATCACGGGCCGGGTGCCGAGGCGCGCCACGAGCCGGCCGGAACACAGGATGCCCAGCATGGATCCCACGGACAGACCGAACAGGATCAGCCCCATCTGCCCGGTGGACGCGCCCAGTCGGTCCCGCACGTCCGGTGTGCGCGTGACCCAGGAGGACAGGGCGATGCCCGGGAGGAAGAAGAAGAGGTACAGGGCCTGTCGGCGCCGGCGCACGGCGGGGGCTGTCAAGAGAGGGCTCCGCGGGGTTCGGAAGAATGGCGGGCAGGTGACGGGTCCCGCGCACATCGGGTATGCACAAATGTACATAACCTCCGGGCGCGGGAGAAGAGAGGGCGGACCACCAGATGACCGGCAGCAACCGCGGCCCCAACGACCCACTGCGCCGCGAGCGCATCCTCGACGCCGCCCTTGACGTCATCGCCGAGCACGGCGCCATCAAGGTGACCTACCGCAGGATCGCGGCCGCCGCGGGGGTGCCGCTCGGATCGCTCACCTACTACTTCGACGACATGCAGCACCTGCTGACCGAGGCCTTCACCCGCCTTGCCGAGTCCGTCTCCTCGCGCTACGGCGCCCTGCTGACGGCGGCGCGCACTCCCGAGGAGGCGCAGGAGGCCGTCGTCGAGATCATCTGCGGCAAGGTCTGGGGCACCGACCGCAATCTGCTGCTCAGCTACGAGCTGTACGCCTTCGCCACCCGCCACCCCGAGCTGCGGACGGTCATGCGCTCCTGGATGCAGGCCAGCCGGGACTCCCTGGCCCGGCACTTCGACCCGCTCACGGCCCGGGCCCTGGACGCGCTCGTGGAGGGTTTCTCCATCCACAACTCCGTCGACGCCCGGCCCACGGACCGCGCGGGCGTGGCCGCGGTCGTCCGGGCCGTGGTGGACCGCCGTACGGCGCCGACGGCGGCCGGGCCGGGGCTCCGCGAGTAGTTCCCGCCGGGGCGCCGGCCCGATACCGCACCGCCCGCTACTGGAGAGGCGCTGGCCGGTCGTAGACGTGGTCCGGTGTCACGATCTCAGTGATCGCCCGCGCGAGCAGTGACGACGGTTCCTGGCCCTGGTACAGGATGTCCGTGTTGATCATCAGCACCAGGGTGGCCTGCCGCGAGGGCAGGTACACGGTCACGGTCTCGTAGCCGGGGATGGAGCCGTTGTGCCCGATCCAGCCGCCGCTCTCGAAGATGCCGAGGCCGTAGCGCAGGCCCGGGTGCCCGGTGGGCAGCATCTTCAGCCTCTCGGCCTGGGTCTTCGGCCGAAGCAGCGTGCCGGTGGCGACGATCTTCGCCCAGCGGTGCAGGTCGTTCAGGTCGGAGATCATCGCCCCGGCGGCCCAGGCCCAGCTCGGGTTCCAGTTCGTGCTGTCGGCGACCTCACCGCTCAGCGTCTGGTTGGTGTAGCCGTGCGGGTGCGGCCGAGGGAACTTGAAGGTCTCGGGCAGCAGCGTGTGGGGCAGCCGCGCCGGGCGCAGCACCCGCCTCTCGAGGAAGTCGGCGAGCGTGCGCCCGCTGACCCGCTCGACCACCAGCCCGAGCAGCACGAGGTTGGTGTTGGAGTACTGGAACTGCGTGCCCGGCGCGAAGGTGTTCCGGTGCTTGAAGCCGTACGCCAGCACCTGCCGCGGGGTGAACGAGCGCTTCGGGTCGCTCAGCAGATCGTGCTGGAAGTCCGCGTCATCGGTGTACGGGAAGAGACCGCTGCGCATCTCGGCGAGGTGGCGCAGCGTGATGTGCTTCCCGTCGGGCACCCCGTGGACGTAGTCCGAGATCGGGTCGTCGAGCCCGATCCGGCCGTCGTCGACGAGTTCGAGCAGCGCGGTGACCGTGAAGGTCTTGGTCTCGCTGCCGATGCGGACGAACACGTCGGTCCTCATGGGTGCGCCGGTGGCCTTGTTCGCGACGCCCGTCGCGCGGACGTAACTGCCCTCGCCCGGCATCCACAGTCCCGCGACGACCCCGGGAATCCCGGCCTGCCGGCGGACCTTCTCGATCGCCTTGTCCAGCCGTGCGGCCAGCGCGCGGTCGAGTTGCCGCGGCGGGCAGTCGTCGTCCACGTACCGGTGCGGAGGCTTCGCCTGCACGGCGGTGGCGGGGGTCGCCGCCATCGGAGACATCACGGACGCCACGAGCAGCGCCGCGGCGCAGAGGCGGCGGGCGGGGGCCCGGCGTGCGGGGAAACGACAGGCGGGGGTACGACGTCTCACGTCTCGGTGCCTCTTCCGGTTCTGGGCTGCTGCCCCGGGGAGCGGTTCGTCACCATCGCTGCCCCGGCCACGCCGCCCGCGCCCGGTCGGCCCCGGGCGAGTCCACCCGTTCGGCGCCGCCCGAGTCGCTCCGACGCACTAGCGGGGGTAGGGAGACGGGACCCCCGGGAGTGCGGAACCTGACCTTCGGCATGTGATCCTGACGCCATGACCGATCAGCAGCCCCTTGTCACCGTCCGCCCGTCGGAGCGGACCATCGCGGCCGACGACGGCCTGGCCGCGCTGCTGGCGGCCTACCACCTGCGGACGCAGGCCGAGAAGGGGGAAGCCGTCGCCGACGTGGACGACCTCCCCGACCGCTACCGGGCCGAGATCTCCGACCCGTGGACCGCGTTCGCGGACGATGTCGTCCTGGTGGCCCGCCTCGGGGACGCCGCTGTGGGCTGTCTGGTCGTGACCGCCCCGGCCGACGGGCAGTCGGAGATCAAGAGGCTCTGGACGGACCCCGCGTTCCGCGGCCGCGGCATCGCGTCCGGACTCCTCGAAGCGGCCCTCGCGCACACCACGGAACACGGCGTCGACACCGTGCGGTTGTCGGTCTGGCAGTGGCGCACCGGGGCGATCGCGCTCTACGAACGCTTCGGCTTCACCGTCACCGAGTCATGGGACGCACGGGACCGCCTGGTGTGCATGCGGCGCACCGCGGCCTGAGCCCCCGCAGTGCGCCGCAGCCCCGCGCTGTCACTCCGCGGGGCCGGGTTTCCAGCCCCAGGCAGTGAGCATGCCGGCCGACAGGGCCGCACATTCGTCGGAGTCCAGGTAGAGGAGCGCCGCGTCGATGGTGTCGTCGTCGACCGTGCCGGTGGCGAGCATCGCCTCCCGGCTGCGTTCCCAGGTGTCCGCCCAGAAGCGGCTGATGGGGCTGCCGGGTGTCAGCGGGGGCACGTACAGCTCGGCCGCGGCGCGCACCAGCCCCGCCCCGCGCAGCAGTTGGGGACAGGAGGGCACCCAGGAGACGTCGGTGCCGATGCCGGCGCGCAGCCCGAGCCACATCGCCCGCATCACCTCGGTGTACGGCGTGTCCGGGGTCCGCTCGTTCGTCAGGTCCACCGCGTCGCTCAGCACCAGTACACCACCGGGCGCGACGAGTTCGGCCAGGTTCGCGACGACCCGTTCCCGTTCGGGCAGGTGCATCAGCACGAAGCGGGCGTGGACGAGCCGGAACCGGCCGGTGACGAACCCCGGCGCGGTGATGTCGCTCTCCTGGACCTCCAGACCTGGCACGGGGCGCCGCGCGAGGAAGCGCACGTCACGGTCCACGGCCAGCACGCTGTCGACGCCGGCCTCTTCGAGCAGCCGGCGGGACACGGTGCCCGTGCCGGCCCCCACGTCCAGACAGCGCCACCCCGGACCGGCCCCGAGGGCCCGCAGTCGCGCCATGGTGATCTCGTCGTAGGCCAGCGCGCCGTAGTCGATGCGCTCGTCCTCGCCCTCCTGTTCGGGCCGGAAGACGTCCTCGCCGTAGCGGCCGCCACCTCCCTGGTCCTCCGCCGACGCCGCCATCAGATCGCCTCCGGCGCGCGGCGGTGCGGCGGGTGGGGACCGCCCGGTGGCCGCCGGCGGCACGGGCGGTGTCGCGACGTCTGAGGACGACCGAGGTGAGTGCCGTCGTACGGTTTCATGTCCGGACCTCTTCACGCAGCGGGGGGTACCCGGCGGCCCGTCCGGCGCCGCCGTCCGACCGATGTTCCCCGTGCGGCCGTCCGTGGCACCGAGGCGCGCCGCCTCTGAGCCGATCGGAGCAGGGGACAGTCGTACGGCGACGAGGTCACTCCGCGCTGCGCAGCGCGCTCCAGGTGTCGTGGGCGACGACGCCGTCCGGGCTCAGACCCCGGTCGCTCTGGAAGGCCTCGACGGCGGACTCGGTACCGGTCCCGAACTCACCGTCGACACCGCCGCCGCCCACGGCGTAGCCGCGCTCGGTCAGCATGCACTGCACCTGCCGCACCCGTTTGCCGCTGTCGCCGAGGCGGGTACGGCCGTTGCCGTTGTAGTAGGTGCACTCGGAGAGCCAGGGCGCGGTGCCCGGACCCGTGGTGGTGCTGTCGTCGGACGGCGTGGGCGAGGAGGAGGCGTCCGGTGCGTCAGCGGGCGCGGAGGCCTCGTCGCTCTGGCCGTCGGCCGGACTCGAGGCCACGGACCGCTCCGGGTCGGGGTCGGCGTCCGCGTCGGGCTTTCCGCCCTCGGTCGCCTCCTCGTTCAGAGAGCCGTCCAGGTCAGGTCGGGACTGTCCGCCGGAGGTCACGGATCCGGGACGGGCCGAGGCGTTGCGGGGCGCGCCGCCGATGGCCCGGACACCGTCGGTCTCCTGGGCGGAGCCACCGCCCGGACCGTCGGGAAGGGTGAGCAGGACGGCCAGCCCGGCCACCACGCAGATCGCGAGAGCCGCGGCCACGACCCGCCAGGGCCTCTCCCGGAGCCGGGCGACGACCCCTACGGCACCGGAGGGCCGTTCGGCCGGCTCCGCCACCGATGCGGGCGGCTGTTCCGCCGACGCCGCCGGAAGGGGCACCACGGGCTCCGGGGCGGACGGGGCTGACGGACCCGGCAGGACGGGCTCAGGGACGGGCCGGAGCGGCCGCGGTGGCATGCTCTCCCGACCCCGAAGCCGGACCATGCTCGCGACCGGCATCCGATGCAAGGTCTCGTACGCCTGCTGCCGGGCCGCCACCTCCTCGCCCAGCGGCTCCGGCCACACGGACGGCAGGGCGCGCGCCCGGGCGGTCTCGATCAGATCCCGCGGAGTGGGCCGCTGCGCGGGCTCCTTGGCCAGGCAGGCGGTCAGCAGCGCGCCGAGCTCCGGGTCCACGGCCGCGATCTCACCGATCACCTCGGGGTTCGGCTCCTCGAACGCGACCCGGTGCATGACGTCGACACCGGTGCCGTCGCCGAACGGGGCGCGTCCGGCCGCCGCGTACACCAGGGTCCCGCCGAGGGAGAACAGGTCGGACGCCCCGTCCGACAGGCCTTCCCGTAAGTGTTCGGGAGACATGTAGGCCGGGGTCCCCACCCGGTTGCCCGTACCGGTGATGGCGCTCGCGTCCACGGCCTTGGAGATGCCGAAGTCGATCACATGGGCGCCCCGGACGGTCAGGAGCACGTTGGAGGGCTTGAGGTCCCGGTGCACGATCTCCTCGGCACCGAGGGCCGCGAGTGCCTGTCCCAGCTCCGCCACCAGCCGCCACACCGCGGCCGGCGCCAGCGCTCCGGCCTCCTGCACGGCCTCCGAGAGGTCGAAGCCGGGAAGGTACTCCGTGGCCATCCACAGCAGTTCGTCCTCGAAGCCCGTGCCGCACAGACGGGGCGCGTGCGGTGTGCGCAGCCGGGCGTGCACGGCCGCCTCGCGCTCGAACCGGCGCCGGAACCGGGGGTCCTCCGCGTACTCCGGTCTGATCACCTTCACCGCGACCAGACCGGGACTGTCGTCCGCGGGACGCGCGAGGTAGACCCGTCCCATGCCCCCGCTGCCCAGCAGGGCCACGGGCACGTACGGACCGACCCGCGGTGGGTCGGTGGGCCGCAAGGGTGAGGCGCCGGTCCGCCTCAGCGCCGCCGCCGAGTCGTCCGTCGGCACGGGCCGCTGTCCCGACAAGAAATCCCCCGAAGTCACATTCGATGCACGCCTGTTCGGCCCCCGTGAGGGACGAGGTTAACCCAGTCGATGCGCACAGTCAGCGATTCACTCACTTAAGTCACTTCGACCACGCCTGCGGCTCTCGCCCACCTGGTCCCGCTCTACGGGGTCCGCGGCAGGCTGATGTGGAGGGCGCACACGTCGTCGGGGTGGTCGGCGTGGGCCAGCGACATGTGCAGGGTGGTGAGGCTGTCCGGGCGGGAGGTGTCCAGGACCGCCGCGGCTGTCGTGGCCAGGGCGCTCAGGCCCGCGGTCAGGTCCTGCCCGGGGTGCTCGATCAGGCCGTCGGTGAACAGCAGCAGCTGGTCGTCCTCCTCCAGCCGCAGGGTGGCTTCCTCGAACACCGGGGTGGTGGTGGCGCCGAGGAGGATCCCGGCGGGCCGCTCGACGATCCGGGCCTCGCCGTCCCGCACCAGCAGCGGCGGCAGATGGCCGGCCTGCGCCCAGGTGAGGGTGCGGTCGGCGGGACGGTAGCGGGCCACGACCATCGTCGCGGTGGTGTGCCGGTCGCCCGGGGAGTGCAGGTGCATCAGGAGAGCGTTGAGCCGGGTGAGCGCGTCCGTCAGACTCGACCCGGTGATGATCATGCCCTTGGCCGTGAAGCGGAGCTGGGCCATCGTCGCGACGGCGTTGATGCCGTGCCCCATGACGTCCCCGATGACGAACAGGGCGTCCCCGTCGGGCAGTTCGATGGCGCTGTACCAGTCGCCGCCGACGCTGATGCCCCGCTCGGCCGGATGATAGAACGCGTTCGTCCACAGCCCGGCGAGCATGACGGGACCCGTGGGCAGCGGCAGCAGCGCCTGCTGGAGCCGGGCCGCCATCCTGCGTTCGGCCTGGAGCAGTCCGCGCTGGGCGGAGACGGCGCGTTCGCTGCTGAGCAGGGCGAGTTCCGCGTCCCGCTGCCCGGAGAGGTCCTGGAAGAAGCCGTGGACCTCCAGCGGGGTGCCGTCCGCGTCGGTGATGGCCTCGGCGACGATCCGCAGATGCCGCACTCCCGCCCTGGTGGTGATGCGGAAGGGCTGGTCGATGGCGGTGCCGTCGCTCAGCAGCCGCTGCGCCGCCACCGTCAGCCCCGGCAGGTCCTCGGGCAGGACGCACTCGGGCAGTTCCTCCAGGCGCAGCGGTCCGAGGCTCCGGTCCCGGTCGAAGATCGTGAACACGTGCGGGGACCAGGTGATGGTGTCGCTGATGAGGTTCCAGTCGGCCCAGCCCAGATTGCCCAGCCGCTGGAGGGTGGCCAGGCGCTGCTCCTGCCGTGCCGTGATGTCGTGCCGGACCCAGGAGACGACGAGGTGCTCGCCGAGCCGGGCCACCCGCAGGGAGAAACTGGAGTGCCGCGGGATGCCGGCCACCACCTCCTCGTAGGTGAACGGCTCGCCCGCGAACGGCCGGCCCGTGGCCAGGACGTCCAGGTAGCCCTTCCACATCTCCGTACCGGCGAAGGTCGGATAGCACTCCAGCACCCGCAGGCCGACGAGTTGCCGTCCGGTACGGCCGGCGACGTCCACCGACTCGGGTGCCGCGGCCTCGATGCGGAAGTCCTCCACCACACCGTCGGCCGAGGACAGCGGGGAGAGCAGGATCACCGACCCCGGCAGTACGTCGAAGATCTGCTGCACGCTGTCGACGGACGGCTTGCGGCGGGAGACCTCCGAGTCGAGGGTCGTCAGCCGCCCCGCGCACAACTGCACCGCGGCCACGAGCAGTTCGCGTTCGGCAACCGTGAAGGGGCGGTCGGTGCCGCGCAGCACGGCGACGATCTCCTCGGTCTCACCGCCCATGTCCACCGGCAGCCAGGCCCGTGACGGCCACCGGCGCACGGTGTCCTCGGGCACCAGGAACGCCTCGTGCGGCTCGGGCCCCTCCGACCACAGCGGTTCCCGCGCGGGCCACGGATCGCGTACGGCGGTCCCGTCCCCGGCGACGGCCAGTCGCTGCCAGCGCACGGCGTCCACCCCGTCGATGCCGGCGTGCCCGGCCAGCCGCACAGTGTCGCCGGAGGCCAGATAGATCAGTACGGCACCGGCCTCGACGCCGTCCGAGAGGTGTTCCAGCAGACAGCGGGCCAGCTCGTGCCGGTCCCGCACGTTCGCCAGGCTCAGCCCTAGCCTGCCCAGCAGCGGCGCGGTGTCGCGGGGCGCGCCCGTCGGGGCGGGGCAGGGGGACGGCTCGGCGGGTACCAGGTACTGGGCCGAGTCGAACACCGAACCAGCGGTGTCGGTCTCCGGTCGCTGACGGCGCCGCCCGCGCCGCCGACGGACCGGACGGATGGCCCCCAGCGTCAGCCAGCACTCCTCCACGAGGGTGCGGCCGGCCTCGGCGGACCGGTCGAGGAGCAGTTCGTAGGCCTCCTGCGCGGAGCACCCCTCCTGCACCATCACGGCGCCCTTGGCCCGCTCCAGCACCGGAAGCAGGGCCGCGACCCGCTGAAGATCGACGATCTCGGCCCGCTGGCGTGCGACCACTTTCGCCAGCGCCGGGGAGTCGGACGCCGCTCCTCGCGGGGGCAGCTGTTCCCGTGACGTCACGCGTCGAGCATCGCACAGCCGACGGCCGTGGTCAGCAGGTGCGCCGACCGGGTCAGTGGGTGGGGAGCATCCCCTGGCGCAGCCGGGTCAGCGTGCGCGAGAGCAACCGCGAGACGTGCATCTGGGAGATGCCGAGGCGCTCGCCCATCTCCGACTGGGTGAGCTCCTCCACGAACCGCATGTGGATGATCAGCCGCTCGCGTTCCGTGAGGCCGGCGATGAGGGGAGCCAGCGCGTGGAAGTCCTCCACCAGTTCCAGGGCGGTGTCGTCGGCGCCGATGAAGTCCTGGAGGACCGACTCGCCGTCCTGGCTGCCGCTGATGGTGGCGTCCAGGGAGGCGGAGTTGTAGCCGTTGGCGGCGATGCGCGCCTCGATGACCTCGTCCTCGGGCAGGCTCATCAGTTCCGACAGTTCCTTCACCGTCGGGGTGCGGCCGAGGCGGCTGCGGAGTTCCTCGGTGGCGCGGGCCAGCTGGACGCGGGCCTCCTGGAGGCGGCGCGGCACGTGGACGGCCCAGGTGGTGTCGCGGAAGAACCGCTTGATCTCGCCGACTATGTAGGGGATGGCGAACGAGGTGAACTCCGCCTCGCGGGACAGCTCGAACCGGTCGATCGCCTTGATCAGACCGATCATGCCGACCTGGACGATGTCCTCCATCTCCTCCGGACCGCGGCTGCGGAACCGGCCGGCCGCGAAGCGGACCAGGGACATGTTCATCTCGATCAGCGTGTTGCGGGCGTACTGGTACTCCGGCGTGCCTTCTTCCAGGACGGCCAGCTGCTCGAAGAACAGCCGCGACAGCTGCCGCGCGTCCTTGGGCGCCACCTGGGAGGGCTCTGCCAGCTGGGGCAGCTCGGTGGTCCCCGGTGCGGACGCCGTCCTTGTCGTCACCGCCATGATCGTTCCCCTCCCGGAATCAAACCCTTGGTGCCGCCCACCCCGGCGGCCGACAAACCCGCGCCTACCCCGGGATCCAGGGTCCACTCCTGCTGTTCGGATGGCAATGTCGCGCGACGCCGGAAATGCTTTCCCGAACGTCTCGGAATGCGGCCCTGTGGGCCCGTCGGCCGCCGACGGCCGGGCCTCGTCGGACCTGCCACCGGCTCCGCCAGGTCGTGGTGGCGGGGCATGGGTGGTTCGGCCGACCGCCGGACTGCAACGCGCACGGGAACTGCCCGAACCGCCCCGGACCGATCACGACCGGCGGCAGCCGGTACACCCCGGCCGCCGCCACCATCCACCTGCCGTCCTGAGGGTCAGGCGCCGGACGGTTCGAGGCGGACCACGATGCCCTTCGAGGCGGGCTGGTTGCTGATGTCGGCGACGCTGTCCAGCGGGACCAGGACGTTGGTCTCGGGGTAGTAGGCCGCGGCGGAGCCCGGTGCCGTCGGGTAGGACACGATCGAGAAGTCCGCGGCCCGGCGCTCGGTGCCGTCCGCCGCGACACTGACGAGATCCACGTGGTCGCCCTGCGCCAGCCCCAGTCGGGAGAGGTCGGCCGAGTTGACCATGACGACGTGCCGGCTGCCGTGGATGCCCCGGTAGCGGTCGTTCAGCGTGTAGGGAACGGTGTTCCACTGGTCGTGCGAGCGCAGCGTCTGGAGCAGCAGATGGCCCTCGGGGGCCCGGGGGACCACCCGTTCGTTGCAGCTGAACATGGCCTTGCCGGACGCGGTGTCGAACACCCCCTCGTTGACCGGGTTGGGCAGCTGGAAGCCGCCGGGGCGGGTCACCCGCGCGTTGAAGTCGTGGAATCCCGGCACGATGCGCGCGATACGGTCGCGGATCGTGCCGTAGTCCGCCTCGAACCGGTCCCAGGGGATGTCCGCCTTGCCGTCGAGGGTGCGGCGGGCCAGCCGGCACAGGATGGCGACCTCGCTGAGCAGCAGCCGGGACGCCGGTTCCAGGCGGCCCTGGGAGGTGTGCACCTCGCTCATGGAGTTCTCCACGGTGACGAACTGCTCGCCGTCGGCCTGGACGTCACGCTCGGTGCGGCCGAGGGTCGGCAGGATCAGCGCGGTGTCCCCGCACACGGTGTGCGAACGGTTGAGCTTGGTGGAGATGTGGGCGGTCAGCCGGCACGAGCGCATCGCCTCCTCGGTGACCTCGCTGTCGGGAGCCGCTCGCACGAAGTTGCCGGCGAGGGCCAGGAACACCTTCACGCGGCCCTCGCGCATCGCCTTGATCGAGTTCACCGAGTCGAGGCCGTGCGGGCGCGGCGGGTCGAAGCCGAACTCCTTCTGGAGAGCGTCGAGGAACGCGTCCGGCATCTGCTCCCAGATGCCCATGGTGCGGTCGCCCTGCACGTTGCTGTGCCCGCGCACCGGGCAGGCGCCGGTACCGGCCCGCCCCAGATTACCGCGCAGCAGAAGGAAGTTGACGATCTCCCGGATCGTGGGCACGCCGTGCTTGTGCTGGGTGATGCCCATCGCCCAGCAGACGACGACCCGTTCGCTGCGCAGGACCTCGTCGCGGACCTTCTCGATCTCCTCGCGGGTCAGTCCGGTCGCCGTCCGCACCTCGTCCCAGTCGACGCTGCGGGCGTGCTCCACGAACTCGTCGAATCCGCTGGTGTGGGCGTCGATGAAGTCGTGGTCCAGCACGGTGCCGGGCCGGGCGTCCTCGGCCTCCAGCAGCAGCAGGTTCAGGGCCTGGAACAGGGCGAGGTCGCCGCCGGGCTTGATGTGCAGGAAGCGGTCGGCGATCTGGGTGCCGCGGCCGACGACACCGCGCGGTTTCTGCGGGTTCTTGAAGCGCCGCAGCCCCGCCTCGGGCAGCGGGTTGACCGCCACGATGCGGGCGCCGTTCCGCTTGGCCTCCTCCAGCGCGGAGAGCTGGCGCGGATGGTTGCTGCCCGGGTTCTGCCCCACCAGGAAGATCAGTTCGGCGTGGTGGAGGTCGTCGAGGCTGACGGTGCCCTTGCCGGTGCCCAGCGTCTCGCTCAGGGCGAAGCCGCTCGACTCGTGGCACATGTTGCTGCAGTCGGGCAGGTTGTTGGTGCCGAAGGCGCGGGCGAAGAGCTGGAGCACGAAGGCGGCCTCGTTGCTCGCCCGGCCCGAGGTGTAGAAGACCGCCTCGTCGGGGGAGTCCAGCGAGGTCAGCTCGCCGGCCAGCACGCCCAGGGCGTCCTGCCAGGCGATGGGCTCGTAGTGGTCGGAGCCCGGCCGCTTGATCATCGGCTCGGTGAGCCGGCCCTGCTGGTTGAGCCACATGTCGGAGCGCGCGGCGAGCTCGGACACGCTGTGCTCGCGGAAGAAGTCGGCGGTGATCCGGCGGGTCGTGGCCTCGTCGTTGATGTGCTTGGCGCCGTTCTCGCAGTACTCGTTGCGATGCCGGTTCCCCGGCTTCGGATCCGCCCAGGCGCAGCCGGGGCAGTCGATCCCGCCCACCTGGTTCATCGTCAGCAGGTCGACCCCGGTCCTGCGCGGTGAGGTCTGCTCCAGCGAGTACTCCAGCGCGTGCACGACTGCGGGAACCCCCGCCGCCCACTTCTTCGGCGGTGTCACCGAGAGGGTGTCCTCCGGCTCCTGACCTGACGGGTTCTGCATCGGTTCGCCTCTCTTCTGCTCTTCTGCGGGTCCGGAGCGCGGGCCTGGAACGCAGGTCCGGAACGCTGGTCGGAAACGCGGGTCAGCCGACGGGCCACCGGGCCACCCGGCTCCTCGGCGGTTCCGGGTGGTCGTGCTGGACGCGGCCGTTGCGGATCGTGCCGCGCCACGCGCCGCCCTCCTGCCCGACCCCCTCGATGTAGTCCTTGAAGCTCAGGAGCTCGCGGCGCACCGGCCGGGCGACCACCTGCGCGCCCTTGGACGAGCCCAGGAGCAGCTTCGCGACCCCGCGCGGCTCCAGACGGATCCGGACGGTGACCGCCGTGCCGCCCGACCGCGTCGGCCTGAACTGCACCTCGCCCTGATGGGAGGGGTGCTGGTCAAGACCGCGCCAGATCAGGCACGTGTCGGGGTCCTGCTCCACGATCTCCACCGCGAAACGGTGGCGCATCGGGCCGTAGCCGAGGGTCCACACGGTCACGGTGGGCCTGACCTGTTCGACGTCGTGCACGACGGTCGAGAACCGGGGGAAGGTCTTGAACTGCGTCCACTGGTTGTACGCCGTACGCACCGGAACGGCGACCTCGACGGTCTCCTCGACGTGCGGCCGCGAGTCGTGTGCGGGTGCCATCGTGGCCTCTCCTCCGGTCGGCGAACCGGGCTCACGCGCCCGGGCTTCTCTCCCGGTTCCCAGATCGCGCCCTTCGAGTCGCTCGAACACGCATGTGAACCGCTCGGGCCCGGCCTGCGCGCGACCTGTCGGCGAAACGGATTTCATAGGAAACGTTTGTATGCGCGCGGACGGTAAACACGATGTGCTGACGCAGTCCTTATCTCATGAAGGAAGAGGGACAGACACCATGGGAATCCTCGCGTGGATCATCATCGGCCTGCTCGCCGGAGCGATCGCCAAGGCCATCATGCCGGGCAAGGACCCCGGCGGTGTCATCATCACCATGCTCATCGGGATCGTGGGTGCCCTGCTCGGCGGGTGGCTGGGCAAGGTGATCTTCGGCGTCGACTCGGTCGACGGGTTCTTCGAGATCTCCACCTGGGTCGCCGCGATAGTCGGCTCCCTCATCCTGCTCGCCCTCTACCGTGTCTTCACCGGTAACCGAGGACGCTCCCACCGGCACGCCTGACGTCTCGTCGGTACCTACAGGTCGATAAATCGACCACTGCCCCGTGGGCCGGAATCCATCAATGGATTCCGGCCCACGGGGCTTTGCGCGTCCATCTGGAGTCACTGGAGTCACTGGAGTTACGACCCGTCTCCCGCCGTGTGCCGCACCAGGGCCGGGACGAAGGCGTCCCACACCGCCCTCGGCACGTCGTGCCCCGCCCCTTCCAGGACGAGCAGCTCCGCACCGGGGACCGCGTCGCGCAACGCCTCGCCGTGCGCCGGGGGCAGCAGCGGGTCGAGGTCGCCGTGCACCACGAGCGTGGGGGCCGTGATGTCGCCGAAGCCGCCCCGGGACGGCTCGTCGAACCCGATGGCGTAGTGGTTCACCAGCGTGGACGCGTAGTTCCTGGCACGTGCCACGTCCCGCTCGGCCAGCGCCCGGATCGCGGCCTCGTCGAAGTACGGCGAGCCGCCGGCGCACGCCCTCGCCCCGGCGACCACGTACGCGACGACCGCGGCAGGGTCGGCGGCATCCGGTGCGGGCGGCATGGCCAGGTCGGCGGCCGGCGGCGGCAGATCTGCGGCGCCGGTCGACGTCGAGACGAACGTCAGCGACGCGACCCGCTCGGGCCGGTCCACCCCGAGGAGCAGACCGATCCCGCCGAACATCGACTGACAGACCAGATGGGCGCGCTCGATGCCGAGGGCGTCCAGGATCCCCAGCACGTCCTGGGCCAGGTCGCCGTAGGTGTACGTCGGCCGCCCCGGCGGGCAGCAGGTCGAGCGGCCGGTGTCCCGGTGGTCGTAGCGCACCACGAACCGGCCACCGGCGGCGATCCGTTCGCACAGTTCGGCGTCCCACCACAGCATCGAGGCGCACGCCCCGGCGACCAGCACGATCGCCGGTGCCGAGGGGTCTCCGAAGGTCTCGACGCACAACTCGACACCGTTGACGCCGAGGAGTCGCTCGCCGGGGGAGTGAGGGGCGGTGCCGGAGGTCATACCCGCACGCTAGCCCGCACCGCCGGGCATCGTGGCCCACCGCACCGCCGCGTCGGCGAAGGGGTGGGCCTAGCCGGCCCCGTACACCGGCCGCGGCACCTCCGCCTCGGCCAGCAGTTGGAGCGCCGTCTCGCCCGCCTGCGCCGGGGTCCAGCGGGCTCCCTTGTCGACCGTGGGTCCGGGGCGCCAGCCCTCCATCACGGTGATCCGGCCGCCCTCGGCCTCGAAGACCCGTCCGGTCACCCCGGCGGACGCGGGGGAGGCAAGCCAGACGACCAGCGGGGAGACGTTCTCCGGGGCCATGGCGTCGAAGCCGCCATCGCCTGGGGCGGCCATGGTCTCGGCGAAGGTCGCCTCGGTCATCCGGGTGCGGGCGGCCGGGGCGACGGCGTTGACCTGGACGCCGTAGCGGGCCAGTTCGGCGGCCGCGACCAGCGTCAACCCGACGATTCCGGCCTTGGCCGCGCTGTAGTTCCCCTGTCCGACCGAGCCCAGCAGGCCGGCCCCGCTACTGGTGTTGACCACCCGCGCGGTCGGAGTCCGCCCGGCCTTCGCCTCCCCGCGCCAGTGCGCGGCGGCATGCTTCAACGGCAGGAAGTGGCCCTTGAGATGGACGCGCATGACGGCGTCCCAGTCGTCCTCGTCGAGGTTGACCAGCATCCGGTCGCGCAGGAACCCGGCGTTGTTGACCAGGGCGTCCAGCCGGCCGTACGACTCCAGGGCCATGCGGACGAGCGACGCGGCGCCCTCGGTCGTCGCGATGTCACCGCCGTGCGCGACCGCCCGTCCTCCGCGTGCCCGGATCTCCTCGACGACCTGCTGCGCGGGCCCGGCACCGCTTCCGGTCCCGTCGACGCCGACCCCGAGGTCGTTGACGACGACCGCGGCGCCTTCCGCCGCGAGGGCGAGCGCGTGCGCGCGGCCGAGTCCGCGGCCGGCGCCGGTGACGACGGCGACGCGTCCGGTGCACAGTCCGTTCATGGGGATCATCCTCACGTCGTGGGTGGGTGGCGGCTTACTGGTCGGGCGGCGGGGGTGGCAGGCGGGTCGGTCGTCGGTCGGGTTCGTGGGTTGGGCTGGGGACGACTCACTGGGTGGTCGGCGGACAGTGGTCGGTGGTCGGTGGTCGGTGGTCGGTGGTCGGTGGTCGGTGGTCGGTGGTCGGCGGACGGTGGTCCGCGGTCCGCGGTCCGCGGTCCGCGGTCGGGGGTCGGGGGTCGGCTGACGGCTCGCGGGTCGGGCGGCCGGACGACTCACTGATCGCTCGGCGGACGGCTCGTGGGTCCTCCGGCGGCCGCCGGATCAGTGGTTGGCGGTGGCCGCGTCGAGGAACGCCGGTCGCTCTCCGCCGCCGTGGACGAGGAGGCTCGCGCCGGAGATGTAGGAGGCGCGGTCGGAGGCGAGGAACGCGCAGGCGTCGCCCACTTCGGCGGGGTCGGCGAGCCGGCCGAGCGGGACGGTGCGTCCCACGGCGGCCACGCCCTCCTCGTCGCCGTAGTGCAGCCGGGCCAGTTCGGTGCGGACCATGCCCAGCACCAGGGTGTTGACCCGCACGAGCGGGGCCCACTCCACGGCCATCGTCCGCGCGAGCTGATCGAGCCCCGCCTTCGCGGCGCCGTAGGCCGCCGAACCGGGGGAGGGGCGGCTGCCGCTGACGCTCCCGATCATCACGATCGACCCGCCCCCGGGCTGCTCGCGCATCACCTCGTAGGCGGCCAGGGACGCGGTGAGCGGGGCCAGCAGGTTCAACTCGACCACGCGCGCGTGCCGTTGGGCCCCGCCCTCGTCCAGCATCCGGTACGGCGTGCCGCCCGCGTTGTTGACCAGGACGTCGAGACGGCCGCATTCCCGGCGCACCCGCTGGAAGAAGCCGGTCACCGCGTCGGCGTCCCTGAGGTCCAGCGGCAGGAACCGGGCCGTGCGCCCGCCGGCCCGCACCGACGTCTCCGGCGGGCGCCTGGCGCAGACCACGACCTCGGCGCCCGCCTCCAGCAGTGCCCGGGTGATGCCCGCGCCCACCCCGCGCGTGCCGCCGGTGACCACCGCGACCCTGCCGCCCAGCTCGATGACCGATGCCATGAGGCCCTCCCGGAGGGTGCGCTCCGCTGCTACCTTCGTGCCTAACAAACGTTTGGTGGAAAGGTAGCTGAATCGCTCATGGGTGTCTCCACCGCAGCCCCCGATGAGGGCGTTTCCGTCGTCAATGTCGACTTCCCACCGGTCAACGCCCTTCCCGTGCAGGGCTGGTACGAGCTCGCCGGCGCGGTGCGCGCGGCCGGGGCCGACCCCAAGGTGCGCTGTGTGGTGCTCACCGCCACCGGGCGCGGGTTCAACGCGGGCGCCGACATCAAGGAGATGCAGCGCACCGACGGCCACGCGGCCCTCGTCGGCACCAACCGCGGTTGCTACGAGGCGTTCGCGGCGGTGTACGACTGCGAGGTCCCGGTCGTCGCCGCCGTGCACGGGTTCTGCCTGGGCGGTGGCATCGGCCTGGTCGGCAACGCGGACGCGATCGTGGCGAGCGAGGACGCCACCTTCGGACTGCCCGAGCTGGACCGGGGCGCCCTCGGTGCGGCCACCCACCTGGCCCGCCTGGTGCCCCAGCACCTCATGCGGACCCTGTACTACACCTCGCGCACCGTCACCGCTCAGGAGCTGTACCGGCACGGCTCGGTGTGGCGCGTGGTGCCACGTGAGCAACTGACGGAGGCCGCAATGGAGTTGGCGCGCGAGATCGCGGCCAAGGACGGTCTGCTGATCCGCCTCGCGAAGGCGGCGATCAACGGCATCGACCCGGTGGACGTCCGCCGCAGCTACCGCTTCGAGCAGGGTTTCACCTTCGAGGCCAACCTCAGCGGTGTCTCCGACCGGTACCGCGACGCGTTCGTGGCGTCCAGGTCGTCGGAGGGTGGCGGCGGTGAGTGACAAGACGATGAGCGCCGAGGAGGCCGTCGGCCGCCTCCGCAGCGGCATGACCGTCGGCATCGGCGGCTGGGGATCGCGGCGCAAGCCGATGGCCCTGGTCCGCGCCCTCCTGCGGACCGACGTCACCGACCTCACCGTGGTCTCCTACGGCGGTCCGGACGTCGGACTCCTCGCCGCCGCCGGGAGGATCCGCAAACTGGTCGCCGCATTCGCCACCCTCGACTCCATCCCCCTGGAGCCGCATTTCACCGCGGCCCGCCAGCGGGGCGCCTTCGAACTGGAGGAGCTGGACGAGGCGATGTTCATGTGGGGCCTGACCGCGGCCGCGCAGCGCCTGCCGTTCCTGCCGGTCAGGGCGGCCCTCGGATCGGACGTCATGAAGGTCAACCCCCGTCTGCGGACCGTCACTTCGCCCTACGACGACGGTGAGGAGTTCGTCGCCGTCCCGGCCCTGCGGCTGGACGCGGCCCTCGTCCACCTCAACCGGGCGGACATCCGCGGCAACGCCCAGTACCTCGGCCCCGACCCCTACTTCGACGACCTCTTCTGCCAGGCCGCCGACACCGCCTACGTGTCCTGCGAGCAGATCGTCGACACCGCCGACCTGCTCAAGGACGCTGCCCCGCAGAGCCTGTTGATCAAGCGGGCCTTCGTGACCGGGGTCGTCGAGACGCCGGGCGGAGCCCACTTCACCTCCTGCACACCCGACTACGACCGCGACGAGCCCTTCCAGCGCGCCTACGCGCAGTCCGCCCGTGACCCGGAGGCCTGGCGGGCGTTCACGGACCGCTTCCTCTCCGGCGACGAACCGGCGTACCAGGCGGCGGTCACGGCATTCCACGAGGAGCGGACGTGAGCGCACCCCGGACGAACACACCGCCGACGAACACACCCCCGACCAACGCACCCGCAGCGGACGCCCCCACGACGAACGACGCGACCCGTGCCGAGTACTGCGTGGTGGCCTGCGCCGAGGCATGGCGGGACGCCGGCGAGATCCTCGCGAGTCCCATGGGCACCGTCCCGACCCTCGGGGCCCGGCTGGCCAGGCTCACCTTCGCCCCCGACCTGCTGCTCACCGACGGAGAGGCCCTGCTCATCGGCGACACCCCCGCCCTCGGCGCCCCACCCGAGACCGTGGAGGGCTGGCTGCCCTACCGCCAGCACCTGGCCCTGGTCGCCACCGGCCGACGGCACGTGATGATGGGCGCGAGCCAGATCGACCGCCACGGCAACCAGAACATCTCCTGCATCGGCGACTGGGCCCGCCCCACGCGGCAGTTGCTGGGAGTGCGGGGCGCACCCGTCAACACCCTGAACAACCCCACCAGTTACTGGGTCCCCAAGCATTCGCCCCGCGTCTTCGTCGAGCACGTCGACATGGTCAGCGGAGTCGGCTACGCCCGCGCCGCCGAGGCCGGCCCCTCCGCCACCCGCTACCACCGCATCCCCGAAGTCATCAGCAACCTCGGCGTGTTCGACTTCGACACCCCGGACCGCACCATGCGGCTGCGCTCGCTTCACCCCGGCGTCACCGTCGAACAGGTCCAGGAGGCCACGGGGTTCGCGCTCACCGTCCCCGCGGAGGTGCCGTACACCCGCGCACCCGACGCCGACGAACTGCGGCTGATCCGCGAGGTCCTGGACCCCGGGGACCTCCGCGCCCGCGAGGTCCCCGCATGAGCGAGGGCACCCTTCCCGCCGACGGCACCCCCGCCGACGGCACCCCCGCCGACGGCACCCTCCCCACCGCGCTCACCGCCCTCGTCGGCGTACGGCACCCGATCGTCCAGACCGGCATGGGGTGGGTGGCCGGACCACGGTTGGTGAGCGCCACGGCGAAGGCCGGCGCACTGGGGATCCTCGCCTCCGCCACCATGACCGTGCCTCAACTGCGGTCCGCCGTACGCGAGGTGAAGTCCCGCACCGACGCCCCGTTCGGGGTCAACCTGCGGGCCGACGCTTCGGACGCGGCCGAGCGGGTGCGCGTTCTGATCGACGAGGACGTGCGGGTGGCGTCCTTTGCGCTCGCGCCCGACCGGGAGTTGATCGCCCGCCTCAAGGACGCGGGCGTGGTCGTCATCCCCTCGGTCGGCGCCCGCCGCCACGCCGAGAAGGTGGCGGGCTGGGGCGCCGACGCGGTGCTCGTGCAGGGCGGAGAGGGGGGCGGCCACACGGGCAGCGTGGCCACCACCGTGCTGCTGCCCCAGGTCGTCGACGCCGTCGACATCCCGGTGATCGCGGCCGGCGGCTTCCGCGACGGACGCGGCCTGGTCGCCGCGCTCGCCTACGGCGCTTCCGGCATCGCCATGGGCACCCGCTTCCTGCTGACCTCCGACAGCACGGTCCCGGACCCGGTCAAGGCCCGCTATCTGGCCGCGGGCGTGCAGGACGTCACCGTCACCACCAAGGTCGACGGCCTGCCGCACCGGATGCTGCGCAGCGAACTCGTCGACACACTGGAGCGCGCGGGCCGCATTCGTGCGCTCGCCCGCGCCCTGCGCCATGCGTCCGCCTTCAAACGGGAGTCCGGCCTGAGCTGGACCGCCATGGTCCGCGACGGTCTGTCCATGAAGCACGGCAAGGACCTGACCTGGAGCCAGGTCCTGCTCGCCGCGAACACGCCCATGATGCTGAAGGCGGCGATGGTGGACGGCCGCACGGACCTCGGCGTGATGGCCTCCGGTCAGGTCGCCGGCCTGATCGACGACCTGCCCTCCTGCGCCGAACTGGTGGACGACATCATGGCGGAGGCACTGAAGACGTTGAAGCGACTGACCTGACCCCGTTCGGCCGGCGTACCGTCAGAGCCGTTCGATGATGGTCACGTTGGCCTGGCCGCCGCCCTCGCACATCGTCTGGAGGCCGAACCGGCCGCCCGTGCGCTCCAGTTCGTGCAGCAGGGTGACCATGAGCTTGGCACCCGTGGCGCCCAGCGGATGGCCCAGCGCGATCGCGCCCCCGTTCACGTTGACCTTCTCCGGATCGGCGCCGGTCTCCTTCAGCCAGGCCAGCACCACGGACGCGAACGCCTCGTTGATCTCGACCAGGTCGATGTCGTCGATGGTCATCCCGGCCTTCTTGAGGGCGTACGCGGTCGCCGGTATCGGTGCGGTGAGCATCCGGATCGGGTCCTCGCCGCGCACCGACAGGTGGTGGACCCGGGCCCGTGGGGTCAACCCGTGCTCCCGCACGGCCCGTTCGCTCGCCAGGAGGATCGCGGACGCGCCGTCGGAGACCTGGGAGGAGACCGCCGCCGTGATCCTGCCGCCCTCGATGACCGGCTTCAGCCCCGCCATCTTCTCCAGGCTGGTGTCGCGGCGCGGGCCCTCGTCGATGGACACCCCGCCGTAGGGCACGAGTTCGCGGTCGAACCGGCCCTGGTCGATCGCACTGATCGCCCTCCGGTGGGAGCGCAGCGCGAACTCCTCCATGTCCTGGCGGGAGATGCCCCACTTCCCGGCGATCGTCTCGGCTCCCACGAACTGGTTGACGGGCCGGTCGCCGTACCGGGCACGCCAGCCCTCCGAGCCTGCGAACGGGCCCTGGGTCAGCCCCAGGGGCTCGGCGGCCTGCCGGGTGGCGAAGGCGATCGGGATCATCGACATGTTCTGCACACCGCCCGCGACCACCAGGTCCTGGGTGCCCGAGAGCACGCCCTGCGCGGCGAAGTGCACGGCCTGCTGCGAGGACCCGCACTGCCGGTCCACGGTGGTGCCCGGCACCTCCTCAGGCAGTCCGGCCGCCAGCCAGCTGGTCCGTGCGATGTCACCGGCCTGCGGCCCGACGGCGTCCAGGCAGCCGAAGACGACGTCCTCGACGGCCGCCGGGTCGGCGCCCGACCGCTCCATCAGCGCCTTGAGCACATGGGCACCCAGGTCGGCGGGGTGCACGGCGGCCAGTCCGCCGTTCCGCTTGCCGACGGGGGTACGGACCGCTTCGACGATGTATGCCTCGGCCATGGCCGCTCCTTGAGGGCTTCAGGGGATCATTCCCGCAGGTTGATGCCCTCCAGCACCATCGACAGGTACTGTCGGGCGATCTCCTCGGGGCTGTGCTGTCCGCCCGGCCGGTACCACGAGGCCGCGACCCACACGGTGTCGCGCAGGAAGCGGTACGTGAGCCGGATGTCGAGATCGGCACGGAAGGCCCGTTCGGCCACTCCGCGCTCCAGGGTGCCCAGCCACGCCTTCTCGAACTTCACCTGGGAGTCCGCGAGATAGGCGAAGCGCGGCTGGGTCTGAAGGACCCTGGCCTCCTTCTGGTAGATCGCGACGGCAGCGTGGTGCCGGTCGATTCCCCGGAAGGACTCGGTGACGAGCGCCTCGATGGTCTCCCTGGGCCCGAGACCCCCGGCGAGCACCGCGTCGTAGCGTGCCCAGAGGTCGGTCAGGAAGGTGGAGAGGATCTCGTCGACCATCGACTCCTTGGAGTCGAAGTGGTAGTACAGGCTGCCCGCGAGGATCCCCGCCGCGTCCGCGATCCTGCGGACGGTGGTGGCGCGGTACCCCTGCGCGGCGAACACCTCGGCGGCGGTGGCGAGGAGTTCCTCACGGCGCTCGGGCCCGCCGCTCATCGCCGTCTTCCTGCGGTCACTGTCACTGTTCCGGTCACTGTCACTGTTCGGCACCGGGTCATTGTCGCCTCACGCGCGCTGGCTGCTGACCGCGACGACCTCGCCCGTCATGTACGACGAGTAGCCGGACGCCAGGAAGACGATCACGTTGGCCACCTCCCACGGCTCGGCGTACCGCCCGAACGCCTCCCGGGCGGTCAGCTCCTCCAGCAGCTCCGGCGTCGTCACCTTCACCAGATGGGGGTGCATGGCCAGGCTCGGCGCCACCGCGTTGACCCGGACACCGAACTCGGCTGCCTCCAGGGCGGCGCACCGGGTCAGCGCCATCACGCCCGCCTTGGCGGCGGCGTAGTGGGCCTGGCCGCGCTGCGCCCGCCAGCCGACGACGGAGGCGTTGTTCACGACGACTCCGCCCTGTCCCGCCGCCTTCATCCGCCGCAGCGCGGCCCGCGTGCAGCGGAAGGTGCCGTTGAGCGTCACGTCGAGGACCTTCGACCACTGCTCGTCGCTCATGTCGACGAGATCGGCGGTCCCGCCGAGCCCGGCGTTGTTGACGACGACGTCCAGCCGCCCGTGCCGCTCCACCGCGAGGTCGAACAGCGCGGCCACCTGGTCCTCGTCGGTGACGTCACAGGGCAGGGAGGTGACCCTGTCCGTCCCGAACGTGTCGGCGAGTTCGGCCGCCGACTCCTTGAGCCGGCGCGCATGCGCGTCCGACACGACGACGCTCGCGCCCTCCTCCAGCAGCCGCCGCGCGGTCGCCCCACCGATACCGGCACCGGCGGCCGCGGTCACGACGGCGGCACGGCCCCCGAGCAGGTGGTGACCGGGCTCGTAGGGCGGCGGGGAGGTGGTCACGGACGGGCCTCCTTGGACAGGCCGGCGGCGCGTTCGACTCTCGACGGCCGGCGCCTCGTACGTTAACCTACCAAACACTTGTTAGGGAAGGAGCCGGAGCCTGATGGACCTCGACTTCTCGGCCGCCGAGGACGCGTTCCGCGCCGAGGCCCGCGCCTGGCTCGCCGCCCACGTACCCGGGACACCCCTGCCCTCGCTGGAGACCGAGCAGGGCTTCGCCGCCCACCGGACGTGGGAGCGCACCCTCTCCGCCGACCGCTGGTCCGTCGTCTCCTGGCCCGAGGAGTACGGCGGCCGGGGCGCCTCCGTGCTGGAGTGGCTGATCTTCGAGGAGGAGTACTACGCGGCCGGCGCACCCGGCCGGGTCAGCCAGAACGGCATCAACCTGCTCGCCCCCACCCTCTTCGAGCACGGCACCCCCGAGCAGCGCGCCCGCATCCTCCCGCCGATGGCCACCGGCGAGGTCATCTGGGCCCAGGCCTGGTCGGAACCCGAGGCCGGCTCCGACCTCGCCTCGCTGCGCTCCACCGCCCGACGGGCCGACGGCGGCTGGCTGTTGAACGGCCAGAAGACCTGGTCCTCCCGCGCCGCCTTCGCCGACCGGGCCTTCGGCCTCTTCCGCAGCGACCGGAGCGGCGTGGACGAGGGCAGACCCCACCGCGGCCTGACCTACCTGATGTTCCCGCTCGACGCCGACGGCGTGACCGTACGGCCCATCGGACGGCTCGACGGGAAACCCGCCTTCGCGGAACTCTTCCTCGACGACGTCTTCGTGCCCGACGAGGACGTCATCGGCGAGCCCGGCCAGGGCTGGCGGGTCGCGATGAGCACCGCGGGCAACGAACGCGGCCTCACCCTGCGCAGCCCCGGCCGCTTCACCGCCGCGGCCGACCGGCTCACCCGGCTGTGGCGGGACCGCGCCGACCCCAGCGACACCGCCCTGCGCGACCGGGTCGCCGACGCCGTGATCGGCGCCCGTGCCTACCAGTTGTTCACCTACGCCGGTGCCTCACGCCTCGCCGCGGGCGGCTCCATCGGCGCCGAGTCCAGCATGAACAAGGTGTACTGGTCCGAACTCGACATCGCCCTGCACGAGACCGCGCTCGACCTCCTCGGCCCCTACGGCGAACTCGCCGACCGCGCCGACGAGGCGCCGGAGCACGGCAGTTGGGCCGACGGACACACCTTCTCCCTGGCCGGACCGATCTACGCGGGCACCAACGAGATCCAGCGCGACATCGTCGCCGAGCGGCTGCTCGGCCTGCCGAAGGGACGCCGGTGATGCGCTTCCTCCTCGACGACGAGCAACGGGAGTTCGCGCGCTCACTCGATGCCCTGCTGAAGGCGGCCGACACCCCGGCCGTCGTCCGGGCCTGGAGCGCGGGCGACCACAACCCCGGACGAGCCCTGTGGGGCCGCCTCGCGGAGGCCGGGGTGTTCGGGCTCTCGGTCCCCGAGGAACACGACGGTCTGGGCTTCCTCCCGGTCGAACTCGCCGTCGCCTTCACGGAGTTGGGTCGTCACGCCGTGCCCGGCCCACTGGTCGAGACGGTCGCGGCGGCCGTCCTGCTCGACGGGCTCGGCGACCGGCACACGACCTGGCTCCCCGGCATCGCCTCCGGCAAGACCGTCGTGACCCTGCGCCCTCCGGGGGACGACAGCCCCTACGCCCTCGACGCGGACATGGCCGACCTCGTCCTCGTCGTCACCGGTGACACCCTGCGCGCGGCCGGGTCCACCAGCTCCGTCCAGCCCTCCGCCGACCCGGCCCGCCGCCTGTCCCGGCCGACGGGCGGCACCGTCCTGGCGGAGGGGCCGCACGTGCGGCGCGCGGCCGAGCACGCCGCCGACGTGGGCCGGCTCGCCACCGCGGCTCAGGCACTCGGAGTCGGCCGGACACTGCTCGACCGGACCGTCGCCCACGTGCGGGAACGCCACCAGTTCGGGCGACCCGTCGGATCGTTCCAGGCGATCAAACACCGCTTGGCGGACGTCCTGATCAGCCTCGAATTCACCGCGCCACTCGTCCGCGCGGCAGCTCTCTCGCTCGCCTCCGCGGCCGGCGACAGCGGCCGGGACATCGCGGCGGCGAAGGCCGCCGCAGGCGACGCGGTCCACCTGGCCGCCCGCACCGCACTCCAGTGCCACGGCGCCCTCGGCTACACCGACGAACTCGACCTCTCCCTGTGGATCCGCAAGGCCCGCCCCCTGCGTACCGCCTGGGGCACCCCGACGGCCTGCCGCGCCCGCGTCCTCACCAACTGAAGCGCGCCGCCCGCGAGAACTCGCGAGCGGCGCGCTGCCTGAAAGGGGTCGTCAGCCCTGCGTGGCCGTACGGCGCCTGCGCGCGAACCAGACCCCGGCGGAGCCCGCCGCCACGACCGCAAGACCCGCGCCCGCGACGACCGGCGCGTCGCTCGGGGTGCCGGTGTCGGCGAGCTCGGTGTGCGCGGCGGAGCCCTGCGCCGCCACGTGCTTGACCGGAACGGGCTCGGGCGACCCACTGGCGCCCGCGGCCCCGCCCTGGACCGCCGCCGGACGGTGGACGAGCTGCGCCGCGAAGGCTCCGGCGATCACCTTGTGCCCGGCCGCGTTGGGGTGCGGGTCCGTCTTCGGCGTGCACGCCCAGGTGAGTTGGCAGATCTTGGCCACGTTCTCCGGCACCTTGCCGGCGCCCGGGGTGTTCACCAGCGGGGTGAAGGCGTCCGAGGAGAAAGCGCCGGCCACGTCCGCCACCTTGAAGCCCGTGGACCTGTACACCTGGGCGATCCCCGCGTTGCCCGCCTTGACGAGCGGGGCCGACGCCTTGGCGGCCTTCTGCCCCTGGGCTCCGAGCAACCAGGCCGCCAGGAAGGGGTTGTAGTAGGTCGAGCCGACGAACTGGGTTTTCTTCGTGCCCGCCTTGTGCAGCGCGCCCGTGATCTGGGCGAGGTTCCTGCCCATGGTCTTGGTGGTCTTGTTCAGGCACACGCCGTCCAGTGTGCCGAGGGCACTGACACAGGACTGGATGTCGTTGGCGCCCACGCTGAGGGTCACGTAGGCGACCTTGCCGTGATGCTGCGTCAGCGCCTTCAGGGCCGCATCCAGCTGGGACTTGCCGTTGGGGTAGTGGCAGACGCCGCCCTTGATCAGCGACTGCGTGGTCTCACCGCTGCATCCCAGGCGTATGTGCCTCAGCCCGGGGTCGTGCTTCTTGAGCTGGGCGTAGAGCTGGTCGGTGTAGGCGAGGCGGGTGTCCTTGTCGACGTCGGGCTGGTAGCCGGAGGCCAGGGAGTCACCCAGGGAGATGTAGTACGTGGGGGTGGTGCTCGCGGTCGTCGCGTCGGCGGCGAGTGCGGGCGTGCTCAGCAGGACGGTCGAGGCGGCGAGGGCCAGACCGGGGACGAACCGCTGAAGGGTTGTCATCACGTGCGTGTGCTTTCCACTTGGGGGGTGGGATTTGTGGTGCGGATCAATTTATCGGCGGGCGCGTCGCGTCGGGTATTGAGGAACGACAAAGCAGATGAACATGCGACACGTGTAACCTTCAGAAAGGACCGCTTGAACGTGAATCAGGCTTGAGAAGTCGACGAATTCACAGCGGTGGTGCGCCGGCTCCTGGCGCAACTGAGCTGCGACTGGGGCCGGGAGCGCAGGTCGCAGAGCGGTTCGAGCAGTCTCACCAGCACGTCCGTGTGCTCCACGCCGATACTGAATTCGGTAAGACTTTGGCGCACGGCGGCCCGATAGGTGTCGTCGGCCTCGTCCAGGAGAGCCACGCCCTGCCCGGTGACCGTCGCGTGGGTCGCGCGCGCGTCCCTGGGGCAGGCCGACCGGAGCACCCGTCCGTGGATTTCCTGACGGGTGACGGCCCGGGTCACCCGGCTTCTTGAGAAACCGAGTGCGGTGGCCGCCTCCGTCATGTGAAGGAATTGGTGAGGAGAGCGGTGGATAAGTGAAAGGACCGCGAATTCCTCCCAGGTGATTCCGAACTCCCGGTGAAGGGTGCGGTTCACCGAGGTCTCGAGCAGCCGGGCGAACAGTGCGAGGGCTTCGTACGCAGGGACATCCGTTCCCGAAGGGGATTCCTGCACCGGGCTCACCGAGCCAGTGGATCGGGAACAGCACGCCACGGGCGGCACAGCGCGAGGAAACAGCCGGCCGAGGCGAGGGCCAGGCCCAGCACCGACAGCGCCATGGGGAGGGCGGTCGACTGTCCTCCGAGCCCGGCGAGGGCCGGGGCGAGCGCTCCCATGAGGAACTGGGTGGTGCCCAGCAGCGCGGAGGCGCTGCCCGCCGCGAGCGGGGCGCGTTGCAGGGACAGGGCCGTGGTGGTGGGCAGGATCATGCCGACCGGGCAGGCGGTGAGGAAGAGGGCCGCCGCGATCCAGGGCAGGCCCGCGTGAGTGGCGGTGACCAGGAGCACCAGGGCGGCACCCGCGGCCCCGAGCACGGCCAGGCCGACGGCCAGCACCCGGTGGGAGGGGTAACGGCCGAGCAGGAACTTGCCGTTGAGCTGTCCCGTGGCGACCATGCCGAGCGAGTTGAGGCCGAAGAGCAGGCTGTACGTCTGCGGGGAGGCGCCGTAGACCTCCTGAAGGGTGAAGGACGACCCGGCGATGTAGGCGAACAGCGCGGCGAAGCCGAGACCGCCGGTGAGCAGGTAGCCGGTGAAGGGGCGGTCGCGCACCAGGTCGCGCATGGTGCGCAGGGTCGCCGGGAGTCCGCCGTGCCGTCGCTCCTGGGGCGGCAGGGTCTCGGTCAGCAGGGCGGCGGTCGCCGCCAGCACGACCAGGCCGAGGAGAGTGAGGGTGACGAACACACCCCGCCAGGAGGTCAGGCGCAGCAGCTGGGCGCCGAGCACGGGCGCCAGGATCGGCGCGGTGCCGGACACCAGCATCAGCGAGGACAGCAGACGGGCGGCCCCGAGTCCGTCGTAGAGGTCGCGCACGACGGCCCGCGCGATGACGATGCCCGACGCCCCCGCCAGCCCCTGGACCAGCCGCATGCCGATGAGCACTTCCAGGTCCGGGGCTAGCGCGCACAGGGCGCCCGCCACCACGTACACCGACAGGCCGGTCAGCAGCGGCCGGCGCCGCCCGAGGGTGTCGCTGAGCGGGCCGACGACCAGCTGGCCCAGCGCGATCCCGGCCATGAAGGCGGTGAGGGTGAGCTGGGTGACGGCCTGGGAGACGTGCAGGTCCGCGCTGACCCGGGGCAGCGCCGGAAGGTAGAGGTCGATGGTGAGCGGTCCGAGCGCGGTGAGGGAGCCCAGGACCAGGACGAGGGGCAGGCGGCGTGGGCGGCGGTCCGGAACCTCGCCTCGCCGGGGACGGTGACTGGGGGTGCTGGTCTGAGGAATCGCGGCCATATCTGTTCCTGGACTGCGGGGGTCGGCGGCGTGCGCGGCGGGGTTGTCCCGCCGCGCACGCCGCCGTCGGGCGGTGTACCGCTACGGCCGTGTCAGCGGTCGAGGTGGGCGACGAGGAGGTTGGGGTCCTCGTTGGTGAGGTAGGCGGCGCTGGGGACGTACACCTTGCTGCCGTGGACCGCGACGGAGGTCGGGGTCTGGAGGCCGTCGGCGGCCGTGAGGACGGCGGTGTGGGTGCCGTCGGGGCGGACCAGGTCGACCTGGTTGTCGTCGCGGGCGGCGAGGAGGGCGTCGCCGTGCCCGGTGAAGGCGAAGTCGTCGATGGAGGGCATACCGGTGGCGCGGACCTGGATGGTGCCCGCGGTGCCGCGCGGCGTGATGGGGATGCGCAGGACGGTGCCCTTGTCGAGGTTGGTGGCCCAGACCGCTCCGTCATGCAGCTTCAGGCCGTTGGCGCCCGCGAAGGTGCTGGGTTCGAGGGCCTCACCACGGGCCCAGACGGTCGCCTTGCCGCCGTCAGCCGGGAGACGGTAGATGACGCCGTGGACGGAGTCGGTGACATAGAGCCGCTGCTGGCGTCCGTCGAGGGCGAGGCCGTTGGGCAGTCCGTCGGCGGGCAGCGCGGCGATGCGGTGCGGGCGGCCACCGGGGCGCACCGCCCAGACGCCGGTCAGGTCGGCGGTGCCGGTGGCGTAGGTGACGTAGAGGGTGCCGTCGTCGGCGCGGGCGATGCCGCCGACGAACGCCTTGCCGAGGTTGGGGGTGCTGGCCTTGGCGGGTGCGGGAAGCGTGGCCAGCACCTGCTGGTGTCCGTCGGGGGAGACGCGGACGATCTGGCGGGCGAAGGAGAAGGTCAGGTATGCCGATCCGGTGCGGTCGACGGTGATGTTCTCGGGCTGCTGCTCGGCTGCCAGGCTGAAGTGGGCCGCGATGCGGGGATGGGAGAGCGGCTGGTCGGCTGCGGTGGCGGTAGCCGCGGAGGTCAGCAGGGCCGCGGTTGCTGCGAGCGTGGTGACGGTGGTGCGGGCGTGCATGGGGGTGGTTCTCCTGTGCTGAGGACGGCCCACTGCCGGCCCGTGGGGGAGTAGCGGGCCGGCAGTGGCGTTCGGGGGAGGATGTCGTACCGGCTGGTGCCTCAGGGGGCGACGATCTTGATGGTGCTGGCCCAGTTGTGGCCGCCTTCGCGGATCTGCAGCGCCATGTGCAGCAGCTGGAAGCCCTCTAGTTCGCGTGCGTGCTTGAGCGCGCCGACGTCGACCGGGTTGAGTCCGCCGGAGGCGACGAGGTCGGCGACCTCCTTGCGGGCGGCCTCGTCGTCGGAGGCGATGAAAACGTCGAGCGGGGTTCCGCCCACCTGACCGGAGACCAGGGTGGTGGCGAACGTCGTGTTGAACGCCTTGACCACCCGCACCTGTTCTCCGGCGGCCGCGGCGATCCGCTCGGCGGCCGAGGTGCCGGGAGCGACGACCAGCGCCTCGAGCGAGGCGTCGACGGGGTTGCTGATGTCTATGAGCACCTTGCCGCTGAGTCGCGGGCCGTAGGAGGCGGCGAGCTGCTCGGCCGCGGCGAAGGGCACCGCGAGGACCACGATGTCGGCCCGGTCGAGAGCCGATTCGTCGCCGGCGGCCACTTGCCCGCCGTGATCCTGTTCGCTCAGTTCGTCGGCGAGTTGTACGGCCTTGTCGGGGTCCTTGGCCGTGATGGTGACGTCGTGGCCACCGACCAGGGCGCGGGTGGCGATGCCTCGGGCCATGTTCCCGGCGCCGACGATGGTGATGTTCATGAGGGTCTTCTCTCTTGTCTCTGGGGTTCCGGCAGTTACCGGGTGTGGACCCGGACCACGTTGAACGGCAACTGCGGGTCCGCGATCTGGAACTGGAAGTTGACGATCAGCAGGTCGTGGCCGTCGAAGGCGGCCGTGGACGGGCTGTGCATGCCGTGCCCGTGCTCCACGCTCACGACATGGGCCTTGGTGTAGTCGCCGTTCAGCTTCAGTACGGCGATCTGCCCGTCGGGGTTGTCCAGTTCGGTGACCGCGGTCAGGGTGTGCCCCCTGAGGAGCAGGCCGTCGCCGGAGATGCCCTCGGCGCCGCCGAGGTCGATCGGGACGACCTGGTGGGTGCGCAGGTCGACGCGGTAGAAGGCGTAGTCGTTGTAGTCGGCGAGCAGGACGTACCGTCCGTCGCCGGTGACCACCAGGCCGTTGCCGTTGAAGCCGGCGTCGTAGACCATCGGCGAGTTCGTCAGGTCGACGCCCACCCGCAGCGGCTGATCCACCCGCTTGCTCTTCAACTCGGCCGCGGTGATGTGCCACAGGGCCGGGTGGATGGAGTCCGAGATGTAGGCGTCGCCGTTCGGCGCGAGGGCCACGTCGTTGAGGAACACGTCGGTGCGGCCGGTGTCGAAGACGTGCAGCAGCGCCCGGGTGCGGGTGTCGTAGACGAAGACCTTGCCGGTGGCGCCGCCGGCGACGACGAGCCGGCCGGAGCTGTCGGTCTTCATGCCGGCGACCGACACGCGCCCGTCCTCGCCGCCTGGGAGGAACACCTTGGTCGCGCCCTGGTGGATGTCGCCCCGGTAGATCGTGCCGTCAGTGGTGCTGCCGACGTAGAAGTACGGGGTGTGCTGCTGGCGGGCGATGCCCTCCGGGTAGGTCTTGTCACCCGGGATGGTGTAACTGGTCGGCAGCGACGGCTTGTTGGTGAGAACCGGGTGGTGGGGTATGTCGCCGCCGGAGGTGGCGAGGGCCGGGGCGGCGCCGCCCAGGACGAGGAAGGCGGCCGTGGCGACGGCCGCGGCACGGGGGCCGCGAAGACGTGCTGAGGACATGACGGATCTCTCTTGCTGAGCGCGTGTCGATAAGAGGCGGTGAAGGAAGGGGGGATCAGCCGGCGGCAGGGAAGAGGGACCGGTTGGCGATGTCGATGATGAACGGGCCCACGTGGGAGGGGTACTTGTCGACGATCGCTTTCTTGTACGCGTCGCCGTCGTCGCCGAGCAGCTCGCGGGCGTCGTCGAGGTAGCGGCGGATGTCCCCGTAGACCTCCGGCCCGGTGGGGGCGCCGTGGCCGGCCAGAATCGTGTCGTAGCCGGACTCCGAGGCCAGCCCTTCCACGAGCTGCTGCCAGCCGGTGATGTCGTTGTTGCCCAGGTAGAGGTGGACGTCGTTGTAGACGAGGTCCTGGGCGATCAGCACACCCTGCTCGGGCAGCTTGATGAGGAGCTCGTCGGCTGCCTCGCCGCCGGACACGGCCTCGAAGACGAAGGGCACTCCGTCGATGACCTCGGTGCCCGGGACGATGTTCACGTCCGGGGTGAACTCGGTGAGGGTGATGACCTGTCCGGTCGGCAGGTGGCTGTCGCCGCGGGCGATGATCTGCTCGGTCACCTGGGGCAGGGCGTGCACGGGGACGCCGAAGCGCGCGGCACCGTTGTAGTGGTCCGGGTGGGCGTGCGTGACGATCAGCCGGTCGATCGGCTTGCCGAGGCCCTTGGCGTACGCGACGGCCTCCTCGGCGTAGGCGGGCAGCAGCTGGGCGTCGATCGCGATGATCCGTGCGGGGGTCTCGATCAGCTGGGTGGTGGTGTGGAAGGTGTCGGCCGGCGACATGTAGCTGTGGATGCGGACCGAGCCCTTGTCGAGAACCGTGACCGTGCCGTTCATGAAGATGCTCCTTGCGGTTAAGGCGGCCCGTCGCCGTCTTGATGTCCTCCACTCTTGTCGCAACGCCGCAGGTAATCGAGATACGCTGAAGACGCGGCATGGTAAATCGAGGACATCTGGAGTGTTCGATGCGTACGACGGGACCCGGGGACCCCGCGCAGGCCGGCGCCATCCCCCGGCTCGACTTCAACCCGCCGCACGAACGCGTCCGAGGGCTGGAGATCGTCGAGCTGGCGGCCCTGCACGAGCGGCGCCGACGCCGGGGCAGCCGGGCCGACCTGGTGCACCGGGTCGACTTCCACACCCTCACGCTGATCACCGAGGGCAGCGCCGAGCACGCGGTCGACTTCGTGACCTACCCCTGCCGCCCCGGCACCCTGCTGTGGATCCGCCCGGGACAGGTGCAGCGCTTCGTCAGGCCGGGCACCGCCAACGGCACCCAACTCCTGTTCACGCCGGCCTTCCCGCCGCACACCAGCAGCGCCGACCGTCTGGTGAAGGAGTGGTACGGCCCCGCCTGCTGGCAGCTGGGGGCACGTCCCGAGTACGCCGTGCTGTCGACCCTGGTCGGTCAGATGCGGGCCGAGTACGGCCGTCCCGTGGAGAGCGTGTCTGCCGAGATCCTCCAACTCCTCCTGGCCACGGTCCTGTTGCACATCGACCGGCTGCCGCACCCCGACAACGAGGGCGACCCGCACGCCGGCGGCGAGGTGTACGCCCGCTTCCGTGCCGAGCTGGAGCGCTCCTACGCCACCACCCGCCGCGCCGCCGACTACGCGCACCGGCTCGGGTACACCGTCAAAACCCTCACGCGTGCCTGCGTCGCCGCCACAGGCCAGCCGGTGAAGCAGGTCATCGACGCCCGGGTGGCCCTGGAGGCGCAGCGGCTGCTCGCCCACACCGACGAACCCGTGGCGACCATCGCCCGGCGTCTGGGATTCGTCGAAGCCACCAACTTCGGTAAGTTCTTCACCCGCCACCTGGCTGTGACCCCGGGTGCTTTCCGGCAGACCCATCAGGGCGGATAGTCGGCCGACTGCTCACGAGAACACCACGCGAGGGTCACGTGGAGTTCTGTTGTCCGTCAGATTTCGGTTATGTCGAAACGCTCGCATTCGGCAGCGGTGTATCGCCCGGATGCGGCCGGGATAAGCTGCGGACCAGCCACGGTGGAACGAGGTCGCGTGGAGAGCCAGATGCGGGTCGAAGAGGCGTTCGCCGCTGAATTCGGGCAGCCGGGACCGATTCCCCGGCTCGGTTTTCGTCCGCCTCGGGAGAGGGTGCCGGGATTCGAGATCGTCGAACTCGCCACGCTCCACCGGCGCCGGGCCCGTCGGGACCCCGACGGGGTGCACCGCATCGACTTCCACACCCTCACCCTGATCACGGAGGGCAGCGGGGAGCACGCGGTCGACTTCGTGACCTACCCCTGCCGCCCCGGCTCCCTGCTGTGGGTACGGCCGGGCCAGGTGCAGCGGTACGTCCGCCCGGGCACCGCGAACGGTCTGCACCTGCTGTTCACCTCGTCCTTCCTGCCGCTCTGCCACAGCACGGACCGTCTGCTCAACGACTGGCGGGGCCCGGTGTGCCGGCAACTCGGCACCAGCTCCGAGTACGCCGTGCTGTCGACCCTGGTCAGCCAGATCCGCAGGGAGTACGAGCGCGCCGACGAGACGGCCTCACCGGAGATGCTCCGGCATCTGCTCGTCGCCGTACTGCTGCACATCGACCGGCTGTCGTGCACCGACGAGGGTGGCGAGGCGCAGGTCGGCGGGGAGGTGTACGCCCGGTTCCGGGCCGAGCTGGAGCGTTCCTACGCCACCACCCGCCGGGCCGCCGACTACGCCGATCGCTTGGGTTACACCGTGCGGACGCTCAGCCGTGCCTGCATGGCCGCTACCGGGCAGCCGGTCAAGCGAGTCATCGACGAGCGCGTCGCCCTGGAGGCGCAGAGATTGCTCGCCCACACGGACGAACCGGTGTCGACGATCGCCCGGCACCTCGGATTCATGGAATCCACCAATTTCGGCAAGTTCTTCATCCGGCACACCGGGACGACACCCAGTGCCTTCCGCGAGCCCTTCCAGCCCGACGGTTCGCCCTCTACGGCACCCCGCTGACCAGCGCTGTCGTCGTTTGACCATGGCACGTCTCCCTTCTACCTTGCCGACACGTTCCAGCGAGGAAAGGGTTGAACGCGGTCAAGACAATTACCCGGGGTCACGGTCCCGGATGAAGAATTCGTGCTGTGCGTGAACCATGGCGGGGAGAGGTGCACGGCGATTCGCCCGGCGCGAACCCGTGAATCGGCCACCTGCGCGGCATCGAATTCGGCACAGCCTGTCCACCCCCCTTGCAAGGAGTCAAAGTTGAGCACGCTGTCCTTCACGATCCTGGATCTGGACTTCCCGGCCGGCAGCAAGAACAAGACCGCGACGCTGGTCACGGGTGAGCGGGAGGCGCTGCTGGTGGACGCGGGGTTCACGCGGGCCGACGGTCACCGTCTGGCCGCGGAGGTCCTGGACTCGGGCAAGAGCCTGACGACCGTGTTCGTCTCGCACGCGGACCCGGACTTCTACTTCGGCGCCGAGGTCGTCGCCGACGCCTTCCCCGAGGCCCGGTTCGTGGCCACGCCACTGGTGATCGAGCACATCCGCGACTCCTACCAGGGCAAGCTCAAGGCGTGGGAGGCGCTGGGCCCGAACCTGCCCACCCGCCTGGTCGAGCTCACCGAGCTGACCGGCGACCTGAGCCTGGAGGG
>NZ_KQ948748.1:163707-164814 GCF_001514195.1 Streptomyces griseorubiginosus | reverse complement strand
TTCCGGTCCTCCCATTCGGGGGCCTTCGACCACCGCACGGGCGTCTGGCCGGTCCGGTCCGCCAACGCCCGGATCATCGCGGAAAGATCGTCGGGCACCGTCGTGCCACCGGTGGCCCGTGCGGGGAACCGGGGGTACATCTGGTGGTGCGGGGGCTGCCAGGCGTGGTCGTACGATCTCGTGCGGGTCTCGTGGCTTCCGGAGAACGTCGCCAAGTTCGTGTCCACCCAGTGGTACATGTCCACGAAGTCGCCGTTCAGGGCCTCGTTCAGCGCGTCCACGGGGATGGCCCGGTCATCACCGGCGACGTTGGCGGAGTAGTCGCGGAGGATCTGGCTGATGGTCGCTTCTCCAGCGAGCACGCGCGACGCGATGACCGCGTTGAGCAACTGCCGGTCCAGCACGGCCGCATCAGCATCCTGCGGTACGGGCATGACATCGCGCAGCGCCTTGAACAGCGGCGCCACGGTAAGCGTTGTGCCCGGACGCACCAGGATGCCGCGTGCCCTGAGCGCATCGATCTGGTTCTGGCTGTACCCGGCGTGGACATACTCCGGTCGCGGGGGGTGGCCGTAAACGGCCGTGCTGATCGTCTTCATACGGCTCTGGAACGTCTGCGGGTGCAGCGCGACTGCCGGATACCTGCCGGAGGCGATCAGCGCGTCGTGGAAGCGGGTCACGAAGGCGTCCACCTCGGGGGTGGCGGAAAGTAGTCCCGTCGCGATTGCCGTCTCATGGCCTCGCACGATGCCCTCGAAGCCGTGAGCCTCGACCAACTCATCGAGTCCCGACCGTCGGCCGGCGAAGGGCGGCGCCGCCCGCCGTTCGGCGACGATCGCGTGTTCATCCCCCACGTCCTCACCCGGCGGCACAGGGCCGACGGCCCTGTCGGGTGTCTCGGTCATCACCACATCCGTGCCGGACCCGCCGTCAGAGCTGGTGTCCTCATCAGAATCGGCGTCCTCGCCCGAACTGACGTCCTCGCCCGAGCCGCCCGCCTCGTCCAAGTCGGCGTCCTCGTCCGACCACTCGCTCTGCGCTTCCTCTTCCTGATCCGGCACGCCGCCTGGCCGCGGCGCAGCGCCCTGGGTCGCGGTCGGTTCGGGG
>NZ_KQ948748.1:162386-162926 GCF_001514195.1 Streptomyces griseorubiginosus | reverse complement strand
CCGGCGGGTGCGCCTGGGGTCCGGCGGGGGTCCGCGGTGCGGCCGGTGGCGACGACGAACTCGTACCGCTGCCCGTCACCGTCCGTCCGCCACTCCCGCGACGTGACGACGAGGTCCGTGGCCCACGGGAACATCACCTGCCGCAGCCCCGGGCGTACCGCGGCGAACGACACATCGCGTGCCGGCGAACCGTTGACCTGAACGACGACCCGCCGCATGCCGGGCCCGGCCTCCCGCGTGTCCAGCTCCGCGAGCGCCGCCTCTGGACTGCGCACCGCCGTCTCGAACTCCCTGGCCGCCGCAGGAATCGCCGCGACAGGGACGTCCGGCACAAACATCCCGAAGTACACCGGCTCGCTCGCCGGCAGCGCCGGGAGCCTGCCCAGCGCCTCGGCCAGCACCCTCTGGTGCAGCCAGGGCGCGACCCACAGGTTCCGATCGGGGCCTTGGGTGCCCACGAACAGCGCCGCCAGATGAGCCGGCAGCAAAAAGTCCAGCGGCGAACCGCCATGCACCTCGACCCACGCGACCACCGCCGCC
>NZ_KQ948748.1:157116-162211 GCF_001514195.1 Streptomyces griseorubiginosus | reverse complement strand
GGCCGCGCGTCCAAGCCCCTCGCGCCCAACACCTGCGCACCTATCCGCGCGGGTACTCGGTCAGGCCGGTCCGGCAGTGAGAACTCCTGAATCGTCTGTGCCAGATTCTCGGGCATCTCCGGGCCGCCGGCGGCCGGTGCGGAGAACCGGAGGTACATCTGGTGGTGCGGGGGCTGCCAGGCGTTGCCGTGCAAACGCGTGAGGGTCTCGTGGCTTCCGGAGAACGGCGCCAAGTCCGTGTGCACCCAGTGGTACATGTCCACGAAGTCGCCGTCCAGGGCGTCGTTCAAGGTGTCCGACGGAACGGCCCGGCCGTCACCGGCGACGTTGGCGGAGTAGTCGCGGAGGATCTGGCTGATGGTCGCTTCTCCGGCGAGCACGCGCCACGCGATGACCGCCTTGAGCAACTGCCGGTCCAGCACGGCCGCATCGGCGTCCCGCGGTACGGGCATGACCCGCCGCAGCGCCTCGAACAGCGGCGCCACAGCGCGCGGCCTGGCCTGGCGCGCCACGACGCCGCGCGCCCTGAGCGCATCGGCCAGGTTTTGACCCCCGTGCTCGGCAAGGACCTCCCGCACCTGAAGAGGACCGTAAACGGCCTGGCCGATCTCCTCCATGAGGCGCTCGACCGTCAATGGACGCCGTCTGGATGCCACGTACTCGCCGATCAGGGCAACGTGGAGCCTCGTCGCAAAAGCTTTCACGTCCGGGGCGCCGGCAAACCGCTTCGCGATCGCCGTCTCATGGCCCTCCACGACGTCCTGGAAGCCGTCGATCTCGACCAACTCACCCAGTCCCGACCGTCGGCCGGTGAAGAGCAGCGCGGCCCGCCGATCGGCGGCGATCGCGTCCTCTTCCCACGTGCCCTGCCGCGGCGGCACGGGGTCAGCGGCCCTCTCAGGTGCCTCGGTCATCACCTCGTCCGAGTCGCTCTCCTCGTCCGAGCCGATCTCCTCGTCGGAATCAGCGTCCTCACCCGAGCTAGCCTCCTCGCCCGAGTCGGCGTCCTCGTCCGAGTCGGTCTCCTCGTCCGAGCCGATCTCCTCGTCGGAATCAGCGTCCTCACCCGAGCTAGCCTCCTCGTCCGAGTCGGCGTCCTCGTCCGACGACTGGCTCTGCGGCGCCTCTTCGTGTTCCGGTTCCTGCCGTGGTTCCCACCCCGATTCCTGGTCCTGCGGCGCGTCAGCCACGGGTTCCACGCCGGGATGCGGCGCGACGGTCTGAGGGGCAGGCGCCGTCGGCGCCGAGTCGGCGTCGTTCGGGCCGACGGGGCGGGGGTCCGCGGTGACATCGGCGGCGACGACCAGCAGGTAGGGCAGGTCGTCGGCGTCCTGGAACCGTCCGACCGATTCGACCCGGACCTCGGTGTCCCACGGGAACATCGCCTGCCGCTGACCGGGACGGCCCGAGGCGAACGACACATCGCGCACCGCCGAACGCCTGACCTGCACTACCACCCGGGGGCGGCCGTCGCCGCCGTCGGGCAGCAGCGCCAGCGCGTCCTCCAGACTGCGCACGGGCGTCTCGATGGCCGGAATTGTGATCAACTCCGGCACGACGAAGGCCGGCTCGGGCCCCTCGCCGGGCAGGCGTAGCCAGATGTATACCGGCTGGTCCTCGGGCAGGGCGGGCAGCACGTCCAACGCCTCGGCCAGCATTCCCCGGTGCAGCGGCAGCGACTGCCGTACCGCACCGGCCAGTTCGCCGGCTCGCCTGACCAACTGCTCGCGCGCCGCGGGGTCCTGGGTCATCCGGCTCAGTTGTTCGAACTCGTCGTCCTGCATGAGCAGGTACGGGAAGTCCCGCGAACCGTGCGCCAAGCTCTCGACCATCGCCTGCAGCTCCGCGCCGAGGGCGTCCTCGGCAGGGAGGACGTCGTTCACGGCCGCATCGTCGCCGACCATCCGCAGCAGATGGTGGTCGGTGCCATGCGTCGCCAGGGACAGTGCGGTCAGGTGTGCCGGCAGCAGACGGCTCATCACTGAGACCGGGTGCGTGGACAGCCACGTACGCAGCGCGGTCCACCGCTCGGCCCAACTGTCCGCGCCCATCTGGTCCGCCAGGCCCGTCGGAATCGGCGGCACTTGCCCTGCCGACGGGACGAGCATCCTCATCGCTCCGGCAAGCCCCTCGGGCAGTGTGAGTCCGCCGGTGGTCTGCGCGGCGAATTCGGACGGGTACATCCGGTGGTGCGGCGGCAGCCACGCGTCGCCGTAACGTTCGGTGAGAGCGCGACGACCCCTGGTGAACGGTTCCAGGTTCCCGCGCACCCAGCCGTAGATGTCGATGGCGTCGCCCAGGAGGGCGTCCCGCAGCGTGTTCCAGGCGACGCCCCGGTTGTTCGTGTCGTTGCCCACGACATTGACCGAGTAGTCGTGGAGGATCTCGGCGAGCGTGTGTCCCATGGCCCCGCGCCTCGCGATCTCCGCCGCCAGCAACGGCTTTTCGTCGATGGCGGTGGCGCCCTGCCCGCCGAGCGCGACGCGGCGATATGCCGCGAACAGCAGCGCCATGCTGCGGTAAGGAGCGCCGCCGACCAGGATGCCGCGTTCCGCGAGGTACGCCGCTCCCCGCTCGTCGCCGGTGACGGCATCGTCGGAGCCGATGCGGACGGCCGCGTCGATCGCGTTCATCACGTCCACGAGCGTCGGCTGTGCCGGCACATTCACCTGATAGCCGGCCCGGGTCAGCGCGGCGGCGAACCGCAGCGCAGCGTCGCGCAGCACGGGGTCGCCCGCGAGGGCGTCGAAGACCGCCCGCTCGTGCGCCTCGGCGATGCCCTTCCAGGAAGGGGATGCGAACAGCATGCGGCGTCCCGCCCGGCGGCCGCCGAACGGAAGGCCGGCCCGTACGCGGTGGGCCGACGCCGCCTGCCCGGCGACTGTCAGCCACTCGGCGGTCGCGCCGCCTGGCGTGCCCTGGTTATAGACGTCCGGTGTCATGGAGCCGGGGTATTGAATCGTCCCCGCGTCGCCGGTGGGTCCGACGACTGCGCCGCCCGCGCGCCGGTGCGCCGCGTACTGGGCCACCGACCGAACATCGGAGGCGCCGCCATCGGCGGCGTAGCAGACCAGAAGCAGCAACGGCAGGGACGCCGGATCGAGACCGAGTTCCCGGCTCACCTCGTCCGCCCAGACGCCGCTTCTGCCGCCGCTTACGAAAACGGCTCCTTCAGGGCCGTAGCCCCGCCTGAACCCCGGCTGTCCATGGCCGGCGCTGACGAGGAAGGTCGGTCGGCGGCCCTCGGTGTACCAGGGGGTGACCGGGGCCATGACTACCGCGGAAACCGTGCCGTCCGGCCCCTTGACGAGGTACAGCGGGACGCGGTGCAGATTGCGGTAGACGGCAGCCCGCCGGAGCCAGTCCACGCTGCCGAAGGTGGCCTCGCCGTAGGGCATTCCGTGCTCGGTCGTGAACCGCCGACTGATGGGCGTCTGCCGCCATGCCGGCCCGGAGTTCCGGCCGGCCGGCTCCAGGGGAACGACGACGTATTGCTGCCCCGACGCCGTCTGTGCCGGTTGCGGCTTCCCGGGGCGCAGCAGCGCGCCGTCGGGGAAGAACACCTGTGCGCCCGGGTGCCGCCCGAAGGGCCCGGCCGCCCGCGCCTGATCCGCCCTGTCCACCCGGAACACGACCGGCAGCCCCGAACCCATCAGGCGGGCGGCGCGGAGCGCCTCGTCGACCGCCGCCCGGCCGTCCGAGGTCGCCTGGAACAGGCCGGGAAGCCGTACCAGCCCGGAGTCCTCGACGTACGCGGTCGGCACCGGCCCGGCCCACCACACCTGCCCGCCGGCCTCGGGCAACGTCAGCAGCGCCCGGCGCGCCATCTCCGCGAGTTGCGCCAGCTCGGCCACCAGGCGGTCCGTGGCCACGACGTTGGCCAGCCAGTCCAGGTACGCCGGCGCGTATCCCACGTTCCGTACGAGGTCGGCCACCAGTGGTTCGCGCAGCAGCACCAGTGCCACCTCGTCGGCCGACGCTCTGCCGTTGAGCCGTCCGAGCCGTTGCCGGATCAGCCCGCGCAGCACCTCCCTGCCGTTCGCGGCAGCCGTCACGTCCGGGTGCATCAGCGCCGCGTCGTCTCCGCCCAGCAGGTACAGGGCGATGAGGTGACCGGGGGGCGGAGCACCCCGGTAGAAGGGGCGGTGCTCCCGCATCCACTGGATGAACGCTCTCCGGCGCTGCCACCAGGCGTCCTGGTCCCGCCCGCCCAGGGCGTACCGGACTGAACGGTCCGTGAGGTCGGTCCTCAGATCGTCCACCGTCACCGCCCGCACACCGGGAACCTGCGGGTCCAGCAGGGGCTGCGCCCACTGGGTGAACCTGATCTCGTGCGGGAAACGCAGCAGATCGGGATCGTTGCCCGTGGGTTGCAGCAGGAACGGCACGAGACCGTGGAACTCCGCGACGTCGGCCTCCACCGAGTCCGCCGACCTCAGATCCGGTTCCATCCAGCGGGGTGGAACTGAGTCGTCCTGGTCGATCACGCCGACGCGCTGGGCCGCGCCGAACACGTCCGCCAGCGTCAGCTCCCCCCGCATGGTCATCCACCCGGCCAACGCGTTGCGGAAGCCGATGGCCGTCGCGTCCCGGTCGCTGTAGTCGCCGACCGAAGCTCCGAGGGACGTGACGCCGATGCGCTGATGGACGAGCAGCATCGTCTCGACCGACTGGATCAGTGCCTCCCGTTCGGCGGACTGGACCTCGGGGACCGGATATCCCAGCGCGTGCAGCTTGGTGGTCAGCGCCGGTTCCGGGCGCGGCGCCCGAATGTTCCACTGGGCGGCGTAGAACGCCGTGCCCCGGGCTACGGCGTCCATGACGGCTGCCAGCGTGGGCGGCCGCTGCCCGTTCTCCTCCCCCACCACCAGCAGCGCGTCCAGCGCCTGCGTCAGCGCCTCGGCGGTGCCGGCGCCCGGCGGGAAGAACGGCACCGCGGCCTCGTCCGGAGCGATCTCGGTCACGGCCTGGACGAGCGCCTTCAGGGTGGCCTGCGCGGCCCGCCGCCACACGGGATCGGCCGCAACGGCACGGCCCACGGCCCGCTCGTACGCGGTCGCCGCGGCGAGCCACGCGCTCCGGTCGTCGTCGCCCG
>NZ_KQ948748.1:141852-156278 GCF_001514195.1 Streptomyces griseorubiginosus | reverse complement strand
CGCGTCCTCCTGCCGCTCACGCGGGCGGAGCGGAGCGGTCGACGGTTGTGGGGCGGCCGTGTCCGATGCCTCCGGGACGGCCGTGTCCGACCGCTGCGGGACGGCCGCGTCCGACGGCTGCTGGTCCGCCTCGGTCGGCTCCCCTGCCGCCTCGGCGGCCTGCTCCGCTTCCGCCGCCTCGTCGATCGTCTCCAGGGCGGGCGGATGGGCTTCGGCCGGAAGGGACGGGAGGGTTTCGGTGGTGCGGAAGAGGAGGTCGACGACAAGCCAGCGGGTGCCGTCCGGGCCGTGCAACTCCAGGACCGCGACGCCGCGGGCGCGGTGGCCGGTCAGGCCGGAGCCGTCGGCGCCCTCTTTGGGGGTGCCGACCCGCATCAGTTCGCGGCGCTGGCTGGAGGTGTTGGATGCTTCGCCGAGGCCGCTGCTGCCGCCGACCAGCGGGACGGTGAGACTGCCATGGTTGGTCGCGGTGGTGTTCACTGGGGAGCCGGCGAAGGTCAGCGAGACGCTCAGGCCGCCGCCCGTCTGGGTGCCGAAGCCGTCCGCGGACAGTTCGATGCGGTCGATGGCGACGTTCTTGCTGGTGGTCTCCGGGCGCGGAGAGTACAGGGTGATCTTCGCCCAGGTGTTCTTCCCGCCAGAGCGCCGCAGGAACGGCGCGACCTGAGCGGGCGTCAGCAGGGTCAGCCGGTTGTCGGTGACGAGCTGAGTCAGACGCAGCAGCATGTCCTCACTCGACCGGGAGGTGCCCGCGCCGAGGACGGGTGTCAGCGAGGTGTCCACCTCCCGCAGCGCCCGGCCCACCAGGTCGAGGCCTTCGGCGCCGCCGAAGCTGAGGATGTGGATCGACCGGGACGGCCCCCATTGCGGTCCGTCGAGCAGCTGCCGGACCAGGGGCGGCACCTGGTCCGGGTCGATCTGCAGGACGTGCGAGTCCGGGGCCTGGCCCGGACGCAGCTTCGGGTCGAAGTCGTACAGGGTCGGCCGGACCCTTTGCACGCTCGGTCCGCCGTCACCCGTGCTCTGGTCGGTGCCCGGGGCCTCGTCCGCGTCGAACCGCAGGCTGACGGCCGCCGGTACGGAGCCGCCCGCCTGGCGGTGCGGGCTCGGGAGGTGGGCGAGAGCGGGCCCGAGCAGGTCCAGGATGCCGGTGGCGCGCCCGGTCCATGTCAGGCCGTTGCCGATGCCCGTAAGCCCGGTGTCGATCAGGCGCACCAGCAGGGCCTCGTCCAGCGGCCTGGATGTGACCGTCCACTCGTAGGCATACCGCACGCCGTTGAACTCGACGCTGTCGCCGGTGCGTTTCCAGCTGCGTACCTCGCGGGAGGAGGTCTGCGTCGTGGTGACGGAACGGGTGCGGGAGGCGCTCAGCACGGGGACGGCCTGGTTGCCGCGGACCTGGCCGGTCAGCTGGAAGGCCAGCGTGTCGCGGCGGCTCCTGCCGCTGCCCATACTGGTCGCGCCGGGCTTCCGCAACGCGGCGCCGTCGCCGCTGGAGCGGCCGAAGACGTTGTCGGTGCCCGAGGTGGGGTCCACCATCCGCCCGCGCAGGCCGCTCAGGTCAATACCGGGCGCGGGCCGGGCGGTGAAGGCGACTTCCACCAGCTGAGGGCCGAGCAGAGAGCCGTGGACGAAGTGGAAGGCGGTGACGCCCTCGGGGCCAGCGTTGGGCAGGGTGCGCAGACCCAGCGTGGTGGTGTGCTCGTTGATCCGGGTCAGCACCTGCTCCCGGTAGCCGGCGTGGCCCGGCTGGGTGGCGCCGGGTGCCTGCTTCTCCACGGCGGCGACGACGGCATCGTGGAACGCCTTCCTCCCCCCCTCCAGCTCGACCTCGGTGACCGCGCCACCCCCCATGGATCCACCGCCGTCCACATACCAGGGGGGCAGCATCCGGTCGAATGGCCGGCCCTGGGACAGCTCCGGGAAGTCACCGATGGTCAGCAGTTCGGAGTGGTTGCGCAGGTCGTTGTCGACGAGCAGGAACTCCACCGCGTCGGGCACCTCGACCACCCGGGTGCGGGCCAGGTTGGGCCCGGGACGCAGAGTGCCGGTGAAGACGTTGTTCAGGCCACGGCGCACGGTGACGACGTAGACCGCCTTCGCCGTGAACCGGTGCGCGCGTGTGGTGTCCTCGGTCGTGACCCGGAACGCGCCGGTGTTGTCGCTGACCGTCGAGCTCTCGGTGGTCGACCTGTCGTGCTGGCCGATGCCGGTCGGGTTGAACGACCGGCGAGTGGTGCCGTACCGGCCACCGAAGGTAGCGGTGAACCTGGGGCCATAGCTGACCGATTCGGTGACTCTGGCGGCGCCGGTGGACTGCAGCCAGCGTTCGCCGTCCATCTTCGGCAGCTGCGGCATGAGGTGGACGTCGGTGAGATATCCCTGCACCTCGATCGTCACGTCGGTTCCTGCCAGCGCGCCAGGCGTGCCGCCGCCCTCGACCACGTATGAGTCCCGGAAGATCCGCAGCGCGTTCGCCACCATGTGCTGCGGGGACAGCGCCGCCCGATGGGCCTGCTCCCCGCGCGACTCCGGCTGCGCAGCGGGCTCGCCCACGGCCACCTGCTTCACGAACCGCCAGGTCGCAGTGGCTCCTGACCACTCGGCCACCCAGCGCCCGGCGATCATGCCGGCCGTCAGGGCCACGTCCGTCCAGGAGAGGGTGACCTCGGGCTGCGCGGCGGGTGAGGTGGCGCCGGATGCCTCGTCCTGCGGGAAGGCGCCGGGCATCGTCTGGGTCGGGTCCTGCTCCCGATCCTTCTCCGGCCCTGGTTGCGGCTCCGACTCCTGTTCCGGCTCCGCCGCACGCTCGGGTCGTGCATCGGCGGATGACGGAAGCTCCGCCCGGTCCGGCCCGGCCTCGGCCTCCGGGTCGGGCTCCGCGGCAGGGTCCGCGCCGTGGGCGTCGTCCTCCGGGAAGGCGCCGGGCGCCTGAGGCATCGGCTCCCGCTCCGCCGCCTGTTCCAGCCTGGCCGCCTCGTCGCCCAGCTCGGCCAGCACGTTGTGGACGACCTTCTTCAGTGCCTTGCTGCCCTCGACCCGGTCGAGCAGCGCCGTCTCCGGCAGCCGCAGCACACCGTTGCGGTAGACGAGCCCGTCCCCTGGTCCGGCCAGTATGGCCGTGTCCTCCTCGGTGAGGTCGCGTACGGACGCTTCCTGCTGGTGCGGGTCGGCGACCGGCTCGGCCAGTGTCCTGTACGTCGGCACCGACAGCCGCACCGAGCCGTCGGCCGACGGCAGCTCATGGTCGTCACCATGGCTGAAGGAGATGTACATGCGATGGGTGGCCGGCACACGGAACACCTGGGTGCCGTTCTCGGTGGGGCTGAGCGTGTAGTACTCGTGGCCGGTGCCGGAAGCCGATCCCCGGGACCTCGTGCTCTGCCAGCGGTACCCGGGCTGAAAGGTGCCCTGGTTCAGCGGCTGGGTGGCCTCGCGACTTCCGAGCGGGTTGGTGACCGAGCCGGTGACGCCGCCGCTCACGGCCAACGGGGTGGTGTCGAACTGCTCGTCCCCGCTGATCGTCGAACCGGTGTAATTGAGGTTCTGCACGTCCGGCAGCACCCGGTCGTGCTCCACCCCGTCGTCGGCCCGGGGGCCGGTGTACCGGCGCTCCGTGGTGATCGTCACGGTGGCCCGCTGTCCGCCGGCCACTGTGGGGAGTTCGAACGTCGTGTCGTCGGCGCCGCCCGTCTCCGTGCCGCCGGCGCCGCCCTCGATCATCTCGTCCAGCGCGGAACGCAACGCCAACCGCTGCCGCATCCGGTCCAGCTTCTGCATGTTGAGCAGCCGGGCGACCTGCATCTCCTCCGTCATCGCGCGGTTCAGCACCTCGGACACGGCGGAATGCGGCGGCAGGAAACCGTTGTCCCGGAGCCACTCCTCGAGTCGGGCGAAGAGGGGCTCGGTGCCGCTGACCTCCAACGGCGTGGTGGACACGCCGAGCGAGCGCAGGTGGAGCAGGTGGGACGGCAGATACCGGCGTTCGGATTCACCCGGCGCGTGTCCGAGCGTCGCCAGTGACGGCACCTTCATGGTCAGCCCGTACCGCTGGTCGGAGTCGGCCAGCGGTGTGCCCTGCGCGGGGCCGGACTCCCGGCCGGCCGGCCGCACCAGGCTGACCGTCAACTTCGCCCGCGGGGCCACCTGGAAGAGCGGCTTGGCGGTGCGCAGCGAGTGCACGATCCGCGCGCTGCCGCCACCAGTCAGCGTGTGCACGAACTGGTGCTGGACCCCGCCCTGGAGGGTCAGGCTGCCGCCACGCCCCGCCACTCCCGTCTCCGGGTCCGCCTCACCGCCGAAGAAGAACGAGAACCCGAAGAACGGCACATTGAACTCGACGGCGTTGATCACCGACGAACTGCCCTGCATCCGCACCGAACGCAGGACGTAGGATTCCATCACCGCGTTCTGCGTGGTCTGCACGGTGCCGGCGGGACCGCCTTCGGCGTCTTCGAGGTCCAGCCCCAGCCTCAGGTAGCCGATCACCGTGCCCGAAGCGTCGTACAGCAGCGGCGAGGATACCGAACCGCCCCACGCCGACGGCACATTGGCCCGCAGGTTGCCCTCTTTGAAGAACTCCCCGAGCGCCTTCCGCGACTCCTCCGAGAGGTTCCCCAGCCTGTCCTGGAAGGAGGCCATGACGTCGGCGAACAGCTGATCGTGGTCGGGGATCGCGGTCAGGCCGTGCAGCGGGAACTCGTCCAGCAGCCGCCCCACCGGCGCGGGCACGGTCGCCGGGTCGGGATCGACCGCGGCCGGCTGCGGTTGGGCTGCCCACTCGGACAGGTCCTTGGGGAACCACACCGTCAACAGCTCCGGCGCGGACTCCTCCGCCGGCTGCCAGTTGTCGTAGGGCACACGGCCCGCCAGCAGTTCCTTCGTCGAGTCCCCCAGCCGGAACTCCCAGTGCATCGTGAACGCGTACGGCAAGCTGCGCTCACGGCTGCGCAGAATGGACTGGTACTGCACGACATGCCCCGTCCGCACCTGGTTGCGCGCCTGGTTGTAGACGATGCTCAGCCGCGGGCCAAGGGCGATCTGCCGCAGCTTGCCCCGGTCGACCTCGATGTCACCGGTGTATCCAGCCGCGCCCGGTCGCAGGCTGCCGTCCCCGGCGTCGTCGTCCGATTCACCGATGCCGAACGCCCAGCGCTGGACCGTCACCGGCGCACCGCCGTCGGGCATCAGCGACATCCCCGGATCCACCGCGCCCACCACAGTGGTCGCCAGCCGCAACGAGACCGGGTGCCACACCCCCCGGTACGCGACCTCCAGCGGCAGTCCCGACCGGGTGAACAACTGAGACCACTCGGCGGTCAGCAGCGCCTGTGTCAGTACCTGCTCCACGTCGGCGTGGAACTGCGCGTCCGGCTCGTTGTCCCCCTCCACGACACGGATGACTTGCTGCCGCAGCCACTCCACGACCGACTGCGGCACCGGTTCGATGAAGTCCATGCCCCGCGCACCGTCGTGGCGGGACCCGAACTCCCTGACCCCGTCGCTCAGTTCGGCGTATCCCTGCTGGGCCGCCACCAGGCCGTTGAAGTCCGCCAGCCCTTCCAGCGCCTCGTCCGTCAGGCCGGCCTGCCCAGTCAGCTGCGCGTGCTCACCGTCGGGCTGCTCGGGCGCAGCAGCGGATGGGACCTGCTGCTCCGGCTCCTCCTCCGCGATCGACTCCAGGGGCGTCCCCCCGGAGAGCGCCGGCCGCGGCGTGTTCCGGTGGGCGCGGCCGGAGGGCGCCGGCTGGGTCCGCATCTGCTCCGAAGCGGGCTGCTCCGAGACAGGCTGCTCCGAAGCGGACGGCCGCTCGGGCTCGGCGTCCGCCTGCGGTTCGGGGCCGGGCTGGGGCCGGGGCGGGATGGTGGTGGGCCAGTGAGCCGGTTTCTGGAGTTCGGCGAGGACGTCAGTGAGGGAGGTTCGGGAGCCGAGAAGGCCGGTGTCGATGGGCAGGCCGTCGCGGTAGGCGGTCCAGCCTGTGGTCGGGGCGGCGGTGAGGTGGAAGCGGTCGGCAGTACGCCGGACCAGGCCGGTGACACCGGCCGCGGGCCTCGGATCGCCGTGGGCGCCGAGAACGTCGACGGTGTGGGGGGCCAGCAGGCGGCTGAGTTCCTGGGCCAGCGCGGTGCCGCGCGGTCCGTGGACGACCAGGCGGCGCGGGGGTGCGGCGCCGTCGGCGGTGAGCCGGGCGGTGATCTGCTCGGCGAGTTCCGCGGTGGTGAACCTCTTGCCGCGGACGGTGTACGTGCCCTGGTCGTCGGGGGCGGCCAGGGCCAGCGCGCGGGCGCCCGCGGGCAGCGGCTCCAGGCCCAGGGCGTCGGCGTATGCGGTGTTGTCGTTGGGGAGGGTGTAGCCGGACGGGGTGGTCTTCCAGGCGGTGGCGACCGCGTCGGCGGGGGTGGCGTGCGACAGGTCGGAGCGGTTCTCGGCCGCGGCGGTGGCCGCCTGTCCTCGGGAAGTGGCCTGCTCCCGGGAGGCGTTGTGGGTCCGGGCGGCGCGGATGGCGGCGGCGTCGACCTCGCTGACGGCCACCCGCGCGGCCCAGAGTGTCGTCTCCGACTCGTCGATGGCCCCCCGGGCCGCCGCTTCCTTGACCCGAGCCACGCGGTCGGCGTCGATCAGCGCCTTGCGGGTGTCGGACGCCTGCTGTGCGGCCTCGGCGGCCTGCCGCGCGGCCCGGACCTGTTCCGTGGTGGGCGCGGGCGCCGTCCCCCCGGCCTCGGCGTTCGTCTGATCCGCCGCAGTTGCCTCGGCCGCCGTGGCCGCCTCCTCGGCGACGCGCTGCGCGCGGGCGGCAGCGTCGGCGGCCCGCGCCGCCTCGGCCTGGAGGTCGGCGAGGCTTCGCGGGTCGGCCTGCCGGGCCTCGGCGAGTGCGGCGGCGGTCGCGCGGGCGGCCGAGATGTCGGGCCGCACCCGCTCGTTGGTCCGCCGGTACTCGTTCGCGGCCTCCACGGCCGCGGCCCGGCGGGCCGCGCGCTGGGCCTCCAGCGCCAGATGCTCGTCACGGGCGGCGACGGCCTCGGCGTGCTGGGGGTCGGCCGGGTCGACCAGGACGTGTTCGAGGTGGGTGGGGCGCGCACCGTCGTAGTGGACGTAGGCCAGGTCGGCCGGCGTCCGGGTGGCCAGCGCCAGGTCGCGGGCGGCGCCGAAGAAGTCCTCGGCCGTGGCCGCGCCGTCCAGGTCGGCGACCAGGCGCAGCGGCTGCCCGTCCCATGGGTCCTTGCCGTCCGCGATCCTCTCCTGCCGCTGCCGGCCGGCCCGCTCGCGGACCTCGGCGAGCTGCGCGTCGCGGGCCGCCGACTCGTGCGCGAGTGCGACCGCGTTGGGGTGGACGACCTGGGAGGGGAAGCGTTCGGCGGCCTGCTCGGCCCAGCCCAGCGGCAGCAGTCCCTCGAAGTCGCGGTCCTGCTCGATCCGCAGGGCGTGGCCGCGCGGGCCGGACACGACGTAGGAGAAAGTGCCGCCGTAGGGGTGGGTCTGCGAGCGGAAGGTGCGGTTGTACTCGACGTAGTCACCGGTGGACGCCTCCACCGCGCTGCCGTGCCTGACTGCCGGCTGTCCCAGTTGCGGAATGCCCGCGCCATGCTCGTCACCGCCGCCCAGAGCCGCGTCCGCGGTCCAGGAAGTGACCGACTCGTGGCTGTGGGTGGGCTCGTCCGCCCGCTCGGTGAAGGTCAGGCCGCTGTACTCGGCCGGAGTGCCCTTGGGACGCACCACCCCGACGAGCACGCCCAGGCCGACCAACGGCTTGCCGGGTCCGTCGGTGACCACGGAGAACCGGTGCTCGAAGAGCTGCCGCGAGTTGTCGCGCACGTTGCGGTTCTTGAGCGTGGTCAGCATCTCCACGCCCCGGTCCGCGGTCGGCCGGAACGTAGCGGGCTGCGGCGCCACCGGGCCGTCCGGCCGGTCCAGGTATCCGGTGGTCGTCTCGTGCCCCAGGGTCGCCGCCGGCGCCCACTCGGCGACGTGTTCCAGCCCTGGGAACGTCAACGGCTGCAGGGTCGCGCCCAGCTCGTACTCCAGCGCCCCCGGCCTCACCGTCTCCTCGGGCACCGCACGGACCTTCAGTGCCGGCGCCGGCGACCCCGCGACGGCGGGCTTCGGCGGGCCCGGTTCGGTGAGGTTGCGCGGCACGACGGCCCGCATCGGCACCGGCGCCGGCTCCGGCGAATCGGCCTGCCGCTCGCCGTCCTCGGCCTCGCCGGGCGCCACCGGGCGGAGCGTCACCGCCGGCTCGCGCCGGGTGTCGGAGACCCGGATGTCGGGTACGCGGCGCAGTGGTTCGGGCAGTTCGGTGTCGTCGTGGATCTCGATGACGAAGTCGGTCAGGTCGGCGGCGAACTCCTCGCCCTCGCCCTCGGTTTCGGGCCCGCCTGCCTGGCGCGGCACGGGGTTGGTGCGGCGGATGTCGCGGGTGACCACCGCGGTCCCGTGCTCGGTGGTGCTCTCGCGCTCGTACTCGATCCCCACGTCGCCGGATCCGTAGTGGGCGAAGTCCGACGAGTACATGCCCTCCGCACGCACGCCGCCACTGGCGCTCCTGGAGGTGCTCGTGCTCGTCTCGTGCTGGGTCAGGGACTGCCCGCCCATGGTGACCACGCCGTTGTAGCGGGTGCGCACGTGCTGCAGGCCGCCCGAGCGGGCCCTGACCGTGACGGCGATCTTCCGGGTGCGGCCCGGCCGGCGGGGGAACTCGTACCGTTTGGTCAGTCCCACGCCGCGCAGATCGTCCGGGTGGGCCTTGAGCTCCTCGGTGTCGTAGGTGGCGGCCAGCGCGCGCCAGGTGTCGGAGGTGTCGTTGAGGTACCGCTCCGCCACCAGCCCGGACTCCAGCAGCCCCGCCCGGATCGCGCCCAGCACACCACTTCCCGGCGGGACGTGGACGGTCCGCCCGTCGGAGGTGGTGCCGTGGAAGCCGACCGTCCGGTCACCGACGTACGTGGCGTAGCCGGCCGCGAAGGCGGTGTCGTCCCGTACGACGTGCCGGGCCTGCTCCGCGCGCGGCGGCGGCTCGAGGTGGTCGGGCTCACCCGCGTGCCGCAGGTCCTCGTACAGCGTCGCGGACATCGACAGCTCCGCGGCGTTCTCCAGCAACAGATGCGCCTTGCGCTCGGTCAGCGCCGAGTTGCGGTCGCCGCCGGTGACCAGGTCGGCGCCCTGGGCCAGCAGCCCGGCGTCCACCGGCTGCCGCAGACTGGTGAACTCCAGCACCAGGTGCGCGCGGCCGATCCGCGCGCTGGACTGCTCGCCGCCGGGCTCGGTCAGCAGCGACACGTCGATGCTGCCCGCGGTGTCCGCGGTCTTCGTCCCCCGGCCCAGCGCGCCCCTGGCCTGCACGGTCAGGCCGACGCGGGGACCGATCGCCCGGCGCCGGGAGCGGGCGGCGCCCTCCGACGGCTCCTCGGACGCCGCGCCTCCCTCGGATCCCTCGCCTCCGCTGCCGCCCTCCGGCGGCCTGCCGAACCGGAACACCGGCCCGGCGGAGCCCACCACATCGCCCTTCCAGGTGTCCTTGCCGTCCTTGGTGACCTTCGTGTCGTACTCGCTGTAGCTCTCCACCGACGCCTGGGGCGCCCCGTACTCCGCGTCCTCGTCACCGGGCACCAGGTGCGCCCGCACCGTCAATGAGCTTTCCACGTGCGCCAGCAGCGGGTTCCAGTGGTGCTCCTTAGGCAGTGGAATCGGGACACCACGCGGGCCGAGCAGTTGCGGCAGGTTGGACCGCAGGAACCCCTCAGTGATCGTCTTTTCGACCTCCTCGACGTACTCCGGCTCGTCCCAGGGGTTCGCCTCGGTGACCGGCTCGCCGGCCGCGTGCGCCTTCACCAGCGCCGTGGCGCTCTTCACCGCTTCCGACAGGCCGGTGAACGTCGCGTGCAGGCCGTCGGTGCCGCTGACGTCGAAGTCCAGGGCACCGTTGTCGCCCCGGACGAGCTGGTCGAACTCGGCCTCGCTCATTGAGGAGGAGCGGCCCGCGGTGGCCGCGGTGTTCTTGAACGCCTCGACGAACCCGGGGCGTTGGGCGGTGTCCGCGTCCGGGCGGAAGGTCGGATGGACGATCGCCGGCACCCGTACGTCGTCGCCGGCGATGACCCGGCTCACCGTGCGGGTGGTGTGCCGGCCCGGACGTCGGGCGGTCGGCGACCGGCGCGTCTCGGTCACCGTGACCTGGTACCTGGCGGCATAGTCCGGCCGCGCCGCCTCGGCGTCTCCGCCCCGCAGCCGCCTGTAGCCCTTGGTGCCGTCGGCCATCGAGGTGTGGCGCTGCCGGGCGAAGTCCACGCCACCGCCGAACTCGCCGATGTCGATGCGGTGTTCGGTATGCCCGGCCTCCACGTGGGCGGTCACTCCGCCGTCCACGCCGACCTCCCACTCGCGCGTGACGTGCTGCGCGCTGGAACGGCCACCCTTGGACTGGTGGTCGATCGCCACGCCAGTCTCCTTGGCCACCTGCGCGTCACCGTCGCGGTCCAGCATCACCTGCCGCACCGACCAGTCGTACCGGCGGCCGCCCGCGGTGAACCGGCCGCGCAGCCCGGTGTCGAACCCACGGTCCCGCGCGCCCCGCAGCTTCGGCACGCTGGTGCTGATCTGCAGCCGCTTGTCCACCTGCGAGCGCTCGAACGCCGCCAGCTTCGTCCTGCGCTCGGCCGACTTCGGCCTACCGGTCCCGTTGTCCGTGACCTGCGGGGTGTCCCCGGCCACCCCGGCCGCGCGGTCCCTCCGCCGCAGCCCGTAGCGCGCGTCGATCATGCCGTAGACGATCGCCCGCACCTCGGCGTGCACCCGCTCCAGGCCGGGCAGTTCCTTCACCACCGCGCTGCCGAGGCCGATCCGCGCGGCCAGCTCTGGGGTCTCCCTCCGCGGGTCGGCCGGGAAGACCGCCCGCCGCACGTGCCCGGTGGCGGCGCTGCCGTGCGGCCACGCCACCGACCTGCTCAACGTGCCGTCCCCGCGCAGCGTGTACTCCTCGCCCATCCGCCGGGAGATGTCCACACCCTCGAGCCGCAGTCGCGTGACGGTCGGTGCCTCGCCGTCTTCGCCGGGAGTCGTGCGCACGACCCAGCGGGCGTTCAGACCGGGCGCGACCGTGCCGTACTCGTCGACGATCCGCACGCCCGGATCGGTGACCAGCATCCGCAGCAGGTCGTCGGTGGACAGTGTGGGCAACTGCGCGCCGTCGTTCTCCGCGGCCGCGGAGAACGCCCGCTTCCAGGCGAGCCGTTGTGCCGCGTCCGCGCTGCGCACCTGCGTCACGGCGTCCTTCAGCAGCGCGCCCGCGGGTCCATCCGGGTCGACCACCAGTTGCAGACCGGTACGCCCCGCCTGACGCAGCAGACCGGTCAGCGCCTCCGGCGACGGTTCGCCCGCCGCGCCCCAGTCGGCGACCGGCCCCGGCTGCCAGCCCCACACCACCCGGCCCGCCGGGTTCACCACGAAGCCCTCGGCCGGCAGCCCTGCGTGGTTGATCAGCTTCCACGGGCCACCGTGGATCTCGGTGACCGCGAGGCCGTCTGCCTGGCGCAGGCCGGCCAGGGCCCCGCGCACCAACGAGGTCTGCCCGGACTCCTTGTCCGTCACCACCGCCACCGGCCGAGGCCGCGCGCCCGGGGGCGCGGCCAGCCGTTTTACGTCGGAGACGGTCCTGACCGAGGGCGCCGCGGCGGCGGGAGCGGTCGGGCCGGCAGCCGTACGAGCCGGGTTGACGGTGACCGTCTCTCCGCCGCGGCCGGTCCAGCCGTGGCTCACGCCGTGTTTGTCGAGCACGTACGCGTACGCCAGGCCGGGCGGGAACAGGTCCTCCGCGGTGGCGTCGGCCCGGTCGATCCGTGCCTCGCCCTCCGCGTCCTGCGGGACCATCTCGATGCCGTCGGGACCTTCCTCCCCGGCAGGCGGCTGCGCGGTGGCCGGCTGCGGTGAACTCGGCTGTGAGGTGAACGTCAGTCGGCGTGGTCCTTCCCCGGTCGCCGGGTCGCCCAACTCGAAGACCCGCAGGCTGCGTTCGGCCTGGAGCCCGGCCAGCGCCGTGTGCTCGGCGCGGCTGAACGCGTACCCGTGCGGCACATGCACGACCACCGGGCCGCGGAGTGAGCCGGTCCACCGGACGAACGGCGCCAGGCCGTCAGCGGTGAACCCGTGGCCGTCGTGGTCGGCGAAGCCGCCTTCGGGGAACGCGGGCGTCATCCGGCCGGCCGCCCGCACCGCGCGCAGACCGCGGTAGGCCTTCGGCGACGTGGCCAGTACGGCCGACGCGAGCCCCCTGCCGCCCTGTGCCCGCCAGAACTTGTCCACCACCCCGCGGGCGGTCTGCCGGGTCAGCGGCGCCGGGCGCGGGTGGACCGTCTCGACCGGCGGCGGATCGCTCCTGACCGCGGCGAGGAACGCCTCCGCCTGCTGCTCCGGCACGAGGATCTCGCCCGTCAGGTCGGCGCTGAACGGGCGTGTCACCGACGGGACGTGCCCGGTCCACCGCTGCGACGTCGGCAGCGTCCATCGCGGGTCCGCCTCCAGCCAGCCCGACACCCGCACCACCGACACGAACCGGCGCTGCGGCCCGTTGTGGATGACCGCTGTCTTCGCCTGCCCCTGGACCGCCGACTCCGTCGCCCGCGACGAACGGAAACCGGCCGACAGATGCCCGTGGACGGCCACGCCGGGAACCAGCGTCATGTCCGCTCCGCCGCGGAGGCCGGTCCGCTGGCCGTGCCCGGTGGAGTTCTTCACCGTTACCGTCTCGGCGATGTCGTTGCGGATGCCGCCCTCGTTCGACGTGCCGTGGTCCTGCACCGACAGCACCTGGAGCCCGAGCTTCACGTATCCGGTGAAGCCCGGCGTCTGGATCGGGCTGGACGTCAGCGACCCGCTGAACACGTACTCGCCGCGGTCCCGCATCGACTTCTCGTCCACGATCTCGGCGGTGGCCACCTCCATCACCGCCGAGGCCCGCCCCGGCGCCACCGCCTCCGACTCCAGCAGGGCCTTGAGGAACGCGTCTTCCAGCGCCCGGGTGTCCAGCGCGCCCAGCGTCCGGTCGAAGCCCTCCACCGCCGCCGGGTTGCGGACCGCGACCGGCGCCTTCGGGTGTACCGGGTCCTGCGCGAACGCCTTGGGATGCCGTGCCTGGACCGTCTTCCCGTTCACCGGCCGACTCGCGGCGACCGTACGGCCGTCGCGAGTCCGCGCGGAGAACACGATCCGCAGACCGTGCGCCACGTCGACCCGTTGGGTGTTCGTCGGCCGGCTGCCCGCCTGGACCTCGTCCGCGACGCCGTGCGTGGTACGGCGCGAGGTGCTGGGGTTGATCTGCACCGAGGGCGCGACGGCGGACACCGCGCCCTGCGCCATGCGGAGCAGCCCTCCAGCTGTGAGCCCCACGCCGTTGTCCGACTCCCGCGACGCACTCTCCGCGAACGAGGTGTCCCCGTACTTCGACACACCGAACGACAGCACGGGATCCTTCTCCGGATCCGGCAGTTCGGCGGCGTCCGCCAGCTCGAACCGCACCCGCGCCACGGTCGTGCTGTCCCCCACGGTGATGCCGGACCGGAGATAACCGCCCCACTCGCGCTCGTCAGTGGACTCCAGAGCGAGCGTAACGCTGTGGACCAGGTCGTCCTTCAAAGCCTGGGACAGCCAGGTCTGCCCGAACGCCTTTACCGGCGCGCCCTGTTCCGGCCCGCTGACCGGGGCCCGCTCGAACGCGTCCACCGCCGCCCGCGCCTGGGCCACGGCGTCCGCCGGGCGGCCGACCCGCACCACCTCCAGGTCGCCCAGCGCGTGTACGTCGCCCTCACCCCGCGCGTACCACGGCACCGGCGACGGCTCCCCCGGCCCGCCGACCGGCTCGGGCTCCGCCCCGTCCGGCGCGGTGACGACCGGTTCTGGGGCCTGCGGCTGCGGGGAGAGGAGGGCCCGATAGGCGTCGAGGAGGGACTGCGGGTCGGCCAGGCCCCAGCGGCGCAGACCATCCATCGCCCGGTCGAGCCGTGCCTGTGTGAACGAGGCTGGGACGGGCGGGACTTGGTGGCCGCCGCTTGCCTCCTGGTGGGCGGTGTACGCGGCCAGGTAGTCGTCCCACGCACCGATCCGGGTGGTGGCGGTGCCCTCCGGCAGCTTGCCGACGTTCGGCGAGCCCTGTGCCAGCGCGTCGAGTTCCTTCGACCAGGCGTCCCGCTGGACCGTGTCGGACGCCACGGGGCGGCCGCCGTCCCGCGGCGGCCGGACGGTTGCGGGGGCTGCGGAGTCGGAGGAGTCCGTGGAGGCGTCGATGATCGAGGCCAGGCGGTACAGGTGGCGGTCCCGCAGCCCGCCCTGGGACAGGCCGCCCCCGGCCAACTGCTGCCCGCCGCCGGCCTCGGCCTCTTCCGCCTCCAGGGCCGCGTCCGCCGGATCGACCGGCCGGGTGAACTCGCCCATGAGGCTGCCGA
>NZ_KQ948748.1:128278-141140 GCF_001514195.1 Streptomyces griseorubiginosus | reverse complement strand
CGCCGCCGCGTTCCGCGCCGCCCACCAGCGTTCGCCATAGCCCTCATCGCGACCCTCGCCACCCAGCCGTTCCACGCCGTCCAGCACCGCTTGCGGCACACCGCCAGGCGCCCCCGCGTACCGCCGCGCCACGACGCGCGCCGACTCCACGAGACCGGCAGCGCCCTCCATCCCCTGCACGGCCACCGCTCCCTGCACGCTGTCCGGCGCCATCGGCGCCCCACCGAACCGGGGCGTCGGCGGCGGCGCCGCGTACGGACCGGGGGCGGCAGCCGGGGCCTCCTGCGTGGTCTGCTGAGCCGTCTCCGGGGCGGGCGCGTTGCCCTGCCGCGAAGCCGACCTCGTGCCGGAACTCCCCCCGGTGGACAATGTCGCTGGCTGTGACGTAGCCGGGGCGCCGCCGCGCAGGCCGAACGTGGTGGGCAGAAGGTCGCGTTGTTGCTGACGCTGCCAGAGCCAGCCGTAGGCCTGCTGAACCAGCTCGGCGTCGGCGGCGTTCGGTCGGTTCAGCCGCTGCGCCCGCGAGTAAAGGCCGCGCGCCGCATTGATGACGGCCATCTCCTGCTGGAACGACTGTTCGGCGGTGACGCCTCGCTGCCCGAAGTAGCGGAGCTCCTGCACTGCGAGAAGCAAGTCTCCGTTGGCGTCGTCCAGTCCATCCAGCGTGTTGGATGCGGTGACATCCTCCATCGTGACCGGGTTGCGTCCACCGAGCCCCAAGCCCGTGCGCAGCAGGTCTGCGACGGTCAGCTCCTCGTTCAGCAGAGGGAAGCTGAGCGGATCCACCTCGGCGCCGGGGCTGAGCGGACGACCCTGCATGGATTCGTACATCGCGCTCATGCGCGGAATCCTGCTCCGGATGCGGCCGTCGAAATCTGTCAGGACGGCGTGTTCGACGGAGGACAGGAACCTCTGCGCCCGCGGAGTCAAGGATTCGAAGAGCTGTTCCGGATCGTGCCGCGGCAGCACCGCGGCGTGCCCCTTGTCAAGCCCTTTGCTCAAGCCGACACTGACGTTCATGGCCGCTTCGACGTACAGCAGAGCGGCGTGACCGCGTATCTCCTGTACGGCACGGTCGGGGATGGCGAGGAGCCGGTGAGCATCCGCCAGTGATTCCGGGGTGACCCTTCCGATGGTTTGCGTGGAGATGAACATCGCCGCGAGTTGATCGGCGAAGGCCAGGGCGTCACCGAGGTGGTCGCGGGTGTACCAGCCCTGGCTCTGGTCCCGCGTGGTGTGCTGGTGGACGAACCCGAGGAAGGGGCGCGTGACGGTCAGCGGCACACCGATGTTGTGCTGGTCGTTGGCTCCGGGCCAGCCCCCGATGGGCCGCGGTCCGATGAGCGCGATCCGGCCCAGCTCCGTCAACTCCCACCCGTCCGGCAGCACACTCGCGAGCGGAATGACCGGTGGGCTGCCCGGCTCGCCTGGAATGCTGTCAAGAGCCCATTCCAGTTCCGCTTCCGTTTCGTGCAGTTCGACGAGATCGGCGCGCATGTCCTCTTCGGGATGGACCTGCGCGACGCCGAAGATGGGCTCGGGGACGGGCACCCGCACCGCGAAATCGGGGATGTCGCCGTCCGCGATATCGGCGCCGGCCGGAAATCCATGCGCGGCCAGACCGTCGTCGCGGCTTGCGAAGAACTCACCGTGCGGGCCCCGGTAGAACTTCTTCATTTCGACGACGATGAGCGCCGAATCCGGATCTGGTCCGTATGCCAGCGCCAGGCTCTCCACGGTGTTCGGGTCGATTTCTTCCCCGGAGGCACTGACGAAGCGCATGGGGTGCGCGTATTCCTTCTCTTTTCCGTATCCCCCACCCTGCAGAGTGTCCGGCCGGGGAATTTCCTCGATGCTGCGGCCCTGGCGCTGAGCGAGGTCGTTTCGGATCAGCTCAAGCGCGATTTGGCGCGCATACCGGCGTGAGTCCGCGTGGTGCAGTCCGTCAGGCCGGTTGTCGAGCCGCTCCTGCAATCCCTCGGGGCCCGGTATCTGCTCGACCAGCTCAGGACGTTTCAGCCGTATCAACTCCGACCGAATCTCCATCCGCAGTGCCACGACCGGCGGCAGTTTGACCTCGGTCGACGCGTGCAGTGGGGGGGTATGGGCCGGTTCCGAGGCGGCCGTCTGGGTCTGGTTCGTGGGAGCCGGGTCGGACGACTCGGCTTGCGCCGCAGAGCCGCCCGTCTCCGGCTCCGGGCCTTGCTCCAGGCCCGACGGTGACTGCTGCTCGGAGAGAGCCGTGGAGTCCGAGTCAGACAGTGGTCCGTCGTTCCGCGGCGCGTCGGTGGCCGGCATTGCCCGCGGGGCCTCGCCGGAGACCGGCGGCTGGGCCCCGCCGCCGGCTCCGTCCTGCCGCACGTCCGGTGGGTTCAGCTGGTCGGCTGCCAGGTTGTCGGACTCGACGGGGACGTGCCGCGTCCCGGCGGGAGCCTGCTGCGGACCGTCCTGGTTCTCAGGGAGCGACTCGGGGGTAGAAGCAGGCGGCGCCCAGCCCAGTCGCTCTCGTTCCCGCCACTCGTGGAAAGCCCTGTCGATCCGCGACCCGATCTCGTCCGGATCCATCCCCAGGTCCTGCAACTTCTGACGGGCCCGGGTCAACCGAGCTTCCATGACGGCGATTTCACGCAACCGCCCACGCCACCGCTGCAGGTTCTGATGTGTATCGCCATATAGCGGCCCGTACAGGTCTTGCTTGGCTGAGTTGTGCCTCGTGACCGCGTCGTCGTACTGCTTCCACGCAGCGACACGTTCCGCCGGTGAACCCTGCCCACCGGCGCCGGCGATCGCCTTCTCTTTGGCAAAGGCCCAGGTGTCAGAGACCGCCCGCGCGTTCGACTGGCCGTTTCTTGCCTCGGAAAGCGATCCGGCGGCGGAGGCGTCGGTGGCAGGGGGCTCCGGTTCGGCGTGGGCCGACGCCTGCTCTTGGGGGCGGGCGGACACGATCTGCTCCTGCGGAGCCGGCTCGTGGGGGGAATGTTCGGCGGCGTGGTCCGCGGGGCGGTTGACGACGGGAGTGGTCCGCGGCGGGGACGGCCGCTGGACCATTGTCTGGGCGGACTGCGAGCCGACGCCGACTTCGGCGGGAGAACGTGGTTCCGAGCGGGGTCCGGACTCGGGCGCCGACTCCGGGCCTGGTCCGCGCGAGGTCGCCGACTCCGGCGAGGCCCCGGGATCGGGGGATGTCGCCAGTTCCGGCGAGGCCCCCGGATCGGGCGAGGCTTCGGGCTCCGGCGGACGGGGCGGTGCCGGAGCGGGGTCGGAGGACGGGAGGGAGTCCAGCGTGTTCTGGAAGGTGTTCTCGTGGTCCTTCTCGTGCTCGAGCCATGCGTCGATGTTGTGCTTATGCGGCGCGAAGAGGTTGTCGAAGGTGCGGGCGGTTTCCGTGCGGAAGTCGTCGGCGGTTTCCTTGAAGAGGGCGTCAGCGGGCGAGAGCCTCTCCCCCACGGGGGCTTCCAGCTGCGCGTCCTCGTCCCAGCGCAAAGGATGGAAATCCTCGGCGGCGCGCTCAAGGACCTCCCTCAGGTTGAATTCGTGGTCGAACCTCGCCTCGACCGAGGCATCGAGCTGGGCTCGGTTGTCGTCGTAGGAGCGGGTGGGCCGCTTGTCGTCGCCGTCCCAACGGGGCTGGACGTGACCCCGGGTGTCCGGCCGGTTCAGGTGGCCGAACCAGTGCTCGTCCACCATCTTCTCGTTGACGTGGGTGAGTTCGGTCGTCAGGCGGTGCTGGGCGCCCTCGTCGAGGGACCGCAGGTACTCGTCCTCGTAATAGCCGAACGCCTCGTTCAGCCGCTCCTGCAGATCGGCATTACGGAACTGCCGGAACTCGGCATGCCCGATCCGGCTGCCCAAGGTGTCGAACATCCGGTCGACGGTCTGCTGCCAGTAACGCGCGAACTCCGCCTCCGCGCGGGCGGCTGCCGCCTCCGGATCAGCGGCCTCCCGTGCCTGCTGGAAGGATGCGCGAAGGTCGTCCTGAAACTCCTGACGGAGCCTGGCGACATCCTCCCCGCCGAAATTCTCCGTGTCCGCGGAAGACCACCCGGATTCGCTCCCCACCACCGTGTCCGCGGAAGACCAATCGGACGACCAATCGGACTCGCTCCCCACCACCGTGTCCGCGGAAGACCACTCAGAATCGTCCCCGTCGAATTCCGGCCGGGGGCGGGCCCCAGGAGGCTCGGCCTCCTCCCAGGGCCACTGGAGGGACATGGTGAGGTCATGCTCGAACTCCCGACGGAGCCCGGCAAGGTCTTCCTCGCTGATCCCGGGCCGCGCTGAACGCGCGAGCCGACCGTCCAAAGCGCTGCGCATGTCGTGGACGGTCTGCTGCCAGTTGTGCGGGAGCTCCTCCTGCGCGCGGGCGGCTGCCGCCGCCGGATCGAAGGCCTGCCATGCGCGCTGGTAGAACATGTGGAGGTCGTCCTGGAACTCCTGACGGAGCCTGGCGAGGTTCTCCTCATCGAGTACGTGCTCCGGCAGCCCGTAGTCGTTGAAGTCGTCCTCGGAGTTGAGGATCTCGTCAAGCCGTCGCGTGGCTGCATGGACCTCCCTGGATGAGTCCGCAAGCAGTCCGATCCGCTGCGGCAGGTTCTCGCGCAGCGCCGAGACCTCTGCGTCGATCGCCCCCCTCTGCGCGGCTTGGTCGTCGGGGAACTCCTTGTGGGCGCGGTCGACGATCGAGCGGACCTTCGCGAAGGTGTCGGCGCGCAGGTGGGACAGGGACGTCGGCACAAAGCCGTCCTCGCCGGGACGCGGCTTGCCGTTGTCGGTGTCGTAGGTCGGATCTTTGTAGTGGTCGGTCTCGTAGTCGTCGCGGCTAGGCACGCCTTCCGCCTCCTGGAGGTACCGCCCGCCGAACAGGTCGTTCTCCCGTGCCTGCTCAACGGCGTCGGCGAACTCCTTTTCCATGCGGACCAGTTCGGCGTGGCGTGAGGACGCGTTGGCGAAGTAGCGGTCGGCGGTCGCCATGTGCTGTTCGAAGGCTTTGTCCCACGCCGCCTTGGCGTAGCCCTCGGGGCCCTTGTCCTGCCACTGCTTCTTGAAGTCGTCGAGGACGGCGCGGAGGAAGTACTCCTCCGCCTGCCGGTGACCGATGCTGTCCAAGGGCAGGTACCGGCCGCGGAACAGGTCCTTCTGGACGAAGTAGCGGTAGCCGTCCGTCAGGGCCGCGGCCGCATGACCGGGTTCCTCGTGCTGGAAGTAGTGCAGGAACTCATTCGTACGGGCGTCGCGGTCGGCGCGGTAGGCGTTCCACTGGAACACCGGCTTGAGCGGAGAGGGGCCGATCTCCGGCGGCTTGAGAGCGTCGCCGGACGGGTCGTTCCCAGACCCGGGGTGCTCGTTCTCGTGTGCCGGGTGCGGTGTTCCGGTTCCGGGCCCAGTCGGCTCAGTCGGATCGCCGTCCGGGGGCTGGGACGTGACGTCGGCGGCCGCATGCGGTGTCGCGACCTCGCCGGCGGGGGCGAGCCCCGGTTCCGCGGCGGGATGTTCGGGGTCCGTGCCGAGGATCGACGTCGCGTCGGTCCCGGCCTCAGTTGCCGTGGAAGACCGCCCGGACAGGCTTTCCGTCTCGGTACCGGATTCCGAAGAGGTCGCCTCCGGGTCGCGGATCGGGGTACCGGTGGGGGACGGGGCGGGCGGCGGACCGTCGGAGATCGGGTGCGGCGCGCCGGGGGTCAACTCGGGTTGCTGGGGGCCGGTTTCCTCGCCGCCGACCTCGCGCGAACCACTCTGCTGCGGGCCGGTTTCCTGGAGGCCGGGCTCGGTCGAACCGTGCTCCTGCGGGCCGGACTGCTGCGGTGTCTTCTCCGGCGCGCCGGCCTCCGACGGTCGCGGTGTACGAGGGGGCGTGCCTGTACCGCCCGCCGTGGTGGTCCGCGGCGTCGGCTGCGGTCCTGTGCCGGTGTGCGTCGAGCCGCCGCCCGGCTGCTGCACGATGCCGGCGGGCTGCTCCGGGGTGGTGGTCCCGTCCGCGGGCGCTGTGGGCGTCTCGATCTCGCGCGGCTCCGGGACGGTGGGGGGCACGGGCGGACGCTCCGGCGGCGTCGCAACGCCGTGCGGTGCCTGGCCCGCGTTCACCGTCGAGGGCGGCTGCGGACCCTGCGGGTCCTCCATGCCGGGCAGGCCGCCGTCAGGAGCGGTCCGCGGCCCCGAGTTCAGCGGATTCTGCCCGTGCGGACCGTCGCCGGCCGCCGGGGGCGGCGTCTGCTGCCCGTTCTGCTCCAGCCAGGAGCTCACCCGGTCCCCCTCCTCTTCGGGAACCTGGCGGAGCGCCTCGGGGGTGAGCCTCGTGCCTGCGGGGGCGGGCGGAGCGAGCTTGCTCAGCTCGGACGTGATCGGCGGCGTGCCGGACGGGTTCCGGGGCCCGTCCCCCGACTTTGAGACCGGCGGCCGTTCCTGGTCGTCGATCCCCGAGACGACGCTGCCGCCCCGCACCGTCCCGTTGTCCGAGGACACCACGCTCGTCGCGCCCCCGGCCTCTGGGGTCTGCTCGTCGGGTGGGTCCCAGCGGAAGTGAGGGGATTCCGGGATCGGTTTGTACTCCGCCGGGGGGAACAGGCCGCCCGAGCCGCGGCCGTTGGAGCCCCCGGCCTGCCCGCCGTTCTCCTGGAAACCGCCCAGCAGCGGGTCACGCTCGCTCCCGTCAGAGCCCGTGCCCGACCCCTCGTACGGCGCATACGGCTCGCCGTAGGACGAACCGGCCTCGCTCTCCCAGCCGTCGAACTCACCTCCCTCATCGCCCGGCCCACGCCGACCACTGCCCGGCCCGTCGACCGAAAGACCAACACCGGCACCGACGGGGCCGGACCCACTCGCGCCCTCGGGAGGAGCAGTGTCCGGGCCCGGTGTCTCGGTGGACACGTGCGGAACATCGCCGCCGAGGTCGGGTGGCGTCTCGTCCATTTCCGGGATGTTGACGTAGCCGTCGCCGTCCGGGCCGCCCTTGCCGCCGCGCAGCGCCGGTGTGTGCCCGATCGCGCCGCCGACCAGGCCCGCGACGAAACCGAGCCCGGGGGAGCCATCGAGGCCGAACGCCGCGTCCGAGGCGGCCGTCCCGGCCGCGCCGCCGAGACCGCCCAGCGCCATCTTGCCCAGGAGCGAGGAGACGATGGCTTCTCCGGGCGCGCCGAGCTCTGCCACCCCCCCGAACAGTCCGCCGGTGATGGATCCGGCGAGCGCACCGGACCCGACGGCGGTGATGAAATCACCCAAGCTGAAATCGTGCCGGTGATGCATGAGGAACTGGATGCCCTGGGCCGCCGCAGACATGACGCCGCCCAATGCCCCGCCGACAAAGGCGCCCAGTCCCAGTGCTGCGATGATCCTCGTGATGATGCTCCGGCCCGCGGCGAGCCAGGCGCTGATCGCCCAGGGGGCGAACCAGGCGAGGAAGGCGATCTCTGCCGCCAACGAGGCCAAAGTCATCAGGATCATGAGCTTGGCGTACTCGACCTTGACCGCGAACTCGTCTATTCGGTCGGCCAGCGTCTCACAGGCCGACGCGACATCATCCAGGTTCCCCTGGAATTTCTGCAGGTAGGACTCGAACTGCTCCGCCGTCGCGCCCGAAACGCCCGCCCGGACGTCGGAGAGCACGTTCCCGAACCGTTCGGAGATCGAGCGCAGCTCTTTCGCGTAGTCCTTGTGCGCCTGGCACAGTTCCCACAGCTTGTCCTCGTCCGCCTTCGGCCAGGTGCCGCCGGCCAGGGCGGCCACCCATTCCAGCTCCGGCGGCATCATGATGCTCATGCGTGCCACCCGCCCGTCCGGGCATGCCGCGGTACGGCGCCCGCCGCAGAACAGGGGGGCGCCGCGACAGCGGACGGGGAGCCGGTCAGAGGAAGTCGCCCCTCGCCACGTCGGCCGCCGCGGCGGAGCCGTCACGCGGGGGTGCGACGGGAGCCGACGGCACGGCGGCCCGGCCCGGACCGTCCTCGTCGGAGGAGGCAGCGGTGTCGTCTGCCGCCACCGAGGCGGGCAGCAGGTCGTCCAGGGCGCCGAGCCAGCCGTCCTCGTGGTCGGCGACGCCCGCGGCCTCGACCGCCTCGCGCAGCGGCCCGAGTTCCAGCGTCATGCTCACCGGGCCGGAGGGGTTGAGGAAGAGCAGATGGCCTTCGGGCACCAGGTTGAGCAGCTCAGGGGCCTTCATCGGCCGGAAGGACAGGCGGCCCGCGGTCTGCAAGTGCTGCGGTGAGGTGAACACCGGTACGACGGGGGTCTCGTCGTCCGGCGCCACGGCGGACAGCAGGGCGCCGCCCGGCGCCATGAACACCGCGATCTCCTGCACGGCCAGGGCGCGGGCGATGTCCTCGGGCGGTCCGTAGTCGGTGGTGGCCAGCTGGATCGCCGCGTCCACCGGGTCGGTCGGGTCGGCCCAGCCCAGAGCCCTCGGCGAGGGGCGGTAGTCCTCGTTCTCCTGCCACTCCACGATCTCGCCGTGTTCGTCGGAACGCCAGCTGCCGATCATCGCCCACTCCGGTGGCTCGCCCTGCCCCGACCAGGTGGGGTCGATCAGGCCGAACCAGTGGTCGGGGGCGAGCCTGGCGGCTTCCACGACGTGGTCGGGCGGCGTCGGCATCTCGTAGGGGGCCTCTCCCCCTCCTTCAGCTCCTTGCGATGCCGTGCTCGCCACGCCCTCGGCTCCTTCCGGTGTACCGCTCATCCGTCACGCACCGTTGGTCGGTTCGATCGCCACCTGCTGGCCGGTGATGACCGCCTGGGCCTCGATGGCGTTCAACGCCGCCACCAGGTCGTTCAGTTGGCCTGCCGCGTCGGCGAGCGCCGCGCCGCCATCGGTCCCGGCCTTCACCGCGTCGGAGTGAGACTGCGCGTAGTTGGCCAAGAACTTCTTGCCGTTCTCGTCGTCACCCCACGGCTGGCCGAGGGATTCCGACCGTTCCTCCAGCGTGTGGGCCGCCTGCTTCAGCGTCCACGCCAATTCGCCCAGGGCGTCGGCGGCCAGCTGGATCTTCTCGGTGTCGACGTGCACCTGACCGTCCCCAGAGGACCCAGAGGACGAAGAGGCACCCCCGTCGTTCCCGCTGCTACTCACGTCCGCCTGCCTTCGTCGCGCCCAGTCCCTGTTCGATGTACGCCCGGACCGCGTCCGGCATACGCACGTCCTCGGGGATCAGCGCACGCGGGTCGATGTCGCCCCGTGCCAGCGCGGCCGGCGTCAGGCCGCCGAGCAGGGGTCCGAGGGCTGTCTCCATCACCTGTTCCAGCGCCTTGGCACGAGCCTTCTCCAGGGTGCTGACGATCACCTTCGAGAGTTCCTTCCCCGCCATCGTGCGGTAGGCGCTGGTGGGGAACTCCAGGGCGGTCACCTGGCCCTGCGCTCCGACGGTCACCTTGACCGAACGCCGGGGCGCGGTCGCCGTGGCCTCGATCTCGCTGATGCGGCGGTGGGTGTCCACCGCCTGCTCCCGCGCGCTGCGGTACTCGGTCAGCAGATCCTCGATCTGCTGGTCGTAGGGGGATGGCATCGATGTCCTCCTGCCTGCTGTGGTCCCCACCGGCCGGACGCGATCGAGTCAAGCCCGGCGGGACTCGGATACCAAGCGGGTGCGGGCGTCGTTGACCGTGTGAACAGCCGGTTCTGCCTTCATACACACCGGCCACCACCGCGCGGCGGTGGCCGGATGTCAGCCGGGGGTGCCCGTACGGCGCGTGCCGGCTCCCCAGATCTCCTTGCTCTGCCGCAGCAGTTCGGCCACGCTGCTGGACTCGCGGTCGTCCGCCTTCTTGCCCTTGGCGCCCTTCCGGCCGTTGCCTTGGGCGTCTGGATCCTCCGGCTCGTCGGAGTTCTGCGCGACCGGCCGTTCGTCCGGCCCGGTCGCGCAGGTGAACTCCATGCGCCGCGGGGTACCGGGACCGAGCGGCTTCGGCTTCCAGGCGGGTCGTACCGGTTCGCCGAACGGCTCTGCCGCGCCTGCGGAGTTGAGTCGTCCGACCGCATACGCGGCGCCGGCGGCCCCGATGAGGGCGGCCGTCCCCTGGTCCGCGGTGAGCGCGCCGGACCCGGCGGTGTGAGCGGATGCCCCTGCGGAGGGTTCCCCGAGCAAGTGCAGCAGCGAAGTGTCCGGCGCGTCCCAGGAGGACACGTCGTCGACTGCCGGTCCCGCAGCGGCGGTTACGGGGTCGGCGGGTGCACCGGCACCGGTGCGCGCCGCGTCGGTGCGGACGACAGCGGGAACATCGGCGCTGGAACCGGCGGCTGGTGTACGCACTCCGGAGGCCGCGTTCTGCACCGGCCTGCGGGCCGATCCCTCGACCGGCGGGTGCGGGGAGGTCTGCGGGGAGGTCTGCGGGGAGGTCTGCGCTGAAGCCTGAAGCGGCCTGCTGCTCGGACCGACGGAACCGGCCGAACTGCCCGAACCGGCCGTGCCGACCGACGCGGCGACGGTCGCGCCTGCCGGGTGGGCGAGCGTCTCGTGCGCCGTCCCCTGCGCCGGGTGGCCGAGCGCCGGGGAGGCGGCCACGTCGGCGGGCTGGGCCTGCGCGACCGCCTCCCACCCTGCATGCGGCGCGATCTGATCCGCGCCCGCCTCCGCCCCCACGTCGTCCACACCCGGAGCGCGCGGACCCTGCGCTTCGAGTCGTAGGGGGACTGCCGCGGGCGTGACGGCGGCCGCCTCGGACACGGCGCCGGCCGTCGCCGGGACCTCAGCCTCCGATGCCTGCGCCCCCTCCTCCGGGCCGACTCCCTGAGCGGCGGTCGCCGGAGCGGCATCCGAACGAACGGCGTCCGGCGCACCGGAGCCGGCCGGGTCGGCTCCCTGCGAGCCCGCGCCCGCCCAAGTGGCCGTCGCTGGAACAGCGCCCGCCGGAGTGGCCCCTGCGGGAGCAGCCTCCTGCAGCTCGGACCCCGCGTGGACCACGGCGTCCGGCGCGCCGGAGTCCGCAGGAGAAGTTTCGTGCGGGCCGACATCCGGCTGCGCAGCGCCCGCCGGGACGGCACCCGCCGAAGCGACCTCTTGCGAGTGCGAACCGACTCCCGCCTCGTCGGACGTCGTTGGGGCATCATCCGCCGACGTGGCGTCCGGCGCGCCGACGCCCTCGGCCGGGGTTGTTTCCCAGAGCGCGTCCTGCCATGCCGTAGACCGCTCGCCGCGGCGGTCGTCCGGGCGGCCGGCCACGCCCACCCCGGAACCGGCCGCGGCGCCCCACGCCCCGGCCGCCAGGAACGACAGCCCTTCCAGCAATGCGGTCGCGGACTCGTCGGCCGGTGACGTGGTCTCAGGGGCGACATCCGGGCCGGCGGGCACGCCGGTCGGCGCGGCGGCGGACGCGGAGCCGGAGTCATCCGCCCCGGCCGCGGGTCCGGCCGCGGCCGCGGCGTCGATGCCGGGCAACCGCAGTTGCCCGGCGCCCGGCGCCGCGCCCGGCGAGGTGCCGGCGTCGACGCCGTGCCGCACCGGGGTGACCGACCACGGCTCGCGGTCGCCAGCCAGGAGTCCGGAAGCGTCCGACGCGGGCCGGTCGCCGTCGTTGTTCCCCGCACCCATGCCACCCATGCCGCCCATCGGCATCATCGGCATCATCGGCGTACTGGCGGCGTTTACGCCCGGGCCTTGCGCGGGCGTGCCCCCGCCGACCGCCGAACCGTCCAGACCATCCAGACCGTCCGGACCCGTCTGGGAGGACGGCCCGCCCGGCAGATCGAGGCCCGGACCGCCCGACACCGTACCGTCCGGCAGGCTGCCGACCCCGCCCAGCGACGTGTTCCCCTGCCACGGCTCCGCACTGCCCTGCAACAGACCCGACGCATCCGACGGCGGCACGTCCGAACCCCCCGCACCCGCACCGCCCGCACCCGAACCCATCCCACCCATCGGCATCATCGGCATCGACGAGCCCACAGTGCCGGGACTGCCGACGCCCTGGCCGACCGTGTCGGAGGCGAGGGAGGTTTCCGGGTAGGGCTGGAACTGCTCGCCGAGGTCCGGGGTGGCGATTCCGGACGTGTTCAAGGCGGGCAGGTCGGAGCCGGAGTAACCGGACGCCTCGGAGGGTCCGGAGTCTCCGGGGAGGTCGACGCTGCCAGGGCTGCCAACGGATCCGGTGCCGAAGTCGTCGGCACTGTCCGGATACGGCGAGAGAACCTTGCTCGAGTCCTCCGACGCCCCGGTCTTGCCTCCGCCCGCGCCGGTGCCGAGCGAGAGGTTGGGATACGGGACCGGGCCGGGCATGTCCCCGGTGACAGGCCCGGTGCCGCCGGGGTTCAGGGCCGCGTCCATGCTCGGATCGAGCGTGCCGCCGACCGCGCCGGTGTCGCCGCCGGGATACGGCACAGGACTGGCCGCACCCGTGTCGCCGAAGTCCGGCAGGTTCCCGCCGGCACCATCGGAGCCGCCGCCCGGGTACGGCGCTGGGCCCCCCGAAGCCGCCAAGTCCGGCAGGTTCCCACCGCCGCTGCCGCCGCCGCCCGAACCCATGTCGGGATACAACGCAGAACTGTCCGGACCTGATGAACCGAAGTCCGGCACATTCCCGCCATCTCCGCCCGAACCCATGTCGGGGTACGGCGCAGGACTGTCCGGACCCGAGGAACCGAAGTCAGGCAGATTTCCGCCGCCGAAGTCCGAGCCCAAGTCGGGATACGGGTCGGGCCCGCCGTAGCCGCTGGTACCGCCGGAGTCTGTGGGGCCGGGGCCTCCGGGGCTGTTGACCGGGTTGGTGGGCGGCGTGGAGTAGCCGACGTTGTTGGTGCTGACCTTGTAGTTGTCCGCCAGCGTGTTGAGCACCGCTTGCATGTCGCGGGTGAGCAGGTCCGTGAGCTTCGGCGTGGTGTGCGCCTGGCTGACCGCGACCCGCCCGTTCGGCATGACGAGATTTACGTTGTTCCGCCGCCCCCATT
>NZ_KQ948748.1:126720-127810 GCF_001514195.1 Streptomyces griseorubiginosus | reverse complement strand
CAGGGCCTGCTGCGCGTACCAGTAGTCGATGTCGTTGAGCTTGTCGATTGCCCCTTGCAAGTGCGCCGCGTTGTCCGCCAGTTGCTGCGGAATGTTGTAGTCGCCGGTGCTGTCGCACAGCGTGTCAGCCATGTCCTGCGTCTGCTTCGCCAACGTCTTCATGGCACCGCTCAGGGCTTGAGCCGCCCCGCCCTGCCAGGGCCCGTCCGGCCCCGTCAGCGCCTCCACCTGCTGACCGAGATTCTCAGCCGTCCTCTGGAGCACTATCTGCGTGAAATAGAAAACGTCCGCGGCATCCTGGATAGTCTGCGGATCAGAAGTCTGCGAACCGTCCACCTCGGGTTTGTCCGGATCGGAGCCGGTGACGTAGCGCATGACGTCTTTCCAGTCCAGCTGGCTGTAGTCACCGGTCTCGGAAGGCGTGCCACTACCCGAACCGCTGCTCCCGCCGTCCACCCCGGAACCGGAGTCACCCGTCCCGCTGCTGTCGTCGGCCATGCCCTACGCGCTCCCATCCCCCTCGCGGCTGTGGTTTCGTGACCGCCTAGAACCCAGGCAGTCCGGTCGATCTCTCTCGCACCGAACCCTTGTACAACGTCGTGCCCGACGTCCCGTCCGTCCTGACCCTCACATCGGAGTCCGAGGACCCGTCCGCCATGACCCTCACGTCGTCGGCCTTGACCCTCACATCAGGATCCGACGGAGCCGACGGATCCAGACGAACCCGCACCTCTCCTCCCGGATGCACCACCGGACCGGGACCTTCAGCCACCGGCGCAGGCTCCCCCGTCAGACCGTCCGAGTTCACCGACGTCGGCGGGGAACCGTAGCCCCAGTGTTTCGGCTCGCCCGGCGCCGCCGGCGTTCCTGCGGACGGAACGGCACTGGACGGAGCATCCCCCGTCAGACCGTCCGCGTTCCCTGACGTCGGCGGAGAACCCTCGTCCCAGTCGTCCGGCGCCGGCGGCGTTGCTGCGGACGAAGCGGTACCGGACGGAGCACCCCACACGCTCGGTGTGGCAGCCGAATAGCCATAAGGAGCACCCGACGGATACGTACTGCCCGACCCCGGCGGATACGTACTGCCCGA
>NZ_KQ948748.1:0-126565 GCF_001514195.1 Streptomyces griseorubiginosus | reverse complement strand
CGAACCCGATGTGTCCCCGGCCCCTGTGGTGGTCGTACCCGTACCCGGCGGGTACGTACTGCCCGACCCCAGCGGATACGTACTGCCCGACGAACCCGATGTGTCCCCGGCCCCTGTGGTGGTCGTACCCGTACCCGGCGGGTACGTACTGCCCGACCCCGGCGGATACGTACTGCCCGACGAACCCGATGTGTCCCCGGCCCCTGTGGTGGTCGTACCCGTACCTGAGTCCCCGGTCGCCGACTGGAGCTTCTGAATGTCGCTTTGGACGTTCTGAATCAGATCAGTCAGGTCGCTGCCTGCCTTCGCGTTGAGCTCCTCGATCGTCGAGTACTTGGCGGCGATCTCTCTGATCCCGTCGGCCGTGTCTTGCAGGGCCTTCTTCAGGGCATGCAGCGAAGTCAGGTAGTTCCCCTGCAGACCCTCACCGCCGCGCGGGCCGGTGATCATGGACGTGAGGTTATGCGCCTCCACGAACTCATCGGCTCCGGCCCGAAGGGGCAGGAGGTTCTCCACCTCCAGCTTCTGCCTGGCCGTGTCCAACTCGCCGTAGATGGTTTCCAGGTTGTCGGCGAAGATCTTCAGTGCAGTGGTGTCAGCGGACACATTCCCCGAACCGTTGCCCAGCACGCGAGGAACGTCGGGCGGGTCCGGTATTCGCTGACCTGTGTCGACCGTACCGTTACCGGGGACGTACGGGCCGCCCGGGTACGGCTGCGGCTGGTACTCGCCGTCCGTTGAGTCTGGCTTTTCGGTGTTTTCGCCATCACCGAAAGCGTTACTGCTCGAACCGGCGGTTTTATGGCCGTCTGCCATGGGTGATCACCTCCTCCGCGGCGAGATGTTCACGGTCCACCTGCCTCACTGCTCCCAGAGGCTGACGCCGTACTTCTCGCCGGCTGCGTAGTGCTCACCGATGTTGCCCACTGCCACCTGGGCGCGGTTGAGCAGGTTCTGCATCGCGGCGACGAGCTCCGTCCACTCCTTCTGCCTCGTGTTGTAGAGCTGCCTCGGGTCGCTGTTCAGCCAGTGCTGGAGGTTCCGGTGGACCTCGTCGTTCAAGTTGGCCAGCGTCTGGCTGAGCCTGTTGTTGATGGCCTGCATCTCACCCTCGACGTACTGCATCTGTTCGAGGCTGACCTGATACGTCGTCATACCACTGCTCCTTGGCTCGTTGGGGGGGTGCTGCCGTGGGACCGCGCGTCAGAAGCCGGGGAGGCCACCCGCGATCGCGTTCTTGAGGGCGCTCGCCTCGTCGACGGTGTTGCCGTGCACGGCCTGGTAGTTTCCGGTGTCGGCTTCGAACGTCTCGTAGATGATCTGAAGCTTCGACCGGACGGCTTGAAAGTTCTCCAGCCACTGGCGCATGGCCTCCAGGAATCCCTGCGCCGCTTCGCCTGTCCAGTTGGCCCCCAGGGTCTCGAATTGCGCCTCCAGGCTCGCGTATTCATTGCCGGTCTCGGCCAGCGCCGACTCGAACGCGGGCATCGTGGCCCGCATTCCGTCGATGTCGATACTGGTCAGTCCCGTGTCCGGGATCGGTGTGCCCATGGCCTGTCCTTCCGGCTACGGGTGCCGCGCCGTCCGACGCCGCACCAAGAGCTGTTGCTTCCACTGTCAATCGTGGGCTGCCAACCCGCCCGCGAGGTATGCGGCGGGTTTCCTGTTGCCTGCCGGTACAGGAGGCGTTGTCTGCCTGTGCGCGGCCGACTCGGGCCCGGGAACGGACGGTGCGGCGGGAGTGGCGGCGCCCGTGGCCCGCTCGGGAGTGACCCGCTCGGCCATCCGGTCGGCGAGCCGGTGTGCTCCGCGCGCGCCGTCGGCGAGCGGCCGGTCGGCCAGCCGCGCCACCAGCGCGCTGCGGGCGGGACCGTCGACCTCGTGTCCCCGGGCGGCGAGCCGCCGACATATCAGTTCGGCCAACTCCTCCGCGGTGTACGCGGGGAAGCGCAGGAACAGTCCGAAACAGCGGGCGAGGTCGGGGCGTTCGCGCATGAGTTCGCCGAGCCGGCCCTGGGGGCCGCGCAGCGCCAGCGCGGTCACTGGGGTGCGCTCCGCGGCAGCGACGACCGCGTCCCACACGGCGGTGCGCTCGGCCGCGGGGCGCGCGGTGAAGGCGGTGTCGAGGTCGAGTTCCAAGACGCCTCCGTCGGCGTCGGCCAACAGCGCGGCGGTGTGGGCGCGGGCCTCCCCCGGGCCGCGGGCGAACACCTTGGACAGGACGATACGGTGCACCGCCCCGTTGCGCAGCACGCCGGTCTCGGCCAGGCACTTCGCGTACAGCGCGGACACGGCGGTGCGACCGCTACCGGTGTCGCCCGCCAGCACGATGTTCGCCGCGAGGGCGGGCGGCACGCCGTCCCGGCGCGCCGAGACCAGGTCGTTGACGCGCTTCAGGAGGGCCGCGCGGACCTCTCCCAGGCCGCACAGCCCGGCCAGGCGGCGCATGGCGGGCGGCGGCTCGGCCGGCGGGGCGGCGGAGCGCTGCGGCGGGCCGGTCGGCGCCGGGGCGGGCTGTCCCGGGCCGGGCCGAGCGGCGGTTCCGGCCCCGGGCTCCGGTACGTCCGCGACCCCCGCGGGCGATACGTCCTCCCCCGCGGGTACGTCCGCCGCCGGGACGTCTGCGGCCGAAAGGCGGTTCAGCGCGGTGCTGTCGTCCGAGGAGGGATCGGCCGCGAGCCGCGACGCCTGATTGCTGATCATGGTCTCGAACAGCGAGCGCGCGACACGGCCGTTGCCGAACGTCGGCCCCTTGGGAATGGCCTCCAGGTAGCGGGTGAGGGCGTCCAGCGCCGAGTCGTCCATCTCATAGTAGTGCTTGCCGCACAGGCCCTGCACGATGGTGACGAGTTCGGAGACCTCGTAGTTGGGGAACTCCACGGTGCGCGCGAAGCGCGAGGCCATGCCGGGGTTGGACTCCAGGAACTGGTCCATCTGCTCGGAGTAGCCAGCAACGATGACGACGATCTCGTCACGGTGGTCCTCCATCAGCTTCATCAGTGTCTCGACGGCCTCCTGGCCGAAGTCTGGCCCGCTGCCCTTGGACTGGTTGGTGAGCGTGTACGCCTCGTCGATGAACAGCACGCCGCCGATGGCCTTGGTGAACACTTCGGTGGTCTTGATGGCCGTGCCGCCGATGATCTGCGCGACCAGTCCGGACCGGGACACCTCGACGATGTGCCCCTGGGCGAGGATGCCGAGTTCGGCCAGCACCGCACCGTAGAGCCGGGCCACGGTGGTCTTGCCGGTGCCGGGCGGCCCGGCGAAGACCAGGTGGCGGCTCATCGGCGGCATGGGCAGGCCCAGTTCGTGCCGGCGCTGGGCCATCTTGTTGAGGTTGATCAGACCGGTGACCTCGCGCTTCACGCTCTCCAGGCCGACCAGGGCGTCGAATTCGGCCAGCGGGCCGGTGGTACCGGCCGCGGTCCCGCGCCCGTCCACCGCGGCACTGTCCGGCCCGGGGCTCGGCTCGCGGGCGGCTTCCGCCGCGCCGGCGGTGGCCGGTACGCCGTCCTGGCTGCGCAGCCGGTTGACCTGCGCGCCGCCGTTCCCGCTGACGTCGCAGTGCTGGACCAGCACCGGTTCCTCGGAGTTGCTGCGTACGCCATCGCCGACGTTGCCGGTGATCACGCAGTCGGTGAGGTCGGCGCGCCCTGAGATTTGGATGTTGACGCCGTGTCCCTGGGCCTCGTGCACACGGCAGCCGGTGGCGATGAGGGTGCCGCCGCCCAGTACCCGTGCGCCGTCTCCGGCGGTGCCGGACACCTCGCTGTCGCGCAGCAGCGCCTCGCCGTCGGTGCCGACCAGGACGCCCGCGCCCGTGACGGAGGAGTCCGCGACGGCGGCGCGTGCGCCGCCCGACACGGCGAGGCCCCAGTCGCCGGCGGCGCGCAGCCGTACGTCCGTGAGAAGCGCGGTGGCGCCCTCGTTGGCTTCCAGGCCGGCGCCGTGCTCGGCCTCGATCTCGCTGGAGTTCAGGGTGAGTTGGGCGGAGCCGGACACGCGCAGCCCGGCCGAGCCGTCTTCGACGGTCAACTCCCGGAAGTCCGCGGTCGCTTCGCCGCTCATCTGCACCGCGGCTCGCTGCGCGCGGCGGATCCGCAGCCGCTGGAACTCGGCCCGGCTTCCTTCCTCGACGATCACCGCCAGCGGGGTGCCGGTGATCGTGCAGTCCTCCAGCCGGGGTGTGGAGCCGCCGGTCACCTGGAGGCCGCTCGTGGCCGCCGATTCCAGTGTGCAGCTGCGCAATTGCGGGGCCGCGCCTCCGCCGATGTGAAGTGACTGCCCGCCCGATCCGGTCAGTTGGCAGTCGATGAGTGTGGTCAGGCCCTTGCTCGTCAGATACGCGTCGAGGCTCGCGGACGACGTCACCGTGGTGCGCACCAGTTCGGCTCTGGCGTCCTGCTCCACGACGACCGCGGGCTTACGGCTGTCGGCCACCGTAGTGCGCTCGACGGTGACGGTGCCCTGGCCGTTGACGCAGATGCCGTTGCCGCCGGAACGTTCGACGGTGCAACCGCGTACGGTCAGGCGGCCGTTCTCGGCGACGACGACCGCCGAGGAGCCGAAGTCGCGGGCGGTGGTGCCCTCCAGGGTGTTGTCGGCGGCTGAGGTCACCACGACACCCGCGCCGCCGGGGTTGGTGACCGTGCAGTCCCGGGCGGCCAGGTGCCCGGACTGCCAGGCGATGACCGCGGCCCACGCCTTGTCGCCAGAAACGGTGCAGTTCTCTACCGCGGCCTGCCCGCGGCGGACGTCGAGGACGGCGGCGTTGGCGTCGGACCCGTGGAGGGTCAGGCCGGACAGCCGCACCGCGTCGGCCTCCACCACGACCGTGCTGCCCATCGGCGACTCCAGCCGTACGCTGCCGGGCGCGCCGTCGCCGGACAGCGTGACCGCCCGGCTGAGAGTGAGCGACTCGGTGTACGTGCCCGGCGCGACGGAGATCACCGCGCCGTCCGGCGCGGCTGCCAGCGCCTGGGAGACGGTGCGGTAGGCGACGCCCTCGGTGGGGGAGACGCGCAGGACCTGGCGGATCACGGAGTTCCCCCTTGCTGTGGCGTGGTACCGGGGTCGCGTGCCGGCGTCGGCGCGCCCGGATCACCCGGATCACCGGGCGGTCGCTGGAGCAGCCCGGGGGCGGCGCGGAAGGCGTCCGCGTGCTCCGGCGGGAGGGGATCGCCCATGGCGTCCTCGTCGGTGGCGTCCTCGGCCTTCTGCCACAGAGCGTGCAGGTGGTCGAGGCCGGTGAGCGCGATCTCGTCCAGCGGGACGCGTTCCTCGTGCGGCTGGCCCCGTTCGTCCAGCTCGGCCGCGGCCATCTCGCGCATCAGCACGGCCGGGCGGTCGCCGCCGATCGTGCGCAGCACCTTGAACCGGGTGCCGGGCGCGAACAGCAGGCGGTCGGGCAGCTCCGGGACCACGAGCGCAGTCCGCCGGGCCGTCAGCGACCACAGCACGATGTCGGTGTCGCCGGGCAGTCGGGGTCGGATCGAGGACAGGGCGGCGAGGAAGGACCGCTCGACGACCACCATGTTCTCGCGGTACCAGGCGCGCTCGGCCGGGGTGAGAGCGGCCCGCACGATGGCGCCGCCCCGGTGCGAGGGCAGGCGCCGCAGTCCGCTGGCGACGCACCGCGCCAGCGGCACGTGCGGGCCGGTGGCGCCCGACCTGATGGCGGCGTCGATCGCCGTGGTGCTTCCCGTCAGGTAAAGGCGGACGGCCGCGAGGTCGGTGAGGGAGGCGCCCACCGAACTGCGCGGCCCGCCGTGCAGCCCCGGCGCCTCGGACAGTACGCGCGAGACGAGGGCCGCCGCGGTGTCGTAGCGGGCGCCGAGGTTGCGCCGCAGCCAGTCGCGTTCCCGCTCGACGCCCTTCGCCGGCGGCAGCACGTCGGCGGCGGGGGCGGGTTGGGGCTGCACCCGGACCAGCGCGTCGGACGCGGGCGTCGGAGCCGTCGGGGACATCGGCGACGCCGGGAGGGCCGACGGCTCCGGGGGCGGGGAGGCCGGCCCGGCTTCCGGCCGCGTGGCAGGGGTGCCCTCTGCCGCCGGATCCGCGGCGGGCCGCGGCGGGTCCGGCGACTCCAGTCGGATACGCGGAGCCAGGGCCGAAACGTGGACCGAAGCCGCGGACGCCGCGTCGTCGGGCGCGGACGGCCCGCCTCCGGGCGGCGTAGTCGCGCCGTGCGGGGCGGAGGGCACGGGGGCACCCTCCGCCCCGCCGCCAACCGGACCCACGCCCCGGGGGAAAGACGCGGCCGGTGGCGGTCCAGGATGCGCCGGAACCTGCGAGGAGGCACCCGGCGACGGGTCGGCGGTACGCGGTGCTTCGACCAGCGGCCGCACGGGGGAAGGGGATTCGCCCGGTGACGGCGGGTCTTCGGTCCAGGTGGGCACCGGCTCCGGCGGGAGTGGCAGCGGGGATGCGGGGAGCGATCGTGCCGCCGGCTGGGCCGGCGCGGGGGACGGGCCGCCCTCCAGAGACCAGCCGCCCGCCGGCCCAGGCTGGCCCTCGGGCCAGGGCCGCGCCGGCGAACCGCCGTTCACCGGGCGGCCGTTCGGCGCGGCGTCGATCGCCGGAACGGGGCCCGCCGGCTCGACGGCCGGAGCGAACGCCACGTGCGCCGCGGGGTACGTCTCGGGCGGAATGCGTCCCGCGGCGCTGGCGGGCAGGACGCGACCGCTGTCGGCGAACGCCGGGTCGAGCGTGTTCACCAGGTCGTAGGCCACCGTCCGCATGCGGTCGGCGATCGCCGGGTCGCCCTGGTCGTACAGGATGGCAGGGGCCGCGGGGTCGGCGGGCGCGGTCCGCACCTTGTAGCCGTCGAACGGTTCGGCCGGCGGCCGGACCCACAGCCCGCTCTGCACGATCTCCAGCAGCACGTCCTGGGCGTAGCGGTAGACCCCGGGTGCCACCGCGGTGACGGCACCGGAGGGCGTCCGCGTGCCCAGCGCCACCGGCGGCACCGGGTGACCGCCGGTCTCCGCGCGCGGCGCGTAGCCGAACCCGTCCGCGTACGGGCGCCAGCCGAGGCTTCCGTCGGCGAGCAGGGTGCGCACCTCGCGCGACCGGCCGTCCGCACCGGGCGCCGGGACGCCCGCGTGCACGATGACCCGGTGGCCGAGCCGGTCGGCCAGCGCCTGGCCCAGCGACTCGCCACCGGGCACGGCCACCGGACCGTACGGGACGAACCGCACCAGGTGCCGCGCGCTGCCGGGCACCGTGGTCCAGAACTCGGCGATCTCCTCCAGTGCCAGGGCGGCGGAGGTCCCCGGGCCGCCGAGCACGATGCCCAGCAACTCCGGATCCGCGGCCAGCAGGTCGAAGAGACGTTGCCGCTCCCCTGAGGACGCCGCGTCGTCCCGACCGGTCCTGATCCACACACCGCCGGGCAGCGGTTCCGCCACCGCGCCGGCGCCGATCCGCTGCGGGCGGTCGGGAACCGAGTACTCCCATTGTGGCTTGGGGAAGCGCCGCGAGTCGGGCGCCGCCGACCGGTTGGGGCGGAAGTGCAGCCAGCCAGTGCCGTGGTCGGCGGGCACGAACAGCGCCCCGCCGGCCGCCGGGACGACGGTGCCGTCGGGGGCGAGCACCATCCGGTCGAGGCGGTCGGCGAGCCACTGCGCGGCCCGTCGGACATCGTCGCGGGTGCCGCGTCCTGGCACCAGCCGGAAACTGACGCCCCTGCGGTCCAGGACTCTGGCGACGCTCTCCCACACCGAGTCCTCGGGACTGGCTGGCAGGTCCAGCACCACCAGGGTGTGCTGCGGGTCGGCGGCCAGCCGCCGGGTGAAGGACAGCGCCCGGCTGTCGACGAAGCCGCGCGGGTGGATCAGCAGCGCGTTGCCCACATTCCTGGACTCCAACGACGGCCCGGCCGCCCGCAGCGCGGCGCGGGCCAGGCGGGCCGACAGCCGGTGGGCGAGGTCGCGGCGGGCCGCGGCGCGCTCGTCGGGGTCGCCGGTCACGTCAGTTGACTCCGGGCACGGCGACGAGCGCCTTGGACCGGCTCAACTGCGGGCCGGTGGTGATCTGGTCGAGCGTGGCCTGCGGCAGCACCCGCGGGGTCAGGCCGCCGTAGCCGAGCGCGCCGGGCGCGTCGCTGCTCAGGGGGTACTTCACCGCGCGGTCGGTGATCAGGTACGGCGTGGGGGACTTCGCGTCGTGCGGGCCCTTGGGCGGCGCGGCCAGCACCCCGGCCTCGGGCGGCAGGAGCACCGCGGCGGTGGTGTCGGCCGCCCGGCCAGTCTCACGGACCACCGTGCTGTACAGCCGGGCGCCCTTCATGTTCTGCAGCAGGCACAGCGCGGAGTGGTCTGCGGTGGTGTCGGTCCCGGTCAGCAGGTCGGGGATGCGGTGCAGCAGGGAGGTGTCGGCGGAGGACGGCAGGGCCGCGACGGCGCTGGGACTCACCACCAGCGGGTCCTTGCCACCTGCGGCCGCCAGCAGGGCGGACTCGGTGGCGGTCAGGGAGGCCACGCCGTCGGGTTCCAGGACGTAGTAGTGGCTGGTGCCGGAGACGACGGTACGCAGCAGGGTGCCCGCCTTCTCCGCCTTGCCGGCCACGGTGCGTCCCGCGCCACCCGCACCCGGGATCCTGGCCGCAGCGATCACGGGCCCGGCGGGCAAGGCGTTCAGCCAGGCCGACGTGACCGGGACGGGCTGTTCGGTGTCCATGCCGAGCGCGAGGAGCGCGGACCGGTCGTCGATGGGGTGCTTGGTGTTCTGCCACAGCACGTACCGTTTCCCGTCCGGACCGGCCACCAGTGCGTAGTCGGAACCGGTCATCGCGTGCACGCTGCTCGGCGCGAAGTCCAGCGTCTCGCTGACTTCCTTGCCCGGCCGCAGGCAGTCCGTCCATCCGCCGGTCTGCAGCAGCCCGGCCGCGTCGGGCACCTCCTCGGGCGCGCCGGGGATGCCGATGGTGGAGCCGCGGGGTGCGTCGCCGAGCGCGGAGCGGCCGACGTCGTGTACGCCGGCGCCGCCGGAAGCCAGCAGCGCGGAGGCGTAGTTGGCGGTGGGGTGGAGCTGTCCGTCGGCGTAGAAGTACCGGGTGCCGGTGCCGCTCTCCACGATCAGGGCGCCGTTGGTCGCCCAGGAGTGGTCGTCGGCCGGCTTGAGGTAGCCGTAGGCGGCGGCGGCCAGTATCAGCAGGCAGGTCAGCATCACGCCGAACACGGCACCGAGCCCGGCCCTGCGCATGGGGGCCTCGCCGGTGCCGGGGTCACCGGTGATCAGCGCGGAGGCCATCCGCCCGGTGGCGAACTGGTACGCCTGCAGGTGGTCGCGTCGGGTCTGCACAGTCTTCCCCCAGCTCTCCCTCAGACCGCGTTGCGTACGTGGGCGTAGACGTGCAGCAGTTGCAGCAGCAGCGGCAGCAGGGCCAGCGCGGTGAGCAGTTCGAGAACGTCCGCGGTGTGCCCCCACACCGGGAGCAGCCGGGTGTGCGGCAGCCGCCACGCGCCGACCAGCAGCAGCACGGCGGCGACCAGCAGCCCGAGCAGGAGGGCGCAGCGGGTGCCGGTGCCGCTCGCCGCGGCGGTCCACGACAACAGCACCGACAGCATGCCGAGCACCCCGGAGAAGGTGACCGGCACACGCTGCCAGACGACGTTCAGGCTCTTGGCCCGCAGCAGGGCGGCACCCGAGAACACCAGCGGGAAGGCCCAGGCCACCCATCCGCCGGCGAAGGCCAGCACCGCGAAGTCGGCCACGCAGAGCAGGGCGACGGAGACCGTGAACACCGTCAGCAGGGCGTCGGCGGCCGCGGCGCGCAGGGTGAGCGACTGCTCCTGGTGCGGCTCCACGTCCTCCTGGAGTTCCGCCGCGTTGTGCGGCAGTTGGGGCACCCTCACCCGGGCCAGCCGCAGCGCCGCACGCGGCGCGAGATGCCCGAACAGAAAGGCGGCGACCGCGACGACGCTCAGGCTGCGCGCGGCGTCCCAGCCCGTCGCGGCGGCCAGTCCCGCGGTGAACGCGGCCAGCGCGGGAGCGAACAGCGCCGTCCCGGTCACGGCCAGCGGTACCCGCGCGGTAGGCAGCAGGACGACGGCGGCCACCAGCACGCCGCAGACCGCGCCGAGCGCAATGCCGCCGGGCCGGGGCGCGGTCAGTCCGGTGTCCCGGTCGGCCGCGGTCAGCCCGGTGAGCACGGCGAAGGCGCAGGCGCCCAGGCCGGTGACGACCGCGATCCCGCGGTCGGCGGACCACCGCTGGTCCAGCGTGCAGACGGCGCCCAGGCCGACCGCGGCGACGCCGTAGAGCACCGGCACGACCGCCCCCTTGCCCGCCAGCGGCACGGCGGCGGCGAAGGCGAGCAGCACCAGGCAGGCCAGTGCCAGGAACAGCCGGCGGGTGGTCTCCGGGCGCCACCGGTCGTCGCGCGCGCCGACGGCGTGCGCGACGCCGTCGGAGGCGTCGTCGAACTCCAGCTCCGGCATCTGGTCGTCGGCGGGCCGCAGGTACAACACGTCGCCGTGGAGCAGGCCGGCGGTCTGCGGGGTGGCGTCGAGGTCCAGGGGCGGTTCGCCGAGGCGTTGCAGCGTCCAGGTGCCGGCCGGCCTGGCCGGGTCGGCGGGGACGTGGCGCAGCAGCACCGGCAGCAGTGCGGAGACCGGTGCGGTGACCGGTACGGCCAGGTCGGCGCGTCCCCCGGGCCCCGCGATGGTCAGCCGGCACACCTCGGTGCCGTACGGACCCGGGGTGCGGGCGACCGGGACGGCGGTGGTCATGGTGCTCCTGGGAGGGTGGTGGGGGGACGCGAACGGGGCGACCTGGTGTCTCGACAGAGGGCGCCGTGGGTTGGGTTCGACGCGGAAGACGTCGTCAGGAGCCGGCATGGCCCACCTGCATCAGCCGGACGCCGCGGCGGGTGACGAGTTGGGCGCGGCCCGGCGGGAGGGTGCGGGGCCGGGCCTCGCCGATGAACTTGCCCTCCTCCTTGGGGTAGGAGTGCAGCAGCGCCGGGCTGCCGAGTTCCCACATGCGGCGCAGCACCGGGTCCATCATGGCGCGGGTCGCTCCGGAGGTGGACCGGGAGATCACCATGTGCAGGCCGATGTTGGCGGAGTGGGCGAGCATCGGGGCGAGGGCGTTCAGCGGGGAGCCGGTCCCGGGCGCGCCGCCGTACAGGTCGTAGTCGTCGATGAGCATGAACAGTTGCGGGCCGCTCCACCAGTCGCGGTGCGGCAGCCGTTCGGGGGCGATGTCGGGGCCGGGCACGCGTTTGCCGACCGAGACCGCGGCGCTGCCGGCCAGCGAGGTCAGGGTGTCGCCGTCCACCGCGAACCCGACCCGGTACTCCTCGGGGACGGCGGCCAGCAGGTCGCGCCGGGTGTCGGCGAGCAGGATCCGGGCCTCGTCGGGCCGGTAGCGGCGGATGACGGCGTCGATGACCAAGCGCAGCACGTTGGTCTTGCCGGTCTCGGCGTCGCCGAACACCATCAGGTGCGGGGCTGCGGCGAAGTCGTGCCACACCGGGGCAAGGCGCTGCTCGTCCCAGCCGAGGCACACGCGCAGGTCGCCCTCGGGCGCCGGGAGTCTGTCGAGCGGCAGCCTGGCCGGAAGCAGCCGCACCCCGGGCACCGGGCGGCCGGGCCAGAAGGCGTCGATCTCGGCCACGGCAGACTTGGTCGCCTCGGTGAGATTGTCGGTGGCGCCGACGCTGTCCAGCCGCGGCAGTGCGCTCATGAAGTGAAGCTTGGCCTTGGTCAGGCCGCGGCCGGCCTGGTGAGGGACGGTCGCGGCCAGCTTGGAGCCGAACTCGGACTCCATGGGGTCGCCGAGCCGCAGTTCGAGCTTGGTGCCGAACAGGTCGCGGGCCCGCGGGCGGATCTCCGACCAACGCACCGCGGAGGCGACGACGTGCAGCCCGAACGACAGGCCGCGGGCGGCGAGGTCGGTGATGCGCGGTTCGAGGTCCTCGAAGTCCTGCTTGATCGTGGACCAGTTGTCGACGACGAGGAAGACGTCGCCGTACGGGTCGTCGATCTCACCCGTGTCGCGCTTGTGGCGGTAGGCGTTCATCGACTCCAGTCCGCGTTCGGTGAAGCGCTGTTCGCGCACCTCGAGCAACTGGGTCAGCTCTTCGACGGTGCGCTGCACCCGGTCGCGCTCCATGCGGGTGGCGATGGAGCCGACATGCGGCAGGCCGCCGGTGGACTGCAGGCCGCCGCCGCCGAAGTCCAGGCAGTAGAACTGCACTTCGCGCGGGGTGTGGGTGAGGGCCAGTGACAGCATCAGGGTGCGCAGCATGGTGGACTTGCCGGTCTGCGGGGCGCCGGCCACCGCCAGGTGTCCGTCGGCTCCGGACAGGTCGGCGATCAGCAGCTCGCGCAACTGCTCGAAGGGCCGGTCGACCATGCCGAGCGGCACCCGCAGGCCTCCGAGCGCCGGGTAGTCGCCGGCGGTCATGCCACGGCGCGGGTCGGGCACGATGCCCGGCAGCAACTGATCGAGGCTGGGCGGGGATTCCAGCGGCGGCAGCCACACCTGGCGGGCTGGCGGACCCGCCCCCTCCAGACGGTTGACCAGGACCTCCAGCAGGCTCTCCTCGTCGTCGCCCGCAGGCTCCGGGCGCGACTCAGGGCCCGGGGCGGACCGCTCGTCGCTCGGTTCCGGGGCGTCGGGGACGTCCGGTGTGTCCGCCAGGCGCTGGTCCAGGTCGAAGACCACCACGTGCTCGGCGCCGAGTGCGGCTTCGGCGGGCCGGGCGGCGGTGGCGGACACCGGGCACGGCCCGGAGACGTAAGCGGCCTTGAAGCGGGCCAGGTTGGTGGTGTCGACCTTCAGGTAGCCGTTGCCCGGCGCGGACGGCAGTTCGTAGGCGCTGCCCACACCGATGACGCTGCGGGACTCCATCGAGGAGAAGGTGCGCAGCGCGATCTTGTACGACAGGTGGCCCTCGACGCGGTGGATGCGCCCCTCGTCCAGCCGCTGGGAGGCCAGCAGCAGGTGCACCCCGAGCGAACGGCCGAGCCGGCCGATGGTGACGAACAGGTCCACGAACTCCGGCTTGTTCGCCAGCAGTTCGGAGAACTCGTCGACGACGATCAGCAGCGAGGGCAGCGGCGTCAGCGGCGCGCCGCCGAGCCGGGCCTTCTCGTACTCGAACAGCGAGGCGTGGCCGCTCTCCCGGAGCACCTCCTGGCGGCGGATCATCTCGCCGTTGAGCGAGTCGCGCATGCGGTCCACGAGGTGGAGTTCGTCGGCGAGGTTGGTGATCACCGCGGAGGTGTGCGGCAGGCGGTCCATGTTGAGGAATGTGGCACCGCCCTTGAAGTCGACCAGCACGAAGTTGAGCACATCCGAGGAGTGCGTGGCCGCGAGCCCGATGACCAGGGTGCGCACCAGCTCGCTCTTGCCGGAACCGGTCGCACCGATCAACAGGCCGTGCGGGCCCATGCCGGTCTGCGCGGACTCCTTCAGGTCCAGCTCCAGCACCTCGTTGTCCTCGGTGATGCCGATCGGCACGCGCAGGCGGGCGCTCTGCGCGGCGCGGGTGCGCCACAGCGCGGCCACGTCGAAGGAGCGCGGGTCGCGGATGCCGACCAGGGTGCTGAGGTCGAAGTCGGTCTCCAACGGCTCCTCGACGAGTTCGACGCCGCCGCCGGTGCGCATCGGAGCCAGTTGGCGGGCCAGGTTCTCGGCGGCGGTGAGGGTCAGCGCGTCGGCCTGAGCGGTGACGGAGCCGTCGGCCACCGGGTACTCCACCTCGCCGTCGCGCACGGTCAGCCGCAGCACGTGCGGGCCACCGGTCATCGCCCCGGTGGCGTCGAGCAGCACCAGGTTGCGGATCCCGCCGGTGAGCAGCCGGGAGGTCTCCGGGATGAGCACGCGGTAGGCGACGACGATCACCAGCGGCTCGGTGGGCCGCGGCGGCGATCCGGGGTCGTACTCGGGGCGGTCGGTCACCTCCGGGCCCAGCAGGTCGAACAGCGCGTCGGGGTCCTCCGCCACCAGCCGCAGCGGTCCCGCCTCGTCCTCCTGCTGCGGATGGGCGTTGTGCGGCAGCCACTTCAGCCAGTCCCACTCCTTGCGGCCCACCGCGTCGGTGAGGACGGCGATGTGCAGCTCGTCCGGGGCGTGCAGGACGGCGAGCTGGCCGAGCATGGCCCGCAGCAGGCCGAGCGCGGCCGGACCGTCGCCGGCGAACTCGACGCTGGTGAACTGGCGCAGCGGCACCGGCACCGGCACGTGGCCGACGGACTGGAACGCCTTGGTGAAGCGCCGTAGCGAAACGGCTGTCAGCGGTTCGAGGTCTTCGACCGGCTTGGTCTCCGGCGGCACCAGCAGCAGGTCGGCGCGGCTGGTGCCGACGCCGATCCGGATCCGCCCGAAGTCGTCGTGGGCGCCCCGTCGTTCCCACAGCCGGGGGCCCGCGGCAACCGCCCACAGGGCCTCGGGGCGCGGGTTGTCCCAGGAGGCTGCGGCCCGCTGCTCGGCCGCCGCCTGCCGGGCCCGTGTGCGCAACTGAGCGAGGTAGCGCAGGTAGTCGCGGCGTTCCGAGCGCATCCTGCGCTTGCGCTCGGCGCCCCTCCTGCCGAGCTGGCTGAGGCCCATGCTGATCATGGCGGTGCCCATCATCCCGGACATCATGAACGTGTACGGCGACCGGGTGCCGACCGTGAACATCATCGCCATGGCGCCCATGCCGAGGGCCATCGGGATGTACATCAGTGCGGAGGTGAAGTCCGCGGTGGCCGGTTCGCCGAGCGCGGGGGGCTCGGCCAGCTCGATCTGCCCTTCGGGGGCTTGCGGGCCGGAGGCACGCGGCGAGCGCTTCACGACCACAGTGCTCAATGGGCTGTCCTTTACGTACGTGGGCACCTCCGCGGAGCGCGGCCCTTCGGCGGGGCCGCGCTTCTGCCTCGCGCCCCAGGCTATGGAGCGGCGCGCCCGAGCTGGCTCTCCCGAGCGGCGGGTTGTCCATGCAGACAGTGCACTCTGCCCGGCCATCCAGCGACGGCGGACTCGGGCGGGATCCCGCCCCTATGCTGGGGCCCGCCAGCCCTCCGTCAGCGCGGTGTCCGACGCCGCCCGCCGGAAGGAGCACCCCGCCCGTGCGCGTCCTGCCGGAGACCGAGAGGACTCGCAATTCGCCTGTCATCCCCAGAACACCTGCGGGTCGCCGATGGCGACGAAATCGCAGAAGTCCAAGTTGTTGATTTCCACGTCGCACACCATCGTCGCAACAGCGCCGCGGGGGACCGCGGTGGACATGCCCGGGGTGTCGCACAGGTCGACGGCTGTCAGGGGGCCGCCTGGCTCGGAGAAGGTCCGCGCGTCGGCCAGCAGGACCAGGGGGGAGCTCTCCACACCCTCGTCTGCCGTGGAATCCGTCGGCGCGACCAGTGCCGGGACCTGGCCGGGGCACAGGCCCTGAAACCGCCAGTCGTCGACGGCCAGTGCCCGCAACGGGAAAGCATTCATGTTGTGGCTGTTCATCTCAACGCCAGCGCCGATTCTCCCCCGTTCGTCTACCCCGCCGAACTGGTCGAGCAGGGCGCGCCAGCCGTCCTCGTCCTCGAAACAGGTGCGGACGAGCAGGGCCTCCTCGCTGGCGGGCAGAGCGGGAAAGGCACGGGATGCTGCCGTTGTCGGAGTGGGGAATGCCGGCTGGCCGCCATCCCCTTGATACATGCCGTACCTGTCCATTCCGCGCACCAGGTCGTCGAAGTCGAGCCCACCGCCCTGCAGGGCGGCCAGGATTCCGCGAAGCCAGTCGCCCAGGACCCGTACCCCCCGCCCGGGTATCTGCTTGAGATCCACGAGCAGCGGCCCGCCCTCTCCGTACACCGCGGGAACGTCCGCCATGACGGCGACCGGCGGGATGGGGCAACCGACAGGCAGAAGCGCAGGAATGTTGCCCGCGCGCAGCCCTGCCCAGGCGGGGTTCTCGACCATTCGAAGGCGTACCCCGTCCACTTCGAGGTCCACCACATCGCCGTGGCGCCAATCCCCGATCGTGTCGAGCTGCGCGCCCCAGCACGCCTCGCCCTCCTCGTAGCACGCGCAGACCCACGGCACTTCTCCAGGTGTCAACCGCGGGATTGCGGGCAGGGCCATGTCTTTCCTCCACGGTTCATCGAGATCGGCGCCGAACGCCGGCCCGCCCTCGGAAGTGTTGGTGACCGCTTGGGCAGGAGCCTAGATGGGCCTGGGCAGCCTTGTACGGCCGCGAGGCGGGCCGTTCAATGCCCGGGCGCGAGTCCTCGAGAGTCGGGCCTGGAACCCGGCAGCGCGGCCAGGGAGTGGACGCGGTCGGCGTCGCCCAGCGACGAAGCCAGGGCGGTCAGATGAGGCCGGTGCGGATGGCGTACGACACCGCGTGCGCGCGGTTGCGCAGATCCAGCCGCTTCATCAACCCGTAGAGCACGTACTTGATGGTGCGCTCGGAGAAGCAGAGTTTCTCTGCTATATCCGCCAGTTCCCAGCCCTCGGCGAGCAGCCGCAGCACGTCCACCTCGCGGGCGCTCACTCCGGAGGCGCTCAGCCCGCGAGGGGCGAGCACCTCACGCTGGATCATCCGGACCTGCTCCATCAGCGCACCCTGGAGCGGAGCGGGCAGGCTGCCGCCACCATGGGCCACGGCGATCAGCGTCTGGACGAACTCGGCAGCGGCGCATGAACCACGGGAAACCACCGCGCGCACCCCGCAGTCGACGGCCGCCGAGACATCGGCCTCCCAGCGCCGGCCCACCACCACCACGAAGTTCATGGTGCCCGGCTCGACCCCGGTGTCCTCGGCAAGTCTGCGCAGCAGGCCCAGAGTGGACGCGTTGGCGACGTCGGCTGCCACCACCATGACATCCGCGTCGCCCGCGGTTTCCGTGAGCGACAGCCGACGGTCGTGGTGCAGGTAGCTGACCAGCCCGACCCGCGTCAGTTCATCGGACGAATGAACCGCCACACGCACGGTCTCCGCGAGCACTTGCTGTTGCATGTGCACCCTCCCTGTTCGAGGTCTAAACCACAAGGGGATGCTGCCACGTGCACATCGGGTCATGACGGACTTATCCGGCTCCCTGCGGCTAGCCGCAGGGAAATATGGCATCCACCGGCCGCACGGCGCTCCGCCCCCGCCGGTCACCAGTCCGCCGCCGGCATGCTCCTGCGCAGGACGGCCGTGGCCAGTTCGGTACGGGACCGCGCTCCGGTGCGGGCGAACAGACGGGTCAGCCGGTTGGCGACCGCGTCGGGGCTGAGCCCGAGCACCGCGGCGATCTGGCGGTTCCTCAGCCCTTCGGAAACCAGGGTGGCCAGCAGTTGGTCGCCCTCCGCCATGGCCTGGTCGTGGTCGGGCACCGGTACTCTGGCCCGCCGCATGTCGGTCCGTGTGCGGAAGCGCCACAGCGGGGCGCCGACCTGGCCGAGGAGCTCGTACGCCTCGGTCAGAAGTGCCGACGGGTTCTCACCGAGCCGCGCGGCGGCCCGCAGCGTCGTCGCGGTCTCGAACGGCTGCTCCCGGCTGCGGGCCAGCGCGACGGCGTCCGTCAGGTGCTTGCGCGCGGCGTCCGGGTCGCCCGCCGCGTGCAGCCGGGCGGACGCCACCAGCCACAGCAGGCGGCTCCGGCCGCTTTCAGTCCGCGCCGCGATCTCCTCCAGCCGCCGCACGCACTCCGCTGCACCCGGAAAGTCCCCCGCCTGCACGAGCAGCCCGGCCAGCTCGGCCAGGAGTTCGTCGGTCGCGAAGACCTCGCCGTGGGTCCGGGCGGTCTCCACGCCACGCCGCAGCACCCGTACGGCCTCCGCCGGGTCGCCGAGCACCCGCGCCACCTCGGCCTCCGCACGGTCCAGCAGGTGGCGGGGTTCGGCCAGTGGGCCCAGGCCTTCGCGGATGTCGGCGATCAGCCGCCGGGTGGCACCGATCCGGCCGCGGGCCAGAAGTAGCACCGTGGCGCGCTCGGGATAGAGATGGATGTCCAGGCTGGACGCGACCGGATGGCCGTTCGCCCGCAGCCAGCGCAGATGCCCCATCGCCTCGTCCCACCGGCCCTCCAACCGGCGCCACTGGAACCGAACAAAGGCCGGCGTCTCCTCGACGGTCATCCGCCGGGCGGCCAGCAGGTCCGCCGCTTCCCGCAGGTCGCCGGAGTTGAGGAGCTGTTGCACCTGGACCAGCGTCACCATCTGCCGGCCCTGCTCGCTCAGGCCGCCGATCTCCGGCAGGGTGAGGCTGCGCCGGAACCTCTCCGGGCGGCCCCGCACCAGTTCGGCGATGCCCCGGTAGACCTCCGGCAGCACGCCGGCCGCACCCGCACTCCACTGTGCTTCGGACTGCCCGAGGACATCTTCGGCCGCCCCCCACCGGCCCAGGCAGCGCAACGCCAGCGCGCGGCCCAGCGCGACGGCCGCGGGCGGCAGTCCGAGCGGCCACCACCAGCGCGCCTCGGTCATGTGCGACAGCTCCAGGAAGAGGCCCGCGCCGGAGGTCGCCCCGACCAGCGCGCTGATGCCGATCTGGAGCGACTCCTCGCTGGGGCCCCCGCGCCCGGCGGCCGACTGCAGCAGTTCCTCGACGGCTCCCCGGACGCTGCGGTGGTCGGCCTCCACAAGGGCGCGCATGGCCCGTGCGAGCAGCAGTTCGTCGCGGGTGGCGGTCTTGCCGGCCAACTGCGCGGCAGCCATGAGCCAACGCAGCGTGAAGCGCCGCCCGGGGGCTCGGCCCATCCGTTCGGTGGCGGCGACGAGTTCCGTCACCGCCCGCTCGGGATCGATCAGCGGGCCGGCCTCGACGATCCGGTCCGGCAAGTAGGTGCCCGCGTCCGCCTCCGCCACGAGATACGCGGCCGGTTCCGCGCCAACGATCCAGCCGCCCCGCTCGTCCCCACCGCCCGTCCGGTCCTCGGCCGCCCACAGCGCCTGCACCGCCGCCGCGGCCAGTCGCCCCCGTTCCAGCGGTCCGAGGCGCTCCCGCACGGCGTACTCGGTGAGCGGGACCCTGAACCTCCAGCCGCGGGTGGCGCCGTCCTCGCGCACCGGCAGTTCCTCGACGATCCCCGCGTCCAGCAGCTCGCGCAGCCCGGCCTGCACGTCCGCCGCCGACAGTCCGTACACCTCGGCGATCAGCGCACACACCGCGGGGCCCAGCGGCCACAGCACGCTCAGCCCCGAGGCCACCTTCTCCGCCGGCTCGCCCAGCGCGCGCAGCGCCTCGGTGAAACGGTTGTCCCGCGGCGCGGTGGGCAGCAACCTGCCGCCGTACAGGAGCGCCAGCCTTCCGGCCGTCAGGACTTCACCGTGCCGGGCCCACTCGGCCAGCAGGATGTCGATCGCGGCGGGAAGACCCCGGCTCGTCTCGTGCACCAGCCCGGTCAGCGCACCGTCGGGCACCGCCTGCAACCGCTGCGCCAGCAGGGCGGCCACCTCCCCCCGGGCCAGCGGCGCCATTTCGATGACCCGCGCGGCGGGATGGCGGACCGGCAGCAGCCCGGCCGCGTCGGCGCCGCTCGGCGCCTCCCTCCGCCCCGCCACCCCACCGGGCCGGAGCAGCGACAGCACGAGGCGCACGCCCGGCGCGGCCTGCGTCATGTCGAGCCCGCCGAGCAGGTCGACGGAGGCGGGGTCCGCGTACTGCACGTCGTCCACAACGACGATCGCCGGTGCGGCGTGAGCCAGTGCCCTGGTGAGCGCCTCGGCCGCCGCCGCCCGGTCGCCTTGCTCGACGGCGGCCGTCATCTCCGCCACCGGGTCACCCGTGCGCCGCGGCCCATACGGGGAGGGCCGGTGCTGCTCCAGCGTCTTGACCAGCCGCAGGACCAGCAGGTAAGGCCGCAGGGCGTCACCGGGCACGCAGTCCACCGAGAGCACCGCGCCGCCTGCCGCGCCGTGCCGGCGGGCGGCGGCCCGCAGGAAGACGGTCCGCCCGGCGCCGCGTTCGCCGACGACGAAGATGATGCGCGGCCCGTCGGGGTCGTTCAAGGTGCGGTCGATGTCGGCCGCCTCCCTGTCCCTGCCGGTAAGGGACTCGCCGCTGTCGGCGCCCGCCCTCGGCCCACCGCCGACCGGCGGCTCGCTCGAGGCAGTGCTCGTCACCGCACCTCCCCCGGGTGTCGACAGCCGGTCGCGTACACCACCGGCCGGCAAAGGCCGGGAGCTGCTGCGTCACGGCGACCCGCCGGGGTCCTCCCATACGATGGCATGCCGTTGTTCCTCTGATCGTTCGGGCACGGCCTCCGCGCCGCCGGGCCGCATCTGACGCGGCGCCGTTTCGAAGGCGGTGTCGCATCGGCGCGACCCGGGAGGCCAACCCGCCGCCTCCACGGCATAGCGGCCGGCCGTGACGGCGGCAGGACGCGGCCGCGATCGCAGCGGCAGGATCGGGCTCCTCCGGTTCGGGATTATCCTCGCCGCCAGCCGTACGCAGGAAACCGGCGGGTGGCGTACTGCCTGTCTGTACGGGATCTCCTGTACGGCGGGGACGAAGGTGACGCGCGGACCCCGTGGCAGGTCGGGCGCACCGTTTCGGACGACTAGCATCCGTCACCGGACGAGCCTGGGCCCCGCCGGTTCCGGCCTGCGCCCGGTTGTTCCCGACCCCTTCCCAAGGAGGCGTGCCGTGTCGTCGTCCGAGCAGCGAGAGCCCGTCGGTGGAGCCGAGCCCACGGGAGCCCCGGTCGGCGCGCCGCGTCCGGAGACCCGTCCGGAAAGCGGCGGGGCAGCGGCCCCGCCCGGCGGCGGTGTCGGTGTCGGCACGGCGGTCCGTTCGCTGTTGCAGCGCCCCCGGACGGAGGTGAGCCGGCGGCCGGATCTCGGTTCGCCCGCCATATGGGAACGCGACATCCACGTCCTGCCCGCCCAGGTCACCGGGCCCTCCGGTCCCCGCGGCGGCTCGACACGGCCCGGCCGTCCCACGCGCACGGTCGTGTGGGCCGCCGTCTGCGGCGTGGCCCTGCTGTCCGTGCCCTTCGTGGTGGTCGCCGCCGGCTCGCACAGCGACAAGCCGCACGGCACCGAGCACACCACGCTCGCCGACGACTACCGGCCGGCGCCCGCCGTGCCCGGCACCGTGGCGGCCCCGCTCCCGCCCTCCCAGATGGCCTCGTCCTCCCCTTCGCTTTCCCACAAGCCGTCGCACGCGCCGTCGCCGTCCGTCACACCCGCCACCAGCCACACCGCGCCGCACACCAAGGAGGCCCCGCCCCCGGTGAGGACGCCCGCGACCCACAAGCCCACCTTCGCCGAGGTGTTCGGCGGCGCGAACCGCGTCCTGCTGAAGAACCTCGCGACCGGCATGTGCGCGGATCTGCCCCAGTACGGCAAGGGCAGCGTCGGCGGGGTGATCGACCAATACGACTGCCAGGCCGGCGTCAGCGACAACCAGGAGTGGGACCTGAAGGTCGTCGGCACCCCCAAGGGGCCGCACGGCGCGCGCCTGTTCACCATCAGCAACGACACCGACCACCTGTGCATGGACATCCCCTGGTACGGCGTCGAGCCGGTCGGCACCAGGGTGACGGAGTACACCTGCGACGCCACCACGGACGATAACCAGCTCTGGTACCTGGCGCCCGGGAAGGGTGACCACTACCGCATCCGCAACTACGTTTCCGGAAGCATGTGCCTGGGGGTGGCCGGCGGCGCGGGGACCCCGCACGGAGTGAGTCTGATCGTGGAGACGTGCAAGTCCGCCTCGGACGACTGGGCCATAACCGCCGGCTGACAGCACCGCGGTCAGGCGGTTCGCCTCCGCCTCTGCGAGTCCGGCGGCAGCCCGAGCCAGTCGAGTCGACCGTCCAGCCGGGCCGCCGCGAGTTCCGACCGCGAGCGGCAGCCGGTTCGCCGAAACAACCGGGTCAGGTGCTGCTCCACCGTCTTCTCGCTGCACGCCAGCCGCACGGCGATCTGCCGGTTCGTCGCGCCGTCGCTGACCAACTCGACCAACTGCAGGTCCAGTTCGCTCGCTCCCCCTCCGGCGGTGCGCCGCCTGGGTGCCGAGAGGCTCAGCCCGTGCGCCCGCGCCCAGTGCCCGAGCGGGGACCGCTCGATGTGCCGGACGCCCAGTTCGTACGCCTCCTCCACCGCGGCGGCCAGCCACGGCTCCGGAGCCTTGTCGGCCATGGCCCCCATTTCGAGGCACAGCAGCCTCAGGGGCTTGTCACCCCGTTCCGCGGCCAGGTCGAGCACCTCGCGGACATGGTCCGGATCGCGGCGCAGCACCGACTGGGCCAGCAGCAGTGCTTCACCCGCTCTCGGCGAGGCCGACTCTTCGTACAGCGCCTCCAGTTCCGACACGGCCCGGTGGGTGACCTCCGGCCGGTCCTCATAGCCGCCGTACTGGAAGAGCCGCCCCAGGAGTCGTTCCAGGCCCTCCAGCAGACCGCTCTCGCGCGCCCGGCGCACATCGCGCCAGCCACCCTCGAACGCCTCGTCCGGGTTCCCCGACCGATAACGCACCCCCAGCCGGACCCAGCCGCCCAGCGGGTGCACGACGGTGTCGGGAACCTGGCCCAGCCAGGCCAGGGCCCGCTGCTGCTCCCCTGACGTGCAGTGGATCTCGGCCGCCAGCACGCGGGCCAGCATACTGGGGCCGGCCACCCGCGGGCCGCGGACGTACGCTTCGATCCGGCGGGCGCACGACAGGGCCTCGTCCCACCGCCCGGCCGTGTACGCGCTGACCATGGCGCGGTAGCGCTCGGCGACGCTGCCCCAGCCGGTGTGGCACCAGTCCTCCAGAACCGCGGCGAACGCGCCCGCCAGGTCGCCGTAGCCTGCCGCGGTACGCATGGACTCCAGGACCCTGTCGCCGGACCCGTCCGGCGGGAGGTCTGCGCGGGCCGCCCGCAGCGCGTCGCCGCCGCTGACGACCGCGGCCAGCAGCCGCAGGCGCGCGGGAGAGGCCAGCTGCCGCAGGCGCGCGGGAGAGGGAGGTTCGGGGGCAGGAGCCCAGACCGGGCCGCGCGCGAGGCCATAGCTCAGGCCATCCCCCGGTCCGTCGACGCCCGCCTCAGTCCAGGCCACCACCGCGATCCCGTCCGTGGAGCCGTCACCGGCCGGCCACATGTCCGTCTCCGCCGCATCGGGCCGGGCCGCCGTCCCCATGAGCGCCGGATCTCGCCCGCCCGTCGGACCGTCAACGGTCGCCGCCACGGCGCCGGGCCAGCCTGCCGCCGGCATCGCGTGCGGCTCTGGGCCGCCCGCGTCGGTGAGCCGCGCCGCTGCAGCGGAAGCCCTGCCCGCAGCCCGGTCCCGGTCGGCCTGCGGTGCCGTAGCACCCATCGCCCTCGTGCCCCGGTGCGGCTCGGGCATGGCCGGTCCGATCCCGTAGCGGCTGCCCAACTCGGCCAGTTCGGCGCTCCCGGGCAGTCTCCGTACCACCCTCCATGGCTCCGCGCCTTCGCCGTCCGCCCAGATGTGCTGGTACAGCGCGGCCAAGCCCCATGCCGTGGCGGGGTCCGCCAGACCGGCCGAAACGGCGCCCGGACCGGCATCGACGGTGGCGCACAGCGGCTCGCCCAGCGCGAGCATTCCGGCGGGACCGGCAGCGCTCCACGCCAGTACGGCTGCCGTCCGCAGGATGCGCACACGGCCGGGGTAGTCCGTCGGCAGCCGCCGAAGCGCCGCCAGATAGGCCCGTACCGCGCGGCCGGGCGCAACCCCGGCGTACGCGCCCGCAGCCGTCAGCAGTAAGCGAGCGGCGTTCTCGTCCTCGATCAACTCCCCAGCGGCCACCACGTGTTCGGCCAGCCGCGGCTGGTCGGCGCTCGCCGCCAGGCCCATTCGCCCGACCGTCGACGTCACGATCCCGGCGTGCGATGCCGGCAGGCCGAGGGACGGCGGTGGCGTCGTCCGCAGCGCCGCGGCGAAGGCCGGTACGGCGAACGCCAGCACTCCGGCCCGGTCGACGGTCAGCACGCGATGCGTCACCAGCCAGTCCACCATCTGCACGTTGGTGACGGCCTTCCCCGGCGTCCACTCCCCCATGTCCTGTACATCGCTCAACCGGAACTCCGCGGCGGCGACCAGGTGCGCGAAGACCACCATCCGGACCAGCACCTCCTCCTCCAGCGGCAGGCCGGGGCAGGCGACGCGGCACGCCTCCGCCGCAGTCCCGCCCAGGCGGAGGGCATCCTGCCCGCTCACCAGCAGGATCCGGCCGTCCAGTTCCAGCAGCCCGGCGTCCTCCACCAGCGCGCCGAGGACGGACAGCAGCGCCCGGGGATTGCCCGCCAACGGCCCGAGTGAGCGCATGACCGCCTGCGCCACCTCCGGCTCGGTGGGACGGCCGAGCCACTGCTCAACCAGTGCCGGCACGTCGCCTTCGGTCAGCGGCACCAGGTCCAGCACCCGGTCCGCGGCGGCGAGCAGCTCCGAACCCGGGTGACCCGGCGCCTCCGAACCAGGGTGACCGGGCGCCTCCAAACCGTAGGCCATCACCACCGGCAGGCCGGCGGGGCGGAAGGCGCGGAGCATCAGACCCAGCGCCGAGGCGGTCGGCGCGGGCATCCGTTCGCAGTCGTCTATGACGAGTGCGAACGGGACGTAGTGAGCCGCGTCGGCCAGCATCCGGCTCATCGTGGACAGCACGGTCAGATCGCCGTCCCGTCCGGCGGTCCGCAGCTCCGCCCGGCGGATCTCGGTGATCCGCACCGGAAGTCGGCCGTCGCGGATCCCGACGAGCACCTGGCAGACGGCGTGGACCAGGGCGGGCACACCGGGCTCGCCCTCCGCTGACTCCCAGGCCAGCCGCAGCACCTTGACGCCGTCGCCCGTCGCGATCCGCCAGGCCTCCTTCAGCACGGCCGTCCTGCCCACTCCCGCGACCCCGGCGAGCGCAAGCGTCCGCGCGTGGCCGACGCCGCTCAGCGTCTCGACCACCGCGCTGACTTCGTCGTCTCTCCCCACCAGAGTGGACCGGTGTCGCGGCAAACGATCAATCCTTCCCCCACCAGGGACAGACATTTGAATAGACACTTCTACACCGCCCGAACATTCTGTCTCCAGGGCAACCTAAAAGCGTCCGACAGGAAAACAGACGCAGAATCGGACGCGAGGGTTCCGGGTCGGCCCGAGGCAGCTCCGCTTCGCCAAGGACAGGCAAGGGCAGAGAGGCATCCGTACGGACGTCACACGACAGGGCGATCGACCCGCGGTCCGCCGTGCCACGGCGGACCGCGGACCGCGCAGGAGGAAGGAGCACGTCGCCGCCGGCAGACCCATTTTGGGCCCGGGCCTTGTTCGTCCTTCGTCAGGTTCTGGTTCTGCTGGTTGGAAGGGGTCGGCCGCAGGTGGTGCAGCTTTCGGTCGATGTCCGCTACGAGTGACGGCCCGCTCGGCTGCCATCCACAGGCCAGAAGGCGGCACGGCTCTCACTTTTCAAGATCCTTCGCGTCACCAAACTCCGTAGACAGAACACCTAGGCGTCAGAGCCGAGTGCGCGCTTGAGCTCGTCGAGTGTCTCGTCGACGAGTTGGGGCAGTTCCCGGTCAGGGTGCTCACCCCAGTACTCGAACGCGACCCTGAACGCGGCGAGGACGGCCTCTGCGGTCACGCGCGCGACGCGCTCGTCGGTCCCCCGTTCGCTCAGCGCGCCGTCGACGGTCTTGGCGACGGCAGCGAACGCCATCAATTCACGCTCGCGCAGTTCAGGGGTGGTGTTTATCAGCTTCCGCCGATCCTGCGCCTCGTCGCGGCGCAACTGCAGAGCGGCAGCCGCGATGTTCATCCCCGAAGCGGCGGCCTTGATCGCGGGCCAGGCGGCTGGCGCTGCCGCGATGGCCTTTGCTACGCGTTCCGTGAGTTCGTCCATGCCCACGAACAGCACATCGCGCTTGTCCAGGAAGTGACGGAAGAAGGTGCGGGTGGTCAGTCCGGCGTGCCGGGTGATCTGCGCCACGGTGGTCTGGGCGAACCCCTGTTCCAAGTAGAGCTCGATGGCCGCCCGTTCCAGGCGGCCGCGGGTGTCCGGCTCCCATCGTCCCATCTACGGCTCCTCGCCTCTACCACCGTCCGCCACCCTATCCCTCCGGATGTACCGACGTTTTTACGACACTCACTGTCATAGTGTAGCGGGGAGGGGAATTTTTCCGAACGGGCAGCTCGGCGCTGCCGATGACCCGACGATGGTGCGGATCACGTGGCGCCTCAACGGCGATCTTACACTTGGGATGACATCAAGTGTCATCACGGCTATGGTGATGACATCGGATGTCGTCGCACTGGATTTCCGGTGCGTGCGGCTGTGTACGGACTCGGTACGGCCATGCTCTGCCAGTCAGTTGGGAAGGGAGTTTCCTCATGCGTGTTTTCGTGACCGGCGCGACCGGATTCATCGGTACGCCCCTAGTGAAGGACCTGCTGGACAACGGCCACGAGGTGCTCGGCATGGCCCGCACGGACGACGGCGCCGCGAAGCTGGCGGCAGCCGGAGCCGCAGTGCACCGGGGCAGCCTGGCGGACCTCGACAGCCTGCGGAAGGGCGCGGCCCAGGCGGACGGCGTGATCCACCTGGCTTACCTGCACGGCATGGGGCACATGCCGTTCGCCACCAAGGTGGGGATCCTGCTGGGCGGCAGCCCTCGCGGGATCACCGGCCGGTTCGCCGCGGCGGGTGCGGGTGCGGACCGCATGGCGATCGACACGTTCGGGTCCGTCCTCGCGGCCACCGGCGGACCTCTGGTCGTGGCATTCCCGACAATGACGCTCGCATCCGGCTCCCTCGTCACCGAGCGCGAGGCGCCGGATCCGACCTCGCCCGGCGCGGCCCGCATCGGCTCCGAGACGGCGACACTGGCCCTGGCCTCACAGGGGGTGCGAGCGTCGATCGTGCGGATTCCACCGACGGTGCACGGCGACGGGGACAAGGCCATGGTTCCGCGGCTGATCACCGCGGCCCGCAAGAAGAACATGGCCGGCTATGTGGACCGGGGTTCCAACCGCTGGCCCGCCGCGCACAAACAGGACGTCGCTCGGCTGTTCCGGCTGGCACTGGAGGACGGGGCGGCCGGATCGAGGTACCACGCGGTTGCGGAGGACGGCGTGCCGATGCGCTCGATCGCGGACGTCATCTCCAAGCGCCTGAATGTGCCGGCGCGGTCGCTGACGAAGGAGGAAGCGGCCGACCACTTCGGCTGGCTCGCGCCATTCGTGGCCCGGGACAACCACGTCTCGAGCGAGCTGACACGCAAGGAACTCGGCTGGCGTCCGACCGGCCCCGACCTGCTCACCGACCTGGACCGGCCCGAGTACTTCACCGCGCGTTGAGCAGCTCCTGGCGGCGTGCGGCCCACGCCACGCGCCGCCAGGAACTCCGGCAGGGAAAATGAGAGGAAGCGTGCACGGAATGACAGAGACGGTGACAGCGATTCCGGACGGCCCGTTCCGTGTGGACGTGGTCGGAGACATGACCATCGAGTGGGACGTGCCGATCACGGCTGACGACGGAAACGTACTGCGCGCCGACGTCTTCCGCCCCACCGCGCCCGGGAACCACCCCGTCGTGCTCACCTACGGTCCCTATGGGAAAGGCAGGCCCTTCCGGGAGTACCGGGCCGAGTCGTACCGGGAGATGATCGCCATGCACCCGGAGATCACCGAGGGCACGGACGGCGAGTACCAGGTGTTCGAACTCGTCGATCCGGGCAAATGGGTGCCGGACGGTTACGCCCTGGTCCGCGTCGACTCCCGGGGCGCGGGACGCTCGCCGGGCCTGCTCGACCCGCTCTCCGAACGCGAGATCCGCGACCTGTACGAGTGCATCGAATGGGCGGGGAGCAGGCCGTGGAGCAACGGCAAGGTGGGGCTCAACGGCATCTCGTACTTCTCGATGAACGCCTGGCGGGTGGCCGCGCTGCAACCGCCGCACCTGGCCGCGGTCGTCATCTGGGAGGGCGCCGCCGACTGGTACCGCGACGTCACCCACCACGGTGGCATCTATTCGGTCTTCGAGAACTCCTGGTACGGCGCGATCACCGGGGGCGCACAGCACGGCTTGGGCGCGCGTGGCGGGCGTGACCCCTGGACCGGTCGGCTGGTCTGCGGCGACGTGACCCTCAGCCCGCACGAGCTCGCCGCGAACCGGGTGGACCTGCCGACCGTCGACAGGAGCCATCCCCTGATCGACGACTACCACCGCGCACGCATCCCAGACCTGTCGAAGATCCGCGTGCCGCTGCTGTCCGCGGGTAACTGGGGTGGTCTCGGCCTGCACCTGCGCGGTAACACGCGCGGATTCGAACTCGCCGGATCCGAAGAAAAGTGGCTCACCATGCACGACGAGACGCATTTCTCGCTCTTCTACGCCGACTACGGTGTGGACCTGCAGAAGCGCTTCCTCGGCCACTTCCTCAAGGGCGAGGAGAACGGCTGGGACGAGCAGCCCCGCGTGCACCTGCGGACCCGTCATGCCGACGGGCATGTCGGCGAGCGCACGTCGAGCGACTGGCCGCTGCCCGAGACGCGTTGGACCCGGCTCTACCTCGACGCGGCCGACGGTTCGATGGCCACAACCCTGGCCTCAAGTCACTCCAGCGTGTCCTACACCGGTACCGAAGGTCGGACCGGATTCAGCTACGTCGTCCCCTACGACACCGAACTCGCCGGCCCGGTGGGGGCGAAGCTGTTCGTGGAGTCGTCTACCACTGACACCGACCTGTTCCTCGTGCTGCGCGCGTTCACGCCGGACGGCACCGAGATCACGTACCCCGGTGCCAACGACCCGCACGTGCCGATCAGCCATGGGTGGCTGCGTGCCTCGCACCGCGCTCTGGACCGGGAACGGTCGCGGCCGTTCCTGCCGGTGCACCCACACGACCGCGTCGAGCCGCTCGAACCCGGCATGGTCTACGAGGTCGACGTCGAGATCCTGCCGACAAGCCTCAACCTGCCGGCCGGTTACACGCTTACGCTCGACGTCCAGGCACACGACTACGTGCATCTGCCCGCGGCCGAGGCGGCCAGGGCCCACCCGAACCCGCGTCCCGTGTTCACCGGTTCCGGTCCGTTCCTGCACACGGACCCGACCACCCGGCCCGACGACGTGTTCGCGGGCACCGTCACCCTGCACACCAGCCCCGCGCAGGCGTCATACCTGATCTTGCCGGTCATCCCCAGCTGAGCGCCCGAGCGCCGGTGCGCCGCAAACCCGCCACGGACCCGGCTAAAGAGGGCAACTGATCTGGTTTGCAGGTGATTTGGGGTGTTCGCAGTGACTGTGGCGACGGTGGGTCGTTGCGTGACTCGTGAGTTCTCGGCGCTCTTATCGCAGTGACGTCTCGGATGCCCGCTGGGCGTTGATCGAGCCTGTGTTCGTGGCATGGCGGGCCGCTCGCACCGGCCCGGGAACCGCGGCACGGGTGCATGATCTGCGGGAGATCGTGAACGCCATCCTCTACGTCAACCGCACGGGTATCCCGTGGGAGTACCTGCCGCACGACTTCCCTCCGTACAAGACTGTCTATGACTACTACGCGAAGTGGGAAGTGGACGGCACTACTCAGCGGGTCCACGATTTGCTACGCGACAAGGCCCGCCGTGCGCAGGGCCGGCCTGCGGCCCCGTCGGCTGCGGTGATCGATGCGCAGAGCGTGAAGACTTCCGCGAATGTCGCTGAGGCCAGTCAGGGCATCGACGCCGGCAAGAAAATCAAAGGGCGTAAGCGTCACGTGGCCACGGACACGCTCGGCCTGGTCCTGGCCGTCCTCGTCACGGCCGCCTCGGTGCACGACTCCACCGGCGGAAAACGCCTGCTCGACGAGCTCGCCGCCTCGCATCCCAGCGTGACGAAGGTCTGGGCCGACGGCGGATACCAGAACAGCGTCTTCCAGCACGGAGCCGCGAGGGGCATCGACGTCGAGGTCGTGAAACGGCCCACCACCAAAGGGTTCCAACCCCAGGCGAAACGCTGGGTGATCGAGCGAACGTTCGGCTGGCTGATGCAGCACCGGCGCCTCGTCAGGGACTACGAAGCACTGCCCCAGCGATCCCGCCCAACGGGCCATGGCTAACAAAACTAGCCGTGAGCTCACCGGAGAATCCACACCAACCTGGCGAATCGAAACCGGCGAATCGGGCAGAGCGACCTGAACGTTGATCAGATGCCCTCTAAGAACTCCTAACAGAATGTTGCAACTCGCCTTGGATGTTGGTGTCTGATGGGTTGTTAGCCTGGACATGAGAAGGGGTGGGCGGCCGCCGCGGATCTTGCCGGATGGGCTGTGGGAGCGGATCGAGCCTTTGCTGCCGATTGTGCCGCGCCGTACGGATCACCCCGGTCGCAAGCGTCTGGACGACCGGAAGGTGCTTTCGGGCATCCTGTTCGTGCTGTACACCGGCATTCCGTGGGAGTTCTTGCCCCAGGAGCTGGGCTTCGGCTCGGGCATGACCTGCTGGCGGCGCCTGCGTGACTGGAACGACGCGGGCGTCTGGCGGCGGTTGCACGAGTCGCTCCTGGCCGAGCTGAACGCCGCCGGCGCGCTGAACTGGTCGAGGGCGGTGATCGACGGCTCGCACGTCCGGGCGCTCAAAGGCGGCCCAAAACAGGACCGAGCCCGGTCGACCGTGCCCGAACAGGCTCCAAGCACCATCTGATCACCGAAGGGCACGGCATCCCGCTGGCGGTATCGCTGACCGGCGGAAACCGTAACGACGTCACCCAGCTCATCCCCCTGCTCCAGGCCGTCCCGCCCATACGCGGCCGACGAGGACGGCCCCGACGACGACCGGTCGCGCTCTACGCCGACCGCGGCTACGACCACGACAAGTACCGAAATCAGGTGCGGGCCCTGGGAATCACCCCGGTCATCGCGCGGCGCGGCGTCCAGCACGGCTCGGGACTGGGCGTGCACCGCTGGGTGGTCGAGCAGAGCTTTGCACTGCTGCACTGGTTCCGCCGACTGCGCATCCGCTGGGAGATCCGCGACGACAGCGCTCTCCACGGAGACGGTCGACCTGAAGACGGATGACGGTGCCTTCGATGACCGGCAGCTCCCCATCGGGACAGTCGGCCCAGGCCGAGCGCCGAACCAGCAGCGGGTGCAGGCGGTCCCAGGCAGTAGCGACGGCCTTCCCGTAGTGGGTGGTCTCGGTCACCGTGGTCACAGACTGGACCGGCTGAGTGGCTGCATCCTCGAACGCGAACTCCGCCCCGCGCTTGGGCTTGCGCCCGCGTTTGCCCGCCGGCTGCGGCGCGGGCGGGAAGCACAGGACGCGGTCCGAACGCATCCGACCCAGCAGCTCAACGGGCAGGTCCGCGAGCAGGAAAGCCAGGCGGGTCACGTCATAGCCGGCATCGACAACGACCAGGACGGGCGGGTCGCCGATCCGCCACTGGCCTGCCACATACAACCGCTGGAATACTTCCCGGACTGGGCGGCGGTGACGGCGATGATGTCGTCCCACGGACACAGCCGGACCACGTCCAGCACGGCGGTCCACGACGTCCGACCCTGCTCCAGGGCAGCGACGAATGAGTAGGGCCACCCGGGAATCATCTGGGCCGAGCCCCTGCCTCGACCGTATGTGTGACAGAACAGCCGGTCCGGGCCGGTATTTGCATCCGGCCGCAGCCAGTTGCTCACATCGACCGCCAGGACCAGCCGCCCCTCCGCCGTCCGGGGAAGCGGTAATCGTGTCAGAGCCCGGCGCAACCGAGACACATCAAGACGCCCACGGTTCAACCCGCCGTACAACGCGCCATGCCCGCGCCGATGTTCAGGTGCCAGGGACAGTTCGACCAGCGTTTTCACCGGGCCGTCCGAACACAGCAAGGCGTCACCCAGCTCGAACAAGGCGTCAGGCCGCTGGGTCAGGCAGGCATAGAACTCCGACCGGAAGCATGACAGTTCGGCAAACGCATCCCCCGGGACATCCCGCTGCAGCAGACTCATTGCTACGGCCTTCGTACTGGTCAAGTGCCTCTGTGACGGAGCACAGGATCAGGCGAAGGCCGCTCTCACGTCAGACACTCAGACGAAGACGTCAGCAAGTTCGAGGCCGTGTTCGACCACGGACGATAAACGTCAAGCTTAGTCATTGACCGTACACAATCCACGATCGAGGGACTTCTTACGAGAACGACCCGTCGCAGCGCACCATCTGGCCGAATTCGACGGCATATCCCGAACGTTCCGGAATCCGATGACGCGACGTCGAGGGTCATCAGGTTCAGGGGGCTTTTCGCCGCCCGCGGTCCGGCGGGGGTTTGCACTTTTGTACACCGCGGGAGCATGGCCACCACACCGAAATGACCAAGGCTTTGCACGTTGACAGCAAGATCCTAAAAGGTCGCCGCCACTGTCCTGCAAAGAAGGCCCCCTTGCGCAACACAACCTCGACCAAGGAGACACGCGCACGCATGGATGTATCGACGATTGAGTGGCCCGTTCCACCGAAAGAGGCCCCATCGCTCCGGAAACGGGGCCGGACCTTCCGTACGCTGCTCACCGCAGCCGCCACTCTCGGCCTCGTCGCCTGCACCGCGGTGGTGACGGGCAGCACCGCGCTCGCCGCCGCTCCGGGCAGTGCATTCCCGGCCATGGCGAAAACCCGTACCCAGTACGTCACGCTGGTGACCGGTGACCGGGTCGCCGTCACCACCACTGCGTCCGGCCGGGACGTCCTGGCCGTGCGTCCGGCCTCGCGCGCGGCCGGAGACGGCGCGTTCGCCTCCTTCCAAGACGCTTCCGGCGACCGGTACGTGATTCCGGCGTCCGCCGAACCGTACGCAGGACGGCAGTTGGACCTGTCCCTGTTCGACGTCACCGCGCTGGTGAAGGATCCCTCGGCCGCCGACCGGGTGCCGGTGACCGTGTCCTTCACCGCCGGTACCCGGCCGACCGCGCCGACCGGGCTGACGCTGACCACCACAACCCCGGCACCCGCCGGCGCCCCGGCGGGACAGGGCGCCTCGGCACACGGCTACGCCACCGCCACCTCGGGCAGGAAACTGGCGCGGCTGCTGAAGCAGCGCATCGGCGCCGACGTCGAAGCAGGCCGCAAGCCCGGCACCACTCCGCTGTTCCAGGGAGTGGCGTCGGTCGGCAGGACCGGCGCGGCCCACACGACCGCGTCGGCGGGCACCTCCGCGGACAGCCTTCGAAGCGGCACCTCAAACGGCTACAAACTCAATATCCTCACCCTGAACGTCGAGGACCGCTCCGGCGCCGGAGCCACCGGCACGGTACTGCTGACCAACACCGACGACGCGACCACGTTCACGGCCGCGCTCCCGGTCGTCGACGGCGTCGAGAAGGTGGCGGTCCCCGACGGCCACTACAGCGCCGCCATACCGGTGCCGACATACGACGCGGCGGGCGACGTCACCGCACAGTCCCTGGTCACCCTCACCGACTTCACCGTGTCCGGGGCCACTACCGAGGACCTGGACGCGCGCACGGCCACAGCGTCGCTGACCGCCGGCACCCCCCGCCCGGCCGACGCCGACTTCATCAGCGCCAACTGGGCCCGGACCGACGCCACCGGGCAGGTAGCGCTCGAGTACGCCCCGACCGTCTGGGCCACCACCGCCGACGGCACCCCGGTCTACGTCAACGCCCAGCCGGCGGCCGCCGTCGGAGCGGTCGGCTACACCGAGCAGTGGTCCGGCCACGCGCCCGACGCCACCGGCAGCTACCGCTACGACCTCGACTCGGCAGCCGCCGACAACGTCCCCGCCGACCAGCGGATCCACGTCACCACCGGGCAACTCGCCGCCGTGACGCAACGCTACGACCGCGACCCGGCCAGCCCCGCGGACGGCCAGGTGGCCAGCAACGAACTCACCTCGAACACACCCGCCATGTGGTCGGCCGTCGCGACCCAGACCATGCCCGCCCGCCTCACGGACTACCTGAGCACCTTCAACGGAGGTGACTGGCTCCAGGAGTCGTTCACCGGTGGCCTTGTCTTCATAGGGGAGCGCACCGTGCAGTCCGGAGACAACTACTCGGTGGCCTGGGCGCACGGACCGCTGGCTCTGGGCCTGGGCCAGTACCCGGACACGATCCCCGCCGGGATCTGTGAGGCATGCGTCGCGGACGGCGACCTGCTGGCCCTCCTGGAGACGACCGACAGCGATCCCGGCCACACCGGCGGCTCCAGCGCCTATGCCGACACCCATCCCGTGGACCAGGCCAGTCTCTACCGCGACGGCACCCTGGTGGACAGCGAGGACGGCCCCGGCGTTTACGCCGAAGGCCAGGACGCGCCCGGCGCCCGCTACCGACTCGTCGCCGACCAGGACTCCAGCGCGGAAACCTCCGTCAGCCAATCCACCAGCAGCCACACCGAGCTGACCTTCGGCCTACCCTCGGCGGCGGACACCGAATCCCTGCTGCCGGACAAGCTGTCCTGCGCGGGCCAGTCCGACAGCACGCCCTGCCTGGTCCTGCCGCTGCTCACCGCGCACTACGACCTGGCCACCGACGGCACCGGCACCAGCCACTGCACCGAACAGAGCATGGGTGTGGAGATCGGCCACGTGACCTACCAGGGCGCCGGCTCGCGGGCCGCGATCACCTCCGCCACCGTCCAGGTCTCCTTCGACGCCGGCCAGACCTGGCACAACGCCACGGTCACCGGCTCCGTCGGCCACTACCAGGCCCACTGGACCAACCCGGCCGCCGCGCGCGGCACCAACCCCTCGATCCGGGTCACCGCCGCCGATGCCGCCGGCGACACCCTCAGCCAGACGGTGCTGCACGCCTACACCGTCGCCGCCACCACCTCATGAACCCCGTACCTCCCCACAAGGAGACACCTTCCGCGATGAGAACCGGTAGCCGCGCGTGCCGCACCCTGCGGACCGCCGCAACCCTCTTGCTGCCGCTCGCCCTGACGATAGGCGCCGCCGGCGCCGTCCAGGCGGCCGCGCCCGGCACGACCTCCGGCAGCGCGCACACCATCTTGCCGGCCAACGTCGAGAACGCCTGCGGACCGGTACCAGCCGGCGAGGTCCGCTGCCTGACGGAGGTCCGCACCGACGTCTCCGGCGGCCGGGGCGTGCGCGGCCCCGCCGCCGCAGCGGGTGCCGCCGACTCGGCCCTCCCCGCCGGGTACGGTCCGGCGGACCTGCACTCGGCGTACCACCTGCCCACCACTGGCGGTGCCGACCAGACCGTCGCGCTCGTCGACGCCTACGACGACCCCACCGCCGAGGCCGACCTCGCCGTCTACCGCGCCACCTACGGGCTGCCGCCCTGCACCACCGCCAACGGCTGCTTCCGCAAGGTAAACCAGAGCGGTCAGCCGAGCCCGCTGCCGCAGTCGGCGGGCACCACCGGCTGGGCCACCGAGACGGCGCTCGACCTCGACATGGTGTCCGCGGCCTGCCCCGAGTGCCACATCCTGCTCGTCGAGGGGGACGAGCCCACACCGGCGGACCTGGCGCAGGCCGAGGACACCGCCGTCGCCCTGGGCGCGAACGAGGTGTCCAACAGCTACGGAGGAACCGAACGGAACGGAGACAACGCCTTCGCCCAGCATTACAGCCACCCCGGAGTGGCGGTGGTGGCATCCTCCGGCGATGCCGGTTACGGAGCGCCGAACTCTCCGGCGGCCTATCCAGGAGTCATCGCGGTGGGCGGCACCACGCTGACCCGGGCAGGCAACGACAGAGGCTGGCAGGAAACAGCCTGGGCCGGGGCGGGCAGCGGCTGTTCCGCGTGGTTCGCCAAACCGGCCTGGCAGCAGGACACCGACTGCCCGGGTCGCACCGTAGCGGACGTGTCCGCCGTCGCCGACCCGCAGACTGGGGTCGCGACGTACAACACCACCGGGCGGCGGGCGGGATGGGCGGTGGTGGGCGGCACGAGTGCGTCCTCTCCGTTCGTCGCCGGGCTGATCGGCCTGGCCGGCAATCCCTCGGCCTTCCCCGACGCCTCCCGGTTCTACTCCGACGGCGCGGCGGCCGGCCTCAACGACGTGGTCGGCGGCAGCAACGGCAACTGCGACGGCGACTACCTGTGCACGGCTGTGGAGGGGTACGACGGCCCCACCGGCAACGGGACGCCGAACGGGCTGAACGCCTTCTGAGGACGCCGGCATCTTGAAAGGGCGGGGCGGTGCGCGATGGGGGCTGCGGCCCGCATGCGCACCACTCCGTGCCGCTTTGCCCCGTCATCTGCCGGCGAGGACTGCTGGTAGGCGAAAAGTCGTCCTCAGCCTCCTCGCTCATGAGTGGACTTTCCATCGTGGCTGAACTGGGATCCGTCGCCTGGCCGTCTGGTCCGATCAAGACCGAGCGGCTCGTGCTACGCCAGTCCGAGGCCCGGGAGCGCGTGGCGTTCGTCGACCTGCTGGCATCGCCGGAGCTACACACCTGCGGAATCGGCCGATGTAGCGGACCGTCCCGATCTGCACCGCCATGCCGAACCGGTGCCCGTCCGAACGACGCAGCGCAATCAGGTCCCGGTCGTCATCGTCGAGAAAGAAGAAATGCTCCAGCTCAGGACGTCGGAACCTCGGCAAAGTCCCGTACGTCTCGGCCTGTTCGTCAGTCAAAAACTCCACCCCGTAGCCAGCCCCGGGCCCGCCCAGCGGGCCTTCCACGAACACCTGCGAAGCCCTCAGCCGGTGTGCTGCCAACCATGACCAATCTCAGCGGCACTTCCGGTTCCGTAACTACACACGCCCGAGATCACGATGGCGCCCCTTGACCTGGTGTAGCCGATCAAGGTGAGGGAGTGCGCCGGGGCGTATACCGATGGGTTTTCGCTCCCTGTCCGCAAGGTGGGCCATCATGCAACCCTCCCTAGTAGACGGGAAGTTCAACGCTCGAGGTGCAGGATGGCCCTGAGAGTGCACGAACGTGGGCTTCGACCCCACTGGTACGTCGGTCTGCATCCCGCATGAAACGAACGTGACCCGGCAAGCCTGCGCAATCGGCCGACACCCTAACCTCGCTGTTTCGGTTGGGGCGATAAAAAGTCGCTGATCGTCAGATGTCGGGTGGGCGACGCGATTTCAGTGCTCGGGCATCGTCGAGTCCCGGCGCGGTGGTCGGGTTCTCCAGCTCCTTCGAGTCGTGGGCGGGCAGGTGATGATGCTGGTCAGCCGACCGGGCGGGGCAGCGTGGCGAGGCGACAGAAGGCCGTGGCGAGTTCATCTCTCCAGGGCCAGGTGGCTGATATACGCAAGTGCAGACGGCGGGCGCCGCTCGATTGGGTCTGCTGCACGGTCGGGTGACATCTTGACCTGCCCTACCTGTCGGGTTCCAGTTCTAGTACCAACGCCGTGTAGGCCCTGCTCTCGTATAGCTACGGCGAACGGACATGTAGCGCTGGGTAACGCTCGGGGCTGCGTTCGCCGTGAAGGCCGGCGGTGCAGCGGTTGGCAGTAGGTTCGGTTCCGTTTCGAGGTCGACTTATCGGACTTCCTTGGCCTGATGACTCGTCAGGACGATGCCGCAGTAAATACCGGATTTACTGCGGCAGAGCCTCTACGGTGATCTTCGCGACCTGTGGTGGACTCTCCGGCCGCCGCAGGCGAGGTGTACGCATTTACTGCGGCAGCGCCAGAAGGGCGGGGCAGGCGTGACGATCGAACCAGCGACCGAATTGGGGAACGGGGGCGCGCTCCGCCTCCCGCCCGCCCGGGTCGTACCCCTGTCCGTCCCGCCCGCCTCGTACACCGCGGCCATCGAGCGGTACCTCACCGGAGCGGGCATCGCCAAGTCCTCCGCGCGGGTCTACCGGATCTCGTTGACGACGTGGGGATGGATGCTCGCCGGCGAACCGGCGCCGACCGGACCCGCCCGCCGGGGCGCGAAGCCGCCCGTCTTCCCGGTCACCGCGATCGACGACCCGGCACTGCCCGAGGCGCTGGCCGAACTGGCGGCAGCGCGGGCGGACGAGATGGACGCCGGCACCGTCAACCGGGAACTGTCCATCGCCCGCAAGGCGATCGGCTGGTGGCAGTGCCAGGGCTGGATCATGAGCGACCCGACGATCGGCATCGAGCGGCGGCCGGCCCCGCCGGACCGCACCAAATCCCTCGCGGAGAACCAGATCGCCGCCCTGTGGCGCCTGGACGTCGCCCTGCGGGAGAAGACGTTCTGGAAGATGCTCTACGAGTCCGCCGCCCGCGCCGAGGAGGTGCTGTGCCTGAACGTGGAAGACCTGTACCCGCAGAACAAGCGCGGCAGGATCACCGCCGAGGGCGGGGCGACCGAGTGGATCCACTGGCAGTCCGGCACCGCCCAGCTCCTGCCCCGACTCATCGCCCGCCGCACCCACGGCCCGCTGTTCCTTACCGACCGCAAGGCCCCGGCCGGGACACCGACGCTCGACGTGTGCCCGGAGACCGGCCGGGCCCGGCTCTCCTACCGCCGGGCCGAGGAGATCTTCGAGGAGAACACCCGGTTGCTGGCCAACCCGCTGGCCTCGCCCGAGGGCATCGAGGACCTGGACGGCTGGACCCTGCACCGGCTGCGGCACTCCGCGCTCACCCACGACGCCGAGGGCGGCACCTCCACCCCGATGCTGCTGGCCCGCTCCCGGCACGCCTCCGTCCGCTCCCTGGAGCGATACGCCCGCCCTGGCGTTGACGCGGTCGCCCGGCATGTCGCTGAACGCGACTCCGCAGCCCGCCGCCGGCGCTGAGCCTCACGCCGGTGCCTCGGTGTACGGGGAGACGTGACCGTCGAGTGCGTGCCTGTCGGCGGCCAGTAGACTCGACCGCCGTGGCGGACACCCAGTACGAAGACCTGTTGCGGCTGGTACTTACCTCCGGGACGGCCAAAGCCGACCGGACGGGTACCGGCACCCGAAGTGTCTTCGGGCACCAACTGCGCTACGACCTCTCGCAGGGGTTCCCGCTGGTCACCACCAAAAAGGTGCATCTCAGGTCCATCGTGTACGAGCTGCTCTGGTTCCTGCGTGGCGACTCGAACGTCGGCTGGCTGCAGGAGCACGGCGTCACCATCTGGGACGAATGGGCCGACGCGAACGGCGAACTCGGTCCGGTTTACGGCGCACAGTGGCGGTCCTGGCCCGCCCCGGACGGCAGGCACATCGACCAGATCAGCGAGGTTCTCGACACTCTGCGCCGCGACCCTGACTCCCGCCGGATGATCGTCTCCGCCTGGAACGTCGCCGAGCTGGACAAGATGGCTCTCACGCCCTGTCACGCCTTCTTCCAGTTTTACGTCGCCGACGGCAAGCTCTCCTGCCAGCTGTACCAGCGCAGCGCGGACCTGTTCCTCGGTGTACCGTTCAACATCGCCAGCTATGCCCTCCTCACGCACATGGTGGCGCAGCAGGCCGGCCTCAAGCCGGGCGACTTCATCTGGACCGGCGGCGACTGCCACATCTACGACAATCACGTCGAGCAGGTGACCGAGCAGCTGTCGCGCGCCCCGTTCGAGTTTCCCGGGTTGCGTCTGCGCCAAGCCAACTCACTGTTCGACTACGCCTACGCCGATGTGGACGTGCACAACTACCAGCACCACCCGGCCATCAAAGCCCCGGTCGCGGTATGAACGTCGGGCTGATCTGGGCGCAGACTTTTGATGGCGTGATCGGCGCGGACAATGCGATTCCGTGGCGCCTGCCTGAGGACATGGCACACTTCAAGGCAACCACCCTCGGCCATCCCGTCGTGATGGGGCGCAAGACGTGGGATTCGCTGCCTCCACGATTCCGCCCGCTGTCCGGCAGGCGCAACATCGTGGTGACCCGTGATCCGCAGTGGGTGGCCAGTGGTGCCGAACGCGCCGGGTCTGTCGCCCAGGCTCTGGAGCTGGCAGCCGAGCCGTCGGAGCGAGCTGCCCCTGCTGCAGCATGGGTGATCGGAGGCGGAGATTTACCGGGCCGCCCTGGGGTACGCCACAACGCTCTCGGTGACTGAGATCGACTGGACGGTGGACGGCGACACCTATGCGCCGCCGCTGGGCCCGACGTGGAGAGTCACCGAGGACAAAAGCTGGCAGTCTTCCGTGTCCGGACTGCGCTACCGCATCCGCAGGTACACCCGGTGACACTCGACTCACAACCCCGAGGCGGCGGCTGTCTCATCCTGCGCCATGCGAGGGTTGGGCACTGTAGCCGCCCTGATACCTAGGTCCAGTTCCAGGCGGCTGCTCATGTCCAGCTCGAATCGGCCGTAGGGGTTCACGTGGGTCCAGAACAGCGGTGACAGTGCCCGCCGGTCCGCGTCGGTGAGGATGTCGGCCCACTTCGGATCGGCGAGGATCTGCTGCATCAGCAGCGTGTTGACGTGAACCAGGGCGGACTGGAGCAGGTCCAGGGCGAGCATGGACACCTCCTGGGACTCCTTGTCCTGCCCTGCCAGGTCGCCGTCTTTGCCATAGAAGAGGTCCTTGTTCGCACTGTTCCAGTTCTCCACGACCTGCAGGCCCTCGTGAATCTCCTGGCGTAGCTCGACGTCGGCGAGGTAGTCGCAGACGAACGAGGTACGCACCGCCCGGCCCAGCTCCTCGATCGCCTGGTAGGTGGGGTGCTTAGGGCCGCCGCGGGTGAAGCGGCGCAGGACCTGCTCGGCCTCGGCGGTCCCCAGGCGGAGCGCGGTGGTGTACTTCACGACGCTGGCCGAGGAGGCCGGTCATGACGGTCCGGACCGGATCCAGCGGATGCTGAACCGGATCGAGTGGGACGCCGACGAGGTCCTGGACGACGTCCGTGCCTACGTCGTGGAACACCTCGGCGACCGCGATGCCGTCCTGATCGTCGACGACACCGGCTTCCTGAAGAAGGGCGTCCGGTCGGCCGGGGTGCAAAGGCAGTACTCCGGCACCGCAGGCCGCACCGAGAACTGACAGATCGGTGGTGCGACGCGAGGTCGCACGCTGTGAGTGGTTACGTAGGGAGGAGGTCGGCATGACGCCGATGACGTAACCCGGGCCAGCGTCCAAGGCCCGTCCCCTCCCCGACGTGCGTCGTTGGTAACGGCGGGGTGCGAAGCTCGGGGAAGAAGCCCAAGAGCCCCCGTTCCATCCGGGGACCACAGGCAAGGGGAAGACCGGACGGGTGAAGCTCACTGAACCCTCAACGATGCTCCGTCATGGCAAGCCTCGCAGATGGGAAGCAAGAGCGAGGTGCAGGACTGGCCGCTGAGAAAGCGGCGGGTGCCGGTCGAAGACACCGAGTCGGCTGGGAGGACACCACCGTCCCGGGGTAATGAGGGCGCCCACCCCGGTCGCATCTCACACGTGTGGAACGCGACAACCCCGTTGGGGTCCAGATCTGTTGGTCTGGTCAGCCGACCGCAAGGAAGGCCCAGCTCCCCAGCGGGTGCAGGACGGTCCAAGAAGCCAAGGCCGGCAGCCGAAAGGCAGCAGGAAAACGGGACAGACATCGACACCTCCGCCGAGTCCCGCATAACTGGCCGGATACGGGCGGATGCCCTGACCCGAAAGGGTGCTGACGTGGGCCGGGTGAGCCTGTGAAGGGCTCGACCGAGCAAGGAACCGGAACCGAAGGGCAAGTTGGACACCGTGACGGTCATATCCGCTGCCGATACGGCGGCAAACAGCACCGATCTGGTGAACGGACCGGAGGGCACAGCTCTCGACTGGGATGCCCTCGACTGGCAGGCCCAGGAGGAGTCAGTACGGCGACTGCGGCAGAGAATCTTCACGGCATCGCAGGCAGGGGACCTGAAAAGGGTCCGCAACTTGCAGAAACTGATCCTCCGCTCCCGGGCCAACACGCTGGTCAGCGTGCGGTGGGTCACGGAGATCAACGCAGGACGCAAGACGGCCGGGATCGATGGTCAGGTGGTCCTGACCGCCTCGGGCAAAGCGGAGTTGGTCCACCGGGTCCAGCACCGGTCCAGCCCGGGCACGGCCCGGCCCGTCAAGCGGGTGTATATCCCCAAGTCAGGCGGCAAGAGACGCCCACTCGGCATTCCCGTGATTTTGGACCGGGTTGAGCAAGCCCGGGTCTCCCAGGTACTGGAACCCGAGTGGGAAGCACGGTTCGAGACGAAGTCGTATGGCTTCCGGCCCGGCCGCAGCTGTCAGGACGCGATCGCGGCGATCTACTGGACGGCCAAGGGCAGCAAAGCCCGCCGCCGGTGGGTCCTGAACGCGGACCTGGCAGCAGCATTCGACCGAATCGACCATGACCACCTGCTCCAGCAGCTCGGTACGTTCCCCGCGCGGGGACAGGTGTGGGGCAGGTCAACCCCGAACCTGCATGCAGTGTCCCGCCCGCATTGCGGTTGGCGGGTCCGCTGTCTTCCGCGTCCGGTGGTCAGGTGCTTCGGCGTGAGGCGGCCACCTGGGTATGGCGGGGTAGCAGAACGGGGGCGAGCTCGCGCCATTCTCGCCGTGGCAGCCGGTCCGGCGTAGCGGTTATTACTTGCAGGCAGACGTGGCTGGCTCCCGCTTGGAGGTGGTGTCGAACGCGTCGACGGATCGCTTCCGTGTCCCCATAGGCGACGATCGCATCCACTAGCCTGCGACTCGGGCCGCCGACGATGTCCTCGTCTCCGAAGCCGAGCCGGCGCACGTTCGCCTCCTGGTGCGGTGCCATTGCCAGGTATCCGGCGACATGCGCCGTGGCCACCTCCCGGGCTCGGTCGAGGTCATGGTCGAGCACAACGGCCTGCTCGACTGCGAGAAACGCGTCCGGTCCCATGATCTGGCGTGCCCGTGCGGTGTGCTCGACAGGCACGAAGGATGTGTGGGCGCCCCAGGTGCGTTCGGCGGCCAGTTTCAGCATTTTCGGCCCCAGGGCGGCCAGCAGGCGGTGCGGGGCAGAGGGCGGTATCGGGCTGTGGGCAGGTGAGGCGTCCATGGCTTCCAGGTAGGAGCGCATGGTGGTCACCGCCCTGCTGCGGGTCGGCACGGGGAAGCCGTCCACTGTGTTAACGGTGTCGTCGACTCGGTGTCCCCCCAGGCCGAGTATGTAGCGTCCCGGGAACGCCTCGCCGAGTGTGCGTGCTGCCGCGGCAGTGGCAATCGGTTCCCGGAAGGCGATGTTGGCGATGCCGGATGCGACAGCGAGGCGGCGGGTCGCTGACAGCAGCAGCCATGCCTGCCCTACCGTGTCGCGGCCGAAGGCCTCTCCGTACCAGAGGGCTCCGTACCCCAACTCCTCGATTTCCGAGGCCGATTCCCGGACGCGTCCGGCAGGCTGCGAGTCGAAAGCAAAGGTCCAGATCCCGACCCGGCCAAGCTCTGCCGAGGGGCTGACCGTCATAGGCACTCCTGTGACAACCATTCCGGAGACGTTCTCCGGTTTGAATCCGCTCTGTACGGAGAACTTCTCCGCTTTACTGTCCCCCGAGCCACCCGGAGCCACCCGGAGCCAGAAGACGATGACAACCGGACGCGCTCACGAGGTGAGGCGTGCAGACGCCTCAACCGGGAGCGCCTGGTAGCCGCCGCGCACGCAGTGTGCACCGAAGCCGGGCCCCGAAGCATCCCTGAACGAGATCGCCCACCGCGCCGACGTGGCCCCAGGGACCCTGTACCGGCATTCCCTGAACCGCAAGGCCCTGCTGACCGCAGTACTCAAAGACCGCGTTCAGGCCCTGTGCCAACACGCAGAGAACCTCGTACCACGGACTCCACCGACAACACCCTGACTCAATGGCTGCGCACCTTCCTGGCCCATGCCCGTGCCAACCACGGCGTGGACAGCGCCCTGATGGTCAACGAACCCGGTACGCCGGACCTGCACTGCCAACAGCTGATCCTTAATGCGCCAGCCGGTCTGCTCACCCGGGCACAGCAGCACAGCACCGCCCGTTCCGGCCTGACCGCCGACGACCTGCTTCGGTTCATCACCGGAATCGCGCTGTCCACGGCCCGCGACCAAGATACCGAACCAGCCCACCGGCTTCTGGCTCTCGTTCTTGACGCTGTGTACGCAGTACCACGGCAAGGCCGGTGACACCAGTCGTGCTTCGCGCCCTGCAGGTGTCAGGCCGCCTGCCCACTCGGCGCCAACCGCCATGCTTCGCCTGCTTGAAGCCGCAGGCGAACGGAGCCTGTTGGTGACATCTATCGCGCTTCAGCGCAGCCGAGGGGACGGCCCGGCTCCGGTCAGAAGTTCCAGAGCACGTGGGAGGAATCGTTGAAGTAGATGTACTTCACGGCCTGGAAAGACCCGTTGATGTCCTCGTAGGCGACCGCCTCATCGTTGCTCAGACCGCTGAGCGAGGCCTGCCAGCACTCGCCGGGGTTGAGGACGTAGCTCGCAGCGTTGCGGTAAGGAAATGCGACATAGGCGTAGTTGCCAGAGGTGTTGCATGCCACGAAATTGTTGGTGTCGGCCTGCGCCGACGCGGGGAACGCCAGCGCCGCCACCGCACCCGCTGCAGCGACACCCAGGACGACCTTGAGATGCTTCTTCATGAAGCTATTTCCCTTCTTCCGGACGGCACTCGGATCCACAGCGGCCCGAGCCCGACATTCGCTACTTCCGAACTCGTCGTGGCCCGCAAACACATCGCCGAGCTGGAGACCGAGTTGTATCAAGGGTGAAGCGCAGCACGGCAGGCGCGGAGTTTGCATCTGCACTTCGGGCCGGTCCAATCTGCCCAACAGGACAAACTTGTCATGGTTAGCTCGGGAGCAGCTCTGACCTTGAGCAGCCGGAGTAAGTCATGCTGGGACAGGGCCACCGTGCACCTCCTGGTTGAACTGGCCCTTTGCCAGGGAGAGTCGCATGGTAGGCCGCCTGCCGGGCTGCTGCTGCGGGACGCCGACCGCAGGGCGGTGGCCGAACTGGGCCGCACCGAGGAGCGGCTCGCGCTGGCCCGGGACCTGCACGACCTGGTCATCCACTACGTCACGGGCATTGTCGTGCGGACCCAGACGGCGCCCGGGTGGTGGCCTCGATGTTCCCCGACGGTGTCAGTCCGGAGGACCAGGCGACCTACTACGACGAGATCGAACAGGCCGGGGCGAAGGCGGTGAAGGCGATGCGGCACTTGGTCGGCATGCTGCGGAAAGACACCACCGACCCCCTCACCAGCCTCCGTGAGGCTGTGCTCAAGGCGGTCGGGGAGGACCGCCGGGTGTGTCTCGATCTGCCCGAGAACCTCGACCGGGTGGCCCGGACCCCCCAACTGGCCACAACCGTCCACCGCGTGATCCTGGAGTCGCTGAACAACGCCCGCCACCACGCATCGCAAGCGACGTACATCAGCGTCGCGCTGCGAATCGAACAGGACGCTGTGAGGCACGTGTTGGTACTGGAGGTGGTCAACGACGGCGTGACAGGGCCGTAACGCGTGGCGAGCGCGGGTTCGGCCGGCGGGCATGGGCGAGCGCGTCCGCGCGCTGGGCGATACGGGACGTACCGGCCCTGAGCCCGGACGGTGGTGGCGAGTCACCGCACGTCTTCCCCTGTCCTCAGGCGGTCCGGTGCCGCGGTTCCTCACGGAGGCGTCGTCGTTACCATTCGGGTGCTGCTCGCCGATGATCAGGAACTGGTGCGCACCGGCTTCCGGTTCATCCTCCAGGACCAGCCCGGCATCGAGGTGGTCGGCGAGGCGGCCGACGGCGAGCAGGCGGTTCGGCTCGGCCGGGAACTGCGCCCTGATGTGACCCTGATGGACACCAGCATGCCGCCCGTCGGATCGCCGACTTGGCGGAACGGAACTTCACGCGTCATGCCCGGGACCAGTTGTGGGCCGCGGACATCACCGAACATCCCACACTGGAGGGCAAGGTGTATTGCGCGGTCGTCCTCGGCACTTTCTCCGGGCGCCTGTTGGGCTGGTCGATCGACGCCTCGCCCACGGCGGCCTGACCACCAACGCCCTGGCCCTGTCCATCGGCAACCGCTCTCCTCGGACGGGCGGCACCATTATCCACTCCGAGCACGCAGTGCAGTTCGGGGCCTGGGCATTCACCCAGCCCATGGGAGAGCCTCCGGCCTGCCGCCCTGCATGGGCTCCATCGGCGACCGCGTGGAACAGCGCGATGATGGAGTCCTTCTGGGCCCGGGGCCAGGCCGAACTACACAGCCGTGGACGATGGCGGACCCGTATGGAGCTGTCCACCACGCTCTTCGACTATCTGGAATCCACAACCGACAGCGCAGGCACTCCGCACCGGGCATGCCCAGCCGGGTGGAGTACGAACTCCGCACCCCGCCAGTAGCGTGAAACCAAGCAACCCGCCCCCCAACCCGGCACAGTCCGGCGCCTCCACCGAGCCCGGAATGGTGCAGAAGGCCGTCGACATGCCGCACGACAGACGGCGGGCCGAGAGGGTGCCGGGGCAGTCAGGTGGGCACGCGGGTCAAAGCGGCGTTCTGGTAGACGTCTACAGCGAGGATACCGAGGACGTCGTCGAAGACGCGTCGCTGGGCGTCGTCGCGGACATGCGGTGCGGGCGCACTCCGGACGGACAGACGACGCGTCCTGGCATCCGCGGCGAACTCGGCAGCGATACCGGGGCCCTGCCGGGGCGCCTGTCAGCCCCCCTGCAGGAGGTCAACGGCGCGTCCGATGTGCGGTGCGTCGGGTACGAGTTTGTGTCGCGGAAGGAAGCGACAGGTCAGTGCGTTTCGGCGGGGCTCGTGTTGTGCTCGTGGATCAGCCGGAGCGCTTCGTCGCGGTCGCGGCGGTCGAGGGCGTCGACGAGGGCACGGTGCAGTTCGTGGCGCTGAGCAATGTATTCGGCCAGCGGCTGCTCGCCGGTGGGCAGCACCGACAGCGTGTGTCCCTCGATGAGATCGAGGAGGCTGGTGTAGAGCGAGCCGAGCAGTACGTTCGGGCTGATGGCGGCGATGGCGGCGTGCAGGCGCCAGTTGGCGTGGACGAAGGCGACGGGGTCGGCGTCGTCGAGGGCACGCTCCATGGCGGTGATGTGTTCGCGCAGTGCGGCGATGTCGGCCGGCGAGGCGTGCCAGAGGGCGTCCTCGATGAGCAGCGGATCGAGGGCGTCGCGGATGCGTACTGCGTCGGCGACGTCGTTCTGCTGGGCATCCAGTGCGAGGACCGAGTTGCCGAGGCGGACCATGGGCGACTGCTCGGCGCTGAACAGCCCGCCGCCAGGGCCCGGCTTGACGGTGACCAGCCCGCGGGACTGGAGCAGGCGCAGCGCCTCGTTGAACGTGCCGACTGAGACCTCGCACAGTGTGCGCATCTCCTCCTTGGTGCCCAGGCGGGAGCCGGGTGGCAGGCTCTCGATCAGCTCGGTGACCCGCTGTGCAGCGCTTTCGGCCCGGCCGGAGGCCGACCCGCGCCCGCTAGCGTCAAAGTTCTGCCCTCCCCGGGAGGCACTGGCGGGCAACGACGCGGAACCACCTCGCCGCCGAGCAGGCCGGGCCCCTCCGGGGGCGGCTGCGGGCGCGGTGCGCTTGGGCGTGGTGGTCACGACGGCTCCTCAAGACTCATATTCATCATGCTCTTTTTACCTCGAACCCTTGACGCCCCAGCCATGCGGTCGCAACATCGAGGTAATCATCATGCTGAATTACCGGTGGGTGAGCAAGGGCTCCGTTGTCGCTGACGGGCGGTTCCTGCGTTGCCCCAGCGGATCGAGTGGCCGCAACCCGCCTTGGTTTTGGCGGCCCCGTTCCCACCTCTCCCGGGAGACACATCGTGCGTATCGCCAACATCTCCGGCCGTCTGGCGTTGATCGTGGACGGTAAGGCCGTCGACGTCGAGAACGCCAGTGACGGCAGCTTCACCGCCGACCCACAGACCGTCTACGAGCGCTGGGAGGTGTTCCGTTCCTGGGCCGCTACCGCAGACCTGCCCGAGGGCGTGGCCTTCGACCCGGCCGACCTGGGCTCGCCGGCCCCCGCGCCGCGGCAGACACTGGCGATCGGCCTGAACTACCGCGATCACGCCTCGGAGTCCGGATTCGAGGCGCCCGAAGGGCTGCCGCCGGTGTTCACCAAGTTCGTCACCAGCATCAGTGGCCCCATCACCGAGGTGAAGCTGCCCGAGGGCGGCAACACCGACTGGGAGGTCGAGCTGGTCGCCGTCATCGGCCGCCACGCCGAGAACGTGGCGGAAGCGGATGCCTGGAGCCACGTCGCCGGGCTGGCCGTAGGCCAGGACATCTCCGAGCGTGTGTCCCAGCTGGCGGGTCCCGTGCCTCAATTCAGCCTGGGCAAGTCCTTCCCCGGTTTCGCGCCGATCGGCCCGTGGCTGGTCACTCCGGATGAGTTCGCCGACCCCGATGACCTCGAACTGCGCTGTGTGATCAACGGTGAGGAGGTCCAGAAAGGCCGCACCCGCGACCTGATCTTCTCGGTGCCCGCACTGATCGCCAAGATGTCCGCGGTGCTGCCGCTGCTGCCCGGAGACGTCATCTTCACCGGCACCCCGGCCGGTGTCGGGCTCGGCCGCGACCCTCAGCGCTGGCTGGCGGCCGGTGACGAACTCGTCAGCACCATCGAGGGCATCGGCGAACTGCGCCAGACCTTCGTCGCCTGACCCGGCAGGACCCGCGAGACAAAGGAGTCGAGGAGTCCCCCATGGCACTGCACCGTCTGACCTCCATCACCATGGGGGTCCCCAACGTCGCCGAGACGGCGGCCTACTACACCGACTTCGGCCTGAGCCCCGAGACCGACGGCTGGTTCGCGACCCGGGACGGCGGGCGTCAACTGCGTATCGTCCACGCGCCGACCCGCCGCCTGGTGGAGGTCCGCATCGGCGTCGACACACCCGACGACCTCGCAGCGGCCGCCTCGCGGCTGAAGCGCCTCGGCATCGAAAGCATCGTCGAGGGCAGCACCCTGTCCGCTTACGACAAGGCCACTGCCGTACGCGCCGTCCTCGAGACCCTCCCCCGCCTGACCCAGAATCCGGTGAGGGCCACCGTCTACAACGGTCCCGGCCGACCCGAGCGCACCGGATCGCGCGCCCCGGGTGTCCTGCGCACCGACCCGGTGCAGCCCCGCAAGCTCGGGCACTCCGTCGTCGGCACCACCGACTTCGACGCCACCACCGCCTTCTTCCGGAACGGCCTGGGCTTCAAGGCGTCCGACTACATCAAGGACCACGGGGCGTTCCTGCGCTGCTCCACAGACCACCACAACATCCTGGTGCTGGCCGCGCCGGTCACCTTTTTGCACCACACCTCCTGGCAGGTCGACGACGTCGACGAGGTCGGCCGCGGTGCGGCGGCCATGCTTCAGGGCCACCCCGAACGCCACGTGTGGGGCCTGGGCCGCCACCACGCTGGCTCCAACTTCTTCTGGTATCTGAAAGACCCGGCCGGCAACTTCAGCGAGTACTACTCCGACATGGACTGCATCGTCGACGACCAGCTGTGGACGCCGGAGGTCCTGGAGGGCGCCAAGGGCCTGTTCAACTGGGGTCCGCCGCCCCCGCCGTCCTTCCTCGCCCCCGAGGATCTCGCCGACCTGATGACCAGCACCCACAGCTCGACAAGGTAGAGCAACCATGACAGACACCTCAACGCCGATGCACGACGTCGCCATCGTGGGCTTCGGTCCCATCGGGCAGATGCTGGCCCTGCTGCTGGGCCGGCAGGGCCACGACGTCATCGCGATCGAGCGCTGGCCCAGCCCGTACGACCTGCCCCGGGCGGTGCACTTCGACCACGAGATCGGCCGGATCTTCCAGGCCGCCGGTGTCAGCGAACAGGTCCGCGCGGTCACCGAACCGGTGCCCGACCACTACGAATGGCGCAACCATGCCGGCGAGGCGCTCGTCCGTATCGACTGGTCCGGTCTCGGCCCGTCCGGCTGGCCGACCGCCAGCTTCTTCTGCCAGCCTCAACTGGAAGCCGTGCTCGCCGGGGCCGCGCAGAGCCTGCCCACGGTCACCGTTCGCCGCGGCTGCGAGGCCGTCGACCTCGTCCACGGCGAGGACCACGTCCGCCTGACCGCGAACGGTGCCGGCGTGCCGGAGGAGATCCGCGCCCGCTACGTCATCGGCGCCGACGGCGCCAACAGCTTCGTCCGCTCGGGGATGGCCACCACCGTCACCGACCTCGGGTACTTCTACGACTGGCTGATCGTCGACACCCTGCCCCGCGAGCAGACGACCTGGTCGCCGATGAACTGGCAGCTGTGCGACCCCGCCCGACCCACCACCATCGTCTCCGGCGGCCCCGGGCGCCGCCGCTGGGAGTTCCTGCGCCTGCCCCACGAGAGCATTGAGGAACTCAACACCCTGGAGACCGCCTGGCGGCTCCTGGAGCCCTGGGGCCGCACCCCGGCCAACACCACCATCGAGCGGCACACTGTCTACACCTTCCAGGCTCGCTGGGTGGACCGCTGGCGGGAGGGACAGCTGATCTTGGCTGGCGACGCAGCCCACCAGATGCCGCCCTTCGCCGGGCAGGGCATGTGTTCCGGGATGCGTGACGCGATGAACCTGGCCTGGAAGCTCGACCTCGTCCTGACCGACCGTGCCGACGCAGATCTGCTGGACACCTACACCTCCGAGCGCAGCGAGCACGTCCAGCACGCCATCGGCATGTCGATGGCCCTGGGTCAGGTCATCTGCGTCCTCGACCACAATGACGCCGCGGCCCGCGACGCCCGCATGATCGCCGCCGGCGCCGACCCGCAGCACGCACTGCCGCCCACCCCACCGCCAGTCCTCGGCGACGGCCTTCTCCAGCGGTCCCCGGACGGCAAGCGCGCGCCCGGTGTAGGGCACCTCACCCCCCAGTACCAGCTCACCCACCAGGGGCGGACCGCCCTGCTGGACGACCTCACCGGCGGAGGCTTCATCGTCCTCACCGACGGTGACGCACCCCTGGCCATGCTCGCCGACACCGACCGTGCCTTCCTGGCCGGCATCGGCGGCCACATCGTCGCCCTGCACGAGGACACCGCACCGCCGGAGGGCTACCTCGACGCCCCCGACGGCTACCTGCCCCACATGCGCGAGCACGGCCACGTCGCCGCGATCGTCCGCCCCGACTTCTACCTCTTCGGCGCCGCGCGCGACGGGGCCGGGCTGCGCGACCTGATCGGGCAGCTGCGCGAGCAACTACAGCAGCCTGCAGCCCCGACAGCTCGTCCGGCCCAGCCGCTGCTGACCACCGGGAAGCAGTAGCCGGGCACCCCTCTCACCTGCACACAGCGCGCCCCAAGAACGCGGCGGACGGACCCCGCACAGGTCCGTCCGCCGCCGTGCCCCGGCACGAAACCGGGAGCACCGTACAGCGTCCGGACCCTGCCACAGCTGCCGCACGACCCGGACGCCTTACACCCCTTGACCTACCCGAGGACCTCTTTCCATGGACAAGGCCATCCCCTGCGCGGCCCATGCCGTGGCCGACATAGGCCACGGCGCCTCGCTCGCCGTCGGCGGCTTCGGCCTGTGCGACATTCCCAGCACCCTCCTCGACGCCCTCTGTGACGCCGTTACATTTGGTCAGTCGGTGGTGGCGGGTGAGGAGCGCAGGAGCGTTCCTCCCTGGGCGCCAGGATAGGGTGCACTCGTGAAACGGATCTTGGTGGTGGGTGTCACCGGTGCAGGCAAATCCACGCTCGCCCAAACTTGAGCCGTCATCTGGGCCTGCCTCACCACGAGTTGGACGCGCTGTACTTAACGGCCCCAACTGGGCCATCAACAACAAGTTGACCGAAGACGTATCAAGTCTCACCGCCGAGCCTCGCTGGATCATCGACTCTCTCGGTTATCCGGAAGTCCGTGACCTACTGTGGGAACGGGCCGACACCGTGATATGGCTTGACTATCCAAAACGCGTCATCATGCCTCGCGTACTGCGCCGGTCCATCCGGCGCACCGTCACACGCGAGGTCCTCTTCGGCGGCAACAGGGAAACCTGGACGGACTGGCTGAGCCGGCAACACCCCGCTTGGTGGGCCTGGTCCCAACACGGGGCCCGCCGCCGTGAAGTCGAGCGCCGTGTCCGCGATCCCCGCTTCGCCCCGCTCGACACCCTCCGCTTCGGCCACCCCCGCGACACGGCGGCAATGGCTGGCATCCCTCTGACCCGGCGGGCCAAGCTGAACCCTGCTTCATCGACGGGCTGGCATCCTGCAAAACGGCGCTGATCTCGGTCGTCACCCGACGAGTCTGCGATAGCAGATGAGGGCTGCGGTGATGCCGACGAAGGCGAGGAAGTGCTCGGACTTGTGCTCATAGCGCCGGTACGGGCGGGGAAGACGGACCCTAGTACTGCAACGGTGCTTGTTCTGAGTGCTGGGCAGTCTTCAGGGGCTGTGTCCGCGTCGTTTGTAGTGACTCAGGCGGGCTTGATATTGGCGTCGTCGGCGCCACGTTGACCATCGCAGAATGTGCTCGACGGGCGCTGGCCGGCGGTCGATGAGGCGGTGGATCAAGCGTCGGATTTCTGCGATGCTGAGGTGGATGAGCTGGGAGGATCCGTTTCTGCTTTGTCCGTGTCCAGCAGGCGGGCCCGCAGGACAGTGAGGCAGGCGTGGGCGGCCATGGCCAGGGTCATGTGGCGGTGCCAGCCGGGGTAGCGGCGGACCTGGTAGTCGTCCAAGCCGCATTCCTGCTTGGCGGTCTGGAAGCATTCCTCGACTGCCCATCGGCTGCCCGCGATGCGGATCAGCTCGTCCAGCGTCGTGTCGGCGGGACAGTAGGCGACGTAGTAGGAGATCTCCTCGGGCCTGCTGACGCTGCGGCGGGCGAGAACCCAGTGCCGACGGTCCTCGCGGTGCCAGGGCCTCACTTCGACGCGTGCCCAGTCGAAGATCCGCCGGCCATGGGCTCCTTCACCGCAGGAACGGCGCTTCCATTTCTGCCGTGGCAGGCCGGGAAACAGGTCATGGACGGGGTGATCGATGGACCAGCGGGTGACGACGGTGTCGTGCCGGGTGGTGGCCATGACGTGGAAGACGTCCGCCTGCTCAAGCTCGAACCGCCAGCCCTTGCTGTAACCGTAAGCGGCGTCCGCCGTCACCCAGCTGAACGGGACCTTGTCGGCGATGGCCCGGCGGACCATCGCCTTGGCCATGGCCACCTTCGTCTCGAAGGCGACACTGTCGTCGATGCCGGCCCGGCGGCAGCGGGCCCGGTCATCCGTCCAGGAGGTGGGCAGATACAGACGGCGGTCGATCAGAGTGCGTCCACGGCCGGTGGCGTAGGCGAGGAACACACCGATCTGGCTGTTCTCGGTGCGTCCTGCGGTTCCGGAGTACTGCCTTTGCACGCCGGCCGAGCAGACGCCCTTCTTGAGAAACCCGGTGTCATCGATGATCAGGACGGCGTCCCGCTCTCCGAGGTGTTCCACCACGTAGTCGCGTACGTCGTCCAGGACCTCGTCGGCATCCCACTCGATCCGGTTCAGCAGCCGATGGATGCGATCGGGGCCCGCGTGACCGGCCTTCTCCGCAAGCGTCCAGCCGTTCTTCCGCTCCAGCGGCGCAACCAGCCCCCGCATATAAGCAAGTGCCGACTGACGCGGCTCTTCCCGGTTGAACCGGTGCACGAACCGCTCATGCAGTACGTCCAGCTCTCCGGCCCACAACCTGACTTCAGCAAGGTCCCCACCCATAACCACACCAACGAACGAGCTGGCCAGCAGTCACGGCAAGCACCGTTGCAGTACTAGTGCGCGTATTCGCCGCGCGCGGAGAGCGTGTGGGGCAACTATGCGGACCGCTGCCATCGGGGAGAGACTGGCCGCTGTCGCCCACGCGTTGCTCGACGTCGCCTCTGCGATCCGCGAACAGAAGCCATCCCTCGGCCCCTTGGCTCGGGCTACCAGGGTCGGTAGAGCTTGATGTGGGCGTCGCCGTTGGGAAAGGGTCGGTTGAGACGGTTCGCGACCTCGCGCTACAGGCGCAGCCCGGCGCTGTCGCCAGTAGCGGCCAGGAGGGCCGTCCATAAGGCACCGTCGGAGTTGGTGCCGCTCTCTACGAGTACCAACAGTTCCACCTTGTCCTGGTCATCAAGGCGTCCAAGTTGGCGCAGCCCGGTCTTGCGCTGGATTTCCGGCCAGGCGGTGGTGCACTGCTCACGGGCCGCCTTCTTCAGCGCACCCCGGACAGCCAAGACGAACTTCTCCACCCTCTCGACGCGAGCCTGGTGCGTGTGACGCTCCCTGGCCTGCGCCCATTCACGCTGCTGAGCTCCCTGCCTCTCGGTCCCTTACGTTCTTCGGCCGCGCGCCACTGGGCCATCGTGCGCTCTCTAGCCTCTCGCGCCTGTTCCTGAACCCGCCGCACGTGGACTTCGGCAGCAGCAACGATCTGCCTCTCCTCTTCCGGGGCGTCACGGTCCCTGACCAGGCGGATTGCCTGCTCGTACAACTCAGCGGACGGCTGCCGCTTCAACCGCTGTACGACAGCGCGCCGACGCCGTGCACGGTGCTCTACAAGCTCGCGTTCCCGCGATGGACACCGGACATCGACTACCACGTCAACGAGTTCTACTTACTGGACGGCAGCAAGTTCTCCACCAGCCGTAGGCACGCCGTGTGGAATAGGAGATCCTCGGGCCCGACAGCGTCGACGCGGTGCGCTACTACCTGTCGCGCACGCGCCCGGAAGGCATGGACTGACTTCACGCGCTCCGCCTACGGAGCGGTGCTGCACGACGTCCTCATCGGCACCCGGCGGAAGTGGCTCACAGACCTCGGCGAACGGGTCGCCAAGCGCTACAACGGCACCGCCCCGGACGCCGGCAACTGGACACCCGAACATTCGGCTTTCCTCGGCCGCCTAGGCTCGCGCTTGGCCGCACTCACCGGAAGTCTGAGGCCGGACGGGTTCTCACTACGCCAGGCAGCCGCCGAACTCGACGGCATCGTCCAGGACGTGGTGCGCTTCACCACGGCGGAAGGGCTGGTCGAAGACACCGACGACTGGCACGGCGAGAGCCGCACGGCCCTCGCCCTGGAACTTGCAGTGGCCCGCCTGCTGGCCTCAGGGGCCGCTCCGGTGATGCCCCGCTTCGCCGGACGGCTGTCAGCCACGCTCGACCTTCCGGAACCCACAGCCTGGCTCCGGACGGTGGAACCCCTCACCCCCGGGTCGAAGGTCCGGCTCTCATCGACCGTGTTCTTCCGGCCCACCACCAGCACCGACGACGCACGTCTTCCCCGGACCTGAGCCGCAGAAATGGACTCCCGCGCCAACCGGCGGCCCAGCGCGGGATCCGTCCGTGCCGGGCCAGCGCTGTCGTCCCGGTCGTGCCCACGTCCTGGAGATGCGATCGAGGCGTCACGGTGGGGATCGTCATCCGCCTCGGATCCGTCGCTGGCTGCCTCTGCCTCGATTGCCGCATCCACCTGCTGCACGGGCGTACCCGTCAAGCACAGCGGTGCGGCAGGCGCAGTACCAGCAGAGGCCACGGCGGCACCCAGCAGCGTGGTGGGAGAAGGGCCCGCCCCGGATGCCATCGTCCGGGCGACCCACCGCTGTGTGGACCTTAGTTGCACGACCCGTATGGCGCCGTGCCCGGGCGCGTGGCGGGGAGCCTGCGGACGTTGCTGTTGGCCGCCCTTCGCCCCCTGTGGTCTGGCGCCCTCTCCCCCGCCTCCGTACAGATCCTGCTCCCCGGCCCCGACGCACCACACGAGTCTTGGCTCGACCGCCGCTCCCACAACGTCGCCCACTTCGGATCCGGACTTCACTCCAGAGCTCCTCAGAAGCCAGGTCCGAGCCAACATCGACTACCTCACCAGGGCCTCACACGCACAACCCGGCCTCCGGCTGCACCGCTACAACCTGCCCAAGACCTTCCGCGTCATCGCCACTGACAGGGCCTGCTACCTCACCTTCTACAGTGACCACGGTCACGGCAGGAACTCTCCCTGCCTGTACGCACGCGCACCCGGTCTCCTTTACACCAGCGCCCTCGAGTAGTTGGACACCGCTTGGGCAAAGAGCACCGAAGTCCCTCTCGCGCAGCATCTCTGACACCCTGATCGGACCTTGATCACTGACCCTCCTCCCCCGCCTGCGAGCTGAGCAGCGCGAGACGCGTCAGAAACGGACCAGCTGCGTCGGTTCTTAGCATCACTGGGGGGGTAGTTCTCGCTCGTATCAGTGCTCCAGTCGTCATATTCGAGTGCTTGCTGCTACTTGCTCATGACGCCCCTTGGGTCCGTGAACTGATGGACGGACCTGTCCGCGGCCGGGTGCGTGTCGAGGAGACTCTACGACGTCTTGGTAGAGATGCCCGATGCGGCCTCGCCGTGACCGTCTGATACGCGGGGTAACGGAGGCCAGGAAGCGCGCTCTCGCTGCGCAATGGGCAGCATGGCTGCGCATTGTCTGGTTGACCTGCGATTTTCCCCGACTGCGCAGCCGTGTTCACTGGCTAGGACCCCGGTGCGCAGTGACGAGCAGATTGGCTTCCTACTGCTGGGGCCGTGCGTGGTGACGGGTCAGCGCCTGTCAGCGCCGTTCGAAGTAGGCAGCCTGTTCGGCGATGTACTCGGCTGTCAGGGGCAGGTAGTGCTGCGCAGTGATCCCATGATCCCATGGGCTGCGCATTCCTGCGCAATGGCGTCGGGAGAGGGAGCCTCATTGCGCAAGCGCTGTTCCGACCAGAAGGTGTAGACACGGGACGGCAGGAGGTAGCGGCGCAGGGTGGAAGGGCTCACGGGCTTTCCACCGCGGCCGCTCATGCCTCTCTTGGCGAGGTAGACGGAGAGTTGCTCGGCCTTGGGTTCTTCGCCATGTTCGTTCTGATACTCGGTCCAAGCCAGGTAATAGCGGTCGACGGTGCTGAGTACAACGTTCTCCCCCGGCGCGCCGTCCTCGCCTGACGACGGCTCGTTGATGGGAGCGCTCACCCGGGGGCTGCGCACCTCCATCGCTGGGTGCGCACCGGCGTCAGCCGGAGTCTCCTCCTGCGCTTCCTGGTTTACGAAGGACTCCAGGTCTGCGCCGGTGATGGGCTGACCGTTGCCGCCGGTGATCTTGTCTCGCTCGTAGACATAGGCGGCAAGGGCGGCCGGGTCGGGGTACGTCCCGTGCTCCTGCGTGTACGTGATCCAGGCGTTGTAGAAGTAGTCATCCCACTCGTCATCCGCGGCGCCAGCGTCCTCCGCGTCTGGGAGGTCATGGGGTGCGGCGTCGCTGTGAGTTGAGGACGTATGACGGTGCTTGAAGAGGTTGAGCAGGGGTTCGAGTTGCTCATCTGAGAGGGGCCGGCCAGCCGCAGTGGCGATGCCGTACTGGTCCTGGAGCCACAAGGCAAACTGGGCGCTGGTGGGCTCCACTTCGAAGGCCACGATCCAGTCCTGGTAGGTGCCATCGAGGCGTTGATCGTTGCCTTCGCTTTCGAGCTGGTGGGGCTGCTCGGGACATGCGGCCTGTGCCCGCGCTGGCGGCTGGAGCTCCGCCTGCGTCGCCGGCGCGAGTTGCTTCTCCTTCCCGAACAGCGTCTCGAGTTCAAGGCTTTGGCGCTGCTCCGGGACCGCGGCCCGCTCGACGGTGAATTGGATGGGCGGCTCGTCGATCCCCGCGGCGGCCAGACCGGCGCGGGTCGTCTCGGCCAGGGGAACGCCGTAGCGGGCCAGACGGAGCGGCATCAGTGACTCCACCGGAGCCTTGCGACGCCAGGGCCGGCCGAAGCGGGCATGGAGGCTGGTCTGGTAGACGAGGCGTTCTTGCTCGAGCTTGATGACCTGCTCGTAGGAGCGAAGCTCCCAGAGCTTCATGTGGCGCCAGAGCAGGAAGGTCGGGGCCGGCGAGAGGAGCCAGCGCGCGAGGCGGACGTCTTCCATGTGCTTGTCCGCGGTGACGTCGGCGATGCGACCGACGGCGTGCCGGGCGGCCTCTACCGCGACGACGAACAGAACCGGGATCACCGCGTGCATACCCACACCCAGAGGGTCAGGCCAGGCGGCTGCGCCATTGAAGGCGATCGTTGCGGCCGTCAGCAGCCAGGCCGTCTGCCGGAGCAAGGGGAAGGGGATGCGGATCCAGGTCAGGAGGAGGTCCAGGGCGAGGAGCACGCAAATACCGGCGTCGATGCCGATCGGAAAGACGTAGGCGAAGGTCCCGAAGCCCTTCTTGAGCGCCAGTTCACGTACGGCCGCGTATGAGCCGACAAAGCCGATACCGGCGATGATCACAGCACGAGTGACGACGACGCCGATGAGAACCGCTCAGGTCAGCTGGGGCCTCGCTTCATTCCCCGCAGCCACGTCCCACTCCCCTACTCAAGCATCACGACTGTGCAGCGCTTACCCTCGCATGATGTGGCATTAGTTGGACCGGGCCGACGGTCTTTCGTCTGAGATCGTCAGCGAATAGTAACCGCCCGCGCCGTCAGTCGCTCGGCGCAGGCGGCGTAGCGACGGTTCTCCTCTCGCCCCTCGCGCATGAGCCCAGCGGCGTGCGACGACAGAACTGGTCGCTACGACATGCGTCACCGCCCGCAGAGCTGGAAGGAGGCCCGACGACTGCGTGCGGGCCGGTGCATACCGACGCTGACGGGCCCTCAGTACGGCAGAAGACCAGCCGCCGCGTGCTGCGAGTCATCGCCGCCTGCCTGCATCTGGCAAGATCGTCCCGCAGCCGAATGACGCTGACTCTTGCCGGTTCGCCGCGAATGGGGCAAAACGCCCTCACTTAGCTAGCTGTAGGGAGTGATTGCGCCGCAATCACTCCCTACAGCGCAGCTCTTGGACCGCTGGCCGATAAGCTCACGTCCGCGTCAGTAACAGCATCCACCGGAGAAGCCCATGCCTCAGAAACCCGGTCTCAAGCGCGACCTCTCCGCAGAGAGGGCTGCGCGCAAGGCGGCCACACAGCAGGCGCGCCTCGTACCGCAGGGACTGCCGACGGTCCGACCGGATCAGCTGATGCCGAGCCCGGAAAACGGGCGCAAGAAGCTACTCAAGATCGACGAGCTGGCAGAGACTCTTCGTACGGACGGGATGAACACCGCCATGACGGTGATCCCACCGGATGTATATGTGGAGATCTACCCACAGCACAAGGAGGCGGTGGACGCCCAGGTCGCGGAAGGGATTCTCTTCGTCGTTCACCACGGGCACCGTCGTCTGGCCGCAGCAGTAAAGGCCGGGCTCGCTGAGGTCCCGATCCTGGTGCGCCGAGAGGTACCGAGCCTTCGCATCGCGGCCATCCAGGAGAACCTCCAACGGATGGCCCTCAACCCGATCGAGGAGGCCCGGGAGTTTCAAGAGGCCCTGGATGAGAGGGACGGCGACGCCCGGCAGCTTTCGCAGCGGGAGCTGGCCAAGCGGGTGGGCTGTTCGCAGACGTATGTATCGCATCGCGTCGCGCTTCTTCGGCTCGTTCCGGCGCTCCAGCAGGCGACCATCGATCACTGGCTGAAGGAGCAGCAGTTGCTCGAGGCCGAGGAGGATGAGACGTCGAGCAGCAGGATTCTGTTGCCGGTCCGGGAGGCCGCCACCGTCTTCGCACGCCTCCGCCCCGACCTGCAAGAGGCCTTCTTGCGCGGTGAGCTGACGTCGGCACAGGCCGCCAGCGTCAGCAAGCTCCCGACCGAACAGCAGGCCCTTCCCACCGCCGAGGAGCTCGATGATTGCGGCGCAATCAACGAGCCGCCCACCGACACAGCGACGTCGCTGCCGGTACCCCGCCCAAGCGAGTCACCCGCTCCCAGCGTGCCGAGCCCCTCGGCCCCGGCACAACCAGCCACGCCGCTCACGCGTCCGGATGGCGCCGCTGACAAGCGGCCTGCTGACCGGGCTCCAGCCACCCAGAGGCAACCTGCCGCGACTCCAGTGGCCACGCAGCAAGCCGAACCCCGCGGTGTGATCGTGGTGCGCAGCATCGAAGACCTGGCGCTCAACATCGCAGAGCTCCTCGACCCTGAAGAGATCGAGGCGTTGAGGGATCTCCTCGCCCTCTGACGACTGATGCCATCGTCGCCTCACCGGTCTATCCGGTGGGGCGACTAGTTTTTGCGCAGGTCTCCCCTGTAACGTGCCGCCCGGTACTTTCGTCACTTCGGGTCTGGCCGGGAGCACGGCACCGACTCGAACGGTCTGTGATTGCGGCACAATCATTCGCCCACTGCGGATCCGCTGCCAGACAGCCATACCTACCGGCGTCCGCCCTACAGCCATCGCTGATCATGCGAGGCAACGAGCGCGATCCCCACCCGGGACTGATTGCGCCGCAATCAATCGTGGAGGCTCACTCATGACTTCGTCCCAGAACCACGCGGCTGCTACGGCAACTGCTGGGCGTATTGCACGCGTCCTCGCGCTCACCAATCAGAGCGGTGGCGCCGGCAAGACGACGTCAGCAGTCAACATCGGCGCCTGTGCCGCAGACCTTGGTCTCACCGCACTCGTCATTGACGCCGACGCCCAGTGCGACGCCTCGGCAGCCCTCGGCTACGACGCCCCAGACGACATTCCCAACCAGGCGAACCTCTACGACGTCCTGACGGGAGCCGCCAAAATCGAGAATGCCGTCGTAGCGGCCATGGCGGGACCGATGGGGGAGGACGGCACCAAGCCGATCCCCAACCTGTTCGTCGTACTCGGATCCAGCGCCCTGGAGGAGGCCGAGCAGCTTCTCGCGCCGAAGACGGGACGTGAGTTCTGGCTGCGCACCCAGATCGAGAGGATCCGCGACACCTACGACCTGATCCTCATCGACTGCCCCGGCAACCTCGGACTGATCGTCGTCAACGCCATCGTCGCCTCGGACGAGGTCGTTGCCTGCGTCAAGCCGGGATGGAAGGAACTTCGGGCCCTGACCCGTATGGAGAACAAGATCGACGAAATCCGGGACACATTCTCGGTCATGGGCGCATCTGCTGAGCTCTCCAACATTCTGATTGTCGACTGCCCCACCACCCGCAACCAGGGGGCCGTGTACGACGACAGCCAGCAGCAAGCCAAGGAAGCCTACGAAGAGCTCGTGTTGCCCACGGTGCGTAGGAGCCCTCGTATTCCCGAGGCATACGCCGCGCAGAAGGTCTTGCGCTACTACGACCCTGTGACGGAGAACCCCTCGAAGCTCACGTCGGCGAACGCCCTATCCGCCACGGACGACTACTACCTCGTCACTCAGGCCTTGGGGTTCACCCGCAAGTAGCGTGATTGCGGCGCAATCAGCGCCTCGACGGTCAAGGCCCTCCTTCGTACAGGGAGGGCCGACCGCACGACACTCCATTGTCGCAGCCACCTACCCGTCACAACACCGGTTCGCCCATGAAGCGACTCAACTCACCACAGCCGCGGAAGTCTGCCTATTCCGCCAAGATCCTGAGAAAACGGCCCCACCTGGCTGCCACCTCAAGCCGCTTCGACCATGAGCGCCACTTCAGTGCGCCCGCCGCTCAGACGCCACCAGGACGCGGGCAACACTCTTGAGCAGGTGATGGTCGTCCGAGCGTCGTGACATACAGCCGAGCCAGCCTCACGCCAGTACTGTCCCTCCAGTCAACAAGCAGTAACGGTCATGATGCGTACCACCATGCACTCAATGGCCCGCTCCGACCGGCAACTGCCGCCGACCTGCCCATCCCACAAAAGCTCCGCTCGCCAGCCGACCCCCACCTCCCACCGGCCTCGCCGTAGGCGTCTGGCCAGAGGTAACCCTCCCTTTCGAACCGGGTCGAAGAGCTGGCCAGAACCCCCTAGAGCATCGGTACGCTCCCGGCACTCGCCACACATCGGCAGTGACCGAAGGGAACCGACATGCGCAACGACATCAGACTGACCACAGCCTTCACGCTCGCAGACGCGGCCTCGGCCATGTTGAACATGGGTACGGCCGAGGCAAAGCCTGCCGCAGACTCCTGGGGTACGTGCCCGGCGGTGGCGGTGTGCGTCTTCCCGGAAGGCGTCGACGCCGGCACCACCCAGACCAGCCCCACCAACACTTACTGGAGCTACGGGCCCCACAACCTCAGCGGCCAATACGGCTATCACTGGGTCTACAACAACCACACCGGCGGGGCCCAGGCCTACCTGTGCACGTCCTACAACGGACGCGACTGCTACTTCGACATGAAGCCGGGAGTGGCCTACTGGACCGACCTGACCCCCGTGAACTCCATAGACCTCTCTCGCCAGTAGCCCTGCCCCTGTCCCTGTCCCGCTGACGGTCGGCGCACGGCGAGCCGTCAGCGGGAACGCTCTTACGTGACACACAGAGTGAGGTGTGACATGACCGATGCTGCTGGCCGAACGCCGCTCTGCGGTGCCGGGGCTGCCTCCCAAGTACGGGAAGGGCCGATGTCGCCTCGATGTGTCTATGCGCGCGGGTACAGTTCGGGAAGGGTGCTCTGCGATGGCCGCGTGACTTGGCCTCGAGCAGGAGAGACGTCCAGAGGCTGTGAGGCACGCAGGCCCGGGAGGGACTGCATGCTCGAATTGCCGCCTCTCCTCCTCCGCTGCCCCGGAGCGAGGGAGACCCCATGAGGACACGCCAGTGGTTCGCGCCGCTGTCGGTAAGTACATCCGGGGGAGTGGGGGAGTGAGGGAGAGCCGCGCTGCTGATCAGCTTCCTGCGATGAGTTCAGCAGCTGCTGCGTAAGCTTGGTTCGCCTCCATGGTGGCTCCGGCCGATCCGGCGTTCCTTCGCGCCGCCTTCTCGAGTTCGCGGATAGCAGCTTTGACGTAGGTCTCCAGGCTGACGAACTGGATGGGAGTGCGGCAGTTGGGCAGGACTTCTGCGATCTCATCGAGCCAGTAGGTCACTTCATCGCCGTCGTCCAGGCCGTCACGATGCTCCAGGAGGCGCATAGCCACAGGTGCCAGAAGACGGTGTCGTTGTGTAGCGTGCGCAGCCGCGCGACGGTCGGCTGCTGCCTGCGCTGCAACGAGCCGTTCAGCTTCCCGCACGGCCTCGGGAGTCCTGCGAACAGGCTGGCCGTCGCCGACCAGGGCGGCGGCACGGAGTCGTGCGGCCTTGTTGTACGCCGCGCTGGGCGCATTCACCGCCAGAGCGGACGCCAGCTGCACCCACTCGGCGTTGGCCGCTCGAGCGTCCGCGACTGCCTTCGCCTGATGAAGGTCTGTCTGCTCCCGAAGATACTCCCAGAGCGTGACGCGTTGGATCGCAGCGGTGCGCCGTGCGTTCTCGTCCTTCAAGGCTCCAGCGTGCGCTTCGAGATAGAGAAGAGCTTGGAAGAGTTCGTCGTCGGCCGGCATGCGGTCAATATTGGGATCCTCTGCTGCTTCGTGGAGGCGCCGGATACCTGCAATCGCAGCCACCGCATCGAAGGTTCCAATCCGGCTAGGAGTCTTCTGCAGGGGCTTCTTAGGGTCGGCCGATCGGCGAGGTGGTCGTGCCATGACGTCATTGTGCCCGTGAAGAGGAAGCGATTCACATTCTGTGAATCCATGCTTTATGGACCCTTAACCGATCGCGGCAACGCCCGCTCCGAGACCTGCCACCTGGCTGCCCTCAACAGAAAAAGCCTGGCCACAAGGCTGCGCCACGACAGTGACACCGTTCGGCCTCGCGTGGGCAATGCCACGTCCACGGGTCACCGGCCTGTCGCCAACTGGGCGGTATGACGTCGGAATGTCTCGGCCACTGCATACTCGTCTCTGACCCGAGGCAAGCCGACTTCCAGCGCTGAGAACGTGAGGCCCTGCATCCCGGAGTTCCGCCCGGGACGCAGGGCCTCATGATGGCGCAGAACGTCAGCACAACCGCCTCGTTCACGGATCTTGCCATCCCGGAGCGCGGATTCTCTCGTACGGCCCCTCGGGCGCCGGGGCTGGTGAACGTAGGGCTGAGCCGACGAGTTGCTCGGCGATCCGGCCAGCGCGCCGGAGTCCGGCACGCCCGCATAGTCGAGCAACTCGACACCGTTGATCACACGCCCGACCAGCTCAGCAAATCACGCGCTGGCGAATTCAAGGCTCGGCTCGGCGTCTGCCCCGGTGACGTCGCGACTGCGGGCGTTCAACCGGCCGATCTCCAGGTTGGCCTCGACAAACGAGTGCATCCGCGCCTCGTAATAGGCGAGGCCGGCGTCAGGGCGCCATCCGGCAGCAATCGGCTCTCCTGCCAGCAGGTAAGCGCCGTCCAGGACTTCACCGCTGGCCGCACCTTGCTCGGACAGGTGGCCGCCGACCACCCCACCTTGCGCAAGGTCTGGGTCGACGGCGGCTACCGCAAGCACTTCGTCGTACACGCCGCCACCCTCGGCATCAACCTCGAAATCGTCCAACGCACACATGGGACCAGGGGATTCGCCCCGATCTCGAAACGGTGGACGGTCGAGCGGACCTACGGGGGGCTCATGCTGCACCGGCGTCTGGCGCGTGACTACGAAGCCCATCCGCACCGCTCGGAAGCCATGATCCACCTGGCCATGACCGACCTGATGGCACGCCGCCTCACCGGAGAGTGCACCGTCTCCTGGCACGACCCGACATCATCGGATCAAATTCGCATACCGGGATGAAACAAAAGGAGAAAAGGACCTTTAAGCAAACCGATGCGCCTGGTCCTCACCTGCCGTCGCGACGGCTTCGAGCCGTGGACGGTGCCGTACGAGGTGGAAGTGGCCCAGGCGACATGGACGCGGCACGTCGGTTGACTCTGACAGGACAAAGTCCGCCTGCCAGAATCAACTGTCCGTTGCGAACGCCCCGGCTGCGGGTGGTGGTCGGACACCGTCGGCCTCAGGGTCGGTGCCCTCTCCTGGGATCGCATCCGTGGCCGGAGATCCCGAACTCCTGCGTTGCTTTGAACAACCTCGTCTGCCGGCTGCGCGTGACGTGCTGGAAGCGGCGATGGACGCCCGCCGGCTTGGTGTCGGCCTCTACCTTTCCCAGGCTTTCCTGACCGCGGCCGCCACCGACTACCTCAGCGATGACGACTACGAACAGCTCGTGCTGGCAGCTGGGCCTAACAGGCCTCCACCAAACTCGCCGAGCAGGCCCATGGCAAGCAGGCACCCCTGCGCCGCACCACCCCCCGGACTCCCCTCGCCAGAGGGCTGGCGATAGGGACAGTGTGGAGACTCTCCTGCGGCACGCCGCCGAGCATGGCGACACCAAGGCCCTGATCGACCTGAGCGTGATGCGGGAGGAGGCCGGGGACTGGGACGAGGCAGAGGCTCTTGCTTGGCAGGCCGTCGGGCACAGCGACGCCGACGCCCTTGTGCGCCTGGCTGGGATGCGGGAGGGGGCCGGGGACCGGGAGGGCGCGGAAACCCTGGCTCGGCAGGCCGTCGACCACGGCAACACCGATGCCCTGTGCTACCTGGCCATGATGCGAAAGAGGACGGGCGACCAGGACGGGGCAAGGGCCTTACTCCGACAGGGCGCCGACCACGGGAACCACGCCGCTCCTCGCTGCCGTCTCGGCTGGGATCTGCACGATCCTCGCGGCCACCACCGGTGCTCGCCCGGACCTATGGAGCCGAACAGGCCGTGACCTGCAAGAACGGACACGAACTTCCGTGAGCGGAACTGGGTGAGTTCAACTGGTCGTTGCAACACTGGGCTGTTGTAGCGAGCGTAGCTGTTCTTCGAAGACCTCGGCTGGTGTCCACCAGGCGGGACTTCATCCGCCCATCGATGGAGTAGCCCACGATTCTGTTGCTGAAAACGTCCTTGATCGCGCAGAGGAAGAGCTTGCCTTCAGCGGTGGAATGCTCGGTGATGTCGGCGAGCCACAGCCGGTTCGCCGAGTGGGCGGTGAAGCTACAGCGGACCAAATCGTCATGCACCGGCGGGCTGGCCTTCTTTCCCTTGGCGCGCTACTTGCCGAACACGCTTCTCCAGCGGTTGTCCCGGCAGATCCGCCAGGCAGTCCGGTCCGCCATCACCGCCCCGGCGCCGCGCGCTTCGTCGGCCGGGAAGCGGTAGCCGAATGCGGGTCGTCGCGGTGCGCGTCGAACAGCGCCTTCGCGCGGTATGCCTCCTCCAGCGTGGCGTCGGGCATCGGCTGGTCCAGCCAGCGGAAGTAGGGCTGTCTGGCGAGCTTCAGCACCCGACACGCAACCGTGACGGGCACCCCGTCCCCGGCCAGCTCCCTCACCAGCGGGTAGGGCGGCTGCGGCAGGTGCTGGCTGTCTCGGGGGCCGCAACCATCGCGCTGGCAGGGGCTCCTGGCAGGGGCTCCCATGGCAGCGCGGGCCTGGCGATGCGCCGGACAAGGAGGCGGCTCATCAACGGGACGGGAGAGGGATGAGAGGGAAACCCTGGGAGTGGGGAGAGGCGAACTTATTCTCCGGTCAACGTGCTGTATCTACGCGGTCGATGGGGGAGCGCCTGTAGCGGGAGCCGGGTGATTTCGCCATAATCGGCTGAACAGGACAAGCTGCCATCATCAAGTTGGTTTAGCTAACGTGTCGATGGTGTAGATGATCTAGCGCGTTAGTATGGTTTCCTCCATGAGTTCGCCAGCCACCTCCAGCGACCGCGAGAAGGTCGTCTCCAAGCTGCCGGGATGGCTCCGGCAGAACCTCAAAATCAGAGCCGCCCAGCACGGCGTCGAGATCCAGGCCGCCGTGGAACAGGGCATCAGCGACTGGTGCGATCTGGCGGCCACCCCTGCCACCATCGACACCGCCAGCGCCGACTCGTTCTCCACCTTCCTCCCATCCGGCAAGTGGGAGGAGTTCCGCCGCATCGCCGCGGACCGGCGCGTCTCTCTCATCCAAGGCCTGGCCCAGTCCGTCCAGTTGTGGCTCGACGCCAACCCCGCCCCGGACATCGAACGCCCCACGATCACCCGCCGCATCATCGTCTGCAACCAGAAGGGCGGCGTCGGCAAGACCGCCGTCACCGCAGGCCTCGGCGAAGCACTCGCCGAAGACCCCAACCGCGTGCACCCCGTGCGCGTTGCGAAGGCCCTCACCAAAGCCCTACGCGCCAGCGAATCCCACGACGACACCGAACCCGACAGCGCCCCCCTCGACGTCGAGAACCTTCCCGGCCTCGGACTGCGCGTCCTCCTCGTGGACTTCGACCCGCAGTGTCACCTCACCAATCAACTGGGCGGCAGCCCGCTGCCGATGAACGGCGACAGCCTCACCAACCACATGGCCGGCGACCCCAAGGGCGACCTCCGCGACCTCATCGTCTCCGTCGACGACGACACCTTCGACAGCCGCCTCCACCTCCTGCCCGCCTGCAACGACGCCTTCCTCCTCGACGTACGCCTGTCCGCCGTACGGGCCCGGGAGGCCGCCCTCGAGCGGGCGCTGGCTCCCCTCGAAGCTGATTACGACGTAATCATCGTCGACTGCCCGCCCAGCCTCGGCCTCTCCATGGACGCCGCCGCCTACTACGGCCGCCGCCGCGACGGCGAAAAGCCCGGCCAGTCCGGCGCTCTCATCGTCGTCCAGGCCGAGGACAGCTCCGCCGACGCCTACGAGCTCCTCACCACCCAGATCGACGACCTGCGCGGCGACCTCCAGGTCGACATCGACTACCTCGGCATCGTCGTCAACCTCTACGACTCCCGCCGCGGATACATCGCCACCTCATCCCTCCAGGGCTGGGTCGACATAAAGGATCCGCGGGTCGTCGGACTCATCGGAGACCTCAAGGAACAAAAGGAAGCTGTCCGCGTGAAGCAGCCCCTGCTGTCCTACGCCCCCAAGTCGCAGCAGGCGGTAGGCATGCGCGCCCTGGCACGGGAGGTCTCGTGAGCAAGGCCGACCAGCTCGGTGCCGGGCGCTTCGGTGGGGGAGTGCGCCCGGTCAGCGCCCGCCGCCAGGCCGTCGCCGCCGCCACCGGCGTCCCCACCGACGGAATCGCCCCACCCACCGAACTCCCCGTCCACCGGATCAGCCCCAACCCCGACAACCCCCGCTCCAGACTCGGCGACCTCACCGACCTCGCGGGCAGCCTGAAGACCCACGGCCAGAAGCAGGCCATCACGGTCATGAACCGGGACGCCTACCTCAAGGCCAACCCCGAACGCGAAGCCGACCTCGAACCCGACACCACCCACGTCGTCGTCGACGGCAGCAGCCGCCTCGCCGCCGCCCGCGAAGCCGACCTCCCCACCATCAAGGTCATGGTCAGCGACGACCAGGGCACCACACCCGAAGAACTCCTCGAATCCGCCCTCGTCGCCAACATCCACCGACAAGACCTCGAGGAACTCGACGAAGCCCGCGCCCTCCAACGCCTGCTAGACCTCTACGGCAGCCAACGAGCCCTCGCCAAACGACTCCACCGCTCCCAGGGCTGGATCTCCCAACGCCTCGCCCTGCTCCACCTCGCACCCGAACTCCAGGCCCGCATCGGCGAAGAACCCATCGACCTGCTCCGCGCCGTCGGCAACAAGCCCGTCGACCAGCAACAAGCAGCCCTAGAACAGCTCAAAGCCGAGCGTGCCCGGAAGGAAGAAGCACGCACAGCGAAGCGGCAGGAACAACCACCCGCTGACGCAGTGCAAGGCCACACAGAGGTGGACTCCAGTGATTACGCCGTAATCACTCACGCAGAAGCGGCAGACCCCACGACCTCGGTCCAGAGCCCGGCAAGGCCAGCTACCCCGCGACCGGCAGGCCCCGCCGACGTCTCACAGCAGCCCGCTGCAACCACCGCAGCACCGGAAACGATCCCTGAACCACGCGCCGACTCTCATACTCAACACCGTCGAAAGCCGGGTTCTGAGAAGGAACCCCGGCTGATGCCCTATGACCACCCCGGGCAACTCGCCGTGCTTCTGGACCAGAGAATCAGGGAAGACGAAACCTTCTTCACCCTCCTACGAGCCCTCAACAAGGTGGCGCTGCGACGCGACCGAGTCTGGCTCCGTGAACTCGCGGAAGCCGCGATCGAGCAAGCAGAAGCTGGCTAAGCCGCGAATCACCTCCCGTTGAGGGTCGGACCCATGCAAGGGTCCGACCCTCAACGGCTGGCGCGACCATATGCCAACGCAGAGCCCACTAATCGAGTAGGACGAGAGCACGCTGCCGCACTGACACCTCGAGCAGCCCTCCGCGCCCGGCCTGCCGCCTCTTGTGAAAACGTCACGCCGTCTGCCGCTGGCACGCCCCACGGCCGGCCCGGGAGCGCAGCGGCCTGACCATCTGCGGCTACCAAGGCCCCAGCCGAACGGCCTCGTCGAGAATGACGAGATGGACCATCGTTTCGTCGGCATTCCGGAACTGACTGACGTGCCGCGCGTCGCGGTCGTCGTAGACGTGATGCGGGCCTTCACCGTCACAGCCTGGGCCTTCTCACGAGGCGCCGAGAAAATCGTGCTCGCTGCGTCTGACACGGAGGCACTCGCCTTGAAGGAGAGCCATCCGCAGTGGCTGGCCGTGAAGGACGGCGCCCCAGCACCGGGCTTCGCCACGGTGAACTCACCTGGTCTCATCAGGTCGCTCGATCTGACCGGTCGCACAGTGGTGCAGAAGACGACGGCCGGAACCGTGGGCGCACTGGCCGTCGCGAATGCGCCGCTGGTCTTGTGCGCGAGCTTCGTCGTGGCACGCGCGACAGCACGCTTTGTCCAGGGCGGGGGCTGCGAGCAGGTGACATTCGTGGTGACCGGTGACGGCGGCAAGGCCACTGAGGATCTCGCCTGCGCGCAGTACATCAGTCAGCACCTCGCTGGCACCGATGCCGCCGTGACCCCCTATCTCCTCCAAGCGAGAATCTCCCGGCCTCCAACGAACTCGCAGACGGCGTGTGACGCGGATACCAGGGTGTTCATCCCGACGACGTCGATCTGTGCCTGGAGGCGGACCGATTCTCCTTCGCCATGATCGCTCACCAGGAAGGTTCACTGACCGTGCTGCAGCACACGGCTGCGGTTGACGAGTCAGCCGAGGCCCGCTGAACACTTCACTTGCTGCCCTTGGCGAAGCCCCAGACCCTCTCATCCATCTCGTCGACCAGCAAGATGCAGCCCTGCAACAGCTCAACTCCGGGCGGGCCAGCAAGGAAGAAATACGCGCAGTGCAGCGGCACGGACAACTGCCCACTGGCACAGGCCAGGGCCATAGGGAGGCGCTTCTGTGATTACGCCGTAATCACCCTCGAGAAGGTGCGGCCAGACCCAAGCCGCGTCAGAGAACCCGTGTCCCGTCTCACTCAGTCGAGTCGTTTTCTCAACGAACCGAGTCGTTCGGGCTTCTGTCTCAGCGAACCTAGTCGCGCGGTTGAGCGCGCTGGGGGTGCTGGATGGCTGTACCCGCTGGGGTGGATCAGGCAGGGCCGTGCGTCGAGTTGTTGTACGTGGACGCGGTACACGGGCACTGTCGGCGTCCGCTGCGGGAGTGCCTGACGGGCCGGTTCGAGGATGTCGCTCCGGTACGTACGTTTCGCTGGTCGCGCGGTGAGCGTCACTTCCCGGGCTGGTACTGGGCGGCGACGACCGGGCGGCACGTCGGCTTCGAGTCGTGGCTGGAGTGGGACCGGCTGCTGCTCATGGACTTCGACCCAAGCGTGGTGGGGATCAGCTCGCAGCCGTTCTGGCTGCACTGGCATGACGGCGAGCGGGAGCGTCGGCACGCCCCGGACTACTTCGTGCGCCGCGCGGACGGCTCCGCCATGGTCGCCGATGTCCGTGCGGACGAGCGGATCGAGCCGAAGGACGCCGAAGCATTCGAGGTGACGCGCCTGGTCTGTGCCCAGGCCGGGTGGAGGTTCGACCGGCTGGGGATACCGGACGCGGTGCTGCTCGCGAATATCCGGTGGCTGTCGCGCTACCGGCACCCGCGGTGTCTGCACGACCCGGCCGCGGCCAGGCTCCGGGAGGTCCTCTCAACCCCGGGGCCACTGATCGTGGGGGCGGATACGGCAGGGGACCGGCTGTCGACGCTGCCGGTGCTGTTCCACCTCCTCTGGCTTCATGTGCTGACCGCCGAGGACATGACGGTCGAATTGCTGGGAGCTCGCACGATCGTGCACTTGGCCAGTGGAGCTGACCGGTGACCGGCAAGAGGCGGTTGCCGCCGAGCTCCCGGATCGCGGAGTTCCCCGAGGCTGCCGCCGAGCAGGCCCGCTGGTGGGAGAGGCACAGCCTGGAGGTCCTGCACGGTCTGCCGCCCGATGCTCCGGAAGGGACCAAGCCGCGGCCGGGATTCGACCCGAAACGGCACTCGCTGGCCCAGCGCGAGCGGGCCAAGGCTGCCGAGCTGACGGCGGCGGGCCGTCCAGCGGCATCAAGCAACGGCGCCAGCGTTACCAGCGGGACGGGCTGGTCGGGCTGGCGGACGGCCGGTCGGCCAAGCAGATGCATGCCTTCGGCCAGGCCGACCCTGTTGTGGTGGAGGCGATACGGCAGGCGATCGCCGAGACCGCCCACGCGTCGTCGAGGACCATCGGCTTCACTCTCTGGCGGACCCAACAGATTCTGTCCCACAGGGAGGGGACCGCCAAGGTTGAGCTGCCGTCTCGGACTACGCTCTACCGGCTGTTCGACAAACTGAGACTGGATGACGGTGTCGCCGAGAAGGTCGAGCTGACGGGCATGTCGACATCGCCACCAGATCGATCACCGCAGCTGTGCTGCGGCCCTCCACAAAGGCTGCGGACGCCTCCACGCTACTGGCTACGCAGTGTTACCCCTGAGGCGATGCGTCCTGGCTGGGCGGAAGCTTTGCGGTTGTCTCGGTCAGGGTTGCCGCACCGGCGGCTGCTGAGCATTGACAAGCGCCTGGAACACGCGGCCGCTCGCCCGGTGACCGTGCCGGAGACGATCGTCTGCGACCACGGCAGCGTCTTCATCTTGCACGCCTTCCGCGCGTCCTGCCGCCATTTGGGCATCAACCTGCAAGCAGCGCACAAGGCGACGCCGACCGACAAGGGCACGATCGAGAAGACCCTGGGCTCCGTGGCCACGTTGTTCGCCCAGTTCGTCGCGGGATACACCGGCTCGACGACGGACCGCCGCGGCCGAGGCCTGGAAGGCGGGCCGCTGTGGTCGCTGCCCGAACTTCAGAACCTTCTCGACGAGTGGATCATTGCCGTCTGGCAGACCAGGCCCCACGACTCTCTGCGCGACCCGGACGCACCGGCGCGGGCGTTCTCGCCGAACGAGAAGTACGCCACGCTGCTCGAGTCCTGCGGATACGTGCCAGTGCCGCTCAGCGGCGAGGACTACGTCGAGTTGCTGCCCGCGCGCTGGCAAGCGATCAACGCCTACGGAATCCGCATCAAGCACCGCACCTACGACAGCCCCGAGTTGAACCCCCTGCGCCGTCAACGGTCTGGGGTGACGACGAAGAAGGGCCTGTGGGAGGTCCACTACGACCCCTACAACGTCTCCCGGATCTGGGTACGCGACTCACGCACTGATCGGTGGATCACCGTGTTCTGGAAGCACCTGCACCGCGTCGGCGTCCCCTTCGGTGAGCTGGCCTGGGACCACGCTCGCGCCCAGGTCCTCGGTGGCATCGAGGAACAATCGCGGCTGCGGCCGCAGCCTTGCTGCGGCGGGCCCACGAACCCGTCCCCACTGCCCCTGGACCAACGGCAAGGTGGAACGCTTCAACCGGACTCTGCAGGCCGAGTGGGCCTACCACCAGGTCTTTGCCAGCATTACAGAACGCGCCGACGCACTCGCGCCCTGGGTCCACTTCTACAACACTGTCCGCCGACACACTGCGCTCGGCAGCCAGCCACCGATCACCCGACTGTCACCAAAGTCATGACCGGGTACAGGGCGACGGCGGCCAGGACATCGATGGCCTCGGTCCCCTGTGCGCGATGCGGCCGTGCAGGCGGCGGGCGGCGAGTTCGGTGCGGGTCTTGTCCGAGTCGTAGCCGGCGTCCAAGTGCACTGTGATGTCGTCGGGCAGTGGCCCCAGGTCCTTCAGGCGGTCCAGCGTGGGAACGAGCAGGGGAGGGTCGTGGAGGAACTACTCACATCAGCCCCGTGACCAGCGGCTTCAAGACAGAGGATCTTCATAGGTCATGCCGGCAGGGGCTTTGCAGGAACGCAGGAAGTCCGCGCGCGCCGGGACCGTGTGGTCCACGGCTTCTCGGGGCCCATCGCAGTACTCCTCAGATGCCCGCTCTGAAGTGCGCGCGCAGAAATCGGCGATGCGGCCCGCGCGGAACTTCCGGCAACCGGGCGCACGTTGGTTTTGACGTGACTGAACTTCGCACCCTCGGCTCGTCCGACCTCCTCGTTTCCCGTCTCTGCCTGGGCGGCAACGTCTTCGGCTGGACCGCCGACAAAACCCAGTCGTTTGCGGTACTCGACGCCTACCTTGCCGCAGGCGGCAATTTCATCGATACCTCCGACTCGTACATGAATTACTTTCCCGGCAACGAGCCGGGACAGTCTGAGAGCATCATCGGCGACTGGCTCGCCACCCGACGCAACCGCGACGACGTGGTCGTCGCAACCAAGGTCGGCGACCACCCGAAGTTCATGGGCCTTGCACCCGCCAACATCAAGGCCGCTGCCGAGGAGTCACTACGGCGGCTGCGTACCGACCACATCGATCTCTACTACACTCATTTCGACCGGGACGAATCCATCCCCGTAGATGAGATCATCACCGCTCTCGACGATCTCGTGAAGGCTGGCAAGGTGCGTGCCATCGCGACCTCCAACATCAGCCCCGAACGGCTTTCTGCATCACTGGCCTTCTCCGATCGCGAAGGGCTGGCCCGCTACGTGGCTCTGCAGCCGCATTACAACCTCGTCTCGCGCGACACCTACGAGGGTGCGCGCCGGGAGGTCGTGCAGCGCGAAGGGCTGGCCTGCGTTCCGTACTTCGCACTCGCCTCCGGCTTCCTCACCGGCAAGTACCGTCCCGGGAAGAGCGTCGAGAACGCGCGCAACCTTCCCGGACTCGCCGGTGGCTACGCGGACACTGAACGCGGCGTGAAGGTACTCAACGCGCTGGAGCAGATCGCGACGGCGCGGGGGGTGGAGATGGCCACTGTGGCGCTGGCCTGGCTCGCGCAGCAGCCGACCGTGACCGCGCCGATCGCCTCCGCACGCACCGTCGAACAGCTGCCGGCGCTCTTCGCCGCGCAGGACCTGCATCTGTCGGACACCGAACTACAGACCTTGACGACAGCCTCGTCCTGACCGGGGGGCGTGGATGGATGAGGTTGGGGGTTAGGGCGCTTCTGATGGCTCTTGCTTGCGTGGGTGGATCAGTGTTCCGTCTGGGCAGGGGCGTCTTATGGTGCTGCGGCATGAACTGACGGACGTGCAATGGCAGAAGGTCGAGCCGTTACTGTCCGCCAACGGCAATCCTGGTGGGCAGTGGGCCGATCACCGCACAGTGGTCAACGGGGTTGTTCCGGGCCCGTACCGGGGTGCCCTGGCCTGATCTGCCCGAGCAGTATGGGCCGTGGCAGACCGTCTACTGTCATTCGTTGGAGGGGCGGTCCGGCAAGACCGCCCCTGACATGCCGGCAGCCAACTACACTCCCGACACCTCTGACCAGGGGGCGGGAGTGTAGCGGGGCTTCGATCGTGCGGGGGCGGTCTGGCGGGCGGGCAGATCGAGTTGCTGGGCGGCGGCTGCGCCGGCGATCTGGCGTAGTGCGGTGTTCAGTTCGGTCCACTGCTGGGCCTGCGCGAGGCTCAGATCGCGACCCTGCTCGCGCAACAGGGCTACGACGCCATGACCGTCGGCGACATCGCCCAGGGCGCTGGCATCACACGGGGCGCCCTGTACTTCTACTTCGGCTCCAAACAAGAAGTGGTCACGGCACTCGTGGCGCGGACCGTCGAGCACCTGTGGGAACGGTCCCGGGCCACCGCGCAGACCGACGATCCACGCCAGGCCATCGCAGCAGCCATGCAACGAACGGTCGAGCTGTGGAACGAGCACGGCCTGATCATGCGCACGGCCATCGACCTGTCGCTGACCGTTCCGGAGATCGGCGAACTGTGGAAGCACACAGCCGACTTGTTCGTCACGGCCATCACCGCTGTCCTGGAGCGAGCCGGCATCCAGGCTGGCACCGAACCAGCACAGGCCTCAGCGATGGCACGCGCCCTGTGCTGGATGATCGAGCGGACCTTCTACCACGCTTCGCAAGAGTCCCGCGAGCAGCTGCAAGAGGCATCCGCGACCTGCGAACACATCTGGCTGACCAGCGCCGGCCTGAGCACCTGAGGTGTCTGCCATGGATGCAGTGAGGCGCGGACCCATGGCTGACATCCTCACCGACGCGGACCAGCCCGCATGCCGTCCTGGCCATGCCTTTACTCATGCCAGCCCAACGAGCCCTTCGCCGACCTTGTCACAGCCGACGTCCTGTCATGTCGGGCTCAGGAACAGGCACGACGCACCAAGCAACTCGGCCCTGGAGTCCTGGCTGAGACACCAGCCGAAAAGTAGAGGTGGATCACGAACCAGCGGTCGTAGCGGCCTGCCTCGTCGTGTTCGCGGAGCATGCGCATGACGGTGGCGGGTGAGGGATGCTGGCCCTTCTTCTTGCCGGTGGTGATGACGAGCTTCGCGGCCATGTCGCGCAGGCTGAGGCCCTGCTCGCGCAGGTGGAGGATCATGGCGAGCATGTCGGGGTCGGCGACGGTAGCGCCGCTTCACAGGCGAACACCTATGAAACACCCGGTCAGTGGCTCAAAAACGAGAAGTCACGCTAAGCCGCATCACCCGCGCTCCTTAGCGTGACTTCTCGTTCGCCAATCATCAGCCCCATACGTATGGGTCCGCTGTTGACCGTCTGCGCCACAGGGGCCGGACCTGTCGCTGCACGGGGCCGCAGCCGGTGACCGATATCTGTTGTGCTCCGACGGGTTGTCCACCGTCGTGGCGGCCGAGTCACTGCGCGAGCTACTGACCGGCCGGGCCGCCCGCAACAGGAGCTGGAGGAGTTGGTCAGCCGGTTGTACGCCGCCAGCGCCCCCGCTACCAGCGCCTGCGCTGTCGCGGACGTGGTCGGGCTGGAGAAACCGGCCGCCGCGGATGCCGATCGGCCGAAGACGCGGCGTATGAGCACGCGTGGATGATCCGGGACGTCAACGGCTACCAGGGGTGTGAGAACTGGTAAGGCGTCAAAGGGGCAATTAGTTGATCTTGAAGCCTTCACGGGGCCGGCCCGTCATGTGTTCCGCTGGGCTGAGTCCTCCTCGGTATGGATTCCATGCCGGTGCGCGTACACGATGGCCTGCGGGCGGTCGCGGCTGCCGGTCTTGGTGAGGATATGGTTGATGTGGCTCTTTACCGTGGAGCGGCTCAGGTACAGCCTGGCGGCGATCTCCGCGTTGGACAGTCCCTGCGCAATCAGGCTGAGCACTTGGCCCTCACGTTCGGTAAGGCCGTCGGGGAGGGGGGCGTCCTCCCCGGGGTGGCCCGGGTCGTTGCGGCGGCTAGCGTGGATCAGGCGGGCGGCGGCGAGCGGGTCGAGCATAGTGTGGCCGGAAACGGCGGCCTTAATGGCGCGGTGGATATCCGCGGCGGAGGCGTTCTTCGTCAGGTACCCGGTGGCGCCTGCCTCGAGTGCGGCGAGGATGGAGTCGTCGTCGGTGTAGGTGGTAAGTACCACGACGGCCGTGGCCGGACGCTCGGTCTTCAGCCGGCGTGTGGCCTCGACGCCGTCAGTGCCAGGCATGTGAAGGTCCATCAAGACCACGTCGGCCTTATGTTCGACGGCCAGATCGACGGCCTGCGCGCCGTCCGCCGCCATCCCGGCGACATGCACCCCGTCGACGGCGCCGAGAATGGTGGCCAGGCCTTCGCGGACGACCTGGTGGTCGTCAGCGATGATCACGAAGGTCGGTGTGGGGCTCATCGGTCACTCCCGTCGCTGCGGTTGCCCGGGTTGGCCTGTCGGTAGGGGATTCGTGCGGTGACCTGCCATCCGCCGTCGGGCGTAGGACCCGCCTGAAGATCGCCGCATGCCTGCTCGACGCGTTCCCTCATGCCCCGGAGCCCGAAACCGCCGCCGCTCACGCGCAGCGTCGGGGGTGTGTCCGGGCCCGGGGCGGGTCTGGTATTGCTGACGCGTACGGTCACGTCCCGCGGACCGAAGCCGACCCGCGCGCCCACGCGCGCGCCGGGGGCATGTCTGACGGCGTTGGTCAGCGCTTCCTGGACGAGTCGGTAGAGCGTGAGCGTGGTGTCGGCTTCGAGCTCATGCCAGCCACCATCCACCTCGAGCTCTGCCTGATGGAATTCGCAGAGCCGTTCGAGCTGCGCGGCCAGCGGTGCGCTCTCACCGCGCAGCGCGAGGACCGCCTGGCGTGCCTCGTCCAGGCCCGTGCTGACCAGCTCGTGACCGAGCTCGATCTGTGTGATGAGCTTCTCGCGCGGCGCGTTGTTGCGGGCGAGGGTGTCGATAACGGTGAGCTGGATCGACAGGGCGCCGAGGGTATGGGCGAGCACATCATGCAGTTCGCGGCCGAGACGGTTGCGCTCACCGGCGAGTTCCGCCTCGGCTCGAGCGAGCTCGGTACGCCGGCGTTCCGTGGCGACCAGCGTGCTGCGCCGGGCTCGCTGGTCGATCTCGCGTCGGCTCGCACCGGCCACCAGTCCGGCGAGGGCCACAGCGGCGGTGGCCAGTAGGCGCCCGGGAAACGGCCCGTGAGGGATCGCTGCGAGACAGTGGGCGACGGGGCCGACGGTGGACAGCACGAGAGCGGCGACCGGATCGAATGCGACGGCGGCCATGCTCGCCGCGACGCCGGTGAAGATCAGCCCGTTGGTATCGGTGACGGCGATCACCGCCCCGGCCGCGCACATCACCGCGGCGACCACGGCCACGTGGCCTCCGCGGGTGCCGGCGATCAGGGCAAGCCACGCCAGCGACGCGACGGCCAGAGCGAGGGGCGCCACGATCCCCGGGTCGGCGGGGAGTGTGACGACGTTGATCCAGATCGACACCCCCAGCCCCGCCAGCATGACCGCGACGCGCGCCCGCGGGTCGGGGATCATGCCGCTTAGCCCAATCCCGGGATGGTCCGCGGCCGGCCTGAACCTGTGGGTGATACTCATCGGTCCTGATTATCCCAGGACTGCGTGCCTGAGGAGCGTGCCCGAAGCGCGCGGACAGTGCGGATGATCCGGATGAGCAGCGGTATGAGGATCATCGTGCAACGCCCACCGTATGCGCGACGCTCACGACCGGGACGGCCCGGGCCCGGCACGCGCGGCCTCGCACCCACAGTCCCAGACTGCGGAACAGGCTCATGCTCACAGACAGGAAGATGAAGCCGTTCGTCAGAGCGGTGTCACTCAGATGGTGGGTGGTCATGAACACGCCGAGCCCAACCGGAAAGATGTGCTGGGCGCCGTAGGCGAAGCCGAGCCGGGCGGCGGTCACAGCAATCCAGACCGCCGCGTAACCAGCCCCCGAGCGGCTGACCGCAGCGGGTTTGCCCGGAGTACGCGAGGTGCGCGGCCAGCGCCGTCGCCAATCCGGATGGTAGTCGACGGACACCAGCAGCGGGCAGACCGAGAACAGCCCGAGCGCTGCCCCGGCCAGCGTGCCAGCGCTCTGAAGTAGCAGGTCGTTGCCGCCGGTGGGCAGTGAGGTGAAGAAGAACGGCACGATGAGGCCGACGCCGATGATCGGCCGTCCCACCCGGAACCAGCCGATCTTGCGGCGGCCGAGATCGGACTCGAGCACCACGGCCAGGATCACCAGCTGCATGATCACGATGTTCGCTGTCATGCCCCCCACCCTCGCCGCGATGCCCGCTCCTGCCATCGGCCTCCGGGCTGGTCACGGGGTGGGGATGCGAGGGCGGGGGGTGGAGACCGCGGTCCACCCCCCCCTGGCGATGGGCGCCCCAGGTCGAGGCGTTTGTTCGCGTCCAGGCGCAGATGCAGCGCAGGCATGCTGGTCTCGGCGTGCCCTGTCCGGGCCTGTCGATGCGCTCGTACGCGGCCACCAGCGATCCACGGCTCACCCTTGCGGGTGGTGAACTTCACCCCGCCCGCGGAACCATCCGCCAGGGCAGACCAGAGCCGGTGCAGACTGGCCGTCATGCGCCGCTTGAGGTCGGCAATGAACTCCTGCGGGTCCGTCGGCCGGCGGGTCGCGGCGTAGTGCACGGTGCGAGCGTGCTCGAAATCGCCGGGCAGGTCGTCCTCCGGGTCACCCCAACGGGGGCCTGCGAGGTTCCCGGCGGCGGCGAAGTCCTGAGCAGTGCCGGGCGCTCGGCCTGCAAGCGGCCGTGTTCAGGAGACCGAGTACCTGCCCGTCGCTGGCTCCCCCGGAAGATACTTCAAACCGGACACGACAGGGCCGAACCGTAGGGAGAGACCAGTTACTGATCTCTTCGGACTGTTGTCGGACGCTGATCCCTGCGGTAGGCCGGTGGCATGCGGTATGCGGTATGCGGTATGCGCAGGGTGGTGGGCTGCGCTGAGCGGCGGCAGTTTCGTGAGCGGATCCGGTACCAGGCAGGTGAGCGGTTCGCACGCGGTGAGAGAACCGCGGTGATCGCGAGGGGTCTGCGGGTGAGTGAGCGGTCGGTGGAGGGCTGGCGTCGCACTTGGCAGGAGGGCGGGATGGAGGCTCTCGCCTCCACGGGACCAGCCAAACTTCCCAAGGTGTCCGACGGTCAGTTCATCGTGCTGGAGGAAGAGTTGGCCCTCGGGCCGGCCGAGCACGGCTGGGAGGACCAGCGGTGGACCCTGTCGCGGGTCCAAGCGCTGATCGCCTGGAAGTTCGGCATCGACTGCTCCTCGGCGGCCGTCTGGCGGCTGCTGCACCGGCACGGCTGGTCCTGGCAGTGCCCGGCCCGCCGCGCGCTGGAACGCGACGAGCATGCGGTCGAACTGTGGAAGAAGGATGTGTGGCCCCAGGTGGAATGACCGCGGCGGCGCTGGGGGTCTGCATCGTCTTCGAGGACGAGGCGGGGTTTTCCATGACGCCGCCTCGGGCCCGCACCTGGGGCCGACGTGAGCACACGCCGGTGGGTAGGGTGCGCGCCCGCTCCTGGCGCCGCTGGTCGATCGCCGCCATGTGCTGCTACAAGCAAGGAGGAACCTCCCGGCTGATCCACCGGCCGCGCCGCCACCGCAAGCACAAAGGCAAAGGGCGCGACAGCTTCTCCTGGCGCGACTACCGCGACCTGGAGGTGCGCGCGCACCTCCAGCCCAAGGCCTCGATCGTGCTTGTATGGAACAATCTCAATACCCATCTCGCCGTCGGCATGCGCCAGTACGCGGACGAACACGACTGGCTCACCATCGTCCAACTGCCTTCCTATGCACCGGATTTGAATCCGGCGGAAGGTGTCTGGTCGCTGCTACGGCGCGGCCCACTGGCCAACACCGCCTTCACCGACGACGACCACCTCGAACGCGCCCTCCGCCGCAGCCTTCGCCATATCCAGTTACGGCCAGACCTCATCGACGGCTGCCTTGCCGGCACCGGACTCAGCCTCACCCACCAGCCGGCAACAATCCGAGGAAATCAGTAGACAAGGTTGGTCAGCACGCTCGGCACCACTGTCTCCATTGCCTCTCCTCGTCGGGACCGGTGAAGCGCGACGGGTCACACCATCCGTAGCGACCGGCGCCACCCCGGCGCCCGGACATGTGTCTACGGACCGTCTTCGCAATCGCTTCACCAAAGATGTCCCCAGCCACCGGGGACAGAACCCGGCGTGCACTGTGTGACCCGAACGCCGCGGAGGAGTGCCGGGCGGTACGGCACGTGGGTACGAGGAAGGGTCCCACAGCGCGCCCGCCCCATCTCAATCGACGCCCAACTGCTCCTTGAGCTCGGCCAGCGGGAAACGGGCATCGGCGCCGAACGCCTGGACAGCCTCCGCCAAGGCGGCCAACACCGCGTGGAGAGGAGTACGTAGCAACGCGGCATAGAGGGTCCCCACGGCCCGGCGCACCGGGGAGTCTTGGTCGACTCCGGCCCGCAACATGGGCGCGATCCGCGGCGGCACACGGGGTTCGGACTGCAACCGTTTCCAGGCCCCGCCCACCAAGTCGAAAGGCGGGGGAAGTGCCTCGCCTGCTTCCACGGCATCCAGCGCGGGCGCCACCCAGTCCAGCTCGGCGATGCCGATCTCCTGGTAGGCACGGCGCGCCACCCAGCCGGCGATCCTGCGCTGTCTGTCCGGGCCCACGGCAACGAGTGCCCTGGTCAACTCCTGTTCCGCCAAGGCCAAGTCGCGGGCTTCCCCCCGCACCCCCATCAGGGCCGGGCTGGGCAGTGCGCCGTCCCACAGCGCGGCCTCGGCGGCTTCTTCGGCGGCCATCTCGGCCGCGATACGTTTCCCCAGCTCCCCCCAGCTGTCCAATTCCGCCTTCCACCGGACCTCCTCGTCCGGATCGGACAGTGCCGGGGGCGGTAGCGTGCGGACGTGCTTATGCCAGTAGGCGGCAGCTGGGCTGGTCTGCTTGACCACCCGGTCCGGCTCCGGCGGGCAAGGCCAGAACTGGAGCAGGTAACGGTCGATCATCGGCTCATCGTCGCCACGACTGTGCGCGTCGGCCGCGCGGTCCATCCCAGAGGCCGAGTACCGAACCCTGTAGTCCGTATCCGCCAGACCCAGGTCCCAGGAGTTCCCGCCTCCCCATTCCACCAGCGAGGCGCTCCCTACCGGACGGTACGGTGCCTCGACGATCTCCTCCCAGCCCTCGTCCACATCCGGCCGTTCGTCGTGCACTTCGACCCGGAAACCGACCCGGCCGTAGAACAGTCCGGTCACCAACCACAGGGTGCCCTGCCAGGCCGCACCACACAGCCCATTGCATTGGCCGCCGAACATGTCCCCCATGTCACCGAACGGGGACGCGTCCTCGCTTTTCACGTAGATCTGGCTGTAGGACACGTCGACTTCGTCATCCAGCACCGTCCGCACGTTGGATGTCCTCTCCGTTGCGGAGGCCACTCAGTCCAGGGGGAAGCCCCGTCGGCTCCGCATCGCCTCACTGGCAGAGCCTATGGACGCGACCCCCGGGCTATCGCCGTACTGGCCGACAGTTGTCCCAGCGCCCGCATCATTTGCCTCTTTGACCACCACCAGAACCGGGATACAGCCCGCAGGGCTAACAGGGCCGCTCTTGACGGCGGAGACGGTGGCGACCCTGATATGTGGATATTTCGCGAATGTTCAGTGGATGCCTGACATAGCCGTTGATCCACTCGGAGTGACCTGTGGATGGGTTCCCGCAGTGCCGGCGTCTCCGCAACGTGCCCTTTCCGATCAGATCGTCCGGGGCAGTCGACCAGAAGGGTTTGAGACCGGCCTGCCCTGCAGGCATGACCCATCGGGGCTTGTCTGAACTTCGGTCGCTCCAGTCGCTTCGGTAGCTGTGCCAGACCAGGGCAGCGACTGAACGACAAGCGACCAACGCCGGGTTCAGTCACTGCTGGTCTGAGCCAACAAAACCGCAGGCCAAGCCGGTGTTCCCGCAAGGGGAGCGACTGAAGCGACTCGGGCTCGGCATATATGAGCACCCCTTAGCTGTGCACGTGTGCGTTATAGACTGCCATCTTCAGTCGCTTCAGTCGCTTTTCGCTCCGCTGTAGGCTCCTGGACAGGCACTTTGTGAAAAAGGGAGGAGTAGCGCCCCATGGTGCTTCAGTCGCTGCCCCTCCCGCTCGGTCGCTCACAGCATGCTCGCCCGCCCCTGCCGTCGACACGGCGTCACCGATGTTCCGCATGTACTGCACGACCACACCGCCCCCGTTCGCTAGTCTGTGTCCATCGTTGAGTCGCTTCGGTCGCTGAGAGGGAGACAAAGTGCCTTCTGAGCTGCAGTCTTCCCTCAGCGACTCAACAGAGCCCGCGGTTGCGGCGTATCCAGTCGCTGCGTCTTTGGTGACTGCGCAGTGGTGCGCCCGCCGCGGCTGGCCTGTTCACCCGCTCGCTGCGGGCCGGAAGACGCCAGCCGCGAACTGCGGTCAATGCCGTGACCACCCCCACTCCCCAGCCGACTGCGCCTGCATCCGAGCCGGTCGTTGGTGCCACAGTTTCCATGCGGCCACCCTCAACCAGGACCGCATCAGAGACTGGTGGGGACGCCACCCCCACTTCGGGATCGGCGTCTCCTGCGGTCCCGCCAACCTGGTGGTCATCGACATCGACGCCCACGGTGCCCAGCCGCCCGCACGCGACCGGATCCTGCCGGGCATTCCGATTGGCGACCAGATCGATCTCACCGGCCTCGCCAACGGCTTCCACACCCTCGCTGTCCTGGCCGCACTCCGCGGCCAGCGAAGCCCCGCGGAGGACACCACGACCTTGCGCGTCCGCACCCCCTCCGGCGGGCTGCACGTGTGGTACCGGGCCACCGGCAACCGCCGCTGGCTGTCCTCGGTCGGCTCCAGTCCCGGCCGGGCCCTGGCCTGGCAGGTCGACATCCGCGCCCACGGCAGCTACATCGTTGCCCCTGGCACCACCACCCAGCACGGCACGTACACCCCCCTCGGCAAGGCCCTCGAACCCGCTCCCCTGCCCCTCTGGCTTGCCCAGGAACTTGACCGCACCGCACACGTGCCGGCACCCACCATCCCCGCTCCCCGTCCTGTCCCGCCGCGTGCCCAGCAGGCGGTCCTCGCCGCGGGCGGCGGACGCGACCGCAATGCACGCACTCTCGCTGCGATCCTCGCCCCTGTCGAGGCCTGCGGGGAGATCGCCGAGGGCGCCGGCTTCTCCGACATCCTCAATCGCGCCGCCTACACCCTCGGCGGCCTCGTCGCCGCCGGCCGCCTCGACCGCCAGGAGGCCGAGCAGGCCCTCAAAGACGCCGCGGCCGCAGCTCGCCCGGGACAGGAACTGCGCAGCGAGCAGATCATCCGCAGCGGTCTCACCGCAGGCCTGCAAAAGCCGCTCTACACCAGTGGGAGGCGCCCGTGACGTCCCCCGGTAACGAGACACAGGCGCTCTTCGACTTCGACCCTGAAGCCGTCGCCGAGCAGATCCGCAGCCAAGCCGCTGCCGTACCGCTCCCCGTCCAAGCCGCTGCAGAACGTCCCGCCACCCACAGGCCTGTCGGCGAAGCAACTGCCAACGGCCTGCTGCCCGACACCCTCACAGACCGCGGCAACGCCAAGCTCTTCGTCAAGCTTTACGCCAACGACTACCGCCACGTCCCCAAGATCGGCTGGTACCGGTGGGACACCACCCGCTGGCAGATCGACGAAGACGACACCATTTTGTGGGCGGCCGGCGACCTTGCCGAGAACATCGCCAGTCACGACCCGCGCGGTTTGTTCACCACCACCGCCCTGCACAAGCACCGCACCCGTGCCATGTCGACCACCGGCATGAACGCCATGCTCTCCCAGGCCAAGTCCGCGCCCGGCATGGTTCTCAAACCCGACCGCCTGGACGCCGATCCCTACGCCCTGTGCACCCCGCAAGGCGTCGTCGACCTGCGCACCGGCATGCTCAGTGCCCCCGACCCGAACAAGGACTTCCACTCCCGTTCCACCACCGTCGGCCCCCAGCAGATGCCCATCACCCGCTGGCTGCGCTTCCTGACCGACACGTTCGGCGAGGATGCCGAAGGCCTGCAGATGGTCGCCTACCTGCAGCTGCTCCTCGGATACTCGATCACCGGCGACGTCGGTGCCCAGGTCCTGCCCTTCCTGTGGGGCGAGGGCAAGAACGGCAAGAGCGTCCTGCTGGACGTGCTGATGAAGCTCCTCGGCGACTACGCGGACGCCGCACCGCCCGGCTTCCTCATGGCCAAGCCCTTCGAAGGCCACCCCACCGACCTCGCCGAACTCCACGGCCGGCGTGTCTACGTCTGCTCAGAGATCAAACCTAACGACAAATTCGACGAAGCCCGCGTCAAACTCCTCACCGGCGGCGACCGCATCAAGGCCCGCCGCATGCGCCAAGACCCCTTCAGCTTCCAGCCCACCCACAAGCTCTGGCTCCTGGGCAACCACAAACCCGAGGTCGGCACCGGCGGCTTCGCGTTCTGGCGCCGCATGCGTCTGATCCCGTTCGAGCGCGTTGTCTCCGACGACCGCAAAATCGACAACCTGGCCGACCTCCTGGTGATGGAAGAGGGCCCCGGCATCCTCGCCTGGCTCATCGACGGCGCCCGCCGCTACCTCGCAGGCGACCGCGACCTCACCGGTCCCGAACGCGTTCGCATCGCAACGACCGCCTACGCCGAGACCGAGGACCACACCGGCCGCTTCTACGACGAATGCTGCTCTCTTTCCCCAGACCTCCGGGCCGAACAGACGGCACTCTACGCCGCGTACCGATCCTGGTGCCACAATGAAGGCGCGCAGGTCATCTCCTCGCGTGCGTTCGCCGCCCGTACGAGGGAACTCGTCGGGCTCGCCTCGCCGAAGGAGATGAAGGTCTCCAACCAGCGCAAGTACTACCCGGGTATCGGACTGCTCACCGACGAGGAGAGGGACACCTGCGCATGAGTTCCCTGATCGACGCCGACGAGATCAGCCACGAGACCGAATTCGTGTGGCTGGAGGACCTCGACCAGCTCGACTACGTCCGCCAGAGTCTGGACCGCCTGCTCACCCGCAGGGGCAAACCGCCCTACCACCGCGACGGCCGCATGGTCGGCTACGCCATCCTCGGCCCCGACGCCAAACCCTCCCGCGCGTCGGGCACCTTCCGCCGCCGCGTCTTCTGGCTCCTGCCCCACGACCGCGACACAGAGCCGGACGGCCTGTACGCCAAAAGTGCCCCCGCCGAGGCTATCGACCCCCGCACCCTCCAACCCCGCGTCAAGGGCTACAAGACCGAACGCTCCGAAGGCGGCCCGCCCTCGGCCGCCATGCAAGAGCTCGGCATACAACTCCCGCTGTAGAGACCGAGCCTGACCACAGCGACCGCGAAGGGTCTGTACAGTTTTCGGCCCTGTCTCACATTGGGACTGTCAATCGCGTGGTGTAACTGGGGGCGGTTAAGGTTACTGGCGGGCTGCCAAGAGGCGACCGTCGAAGGTGATGTCGAAAGGGTTTAGACCCAATGCTGTTGCTTTACGGGTCTGCGGGTTGGGGTCGTTGGATGCGGATGGCTCGGGTGCCGGTGTGGGTGGGTTGGGGCCAGATGTGGTGTTCGGCCCGTTTGAGCCGGTAGTTGGACATCTTGCGTTTGACGACGCGGGGCTGGCTGCGCAGCCGTCTGGGTGGCAGGAGGCGTTCGAGCAGGTCGTGCTGGAGCAGGACGAGGGCTCTGACCAGCAGCTCAGGGGGAAAAGCTGCCCGGCGTGAGGGTCACGCTGCGCCGGGCGGAGCGCAGGGTTTCGGTGAAGGAAACCCGGTCCGGGCCCAGGCCGCGGGCGGCGGCGGTTCTCACCATCAGCTCGCGCAGCGCGTGGTGGACCAGCAGGTGAGCCCAGATCTGCTGCAGGACACCGTCGGGCGTCTTGCAGGTGAGCACGGTGCGGGCTCCGCGTTGATGGCTCTTGAGCTCGGCGAAGACAGCCTCCACCTCCCAGCGTTCCTGATAGAGCGCAGCCAGCTGGCGGGCGGGATAACGACGGGCATCGAGCAGTGTGGTCACCAGCCGGTAGTCCTCGCTTTCGCGGCCGGTGCCGTGCAACTGGTAGGCCACCACCCGCACCGGGACCGGATCACGGTGCGCCCGGTCGGTGGTGGCGTGGATGCGCGAGAGCCACGATCCGTTCCGCAACATCCGCTCCACGGGCAGGATCCGGTTGGCGGGCACCCGCCACAACAGATCGGCACCGCTGTCGGTGAAGGCTCTCCACATGGGCACGCCGAGGAACTCCCGGTCTGCAAGGACCAGTTCGCCGGGCCCGCAGGAGCGTGGCAGGCGGCTGACCAGGGTCACTTCGCCGGTGCGGCAGCCGGCCAGCTCGGCATCCAGCACGGGGTGGGTGCCCACCTCGATCAGACAGGCCATCCGCACCTGGGGAAAGCCGGACTTGTCGTGGCCGCGGCTGTTTCCGGGGCGGCCGAAGGCGGCCTCGTTGGCCGCGCTGCCGGCGACGTCCCAGCAGGTGCCGTCCACCGCCAGCAGCCGCAGCCCACGCCAGAAGCAGCCCGGGGTGGTCTGGGTGCCCATCGGCTGCGCGGTCGTGGCGAACAGCACCCGCAGCGGCTCCGATCCCAGGCGCTGGCGGGCCCGAAACAGTGACGACTTCGCCGGGATGCGCCACTCGCCCAGCAGCCCCTGGCTCCGCAGGCCCTCGACCAGGTGCCGCATCACCTCCAGATACGGCGCCGGCGAGAACAGGGCAAGGGCGAGCACGAAGTACACCACCAGCCGGGCCGGCAACAGGCGTCTGAGATGCTCCGCACGGCCGCACGCGGCCACCACACCAACCCGCACCTGCGTGAAGCACGCCAACTCCGAATTCGGGCAGTGGGCCCCGATACGGCGGTACCGGACGCCGCGACGCCTTCGCCCAGGCCCAGAGAGCGAACAGCGGACTGATCTCCGACCGGGCCGCGAAATGTCCCACCCGCCGCAAGTACAGCACCGAACCGATAGTGCGGGGTCAGTGCAGCGGCAGGCTTTCGATGGTGAATGTCGGGCTGGTCAGGGGGGTGCCGTACAGGTAGGTGTCCATCTGGGAGTCGGTTATCAAGAGGCGGTTTCCGCTCACGGCGACGCCGGTGGTCGTGTCGGCTCCCGGGTAGGTGCGCTCGGAGGAGACGCTGGCCCGGGTGTCGTGGTCGGAGAGCCGCACCGTAGCGACCTCGTTGTTCACAGAACGGGCGATGTATAGCGTGTTCCCTCGCCGTGTGATGCCGTCGGCGCTGGTAAGTGCGGGTGCGGCGATCTTGCGGACTTCGCCGGTGGCGAGGGTGAGTCGGTAGAGTGCGCCGCTGTACCAGTAGCCGATGATCAGCGACTTGCCGTCGGGGGTGGTGACGATGCCGTTGCCGTTGGACTGGCCGGCCACGTAGTCCGGCAGGCGGTAGGCGACCTCCAGGGTCCGATGGACGCCGGTGGCGGGGGCGTTCACCTCGGCGGCCGGGATCCGGTAGACGACGGCGCGGAAGGAGTCGGTGATGTAGACGTCCCCGTCGGGGGTGACGGTCTCGTCGTTGACCAGGGTTTTCTCGCCCGTGTCGGGGACGGTGTAGGAGGAGACCAGCTTGCCGGTGTTCGTGTAGACGAAGAAGCGTCCGGTGAAGGCGCCGGCGACCAGCAGCCGGTTGCCGGTGGTCTTGATCCCGGTGGCCTGGGTACGGCCGTCCTGGCCGCCCGGCAGGAAGGGCTCGAGCGTCTTCGCCCCCAGGCGCCCGCGGTAGACGGTGCCGTCGGCGATGCTGCCGGTGTAGACGTAGTGGCGGTCGGCCGCGACGCTCTCGGGGAAGGCCCGGCTGCCGTTGACCGTGATCGTGTGGTTGTTGCCCTCGAGGTCCTGGGCGGGCGCGGCGGCGGCGGGAAGCGCGAGAGCCGCCAGAGCGGCGGAAGTCGCGGTGAGAGTGAGGAGCGCGCACCGCCAAGTGGCGTACGCGGTGGTGCGGGTGGACATTGTGAAGGACCTTTCCCCCGGGGGACCGGGAGGGACGTGGGCAAATGGAAGAAGCGAATCGGTGGTCGTCGGCCCGTCAGCGCAGCGCGTCGGCGATCGCTTCGGCCAGCGACGTGGTCGGCCGTCCGATCAGACGGCTCAGGTCGCCGGAGCCGGTGAACAGCTCGCCGCGGCCCAGGCCGAGGTCGGAGTCGGCGAGGACTTGCGCGAGCTCGGTCGGCAGGCCCGCGCCGGTGAGCGCCTCGACGAGCTTCTCCGCCGGCAGATCGGTGTAGGTGATCTGCTTTCCGGTGGCGGCGGACACCGTCGCAGCGAGCTCGGCCAGGGTGAACGCCTCGTCCCCGCCCAGCTCGTACACCGCGCCGGCATGACCCTCGGTGGACAACACGACCGCGGCGGCGTCGGCGTAGTCGGCGCGGGACGCGGCGCTGACCCTTCCCTCGCCTGCGGCCCCGATGACAGCGCCGTGCTGGAGGAACAACGGCAGCTGGGCGGTGTAGTTCTCCAGGTACCAGCTGTTGCGCAGCATCACGCTGGGGACCGGGCGCTCCCGCAGGTACTCCTCAGTGGCGCGATGGGTGTCGGCAAGGATCGTGGTGGCCGTGTCCGCGTGCGACATGCTCGTGTACGCCACCAGCGACACGCCCGCCGCCACCGCGGCGTCAATGGCGCGGCGGTGGTTGGCAACCCGCTCGTCCACGGTCGTGGTCGAGATCAGCAGCAGCTTGTCCGCTCCCTCAAAGGCCGCCGCGAGACTGTCCGGGTCCGCGAAGTCGGCCCTACGCACCACGACACCGCGGTCGGCGAGATCCTTGAACCTGGCGATGTCCCGGCCGGTCGCCACGACGTCCGAGGCCGGCACTCCGCGCGCCAGCAGTGCTTCGACGGTGAGCCTGCCCAGCTGGCCGGAGGCTCCGGTGACAACGATTGACATGGGGTCGCTCCTTCCTGCCGCGGACCTCCCGCGGCACGAACCTCAGGATGACCTGGTCACTCTCTTTTGGTAAGGGACCACTTCGCGGTAAGGTGATAACCCGGGAGAAAGTATCGAGGTGAGTAGTGTGGCGACCGCTAAGGATGTGATCGAGCCCATACCGTCGTGGGACCCGTACGCGCGCGGCTGTCCGTCGCGTGACGTACTCGACCAGATCGGTAGCAAATGGGCGGTTCTCGTGCTGGGCGAACTCGGCAAGCACGGAGCGTGCCGGTTCACCCAACTGCGGCAGCGGCTAGCGGGAGTGAGCGAGAAGATGCTCACTCAGACGCTGCGCACCCTCGAACGCGACGGACTGGTCCTGCGGACGGTGTACCCGGAGGTGCCGATCCGCGTGGAGTACGAGTTGACCCCGCTCGGCCAGACGCTGCGCGGTCCCCTGAAGGCGCTCACGGAGTGGTCGGTGCGGTACATCGAGGACGTCCTCGCCGCCCGTGAGGAGTACGACGGCCGCGCCACGAGACATTACTGACCTTGCTGGCGTGATGTCGTGAGGGTGAGGTCGGTTTCCTTGAGGCATCCGTCGATGAGGTTACTGCGGTACTGAATCTGCCGGAGCCCTTGCCGAAGGGCACTCAGCAGGTGGTCGGGGTCGGTGAAGGCGGTGTTGGCCTGGTGGCTGCGTCGCAGCAGCGACCAGACGCCCTCGACGGGGTTGAGGTCGGGTGCATAGGCCGGCAGGAGGTAGCGGCTGATCCAGTCATGGCTGTCGATGAACTGCCGCAGCCGGGCGTCTGCCCAGAAGGCAGTTCCTCAGCCGGTACGACGAAGCACACCTCGTCGTCGGGTCCCCGCTTGACGGCCCGCGCCACCGCGGACAGCACCGTCCGTAGCCGGTCGTCCTCATCGCCGTCGCCGCCCTCCACGAACTCCTTCCGCGCACCGGGGGTGATAGCCAGCGGCATGTCGATGCCAGCCGCGGTTGCCGCCGCGGGCGGGACCTTGATGAAGGCGCCGTCCTCAAAGGCCTCGTCCCACGTGTAGGAGGCGACCACAGGCCCGAAGTCATCGTCCATGCCAACACCTCGCTCGTTCCGCATCAGCTTGTTCTGTCTCCTCTTGAGCCTGCCGTCTTTGGCCCCTGAACGCTGCACCTCGTACGGGTGCGTTCCGCTGAATGCTCCCTCCTCAACTCGACAGCGGGCAGGACGTCAGCGATTTCGTGTACGTGCTGGTGGCAGGCGTGCTACGTCCAGGGCGGGGCTGTGATCTGCATGTTCGTCCTGCCGAGTTGCCATGTGCCGGGGGTGGGCTGGTGGAAGGCGGGGACGCGGTGCAGGAGCCGGCCGAGCCCGTCCATCTGCCGACGGTGGGGTTCTCGCACGCTGCGGGGGAGCGCCGCGAGAATGTCGGTGCGGGTCATCGGCACCGGTGCCTGGGCGAGCAGGCGGGCGATCAGGGAGAGTACGTCGTCTCCTGCGGTGCCGCGTTCGGCGTCCGTCCACGTGCGTACGTGCTGTTGGTGCCGGTCGAAGGGTTCGCTCAGGGCCATCAAGGCCTCGATGCCGAGGCGGGAGAGCGTGGTGCGGGCCTGCGGAAGCCGGGTGCGGTTGCGGTAGGCGTAGAGTCCGGCGGCGGCCGCCAGGGCGCCGGTGGCCAGCGGGTGGGCGCGCGCCAGGCGGGCCGTCGCGAGCAGGGAGCGGCCGGACAGTTCCACCGTGGTGGTGGTGCTCCGTACGGCCTTTTCGGCTGCGCCGATCTTGCCGAGCAGGGCCCGCAGGGCGCCCCAGTCTCGTGCGGCGACATCGTGGCGGATCAGGTCGGGGTCGGCGGCGAACAGCACCACGGGGGCGAGGACGCCGGCCAGTTGCAGGATGCCGACGTCGCTGAGGTCCTCCTGGGCGAGTTTGTCGGCAGCCGGGGTCATCGGCAGTCCGTTGACGCTGACGACGTGCAGGAGCGGGATGTAGTGGCGCCACCACAGTTGCTCCGCTGCGGCGAGGTCGAAGGTACGGCCCTCGTTCTTGAGGTCGCTGAGTACGCGCGGGACTTCCGCCCACACGTAGTGGGGGATGAAGCCGCGCAGCGTCCCGTAACGCATCCCGTCCAGGATTGAAGACGGCCGGCGACGCTTGAGCGTGGCCGTGATGTCCTGGGTGAGAACGGAGGTGTCGAACACTCCGATCCGGAGGCCGCCGCTGAGCGGGCGGTCGAAGACGCTGCTGTACATGACGGGAGCGTAGGCCCGCGCGCGGAGAGGGGTGCACGGATTTTCCGCAGTCCGCACCTCGCGCTTCCGCCCGCGGCGCTCGCCGAGTCCGGAGGCTGGCAAGTGTCCTGGCCACGCCACTGGTTCAGCCGAGTGCGGGCACTTTCGTACGCCGGCTACGGGGGCGGTCCGCCGACCGGTAGGCTGCTGGCAGTGGCCGTCGCATCGGCCCAAGCCAGCGGCCTGGCCCATGACTGGGGCGCATGACGGCAGAGGTGCCCGCGGGTCCCGTACAACGGGGCCCGGACTGTGCGCATCAGTGCGAGGCGAACATCAACTCCCAACGACCGTACAGCTGTTGAAGCCTTCCGCATGCTGCTCTTCGTCGCGCGCATCGGGTCATGGGGCCGGGGCGCGGGAAGCGAGAGCCGTATGACCAAGAGCCATGGCCGCAAGAGCCGGGCGAGGAACACGAGCCGGACCCGAGGGGCGGCGTTCGCCTCCGCCAACGCCGGCACCCTTCATCAGCACAGCAGCGGCCCGTCGGCCGCGGACCTTCAGCCGGCCGACCCCAAGCGGTGGGGCATCGACACCGCGCCGGACATGCGGACCGCGTCGGCGCTGATCGGCGCGTGTATGGAACGGTGCGCACCGTGCCAGCAGTTGCTGGCGGACAAGCTCCTCGACGAGGCCGCTGTCGTCCTCGCGGTGCTTGCCGGGTCCGTCTACACCCTGCACGCCGAGAGCGAGGCGGACGCGGGTGCCCAGGCATCCCGGGCCACGCAGGCCTTCTTCGGGCTCGTCAAGCAGGCCCGCGAATACCGGGATCCGGGGCATCTGCCTCCCGTGGTCGAGATGCTGCCCCGGGAGCACCGCGCGGAGCTCCTGGAGGACACGCTGGACCTGTGGACGTACTACGGGCACGTCGACGCCGCTCTGCTGCGCGAGCGGTACCCCAGCCCCAACGGTTTGTCGACGGTCACCGTGACTGTGGAGGGCAGCGATCCGCAGACAGGCCCGGGTGTGGTGGTCGACCTCTCCGCCCTCGCGCACCCTGCCGCGTACAGCGTGCGCACCGACATGACGCGGACGGGGTCCGGCCTGGTGCCGTCGGTGGCTCTGGTCCCGGAGTCTCCCGAGGCCGGCTACGACGACCTGCGTTGGCGCTGCGGCTGGGAGCCCTACATCTTCCAGGGGCTGCCCAGCGTGGATCCGGCCTGGGTGCTGAAGATCGACCGCACGGGCGGCGCGCTGCTGGGCGTCGTCCGCCTGCTGGACGCGACCCTGCTGCCCGAACGGCAGCCGTGGGAATGGCGCCAGAACGTGTACGACCGCATCCTGTGGCGCGCACCGGTGCCAGCCCCGGTGTCGGCATCCGCCGAGTGGCTGGAGGCCGCGCGCCGCCAGGACACGGTCCTGTTGTACGGCCCGCTCGACGCGGGCGCAGTTACGCCTGCTGAGTGGGAGGCGGGCGCAGCGACGCCTCCCGACTGGGAGCGGCTGGTGTCCGTCCACGCCTACTGCCGGTTCACCGACCGCATGTGATCAGCCCCCTCCGAGGAGAACCGGATCAATGACCGAGAACATCGAACAGCACGCGGAGGGCGCGGCCCGCTCCCTCGTCGAACTCGTCCGCGCCCTTCAGGACCGCGGTATCGAGCGCCCGGTGGAGGCGTACCGGGTTCACAGCTATCTCACCCGCTGCGCCGGCGAGTTGCGGACCGCCGTCGAGTTGATCGAGGCCTCCGTGCAGCAATTGCAGAACCGGGGTCGGCTGATGAGCGACTCCCGGGGCGAACCGTTTGATGACGTCCTGCAGCGCTTCACGGAGTCCTCCGCCGCGGCGAAGGACCTCGTGGGTGCGCTCCACGGCAGGCTGAACACGGCCTACTCCGCCATTGGGCACGTCGCGTACAAGGACGGCCCCGAGGAGCAGGAGTGACGACGGGAAGCTGAGTCCGCTGGTTCGGCGGGTGATCATCTGCGGACGGTGCGGAGCGGAGGCCGGGGCCGGCGATCCCGGCCTTCCTGCTCTCCGCTACCGATCGGACGCGGACCTCCGACCCGTCAACCCACACAGCAGGGAAACCAACAATGAGTGAAAACTACTCTGGAAAATAGTGACTATTCGAAATAACAGGGTGGATTCAGCTATGCTGATGGGTAGTTGAGTCTCGGGGAGGGTGAGTGAGTCAGTCGCCACAGGAAGAGGGCGCGATCAACGCGACCACGGCGCGGAACACGCTGTACGCGCTCGTGAAGCTCGTCGAAGACGAGGGGCGCGCCACGGTGATCACCAAGCACAAGGTGCGCGCTCTGCTGGCGCCACTGGACCGGTTTCCGGCAGCCCGGAAGATCGGTGCCTTCCCGGCTCACGTGCTGAGTACGGCGCAGAGGGACTTCGGCGACCTTGTCGCGCTGGCGTCCCAGGGCCAGCCGCAGGTGCTCCTGCGGAACACCACTCCGGTCGCGGTGCTGCTCCCCGCCGACCCCTCTCCTGATGTCCCCTCGTCCGACACGGCCGCGCACCCCGGCGCGGCGACCGCAGGAGGTGCGGTGAACAGCCAAGGCAGCCAGGACCGCGGCGGCATTCCCCGCAGGCTCGCCACGCTCGGCGACGCGATCGGTTCCGTCCTCACCGACGGGCCTTCCGGCGGTCCCACCTTCGGGCTGGCGGGCCTGGACGCTGCCACGGGCGGTCTGCAGCGGGGCAAGCTGACGCTGGTGGCCGCTCGTCCGAGTGTCGGCGGGAGCCTGTTGGGGCTGGCGGCCGCACGGACGACGGCGCTTGTCGACCACCACGTGGTTCTGTACGCGGCCTCGGGGCCGAACCGGGACGACATCTTCCGCCGGATCATCTCCGCCGAAACCGGCGGCGAGTACGCGCGTCTGAAGCAGGGCCGCCTGACCGAGCATGAACAGCAGGTAGCCCGTGAACTGGTCCAGGCCGGGGACCTGCTGATGATCGATGACGGTAGTGATCTGCGGGCCGAGGACATCGCGGACACCGCCCCGCACATGCAGGGCCTGGCCCTCGTGGTCGTGGACCGTCTACAGGCCGCCCACAGCGCCCGTCTGCCGCTGTCCGGTGACCGTCTCCCGGACGCCTCCCAGGTCCTGGCCACTCTCGCGCGGACGCTGCACGTGCCGGTCCTCGCCATCGTGGACAGCGACGATCCCGCACTCCTGGCCCTGCTGGACGCCGACATCACACTGACCCTCATCCCGACCGACGACCCCGCACGGGTCCAGGTGACCGTCGCGGAACGCGACTTCGGCACCATCGGCTCCGCGCACCTGAAGCCCGACCTGGTCCACGCCCGCTTCCTCGACGCCGGAACCGCGCCCGCCGATCGCGCCGACAGCCCAGCAAGCCCGGGGCCCGCGGCGATCGCCGGTGCCACAGCCGCACGCGAGCTGGCCGAAGCCGCCCTTCCCTACACGTCCGGCGGGCAGCAGGGGATCCCCGCCGCCCTCACCCACGAGCTCGCCGCGTGGCGGACCGCGGTCGCGGGCGGCGACCACGAGGCCCTGAAGGAGATCCTGCCCTCGCTCCTCCAGGCCGCCGCCACGGTCTCCCAGTGGCCGGACACCCCTGAGGGGCACCGTCTCGCCGCCGCCCTGCGCCCCTACGGCATGCCCGAGTCCGCCGACACCACCCCAGCGGCCGGACAGTCGCCCGCTACCGGTGCCGCCGGTACCGCTGGCCGGACCCCGGCGGACAACCAGCAGGCGACGGCCGACGTGGTCGAGGACGAGGAAGACGACGAGGACGAGGACCCCCTGACGCCGGAGGATGAGGAGGACGAGCCCGAGGGCCACGTCTTCCCCGCCCTGAAGATCCTCAAGGACTCCGTCGGCCGGTCGAAGATGCACCCGATCCGCGTCATCCGCAAAGAGGAGCGCGACCACGGCCCCTGGCCGCTGATCAGCGAGCACATGGACGGCGAGCCCCGCTGGGTCCACCCCGACGTCACCGCCACCCGCGTGCCCCACATCCGGGCGAACGGCAGGCGCGTGCGCCGCGACCAGATCGAGGTACCCGACTCGTTCGGAGAGGGCGTGTTGTGCCTGATCGACCGCAATGGCTCCTTCCCCTCGGCCTGTTCGGCGGTCCCGCTCGCCCCGAACAAGCTCCTGCACACCGGCCCCCTCGACGCCTACGACAAGACGCAGGCCGGCATCTATCTCATCGACATCCCCGAGTGGCCCCGCACCGACGTGCCGCACCCCCTGGGCCGGATCATCGACCGTCCCGACGAGGACGGCCGGGTGTGGGTCACCACCCCTCACATCAAGCAGCTGGAGAAGCTCGTCCGGGACGACCACCTCGGCGCCATGCCGACCATCTACGACTCCTGGACTGGGAAGTACAACGAGTCCCTCTTCAAAACCTTCTACGAGGCCACCCGCAAGGCCCGCACCGAGCTCGTCCAGATCGGCGGCGACCCCTACAAGGCCTACAAGACCCGCCTGTCCATCGCGCTGCGCCTGCTGTGGCCCAAACGTCCCTCCCAGCGCTCCCCGTTCTGGCGGCCGGACTGGCGCATGAGCATGGTCGCCGAGGCCTCCGTCCGGCACTGGACCGTCGCGTTCAAAGCCGTCCAGGAAGGCCACACCCTCATCGCACTGCGCAACGTCGACCAGGCCATCTTCTGGACCCCACCCGGCACCCCGCCCTCCACCTACCGGATCGGGACCGGCTTCGGCGAAGTCAAAGCGAAGTTCGTCCAAGCGGGCGAGACCATCCTCGAAGGTGACGACTGATGGCAGGCCCCACCGGACGCGGCACCTCCCTCGGCGCTGCCCTCAACGACCTCCTGCGCTCCCAGGTCACCCCACGCCACCGCCTGTCGTCCTACAGCGCCAAGCACTGGCACGCCCAGCTCTCCCAGCTCACCGCGACCCACCGCGGCCAGCAGGCCCTCGCCGACGCCGGCCTGAACGTCACGACCAAGACCCTCATCAACTGGCTGTCCGACGCCGAGTACAACATCCGCCGCACCTACCGCGACCTCATCCACACCGCCTACGAGAACGTCGCCATCGTCCCCGCCGAACCGCTCCCCGACCACATCACAGACGGCCAGTACGAGATCAGCGGCGTTGTCAAAACCGGCGATGACGTACGTACGCGCGGCACCGTGGACGCCGCGCCTCTGCGGATCGACGGTAGCCGGGGCAACTGGGGCGCGATTGAGGAACTCTGGCTCGCCGGCGAACTGACCGACGACGAGTTCGAGGACCACTTCATCGACGACGTCATCGTCGAGGACATCGGCGAAGGGACTGACGGCTGGGAGTTCACCGGCGCCTCGTACTCCGTCGAAGTCAGGTAGCAGCACGCGGCAACTGGGACGAAGTTGGAGCCAACTCTCCCTTACGGAAGTCTGGTTCCGGGCGGTCAGCACGCCGCTGGCGGGGCTGTGCAGCAACAGCCCGAGCCGTACAGACTGCCCGGATCCCGATCACGCACGGGGCGGCATGCCGAACCGCTCCGGTATCCGGATTCGCCATGTCAGCTGCAGGGTGTCGGCCGTCGTGGCCGCGCCTCCTGGATTTGGAGGGCTATGTCCCAGAAAAACGCTGCGCCGCAAGACCCAGCGGCTCCGGCGCGCTTCGGTATGCCTCAGGCCATGGTGGTCCTGGGCTTCGTCGCGGCCGCTGTCGTGCTGCGCCTGGTCGCGGGCATGAGCTTGCGCGACTCCGTCACCCTGCTGGCCGCCGCCGGCGCGGTTGCGGTCGCTGTGCTGCTCACTGTCGCCTTCCCTAGCGGCAGCAGGAAACGCGGTCTGCTGCGGCGCCTGTTGAACGCCGCGCTGACGCCCGGTTCTGGCAGCTGACGGGCGGTCGATGATGGCACGTCCGGAATCGCCGGTCGACTACACGGTGCCAGCCTTGGGCATGCTCGCCGAGTACCTGCGCCGACTGCGAATCTCGGCAGGCCTTTCGTACGGCGAACTCGCCGTACGAAGCAAATGCTCAGCTGCCCACCTCAAGCGGGCCGCCAGCGGCAGGACCTTGCCCGCCCGCCCGGTGATGCTCGCGTACGTGCGGGGATGTACGGGGGACTCCAGGCATTGCATGTACACCGAGCTCATCTACGGACGAGCTGTGAGAGCTGTTGAGCAGGCCAAGCGGGACTTCCGCCGGTCCGGTGTCCAGCCCGACCTGCAGAGCGTCGGAGACGTCGCTGGTCTCAGCCACGCGCTGCGTAACGCCTGGGCGCAGGAGGGCCGCCCGGAGTCTCGGACGATGGCGCTGTCCTCACGGTGGTTGCCGCGCAGCACCGCCAACGCCATTACCACCGGCCGCGTTCCCCGAGACCTCCGGCAGTACGTCGCCTTCCTGCAAGCCTGCGGGATCGACGACGAGTCGCTGGCGCCCTGGTTCCGCGCCTGGTTCAGGGTATTCGGTCGGTTGTCCGCCCGTGACGCGGCGACCACACTGCAAACCTTGCAGGCAAGCTACGACGCTCTGTTTACCTACCTCGTCGTGTACCTGGAAGATGCCTCGCCTTCCGAAGAAGACCGGCAACGCCTGGTGGACATCATGCAAGAGATCGCTTGGGGATCCGACTGGACGGTGACTCCCCCCAACGTCGCCCAGCTCATCGGGCACGCGCCAAGGCCTTGAGCGAGGGGGAGCCCGGCCGTGGGAGGGGCCCTGGAGCTGTGACCGAGATGGCAGGCAAGCTCAGTGGTTGCGAAATGGCTCCCAGGGGTCCGGGAGGGGGGAGCTCGGGTCCTCCCCTTCGGTGGACAGTCCGACGTAGGCGCGGAGAGCGGGGCGGGTGCCGGGTAGACCGTACTGGGTGAACCGCTCGTGGAGGTCGGAGCCGAACGGCAGCGATTGGAAGTCCTCGGCGGTGAGCAGCTCGGCCAGGGCTCTCAGCAACTCCCGGCGTCCAGACGAGAGTTCAGCGAAGGCCGGTGCGGTGTCCGCGGGGTCGAACAGGGCTTCCAGCAGGTTCGCGGTGCGGGCTGCCAGCGGGTGGGGCACGACTCCGGTCTTCTCGAGATGGGACAGGGCGCGGACGATGTCCCGTATTACCCCGTTCGGGTCCTCGGCGAAGCCCATCAGGAGCTGCAGGCTGCGGACGGTGTAGCTGTGCAGGTCGCCGGCGTGGTGGGCGGTGGCGGACTCGGGGGCTGCTCCGGCGCCGAAGGCTGCCAGCTCGGCGGCGATGCGCTCCACCGGCGGCATGCCGGACTCGGCGACCGGGTGCGCGACGAGCAGGCGGGTCAGTGCGGTGGCGGCGGCCCAGCGCGGCAAGGGGTGCTCGTGGTCGAGGTGGTGCCGGAGTTGGCCGTCCGGGTCGTGGTCGGCGAGCAGCCCGACCGCGACGAGGACCGTGGCAAGGCAGACGGGGTCCCGCTCGCCGTCGAGGCAGGCCAGAAGCGGGGGCAGGGTGGCGGCGGCCTCCTCGGGGAACCAGCCGAGGAGGTACGCGGTCTTGGCGCGGATCTCCGGGTCCTGGTCGCCGAGCAGTTCGAGCAGGACGGGCAGCTGGGCGCGGACCGCGTCATAGGAGCGCAGCGCACCCTCGCGGGCATCGACGGGGTGCCCGGCCGCGCAGTACGCCCGCCCCTCGCGCAAGCCTTTCAGCTGCTCCTCGTCGGTCTCGGCGGCTATTTGCGCGTCGTACCAGCGCAGAGTGTCTTCCGGGCTGATGGCCGCGGCGCGCCAGGCGGCGGTGTTGATGCCGAGCGGGAGGTCGTATTCGTCGTGCCAGTCGACGGCCAGCCGGGTCAGCAGCCTCAGGGCGTCGACTCGGGCGCCGGCCGGGCCTGCGACAGCGATCCGGGTGAGGAACGGCACGGCGTACGGAGAGGCCGAGTACCGGGTGCCCTGGTGGAAGATGTTGCCGAACAGGCTCCGGAAGGCGTTCTCCCGGGCCTCCTGGGCAGGTCCACACAGCGTCCGGAGCTGGCCAGGCACGTCCTCGGCGCTGCCGTAGGCGTGGCCCAGGGCTGCCCAGTTGATGTCGTCCAGCCCTGCCAGGAGATCGTCGGATCGCTTCATGATCCGTATGCTCGCAGGCAGCACTGACACCGATCCCGCACACGAGTCTTCTGCTTCAGCCCTGTGGGCAAGAGAGCCGTGCGCCGCCTCGCCCAGGGGGGTGAAGTCGGCCGTTCGGGGACCGACGAGAATGGCGTCATGAATCCGACAACCCGCTTAACTGCACTGGCCTGCCTCGGAAGTGCCGCGTTCCTGGCCGGCTGCACCACGGTCGGCGCCCCGAGCCCAGGTCGCTCATCCGTCACGCCTGGTCCCACGATCACCTCTACCGTCGCGCCCGATGCCGCAGTCCGGGTGGCCGCGCGCTACCGCAAGTCCGGCGGAGAGAAAGATGTGTACGGGATACAGCGGAGCTCCGATCCGGACGGCGTGCCCCTGCTGATTGTGTGGACGCACGATCCGGACCAAGACGCCGAGATCTTCGATGACCTCAAGGGGTCCATCACGGGGTATTTGGAGCGGGAGGAAGGGCTTTCGCTGAGGCGGGGCTATTTGATGGACGTCTTTGGCCCGGACGGCGCGCTCCAGCACCGCCTCGACGCCCGCCAGTAGGTCTAACACGGGCTCCGGTGTTGGGCCCGGCCGTGTCGGCGTGGCCTCGTCGGTGGGGCAGGGTTGCCCTTATGTCCGAGGATTTCGTTGACTCCGCAGCCACTTCCGCGGGGGACCCTTTGTGCGGGTTGCGGGGGCGCATCCTGCACCTTGCCATGTGCCTGCGTGCCGTTGAGCAGCAGTGCTCGGGGTTGCGGCGGGAGCGATGGGGGTACGCCGCGGCGAACGCGGAGGCGGCTGCGACGGTTGAGCACCCCATGGCGAAGCGCTGGCTCTGGGCAACGGCCTGTGACTACGCGCGGCGTGCGGCGCACACTGGCGCCGAGGCGCCGGTTCACCCTCGGAGGTGATCTTCCCGCGCGCGGAGTTGATGCCATGCGCGCAAGATGACGCCCTTGCGCCGCCCCAACCGGATCATCACTCAAAGTAGGCGAGTCGCGAATGTGGCTACTCTCCGTGCCCGGCTGCTCAGTGTGGGTGGCCTTCCCACACGGAGCGCATGAGGATGACCACGCCGTCCCCGTCGTTTTGGACAAAGCCCCAAGCGGACGAAGCAGGCTGTACGCCGGCGGAGTTCGAGGAGATCGTACGCATCGTCACTCGCGGCTCCACCACAGGCCGCGAGTTCCGGGCCACGCGCTTCGCGGTCGGCGACTGGCTCGTGGCGAAGTACGGGCCGCCGGCGAAGCCCGGCTCCCGCTACGTCACCGAGGCGCAGCTCGATGTGCTCACCGCGCGGCTCGAGTGGTCGCCCCACACACTGCGTAAATGCCGCCTGCTGGCCCATCGGTGGAAGCCGCAGCAGCGCCAGCCCGTCCTGGACTCCAAGGTGTACGTCTCGTTCACCACGCTGTACCAGGTTGTCCTCGGCGGTGGCCCGGGCGACTTTGACCAGGAGCAGTTCGCTGAGAAGGTCGCCGTTCTACGCGGCTTGATGGATCTGGCCGAGCAGAACGACGTCCTCGAAGTCACAGAGGCCGACTACCTCAGGGCCGTCCGCAAGGCAATCCCGCCCAGCCGCCGCCCCGGTGCCCAGTCCGAACGCAAGGCGCTCACCACCACAGTCCATCAGTTCGAAGCCCATCAGCCCGAGGTCCGCGAGGCGATCCTCGGCGCAGTCAGGGCCGATGACGATGCGACCCGCGCCGTCACCGCCGCCTACCTCGTCCAGCGTCCCGCACTGGCCCGCGCCGTGCTGCGCGAGGACCCCGAACTGCTTCAGGCGACGGCGCACGCAGCGGCCCTGCACGAAGCGGACGAGGCTTCGGACGAAGAGCCGGGAGAGGCCGTCTTCCGTGAGCTCGTCCAGGTCCTCGGGGGCACCCGGCCCAGCGACGAACTGCTACTGGCCGAATGGCGGCAGGACTTCGCCCGTGCTGTCGGTCGCTTCAACGCCTTCGTCACCGACTGGTACCCCGCCGACAAGGTCGCCGCCGACGCCGACGACGACCTTGTCCGGCTTGTCACCTACCTCGCCGACGACGTGGCCCAGTGGGCTGCCACCATCACCCACGCGCGCAGGCCCGGCGGCCTGCGCCTCGTAGAGAGCACGACCGCATGACCAACGACGTTCCCGGCGACAACGCGCCGTTCTTTTTTGACCGCTACCCGCCCGACACCGCTCACTGGCTGGCCGGCATCTGCGATCAGGCCAGCGCGAAAACGGGCGACAGCCCCTACGAGTTTCGCAAGATCATGGGCGAGCTGATCCTCATGAACCTGCGTGACGGCATCGGCCACGCCTTCCGGGTGGCCGAGCAGTACCTTGCCCCGAACGCGCCCGCCGGCAAGTACCTCGAGCAGCAGTACCAGAAGTACGACCAGGCCCGCTCTGCGGTCATCGTGACCGGCCCGGACACCACCGACGCCGAGACCGGCACGGGCGATGCCCAGGACAGCACGCCGGGCCCCACGCCACCCGGCACAGACGATCAGGACACGACGGGCACGAGCAGCCCCGGACCGGCCACCGGGAAGGCGGGCACTACCGTGACGGTCACCGGAGGCTGCGGCACCGGCCGCACCACACAGGACGACCAGAACACCGGCATCGGCCACCAGGGGACCCTCTTCATCGTCCACTGGTCCGACTTCAGGGCCAGCATCCCCGCACGCCGTACCAAAGCCAGGACCGAGCACCGACGCCTCTACGACATTCAGTCGGACGCGTCCCGGCAGATGCGCGTCCAGCAGGACGAGCTGGACTTCCTCGACCGCGCCGAGGCAGCCGACGCCGTACTGGAAGACCTGATCAACACGTACCGCACCGAAACGAGCATCGCCGGAGTGCTGCGCGCCGCCGGCCGGTCACCGGAGGACCTCGGTCTCACCACGGACACGGTGACTTGGCTGGACACCCAGCTCAAGGCGGTCTAGTGCCCTCCCACACCAGGTGCCCCAAGTGCGGGGCCCACCTCGGCCCCTCCCGCGTACGCGGCGAGGGGCCCTGGAACCAAGGCTGGCGTGCCGGGCTGAGCAGCAACCAGCAGTTCGTTCCGCGCGGCGACTTGGAAGGCGACGTCCTGACTCCGTGCGGGCACATCGTGGAGCTGCAGTACGGGCACCTGTCCCGCGTCGATATCGAACTGCGCGAGCGCGTCTACGGCACGATGGTCTGGCTCTTCGACGCCTGCGACGCCCACCGAAGCGGTCGCCTGCGCCTCGCCATGACACCCGGGCGAGAACACGTCAACTTCGCCTGGAGCAGGCCCCGCGAGACCCTCGACGCCTGCCGCCGCCCGGTCCACCTCGACCTCGGGGAGTCACAGCAGGCCGACGGCCTGCACCTGGTCCTGCGGATCAACCGCTGCCATCCCAAACAACCCGGTCGCCTCTCGGGCAGCGGCGTCCTCTACACCGCCGAGGCCTTCCACAACTGGATGGCGCACGGCCTGCCCCTGACCCCTTTCGTCTCCAAGGCCCCTGCGCATGCTTTCGCCTGACCTCACACCCAGCCTGGGCCATCTGTTCACCCGCACCATCGACACCAGAGCCGTCTGCTTCGTCCGGCCCGGCGACACCGACCGGCCGACCTGGGCGCTCTACGAAGATGCCCGCTACCTCGGCACCGTCCACGCCCAGTTCGACTCCGGCCGGAACTGGCACGTCCAGACACTCCGGGAACAGCACACCCACTTGGACGACGCCGTCCGCGCGCTGCGGCGCCCCGCCTCCTGGCGGACGGAGCACGAACGGGTCCGGCGGTGGGTCCACGGCATCCTCGCCGACCCCCGCCTGGTCGTGCTCGACGTGCAGACCACCGCGCTCACCGAACCGTGGGCGGTGCAGATCGGCGTGACGGACCGCCACGGCACCGTGCTCTTCAACGAACACCTCAACCCGCTCGCCGACATCGCCCCCGCGGCGACCGCACTGCACGGCATCACCCGCCAGCAGGTCGCAGACGCGCCATCCTTCGCCGCGATTGCACATCACCTCGGCCAGCTCCTGCACCACCGCCGCTGCCTCATCTATAACGCAGCCTTCGACCATGGCGTCCTGGAGCGCGAGCTGCGGCGATACTTCCGCAGTACCGCGCATGCCCGGGCATGGCTCGGGCAGTGCACATGGGTGGACGCGATGCGGCCATACGCCGCATGGAAAGGGTTGTGGTCGGCCCGGCGCCACTCTTATCGCTTTCAGCCCCTGGGCGGCAGCTACGAGGCAGTCACCAACTGCCGACTCTTGCTGAGCACGCTCGATCAGGTCAGGTGAAAGGCAGCCATCCGGGGCATCACGAACCCCACTCTTCAGGGCCGATCCCACGCCACTCGATCAGCGCCGACTGCTCCACCCACACGTCGTCGACGTCGTCCAGGCCCGCCTGGCGCAGGAACTCGACGACATCGATCACCCGGTACGCCAGCCCCACGAACCGATCGTCTACGCGGACGCGGCGGCCGCCGTCCGAACCGGGCGGTTAGATCACCACTGGCTGAGGCGTGGCCATGCCACCAGCGTGCGCCCCGGGATGCCGGCGCGCATGCGGGACAGGAGTGGCACTCGTAGGCTGATGGGGCTCGGGGTCGTCGCGGAGGTCAGCCATGCCCCGAACCGTGTGGAGCGGCGCCATCTCGTTTGGCCTGGTCACGGTACCAATCCACGTGGTGAGTGCCACCGAGAACCACTCGATCGCGTTCCACCAGTACCACCTCGAAGACATGGGCCGGGTGCGGGTCAAGAAGGTGTGTGAGCTCGAGGACCGCGAGCTGGCCAACGCGGAGATCGGCAAGGGCTACGAGTACGCCCGCGACCAGGTCGTCGCGATCACAGACGAGGACCTCAGCAACCTCCCGCTGCCCACCGCGAAGGCGATCGAAGTCGCCGCGTTCGTGCCCCTGGAGTCCATCGACCCGCTCCGCATCGGCGACGGCTACTACCTCACCCCCGACGGCGCTGTCGCAGCCAAGCCCTACAAACTCCTCGTCCAGGCCCTCGGCCGCTCCTCGAAGGTGGCCGTCGCCAAGTACGCGTGGTCCGGAAGGGAGAGGCTCGGGCTGATGCGGGTGCGCGGGGACGTGCTCGTGCTGCACGCCATGCGCTGGCCGGACGAGGTCCGCTCCCCGGCCGAGCTGTTCCCGCCGGCCGTCGAACTGGACGAGGACGAGATCGAGGGCGCCCTGGCGCTCATGGACTCCATGACCCGCGACGACCTGGACGGCGACGACCTCCGCGACACCTACACGGAGGCCCTGGCGAAGGTGATCGAGGCGAAGCGGGAGGACAAGCCTCTGCCCGCCGAACCCGAGCAGGAAGCGCCGCAGGGGCAGGTGCTGGACCTGATGGCCGCGTTGCAGGAGTCCGTACAGAAGGCCAAGGCCTCCCGCGGCGAGGACGCCGAGGTACACGAACTCCCGAAGAAGACCAACGCCAAGAAGACGGCGAAGAAGCAGCCGGCCAAGAAGACGGCCGCGAAGAAGACCACGGCGAAGAAGACGACCGGGCGCAGGCCGCGCAGCGCCTAGTAGTGCTTCCTTGCGTACCTCTCGCCCGCCGCTACCGGCGCGCGCCCCGCATGGCGGTTCCACGCGTACGTCGGACGCGACTGCACCTTGATCCTTTCGGTTCCGAGCCTGTTGAATCAGCGGATGACTGAGACCGGTGTGGACCTTGGCACTGTCAACGCGCCCTCCGGGATGCTCGTGCTGGGGATGGCGGGCTGGATCGACTACTGGCCGCAGGTCGGGGGACCGCTGTCCGAGCGTGCCCGGGCCGCGATAGCCGCCGGCGGCGGCCACCTGCACGGACCTGACGGCACCGAGCCATCGGCTTGGATGTGCGAGGCGATCGCCGTAGCCGCAGCCGCCGACCGGCCCCTGCAGGTACGGGCCCGGACCTCACCTTCACCCTTCGACGGGGCACCGACGATCGCCGTCCTGGAGGTAGAGCTCGGCCTGCCCTGGCCCGGCCCCGATGCGGGCGAGCCCCTGCAATTCGGAGACCTGCCGGTCGACCGGTGCGGCATGGTCCTCGGCGACGCCCGGGCGCTGGACGGTTTCACCGGCCTGGGCGGCCCGTCCACCGACGGCCTGGCGGACGTCACCTACTGGGGAAAGTACGAAGACACCGTCCATGCCGAGTTCGGCGGCGACCGCATCCCGCAGCACTCCAGCGGACACGGCCCACGCGGATGGCTCGACCTCCCGCTCGAGGAGGCCGAAGCCGTCGCCGAACGGCTGCGGACCTGGATGCGCGAAGGGCCCGGCAAGGGCCTGATGGTCGCCGTCGACCCTCACACCGACTTCCACCGGTTCACCCGGGCCGGATGGAGCCACCCTCTGCTCGCCGGCACCATCGACTTCGACGCCTGCCAAGTCCTCGGCCTGGGCTGGGATCCCGGGGATCACTCCATGCGCCACCACGGAGAGCGGGCCTACGGTCAGGTCTACCCCGCCACCCTCGAAGCCCGCGCAGGCGAGGCGGTGCTGCGCTGGACCATCCCGCCGTACGAGCCGGACCGGTGAACAGCACTCCGACTGCAAGGATCCGGTCGGTCAGGGAACTGAACGCCGGTTGTTGTCCCGCCCTGGAGATCGCGGACCTACCGCCGAGGTCTGTCAGCTCGACCTCGTCGTCGGGGGACCGGTGCACGGCGCGACGGCCAGCCGGTGTCTGACGGCCCAGCAGGATGCGACGGACACCGTCAGGGACCGGGGGGCATGTCCTTGGTGAAGATGCGCCCTGTCTCGTCGACCCATGCCTGGACGCGCTGTGTCTGGTCGCGGGAGGCGACACCGCTGATGCCGACCGCCGCTCCGGTCGCTCCGACCGCACCGCCGGCGGTGACCGCGGCCGTACCCCCGGTGATCATGGCTGCGCCAGCTGCGGGATGCCGATGATGGCACCGATGATCGTGAGGGTCAGAACCAAGCCCAGAATGATCACGCAGATGCCGCCGAGCACGCCCAGGATGCCAGCCCCGCCGACCGCTGCGCCGGCTGCGACGCCAGTCGCGCCCACACCGGCGGCCGCCGCCCTGTTGGGGCGCTGCACCTGGGCGAGGAGGACGGCGCCAGGCATGCGGTGGACCTCGGTCCACCCGCGCGCCGTCATGGCGCCGACAAACCGCGTCAGCTCCGCTTCCCGCTGCCCGGGATCGATGGGCCCGCCGTAGCCGGGGAACACCTCCCGGGCCGGAACGCTGGCACCCCACTGGGGTGTCCTCCAGTCCGCCGTGGTGTGCACCGGCGGCAGCTGGTGCTTGTGTGTGCGGTCGCTCATGGCTCTGCTCTCTGCCTGGACCACCTCACCTCCCATTACACACCTGTCCTAGGAAGTCGGCCTGGCAGCGCGGACTCTTCGCCCTCACCGTGGGGCGGGGGAGCGAGCCCGTCCCGCCAGAGGTGAGATGGTCGACGATCGGGCCGTCTGCACGCGATTACTCAGAGCGTGAGCACCGGTCGCGTGGAGAAGTCTTCGTACATGTCCTCTCCGTCTGGTCCGTACACGAACTCGGCCATGTCGGGGTTGCGGTTGGCTGTCGCCAAGGGGAGCCAGGCCAGCAGGTGGCCGTAGCCGCCGCACACCGACTCGCCCCCGTCGCCGCCGTGGACGGCGGTGACATCGCTGGTCAGCTCGGCGCGGTAGGTGTCGTAGGCGATGTGCAGACCGAAGGCGTTCAGCTGGTTGTGGGGGCCGGTGTCGTCCCCGTAGGGGATGCGGTCGAGGGGACAGTCGTCGCCCCAGCGGAACAGGGTGTCCGCCCCGGCGCCGCAGGCGTGTTCCCACTCGTCTGAGCTCGGCATGCGCAGACCACGCAGGGAGAGGGCGGCCGGCATGTCCGCTGGAGGTTCGGTCAGGTTCTCGTCCTCCACGGCCATGAGGACGGTGGCCAGGTCAACGCTGCGGCGAGCGCTGAGGATCCGCTCGAGGTGGCTCCGCAGATCTGGCCCGTAGCCGTAGCCCTGTTCCAGGCTCCCGGCGTAGTCTGCGGCCTGCTGCGCGGTCGGCTGCCAGGTGTTGAGGTCCAAGCCCACGCACACGCGGCCTCCGGGTATCAGGGCGAACTCCTGCCCGTCCCGTTCGATTCGGACGCGGTGAAGTGAAGCGCCGAGGTGTTCCGTGGCCTCGACGAGCGATACCCGGCCGCCGACGTGGGCAGCGGCATCCTGGGCGATCCGCCGGGCGGTGACCTCGTCGAAGGTCCGCCACAGGTCGAGAGTGAGATCAGCGAGCGACATGGCCGGCAGTGTGGCACGCGGCACTGACACCAGCGCGAAGAGACGGCCCAGTCGTGCCACCCCCGCGCGCATTGCCGGCGTGCCTGGGTCCGGCAGGCCGTCTTCATCACGAAGACACCGGCCCCAGGCGGAGCGGAGGCAAGGGCCGGCACGACTCAGTTGTGCGGCACCCTGGTGCCACTTCATCGGGCGTTGACCATGGCACGTCCAGGGCTCGCTTCCCTGCGGTCCTACCTCGATGGCCGTCACGAGAGGGCCCCGGGAACGACCCCTTCAGGCGGGTTTTACGTCACGTCGACGTAGTCGCCGGCGGCGTTGATGGCCGGGGTGGTCGTGGTGCCGGGGAAGGAGTAGCGGTAGTAGCCGTCGGCGGTGGCTTTGACGGTGGTCTTCAACTCGCCGGTGCTGCTGGTGGTGACGGTCTTGAGGGTGGTGTAGGTGCTGCTGTTTTTGGGCCGGTACTGGAGTTTCACGCGTTGGCCGCTGTAGCCGGCGTACTTGCGGGTGTCCCAGTTGGCGCGGGAGAGCTTGCCGGTGACGGTGAGGGTCTTGCCCTTCTTCACCGGCTCGGGGGCCGCGTTCGCGGTCAGCTGGGACCTTCGCTGGACGTTGACGGTCGCCCAGGAGTCGATGGTGGTCTGGACGCGGTCCTTGGAGAAGGCGCTGGCGTAGATGTGCCAGGTGCCGGCCTTCGCGTTGGACAGGGCGTTGGTCATGTCGCGGGTGTCGGCCATGACCTGGAAGTTCATGGTGCAGGTGGTGGTCGTGGAGCTGTCGGCATGGCAGTTGGGGGCGTCGTAGGAGATTGCGCCCGTGCGGTCGTCGAAGGAGGGGCCGCGCCACAGCTGCACGTCTGCCACGATCACGCCGGACGGATCAGTGGCGGTGACCTGGGCGCTGAACTTGGTGACGGTGGTGGGGCCGACCACGATGTTCTTGCCCTTGTTGACCACGACCTTGGTGATGACCGGTTGGCCGTCGGCGTGCGCCGGAACACCTGTCCCAGCGGTCAGCAGCAGGGCGGCGGACGTGGTCCCGGCCATCGCCGCAGCACGTATACGCATGTGAGTCCCAGTCAGAACAGGGGGCCGGTACGGCAATGCAGTGCGTGAGCGGCCCGCGAGAGTCAGAGAGCAGATCGGCCCGTCAGGTGGTGGACTGGGCTCCCGGCAGGGCCGCACCGAAGTCGATGTCGGCGTACCTGCGCTTGAGTCCGGCGCCGGTTCCGCCCGTGGCCGTGGAGCCGCTGGTCATGGGCCCGGCCGCGGATCCCCTGGCGGTCCACAGCAGACCGTCGGAGTTTTCGCCGGGCGCGCCCACCATGACCTCGGCTTTGCCGTCCTTGGTGACGTCGACGAGGTGGGTGGCGGCGCCGAATCTGTCGCCGCTCTCGGCGGCCCCGGGCACGCCAGTGGTGTTCTGGGTGTAGCCCTTCGCTCCGGCCGTGGTGAGACCGGAGGCCGATCCGCGCAACAGGGTCGCACTGCCCGCGTAGTGGGCGGACCCCATGGCCTCTCCCGGAGTGCCGACGAGGACGTCGGCGTACGTGTCGCCGTTGGTGTCCCCGACGGCGAGGGAGATCCCGAACAGGTCGCCGTCCTCGCCGGCGCCGGGCACGCCCGCGGTGTCCTGGTGGATGGTCTGGGGCTTCTGCGTGGGGTTGATGCCCTGCGCGCTGCCGTAGAGCACCTGGATCTCGCCGCCGCGGTGGGCGGGGGTGGCCCCGGACGTGAGGGAGGCGTCGTAGGGCACTCCGGTGACCAGGTCACCGTAGCCGTCGCCGTTGATGTCGCCGATCTGTCCGGACAGACCGTCGGCGAGCGGCAGTTCGGTGTAGCGGCCGTCGTCGCCCTCGGCGTAGACGGGTCCGCTCACGTCCCCGTCGGTGGGGCCGGGCAGCCAGAAGCGCTCGGCGCGTCCGTCGCCGTCGACGTCCCCCATGACGACACCGCGGTTGGTCCCGAGTTCGTTGACGAAGTGCCGCTGCGCGGCGCCGCCGGTACGGGTGAACGGCCCGGTGTAGGTGGTGGCGCCACAGTTGCCGGTGACCGAGAGGTCGGGTGCACCGTCACCGGTGACGTCACCTACGGCCAGACCGGCCGCGAAACCGCAGCCCTCGTCGAGCCCGGTGGGCGGGGAGATGGAGGCTCCGCCCTTGAGGCCGGTCGGGCCTCCCCACACCACGGTCAGCGAGCCGACGCCTCCCATGGTGCCGGCGGACTCGGAGGGTGTGCCGACGAGCAGGTCGGCGTAGCCGTCGCGGTCGAGGTCGGCCGACGTGACGGCCGTGCCGAACCCGTCCCATTCCTCCGGCGTTCCGGGTACCCCGGTGGTGGCCTGGGTGATGACCGTGCGGCGGGCGGCCGAGACTCCGCTCGCCGAGCCGTACAGCACGACGACCGCACCCGCGGCGTCCACCGTGCCGTCGGCCGCTCCGGGCGCTCCGACGGCCAGGTCACGGTAGCCGTCACCGTTGAAGTCATCCTGGACGGCGGCGGTGTTGGCGCCGCGGTAGGGCGCGGCGGCGGCCGCCGCGCCGGCCGGCAGGACGACCGCGGTCAGTGTGGTGGTCGCGCTGACGGCGATCGCGGCGCTCAGGAAGCGGGAGGAGAATCCGCGGGAGGTGCGGACCTGCGGGGGGTGCGGCATGACGGCTCCGGGTTCGGGGGCGTGCGGGGCGGGGCGGAGGCGGGTCACGGGCCGGTCACCACGCTTCCGAGGCGGGCGGCGCCTGCGGAGCCGAGGCCCGCGCCGCCAGTGCCGACGTTGACGGAGGCGGCCGCGGTGACCGACGCGGCCGAGCCGCGCAGTGACCACAGCGCACCCGCGCCGCCGTTCTCACCGGAGGCGGCGACGACGAGGTCGCCGTAGCCGTCCTTGTTCGTGTCGACGATCCGCACGGCCGACCCGAAGGCGTCGCCGGTTTCCGAACTGCCTGCCACACCCGCGGTGTTCTGCGTCCAGACGCGAGCGTGTGCGACATCCAGCAGTCCGGCCGTGCCGCGTACGACGGTGACCGCGCCGCTCGCGCCGTTCTCGCCCGGGGCTCCGATCACGAGGTCGGCGCGACCGTCCTTGTCGGTGTCGCCGATCGCGACGGAGGCACCGAAGCGGTCCTTCGCCTCACCGGCACCGGGCACGCCCGCCGTGTCCTGCGTGATGGTCTGGACCCGGCTGGGCGAGCCCGAGGAGCCGGCGTCGTAATAGACGGTGACCTCGCCGCCGAGGGAGGCGTCCGGGCTCTGCGAAGGGTCCTCGGGGTTGCCGATGACGAGATCGGGGGAGCCGTTGCCGTCCAGGTCCCCCACCGCGGACGTGGTGCCCGCGGGCAGGTCGCCGCCCTCGAAGCCGGCCGGGTCCGCGAAGCGGGTGCCGGGGTCGTCACCCGTCCCGTCGTAGCCCCAGCCGCCGTCCCCGACGCCCCGGCCGTGGACGATCAGGCGGTCGTCGTCGGTGTTCGGCAGATCTATCGCCGTCAACGCGACGATGCCGTAGGCCGGGTTGAACGCGAAGCCGTTGCCCGAAGTCCCGGACTGCGCCGTCAGGTCGGCCGGTACGAAGGCGACTTCGGCGTCGTTGGCACCCACGGCGATCGACAGCTTGCCGTCGTTGACCGGGTTGAGGCCGTTGTAGGTGCCCACGGCCAGCGTCCGCCCGTACGCGTCGTGGGACGACGGCCAGGGGTCTTGGACCGGCTTCGCCTTCGTCAGGCCCGAGGACGTGCCGTAAACGACGGTGACCGAGCCTCCGCCGTCGTCGCCCGCGACGTCCTCGCCGGGTGAACCGACGACGAGGTCGCTGTAACCGTCCCGGTTCAGGTCGGAGACGACGACGGCCGCGCCGAAGAGGTCACCGGCCTCGGCCGCGCCCGGGATGCCGGTGGAGTTCTGTGTGAGCACGGTGCGCCGGGAGGGATCGATGCCGTGCGCGGTGCCGTAGAGCACCAGCACGGCACCGGCCTTCGCGCGCCCTGCCACGGTGGCGTTCGGGGCGGAGACGACCACGTCGCGGTACCCGTCCTTGTTCACGTCGCCCGGTGTGCCGACGGCAGCCTCGGCGCTCGCCATGGCCAGGGGGGTGAGGCCGGAGGCCAGCAGAGTCGCAGACATCAGCAGAGTGCGTTTACGCACGGGCTACTCCAGGGAGCGTGCAGCGGAACGTGACATGGCGCTGTCATGGACAGTGCTCGCAAGACTCCTGGGGTGATCAAAGGGTTGTGCGGGTGGGCGATGTTTTTCCGGCCGGGCACAGGAGCTCCGTACCGGCTACGGGGACCACGGCACTGCCCGGTGGGGCGTGCAGCGCGTGCGCCGGTCTCATGGGTTGGGGCGGGCCGTCGACCGGGAAGGTCCGCTACGACAATCTTGGGGCGGCGGTCGCCCAGGTGGGGCTTCACCCGGCATCGCGTCGAGGCCGAGCGCTGAACGGCATTCGGCTCCCACTGCGAATGGGAAGCCCTCCACTGCCGGCCCGGAAGCCGCGGCGCCCATGGAAGGGCGGGGTCGAGGGGCAGATCGGCCGTTTCGGCGGCTGGGACTTCACCCTCGGCCTCGGTCGTAGCCCCAATCAGCGAGCAGGGCATCAGGGCGCCGGCGCGGGTGGCCGACGACACCGGCTACTGCCGTGACCTTGTCGAGCAAGTGCGGCAGTTCGGGGACGTCGTTGCGGTTGCCGCCGGTCAGCGACACCGCGACGGGATGCCCTAGCCGTCGGTGAGGACGCGGTGCCTGCTGCCCGGACGTGCGCGGTCCACTGCGCTGGGACCGCTTCCGAGCCCCTGCGGGCCGCCCGGACTGAGAGGAATTGATCACCACCCGCGACGAGTCGCGTTTCTTCGCCGCCCGCAGCTTCTTCAGCGGTGGTCGCGAGGAACACCAGCGACAAGACGGTGGGCCCGGACAGTGGCTTCGAGGGCTGGAATCTGAGCTGGGTTGACTGAAGGGTGGCCGTCACGCCCGTGACTACGAACGGCTGATCCAGCACTCGGAATCCTCGATTACCTGGGCCGCGCTCGGATCGGCCGGCGACGGCGGAACAACGTGCTCACCTTTGCCTCACCACAGACGACGTTGCCGTGCTGGTGGCGCAGCGCGGCAGCGAACGCCGCGTGCTCGGGCACGCGGTCTGTGAACAGGTCGGTCGCCGTGTACTCCGGATCGAAGATCCGGTCCAGCTCGCTCATGATCCCCCCGAGTCCCCCGGGCTCAGACGCAGTCAGACGTCAGAGTCCCGGCCGTCTACCGAGTATCTGCCATGCGAGTCGTCCACCGTCGACTGTTCATGAACCTTGCTTGGAGGGCCAACCTCTACCGCACACGAACCCGCCCAAAGCGGGTAGTAAGCGTGCCGTCTTGCCCAGGTGGTCGAGTCGGTGGCTTGCGCGGGCTTCGCGGCCTCGGTCTTGCGGCTATAGCAGAGTGCAGCTCTTGTCGGCTCATATGGGAAACCACTGGGTGGTTCGCTCGCTTCGCGTGCGGCGTTGTGTAGCTGTGCAGGTGGTGGACAGCATCAACGGTGCTGAGTCTCGGGTGGTTACGACCGTGACGACTTCAATGAAGAGGCGTGGCTGATCGAGTGGGTGGTGCGGGTACCTCCGCTTGAGAGTGGGCATGCTCGAGGCTGGCAGGGGTGCTGTTCTGTGGTGCGGCGACGTGAGGGCTGAGTGAGTGGTCACCTTGGCGGGTGGGAGCACCAGTTGGTCGTTCGACGGTCGTCGGACTGCCCTCTGAGTGGTGGCGTCACGGTTGCACCCGGCATCCCTCTTTTTTAAGAAGAGCGCGGGCAAACAGTCCTCTGACCTGGTGTTTTGCGGGTCCGGGAGTGCTCTCGGGAGCACATTTGAGGGTCGGAAATGTCAACCTGGCGGGCACATCAAAGTCCGAAACTCAAGCAGTGCTTGATTCTTGCCCGGGTGCATCCCCGTGGGGAACGTCGCAGGTCACAGGCATGGTCGCCCGGCGTGAGGGTGCTGGGGGAGTGAGAGGTTGACCGAGGGAATGTGCCTCCATTGCGACACATGAAATCAAGCTGTGGTTGATTTCTGCTGCGGGCTCGTCCTGAATCTCAAGCTGCAGTTGATTCTCCGACCGCCCGATGCGAGAGACACCTCTTCGAGATACCATCCGGCGCGCCGCTGCAGCAAAAGACAAGTCCTGGTTGATATTTGGGCTAGTCTCTGGATCGCCTGAGTAACGAAGGAGGTCCTGTGACATCTGATCCACCAGCACGCCGACGGCCCCGAGCTGTCCCTGACGCCGCATCGGACGATGTGGGCTTCGACGACCTCCTCCAGGTCCTTGGAGAGCAGCTCGGCGACGTCCCCCAGAACACCGACCCCCGCGGCCGCCGCAAGCTGAAGAACGTCACGTTCGAGTACGAGTCCCACCCCACGGCCGTCCACGACATGGCGGGCGACGCCGGATACAGCCTGGCCTCGAACTGGTTCACCCAGCTCCTGGCCCAGCTCGCTGTCGCCAACTCCATCACCAAGTCCCAGCTGTGCGTGTTCCTCTACGTCGCCGGCGGCCAGCAGCGCGGCACCGGCATCGCCCAGTACACCCAGCAGGAGATCACCGACGGCCTCAACAAGCTCGCCGAGAAAAAGGGCGGCAAGCGCATCACCCGCTCCACGGTCAACCGAGCCATCAGGGCCCTGGTCGGCTACAAGTGGGTCGAGCAACTCGGAAACGGCCTGATCCAGCTGAACGTCCGCCTGTGGTTCCACGGCAACAGCGCCGCCCAGCATGCCGTCCTGGAACAGATCGCCGTCCAGCACAAACGTGACCCCGAGGCCTTCCCGAACGGCATCGGACCCGATGTCCACCAGGAGCAGCTCGACCTCGACTTCACCGAGCGCCCTGACTACGGAACGGGAAGGCGTACAGGGTGACACGCAACCACCAACCGTCCTGCTGGCCCATACGAGGAAGGGAGACCGATGGCTGAGGTCATGTCGCCGGTCGTGTCCGAACGCATCTGGGCCCTGCCCGTCTCCGGGGCCACCGTCAAATTCCTGCAGTACCTGCTCTACCGCTCAGACTTCGGCGGCCACCTGCCTGTGCGGCAAAAGGGCATGGCCACCGAGTACGGCGTGACCCCGCAGGCCATCAGCAACCTCATGGCCCCGCTATGCGAACTGAACATCGTCCTGCGCCCGCAGAACGAGGACGGCAACCGCGGCAAGGGCAACTCCTACCGTCTCCACCCCCTGGCCGCGAAGTACGCCAGCCACCAGGACATGGAGGCCGCCTTCCGGGCAACCATCGCCAGCATCAAGGCCGGCGACATGCCCAACCTCAAGCTGCCCGCCTACCGCGCGGTCCCGCCCGCGGCCGACGGACGGCCCAACCTGCAGGTCGCCTGACCCGAGCAGACAAAACAGGGGCCCCGCCGAAGCATCGGCGGGGCCCCTGTGCCTGAGTAAGAGGTCGTACCCGCACTATACCCAGCAACCGCCCCTTCAGCGCGCCGAACTAATCCAGAGGGCCTCAAGCACAATCCGGACTCCCATCACACCGTCACGACCATCGGAAATGCTGCACGCCGCCTGGTCACCGTGGCCCGACGACCTCTCAGTCTCACAGCGAGACCACGAGAGGTCGGTACCTCGTACGTCGCCAGTGCAGGCCGTCGGGGAACGCAGGTTGAGCAGCAGCCATACCGCCGGGATCTTCAGCCACGCCCAGTACAGGCACACCTACGCGCCCGTCAGCCCCGTCCGCGTGCTCGACACACGAAACGGCACCGGGGTGTCACCGGCCGGTGACGTCCGGGAAGTCGATCACAGTCAGTGTGGCCGGCACCCACGGCATCTCGGCCAACGCGGCGGCCAGCGGCTGTTGGGCGAGGATCGAGTCGAGGATCCGGCCATCAACTTCATTGCCGGAGTGCCGCAGGGCTTCGGTCCCGAACACGCGCTGCTATGCGTGCTGCGCGCACCGTTGCCGTCTCGGGTTGAGTGGTGATCTACTGCCGTCTCGCAGAGTGTGGTTGGGGGTGCTGTGCGAATAGGCATTCGCGCCGTCTGTACGGCGGAAGGAAGTCAACCGTGGCGCTTCGGGGGTGCCGGTGAGCCTCGCACCTGCTGATGGAGGGCGGCGAAGCCGACGCGGGTTTGCCTACCAGGACGTGGTAACTCTCCTGGACTGCCTGGACATGCTGGATGGATGTTGGACGGCTGTCTCGTGGGAGGACCTGGAGGACATCCTCTGCCATCGGGGTGACGCGCCCGTCTACCGGCAGGTCAAGACGATCGAGGAAGCCGGCGTGCGGCATAGCGTGGCCAGCGTCTGCCGGCCTGAAAGCCCGAAGAAGTCGGTGGACACGAGCTATCTGGGCAAGCTCTTCTTGGGTAAGCCTCTGCCTGATGGCACGCGCTTTACGTTCATCGTCAACGAGACGCCCCAGCGGGACTTGTTTGAGTTCGCCGTGGAACGCAGTCAGTCCCGTGAGCCGGTCAGCGCGGCTGTCCGGGATGACGCCATCAGCCGGTTGAAGGGCCTGAGCCTGCCCGACGGCCGTGATGTCGCGTGGTGCATCGACCGCCTTGATGTATTGGTCGAGGCGCGCACGATCGAGCATGTCGAAGGGGAAGTGCTCCAGCGTCTGGCGCCGTTGGTCAGAGCCTGTCTGGGGCAGGAGCCGTGCATCACAGAGGTGGTGGACGTGATGACGTGGCTCATCGCGGACTGCATCTCTCGCCAGGCTCGAGCCCTTCGCCCCCGGCACTTCACAGCGGACGAATTCCGGGCAGCACTTGAAGAATGCGTTCGCAAGGTCACCGGTCGCAGGCAGGACGGTTCGACGGAGCTGCTGATGCCGTTGCAGCAAAAACTGCGGCCCGCCGGCGTCCCGGACACCGAAGCGGAAGGCCAGCACGACGCCATGCTCGCCTTCCGGCGTAGGCGCCGGTCAAGCATCGGTGCACGCCGTCAGCAGTTCGACGATCTGGCTGACAAGATCAACTCGATCTGCACGGTCACCATGGCCAAGCGCCGCGGCGGTCTCCTTGAGGCCGGCCCGGCTGCCTACCTCGCAACAATTTCGGCGGTCAGCGAGATGCCGGAAGTAGCCGGCGGTCACGTCAGTCTCACTGACGCTTTGGCGGTGCTGTGCGACATCACAGCACGTTGTCAGAACAGGTACGCCGATGCCTGAGACGAGGCGTACCCGAACACCCGCGCCCGGAGCGAAGATCGGTAGCCGGGTGGTACCCCCGCTGCACCGGCCCTGGGATCCAGACGATTCGCCGGACTTTCACGCCGCACGGTTGCTGCTGATGATCCATCTGTGCGGCGAGGAACCGGGCCCCTACATCGCAGGACGCACCAAGTTCGCCAAACTCGACTTCTTCCTGCGCTATCCGGGATTCCTCGAGCGGGCGCACGCTGCGCTTCCTGAGGTGGTCGAGCTGCGCGACGCCTTCCTCGCTGAGGACGCCAGCGAGGTCGAGGCACCGATGATCCGCTACAGGTACGGCCCTTGGGATCACCGCTACCGCCAGTTCCTGGCCTTCCTCGTCTCCCGCGACCTGGTCACCATCACGACCAGTCACACTCCCGAACGGGTAAAGCTGAAAGCCGCCGGCAACAGAGCAGCAGAGCGGCTCATGCAAACAAGCGAGTTCCAGCCGCTGGTCCGGCGCTGCGAGGCCATGCGCGGCAACCTCGCCGCCATGTCCGGCACCGAGCTCAAAGACCTGATCTACGACCTGTTCCCGGACGAGGTCGGCAACGCGTCCTTCCGTCAGGAGATCCGCCCATGACCAAGAACGTGACCGCACATCCCAACCGGGGGCTGAGGATCGAGAAGGTCACGATGGTCCACCACTCCGGCGAGTTCGAGGAGTACGCCTTCACCTCCGGCATGCTCAACATCCTCACCGGCGTCCGCAACAGTTCGAAGACGACAACTCTGAAAGCCATCGACTACTGCCTGGGCGACCGCGACGGCCCGACCGACGCCCTGGGCGCGGCTGTCGCCGACGGATACGTCGAAATCAGCACTTCGCTCAGACTCAACGGGACTCCCCACACCTTGGCAAGGTCGCTCCAGTACGGACGCATGAACAAAGTCATCATCGACGGTGACGAGCGCGCCGTCGACACGTTCTCTGACTGGATCCTGAGCGAACTGGGCTGGCCCAACCTGCACATCCCGAAGGGCCGCATCGCCGCGACCGCGACCGAACTGACCCCCTTGTCGTTCCGTAACACTCTGCGACACATCTACCGCAACGAAGACTCCTGGACAGACTTCGCCGACAAGGAAATGGAGTTCATCCGACGCGCCGTCGTCAGCCAGCTCCTCGGCTTTGCCCGCACCAGGTATTCCAACAAGGACTTCAGGCTCGCCCAGGCCAAACGACGCCTGGCCGAGGCCCAGGCCATCGAGCGCGAGGTGCACGAAAGCACCCGCCAGGCCGTCACCGCGATCGCCGAGCGCCTCCAGCTCCCGCCCGCAGGCTCCATGGAACAGGTGAACACGGCCCGGGAAGAGATCAGAACCCAACTCGATGCCATCTACCAGCAGCGCCAGCAGCTCACGGCCGAGATCAACAGCATCGTTCAAGGCGGCGCCGAATCGGCCGCGGCCGCAGGCTACGACTCATCGCTGACGGCGACCTACGAAGAAACCTCCCGTCACCTGCAGCATGCCGCCGAAGACGTAGTCGCCCTCCAACAGCTCCACGAAGAGCACAGCCACTCGGCGAAGACCGTCAATTCGGAGATCAGCCGGATGGAGCGGCTGATCACCTCGGTGGAATTCTTCGACGCGCTCCCCGTACGGCTGTGCCCGGCCTGCGAGCAGCACGTCGACCCACGCCGTGGGCACGACGAAGACGCCTGCTACCTGTGCTTCCAGCCGGTCGACGACGATCAGCGCCGCCGCAGAGCACAGATCGAGATCCGGTCTTTGAAATCCGAACTGGCCGACCTCCAGGACGTCATTGCGCGCACCGCAGCCGACCTTCACACTGCACGGCGCCGTCGCGACGAACTCCAAGGCCGACAAGAACAACTTGCCGAACGACTCAACGAAGAGCGAGCCGCTCAACTGGCCCCCTTCATGACCGCCCTGGAACGCTTCGCCGCCCAGATCGCCCAGCTCGAACAGAAAATGACCGCCTTCCCAGCCATCGAAGACATCCTGCAGCGCCGCGTCGAAGCCAGCCAGGCCGTCACCGCAGCACAACAGGCCCTGGACGCCATCGATAACGAGCCCGCCGGCCCCGCGCTGCACGGCCCCTCCCCGAGCGAACGATGTGCAGTCTTCGCAGACCGCATGAACAGCTTCCTCCAGCGCTATCGCGAAAACTGGGTCAGGGGGGACGTCACGATCAGCGACAGCGACCTCACCTTCTATGTCGGCACCCGCCCCTGGAACCAGGCCCTCGGAGCAGAGCCAAAAGTCCTGTTCTTCCTGGCATACAGCTACGCCACTCTCTTCATCGCCGCAGACCTGGACGAAGAGTGCGCCTTCCCCGGACTGCTGATGCTCGACAACCCATACCAGCAAGGACTCGAACCGGACGTCGTCCGCGCAATCCTGAAAGACATGGCCAGTGCCGCCCACATGACCGGGACACAGATCATCAGCACCCAAGCCCTCCCCACTCCTCGCGACCCACAGACCATTCGAGAGATCAAAATGCCCAAGGTCTACGAGGCGCCCTAACCAAGCGTTGCCGAGTCCACGAGCAACTTCCCCGCCACGTGCCCCGCCGCGCCCAGTGGGCGACAGGTGTTCGGCGGCTGAGCAAGCCGTAGTCATGAGGAATTCGCTGGCCGGGGCTATACCTGGATGACCACCAAGCCGGCCAACTGGTCGGCAACCGGCCGCGGCACGGCGTCACTTCCGCCCTCAAGGGCGGCCTGGACATACGGGGGCGGTGCCGTTCTCAGCCCGCGCAGGACGTGCAGGAAGTACGGGACGGAAAAGTGTCCCTTGTCCTGCGGCACGGAACTGGGTGGGAACACGGCACGCGGTAGGTCATCGTCGAAGCGCGGTACCACGGGCGCCGGGGCCGCTGCCGCGAAATGCATCTCGCGGATGCTCGACAACTGCATGAAGATTCTCTTTGCCGCCAATGCCGCCCCGTACTGGGGAGTGAGGAGAAACTTCTGCAGTTCGAGTCCGCAGCTGCGAAAGTTGATGTCCCAGCGCTGCTGCCACACCCCCGGGTCGGCGAGGTCTTCGAGTGGGGTGGCGTAGCGGAAGGAGTCCGCGGCCGCGGCGCGGGGATCGCGACCGTACAGGTAGGCCGCGGCCAGGCCGCTGAGCACCGAAACACCCATCCTCGGGCAGTCCGGGCAAGGGCTAGATGCGTCCGGGTCGTCGGCGTCGCAGGCGTCGCCGCCACAGGACAGCCCCCGCCGGTAGGCAGCGTCCCCGCAGTACAGCATGTAGACGGCGGGCACCTCGAAGTAGTCCGCTGCGGCGAGCAGGTTGGGCAGCTGGGCACCCCAGGTCCGGTTCGACTGGCCATAGCCTATGGACCAGGTCGTCCCGGTCCGCTTGAGGTTCTTGGCCTGGCAGAGCATTCCAAAGCAGATACCGGTGCTCTCCTCTACCCACCACCAGAGCCAGTCGGCGCCGATCAGCCCCTCTTGGTTCCGATTGAACGGAACCGGGCGGAGCCGGGGAGCCGCCCTGGTGTACAGAATGTCAGTGACTGTTTCTTCCGCCCACTTGCCAGTGATGAGCAGGGACGCAGTCACGAACTCATCGACGGCTTCCCGCCCCAGGACGAGGGCCGCGTGCAGATCCTCGTTCATCGCCAGGGACGCCGTGCGGATGTCCCGAGCCTGCGGATCCGTGGGCGGCGCCGCATATGGTTCCGCCGCAGACACCCGGTTCTGAACTGGAGGACACGACACACCCGAGTCATTCGACCACCTCGCCTCCGACAGCCATACGCAGATCATCAGCCGAGGACCGGCTGTCCGCCAGTCGCTGGCACGGCTGCGCCCTTCCACGCCGGAGAGTTGCTGATCGCCGCAACTTTGTGTCGGTGGCCACCGACATTCGTCCGCCGGTGAGGCTGCTAGGGGGGTCGGCCTCGGTCGCTGTGTCTGCTGGGGGCGGCGGCGCTGCTCAGCGGCGAGCCGCTTGGTCTGCGGCGCACGCGTTCACCGGCCGTCGGACCGGGCACGCCGGCTAGGGCTGCGGCTTCAGTCCCGGTCCTCGGCGGCCGGTGCGGACATGGCTGCGGGATTGCTGGACGGGGTACGGTAGCGGCCGAGCGGTTGCGGTCCGAACTGGTCGGCAGTGGCCCGCTGGAGTCGTTGCTCGCCGACCCGTGGGTGACGGACGTCCTCGTGTCGGCGCGGGACCGGGTCTGGGTGGACCGGGGCGGCGGACTGGAACTGACCGCCGTGTCTCTTCCTGACGCGGCGCCCGTACGACGGCGCTGCGGGTTGTACGGCCGCGCACGTTCACGCGGGACGAGCTGGTTGCGGCCAGCACGGTGCCGCCGGGCGGATCAGGCGCGTCGGGTGATCTGCCGCAGGAGGGACTGCGGTTTCAGGCCACGTTGCACCGACAGTAGATAGGCGGCGGGGTTCCCGGCCTTGAGGCCTTTGACCTGCTGCTTGTGTGTGTGGCGGACGTTCATGAAGCCGAGAGCGGCTCCGGCTGCCGCACCTGCCACGGGCTGGTCGAGGAAGCCGCCTGCGGCCGTACCGGCCAGGCTCATCAGGGCGGGGACATCGAACTTCACGTTGGCCAGCCCGTACGCCGTACCCATGCCCTGTGCTTTCATCGCTTCCCGCAGGGCCCTCAAGGGACGATCGAAACGGTCCTCGACCGCGATCTGCACATCGCGCACGCGCGCCTCCTGCAATGTCACCCCTCTCAGTTCCTGCCTCAGTTCCTCTACGGTCTGCGTCACGACGGCGTTGAACGCGGCGAACTCCTCGCGGTGCTCCTTGCGCAGCTTGACGATCTTCTCGACCGGTACGTTGTCCAGTCCGGCCGGCACAGCCAGTCGGATGGCCAGTAGTCCCACCGCGTCGGTGAGGTCGTCCGGCCGAGCGGCCGCTGCCACGTCTGGAGCGTCGAGCAGGCTCTGGGCGATGCGGTCCACATCCCAGCCGTCCGACGCCAGATGCGCATCCGGCTGGTCGGTGGTGGGCGTGTAGCGGCCCTGACGCGCGAGGACTTCGACAAAGGCACACTTGTAGACCCAGGTGAGTCTGGCGTCCATCGCCATCCAGCGTCCGTAGGCGAGGGACTGCCGCTCTCGCAGTCCGGGCCTGCGCCGCACATCGGCCGCCAGTCCGCACTCCATGAGCGTCTCGCGCAGCTCGGGGGTGAATTCTTCCTCGTAGGAGGCGGCAACGCCCGCACGCGCGGACATCCCGCTGTGGTGCCTCGTTGTATGCCCCTGTGTGAGCGGTGGTGCGGGATTGAAGGAGTCTGTCGCGTGGTGGTCCCGGTCGTCCCAAGCCGGCGACGCTGCGTATCCTGCGGCGCGCAGGGCCTCGCCGTGACGGGTAAGGACGCTGAGGAATAGGGGAGCCACCTGCTTGGCGGTCTCCGTCGGATCCACCGGTGTGACGAATTTGAGCTCCTCACGCAGCACACGGGCGGTCCGCGAATCCGCCAGGGGGTATCCCTGCGGCACGACGCGCGCCAGCTCCCGCCAGTACAGCGCGGCCGTCTTCAGCCATCGCTCGTCACGGAAGTGGATGAACGGGTAGTACAGCCCCACATGCGGCAGCATGACAACTCCTCACCGACGAGCGCCCCCTCGGCAGCCCGTTAGGAAACCGTAGTAGACCCCGGCACCACGAGTCCGCCGATCAAAACGGCCAAGGAGGCTTACGTGGTTGCGCGTTGGGCCGCGGTGGCTTGGCAGGAACCTTGCGCCCTGTCCGATGCCAAAGGGCCAGTGGGCGCGGAAGCCGCAGCACCTGCCTGCTTTACCGTCCTGCGCGGCACGCAGATCCGGACACCTGCTGTACAGGAGGATGAACGCCCTGCCAGCGGCCCCGCGTGCCGAGGACCCGCGCGATGATCGCCCACTACACGGCCGCCCGCCGCGCTTCGTCCTATGCACGGACCAGGAGGACGATGTCGACAGCACGGTCCGACGTCTCACACGTTCCCCCACCCTCGGCCACGAGGTCTCCGCGTGCGGTACCGCCGCCCGGGCGCAGCCGCTCACGCACGACGGGCAGAAGCCGGTCTGGGTCGGCAAATCACGCGGCTCGGTACACCGAGTGGTCCGTCTCGTACGGCTCCCCGGCACCTTGCAGGTAGGCGACTGGAGGACGTCTGCTCTGGCGTCGCACCGCACCGTGCCCAGATGGCGTTTGTGAGGGCCATCTTGCGGTCTAGTGGTCGAGGAGCCAGCTGATCCAGGCGCGTACGGCGCCGCTGACGGCTGCGGCGGCGATGCGGGTGAGGGCCGGCAGGAGTTGGCCGCGTCCGGGCCGGGGGGCTGGGGTGGTGGTGGGGTTCGGCATGGGGGCCTCCAGGAACGGGCCGGCCCGCGGTCTGGGTCGGCGTGGCCTCCAGTGCTGCAGATCAACCTGCCTTCCGGCGATGCCTGTTGAGGAGGGACAGGGGCTCTGGCCTGCTAAAGGGGTCTTTTCCGGGTTTTCCGGGGATGCCTAAGGCCGGAAGGCGGAACGCGAGGGCCGGGTGCGGGCGGGGTGTCCCGGCAGTCGGGGGGGCAGCATGGCCGGTCAGTCCGACAGGTTCTGGGAAGAGTTGTCGCGGACGCATCGGGCGGCAGGGGCGCCCACGTTGGAGGTAATGCTGGCGTGGGGCAGGGCCGGCGATCCGCCGGTGGTGTCGTCGCCCTCCACGGTCAACGACTGGTTGTTGGGCAAAACGATTCCCGGCCCGGCGAGCAGGGCGTTCTTCCTGCTGATGGTGGCCGAGCTGGAGAGACGTGCTGCTGAGCGGGCGAGGGGTGGGGGCGGCTTCTGGACCGTGCGGGACCAGGCGTGGTGGGAGCGGATCCTCACCGCGGCGCGGGCCGAGCGGGCGCCGCGATCGGTGGCTGGGCCGGTGCAGTTGCCGACGGCTGGTGCTGTGTTCGTGGGCCGTGAGGAGCCATTGCGCAGGCTCATGGGCTGGTTGGCGCCGGCAGGTCAGGACACGAGAGCTCCGGGCCCTCAGCGGGAGCGTGAGGCGACTGCCCGGGCGTCGAGTTCAGCGTCCGTTCTGGAAGTCACCGGTATGGGCGGGGTGGGGAAGACGGCGCTGGTGGTGGAGGCTGCCCGGCGGGCAGCGAAGCAGGGCTGGTTTGAGGGAGGCGTCCTCTTCGCCGACTTGCGGGGCCACAGTGCGGGCCAGGACGTCGTTGCGGAGGAGGCGGTCGATGCGTTCCTGCGCACGCTGCGGCCGCGGGAGGAGCCGCCATCGGTGCCGGCCGAGAAGGTCCGTCGATGGCGCACGTTGCTGGACGAACTGGCCGGACAGGACAAACCGCTGCTGATCGTGCTGGACAACGTGCGCCAGGCCGGGCAGCTCGCCGAGCTGTTCCCGTGCCTTCCGCACCGGGCACTGGTTACGTCCCGGCACACGCACACCGACGCGATCCGGCACCGGATCGTCCTGTCCCCGTTCCCTCCGGCGGAGGCTGAGCAGTTCGTCCGCCTCCGCCTCGCGGAACCGGGCCACGGCCAGGTCGCGGAGTGCGGCCGAGCGGTTGAAGCCGCTCACGGTGACGATGTGCGCCGCGTCGCAGAGTTGTGTGGCTGGCTGCCTCTTGCGCTGCGGATCGTTGTCGCCGTGCTGCGGACCGAACCCGACCGATCGCTGCGCGAGCGGGTGGATGAGCTGGCGCGCACCCTCTTGGACGGCATGGAGGACGACGACACCGACGCCGAGGGACGTCCGCTGACGGTACGGGCGTGCTTCTCCTTCTGCTACGGGCATCTGACGCCAGCTCGCGCACGGGCATTCCGGCTGCTCGCGGCGGCTCCCGGCCCCGACCTGTCCACCGCTTCAGCGTCGGTCTTGCTCGGAGTCTCCACGGACGCTGCCCGTCTGGCTCTGCGCGGCCTCGCTGGTATGCACTTGCTCGAACGATCCCAAAGGGGAAGTGACCGACTGGCGGAGACCGAAATCGAGCATTGGTCGATGCACGACCTCCTCCGGCTGTACGCCGACGAGCTTGGGCGCGCCCACGCGGACGAGGACAAACGGGAAGACGCGGTGCTCAGGCTTCTGCACCGTTACCGCAAGATAGCCCAGGCAGCCGCCTCCCGCCCCCTCATCACACCAGCGGACAACCCGATCGAGACGCTCAAGCTCCATCGCTGGGTAGTGGTCTGGCTGGAGATGGAACGAGTCAACGTCGTAGCAGCGGCCACCTCCGCGCTTGCCTCCCCGTGGCTGGTGGATCTCGCCCTGGAACTGGCCGAGTTCTTCGGCACCCGTCGCTACTACGCGGAGTGGGCACGCCTTGCGTCCTCTGCGGTCGACGCGTGCCGGTCTGGGCAAGGCGATCGAGGCACGAAGGCGGCGGCGCTCCGTGGCCTTGCGAAGGCGCTGACAGGACTGGGCCGTTTCGATGAGGCCCTGACCGCCTTGAACGATGCCGTCGAGGCTGCCGCACCTCTCGACTACCGGCTTGGCGCGCTGCTGGCCCAGGAGCGGGGTGTGGTCCTGGAACGGGCAAATCGGCTTGAGGAGGCGAGGAACTGCTATGAGACGGCGGCCGCTGTCTTTGATCGGGCCGGCGAACCATTATTTTTAGCGGATACCCTGCGTCATATCGGCGATATCTGGGTTCGCTGCAACCGTTTCGACAAGGCCGTATCCGCCTATCAAAACGCGTTGATGTATTACCGCGTTAACGCTGACAAGCGCGGAGAAGCAATGGCGCTTGGTTCGCTCGGTGTCGCACAGTCGGGGGCGGGACATCACCGGGACGCGATCGAATTCCTCGAGACCGCGACGCAGTACGCATCACACACGGATCTGAGCATCTACATCGACAGCCTGTACCAGCTCGGAATGGCGTTCCACCGCGCTGGCCAACCACAGGCCGCCCTGAAGGAGCTCCGAAAGGCGGAACAGCTGGCGCGGGAATTCACCTACCCAGTGGACACGTTGGGGGAAGCGGTGAAGCAACCCGGCCTGGAAAACCAGTTGGTGGAGGTGCTGCTCGGCCTCGGCCGGGTGCTGATGGAGTGCCGCCGGCCCCAGGCGGCCCGGTGGGTGCTCACTGAAGCCGTTGACATCCTCCGTGAACTTGGGGACACCCAGCGCCTGGCAGTGGTCGAGGAAGTCCTCACACGGCTGCCACGACCTCTCCACCGGAAGCAGTCCAAGCGGCGGAAACGTCCGCCCTCCCCATAGGCGAGCACGCGGAGCCCATGCAGGCAAAACTTGTGGATAGGCGCAAGTTCCGGGCGAATCTTGTGAGCAAGCGCATCTTTTACTGTCTGCGGCCGACAGCCACCGACACCCAGACGATCTGAATGTCGGTGGTGGCCGACATTCAGATCCACAAAACCGCAGGTCAGACGCCTGTTTCCCGGAGCTCCTCTTAACTAAAGACCCTGTGCACCAAGCACCATGGCCCCCTAACCTCTCCTGTTCTACTCAACTCCCTCTGCTCTAAGGCAAGTTGGCAAGCCTGTCGGTACCGCCCACATGTGGGGGTTGAGCTTGTCAGCACTCAACCGGTCCTCGGTACTCGGTCAGCTCCTCAGCCTGTGGCCCCACCTCCCGTCTTCTCCCGTCTCTTGCCCAAGGCAGGGATCTCAGCACTCCCTCCGTGGGCAACTGGGCCCCGGAGGGGCCCTGTTGCCCATTCCTTGTATTCCGTGATTTACTTTTTTTCACGGAATACCAATCAAGTACCGCCTGGTTTAGGGTAATCGGAGATTCACCTAAACCAGGCCTCGGGAAAGGCTCATGACGAACCCTCAACTCAAACCCCAACTCACACCCGAACTCCCCGCCCATACAACCAAAATCAGCACCACAATTTGTGCCGGAGGCACAAACCATCTCCGCTCGTCTTTCCGTTCCGGAGGAACGCAGGGTTATGGAATGGCCGGAGGCCAATTCCATAACCCGCCCGCCGGAGGCGGGAATTCGCGCGGGGACGCGCGAAACGAGCGAAGCGAGTATTCGGCTGCCGGAGGC
>NZ_KQ948747.1:11571-184320 GCF_001514195.1 Streptomyces griseorubiginosus | reverse complement strand
TCCAATGCCGTTGCTTTACGGGTCTGCGGGTTGGGGGCGTTGGACGCGGACGGCTTGGGTGCCGGTGCGGGTGGGCTGTGGCCAGGTGTGGTGTTCAGCCCGTTTGAGTCGGTAGTTGGACATCTTGCGTTTGACGACGCGGGGCTGGCTGCGCAGGCGTCTGTGTGGCAGGAGCCGTTCGAGCAGGTCGTGCTGGAGCCAGACGAGGGCTCTGACCAGCAGCTCAGGGGGAAAAGCTGCCCGGCGTAAGGGTCACGCTGCGCCGGGCGGAGCGCAGGGTTTCGGTGAAGGAGATCAGGTCCGGATCCAGGCCCCGGGTGGCGGCGGTTCTGACCATCAGTTCGCGCAGCGCGTGGTGGACCAGCAGGTGGGCCCAGATCTGCTGCAGGATTCCGTCAGGCGTCTTGCTGCTGAGCACAATGCGGGCGCCGCGTTGATGGGTCTTGAGCTCGGCGAAGACGGCCTCGGCTTCCCAGCGTTCCTGGTAGAGCGCGGCCAGCTGGCGGGCGGGATAACGGCGGGCATCGAGCAGGCTGGTCACCAGCCGGTAGTCCTCGCCTTCGCGGGCGGTGCCGTGCAGCTGGTAGGCGACCACCCGCACCGTGACCGGATCCTGGTGTGCGGGATCGGTGTGGGCGTGGATGCGGGAGATCCAGGATCCGTCCCGCAACTGCCGCTCGACGGGCAGGATCCGGTTGGCGGGCACCCGCCACAGCAGATCGGCACCGCTGTCGGTGAAGGCCCGCCACAACGGCACGCCCAGGAACTCCCGGTCCGCCAGGACCAGTTCGCCGCGCTGGCAGGAGCGGGGCAGGCGGCTGACCAGAGGGACTTCGCCGGTGCGGCAGCCGGCCAGCTCGGCATCCAGCACGAGGTGGGTGCCCACCTCGATCAGACAGGCCATCCGCACCTGGGGAAAGCTGGACTTGTCGTGGCCGCGGCCGTTTCCGGGACGGCCGAAGGCAGCCTCGTTCGCTGGGCTGTCGGCCACATCCCAGCAGGTGCCGTCCACCGCCAGCAGCCGCAGCCCCCGCCAGAAACACCCTGGTGTGGCCTCGGTGCCCATCGGTTTCGCAGTCGTGGCAAACAGCACCCGCAGCGGCTCCGCACCCAGCCGCTGACGGGCCCGAAACAGCGACGACTTCGCAGGGATGCGCCACTCGCCCAACAGCCCCTGGCCCGGCAAACCCTCGACCAGATGCCGCATCACCTCCAGGTACGGCGCCGGCGAGAACAGGGCAAGAGCGAGCACGAAATACACCACCAGCCGGGCCGGCAACAGACGTCTGCGCTGCTGGCCACGACCACATGCGGCCACTACACGATCTACCAACCCAGGCCGATACACCCAGGTCAGCAACCCCAGCCCCGATAACTCGCCGACATCCGCAGACACCCGCACCACCCCCGGGAAGCACTACGCAGCAGCGTACGCCCGAAGCTAAAACAACGGCATTGCCTCTAAGACCGTGTCCTACATGGTCAGTTTGAGGAGCCGTTTGTAGCAGCAGAGTGCGGCTGCCAGCCCGAGAAAAGCCAGGCAGTTGCCGGGTTTGCGCTCGTAGCGGTGGTCGAGGCGGCGGTAGCCGGTCAACCAGGACTTGGTCCGTTCGATCACCCACCTGCGGCGGCCGAGCCGCTCGCTGGAGTCGATGCCCTTGCGAGCGTGCGGACGCCGATGCGCTTGCCCCAGAGCCATCGCCGCAGGTGAGGAATGTCGTAGGCCTTGTCGGCGTGAAGACGCACGGGCTTGGAATCGGCTGCATGGAGTTCGTGTCCCATAGGTTGGCCCGCAAACGCCGAACGGTTCTGCCGGAGGACATGCCTCCGGCAGACCGGCCCGTTCACTAGCCCGGGAGCCTCACTTGCCGTAGTACGCGTTGTGGATCGAGATCGTCGAGCTGTTGCCCTTCTTGTCGGTGATCTTGGCGCGGAGGGAGACGCCCTTGCCCTTCGCCGGGTTCTTCACCGTGATCTTCCCGTTCCTGACGTCGGTCTTCTTCCAGGTCCTGCCGTCGTCGTAGGACACGTGCACCGTCAGCGACTTGAGATTCCGGCCCGTCGCTGCGCCCTCGACGGTGACCGGGTAGGTGGCTGTCTTGCCTGCCGGGACACGGCTGTCCAGGCCGACGGGGGCTCTGAAGGCGACCGAGGAGACGGGGAGTTCGCTCACTCCGGCCGTCGGCCGCTTCGAGTGGAAAGTCCAGCTCGCGTCGACGCGCGTGGAGGCGGTGTGGACCTTGGTGCTGCGGCTGGCCGAGGCGGTCAGGGTGTATGCGGCGGCGCCGACCGGGACCTTGAACGTGGCCTTCCCGGTCAGGGGGTCGGTGTTCGAGCCGAACTTCGTGCCATTCCGGTACAGCGTCGTGCGCACCGAGGTGACGTCGGAGAACACGTTGTGGCGCTGACCGTCGGCGAAGAGCGGCAGGAAACCGTAGATCCCCTCGGAGCCGTGGAAGACGCCCTGGGAGTCGTCGGGGCTCACCCGTGGCGCGAACACCCCCGCGTTGAAGTCCTTGCGGTAGGTCCTGCCCGCGGTGAGTTTCTCGTAGTCATTGGCGGCGGCCGATGTGTCGACGATTGGGGCGCCGTTTTCGTCCAGTTTCCCCGAGTACTGGTCGAAGGCGAAGTAGTACGTGGCTCCCTCACCGGTGGACAGGTGCAGGGTGCGGGTGGCGGGCAGCTTCTGCGCCACTGGGACGTGGGTGCCGTAGCCGAAGGGCACCGCGATGGTCATGTCGAGAGCGCCGGTCTTGCCGGGAGTCGAGGCGCCCATACCGGCCTTCACCGTGGCGAACTCGCCGGCCTTGTAGTGGTGGACGCGATCTCCCACGACCTTCTTCGTCTCGCCCCCGGCGACGATGTCGTACTCGGCGTCGCCGCCCTTGGTCCACTGACCGGACCAGGTCTGTACGAGGCCGGAGTCCATCGCCGGGCCGACGTGCGCGAGCCGTATGTCGGAGAACGAGGGCATCGCGACGCCGAGCCATACGTTCGCGGGCAGGTACTCGTAGGACACCAGGGCCTGGAGCGGCTTGGCCTGTGCGTCCGGCACCGTGATGTCGGCGGACCGGGTCTTGTTCAGGTCGAGCGTGATCGTCGTGTTCCTGTCGATGTTCAGCACGGGCTGCATCAGCCAGTCGGCGCCGCCGTCGGTCGAGTTGGCGTCCTTCATGCTGAGCGCGTCCAGGATGTAGTGGTCCTTGGGGACCCGGAAGGTGACGGTGTCGTCGGTGGACACGTTCTGGTAGCCACCGCTGCCCCGCGTGGCCACGTCCAGGGTGGTGTAATGCACGGGGTGCTGTCCGGGGCGGTTGACGAACTTCAACGTCAGGTTGTACGCCTCGCTCTCACGCTCGACGCCGACTGCGGTACGGACGGTCTGGCCGTCGCCGGTGGCACTCACGTACGCCGAGTATCCGCCGTCCAGAGTGCCCAGCTTGGTGTTCACGGTGACGTCCACGGACGCCGTGCCGCCGGCCGGGACGGTGACGTGGTCCGTGCCGGTGGTGAAGAAGCCGGCCGGGGCGGCCTCGCCCTTGGGGCCGAAGGCCGTGGTCGACAGGGCCAGTGTGACGTCCTTCGTGCCGAGGTTTCGGTATGTCAGCTTCTTGGTGACCGGGGTGTCGTCGGTGTGCGGCCACTGCTGGACCGGGAAGTTCATCGAGGTCGTCTCGGCGAGCAGGGTCTGGTCGATCGCCGTGTCGACCTGGATACGGCCCGACCCCTGCTGGTACGGCGTGTACGCGCCGCCCTTGGCCGAGCCCACGAGCACGGCTTTCAACTGGCTGAAGGCCCAGTCCGGGTGCTGCTGCTTGAGGAGGGCGGCGGCGCCCGCGACATGCGGGGTCGCCATCGATGTCCCCGAGATCGTCACGTACCCGGGCGGGTTCTCGCCGTACTCCTTGGCGATCTCGCTGCCCTTGGCCGAGGCCGCGGTGATGCCCACGCCGGGCGCTGTCACATCCGGCTTGATCGTGCCGTCTACGGTCGGGCCGCGGCTGGACCAGTCCGCCAGCCGGTCGTTGCCGTCGACGGCGCCGACGGTGAGCGCGTCGGCGGCGCTGCCCGGGGAGCCGACGGTCTGCGCGCCCTGTTCTCCCTCGTTGCCCGCGGCGATGGCGAAGAGGACGCCCTTCTCCTCGGACAGCCGGTTGACCGTGGCTTCCATCGGGTCGGTGCCCGGAGTGTCGCCGCCGCCCAGGCTGAGGTTGACGATGTCGGCGCCCTGCGCGGCGGCCCACTCCATGCCCGCGATGATGCCGGAGTCGTCGCCTTCGCCCTGGTCGTTGAGGACCTTGCCGCTGAGGAGCTTCGCTCCGGGGGCGACGCCCTTGTACTTGCCTGCAGACTTGGCGCCGGTTCCTGCGATGGTGGACGCGACGTGCGTGCCGTGCCCCTGGTGGTCGTCGGTGGTGGTGGCCGTGCTGAAGTTCTTGGCGGCGATCACCTGGTCCTTGAGGTCGGGGTGGCTGGTGTCGATGCCCGTGTCCAGGACGGCGACCTTGACGCCCTTGCCGTTGTAGCCCCTGGCCCATGCCGCGGGTGCGCCGATCTGCGGCACGGACTTGTCTAGGCTCATCGTGCGGACGCCGTCGAGCCAGACGTGGGAGATGCCCGGGGACAGGGCGTCCTCGTGGGTGAGCGCGTGCCACAGGCCGGGGGCTTTCCCGGAGGATGTCTGGACGGTGTCCAGGTTCAGGGTGCCAAAGGCGTGGCGGAGGGTTCCGGTGTCCCGGACACCGGACTTCGCGGTGCTCGCCGCACCCTTGTAGCCGACGATGACCTTGACGCCGTCGCCCTGGTTCCTGCGGTTGGCCGCCTTGTCCAGTTCGGTGATGTCGAACAGTCGCTGGTCGAGCCTGCCGCTCGCGATCATCTGGGCCACGTCCGTCGGTATGACGAGGGTGTGGCCGTCAGACCTCCGCATCTGCACAGGGACGCGCTCACGTCCCTTGGCCCGCTCCATACCGACGACTCGGCCCTTGGCGTCGACGATGACGCGGTCACCGGTGACGAGGGTGATGCGGTGCCTGGCGGTGTTGTCCGTGCTTTTGGCGGCGGCCGGTACCGCCGTCGGTACGGGCGTTGCCCGTGCCGATCCGGTCAGTCCCACGGCGAGCGCCGCCGCCACCGTCATCGCGGCCGCTGCCGTGCGCGCGGACTTCCTGGTTCTGCGCAAGAGGTTCCCCCAAGTCGGTTCGGTTCGGGTGCAGTGACCGAAGTGAAGGTAGGGAAGCGGACGCAACGCTGTTCGTCGGCGGTGCGACAAGCACGCGTCGATTCCGATGAGGCATCTATGGCCAGCTGTTACATCTGCAGGTCAGAGACCAGAGAGGGGCGCGGATCGGGTAACGGGGACGTACGCGGAAACAGGACCGGCCGAGCCCCGCGCACCACGCGCGTGCTCAAATGTCATCCCGGCGGTCGTCACCGGATGCCCGGGAAGCGCGACGGAAGGAGTGGAGGTTGCGGCTTCGCCAACTCGCGCCGTGCGCCCTGCTTACCGCCCTCCTGGCGATCCTCCCTACGGGGTGCGGCTCAGTCAACGGCGGCGTCCGCGTCGAGGGCCCGGCGCCGACGGCTCTCCCCTGGTCGGGACCGGTCTACGTGGCGGACCGGTACGGGCGGGCCTGGCAGCATCCCGAAACGATCGATCTGACCACGCTCATCCTCCTGGACGGGTTGACGTGGCGGGACTGGGGCGCACCCAGGCCGCGAGCCACCGGCGAGGCGTCCTGCAAGGTCGGCTGCACCGCCGGCCAAGCCCGCAGCTACCAGATCCGGGTCGTGCTGAGCGACCGTGTGCGGCGTGGCTCCGTGGCGTACTACGGCGAAGCGACCATCACACCCGTCCATCCCCCCGCGCCGACCTGGGCGACGGGCTTCGCCCGCAAGGGCAGCCTGAACCTGCCGGACAGCTGACTGCGTCACGGAGCCCAGGTAGGGCGACCCGTCGGAGAGGAACACCATGCACGAAGTCCTGCTCGTCGAGGACGACGAGTTGATCCGGGAGGCCACCCGGCTCACGCTGGAGGAGCGCGGTTACCGGGTGCGCGCCGCGGCCGACGGCCTGACAGGTCTCGAACTCTTCCGCGAACGCCAACCCGACGTGGCCGTCCTCGACATCATGCTTCCCGGTCTGAACGGGGTGAGCCTGGCCAGCCGCATCCGCGAGCAGTCGGGCGTCCCGGTGCTGCTGATCTCGGCCCGCAACGACCCAGTGGACGTGGTGATGGGCCTGGAGGCAGGGGCCGACGACTACGTCACCAAGCCCTTCGACGGTCCGGTCCTCGTGGCCCGCGTCCGCTCACTGCTGCGCCGGGCGGCACCCGCCGAGCAGCGGACACCGGACACCCGCCTGGGCTTCGGGGACCTGGTCTTCTGCCCCGTCTCCCTGACCGCGAGCAAGGACGGCAAGCCGCTCGCACTGACCATGACCGAACTGAAACTCCTTCGCGAGTTCGCCGCCGCCCCAGGGGCCGTGCTCTCCCGAGACCTGCTCCTGGAGCGGGTCTGGGACTACGCATGGTCCGGCGACACCCGGGTCGTCGACGTCCATGTGCAGCGCCTGCGCGCGAAGATCGGCCGGGAGCGGATCGAGACGGTGCGCGGCTTCGGCTACAAACTGCGCCCATGAGACGGGCCGCCGTGAACGTGGGGGCGAAGGTCGCCCTGGCCGTCGCCGCCGCGGCCGTGTGCGTCGCCGGTGTCATCGGAGTGCTGGTGCACCGGATCACCGCCGACGACCAGTTGGCAACCGCACGCTCCGACCTGGACCGACAACTGGTGAGTGCTGCCCACGATGTCGCCGCCGGGGCCGGGACGGGTGCCCGGACCGACCCCCCTGGCCTGCCCGGGCCGGTGGCGCGGGCCGTGCGCGGCAACGTCCGCGTGACCTTCCTGCAGGCCGGTGATGAGCCGGTGTTGTGGGCAGCGACCAGGATCTCGGACCGCAGGGTGCTGGTGCTCTCCCGCTCGTACGCCCCGGAGGAGCGGTCCCTGGCCGCGCTCGACCGTACGCTGCTGGCCACGGGTGCGGCCGCCACTCTGCCCGTGTCCCTGGCCGGGCTTGTGCTGGGCTTGCGGATGGGCCGCCGGGCCACGGCGGCCGCGCGTACGGCGGAACGCATCGCCGAGGGCGCTCTCGACGCCAGGGTCCGTCCCAGCGGCCGCGACGAGATCGCCCGGCTCGCCGTCTCCGTCGACACCATGGCGGATGCGCTGGGTGCCCGGCTGGAGGCGGAGCGCCGGGTGACCGCCGACATCGCACACGAGTTGCGCACACCGGTCGCGGGCTTGTCGGCGGCGGTCGGTCTGCTGCCTCCCGGCCGGGCGACCGAGCTGGTGACGCGCGGGGTGCGGAACCTCCGCGGGCTGGTCGAGGACGTGCTGGAGGTAGCTCGGATGGATGCCCAGGTGGCCGCGGTGGACACGGAGCAGCGGGAGGTGAGCGCGATGGCACGGCGAGCGGTCGCCGACCTCGACGAGGTGCGAGTACGGATCGCGACGGACGCAGTCGTGGCGACCGACCCGCGCCGCGTCGAACGCGTCCTCACCAATCTGGCCGGCAACGCCCTGCGGCACGGTGGCCTGCCGGTGGAGGTGCTGGTCGACGGTCCGGTCGTCCGGGTCCGCGACCACGGCCCGGGCTTCCCGCCAGATCTGCTCGCTGTTCTGCAGTCCTCCGGTCCCCAGCGCTTCCGCACCGGGTCCTCGACCGGCGGCACCGGCCTGGGCCTGACCATCGCGACCGGCCAGGCCCGTCTGCTCGGCGCCCGTCTGACCTTCCGCAACCATCCCGAGGGGGGCGCGGAAGCGGAGCTGAGGCTGCCGACGGAATGAGGGGACCCAGATCTTGACGTCGCTGAACAACCCGAGTCGGACGGTCGTAGGGTGGCCGCCCTGGGACGGCGCGAACGAGTAGGGCCCTGCCTGACGGCAAGATCACAATCTACAGCCGGAGTACTCTCCTGGTTTCCCGCTGACGCTTCACTCGTGTGCGAGGTGTGCCCGATGTGCGGCCAGCACGTCCAGACCGAAGTCGGACGTCAGGTCACGCCACACCGAGTGGGCATGATTCGCCTGGCGTTGGGTGTTGTCGTACTCGATCAGAATGCGGGGATCCTGCACCCGGTAGTAGTGCGGCTTCCCTGGGTCCTTACTGCCCGCCCAGCCGAAGTGGACGTGGTCGAGGACCGTGTCCGAGGCGTAGTGGGTGTCGTAGGCGTCGGCGAGATCTCCCGGGGCCCGTCCGGTGTACTGGGTGATGAGACGACGCAGCAGGTGCCGCTGGTCTTCGTCCAGGTCGCGGCCGCTGATGCCCTTGGGGGGAATCATGATGGCCACGCTCGCGTGGTCGCTTTCGGTGTAGCCGCTGCCCGCTTCCGCGCGGCGGTCGATGTCGTGGACGATCCGGTCCAGACGGGGATCCTCGAAATGCCCCCGCCACAGGTCCTGCATGTGCATCATCGTGTCGCCGTGTCGGACGTGCGGTCTGTTGCCGGACACGATGTCCGACACGGCGGAGGGATGGAGCAGAGCTCGCCCGAATTGTCCCGCGTCGAGGCTGCGGGCCAGTTGGCGCGCGGTGTCCTCGGGGCCCTGGAGGGGACGCAGGGTCCCTCCGAGCAGCTCGGTCGTGGCCGGGTCGGCGCCGATGAAGCAGGGAGTCGTGGAGATGAGCCGGCCGGCGACGACGAGGTTGTTCAGGGAGATGTGGTGGCCGCCCAGTCGCCATGCCCAGACCCGGTCGCCGGGGCGGCCGAAGACCCGGAGCCAGTACAGACCGGGGTCACGCCCACGCTGCCTGCCCCAGTGCACCGTCCACCCTTCCAGCTGGTCCAGTACGTTCTCCAGGCCCATCACGGTGGCGACCGTGGCGTAGCCCGCGGTGGACAGGCCGGTGGCCACCAGTTGCATGGCGAGGCTCTGTTGGCGGGCACTCTGGTCCCGGACGGCGAGCCCGCCGTGTTCTGTGGGGGTGTAGAACCAGCGCAGCCGCTCGGCCTCGGCATCCGGGTGGAGCGGGGAGTCATAGGCGGCGAGCGGCAGTTGATCCTTGTTCAGACTGCCCAGCCAGGCGGTGGCGGCCGCTGCCATGGCGGTCGCCGCTTCCTCCCGCCCGGCTGCCGGAGGGTCGGGCACCGTGCCTGCTCCGTCACCGGGCACGGGTGGGCTCCGGGTCTTCGGAGATGTCCAGCATGACCTTGATGGCGTTGCCGCGGCGTTCGGCGTAGGTGTCGAAGGCCTCGGAGACGTCGCTCAACGCGAAGTGATGGGTGACCAGTTCCGCGGTGCGGAGCCGACCTCGGGCGGCGAGACTCACGGCGCGGGCCAGTGAGCCAGCGCCCTCCCCGCGAACCGTTTGGATCGAGATGCCGTTCATGACGGCATGGTTCAGATCGGCCCGCACCGGCTGCTCGAAGAACCCGACAAGGACGACCTTCCCGGACCGCTTGGCCATGCGGAGGGCGTCGTCCACCGCATTCGGGGCGCCCGAGCACTCCAGAATGACGTCGGCGCCGACTCCGTCGGTCGCCTCCCTGATCGCAGCGACGGCGTCCTCCTCCCGGGAGTTGACGACCAGGTCCGCGCCGAAGGACTTCCCGACGGCCAGCCGGGTTTCGCGGGTGCCGGTCAGGGCGACAGTCCTCGCCCCGAGTTCCCGCGCGACCTGCGTCGCGAGCAGACCTATTGGGCCCGGGCCGAGCACGGCGACAGTCGAACCGACGAGAAGGGTGTCCAGCACGTCGAACGCGTGCATCACGGTACCCACGGTGCTGAGGACGACCGCCGCGTCGAAGTCGACGGTGTCCGGCAGCCGGTGGAGGGTCGCCACATGGTTGAGCGCGTACTCGGCGAAGCCGCCGTTGACGGTCATCCCCTGCACCCGGTGCCCGGTGTGCCGAAGGCCGTAGTTGAGGCAGTCCGTGTAGGCGCCGGCCAGGCAGTTGGCACAGCGCATACAGCCGCGATGGGCCTCCGTCACGACCCGGTCACCGACGCGGAGTTCCGTCACCGCGCCGCCCACCGCGGCCACGACGCCCGCGTATTCGTGGCCCGGTACGAACTCCCCCGCCGTGGGGCCGCCGTCCTTGAAGAAGTGCCGGCTTCGGATCTTCAGGTCCGTTCCGCACAGAGAGGCCCTGCGGACCTGCACCAGGACGTCTTCCGGACCCACCTGCGGAACGGGCAGCGTCGTGACGGCAAGGGTGCCGGGCTCACCCAGCACCGCGGCCTGCATGGTTTTCGGCAAGGACACGGGGGTCTCCAGTCTCGGCCACGGGAATGCGTGGGGGATCGGCGAACAGCAACGGCTCTTTCCCCACCCCATCGTGCACGTCGGCAAGGCCGTTTTCCTCTCTCCGGCGTATAGGCATCCGTTATATGCACCGTGCCAAATTCCTATTGGAGGACCACCGCATCTGCCTGGCAGAGTCGTCCTGAAGCGGACATCGCCGTCGGCCGTACGGCCGGAGAACGGGCCCCGCCCGAGGAGTAAAGAACTGTGGATCTGGGAATCTCAGGCAAAACCGCGCTGGTACTGGGGGGAGGTGGGGGGCTCGGCAGCGCCATTGCGCAGGCACTCGCAGCGGAGGGCGCCGGTGTCGCCGTGGCGGACATCAGTGCCGAGGCCGCTGAGCGCACCGTCGAAGCGGTGGCCCACCTGGGCGGAAAGGCCGTGTCCCTCGAATGGGACCTCGGAGATCTGGGCGCAGTCGACCGGCACATCACGACGATCGAGAGGGTTCTCGGCCCCGTCGACATCCTCGTCAACAACACGGGAGGACCGCCACCCTCGCTCGTGGGCGGACAGGACCCGGAGATCTGGCTGCGGCACTTCCAGTCCATGGTGCTGTCGGTGATCGCAATCACCGACCGGGTCGCGCCCCTGATGCGGAGGCACGGTTGGGGCAGGATCATCACCAGCGCCAGTTCCGGCGTGATCGCCCCCATTCCCAACCTCGGACTGTCGAACGCCCTGCGGGGCAGCCTGCTCGGCTGGTCCAAGACGCTGGCCCGGGAAGTGGCGGCCGACGGCGTCACCTGCAACGTGGTCGTTCCCGGCCGGATCGGCACCCAGCGGACGAAGGTCCTCGACCAGGCTAAGGCCGAGCGGGAGCGGAGGCCCGTCGAGGAGATCTCCGCAGACAGTGCCGCTTCGATCCCCGTGGGCCGTTACGGCGAACCGCGCGAATACGCCGCCGCAGTCACTTTCCTCGCAAGCAGTCAGGCCTCGTACATCACGGGCTCGGTCGTCCGTGTCGACGGCGGCCTCATCGCCAGCCTCTGAGAAACCAATTCAGAATCAAAAGGAGGCAGAAATGGCAGCGCTGTCCCGCGACACCACAGGCGTATACGCCATCGCTCCGACGCCTTTCGACGAATCCGGCGGGATCGACTTCGATTCGCTCAGCCGGTTGATCGATTTCTACGGATCCGCCGGTGTCACCGGACTGACCCTGCTGGGTCAGATGGGTGAAGCCCCCAAGCTGTCCCACGAGGAAAGCGTGCGCATTGTCCAGCACGCCATCAAGCGCACCGACCTGCCGATCGTCGTGGGCGTCTCCGCACCCGGTTACGCCGCCATGCGCTCCCTGACGGCTGACGTCATGTCAGCTGGCGCCGACGGCGTCATGATCGCCCCGCCGAACACGTTGCGGACCGACGACCAGATCGTGAACTACTACGAGGGTGCGTCGGCCGCCATCGGTGAGAACGTGCCGTTCGTGATCCAGGACTACCCGCTGTCCTTCTCTGTCGTCATGTCTCCCACCGTCATCGCCCGCATCGCCCGTGTCGCGCCCGGATGCGTGATGCTGAAGCACGAGGACTGGCCGGGGCTGGAGAAGATCAGCGCACTACGGCAGCTCCAAGCCGAGGGAGCGATGCCGCGACTATCGATCCTGTGCGGTAACGGGGGCCTCTTTCTGGACTTCGAGACGGAGCGCGGAGCCGACGGCGCCATGACGGGCTACTGCGTGCCCGAACTCCTCGTCGACGTGGTACGCCACACCGCCGCCGGCGACCGCGACGCCGCCCATGACGTCTTCGACGCCCATCTACCTCTGCTGCGCTACGAACAGCAACCGGGCGTCGGCCTTGCGGTGCGCAAGTACGTGATGAAGCGGCGCGGAATCCTGGCCTCGGACACTCAGCGCAAGCCCGGAGCGGCGCTGTCTGCGCGTGCCCGCAGCGAGGTCGACTACCTGCTGACCCGCCTGGCCCGCAAGGACGGCAGGGTCGTGGTCACAGCGTGATCCTCGGTCAGTGCGGCCTCACGTCACGCGACGCGTGCCGCCTGCTCCAGTAGCGTGGTCAGATGCAGCTACGTCAGCTGGAGTACTTCCTCGCGGTGTGGGAGGCGGGCTCATTCAGCGGAGCGGCCGCGCGGCTCTACGTCACACAGCCCTCGCTCTCCCAGCAGATCGGGGCGTTGGAGAAGGAGCTGGGCGCGGTTCTCCTGGAACGAGGCCGGCAGGGCGTGACCCTGACCCCCGCAGGCCGGGTCTTCCTCCCGCGGGCGCAGGATGTCCTTCGTGTCGTCCAGGATGCCCGGGAATCGGTGCACGAGGTGGTCGAGGGTCGCAAAGGCGACGTCCATGTCTTGACCGTACGGTCCGTCGCCTCGGGCATCCTGCCGCCCTCCGCAGCACGCTGGCACGCCATGTACCCCTCGACAGTGCTGCGGCTGCACGACTACTCACACCGCCGAGACCTCGAAGAGGCCATGCGCGGCGGACAGGGCGACATCGCGGTCGGCCCGCGGCCCCACCTGTGGGAGGGGCCCGTCCATTCCCTCGGGTACGAGGAGATGGTGGTGATCGGCGCCGCCGAACACCCGCCGGACGCGTCGGCGAGTGCGGCGGAATTGGCCGCTGCCGACTGGGTGCTCTACGAACCGGAACAGGGCATGAGCGAGGTGGTGGACCGACTGGCGGGCCGCCTCGGTCTCACTCCGCGCGGCGTGGCGCGCACCGGCCAGGTGTCGGCGGCGCTGCTGTTCGCGGTCGAGGGGATCGGTGTGGCGGTGGCACCGGAGAACGCGGTACCGCTGCGCTGGTCGCGCCATGCACGGCGGATCGGGTCAGGCTACTTCCGGGAGCTGGTGGTCTTCAGCAGAAAGCTCCCCTCCCAGCTGGCGGAACGCTACCGGGACATGCTTACCTCCGTTGAGCTGCCGCTGACCGCGGAGCGGGATCTGCCCGAAGGAGCGATCCGCTTCCAGGACCTTTCCGACTGAGTTCGCGGCCCCGGTCAGACCTCGCGCAGGTGGGCGAGCCCGCTGAGGAGGAGTTCGAGGCCGAAGTCGAACTCCTCCTCGATCGGGACGGGCATCACCGCGGCCCCGGTGACGGTGGCCTCGAACAGGTCCCGACCGATGCTCTGGAATACGGCCGCCGACTCGTCCCGCTCCGCTATGTCCGTCGACCTGTATGGCGAAGCCGAGCACATAGCGGGCCAGGTCACGTACGCGTACGCGACTGTTCGCGGCGGGAAACCGCTGTCGAGCACCGCGACAATGCTCCCCCAGTGCCATGGCGTTCGGCCCCAGCGGAACCTGCGCGACCGGCAGCCGAGCCGCGTTCCGATGCGGGGTCAAGGCGTCGAACATGGCATGCGCACCCGTTCGCAGCGCCCGCTCCCACCCGCCCAGGACAGCTCGTCACCGTCGAACGCCTCGATGGCGAGCATGCGGTCCACAACATGGGCGGCCAGGGCTGCCCGGTTCTCTAACAGCGTCGCCGTGCCCGGTCCCAGACGCTGGGCGAGTGTCCGCATGAGCGTCGGAACCCTCCTCATCCACGATCTAAAGCGCGGTCGCGACGATGCGCTCCAGCGGAACGGGTGGCCGAACCGGAGAACGCCGAGCCGATGCCGCACCCGTCTTGGCAGGACCAGGTTCTGCCACGGAACGTCCCATTTCCTCGACCAGCACCATGACAGCGACGCCGTAGCCGAGATCACGGTCGCCGATCGGAAAAAGCGCGTGACCGTGCCCCAGGACAGGGTGCAAGTAAAGGTTGATGAATCGCTGATCGGAGTCGCGCCTGTTACGCAGTACGAGAAGCCTTCCCGGGCGAGCGCGGCATTCTGGTTCCTGAGCCGCATCCCTTGACTCGACGGTGACGGTCTCGGCGCCTCTAACGCACGGACCGTACGCGATACACGAGCAGGACTCCGACGGCCGAAGTGGCACCCACGAGGGCGAAGAGAACAGGGTAACCGCGGTCAGAAGTGATGATGAGACTGGCGATCAGCGGGGCCAGCGCGGGCGGGATCACCGAGCCGATGTTCATGATGCCAAGGTCCTGGGCGCGGCTCTCCGCATCGGGCAGGACCTGGTGCCGCCGCGATGCCGTCCGGCGCGGGAGCAGGGCAGTGGAATTCTGGGGACATCGGGCCTCCGAGGGGACGGGCCGGAGCTCTGGGCGGGGACGAGTTCAGAAAAAGGCGTGGCCTTCGCCGCGAAAGGTGCGGACCTGCTCGACGATGTCGGTGCCCGACACCAGGTGAAGGGTGTTGACGCGTTCGCACAGTTCGCCCGCCTTGGCGTGGCGGAATCACACGTGCTCCCCCAGCCGCAGTCCGTGCGCCGCTCGGCCCAGGACCGGGGTCTGGACTTCACCGGCCCCTTCCATGGGGTTCGTTCGCAGGCCCTGAGGCCAGCTCACAGTGGGCTGGCGGTCCGCGCCGGTCGGCCCGGAAGCGATCCAGCCCCCGCCCAGCACGGTGGCGATCCTGGTTGTCGGGCGACGCACGACAGACATGACGAAGTAGGCTGCGGGGCGCGGGTGGAAGTGTCGGTAGAAGTCGAACAACCCCGGCCCGTACAGACCTGATCCGGCGCCGACTTCGGTGATGACGTGCTCGGCGGAGGTCTGCTCGATGGAGCCCGTGACACCGCCGTTGACGAACTCCAGCGGTGCGACGGCCTCGACAGCGGCGACAGCAGCGGCTCGCCGGTCGGCCAGCTCGTTCGCAGACAGGCGCTGCATGGCGCGCATCGCGGCTCTTTTGAGGGCGGAGCCGGGCTGGTTGTCGCCGAGTCCGGCGATCTGGCCCTCGTAGGACATGACTCCGGACAGGTGAAAGCCGGCGCGGATCTGGATAGCGTGGGCGAGTACCGCCGCTTGCCGTGGTGTGTGCACCGGGGAGCGGTACGGACCGAGATGGATGCGGCCGCCTGCCAGTTCCAGCGACGCGTCCAGGTCGATACAGACGCGGATGGCGGGACGGGACGTGCCCACCGTCTCGTCGATGAAGTCCAGCTGCCCGATGGAGTCGATCATGAGGGTGATTCGGGAGGCAGCTCGCTCGTCCGCCGCGAGTTGTCTCAGCGCCGCGCGGTCCGTCGTCGGGTAGCCGATGACCACGTCCTCATGCTCCTCGGCCAGCCACAGCGCCTCGGGGAGGGTGAAGGCGAGAATCCCCTTATACCCCTCGCGCCGGACGGCCCAGCGGATCAGCGCGCGGCTGCGCAACGACTTGCTGGCCAGGCGGATGGTCGCCCTGCCGCCCGTACAGCGGGTCAGATCCGCGGCGTTGGCGTCGAAGGCGTCGAGATCCACTACCGCGAAGGGTGGATCAAGATGCTCGGTCGCCCTGTTCAGCCGTGCCATTCGAGCCTCGCCCGGGCCTGCCTCGGTACTGGCGGCCGTCTTCATGCCTGGCGGGGACACTACGCGCTCACTCATATCAGCACCCTTTCTGGCGAGTTCACAGAGCCGGCCGTGGTCGGACGAAGTAGCGGTCCGGTCGCGTCAGACGGGTCGGCGGCCAGACGGATCGGCCGTCGGATTGCCCGTCCGAGGGCGCCGATGTCCCTCATGAGCCGGTCCCCGGCTGGGACGTGAGGCGCTCCCGGTGCCGCAGCCCCCTGGCCTCATCGACGGGAAGGATCAGGCGCATCAGCCGGGGGAAGACACCGGCGATCCGCTGGACGCGGCCCGCGAGGGCCGGGAAGACGACCTCGATCGGTTTGGTGGCGATGGCGTCGACGACGGCTCGGGCGATCTGCTGCGGTGCGTAGGACTTCTCCGCGAAGGCGATGGCGCAGGACGGGTCGGCCATCTCCTGTTCGAGCATGGCGGTCCGGGTGGACGGCGGATGGATGATGGTGAAGTCCAGCGGTCCGTCGCGCTCTTCGATGGCGACGCTGTGGTGGAAGGCCCGCAGCCCGTACTTCGAGGCGCAGTAGGTCGCGTATCCGGGCAGCGGCAGGAACGAAGTCATGCTGCACACGTTGATGTGGCCGTGGCCCTGCGCGGTCATCCGCGCCAGTGCCGTGCAGACGCCGGTGACGGTGCCGAGCAGGTTCACCTCGACGATGTCCCGGTGCTGCTGCTGACGGAGGTCGCGAGCCACTCCGGTGTGGGTGATACCCGCGTTGTTGACCAGTACGTCGACACTGCCGAAAGCTGCTTCCGCCGCCTCGAAGGCGCTGGTCCATCCCGCGGGGCTGCGGATGTCCAGCACACAGGCGGCGGCCCGGCCCCAGGCTGCGGGCATGGCTGATGACAGCCACTTCGTCGACGTCGGTCAGCATCACCCGATGGCCGCGCGCGACGGCGAGTTCCGCGACGGCAGCCCCGATGCCACGTGCCGCGCCGGTCACCAGGACGACCTGGTCCCTCCTCAGTTCTCCGGCCCATTGCCGCACACTCCTTCGGTCATGTCGCTTCGGCGTCGTTCGTCCGTCACCCGGTGCGTCACAGTCGGACCATCTCGATACGGCCGCCGTTCAGGGCGGCGGCGCGGACGGGGTCGTCCGTCGGCACGGTGGAGGCGAAAAGGGTGCGCCCGTCATGGCCCGCCACCAGGCAACTGAGCGTGTGCTGGCTCGTCGCCACCCGATCGAGGACACGGCCGCCCTCTGCCACACGTACGCATTCGCGCGCAGCGCGTTCGCCACCCAGATCGTCTCGCCGTCGGTGTCCCAGGCGATGCCGTCCGGTGCGACGGGGGACGCAGAACACTTGGCTATGGCGGGATGGTCAAGGAGGGCGGAGATCCTGCGGGTGATGCGTCCGGACAGCCCCGGATGGTTCACCAGGCGCCACAGAAGCGGTGAGATCAACGCGGCCCAGGGCTGCGGGCCTTCGAGCGTGCCGTCGCCGTGGGTGGGGAGGCGGGTGAGTCGCATGGCGAGTGTTTCGGCCACTACCACCGCCGTGCCGTCGGCCGTGAGAAGCATGCCGTTGGGAAACAGCAGCGGCTCCAACAGCCCGATCACACTTCCGTCCGGGGCGAGGCAGGCGACCGGGGTTCTCGGGGGCCGGGCGGCGCATAGAGCAGCGAGTTCGGGTGCCTGCGGATGAAAGCGTGGTAGTCGAATCCGAAGTTGCCGAGGTACGCCCGCCCTTGAGGGTCAACCAGCATGTCGTTGACCGGGCCACCGACAAGGGTGCGCAGATCGGCGTGCTCGACCAGCTAGCCGCCCGCTGCCCGCCGGTACACCCAGCCCTCGTCCATGGACACGACCAGCAGGCGACCGTCAGGAAGCCAGCCGAGTCCGCCGGCCCGGCACCTTCAGGACCGTCTCCGGATCCCCGCTGCCGTCCCAGCGATGCACCGTGCCGTGCGCCAGATCGGAGAACCACAGAGCTCCCTCGTGCCAACGCAGGCATTCCGGAACACCAAAGCCGCTCATTGCGAGCGCTGCCGTTGTCTTCTTTCAGCCCCTCCGCGTCCGGCGCCTGCCGATCGGTCGTCAAAGCGCCCGCCCCGCGTCCCGTGATCGCGGGATGCGGGGCGGGCGCTATGCAGTCCGGCTCGGCCGTGTCGGCGGTCACGGTCCGGTGTGGTCCGCAAAGACACTGGCTGCGGGCAGCTCAGGCAGCCGACCAGTTGCCGACCATCTCGACGTAGTTCTTGCCACTTACCTTCTTGCCCTCGTACGTGCCGGAGAAGGCCGCGGTGCCCTCCAGGCGGTTACCCAGTGTGCCGGTGATCTCCTGCGCGTCGGTACCGGTGATCCGGACGGTGACATCGGTCTTCAGTGACGGAATCTCCAGCCGCCAGCGGGTGGGGTAGGTGTTGCCGGAGGTCGGGCCGGCCCAGAACCTGTGCGCGCTGTCGGCGAGGGGCCTGACCGCCGCCAGGTCGTAGGAGCCGTCCGGATGCAGCACGGTGGCCCAGGCGTTCTCGGCCGTGCCGCCCAGGGTGTCCCAGACGGCGACCTTGTCGCCGTTCGGCAGGCTGAGGTTCATCCACGTCCAGCGCACCAGGGACTGCGGCAGCGGACCCCACTGCCGGTCCAGCCAGGACTCGCCGGAGACTTTGTGCGTCCTGCCCTGGACGGAGAGTGTGCCCGTGGTCCGCATCGACGGCAGGGCGAACTCATACTGCTGCGCCCCGTGCATGTCCCACACACCGGTACCGGCGTAGTTCATGACCGGGCCCTCGGCCTTGAGCTGGAGGTCCAGGGAGCCCCACGGTGTGGCGGCCTTGACGAACATCTTCTGCGCATCGCCCGTCCAGCTCAGGCCGGGCATCTTGATGTTCAGCCCGCTGGTGCTCCAGGTGTAGTCGTCCTTGGCGATGCCGGTCTCGTAGTTCTTGTACCAGCCGGTCTTCTCGTCGGTGACGGACACCGTCATGCTGTACTTGTCCTGGTTCGGCATGCGCATCGTCTGCACCAGCACCCCGAAGTCGTGACCGCCGGCCTTGACCTCGCTGGTGAAGTAGATCGAGTCGTTCCAGGTGCGCCCGGAGCCGGGCGTGTGGGCCGCGACGTCGGTGGTGGGGTTCACCGATGCGGGGATTCCGCTGCCCGCGGTGGCGGCCGTGGAGGATGATCCTCCACCCGCCTGTGCGGTGGCGACCGAGCCCACTCCCAGTACGGTGATCGCGGCGACGCCGGCCGTGATGGTCCGGAGCCTGCGGTTGTTCTTCATGGTTTTCTCCCAGACAGTCATGGTGTGTCCACTCGCGCGGAGCGCCGGGCTCCCACGCGAGAGGCGATCTTGGAAGGCGCACGGCAGGTGTTCGCCGAGCGTGGATATGAGAGAGAGGGGGAGGCAGACGGTCAGGACGCCGGCCGAACAGGCGGGCCGCGCCCCGTTCTTGCCGACCTGGGCTTGCGGTCACGCGTTGGTGCCGCGGTTCTCCCAGGCCGAGGAGGCCGGCGTCGACGGCCTCGTGGAGCGCGCGCAGCCGCCGCTCGGGACTCCGAAGCGGGCGCCCGGTGCGCAGGAAGACCCCAAGGGCTGTGAAAACCGCGGGGCCTCGATTCAGTGGCTCAGCGTCCGCGCGAGCCACTCGGCGGTGCGGGTGATGATCTCGGGGAAGTGGTTCGAGAGGATCTCGTAGTGCTGGCCGGGGTACTCGATCAGCTCCTTCGGCCCGGGTATCCGCCCGTACATCTCGCGGGCCTCTTCGACGGGCGCCACGGTGTCCTGGGAGGCGAGAACCATCAGCAGCGGCACGGTGATGCGCTCCGCGTAGGCGCGGACCTCCATCTCGTACAGGTAGTCCAGCGTGGAGACGGTGATCTCGTTCCTGAAGCTGGGTACGTCGTGAATCATGTTCTCGACGAATTCCTGCCCCTCGTTGTCGCTGAACATCACGGGGCTGCCGGGTTCGGGTGTGCCGTGCAGGCGGAGGGTGACGGCCGGTTCGCCGCGCAGCTGGGCCTGGCGGTCGGCGGGGATGAGGGCGTCGAGTTCGGCGAGGGTATCGGCGGGCTGCAGGGTGCGCGCGGTCCAGCCGCTGACGGGCGGGATGAGGCTGACGACGGCACGGACCCGGCGGTCCATCGCGGCGGTGAACAGGGAGTTGGCGCCGCCGATGCTGATGCCCCACAGGCCGATGCGGTCGGCGTCGATGTCGTCGCGCAGCGTCAGGTGGGTGATGACATGGCGCAGGTCACGGCACTGCTGCCAGGGGTCGAATTGCTGACGGGGCTCGCCGTCGCTGTAGCCGGTGTTGCGGTGGTCGTAGATCAGCACGGCCAGTCCGGCGTCGGTGAAGCCTTGCGCCACCGGGAACATGGATTCGGCAGGGCCGCCCAGGCCGCTCTGCAGGATGGCGACCGGCAGGGACCTGTCGCCGCTGTCGTCGGGGCGGAACAGCTTCCCCCGCAGGGTCGCTCCGGGCACGGTGAACTCGACGTCTTCGTCGACGGGCATGACGGCTCTCCTCACAAGTCGTACGGAAGGGTGGGACGTGCGGTCAGTTGCGGCTGGGGACGGAGAGGTCGTCCGGCAGGAAGTCGGGGTCGAAGGCGCGGGGGTCGGCGGAGGCGCGCAGGACGGGGAAGACCTCGGCCCGCATCTCCGCCTCGTACTCCGCGATCGCGGTCAGCAGGGGCATCTCGCCGTGCACCGACGCCGTGAGTGCCCGGGCCAGCGCGGCGGCGTCCCGCAGCGCGCTGTTGGCTCCGGCGCCGAAGGACGGCGGCATGGCGTGGATGGCGTCGCCGAGCAGCGTGACCCTGCTGGTGGGCCAGGGGTCGGCGGGCTGAAGCCGGCGCACGGACACCGGGAAGATCGTCGAGGTGTCGATGCGCTCGACGAGGCCGGCCAGTGCCGGATGCCAGCCTCGGACGGCCCGGCGCAGCACGGCGTGACGCTCTTCGGGGGACGCCTTCCACAGGTCGGGGGCCTCGCGGCCGAACGGGGTGCCGGGCATGATGCCGAGGTTGACCATGATGTACGGATCGACCGGGTCGATGGCTGCGCCGGGCGCGAGTTCGGCGACCGCCTCGGCGATGGGCCGACGCGGCTGGTAGACGCCGTAGACGAGCATCGCCCCGTCCGGGCCGGACGCCCCGGCGAATCCGTCGAAGAGGGCGTCGGGGAGGGTGGCGGCCAGTTCGTCGGTGAGCGGTGCGATCGAGTACGTGCCCACGTCACCGGTGTCCACGATCGGCACCTCCGGCAGGAGCTGTCGGCGGACGACCGAGTTGATGCCGTCGGCCGCCACGAGGACGTCGCCTGTGGCTGAGGAGCCGTCGTCGAGGTGCACCCGTACCTGGTCGCCGTCCTCCTCGAAGCGGGTGACGGTACGGCCGAACCGGACCACCTCCTCCATACCGATGTTCATGATCTGCCGCAGCGTGCGGCGGTTGACCGCGGTGTGCGGCCGGACGGGGTCGTTCGGCGGGCCGATGTGCGGGCGTGCGCCCAATTCGTTGCCCAGGTGGTCAAGCAGCACCAGGACTTCCCGGCGCGGCGTGGTGCGGGAGGTCTGCATGTACAGCTCGAAGAGGTTCTCGGGCAGGCACTCCCGCAGGGCTCGGCCGCCCGCACCGTTCATGTGCAGCCGGTAGCCGGAGCGCCCGATGCTCGGCGCACTCTCGAAGACGGTGCAGTCGATGCCGGCCTTGCGCAGGCCCTGGGCGAGGCAGAGCCCGCCGATGCCTCCTCCGGCGATCAGAACGTGAAACGACGGCATTGTCGCCTCCTCCTTGGTGAGTCGATGTGTTTCGCCTTGCCGCGTGGCTCGGGCGAGGGGCGGGCGCGTGTACGACCTGTGCGGGCGGAGCCCGTGGGCGCAGTACGTCAGGTCGTGCGTACGGCGGCTCATTCCTGGGACACGGGCTTCGGTGTCGTCGGGGTGTGGCCGCGGTTCCACTCTGGCCACCGCGAAGGCATTGGGGAACCCGAAGTCACCTATGCTGGGCATTGGCATTCCCAATAACCATCGAGGGGGTCGTACGCCGTGGGCCTGGACCTGAACCTGCTGGTGTCGCTGGACGCCCTGCTGCAGGAGCGCAGCGTGACCAGGGCGGCGCAGCGACTCGGGCTGAGCCAGCCCACGCTGAGTACGGCGCTGGGCCGGCTGCGCCGCCACTTCGGCGACGAACTCCTGACCAGGGTGGGCAACACCTACGAACTGACGCCGCTGGCAGAGCGCCTGTCCGAGAACACAGCGGAGGCGCTCAGCTATACGGACCGGGTGTTCCGGACCCGACCGGACTTCGATCCCGCCGTCGACGAGCACGAATTCACCCTGGTGCTGACCGACTGCCAACTGCCCACCTTCGGGCGGGCCCTGGCCGATCTCGTCCGCGAGACGGCACCCGGCGTGCGGCTGCGGTTCCGGCACAGCACAGAGCAATTCGTCCAGCGGGCCCACGACAACCTGCGCACCGTGGACGCGATCGTGCTCCCGCAGGGAATCCTGGCGCAGTTACCGTCCCTCGACCTGTTCCAGGACCGCTGGGTGTGCGTCGCCTCGGCCGATGACGAGCCGGCCGTCTCCAGCGCGGAGGAACTCGCCGGACGTCCGTGGGTACTGCCCTACTACCACCCGTCCGTGGTCTTCCCATCGCTGCGCCGCCTGCGCGAAGGCAGAGTCGAGCCGAGGCCGGCGATCATGACCGAGGACTACCTCGCCGTGCCCCATCTCATCGCCGGAACCGACCGATTGAGCCTGGTCCCCGAACGGATCGCCTGGCTGTTCGCCCCACAGGGCAAGACGACGATCCTCGATCTGCCCTTCGAACTGGGCGTGTTGGTGGAGACGCTGTGGTGGCACCCGATGCACGAACGGGATCCAGCCCACATCTGGCTACGGCAGATCGCGGCACGGGCCGGTCAACTGGTCACAGCGAGCGCGCACCCGAACGGAGCCTGAGACGGGAAAGCGGCCGGCCCCAGACTCAGAACCGCAGGTCGGCATCAAGAAGCGCCAGCCCGCTCTGGCTGTCCATAGAGGACGCGTCCAGGGCATGCGAGCGCTGCCAGCACACAGGCGAGGTGGAAGTCCACCACGGCCGTAACCTGAAGGAACTCGACCGAGTCGAACCCGCCCGTTGGAGACGAGTCATGGCCAAACGGCGCCGCAAGACACTCGTGCTCTGCGCCGACTGCCACGACCACATCCACCACCGGGAACCCCTCCCGCTCACGCAGTAGTCACCGGAGAGCCAGATGCTTGGAAAGCGGGCCCATCCGGTTCGGAGGGAGGCCGCGCGGAAAAGGACCAGCACACCTGGCACCTCACCGCGCGGCCGACCCTACCCAAGCCGCGAAGAACGAATGCGGCCTGGACCAGTACGAAGTCCGCCGCTACGTGGGCTGGCGTCGGCACATCACTCTGGCCATGCGCGCGCACGCCTTCCTGACCGCCACGGCACGCCAGACCTAGGAAAAAGGGGCCGAACAGGCGGTTACAGCAGCAGGACGACCGCACGCCGTCGCAGGAGACCACTCCATACTCCGTCGACCACCAGACCGAGCGGCCTCAGAGCAATCGCCGGCAGGCCCAACCAGCCGTCGACGTAGAAGGCCACCGTCCAGAGCAAGTCGGAACGGGTTGCAGGATCACGCAGCGACGTACGCGAGCGTTCCCGAAGTCAACCGGTGATCGGCGGGTACGCCTGAGGAACCTCGTGTCCCGTCCACGTGGCAGCCATGTACCGTTTCGCGCCGGCGATCCGGCGGCCCCCGCCGCACCACCGGGCCGGGGCACCCCCGGACCACTCACCCCACGCCGAATCGACAACCCGCAAGGTTGCGGTACTGGAGAAGACGTCCCTGCCGAACCACAAGAACAAGAACCGCAAAGCCCATGGTCACGGCAGTGAGAAGCGCGGACAGCGCGGTGCCTGTCCCCTTGCTGAGCGGCGTGCGGCCGCAGGCGGGCGCGCATCCGCCGACGCGTCATACCTCAGGCGTACCGGTGATCCGCGCCGAGTGGTACCGCAGTACCACTCAGGCGCCGAAGTGTCTCCCGTGGTCCCAGGGCTCGGGCCGGCCGCGCGCCTAACGTCGATGGCACAGGTCGCGGCAGTCGCCCGGCCGCGTCCGTGATGAAAGGCCAACACTCATGATCGAAGCGCGTGAGCTGACCAAGCGGTACGGCGACAAGACCGTCGTCGACGCGCTGAGCTTCACCGTCAAGCCCGGCGAGGTCACTGGCTTCCTCGGTCCCAACGGCGCCGGCAAGTCCACCACGATGCGCATGGTCGTCGGCCTGGACGCCCCCACCGGGGGCACGGTCACCGTCAACGGCAGGTCGTATGCGAAGCACCCGGCACCGCTGCACGAGATCGGCACCCTACTGGAGGCCAAGTCCGTCCACCCCGGCCGCAGCGCCTTCAACCATCTGATGGCCCTCGCGTACACGCACGGCATTCCGCGCCGCCGGGTCGACGAGGTCATCGAACTGGCCGGGCTGACCAGCGTGGCTGGCAAGCGCGTCGGGGCCTTCTCGCTCGGCATGGGCCAGCGGCTCGGCATCGCGGCGGCACTGCTCGGCGACCCCGCGATCGTCATGCTCGACGAACCGGTCAACGGTCTCGATCCCGAGGGCGTGCTGTGGGTGCGCAACCTGCTGCGCTCGCTGGCCGACGAGGGCCGGGCGGTGATGCTCTCCTCGCACCTGATGAGCGAGACCGCACTGATCGCCGACCACCTGGTGATCATCGGGCGCGGGCGGCTGCTCGCCGACACCACCGTCGACGACTTCACCCGCCAGGCGAGCGGCGGCGGCGTGAAGGTCGCCACCGCCGAGGCCACCAGGCTGCGCTCGCTGCTTGGGGGCCCGGACGTCACGATCTCCTCCTCATCCGCCGAGGAGCTCCTGGTCACTGGACGCGACGCGCGAGAGATCGGGCTGATCGCTGCCGAGCACGGCGTGGCGTTGTCCGAACTCACCCCACAGGCCGTCTCGTTGGAGGCGGCATTCATGGACCTGACCCGAGAAGTTGTCGAGTACCAGAGCCACCCGGCGCAGACCGAGCGAAAGGCAGCCTGATGACCGTCACCGAACTCTCCCCCACCCGAGCCGGCACCCGGGCCTACAAGGTCACCGGTCCGCGGGTGCTGCGCGCGGAGTGGTCCAAGTTCTGGTCGCTGCGCTCCAGTTGGATCACCCTAGGGGTCTCCGTGGTCCTGCTGGTCGCCCTCGGCGCGATCGCCTCCGCCACCTACAGCCCCGACGCGACCGCGCAGGGCGGGCCGCCAGGACCCGGCTCCGGCGACCAGGACGCCGTCAGCCTCGCCCTGCTCGGAGTGACCTTCGCATCACTGGCCGTCGGCGTGCTCGGCGTCCTGCTGTCGGCCGGCGAGTACACCACCGGCATGATCCGCTCCACCCTCACCGCCGTCCCCCGCCGCCTGCCGGTCCTGTGGACCAAGGCCGCCGTGATCGGCCCCATCACCCTGGTCCTGACCACCCTCGGCGCCCTGGCCGCCTTCCAGCTGGGCACTCTAGGCCTGGACGGCGAGAAGATCGCCCTGTCCCTGGGCGACGACGGCGTACTGCGCAGCCTGGCCGGTGCCGGCCTCTACCTCGCCCTGGTCGCCGTCGCGGGTGTGGCTCTGGGCATCCTGCTGCGCTCCAGCGCCGGCGCGATCGCGGTCCTGGTCGGCGTCCTGCTCATCCTCCCGGGCCTGGCCTCCCTGCTGCCCGACTCCGTCCACGACGACATCAACCCCTACTTCCCCGGCAACGCGGGCTCGGCGATGTACGCCCTGCACCAGTCCTCCGACGCCCTCTCTCCCGGGGCGGGACTCGCCGTCTTCGCCGGGTGGGTGGCCCTCACCCTCGCCGGAGCCGCCTGGCGGCTCCTCAAGAGCGACGCCTGAGCGGCGGTGCGAGACAGTGGGGATCATGAGACAGGCCCCCGCGACCACCGCCCGGGGGACGGCCAGCGCGCCGTCCTCCGGGCTCGCCGACGTCTGGGCGCACCCGTTCCTGCGCTGCTTGCTGCGCGGCCGCAGCGCCCGACGCCGACTGGACCAGCGGCATCCGTGGATGCTCGACACCGCAGTCGTCCTCGTCGTCGCCCTGCTCAGCCTTCCCGACCTGCTCTCCCGCAGGCGCCACGGCCCGTTCGGAGACACGACGAACCCAAGCCACTTGCCCACGCTGGCGGTGGTCGCCTTCGCCGTCGCGCTCGTCGTACCTCTGTGGTGGCGCCGCAGGGCCCCGGCCGTCACATTCTTCGTGATCTCCGCGGTATTGCTGGCCCAGTGGTCGCTGGGCGTGTGGCAGCAGACCGGCATGGCCGCGCTCATCGCCCTCTACAGCCTGGCCCTGCACGGATCACTGCGCGCGCTCGGCTGGGCCGCCGCCCTCACCGCGGCCGAAATGACCCTGGCGGTCGGGCTCCTAGCCCCCGTCGAGCACCCGTTCCTCAGTCTCTTCTTCCTGACGGGCACGGCGACCGCGGCCATCGCCATCGGCCTGACGCTGCGGATCCGCCGCCTTTACCTCGCGGCCCTGGAGGACCGGGCCACGCGCCTAGAGATCGAGCAGGACCAGCGCGTCCGGCTCACCGCCGCCGCCGAACGCACCCGCATCGCCCGCGAGATGCACGACATCGTCGGCCACAACCTCTCCGTCATGGTCAGCGTCGCCGACGGCGCCGCCACCCTCGCCACCAACCGCGGCGAGACGTCCGCCGAACCCCTGCGCATCCTCGCCGACACCGGCCGCCAGGCGATGAGCGAACTCCGAAGGGTCCTCGGCGTGCTGCGCGAGGAGCGGGGCCCTGAAGAGGACGAACGGCTGCTCGGCCCGCAGCCCGGCCTCCGGGATCTGGACGCGTTACTGACGCGGGTGCGCGCGGCGGGGCTGCCCGTGACCTACAGGACGACGGGCGACCTCGACGCCCTCGGCAGCGGCGTTCAGCTCACCGTGTACCGCATCGTCCAGGAAGCCCTCACCAACACCCTCAAACACGCCGGCCCAGGCTCCACCGCCGACGTCACCCTCACCAAGGACACCGACACCGTGCACATCAAGGTCGCCGACACCGGCGCAGCAGCCGGGACGCGGTCCGGCGACGCCGGGCACGGCCTCGTCGGCATCCGCCAGCGGGCCGCCCTGTACGGCGGCGCCGTCACCCTCGGCCCGCAAGCCACCGGCCAGGGCTGGCTCGTCGATGTCGTCCTCGACGTACCTCCAGGAGATCATCAGCCATGACCACCGTCCTGATCGCCGACGACCAGCCCCTGCAACTCATGGGCGTGCGCATGCTGCTGGAGGGCACCCCCGGCCTGACCCCGGTCGGCGAGGCGCAACACGGCGCGGAGGCCGTCCGCATGGCCGCCGAACTGCGCCCCGACGTCGTTCTCATGGACATCCGCATGCCCGGCATGGACGGCATCGAGGCCACCCGTCGCATCATCGCCGCCGGCGGCCGCACCCGCGTCCTCATCGTCACCACCTTCGACCTCGACGAGTACGCCTACGAAGGTCTGCGCGCCGGCGCCGGCGGCTTCCTGCTCAAGGACGCCCGCCCCGAGGAACTCGTCGCGGGCATCCACGCAGTCGCCACCGGCGACGCCGTCGTCTCCCCCCGCCTCACCCGTCGCCTCCTGGACGCCTACACCCACCGCCTCCTGGCCCCGACGGACACCCCACCCGCCGAGGACCCTCGCCTGAAGACCCTCACCGACCGAGAACGCGAAGTCCTCGTCGCCATCGGCCAGGGCTGGACCAACACCGAGATCGCCGAGCGCCTCGTCCTGACCGAGTCCACCGTCAAGAAACACGTGGGCCGCGTCCTCGCCAAGATCGGCGCCCGCGACCGCATCCAGGCCGTCATCACCGCGTACGACACCGGACTGGTCAGGGCCAAGTCGTAGCCCCCAAGCCCTGCTACGGGGAGGCGGCGTCGTAGTCGCTCTGGCTGATCCCAACTTCGCGCCCGCGGGCATGGCTTGCTCAAGCCCAACGACAGGACCCTCGCGGACATCCATGGATTCGTCGACGTGACCTGGATTTCCAGTCCGGCGTAGGCGACGGCGACCAAAGGTGCGCTGATGTCGGCACCGAGGAATGGAAGTTTTGACCGAACGTCCAGTCCTCCCAGTCCTCCAGCACGTCCGCCGTCGCCTCGTCTCAGCGAAGTCCGCGGCGCCACAAGTAGGTGAAGAACAGGCCGTAGTCCGGCGCCATACGTCTCCGATAACGGGGGGTGACCGGCTTGAAGTTGTTTCTACGGACACAACGAAAAGCGGCATGACTGAGGTCACGCCGCGTCTTGCTGAGGTCGAGGCAGATGTGCAGGGTCTCGTCGAGGCGCACATGGAGACGTTGCTGGGGGTGCGGTTCTTGGCGAGCGAGTACGGAACGGGGCCGGTGCATGGGGGCCGGATCGATTCGCTCGGTCTGGACGAGAACGGATCACCGGTCATCGTGGAGTACAAGCGTGGTGTCGATGCCGGCGTCATCAACCAGGGTCTCTTCTATCTGGCGTGGCTGATGGACCATCGTGCCGAGTTCGAGCACCTGGTTCGCGACCGGCTCGGGGTGACGGCCGCGTCCCAGGTCCTGTGGAGCGGCCCGCGCCTGATCTGCATTGCCGGCGACTTCACCCGCTACGACGTGCATGCCGTGGTGTCGTGCACGTTCGCGGCGGTGACCAGGACGGCCAGCACCAGGCCGAGCGTGTCCGTGATCAGGTGCCTCTTTCGGCCTTTGATCTTCTTTCCGGCGTCGATGCCCTGACTGCTTTCGGCGACGTTTGCCGAGGTCTTCACGCTCTGCGCGTCGACCACGGCCGCTGTGGGCTCCGCGCGGCGGCCGTGTAATCGGCGAGTCTTGTCGCGTAACAGGTCGTGTACTTGCTGTGTGGTGCCGTCGGCTTCCCACTTCGCGTAGTAGTCGTAGACGGTCTTGCAGGGAGGGAAGTCGCGCGGCAGGTACTCCCATGGGATGCCGGTGCGCTTGATGTAGAGGATCGCGTTGACGATCTCTCTCAGGTCGTGCACCCGGGCCGCCGTTCCGGGGCCGGTCCGTCTCGCCCGCCAAGCGGTAAAGACCGGTTCGATCAAGGCCCAGCGGGCGTCGGACACGTCACTACGGTACGGACGACGAGCACTCACGCCTGATCCAACGATCACCAACAGCACCAGTCACAAAAGCATCCCAGAGCACCAACTACCTACATCAGATGCCCTCTAAAGGAACGAGGCCGGATCCGAGGGCCGGGCGTACTTCTGCTCGCCCAGCTCGGCCCAGACCGTCTTGCCCTGCCGGGCGTGGCGCGTTCCCCAACGCTCGGCGAGCTGGGCTACGAGGAGCAGGCCGCGTCCGCCCTCGTCGAAGGCGCGGGCCCGCTGCAGGTGGGGGGTGGTGCTCCCGGCGTCGGACACCTCGCACAGGAGGGAGCGGTCACGGATGAGACGCAGGCGGATGGGGGGTCGCCCGTAGCGGATGGCGTTGGTGACCAGTTCACTGACCACTAGCTCGGTGATGAAGTGGAGGTCCTCCAGCCCCCAGGCGGACAGCTGCCCGGCAGCACTCGAACGTGCCCGGGCGACGGCTGCCGGGTCGGCGTCCACGTCCCAGGCGGCGACTTGTTGGTCTCCGAGGATGCGGGTGCGGGCGAGCAGCAAGGCTGCGTCGTCGTGGGGTTGGCTTGCGGGCAGCAAGGCCTGGACCACGGTGTCGCAGGCGGCCTCAAGGGAGGCGGAGGGCTGTGCGAGGGCGTGGCGCAGGAGGGTGAGGCCTGCCTCGATATCGCGGTCGCGGGTTTCGACCAGGCCGTCGGTGTACAGGGCCAAGCGGCTGCCTTCGGGCAGGTAAACCTCGGCCGCCTCGAACGGCAGGCCGCCCAGGCCCAGCGGCGGGCCGGGCGGCAGATGCAGAAGCTCGACGGTTCCGCCGCCGCTCACCACGGCGGGCAGCACGTGCCCCGCACGCGCCAGGGAGCAGCGGCCGTCGACGGGGTCGTAGACGGCGTACAAACATGTCGCGCCGATGTCCCCGGCGGTCTCCGTGTCCGGGTCGGCCGAGGCTTCGGCGGACAGGCGGATGACGACGTCGTCCAGGTGCGTCAGTAGTTCCTCGGGCGGCAGGTCGATGTCGGCGAGGGTACGGACCGCGGTCCGCAGGCGCCCCATCGTGGCGGCGGCGTGGATGCCGTGGCCGACCACGTCACCCACGACCAGGGCCACTCGGGCTCCGGACAGCGGAATCACGTCGTACCAGTCGCCGCCCACACCGGCCTGGGCACCTGCGGGCAGGTAGCGACAGGCCACGTCCACGGCGGACTGCTCCGCCGTGCGCTGTGGCAGCAGACTGCGCTGGAGAGTGAGGGCCGTGGCACGGGCATGTGTGTAGCGACGGGCGTTGTCTATGGCCACGGCCGCCCTGGCCGCGATCTCCTGCGCGAGGATCAGATCCTCGTCGTCGAAGGGAGCCGGGTTGCGGTGACGGCAGAACCGTGCGACGCCTAGAGTGGCGCCGCGGGCGCTCAACGGCACCACCAGCATCGAGCAGGCAGGATGGCTGCCGAAGGCGTCGACCGGATCCGTCGGCGTCTCCGTGTGCCTGGAGGGCCGGCCGGTGGCCAGGGCGCGAGCCACGACCGATCCGTCCGGGCAGGCGTGAACCGCCCCCAGCCCAACTGTCGGCTCGGGACCGCCTTGCGCCGACGACGACTGAGCGACCCGGTGCAGTACGAGGGGGCTCTGCGCCGCGGTGCAGTCCCCGTGGACCACGGAGTCGAGCAGGTCGACGGTGACCAGGTCGGCGAAATGGTCGAGGGCGAGGTCCGCCAGCTCCTGGGTGGTGCGGGCAATGTCCAGGGTAGTCCCGATGCGCAGACCGGCCTCGTTCACCAAAGAAAGCCGCCACTGCAGTCGCCGGTCGCGCTCCTCCTGGAACGCCGTGACACCCTGCTCGGAGGCGTCGTCGACGTATCCGTTCGCCATCGCGATCAGGAGGCGTGATGCCGCGGTGATCAGCTCCGCGTCTTTCGTCAGCCGCGGCATCTCAGCAAGCAGTCTGTCCAGGATGACACCCTGACCGAGCCGGAAAGCCCGCAACAACACGGTGACCGACGTGCCGTACCGAGCCAGCCGGCGCGCGCGTTCCAGCTCGGCGGCCGGTGGATCGATCTCGCTCGGCTCGACGCCGTGCTCCAGGCCGATCAGCACGCCGACGACATGCTCAGCGATGTTCTGCGACGTCATGCGGATGAGATCCGGGTTACTCCACAGTTCGGGAACGTCACGCCGCAGGCACCGCACCACGTCGGCGATCACCTCATCCGCCATCGCCCCGAGGTCACCTGCGACACGGGACACGAGGCTGGCAGCCGTGTACTCCACACCGTCGACGGTACGCCGAACAAGGGACTCGTGAGCCGTCGGGCATCAGCAACCTCCCGTTCGAGACCCCTGCTCACTCCGGGGCGGTCAGCCGGCGGCGATGGCCAACCCGGCTTATGCCATAGCCGCCAGGGCCGGTACGGCGGCGGGCAGGGCTTCCACGGGCGGTCACCGTGGCGCAGGTGGACCACGGCGGCGGCCGCAGAATTAGCCCGGCAGCGGCAGGCACGCCGAGTGGAGCCGGGGCCAGTCCGAGCAGCAGACCGGCGGCTCCGGCGATCTCCGGTGCGCCGATCACGCGGTAGAGGGTCAGTCACATGCCGAGGTGCACGGCTGCCTCACGCATGAACGGCACGGCGGCGATCCTCTCCGTTCCGGCGTTCGCCCGCAGGTCACACCGCGAGAAGGGCGGTGCTATGGCCCCGGGTCAGGAGGGACTGTCGACGGTGAGAGCGTCCGGATTCAGTCGCTCGACCAGGCGGTGGAGCAGACGGTGGATGGTGTCCTTGTCGTCCGCGCCGAGCGGTGACGTCGTCTCCGCCTCGATGCGACCGGCGATGGACGCCGCGCGAGCGGCCGCCGAGCGCCCTTCGTCGGTGGCGTACAGGCGCATGCTGCGACGACTGGTAGGATGGGGCTCGCGCCGCAGTATCCCTCGTTCGACGAGCTGGGTCACGGCGGCTCCCATGGACTGGGGAGTGAAGCCGGTCCGGCGGGCGATCTCCGCCGCGGACACCCCTGGTGTCAGGGCGGCGTGCTGCAACGCGTTGTGCTGGGCCAGCGTGAGGTCCTCCGCACGCAGTGCCCTTTCCAGCCGGCCCGCCACGATCTGCGAGAACTGCCAGGCCAGGTATCCGGTGGTGGGGAACGCGGCGTCGGTCACGTCGGCAGTTTACGAGAACGCCTTCCGGCCGCCTTCGGAAGCGCCCGCCGCTCCTCTCCTCCAGCGCACGATCCGCCGGCCCGGGCGCCGGGCGCCCGCTCCCCTACCGCGTCGCGCGGGGCGGTACGCGACTGGGATCGCAGGGGCGACTCGTCGTACGGGCGGCTGTCGTGGCCTGCTGTGCCGTACCCCATGACGAGTCGGTCCCTGATGACAGCGCGGGGACCCGGTTCAGGGGGCCGCCCGGTTGCGTGTCCCGCGTGCGTCGCGCCAGTACACAGCCGCGGCGGCAATCAGGATCCAGACCACCAGGACGAAGACGCCCGCGGTCAGGCCGTCGTTGCGGAAGTGGGACAGACCCTGGATGGCTCGAACGCCGACGCCCACCGGGAGAATCTCCGAGAACGGATGGAGCCAGCCCGGCAGATAGGCCGTGGGCAGGGTGCCGCCGCTGGTGCTGTTGCCGAAGGTGAACAGGACCACGGCGGCCAGCGACATCCCGGCCCGCCCGAAGAGGCGCATGAACGCCATGGTCGCGCTGCCGACGGCCGCGGCCATCAGGGCGATGATCCCCGCGATGCCGAGGAAGGGTCCGGGCAGCGCCGAGAAGCCCACGCCCCCAGCTATCACCGCGATCAGGAGTCCGGCGGCGACGCTGAAGGCGGCCAGACTGGCCAGCCGCCAGCGGTACTCCAGGCGGGGGGCGATCTGGTAGGTCATCGTGCCGAACAGGAACCCGGCGAGTACGACACCGAACCCGGCGTAGAACACCGCCATCCCGCCGGTGTCTCCCGCCGGGGCCGGCACGGTGTCCCTCAGGGTCAGACGGGTACCGCTGTGCTGGGCGACCGCGGAGAAGGCGCCGGTGACCGTCGAGGTGACGGAAGGGCCGTTGGCGCCGGCATAGAGGAGCTCGGCGGACTTCCCGGGGTCCGTGACGTAGGCGGCGTACACCTTGCGACCCTCAAGAGCGTGGCGGGCCGCGCTCTTGTCGCCGTAGCGCTTCACGTAGAAGCCGCCGGGCAGCCCGAGTTCCAGCGCTCCCGTGACCTGCTCGGCCTGCTCGGTCGTGCCCACGACGGCGACCGGGAGGTCATGAGGGCGCGGGGCGTGGAAGGCCGACAGGAACACACTGACGAAGATCGAACCAATGATCAGAACGATCACCGCCGGCAGCAGAACCCCCTTCAGGCCGGTCGCGCCCTGCTGCGAGGGGGCGGGGTCCAGGGCGTGGTGGTGCTGAGCGCGCCGGGGCTCGACGGTCCTGGGCGGTGACGTGGACACGGGCTTCTCCATGGCTGACGACAACGACAGCGACGAAAACAACAGTAAGGTAGCTTCTATTTCTGGCATGCAAATATCAGGCACTTTGCTTTCGGAGGTCATGAGCGGCACGCGGGCAACCCGTCCGCGCGGACCAGCTATCTGGCGTAACAGTGAGTCTTGTGATGGGGCTGCGCCTGGAGAGGGCGTTGCGTGCGCTCGGCCTCGCGCCCGCGCAGCACAACGCTCTCCAGCACCTCGTATGGACACCGGCATCTCCGCCGCGAAGATGGCTCGTCAGACGGGCTTCACTCCCCACTCCTTGGGGGCCGCCGTAAACGAACTGGTCGGCCGCGGACTTGACTGGCCAGCAGATCACTCCGGAACGCACTGCCGCCGAAGCAGTAGCCAGACGTCACAGCAGGCCGACTCCGCTTCCAGGAACGGCCTGGCCCTTCTCGTCTTCATCCCTTTCCGTGCCAGCCAGGCCTGTCCTCAGTTCGAGCTGGCAGTCGGCCCAGGGCACGGTGCCGGCTGGAGACGTGCCTGTGCCTCCCGGCGGCCCATGTCGATCACGTCATCTCGTAGGTCCGCCAGCCGGCGCAAGCCGTCCGGGCGACACGGCCGGTGACGAGACGTACAGCTTCTCCTTTGTCTTTGGGCGCGATGAGGCCGAGGCGGAAGAGTGCCGCTTCTTCACCGAGTCGACGTGACCGCTGCGGTCCTGGACAGTTCGTCGAGGGACGGTGGCTAGTCGTGGCTGGTCGGTGTCGGCGAGGTGATCGGCGGTGCGGAGCCAGCCCATGGTTCTGGGAAGAAGGGCGGGCAGCGGGCTCTGGAAGATGGCGCGTCCTGGCGTGACGGGGGTCTCGCCGGCTTCGCAGGCGGGGTGGCATCGACGACGAGGCCGGCGAGAGTCTTGTGGCTGGACTACGAGGGCTCAGGGATGTCGTAGATCCATTCATCGGTGAGCGTGACCGCGGCGTGCCGGAACTCCGCGAGCACGTCGAGGAACCCGGTGCGGCCCCACACCGCCAGCCCCAGAACGGTGACGCCGACGGCGGTGATGTGCACGGCCCCGGTGAGGTCGTGGGACGATGCCGCGCGCATGGCCGACTCGTCCCCGCGGGCCCACGCCCGTGTCGCCTCGGCCACGGCGAACTCGTAGTGCGGCGGTGCCGAGACGGCCACTTCGTCGGCCCGTCGTACCAGGTCCTCGATCCGCCACGTCCTGCCGGTCAGCTCCATGATGCTGATGGTGGAGCGCAGCAGGCCGTTGAGGACGGCATACGTTTCCAGGGAGCCGCCGGCGTCCAGGCCGTCCAGCGAATCTCGGACCGCGATGGCGTCGTGGTCCACGTAACCCCGGACGACATCCAGGGCCCGGTCGCGGGAGGTCTTGTGCGCGGCGTCGCTCATGGGGATCACCCTAGGAACGCGTGGACGGGAATGGATCCGTCTCCCGGCGCAACATGCCTCGGCAGAAAGCACTACGACCTACGACCGCCGCTGTGCCGATCGAGGACGGCCACTTCAAAACTGTCTACACCTGCCGCCCCGGCCCGGAGGACCTCGCAAACTTGCGGGCATCGAGACCATCGCCCATCTCTTTCAGGCGTGGCTCGAGAAGAGCACCGCACCGGCACCGGTGACCACCGCGGCCCGACGACCAGAAGCCGCGAAGAGAAGGGCAGGTGGTCCATCTGGAAGACCGCCCAGGCCATCCAGGCGAAGATTCACAAGACGGGGGTATCAAACACCTTCCGAGCCTCCGGAACATGGAGGTCGGCGAGCCGGAGCGGGAGCATCGAGTGTCCTGTGACATGGGAGCCTGGTCGCTGTGTCATCGAATCTTGGTGACCCTGAGGACGGCTACGCGTACAGCACAGCGCGCTTGAGTTCGGCCAACGGCTCAAGCGACTGGTCAACTTCCCGACTGGTCCGCGGCGTTGTTCCAGCACCTCCCTTGCCCGGGTCAGGTTCTCGGACCAGTAGGCCGGCCATCTGTTCAGGCGGTCGAGGAACTTCAACGGGCATCGGCTGGCCATACCGCCGGCCTCGATGGCACGCCGTCCGGCGTAGAGCCCGCTCGAAAACGTGGAGCACATAGACGTCGAGGAGCATGCAGCACGCGGCAGACGGCGCGGGCCTGGCTCCGGCGCCACCGCAGACCGGCGACCGGCTGATGGACGACCCCCGCAAGTGCGCGCCCGACTCCGGGCAGACGCGTGGAAGCCTTGCTGCGTGCGTGGAGTCGACTACCTCACCTGCCGCGTCATCGACTTCGTAGATTGGTATCTTGACATAGGTTTCTCTTCATAGGTAACTTCGCGGTGTGACCGGAATCAGGGAGGCTCGTCCGAGCCGCGGTGTCGACCATGTGGCCGCTGGCCTCGTGGCATGCCTGCCCGTGCTGAACCGGCACATCAAACAGAGCATCGACCGGCAATTGCCTGACCCCAGGCTCCCCGAGAGGCAGTTGGCCCTGCTCCGCTACGTCGCTGCACACGACGGCGCGACCGTCCACAAGGCCGCCGACGTGCTGCATATGGTGCCGAACAACGTCAGTACCCTGGTCAGCCGCCTCACCGATGCAGGTCTGCTGGAGCGGCATCAGGACGGCACTGACAAGCGCGTGGCGCGCTTGTGCGTCACCGCCATGGCGCGTCAACGTATCGGTGAGGCCGAGGGCATCGCGACGCGGCACCTCTCGTCAGCTTTGCGCACTCTGACCGACGGCGATCTCGAGGCTCTCGGCGCGGCTCTCGGCGCCCTCGAGGCGCTCGCCCAACACCTCGCCGACCAGTCCGCCTGACCGGTCCGGCTTCCCGTACGCCTGTCCCCTTGCCGCTGCCGCTGCCGCTGCCGCGGCAAGGCAGAGTGTGCTGCCCTCCTGCGCAGCCCTACCTCACACATGTCCACGCGCCCCAGCCGCGCGCCACACGTCTCGAGGACATCTCACGCATGTCTGTCACACCTGGCTCCACAGCGCCCACTTCGGTATCCGATCCCCACCACCGCGGTCTCCGCGCGAACCCCTGGCTGACACTGATCGCCGTCGCGTTCGGCCTGTTCATGGTCGGTCTTGACGGATCCGTCGTCGCGATCGCCAACGCCGAGATCGCCCGCGACCTAAACGCCACCACCCCTGAACTGCAGTGGGTCACCAACTCCTACCTGCTCGCCCTTGCCGCCACCCTCATCCTCGGCGGCAAGCTCGGCGACCGCTTCGGGCGCCGAACCCTCTATCTCGTCGGCGTCGTGGGGTTCACGGCCTCGTCCGTTGCGATCGGGCTCGTCGGTTCGATCGAGGGCGTCATCGCCTTCCGCGCCGTACAAGGCGCCTTCGGTGCGATGCTCATGCCCAACACCCTCGCGCTGCTGCGTGCCGTGTTCCCGCCGAAAAAGTTCGGGACGGCGGTCGGCATCTGGGCGATGATCTCGTCCGTCTCCACCGCACTCGGCCCGATCGTCGGCGGACTGCTCGTCGAGCACGTCAGCTGGGAGTCCGTCTTCTACATCAACGCCCCTGTCGGCGTCATCGCCCTCTTCGTCAGCCTGCTGGTCCTGCCGCAGTCCAAGAACGAGGCGGCCGCCAGCGAGAAGTTCGACGTGCCCGGCGTCGTCCTGCTCGCGCTCGGACTGCTGGCCGTCGTCTTCGGTGTCGTCAAGGGTGAGACATGGGGCTGGACTTCGAGCGGTACGCTCGGCGCGATCGCCGGGGGAGTTGTCGTCTTGGTCCTCTTCGGCTGGTACGAGACCCGCGTCGCGCACCCGCTCCTGCCCATGCGGCTCTTCCGCAACCCGGCCCTGACCATAGGCACGGTCGTCACCGCGCTGAACTTTTTCATCATGCTCGGCGTGATCTTCTTCGTCATGCTGTACCTGCAGAACGTACGGGGCTTCACGCCCGTCGAATCCGGTGTGCGCACCCTGCCGCTCAGCGCCGCCTCCATGCTGTCCTCGCCGCTCGGCGCGCAGCTCACGCAGCGGTTCGGCCCGCGCTTGACCATGCCACTCGGGATGGTGCTCCAGGCCAGCGCCGCGTTCACGATGCTCGGGTGGAGCGTGGACTCGTCGTACGCGACCATGTGGCCGCCCTTCATCGCGCTCGGCCTCGGCGTCGGCATGGTGATGTCCGCGTCGTCCGCCGCCATCGTCGGCAACGCTCCCGTCCAAGATGGCGGGGTCGCGGGCGGCCTGCAGGCCACCTCGCTCCAGGTCGGCGGCGCGCTCGGCACCTCGGTGCTCGTCTCGCTCATCAGCAGCCGTGTCGGCTCCACGCTCACCGACTCGCTGACCGAGTCGGGCGTGCCCGACGCGGTCGCCGGGCGTTTCCAGGAGGCGAAGGACGCGGTGGCCATGGGCGTCGCACCGGTGTCCGACACGATGCCCTCGCAGCTCAGGGCCTCCGTGATGGAGGGCAGCCACACCGCCTTCATGAACGGCGTCCACACTGCCGCTCTCGTCACGGGCATCCTCGCCCTCATCGGCGCAGTCCTTTCAGCGCTCGGCCTTCACGGCCGCAAGGACGGACACGACGAGAACATCGCGGTGGCGCCGACCACAGTCACCGTGCCCGTCCCGGCGTCGACCCGCGAGTGACGCGGCCAAGCCCCCTCCTTCGGCGGCATCCCAGTCGGCGGCCACGTCTGTGGCACCGAGGTGCCGTAGGCAGCCTCCATCCCTTCATGGCCCACTTCTCGCCCAGCCACGCTTTTGTGGGAGACCCACCTGTTTCGCCTGCTCCGTTCCGGCGCTGTGAGCGATGACGACCTGGGCGTGGTTCTTGTCGGCTGTAGGGACGGCGCGAGTCGTGAGGTCTGCGATGAGCAATATGGCTACTTCTCGGAGGTCATCGCCCATGCCGGCGATGTAGACCAGATACTGGAGGGCAGCAAGCTCTCCGGCACGTACGGGGACGGAGAGGATCGCGTCCTTGCCGTCGTGGAGTACGGCGTTGACGGCCAAGCGCTCCGCGACGGCGTTGCGGGGGGTGACTGAAAGGGTCATTCGAACGAGGTCTTCTCGTGGAACGGAGCGAGCCGTTCGGCCAGGCCGTCGAGGTCGTCACCAGTCCGGCGGTAGCGGGAACAGTCCTTGCTGCCAGCGTTGCGGAAGTCCATAACGCCGGCAAGGAAGAAATCGGCGACCTTCTCGGGTACTGGCGTGAGGCCAACTCCCACCCAGGGGGGACCAGCTCGGCTCCACGGACTACTACAGCCAGGGCCCAGCCACTGCTGGTGTCCCATTCGAAGTGGAAGTCCAGTGCATCTGATCCAGTGTCCGTCGGGTGACCAGGCGGGGCGGGAGGGAAGGTCCGGGGGCGCCAGCCGAAAGTCAGGATGAGACGCTCGTTCAGAGGGCGTTTGATCTAAAAAGATTGCCCCTTATCTTCTAGTAAGTTCCTCGCCAGGTGGGGGTGGTCTCGTCCGTTATCCGCTTGGCGAGGTTGTCGATCGAGGCGACGTGGATCATGGCTGCGGAGCTGGTGGTGAGGGTCTCGTAGTCGCGGGCGAGACGCCGGTGCAGCATGATCCATCCAATGCTGCGCCCTACCACCCAGCGCCTTTTCACGACGTGGAAGCCGCGCTTCTCGGGGTTTCTGTTGACGACCTCGACGTCGATTCCGAGGGTGGCGCCGTGCTCGACGACGGCATTCTTGAAGCCGGTGTCGACCCAGCTTTTCGTGACGGCGGGTGACCATACTGCTGTCGGTGCGGCGCCCGTCGAGGCGGCCTTGGCGGACGAGACGATCGTTCTGGCGTCGCGCACACCATGGGCGGAAGAGAGCAGGGCACTCAGACAGTCGTCTACCGCACCAGGCAGGGGCGCTTGGCGTTGAATTCCCAGTCAGGGATCAGGTATTGCATGGTGACGGCATCGTCGCGTGCCCCCAATGCCTTCTCCCGGTAGAGCTCGTGGGCCGCGAGGAGCCGGTCCGTGTCGAGGTGGACGCCCAACCCCGGGGCGTCCGGGACGGCGATCTCACCGGCATCGATGCGCGGTGGGGCGGTGGTGAGCCGTTCCAGTCCCTCCTGCCAGATCCAGTGTGTGTCCAGGGCGTTGTACTCACCCGGTGCCGCAGCACCGCAGTGGGTCACCATGGCCAGGGAGATGTCGAAGTGGTTGTTGGAGTGGCAGCCCCAGGTCAGGCCCATCGCGTTGCACAGCTGCGCTACGCGCACAGAGCCCTGCATGGTCCAGAAGTGCGGGTCGGCCAGCGGGATGGAGACCGACTGGAGGGCCAGGGCGTGGGTCATCTGACGCCAGTCGGTGGCGATCATGTTGGTTGCGGTGGGAAGGCCGGTGTTGCGCCGGAACTCGGCGAGGATCTCCCGTCCGGAGTAGCCGCCTTCGGCTCCGCAGGGGTCCTCGGCGTAGGCGAGCGTGCCGACCAGGGGCCGGCACAGCTCGATCGCCTCGCGCAGTGACCACGCGCCGTTCGGGTCGAGGGTGATCCGGGCCTCGGGGAAACGGTTCTTGAGGGCGCGTACGGCCATGACCTCCTCGGCGCCCTCCAGGACGCCCCCCTTGAGCTTGAAGTCCCGGAATCCGTAGAGGTCGTAGGCCGCTTCAGCCTGACGGACGATCGCTTCCGGCGACAGGGCCTCCTCGTGCCGGACCCGGTACCACTCCACAGGAGAGTCGGGTTCGCGGACGTACTCCAGGTCGGTCGCGTCCGGGTCGCCGACGTAGAAGAGGTAGCCCAACACCTTTACGGAATTCCGCTGTTGACCATCTCCCAGGAGCGCCGCGACGGGCACGTCGAGGTGCTGTCCGAGGAGATCGAGCAGCGCCGACTCGACGGCGGTGACGGTGTGGACAGTGGTCCGCAGGTCGAAGGTCTGGGCACCCCGTCCACCGGCGTCTCGATCGGCGAACCGGTCGCCGATCATGCGCAGGACGCGCTTGTAGTCGCCCACCTTCGCGCCGACGACCAGGGACTCGGCGTCTCGCAGCGTCTGCGTGATCTTTTCCCCGCCGGGTACTTCCCCGAGTCCGGTACGTCCCTCGGAGTCGGTGAGGACGACGACGTTGCGGGTGAAGTAGGGGCCGTGTGCGCCGGAAAGGTTCAGCTCCATGCTGTCCCGGCCGGCGACCGGGTAGACGGAGAACGACGTGACGGTCGGCTGTCCGCTGCTCATCGGGTGTCCTTCTGCGGTGAGGTGGTGCGGTGGGTCGGATGTTTCCGGGTCCAGGAGGCTGGCGGGTTCAGAGGTTGAGGACGTCGAGGGTCCGCTCGGCCACCAGGACGGCACCCAGGCCGAGGACGGCGAGCACCGTCGTATAGGTGGTACGGACCTTGATCGCTTCGATGACGGAGAGGTTGAAGTACTCCTTGAACAGCCAGAATCCCGGGTCGTTGACATGGGAGCAGGCGATGGAACCGCAGGCGACCGCAAGAACCATCATCTCCGGGTGGACCCCGCTGCCCGCCAGGAGCGGCAGCACCACGCCGGAGGCCGTGACGACGGCAACCGTGGCCGATCCGAGCGCTACGCGGAGGATGACGGCGATGACCCAGGCGAGGACGATCGGCGAGATGGACCAGCCCTCGGTGGCGTCCTTGATGTAGTCCGAGATCCCTCCTTCGACGAGGACGTTCTTGAAGGCCCCGCCGGCACCGATCACCAGGAGGATCATCGCCATCGCCTGGGCCGCCGAGGTGCAGGAGGCGCCGACGTCGTCCAGACTCCGGCCGATCCGCGGACCGAACGCCCAGACCGCCAGACACAGCGTCAGCAGCAGCGCGATCGGTGCCGAGCCGATGAAGGTGATGACGTGCAGGAACGGGCTCTCGGCGGTGGCCATGTCGGTCACGGCGGCGGCGACGATCAGCACCACGGGGAACAGCGACACGAACAACGACCAGCCCAGGCCTGGCATTTCCTCGTCGGTGAACTCGCGCTCGCTGACCAGGCCCTTGGGGATGGACGGGGTCATCGCCTTGATGAACGGAAGGCGAGGCCAGGTGAGGGCGATTAGCGTACCGAGGGGAACGGCGATGAACAGGCCGTAGAACAGCGTCAGCCCGACGGAGGCGTGGAAGGTCGCGGCGACGGCGGTGGGGCCGGGGTGCGGCGGCAGGAAGCTGTGCATGGTGGACAGGGCGATGGACATCGGCAGGCCGACCCACAACAGCTTCGATCCGGTGACCCTGACCAGGGTGAACGCGATGGGCACGATGATGATGAAAGCGACCTCGTAGAACATGGTCACGCCGATCAGCATGGACGTGATCACCATGGCCACCTGAACCCGCCGGGGGCCGAAGGCGTGGAGGAGCGTGCAGGCTATCCGCTGTGCGGCGCCGGAGTCCCCCATGACGCGGCCGACCATGGCGCCCAGTCCTATGGTGAGCATGGTGTCGCCGATCTGGTCCCCGATGCCTTCGGAGAGGACATCCGGGATGCTCGCCACGGGAATTCCACGGACCAGTGCGACGCCGACCGCCACGAGCAGGAGGGCTGCGAAGCCGTTGAGCCTCAGCCTGGTCATGAGGAGAAGCAGACTCAGAACACTGATCCCGACTACGAGCAGAGGCATGGCAGTTCCCCTTTGAACTGTTGAGTGAGCAGTCGGAGGCTCCGCCGGCTCGGCGCACGGTCCGATCGGTGTACGGCGTGATCGGCCGCACGTCCGGAGGAGCGGTAGGGCGCTGGCGCGTGGTACTGGGGGTGATGAGGGCGGCGGCTGTGGCCGTACCGCGCGTGGGGGTAGCGAGGAGAGACGGGGTGGGTACTGGCCTGAGCCTGCTCCGGTCCAGGCTGTAGGGGGTTACCAGGCGAACACGACGGGCACCCGCGGGTTCGTCGGGTGCAGGATCGTCAAGCGGATCGGCGTGCGGCGCCGACCAGGCTCAGGCCGTGATCCAGCACCTTCTCCAGGTCGGCGAGGTCGACCGGGCCGGGGTCGGTGAGCGGGGCGCGCACCGGACCGAGCGGGAGGCCACGCAGCCGGGCGGCGGCCTTGACCAGGGAGACGGCGTAGCCCGGCACCCGGTCGCGCAGTTCGACCAGCGGAACGTAGAACTCGCGCAGGAGCCTGGTCACGCCCGCGTCGTCCCCGTCCCGCAGAGCGGCGAAGAAGGCGTTCGCGATCTCGGGCGCGAAGGCGTGGACCGCGGATGAGTACGCGGGGACGCCGACGGCGGCGTACGCACGGGCCTGAAGCTCAGCGGTGGCGGCGCCGTTGAAGAAGAGGAAGCCGTCGGGCGCGGCGAGCGTGAGGCGTTGGAGCCGGTCGAGGTCGCTGTGTCCGTCCTTCAGGCCGACGACGGTGGGGATCCGCGCGATCCGGCGCAGGCCGTCGGCGGTGAAGGAGACCTGGCCGCGCTGGTAGGCGATGAGTGGCAGCCGAGTCCCGGCGGCGATCCGGCTCAACTGCTCCACCAGACCGTCCTGCGGGGCCCCGACCAGGTAATGCGGCAGTACCAGCGCGGCGTCGGCACCGGCTTCCTCCGCGATCCGGGCGAACCGCAGCGCCTGCGCCCAGCCGTAGCCGATGCCTGCGACCACCGGCAACCGCCCGTCGGCGATCTCGACCGTGGTCCGTACAACCGCCCGGTACTCGTCCTCGTCCAGCGAGAAGAACTCTCCGGTCCCGCAGGCCGGGAACACCGCGCCGGGTGCTGTGGCCAACCTGTCGGCCAGGTACGCCCTGTACGCGTCCAGGTCGAGGCTGCCGTCGTCCCGGAAGCTCGTGAGGGGGAAGGACAGCACCCCGTTTGCCATTCCGTCACGGAGCCGCTGGGTGGCTTCTGCGACCTCCGCGCTGATCTCTGCCATGAGCTCCATCCCTGTATGCAGATGCCGTCCATGTATGCAGATGCAGATTAAATTGGTGAACAGGACGGGTCAATGGGCGTGCAGACACGGTTTGCTGCGGAATTACGATGGGGCCATGTCGGAGGGGAGAGGTGTCCGCGGCGTGAAGTCGGCGGCCCGGACCGTCGCGCTGCTGGAACTGCTCGCCGCGCGGGGCGAGCAGCCCTCGCGCCTGGACGAGCTCGCGGAGGATCTGGGCGTGCCACGCAGCAGCATGTACCAGCTGCTCCGCACCCTCGTCGACTGCGGCTGGGTCCGCACCGACGCCACCGGCTCCCTCTACGGCATCGGGATCCGCGCGCTGCTCACCGGCACCAGCTATCTTGACGGCGACCGGCGCATCCGTGCGGTCCGCCCTTACCTCGACGAGGCCTCGGACACGCTCGGCGAGACGATCCACATGGCACGGCTCGACGGCCCGGACGTCGTCTACCTCGTCACCCGTGAGTCCCATGAGTACCTGCGCACCATCAGCCGGGTCGGCCGTCGCGTCCCGGCCCATGCCGGAGCCCTCGGCAAAGCGCTGCTCGCCGAGCGCGCCGACGACGAACTACCTATGGCGGACAGGCCGTTGACCGCCCTCACAGGGAACACTCACACCGACCGTGCCGCACTGCTCGACGACCTGGCCCAGGTGCGCGAGCGCGGCTATTCCATCGACCGCGAAGAGACGGTGACCGGTATCGCCGGCTTCGGCTTCGCTCTGAGGTACGACACACCCGCCACCGACGCCATCAGCTGCTCGGTTCCGGTGGCCCGGCTCACCCGGGAACACGAGGTCCACATCGTCTCCGTGATGCGGGAGACACGAGCGAAGATCGAAACTCACCTTCCGCCCGTCTCAGGGGCACCCGACTGGCGCTGAGGCTGCGAGTGCGCCCGGTCCCCGCTGCTCGACGTCGCAATCAGCCGCATGGAGCGCACCAAAATCAAGCCGAGGGCCAGGAGCTCCGCTATACCTCCCGTTCAGCCCGGACGGCCACACTCTGGCCGGAGCGAGTGGCTGGCTGTGCAAAGACCCGGGGGTGCGCACCGACCGACTCCGGGACAGCTACCGTGTCGGCGCTGATTTGGCGGCGATGGCTTACTGGCCCTAACAAAGCCGCTGGACGTGGCGGTGCATGATCAGGCAGACGGCGAGGCCGAGGAAGGCCTCATTCTGGGAACTTCGTTCCTTCCCGGCCGAGTGTTTACCTCGCCGGCGGACTTCAACATCCAGCTTGCAGACTGGCTGACCAGGGCGAGCCGGCGCATCCACCGCACTTTGCAGGCCCGCCCGGCGGACCGGCTCGAAGCGGACCGCTCCCGGATGCTGGTCTTGCCGCCGATTGCCACGCCGGGCTGGTGGAAGGCGTCGCTGCGGCTGCCCCAGCGCGCGCAGCCGCCGAGGATCAAAACTTCGGAACCGACCAAGATCTGCGACTTGGGCGACCGCCGACTGAGCAAGCGTCGTGATACTCCGTCAGAATCAGCGTCGAACGAGCATCAAGACGTTTCCCCCAGCCGCCTCACGAACTCGCGGCAGAGTGCTCCTCACCCGTGCGCCGCCGCGTGAAGCCCGCAGTGAGGCACGGGGCGCAAGCCTGCGACACGCTCCACGCGGTAACCTTGGCATACAGGTCGAGCACACCAGCCGAGCTGCCACGATCAGCCCCCTGCTGGCTCCTTCTTGCTCACTCCAGCTATCGGCTCGCTCCCATGCCCCGCGCCGCTTCTTCAACCGCCATAATGGGCTCATGGCTTCCAGCTCACAGCATCGCGCCCCGGCACCGAGAGACCTCTCGGGCGCGGATGCCGAGGACCTCGCGCTGTACCGGGAGAAGTTCCGGCTTCGTCTTCCACAGTCGCTGGACCAGCTGCAAGGGCCGACTCATGGTGTCGTGGAGCTACCGCTGCACATGGCCTGGTCCGGGATGACGTCGTACGACCTAGGCAAGCCTCGCCAGCGCATGGGCTTGTACCGCACCGTCCTGCACGAGGGCCTGCGTGACGACCTGCCCCGCTACCTCAACCGGGACATGCTTCTCCATCTGTGGCCGGTGCTGCGCACACTCGTCGGTCGCACCGTGCGCACCGTGTGGGAGGACGACTTCCCCCAGCTCGCCGCCCGTACCCGGGCAGCCGCGTGACGGACATGCCGGAGCTGCACACGCGGCTCCTGGCAGATGTGATGGCGCTCGGTTCCCCGTATCCACTAGTCCTCACCGGTGGATACGCCGTGCGGGCGCACCGCCTCGTAAACCGCCCCAGTCAAGACCTCGACGTCGCCACCGAAAACCCGGCGCCCATGGCCGACATCGCCGCCACACTCCGCGTCGGCCTGGAAGCCCGCGGCTGGCAGGTGCACGCGCTCGAGACCGCCCCGCTGTCCGCCCGCTTCACCGTGACCGACCCGGCCACCGGGCAAGAATGCGAAGTCGACATCCTCAAGGAGATCTTCTGGCGGCCGGTCGCCAATAGCCCATACGGGCCCATCCTCGCGGAGGAGGACGTGATTGGGACCAAGGTCCGCGCCCTCGCCGACCGCGGAGCACCCCGCGACCTGATCGACGTGTTCGCAGCATCCCGCCGCTGGAGCAATGCCGAGCTCGAGGAGTTCGGCCGCCGCCACTCCCGCGGCCGCTTCGAGCACGAGGATCTGCAGTCGAACCTCACCGGCGCCGAGTGGACGGACGACGAAGCCTTCGCCGCCTACGGCCTCGATGACGCCACCGTCACCGCGCTTCGCACTTGGGCTGTGGAGTGGGCCGACGACCTCGCGGCCCGTCTCCTGGAAGAGGCCGATGATCCGGACATCGACTGATCACGTCCGGGTGAGACCATACCCGCAATCGATCAGCGTGAGCCATCGAGTGGCGACAAGCTCACAGCCAGACCCAGAAGCCCGGAGCCCGACGATCTTACGAATGACCGCCTCAGGCCCACGCTTGGAAGGTAGGACAAGTTTAAGGATCTGTCTGTGACGGTTGATGCGGATGCAAAGTTGCCGCCGGGGCATGGTGGTTCTTGGCTGGCGCGGGGCGGGGTGCTGAGGTGCCAGTCGCTCACCTCGTCTTCGGGTGGCTACTCCCTGCTTCATACTATGGGCTCCGGGGTGGTTCTGTATGAGAACACGCTGGGTCGGCCGGTGTGGTCCGCCCCGGTCGGGCGGTCTTCTTGCCTGGCTCTGGGCCTGGATGGCGATCTGGTGGCTTGGGGCGGCGGCCGGCGGCCGGTGTGGACGAGTGGCACAGCCAGGTCCGGCGCACAGCGGCTGGAGGTGCGGGACAGCGGCGAGGCTGTGCTGGTGGATGACGACAGCCGGGTGGTCTGGACCACCGGGGCGGCGACCGTACCAGTGGCCGCCCCGCAGCCAGGGCGAAGGGCGGTGCTACGGCGCGGCGAGAGACTACGGCATCAGAGCCTGACCAGCGACGACGGCAGTACCGTTCTGATTGCCGATGGTTCGTGGGTAGCGGTGCTCGATACGTATGGCGAGCTGAAGTGGAACCACGCCTACGAGCAGGGCCAGCTCAACGTGATGGATAAGCATGGGGTGGTTCACCCGCGAGACGCCGAGGCCCAGGCCCGGATGTATCTCGTCCTCGACGAGGACGGGATGCTGCAGATGCGCTACCCCGACGGAACGGTGGTCAGCGAGATAGCCGGCCCAGGACATGAGCTGGTCGTGGTCAGGGGTCAGGCGCAATTGCGCGGCGGCGATCGCACAGTGGTGTGGACCACAGCCCGGGGCGGCCTGTCCGAGGCCGCCCCGCCACAGCAGCCACCTGTGTCGTGCCAGCATCAGCTGGAAGCGTGGGTGGATTCCCTGACAGGCGAGGGGGGCTACTGCGCGACGGTCGTGCGCGATCTCGGACCTGCCGAGGCGCTGCGCCGGCTAGGCCTCGCGGGTGACGCGCTCACCCGTGGAACCTGGGCGCAGCTGGCTGCCTGCCGCGACCGGCACCCAGCCGGTGCCGAGGCGGTCACTGTCGCTGCTGTCGCGCTGGGCCCGCACACGCTGGTGCTGGCCGGTGACTGGCGGATGGGCCCGCCCAGGCCGGAGTTGTCGGCAGGGACGCTGGCCGTGACCAACTGTCACATCACCCGTGTGCGCGCCGATGGCCCCGCTCGTCGCGATGATATGGAGTCAGACTTCGTCGTGCACCGTAATGGGGCACTTGTTGCCCACTTGCGCGATAAGCCGACGCGCCGTAAGGGCGTCAAGGTGGCCGAAGTAGCGGCAGCGCTGGCCGACATGGGCTCCTGGAACGCGGCCACCTGGGCCAGACTTTACGGGCTTGAGCTGATGTGCCGGGTGGCGGGGGTATCCCCCACGGCCACAGCGCTTGCCGGCGAGCTGCTGGGCGGGATCGTGGTCGTGCACGCCCACTAGATCAACGAAGGCACCATCAGCTACAGCGGTGTCATCGCGGGTTTCCCCCAGCCACAGGAGTCACTGAACCCCGATCCACCGGCTGATGTTTCCGAAGTCCGCTTTCTCGCCGAGGGCTGATGGTGGGGTGGGGCCATGAGTTCGCGGGCGTGCAGTGTCCGCCGCGCTCGGGTCGTGGCCTGTCCGAGGTGTCTTTCGGGTCGGGGCTGGGTCGTGGCGGTGTCGCCGGTGGCCGGGCGGCCGTCAGAGTGCGGTGTAGACAGAGGCCGTCAAGGTGTTGATGACGAGTGGTGGACGGCTTCGAACAAGTCCTGGTGGGCGTGCTGCCACGGCCAGTTGGCGGGCAGGGTGGGCGGGCAGTTTGATCTTCGCGGTGCGGGCGAGTCGGGCAGAGACGTGGATCAGGTGGGCGCAGAGTGTGGCGGTGGGGGCCTTGGCGTGAAAGGCCGAGGCCAGGGCGCCGGCGGCCAGCAGCAGATTGTGCGGCATGGCCCGCAGGGTCAGTCAGGCGGCATTCGCCTGGAAGTTTCCCGAGTGCAGGTAGGCGAGCGCGGAGGACTTCCCGTCGCGATCGCCTGTTCCACGACGGCATGTTGCCTGTGGTGCAGTTCGGCCTGAAGCATGCCGAAGGGCTGTTGGTGAAAACGGGGTGGTAGCGCCAGAAGTCGAACAACTCGCCCTGTCTGGTGGCTACTCGCGTGTTCAGGCGTCGCACCCGGCGCACGATCAGTCGGGCGGTGATCTGCTCGGCTTTCTTGCGTCCGGTGAACGCGGTGTACTCGGTCTCGGCGACCTCGACGGCGGAGACCATTTCGCCGGTGTCGGGATCCACGATGGCCTCGGGTTAGTGGATCGAGACCCAGGCGTCTTCGGTGATGCGGCCGATCGCGGCGGCGATGGAGGGGTTCAGGCCCGTGGTCAGGGAGAAGTGGGCACCGGCTGTGTGGCAGGCGGAGACCACGTCGGCGGTGCAGAACAGGTTGTCCGCCCGCACCATCCGGATTCCGGTTCCGCCCGCGTCCTTCGCGATGGCCAGGGCCTGGGCGACGGCTTTTCGCGCCGCGGACATCGGCGCCCTTGCCGCGGCGCGGGCGGACCGTACCGATCACCGGCCGGGCGAGCGGGGTGGACCGGGCGGCCAAGATCGGGTGCAGGGTGGTCGAGAGCTCCGGACACAGACACTTCTATGTTGCCGATGAGACCGCACACACCCCCAACGAGCAGCTCCTGCTCATAGTCGGCATCAGTGCTGAGGACAACGAATCGGCCGACGCCCGTTGCGTCGCCGCGGATCTCTGGGGGTTTCATTGAGTGTGTGGCGCAGGAGCGCGAGGCCGGTCTCGGCGTCGTGGTCGCGGGCTCCAATCAGGCCGTCGGCGTAGAGGGCGAGCAGGCTGCCCTCCGGCAGGTCGACCTCCGCCGCCTCGAACCTCGGGCGGCCCTATACGCCGCAGCCGTAACCGGAGATCGCCGCGAGGTCCGGTGCGGTGACCTGACGCAGCCGGACATTGACACGCACCACGCGAAGACCAATGCCTCTCATGTGTCGCACGTCACGCTTCGGCGCGGGAACTCAGCGTTCCAACTGGCCGACTCCTGCAACGGTACGGCTTCAAGTGATGTCCGTTGTATGACGGTTCGACGCGACCAGGAAGGTCGAGCATGGCCGAGATCCGACAACCGTCCCACCCTGTCGGCGTGATCGCCCGCAGGCTGCTGCCGCCCCCGGCGTGGTGCGGTTTCCTGCTGCTGCTCGTCCTCGTGTTCTCAGTGTCCTACGCCGTCGGATCGGCTGCCGGGCCGGTGGCACCCGGCATTCACGGGACCGGGAGCGTCGAAAGCGGAGACGGTGGAGACGGCAGTGGTGGCGGCATGGAGGAGATGCCCGGGACGGACAAGAGCATGCAGAACATGCCGCGGATGACGTACGGGAGTGGGCAGTGACGGCGGGTGAAGCGGTGACCGGTCTCGTGGTCACGGACCTGACCGTCGGCGGAATGACCTGCGCGGCCTGTGTGCGGCGGGTGGAGAAGAAGCTCACCAAGCTGGACGGCGTCACGGCCACCGTGAACCTCGCCACCGGAACTGCTCGGGTCAGTCACCCGGCGGCCATCGCGCCGGAGGAACTCGTCACCACGGTCGAACAGGCCGGCTACCAGGCTGCCCTGCCCGTACCGCCCGTCCAAGAGGACGAGCGGACGGCGGACGCCGACCCGGACGGCACCGAGACCGCCACCCGGCAGGAGCGCGAACGGCTTCTCATCACCGCACTGCTCGCCGCCCCCGTACTGGTGCTGTCGATGGTGCCCGACCTCCAGTTCCGCAACTGGCAGTGGCTGTGCTTCGCGCTGGCCGCCCCCGTGGCGGTGTGGAGCGCCTGGCCCTTCCACGAGCGCGCGCTACGCGGGCTGCGCCACTCCGCGGCCACCATGGACACACTGGTCTGTCTGGGAGTGGTGGCGTCCTTCTCCTGGTCGGCGTACGCGCTGTTCCTCGGCGGAGCGGGCGAACCGGGGATGCGGATGCCGTTCAGTCTGCTGCCGTCCGCGTCGGACGGCACTGCGCACGTCTATCTGGAAGCGGCGGTGAGCGTGCCTCTGTTCGTGCTGACCGGACGGTACTTGGAGGCGCGGGCGCGCCGGCGGACCGGGACGGCCCTGCGGGCGCTGGCGGACCTGGCGGCCAAGGAGGTGTCCGTCCGCGACGAGCACGGCGAGCGGTCCGTCCCCATCGGGCAGTTGAGGGTCGGGCAGGTCTTCGTCGTGCGTCCGGGGGAGCGTGTCGCCACCGATGGGCAGGTGGCGGAGGGCAGTTCGGCCGTGGACCTGTCTCTGGTGACCGGCGAGAGTGAGCCGGTCGAGGTCGGCCCCGGTTCGACGCTGGTCGGCGGGGCCGTCAACGCCGGCGGACTGCTGCTCGTACGGGCGACGGCCGTCGGTGTGGACACCCGGCTGGCGCGGATCACCCGCTTGGTCACCGAGGCGCAGGCGGGCAAGGCACGGGCGCAGCGCCTGGCCGACACGGTGGCCGGGGTCTTCGTGCCGGTGGTGCTGACGATCGCGGTGACCGTCCTCGGGTTCTGGCTAGGCGCCGGCGCCGACCCGCAGGCGGCGCTCACCGCCTGCGTGGCCGTACTCGTCGTGGCCTGCCCGTGTGCGCTGGGGCTCGCCACCCCGACCGCCCTGATGGCCGCCACCGGGCGCGGGGCGCAACTGGGTGTGCTGGTGAGCGGTCCGCAGACGCTGGAGGCGCTCCAGCACGTGGACACGGTCGTCCTGGACAAGACCGGCACCCTGACCTCCGGTCACATGACAGTCGCCCGGGTGACCACCGTGCCCGGCGGCCCTGCGCAGGAGGAGGTGGTCCGCCTGGCGGGAGCGGTGGAGCAGGGCTCCGAGCACCCGATCGGGCGGGCGGTCACGGCGTATGCGCGCCGCTCGGCGGGCCAGAGGCCGCTCCCGGACTGTATCGGTTTCACCGCCACGGCGGGATGGGGCGTCACGGGGCGTGTGGCCGGTCGTACGGTCGAAGTGGCCGTGCCGGAGGGCGAGTTGCCGCCCGTGCTGGCCGACGCTCTGGCCGCGGCTGAGGGGGAGGCGTGCACGCCCGTGGTGGTCCGGGTGGACGGCAGGGCCGTGGCGCTGATCGCCGTCGGCGACGTCGTGCGGCCCGGCAGCTACCGTGCCGTGGAACGGCTGCGGCGACTGGGCTTGCGCCTGGTGCTCGCCACCGGAGACCGCGAGGCTCCGGCGAGGGCGGTGGCGGAGGCGCTCGGGATCGATGAGGTGCACGTCTGCTGCTCCCCGGAGGACAAGGCCGTCCTGGTCCGGTGGCTGCGGGAGGAGGGCTGCCGGGTCGCGGTGGTCGGCGACGGTGTGAACGACGCCGCCGCGCTGGCCGGCGCCGACCTGGGCATCGCCATGGGCAGCGGCACGGACGTGGCCATCGGGGCAGCCGACCTGACTCTGGTGCGCGGCGACATCGAGGCACTCGTTGACGCTGTCGGGCTGGCCAGGCGGACGCTCGGCACCATTCGCGCCAACCTGTTGTGGGCTTTCGGCTATAACGTCATCACCGTACCGCTGGCCATGGTGGGTCTGCTCAACCCCATGCTCGCCGCCGCCGCGATGTCGGTGAGCTCGGTGCTCGTGGTGGCCAACAGCCTGCGCCTGCGCGGTTGGCAACCGCAACGGACACCCGGCGGCCGTGCTCGCAGGGCACGATCAGGGAAGGCGGCAGTTCTGTGAGGTCGACGACCACGGCCCTCTACGACCGGCGTCGGCTGAAGGACGGCGTGCTGGCCGCCCTCGTCCCCGTCGCCGCGTGCAGCGTGGCACTGGCGGGCCTCACCGCCTGGATTGGCACCGGCGAGGCGGGCAGCCCGGCACGTATGAACGTCACCGAGGGACGCGTCCTGCTGCCGTCCGCCGGAGTCACGGAGACGGCCGCGTTCTTCCGTATGGAGAACAAGGGCGGGTCGGCAGACACACTGATACGGGTGACCTCGCGCGATGTCCCCGGCGGCATAACGCTCGCCCGGCACCGTATGAACGAGGGGAACGGGGCCTACCGCGCCGGTGTCGAGTCGGTTGGGATACCGGCGGGCGGGAGCGTCGTGATGTCGCCGCAAGGGGTGGACCTGACGGTGTCCGCTCCGGCCAGTAAGTGGCGTTCGGGCGATCTGGTGCCCTTCACCCTGGAGTTCCGGCGCAGTGGGCGGGTCAAGGTCCTAGCGGTGGTGGTGCGTCCGGGAAGTGCCTCGTTCCAGTAGTCGTGCCGCCCGGTCGCCGAGTTCCCGATCGTCGAGTGTGAGGCGCGCACTGGCTGGTCGGTGATTCGGACGGCGGGTGCCCGCACGTACCCCCTGACGACGAGGGGAGGCCGAGTGCGAGGATGGGCGGGTTGTGACTGTCCGAGGGTGGTGCCGTGCGCTGCGGGCCTGTGTGTTCGCCACAGCCTGCGTGCTGCTCGCTGCCCTCGGCCACGTGCTCATGTCGGGCGCCTCGGTCCCCTGGTGGGCCATGGTCTCCGGTGCGGCCGGGACCGGCACCGCGGGCTGGCTGCTGGCCGGCCGTGAACGGGGGCACATGCTGATCGTCACGGTCGTGACGATTGCACAGGCGGTGCTGCACGAGGGGTTCTCGCTCGCGCAGACGCTCACACCCGCGTCGGTGCCCGGACGAGGTGCCGTGACCAGTGCCCCAGGCTCCACGACGAGCATGAGTGGCATGGCCATGGGCTCTCCACCAATGGGCTCCAGTGGCTCCATGAGCTCGATGGGATCCATGCACATGGGTCCCATGGAGATGGGCCCCATGGCGCATGCCATGACCGGCGCCCCCCACACGCACGGTATGACCGGTACGAGCGGCACCGCCCCGTACGGCATGTTCGCCGCCCACCTCCTGGCCGCAATCCTGTGCGGGCTCTGGCTCGCGTGCGGCGAGCGCGCGGTCTTTCGCGTCTTGCGGGCCGCGGCCACGCGGCTGGTGGCACCCTTGCGGATGCTGCTGGCCGGGCCCCCGCCGCTCCCGCGCCCGATCGAGGGCCGACGCCGCGCCGCCGACGTTCCGGGGCCGGCGCGCCTTCTCCTCTGCTGCTCCCTCACCTCTCGGGCGCCGCCCACGGGTGCCGCTGTCGCCTGACAGCCGGAACCACCGGGTCCTCACGTCTCGCTCTCCTTCTGCGTCCTGCCACGTTGGCACGCAGTTCCTTCCTGCCGGCGTTTCAGCCCGGCGCGTCCACGTACCGCCGTGCGCGGACACCCTCCTGTCGGGCCCCGGGCATCGCCGTACCCACCGCGTACGGCCGCACCTCAAGTCCTGGTACGCCGTCACCGCTCCCAGCGGCCGGCCCCGGACGTCCTGACGACCCGAGAAGGACATACACGTGACTGTTACCGTCCTGCCCGCTTCCCGGACCCGACGCGCCGCGACGGACGCGGAGGCAACCGCCTGGGCGCTGGCCGCCCGTAGCGGCGACGCCCGCGCAGCTGAGCACTTCGTCCGCGCGCTCCACAACGACGTGTTGTGCTACGTCGCCCGCCTCAGCGGCGATCCCCAGGGCGCGCACGACCTGACCCAGGAAACCTTCGCGCGGGCCTTGGATAGCCTGCCTCGCTTCGAGGGGCGAGCCTCGGCCCGCACCTGGCTGCTGTCCATTGCTCGCCGTGCCGTGGTCGACAGCTTCCGGCACGCCGCCGCCAGGCCACGGCTCGCCGACGTCCCCGACTGGCAGCCGGTCGTCGAACGCAACCAGCCGCGCGGCCTTCCGGGCTTCGAAGAAAGAGTGGCGCTGTTCGACCTGCTGGACGCGCTGCCCGGCGAACGCCGTGAAGCGTTCGTCCTCACCCAGGTGGTCGGCCTGTCCTATATAGAGGCCGCCGGCTTCACCGGCTGCCCCGTCGGCACCATCCGTTCCCGGGTCTCCCGCGCCCGGGCGACCTTGGAACGGCAACTCCTGGAAGCCGAGGCACCAGCTGCCCTGGCGGCCTGACACGCAAGCGGGTTGGTGCTCCCCGGGCTCCCGGTGAAAGAGAGCACCAACCCCGGCTCCGGATCTCGTAGGAACTCGTGGGAACTCGCAGCCACCGCGCCCCGACTACTGCATCAGACGCTCTCAGAACGTCAACGCACCTCGCACGCACAGGAGTCAGCATGTCCATCAACCGGCCGGTCGCCACCGTCCTGGCCGCATCTTTCTGCCTGCTCACAGCGGCGTGTGGCTCGTCGTCCCACGACACGGCCAAGACCCCGGCCTCGCAGGCCGGCTATCCGGTGAGGCTGGACAACTGCGGCCGGACAGAGACGTTCACGAAGGCGCCCAGCCGGGTCGTCGTCATGAACGGTGCCTCCGTAGCCGAAGTCTCCACGCTCCTCGCCCTCGGTCTGGGGGACCGGATCGTCGCCAACGAGCAGACTTACGGCGCCTCCGATGTCGCAGGCCGGGCCGCCGCCATCAAGAAGCTGCCCACCGGTGGCGTCAAGCTCAACGAGGCCTACGACATCCCGCGCGAGGCGATGTTCGGCCTGCGTCCCGACCTCGTCCTGTCCACCACCACGTACGGCTTCGACCAGAAGAACGGCTTCGCTACCCGCGAGCAGCTGAACCAGGTAGGAGCCAACAGCTACGTCTCCCCGCAGGGCTGCGACGACGACCCTTCAAAAATGACCATCGCCGACAGCTACCGGCTGCTGCGCGACATGGGAAGGATCTTCAACGTCAGTGACCGGGCCGAGAAGCTGATCGCCGAGTCGGAGAAGAACATCGCGGCAGTCTCCGACAAGGTCAAGGGCGAGATGAAACCGAAGGTCATGGTGCTCTTCTCCAGCATGTCGATGGGCAGCAACGACTTCAGCTCCGTCTTCGCCAGGGGCATCGTCAACGACATCCTCGCCAAGGCCGGCGCCGCCAACGCCTTCGAAAGCGCCGCCACGACCACCTTCGCCGACCTGAGCAAGGAGAAGGTGGCCGCCACCGACGTCGACGCCCTCGTCGTCATCGCCTACAACGACCCAAATCCGGCGGCCTATGCCAAGACACTGCTGAAGGAGTTCCCCCAGTGGCCGGCGGCCAAGAACAACGCGTACGTGACGGTGTCCGACTCGATGTACCTCGGCCCCAGCAACGACCTGGCCGTCCAGAAGATCGCCAAGAAGCTCCACCCGAACGCCTTCTGAGCCGGATCCGAGGCCCGCTGGCCTTCACGCTCCTGCTCCTCACGCTGCTCGCCGCCATGATCGTGTCGATCAGCGTCGGCGCGGTGAACGTCCGCCTCACTGACGTGTGGGGAATCGTCCTGCACCACGTCACCGGAGCAGGCTCGGCACCCTCCGACCCCGCGCTGGATCAGATCGTCTGGAACTTCCGCGCTCCGCGGGTGGTCCTTGCCGCCTTGGTCGGCGCTGGGCTCGCCGTGGCCGGCGCGGTGCTCCAGACGTTGGTCTCCAACCCGCTCGCCGACCCCGTCGTGCTCGGTTTCTCCTACGGAGCGACACTCGGCGCGGTCCTCGTCATCACCTTGGGCGAAGGCGCGGCCCTCGCAGGGCTGGGCGTATCGGCGGCGGCCTTCATCGGTGCTGTAGCGGCCGGCGCGCTCGTCTTCGCCTTGGGGCAGCAGCGGGGCCGGCTGGCGCCGACCCGGCTGGTGCTGGCGGGCGTGGCCGTCGGTTACGTCTTCCTCTCGGCGACCAGTTTCGTACAACTCCAGGCGACACCGAACGAGTTGCGAACGGTCATGTTCTGGATGCTGGGGAGCGTCGCGGGAGCTCAGTGGGACCAACTCCCCGCGGTCACCGTGGTGGTGCTGTCCACCACTGTGCTCCTCACTCTCTTCGGCCGACGTCTCAACACCCTGCTGGCCGGCGACGAGTCCGCCACCGCGCTCGGCGTCGACGTCAACCGCCTGCGCGCCGTCCTGCTGATCCTCAGCGCGCTGCTGACCGGCACGGTCGTGGCCGTCGCGGGCGGCATCGGCTTCGTCGGCCTGATGATCCCGCACCTGGTACGCCTGACCCTCGGCGCCGACCACCGCAGACTCCTGCCCCTGACCGCCTTGCTGGGAGCCGTCTACATGGTCCTCGTCGACCTGCTCTCCCGCACCCTCACCCGTCCCAACGAACTACCACTGGGCATCATCACCGCCTTTCTAGGCGCCCCCTTCTTCCTCTGGCTGCTGCGCCACACCAAGGGCCTGGACTGACCAATGAAACTCACAGTGGACCAACTCCACATCACCCTGGACCGCACCCCGATCCTCCACAACGTGAGCCTCGAAGCCCGCGAGGGCGACATCGTCGGTCTCGTCGGCCCCAACGGCAGCGGCAAAAGCACCCTGTTGCGCGCCGTCTACCGCTCGCTGCGCCCAGCGGAGGGTGCCGTCCGGATCGGTGACGACGACGTCTGGGCGCTGTCCCCCCGAGCCGCCGCACGCCGTACCGGCACCGTCCTCCAAGACGCGGGCGGCAACACCACGGGCCTGACTGTCACCGAAATCGTCGCCCTCGGCCGCGCACCCCACCACGGCCTGCTGAGTCGCGACCGCGCCGAAGACCACCAGGCCGTGACGGACGCCGTCGACCGCTGCGGCGTCCGGCCCTTCGCAGACCGCGACTACGCCTCCCTGTCCGGTGGCGAACGCCAACGCGTTCTGCTGGCCCGCGCGTTGGCCCAGAACCCCCGGCTGCTGGTCCTGGACGAACTCACCAACCACCTCGACATCCGCGCCCGCTTCGAACTGCTGGACCTCATCCGGGCCACCGGCATCACCACCCTCGCCGTCCTGCACGACCTCGACCTGGCAGCCCGCCTTTGCGACCACGTGGTCGTCCTGCACGAAGGGGCCGTGGTCGCGGCGGGACCGGTCCTCGATGTGCTGACCCCGAAGATCCTCGCCGACGTCTTCGGCGTCCGCGCCCGCACCGAACGACACGGCGATGGCATCATCCGCGTCCTGTACGAGGCCCAGCCGCTCGCGGACGAAGAAGCCCTGGAGGACGACAGCCGATCCGAGGGCACGCGCCCTCGTCCGGCCCCGGAGCCCGCGCGGGAACCACCCGTGGGCGCCGCCTCGACCTCAGCCAACGAGAAAGGCTGATGTCCCTGCGGGTTCAGATCCTCATCTATGTCGGGGTCGAGGAGCAGGATGCCATTGGGCCGCGTGGCCTGTTCGGGCGGCACTGAGATTTCCCCGCGATGCGGGGAGGGCGGTACTCCTTCCAGCTTCCCGACCTGCCCGGTGGCCTGCGCCCGCTGGGCGACCCGGACGTCACCGACGAGGAATGACGGGGTGCTGGCCGGCACCGCCGGAGGGAAGGACCTTGACTTCCTCCCCCGCCTAGAGGCGGGGGATTCCAGCGGTCACCCGCTGGGATTCCTGCTTCACCGACGACCGCCCTGTGCGGGAGGACTCCCGTTGAGGTCTTACACCGTCTCCACAGGCTGCTGCCGCCAGCCCGGCGGCCAGAATGTTGCGCGCCGCGTTCACATCGCGGTCATGCACGACGCCGCAGTGCTTGCATGTCCACGCACGGACGTTGAGCGGCATCTTCGCCGCGACCGTGCCGCAGCTTCCGCACAGCTTCGAGCTGGGGAAGAAGCGGTCGATCACGACGAGTTCGCGCCCGTACCAGGCGCACTTGTACTCCAGCATGGAGCGCAGGTCCGTCCACGCCGCATCGGAAATGGCGCGCGCCAGGCGCCCGTTCTTCAGCAGGTTACGGACGGTCAGGTCCTCGATCACGACCACTTGGTTCTCGTGGACGATGCGCGAGGTCAGTTTGTGCAGGAAGTCGCGGCGCCGGTCGGCGATCCGCGCATGGACCTTGGCGACCTTGCGCCGGGCCTTGGCCCGGTTCACGGAGCCCTTCGCCTTGCGGGACAGCTCCCGCTGCGCCCTGGCGAGGCGGGCGCGGTCGTGGCGTTCGTGCCGGGAGTTGGCGATCTTCTCCCCGGTGGACAGGGTCACCAGGGAGGTGATCCCGGCGTCCAGGCCGACCGCCGCATGCGTGGCGGGGGCGGGGCTGATGGTGTCCTCCACGAGCATCGACACGAACCAGCGGCCGGCCGCGTCGCGGGACACGGTCACCGTGGTCGGCTCTGCGCCCTCGGGCAGGGGGCGCGACCAGCGGATGTCCAAAGGCTCCGCCATCTTGGCCAAAATCAGCTTCCCTTCCCGCCAGGTGAAGGCGGAGCGGGTGTACTTGGCCGACGCGCGGGACTTCTTGCGGCTCTTGTAGCGCGGATACTTCGCGCGCTTGGCGAAGAAGTTGGCGAACGCGGTCTGAAGATGCCTCAGCGCCTGCTGCAGCGGAACCGAGGACACCTCGGTCAGGAAGGCCAGTTGTTCGGTCTTCTTCCACTGGGTGAGCGCGGCGGAGGACTGCACGTAGGAGATCCGGCGCTGCTCGCCGTACCAGGCCCGGCTGCGCTCCTCCCAACGCCTTGTTGTACACCAGGCGGACACAGCCGAACGTGCGCGACAACTCAGCCGCCTGCTCGCCCGTGGGATAGAAGCGGTACTTGAACGCCCGCTTGACCTGCTCCGCCATACCTCCCAATCTATCAACTCCCATGTGAGCGGCGGGTGTTCGGCCGGTGAGCGATGGACGCCGGTCCGCCCTGGCGGCAAACCGACGTCTCCTGCCCTGCTCCGCAGGAGCTTCGTTTCCTCCCCGGCCTGAAGGCCGGGGTATCCACGAAGGAAGGCCCCGATGAAGGTACGTCCGGCGGTGGGAACCGATGCGGCATCGTGCGGGCGTTCTGATTGCGAAGCCGGGGCGGCGCGTGCTCGTCAGGGTGTCTTTGGGCGTGGGTCATCCGCCGGTCGGTCGTGTGCTGTGCCGGCGGACTCGGTGTGTGAGAGGGCGGCGAGGAGCCGCAGTTTCTCGTCACTGTCGCTGTCTTTGTCGGGGTAGTAGACGACGAGGATGACGTCGTCGATGGGGAGTTTGTCGCGGTGGAGGCGTAGCTCACCGACGACGGGGTGGTGGACTGTGGTCGTGCCTCCGTCGAAACTGCGAACGTCATGGCGGGCCCACAGAGTGCGGAACCGCTGACTGGACAGTGCGAGTTCTCCGACGAGTTCGACGAACCGGGGGTTGTCGGTGTCGTCCCCGATGGTGCTGCGAAGGGCGGCGATGAAAGCGGCGGTGGCTTTCGCCCAGTCCTGGTGGAAGGTCTGTTCCTCGGGATCGAGGAGGAGGGAACGAAGCCGGTTCTGGCCGGGCTGCAGGCGGGGGGAAAGCGCGACCGCCATGGGGTTGGAGGCCAGGACATCGAACGCGCGCCCTTCGACGAATGCGGGGATCTGAAGGTGAGCGAGCAACTCATGCATGCGCGCCGGTACGTGCTCGGGCCGATTGCGCCGCGGCGCCCTGGGGTGCGCCGCCGCGAGGCCGAGCAGATACGTCCGCTCGATGTCGTCGAGCTGCAGGACCCGCGCAAGTGACTCGAGAACCTGCGGTGAGGGGTTCTTGTCACGACCCCGTTCCAGGCGAAGGTAGTAGTCGGGACTGATTCCGGCGAGCAGGGCGACTTCCTCGCGGCGCAGGCCGGGCACGCGGCGGTTGCCCCCGGGCGGAAGTCCTGCTTGCGCCGGGGAGACCAGTTCGCGTCGGGCACGGAGGTAGCTGCCGAGCCGGTTGCCGGATTCCTCATCCTTCATAACGACACCGTAATGCGGTGCACGCGTCCCAGAGGGGGCCCTGGCAGGACCAGGGAAGACGGGGGCCCTGCCACACCCGGCGAATGCCGTCAAGACTGCGATAGCACCTGTTCCGAACAGGGAGCATCACTTTCTGCGCCGCCTGAATGCCGGCGGCGCCCTGGACTAAGGGAAGTTCTCGTGGATCTGTCCAACCGCACCGTTCTCATCGTCGGCGGAACCTCGGGTATCGGGCGAGAGCTGGCCCGCCGGTTCGCCGCAGCGGGCAGCACCGTGGCCGTAGGCGGGCGCAGCTCGGGGGCACTCTCGGAACTCGCCGAGGAAGGTTTCGGTACGCTCAGCATCGACGTCACCGACAGTGCTTCCGTAGCATCTGCCCGTGACGCCGTGCTCGCCCGGTACCCCGAGCTGGACACCGTGGTGACGATGTCTGGCGTCATGCTCCCAGAGGACCTGCGCGACCCCGCGCACTTCGAGGCGGCAGAGACGACGATCGACACCAATCTACTCGGCACCATCCGGGTCATCGACGCCTTCACCCCCCACCTCGTCCGGCGGGGTACCGGCACCTTCATCACCGTCACCTCCGGAATCGCCTTCCTGCCGTTCCCGCTCATGCCCACCTACGCCGCCTCGAAGGCCGCAGTGCACGCCTACTCCGAGGCACTGCGCGCGCAGCTCGACGGCACCGGTGTCGGCGTCGTTGAGCTTGTCCCCCCGGCCGTCGCCACGGCAGGGCAGGAAAACGTGAACCCCCACGCGTTGCCCCTCGGCGACTTCGCCACCGAGGTCATGGACCTGCTCTCGGAGGACACCACCCCCCGCGAGATCCTCGTGAAGGGCGTCCTGATGCACCGCTGGGCCGAGCGCGACGGCACGTACGACGACCTCGTCACACAGCGATCCCAGGCCCTGACCATGCTCCCGGGCCGCCAAGGCTGACACCCTTCCATTCCCAAGCGACGGCTTCATCGCTTATCGCCCTAACCGAGCCACCCGAAGGGCTGCTCCGCCCGGGCGGGCCATCCTGCCGGGCGGCGACGGCTCAGCGGTGGGCGTCTCCAGGGGCGAGCAGCCTGTGAGTTCGGCGATCGCCTCTGGGGTGGGTTTGAGAGCAGCGGCGGACGTTCTCCGGCTTCTGTGCCGGAACTTCGCCATCAGCATCAGCAGCGAGGCGCCTGCTCGCCGAGGCCAGTCAGCGCGGAATGGCGGTACCCGTGAGGTCCCAGCCTGTTCCAAAGCCGCGCAGAGGGTGTGCGTGCTCGTCCAGCAGCGCGCGGGCTTGACCTACGGCAGGCGCGCGAGGCCGGTGTCCGGGCAGACAGTGCGGGGGCTTACAAGCTTCGGGCCTGGACGACAGTGGGTGCCGAAAACCGGCCCCCGAGAACGGCCGCTCAGTAGCCGGGCCAGGAGCTGGGCGGTGTCGGCATCCCCGGTGACGATCTCCAGCACGAAGTCCTCGTGGGCCTGGCTCCGGGCGCCCTTGGCCTGCATGGGACAGCGGCGCGCGGCGAGGTCCAGGCCTTCGATGTTCACACCGAGGATCTCCTCAGATCGGGCGGCGGTCTGGTAGAGCATCCGCGACAAGGTCTTCTCCCGCAGGTGGACCTCGCGCCGGGCGATGGGCCTGTCCAGGGCCATCTCCGAGCGCGCCCGGGTCTCGGAGTCAGGCACCGCCGCCCGGCGGGCGTTCCAGGTGTTGACTGCCGCGGTGACCCGCAGCAGGTCCAGGGCTTCGCCGATCTCGTCGTCCGCTGCCGACGCGGGCGGCCCTCAGATCCTCTCGGCCGTCTCGCCGACACCGTCGCGTAGCTGCGAACTGCGTTCGGGTTGCGGAACGAGTCGAGGACGGCGTCAGCCGCCGCACGGATGGTCAACGCGTCCCCGCTGACAGTTGCACGATGGCGGGCACCGCCTGCCCCTCCGCAGACAGCAGGGCCGCCTCACGTACAGCCTCCAGAGCATCACCGCAGGTCACGAACCAAACGCCCGCAGATAACTGGGCGTCATCCGTGGGGCGGCTTCAGCCAGGTCCGGCAACCGATGAACCGTCATCCGCACACCAGGGCCGCCGGAGGCTCGGCGCCGGTTCTCGTTCCGATTTTCCTCCATCCCCCGGACTGTGCTTCGCCCTACGGAAAGCTCTTCCGCGGGGGGCCAGACACGTCAAGAAGCGCGAGCATCGTGTTCAACAGGTCGCTGTTCAGCGGATCCGGGTTGCTGCTGTCGATTGCGCCCTCCAATGCGAGGGTCGTGTACCCGTGAACGAGAGACCAGACCGCATAGCTCGGCACCAGCGCGGGGTCGGTGTCGTGAGCCGGTGGTTCGGCGTCCTCGCCGCGCAGGCTGCGATCCAGAATTAGGAGAGCGCGGTGCTTCTCCTCGGCCAGTTCGGATGCGGTGAAGTCGAACTGCGTCATCCGCCACATCAGGTCGAACAGGGCGCGGTTCTCGCCCGCGAAGGCGACGTACTCCGCAGCAATGCACGTGACGCGCTCTCGCGCATCGAGTCCAGCAAGTTCCAGTGATTCGAGCCGATCGCAGAGTTGCCGGTACGCGCGGGTCGCGAGCGCAGCGAGGAGCCCGCGCGCGTCACCGAAGTGATGCTTGGGAGCAGACTGCGACACTCCCGCTCGTCGCGCGGCTTCGCGCATGCTGAAGCCTGCGACGCCTTTCTCGGTCAGCACGACGAGAGCGCTGTCGAGCAGCGCGGCGCGCAGGTTGCCGTGATGGTACTGATCCCCGGTGAGTGAGTCCTTGCCCATCCCATCATCTTGACAGTGAGCAGATGATTCGTAAACTGCTCACTGTCAAGATGATGGAGTGGAGTAGACATGACAGACACGGTCCTGGTCACAGGCATCTCGGGGTTCATCGGTGGTCACATCTCAGCCGAGCTGCTGCGGCGCGGATACGCCGTACGCGGCTCCGTGCGGTCGCGCGCTCGAACCGACGACGTACATGCAGCGATGGCGGCATCAGGCGTCGACACGGCAAGGCTCGAGATCTGCCAGCTCGACCTGCTGTCCGATCAAGGGTGGGCGGAAGCACTCGACGGATGCCGATACGTACTGCACGTGGCTTCCCCGTTCGGGCTAGCGAAGCCGAAAGACCCTGACGAGCTGATCCGTCCTGCCGTCGAGGGTGCAACCCGCGCGGTCGGGGCGGCGCTGGATGCAGGCGTGGAACGCATCGTCATGACCTCATCATTGGCAACGATCCAGTTTGCCCGCGCGCCCAAAGAGCACCTCTACACCGACGCTGACTGGACGGACCCCGACGGCCCGCGCCTGAACGCGTACACCGTCTCGAAGATCAAGGCCGAGCGGGCCGCGCGCGAACTCGTGCAGCAACGTGGGGTCCCGGACCGGCTGGCACTCATCAACCCCGGTGCGGTGATCGGGCCACTCCTGACGAACGATCCCGGGACTTCAGTCGCCGCGATCCAGCAGATCATGTCGGGCGCACTCCCGATGGTCCCCGACCTTAGGCTTCCCTGGGTCGATGTGCGGGACATCGCCGACGCCCACATCGCCGCGATGACCTCCGCGAGTGCCGCCGGTCGGCGCACGATCGTCGCCACCGACCCGATGTCGCTTATCGAGGTCGCCCGCGTCATCCGCGAACGCCTTCCCGAAGCAAGCCAGAAGGTGCCCGCACGGGCGATGCCGACCTGGTTCACCTGGCTCGCCAGCGTCTTCGAACCCCAACTGCGCGACAACCGATGGCTGATCGGCCAGAAGCAGCGCTTCGAGCGCACCACCGCGGAGACCCTCCTCGGACACCCGTTGCGATCGATCCCAGACGCGATCGAGCAGACCGGGCGCAGCCTGGCCGAACACCAGCTCATTTCAACGTGACCCAACCCTGAAGGACCGGGCTTGGAGGTAGCGCCCAACTGGCTGCTGGGTTGGCTCCTCCGTCCAGATACCTCTATCGGGTGGCAGGGACGCGTGACTCACGCCCCGCGTTCCGCACGCTCTCGCCACGGGTGGCGATGTTGTAGAAAGCATTCCGGTCGGCGTGGGCAAGGACCCCGCACCCCCGGCAGATGAAAAGTCCCTGGTCGACACGGTTGTGTTTGTCGACGTGGTCGCATTTGGCGCATGTCTGGGACGCGTACCCGGGATCGACGAAGACCAAGGGCACGCCTGCCCGGTCGGCCTTGTGGACGATGAAGTCTGCGAGCTGAGCGAAGGACCAGGAGTGCAGCGCGACCCGTTGGGGCTTACGGAGCCGTACCCTCTGCCGGATTCCCTTGCGTTCTTCCACGGAGATCCCGGCCGAGGTGCGCGGCGCGAGCCCTCCTTGAGCGATGACGACGTCTGATCGGTTGCCGGGCAACCGTCTGGGGATAAGTGATCCAGAGGCGAGCGATGGCGTCCGACGGCTCAGAGACTCTGCCCGCCGGAGGCTTCGACCCGCTGGGCGGTGATCCAGCCCGCGCTCGGCGAGGTGAGGGTGCGGACCGCGCCCGCCACGTCGGCGGGCTCTCCCACCCGGCCGAAAGCGTGGTTCGCGGTGATCATCGCGCGGTAGTCGGGGTCGTCGCGGATCATCCCGTGGGCGAAGTCCGTCGCGGTGGCGCCGGGCGCAATCGCGTTGACCGTAATGGCACGGGGGCCGAGCGCCGTGGCGGCGTACTTCGTGTAGACCTCGATGGCGCCCTTCATCGAGGCGTACACCGAGTAGACGGGGTTGGCCACGTACCGGGTCAGTCCCGTGGAGGTGAACAGCACTCGACCTCCGTCCGCGATCAACGGTGCGAGCAGCTCGGTCAGCAGGATCGGACCTTTCACGTGCACCATATAGAGCTCGTCCATGGTGGTCGGATCGGTCTGCCCGAACGGGGTGTGCCCGTCGAAGCCGGCGTTGTTGACCAGCACGTCGAACCGGTCTCGGTGCCACTGCCGACCGAGCATGTCACACAGCTCGTCGGCGAACGCGGCGAAGCTGTCGGGTTTCTGGACGTCGAGGTGCAGGGCGGCGGCGGAGCAGCCCCGCTCGGTCAGCTGCGCGACTACGGCCTGAGCCTCGTCGGGGTGTGAGCGATAGGTGAGGATCACGTGCACGTCGTCCTCGGCCAGCGCGAGTGCGGCCGCGCGGCCCAGGCCCCGGTTTCCGCCGGTGATCAGTGCGATGCGGGTCATCGAGAGTCTCCTTGTCTGCGCGGACGCTCAGTCACGCGCCGAGCGTGGCGATGGCGTCCTGGCCGTAGTTGATGGCGTATGCGTTCTCCACGCCCACCAGCACGTCCACCACCTCGAAGTAGTCATCCCAGAAGCGGGTTTCTCGCAACGCCTCGATGACCTGCTGGAACGAGTTGTGGTCGGGTGCTTCCCAGACCCAGATGTCGCTCACCCGGGCGGAGTAGAACTCCGTGTCGTAGAACCGCGAACGGACAGCCACGCCCTTGGCCTCGATGGCCGGCCGGATCTCGGTCCGCAGGACCTCGAACCGCTGCCGGGGTGTGAGGTCCAGCCAGCTGCGGGTGGTCCGCACCAGGATGAAAGCGGTCAGGGAAGCCTCGAACGTGTGCGGCGGCATAGCTGCTGTTTCCTTACGTCGATGTCGCCCCGTTGGAGTGGGCGGGACGACATCGACGCTAGGGGCCCTGGAAGCTATCGCGCCACGCAACTTTGACAAACGTTCGTTGCGTATGATGCAAATATGGAGCAGCTCGATCTGAACCTGCTGCGGATCTTCGACGCGCTCGTCGAGGAGGGCAGCGTCACAGCGGCCGCGGAACGCCTGCACCTGTCCATCCCCGCGACCAGCCGCGCGCTCGGCCGGCTGCGGCGGGCCTGCGGGGACCCGGTGCTGGTGCGAGCAGGGCGGGGGATGCTGCCGACCCCCTACGCGATGCGCGCGGCGCCGAGGGTGCGCTCCCTGCTGGATGAGGCGTCCGAGCTGCTGCGAGCCGACCGGGAGATCCGGCCGGCCGAGCTGCGGCGCACGTTCACCATCCGGATCAACGACGGGGTGGCCGCCACTCTGGCTCCGGCCCTCGTCGCCGCAGTGGCCGTCGAGGCGCCCGGGGTGGTGCTGCGGTTCGTCGCCGAGCTCACCGAGAGCGTTGAGGCGCTGCGGGACGGCTCGGTCGACCTGGACGTCGGGGTCGGCTCTTTCACCACGCCGGACATCTGCACGGCGGCGCTGTACCAGGATCGGATGGTGGCGGCCGCGTGCGCCGGCAGCCCGCTGGACGGACCGGGCCCGCTGACCCTAGCCCGGCTCTGCGCGCCGCACCACGTCTCCGCCTCCCGTCGCGGGCAGGCTCACGGCCCGCTGGACGACGTACTGTCCGCCGCGGGGCTGCACCGGCACGTAGCCGCAGTGGTGCCCACCTACGCGGCCGCGCTGCTGCTCGTGTCGTCGAGCCCGTACGTCGGACTCGTGCCGAGGCAGCTCGCCGAGCAGTACGGGCCGCCGCTGGGTCTGCGCTGGTTCGACGTCCCGGCCCAACTGCCCGAGCTGCATGTGCGCGCCGCCTGGCACCCACGACTCGACAATGACCCGGAACACCGCTGGCTCCGCGACACTCTGCAGGACACAGCCCGCGCCTCGCTGCCGCGATGATCCGCCGGACAGGTGCCAGGCGCCACCGACACCTGGTACGGCAGCCGTCAAGGACAGGTTGACAGCCTTGGGCCAACGGAACAGCCAGGATCGGTGCTCCTGCTCGGCCCGCGCGTCCTCCCGTAACCGGCCACCCGAGCCTGCTCCCACGGATGCCCGGACGGACCTGTCCGACGACGGCGAACCGTCGCGCTTGGCCGCGACACCCAGCTGCGCAGCGTCGCCGGATGCACACCGAGCTCCTTGGCCGGTTTCCCCTCGTAGTGAAACGTGACCGGCGGGATGGCTGAGGTCGTGGGATCCAGGAAGCGCATCTACACATGCGGAGTTCCGCGAGGGGGGCGGTACGGATCGTGAAGCAGACCGGGACGCCGATCCCAGAATCGCCGCACGCGCGTGGCATCACCGCTCAGCGTCTGCTTCGCCATAAGCACGCCGGGCTGGTGCGTTCGCAGGCATGCGTCACCGCACGCCGCAAGCCGCCGTTACGCCAACGTGCCCCTGTGCCCTGAGCGGCCGTCATGTGCGGCCGGACGGAACACGGCGGCTGAAGGCCCGCCGGTACGCGGTCGGCGTGGTGTTGAGTGTGCGCCGGAAGTGCAGCCGCAGGTTGGCGGCCGAGCCCAGGCCCGAGTCGCGGGCGACCACGTCGACGGAGTGGTCCGTGGCCTCCAGCAGTTCGCGTGCCAGCCCCATCCGGGCGCTCATCAGCCACTGCAGGGGCGTGGTGCCCGTCTCCTCGGCGAACCGGCGCATGAAGGAGCGTTCGGACATACCAGCACGCCGGGACAACTGGGCGACGGTGAGCGGCTCCCCCAGGCGTTCCAGCGCCCAGGCCCGGGTGTCGGCCAGTGCCGTGTCGCCGGCGTTCGCGACCGGCGCGGGTACGTACTGGGTCTGGCCTCCCTCTCGGTGGGGAGCGGCGACGATGCCCCGGGCGATCTGGTTGGCCACCGTGGCCCCCAGGTCACGCCGGACGAGGTGCAGGCACAGGTCGATGCCGCAGCACACCCCGGCCGAGGTCAGGATGTCGCCCTCGTCGACGTAGAGGACGTCACGGTCGACGTGCACGGCGGGGTGTTCGCGTTCAAGTTCGTCGATGTACTGCCAGTGCGTGGTGGCGTGCAGCCCGTCGAGCAGGCCGGCCTCGGCCAGCACGAAGGCGCCGGTACAGATGGACACCACACGCCGGCCCCGGTCGTGGGCCGTGACCAGCGCGTCGAGCACCGCCTGCGGGAACGGCCGAGGCAGTGCCCCTGGGGCGAATCCCGGCACGATCAGGGTGTTGGCGGTGTCCAGGGTTTCCAGTCCGCTCGTGACGGCCATCGCGAAGCCGCTGTCGGTGAGGACGGGACTGTCGGGTCCACAGACGGAGATCTCGTAAGGGGTCTCCGCGCGCGGGGCGAAGATCTGCAGGGGGATGGCCAGGTCGAGGGGAGCCATCCCCGCCAGCGCCAGCACGGCCACTCGGTGAACGGACATGGCAGCATTCTAACGAAGATAGGCACTTCTGCCACTCGCGACAGTGGTGGCGGTGCGACGACGCTTGGGGCCATGACCGGAACTTCTCCATCGCCGGCGCCCGCGCCGACCCCCGACGAGAGGGGTGACCCGAACACCGAGGACATCACGTCCCTGCCCGACACTCCGCTTGCCCGCGCCGCTCTGAGCCTCGCGATAGGTGCCGAATCGGTGCCCATCGCCAACCACAGCATCCGCAGCTACCTGTTCGCCCGGCTGGTGGCCCGCGGCCTCGGGATGGTCGCCGGCCGTGATCACGACGAACGGCTGCTCTTCCTCGCCTGCGTGCTCCATGACCTCGGGCTGGCGCCGGAGGGTGAACACACCCAGCGGTTCGAGGTGGTGGGCGCGGACCGGGCGGCGGAGTTCCTCACCGCACAGGGGCTGCCCGCCGCCGAGGTGGATGCCGTGTGGGAGGCCATCGCCCTGCACACCACGTCACAGATCGCAGAACGCCGCGGCGCGCTGAGCCTGCTCCTGCGGGAGGGGATCTGCGTGGACTTCGGCGGCGTGATCGGCCCCGGAATCGTCCCAGACGCCGTGACCGACGAGGAAGCCCGCGCCATCCACGAGGTGTACCCCCGGCTGTCGATGGTCAGCTCGATCGTGGAGGCGATGGCGACCCAGGCGGCCAGGCACCCCGCGAACGGGCCGCGCTACTCCGTCGCCGGAGAACTGCTCCGCGAGCGGGGCGACCCGCCTCGACGGACCCGCATGGAAGAGGCCGCGCTCTCCTCCCGATGGGGCAGCTGACCCGAACCCGACCGCCGCGGACGGAACCCCCGCGGCCCACCCACAACGTAAGGACCATGCAGTGAGCACGTACACCGTCACCATCCCGGAGGACTCCGAGGTCTTCGGAGCGACGACCGGAGGATTCGCGCGTTTCGAGTACTCGGCCGCGGTCCGCGCCCGCGGCCTGCTCTTCATCGCGGGCCAGGTCGGATACCGGCCCGACGGGAGCCTGCCGGAGACCATCGAGGAACAGACCGAGTGGGTGCTGCGCCGCACCGAGGAGGTTCTGCGGATCGAGGGGCTGACCTTCTCCGACCTCGTCGAGGTCGTCAGCTACCACCCGGATATGCAGGAGCACCTGGCGGGCTTCCTGGAGACGAAGAAGCGCTTCATCAAGGAGCCGTATCCCGCCTGGTCGATGATCGGAGTCAGCGGCCTGGCCCGGCCCGAGTTCCTCCTGGAGGTGCGAGCAGTCGCCGCCTACCCGGACAGTGCCGCACAGTAACCGCACGTATCGGGCGGACCGCACCACTCACCCCTTCCGTGACCCGTCGGCAGCCGTTTCGGGAACCGGCTGCCGACGGGAGCGCCGAGGCACGCCGCCGGCCTCGCGGGCACACCGTCACCACGAGCCGCCGGTGAACCCGCTTCTTCCCCATCGAGGTGTTTGTGACCACTGCGCATTCCTCCGCCGACAGCTCGTCACGACCCGGTGAGAGCGCTGTTCTCCACCGGCGTCCCGGCCTCGGCGGGCTGGTCCTGCTGAGCTCCGTCGTCGTTTCACTGCTGGCCGCCTCCAGCGCGCCCACACCCTTGTACGCGACGTACGCGACCGCCTGGCACTTCTCGCCCCTCACCACAACCGTCGTCTTCGGTGTCTACGCGATCGCCGTGCTCGTGTCCCTGCTCGTGTTCGGGCGAGTCTCCGATCACGTGGGCCGACGGCCAGTGCTGCTGGCCACGCTCGCCCTGCAGATCGCTGCGATGGCCGTCCTCGCCACCGCGCACGGCGTGGACGCCCTGCTGCTCGGGCGGGTGATCCAGGGCGTGTCCACCGGGGCGGCCGTCGGCACGCTGGGCGCGGCGATGATGGACATCGACCGGCACCGCGGCGCCGTCACCAACGCCGCCGCACCGGGCATCGGCACCGGCGCCGGCGCCCTGCTGTCCGGGTGGCTGGTCCAGTACGCGCCGATGCCCACGCACCTGGTGTACCTCGTGCTCACCGGTGTCTTCGTCCTCCAGGGCACGGCCGTGCTCCGGATGCCGGAAACCGTCCGCCGTATGCCGGGTGCACGCGCCGCCCTGGTGCCCAGGATGGCCGTACCGTCCGGCCTGAGGGGCACCGTACTGGCGGCGGTGCCGATCCTGTTCGCCACATGGGCGCTCGCCGGTTTCTACGGCTCGCTCGGCCCCGCACTCGCCCGGCAAGTGTCCCACTCCGACTCGACGGTGGTGGCCGGGCTCGGGCTCTTCCTGCTGACAGTGGCCGGAGCGCTGTCGGCCGCCGTCCTCGGCCGCACCCCACCGCACAAGGTGATGATGCTGGGCGTCGCCTTGCTGGTGACGGCCACACTGGCCGTGCCGGCGGCGGTCGAAAGGAATTCGGCACCGGGATTCTTCAGCAGCACGATCATTGCCGGCCTGGGCTTCGGCGCCGGATTCCAGGGCGGCCTGCGCACCGTTGCCTCCCGCGCGGCGCCGACCGAACGGGCCGGCGTACTGTCCGTCCTCTACATCGTGAGTTACCTCGGCATGGGAGTGCCCTCGGTCATCGCCGGAGTACTGGTCGTCCACGACGGGGGGCTCGTCCACACCGCCCGTCTCTACATGTGGTCCGTCCTCCTGCTTTGCGTCGTAGCCCTGGTCGGACTGCTGTTGACCAACCGCTCGCATGGCGTCGACAGGACGGCCGACGCAGGACCGCCCGCGCCCACAGCTGAAGGCTCGGAGCCCAACCGTCGCCCTCGCGCCCCAGCAGACACCGCCGCACGATCGACCACGGAGAATCGATGAAGGACTTCCTCAGCCGGATGAACGAGGCCACGTGACCTCGATCTGACGCACCTCTACGTCCCACGCCACCGGCCAGCGACGTCGAGCACCTCGCGGACCTCAAGGAGGGCCAAGTGGCGTTCGCCGCGAGTGTGCGCATCGCGACTTAGAGAGCATCTGATCAGTGTTCACATGGATGTGCGCGGGATGTCCGTTTCGATTCGCCAGGTTGGTGTGGATTCTCCGGTCAATTCGCGGGACATTTTGTTAGCCATGGCCCAGTGGATCATCGTCCCCTTGGCCCGGGGCCGCTGCACCACCTCAACGTCGATGCCCAGGCCGGCGCCGTGGTTGAAGATGCTGTTCTGGTAACCGCCGTCGGCCCAGACCTTGGACACGCTGGGATGTGCCGTGGCCAGGTCGTCGAGGAGGAGCTTGCCGCCGGTGGTGTCGTGCACGTTCGCGGCGGTGACCAGGACGGCCAGCACCAGACCGAGCGTGTCCGTGATCAGGTGCCTCTTTCGGCCTTTGATCTTCTTTCCGGCGTCGATGCCCTGGCTGGTCTCGGCGACGTTTGCCGAGGTCTTCACGCTCTGTGCGTTCACCACGGCCGCGGTCGGCTCCGCACGACGGCCATGGAATCGGCGGGTCTTGTCGCGTAACAGGTCGTGGACCTGCTGGGTCGTGCCGTCGGCTTCCCACTTCGCGTAGTAGTCGTAAACGGTCTTGTACGGCGGGAAGTCGTGCGGCAGGTACTCCCAGGGGATGCCGGTGCGGTTGACGTAGAGGATCGCGTTGACGATCTCTCGCAAATCGTGCACCCGGGCCACCGTTCCGGGTCCGGTCCGTCTCGCCCGCCAAGCGGTGAAGACCGGTTCGATCAAGGCCCAGCGGGCGTCGGACACGTCACTGCGGTACGAACGACGAGCACTCACGCCCCATCCAACGACCGCCAACAGCACCAGTCACAAAACCAGCCCAGAACACCAACTACCTAGATCAGATGCCCTTTTAGACGAGGTGGTCGCGATCACGCGCATAACTGGGCAGATGCACGATGGTGAGCCAGTCGTGCACCGCCGCGTACTCACGTGATCGACTGCAGCGATGAACATTCAGGATGCCCCTGGCGCACGGTGTTCGACGGCTGCTTGGCCGCGATGCCGTCATACGATGACACGGTGATCACTTTCCCTTTGGCCGTTGCCCACGATGTGCTGATGCGTCCTCTGGAGGAAGGGGACTTCAGCAGGCTTTGCAGGGCCTACCTGCGAAATCGCGATCATCTGCGCCCATGGGATCTTCGCAGGAGTGAGGACTTCTTCACCGAGCAAGGTCAGGCCGACCGTGTGCGTGGTCAGCTGAAGGAGCGAGAGGCAGGGCGCCTGGTCCCGTGGGTACTGGCCCTCGGGAACGAGGTGGTCGGAGCGGTGACGCTGTCTAACGTTTCCCTTGGGTCTTTTCGCAATGCGAATCTCGGATATTGGATTGATGCAGAGTGGGTAGGACGTGGCCTGGCGACCGAGGCTGTCCGGGCGGCCTGCCAGGCGGCTGACGGTCAGCTTGATCTGCACAGAATTGAGGCATGTGCAATGATCACCAATCTGGCCTCGCAACGGGTGCTTGCGAAGTGCGGTTTCGGTGTGATCGGTACAGCGCCCAAGTACCTGCATATCGACGGTGAATGGCGTGATCATGTGCTGTTCCAGAAGATCCTCAATGGTCGCACTCCCGGGTAGCCGCCCTTGCGCGTTTGTGACTCGGCGGGGCGGTCACTGACCGGTGGTGGGGGCGTGTGTCCCAGCGGTGGGTGCTCCAGGCCCGGCGGATCAGGCTGTGCACGGTGATGTTCGTATCAGCGAGGTCGAATAATGCGTTGATGACGGTGGCGCGCGGCTCGTAGCAGCGGGCAGCCGGTGGAAGGCGTTCTGCCAGGCGTGAGCGCGTTCGACGTGCCAGCGCTGACTGGCCTGGATAGGCGCCTTTGCGCGCGGTGCGGCCGTAAGGAGGGTTATAACCCACGATTGGAACGTAGCAGCAACAGCACGTAGAGCTACATCCTTGAGCCTTTCGTGCAGATCTTGCGGCCGTCAAAACCATCGCCGCTGGAAAACTGTTGACCGCATGGTGGCGCACCCTACGGTCAAGTTCCATCACGAGTCGCTGAGTTCATCACGGGCGACGCCGTTGACCAGCGAGGAGCATTGGAGCCGATGAGCACACCACAGCTGCCGACTAGGCCGGACGCGCCGGTGATACGCACCGATTTCTCCGACCAGGCGGCCTGGGAATGAGTGAAGGCCGGGATCAATTGGGTGACACCGGACGGGTTTGAGGCCAACGTGACATATGTCGACGACCCGGCGTTCGCCGACTTGACAGTCACCGAGCTGCTTGAGTCCGGGCCGGACCGCGCCACGCACTCACTGCTGCTGGTCATCGACGAGACCACGACTCACTCCCCCGAGCACCCGATCCTGGTCGTGGACCTCGGCTCGGAGCCTGACCCAGCCAACGACTGGCCAGGCAAGCGCGCAGGCCGGTCGTTCCGAGCCCTCCCGCATACCATTCAAGAGATCGAAAACAACCTCTCGATCGCCAACATGGATTGGGGGGAGTTCGCCGACGGCGTCGACGACGACGGAGTACGCCGGGAACACATGCTCTACGGCCGCGTCGAGGATCTGATCGTCGATCAGGCAGTCGAATAGCCCCCAAGACCGACAACAACCAACTGACCACGAACCGATACGTATCACGCCAGGGGCGCCCTGGGTCTTTTCGTTCGCCGGGGCGCCTCCAGCAATGTTCATCCGATGGCCACCGATCTTGTGACCGTCGTCGGGCAACGGCGGGGCGCGAGCCGTGTCAGACAGCGACATGCTCAATCCACCGCCTCAGGTGGGCTACACGGTCGGCCAGGACAGGTGCAGGTCGCGGGCGGCTGAACGACGGTGGAGCCGGCGTCCCTCACCCGGCGTGCGGCCCAGGTCCGCAGCCGCGTGATGATCGGGGCGCGGGCCGGTATCTGCGGGATCTGCTCGGTGAACGAGCGGCGCGGGCAATCGGGCTTCCCGCAGAACCAGCGGTGCTTGTGCCAGCGGAACTCCGGATCCCTCTCGCCGTACGGAAGGTCGCGGAGCCGGGTCGTTGCTGAGCCTTTGACCCGGGTGGCGAACACCCCGCAGGCCGGGCATGTCCGGGCGGTCTCGTCCGAGTCGTAGCCGACGTCCAGGTACCTGGTGACGTCGTCGGGCAGCGGACCCAGGTCGTCCATGATCGTCGGATCCGCCGTCAGGTTTGCACTCCCGCTACGCCATGTTCGGGCTCGTGCGGAACGGGCGGCCGGCGCGATGCTCTGTCGGCGCGAAGCCGCCGCCCACCGACAGGTACGGGCGAGGACGGCGGCGGGGATCTCGGTGGCGAGCTGGAAGAGCACACTGCTGCGGGCCTGATGGGGGCCGGATGCCGTACAAAGCCTGGGCGTTGCGTGACCCGTGCAGTGCCGTGTGCGGCGCGGCCCTGCCGGTCAGGACCGTAACTCGATCCGGGCCGTGCCTTCGGTCCAGGCTTCCTGCAGTTCGGAGATGTCGGCCGGGCGGTCCGCCGCTGATAGGACGGACCCGTCCGAGAGCAGTGCCTCCCAACTCCCAGACGTCGTTGTCGCGGAGATGGGCAAGGGGGCGCTGGCGCTCAGGGTCGGGCTGGGACCGCTCGGCGGACTGACCAGTGGCCTGACGAACACGGTGTCGTCAGTGACGACCGACGTGCGCCTTCCGCAGCTCGGGACGCCTTCAAGCCATTTCGCGCACGGTGATGACCAGCTTGCCCGTAGTGCGGCCCGTCTCCCCCAGGACGTGGGCCCGTGCGCCTTCGGCGAGGGGGAAGGTGCCGGAGACGTGAGCTCGGAGCTTTCCCCGGTCGACGAGATCGGCGATGGCGCGCATACCGGCCTGGTCGTGCTCGACGGCCAGGTGGACGGCGCGGACCTGCGCCTTCTCGGCCACAGCCTGGGTTTCTTCAGCGCCCGGCAGCAGGGTGACGAGGACGCCGCCGGGGCGGAGCACGCTTACGGAACGGGGGGCGTTCTCCCCGCCGAGAGCGTCGAGGACGACGTCGTAGCGCTTGTCGGTGTCGGTGAAATCCTCGGAGCGGTGGTCGATGCAGGCATCAGCGCCGAGCTCGCGCAGGAAGTCGTGCTTGGGGGCGCTCGCTGTCCCGGTGACGTGTGCGCCGCGCTGCTTGGCAATCTGTACAGCGAGATGGCCGACACCACCGGCCGCGGCGTGGATCAGCACCCGTTGCCCGGTCCGGAGACCCGCAGTATCGACGAGGGCCTGCCATGCGGTGAGCGCGGCCAGCGGCAGAGCGGCCGCCTGGACGTGGTCAATCCTGGCAGGCTTGGCGACAAAGGCTCGGGTAGGGCCCGTCACGTATTCGGCATGGGAGCCAGCTCCGTATGGGTAGGGCAGCATGCCGAACACCTCATCACCGGGCTTGAAGAGGGTGACGCCATGGCCGGCCTCCACCACGGTGCCGGAGACGTCCCATCCGAGCGTTCGCGGCGGGGGCGGCAGGAAGCCGCTCTGGGCGCGGTGCATGAAGTCCGTGGGGTTGAATCCGGCCGCGTGCACAGCGACCAAGATCTCCCCAAGGCCGGGCTCGGGCCGCGGAAGCTCGGTCAGCTGCAGAACCTCAGGTCCGCCGAGGGCCGTCTGATGCAGGGCATGCATCGCGGGGGCGCCGTCCCGGGCAGCAGAACTCCGGGAGTTCGTGCCAGCCACCGATTCCGGAGGATTGAGGTTCTCTGAGGTGTCCGTCGAAGTCATACCTCGACCCTGCCGTACGGTCCGGCCCGGGACGATGGCGAGGAAGTCATCTTCCGATACGATCCTGCCATGCCTGCCCCTGCCCATGTCGCCCGACGCCTTCCCGACGCTCGCGGCACGTCCGCCGTGCCCTCCCGGGCCCGGGAGGGCACCGACCGCGCGGCCGACCCTGACGCGCGGCCTGGCGCCCACAAGGTTGTGGTCCTTGCCCTCGACGGCGTCTATCCCTTCGAACTCGGCATTCCGCACCGGGTCCTGGGTTCCGCCGACGGCCGTTACGAAGTGTTGTCCGCGAGCGTGGACGGGCAGCCTGTGCGTACCAGTTCAGACCTGACTGTCACCCCCGGGCACGGCCCCGAGGTGCTGGCCGAGGCGGACACCGTGGTCATCCCTCCGTACACGATCTCCCGAGCCTCGGCTGCCGCCCCGGATCCGCAGGCCCTAGCCGCCCTGTCCCGCGTCCGCCCCGGCACCCGTCTTGTGTCCATCTGCACCGGTGCCTTCCTGCTGGCCGCCGCCGGCCTCCTGGACGGGCGCAAGGCAACCACCCACTGGGCGCTCACCGATTGTTTCCGGGAGCTGTTCCCCCGGGTCGAACTCGACGCCGGCGTGCTCTTCGTCGACCACGGTGACGTGCTGACCTCCTCGGGCGCGGCGAGCGGTATCGACATCTGTCTGCACCTGGTGCGCCGGGACCACGGCAGCGAGGTGGCCAACCAGGTCGCCCGCCTTTGCGTCGTGCCGCCGTACCGGGACGGCGGGCAGGCGCAGTACATCGAGCGGCCACTGCCGGATGCGAGCGAAGCCGGCACAGGGCCCACCCGCGACTGGGCTCTGCAGCGGCTGGAACTTCCTCTGTCGCTGGACGAACTGGCCGCGCACGCGGCGATGAGCACCCGTACCTTCGCCCGACGCTTCCATGAGGAGACCGGTCTCAGCCCCGGCCGCTGGCTGATCCAGCAACGGCTGCGGCGGGCGCGGCACCTGCTGGAGTCCAGCGACCTGCCGGTGGAACAAGTCGCCCACGAGGTCGGCTTCGCCACCGCCACCTCGCTGCGGCGGCACCTGGCGAGGGAGGCAGGGGTCGCCCCGTCGGCGTACCGGCGCACCTTCCGCGCCTCTCGTCGCTGAGACGCAGAGCCATGAGATGGGTCATGGCGAAGTGGACCTGCCTTCGACTCCACCCGGGGCGCCCTCGGAGCGCATGCGCGCACCTGGCCGGTATTGCCCCCGTACCTGCCACCGGTGAGGAAGCGCGCACGGAGACGACAGCGCATCGGTGATCACCAGCGCGTGTTTCCTCCAAGGACCTTTCCGCGGGGGATTCTTACCACCAGTTGTGCCCGGCGCGGGGTGACCACGTCGCGCAAAACCGGGTCCGTCAGCAGAATGACCGGGGCGATGCGGTGCGGGTTGTCGGAGCGCCAGTGCGGCAGGGCGGCCTCGATGACGTTCCACGCTTCTTCGTCCTGGCCCTGCTCGGCAAGTGCACGGGCCAGGTCAAGGGCCTGCTGGAAGGCCGGCGGTTCGGGCAGCTGGGGCGGCACGTGGGCGGCAGCGCGTTCGATCCAGTCGTCGTTGGACTCGCCCGCCGAGAAGCCCAGTTCGGGGACCAGCCTGCCGAGGATCTCCAGCCGCGGCAACCTGCCGTGCGGCCGGTGCTCTTCCACCGTACGGCGCAGATAGAGGGGAAGGGCCTCGGCCCGGACCTGGTCCTCGCCGACGGCTGCGATGACGTGGTCCCGGCCGAGAATGTTGTTGCGTATCTCGTGGTGGGCGAACCGCAGGTCGAGGAACGCGCCGAGGACGGTCTTGAGGTACATGCCGACGCCTGAGCCCTTGACCGCGGCGCGCTCGAAGCTCGCCAGCGCCTGTTCGGCCTCACCCCGCAGCGCCTGCTCGCGGCCCTGGGCGACCAGGTCCTCGGCGCCCTCCGGGTGTACACCCTGGCCCTCGTGGCCCTTGAGCTCCTCGAAGCTGGCGCGCTCCGCCTGGACCAGCTCGGCGAACGACGCATGCCGCTTGCCCAGGCCCGGGTACGAGCTCGCCCAGATGTACGCCGCCCACTCCCCATCCCCGGACACGTCGCCGGGATCGAGCAGCCAGTACTCCTCGCCGTCCTGGGAGATCAGTAACGAGCGTGTGAGGATGGCGCCCTCTTCATCGATGTCGTCGTAAAAGCTGGTCAGGTCCGCGTCCGTCTCGGTGAGCCAGGTGACGGTGTCGGTCGTGCCCATCTCGTACATGAACGAGCTCAGGTGCAGCCAGCCGTCGGAGGCGCCGAGGAACGTGCGGTAGCTGGGCGGAAGCCGGGTGCCGAGTCGCTCCTCCAGCGCCGTGAGCCGCTCTGCGCTGGCGCCCTCGTATCCCAGCCAGCCGGCGGCCCGCTGCTCGTCGCTGATGTTCCACAGCTCGCGGCCCTGGGCTACCCGGATGACGTCGGCACTGTAGTCGAACAGATAGGCGCGCCACTCTTCGACGGTGCGCAAACCAGCACCTTCCGGTGCGGGTGCCAGCGGCGCGCCACGGAAACCGGACGGGCTTTCGCCCGCCCGTTGACGGTAGCCGAAGAAGCCCCTGTACGCGGGGACGGGAGCGGTGTCGAACAGCCGGACCTGGGAGAGCTGAACGTGCTCGGCGCCGGCGTTCGCGGTGATCTCAAGGCGGAAGTGCCGATACGCCATGCCGGTCGAACCGGTCACGGCGAAGCCCCTCGGCTGGTGTCGACGGGTGAAGACCTGACCGGTACGGGAGTCGAGCGCAGTCCACTGCCGGCCGTCGTGCGAACCATGCAGCGTCCAGTGCATCGGGTCGCGGTCCGGGCAGTCGTTCGCCGAGGCCAGCACGTAGTACCGGACGGCAGCTGGCCGCACGAGGCGGAACTCCAGCCACGCGCCGCCCGTCCTCCAGTTGCCCAGCCACTTGGTGTGAGAGCCGTTCAGCAGGTTGTGGGCGATCTCGCCAACCGCCTCGTACTCGTGGTGCGCCCGTATGGTGCCGACCAGGGCGGTGATCTCGCTCGTACGGTCGGGTTCGGCGAAAGCCGCCCTCAGGGTGATCGAACCGGATGCACCCGCCTGGTCGTGCCAGTCCAGGCGTTCCACGTGGGCGTCGCCGTCCTCAAGCAGCAGCCACCAGTCCCCCGCCGCGTGCCAGTCCGAGCCCTGGCTCTCTTGCGTACGGAACCGGTGAGCTGCGGCTTCCTTGACGGCCTCGCACCGTTCCAGCTCGCCGCGGTACTCCGCCGACGCGCCGCCGGCGGCCCGGTAGTGCCCGTAGAAGCCCTCCATCGCTGCCTGGAACCCGACTGCTGCCTCCGCCCCGTCGTGCGTACGCCAGCCGAGCCCATCCAGCGGCGAACGCTCGCTGCGCTCGATACCCACCCGCAGCCACGGGCCGGGCTCCCACGCCGTCGCACCATCCCAACGCCGCTCGGTACGGAAGACGAAAACCCGCTCCACGTCGCACCCCTCGGAATTCGGTCGCACTCTGCTCTCCTCACACCTCCCACAACGGGCGCAGACGCTCTCCCGCATACGGAGGGGTTCTCCGGCACGGAAACCGCCCTCCCACGGTCTTTGGAGGCAGTTGGAGGGGCCGGCCCGCGGGTGGCGAACCTGCCCTACAAGCGAGTCTCGACCGACCAGCAGTCGACCGCCCGGCAGAACCTCGTGCTGGACGCGGCCGGGATCGAGGACCCGGTCGTCTTCGAGGAGGACCTCGGCACCTCCAGCCGCCTCCACCCGCCCCAGCGCCCGAAGTTCCGCGAACTGCTCACTTACGCGCGGCCCGGGGCATCGTGCCCATCTCCGAGATGTTCCGGCTCGTCCGCGGCACCGGCCGCACCTTCACTGTGCTCGACGTCCTCCAGTGCGACCAGGTGGCGCTGCGCATCCATGAGCTGCTGTCCACCGTGCAGTTCATGCTGCAGACCCTCGCCGCTGTCGGCGAGCTCCAGGGCGACCGCCAACGCGAGTTGAGCTACGACGGGCTGCGGGCCGCTGAGGCCAGGGGCAGCAAGGGCGGGCGCCGCCCCGCCGTGGCGGCCGACGAGACCGACACCGTGCGAACCACGTACCTCGAAGGCCGCTCGATCGCCGCCCTTGCCCGCGACCACGGCGTCAGCCGCGGGGCGATCCGCACCGCCGTCACCAGCCTCCTGCCCGACCGCACCGCCAACGAGGCCGACGCCCCCGCCCGAAGGTGCCGGTCACCCTCGACATGCCGGGCAAGACCGCCGAATTTCTCCGCACCACTGACCTGGAGCGTGTCGCGCTCGCCGAAGGGGCGGAGCCCAGCCGCGGACAGCCGTCCCGAACGACGGCCGCTCACCGTCGCTGCGGGGTCACTCCGCGTCGGCCTCAGGTGCGTCCTTTGGTCGGTCTACGGGTGAAACCGGCTGCACCCTCGAAGCAGATGTAGCCTCCGCAGGACACCCGGGCTATTTCACCTCCGCCCAGGTCGCCTCCTTCCAAGAGGTCACGGCCTGATCGTCGCGCTCGGCGACCCGCCGTGCGGGGACCTGCGGGCTGAAGGCGAGCCGGTGCATCAGCCTCGTGACACCCGAGACGCAGTAGGCGACGTGGAACTTCCTGCCTGTCAGGGCAGCCACCCTCGCCACGGTCCACAACTGGTCCTCCACCCAGCCGTGCGCGGCCGGTCCCTCGTCGAGGTACGCGGCCAACTTCTCCAGACAGCGTGGGGACAGACGGCATCGCGATCCGCTCGAGCCACGGGACGCCAGCGCCTGCGCCCCGTGTTCCCACCACAACGGGCGCCACCGGTATGCCGACTGCAGGCTCACCCACAGCCGCCGTGCCACCTCCGTCGGCTTCATCTTCTATTCGAACAACTCGGCCGCCTGCAAACCGCACGGTCTCCCGGCGCTGACGTCCTGCAGGAGTCAGCCCTCCCTCATCCGCATATCTCACACACACCAAACCCATCAGGGAATTCACGAACGTTCACCCTGACGAGCCGAAGTCAGGAAACGCCAAGCTCAGCTGCTGACGAAGGAGAACAGATAGGCCCCGGTCGGGGTGCCGAGCCCGGTCTCGGTGTCGAACCCGGGCCCGACCTCAGGAGGGGTGAATCCGTCCTCAGGTTCTGGCAGCTGGCTGGCAAGGAACGTGTAGAGCACCGGGGTGCTGCCTCCCTTGCCGTCCGACACATAGCGTACGGCTGTCGGGACACCTCCGCCCGGCAGCTTGTACGCCGTGACATCGCGGAATGTGGACCTGTGGGCGCGCTGATACATGATCGGGTTGGCGAAGCCGAGTGGTTTGCCGCCCCGCGCCTGTTGGGCGAGCGCCTGCACTCCGGCGAACAGGGGAGTGGACAGGCTGGTCCCGCCGAAAGTGTGCTCGACGTAGTGCCAGGTGCCCGGATCGGTGGTAGGTGAGCCCAGGCCGGCCAGAGGGGTGCCGCCGATCACCAAGCCGGTCAGGAGATCCGCGTCCATGGCGACGTCGGGGCCGACCCGGCTGCGGCTCCCGTCCGGGGTGAGGGCGTAACGATCCGGGACCACACCCTGCTGGTACCACGGTTGTGGCCGTCCGGTGGTCCGGCCACCGCCGGTGCCCCCGTCGGCCTGCGCCTGTCCCCAGGAAGTGCCGTCCTCGGACAACGGGCTGACCGAGTCGCCCCAGCCGGTTTCCCACGCACGCCCGCCGTCCGGGCCGATCGCCACCGAAGTGCCGCCGACCGCGGTCACCCAGCTGCTGCCCGCATAGCCGTTCAGCCAGTCGCCGCCGCTGTCGTTGAGCTGAACACCACCGTCACCGGCGCAGAAGTAGAACCCCACGCCCTGCAGCGCGCCCTCCTGGAAGATCTGGTCGAAGGCTTTCTGCAACCCCGGCGGGGGAGTGTTCTCCAACGACGCGGACACGATGCTCGCGTGAGTGTGATCCAGCGCGTAACTGAGGCTGGCCAGCAGATTCCCGCCTTGCGCGGTGGATTCCCCGATGGCGACGATGTTCGCGTCCGGTGCGATGCCGTGCACCGCCTCGGCGTCGAGGTTGGCCTCGATCATCGCGCTGAACCCGCCGTTGCCGGGTTCTCTCGCGGGAGAGCCGTCCGGTGACGGCACCCTGGTGAGCTGCCCAGGGCGGAGCTGTTGCGTCCCGACGTGGTCCGACCAGGTGTTGATGTCCTTCTCGAGGGTGTCCATCGACGACGACACCACGGCGACGGTCTGTCCAGCACCGGTGAGACCAAGGCTGTCGAGCCCGTACACGTGCCGCAGCCGATTCGGCGTGTACCCGCACGGCGCCAACGGCGCAGTCGCGCCGTTCACTTGCGGCGTCCCGGTCGCGGGCAGCTGGCCCCAGTACTGTGAACAGTTCGCGGCCACAGCCTCGTCGACATGCGGGCGACGCTCCACCGGTTGCTCCGGCACGGCTAGGCCGGCGTCCTGCACGTCCTGCACGGGAATCTCGCTCCTCCCGACGCCCAGCACCAGGGCACCCAGCTCGGCCGGCACGCTGAGATCGGTGGGCGACGCCAGGAAGTGACTTTTGAACAGGTTTTCGGGCGGAACGCTATAGTCGTGAAAGGTCACCGCGAAGGCGGCGTTGAGCTGGCCGATCGTGCCGGTCACCTTCAGGTGCCGCCAATCCGGCTCGGTCACGCTCAGGCCTGAGGCAGTCAACCAGTCACGGACTCGATCAACCTGTGCTCGATCGAGTTGGTTGGTTTCGCGAATCCGATCCGGACGCATGAACCGTCCGTAGCCTGGACTATTCGGATCCGACACGGATTTTGCTTTGCCAGCCAGCGCGGTCGGGTCCTTGACTGCCAGGTAGATGGTCTCCGACACCGGCGTGCTGTCGGGTACCGGACCGTTGTCGACGGGCCCGGACCATATGCTGGTGTCGGTGAGCGACACCCGGTCGGACATTGTTCCGGCCGTCGCTGTTCCGGCGACGGTGAGTGTAGCCGTGCTGGTCACGGCGATCGTGGAGAAGACGAGAGCGGCTCGCCTCAGGTTGCTCATGGTGCGACAGCCTTCCACCGGTCTCACACGTGCGGACCCTGCCCCGTATGACGTGCACACGAGTGCTGACCCTTTTGCCCGCTCGATCAGTGACTTCGAGTCGCTGACAGCCGCGTTGTCAGAGCAGACGGCCACGCTGTGGACCCATGATGAGCTGGAAGAGCACCTGGAAGCGGCGGGACGCACGCTGCTGCGGCAACTGCTGCAGGACCATCTGGACCTGCGGGCCCGGCGGGAGGTGGTGGCGGTACGAGCCGGTGCACATCCGCCGGTCATCGGCCCCGACGGCCGGCCTCGGCCCGTGGCGGGAGGCGGGCCACGCACGCTGCTTAGCCTGCATGTTCGGCCTGGTGCGCGTGGAGCGGATCGCTCACCGCGGACCTGGCGCGGCCAATGTTCACCCGGCCGATGAGGCCCTGAGGCTACCCGGGGAACGGCACTCGATGGGACTGCGGCGACTCGCGGTCACCGAGGCGGTGCGGGGCTCGTTCGACCTGGCCCCAGGCGGCGATCGGTGGGGCACACCAGACGCCGCACCCGCACACGGACCACCAGCCGACAGTCGTCGACCGGTACGTCGGCGGCCGTCCGCCAGTGATAGCCATGCACGCGTCCCGACGACGCCCCGCACACCGGACAGGTCGGCAGTGTCCTGCGGAGTCCGTGCCCGCACCACGATCCGCTCACCCTCGTCGGCCACACCCTCGATGACCAACGGGGCCAGGCCCGAAAACACCGTCTGCACAAGCTCGTTGGCATCCTTCACGAGGATGCCAACGGCCCTCACGACTCCCCGTTACCACCGAATGTGAGACAGGGCCGTTAAACTGACACACCCTTCGTCGCGCGGGAGGTCTATCACCACCTCACCAGCGCACGATCGACATCTGCGGCTATGACGACCTATAGAAGCTTCAGAGTCAAGTTAAAAGATCGCCAGCGGATTGACCGGAAGCCCGGTGGCGCTACGCACGGGAATCGTGCCGAGCGTGAACAGGAAGCTGTAGCGCTCGATCTCGGCGCACACCTGTGCGAGTCCGGCCACGTTGACGCAGTCGATCAATGGCATCCCCAGCTGGGCAAGGCCAATGTTGTGCAACACGGGTGCCGCGGCTGACGGTTCGGGGAGCTTGTCGCCGATGTCACCGGCATACAGACACACTTCCCGCTCCGCCATCCACTCGACGGCGCTCAGCGAGGAGGTCGGCAGGGGGCCGAAGGGATCGTCTGCGGCGACCCATCCCCCGCGTACGACGAGCGCGTCGCCGGACTCGACGCGCACTCCCTGGCGCCTCTCGGCTGCCGCCAGGTCGTCCGCGGTCACGACATGGTTCTCGGGGAGCCGTCCCCGCGGTGCCAGGTCGAGGAAGACCCCCCGGGTGACGATCCCGTCGACGAACGCCGAGGACGAACTCCGGCCGACCGTCGCCCCGGCGGTTGCGTCTGCGACGGAGATGCCGGGGTATACGGTGTTGCCAACCGGTATGTGCGCCAAGGCATCGATGTGTGTCGACCGCGCGTGGTGGACGTTGATCAGTAGGACATCGGTCAAGGCGGGCGTGGGCGAACCGGTGAACGTTAACGCCTGAAGGACGGCGGACGGCATGCCGTGCTCGGCGAATGCGACGGGGGCGGCCATGGGCACCGGTGTGATCGGGTGAGCCAGGGAGACGACACGGCCCGTCGTGGCCTGGGCCACGCCGCGGGCGCGTGCCGCGGCGGTGATGAAGTTCAGGGTGCCCCGATCGTCGTCAGCGCCCCAGCGGCCCCGATTGGTCAGCGATGCTTCTCCGTGCGGCCTGGCGACGTCGTCCGCGTCCATCGTTCCTCGCAAGGTGCTCTGCGGTCGGTTTGACAAAGGTGTCGGATCCGTGCGCGTTCACGCCGGCTCCGTCTGCTGGATGTCAGCTCGTGGTCAGGAGCCGCCGGACCCAGGCGGTTCGGGTCGCCGACGCAGTCTGGGACAGCGCGGCCAGTGGTGCCATGCCGTCGAATCCGTGGAAACCGCCCGGCCAGACGTGCAGTTCGCACTGGACGCCGGCCTGGAGCAGCCTGGCGGCGTAGTCGATGTCCTCGTCGCGGAAGGTCTCGACGGAGCCCACATCGACGAACGCGCTGGGCAGGCCCGCCAGGTCGGTCGCCCGGGCCGGGGCGGCGTAGATGCTCACCTGGTCGCCGCCCCTGCGTTCGCCGAGCAGTGCGTTCCATCCGGTCGCGTTGCTGGTGGCGTCCCAGACCCCCTCGCCTTCGAGTTCCCGGCTGCTGGGGGTGAGGAAGCGGTCGTCGAGCATCGGGCACATGAGTACCTGTCCCAGCAGCGGGGGGCCGCCGCGGTCGCGCGCCAGGAGGGTCACGCCGGCCGCGAGCCCGCCGCCGGCGCTCGCCCCGGCGACGACGATGCGTTCGGGGTCGCCGCCGATCTCGGCGGCATGTTCGTGAATCCACAAGAGCCCCGCGTAGCAGTCTTCGACCGGGGCCGGGTCGGGGTGTTCCGGTGCCAGGCGGTAGTTCACCGACACCACCACCGCCCCGGTGTCGACGGCCCAGTCCAGCACGCCCGCCACCCCGGTACGGTGATCGCCGATGATCATGCCGCCACCGTGCATGTAATAGAAGACGGGCGCGCCTGCCGTCGAGCCCACCGGCTTGAGGACGAGCAGCGAGATATCGGGAGCACCCGGTGGGCCGGGTACGGACAGGTTCTGCAAGTGGACGGTCCCGTGGCGCGTGAGGACCTCGTCCGGGACCGCGAACATGGGGTTGGCGCGCAGTTCCTCGATGTCGTCGGCGGTGATAGTCGGTGACAGGTGGTCGTGGACGACCGCCAGTACTGCGGCGAGCTGCGGGTCGAGTGGCGGGTGCGTCCTGGGCATCGGCGGTTCCTCGGATTCAGGGAGCGGTGATCTTGTCGGAGAGGGGGGCGATGATGGTGTCGGCGGCCCAGCGGGCGACCGCGGGCGGATAGGGCGCGTGGAGTCCGAGGACGATGTGGCTGAACCCGCCGTCGAGCGCCGCGCGGATGGTGTTGCGGGTGTCCTGGGGACGGTCGTAGGAGACGGGCAGGACGATGGATCGGGTGATCTCGGCCGGGTTGCGGCCGATCTCGATGCACAGCCGGTCCAGTGCGGTGCTACGCCCGATCGCCTTTTCGATGCTGCCGCCGGGCATGTTCCAGCGGTCGGCGTGCTCGGCCGCCACGCGCAGCGTCGGGGTGGCCTGTCCGCCGATGAGGATCGGCGGACGGGGGCGCTGGAGGGGTTTGGGACTGCAGAACGCCCCCGTCAGGTGGTGGTGGTCACCATGGAAGTCGAACGGTGCGGTTTCGGTCCACAGCCGGCGGATGATCGTGCACGCTTCTGCGAGGCTTTCCACCGCGTGGGTGCTGTCGTGGAAGGTAAGGCCGTGAGCTGCGTACTCACGGCGGGCGTGCGGTGCATCGGGCCGCGAGCCGACGCCGATGCCGAACTCGAGCCGGCCGCCGGAGACGACATCGACGGTGGCGGCGATCTTGGCCAGCAGGGCCGGTGGGCGGAACCTGTTGCTGGTGACCATCACGCCGAGCCGCAGCCGCTCGGTGCGGGCAGCGAGAGCGGACAGCAGTGTCCAGCCCTCGAAGGTGGGACCGTTCGGGTCTCCGCCGAGCGGCATGAGGTGGTCGAACAGCCAGGCGTGTTCGATCTGCGGGATGCCGTCTGCCTCGCGCCAGACCCGGAGGACGTCGTCGTATGCCACCTGTGCGGGGGCGGTCATGATTCCGAAACTGGGTCCGCGGGCAGGGGCGAGGGGGCTGGTCACTTCGAGTCGATCTTCCCCAGCGGTTCGCCGACCTCGGCCAGCGACAGCCGGGCGGTGGGCCAGGCATCGTCGTCGAGGCCGAGCGCGGTGCGCAGGTACGCGAGGGTCGTCTGCTGGACGAGCGCGACACGCTCGGGGCTTTCGTCGGTGGTCCGCGTGTCGTGGGATCCCTGGATGCCGCCGAGTCCGTGTTCCGCGCCGAACAGGGTCAGCAGATCGGTGACACCCGGGCCCAGACGGTAGCCGTCGGTGAACCAGTCCGGGCCGCGCACCGTCAGCGGGGACTGGTCCGCGTCGCCTGCGACCACGAGGCTCGGAGTCTTCAGCTCGGCGAAATCAGGGCTCATGAACGGGAAGTACTGGACGGCCAGCGGGCTCAGGTCGGCGCCGCCGGTTCCGGGCAGGCACAGCAGCACCGCCGCCCTCACCCGGGAATCGGCCATGCTCTCACCGGCCGTGCCGTCCGCGTCGATCACCCGTGCGCCCGCAAGGGTGCTGGCGGTCTGTGCGCCCCAGGAGTGTCCAGCGACCGCGATGCGGTCGTGATCGATGCGGCCGGCCAGCCCGGGCACAGCGGCTGCTACGGCGTCGAGCTGGTCCAGGATGCCGGTCAGATCGTCGGTGCGAATGCGCCAGATCAGCGGGTTGCGGGGGTCGTCGGGGGGCAGGCCCAGTGAGTCGAGGTGGGTGGGCTGGATGACGACGAACCCATGGGCGGCCCAGAAGTCGGCCAGCGGTGCGTAGTCGTCCATGCCCAGGGTCATGCCGTGCGAGAAGACCACGACGGGCAGGTGGTGACCGGTTGCCGGCGCGGTGACCCGTACCCGCAGATCGTCACCACGGTCGGGGGCGGACAGCGTGATCGGCCGGACGGAGACGACCGGGACGGCGGAATCGCTGCGGCCGAGGGGTGCGGTGCTCATGGCATGGCGCCTTTCAAAGAACGTCGAGTGGCTCGGAGCGCGCGGCATCTGCCAAAATGACAAATACGGAGCGCCGCTCCGGTTTCGAGCGTACGGAGCGTTGCTCCGTTTTACAAGCGGAGGCCCTCCCGATGCCCACACCCTCGACCGATCCGTCTCCCGCAGGCCGCAATCGAGCCGACGTCCGCCGCAACGAACGGGCTCTGCTGGACGCCGCGGCGGCTGTGTTCGTACGCGCCGGCGTCCACGCCCCCGTGCGGGAGATCGCCGCCGAGTCAGGACTCGGCATGGGCACCATCTACCGCCACTTCCCCACCCGGGCGGATCTGGTAGTCGCCGTCTTCAAACACCAGGTCGACGCCCTCGCCACCACCACACCCACGGACCCCACGGACTCCGCCACCGACCCGCCCTACCAGGCCCTGCGCACGTGGGTGCACCGATTCGCCGACTTCCTGGTCACCAAGCACGGCCTCGCCGAAGCCATGCACTCCGACCAGGCCGGGTTCGAGAACCTGCACAACGAGTTCGTCGAACGCCTTCTGCCCGTCCTCGATCGACTGCTGACGGCATCCGCCGCCGCGGGCTCCACACGCCCCGACGTCCGCGCGTACGACCTCATGCTCGCCGTCGGCAACCTGTGCATCGGAGTCGAAACGTTCCCCGACTACCACGCACGCCAGATGATCGACCTACTGCTCACCGGCCTCACCCGCACCGACCCGACCACGCAAGAACACGAAGAGCACTGAGCACATCTGCACTGTTCGCGCGAGGTCGCCTGACTGACGAGGGCCGCCTACTCGGCAGTCCGCTGCCCGACGTGACGGCGGTGCAGCGCGCTGAGCCGTGAGGTGGTCGGCAGTCCCTGGTCGCTCGAGCGGTCGGCGCGTACGGACGACAACTTGTCGCAACTGTCACGGAAAGCGTCCGCAGATCCCGGTGCTCCGGCTCGCCGTGCCACCGGGCGAGCGCACCGCGGAACACGCACATCGCCACCTCGGCGGCCAGGATTGCCGCCTGCTCGGCAGCGCCGCGTTCACGCAACGCATCGGCCCTCGATGCGGAGAGCTCAGCGTGCTTGGTCAAATCGCGTTCGCGCAGTCGGCATTGGCCGCGACGAGATGCTTACGAACGATCGCTGCACGCCGATTGCGCTGGTGGCCTCACAGCACTGTTCGAAGGCGGCGTCGACGGGCGGTGTTCCTTGCGGGTGCCCGCGATGACGGCGACGGCCTCGTACTGCATCGTCTTCCATGGATTGGAAGAGGACGTCGGCGCTCGTCCGGAGACAGCGGACCGTCGAGCAGTCGCTGGCGCTCTTCGCCGCGCAGGACCTGCATCTGTCGGACACCGAAGCTACAGACCCTGACGACAGCCTCATCCTGCCTCAGGGCTTCGGCGTCGTTGGATCGTGTCCGGTTCACGATGGTTCGTTGAGAGGCGCCGACAGTCTGCGCCGCCGAACTCACCGAACCGGGCACGGGACCTCAACGGCGGTGCCATCCGGGACGTCGTGCGCTGGATCAACGTCGAGCGCCTCGAGATATCGGGCGGCATGCGGCTCCAGCTGGTGCTGTAACCGGAACCCAGAGAACCAGTGACTGCCCTCGGTCTTGCCTGTTTGTTCCCGAGTGCCCGTACGCCGGGGAAAGCCGCGCTCGCGGCGGGCGGCCTGGGGCCGGGGCCGGGGCATGATGGGCAGCGACCTGTCGGCGGCCCGCCCTTGGGCGGCGGGGACGGCGCCGACGGCGGAGCGCCCGTTTCGACGGAGCAGGCCCCGACGACCTGAGGGGAAGATGGACGTGAGCAACGGGCCCGGGCACGACGGCACCGCAGCGGCACCACATTTGCGGCGGCTTGACCTCGCAGACCATATCGACGAGGGCAAGACTTTCGACTACATCGTGTGCGGCGCCGGTACCGCGGGCTCCGTCGTCGCCGGCCGACTCGCGGCCGACCCCGATGTCACCGTGCTGCTCGTGGAGAGCGGTGGCGACGACTACGCCGACAGCGTGCGGGATCCGGACCTGTGGCCGCTCAACCTCGGCAGCGAGCGGACATGGGACCATGTCACGGCGCCGAACTGGCACCTGAACGGCCGTCGGCTGGACTACGCGACGGGCCGCGGACTGGGTGGCGGAGGCGCCATCAACGCGGGCGTGTGGGCCCGCGGTCACCAGAGCGACTGGGACTCCTTTGCCGAGGCGACGGATGACCCCGACTGGGGTTACGCCCATGCGCTGGAGATCTATCGCAGGATCGAGGACTGGCAGGGCCCGGCCGATCCCGATCGCCGGGGCAGCGGAGGGCCCCTGCGCATCCGACCGGCGCAGGACGTGCACCCGCTGTTCACCTCCTACCTGGACGGCGCCCAGAGCGTGGGTCTGCCCCGCTTCGACAGTTCCAACGGCGCCATGATGGAGAAGGACATTGGCTGCGCCGTACGCGAGGAGAACATCCACGCGGGGCAGCGCCAGACCCCCTTCCGCGCCTACGTCGCCGACCTCGTGGGCCGACCGAACCTGACAGTCCTGCCGCACACGACCGTCTCCCGCGTCCTGCTCACCGGCCGCCGGGCCATCGGCGTCGAAATCATCCACGACGGGAGGACCCTGCGGGCCGGCGCCTCGCAGGAGGTGATCCTCTCCCTCGGCGCGATCGGCACACCGGCCGTCCTCATGCGTTCCGGAATCGGCGACGAGTCCGAACTGCGCCCCTTTGGCATCCCGACCGTCCAGCATCTTCCGGGCGTCGGCCGCAACCTCGACGACCACATGCGCCTCGGCTGCGTCTGGGAGGCCAAAGACGTGCCGATGCCCGCACCCACACGCAGTCAAGCGGTCTGCATGTGGACCGACGACACACGGCCGGGAGCACCGGAATTCGTCATGTACCTCTCCCCCACCGCCTCCGTATCCGCCGAGAGCGCCGCCCAGTTCCCGCCACCGGCGAGGAGTTTCACTCTGATGCCGGCCATGCGCACGCGCGGTGGCAGCCGCGGTCGCGTCCAGCTTGCAAGCACCGATCCGCTGGACCGGCCACGCATCGAGACGAACTTCCTCGCCGACCCCGAAGACCTGCGGTCCGCCCTGGCCGCCGTCGCCATGGCCCGGGAGATCGGCAACTCCGCGGCGCTGCGTCCGTTCGCCGAGCGGGAGGTGTCTCCCGCAACGTCCTCAAGGTCCGTCTGCGAGGAGTTCGTGCGGGACTCCGTCGAGACCTTCTGGCACCAGTGCGGCACGGCCAGGATGGGACGCGACAGCCTCGCCGTCGTGGACAGCCGGCTCAAGGTCCACGGCATCGACGGTCTGCGGGTCGCCGACGCCTCGGTCCTCCCCCACGTCACGATCGCCAACACAATGGCCCCGTCCATGGTCGTGGGCGAGCGCGCCGCCGAAATGATCGGCGCCGACCGCGGCTGACGGACACGGCGCTCCGCCGTGCCGCCCGGCCCCGAGCCCCGGCCGCCGGACGACCACCGCGGACGGCAGCGGCGCCAGTGGCTCGACCACCGTCTGCGAGCTGAACCTGCCGGTCGAAGAGGCACAAGACGTTCACGCTCGTGCCAACCACCGGCCGGCACGGCGATGGTGGTCTTGCTTCCTGAGGCCGATGGTGTGAAGTCTGGGGCCCAGGTCGGCTTACGCCTGTCTCATTCCAGGATGCCCGGATCTGTTCCGTGCTTCCACCAGGCAGGATGCCCGCCTGGGCGCACGCCCCCGGCCGGCGGTACGTCCAGGACATGGCCGACCGACGTGCGTATCCGAGTGATCTGTCCGATGCCCGATCGGGCCGGTGCTGTCCGCGTGGCGCTTCGAACGCCGGCGTCGGGCCCTGGACTTCGGTCGGCCGCCCGAGCATGACCTGCGCGAAATCATGAACGCGATCCTGTACGTGGACCGCACCGGGGTGCAGTGGCGCTATTGCCGCACGACTTCCCGAACTGGAACACGGTCTACGGCTACTTCGCCAAGTGGCAATCCGACGGCATCTTCGCCCAGCTCAACGGCCTCTTACGGGAGTTGGTGCGTCAGCAGGAGGGCAAACACCGGGGGAAGGCCCGATAGCCGCCAACGCCGGCTTGCCCGAGCGATCTCGATCTGGCACGGCAGCCCGGTTCGGGACGCTATCTCGGGATTCGCCTCCCTTCCCAGGTTGCCGCCAGCAAGCCAGGCGCGTATTACACCGCTACCACGCATCAAATTGTCAGGCCACGCAGATTCCCGGCACAGCCTGCTTTCGAAACAGATGCGGGGTGGCGACGAGGCTGGCCGGGTAGAGCTCGCGAGCGGCTGCGCGAGCGCTGTCGTCAAGTCGGGCTGCCCGATAGTGGTCTGTTGACTCCCAGACAGCGTAATTGAGGAAGGCGCTGCTGCCAGCGATACCGCGGTACAGCTGGGTGGAGATGAAGCCCGGTTGATTCTTCAGGGCAGCCGCGTCGGTGGACCAAGCCAGCAGCAGTTGGTCGACGTCTTCGGGGGCGACGCACAAGAGGTTGACGAGGATGACTGGTCCGCCCCCCTCCTCAAGCTGGTCAGCGAGTGCGACATGAAGGTCCAGCTCGGTGAATTTCGGCATGGTAGTTCTCTTTCGAAGACTGCTGGGGTGATCTGGCGCTCGGTCAGACCGTTCTCTGCTGTATGGCTCGGCGCAGAGCGTCCAGGGCATTGGTGAGGCTGTGCTCGATCGGTTCGGTAGGACGGAGCGACCGCCTGTCGTCGTGAAGGGGGGAGTTGGTCGGTGAGCGGGATCGGGACGAAGCCGACCACATGCAGTTGGAGCGAGATCAGCACCGGTTCCAGTGCCGCCGCGGCTCGAGCGCCGGCGGCCACGCCGCCATAGCTGACCAATATGACCGGCTTGCCGCGCCCTTCCCAGAACAGGTGGTCCAGGGCGTTCTTCAAGGCGGCGTTGTAGCTGTGGTTGTACTCCGGCATCACGAAAACCTATGCCGCCGCGCGCGGTCTATGACCTCGCTGAACGCGCGCGTGGACGGCAGCTGATAATTTCGCTCGCTTGGGTGCCCTGGTTCGGCGAGCATCGGTAGGTTGACCTTGGCCAGGTCGACAACTTCGATGTCGAAGACACCGCCCGTGGCAGCCTGTTCGGCGACCCAACGTGCGGTGGGTTCGCCTGCGCGGTTCGGCCGAGTGCTCGCTATCAAAACCTGAACGAGGGAACGGTCGGTCAATGCGGTCATGAAAGGTCCGGAAGCTTCCCGCTCGCCGCGAGCTCCTCCATGAGCAGCGGGTTGACGTGCTCGGCGTCGAGCCCGCCACTGCCATAGGGGCGTGTGATGATCTCCAGCTCATGACCGCTGGGGTCGTTGAAGTAGACGCCGCGTCCGTCATCGAGGCGGTTGATGTTGCTCGCGTCCTGATGCTTGGGGTCCGCCCAGTACTCTAGGGCGCACTCCCGCACCCGGCCGATGATCACGTCAAACTCTTCCTCGCTGACCAGGAAGGCGTAGTGCTGAGCCGTGATGTCACGGTCGGTGGTCATGAAGTCGAAAGTGATGTCAGGACTAACCTGCACCATCACAAAATGGCCCAGTTTCACCGGGGGCTCGAAACCCAGCATGTCGGCCAGAAAGCGGGCCGAGGTCTCAGCGTCGCGTGCCCAGACGATCTGGTGGTTCAAAACGCTCATGACTTGAATGCTCGCCACGCGACCCCAAAAGCTCTAAGGATCAGCCAATATTGGATAGTTACTTCCATGAGATCGGGCCGAGAGAACTAAACTGCACTCATGGACGCCGTGGATCAACAAATCCTCCAATGCCTGATGCTCGACGGGCGGGCCCCGATGCGACGCATCGCGGAGGTAGTGGGGGTATCGGAGCAGACTGCGACACGCCGCTACCGCGCCATGCGCGGGGCAGGTGTGCTCCGCGTCCTGGTTACTGAAGCAGCTGCTTCTTCCAGACGGGGGCTCTGGCTGCTGCGACTGCAGTGCCGCCCTGCTGCCGCTGCCCACCTGGGCGATGTGCTTGCTGCGCGGGACGACGTTTCCTGGGTTGCACTGCACTCCGGCGGTGCGGAGCTGATGTGCACCACGACCCTGCCCCACGATGCAGCCTGCGGCACGGGAGTGCTGCCCCGGATCTCACACACGGCAGAAGTGCTCTCGTTCACCGCTCACCTGGTGCTGCACTCGTACTCTGGCGGCCCTGCTGAGTGGTCTGGTTTCGAGGAGCCGCTGAGCGAGGACGCGAAGCGACATCTCCTTGAGGGGCGCGATCCTCGCCGACGGGAGGAGACGTGCAGTCCGGTGCTCCTCGAAGACCGCGCACTTTTGGAGGAACTGCGCCGGGACGGCAGATCCACTGCGTCTGCGCTGTCCCGTACCCTCAACTGGCCGCTGTCCCGCGTCAGAGGCCGTCTCCAGGCGCTCCTGGATAGTGGTGCGGTCACCGTGGACGTGGACGTGATGTTGGAAGCATTCGGCTATCGAGTTTCCGCCACGCTGCTCCTCCAAGTCTCACCGAACCTCATTGTCACGGTCTGTGAGGCGCTCTCCTCGCATCGGCAGACCAGTTGGGTCGCTGCGATCACGGGCTCTGCGAACATCGTGGCCGCAGTAACCTGCCGCGATAGCGTTGAGCTCTTCAGCTATGTCACTGAGCAGCTAGGTGGTCTCCCTGGGGTGATCCACGTCGAGGCTGTGCCGCTGCTAAGTAGGCTCAAGCAGGCCGCCACTCGAGTGGCCGACGGCCGCCTTGTCTACTGACGTTGTTGCCGTGGTGTCGTCAAGATGAGGCCGGTTTCGGCGAGACATCCATCGACGAGATTGCTGCGGTACTGGATCTGACGGAGACCGTGCCGAAGCGCGCTGATGAGGTGGTCGGGGTCGCTGATTGCGGTGTTGGCCTGGCTGTTGCGTCGCAGCAGTGACCAGATGCCCTCGACGGGGTTGAGATCCGGTGCGTAAGACGGCAGGAAGTAGCAGGTAACCCAGTCGTGGGTGGCGATGAACTCCCGCAGCCGGCGGTCTCTGTGCACGTTCAGGATGCCCCTATGTTGCGTCAAGTGGCAGGAGGCGACACAGCTAGACGAGTAGTTCCGATGTGGCTCCGTGGTCGTAGGCGATGAGTGACCTGGTGACGGGTGCGCCGATGGCGCGGTTGTGCCAGATTGCGCAGGTCATCGCCAGGATCCGCTGGGCCACCCGGACGCCGACGCCCTCGATGGTGCGTCCGCCGTGCTGTTCGAGGTCGAGTTGGCCCTTGAGGGTGTCGTTGACCGACTCGATCAGCTGGCGGACCGTCTTGAGCAGGGCTTCTGCGGGCTGTGGGGTGCCGCGGTTGCGGTAGAACGGCCGGAGCAGGCTGATGCCGCGGGCGGCGAGGAAGCGGTCGAGTTCGGCGGCGATGTAGCCCTTGTCCGCCAGGATCAGCAGCCCCGGCCGGGCAGCTGCCAGATGCGGTTCGTCGTCGATCAGCGCGGCCAGGACCTGCCGTTCGTCGACCTTGGGGTCGGCCAGGGCCCACGTGACGGGCAGGCCGGCCGGGGTGCACACCAGATGCAGCTTCAGACCCCAGTAGAAGCGTGAGTGGGAGCGGCAGTAGCCGTAGCCGGCCCAGCCGGCTAGGCCGGAGCGTTTGACGGTCTCGCGGGAGCGGGCGCACTCGACGGGAGTGGAGTCCACGATCCACACATCGTCCAGCCACAGGTCGGTGTCTGCGACCAGCGACCGGATGGCCCGTTTGACCAGGGGCAATGCGGCTCGCAGCCGCTTGTTGTAGGCCGGGCGCTGGGGCAGGTACGGGAACATGCGGTGCAGGTGCGCGTGAGCGAAGCGCACCCATCGGGCCTCGCAGTGGAAGCCCAGCACGGCCTGGGCCACCGCCAGGGTCACCAGTTCGGCATCGGTCAGCCGCGGAGGACGTCCACGCCACCGCGGGGTCTTCAAACGGTCATCGACATGCACGTACAGTGCCGTCAAGAGGGTGTCTAACTGGCTCTAACAAAAGCGGTTGATCATGTGACTGTCGGCTTGATCGCTCGTTGATGAGGACATGGGGAAGCGTCAGTCGCGGCCGTGGATCGTGTCGGACGAACTGTGGTCGCTGATCGAGCCGTTGTTGCCCGAGCCGCCGCCGAAGCAGGTCGAGGGGCGGCCGAGAGTGCCCGACCGGCAGGCTCTGTGCGGCATCTTGTTCGTCCTGCACACCGGCATTCAGTGGGAGTACCTGCCCCAGGAGTTGGGCTTCGGCTCGGGAATGACCTGCTGGCGACGCCTGGCCGCGTGGAACGAGGCCGGCGTCTGGGACCAGCTGCACCAGCTGCTGCTGAACAAGCTGCGCTCGAAGAACCAGCTGGACTGGTCCCGGGCGGTGATCGACTCCTCCCACGTCCGGGCCGCACGCAGGGGCCCAAAAGCGGACCCAGTCCGGTCGACCGCGCACGCCCGGGCAGCAAGCACCACATCATCACCGACGGCCAGGGCATCCCGCTCGCGGTGTCGCTGACCGGCGGAAACCGCAACGACGTCACCCAACTGCTGCCGCTGCTGGACAAGATCCCGGCAGTGGCGGGCGTCGTCGGCCGGCCGCGCAGACGGCCCGACATGCTCTTCGCCGACCGCGGCTACGACCACGACAAGTACCGCCGGCTCCTGCGGCAGCGCGGCATCCGGCCCGCGATCGCCGAACGCGGCCAGCCGCATGGCACCGGCCTGGGCACCTTCCGCTGGGTCGTCGAGCGCACCATCTCCTGGCTGCACGGCTTCCGCCGCCTGCGCATCCGCTGGGAACGACGCGACGACATCCACGAAGCCTTCCTCGGACTCGCCGTCTGCCTGATCACCCACCGCCATGTCCAGAGGCTTTGTTAGGGCCAGTAAATCGGTCGTCACAACCCGATGTTGGACACCCTCCCTCCGTTCGTGAACCCCGCAATCGGAACTACTCGTCTAGGGGTGCCAGCGGCTGGAGTTGACCGTAGATCTCGCGGGCGACGAAGCGTTTCAGACAGCGGATGATCTCGCGTTTCGACATGCCCTGTTTCGTGCGACGTTCGAGGTAGAGACGTGTCCGGACATCACGGCGCAGGCGGGTTATGACGATGCGGTAGAGGGCGGCGTTGGCCTGCCGGTTTCCTCCGCGGTTCAGCCTGCGACGCTGGGTCTTTCCGGAGGACTGCTCGACGGGGCTGACGCCGCACAGAGCGGCGAATGATGCCTCGCTGGCCAGCCGTTCCGGGTTGTCGCCGGCGGCGATCAGCAGGGCAGCGGCGCTGTCTGACCCGAGGCCGATGATGTCGAGGAGCTGCGGATGCCAGCAACGGACGGCCTTGGTGGTCCGGCGGGCGAGCTCCTTGACCTCGGCTGTCAGTTGCTGGATGCGCCGGGCCAGCAGGCGGAGCGTGAACACGGCTGCATCGTCGCCGTCGGGAAGGTCGGCGCACGTGGCGATCAGGACTGTGTTGCTGAGGTTGGACAGGGCCTCGCGCAGCTCGGGATCGACGCCGAGGAGTACGGCCTTGAGCTAGTTCTTCGCCTGAGTGCGGGCCTTTGACGGCCGACTCCTTCGCCAACCGGGGCACACGCATATCGGCAGCTGGGCCCTCGCCGGGTTTGGGTATGACGTCAGCGCGCCCGGACAGCACCGCACGAGCGGCGGCCTCCGCGTCGACGGCGTCGGTCTTGCCGCGCTTGCGGCGGATGGCGCGGTCTGGCTGGTTGACCTCGACTACCTGGATGTTCTCCCGCTTCAGGTAACGCGCCAGGGCCGCTCCGTAGGATCCCGGTGCATTCCACACCCGCCCGGCGCAAGCGGCCGAAAGAGCGGGCCCAGGCCAGGAGTTGGCGGTATCCGACGGCGGTCGCCGGGAATTCTTGGTGGGCCAGCATCGCCCCGAGCACCGTGATCACCGCGGCGGCATGCACGTCTTTGTGGGTGTCCACCCCCAGGATCACGTCCTCGCTCGGCGGATCTTCCGGCTGTGGGGGCAGAGTCGGCTGGGGCATGCTGGTGATGGTCACGCGGCTCCTTGATCGGCATGGGGCTGTAGCCAACGTCGGGCCGGTGGGCGGTCAGGCCTGTGACGGCCCTATCGGGACACATCCACCGGTCCGAACGGCAGCAAGCACCGCCCGGGACCAGGGCCGACAGATCCTCAACAAGGCAGCCTGGGCCAGTTGTCCCCCGGGTCAGACCCGACCCCGCACGGCGCTCCATGAGTCTCACAATTGTCCCACACGAGGACGATCGGTGCGCCGAGTTGCTGGTGGGCGACGATGAGCAGGTCGCGGTAGTCGGGCCAGATGAAGCTGCGTCTGCCTCCCTGCCTGTGGTCGACGTGCCGTTTGGGCCGGTAGATCAGGCGCAAGCGTTCGCCCTTCTTGTAGCAGGCCAGGGCGGCGATGGAGAAGCGGCACTGGGAGCGCCCCCGCACCCGGATGACGGGTGTGTGTCCGCCCTGCCGGGGCCCTTTGCGCTCGGCGGCACTGACCGCCGGCCCACCTCTGCGGTAGAAGCGCACGGCGTAGTGCCCGCATGCCGCCGCGCGGGCGCCATCATGCCTGCCAAACCGGCCGCGGCCTCTGAAGAAGCGATTCCAGAACACGTGCCGCGGCCATGCCAGACGAAACAGCACTGGGCTTCGTAAGCCGACTTACGGAACTCAGTCAGTGGCGGGCCCACGCCCGGGCAGATCCGTCCGGCATACGCGAAACGGCCGAAAAATGCAGCATCAGTCCGCGAGCATGCGGAAAGGGATGTCCCGGTCAATGCGAAGGGAGGGCGCGTGGCACGACGGGACATCGAGAAGATCATCGGTGAGCTCGGCGAGGTCCGCCGGATGCTCGCCGATCGCCATACCGGGATCACGGCGCTGCACCAGGTCCAGGAGAGCCGCCACAGCAAGGTCCTGGAACACGTCACCTACAGCACCACCGGCGTACGGGAGGAAAACCGCGAACTGCGCCGACGCCAGGAACGGATGCTCAGCGACCTCGGCCAGGTCCGCTCCGCTGTCGACGACCTGCGCCGCGAGATCGCCCAGGCCTGGGCCCACACCCTGGGCCTGCCCCACATCCCCGGCACCGTGCAACCGGCCGAGGAAGCCATCGGAGCCAGGCCTGCCCCAGCCCTTGAGACCGGGGCAGGCCTCGATGGCGAGCGGAAGGACGAGATCCCCGTGCCCGATCAGCACGCCCCGTACGTCGCCGACGACACCCCGCCCACCGGAGCCAGACACGTCTATCGCGATCCGCCCGAGCCGGCGGACCAGGTCGCGGCGAACGGGCAGGCCGCGGAGCGAGCACCAGATGAACTCGCCAGTGCTTCGCACGCTCCCGCCGTTCACGGCGAAGTGGCGGACAGTGCGGGTGCCTTGCCGTCCGCGCCCCCTGCCCGAGAAGACGGCACCGAACCCACCGCGCCCGGCCCCGCCCCGGCCGCGGCGCCGCCCTCAGTACCTGCCGAACCCGGCACGGCGAGCAGCGAGCCCACGGTCATCAATGAGCAGCAGACCGAATACCGGCGCGGGCTGCTGGCAGCGGCAGCCGTCTCCTCCGCCCGGCTGATCTGCCACAAGGACACCTGGGCCTTCCTGGTGGAAAAGTCCCTCGCGCATGCCCACTTCCGGCTGCCGGACAAGATCAGCGACACCGCCGACGGACAGATCGACACCCACCTCTCCGGCCGCTCCCTGCTCGCCGTACTGGTGACCACCCAGCACATCCTCAACCAGCCCGCCGACGACGACCTGGCCGCCTGGGCCCTCGCCCACGCCATCCACTCCCGTACCCACCAGGCCGTCACCGCCGCCAGCACCACCAAGCATGCTCAGAACGGCGAGGTCACCATCGTTCTCGACAACCGGCCCCCAACCGCCGACTGACAACCCCGCCCCGCCTTCTTCGGCACCTCACCGGCGGCCGCTTATGCGATGAGGCGGCTGGCGACCCGCGCAGCAGTGCCCGGTCCACACACGTACGGCAGGTACAGGCAGCGGCAGTCAGCCGCTCCGCGGACGAAGCCGGTGCGGCACGGCTATCGCCGAAGGAGCTGTTGTCTGCACTGATGCTGGACCAGATCGACACCGGTAAAGAGGCTGATGTGCTTGTGAGGAGCGGCGGCACGTCAGCCAGCTGCAGGGCAGCGGGGAGCGGACATCCTGAACCTGAGGAAGTTCAGCCCGTCCGCCATCGGCGCTGCCCAGGATCCCAGGTGCCGATGGACTCGCTCCCCAACAGAGGGGAAAGGAACTCGGCCGCGGCTGCTTCGGCAGCCTCCCAGGTCGCGCATCCCTCAAGGACAGTGTGCTTGCCGATGGCCAGCGAAGCCTGCGCGGTGGGCGGCACGGCTTCCGCCCACCTGTCTCGGGGACAGCGCCAGCCCTCCTCTGCACGGTTGTGACGTCCCATCCGCCCCCCGCCAAGTAGCGGGTGCCGAAGCCCCGGTAAGGGGCGCCTCAGGCCCCCGCTGTTCAGGAGCCCGTTCCGGGGGCGAACACCATCAGCCGTACGGTGGACGCGTTACCGGAGACCGGCACCGGACCGCCTGTCCACGTCACCTTCAACGGGTCCCGCTCATCCGGCGGTGTCACCAGCAGCGTCGCGGGGGTGGCGGCGTGCGCGCCGCTGACGCCGGGGTTGGAGAAAGTCATCCCGGCCCAGGCGCTCCTGCCGGGCGCCAGGGTCACGGTCTTGGGTGTCCCCCACCCGCGCACCGGGTCCGGTCCGAGCTGCTTGCCCGACGCGTCGAGGAAGGCGACACCGGGATAGCCGTGCACCGTGCAGGTGCGCGAGGACGTGTTGGTCAGCACGATCGGGAAGTTCTCCTGCCCGGCACCGGGGTCGTTGCGGCCGACGCTCGCCCGCAGCTCGGAGGTGTGACAGCGGCTCTTGGAGGCGGCCGACGAAGGCTCGCCCACGGTGAGAGTAGTTTTGCCGGCCGTGGTGCCCGGCGCGGAGGCCGAGGCGGTGACGGACGCGATCGCCGAGCCGGTGGTGGCGCCGCCGGTGGCCGGCGCGGCCGTGCCGCTCAGCGTCTGCGCAGAGCTCGCACCGCTGTCACCGCCACTGCCGCAGGCCGTCAGCGTGCCCAGCAGCAGGGCCGCGCCCGCCACCAGGGCCGCCCGGTGGACGGAAAGGGACTTGTTCGTCATGTTCCTCAACGCTCCCGAAGTTTGCCCGCACACGCCACAGCGTGTGCGTACGGCGCTCTGTGCCCCGTCATACATGTCCGATGCACGCCCGGACGAAAAAGTTCGCGTGTTCAGGGTGCGCCCTGCGGGCCCGCCACACGCACGGAGGCCAGCACGCGGTCGGCGGCGGAGGCTTTGCCGTGGGTACGGATCTGGACGTACACCCGGGGCTGCCCGGCACCGTCGGCCGGTGCCAGTGCGGCCTCCGTGACTGTCCCCGGCCCGCCGGAGCAGTCGCTCCAGACGCGGACCCTGCCGCGCCACGCCGTGCCGGTGTAGAGGTGGCCGCCGTCGTAGTGGCAGCCGGGGTGGCTGAGGGCGTTGACCGCCGCCGTAAGGTCCCCGTGCTCGCTCAGCCCGACGAAGGCGCCGTTCACCACTGTCGCGAGGTCCGGCCACCGCGCCAGGTCGTCCGCGACGGCGAACCCCGGCTCGTGTCCGCCGGGCAGGCCGAGCGCCCGCGGATCCCAGCCCGAGTCGCGCAGCTGGCGGTCCCAGGAGGCGGGGACCTCGGCCGTGACCCGCCCGCCGGTGTCGGCGACCCGCACGGCGGACGCCGGCGCGGAGCGGTGGACGAGCGCCGCAATCACCCCGAGGGCCGTGGCCACCGCCACCCCGGTGACGGCGAGGGCCCGGCGGGGCCGCCGGGGCCGTCGACCCGTCGGGGTGAGCCCTTCCAGCTCCTGGGCGAAGGCCCGCGCGGTGGGCCAGCGCCGTTCCCGGTCCGGCTCCAGCGCCCGCATCAGGGCGCGCCGGACCGCCGGGTCCAGGTCCGGGCGCAGCCGGTCGGCCGGTAGGACCTTGCCGGGCTCGCCGGGCACCGTGCCGGTGACCAGGTGGTAGCCGACCGCTCCCAGGCTGTACACGTCGGCCCGTTCGTCGATCCCCGCACCGGCTTCGGCCTGCTCCGGCGGACGGTAGCCGGCCGAGCCCGCGGCCAGGGTCAGTCCGGACGCCTGCGCCAGGCTCTTGGCAAGCCCCAGGTCGGCGAGCAGCACCCGCGGACCCCTACCGGACAGCAGTACGTTTGTCGGCTTGATGTCCCGGTGCACGATCCCCGCCTCGTGCAGTGCCGCCGCGCCCCGGGCGGCCAGCGCCGTCAGCCGCAGCGCCTCGGGGACCGGCAGCCGACCGTCGGCGACCAGGTCGGCGAGGGTACCGCCGTCGGCGTACTCCATGACGAAGTACGGCCGCTCGTCGGGCAGTTCACCGATGTCGTAGACCTGCACCACCCGCTCGGAGCCGGCCCGGCGCAGCATGCGCGCCTCCTCCAGGAAGCGCTCGCGCACATCGAGGCGGTGGGCCCAGTTGTCGGCGAGGACCTTGACCGCCACGGGCGCTCGCAGCACGTCGTCGTGGGCGAGCCAGACCGTGCCGAACGCGCCCGTGCCCAGACGTCGTTCGAGGCGGTAGCGCCCGATCCGCTCCACAGAGTGCATACGACTATCATGCCTGGACGTGGATCAATCCCGAGCCGAGCACCTGGTCATACCCGCCGAGGGCCTCGCCCGTCTGGCCGCCACGGGAGACCCGGCGGCACTGGAGGAACTGCTCCAGACGCTCCGGCCCGAGATCCTCAGGCGCTGCGGCCGCTTCCTGCCCTGCCGCGAGGACGCCGAGGAGGCCGCCCAGGACGTCCTGCTGCAGCTGTCCCGGAAGATCGCCACCTTCGAGGGACGCAGCCGCTTCAGCACCTGGCTGCACACGGTCGTTGCCAACTGCTGCCGCCAGAAATACCGGGAGCTCAAGCGACGGGCCGCCGAGCAGCCGGCTCCTCTCGACGCCGACCGGTCCGTCGACCCCCGCACCACGAGCGTGATCGCCGGTTCCCGGATCGACTTGCTGGAGGCCCTGGAGCGGCTGGAGCGCGAACACCCGCAGCTGGTCGAGCCGTTGGTCTACCGGGACATCTGCCAGCTGGAGTACGCGGAAGCCGCGGAGCGCGCCGGGATACCCCTCGGCACCTTCAAGTCCCGCCTGCACGAGGCCCGCCGCCAGGTCCGCCCCTGGCTCGCGCAGCAGGCCTGAGCCCTCAGCCCTTCTCGATCAGGCCGATCTCCGCTCAAATCGTCTCGCCCTCGCCGGCATGCCCGCTGCCGCAACGCAGGGTGAACCGGGCGACCAGCAACAGCCCCCCGTTACCTTTTTCGTGGCTCCGCAATGGGGCCTCCGGCCTTCGGGTCCGGCATGACTTCCCGCAGGCCGGTTGAGCGGGCGGCGCGGATGCGGTCCTCGGCGCGGGCCCGCTGGCGGTGTCGCAGCTCCAGCCGGGCGATCTTCTGGCCGGTGGTGTTGGTGGCGAAGCAGGTCAAACGCAGCTCGTCGGCGTCGGTGAAGCGCAACTGGGCTCCGGGGTACGGGCGTTCCTTGCGGACGATCAGCCGTATCCCCTTGGGCCAGCCCTTCAGGCAGTCGCTGCCGGCGTCGAGTTCGGCCACCCAGGCACCGTCGCGGACCTCGCCGTCCGGCTCGACGGCCGGTGTCCACGCGGACGCGGGGACCTTCAGGACGGCCTGGTGGATGGCGTCGGTGATGGTTATGCCGACCGAGTACGACAGCCACCGGCCGCGGGCCGAGAGCCAGGCCACGAAGTCATGGGTGCCACCGCCGGAGTCGGTACGATGATCGTCGCGGTTGGCCGGCCTCTGCCCGGCAACCGCAACGACTGCAGAGCATGGGAGTTGTCCAGAGCGAAGGCTCTCGTCGGCAACACCTTGGTGATTGCTGACGGTGGCTACCGCGGCACTGGCCTGGTGATCCCGCACCGCTGTGAACCAGGCCAGGTTGAACTCTCAGTCTGGAAAGAGGAGCACAATCGCTCACACCGCAAGGGTCGTGCCCGCGTCGAGCACGCCTTCGCCCGCATGAAGAGCTGAAAGATCCTCCGAGACTGCCGGTTGAAGGGCGACGGCGTTCATCAGGCCATTCTTGGCATAGCCCGCCTGCACAACCTCGCGCTCGCCGGATAGACCCGCCCAAGGTGGGCAACCTCGGTGCCAGCCATGTTGAGCTAGTTGATCATTGCGGGACAGCCTTTACCGAGCCCGAGTTGCCAGAGCTCTGTATTCTGGGTTACTTTCGATACGCAACCGTAGCGTATCGAAAGTAGGTGTAGACGTGGTCAGCGCATCGAGTGGCTCGGGCAGTGGCGGCACGGTTCGGCCGCCCGTCACTGGACGGCCGCGCGATACCAGTCGTGACATGGCCATTCTTGATGCCACTCTGGCGCTGCTGACCGAGGTGGGCTACGAGCAGCTGTCCATGGAGGCGGTTGCGAACCGTTCTGGGGCTGCAAAGACGACGATCTACCGTCGCTACCGCGATAAGGCAGCACTGGTCGCGGCCGCGGTCGAGCATCGCTCGCACGCCACACCTCCCGAGCCTGCCGCGGGTGACCTGCGAGGAGAGCTCCTCAGGCTGGTCACCTGGCTGGGGCGGCAGATCGCCGAGCAGGAGATCGGCCTGCTGGGGGCACTGTTCGCCGGGATGCGCAGCGACGCGCGCCTGGCGGAGGAGATGCGCCGCATTCTGCGTCGCGACGAGGCCGCGATGACCGACGCACTCCTGCGGAAGGCGGTCCGGGACGGAGACCAGCTGACGCCTCGGGCGGCTGAACTCTTTGCCGAGGTCGCCCCGGCCGTGATCGTCCACCGCATCGTGGTCGCGGGCGAGCCGTGCGACGAGGCGTTCATCGAGCACCTCGTCGACGACATCCTCCTGCCGCTCCTGCGCAGCTCCTGACACCACCCTGCCTGCCTCAGCGCACCGCGGAAAGGAAAGGAAGACCCTTATGATCATCGTCACCGGAGCCACCGGCGCCCTCAACGGCGCCACCGTCGAACACCTTCTCAAGCGCCTGCCCCCTGAGCAGATCGGCGTCAGCGTCCGCGATGTCGCCAAGGCACAGCACTTCGCCGACCGCGGCGTGCGGGTACGGCAAGGCTCCTACGAAGACCCGGCCGCGCTGCGGCACTCCTTCGAGGGTGCCGAGCAGGTCCTGCTCGTCTCCTCCAACGACCCGCACGCCGACGCCGTCGCGCTGCACCGCGTCGGCATCGAGGCCGCCGTCGCCGCCGGTGCCGGGCGCATCCTCTACACCAGCCATCAGGGCGCCGGCGCCGACAGCCCCTTCCACCCGGCCCGCGACCACGCCGCCACCGAACAGCTTCTGGCCGACTCAGGCGTCGCCTGGACCGCGTTGCGCAACGGCTTCTACGCCCACAGCCTCGCCTGGCTCCTCGGTCCCTGGCGGCAGACCGGCACCATCACCGCCCCGGCCGACGGTCCGGTCTCCTGGACCGACCGCGCCGATGCCGCCGAAGCGGCAGCAGTCATCCTGGTCGGCGACCGCACCTTCGACGGCCCGGTCACGCTCACCGCCCGCCAGGCCGTCACGTTCGACGACGTCGCCGCGATGGCATCGAAGGCCAGTGGCCGTGAGGTCACGCGCGTGACGCTGGACGACGCGGCATGGATCGCGGACCAGGTCGCCGCCGGTACTCCGGAGGCGATGGCGCGGATGACGCTCACCACCTTCCAGGCCGCCCGACAGGGCCGCTTCGCGGGCGTCGATCCGCTGCTCGCCGAGCTCCTGGGCCGAGAGCCCCGCAGCATCGCCGACCAACTCGCGGACACGAACGCCGCCTGAAAGAGGAGGCAGTGGCGTGCTCAGCAGGGGGATCTCACCGATGACGAGTGGGCAGTGCTGGAGCCTCTGCTGCCCAAGAGCAACAACAGCTGCGGCCGCTGGCGGGACCACCGACAGGTGATCAACGGAATCATCCACCGGTTGAGTACCGGCTGTCAGTGGCGTCAGCTGCCCGCTCGCTTCGGCCCGTGGCAGACCATTCACAAACGCCACAGCCGGTGGTCTGCCGACGGCACCTGGGAGCGGCTGCTCCAGCACGCCCAGGCGATCACGGACGCAGCCGGTGATATCGACTGGAACATCAACGTCGACTCCACCTCCATCCGGGCCCACCAGCACGGCGTCGGCGCTCCGACCAATCCGCCACCAGTACCTCCGCTGCCTCAAAAGGGGCCCTGGAAAGGTCAGTTCACCTGCGCGCACGGAGGTCCCAGACCAGGCGGCGGTGCTTGTCGTGGTCGTAGCCGCGGTCGCGCAGAACCACGTCCGGGCGGCGCCGGGGTCGGCCGCGTTTGCCCCGCACCGGCGGCACGGCCTGGAGAGGAGGGATCAGCTGGGTGACGTCGTTGCGATTGCCGCCGGTCAGGGTGTACTAGGGTCCGTCTTCAAAGATCATTGGGTGGTGGATCATGGTGGGGTGATACGTCGTCATGAATTCACCGATCAGGAGTGGGAGTTCCTCGCTCCGCTGATACCGCGGGCTGTGACGGGCCGGCCGAGGGTGTCGGACCGGCAGGTCATCAACGAATGGTCTACAAGATCCGGACCGGGATTTCCTGGCGTGACCTGCCGGAACGCTACGGCCCATGGCAGACCCTCTACACCCGCTTCCGCCGTTACGCCCTGGACGGCGTGTTCACGCGGGCTCTTCAGCAGATCCAAGCCGGTGCGGACGCGGTCGGCGACATCGACTGGCTCGTCCAGATCGACTCCACCATCGTCCGCGCCCACCAACACGCAGCCGCCACCGGCCGAAAAGGGGGCACCATCGGCCGGACGAACCGGACGATCACGCCCTTGGCCGGTCCCGAGGTGGACTGACCACCACAATCCATCTCGCCTGCGACGGCAAGGGGCGCCCGCTCGCAGTCCTGGTGACACCGGGACAGCGCCACGACAGCATCTGCGCGCGCCCTCTTCTGGAGCGCATCCGCGTCCCTCGCACCGGCCCAGGCCGACCCCGCTGCAGACCTGACCAGGTCATCGCCGACAAGGCCTACAGCTCCGCCTTCCCAATGCCCCAGGACCGCGCGGTCTGCGGCCTCTGCAGGACGTTCACTGAGGACGACATCCGCGGTGACATGCCCTTGCGGCTTCTTCCGTGACCTCGACCGAGTCTCTCGAAGCGCCCGCCCGGTGCGCAGGCAGGCGACCAGCTCACGCTTGAGCGCACCACGGCCCTTGATGAACAGCGACTGGTAGATCGCCTCGTGGCTGATGCGCATGGACTCATCCTCGGGGAAATCGGCCTTCAACCGATGCGAGATCTGTTCCGGGCTCCATGCTGTCGCCCACCGCCTGTCTTGCCGGTGCGGCTTGTTCAGCCCTTTCCACGGAGGCGTCCGCGGTCCTGCGGCGACCGTCCCGTCAGGCCGGTGAACGTTCCCCGCCAACCTCTCCTGAACGTACTCACGCAACCGGTCGTTGCCCAGAAGCTTCGCGCTCTTCGGGCGCTAGGCCGCCTGCTGAGCCTTCCACTGGGCGACCGTCGCGCGGTACTCCGGCTTGCCGCCGCGCGTGGCGGTGTTGCGGCGCAGTTCTCGAGAGATTGTCCCGGGGTCGCGCTCCAGGGCGTGGGCGATCTCGCGCACACCCTTGCTCATCGCCCTGAGAATCGCGATCTCCTCGCGCTCCTCGAACGTGAGGTACCGGCCCAAGGGTTCGGCCAACGAGATCGGAGGCATGCCGCCAGCGTGACGAAACCACCTCGCGCCCACCGGCCACGACACGCCGACCGCCAGCGACGCCTCGGCCGTCGTGACCCCCGTGGCGATCAGTCGCCAGAACTGGCACTGCACGACCCGAGACGGATCAGCCCGCCCCGGCGAACGCATCGCCGGCCGCAACGCACGGTCAGCGCGCCACTGCCGACGCCGCCCCTCCGGAACATCGCTGGTCCTCAAACTCCAGTCCGCCGTGGCCACGCCACATACCTCCGAGATCAGGGTGTTGCGACGACCAGTTGAATCCACCTCGCGATCCGCGGTCGCTGTGGTGAATCAGCCCGGAGTCCTTCTTGATCCTCCGTCTCCACAGGACCATCTCCAAGACGTCCAGCGGGAGTTCGGTCCGCATGTGATCCGCGACCTGCCAGCCGACGATCATCCGCGAGTACACGTCCAGGACGAACGCCACGTACGCCCAGCCCGACCATGTGCGGACATACGTCATGTCCGCCACCCACAACTGGTCCGGGCGCGAGGCGGTGAAATTGCGGTCGACCAGGTCCGGCGGGCGGGGCGCCGACGGCTCGGGCATCGTGGTGCGGCGCCGCTGACCGCGGATGACGCCCTCAATGCCCAGCTCGCGCATCGGCCGCTCGATGGTGCACCGGGCCACGTCGATGCCCTTGCGCCGCAGCGCGCGGGTGATCGGCCGGGCCCCATAGGTGGCCCCGGACTCCGCGTGGATCTCCTCGATCAGAGGCATGAGCTGCTCGTCGCGGAGCCGGCGGGCGGGCTTCGGACGCTTCTTGCGGGCGAAGTACGTCGACGGCGACAGGTCCAGCACCCGGCAGACGGGATCGACCCCGAGACCGCGCTCGCGCAGGTGGTCGATCACTTGCTCTGCGTTTTCTTTGCGGAGTTGCCTCAGCTCGTCGCGTTCGCCGGTGGTCAGCCGGTCGTCGCGTTCGCCGGTGTCGGCCTCGGCCTGGCACACCCACTGCCGCAGGGCTTCTTTGTGGATGCCGAGGTCCCGGGCGACATGCGCGACCGGGCGGCCGGTGGTGCGGACCTCGCGGACGGCCCGATCGCGGAACTCGTCCGGCTACTTACGTGGTGCTGGCACAGCTCGTGGTTCTCCTTCGGACCAGGATTCATAAGCCTGGCTTCAGGGACTCCACGAAACGGGGTGCAGCTCAACAGCAACGACCGTCACCACCCTGCCAAGATCACCAACAGAGTCACGGCATTGCGGCTAGGCCGCCACGTCGCTGTCCTGTGTCGGCAACCCCCGCAGGAGGACGCCCAGGAAGAGGTCGAAACGTGGCGTGACATGGCCGATCGTCACCGGCTGCTCCTCGACCGCGAGCCAGCTGATCATGGACGTGATGAAGATGAGCCAGCTTTGCTCTGCGTGCTGATGCGAAATGCCGCCTTTGATGAACACATCGATGCATGCGCGGCGAAGCCGGTCCACCGAGTGCGTGTTGTGCACGTGCGGCCGTGAAAGGTGCGAGGCGTAGCCGGGCAAGGCCAGGAAGTGCTCACGGATCAGCAGCGCCAGCTGCCGAAGCTGTGCGCGCCAGCCTGACGAGTCAAGCTCGACTGCGCTTAGCACTCGGTCGACGACCACTTCGCTGATGAGATCGAACAGTTCGTCGCGACTTTTCACCCAGCGGTAGAGCGCGCCGTGGCGAACTTCCAGCCGTTCCGCCAGCTGGCGCATCGTGATCGTGTCGATGTTATCGAACGTGGCCACGGCTTCCACGATCTGCTCGCGGCTGATCTGTGCCGGTCGGCCCGGCCGGCGGGGCGTGTCGGCGACTTCCTTCATGGCCTTGACGGTACCGGGCCTCGGGTCGGCTGAGGGCGCCGCCCGCCGTGCAGCGCACCGCGTCGACTTTTGTGGCCAGTGGCCACTAAAGAAGGTAGCGTGGAGCCTGCGTCTCCCAATGAGGCGTCTACCGCATGCAAAGGAGGGGATATGTCCGAGATTGCCGTGCACGGCAGCGTCGCCGACGGGTTCGAGCCCGTGCGTGAAGAGTTCCGCGCGATCGTGACCCGCGAGGGCGGCGACCTGTGCGCCCAGGTGGCCGCGTACCACCGCGGACAGCCCGTGGTGGACCTGTGGACAGGCAGCGAGACCGTGGCGGATTCCCTTCTGGGCATCTACTCCGCGAGCAAGGGCATCACCCACATCGTCCTGGCGCTGCTGGTGCAGCAGGCCGTCCTCGACCTCGACGCACCGGTCAGTCGGTACTGGCCCGAGTTTGCCGTCAAGGACAAGCAGGACATCTCGCTGCGCGAGCTGGTCTCGCACCAGGCTGGGCTGGTAGGCGCGACCAACGGCTTCACCATGGACGACATCGCGGACGACCAGGTCGTCGCCGAGCGGCTCGCGGCGCAACGCCCGTTCTGGCGGCCCGGCACCTCCTCCGGTTACCACGCCCTGGTGATAGCCGCCCTCAGTGGCGAAGTCGTACGACGGGCCACCGGAACGAGCGTGCAAACGCTCTTCAACGAGCAACTCCGCGACCCGCTCGGGCTCGACCTCTACCTGGGACTGCCGGCAGACCAGGAGCACCGGTACCTTCCGGCGCAACCGATGATCCATACGCCCGAACGACTCGCCGGTTTGGCCGCAACAGCAGCCGCCCCGGACAGCCTCAGCGGCGTAGCGTTCAACCGTCACGCTCCTGGTAACCGCGAGGTGTGGGAACTCCCCAACCTCGCCGCCGTCCGATCCAAAGGAACAGCCTCTTTCGGAGGCGTAGGCACAGCCCGAGGCCTAGCCAAGCTCTACTCCGCACTGGCCAGCCCCGTGGACTGTCACCAACCGCTCCTCAGCGCCGACACCGCCTCCGCATTCGCCCAAGTCCAAAGCAACGGCTTCGATCTAGTGCTGCGATCCCAAAAAGCCTGGGCTGTCGGCTTTCACACCTATTCCGAGACCTACCCCTCATTGGCTGCAAGCTCGTTCGGACACAGCGGCGCAGGAGGCCAACAGGCGCTCGTCGACCCACGCAACGAGCTGTCCTACGCCTTCCTGCGCCGCCGCTTCCTGTATCCCGCCCAAGCCGATCCCGATCACAACCATTTGCTACGCGCCCTACGAACAGCGGCAGACAAGCGTGCCTGAAGGGCCGCCATCAAGCCGTCGCCCGCCACTGCCACTACCAGCGCCGCACGCACCTCGATCGGGTGAGTCACGAACCACCATCGTCCTGATGCAGCGTCAGTTCACTAGACTCGAAACAGGCGTGCTGACCAGGGAAATGGAGAAGCGCGACTGGAGTACTAGGGTCCGTCTTCGAGCGGATCTTGCCCAGAGCAGGAATGAGGCGAGTGTGACCGCCGCTTCATAGGAGGCGGCGGTCTTCTCGTATCGGGTAGCGATTCCACGGAAGCCCTTGAGCCGGTTGAAGCAGCGCTCGACGATGTTGCGTTGACGGTAGATCTGCCGGTCGAACGCCGGTGGCCGCCCGCCACGACGTCCGCGGTTGTGCCTGTGTCGCTGCTGGTCGGTCTTCTCCCGGATGGTGTGCCCGATGCCGCGTCTGCGCAGGTAGGCGCGGAAGCCCCGGGAGCTGTAGGCCTTGTCGGCGATGACCTGGTCAGGCCTGCATCGGGGTCGGCCTGGGCCGGTGCGAGGGACGCGGATGCGCTCCAGAAGAGGGCGCTCGCAGATGCTGTCGTGGCGCTGTCCCGGTGTCACCAGGACTGCGAGCGGGCGTCCCTTGCCGTCGCAGGCGAGATGGATTGTGGTGGTCAGTCCACCTCGGGACCGGCCGAGGGCGTGATCGTCCGGTTCGTCCGGCCGATGGTGCCCCCTTTTCGGCCGGTGGCGGCTGCGTGTTGGTGGGCGCGGACGATGGTGGAGTCGATCTGGACGAGCCAGTCGATGTCGCCGACCACGTCCGCACCGGCTTGGATCTGCTGAAGAGCCCGCGTGAACACACCGTCCAGGGCGTAGCGACGGAAGCGGGTGTAGAGGGTCTGCCATGGGCCGTAGCGTTCCGGCAGGTCACGCCAGGAAATCCCGGTCCGGATCTTGTAGACCATTCGTTGATGACCTGCCGGTCCGACACCCTCGGCCGGCCCGTCACAGCCCGCGGTATCAGCGGAGCGAGGAACTCCCACTCCTGATCGGTGAATTCATGACGACGTATCACCCCACCATGATCCACCACCAGATGATCTTTGAAGACGGACCCTAGTAGGGTTTCTCCTCGTACTGGACTGAGCCAGACGAGCCGTTTCTGGATGCGGACGAACGCTTCTGCGCGCCGAATGTGGCCAGACGCGCAGGTCGGCACGTACAAGATCTGTGAGCCGATGGGGCGACGGATTGGTGCCGGTGTCGTGGGGGTGTTCCGCTGCTCGGCGGCAGGGAGCACCAGCACACGTCCCGACGTTCCTCTGTTCCGATCCGCTTGAGGTGCCAGGGTCCGCTGTGAACCGGTCGAAGCCCCTGGGCCGGCCGGTCAAGCCGTGCCCGCGGGGCGGAAGCTGTAGCGTTCAGGGAAGTGCCGGGGTGTCGTGTGCGACCGCGTCGACGGCTCGGCCGGCCGTCCAGACGGCCCGGATGCTGCGTGTTGCGTCGGTTGCGGCCACCGGGTCGCCGGTGACGAGGAGCAGGTCGGCGCGTAGTCCTGGCCGGATCGAGCCGCGGTCGGCGAGGCCGAACGCGGTGGCGGCTGCGCTGGTCGCCGACCGGAGCGCTTCGCGGGGGGTGAGGCCAGCTTCGACGAGGAGGGCGAGTTCGGTGTGCAGGCTGCTGCCGTGCGGTACCGCGGCGGGGACCCCTGGCTGGGTGTTGGCGTCGGTTCCGGCGACGATCGTGCCGCCTGCACGGTGCAGGGCCCACACCATGGTGCGCGCGTGGGCGTACGCCTGTTCCGGGTCGTCATGGTGGCGCGCGGTGCCCCGCATCATGGTCAGGGTCGGTACCAGGATACAGCCCTGCTCGGCGATGGCCCGCACCTGCTGTTCGGCAAGACCGGCGTCGAGCGGAGCATGGGTGAGGATGTCGACCCCGGCCTGCACGGCCAGGGCAATGGCACCGGTGTGGCTAGCGTGCGCGACCACTTTGAGCCCGGCCGCGTGCGCCGCGTCCACTGCGGCCTCGGCCGTCTTGAGGTCGGGACCACCGCCTCCTTGCCGTTCGAGGACCAGTTTGACGTAGTCCACGCCCTCAGCGATGCGCGCGGCGACCCGTCGGCGGGCCTGCTCTGGAGTCGCGATCCGGTCCTCGGCGGGGAAGCCGGGGATGCGCGCGTGCGGGCCTGCGGGGCCGATCAGCGGAGTCCCCGCGCTGCGGATGTCAGCGCCGCATCCGGCCGTGCGCAGAGCAGCAGTGAACCGAGCGGGCCAGGAACCCATGTCCAGTGCCGTGGTCACACCGTACCGGGCGAGCGCCGACAACTCGGACGGGTCGCGGAAGTGCACGTGCGCATCGATCAGCCCGGGCAGCAGGGTCGCGCCGGCGCCATCGACGGTCACCTCGGTCGAGGGCGCCGTGCCTGCCGGGCTGAGGCCCGTGATGCCGGACTCGTCGAAAGAAACGTCGAACGGCCCGTCGAGGGCTTTCTGGCCGTCGAAGACCGTGACGCCCGCAACCGTGGTCCTCATGCCTTGTCCTTGCCATGGAGCCAGTCGTAGGCCGACTGCTTGATGGTGCGTTCCAGTTCGCTGCCCTTGGTCGCAAACATACGCCGGACGGGGAACCCGCTTGCGTCGAGGAGATAGGCCAGCGCCCCATACTCGCGCGGATATACAGCGAGCGCCTCCTTGTCGACCTTCACGAGTCCTGCGGGGAAGGTGAAGAAAGCGAAGTCGTACACGCTCTTGCGGTCCAGAATGCGCCACGCTCCGTCGCGTCGCTCGATCCGGTCGATGAAGCGGTTGTGGCCGCTTACGCCGAGCCCGAGCCGGACGTTCTCACCGATGATGACCGCGTTGGTCTCGCTGACCGCACGCGTGCCGTCGGAGGAGAAGGCCACCGCGGGGGCGGTGATGAGGTGCTTGGTGCGGAAGTCGGATGTGCCCATCCGCGCGGACGCGTGGATGAAATCACCGGCCAGCCCCTCGAACCAGGTCACCTCGATCCTCCCGTCCGGATGGAACAGCTTACGCAGGCCGTCCCAGTCCCCGAGGTCGCGGCGGATCCACCCGGTCATGAGGTCGGCGATGTCCTGGCGATCTTGCAGCGTTGAGGTCATACACCTAAGTCTTCGTTCCGAGCATTGATCGGTCCAATTGATTGATACGATGCACTCATCGCTGTGGGCGATTAAAGAGGTCTTATGGAGCTGCGTCACCTGCGGTATTTCGTGGCGGTCGCGGAGGAGCGCCACTTCGGGCGTGCGGCGGCCCGGCTCCACGTGACCCAATCCACGTTGAGCGCACAGGTGCAAAGCCTTGAGCGCGAGGTGGGGGGCCCTGTGTTCGCCCGGACGAGCCGTCGCGTCGAACTCACCGAGGCGGGAGAGCTGCTGCTGGCCGAGGCGCGTCGCACTCTGGCCCAGGCCGACCGAGCGCTCAGCGTCGCCCGGCAATCGGTCAACGGCGAGATCGGGGAGGTCCGGATCGCCTTCTCCGGCGTCGCGGTGCTGGAAGGTGTCCTGCCCGCAGACCTGCGCCGCTTCCACCAGGCACATCCCCATGTGGAGCTCACCCTGACCGAACTGCCACCCACCGCGCAGATCCACGGCGTACGGGAAGGCACGATCGATATCGGATACAGCGCCGACTTCGACCTCAACGATGCCGACGACCTCGTCGTGACCCGCCGCGCGAAATCGTCCCTGTCGATCGCCGTGCGGCGCGACCACCCACTGGCCGACGCCGCGACGGTGACAGCAGCCGACCTGACGGACGAGAAACTCATCGTGGTCGCCGCCGACGAAGGCGACGAGACCTTGCTCGCCCGGCTTCAGATCACCCCCCGCGAGCACAAGTCAGGCATCCACCTGGTAAGCGGTTCACTCGCCGTACTTGCCCTCGCCGCCGCCGGGGCGGGCGTGGCCGTCGTTCCGACGCCCACCCAATACATCGCGCTACCTGACATCACCTACCGCCCCTTGCACGCCACTCCAACCGGGCTGAATGTCGTCACCCTCAGCAGGCCAGACGAACTGTCAGGCCCCGTTCGAGCATTCCTCGGCCAAGCGTCCAGGGCAGCACGAGGACGTCCATGAAGCGGCTGCGACGGTTGGATCCGGAGCATCTGTGGCGATCAGCCGGCTGTTCTGCGCAGTGCCTGCACGGCGGTCTCAGCTTGACGGCTGGCTGCGAGTGCTACGTCTCGTTGCCCGCGCACCTCCTCCATCTCCATGTCGCACAGCGAGCGGGCATCCAGGCCGTGCGCCACTTCGGCGAGTACTCCAGCCACGAGCTCCACCTTGTGCCCGAGCCGTACGACTCGCACCTGGACGTCGATTTCAGTCGACCGCACGGCGACAGCCCGCCCGGGACCGCCACCTACGCGGCCAGGCTGCATGACCTCTCGCACTACGGCTGGGCGCGCAGCCCAGTAACGTCCGGATCCGACAAGCCACTGGTATCCGGGGGAGGATCGGTGAGTCGACTTTTCAAGTATGCCGAATAGGCCCTGACCTTGCCGGCTGTGTACCCGCCGCTCCCGATCGGCGGATTCGGGCTCACATCCAGGACACACCATTGCCCGGTCGTCCAATGCCGAACGAGATGGACACCGGCGATGTCGTAGCCCAACGCTGTCGCAGCCTGAACAGCGGCCTGCTGCGCCTCCGGATCCAACCCATACGGGTCGACGAGAGTGGCATCCTCCCAGCCCGATTTCTCTAGCAGATGGCCGCCACCGATGCTGCGACGCTGCAGAGCAAAAGATACGTAACCCCCCAAAACGAGTAAGAAAAATGCACCATCAGGTGGCACGAGTTCCTGGGCGAGGAGCCCGCGCGCCTGGTCGGCATCTCGGAGTTTTTCGGTGAACGCTGCTTGGCTACCAACGAGGCTGGTCCGGCCACGTCTGCCGCCCGTGACTGTTTTCAACACGAATGGCAGGTCAAGCCGCGCGGCCAGATCATGATAAGCATCTGGGAGCAATCGCAGTGGCAGATAGGCCGTGGATGGTATGGACAGCCCACGGTTGGCCAACCGCACGTACTTGAACAGTTTGGTGGGGGCGCCGATACCTGCGACGTTGACGGCATGGACACCTTTAGTCGCGAGGTAGTCCGCGAGCGCGTTCAAGAGAGTCGCGGTGGGACGGTGATAGGCAAGGACTTGCACCAGACCGAAGTCGGCCAGATCCCGCCCGCTCACCGTCTCGCGGATATGGACTCCCGCGGGGCCGGTGTAGATGGCGATTTCCTCGATACTACGGAAAACGACCTCAACACCGGCGGCGAGCAGCGCACCCGCAAATTCGACATGCTCGCCAAGTCCTTCACCGTTGAGGACCAGCGCGGGTTTCGATGCCGACCTGACCATCGCCTACTGGCCACCCTTCTGTACGAACCCCTTGACCTTTTCCTCGATGGCTTCGTCTATCTTGGCGGGATCCAGCTTGTCCTCTTTCCGGAATCCGAGTTCGGCAAGCGTCAGATCATCGAACTCCTCAAGAACCTCGTCGATGGCTTCGACTTTATCCGCAGCTTTCGACGACGCTTCCGCAGCCGAAGCTGCGGAAGCACTCGACTGCTCCGGATCAGACGCCGTGCCCTCTTCCCGGTTGGTTGCCGGGCCAGTTTTACGCTCCTGCTTACTGGGCATTTTTCCCCATTAATTGCGTCACGGAAAGACGGTTCTGCTTACTTGACCCGCGGGAAATTCTTGGCGTTGATTCCCTTAATGAGGAAATCGTCGACTTCGTCGAGCGGCTTCGAGGTCTTCTCGGACATGAGCCGAAGCACGATAGTTGTCACCACGGCAGGCTTGTTGTCATCGAGGAGGAGCCAGGGAGGCAGTGTCCCGCCCGCATTGCGGTCGGCGGGTCCGCTGTTTTCCGCGTCCGGTGGTCAGGTGCTTCGGCGTGAGGCGGCCACCTGGGTATGGCGGGGTAGCAGAACGGGGGCGAGCTCGCGCCATTCTCGCCGTGGCAGCCGGTCCGGCGTAGCGGTTAGTTCAGAGACCGCGTTCAGGCCCTGTGCGAGCACGCAGAGAAACCTCGTACCACGGACTCCACCGACAACACCCTGACTCAATGGCTGTGGCTTCGCCGAGGAGAGCAGCGAACCCTTGTAAGACGTGCGGTACCTGGAGCCAGACCTGGAGTCGTACGGGGATGTCGTGGTCGGCGGCGCGGACGGCGAGCCCTATTGCGTCGTCGAGCAGGACCTCGTGCGGGCCGACCTGGACGAGCAGCGGAGGCAGGCCGGTGACGTCGACGAAGATCGGACTGGCCGGGGCATGGATGCGGTCGCGGCCCCGAGGTAGTCGCTGGCCCTGATGCGCAAGGCTTAAGGCCGAGCTTGAGGGCGGTAGACCGAGTGTGGCCTCACCCGGTGGCTGATGGCGGCGGCCAAACAGTGATGACGTCGCCGTCGAGGGTCACGAGCCGGTCCGGGAATCGGCGACGCACCAGGTCGAGGTCGTCCAGGTTGAAGTCGCCGATCCCTTCGACCACGCAGGCGTTTCCGATGTGGGAGACCTCTCGCGCCTGGGCAGGCCACAGGCCGTCAGTAAAGTGTTTGGCTTTGCGAATTGAGTCAGCAGCTGGTGTCATCTCGCATCCTTAAAGCTGGTGCAAAAAAAGTATTTTGGGTCGACCGTCCAGCAGTGCAGCGGTAAACGTTATGTTCGTCTGAGCAAAGTTCGAGCGTGTTTGAGAGCAGTTGCTAGGGGGAGGAAGCGGAGACCAATGGCCGCGGCTACTCCCGGCGCAGGAGGCCGCGCTCACCCCTCGTGGCGCGCATCACTTCGCGAGGGCGCAGTACGAGCAGGATGGGACCAAGCGTGGCGAAGCCGAGGCAGTTGCGGTAGAAGGCCCTGGCGGACGGCGAGGCCGAGGCGGCGGTGAGCGGGACAGTGGCCGAGATGGCGACCGCGGTGACTGTCATGGCCACCATGGGCAGCGGATCGAGCGTGGACCGCACGCGTACACCCCACCCTCCGCGGTCGGCGGGGCGAAGGACGGCTGGGCCCCGACGGCGTAGTGGGTGGAACACGAGGACGGGACACGGCCGTTCGTCCGGCGGTACTCCGCGTCCACCGTCCCCCTGTGGCCATAGTTGATGACGTCCATGCCGTGCAGACCCAGCCCTGCTCCGGTGCGCACTCGCACGAACCTCCTTGAACGATAGATACCGGCGTGCCGTGGACGATCACGGCGCCGACATACGACATGACGAAGAGGCAGTCGGTTGTGTGTCCCGTATTGATCACTGGGTGCGCGGTTTCTGTGCTGTGGAGGAACGGGTCAGCTCAGGGCATTGTCAGACCGACAGAAGGGTCAGATGGGTCGGCGCCGCAGCCACACCACGTTGCATGAGGGCGGGTGCGACGCATTCCCACTGCATCGGTCTTTACCAGACCAGCGCAAGCAGCAGCCGCAGAAGACGTTCGCCAGGACAAACATCATTGCCCGTCATTACCTAAGGATCCCCGACCGTGGAGTGTACGTACGCAACGCTGGCCCGAAGTCGGCGAAGACCGGCTTGTACGGCCGCCGACGACGTGTCCGACTTCGTTCAGCGGACCGATCGGACCTCCGAATCGGGCCACCCTGGCCATTCTGGCCTGGAGGAGCGCGAGCAGCGATGAGGTCGGTCACAGTCCGCTGTCCGCCCGAACCGGGCACTGGAAGCCGCCCGTACGGGCAACAACGAATGGGGGCAAAACGTGCAGCATTTCCATGACCTGTGAATTCGCAAAATTGAATCAGACATCATCGGGCGATTTCAGAGCGGCTGCGGGCCTCTTTGCAGCAAAAGCTGATTGGTATAAATGTGCGGCAAGTCCGGGCACGCCGTGCCCGGACCGGTACGGAAGGTGAGGAAGTGCGATGAACGCCGAGGAGCGCCAGAGCCGGATTCTTGCGCTCGCTCGCCACCAAGGACGCGTCGAGGTCACCACCATTGCCGTCGACCTTGAAGTCGCGCCGGAGACCATCCGTCGCGATCTCGGCGTGCTGGAACGCAGGGGTCTGCTCCGCCGCACCTACGGCGGCGCCTATCCCGTCGAGGGCGCGGGCTTCGAAACGGGCCTGCCTGAACGAGAGACCCTGCATGTCAGGGACAAGCGCCGGATCGCCGCGGAGGCGGTCAAACTCCTCGGTGACGCGGAAACGGTGTTCGTGGACGAGGGCTACACCCCCCAGCTCCTCGCCGGCCTCCTCCCCTGTGACCGGCCCCTGACCGTGGTCACAGCGTCGCTGTCCACCGCAGCCGCGATCGTCGACTCTCAGCAGGTCACCGTATTACTCCTCGGCGGTCGTGTCCGGGCCAGGACGCTGGCCACGGTGGGGTCGTGGGCCTGCGCCATGCTCGAGCGATTCGTCATCGACCTGGCCTTTCTCGGGTCGAACGGCATCTCCCGCGAGCTCGGCCTGACAACGCCTGATCCCGTGGTGGCCGATGTCAAGGCCAAGGCGCTGGCCGTGTCCCGTCGACGGGTCTTCATGGGGCACCACAGCAAGTTCGGCGCGAGCAGCTTCTGCCGCTTCGCCGGGGTGGACGACTTCGAGGCGATCGTCACCGACGTCGGACTATCCAGCGCCGAAGGGCACCGCTACTCACTGATGGGCCCCCGCGTACACCGGGTCTGACTCGCTCATCCCTCTTCCCCTCCCCAGAAACCGGCAACGGCTCAGCCCGAGCCGCCCTGACGGCACCCCCTTGCCTGCGCAGCCCATCCAGCCGACCGTCTGCCCGATCCCACATTTCTCCCTTTCTCGCCCCACCCGCACCCTCGTATTTCATGAAAAGGACGATCATGACTTCAAGAACGAACATGCTGCGGCGCGCCGTGCCACTCGGCGCGCTGGCCATGTGCGGCGCACTGCTCACGGCCTGTGCGGGCGCCGGCGGAGCCGGGAGCGGCTCCGGCTCGCACTCCATCAACGTGCTGATGGTCAACAACCCGCAGATGGCGGACCTGCAGAACCTCACCGCGGACAACTTCACCAAGCAGACCGGCATCAAGGTCAACTTCACTCTGCTGCCCGAGAACGACGTCCGCGACAAGATCACCCAGGACTTCTCCAGCCAGGCCGGCCAGTACGACGTGGCGACGATCAGCAACTATGAGACGCCGATCTACGCCAAGAACGGCTGGCTTGCCCCGCTGACCTCGTACGCGAAGAAGGACACCGCCTTCGACCAAGGCGACATCCTGCCCGCCATGCGGCAGTCTCTGACCGCGTCCGGCCAGATTTACGCCGAGCCGTTCTACGGCGAGTCGTCCTTCCTGATGTACCGCAAGGACATCTTCAAGGAGAAGGGGCTCACCATGCCGACCAACCCCACCTGGCAGCAGGTGGCCGCCCTGGCCGCCAAGGCCGATGGCGCCAAGCCCGGCATGAAGGGGATCTGCCTGCGTGGTCTGCCGGGATGGGGCGAGGTGATGGCACCGCTGACCACAGTGGTCAACACCATGGGTGGCACCTGGTTCGACAAGGACTGGAAGGCCCAGGTCGACAGCCCCGCCTTTGAAAAGGCCACCAAGTTCTACGTCGACCTCGTCCGTTCCCACGGCGAGGCGGGCGCACCCCAGTCCGGATTCGCCGAGTGCCTCAACGACACGGAGCAGGGGAAGGTCGCCATGTGGTACGACGCCACCTCCGCCGCCGGGTCGCTCGAAGCCAGTGGGTCACCAGTGGCCGGCAAAATGGGCTACGCGCCCGCACCGGTCGGCCAGACCAAGAGCTCGGGCTGGCTCTACACCTGGGCCTGGGGCGTGCAGAAGGCGAGCAAGCACCGGGACGACGCCTGGAAGTTCATCTCCTGGGCGTCCAGCAAGAAGTACGAGGACCTGGTGGGCTCCAAGCTCGGCTGGTCCAACGTCCCGGCGGGCAAGCGGACTTCCACCTACGCCAACCCGAAGTACGTCGCTGCGGCCTCGGCCTTCGCCACAGCTACCGCGAACGCGCTAAAGTCCGCCGACCCGGGCAACCCGGGCGTGCAGCCGCGGCCCGCCCCCGGCATCCAGTTTGTCGGCATCCCCGAGTTCACTGACCTGGGTACGCAGGTTTCCCAGCAGATCAGCTCCGCCATCGCAGGCAAAACCAGCGTCGAGAAGGCACTGAAGGCCAGTCAGGTACTCGCCGAAAAGGTCGCCGCCAAGTACGACGCCAAGTGACCCCTCCCCGATCCACCCCACACTCACGGCCCCCCGGTCCCGCCCCGCGGGATCGGGGCACCGGGGCCCAGCGGAGACGTACCTATGACCCTCACTCATTCGCTCACCAAGCGTGCCCGGGCACCGCAAGCCGCCCACCCGGCAGCACCCCCAAAGCGGTCCCGTGGGGCATGGGCCAGGCGGGCCCCGCTGCTGCCCGCCCTGATCTTCATGATCGTGGTCACCCAGCTACCGTTCGTCGGCACCGTGACGATCTCGTTCATGCGATGGAACGCCCTCGACCCGAACAACAAGGCCTTCGCGGGTCTTCAGAACTACAAGGACGCGGTGACCGACCCCCAGCTGCGTTCCTCTTTGCTGACAACCGTCAGCCTGACCGCCACGGTAGTCCTGGTCAGCCTGATATTGGGACTGGGACTAGCCTTGCTCCTCGACCGCCGATTCCGCGGCCGCGGCCTCGTCCGCACCATGCTGATCACACCGTTCCTCGTGGTGCCGGTGGCCTCCGCGCTGCTGTGGAAGCACGCCCTGTACAACGCCACCTACGGATTGATCAACGGCTCGCTGACCTGGCTGTGGAGTGTGTTCGGCAGCGACAATGCGCCACAACCCGACTGGCTGTCGTCGATTCCTCTGATGTCGGTGGAGACGTCCCTGATCTGGCAGTGGACGCCCTTCATGATGCTGATCCTGCTGGCAGGACTGCAGAGTCGCCCCATGGACGCCGTCGAGGCGGCCCGCGTGGACGGTGCGACCACCTGGCAGATCTTCCGCTATCTCACCTTCCCCCACCTGCGCCGCTATCTGGAGCTGGCCTCGCTGCTCGGCACCATCTACGTGGTGCAGAACTTCGACGCCGTGTTCACGCTCACCGGCGGCGGTCTGGGCACCGCCAACCTGCCCTACACCGTCTACGAGACCTTCTACCAGGGGCATGACTACGGGCAGGCCTCCGCGGAGGGCGTCATCGTCGTCCTGTCCTCCCTCCTCGTGGGCAGCTTCGCGCTCAGGACCGTTTCGTCCCTGCTCCGAGAGGAGACCCGCTGATGGCTACCTCCATCGCGACTCCCGGAAGCCTCACAGCTCGAAGCAGGCGCGGCGCGCTCGGCCTGCTGGCCTGGCTCTGCGGCATCATGTTCTTCCTCCCGGTCGCCTGGATGGTCCTCACCTCCCTGCACAGCGAGCCCGACGCCGCCACCAACCCGCCGAGCATCGGGGCGTCGCTGACCCTCCAGGGCTACCGGCAGTTCTTCGGCGCCAGCACAGGCGTCTCCCCCTGGCCACCGCTGATCAACTCCTTCTCCGCGAGCCTGATGTCGACGCTCCTGGTGCTGGTTCTGTCCATCCCGGCCGCCTACGCGTTGTCCATCAAGCCCGTGCGCAAGTGGTCGGACGCCATGTTCTTCTTCCTGTCCACCAAGATGCTGCCCGCGGTCGCCGGCCTCCTGCCGGTCTACCTGATCGCCAAGAACACCGGCCTGCTCGACAACATCGGGCTGCTGGTCATCCTCTACACATCGATGAACCTCCCGATCGCGGTGTGGATGATGCGTTCCTTCCTCTCCGAGGTCCCGGTCGAGATCCTGGAGGCGGCCTCCATCGACGGCGCCGGGCTGCCCACGGTCCTCACTCGGATCGTCGCCCCGGTCGTCGCCCCCGGCATCGCCGCCACCTCACTGATCTGCTTCATCTTCAGCTGGAACGAACTGCTCTTCGCCCGCGTGCTGACCGGCGTCGTCGCTGGCACCGCCCCCGTCTTCCTCACCGGCTTCGTCACCAGCCAGGGCCTGTTCCTGGCCAAGGTGTGCGCCGCCGCCGTCTGCATCTCCCTGCCGGTTCTCATCGCCGGATTCGCCGCCCAGGACAAGCTTGTCCAGGGCCTCTCCCTTGGAGCAGTCAAGTGAAAGCCGCCGTCATCAGCTCGCCCGGCCAGGTCGGCGTCGAGACCGTCGACGACCCCATACCCGGAGCCGGACAGGTGGTGATCGAGGTCTCGGCTTGCGGCCTGTGCGGCACCGATCTCCACATCCTGCAGGGCGAGTTCGCACCCACCCTGCCCATCGTTCCCGGGCACGAGTTCGCCGGCGAGATCGTCGCCCTCGGCGCCGGAGTACGCGACCTCAAGGTCGGCGACCAGGTTGCCGTCGATCCCTCTCTGTACTGCCACGAGTGCCACTACTGCCGCATCGGACGCGGCAACCTGTGCGAGCGCTGGAACGCCATCGGTGTCTCCGTCCCCGGCGGTGCGGCACAGTACACGGCCGCCCCCGCCGCAAACTGCGTCAAACTCCCCGAGCACGTCCGCACCGAGGACGCCGCCCTCATCGAACCGCTGTCCTGCGCTGTACGCGGCTACGACATCCTGCGTTCCACGCTCGCCAGCAACGTGCTGATCTACGGCTCGGGCACCATGGGCCTGATGATGCTGGAACTTGCCAAGCGCACCGGCGCGGCCATCGTCGACATGGTGGACGTCAACGAGGACCGGCTCGCCACCGCCCGTAGCCTCGGCTGTAGCAACGCCGTGACCACCGTCGACGCGATCGAGCGCCCGCGCGGCTGGGACGTAGTCATCGACGCCACCGGAAATGCCAAGGCCATCCAGGACGCCCTGGGCCGGGTCGGCAAGGGGGGCACCTACCTACAGTTCGGTGTCGCCGACTACGCGACCCGGGTCACCATCGACCCGTACCGCATCTACAACCAGGAGATCACCATCACCGGCTCGATGGCGGTCCTGCACAGCTACGAGCGCGCCGCCGACCTGTTCGTCGCCGGCCTGCTCGACCCGGATGTGTTCATCAGCGACCGGCTGCCGCTGGCGGACTACGCCGAGGCCCTTCGGCAGTTCCAGGCCGGGAAGGGCCGCAAGATCCAGGTGCTGCCGTGACCGGGAGTACCGAAAGCGGACTCGGCCGGGCCGCCACCGAATCGACGCCCAGGATCCTGACCGGCAGAGGAGACACGGCAGCCGCCGGACATCCGGTACTCGTCATCGGCGAAGCCCTGGTGGACGTCATCGCCGTCCCCGACGGCCCACTCCGCAGCCATCCCGGTGGCAGCCCCGCCAATGTGGCACTCGGCCTGGGCAGGCTCGGTCACCCGGTCCGCCTCGCCACCCGTATGGGAACCGACCACTTCGGCCACCTGGTCCGAAAGCACCTGGAGGGCAGTGGGGTCGACCTGGTATCGGGATCCGTGGTCGACGCCGCCACCTCCACGGCGACCGCCGTGCTCGATGCAGCCGGCGTCGCGAACTACACCTTCGATATCACCTGGGCGCTGTCGGCGGCCGCCACGGAGGCACTGCGCGACGGTCCGCTGGCCCACGTCCACACCGGATCCATCGCCACCGCCCTGGGTCCGGGAGCCGACCAGGTCCTCAGCACCCTGCACACCCTGCGGCCCTCAGCCACCATTTCCTACGACCCCAACCTCAGGCCCGCCCTGCTTCGCTCCGCGGAACAGGAGCGCCGACGGGTGGCACAACTCGTCGCTGTCAGCGACGTGGTGAAGGCGAGCGAAGAAGACCTCGCCTGGCTCCACCCCGGCGAGAGTCCCGACGAGACGGCGGCCCGCTGGGCACGGAGCGGCCCGGCGCTGGTCGTCCTCACCCTGGGTGCAAGCGGCGCTCGCGCCTGGTGGCGTAACGGCTGCCAGAACATCGAGCCGGTGCACGTCCAGGTAAGGGACACCGTGGGAGCGGGCGACGCGTTCATGGCCGCACTGGCCAGTCGGCTGCTGCGCGCCGGGCTACTGGGAGGCGGCCCGGGAGCGCAGGCGGAGACCGCACGCGCGGCACTGCACGCCGCGACGGAAACGGGTCGACTGCCTGCGATTCTCGACGAGGCGTTGGCGGTGGCCGCCCGGGCGGCCGCGCTCACGTGCGCGCGTGAGGGGGCGGACCCGCCCACGACAGCAGAACTGACGGTGTGAGCCGTTGACTTCCTCCCCCGCCTAGAGGCGGGGGATTCCAGCGGTCGCCCGCTGGTGTTCCTGCTTCACCGACGACCGCCCCGTCCGGGAGGACTCCCGTTGAGGTCTTACACCGTCTCCACAGGCTGCTGCCGCCAGCCCGGCGGCCGGGATGTTGCGCTCCGCGTTCACGTCGCGGTCGTGCACGGTGCCGCATTCGCACGTACACGCGCGGACATTCAGCGGCAGCTTCGCCACGCGTGTGCCGCAGGCGCCGCACAGCTTGCTGGAGGGGAAGAAGCAGTCGATCACGACGAGGTCGCGCCCGTACCAGGCGCACTTGTACTCCAGCATCATGTGCAGGTCCATCCAGGCCGTATCGGAGATGGCGCGCGCCAGGCGACGGTTCTTCAGCTGGTTGCGGACGGTGAGGTCCTCGATCACGACCACTTGGTTCTCGCGCACGAGTCGAGTCGACAGCTTGTGCAGGAAGTGGCGGCGCCAGTCGGCGATCCGCGCAGGGTCCCTGGCGACGCGACGACGGTCTTTCTCCCGGTTCGCGGAGCCCTTCGCCTTGCACGACAGCTCCCGCTGCGCCCTGGCCGGACGGGCGCGGTCGCGGCGTTCATGCCGAGGTTTGGTGATCTTCTCCCCAGTGGACAGGGTCACCAGGCAGGTGATCCCGGCATCCAGGCCGACGGTGTTCGTGGCGGCGAGCGCGGGCATGATGGCGTCCTCACACAGCGGGGACACGAACCAGCGTCCCGCCGCATCCCGAGACACGGTCACCGGGGTCCGCACCGTCACCGCCCCCTCGGGCAGCGGCCGCGGCCAGCCGATATCCAGCGACTCCACCACCTTGGCCAGCGTCAGTCGCCCCTCACGCCAGGTGAAGGCGCGGCGGGTGTACTCGGCCGACGACCGGGACGTCTTCCGCGACTTGTAGCGCCGGTACTTCGCCCGTTTGGCGAAGAAGTCGGCGAACGCGGTCTGCGGATGGCGCAGCGCCTGCTGCAGCGGATTGCAGGACACCTCGGTCAGGAAGGCCAGTTCCCCGCTCTTCTTCCACCGGGTCAGTGCGACCCCTGGACTGCACGTAGGAGATCCGGCGCTGCTCGCCGTACCAGGCCCGGGTGCGCTCCTCCAACGCCTTGTTATAGACGAGACGGACGCAGCCCAGCCGAACGTGCGCGACAGCTCGGCCGCCTGCTCGGTGGTGGGGTAGAAGCGGTACCTGAACGCCCGCTTCACCTGCCCCGCCACACCTCACACCGCATCAACTCCCGTGTGAGCCATGGTGGTCGGCCAGCGGCCGGCGAACGCCGGTCCGCCCTGGATCCGCAGGAACTTCGCTTCCTCCCCCGGCTGAAGCCGGGGATATCCACAAAGAAGAGACCCGATGAGCGGCGCTCTGAACCTCAACACGATGTACGACGAGATCTCTGCTCAGCGAGACGGCGAGCACGGAAGTCTGAGGGCAACGGCTTGAACGTTCATTGCAGAGCACGCGCCCGATCCCGGAAGTCCCACCCGAGTGCGACTCAACCATGCAGCTTCCCTCGTACGCATTGAACTTGAAATCTGTCGAGGGCGTCTGGTCGCTTTTACGGCGCGGCGGGCTGCCCACCACCACGCTCACCAACGACGAGCACCTCGAGCGCACCCTCCGGCGGGGAATGCGCCACATCCAGATCCGCCCCGACCTGATCGACGACTGTCTCACCGGCACCGGACTCACACTCACCCGACGCCGCAACAACCCGAAGAGCTCAGTAGGTCCGGGACCAGCCGCGAGCCGACGTGGCTAACCGCCCCGTTCCCGTCGGCGGTGACGACAAGTTCGGGGCGTTACCGGGTAGTGTGCACGCAGAAAGTATCTTCCCGTCGGAACAGCTGGGACCTTAGAGAAGCCTCATCGTTGCAGCTCAGAAGGTACTTTATCTCAAGGCTCAGGCTAAGCGGCGGAGCGGTCGGAAGAGGCACTGCAGCGGCCGGGGCGTGATTGATTCTCCTGCTCAGCGCTGGGCGAGACCCTATTTCTCGGCTACTGGAGGCCAAATGCGGACTGCCGCAATGGAGTACGATTACGTGATCGTGGGAGCAGGCAGTGCCGGCTGTGTGTTGGCGGCGAGACTGTCCGAGGAGCAGGACGCACGCGTTCTTCTCTTGGAGGCGGGAGGGGAGCCGCCGCTCGAATCGGTGGATCCTGCTACATGGCCCATGCTGCTCGCTAGTGAGGCGAGCTGGCCTGATGTGACGGTTGCGCAGTCTGCTCTGGATGTTTCTGTGCCTTGGCCGCACGGGCGGGCCGTTGGCGGTTCGTCAGCGATCAATGCAATGGTGCACGTGCGGGGACACCGCTCGGGCTATGACGCATGGTCGGCGATGGGCGTCAAAGGGTGGGATTTCGCCGCTCTGTTGCCCTATTTTCGTCGCACGGAGTCTGCGCCTCATCGTGATGCCACGTTGCGGGGGACCTCTGGCCCATTAGTCGTCTCCCCTGCGGTCCCGCCGAGCCCTTTTGCCGTATCCGTGATCGAAGCGGCTCAGCAGGCCGGGTACGCGCAGGCAGACGACGTCAGCAGCGGGCTGGAGGAGGGATTCGGCTTCCCTGACCTCGCCATCATGAATGGACGCCGACTCAGCGCAGCCGACGCCTATCTCACCCCTGCGAGAATGAGACCGAATCTGCAGGTTGTCACAAGTGCGATTGTGCACCGTGTCCTGGTCCGCGGGGACCGCTGCGTCGGTGTCGAGTACTCCACCGGTTCGGATCTCGTCACCGTCGCGTGCCGACGGGAGGTGCTGCTGAGCGCCGGCGCCGTGGGCACACCGCAGGTGCTCTTGCGCTCGGGCATCGGGCCGGAGTCGCATCTGTCCGACATGGGTGTCGACCTCGTGGTGGATCTTCCGGGGGTGGGAGGGAACCTGCACGACCACCCCACAACCGGCGTTACCTACTCCACCCCCGAGTCAGTGCCCGGCAGTATCAACCACATTGAACTCCTCGGCCTGATACGCAGTCACCCCACGGTAGGTGTACCAGACCTCCAGATATTCTTGTTGAGCTTGCCCTTGAATGCCCCCGCGCTCGCCACCCCGAAGCGGGGATACACACTCGGGGTCGGCTTGATGACGCCGCGCAGCCGCGGCACTCTGCGCCTGCGCAGCGCCGACCCGAGCAGCCCGCCGGTGATCGACCCGGAGTATCTCCGCGACCGCGGCGACCGCGAAGCACTCAAAGAGGGCCTGCGGATCGCCCGTCGCATCGGATGCGCCCCTGCCATGGCGGCCTGGCAGGGGGAAGAGGTCCTGCCGGGGCCGGGCCTCCCGGACACCTCTCTCGGCGACCATCTGCGGGTAGGTGTAGGCACGTACTTCCACTACGTCGGGACGTGCCGGATAGGCAGTGACCACCTCGCTGTGGTCGATTCGGAGCTCAAGGTTCGCGGCATCGCCGACCTTCGTATTGCGGACGCCTCGGTCATTCCAGCCATTCCGACTGCCAACACGCACACCACCGTTCTTGCCATCGCAGAACGTGCGGCCGCCCTGGTACGGAAACGTACGTAATTCCATCTGCGAGTGGGTCTGCCGGTCCTGATCCTCACGTGTCCTCAACACGTCGGCGTGGTGGCGGAGTTCTATCGGCTGTCCCATCTCGCGCAGCGCGTTCGTCAGTCACCCGGCGACGGCGTCGTTTATGTCCATGCTCAACTCCGTCGCAACGTGTTCGCGGGGGCAACATCGTCGCCTTCGCGAACACGCAGAGGTGAGCGGCGGCCGCGGTGGAAGCGTTAGCCCGTCGGTTCGGGGCAGCCAGGGCCGTATCCAGCCAGGGCTGATGCTCAGTTCGTGGCAGGTCTGGCGCCAGGTGTTCTTGCTGTAGGCCCAGGTGTCGTCGGTCAGGACGCGTTCGACGGTGATGTCGCGGGTGGCGAACCAGGCGGTGGCCCGCTGGGGGAATGTGGCGCTCGTCGCGGCGATCTCGTCGGGCAGGTCCTCGCTGTGGGCCAGGCGGGAGTGGTCCTCCAAGGCGGTGTGCAGGTAGACGTAGCCGGTTCCCGTGCGGGTGTGTCGGCCTTCGGCACCTGGTGCGGTGCCCGCCGCCGTCTGGGACTGCTGAGAGTCCTGCGCGAGGCCGACGCGAACCTCGTCCTGCTGGAGGGCACGCTCGCCGAGTGCGACCGGGTCGGCGACGGACGGGCCGAATACTCTCACTGTGAGGATGGCGGTGTGTCGTTCCAGCCACGGCTTGACTCGTACTCTCACTGGCCGCTTGTGCCTTGTATTTGATCTGTCAGCCCGGCCGGAGCGACACCCACCGGCACCGGGCCGGGCGGAGCGTGTCCCGATAGGGGCCATGGCCTCGAAGGCACCGTCACGTTCTGACCGCTCCACCGACCGGCGCTGACTTTCGGAACGTCGTCGAACAGGAGCACCGTGACCACCCTCGGCAAGTCTGCTGCCTTTCCTGCTGTTCATGCTGTCCGAGGCCGCGGCCGAGCCGCGCGTGGTGGTGCTCGGCGTCGACACCCACAAAGACGTACACGTCGCCGCCGTTATTAACCACCTTGGCAGGCTGCTGAGCAGCGGGGAATTCCTGGCCACCGCGGCCGGCTACCGCCAGCTCCTCGACTGGGCACGCCAGTGCGGGACCGTGCTGCAGGCCGGAGTGGAGTGCACCGGCGCCTACGGTGCGGGCCTGGCCCGCTACCTCGCGGCCCAGCAGGTTGTGGTGGTAGAGGTGAACCAGCCCACCGATCCACCCGGCGCCGCCGCGGCAAGACCGACGCCGTCGATGCCGAGGCTGCCGCCCGGGCCGCGCTGTCTGGCATCGCACGGGCGCTACCGAAGAGCGGCGACGGGCACGTGGAAGCCTTGCGGATGCGCCGGCTGGAGAAGAACTCCGCGGTCAAAACCCGTACTCAATCGCTCAACCGGCTCAAGTCCGTGCTGGTCAACGCTCCGTCTGCCCTGCGCGAGGAGCTGGAGCCGCTCTCGAATCCGCGGCTGCTCCGCCGGTGTGCAGAACTGGCCGACACCCCGCGAGGGCAACCCGGCAGCCGACACGGTGGTCTTCACGCTGCGGCTGCTGGCGGCGCAGCGCGTCTTGCAGCTTCGACACGAAGCCACCGAGCTCGAAAGGCAAATAACCATAGCGATCAGGGCTACCGAAACCTGTTGGAGCAGCTCGGGGATGGGACACGACAGCGCGGCGGCCCTGCTGATCACTGCAGGCGACAGGGAACGGCTGGCCAGTGAGGCATCCTTCGCCGCCCCGTGCGGTGTCAGTCCCGTCGAGAAGTCCTCAGGAAAAGCCACCGTCGGCTCTATCGCGGCGGAGACAGGCAGACCAACGCCGCACTGCACCGCATCGTGGTCACGCGCATGAGACCAGACGAGCGCACCCGCCTCTACCTGGAGCGACGCACCTCCGAAGGCAAGGGAAAACGTGAGGACATGCACTGCCTCAAACGCTGCGCAGCCCGCGAGGTATGCCACCTGATCCGCACCGACATGATCACGCGGCACAACGCCGACATCCCCGTCGTGATGCTCACCGCCCGCTCCGCCGAGGACGACGTCCTGCTGGGCCTGGAGCTGGGCGCCGACGACTACATGACCAAGCCGTACAGCCCGCGCGAGCTGATGGCCCGCATCCGGACCGTCCTCAGACGCAGCGGCCGGGGCGTGGACGCAGGACCGTGCTTACTAAAAGGGACTCCTCCCGCCCCCGGCCATAACCCGCTACCGCACCGCCACAGATCTCCTCGCCGCCATGAGTGAAAAGCCGACACTCCGACAGGTCGATCCTTTACGGCTTCAAGGCGTACGGCAGCGTTGTCAGGAAGCGCCAGGCAGGACCGCGGCGTCGGTTCACCAGGCCCGTGTGCGCGTCGGAGATGACGAGTTGGACGCCGGACAGGCCGCGGGGGAGGAGCGAGCACAGGAAGGCCGACCGGCCCCGTCCTCGGCGGTTGCTCCTGACGCGCGCGCGACGCATCTACCCCTCCCCAGTTCGTTGCCACCAGAGACGCAAGGACCCGTTGCGTCCGCTCCCTGGTGCACTTCGCAATCCTCCTGCCGTACCCCGGTGCCGACCCGAACAGTAGCGGGCCACGCCCGTACAGACCGGTCTGAGGGTGGCCGGCAACGGCGCGGGTCGCCGGGGCCGGGGTAGGTGTTGGACTCGATACTCCTCGTCCAAGAAGAGCGGACCGAGACTGTCCCCAATCCGCGTCGCCAGGCACCCCTGGGGGATGCCGCCCGGGTGACATCCCGTGTCACTGCGGGTACCTCCACATCCGAACTCGACCGCATGGACACAGCACCACCACCGAGTTCCGCGGCCGGACACACGATTGGAGCCGTCGAAGTCGCCCGCACTACACACTCGCGGACCGGAATGCCGCGCGGCATGCGATCACGGAAGCCTCGCTCAATCGGGCAACAGGATCATCGACGGCTTCTACAGCCCGTGCCATCCAGAAACGACCCGGCAACCTCAGCCAGATCGAGTACGGGGAGACGCAACGCCAACCATGAAACAACCGAAAAAGTGACAGCAAAGGTCACCCTAGCAGGCTGAGGTCCGTATCGGTTCCGTAATTCTTTTCCTCACTGCGTGAGCCAGGTCGGCGACCCATATCGCAACGCAGAACGCGCTGGGCGGCGTCGCTGCGCAGCCTGGAAGGTTTCTGGCCGTGAGGTCGGCCCGGCATGCGGTACAGGAAATGTGAAAGCGCACGTCCTGGAATTCACTCTGCTGTGCGCTGCTACAGCGCGGAAGGCCTCCGGGATGACAATGCACGTTTGCACAGCCGAGGATGTCCGCATTTACAGTGGATCGGTGGGATCACGGCTAGCAGCGGCATGAGCTGGGCGTTGTCGTTGCAGTTGCTGCGGGTGGGCGTCGTCACGAGCGGGATGCCGGTGGCCTCGCAAATCAGGCAGAAAGGCGCCTTGGGTCGATGATGCGGAGGAGGGCGAGCCGACAGCGGATTACGTGGGCGGGATACGTTCGTCGAGGCGGTCATCGCAAGGCAACGGCAGGTAGACCGCTCCGCCCCTAAATGTTCACGGGATCACACATGCCCGTGCTCGGCAGGACTGGCGCTGAAATTCCAGTGTTTGGCGTACCGTTGCCTCGGATGTTCAGCCATGATTGGGCATCGCACACGCCATCGAGTCGCACGGCCTTCTTTGATCGGAGTCCTCATCCCGATGTTGCTCTCGACCCCCGACAGACGGACGGCCCATGTCGTCGCCCGTTTACGCCCACCCGGAACGGTCGGCGCGAATACCACGAGCGGCGTCCAGAAACGAAGGACGGTATGAGCCGGGGTGAGCGGACGTCAATCTCCATAGGCAGGCGGGATCTTGGGCGCCCTCGTCTCACACGGTGCTGTACAGCTCGACCAGTGCAGCGCAGCGCAGTCCAGGCACCCGACCGTCCGCGCCACGGATCTCACATGCATCGCATGCACCTGCCCGCAGACATCGACTAGAGATCAGATGACATTCCTAACAGCCGAGGTAGTAGCTCTGTGCTGCGCGCTCGCGCTGGTGGGCGCGGTCACGGCGGTTGTACGCCTCGCCCGCCACTCCGCGCAGCAGCGCACACGCATATCCGCACTCGAGGCCGCATGCTCCGCCCGGGACTCCGCCTTGGACGCCCTCGTTTCCAAGGGGCTGCCGGCCTTGGCCGCCTCCACGGGGCGTCCGGACGCATCCGTCCCCGGCATCGGCGTGGCGGGCGATCTCGCGCGCACGGCGTTCGCGGAGAATCTGCAGGCCGTGGTCAAGCAATATGCCGCCGCCCTGCGCACCGTGCGGAGTGAGGCCGAGGAGGCGACCCGCCTACAGATCGAGGAACGCGCGCAGGAGGCCACCCAGGCGGCGGTGCGATCGGTCACCGCGAGCGTGGTGAGCCTGGGCGCGGACCTGAGCAAGGTCGTCGGCGAGGCACTCCGTCAGCACGACGGCAGCGATGAGATGTTCGCGACGCTGACTCGCATCGACCATACCGTCCAGCAGATTGTCCGCCAGGCCCAGTCCTACGTCGTCATCTGCGGCGGCCTGCCCGGTCGGCGCTGGCCCGTCCAGAAGCTGACCGACATCGTGCGCGGCGCTCTCGGCCGCATTCCGGACTACCCGAGGATCAAATCCCGGGAACTCGACCGCGCGGTGACCGCTAGGGCCGTGGAGCCCGTCGTCCACGCGCTGGCCACCCTGCTGGACAACGCCGCCCGGTACTCACCGCCGACCTCCTACGTCGACGTCACGTTCCAGGAGGGGCACCGCGGAGTCACCGTCGTCATCGACGACGCCGGGGTGAGCATGAGCGAGGAGCAGCTGGCAAAGGCCCGGCAGACACTCTCCGGTGACGGACGAGTGGAACTGCACAAGCTCGGTCCCCATCCGCAGATCGGCTTCCACACGGTGGCAGCCCTCGCGCACCGCTACGGGTTCACGGCGTCCGTAGGCGCCTCCAGCCCGTACGGCGGAGTACGCGCCACGCTGTTCCTGCCTGACGAGCTGCTCACCGCCGCCCCAGAGCCGGAAGAGTCCAGGATGGAAGTGGCGCATAGTCCCGTCCACGAGCTCGACGCCACCAAGAGCGGACTGCCCAAGCGCCGCCGCCGTGAATCCAACGCCGAGCCTGCTGCCAGGCCAGCCCTGAGCTCGTTTCCCGCTCGCGCGGGTGTCGCTGCCGCGTGGCGCCGGGGAACCAGCAGCGGCCGCGCCTCCGTGACCGAGTCCGAGCAGAAGAAAGGATCTGATCACCAATGAACGTACCGACCGGGCCGACTCGCGCCAACAAGCTGGGGTGGGCCCTGGGCAACCTCGACGTCGGCGGGGTCCACTTCGCCGTCCTGGCGTCCATCGACGGGCTGCGCATGGCCCATTCGGACAGCACTGATGTGGACGACGCCGAACGCTTCGCTGCCGCGCTCTCCGGCTTCCGATCGCTCGGCACCGGGATAGCCACGTCCGTCGGAGGAAACGGTCTGCGGCAGCTCCTCCTCGAGTTCGACAACCGCTTCGTCTTTATCACGGCCGCGGGCGAGGGTGCACTGTTGGGCGTCGTGGCGGACACCGACGTCCAGGTGGACCTGATCACGCACCGGATGAACGAACTGGCTGAGCGGCTCGGCCGGGAGCTGGCCGCCCCGACCCGTCAGCCCAGCGAGGACGGCGATCCGCAGCGATGAGCAAGAGCCGGCGCGACCTCGATCTGGTGCGGGCATACGTGCGGACAGGCGGCCGTTCCCGTCCCACGCGGGGCCTCGACCTGGTGACCCTGGTCATCGCCGCGAACGCAGATCAGCAGAACCTCGACCCGGACCAGCGCCGGGTGATGGGCCTGTGCCGACGGCAGGGCGCGTTGTCCGTCGCCGAGATCGCCGCCCACCTTGACCTTCCCGCCACGGTAATCAAGATCATCGTATCCGGGCTGATGGACACCGGCCGTCTCACCATGCCCACGGGCGATGACGCGAACCAGCCTGACATCGCCGTGCTGAAAGAGGTGCTGCATGGGCTCCGTAAGCTCGCCTGAGAACGTCACCTACCTGCCGACCACCGTCACCCGAACAGTGAAACTCCTGGTCTCCGGACACTTCGGAGTCGGAAAGACCACCTTCGTAGCCAGCGTCTCGGAGATCGATCCGCTGCGCACCGAGGAGCCGATGACACAGGAGAGCGTGGGCATCGACGATCTGCAGGGACTACCGGAGAAGACGCACACCACGGTGGCGATGGACTTCGGCCGCATCACCTTCTCGCGGACCGCCCTTTACCTTTTCGGCACTCCGGGGCAGAACCGGTTCGGCTACTTGTGGGACGAGTTGGCCCGCGGCGCTCATGGAGCGCTGGTGCTGGTCGACACCCGGCGCCTGGAGCAGTCGGACGACGTCCTGGCTGCGATCGAGCGACGGGGCCTGCGCTACGCGGTCGCGGTCAACCAGTTCGACGGCAGCGCGCGCTTCCCGCTGGAGGAGGTCCGGGAAGCCCTTGACCTCGACCCGGCCACGCCGCTGATCTCCTGCGACGCCCGGAACCGAACCTCCTCCCTCCACACGCTGATCACCCTGTTCGAGCACCTCATCCGCCAGCCGGAGCACCTGTGAACACTCTGCCCCCACCGGGCTGCCCCGCCCACTCCCAGCTGGGCCACGAGCCGCTGCACATCCCGGAGTTCGCCGCCGACCCGCACCGCCATTACGCGCGGATGCGCGCCCGGCACGGCTCACTCGTACCGGTTGAACTGGCTCCCGGCGTCCCGGCCACGCTGGTCATCGGCTACTACACCGCCATACGGATCCTCAACGACCCGGACCGCTTCCCAGCCGACCCCCGGCGGTGGCAGAAGAACGCTCCGCAGGACTCCCCGATCCTGCCGATGCTCCAATGGCGGCCGAACGCGCTGCGCAGCGCCGGGGCGGAGCACGCCCGGCACCGCGCAGTGTGTTCCGACAGCCTGGAAGCCGTCGACCTGCACGCGCTGGACCGGATCACGCAGCGGCTCGCCCTCGAACTGATCAACGACTTCTGCACGGCCGGTAAGGCCGACCTGATCAGCCAGTACGCCATGCCGCTCGCCTTCCAAGTGCTGAGCTCGCTTCTCGGCTGCCCGCCCGAGATCGGGCAGCGGATCGCCCAGGCCATAGCCATGATCTTCGACGGCACCGAGGCTGAGCGCGGCAACACCATGCTCGGCCTGGCGATGGAGGACCTCCTTTCACTCAAGCGCCAAAACCCCGACGACGACATCACCTCACGGATCCTCGCCCACCCCGCGAGCGAGAACGGCAGGGAACTGATAGAACAAGTGATTCTCTTCTTCGGGTCCGGCACCGAGCCCGAACAGAACCTCATCGTCAACACCCTGCTGCTCATGCTCAGTGACGAGCGGTTCTCCGGAGACCTGCTCGGTGGGAGCCTGACCGTCAGCGACGCAATCGACGAGGTGCTGTTCAACGATCCGCCGCTGGCCAACTTCTGCGTGTCGTACCCCAGGGAGCCGGTTCTCGTCGAGGGGAAGTGGCTCCCCGCCGACCAGCCTGTGGTCATCAGTCTGACGGCGTGCAACAACGACCCTGCGATCGCCGCCGAGCACCACCCCGGGAACCGCTCCCACCTGGCCTGGGGCGCCGGACCGCACGCCTGCCCCGGCCAGCCCACGGCCCGGGTGATCACCGAAGCCGCCATCACCCAAATCCTCGACGCCCTCCCCGAGATGCGCCTGGAAACCCCCGCGGAGGACCTCACCTGGCGCCCGGGGCCCTTCCACCGCGCGCTGTCCGCCCTCCCGGTGGTCTTCCCGCCCTCCCCGCCGCTCCCCCTGCCATGAAGCGCTACCGGACACCGAGCGGCAAGCCCCGGACATCCGCGAGCGCACTGCGTCTCGGCACAAGCTGTCGGGGGTGGGTGCTGGACGGTGGTCTTACGGGCACGAGCGAGCCGTGGCGAGAGCGAGGAATGGCACGTGCTTCGGCCGGCACGGACGCGCAAGGCTCCTCGTGATGTGGTGATGCGGGCCTGGATGGTCGAGCTGAGCTGGTCTGGACAACGAGTGCCGGCCATCGCGGACGAGTTGAGGTGCACTCCCAAGACACTTCGTCCGGTGTCTGCACCGCTCCGGCCTGGAGGGGCTGCAGGACCTGGGCAGCCAGCGCCGGAAGAGGCGGATCACCGAAGCGGAACGCTCAAGAATCATCGGACTAGTCAAACAACCGCCCCCAGGTCGGCTGACCGTGCAGGCCGGCGCCGGGCTGGTCGCCGCGGATGAAGCCGGGGCCACTCGACACGCTGGCCGCCGAGACCGGACGGATGGGCATCGAAGCCGGTAGCAGCCAAGTCCGCCGGATCCGCTGGCGGCACACCCGTTCCTGGACCCGGTCGAAGGATCCGGACTCCGAGGGAAAAGAACCAGGATCATCGAGCTCTACACCTGCCCGCCCGACGGCGCGACCGTCGTCTGCGCCGACGAGCTCCGACCGGTGATCCCCCGTACCTTCCCGCCGGCGCCGGGCTGGTCGCCGGACGGTCACCGCATCAAGTCCGAGGCCGACTACAGCCGCGGACCGGAGGAGACCTGGGTCTACGGCGCCCTGCGGGTACGGGACGGACAAATCGCCGGGCCGGTGGCCGCCAGTTCCTGGGCCTTGGCGCGGATCACCCGCACCGCCGTCGACACCGCCGCCACCCGCAGCATGTCCGGCCACAGGAGCAGGTACGTGCGGCGCAGCGGCCAGTTGTCCAGCGGCCTGCACACCAGGCCGGGCATCACGTGGGCGTGCAGCGCCAGTTCGCTCATCAGGGTCACCCCGAGACCGGAGGACACCAGCACCTGGATGGCCAGCGCGTCGTCCACCGTGGCCACCACCCGCGGGGCGAAACCGAGGTTGGTGCAGGCGGCCAGAAATCGGTCCCGGAAGCTCTCCATCACCCAGTTGTTGTCGGCGAGTTCGGCCAGATCCACGGTCGGCCGGGCTGCCAGCGGATGATCCTCGCGCATCACCACGAAACGGCGGTCGGTCATCAACTCCAGCCTCAGCATCGTCTCCTCGCCATCGGGCAGTTCCTCGTTCTCCCAGTTGCACAGCAGGCCGAGATCCGCCTCGCCGGTACGGATCAGGCGCCGCGCCTCCACCGGCTCGGCCTGCTCCACGGTCACCCGCACATGGCGGTGGGCCGTGCTCAACTCCTCGATCACCCGCGGCACCAGCGTCACGCAACTGCTCTGGAAGGCCACCAATCTCACCAGGCCGCCACCGTGCGCCACCGCGGAGGCCACCTCCTGGTCGGCCGCGCGCATCACCGAGAAGATCGCGTCCGCGTGCCGCACCAGCACGTGCCCTACCTCGGTGAACTGGAGACCCCGGCCGGTCCGCACGACCAGCGGGGCGCCCACCGCCTCCTGGAGGCGGCGCATCTGGTAGCTCACCGCCGGCTGCGTATAGCCGAGTGACACGGCAGCGGCCGTGTAGGAGCCCGTCCGCGCGACCTCGGCCAGCACTCGCAACTGATGCACGTCCACCGCGCCATCATAAAAAGAACTGATGGATGTACGAAAAAACTCTCGTTGGACGAACAGTTCCTCGAGCAGATGAAATGGCGGGGCAAGCGCAGCCCGGCACACTGCCGCAGGAGTTCCGCGTGTCTTCTTCCGACGCTCTGTCGGAGACCGCCGCCCAGGCGCCCTCCGACCAGGATCCACGTACCTCGCTCGTCCGCATCCGCGGACTCAACAAGCACTTCGGCGGCGTCCAGGTGCTCCACGACGTCGACCTCGACGTGCACAGCGGTGAGGTCGTCGCTGTGATCGGACCCTCGGGGTCCGGCAAGTCCACCCTGTGCCGCTGCATTAACCGACTGGAGACCATCACCTCGGGCTCCATTGAGGTCGGTGGTGTCCCGCTGCCGGCCGAGGGCCGGGAACTGTCCCGGCTGCGGGCCGAGGCGGGCATGGTCTTCCAGTCCTTCAACCTCTTCTCGCACATGACGGTCCTGCAGAACCTCGTGCTCGCACCGGTGCAGGTACGCGGCCTGTCCCGGGCCGAGGCTCAGAAGCGGGGCAGACGGCTGCTGGCCCGGGTCGGCCTGGCCGACAAGGCCGACGCCCACCCGGCCCAACTGTCAGGCGGCCAGCAGCAGCGCGTCGCCATCGCCAGAGCCCTGGCGATGGAACCGTCCGTGCTGCTGTGCGACGAGCCCACTTCCGCGCTCGACCCGGAGATGATCCAGGAAGTCCTGGACGTCCTGGCCGAGTTGGCCGCCGAGGGCATGACCATGATCGTGGTCACCCACGAGATGGGCTTCGCCCGCAAGGTCGCGGACCGGGTGGTCTTCATGGACGGCGGACGCATCCTCACCAGCGCCCCGCCGACGGAGTTCTTCGCCGACCCCGGTCACGCGCGTGCCGCGGACTTCCTGTCCAAGGTGCTCCAGCACTGACTCCGCGGTCCCGAGCCACTCCGGGTCACATCGCGCCGAGTCGCGTCCCACAGCTCCTCGCCCGTCCCCTCATCTCCCGCTCCGTCATGTCACGTCACGCAAGACAAGGACCCTCATGAAGGCCACCGCGTCCCTGCCGCACACCGCCCGGCACAGAGCCCTTGCCGCTGGCGCACTCGCCGTGATCGCGCTCGCCGCCACGGCCTGCTCCTCCTCCGGCACCTCCGCCGTGCCGGGCGGGGGCGGCACCAAGTCCGCCGTCGTGAGCCACTCCGACTCTGTCGCCGCCCTCATCGCGGCCGAGCAGCCGGCCACCGACATCAAGCCCGAGTCGACCGCGGCCAAGATCAAGGCCCGCGGAACCCTCCGGGTCGGCGGCACCCAGACCGCGGCCCTGTTCTCGCTGCTCGACCCGACCACCGGCAAGGTCGCGGGCTTCGACGCCGCAATGTCGCAACTGCTGGCGAAATACATCATCGGCCGGCCCTCCACCCGGCTCGTCAACGTCACCGCCCAGACCCGCGAGTCGCTGCTCAAGAGCCACCAGGTCGACACCGTCTTCGCCACGTACACCATCACCCCGGAACGCACGAAGCAGGTGGCCTTCGCCGGTCCGTACTACCAGGACGGCCTGGCCATCGAGGTCCGCAAGGGGACCGCGGGCATCTCCTCGCTCGCCGACCTGAACGGCAAGACCGTCGTCACCGAGTCCGGCTCCACCGTACCCACCGCGATCAAGAAGGCCGCCCCCAAGGCCAAGATCCAGCTGTTCGACACCAACACCGAGTGCACCCAGGCGCTCAGCCAGCACCGTGCCGACGCCTACGTCCTCGACCAGGGCATCCTCGCCGGCAACGCAGCAGGCAACAAGGACCTCCAGGTGCTGGCCGGCACGTTCACCAAGGAGCCCTACGGCATCGGACTGCCCCTGGACCAGCCGGACTTCAGGGAGTTCGTGAACACCTGGCTGCGGAAGGTGGAGGCAAACGGCACCTGGGCGAAGGTGTGGAAGGCCACCGTGGGCACCGAGGTGCCGGGCGCAGTCCCGACCCCGCCTGCCGTGGGCTGATCCCCGTGGGACTCATCGTCGACCACATCGGGGTCTTCGGCAGCGGACTGCGCGTGTCTGCCGAGATCAGCGCCTGCACCTTCGTCCTGGCCGCCCTGCTGGGGGCCGCCCTCGCGGTGTGCCAGATCAGCCCGGTCCTACCGCTGCGCGTCTTCTCACGGCTGTACGTCGGGGGCGTCCGCAGCATCCCCCTGCTCGTGCTGCTCACCCTGTTCGTCTTCGGGCTGCCGGAGATCGGGGTGGTCTACTCGCTGCAGTGGACCGCCGTCACGGCGATGGGCCTGTACTGGGCGGCCTTCTTCTGCGAGGTACTGCGCGCCGGCGTGCGCGCGGTGCCCCGCGGGCAGATCGAGGCGGCCCGCGCGCTGGGCCTGGGATTCGGCCAGACGCTGCGTCTGGTCGTCCTCCCGCAGGCCGCACGCTCGATCATCCAGCCGGCTGCCTCCCTGCTCATCGCGGTGACGCTCAACTCCTCGCTCGCCGCCGCAGTGGGCGTCACCCAGGAGCTCACCGGGCAGACCGAACTGCTCGATCAGCAGTACGCCCAGCCGCTCCTCACCTTCGGCGCTGCCGCCCTCGCCTACGTCACCGTCGCGCTGTGGGTCGGCTGGCTGGCAGGCGCCCTAGACCGGAAACTGGCGGTGAGCCGATGACTCCCCTCCTGGCCAAGGGACAGTCCGCCGTGGCCGGCGAGGTGGCCGGCGACCGTGGCACCATACCCGGGCCCCGACCCGCATCCGCGGCGCCGAGGCGAGCGAAGGCTCTGCTGGAACGCCTGGCCGGCCCCGACGAGGGGCTGTTCGACCCTCCGGGCCCGCGCGGCCGACGGAGGATCGCCGTGGCGAGCGCCGTCTCGCTGGTGATCCTGGCCGCCCTGGTCTGGGCGGTGGTCCACCAGTTCGCCGCCCACGGCCAACTACACGCCGGCCAGTGGAGGATCTTTGGCCAGTGGCCGGTGATCCACTACTTGCTCACCGCGCTGTGGGCGACCGTCCGCGTCACCCTGGTCAGCGGCGTCATCGCCCTGCCGTTCGGCGCCCTGCTGGCCCTCGCCCGGCTCTCCCACACCCCGCTGCTGCGCTGGCCGGCGGCGGTCTACGTCGAGGTGCTGCGCGCGATACCGCTGCTGCTGCTCATCTACGCCTTCCTGCTCGGCCTGCCCAACCTGGGCCTGCACGTCCCGCTGTTCTGGCAGCTGGTGTGGCCGATCGTGTTCACCAACACGGCCGTCTTCGCGGAGATCTTCCGCTCAGGTGTGCGTGCCCTGCCGCGCGGCCAGACCGAGGCCGCGCAGGCGCTCGGTCTGAGCCACTGGACCACGATGCGCCTGGTCGTCCTGCCCCAGGCGATCAGGCAGACCGCGCCGGCCCTGATCAGCCAGACCGTGCGGCTGCTGAAGGACAGCACCCTCGGCTACGTGGTCAGCTTCCTCGAACTGCTCAACGCCGCCAAGGTGCTCGGAGAGTACGACCACACCGTCGTCCAGGCGTACCTGGTCGTCGCCCTTGTCTACGTCGTCGTCAACACCGCCCTCGCCGCCACCGCCGGAGGGGTGGAACGGCGTCTGGGCGGCGCCCCCTCGTCGGCCGGGCGGAAATCGCCCGGCTGACCGCTTGACCGCCGGCCGGACCGGTCCATCGGTCATCGGCCCGGCACCAGGCGCCGGGCCCCTGCTTCTCCCCCAGGGGCCCGGCTCTGCCTCCCGCGGTCCCGCGACCTGGGCATCGACTCCCCCGCATGCCCGTTCGGGCGCTCTCGACCGTGAGCCGCCACGACCCGCGCAGAAAGAGATCCCGCTATGTGTCGCTTCCTCGGCATCGTCGCCGACGAGCCCGCACCCGTCGGCGAACTGATCGGCGACGACATCGAGCCCTTCCTGAGCCTCGCCTGCGAACACGAGCACGGCTGGGGCGTGGCCCACCGTGGCCTGAATGGCGCGATCCACACCACCAAGGCACCCGAGCGCGGCGACACCAGCGACCGGCTGCGCGCGTGGCTGAGGACCTGCGTCACCGACATGGCCGTGATCCACCTGCGATTGGCCAGCCCGGGTCTGCCCGTCTCGCCCGGCAACACCCACCCCTTCGGTGACACCCGCGCCGCCTTCGTCCACAACGGCGACTACCAACCCCGCGACTGCCTCGAACCGTCCATCGCCCCCGACCTGCTTGCCGCCGCCGAGGGCCAGACCGACAGCGAGCGCTACTACCTGGCGGTGCGCACCCGGATGGACTCCGGTGTGTCCCCGGCGAAGGCCGTACGGCAGGCGGCCGCCGACGTCCGGCTGCTCGCCGACGGCTATGTGTCCCTCAACTGCCTCCTACTCACCTCCGGTTCGCTCTATGCCTACCAGGAACACGACCCACGGTCCGAGGTCATCCAGCGGCGCGGAGAAACGTACTTCCAGCTGTACTACCGCTCGTCCGACGGCCGAACCCTGGTCGCCTCCCAGGGCTGGCCGCACCCTGAGCCGCTATGGCGCCAGGTGCCCACCCAGACCGTGCTGGCGATCGGGGCGGGAAGTGCCCCTGTGGTGGTCGACGGTGCCTGAGCCGTTCTCGGGCACGCGTCCGGCGGCGGGGCTGACCGCCACGACGCTCGACGTCGACCGCTCCGACGACGCCCGCCGGGCCTGGACCGCGGAGGCGATCCGCAAGATCCTGGCCGACGCCTGCCGTTCGGCCGACACCCATCTGCTGCTGGGGCTCCGGCCGGGTCGGCCCCGCGCGGCGTCGCCGGGCAGGTACAGCTGCCCATACCCATCCGGCGGCACATCGCGCTGCGTTGCCGGCGATCTGTCCCAACCATTGTCGGCCGTCGCCGCGATGCGCCGCCGTCACGGGGTACCCACCCGCCGGGCCGCCGCGCCCCGGCCCCCCGAAACCGACACCGTCCCGTGCGGGTCGTTCTGGCTCTGGTGCGGAGTGGCTCCTGCCGTCGGCTGGAAGGGGGAAGCCGCATCGGAGTCCTTCGGCGCGGGCGCGGTCGGGTGGGGCGTCGCAGGGGCAGCCGGGCCGGTTGTGCCGATGGGGGCTAGAGGCGGCGTGGTGCGTTCGGCGTCCGTTCCAGTCAGGGCAACGGCCACCACGACCGTGGAAACAACCGTCAGCGCGCTCACAGCGGCAAGCGCGGTCCGGCGGCGCCGGATGCGTCGACCGCCCGCGATCGCGGCGTCGGTGACGCTGGGCAGCGGCAGCGCCGGGTGCGAACGGAGGACCATCTCGAAGGCGGTGTGCAGGGCGTCGCTGTCGTGCTTGTCCATATCCGGTCTCACCTGCCGGTCCGTTCGCTGGTCAGGCGCTCGACGATGTCTTTCAGCCGGGCGAGTCCGCGGGCACTTTGGCTCTTGACCGTCCCCGGGCTCACCCGTAGGGCGTGTGCGGTCTGCTCGACGGTCCAGTCCTCCCAGAACCGCAGGACCAGCACGGCTCGGTAGCGGGGCGGCAGTTCCATCAGGGCTTCTTGCATCATCAATCGCAACTCCGGGGTGGCCGAGGCGGTGGAGGGCAGATCGGGCGGCTCGCTCACCGACTCCTCACGCCAGCCCTGCTTGCGCTGCTGGTCGATGAAGGTGCGGGTCAGGATGGTACGGGCGTACGCGTCCACGTTGCCGTCCCGGGTGACCCGCCCCCAGGCCGCGTACAGCTTCATCAAGGCGGTCTGAGTCAGGTCCTGTGCCTGGTGCCAGTCACCGCACAGCAGGTAGGCGCTGCGTCTCAGCTGTGTCTGCCGAGCCTCGGCGAATTCCCGGAACTCCCGCTCCCGGACGGCTTTCCTCACTCTTGCCGACCCTTCACTCGCATGCTCCCCGCATGTAGTACGTACGTGGAGCGGGCCTGCGGGGTTGCACGGTGAGGCAAGAAAACTTTCTTCCCAGGTGCGTGCAACCGGTCCGTGTCCGCCGCCGTACTCCTCTCACACAAGGGCTTTCGCGCCACGAGTGGGAGCCCAAGACCGAGACAGAGGATGACCGTTGTCGAGTCACCGTAAGATCACACAGAGCCGCCGCAGGATGTACAGCGTCATCGTCGGAACCGCTCTGGCCGCCGTAGGTACGGTCGGTGTCGCCTCCGCGGCCCCGGCCCACAACGCCACTGCCGCGCCCACCGCACACAACGCCGCGCCCGTCAGGGTTGCCACCGGCGGCCTGGCGAAGCGGATGTCCACCAGCGACGCGGAGCCGGTGTTCACCAGCCACGCGAAGCGGGTCATGTCTCCTGGGGGGAACGGTTGGGCAGTCCGGCCTTGGGACCTGACTGCGGCCCAGAGGGCGAGTGCGGTGGGCTGACAGCCAGTTGAACAACACTTCGCCGGGGCACGGGCTTTCGTCCGGTCCCGGCGAAGTGTGTGGTGAGCAATGCGGTACGCGAAGCCTGAGCCCTGCGATGTCCACAGTCGTCATCGCGTCGTCGCCGCCGACGCACGGCATCCGGCCTCCTCCCGGCCGACCGGCTGTGAAGCAGATCTGACACCTGCCCGGCGGACCCATGATGACCATCCGTCAGGTGGGCGGCGGGGCACACCTGGATGAGGATTCCGGGTAGACCACCTGGCTGCTGCACCAGAGGCTGTTGCCATTGAGACCATCAACCGGGCCGGCAGGCGCTATCTCGAACAGATCCAGCGGAAGGCGGAAACAAAGCCCGGGGCGAACTGCTGTCGAGGCCTGGACGAGGATGAGCGCCGGCAACTCCACGCGCTCCTGGTGAAGGCCCTGGGAGGACACAAGCCCGAACCCGCGTAGCAGGGTCCCAGACGAAGTCCGGTCGCGAACGCTGGCACCGCGCCCGCCGAGGATCCCATCCGGGCAGATCAGTAGGCACGGCGGTCTCCTCCAGCCGGTCCACAGAGCTTCCGCTCTCGGTCACACTGCTCTGCTTTCCCGGGAGTCGCCCGCTGCGGCCGCGGCGTCGGTGATCGCCGAGCGGCCGGTGCACCGGCACAGGTTCGCGAACACGTACTCGCGTATCTGCTCCCGGTCCGGCCTGTTGCACACATGCCCTTCTTACGCCGAGATTGGTGCCCGGCAGCCCAGTTCGCCCGAAGGAGCGCGGCCAAGCTGAGCCAGGCCGCGGTGCGCACCGCGTCCTTGAATCGCTGACGCGGGGTCGGCTGGTTGCGGGTGATCCTTCCCCGGGCGCTTCCTGTCGTGCGGGCATGGGACTGCCGACACGGACCTATTCCTGGCGGTGCGCGCTGTCGCCCCGACGGCACCGAGATCGTCTTCACCGGGGCCAACGACCCGCACATACCGGGCTCCCAGGGCCGGCTGCGAGCCTCACAGCGAGCCCTTCACCCACACCTGTCCCGGCGGTTCGCACGATCGCAGCAGGTGTCTCAAGCCCGGCACGGTGTACGAGGTGGACGTGGAGATCTGGCCGGCGAGCCTGCGCCTGCCTGCTGGCTACACGCTCACGCTCGACGTGCAAGCGCATGACTACGTATGGGCCGGCGCCGGTCATGACGGCCCGAACACCGGCTCGGGCCCTTCCTGTACAACGGTCCCGATGAACGTCCCGACGCGGTCGACGACGGCACCGTCACCCTGCAAACCGGTTCCAGCACCCCTCCTACCTGTCTCCTTGTCCTGCCCGACTGGGCCGAGGCCGCCGGGCGGGTGTGGGGCGTCGCCTCGCGTGAGGCGACGCCCCACCGTCAGGGACGAATGCCGCCCCAGTGGCAAGGCACGGGCCGCAAAACCCGACGCCATTCCGCCCACCATCGCTCCGGGGCCGGCCCGCCCGCACTCTGCGACCACGTCGAAACGGCCGGTTATAGTGAGGACTCACTGGCGAACACCAAGTACGCAAGTCAGTTTCATGGGGGGAGCAGTGCCGGACAAGCGGACCCGCCGCCGGGGTGAGGTACTCGACCGCGCCTTGCTGGCCGCTGCTTGGGAGGAGCTCCTGGAGAAGGGCTACGAGGAGCTGAGTCTGGAGTCGGTGGCCGAACGCGCGGGAACCAGTCGGCCCGTGCTGGCCCGACGTTGGAGTGACCGCCGGGAGCTGGTGCTCGCCGCCATACGCCACTGGCTTGAGCAGAACCGCTCGACCGTGCCCAGCACCGGGACTCTGCGCGGAGACCTGCTTGAGTACCTGGAGAAGAAGTCGGGCATTCGTGGTGAGATGGCGACGGTGTTCCAGACGCGCCTCGCGACGTTCGCGAAGGAGTCGGGGACATCCCCCCAGACGCTGATCAGGCTCATGGCCGGAAATCTGGATGAGATCTGGGAACGCGCCGTAGAACGTGGTGAGGTCGAACCAGAGGCGCTCACCCCGCGGATCCGCTCTTTGCCCTTCGACCTCTTCAGCGTCGAGATCACCCGGCTCATGGGTCCCGTTCCGTCCGCGACGCTGGAAGAGATCGTCGACACCATCGTCCTGCCGCTGGCAACCGCTCGCCGGACGGGTCTTGGCCGTAAGCGGCCATGACATCGGCGACAGCCCTGTCTCGCGGGAGCCTACGGCCAAAGCTCCTGGGGTGCGACGAGGTGGCCGGCGAATGCGGACGGGTCGGCGTCAGGGCCCGTGTCCCCCCGGGTGTGGATAGGGCCGTCGAGTGCGGAGAGCGGTCGGCCCGTGCCGCCGTGGCGGCAGGCTACGAGTTCGGCGGCGATGGCCACGGCGGTCTCCTCGGGTGTCCTGGCGCCCAGGTCGAGGCCGATGGGGGCACGTAGCCGGACGAGTTCCCGGGCGGTCAGCCCCACTTGCCGCAACCGGTCCAGCCGGGCGGCGTGGGTGGCCCGGGACCCGAGAGCGCCGACGTACGCGATGTCACGCGTCAGCGCGTCCGCGAGCAGCGGGATGTCGAACTTCTCGTCATGGGTCAGCACACATACCGCCGTACGACGATCTGTCGCCGTCGTCGCGAAATACCGGTGCGGCCAGTCCACGACGACCTCATGGGCATCCGGGAACCGCCTGGGCGTGGCGAAGATGGCCCGCGCGTCGCACAGCGTCACGTGGTAGCCGAGGAAGCGTCCCACCCGGGTGACGGCCGCGGCGTAGTCCTGGGCTCCGAAGACAAGGAGGCGGGGCGGGGCCATCCACGGCTCGTACAGGACTCTGATCTCGTCGCCGTCGCATGCCCCGTGAGGACCGTAGTCCCTGGTGCTCGTGCGGCCGCCGACCAGCATGGCCCGCGCGTCCGCGGTGACGGCAGCGTCGAGCCCGGGATCGCCGGTGCCGCCATGGGTTCCGTCGCCGGACACGGCGATCGCGGTCCCGGCGAGCGGGCCGCTGAGCACCCGCGCGAGTGTGACCGGCGAACCGGTCACACTCGCCCGCAGGGCCCACGAGAACGGCTCCGTCGCGGAAACTGCCTGGACGAAGACCTCGATGGAGCCCCCGCAGGTGAGGCCGACCGCGAAGGCGTCGTCCTCGGTCCAGCCGAAGCGGGCCAGCCGCGGCGTGCCCGTGGTCAGGACTTCCTGTGCCAGCTCGTAGACCGCACCCTCGACGCAGCCGCCCGAGACGCTGCCGACAACCCGGCCGTCTGGGTGGACGGCCATGGCGGCCCCTGGCAGCCGCGGCGCACTGCCATGCGCGGAAACGACGGTGGCGACCGCGTAAGTTACTCCCTCTTGCTGCCAGTCGAGCAGGTCGATGGCCAGATCGCGCATGGTGTCCTCCTCTGAAGTGCGGGTTGGACCAGTCCCAGGTCTCATGGCGGTGTGCGTGCCCTTGCGGTCGCCTCAGGCGATGAGTTTGTCCAGGGTGATGGGCAGGTCGCGGATGCGGATGCCGGTGGCGTTGTAGACGGCGTTGCCCACTGCGGCAGAGGACCCGACGGTGGTGAGTTCTCCCATGCCGCGGGAGCCGAACTCGCTGAAGACGGTGTCGGGGTAGTCCAGCCAGTGGGTGTCGATGGCCGGGATGTCGGCGTTCACCGGTACCAGGTAGTCGGCGAGGCTGCTGTTCGCCAGCCGCCCGTTGTCCTCGATGGCGTTGACTTCCAGGAGGGCGTTGCCGATGCCGAAGATGATGCCGCCGACGAGTTGACTGCGCAGGGCCTTGGCGTTGACGACCCGGCCGACGTCGACGACGGTGGTGAAGCGGCTGACGCGGGGTTCGCCGGTGTACCGGTTGACGCGCACTTCGCAGAAGTGGGCAGCGAAGCTGTCCATGGCGTACCGGGTCGTTTCGGCCCCAGGAGCGGTGGTTGCGATGGCCTCGACCGCGGGGTTGCCGACGGCACGCAGGAGTTGGGCGAAGCTTACGGAGCGGCCGTCGGCTTCCAGCCGGCCTTCCTGGTAGTGGACGTCGGTGCTGTTCTTGCCATGGAAGGGGGACGCCGCGTCCTGTACGGCCAGAGTGATCAGCGCGGTGATCGCGTCGCGTGCGGCGGCCTGAACGGCGGGCACGGTAGAGCCCGTCACGATGGAACCGATCGCGGGTACGCCGGGAGGCAGCGCGGAGTCGCCGAGTTCGGCGGAGACGGTCTTCAGCGAGACACCCAGGGCATCGGCGGCGACGATGGCCAGCATCGTCGTGGCGCCGGTGCCCAGGTCGGAGATGGCGGAGGCCACCGTCACCGTGCCGTCGTCGCGGAAGCGTACCCGTGCGGACGCGGGAGCGCGCGTCGCGCTGAGCATCCCACTCGCCATGCCCATACCCACCAGCCACTCTCCGTCGACGCGGGTACCGGGCACCGGGCTGCGGTCGGCCCAGCCGAAGCGTTCCGCTCCGACGCGATAGCACTCGTCCAGGTGTTTGCTCGACCACGGCCTGCCCGTTTCAGGGGATGTGGTGGCGTAGTTGCGCAGGCGCAGCGTCAAGGGGTCCACGCCTGTCTTGACGGCGAGTTCGTCCATCGCCGTCTCCAGCGCGAACGCCCCGGGTGTCGCCCAGGGCGCGCGCATCGACGAGATGGGTGGTAGATCGAGGGTGACTTGCCGCTGGTCGAAGTGGAGGTTGGGTGTCTTGTACAGGGCGCGGGTGACTTCTGCCGGCAGGTTGGGGCAGTAGCCGACCACCGAGTCCTCGGAGTCGGTCTCGTGCCACACCGCGTTCAGGACGCCGTCGTGGGACGCTCCCAGCTTGACGGTCTGCTGCAGCGCGGGACGGTGCCCGTTGAGGATGAACGCCTGCTCGCGGCTGACCACCAGTTTGACCGGCCGTCCCAGGTCGCGGGCGGCGGCCGCGGTGACGAGCGCGTCGTTCCACACTTTGTACTTGCCGCCGAAGCCGCCACCGACATAGGGGCTCACCACGTGGACGCGGTCGGATTCGACGCCCAGCCGCCCGGCCAGGGCGGCGGCGTACTGCTGCGGCCCTTGCGCGCCCACGTACACCGTCAGGCGGCCGTCGCGCCACTCCGCGATCGTGGCGTGCGGCTCCATTGCGCAGTGGTTCTGCGGATCCTGATAGAAGGTGCTCTCCACCGTGACCGCGCTGTCGCGAAGGGCGTCGTCGATGGAGGCGACGCCCGGTGCCAGCACCGTGTTCTTGCTCGGCGGGCCGGGGTAGCCGACGGCGTCGCTGGGCACGGTGGTGCCCGGCGCGGCAGCGGCCACCGAAGTCCGCGGGTGGCCTTCCTCTCGGTACTGGGTGCGGACCAGGGCGGCCGCGTCACGGGCCTGTTCGAAGCTTTCCGCGACGACCAGCCCGATGATCTGACCTCGGAAGCGCACCTTGTCGTCCTGGAGGGGGACGTAGCGCTCGGCCGAATCGCCCTGCCGCGCGTACAACTTGAGCGGGTTGAAGGGCGAGTACACGGCGATCACGCCCGGCGCGGCCAGTGCCTGCGCGGTGTTCATGGAGCTGATGCTGCCCAGCCCGATGGTGGACTGGACAAGGTAGCCGTACGCCTTGCCATTGACGCGTTGGTCCGCCGCGTAACGGGCCGCGCCGGTCACTTTCGCCCGGCCTTCCACACGGTCGATCTCGGCTCCTACCGGGGAGGTGGTGGTCATCGTGCGTCTCCCAGTTCGGTCAGGGCGCGCACCAACGTACGGCGCAGCAGGGGGATCTTGAAGGCGTTGTGTCGCAGCGGCCGGGCGCCATCGGTCGCATGCTCCGCGGCCTGCTCGTAGGTGGCCGCGGTGAGCGGGCGGCCGGCCAGAGCGTGCTCCACCGCGTGCAGTCGCCAGGGTCGGGTCCCGACGCCGCCCACCGCGACGCGGGCCTCGACGATCGTTGTGCCGCGGACGTTGAGCGCGACCGCGGCCGAGGTGAGCCCGAACTCGTACGACGCCCGGTCGCGGATCTTCAGGTACGTGGAGTTGACGGCCCACCGCAGCGCCGGCACCGTGATGCCGGTGATGAGTTCGCCGGGGCGCAGCGTGTTCTCCAGGTGCGGGGTCTGGCCGGGCAGAAGGTAGAAGTCCGCCAGTGGCACGGTTCGGGGGCCGCCCGATCCGTTGAGGTGGACCGCGGCGTCAAGGGCGATCAGGGCCACGGCCAGGTCACTGGGGTGGGTGGCCACGCAGGCATCGCTGGTGCCGAGAATGGCGTGGGTGCGGTTCTGGCCTTCCAGCGCGGTGCAGCCGCTTCCTGGTTCGCGTTTGTTGCACGGGGTGCTCAGATCCCGGAAGTAGCCGCACCGGGACCTTTGCAGCAGGTTGCCCCCGATGCTGGCCATGTTCCGCAGCTGCGGGGAGGCGCCGAGTTCGAGGGCGCGGCTGATGACCGGGTAGTGCGTGCGAACCAACCGGTGTTCGGCGACGTCGCTCATCCGGTCCAGGGCGCCGATATGCAGCCCCTCCCGGTCAAGGCTCACGCCGCGCAGCGGCAGCCGGTTGATGTCCACGACCCGGCTCGGCGTCATGACTTCCAGCTTCATCAGATCCACCAGGGTGGTACCCCCGGCGAGGTAGGCGGAGCCCGCGTCGGCTTTGTCGAGCGCGGAACGCACGGACCGCGGGGCCGCGAAGTCATAGGCGCGCATCAGCGCATCACCTTGCTGGCCGCCTTGACGGCGTCGACGATGAACGGGTAGGCGCTGCAGCGGCAGATGTTGCCGGACATGTACTCGCGGATCTCGTCGTCAGAAGCCGCATGCCCCTCGTCCACCAGGGCCACGGCCGACATGATCTGCCCAGAGGTGCAGGCACCGCACTGGAAGCCGTCATGGTCGATGAACGCCTGCTGCATCGGGTGGAGTTCATCGCCGTCGGCCAGGCCCTCGATCGTCCTGACCTGGCTGCCGTCCGCCGCGGCGGCCAAGGTGAGACAGGACAGTACCCGGCGGCCGTCCACGTGGACGGTGCATGCGCCGCACTGCCCTCGGTCACAGCCCTTCTTGGTGCCGGTCAGTTCCAGACGTTCCCGCAGCGTGTCCAGTAGTGTCCACCGGGGATCCGCCCGCAGTCGTACGGGGCGGCCGTTCACGCTGAGGCGTACGTCGACCAGGTGTTCGCCGACGGCGGGCGGCACCGCAGCAGCGGTGTCGGACGCGAATGCCGCGCCCGGCGAGGATGTCGACACGACAGCGGCGCCGACGGCCATGGCGCTCGCCCTGCCGAGAAGGCCGCGACGGGACAATCCGTCGCCCGGTTCTTCGGATCGTTCACGTTCGGTCATGATGTCTCCGTAAGTTTGTCGAGCGGCCCGGCGACCCATGACTCAGCGGCTCGGCTCACTCTCGACGGCAGCATCAGCAGTCGTGGCGGGTGGCATTGCATCGCCACAAACGGAAGGGCCAGGCCAGAGGCCACGACAGCGCAGCTGACGCGGACAAGCCACCCTCCAATAGAGTGCGTGCGGGCATCTTATGTGGCGGCTGCGGGAGAGGTCAATCACGGCATCGGCAACCGCGCCGCTTCCGCCCTGCTCGGCCAACTCGCTTCCTGGGCGGGCGCATTCACGTCGGGCCGAGGCAGCCGGTGGAGGCGGCCGTCCGGCTTGCACTGCTCGGCCTCGGACGCCACGTCGCAGGTGGCGAAGAGGTGGAACACGCGTCGTGCTCGATCAGGTCGGATTCGCCCGGAGGGGAAGCCGATTCCCAGGTCGCGCAGTTCGGCAACCACGCTGACAGGCTTCTGGAGGCTGTGGCACGGGCAGCGACTCCGACTGCTCCAGCGCGGCGAAGGGGCCACCATGCGGCTCTTCGAATCACCGCAGGTCGGTGAACCGCAGCTCGGCCCCCGCCTCGACGGGCCGGTTTTGTCGTGCAGGTAAACCGACAGCCCGGGGTGGCGCGGTCACCTTGTCCCGGAAGTTCGCGAAGGTCTCCCAGCACAGGCGCCCCGATAACATGATCGACGCCTACTGCGAACTGCGCGCCGCCGAGGCCAGGGGCAGCAAGGGCGCGCGCCGTCCCGCAGTCCCGGCCCGTGACCACCATGTCAGCCGCGGCGCGATCCGCACGGCCATCGCCGACCGCCTGCCCGAGCACATCGCCGCCGAGGAGGGCGCTCCCGCTCCGGACCTGCCGGTCACCCCAAAAAGGGTGCCCGTACGGCGCGGCCAGGACTACACGCCGCGCCTCACCCGTCGTTCCCGCCGTACACCGCCGACTCCTCGCCCGCTGCCAGCTCCTCGACGGCAGCCAGGGCGTCCTCCCGGTGATCCCGGCCCAGCGAAAGGCCCGCAGCATGTATGAGAACCGCGTCAGCGCTCTGTCGAGTGGCCCACCATAGCCAGCGTTCCCAGGCCAAGATCATCCCTTGGTGAGTCTCTGGCAGTCAACCATCCCAGGACGATCCGCGGCTTCTTTCGAAGTGCCGCGGGTCAGGGCTGGTCGGTCACGAGAGCGATGGCGCGTGTCTCGGGAACTCCCAGCATCAGCAGGCTCGTGATCGTCGCTGCTCGGGCGCCGAGGGTCCCTTGCGACAGGTCGCTGTCCGCGATGGCGAACACGACGCCGTAAGCGACCTGGCTCAGAAGGGCAGCCGGCAGGTACTGCGCGAACACGCCGCCGTCCTGGCCCCGTTGCACGAGGTCGGCGAGGAGTTCGTCGACCGGCCCGAGCAGGCCGTGGATCGTCTCGCCGTACTCGCCGCGGCGCAGCGCCAGCAGCACTCGGTACCGGTGCGCCACCGGCCAGAGGCGGGCGATGAACTCGACCCACGCCGCGTCCGCTTCCGCGTCGGAGGCGTTGACTTCGGCGAGCACGGCTGTCATCTCGGCGACGGCCCGTTCCGTGAGTGTCCGGACCAGGTCGAGGCGCGAGGGGAAATGGTCATAGACCGTGCGACGGACGACGCCGGCAGCGGCGGCGATCTCACCCATCCCAGCGTCCGGCTTCTCTCCCAGCAGGGCGAGGGCGACGTCGAGTATGCGATCGCGCGTCTCGATCATCGAGCGCGCACGGGAGGACTTGGCGGGCATCTCACAATTTTTGCACACCCATGTACAGTGAGATCCACTGCACACAGATGTACAGTGGGTCTCGCTGTACACCTGTGTGCAGTGGAAGGCCGCACTACGCCTCGAAGCGCAGGAGAACAGGAGAAGGCAATGACCACACCGACGCCGCACGCCTCAGCCCTGGTCCGCCCGTTCAGCGTCTCGATCCCGGAAGCGGAGATCGACGACCTGAAGCGGCGACTGGCCGGAACCCGGTGGCCCGATCCGGAAACAGTGGGCGACTGGTCGCAAGGGGTGCGCGTGGAGAACGCCAGGTCCCTGGTCGACCACTGGCAGCACCGCTACGACTGGCGGCGCCTGGAGTCCGAACTCAACCGCCACCCCCAGTTCCTGACCGAGATCGACGGGCTGGACATCCACTTCATCCACGTCAGGTCCAAGAACCGCAACGCGATGCCGCTGATCCTCACACACGGATGGCCGGGCTCGATCCTCGACTTCCTGAACCTGATCGGCCCTCTGACCGATCCGGTCTCGTTCGGAGGAGACGCCGCCGACTCATTCCACGTCGTCATCCCGTCACTCCCCGGATTCGGGTTCTCCCAGAAGCCCACCGAGACCGGGTGGACCGCATCGCGCATCGCGAGCGCGTGGGCGGAGCTGATGAAGCGCCTCGGCTACACGCAGTGGGCAGCACAGGGCGGCGACTGGGGCGGCGTCGTCACCACCGACCTCGGGGCCATGCGACCCGAGGGACTCATCGGAATTCATCTGAACACGCAGTACGCCTTTCCGGCGCAGATGCCCGAAAACTTGTCGCCCGAGCAGCGCGACGCGGTGGAGACCCTCGCCTTCTACGCCGGCGAACTCGGTGGGTCGAACCACCTCCAGGGCACGAAGCCGGAGACCGTCGGATTCGCACTGGCGGACTCCCCCGCAGGTCAGGCGGCCTGGATCTACGAGAAGTACCAGTCCAAGACCGACAACCACGGGCTCGCCGAAGACGCCCTCAGCATCGACGACATCCTCGACACGATCTCCCTCTACTGGTTCACCAACAGCGCGGCGTCCTCCGCCCGCATCTACTGGGAGAACAAGTCCCGCACCTTCGCCGGCCCGAAGGTGACGCTGCCGGTCGCGGCGACCGTCTTCCCGAAGGACATCCCCCGCGTGCCACGCAGCTGGATCGAAGACACCTACAGCAATCTGATCCACTACGGCGAAGCCGACAAGGGCGGGCACTTCGCGGCCCTGGAACAGCCCGAGACACTGGTCAGCGAAATCCGCAACGGCCTGCGCACCCTTCGCTCCTGACACCTACGCGCGTACCCAGTGGGCGCAGTCGTCTTCCTCGGGCACCACTGAATCGACCCAATGCATTGGGAGCGCAGCAGGCCCTGCCCAATGCCAGTAACGCACAAGGACGACCGCGGGGTCTTGAGCAGCATCACCTAGTGCCGGGACCTGCGGTGACGTGTGCGAAAACGACTCAGTCGTCATCGCACCCGAGACATGGAGAAATCATGGCCCGTCTGCCCTACCCCGACCGCTCGACCTTCCCCCAGGACCTCCAGGACTTCCTCGCGAAAATCCCGGAGCACCGGAACTTCAACATGATGTCGTATTCGATCTCTACGATCGAGCAGTACATCCGTCAGGGCGTGGCTCAGTACACCGGGCTCCAGCTTCCGGCGCGGAGCCGCGAGCTGATCATCCTGACGACGGCGGCTGCGGGTCAGGCCGAATACGAGTTCGTCCAGCACGTTCCGATCTCCGAGTCGGCCGGAGTCGATCCGGAGATCCGCGAAGCGATCCACCGGCTCGAGTTCGACTCGCCCCGCTTGTCGGCCGACGACCGGGCGGTGGTGAACTTCACCGCCGCGGTCGTGCGCAGCCCCTTCGTCTCCGACGAAGTCTTCGACGCGGTCCGCGTCGTGCTGAGCAACCGCGAGATCCTCGAGGCGATGCAAGTCATCGGCTTCTACTGGTCGTTCGGCCGGGTCGCGACCGTGCTGCAGGTGGAGATCGAGTCGGCGCACGGCACCGCAGTCGTCGAAGCCAGTAGAAACTTCACTGCGGGCAGAAAGGAGCACAAAGACCATTGACATCCCCGATTGCCGATCCCCTCAGCACTGCTGCGGACCGAGCGCCTGCGCTCGATTCAACAAGTCAGACGCTCCCTCCCCGCGCGCTGCGAGGTCCGTGAGAGCGCCCGGCCCGCCGGACGGGCGCTCGTCGTCTGGCCTTGTGCGTGCTCGACGCGGGCGAGCACGCTCTCGGAGATCAAGCGTCCACAGTTCGTCCGGGTCTAGGACGTCCACGAACAGGTCCAGCACCCGGGCCATGTGCCCGGGCGCCGCGGCCTCTGCCGTTGTCGCTTCCGACGCGATCCGCCCGCCAAGAGTGGCACTGCACTGCACGAGACGGCTCTGACCGACCTGGTGAACGCATCGGCAGTCTCACCGCCCGATGCGCCGCCCATCTGCCGTCGCGCTCCAGCAGGCACCTCCGGCACCTTCTGCTACTGGTTTCGCCGCATCGCGCACCTCCGTGATCAAGGGAATCCGCCTTCGCTGCCGCGGTCGATGTGCATGATGTAGCCGTCCTCCAGGCCACTGCGTCCGGCCGTCATCCGCAGGGCGGCGACCGGCAGCTCGGCACGGTGATGGCCTGCCAGCGCCCAGCCGATCATCTCCCACGTCACGAGATCGATGCAGGTCGCCAGATACAACTTCCTCTCCAGTGTGTCGAGTTCGGTCATGTCACCGACCAGCCGCATCCCGGGAGGGAGCGGTGAGGTCCCGGCCGATCAGGTCGGCGGCGAACGCCGCCCGCCCTGGCGTGCCTGGTCAGGCCCAGCCGCCAGGTGGCGAGTAACGCTGAGTGACTACACGAGGTTGCGGCCGTGCTGCTGGAGGACTGCGAAGTCGGCGTGCGCGGTCTCGATGACCTCGGGGTATGCCTGGGCCTTCTCGTGCCCCGCCAGCGCCCGGCGGAGGCTGGCGCTGTGTCCCTTGCGACGGCCGGTGGGAATGAGCAGGCCAGGCTGGATGTTCTCGACTGTCTCGCCGTTCGCGCGGTGCCGGAGCATGTCGTCGGTGATGACGAGGGCCTCCGCGGTAGCCCTGGCAGGCCGCGGCGTCTTTCGATGCGTGCCTGTCGCCTGCATCTCGCTGACGCGGAGTACTACGGCCACGCCGTCTCGCACACGTCGATCAGCACCTTGCCGACGGCGCCGCCCTCGACGGCGGCGTGAGCCTCCGACGTCTGCTCGAGCAAGTAGTGATGCAAGGGCAGACCGTGCTCCTCGCCGACGCCGAAGGCGCCGTCGGCCAGCGCTGCGGTGATGCCTCGGCTGCCGCGAGCAGTGCCGCCCCTCCGACGGTGTAGAGCAGCACCCACTGGAAGCGCGCGTTGGTGGACAACGCCTGACCCACGCTGAGGGCGACCTAGCTGCCGCCTTCCCTGGCATAGATCGCGATCGTCGCGCGGGGCCGGATCACCTGGAGGTCAAGGCGCAGGTTCTGCGCGGGGGCCACCCCGACGACGATGTCGACACCACCAGGAGCCAGGTCACGGATGGCCGTGACCGGGTCACCCTCACGGTAGTTGATGGTGTGCTGGGCGCCGGCCGCCTTCGCGAGCGTGGCCTTCTCGTCGCTGCTCACCGTGCTGATCACGATGGCGCCAGCCCACCTCGCGAGCTGGATGGCCGCGTTGCCGACCGCGCCGGCGCCCCCCGCAACGAGCACGGTCAGGCCGGAGCGCACCCGGGGCGAGCCGATCGGGGCCGTCCTCGGACGTGGTCAGCGCACGGTGAGCGGTGACGGCGGGGACGCCCAGCGCGGCACCCACATCGAACGACGAGGTGTCGGGAAGCCTGGTGACGTTCAGTATCACACCGGCGACCGAGGGGCCCTGTTGGTTCCGTATCCTGACCGGGGCGAGGGGCCCTGCCCTGCCACGCCCCTGACCACCAGCCCATTTCCACCTGCGAGACGGGATGAAAGAGGTTTGGTTGCGCGTATTCACGGAGCCTCGACTACTCGCACCCGTGCACGCGCGGCCGCCGGCTACGCGCGCGGGGCCTCCGCCGGGCAGATCTCGATCGGGCTCATCCGGTCGACTGTGACGTACACGCGGTGGTCCAGTTCGTTGGCGACGACGCGGGAGAGGACCATCGCCGCGGCCATGTGGTGCGCGCTGCGCATGTGGAGTTCCAGCCGGACGTTCGCTGGGTGCCGGCCCTCGGCGGCCCAATGGGAGCGGACCGTCTCGGCCACCTCGGCGCCGAGCCGGTCGGCGAGCTCCTCGCCCTGCGTCACGAGGCTAGGGTCCGCGCTGCTCAGCGCACTCTGCAACTGTTCCAGCGCCTTTGCGGGCACGCCGTCCGGTGCGTCGAACGTGAACGTGTCGCTCAACCGCGGCTGGATCGACAGCGACCGCGCGGAGCCGGACACCACCGGCTGTTCCTGCGGAGCGGCCGCCGATGCGCCGGAAACCGCGGGACGAACCACCGCGGCTCCATCCGGCACCGTTTCGCCGCGCAGTGCCGCGACGGCCTCGCCGAACTCCAGGTTGGCCGCCAGAATCGCGGCTTGATCCGCACTGCCGATCACGGGTGACAGGCGCTCACCCCACTCCGCGGCGTCCTCCTCGGCCATGCCCCGTTCAAGGGCGAACGCCTGCAGTTCCCGGGCACGTTCCTCGGCGGCTTCGACTCCCTCGGCCCCCGGATCCCCCGAAAAGACTCCGGGCGCGACGTGCGTGGCTTCCTGTACCGACGTCCTGGACTCCCCGGACTCCGCGGCCTCCAGGCCGGAGAATCCCGAGAAGTCCGCGAGCCCCACGGCCGCCCCCGTGGACGCGTGCGCGCGTGCCTGAGTCAGTACCTGGTCGAGTGCCTCGGGGAACGCGGGCATCGGCAGGTCGTGGCCGAAGAAGTAGTCGAGCACGAGCCGGTCGAGCGTGGCCCAGGTCAACGGCTCGGGATAGCCGTCGACGGCACGCATCTCCTCCAGCGCCGCCAGCCCCCTCAACCGGTCAAGGAACAGGGTTTCGTCGTCGGCTGTGTCCACGCCGAAGGCTTCCCGCAGACCCCGGATCCAGCGCAGCACCCGCTCGGCGAGCTGATCGTCGTCCACCCCGGCCGTAGGCCAGACAAGGCGCCCCAGGTCAACCCTTTCCGCCGCGTCAGGCTCCGGGAGGAAACGCGTCACGAACACGTGGGGGTCGTCGAGACTCGTCGCGACCAGCCCGAACCTCGGCTGCCCGTTGACCGTGGTGAATCCCAGGTACGCATTGGTGGCCCACAGGTCGCGGCCCAGGACGTTCGCCAGGATCTGCCCTGCGCGCGGCATCTCGAGCCTGTCGCCGACGGGATCGGCGGCGACGAAGCAGCTGTTGACGACCAGCGGACGTGCGGTGGGCAGTGCCTGGAAGCTCGCACGTCGCTTGAAGTACCCGGCGGTTTCGGCCATGTTCACGACCGCGCTCGTCCCGTCGGCCAGCTGGAAGACGGCTGCTCGCCCGGCTTCACGGACGGCCGTCTCCTCCATGTGGAATCCGAGGTAATAGGCGTCGTCGCCCCACGGCAGCGGCTGCAGGTCGCTTTCCTCATCCTCATCAGGCCCCTGCACCACGCGGACGAAGCCGACAGCCTCGGAGAGGTGACGGTAGGTCTCCTCCCGCGTGCCGCCGAGTTCTGTCTCGGGAGCGGTGGTGCGGCCCACGAGCCGTTGCCCGTCACGGCTGACCTCGGTGACCGTGTACACCTGGCTGTCCGGTACGACTCGGCCGTCCACCGTGCGGACGGCGCCCTCGGGCCCGGTCGACCGCAGGCCGGGCGGATTCGGGATCCACCCTCCCAGCCGCCCGGTGTCCACGACGGGCTCGACGAGGGCGAGGCTCGTCAGGCCGTCGTCATCGCGGACCAGTCTCACCAGCCCGTCCGTCGCCCAGGCCGGCGCCCCGGCCGCGTCCGCGACTGCGCGTGGGCCCTCCGGCACCCCTTCTCCGGCGGACGGCACCGCCAGGACCACCGCGCGCACCCTCTCGGGTGCAGCCGCTCCGCCCAACTCCACGAGGGGTTGTCCCATCCGTGCGGACCCTGCAAGGTCCTGCCTTACCAATTCGGCGACATCGGACCACGGCACCTTCAGCCGGCGTTCCCCGGAGGGCACGTCGACGTGGTGGGGACCGCCGTCGGCCAGCAGTACGTACAGGCTCCCGGTCGGCCACGCGGCGGCGGTCGGGGGACGCAGCGAGCCATCGCGTCCCAGAACCCGGACGGTGGTCAGGTCAAGGTCGCGCGGCGCGACTGCCGTCAGGTCGCGCACCAGGTTCGAGCCGTCCGCGCCTGGCAGCAGGGTCTGCGGGCGCAGAACACCGTGGTTGCGCTCCAGGTTGAAGGCGCCAAGTGCCTCCAGTGTCCCGGCGCGCTGCTCGGCCTCCGCGTGCGCCACCAGCACGAGCAGCTCCGCCTGCTGCCGCGAGCTGACACGTTCGTCCCGCGGCAGGTACAACACCCGCCGGGCCACGATGTCGACGGCTTCTGCCGCCGTGTCTCCCCCCAATCGCTCGACCGTGGCCACCGCGGCGCGCAGCCGTTCATAGTCCGCACGCTCCCGGACCTGCGCGCCGAACACACGACGCAAGAAGGCGTCCGTACTCTCGGACGCCGAAGCCGTCAGGCCTGCGGCGCCCGGTGTGGCCGGCCGCGTGGCCCGAGCTTCTGCCGGCGTGGCCGGGCGCGCCCGCACCAGGGCCTGGTCCGTGGACCGCCACAGGAACGCTCGCCGTTCCCGTGGCGGGAGCGGCTTGGCGTACCGATCGGCGTCGACGTCGATAGAGATCTGCCATCCATCAGTCCTCTGCCCAGGCGTCGACTCGCGCAGGCCCGTGCCTACCCGCACCGGAAAGTCGTGCGCGGTCAACGCGCCCTGCCGACGACCGTCCTGGCGGTCCGCCAGCGCCTGTTCCAGCAGTCGAAGCAGCTGGTTCCTGACCTTCGCCGCCTCGCGTCCGGCGATGCGTACGGCTCGTCGCTGCGAGCCCGCCTTGATCACGGCCAGGAGCGGGTACAGAGGGGCAGTTCCCTGGATGACCGTCTCCGGCAGCGGCAGGCCGTGCCGACGGTTCCAGAGTCCGATGGTGGCCAGCGAAGCGGCGAGCTGCTGCAGGTTGCGGTGGAACACGTCCGGTTTCAAAGAGGGGCCGGCGAGGAGTTGGGGCACCTTATGACCGTGCAGAACGACCAGTGTGAGCAGGTTCGCAGAACGTGTCCGCCCCGGGTGACGCAAGTCCGCCCGGACCTCGTGCGGGGTCTCACCCGGGCGTCGCCCGTACATTCGGAACGACCAGGCATCCTCATCTCGCATGCCTGTTCTCGCCAGGTGGGTCCTGAACTGCGCGAGCTGAAGGGCTCCCTTCTGTGTCGCTTTCGCCAGTACGAACTCGTCCGTGCCGGGTACGGCGGCCGCAACCGCCCTCGTCGCGTGCACGGCGGCCTTCAGCGCCTGGATCAGCAGGACGAGGTCGCGCGGGTCTGTCTCACGGCCCGCGTGCTGCGGACCGGCCGTCAGCTCAGAGAAACGCCTCTCCAGCGCTTCCAGGTTCTCCACCGAGAGGGCGGCCACGTTCCGGGCCACCGCCGCCATCACGGCTTCGCGGCTCGACCTGACCCGCGCGCTGTTCTCCAGAACGATCTGGTTGCGCCCATCCTCGCTCTCCAGCACCACTACGGCGAAGTGATAGCCGAACCCGTTGACTGGCCGCGGCTCGGGGGCGTAGCTGATGCCCCATACGGGTCGACCTTGTTCGTCCGACGACCTGATCGACTGGAAGAGGTATCCCTCCCCCACCTCGGCCCATGCGTGCTCGTTGAAGCCGGCCAGCCGTCCGGCCCTGGCCAGGGCATCCCGTGCTGGCTGCGCCGCGGCCGCCCAGCCGAGCGCGCGGCCGTAGTCACGGCCGGGGCCGGGTCCGTCGGACCCACCCATGGGGCGGTGGTCCTCCGCCATGTGCGCTGCCGCCCATGCGGGGCTCACCTCCGCCCACGGGCTTCTGCCGCGCGTGACCTCCGTCAGCGACGCCGCCAAGTGATGGGTGCCGGTCACCTCCATGCCGTCCTGCGCGTTGACCGGCGCCTTCACGGTGGCCTGCGCATCCGGTCCACGGAAGACAGCGTGTGACACCTTCTCCCCTCCGGCGACCATCGCGGCGAAGTCCCGGCAGGTCGTCTGCTCAGAGCGACCCGACACCGTGTGGAAGACGGGCGTCACCAAGAACAACGGCGAGCGACCGGCGTCCTCACCGCTCATGATGATCGCCATGTCAGGATCGACGCTGAGGTGGACGCCACCGCCCTGCGCGCGCAGCGCGGTGTTGGCCGCGTCCACCGCACGCTGCGTCGCGTAGAACTCCCGGCTGACGCCGAGCGGGTTGAAGGCGATGGTGCGGTCCGCGGACGCCCACAGGGCCGGATGGTCGGACTGTGGCACCTCGTCGAGCGACAGCACGGGCATCACCAGGCCAGCGCCGTTGTCGCCGCCGGGTTCGAGGGCCGTCTGCCTCCTTTCGCCCACCGAGGTGAAGAGCGGGCGCGGCCGCGGCCGTCTGTCCAGCACCGTGTAATCGGTGACCAATTCGCGGTCATCGTCTTCGGTGCCGTGGACGTCGTCCGGCCGGTCCCCGGCTCGGCCGGGCACGAAAGCGTATCCATACACAGCCTGAATTCCAGGCTCCTCGGCCAGGATCCTTTTGCTCTTCACCCGTGGCGTACTGGGCGGAAATATATGGCGGTGCTCGTCCTCCGCCTCAAGACCCAGCGCGCCGTGTTCGTGGACGAGCGGCGCGTCCAGCACCGCGTGCACGTCGGACGAGGACTCCTGGAACTCCGGCAGCGCATCCGGCAGGACGCGACCCGACGCGTCGACCACCACGGCGTACGCGTCGTTGGCCGCCACCGCCGGCCCGGACGGCAACTCCCGACCCGCACGCGCCTGGAGGTCCACCCATTCGGGACCGCCGTCCGGCTCCGCCACGTGGTAGAGGCCGAAGCCGTGCCCCAGCGCCTCACCCTGACGCAGTGCCAGCACCATGGCGACCGCGCCTGGTCCGGCATCCCGCACCGCCGCCCGCACCGACTCCCACGAGCGCACCCGCCGCCAGCCCGGGCCCGGCACCAGTCCCGCCCGAACCGCCGCGGACCCCACGACCGCGTCGTCCACCACACCGGCCGTGCGCACTCCTTGCGGGAACAACCCGTCCCGGAACGCCGCCAACCGCTGCACGCAGTCCTGCAAGGGCACACCCTCGACCGGAGCCGCCTCGCCGGCCACTCGCCGCATCAACCCCAGCAACTCATCACGCGACAGCCCGCGCTTGGCCGTGGTCGTTATCTCGCGCTGTGCCGGTGCCGGCGGTTCGGTCGCCGCCCGGCCGAAGATGTCCGGGAGGGACTCCTCCAGGCCGTCGGCCAGCCGGTATGTGCCGGTCGCGTCGGGCTCCTTCTCCACCGGGAGCATGCCGTAGAGGCCGCCCGGGGCCTGGACGCGCAGGATGCCGCGCGGCCCCCGGAACTGGAGCTCCAGGTCAAAGCTGTAGTAGCGGAACCGGCGGATCTCGATCCGGTTGTCCATCTCGATGCCGTCGCGGCGCCCTTCGAACTCCGTGGAGTCGTCGAACGAGACGTCGGCCGGCACCATGGCGAGGAAGGCTTCCTCTCCGGGCTCGCCGCCGGCGGCCTGCGGACCGAGGGAGAAGAACCAGCCGCCGCTGTTCTTGACCGCGTTGACGGTCTCCTCGTCCAGTTGGACGTACCGCCGTGCCTTGAACACCGCGCCGTCCTTCGGCCCGATCACCTCCGCCTTGCGGATGCTCATGCCCACCAGGGCTGTGCGGTCACCCGCCCGGAGATTGCCCCTGCCGGTGCCACGGGTGACCATGTAGTCGCGTCCGACCGGCGCCTCGTACACGTGGGCCAGCAGTTCCAGGACGTTGGGGAGCAGCATGGCGGCGCTGGTGAAGTTCTGGTAGCGCAGGCCGCGAACCGTGCTGAAGTCCAGGCCCGGGATCCGCCAGGCGCCGTCCGCCGACAGGTCAGTCGGCGGCCTGAACGGCGCGGCGGCCAGCGCCGCCCACCGGTGCACCGCCGCCGCGGCGGGGAAGGCGAACGGGTGCAGCGCCTGCGCCAGCACCTCCCGCGGGGTGGTGGGCGTCCTGTCGCGGTCCGCGGAGGAGAGGTCCGGCGTGATCGGGAGCACATGCCAGGCGGCGCCGGTGCCGTAGACCGGTTCGATGCGGGGGGCCGGCCCGTCCTGGACCAGGTGGGCGGGTACGAGGACCCGGATGTCGCCAGCCATGCGCGCCTCGTCCGACCAGGCGAGCGGCCGCGCCGCGTACCAGAAGTCGGCCGCCTCCCTGCCGTACCGCAGGAGATCGGCGCCATGCAGCAGACCGGCCCGCGCGGCCCGCAGCGGGACGGCAATCGCGGGCAGTTCGGTGCTGACCGCGAGTTGGACGGTGAAGACCAGCGGATGCTCGAACTCGTGCGACTTCTCGGGGTTGACGCGGAAGATCTTCTGGGTCTTCTCGGCGTCCTCGGTCGAGCGCTCGGTGGCCCACCGGTAGCCGCCGCCGCCTTCCAGGCCCCCGAGACCGGTGTCCTTGCCCCCCTGGACGTGGAATTCGCCGCCCACGGAGTAACTGGTCTCCCGGGTCTTCTTGCGCGACGACACGTCCTGCCCCTGGGCCCGCAGCGTCAGATCCACCTCGGGACGCGGACGGTCGGAGCTCTGCGGCAGGACCTGTGCGGTGACCTTGATGCCGAGATACCGGGTGGCGCCGAACGGACGCGGCAGCGGCAGCCAGCGCACCACGCCGGCGTCGCTCAGCAGCATCGTGTACTGGGCGCGCAGCGCTTCGTTGCCGAAGGACGCCTCCAATTCGTGCAGCAGCAGGTTCGCCCGCTCGACGCCGTTCCGCTTCTTGGGCAGGACTCCGCGGGAGGTCAGTGTCGTCTTGAGCCAGTCGAGTACGTCGCCGCCGCGCAGCCGCTCGGGGTAGCCGGTGCCGGGCAGGAGCGCGGGATGGACGTGGCGCGGCACGTGCGGCGACGGCGTCTCCAGCGGTGCGAGCCCTGCCAGTGCGGCGAGTCCGAGGTCGTGGACCAGCCGTTCGGGGACGAGCGTGTCGAGCGCCTCCCGTACGCGGAGGTAGCGGCTGGTCGACGTGACGTGGTCGCCCTTCCAGCGCAGTAGGGTCACCTCGAACACCGGGTCCATCCGGAAGCCGTACTGGGTACCGCCGTACACAGCCCGGGAGACAGACACTCCGGCCTGTTCCAGCGCTTTCTGCCGCTTCCAGGCCCATTTGACCTTGGCCTGGAAGTGAGCTCCCATGCTCGCGAACGGCTTGTGCTGCTGCCCGCCCTCGGTCCCGGTCTGCCCGTCCCCAGTCTCGGTCGGCTCGCCCTCGGCCGCGGTGTGCTCGCCTCCCTCGGGCTTGGTCTGCTCGTGGCCATCGCCCGGCCTGCTGAGCAAGCCGTGTCCGACGTGGCCCAGCGGTCCGGCGGCCGCCTCCAGACCGTTGCCCCACCCGTGTTCCCGGCCGCGCTTGTGGTCCACGCTGCCCTGGGCGTAGTGCTCCAACTCGACGGACTCGGCGGGGCTGAGGGGGCGCGGCCGGTAGCCGCGCAGCCGGAGCCGGAGGGCCTGCTTCATGCCGTCCTTGCCGACTGGCAGATCGATCAGCCGGCCGGGACCGGTCTCGGCCGCGAAAAATTCGGCGAGTTTGGAGGGCTCACCCATCCTCGTGATCGCGCCGGGCCAGCTGAAGCGGTCTTCCGCCCACCGGTCCGGCAGGCCGTTGGCCCGGCCGTACATCCTGGCCGCCATCCGTGGCAGTTCGGGCAGGAGGAAGAAGGCGGGAACCACCCCCGAGGTGCCGCCGGCGCCGAAGTCGACGAAGTCGTCGTCCGGCCAGAAGAGGAGTTCCTCGGTGCGGCCGGCCAGTTCGAGGGTCTGCCGGTCGATCGGCTCGGCCGGGACGTGCTCGTGCGGGACGACGACGCGGGCGACGGTGTCGCCTGGCCGCCGCGGGACCCACCAGGCTTCCGCCGGGTCGGGCCGGTCGATCCACCAGCGCTCGGCCGCGCCGCCGGCCGGCCGCACGGCCAGCTCGTACACGACGTCGTAGACGTGCTCGTCGATGTCCCCCTCTGTCGTGGTCCGCCAGCCGGACTTCATCGTGCCGCCGACGTCGTGACCGTGGCCCTGTTCGTAACCGCCCTCGTCACGAAGGGAGAACAACTGCACGCGGACCTCTTCCCCGAAGGAACGCTGCAGCGAGGCGCCCGCGCCGATCTTCGGCTCCCACTTGGCGCCGCGGTGTCCGGTCACCTGGGCGCTTTGCAGGCCGCGGGTGTCGACGGTCAGCGGATAGCTCTTGGGGTCGCCGCCGATCCGCTCGCGCACATGGGCCTGCGCGAAGACCTGGTACTTCCGGCCGGCGATGGTCACGGTGTGGTCGATGCCGTACATCAGCGCCGGCAGGTCGGTCTCCAGGGTGGGCCGGCCATACCAGTTGGCGAGGTCGAGGTCGGCCTGAGACCAGTCGGTGCTGCTGCCTCCCGTGTGCGCCTTGTCCAGTTCCACGAGTTTTGCGCGTAGCTGGTCGTGTACGAGTTCGGCGCCGGGCAGCGCGATCTGCCGGCCGAAGCCGAGCCCGCGCCGGGTGGCCAGCGCCAGTGGTTCACGGGGGTGCGGGGCTGGCAGCGGCGCATCGAGGTGGGCGGGCCGCTGGTACGCGGAGTCGGGCAGCGGGAGCGCGGCTTCACGCAGTAGCGCCCGCACGTGCGGTTGCGCGCTCACCGGCCCGTCGTCGGTCTGGCCGGCCGCGCGCAGCGCCGGCGTGCGGACCGCGCCGAGCAGCCGCCGTTCGAAGTCGGGCGCGTCGGCACGCGGTACGGCGACCTCGCTGTCGACCTCTTCCCGCACCGGTGCGACGGTGTGCGTGGTGGAGCGGATCTCCACAGTGATCGCCTGGCCCGCCAGGTAGCGGCTCAGCAGGCCCTTCTGCTTGAGCACCGTCTGCCCGCCGGACTGCTCGACGATCCGGTGGCCGGTGTCGCGCCCGCCGCCGAGGGGAGTGACGGTGAGCATGGGAGCACGTGAGGATGCCTTGGAGTGATCCCCCGGGTTGTGCAGCCCGGTCAGGTCGAAGCCGGCGCCGATCGCCGCCTTGCTGGTGCTGTGCCGGCCCTGTGTGATGTTCAGGGTGCTGCCCGAGTCCTCGCGGATCTTCGCCTGGACGTCTCCCAGGTACTGGACCCGCTCGACTTCCCCGCGGATCACGAAGTGTGCTTCGAACGACTGCGGCAGCCCGGCGGCGTTCCGTCCGGCCCGGACGGACACCTTCTCGGTGATGATGCCGTTGCCACCGAAAAGGCGGCTGCGGTCGCGTACCGCCTGTTCGTTGAGGAGGTCGAGCACAGAGTCCATGGCCGCCCGGACGGCCGTGGCCGACAGGTCGGCGCCGAGCAGCCGCCGTTGCAGCGAGGCGGCGACGGGGATCAGGTCGATGGCGTTGAGCACCTCGCGGGCCGTGCCGGGCCGGCGCCTGCGGCTGCGGGTGCCAGCGGTGAACGGCACCTCGGCATCCGGGCGCGGCGCGTCCGCGCTCGCCAGGTCGCTCGGTACGTCGAGGGCGAGGAGGCCGGGGAACACCGGCGCGTTCCCGCGCTCCACGCCGTCGACGAACACCAGGACGCGTACCCCGCCGTCGAAGCGGGTCTGCTTCTTCGCTTCGAGCTTGCGGCCCACGACGACGGTGCGCTTCCACCCGGACGACCGGGTGTTGGCAACGCTCGCGGTCAGTCTCGGCACGACGGGCAGGAACGCGCTCGCGACCGACGAGGCGATGGAGAGCACCGACAGCATGGCCGCGTCGATGCCCTTCTCGACCTCATGCTCTAGCTCGAGGCTCGTGGTCGTGGTGGCGTAGCCCGTCCCATAGACCTGGACTTCGCCCTCCTCCGGCTGCTCGGCGGGCACGAGGGCGGCCGGCACCGGGCGCAGCCACACCAGCCTGCCGTCCAGCACCAGCGTCCTGCCGCGGTTGAGCAGTTGCTGCCAGGTCTCCTCGGACTCGGTGGCGAGCACGTCCTTGAGCACGTCCTGGAGGCCGGTGCGCAGGGCCGGACCGTCCTCCGGCCGGAGCGCCGCGCCGGCGGCCTGCTGTGCCGCCCCGTCGAGTCGGGCCTCGTCCGCCCAGGGGTGGACCGTGACAACGGTCGCCGCGCCGAGCGCCCCTCGCTCCATGTACCAGGGCGCCTGATGCGGTGACGGCTCCGGCCGGGTCTCCCCCTGCCCCGGGCCCTGCTCCGGGCCCTGCTCCGGCGGCTGTTCCTCCGGTGTGATGGCCGTCCACGTGGCGGCGTCCTCGAGTGCGCCTCGGGACGCGACGACCGGCGCCCCAAGCAGGTCCGCCACCTGTTCGGCGAACACCGTGTCGTCCTCCGGCCGCGGGCTCGCCGCCGCGGGCATGAGCAGGGCGACCGGCTGCCCGGCCTGCCACGAGGTGTTCTCGCGGATCCACTCCGCCGTGCCCTCGGCGTCCAGCGGCTCCCCGTCGATGACGGCGGTCGCGTTCTCGGGGTCGTACTGCCCGTACACCGCGACGAGGTTGGGCGCGGCGGGAGTCTCGGTCACCGCGGGGGCCGGCAAGGCACCGGCAGTCTCGGTCGGGGCGCCGACGGTCTCCGTCGCTGCGGCGGTCGCCTCCTGACCCCCGGCGCCGGAAGGCTCCGCCTGACCCCCGGTGCTGGGAGTTGTCTCCTGGCTGTCGGTGCCGGGAAGCGCCTCCCGTACGGCCGTGCCGGGTGTGAGCCAGAACTCCGGGTCGGGGTAGCTCAGTCCGGCGGGTGCGTGCTCGGTCTTCGCGTCCTTGCCGCCGGCCGGCACCGGTGCGGAGGCACCGGGCACGAACGTGCGGTACCAGGCGGGCCTGCCCTGCCCGTCCTCGGCGACGTGGATCTCCGTCTGGCGGCCGCCCGGTCCACCCGGGACGATGGCGAAGCCGCTCTCGAACTGGTGGATCGTCACGCCGGTGCGGTCGGCGACGCGTTGCAGCACCGGCGCGGTGGCGGCCAGGGACGCCGCCGTCGTGCACGCCGCGACCGTCATCGACTTCAGCTTCTTGCGGGCGACGGTTTCCGCGAACGCATTCAGCCCGCCTTCGTCGAAGACCGTGTCGCCGTGCCCGACCAGCCAGGCATCGGTGGTGGGCAGCGGACGGCGGACCGCCGTCCTGCGGTTCGCCACGTCGCGGGACCACTGGATGTACTCCCTGAACGCGGGCAGCTTCGGCAGGGCCCCCGCCAGCCGCGCGTAGTCCGTCCCGTTGAGGACGGCCGATCCGACCCACTGCCTGTTCCCGTCGACGAGGCGGCGCTCCACGGCCTCGCCGGTTTGCCAGGTGGCGGCGCCGGGCGGGGTCACGCCCATCGCGGTCAGCGCGGGGCCGTTGGCGTACAGCCACACGTGCCCGTCCGCGGCGCTCGTCAGCGGCTGCTGCCGGCTGGCCTCGGGCACCTTGGGCCGGTAGACGGGAGTGACGGCGGTGGGGACGGTGGCACGTACCAGATAGAACCCGGGCATCCGCGCGCTCTGTGTGCGGCCGCCGCCCTGCGCGGCCTTGGTTCTTTCGGTCACGGCGCCGGGACGGCGGCCGGTGCGAGCGCCCTCGACGGCGAGGCCAGCCATCCCCTGCGTGACCGCGTCGGGGAGCAGCCCCGGGAAGGCCGGCTCCTCGGGGAAGGCGGCCAGGCTGCCGGAGAGCTCGGTCGCGGCGCCCGGCGCGATCGTGCGGTCGAACGCGGACCGGGTGCCGGAGACCTTGGTGGTGTCACTGGTGTCGTACACCTTGAGGTCCAACAGGTCCACTTTGATGGTGGCGCCGCTCAACGTCCGGCCGTGCAGGGTGATGTGGTGCCCGTCCGGCGCGAGGGCGAGCACGAAGGCGTGGGTCAGGTGGACCGCGTCGGTCTGGTGCATCAGCGGCTCGGCGCGGCGGGCACTGACCTGCAGACGGCCGGAGTGCGCGGGATCGGCGTCCAGCAGGAGGCCGCTGACGTAGTCGTGCAGACGCGGGGCCTGGAAGGGCTTTACGAGGACCAGGGCGTCCGGCGGGAAGCCCGGGGTGGCGCCCTGGCTCCACTGCTCGCGCAGCGACACCGACTGCTCGGCGATGGGATCGGCTCCCGCCGCCGCGTGGTACTCCTCCATGGGCACGGTCAGGCGCACCACGTCGGTCGCGTCGGTCAGCTGACGCGGTTTGGAGGACCATGTGCTGCTTTCGTCCGCCGACAGGCCGAGCGCCTGGTTGAGCTTGCCGCGGACGCCTCGATGCGGCCAGGTGTGCACCTGGAACTCCACGGTGACCGCGTGCACGAACCGGTGGGCGCCCCCGGACTGCTCGACGGTGATGGTCTGCTGATCGCCCTGCTCGCGCACCGGCCCCCAGGCGCGGGAGACCGTGCCGGCCGCCGTGGGGTCGAGCGGCACCTGCCCGGCGAGCTGCTCGGCGACGAATTCGCCGATCGTGCCGAGGTCGGACACCGCGGGCTCCGCGTCGGCCGACGCGCCGGCGCTCAGCGTGTTCGTCACCGCCCTGCGCGTCTGCGTGTTCGTCGCGTACGTCGTGTTCGTGCTGTAGTCGTCCAGCGTGTAGTCGTGGTGTCCGGCGCCCAGAGTGAGCTTGACCAGGACCAACTGCTCCCAGGTGATTCCCTGGTGCTGTTTCGACGCCTGGACGAACAGCGGCAGCCCGCCGTTGAGCGCCTGGTTGAGCATCTGCGGCAGCCCGCCCGAGGCCGCCCGGTCGAAGATCTGCTGTTCGAGCTGCTGGGCCATGTCGACGAACACCTGTTGCGGCGCGCCCTGTGCGAGCTGCGGATCCTGCTGTGCCCGCCAGTCCCGCATCGCCTTGTTCAGGACGTCGACGAAGTCGGTCAGCGCGGCCGGACGGTGCAGGTCGGGGGTGCCGATGCCGTGCCCGATGTCGGTGGGCGGCTGCCAGAGCGGCAGGGTGGGGGCCCTGCGCAGGCCCGGCTTCGGAACCGGCCCGGACGGGCGCTGGACCGCGTGCATACGGTGGTAGCGGTCCTGGTCTTCCGGGTGCAGCTTGGCGATCTGCTCGTCCGGCAGGACTCCGAGCGACGCCAGTTCGCCGGCGGGGATCCAGACCACGACCGCATCCGGGACGTCCCTGACCTTGGCGTGCGGTGCGCCGGTCGACCCGTGCTCCCCGGTCCGGGGCCCGCTCCAGGTGCGGTCGGCCCGCGCCTGGAGGACCCGGGTCGTGTCGAACACCACCCGGTAGGCGCGGTCGGTGAAGGTGGTCTCGGTCCTGGTCTGCACCGTGTCCTCGGCGGAATCCTTGTGGCCATGCGTGAAGCCGGCCTGGGCCTTGGCCGTGAGGGCCGCCGAGAAGTTTCCCGCCTCGAACGTGTAGCCGGTCGTCGCACTCGCCTCGACGGCCTTGGACCGCTCGTCCGAGGAGGGCAGTTTGGTGGTGGAGTCCTCGGTGAGGCGGAAGGTCCGGGCCTCGTCCCTGCGGGTGATGCGGGGATTGCGCAGGAACTCGCCGAGGCCCACGTGGCCGAAGACGTCCTGGCCGCCGAGGGGACCGCCGTCGTTGTGGCTCTCCAGCGACAGCCAGTCCGTTCCGGCGCGCGGATTCGTCGTCGCCGTGAACCGGGCCTGGCGGACGTCCCGGCGTGCCCACAGACCCAGGGCCATGGGCCCGGGCAGGCCCCCGTGGTCCTCGCTCAGCGTCTCGGCCTGTTCCCCCAGCAGGCCGTGCGCGGCCAGCCGGACGCTCTTGCCGCGCCAGCCGCCGGCCTTCGGCATCTCGTCCAGCATGCCCGCCGCGGTCGACCGCAGAGCCCCGACCGGCTTCATCACCTCCACGTCCGCCGACGTGGGCAGCGCGATGCCGTCGCGGATCAGGTCCTCGGGCCGCGCGGGACGCCAGGGGGTCTCCATGGTCGACGACTCGACGTCCGCGGTGAAGTGCTTGACGTTGTCGGCCGGCCCGGGAACGACGATCCGCACCTGGTGCGGGCGGGCGGCATACTGCTCCAGCTCCTGCCAGTCGTCGCCCTGGGAGGTCTCTCCCACCCGCGCCTTCACCGTCATCGGATAGGAGACACGCTGGGGCACCGTGCCCGGTTGCCACGACCGCTCCTGCGCCACCTCTACGGCGATCCCGTCGGTGTGCTGAGCGTCCATCGACAACCGCATGGCCGCCGAGGTCTCCAGCGGCCCGGGCAGCCCGTCGAAGGTCAGCTCGGCGCTGGCGGACCGGCCGTGGCCGCGGCCGCTGCGGCGGGCGGCCCCGGTGACGACTCCCCTGCCGAGACGCAGGTCGCCGGCCGGGCCCTCGTAGCTGCCGAGCTTGCGGTCCACCGTGCCGCGCAGATAGAGGCGGCGTCCGCCTGCGGACGGGGTGAACATCACTCCTTCGTCGCCGTCCACCAGCGCCGACACGTTTCCCTTGCGCCGCAGGAAGTTCTTCAACTCGTTGACGGTGCGCCTTTCCGCGGCCGGGCCGAGGTTCAGCAGGTGCACAGCCTCGTTGGCGATGTCGGCCACCACCTCCTCGGGCAATTCGTGGCGCACGTTGACGTAATCCGGAATCTCCTTCATGTCCAGGCCGGCGGGCAGGTCCCCCGGGCTGGCGGGGGTCGAGGGGGACGAGCTAAGCCACAGGGTGACGCCGCCCTCCAGCCGCCACGACTCGCCCGCGACCGACACCACGTAGGCCAGCGGTGCCTCGTAGTGGTCGAAGTCCCCGCGGTACGTCGCGGACAACTCGGTGCGGAATTGGGAGACCGCGTCGTCGACCTCCGTGGTGAAGCGCTCACCGCTCAGCTTCAGCGAAACACTGGGCAGCGCCAGGTTCGTCAGCGGGTCGCCGGTCTCCGCGCCCAGCGTGCCGCCCAGGCTGTGCCGGTGGCCGCTGCGGACCGTCTCCGACGCCTCGTCCGTGTGCGTGTACGTCACACTGCGCTCGCTGCGATCGGCGAACTCGCCGCGCAGCGCGGCACTTCCCGGCGCCGTGCTCCGCGGGGGCGCGAGCGCCACCACGACCTCGTGCTGGCCGCCCTTGAAGCCGAACGTGGCCCGCGCCGGCTCCCTGAGCATTCCGCGCGCCTCGTGCACCTGGGGCTGGCGCAGGCCCGCCACCCATTGGTCGAACCTCTGCTGCTCCGCCGGCGACTCGAACGGACCGGCGGGGCCCTTAACCACCATTTCCGGCAGGCCCTTCAGACCGTGGAAGAAGGCGTACCGCAGCTTCTCCACGGCGCGCTGCGCGGACTTGAACGCGTCGGCGCGTTCGCGGCCCCCCGCTCCGGCCCGCAGGTGCGGATAGCCCAGTGCGACATCGGCGTGCGAGCCGGCACCGGTTCGGGGCCGCGCCCACGACAGCTCCATCGGCACGGTCACCTGGGCCTTGTGCGCGCCCACGGACACCTCGAACGTCACCGCGTGGGTGCCGACGTCCGCCGTCACCCCCGACTCGGTCGCCGACACCTTCTCCTGGCCGCCGCTGCGAGCGGTGACCGCGTGCTCCCGGGTGTCCCCGGCCAGGCCCCCCGACAGGGTCACCCCGGGGTGCACCGGCACCTTCACAGACGACAGGAGGTCCGCAGCCGTACGCTTCGCCGAGTCGCTGGACTCCTCCGGCGCCCACGTCACGTGACCGGTCCGCGTCCGTTTCCCGGTGGACTCCGTGCTGCCGGCCGGAGGGGCGATGGCGGTGACCCGGATTCCCACCCGCTGGCCGGCCACGGACTGGGCGGCCCCGTCCAGTGCCCCTTGGAACATGTCCTTCAGCGCCTCGTCGGAGAACGCGTCGCCCACGTCGGATCCGCCGAGCAGGCCGCTGAGCGTATTGCGAAGAGCCGCACCGTCCGCCGCGGCCGCCACGGGATGCTCCCGCCTGGCCCGGCCCAGCCATCCCTCCGGCTCCACCTCGACCTGACGGCCGACGCCCGCGGCGGACGCGCCCATCTCCGCGAGCGTGCGCTCCAGGAACCCGGCGAAGTCCTCCTGCCGCGGCTCGGGGACCCGCCGCAGGCTCAGCGCCTCCAGGGCGCTGCGCACACTCGAACTCCGGCGGCCGCGCGTGGTGGGCGACTGCGCCGATCCGCTCCGCGCACGTCGCGTCGCGTGCGCCGGGGACAGCCCGCTCGACGTCGGCCCCTGTTCCGTCGCCGACAACCCACTGGAGCCGGGCAGCTGTTCGGCCGCGGAGGGCACGCTCAGGGAGAGCCTGTGGGAGCCGGGCCGGCGCTCGGGGGCCGGAGGGGCCTGGACGGACGGCGGGGCGGCCAGCTGGGGCGTCCGCCGATGTTGCTGGACCGAATCAGGCGCCATGGGATTGCCGCCGAACGGCTCCCGTCGCACGAAGGAGGGCGCCGTTGATCCCACCGGGAACGCGTCGATGATCGAGGCCAGGCGGTACAGGTGGCGGTCCCGCAGCCCGCCCTGGGACAGGCCGCCCCCGGCCAACTGCTGCCCGCCGCCGGCCTCGGCCTCTTCCGCCTCCGCGGCCGCGTCCGCCGGATCGACCGGCCGGGTGAACTCGCCCATGAGGCTGCCGT
>NZ_KQ948747.1:0-10857 GCF_001514195.1 Streptomyces griseorubiginosus | reverse complement strand
TGCCGCCGCGTTCCGCGCCGCCCACCAGCGTTCGCCATAGCCCTCATCGCGACCCTCGCCACCCAGCCGTTCCACGCCGTCCAGCACCGCTTGCGGCACACCGCCAGGCGCCCCCGCGTACCGCCGCGGCTCGACGCGCGCCGACTCCACGAGACCGGCAGCGCCCTCCGTCCCCTGCACGGCCACCGCTCCCTGCACGCTGTCCGGCGCCATCGGCGCCCCACCGAACCGGGCTGATGGCACCCCAGACCCCTGTGCAGGCGCACTCACCAGAAACTGGTCGAGCCGGTAGCCGGCAGCCGCATGGGCGGAGGCGGCCTGCAGCATGGCCGACAGAGCGGCACCGAGCGGAGGATGCGGCCGTCCCGCGTAGAACTGGCCGAGGATTCCCGTGAGTCGACCGTAGGTGAGTGGTTCCGTGTCGCCGACGCCGGCACGCAGGGTGTCCAGCGCGGCGAGTCCCGCCATCAATCGGCCGTACGTCGCATCTCGCGGGCCGAACCCGGGCTCGCCGAGGGCGAGGCGCAGCGCACGCACCCACCGCAGGGCCCGCTCGGCGCCGAGCCCGTCCGCCCGCAGGTCGCCCGGAAGAAGGCTTGCGGCGGCGGTCAATTCCTCCGCACTCGGCTCGGGGTGGAAGACCAGCAAATTGGCGCCCGAGGGCTGATGGATGTCGTCCACGATGAGCCGTATACGTTCCGGCAGGCCGGGTTCGGCTCGTCCGTAACCGACCTCAACATTGGCGCCGGCCACAGGCCTGCCCACGATGTTGGCCATGGTCTGGCCGACCAGTGGCCGCTCCAGGCGGTCCGCCAGCGGGTAGTCGGGGTGGGGTACCGCCAGCCAACATGCCTCGACCAGGACGACGTCCTCCTCGCCGAGAGCCTGGACGCTGGCCCGGCGGCCGTAGTACCCGGCGATCTCCTCCAGGCTGGCGGGCTGTACCGAGCCATCGGGGAAGGGCAGTCCTCCGAGTCTGCCGTTGAAGTGGAAGACGGCAAGGTACTTGGGATCGAAGGGCAGCGGTACGGGATCACTCTCCCGCACGAGCCTCTTCCCGCCATTGGGCAGGTTCTCCGCTTCGACATACGTGAAGTACCGCGGCTCGACCGGTAGTCCCCCTTCGAACCACCTCTTCACTTCGTCGAAGGTCCACAGGATCCGTCCGAAGGTCTCCTGCCCGTCCGAGGTGACCACAGTGGTCGACAGGAGGGCGGTATCCCGCACCTGGTTGCCGAGGACCGTACGGGTGATGCCCGGCTCGGCGGATGGGCGCAACCCGGGATCGCTGGGCACCCAGGCGGAGGTGAACCCCACCAGGGCCACGGCTGCCGTCCCAGTGGCGTCGGGCCGCTTGTCCAGCCCGGCGTTCGGGCCCCAGACCCGCACCCCCAGGACGTCGGCGACGATTCGCGGACCGTCCACGGTCTGGGCCGCGACGGCCTGCGTCAGCATCACCACGTCGGCCCGCTCCGGCCGCTTCACATCGTGGCGCACCAGCTCGGCGAACTCGTCCCAGCTGTTGACCGCCAGCGGATTGCCGACCCCGTCCGATACGTAGATGTGGTCGAAGGAACCGAACGCCGACAGCAGCCAGTGCTGGCCCGGACGGGCATCCCACGGGGTCTCTATGCCGTGGCGCAGCAGACTGCCGTCGGGTGCAAGCCGCGCATACCTGCCCAGGTTCACGCGGGGCATGTCGCCGGTCCAGTCACGCCCCACCAGGTTTCCCCGGGTGTCGTACATGAGCGAGCGATCCGCCAGCGCGCCTCGCCGCTCCAGGTCGAACGCACCGACCGCGGCCAGGCTGTGCGCCCGCCCGGCTCCCTCGGCCGCGGCCACCAGGGCGTGCAGCTCGTCGAACGTCCGGTCGTCCAGCGGCCCGGCACCGCTCAGGTGCAGCAGCCGCCGGGCCAGCCCGACCAGATCCGCTCCCGGAGCCAGCCGCGCCAGCACAGCCCGAGCCTTGTCAACCACGGAAGGACCCTCAATGAGGGCGTTGGGGAACAGCGGCCTGGCCCGCGTCGATCGGCCCGCCACCGCGGACGCCAGCGACGACGGGCCCGGCTGCGACGCCAGCGTGGCAGCCGCCTGCTGGGCAGACTGCTCGGCCGGGGCCGAGTGCTGGGCGGACGGCGCGCCGCCGCGCAGGCGTCGGCCCGCGGGCCGGGTCTCGCCCGCCGTCACCGGACGGACCCGGATCTCGGCACTCGGGTCCTGGACCAGGTCCAGCACGATCTCCTGAGCGAGCAGATTCAACGTCGCCTTCTTCAGGCCCTGACGCGCCCGCAGATACGGATAGCCCTTCTGCAGTTCCCCGGTCGTAAACAGATTCGGCGGAAGGTTGTTCCGCGCCAGCTCCTTGTTCAGCTCGGCCAGCAGAATTCCGGCGCCGGCATCGTCCAGTTCTGGCGGCGGCTCGTGCTGCCACCACCAGATGCGGTCCGTCCCCGTATCGGACTCCCAGGGCGCCTCCGGCTCGGACCAGGCGACCGCGCTCTTCCCCTTGCCCTTGCCCTTGCCCGGCGCCGACCAGGGCATCTGCGTCTGCACAGACACCGGCCACTTCGGCGCCGCCGCCTTCCCGCCCCGCAGACGGCGGCCGGCGACGCGCGGGCTCCATGGCGCGACCTCAAGGGGGCCGACGCCCGGTGCGGCGGCGATGGCGGGACGGGTGTCGGCGGTCGGGTCGGCGGCGACGATCCACTCGAACGGCTCGTGCTGCGCGTCCTGCGCCCGCAGGTGCGAGGTGACCAGGACCTCGGTGTCCCACGGGAACATCGCCTGCCGCAGACCGGGACGACCTGAGGCGAAGGACACGTCACGCGCCGCCGACGCCTGGACCTCTACCACCGTCCGCTGGTAGCCGGCCACGGGAGGCACCGTCGCCAGCGCGTCCTCCGGAGTACGCAGGGCGAGCTGGAACGCCGGGATGACCAGTCTCTGCGGCACCGCGGCCGAGTCCAGGTCCCCCGAGGGCCAGTAGACGCCGACGTAGACAGGCTGACCCGCGGGCAGGTGCGGCAGCTTGGCCAGCGCCTCGGCCAGCATCCCCGCATGCAACGGAATCCAGGACCGTACCGTGGGCGCCAGTTCCGCGGCGCGCCGGACCAGCCGCTCCCGCGCCTGCCCGTACCGCGGGTCGTTCGGGTTCCGCAGCGCGGGGTCCGCGCTCAACTGCAGGAACGGGGCGTCGTCGGCGAGCAGGTACGGGAAGTCCGCCGATCCGCGGTCCACCATGTCCTCGACGACACGCGGCAGCTGCGCGGCATTCATCTCCGCGCGGGTGAGCAGGTCGTGGTCGGGCTGATGGGTCGCCAGGAACAGCGCGGTCAAGTGGGCGGGCATGAGACGGTCGAGCGGCGATTCGGAGTGCTCCCGGACCCACGCGTCGACCGCGGTCCGCCGTTCGGCCCACGTGCCCGCACCCACCTCATGCGCCAGGTCCGACGTGACCGGCGGCAACTGCCCGGTCGTCGCCCCGATGGCCCGGACGAGTCCCTCGGGCACCGTCAGATCGCCGGTGGTCTGGGTGGTGAACCCAGGGTGGTACATCTGGTGGTGCGGCGGCAGCCACGCCTCGCCGTACTGTGCGATGAGGTCGTCCCAGGCGCCGGTGATCGGGACCAGGTTCCTGCGCACCCAGTCGTAGATGTCCACGGCGTCGCCGAGCAGCGCGTCGCGCAGGCCGTCGAGGGCGATGCCCCGATTGTCGTCGGCGACTGTGCGCGAGTAATCGTGGAGAACCGCGGCAAGCGTACGCCCGGTGGACCGTCCCAGGGCGATGGCCGCCAGCAGCAGCTTCCGGTCGTCCACCGTCTCGTCGTTCGGCCGCTTGAGGACGATCTCCCGATAGGCGTCGAACAGCGGCGCCATGCTGCGGAACTCACCGCTGCCCACCAGGATGCCGCGCTGCGCGAGGAATTCGGCCTGTTTCTGCCCGTCTTCTGCGAGGGTGTACGTGCGTTCCGTGCGGAGGGCGTGGACCGCGGTGTCGATCGCCGCCATCAGGTTCACGAGCGTTCTCGTGCCCTGCGGAGCGACCACCGAGTAGCCGGAGCGGTTCAGCTCGTAGGTCAACTCGTCGGCGAGAGCGAGCAGTTCTGGGCTGTTGACCGAGGCGTCGAAGATCGCGGCCTCGTGGTTCTCAGCTGTCTGCTGCCAATCGGGGGTCTCGAACAGTCGGTGACGTCCGGATCGCCGACCACCGAACGGCAGGCCGACGCGCTCGTGAGCGGCCGGAGCGAGCGCTTTTCTCTGGAAATGCAGCCACTCCGCATCCGGCCTGCCTGCTGCGCTGTCGGCGTAGATCACGCTCTGCAGAGTCGAGAGGACTTGCATCCCCGACTCTCCGGTCGCCGCGGTGACCGAGCCGCCCGCACGCCGGTTCGCGGCGTTCTGGGCGAGTGACGGAACACCGGCCTCACCGCCCGAGGCGGCGTGGCAGACCAGAAGCAACTGGCGTTTGGCGGGCGCGAGGGTGTCCGCGAGGCGGCCCGCCAGCCCACCGCTCACCAACGCGGCCCCCTCCGGGCCGAACACATACCCGGTCGCGCGTTTGCCGTGGGAGGCGAACACGACGAATGGCGGCTCATCGGTCGTGAAACCTGTTGCGACAGGAGGGCTCACAGGGCGCCTCTTGCCGTCCTTGCCGTAGATGACGTAGTTCGTGAGGTCGGGTAGGTTCGAGAAGGTCCGCCGCCAGGCACTCCATTCGAGGACACCGTCAGCGGAGTGTCCGATGACCGCTCGACTGCCGGTCTTCGTCTCGACGCTTATCGCCCGGAGCATGTACTGCTCCTGCCATGCCGCCTTGGTTTCCTCCTGGACCTGCTCCAGGGAAACCAGGAAATACTCCCGGCCCGACGCGAGATCGCGCACCCGCTCCCACTGCGTGGGCCGGAACAGGGCGCCATCGGGGAAGGCCGCCTGCTTGCCAGGATGCCGCGCGAAGGGCCCGAACTCCCTTACCCCCACCGGCTGTTCCACCTGGAACACCACCGGCGCCGACCCCGACCGGTCGGAGTCCAGGAAAGCCTGCTCCATCGCGGCCCGGCTATCGGACGTTGCCTGGAACAACCGCGGAACGCGCACCGGCTCGGACGAGGGCACGAAGGCGGCCGGCGCCTGCGCGGCCCACCACACCCGTCCCTCCGCCTCGGGCAAGGTCAGCAGCGCCCGACGCGCCATCTCCGCGTGCTGCGCCAACTCGGCCACCAGGTCATCGGTGGCCAGCTCATGAGCCAGCCGCGCCAGCCGCTTCTGTGTATCCGGCTGGGCCTTCTGGGCGAGCCGACGCACCCGCCGATCGCGGAGCATCACGTAGGGCAGTTCCACCACCGGCGCACCCTGGTCCATCCCCTCGAGCAGCGACAGAATCCGCCGTTCCAGCTCCGCCCGGCCCTGGGCAGGGGGGACGGCCGTCACCGTGTGGTCCATCAGCAGCGCGTCGGCGCCGCCCAGCAAGTGGAAAGCGACCAGATAACCGGCATAGGGAGCCCTGGGGTAGCGGCGGCGGTGTTCCTGCATCCACTCGATGAAGGCCCAACGGCGCTGCTGCCACAGGTCCCTGTCCTGCCGCGAGCCCACGGCAATGGACATGGCATCGGAATTGAGATCCCCCCGCAGGGTGTCCAGTTCCACCTCTGTATCGATGAGGCCGGGGTACAGCAGGTCTTCCGCCCACGCTTCGTATCTGGTCTCGTGCGGGAGCCGGCGCCCAGCCAAGTCATGGCCTTCGGAGTCGAAGATGAACGGGGCCAGACCATAGAGTTCGGCGGCATCGGCCTCCACCGAGCCGGCCGTGCTCACGTCCGGCTCCATCCTCCGTGGCGGCACGGCCATGTCGGTGTCGACCACACCGGCCCGCTGCGCCGCGCCGAGCCATTCCACGAGTGTGGGCACGTCAGCCCAATCACCGGGCTGATTCTGCTGGCCCTGCAACAGTTTCGAAGCGATCGCGGCGTTGCGGAACACGACAGCGTGCATGTCCTGCCCTGTGAAGTCGCCGGTCCGCGCGCCGAGACTGGCGACTCCGATACGCCCGTGTACCAGCAGCAGCCTTTCGAATGCCACCAGGCGGGCTGCCTTAACGTCCGAGAGGTTCTCGGCGACGGGATAGCCCAGTTCGTGCAGTTCCCGGGTCAACTCCGGGTGCACAGGCACCACCTGCAGTTTGTTCCGATCGGCGTAGAACTCCGCACCTCGCTCGACCGCGTCCATCACGGCGGTCAGCGAGGGCAGCTTCTTCCCGTCCTTCTCGTCCGTCACCAGCAGCGCATGCAGGTCATCGCGCAGCTGTTCCACGGAACGGCCGTCCTGCGGGAAGAACTCCCGCGGCTCCTCACCCTGCGGGACCAGCGCGGCCACCTGCTTGATGAGCGCGTCGAGGGTGGCCTGCGCGGCGTGCAGCAGGTCCGCGGAGCCCGCCATCGAGAGCCCGACCTGCTTTTCGTAGCGCAGCGCCGCCTCGACCCACTCCTCCCAGTCTTCCTCGTCCTCCCCGAAGTACAGGCTCGGGAACAACGCCTTGGCCTGCCGCGACTGGCCGGCCTCCACCGCGGACGGCAGCGACGACGGGCCCGGCTGCGAGGCCAGCGAGGCAGAGCCCTGCTGGGCCGGGGCCGAGTGCTGGGCGGTCGGCGCGCCGCCACGCAGGCGTCGGCCTGCGGGCCGGGCCTCGCTGGCGGTCTCCGGACGGACCGGGATCGCGTAGGAACTGAAGGTCGCCCCCACGAGGGCCGGCTGGGACGGTCCGGGCACCGCCTGCGTCTGCGGGGTCGCGGGCTGCGGACCGTACACGACGCGGCGGGTGTTCGCGGTGCGGTCGGTGGCGGCGACCGACTCGTATGGCCGGCCGTCGGCGTCCGGCATCCACCCGTAGGACGTGACCTGGATCTCGGTGTCCCAGGGGAACATCGCCTGCCGCAGGCCGGGACGGCCGGAGGCGAAGGACACATCCCGCGCCGCCGAGCCGTCCACCGCGATCACCGTCCGGTGGAAGCCGGGCCGGGAGGTGTCCACCGCGGCCAGCGCGTCCTCCAGAGTGCGCCACGCCGGCTGGAACGCCGGGATCGTCATGAACTCCGGCATGGGGGCGGCCGCCGCCCCCGGAACATCCGGCCAGTGCACCGCTACGTACACCCGCTCGCCCTCGGGCAGGTGCGGCAGCCTGCCGAGCGCCTCGCCCAGTATGCCCAGATGCAGCGGGATCGAGTCCCGCGCCTTGTCTGCCAGCCATCTCGCCCGCTGGACCAACTGCTTGCGCACCTCCCCGTGCCGCGGATCGCCCGGGTCGCTCAGCGCGGGGTCCTGGCTGAGCTGCGCGAACCGGCTGTCCTGCGTGAGCAGGTACGGGAAGTCCAGGACGCCGCCCGCGGAAGCGGACGGGCCGTCGGTGTGGGCACGCAGCAGGCGCTGGTCCGGCTCGTGGGTTGCCAGGAACAGCGCGGTCAAGTGGGCCGGTCGCAGGAGGTCCAGCGGTGAGCCGCCGTGCGTCCGGACCCACGCGCTCACAGCGGCCTGCCGATCGGCCCAACTGGCCGCGCCGGCATGATGCGCCACGCTCTGCGTCCCGGGCGGCATCTGGCCGGTCATCACACCGATGGCCCTGACGAGGCCCTCGGGCACCTTCAGGTCGCCGATAGGCCCGGCGGCGAACCGGGCCTGGTGTGTCAGGTACATCCGGTGGTGCGGCGGGAGCGCACTTTGGCCATGGCGGGCCACGAGGTCCTGCAAGCTGCCGATGTGCGGCGCCAGGTTCCGCCGCACCCAGTCGTAGACGTCGGTGACGTCACCGAGCAGGGCGTCGCTCAGACCCGCCGTGCTGACGCCCTGAGGGGCGGCGGTGCCGATGGCGTAGTCGCCGATGACCTGGGCGAGGGTGGCCGTCCGGGTGAACAGCCGCCAGGCGATCGAGGCGAACGCGGGGTGGGGCATCCGGTGGTGGGCGGGCTGCCACGGCTCGTCGTACCGTTTCGGGAGGTCCTCCCAGCTGCCGGTGAATGGCGCCAGGGTCCTGCGCGCCCAGTCGTAGAGGTCCACGGCATCCCCGAGCAGGGCGTCTCGCAGTCCCGCCAGGTCGATGCCGTGGTTGTCGCCGCCGACGTTGCGTGCGTAATCCTCGAGGACGTCGACGAGAGTGGCGGTGCCGGTGGACAGCCGCCAGCCGATGACGGCTGCCAGCAGTCCGCGGTGGTCGTCGGCCGCCGTGGTGTCGGGCTGCCGGTCGAAGACGACAGCCCGCTGCGCCGCGAACAGCGCCGCCATGCTCCGCTGTTCACCAGTGCGCACCAGCAGGCCGCGTTCCTCCAGGTAGGCACGGCGCTCAGCGCCGTCCCCAGCCACGAGGTACACGCGATCGTCACGGGTGGCGTGGTCGATCGCGTTCATCACGTTCACGAGCGTCGACTCGCCCTGCACGATCACCGGGCGTCCGGCGCTGCGCAGCGCGGCGGCGAGTCCGCTTGCGAGACCGGCCAATCCGGGGTTGGCTGCGAGCGCGGCCCCGAGGAACTTCTCGTACTGCTCCGCGATGTCCTGCCAACTGCGGTTGCCGTTGCCGAACCACCGACGGTGCCCCGGCCTCCGGCCGGCGAAGGGCAGAGCGGACCACAGCTCTGCCGCCACAGGCACCGGCTGCTTGCCGAACTGCAGCCACTGCGGGTCCGGGCCGCCCTTCTCACCCTGGACGTAGACCAGGGGCACCGATCTGCCGGAGGTTGCTCCCGTGACCACCACGGCGTTCCCCGCGATGACCCTGCCGCCCCGGCCCCGGTTCGCCGCCGCCTGGCCGGAGGACCGGGCGCCCTGGGCGGCGTAGCAGACCACGAGCAACACGTCCTGGGTGACCGGGTCGCGGCCCGTCAGCCGCGTCATCCGGTCGGCGAGCCGGGCGGCCACCGTGCCGCTCCCGTACGCGAGCCCCTCACGGCTGTACGCGGCCATCACGTCGTTCGACAGGCCGTGTGTTTCGATGACAACGGCTTTCGGACGGCCCACGGAGTCGAATCCCGAGGCGACAGGGGGCGTGGGCAACGTGCCGAAGCTGCCGTCCTTGCTCCGGACCATGTAGTCCATGACCCCGGGCAGGTGGACCATGTGCCACGAGAACTCGGGCCACTGCGAGCTGTTGATGGCGGAGTATGCGAAGGGGATTCCGCTGTCGGTGCTGACCAGCCGGACGACGGGGTCCGCACGCCACACCGGCCCGTCGGTCCGATCCACCTGCTCCAGCGGAATGCGGAGGTACCAGCGCTGCCACTGCACGTCCCAGACCCACTGCGGCTTCAGCGGACGGAACTCCACGTCGTCCGGGTAGGCCGCGTGGTCACCCGGTCGCTGGGCGAACGGCCCGAACGCCCTCGCCCTCGACGGCTGCTCCACCCAGTAGACCACCGGCACGCCCGAACCCGACCGGTCGACGGCCTCGAACGCGTCCCGGACCGCGGCCCGGCCGTCCAGCATCACCCGGGACAGCGCAGGCCTGGCGAACACGCCCGGCTGGACCGACCCGTGTGACGGTCCGGGCACCGACTCTCCCCACCACACCGGCCCTCCGGTCTCGGGCAGAGTCAGCAGCGCCCGCCGCTGCATCTCCGCGTGCTCCGCCAACTCTGCCATCAGCTGGTCCGAGGCCAGGTCGTCAGCCAGCGAGGCGAGATGCTGCGGCGTGCCCAGCGCCGGGTGCGCGGCCAGTTCGGCCACCTCCGCGTTGCGCCGCATCACCAGCGGCAGCTCCGCTTCGTCCGCCCCCTGGACCAGCCGTTCCAGCCACCCCAGAATCCGGCCGCGCAGGACGCTCTTGCGGGCGGCGTGGGGAGCGGCGTCCAGGCCGAGGAGCGTCAGCGTCGCGTCGGGACCGCCCAGCAGGTACAACGCGATCAGATGGCCGACAGCGGCGCCCTGGTAGTGATGGCGGTGCTCCCGCAGCCACGCGATGAAGGTCTCACGGCGCTGCCGCCAGCGGTCTAGGTTCCGTTTGTCGGGCCAGAACGTCACGGTGCCGGAATCGAGATCGTCGATCAGGTCGTTCACGACCGGGCCGTCACCCGAACCGTCGAAGTCCAGTTCCAGGAGGTCGGCGGCCATCTGCGCGTACCGCTTCTCGTGCGGGAACCGGCGCAGTGCCGGGTCGATGCTCTCGGGGCTCAGGAGGTAGGGCACCAAGCCGTGCAACTCGGCCACGTCCGCCTGCACCACGACGGAGTCGCGGAAGTCCGGTTCCATCCACCGCGGCGGCACGGCCATGTCGGTGTCGACCACGCCCGCCCGTTGCGCCGCGCCGAAGAGTTCGGCCAGCGACAGCCGCCCGGCGAACATGGCGAACACAGCACCGCGGAAGGCAACGGCGTTCGCGTCTGCCCCGTCCCATGCGCCGTACAGGTGGCCACGGGAGACGACACCGATCCGCCGGTGGACCAGCAGCAACTCCTCCACGTACCGGATCAGCGCCGCCCTCTCGCCGTCCGGTGTGGCGGGTACGGGATGGCCCAGCTCCGACAGTGTCCGCGTCAGGTCCGGGTCGACGGGCGGCACCGTCAGACCATGGAGGTCGGCATAGAACCGCGTGCCCGCGGCCACCGCGGCCATCACGGCCTCCAGCTCGGGCGCCTTGTCCTCGTCCCACTCCAGGAGCGCGTCCAACTGGGCGGTCAGCTGGTCCAAGGGGCGCCCGTCCCCCGGGAAGAACACCCGTGCGGCCTCGCCCGGCGGGACCATCGGGATCACCTGCTCGGCGAGGGCCGCGAGGGTGGCCTGCGCGGCCTGACGGTACAACACGCGCTGCCGCAGCACACGGCAGACGGCGGTTTCATACCCCCGCGCGAGCCGGAGCCAGTAGTCGCGATTGGCGTCGGT
>NZ_KQ948746.1:206863-244943 GCF_001514195.1 Streptomyces griseorubiginosus | reverse complement strand
TGGGGAGACGTTGTGTCGGTAGTCATGACAGCCGCTCAGCTCAGGAGGACGCGAAGATCGTCTTCTTCTGGCGTTCGATCGAGGACAGCAGACTGTCGACGCCCTTGGGGTTCTGGAGGAACTTCTGCAGCGAGGGCTGCATCACCGTCGAGGTGAAGTCCGGACGCGAGTCACGGTCCATGAACTGCGTCAGGCTCTTCGCCCCCGAGATCATCTCGAACGCCTTCTTCTGCAACGGCGTGTAGGAGGAGGTGTCGGCCTTGCTGGAGGCGGCCACCACGCTGGAGTCGGCCTTGAGGTAGATCTGCTCCGCCTCCGGGGTGCCCAGGTACTCCAGCAGCTTGGTGACGCCGGCCTTGTTCTTCGGCGACTTGGAGACCATGAAGCCGTCCGTGGGCGCCTCGACCGTGTCCTGCCCGTACGCGGGGTTGATCTCCGGGAAGGCGAAGAAGTCCAGGTCGTCCAGGTCCGCCTTGTTGGTGAACTGCTGCGCCACGAACGTGCCCAGCAGATACATGCCCGCCTTCTTGGACACCAGCGTCTGGGCGGCGTCCTGCCAGGTGCGGCCCATGAAACCGTCCTGGTGGTAGGGCAGCAGCTCGGCCCAGTGGTCGAAGACGGCCTTGACCTTGGGGTCGGTCCACGCGGCCTTGCCCGCCATCAGCTCGACGTGGAAGTCGTAGCCGTTGAGGCGGAAGTTGATCTGGTCGAACGTGCCCATCGCCGGCCAGGCGTCCTTGTCGCCGAACGCGATCGGGACCAGGCCGTCCTTCTTCATCTGCTTGGACAGGGCGACCAGCTGGTCCCACGTGGTCGGCACCTGGTAGCCGTGCTGCTGGAAGACGCTCTTGCGGTAGAAGAGCGCCCACGGGTACGTGTACAGCGGCACGAAGTAGTACTTGCCGTCGGCACCCTTGGACAGCTTCTTCATGGCGTCCGGGAAGTTCCCGCCGATCTTCGCCCACACGTCGTCGATCGGGGAGGCGAGGTTCTTCGCGGCGAAGAACTGCATCCGGTACCCGGCGAACCAGTTGAACACGTCGTCCGGCGTGCCCTGCAGATACGAGTTGATCTGCTCCTGGAACGTGTTGTGGTCCTTGGTGTTCACGTCGACCGTGATCCCGGACTGCTTCTGGAAGGCCGCGTAGATCTCGGCAAACGCCTTCTTCGGCACCGCGTCCGACGCGTTCGACCCGAGGCTCACGGTCTTCGGGTCGCTGGAGCTGCCGCTGCTGCCACAGGCGGACAGCAGCGGGATACCCGCCCCCAGAAGGGCGGCGCCACCCACCCCCTTGAGCAGACCGCGGCGGCTGGGCGAAGGCAGAGACGACGAGAGATCACGCATGGACGGCTCCTGAAGGCAGGGTTCAGTCATGGAGGGATTCGAAGACCGGTCGTAATCAACCAGAAATCAACTTGACCGAACACGGTGGCGCAATGACAGCCGTATGTCCGGTCAACCGTCAAGACCCTCTCGGTCCCATTTGTCGAAACGTGACCGACACGTTGGCCCGCCTCCACAGCTCCCATGGAATCGTCAGTGGCAGGCGGCGAACGCCTTCGAGAAAACGAAGCTTTCCGGAACGATCGGCTCCGGGTGGCATCAGCGTAGTTCGTCGCGCCCGCGCACGGTGCGGGACCGGTGGAAGGGCGGGACCAGTCGGCCCGTACGGCGTCGGCGCACCCGGTGTCCCCGGCGCACCGGCTCCCGCCCGCCCAGCTGGATCCAGATCCGCACCTCGGTCCCGCCCAGCACCGACGACCCGATGCGGACGTCCCCGCCGGTCGACTCGGCGAGCCGGCGCACGATGTCGAGCCCGAGCCCGGTCGACCCGGCGCTGCCGGAACCCCGGCCGCGCGCCATCGCGGCCTCGGGGTCGCGGATGCCGGGCCCGGCGTCGGAGACGAGCACGATCACGGCGTCCTCGCCGTTGTGCACGTCGACCGCGAAGGCGGTGCCCTCGGCGGTGTGCCGGAAGACATTGCCGAGCAGGGCGTCCAGCGCGGCCACCAGGTCCGCCCGGGCGACGGGTATGCGCACCGGCCGCTCGGTGCCGGCGACCCGCCACTTGCGGCCCTCGTCCTCGGCGAGCGCCGACCAGAACCCCATCCGCTCCCGGACCACCTCGGCCGCGTCGCACCCGGCGCCGGGCCCGGCCGCCGCGGTCTGCGGCTTGGCCTCGCGCGCGGTGCGGATGATGGTGTCGACCTCGCGCTCCAGCTGAGCGACCGCAGCCCGGGTCTGCTCGGCGGCCGGCCCCTCCCCGAGCGAGGCCGCGTTCAGCCGCAGCACGGTCAGCGGGGTGCGCAGCCGGTGCGACAGATCGGCGGCCAGCTCTCTCTCGTTCGCGAGCAGTTGGACGACCTGGTCGGCCATGGAGTTGAACGCGACGGCCGCGAGTCTGAGTTCGGTCGGCCCCTCCTCCGGCACCCTCGCGCCCAGCTTCCCCTCCCCCAGTTCGTGGGCGCCTTCGACGAGCTTCCGCGCGGGCCGCACCATCCGTACGCCGAGCCGGTCGGCGACCGCGACCGAGCCGACGACGAGCGCGATGCCGACGCCCGCGAGGACCGCCCAGGCGGTGGCGACACCGTTGCTCACCTCGGACTCGGGGACGTACACCTCGACGACGGCGATCCGGCCGGAGCTGAGCGCGACCGGCTGGAGCAGGGTGGAGCCGCCGGAGACCTCGGTGGTGGAGGCGCGGCCGAGCCTGCGCACGGTGGCGATGTCGTCGGCGGCGGCCCGCTGCCGTCCGATGTCGAGGGCCTTCTGCTCGCTTCCGGGGTCGTCGGCGGCCGGCAGGTGGACGGCCATCCCGGAGTCCGAGCCCGCCGAGGCGACGACCCGCTCCAGCTGGTCCCGGTCGGTGGTGATGGACAGGGCGGGGGCGACGGCGGCGGCCTGGCGCTCGGCGTTGGAGAAGGCGCGGTCGCGGGCCATCTCCTTGATGACGAGCCCGAGCGGGATCGCGAAGGCGACCACGACCATGGTGGTGACCGCCAGGCAGACCTTGACCAGGGCCCATCTCATAGCGGCGGCTCCAGCTTGACCCCGACGCCCCGCAGGGTGTGGAGATAGCGGGGCTGCGCGGCGGTCTCCCCCAACTTCCGCCGGAGCCAGGAGAGATGGACGTCGATGGTCTGGTCGTCGCCGTAGGACTGCTGCCAGACCTCCGCGAGGAGTTCCTTGCGCGGGACGACCACGCCGGGGCGGGCGGCGAGGAAGGCGAGCAGGTCGAACTCCCTGCGGGTGAGGTCGAGTCGGGCGCCGTCCAGCTCGGCCTGGCGGCGCAGCGGGTCCACGCTCAGGCCGCCGACGCGCAGCACGGTCTCCGGCGGGGCGTCACCGCCGGCGGCGCGGGACCGTCGTAGGACGGCGGACATGCGGGCGGAGAGGTGTTCGACGGAGAAGGGCTTGGTGAGGTAGTCGTCCGCCCCGGCGTTGAGCAGGCGGACGATCTCCGTCTCGTCGTCCCGCGCGGTGGCGACGATGACCGGGACGTCGGTGATCCCGCGCAGCATCTTCAGGGCCTCGGAGCCGTCCAGATCGGGCAGACCGAGGTCCAGGATCACCACGTCGAAACGGAAATGGGCGACCTCGCGCAGCGCCTCCAGCGCCGTCCCGACACTGCGCACGGTGTGTGCCGCGTCGGTCAGGTGCCGGATGAGCGCCGAACGAACGAACTGGTCGTCCTCGACCACGAGCACACTTGCCATGCGCCGCACCGTACGCGATTCGGGCGGGCCCGGTCGGGGCCTGTGGACAACTCAGTCCGGGTGCGACCCGTGAGGCGCGTGAGGCAGTATGTCGGGCGATGCGCAGAGCACTCGTACACGTACTGGCCTGGCTGCTCGCCACGGGCGCGGCGGTCACGCTGTCGTGGTGGGGTGTCCACACGGTGATGGCGGGCACGGCCTACGACCCGCCCCGCGCCCTGCCCATCGCGGCCGAGGCGAAGCAGGAGTCGAACCCGCCGGCGTCCCCGACGCCGACCCCGGAGAGGACCGCGACCCCCTCGGCGAGCCCGTCGCCGACGCCGAGGGCCACGACCGCCCGGCCGACCCCCTCGCGGAGCCCGTCCCCCACCGCCTCCGGCCAGGTGAGGAGCTACGACACCGACGGCGGCCGGGCGGTCTTCGACCTCGGCAGGACCTCGGCGACCCTGGTGTCCGCGACTCCGGGCACGGGTTGGTCGATGCAGGTGTGGAAGACGGAGTCGTGGATCCGGGTGGAGTTCTCCTCGGGCGCGGACCGGGTGTCGGTGTTCTGCACGTGGCACGACGGCCCGCCGCGGGTGGAGATCGGGACGTACTGACTCAATCGGGATGTTCCTGCTCAATCGCCTTGACTCAGCGGAACACCGAGGGCGGTGGCGCGGGGGAGGCCACGGCCTTCGCGTCCGTCACGGGGACGGCCCCGCCGGTGAAGTCGAGGAGTGCCCTGCCGTGTTCGACGCGGCCCGGGTGCGGGTCGGAGGCGGCCCGGCGGGTCAGTTCGGCGACCGGCAGGGGGGCGTCGGAGGCGACCAGGACGGCGTTGCCGAAGCGCTTGCCGCGCAGCACGGTCGGGTCGGCGACCAGGGCGAGGTCGGCGAACCGGGCGGCGGCGGTGGCGATCTGGCCGCGGAGGTGGCTGAGCGGCGGTCCGTCGGCGAGGTTCGCGGCGTAGAGGCCGCCCGGTTTGAGGGCTCTTCGGACCTCGTCGAGGAATTCGGCCGAGGTGAGGTGCGCGGGGGTTCTGGCGCCGCTGAACACATCGGCGATCACGAGGTCGGCCCAGCCGTCGGCGACCTTGGCGAGCCCTTCGCGGGCGTCGACGGACCGCACCCGTATCCGCGCGGTCGGCTCCAACGGCAGCTTCTGGCGGACCAGTTGCACGAGGGCGGCGTCCCGCTCGACGACCTGCTGGGTGGAGCGGGGGCGGGTGGCGGCGAGGTACCGGGCGAGGGTGAGGGCGCCGCCGCCGAGGTGGACGGCGTGCAGGGGCCTGCCGGGGGCGGCGGCCAGGTCGATGACATGGCCGAGGCGGCGCTGGTACTCGAAGGAGAGGTGCTGCGGGTCGTCGAGGTCCACGTGGGACTGGGGAGCGCCGTCGATGAGCAGCGTCCACGCGCGCGGGCGGTCCCGGTCGGGGATGAGTTCGGCGAGGCCGCCGTCGACTGGTTCCACGACGGCTTCGGCGACGGAGTTGCCACGCCTCTTGGACTTGCCCATGACGCCATTATCTGCGGCGGATGGGCGTCTCGCGTGCTGGGTGGATCCCGGTCACCGGCAATTGTCCGCGGCCTCGATCAATCTCGCCGCCTCGTCCAGGGCTGCCCGCAGCACCGCCGGATCCGTCGCCAGGTCGGCGTCCCCCGGTGGGAGCAGCCAGTCCGAGCCCTCCACCGGCGGCTCCGGAGCCAGCCGCAGCCCTCGCCCGTCCGTCTCCGTGCACGTACTGCCCGGCACGTCCCAGCCCGCCGCCGTGCCCGGTGGCACCAGGAACCCCAGGGTCTCGCCGCCGTCGTCGTGCAGTACGGGTCCGACCCCCTCGCCCACCCCCCGCCGCAGGATGTCGACGGCCTCCAGGCCGTGTCGCGTCGGTACCGTGACCACGTCACAGCTGATCTCCATCGCGGCCTCCATCAAGGAACCCTCGTCCGACTCCACGGGGTTCAACGCGCGCCCGCGTCAACGGCTACGGCGGAAGTCCGCCGCAAAGGATGGCAGTTCATGGCAGATCTCGGATGAGATATCCGGTTTGTAGCCAAACCCCGCGTGGCGACCCGGACACAGCCGGTACGTTCTTGCCCGCCGGAAACAGGGCGTCACACTGACAAACCAGTCAACTCGCCCCACCTCCGGCATGGTTCGACGGTTCGCACGAGAGGACCCGGCCATGGCGTCGTCACAGATGACCTCGTCCCAGTCCCCCATGCCACCGCGGCCGAACCTCGTGTTCCGGCGCCTGCGCGGCCAGCGCTCGCCGGCCGAGTTCGCCGCGGCGGTACGGCGGGCCGCGCGCGAGATCGGCGAGCTGGTCAGCTGCGACGCACGCTATGTGGGCCGCGTCGAGGCGGGCGAGATCCGCTGCCCCAACTACGCGTACGAACGGGTGTTCCTGCACATGTTCCCCGGCCGCACGCTCACCGACCTGGGCTTCGCGCCCCGCGCGACGGTACGCGGGCGCAGGTCACGGGACGCGTCTGAGACGCGGGGGGCGTACGAGCCGTATGACACGCAAGACACGCAGGACCCTGACGAGACGTACGACAACTACGAGGAGAGCGACGTGCTGCGTCGCGCATTCATGACCGGTGGGGGCGCCACGGTGGCCGCCGCCTCGCTGGGCCCCCTCGGGCTCGCCGCCGACGCCACCGCCGCCGGGCGGCCGGTGCGCCGCGCCGGGGCGAGCGAGGCGGGTGCCCTGGAGGAAGCCGTCCGCAGGATCCGGTTGCTGGACGACCGGCACGGCGCGGACGGCCTGTACCGGCGCGCGGCTGCTCCGCTGCGCGCCGCCTACGCGCTCCTGGACGCGGGCGCGACCCGGCAGACGACCGCCGACCGGCTGCACGCGGGCGCGGGTGAACTCGCCATCTCGGTGGGCTGGCTGGCGCACGACTCGGGGCGGTTCGACGACGCCCGCTCGCACTACGCGGAGGCCCTCGCGACGGCCCGGGTCACGGGTGACGACGCCCTGGAGGCGCACGCCTTCTGCAACACGGCCTTCCTCGCGCGCGACGCGGGCCGGCCGCGGGAGGCGGTGCGGGCCGCGCAGGCGGCGCAGCGCGTGGCACGGCCGCTGGGCTCGGCCCGGCTGATGTCGCTGCTCTCGCTGCGCGAGGCGGGCGGCTGGGCGGGCCTCGCCGACCGCACCGGCTGCGAGCAGGCCCTCGCCCGCGCGCAGGCCTACTTCGAGCGGGGGGTCGGCGACTCGGACCCCGAGTGGATGAGCTTCTACGGCGAGGCCGAGCTGGAAGGCCTGGAGGCGCAGTGCTGGTCCACGCTGGGCGACTGGCGCCGGGCCGCCCGGCACGCACGCCGGGCGGCGGACCTCCAGGACCCGCACTTCACCCGCAACATCGCGCTGTACACCGCCGAACTGGCCGACGACCTGGCCCGCGGCGGCCGGCCCGACGAGGGGGCGGCGGCGGGACTGCGGGTGCTGGAGCTGCTGGGCGAGGTCCAGTCCTCCCGCATCCAGACGATGCTGGCGGGAACGGCGAGGGTGCTGCTGCCGCATCGGAGGGCGGCGGGGGTGTCGGCGTTCCTGGAACGCCATGCGTCCACGCCGAGGAGTGCGTGACGGGGGTTCGTGTTCGACTGCGGCCCGGTGGGGGCTTCTCGCGCAGTTCCCCGCGCCCCTGAAGGTGGGTGCAGTCACGTCTTTCAGGGGCGCGGGGAACTGCGCGACCAGCCCCCGCTCAGCCGCACCCGACTACGAACCCAGGTGCCCCAAGTCGTTCCAGCTCTCGATCGCCGGCTCCCCGTAAGCCCACCCCAGCACAGACAAGGACGTCGGATTGAGGCGTATCCGCGCAGCGAAATCGATCGGCGCCCCGAGCCACCGCGCCCCGATGGACCGCAGGATGTGCCCGTGGGCGAACACCAGCACATCCCGGTCCGCGGACCTGGCCCAGGCCACGACCTCGTCCGCCCGCGCGGCGACCTGCTCCAGGGACTCCCCCGAAGGGACCCCGTCCCGCCAGATCAGCCACCCCGGCCGCACCGCCTGGATCTCCTCCGGCGTCATGCCCTCGTACGCGCCGTAGTCCCACTCCATGAGCGTGTCCCAGGTGACCGCCCGCTCCCCGAACCCGGCGAGCTCGCAGGTCTCACGCGCGCGTGCCAGCGGGCTCGTGCGGATCTCCACCCCGGCCAGGCCGTCGTACGGTGCCCGGTGCAGCCGTTCGCCGAGCAGCTTGGCCCCCCGCCGGCCCTCCTCCAGAAGCGGCACGTCCGTCCTGCCCGTGTGCTTGCCGGACAGCGACCACTCGGTCTGTCCGTGCCGGGCCAGCAGGATGCGCGGTGCCATGAAGAAACCTTTCCGGGGGAAAACGGAGGCGGAACCCCTCCATCATCGCGCACCCTGTGGGAGGGCAACCCGAAGGGCGATCTCTGCGTCTTCGACATCCGAAGGCGCTGCGTGGGGGCACTCCACAGGGGCCCGCACATACGCCGTAAAGTGGCACGACCGGAAACGACCACCGGAAGCCGCGCGAAACGAAGGGGGACAGGATCGGATGCCGCTGACCGAGACACCAGGCACCGAGGCAGTCCCGGACACGCGGCTGCGTTGGTGGACCGAGCTGCCCCTGATCGTGCTGGTGTACGCCTGCTACAGCGCGGGGCGGCTGCTGGCCCGGGGCGATGTGTCCGGTGCCGTCGACCACGGTCTCGCGATCCTGAAGGTCGAGAAGTTCCTGCACATCAACGCCGAGCACCCGTTGAACCGGCTGTTCACCAGCGAGGCCTGGATCGGCGTGCCCGCGGACTTCTGGTACGCCTCGCTGCACTACCTGGTCACGCCGGCCGTCCTGATCTGGCTCTTCCGCTCCCGCAGCGCGCACTACCGGGCGGCCCGCACCTGGCTGATGACGTCCACCTTCATGGGCCTGATCGGCTTCACCCTGCTGCCGACCTGCCCGCCCCGCCTGCTGTCTGCGGGCCACGGCTTCGTCGACACCATGGCCCAGTACAGCTCGTACGGCTGGTGGGGCGGCGAGGCGAGCGCCCCGCGGGGCATGGGCGGCATGACGAACCAGTACGCGGCCATGCCGAGCCTGCACGTCGGCTGGGCCCTGTGGTGCGGAGTGATGCTGTGGCGCTACGGCACCACGCGGACGACGAGGGTCGCGGCCGTGGCCTACCCGCTGATCACCACGATCGTGGTGATGGGCACCGCGAACCACTACTTCCTCGACGCGGTCGCGGGCGCGGTCGTGATGGGGCTCGGGTTCCTGCTCGCCCCGTACGTCAGCCGGGTCGCGACGCGGGCCACGGCGGGTGTCCGGGCCCGGATCACCACCGTCTCCCTCGCCTCTCGGGACGCAGAGCCCTCAATTGTCAGTGCCGGATGCCAGACTTCGGCGGGTGAGCACATTCCACGGCAGCGTGAGTCCCGGTTCGCAGGCGGAGCCGAGCCGAGTGCCGCTCCCACGGACGCGGGGGACGGCGCTCCGGCAGCGGCTCGCTGAGCTGCGCGGCCCCGAGGTCCCGGCCAAGGCGCTGGACGCCCGCGCCCTCGCGGCCCTGGCCGCGAACCCCGGGTGCAAGCGGCGCGCGATCCTCGACGGCGCGGGGGTGAACAAGACGGCGCTGGCGAGCGCGCTGGGCGCCCCCTCGGCCTTCGGGCAGTCGCAGTTCGCCCTGACCCGTGGCAACGCCTTCGAGGCGAAGGTCAAGGCGGACGGCGGCGCGGAGCTGCTGCGGCTGGTGCACGAGCGCCTGGACCGCGGTGCCGAACCGCCCGCCGAGGCCGAGGTCCCCGACCTCACCGCGATCGGCCCCGAGGGCCGCACCGCGCGGACGGCCCTCGCCCTGCGGGAAGCGACCGCCGGCGCCTGGACGCTCCTCGACCACCCCATGCTCGCGCTCGACGTCGCCGGTTCCCCCGCCTTCCTGGAGCCGGACGCGGTGGTCGTGCACCCGGACGGCAGTTGGACCGTCGTGGAGATCAAGTCCTTCCCGCTGCTGGACGGTTCGGCGGACCCGTCGAAGGTGGGCGCGGCCGCCCGCCAGGCCGCGGTGTACGTCCTGGCGCTGGAGGAGGTCGCGGCCCGGCTGGACCCGGCGCCGAAGGTCCGCCACCGCGTCCTGCTGGTCTGCCCCAAGGACTTCTCCAACCTCCCCGCCGCCTCCGCCGTCGACATCCGCAAACAGCGCGCGGTCACGGCCCGCCAACTGGCCCGCCTGACCCGCATCGAGGACATCGCCGACACGCTTCCCGAAGGCACCTGCTTCGCCCCGGACCTGCCCGCCGCCGAGCTGACCGCCGCGGTCGAGTCGGTCCCGGCGACCTACGCGCCCGAGTGCCTGTCCGCGTGCGAACTCGCCTTCCACTGCCGCGACCGCTCCCGCGCGGAGGGCGCGGTGACCTCCCTGGGCCGCTCGGTCCGCGCGGAGCTGGGCGGCCTGACGACGGTGGAGGACGTCCTGGCGGCGGCCCGCGGCGAGACCGGCGACCCGGACGACCCGGCGGTGGCGGCCCTGCGGCGAGCGGCGGAGCTGCGGTCGGAGGCCCTGGGGGCACGTCCGGAAGTCCTGCGGCGCCGTCCGGAGACCCCGGAAGGGCCGGCCGAGGCCCTGGGGGTGAGCGCATGTCGCTGATCACCACCCTGGCCCGCCTGGAAGCCGTCAGCACCGGCCGTGCCCAGCCGGCCGCCACGGTCCGGCACCGCCATCTCTCCGACCACCCCCTCGTCCTCGTCCCGCTCACCACCGCGGGCGAGGCCGGTGCCCCGCTCGGCGCGCTCGTGGGCACCGACCGGGACGCCCCGCAGCTGCTGGTCGTACCGCAGCCCCGGGACCGGGACCTCCGGTTCGCGTTCCTGTCCGAGCTGGCGGACATCGTGCTGCCCTACGTCGACGGTTACGCGGAGTCGGTGGAGGCCGCCGAGCGCAACGAGACCGACCCGGAGACCGGCAAGCGCGTCAAGGTCGAGGTCGAACTGTGCGCGGACGCCCCGCAGCTGATCGTGCCGAGCCGCGCGGGCGTCGATTTCCTCCGGCTGCTGGGGCGCTCCATGCGCTTTCGGCGTACGGCGGAGCAGGACCCGGAGACGCCCTATCCGGCCCCGCCCCGGGTGCCGTTGCTGGGCCGGTGGCTGACCCACTTCGGGGAGCGCGCCCGGATGCCGGGCTCCTCGCTGCTGCCGGCGATGACGGACCTGCTGGCCCGGCACTGGTCCACCGGCCAGTCCACCCTGGAGGACCAGCACCTGGGCGCGCTGCTCGCGTGGATCGACCCGCCCGAGGGCCGCTCGGGCGCCGAGGCCGCGCTGGAGGCCGAGCTCGCCCGGGACGAGCAGGGCCAGTTGCGGCACCCCCCGGCCGGCCCGGCCACCGACCCGGCGTTCGACAACAAGCTGCTCGCCCCCGCCTTCGAGCGCTACGACCGCGCGCGCACCGCCCTCCATGCCGCCGAGGACGGTCTGGAGGCCGACGACCGGCTCGGCGCGCTCACCGCCGCCGAAGAGGAGATCCGCGGCCTCGTCCTCAGCCGGACCCGCCCCACCTGGGACGCGGTGTGGCACGGCATCGACCTGCTGCGGGCGCTGCCCGAGGGGGCGCACGTCGAGGAGCGGTGGACGCGCGACCGCTGGTCGTTCACCGGCCACCGCGACCGGGTCACGGCGGGCGAGCCCCCGCAGCCGCGCCGCGACGACGCGGTCACCGCCGCCAACAAACTCGCCTCACGCGAGCGCGAACAGGCCCGCCTGGAGGCGCAGGAGGCACTGGACGACCCGCTGGTGATGGCGGGGCGGCGGCTGGCCGGGGAGGCGTTCGCCGGGGAGGTCACCGACGTGGTGATGACGTACAGCGAGGGCAAGCGGCCGAGCCCACGCCCGCTGGTCACCGTACGGACCGAGGACCGGCCGCATCTGGGCGAGCGGGCCAAGGTGTACCGCTCGCTGGGCGGGAAGCCGCAGTCGGCGGAGTTCGTGGGGTACGAGGACTCCGCCGAGGGCTCGCCTGAGGGTGGCGCCCTGATCGTCCTCAAGATCCTCGACAAGATGGGCCGCGGCAAGGAGCCGGAGGCAGGGTCGGTGCCGGAGAAGGGCGACCGGGTGTGCTTCACGCTCTTCGAGCACGAGCAGCGGGGTGGGGCGAAGCTGCCCGAGCCGGAGGACACGCCCTGGACGCACGGCGGTCCGCCCGGTGAGGCCGTGCAGGAGACCGCCGATCCCGTGACCCCGGAGGACGTGCTGTGACCACCCAGGTCTTCGATCCCGGAGCGGCCGCCGGCGAGGCCACCGAGGCGATCCTCCGCGACACCCTGCACGGCGCCCACCGGGGTGTCGTGGTGGACTCCCCGCCGGGCGCCGGCAAGTCCACCCTCGTGGTCCGCGCGGCGCTGGAACTGGCCGACGCGGGGCGCCCGTTGATGGTGGTCGCGCAGACCAACGCCCAGGTCGACGACCTCGTGCTCAGACTGGCCGAGAAGAACCCGGAGCTGCCGGTCGGGCGGTTGCACAGCAGCGACGCCGACCCGTACGACAAGGCGCTGGACCGCCTGCCCCAGGTCCGCAAGTCGGCGAAGGCGGGCGATCTCACCGGGCTGCCGGTCGTGATCTCGACGGCCGCCAAGTGGGGGCATGTGAAGGTCGACGAGCCGTGGGCGCACGCGATCGTCGACGAGGCGTACCAGATGCGGTCCGACTCGCTGCTGGCGGTGGCGGGGCTGTTCGAGCGGGCGCTGTTCGTGGGCGACCCGGGGCAGCTGGATCCGTTCGCGATCGTGGGGAGCGAGCAGTGGGCGGGGCTGTCGTACGACCCCTCGGCCTCCGCGGTGACGACCCTGCTGGCGCACAACCCCGAACTCCCGCAGCACCGCCTCCCCGTCTCCTGGCGGCTCCCGGCCTCGGCGGCACCCCTGGTCTCGGACGCCTTCTACCCGTACACCCCCTTCCGTAGCGGCACGGACCACGACGACCGCCGACTCGCCTTCGCGGTGCCGTCGGACGGCTCGGGCCCCGACAAGGTGATCGACGCGGCGGCCGAATCCGGCTGGGGCCTACTGGAGCTGCCCGCGCGGCACACTCCGCGCACGGACCCGGAGGCGGTGCGGGCGGTGGCGGCGGTCGTACGGCGGCTGCTGGACCGGGGCGGGGCGGCGACGTCGGAGCGCTCACCGGATCCCACACCGCTGACCGCCGACCGGATCGCCGTCGGCACGGCGCACCGGGACCAGGCGGCGGCGGTGCGCGCGGCGCTGGCGGACCTCGGTGTCGCCGACGTCACGGTGGACACCGCGAACCGGCTCCAGGGGCGTGAGTACGACGTCACGGTCGTCCTGCATCCCCTTTCCGGCCGCCCCGACGCCACCGCCTTCCATCTGGAGACGGGCCGCCTGTGCGTCCTGGCCTCCCGCCACCGCCACGCCTGCATCGTGGTGTGCCGGGCGGGCGTGAGCGACCTGCTCGACGACTACCCGTCGACGGAACCGGTCCAGCTGGGAACGCTGGTGAAGTTCCCGGACGGCTGGGAGGCGAACCACGCGGTACTGGCACGGCTGGGAGAGCACCGGGTGGCGTGGCGGCCATGACCGGCCCCGTCGTGCGGAGTCCGTGAGCGGGAACATCGCAAGCGCCGTGGGCCTTGGTACCGCCGGAGGCGTCCCGCCCTCTTGCACGGGCGCGGGACAATGGACGGTGGCCCATGCACAGTCGGGCCGCCGGTACGGACGAGGTACGAGGTTACGAGGAGGACGAAGACATGGCGGAGCCCACGCCGCGTCGGAACGAACCGCGGCTACGCCCCGCGCCCCTGCTGTTCGAGCCCGCACAGGTGGCCGACGACCCCGAGCACTTCTTCGATCTGGAGTCGATCGACGACCCCCGCGCCCAGCTGGCCCGGGCCACCGAGCTGGCGCACGCGTTCCGCGCCGCGGCGGACCGCGCGGTCGAGTTCCAGGCGATGGCGGCGGCGCAGCTGGCCGACCCCCGGCGCTTCGACCGGCTGACCGCGGCGGACATCGCCGAGCGCGCCGAGTGGACCGAGGACTACGCGAAGAAGATGGTCGAGTTCGGCCGCGAGCTGCTGCGCGGTGTGGAGGACGGCGGCCGTGGACACGCGGACCCCGTCTGAGCCTGATGCGGTGGCCGTGACCGCCGCTTGAGTAAAGCTTTGGCATATGCCAGGCGGGCAAGATACTCCCCTCTCCCCTCCCCTGTCCCGGATTCCCGCAACCCTCGGGAGCCGCGCGCTCACGCCCGGTACCTGTAGATGCCATGAGCGCACGCGACGAACCTTTCTCCGACCGCTTCGACGTCTCCGGTGTCACCACGGACGGGGCCGCCTGGCTCACCTCGGCAGGAACGTATCCGCGCAGCACCCTGGCGTTGTGGGAGGAACGGCCCACCGCTCCGGTGGTGCTGCCCTGCGGCACCGCCTTCGACGTGGTCAGCGTCCCCGCGATCTTCGGGCGCCGGATGCTGGACCGGCTGTGGGACGAGGGGCCGGGCTCGGGGCCGGTCGCCACGCTGCGGGGGCGGATGCTGCTCTTCTCGGCGCCGGGCACGGCTCAGCGGCTGCCGTCGCTGCTGCGGTGGGAGGAGTTCGGGCGGACGGGGGCGATCCCGCCGCTGCTGTGCCACGGCACGGGCGACGCGGTGACCGTCCCAGCCCCGCTGAGCGCCGCGCACTCCGGACTGACGTCCCGCTGGCTGGTCGCCCCGGACACCCGCCACCCCTGGCTGCCGGGCCCGGAAATCCTGGTCTGGGCGGCCGTCCGGGCGGCCCGGAACGCCGTGCGGATTTCGATTTTTCCCCCGGCCGATCAGGATGCTAAGGTCTACGACGTCAGCAGGCGCCGCTAGCTCAGTTGGTTAGAGCAGCTGACTCTTAATCAGCGGGTCCGGGGTTCGAGTCCCTGGCGGCGCACGACGTCGATGGCGAGGCATGTTCGCGGAAAGCGCGAACCGGCCTCGCCGTCGTCATTTCTGCGCGGCTGCGCCGCGCGTTGTGGGGGCTCCGCCACCCACACCCCCCTCCCTGTCGGCCACCGTGCCGTAGGTCGAGAGTCAGCCCGCCGTGATCTGCACGTTCCACGCCCCCGTCGGTGTCCGGCTTGTCACCTTCAGTTGGACCTTGGTGTCCGGGACCGTGAAGGTTTCGCCGGTGTCGACCGGGGCGTCGGCCAGGGGTGGGTAGACGGAGTTCTCCCAGCAGGCCTCGGTGCGGGGGTGGGCGTCGATGACCTGGACGGGGCCCGTGCCGGACGCGGTGCCGCTGTGGACGCGGTAGATCAGGATGCCCTGCCGGCACACCGCCGCGTCGGGGCCCACCGCCCCGCGTGCCTCGAAGGCGAGCACGCTGTCGTCCCCGGTGCGGACCACCGCGAGCTTGGTGCCGCGGCCCGGGCCGAAGATCCCGGCGTTGCCGGGGCCGGTCTCCAGCGGCTCCAGCGTCAGCCGCTTGGGCTCGGGCCCCCGTACGCACACCACCTGCCGCCGCTCCAGCCAGCCCAGCTTCCACTTGTGCCAGGCGAACAGGTCCGGGGCGAGACCGAACTGGCTGCCCATCAGGTCCCAGTCGCCGACGTAGGTGTCCCAGTCGCCCTTGCCGTCCGCGGGCCGGTGGTAGAGGTCCGGAAGATCGAACACGTGCCCGGTCTCGTGGGCCAGCACCAGCCGGTCCGGCGGGTGCTTCTCGAAGACCGTGACCACCCGGCGGATGTCCGTGCCGTCCGCCCGCAGCGGCACGTCCAGGTTGACGACCTTCGTGGCGTCCGAGTCGACGCCGGGCGCGTCCGGGTCGGCGACGAAGTAGACGACGTCGTAGCGCGAGAAGTCGACCTGGGGGTCGGCCGCGGCGAGGGCGTCCCGGAGGTAGGCGGCCCGGTCCGGGGCGCTCCAGTCGCGCTGTATGGCGTACGACGTCGACGGCCTCGGCATCCGGATCCAGTGCCGCAGCGAGTGCGGGCGCAGGGTGAAGCGGCCGTAGGAGGCCTGCTCGAAGAAGCGGGTGGTGCCCGGGAAGTGATCGGCGGTCAGCTCGGCGGGGCTGGTCAGGGGCCGGGCGTCCGGGAAGGAGAGGAAGACCATGACCGCGTCGAGGGCGCGGGCCGGGCGCGGATAGGCGCTGTTCCAGGTGTCCAGGCCCTCCGAGTGGTGGGCCTCGGTGCGCTCCAGGGTGCAGGGCGCCGAGGAGAAGGGTTCGGCCGCGGAGTGGCCGGCGACGAGGGAGGTGGCGGCGAGGGCCGCCATGGTGGTGAACACGGCGGCGGTGCTGCGCAGTCGGGGGCGCGGGAGAGTGCGCGGAAACGGGCGCGGCAACAGGACCTCCGGGAACGGTTCACGGGATACCGCACCCAGCCTGTGTGGTTTTGCAGTGCTACGTCCTGTTTATCTGCACCGGACGAGTGAGTTGGCGTGACCTCCCGAACCGGCCGACACCCCCGAATCGCTCACGGAACGTCACAACCGGTCCTGGGCCCGAAGAACCCGTCCAGCCCCGGGCAGAAACGATCTGCCAAGAGGGGTTGCCGGTCCGCGAGACTGGGCAATGGCTGGAAGGGCCTCAGGGCAGCCTCTATGATCGGCACACTTTCCTGCGCGGACAGCGATCGAGTGCACTGCGGGAGCTAGCGGTGAACGAAACGTCCGAAGGGCCGGCGCCCGCGGCAGACCTCGACGGGTCGACCGTAACAGAGAGTGACATCACAACAGCTACCCGTACCGGGCCGCCGTCGCACCGTGCGGCCTTCGCCGCCGCGCCGCTGGCCATGGCGGTGGTGGACCGCGACGGCACGGTCGTCGACGCCAACCCCGCCTTCGGCGAGCTGCTCGGGGCCGTACCGGGAGAGTTGACCGGGGCCCTGGCCGCCGACCTGGTGGACCTCGCCTCGGACGCGCGCACCTGGCACTCCTACCGCGAGGTGCTGCGCGGACGGCAGGCGAAGCTGCGCTGCAAGCGGCGGCTGAAGCACCCCGACGGGCACTCCATGTGGGCGCAGATCACCATCACGCCCCTGGCCGACGGTGCGCCGGGCGTGCTGCTGTCCGTCGCCGACATCACCGCCCGGCGTGAACTCCAGGCCCGGCTGCGGCACTTGCAGATGCACGACCCGGTGACCCGGCTGGCCAACCGCACCCTGTTCTTCGAGCGGCTGACGGCCGCGCTGGAGCCGGAGTCGTACCAGCAGGGCGGCACCGGCCGGATCGGGCTGTGCTACCTGGACCTCGACGGGTTCCAGGCCGTCAACGACACCCTCGGCCACCGGGTCGGCGACCGGCTGCTGGCCGCCGTCGCCGAGCGGCTCACGCGTTGCGCGAACGAGGCCGGGCAGGGCCGGGCGACCGCTCCCCTGGTGGCCCGCCTGGGCGGCGACGAGTTCGCGCTGCTGGTCGAGGACTCCACCGGCACCGAGCAGCTCGCCGACCTCGCCGAGGCGCTGCTGAAGGCGATCCAGGCGCCCTTCGACGTCTCCGGGCACCGGATGTCGGTCTCGGCGTCGATCGGCGTGGTCGAGCGGCAGGCCGAGGGCACCTCCGCGACCGGGCTGATGCAGGCCGCCGACACCACCCTGTACTGGGCCAAGGCGGACGGCCGGGACCGCTGGACGCTCTTCGACCCGGAGCGCAACGCCCACCGCATGACCCGCCAGGCGCTGGCCTCCACGCTCCGTCCGGCCATCGAGCGCGGTGAGTTCCAGCTGGAGTACCAGCCGCTGGTGGGCATGGAGGACGGGCGGCTGCGCGGGGTGGAGGCGCTGGTGCGCTGGAACCACCCGCAGTTCGGGATGCTGACGCCGAATCGGTTCATCGCACTGGCCGAGGAGGACGGCTCGATCGTCCCGCTGGGCCGCTGGATCCTCGCCACCGCCTGTCGCCAGGCCCGGCAGTGGCAGCTGGACCACCCCGACGAGCCGCCGATCTTCGTCAGCGTCAACGTGGCGGTCCGCCAGGTGTGGGACTCCGACCTGGTCGCGGACGTGGCGCAGACCCTTGCCGAGACCGGCCTCGCCCCGCACCTGCTCCAGATCGAACTCACCGAGTCCGCGGTCATGGGCTCGGCGGGCCGCCCGCTCCAGGCCCTCCAGGCGCTGAGCGACATGGGCGTCGGCATCGCCATCGACGACTTCGGCACCGGCTACTCCAACCTCGCCTACCTCAGCCGCCTTCCGGTCTCCGTTCTGAAGCTGGACGGCTCCTTCGTTCGCGGCTTCCAGTACGAGGGCGAGGGCGTCCCGCCGAACCCGGCCGACGAGGTCGTCGTCGAGGCGATGATCCAGCTGGCCCACCGCCTCGGCCTCACCGTCACCGCGGAGTGCGTCGAGACCTCGGCCCAGGCCACCCGGCTGCGCCGCATCGGCTGCGACACCGGCCAGGGCTGGCTGTACTCGCGGCCGGTGTCGCCGGATCGTATCTCCGGGCTGATGGGCGCCCAGGTCTGAGGGCCCCGCCGGCCGACGGTCAGGCCGTCGGCAACCCGTAGGCGTCGGCGACGAGTTCGTACGAGCGCAGGCGTACGTCGCCGCTGTGGGCGTTGCCCGTGAGCATCAGCTCGTCGGCGCCGGTGCGCTTGTGGAGGTCGTCGAGGCCGGCGCGGACCTCGTCGGCGGTGCCGTGGATGACGTTGGCGTTCCAGGAGTTCGCGAACTCCTCCTCCATGGGGCTGAACTCGTAGGCCTCCGCCTCCTCCGGGGTGGGGACCAGGCCGGGGCGGCCGGTGCGCAGCCGGATCATGTTGAGGGCGGCGGCGCGGACCTGGCGGCGGGCCTCGCGCTCGTCGTCGGTGGCGAGGGCGGAGACGCCGATGAGGGCGTACGGCTCGTCGAGGACCGCGGAGGGCCGGAAGGACTCGCGGTACAGGTCCAGGGCCGGGATGGTGTTCTGGGCCGAGAAGTGGTGCGCGAAGGCGAAGGGCAGCCCGAGGGAGCCGGCCAGGCGGGCGCTGAAGCCGGAGGAGCCCAGCAGCCAGATCGGGGGGCGGTGCGGGGACTGGACGCCGCCGGGCGAGGTCGCCTGGACCGGGCCGGGCACCGCGTGGATACGGCGGTAGGGGTGGCCGTCGGGGAAGTCGTCGTCCAGGAAGCGGGTGAGCTCCATGAGCTGCTCGGGGAAGTCGTCGGCGCCCTCGTGCAGGCGGTCGGTGCGGCGCAGGGCGGCGGCGGTGGCGCCGTCGGTGCCCGGGGCGCGGCCGAGGCCCAGGTCGACCCGGCCGGGGGCCATCGCCTCCAGCGTGCCGAACTGCTCCGCGATGACCAGCGGGGCGTGGTTGGGCAGCATCACACCGCCCGAGCCGAGCCGGATGCGGGTGGTGTGGGCGGCGAGGTGGGCGAGGATCACCGCGGGGGACGAGGACGCCACGCCGGGCATGGAGTGGTGCTCGGCGACCCAGTAGCGGTGGAAGCCGCGGGACTCCGCGAGCCGGGCGATGGCGACGCTGGTGCGCAGGGCGTCGCCGGCCGTGCGGCCGGCTCCGACGGTGACCAGGTCCAGGACCGAGAGGGGTACGGGGGCGGTGCCCTCGGCAGTACCTCGGATCTCGTCTTCCGCCACGGTGGGGTGCCTCCTGCTCGTGAGCCGTGCGCTGTCGTCAGCCGTGCGCTGTCGTCGTGGCGGCAACAGGAGACTGTCCCCGGTTATTCCCGGACGCGGCCCGTCCCCGGCCACCGTCCCCTCGTCCACGGAGCCGCTGCCTCCGCATCCCGTCAGGTGCCCGGCCGCTTGCCGCAGGGGCTCCCGGGTACCCAGAGCGCACCACCTCACTGACCGGAGGGATCGCCCATGACGAGGGAGAGCACTTCACGGGATGGCGAGATCGGGCCGCTGGAGCCCGGGACCCGGCAGGAGGCCCAGCTGTCCGTCCGTATCGCCGACATCGCCTGGACCGCGCTGAGCGTGGTGGCCGGCCTGTGGGTCGTGCTGGCCTCCGTCGACGCGGTGCGGGGCAGCGGCTCGTGGGCCTACTGCGCCGCCGCCCTGATCATGCTGGCCATCGGCCTGACGATGCGGCTGCGCTCGGTGCGCCGCCGGACCCGGATGTGACGGGAGCCGGAGCCCGGCCGCCCCCGGGGGGCGGCCAGTGCCCTCGGCCGGTGGCTCACGCCTGGACGGCCGGTGCTCCCCGCCGACCGCCCGCACCCGGACGGCCGGTACTCCCCGCCGGTCGCTACGCCTGGACGAGTGGTTCCTTGGTGAACAGCGTTCCCAGGGACGGCGCGTTGACCCTGCGGTCGGTCAGGCGGAGCGCCTCCCAGACGGTGACCTGGTTCGCGGTGAGGACCGGCTTGCCGAGTTCCTTCTCCAGGGCCGGGATGTGGGTGGCGGTGTGCAGGGCCGTGTCCGGGAGCAGGACCGCCTCCGCGTCCGGTGAGTCGGCCTCCCGGGCCAGCGCGAAGACCTCCTCCTCGCCCCACGTGCCGACCTCGGCCGCGGTGACGATCCCGGCGCCGCGGACCTGGAGGACCTCGATCCCGCCGGCCCGCAGGAACTCGGCGAACAGTCCGGCCACGTCGTCCGGGTAGGTCGCCGCGACCGCCACCCGCCCGGCGCCGATCTCCTGCGCCGCGTGCACGAAGGCGAAGGAGGTCGAGGAGGCGGCCATGCCGGCGGCGTGGGCCAGGGTGCGGACCTGCTCGTGGGCGCCCTCCCAGCCGTACACGAAACTGCCGCTGGTGCAGGCCCAGACGACGGACTCGGCGCCCGACAGGCGCAGTTGCTCGACGCCCGCGGCGAGTCGCCCGGCCGAGCCCATCTCCAGGAGGGCGTCCACGCGGTGGGCGTCGGTGCCGATGTCGGTGTGGACGACGTCCAGGCGGATGTCGCTGCCCAGGAGCTGTTCGATGCGCGGATAGTCGTCCTCCGCGGCGTGGCCCGGGTAGAGGAATCCGAGAGCGGTCATGTCCAGCCTTCCTGCTGCTGTTCTCCGTCCGGCAGTCCCCGGACGTCCGGCAGACCCGGGATCTCCGGGCGCGCGGGGCCGCTCCTGGCCGCCGGATCGATCAGCGCCTGGTACGGTCCCACGGCTCGGGTACCCAGTCGGCGCAACGCCGCCCACATGGTCACCTGGTTGGCTGAGATCACCGGTATGCGCAGTTCCGCCTCCAGTTGGGGGATGACGTCGTAGGTCGCCAGGTTGGTGCAGCTGATGAACAGGGCCTGCGCGTCGGGCCGTACGGCCTTGTGGGCCATCTCGGACACCTCGCGGTAGGGCACCTTCCAGATGTGCCGGGTCAGGCCCATGTAGGCGCACCCGGCGACGGAGACGCCCGCCTCGGCGACGTACTCCTCGAGCGCCCGGGTCACGGACACGGTGTACGGCGTCACCAGGGCGACCCGGGTCACGCCGAGCTCGGCGAGGGCGTCCAGGAGGGCGCCGGAGGTGGTCAGGGAGGGCACCGCGCCGGCCCTGGTCATGGCCGCGCACATGGCCCGCTCCCCCGCGATCCCGCCGACGAAGCTGCCGGAGGTGCAAGCGTAGGCGACCACCTCGGGGGCGATGGCGTGGAGCGTGCGCACGGCGTCGTGCAGCGTCTCGTGCTCGCTGACCAGCCGGGCCAGGTCGAGGCTGACCTCGACGGGGACGTACGGGGTGCGGGTCAGATGGAGCGAGACCTCCTCGGGGACCCAGCGCCACAGTTCGCGATCCAGCGCGAAGTCGAAGGGGGCGACGACACCGACACCGCGCTGCGGGCGCGGACCACCGAGAAAGGAGACGTCCATGGCGATGACCGGCCTCACGCTGAGAGACGGGGGGACAGCGGAACGTGCGCAACGCCCGTGTTGACGAAGGTAGGTTCGGGTGCGAGCGTGGTCAATCCGCCCATGTCACGCTCACGTCACACCTGACCCACCCCCGGTGTTTCCGCCCACGTCAGACGCTCGGCCGCGCCGCGGAAACCGGCGGAAAAAGGTCGGCCGGCCCTGATGAACGTGCAGAAACCGCCCGTGCGGCCCTCCCGGAACCCGCGCGGCGCCCCGCAGAAACGGTGCCTCGATGTCCGTGCCCACCCTTCTCGTCCTCGACGACGACCCCCTTCCGCGCCTCGGCAGGCTCACCGGCCGGGCCCGTGTCGAGCATGCGGACGCGACCACGCTCGCCGAGCGGCTGCCGTCGGCCGATGTGCTGCTGGTCTGGGACTTCACCTCGACCGCGGTGCGTGACGCGTGGCCGGGCGAGGGCCCGCGGCCGCGCTGGGTGCACACGGCGAGCGCGGGCGTGGACCACCTGATGTGCCCCGAACTCGCCGACTCCGACACGGTGGTGACCAACGCGCGCGGGGTCTTCGACCAGCCGATCGCCGAGTACGTGGCCGCGCTGGTCCTGACGATGGCCAAGGACCTGCCCCGGACCCTCGAGTTGCAGCGCGAGGGCGTGTGGCGGCACCGGGAGTCGCAGCGGGTGGCGGGCACGCGCGCGTGCGTGGTCGGTTCCGGGCCCATCGGCCGGGCGATCGTCGCCGCCCTCAAGGCACTCGGCATCACCACCGCGCTGGTGGGCCGCCGTTCCCGCACCGGGATCCACGGCCCCGACGACCTCGGCCGGCTGATGGCCCGCGCGGACTGGGTGATCGCGGCCGCCCCGCTCACGGACGAGACCCGGGGCATGTTCGACGCCCGCCGCTTCGGGATGATGCAGCCCTCCGCGCGGTTCATCAACATCGGCCGGGGCCAACTGGTCGTGGAGCAGGCCCTGGTGGAGGCGCTCACCAAGCGGTGGATCGCGGGGGCGGCCCTCGACGTCTTCGAGACCGAACCGCTGCCGCCGGACAGCCCGTTGTGGCACGTCCCCGGTCTGATCGTGTCCCCGCACATGAGCGGCGACACCGTCGGCTGGCGGGACGAACTCTCCGCGCAGTTCGTGGAGATGTACGAGCGCTGGGAGGCGGGCAGATCTCTCACGAACGTGGTCGACAAGCAGCGCGGGTACGTGCCAGGGCACTGAACGCCGAGCGGAGGGGCAGCACATGCAGGACCTCACCGGACTGACCGCCGTACAACTCGTCGAGGGGTACCGCAAGGGGGAGTTCAGCCCCGTCGAGGCGACCCGGGCGGCGCTCGACCGGGCCGCGGGGATCCAGCCGGAGGTGAACGCCTTCGTGCGCCTGACGTGGGAGGAGGCCCTCGCGCAGGCGGGGGCGTCGGCGGACCGCTGGCGGCGCGGGGAGCCGTCGGGCGCGCTGGACGGCGTACCGGTCACGGTGAAGGACATCCTGCTGATGCGCGGGACACCGACGCTCAAGGGCTCCAGGACCGTCGCGGAGCACGGTCGGTGGGACGAGGACGCGCCGTCGGTGGCCCGGCTGCGGGAGAGCGGCGCGGTGTTCCTCGGCAAGACCACGACACCGGAGTTCGGCTGGAAGGGCGTAACGGACTCACCGCTGTCGGGCGTGACCCGCAATCCCTACGACCCGACGCGCACCGCGGGCGGCTCCAGCGGGGGCGCCGCGGCGGCCGTGGCGCTCGGCGCGGGGCCGCTCGCGCTCGGCACGGACGGCGGCGGCAGTGTCCGGATCCCGGCCGCGTTCTGCGGGATCTTCGCCCTGAAGCCGACGTACGGCCGGGTGCCGCTGTACCCGGCGAGCGCCTTCGGAACCCTCGCCCATGTGGGCCCGATGACCCGGGACGCCGCCGACGCGGCCCTGCTGCTCGACGTGATCGGGGTGCCGGACTCCCGCGACTGGTCGGCGCTCGGTCCCGCGGCGGGCTCGTTCTCCGCGGCCCTGCGGGGCGGGGTGCGGGGGCTGAGGGTCGCGTACTCGCCGTCCCTGGGCGGCCAGGTGGCGGTCCAGCCCGCTGTCGCCGCGGCGGTACGGCGGGCCGTGGAGCGGCTGGCCGGACTCGGCGCGTACGTCACCGAGGCGGACCCCGACTTCGCCGACCCGGTGGACGCCTTCCACACCCTGTGGTTCAGCGGGGCGGCCCGGGTGACCCAGCATCTGGGGCCGCACCAGCGGGAGTTGCTGGACCCCGGGCTGCGGGAGATCCGCGCACGGGGCGGGCGGACGAGCGCGCTCGACTACCTCGCCGCGGTGGACGTCCGCATGGAACTCGGCCGCCGCATGGGCCGTTTCCACGACTCCTACGACCTCCTCGTCACCCCGACCCTTCCCCTCACCGCGTTCGAGGCGGGCACCGAGGTCCCGAAGGGCTCGGGCCACCAGCGCTGGACCGGCTGGACCCCGTTCACCTACCCCTTCAACATGACCCAGCAGCCGGCGGCGAGCGTCCCCGTCGGCACGGACGCCGACGGCCTCCCGGTGGGCCTCCAGATCGTCGCGGCCCGACACCGGGACGATTTGGTGCTGCGCGCGGCGCACGCGCTGTACGAGGCGGGGGCGGCGGGCGTCCCGGCGAGTCGGGGCGGGCGCTAGAGGAGTAGTTCCCCAGCGGGGTGTGGTTGCGGCCCGGCGGGCAACCGGGCAGCCCAGGGGTCAGGTGCGGCGGGCGGCCCAGACGGTGCGCTCGGTGCGGACGGCGAGGTCGTCGCGGTGCAGGACGCTGTGCGGGCTGGTGGGGTCCAGGAGTTCGTCGAGGGCGGCGAGGTCCTCGGGGCTGAGTGCAGGTGCGGCGGAGCCGCGGATGCGTTGCAGGCCGGCGTGGGCGTAGCGGCCGACGGCCTCGCTGCCGTTGCCCTTGATGTCGACGGTTACCGTGCGCTCGTCCTCGACGGCGAACCCGGCGGCGGTCAGCATCGGCCCCCAGTCGGCGCCGCGGTGCGGGACGTGTTGGGCGTGGAAGCCGTCGGCCGCGCTGTGGGCTCGCTCCTCGAGTCCCGGTCGGCTTTCCGGGGCGTCGGCGGGGAGGAAGCGGGGGAAGCCGTCCAGCTCGACGACAGCGAACAGCCCGCCCGGCGCGAGGAGTCCGTGGACGCTGCGCAGCGCGCGGTCGGGGTGGGCCATGTGGTGCATCGACGCGGAGGCCCACACCAGGTCAGGTGTGCCGAGGTCGGGCCAGTGACCGCTGTCGAGGTCGGCCTGCACGGTGCGCACCCGGTCCGGGACGCCGCGGGCGCGGGCCCTGACCCGCAGGACCTCCAGGTGGTCGGCGGAGGCGTCGACCGCGGTGACGTGGGCTTCGGGGAAGCGTTCGAGAAGCGCGAAGGTGCCCGCGCCAGTGCCGCAGCCCAGGTCCACGATCCGGCGCGGCTCGGCCTTCAGTGGCAACCAGGCGGCGATGGATGCGAGGTGCTCGGCGAGGACCTCGGCGTCCAGGTCGAGGATCTCCGCCTGCCCGTGGCCGTGCCCGCCGGGCCGGCCGCTGCGGCCGTGGGAAGGGTGCTGGTGCGTCTTGGTCATGGCGCCAACGTAAGACGGTCATGCGTAACAAGCACGACTGCCTGCGATATACGCAAGAAGATGGCCCGGCGCGCTGCCCGCCGCGCAAGATCGCACCCTCGCACGGACGGGCGACACGGCCGGGAGCCACTACACGGAGGACCCCTGCGCGCCGACACCGTCGCCGCTGCCGCCGGTGTCGCGTTGGTGGCCGCGGCGGGCGTCGCGGTCGAAGATGCCCATGATCTCGCACGGACCGCCCTCGGCCCCGATCGCGTGCGGCATCATCGTGGGGAACTCGGCGGCCTGGTTGGTCTCGATGCGCAGTCGGCGGTGGCCGAGCATGAGGACGGCCGTACCGGAGAGCACGACGAGCCATTCGCGACCGGGGTGGGCGCGCATGCGGGCGGCACTGTCGGGCGGCGGTTCGGTCATGCGCTGACGCACGACGCTGAGGCCGGGGTCGCCCTTCACGGGCCAGCGCATCAGGCCATGGGCGCCGTCGATCATCGGGCTGATGACGACGTCGTCAGCAGCGTTCTCCACGAGCTGGTCCAGGGTGGTGTCCAGGGCGCGGGCGAGGGTGACGAGCTGGTCCAGGGCGAGGCGGCGCTGTCCGTTCTCGATGCGGCTCAGTGAGGACTGACTGAGGTTCGCGCGAGCCGCCAGGTCTTCCAGGGACCATCCCTGAGCGACGCGCAGCGCGCGGATCCGCTTGCGTACGAGGCTGTCCAGCGCTCCATCTTCTTGCGTCATAAGCAACATGGTATGCCCTTTCCGCAATGCGGGCTTAGCGTCGCATACGACCGCGCCCAGCGGTCCGCTCATCCCCCATCAACCGGCGTGCGTCGGCGCGCTGATCCCCCATGCCCTTTTTGAGAGGAAACCGTGAGTAGCAACCAGCCTCCCCGGACGAAGGCCCTACCAGTCGACGGCGGGCGGACGCCGGATGCGCGTGAGCTGCGCGCCATCCTGATCACCGTCTCGATCGCACTGATGGCCGTCATCGCGTCGGTGTCCGGCCTGAACGTCGCCCAGACCCACCTGGCCGTCGAGTGGGGCGCCTCGCAGACCACTGTCCTGTGGATCATCAATGTCTACACGCTTGCCCTCGCCGCCCTGCTGCTGCCGCTCGGCGCCATCGGTGACCGATGGGGCCGCAAGCCCATGCTGATCACCGGACTGGTCGTCTTCGGCGCGGCCGGCGTCGTCGCCGGGTTCGCCCCGTCGGCCGCGGTGATGATCGGCGCCCGCGTGGCCGCGGGCGTCAGCGCCGCGATGATCATGCCGATCACGCTGGCCGTGATCACCTCCACGTTCCCCGAGGAGGAGCGGGGCAAGGCCATCGGCGTGTGGACCGGCGTCGCCGGAGGCGGTGGCATCCTCGGCATGTTCCTCTCCGCACTCCTCGTGGACGTCGCGAACTGGCGGTGGCTGTTCGTGCTGCCCGTGGCACTGGCCGCCGTCGCGCTGGCGATGACCCTGAAGTCGGTGCCCGACTCCCGCGAACGCTCCACCCATTCCTTCGACACCATCGGCGCATCGGTGTCCACCATCGCCGTGATCGGCATCGTCTTCGTCCTGCAGGAAGGCCCCGAGCGCGGCTGGACCGACCCCGTCCTGCTGATCAGCCTGGGCGTGGGCGTCGCCGCCGCCATCGCCTTCGTAGCCTGGGAGTTGCACCGCGGCGACGCATCACTGCTGGACGTACGCCTCTTCCGCGAGCGCGGCCTGGCCGGCGGCTCTCTCACGCTGCTCGTCGTCTTTGGCGTCCAGGCCGGCATCGCCGTCGTCCTCTTCCCGTTCTTCCAGGCCGTGCTGGGCTGGTCGGGCCTGCTGTCCACCGTGGCGATGATGCCCATGGCCATCATGATGATGACGGCCTCCGGCCTCGCCCCCAAGATGGCCGCCAGGATCGGCGCCCGCTCCACCATGACCGTGGGCATCGCCCTGTCCACCCTCGGCCTCGCGCTGATGGCGCTGTTCGTCTCCGTCGACGGCGGCTACCTGTCCGTCCTCGCCGGCATGCTCACCATGGGCATCGGTATGGGCCTGTCCATGACACCCTCCACGGAGGCCGTCACCAGTTCCTTGCCCCGCGCCAAGCAAGGTGTGGCCTCCGCCCTCAACGACGTCACCCGCGAACTGGGCACCGCCCTGGGCGTCGCGATGCTCGGCGCGCTGTTGGCCAACGGCTACCACAGGGCCATCGACGACGAACTCGGCAGCATCCCCCACAAGGCCGCGGACACCGCACGCGAGGGCATCGCCAACGCCGTCGAGGTGGCCCCGAGCACCGGCAGCCATGCCCAGGACCTGATCCGCGCTGCGCAGCAGTCCTTCGTCGACGGCTGGCAGCAGGCCATGTGGGCGGGCGTCGCCGTCATGGGCGTGCTGCTCGTTTACGTCGCCCTTCGCGGGCCGAAGGGCTCAGACCCCGCCCTCACGGACGAGACGAAGACCACGGAGACCATTGCCGTTCGATGACGTCATCGCGGGAGAAGCGACGCGAGGGCGAGTCGCCACTGGAGTCGGTACGACCACTGCCCCCATCGGAACTCCTCGTCTAGGCGCGGCTGAAGCGGAGGGACTCGCCGAGGGCGCCTGCGCGCCAGAGGTCGTTGCAGGCCTCGGCGAGGGCGTCGAGGCCCTCGGTCACCTGGCCCCACACGGTGCCCGGCACCCAGCCCACGTCCCCGTTCAGGAGCAGGTTGTTGCGCTCGTAGAAGAGGGCGAGGTCGACGACGGTCGTGTCCGGGCGGACCTCCCGGTCGTAGCCGTGGGACGGCGTCCCGAGCTGGGTGCCCGCGAAGGAGAAATAGCAGAGATCTCCGGGAATGGGGGTGACTGTCGGGTTTTCCAGGGGTGGTTCGTTTTCCGCGAACGGCGCGAAGAGCGCGTAGATCTCGTTGCGCGCGTACTTCGCGTGATAGACGTCACCGGCGAGTGGAAGGGCACTCCATACGGCCGCGCAGGTGAGCGGTGCCCGGTCGTCGAGGAGCTTTGCCGTCGCGGTGATCCCGCGCTTGACCAGCGAGACTTCGATGTAACGGTCAGCCATGCACTCCATGGTCCCCCGCCGGTCAAGAGGGCCTCGACGAAAAAGGGCTCGAATAAATCCGCATAGGTCGCATCCGGTCGGGTAGCCGCGCCGCCATGGCTCCACCACTGGAACATGGCGCACACATATCAGGAACCACCCGCCGATCGCTGCTCGCGGGGGTGGCGGCGCTCGGCACGCTGGGCGCCGCAGGCTGCTCGCGCGTGGCCACCGCCTCGACCGAGGGCGGCGGCGAGCTGCTCGACCGGCTGCGGGCGACCGGTGTCGTACGGCTGGGAATCGCGGGTGAGATCCCCTTCGGTTACATCGACAAGAACGGCGAACTGACCGGCGAGGCACCCGAACTCGCGCGGGTCGTCTTCAAGCGGCTCGGCGTCGAAAAGGTGCAGCCGGTGCCCACCGAGTTCGGCTCGCTCATTCCCGGCCTGAATTCGCAGCAGTTCGATGTCGTGGCGGCCGGCATGTATGTCACCCCGGAACGCTGCGAACAGGTGATCTTCGCGGATCCCGACTATCAGATGCTCGATTCCTTCATCGTGCGCAAGGGAAATCCCAAAGGTCTTCACAACTACCAGGACGTCGTCGAGAAGAAGGCGAAGTTCGCCACCGGCACCGGATACGCGGAGATCCAGTACGCCGTCGAGGCGGGCTACAAGGAGAGCGACATCCTGATCGTGCCGGACCAGGTCGCGGGACTGAACGCGGTGGAGGCCGGACGCGTCGACGTGTTCGCCGGGACCGCGCTGACGACCCGTGAGGTGGTGAAGAAGTCGGCCAAGGCGGAGGCGACGAAGGCCTTCACCCCGACCGTGGGCGGCAAGCCGCACGTCGACGGGGGCGCCTTCGCGTTCCGCCGCACCGAGACGAACCTGCGGGACGCCTTCAACGTCGAGCTGCGGAAGCTGAAGAAGAGCGGCGAACTGTTCCGGATCCTCCAGCCCTTCGGGTTCACGAAGGCCGAGATGACGGACCTGACCGCGAAGGAGCTCTGCGGCGGATGACCTCCGGACTCTGGGAACTGGTACTCAAGGGCGTCTGGACGACCGTCCAGCTGCTGGTGTTCAGCTCGCTGCTGGCCGCCGCCGTGTCCTTCGTGGTCGGTGTCCTGCGCACTCACCGGCTGTGGATCGTCCGCTTCCTCGCGGGCTTCTACACCGAGGTGTTCCGCGGGACCTCAGCGCTGGTCATGATCTTCTGGGTGTTCTTCGTGCTGCCCCCGGCCTTCGGCTGGCAGCTCGTGCCCATGTGGGCGGGCACCCTCGCACTCGGCCTGACCTACGGGGCGTACGGCTCCGAGATCGTGCGCGGGGCGCTCAAGGCGGTCGACCCGGCCCAGCAGGAGGGCGGGATCGCGCTGAGCTTCACGCCCTGGCAGCGGCTGCGGCTGATCCTGCTGCCGCAGGCGGTGCCGGAGATGATCCCGCCGTTCTCCAACCTGCTGGTCGAACTGCTCAAGGGCACCGCGCTGGTGTCCGTGATGGGCATGGGCGACCTGGCCTTCAGCGGCAACCTGGTGCGGCTCGCGCTCCAGGAGAGCGCCGGGATCTACACGTATCTGCTGCTCATCTACTTCGTGATCGCCTTCGCGCTCACGCGCCTGATGCGGGGCCTGGAGAAGAAGCTGAAGGCGGGGGTCGGCAAGGCGCCCCGACCCGGTCTTGACACCGACGCCGAGCTGAAGCGTGCCCAGACGACGGGCGTAGGAGGTCGTGTCGCATGACGTGGGACTGGAGTGCCGTGAGCGACTTCATGCCGCAGTTCTGGGACGGTCTGCTGGTCACCCTTCAGGCCCTCGCGCTCGGCTCGCTGATCTCCTTCGTACTGGGCCTGGTGTGGGCGCTGCTGATGCGCGCGCCCTCGCGGTTCGTGCGCTGGCCGGTCGGGGTGGTCACGGAGTTCGTGCGCAACACCCCGCTGCTGGTCCAGCTGTTCTTCCTCTTCTACGTGCTGCCCGAGTGGGGCGTGACCCTCTCCGCGCTGACCACCGGGGTCATCGGGATCGGGCTGCACTACTCGACGTACACGATGCAGGTCTACCGGGCCGGTATCGAGGCGGTGCCCGCCGGCCAGTGGGAGGCGGCGACGGCACTGAACCTGCCGAGGATCAGGACCTGGCAGGTGGTGATCCTGCCCCAGGCGATCCGCCGGGTCGTACCGGCCCTCGGCAACTACGTGATCTCGATGCTCAAGGACACCCCGATGCTGATGGTGATCACGGTGCTGGAGATGCTCGGCGAGGCGCGGCTGTTCGCGCAGGAGCACTTCCAGTTCACCGAGCCGCTGACCGTGATCGGCGTGGCCTTCATCGTCATCTCCTATCTGGCCTCCCTTCTCCTGCGATCCCTGGAGCGACGTCTTGTCCGCTGACACTCCCCTGATGAAAGAGCCCGACGCCCACACCAACCCGCCGGTGGACGGCAGCGAGCTGATCCGCTTCGAGGACGTCACCAAGCGCTTCGGATCCAACACCGTCCTGGACCGGCTGAACTTCTCGGTCGACTCCGGCAAGCACGTGACGCTGATCGGCCCCTCCGGCTCCGGCAAGACCACGATCCTGCGGATGCTGATGACCCTGACCAAGCCCGACGAGGGGACGGTCAGCGTCGACGGGGAGAAGCTGTTCCCGGCGCCGGAGAAGCAGCTGCGCGAGGTGCGCAAGAAGATCGGGATGGTCTTCCAGCAGTTCAACCTGTTCCCGAACATGTCGGTGCTCAGGAACATCACCGAGGCGCCCGTCACCGTCCTCGGCATGTCCAAGGACGAGGCGGAGGCGCGCGCGCGTGAGCTGCTCGACCTGGTGGGGCTCGCCGACAAGGCCGGCGCCCGGCCGACCCAGCTGTCCGGCGGGCAGCAGCAGCGGGTGGCGATCGCGCGGGCGCTGGCCATGCGGCCGCGGGTGCTGCTGCTCGACGAGGTGACCTCGGCGCTGGACCCGGAGCTGGTGGCCGGTGTCCTCGACGTGCTGCGGGACATCGCCCGCACCACCGACATCACGATGCTCTGCGTGACCCACGAGATGGGCTTCGCCCGGGACATCTCCGACCAGGTCCTGATGTTCGACGCGGGCCGGATCATCGAGTCGGGGCCGCCGGAGAAGATGTTCAGCGAGCCCGAGCAGGACCGGACCCGGGAATTTCTCAGCGCGGTTCTCTGACGACGGGAAGTGAACAAAGTTCAACCTGCGAGGTCCCGGACCCGGGTCATACCTCTGGCATATGCCAGCGTGCCAGCGCCCCTGCTGAGAGGCCCGACCCGGGGACGGAATCTCGTCAACAGCCGCTCACTACAAGCCTTTTGCCGGTTATCGTGGAGGGGATCGCTGTCTGGATTACGGCCCAGTAGTAGTGCGACCGAGCGAGCGCAGGGGGAACACCGTGGCGCTGAAGCACGAACCGACCGCGCCGTACCACTCGGCCCAGGACGCGCTGCGCGTCCTGGAGACCGTGGCACGGCACACCGCCGGAGTCACCGACGCAGAACTCGCCCGCACGACCGGCCTGGACCCGGAGCGACTGACCACGCTCCTGAGGATGCTGCGCCGTGAGGGGTACGTCGAGCAGGTGGCCGACGGCGCCTATATGACCGGGGACGCCCTGACCAGGCTGAGCTCGGTCCACCACCGCGACGAGGCCCTGCGCGCCAAGCTCCAGCGCACCCTCGACGAGCTGCGCGACACCATCGGCGCGGCCGTGTACATCAGCCGGTACGTCGACGGTGAGATCTCCGTCGAACAGTACGCCGACGGGCCCGCGACCCCGGCGGTCAACGAGTGGGTGGACTTCCGCTCCTCCGCGCACGCGACGGCGGTGGGCAAGAGCCTGCTGAGTCAGCTCGACCACAACGGCCGGCGGGACCATCTGTCCCGGCACCGGATGACCCGGCTCACGTCCCGCACGATCACCAGCGACAAGCTGCTCCTGTCCCGTCTGGAGACCCAGCCGCCGACGGTTCCCCACCTCGACCTCCAGGAGTACGCGGTGGGCACGGTCTGCGCGGCGGTGCCGATCACGGCGGGGTCGATGGTGGGATGCCTCGCGCTGTCGCTGCCGGTCGAACAGGCGCATCGCCTGCGGCGGGCCACGGAGCGGTTGAATCGGGGGGCGGCACCGGTTCTGCTTTCGCTGGCGATCTAGGAGCGGCGCGGGAGGTCGTCGGTCGACTGCGGGCCGGTGGGGGCTGGTCGCGCCCACGCGGCGGAGCCGCAGATCGATACAGCCCCGCGCCCCTGAGTGGGTCCACCCTGGGTTGGTCAGAAGCACCCCCTCCGACCGGGTAGTATTTTCTCTGTCGCCAGCCGCCGAGAGGCGGACGGCGAGAGTCATGCGCCGCTAGCTCAGTTGGTTAGAGCAGCTGACTCTTAATCAGCGGGTCCGGGGTTCGAGTCCCTGGCGGCGCACCGGTGAAGGGCCTTTCGTGGGAGCGAAGGGCCCTTCGGCGTTTTCCCTGGTCCAGATGGGGTCCGTGCAGTTCAGGCCCTCCTTTCTGAGCTGGGCTCGGTTGATCTTGTTGGTGGCTGTGACCGGCATGTGGTCCACGACCCGCACGTACCGTGGGGCCATCTTCGTGCCGAGGTCCGGCTGGGCCGCCAGGAAGGCCGCGAAGGCGACGGGGTCGAAGGTTCCGGCGATCGTCGCCATCACCTGGTCCCCGGTCACCGGATCCGGCACCGCGTACACGGCGACGGCCTCCGCCCCCTCGTACCGCGCGAGGATGTTCTCGATCATCGCGGCGGCGAGGTTCTCACTGTCGACGCGGAGCCTGTCGTCGGTGCGGCCCGCGAAGTAGAGGTAGCCGTCGGCGTCCCGGTAGAACAGGTCGCCGGTCCAGTACCAGCCGTCCCGGCGGCGCTCGGCATCCGCCTCGGGGTTGCGCCAGTACCCCTCGAACGGGTTCGGCGCCCTGTTCACCAGCTCCCCTATCGCCTCGTCCCCGTTCAGCAGCCGCCCCGCCGCGTCGAAGCGCGCCGGCGGTCGCTCCCGGCCCGTCTCCTGATCCAGTACGACGAGCCCGGGCCCCGCCCGACCGACCGCGCCCCGAGGCGTCCCCGGCGCCCACTGGATCGCCGCGCCGCCCTCGGAGGAGCCGTACCCCTCCACCAGCCGCACCCCGAACCGCCGCTCGAAGGCAGCCGCGTCCACCGCCCCCGCCTCGGTGCCGAAGCCGAGCCGCAGCGGGTTGTCCCGGTCGTCCTCGCGGGGCTCGGTGGCGAGGACGTACTGGATCGCCCGGCCGACATAGGTGAAGTACGTCGCCCGGTACGCGCGCACGTCCGCCAGGAACCCCGACGCCGAGAACCGCCGCCGGAGCGCGACCCCGGCACCGGTCGCCAGCGCGGGCGCCCAGTCGGCGATCACCGCGTTGCCGTGGAACATCGGCATGCAGACGTAGTGCACCCCGTCGGGGCCGAGCCGGAACTGGTCGGCCAGGGACCGCCCGGCGGCGGCCAGCCGGCCCTGGGAGCAGAGCGCGGCCTTGGGGGCGCCGGTGGAGCCGGAGGTGAAGTAGAGGAGGAGCCGGTCCTCGGGGGCGGCACGAGAGGCGTCCGGTTCGGCACCGGCGTAGGGCGCGAGCAGGCTGTCGTACTCCTCGGAGCCGGTCACCAGGAGACGGACGCCGGGCAGGTCGAGGCCGCGCAGCAATGGGAGTTGGGCGGGTTCGGTGATCAGCAGGCGGCACTCGGTGTGCAGGATGTCGCGGGCGAGTTCGGGGCCCCGGCGGGTGGGGTTGATGCCGGCGACGGCGGCCCGGGCGAGGGCGGCCGCGCTCAACCACATCGGGTATTCAGGGGTGTTGTCGAGCAGGACGCCGATGTGGGCGCCGGGCCCCGGCAGCAGGTCGGCGAGGAGGGCCGCCCGTGCGGCGGCTCCGGCCGCCACCTCGTGGTGGGTGAACTCCCGCCCCTCGAACCACAGTCCGGGCCGGTGGTCCCCCCACCGTCCGACGACGAGCTCCGCGACCGTACGCCTCCTGGAGTCCATGAGGGCGCACGGTAGTTGACGGAGCGTCAGATGTGGAGGGTCGAGTTCATCTCGGTGAAGGTGACCATGAAGCCGACGCAGAACGCCACGATCACACCGAGGAAGGCCAGAGTGCCGAAGGCTGCTGCCGCCTGCCGGGCGGGGCGGGGTGCCTGAGCCGTGGCCACCACGTTCTCGCCCTCCGCGTAGTGCACGGTCACGAAGTCGCCCTCCAGGCGGGTCGCCGGGCCGTTCTCCTCCTCGAAGCGGACGGTGCGGCCGTCGCGGGCCGTGAACTCGTATACATGGTGGACGGTGGTGCGCACCGAGGTGTCGTTGCCGCCGCCGTGCACCGTGGTGAACATCCTGAGGCAGCGCGCCTCGGCCGTCAGCCCGCTGTTCCACGCCCTGCGCATCCGGAGCGAGCCCTGCACCACGCGGTAGGCGGCGAAGAGGGCCCCGGTCATGATGAGGCCGGGAATGAGGTAGAAGAAGGCGTCCATGGCACATCCCCCGAGGTCAGGTACTGCTCGTGTGGGGGAACCTACCCCGGGGGAAGCCTGGACTGTCTCAAGCGATGCTCAGAACGTGACGTCCGAGCAGGCGTAGAACGCGTTGGTCGTGTCGGCGATCGTCCACACCGCGACGATCACGTGCCGTCCGCTGAGCCCGGACGGCAGGGTGCCGCTGTGCGAGAGGGTGGAGGGGGGTCGCTGGCCGTTGTAGGGGACGGTCAGGAACGGGGTGAGGTTGAGATCGGAGCGGGCGAGGTTGTGGTTCTGGTTCCAGCCCGCCTTGGTGACGTAGTACTTGAAGTCGGTCGTGGCGTGCATGGCGGTGAACTGCCAGCGGAACGTGTAGCTCTGCCCGCCCGTGACCCTGGTCGCCGGCCAGGCGGCGCCCGACGGGGTCCTCGGTGCGCTGAGCTGGCTGAAGCGGCTGACGCCGCCGTTGCAGATCTGGCCGTCGGCCGGTCCGCCGGCCGGGAAGCCCTTGGGGCCCTCGACGCTCTGCGGCTCCCACTGGATGTCGCCGCAGTTCGTCACCGTGCCGTTCTGGCAGAGCTTCTGCCTGCTGATGGGGAGGTCGGTGTAGCCGTGGCCGCTGGCACCCCCGGTGGAGAGGACGAGGGTGCCGGCGGTGGTGAGGCCGAGCGCGGTGGCGTACCACTTGGTCCTTCTGCGCATGCTGCTGCTCCTGGGAACGTGGGGAAGTTCGACGAGCTTGCAGGTCTAGACCAAGTAGCAGAGTATTACCGTGTGTTGACCGTGTCCATACACCCCGAGGAGAACGCGACCGTCAGGTCCTTCACGAGCGCCTTGCGTTCGTAGTCGTCCAGTTCGACCAGGCCCCGCATGGTCAGCCGGGTCACCGTGTCCTCCACCGAGTCCACGACCGACGTCAGCACGGTCGCCCGGTTCTGGGCGTCGAGGGCGGCGATCCGGCGGCGGTGCATCGCGGCGGCGACCTCCGGGGCGTACTCGATGCGCAGCGGCTGCACCGAGAACACCTGCACGCCGACCGGCGCGGTCTCCGCGGCCACCAGCCGGGTCAGCGCCTCCCCCGCCGCGTCGGCCGAACCGCGTCCCGAGCCCGGCGCCTCCACCGGGATCCGGGCGAGCGCGGCCTCGACGCACTCGCGCAGATAGGTCTCGTGGTCGTCGACACCCAGCGTGGCCCGCGCGGTGTCCCGCACCCGCCACACCACGAGGACCACGACCCTGAGCCCGACCCCGCTCGCGTCGGCCGCCGCCATCGGCTCGCTGCGCCAGTGCCGCAGCCGTACGTCGACCCGGCGGCGCAGCAGCAGCGGGTTGACCCACATCAGCCCGGTGCGCCGGACGGTCCCCCGGTAGCGGCCGAACAGCCCGAGCACCCAGGCCCGTCCGGTCCGGCCCCGGGCCAGCCCGCCGAAGCCGAAGAGCCCGAGGGCACCGGCGCCCGCGTAGACGGCCCACTGCACCGGGCCGAGGACCGCGTGCGCGTACGACGGCAGCCGCAGCGCCTCCAGCGCGAGCGGCGGTACGACGCCCGCCCACCACGAGGTGACCGCGCACCCGGCCAGGCCGCAGACACCGGCGAGGACGCCCGCCGCGCCCGGCAGCACCCGCGCGGGACGCTCGGCCAGCTCGGGGTCGACATCGGGCGCGGAGCGCGGGGCGGCCTGGGCGGTCCTGCGCAGGCGGGGCTGCTCGCCGGTGCCCTGTCTGCGGGCCACCACGGCGGGCTTGAGGGGGACCGACACCGGGTCCGGGTCGTCGCGGAACAGCAGGTGGACCGGGATCTCGGTGGTCACCTCGTTCTGGATGAGCCGGGCGGGCCGGGACGGTCCCTCGGACTCGGGGGTGTGTGAAGTGGTCGTACTCATGAGTGCCTCCAGCCTCCGCGCCAGATGCGTCACAACAGGGGGACGGACGGGTGATACGGGCGATACGGGTGATTGCCGACCGTGCAGGGATGAGCCGGTGCTTGCGAGAACAGCCGGGGCCCAAGAGAAGAGCCGAGCCTTACGAGAACGGCCGGGGCCTGCGAGAAGACCCGGGCCTCACGAGAACAGCAGGGGCCTACGAGAAGACCCGGGCCTCACGAGAACAGCCGGCGCCAGGTCTCCGGACCCGGGTAGCCGTCGGCCGCGCCGCCGCGCCAGCCCTGGGCGCGCTGGAAGGCCTCCACTCCTCGCCGGTCCGGCTCGCCCCAGCGCGGTCCCGGGCCGGTCGTGTAGTACTTGCCGAACCCTTTCTTCACCAGCTGGCGGCCGAGCTGGGTGACGTACTTGTTGGTGGCGCCGGGCCGGAACATCGCGCGGCCCGGATAGCCGGGGACACCGTGCGAGGAGGGTGCGGGCGGCCCCGCGGCCCCCGTCTCGCCCTTCGCCGCGATGTCCTTGCCGCCGCCGGTCACCAGCAGGGTCCAGGTCTGGGCACCCGGCAGCCCGTCCGCGTCCCCGCCCCGCCAGCCCTGCGCCTGCTGGAAGGCCTGGGTGGCCCTGCGGTCCGCGTCCGACCAGCGGGGGCCGGGGCCGGAGGTGTAGAAGCTCCCGGCACCGCGCGCCACGAGCATGCGGCCGAGCTGGGTGACGTACTTGTTGTTGGCCCCGGGACCGAAGTACGCGGCGCCGGGGTAGGGCGTGGCGTCCGGGCTCTGCGGCTTGGCGGGGTCCGGGTTGGTGCCGTCCGGAGTGGCGCCGCCGTCCGGCTCGGTGCCCGGGGTGCCGGCCGCCAGGCCCTTGTACCGGTAGGCGACGTACCGGTCGGAGTTGCTCCAGTAGGCGTAGGGGGTGGCCTGCTTGCGGGCGTAGGGGCGGGTCTCCTCGTAGGCGAGGTAGTAGGTGTGCGTGTAGTCGGTCCAGCCGCCGAAGATGACGACGTGGGAGCCGTTCTCGGGGTTGGACGGGTTGTGGAAGAGCAGGATGTCGCCGGGCTGGAGGTCGTCCTTGGCGATCCGGACGCCGTACTGGGCGAGGCTGCCGGTCCATTCGTTGCGCGGCAGGCTCCAGGCCATGGAGACGAAGCCGGAGCAGTCCTGGCGGTAACCGTCGCCCCAGTACTCGGACATGCTGTACGGCACCCGGGCGGCGACCCACTGCTTGGCCCGCCGGATGATGTCGGCGCGGGTGGTGGTGGGTGTCCCCATGGGGGCGGGTTTGGCGCCGGGGCCGTGCAGGGGGGCCTTGTCGCCCTGGGGGGTGTCGGGCTCGTCGGCCCTGGGGGCGCCGGGGCGGACGGGGGCCTGGGGGGCGGCGACGGCGGGGGCCGCGTGCAGGGCGCCGAAGGCGGTGGCGGCGGTGGCGGCCGTGGCGGCGAGGATCACGGTTCGGGCGGCGGCGGGGTGTCCGCCGGCCGGGCGGGGCAGGACGCGGCGCCAGTGGACGCATCCGGGGCAGTCGCAGTCGTTCTCGGGATCGATCTCCTCGAACACCGGAGTCTCCATGCGACGCCCCTCACCCTGAAGGTCGAAATGTCCGCAACTGTGCACGTTCGCCAGTTTCTCAACTGTCGCCCGGACACGCATGCTGACGGTCCGAATGATGTACGCCCCCTCCCGCGCCCCGGTCCGCAGCACCCTCCGGCATCCGGTAGAGTCATGCAGGTCAGCAGGCGCCGCTAGCTCAGTTGGTTAGAGCAGCTGACTCTT
>NZ_KQ948746.1:0-206238 GCF_001514195.1 Streptomyces griseorubiginosus | reverse complement strand
GGCGCACGCGTGATCGAAGGCCCTCCGTGGAAACGGGGGGCCTTCGGCGTTGCCGGAGTCTCGCGTCAACGCGCACGTGCGATCGAAGGCCCTCCGTGAAAGCGAGCCCCCTCGTCGAGGCGCACGCGTATTCGATGATTCCTCTTGGTGTGGGGGTCCCGGCGGGCGGTTTCTCAAAGCGTGGGTCTTCTTGTGCGACAGGCGCAACAATGAACACGTATGACCGGTAAACACCGCGTTTCGCATCTTGCGATCATGATGAGCACCGTAGAACCCTGGTTTTCAAGATGCTGCGTATACGCGGCAGTTGGGGGGCAAGGAGACGGTTGCCAGAGTTGCGGGGAAAGGGGCCCCGCTGCTGAGGATGCCGGAGGGGGCGTCTGCAACCGGAAGGCCGCTTTCACATGTCTGACATGGTGAGGATTGTGGTGACTGCGGCCCACCACTGATACGGCTGTGAAGGTCGAGGGGGACCGGACCAGCCGTAAGGAAACGACAACACGCGGCCGCGTCCGCGTGTGGGGGGATGACTCATGACGTCGACGCCGACGGGCGCCCGGCAGAACTTCGACCCGTCCGAAACCACACAGTTCAGGCTGCCTTCGCATCGGACCGGCACGCTGCGCCGCACGGAGAGGACGCTTCCGAAGTACGACTACGAGCACTACAGCAGACTGGCAGGTCCTCTCACCCAGCCCGACCCGGACAAGCCCTACAAGGTCCAGTACCGCTCGCTGATCTCACAGGAGCCGCACCGCATCAGAGTCGCCCTGATGCTCGCCGCGGCCCCGCTGCTCTCCCTGGTCCTGCTGGCCTGGCTGCTCCAGCCCGAGCACTGGACCGAGCGTGACTACCCGGCCTTCTCGTGGCTGCCGGCCCTGGACATCGTCATGCTGGTCTCGATCGGCCTGATCGAGTTCTTCCGCTGCATGAACGTCCTGTCCAACGCGCACGCCACCCTCGTCGCCCGGGACCCGATCCCCGTGGTGCCCGAGACCGGTACCAGAGTCGCCTTCCTCACCTCCTTCGTGCCCGGCAAGGAGCCGCTGGAGATGGTGACGAAGACCCTGGAAGCCGCAGTCAGGATCCGCCACCGGGGCCTCATGCACGTCTGGCTCCTGGACGAGGGCGACGACCCGGCAGTCAAGGAGGTCTGCGCGCGCCTCGGTGTGCACCACTTCTCCCGCAAGGGCGTCGAGAAGTGGAACCAGCCCAAGGGGGCACACCGGGCGAAGACCAAGCACGGCAACTACAACGCCTGGCTGGACGCGCACGGCGACGAGTACGACTTCTTCGCCTCGGTGGACACCGACCACGTGCCGCTGCCCAACTACCTGGAGCGGATGCTCGGCTTCTTCCGCGACCCGGACGTCGGCTTCGTGATCGGCCCGCAGGTCTACGGCAACTACGACAACTTCGTCACCAAGGCCGCCGAGTCCCAGCAGTTCCTCTTCCACGCCCTGATCCAGCGGGCCGGCAACAAGTACGGCTCCCCCATGTTCGTGGGCACCTCCAACGCCGTACGGATCAGCGCGCTCAAGCAGATCGGCGGGCTCTACGACTCGATCACCGAGGACATGGCGACCGGGTTCGAGATGCACCGCCACAAGAACCCGGCCACCGGGAGGAAATGGCGCTCGGTCTACACGCCGGACGTCCTCGCCGTCGGCGAGGGACCCAGCGCCTGGACCGACTTCTTCACCCAGCAGATGCGCTGGTCGCGAGGGACGTACGAGACGATCCTCAAGCAGTACTGGAAGGGCTGGTACTCGCTGCCGCCGACCAAGCTCTTCAACTACACGATGATGATCATCTTCTACCCGATGTCCGCCCTCAACTGGATCCTCGCGGCCCTGAGCTGCGCGCTGTTCCTGGGCCTGGGCGCCTCGGGTGTGAACATCGACCCGACCGTGTGGCTGATGCTCTACGGCAACGCCTCCGCGCTCCAGATCGGCCTGTACATCTGGAACCGCCGCCACAACGTCTCCCCGCACGAGCCCGAGGGCTCCGGCGGAGTCGCGGGCATGGTGATGTCGGCGCTGTCCGCCCCGCTGTACGCGAAGGCGCTGGTCGACGCGGTGCTGCGGCGCAAGAGCAAGTTCGTGGTCACGCCCAAGGGCGACTCGGCCAGCCCCGACCGGTGGTTCGGCACCTTCCGCTACCACTGGTACTTCATCGCGATCTTCGGCGGCTCGATCGGCGTCGGCGTCGCCCTGGGGCACTCGCACCCCGCGATGATCATCTGGGCCACCTTCGCCATGCTGATCACGGCGACACCGATCCTCACCTGGCGGCACATGCTGCGGCAGACCCGCAAAAAGTCCGCCGGAGCACCACCGCAGACGGTGGTCCCGGCCCAACTGCCGGCACACGCCGAGGCGCGGACGCCGTACCACCAGCCGCAACCGCAGCCACAGACGGCTGCCGCCGCCCCGCACGCCCCGGCGCAGAAGCCGAGCTGGGCGGAGACGCACACGCAGGACGAGGGCAAGGACCAGACGATGCAGATCGCCCTCGGTGGATTCGGGGGACGTAAGGAATGAACGACCGTGCAGGCCGCCGCCGCGCCCGTCGACTCGCGATCGGCACGGCGGTGGTGCTGGCGCTGGCCGGGATGAACGGCCCGTGGCTGTACCGCTTCGGGACGGCGAAATACCACCAGTACCAAATCAACAAGCCCGAGTACAAAGCCGCGAACGGCAAGTGGGAGATCGTCCGGTTCCCGAAGGAGTACCGGCAGAACACCATCCACGCGGCGCTGCTGCGCACCGGGAAGGTGCTGCTGGTGGCGGGGTCCGGCAACAACCAGGACAACTTCGACGCGAAGAGGTTCGACACCCGGATCTGGGACCCGGTCAAGGGCACGATCAAGAAGGTGCCGACGCCGAGCGACCTGTTCTGCACCGGGCACACCCAGCTCGCGAACGGCAATCTGCTGATCGCCGGTGGCACCAAGCGGTACGAGAAGCTCAAGGGGGACGTGACGAAGGCCGGCGGCCTGATGATCGTCCACAACGAGAACCCGGACAAGCCGATCACCCTGCCGGCGGGCACCACCTTCACCGGCAAGGAGGGCGGCAAGACCTTCGTCTCCAAGGACCCGGTCGTCGTCGAGCGGGCCACGAAGGTCTTCGACAAGAAGACCGGGAAGTTCCTGCGCAACGACCCGGGGCTCGGGCGGATCTACGTCGAGGCGCAGAAGAGCGGGCGCAAGTACGAGACCGGCACCCAGGACAACTACCGGATCCGCGGGCTGACCGGGGCGGACGCGCGCAACACCTACGGCATCGCGCAGAAGCTGGCCCTCGACAAGAAGGACTTCCAGGGGATCCGGGACGCCTTCGAGTTCGACCCGGTCGCCGAGAAGTACATCAAGGTCGACCCGATGAAGGAGGCCCGCTGGTACCCGACGCTCACCACCCTGAGCGACGGGAAGATCCTCAGCGTCTCCGGGCTCGACGACATCGGTCAGCTGGTGCCGGGCAAGAACGAGGTCTTCGACCCGAAGACCAAGAAGTGGACGTACACGCCGAAGATCCGGCAGTTCCCGACCTACCCCGCGCTGTTCCTCATGCAGAACGGCAAGATCTTCTACTCGGGGTCGAACGCGGGGTACGGGCCGGACAACGTGGGGCGTGACCCCGGGATCTGGGACGTGGCCAGCAACAGGTTCACGAAGATCCCGGGACTCAGCGACGCCAAGGAGATGGAGACCTCCGGCACGGTTCTGCTGCCTCCGGCCCAGGACGAGAAGTTCATGGTGATCGGCGGGGGCGGGGTCGGTGAGTCCGCGCAGTCCAGCAACCGGACGCGGATCGTCGATCTGAAGGCGGACAGCCCGCGCTTCGTCGACGGGCCGACGCTGGAGAAGGGGACGCGGTATCCGCAGGCGTCGATCCTTCCCGACGACAGCGTGCTGGTGTCCGGGGGCTCGGAGGACTACCGCGGGCGCGGGAACTCCAACATCCTCCAGGCGCGGCTGTACCACCCGGACACGAACACGTTCGAGTCGGTGGCCGATCCCCTCGTGGGGCGGAACTACCACTCCGGGTCGCTGCTGCTGCCGGACGGGCGGGTGATGTTCTTCGGGTCCGACTCCTTGTACGGGGACGCGGCGAACACGAAGCCGGGGGTGTTCGAGCAGCGGATCGAGATCTACACGCCGCCTTATCTGTACCGGGATTCACGTCCTTCGCTGTCCGGGGGGCCGCAGACGATCGCGCGGGGCGCGTCCGGGACGTTCACCTCTCCGCAGGCTTCTGTGATCAAGAAGGTGCGGTTGATCCGGCCCAGTGCGTCTACTCATGTGACGGATGTGGATCAGCGGTCCATCGAGATGAAGTTCACCGTGTCGGGGGACCAGGTGAAGGTGACGATGCCTCAGAACAAGAACCTGGTGCAGTCGGGGTGGTACATGCTGTTCGTCGACGATGATCAGGGGACGCCCAGCAAGGCACAGTGGGTCCGCGTGCCATAAGCCGGGCCCAAAGACGCTCCCGCACCTATGACTTCGGGTGCGGGAGCGTTCGTGGCTGGTCGCGCCCACGCGGCGGAGCCGCAAATCGATACAGCCCCGCGCCCCTGAGTGGGCTAACCTCGCGCCAATTTCAAGGCATAGTCGGGCCACCACTCCCCCGCCTTCGGGCCGCCCTTGCATTCGCCGTCCGACTCTCCTGGGCGCTTGACCCACAAGTAGGCGTCCACGAGCGGGTCCGCTGTCTTTATTGTCGGCGTCTCCCCCAACGCCCTGCCCGGGGGGTTGCACCAACGCTCCTTCTCGGCGCCGGACTTGTACGGGCCGTTGCCGTTGCGGCTGGTGTCGATGACGAAGTGCTTGTTGCCGACCTTCGCGGAGAGCTGCCTGCCGTAGGCGATGGAGTCCTCGGTGGAGTAGAAGTTGGAGACGTTCACCGAGAAGCCGTCGGCCTCGGCGATGCCCGCCCGGTTGAGGGGCTCGTAGATCTGGTCGGGGTGGCCCCAGCCCGCGTTGCCCGCGTCCAGGTAGACCTTCGTGTTCTTCAGGGACTTGAGCTTCTCGACGGCGCCGCTGAGGAGGTTGTAGCGCTCCTCGTGGAACTCGTCCTTCGTGCAGCCGTCGACCAGGTGCAGTACGGCGTCCGGTTCGAGGATCACCGTGGCCGCGCGGTCGCCGATGCCCGCCGCCACGCCGTCGATCCAGGCCCGGTAGGCGTCGCCGTCGGCGGCACCGCCCTGGGAGTACTGGCCGCAGTCGCGGTGCGGGATGTTGTAGAGGACCAGCAGGGCCCTGCGGCCCGCCTTGTCCGCGGCCTCGGTGAAGCCGCGGGCCTCCTGCTCGGGTTGCTCCACGCCGATCCACTCGCCGGTGGGCTGCTGGGCGATCTTGCGGATCTGCCCGGCCTCGGCGTCCTTGCCGCTCTTCTCGTACGCGGCGACCTGCCGGGCCGCGTTGCCGTCCGGGTTGACCCAGAACGGGTCGGCCTCCTTGGGCTGCTGGGTGATGCCCGCACCGGGCTTGTCGCCTTCGTCCCCCTCGTTCCCGCCGTCCGACGTGGAACACGCGGCCAGCAGCAGTGCCGCCCCCAGCACCGCCGCACAGGCCCCTGCGCGGGTCGCCGTCCTGGCCCCGGCCGTGGTGGCCCCGGCCGTCCTGGCCCGCCTGCTGACGTACATCCAATTCCCCCCTGGGTGCACTGTGGCAAGTCTCAATCGTGACACATCGGACGCGCCGCCCACGAGGTCGTCCGAGCCTTGTCCAGGAGCTGTTACAGCGCCGGGAGGGCCGGGTAGGTGCGCGCCTGTACGGGGGCGCTCGTCGGTGAAGGGGAGTGCTCAGCGATGCGGTACGCCACCAGGGAGTTCCGGCCGGCCTCGGCGCTGGTGGAGGCGGCGGACACCCTCGCCGAGGACTTCGACGCGACGCGCCATCTGCAACGGGTCTCCGATCACTGTGTGGAACTGCTGAACGCGCGGGCGGCCGGGGTGATGCTGATCGACGGGGGCCGGCCGGTGTCGCCGGCCGCGAGCAGCCGGTACGAGCGGCTGGGGCTCGACCTGCTGGAGACGCAGCTCGGCGGCGGGCCGTGTCTGGAGAGTTACGGCTCCGGCAGGCCCGTCCCGCCGGTCTCCATCCGGGTCGCCCACGCGGCCGCCCGCCGGCCCGGCTTCACCGAACGGGCGCTCCGGCACGACATCCTGACCACCATCGCCGTCCCCCTGCGCCGCCGCGACCAACTGCTCGGCGCGCTCAACGTGTCCGTGCCGACGCCACCGTCGCGCCACGTGGCCACCCCTCCCGGACTCGAGGTGGCCCAGGTCCTCGCCGACGCCGCCGCGCTCGGCCTCCAGAACCGCCGCGCCTACACCCGATGCCGCACGCTGTCGGGGCAGTTGCAGGAGGCCCTGTCGAGCAGGGTCCGTATCGAGCAGGCCAAGGGCATGCTGGCGGAGCGCTGGGGGGGTGCGCGCCGACCAGGCGTTCGTCGCGCTGCGGCAGTACGCGCGGCGGCGCCGGCTCGCCCTGGACCGGGCGGCGGGCATGGTCATCGAGGGTGCCGCGGCCGACGCCGAACTGCGCCGGGAGATCGACGAAGGCCCCGAGGGACCGGCGTGGAGCCCGGGTCACCAGGGCGTATGACGGAGAGCCAGGAGCCCGGGCCTGCCGTCGACCGGCCCCTAGGCCCGGGCGCACATCCGTTCTAGAGTCTTTCCGTAGCGATTCGGCCCCAGCCCCCGGCCGCAGTCGGCACCCACCGTGTCTCCCAGGCCTCCCGCGCCGTCGCCGGGTTACTCCCGCAGCCCGGGCGCGCGCGGTCGAGGACCGGCCCGGTCGGCGACTTCGGGGGGAGCGGGTTGCCGACCGGGCCAGGTGCGGGCCCGCACCGGCTCCTGGAGTCCCGCATCGGCTCCTGGAGTTTCGCACCGGCTCCTGGAGTCCCGCACGGCTCCTGGACTTAGGGGCCGGTGCCGGTCAGATACGCCGAGACGACCACGTTCGCCGTGTAGCTGCGACTGGTCCGGTCGAAGGTGCCGCCGCAGGTGATCAGGCGCAGTTCGGCACGGCCCGGTTCGCGGGGGCCGTAGGCCCGGTGGGCGTCGAAGTCGTCCCGGGTGATGACCTGGACGTCGTCGACGGTGAACTCGGCGACGCGGCCGTCGTCCCGGACCACCCGGACCGTCTCACCGGGCTTGAGGGCGCTGATCTTGTAGAAGACGGCGGGCCGGGTCTCGGTGTCGACGTGCCCCACCATCAGGGCGGTCCCGGCGGCTCCCGGTTTCACCCCGGCCGCGTACCAGCCGACGACCCCGGGCTGGTCGAAGGGCGGCGGTTCGAGGGCGCCCCGCGCGTCGAGGCCGCGGGCCACCACCGGTGCCTGCACGCCCAGGTCCGGGATGTCCACGCGCTGGGGCCGCGCTCCCTTCAGGGGCTTCACGGCGGGCGGCAGGTCGGCGGATCCGGGCGGGCGGCCGATCCCGGCCACGTCACCGGCGGTGGGCGCGGTCAGACCGTGCGGTACGTCGGTCAGCTCGCGCCCCCACAGCCACAGCCCGAGCAGCAGCACCGCCCAGGCCACACCGGTCAGCAGCCGACCGGAGCCGGAACCGCGGTCCCGCCCGGGGGCGTCGCCCTGGTCGGCGAAGCGTTCGGTGCGTCGGTCGGACATCGCCTGTCAGTCCGTCCTGCGGCTCCGGCGGGTGCTCCGCAGCACGACGGCCACCCCCGCGACCCCGGCGAGCACCAGCCCGGTCACCGCGTGCCCGGTGCCGGGGCCGGTGGCGCGGGGCTGCATGGCGGAGAGATGGGTGGCGCTCCAGCCGCCGCCCGCGTCGACGGGGGCGGCGGGGGACGCCGGTGCCGTGGCCGAGGGGGCGGTGGTGGCCCCTTTCGCCGCTACGACCGTGATGCGGCCCTTCACCACGAAGTCGACGCAGGTGATCTTCACGTCGTAGGCGCCGGGCTTGATCGAGGAGCGGACCCGGGTCTCGCCGGCGAGGCTGCCGCCGGACCCCGTCAGCCGGGCGTCGGCGACGAACGCGGCCGAGGCGGCGGTCGCCGTCTTCCCCGCGCAGCCCTTCACCCGCAGGGTGAGGTCGGCGCCGGGGGCGGGGGTCGAAGGGGTGACCGAGACGCTGCCGCCGTCCGCCGCGTACGCCACGGGGGTGAGGGCGGCGACGGCCAGGGCCGTGCCACAGAGAGTGAGTCTTACGGAACCCATCGTGAACCTCCAGATGTCTGGAGCGTCCCGCGGGGCGGGCGGGCCCGCATCCCGGGGTGGCCGGTCACTGCTCCGGATGGGGGACGTCCGGCGCCTCGGAGCAGGGAAAACGGGGTATCCGGGACGGTCGTGAGGTGACCGGAGGCCGAGACGCCGAAGCACGCTCGTTGCCGTGGCGGAGGGGCTGCATAGCATGGTCGTCCCACACGTTCACCGCACGCAGGAGTCCCCACCCATGACAGAGCGCAAGCCCATCGAATCGTGGCTCACCGACATGGACGGGGTGCTGATGCACGAGGGCGTCCCGGTGCCGGGCGCGGACGCCTTCATCAAGAAGCTGCGGGACTCGGGTCGGCCGTTCCTGGTGCTGACGAACAACTCGATCTACACCGCGCGTGATCTGCACGCCCGGCTGAGCCGGATCGGCCTCGACGTGCCGACGGAGAACATCTGGACCTCCGCCCTGGCCACCGCCACCTTCCTGGACAACCAGCACCCCGGCGGGACCGCGTACGTGATCGGGGAGGCGGGGCTGACCACGGCCCTGCACGACACCGGGTACGTCCTCACCGATTCCGACCCCGACTTCGTGATCCTCGGGGAGACCCGGACGTACTCCTTCGAGGCGCTGACCAAGGCCATCCGGCTGATCAACGACGGGGCCCGGTTCATCGCCACCAACCCCGACAACACCGGGCCCTCCCCCGAGGGCGCGCTTCCGGCGACCGGGTCCGTGGCCGCGCTGATCACCAAGGCGACCGGCAAGGAGCCGTACTTCATCGGCAAGCCCAACCCGCTGATGATGCGGACCGCGCTGAACACCATCGGCGCGCACTCGGAGACCAGCGCGATGATCGGCGACCGGATGGACACGGACGTCCTGGCCGGTCTGGAGGCGGGCATGGAGACCTTCCTCGTGCTGACCGGGCTGACGGGTAAGGGCGACATCGACCGCTACCCGTACCGGCCGACGAAGGTCGTGGACTCCATCGCGGACCTGGTCGACCGCGTCTGACCGCCGCGCCGGCGGTCATCGGCGCGGCTGTGTTCACCGGCGTCTGCGGGTCACCGGCGTCTGCGGGTCACCGGCGTCTGCGGGTCACCGACGTCTGCGGGTCACCGGCGTCTGCGGGTCAGCAGGATCGCGCCGCCGGTGGCCAGGAGAGCCACGGTGGCGGCGAGGGCGACGCCGGTGACGGAGCCCAGGCCGGTGCGGGCGAGTTCGTCGGCGAAGGGGAGCCGGGCGTCGCCGGTCGCGGTGCCGGTCCCGGGGGTCTCGGCGGCGCCGGGTTCGCTCTCGACGCCGAAGCGGTAGTCGTTGGACTGGCCCACCCAGTCGCCGTCGTCGTCGTGGCGCTGGACTACGGCCGCGTTGACGGTGACGTCGTTGGGGGCGGTGTCGGCGGTGAGGGCCAGGCGGATCCGCACCGTGAGGGTCTTGCCGGGGGCGACGGTGAAGCCGGGGAAGCCGTCGTCGAAGGCACCGACGAGTTCCTCGGCGTCAGTCTTCTCGAAGCGGACCGGGTGGGCGCGCTCGCCGTCGTAGAACTCCAACTGGGGCTGTGCGGGTCGGAGGGCGCGGCGGTCGTCGACGAGGACGACGACCGGGTGGATGTCGCTCCAGGTGCGGGCGGTGGTGTTGGTGAGGTCCAGGTACCAGGTGCCGAAGCCGCCGCCGGCCACGTAGGTGTGGGGACCGCCGTGGACACGGGTGGTGATCGGGAAGTCGCCGCGGCCGGATCCGGGGTCCGCGGGTGCGGGAGGCGTGGGCAGGAGGAGGGCGGCTGCCGCCGCGAGACCAAGGTGGGCGGAAGTGGACAGTCGCATGAACACATGACCATGCCGGACGGGATCGCCGGTACGCGGCACCATTCCGGCGGGTGCCCTCGAACGGTCCCCGCAGACCGCCCGATCGGCCGACCGGGTCCGCCCTCAGGCGTCCGCCCGGCCGAAGAGGGGGGCCAGGACCAGTTGGGCCGCGCCCTCGGCGATGTCGCCGGGCACGGTCCGTACGGGGACCGGCGGCTCGCCCGCGCGCCGGGCACGCTCGTCGAGGACGGCTCCGACGCCCCGTAGGAACATCTCGGGCGCGCCGGTGACGGTACGGCCGCCCAGCAGGACCAGGTCGATGTCGAGCAGGGCGACGAGGTTGCCGGCCGCGATGCCGAGGACGCGGGCCGCTTCGGCGAGGTCGCCGCGGGACACCGCCGTGAGGCAGAGCGCCTCGACGCAGCCGCGGTCGCCGCAGTCGCAGGGCGGGCCGTCGAGCTGGACGACCTGGTGCCCGAACTCCCCGGCCGCGGTCCTCGCACCCCGCCGCACGACTCCGTCGATCACGAGTCCTGCGCCGAGGCCGGTACCGAGATGCAGATACGCGAACGAGCCCCGCTCCCCTGCGACGGCGAGCCCCAGCGCCGCGGCGTTGGTGTCCTTGTCCACGGCCACCGGCACCCGGAGCCGCTCCCCGAGCGCGTCCCGCAGCGGAAACCCGTCCCACTCGGCGAATCCGGTGACCCGATGCAGCACGCCTCGGGTGTGATCGAGGGGCCCGGGGAGGGCTACGCCGACTCCGAGGAGAGGGGGTGGGGGGAAGGGGGTGGCTGCGGTGGGGGGTGCGGGGGTGGCGCCGGGGGCCTGAGCGGGTGGCCCGGCGGCGACGCCGGGGGGTGGAAGGGGTGACCCGGCGGTGGCCCCGGGGGGTGGAAGGGGTGACCCGGCGGTGGCCCCGGGGGGTGGAGCGGGGTAGGTGGGCGGTGCGGCTTCGGGGGCGGGGTCCGTACGGCGCGACGGGGTGGACCTGTCCCATACGGTCGGCGAGTTCACCGGCGTCCAACCCGTGCGGCCGGACACGTCGGCATCCGCACCCGGCCCAGCGACCACCGCGTCCGCACCCGGCCCAGCCGTTACCGCATCCGCACCATGCCGAGCCGCCATCGCATCCGTACCCGGCCTAGCCGCATCCGCACCCGGCCCCGCCGCCACCGCATCCGCATCCGCATCCGTACCGGAACGCCCCCCACCGCCCCGCGCCCACCCGTCCACCAGTGCCTCCACCTCCCCCGCGACCGCCGCGACCACCGCCTCCGCGCCCGCACCGAGGTCCACGTCGGTGTACCGCTCCCCCACGACCGTGCCCGCGAGGTTCACCAGCACCAGGCGCAGGGCGTCACGGTCCAGGTGGACGCCCACCGCGTGGCCCGCCTCCGGCACCAGGCGCAGTACGGTCCGCGGCTTGCCGCCGGTCGAGGCTCGGCGCCCCGCTTCGGCAGCCAGGCCCGCGTCCCGCAACCGCCCGGTGATCTTGCTGACGGCCTGAGGGGTCAGCCCGGTGCGTTCGGCGAGCTCCAGTCGGCTGATCCCCTCGACGCCGGCCCGCCGCAGCAGGTCCAGCACGAGCGCGGTGTTGTGGCTGCGCAGAGCCGGCAGATTGACCCCCGCATCCGCCGCCGCCCGGACCTCGCCCACCTTCCGCGCTTCACCCACCTTCCGCGCCCCCTCACCGGCGACCCGCACCCCACCACCCGTACGCCGTCCGCTCATCCCGTTCACGTGGCCCATTCTCTCCCGCGCTTGCACTTTGGCAACAGCGTTGCGAAAGTGGACGGCATGACTGCTGCTGACCTCCGCGTGGGCCTCGTCGGCTACGGCCTCGCGGGTTCCGTCTTCCATGCCCCGCTGATCGCCGCCACCGAGGGCCTCGTTCTCGACACGGTGGTCACCTCGAACCCCGAGCGGCAGGAACAGGCCCGCGCCGAGCACCCGGACGTCCGTACCGTCGCCGACACCGACGAGCTCTTCGCCCTCGCCGCCGACCTGGACCTGATCGTCATCGCGTCGCCCAACAGGACGCACGTTCCGCTCGCCACGACCGCCCTGAAGGCCGGTCTGCCCGTCGTGGTCGACAAGCCGATCGCCGGCACGGCGGCCGAGGCCCGCGAGCTCGCCGCCCTCGCCGAGGAGCGCGGCCTGCTGCTCTCCGTCTTCCAGAACCGCCGCTGGGACAACGACTTCCTGACCCTGCGCAAGCTGCTCGACGAGGGCGAACTCGGCGACGTGTGGCGCTTCGAGTCCCGTTTCGAGCGCTGGCGGCCACAGCCCAAGGGCGGCTGGCGGGAGTCCGGCGACCCCGCAGAGATCGGAGGTCTGCTCTACGACCTCGGCAGCCACGTCGTCGACCAGGCGCTCACCCTCTTCGGCCCCGCCGCCACCGTCTACGCCGAGACGGACATCCGCCGCCCGGGCGCCTCGATCGACGACGACACGTTCCTCGCGATCACCCACGCGAGCGGAGTCCGCAGCCACCTCCACGTCTCCGCCACCACCGCCCAACTCGGCCCCCGTTTCCGGGTGCTGGGCTCGAAGGCGGGCTATGTGAAGTACGGCCTGGACCCGCAGGAGGCGGCGCTCAGGGAGGGCGAGCGGCCCGGGACGTCGGCCGAGTGGGGCCGCGAGCCCGAGTCGCTGTGGGGCCGGCTGGGTGCCGGTGAGTCCCCCGTGACCGGCGGCGGCAGCCCCGTCCCCACCCTGCCCGGCGACTACCCGGCTTACTATGCGGCCGTGGCCAGGGCCCTTTCCGAGGGCGGCACCAACCCGGTGACCGCGCTGGAGGCGGCCGCCGCCCTCGACGTACTGGAGGCGGCGCGCCGTTCGGCCCGCGACGGAGTGGCGGTGGAGCTGTGACCCACAACACCGAGCTGACCCCGAAGTTCCACCCGGAACTCACCCCGCCCCTGGAGGAGCTGGAGGCGCAGGAACGGCGCCTGGTCTTCCGGCAGTTCACCTACGAGGACGCGTGGGCGCTGGGCTCGCTCCTGGTCGACATGGCCAGGGAGCGGCAGGCGCCGGTGGCCATCGACATCCACCGCGGCGGCCAGCAGCTCTTCCACGCGGCCCTGCCGGGCTCCACCCCGGACAACGACGCCTGGATCGACCGCAAGCGCCGGGTCGTGGAACGCTACGGTTCCGCCTCCTACCTGGTCGGCGCCCGCTTCCGCGCCAAGGGCAGCACCTTCGAGGAGTCCTCCCGGCTGGACCCCGACGTGTACGCGGCCCACGGCGGCTCCTTCCCGATCACGGTCGAGGGCGTGGGCGTCGTCGGCACGGTCACGGTGTCGGGGCTGCCCCAGCTCCAGGACCACCGTTTCGTCGTGGAGGCGCTGGAGGAGTTCCTGAGCAAGGACCGCTAGCCGAGCGGTCGGCCGAGCGGTCGTCGGAGCGGGGATTATCGCCGGGCTCTCCCACGTTGGCACCTGCCATGAAGGAGACCATCGGAACGTACGGCATCTGGAACGGCGGCGGTCTGCGCGGGGAGGACCCGGCGCTGCGCGGTGAACGCGCGGAGGCCGCCGCCGAGTTGGAGGAGCTCGGCTTCGGCGCGATCTGGCTGGGCGGCAGCAGCTCCGCCGCCAACGCCGCCCCGCTCCTCGAAGCGACCTCCCGGCTGGTCGTCGGCACCAGCGTCCAGAGCATCTGGGACCACGAACCGAAGACCGCCGCCGCGAGCTTCACCGAGCTGAACACCGCCCACCCCGGCCGCTTCGTCCTGGGTCTGGGCGTCAGCCACGCCAAGCTGGCGGAGCAGTACCGCCGTCCGTACTCGGCGCTGGTCGCCTACCTGGACGCCCTGGACGCGGCGGGAGTCCCGGCCGGGGCCCGGGTCCTGGCCGCCCTGGGCCCCAGGACCGTCGAGCTCGCCCGGAACCGTTCGGCCGGCTCCATCCCGTACCTGGTCACCGCGGAGCAGACGGCGAGGTCCCGCGAACTCCTCGGCGAACAGCCCCTGTTGGCCCCGGAGCTGAAGGTGGTGCTGGAGAGCGACCCGACCCGCGCCCGCGCCCTGGCCCGCGACTCCCTGGCCGTCTACCTGGGCCTGCCCAACTACACCAACAACTTCCTCCGCAACGGCTTCACGGAGGACGACCTGAAGGACGGCGGCAGCGACCGTCTGGTCGACGCGGTCTACGCGTGGGGCTCCGAGGACGGGATCCGCGCCCGCATCGACGAGTACCTCGCGGCGGGCGCGGACCATGTGGCGCTCCAGATCGTGGACGGAGGCCCGCGCTACAGCCTTCCGAGGGAGGCCTGGCGCAGGCTCGCATCGCTACTGGGGTGACTGGACCCACCCAGGGGCGCGGGGAACTGCGCGACGAGCCACACACGGCCCGCAGCCGCCGGACTACGCGCAGTCCCCTGTTCTCCCCGCGGGGCGGCTACGCGTCCTTGAACTCCTGTCGCTGACGCCCGAGTCCGGAGATCTCCAGCTCCGTCACGTCCCCCGCCCGCAGGTACGGCTTGGGCTCGGGCTCCCCCATCGCGACCCCCGCCGGCGTACCGGTGTTGATGACGTCACCGGGGTACAGGGTCATGAACTGGCTGACGTACCGCACCACTTCGCCCACGGGGAAGATCTGTTCGGCGGTCGTGCCGTTCTGCTTCAGCTCGCCGTTGACCCACAGCTTCAGCGCGAGATCCTGGGGGTCGCCCACCTCGTCCGCCGTCACCAGCCACGGGCCCAGGGGGTTGAAGGTCTCGCAGTTCTTCCCCTTGTCCCAGGTCCCGCCGCGCTCGATCTGGAACTCCCGCTCGGACACGTCGTGCGAGATCGCGTACCCGGCGACATGGGCGAGCGCCTCCTCCGCGGAGCCCAGGTAGCGGGCCGTACGTCCGATGACGACCGCCAGCTCGACCTCCCAGTCGGTCTTCTCCGACTTCCGGGGCACCAGGACGGTGTCGTACGGCCCGACCACCGTGTCCGCGGCCTTGAAGAAGATCACCGGCTCGGCGGGCGGCTCGGCGCCGGTCTCACGGGCGTGGTCGTGGTAGTTGAGCCCGATGCAGACGATCTTGCCGATGCGCGCGAGCGGCGGCCCGACCCGCAGCCCGGTCGCGTCGAGCTCGGGGAGTTCCCCGGACTCCGCGGCCGCGCGGACCCGGCCGAGTGCCGTGTCGTCGGCGAGCAGCGTCCCGTCGATGTCCTCCACGACCCCGGACAGGTCCCGCAGGACCCCGTCGGCGTCGAGCAGCGCGGGCGTCTCCGTTCCCGCCGTTCCGACTCGCAGCAGCTTCATGATGACTTTCTCCTCGATCGCGGGGCGTCCTCCGACGGGTGCAGCCATCGGATGACTGGTCGATCGTCCAAGGTCGCCGTCCAGTCCGCAATACCCGGTTCACGGACTGGACTGGTCAGGGACTGGGCCGACCAGAGATCCACCGCACCGATCAGCGATAGAGCACCGCCCGCTCCACCGCCGCCCACGTCGAGCTGGTCACCACGTAGAGCGCGGCAGCGAGCGGCACCACCGCCACGGTGAAGAGGGTGAAGAAGGACATGTACGGCATGAGCCGGCTCACCGCGGCGGTACCGGGCACCGGCTGCCCGTCGGTCACCGGCACGACCGGGTTCGCGGCCATCATCCGCTTGGTGCGGCGGTAGTTGAAGGTCGCCACCACGATCACGAACACGAACAGGCAGACGTAGACGAGCCCGGCTCCCCCGAACACCCCGCCGTCCCCGAGCGCGTCCGCCCAGCGCCCGCCGAGCGGCGCGGCGAAGAGTTCGTGGCTCAGCAGCGCGTTGGTGCGGCCGCCGATCGTGGTGTTGGAGAAGAGGTGGTACAGCAGGAAGAACGCCGGCATCTGGAGGAGGCCGGGCAGGCAGCCGGAGAGCGGTGAGACCTTCTCCTCGGCGTGCAGTTCCATTACGGCCTTCTGGAGCTTGTCGGGGCTGTCCTTGTGCTTCTTCCGCAGCTCGGCGATCTTCGGCTGGAGCCTGGTTCGGGCCTTCTGACCGCGGGCGGCGGCGCGGGACAGGGGGTGCACGAGCAGTCGTACGAAAGCGGTGAACAGGACGATCGCGGCGGCGGCCGCGGTGGCGCCGAAGAGGGGGTGGAGCAGGTCGGCCAGGTGCTGGACCAGGTCGGCGAAGACAGACATGGGTGAGCCCTCCGGGGGTCTCGTCGTGCCGGAAGCGGTGAAGGCGGCATGACGACCCGCGCGGGGTGCACTGCTGTGGAGGCGAAGCCCTACGCGGTGGTCGTCCGGAGGGCGTGACCGGGGGCTCGGGGGCGGGGGCGGCCCTTGGCGTCGGGGTCGCGCTGCGGGAGGAAGGCCGTACGGCGGTCCCGGTCGCGGATGGCCGTACGGACCCGGGTGGGCGGCACGGCGGGCGCGCAGCGCGAGGCGAGCAGCGAGCAGGCGGCGAAGGCGGAGCCGGCCGCGGCGGTCGCGGCGAGGGCGACGGCGGCGGAGAGGCTGCCGGTGTCGAGCAGGACGAGGTCGAGGACGAGGAGCAGCAGCACGGCGGCGGGACGGGCTGTCGTCCAGCTGCGGTTCAAGGCGGGACGCGATGTCGTCCAACTGCGGTTCACGACGGGACGCGATGTCGTCCAGCTGCGGTTCACGACGGGACGCGCCACGGTCCAGCTGCGGTGCACGGCGACTCCCCCTCCCCCGGCATGTCCACTGGCGTCTTCCTCGCCGCCGCTCCCGGCGGCACGGATCCTCCTCCGGTTATACCTGATCGACCCGGAGTGGCTCCAAGAGCCTCTTCGGCTTGCGCAGGGCCCAAGCTGACCGGGTTCACGGGGTCGGGGTCGAGGCCGGGCCCCGGAAGCATGAGGGACGTCCTCGACCGGTACGACGGTCGCGCAGGCGGGGCATTCGCCGTACGAGCCGAGTTCGGTACCGCAGTCGGCGTGCTGGAAGACGAGGGGCGCGCTGTCGCCGTGGTGCTCGCGGCCCCGGCCGCTGAGGGCGCGCGGGGTCGGCCACAGGGCGGCGCCCCGGTCGGTGGGGACGTACTCGTCGCGCGGCGGCGACTCCTGGTACCGGCGCTTCTCGCGGATGCCCTCCTCGGTGATCACGTCAACGCGGCTGCGTGGAGACCAAGGTGCCCCACACCACCAGCCGGTACCGGGACGTGTACTCGGGGGTGCACGTGGTGAGGGTGATGAACCGGCCGGGCGTGGTGTAGCCGTAGGAGGGGTGGACCGTCGAGCGCGGGACGGGGCGGATCACTCCCGCGTCGCGGGCCGAGGTCTGGCGCAGGGTCCTGTCGACGGCGTACGTGTAGACCGCGCTCCGGGTCTCGACCCGGACGGTGTCCCCGGGGCTCAGGCGGTTGACGTACCGGAAGGGCTCGCCGTGGGTGTTGCGGTGTCCGGCGAGCGCGAAGTTGCCGACCTGGCCCGGCTGTCCGGTGCCGGGGTAGTGGCCGACGTACCCCTTGTTGAGCACGTCCTGCTTGCCGACCCCCTCGGCGACGGGGACGCGGAGGTGGAGGCGGGGGACGGTGAGGATGGCGTAGGCCTGCGTCCAACTGGGCTGTGAGTGCGTGGAGTTGCCGGATCGGCTCGCGGTGGACCGGTCCTTGCCGGCTCCGGCGCTCCCGTCGCCCGTGGTAGCGCCCTCGCCCATCACCGGATCGTGGGCCGAGCCGAGGCCGTCGCCCTCCTGCCCCCACTGCCGCTCCAGCGCCTCGACCTTCCGCCGGGCGCCCTCCCGGGCCTCGCGGTTGGTCCACCACAGCTGGTGGACGACGAGCAGCATGAGGACGACCCCGACGGTCACCAGGACCTCGCCGCCGGTCCACAGCACGCGGCGGCGCCGCGCGCGTCGGCGGCGGGTTCCGTGGTGCACGATGCGGGACCGCATGCGGCCGCACGATAGGGGCCGCACCTCCAAGTCACCAGAGGCAGGCGGACTGTTGCCGGAGGCAGGCGGACGTACAGGTCCACGGGGCACCGCACGTCCGAGATGCCACACTTCTTCCACCGGTTTTAGAAAGGGATGTCAGAACTCTCGACAACCCCACCGGCCACACCCGATGCTTCGACGTGGCAAGAACGGGACGGGCTACGACGCCGGTGGGACGCCGCGTCGCCCCTCGGAGTTCGGAGTAGCAATGATCCGACGCAGAACGCTGCTGACAGCCGCAGGAGGCACCCTCCTCGGCAGCGCACTGGCCACCGGCACCGCCCGCGCGGACGCCACGATCGCGGTCAGCCCGGGGACGTCGTACGGCACCTGGGAGGGCTGGGGCACCTCCCTGGCCTGGTGGGCCAACGTGTTCGGCGCGCGGGACGACTTCGCCGACCTCTTCTTCACCACCAAGTCCACGACCTACAACGGCACTTCGCTGCCCGGACTCGGCTTGAACATCGCCCGCTACAACCTGGGCGCGTGCAGCTGGAACACGGTCGGCGGCGAGTCGATGGTCGCGTCGGCGAACATCCCCGGCTTCAAGCAGATCGAGGGCTACTGGCAGGACTGGAACAACGAGGACCCGACCTCCTGGGCCTGGAAGTGGACGGCGGACGCCAACCAGCGCGCGATGCTGGTCAAGGCCACCTCGCGCGGGGCCACTTCGGAGCTGTTCGCCAACTCCCCCATGTGGTGGATGTGCCTGAACCACAACCCCTCCGGCGCCTCCGGCGGCGGCAACAACCTCCAGTCCTGGAACTACCGCCAGCACGCCTCCCACCTCGCCTCGGTGGCCCTCTACGCCAAGAACAACTGGGGCGTGAACTTCTCGACGGTCGACGCCTTCAACGAGCCCTCCTCGTCCTGGTGGACGGCGACCGGCACGCAGGAGGGCTGCCACATGGACGCGTCGGTCCAGTCGGCCGTACTGCCGTACCTGCGCAGCGAGTTGAACAACCGCGGCCTGACCGGCGTGAAGATCTCGGCCTCGGACGAGACGAGTTACGACCTCGCCCGCACCACCTGGAACTCCTTCAGCTCGACCACGAAGGGGTACGTCAACCAGGTCAACGTGCACGGCTACCAGGGCGCGGACGGCCGTAGGGACCTGCTCTACACGGACGTGGTGACCACGGCCGGCAAAAAGCTGTGGAACTCCGAGACCGGCGACGGCGACGGCACCGGGTACACCACCGCCTTCAACCTCCTCTACGACTTCCGCTGGCTGCACCCCACGGCCTGGGTCTACTGGCAGGTCATGGACCCGACGGCGGGCTGGGGCGTGATCAAGTACGACGCCGGCACCCTCCAGGCCGGCGCGATCGAGACGAAGTACTACGTGCTGGCCCAGTTCAGCCGGCACATCCGCCCCGGGATGAAGATCCTCGACACGGGGGTGAGCAACGCGGTCGCGGCCTACGACGCCTCGGCCAGGCGCCTGGTCATCGTGGCCCTGAACACCTCGACCTCGGCCCAGACGCTCACCTTCGACCTGTCCCGCTTCACCACGGTGACGGGCGGCTCGGGCGGCCTGGTCCCGCGCTGGAACACGGTGACGACGGGCGGCGACAAGTACGCCTCGTACTCCAACACGTTCCTGAGCGGGAAGTCGGTGGCGGTGCCGTTCGCGGCGAAGGCGGTGCAGACCTTGCAGATCGACGGTGTGACGATCTGAGTCCGGCGTGGTGCGGGCCGGGGTCCTGCGGGTCACCCGGCCCCTGGCCTGCACCTCTCTCTCCTTTGTCACTGATCGGCAGTACGGTGTCCCCCATGCGCCCCGACACGCCTGCCGAGAACGTCGACCACAACGCCGAAGCGGCGCGCCTGGAGCGGACCGCCGACCGGTATCCCGAGGACGCCGAGGCCCTGCTCGTGCAGGCCGCGGCCCACCTGGAACTGGCCGGCGACCGCCCCGCCGCGTCCTCCCTCTACGACCGCCTGCTGGCCGCGCAGGACGGCTTGGAGAACCCGTTCCTGGTCCGCGCCCTGAAGGCCGCGAACCTCTGGGAGTACGGCCATGAGGCCGAGGCCCGCGCGATCATCGAGGGCGTCCGCGCGGCGGCTCCCCGGGACCCGGCGCCCTGGGTGATCGTGGCGGAGGCCCTGGAGTCCCACGACGAGCTGGAGCAGGCGCAGGAGACGTTCACGCAGGGCGCGAGGGTCCTCCTGACGGACGTCGCGGAGCCGCCGTACTCCACGCATCCTTTGTTGTTCGGCCGTCACCGCGTCCGGAGGATGCTCGGCCTGGCCCACGACGACTGGGACACCCTGGCGGACACCCTGCACACCTCCCCGGTCTCCCTGGACGAACTCCACGACCCGAAGCGCGTGTGGTCCCTCGGCTCGGACAACCCGGCGGAACTGGAGGCGGAGATCAGCCGTCTGCGCGCCGAACTCGGCACGTTCCGGGAGGCGTTGTCGCGCCCGTTCCCGGTGGCGGTACTGCACTGGCCGGCGTCCGAACTCTCGGAGCTGCTGGCGGCGTACCCCTCGCTGGAGTCGGAGTACCCCTCCCACGAGGAGCACCTGGCGACGATAGAGGAGTCCCTGCGCGAGCTGTCCTCCTCCGGCACCCCGAACCTGGGCATCGTCTCCGGCACGGTCCCCTCCTACGAGGCGTTCGCCGCGTCGGAGGGCATGTCCCCGGCGGAGACCTCACTCCTCCCCCAGTACGCGACGACGCTGGCGGCGCGAGGCCGCGCGGTGGAGTGGCCGCCGCAGCGGGGGACGGCGTGCTGGTGCGGGTCGGGGCGGGTCTACGGGGAGTGTCACGGCGAGTAGGTCGCCGTGGGGGCGGGCTCCGGAAGCCGCAGGTCGACGCTGACCGATGAATTCGCCCGCCCCTTGAGGTCTTCCCTGTGACACACCTGCCCGGTGTCGCGTCACGGAGAAGAGATGGGGCCCGCGATGAGGAACCCGATCCGGCTGTACATGTCGATGTCGCTCGACGGCTACATCGCGGGCCCGGACGACCGACCGGGCCAGGAGCTCGGACGCGACGGCGGACGCCTGTTCAACTGGCTCGACGACCGGAATTCCGACGGCCCGAGCGGCCAGGTCTACCGCGAGGCGTTGGCGACCGGCGCGCTGATCTCCGGCCGCCGCACCTTCGAACTGGCCCGGCGCTGGCAGGGCGACCACCACGACGGCGTCCCGATCCTCGTCCTCACCCGCCAGGCGGACGAGGGGGACGTGCCACCGGGCCACGCCCGCTTCGTCACGGACGTGGACGACTGCGCCCACCAGGCCCGCATGGCCGCCGGGAACAGGCCGGTCATGGTCCACGGCGCGTCCACGGCCCAGGCGCTGCTGCGCGCAGGGCACCTGGACGAGATGGAGATCCACCTGATTCCCGTCCTGCTCGGGGAGGGCAGACGCCTCTTCGACCACCTGGGCGGTCAGCACATCGAACTCGACCTGGTCCGACGGCTGGACGACAGGGACGTCACACACCTGCGTTACCGGGTCCACCGTTCCGAGGGGTCCGCGTGAAAACACTCTTCGTCTCGTACCGTGTATCCGACCTGGACCGCTCGCTGGCCTTCTACACGGCCTTGGGCTACGTCGAACTGGGCCGGGTGGAAGCCGGCGAGGCAGGCCACCTCGCGATCCTCAGCTTCCCCGACGAACCGGCCGCCTCCCTGGAACTGGTCCACCGCCCGGCCGACGGCCCGGTCGAGCTGGGCACGGGCTTCGACCACTTGGCGATCCAGGTCGACGCCCTGCCCGACGAGCTGGTGCGGCTGGCCGAGGCAGGCTTGAACCCCGGCCCGATCCAACACCCGGGCGGCCCCGACGGCCCCAGAACATCCTGGCTCACGGACCCGGACGGCTACCGAATCGAACTGGTCGAATGGCCACCGGGCCACGCGGCCGGCATCACGGCAGCGGACTTCACCTGACGAGCCAGGCGCCACCACCACCGACCGCCCCGCCCCGAGACTCCCGGCCCTGTACCCGCACCCCCTCCAACGGAGAGCCGCCAACCCGCCCCACACCCGGACAACGACTGCGCACCCGCCCCCCCGGCCCACACCTCAACGCACCGAACCCTCACCCCCTGGGCCACCCCTCCCCCCCGGCCGCCCGCTCGCTTCTCCCCCGTGCCGGAGCGGACTGGGTCAAGGGCCGGCCGAAGGCCGATCGCCGCAGGCGACGCGACCGCAGGGAGCGCCCTTGACGCAGTCCACGGAGGCACGACACTGCAAGGAAGCGGGCGGACCACGGAACTGCTCGACGATCGGCTTTCGCCACAAGGCCTCCAGTTGTCAGTGGCTGCTGTTAGAAAAGATCCACAGCGGCACACGGGAACGAAGGAGCAGTCGTGGCGGAATCGGGGGACCTCAGGGCTGGCGTCCACGAACGGCTGGTCACGCAGGAACTGCACGCTCAGATTGAGGGACTCGAGGCTGCGGGCTGGAAAGCCATCGACGCAGAGGTCAGCGCGGAGTCCACCCCGCATGTGCTGGCCAGGCACATCAGTGAAGCGATCGGCCGTCGGTTGGCTCAACTGCCGCAGAAGGAACAGGTCGCGGTCGCCAACCAAATCATGCAGTCGCTGACCGTTAGCGTGCCTGAGCAGGATGAAAGCGCGCACAGCGAGACCATCGTCGATGGCCCCCGTCAGTTGCTCGCGCTCGCGGAACAGGAAGCCCCCGGCGTCTATGCAATCCGCCCCCTCACCCCCCTCTCCGAAACCGCACTGATCACCAACGCCCCAGACGATCCCAATCTGGGAGCCGAACTTCGCGCGGAACTGGCCACGGCGGACCGCATCGACCTGCTGTGCGCGTTCGTCAAGTGGTACGGCATTCGCGTCCTGGAGAGTTCGCTGCGTGAAGCCGCGCACCGAGGCGTACCAATTCGTGTCATCACGACGACCTACATGGGTGCCACCGATCGGCATGCTCTCGACCGCCTGGTCCGAGACTTTGGCGCCGAGGTGAAGGTCAACTACGAGACCCGCTCCACCCGCCTGCACGCCAAGGCCTGGCTGTTTCGCCGCAATACTGGCTTCGATACCGCGTACGTAGGCAGTTCCAACCTCTCCAAAGCCGCACTTCTCGATGGCCTGGAGTGGAACGTACGCCTGTCGTCCGTCGCGACACCCGCCGTGCTGAACAAGTTTGAGGCCAGCTTTGACTCCTACTGGAACGACATCGCTTTTGAGGCCTACGACCCCGATCGCGACGCCCGCAAGTTGGACGAAGCTCTTGGGGTGGCTGGCGGGTCAACGTCTCAGCAGGACGCCAAGATCAGTCTTTCGGGCCTTGAAGTGCGCCCGTACCCGCACCAGGCCGACATGCTGGAGCGGCTGCGCGTCGAGCGTGAGGTCCGCGGCCATCACCAGAACCTGCTGGTCGCCGCAACTGGTACGGGCAAGACCGTCATGGCGGCCCTTGACTACCGAAATCTGCACAAGCAGTGGGGCGGCAAGCAGTACCCACGGCTACTCTTCGTGGCTCACCGCAAAGAGATCTTGAAGCAGTCGCTGCGAAAGTACCGGGAAGTACTGGATGACGCCTCCTTCGGTGAACCGCTCTTCAGCGGCGAACTGCCGCGGGGCTGGCAGCATGTCTTCGCGAGCGTCCAGTCGCTCACCGATCAGCGACTGGATCAGTTCGACCCTGAGCACTTCGACATCATCGTCGTCGACGAGTTCCATCACGCGACGGCTACGACCTATCGCCGTGTTCTCAACCACTTCAAACCGAAGCAGCTCCTCGGTCTGACCGCCACCCCTGAGCGTGCCGATGGACTCAATGTGCAGAACGAGTTCTTTGACGGCAGGATCGCAGCCGAGATGCGACTGTGGGAGGCGCTCGACAACGACCTCCTGTGCCCGTTCCATTACTTCGGCCTGCCAGACGGTACAGATCTCACTCGCCTCAACTGGCGCTCGGGGACGTACGATCAGAGTCAGCTCGGTGACCTGTTCTCCGCCGATCACGCCCGAGCTCGTATCGTCCTCAAGCAGGTGCGGGACAAGGTATCTGACCCGTTGAGTATGCGAGCGCTCGGATTCTGCGTCACCAGGAAGCACGCTCACTTCATGGCGAAGTGCTTCCAGGACGCGGGGATCAGGGCTGAGGCCTTGGATAGCGAGTCGAAGCCCGAGACACGTGACCGGATCCTCGCCGAACTCAAAGCCGGTCAGATCCAGGTCATCTTCTCCGTAGACCTATTCAACGAGGGCTTGGACATCCCCGACGTCGATACGCTGCTGCTTCTCCGTCCGACGAGCAGTGCAACCGTCTTCCTTCAACAGCTTGGCCGAGGCTTGCGGCGTACGCCAAACAAGCCGGTGCTGACCGTTCTGGACTTCATCGGCCAACATCGCGCGGAATTTCGGTTCGAGGAGCAGTTCCGCGCGATGACAAACTTGTCGCGAAACCGTCTCCTTGAGCATGCCGAACACGACTTCCCGCTTCTGCCGTCCGGCTGCCAGATCATCCTTGAAGGCAAGTCCAAGGACATCGTGCTGGACAACATCCGCACGCAGATCAAGGCAACCGTTCAGACCCTTGCCAAGGAAGTCAGCGCCTTCAATACGCCTCTTCTGGAGGACTACCTCAGAGAGAGCCGCCGCGAAATCAAGGAGCTGTACAAGTCGAGCAATTCCTGGACCTCTGTTTTGCGGCGTGCCGGCCTGAGTGAACTGCCTGAACGGGACGGCGAAGAGGATCTGTTGAAGCGCGTTCACGCGTTCCTCCACGTCGACGACCCTGAGCGCGCTGAGGCGTACGCCCGCCTGCTGAGCGATGACGCTCCGGCGTACGAGGCTCTGGACCCGAGGAACCAGACCTACGCTCGCATGCTCTTCTTCAACCTCTGGGACAAGGCTGGTGGCTTTGGCTCCTACGCGGAAGGACTGGAGTCTCTTCGCGAGCAGCGAGCACTCCGTAGTGAGCTGCGGCAGGTGCTCAAGCATGTGATGCGTCAGACCGACCACTTCCCCATTGCCCTGGAAGGTCCTCATGCGCATATCCCCTTGAAGATCCACAGCGCCTACAACCGCTCGGAGATCCTGGCTGCACTTGGCGTCGCTCGTCTCAACGGACAGATGCCCGGGTCCTTCGCGCAGGGAGTCCTGTGGGACCAGCCGAACCAGACGGACGCGCTACTGATCACACTGGAGAAGAACGAGAAGGATTTCTCCCCTACCGTCAGGTACAAGGACTATGCGTTGAGCCCCTCCCTGTTCCACTGGGAGTCGCAGAGCACCACGGCAGAGACCTCGCCCACGGGGCTGCGCTACCAAGAGCATGTCCAACGCGGGAGCCATGTGCTGCTGTTCATGCGGCGGTACAAGGACACCGACATAGGCAAAGCCCAGCCGTGGATGCTGCTTGGTCCCGCGACCTATGTCCGACACGAGGGCAGCAGACCCATGGCCATCACCTGGCAACTGCATCATCAGTTGCCTGCGGACGTGTGGTCGTACTCGGCCATCGCAGCGGGGTAACCCGGTTGCGATGGCTGCCGGTACATCCGCAAACTCGCGATCATGACGCCTCACCCACGTGACTTGGTCCTCGAACGTTTCCAATGGGTTGGCGGCCATGCCGATGTCTGGGGGATCTTCCGTGATCCCCGAGCACTTGCTGGGATGGTCCACGGACTGGCCGAACCGTTCCAGGAGGACGGCATCACGGCCGTCTGTGGCATCGAGTCGCGGGGATTTCTGCTCGGTGCAGCAGTAGCTGTCGAACTCGGAGTCGGCTTCGCCGCGGTACGCAAGGCCGCCGGGATCTTCCCCGGAAAGAAGGTCACCCGACGTAGCCACCCCGACTACCGGGGAACACGCCAGGAATTGCGTCTACAGCGGGACGCCGTGGGGACCGGAGACCGGGTGCTGCTCGTCGACGATTGGATCGAGACGGGCAGCCAGGCAAGGGCTGTGCGGTCGATGGTCGAGGAGCGCGGCGGACAGTGGATGGGCTGCTCCGTTGTCGTCGACCAAACAACGCCGGCCCGCCGAGCTGACCTGCGCGTCCGCAGTATCGTCACCGCCAGCGAGCTTCCGCCTTGGGACATGCAGCCTTGAGGCAGGTTGCTGCGTCACGGACCTAGCCCACTGGTTGACGTGGATCACGAATGATCTCCCCAGCTCGGTGAAGAAAGGTCGCGTGAGCTTGCACCATCTCACCCCGAGCCAGCTCAAAGTTGGACCAATCCGGCACTAGGGCCTGGAGAGCTGACACTCGCGATATGCAGCAAAGCGCGCCAGGCGTGGCAATCCACCGGTCGCCCGACAGCTACTCAACGCTACTTCCTCGACGACGGCCGCCCGTTCGCACGAGCGTCCCCGGTGCGGCCCCCACCTGAAGGCAACCCTGTCGACAGCTCGCACCACGTGATCTTCCGGTCTGCTCGGAGTTGCACGCCCCAGCGGTCCGAAACCGCGCCGACCAGTGCCATTCCTCTACCGCCCTCGGCATCGGGCGCGGCGGCCAGGAGCGTCGGCAAGGCGCGGGTATCCGGGTCATGGACCTCGATGCGCAGACGGGTGCCGCTCATGGAGACGGTGAGCGTGACCGGGGTGCCCACACCCACGTGGGTGATGACGTTGGACACCAACTCGGAGACGCAGAGCTGAGCTTGGTCGGAGATGTGTCCCAAGCCCCAGATCCCCAGATGGAGCCGCATGATCCGGCGAAGGGCGCCCACTTCTTCTGGTTCGGCGCTGAAGGCCAGGTCCCACGGTTTCCGAAACACGCACGCTTCCTGGACCACGAAGTCCCCTCTCGTCACACACACGCCCACGCTGGCGATCGCGGAGCGTCATGAGCCCTCACGTTGAGTGGCATTGGGCCAGAGTGGCGTGCGCGTATCCCTTCGTGCAATGTGCAGGAAGAGATTCCCACTTCCGGGTGATTGGCAGGCACACCCCTTGGCGCGAGACTGAACGCCCGATATCCGAAAGGTGGTTGAGATGGCCGGGTCACCCACGGCACGCCGTCGCCGGCTCTCGATCGAGCTGAAGAAGCTTCGCGAGAAGAGCGCGCTCACCTGCGCGCAGGTCGGCGAGGCGCTGGACTGGAGCGGCTCCAAGGTCAACCGCATGGAGACGGGCAACGGCCGGGTCCAACCGTCGGACATCGATGCGCTGTGCCGCTTCTATGGCACCACCGACGAACTGCGGGAGTTCCTGAAGTCATTGGCACGGGAGGCCAAGACGCGTGGCTGGTGGCAGGTGCACGGCTCCGGTGTCCCCGAGTGGTTCAACATCTACATCGGCCTGGAGCAGGAAGCCTCCACCTTCCGCCAGTATCAGTGCGAACTGATCCCCGGCCTCATGCAGACGGAGGCATACGCCGGTGAGCTGTACAAGACGGGAGCCCACATGTCGGCCGAGGACATCGACAGGGCCGTGCGGGTCCGCATGGAGCGCCAGGCCATGCTGACGGGCACAGACGCTCCCGAAGCCTGGTTCATCGTCAACGAGGGTTCTCTGCGCAATGTCATCGGGGATCGGGCCCTGATGCGGGAGCAGCTGGAACGGGTCCTGGAGTCAGCCGAGTTGGCGAGTGTGACCTTGCAGGTGCTCCCCTTCGATGCGGGCACGTATCCGGCCACCGGGACCTTCACGCTGCTCGGCTTCCCCGATCCGGAAGACCAGGACCTGGTGTATCGCGACGGCATCACCGATGCCGTGTACCTGGAAGGCGAGCATCATGTTCGTGAGTACACCAGAGCCTTCGACGGCCTGCGGGCCGCAGCTCTGAGTCCTCAACGCTCCATCCAATTGATCGAGACGGTGTTGAAGGATTACGCAAGGTGAGCACTGCGAATACCCATGTCAGCGGCCATCCGGTGTGGTTCAGGTCTTCGTACAGCAATGGTGCGGGGGGAGAGTGCGTCGAGTGCGCGTCGACCGGTGGAGACATCCTCGTGCGTGACTCGAAGCTGGAGGCGGGACCCGTGATCGCTCTTGCCGGCGAGGCGTGGCGCGCCTTCATGGACGGTGTCCTGCGGCCCTGACGTTTGATGCACGGGCAAAGGGTTCCCTCGGCAGCACTCAGGCCGCTGTAGGACACTCCCCCTAGGACAGCGGACGACAAGGAGCAGACGATCGTGAGCGCACAGCACGCCGAGACGCCCGGACCTGCGGCGCTGCCGTTGAAGACCATCGGTGACATCCGGGCTGCCCTTCGGGCCGGGCACGGCTTCCCCGGTGACCGAGAGTCCTTCGAAGCGGATCTTCAGCGCGCGCTGGAGGCTTCGTCGGAGACCGACCTCAACGCTGTCGCAACGGTGATCGTCGACTATCGGGGCAGGATCCGCCTCTACCAGGATCCAGAGTTCGACATCGCCGTACAGGAAGGCATCGACCTTGCGGCGCGGCTGAAACAGGAGGCACCGGACCGGTGAGCGGTGTGATCGCGGCCGTGACAGTACGGGCGGCCGATCGGGCGAAGGCTCTGGGAGCGGAGCAGGCGCTGGAAACGCTGCGGCAGGAACTGGAACAGGTGCCCAGACTCGGAGTCCTCCTCAGCGGCCCCCAGGACGGCGTCGAAGTCCGCAAGACGAGGGTCGAACCCCACGACGGAGCGCCGGGGCTTGCAGTGGCGTACGTGTACACCCCGGCGCCACCGCCCCCCACTGTGGCCATCGTCGCCGTGACTCCTGACGATGGCGTTGCTGCTGACTAGCGCAGGTCGTTCGCAGCATGCCCAGTTCAGACAGGGCACGCCAGGCGATCCCCGACGGAGCCTGCCGGTGCGGCCGACGCGATCAGTGACGTCCCCGAAGCTTGCCCAGCAACTGCTTCGCCTGAGCCCTGCGCCGCGGGTCTGCCGCTGCTCGGCGGGCCTGTTCGGTGGCGCGGCGGCCCTGCGGGCTCTTGGCGAACTCCTTGATGCGTTCGATCATGCGCGGCATGGCGGGGTCCCTCCGTTGGTCTGGCCGACTGTCCTTCCTCGGATCGACTACCCCCTGCCCGACCACTCAGCCCTCTCAAGCCATCCGATAGGCCGGCTTGTGGGCGAGGATCTGGATGCCCGGGTTGGGCATGATGGATGCCTCCGCCTCCCTCGGCGTAACCGTCGTCGGCTGTAGGCCTGTTCATCCGACGGCACGTCCCGGGGACAGCCTGATACTGATGCCTCACTGATCATCCCTGCCCAGGAGACCACGGCATGCCCATGCTGACCAGTGTCGATACCCGGCCCATGCAGCACTGCGAGACCACCACCCTCGGGGTCCTCCTCCGCCACCAGGGCATCGACCTCTCCGAGCCCATGCTGTTCGGGCTGGGTCGAGGGCTGGGCTTTGTCTACTGGGACAGCAAGCGCATGGGGTTTCCCTTTCTCGGCGGGCGGGTGAAGCCGTTCGAGCTCAGCAGGAATCTGGCCGACACGCTGGGGCTGGAGCTGTCGGTGCGGGAGACCTCCTCGGCGCGTAGGGGATGGGCGAATGTCGTGGAGGCCATCGACAGCGGGCAGCCCGTCGGGCTTCAACTCGACAGTTTTCATCTGGAGTACTTCACGGCGAAGGTGCACTTCGGTGGGCACGTCGTCGCCCTGTACGGCTATGACGACCGTGTCGCCCGGCTCGTGGACACCGAGCAGCAGGGCGGTGCCGTGTGCACCAGTCTGGGCAGTCTCGCCGAGGCTCGGGCCGCCCGGGGGCCCATGGCCGCCAAGCACCGGTCCTTCGCGCTCACGGCGCCCCGGGACCTGCCCGCGCTTCGGACGTCGATCATGGCCTCCGTCACCGCCTGCGCCCACGCCTTCCTCAACCCGCCCATCGCCAATCTGGGTCACCGGGGCATCGACAAGGCCGGCAAGGCCGTACGCACATGGCTGCGGCGGAGTGACGACCCGGGGCGGGACCTGCCGCAGGCCGCCCTGCTGATGGAGAAGGCCGGTACCGGGGGTGCGCTGTTCCGCAATCTCTACCGTGACTTCCTCGCGGAGTGTGCCGAGTGCGTCGACAGTGATCACCTGCGCACCGGGCACCGGCTGTACGCCGAGGCGGCCGCTCTGTGGACCGAGGTCGCCGCGCTGATCACCCGGGCCGGGGAGTCGGGGGAAGAGCAGTACCTCGTACGGGCGGGCACCACCCTCCTCGACCTGTCACGCATCGAGCGCGAGGCCATGGAGGCGCTGAGCCGCCTGGAGAGCTGAACCGGGTCCCGGTCCAGGCCGGTCACCTCACGACGCGGTACTTCAGGTGGGTCGCCAGAGGCGTGGCCTCCGCTCTCACCTGTTCGAGGCGGCCCGCCCCCACCCCCTCGAACAGTCGCAGCCCGTCCCCCAGCAGCGCCGGCACCATATGCAGATGCAGCTCGTCGATGAGTCCGGCCCGGAGGTACTGCCGTACGGTCCTCGCCCCGCCCGCGATGTCGACGTTCCTGTCCCCGGCGGCCTTCCTGGCCTGGGCGAGGGCGCTGTGGATGCCCTCGGTGACGAAGGTGAAGGTCGTGCCGCCCTGCTTGACCAGGGTCGGGTGCGGGCGGTGGGTCAGGACGAGGACCGGGGTCCGGAACGGCGGGTTCTCGCCCCAGAAGTCCGCCCCCGTGTCGTACATCATGCGGCCCATCACCACCGCGCCGGTCGCGTCGAACCACTCCCGCATCAGCTCGGAGTCGCGGTTCTCCTCGCCGCCGGTCATGCCCTGGCGTTCGCGCCAGCTCGCCAGGTTGTGGATCCACTCGAAGAGGGGCTCGGCGCCGTCGCCGCCGGGGTTGTCGGGGGTGACGCCGGGGCCGGCGATACAGCCGTCGAGGGAGATGGCCAGGTCCGCGGTCACGGTCGTGGTCTTGGTCGTGGTCGTGGCCATGGGGGTCGGCTCCTGTGGTCTGGGGATGGGTCCGGGGATGGGTCCGGGGGTGCTTCCTTCACCCTCGCGTCGATCGGGGAGGCGCGCATTCGACGTACGGGGTGGCACGGGTCGGTGCGGGGTGGCACGGGTCGGTGCGCGATGGCTTGGGTCGTCCGGTGGGCGAAGTCCGGCTTGTTACTGACGAGTTACATGAGTTTTGTAAGATCCACTCCGACCAATGTCAGCCCTATCTGGGGGAAACACTCATGACCAAGCGCTTTTCCGCCCTGGCCGTCTCCGCGGCCATCGTCGGAGGCTTCTTCATCACGTCGGCGCCCGCTCAGGCCGCCACGTCGGCCGATCGGGGTCAGGTGTCGGTGAAGGCCGCCATCACCTGCGACAAGGGCCAGATGCGTCAGCAGATCGCCAACCTCAAGGCCAAGGCCGCGAAGCTGAAGCAGCTCGGGGAGACCGCGGCCGCCCGTAAGGCGCTCAGCGACGCGGCCGCCATCCAGAAGAAGCTCGACGCGTGCATCAAGGCTGAGGACGAGGCGAGCAAGCCGTTCCCCGGATAAGTCCCCGGTTTCGACGTGTGGCGCCGCCCGTCCCGTTCCAGGGGTGGGCGGCGCCGTTCGTCTGTCCGGTCCGCCTACGTCGGTCCACGGGATGCGGCCGCCACTCGGCGCGCGCGGCGGCTGCGGGGATACTGCCTCTCAAGCACCGATCCGGAAGGCGACCACACCATGCTCATCCTCTTTGGCACCAAGGGCTACCTGTACCAGCTCGCGATACTCACCCTGGTGTGCGGGCGGTGCGGGAATCCGGCCGCGCACACGCTGCGCAAGCGGGTCACGAAGTTCACGCTGTTCTTCGTGCCGCTCTTCCCGATCTCCACCAAGTACGCGACGCAGTGCACCTTCTGCGGTGCGGAGAGCAAGCTGAGCGCGCAGGAGGCGGAGCAGTTGCAGGCGCAGGCGGCCGCCGGTGGTGGGCAGGGCGGGCAGGTGCACGGCGGACAGGCGCCGCAGCAGCCGTACCACCAGTGAGGCCGTGAGGATTCAGGACGCCTGCCCCGCGTCAGCCCGCGTCGGCCCGCGTCTGCGGCCGGTTCGACGCCGGTTCGGCTGCCTGCTGTTCCGCGACGGGTTTCCCGGGCGCGGGTGCGGGCTCGCCGCCGCAGCCTCCGCCGACCGGGGGTTGCGGGGTCTCGGGGGGCTCCGGGGCGACCGGGGGCTCCGAAGGTTCCGGGATCTCGGGAGGCTCCGGAGCGGGTGAGGGCTCGGAGTACGCCGGCGGGGCCGGTGTCTCCTCAACAGGCGGAGGATCAACCGGAGTCGGGCTGCTCGGCTCCGGTACGGGCGGGTCGTCACCGGGCAGGGGGTCGACAGGGCTGGGACTGGGATCCGGCACCACCGGGGCGGGCTCCGCAGGGGTGGGGTCGGGGCTCGGCACCTCCGGAGCGGGCTCCGCTGGGCTGGGACTGGGATCCGGCACCACCGGGGCGGGCTCCGCAGGGGTGGGGTCGGGGCTCGGCACCACCGGCGCGGGCACCGCAGCAGTGGGGCCGGGGTCCGGGACCTCCGGCGCGGGCTCCACAGGACCAGGACCCGTACCCGGCACCACCGGCGCAGGCTCCACAGGACCAGGACCAGGACCCGGCACCACCGGCGCAGGCTGCTCCCGCTCCCCCGAGCCGGAGTCACCCGGCTCCTCGGGCCCCGCTGTCTCCGGGCCTCCCCCGCCCCGCCGCACGCCCGACCCGTCTCCCGCTACGACCGCCTCCGCCCCGCCGACCCGGCTCCGACCCCGTTCGGCCGTGACCGTCCGGGGGTCTGCCGGGGTATCCGCCGCCGGCCCTTCCGTCGGTCCCACCGCGGGCCCCACCACCGGCCCCTGAGCCAGCGGCTCCCTCGTGGGCGAAGTCACCGTCGAGGGCGCCTCGTTGACCCCGAGGGTCAGGACGACCGCGATGGCCGTGGCCGCCGCCGTACCGGAGGCGAGGGCGGCCTTGGTCTTCGGGGCCGCCGCACGGACCGTACGGAGAAGACCCGGCCCGCCCGCCGAAAGACCTCCCGCGGCCCCCACGGAACCCGCAGAACCCACGGAACCCGCAGACGCCGCAGAACCCGCAGACGCCGCAGACGCCGCAGAACCCGCGGCCACCCCCGCGCCCCCTGCCGCCGCCCCCGCCGTCAGCGACGCCAGGAACTTCCCCGTCGCCCCGCCGCCCACCGCGAGGACCAGCAGCGCGGGTCCGGCGAGGGCGGGCAGCCGGCTGTTGGCGCGGACCAGCACGGCGAGCCGCCCCCGGCACTCGTCGCAGACGTCGACGTGGGCGAGGAGGCGCTCCGACTGGCGTGCGGTCGCGGTGCCGCGGACGTAGGCCGGCATGCGGACCCAGTGGACCTCGCACGCGGGATCCTCGGGCGCCTCGGTCTGTGAGCGCAGGAACGCCTGGCGCATGCCCTCGCGGGCGCGGTGCAGCAGCACGGCCGTCGCGCCCTGCTTGGCGCCGATCTGCCGGCCGACCGACTCCAGCGGCTGCCCTTCGGCGTCGGCGAGCCACAGGGCCCGCACCCAGCGTTCGGGGAGTTCACCGAGGACGCGGACCAACAGGTCGGTGGCGGAGACCCGTTCGGCGGGGTCCTCCGCATGACCGGCGGACGCCTGCTCGGGGATCTGCGGATCGCGCGGGGTCTCGTGCGTGGCGCTCGCGACCGAGGAGGCGAGGTGCCGCACGGTCGTCATGAGGTACGCCGGGACGTTGTCGATCTCGTGGCCGGCGGACAACCGGCGCCACACGCGGAAGTGCGCCTCGGCGACGAGGTCCTCCGCTGCCCAGGAGTTACGGGTGAGCGAGCGGGCGTAGGCGACGAGCCGCGGCTGTTCCTGCTCGTAGATCCGCACGTACGCGGCGGTCGCGGAAGGGGAGGCCTGGGCGGGGACTCTGGCGGGTTGGTCGGTCATGCAGGAACGCTCCAGTTCCCGGCGATCGGGGGGTGCGGACGGGTTTGTCAGCGTAGATGACAAAACTTTCAAGCAATCAGTTCCGACCGTGATTCAGATCACACGACAGACTCCGGTCTCGGCGTAATGAACCGGCACACCTGCGACTCGACAGGGCAACCGACTCACAACCGACATCGAGAAGGACCGGAGACCTCCCCCATGCGCCTCCCCACGCTCCACCAGACCGTCCGCGCCCGCCTGATCAGCTCCGAGCACCCGGAACTCCCGATCCGCCCCACGCTGCGCTACAGCGCCGCCGAGCCCTTCGCGGTGCACATCGACTTCCCCGCACATGTCTCGGCCGACGGCCAGGGCGTGACCTGGATGTTCGGGCGGACGCTGCTGGAGGAGGGGCTCGAAGCACCGGCCGGGGAGGGGGACGTACGGATACGGCCGTGCGGCTGGGCGAGAACGGTCATCGAGTTCCACTCCCCGCTGGGCCTCGCCGTGATCCGCTTCGGCACGACCACGCTCCGCCGCTTCCTGCTGCGTTCCTACGACGTCGTCGCACCCGGCACCGAGAACCTGGACCCGGACCTCGACCAGGGACTGGCGGCGCTGCTCGACGAGGTGTGACGGGCGCGGGACGCGGCGGAATGAAATCCGTTGGGAACAGGCCCGGTTGGGGGCTACGGTGCGGAACCGCCCGGCAGGGGTTCCCGACGGGTGTTCCCGAAACCCGGCACCCGCAACGGAGATCACCCGATGGACTCTGAACACCCCCTCTCCTACGACGCGTTGGTCACTCGCGCCGTGGCCGACCCTGCCGTCGTAGGGCTGGTGCTCAAGGGGTCGCGGGCCCACGACGAGATGGCGACCGAGCACTCCGACCACGACCTGTACGTCGTGGTCACCGACGGGGCGACGACGGAGCTCTCCTCTCTCCACGGGCAGCGTTCGGCCACGCTCGACCTGATCGTCATGCCGCTCGCCGAGTTCCGGGCCGCCGGCATGCCCGGCTTCGAGCGCTACGCCCTCGCGCGGGCCCAAGTGGTGCTCGACCGTCTCGACGGGGGTACCGGCATCGCCCGGCTCATGGCCGAGAAGGGGCGGCTCGACGCCGACGAGGCCTTCCGGGAGGCCGGGGACCTGCTCGACGCCTACGCCAACTCCCTCTACCGGTCGCTGAAGAACGACCGCGACGCCCAGCCTCTCGCCGCCCGCCTCGACGCGGCCGACAGCGTGCGGTTCCTGCTGGAGCTGCTGTTCACCCTCGATCGGCGACCCAGGCCCTACAACAAGTACCTGGAGTGGGAGCTGACCCGGTACCCGCTGCCCGGTTGGGACACGGGAGCGCTGCTGGAGGCGGTCGGGCGGATCTCCTCGACCGGCGATGCGGCCGTCCAGCGGAGTGTCTTCGCGCGCGTGGAGACGGACGTGCGTCGGGCCGGGCTCGGGGAGGTCCTGGACGCATGGGGCGAGGACCTGAGGCTCATGCGGGGCGAGGCCGCCCCTTCCTCCAGTCCGCCCCCGTGAGTCGGGGCAACGCCCCGGCACCACAAGTCGAACCGATTACGCTCGCCCCGACAGACGCGGACGATCGGACGGGGGCCGACGCGTGTTTTTCTTGGTGCCGTTGCTCGTTCTGGTGCTTGGTGGGGTCGCCTGTGGGCTCCTCGGTTTCGGTGGCGGGCGGGTGGCCGACTGGTTCGTCCGCCGTGCCGAACTTCCCGCCGCCCTCCTCGGATTCGCCGCGCTGGCGGGAGCGGCGACGCCGCCTTGTACGCGTGGGGACTGCTGTACGTCGGCGGGGCGGTCCTGGAGGCCGAGGACGGTGGGGCGGATTCGTCGCCGATCCTGCCGTGCCGTGCCGACGAACGCGCCGCCCACGTCGTCGACTACTCGGTGAGCGTCCTGCCCCTCGACTTCGTCTGCGAGACCGGGGACGGCGACAGCTACCGGGCCGGGGAGGTTCCCGGATACGTCACCCCCACCGCCATCGGTTTCGCCCTTGCCGCGGCCGGACTTGCCGTGGCCTCCGGGTATGTGTCGGAGGTGCGGCTGCGGGCCGCGGCACGCGCGGGCGGGGATGTCAGGCCGTGAGGACCAGTTCCGCCTTGCCGAACAACAGGGCGTAGCCGGAGGGGAGTTGGGCGAGGACACGGTTCACCGGTTCGTCGCCCACCAGCTCGGGCAGCACGCTCAGCACCGAGCTGACGTGCCAGCGGGCCGTCGCCGCGGTCGCCCCCTCGATGCGGGCGGCCACCGCGTCCACGAACTCCGCTGCGGACAGAGGCCTGTTGAGGGGAATGCGGGAGGCGATGACCCGGGCCGCCTCCTCGGGCAGGGCGCGGGCGAGACCGACGCGTTCCTCGCCGGTGACGTGGTCGCCCAGAGCGGACAGGACGACGTGCGTGACGTGTTCGGCCTCCGCCCGCGTCGCGTACTGTCCGGCCTCCTGCACCGCCTCGACGAGGTCGGTCCAGCTGGGTCGGTTCGCGCTCATGTACAGCTCTCCTGGGGGTCGTTGCACCGGGCGCCCCACGGCCGTACGGACCGCCTGCAACAGCCTGAGCCGGCCCGTACCGGTCCGCGGGACGCCCGGTCTTCGGTCGCGTGGGGGTTGTTCAGCCGCTGATCTGCCGGGGGCCGCTGCCGCCGCCGCTGATCTGGATACGGCGGGGCTTGGCCTGTTCGGCGACGGGGATCCGCAAGGTCAGCACTCCGGCGTCGTACGAGGCGTCGATGCGCTCGGTGTCGAGGGTGTCGCCGAGGAAGAGCTGACGGGTGAACGTCCCCGTGGGTCGTTCGGCGACGATCAGCTCCGCGCCCTCGGGGGCGGGGCCGCGGCGCTCGGCCCGGACGTTCAGGACGTTGCGCTCCACGTCCAGCTCGATCGTCTCGGGGTCGATGCCGGGGAGGTCGAAGTGGACGACGAAGTCGTCCCCCGACCGGTATGCGTCCATCGCCATCGCGCTGGGGCGGGCGGTCGAGCCGAACACCTGCTGCGCGAGTCGGTCGAACTCACGGAAGGGGTCGGTGCGCATGAGCATCACAGTCCATCTCCTTTCCACCGATTCCCGGTGCGATGCCCTACGCCTTCTTATATAGCTCGGAGCGAGGAAACTTGACAAGCCCTGACTCAGGTTCGGGTGACTTCCCTGGTCCGGGGCTAGCCTCGACGCCACGACCTAGGAGGCAGACATGGCGAAGGTTCCCAGTGCGGTGGTCGCGGCGGGCGGGCTCGTCGGCGGGTACGGCGTGGCGCGGTGGACGAAGAAGCGGCAGCTGGGCGGGGCGGTGCTGGCCGTCGCCGGGGCGGCGGCGGCACGGCAGTGGCGCGAGCGGGCGGGCGGCCCGGCGGCCGGTGCGCTGACGGCCGCGTATGTCGTCGCCTTCGCCGGGTCCCATCCCTTGGCCAAGAGGGTCGGCGCGTGGCCTGCGGTGTTCGGTGTGGCGGGCGTGGTGGGAGTGGCGGCGTGGGTGGTGGCGGACCGGCGGGGTTGAGGGGCGCCTATGGGGGTGCCGGGTGCGGTTCGTGGGCGGGTGCGGGTCCGTCGTGGCTTGTCGCGCAGTTCCCCGCGCCCCCGCTGCGCTGGGCTTGAGCCGGGCGCCTAGGGGGATGCCGGGTTCGGTTCTCGCGCGACTGCGGGTCCGTCGTGGCTTGTCGCGCAGTTCCCCGCGCCCCTAGGGAGTTGCAGGCCACCTGCGCCACAACAGAGCCCTTGGTCACGCGCGCCACGACGAGCCGTTGGCCGCCGCGCCCGCCCCATCGAAGCGTTGGCCGCGTACGGCGGGCAGGGGACGGGGTGGGGGGTGTCCGCCCGCAGCGGCCGGCGTCCGGAACCGGGCCCCTTTTGAAGGGACCGAGCCGCCGGACCGAGGACGGATACCCCCCACCCCGGCACCGACCCACCCACCGGACCGCTCGCGCTACGCACGCCCCCACCGGACCGCAAGAGGCCGCCGCAGGCCCCCAGGGGCGCGGGGAACTGCGCAAAACGCCCGCCCCCACCGAACCCGCAGACAAAGACCGTCCCCCACCGAACCCGCAGACAAAGACCGCTACTACTCCACCGCAGTCAACGGCTTCGCCACATCCTCCAGCGACCGCCTCTCCGCCCGCACCGCCAAGAACGCCGCCACCAACCCCGCCGCACACATCAGCCCCGCTCCGATCTGGAAGGCAAGCACCGTGTCCCCGACCTTCCCCGTACTCGTCAGGTCGGCGAACAGCAGCGGCCCGCTGATACCGCCCGCCGCGGTGCCCAGCGCGTAGAAGAACGCGATCGACATCGCCCGCGTCTCCATCGGGAACACCTCGGACACCGTGAGGTAGGCACTCGACGCCCCCGCCGACGCGAAGAACAGCACCGCGCACCAGCACGCCGTCATCGTCGCCGCGCTCAACGACCCCCGGTCGAACAGCCACGCCGTCCCGAACAGCAGCACGCCGGACAGCAGATACGTGGACGAGATCATCACCCGCCGCCCCACCGTGTCGAACAGCTTCCCCAGCAGCAGCGGTCCGAAGAAGTTGCCGACCGCGATGACCGCGAAGTAGTACCCCGTGTCCCCGGTCGGCACGTCGAAGAACGTCGTGAGGATCGCGCCGAACCCGAACGTGATCGCGTTGTAGAGGAACGCCTGTCCGATGAACAGCGAGAACCCCAGCACCGCCCGCCGCCGGTAGTCGGAGAACACCGTCCGCGCGATCTCCACGAACGTCACGCTCCGCCGCTGGTGGATCGTGATCTCACCCTCGGCCCGCGGCAGGGCACTCCCCCGTTCCTCCTCCACCCGCGACTCGATCGACGACACGATCCGCTCGGCCTCCGCGTCCCGCCCGTGGATCAGCAGCCACCGCGGACTCTCCGGCACGTGCCGCCGTACGAGAAGGATCACCAGGGCCAGCACGGCACCCAGCGCGAACGTCAGCCGCCAGCCCACGTTCGCCGCGAAGAAGTCCGTGTTCAGCGCGAAGATCGACAGCAGCGAGCCACCCACGGCTCCCAGCCAGAAGCTTCCGTTGATCATGAGGTCGACCCGGCCCCGGTACTGCGCCGGGATCAGCTCGTCGATCGCGGAGTTGATCGCCGCGTACTCGCCGCCGATGCCGAACCCGGTGAGGAAGCGGAACAGGAAGAACCACCAGGCGTCGAAGGAGATCGACGTCAGCGCGGTGGCCGCCAGGTACACGGCCAGCGTGATCATGAACAGCTTCTTGCGGCCCCATTTGTCGGTCAGCCGCCCCCAGAACAGCGCCCCCACGCAGGCGCCGGCCACGTACAGGGCCGCCGCGACGCCGGTGACCTGCCCGGAGGTGATCGACAGCCCGCTTCCCGGCTCCGACAACCGGCTCGCGATGTTGCCGACGACCGTGACCTCCAGGCCGTCGAGGATCCATACGGTGCCGAGTCCGATGACGATGGTCCAGTGCCAGCGGGACCAGGGCAGCCGGTCGAGTCTGGCGGGGATGTCGGTCGTCACGGTGCGGCCGGTGTCGGCTTGGGCGGTGGTCACGGAAGGGCTCCCTCCTCAGCGAGCGAACCCCTCCCGGGTGCCCCGACCCCCGATTCCTAGGCCGACCACCTCACACCCCCGATACACACCCCGCTACACCCCCGAGACACCCTTGCCCAGAGCGCCACCGAGCCCCCTTCACGCCCCGAACGCCCGCGTCACCGTATAGATCAGCAACCCCACCAACGACCCCACCACCGTGCCGTTGATCCGGATGAACTGGAGGTCGCGCCCGATGTGTGCCTCGATCTTCCGGGTCGTGTGCTCCGCGTCCCACCCGGCGACCGTGTCCGTGATCAGGGAGGTGATCTCGCGCCGGTAGGTGGTGACCACGTACACCGCGGCCCCCTCCACCCACCGGTCGACCTTCGCCTGCACCTTGGGGTCGACGGCCATCCGCGCCCCCAGCGACAGCAGGGACGCCCGCACCCGCAGCCGCAGCTCGCTGCGCTCGTCCTCGGCGGCGGCGACGATCATCGACCGTACGGCGGTCCACGCGGACGCGATCAGGTCCTGGACCTCGCCGCGCCCCAGCACCTCGCCCTTGAGCCGCTCGACCCGCGCGCGCGTGTCGGTGTCGGACTGGAGGTCGGAGGCGAAGTCGGTGAGGAACCGGTCCAGGGCTCCGCGGGCCGGGTGGGACGGCATGTCCCGCATCTCGGTCACGAAGCGCAGCAGCTCCTTGTAGACCCGCTCGCCGACCTTCTTGTCGACGAACCGCGGGGTCCAGCCGGGCGCGCCGCCCTGCACGGCGTGCATGACCTGCGCGTCGTGCAGCACGAGCCAGTCGTGGGCCCGGGCCACGATCAGGTCGACGACCCGCCGGTGCCCGCCGTCGGCGACGACCTTCTCCAGCATCTTCCCGATGCCGGGCGCGATCTCCTGGGCGTCGGCCCGCCGGGTGATCGCCTCCCCGACCACGGCCTGGACGTCGGAGTCCCGCAGGACGGTCAGCGCGCCCCTGAGGGCCGCCGACAGCTCGGCGGTGACCCGGTCGGCGTGCTCGGGATCGGCCAGCCAGGTGCCGAGCCGGCTGCCGATGCCGACGGCCCGCAGCCGCTGTCGTACGACGTCCTCGGAGAGGAAGTTCTCGCCGACGAACTCGCCCAGCGACACTCCCAGCTGGTCCTTCTTGGTCGGGATGATCGCGGTGTGCGGGATGGGCAGGCCGAGCGGGTGGCGGAACAGGGCGGTGACGGCGAACCAGTCGGCCATCGCACCGACCATGCCCGCCTCGGCGGCCGCGGCGACGTAACCGGCCCACGGACCGGCTCCGGAGCTGTCCGCCCACTTCGCCAGCGCGTACACCAGTGCCACGAACAGCAGCAGCCCGAGCGCGGTGAGCTTCATCCGGCGCACTCCGCGCTGCTTCTCCTCGTCCGCGGCACTGAAGGTGGTCATCGTGCGGACGGCGGAGGCCGGAGAGGCACCGTTCACGGCCCCGGCCTCGGCCGCCGGGGCCGACCACTCCCTGCCAGATGACCCCTTTTGCTCAGGTTCCGTACGTTCCATCCGCTCCACCCGTTCGGTGATCCCTCACACATTGTCCCTTCCTGACCTACTCCTGGAACGGAACAGGAGTTCCCTGCGTCTGTCCGGACGGGGGAACCGGAGGGGGTCTCGTCATTTGTCCTCAGCGTCATGCCTCATCATGAACTCATCAGATCGGAGCCCCGGGCTCCCATCTCCTGAGGAGAACAGCACCACATGACTCGGCGTCATGGTTACGCCCTGCTCGCCGCGATCACCGCAGTGATCGTGGCCCTGTCCACCGCCATCTACGTCGGAGTGGCGGCCGACGCCGGCACCAGGGACCGGACCGCACTGTCCGGTTCCGGGCCCTCGCGCCCCGCCGCGGCACCCGCCTCCGCCGGAACCTGGGTCGGCACCTGGGCGGCCTCCCCCGTCGGCGCCGAGCCCGGCACCGCGACCGAGGGCCTGGCGGGCCGCTCCGTCCGCAACGTCGTGCACACCAGCGTCGGCGGTACGAGTGCCCGCATCACGCTGTCCAATCTCTACGGTCGGACCGCGCTGACCCTCACCCACGCGTCCATCGCGCTCGCCGCCGGTCACCGGACCGCCGCGGCGAGCGCGGGCACCATGCGACGGCTCACGTTCGCCGGCAGCACCACGGTCGTCATCCCGGCCGGCGGACAGGTGCTCAGCGACGCCGTCCCCCTCGCCGTCCCGGCGGGCGCCGACGTCCTGGTCACCACCTACTCCCCCACCCTGTCCGGACCGGTCACCTACCACCCGTGGGCCCGGCAGACGTCGTACTCCGGAGAGGGCGACCTCACCGGGGACACCACCGGCACGGCGTTCACCGAACGGGTCGACCGCTGGCGTTACCTGACCGCGCTGGACGTCCTCACCGGTGAGGCGGACGGCACGGTGGTCACCTTCGGGGACTCCCTCACCGACGGCAAGGACTCCACGGCCGACGCGAACAACCGCTGGCCGGACTATCTGAACCGGCGGCTGCGCGCGGCCCTCGCGGCCGGGCAGGACCTCCCCCGCTACAGCGTCGTCAACGAGGGGATCGGCGGCAACCGGGTCCTCGTGGACGCCCGCCCGCCGGAGAACCAGGCCGGCATCCACCGCTTCCGGCGGGACGTGCTGGAGCGCCCCGGCGTCAAGGTCGTCGTCATCGACCTCGGCATCAACGACATCCTCCGCACCCCGGGGACGGTCGACGCCGACAAGCTCCTCGCCGGCCTGCGCGACCTGGTCCGCCAGGCCCACGCCCACGGCATCAAGGTGGTCGGCGGCACGCTCATGCCGTTCGGCGACCGCCACGGCTGGACCAAGGCCCGCGAGGGCGTCCGCCAGACCGTCAACGCGGAGATCAGGGCGGGGCGGGTCTACGACGCGGTGGTCGACTTCGACAAGGCGGTCAGGGACCCGTACGACCCGCGTACGCTCCGCGCGCTGTACGACTCGGGGGACCGGCTCCACCCCAACGACCGGGGGTACGAGCGGATGGCTGACGCGTTCGACCTGGAGTACCTGAAGGGGTCGGCGGCGGCCCGTCTTTGACCGCGGGCCGGTGGGGGCTGGTCGCGCAGTTCCCCGCGCCCCCGCTGCGCTGGGCTTGGGCCGGGCGCCCGCGGGGGTGGGAGCATGGTTCACGGGCGGGTGCGGGTGCGTCGTGGCTGGTCGCGCAGTTCCCCGCGCCCCTAAAGCCCTCACCTGAACGACCCAGCGCTCACCTCTCCCCCCGGCGGCGCCCCTCCCTCAACTCGCGTGCGGCGGCCCGGCGTTGCAGACGCTCCTGTCTCCGCTCCTCCCGCAGCCGCAGCCGATCCGCCTTCCTGAGCTTGCGTTCGACCCCGACCCCGCCCCAGAACGCGAACCCGGTCACGATCACGCGAGGGGCCCCCGGCTCACCCGGCACGCCCTCCTCGCGGTGGTCGAATCCGCCCATGATCCCGATCCCGCGCACCACGACCTCGACGCCCGGCGGCACGATCACCTCCATCCCGCCCATGATCGCCACGCAGTTGATCTCGACCTCGCGGTCGGCGAAGTTCGCGTCGCGCAGATCGATCTCCCCGCCGCCCCAGAAGGCGAAGCAGTTGAAGCGCCGGGGCACGGTCCAGCGCCCCTTGCGCTGGAACCCGGACATCACGGCGACAGACCACGTGGAGGAGCCCTCGCCACCGACGATCCGGGACGCCCAACTCCCGTCCGGCTCGGGCTGCTTGACCATGTCGACCCTGGGGGCGGCCACCTGGCCGACCGGCAGGTCCCGGGTGATCGGGGCGAGTTCGCCGTACGTACGCGCCTTGTACGTCGCGTCCAGGCGCTCCTCGAACTCCGCCATGTCGAGCCGCCCCTCGGCGAGGGCGTCCCGCAGGACCTCGGCGACCCGCTCACGATCGGCGTCGGCAGCACGCAACTCCGGGAGTTCCTCCGTCATACAGAGCAGCCTACGAGTTACCCGACCCCACGGCTACGAGACCGCACGCCGCTACGACACCGCTTTCTCCGCTTCCGCATCCCCCGCGTACATCTTCGCGATCACCGCCTCGATGTCCGGCTCCCGCACGGACAGGTCGACCAGCGGGTACTCCGCGGCGACCCGTGCCACCAGCGCCGCCGCCGACTCGGACGCCGGGAACGCCAGCCACTGCCGGGGCCCCTCCACCCTCACCACGCGCGCGGGAGCCGCGTCGATCGGCGGCAACTCCCGCTCCAGGTCCACCACCAGGGTCCGCTCGCTCTCGCCCACCTCGTGCAGGCCGGCCAGCGGGCCGTCGTACATGAGGCGGCCGTGGTCGATGACCATCACGCGCGAGCAGAGCTGCTCGATGTCCTGGAGGTCGTGGGTGGTCAGCAGGACCGTCGTGCCGCGCTCGGTGTTCAACTCCCGCAGGAATCCCCGCACCTTGGCCTTGGAGATGACGTCGAGGCCGATGGTCGGCTCGTCCAGGTACAGCACCTCGGGGTCGTGCAGCAGGGCCGCCGCGATGTCGCCCCGCATCCGCTGGCCGAGCGAGAGCTGCCGTACCGGGACGTCCAACAGGTCGCCCAGTTCGAGGAGTTCGACGCAGCGGTCGAGGTTCTCGCGGTAACGGGCGTCCGGGATGCGGTACATGCGATGCATCAGCTTGTAGGAGTCGATCAGCGGGAGGTCCCACCACAGGGTGGTGCGCTGCCCGAAGACCACTCCGATGCGGTGGGCCAGACGGGTGCGTTCGCGGGACGGGTCGATGCCGGCCACCCGCAGCCGGCCGCCGGACGGGGTGAGGATGCCCGTCAGCATCTTGATCGTCGTCGACTTGCCGGCGCCGTTCGGGCCGATGTACCCGACCATCTCGCCGCGCGCCACGGTGAAGGAGATCGAGTCGACCGCCCGCACCTGACGCCGTTCCCGTTTCAGGAAGCCGGTCTTCTTGCGCACGTCGAAGACCTTCTCGACGCGGTCCAGTTCGATGAAGGCGTCCACCGCCCCGTCCACCGCCCCGTCCACCGCCCCGTCCGTCACCGCGTCCCCTGTCTCGTCCACCGCCACGTCCACTTCCACCTCCGCCACTAACTCCCCGTACTCCGATACGAACCGAGCCCCGCCCGCCACGCGAGACCGGCCAGTCCACAGCACACCGCGGCCACCAGCGGCGGCGCGAAGGCCGCCCACTCCGGCAGGTCCAGCGGATACGGCCGGCCCAGCACGTAGCAGGCCGGCACCCAGTTGACGAAGGCGATCGGGAACATGAAGGTCACGCCCCGCACGAAGTCCTTCCCGAACACGGTCGGCGGGTACTGGAGCAGCGTCGTACCGCCGTACGTGAACGCGTTCTGCACCTCCGCCGCGTCCTGCGCGAAGATCTGGAAGGCCGCGCCCGCCACGAACACCGCGCAGAAGATCACCGCGCCGCTGAGCACCATCAGCGGCACCAGCAGCACCTTCGCCGCGCTCCAGTCGACGTCCACCGAGGCCAGCGCCCAGATGAGCACCACCGTGCCCTGGGTGATCCGGCCCAGGCGGCGCACCGCGAAGTGGTCCGCGCCGATCTGCGCGAGCACCGGCGCGGGCCGCACCAGCAGGGTGTCGAAGGAGCCGTCACGGATCCGGGAACCCAGCACGTCCATCGAGCCGAGCACCAGGTCGGCGATGCCGAAGGCGGTCACCGAGAGGCCGTAGAGAAAGGCGATCTCGGGCAGCCGCCAGCCGCCCAGCGCGTCGACCTGCGAGAACATCAGCAGGATCCCGACGAAGTCCAGGCCCGTCACCGCCAGGTTGCCGCACACCGTGACGACGAAGGAGGCGCGGTAGGTCATGGCGGAGCGGATCCACATGCCCGCGATCAGCCGGTACGCCCGCAGCCCCTCGCCCAGCCGGGAACCCCGGACCACCCCGGTCACTTCCGTCACCTCAGCCACCCTGCACCACCACCCGCCGCGTCGCCGCCTGCTGGAGCAGCCGCCCGGCCGCCAGCAGCACCACCGCCCACACCGCCTGGAAGGCGTACGCGGCGAGCGGGTCCGTCTTGCCCATCAGGACGTCCGCCGGCATCTGGAGCTGCGCCGCCCAGGGCAGGGCCCGCACGATGTCGCCGAAGACTCCCGGGAACGCGTTCAACGGCAGCACCATGCCCGAGCAGAAGATCCCCAGGATCATCACCGCCTGCGAGATGCCCTGGCCGTCCAGCAGCCAGAACGCGCTCAGGGCCGCGAGGTACCGGATCCCGAAACTGACCACCATCGCGAGCAGCAGCGCCACCAGCAGGGCCGCCCAGGAGGTGACGTCCGTGGGCAGCGCCATCGGGAAGAACAGCGACCCGAAGGCGAAGGGGATCACGCCGCGTCCCAGCAACTGGAACAGCGACCGGCCCAAGTCGCTCGCCAGCCACCACAGTTGGAGGTCGGCCGGCCGGTACAGGTCGACCGCGATCTCGCCCGTACGGATGCGGTCCATCAGGTCCTTCTCGGCACCGCCGCCCTGGATGGCCAGGGTCGAGTAGAGACACTGCCCCAGCCACACGTACGTGACCGCCTGCGCCTGGTCGTACCCCCCGAGATGGGGCTTCTCGTCCCACAGCGCGAGGTACGTGTAGACCAAGATCACACCGAAGACGGTGTTGGTGAACACCCCGGCGAGCGTCGCCGCCCGGTACGTCGCGTACCGTCTGAATCCACCCGCCGCGACGGCCGCGTACAACCGCCCCGAACCCACATCCACAGCCCTCCTCGGCCCGCCGACACCGAAGCGCAGGAGCCTAGTGCGCAGGTGGCGGGGCGGGCCACCCATTTTCCGGGCGAGACGCGCGCCATATCCGGGAACGGAACGGATGGTGCGAGAGTCTTCAACAGGGGGCGCAGAAGGCGTACGAGGTCGTACGGGAACGTACGACGCGAAATCAGGAGTCCGTGCACGACATGAGCGACCAGCCGCAGCAGCCGACCGAGGGCTGGGCACCGAGAGACCCACAGACGGTTGAAGAGCCCGGCGGGGAGAAGAAGGCCAAGCGGCCCAGGCGCACGGGCTGGCGACGGCTGATCCCGACCTGGCGCATGGTGCTGGGCACCATCGTCCTCGGGCTGCTGGTCCTGGCCGGCCTGTTCTACCTCGGCTACTCCATGGTCAAGATCCCGCCGGCCAACGCGCTCGCCACCAAGCAGTCCAACGTGTACCTGTACGCCGACGGCAGCCAGCTCGCCCGCGACGGCGAGGTCAACCGCGAGAACGTCTCCCTCTCGCAGGTATCCAAGGACGCCCAGCACGCCGTCCTCGCCGCCGAGGACCGCGACTTCTACACCGAGTCCGCGATCGACCCGAAGGCCATGCTGCGGGCCGCGTGGAACACCGCCACCGGCAAGGGCAAGCAGTCCGGCTCCACGATCACCCAGCAGTACGTGAAGAACTACTACCTGGCCCAGGAGCAGACGGTCACCCGCAAGGCCAAGGAGTTCTTCATCTCGATCAAGCTGGACCGCGAGAAGTCCAAGGACGACATCCTCGAGGGCTACCTCAACACCAGCTACTTCGGCCGCAACGCCTACGGCATCCAGGCCGCCGCCCAGGCCTACTACGGCCAGGACGCCGTCCAGCTCGACCCGGCCCACGCCGCCTACCTCGCCGCGCTGGTCAACGCGCCGAGCGAGTACGACGTCGTCGCCCACCCCGAGAACAAGGGTGCGGCCGAGGCCCGCTGGAACTACGTCCTGGACGGCATGGTCAAGAAGGGCTGGCTCGCCCAGTCCGCGCGCACCGGCCTGAAGTTCCCGATGCCGAAGGAGCAGACCGTCTCCACCGGGCTGTCCGGGCAGCGCGGCTACATCAGGGACGCGGTCGAGGACTACATCATCGACAACAAGATCCTCACCAAGGACCAGCTGGAGGCGGGCGGTTACCGCATCACGACCACCCTGGACAAGACCAAGCAGAACGCCTTCGTGAAGGCGGTGAACGACCAGGTGATCGACAAGCTCGACAAGAAGGACAACAAGGCCGACACCTACGTCCGCGCGGGCGGCGCCTCCGTCGACCCGAAGACCGGCAGGCTGGTCGCGATGTACGGCGGCATCGACTACGTCAAGCAGTACACGAACGGCGCGACCCGCGGCGACTTCCAGGTCGGCTCCATCTTCAAGCCCATCGTCCTCGCCGCGGCCGTCCAGAACGACTCCAGGACGCAGGACGGTCAGACGATCACCCCGAACACGTACTACGACGGCACCAACAAGCGTCCGGTCGTGGGCTGGAGCGGCGGCAGCTACGCCCCCGAGAACGAGGACCAGGGCTCCTACGGCGAGATCACCGTCCGCGAGGCCACCGACAAGTCCGTCAACTCGGTGTACGCGCAGATGGCCGTCGACGTCGGCTCCGACAAGGTCAAGCAGACCGCGATCGCCATGGGCATCCCGGCCGACACCCCCGACCTGACGGCGACCCCGTCCATCGCCCTCGGTGTGAACACCGCGAGCGTCCTCGACATGGCGGAGGCCTACGCGACCCTCGCCAACCACGGCAGGCACGGCACGTTCACGATGATCGACAAGATCACCAACGGCGAGGAGACCGTCCCGCTGCCCGCGCAGAAGACCCGCCAGGCCATCAGCCGCGAGGCCGCCGACACCACCACCTCGGTCCTGCAGAGCGTCGTCCAGAACGGCACCGCCACCGCCGCCCTGGCCGCCGGCCGCCCCGCCGCGGGCAAGACCGGCACCGCCGAGGAGGACACCGCGGCCTGGTTCGCGGGCTACACCCCCCAGCTCGCCACGGTCGTCTCCGTCATGGGCCAGGACCCGGTGACCGCCGCCCACAAGTCGCTGTACGGCGCGCTCGGCCTCCAGCGCGTCAACGGCGGCGGTCCGCCCGCCCAGATCTGGGCGCAGTACACCAAGGCCGCCCTCAAGGGGAAGCCGGCCGCCGACTTCGACCTGGAGCTCCAGCCGGGCGCCGAGAACCAGGCCCCCAGCACCCAGGCCCCCGTGGAGCCCTCCACCGAGGGCCAGGACAACGGCGGCACCACGACCGGCGGCGACACCGGCGGCCAGGACAACGGGGGCGCGACCCAGGGGCAGACGCAGGGCCAGTCCCAGGGGCAGACCCAGGGCCAGGACAACGGCGGCACCACCACCGGCGGCGACACGACGGGCGGCGCCACCGGCGGTACGACGACCGACGGGGGCGCGACCGGCGGCACCACCGGGGACACCTCCGGGGGCACCACCGACGGCGGCACCACGGGGGACGCGGCCGGCGGCGCCAACGGGGACTCGCCGAGCGGCGGGGCCGCGACCGGCGGCCAGAACCCGGCGATCCTCGGCACCCGCGAGGAGTGACCGCGTCGCCGCGTCGGGAGTGACCGCGCCTCAGTGACCGGAGGTCGCCTTCAGGCCCACCACGGCGACCAGCAGCAGGCACACGAAGAAGATCCGCGCGGCGGTGACCGGCTCCCCCAGCACCACCATGCCGAGCACCGCCGCCCCCGCCGCCCCGATCCCGACCCAGACGCCGTAGGCGGTACCGATGGGGAGAGACTTGGCGGCGTACGACAGCAGGATCATGCTGGCGACGATGCCGGCGCCGGTGAGGACGCTGGGCACGAGCCGGGTGAAGCCGTCCGTGTACTTCATCCCGATCGACCAGCCCACTTCGAGCAGACCGGCGACGACGAGCAGGACCCAGGCCATGAGAGGCACCTCCGAGACGACTGACTGGCTGACTGCTGGATGCGTCGTCTTGTCCAGTGCTTCTTACGGCGGTCCCGGTACGGCGCGTCTCGTCGGGCTCCTTCGAAGGTAGCAAGGAAACGGCGAAAGGGGCCGGTGACGATGGTCACCGGCCCCTTTCGCCGTCGTATTACAGGTACAGGCCGGTCGAGTCCTCGGACCCCTCGAACCGGTCGGCTGCCACGGCGTGCAGGTCGCGCTCCCGCATGAGGACGTACCCGACGCCCCGGACCTCGACCTCGGCGCGGTCCTCGGGGTCGTAGAGCACTCGGTCGCCCGGCTCCACCGTCCGTACGTTCTGCCCCACGGCGACGACCTCGGCCCAGGCCAGGCGTCGCCCGACGGCCGCGGTGGCCGGGATGAGGATGCCGCCGCCCGACCGTCGCTCGCCCTCACCGTTCTCCTGCCGCACGAGCACGCGGTCGTGCAGCATGCGGATGGGCAGCTTGTCGTGCGGGGTGTCGTTTCTCTTGGCGCTCACAGCCACTGAACCTACCTGTCTCCGGCGCCCGGGTACGCGGCCGGGTCAGCCCTTGCGGCGCCGGGCACCGAGGGCGAGGAGCCCCACGAGTCCCACGGCGACGAGGGCGACGGGCACGACGCGTTCGAGGCGGGGCGAGCCCTCCTCGTCCACGAACTGGGCCTTCACCTCGGTGACGGCCTTGTTGACGGAGACGTAGGCCCGTCCGAGCGTGTGGTCGATGTTGGAGACCACCTTGGCCTTGGCGTCCCCGACGATCGTCTTCGGGTGCACCCGCACCCCGATCTCGTCGAGGGTCTCGGCCAGCACCTCGCGGCGGCGCTTGATGTCCGCCTCGATCTGCGCCGGGGTTCTGATGTCCGACGTGTCCGCCACGGCAGGCCCTCCGAAGTCGCTTCGTACGTGTCCTGGACAGTCTGTCAGTTCCCGGCGCGGCCGCACTGTCAGGACCCCCGGTTACGCTGACCCAATGAGCGAGCGACTCCAGCCCGGGGACGTGGCCCCCGCCTTCACCCTGCCCGACGCCGACGGCAACGACGTGTCCCTCTCCGCCCACAAGGGCCGCAAGGTCATCGTCTACTTCTACCCGGCCGCCCTGACCCCCGGCTGCACGAAGCAGGCCTGCGACTTCACGGACAACCTGGAGGTGCTGGCCGGCGCGGGCTACGACGTCATCGGCATCTCTCCGGACAGCCCGGAGAAGCTGGCGAAGTTCCGCGACAAGGAGTCCCTCAAGGTCACCCTCCTCGCGGACCCGGAGAAGTCCGTGACGGAGGCCTACGGCGCGTACGGCGAGAAGAAGAACTACGGCAAGACGTACATGGGCGTCATCCGCTCCACGGTGATCGTGGACGAGGAGGGCAAGGTCGAACGGGCCCTGTACAACGTCCGCGCGACGGGCCACGTGGCAAAGATCATCAAGGACCTGGGCATCTGACCGGTTCCCTCACCGAACGGCCCGCACCGGTTTGCCTGGTGCGGGCCGCTTTACGTTTCGGGCGTGACTGTCCGATAAGCGGTTCGTTACTCCGTACGGGCCACGAACGTGGGGTCGGAACGGAGGGGGTCCGGTGGGGGCGAGTGCGTACACCAAGGAGCGGCTGGAGGAGGCGGCTCGGGGGGCTCGGACGTTGACGGAGGCGTGTGTGAGGTTGGGGGTGGATCCGAAGGGCTGGAAACGGCGGTACGTCCACGAGCGGATGAAGAAGCTCGGGGTGGATGTCTCGCACTTCGAGCGGGAAGGGGTCAAGTGGACGCGGGAGATCCTTGAGCCCGTGGTCGCTCGGTCATCAAGCGTCTACGAGGTCCTGCGGCAACTGGGGCTTGACCCGGTCGGCGGGCACCACACGAATATCTCGAGGCGCATCAAAGCGTACGGCCTCGACACCTCGCACTTCACGCCTGTGCGCCGTACGGAGCGGCAGCGGTACAACCAGCGCCGTCGGACGGCCGAAGAGATTCTTGTCGAGGAGACCTCGGCCCATGTCACACGCGTACCGAGCAGCCGTCTCAAGCGTGCGATGCGCGAGCTGGGTGCAGAGGAGCGCTGCGGCCTGTGCGGGATCGAGTCGGTGTGGCTCGGCGAACCGCTGCCGCTGGAGGTCGACCACATCGACGGCAACTGGCGGAACAACCAGATCGAGAACCTGCGGCTGCTGTGCCCCAACTGCCACTCGACGACGGACAGTTACCGCGGGCGTGGGAAGGCGCGTGCCTCATGAGCAGTGGCGTGCAGTACACCCCGGAAAGGCTGGCCGAAGCCGCTGTGCGATGTTCCGACATCGACGAGGTCATCGCCTTCTTCGGCACCGAACCCTACGGCTGCCTCCGTCGCTACCTCGTAAGGCGCTTCGCTCACTTCGGTATCGACATCTCGCACTTTCGCCCCTGCGGGAGGCTGCCTCGCCCCACCGAGGGCGAACTGCGAGCAGCAGTCGCCGAATCGACCTCCCTCGCGGATGTGCTGCGCCGTCTGGATCGCCCGGGGAACGGCAGTCAACGCAATCAGGTACGCCGGTGGATCGCCGAGCACGAGATCGCGACCTCGCACTTCCTGGGGCAAGCCCACCGACGAGGCAAACGGTCAGCGAACGCCAAGAGCCCGGATGAGGTATTGGTCCAGCACAGCGGCACTCGCCGGACAACCACCAAGCGCCTGCGCCGCGCGCTTGTGGAAATCGGCGTGCCCGACGAGTGCGCTCGGTGCGGGACCGGCTCCGAATGGCTCGGCAAGCCGATGACGCTGGAGGTCGATCACATCAACGGCGACTGGAGCGACGACCGGCGCGAGAACTTGCGGCTGCTGTGTCCCAACTGTCACGCGATCACCAGCACATGGTGCAGGGGAGGCAACAGGGCGCGATCGACTCCCGGTAGCATGGCAGGCGGCTAGCGGCGGTGGCGCAATGGCGACGCAGCAGACTTAGGATCTGTGGCCCTTGATCGGGCTTGAGGGTTCGAATCCCTTCCGCCGCACACCAACGGCCTGCGAATCGAAGCTTCGATCCGCAGGTCGTTTTCGTGCATCCGTCAGCCCAACAACTCCCGCACCACCGGCACCAACGCCCGAAACGCCTGCCCCCGGTGGCTGATCGCGTTCTTCTCCTCGGCCGACAACTCGGCGCACGTCCTCGTCTCGCCCTCCGGCTGGAGGATCGGGTCGTAGCCGAAGCCGTTCGTGCCCACGGGAGTGTGGCGGAGGGTGCCTCGGAGTTGGCCCTCGACCACCCTCTCCGTGCCGTCCGGCAGCGCGAGTGCCGCCGCGCAGGCGAAGTGGGCGGCCCGGTGTTCGTCGGCGATGTCGGAGAGCTGGGCCAGGAGGAGGTCCAGGTTGGCCTTGTCGTCTCCGTGCCGGCCCGACCAGCGGGCCGAGAAGATGCCGGGGGCGCCGTTCAGGACGTCGACGCAGAGGCCGGAGTCGTCGGCCACGGCGGGCAGGCCGGTCGCCTGGGCCAACGCGTGGGCCTTGAGCAGGGCGTTCTCGGCGAAGGTGACGCCGGTTTCCTTGACGTCCGGGATCTCGGGGTACGCGTCCGCGCCGACGAGGTCGAAGGGCAGGCCTGCGTCGGCGAGGATCGCGTGGAGCTCGGTGATTTTCCCGGCGTTGCGGGTGGCGAGGATCAGGCGGGTCATGCCCCCCAGTATTACGGCGTGCAGACCTTGGTCAGTTCGCCGGCCGCATCCGTGATCGGGCTGAGGTCGGGGGTCTGGTCGCCGTTCTTGACGGCCGTACGGACGTTGGAGACAGCCGTGTTGAGGTGGTCGACCGCCTTGTTGACGTCGGCGTTGTCGGTCTTGTCGCCGATCTCGTCGAGGTTCTGGTCGATGGAGGCGAGGGCCTCGTCGATCTGGGTGGGGTCGTTGGAGGCGTTCTCCACGGCCTGCTGGAGGTCGGTGACGCTGTCGGCGACGGCCTCGGCGGTCTGGACGCAGTCCAGTGCCTTGCTGACGGCGTCGCAGCCGGTGGTGAGGCCGAGGGTGAGTCCGGCGGCGGCCACCGCGGCGGCGATGGCGAGACGGCGACTTCGGCGGCGTGGGCTCGCGGCCATGGTGCTGTTCCTCCTTTGGTCAGGCCTCAGGAGGCCCCCCGTTGTCTGGCCGGGCGCCCGTTGTGCACAGCGGGCGCCCGTACCGGTGAAGACGCCGGTACGGCCGGTCGGGTTGCCCGGACCGGCCACCGTTCTTGGCGTTCCCTTTACCTTTCGAGCACGGTGTCGAGCGCCTTGGTCTGGAGGGCGGCGAGTTCCGTGCAGCCCAGGACGGCGAGGTCGAGGAGGGAGTTGAGCTCCTCGCGGGCGAAGGGCTCGGCCTCGGCGGTGCCCTGGACCTCGACGAAGCGGCCGTCGCCGGTGCAGACGACGTTCATGTCGGTGTCGGCGCGCACGTCCTCCTCGTAGCGCAGGTCGAGGAGGGGCACTCCGCCGACGATGCCGACGGAGACGGCGCTGACGGTTCCGGTCAGGGGCTTGCGGCCGGGCTTGACGAGCTTCTTGCCCTGGGCCCAGGCGACTGCGTCGGCGAGGGCGACGTAGGCGCCGGTGATGGCCGCCGTGCGGGTGCCGCCGTCGGCCTGGAGGACGTCGCAGTCCAGGACGATGGTGTTCTCGCCGAGCGCCTTGTAGTCGATGACCGCGCGCAGGGAGCGGCCGATGAGGCGGCTGATCTCGTGCGTGCGGCCGCCGATCTTGCCGCGGACGGATTCGCGGTCGCCGCGGGTGTTGGTGGCGCGGGGCAGCATGGAGTACTCGGCGGTCACCCAGCCCTCGCCGCTGCCCTTGCGCCAGCGGGGGACGCCTTCGGTGACGGAGGCGGTGCAGAAGACCTTGGTGTCACCGAAGGAGACGAGGACGGAGCCCTCGGCGTGCTTGCTCCAGCCGCGTTCGATGGTGACCGGGCGGAGTTGTTCGGGCGTGCGGCCGTCGATTCGAGACATGGGCCGAGCCTATCGGCCTCGCGGGTGAGGGTTCGGCGCGCTCAGCCCACTCCGCGGTCGCTCACATCATGTCCTCGATCTCGGCGGCGATCGGGTCGGCGTCGGTGCCGATGACGACCTGGATCGCGGTGCCCATCTTGACGACTCCGTGGGCGCCGGCGGCCTTGAGGGCGGCCTCGTCGACGAGGGAGGCGTCGTGGACCTCGGTGCGCAGGCGTGTGATGCAGCCCTCGATCTCGTCGATGTTGTCGATGCCGCCGAGTCCCGCGACGATCTTCTCCGCCTTGGTGGCCATGGGGTTCTCCTCCTGCGCAGTTGGCCCAACTTCACGGGCGATTGAGCTGTTCGTATCGAAGGATGACGTGACAGCAGCTCCATCGTCCGTGACTGGTCTACACCACCTGACAGGCGGTAGCCAACTCATGAGTCAGCCTTCGAGTGCCGAGACCGAGATCTCTCCCGCGCGCCGGCGGTGGCAGTCGGCGTTCCAGGGGCTTCAGAAGATGGGCCGCTCGCTTCAGCTGCCCATCGCCGTCCTGCCGGCCGCGGGCATCCTCAACCGGCTGGGCCAGCCTGACGTGTTCGGGGACGACGGCCTGGGCTGGACGAACGTGTCCAAGGTGATGATGGGCGCGGGCGGGGCGCTGCTGGACGGTCAGTTGGGGCTGCCGCTGCTGTTCTGCGTGGGTGTGGCCATCGGGATGGCGAAGAAGGCGGACGGGTCGACGGCGCTGGCGGCGGTGGCCGGGTTCCTCGTCTACTTCACGGTGCTCCGGCAGTTCCCGGAGGACTGTCCGAGCGGGGCGAAGGCGGTACCGAACATCGGGTGCCAGGCGACGGTCGACCAGACGGTGGTGGCGTTCACGTACCAGAATCCGGGGGTGTTCGGCGGCATCGTGATGGGGCTGCTGACGGCGTTCTTCTGGGCGCGGTACCACCGCACGAAGCTGGTGGACTGGCTGGGCTTCTTCAACGGCCGCCGGCTCGTGCCGATCATCATGGCTTTCGTGGCGATCGTGTTCGCGGCGCTGTGTCTGTGGGTGTGGCCGCCGATCGGTGACGGTCTGGAGAACTTCAGCGACTGGCTGAAGGGCGCGGGGGCGTGGGGGTCGGGACTGTTCGGGGTGGCGAACCGGGCGTTGCTGGTGATCGGGCTGCACCAGTTCCTGAACGTGCCCATCTGGTTCCAGTTCGGGACGTACACGAAGCCGGACGGCACCGAGGTGCACGGTGACATCAACATGTTCCTGGCGGGCGATCCGCACGCGGGGCAGTTCCTGTCGGGGTTCTTCCCGATCATGATGTTCGCGCTGCCGGCGGCGGCGCTGGCGATCACGCACTGTGCGAAGCCGGCGCGGCGCAAGGAGGTGGGCGGGCTGATGCTGTCGGTCGCGCTGACGTCCTTCGTGACGGGGATCACCGAGCCGATCGAGTACTCGTTCCTGTTCGTCGCGCCGGTGCTGTACGTGGTGCACGCGGTGCTGACGGGTGTGTCGATGGCGGTGACGTGGGGGCTCGGGGTGCATGACGGCTTCAGTTTCTCGGCCGGGCTGATCGACTACGTCATCAACTGGAACCTGGCGACGAAGCCGTGGGCGATCGTGCCGATCGGGCTGTGTTTCGCGGCCGTCTACTACGTGGTCTTCCGTTTCGCGATCACCCGGTTCGACCTGAAGACGCCGGGCAGGGAGCCGGAGGAGGAGGTCGAGGACGTCACCAAGGTGTAGTCCTCCGGTTGCAAAACTGACGGGTTCCTTATAACGCCCCCATCGTGTACAACAGGTCTACACCACTGAGTGGTGTAGACCACCCGATGGAGGAAGCGTTATGAGCACCGCCACCGCGCCCACGGCGCCGCCCGCGAAGAAGCGGGGATCAGGCCTGTTTCAGGGCCTGCAGAAGGTAGGCCGAAGCCTTCAGCTGCCGATCGCCGTGTTGCCGGCCGCGGGGCTTATGGTCCGGCTCGGCCAAGATGACGTGTTCGGCAAGGACGGCCTGGGCTGGGACAAGGTCGCGTCGGTCTTCGCCAACGCGGGCGGCGCCATCACCGGCGCCCTGCCGATGCTGTTCTGCATCGGCGTGGCCATCGGCTTCGCCAAGAAGGCCGACGGCTCGACCGCGCTTGCCGCGCTGGTGGGCTTCCTGGTCTACAGCAAGGTCCTGGAGTCGTTCCCGGTCACCGAGGCCAAGATCACCAAGGGTGCGGACATAGCCGCGACCTACAACAACCCCGGTGTCCTCGGCGGCATCATCATGGGTCTGCTCTCGGCGGTCCTGTGGCAGCGGTACCACCGCAAGAAGCTGGTGGACTGGCTCGGCTTCTTCAACGGCCGTCGTCTCGTACCGATCATCATGGCCTTCGTCGGTGTCGCAGTCGGCGTCTTCTTCGGGCTGGTCTGGGAGCCGATCGGCGAGGGCATCAGCAACTTCGGCGAGTGGATGACGGGCCTGGGCTCCTTCGGCGCCGCGCTGTTCGGCGCGATCAACCGCGCGCTCATCCCCATCGGCATGCACCAGTTCGTGAACACGGTGGCGTGGTTCCAGCTCGGCGACTTCAAGGACGCCGCCGGACAGGTCGTCCACGGTGACTACAGCCGCTTCCTGGCTGGTGACCCCACCGCCGGAATGTTCATGTCCGGCTTCTTCCCGATCATGATGTTCGGTCTGCCCGCCGCCGCGATGGCCATCGCGCACACCGCTCGCCCGGAGCGTCGCAAGGCCGTGACCGGCATGATGGTCTCGCTCGCCCTGACGTCCTTCGTGACCGGTGTGACCGAGCCGATCGAGTTCTCGTTCATGTTCATCGCCCCGCTCCTGTACGTGATCCACGCGGTGCTGACCGCCCTGTCCATGGCGGTCACCTGGGGCCTCGGGGTCCACGCGGGCTTCAACTTCTCGGCGGGCTTCATCGACTACGCGCTCAACTGGAACCTGGCCACCAAGCCCTGGATGATCATCCCCATCGGCCTGGTGTTCGCGGCGATCTACTACTCGGTCTTCCGCTTCGCCATCATCAAGTGGAACCTCCCCACCCCCGGTCGCGAGCCCGAGGAAGAGGTCGAGGATCTCACCAAGGCGTAGGCGCAGCCGCACCGCGTGCGAAGGCCCCCGGAGTCCTGAACCTCTCCGGGGGCCTTCGCATGTCGTAGGGGCTAGATGTCGTACGACTGTCTCGGCGCCGCCAGGGACACCGGGCCGTCGTACACCGCGCGCGCGTCGGCGAGGTTGACCTGGGGGTCGGTCCACGGGGGGATGTGGGTGAGGACCAAGCGGCGGGCGCCTGCCCGGGTCGCCGTCTCTCCCGCCTCGCGGCCGTTGAGGTGCAGGTCGGGGATGTTCTCCTTGCCGTGCGTGAAGGCGGCCTCGCACAGGAACAGGTCGGTGTCACGGGCGAGTTCGGTGAGCGCGGGGCTGAGGCCGGTGTCGCCGGAGTACGTGAGCGACTTGCCGCCGTGCTCGACGCGGATGCCGTACGCCTCCACCGGGTGGGCCACCCGCTCGGTGTGGACCGTGAAGGGGCCTATGTCGAAGGTGGACGGCTTGACCGTGTGGAAGTCGAAGACCTCGCTCATCGAGGAGGCGGTGGGGGTGTCGGCGTAGGCCGTGGTCAGACGGTGTTCGGTGCCTTCGGGGCCGTAGACCGGGATGGGGTCGCAGCGGCCGCCGTCGTGGCGGTAGTAGCGCGCGACGAAGTACGCGCACATGTCGATGCAGTGGTCGGCGTGCAGATGGCTGAGGAAGATCGCGTCGAGGTCGTAGAGACCGCAGTGGCGCTGCAACTCGCCAAGGGCACCGTTGCCCATGTCGAGAAGCAGCCGGAAGCCGTCGGCCTCGACGAGGTAGCTCGAGCAGGCCGATTCCGCGGACGGGAACGACCCCGAGCAGCCGACGACGGTGAGCTTCATAAAGCAGAAACCTCCGCTGGCGGGAAACTTTTCTGGGAAGGAGACGGGGGTCGTGCGGTTCGTCGAGCGTAAGGCGCAAAACCTCTGGTCGCTCCTCCGCCAAGGGCTGTTGTGGGCGAACTCACCTGTGCTGTCACCGGTTCGGCTGGACCAAGGGCGCGTAGGGAGTGTGACCGCGCTAACGGCTTGAGCAGAGGGCGCGCGGCGCTGATCGCGCGCCGGTACCGTCGTCCTCATGGACACGTCCTGGTGGCTCGCGCTCGCGGCGGTGGTACTGCTCGGACTCGTCGCCACGCTCGTGGACGGATGGGGGCGGGGGCACCGGCCCTGGGGGCGGGCGGACCGTACGACCAGGCCTTCCGGGCGTTCGACGGGGGTGCGGCCGCGGCCCGCGGAGATCTGGTGGGCACAGGTGCCGTACGAGGACGGGTCGGGTGCCAAGGACCGGCCCTGTCTGGTGCTGGCCGTGCGCGGCCGGCGGGCCACCGTCGCGAAGATCACCAGCAAGTACCACGACGAGCGGGCCGGGGTGATCCCGTTGCCGCCGGGCTCGGTGGGCGACGCGCGGGGCCGCGCGAGCTTCCTGGAGACGAACGAGCTGCGTCAGGTGCGGGTCGGGGACTTCCGCCGCAAGGCCGGAGTGGTGGACCCGGTCCTGTGGGACCAGGTCCGACACCTCGCGACGTAGCGCTCCGCTGGCGGGGCCGGTTACCTGTCTGCGGGCCAGTGGGGGCTGGTCGCGCCCACGCGGCGGAGCCGCATATTCAACACAGCCCCGCGCCCCTGGGGTGGCTGATCACGCCCAGAGTTGACCATGCAACGTTTCGATGGCTTCCTCCGTCGTGGCCGCCGTGTAGACGCCGGTCGACAGGTACTTCCAGCCGCCGTCGGCCACCACGAAGACGATGTCGGCGGGCTCCCCCGCCTTGACCGCCTTGTTGCCGACGCCGATCGCCGCGTGCAGGGCGGCGCCCGTGGAGACGCCCGCGAAGATGCCCTCCTGCTGGAGGAGCTCACGGGTGCGGGTGACCGCGTCCGCGGAGCCGACCGAGAAGCGGGTGGTGAGGACGGACGCGTCGTACAGCTCCGGTACGAAGCCCTCGTCGAGGTTGCGGAGCCCGTACACGAGGTCGTCGTAGCGCGGCTCGGCGGCGACGATCCTCACGTCCGGCTTGTGCTCGCGCAGGTAGCGGCCGACGCCCATCAGGGTGCCGGTGGTGCCGAGGCCGGCGACGAAGTGGGTGACCGAGGGGAGGTCGGCGAGGATCTCCGGGCCGGTGGTGGCGTAGTGGGCGCCGGCGTTGTCCGGGTTGCCGTACTGGTAGAGCATCACCCAGTCGGGGTGCTCGGCGGACAGCTCCTTGGCGACCCGTACGGCGGTGTTGGAGCCGCCCGCGGCCGGCGAGGAGATGATCTCGGCGCCCCACATGGCGAGCAGGTCCCGGCGCTCCTGCGAGGTGTTCTCGGGCATCACGCAGACGATCCGGTAGCCCTTGAGCTTCGCCGCCATGGCGAGGGAGATGCCGGTGTTGCCGGAGGTGGGCTCCAGGATCGTGCAGCCCGGGGTCAGCCGGCCGTCCTTCTCCGCCTGCTCGATCATGTGCAGGGCGGGGCGGTCCTTGACCGAGCCGGTGGGGTTGCGGTCCTCCAGCTTGGCCCAGATGCGGACGTCGGCGGACGGCGACAGCCGCGGCAGGCGCACCAGAGGGGTGTTGCCCACCGCGGCCAGCGGGGAGTCGTAACGCATCGACGATCAGGCCATGCCGCCGGCCACGGCCGGCAGGATCGTGACGTTGTCGCCGTCGGTGAGCTTGGTGTTGATCCCGTCGAGGAAGCGGACGTCCTCGTCGTTCAGGTAGACGTTGACGAAGCGGCGCAGCTCGCCGCCGTCCACGATGCGGGCCTGGACGCCCGCGTGCCGGGTCTCGAGGTCGGCGAAGAGCTCGGCGAGGGTGGTCCCGTTGCCCTCCACCGCCTTCTGGCCGTCGGTGTAGGTGCGGAGGATGGTCGGGATGCGGACCTCGATGGCCATGGTTGCGGGCTCCTGTCGGAAGGTGTCTGGTCGGGTGGGCGCACGACGACGCGCGCCGCGGCTCACGGCCGTACGGCGGCAGGGAACGTCAACAGATGGCGCTGTTCAGCCTGCACAGGTCGACGTGCAGCCGCGCCACGAGCAGGATGCTCGGCGCCTTCTCGCTCACGTCGTTCAGAACCATGGGCTCATCGTATCGATTCCCGGTCCGGGTCCCGGAGTGTGATCTCGCATACTGGATGGATTCTGACCGGACTGTGAGATCAGTAGGCCTCGACGACCGTGACCTCCTCCTCCGTGACCTCGCCTTCCACGATCCGGTACGAGCGGAACTGGAAGTCGCCGAGGCCGTCGGTGTCCGCGGTGGAGACCAGGACGTAGTGGGCGCCGGGCTCGTTGGCGTAGGAGATGTCGGTGCGGGAGGGGTAGGCCTCGGTCGCGGTGTGGGAGTGGTAGACGATCACCGGCTCCTCGTCGCGGTCGTCCATCTCGCGGTAGAGCTTGAGGAGGTCGCCGGAGTCGAACTCGTAGAAGGTCGGGGACATCGCCGCGTTGAGCATCGGGATGAAGCGCTCCGGGCGGTCCGAGCCGGCCGGGCCCGCGACGACTCCGCACGCCTCGTCGGGGTGGTCCTTGCGGGCGTGCGCGACGATCTGGTCCACGAGGGCCTGGGTGATGGTCAGCATGGTGGTCAGGATAAGCAGAAGGGCTGCCCGGTACCGAGGAGTGGTACGGGGCAGCCCATATGCCGGACGCGCCGGGGCGCTCCCTAACTGGAGACCTTCTCGAATTCCGGCTTCTGCCGGTCCGCGACCTGGGGGTTCCGGGCCTTCAGCACGACCCAGCCGACGCAGAGGATCACGGCCCACACGGCGAGCACGTACAGGCTGATCCGGGACTCGGAGTCCTTCATGATCAGGCCGGTCACGAAGAGCAGGAACACGATGGCGATCCAGGAGCCCACCGAGCCGCCCGGCGCCGGGAAGGAGGAGGCGGGCAGGCGGCCCGCGGTGACCGCGCGGCGGTAGAGGACGTGGCTGACGAGGATCATGAGCCAGGTCCAGATGCCGGCGCCGACAGCGACCGAGGTGACGTAGTTGAACGCCTTCTCCGGGACGACGTAGTTCAGGACCACGCCGATGCCCATGAAGAGCACCGACACGGTGATGCCCAGCGCGGGGGTCTTGGTGGCGGACAGCCTGCCGAAGGCCGCGGGGGCCTCCGCGCTGTCGGCGAGGTTCCGCAGCATGCGGCCGGTGGAGTACATGCCGGAGTTGCAGGAGGACAGGGCCGCGGTGAGGACGACGAAGTTGACGATGCCGGCGCCCGCCGGGATGCCTATCTTCGCGAAGGCCTCGACGAACGGGGAGACGCCGGGGGCGAACTCGGTCCACTTCACGACGCAGAGGATGACGGTGAGCGCGCCGACGTAGAAGAGGGCGATCCGCCACGGGAGGGTGTTGATGGCCTTGGGGAGCGTCTTCTCGGGGTTCTCGGACTCGCCCGCGGTGACGCCGACGAGCTCGACGGCGAGGTAGGCGAACATGACGCCCTGGAGGGTCATCAGGGACGAGCCGATGCCGTGGGGGAAGAAGCCGTCGAACGCCCACAGGTTGGAGACGGCGGCGGTGTCACCGGCGTCGCTGAAGCCGAAGGTGAGGACGCCGAGGCCGATCACGATCATGCCGATGAGGGCGGTGACCTTGATCATGGAGGCCCAGAACTCGATCTCGCCGAACAGCTTCACCGAGATCAGGTTCGCGGTGAAGAGGACGACCAGGAAGACCAGGGCCGTCACCCACTGCGGGATGCCCGGGAACCAGTAGTGGACGTAGATCGCGGCGGCCGTCAGCTCGGCCATGCCGGTGACGACCCACATCAGCCAGTACGTCCAGCCGGTGAAGTAGCCGAAGAACGGGCCGAGGAACTCCCGGGAGTACTCGGCGAAGGAGCCGGAGACCGGACGGTAGAGCAGCAGCTCGCCGAGGGCCCGCATGATGAAGAAGATGATCACGCCGGCGAGGGCGTACATCAGGATGAGGCTGGGGCCGGCCTTGGCGATGTTCGCCCCGGCCTTGAGGAAGAGCCCGACGCCGATGGCGCCGCCGATCGCGATCATCTGGACCTGGCGGCTGCCGAGTCCGCGCTCGTACCCCTCTTCGGGTGCCTTCTCGGACCCGGGGCCCGAGCCTGTGTCGACCTGAGCGGAGGTCATGGTGTGGTGCGCCTTTCTCCATGCCGACCCGGGCCTCTTGTCGGCCACGGATCGGGTTTCGATCCCCCCGGATTGATGGAGTGAGCGGGCTCGGGGAAGTCCGGGTGCGCTCCCGCGTCGTTCGGTGCATGCTCTCGGCGTGCCGGACGAAGGCCTTCGTGGCGGAGCCACGTGGGTCTTTGGCCGGTGCGGCGAGAGTGCGTGCCGGGCGGCGTGGGGGCGCGCTCGGGCCTCCCCGGGTTCGCTGAGCCAGGCCGGCGGTTACCGGCGCTGTGGCGCACCCGGGCGAACATAAGGGTGGTGTTCGGCCGGGCGGTCGTGAAGATTTATCACGGCCGCAACAGAGATCGCCCGGGCGCGATGTGGCGCAGGGCACAGGGAGAAGCGGACAAAGGGCGCGGGGGTGGAACGAAAGCCGTCAGCGTGGTGACGTGATCGTTATCCGGATTTGAGCGTCCTCTGAGCGAACACAGAACCGTCACATCTCACGGCATAAGGGTCGTCACGAGGGTCTCCTGGAGGCCGCCGAGCCAGAGGTAGGCCATCACCATGGGCTTGCGCGGGTCCTCGTCAGGGAGCCGGTAGAGGAGGTCGGTGTCCTCCTCGTCGGTGATGTCGAGGCGGGAGCCGATCGCAAGGCGCAGGTCGTTGAGGGCGCCGAGCCACTGCCGGGACTCGTCGGCCGACAGCTTGAGGACGGCCCCGCCGTCGCCCGCGACCTGGAGCGCGTCCAGGGTGCGGACCACCGCGAGGGCGTTCTCGCGCTTGCCGGCCCGCAGGTCGTTCTCGGTGTAGCGGCGGAACTCCGAGGAGTAGGCCCGCTGTTCCTCGGCGGCCGCGGCCTCCGGCGTGCCCTCGGGGTCGCTGTAGGCGTCCGGGAACAGCCGCTTGAGCACCGGGTCGGAGGGCGGCTCGCTCGGCCCCTCGGCGAAGAGCTCGGCGAGCGGGTCGTCGGGGGCGTCCTCGGCGGGCCCCGGCCCGATGAGTTCGAGGAGCTGGACGGCCAGCGACCGGATGATGGAGATCTCGACCTCGTCGAGGGCGACGGCCGCGCCGCCGCCGGGGATCGGTTCGAAGGTTCCTGGCATCAGGGAGTGTCCTCGGGGATCAGGTCGGCCGGGCGGGGCGGGTGCTTCGCGAACGGGGTCGGGCGGGTTCGAGCGGAGGCCGATCGGTGTCGGGCGGGTTCGAGCGGTGTCGAGCGGGGATCCATCGGTGTCGGGCGGGTTCGAGCGGTGTCGAGCGGGGATCCATCGGTGTCGGGCGGGTTCGAGCGGGGTCGAGCGGGGATCCATCGGTGTCGGGCGGGTTCGAGCGGGGTCCGGCGGGTTCGAGCGGGGTCCGGTGCGGGCGGTCGCGAGACGGACGAGGCGGTGGGGTGGCCGTAAGGCCGGGGGGTGGCCGTAGGACCGGGGGCCGTAAGGCCGGGGAGGTGGCCGTAAGGCCCGGGGGCGGAGGCGGCCTCGTGCGCGCAGGCTCCCGGGACGCCGGGGCGGTTCCAGGGGGCGCGCACGGAGTGGACGCGCTACTTCCGGTCCTGCTGGAGGGTGGCCCACAGACCGTAGCCGTGCATCGCCTGCACGTCGCGCTCCATCTCCTCGCGGCTGCCGCTGGAGACGACCGCCCGGCCCTTGTGGTGGACGTCCATCATGAGCTTGGTGGCCTTGTCCTTCGAGTACCCGAAGTACGTCTGGAAGACGTAGGTCACGTAGCTCATGAGGTTGACCGGGTCGTTGTGGACGATCGTGACCCAGGGGACGTCCGGCTCGGGTACGGCGAAGACCTCCTCCGCCGACTCGGTGCGTTCGATCTCTACGGGAGCGGGTGACGTCACACGGCCCATGCTGCCACGGGCACCATAAATCGTCACACTGACGCGAAGTGGGGTAGCATCCGTTGTTATGAACACAGCGGACCTTGGGCTGCCGGTGGACGTTCCCTCGACGGCGCTCTTCACGGACCAGTACGAGCTCACGATGGTGCAGGCCGCCCTGAAGGCGGGTACCGCCGAACGGCGGAGCGTGTTCGAGGTCTTCACCCGCCGGCTGCCGGACGGGCGGCGCTACGGCGTCGTCGCGGGCACCGGCCGGGTGCTCGACGCGGTGGAGAACTTCCGCTTCGACGCGGACGTCATCGGCTTCCTGCGGGAGCGGGACATCGTCGACGAGGAGACCCTCGACTGGCTCGGCTCCTACCGCTTCGGCGGGGACATCTGGGGCTACCCGGAGGGCGAGGTGTACTTCCCGGGCTCGCCGATCATGCGGGTGGAGGGCTCCTTCGCCGAGTGCGTGCTCCTGGAGACCGTCATCCTGTCGATCCTCAACCACGACTCCGCGATAGCCGCGGCCGCCTCCCGGATGTCCTCGGCCGCCGGGGACAGGCCCCTCATCGAGATGGGCGCCCGCCGCACCCACGAGCTGTCCGCGGTCGCCGCCGCCCGCGCCGCCTACGTCGGCGGCTTCGCCACCACCTCCGACCTCGCCGCCGGCTTCCGCTACGGCATCCCCACCGTCGGCACCTCCGCCCACGCCTTCACCCTCCTGCACGACCGGGAGCGGGACGCCTTCCAGGCGCAGGTGAACTCGCTGGGCCGCGGCACTACCCTGCTCGTCGACACGTACGACGTCACCGAGGCCGTCCGTACGGCCGTCGAGGTGGCCGGGCCCGAGCTGGGGGCCGTGCGCATCGACTCCGGCGACCTGCTGCTGGTCGCCCACCGGGTACGGCAGCAGCTGGACGAGCTGGGCGCGAAGGGGACGCGGATCATCGTCACCTCCGACCTCGACGAGTACGCCATCGCCTCGCTGGCCGTGGCCCCGGTGGACGCGTACGGCGTCGGCACCCAGCTGGTGACCGGGTCCGGGCACCCGACCGCGTCGATGGTCTACAAGCTGGTCGCGCGCGCCGAGTCCGACGACCCGAAGGCCCCGCTGATCCCGGTCGCGAAGAAGTCCTCCGGGGGCAAGACCTCGGTCGGCGGCCGCAAGTGGGCCGCGCGGCGGCTGGACGCGGAGGGGATCGCCGAGGCCGAGGTGGTGGGCACGGGAGCGGTGCCGCCCGCGCTGGCGGACCGGCAGCTGCTCGTCGAGCTGGTCAAGGGCGGCGAGGTCGTCGCACGGGAGCCGCTGGACGTCGTACGGGACCGGCACGCGGCCGCACGGGCCAACCTGCCGTTGTCGGCGACCCAGTTGTCGCGAGGGGAACCCGTCCTTCCGACGGAGTACGTCACCGGGCGCACGGGTAGCTAGGGCCTGTCCGACAATTCCCGTCGTCGCCCGAAGGGCGGCCTCGCCAGCGGCTGTCGCACCGAACGCGCCCGGCCATGCCCCCTCCCGCCGGGTGCCCGCAGTCTCTAGGCTCATAAGTTCACTCACCAGTCGAAGGACACCCACCATGCGCCGCGCCTTGATCGTCGTCGACGTGCAGAACGACTTCTGCGAGGGGGGCAGTCTCGCGGTGGCCGGCGGCGCCGACGTGGCCGCCGCCGTCACCGAGCTGATCGGGCAGGCGGCGGGCTCCGGCTACCAGCACGTGGTGGCCACCCGGGACCACCACATCGCGCCCGGCGGCCACTTCGCCGACAACCCCGACTTCGTGCACTCCTGGCCCGCGCACTGTGTCGCCGGCACGGAAGGGGTCGGGTTCCACCCCAACTTCGCTCCCGCCGTGGCGTCCGGCGCCATCGACGCCGTGTTCGACAAGGGGGCTTACTCGGCGGCGTACAGCGGGTTCGAGGGCACCGACGAGAACGGCGTGACGCTGGCCGAGTGGCTGCGGACACGGGACGTCTCGGAGGTGGACGTGGTCGGGATCGCCACGGACCACTGCGTCCGGGCCACGGCGCTGGACGCGGCGCGCGAGGGCTTCCGCACCCAGGTGCTGCTGGACCTGACCGCGGGCGTCGCCGAGGCCACCACCGAGCGGGCGATCGAGGAGCTGCGCGCGGCGGGCGTGGAGCTCACGGGCAAGCCGGTGGTGTGACACACACCGGGGCGGCGTGGCGGCGGGCCCGACCCCCGTGGTCCGGGTGACCCGTCCTAGCCCCCGGTGTCCTGCCGCGGTACCCCCGGCTTGGTGTGGAGGACCTCGCGGGCCTGGTCGGCGGCGCGGGCGATGCTTTCCGAGATGAAGTCCAGGAAGCGGGCCATGTTCTCCAGCCGGGTGGCGGCCGGGGTGCCCGAGCCGAGGACCGGGACGCCCTGGCGTGCGGTCTCGGCGACCTGGGCGGTGGAGCGGGCGCTGGCCATCATCGCCTCGTACATGATCTCGTCGTCGACGACATAGCGCTCCCGCCGGCGCTCGTCGCGCTCCCGCCGGACCATCCCCTGGCCCTCCAGGAACGCGACCGCCTTGGAGACGGACGCCGGACTGACCTGGAGGCGCCGCACCAGGTCGGCCGCGGTGAGGCTGCCCGCGTCGCTGAGGGTGAGCGAGGCCATCACCCGGGCCATCATCTTGGGCGTGCCGGACTGCATGAAGACGGTGGTCAGCGTCTCCTCGTAGGCCCGCACCGCCTCCGCGTCCCGCCCGTGCGCCTGCGGGGGCGCCTCCGCTCCCCGGGGCGCGGCGTGCCTGCGGCGGTGGGCGCGGTGTTCGGTGGCGCGGTGGGCGAGGTCGGCACGGTAGGCGGTGGGCCCGCCGTTGCGCATGACCTCGCGGGTGACGGTCGAGGTCGGCCGGTCCAGGCGTCGGGCGATCTCCGCGTAGGCGAGCCCGTCGGCCAGTCCCAGCGCGATCTGCTGCCGTTCCTGCTGGGTGAGTCGGCCTCCCGGCATCGCGGTTCTCCTTCGTGGTCCGTGGCGGCGTCAGCATAGCGTTCATTTCCATCCTATTGCAACGACCGCCCATCTGACGTTGCATTACCTTCAGGGTCGTTGCAATGAAAAATAGCCTCTGAGCTGCTATTACTGCATCCATGTGCAACTTGCTTATTGCCGATATCGTGAACGCAACGTAGCTTTCCCCTATCGGAAACAGCAACGAGCACTGGAGCCAGTGATGCACACCTTCGCCACCACCACCCCTGTCAGCACCTTCCTCGACATCCCCGCCGGCCGTATCCAGGTCATCGCCGCCGACCGCGCCGACACCACGGTCGAGGTACTGCCCGCCGACGCCAGCAAGAGCCGCGACGTGAAGGCGGCCGAACAGATCCAGGTGTCCTACGACGACGGAGTCCTGCGGATCGCGGCCCCGGCCGCCAAGAACCAGTACTTCGGCCCCACCGGCTCCGTCGAGGTGACGGTCCGGCTGCCGGCGGACTCCCGCGTCGAGGCCAGGGCGGCCGCCGCCGGGTTCCGGGCCGTCGGACGCCTCGGCGACGTGACCTTCGAGGGCGCGTACGGCCCGGTCAAGATCGACGAGGCCGCGACCGTCCGGCTCACCGCCGCCGACGGCGACGTCTCGATCGGCCGGCTGGGCGGCCCCGCGGAGATCAGCACCCAGCGCGGTGACATCCGGATCGCCGAGGCGGTGCGCGGCACGGCCGTGCTGACCACCCAGAAGGGCGACATCTCCGTCGACGCGGCCCGGGGGACCTCCGCCTCCCTGGACGCCGGCACCGGCCACGGCCGGATCAGCAACACGCTCAGGAACACCGACGGGGCCACCGCCGACCTGCACATCCGCGCGACCACCAGCTACGGCGACATCACCGCCCGCGCCCTGTGACCGTCACCGCCGCCCTCGCGGCCCATGCCGACACCGACAAGGAGCACTCCCCATGACCGACCTGGCCATCGCGGCGAACGGGCTGCGCAAGTCCTACGGCGACAAGACCGTCCTCGACGGCGTCGACCTGGCCGTCCCGCAGGGCACGGTGTTCTCCCTGCTCGGCCCGAACGGCGCCGGCAAGACCACCGTCGTCAAGATCCTCTCCACGCTGATCTCCGCCGACCCCGGCACCGGGGACATCCACGTCGGCGGCCACGACCTGGCCAGGGACCCGCAGGCCGTGCGGGCCGCGATCGGGGTCACCGGGCAGTTCTCGGCCGTGGACGGACTGATCACCGGCGAGGAGAACATGCTCCTGATGGCGGACCTGCACCACCTCTCCCGGAGCGAGGGCCGACGGGTGACCGCCGAGCTCCTGGAGCGGTTCGACCTCACGGAGGCGGCCCGCAAGCCCGCCTCCACCTACTCCGGCGGGATGAAGCGCCGACTCGACATCGCCATGACCCTGGTCGGCGGGCCGCGGATCATCTTCCTCGACGAGCCCACCACCGGACTCGACCCGCGCTCCCGGCACGCCATGTGGCAGGTCGTGCGGGAGCTGGTCGCGGGCGGGGTCACCGTGCTGCTCACCACGCAGTACCTGGAGGAGGCCGACCAGCTCGCCGACCGGATCGCGGTCCTGCACGACGGCGGGATCGCCGCGCAGGGCACCGCCGAGGAGCTCAAACGGCTCGTCCCCGGCGGCCATGTCCGGCTCCGTTTCACCGACCCGGCGGCCTACCGGGCGGCCCTCGCCGCCCTGCCCGAGACGACCGCCGACGACGAGACCCTGACGCTCCGGATCCCCAGCGGCGGCAGCCAGCGCGAGCTGCGCTCCCTCCTCGGCCGGCTCGACACGGCCGGGGTCGAGGCCGACGAGCTGACCGTGCACACCCCCGACCTCGACGACGTGTTCTTCGCCCTCACCGGCGGGGACGACCAGCCGCACCTGCCCCGGCAACCCAAGGAGACCGTCCGATGAGCACCCTCTCTCTCGCCGTCCGCGACTCCTCCACCATGCTGCGCCGCAACCTCCTGCACGCCCGGCGCTACCCCTCCCTCACCCTGAACCTGCTGCTCACGCCGATCATGCTGTTGCTGCTCTTCGTCTACGTCTTCGGCGACACCATGAGCGCGGGCATCGGCGGCGCCGGCGCGGGCCGCTCGGCGTACGTGGCCTACCTGGTCCCGGGCCTGCTGCTGATGACCATCGGCTCCACCACCATCGGGACCGCGGTCTCCGTCTCCAACGACATGAGCGAGGGCATCATCGCCCGCTTCCGGACGATGGCGATCCACCGCGGTTCGGTGCTCGTGGGGCACGTCGTCGGCAGCGTGCTCCAGTCCGTGATCAGCGTGGTCCTGGTCGGTGCCGTGGGGGTCGCGGTCGGCTTCCGCTCGACGGACGCCACCGCCCTGGAGTGGCTCGCGGCCTTCGGACTGCTCGTGCTCTTCGCCACCGCGCTCACCTGGATCGCGGTCGGCATGGGCCTGGTCAGCCCCAACGCGGAGGCGGCGAGCAACAACGCCATGCCGCTGATCTTCCTGCCGCTGATCTCCAGCGCGTTCGTGCCGGTCCACGCGATGCCGGGCTGGTTCCAGCCGATCGCCGAGTACCAGCCCTTCACCCCGGCCATCGAGACCCTGCGCGGACTGCTCCTGGGCACGGAGATCGGGAACAACGGGTGGCTGGCCCTCGCCTGGTGCGTCGGTCTCGCGGTGCTCGGCTACCGCTGGTCCGTCTCGAAGTTCGACCAGGACCCGCGGTAGGCCTGCCGCAGACCTCACGGTCCTCAACGCCTCCAAGACCCCCGAGAGCCCCCGAGAGCCGCCGCTCCCGGGGGCCCCGGTCGTCGGGGGCTCGGTCGTCGGAGGCCCGGTCAGGCCGCCGCGGACCGCCTCAGCATCCTGATCGGGTGCCACAGCTCCTGGGCGAGCTCGGGACCGCCCGAGACAGCGTTGTCAGGGGCGGTACGCCATATGAGGCCGTCCGGATGGTGCAGTACGGCCGTGATCTCGTCGGGGCTCGGGGGCGCCGCGTTGCCCCGCAGGTAGACCGCGCGCAGCCCCAGGTTGCGCAGCCTGGTCAGGGCGCGCGCCCGGTTCTGGGCGTGGACGAGCACCCGCATGCTGCCGCAGCCGGCGGCGGGCGGGCGGGGCAGGTTCAGTGCCACCACCACGGTGCCGTTCGGCAGCTTGCAGAAACCTCCTGCGGCCATGCAGTCACACCCCCGTGTGCGTCGGTGTCAATAAGGAAGTCACAGCACGCACCTAAACACGATCGGCGGCAACCCGCCAGGGGTTGCCGCCGATACGCTTCTGACCTGTGGTTTTACTTCTTCTTGGCCGAAGGTCCGACCTGGAGCGTGATCGTCGAGCCGTTCAGGGGCTCCTTCACGATCGTGATCCGGGTGTTGGTGTCAGTGATCTTGACGCCCGCGAGCGGGTTGGTCTCGTCGTAGTACGTCGAGCGTCCGTCGTCGAAGACCGGGACACCGGGCTGGGACTTGATCTTCGTCGCGACGTCGGCCTTGTGGAGCGTGATGCCGTCCGTCGGGTACCAGCTGAAGGTCGAGTCGTAGGCCTGGATGCGGTTGCGCATCAGCGTGCCGTCGGACCACTTCAGCGCGGTCGGGTGCGAGTCGATCGGCAGGATCAGACCCCGGCCCGCGTGCGCGCTGGTGTTGTCGTCCTTCTGGGAGGTGTCCCACTTCCAGATCAACAGGCCGTTCTGGTAGGCGTAGTGCTCCACCCAGTCCGGACGGGTCGTCGAGAAGCCGTAGTTGTACGGGCCGACCTTCAACACCTTGTCGTACGACACGTATTGGCGGTTCTCGGCGATGTAGTACTGCGCGTACTCGTCGGTGAAGGAGGCGCCGACCCGGCGGAAGCCCTTCGCGGTCCAGGCGGTGTCCGCGCTCTCCGCGTTGTCCGAGAAGAGGACCGAGCCGTCCGCGGTCAGCGTGATCTCGTCGGCCGCGAAGCCCTTGAGGGACGTGCCGCCGTCGGTGGCGTAACGGAAGCGCAGGCTGACCTTCTTGCCCGCGTAGGAGTTCAGCGGGTAGGTCAGCTTCTGGTACGCCGCGACCGAGCCGGTGAGGGCCGGCTTGCCGCTGCCGTCCCGCGGGATGGCGGTGCCGTCGGCCAACGTGCCGTCGAGCGGGGTGTAGTTGGCGCCGCCGTCGGTGGAGACCTCGGCGTACAGGTAGTCGTAGTCCTGCTCGATGTCCCACCAGCCGTCGAGGGTGAGGGAGGCGGCGGACTTGCCGGTGAGGTCGACCGTGCGGGTCAGGGTGTTCTCGAGGTCGTCGCCGGTGTCGCTCCACCACTGGGTGGCACCCTGCGCCGGGGTGGTCACCTCGGTGGTGACCGGCTTCTTCGGCAGCTGGACCACGAGGGCCTGCGGGTCCTTGGTGTTGTACTCCGCGACGCCCAGCTTGTGGTGGGACCGCTTGCCGGCCTTGGCCACCTCGTAGTCCAGCCAGCCCAGTTGGAGCTTGTCCCAGGCGTTCATGTCGCCGGGCAGGTCACCGATCGCGTCCTTGCCCGTGCCGAGCCAGGAGCCGGACGACATCAGCGTCCAGAAGCCGGTGGAGTTCTCGCCGCCGCCGGAGGTGTCGTACTCGTCGGGCAGGCCGAGGTCGTGGCCGTACTCGTGCGCGAAGACGCCGAGGCCACCGTTCTCCGGCTGGATGGTGTAGTCGCCGACCCAGACGCCGGTGTCACCGATCTCGGTGCCGCCGCGCTTGTTGGTGTCGGGTCCGGTGACGCCCTTGTCGGTGCCGAAGGCGTACCAGCGGTGCGCCCAGATGGCGTCCTCGCCCTGCGCGCCGCCGCCCGCGGACTCGTCCTCGCCGGCGTGCACGATCTGGAAGTGGTCGATGTAGCCGTCCGGCTCGTTGAAGTTCCCGTCGCCGTCGTAGTCGTAGCGGTCCCACTGGTCGAACTCGGCCAGCTCCGCGGATATCTCGGCGGCCGTGTCACCGGCGGCCTCGCGCTGCGCGACCCAGGCGTTCACGCCGTCCTGGACCGCGTACCAGGCACCGGTCGCGGCGTCGTTGGAGCCGTAACGGGCCTCGTTGTAGGGCACCTTGACCCAGTCGGTGACCTCGCCGTCGACCGAGTAGCGGCCCGAGGACTGCTTCTCGTAGTACGACTTGAGCGTGGCGTTGCCCTTGCCGAAGTACAGGTCCTGGTAGTGGGCCCGGTCGAAGTCGGCCTGCCAGTCGGTGCTGTTGTTGGTCTTGCGGTCCGGAGCCTCGATGCGGTTGTGCAGGGGGCCGGGGGTGCCGCCGTAGCGGGGGTCGACCTGGTCGCCGAACTCGACGAGGATCGTGAAGATCTTGTCGGTCTTCTCGCGGCCGAGCTCGACGTACTTGCTGCCGCCCTTGCGGCCCTTGAGCTGGACGACCTTCGAGCCGTTCCTCTCCTTGACCGTCGCCTGACCGGCGATGACCTGCTGGAGGGCTTCCTCACGCTGGGCGTCCTGCGTGCGGCTGTACGGGCCGTCGAAGTCGTGCTCCTTGGCCTTGGCAGGCTGCGGGTCCTGCCGGTCCACCGCGGGGGTGCCCGCGGGCTTCTCCGCGGCCTGCGCCACGGCGAACGTCGAGAACGTGGCCGAGGCCGCGGCTATCGCCACGACCGTCGCGGCGGTCCTGAACGTCCAGGATCTGTCCGTCACTTGTACCTCTCCCCTATCCAGGCAAGTGATCGGTATTTGACTAAAGGTTGACGAGAAAAGACAGATCTTGACTTGGACCCGTCAAGTGCATTATTGGGAGCCGGTGTTCGCATTGCGGACACATGACCGCAACAGAACAGGCGCGCACAGATGTCCACTTGGTGGACGCCATGACTCCGTGCGCCCCCTGTGCTCCGGCACTGTTCGTTAGGTCACGCTTACTGCTCGTTCCACTCGGGCACACAGCCGATTAGAGTCGATTGGCGGAACGCCCGGATGTCGGCGGAATGCCAGGCCGACACCCCCCGTGGATCCCCAATTCCGAGGACCGATTGCCATGCCTCGTCCGACCGCCGCACAGCTCGCCTACGGTTCGATCACCGTCATCTTCTCGACGCTCGCCATGCTGCTGCTGTCACAGACGAGTTCGGCCGTGGGGACAGCGGTCATCGCCGTCTCGGCGCTCGCCCTCGGCCTGCTGGTGGCCCTGACGGTGCCCCAGCCCAAGTCCCGCGTGGTCGCGCTCCGCAAGCCCGCCGAGCAGCGGGCCGAGGAGCCCGTACCGGCCGGGGCCACGAGCTCCAAGACCGCGGCCTGAACACCCCTGCGACCGCGGCCTGAACGCCCTGTCACCGCACCGCGCGCTCCGGTCCGACCCCCGGGTAGGTGGGGTCGGGCCGGAGCGCGCGGTCGGGTGAGCACCGGGTGCCGGCGGCCCGGCAGGGCGACCGGCACCGGCCGTGTCAGGTCGTGACCACCACCGTCTTGGCCGCCTTGTCGTGCAGGCCCTGCTTGTAGGGCTTGTCGAAGTAGCTCCAGCCACCCGAGATCGCGGTCCAGATGCAGGCGCAGCAGAACGCGAACGGGATCCACAGCACCGCCGAGCGGGTCAGCGTGCTCTGCACGGAGGGCGTGGAGCCGTTGTCGAGGTTCGCCACCCGCATCCCGAGCCACTTCTTGCCGAGCGTCTGCCCGGACCGGGTGATCAGGACGGTGTCGTAGGCGATGTAGAGCACCGCCGCGAGCGCCGACTGGGCGAGCGACTTGCCGACCTGCATGTTGTCGCTGCTGACGTCGTACTCGCTCACCCCGAAGCCCCAGGTGATCAGCCAGACGACGATGCCCACCAGGATCATGTCGATGATGCGGGCGAGCGTGCGCCGGCCGCTGGGGGCCAGCGGGGGCATGCCGGCCAGCGGGTCGGCCGGACCGCCGCCATAAGGGGCACCACCGTACGGGGCACCACCGCCGTAGGGGGCACCACCGCCGCCGGAGGGGCTTCCGCCGTGCGGCGGTGGCGGCGGTGCGCTGTACGGCGATCCCGAGCCCTCGTCGGGCGGGGGCTGTTTCCTGAACCGGTCGTCATCCGGTGGCTGCTCGCCGGAGCCAGGGGGCGGTTGACTGCTCATGGCCCGAGTGGACCGCGAACCTCCCGGTTCCGCATCCGGCGAGCGGCCGTCCGGAGTACCGAATCCGGTACGCCGTTCGCCGGACCCGCTCAGCCCGCCACGAACGTATGTGCCGCCTTGTCGTGCCAGCACTGGTGCCACGGCCGGTCGAACAGGCACCACACGACACCCACGAGACCGACACCGAGCAGGCCCGGCACGCTGTACACGAGCCAGCGGCGCAGGGCCCCGCCGAAGGACGGCGGCTCGTGGGCCTCGATGTCCCGCACCTCCAGGCCGAACAGCTTCTTGCCGAGCGTGCGGCCCCACTTGGCGGTGGGCAGTGCTTCGTACAGGGTGCCGGCGACCAGGAGGACGGCGACCACGATCGCGAGGTAGACCGACGTGGTGCCGTCCAGCAGCCAGACCGTCACGGTCTCGCCGGAGAGCTTGGCCGCGTCCACCTTGTCGCTGATGTGGTCGGCGGCCTTGGTGCCGAGCGGGACGGCGGCCACGGCGGTCACCGCGCCGACCACCAGGGTGTCGAGCAGACGGGCGGCCAGGCGCTTGCCCAGGGCCGCGGGGCGCGCGGCGGCCTGCCGCCGGGCGGCCGCCTGGAAGATGTCCTCCACCGGCGGCTTCCAGGGCGCGGGCTGCTCCTCGTCGGACCCGGCGAGCCGGTGCACCTGCTGGGCCCAGGAGGGCTGACCGCCACCGGGGCCGGCGCTCATGGGCGTGGCGCTCACGGGACCGGCGTTCACCGGCCCGGCGGCCTGCTGCGGGAGTCCCTGCGGTGCCGCTCCCTGCGGTGCCGCTCCCGGCTGGACGGCTCCCGGCTGGATAGCTCCCGGCTGGACGGCTCCCTGCGGCTGCCCTCCTTGCGGAGGCACGCCCGGAGGGGCCGTCCGGGGTCCCGCGGCGGGGGCGGACTGCTGAGGGCCGGAGAGGGCCGTGGCCGCGGCGGAGGCGGCCCGCTCGGCGGCGGCCTTGCCGGCCCCGAAACCGGGCGCGTCGGGGTCGGGGGCCGGGGTGCCGTGGGCTCCGCCCTGGGCCGTGGGGCCGGAATACGTGGGTCCGGGCGTGCTTCCGCTCTGCGCCCCGGGACCCTCGCCCTGCTGCGCCGTGCGCGGGGAGAGCGCGCGGAACGTCATGGTGCCCTCGTCGGTGCCGGGGGCCGGCGCGGTGGGCCTGCGGAAGACCCGGGTGCCGCCGTCCTCGTCCGGCTCGGCGGACGGGATCGTCGCGGTGCCGTCGGTACGGGTGGCGTGACCGTCGGGCTGGGCGGGAGAGCCTCCGTCGGCGGCCTGACCCGTGACGGCCACCCGCGGGTCGACCCCGTGCGGACCGCCCTGCTGCGGTACGCCCTGCTGCGGTACGCCCTGAGCCCCGCCCTGCCGGGCCGCCCCCTGGGGCCCGCCCGCCGCCCCGCCCGGTGCGCCCTGCTGGGCCCCTTGCTGAGCCTGTGCGGCCGCCTGCAAGGACCCCCACGACACCCGGCGGTCCTGGTCGCCGCCGAAGCCCGCCTGGTGGGCCCGGTCGGCGGTCCACGCGGACGCGGGTTCGGGACGGTTGCCGCGCCGGGCGTCCACGGCTTCCGCCGGGTCCTCGTCGAAGAAGTGCGGGCCGGTCTCCTCGACCGGAGCGGGGGCCGGGCCGGAACCCGTCGGGGGTGCGAGCGGTTCGCCTGCCGCCGGGGCGGGGCGGCTGGTGCCCGGCACCCAGGAAGCGCCGTTCCAGTAACGGACATATCCAGGAATGGACGGGTCCGGGTAGTAGCCCTCACGGGGCCTGTCGTCACCGGGTGCCGGGGTTGGGGCGCTCATGTCCGTCGTCCCGTATCTGCTCGGAGGTCAATGGAGGGGGGTCCACATCTATCAGACCGGCGCAGGACCCACCGCCAGTCCCACCGGACCCACCCCTTTTGCGCACGACCGGAGACCGCACGTGCTACCGGCCGCGGCACCGGGCCGCGGCTGCCGGAAAAAAGTTCGCCGAACCCGCGTAATGATCCCCGCCCCTCCCCCCTCTCCCTCGTACGGGCCCACCGCAGGGCCCGCGTCAGAGCCGAGAGAGGAACGAACGACATGCACCACACCGTGGTGGAGCGCGAACTGGAGCTCAACCTGATCCTGTCGCCCGAGCGCAGCATCCCGGTCCCGGCCCGGCTGAGCTACCGCAGCGACGACCCCTTCGCCGTCCACGTCACCTTCCACATCGGCTCGGACCATCCCGTGCACTGGACCTTCGCCCGCGAACTCCTCGTGGAGGGGGTGTTCCGCCCGTGCGGGCACGGGGACGTACGGGTGTGGCCGACGAAGGCCGGTGGCCGCGGCCTGGTGCTGATGGCGCTGAGCTCCCCGGACGGCGACGCCCTCCTGGAGGCCCCGGCCGCGCAGGTCTCGGCCTGGCTGGAGCGCACGCTCAGGGCGGTCCCGCCGGGCACCGAGGGGGAGCAGCTCGGTCTCGACGACGCCCTGGCCGAGCTGCTGACCCCCACCCCGGCCGACGACCTCTGGCTGTGCGACCCGTGGCCGGGCGACGAGTCCAAGGACGGGGAGTGAACCGGAGCGCGCGGCCTCAGAACAGCTTGCCGGGGTTCAGGATCCCCAGCGGGTCGAAGACGCCCTTCACCGCCCGCTGCATCTCCACCCCCACCGGGCCGATCTCGCGCGCCAGCCACTCCTTCTTCAGGACGCCCACCCCGTGCTCCCCGGTGATCGTGCCGCCGAGTTCCAGGCCGAGGGCCATGATCTCGTCGAAGGACTCCCGGGCCCGCCGGGACTCGTCCGCGTCGGCGGCGTCGAAGCAGACCGTGGGGTGGGTGTTGCCGTCCCCCGCGTGGGCGACGACACCGATGGTGAGCCGGTACTTCTCGGCGATCCGCTCGGTCCCCTCGAGCATCTCGGCGAGCCGGGAGCGCGGCACGCACACGTCGTCGATCATCGTGGTGCCCTTGACGGCCTCGAGCGCGGTGAGGGACAGCCTGCGGGCCTGGAGCAGCAGTTCGGACTCGGCGAAGTCCTCGGCCGGGACGACCTGCGTGGCGCCCGCCGCCTCGCACAGCGCACCGAGGGCGGCGAGGTCGGCCGCCGGGTCCGTGGTGTCGAAGGCGGCCAGCAGCAGGGCCTCGGTGGACTCCGGGAGTCCCATGTGCGCGAGGTCGTTGACGGCCCGGACCGTCGTACGGTCCATCAGTTCGAGGAGGGACGGCACGTGCCCGCCCTCCATGATCCGGCACACCGCGTCGCAGGCGGCGGCCCCCGAGGCGAACTCCGCGGCCAGCACCAGCTGCCCGGGGGGCTGCGGCTTCAGTGCCAGGGTCGCCCGGACGACGATCCCGAGCGAGCCCTCGGAGCCGACGAAGAGGCGGGTCAGGTCGTATCCGGCGACGCCCTTCGCGGTACGGCGGCCCGTGGACATGAGCCGTCCGTCGGCGAGGACGACGTCCAGGCCGAGGACGTACTCCGCCGTCACCCCGTACTTCACGCAGCACAGCCCGCCGGAGGCGGTGCCGATGTTGCCGCCGATCGTGCACATCTCCCAGCTGGAGGGGTCCGGCGGGTAGTACAGGCCGAGTTCGTTGACGGCGCGGGAGAGGGTCGCGTTGACGACTCCCGGTTCGACGACGGCGATCCGGTCGACCGGGTTGATCTCCAGGATCCGGTCCATCTTCGTCAGGGACAGCACGATGCAGCCGTCGGAGGCGTTGGCCCCGCCCGACAGGCCCGTGCGGGCGCCCTGCGGGACGACCGGGACGCGCAGCTCGGTGGCGACGCGCATGACGTGCTGGACCTGCTCGACGGTGCGCGGCAGCACGACCACGGCCGGCGTGCCGGCCGGGCAGAAGCTCGCCATGTCGTGGGCGTAGGAGGCCGTGACGTCCGTGTCGACCAGGACGGTCTCGGCGGGCAGACCACTCAGCAGACGGTCGACGAGGGTGCCAGTGACCGCTGTGTCTTCATCGCGACGCGCTTCGATACGGCTCATGATCACAGCGTCGCACCGGGGGCCATCGGTGTGAACCCCGTCCGGGACGGCTGCCGCGTGCCGGGGCGGGATCGTCGTACTGACGCACAGTGAGCGCCATGGAGAACAGCGCCACGGAGAAAACGGTGACCGAGGACCGCTCGGGTGAGTCGCGGCAGGCGCGGCGGGTCCGGCTGCGCGGACGCCTCCTGATCGCCGCGGTCGCCGGGTGCGCGGTGCTCGGTACGGCCCTGATGCTGCTGCCGCCCTCGGGGCACCCGGCGTCGCACGCTGCCGCTCCGGCCCCCGGCGCCCAGGCGCTGACGGCGGTCGCCGACGGGGTGCCGGCCGCGCTGCCCGGTCTGGCGGCCCTGATCCGTGAGCGGGAGAGCCGGGTGCGCCGGCATCCGCGGGACGCGGCGTCGTGGGCGGTGCTCGGGACGGCGTACGCCGAACAGGGGCGGCGGACGGCCGACGCGGCGTTCTATCCGAAGGCGGAGGACGCGCTGCGGACGTCCCTGAAGGTACGGCGGAACGCGGAGGCGCTGGCCGGTCTGGCCGCCCTCGCCAACGCCCGCCGGGACTTCCGGACGGCGAAGTCCTGGGGCGAGGAGGCCCGGCAGCTGGAGCCGGGGCGGTGGACGGCGTATCCGGCGCTGCTCGACGCGTACGAGGGGCTCGGTGACTACAAGGCGGTCGGCAGGACGCTGGAGCGGCTGACGGAGCTGCGGTCGGGGCCGGCGGTGCTGGCCCGGGCGGCGGCCGTGTACCGGGACCGGGGCCGGCGCGAGGACGCGGCGGCCGCCCTCTCCGACGCGGCGGCCGGGGCCCGAGCACCCGCTGAGCGGGCCGCGTATCTGGAGCGGGCCGGGCAGCTGGCCTTCGAGCGCGGCGACCGCGAGGAGGCGCTGCGGTACTTCCGGGAGGCGGTGCGTGCCGACCCCGACCAGCGGGCCGCGCAGGCCGGCCGGGGCCGGGCGCTTGCGGCGCTGGGCCGCCCGGCCGAGGCCGTGCACGCCTACCGGACCGCCCTCGCGCAGCAGCCACTGCCGCAGTACGCCCTGGAACTGGGCGAGTTGTACGAGTCCCAAGGGCAGGCGCGGGCGGCCCGGGCGCAGTACGGCCTGCTGCGGGCGGCGGTGGCCGGGGCGGCGGCCGGTGGCGTCGACGAGGAGCTGGTGCTGGGGCGGTTCGAGGCGGACCACGGTGACCCGGCCTCCGCGGTGACGCGGTTGCGGGCCGAGTGGCAGCGGCAGCCGGGGATCGAGGTGGCGGACGCGCTGGGCTGGGCGCTGCACCGGGCGGGCCAGGACGAGGAGGCCCTGCGGTACGCCCGGATCGCGACGGACCGGGTGCACGGCGGCGGGGTGCGCAGCGCGCCGTACATGTACCACCTGGGCATGATCGAGCGGGACTCGGGACGGAGCGCGTCCGCCCGCCGGCACCTTCAGGAGGCCCTGCGGATCAACCCCTGGTTCTCGCCCCTGTGGACCCCGGCGGCGGGGCAGGCGCTGGCGGACCTGGGCGAGGTGCCGGAGGAGGGGCTGCCGGAGTAGGAGCGGCGGACGTGGAGGGGGGTCACAACGCGGCCGTGCCGATGAGGGCGTTCCTCGTCACGAGGGCCGCGAGTTCCTCCTCGCCCAGTCCTTCGGTGCCCTCGGGCCTGCGGGGCAGGACCAGGTACCGGGTCTCCGCGCTGGAGTCCCACACCGTGATGTCCGTGCCGGGCGGCAGCTCCAGGCCGAACTCCCGCAGCACCTCGCGGGGTTCGCGCACCACGCGGGAGCGGTAGGCCTCGGACTTGTACCAGCTGGGTGAGGGGCCGAGCAGGCGCAGCGGGTAGCAGGAGCACAGGGTGCAGACGACGACGTTGTGGCGGGAGGCGGTGTTCTCGACCACCCTCAGACGCTGGAACGAGCCCTCCATGTACCCGAGTTCGCGGACGGCGGCCGTGCCGTCCGCGAGCAGCCGGGCCCGGTAGGCGTCGTCGGTCCAGGCCCGGGCCACGACCCGGGCGCCGTTGGCCGGGGAGGACTCCGCGAGGAACGCGTCGATCGCCTCGTCCAGCCGCTCCCCGGTGATCAGCCCCTTCTCCTCCAGGAGGGTCTCCAGGCGCCTGACCCGCCGGGCGATCGTGGCGTCGGTGTGGTGGTCACCGCTCGTCATCGGGGTCCTCCTCCAGATAGCTCTCCCACAGGTCCAGGACGACGTGGTGGTCGCCCTCGCCCCACAGGTCGCGGGCCTCGAAGCGGACCGCGTAGATCTGCTCGACGGGCGCGTCCCCGCGTCCCCGCGCGCTGATGTCGGCCAGCTCCTCCGGGCCCTCCGGCTCCACGACCACACCCCGCTTGCCGCGCGCGTACCGCGGCAGGCGGGTGTGGTGCGGCGGGTCGTGGCGGTAGGTGCGGACCCTGGTGCCGGGCGGGAAACGGTCCGGAGCGGCCATTTCCGGAGCGGCCGGGTCCGGGGCCGCAAGGTCCGGGGCAGCCATGTCCGGGGCAGCCGGGTGCGCGTCAGTCATCGAGCGCCCCCGGTTCGAGCACGCCCTTGCGCTCCAGCAGCGCGCAGATCGCCGTGAACCAGCGCTCGTAGTACGAGGCCGCCAGGTACTCGCCCGGCGGCATCGACTCGATGGCGTCCCGGAACTCGTTGGTGTTGAAGATCCCTTGTGCGCGCAGGGTGTTGTAGAGCCCGACGACCCGGGCCTCCCAGTCCGCGTGGAAGGGCTCGGTGTCGTCGGTGGTGTCGATCGCGCCGAACCCCTGCGTGCCGCCCACGTCGTTGATCCTGGCCATGGGGCCAGCGTACGAGCAGACGGCCGCGAGGGGACCGGATGTCGCCCCGGGACTAGAGGTTGCCGCGCTTCTCCTGCTCCCGCTCGATGGCCTCGAACAGGGCCTTGAAGTTGCCCTTGCCGAAGCCCATCGAGCCGTGCCGCTCGATGATCTCGAAGAAGACGGTCGGCTTGTCCTGGACCGGCTTGGTGAAGATCTGGAGCAGATAGCCGTCCTCGTCGCGGTCGGCGAGGATCTTCAGCTCGCGGAGCGTGTCGACGGGGACGCGGGTGTCGCCGACCCACTCGCCGAGGGTGTCGTAGTAGGAGTCGGGGGTGTCGAGGAACTGGACGCCGGCCGCGCGCATGGTCCGTACGGTCTGCACGATGTCGTTGGTGTTCAGCGCGATGTGCTGGACCCCGGCGCCGCCGTAGAACTCCAGGTACTCGTCGATCTGGGACTTCTTCTTGGCGATGGCGGGCTCGTTGATCGGGAACTTCACCTTGAGGGTGCCGTCGGCCACGACCTTCGACATCAGGGCGCTGTACTCGGTCGCGATGTCGTCGCCCACGAACTCCTTCATGTTCGTGAAGCCCATGACCTTGTTGTAGAAGCCGACCCACTCGTTCATCCGGCCGAGTTCGACGTTGCCGACGCAGTGGTCGATCGCCTGGAAGGTGCGGTGGGCGGGCGGCTCGACGATCGGGGCGGCCGCGGTGAAGCCCGGGAGGTAGGGGCCGTCGTAGCCGGTGCGCTCGACCAGGGTGTGGCGGGTCTCGCCGTAGGTGGCGATCGCGGCGAGGACGACGGTGCCGTGCTCGTCCTTCAGCTCGTACGGCTCGGCCACCGAGCGGGCGCCGTGCGCGAGGGCGTAGTCGTAGGCGCGGCGGGCGTCCGGGACCTCGATGGCGAGGTCGACCACGCCGTCGCCGTGCTCGGCCACGTGCTGGGCGAGGAAGTGGCCCCACGGGGTGGCGGCCTTGATGACCGACGTGAACACGAAACGGGCCGAGCCGTTCTCGAGGACGTACGACGCGGTCTCGCGGCTGCCGTTCTCCGGTCCGGAGTACGCGACGAGCCGCATGCCGAAGGCGGTCGAGTAGTAGTGCGCCGCCTGCTTGGCGTTGCCGACGGCGAAGACGACCGCGTCCATTCCCTTGACCGGGAAGGGATCGGCCTGCCGGGCGGTGTCGGGAGCGTGGTGTGTGGTCTGCGTCATGCGGGAAGACTGGACCCGCCCTGCAAGGTGCGCAATAGTTCGCGTCTTCGCTGAACAATGTGTTCAGTCGTACGGCCGCTTCGGCGGCCTTTCTGTACAGGATGACCATCGGATCGGGAGGCCCCGTGGGGATCGACGAGCTGGACGGGCGGATCATCGTGCTGCTCGCGCGCGAGCCGCGGATCGGGGTCCTGGAGATGTCCCGGCGGCTGGGGGTGGCCCGGGGGACCGCGCAGGCCCGGCTCGACCGGCTTCAGTCGAACGGAGTCATCCGCGGATTCGGGCCGCAGGTCGATCCGGCGGCGCTCGGCTACCCGGTGACCGCGTTCGCCACGCTCCAGATCCGGCAGGGGCAAGGACCGGACGTACGGGCCCACTTGGCGACCGTGCCGGAGGTGCTGGAGCTGCACACCACCACCGGCGGCGGGGACATGCTGTGCCGGCTCGTGGCCCGCTCCAACGCCGATCTCCAGCGGGTGATCGACCGGGTCGTCGGTTTCGATGGGATCGTCCGGGCCTCCACCGCGATCGTCATGGAGAACCCCGTTCCGCTGCGGATCATCCCGCTGGTGGAGCAGGCGGCGGAGGACTCGGTGCGCTCCTGACCGCGACCCGAGGTGAGCCGTGTGAACTTCTGGGAGTACCTCGGCAGCCACCACCGGCAGCTGCTCACGGACGCCGGTCAGCACGCGAGCGCCGTCCTCGGGTGCATGGTCGTGGCGACCGTGCTCGGGGTGCTGCTCGGGCTCGCGACCTGGCGCAGCGCATGGGCGGCCCGGCTCGCCACGACGGCTGGTCCTTCGATCCTGGCGGTCCCACCGCTCGCCGTGCTCGGTCTGCTGATCCCCGTGGTGGGCCTGGGTGTCGCGCCCACGGTGATCGCCCTGACGCTGTACGGGCTGCCGCCGGTGGTGCGCCACGCGATCGTGGGCCTGCGCGCGGTCGACCCCTCGCCGGTGGACGCGGCCCGGGTCATCGGGATGACGCGGCCGGCCCGGGTCGGGCTGCCGCTCGCCTGGCCGTCGATCCTGACCGGGATCCGGGGCTCCACGCGGATGCTGATGGGCGTCACGGCGATCGCCGCCTGCGCCTCCGGGCCGGGGCTCGGCAAGGAGATCTTCCGGGGGCTCGGCTCACCGGACAGCGAGAACGCGCTCAACGAGGTGCTCGCGGGCACGCTCGGGATCGTCGCCCTGACGTTGCTGTTCGACGGGGCGTACGTGCTGCTCGGACGGCTGACGTGCGTCGAGCGGGCGGGACTCCGGGCCGGCCGGGCGCCGGTGGAGCGGGAGGGCGGCGGAGAGGGGGTACGGGTGTGAGCGTCCGTGGGCTGGAGGAGCGGGAGGGTTTCGAGGGGCGGGACGAGGACTCCGGGGCCGGGGCGGCTGAGAGTCCTGCGGTGCCGAGTCGGCCGGGACCGCGGGTCACCTGGCGGAAGCTGACCTTTCTGCCCGCGTTCCTGGTGGCGGTGCTGCTCGCGACCTGGCTGTGGTTCGCGCGGGCCGACCTGGACCCGGTCTCCGCGAAGGCGCTGTCGAACGGGCGGGTGTCCGAGGCGCTGTGGCAGCACGTGCGGCTGACGGTGATCTCGACGTTCCTGGTGCTGGTCGTCGCGATCCCGCTGGGGTTCCTGCTCGCCCGGCGGGCCTTCGGCGGGGGCCCGATGGCGAGGGCCGCGGGCCTGACGGGTCGGGCGGTTCCGGCGATCGGCCTGCTGGCGCTGCTGGTGATGTGGCTGGGCACCGGCACCAAGGCGGCCCTGGTCGGCATCACCGCCTGCGCCGTCCTGCCGGTCCTGTCGCACACGGTCGCGGGCCTGAGGGCGAACGACTCCCCGGTCGCCCCGGGGATCCTCGCGGGCGTCCGTACGGCCCTGGTCCTCAACGTCGGTACGGCCACCCTGGCGACCTTCGGCGGAGGCGGCGGCCTGGGCGTCCTGATCGCCACCGGCATCACCACCCGGCGGATGCCGGTCCTGATCCTGGGCTCCGTCCTCACCATGACCCTGGCCCTCCTGGTCGACTGGCTGGCCTCTGTGGCGGAGCTGCTGTCCGGACCGCGAGGATGCCAAGAACTCGATGCAAAGAAGTCCATGCAAAAAAGGTGTTGCAAAGGACCCTTTGCATAGCTACCTTTGTACTCATGCCGGAAGAGCCCAACACACGGAAACTTGACGCCCGTTCACTGCGCGGGCTGGCCCATCCCCTGCGGATGGAACTGCTCAACGCACTGCGCCGCCGAGGCCCCGCCACCGCGTCCATGCTCGCCGAGCGGCTGGGCGAGTCCAGCGGCGCGACCAGCTACCACCTGCGCCAGCTCGCCGAACACGGCTTCATCGTGGACGCCCCGGAGCACGGCAAGGGGCGCGAGCGGTGGTGGAAGGCGGTGGACCAGGGACTGACCTTCGACACCGCCGAGTTCGAGGGCGCGGGACCCGAAGTGCGCGGGATGGCCGAGATCTATCTGCACGAGGTCGCGGCCGGCCATGCGCGCGAGTTGTCCGGCTGGCTCAGCACCCGGCACACCTGGTCGCCCGAGTGGGCCCAGAGCTCGGACATGAGCGACATGACCCTCCATCTCACCCCCGAGCTGGCCGCCGAACTCGTCGGCAGGATGCACACCCTGATCAACGACTACCGCGGCCGGGTCACCGACGAGGACCCCGGCGCGGAGCAAGTCCGCGTCCACACGCACCTGTTCCCCACCGAGTCGAACTGAAGGAGCCCCGCCATGCACTACGACCCGTACCTCGCCCAGCACCGCACCCGCGCCGCCGACCTGCGTGCCGAGGCCGACGCGTACCGCCTCGCGACCGCGGCCAGGCAGCCGTACGCCATGCGCACCCGGCTCGGCTGGACCCTGGTGGAGGTCGGGCTCCGGCTCGCCGCTCCGAGGCCGGTCCTCGCGCACTAGAACATCGGCGCACTAGCAGGCGGGGACCGACCCCTTACCGCTCTCCAGTGCCGTCAGCGCACTCACCGCCCCCTTCAGCGAGGTCACCGGGATCAGCCGCAGCCCCTTCGGCAGCTCCCCCTTCGCGTCGGCGCACTCCGCCTTCGGGACCAGGAACACCGTCGCCCCGTCCCGCTTCGCGGCCTGCGTCTTCAGCGCCACGCCACCCACCGCGCCGACCGCGCCGTCCGCGTCGATCGTGCCCGTACCGGCGATGGTGCGGCCCCCCGTCAGGTCGCCCCCGGCCCCGTTGCCGTCGAGCTTGTCGATGATCCCCAGGGTGAACAGCAGCCCCGCGCTCGGCCCGCCGACGTCGGCGAGCCTCAGGGTCACCTTGACCTTCTTGTCGCTCAGCTTCAGGTAGTTCAGCGCCGCCTCGGTCGCCGCGTCCTGCGACTGCTGCATCTGCTCGGTGTTGTGCTGCTCGATCTCCTTGACGCTCTGCCCGCTCGGGTAGACGGCGTCGTGGGGCATCACGGCACGGTCCTTGCGGAACCAGCTGTCGAAGACGTCCCCGAGGGAGACGTGGGTGTCCGGGCCGGTCGCCTCGATGGTCGTCATCCGCAGCTGCCCGCTCGTCGCCCGCGCCGGTGCGCCGGAGATCGTGATCACCGGCGTGCCCTGGTTGTCGCCGAGGACGTTCGCCGTCATGCCGGGCTGCGCCAGCGAGAACGGCAGCGGCGCGAAGAGGGCCGTGGCGATCAGCGCCACGACGGGCAGGGCACAGACGGCGACGGCCTGGGGGCGCGTGAGGCGAGAGAGCACGGGGTCAATCTAACGCGACGGTCACTTCCGGCCACGATCCGGTCAGCGCCCGTACAGATCCCGTCGCGCGCGCGTGAAACGCCGTAGGACCTCGGGCAGGGGTGCCACCCCGATCCCCGGGGTGCTCGGGACCGGAAGGTGGCCGTCGTCCAGGACGAACGGCTCGGTGATGTCCTCGGCGAAGTAACGGGAGGAGGCGGAGGTGTCGCCGGGGAGGGTGAAGCCGGGCAGGGCGGCGAGGGCCAGGTTGGGGGCGCGGCCGATGCCCGTCTCCAGCATGCCGCCGCACCACACCGGCACGCCGTGCGCGCGGGCCACGTCGTGGACGCGGCGGGCCTCCAGATAGCCCCCTACGCGCGCCGGCTTCACGTTGACCACCCGGCAGGCGTCCTGCGCGATCGCCGAGGCGGTGTCGCGGGCGTTGTGCAGGGACTCGTCGAGGCAGACCGGGGTCGACAGCCGCGCCTGCAGGCGTGCGTGCCCGTGCAGGTTGTTCTCGTCCAGCGGCTCCTCGATCAGCAGCAGCCCGAACTCGTCCAGGCGCCGCAGGTGTTCCGCGTCGGCGAGCGTGTACGCCGTGTTGGCGTCGACCTGGAGCGGCAGCCCGGCGCCGAAACGCTCCCGCACGGCCCGTACCGGTTCGACGTCCCAGCCGGGCTCGATCTTCAGCTTGATCCGGACGTACCCCTCGTCGAGATACCCGGCCACGGCGTCCAGCAGCTCCGGCACGGAGTCCTTGATCCCCACCGACACCCCGGCCGGCACCCGGTCGCGGACCGCGCCCAGATACACCGCCAGCGGCATGCCGTACGACCGCAGCTCCGCGTCCAGGACCGCCGTCTCCAGGGCCGCCTTCGCCAGCTCGTGGCCCTTGATCCCGGCCAGGGCCGGCCCGACCGCGGCCGCCGTGAGCGCGGGCAGCGCCGCCACCCGCGGCACCAGGAAGTCCCGCAGCACCAGCTCCGCCCCCGCCACGAACTCCGCGCAGTACAGCGGCCGCGGATCGCCGGCGAACTCCGACCAGCCCTCGGCGGTGTCCGTCACGACCCGCAGCAGGAAGGTGTCCTTGGTCGTCATCGTGCCGAAGGAGGTCCGGAACGGGCTGACCAGCGGGATCTCCACATGGACGACCTCCACGCGTTCGAGCTTCATGCCACCTCCTCCCCCGCGTCCCTGGTGAGCGTGTACCAACCGTCGCGGGACATCCCGGTCGCCCTGAACCCCTGCGCGAAGGCCTCCGTGAACACCTCGCGCACGGCCCGCCGCCAGCGCAGCGCGAGCTCCGGGTCGACCGCCCGCAGCTTGACCACGTCGTCCGGGACCCGGCACCAGATCCGCAGGTCGGCGAGGTCGCGACGGGCGAGGGTCGCACCGTCGGGACCACGGTGCGTGGCGGGCGCGGCCTCCCGCTCACTGCTGTCGCAGGTCGGATCACCGCTGTCGTACGGCCTCCCCCGCGCCGTCAGGTCCCAGGTCGCCGTCAGCCGGTCGCTCTCGTCGCCGCCGTTCACGCCGTCCGTCATGGGGCCGTAGAAGTCGACGACGTACTCGGTGCCCGTCGCGCCCAGCTTGACCAGATTGAAGCGGGCGTTGCGGGCGACCAGCGGGTCGAAGGTCCAGCGCATGGTGCGGGCGCCGAGGCCCAGCGCCCAGGCCCGCTGGGCCTGCTTCACCAGCTGCCCGCGCCCCGGCTCCGCGGCGGCGACCAGCGAGTACGCCTCCTTGGCCGCCGGTGCCCCGAACACGGCGACGGCGGCCCCGGTCAGCCGGTCCCCCTCGTGGGCGGCGTGCACCGCGCCGCCCGTATGGACCAGGCTGCGCAGTACCTCGGCCGGGTAGGGCGGGGCCGTCGGCGGGGTCCGCCACACCTCGCCGAAGTACGCGCTGACGGCGTCGAGGCCGGCGACGTCCTGGACGGTACGGATGCTCACTGCGGTCATGTGCCGAGTCTCGGAGCCGACGGGGCGCCCGGGGTTGTGCGGTCGGACAACAGATGCGTACGTTCGTTTGGAGATCGGCCAAACGACCGGGCATCCGGCGTCCGGCCGGGCCGGAACACCTGTTGGGGGCACCCGTGGACGCCTGCACCCTCGGCGACCTCCTCGACGTCGTCGGCGGCACCTCGGTGCGCCTGCACACCGCCCCGGCCGGCCTCGGCGCCCCGGTCACGGAGGTCCTGCTGTACGACGCCGAGGGACCGCTCCCCCGGGCCCCGGGCGCGCTGCTGCTGGCGGTCGGCACGCGCGCGGCGGCGGCCGGGCCGCTGGCGCGAGCGGTCGCGGAGGCCGGGATGACCGGTCTGGTGGTGCGCGGGCCGGACGGTCCGGTGGCCGCGGCCGACGCGCACGGGGTGGCCCTGCTGTCCGTCCCCGAGGACACCGCCTGGCACGAGGCGCATCTGCTGCTCGCCTCGGCGATCGGCGCCCGCCCGGTGTCCTCCGCGAGCGGCCACGGCGACCTGTTCGCGCTCGCCGACGCCATCGCGGCGGCGACCGGCGGGGCCACCGCGGTGGAGGACCCGCGCCGGCGCATCCTCGCCTACTCGACGGTCCCCGGTCAGCCGGTCGACGAGGACCGCCGCCAGGGGATCCTGGGCCTCCAGGTGCCGACCGGCGCGGGCGACGGCGAGCAGTACCGGACGCTGTTCGCGGCCCCCGCCCCGCTCCGGCTGCCCGCGCTGCGGGAGGGCGCCCTGCCCCGCCTCGCGATGGCCGTCCGGGCCGGCGGGGAGACCCTCGGCTCGGTGTGGGTCGTGGACAACGGCACGCTCGCGGCGGACGCGGCCGAGACGCTCGTACAGGGGGCGTCGACGGCCGCGCTGTTGCTGCTGCGGGCGCGCGCGGCCCAGGAGCTGGCCCGGCACCGGACCGGTGATCTGCTGCGGCGGGTGCTGGAGGGGACGGCGGACCCGGCCGGGGCGGCCGTGCGGCTGGGCATGGAGGGGGCGCTCCGGGTGGCCGCGTTCGCGTTGGACACGGTGGGGCCTGCGGAGCTCGCGGACGCCGAACAGACCGGGCTGCGGCTGCTGGACGTCGTACGGCTGCAATGCGAGGCCCGCTACGGGCGGCACGCGTGTGTGCTGGTCGACGGGGTGGTGTACGCGGTGCTGCCCGCGGTCGGGGAGCACGGCGGGGACCGGCACCGACGGCTCGCGGAGCACATCGTGGCGCGGGCCGGACAGGCGCTCCGGGTGCCGGTGCGGGCGGGGCTCGGGGAGGTCGTGGCGGGGCTCGGCGAGGTGGCGGGGTCGCGGGCCGACGCCGACCTGGTGCTGCGGCTGCCGGGCCCCTCGCTGCCGGTCGCCACGATCGACGAGGTCCGGGCCCGGGTCACGCTGGCACGTCTCGCCGAAGTGCTCGGTGAGCGGCGGGAGTTGAGCGCGGGTGCGTGGCAGCGGGTGCTGGCCCACGACGAGCGCCACGGGAGCGACCTCGCGCGCACGCTGGTGTGCTGGTTCGACGCGGGGTGCGACATGGCGGGGGCGGCGCGGTTGCTCGCCGTGCATCCCAACACGTGCCGGTACCGGTTGAGGCAGGTGCGGCGACTTGTGGGGATCGACCTGGACGATCCCGACGAACGGTTGGTGCTGTGGTTGCAGTTGCGGGTGCTGGCGGGGCTGGGGCCGGTGAGGACTGCTTGAGCCGGGCGCCTATGGGGTTGCCGGGTGCGGTGGTTCGGCGGGCGCGGGTGCGGTGGTTCGGCGGGCGCGGGTGCGGTGGTTCGGCGGGCGCGGGTCCGGCGGGTGCGGTGGTTCGGCGGGCGCGGGTCCGGCGTGGCCGGTCGCGCAGTTCCCCGCACCCCTGAGGAGTTGCAGTCCACGTGCGCCACAACGGACCCATTCCCCGCGCGCACCCGCCCTCCCCGGACAGTTCGCCGCGTACGGCGCGCAGGGGACGGGGTGGTGATCGGGCGGGGTGAGGGCCGGTGAGGGCGTGATGCGGCGGGGGGCGGCGCGAGGACGTGATCCGGTGGGGGTCAGCGCGAGGGCGTGATGCGGTGGGGGTCAACGCGGGGCGTGATCCGGCGGGGTGAGCGCGAGGGCGTGATCCGGCGCGGGTCAACGCGAGAGCGTGATCCGGCGCAGGTCAGCGCGAGGGCGTGATGCGGCGGGGGTCAGCGCGAGGGCGTGATGCGGTGGGGGTCAGCGCAGCGCCTCTGCTACCTCCCGGGCCGCGTCCACCACCCGCGGGCCCACCCGTTCCGGCACCGCGTCCGCCAGCATCACCACGCCCACGCTGCCCTCGACGCCGGTGACGCCGAGCAGGGGGGCCGCCGCACCGCTCGCGCCCGCCTCCAGCTCACCGTGGGTCAGCGTGTACCCGGGGTCCCCGAAGCCCTGCTGCCGGGCGGCGAGGATCGCCCGGCCCGCGGCACCGCGGTCCAGGGGATGCCGGAACCCGGCGCGGTAGGCCACGTGGTAGTCCGTCCACGTGGGCTCCACGACGGCCACGGCGAGCGCCTCCGCCCCGTCCACCAGCGTGAGATGGGCCGTCGCCCCGATGTCCTCGGCCAGCGACCGCAGCGCCGGCAGGGCTGCCTCCCGGACCAGCGGATGCACCTGACGCCCGAGCCGCAGCACCCCGAGCCCGACCCGGGCACGGCCGCCCAGGTCCCGTCGTACCAGAGCGTGCTGCTCCAGCGTGGCCAGCAACCGGTAGACCACGGTGCGGTTCACGCCCAGTTTGTTGGACAGTTCGGTGACGGTGAGCCCGTGGTCCGTGTCGGCCAGGAGCTTGAGGACACGCAGTCCCCGGTCCAGCGTCTGAGAGGTCTCCGCGGTCACGACGCCCACTCCTCCAAGTGGTGAGGTCGGCGGCCCCTCGCGGCGGATGCGTCACCGAGTCCCGTCGGCGACGCGCTTCAGAGGCCGCCGATCGGTCGGCGGCCCGGTCTGTTCCGGACCGCGTCGCTTCACGGCTGCGCTCCGCGGCGGCGCTGCCACGGGGCGTGTGCGTAGCGGGACAGTAGCGAAGGGGGTTCGCTCAGCGGAAGCCTCCGTCCAGAATCCGGGCAGCGGCCGACGCGGACCACTCCGTTTGTCCCGGATTCGACGGCCCTGGGAAAGGGTGTGCCCCGCTCACCGCATCCGCGTGGCCCACTCCTGCACCTTGGCGATCCGCTGCCGCAGCTGCCCCGCCGTCGCCTCCGCGCTCGGCGGTCCTCCGCACACCCGGCGCAGTTCGGTGTGGATCACGCCATGCGGCTTGCCGCTCTGATGGACGTAGGCGCTGACCATGGTGTTGAGCTGCTTGCGCAGCTCCATCATCTCCTTGTGCGAGACAACGGGCCGCCGCTCGGCGGGCAGCTCCAGGAGGTCGGCCTCGGCGTCCGGCTTCTTGCGGCTGTGCGCGATCTGCCGGGCCTGCCGCTTCTGGAGCAGGAGCTGCACCTGGTCGGGTTCGAGGAGGCCCGGGATGCCGAGGTAGTCCTGCTCCTCCTCGCTCCCCGGGTGCGCCTGCATGCCGAACTCGGCGCCGTCGTAGAGGACGCGGTCGAAGACGGCCTCGGACTCCAGCGCCTCGAAGGAGAACTGCTCCTGCTCGCCGGTGTCCTCGTCCTGCTCCTTGTTCGCCTCGTCCATCTCCTTCTCGGACTCGGCGTACGGGTCCTCCTCGCCCTCCTTCTTCGGCTTGTCGAGGGCGTGGTCCCGCTCCACCTCCATCTCGTTGGCGAAGGTGAGGAGGTCGGGGACGGTCGGCAGGAACACGGAGGCGGTCTCACCGCGCCGCCGGGACCGCACGAAACGCCCGACGGCCTGGGCGAAGAAGAGAGGCGTGGAGATGGTGGTGGCGTACACCCCCACCGCGAGCCGCGGCACGTCGACGCCCTCGGACACCATCCGCACGGCGACCATCCACCGGTCGTTGCTCTCGCTGAAGTCGTCGATCCGCTTCGAGGCCCCGGCGTCGTCGGACAGCACGAGGGTCGCCTTGGAGCCCGTGATCTCGCGGATCAGCTTGGCGTACGCCCGGGCCGAATCCTGATCGGAGGCGATGACCAGGGCGCCGGCGTCCGGGATGGCCTTCCTGACCTCGGTGAGCCGCTGGTCGGCCGCGCGCAGCACGCTCGGCATCCACTCACCGCGCGGGTCGAGCGCGGTACGCCAGGCCTGGCTGATCGCGTCCTTGGTCATGGGCTCGCCGAGCCGGGCGGCGATCTCGTCACCGGCCTTGGTCCGCCACCGCATCTGCCCGCTGTAGGACAGGAAGATGACCGGCCGCACGACGTGGTCGGCGAGCGCGTTGCCGTAGCCGTAGGTGTAGTCGGCGGCCGACCTGCGGATCCCGTCGTTGCCCTCCTCGTACGTCACGAAGGGGATCGGGTTGGTGTCGGACCGGAAGGGCGTACCGGTGAGCGCGAGCCTTCGCGTGGCGGGCTCGAAGGCCTCCAGGCAGGCCTCGCCCCAGGACTTGGAGTCACCGGCGTGGTGGATCTCGTCGAGGATGACGAGCGTCTTGCGCTGCTCGACGCGGTTGCGGTGCAGCATGGGCCGTACGCCGACGCCCGCGTAGGTGACGGCGACCCCGTGGTAGTCCTTGCCGAGCGGCCCGGCGCTGTACTCCGGATCCAGCTTGATCCCTATCCGCGCCGCCGCCTCGGCCCACTGCTTCTTCAGGTGCTCGGTCGGCGCGACGACGGTCACCTGCTGCACGACGTGGTGGTGCAGCAGCCAGGAGGCGAGGGTGAGGGCGAAGGTCGTCTTGCCGGCGCCGGGGGTCGCAACGGCCAGGAAGTCACGCGGCTGCTCCTGGACGTACTTCTCCATCGCCCCTTGCTGCCAGGCACGCAGCTTGTTGGCGGTCCCCCAGGGGGCGCGGCCCGGGAAGGCCGGGGAAAGGTGATGGGAGGAGGCGGCGGTGGTAGTCACGGTCTCCGTCGGGGTCGAGCGGCTGGGCGGTGTCTTGTTCGGCGGTGTCTTCTACGCCTGTGTATGACGACCGGGTCACCTTACCGGCGGCCCGGCCACGTCAACGCTCGGACAGGGCCGGGTCGCCGGTGGGTGGGACCGAGGTCACATCCCTACTCGGCCAGCGCCCTCAGCCGCCCCGCGATCGTCCGTACATCGCCCTCGGCGCCCGACGCGACGTCGATGACCAGCGCGTACGCCACGTCCTGGGCGCAGCCGCCGAGGTCCACGCCGTTGACGCCGAGGAAGGTGGCGGCGGCGAGCCAGGCGGTGCGCTTGTTCCCGTCGACGAGGGGGTGGTTGGCGGCGAGGCCGTGGAGCAGGGCGGCGGCCTGCTCGTACGGGTCGCCGTAGGCCTCCGTGCCGAACATCCGGGCCCTCGGCCGCCGTACGGCGGAAGCGAACAGCCCGGCGTCCCGCACCTCGGGTGCCTGGCCGCCGAACGCGGTCCGAGCGATGTCCTCGACCTCCGCGACCGTGAGATGTCTGGTCATTCGCCGAGCCTTCGCAGCAGGTCGGCATGGCGCCGGGCGAGTTCCCCGGCAACGGCACGCACCGGTTCCTCCTCTTCGCGCAGATACCGGCGTACGGCCTCCCGGGCGAGGTCCTCCGGTCGGCGGCCGCAGGCATCGGCGAGATCGGCGAGGGCCTGTCCGGTGTCCGGGTCGAGGTGAAGCGTGCTTTCCTGCATGCCGCGAGAGGCTAGTCGCTGCCGTCACGAGCCGCCGAACGGTTTACGACTCCCGCACGGCTATCGACTCCCGGACGGTTTACGGCTCCCGGACGGTTTACGGCTCCCCCACGGCTTTCGACTCCCGAACGGACTACGACTCCCGGACGGTTTGCGCTCTGGAACGGTTTACGACTCCCGAACGGATTACGACTCCCGAACGGATTACGGCTCCGGAACGGATTGCGGCCCCCGCTCCCGCTCCGGCCCCCGCTCCCGCTGCCGCTCCGGCCCCCGCTCCCGCAACCGCGTGGTCACCCACGCCCCCACCAACGCCACCCCCGCCATCGGCAGGAACACCACGGCGAACGCGGCCGGATGCGCACCCGTCGCCCCCGTCGCCGTATGACTCACCGCTCCCCCGCCGAGCGCAGCGAACGCCGCCCCGCCCGCCGCGAGCAGCAGCGCGTTCGAGAGGCCGTCGGAGATCTGGAGGGCGGCGGAGTTGGAGCCGGCCTCCTCGGGGGCGGAGAGGTGGAGCAGCAGGACGCTGGTGGAGGAGATCACCAGCCCCATCCCGAAGCAGCCGAACCCCCACGCGACGGCGACCGTCCAGACCGGCACGGAGTCGATCAGCACACTCGGCGCGGTGGCGATCGCGGCGGCCGTCAGCACCATCCCCACGGTCATCAGCCGTTGCCGGTACGGCTCGACGCGCGCCCGCGACTGCACCCACGACCCCAGCGCCCAGGTCCCCCCGCCGGCCGCCAGCGAGAACCCGGCGAGCGTCGGCGACAGTCCCCGCTGGGTGACCAGCATCAGCGGCACGAAGGACTCGGCCGCGATGAAGGACCCCGCGGCGAGCCCACGCAGCAGGACGACGGAGGGCAGCCCGCGCACCGCCCGGTAGGTGCCGCGGGGCAGCAGTCCGAGCACGGCCGGCACGAGCAGCGCGGCACCGGCGAGGCCGGGGAGCAGGGAGAGGGGGCGCAGGTCCTGGGCGGCGTACTGGAGGAGTCCGGCGCCGAGGGAGATCCCGAGGGCGAGCCGGATGCGCCGCCGGTCGACGCCGCCGGGGGCCCTGCCGTCCACGGGGCCGGCCGCCCGCCGCCGTATCTGGGGCAGGGCGAGGGCCAGCGGAAACACGACCAGGACCGGAATCCCGACGAACACCCACCGCCAGCCGAGCTGTTCGGTCACGGCGCCGGCGGCCAGCGGTCCCACGACGGACGGCACGACCCACCCCGCCGCGAACGCGGCCATGATGGCGGGCCGCAACCGCTCGGGGTAGGCCCGCCCGACGACTACGTACAGCGCGACGATGACCAGCCCGCCCCCGAACCCCTGCACGGCCCGCCCGAGGATGAACAGCCACATCGCGCCGGCCGTCCCGGACACCAGCAGCCCGGCCCCGAACGCGGCGATCCCGGCGGTCAACGCCCCGACCGGCCCGCGCCGATCGGCCCACTGCCCGCTGACGACCATCCCGAAGAGGCTGGTGGTGAAGTACCCGGAGAAGGCGAAGGCGTAGAGCCCGACCCCGTCCAACTCCCTTGCGGCGACGGGCATGGCGGTCCCGACGGCGGTCGCCTCGAAGGCGACGAGCACGACGACGGACACGATCCCGACACTGAGCGCCCGGTAGGAACGCCCCAGCACCCCGTCCGCCCTCTCTCGGCCAGAGGGAGCTCCACCTTCATCGTCGACGCCGACGCCACGCGGTTCCAGGGTTGCCATGCGGGCCAGCGTAAGGCGCACACTCCCGTTTGACCCCTGTCAAAAGCCCACCCTCGCCTGCGCCTTTGGTCGTACGACCCCCCGCCTCCCGCCCCTCCTTCATGAACGGCGTATGGCAGTCCCATTGCAGCCCCCACGCCACCCTTGAACCCGCCCGCACCCCCGCCATACGGTCGTCCCACCGAGCTCGACAGGAAGCCTCACCGCTCCCTTCGACCCGGCCGTGTGCCACACGACCGACCTCGGTGACGGTGGCCGTGTGCCCGAGTGGTTCAGGGACTCGCCTGCAAAGCGAGTTACGCGGGTTCGATTCCCGCCACGGCCTCAAGAGTTTGACCAGGCAAAAGGAAAGGGCGGCACCCTCCATGGGTGCCGCCCTATAGTTCGTCCGTCTCAGTCTTAGTCTCAGTTGACCAGTTGGACACCGCTGTACCGCACCGCGGGCCGTGGTCCAAGGACAGACAGCGCGCTCTAGGCCCAGAACCACGACGCCTCTACGATGTGCCCCGTGGACTGGGGGACTCTCGCGGGCACAGCACTTGGCGCCGTCCTGGGCGTCAGCACAACCCTTCTTGGTGAACGATCACGATGGCGCCGGGAGAACACATCCCGCGAGCGCGCGGCAAAGCAACAACTTTACAGCGAATTTCTCGCGGCACTCTGGGTCACGAGGCACCGGTTACGAGATCTGAAGCGGAGCATCGACCTAAGCCGGGAGGAACGCATTAAGCAGTCCGGAGAAATCCTCGCGGCCGCCAATGCCTATCAACTCCTCTACCAAATGCACATTATGGCCCCTGAACCTCTCGGTGACGTTGCCGATCAGACCTTCGTGAGACTCCGAAACCTACGGGATCGATTCGATGAGCCTGACGTGAGCACAGATCCAGAGTGGTCTGCGACTCAAGGAGCACTGGGCGAGGCGCTAGAGGCTCTCCGCCGGGCCATGCGTTCAGACCTCAAGGCCTCCTAAGGGACATCCCGCCCATCTGCTTCGGGCCTCCAGATAAGGCCGTCCACCTGCTTCACGATGTCCGACCGGACGGCGTCCACCATTTGCTGATATCGGGCAGCCATGGCCGTGGGCGACCATCCCATCAGGCCCATGACAGCGCGCTCAGGTACCCCGAGGATGAGCAGCACCGTGGCGGCCGTGTGGGAGCACGGCCCGGTCCCGGGCTGAGAGCCGGCCGAGCGCGTCGAGCAACGTGACCCGCAGCGTGGCGTCGTGCTCAGGGGCGGCGCCGGAGTCCGGAAGGGTGTCGGTGGGCTGTTCGGAGTTGCTGCGCCGACGGCGGTAGGACAGGTAGGTCCGTACGAGGACGGTGTGGGTGTACGCCGCGGGGTCGTCCACCTGCGCGATCTTTCGCCAGTTGGCGTACATCCGGCCCAGCGTGTCCTGGACCAAGTCCTCCGCGAGGTGCGCGTCACCACTGGTGAGCACACCCGCGGAGCGGAACAGAGGGGCGGTTCGCGCGGCGGCGAACGCCATGAATTCCTCTTCGTGCCGGCGCTTCATCGGAGATCCTGTTCGTCGTCCACACTCTGAAGACGCGGTGGCGCTGGCGTTGCGTCCCACCCTGAGAAGCAGCAATCGAGAGAGTGGGGCGACGAGAGTGAGGAAAGACGACGTGTCAGAGAACGTGGCAGGGCAGCCGCCGACCGGGCAGCCGTTCCCGGATGGCTTCGGGGAGGGTGAGACGCCTGTTCCGCACCCGCTGCTCGAGCCGGTGCTCGGCTTTCTGGGCCGGTGGCAGGGGCGCGGACAAGGCGGGTATCCGACGTTCGACGGCGACTTCGCCTACGCGCAGGAGGTCAGCTTCGGTCACGACGGGCGGCCCTTTCTCCGGTACGAGGCCCGCCGCCTGGCTGCTCGACGCGGACGGGGCGCCGCTGCGTCCGGCGGCCCGGGAGAGCGGCTGGTGGCGGCTCCAGGACGGCGGGCGGGTGGAGGCGCTGATCACCCAGCCGACCGGGATCACGGAGATCCTGACCGGGCGGGCGGAGGACGGCGTCGTGGACCTCGCCACGCACACCGTGGCCCTCACCCCCACCGCCAAGGAGGTGACCGCGACCCGCCGCCGGTACACCCTGGCCGACGCGGACGCCGACGCGGACGCGGACGCCGACACGGACCAGGGCACGCACGGTGGCACCTTCACCTTCGTCCACGACCTCGCCGCGGTCGGGCAGCCCTTGCAGCACCACCTCTCCGCGACCCTGCGGCGTGCGGCCGGTCAGAGCACCCGGCCCGCCTCGTCCTGGAACAGCTCCGTCCAGTAGTGCCAGTCCTCGTCCGTGGTCGTGCCCGTCGGGTCGATGGTGGACAGGGCTCTGATCATCGTCTTGGCGACCTGGGCGTAGAGGGTGTTGGTCAGTTCGTGGGCCAGGGACTCGTCTATCCGGCGCTCGCGGTGGAGGAGCCAGAGGGTGAAGGCGAGGGTGGAGATGTCGGTGTTCAGGGGGTGCAGGGTCGCTTCGCGCTCGCTCCAGTTCAGGACCGCGCCCGTCTCCCCGTCGACCACCAGGGTGTTGTCCTCGATCAGGTGGCCGAGGACGATCAGGCGGTCGGCCCCGGGCGGGAGGGCGGACAGCCGGTCGGCGTGGTGCTCCGCGAGCGTCGGCAGCGGGGCGTCCGGGTCGGTGTGGAAGAGGACGCCGTCCTCGGGCAGGCCGGTCACCGCCAGGAAGCGGCGGGTCGGGGCGTGCGTGAGCGTGGACGGGAAGTCGATGTCCTCGAAGCGGACGACCTGGCCGCGGCCGAACTCCTGGTCCAGCAGGCGCGGCGGCAGGTCCAGCGCCAGGCCGGACTCCGTGCCCGGGCCCGCCACCAGGGCCAGGGGGCGGATCAGCGCCGCGATCTTCCAGAACGTCGGCACATCGCCGGCCGTGCCCTCCTCGAACACCGTCAGCAGCTGGCGCGTGGCGTCCTCCACCGCCGTAGGACCGAAGCGGCCGGCGTAGGAGGCGAACTGGCCACGGACCTCGGTCAGTTCGTCCGTCGCCGTCGCGAAGCGGACCAGGGTGGGCAGGGAGGGGGCCAGCGGGGTGCGGTCCATCAGGTCGGGGCGGGCGTGGAAGAACGCGGTCGTCGAGACCTCGCCGGTCGCGCCGTCGAGCAGGACCGACTCCCGCTCCCTGCCGTGCAGGTCGGTGAGTCCGCCGATCACCAGCTGGTCGCGCAGCTCCTCGCTGAGCCGGCCGGCCGGGTCGGACGTCGCGTCCGCCACCGTCCGCAGGCCCTCCCGGCGCAGCTCCTCGAAGGTGAACAGGTCGCTGTCGGCCGGCAGTCCGGGCCCGCTGAGCCAACTGCGGGTCGTGGCATGGGTGATGTACGGACTCAGTTCGTCCTCGGTCAGTCTGATCGCCGCTACGGCGGTGTCGGTCGTGCTCATGGTTCCCCCGTGTGCTTCGTACGCAGTCCCCCGGCTGGGCACAGCACGGCGACCCGGTCGGGCCCGGCGCGCGTCCCCCACTGACCAGAACACTACGCGCCACCACTGACAACGCCCCCGTATCAAGGAGACGTCACAGCACCCTCGCGCGTTCCCGCCCCGCGAGAATCGCCTCCACCGTCTCGGCGGGGGTCTGTCCGGAGGTGTCCAGCCACAGGCCGATCGGCGGCGTCGACGCCCGCAGCACCTCGTCCAGCGCGGGAACCGTCCAGGCCTCGCCGCCGTAGCCCGCGCCGCCATTGCCCGCGCCGCCGTAGCCCGTGCCGCCGTAGCCCGTCTTCGCCCGGCCCGCCTCCCGGGCGGCCACCGTCCCCGCGTCCGGCGCCAGGACGACGACGTACAGCGGGCGGGTCCTGACCAGTCGGACGTACGCCGGCAGCTCCTCGCCCAGCACCACGTCCTGCACGACGGCGGTGAACCCGGCCTCGGCGTAGGCGTCCGCCGTGGCGGCCGACAGCCGGTACCGCAGGCGGAGTTGAGCGAGAGCCTCGTCCGGCGCACCGGGCAGGTACTCCCAGCGGCCGGACACGATCATCCGGCGGAACACGTCCCCGCGCACATGCGCGGCCCGCGGCAACCGCTCCGCGAGCAACTGCGCGACCGTCGACTTCCCGGCCGCCATCACCCCGGTGACGAGAACGACGCCCTGCACACGAACTCCCCTACGGCAGAGGGCACTTGGCTCACCGGCAGTACATGAGCACTCGGCTCACCGGCGGAGCACAAGGCCCGGACCGACTCAGCGGTCCGTCACCACCGCCGCCTGCGGCCGGATCGGCAGCCGGTTCACCGGGCGCCCCGTCGCGGCGCGTACGGCCGAGGCGATCGCCGCCGGAGAGGTGACCACCGGCACCGCGCTCGCCGCCTTCGCGCCGAACGGGGCGACCACGTCCCGCTCCTCCACCAGCTTGACGATTCGGATGTCCGGCGCGTCCAGGGCCGTCGGCAGCGCGTACCCCGTGAGGTCCGGATGCCGGATCAGCCCGCGCGCGGTGCGCAGGTTCTCCGTCAGCGCTATCCCGACGCCCTGCGTGACGCCCGCCTCGATACGGGCCTCCAGCTGGGCGGGGTTGAGAATCCGGCCGACGTCCTGGGCGAGCGCCAGCTCGACCACGCGGACCGAACCGAGCTCGATGTCGACGTCGACGACCGCGCGGATCGCGCAGAACGCCATGCCCACGAACGCGTCACCCTGGCCGGCCTCGTCCAGCGGCTCGGTGGGATGCGGACGGCACTGTGCCGTCGCCCACAGCTCCTTGCCGTCCATGGCCTCGGTGACGGTCGTCGACAGGACGCCGTCGTACGAGGTGATCTTGCCGTCGATGATCTGGAGCAGCTCGGTGGACATGCCGAACTTGTGTGCCAGGGGCTGGAGCAGCTGGGTGCGGACCATCTTGGCGGCCCGCTCGACCGCGCCGCCGGAGACCCAGGTGTGGCGGCCACGCGCGCCCGCGCCCGCGGGAGGCTGGTCGGTGTCGACGGGGGCCACGTGGACCTCGTCGATGCCGAGGGTCTCCTGGACGATCTGGCGGGCCAGCGTCGTGAAGCCCTGGCCGGTCTCGACGGCCGCGCAGAGCACCGTCGCGACGCCGTCCTGGACGCGCACGGTCGCCGTGGAGACCTCGTCCGCGCCCTCCGCGCCGAGCATGTGCACCATGCCGAGGCCGTAGCCGACACCCCGGCGGATCGCGCCGGGTTCGCCCGCACCCTCGGGGCCGCCGGGCAGCAGCCACTCGTCCTCGGGGGTGTCCTTGGGCAGCGCCGGCAGCGGGAAGTCCCGTACGGCCTGCAGCAGTTCGGCGACCGGCGCCGGGCACGTCACCGTCTGGCCGGTCGGGAGCACGTCCCCGGTCGCCAGCACGTTGCGCAGGCGCAGCTCCGCCGGGTCGATCCCGAGCTTCTTGGCCAGCTTGTCCATCTGGGCCTCGTAGGCCGCGCAGACCTGCATGGCGCCCTCGCCGCGGACATGGCCGGAGGGCGGGTTGTTGGTGCGTACGGCCCAGCCCTCGATGAAGGCGTTCGGGACGACGTACGGCCCGCACGCGAAGCCCACGGCGGCGGCCAGGGCCTCCGAGGAGGTGTCGGCGTAGGCGCCGCCGTCGAGCAGGATCTGCGCCTCGACCTTCACCAGCTTGCCCTCGGCGTCGGCGTGGTGGCGGTATCTCAGCAGGGTGGGGTGGCGGTGCGCGTGGCCGAGGAAGGACTCCTCGCGCGTGGCCGTCAGCTTCACCGGGCAGCCGGTCTTGAGCGCGAGCAGGCCGAGCGGGAGCTGGAAGCCCTGGTCCTCGCGGTCGGCGGTGGCGCCGGGGACGCCGGTGACGACGACCTTGACGCGCTCGGGCTCCAGGCCGTAGCAGGCGGCGGCGGTGTCGCGGTCGGTGTGCGGGTCGGTGGAGGCGAGGTACAGCTCCACGCCGCCGTCGGGACGGGGCACGGCGAGGCCGGCCTCGGCGCCGATGGGCGCGGGGTCCTGGCGGCCGATGCGGTACTGGCCTTCGACGACGATCTCGCCGGTCACGGAGGGGTCGCCGTGCTGGAGCGGGATGTGGCGGACCAGGTTCCCGTCGGGGTGCAGGGGCTCGGCCTCGAACGCCAGCTCGGGGTCGGTGACCGGCTCCAGGACCTCGTACTCGACGATGACGGCGGCCGCGGCCATCCGCGCGGTGTCGGGGTGGTCGGCGGCGACGGCCGCGATGGGCTCGCCGTGATGGCGTACGACCTCGGAGGCGAACACCGGGCGGTCGGCTCTGCCGCGACCGTGCACCGGGCTGCCGGGGACGTCCTCGTGGGTGACGACCGCGCGGACTCCGGGCATGTCACGCGCGTGTGAGGTGTCGATGGACACGATGCGCGCGTGCGCGTGCGGTGAGCGCAGGACGGCGGCCCACAGCAGGCCCTCGGCCCACAGGTCGGCCGCGTACGGGAAGGTGCCCTCGGTCTTCGCGCGCGCGTCGGCGGGCGGCAGGGAGACGCCGAGGCCGTGCGGAATCGGCTCGGGGGCGGGTGCAGCCTCCGCGGCGGTGGTCGCGGTGGCGGCTTCGTTGCTCACGTCTGGCCTCCGTCCTGTCCCTGTCCGTACGCCTGCTCATGCGGTCCGGAGGGGCTCGGGAACCCCGGCGAGTCGAACGCCGACGGGTTGACGCCTCCGGCGCCCGGGCCCGCCTGGTGCGGAATACGTGCCTCGTCGCCGTCCGTCTCAGCCTCGGCAGCCGCGTGGGCCTCGCGCTCGGCGACGACCTCCTTGACGGCGTCGACGACACCCCGGTAGCCGGAGCAGCGGCAGAGGTTGCCGCACAGCGCCTGGCGGGTCTCCAGTTCGGTGGGCGCGGGGTTGCCCTCCAGCAGGTCGTGCACGGTCATCGCCATGCCCGGGACGCAGAACCCGCACTGCACCGCGCCGCACCGGGCGAGCGCCCGCTGCACGTCCGAGGGCCGGCCGTCCTCGGCGAGGCCCTCGACGGTACGGACCTCGCTGCCGGCGGCGGTCACGGAGGGCACCAGGCAGGAGGCCACGAGCCGGCCGTCGACCTGGACGTTGCACGCCCCGCACTCGCCCTGCGAGCAGCCGTCCTTGGCGCCCGCGAGGCCGAGCCGCTCGCGCAGCACGTAGAGCAGCGACTCGCCGATCCAGGCGTCGGTGACGGGCCGGTCGACGCCGTTGACGCGCAGCACGTAGGAGGCGAGCGGGTGCTCCTCTCCGGGGGCGGCGGCCCGGTCGTCGGGGTCGCCCGCGTGTTCCTCCGCGGGCTGCGGGGCCTGCTTGTCGTCCGAGGCGGCCGGGGTGCGGGCCGGGTCGTGCTCCGCCTCGGCGTCGGCGGGCCCGTCAGCGGCTTCTACGGCCCCTCGGGCGCCCTCGGACGGCTCGGGGGCCGCCGGGTGCGCCTCGGCGCCGGGAGTGGACTCTGAGGCGGCTGTGGAGGCGCTGTCCGGGTACGGCTCGGTGGAGCCGTCGGGGTCCGACGGGCCGTGGGTGTCCGACAGGCCGTGGGTGTCCGACGGGCCGTGGAGGTCCGACGGGCCGTGGGGGTCCGGGCGACCGATGCCGTCGAGGCCCTCGATGCCCCTGCCGTCGGTCCGCGTGTCCGCCGGGGCGCCGCCGTCGGCCGACACCGCGTGCTCGTCACCGGCGGGTACGTGCGCGTGCTCGCCGGCGACCGTCCCACCGGAACCGCCCCGGGCCGCCCCGCCGGAACCGCCGTCGAACGCCCCGGTGCCGCCGTCGTCGAACGCGTGGGACCCCTCGTCCGTCCACGGCTGGGCGGGCGGGGCCGGCTGGGTCGCCCAGGGCGCGGCCGCGCCGCCCGGCAGGGTCGCCGGAGGGGTGCCGCCCCACTGCTCGACCAGGGACGACGTGGTGAACTCGCCCGATTCGTCCGGAAGATCGCCGCCCGCGACAGGAATCGACCACTGCCCGGTGACGTCGTGGCCAGGGGCCGGAGTGGGGGCGGGGGCCGCCCCGGTGTCCTCGACGTGCCACTGCTGCGTGGTCGCCGGGTTGTACGTGAACTGCCCGGTCTGCCCCGGCGGCACGGCATTGGCGTCCGGCCAGCCGGAGCCCTCGGCCGGCGTGCCCCACGCTCCCGTGGCGCCCGGGTCGATGCCGTCGCCCTCGCCCGGCGCCGCCGTTATCCGCGGCGGCACATAGCCGTGCCCGGGCGCGGCGAGCGGACTGTCGGCGGAGGCCAGGAGGGCGTCGATGCCCCCTTCGGGGAGCTTCACGAAGGCGGTCGCGCCGTCGTCGTAGTCCCCCTGAGGGAGCGGGTCCCAGCGGCCGGCGGCCCGGGGCGCGCCCTCTCCGTGCTGGTCGTCGGTCACGACAGTGCCCTCCCCAGTGCTCGTCGGGCCAGCGCGGCGACGGTGCGCCGCAGGTGCAGAACGGCCGGCGGATGCTGCGGCACGGAACCGTCCGGGGCCGGTGCCGGGTCGGGGATGCAGGCCGCGGCCACGTACTCGCCGAAGGCCTCCAGGGCCTCCGGGACGAGCGCGCGGTTGTTGTCCCAGTCGATGAGCCGGGCCACCCACTGCTCGGCGTCCAGGGGGCGCAGCGGCATCGGCGCTATGGCGCCGACGGCACACCTGACCCCGCGCCGGGCCGGGTCCAGGACGAGGGCGACGGAGGCCATCGCGCGTCCCGGGCCGGTCCGCCCGGTGACCTTGAGGAAGACCTGGGGGGCGTGCAGCAGGGGCACGCGCACGAAGCCGATGAGCTCGCCCGCGCGCAGCATCTCCATGCCGGCCAGCAGGTGCGAGACCGGCATCTCCCGGCGGGCGCCGTCCGGGCCCGCGATGATCAGGGTGGCCTCCAGGGCGGCGAGCACGGGCAGTGCGTCGCCCGTGGGGGCCGCCGAGGCGATGTTGCCGCCCAGGGTGCCCGCGTTGCGGATCTGCGGCGGGCCCGCGGCCCGCGCGGCGGCGGCGAGGGCCGGGATGAGGGCGGCGAAGTCGGGGCGGCCCATGCGCGCGTGCGTGAGCCCGGCGCCGAGCAGGGCGTGCCCGTCCTGGTACTGCCAGCCGCGGATCTCGCTGATCCGGCCGAGACCGACCAGGGCGGCGGGCCTGAGCTGTCCCGAGTTGACGGCGGCCATCAGGTCGGTGCCGCCCGCGACGGGCACGGCGGCGGGCATGGCCGTGAGGGCCGCCACCGCCTCGTCCAGCGTCGTGGGCAGCGTGACGGACTGCGCCGCCTGCGGTGCGTGCGTGGTCAAACCGGCTGCCCCTTCCCGCTGCCCCACCTGGTCCTGCCCCGTTGCTGCCGTACGGTACGTGCTGACAGGGCGGACGTGGCAACTCTGGCACATCTTCGCAACACCCGAAGACAGGGGTCCGCTAGGAGGCGTTCGGCGGCATTCGCCCACCCCATCAGGGAGATGGTCCGTTTTCGCACGGCATCACCGGCACGCACCGATTGACACTCTTCGGTGACACTTGAGGTCTTTTTCCCCTACCTGTTCGGGGGTGCCCCTTCGACGGGCCTGCCGAGCACTCCGGGTCGCTTCTGCCACGGCAGGGGACCCGTGGGCGGCCGGTAGCCGACCCCCAGGGCGTCAAGTCGCTCGTAGTGGACGGCCATCCGCCGCTCGAAGGCGGCGAAGTCCCGTTCCGCCGGGGCGGGCAGGGCGCTCCAGGCCACCTCGGCGAAGGCCGCGAGCCGGGGGAACGCCTGGTAGTCCACGCGCGCGTGGTCCTCCATCACCTCGGTCCACAGGTTGGCCTGCGTACCGAGGACGCGGTCGGCCTCCGCCGGGGTCAGCTGCGGTGGAACGGGCTCGAAGCGGTACACGTCCTCCAGGGTGCGGACGTAGCCGATCGGCACCGGCTCGTCCTCGCCGGCGTCCTGGCGGTGGTCCAAGTAGACGTGCTGCTCGGGGCACATGACGACGTCGTGGCCCGAGCGCGCGGCGGCGATCCCGCCCGCGTAGCCGCGCCAGGAGGAGACGGCCGCGCCCGCGGCGAGCCCGCCCTCCAGGATCTCGTCCCAGCCGATGAGCCTTCTCCCGCGCGCGGTCAGCCAGGCGTCGAAGTGGCCGATGAACCAGGACTGGAGGCCGTCCTCGTCCGCGAGTCCGAGTTCCCGGATACGGGCCTGCGCGGTGGGCGACTGCTTCCACTGGTCCTTGAGGCATTCGTCGCCCCCGACATGGATGAACTCCGAAGGGAACAGCTCCAGGAGTTCCTCGAACACCCCCTCGTAGAAGCGCAGGGTGTTGTCAGTGGGGGCGAGTACGTTTGCGGAGATGCCCCAGCTGTCCATGACCGAGAGGGAGGACGTGTCGATGACATCGGTGTTGCCGAGTTCCGGGTACGCGCTGATCGCGGCCTGCGAGTGTCCGGGTACGTCGATTTCGGGGACGACGGTGATATGCCGTTCGGCGGCGTAGGCGACGATCTCGCGGATGTCGTCCTGGGTGTAGTAGCCCCCGTGCGGCTTCTCCTCCCACAGCGGTGAGGCCCCGTGGCCGATTCTGGTACGCGTCCGCCAGGAGCCCACTCCGGTGAGCCGGGGGTACCTCTTGATCTCGACGCGCCAGCCCTGGTCGTCCGTCAAGTGGAAGTGGAAGACGTTGAGTTTGTGCGCGGCCATCAGATCGAGGTAGCGCAGGACACCGTCCTTGGGCATGAAGTGCCGTGCCACGTCGAGCATCAGGCCGCGCCAGCGGAAGCGCGGGGCGTCCTCGACGGTCTGGTGCTGGACGCCGTACCGGAGGTGCGGGGAGACGGGCGCGCGCCGGAAGGCGTCGGGGCCGAGGAGTTGGCGGAGCGACTGGGCACCCCAGAACACACCGGCCGGGCCGCCGCCGGTGATGTCGACGCCCTGGTCGGCGGTGACCGTCAGGCGGTAGCCCTCCGGGTCGAGGGTGTCGTCGAGGCGCAGCGTGAGCGCGTTCTCGGCGCCCTCTGGTCCGGGCGCCAGGGGCAGTGCGAGGGCGGCGCCGAGCGTGGCGCGCAGCCAGCGCTGCGTGTTCTCGGTGCCCGGCGCACCCCACAGGGTGGTTTCCGGCCCGAACACGAAGCCGCAGCGGGTGGGTCCCTCGACGGCGCGCGGCGCGGGAATCAGTTCTGCCAGCGAAGTCACGTCAGTCCTTAACCGCTCCGCCCGGCCGGGGGACCGGGCGTCGCTGTACGAGTACGAAGAACACCAGCAGGGCATCGGCGGCGTCGACTGCGAAGTGCCGCCGATACCGGACGACTTGACGGAGAGGAAATCCCGTCGGCCCGGGCGGGAGGAGCGCGAACGTAATCCGCCGCAAGCGGAAACATGATCGACAGGACGGTTCGGAAGCGGAACCGGAATCACGTCATGGTGGTCGCCGAAATACGACCGAAATCCGGCTGCCCGTCTTCATGCAGCACCCCCCGCACGCGTTGCACCGCACGCAACCGGAATTCCGCTCAACGCAACAGAGGCTAGATCTCACGCAGCCTCGCCACAAGAGGTCTAGGCCAATCTTTGACGCATGAACCGTGGCACAAGAACCGTGACGCGAGACCGTGACGCAAGAAAGCCCCCGGGGCGCACGTACGCACCCCAGGGGCCCTGTGAAGCTCGGTCGGGCGGCCGGACTACTTGTCGCCACCCTCGTCGTCCCCGGAACCCATGGACTCGTAGATCTCCTTGCACATGGGACACACGGGGTACTTCTTGGGATCGCGGCCCGGTACCCACACCTTGCCGCAGAGCGCCACGACGGGAGTCCCGTCCAGGGCGCTCGCCATGATCTTGTCCTTCTGGACGTAGTGGGCGAAGCGCTCGTGGTCGCCGTCGCCGTGGGAAGTCTGCGGCGTGGGCTCGACGAGGGTCCCCGTACCAGTCCCGCGCTCGGGCTCGAGAGTGCTCATACGGCCAAGGGTACTGAAGGTCACACCCATCAGTTGAGCGAAGGGTCGTCCGCGTAGGTGGCCACCATCGCGAGCTCGTTGCGCTGGCGGCGCAGCACCTCGCGCCAGAGTCTTTCCGGGGCCGGCGAGGAGACGTCGCCGGGTTCCGACTCGACGACGTACCAGGCGCCCTCCACCAGCTCGTCCTCCAGCTGGCCGGGCCCCCAGCCGGCGTATCCGGCGAAGATGCGCAGGCTGCCGAGGGCCGAGGCGAGCAGCTCGGGCGGAGCCTCCAGGTCGACCAGTCCGATCGCGCCGTGGACTCTGCGCCAGCCCAGCGGGGCTCCGTCGACCGCGCCGCCGCCGGGTATGACGGCGACCCCCAGGGCGGAGTCCAGGGAGACCGGGCCTCCCTGGAAGACGACCCCGGGCTCGCCCGCGAGGTCGGCCCAGCCCTCCAGGATGTCGCCCACGTCCACCGGGGTGGGACGGTTGAGGACGACGCCGAGCGAGCCCTCCTCGTCGTGGTCGAGGAGAAGCACCACCGCACGGTCGAAGTTCGGGTCCGCCAGGGCGGGCGTTGCCACGAGCAACCGCCCTGTGAGCGAGGACACCTCGGTCATGCCAGACATGATCCCGCATCTTCCCTTCGCGTGGGGAGGCAATGCGTCTCGGGGAGTGGATGCAGCTCAGAGCGCAACGATGCGCCGTGAGCGCACGCCAGGCGCTCGTGACCCCATGTGCCCGGCACCTAGCGGTTCGTGTTGTGACAGAGCTATGACGTGGCTGGGCGGCACTTGGGCTTACAGAAGGGGGGTGGGCGGCGATTACCCTTTCCCTTCTGGCCCCTGCCCGACTCATCGGAACGCGAGATACATGACCGTCAACGGCTCTGACGACGTACTGCTTGTCCACGGCGGAACCCCGCTGGAGGGCGAGATCCGTGTCCGCGGTGCGAAGAACCTCGTACCGAAGGCCATGGTCGCCGCCCTGCTGGGCAGCGAGCCGAGTCGACTGCGCAACGTTCCGGACATCCGTGACGTGCGGGTCGTACGCGGACTGCTGCAACTGCATGGCGTGACGGTCCGTCCGGGTGAGGAACCGGGCGAGCTGGTGATGGACCCGACGCATGTCGAGAGCGCCAACGTCGCTGACATCGATGCCCACGCGGGTTCCAGCCGGATCCCGATCCTGCTGTGCGGCCCGCTGCTGCACCGGCTCGGGCACGCCTTCATCCCCGGCCTCGGCGGCTGTGACATCGGCGGCCGGCCCATCGACTTCCACTTCGAGGTGCTGCGGCAGTTCGGCGCGACGATCGAGAAGCGCGCGGACGGGCAGTTCCTGGAGGCGCCGCGGCGGTTGCGCGGCACGAAGATCAAGCTGCCGTACCCGTCGGTGGGCGCGACCGAGCAGGTGCTGCTGACGGCCGTGCTCGCCGAGGGCGTCACCGAGCTCTCGAACGCGGCGGTGGAGCCGGAGATCGAGGACCTCATCTGCGTGCTCCAGAAGATGGGCGCCATCATCGCGATGGACACCGACCGGACGATCCGCATCACGGGTGTGGACCGGCTCGGCGGCTACAACCACCGCGCGCTGCCGGACCGTCTGGAGGCCGCCTCCTGGGCGTCCGCCGCGCTCGCGACCGAGGGCAACATCTACGTCCGCGGCGCGCAGCAGCGCTCGATGATGACGTTCCTGAACACCTACCGGAAGGTGGGCGGTGCCTTCGAGATCGACGACGAGGGCATCCGCTTCTGGCACCCCGGTGGCCAGTTGAAGTCCATCGCGCTGGAGACGGACGTGCACCCGGGCTTCCAGACGGACTGGCAGCAGCCGCTGGTGGTCGCCCTCACGCAGGCCACGGGTCTGTCGATCATCCACGAGACGGTGTACGAGTCCCGCCTCGGCTTCACCTCCGCGCTCAACCAGATGGGTGCACACATCCAGCTGTACCGCGAGTGCCTGGGCGGCTCCGACTGCCGCTTCGGCCAGCGCAACTTCCTGCACTCGGCGGTCGTCTCGGGCCCCACCAAGCTCCAGGGCGCCGACCTGGTCATCCCCGACCTCCGAGGCGGCTTCTCCTACCTGATCGCCGCCCTGGCGGCCCAGGGCACGTCCCGAGTCCACGGCATCGACCTCATCAACCGCGGCTACGAGAACTTCATGGAGAAGCTCGTGGAACTGGGCGCGAAGGTCGAACTGCCGGGCAAGGCACTCGGGTAGCCACCTGCCGCGTCGCGCCGGCCCGGGGCACTCCGCCGTCGGCTGGGGGTCCGGGGGTCATCCCCCGGGCAGGCACAGCATGGAGAAGCTCGTGGAGCTCGGCGCGAAGGTCGAACTGCCCGGCAAGGCACTCGGCTAGCAGTAAAGGCACTCGGCTAGCAGCAGTCGTAGAAACGCCGATGGGGCGGTCACCCGGACTCGGGTGACCGCCCCATCGGCGTCATCAGGGGCGCCCCTCAGGGGCGCGGGGAACTGCGCGGCCGGCCACGGCGGTCCCGTCAGCCGAAGGACGGCCCGCAGTCACCCGGCGCTCGAAGCGGAGCGCACAGTCACCCGGCGCTCGAAGCGGAGCGCTTACTTGCCCTTGGCGGCTTCCTTGAGCTTGGAGCCCGCCGAAACCTTGACGCTGTAGCCGGCCGGGATCTGGATCGGGTCGCCGGTCTGCGGGTTGCGCGCGGTGCGAGCGGCACGGTGGGTGCGCTCGAAGGTCAGGAAGCCGGGGATGGTGACCTTCTCGTCACCCTTGGCGACGATCTCGCCGACGGTCTCGGCGAACGCGGCCAGAACGGCGTCGGCGTCCTTGCGGGTCACCTCGGCGCGGTCGGCCAGCGCGGCCACCAGCTCACTGCGGTTCATGTTGTTACTCCCGTGTTCTTCTTGCCGTTGGGGTGTGCCTCGCGGCGGTGCCGCACACGAGGCACAGCGAAGCCGATGCGCTCGCGCCCAGGGACGCATCCTGCCCCTACCTGCTGCGGGAAAGCCAATCCGGCACCCGTAGGACTCGCATGAACACCCTAGGGGGTCACACGAACAGAGGCCTGGGCGTGGCGCCACCCTAGAGGGTGGCGCGAAGCGCCCGGTTCCGCGACGCGCCGGGCCGGAGGGCCACCGTGGCGATCCTCACAGCCGAACAAACATACGACGTCCACTGTAGACGCGGCGTCCCGGCACCGGCACGCGGGCCCCGGACCGTCGCCCTGGCGGCCTGGACCGTCGCCCTGACGGCCCGACCCGTCGCCCCGACGGCCTAGGCCGTCGCCCCCGCCGCCTTCGCCGCGTCCCGCACCGCACCCGCCACCGCGCCCGCGACCTTGTCGTTGAAGACGCTCGGGATGATGTAGTTCGGGTTCAGCTCGTCCTGGGTGACGACGTCGGCGAGCGCCTTCGCGGCCGCGAGCATCATCTCGGTGTTGACCGTCCGGGACTGCGCGTCCAGCAGACCGCGGAAGACACCCGGGAAGACCAGCACGTTGTTGATCTGGTTCGGGAAGTCGGAGCGGCCGGTGGCCACGACGGCCGCCGTCTGACGGGCGATCGCCGGGTCGACCTCGGGGTCGGGATTCGCGAGCGCGAACACGATCGCGCCCTCGGCCATGGCGGCCACGTCGTCGCCGTCCAGGACGTTCGGGGCGGAGACGCCGATGAAGACGTCGGCGCCGCGCACGGCCTCCTTCAGCGTGCCCGTCAGGTTCTCGGGGTTGGTGTTGTCCGCGATCCAGCGCAGCGCCGAACCGGGAGCGGCGTCCACGAGGTCCTCGCGGCCCGCGTGCACCACCCCGTGGATGTCGGCGACGACGGCGTTCTTGACGCCGGCCGCGATCAGCAGCTTGAGGATCGCGGTACCGGCCGCGCCGGCGCCGGACATGACGACCCGGATGTTCTCAATTGCCTTGCCGGTGACGCGAAGTGCGTTCGTCAGGGCGGCGAGGACGACGATCGCGGTGCCGTGCTGGTCGTCGTGGAAGACGGGGATGTCGAGGGCCTCACGGAGCCGGGCCTCGATCTCGAAGCAGCGCGGGGCGGAGATGTCCTCGAGGTTGATGCCGGCGAACCCGGGCGCGATCGCCTTGACGATCTCGACGATCTGGTCGGTGTCCTGGGTGTCCAGGCACAGCGGCCAGGCGTCGATGCCGGCGAAGCGCTTGAAGAGGGCCGCCTTGCCCTCCATGACCGGCAGGGCGGCCTTGGGGCCGATGTTGCCGAGGCCCAGCACGGCCGAGCCGTCCGTCACGACCGCAACGGAGTTCCGCTTGATGGTGAGGCGGCGGGCGTCCTCGGGGTTCTCGGCGATCGCCATGCACACGCGGGCCACGCCCGGGGTGTAGATCATGGAGAGGTCGTCGCGGTTGCGGATGGGGTGCTTGGACGCCATCTCGATCTTGCCGCCGAGGTGCATGAGGAACGTACGGTCGGAGACCTTGCCGAGGGTGACGCCCTCGATCTGGCGCAGCTCCTCGACGATCTCGTCCGCGTGCTTGGTGGAGCTGGCCGCGATCGTGACGTCGATCCGGAGCTTCTCGTGACCGGAGGCGGTGACGTCGAGGCCGGTCACCGAGCCTCCGGAGGACTCCACGGCGGTGGTGAGCTGCGATACGGCGGTTCCGCTCGCGGGCACCTCCAGCCGGACCGTCATCGAGTAGGAGACGCTGGGCGCCGTTGCCATGGCCGACTTCCTCTGCTTTCACCTGCGGAGCTGGATTGCCGTCCGATGGTCGCACCTACTGCCGGGTAGGCGTTAGCCGCCCCGGATTGCGAACGTTTTGTTCATGCGGCGGGCCATGAGAAAGAGGCCCACGTCACATGGACGTGGGCCTCTTCCTCAAGTCAGTGACACCGACCCGCCATGCTCGCCTCGCGGCAAGTGGTCCCTCTGAGGGACGAAGGTTGGGCCCGGGGGCTTGGATCGGGCCGGTGTCACATCCAGGCTAACAAACGGATCCCGAAAGACCATTCCCGTAGCGCGAGTTCAATCTCTCAGCAGATCGGGGACCCCTTCGGGGTTTGGCTGGTCCCGGTCCGCGGAGACGACCGTCAGCTGCTGGGTCGCGCGGGTGAGGGCGACGTAGAGCACGCGCAGTCCGGCCGGCGACTCGTCGGCGATCTCGGCCGGGGAGACGACGACCGTCGCGTCGTACTCCAGGCCCTTGGCCTCCAGGCTGCCGAGCGCGACGACCCGGTCGCCGAGTCCGGTGAGCCAGCGGGCCGCCTCCTCGCGCCGGTTCATGGCGACGACGACACCGACGGTCCCGTCCACGAGCCCGAGGAGACGGGCGGCCTCCTCGCGGACCGTCTCCCCCAGCGTCTTCCGCACGACCGTGAAGCGCGGCTCGACGCCGGTGGACCGGACGGCCCTCGGCGACTCGGCACCCGGCATCGCCAGCGCCAGCACCTTCGCCGCGAGGTCCGCGATCTCGGAGGGGTTGCGGTAGTTCACCGTCAGCTGGAAGCGGCGGCGGGGGCGGGTGCCGAGGGCCTCGTCGCGGGCCTCGGCGGCCTCGTCGGGGTCGGACCAGGAGGACTGCGCCGGGTCCCCGACGACCGTCCAGGTGGCGTGCCGGCCACGGCGGCCGACCATGCGCCACTGCATGGGCGTGAGGTCCTGGGCCTCGTCGACGATGACATGGGCGTACTCGACCCGCTCCTGGGCGAGCCGCTCGGCCCGCTCGCGCTGGGACTCCTCCCGCACCGGCATCAGCTCCTCCAGACCGGTGAGCTGGTCGAGCGGGTCCAGCTCGCGCCGCTTGCGCGGGCGGGCGGGGGCGCCAAGCACCGCCTGGAGCTCGTCGAGCATGGCGATGTCGTGCACGGTCAGGCCGTCGCGGCGCAGCGAGCGGGCGACCCTGCGGACCTCGCCGGGGTTGAGGATGCGGCGGGCCCAGCGGCCGAGGCGCCGCTCGTCGGCCATGGCGGCGAGGACGGCCTTCGGGGTGAGCTCCGGCCACCAGGCGTCGAGGAACTCGACGAAGCTGTCCTCGCTCGCGACGTCCTCGTCGAACGAGGACCGCAGCTCGGCGGCCAGCTCGGGATCGGTGTGCCGGCTGCCCGCCCCGGACCGCGCCCACAGCGCGTCCAGCAGCAGCTTGCGGGCCCGGGGCCGCAGCAGGTTGACGGGCGCGGTGCCGCCGAGAGCGGTGCGCCGGATCCGCTCCAGCTCGTCCGCCTCCAGCTCCAGCCTCCGCCCGAACGCGACCACGCGCAGCCGCGTGGGGGGCCCGGCCTTCGGGGATACGGCGGTACCGGCACCCTCCCCTTCCCCGTCGCCGCCGTCGAAGTCACCGGTGTCACCGAAGGAGAGTTGCCCGGAGTCGGAGGACCGGCCGGGGGTGCCGCCGGAACCCTCCGCGCCCAGCTCCAGCGCTCCCCGTGCCGCCTTCCGCAGCACCTTCAGCATCCGGTAGGAGCCCTTGGCGCGGGCCACGGCCGGGGAGTCGTACAGGGTGGCCTCGACGCCGTCGACCAGGGAGCCGATCGCCCGGATGGCGACCTGGCCCTCCTCGCCGAGGGAGGGCAGCACGCCCTCGGTGTAGGCGACCAGCAGGGGGGTGGGCGAGACGATGAGGATGCCGCCGGAGTAGCGGCGCCGGTCCTGGTAGAGGAGGTAGGCGGCGCGGTGCAGGGCGACGGCGGTCTTGCCGGTGCCGGGTCCGCCCTCGACGTAGGTCACGGACGCGGCGGGGGCCCGGATGACCAGGTCCTGCTCGGCCTGGATGGAGGCGACGATGTCCCGCATGGTGTGGCTGCGGGCCTGGCCGAGCGCGGCCATGAGGGCGCCGTCGCCGATGACGGGCAGTTCGTGGCCGTCGAGGAAGGCCTTGAGCTCGGGGCGCATGAGGTCGTCCTCGACGCCGAGGACCTTGCGGCCCTTGGAGCGGATGACCCGGCGTCGTACGACACGCCCGGGATCCACCGGAGTGGACCTGTAGAAGGGGGCCGCGGCGGGGGCCCGCCAGTCGATGACGAGGGGTGCGTACTCGGAGTCGAGGACCCCGATCCGGCCGATGTGCAGGGTCTCCGCGATGTCCGCGGTGTTGTCCTCGCGGACCGCGCCCTCGGCGGGTTCGACGGCGGTGTAGGCGCCGTCGGGGCCCTTCTTGCCGTCCTTGCCGAGGAGCAGGTCGATACGGCCGAAGAGGAAGTCCTCGAACTCGTTGTTGAGCCGGTTCAGGTGCACTCCGGCCCGGAAGACCTGGGCGTCCCGCTCGGCGAGCGCGCCGGGCGTGCCGACCTGGCCGCGCTTGGCCGCGTCGTTCATCAGGAACTCCGCCTCGTGGATCTTCTCCTCGAGGCGCCGGTAGACCCGGTCCAGATGTTCCTGTTCGACGCCGATCTCGCGGTCCCGAATCGAGTCCTGAACCGAGCCGACCGCGGATTGTTGAGCCTGAGCGGCCACCGGGCCCCCTTCTGACGTGCTGGGCAGCCGTCAACCGTACGCGAAGGGGGGCCCGGCGGGAAGTTACGCGTCGACCTGGACGAGCTTGTTGCCGTCGGAGTCGACGACCTCGAAGTGGTCGATCTCGTTCTGGGCCGGGGCGACCGCACCGCCGATGTAGAGCGGCTTCTTGGACTCCTCGGTCTTCCCGTTCGGGATGCCGTAGCCCCACTTGCCGACGGACCAGGTGGAGGCCGTCCAGCGCTCGCCGTTGGTGCCCACCGCGATCAGGGAGCACTTGAGCGGTCCCTTGACGCCCTTGAGCTCCAGGCCGAGGGAGGTGCCCCAGTTCTTCTGCGCCATGGCGACGGTCGCGCTGACGCCGGTCTTGGAGTCGGTCGCCGACACCTTGTCGGGCATGGAGTTGAAGAGTTCCTGCGGGGTGGCCGCGAGGACCTGGCCCGACTTGGACCCGCCGCCCGAGTCGCCGCCGCCGCTCACCGCGGTCGCGACGATCGGACCGCCGATGATCAGCGCGGCCGCGGCAGCGACCATGTACATGCTGCGGCGGCGCTTCTGGGCGCGGCGCTCCGCGACCTCGTCCACGAGCTTGTTGACGATGCGCGGGCTGGGCTTGGCGGAGAGCGACTCGCCGATCGCGGGGGTGCCGGAGCCCGGCAGGTCCGCGAGGGCGGCGAGCATCGGTTCCATACCGGCCAGCTCGTCGAGCTGCTGGGCGCACCATTCGCAGGTCGCGAGATGCGCCTCGAAGGCGGTGGCCTCGGCGTCGTCGAGGATCCCGAGAGCGTAGGCGCCGACGGTCTCGTGCTCGTTCGGCACCGGAGATCCCATCATGGAACCAGACATACCCGAACCACCTGTGCCGAATCCCTGGTTACCCCCGTACACACTCATCACGCCGTCACCCCCCGCTCCTCCAGTGCGAGCTTCATCGACCGCAGGGCATAGAAGACCCGCGAGCGGACGGTGCCACTGGGAATGCCCAGTGTCTCGGCCGCCTCGTTGACGGTACGCCCCTTGAAGTACGTCTCGACGAGCACCTCCCGGTGGGCCGGGGTCAGGTCGTCGAGCGCGTCCGACAGCGTCATCAGCCACAGCGCCTTGTCGATCTCGTCCTCCGCGGGGATGACCTCCAGCGGTGACGGATCGACCTCCTGCGGCCGGGCCTGCCGGCTGCGGTGTCCGTCGATGACGATGCGCCGGGCGACCGTCACCAGCCAGGGGCGTACCGATCCGGTCGCTCGATTGAGCTGTCCGGCGTTCTTCCAGGCACGGATGAGTGTTTCCTGCACCACGTCCTCGGCTCTCTGGCGGTCACCCGCGACCAGACGAAGGACGTACGCAAGGAGAGGTCCGGCGTGCTCCCGGTACAGGGCACGCATCAGCTCCTCATCAGGTTCCGAGGGCTGGGACATGCGATGTCGGGCCCTCGATCCACGTTCATTGGCCACGACAGAATCCTTGCGCACGCCCACCTCCGATGTCCGGGGGTTCCCCCAGTCGGTCGCTCGACGAGGGGTACGGACGGGAGGGGTCGGGTGTTCAAAGTGCGACGACAGTTTTCTTCCGAGTGACGTGACGAGACGGGACATGCGTGCACATTCCCGCCGCTCGATCTTCACATTTCCACCACACGGGCCGGGTCGCCACTACGGCCCGTAAGGTTGAGCGAGTAAACAACATGTAATCGAAATCACTTCGACACCCCCTCCACAGAAGGGACATAACGACCAGTCAGCTGCGCGAGAGTGCCGCGCGCCGACGATGCCGGGCCACTCTTTCCCGGTTTCCGCACACCTCACTGGAGCACCAGCGCCTCCTGCGTCCCCGAGACGTATCGAGGTACACGATGGGGCAGTTGTCCCCTTCGCACTCTCTGATCGCGGCCCGCGCGACGGGGTCCGTGAGCAGCTCCACGGCATCCCTGGCGACGGCCCCGAGCAGGGCCGCGCAGCCCGGCGGAGCGTCCAACTCCCGCACCAGCGTGCCGTCCTCGGCGCTGACCGCGCACGGGGCCGGGGGCGCGGCCCGGGCGGCCTCGTTGACGTGGGCGAGCGCGAGGTCGTAGCCGGGTCCCGGGGTGCCCCTGACCAACCGGTCCGTCCAGCCGCGCAGTTCACGGAAGGCGACCAGCCAGGAGGGGTCCGTGTGGACCAGCGAGGTTCCCCGCGGCACCAGACCCGAACCGACGATCCAGGCGCACAGCACCTCCGTCGAGTCGAGGCGTTCCTCGGGGTGGGTGGTCGCGAGGAGGTCGAGACAGATCCGACCGGCGTCGAACCGCAGCTCGTACGCGACCGTGGCCGTACCCAGTGCCATGTGCCTGTCACCGCCTAGAGGGGTGCCCCGGCCGGAAGGGGTCGGTGAGGTGCTTCAAGGCTGTGCCGTGCTGTTCCGGGGCTCCCTCCCACAGTGCCCTCCCGTCCTCCCCGCCGGTAGCCCTCGTACCGGGACGGACCCTGGACGTTCCCGCATGGGGCCGCGCGTCTCGACGATGTCCGGCCACCCGCGGGCCGCCTTCACTGGGAGCCATGACACAGACCACCAGCAGGAGCGGCCGACTCGTCCTGGGCGCGGCCACGGTCACCACCGGACTGATCGCCGGGGCCTTCTACGTCTTCGCGTGCGGCGTGATGCCGGCCCTGTCCCGCAGCGACGACCGCGTGTACGTCCAGGTGATGCGTGACATCAACGACGTCATCCAGAACCCGGTGTTCCTCCTGGGCTTCCTGGGCGCGCCGGTCCTCACGGCGGTGGCGGCGTGGCAGGCGCGGGGTGGGCCCCACCGACGGTGGGTGTGGGCGGCCCTCACGACCTCCGCCCTGGCCTTCCTGGTCACCGTCGCCTTCAACATCCCCCTCAACGACGCGCTCACGGGCGACGGCTCCTACGGCGCGCTCCGCGAGGAGTTCGAGGATCCGTGGGTGGTGTGGAACGGGGTGCGGGCGGGGTTGCTGACGGTGGCGCTGGGGCTGCTGGTGAAGGCCACGGGGAAGGCAGGTGCCTCTCCCAGGACCGACTGACTAGGCGTCCGCGTACTTCGCGTCGGCCGCCGGGTCCAGGGCCAGCCGGTAGCCCCGCTTCACCACCGTCTGGATCAGCTTCGGCGCCCCAAGGGCCGTCCGCAGACGGGCCATCGCCGTCTCCACGGCGTGCTCGTCGCGGCCCGCGCCCGGCAGCGCCCGCAGGAGGTCCGCGCGGGAGACCACCCAGCCCGGCCGCCGGCACAACGCCCGCAGCAACGACATGCCCGCCGGCGGCACCGGCCGCAGCGTCCCGTCGACCAGCACCGCGTGGCCCCGGATCTCCACCCGGTGACCTGCGATGGGCAGCGCGCGGGCGCGCCCGGGCAGTTCCTGGCACAGCAGCTGCACCAGGGGTCCGAGCCGGAAGCGTTCGGGCGACACCGTGTCCACCCCCCGCGCCTGCAACGGCAGCGCGGTGACCGGGCCGACACAGGCCGGCAGCACGTCGTGGTGGAGCGCGGCGAGCAGCTCGGGCAGCAGGCCGCGGGACTCGGCGCGCGACAGCAGGGATGCGGCGGCGGGCGCGCTCGTGAAGGTCACCGCGTCCAGCCCGCGCGAGACGGCGGCGTCCAGCAACCGGTCCACCGGCGCGAGGTCCTCCGGCGGCATCCACCGGTACACCGGCACCCCGACGACCTCCGCTCCTCCGGCCCGCAGCGCCTCCACGAACCCGGGCAGCGGCTCCCCGTGCAGCTGGATGGCGACGCGGCGGCCCTCGACGCCCTCTTCGAGCAGCCGGTCGAGCACCTCGGCCATGGACTCGGAGGACGGCGACCACTCCTCCGTCAGCCCGGCGGCCCGGATCGACCCCTTGACCTTGGGCCCGCGCGCGAGGAGTTCCACCCCCCGCAGCCGGTCGAGCAGCGCCTCCCCGAGCCCCCACCCCTCGGCGGCCTCGACCCACCCCCGGAACCCGATCGCGGTGGTGGCCACGACCACGTCCGGTGCCTGGTCGATCAGGTCCTTCGTCGCCGCCAGCAGTTCGCTGTCGTCGGCGAGGGGCACGATCCGCAGGGCCGGCGCATGCACTACGGCGGCCCCGCGGCGCTGGAGCAGCGCACCGAGTTCGTCCGCCCGACGCGCGGCCGTGACGCCCACGGTGAAGCCCGCAAGCGGGCCGTGCTGCTCTACTGGCTGCTGTTCCTCGTACATGGCTCTCGTCCCGCACTCGAGTCGTAGTACCTGCTCGTACCCGGTCGTTCCTACATGGCGACCGAGCCTGTCAACGGCTCGTGACAGGCTCGGTTCCGGTTCATGTCGTCGGTGTTACGTCACACCTCGGCGTAGCTGAGCTGCGGCTTCGCCTCCGCGGCGGTCACGGCCTGCCCCTGGGGGGCGGTGCGGCGAAGGTATACGGCCCAGGTGATGCCGAAGCAGAGGGCGTAGTAGGCGAGGAAGCTGACGAAGGCGCCGGTGCCGGAGCCGCTGCTGAGGAAGGACTGGCGGAAGGCCAGGTTGATGCCCACACCGCCCAGCGCGCCCACCGCGCCGATGAGGCCCATGGAGGCACCGGAGAGGCGCCGGCCGTAGAGCACGGCCTCCTCGCCCTCAAGACCCTTGGCGAGGGCCTTGTTCTGGAAGATGCCGGGGATCATCTTGAAGGTCGATCCGTTGCCGAGGCCGCTGAGGACGAAGAGGACCACGAAGACGCTGACGAACAGCGGCAGCGACTTCTCCATGCTGGCGACGATCAGGACGCCGGTGGCGGCCGCCATGGCGACGTAGTTGTAGAGGGTGATCTTCGCGCCGCCGTACTTGTCGGCGAGCCAGCCGCCGAGCGGGCGGATCAGGGAGCCGAGCAGCGGGCCGATGAAGGTGAGGTAGGCGGCCTGGAGCGGCGTGCGGCCGAACTGGACCTGGAGGACCTGCCCGAAGGCGAAGGCGTACCCGATGAACGAGCCGAAGGTTCCGATGTACAGGACTGACATGATCCAGGTGTGGCCGTCGCGGGCGGCGTCCTTGGCGGCGCCGGTGTCGTTCTTCACGGACGAGAGGTTGTCCATGTAGAGCGCGGCGAGGGTGGCGGCGACGAGGATCAGCGGGATGTAGATCCCGAGGAGCAGGCGCGGTCCGCCGCTGGCGCCGATGATGGCGAGCGCGATCAGCTGGATGACCGGGACGCCGATGTTGCCGCCGCCGGCGTTGAGCCCGAGCGCCCAGCCCTTCTTCCGGAGCGGGAAGAAGGCGTTGATGTTGGTCATGGAGGAGGCGAAGTTGCCGCCGCCGATACCGGCCAGCAGGCCCACCACGAGGAAGGTGGAGAAGGAGGTCCCGGGCTTCATCACCGCGAAGGCGGCGACGGTGGGGATGAGCAGCAGACTGGCCGAGATGATCGTCCAGTTCCGGCCGCCGAAGAGGGCGACGGCGAAGGTGTAGGGCACGCGGACCACGGCACCGACGAGGGTCACCATCGAGGTCAGCAGGAACTTGTCGGCCGGGGTCAGCCCGTACTCCGGGCCCATGAAGAGCACCAGCACGGACCACAGGGTCCAGATCGAGAACCCGATGTGCTCGGAGAGGACGGAGAAGTAGAGGTTCCGCTTGGCGACCTTCTCTCCGGTCTCCTTCCAGAAGGTCTCGTCCTCCGGATCCCACTGCTCGATCCAGCGGCCGCCCCTGTTCTGGGGTGCGGGGGCTGTACTAGGGGCTGTCATGACGCCTCCACGGTGCGACGGGCTCGGGTTCCTGCTCCCTGACTGACCCCGAAGGTAGGGAGGACGCGTTTCCTGCCTGTGTTTCACCGGGTGACCGGAAAGGAACGTTGCTCTCACCCCGGGGAGGGGCGGGATGAGAGGTCGTGGGCACTTTGTGTTACCAAACCCTCCGCGTCAGTGGTCACCGCCCTGAGAGGCGCCCTACTCCTCGACGTGCTCCTCGTCATACTCCTCAAGAATCCGCAACCCGAGGTCCGACTCCCAGTCGAGGGCCCATTGCCGCAGCTCAGCGATGTCGTCGAGGCCGAGCCCGCAGGCAGCGAACTCCTCGTCACTGACCCATACGACGCTCTCCAGACGCTCACGCAGCTCGACGGGGCCGACCTCACCCAGCTGCTACAGCTCGATGACGGAGTAGTACCGGCAGGCGGCGTGCACGTCGATCACGTCCTGGGGGAGGCCGCGGTCGAGGAGGGGGCGCATCAGAAGGGGGGTGAGGCGAGCGTCGCCTCACCCCCCTCTATACAGAGCGGGTCCGTACTGAGTGGAGCATCGTCCACTGCCGGACCTCACATCCCTCTTCCCCACACCCCGGTCCGAAGAGTCCGCCCCAGCGACCCGTCGCCCCACGCATCGGCAAGCTCCTGCACATGGAAGGGTCCACACCCACCCACGACACCCCTCTAGGCGGCAGAACGCGATCGCCAGGAGGCCGGGTGAAGGGAACGGGGATGTAGGGGTGACCGTCCTAGACCGCGACCCGCAGCCGCCCCCACTCCAGTGCCGTCAGCCTCAGCGATTCGGGTCCATTGGCGAGCAGCTAGGCGTTGGTATCCGCTGACGCTGCCGTCAGCGTTGCCATCAAACGCCATAGGAGCCCCTGTCGAATGATCTATTCGGCGGGGCGCCTATTTCATGCGGGACGCATCACACCGGGATGTCGAACCCTAGAGCGCTTGAATATCGACTCGCCCACACTTTGGCCGACGCCAGAATATCCATCGACCTTCCGTTCGACAAGCGAATCGGCCCCTGCTTCAGCCGACCCTGAATTTTGGACTCCAAGTCGAGGGCGCCCATATCACGTGCCAATAGCAGAGCCTGTACGAGGCGAGCTGGATAGTTGGCCACGGGAAGCCAGGCATAGAGATTGCCCCGCTTTACATCGCCAGAAGAAGAAAGCAGTACACACAAGTCGGTGCGATCAGCTACGAAGTGAGTCGCTCGCCCCAACCCATCCCGAAGAAACTCCTCCACCAAGCCGTCTACCGCCTGAGGCCACGGCATCTCGTTACTTGAGCTACGAATCGGCACAGACATACGCCCGTACTTCTCCAGAGCTGGGCCGAACTTGGCGTCCCCCACGTTCATGTGCCAGGACAGCATACCCGCAGTGTCCTTGGAGACCCACCCGAGGTACGCCAGATCCTCCGACTCCCACCGCACTTCACCCCGCCGCGACACCTCGGCCCCGGAAGGGACAACGCCGAGCTCCATGGCTGCACGCAACACAGCCGGTGCGGTCAGCGACCTAGCAGCCATTCAACATCACCACTTTGTCCATCTGCGAGACCCGTTGGGCACCCTTATGAGGTCGAAGACTATCCCATCGGACGTGTCACGGTACGTCCACAGCTCACCGTAATCAACGCCCATTTGATTCATGTAGCGTCGCAGCTGCCGAGTACCAGCCTTGATGCCACTCGCAGTATTCGGCTTGAGCTCCACGGGGAATCCATCCGCAGTAAAGCCGTCCGGGATATTGCCCGGCGAGATTTGATGACCGCGCGAATAACCAAGGGAATCCAAATGCTCTCCCCATTCGGGTCCATTATGGACCCTCGTCCCTCGTGCAGCAGCGGCACTATTCCCGGACTGGAGGTTCGTCGTGCATCCGCCAGAATTGTGAACAAGTACCGGAGTCTCGCCCGCCAGCACATAGTACGTGTGCAAGTCGTCGACGGTGAGGTTGTAAGTACGTGCGTACTTGGTGAAGGCGCGGTTTCCGGTGACGATGACGGTGTCACCCTCGTCGGTGAGCAGAGTCATGCCTGGCTTCAGGGCCCCCGCGTCGACCCAGTCACCTTCGGACGGAGACCAGAACGGGTGCTCGAAGGTGGCCGTCAGCTTCTCGATGCCGTCGCCTGTTGCGATGGACAGCTCGCTGAAGTGCTTGTCGTGCTCGGTGATGATGAGGTGGGTGACTTTTCTGGAGCCCGATTCTCCCGTACGGGGATCCGTGGCCTTGACTTCGTCACCAACCTTGACGTCTTCAATGTTCTTGGTCGAGCCATCGGCCATGAGGACGTCCGTTCCGGCCAGGAAGCAGTGGACACAACCTCCAGAAGCCCGGGCACCCCGACCGAGCAGGCCACCTCGCCCCAGACCCAAGGCCGCGACGAATTCTTCCCCTATCTCTCGACTGCGCTCCCAAACACGGGCATCCGTCTCACATTCAGGCCCGTGATTAAGGCAATAGGTGGCGGCGATTTCCTTCGCACCGGCTATGTCATCCGGGTGGTCAAGAGAATAGGCATACGCCTTGTTGCAGCCCATTCGCCCATAACAAACCGTTTGCTGACTGCCAAATACGTTTGTCTGGGGGAACCAATAACTACCTGACGTATGCGCCAGCTTGTTGCTTCCGGCACCGTAGTACTGCGCCGCGAGTAGGCGTGCGTCGTTGGAATTCGGCGTCGTCGTGCCGATCCAGGCCTTGGTGGTGATAACGGTGCTGTAGCCATTGCAGTAGCTGCAGGATTTCTCTCCCTTGCGCTGCCCGGTATACCCAGCACGCTTCCCGTCCCCGGCCACCGGATAGCCGTCTCCGCAGATGTCTCGCCGGCACAGGCCCGAGGGGTCGCTGAAGCTGACAGGGCTGTTGTTCGAGTACGCGTACCCGTTCATCTGAAGCGGGTCCGCCAGGTCGATGATCGGGTCCGCGGAGAGGAAGCGGCCTGAAGCCTGGTCGTATTCGCGCGCCCCGATGTGCGTCAAACCGGTGGCTGCGTCGTCCACGCCGACGCCCAGATAGCTCCGTTTGTTCGGCCAGCTCGACGGCTTCGCTCCACGCACATCGCCGTAGGGCTTGAAATCGCGGCGGGTGACCGTCTGGCCACTGGCCAGGTCGACCGACGTGTTCGCCGTGCCGAGGTTGTCGGAGATCAGGACACTGAGCTTGTGGCCCGTAGTCGCGCCGTTGGTCGTGGAGCGGACGACTGTGGGTGCGCCGGCCTGGGCGTAGGAACGCGACGCCTTGGTGATGGTGCCGGTCGCGTTCGTCGTCAGCTCCGTCTCGCCCAGGTACAGGGTCGAGCCCGAAGCAGAGTTCTCCAGCAGGCGGTTGCCCGCGGCGTCGTAGACGTACGTCGTCTTGGTGCCGCCGCTGGTGATCGAGTCGAGCTTGTTCTCCTGCGACCAGACGAGGTTCTGTGTGCCGCCGGACAGGGCCCGCACGGTGTTGTTGCCCGTGGTGTCGTAGATGTAGGAGCTGCCCCGGCCCGACGGGTTCGAGCTGACCGTCGTCATGGTGTGGGGCTGGGTCCGGTACGCCGGAGTGGTCGGCGTCGCATCGACCGTCTTGCCGTAGCCGTAGGTGAGCGTGACGTTCTTCGTCGCGTCCGCCGTGTCGTGCTCGGTCATGGTGGCACGGTTGCCGAGCCAGTCGAAGGTGAACGACTGACGGTAGGCGGTGGCTCCCGTGGAGACGGTCGTGGCGTCCGGAGCTGCGGCAGCAAGCGTCGACTTCAGCGCCGAGTCCGGAGCCGCGGCATCCGTCGCCTCGTCGGGGGCGTCGGTGACGGGGCCCGAGGACGCCGCGTAGTCGGTGCGGTGGCCCCAGGTGGCGCCATTCGCAGCCTTGCAGCCCGTTCCGTCGCCGCCCGGCGCGACCTTGGACGTCCAGGCATGCACCAGTTCACCCAGCACGTCGTAGGTGAAGCACTGGGTGTCCCAGACCTTGTCCGCCGGGTCACCGAGTTGGCGCGTGCTGGAGGTGATCGTCCCGGAGGAGTCGTAGGAGTAGTAGTTGTCCGCGATGCGATGCGGGCCGGCTGTCTCGCGGTCCGTGACCGTGCGTTGGAGGCTGCCGTTGAAGGGGTTGACGAAGTTCGTCGTCCAGACGCGGTAGGGCTGGGATCCGGAGACGGCACGCAGTACCTCTCCGTAGGGCGAGTAGGTGGCGTCGGAGGTGTACCAGGTCTGGCCCGAGGTCGATTCAGGCAGACCGTCGCTGTTGTAACGGCTGACGACCTTCTCCCGCGCCAGACCGCCTGCCGCGGGCAGCGTGACGGACAGCGGCTTACCTGTCGGTGTGTACGTGTAGGTGTACGCGTACGTGCCCGACAGTCCCGTCGTCATCGAGTTGGCCGGGATGACTGTCTCACTGCCGGTGACGTTGTACTCGGCGTCGTAGCCGGTGACGCGGCTGACGTAGTCACCGGTGTCGGTGTGCCGCTTGGAAGAGAGCGGCTGGCCGATGCCGCCGGGCGCATCGTCGTAGGTGTACTCCTTGACCGGCGTGGCGGTCGTGGAGCCCTGCCGCACCTTCAGGACGCGTCCGAGGATGTCGTACTCGGTGTAGGTGTGCAGGCCGAGGTCGCTCCGCACGTGATTGGCACGGTCGGCCGAGTCGTACCAGGTGTCCGTGGTGCCGGTGTCGGGGTCAGTCGCGGACGTCACCCTGCCTCGGGCGTCGTAGGTGTACAGCCACTCGTTGCCGGCCGGATCGGTGACCTTGGAGCGGTTGCCCCTCGCGTCGTAGTCGTAGGTGGTCAGACGACCCTCGTTGGAGTTGCCCTGGGTGTAGTGCTTCAGCATGGTGGGGCGGCCGAGGGCGTCGTACGCGGTCCAGGTCTTCGGCAGGGTCGAGCCCGCCGGGTCCACGAACGTGGAGGAGCGGCCGTACGACGTGTAGTTCGCGTACTTGTACTGGTCGCCCTGGTAGACCTGTGACCGTACTTCGCGTTCCAGGCCGTCGTAGCGGTATTCGGTCCAGGAGGGGAACAACCAGTTCGACTTCGGGGCGAACAGAACCGCCTCGGGTTCGCCCTTCGCCAGATAGCCCCCCGTCTTCTCCTGCACGAGGCCGTGGTCGTCGTACTTGGTGTCCACGATGATGCGGCCGGGGCCGTGCGCCTCAGACTGCTGCTGGACCTCGCGCCCCAGACCGTCGTACAGAGTGATGTTCGCGGCGTAGGAACCGTCGTCCTTCAGAGTCTTGACGGTCACCGCCGCCGGGCTGTTCTTCGTGCTCGTTGCGATGGCCGCCTGGTAGGCGATCTGCACGTTCGGCGACTGTCCCGCGCCTGAACGGGACGGGGACCAGCCCTTCACCAAACGGCCGAGAGCGTCGTATTCGGTGCGGGTGACACGGCCGTTGGGGTCCGTCACCGTGAGAGGGAGACCACGTCCCGGGTCGTAGGTCGTGATGGTCTCGTAGTCCTTGGCGTCGTAGGACCTCACTTCGGTGACCGGACCACCCTCGTCACCGGGGGTGTACTTGGTCTCCGTCGTGCCCTTGCCGGGAGACGTGACGGTACGGACCCTGCCCAGCGGGTCGTAGGTCGTCGTGACCACTGACGAGTACGCCGTGCCGGCACCGTCGATCTCGGCCTTCGAGGTGACCATGCCCCTGGGAGGCACCGATCCGTAGGAGAGATCGTCGTAGCTGAACCGAACGGCCGACTTGAGTTTGGTGGCCGGGTCCGCCGTGTCGTGCGCGGCACACGAAGTACCGGTGCTGCGCTGCTCCTTCGGCAGCCCGATCAGCCACACCGTGGTGTTGTGGAGGTACGACGTCTTGGTGCACGTCTGGTTGGAGAGGGTCTCGGCGGTGCCGTTGGGCTCGACGACAGCCGTTTCGATCTGCTCGGGTAGTCCGTAGGTGTCATCGACGGTGGTGAGCGTGCGCACAGCGCGCCATCCCGAGTCCAGGGTCTGGATCTCGTCCGTTCGTTTGACACCGGTGCGGTGAGCGAGCAGCGGGTCCGCGGTGGTGCCGTCCTCGTTCTCGCGGGCTCGGGAGGCTGTCTGCTGCGACCACGGGAAGTTGAGGCTGCGGTTGAGAACCTCGCCGTTGGAGTCGCGGTAGGTGATGGTCTCCGCGGTCATGCCTGCGTACTGCGGTGCGTCGTCCGCGACGAGCGTGTAGGCACCGGTGGAGTCCTTCACCGCGCCGCCGACGCCCTGGAGATAGCGGGTCACTGACAAGGACTGAGTCGGCGCCTCTCCGACCTCGGAGACGGCCGTCTCGCCCTTGGTGACCGTCACCTGCCGGTAGCCACGCCAGTCGCTGTAGGTGCGCAGAGCGGGGCGGGTGAACTCGTCGTCTGTTTTGGCCCAGGCCGATCCGGAGTACTCGTACTTCGCGGTGACCGGCTTGCCCCGAGAGGTGACCTTGTCCATCTCCGTCACCGATGCGACGACGTACTTGTTGAACCAGGCCTTCGCAGGGGTTTTCTCGTCACCGTCAGGGGACCAGCGCACCGGGAAGCAGGTGCCGTTGCTCCTTCCCTTGTCCTCCGTGGGCTCGGTGGCGCAGCCGCCCGTGTACTCGACGTGGATGTCCCCACCGTTCTCGGTGGAGACGGTCCCGATGCGCGGGCGAGTGAAGCCGGGACGCTGGTCGCTCTTGTTCTTCAGCACCAGATTCGGCAGTTGGCGGTCCCGGAGCCGGCCCCGCAGGGGCGAGGAGGAACCGACCGTGTACTGCGCGAAACTCACACCGTAGTCGGACTGCACGGTGCCAGTCGTGTCTCCGGGGGCGTAGCCGGTGCGGGTGATGGAGTTGAGCCACAGGCTGGGAGCTGTGTCGTACCAGCCCTCGGGGAAGGACTGACGAAGCGTGTACTTATCGACCGGGCCGGGGCCGGCCTGGCCCGCACGAGCCGCCTTTGTCGTGACAGTGTCCAGGCGCATCTGCGTCCAGAAAGACGGGAACGCCTGGCACATCTTTGACGTGGACTTGCAGTTGAGGTTGCCGGGGGTGTCCCACCAAGGACGATAGGCGCCCGGGTCGTCGGTCTTGGCGAAGTTGGTTTCGGTGCAGACCGAGGCCGACTTGAGGCAGCGCTGCTTGACGCCGAATTCCACCGTCGCCGACGGCTTGGTCAGGCCTTCAGGCCGCATGCCGTACTCGATGGACGCCGGGTAGGCGTAACGGTCGTACTGCTCAGGAGACTTGAACTTCTCGCGGACGGCGTAGTAGTTGGTCTCCTGCTTCCAGTTGACGATCATCGTGTTGCCGTTGACGTCGACGACCTTGTCCAGGCCCCAGCGCCAGGCCTGCTGCTTGCCGGCGCCACAGCGTGAGTCGGCGAAGGCCGTGGCGTGGCACGGCTCTCCCTCGTGGTTGCCGAAGACCGGGACGGTGGAGACGGAGTTGGTGGTCGCGTGGCCGCCGCCAACCGTGTTCTGGCCGTAGTAGTACTGGGTGCCGTCGGTGGTGGTGACGACCCAGTACTCGCCGTTGTTGTCGTCGTTCGTGCCGCCCACCCGGTGTTCGACCCGGGTGCCGTCGTCCTGTTGCGGGCGGTAGACCTCGGTGTCCTTGTCGGGGTTGCTGCCGGATGCCGCGTCCCGGACCAGTTCCGTGGTCTTGCCGCCCAGTGACATCACCGCGTTGTACGACACCCAGCACAGGTCGGACGTCTTGTCCTTCTTGGCCGTGTTGTTGGGAGTTCCGGCCTTGAGCGTCTTGCGGTCGTCCTGGCAGGAGCGGTAGCGGCGCTCGATGTAGCCGGGGTCGTACGACCAGCCTTCGCCGATCCAGGAGGCCTGGGGCGAGGCCACGGACGTGCGGCCGTCCACGGTCTGCGAGCTGTACTCGAAGGAGATCTTGGGAGTCGGTCCAGCCGGGGGGTCCGGCACGGTGAGGGGGTAGGACCAGTTGAACGCGCCCGATGATCCACCAGCCGTCCACTTGCCGTCCGAGGAAAGCGGTGTCGCTTTGAAGGTGCCACCGCCCCCTGCACCGGAATCGACAGCACCGATCACCGCCGTGCCACTGCCGGCAGTGGCAATCGGTGTCGCCTTCCGATAAGCGGCTTGGACGACACCGGAGTGCGAGGGCTTCACGGACCTCGCCGAGGCAGGTGTCACCGTGCCGTCGGCTGCGGGGTCGACCGTGGCCGTGAGCGACGCCGACGCCGTGTCGTTCGCGGTCTCCAGTTCCTCGTAGGCCTGGCATGCCTCGTCGTCCGGCGTGTCCAGATAGCAGTCCGGGAACTGTACGAAGCGGAGGCGGGACGCCCAGTCGGCACCGTAGAGGTTCTCGAACTTGGTGTAGTCGAGCTTCACGGAGACCGGGACCGCTCCGCTGGCGGGGGCTTGCACGACGATGACGGCACCATCGGCGCCCTGGCCCAACGCAGTATCGCGCGGCGGAACCATGACCTGCCATATGCCTGTCGGTGCAGACTGACCGACTGCCTGACCGAGGCTCACCGGCAAAGTACCGGCAGGCTTCATGCCCACTTGCTGCGCTGCTTGTGCTGCGGTTCGGGCCGAGGCCGACATAGTGGGCGAATTGAAATCGACCTGCGCCGATCCGGCAGGGGCCGTGACAGTGGCGGCAGGCACTTCAAACAGGTCCTTGGGCACCTTCGCGCGCAACGTCGTGCGGTCCAGGCTGAAGTCTTCACCTGGGATCGGCTCTTCCTTCTCAAGCGTCTCCAGGGAGAGCGTCTCCCGCCCGATCTCCGCCTTCGCCGGATCCGGGGGAAGCGCAAAGGCCTGTACGGGCAGCAGTCCGATCAGCAGCGCCGCCGCCGTGACCGGAACTGCGGTGCGTGCCATGCGGCGCTTGCGAGCATGCGAAAGTCGATCGAACACGACCAGGTCCCCCCGGACCACTTGAAGCGGGACCGGTGAAGGACCACGCGTGACGACTTATCAGAGAGCATAGATTCTGTGATCACTCTGTGAAAAAGCGCCAGATGCGACGGATCGATGTGATGATCGTCACCGTGCGTAACGCAATATTACGCAGCGAATACCCTTGTAAGCAGGATTTCGCTTTACGTGGGATTGACTTCCCCTTTATCGCCCATTGGGGAAAATCAGACCTCTTGCGACATAGGCCACGCCGAAGCGGCCAAGTTGCCCCGTTTGGTTGATATTTGCGATCAAGCATCTCAGTCACTCTGCGCTTTCGTCGCAGCACCGAGCCCTCACGGCGGAGGCAGTCCCCAAGATCGCCACAGGGTGACGACAGTTTCCCCATAGGTCATCATCGGCTGGCCACACGAGGGGGAAGGGGAACCCGCCCGATGACGCACAACAGGCGTCGCCTGCCCGGCCGTCGGGCCGGAGCGGCACTGCTCGCCGCCGCCATCACCACGACCGGCATCGTCTACGCCGGCTTCCGGCTGACCGACGATGCCCACAACGACAGGGCCCGTGGCCGAAGCGCTCCAGCGGTCAGCGAATCCGTCGCACTCGCCCAGGCCGCGAGGACGGGGAAGTCCGTCGAGGTGACCGCGGCCCGCACCGCACGCTCCACCACGTGGGCCCGCCCCGATGGCCAGATGGCGAAGCAGCTGTACTCCTCCCCGATCCGGGCCAAGGTGGACGGCGAGTGGAAGAGGATCGACCCGAACCTGCGGCGCACTGCGCAGGGTTGGGAGCCAAAAGCCACCAACACGCGGATGGTGTTCTCCGCTGGGTCGGAGGGGCGCGGCGAAGAGCGCTCTTCCCGTTCAACCACGCACCGCGCCTCTCTGATCAAATCCGCCGCCGCGGACGCCGGGACGCCGTTGGCCACGCTCCACGTCGGCAACAACGGGGAGCACACGATCCAGCTCACCTGGCCGGGCCCCATACCGACGCCGATCGTCGACGGCAATCGCATCTTGTACCCGGAGATCTTCCCGGGCGGCGACCTGGTGCTGACCGCGGACGACGACGGATTCGGCCAGACCCTCGTGGTGAAGAACCGGCAGGCCGCGTCCGATCCGCACGTTCAGCAGATGACATACGGCCTGCACTCCAACAATCTCTCCTTCCGCTTGGACCCGCTGTCAGGGATGCTCAGCGCGGTGAACCTCTCCAACGATGAGGTCGCCGTCTCCCCCACCCCGTTGATGTGGGACAGCAGCGGATCCCCCGCCGTCACCGACGGACAGGTGGGTGCCACGGCCCAGCCGACCGAGGCTGAATCCCCGGATCCGACCGACTCACCGACCGAGACGCCCTCGGACACGGCAAGCCCGACAGAGGAGGAAGTCGAGTCCGACGAGCAGAAGGACACCGACGTCGAGGTTCTCCCCTCCGCAAGCGACGGTCCCGTACCCTCAGTTTCGGAATCTCCCCTGCCGTCTGCGCCGGCCGAGCCGACCCCGGCGCCGTCCCAGACCGGTTCCGGCGCGTCGCTGAGCCTGTCCGCCCTGGATGGCCCTTCTCCCGACTCGCGCGGTGAACTGGTGAAAGCCGGTCTGTCCCCGGGCCAGTGGACTCTCACACCGGATCAGGACTTTCTCGACGATCCAGCCACGGTCTACCCGGTCTTCATCGACCCCTCGGTGAAGAAGCAGATGCAAAACTGGACCACCGCCTACGATCGCCACCCCAAGGCCACGTTCTACAACGGCAAGGGTTTCAACAAGGGCGGGACGCACGAGGCACGGGTCGGCTTCGAGTCCGACACTTGGGGTACGTCACGGTCGTTCTTCAACATGACCTTTGGCAAGGACCTCAAGGGCGCGAAGATCACAACAGCCAAGCTGTACCTGCTGGAGACGTATTCCTGGTCCTGCCAGGCCCGCTCCATGAGCGTGCACCTGACGAGCGAGATCAACGCGCACACGAACTGGGACAACGCTCCCGAGCTCCATGACGGCAACAAGTTGGCCACCAAGAGCTTCGCGCACGGCTACAAGTCCGGCTGCCGCGACGCCTACGAATCCTTCGATGTGAGAAAGGGCGCGCAGAAGCGAGCCGACAAGGGGGCGGACTCGATCACCTTCGGGATGCGGGCACGGGACGAGGACTCCCAGTACGCGTGGAAGAAGTTCGTGGCCGACGGCAACGAGCACCCACCTGTACTCGACCTCGTCTACAACCGCAAACCATCGATCGTCACCGACTCCCTGGACCTCGGCCCGGACGGCAAGTGCACCACCACGAAGCCCTATGTCCGCATGGGTTCCGGCGATCTGACCTTCACCGCCAAGGCCACGGACAAGGACAAGAACCTCGACGCCTTCGACTTCGACCTGTGGGAGATGGGGAAGTGGAATGAGACCGGCGATCTGCTGAAGTCGACCGGCAGGATCCAGCTAGGCCGAGACCTCGGCACGGCGTTGAGCACCACCAGCGGATTCGCCACCAGCAAGCTCAAGAACGGCGCCACATACTCCTGGCGAGTGCAGATCTTCGACGACGCGGGCAGCACCTCGGGCTGGTACCCGAAGACGCCCTGCCGCTTCGTCCTCGACACCGCCGCGCCGCGCCCACCCGTGGTGACGTCCGCCGACTTCCCCAACGCGGACGGCAGCCAGAACGGCTTCGGTAGCGGTGGTGAGGACAGCAAGTGGTCCGACAAGAAGTTCGGTACTGCCGGCGCCTTCGACCTGCGCGCCCTGGACAAGGATGTCGTGCGATACGAGTACGGCTACAACTCGCCCAGCTACAGCGGGGTCGTTTCTCGCGTCAACGGCACGGCTACCACCGTCCACGCCGCCATCAGCGACGCCAAGCCCCCCGCCGCCGGACCCAACGTGCTCTACGTCCGGACCGTCGACGCTGTCGGCAACGTCTCCGAGCCCACCAAGTACTTCTTCTACGTCACCCCGCGCGATCAGGCAGACAAGCCCGGCGACTTCACCGGTGACCAGTTCCCGGACATGATGGTCGTCACCGACGAGGGCAACCTGGCGCTGTACCCCTCCGAGGCGACGACGACCGACGCGACCAAGGGTTCGGGCGACCTGAACTACTCGATGCCTGGCGCCTATTGGCCCAACCCCGACAAGGATCCCAACGGCAACGACGATCTGCCGCCCTACGTCGGGGCCCCGAAGGGCCACTTCAAGGGCGCCCTGATCACCCATAACGGTGACATCTACGGCGGAGACGGCCTCCAGGACCTGGTCGTCCGGGTGGGCGGCAAGCTCTGGGTCTATCCGAGCGACGGCTATGGTGCGGTGAACATCGACAGACGGCAGGAGATCCTGCTGCCGTCCAGCGCCCCGAGCCCTTCGACACTGACCCAGATCGTGGCCGCCGGGGACATCACGGGCGACGGCCGCACCGACTTCTTCGCCACGGCCGGCGATTCGTTGTGGGCCTTCACCGGATACCACGGTGCGACGGTCGACCAGGCAGTTCTGTTGTCCGGTGGGTGGACGAACCGTGACCTGGTGACCGTCATGGACGTCAGCGGAGACGGTGTCGCCGACATGGTCTACCGGACCGACTCGTCCGGGCGCCTTCTGCTCCGCAAGGGCATCGCCGCGAGCTCTGGAGGGACCGACCTCAACTCCCTGGCCTCCGCCGCGAACTCCTCGGGCAAGACCGACACCGAGTACGGTGCCTCCGGCTGGTACACCGCCGACGTTCCGCTGCTGATGGGTACACCTGACGCCAACGGTGACGGCATCCCCGACATCTGGGCCGTCGCGGCCAACGGTGCCGTGAGATTCCATGCAGGGAGCAAGACCGTGCTGTCGGGCTCGGGTACTCAGGTCATCAACCCGAACACGTACTGGCAACTCCGGCAGTCCATCGGATGACCCGGCCGGGCTCCGCTTCCCGCACGGGGCGCGGAGCCCGGAGCCCGGAGCCGTCAGGATCCTTCCGCCGCTCTCGCGCCGTGCCGGACCCGGCCCCGCCGCGAACCGTTCGGCCACAAGCGAGGCCGTCGCTTCGCCGCCAGGTCCTCGATCCAGCCGAACGCCACGATCGCCACCCCGATCAGCGGCCACACCAGGACGAACATCCACAGCATGTCCGTCGCGTCCAGTGCCGCCACCGCGCGGTCGCTCTGCAGGAAGGGGAGGTTGTAGGCCTGGTCGATGATCGGGACCGTGGCCATGATCAGCAGGTTGTGCCAGAGGTAGATCGTGACGGCACGGTTGTTGGAGAGGGTGACCAGCTTGTCCCAGCGGGCCAGGCGGCCCGGGAGTTCCTGCCAGGACGGGGAGTACTGGAGGAGGATCATCACGAAACCGAAGGACCAGGCCGCCTGGGCGAGCGGGATGTCGTTCAGGTCCCAGCCGTCGGGGCCCTGGTGTCCGGACGCCCACCACAGGCCGAACGCCATCACCAGCACCGAGCCGGACACGGCGAGATAGCGCGGGACCTTCGCCAGCACTCCCTCGTGGTGGGCGAAACCGAGGACCCAGCAGCTGCCGTAGACCGCGAAGTCGGTGACCGCGTTGCCGAGTTCGCCGGGGATGGTCACCCAGCCCGTGCCCACCACCGCCGCCAACCCCAGCGGAGCGAGCAGCGTCGCCCACGGCACCCTGCGGAACGCCCACAGCAGCAGCGGCGACAGGAGCACGAACCACAGATAGGCGCGGAGGTACCAGAGCGGGCCCACCGCCTGGTCCGCCCACGTGCTCTCCAGCAGGTCCTTCGGGAAGCCGATCTCCCAGGGGTACGGCGGCGCCCCGATCGGGATGACGTAGTTCACCAGCTCCAGCAGGCCCCAGGTGCCGCTGTGGTCCGGGTCCTCGGACAGCTTCCAGCCGCCCGCGAACATCAACGGCAGCACCACCGCACCGAACGCCCAGAGGGGAGGCAGGAGCCGGCGGAGCCTGCCCCTGATCACGCTCAGCGCCGGCCGGTTCAGCGACCGTGCCATCAGCGAGCCCGCCAGCGCGAACATCACGCCCATCGACGGGAACAGCACGGTCAGCCAGGCCCAGCCGAAGAGGTGGTACAGGACCACCCGGACCAGGGCGAGGGAGCGGAGGAGGTCGAGGTAGCGGTCCCGGCCGGGCGCCTTCGGAGGCGCGGCCGCCTCCCGCTGACCGGCGGCGTAGTCCTGGGTCATCCCACCGGCCTCCGCTCGTCGCTCTCACTGCTCTTCCGCGGACTCGGCACCGGTCCGCCCGGCGCCTCCACGACCCCCGTGCGGCGCAGCTTCTGCCAGCGCAGGCGGCCGCCGGTCAGGGCCGTGATCCAGGACTGGAGCAGCACCACGTACATGAGCTGGCGGTACAGGATCTGCTGCAACGGCAGCGAGATCAGGTGGCTCATGCGTTCGCGGTCGAGGCGGAACGCGTAGGCGGCGCAGACCACTTGGATCGCGAGCACGCCCAGCCAGGCCACGACCGTCTTCTGGGTCGGGCCGAACACCACGCCGTAGAGGAGGAACACGTCGATCAGGGGGGCCAGCAGGGGCGCCACGACCATGAACAGCGAGACCAGCGGCAGGCCCACGCGGCCGAAACGGCCCGACGGGCCCCGCTCCACCAGCGCCCGCCGGTGCTTCCAGATGGCCTGCATGGTGCCGTACGACCACCGGTAGCGCTGCGACCAGAGCTGCTGGACCGACTCCGGTGCCTCGGTCCAGGCGCGCGCCTTCTCGGCGTAGACCACGCGCCAGCCGTCCCGGTGCATGGCCATGGTGATGTCGGTGTCCTCGGCGAGCGTGTCGTCGCTCATGCCGCCGCCGCGTTCCAGCGCGGAGCGGCGGAAGGCTCCCACCGCGCCCGGGATGGTCGGCATGCACCGCAGGATGTCGTACATCCGGCGGTCCAGGTTGAAGCCCATCACGTACTCGATGTGCTGCCAGGCGCCGATGAGCGAGTCCCGGTTGCCGACCTTGGCGTTGCCCGCGACGGCGCCGACGCGCGGGTCGCCGAAGGGCTGCACCAGCTCGCGGACCGTGGACGGTTCGAAGACGGTGTCGCCGTCCATCATCACGATGATGTCGTGACGGGCGTTCGCCAGGCCGCGGTTGAGGGCGGCCGGCTTGCCCGCGTTGAGCTGGCGGACCACCCGGACGTTGGGCAGGTCCATCGCCTCGACGATCCGGGCGGTGCCGTCGCTGGAGCCGTCGTCGATGACCAGCACCTCGATCGGGTGCTCGCTCGCCATCAGCGAACGCACGGTGTTCTCGATGCACTTGGCCTCGTTGTACGCCGGGACCAGCACCGAGACCGGCTGCACCACCGGCTCTCCCCAGCGGAAGTCCTTGCGGCGCACCCGGCGCGCGTGGATGCCCGACAGCAGCAGCATGAGGACGAAGCGGCCGATGACCAGGGAGCCGATGATCGCGAGCCCGACGACCAGCACGTCGGTGATCTGCTCGGAGGCCTGGACCAGGAAGATCCACGCCTTGCCCTTCCACAGCTCGGGCCCGGTGACCGCGGTGTGCGCGCTGGGCGCGTCGAGGGCCTCGGTGAGGTTGTCGAACCGGTAGCCCCTGGCCGCCATGTCCGGCAGGAACCGGTCCAGCGCCTGGACGGTCTGATGGCGGTCGCCGCCGGAGTCGTGCATCAGGACGATCGCGCCCTTGCCCTTCTTCGGCGTGGCATTGCTGATGATCTTGCGGACGCCGGGCTTCTGCCAGTCCTCGCTGTCGGTGTTGTTGACGACGGTGATGTAGCCGCGGGTGCCGATGTACTGGGTGACCGGCCAGGACCGGTCGTCCATGGCGTCGGCGAAGGAGGAGTACGGCGGGCGGAAGAGAGAGGTGCGGATCCCGGCCGCGCCGGCGAGCGCGAGCTGGTTCTGGGACAGCTCCCAGTCGATGCGCTTCTTCGACTGGAAGGACAGGTCGGGGTGGTTGAAGGTGTGCAGTCCGACCTCGTGCCCCTCGTCGACCATGCGCCTGACCAGGTCCGGGTAGCGGGAGCTCATGGTGCCGGTGACGAAGAAGACGGCGTGCGCGTGGTGCTTCTTGAGGACGTCCAGGACCTTGGGGGTCCAGGTCGGGTCCGGGCCGTCGTCGAAGGTGAGCACGATCCGGTGGTCCGGGATCTTCAGGCTGGTCGCCCCGCCGCCGCGGGTGTCGATCACCGGCCCGCCGTCGATGATCTTCTCCGGCACCTTGTCGGAGGCCGCTTCGGGCTGGATGCGGTGGTCGGCGAGGATCTCGCTGTGGACGTACCCGCGCAGCATCAGCATCGCCATCAGGGCGACGAGGACGAGCACGGGCAGCAGCAGGCGCATGGGCAGGCGGCGGCGCCGGGAGCCGACGGGGGCGCCGTGTGCGGCCCCCGGACGGCGGGTGCGGGGTGCCATCAGAGGATGTTCTCCGGGGACGGGGAGGAGAGCGGGGCGTCGGAGGGCCCGGCGGGAGACGAGTCGGCGGACGGCGCCGAGGCCGGCGGGGTGTCCGACGCGATGGGCGAGGGCGCGGCCGGGCCGTCGGCCACCGTGCCGGGTCCGGCGCTGTCGCCGCCCGTGGTCTGGGTCGGGGCGACCGTCGGGTCGGGGCTGGTGGTCGCGGGCGGGGTGACCGTCGGGCTGGCCGGCGGGGTGACCGACGGCGTCGGCTGGGCCGACGGGTCGGCGCTGACCGACGGGTTGACGCCCGGCTGCGTGGCCGGTGCCGACGGATCGGCGGACGCCCCCGGCCTCGCCGGGCTCACGACCACACCCGGCGCGGTGCCGCTGACGCCGGGCACCGGAGTCGCCCCGCCGCTCACCGTCGGGGTGGTCCCGGGAAGCACTCCCACGGGCAGGGCCGGATCCGCCGACTCGGCCGGGACCGGGCTGGTGTCGACCTTCCCGGCCGGGGCGTCGTCCTTCGGGCCGGTCACCGGCAGCCAGGGCGCGTTGGAGTTGCCGGACAGCAAAGTGACGACGATGACGACGGCGTAGACCGCGCAGGCGAGGCCCACGGCCATGCCGATCCGGCGGAAGCGACGGCTGCGGCGGCCCGACTCGTCGACGAAGACCGGCCCGTCGGAACCCTCGGAGCCACTGTCGCCCCCGGCCCCGCCGCCCTCGATCCGGCCCTCCCCGTTCACGCTGACCGCGTCGAGCTGGACGGTCACCTCGTGCGGGTCATGGGCGTGCCCGGCACCGCTGCCGGACTCGTCCCACGGATCCCGCACGACGGGCTTGGCACCGGGGGCCTGCGGCTGCGCGGGCGGCGTGGTGCGGGAGGGTTTCGGGTGTAAGACCGGCTCCGGTCCCACGACGGGCTCCGGGCGTACGACCGGCTCCGGACGTACGACGGGCTGCGGGCCCGGCGGCTTGGACAGGGCCTCGATACGGTCCGCGGCTCTCGGCGCTCCCGGGAAGTCCGGCTTGTCACCGGCGTCGAAGCCGGAGTCGAGGCCGGAGTCGAAGCCGGCCCTGGCGTCGGCCTTGGCGCCGGCCTTGTCACCGCCGTCGAAGAGGTCGCTTCTCGCGGCTCCGGTCTCCTCGGCCGAGCGGACGTCACCGCTCTCCGGGAAGGCCTGGGCGGCCCCCTTCACCAGAGCTATGTCCTGAGTTCCTGATGCAGCCTCGGGCCATTCCGGTTGGGCGTCTTCTCGCCACTTTTTCACGCGCACGCACATCCCCCCACGGGACCGTTCCGGGTGCGCGTACGCCTGGCAGCGTCGGCCGAACTGGGCCCCCACCCGGTCCGAGCGCCCCGTTTATCACAAAGTGCTCCGGCCGCGAATGTAGCGCAAGCGGAGGTTATGTGTTTGCCGCGTGTCAATCGCAGGGGTGCATATCGTGCTGATCGGTGGCTGGAATCCATCCATCGACGGGTCGTTGGAGCCAGCCCCGTTCGACGGACAATTCGACCGCGGCCCGGCGGAGGACATCGAACGCCGGGTGCACCAACCCCCTGCGCCACACCAACGACAGCGGCGACAGCGGCACCGGGTCGACCAGCGGACGCAGCACCGTGGCGGGCATGGCGGGGAAATCCACGACGGCGAGGATCGGGTTCCGGGTCTTCGCCATGATCCGCTGGAACTCCTCCTCGCCGACCGCGAGCGGCACCGGCGGCGCTATCGCGATGCCCCGTCCTTCGAACAGTTGACGAGCGAGATCGGTCCATTCCGGAGTACGCGGATTTCCGGCCCCGGCGTACACGGTCTCGCCCTCCAGGGCGGCCAGCGGGATCCGCTCCAGGGAGGCCAGCCGGTGGTCCTCGGGCAGGACGACCGCCATGGGCTCGTAGCGGACGGGCTGGTGGTCCAGGCCCGCCCGCAGGGCCGGGTCCAGGCCGGCGAACCGGCCGAAGGAGGCGTCCAGGCGACCGGCCAGCAACTCCCCCGCCGCACCGGTCAGCCCACTCTCGTAGCGGGCCATCAGCTCCAGCTCGGGAGCGAGTTCACGGGCTCTGAGCAGCACACTTCGGGCGGTGGCCTGGTCGGGGAAGTTCAGGTCCACCAGCAGGGGGCGGGCCTGCGCGAAGGCGGCGAGCAGTTCGTCCTGGGCGTCCAGCACGCGGCGGGCGTACGGCACCAGGCGCTCGCCGTCGCCGGTGAGCGTGACCTGCCGGGTGGTGCGCACGAACAGCTCCGCGCCGAGCTCCCGCTCCAGCCGCCGTACGTCTCGGCTGAGCGCCTGCTGGGCGACGTAGAGCCGGGCCGCGGCGCGCGTGAAGTGCAGTTCGTCGGCGACGGCGAGGAAGGCGCGCAGGAGGCGGGGGTCGAGGTGGCGGAGGCCGGGGACGGGAGGGTGTGCGGGCATCCGGTGAACTTACAACGCGCGTGCGTGAATCGGTGCGGAGAAGGTGTTGGACCTCTTGATCGCCTCGGCGCGACGGTGGATGCCATGCCGCCGCGACCGAACCAACCGCACCGACCGCTGCCCACCATGACCGCCGACACGCTCGTGATCGCCGACTTCGGACCACGACGTCGGCAAGGCCTCCGAGGGCCGCGAGGGCCAGGAAGTTCCCGCACCCCCGGCCCCTACCGCCGCCTTCTCGCCACCCCCGGCGCCCGTGCGTTCACCATCGGGAATCTCCTCGCGCGGCTGCCCATGGGCATGTTCAGCGTCAGCGCGGTCGTCATGATCGCCGGGACGCGGGGGTCGTACGCCCTCGCCGGCGCCGTCACCGCGGCGGGCCTCGGCGCCACCGCGGTCGTCGCCCCGTGGATCGCACGCCTCGTCGACCGATACGGACAGGCCAGGATCGCCGTACCGGCCACGCTGCTCGCCGCGCTGGGTTCGCTCGCGCTGCTGCTCTGTGTGCGCCTCGGGGCGCCGGCCTGGACGCTCTTCGTGTCGTACGCCGCCACCGCCACGACCCCCAACCTGGGCGGTATGTCGCGGGCCCGCTGGGCGTACCTGCTCGACGGCGACGAGAAGGCGCTGCATGTCGCGAACTCCTTCGAGCAGGCCGCGGACGAGGCGTGCTTCATGCTGGGCCCGGTGCTCGCGGCCTTCCTGTGCGGCACGTTCTTCCCGGAGGCGGGCACGCTGACCGGGGTGACGCTGCTGGTGACGGGCGCCCTGCTGTTCGCGGCCCAACGCTCGACGGAACCACCCCCGTGGACCCCGCCCCACCCCGACCCCCACCCCGCGCCCTTGCACAGCGTCGAAGGCAAGAGGCCGTTTCGGCGCCGGGTGACCGAGCCGCCCCAGGGGCGCGGGGCTGTATCGACATGCGGCTCCGCCGCGCGGGCGCGACCCGCCCCCGAGCCGGCCCGCACCCGCAGTCGACCGGCAAGCCCCCGAACCCCCCTCCGAACCCCCGCCCTCCGCCCGCTCCTCGCCATCTGCCTCGCCATGGGCGCCGTCTTCGGGTCCATGGAGGTCGTGACGATCGGGTTCGCCGACGGACAGGGGCATCGCGCCGCGGCCGGAGTCGTGCTCGGGCTCCAGGCGGCCGGGTCGTGTGCGGCGGGGCTGGTCTACGGGGCCGTACACCGGCAGGGGTCCGTCGAGGACCGTTACGTGTGGTGCATCGCCGCCATGACCGCACTGCTGACGCTCCCCCTGCTGGCCGCGACCCTCACCGGCTCCCTGCTCGTCCTCGCCTGCGCGCTGCTGGTCGCGGGGATGGCGACCGCTCCGACGATGGTCACCGGGATGACCCTGGTCCAGCGGCACACCCCGCCCGGCCGCCTGAACGAGGGCATGACCCTCGCGGTGACCGGACTGCTCGGCGGGATCGCCTGCGGAAGCGCGGCCGGCGGCTGGACGGTGGAGCACGTGTCGCCGGTGGCCGGCTACGGCGTCCCGGTCACGGCGGCCGCGGCGGCGTTGATGATCGCCCTCGTCACTCACCGCGTCACCCACCGCCCCGCCGAATCGTCGAATCGCTTCACCTGATCCTGCTCAACCCATTGACGACCTTCGACACCCGCACATACGTTCCTTCGTCGAAGCGCTTCGACAAGGGTCGTCGAATCGAGTCGAATCGACGACCCCTGCGCGGCGCCCGGCCCGAAGCACCATCCGACTCCCCCGGAGGTACGGGATGTTGACGGCACGAAGGCGTGCGACGGCGACCGCGGTGATCCTGAGCGGATCGCTGCTGCTGACGTCCTGCGGAGGCTCGGACAGCGGGTCCTCCGACGGGAAGACGCTGAGGCTCTGGCACTACGAGGGCCCCGACAGCGCGATGGGCATCGCGTGGAAGGAGGCGATCAAGGAGTTCGAGGCCACGCACCCCGGCGTGAAGGTGAAGTTCGAGGAGAAGAGCTTCGACCAGATCCAGAAGACCGCCCCGATGGTCCTCAACTCCTCGGACGCGCCCGACATCATGGAGTACAACAAGGGCAACGCGACGGCCGGTCTGCTCTCCAAGCAGGGCCTGCTCACCGACCTCACCCAGGAGGCGGCCAAGCGCGGCTGGGACAAGAAGCTCAGCCCCAGTGTCCGCACCACCAGCCTCTACGACACCAACGGCGTGATGGGCTCCGGCAAGTGGTTCGGCGTCCCGAACTACGCCGAGTACACGCTGGTCTACTACAACAAGGACCTCTTCAAGAAGTACGGCGTCGCCGAGCCGAAGACCTTCGCCGAACTCACCGCCGCCATGGACGAGTTCGTCGACAAGGGGGTCACCCCGCTCGCCAACGGCGGCGCGGCCTACCCGGCCCAGCAGTACCTCTACCAGCTGGCCCTGACGAAGGCCGACCGCGCCTGGGTCGACGCCTACCAGCTCTACAAGGGGAAGACCGACTTCCACGACGCCGCCTGGACCTACGGCGCCGACACCTTCGCCGACTGGGTCGAGAAGGGCTACTTCAGCAAGAGTTCCAGCGGCCAGAACGACGAGGCCGCCGGTGTCTCCTTCACCTCGGGCAAGGCGCCGATCCTGTTCTCCGGCAGCTGGTGGTACGGCCGCTTCACGGCGGAGAACAAGTTCGACTGGGGCACGTTCCTGTGGCCCGACTCGAAGCTCACCCTCGGCTCGGGCGGCAACCTCTGGGTCGTACCGCAGGGTTCCAAGAACAAGGACCTCGCCTACGACTTCATCGACATCACCATGTCGAAGAAGATCCAGAACCTGCTCGGGAACTCCGGCGGGGTCCCGGTCGCGGCGGACGCCGCCGCCATCACCGACCCGCGGTCCAAGACCCTGATCGACGACTTCAACACCCTGTCCAGGAACGACGGTCTGGCCTTCTACCCGGACTGGCCGGTCCCCGGCTTCTACGACGTCCTCGTCTCCGCGACCCAGAAGCTGATCACCGGCAGCGCCAAGCCGGACGGCTATCTCAGCGATCTCCAGGAGGCCTACGACAAGGGCGCGCCGAAGCAATGACGGTGACCGTCGAACGCGGGGCGCGGGCGGTGGGCAAGGGCACCATCGGTAAACCCTCGCGCCGCCCCCGTGACTCCTACGCCCTGTTCCTCCTGCCGGGCGCCCTCGCCTTCCTCGCGATTATCGTGCTGCCGTTCGCGATGAACACCTATGTGAGCTTCACCGACTGGCAGGGCGTGGGCTCGCCGACGTGGTCGGGGCTCGCCAACTACCGCGAGCTGATGGACGATTCCGACTTCTGGGCGTCCTTCCGGCACAGCCTGTTCATGGTCGTGGCGATGGCGGCGGTCCCCACGGCGCTGGGACTGGTCCTCGCCGCCGCCCTGTTCGACCACGTCGGCAAGTACTTCGGCCCCCGGATCGCCGCCGTCCTGCGCGCCTGCTTCTACCTCCCCCAGGTGCTGCCGATCGCGGTCGCCGGCATCGTCTGGAGCTGGATCCTCGCCCCCGACGACGGCTCCCTCAACGCCCTCCTCAAGGCGGTCGGCCTGGGCTCCTGGCAGCAGGACTGGCTGGGCGATCCCAACCTCGCCCTCTACAGCGTCATGGGCGTCATGGTCTGGGTCCAACTGGGCTTCCCGCTGGTCGTCTTCATGGCGGGACTGCAACGCGTCGACCCCCAGCTGTACGAGGCGGCCGAACTGGACGGCGCCGGCTGGTGGCGCCGCTTCTGGCACATCACGCTGCCGCAGATCCGCCCCGAGATCTACGTCGTGCTGACCTGGTGCTCGATCGCCGCGCTCAAGGTGTTCGGGGCGGTGTACGTCCTGACGAAGGGCGGGCCCGGCGGCGCCACGAACGTGCCCTCCTACTTCTCGTTCACCACGTTCTTCGAGAAGACGCAGGTCGGCTACGGCGCCGCGATCTCCACCGTGCTCACGGTGATCATCCTCGCGCTCTCCCTGATCGGTCTGAAGCTCCAGGAGAGGACGGACGCATGACCACCGCCCTGCGCCGTTACCCGGTGCTGATCGCCCTGTGCGTCGCGGCCCTGTTCATGGTCGTGCCGTTCCTGATCGTCACGGTCAACGCCTTCAAGTCCCCGACGGAGTACGCCCAGAACGGCCCCCTCAGCCTCCCCGACGGCCTCTACACACAGGGCCTCAAGGACTTCTGGGAACGCGTCGACTTCGGCCGGAAGCTGTTCAACTCAGTACTGATCAGCGGCTCGGTGGCGGTGCTCGCCGTGATCCTGTCCGTCCTCAACGCCTACGCGATCGGCATCGGCCGTATCAGGTTCCGGACCTGGGTCCTCGCCTTCTTCGTCCTGGCGAACATGCTGCCGCAGGAGGCGCTGGTCTACCCCGTCTACTACCTGAGCAAGGAAGTCGGCCTGTACGACACGAGGTTGAGCGTGATCATCGTGTTCACGGTGATCCAGGCGGCCTTCGGCACGTATCTGCTCTCCTCGGTGCTCGGCCAGTTCCCGCGCGAGATCCTCGAAGCGGCCCGCATCGACGGCGCCAACAAGTGGCAGGTGCTGTGGCGGATCGTCGTCCCCGTCAGCCGCCCCACCCTCGGCGTCCTGCTGGTCTTCTTCTTCATCTGGACCTGGAACGAATTCCTGCTCCCCCTGGTCATGCTGATCTCCAACGACAACCAGACGGTCTCCGTGGCCCTCGGCGTCCTCCAGGGCCAGCGGCTGATGGACGCCACGATGACCAACGCGGCCGCCCTGCTCGGCGTGCTCCCCGCGATCGTGTTCTTCCTCGTCTTCCAGCGAACCCTCACCCGCGGTATCGCCGTGGGTGCCGTGAAGTAAGGACCCCCCACCGATGAAGTTCACCGACGGCTACTGGCTGCTGCGCGAGGGCGTCACCGCGGACCATCCGGCCGTGGTCCACGAGGTCACCGCCTCCGAGGACGGGCTGGAGATCCACGCGCCGTCCCGGCCCATCCGCCACCGCGGCGACCTGTTGAAGGGACCGGTCGTGACGATCAGCGCCCACGCCCCGATGCCCGACGTCATCGGCATCACCTTCACGCACTTCGAGGGTGAGCAGCCGGACCGGCCCGAATTCGAGCTCAGGAAAGAGGAGTTCACCCCGCACACCGGTTCCGACGAGAACACCGCGACCCTGACCTCCGGCACCCTGTCGGTCCGCTTCGCCCGCACCGGGCCCTGGCAGGTCGACTTCCTCGCCGACGGCCGGGTCCTCACCAGCAGCGGCACCAAGAACATGGGCATCCTGCGGGACGCGGCCGGCGGGCACTACCTGCGCGAGCAGCTCAACCTGACCGTGGGCACCTCGGTGTACGGGCTCGGCGAGCGCTTCGGGCCGCTGGTGAAGAACGGCCAGGTCGTCGACATCTGGAACGCCGACGGCGGCACCGCCACCGAACAGGCCTACAAGAACGTCCCGTTCTACCTCACGGACGCGGGCTACGGCGTCTTCGTCGACCACCCCGGCAAGGTCTCCTTCGAGGTCGGCTCGGAAGCGGTGTCGAGGGTCCAGTTCAGCGCGGAGACACAGGAGTTGACGTACTACGTCATCCACGGCCCGAGCCCCAAGGAGATCATCCGCAAGTACACGGCCCTCACCGGCCGTCCGGCGCTCCCGCCCGCGTGGTCCTTCGGCCTGTGGCTGTCGACGTCGTTCACCACGTCGTACGACGAGGAGACGGTGACCTCGTTCATCGACGGCATGAAGGACCGCGAACTGCCGCTGTCCGTCTTCCACTTCGACTGCTTCTGGATGCGCGAGTTCAACTGGTGCGACTTCCAGTGGGACCCGCGGGTCTTCCCCGACCCGGAGGGCATGCTCGCCCGGCTGCACGCACGGGGGCTGAGGGTCTCGGTGTGGATCAACCCGTACATCGCCCAGAGATCGCCCCTGTTCGCGGAGGGCAAGGCGCTCGGCCACCTCCTCAAGCGACCCGACGGCAGCGTCTGGCAGTGGGACCTGTGGCAACCCGGCATGGCCCTGGTCGACTTCACCAGTCCGGCCGCCCGCGACTGGTACGCCTCGAAGCTGGAGGCGCTGCTCGCACAGGGTGTGGACTGCTTCAAGACCGACTTCGGCGAGCGGGTCCCGCTGGACGTGGAGTGGTCCGACGGCTCCGATCCCGAGCGGATGCACAACTACTACACCTACCTCTACAACCGGACCGTCTTCGACGTGCTGCGCAAGCACCGCGGCGAACAGGAGGCGGTGGTCTTCGCCCGCTCGGCGACCGCGGGCAGCCAGCAGTTCCCGGTGCACTGGGGCGGCGACTGCGAGGCGACGTACGAGTCGATGGCCGAGTCGCTGCGCGGAGGGCTGTCCCTCGGGCTCTCGGGCTTCGGCTTCTGGAGCCACGACATCGGCGGCTTCGAGGGCACCCCGAGCCCGTCGCTCTTCAAACGGTGGCTGGCCTTCGGACTCCTCTCCTCCCACAGCCGCCTGCACGGCAGCTCGTCGTACCGCGTGCCGTGGCTGTTCGACGAGGAGTCCGTGGACGTCCTGCGCCACTTCACCCGCCTCAAGCTGAGCCTCATGCCCTACCTGTACGAGGCGGCGCGCACCGCCCACACCGAGGGCGTGCCGGTGATGCGGGCGATGGTCCTGGAGTTCCCGGACGACCCCGGGTGCGCACACCTCGAACGCCAGTACATGCTCGGCCCGGACCTCCTGGTGGCCCCGGTGTTCAGCGACTCCGGGGAGGTCTCGTACTACGTCCCGGAGGGCGCCTGGACCCACTTCGTGACCGGCGAGACGGTGACCGGTCCGCGCTGGGTGCGCGAGCGGCATGCCTTCCTGAGCGTGCCGCTGCTGGTCAGGCCGGGTGCGGTGATCCCGGTCGGCGCGGTTGTGGACCGCCCCGACTACGACCACGCCGACGGGGTGACCCTGCGGGCGTACGGCCTCGCCCGGGGCGAGCAGGTCACGGTACGGGTCGGCGAGGTCGCCTTCACCGTCGTACGCGAGGGAGACACGCTGCGGGCGTCCTGCTCCGACCCCTCGGCGCCGTGGGGCCTGGCGGCCGGGGACCGGGCGGCGCGGGCGCGGGCCGGCACCGGCTTCCTCTCCCTGGAGCTGGGCTGATGGTGAAGATCACGGATGTGGCGCGACGGGCCGGGGTCTCCCCCAGCACCGTCTCCTACGCCCTCAGCGGCAAGCGCCCGATCTCCGAGGAGACCCGGCTGCGGGTCGAGGAGGCGATCCGCGAGCTGGGCTACCGTCCGCACGCGGGCGCCCGCGCCCTGGCCGGCAGACGCTCCAATGTCCTGGCGCTGGTGGTGCCCTTACGGACCGGGATCCACGTCCCGACGGTGATGGGGTTCGCGGTGTCGGTGGTGACGGCGGCCCGCCGCCACGACCACGACGTGCTGCTGCTGACGCAGGAGGAGGGCGAGGAGGGACTGCACCGGGTCGCCGACACGGCCCTGGTGGACGGCCTGGTCATGATGGACGTCCAACTCGACGACCCCCGGCTGCCGTTGCTGCGCGCACTGGACCTGCCGGCGGTACTGATCGGCTTGCCGGCCTCCACGGCGGGCCTGACCTGCGTCGACCTCGACTTCCGGGCTGCGGGCGAGGCGTGCGTGGAGCACCTGGCACGGCTGGGTCACCGCTCGGTGGCCCTGGTCGGCTCCCCGCCGGAGGTGTACGTCCGCGGGACGGCCTACGCCGGGCGGGTGGTCCAGGGCTTCACGGCCGCCGCGGACCGCGCCGGGATGTCCTCGACGGTCCTCCCCTGCGAGCCGGCCGACGCCCGCGCCGTCGCCGAACAACTCCTACGCGAACAGCCCGCGTTGACGGGGGTGGTCGTCCACAACGAACCCGTCCTGGAACCGTTGGTCGACGCCTTCGCCGACCTGGGCCTCCGCATCCCGTCCGACCTCTCCGTCACGGCGATCTGCCCCGACGGGGTGGCGGAGTCCTCCCGCGTCCCGATCACGTCGGTGACCCTGCCGTCGGAGGAACTGGGCGCACGGGCCGTGGACCTCCTGATGAAGAAGCTGTCGGGGGCTGCTGTACCGGAGTCGACGCTGCTGGCGCCTCGGATGACGGAGAGGGGGAGTACGGGGAGGCGTACGGTTCCATGAAGAGGGCCTTGCTCTAGTCGTCGGAGATCCGGTACTCGACGTTCTGCACCACGAACTCCCCGTAGTGCAGGGCCGATCCGAGACCGTTCAGCCTCCTGTACTGCTCCTCGGACAAGGATGCCTCAGGGGCGTACTCGATCGCCCTCAGCAGTGTCCGCAACGCCAGGTCCGGGGTGCAGTGGTGGGCGCAGTCGACGAGCGCCCGGCGCACCTCGGCGGTCAGGAACTTCATAGCCTCGATCTCGGCGACGACCTCGTCCCGGTGGTCGAGGCCGTCCTCCGTGTCGGCTTCGGTGAGCGGCGGCACCTGCGTCTGTGTGGCCAGCCAGGTGTCGCACACATCCACGACGGTCCGCGTCCACTCGGCTCCGGTGGTCTGCCGCCAGCCCATGCCGTACTGGGTTCCGGCGTCCCACAGCACCTCCAGCGTCCGCGACGGCAGCCCGTCGAGGAGCGCCCGGGCGTCGCGACGCACCGCCAGGGCGTATTCACCGGCCCCGTCCGGCAGGTGCCGTGCGACGAGTTCGGCGGGGGTGTGCGCCTCGTAGCACCAGTCCTGGTGAAAGAAAGCCATCACCCATGGGACACCGAAGTCGAACTCGGTGAAGCGCCGTGCGGGTCGGCTCCCTTCTGGTGGTTCAGGGGACACTACGAGATGCCGGACCTCTGACACGACGAACTCGCCGTAGTGGAGCGCCGACCCCAGTGCTTCCAGCCGTGCGTAGTGTTCCGGCAGGAGGGTTGCGCGGGACACGGTGCCGATCTCCCCCATCGCCCGCAGCAGCAGGCGGAACGCGAGATCCGGGGTGCAGTGGCGGGTGCACTCCGTCAGCGCCCGCGTGACGTCGTCCGGCACGAAGGCCGCCGCCTCGATCTCCGAGAGGACGGCGTCGGCCAGTTCCACGCCGTCCCACTCGGCGGGGACGACGAGTTCGCCGGTGCCCACATGCCTGGACAACCACGTGTCGCACCGGCCGGTGATCGTCTCCATCCACTGTCGTCCGGAGGTGACACCGCTGCGGTGTCCGTCGAAGAACGACAGCCCGTTCGCGGTACCGGCCAGCCACAGCACCTCGATCGTCTCCGAGGGAAGGCGCGACAGCAGCAGCGCGTCCCGGCGGACCGCGAGAACGTTGTCCCGGTCAAGCTGGTCCCAGAAGTGGTAGTCGACCGCTTCGGCGGCCGTACGCCCGTTGTGGGTCCAGTCCGCGTGGAACATGCTCATCAGCCAGGAAACGCCGAAGTCGGGATCGCCGATGCTGCGCACTGCCCTTCCCCTCCCCCAGTCGACGCGGTGCCGGGCACGCGAGGAAGCCGTCGCTCACCGCGGCCCTTTCACGGTTACAGTTCCCGATCCCCCTGCCAGGTGACGGAGGCCAGCCGGGCCAGACCGCCGTTGGCCAGGCCCTTGTACGTCACCCTGCGCGCCGGGCCCAGCTCGTGCGCGACCCGGCGCGCCAGGTCCGTCCCGGTGTCGAACAACTGCTGCCATGCGTCGTCGTACTTGCCGTCCACCCGGTCCCGCAGGTCGCGGTTCAGTGTGTCGTTGATATCCCTCGCCCAGGTGGCCAAAGCGGTGACGAGGTCGTCGGACAGGTCCAGGCCGACGGCCGGGTCGTCGGGAGCGAAGTCCCCGACACCGTCCGCGCGCAACGGGAGCCACATGAACTCGCCCTCGACGATGACGTGCAGCGGATACGGCGGTGAGTCGTGTTCGTCGAGGGGCTGGTGCGAACCCCCGCATCCCCAGCAGACGAATGTGTCGGAGGCCCGGGCGTCGTCCCGAAAACACACCGCCCACTGCGGCCCGAGGTACCGGGCCAGCGCCCGGGCCACCTCAAGCCCCTGCTTCGCGTGCCGTCGCAGCTTCTGCCGGGATGTGGCCCCATCCCCGGGGCGGGCCCGTGACCAGGACCTCAGCCGGTCGACCAAGAGGTCGGTGAGCCCGAGTTCGGGAGCGTCGAGCGGAAGTGAGGAGGCGCACTGAGAAAGGTCCTCCTCGTCGCCCGGCACGTACAGCGGTGACTCGTCGCCGTACGCACGGACGAAAAGCCGGCGTGGAGCTTGCTGCCACGCCATACGACGCCTCCTGGTCGAAAGAACATGACGAAGGCCCCGCAACCGTGAGATTGCGGGGCCTTCGCCCACATGGGGTTGTCCCCGGAGGGACGAGTGGAGATGGCGGGAATCGAACCCGCGTCCAACGGTGCAGAATCAGGGCTTCTCCGTGTGCAGTTCGCTGAGATTTTCTCGGCCCCGGCGATCACGCGAACAAGTCGCCGACGGGCCCAGTCACTGTTTGATTTCCCATTGAACCCCGTGACCGGGCTCAATGGTTTAGTCCCCTAGATTATGCCAGGGTCCGGGTCGGGAACATCCCCGGGCTGACACCCGTTAGGGCCTTCACTCACTGCTTATTAGGCAGCGAGGGCGAAGGCGCGGGAATCGCTCTTGGAATTGGCGATTATTGGTTGCGACATATGGTTAACGAGATCATTGCCGCTTCCTCGACACGCTTCCCCTGCTTCAACAGCCGCTGTCGAAACCGATCATCCCCATGTTGTGTTTTCAATGCTCACACCCGCGCGGGGTGCGGTACCCATCGTACGTGACCAACGCGCGCCGATGCCACCGTATTCCGGCGGCCTCGCCCTACTGGCCCCGCTGCCTGCGCTTCGCCGCCGCGATCGCCCGGTCCGACTCCCGCCGGTCCTGCTTCTCCCGCAGCGTCTGCCGCTTGTCGTACTCCTTCTTGCCTCGCGCGAGCGCGATCTCGGCCTTCGCGCGGCCGTCCTTGAAGTAGAGGGCGAGGGGCACGATGGTGTGACCCGTCTCCTGCGCCTTCGACTCCAGCTTGTCGATCTCCTCGCGGTGCAGCAGCAGCTTGCGCTTGCGGCGCGCGGAGTGGTTGGTCCAGCTGCCCTGGTGATACTCCGGGATGTGGGCGTTGTGCAGCCACGCCTCGCCCCCGTCGATCTGGACGAAGCCGTCGGTCAGGGAGGTGCGGCCCTCGCGCAGCGACTTGACCTCGGTACCCATGAGCACCAGGCCGGCCTCGTAGGTGTCGATGATCGCGTAGTCGTGCCGGGCCTTCTTGTTCTGGGCGACGATCTTGCGCTTGCCGCCCTTCTCGCCGTCCCTGGCCTTCGCGGCCGCCCCACCCGGCTTGGGCTGGGACTCCTTCGGTACGTACATTCCCTTGCTCATAGTGCTGCCATTTTCGCACTAGTGAGGGGGTGCGGGGCCAGCCCTTAATGACGTGGCCATCGACAATGACGTGGCCGTCGACCGGCAGCCGAACGACGACCTCTAGTCGCCCAATCCCTCGAGCACCGTCTCGGCCTGCCCCAGAGCCCCTTCGTCGGCCTCCAGGTCGGGCGTGATCCCCCGCCCGTCGACCCCCCGCCCCGACGGGGTCCGGTAGTGCCCCACGGTCAGCTCCGCCACGGACCCGTCCGGCAGCCGGGTGGGCATCTGCACCGATCCCTTGCCGAAGGTGCGGGAACCGACCACCACGGCCCGCCCCCGGTCCTGGAGCGCCCCCGTCAGCAGCTCCGCCGCACTCATCGTCCCGCCGTCGACGAGAGCGACCAGCGCCCGGGTCGTGTCCCCACCGGGCTCCGCGTGCAGTGCCTGCTGCGATCCGTCCACGTCATAGGTCGCGACCAGCCCTCCGTCGAGGAAGACGGACGCCGTCGTGACGGCCTCGGTGACCAGGCCGCCGGAATTGCCGCGCAGGTCGAGGACGATCCCGCCGCCGGCCGGAGCGGCCCTCACGGCGTCGCGGACCTCGTCCCCGACACCCTTCGTGAACGAGTCGATCTTGATGAGGGTGATCGAGCCGGCGAGCTCCCGGACGCTGACCGAGTCCGTGGACAGCCGAGCGCGCCGCAGTGTCTCGCTCCACGCGCGTGTGCCGCGCTGAAGGCCCAGCCGGACCATGGTCCCGGCGGCCGCGTCCTGGGCGTCCCCGCGCAGTAAGGAGACCACCTCGGTGACCGGCCGCCCGTCCGCGGAGGTCCCGTCCACGCTGCGCAGCAGATCACCGCGGCGGATCCCGGCGGCGGCCGCGGGCGAGTGGGAGCTCACCCTGGTCACTTCGATACGGCCGTCCTGCTCGCGCCGCGCCCACAGCCCGACGCCGGTGTACTGGCCGGCCAGGGCCTCCTCGAACTCCTCGTACTCGCCACGGGAGTAGACGGCGCCCCAGCGGTCCCCGCTGCGGCTGACGGCGCGCTGGGCGGCCTCCGTGGGGGACTTGCCGTCGGCCATGGCCTCTTCGGCCGCCCTGGCCACGTCCTCGTGGGCCCCCGCGAGCGCGGTCGAACGGGCCGTGTCGGACGAGGACTTCCGGTCACCGCGGTCGCCCTCGGGGAGCGAGCCGGTGGCCGCGCCGGCCACCAGGACGCTCGCGAACACCAATGTCAGGGCGGCCCCGCGGCGGATGCGGCGGGGCTGACAGAACAGGTCACGGCCTGACATGCCGGTGAGTCTAGGACAACGCAAGAGGGCCGCACGGCCGGTTGACCGTACGGCCCTCTTGGCGTGCGTCACACCTTCAGGTACTTGCGCAACGCGAAGAACGCGGCCAATGCGGGCATCAGCACACTCGCGGCGAGGATCAACGGCAGCTTGGTCAGGACGGCGTCCCAGCCCACGAAGTTGATCAGATTCAGCTTGGTGGACAGGGCCATGCCGTGGTCGATCGTGAAGTACCGGCCGACGACCAGGAAGACACAGGCGAGAGCACCGCCGATCGCGCCGGCGACGGCGGCCTCCATGATGAACGGCGCCTGGATGTAGAAGCCGGACGCGCCCACCAGCCGCATGATCCCGGTCTCCCGCCGACGGCTGAACGCCGAGACACGCACGGTGTTGACGATCAGCAGCAGGGCGACGATCAGCATGAGCGCCATGACGCCGAGCGCGGCCCGGTTCATCAGGTTGAGCATGGTGAACAGGTTGTCCAGGATGCCCTTCTGGTCCTGCACGGACTGCACGCCGTCACGCCCATTGAAGGCGGTCGCGATGACCTGGTACTTCTCCGGGTCCTTGAGCTTGATGCGGTACGACTCCTGCATCTGGTCCGGCGTGAGGGAGGCGGCCAGCGGGGAGTCGCCGAACTGCTCCTTGTAGTGCTTGTACGCCTCGTCCTGGGACTCGTGGACGACCGTCTGGACGACCGACATCTTCTTCAGGTCGGAGAGGATGTCCTTCTTCTGGTCCTCGGTGACCGCGCCCTTGGCGCAGTTGGGGTCCGACTCGGCGTCGCTCTTGTTGCAGAGGAAGATCGAGACGTTGACCTTGTCGTACCAGTAGCCCTTCATGGCGCCGACCTGGTCGCTCATCAGGAGCGAACCGCCGAACAGGGCGAGCGACAGGGCGACGGAGACGATGACGGCGAACGTCATCGTCAGGTTGCGACGGAGACCGACACCGATCTCGGAGAGTACGAACTGGGCGCGCATGGCGTCTTCTTCAGGCCTTTCCGGGGACTCTTCGAGGCGGTCAGTGCTGGTAGCCGTAGACGCCGCGTGCCTGGTCGCGGACGAGGCGGCCCTTCTCCAGCTCGATGACGCGCTTGCGCATCTGGTCCACGATGTTCTGGTCGTGCGTCGCCATCAGCACGGTGGTGCCCGTCCGGTTGATCCGGTCGAGCAGCTTCATGATGCCGACGGAGGTCTGCGGGTCGAGGTTGCCGGTGGGCTCGTCGGCGATCAGCAGCTTGGGCCGGTTCACGAAGGCCCGCGCGATGGCCACGCGCTGCTGCTCACCACCGGACAGCTCGCCCGGCATCCGGTCCTCCTTGCCGCCGAGCCCGACGAGGTCGAGCACCTGCGGCACGGACTTGCGGATCTCACCGCGGGACTTGCCGATGACCTCCTGCGCGAAGGCCACGTTCTCGGCGACCGTCTTGTTGGGCAGCAGCCGGAAGTCCTGGAACACCGTCCCCAGCTGGCGGCGCATCTGCGGCACCTTCCAGTTGGAGAGGCGCGCGAGGTCCTTGCCCAGGACGTGCACCTGCCCCTGGCTGGTCCGCTCCTCGCGGAGCACCAACCGCAGGAAGGTGGACTTTCCGGAGCCGGAGGACCCCACGAGGAACACGAACTCGCCCTTCTCCACTTCGAGGGAGACGTCCCTGAGTGCGGGGCGGGTCTGCTTGGGGTAGACCTTGGATACGTTGTCGAATCGGATCACGGATGCACCACGGTAGGCCGGGGGTAGATGAGCGTGACCATACGCGAACCGGGTGTGCGAGCGCAGGCGCCGGTTCGGGTTGCGTATCGGTTGGACTGTTTTGTACCGACCTGGAATGCCTCTCTTCCCCAGCCCACAGGCGGCCACCAGGCGAACCTGGCACAGTGGAGAAGGGAACGTTCTGCGATCCGGGAGCGTTCTTGTGTACGGAACAGTCGGCAAGAAGGGTGACGCGCATGACGTACGACCGCCTGGTGTGCGCAAACTGTGCGGCGCCCGTGAGTGAGGGCCGGTGCCCGGTGTGCCGGGCGAACCGTGAGCGGCTCCAGCAGGAGAACCACTTCGCGGGCCTGAACCCTGTGACCCTGATCGCCCTGCTCGCGGTCCTGATCGCGGCGGTGGCCCTGCTGGCCCACCAGACCGCCTAGCCGGTCCGCGTACGCCCCGTACGAAGACTCCCCCGAGGACCCCTGCACAGACGCACGAAGGGCCCGGAGCGAATACGCTCCGGGCCCTTCGCCGTTCGGCACACGCACCTCAAGCAGCGGTGCGACTACCGGGAGTCACCCTTAGGCGGCAGCGCCACCGCGGCCACCGGCGAGGCGGGGCAGGATGCGGAAGCCGATGCCACCGGCGATCATCGTGGCGGCACCGACGAGCAGGAAGGCGGTCTGACCGGCACCCGTCTCGGCGAGCTCCTTGCCGTTGCCCTGGGCCGACGTGTTGGACGTGGTGTCCGCGCCGGTCTCGGTGAGGGCCGAGGAGCCCTCTTCCTGGGTGGAGGTGCCGGAACCACCGTCGGGGTCGGCGTTGTTGCCGCCGCCACCGGCGTTCCCGTTGCCGTTGCCGTTGCCGTTCCCATTGCCGTTGCCGTTCCCGTTGCCCGGGTCGGTCGGGTCCTCGGTGGGCTCGGTGGGCTCCTCGGTGGGGTCCGTCGGCTCGTCGGTCGGGTCCTGGGTGACCGGCGGTGTGGTCCCCGGGTCCGTCGGCACGTCGGTGCCGGGGTCCGTGGGGAGCTCGGTGCCCGGGTCGGTCGGGATCTCGGTGCCGGGGTCGGTCGGGTCGTCGTCACCGGTGTTCACGCTCGCGCTCACACCGTCGGCGCCCACGCCCACGTTGATCTCCAGCGCGGAAGCAGCGCCGGCGGCCGTCAGCGAGGCACCGGCCGCGATCACGGCACCGGCGGCTATGCGCGCGATCCGGATCCGCGTCTTCTTCGTCATGTGGTTGCTACCCCCAGTAGCTCATCGTCAATGAGGCGGCGCTCGGGGCCGTGATCGACGGAGGAAGGCAGCTGTACTCACATCCCCCGGTTCACATGCGCCCCAGAGATACGCATGCCACGCTTTACCCTTCCCATTTTTCAAAGCATCGTCAAGGCCGTTGCGCGCGCGATGTCCTGGTAAGGGCTCTTTGCCGGGGAAAGCGGTCTGTGAGTGTGATGTAAAACCCAGACATAAAGCAAACTGCCGCCCGTGGGGCGGCAGTTGGGGAGCGGTGGTCAAGTCGACAAAGTTACTTCTCCTGCTGCTTGCGCCAGCGAATTCCGGCTTCGATGAAGCCGTCGATCTCGCCGTTGAACACAGCCTCGGGATTGCCGACCTCGAACTCGGTGCGCAGGTCCTTGACCATCTGGTACGGGTGCAGGACGTACGAACGCATCTGGTTGCCCCAGGAGCTGCCGCCGTCCTTGAGGGCGTCCATCTTGGCCCGCTCCTCCTGGCGCTTGCGCTCCAGCAGCTTCGCCTGGAGGACGTTCATGGCGGTCGCCTTGTTCTGGATCTGCGAGCGCTCGTTCTGGCAGGAGACGACGATGCCGGTGGGCAGGTGGGTCAGGCGCACCGCGGAGTCGGTGGTGTTGACGCCCTGGCCGCCGGGACCGGACGAGCGGTACACGTCCACGCGCAGGTCCGACTCGTCGATCTCGATGTGGTCGGTCTGCTCGACCACGGGGAGGATCTCGACGCCCGCGAAGGAGGTCTGGCGGCGGCCCTGGTTGTCGAAGGGCGAGATGCGCACGAGCCGGTGGGTGCCCTGCTCGACGGAGAGCGTGCCGTAGGCGTACGGCGCCTGCACGGCGAAGGTGGTCGACTTGATGCCGGCCTCTTCCGCGTACGACGTCTCGATGAGCTCGGTCTTGTAGCCCTTCTGCTCCGCCCAGCGCAGGTACATCCGCTGGAGCTTCTCCGCGAAATCGGCGGCGTCGACGCCACCCGCCTCGGCGCGGATGTTGACGAGCGCCTCGCGGGAGTCGTACTCGCCGGACAGGAGGGTGCGCACCTCCATCTCGTCGAGCGCCTTCTTGACGGAGGTGAGCTCCGACTCGGCCTCGGCGAGGGTGTCCGGGTCGTCCTCCTCCTGGGCCATCTCGAACAGCACAGCGAGATCGTCGATCCGGCTGCGCAGCGCGTCGGCCTTCCTGACCTCGGCCTGGAGGTGGGACAGCTTGCTGGTGATCTTCTGCGCCTCGTCCGGGTTGTCCCACAGGGACGGCGCGGCCGCCTGCTCCTCGAGCACGGCGATGTCTGCCCTCAGCTTGTCGAGGTCCAGAACGGCCTCGATCGACTCCATGGTCGAGGAGAGGGACTTGAGCTCTTCGGATACATCGACGACTGCCACGCCCTCCAGCCTAACGTCTGTGGCAACCGACGTAGCTCGTCCCCCGGGACGGGGCGGGCGAGGTGGGGGCCGACTTCCCGGGACGGGGCCGACGAGGTGGGCGCCGAGTCCCCGGGACACGGGAGCGAGGTGGGCGCCGAGTTCCCCAGGGGCACGGGGCGAGGTGGGCGCCGAGTGCCCCTCGCCCGGCGGCGACGCCCCGGGATCGTCCCGGGATGCCGCCGCCCAGACCCCGGCCCCCGCCGCAGCCTCCGCACCACCGCGACCGACCTCGATCGCGCCCCAGGACACGGCCCCGGCCGCCGGAAGGCAAGGCCGACGCCGTCCAGGCCTCGACCCCCGCCACCGCCACCGATCGCGCTCGCCCCGCCCCCTCAGGGCGAGGCAGGCGCCGAGTTCTTCGTGTCCTGTGGTGACGCACCCGCGTCGTCCCCCGACGTGGCCGCCCAGATTCCGACGCCTGCCGCGGCCACCAGCACCACCGCGGCGGCGCCGACGGCAAGTCGGCGGCGGCGGGTGGTGGCCCGGTGGCGGGCGGAGCCAGGCCGCGGTGCGCCGACGGGCCGCGGTACCCGGGCGGTGCCCAGGGCGCCGCCGGCGAGCTCGTCGGGCGCCGGGACCCGCATCGACGTGTGCGTGTCCCGGTTGGAGTCGGTGGGCCTCGCGCCCGGCACCAGGGGGACGGCACCGCGCCGCGCGGGCCGCCCGGAGGACACCGGCTCGCCGGCCGCCGCGGGGGCGGCCGCCTCGCCGTCCTGCTCGTCCTCCGGCTCCGCGTCCGGCTCGTCCACGTCCAGCGGCGGCATCCCGGCCAGCAGCGGCAGCAGCTCCCGCAGCCGGGCGCCCAGCTCGGAGGCGCGCAGCCGGGAGGCCGGGGCCTTCGCCAGGCACTGCACGATGAGCTGCCACAGCTCGTCGGGGATCCCGGGCAGCGGCACCACCGTCTCGGTCACATGGCGCCGCAGCACCGCGCCCGGATGCCCGCCCCCGAACGGGGTGAACCCGGCGAGGAGTTCGTACAGCACGGTGGCGAGGGCGTAGATGTCCACGGAGGCGCGCGGCGGCAGCCCCTCGACGATCTCCGGCGCGAGGTAGTCGGGCGTACCGATGATCTTCGTGGCCCGGGTGCGGCGCGGCGAGTCGATGAGCTTGGCCACGCCGAAGTCGGTCAGCAGGGCCGGGTGCGCGCCACCGGGGCCGAGCGGTCCCTGCATGTCCAGCAGGACGTTCTCCGGCTTCACGTCCCGGTGCACGACCCCGGCCGCGTGCGCGGCGGCCAGTCCGTCGGCGACGTCGGCCACGATCGCCACCGCCGCCTCGGGCGCGAGCCGTTTCTCACGGTCGAGCCGGGTGCGCAGATCGGTGCCCCGGACCAGGTCCATGACGAGCGCGAGGTCGTTGCCGTCGACCACCAGGTCGCGTACGGAGACGACGTGCGGATGCTCCAGACCGAGCAGCGCCGTGCGCTCCTGCACGAACCGGCCGACGAGCTCCTGGTCGGACGCGAGGTCCTCGCGCAGGAGCTTGACGGCGACGGGCCCCTCGGGTCCCTCGCCCAGCCACACCGTGCCGGCGCTGCCCCGCCCCAGGATCTGGTTGGCGGTGTACCGGCTGCCGATCTTCCGTGCCAAGACTGCTCCTACAGACGCGTGTTGTCGCTAAAGCTACGCGTCGCAGGAGCCAACCTTCACCGCGGAGACGGAAATCACCCGCTGGATGTCGACAAATCCCCAGTACTACTGCTGACCTGAGGAGTTTCCGCCCAGATCTCCGATCCACTTGCTCACGGTGTCGACGATGTCGCCGAGCTGCTGCCAGTAGCTCTTGCCGGTGCCGATCCACTCCTGGAGCGGGCTCAGCTCCCAGATCAGCCAGCTCGCCACGAACAGGATGAGGATCGTGAACAGACAGCCCTTGAGGCAGCCCAGACCGGGGATCTTCATCGGGTTGGCGCTGCGCTGCCGCGGCTGCCGGGGCTCGCGCGCGGGGCGCTCGGGCTGCGGCGGGGGCGCGTAGCGCTGCGGCTGCTGCTGTTGCGGGGCGTACTGCTGGCGCTGCTGCGGCTGACGGCCGTACCCGCCCTGGTCGTAGCCGCCCTGGCCGTAACCGCCCTGCGGCGGGCCCTGCTGGGGCCGCTGCTGCCGTTGCGGCGGCTGCTGCGGCTGCGGCCTGGCGACCTGCCGCTGGGGGCGGCGGCGCAGCGGGTCCTCGTCGGGGTCGAGGTACTGCTGGACCTGGGTCTGTTCGTTGCGGTCCCGGGCCGCGCGCAGCTGGTTCTGCCAGGGGTGCGGCTCCTCGGGCCCGCCGGACCGGTGCCCCTGCTGCCCGTACTGCCCCGCCTGCCCGGGCGGCACCGGCGGCATGACGGCGGTCGGGTCGGCCGCGCCGCCCCGGTTGGTCGGGAGTACGGCGGTGGGGTCGGCGGCGCCGACCGGGTTCCCGGCGCCGGTGTGCGGCAGGAAGCTGGTCGCGGCGTTCGGGTCGACGGCACCGGCGCCGTGCGGCAGCACCTGCGTCGGGTCGGCGGCGCCGGGCGTGTCCGGGACGGCCGCCGGGTCCGGGTCGGGCAGCAGCAGCGCGCCGACGTTCTCCGCAGCCGCGATCTGCGCGGAGTTCGCGTGCACCCCGATGCCCTCGGCGACGACCCGGAGCCCGCGCGCGAGGTTCTCGGCGCTGGGGCGGCGGTCCGGGTTCTTGCTCAGGCAACGCTCTATGACGGTCCACAGCGGGTCGGGGACCGTGGAAGGTCGGCGCGGTTCGGCGCTCAGGTGCTGGTGCAGGACCTCCAGGGCGGAGCCGCCGGCGAACGGCGGACGTCCGGTGACCAGCTCGTACAGCAGGATGCCGGCGCCGTAGATGTCGACCGCGGAGGTCTGCGGGCGGCCCTCGGCGGACTCGGGGGCGACGTACGCGGGCGTGCCGACGAACTCCTGGGTCCGGGTCAGGCCCGGGGAGTCGGCGAGGCGGGCGATGCCGAAGTCGGTCAGCAGGGGGTGCATCTGGCCGCCGTACTGGCGCAGCAGCACGTTGGCCGGCTTGAGGTCGCGGTGGACCACGCCGTCGGCGTGGCTCGCGGCGAGCGCGTCGGCGATCTGGGCGGTCAGCAGCGCGGCGCCGACGGGGCTGAAGGGGCCGTTCTCGCGCAGGTAGCGGTGCAGGTCGGGGCCCTCGACGAGGTCCATGACCAGGGCGAGCAGATCGCCCTCGACGACCAGGTCGCGCACCCGCACGATGTTCGGGTGGGTCAGCCTGAGCAGCACGGAGCGCTCGCGCAGGAACCGCATCACGATGTCCGGGTCGCTCGCGAGCTCCTCCTTGAGGACCTTGATCGCGACGGTCTCTCCCGGCTGTCCCGCCACGGCGGCCTCGGCGCCGGCGGTCTCCCGCTGGCGTGCTCGCCAGACGGTCCCCGTGGCACCGCGTCCGAGCGGCTCCTCGAGGAAGTACTTGCTGCCCACCGGCCGCACGTCATGCACTCCCTGCTGCTTGCTGTCGTTCCGACCCACTTCCGACCCACTGTAGTGCCGCACGTCCAAGCACTACGTGAGCGATGCCAAGCACGTTCGAAACAAGGACGCTCCGTCCGGGTCTCCCGGTTGCCGGGCGTTGACGTGACCGATCTCAAGTGATCGTCGGCGCTGCACTGGTCAGGCACTTTTGGGGGCAGAGCTGACCAATCAAGATCACTTGCCCTCGGGCGGCGGGCGTGTTGTCAGTGGCAGGTGCGAGGATGCGTGCAGTACTGGCCGATGGTGCTCGTGCGGGGTGGGGGATGTCCGCGTCCGAGCAGAAGGGACCGCTGACGGCGATGCAGATCCGGCTGACCGTCGTAGACCCGCTGGGCCCGCCCGACCGGGCCCGCGGCCGCGCCGCGAGCTGCGACGTCCTGGTCACCGCTCCCGTCGGCACCGCCCTGGCCGCGGTGGCCGCCGCACTGGCCTCGGCGGTCCCCGGTGAGGCGGGTGCCTCCCGCGCGGGCGAGTCGGAGCGCGGCGGCGGCACCGTCGTGCTGTACGCGGACGGCGAGCGTCTCGACGTCCAGCGCGCCACCCTCGGCGAGCCGCCGCTGATCGACGGCGCCGTGCTGTCCCTGGGCGCCCCCGCGGCCCCCGAACCCCACCCCGAGCTCGACGAGGCGCCGACCCAGCTCCATGTGGTCGCGGGCCCGGACGCGGGCGGTGTCCACCTCCTGCACGGCGGCCAGATCCACATCGGCCGCTCCGTCGACGCCGACGTCCCGCTGGACGACCCCGACGTCTCCCGTCTCCACTGCGCGATCACCGTCGCCGGCGACGGCCGCGTCTCGGTGGCCGACCTCGACTCCACCAACGGCACCGTCCTGGACGGCACCCGCGTGGGCACCCGCCCGGTCCGTTTCCCCCCGGGGGCGCTCTTGAGGATCGGCGAGTCGGTCCTGCGCCTCGCCCCGAGCGGGGGCCGCCGTCTGGGGACGGAACCGGACGGGGAAGGCCATGTGCGGGTGGCCCCCGGGGACACCGGGGAGCGCGGAGGGGCGGACGGCGGGAACGGTCTGGGGCGGGCCGTGCCCGAGAGTGCACCCGGGGCGGGCGAGGCCGGGTACGGCCGGCCCAACGAGCGTCGCGGACGCAGGGTGTCGGCGGCTGCCGCGGGCTCCGCGGCCGGGGCGGGGGCCGCGGTCACGGGGACCGGGGTCTCCGGCGCCAGGGTCGCTGGGGCTGGGGATTCCGGGGCCGGGCTCTCCGGGGCCGGGGACGGGACGAGGGCGCCGCACGCGCGTGAGGGCCGGGACAGCGGCGGGGGCACCCCGTCCAGCCCGTCCCGGCAGCCCGCCGACCGGACCCACCACACCTACGGCTCGGCCGGCTGGGGCGCGTCCGGCGGGAACCCCGGGACCGCGGAGGCGCAGGGCCACGGTCCCGTCGAGCCGCCGGTCGTCGTGCCCGGGCAGGGCGGGGCACCGCGGATCGAGAGCGGGGGTACGAGCGGGACGGCCCCCGGTGGGCGCCCGTGCGGCCCCGCGGGCGCGGCCCCCGGCACCGGTTCCTCGCGTCCCACCGGCTCTGCCGGTTCCGTCGGTGCTCGCCCTGCTGGTCCCGTCGGTGCAGGCTCTGCCGGTTCCGTCGGTGCGGTCGGGGACACCCACGGCGGCCGGACCGGGATCGGTTCCTTCACGGAGGCGTCCGCCGCTTCCGCACCCACCTCGGCGCCCGGCACCGACCAGGAGCCCACCGACACCCCCGACCCCGCCGAACCCGGCACGGGCCGCCGCAAAGGCACCCCGCTGCGCGGCACCGACGTCCCGCAGAGCGGACGCCGGCGTGGCGGGCTCGGCAAGTGGGCGCGGCGGCTGGCCGGCGGCCGGGGCGAGCCCGAGACCACCGCGCAGGACGAGCCGTACGCCGAGGAACCGGCTCCCGCCGCCGCGCCGGCCGTGGCCGCCCAGCTGCCCGAGGTCTGGCCGGACCCCGCCGCCCTGCTGCTGACGGCGCTGGGCCCGGGTGACCGGCTGTGGGAGCGCGGGCCGGGGCACCCCGAGGCGCTCACCGTCCGGCTCGGCACCGCGGACCGGACCGCGCCCGACGGGACGGGGCTGCTGCCCGCCGTCCCGGTCACCGCGGATCTGCGCGAGGTGGGCGCACTGGGTCTCGCCGGTCCGCGCGCGCGGCTGGCCGGGCTGGCCCGCGCGGTGGTGGCCCAACTGGCCGCCCTGCACGCGCCCGAGACCCTGGAGATCGTCCTGATCAGCGCGGACCGTTCCCGGCCCGCGCAGGAGCGCGTCACCGAGTGGTCCTGGCTCGGCTGGCTCCCCCATGTCCGCCCGGGCCACGGCCAGGACTGCCGGCTCCTCCTGGCCCATGACCGCGAACAGGCCGCGGCCCGCACCGACGAACTGCTCCGGCGCCTGGACGACCACCTGGCCGACGCGGAGCCGGCCCCGCCCCGCGGCATGATCCCGGCGGCCCGCTCCGCCGGCTCCCAGGACCCCCTCCGGGGCGCCGCCCGACGCCCCTCCTGGGCCCGTGACGACGCCGAGGGCGACGGGACCGGCGGTTTCCCCGGGCCGTACACCGTGGTCGTCGTGGACGGCGATCCCGGTGGCGCGGATCTGCGCGAGGCGGTGGCCCGGCTGGCCTCGCAGGGCCCGCGGGCCGGTATCCATGTCGTCTGCCTGGCCGAGACGGCCCCCGCCTCTCCGGCCTCGCCCGTGACGGACACCTACGAGGCGGCCTGTGCGGCGGCCCCGACGTTCCGCGAGTGCGGCGCGGTGGGCCTGCTCAGCGGGGACGTGGCGACGGCTCTGCGGCTGATGCGGGTGGCGCGGGCGGGGCTCCCGGCCGCGGCGGGCACGTCATCCGCCCCGCGCGCGGGTGCGGGTGCGGGTGCACCCACCGGCGCCCGGGACGGTCAGGAGACGTACACCGCGCCCGAGAAGCCCGGGAACCTCGAACCCGAGAAGGAGGGCGACCGCCCCCGCCCGGCACCCCGCCGGCTCGGCTCCGACACCACCCACACCGTGCCCCGGCCCACCGACGGCGCCTCCCGGACCCCGGCCCCCGAAGGCCACGGCACCGACACCCTCCACCTCACCGCGGCCCCCACCCCCGTGGGCCACGGCACGGTCGCCGCGGTGGACGCCGTCTCCGCCGCCTGGGCCGAACGGTTCGCCCGGGCGCTGGCCCCGCTGCGCACCGACGGGACCGCCGACGGACGGCACACGCGCGTGTCCTCGCCGCTGCCCCAGTCGGCGCGGCTGCTGGACGAGCTGGGGCTGGCCCGGGCCACCCCGCCGTCGCTGATGACCCGCTGGGCGGACGCGGCCGACGACCCCGAGTCGCTCGGCGGACGTGCCTGGGCCGTGCTCGGCGCGGGCCCGCGCGGGCCGGTCTGTGCCGACCTCGTGGCCGAGGGCCCGCATCTGCTGATCGAGGGACCCGCGGGCAGCGGCCGTACGGAACTGCTGCGGGCCGTCGTCGCCTCACTGGCCGCCGCGGAGCGCCCCGACCGGCTCGGTGTCGTCCTGATGGACGGCCGGGACAGCGTGGGTGCGGGCGGCGGCCACGGCGAGGGACTGCGCGTGTGCACCGACGTACCGCACGTGACCACCCACCTCACCGCCAACGACCCGGTCCGCATGCGGGAGTTCGCGCAGTCCCTGAGCGCCGAGCTGAAGCGGCGCGCGGAACTGCTCGGCCGCTCCGACTTCGCCGGGTGGCACACCGGACGCGAGCTGTCCGGCCGTATGGTCTCCCAGCGCTCGGTGGCGACCCGCGGCCCGTCCGCCGCCAGGGGCGCCACGGCCGCGCTCGGCGCCCCCGGTGAGGCCCCCGCCGACCCGGCCGCCGCCGACCTCGACTCCCCGCCCAGCTCCACCATCCGGCTGCGCCCCGCCGCGGCCCGCCGCCAGGCCGAGGCGGTGCCCCCGCTCCCCCGTCTGGTCGTGGTCGTGGACGACCTCGACGCCCTGGTGTCGCCGCCCCTCGGCTCGCCGGGCCGGCCCGCCGCAGGGTCGGTCATACGCGCGCTGGAGGCGGTGGCCCGCGAGGGCGAGCGGCTGGGCGTCCACCTGGTGGCTGCGACCGGTCCGGGCGGCCGTACGGCGGAGTCGGAACCGGCCCGCCGGGCCACCCTGCGCGTCACCCTGGACCCCCCGGCCACCGGACCGGAGGAGCCGGCCCCCGGACGCGGCCGTCTGACCTGGTCCGACGGCCGGGTGACCGGCTTCCAGGCAGGCCGGGTCACCGGCCGCATCCCGCGTACGGCCACCCAGCGCCCCACGGTCGTGCCCCTGGAGTGGGAGCGCATGGGCGACCCCCCGGCCCGTCGTCCGGTCCGGGAACTGGGCAACGGTCCGACGGACCTCGCTCTGCTCGCCAGTGCATTGGAACGGGCAGCGAGGGAAGTCGCAGCAGCAGAGGTGCCGTCACTGCTTTAGCCGAACGGAGCTGCCTCTCTGCGTCGTATGCCCGCACGCAGCCGTACTGGTCACGAGGCCGCAACGATCGCCTGCTTGACAGCGGACGCGCCCTTGCCGACCCCGTTCTCCCGGCGTAGACCAGTTCGCACGGGACACCCTCTACGTTCGACGAGGAACGAGGAACGGGGACGTGATGCGCAGCACGAGCAGCACAAACCGAAAGCCCAGGGCCGCGAAGACCGCGGCCGCCGCGCTCGCGGCGGCCCTCGCCCTCTCGCTCAGCGCCTGCGGCGGGGACGACGACAAGAGCAGCAGTGACAGCGGTCCGACCGGCGGCACGGCGACCGGCACCGGTGTCACCCTCCCCAAGCTGAACGGCCAGAGCCTCCAGGTCGCCGCCGTGTGGAGCGGCGAGGAGCAGGCCAACTTCAAGAAGGTCCTCGCGGAGTTCGAGAAGCGCACCGGCGCCAAGGTGACCTTCGTACCCGCGCAGGACCCGATCGTGAACTTCCTGGGCTCGAAGATCGCGGGCGGCCAGCCGCCGGACGTGGCGATGCTCCCCCAGCCCGGCGCGATCAAGCAGGCCGTGGACAAGAAGTGGGCCAAACCGCTGGGCGCGGAGGCCAAGGCGGAGCTCGCGAAGAACTACTCGCAGGGCTGGCAGGACATCGGCAAGGTCGGCGGCACCCAGTACGGCGTCTACTACAAGGCCGCCAACAAGTCCCTGATCTGGTACAACGCCAAGGTCTTCGAGAACGCGGGCGCCACCGAGCCGAAGACCTGGGCCGAGCTGCTGACCACCGCGCAGACGGTCTACGACTCGGGCGTGACCCCGTTCTCCGTCGGCGGTGCCGAGGGCTGGACCCTCACCGACTGGTTCGAGAACGTCTACCTCTCCCAGGCGGGCCCCGAGAAGTACGACCAGCTGGCCAAGCACGAGATCAAGTGGACGGACCCGTCCGTGAAGGACGCGCTGGCCACGCTGGGCCAGGTCTGGGGCAAGAAGGACTATGTGGCGGGCGGTGCGAAGGGCGCGCTCCAGACCGACTTCCCGGCCTCGGTGACGCAGGTCTTCACCGGCGGCGACCAGCCCAAGGCGGCCATGGTCTACGAGGGCGACTTCGCGCAGGTCAACATCCAGACCGCCAAGGCGAAGGTCGGTACCGACGCGAAGGTGTTCCCGTTCCCGAAGGCCGGCGACACCGCTCCCGTGGTCTCCGGCGGCGACGCGGCCGTGATCCTGAAGGACTCCAAGGCCGCGCAGGCCCTGGCGACCTTCCTGGCCTCCCCGGACGCGGCGACCATCCAGGCCAAGCTCGGCGGCTACCTCTCGCCGAACAAGAACGTGGACATCTCCTCGTACCCGAACCCGGTGCAGCAGAAGATCGCCAAGGCGCTGATCCAGTCCGGTGACGACTTCCGCTTCGACATGTCCGACCAGGCCCCGCAGGCCTTCGGCGGCACGCCCGGCAAGGGCGAGTGGAAGGCGCTCCAGGACTTCCTGGCCAACCCGAAGGACATCGCGGGCACCCAGGCGAAGCTGGAGGCCGACGCGGCGGCCGCCTACGGGAACTGAGGCGATGACGTCGGCCACGGAGGCAGGGGTCCCACCGGCCCCTGCCTCTCCCAAGTCGCGCAAGAGCGTGACCGGCACGCGCAGGACCGTGGCAGTGCTGTTCCTGCTGCCCGCCCTCGTGCTGCTGGGCGCGCTCGTGGTCTACCCGATCGGGTACTCGCTCGTCCGCAGCTTCTACAACCAGTCCGGCGACGGCTTCGCCGGGTTCGACAACTACAAGGCGCTGTTCACCGACGACGGCATCCTCACCGCCCTGAAGAACAACGTCATCTGGGTGGTGTTCGCGCCGACGATCTCCACCGCGCTCGGTCTGATCTTCGCGGTGCTGACCGAACGGATCCGCTGGGGCACGGCGTTCAAGCTGCTCGTCTTCATGCCGATGGCGATCTCGATGCTCGCGGCGGGCATCATCTTCCGCCTCGTCTACGACCAGGACCCGGACAAGGGGTTCGCGAACGCGGTGTGGGTGGGCGTGCACGACACGTTCGCGCAGTCCTCGTCGTTCCCGAAGGCCCATCCGGGCCGGAACTCCCCGCTGGTGGCACAGGGCGGCGGCTTCGTCACCAAGGCCACGGTCCACACCGGCGGCACGGTCACGCTGCCCCTCGTGGGCGTCGCCCCCGACCAGATGCCCAGCGACGCCAAGAAGGCCGTGGCACCCCAGGCGGACCCGGGCCGGATCACCGGCACCACCTGGCAGGACTTCACCCGCGGCAAGGGCGTCGGCACGCTCGGCGGGGTCGACCCGAGCGAGCTCGGCTACCCCGGCATGAAGATCGAGGCGGTCAAGGACGGCAAGGTCGTCGAGACGGTGAAGGCGGGCGACGACGGCACGTTCTCCTTCTCGGAGAAGGCGAACGGAGCCCAACTCCGCCTGCCCGCGAGCAACTTCAGGGAGGCCTACAACGGGGTCGACTGGCTCGGCCCGTCCTTGGTGACCCCGTCCATCATCGGGTCGTACATCTGGATGTGGGCCGGTTTCGCGATGGTGCTGATCGCCGCGGGGCTCGCGGGCATCCCCCGGGAACTCCTGGAGGCGGCCCGGGTCGACGGCGCGAGCGAGTGGCAGGTCTTCCGCAGGGTCACGGTGCCGCTGCTCGCACCGGTCCTCGCGGTCGTCGTCGTGACCCTGATGATCAACGTCCTGAAGATCTTCGACCTGGTCTACATCATCGCCCCGGGCTCCTCGCGGGACGACGCCAACGTCCTCGCCCTGGAGCTGTACCTGAAGGGCTTCTCCGAGGACCAGCCGGGCATCGCGAGCGCCATCTCGGTGTTCCTGCTGCTGCTCGTCATCCCGGTGATGTGGTTCAACATCCGGCGGCTCCGGCGGGAGGTACGGCGATGACGACCCATGCCGAGAGGCTTCCGGAGACGGCGTCGGCGGGGGACGCGAAGGCGAAGCGGTCCCTGGGCTCACGGCTGGTCGAGCGGGTCAGCGGGGGCGTGATCAGCGTCCTGCTCGTGCTCGTCGGCCTGTTCTGGCTGGTGCCGACGCTCGGTCTGCTGATCTCTTCGCTGCGCGGCCCCGGGGACATCGCCACGAGCGGCTGGTGGACGGTGTTCACCGAGCCGTCCCAGCTCACCCTGGACAGCTACGACAAGCTCCTGCACAACAGCGACATCACCCACTCCATCATCAACACCATCCTGATCACGGTGCCGGCGACGCTCCTGGTGATCGTCATCGGCGCGCTCGCGGGCTACGCGTTCGCGTGGATGGACTTCCCGGGCCGTGACTGGTGGTTCATGGCCGTGGTCGGTCTGCTGGTGGTGCCGGTGCAGGTGGCGCTGATCCCGATCGCCGAACTCTTCGGCAAGATCGGCCTGTTCGGCAACATCTTCGGCGTGGTCCTGTTCCACACGGGCTTCGGACTGCCGTTCGCGGTGTTCCTGCTGCGGAACTTCTTCGCCGAGATCCCACGCGAACTCCTGGAGGCGGCCCGGCTCGACGGGGCGGGTGAACTGCGCCTGTTCGCACGGGTGGTGCTGCCGCTCGGCGCGCCCGCGATCGCGAGCCTGGGCATCTTCCAGTTCCTGTGGGTGTGGAACGACATGCTGATCGCCCTGGTGTTCACGGACGCCGACAGCCAGCCGATCACGGTCGCGCTCCAGACCCAGGTGCGCGCCTTCGCCGCCAACGTCGACATCCTGGCGCCGGGCGCGTTCATCTCGATGGTGATCCCGCTGATCGTGTTCTTCGCGTTCCAGCGGCAGTTCGTGTCCGGAGTGATGGCGGGTGCGGTGAAGTAGCGCGTACGACAGCCGAGTTGGGGGCGGGCCGACACCGGCCCGCCCCCTTCGCGTTCGCCCGAATGCCGTACGGACCGTAACCAAGGGTGCGCACGGTCCGTTCCCGGGCAGAACTCCCGCGCCGACTCTTGGATGTGCCGTGCCCAGGTTCAGTGTCATCGTCCCCGCGTACCAGGTGCAGGCGTATCTGCCCGCCTGCCTGGAGTCGGTGCTGTCGCAGTCGTACGACGATCTGGAGCTGATCGTGGTCGACGACCGCTCCCCGGACGCGTGCGGTGAGATCGCCGACGAGTTCGCGGCGCGTGACGCGCGGGTGCGGACCGTCCGCACGGCCCGCCAAGAAGCCCCTGGGCCGGCCCGCGAGGAGGGACGTGGGGGCGCCCGCGAGGAGGGTCCTGGGGCCGCCGGCGAGGAGGGCCCCGGGCCCGCCCGCAACGCGGGGATCGCCGAGGCCATGGGCGACTACCTGGTCTTCCTCGACGGCGACGACACCCTCACCCCGCACGCGCTGCGGTCGATCGCCGACCGGCTGAAGGAGACGGGCGAGCCGGACGTCCTGGTGCACGGCCACGCGCTCGTGCCGTGGACGGGCGAGATCGTCCGGGACCCGTTCGCGGGCGTGCTCAGCGAGCAGGGTCCGGCGCCGTTCCGCCTGGAGGACCGGCCGGGGATGCTGCGGGTGCGGGCCTCGGCGTGGAACAAGGTGTGCCGCAGGGAGTTCGTCGGGGACGGGGGCTTCGCCTTCCCGCCCGGGCGCCACACGGACCTGGGCTGGAGCTACCCGCTCCTGATGGCGGCCGAGTCGATCGCCACCTTGGAGCGGGTCTGCGTCCACCACCGGCAGCGAAGCGTCCCCGCGACGGCCGGACGGGCGGACTTCGACGTCTTCGATCAGTACGACAGGGTCTTCGGGTACGTCGACGCGCGCCCCGAACTCGCCCAGTGGCGGCCGGTGTTGTTCCGCCGCATGGTGGACGACCTGTGGGCGGTGTTCAGCGGGCGGGGCCGTCTGCCGCGGGACACCCGCGCCGAGTTCCTGCGGCGGGCCCGCGACCACTACCGTGCCCACCGCACCCCGGGTCACCCGGCTCCGGTGAGCTCCCGGCTGCGTCACACCACGATCCGTCGGAACCTGTACCGCACCCACAGGGCCCTGGAACTGGGCCGGTTGCTCGGTCGGCGGATCGCCCGGCCCACCGTACGGCTCGCAACGGCCCTGCGTGCGGCGGCCCTGCGGCTGCACTACCGCGTCCAGCTGCGCCTGCCCATCCGTGCGGACCGTGCCCTGTTCGCCGCGTACGGGGACCGCGGCCACGGCTGCAACCCCGGTGCGCTGGAGGAGGCGTTCCGCACCCTCGCCCCGCACATCCGCACCGCGTGGGTCGCCGCCCCCGAGCACCACCACACGATCCCGACCGCGACCCGGCGCATCACCCCGGACACGGCCGCCTACTGGACGGCGCTCGCCCGCTCCAAGTACCTCGTGCACAACACCGACTTCGACCGCCGCCTGGTCAAGCGCCCGGGCCAGGTCCTCGTGCAGACCCACCACGGCACCCCGCTCAAGCACATGGGCCTGGACCTCCGGGAACGCCCGGCGGCATCACACGAGTTGGACTTCGACGCCCTGCTGCGAGGCGTCGACCAGTGGGACTACGTGCTGTCCCCCAACCGCCACGCCACCCTCACGTGGCAGCGGGTCCACCCCGGCCGCTACACGGTGCTTCCCTACGGCCAGCCCCGCAACGACGTGTTCCAGCGGGCCACTTCGGAGGACGTACGGCGACTGCGCGAGTCGCTCGGCGTGCCCGAGGGCACGGTCGCGATCCTGTACGCGCCCACCCACCGCGACTACCGGCGCACCCAGCACCTCCGTCTCGACCTGGAGCGGCTCCTGCGCCGCCTGGGTCCCGGCTTCGTCGTGCTGGCCCGCGCCCACCACCGGCACGGCGGCCCGCTCGTCCCGGTCCCGACGCCCCGTGTCATCGACGTCAGCGACCATCCGAGCGTGGAGTCCCTGTGCCTGGCCTCGGACGCCCTGGTGACCGACTACTCGTCCCTGATGTTCGACTACGCAGGCCTTGACCGCCCGATCGTGATCCACGCCGACGACCGCGAGGCCTTCGAGGCGGCCCGGGGCACCTACTTCGACCTGCGGTCCTTCGCGCCGGGTGCGATCGCGCGCAGCGAGGACGAGCTGATCGACATCTTCGCCTCCGGCCACTGGCGCGGCTCCCGCTCCACCCAGCTGCGCTCGGCGTTCCGCGAGCGGTTCTGCCCGTACGACGACGGCCGCGCCGCCGAACGGGTCGTACGCCATGTGGTGCTGGGCGAGCCGCAGTCGCCGCCGGCGATCCCGCCGGCGGAGCGCCATCCGGTGCCGTCGGCGGCCGCCGCGGCGGGGCGTGCGCCGCTGACCAGCGTGCCGCGTTCCGCGGCGGAGACGACACGCGCGGAAACGACTGCCGCCGAGACCCTTTAGGAGGGCCCATGCCGTCCAGCGCGACCCGGCCGACGCCGAGCCGGCCGACGACTTGGCGCCCGGCCGGACGGCCGGGCGCCTGAGACACGCCGCTCACTTACCGATCACTCGGCAATCCGAGGACTCGGTCACTCGATGACGAGCTCGACCTCGATGTTGCCGCGGGTGGCGTTGGAGTAGGGGCAGACCTGGTGGGCCGTCTCGACGAGCTTGCGGCCGGTCTCCGCGTCCACGGTGTCGGGCAGCTCGACGCGCAGCGCGACCTTGAGGCCGAAGCCCTCGCCCTGCTTGCCTATGCCGACCTCGGCGGTGACGGCGGCGTCGCTGACGTCCACCTTGGCCTGGCGGCCGACGAGACCGAGGGCACTGCCGAAGCAGGCGGCGTAACCGGCGGCGAACAGCTGCTCGGGGTTGGTGCCCTCTCCGTTGCCGCCCAGCTCCACCGGCGGGGCCAGCTTGAGGTCGATCTTGCCGTCGCTGGAGACGGCACGACCGTCACGGCCGTGGGTGGCGGTGGCGACTGCGGTGTAGAGCGCGTCCATGGAAATCCGTCCCTTGGGGGGTGAGTCCTTGTCGTTGCCACAAGTAGAGCACACAATTCAGTTGTGCACAACTAAATCGCGGGTAAGAGCTACCCTGGAGGACATGACCACGCCCGCGACCGACTGGCTCCGGCTCGACCAGCAGATCTGCTTCTCCCTGCACGCCGCCTCCCGCGCCTTCAACGGCGTCTACCGCGTGATCCTCAAGGACCTCGGGCTCACCTACCCCCAGTACCTGGTGATGCTCGTCCTGTGGGAGCACGGCGACCTGCCGGTGAAGGCGCTCGGCGAACACCTGCGCCTGGACTCCGGCACCCTGTCCCCCCTGCTCAAGCGACTTGAGGCGGCCGGCCTGGTGCGCCGGGAGCGCAGCACGCGCGACGAGCGCTCGGTCGAGGTGCGCCTCACCGACGAGGGCACGGCACTGCGAGAGCACGCGCTCCAGGTGCCCCGCCGGATCGCCGCCGCGACCGGCTGCGACGTCGACGAGATCCGCGACCTGCGCACCCGCCTGGACCAGCTCACCTCGATGCTGGACGCGGCGGCCCAGAGCGAAGCCGCCGGTGACGCGGGCCGCCAGTGACGCGGGCCCTCCGGTGACGCGGGCTTCCGGTGACCGGTGACACTTACCGAAAACTAGCGGCGCTTTAGGGCTTGCGCGGCATATGCCCGCCTACGATCCGCCCTGATGAGCCTGATGAGCCTGATGAGACATCCCCGGGCCGCGTTGGCCGCCGTCTGGTTCGCCACCCGGGCCCTGATGCTGTGGCTGCTCACCCTGCGCGGGTGGGACGCCGTGGGACGCGAGGTCTGGCAGCTCTACCACCACTGGTACGGCGTCCTCGCGCACGGCGCCTACCCCGTGCGCGACACGCTCTGGCAGTACCCGCCGGGCGCGGGACCGCTCCTGCTGTCCCCGGCGCTGCTGCCGGGCTTGACGTACTTCCAGGCCTTCGTCACCCTCACCCTCGCCGCCGACGCGGCCGTCGCCGTCGCACTCACCCGCGCGGGCACCCGCCCCGGCCGTACCCTGCTCGGCGCCTGCGTCTGGATCGGCGGCCTGCCGCTCCTCCTGCACCTCCCGCTCGCCCGCTACGACGTGCAGGTCACCGCCCTCGCGGTGCTCGCCCTGCTGGCGTCGACGCGCTCCACGCGCGCGTGCGGTGCGCTCGCGGCACTCGGCGCCCTGGTCAAGGTGTGGCCGGTCCTGCTGCTCACGGGCCTCCCCCGCGGGCGGGCGACCCGGTCGGCCTGGACCGCGGCCGCGGTGACCGGCACGACGGTGCTCGCGCTCCTGGTGACCCTCTTCGACCACCCCTTCGCGTTCCTGCGCCAGCAGGGCGGCCGGGGCGTGCAGATCGAGTCCTTCGGCGGCACCCTCCTCGCCCTGGCACGGCACGCGGGCTGGCCGGGGAGGGTGCGGTACCGGTACGGGGCGCTGGAGTACACGGGGCCGTACGTCTCCGCGGTCGCGCACGCCTCGCTCGCGCTGACGGTCGTGGCGCTCGGTCTGGTGCTGCTGTGGCGGGCCAGGGCCCGGCGCTGGGGCGAGGCCACGCCGTACGACGCGGCCCTGTCGGCCGTGCTGCTGTTCACCGTGACCAGCCGGGTGATCAGCCCGCAGTACATGATCTGGCTGCTGGGCCTGGCCGCCGTGTGCCTGACGTCCCAGCACACCACCCAGCGCCCGGTCGCCGCGCTGGTCGTGGCGGCTTCGGCGGTCAGCGCCGTGGTGTTCCCGGTCCTGTACGACGAGGTTGCGGCCGCCACCTGGACGGGCTGCGCGCTGATGGTCCTGCGCAACGGACTCCTGGGCGTTGCCGCCGTGCTGTCCTTCATCCGCGTGTGGCGCTCGACGACGGCCCCCCGGCCCCTCGCCGGCGTGCGTACGCCCGAGCCCGAGCGCCTGCTTCACTGATACGCGGACAGGGGTCAACCGACGAGGGGACGGCCGTACATGACCTGGCTGATCACCGGCGGCGCCGGCTACATCGGGGCGCACGTCGTGAGGGCGATGACCGCGGCGGGCGAGCAGGCGGTCGTGTACGACGACCTGTCCACCGGCATCGCCGGGCGGGTGCCGGACGGCGTGCCGCTGGTGGTGGGCTCCACGCTGGACGCCGAACGGGTCGCGCACACCCTCGCCGACCACGAGGTCACGGGGGTGGTCCACCTGGCGGCGAAGAAGCAGGTGGGCGAGTCGGTGGACCGCCCCCTGCACTACTACCGGGAGAACGTCGAGGGCCTGCGCGTCCTCCTGGAGGCGGTGACGACCGCGCGGGTCCCCTCCTTCGTCTTCTCGTCCTCGGCGGCGGTCTACGGCACGCCCGACGTCCCGCTGGTGACCGAGCTGACCCCGTGCGTGCCGATGTCCCCGTACGGCGAGACCAAGCTGGCCGGGGAGTGGCTGGTCCGTGCCACGGGCCGCGCGACGGGCCTGTCCACGGCGTCCCTGCGCTACTTCAACGTGGCGGGCGCGGCGGCCCCCGAGCTGGCCGACACGGGCGTGTTCAACCTGATCCCGATGGTCTTCGAGAAGCTCACGGAGAACGCCGCCCCCCGCATCTTCGGCGACGACTACGACACCCCCGACGGCACCTGTGTGCGCGACTACATCCACGTCAGCGACCTCGCCGAGGCCCATGTGGCCGCCGCGCGCGCCCTCCAGTCCTCCCCCGGCCGCGACCTCACCGTCAACATCGGGCGCGGCGAGGGCGTCTCCGTGCGCGAGATGATCGACCGCATCAACGCCCTCACCGGATACGACCGTCCCCCGGCCGTCGCCCCCCGCCGCCCCGGTGATCCGGCCCTGGTCGTGGCCTCCTGCGACCTGGCGGCGACCGAACTCGGCTGGAAGGCCAAGCACGACGTCCAGGACATGATCACTTCGGCCTGGGAGGGATGGGTGCGGCTGCATCCGGGGGCGGGCCGGGCGCCGTCCGGGCGGGGACCGGCTACCTAACTGAAGGGCGCCGGTTCTTGGAGGGTGGCGGGGACCGGCTCATTGGCGGGCGCGGCCGTCGAGGGCAGCCGGTCGCTGAGGCCGGGCGGCCCATCCACGGTCCCCACTACGCTCGACCACCCACGACACGCCGGCGTCGGAGCCACGAACCGGCACATGTCCTCCGCGTATCGAAAATCGCATACGCGCCGGCAACACCCGCCCGTCTTCACTTCCGGTATGTCCCGAACCGAGCCCCCAGCAGCACCAGCCACGCCCGGTCGGGTTCGCCGACTGTTCGACGAGGTCAGGCCGGCCGTCATAGCGGCGAAGCGGCGACGGCCCGCGAGCGGATCCCGACCCGGCCCGTGGCGACGCGGCCCCGTCCTCACGGTGTGCGCGCTGCTGCTCGGGCTGCTGCTGCCGCTGCACGGGACGCTCACGGACCGCGCCGGCCTCGGCAGTCTGGTGGAGACCTTCCTGCCCTGGTTCGGCCTGCTCGTGCCGGTACTGCTGGCCGGCGCCCTGCTGCGGCGCTCCGCCGCCGCGCTCGTCGCGCTGCTGCTGCCGGTCACGATGTGGCTGCACCTCTTCGGCGGGCTGCTCGGCGACCGGTCCCAGGCGGGCGGTGACCTCACCGTGGTCAGCCACAACGTCGCCGCGGAGAACCGTGATCCGGCCGGCACCGCCCGCGAACTGGCCGCCTCCGGCGCGGATCTTCTCGCACTGGAGGAGCTCACCGACCAGGCCAGGGGCACGTACGAGAAGGCGCTCGCGAAGGCGTACCCGCACCACGTCGTGCGGGGCACGGTCGGGCTGTGGAGCAGGCTGCCGCTGTCGGACACCCGGTCGGTCGACGTCCTGCGGGGCATGGCCGGACCGCTGGCCGAGACACTGCGGCCCGAGGACATGCCGGTGGAACCGCCCCGTGCGCTGCGCACCACGGTGGCCACCGAAAAGGGGCCCCTGGCGGTGTACGTGGCACATCTGGGGTCCGTGCGGGTGACGGCCGGGTCCGGTTTCTGGACGGACTCGCGGGACGCGGGCGCGACCAAGCTCGCCGCGGCCGTCGCCGCCAGGCACGACAAGCGGGTCCTGGTGCTCGGTGACTTCAACGGCACCACGGACGACCGGGCCTTCAAGGGACTCACCTCACGGCTGCGCTCGGCTCAGGAGGTGGCAGGGGCCGGGTTCGGCTTCAGCTGGCCCGCGAGCTTCCCGGTCGCGCGGATCGACCAGATCCTGGTCCGCGGGGTCGAGCCGAGGAGCGCGTGGCTGCTGCCGGCGACGGGGAGCGACCATCTGCCGGTGGCGGCACGGATCAGTTGGTGACGGCCCGGGCGACACCCCGCCCCCCTTGACTGGTCGTACGTCCTCTTGACCGGTCGCGTCCTCGCTCGAAACAGCACCGGCGCCGGCCCACGTCCACACCGCCCGGCGCTACTCGGTCCACACCGCCGGGCGCTACGGCTTCACGTCCCGGCCGCTCACCTCGAACGTGGAGACACGGGACACCCGGCGCAGCCCCCTCAGAGCGCCTTCAGCGCCTCCGTGGTCGCGTGTGCCAGCGCCGCGAGGTAGCCCTTCGGCAGCTTCGGGCTGCGGATCACCACGGATCGCCAGTACAGGGGGCCCGAGATCAGGTCGAGGGCCAGTTCGTCGTTGAGGCCAGGCCGGATCTCGCCGCGCTGCTCCGCCGCCACGATGATCTTGCTGGCGACGCCCTCCTGACCCTTCTGCAAGGCGTTCTGGAGGGCTTCGGCGATCTCGGGGTTACGGGCCGCCTCGGCCTGGAGGTCCGGGAGGATCTGCGAGGCCACGGGATGCCGCAGCGCCCTCGACGTGACCTCGTACAGCATCCGCAGGTCGTCCTGGAGCGAGCCCGTGTCCGGCACCGGCAGGCCCATCACCGCGATCTCCGAGACGACGTCGAGGACCAGGTGCAGCTTGGAACGCCAGCGGCGGTAGACCGCGGTCTTGCCGACGCCCGCGCGGCGCGCGATGCCCTCGATCGACATCCGCGCGTACCCGACGGCCGCGAGCTCCTCGAAGACGGCCGCCCGAATGGCTTCCGTCACATCCTCGCGGAGAACGGCGGCTCCGGCCGGAGCACGGCGGCGCGGACGGGTCTGCGGCGCGTCGGCGTTGGTCGTCATGCGGACCAGCATAGGGCGTAGCGACGAAACGGTCTCGTTCCGACGCGGGACGTCACAACGAAACGGTTGCGTCCCAACGGGCGAGGTCACAACGAAACGGTTGCGTCCCAACGGGCGAGGTCACGACGAAACGGTTGCGTCCCCACGCGCGAGGTGACGACGAAACGGTTGCGTTCCGACGCTCACTCGTCCTACGCTCACGTTGCGACGATACGGTCCCGTCCCGACGTAAGAGAACGTAAAGAGTCACGTAAGAAAACATCGGCCGGACCCACCCGCCGCACAAGAACCACGCACCGACGCACCACCCCACCCCCCGAGTGAAAGCAGCGGATGTGAGCCAGGTCCTCGACACACCGCCCCCCACAGCGGCCCCGGCCGACGGCGACCTCGCGGCCCTTGCCGCCCGGCACGGCCTCGCGGTCAGCGGTGCCCGTCCCTCCCTGCCCGTGTACGTCCGAGAGCTGTGGGCGCGGCGGCACTTCATCACCGCGTTCGCCACCGCCAAGCTCACCGCGCAGTACAGCCAGGCGAAGCTGGGCCAGGTCTGGCAGGTGATGAACCCCCTGCTGAACGCGGCGGTCTACTTCTTCATCTTCGGTGTTCTGCTGGGCACCAAGAAGGGCGTGCCGGACTACATCCCGTTCCTGGTGACGGGCGTGTTCATCTGGACGTTCACCCAGAGCTCGATCCTGGCGGGCACCCGCGCCATCTCGGGCAACCTGGGCCTGGTGCGGGCGCTGCACTTCCCGCGGGCCGCGCTCCCGATCTCGTTCTGCCTCCAGCAGCTCCAGCAGCTGCTGTTCTCGATGGGCGCACTGGTCGTCATCCTGCTCTGCTTCGGCGTGCCGGTCAGCGCGTCCTGGCTGCTGGCGATCCCGGCGCTGGTCCTCCAGTTCACCTTCAACGCCGGCGTCTCCATGGTCATGGCGCGGATGGGCGCCAAGACGCCCGACATCGCCCAGCTGATGCCGTTCATCCTGCGCACGTGGATGTACGTCTCCGGCGTGATGTGGAGCATCGACAAGCTGGCCAAGGGCCACCACGACTGGCCGCACTGGGTGGTCCCGGTCCTCCAGGCCAACCCGGCCGCCGTCTACATCGACCTGATGCGCTACGCCCTGATCGACAGCTTCCACTCCAGCCAGCTGCCGCATCACGTGTGGCCGATCGCGACGGGCTGGGCGCTGCTCGCCGGCATCGGCGGCTTCATCTACTTCTGGAAGGCTGAGGAGACCTACGGCCGTGGCTGACATCGAGAACGAGCTGATCCCCACCGTCGTCGTGGACGGCGTCGACATCGTCTACCGCGTCAACGGCACCGGCGCCGGCAAGGGCTCCGCCACCGCCGCCCTCAACCGCATGCTGCGCAAGGGCCAGGCCGAGAAGGCGGCGGGCGTCCGCAAGGTGCACGCCGTCAAGAACGTCTCCTTCGTCGCGTACAAGGGCGAGGCCATCGGCCTGATCGGCACCAACGGCTCCGGCAAGTCGACCCTGCTCAAAGCGGTCGCGGGCCTGCTCCCGGTGGAGAACGGCCGCATCTACACCGACGGCCAGCCCTCTCTCCTCGGCGTCAACGCGGCCCTGATGAACGACCTCACCGGCGAGCGCAACGTCTACCTCGGCGGCCTCGCCATGGGCATGTCCCGCGAGCAGGTCAGGGACCGCTACCAGGAGATCGTCGACTTCTCCGGCATCAACGAGAAGGGCGACTTCATCACCCTCCCGATGCGCACCTACTCCTCCGGCATGGCGGCCCGCCTGCGCTTCTCCATCGCCGCCGCCAAGGACCACGACGTGCTGCTGATCGACGAGGCGCTCGCGACCGGCGACCGCTCCTTCCAGAAGCGTTCCGAGGACCGAATCCGCGAACTGCGCAAGCACGCGGGCACGGTGTTCCTGGTCAGCCACAGCAACAAGTCCATCCGCGACACCTGCGACCGCGTCCTGTGGCTGGAGCGCGGCGAACTGCGCATGGACGGCCCCACCGAGGAAGTCCTGGCGGCCTACGAGGACTTCACGGGCGGCCCGGACAAGGACAGAGCCAAGCCGCAGCCGCCGGTCGCGGCCTGACACCGGCACGACACCGGCACGGCGAAGGCGCCCGGGACGTCACCGTCCCGGGCGCCTTCGCCGTCGTACGCCTACGAGTGCTGGCGCAGCAGCGTCCTCATCGTGCGCATCGCCACCGAGAGGTTGGCGAGGTCGAAGGAGTCCGAGCCCTGGATCTCCTCCAGGGTGACGCGCGCCCGGCCGAGGATGGCGGAGTTCTTCTCCTCCCAGGCCTTGAAGCGCTGTTCGGGGGTCGAGGTGCCGTTGCCCACCGCGAGCACGTCGGCCGTCAGCGCCGAGTGGGCCGCGTAGAGGTCCTCGCGGATCGACGCGCGGGCCATGGACTGCCAGCGGTCGGCGCGCGGGAGCTCGATGATGCGGTCCATGAGCTGGGTGATGTGGAGGCGGTCGGCGAGGTCGTAGTACACCTCGGCGACATCCATCGGGTCCCGGCCCATGCGGTCGGCCACCGAGACGATGTCCAGCGCCGGGAAGGCGGAGGAGAACCCGGCCACGCGCGTGGCGAGTTCGTCCGGGACACCGGCGCCGGTCAGCTCGTCGTAGATCTTCTGGTACCACTCCAGGTCCGCGCCCCGCAGCAGCTTCGGCAGCTGCGACCACACCAGTTCGACGCGGTCGCCGAAGAACTCGACGGTCTCGGCGAGCTGGAGCGGCTGCGGCCGGTTGTTGAGCAGCCAGCGCGTGCCGCGTTCGACGAGGCGCCGCGAGTGCAGCCGGATCCGGGTCTGCACGGCGGCCTCGACCCGGTTGTCGAGCGCCTCGACGCCGTCCCACACCACGCCGGAGCGGAAGATGGCGCGGGCCACGGTCTGCGCCCGGACGATCTCCTCCAGGGAGGCGCCGGTCTCCTCGCGCAGGCGGTGCAGATAGGTCGTACCGCCGGTGTTGACGGTGTCGTTGACCAGGACGGTCGTGGTGATCTCGCGGTGCAGCGGGTGGCTGTCGATGTGCTCGGAGAACTGATCGCGCAGCGCGGTCGGGAAGTACGCGTGCAGCAGAGTGCGCAGGTACGGGTCGTCCGGCAGGTCGGTGTGCAGCAGTTCGTCGGCGACCGTGATCTTCGTGTACGCCAGCAGGACGGCGGTCTCCGGGCCGGTCAGGCCCTGTCCCTGGGCGAGGCGTTCGCGGATCTGGCGGTCGGTGGGCAGGAACTCCAGGGCCCGGTCGAGGTGGCCCTCGCGCACCAGGTGCTTCATGAAGCGCTGCTGGGCGTGGAGCATGTCCTTGGACTGGGCGAGCGCGTTGGCGATGGCGGTGTTCTGCGCGTAGTTGTTGCGCAGCACCAGGCGGCCGACCTCGTCGGTCATCTCGGCGAGCAGCTTGTTGCGCTGCTTGACCGTCATGTCGCCTTCGGTGACCAGGCCGTTGAGCAGGATCTTGATGTTCACCTCGTGGTCGGAGGTGTCCACACCGGCGCTGTTGTCGATGGCGTCGGTGTTGATCTTGCCGCCGTGCAGCGCGAACTCGATGCGGCCGAGCTGGGTCAGGCCCAGGTTGCCGCCCTCTCCGACGACCTTGACGCGCAGGTCGGCGCCGTCGACGCGGATCGGGTCGTTGGCCTTGTCGCCGACGTCCGCGTGGGTCTCGGTGGAGGCCTTCACATAGGTGCCGATGCCGCCGTTCCACAGCAGGTCCACCGGCGCCTGGAGGATCGCCCTCATCAGGTCGGCCGGGGTCATCTTGGTGACCTTGTCCTCGATGCCGAGGGCCTCGCGGATGTGGGCGTTGACCGGGATGGACTTGGCGGTCCGGGGGAAGACGCCGCCGCCGGTCGAGATCAGGTCGGCGTTGTAGTCGGCCCAGCTCGACCTCGGCAGCTCGAAGACGCGGCGGCGCTCGGCGTAGGAGGTGGCCGCGTCGGGCTTCGGGTCGATGAAGATGTGCCGGTGGTCGAAGGCGGCGACCAGGCGGATGTGCTCGGAGAGCAGCATGCCGTTGCCGAACACGTCACCGGACATGTCACCGATGCCGACCACGGTGAAGTCCTCGGACTGGGTGTCGAGGTCCAGTTCGCGGAAGTGCCGCTTGACGGACTCCCAGGCACCGCGGGCGGTGATGCCCATGCCCTTGTGGTCGTAGCCGGCCGAGCCGCCGGAGGCGAAGGCGTCGCCGAGCCAGAAGTTGTACGACTCCGCGACCCCGTTGGCGATGTCGGAGAAGGTGGCGGTGCCCTTGTCGGCGGCGACGACCAGGTAGGTGTCGTCCTCGTCGTGCCGGACGACGTCGGCGGGCGGGACGACCTCACCGGCGACCATGTTGTCGGTGATGTCGAGCAGCGCCGAGATGAACGTCTTGTAGCTGCCGATGCCCTCGGCCAGCCACGCGTCCCGGTCCACGCTCGGGTCCGGCAGCTGCTTGGCGACGAAGCCGCCCTTGGCGCCGACCGGCACGATGACGGTGTTCTTCACCATCTGCGCCTTGACCAGGCCGAGGATCTCGGTGCGGAAGTCCTCCCGCCGGTCGGACCAGCGCAGACCACCGCGCGCGACCTTGCCGAAGCGCAGGTGCACGCCCTCGACGCGCGGCGAGTAGACCCAGATCTCGAAGGCCGGGCGCGGGGCCGGCAGGTCCGGAATGGCCTGCGGGTCGAACTTCATGGAGACGTAGTCGTGCGGCTTGCCGCCCGCGGCCTCCTGGAAGAAGTTGGTGCGCAGGGTCGCCTTGATGACGGTCAGGAAGGACCTGAGGATCCGGTCCTCGTCCAGGCTCGCGACCTGGTCGAGCGCCGCGTCGAGCTCCTCCAGGAGAGCGTCCACCAGCTCGTGACCGGCGCGCTGGCGGTCCGGCGACATCCGCGCCTCGAACAGCGAGACGAGCAGCCGGGTGGTGTGGACGTTGTGGCGGAGGGTGTCCTCCATGTAGTCCTGCGAGAAGGTCGAACCGGCCTGGCGCAGGTACTTGGCGTACGCCCGCAGCACCATCGCCTGACGCCAGCCGAGCCCGGCGCTCAGCACCAGGGCGTTGAAGCCGTCGTTCTCCGCCTTGCCGGTCCAGGTGGCGGCGAACGCCTCCTGGAAGCGCTCGCGGCCGTCGTCGCCGTGGTAGTCGCCGCCGTTCTGCGACGTGGGCATGCGCAGACCGAAGTCGTAGATCCAGGCGACACTGCGGTCCGCGCACCGCAGTTCGTACGGCCGCTCGTCGGTGACCTCGACACCGAGCCGGGTCAGCACCGGAAGCACCGCGGACAGGGAGATCGCGTCGCCCTTGCGGTAGATCTTGAAGCGGCGCTCCTCGGGGGCGGCGCCGACCGGCTCGTACAGGCTCAGGGCGAAGTCGTGGTCCTGGTCCTCGGCGAGCTTCTCGATGTGGACGAGGTCGGCGACCGCGGAGCGCGGGGTGTGGTCGGCCTTGTAGCCCTCGGGGAAGGCGTTGCCGTAGTGGCGGATCAGCTCCGCGGCACGCTCCTCGCCGAGCTCGGCGTTGAGCGCCTCGGCGAAACCGTCGGCCCAGGAGCGGGCGGCCTCGACCAGACGGGCCTCGATGCGCTCCTTGTCGCTGTCACTGAGCTGCGGCAGCTCGGTGCCCTGCGGGACACGGACCACGAAGTGCAGCCGGGACAGGATCGACTCGGTGTTCCAGGCGGTGAAGTCGACGCTGATGCCGTCGAGTTCCTCCTTGAGGATGTCGATGATCCTCAGGCGCACGCCGGTGGTGTAGCGGTCGCGGGGGAGGTAGACGAGGGCCGAGTAGTAGCGGCCGTACTCGTCCTGCCGCAGGTACAGGCGCAGCCGGCGCCGCTCCTGGAGGTACAGGACGGAGGTCGCGATGGACTCCAGCTCGTCGGCGGGGGTCTGGAAGAGCTCGTCGCGCGGGTAGGTCTCCAGGATCTGGAGCAGGTCCCGGCCGTCGTGGCTGTTGGGCGAGAACCCGGCCCGCTCCAGCACTTCGTCCACCTTGCGCCGGATGACCGGAACCCGGCGCACCGATTCGGTGTAGGCGGCGGAGGAGAACAGACCGAGGAACCGCCGCTCGCCGACGACATTGCCGTCCGCGTCGAACTTCTTGACGCCGATGTAGTCGAGGTACGACGGCCGGTGCACGGTCGCCCGGCTGTTGGCCTTGGTCAGCACGAGCAGGTTGTGCTCACGGGCCTTGGCGCGGGCGTCGGCGGGCAGCCGCTCGAAGGACGGGGAGACCGGGTGGCCCTCCTCCCCGGCGTGGTGCGGGTCGGAGCGCAGGATGCCGAGGCCGGTGCCGGGCACGGCCGCGAGGGAGTCGTCCTCGCGCAGCTGGTACTCGCGGTAGCCGAGGAAGGTGAAGTGGTCGGCGGCCAGCCAGCGCAGCAGCTCGCGGGCCTCCTCGATCTCGCTGTCGCGCAGATCGGTGGCGACGGGCTCGGCGGGCAGCTCGTCGGCCATCCGCAGGGCCGCATCCCGCATCTTCTCCCAGTCCTCGACGGCTTCGCGGACGTCGGAGAGCACGCGCAGCAGGTCGTTGGTGATCTGCTTCAGGTCGGAGCGGTCGGTCTCACGGTCGATCTCGACGTGGATCCAGGACTCGGTGTGCGCGTCGTGCGGGAGATCCTGGGCGGCCGGCGGGACGGTGAGGATCTCGATCAGCTTGCCGGTGAGGTCGCGGCGGACGACGACCTGGGGGTGGATCACGACATGGATGCCGCGCCCCTGCCGGGTCAGCTCGTTGGTGACGGAGTCGACGAGGAAGGGCATGTCGTCGGTGACGACCTCGACGACGGAGTGGGTGCACGTCCACCCGTTCTCCTCCACCGTCGGCGTGTGGACCCGCACATTGGCCGTACCCTGCGGGCGCGTCTCGCCCAGCCGGTAGTGGGAGAGCGCGGCGCCGTAGACGTCGATCGGGTCGCGGCCGGTGAGGTCTTCCGGGGCGGTGTGCAGGTAGTAGCGCTGGAGGAACGAGAGCACGGTCTCGCTGTCCGGGGTGTCCGGGGTGCGGGGAGTGTCCTCGTCGGTCGTCCCAGTCGGTAGGTGCCCCCCGACCGGGCTGTTCTCAGCTACCCGTGCAGCCCTTTCGAGCAGCTCGGCCTTTGCTTCGTCCAGCTTGGTCTGCATTGTCCTCTGACTCCTGTCGCGCGCCGTTGCGTGACGTAGAAGGAAGTACGGTCTCTTCTCCTGCGGCTCGACGCCACGGCCCGGGGTCTCCGGTCTGCTCCGACGCTATGCCGCAGGGTGAGATGAGCGGGGGGATATCAGCCATTCTCGACACGCTCGACAGGTGTGACGCTGCTCTCTGCCGCGTCGCTGACGAGGGTGTAAGCGGCGTCATGAGGGTCCCTACGACCCCGTCCCGCCCGCGCGGACCAGCGGCCGCCGCCCGGCCACGGAGATGTTCCGTGCACACCGGGCGCAGGGCGGGAGCCACAGCGCCCCCGCGAACTATCGCGCTGATCACGCCACCAAGGCTATCGCTCCTTACAGGGGGGTCGTCATGAGCCGTATGTGTACAAAACCGGGGGTGGAAGTTTGACAGTCTGCACAGGGGCGGAAGGGGCGAAGCCGTCGTAACAGGACACGCCGTCCGACGGGCCGTCCGACGTCCAGCCGGCCGTCGGCCGCTCCCCTGAAACGGGACGCGAGCCCGTCCTCCGCTATCCGCCGCTCCGGCGTGGGCCCCCACCCCCCGATGCCGCGCACCCCCTTGGCAAGCTCGCTTCCTGGATGCACGTTGCCGACATGACAGCCAAAATCCTGATCGTCACCGGCGACGCGGCGGAGTCACTGGAGGTGCTGTACCCCTACCAGCGGCTCCGCGAGGAGGGCTACGACGTCCACATCGCGGCTCCCGCCCGCAAGCAGCTCCGGTTCGTCGTCCACGACTTCGAGCCAGGCTTCGACACCTACACCGAGAAGCCGGGGTACACCTGGCCCGCCGACCTGGCTTTCGCCGAGGTCGACGCCGGTCGGTACGCCGCCCTCGTCATCCCCGGCGGCCGGGCCCCGGAGTACCTCCGCAACGACCCCGAACTCCGCAAGATCCTCAAGTCCTTCTTCGACGCGGACAAGCCGGTCGCCCAGATCTGCCACGGCCCCCTGCTCACCGCCGCGGTCGACGGCCTGCGCGGCCGCCGCGTGACGGCGTACCCGGCCCTGGAACCCGACATGCAGTCCGCCGGCGCGGCTTTCCAGGACGCCGAGGTGGTGGTCGACGGCACCCTGATCTCCTCCCGAGCCTGGCCGGACCACTCGGCATGGATGAGGGAGTTCCTACGAGTCCTCAGGGCGAAGGCACCGGTGACGTAGGGGAGTTGAGGTCAGCGGAGGACAGAGCGGCACCCCATCGCCGTAACGGCGGGCAGTCGTGCCGCTCAAGGCTCAAGGCACGGGAGATCGCAACGGCAACCCATCGCCGTAGCTGCGGGCAGTCGTGCCAGTGGAGGCACGGGAGAGCACAGCGGCAACCCCACTCCGTAGCTGCGGGCAGTCGTGCCGCTGGGGCGGCACGGGTGGGCGCAGCGGCACCCGCCCAGCGGCGGCGAGCGAAACCCACCCCCGGCCCACGGCACCCCGAGCACAGCTCAGACACCGGCACCGGCACACCCGGCACCCGCACCGGCATCACCGCCCCGGCACCCACCCGTCACGCCGCTATTCGCTCCGCCTCCGCGACCGCCTCCGCCAAGGTGTCCACCACCGGCACCCCCACCCCCTCAAGGCTGGCCCTGCTGTGCGACCCCCCGGTGTACAGCACGGCCCGCGCCCCCACCCGCATCGCCGCCACAGCATCATCCGCGGCATCCCCGATCACCACGGTCCGAGCCGCCTCCACCCCCACCAGCGCGGCGAGGTGCCGCTCCATGTGCTCCGCCTTGCTGCCCCCCGAAGGCCCGGTCCGCCCGTCCACCCGCAGGAAGTGCGCCTCGATCCCGAACCCGCGCACCAACGGCACCAGTTCGTCGTGCACGTACATGCTGAGGATCGACTGGCTGCGCCCGGCCGCTCCCCACCCCGTCAGCAGCTCCACCGCCCCGTCGGTCAGCCGGCACGCCACCCGGTGCTCGGCGTAGTACCGATGGAAGGTCTCGTCCATGACCTCCCACTCGGCATCGGTGGGCAGCCGCCCCAGCAACCGCTCGTAGAACTTCGGCACCGGCACGCAGTACAGCGCCCGGTACTGCTCCATCGTGATCGGCGCCAGCCCCAGCTCGCCGAACGCCGCGTTCGTCGCCCCGATGATCGCGTCATTGTCGTGGAACAGCGTGCCGTTCCAGTCCCAGACGATGTGCGCCCCTGTCAGCTTCCCCATGCCAAAAACGTACCCGCCCCCACTGACAATCAAGAGACCAGCAGGTCACAGCGGGTAGAACCGGCCGGAGAACAAGCTCAGCCGCCCCATCCGACCAGGTGGGGAATCTCCTGCGTCGCGTACCACAGCAGCTCGTGGTCCTCGGCCCCGTCCACGACGAACTGCGCGTCGTCGTCCCCGCCGTCCGCCGCCGGCAGCGCGTCCACGGCGGCGGTGACGTCCTCCTCCGCGTCGTCCGAGTCGACGTGGACCGCGGCGGCCTTGGCGAGCTTCACCGGCCCGGCGACCCGCACCTCACCGAGCGCCGTGGGGTCCAGCGCCCGGTCGGGGTCGGCGACCGCCGCCCCGTCGGCCACGTCGACGGCCACCACGACCCGGCGCCGCACGGCCCCGGCGTCCGCCGCGAGCAGCCGCAGCGAGGCGAGCGCGGCCCGGCTCAGCGCCGCGTACTCCAGTTCCTCGATGTCGTCGGAGAGGTACCACTCACGCAGAGCGGGCGTGACGGCGTAGGCGAGGAGCGGCTCGGCCCCCAGCTCACCCGTCTTGTACGCCTCGGCGAGACCGGGGAGGGTCAGGGGGACGTAGACGCGCATGGCTGGCCGCTTTCGTGGTCGGAGAACGTGGTCGAAGGACGCGGTCGGAGGGGCTCCGCGAAGGCCTTCAGGATACGTGCGGGCGTCCCCTTTCGAGTCCCTGCCCGGACTCCGTGAGGCGTCCACGCCCGTCCCGAAATTCACCCGGCCCACCCCCGGGATCATGGGCCTCCACCCCCTCGCATCACCCTGATAGGTGAAGATTCCGGCCGTCCGACCCGGCTCTCGGCTTCCTTGCCGTCGTGGCCCGCGGCCCCGTACAAGATCCCCAAGCACGAAGTTACCGCCCGGTACTTTCCGGGCTCGCAGAACGGGGATCCCATGAACAAGGTCATGACCAGGGCCCAGCACCGCTCCGGCACCCGCCCGCCGGCCCGCCACGACTCCCGCCGCCCCGCCGGCAGCCCACCGCGCACCCCCGGCGGCAGCACCCCCGGTACGTCCCCGGGCGACGGCCGCCCACCGGGCTCCCCCGGCAACGGCACCCGTCCCCGCACGAGGCCCACGGACAGCCGCCCCCAGGGCACCCCCACCCGAACCGGCACGCCGACCACGACCCGCCTTACCGCCACTCCGGACACGGCCTCCGATGCCACCCCGGACGTCCCCACGGACCTCATCCCTCTCGTTCCGCCCCAGACCCCCCGCCGACCCCACGCCCCCGTCCCCCGGCCCCGCCCCACCGATCTCTTCGCCGACCTCCTCCTCGCCGTCCTGAGCGGTCAGCGCCCCGTCCACTCGATGCTCCGGCACACCGCGGGCCGCGCCTACGACGAACTGGCCTGGCTCGCCGAACGCGGTCCCCTGCGCACCCGCGGCTCCCGCCCCGTCGTCCGCGACATCGGCTACTACGTGCCCCGCCAGGGCGCCGTGGAGGCCTTCGCCCGCATCGGGGCCGGCGACCAGCTGCGCGCCATGGCCTTCCGCCTGGAACAGGGCCAGGACCTGCGCTGGCGCTGCACCGCGGTCGAACTGGGCGGTCCCCGAGCCCCACGCCCCGACGACGACTGACGAATCCGCGGAGAAACCCGGTCCGAGAAGCCCTTGCAGGCACCCATGGGCCCCGCTGTCCCCGGCAGCCGCCCCCCTCGCGCCCACCGCACGCCCATCGCATGCCCACCGCACGCCGAAGGGCCGGGCACCCTCAGGTGACCCGGCCCTTCCACCGCCCCAGCGCCCCAGGGCGCCGCGGCGTCAGACAGAACTACTTCTTGCGCCGCCCCCGGCCACGGGACTGCTTCCTGCGCTCCGCGCGCGTGAGGCCGTCCGCCTCGGAGCGCACCGGCTCGTCGTCGTCGGCGAACTCGCCCTCGACGACACCGCCCTCGCCGTCCACGGTCGGCGCGGAGAAGTGCAGGTCCCGGCGCTGCGGAGCGTCGAGTCCCTTGGCCCGGATCTCCGGACGCGCACCGGCCTGCGCGGGCACCGCGTCCTTCTTGTCGAGCGACGGCGCGGCGTCCTCGACCGGGACCTCCTCGACCTGCTGCTCGACCTGGACCTCCAGGTTGAACAGGTAGCCGACGGACTCCTCCTTGATGCCCTCCATCATGGCGGTGAACATGTCGAAGCCCTCGCGCTGGTACTCGACCAGCGGGTCCTTCTGGGCCATCGCGCGCAGGCCGATGCCCTCCTGGAGGTAGTCCATCTCGTAGAGGTGCTCGCGCCACTTGCGGTCCAGGACCGACAGCACGACCCGGCGCTCCAGCTCACGCATGATCTCGGAGCCGAGCTGCGCCTCACGCGCCTCGTACTGCTCGTGGATGTCGTCCTTGATGGACTCGGAGATGTACTCGGCGGTCAGACCCGCGCGGTCGCCCGCCGCGTCCTCCAGCTCCTCGACAGTGATCTTCACCGGGTAGAGCTGCTTGAACGCGCCCCACAGCCGGTCGAGGTCCCAGTCCTCGGCGAAGCCCTCGGCGGTCTCCGCCGCGACGTACGCGTCGATGGTGTCGTCCATGAAGTGGAAGATCTGCTCCTGGAGGTCCTCGCCCTCCAGGACGCGGCGGCGCTCGCCGTAGATGACCTCGCGCTGCCGGTTCAGGACCTCGTCGTACTTCAGGACGTTCTTGCGGGTCTCGAAGTTCTGCTGCTCGACCTGCGACTGGGCGGACGCGATCGCGCGCGTGACCATCTTGTTCTCGATCGGCACGTCGTCGGGGACGTTCGCCATCGACATCACGCGCTCGACCATCTGGGCCTTGAACAGGCGCATCAGGTCGTCACCGAGGGAGAGGTAGAAGCGGGACTCGCCCGGGTCGCCCTGACGGCCGGAACGACCGCGCAGCTGGTTGTCGATACGGCGCGACTCGTGCCGCTCGGTGCCGAGCACGTAGAGGCCGCCGAGTGCCTCGACCTCTTCCTTCTCGGCCTTGACGGCCTGCTCGGCCTTCTCCAGGGCGGCCGGCAGAGCGGCGGCCCACTCCTCGATGTGCTCCTCGGGGTCGAGACCGCGCTGACGCAGTTCGGCCTCGGCGAGGTCCTCGGGGTTGCCCCCGAGCTTGATGTCGGTACCGCGGCCGGCCATGTTCGTGGCGACGGTGACGGCGCCCCTGCGGCCGGCCTGGGCGACGATCGTCGCCTCCCGGTCGTGCTGCTTCGCGTTCAGCACCTCGTGCTGGACGCCTCGCTTGGACAGCTGCTGCGAGAGGTACTCGGACTTCTCGACCGAGGTCGTGCCGACCAGGATCGGCTGGCCCTTCTCGTGCTTCTCGACGATGTCGTCGACGACCGCCTCGAACTTCGCGACCTCGGTGCGGTAGATCAGGTCCGACTGGTCCTTGCGGATCATCGGCCGGTTCGTCGGGATGGGCACCACGCCGAGCTTGTAGATCTGGTGGAACTCGGCGGCCTCGGTCATCGCCGTACCGGTCATGCCGCACAGACCGGGCTGTTCCTTGCCGTTGTGGTCGTGACGCTTGTAGAGGCGGAAGAAGTTCTGGAGGGTGATCGTGGCAAGGGTCTGGTTCTCGTCCTTGATGTCCACCCCTTCCTTCGCCTCGATCGCCTGGTGCATGCCCTCGTTGTAGCGGCGGCCGGCGAGGATACGGCCGGTGTGCTCGTCGACGATCATGACCTCGCCGTCCATGACGACGTAGTCCTTGTCCTTCTTGAAGAGCTCCTTCGCCTTGATGGCGTTGTTCAGGTAGCCCACCAGAGGGGTGTTCACCGACTCGTAGAGGTTGTCGATGCCCAGCCAGTCCTCGACCTTGCTGACGCCGGACTCGTGGATGGCGACCGTGCGCTTCTTCTCGTCGACCTCGTAGTCGCCGGTCTCCTCGATGCCCTTGAGGGGGTTGCCCGCCTCGCCCTTCTTCAGGCGCAGGACCAGCTTGGCGAAGTCGCCGTACCACTTGGTGGCCTGGTCGGCCGGGCCGGAGATGATCAGCGGCGTACGGGCCTCGTCGACGAGGATGGAGTCGACCTCGTCGACGATGGCGAAGTTGTGGCCGCGCTGGACGAGTTCGTCCTGGGACCACGCCATGTTGTCGCGCAGGTAGTCGAAGCCGAACTCGTTGTTCGTGCCGTAGGTGATGTCGCACGCGTACTGCTCACGGCGCTGGGCCGGCGTCATGTTGGCGAGGATGCAACCGACGGTCAGGCCCAGGAACTTGTGGACGCGGCCCATCATCTCGGAGTCGCGCTCGGCCAGGTAGTCGTTGACCGTGATGAGGTGGACGCCCTTGCCGGAGATCGCGTTCAGGTACGCGGGCAGGGTGCCGACGAGGGTCTTGCCCTCACCGGTCTTCATCTCGGCGACATAGCCGAGATGCAGGGCGGCGCCGCCCATGATCTGCACGTCGTAGTGACGCTGTCCGAGGGCGCGCTTGGCACCTTCGCGCACGGTGGCGAACGCCTCGGGCATCAGGTCGTCCAGGCTCTCACCGTCGGCGTACCGCTGCTTGTACTCCTCGGTGAGGGCACGCAGCTCGGCGTCGGAGAGGTCGACGAAGTCCTCTTCGATGGAGTTGACCTGGTCCGCGATGCGGTGCAGCTTGCGCAGGATCTTGCCTTCGCCTGCACGCATGATCTTCGAGAGGACGGACACGGGGGTTGGTCTCCTTGCCGGTCGGGCCTGGGACGGTCGGTTTCCATTTCACTTACTGAGCAACGGCCATCGTATGCGAGGACACCGCCAGGCCGGGAGGCCTGCCGGGTACGCCGACTGTCAGCATCTTCAAATCTGCTTCAAAGGTGACAACGGACGAGCAACGCCGATGGTGCCGCGTCCCGCTCACGAATTGCGCGAATTGTGACGGCCCGCTCACTCACAGCAAAACTGATGGCGCCTTCACCGAACACCTGAGCAGAATCAGTCGATGGACCCCGTCACCCTCACCACCGACCGCCTGCTGCTGCGCACGCCCGGCCCGCAGGACACCGAGACCGTGTTCACCGCCGTCCAGGATCCCGACATCCTGCGCTGGACGACCATCCCCTCGCCGTACCTGCCCGAGCACGCCCAGGGCTTCACCGAGCAGCTGGTCCCGCAGGGCTGGGCGAACGGCACGATGTTCACCTGGGGTCTCTTCCTCCCCGAAGGGGAGGACCTGGTGGGCATGCTGGGTCTGACCATGCGGGGGCAGGCCACGGCCGAGATCGGCTACTGGGCCGTCAAGGAGCACCGCGGCAAGGGCTACGTCACCGAGGCCGTCCTCGCCGCCTCCCGCTGGGCCGTCACCGAGCTGTCCGTCGACCGCGTGGAGTGGCGCGCCGAAGTGGGCAACGAGCCCTCGCGCGCGGTGGCCGAGCGCGCCGGCTTCGTCGTCGAGGGCGTCATGCGCTCCGGCATCGCCCACCAGGGCATCCGCCGGGACTGCTGGCTCGGCGCACTGCTCCCCTCCGACCTGGGCCTGCCGTCGACCGCCCAGTACCTGCCGGCGCCCCGGTAACGCCTGTCCCGACAAATGCGCAGGTCACCTCGGACTGTCAGTGCCTGCCTCTATCGTTCGGACCCATGACGACCCCGCGTCCCACCACCGACCTCTCGGCCGACGAGGCCCGTCGTATCGCGCTGCGTGCCCAGGGCTTCCTCGGCTCTCCCGACCGGCGGGCCGGAGTCCGCGGCGTCCTCCGCCACCTGGGCGCGGTCCAGCTCGACACCATCTCGGTCCTGGCCCGCTCCCACGAGCTGATCCCGTACGCCCGTCTCGGCGCGGTGGGCCGCAGAACGGTGGAGGACGCCTACTGGACCACCGCGCCCCCCGGCGCGGCGCAGCCGCGCCCCCACGCCTTCGAGTACTGGTCGCACGCGGCCTGCATCCTCCCCATCGAGGAATGGCCCCACTTCGCCTTCCGTCGCCGCGCCTACCGGTCCCGCCCGCACTGGAACCACCAGCTCCCGGAAGGCACCTACGACCAGGTCGTCAAGCAGCTCCGCACCGAAGGCCCCCTCACCGCCACGGAGTTGGGCGGCGCGAAGCGGACCAGCGAGTGGTGGGACTGGTCCGGCACCAAGGTCGCCGTCGAACGCGCCCTGATGTACGGCGAGGTGGTCTGCGTGGAGCGCCGCGGCTGGAAGCGGGTGTACGACCTCGCCGAGCGTGCCGTCCCCGCCGACCTGCTCCATGACGAGCTGGACGACACCGAGTGCGTGCGCCGCCTGGTCCGTCTCGCCGGGCAGTCCCTGGGGGTCGGCACCCGTGCGGACATCGCCGACTACCACCGCCTGAAGGGCGAGCAGGTCGACGCGGTGATCGCCGACTCCGGCCTGGTACCGGTGACCGTCGAGGGCTGGGGCAAGCCGGCCTGGGCCGACCCCGCGGCCCTGGAGACGCCTCCGCGCGGCCGCCACCGCACCACCCTGCTGTCCCCGTTCGACTCCCTGATCTGGGAACGCGCGCGTACGGAGCGGATCTTCGGCTTCACCCACCGCCTGGAGGCCTACGTCCCCAAGCCCAAGCGGATTCACGGCTACTTCGCGATGCCGGTACTGGCAGGTGGCCGTCTGGTCGGCCGCGTGGACCCGGCCCGCGAGGGCGGCACGCTGGTGGCCCGGCAGGTCACGCTGGACGGCCCGAAGGCGGTCCCGGCGGTGGCGCAGGCCCTGGTCGAGGCGGCGAGCTGGGTGGACTGCACGGACGTACGTGTGGAGCGGGTGGACGCTCCGGAGCTCCGCGAGCCCCTCGTGAAGGCGCTAGCGGATCTCTAGGATCTTCTCGCGCATCGCGTAGACGACGGCCTCCATCCTGGAGTGCAGCTGAAGCTTCTCCAGGATGTTGCGCACATGGTTCTTCACGGTGTTCTCGGAGATGAACAACTCCTTGGCGATGTCACGGTTGTTCATCCCGGTGGCGACGAGCTTGAGGACTTCCAGCTCCCGGTCGGTCAGCCGCGGCGCGGGCACCAGCCGCCGCTCGTCGGTCCGCTGGATCATCGACTTGAACTCGGTGAGCAGCTTCGACGCCATGGAGGGGCTGATCTGCGACTGCCCGTCGGCCACCGCGCGGATCGCGGTGGCGACCTCGTCCGTGGAGATCTCCTTGAGGAGGTATCCGGTCGCACCGGCCTTGATCGCGTCGTAGAGGTCGGCTTCCTCGTCACTGATCGTCAGCATGATGATCTTCGCGCTGGGTGCCACCTCCTTGATGGAGGTGCAGGCCTCGATGCCGCCTCGCTTGGGCATCCGCACGTCCATCAGAACGATGTCCGGCAGCAGGTCGGCGGCCTTGTCGACGGCCTCCGCGCCATCGCCCGCCTCGCCGACGACCTGGATGTCCTCCTCGGCCGCCAGCACGATCTCCAGTCCCCGCCGGAAGAGCGCATGGTCGTCCACGACCAGGACCCGGATGGGTTCCTTGCGTGGTGAGCCCGCGTCCGCGCCCATGTCGTCGACGCCGTCGTCGGCGCCCTCGCCGCGCAGCGGTCCGAAGCTGTCCGCCATCGTTCCTCCCCCTGAAGGCTGTGGCTGGTTCGTGCCATCGCCAACCCAAGGCAACGACCCACCGGTTGGGCCGGTACGGCCATGATTTCATGCCCGGACGACAGTGAGATGACAGAGCGAGGCGCGAAACGGTCGCACGCGGGTGCCCCTGGGGGCGCACACGCGCTCCAGGGGCACCCGTCAGCTGTCATCCGGGAGGGTCAGCTCCCCGTCGTGCCACCGGGCGCGGGAGAGTGTGCCCGGGCGACCATCGGGTCCGTGCTCAGGTGGATGACGCCGTAGTCGTATGCGTGCCGCCGGTAGACGACACTCGGTTCCTTGGTCTCGGAGTCGACGAACAGATAGAAGTCGTGCCCGACCAGTTCCATCTCGTAGAGCGCCTGGTCGAGAGTCATCGGGGAGGCGACATGGGTCTTCTCGCGGACGATCAGGGGGCCTTCGCCCTTGATCTCCAGCGAGCCGATCCTCTTGGTGGGTACGCCCTCCGGCTCGTCCTCGTGCACGGGGTGACCGTTGCCGTTGAGGGTCGCCGCGTCCGGAACGTGGTCCGGGACCTCGGCCGCCGTGAGCCGGCGTGCGCCGCGCCGCGTGTGGCGCTTGTCGTGCTGCTTGCGCAGCCTGGCGTCCAGCTTCTCCGCTGCCAGGTCGAGTGCCGCGTACGGGTCGCTGGCTGCCGCTTCCGCCCGGATCACCGGACCGCGGGAGCGGAGCGTGATCTCCACTCGGTCACAACGGTCGGCCTGTCGGGGGTTCGGCTCCTTGGACACCTCGACGTCGAGGCTGATCACCTTGCCATCGAGCTTCTGGATCTTCTCCAGCTTCAGCTTCTCGGCCACGTGCTTGCGGAACCGCTCGGGCACCTCGGTCTTGCGGCCCTTGACGACGATGTCCACGCAGAACTCCGTTCCCGGATCGCTCCGCCTCGATGCGGAGCATCTCCCTTTTGCACCAAGCTCCGGTGAGCCCCGGAACCTCGGACTCGGTGACTTCCACCTCCTCCCCCGCGGGCAAGATCTCCATTCCACCGGCGCGGGTGATGATGGAAATCCCGCGGCACGGCATTCGGATTAGTGAGGTGTGGCCTGCGCCTTTCTCTCACAACCGAACATATCTCGCCCGGACGGATGTCGTCACCCTCTACCGCGGCGTACCTCCGTTCAGGTGAATTGGTCCTCTCACAACCTGCAACGATGCAACTTGACAGTCAGTTCCGGTTTATCTCGGAGGAATCCGGCGAGGCCGCGACCACAGCCGCGCAGATCAGGTCACGGACGCCACCGGCGCCCGCCGCCCCCTGGCAGCGCTCCCGGGCCGTGTCCTCCTCGGTCCCTGCGATCATCCGGTCCCTCATGCCTTCCCGTGTTGCGGCCGTGTACACGACGCTCTCCCCGTCACTCCCGCATCCACCCACTCCCCGCACCTTGCGAGCCCCACCAGGTCCCTGCGACCGTCCCCTGTGGCTCCCGCCTGCCCCCGGTTGCCCCGGAGCAAGCCACGCACTTGTCTCCGACCGCCGCGACTCCGTCGGCCCTTGGTCAGCCCGCTCATCCGTCGCCCCCTGCCCGTGACCATCCCGCGCGTCCCTCGCCGCCCTGGCCCGCTCACGCCAGCCGTCAATGGCCGCCTGCGCGTCGGCGCTCCACCTCTCCGACTCCGACTGCCGGCGACCGGCCTCCGCCCTCGACTCGGGCTGCCGCAGCCCGCCGAGCCCGCCCCGCTGGGCAGGTCCTCCGCCCACCCCCTGTTGCCGTTGATCACGGCGTCCGGCCGCCATCTGTTCATCACGAGACCAAGCCTGTTGGCCACGAGGCCCGGCCCTCCCCTCGCAAGCCCTGAGTCCGCGGTGCTCCCCACGAACCCCGGCCCCCGCACCGAGGTGCCCCCGGTGTTCCCCCTCCCTCGCCTCCCGTACCGCCCGAGCCGCCTCCGCCAAGGTCGCCCCCGTCGTCATCAGGTCGTCGACCAGCACGACCAGTCCTTCGGACAGCAGCCGTCCGCCGCCCGGCACCACGGTCAGCGCACCGGCGAGGTTGTCCATCCGCTGCCGGGAGTTGAGCCCCGACTGGTCGGCCACGCCCCGCCGCTGCCGCAGTACGGCCACCACGCGCGCCGGCATCCCCGCCCGCCGCAGTTCTCCCGCCGCCGCGAGGGCGATCCGCCGGGCCGGGTCATGTCCCCGGGCCCGCACGGCCCGCCGCGCGGACGGCACAGGGACCAACAGCACGCGCCCCCAGGCCGCTCCCTCGTCGCCCGTCTCACGAACCTCCCGCACCCCCGCCCACACGGCTCCCGCCAATGCCGAACCGAGCGGCCCCGCGAGCCCCAGAGCGCCCCGCTCCTTGTGCGCCAACAGCACCGCCCGCACCGCATCCGCATACCGAGCCGCCGCATGCACGGCCGGCAGTCCGGGCGGCTCCGGCACCGGTCGCACCCGGCGCGGTGCGGCCCCGTCCAGGGCGGCACGGCACTCAGGACAGAGCGCCGTGCGAGGCCTCCCGCAGCCTCCGCACTCGGCCGGCAGCACCAGATCGGTGAGGTCCTGCCACCACCCCCGCATGCCCACCACTGTGCCAACACGGGGGCCGGCCGACCACCCCTGTGGATAACCCCCTGTGGAAAACCCCGCCGCTTACCCGAACAGCAGTTCCCACATCAAATACCGACCCCATACAACGAATTGCTTCGGCCCCCGAGGACCAGTGCCTCGAATCCGCACCGCCACGCTCGATAAGACCCGAAAGGAAAAGCGGCCACCCCCACCAGGGCCTCCCCCGGCAAAAGCAACCGCTCCCTACAACACGCTCCGCGAACGAGCGACGTCATCGTGACCCGTCACCGATGCCCGTCACCGTGGCCGGTCACCACGCCGCCGTCACCACGCCCCCGTCACCCCGGATAAACCGGCGCCGTCCCGTCCGCATCCACCTTCTGCCACTGCGCCCCCGACGGCAGCCGTACGATCCCGTCCTCCGAGTACGCGGCCAACGGCACATCGTCGTCCTCCGAGGCGGCGACCTCCTTCACACCCGTCAGCGCGGCCGGCGGCGGCCCCTCGGGCGTGGACCCGTCGACCTGGACGTACCGCGTCTGCTGCACTCCGCCCTGCTCCCGCCCGACCACCACGAGCCTGCTGTCGCCGGCCCAGGACATGGTCGTGACCTCCTCCAGATCCGGCGTGGTGGAGCGCAGTTCCCGCACCGAGACGCTCCGCGCGTCGCCGATCTTTCCCTCGCGCTCGATCCGCCCGACGTACAGCGACTGCTTGCCGCCCTTCTGCACGACGAGCGCGATCCGCACCCCGTCCGCCGCCACCCGCAGGTCCTTGATCCGCCCGTCGAGCCCGGGAGTCTCCACCTTCAGCGGTTTGCCCGCGCCCTCCTTGAATAGCAGCAGCCGCGGATCGGCGGGATTCCGGTCTGCCACCCACAGGTCGCCCTCGATGTCCCAACTCGGCGTGGTCAGCCGGTCCTCGGCCGCCTTGCCCGTGCTGACCAGCACCGGGTCCCCGAGCGACCCGCCCGACACCAGCGATCCGACGTACAGCGACCTGCCGTCGAGAGAGACACCGGCGGCCATGTGCTCGTCGCGCGAGACGGCCACCGACCGCAGGTCCTTGTCACCGTCGCCGAGCGCCCCGGGCACGGGCACCGGCTCCGCCTTCGCGTCGCCGCTGTCCGGAACCGCGGGCATCCGTACCAGCCGGTGCTCACCGTTCACGAAGTACAGGGACGCCGGCTTCTCCACCGAGCCGCGCTGGGCGACGCCGTTGGCATCGTCCCCGTCGGCGGAGCACAACGGCCTGCGGTCGGCCTGTAGTTCGACCGTGTCCACGGCCGGCGCGAGGTTCTGCAAGGTGAACAGCAGCTGAGCCGCCATGGCCCGGCACCGGTCCGAACTGACGTGCCCAGCCTTGTCGTTGAGCGGCACGGTCAGCGCGCCCCGGTCGTCGGGGGTCAGCGACGAGGTCCCCTTCTGGAGGGCGGTGCCCGTGGGAAAGCTCGTCCTGACGACGGGGTCGAGCCACCGCGTCGGCCCGTTGAGCAGCGAGCGCACCACCTGCGTCACGGGATCCACCCGCTCACGCACGTACACCGGGTCGGCGACGGCCACCGTCTGCGGAACGGCCAGCGCCTTGGCCTCCGAGGCGAAGTAGTACTTGTTGACGGCCACGTAGTTGCGCTGGAAGTCCGACTTCCCCATGACGACACCCTGGGGAGGGGTGTCGATCCGCCACTGCTTGGTCTTCTTGTCCTGCACCAGGTGCACGGTCTCCCGGTACTGACCGGAGGTCGGCGCGTACGACTGCTGCGCGTCCACGACGGCCACCTTGGTGCCGATCAGCGTGAACCAGGTGCCGTCGGCCTGCTCCCGGTCGGCGGGCCGCACTATGTCGGCGCCGGGCCCGTCGTCGAGCACCGTGGTGGAAAGGCCCGGCTCCCACTTCTTCTGCGCGGCCGGGGTCAGATACTTGCGGGCCGTCTCGTAGTTGGGATCGTCGCTGGTCAGCGCCTCGAGAAAGCCCTGCACGATGTCGGTCGGCTCGGCGTCCTCCTGCGGCGGCATCGCGAAGACCCGCACCGGCGTGTCCTGCCGGGGCGTGGAGTCCACCCCGCGCAGATCACCGCTGTCCGGCATGGAGGCGCACCCCGCCAGAAGTACGACCCCGCACGCGGCGTACGCCACCGCGCGCCCCGGCGTGCGCCGGCCGCTCCCGCGCTGACCGATCCCGCGCCCGCCGCTCCCTTCGCGGTCAGCGTCCACGGAAGGCCTCCCCCTGCTGTTCGTACGACTCCTGCGAGCCGTCGTTCGAACGGCTCGCGCCCTCACCGCCCTCCGCGGTGGACGTGCCGTCCTGCCGCCGCCCGTTCGCCGCGGGCCGCGGCACCACGCGCGAGCCGTTGCCGGGCAGCGCGGTCGGGTCGGCTGTGGGTGTCGCGGCACCCGTCCGCGGCGTTATCGGATCCCGCGAGGTCACCTGGCCGGTCTTCGGCTGGACCGGCACGGTGGCCGCCTTGTCCGCGCCCCCGCGCGGCAGCCCGGCGTCGTCCAGTCCACGGTTGCGTCGCGAGTCCTTGGGTTCCAGCGGTATCGGCGAGCCCCTGAGCGGCTCGTCGGCCGTCCTGGGCAGCGTCAGCCGGAACTGCGAACCGCCGCCCGGCTCACCCCACGCCTGCAACCAGCCGCCGTGCAGCCGCGCGTCCTCCAGGGCGATGGACAGCCCGAGGCCCGTCCCGCCGGTGGTACGCGCGCGTGCCGGGTCGGCCCGCCAGAAGCGGCTGAACACGCGCGTGGCCTCGCCGGGCTTGAGTCCGACGCCGTAGTCGCGCACGGCGACCGCGACCGCCCCGCCGGCCGCGGCCAGCTTGACGAGGACGTCCTTGCCCTCGCCGTGCTCGACGGCGTTGACGACGAGGTTGCGCAGCACCCGCTCGACGCGCCGGGCGTCGGCCTCCGCGACGACGGGCTGCTGGTCGCCGAGCACCCGGATCGTCGTACCCTTGCGCTCGGCGAGCGGCTCGGCCCCGCCGACCACCCGCCGCACGACCTCCCTGAGGTCTATGGGCTCGGCCTCCAGGGCCGCCGCGCCCGCGTCGAAGCGACTGATCTCCAGCAGATCCGCGAGCAGCGTCTCGAACCGGTCCAGCTGGTCCGCGAGCAGTTCCGCCGACCGCGCGGTCATCGGGTCGAAGTCCTCACGCGCGTCATGGATGACGTCCGCGGCCATCCGTACGGTCGTCAGCGGCGTCCGCAGCTCGTGCGACACGTCCGACACGAACCGCCGCTGCATCCGCGACAGGTCCTCCAGCTGCTGGATCTTCAGCTGGAGGTTCTGCGCCATCTTGTTGAAGGCCTCACCGAGACGCGCGATGTCGTCCTCACCGGTGACCTTCATGCGCTCCTGGAGCCGCCCGGCGGACAACCGCTCCGCGATCCCGGCCGCCATCCGCACCGGCGTGACGACCTGGCGCACCACGAGCCAGGCGATGGCTCCGAGGAGTACGACGACGAAGAGCCCGGCGGTCGCCAGGGTGCCCTTGACCAGGCTGAGCGACTTCTCCTCCTGGGTGAGCGGGAAGAGGTAGTACAGCTGGTACGGGTCGCCGTTCGGGTCGTTGACCTGCTTGCCGATGACGAGGGCCGGCTGGGACTCCTCGCCGGTGTCGTAGGTGATGCGGGTGTAGCTCTGGGCGGCGGTCGTGCTCTGGTCGACCTTCGTGCGCAGTGCCTCGGGCACGCTGGCCGTCGGGTCGACATCGCCGGAGGCGCGCGGTCCGCGCCCGCTGCCGCTGTCGCCGCCCACGGGCAGGGTGACCACGTCGAAGGCGCCCTGGCCGCCGCTGGAGAGCGAGTAGACGAGGTTGCTCATCCACTCGATGACGAACTGGTCGGACTGGTCGTCGGCCGCCGTGGCCGCGTCGTCGGTCCCGGCGCCCGCCTCGTCCGCCTTCTGCTTGGCCACCGCGAACCCGCCGGTGGCCTGGCTCTGCGAGGCCTTGACCTTGGCGTCGAGCAGGCCGTTGCGCACCTGTCCGATGACGACGAAGCCCAGCAGCAGCACCACACCGAGCGACATCAGCAGGGTCGTCGCGACGACCTTGAGCTGGATGTTGCGCCGCCACAGCCGCATCACGGGCAGCAGCGGCCGCCGCACCCAGCGCATGAACAGCCTCAGGACCGGGCTGCCCTGGACTCCGCCCTGAAGCAGCCCGCCCTCGAGGAAGCGTCCCCAGCGGGAACCCGCCGGCTTCCGCCCGACAGGCCGCCCCGCACTCGCCCCGGTCCGCCCGGGTGACGAAGCGGCACTGTCTCCGGACATGTCAGCTGGGCCCTGCCTTGTAACCCACACCACGGACGGTCACCACGATCTCCGGCCGCTCCGGGTCCTTCTCGACCTTGGAGCGCAGCCGCTGTACATGCACGTTGACGAGCCGGGTGTCGGCGGCGTGCCGATAGCCCCACACCTGCTCGAGCAGCACCTCACGCGTGAACACCTGCCACGGCTTGCGCGCGAGCGCGACCAGCAGGTCGAACTCCAGCGGCGTCAGCGCGATCGACTGCCCGTCCCGCTTCACGGAGTGCCCGGCCACGTCGATGACCAGGTCCCCGATGGCGAGCTGCTCGGGCGCCGGCTCCTCCGACCTCCGCAGCCGCGCCCGGATGCGGGCCACGAGCTCCTTCGGCTTGAACGGCTTCACGATGTAGTCGTCGGCACCGGACTCCAGTCCCACGACGACATCGACGGTGTCGCTCTTGGCCGTCAGCATCACGATCGGCACCCCGGACTCCGCCCTGATCAGGCGGCACACCTCGATGCCGTCCCGACCGGGCAGCATCAGGTCCAGCAGCACCAGATCCGGCTTGGCCTCACGGAACGCGGCCAGCGCCTTGTCGCCGTCGGCTACGAAAGACGGCTCAAAACCTTCACCACGCAGCACGATGCCCAGCATCTCGGCAAGTGCGGTGTCGTCGTCGACGACAAGGACTCGTCCCTTCATAAACGACATCATCCCATTCTCGTAACAGTGACCGGGGCGCTGGTGAGGGAGGTCACTGACCTGTGACGATAGTCGTATGGGGTCGCTACTGTCTGCGCTTCGCGCCTCGGCGGACCGGGTCGCCCCCGTTCCTCGATCAGCTGATCGTCATCTGCCGGGACCTGGCACACAGCTCAGCAAGGGCCTCAGCCGTCACCGGCGACACCACACCCTCCTCCGTGACGATCGCCGTCACCAGCTCCGGCGGTGTCACATCGAAGGCCGGGTTGTACGCCTGAGTACCCAGCGGGGCCACCGGAATCCCGCCGCCCGCGCCACCTCCCGCCACCGGGACCTGGGGCGCCGCGATCTCGGTGACCTCGTGCCCGGCCCGCTGCTCGACCTCGATGGACGCGCCGTCCGGCGTGTCCGGATCCACCGTGGTCAGCGGTGCCACCACGATGAACGGCACATGGTGATACCGCGCGAGCACCGCGAGCGGATAGCTCCCCACCTTGTTCGCCACCGAGCCGTCGGCCGCGATCCGGTCCGCACCGATCAGCACCGCGTCCACCTCCCCGGCCGCGAACAGCGAGCCCGCCGCGTTGTCGGTCAGCAGGGTGTACGCCATCCCGCTGCGCGCCGCCTCGTACGCCGTCAGCCGGGCGCCCTGGAGCAGCGGACGGGTCTCGTCGACCCACAGCCGCCGCAGCCGCCCCGCCCGGTGCGCCGCGAGAGCCACCGCGAACGCCGTACCCTCGCCGCCAGAGACCAGCGATCCGGTGTTGCAGTGCGTCAGGATCCGGTGCCCGCCGCCCGGAAGCAGCTCGTCCAGCAGCGTCAGCCCACGCTCGGCCATCGCCGAGCTGGCCGCCGCGTCCTCCTGGTGCAGCGCCCGCGCAGCCGCCAGCACCGCTCCGGCCGCCTGCTTCTCATCGCCGCTCCTGGCGAGCTCCGCCCGGTGCGCGGCCTGCGCCCTGCGCACCCCGACCGCCAGGTTCACCGCGGTGGGACGCGCCCCGGCCAGCACGGTCGCCGCCTCGTCCACGTCGTACCCGCGCGCGGCGGCGAGCGCGACCCCATAAGCCCCCGCGATCCCGAGCAGCGGCGCCCCGCGCACGGCGAGCGACCTGATCGCCTCCACCAGCGCGGACGCGTCCGTGCAGACCAGTTCGACCTCCTCGGCCGGCAGTCTCGTCTGGTCGAGAAGCACCAGTACAGGACCTTCGGGTGGCTCTTCCCAGCGGATCGCCGGTATCTCGGTGGGCTTGCTGTCCTCGCCGGTTTGCGCGTACTGATCAGCCATGCCGTCAGTGTGCCCCTTGTCCGGCGGAGTATTGAAGGCGTGCAGCCCCTACCGCGGCTGGCCCTTCGCCGAGCACCCCATGACACGATGACTGCCAACCTGCCGCCGCGACCGCGGACGGGCACCGTGAAGGAGCGACGATGAAAGACACTCCGGGCTGGGCCTCGCCCGGATCCGCCCCGTCCGACGGGCACGAGCCCGGCACGTCCGGCCCCACCGAGCCCACCGACGCGAAGCCCGCCGAGACGGCTGCCCCCGACGGCAGCGCGCAGCCGACCGCGGCCTCCGACCCGGCGCAGCCCACGCAGCAGCCGTCGGACACCTCGCAGGACGCCGGCGCGAAGTGGTCCCAGGAACAGCCGCCGGCCGCCCAGTGGTCTGCCCCCACCGGCCCCACCGCTCCGGGCCAGGCCCCTCCCCCGCCTCCCGCCCCCGGCGGCTGGGGATCCCAGCCGCCTGCCGGCCCGGCCCAGGGCCCGGGCTGGGGCGGCGGCTACGCCGGTCACCCCGGATACGGCGGCTGGGGCGGCCCCCCGCCCGCGGCCAAGCCCGGCGTGATCCCCCTGCGCCCGCTCGGCGTGGGCGAGATCCTCGACGGCGCGGTCTCCACCATGCGCACCTACTGGCGCACCGTCCTCGGCATCTCGCTGACCGTCGCGGTCGTGACCCAGGTCCTGGTCATCCTGCTCCAGGGTTTCGTCCTCGACGACAACGCCGGCTCCGAGGCCCTCAGCGACCCGAGCGCCAGCGCCGACGAGGTGACGCGCGCCCTGGGCGAGACCATGGTCAGCACCACGGTCGTCTTCCTGATCTCCCTGATCGGCACGGTCGTCGCCACCGCACTGCTCACCACGGTCACCAGCCGGGCCGTGCTCGGCCGCCCCGTCACCACCGGTGAGGCCTGGCGGGACGCCCGCCCGCAGGTGCCCAGGCTGTTCGGTCTGATCTTCCTGCTGCTGCTCATCACCTTCGGCGTGTTGGCGGTCGGCGCGCTGCCCGGCATCCTCGTGGGCGTCGCGGGCTCCAAGGGCGGCGGAATCGCCCTCGCCGTCCTGGGCATCCTCGGCGCGAGTGTCGTGGCCCTGTGGCTGATGATCCGCTTCTCGCTGGCCTCGCCCGCGCTGATGCTGGAGAAGCAGACCATCGTGAAGTCGATGAGCCGCTCCACGAAGCTGGTCCGCGGCTCCTGGTGGCGGGTCCTCGGCATCCAGCTGCTGGCCGGGATCATCGCGAACATCGTCGCGGCGATCGTCGTCCTCCCCTTCACCTTCCTCGCCGCGGCCCTGAGCGGCGACGGCGTCGGCGGCTTCGTCAACGGCACCGGCGACCTCGGCTGGACGTTCCTGATCATCAGCGGCATCGGCTCGGTGATCGGCTCCATGATCACCTTCCCGATCTCGGCGGGCGTCACCGTGCTCCTCTACATCGACCAGCGCATCCGCCGCGAGGCCCTCGACCTCGAACTGGCCCGCGCGGCCGGTGTGCAGGGCTACAGCACCGGCGCCACTCCCGGGAGCTGATGAGGTGAACCTGCCGGGGGGAGTGCTCACTTCGCTGCGCGCCGGAAACGGCTCCGTGCTGTTCCTGGCACGGTCCGGCGACGAACCACCGCTGACGACCCCGCGCGACCCCGCGCGGGATGCCGCCCGCCGCGAGCTGGCCAAGCGGATGTACCACGAGAACGACCCCAGCTGGTTCCAACGTGCCCTCAACGCCTTCTGGGACTGGGTGAGCAAGCTGTTCGACACCGCCTCGTCCGCGACACCGGGAGGTGCGCTCGGCCTGGTCGTCGTCATCACCGTCGTCCTCCTGGTCGCCGGCGCCCTGTGGTGGCGCCTGGGCACCCCCCGCCGCGGTCCCAGCTCCTCCGCCGCCCTGTTCGACGACCGCCCCCGCAGCGCCGCCGACCACCGCGCGGCCGCCGAGGCCCACGCCGCCCAGGGCCACTGGAACCAGGCCGTCCAGGAACGCATGCGCGCCATCGTCCGCTCCCTGGAGGAACGCGCTCTCCTCGACATCCGTCCCGGCCGCACCGCCGACGAGGCCGCCGCGGAAGCGGGCCGCGCCCTGCCCTCCCACACCGACCGACTGCGCTCCGCGGCCCGAGACTTCGACGACGTCACATACGGCGGCCGGTCCGCGACCGAGCCGTCGTACCACCGCATCGCCGACCTAGACCGCGACCTGGAACGCACCAAGCCGGTACTCGCGCAGACCGCGAGCGGCACGAACACCGCGCACACCAGCCACAGCGCGGACCAGCACGCCCGCCACGGAGCCGCCGAATGACCACCGAGGCCACGCTCCCGTCCACCTCGGCCTCGCCCACCACGCGCCAGGTGTGGACCCGCGCGCGGGGCGTCGTCCTCGCTGTCGTGCTTCTCGTCGTCGCGGCCGTCGTGATCGCGGCGATCCGCTCCACCGAACGCCACGGCAGCCTCGACCCCCGCTCCGCCGACCCCTTCGGCAGCCGGGCCGTCGCCGAACTCCTCGCCGACCGGGGCGTCGACACCCGCGTCGTCACCACCCTGGACGAGGCCCGCGCCGCCACCGGCCCCGACACCACCCTCCTCGTCGCCGTACCCGACCTCCTGACGCACCGCCAGCAGAGCCAACTGCACTCCGCCACCGCCGACTCCGACGGCCGGACGATCCTCGTCGCACCCGGCAGCTGGTCCGTAGAGCGCCTGGCACCCGGCGTCGTGGCGGACCCCGCCACCAGCCTCGACTCGACGCTCTCCCCCGACTGCGCCCTCCCGGCCGCCCGACGCGCGGGCACCGCCGACACCGGCGGCATCCGCTACACCGTCACCCACCCCGGCAACGACGAGTGCTACCCCAGCGACCGCCTGCCCACCCTGGTGCGCGTCCCGGCGGCTTCCGGGGACGGCGACACCGTCGTGCTCGGCGCGCCCGACATCCTCTACAACGACACCCTCGACAAGCAGGGCAACGCCTCGCTCGCCCTGCAACTCCTCGGCTCCCGCCCCCATCTGGTCTGGTACCTCCCCTCGCTCTCCGACTCCTCCGCCGCCGACCCGGATGCGGAAAAGGGCTTCCTCGACCTGCTCCCCTCGGGCTGGCTCTGGGGCACGCTCCAGCTCTTCTTCGCGGCAGCCCTCGCCGCCCTGTGGAGGGCACGCCGACTCGGCCCCCTCGTGCCCGAGAAACTCCCCGTGGCGATCCGCGCCTCCGAAACCGTCGAAGGCCGCGCCCGCCTCTACCGCAAGGCGGCCGCCCGCGACCGCGCGGCCACCGCTCTTCGCTCCACCACCCGCACCCGCCTCGCCCCCCTCGTCGGCGTCCCCGTCACCCAGGCGCACGCGCCCGAAGCCCTGCTCCCCGCCCTGTCCGCCCACCTCCGCGCCGAAGGCGACGGACAGCCCCTGCACTCCCTGCTCTTCGGCCCGCCGCCCAGCGACGACGCAGCCCTCATCTCCCTCGCCGACCAACTCGACGCCCTCGAAAGAGAGGTACGCCGTTCATGATGGACCCGACCACTGACAACGCCGGGACCACCGGGGACCCGGACACCGCCCGGGCCTCCCTGGAAGCCCTGCGCGCCGAGATCGCCAAAGCCGTGGTCGGCCAGGACCCCGCCGTGACCGGTCTCGTCGTCGCCCTCCTCTGCCGCGGACACGTACTACTGGAAGGAGTCCCTGGGGTCGCCAAAACGTTGCTCGTCCGCGCCCTCGCATCCGCACTGGAACTCGACACCAAGCGCGTCCAGTTCACCCCCGACCTCATGCCGAGCGACGTAACGGGCTCCCTGGTCTACGACACCCGTACCGCCGAGTTCTCCTTCCAGCCCGGCCCGGTCTTCACCAACCTCCTCCTGGCCGACGAGATCAACCGCACCCCGCCCAAGACCCAGTCGTCCCTCCTGGAGGCCATGGAGGAGCGCCAGGTCACGGTCGACGGCACCCCCCGCCTCCTCCCCGACCCGTTCCTGGTCGCCGCGACCCAGAACCCGGTGGAGTACGAGGGCACCTACCCCCTCCCCGAAGCCCAGCTGGACCGTTTCCTCCTCAAGCTGACGATCCCGCTCCCCTCCCGCCAGGACGAGATCGACGTCCTCACCCGCCACGCCGAGGGCTTCAACCCCCGCGACCTCAAGGCCGCCGGCGTACGTCCCGTAGCGGGCCCGGCCGACCTCGAAGCCGCACGCGCGGCGGTCGCCAAGACCACGGTCTCCCCCGAGATCACCGCCTACGTCGTCGACATCTGCCGCGCCACCCGCGAGTCCCCGTCCCTCACCCTGGGCGTCTCCCCGCGCGGCGCCACGGCCCTCCTGGCCACCTCGCGCGCGTGGGCATGGCTCACCGGCCGCGACTACGTCATCCCCGACGACGTGAAGGCCCTGGCCCTCCCCACCCTCCGCCACCGCGTCCAACTCCGCCCGGAGGCCGAGATGGAAGGCGTCACTCCGGACTCCGTCATCAACGCGATCCTCGCCCACGTCCCGGTCCCCCGCTGATGGCCCTCACCGGACGAGCCGCCCTCGTAGCAGCCCTGGGCTCCCTGCCCATCGGCATCTGGGAGCCCAGCTGGACAGGCATCCTCGCGGTCAACGCCCCCTTGGCGGTTGCCTGCGCCTGCGACTTCGCGCTCGCCGCTCCCGTACGACGACTGGGCCTGACCCGCTCCGGCGACACCTCCGCCCGCCTGGGCGAGACGGCCGACGTCACGCTCACCGTCACCAACCCGTCCGGCCGCCCCCTCCGCGCCCACATCCGCGACGCCTGGCCCCCGAGCAGCTGGCAGCCGGGCACCGAGGTGGAAGCCTCCCGCCACCACCTCACGGTCCCCGCCGGCGAACGCCGCCGCGTCACCACACGCCTACGCCCCACCCGCCGCGGCGACCGCCAGGCCGACCGGGTCACGATCCGCTCCTACGGCCCCCTCCGGCTGTTCTCCCGCCAGGGCACCCACAAGGTCCCCTGGACAGTCCGTGTGCTGCCCCCGTTCACCAGCCGCAAGCACCTGCCCTCCAAGCTGGCCCGCCTGCGCGAACTCGACGGCCGCACAAGCGTTCTCACCCGCGGCGAAGGCACGGAGTTCGACAGCCTGCGCGAGTACGTCCCGGGCGACGACACCCGCTCCATCGACTGGCGAGCCACAGCCCGCCAAAGCGCCGTCGCCGTACGCACCTGGCGCCCCGAACGCGACCGCCACATCCTCCTGGTCCTCGACACCGGCCGCACTTCAGCAGGCCGAGTCGGCGATGCCCCCCGCCTCGACGCCTCCATGGACGCGGCCCTGCTCCTGGCCGCCCTTGCCTCCCGCGCCGGCGACCGCGTGGACCTGCTCGCCTACGACCGCGGAGTACGCGCCCTGGTTCAGGGCCGCACGGCAAAGGACCTGCTTCCCTCCTTGGTCAACGCGATGGCACCCCTCGAACCAGAACTCGTCGAAACCAACGCCCGAGGCCTCACAGCCACAGCTCTTCGTACGGCACCTCGCCGCTCCCTGGTCGTGCTGCTCACGAGCCTGGACGCCGCACCGATCGAGGAGGGGCTGCTTCCGCTCCTCCCTCAGCTCACACAGCGCCACACCGTTCTTCTGGCTTCGGTGGCGGACCCCCACATCGCCCGCATGGCCACCGCCCGTGGAAACGCGGAGGCGATCTACGAAGCCGCTGCCGCAGCCCAGGCCCAGACGGAACGTCAGCGCACTGCTGAGCAACTCCGTCGGCACGGGGTGACTGTCGTCGACGCAACGCCCGACGACCTAGCGCCGGCCCTGGCAGACGCGTATCTGGCCCTGAAGGCTGCGGGACGCCTGTAAACAAAGAAAGGGGGCGCAAGGCGCCCCCTTTGAAAAACAGCATGCTAAACGCAGAAAGGCCCACACCATAAGGTGTGGGCCTTTCTATCAAAAGGA
>NZ_KQ948745.1 GCF_001514195.1 Streptomyces griseorubiginosus | reverse complement strand
TCCACCGCGACCTCAAGCCCTCCAACGTCCTCGTCGTGGAGGACGGCCCCCGGGTCATCGACTTCGGCATCGCGTCCGGTGTATCGAACACCCGTTTGACGATGACGAACGTCGCCGTCGGCACCCCCGCCTACATGTCCCCCGAGCAGGCCAAGGACTCCCGGAGCGTCACCGGCGCCAGCGACGTCTTCTCGCTCGGCTCCATGCTGGTCTTCGCCGCCACCGGCCACCCGCCCTTCCACGGCGCCAACCCGGTCGAGACGGTCTTCATGCTGCTCCGCGAGGGCCCCGACCTCGAAGGCCTCCCCGACGAGCTGCGCCCGCTCATCGAGTCCTGCATGCAGATGGAGGCCACCGCCCGCCCCAACCCGGCCGACCTCCAGGCCCAGCTGGCACCCCACCTCTTCGGCTCCGGCTCCGACGACAGCGGTACGGCGTCGGCGTGGCTGCCCGAGAAGGCCGTGGCCCTCATCGAGTCCCGGCGCGGCGGCCGCCCGGCGCCCACCCAGACCGGCGGTTCCCGCAGCGGAGGAGGCCGCCCCGCGGTCGTACCGCCGCCGCCCTCCTACGACCCGGTGCCGCCCGCGCCCGTACCCGTCGGCGCCCCCGACACCGGACCCGTGCGGCTCGCCGGCGCGCAGGTGCCCATCGGGCCGGGCCCGCGGGTCGCCGACGCCCGCGCCGCCGCCGTGAAGGCGCCCCCGCCGGAGTTCGGCCTGGTCGCCTCCTGGTCCCGGCCGCGCCCCGGCGTCAACGGCACGGACGCGGCCGTGGGCCCCGCCGTACCGTCCCCGCCGCCCGCGCCGCCGGAGTCCGCGGCCGGCTGGCGCCCCTGGCGTTTCCGCATGTCGAACGACGTGTGGGGCACCCCGGCGGTGGCCGGCGACCTCGTCTACGTCACCTCCTTCGAGGTGCACGCCCTCGATGTCGCCACCGGCCGCCGCCGCTTCAAGACCCGGGACGTGGCCTGGTCCATGGCGGTCGCGGACGGCCGGATCCACGCCTCCGACGGCCCCACCCTGTTCGCCCTCGACGCCCGTGAGGGCGCCGACCAGTGGCGGATCGGCACCGACGCCTGGGTGTACTCCCTCAAGGCCGAGCACGGCACCGTCGTCACCGGCACCCGCGGCGGTGGCGTCCAGGGCTGGGAGGCCTCCAACGGGCGCAAGCTCTGGGAGATCGGCGGCTGCCAGACCGACTTCGAGTCCCCGGAGGCCGGCCCCGCCCTCCACGAGGGCACGGTCTACGTCTGGCAGGAGGGCCGCCTGCGTGCCCTGGACGCCCGCAACGGCAAGGAGCGCTGGGCGTTCCCCATCGGCGACGCGGCCTCCTGCGGCGGGGTGCCGGTCCGGGTGACGCAGGCCCACGACGGATACGTGTACGTCTCGGCCGGGACCCGGGTCATGGCCCTGGAGGTGGCCACCGGCCGGGTCCGCTGGCACTTCGAGGCCCCGGCGGCCTTCCTGTGCCCGCCCACCTTCGTGCCGGGCGCCGCGGTCACCGGCGGCGGGGTCTACCTCGCCGACTACCTCGGCACGGTGTACGCCCTCGACGCGGTCGACGGCCGGGACCGCTGGCGCATCGCGACCGAGGCCCGCGCCTCGGTCGAACCGGTGCTGGTCGCGGGCGGCCATGTGCACGTGGGCAGCGGCAAGGGCCTCTACACCCTCGACGCCGTCACCGGTACACCCAAGTGGCGGTTCCAGGCGGGCGGCGACATCGTGGGGGCGCCCGCGGTGGCCGAGGGCCGCATCCACTTCGGCTCGACCGACCACCTGCTCTACACCCTGAAGGCCGACGACGGCCGACTGCGCTGGAAGCTGGCGACCGGCGGCGAGATCACCGGCTCACCGGTCGTCAAGGACGGCGTGGTGTACGCGTGCAGCAAGGACCGCTGCGTGTACGCGCTGGACGCGGAGAAGGGGACGGGGACGGCCCGGGCGACCTGAGCGACCTGAGCCGTCCGTGCACGCTGTCAGTGGCCGCCATTAGGGTGAGCACATGCATTCACGGGGGCGTGTTCTCAGGTTCACAGCGGTCATGGCGGCGGTGGTGCTCGCGCTGACGGGGTTCTCCAGCGGGCGGCACCACAGCAGCGGGCGGCACAAGAGCAGTCACAGCGACAGTGACGGCGGGGGCGGATGCAGCAGCTCCCGCCAGGACCACGACAGCTACAGCACGAGTGGGGGAAGCGGCGGCGGCAGTTCGTCGAGCCGGACCAGGGTGCTGAGGGACGGTTCCGTGCGCCTCGTGAGGTGCGCGACGAGAACCGACCCGTACGCGACGGCCGAGGTCACCAACCCCAACAGCCGCGCGGGCACCTTCAAGGTCTCCTTCTCCTTCGAGGACAAGGACGGCCACCTGCTGTCGGTGGAGTACCCGGACGTCACGGTGCCCGCGAAGGGGACCGAGACGGTCCGGGTGAAGGCGAGCGCCGCTCTCCTCACCCGCCTCGACCACTGCCAGGTCGAACCCGAAGCCGACAGGGTCTCCTGACCGTCAGTCCCGAAGCCCCGTCAGGAACTCCACCAGCAGCTCGTTGACCTCGTCCGGCCGCTCCTGCTGGGTCCAGTGGCCGCAGCCCTTCAGCCGGACGGGGTCCCGGACCAGGTTCGGCATCAGCCGCGGAAGCTGCTCGATCAGTTCCGGCGTGCCCGGGAAGGCCGGCACCAGGTCCCGGTCGCCATACACGTACAGGGCCGGCGGGGTGACCTTGGCGCCGTGCCAAGGGGCCGTCAGTTCCCAGTTGCGGTCCAGGTTGCGGTACCAGTTCAGGGCGCCGGTGAAGCCCTGGGTGTAGCTCGCGGCGAGTTCGTCGAGGTCGTCCTCGGTGAGCCAGTCGGGGAGCGTCGCGGGGTCGGGCATGTCGGCCAGCCAGCCGCGGTCCAGGTCGCTCACCAGGGCCTGCTCGTAGCGGCCCGCGCCGGGGGCGTCGCCCGAGGCGCCGTACAGCAGCCTGCGCAGGGCCGCGCGCGGGTCCTTGCCGAACTCGGCGTCGGCCGGGCCCGGCTCTTCGAACCAGTTCCAGTAGAAGTGCCCGTCGAACCGCTCCCGCATGACCTCCAGCGGCGGTCGGTCCCCGCGGAACGGCGGCGGCACGCTCAGCCCGGCGACCCCCCGCACCACGTCCGGCCGCAGCAGCGCGGTGTGCCAGGCCACCGGCGCGCCCCAGTCGTGCCCGACCACGAAGGCCCGCTCCTCGCCCAGCACGTGGACCAGCCCGACGACATCGCCGACCAGGTGCAGGATGCTGTACGCCGACACGTCCCCGGGATGGTCGCTCGTGCCGTATCCGCGCTGGTCCGGCGCGACCACCCGGAAACCGGCCGCGGCCAGCGGGGCGAACTGGTGGCGCCAGGAGTGCCAGGACTCCGGGAAGCCGTGCAGCAGCACGACGAGCGGCCCCTCGCCCTCCTCGGCGATGTGCAGCCGTATGCCGTTCACGTCGACCATGCGATGTTCAACCATGGGGTGAGCATACGCCTGTACAGTGCATCGAAATTGCTAACGCAATCGGAATCCGGGTTGTCGGGAACGGAACAGCCCGGCCTGCCGGTCCGGCGGCAGGTTCCCGAGCGCGATGAGGTGCGGGGCCTGCGCGAAGCCCCGCTGCACGGCCGCCTCCTTGGCTGCCCAGAGCGCGCGGACCGTGCCCTGCACCCCCTCCGGCGGATACCCGGCGATGACCTCGGCGGCGGCGGTCGCGGCCGCCAACGCCCCGCCGGGCTCGGTGAGTTCGGTGACCAGCCCGATGGCGTGGGCGCGCGCCGCGGAGAGCCGTTCCGCCGTCCCCATGAGCGCCGTCCGCGCGGCCTCCCCGTGCGGCATGAGCTGCGCCATCAGCACGGACTCGTAGGCGGAGACCATGCCGTAGGTGGTGTGCGGGTCGAAGAAGGTCGCGGCCGGGTCGGCGACGAGGAAGTCGCACTCGCCGAGCAGATAGAAGGCACCGCCGCAGGCCATCCCGTTGACGGCGGCGACGACCGGCTTCCACAGGTCGTTGGACTTCGGCCCGATGTTCAGGAGCGGATCGTCGGTCATGTAGGGCGAGTTCGGCTGCGGCACCTCGGCATCCCGGTCCAGCCCCGTGCAGAAGGCCCGATCCCCGGCCCCGGTCAGCACCACGGCCCGCACGGAGTCGTCGAACCGCAACTCCTGCCAGGTGGAGACGAGTTCGTCCCGAAGGGGGAGGTCGATGGCGTTGAGCCGGTGCGGCCGGTCGAGGGTCACGACGGCGACCCCGGTGTCCTTGTCGGCGCTCACCCGCAGGCCGCTCACGCGAGCACCCACTGCGGAAGCCCGCCCCAGAACACCACGTGGACCCGGGCTCCGATGCGGATCCGGCTCGGATCGACGGAGTTGAGCGTGGCCCCGGCGGCCCGGACCAGGTTGCCGATCAGGCGGATCCGGGGCGCCTCCTCCAGTTCGACCACGACGACGTTGTACGGCGCCTGGGCCGCGTAGTCGGGCAGCAGGGGCGGGTGCGGGACGACGTAGGACCAGACGCGGCCGCGGCCGGAGACGGGGCGCCACTCCTCCTCGAAGGACTGGCAGTGCGGGCAGCAGGGGCGGGGCGGGAAACGGAGTTCGCCGCAGTCCGCGCAGGCCTGGACGCGGAGTTCGCCCCGGGCGGCGTACTCCCAGAAGGGGGCACCCGTGGGGTCTGTCACCGGTTCGAGCATGTCAGCTCCTGTTGGTCAGCAGCAGGGCGGAGGTGGGGACGCCCTCGCCGGCGGTGACGAGGCAGGTCGCGGCGTCCGGCACCTGGGCGGTGCTGGTCCCGCGCAACTGCCGTACGCCTTCGTCGATGAGGTTGAAGCCGTGCACGTAGGCCTCGGACAGCCCGCCCCCGCCGGTGTTGATCGGCAGCCGTCCGCCGATCTCCAGGGCGCCGCCCTCCGTGAAGGCGCCGCCCTCGCCGCGGCCGCAGAAGCCGTACCCCTCCAGGGACAGCGGGACGAGGGAGGTGAACGCATCGTAGATCTGGGCCACGTCGACGTCCTGCGGCGTGAAGTCGGCGTGCTTCCACAGGTGCCGGGCGGCGGTCCAGGCGGGTCCGGTGAGCGGGTCGTCGTTCCAGTAGTTGACCATGCCGTGGTGCTGGGCGGGCAGGCCCTGGGCGGCGGAGTGGATGTAGACGGGGGTGCTGGGGCAGTCGCGGGCCCGCTCCCTGCTGACGACCACGCACGCCAACGCCCCGTCTGTCTCCAGGCAGTTGTCGAAGAGGCACAGGGGCTCGCTGATCCAGCGGGAGGTCATGTACATCTCGCGGGTCAGGGGGCGGTCGTACATGATCGCGGCGGGGTTCTGGTTGGCGCGGTTGCGGCAGGCGAGGGCGACGTTGAAGAGGTGGTCGCGGGTCGCGCCGTACTCGTGCATGTAGCGGCGGGTGAGCATGGCTATCTCGTCGGCGGGCCGGAGCAGCCCGAAGGGTCTCGTCCACTGGGCCGGGGTGGGGAGTTGGACGGTGGTGTTGGTCCAGGGACGGGGTCCGGAGCCGCGTTTGCGGGACCGCCAGGCGACCCCGACGCTCGCCTGTCCGCTCGCGATGGCCGCCGCGAGATGGGCGACCGTGGCGCACGAACCGCCGCCGCCGTAGCCGACCTTGCTGAAGAAGGTGAGGTCGCCGAAGCCGACGGCCTTGGCGAGCTCGACCTCGTCGGTCTCCTCCATGGTGTACGAGGCGAGGGCGTCGACCTCGCCCGGGGCGATCCCGGCGTCGTCGAGCGCGGCGAGAACGGCCCGGCAGGCCAGGGTCCTCTCGTCCTCGGCGAGATTCTTGGCGAACCGGGTCCGTCCGATGCCCACGATCGCCGTGGCGTCCTTGAGGGTCACGCTGCACGCACCTCCGCACCTGTGAGGCCTGCTGACAGCCCGTCAGGCTACAGCTAATCTGACGGGTAGTCAGCTAACGCGTTTCCGCTTTCGGGGAGGCCGATGTGGAGTGGCGCAGCATCCCGGAACTGGTCCAGTGGGCGGCGCGGCGGTACGGGTCCGCGGAAGCGGTGGTGGAGGGCCGCAACCGCGTCACCTACGGCGAGTTGGGCGCCCGCGTGGAGCGCGCGGCGGCCGCGTGCCTCGCGAACGACGTACGGCCCGGCGACCGGGTGGCCGTCTGGGCCCCCAACTCCCTCGACTGGATGGTCTCCGCGCTCGGCGCGGTGTCGGCGGGAGCGGTCCTGGTGCCCCTCAACACCCGCTTCAAGGGCACCGAGGCCGCGGACGTCCTGCGCAGGAGCGGGGCCCGCCTGCTGTTCGTGACCGGCACCTTCCTCGGCACCTCCTACGTGGCCTCCCTGCGGCGGGCGATCGCGGAGGGCCCGGGGCTGCCGTCGCTGGACCAGGTGGTGGTGCTCTCGGACGACGCCCCCGCGGACTTCCGCACCTGGAAGGAGTTCCTGGCGAGCGGGGACGGGGTGGGGGAGACGCAGGTGCGGGCGCGGGCCGCCGCCGTCGAGGGGTCCTGGCCCTCGGACATCGTCTTCACGTCCGGGACGACCGGCCGTTCCAAGGGTGCGGTGATCACCCACGAGCAGACACTGCGGGCGTACGACGTCTGGTGCGAACTGGCCGGGTTGCGGCAGGGCGACCGCTACCTGATCGTCAACCCCTTCTTCCACACCTTCGGTTACAAGGCCGGGGTGATCGCGTGCCTGATGCGCGGGGCGACGATGATCCCGCAGCCGGTGTTCGACGTGGACACCGTGCTGGCGAACATCGCGGCGGAACGCGTCTCGGTCCTGCCCGGCCCGCCCACCCTCCACCAGTCCCTCCTGGACCACCCGGCACGCGACTCCCACGACCTCTCCGCCCTGCGCCTGGTGGTGACGGGCGCGGCGGTGGTCCCGCTCCGGCTGGTCGAGCAACTGCACGGCGAACTGGGCGTGGAGACGGTCCTGACCGCCTACGGCCTCTCGGAGGCCAGCGGCATCGTCACGATGTGCCGCCGCGGCGACCCGCTGCCGGTGATCGCGTCGACGTCGGGCCGGGCCATCCCCGGCACGGAGGTCCGCGTCGAGGCACCGCCGGGGCAGCCCGGCGAGATCCTGGTCCGGGGCTTCAACGTGATGCGCGGCTACTTCGAGGACGAGGCGGCCACCGCGGAGGCGGTCACGGCGGACGGCTGGCTGCGCACCGGGGACGTGGGCGTCCTGGACCCCTCCGGGAACCTCCGCATCACCGACCGGCTGAAGGACATGTTCATCGTCGGCGGCTTCAACGCGTACCCGGCGGAGATCGAGCAACTCCTCGGCCTGCACCCGGCGGTGGCCGACGTGGCGGTCATCGGCGTCCCCGACCCCCGCCTCGGCGAGGTCGGCAAGGCGTACGTCGTCCGCCGCCCGACCTCGACCCTGACCGCCGACGACCTGATCGCCTGGGCCCGCCGCGAGATGGCGAACTACAAGGTCCCGAGAACGGTGGAGTTCGTGACGGAACTCCCGAGGAACGCGAGCGGGAAGGTGGTGAAGGGGGAGCTGCGGGGGTTCTGAACGACCCGCCCCCGGACACGCCTCGGCCGCGGCGGCTCCCCCTCCGCGCCGCCGCGGCCGATCCCCGTGCGAGGAGAAGTCCTGGTCAGGCCTTCTCGTCCGTGGCGTGGTTGTCGAGCGGCTTGACCGTGCCGTCCGTCGTGCCGGCGGCCAGGGTGACGACCTTCTCGGCGCCCGTGGCGTGGTTGTCGAGCGGCTTGACCGTCGTGTCCTCGGTCCCCGTGGCGTGGTTGTCGAGCGGCTTGACGGGGCCGTCCTTCTTCGCGGTTTCACTCATGGGTGGTGACTCTCCCGTTCGATGATGGGCCACGCCGCCCGGCGACTCCCCCGAGGGTCGCCGGGCGGCCGTGTCAGGGTCGGTAACCCTAGCGATGGCGACCACCGCTGACCCGTCTGCCCCCCGACGCGACGGATCGACGGGGACGAGTCTGCCGGGCGGCGATAAACGAACGATGAACGTCGCCCCGCCCGACGCCCCCACGCCCTACACGGTCGCCGACGGCGCGAGCAGGAGCCGTACGTCCGCGGCCTCCGGCGAGCCCAGGTGCTCGAAGATGGTGAGCGCCTCCTGCCAGCACGCCTGAGCCCGGCCGGGCTGGCCGAGGCCGCTGAGGGCGCGGCCGAGGACCGTCAGCACATTGCCGCGTCGCCACTCCCCGCCGATGCCCCGCAGGACGGCGAGGGCCTGTTCGGTCAGGGCGGCGGTCTGCGCGGGCCGGTTGCCGGCGAGGTGCGCCTCGGCGAGCCGGAAGAGCGTCATGCCCTCCCACAGCCGCTGCCGGCTGTCGCGGAAGACCTCCAGCGCCTCCGTGAGCCGCTCCACCGCGGCCTCCAGCCGCCGCTGCCCGGTGAGCGCGAGACCCAGCGCGTACCGGCCGTTCGCGCCCCGCAGGGTGTGCCCGAGCCGGTCGTAGATCACGATGCCCTGCTGGGCCAGTTCCACGGCGCTGGTGCTCTGCCCCATGGCCAGGTGGATGCGCGAGAGGTTGCACAGCGCGCTCGCCTCGCCCGCGAGGTTCCGGTCGAGCCGGAAGCTCTCGATGGCCTCCTTCAGGCAGGCCTCGCCCTCCGCGTGCCGCCCCTGGTAGAGGGCGATGATGCCGCGGTCGTTGGCGGCCCAGCAGCTCGGCGCCAGATCGCCGGCCGCGCGGGCGAGCTCCATGGCAAGGCGGGCCTCCGCGTCGGCCTGCTCGAAGCGGCCGGCGACGAGGTGGACGTTGGTCAGCGTGGTGAGGGCACGCGCGCGCGTGCGCGGGTCGTCCGCCGCGTCGGCCGCGTCCCGCAGGGCGACGGCGGCGGTCTCGTACTGCTTCGCGTTGGCCCCCGACTCGGCGAGGTCCTTGGCCACCCACAGCAGATCCACCGCGCGCCGCAGCAACGCCCCCTGCGCGCACTGCTGCACGAAGGCGAGCAGGGCGTTGGCCTCCGCGTACAGCCAGTCCTGGGCGGTGTGGCGGTCCGCGAAGGCCAGCCCGGGGTAGTGGATCTCCTCCAGGTGCTCCACCAGCCGGTCCCCGGGCCGCTCGATGGCGTACACGGCCGCCGCGGTCGCGAGGTAGAAGTCCAGCAGCCGCGACAGCGCCGCCCCCCGCTCGCTGGGCGGCCACTCGTCGCGTTCGGCGCACGCGCGCGCGTAGAGCCGTACGAGATCGTGGAACCGGTACCGGCCCGGGGCCGCCGACTCCAGCAGCGAGGTGTCGACCAGGGACTCCAGCAGGTCCTCGGTGTCCTCGACGGGCAGATCGAGTACGGCGGCCGCCGCGGCCAGCGAGATGTCCGGGCCGTCGGCGAGGCCGAGCAGGCGGAAGGCGCGCTGCTGGGCGGGCTCCAGCTGGCCGTAGCCGAGCTCGAAGGTGGCCTTGACGGCGAGGTCGCCGGCCTGGAGTTCGTCGAGGCGGCGGCGCTCGTCGGCGAGCTTCGCGGCGAGGACGGACACCGTCCAGGTGCGGCGGGAGGCGAGGCGGGAGGCGGCGATGCGGATGGCGAGCGGCAGGAAGCCGCAGGCGGCGACCACGTCGAGGGCGGCCTCGCGTTCGGCGGCGACCCGCTCCTCGCCGACGATCCTGGTGAACAGCTGGAGTGCCTCGTCGGGGGACATCACGTCCAGGTCGACCAGGTGCGCCCCGGCGAGGTCGACCATCCGCACGCGGGAGGTGACCAGGGCGGCGCAGCCCTCGGTGCCGGGCAGCAGGGGCCGTATCTGGGCCGCGTCGCGCGCGTTGTCGAGCAGCACGAGGACCCGGCGGCCGTCGAGGACCGAGCGGTACAGGGCGGCCCGTTCCTCCAGGGAGTCGGGCATCGCGGAGTCGGCGGTGCCGAGGGCCCTGAGGAAGGCGCCGAGGACCGTCTCGGGGTCGGCGGCGCGGGAGCCGGCGCCCTGGAGGTCGACGTAGAGCTGTCCGTCGGGGAAGGCCGCGCGGGCCTGGTGGGCCACGTGCACGGCCAGCGTGGTCTTGCCGACGCCGCCGATGCCGGCGAGGGCGGACACCGCCATCACACGGCCCTCGGAACCGGAGGCGAGGACCTCGCTGAGTTCGGTGACGAAGGCGGCGCGGCCCGTGAAGTCCGGGACGGTCGCCGGAAGTTGCGCGGGGCGGACGGGGGCGGCGGCCGGTTCGGGCTGCGGGGAGGAGGGCTCCGCGAGGCCGGGGTCGGCCTGGAGGATGCGCTGCTGGAGCTCGCGCAGGCCGGGGCGGGGGTCGACGCCGAGTTCGTCGGCGAGCAGACGGCGGGTGTCGGCGTAGACCGCGAGGGCCTCCGCCTGGCGGCCGCTGCGGTAGAGGGCGAGCATGAGGAGTTCCCTGAACCGCTCGCGCAGGGGGTGCTCGGCGGTGAGGGCGGTCAGTTCGGAGACGGCCTCGGCGTGGCAGCCCTGCTCCAGGTCCATGTCGAGGCGGGATTCGAGGAGTTGCAGCCGCCACTCCTCCAGCCGTACGCGCTGTGCCTCGGCGTACGGGCCCGGCACGCCGGCCAGCACCTCGCCGTCCCACAGGGCCAGCGCCCGGCCCAGGACCTCCCGCGCGTGGCACAGGTCGCCGGTGTTCCTGGCCTTCTCGGCCTCGGTGGCGAGCTCCTGGGCGGCGGCCAGGTCCAGCGCGTCCTCGCCGAGCCCGCGGATCGCGTAACCGCCGGACTCGCTGACCAGGATGCCGGGGTCGAGGATCTTGCGGAGCCGCGAGGCGTACGTCCGCACGGCGGCCAGCGCCTGCGACGGCGACTCCTCGCCCCACAGCGCGTCGATCAGCTCGGCGGCGGTGGCCGTACGGCCCTCCCGCAGCAGCAGGGCGGCCAGCAGGGCGCGCTGCTGAGGCGACCCGGTGCTCAGCAACTCCTCACCACGCCGGGCCCGCACGGGCCCGAGCACGGAGAACCGCAGCGGAACGCCGGCGGCGGTATCGCCCTTGACGGCCGGCCTCGCGCTGCCCGCCTCCACCGCAACCCCCGCCGAAGACCCCGCGTCCTTCCCGCCCTCCGTCGACGCGCCGGGACGCCGCTGCTCGGGCACCCTCGGTTCACCGTCCATCGCCGTCCCCCTAGGGCCTGTCTGCAACCCCGTCAGTCTGCCTTGTCCACGGCGGATGCGTCAGCTGTGGAGAGCCTGATCACAGGCGGACGCGCGGGATATCACAAGGCCCTCACGCGCTCTTCGCACACTTCCGCACACGAACCGTCGTCATCGGCCCCCGCACACGGAGCTGACGACCCGTCAGATCAGCGCTACCGTGGGCGCCATGGAGACCACGACGGCACTTCCGAAGATCATCTCCGTCGACGACCACACCGTGGAGCCCTCCGACGTCTGGCAGAACCGGCTCCCGAAGAAGTACCTGGACACCGGCCCCCGCACGGTACGCGCCCCGCTGAAGGAGATGTCCTTCCTCGGCGGCCGCTTCAAGCCCGTCATGGGCGCCCCCGGTGACGACGGCCCCCTCGGCGACTGGTGGATCTACGAGGACCTGCGCCGCCCGCTCACCCGCCTGGACACCGCGGTCGGCTACAGCAGGGACGAGATCAAACTGGAGGTCATCACCTACGAGCAGATGCGCCCCGGCTCCTACGACGTCCCCGCCCGCCTCGCAGACATGGACGTCAACCACGTCCAGTCCGCCCTCTGCTTCCCCACCTTCCCCCGCTTCTGCGGCCAGACCTTCACCGAGGCCAAGGACCACGAACTCGGCCTGCTGTGCGTGCGGGCGTACAACGACTGGATGGTGGAGGAGTGGTGCGGCCCGCAGGCCGAGGGCCGTCTGATCCCCCTGACCCTGATCCCGCTGTGGGACGCCGAGCTCGCCGCCGCCGAGGTCCGCCGCAACGCCGCCCGGGGCGTCCGGGCCGTCGCCTTCTCCGAGATACCCCCGCACCTGGGCCTGCCCTCCGTCCACACCGACGCCTGGGACCCCTTCCTCGCCGCCTGCGACGAGACCGGCACGGTCGTCGCGATGCACATCGGCTCCAGCAGCCGGATGCCCTCCACCTCCGCCGACGCCCCGCCGGCGGTCGGCTCCACCATCACCTTCGCCAACTGCTGCTTCTCGATGGTCGACTGGCTGATGAGCGGCAAGTTCGAGCGCTTCCCGAACCTCAAGGTGATGTACGCCGAGGGCCAGATCGGCTGGATCCCCTACATCCTGGAACGCGCCGACGTGGTCTGGGAGGAGAACCGCGGCTGGGGCGGCGTCGCCGACAAGGTCCACCGCCCGCCGTCCGAACTCTTCACCGACCACGTCTACGGCTGCTTCTTCGACGACGCGTTCGGCCTGAAGAACCTCGACGCGATCGGCGTCGGCAACGTCCTCTACGAGACCGACTACCCCCACTCCGACTCCACCTGGCCCAAGTCCCGCGAGGTCGGCGAGGCCCAGATGGGACACCTGGCCCCCGACGTGGTCGAACGGATCGTCCGCGGCAACGCCATCGAACTGCTCGGGCTCACCCCCGAGGGGCTGTGGAGCGGTGCATGAGATACGGCATCCAGCTCCCGATCCAGTCCCAGAGCACGATCTACGCCGAACCCTGGGAAGCCGAAGCGACACCCGCCGACCTCGCCGGGATCGCCCGCGCCGCGGACCGCGCCGGGTTCGACTACATCGCCGCCTGCGACCACGTGGCGATCCCGCGCCGCCTCGCCCCCGCGATGAGCACGATCTGGTACGACCCGGTCGCCACCCTCGCCTTCCTGGCGGCCGTGACCGAACGGGCCCGGCTGCTCAGCCATGTGGCCGTGGTGGGCCTGCGGCACCCCCTGCTCACCGCCAAGCAGTACGCCACCCTCGACCACCTCAGCGGCGGACGGCTCGTCCTCGGGGTCGGCGCGGGGCACGTCCAGGAGGAGTTCGAGGCGCTCGGCGTCGACTTCGCCCACCGCGGGGCCGTCCTCGACGAGTCGATCGACGCCCTGCGCAGCGCCCTGGGGCCCGATGAGTTCCCCGAACACCACGGCAAGCTCTACGACTTCGAGGGACTCGGCCAGCGCCCCCGCCCCGCCCAGTCCCGTGTCCCGGTGTGGGTCGGGGGCTCCTCCCCGGCCGCCGTACGCCGGGCCGCCCTCAAGGGCGACGGCTGGCTGCCCCAGGGCGATCCGCGGGACCGGCTGCCCGCGCAGATCGAGCGGATCCGGCGGCTGCGGCAGGAGGCGGGCCTGGAGGGGCCGTTCACCGTCGGGGCCATCGCCGAGCCGCTCTACGTCGGCACCCCCACATGGGACGTCGGCCGCCGCACGCTCAGCGGCGCCCCCGGTGCACTCGCCGAGTCGCTGCGGGCCTACCGCGCGATGGGGGTGGACCAGCTCCAGGTCCGCTTCCGCAGCCGGAGCTCCGCCGAACTCCTGGACCAGATCGAGGAGTTCGGCACCGAGGTGGGTTCGTCGTTGAAAGCTTGAACACCTTCCCGCCGGGCCGCGTATCCAGTGAGGTACGGATGTGACGGCTCCGGCGGAAGGACCGTAAGTGCGCACCTCCGGCAACTCCCCCCACAGCTCGCCCCACCCTTCCGGCCCCGTCTCCCCCCTGCACGGCTTCACCCGGCTGACCGTCGCCCTGGCCTGCGCCGACGGCGACTGGCCGCACACGGGCTGGCCCGCCGCGGACGACCCCTACGTCGGCCGGGCCATCCAGTTGGAGCGGCCCTTCCTGGTCCCGGCGGGGGCCGACGTCGTCGTCCTGCGCTGCGACGAGCCGCTCGACGCGCTCGCTGAGCTGGGCGGTGCGGGCGCCCCGGTGATCGTGGTCAGCCCGCACCGGGACACGGAGACCGTCGTCGAGGTCTTCCGGCGCGGCGCGGGCTACCTCGTCGAGGGCGACCACTGCACCTGCATGCTCTCCTCGGCCGTCGTCGGCGCGACCGTGGGACACACCTATCTCTCGCCCTCCGCCTGTGCCGCCGTGCGCGACGGCGTCCGGCGCGCCCCCGAGCAGGGCGATTCCGCCGACGGCCTGCGGGCGCTGCTCTCGCCACGTGAACGCGAGGTCATGGAGCTGCTGTCGACCGGCCTGGGCGCCCAGGAGATCGCGCTGCGGCTGAGCCTGAGCGAGAAGACCATCCGCAACAACCTCAGCAACATCTACGCCAAGCTGCACGCCCGCGGCAGCACGGACGCGGTCCTGCGATGGCTGGGAGCCGCGCCCGTGGTTCGCACCTGAGAACCGCTAAGGAGCGGTCACCTCCGACAGCGGGATTTCCACGTCGGTGACATTCGCGCCGCCCTGGCCGAATCCGGGTTCCGACCGGGCCGCCCGTGTCGTGCTCTGCGCGGAATTACCCGCTGCTTTGGAGAGTTTGGCCGCGTCGGTGGTGTCGCATTTCACATTGCGCAACCAGAGCCGCCCGTCCGGAGTCCCGTTGTTGAGGATCTGCGGATAGAAGACGTGAACACTGGTTGCACCCTCGCTCGGTGAGAAGAACACCGTCCCGCCGTCCTGCGGCTCCTTGTAGGTGGCCTTGAGGAATCCGCTCACATCGGTCCGCTTGTGCGACCACATGAAGAAGCCCATGCTGTCCGGCTGCACGATGTCGGACCGGTCGAAGGCCAGGGTGGTCCTCTTGTCGTCCCGGGTGATGTTGATCTCCTGGGTCTGGAACTTGGCGCCGACCTCGAAGACCGAGTTTCCCAGCTTGATGCCGCTGTCGACGGAGAACCCCTCCTCCAGCTGGACGGTCCGCGTCACCGAGGCGCTCACGCTGAAGGTCTTGGTGGTGGTCGAGGCGTTTCCGCAGTTGTCCGAGACGGGGGAGACCCGCTCGTTCGGACCGAAGCTGTTCTGCTTGAACTGGACGTCGACGAACTCGCAGTTCTCCAGTTTGTCGGAGTCGGCGCGGCAGTCCGCCGAGACCTCCGACGGGGTGGCGGCGCCGGCGGAGTTGATCAGTGTGACGCCCGCGGCCACGGCGACCACGGGCGCGCCGACCATGAGCGCGACGCGCTTCCTGCGGCTGCGGCGACCATGGCTTCTGGAGCGGCTGTTCCGGGACATGAGGGGTTTCTCCTGGTGAGCGGGTTGGGATGAGGTGGGGCGGAGTGCGGCGAGGGGTCAGCAGTCCTCGAGGACGGTCTTGGCGGTGCCGTCCACCACTCCGGGGGCGCCGGCCGCGCCGGGCAGCATGCTGGGGCCCTCGACCACGTCCGGCAGCACGAAGTTCTGCTCGGGCCGCGGGTTGTTGGCGAAGTCACCGGGGAAGGCGTCGATGCGGACCCGCCACTCGCCGGTCATGCGCTGCATCTTCGGCGTGAACTGGATGTGCGCGACCTTTCCGACCGGCACCTCGACGGTGTCCTTGCTCCCGGCCCGCGCGGAGTTGGTCGTCATGTCGAGGGAGCTGCGGTGGACCGAATAGGCACCGCTGAGCGCACCGAAGAGACCGAAGGAGCCGCCCTGCACGGTGCTGATCTGCTTGCCCTTGCCCTGGGCGACCTCGGACTCCCAGGAGATGGACACCTTGGCCGGATCGGTGGCGTTCGGCTCGCAGTTGGGGAAATCGATCGACGCCTTCTCGGTGGGGCCGTCGAAGGTCTCGAACTTCGTCTCGACGAAATCACAGTTGTCCGAGCCGAAGCTCGGCCCGGCGATGGGATGGCCCCCGAAATCCTCGATGGACTGCTGCTTTCCCTGAAGGACCTTGGCCCTCTTGCACAGGTCCATGATCTCCGCCGCCGACTTCTCCTCGGCCGCGTTCGCCGACGGCAGCAGAATGGCGGCCAGAGCGCCGCCGGTGACGAGGGCCGCACCCATCGCCACATAGCGGACCTTCCTGTTCCTGAGTCTCCTCCGGGCCACGCCGTTCTCCGTTCTTGAGGGTTGCTTTACCTGTTGCGGAAGAATTGTTGGCGAGACGAACAGAGTGTGCACAGAGGCAAATGTCCCTACCCGTGGGTCACTTGCTATCTGACGTACCGTCAGATACGGCGCTACGATGCGAACTCCACCGATGCGAAGGGGTTCGCCATGGGCAAGCTCGACGGACGCGTCGTCCTGGTCACCGGAGCGGCGCGAGGGCAGGGGGAGCAGGAGGCCCGGCTGTTCCGCGAGGAGGGTGCCGAGGTCGTCGTGGCGGATGTGCTGGACGAGCAGGGGGAGGCGCTCGCCGAGGAGATCGGGGCGCTGTACGTCCACCTGGACGTGGGCCGGGAGGACGACTGGCAGCGGGCGGTGCAGACGGCCGTCGAGGAGTACGGGTACATCGACGGGCTGGTCAACAACGCCGGGATCCTGCGCTTCAACACCCTGCTGGACACCCCTCTCGCGGAGTTCATGCAGGTGTTGCAGGTCAACCAGGTCGGCTGCTTCCTGGGCATGAAGACCGTGGGGCCGGTCCTGTCCGACGGGGGCACGATCGTGAACACCGCCTCCTACACCGGGGTGACCGGCATGGCGGGCGTGGGCGCGTACGCCGCCTCCAAGCATGCCGTCCTCGGGCTCACCAGGGTCGCCGCCCTGGAGCTGGCCCCGCGCGGGATCAGGGTCAACGCCATGTGCCCGGGGGCCGTGGACACCGCTATGTCCAACCCGGCCGTCCTGGACCCGTCGGCGGACGGCGAGGAGGCCTCACGGGGGCTCGACCGCTTCTACCGCAAGCTGGTGCCGCTGGGCCGCATCGGCCGTCCGCAGGAGGTGGCGGCGCTGGCGCTGTTCCTGACCTCGGCCGACTCCTCGTACATCACCGGGCAGCCGTTCGTGATCGACGGGGGCTGGCTGGCCGGGGTCTCCGTCATCTGACAGCACATCAGCTCTTGACCCTGTGTGCGGCCGGTGCCACAGTCGGCGGCAGATCGGCAATCTGACGATCTGTCAGAAACGGGAGTGTCAGAGACAGACTGGGGACGGTGAACCTCCTTGGAATTCGGGCTCTTTGTACAGGGATACGTGGGCAAGCGCGCCGAGACGGACCCGCTGGCCGAGCACAAGGCGCTGATGGAGGAGACCGAGTACGTCATCCAGGCGGACAAGTCCGGCTTCAAGTACGCCTGGGCCTCCGAGCACCACTTCCTGGAGGAGTACTCGCACCTCTCCGCCAACGACGTCTTCCTCGGCTACCTCGCGCACGCCACCGACCGCATCCACCTCGGCTCCGGCATCTTCAACCCGCTGGCCCAGGTCAACCACCCCGTGAAGGTCGCCGAGAAGGTCGCCATGCTCGACCATCTCTCCGAGAACCGCTTCGAGTTCGGCAGCGGCCGCGGGGCCGGCTCGCACGAGATCCTCGGCTTCATCCCCGGGGTGACCGACATGAACTACACCAAGGAGATCTGGGAAGAGACCATCGCCGAGTTCCCCAAGATGTGGCTCCAGGACGAGTACCCCGGCTTCCAGGGCAAGCACTGGCAGCTGCCGCCGCGCAAGGTCCTGCCCAAGCCGTACGGGAAGTCGCACCCCGCGATGTGGTACGCCGCCGGCTCACCGCCGTCGTACGCGATGGCCGCCCGCAAGGGCCTCGGGGTGCTGGGCTTCAGCGTGCAGAAGGTCTCCGACATGGAGTGGGTCCTCGAGCAGTACAAGACGGCCGTGGTGGACGCCGAGCCGATCGGGGACTTCGTCAACGACAACGTGATGGTGACGACGACGGCGATCTGCGCGCCCACGCATGACGAGGCGATCCGGATCGCCGTCAACGGCGGTCTGCACTACCTGCCCTCGCTGGTCTTCCGCTACCACGACACCTTCCCGCGGCCCGAGGGGTTCCCGGTGTGGCCGGAGACGCTGCCCGAGTACACCGCGGAGTTCGTCGAGGTCCTCATCGAGGAGGAACTGCTGATCTGCGGGGACCCGGACGAGGTGGTCCGGCAGTGCAAGCGGTGGGAGCAGGCGGGGGCGGACCAGCTGAGCTTCGGGTTGCCGGTGGGGGTTCCGAAGGAGGAGACGCTTCAGACGATCCGGCTGATCGGGGAGCACGTGATTCCGAAGATCGACACGGATCCCGTTCACCGGACTACGCGGTTCCGGGAGGCTGCCTGAGGTCGTACGGCGGCTGCGGGCGTGTGGGGGCTGGTCGCGCAGTTCCCCGCGCCCCTGGGTAGGTCGCATCACCGCAACTCCAGGAGGTGAGCCCCATGCTCGATCACGTCATCAAAGGTGCGGCCGTCGTCGATGGGACCGGTGCGCCTGCCTTCACTGCCGATGTCGGTATCCGTGACGGCCGTATCGCCGCCATCGGCGATGTCCGCGAGGAGGCCCGGAGCAGCGAGGACGCCACCGGGCTCGTTCTCGCCCCCGGGTTCGTCGATCCGCACACGCACTACGACGCCCAGCTGTTCTGGGACCCGTACGCCACCCCCTCCCTCAACCACGGCGTGACCACCGTCGCCGCCGGGAACTGCGGGTTCACCCTCGCGCCACTGAACCCGGCCCGGCCCGAGGACGCCGACTACACCCGCCGCATGATGTCCAAGGTGGAGGGGATGTCCCTGGTCGCGCTGGAGGAGGGGGCGCCCTGGAGCTGGAACTCCTTCGGGGAGTACCTGGACGCGCTCGAAGGGCGGATCGCGGTCAACGCCGGTTTCATGGTGGGGCATTGCGCGCTCCGCCGGTACGTGATGGGGCCGGACGCCGTCGGCGGGCAGCCCAGCGAGGAGCAACTGGCCGAGATCGTCGGGCTGTTGCACGAGGCCATGGACGCCGGTGCCTGGGGCTTCTCCACCACCCAGTCCTCCACCCACTCCGACGGGGACGGGAAACCGGTCGCCTCCCGGCACGCCCTGCCCGCCGAACTCCTCGCGCTCTCCCGAGCTGTCGGGGAGCACGAGGGGACGCAGATCGAGGCGATCGTCGCCGGATGCCTCGACCAGTTCAGCGACGCCGAGATCGAGCTGTTCGTGGAAATGAGCGCGGCGGCGGGGCGGCCGCTCAACTGGAACGTCCTGACCATCGACTCCGCCGTCCCCGAGCGGGTGCCTAGGCAGCTGTTCGCCAGTGAGCGGGCGCGGAAAGCGGGCGGCCGGGTCGTGGCGCTGACCATGCCGATCCTCACCCCGATGAACATGTCCCTCGGCACCTTCTGCGCACTGAACCTCATCCCCGGCTGGGGCCCGGTGCTCGCGCTGCCCGTCCCCGAACGGATCGAGCGGCTCCGCGACCCCGACGTGCAGAAGGAGCTGCTCCGGCACTCCCAGGCCAAGGAGGCCGGCGTCTTCCGGCGGCTGACCAACTTCGGGCGGTACGTCATCGGCGACACCTACAGCGAGCAGAACCGCGGGCTCAGCGGACGGGTCGTCGAGGACATCGCGGCCGAGCGCGGGCTTGAGCCGTTCGCCGCGCTCGTCGAGATCTGCGCGGCCGACGACCTCCGTACGGTCCTGTGGCCCATGCCCACCGACAACGACCCGGCGTCCTGGGCCATGCGCGCCGAGGCCTGGCAGCACGAGGACGTGCTGCTCGGCGGGTCCGACGCGGGCGCCCATCTGGACCGGATGTGCGGGGCGCCGTACACGACCCGCTTCCTCGGGGACTGTCTGCGCGGCCGGAAACTGACCTCGCTGGAACATGCCGTGAAGATGCTCACCGACGACCCGGCCCAGCTCTTCGGGCTGCGCGAGCGCGGGCGGATCGAGGAGGGCTTCCATGCCGACCTGGTGCTCTTCGACCCGGAGCGGATCGCCGCGGGCACGGCCACCCTGGTGCACGACCTGCCGGGTGACAGCCCACGGCTCGACTCCAAGGCGATCGGGATACGGGCCGTGTGGGTCAACGGGGTCGAGGCGATCCGGGACGACGTGGTGAGCGGGGCCGTGCCGGGGCGGGTGCTGCGGTCCGGGCGGGACACGCGGACGGTGAGCACGAAGTGAGCGTGCGGCCGGAGGAACAGGGGCTGTTCGTCGGCGGCGCGTGGGTGGCACCCGACGGCGGGCACTACGCGGTGGTCGACCCCGCCACCGAGGAGACCGTCGGGTGGGCCCCGGAGGCCTCGCGGGATCAGGTGCACGCGGCCTGCGCCGCGGCCCGCGAGGCCTTCGGGCCGTGGTCGCGCACGGCGCCGGGGGAGCGGGCGGCGATCCTCGCCCGCGCCGCCGACCTCATCCGCGCCCGCCTCGTGCCGTACGCCGAACTCGCCCAGGCGGAGACCGGGGCGACCACGGGGACGGCCCGGGGCATGCAGGTCGGGGTAGCCGCCGCCCGCTTCCGGCGGTACGCGCAGGTCGAGCCCACCGAGTGGGCGATCCCGCCGCAGGTCAACGACGCCGGGCCGATGGGGAGGGCCGCCGTGATGGGCGCGCTGGCCGTCCGCCAGCCGGTCGGGGTCGTCACCTGCATCACCTCGTACAACAACCCCTGGGCCAACCCCGCCGGGAAGATCGCCCCCGCGCTCGCCATGGGCAACACGGTGGTCGTGAAGCCGGCCCCGCAGGACCCCCTCTCCGTCTACCGCATGGCCGAGGCGCTGGAGGAGGCCGGAGTGCCGCGCGGGGTCGTCAACGTGGTCGGCGGGCGTGCGGTGGAGGTCGGCGAGGCCGCCGTCGACTCGCCCGACGTCGACATGGTCAGCTTCACCGGCTCCACGACCGTCGGACAGCGCATCGGCGAGGTGTGCGGGCGGTCCATGAAACGGCAGTTGATGGAACTGGGCGGGAAGGGGGCGGCGCTCGTCTTCGAGGACGCGGATCTTGGGTCGGCGGTGGCGGGCATCGGGACCACCTTCTCCTTCTACAGCGGCCAGATCTGCACGGCACCGACACGGGTGCTGGCGCAACGAGGGATCTACGACCGTCTCGTCGAGCAACTGGCTGCCTACGCGGGCCGGTTGAAGGTCGGGGACCCTCGGGAGGCGGGGACGGTGGTCGGGCCGGTGATCTCGGCGGCGCACCGGGAGCGGATCGAGTCGTACGTCGAACTCGGGCGCAAGGAAGGCGCGTCGGTGGTCGTGGGCGGTGAACGGCCCGCGAAGGACCGGGGTTTCTACGTCACCCCGACCCTGCTCGCCGACTGCCGCCCTGACCTGCGGGTGGTCCGGGAGGAGATCTTCGGCCCGGTCGTGACCGTCACGCCCTTCGACGACGAGGACGAGGGAGTCGCCCTCGCCAACGACAGCGACTACGGCCTCATCGACTACGTCTGGTCCTCCGACGTGGCCCGCGCCTTCCGCGTGGCCCGGCGCCTGCGGGCCGGGGGCGTCGGGGTCAACACGGTCGGCCGCAACATGGAGGCGCCGTTCGGGGGCTTCCGGCGCAGCGGGGTCGGCCGGGACTGCGGGTCGTACGCGCTGCACGCCTACAGCGAGGTGCAGTCGATCGTGTGGCCGGGGTGAGGCGGCTTTGCATGGCTTCCCGCGGCTTCTCGCAATTGCTACGGAGGGAATTCGGCCGACTGGCCGGTAACCGGGCGGTGGGCCCGTAGAGTCCCGGAGCGGAGGGCGCGGACATCGATGTCCATGTCCTGACGATCAGTCAAGAACCGTTCCGGAGAACTGACTTGAAGCTCACCAAGCGTTTCGTCCTGACCACGGCGGGTGTCGCCGCAGCGGCCGCCCTGCTGGGCGCGACCACCGGTTACGCCACCCCCTCGGACCCCGCGCCGAGGCCCGTGAAGGCCCCGGCGGCCCTCAAGGTGCCCGACGGCAACAAGCTGACCGCCGTGTTCGGCGCCCGGGGCGTGCAGACGTACACCTGCACCGAGGGTGCCTGGAAGCTCCTGGAGCCGGCCGCCACGCTGTTCGACCGCCGAGGCCGCGCGGTCGCCCTGCACTCCCGCGGCCCGGTCTGGGTGTCCACGGTGGACGGCAGCGCGGTGAACGCCACCGCGATCGCCAACTCCCCGAAGACCGGCACCATCCCCGAACTCCTCCTCCAGGCCACCGCGACCCGGGGCGCCGGCGTCTTCGGGGGTGTCTCCTACATACAGCGCCTGAACACGTCGGGCGGCGTGGCCCCGGCCGGCGCCTGCACCGGCACGGACCAGGTGAGCGTGGCGTACTCGGCGACGTACGCCTTCTACAAGCCGGCGAAGTGAGGCGCAAGGGTCTTTGAACGGGGTGGTGGTTTCGCCCTGCAGCGCGGGCTGTTGGCTTCGCCGCGAGCGGAGTGATGGCCTGGCCCGAAGGGGAGCCACCACCCTTTCCCTTCAGTCCTCTCAGTCCTCCAGATCCACCCGCACCGTCAACTGCCCCGCCCCTATGGCCCGTACGGCGGCGCTGTTCATCAGGGGCAGCGAGCGCAGGCGTACGGCGGTGTCGTCGTCCGGCATCAGATGCGCGGTCCCCCGGTGCCAGCGCCCGCGGATCCGCACCCTGACCTTCGGGTCGGCCTTGATGTTGCGGACGTACTGCGAGCGCTCCCCGAACTCGGAGACCAGCCAGAAGGAGCCGCCGATCCGCCTGCCGCCCACCGGGGTCCGGCGGGGGAGTCCCGAGCTGCGGCCGGTGGTCTCCAGGACGGTCTGGAGGGGCAGTCGTCGCATGACCGGGTTGAGCCGGCGCTGGAGGGCCACGGCGGCGCGGTACTTGCGTTCGGGGTCGCGGGGCATGGTCGTTGAGGTTCCCGTCGCTCGTCTTCCGTATCCTGACCGGCGCCCTCGATGATCTCAGGGTGCGGGCCGGGCGGACGAAGGGGTGTCGGCGATGCGCGTGGTGACCTGGAACCTGTGGTGGCGCTTCGGGCCGTGGGAGCAGCGGCAGAAGGCGATCCTGGCGGTGCTGCGGGAGTTGCGGCCGGACGTGGTGGGCCTCCAGGAGGTGTGGTCGGCGGGCACCGAGAACCTCGCGGAGTGGCTGGCCGGTGAACTGGGCCTGCACTGGGCGTGGGCGCCCTCACCGGCCTCCGAGCGCTGGCAGCGGCGGATAGGCGAGCCGGGCGTGGAGGTCGGCAACGCCGTACTGAGCCGCTGGCCGGTGTTGGACCAGGCGGTCCTGCGCCTCCCGGCGCCCGAGGAGATCGACGACGGCCGCCTGGCCTTCCACGCCCGGCTCGCGGGACCGTCGTACGACATCCCGTTCTTCACCACCCACCTCACCTCGGCGCCCACCGCCTCCGCGGTCCGCTGCCAACAGGTCACGGCGCTGGCGGAGTTCGTCGCCGCGCACCGCTCGGGCACCGACTTCCCGCCGATCATCACCGGTGACTTCAACGCGTGGCCCGACTCCGACGAGATCCGCAAGTTCGGCGGCTACAAGACGGCCCCGGCCGCGGCGGGCCAACTGTTCCTGGACGCCTGGGAGTACGCGGAGCCGGGCGCCGCGTCGGCGACGTGGGACCCGGCGAACCCCTACGTCGGTGTGTCCCCGGCGGTCCGCATCGACTACATCCACCTGGGTCTGTCGGAGTCCTCGGATCTGGGCCACGTCCTCGGCGTCCGGCGCGCGGGGGACGGGCCGGTGGACGGGGTGTGGCCGTCGGACCACGCGGCGGTGGTGGCGGACCTGAAGTCGACGCGGGACTGAGGCCCTGCGGGGCGATGTCACATCTGCGGGTCCCCGTTCGTCGTGAGGGCGGCACCCTCATGCCTCACGTCTACAGAACGGGGACCTTCGTTGTTCGCCGCCTACCTCACGGTCACGATCCTCGGCGCGGTCTTCAACGGCGCCGCGGCCGTGACTTACCTGATCGGTCACGAATACCCCAAGACCCAGGCCGACATGAAGGGGATACCCCGCAAGTACGTCCCGGTCCTGGGCACTCTGCTGGCGGCGGGCACGGTGGGCCTGCTGGCCGGCCTCGCCGTACCCCTCCTGGGCACCCTCGCCGCGACCGGCCTGATCCTCTACTTCATCGGCGCGATCATCGCCCACCTGAGGGTGGGCTCCCGCAACATCGTGGGCGGCATCGTCTTCCTGACGACGGCGACGGCGATCCTGATCCTGGGCCTGCTTGATCACGGCCCGTGGTGACAGGGGTCCGGGAACCGCTCAGAGCGACTTCAGCAGGGCGTCGAAGGCGGCGCGGCTGACGGTGACGATGGTCTGGGCGGCGGGGGAGTCGGTTATGTGGACCTGGTCGGGGCCTGTGGATATGTGGACGCAGGCGTCGCCTTCCTGGCAGTGGGACGACTTCTGCCAGCTGTCCGTGATCATCTCGGCTCCTTCAGAGGTTCTGGGCGATGGAATGGATCAGATCCCGGGACTTGCTGGGACTGAGGGCGATGTCTTCCACGACGTCGAGCAGAGTCCGGTACTTGGTCAGCAGGGCTTCGGCATCCAGGAGCACGGGCCCGTGGAACTGGTCCAGTTGCGCGGTGTCGAGCTGAGGCACGGGCCCGTACAGGTAGTTGATGGACTGGCCCGAGCCGGGGAAGGCGCCCACGTCGAACGGCAGCACGCGAATGGTGATGTGTTCCTGCTCGCTCATGTCGAGGAGATGTCTCAACTGCGCCCGGGCCACGTCCCGCCCGCCGACACGCATGCGCAGGGCCGCTTCATGGACGGTCGTCCGATACGGCGTCGGGTCCGCGCCGTAGAGCAGGCCCTGCCGTTTGATCCGGTGCGAGACCCGGTGCTCGATCTCGGGCGGGCTGGGCTCGGGGATGACGTGCCGGAAGATCTCGCGCGCGTGGTCGGCAGTCTGGAGCAGACCGGGCATGTGGGAGGTGTACGCGGTGCGTACGGCGATGGCGTGGTGCTCCAGTTCGGCGAGGTCGAGGAGCCCTGAGGGCAGGACCTCGCGGTACGACTCCCACCAGCCGAGCGTCCTGTCGGTGGCCATCTCGACGAGGGCTTCGACGAACCCCGGGTCCGGGCAGGAGTAGATGCCGGCCAGCGCGCGGATGCGCTCGGGGCTGACTCCGAACCGGCCCGACTCCACGTTGCTCAGCTGCCCCTGACTCGTGCCGAGCGTGCGGGCGGCCTCGGTCGCCGTCATACCCGAGCGCTCCCGCATCTTGCGCAGTTCCACGGCGATCCGGAGGCGGTGAGCCGTCAGCGGGGGTCTGGCGGGCATGCGTGAACTCCTCCCGGACGTGCGTTCCAAAAGTGGGTCACCCACACGAAGGAAAACAGGCGGAAGTATCTCCGGGGGCAGCAAATGACATTTGCTGAGCCCCTATCTTCATCATCAGGCGCCGCACCGCCTGGAAGCGCACCGTGGGACGCCACGGCAGAGACACCAGGCACTCGCCCAACTCCCCTCAGTGACCGGAGACTTCCGATGGCCACCGTATCCCCGTCGTGGAACTACACCCTGCACCTTCCGCACGATCCACGCGCACCGGGTATCGCGAGAGGCGCCCTGCGTCTGATGCTGGCCGCCCACGACCTCCCCGATCTGACCCCCACCGCGGAGCTGATCGCGGCGGAACTGCTGACGAACGCACACCTGCACACGAGGGGACCGTACGCCTTCCGCCTCCTCTCCCCGTCCCCCGGCAGGGTGAGGGTGGCGGTCTGGGACACGGACCCCCGAGTCCCGCCGGCCTTCACGACGGACAAGCCTCCTGCCGCCCCGGACGCCGAGCACGGCAGGGGCCTGCACCTGGTCAGGGCCTGCGCGGACGCGACGGGCGTGTCGGTTCTGCGGGAACTGGGCGCGTCGAGGGGAGGGAAGCTGCTGTGGGCGGAGTGCGGGGTGCCGGGGCGGTGAGCCGGGCCATACTGGGAGGTGGAGCGACCGCCGTCCACCAGGAGCCGACGATGAGCGCACAGCCCGAGCACGGCTGGGGAGCGATGCCCCTCCCGGAGATCCGGACCGTGAACGACCTGCGCAGCGCGCTCAGCCGCTACGGCTTTCCCGGTGACCGGGAGCGGTTCGAGGAGGAGTTGGCGGCGGCCATAGGAGCCTCTCCGACGAACGACTTCGAAGGCGCCGCGGCCGTGGTACGCGCGTATCGGCACCGAGTCCTGATCAGGAACTCCCCCGAGATCATGACGGCCCTGGAGGACACCCGCGGCGGAGGCGGCCGTACGTGAACGAGATCCCGCTGGAGGAGGCCGAGCCCGCGAGGAAGGCATTCGGTGATCTGACGGAGGGGGAGCGGGACGTGGTCCGTGAGGCACTCGCTACCATCGCCCGCGACACCGCGGTCGGCAGAGAGATCCCCGGCTGGCGCGCTCCGTCCGTCGAGTACACCTACACCACTCGTCTCGCCTCGGACTCGGCCGAGGCGATCACGGTCGTCTACACCCACACCCCGGGCCTGGGGATCACCGTCGTCTACTACTTCCGTGACCCACAGGTCCTGGACTGAGACACCCGCCCCGACGACGTCTTGACTTGTGCTTCTCGGAGGCATCCTCAGTGCCGTCGCCCCGACGACGACCGTCGCCCCCTCTTCCCCTCCCACGAAGACCGTCACGAAGACAGCCGAGGCCCCGACGTGTATGACGAGGCCCGGGCCGCCGGCGCTGCCCCGCTCCACCGCGGTGACCCCGGATACGCGCCGCATCCTCGACAGGGACGGTGACGTCACTCGCCCCGGTCCTCCCCCGTGAACATCTCGATCAGCCCCCGAGGCGTGTCCTCGCCGAACATCAGCGCGAAGAGTTCCGTGCCCTCGGCGGCCGTACCCGCGCTGCGGGGGAACATGGGCTCCTCGTACGCGGTGAGGGCGGTCTCGACGTCGTCGGGGTGGGCCGCGAGGGACCGGGCGAGCTCGGCGGCGTCGAGCATGGAGAGGTTGGCGCCCTCGCCGTTCGGGGCGGCGACGTGCGCGGCGTCGCCGATCAGGGTCACTCCCGGCACCCGCTCCCACCGGTGCTCGGCGGGCAGGGCGGCGAAGGGGCGCAGTACCGGACCGGTGTCCGCGTCGGTGATCAACGCGGTGAGTTCCGGCGCCCACCCGTCGAACTCCGCGGCGATCCTCGCGACGGCCGCCGCGGAGTCGGTGAAGTCGATGTCCGCGAACCACTCCCGCGGCCGGGCCAGCATCACGTAGGTGTGCAGGTTGCCGCCCCGCTCCCGGTGCGTGACGAAGCCCTTGCCCGGCGCCAGCGCGTACAGCGCCCCACCTCCGACCACCTTCGCGCTGGCCGCGTGCCGGGTGTCGGAATCGTGCAGATACACCTCGACGCAGGACATGCCGGTGTACGCGGGCACCGCGGCCGAGAGCAGCGGCCGGACGCGGGACCAGGCGCCGTCCGCTCCGACCAGGAGGTCGGTGACGACCGCGGAGCCGTCCGCGAAGCTCACCTCGTGACGGCCCCCGCCGAGCGCCCGCGTACCGCTGACCTTGTGGCCCCAGCGGACCGTGCCCGCCGGCAGCGAGTCCAGCAGCAGCTGCCGCAGCTCACCGCGCTGCACCTCGGGCCGGCCACCGGTGCCGTCGTCGGGCTGGTCGAACAGGACCGTCCCGTCCGGGGCGACCAGCCGTGCCGCCTCGCGGCCCTCCAGCACGAGCCCCTGGAACTCGTCCAGCAGACCGGCCGCCTCCAGCGCGAGCCGGCCGTTGTAGTCGTGTATGTCGAGCATCCCGCCCTGCGCCCGGGACGTCGGCGAGGACTCCGCCTCGTAGACGGTGGACGCGATGCCGTTGACGTGCAGGACGCGGGCGAGCATGAGGCCGCCGAGTCCGGCGCCGATGATCGTGACAGGGCTCTTCAAGGCATGGCTGGTCGTCATGGTGGCTCCTTCGGGAAGGGCCGCCCGGTGACTCCGGCCGGCCGTCTCCAGCAAGGTTCCGGGGCCCCGTCGACAGAACACCGACAGCGCACCTACAGCCCCGACAGCGCACCTACAGCTCCGACAACAGCACCGACAGATGGCCTACAGCCCGCCCGCATCCCCATGATGCCGACCAGTCGGTATGGACATCCCCGCCCCAGCCCGGTAGAGATGCATCATGCGAATCTCCGTGACCATCTTCCTCACCGACGAGACCATCACCCCGACCCGGCTCGCCCGTGAGCTGGAGGCGCGGGGCTTCGCCGGGCTCTACCTGCCCGAGCACACCCACATCCCCGTCGAGCGGGTCACCCCGTACCCCGCGGGCGGCGAACTCCCGCGCGAGTACGGCCGTACCCTCGACCCCTTCGTCGCGCTCGGCCAGGCCGCCGCCGTCACCGAGTCGCTCGGCCTCGGCACCGGCATCACGCTCGTCGCCCAGCACGACCCGATCGACCTCGCCAAGCAGATCGCGACCCTGGACCACCTCAGCGGCGGCCGGTTCACCCTCGGCCTCGGCTTCGGCTGGAACGTCGAGGAAGCCGACGACCACGGCGTCGAGTGGAGCACGCGCAGGGAACTCGTCCGCGACCGCATGGCGCTCATGCAGGCCCTGTGGGCGGACGAACCCACCGCCTACGAGGGCGAGTTCGGGAGCGTCCGGGCCAGCCACGCCTTCCCCAAGCCGGTCCAGCGCAGGACCCTCGTGGGCGGTGCGGCAGGGCCCAAGCTGTTCTCCCACATCGTCGAGTACGCCGACGGCTGGCTGCCCATCGGCGGACGCGGCCTCTCCGAGTCCCTGCCCGTGCTGCGCGCCGCCTGGTCCGACGCGGGCCGCGACCCGAACGCCCTCCAGGTCGTCCCGTACGCCGTCTTCCCGAACCCGGGCAAGCTCGCCCACTACGCCGACCTCGGCATCGAGGAGGTCGTGGTGCAGCTGCCCCCGGCGGGCGAGGGGGAGGTCCTGAAGGCGCTGGACGAGTATGCCCGGTATGTCGGCGGTGACGGTGGTCAGGTGTGACGTCGCCCACCTCAAGGCAGCCCCTCTGCCCTGATCACACCGCTCGTATGCTCGAAGGATGACGACCTCCGCGACCTCCGGAACCGGCCCCACCGACCGCCCCAGCGGAACCGGCCCCACCGAGAACTCCATGCGTCGCGCCCTCAAACGGGCCCGGGACGGCGTCGCCCTCGACGTGAGCGAGGCAGCGGTCCTGCTGCAAGCGCGCGGCGAGGCCCTCACCGACCTCACCGCGTCCGCGGCCCGGGTGCGGGACGCCGGACTCGAACAGGCCGGCCGCCCCGGTGTCATCACCTACTCGAAGAGCGTCTTCATCCCGCTGACCCGGCTGTGCCGGGACAAGTGCCACTACTGCACCTTCGTGACCGTGCCCGGCAAGCTCCGCCGGGCCGGTCACGGCATGTTCATGTCCCCGGACGAGGTCCTGGACATCGCCCGCAAGGGTGCCGCGCTGGGCTGCAAGGAAGCCCTGATCACCCTGGGCGACAAGCCCGAGGACCGCTGGCCGGAAGCGCGCGAGTGGCTGGACGCGCACGGCTACGACGACACCATCGCCTACGTCCGGGCCATCTCCATCCGCATCCTGGAAGAGACCGGACTCCTGCCCCACCTCAACCCCGGCGTGCTGTCCTGGACGGACTTCCAGCGGCTCAAGCCGGTCGCGCCGTCGATGGGCATGATGCTGGAGACGACGGCGACCCGGCTGTGGTCCGAGCCCGGCGGCCCGCACTACGGCTCCCCGGACAAGGAACCGGCCGTGCGGCTGCGCGTCCTGGAGGACGCGGGCCGCTCCTCCGTCCCCTTCACCTCCGGGATCCTCATCGGGATCGGGGAGAACTACGAGGAGCGCGCCGAGTCCCTGTTCGCGCTGCGGCGCGTGGCGCGCTCGTACCACAGCGTCCAGGAGCTGATCATCCAGAACTTCCGCGCCAAGCCGGACACCGCGATGCGCGGCATGCCGGACGCGGAGCTGGACGAACTCGTCGCCGCGGTCGCCGTCGCCCGTCTGATCATGGGCCCGGCGGCCAACATCCAGGCCCCGCCGAACCTGGTCGAGGGCGAGTACGAACGGCTGCTCGCGGCGGGCATCGACGACTGGGGCGGCGTCAGCCCGCTCACCATCGACCACGTCAACCCCGAACGCCCCTGGCCGCAGATCGAGGAACTCACCGAGCGCTCCCGCGCGGCCGGCTTCGAGCTGCGTGAACGGCTGTGCGTCTACCCGGAGTTCGTGCAGCGCGGCGAACCGTGGCTGGATCCGAGGCTGCGCCCGCACGTGGCGGCCCTCGCCGACCCCGCCACCGGCCTCGCCCGCCCCGACACCCTCCCGCAAGGGCTGCCGTGGCAGGAGCCGGAGGAGGTCTTCGTCCCCTCCGGCCGCACGGACCTGCACGCCACGATCGACACCGAGGGCCGTACGTCGGACCGCCGCGACGACTTCGACGAGGTCTACGGCGACTGGGGCGCCCTGCGCGAGGCCGCCGCCCCCGGCATGGTCCCCGAGCGCATCGACACCGATGTCCGGGACGCGCTGCGGACAGCGGCCGACGACCCCACCAAGCTCACCGACGCCGAGGCCCTCGCCCTGCTGCACGCGGACGGCCCCGCCCTGGACGCGCTGACCCGGATCGCCGACGACGTACGCAAGTCGGTGGTCGGGGACGACGTCACGTACATCGTGACCCGGAACATCAACTTCACCAACGTCTGCTACACCGGCTGCCGTTTCTGCGCCTTCGCCCAGCGCCGCACCGACGCCGACGCCTACACCCTCTCCCTGGAACAGGTCGCCGACCGTGCCCAGCAGGCCTGGGAGGTGGGCGCGGTGGAGGTGTGCATGCAGGGCGGCATCCACCCCGACCTGCCCGGCACCGCCTACTTCGACATCGCCAAGGCCGTCAAGGAACGCGTCCCCGGCATGCACGTGCACGCCTTCTCCCCGATGGAGGTCGTCAACGGCGCCACCCGCACCGGACTGTCGATCCGCGAGTGGCTGACCGCGGCGAAGGAGGCCGGCCTGGACTCCATACCCGGCACCGCCGCCGAGATCCTCGACGACGAGGTCCGCTGGATCCTCACCAAGGGCAAGCTGCCCACGGCGACCTGGATCGAGGTGATCGAGACCGCGCACCAGGTCGGCATCCGCTCCTCCTCGACGATGATGTACGGCCATGTCGACCAGCCCCGCCACTGGCTGGGCCACCTGCGCACCCTGGCCGCCATCCAGCAACGCACCGGCGGCTTCACGGAGTTCGTCACCCTGCCCTTCATCCACACCAACGCCCCCGTCTACCTGGCCGGGATCGCCCGCCCCGGTCCCACGATGCGCGACAACCGGGCCGTCACCGCGATGGCCCGTCTGCTCCTGCACCCCCACATCCCCAACATCCAGACCAGCTGGGTCAAGCTCGGCACCGAGGGCGCGGCGGAGATGCTCCGCTCCGGCGCCAACGACCTCGGCGGCACCCTGATGGAGGAGACGATCTCCCGGATGGCGGGCTCGTCGTACGGCTCGTACAAGTCGGTCAAGGACCTGATCGCGGTCGCGGACGCGGCCGGACGTCCCGCACGTCCCCGCACCACCCTCTACGGCCAGGTGTCCGAGGAGCGGCAGAAGGCGGCCCAGGCCTCCGACGGCCACCTGCCGGAACTCCTGCCGGTGCTGGACTGAGAAAGGGAGTCGGCCGGGGGCCGGTACGATGATCCGACCCCCGTTCGACGGGGATCCTTAGCCGAGGAGATGCGTGCCGTGCCAGCCCCGAAGGTCTGGGTGACGGGTCTGACCGTGGGGGCGGTCGCCGCTGTCGTCGTCCTGGCCGTACAGGCCGACAAGGGAACCAAGCCGAGCGTGGCCCTCACCAGCAGGCCGAGTGTGTCGGCGTCCCCGAGCCCGTCCGCCCGGCCCGAGCCGACCGCGACCGCGGTCCCGGACGCCTCCGGCACCGGCCGCCGGATCGTCTACTCGCTGGGCGAGAAGCGGGTGTGGCTGGTCGACGCGAGCGACGCGGCCCGGCGCTCGTTCGCGGTGTGGCCGGGGACCGTCGACCCGGCCCCCGGCACCTACTCCGTCTCGCTGCGCCGGGGTGAACCGAGGACCGGTTCGGACGGCGTACGGATCGAGCACATCGTCTACTTCACCATGGTGAACGGCGTCAACGTCGCCTTCTCCAACGCGGTGGACGGCTCCTCGCCCCCGCCGGCCGACGGAGCACAGACCGGGGGCATCCGCATGAAGACGGCGGACGGCTCGGCCCTGTGGACGTTCGGCGAGACGGGGACGAAGGTCGTCGTCGTCAACTAGCGCTGCGGTCGGGCAGGTTGACCACCAGTAGCGTGATTCCGCTGAACACGAAGACCCGCAGGGCCGCGTCCAGTCCGTTCCAGGTGTCCGACTGCCACATGGAGAACCACTCGCCGCCGATCGCGATGAACCCGGCGCCGAACAGCACCATCAGCATGAGCAGCCCGTAGGTGGAGAACCGCCGGGCGGCCTGGTCGTCCCGGCGCACCCACAGATACGTGCCGTAGATCAGCACGAGCGCGGCGAGCGTCTCCCAGACGATGATCGCGACATACGCGGTGTTCTGAAGTCCCTTGCTGGTGACGGCTCTCCACATCAGATCGTCGTCCTTGAACGTCGTGTCCATCGCGAGAACGTGCTGCACGAACGCCTGATTCGTCCCGAAGTCCGTGATGTTCCCGAACGAGACGAGCGCTATGTACAGCGCGACGCTCGCGGTGAGGAGGGCGGCGGAGAGGTGGAGTGCGGTGCGGGGGGTGCGTGGGGGTGTCGATGCCATGGGGGCCATCTTCCCCGTAGGCCGTCGGTGTGATCCACAACGTGGGCCAGAATGGCCGACATGACCAGGGCACGGGTGTCGATGCAGGAGCTGATCGCCCAGCGCAGGCGGGCCGGGTTCGTCGGGCGGGGTGGTGAACGGGCCGCATTTCGGACCAACTTCGACCTTCCGCCCGAGGACGAGCGGCACCGCTTCCTCTTCCACGTGCACGGCAACGCCGGTGTCGGGAAGACCTTTCTCGTCAGGGAGCTGGAGCAACTCGCACGGGAGAAAGGTGCGTTGACGGCCTACGTCGATGAGAGTGTCGACAGTCTGCCGGAGGCGATGGCCGCGATCATCCGCCAACTCGGCGCCCAGGGAGCCCGTTTCAAGGAACTCGACCGCCTCCTCGCCGCGCACCGGGAGCGCCGGCACGAGGCGGAGGCGGCCGCCCTCGCCACGCTCGACACGGAGGACGGAGGCCCGTCCGCGGGCAGTCTGGCCGTCGCGCGGGCAGGCCTGGTCGGGCTGGGGATGGTGCCGGGCGTGGGAGCCTTCGCCGGTGTCCTGGACGCGGGGCAACTGGCGCAGGGCGCCGACCGGTTGCGGGCCGGACTCAGCGCTCGACTGCGCACCCAGGAGGACGTCCAGCTGGTCCTGCACCCCGAGCGGGTGCTCACCCCGGTCCTGCTGAGGGAACTCACCGACGCGGCGGCCACCGCCCCCTGGATCGTCCTCTTCTTCGACACCTACGAGCGCACCGGCCCGTTCCTCGACGGCTGGCTGCACGAGACGATGACCGGCGACCGCCACGGCACCCTTCCGGCGACCGTCGTCGTGGTGACGGCCGGCCAACGCCCCTTCGACACCGCCCGCTGGGGTGCCTTCGCCGACTTCATGACCGACGTCCCGCTCGGGCCGTTCACGGAAGCGGAGGCACGGGGACTGCTGGCGGCCAAGGGAGTCGTCGCCGAGCCGGTCGTCGAGGAGGTCCTGCGTCTCACGGGCGGCCTGCCCGTCCTCGTCTCCACCCTCGCCGAGCAACGCCCCACCGACCCCGACGACATCGGCGACCCCAGCGCCACGGCCGTGGAACGCTTCCTGAGGTGGGAGCAGGATCCCGTACGGCGGTCCGCGGCCCTGGCGTGCGCGCTGCCCCGCCAGCTGGACCTGGACGTGTTCCGGGCGGCCGTCGACTGCGACGACCGGGAGGCCGACGCGCTCTTCGCCTGGCTGCGGGCCCTGCCGTTCGTGGTCGACCGCGGCGACCGGCTCCGCTACCACGACCTGGTCCGGGAGGCGATGCTGCGGATGCAGCGGAGCCGCTCACCCCGCGGCTGGGCAGAGCAACACCGGCGCCTGGCACGGAAGTTCGGCGCATGGCGGGCGGAGTACGAAACCGGCCGCGAGGAGTTCGACCGGTGGGCGGACGAGAGGTGGCGGGAGCTGCGGCTCGCCGAGTCCTACCACCTGCTGTGCGCCCAGGACCCGGACGCCCTGCCCGACGTGCTGCGGGACTTCACGGACGCCTGCGGCACCGACGACGCCACCGCCGCCCGATGGGCACGGGTCCTGCTGGACGCGGGCCGGGACGGCGACACGCAGCCGGTGTCCCGGTGGGGGAGCGAACTGTCCCGCACCCTCACCGAGGGCGGCGTGCCCACGGCGCTCGCCCGACTGCTGTCCCACGCCGACCTCGACGAACCCGCCCAGGTACACACCCGAGTGGTACGCGCCACCGCCCTCCGCCGCCTCGGAGCACTGGAGGAGGCCCTGCGCGAGTACGACCTGGCCGTCGACCTGGGAGAGGCGCTCGGAGAGGAGACCCCGAGCGCACCCGGAGGCGGACCCGCCGCCCCCCTCCCCGACCTCGCCCGTGCCCACCGCGGTCGCGCCTACGTCCGGGGGGAGCTCCACGACTACGAGGCCGCGATCGGCGACCTCGACCGGGCCCTCGCCCTCGAACCGGGCAGCCCCTCCGCCCACTCGGTGCGCGGTGAGTTCCACCGGGCGCTGCGCCACGACGACGCGGCGCTCCGGGATCTGGACCGGGGCATCGCACTGGACCCCGCCCACCACTTCGCCTGGGCCTCCCGGGGCGCCCTCCACCTGACCCGGGGCGACCTCCGGGCCGCGCGCGCCGACCTGGACCGCTCGCTGGAGCTGAACCCCGACTACGTCTGGGCCCTGGTCCGCCGCGCCCGCGTCTGGCGCGGCCTCGGCGATTCCGCCCGCCGACTGGCCGACCTGGATCGAGCCGTGGCCCTCCAGCCCGACTGGCCCTGGGGCCGCTGCGAACGCGGCGACGCCCTCCGCAACGCCGGCCGGGTCGAGGAGGCCCTCCGCGACTACGACCACGTCCTCGCCCTCGACCCGGACTACGCCTCCGCACACGCGAGCCGGGGCGCCGCCCTGGCCGCCCTCGGCCGCCACGAGGAGGCCGTCACCGCCCTCGACAGCGCCCTGCGTCTCAACCCCGCCTACACCTGGGCCCTGTGCCGCCGGGCCGAATCCCACCTCGCCCTCGGCTCCGTGGACCTGGCCCTCACCGACGCCGACCGCGCCTGCGAGCTCAGCCCGGACGACGAGCACGCACGGGCGGTACGGGACCGGGTGCGCAGGGGCGCGGGCTGAATCTCGCCCTGCGCATACCTCGCATACGCCCTCGCCCCCTCAACCCCGCACCCCCCGTCGATTACAGTGCAGGGCGTCGTACATACGGACGGTTGCCACGGGGAGGTCTTGGTGGGTGCGACAGCCGGGGCCGTCGTCTGGGGGCGTGCCGAGCAGCAGGACTTTCGCAGCCGGGTGCGCGGCACGGTGCTCGGGGTGGCCGTCGGTGACGCGCTGGGCGCTCCCGTCGACGCGCTCGGGCTGGACGAGATCCGCGAGACGTACGGCGCCGAGGGGCTCGTGGACCTCGGGGTCGGCTACGGCCGGCGCGGTGCCGTCACTCATCTGACCCAGCTCAGCCTCTTCACCGTGGACGGGCTGATACGCGCCCAGGTGCGCCGGGACACCGGTGCCTGGCATCCGCCCACGGACCTGCACCGGGCGTATCTGCGCTGGGCGGCCACCCAACGGGACTGGGGGCCAGACGAGCGGCGCAAGGACGACGGCTGGCTGGCCCGGGAGGAGTGGCTGTACGCCCGCCGCGACCCGACCCGGTCCCTGCTCATCGGGTTCGGCGACGACACCATGGGGACGCTGGAGTCCCCGAAGAACCCGGGCGAACTCGGGCCCGAGGCCACCGCCCGGTCCGCGCCCTTCGGGCTGCTCGTCGGATGGGAGCCGCAGCTCGTCGTACAGCTGGCGGTGGAGTGCGCGGCGCAGACCCACGGTCATCCGGTCGCCTATCTGTCGGCGGGCGCGTACGCCGTGATCGTGCACGCGCTCGCCCTCGGCGACAGCCTGGACGGGGCGGTGCAGCGGGCGCTCGCGCTGCTGGCCGCGCGGCCCGGGCACGAGCCCGTGTCGGACGCGCTCCAGCACGCGCTGGGTGCCGTACGGCAGGGGATGCCCACCCCGGCCCGGGTGGAGGAGCTGGCCGCCGACGGGTCGGCGGACGGGCTGCTGTCGGCGGCCGTGTACTGCGCGCTGGTCGGGGAGGACGTACGGCACGGTCTGTGCCTCTCCGTCAACCACGACGGCCCCTCCGCCGCGGCCGGTGCCCTCACCGGCGGCCTGCTCGGCGCCCTGCACGGCGAGACGGCCCTCCCGCCGGCCTGGCTGGCCGAACTGGAGGGCCGTCCCACGATGCTGGAGCTGGCCGACGACTTCGCGATGGAGATGACCCAGGGCCCGGCCCTGCACGGCCCGTCGGGGGCGTCCCCGGGGTGGCTGGCCCGCTACCCGAGGGCGTGAAGCGGCACCGGGACCTCGGTGCAGCGGCGCCTCGACCGGGGCTTCAGGACTGCGACAGCCGTACCGGCACCTCAGTCCTTCACGCCGGTCCCGATCACGTCGTCCACCCCGCCCGCCGGAGCCGGGATGGCCGCGGCCGCCGCCCCGTCACCGTCCCCGTCCGTGTTGATCTTCTCGATGATCGCCAGTCGCTCCGGGGTGTCCTCGGGCTTGATGAAGCCGATGAGGATGTAGAGGGCCAGGGAGACGGCCAGCGGGATCGAGACCTGGTACTGGAGCGGGACGCCGCCGTCGACGTTCCAGTTGATCGGGTAGTTGACCAGCCAGAAGGCGAGCAGGCCCATCGACCAGCTGGTGAGCGCGGCGGTCGGTCCCGAGCGGCGGAACGGGCGGAGCAGGCCCAGCATCATTGGGATGGCGATCGGGCCCATCAGACCGGCGACCCACTTGATGACCACCGTGATGATGTCCTTGAAGGCGGGGGAGTTGACCTGAGTCGCCACCGCCATCGACAGGGCGAGGAAGACCACCGTGGTCACCCGCGCCGCGATCAGGCCCGAGCGCTGCCCCCAGGTCCGGGCCCGCTTGGAGAGCACCGGCGCCGCGTCCCGGGTGAAGACGGCCGCGATGGCGTTGGCGTCGGAGGAGCACATGGCCATCGTGTGCGAGAAGAAACCGACGATGACCAGGCCCAACAGGCCGTGCGGGAGCAGCTGTTCGGTCATCAGGCCGTAGGAGTCCGAGCCGTCCGGCTTCTGCGACTCGACCAGCAGCGGTGACATCCACATGGGGAAGAACAGGACCACGGGCCACACCAGCCACAGGATCGCGGACAGCCGCGCCGAGCGCTCGGCCTGGTGCGCGTTGGCCGTGGCCATGTACCGCTGGGCCTGGTTGAGCATGCCGCCGTTGTACTCGAAGAGCTTGATGAAGAGGAAGGCGAGCAGGAAGACCGTGCCGTACGGCCCGACCAGCGGCTCCCCGTGACCCTGGAGCTCCGGCTCGTCCCAGGCGCCGAAGAAGCCGATGCCCTTGTCGTTGAGTTTGAGGACGACGGCCACGAACATCGCGACACCGGCGAGGAGTTGGATGACGAACTGGCCCAACTCGGTGAGCGCGTCCGCCCACAGACCGCCGATCGTGCAGTAGACGGCGGTGATGCCGCCGGTGATGAGGATGCCCTGGTTGAGGGAGATGCCGGTGAAGACGGACAACAGGGTCGCGATGGCGGCCCACTTGGCGCCCACGTCCACGATCTTCAGCAGCATGCCCGACCAGGCGAGCGCCTGCTGGGTCTTGAGGTCGTAGCGGTTCTTCAGATACTCCAGCGGGGAGGCCACGTGGAGTCGGGAGCGCAGCCGGTTGATCCGCGGCGCGAACAGCTTCGAGCCGATGGCGATGCCGAGTGCGATGGGGAAGGACCAGGTGACGAACGAGGTGACGCCGTAGGTGTAGGCGATGCCCGCGTACCCGGTGAACATCACCGCGCTGTAGCCCGACATGTGGTGCGAGATGCCGGACAGCCACCACGGCATCTTGCCGCCGGCGGTGAAGAAGTCGCTGACGTCGTCCACGCGTTTGTGGGACCAGACGCCGATCGCCACCATCACACCGAAATAGCCGATGAGCACGGCCCAGTCGAGACCGTTCATATGCGCCCTCCCAGGGATCAGCCAGCGCTCATCGTGGGCGCCACCGCGTGGACACGACAAGCTGACGTCGAGTCAAGGGGAGGTAAAAATATTCGAGATGATGGCCTGTGTTCATCTACATGAACTCACCGCATCAGCTCCCCGGCGTTGACCAGCAATGACTGTCCGGTGATCGCCCGCGCCCGGTCCGAGGCCAGGAACACCGTCGCGTCCGCCACGTCCCCGTCGGTCGCGAGGTCGGGCAGCGCCATCCGCTCGGTCAGCCGCGCCAGCACCTCCGCCTCCGGCACCTTCTCCGTATGGGCCGTGAACTGCACGTAGGCCTGCACCGGCGGCCCCCACATCCAGCCCGGCAGCACGGTGTTGACCCGGATCCGGTCCGGCCCGAGCTCCCGCGCCAGCGAGTACATCGCGCTGGTCAGCGCCCCTTTGGACGCCGCGTACGCGGCCTGCCGCACCTGCGAGGGGGCGGCCACGGCCGACTGCGTCCCGACGAACACCACCGACCCCCCGCCCGCCGCCCGCAGCCCCGGAAGGCACGCCCTGGTCATCCGCAGCGACCCCAGCAGGTTCACGTCGATGACCGACTGCCAGGTCGCGAAGTCCGCGTCCTGAAGCCCCCCGAAGTAGCTGTCCCACGCGGCCACATGGACCACCGCGTCCAGCCGCCCGAACCGCTCCACCGCCAACTCGGCCAGCGCCACGCACTGTTCCTCGTCGGTGATGTCCGTCGAGCGGTACGCGGTGTGCGCCCCGTCCGGATCGATCTCGGCGGCGCTCTTCGCGAGGTTCGCCTCGGTACGGGCGCCCAGCACCGCGTTCCCACCGTCCCGTACGACGGCCGCGGCGACCTGGTGACCGAGCCCGGCCCCGACTCCCGACACCACGACGGTCTTCCCGGAGAGAAGTGACATACCGACGGCCTCCCTGATTCCTGTCCGGCCCCTGCCTGGTTCCCGCCCGCTCCTGGCTCTGGCGCAATATCTGACGGGGCGTCAGAGTATGGGCGAGCGCTGGAGGAGGGAAGGTCCCATGTCAGAAGAGACCCGCAGCGAGACGTACGCCGAACTGGCCGCCGTAGGCCCCTACGGAGTCCACCCCGGCCACGCCCTGATCACCATGGTCGAACCGCATCCCGGCCACGAGTACGCGTACAACCGCTGGTACGAGGACGACCACTTCTACGCGGGCGCGATGGCCATGCCCTGGATGTTCGCCGGCCGCCGCTGGGTGGCCACCCGGGACCTCCAGCTCCTGCGCGTACCCGAGAAGTCGGCGGTGGCCCAGCCGGTCACGGCCGGCTGCTACCTCTCCACGTACTGGGTCACCGACGGCCGTTACGACGACCACATGCGCTGGACGGTCGCCATCAACAAGCGCCTCAACCGGGACGCCCGCGTCTACCGCGACCGCACCCACGTCTTCACGGCGTTCCAGGACCACGAGGCGACGGTCTACCGCGACGGCGCGGCGGGCCCGAGGGACTTCCACGCCCTGGACCACCCCTACGCGGGCCTGGTCCTGGAGGTCATCGACGCCGAATCCCCGGACCAGCGACCGGAGTTGCTGGAATGGCTCCTCTCCCGCCACCTCCCGAAGCGACTCGCGGGCTCCCCGGCGGCCATGGTGACGGTCTTCCGCCCGACACCCCTCCCCGGCGACCGCATGACGTACGTGAAGCAGGTGGAGGGCGTCGACACCCGAGTGACGCTCCTGTGGTTCCTGGAGACGGACCCGAGGGAGTGCTGGGACCCGTACTTCACCGACCTGGAAGACCCGGGCATGGGCCGCCGCGAACTGCTGGCGCCTTTCATTCCGACCGTTCCGGGCACGGACAAATACGTGGATCAGCTTAGGTAGGCCTTTAAGGGGCGCGGGGAACTGCGCGACCAGCCCCCACCGGCCCGCAGTCAACCGACTACTTCAACTCATCAGGACAAGGCGTCCCGCGCGGAACGGTGTACGGCGCCGCCAACCGATACGTCCCCGCCCGAGGCGCCAGCAACATCGTCCACTTGTCCCCGTCCGCATCCTCCGCCGTCTCCATCAGGCACCCGTTGACGTTCTCGAACACCTTCGGCGAGGCGTCGGACTCCTTGGACGACTCCGTCTCCTGCGGCGGCTCCACCTTCTTGCCGTCCGCGTCGACGATCGACAGCCAGGGCGAGTACGGGATCCGGATGACGATGCGACCCGCCTTGCGCACCCGCATCGTCATCTCACCCTGCGCCGCCCGCTCGACCACCGTGTTCGGGGAGGCCAGCGGCGCCGGGTCGGTGACCCGGAACAGCTGCCAGTTCGCGTCGCCCCAGATCTGCTTCAGATACGGCATCCCGCGCTGGACCAGCTCCCGCTCCCGCTCGCCCCCGCTCCCGTCCGGCTCGTCCTTCGGCACGACCACGAAGTGCACGGCCCACCGCTGGAGCCACTCGTGGTAGTTCGCGGAGTTCAGGGTGTCGTCGTAGAAGAGCGGGTTGCGCTCCATGTCGGCCTGCCGGTTCCAGCCCCGGGCGAGGTTGACGTACGGCGCGAGCGCGGACGCCTCGCGGTGGGAGGCGGCCGGTACGACCTCGACGCGGCCCTTCTCGGCGCCGACCTCCTGGAGCTCGTTGACGAGGGGGGCCAGCTCACGGGCCCAGGACGCGGTGGGGGTCGTATGGACGACGTCGTCCACCGACTTGAAGCCGATCCAGACGGTGAAGCCGGTGAAGGCGACGACGACGGCGTACCACTTGCGGCTGCGCGGCACCGTGAACGGCAGCGCCGCCGCCAGGGCGACCCCCGCGAACAGCATCGACAGGCGCGAGATGTTGGAGCCGATCTGGGAGCTCACCAGCCAGACCAGGACGACCGAGAGGCTGTAGACCCCGGCCGTGATCCGGACCGTCGTCCACTCGCGGGGGACGAGGAGGTACACGAGCACGCCGTAGGCGAGGGGCAGCAGCACCGAGGCGATCTTCATCGGCTGGGTGCCGGAGAACGGGAAGAGCCAGGCCGACAGGGCGACCACCACGGTGGGCGCGATGCCCAGAGCCCAGGCGCCGGGCCGCCGTTTCTGGAGGAACAGGGCCACCGCCACCAGGCCCACGAACAGCCCGGCGACCGGGGACGCCATGGTCGCGAGGGCGGCCAGCGTGGCCGCGCAGGCGGCCTTGGCCCCGCGTTTGTGGCGCCAGCGGTGCGGCCAGCAGAAGACGACGGCGACCGCGCCGAGCGCGAAGACGGTGCCGAGGCCGAAGGTCACCCGGCCCGAGGCCGCGTTGCACAGGAAGGCGTAGACGCCCGCGAGGGAGGCCCACAGCGGGTTCCGCACCGAGCGGCTGCGGATGAGGATCAGGGTGAGCAGCCCGGCCGAGACGGTCCCGGCCAGCATCATCGTCGTACGGACGCCGAGGACCGACATCAGGTACGGCGAGACGATGCTGTACGACACCGGGTGCATGCCGCCGTACCAGGCCAGGTTGTACGCGGAGTCAGGGTGCCGGCCGACGAACTCGGCCCAGGCGTCCTGCGCCGCGAGATCGCCGCCACTGTTCGCGAACGTGAAGAACCAGACGATGTGGAGGATGCCGGAGAGCGCGGTGACGGAGAGGACGGGGTGACGCAGCAGCCGCTCGCGCAGCGCGTGGAAGGCCGCCCTGGCGCGGCCCGCCCCGTCGTCCCCGGGCGGCCTGCCGGTGCCGGGCTCCGCGGGTACGTGTATTCGCGGGCCGGTACCCGGGCCCGGGTCGGTCTCGTCGGCGCGTGTCGGCTCCGCAGTGGCCACCTGAAGGCACTCCCCGTGGTGTCCCGTCTTCATTTCCCGGCCGCGTCCCAGCGGCGACCCGCCCCGTTTCGTGACGCTAGCACGCGGCCCGCCGACCGGAACCCGGGCGGGGTCCGGCCGACGGGCCGAGAGGGTGCGTCCGGCCCGTTTCCGGGTCAGCTGACGCGGGTCAGCTTGTCGGTGAAGCCGGGTTCGGTCAGATCCTTCTGAAGGGTGACCGGGACCTTGACCGCGCCGCCCTCGCCGTCACCGACGGTGAGGGTGCCGACCTTGGTGCCGGCCTTCGCGGTGTGCGGTACGTCGTCGGCGGCGAAGGACAGCTTCACCTTGAACCCGGACCAGCCGACGGCGGTGACGTCCTTGGTCAGCACGACCGGGGTGTGCCCGCCGAGCCCGTCGTCGACGTACCCGACGACGTCGCCCTTCTTGAGGATCTTCGCGGACTTCAGCTGGTCCTCCGCGGCGAGCAGCGCCACCTTGCTGACGTCGTTGACGGTCTTGATGATCGGCGCCTTGTGCTGGCCGAGGATCGCGCCGACGACCGTGACGGTCTCGCCGTCGACCTTCTTGCGCGCCGCGAAGAGGAGGTTGCCGCCGGCGGCGCTGGTGGTGCCCGTCTTGATGCCGATACCGGTGTAGGGGACCAGATAGTTGTAGTTGTACCACTTCTGTCCGGACGGATCGATCCACTGTCCCATGGAGGTGATCTCCATCAGGGCCGGGATCTTCACCAGTTCGTTCCCCAGCTTCACCTGGTCCTCGGCGCTGGAGACGGTGGTCTCCTTCAGGCCCGAGGCGTCGGTGTACGTGGTGTTCTTCATGCCGAGTTCCTTGGCGGTGTCGTTCATCTTCTTGATGAACGCGGCCTCGGAACCGGCGTCCCAGCGGGCGAGCAGGCGGGCGATGTTGTTCGCCGAGGGGATCATGATCGCCGCGATGGCCTGGCGCTCGGTGAGGACGTCGCCCTCCTTCACGGTGTTGAGGGTGGACTCGCCCTGCTTGTTGTAGCCGCCCTCCTTCTCGGCGAGCGCGTCGACCTTGATCTTCGCGCCTTCCTCGCCGGACTTGAGGGGGTGGTCCTTCAGCACGATGTAGGCGGTCATGGCCTTGGCCACGGAACCGATCGCGACGGGGGTCTGCTTGCCGAAGTCGCTCATCGTGCCGATGCCGTTGACGTCCATCCAGCCCTGGCCCTGGGTGGGCCACGGGAGGGAGACCTTGCCGCCGTCGAAGGTGTACGAGTCCTCGGCGGTGAGGGCGAGCGTGGGGCTCGGGAGAGGACGCATGGACTGCGCGATCGCAAACGCGACGATCAGGAGCAGGACGAGGGGCGTCCAGATCTTGACGCGGCGGGCGACGGTGCGGAGGGGGCTGGGCGGGGGCGGCGGGGTGTTGGTCAGCTCGGCCAGCAGGTCCAGCGGGGGCTTCGGCGGCAGCGGCTGCTGGGTGGTGCGCTCGGGGCCGACCTGGGGGACGGCGGCGGTCACCTCGGGCTTCGGCCGGGGTTCGTCGAGGGGCTTCAGCGCGACGAACTTGCTGGTCCGCTCGGCGTCCGCCTCCGGCTGGGGCTTGGGGTCCGGCTTGGGTTCCGGCTTCGGCTCGGGCTTGGTTTCGGGTGCCGGCTTCCCGAGCTTGAGCATGGTGGTGGGCTGGTCGACGGGGGGCCGGGGGGCCTTGAAGACGGCGGTGGGCTGATCGACGGGCGGCTCTTCGTCCTCCGGTGCGGCGTCGTCCTGGCCGTCGGCGTCGGTCTCGGGGGCCTGGTCGTCGTCGTCCGTCTGCGGGTCGGTGGGGGCCGGTCGCGCAGTTCCCCGCGCCCCTGGGGAGTCGGGTTCGTCGGAGTCGAGATCATGCGCCTCGTCCGCTGCGGCCGTCTGGTCGTCGTCGTCCGGCTGCGGGTCGGTGGGGGCCGGTCGCGCAGTTCCCCGCGCCCCTGGGGAGTCGGGCTCGTCGGAGTCGAGATCGTGCTCTTCGTCGGCTGCGGCCGCCCGGTCGCCGGTGGGGGCCGGTCGCGCAGTTCCCCGCGCCCCTGGGGAGTCGGGCTCGTCGGTGTCGAGATCGTGCTCCTCGTCCGCTGGGGGCGTCTCGGTCTCCGGTGCCGGTGCGTCGTCCTTCGCTTCGGCGGCGGCCGGCTCGGGCTTGGTGCCGCCGTCGGTCTTCGTGACCCACTTCGCCACCGCCTCCCGGAGGCGCTCGTCGCCGTCCCTGGAGGCCTCCTCGGCGTCCGGCGCGGTGTCCGCGGCCTCAGACGGCTTCTCCGTCGCCTCGGGGGCCTCGTCCGTGGGCTCGGGGGCCTCAGGCGTCGATTCCGGCTCTGCGGGGCTCTCCTCGGCCTCCTCGGCCTCTGCGGGGCTCTCCTCGGCCTCCTCGGAGGCCTTCGGGAGGTCCCGTACCGAGAAGATCCTCGTGGCGGTGTCGACGCCGCCGAGGGAGACGGACTCCCGGGCCACCGCGAGCCTGGGGTCGGGTGAGGAACTCCTCGCCTCGGGAACCGGACTCGCGCTCCCCGGCGTCGGTTCTCCCGACGACTCGCGCTGCTTCGACCTGTCGGGGGACTCGCCCGCCACCGATGCCTCCTCCATCTGCCGCACGTGATCGGTATCCGTCACCGTGCGTCTGCCGAACCGTTGATTCGCCGCCCGGGCAGCCGCCACACCACGCTGTCCGAACCATGTACCAGTGTCCTGTGTGTGGCCCTGCCCAAGCCGGTAGACGAGAACGACATACCTACCGGTTCCACTACAAACAGGTCACGCACCCTCGACAGACCAATGTGAGAGGGGTCACCCTGTCGTACATCCACGCGGGGAGGCATGGATGGGCAGGAGCCGCAGAACTATTCCGGAGGAGCTTCTGCTGCTGGCGTTGGACCCGACCACGGGTACCACCGCACAGCCGCAGTCGCTCGACCTCGGTCTGGCCGGAGCACAGCTAGTGGAGCTGGCGCTGGCCGGACGGATAGCCCCAGACGGGGATCGTATCGCCGTGGTGGTACCACGGCCGACTGGAGATCCGACTTTGGACTGCGCGTTGGAGTTGCTGCGAAGGCGTGGCGCTCCCGTGCGGGCAGTGAACTGGATCGGCGGGCCGCGTCTCGGGCTCCGCCAGACCTACCTCTCGCATCTGGAGCGGTGCGGCATGGTGCATGCCGTGGCGGGCCAGATGTGCGGAGTGCTGCCGACGACTCGCTACCAGGCGACGGACAACGAGATCAGCCGGGAGATCAAGGCCCGACTGGACTCGGCGATCCGCACCGGCGTACCGCCGGACCCGCGGACCGCCGCGCTCGCCGCCCTGGCACACGCGGTCGGCCTCGGCAAGCACCTGTATCCGGGCAACGAGGGACGCTCGTCCCGCTCCCGGCTGCGGGATCTGATCAGGCACGACCCCATGGGCGGTCTCGTCGCGCACGCCGTGATGGACGTCCAGAACGGCGTGGGCGCACAGCCACGCCGTAACCCGGCACCGGCCGGCCGGCAGGCCGCACCCGGGGCCAGGCCCGCGCCGGAACCCGCTCGTGGTGTTCCGATGCAACCGCGCCGAGGACCGATGGCGCGCGCCGTGGCCCACTGAGCCGCAGTCCCACGGCACCGGAACAGCACCACCGGCACGACCCGTACCACCCGCACGACCCGTACCACCCGCACCGCCACAGCGCCGCACCGTCAGTCCCCATGAGACCGGTTCGGGAGCCGCAGGTCCGCGCGGGGCGACGGGGCCGTACGTACGTCCGTACACCGGGCGTCGGACGGTTCCGTCGCCCCGCGCGGCCGCATGTCCGGGCCCAGTTGGCCACCAGGTCCCACCTGGTCGTTCCCAACTGTCGTGCACGCGGCGCATATCCGCCGTTTCCCAGCGGTAATAAGCACCTTGGTGGCAGTCTGCTCAACAGCAGATACGCAAAGTCAAGAACGAGGCCCGCAGCCGGAGGTGCACGTCCCGTGGCGTCCAATGTCAATCCCACCGTCAGGCGGCGCCGGCTGGGCCAGGAGCTCCGCAGGCTCCGTGAGCTCAAGGGCATGACGGCCGAGGAGGTGGCCGAGCGGTTGCTGGTGTCGCAGTCGAAGATCAGCCGCCTCGAGAACGGCAGGCGCAGCATCAGCCAGCGTGACGTCCGCGACCTGTGCGGGGTGTACGAGGTCGAGGACCAGCGGATCGTCGACTCCCTGATGCAGATGGCCAAGGACTCGCGCCAGCAGGGCTGGTGGCACGCGTTCGGGGACATCCCGTGCAGCGTCTACATCGGCCTGGAGACCGACGCGGAGTCGCTGCGGGTGTACGAACCCCAGATCATCACCGGCCTGTTGCAGACCCGGCCGTACGCCGAGGCCATCGTGCGCGGCGGCGCGCCGGAGGCGACGGAGACCGAGAACGACAAGCGGGTGGAGGTGCGGCTGCGGCGGCAGAGCCGGGTCTCCGCGGAGCGCGATCCGCTGCGGCTGTGGGTCGTCCTGGACGAGGCGTGTCTGCGCCGGGTCGTGGGCAGCCGGCAGATCATGCGGGAGCAGCTGGAGTACCTGGTGGAGATGTCCCAGCACCCCCACATCACCGTCCAGGTGCTGCCGTTCGACGTGGGCGCCCACCCGGGGCTGAGCGGCCAGTACTCGATCCTGGAGTTCTCGGACGCGGCCGACTCCAGCGTGGTCTACATCGAGGGTGTCACCAGCGACCTGTACCTGGAGAAGGCGCACGACGTGCAGAAGTACACCGTGATGTACGAGCACTTGAGGGCCCAGGCGCTCAACGTCGACCAGTCGCGTCAGCTGATCGAGGATCTCGCGAAGGATTACGCCCGGGAGTACGCCCGTTGAGCCGCTTCCCGACAGGGCGGGCCGAATAGTACACCCCGGGCAGGCTCCGCTGGAAGACTCCTCTGGAATATGCCACCAGAAGAGTGAACGGCTGCTCCGAAAGAGCAAGTCGGCGAGTAGCGTCGATCACGCCAACGATCAGTAAAGGTTGGCGGAATCCGAACACTGCGCATCTTGCTACGGAGCGGATATGGCAATTCGTCTGGGCACCCTGGACACGTGGACGACCTCCACCTACACCAACGCCAACGGGGCGTGCCTGATGGTGAGGTCGACCGAGGAGGAAGCACTCGAACTCGGCGACACCAAGATCCCCGAGGGCCCCAAGCTGGCCTTCCCCGCCGAGGCGTGGAGTGCCTTCGTGACCTCGGTCAAGGCGTGACACCACGCCACCCCTCTACAACTCCACAAGCACCACCACAGAGCCCTCTCGACCAGATCGCCGTCCTAGCCGAGGGGGCCTGCGGCGCTTCGGCCGCGGGGAACTGCGCGACCAGCTACGACGCACCCGCAGCCGGCCTACTACGCCAGCGCACGCTCCACCGCAGCCACGACCTCGTCCGACTCCGGCTCGGTCTGCGGGGAGAAGCGGGCCACGACCGCCCCGTCCCGCCCGATCAGGAACTTCTCGAAGTTCCAGCGGATGTCCCCGGTGTGACCCTCCGCGTCGGCGAAGTCCACCAGCCGCTCGTACAGCGCGTGCCGCCCCTCCCCGTTCACCTCGACCTTCTCGGTCAGCGGGAAGGTCACGCCGTACGTCGCCGAGCAGAACTCCGCGATCTCCTCGGCGCTGCCGGGCTCCTGCCCGAGGAACTGGTTGCACGGCACGCCGAGCACGGTGAAGCCCCGCTCCGCGTACCGCTCCTGGAGCTTCTCGAGCCCGTTGTACTGCGGGGTCAGCCCGCACTTGGACGCCACGTTCACGACGAGGACGGCCTTGCCGGCGTACTGGCCGAGGTCGGCCGCACCACCCGTGAGAGCACCGATCTCGACGTCCAGGGGGGAGGAAGAAGTAGTCATGAGCGGATGCTAACTCCGCTCAGTGAATCCCCGGCCCCGGCTCCTCCCGCTCACCGGTACCGGCCCCCGGCTCCCGCTCACCGGTACCGCCCCCGGGCTCCCGCTCACCCGTCCCGGCCCCGGACGCCGTCACCAGCACCTCCCCCGCCGCCGTCCGCGCGTACAGCACCGACCGCCCCGACCGCCGCCGCTCCACAAGGCCCGCGTCCAGCAGCACCCGCAGATGCCGCCCCACCGACCCCAGCGCCTGCCCGGTCACCGCGACGAGCTGGCTGGTGCTGAGCGGGGAGTCCAGGAGCACCAGCACCCGGGCCCGCCCGGCGCCGAGCAGCGTGCCGAGACTCGCGGGCACGCTCCGGGCCCCCGGGTCGGCGAGGGCGCCCGTGCAGCCGTAGACCAGGGCGTACCGCCCCGGCTCCTCCCACGTCGCCCAGCCGCGCCCCACCGTGACCGGCACGAAGACGAGTTCGGCGCCCCGGATGTCGCGGGGCGGCCGCTCGTGCCGGTTCACCTGGAGCCGGTTGTCGCCGAGCCAGCGGGTCTGCCCCGGGAGCAGCGAGTCGATCACCGCCGCCCAGCCGCCCCGGCTCACCTGCGCGGTCCGGGCGACCACGTCCGCCTCCAGGATCCGCCGCCGACGGTGCCAGTACGGCCGTACGGTCGCCGCCCAGACGTGGGCGAGGAGGGCCGCCGCCCGCTGGGGGAGGTCGTCGCGCTCCAGGGCGGCCGGGAGCGGGCCGCGCAGCGAGACCCGCACGTCGGCGCGGGCCGCGGCGGGGTCGGTCGCCCGGATGCGGGCCAGGGTGTCCTCCAGGGGCGTCCCCTCGCGCGGCAGGGGCGCCAGGAAGTCGGCGATCCAGGACGTGCCCATCGCCGAGCGCACCAGCAGCGCGGTCACCGGGTCGGCCGCGAGCCGGGCCCGGTAGGCGGGCAGATGGGCGCCGAGCCAGGCCTCCTCGCCCGGGTGCGCGCCGGTGCCGGTGTGCAGCAGCCGCAGGGCCGCGAAGGTCTCGGTGAACGGGCAGACCACGAACCGGCTGCGGACCAGGGTGTCCCCGTCGACCTGCCACCAGCCCATGGACCCCCCGTCGTTTCGCGGACGCGCGAAAGACTAACCGTCACCCGCCGACCCCCGACGACACTCCTGCCCATGCGCAGCTACCGCGAGCTCTTCCGCACCCCGGAGTACGCCCCCTTCCTGCTCTCCTTCGCCGCCTACGCGGCGGCCCAGACCATCGGCGGCCTGGCCCTCGGCACGCTCGTCTACCGGGCCACCGGCTCCCCGTTACTGTCCGCGGTGAGCATGTTCGGGCCGCAGCTCGCCCAGTTGCTGGGCGCCGCCTTCCTGCTCTCGGGCGCCGACCGGCTGCCGCCGCGCGCGATCCTGACCGTCATCCCCCTCGCCTTCGCGGCGGGTACGGCCGTACTGGCGCTGCCCGGCCTGCCGATCCGGGCGGTCTTCGTCGTCCTGCTCGCGCAGGGGCTCGTCGCCTCCCTGGGCGGGGGAGTGCGCGGCGGCCTGATGAACGAGATCCTCCCCAAGGGCGGTTACGTCCTGGGGCGTTCGGTCTTCAACATGCTCTGGGGCCTGATCCAGATCACCGGCTTCGCGACGGGCGGCGCCCTCCTCGCCCTCCTGTCCCCGCGTGCCTGTCTGCTCCTCACCGCGGCCTGCTACCTGCTGTCCGCCGCCGTCACCCGCCTCGGCCTGACGGCCCGCCCACCCCGCGCCACCGGCCGCCCGTCCCTCTCCGCGACCTGGACCACCAACGCCCTGCTGTGGTCCTCGCGCCCCCGCCGCCTGGTGTTCCTCGGCCTGTGGGTCCCCAACGGCCTGGTCGTGGGCGGCGAGTCGCTCTACGTCTCCTACGCCCCCTCGGACGCGGGCACGATGTACGCGTTCGGGGCGCTGGGCATGTTCCTCGGTGACCTGGCGGTCGGCCGCCTGGTGCCACCCACGCTGCGGCCCCGCCTCGCGACCCCGCTGCGCCTGCTCCTGGCGGTGCCGTACCTGTTCTTCCTCCTACGGCCCGGTCTCGCGCTGTCGGTCCTGGCGGTCACCGTGGCCGCGCTGGGCTTCGCCGCCTCGTTGGTCCTCCAGGAACGCCTGATGTCCCTCACGCCCGACGAACTCGCCGGTCAGGCCTTCGGGTTGCACACCACGGGCATGGTGGCCCTCCAGGGCATCGGCGCGGTCCTGGCCGGCACCCTGGCTCAACTGACGTCCCCGGCCACGGCGATGACGCTCATGGCGACCGCGTCGATCGCGGTGACCCTGACGCTCTCAGCGCTGGGCAAGCGCGAGGAACGACGTCCAGGTGCGGGGCGTGACGGCGAGCGTGGGGCCGTGGACGTCCTTGGAGTCACGGATGTGGACGGTGCGGGGTGAGGCGGCGACCTCAAGACACTGACCGCCCTGGTCACTGCTGTAGCTGGACTTGAACCACTGAAGCGGGGTGCTCATGCGTCTCCTAGCAAACGGTCCAACAGGCCCTTGGTCTCGTGAGCGTTGAGAGCCTGCGTCCGCAGCATCGCATACCTCCGCTCCAGAAAGGACACCTCGTCGGGGTGGGCGATCAACCAGCCCCGGCGGGGGGCTTCGGTATAGACGATGCGCTGGTGGTCGACGGTCTCGATGACGGTGAAGGGCCCCACGAGCCCGGCGTGGAAGTCGCGGCCCACCGGCATGATCTGGAGGGTCACAGCCGGCAGATCCGCCCACTCCCGCAGGCGGCGCAGCTGCTCCGCGTGGACCGCGTCGCCGCCGAGGCGGTCCATCACGGTCACCTCGGAGACGACGAAGCTGACGGTCGGCGGCTCCGCGCGCCGGAGGACCTCCTGACGCTCCATCCTCGCCGCCACCCGCTGCTCGATCTCGTCCTCCGTCAGCGCGGGCACGTCGTTCAGGAACACCGCCCGCGCGTACGCCGGAGTCTGGAGGAGGCCCGGCAGGACCTGGTTGTCGTACCAGGACAGGGCCAGCGCCTCCCGTTCCAGATCGATGTACTCCTCCGCCCAGCGCGGGAACAGGTCGATCTCCGGCATGTTCTCCAGCGCGACCGACAACGCCCCCTTTGTGTCGAGGAGTTCGTCGAGCTGGGCCGCGAGGTCCGGTTTCAGCGTGCGCCGGCCCTGCTCGACGGAGGCGATGGTCTCCTCGTCCACGGCGACCTCGTCGGCGAGGGCCCGCTGGGTGAGACCGGCCGCCCGCCGGAAGGTGCCGACGAGGGACCCGACCATCTTCACGGCGGTCGCGTTCTTCCGGCGCCGCGTACTGAGGCTCTTGTTGCTCATGCCGGTGAACTCCCCATTTCGGGGCGTACGTTCACCCGTTGTCACCCGTACAGGAAATCTGTACGGGTTCCTCAGTCCTGGACCACGCCCTGGGGCACGTGCCGGAACAGCGTCGGGTAAGGGCACGGCTCCAGGGGCTTTCCTGGGCGGTCGGCCCACCGCCACCAGTGGTGCCGCCCGGCGCAGCTCCACAGCGTGCGGCAGGCGCGTGTGTCGTCGTCCTCGCGGTGGACCAGGAGCATGCCGCCGTACGTCAACGGCCTGTCGCAGACGGGGCAGGGTTCCTCGGTCGTCATGGGGACACGGTACGGGCCGGGGTCGTCCACCCGGAGCGGTGCGTGCTCGATGCACCGGCCGTCCCCGTAGATCCTGAAGTACTCGTCGAGCTTCGGAGGGCGGTACTCGCGCTTGGAGGGCTTGTCGGTGGTCCCGTACCGCTGGACGACGGAGTCGGACAAGGCCTCGCACCCGTCGAGGACATCGACGTCGGGCGCCCCCGGCTCCTTCAGCTCCGGCGGTTCCACCGCCTGCCCTATGGGCCGGTTCACGACCCGGAACACCTTGTAGAACTTCACGCGCGAGTAGTGCCGATCGCCCAGCGCACACGGTCGTACGTCATAGGCGGTGGGCGACTTCAGCTCCTCCGGCGTCTTCTCGCTGAGGACCACCGGGTCGAACTCCAGGTCGTACCGGGAGGCATGCCTGACCATCCACAGCAGCGGGAGGTCGGACAGACTCGAATCCTTCTCGCCGCCTCCGACATCGGTGTGCACCCCGGCGAACCAGACCTGCCGCAGCTCCTGGCCCTGCTCGGCGGCGCTCTTCTGCTGGTGCCAGAGCGTCGGGGGAAACGCGGAGCGCTGTTCGTCCACGGCCAGCGCGTGGAAGGCGCCGTTGACCCAGCTGCTGAGGGTGGTGTCGTGGAAGGCCCAGCGCTTGTTGAAGCGGTCCACCAGCGGGCGCAGGAACCAGGGGGCCGGGACCGGGATGCCGAGGGAACCGACCGTGTCCCAGACGCCGATGAAGCGGATCTCCGTCTCGTGGGCGTAGGCCTGGCGGAAGAGGGTGGCCGCCACGCTGGTGGGCTGCTTGGTGCGGCTGCGGTACAGCGCCCACGCCTCGGCGGTCCGGTCGGCCTGCTCCCGGCGCAGGATGCCGCAGTTGCGCACGAGCCCGGCCAGGCTGCGCGCGGTGAACGCGCCCCGGCTGAAGCCGAACAGGTAGAGGCGGTCGCCGGGTTCGTAGGTCTGGACGAGGAAGTGGTAGGCGTCGAGCACGTTCTTCGACAGGCCCCAACCGAAGGCCCCGCCCCTCAGCCGTTCGGGCCGCTGGGCGCCGACCCCGCTGTGGTAGTACACCCGCTGTTCCGTGCCGTCGGCGGTGTGTTGCCGTACCGCCAAGGCCACCTTGGCCACATTGGTCTTGTACGACTGGTCGGCGCGATTCCAGGTCCCGTCGCAGCAGACCACCAGATGTCTGGCCATGCCGTGCCTCCTCTCCCCGCAGCCCCTGTGGACAGGAGTCCGCGACGGTTCGGGAGATACAGCCAGTACCGCAGGGACCGGGCCGGCCCGCAACTCGAACCGACCCGGTACCGCTCAGGCCACGACCGTGAACAGCCCCGTCTTCTCGCCCAGCCGGGACAGCGAGATCTTGCCGGGGATGCCGTTGGCGTCGGCGCCCGTGTAGCCCAGGTGCTTCTGCCACTTGGCGTAGGCGGCGACGGTCGTGGAGCCGAAGGAGCCGTCCCCGGCGTAGGACTTGGAGAGGTAGCCGAGTTCGACGAGGGCGGCCTCGGTGAGGTTGGTGCCGGCCATGTAGCTGATGTGGCCCTGCTTGGCCCCGGGGTCGGTCCTCGCGGCCGTCACCAGCCGGGACAGGTCCACGCGGGGCTTGCCCGGGGCGGGCTTCGTCGGCTGCGGCTTCCCGGCGCCGGCCGCCAGCTGCTTCTTCACGTCGGCCCGGAAGTCGTCCATGTCGAAGCTCGGGTCGATCTTGCCCGGCTGGCACTCCTTGTGCCCGGCGACGGACCTCTCGCTCCAGCCGTGCGCCCGGCAGATCGCCGCCGCCCACAGCACGGCCTGCCGGTACTGCGCCTTGGGGTAGGCGTCCTTGCCGTTGCCGAGGTTCTCGATCTCCAGGCCGTACAGACAGTCGTTGCCGTCGGCCTTCGCGGAGTCGTCGTGGGGGAGCGGCTTCTCCTCGCGGAGCGCGTTCAGGACATCGATGTCGGCGTAACCGGCGTGGTTGGTACGGCCGTTGCCGATCATCCACAGTCCCGCGGTCCTGCCGAGCCAGGCGTGGCACAGCGGTCCGGGCAGATCGGATCTGCCCTGGTAGCAGAGCTCCTTGTCGTTGTGCCCGCCGGTGTGGTGGATCAGCACCCCGATGACGGGCCCGAACGACTTCCCGGACTCGTCGTCGCGGTTGTGGGTCTTCCAGCCGGCGTGCTCGTGCACGGTGAGGCCTTCGGCCTTCAGCGCGGCGAGCATCTTCGCGGCGGACAGGGGAGTGGCCATGGCTGCGGTTCCCTCCGTGAGGCGTATGACGACACGTCAAGCAGGCTGCGGCGGGTGCGAGTTGGTGAAGTGCGATCGTCTCGCATGCGGCTCATGATGGCGCCGATGTCCTGCCACTGTGGCGAAATCGCGACATTGACAGCCGAAGGGAGTCGTGCCGGGGCGGTTGGGAGTCCCCGTGCGGCGCGGCGGTCCAAGGGGGAAGCGGATACGACCGCCGCGCCGTGCCGTGCTGTGCCGTGCCGTGTCGTGCCGGGAGGGCCGGGGCCGTGGGTCAGCCCGGCGCCACCGCGCGGCCGGTCTGGGGCGAGATCATGCCGGAGCACAGCCCCTTGGCGGCCAGCGTCTGGGCGATGCGCGGGATCGCCGCGCGGGTGTTGGCGGGCCAGTCGTGCATGAGGATGACCTGCCCGTTGGTGAGCCGCCCGACCGCTGCGACGATCGCGTCGGTACTGGCGTTGTTCCAGTCCTGCGAGTCGACCTGCCAGATGACCTCGGTCAGACCGTACTTGGCCTCCACGGCCCTGACCGTCGCGTTGGTCTCGCCGTACGGCGGCCGGAACAGCTTCGGCGTACCGCCCCCGGCGTTGGCGATCGCCTGCTGGGTGCGGGAGATCTCCGAGTCGACGGCGGCCTGGCTCTGCTGGGTCAGATGCGGGTGCGTGTAGCTGTGGTTGCCGACCCACATCCCGGCGCTGACCTGGGCCCTGACGAGCGCCGGGTTGGCGGCGGCGTTCTGGCCCGTGTTGAACATGGTGGCCCTGAGGCCGTACTGCCTGAGCGAGTTGAGCAGGGTGGTGGTGCTGCTGCCCGGCCCGTCGTCGAAGGTGAGCCCGACGTATCCGGAGCAGGCGGCGGCCTGTGGGGGAGCCGCGGAGGCGGGGACGGCGAGCGTGCCGGCGGCGGCCAGTGCGGCGGCGGCCAGTAACGGGAGGTGCGCCCGGGCCCTCATCAGGCCACCGTGATGTTGGAGCTGCCGCTGCTCTGGTAACCCTCCGTGGCGAGGATCATGTAGTACTTGAAGCTGCCCATGGGCATGCCGGCCCGGCCCCAGGCGTCGAAGTGGTTGCCGGTGGTGATGGAGCCGCCGGTGCGCTTCGACTGCCGCACGCTCCAGTACTGGTTGAAGGTCTTGTTGCCCTCCACGGACGGGGCGTTGTAGCGGGTGGTCTGGTAGATGTCGTACGTTCCGCCGTCGCTGCTGACCGTGCCCTTGTACGCGCCGGTGGGCCGGTAGGTGCCCCAGTTGTCGACGATGTAGTACTCCACGAGCGGGTTCGAGGTCCAGCCGTAGAGGGCCAGGTAGGCGTTGCCGGACGGGTTGAAGCTGCCGGAGTAGTTCACGGTCCTGCGCGAGCCGTTGCTCCAGCCCTTGCCGGCCACGAAGTTGCCGGTGTTGCGCCAGGAAGTGCTGTAGTTGCCGCCGGAGTTGAGGGTCATCGAGACCGTGCCCTGGGCGTCCGTCCAGAACGAGTAGTAGTACCCGTTGTTGGTCCCGGTCTGGTTGGTGGTGATGACCGTGGCGGCCTCGGCGGTACCGGGCAGCGCGAGGGTGGCACCGGTGGCGAGGAGGAGGCCGCAGAAGGTGCGACGGGTGGGGGACGTGGGGTGTGCGGGTGTGGGGTTCATGCTCCACAGTTTTGGTCTGCCCCTGTCAAGCGTCAACAGTTTCGGCAGATGTTTCGAATGATTCGGCTGCCTTTGAGCTGGCAATATTTGATCACGGTCGGGACCAGCCGGTTTGAATGATCGATCTGATGTCTTCGAATCTTTCGAATGTTTCGAAGGCCTTCCGGACAGCAGAGTGCGGCCCGAGGCAAAAGAAAAAGGCAGGGAGGTGAACCTCTCTGCCATGTTCAACCTATAGCGCACGTGGGGGCTTGCGGCAAGGCCCCCGGGGTGGCGCACACTTACCGACCTTGGATCCCACATCGGAGCTGCCGACTTGAATTCCCTGCCCACCAGCGTGTTCGACCTCCCCGAGCGCCTTGCCGCCAAGGCCGACCCGGCCCTGATCGCCGCCGACGAGCGCCACTTCGCGGCCATCGCGGCATGCCTGGAGCAGACGATCGCCGAACTGTCCGCCACCCTCGCCGCCACCCTCAGGGCGCCCGGCGGCATCGGCCAGGAGGCGATGGACCGGGACACGGAGATCCACCGGCTCAGCGCCCGGCTGCGCACCCTGCGCCGCTTCGGCCTGGACCTGTGCCTCGGCCACATGGTCACCGCGGACGACTCCGAGCCCGTGTACGTCGGCCGCCTCGGCCTCACCGACAGCGACGGCCGCAGGCTGCTCGTCGACTGGCGTTCCCCGGCCGCCGAGCCGTTCTTCGGGGCCACCCACGCCAACCCGATGGGCCTGGCGAGCCGCCGCAGGTACCGCTGGAACGACGGCCGTATCGGCGACTACTGGGACGAGGTGTTCGCCGCCGCCGACTTCGCCGGACACCACGCCTCGCTCGACGACCAGTCCGCCTTCATCGCCAGCCTCGGCAGCGACCGCTCGGAGCGGATGCGGGACGTCCTCGGCACCATCCAGGCCGACCAGGACGCCATCATCCGCGCGGGCTCCCGCGGCGCGCTCGTGGTCGACGGCGGCCCCGGCACCGGCAAGACCGTCGTCGCCCTGCACCGCTCCGCCTACCTCCTGCACTCCGACCCGCGCCTCGGCCACCGGCGCGGCGGCGTGCTGTTCGTCGGCCCGCACCGGCCCTACCTGGCCTACGTCTCGGACGTGCTGCCCAGCCTGGGCGAGGAGGGCGTCCAGACCTGCGTCCTGCGGGACTTCGTGGCCGAGGGGGCTGCGGCCGGCGTCGAGACCGACCCGGAGGTGGCCCGCCTGAAGTCCTCCGCCGACCTGGTGAAGGGCATCGAGAGGGCCGTCCGCTTCTACGAGGAGCCGCCGACCGAGGGCATGACCGTCACCACCCACTGGTCCGACATCCGGCTGACCGCCGCCGACTGGGCCGAGGCCTTCGACGCGGCCGAGGGCGCCCCGCACAACGACGCCCGCGACCAGGTCTGGAACGAACTGCTCACCATCCTGGTCGACAAGCACGAGGGCGACGCCCCGGAGGCACTGCTGCGCAGGTCCCTGCGCCAGAACAGGGAGCTGCTCACCGCGTTCAACCGGGCGTGGCCCCTGCTGGAGGCGGCCGACCTGGTCTCGGACCTGTGGACGGTCCCGGCCTACCTGCGGCTGTGCGCCCCCTGGCTGGACCGCGACGAGGTACGGACACTCCAGCGCGCGGACGGCCAGGCCTGGACGGTGTCCGACCTGCCCCTCCTGGACGCGGCCCGCCAGCGCCTCGGCGACCCGAAGGCCTCGCTGCGCAAGCGCCGCAACGAGGCCACCGCCGCCGCGGAACGCGAGCGCATGGCCACCGTCGTGGAGAACCTGAGCGCGGTCGCCGACGACGAGTACGGCATGGGCCTGGTGACGATGCTCAGCGGCGAGGACTTCCACCACGCCCTGGTCGACGAGAGCGCCTTGCAGGTGACCGACCCCGACCTGCTGGCCGGCCCCTTCGCCCATGTCGTCGTGGACGAGGCGCAGGAACTGACCGACGCGGAGTGGCAGATGCTGCTGCTGCGCTGCCCGTCCCGCAGCTTCACGATCGTCGGCGACCGCGCCCAGGCCCGGCACGGCTTCACGGAGTCCTGGCAGGACAGGCTCGCGCGGGTCGGCCTCGACCGCGTCGAGATGGCCTCCCTGAGCATCAACTACCGCACCCCGGAAGAGATCATGAAGGAGGCCGAGCCGGTCATCCGCGCCGCCCTCCCCGACGCCAACGTCCCCACGTCGATCCGCAGCACCGGCACCCCGGTCGCGTACGGCTCGGTGACGGAACTGCCCGCCCTGCTGGACACCTGGCTCGGCACCCACCCCGAGGGCGTGGCCTGCGTCATCGGCGACCCGGCCTTCAAGGCCACCCCCCGGGTCCGCTCCCTGACCCCCACCCTCGCGAAGGGCCTCGAGTTCGACCTGGTGATCCTGGTCGACCCACAGAACTTCGGAGAGGGCGTCGAGGGGGCGGTGGACCGGTATGTGGCGATGACGAGGGCGACACAGCGGCTGGTGATCCTGACGAGCCGCTGACGGCGCCGACGCGGGCGGGACTCGTGCCTTGCTCACCGCGTGTGCTCGGCGCACGCTGGTCGTATGGGTGCTCAGGAAGGTGGCCCTACGCTCATCACGTCCGTGCAGCGGGCCCTGCGGCTGCTGGAAGCGGTGACCACGCACGAGAACGGCGCGCCGGCGAAGCAGCTGGCACGTGAGACGGGACTCCCCCTGGCCACCGCGTATCACCTGCTGCGGACGCTGGTCCACGACGGATACGTACGGAAGCTGGACGACGGTGGGTACGTCCTGGGCGACAAGGTGCAGATGCTGCACACCAACGGCCGCGGACAGGTGCTGCTCAGCCGCGTCCGTCCCACGCTCGCCGCGCTGCGGGACGAGCTCGCGACCGCGGCCTACCTCACTTTCTACGAGGAGGGGGAGATTCGAGTCGCCGAGATCGTCGATGGCCCCCAGGCGCCCCGTGTCGATCTCTGGGTGGGATTCGAGGACGCGGGGCACGCCACCGCACTGGGCAAGTCGGTGCTGCGGGAACTGGACGACGCCTCCCGCAAGGACTACCTCTCCCGGCACTCTCTCGCCGACCTCACACCGCGGACCATCACCAGTCGCACGGAACTGCTCCGACGACTCGACTCCTCACCCGTGGCTCCGGCCGTCACGGACCTGGAGGAGTACGCCCTCGGCACGGTCTGCGTCGCCGTGCCCGTCTACAGCGGGGACACGCTCGGCTCGCTCGGTGTCTCGCTGCGGGCGGACCGGCTCCCCCGACTAGAGGAGATCCTGGCGCGGCTGATCCCGACCGCGAATCGCGTGACCAGGGGTCTCTCGCTCACTATCTGAAAATCCCCTCCTTGTGACGTTCGGGCTGTACCTCTTTTCTGGATGAAAGGCATATTTATGCGGCCCCGCACAAAGTGAGGACTACGGACCCAGCATGAGTCAGGCTCGAGACCATGGCGGCGACCACTGGCCGATACGGCCGTTCAGGAACCGAGTGCCCGGTCGTCCCGGGTCGGCGGCCCGCAAAGGTGTCGCCGCACAGCTGGCCGCCTACGCACCCGCACTGCCCGTGCTGATCGTCTCCGTCGTCGTACTGGTCGCCGTCCTGTGCGGAGCAGGAACGATCTGGCTGCCGCTGCTCGCGGTCGGCCCCGCGCTGGCCGCGACCACGGGTGGGCCGCGCGGAGTTCTCCTCGTCGGCCTTCTCGCCGCGGTGCTGGGCGCGGCGCTGGGGACCCGGGACCACGTGCCGGGACATGAGCTGACGGCCGTACTGTCGGCCCTGGTGGCCGTCACCCTGGCGAGCGGCCTCGCCAGCGCGCTGCGCGCTCGTCGCGAACGGGTGCTCGCGGCCGTCCGCTCGGTCGCGGAGGCCGCCCAGCATGCGCTCCTCAAGCCCGTACCGGCGACCGTCGGTCCGTTCCAGGTGGCCGTCCGCTACAGCGCCGCGGCGGCGGAGGCCCGTATCGGCGGGGACTTCTACGCACTGGTGCCCACCCCGTACGGCGTTCGGCTGATCGTCGGTGATGTGCGCGGCAAGGGACTGCCGGCCGTGGGCACCGCCGCACTCGTCCTCGGTGTCTTCCGGGAGGCCGCGTACGACGAGCCCGATCTCTTCGCCGTCGTCGGCAGGATCGAGCGGAGCCTGGCGCGCAACCTCGGTGCCGACGACTTCGTCACCGCCGTGGTCGTCGGGTACCCGCGGGCAGGCCAGCTGGAAGTGGTCAACTGCGGGCATGCGCCCCCGCTGCTGGTGCGTGAATCCGGCACCGTCGTGACGGTGGAGCCCGACCGTCCGGCCCCGCCCCTCGGGCTGCGTACCCTCACGGACGAGATCCCGAGCCTCCAGGTGCTGCCCTTCGCCGACGGGGACCAACTGCTGCTCTACACCGACGGGGTCACCGAGGCCCGCAACCAGGTCCGTGAGTTCTACCCGCTCGCCGAAGGGCTGGCCCGCCACGTGTCCGACGAGCCGGCCGGCACTCTCACCGCGCTTCACGAAGAACTACTGGCGTATGTGGGTGGCCGGCTGCACGACGACGCGGCACTGCTCCTGCTCCGCAAACCGGCCGCACCTCACCTGAACGAGGACCTGGTCACACCTGCCCCAGGTGGATCGGTACCGGGAACGGCGCCACTGTTTTGAGGACGCCGGTGACGCCGGTGAAGACATCTCCGTCCCGCCTGGGCCGGTGGTCTCCGAGCCCGGCGACACCACCTCCAGGCCGACCAGATCCTCGTGATACCCGGGAATTCGGCGCAAGACAGTGAGGTTTCTTCCGATATGAGCGATCAAAGCGCCAATGCCGGTTTCGCCGCACCCCAGGGTGAGTCGATGCGGGCGTTGCTCGCGGCCGACCGTGTCGGCACGCTGCAGCAGATATCCGCCCTCAGCCGCGAGTTCGAAGGGATCGTCGAGGCGAACGCACTGGTGGCCATTGACGACGAGCACGATCCGGAGGGCGCGAGTACGGCCTTCGAGCGGGCGCACGTCGCCGCCCTGCTGTCCCAGACGCGCGAGCATCTGAACGATCTCGACCGCGCCCTGGAACGGTTGGAGAGAGGCGACTACGGACGCTGCGAGCAATGCGGTGAGCCGATCCCCACGGAACGCCTCGAAGTTCGCCCGGCGGCGAAAACCTGCGTGCGCTGCGCGTCCGTAGCCCGCTGAAGGCACCCCGCGTGACGGCTGCCGACGGCGGGCGCGCCTCAGGGGTCAGGACTCGGTGCCGGCCATCGTCGTACCTCCGCGATGGCAATCTGCTCTCCGCGCGACGGTAGGCGCAGCCCTGAGCGACTCCCTCGGCCTGACAGGTCGAGCCGTCCGGCCCTGGTGGACCTGCCTGGACGAGTCCGGGCCGAAGCAACTGGATGTCAAAAGGCCCCGGACCGAGATCGGTCCGGGGCCTTGCACTGGTGCCCCCGGCAGGATTCGAACCTGCGACACCGGCTTTAGGAGAGCCGTGCTCTATCCCCTGAGCTACGAAGGCGAGCCAACGTCAGACAGGGTAGCCGATCGAGGCGTCGGTGTTCTTCCCGGTTCCGGTGCGTCACAGCAGCGGTACCCGGGTGAACCGCCCCGCCGCCCGCAGTTCGTCCTCGATGCGGGACGCCGTCCGGCGCAGTTCGGGGAGGAGTTCGTCGACGCACTCCGTCGCCGTGCGGCCCGCCGCGTGCAGGGCCACGCCCACGGCGGCGATCGCCCGGCCCCTGCGGTCGTGCAGCGGGACGGCGAGCGTGCGCAGACCGTCCTCCCACTCCTCGTCCAGCAGGGCGTGGGATTGGTTCTCCGCCAGCAGCACCCGGCCCAGCGAGGTCGCCGCGGCCGGCAGCCGGGTGCCGACCCGGATGTCCACGCCCATGATTCGCGGGGATACTGCCCGTGCCGTGTACTGGATCTCCGCGTCCGGTCCCCGGGAGACCAGGATCGCCAGCGCCGTCGACTCCCGGACCCGGGCCGAGAGGTCCGCCAGGTGCGGGGCCGCGATGCGGGGGAGGGTCGTACGGGACAGGGGCGGGAAGCCCAGGGACAGGACCCGCGGGGTGAGGGTGAAGGTGCGGGACTCCGGGTGCTGGCGGACCAGGCCCAGGTGTTCGTAGGTGATCAGGGCCCGTCGGGCGGTCGCCCGGGCCAGGCCGGTCGCCCGTGCCACGTCCGTCAGGGTCAATGCGGCCCTGCCTTCGCCGAAGGCGGTCAGGACCGTCAGGCCGCGCGCGAGGGACTCGATGAACTCCCGGCCCAGTTCGTGCTTGGACGCGCCGATCCAGGAGGCCAGGTCGGAGGGGGGCGGCCCGGGGTCCGGGCCGGGCGCGGTCGCCAGCTCGTGCTCCATCTCGGCCACCGTCGCCCGCAGCCGCGGCAGCAGCGTGTCGCGCAGGTCGGTCGCCGTGTGCCGGCTGGTGTGGCTGACGACGTTCGCCACGCAGGCGATCCGGCCCGTGCGCGGGTCCCGTACCGGTACGGAGACCGCCACCAGGCCCGGTTCGATCAACTGGTCGTCCAGCGCCCAGCCGTCGCGCCCCGCCGCTTCCGCCCGCTGCTCGAACTCCGCGTCCGGGAAGGGCAGTTCCCGCGGGGGTACGGCCGTGAAGTGCCGGTTCTCCGGGTCCGTCGCCCGGCGCTCCCGCCAGGCCCGCCACTCGGCGTCGGTCCACTCGGCGGCGAACAGGGGCCCCGGCGCGGTGCGTTCGGCGGGGAGCAGGTCGCCGATGCGGAAGCTGAGGGACATCGCGCGGCGGCGGGTGGCCTGGTGGATGAAGCGGATGCCGTCCCGGTCGGCGACCGCAAGGGACACCGACTCGTCCAGCGCGTCGGCGAGGGCGTCGGCCCGTGCGGAGAGCAGGTCGGGCAGCCGCAGGGCGGCGAGATAGGCGTTGCCGAGTTCCATGAGCCGGGGGGTCGCCACCGCGTCCCGGCCGTCGAGGCGGACGTATCCCATGCGGGCCAGCGTCGACGTGATCCGGTCGACCGTGGAACGCGCCAGGCCCGTCGCCCGCTCCAGCCCGCTCAGGCTCAGCGTCCCGCCCGCCTCGGTCAGCTCCCGCAGCACCCTGACCCCCCTGATCAGCGGTGCGACCGCCTCGGCCGGTACGGCGGACTCCGGTGCCTCCGGTGAAGGGGGCGTCTCAGCGGGCATCGGTTCTCCGGTACGGCGATCGGGGCACGCCTACGGTAGTCCGCCCCAGCCGCACCCCAGCCGCACCCCACCCCCTGCCCATCCCCTCCCTACCCCCGGGTGACCCCGACCCGGACGTTCCCCTCCTCGTCCACCCCCTCCACCCGCACCCGGACCCCCCTGCGCGGATCCCGGAACTCCTCGCCGGTGGTGAACGGGGCGTCCGACAGTTCCGCGTGGACGTTGGGGCTGCGGGTGCAGCCGCCACTGTCGGGGTGGGAGTCGTAGACCCGGACCGGGCCGCGCCCGGTGTCCACGTTCGCGTCGACGCGGTAGACCAGCACGCCCGGCCGGCACACCGACTCGTCGTTGCCCTCGTGGGTGCGCAGTTCGACGGCGTAACCGGTGCGGCGGCTGAGGGGGACGAAGAGGAGCTTCGTGCCGAGGCCCGGCCGGGCCAGCGGGGTCAGCGTGTACTGCGTGGTGCCGCGCTCGGTGACACAGTCGACCTGAGCCGCGTCCAGCCAGCCCAGCTTCCACTTGTGCCAGCCGAGCAGGTCGTTGTCGGCCCCCCAGTCCTCGCTCATGATGTCCCAGTGGCCGACCGCGCCCCCGCCCGCCTGGGTGTACAGGTCGGGCAGCCCGAAGACATGGCCGTTCTCGTGCGGCAGCACCCGGTAGCCGGTCTGCGGGTAGGAGCCGGAGCCGTCGTCCTGGCGGGAGTACACGAAGGAGGCGTTGGCGACGGGCACCCCGTCGGCGACCGGGGCGTCGGTGTTGCCGGCGAAGGTCACCGACAGGACCGTGTCGAGGGCGGACGGGCCCGCGTTCGGGGTCACCAGGACGTTCAGGAAGTCGTACGCCCGGAAGTCCACCCTGGGGTCGGCGGCGGCCACGATGTCCTGGACCAGCCGCCGGTAGCCGGGGTCGAAGGGGGCGCCGCGCTCTATGCCGTAGGACCGGAAGGACCTCGGCATGCGCAGCCAGTCGGGGATCGGGGTCTCGGGGCGGTAGTCGAGACGGCCGTAGGAGCTGGTGCGGAACCACTCCTGGGTCTGCGGGAAGAACTCCCGGAAGCGGCTCAGCGCGGGGCCGGAGCCGGGTGCGTCGGAGAAGTCGACCATCAGGGTCAGCGCGCGGACCGTGCCGGTGGAGCGGGAGTAGCCGTTGGGGGTGGGCAGGCCCTCGGACATCTGGACGGTCGGGCCGCCGTTGATCAGGCAGGCGCCGTGGGAGTCGGAGCGGGCCAGGGCGACGGGACCGGCCGCGGTGGGGGCCTTCGCGGTGAGCGGCCCGCTGCCGGCGGAGGTGCTGACCGCGAGGGTCAGTGCCGTCACGGACACGAGGGCGGCGACCCGGCGCGGGCGTATGCGACGGCTGGTCCACGGCATGCGGGGCACCCTTCGGAGCGCGGCAGCCGCTGGTCGGAAGGCTGCACCTTTTCGATCACCCTCTGCCGGGGCAGGGGTGGGCGCGCGCTGGAGGAGACCGAACGTGGGTACCGGAAACGGTGTGACTCAGGTCACAACATGTTTTCTCCTCAACCCGAAATAACCGGGGAGCGTCTCCCCGTTTAGACCTGTGTCCGAGCGAAACGGGGACCCTGTCCCCGGATCGCGGAAACCAGACCTGAGGGGAGTACACCGTGACCGCCACGACGACCGCACCGCGCAAGGTGACCCGGCCCCGCGCCGACGCCCTGCGCAACCGCGAGCGGATCGTCAGCGCCGCCCGGGAGATGTTCACCGAGTTCGGCCCGGATGTGCCGCTCGACGACATCGCCCGCCGGGCCGGCGTCGGCAATGCCACGCTGTACCGCAACTTCCCCGACCGTGACGCCCTCGTCCGCGAGGTCGTCTGCTCCGTCCTGGACCGCACGTCCGAGGCGGCGGAGCAGTCGCTCGCCGAGACGGGGGACGCCTTCGGCGCGCTGGAGCGTTTCGTGCACGCCTCCGCGGACGAGCGGATCTCCGCTCTGTGCCCGATGGTCCAGGGCGCCTTCGACCAGCACCACCCCGACCTGGAAGCGTCCCGTGAACGGATCGAGCAGCTCGTCGAGCAGCTCATGGACCGGGCCAGGGCGGCCGGTCAGCTCCGTGCGGACGTGGGCGTCGGTGACCTGATGGTCGCCGTGGCCCAGTTGTCCCGGCCCCCGGCCGGTACCGCCTGCCTCACGCTCGACGGGTTCGTGCACCGCACTCTTCAGCTGTTCCTGGACGGACTGCGGGCCCCGGCCCGGTCCGAGCTCCCGGGCACGGCCGTGACGATGGAGGGCCTCCGCCAGTCCTGACCGATTAGTTCCGAGCAGCGCAGCAGTCTCCAACAGCAGCTTTTCGTTCCCTTTTTCCGCACCGAAGTCCCGAAGTGGGTACCCCCATGTCTGAAACAGCCGCAAAGGCTCCCGACGCACCGGCACCGACCGGTGACGCCAACCGCTGGAAAGCGCTCGTCTTCATCGCGCTCGCCCAGCTGATGGTCGTGCTCGACGCGACCATCGTGAACATCGCCCTGCCCTCCGCCCAGACCGACCTCGGCATCTCCGACGGCAACCGGCAGTGGGTCGTCACGGCCTACGCCCTCGCCTTCGGCGGGCTCCTGCTCTTCGGCGGCCGCATAGCGGACCTGTGGGGCCGCAAGCGCGCCTTCGTCGTCGGCCTGGTCGGCTTCGCCGCGGCCTCCGCGCTCGGCGGTGCCGCCACCTCCGGCGCCATGATGTTCGGCGCCCGCGCCCTCCAGGGCGTCTTCGGCGCGCTGCTCGCGCCCGCCGCGCTCTCCCTGCTCGCCGTGATGTTCACGGACGCCAAGGAGCGCGCCAAGGCCTTCGGTATCTACGGTGCCATCGCCGGTGGTGGCGGTGCCGTGGGCTTCATCCTCGGCGGTGTGCTGACCGAGTACATGGACTGGCGCTGGACCTTCTTCGTGAACATCCCGTTCGCGATCGTCGCCGCGCTCGGCGCGTACTTCGTCATCCGTGAGCCGGAGGGCGGCCGCAACCGCAACCCGCTCGACATCCCCGGCGTCCTGCTGTCCACCCTGGGCCTGGTCGCGCTGGTCTACGGCTTCACCCGCGCCGAGTCCGACGGCTGGGGCGACACCGTGACCGTCTCGATGTTCGTCGCGTCGGCCGTCCTGCTGATCGCCTTCGTCGTCACCGAGGCCAAGGTCAAGGCCCCGCTGCTGCCGCTGCGCGTGATCACCGACCGCAACCGCGGTGGCATCTACCTCTCGCTCGGCATCGCGATCATCGCGATGTTCGGCACCTTCCTGTTCCTCACCTACTACCTCCAGATCGTGAAGGGCTTCTCGCCGATCAAGACCGGCTTCGCCTTCATGCCGATGATCGTCGGCATGATGGTCGGCTCGACCCAGATCGGCACCCGTCTGATGACCCGGCTGCCGGCCCGCCTGCTGATGGGCCCCGGCTTCCTGGTCGCCGCGGTCGGCATGCTGCTGATGACCCAGCTGGAGATCGGCTCGTCGTACGCCTCGATCATCCTGCCCGCGATGCTGCTGCTCGGCCTCGGCATGGGTACGGCGTTCATGCCGGCCATGTCCCTGGCCACCCTGGGCGTCGAGCCGCGTGACGCCGGTGTCGCCTCCGCGATGGTCAACACCTCGCAGCAGGTGGGCGGCGCGATCGGTACCGCCCTGCTGAACACGATCGCCGCCTCGGCGACGACCGCGTACATCAAGGACCACATGGGTTCCGCGGCCTCCAAGTCCCAGCAGCAGCTGGTGGCGCTGGAGGGCCAGGTGCACGGCTACACCAACGCGATCTGGTTCGCCGTCGGCATGCTGGCGCTCGCCGCGGTGATCGTGGTGACCCTGGTCAACGCCGGCCGTCCGGACACCACCCCGGTGGCCTCCGGCGAGGGCGCGGAGGAGGAGCTGGCGGTCCCGGTCGTCGCCCACTGACGACCACGACCGTCCGGTCGTACCCCTTCGGGCCCGTCGTGCGTACGGAGATGGGGACGCTCCGCACGCACGACCACCAAGGACCTGCCCTGGCTCAGCGGAGCCAGGGCAGATCCGCACCCGCTTCGTTGGGCTGGAGTCCCTCGGCGACGATCTGCATGATCTCGCCGAGGGACTTCTGCTGTTCCGGGGTGAGCCGGTCGAAGACGGCGCCTCGCACGGCCCGCACATGGCCCGGCGCGGCGTCCCGGAGCATCTCCAGGCCCGGGTCGGTGAGCACCGCGAACTGGCCGCGCTTGTCGTCGGTGCAGTCCTCACGGCGCACCCAGCCGTTGCGCTCCAGGCGGGCGATCGCGTGCGAGAGCCGGGAGCGGGTGATCTTCGCCCTCATGGCCAGCTCGGTCATCCGCAGCCGCCGCTGCGGGGCCTCGGCGAGTCCCACGAGCAGCCCGTAGTAGATGTGCGGCATGCCGGCGTCCCGCTGGAGCTGGCGGTCGAGGTGATCCTCGAGAAGGGTGGTGGCGTGCACGTACGAGCGCCAGATGCGCTGCTCTTCGTCGTCGAGCCACTGGGGCTTGTCATCGGGGGCGGGTGCCGTGTTCATGAGTCCCACTCTACGAGCCCTCTCCTTGAATATTAAACAAATGAGGCGTACAGTCATGTCAGAAGACGTTTTAAATTTGAAGCATCAATCGCATCGAACCCGTCCATCGCACCGAACGCATCGGAAGTACCGGAGGAGTCCCCGCCATGTCCGCCGACACGCTGGAGCGCATGCCCGCCCTCTATCTGAGTCACGGAGCGCCGCCGCTCGCCGACGACCCGATCTGGCCCGGTGAGCTCGCCGCCTGGTCCGCGGAACTGCCCCGCCCCAAGGCGATCCTCATGGTCTCCGCCCACTGGGAGGAGGCCCCCCTCGCCCTCGGCGCGGTCACCCCGGTCCCCCTCGTCTACGACTTCTGGGGCTTCCCCGAGCACTACTACAAGGTGACCTACGACGCCCCCAGTGCGCCCGAACTCGCCGAGTCCGTGCGTAAGTTGCTGCGCGCCCCCGGCGTCCCCGTGCAGGACATCCCGGACCGCGGTCTGGACCACGGAGCCTACGTCCCGCTCGTCGAGATGTTCCCCGAAGCCGACATTCCAGTCCTCCAGATCTCCATGCCGACCCTCGACCCGGTCAAGCTCATGGAGATCGGCCGCAAGCTCGCCCCGCTGCGCGACGAGGGCGTCCTGATCGTCGGCTCCGGCTTCTTCACCCACAACCTCGCCGCCCTGCGCCACACCGGGCCCGGAGTGCCCACCTGGTCCTCGGAGTTCGACGAGTGGGGCCGGCAGGCACTGGAGGCGCGGGACGTGGACTCCCTGCTCGACTTCCTCCACAAGGCCCCGGCCGGGCGCTACGCCCACCCCCGCACCGAGCACTTCGCGCCGCTGTTCGTCACCATGGGCGCGGCCGACGTGAGCGGCGAGCTGGACACGCAGAAGTCCGTGATCGACGGATTCTGGATGGGGATGGCCAAGCGGTCCGTACAGTTCGGCTGAGCTCCCCGCAGGGCCTAGAGGTCCTTCTCGTACCAGGCGACATCCCAGTAGCGGCCGAACTTGCGGCCCACTTCCTCGTACGTCCCGATGTGCCGGAACCCGAAGCGTTCGTGCAGCCGCGTGGACGCTTCGTTGGGCTGGGCGATGCCGGCGTAGGCGCGGTGCAGGTCCTCGCCCGCCAGGGCCTCGAAGAGGGCCTTGTAGAGGAGCGTGCCGATGCCGCGGCCGCCGGCGTCCGGAGCGAGGTAGATCGTGACCTCCACGGAGGTCGCGTACGCGGGCTTGGCACGGAACGGGCTCGACGTGGCGTAGCCGAGGAGCCGCTGTGAGGTTCCTGTCGAGTGCGTGTCGGTGGCAACCATCAGGCGGTACGGCCCGTCTTCAGGGTGGGAGAGCAGCCAAGGGCGGCGCTCTTCCGGGGTGAAGGCGGCGGTGTCGAATGTGATGGGCGTCTCACGGACGTAGTGGTTGTAGAGGTCGGTGAGCGCCCCGAGGTCACCTTCGACTCCTGGCCTGACCTGCACCTCTGCACGCTGCGACGGCATCATGCCTCCTCCGTGTGGCCGGGCAGGATACTGCAAGATCAGAAAAATAGAGACGCCGGTGGGAATTCTGTCCGGTTTCCAGTCGTTGTTTCCATCGGATGCAGGGCACCCGAGGAGAGTCGCGAGAGCAACCGCAACTCGGAACCAGCATCCAAGGACCACCCGCTGACCCCACCATCGCAAGGGAGCACGCATGGCAACCCGTGCCGTCGCCCGTCGTAAGTCCGCCACCGGCGGGTCTACCGACGCGGCACGCAGTGTTCGCGTCCATGGCGGCGAGATCGCCGACCGCGACCTGGTCGGCATGTACCTCGACGAGATCGCGCGTACGCCGCTGCTCGACGCCGCCAAGGAAGTCGAGCTGTCCCAGATCATCGAGGCGGGTGTGTTCGCCCGACAGGTCCTCGACGGGTTCGAGGAGGCCAAGGCGGACGCCACCCGCGAGGAGCTGGAGGCCCTGGTGGAGGAGGCGGAGCGCGCCAAGGACGTGTTCATCCGCTCCAACCTCCGCCTGGTCGTCGCCGTGGCCCGCCGCTACCCCCGCAGCGGACTGCCCCTGCTCGACCTGATCCAGGAGGGCAACGCCGGCCTGGTGCGCGCGGTCGAGAAGTTCGACTACCGCAAGGGCTTCAAGTTCTCCACGTACGCGACCTGGTGGATCCGTCAGGCCATCACCCGCTCCATAGCCGACCAGTCCCGCACCATCCGGCTGCCCGTCCACCTCGTGGAGGAGCTGGGCCGCATCCGCCGCGTGCAGCGCGAGTTCAACCGCGAGCACGGCCGCGACCCGGAGCCCGCGGAGATCGCCGCCGAGCTCGGCTCCAACGCCGAGCGCGTGACGGACGTCCTGGACTGGGCCCGTGACCCGGTCTCGCTGAACATGTCGGTGGACGACGACGGCGACACCCAGTTCGGTGACCTCCTGGAGGACACCTCGGCGGTGTCCCCGGAGCAGTCGGTGCTGACGCTGCTGCGCAGCGAGGAGCTGGACGACCTGATCGGCCGCCTGGACCAGCGCACGGCCTCCATCATCAAGATGCGGTACGGCATCGAGGACGGCCGCGAGCGCACCCTGACCGAGGTCGGCAAGGAGCACGGCCTCACCCGCGAGCGGATCCGGCAGATCGAGAAGCACGCCCTGCTGGAGCTGAAGAAGCTGGCGCGCAGCACCGGGTTCGACGCGGCTGCGTGAGCGGGGTATGCCAACCGCGTACGCCGGGTGGCGGAAGACCGCGTAAACATGGCTGTAGTAGGCCGCTTAACCCGCCGGACCCTGGGCAAAAGACTTCAGGGTCCAGGTGTTCGGGCCGGGAGATCGCACCTCCTGGCCCACCTGAACCAAGTCCCGACGCTCACCCCCCCCGGCGCCGGGACTCTCCCAGAGCCGGACTTCGGCGCCCCTCCCCCCGGGCGCCGGGGTCCGGCTCTTTTTTCTGCCCGAGGCCGGATCGGTGGGCGGAGCGGTGGGTCACCCCGTACCTGAACCACGGGGTGACCCACCGGATGGCAGATTCTGTCACATCGGCATAGCGTGCAGGCCGTGAGCAGCGAGTCGTCCGACGTCCCGGCCGCCCTTCCGGTGGCCTCCTCCCTGACCGAGCGGCGCAAGGCGGCGACCCGGATGGAGATCGCCCGGGTCGCGGGAGAGCTCTTCGTGCGGCAGGGGCCGCGCGGGACCCGGGCGGAGGACATCGCGGCGGCCGCGGGGGTGGCGCCGCGGACCTTCTACCGCTACTTCGCGACGAAGGAGGAGGCGGTCGAGCCGCTCTACTCGGCGGGGGCACGGCTGTGGGCGCAGGCGGTGCGGTCCGCGCCGGCGGAACTGTCGGTCGCCGAGGCCCTCACCCACGGCGCGCGGCGGACCCTGACACCGGGGGAGGGGGTCTCCACCTCCTCCTGGGCCTTCGTCCGCACCCTGATCCGCCTCGCGGACGGTGACGCGGGACTGCGGCGGGTGTGGGCGGAGGTGTGCCGGTCCTCGGAGCGACGCCTCGCGGAGGTCCTCACGGAGCGGACCGGCCGCGAGGACGTGCGCTTCCTCGCGGCGGTGGGCAGCGCGGCGGTCCGCACGGCCGTCGAGGCGTGGGCGGCGGGGGAGGAGCCGGCGGAGAGGCTGGTGGAAGTGGCGGTGCGGAATCTGGGGGCGGTGGGGGGCTTTCTCGGGGAAGCATGATCTGGGGGCGGTGAGGGGCTTGTTCGGGGAAGCATGAGGGGCGGGTGGGTTGGCCTCCCGACCCCCAACCACCAACCCCCAACCCCCGACTCCTGTCACAGCACGGCGAGTCGGTCCACCAGCAGCTCCACCCTCGGTTCGATGTCCTGCGGCGGCAGCCGGCCCGCTCGGGTCAGGGTGGCCAGGCCGTGCAGGGACGCCCAGAACAGCTCGGTGAACAGTCCCGTGTCGACACCCTCCCCGGCGACCTCGCCCAAGCTCTCCAGCAGCGCGGCGAAGGCGTCCTTCAGGGACTCCGGGGTGTCCTCCTGTGCGAAGGCCAGGCCCCCGTCGAGCTGGAACAGGGCGTCGTAGACCGCCGGATTGCGCGCGGCGAAGTCGAGGTAGGCGCGGGCGAGGGCGGAGACCCGCTCGCGCGGGCCGGTCGCACCGGCGGTCGCCGCCCGCACCGCCACCGCGATCTCGGCCGCCCCCTGGACCGCGACGGCCCCGATGATCTCGCGTTTGCCGCGGAAGTGGCTGTAGAGGACGGGCTGGCTGTATTCGATGCGCTCGGCGAGCCGGCGTGTGGTGACCGCGTCCCAGCCCTGCTGCTCGGCGATCTCGCGGGCGGTCGCCACGATGAGGCGCTCGCGCTCGGCCCGTTCGCGTTCCTTGCGTTCCTGTACCGACATGTCTCGATCCTAGCACCGCTAGACAATCGAGCGGCAGTAGTACTAGCGTTGACTCATCGGCTAGCAACGCTAGATCCCGGGAGGATCATCATGCTCAGCTCACTCGAGGTCATCACCGTCGTGGTCGTCGGACTGATGGTGGGGGTGGAGGTCGCCGTCGCGTTCGTCCTCGGTCCGATCCTCAACGCCCTGCCCGAGGACAGCGCCCAGCTCGGGCACGCCCACGGGGGCCGGATGCTCGGCGCCGCGATGCCCGTCTGGTACCTCGGCTCGCTCGGCCTCGTCGCGGTCTGGGCCGTGGCGGGACGGCACCACGACCACGCCGGACTGGTCGTCACCGCCGGCGTGCTGCTGCTGATCAGCGTGATCATGTCGGTCCTGCTGCTGGTCCCGATCAACAACCGCAACAAGACGTGGACCCCGGAGAACCGGCCCGCCGACTGGAAGGAGCAACTGAACCGCTGGAACCGCTGGCACTACGTCCGGGTCGCCGAGATCATCGCGGCGTTCGGCCTGCTGGTCGTCGCTCGCGCCTGACGCGCAAGGGCAAGAAGGGGCAGGTTACGGCGCAGGGCCCTTGCACCCACTCAGGGACGCGGGGCTGCGTCGATGTGCGGCTCCGCCGCGTGGGCGCGACCAGCCCCCGTCCACCCGCACCCGCCCGGAGACCGAACCCGGCCCCCCTCAGGCGGCATCCCCCGAAGCCCGCACCAGCCGTCCCCCCAACTCCCGCACGGCGGAAACGAGTTCCGGCGGCTCCTCCACCCGGAACTCCACCCCCGTCATCGCCAACCGCACCGCCATCCAGTCCACCGCGTCCCCGACAGATCCCCGCAGCCGGCACCGGCCCTCGCCCAGGGACTCCGGAACCCCCATCCACGCCGGCACCCGGGCCGCCACCACGGACACGTCCGCCTCGAACGTCACGACCAGTTCGTACGTCTCCTGGCGCCGGTACATCGACTGCCGCAGGAACTCCGCCGCACTTCCCGTCGGCAAATCCCGCGGAGCGAACCGCGCGCCCGTGGCGAACGGCTCGCTCACCCGGTCCACCCGGAACGTCCGCCAGTCGCCGCGGTCGAGGTCATAGGCGACCAGGTACCAGCGCCGCCCGGTGGAGACCAGCCGGTACGGCTCCACCACCCGGCGCGAGGCCGCCCCGTCCTTCGCCCGGTAGGCGAACCGGAGCCGCTCGTGACCGGCCACCGTGGACGCCATCACGGTCAGCGTCCCGGTCGGGATGCTCGCCCCGTCCCCACTGGTCAGCGGGGTCGTCGCGGCCTGGAGGGTGGAGACCCGGTGCCGTAGCCGGGAGGGCAGCACCTGCTCCAGCTTCGCCAGGGCTCGCACCGACGCCTCGTCCACCCCCGCGACCGCGTGCCCCGCCCCCGCCCGCAGACCGACCGCGATGGCCACCGCCTCCTCGTCGTCGAGGACCAGCGGTGGCATCGCCTTGCCGGCCACCAGCCGGTAGCCGCCGTCGGAGCCCTTCGTCGCCTGGACCGGATAGCCCAGTTCACGCAGCCGGTCGATGTCCCGCCGGACCGTGCGGCGGGAGACCTGGAGCCGGTCGGCGAGCTCGCCGCCGGGCCATTCGCGGGGCGTCTGGAGGAGGGAGAGGAGCGTCAGGAGCCGTGCCGGGGTGTCCGTCGTCATGAGTTCGAGGATGCCGTAGAACTAGGACACGATCTGTCCTACTGGCGTCATAGCTTCGTTCCATGACCTCCACCGAGACCACATCCACCGCTGTAGCGCCCGCCGCGGGCGACCGGCGTCGCTGGTTCGCCCTCGCCATCGTGATGACCGCGGCCTTCATGGACCTCGTCGACGTCACGATCGTCAACATCGCCATCCCGTCCATCCGGCAGGACGCCGGCGCCTCCGTCAGCCAGATCCAGTGGATCACCGCCGGGTACGCCCTCGCCTTCGCGGCCGGGCTGATCACCGGCGGGCGGCTCGGTGACATCCACGGGCGCAAGCGGCTGTTCCTCGTCGGCATCGGGGGCTTCACGCTCGCGTCGGCGCTGTGCGGCTTCGCCGCGAACCCGGAGATGCTGGTCGCGGCCCGGATCCTGCAAGGGGGCATGGCCGCGATGATGGTTCCGCAGGTGCTGTCGATCGTGCACGCGACCTTCCCGGCCCATGAGCGGGGCAAGGTGTTCGGGCTGTTCGGCGCGGTCGTCGGACTCGGCGCCGTGTCCGGTCCGCTGCTCGGGGCGCTGCTGACCGAGTGGAACCTGTTCGGACTGGAGTGGCGGCCGATCTTCCTGATCAACCTGCCGGTCGGGATCGCCGGGCTCGTCCTCGGCAGCCGTTTCATCACCGAGTCCAAGGCCCCGCGGGCGCTGAAGCTGGACCTGGTGGGCGTTGCCATGGTCGTCCTCGGACTGCTGATGCTGCTCTACCCGCTGACCCGCGGCGAGGAGCTGGACTGGCCGCTGTGGGGGTACGTGTCGATGGCCGGCGCGCCCCTGGTGTTCGCCGCGCTGGTGGCCTACGAGAGGCGCAAGGCCGCACGGGACGGGTCGCCGCTGGTCGAGCTGTCGCTGTTCAGGGTGAAGAGCTTCGCGGCCGGGATCGCGGTGCAGACCGTCTTCGGGGTCGGGCTCGGCATCTTCTTCCTGGTGTGGACCCTGTACATGCAGACCGGTCTCGGCTGGACGCCGCTGCGGGCGGGGCTGACCGGGGTGCCGTTCTCCCTCGCCGTCTCCACGGCCGCCGGACTCTCCGTGCAGCAGTTGGTGCCCCGCTTCGGACGCAAGGTCCTCCAGGCCGGCGCGCTGCTGATGGCGGCGGGCGTGCTGCTCTACCTCTGGGAGGCCGACCGGTACGGCATGGGGATCCGCTCCTGGCAGATGGCGCTGCCGCTGGTCGTGATGGGCGTGGGCATGGGCCTGATCGTGGCGCCGCTGACCGACGCGGTGCTGTCGGAGGTGCCGAAGGAGCACGCCGGGTCGGCGTCCGGGCTCATCAACACCGTGCAGCAGATGGGCAACGCGCTGGGTCTCGGGCTGGTGTCGGTCGTGTTCTTCGGGGTGATCGGCGACCGGCTGCGCCCCGAGCAGGTGGGCCCGGCCTTCGTGGACGCCTTCCAGCACGCGCTCGGCTGGATCGCGGCGGTCATGGCCGTCATCTTCCTGCTGATGTTCGCGCTGCCGAAGCGGCCGGCCCAGCATGTGGAGGGCGCGGGGGAGCTGCCCGCGGTGGAGGAGAAGGAGCCCGAGCTGGTCTCCTGACCGCTCGGGGAGAAGGGGCCCGGTACCTGCCCAGGTACCGGGCCCCTTCGTCGTACCCGGTCACAACCCCTCGCCGTACTCGGACACAACCGGGCGTCCGTTCATGCCCGAATCGCACCCGAATCACGCCCGAACCTGTTTACATCCCGGAAATCCGGGCGTAGCCTCCCACCTGAAACCACACGTTCGGGCATCGGTCGGAGGCGAGCGGACATGTACGCACCGGAGCGGCAGCAGGAGATCCTCCGGCTCGCGCGTGACGGCGGGCGGGTGGACGTCGTCTCGCTGGCCGAGGAGTTCCAGGTCACCGCGGAGACCATCCGCCGGGACCTGAAGGCCCTCGACCGCGCCGGCCTGCTGCGCCGGGTGCACGGCGGGGCCCTCCCGGCCGGCCGCCTCGACTTCGAGCCGGACCTCGCCGAGCGCGAGACCACCGCGGCCGACGAGAAGGACCACATCGCCAAGGCGGCCCTCGCGGAACTGCCGACCGAGGGCACCCTGATCCTCGACGCCGGCACCACCGTGGCCCGCCTGGCCGCCGCCGTCCCGCTGGAGGCCTCGCTCACCGTCGTCACCCACAGCCTGCCGATCGCGGCCCGCCTCGCGGACCACCCCGGCATCCAGCTCCACCTCGTCGGGGGGCGGGTACGGCACCGCACCCGCGCAGCCGTCGACGCCTGGGCGCTGCGGGCCTACGGCGAGATCCGGGCCGACGTCCTGTTCGTCGCCGCCAACGGCTTCTCCGCCGAGCACGGCCTGACCACCCCCGACCTCGCCGAGGCCGCGGTCAAGCGCGCGGCGATCGCCGCCGCCCGCCGCGTGGTCCTCCTCGCCGACTCCGCCAAGCACGGCCAGGAGCACTTCGCCCGCTTCGGCGACCTGGGCGACGTGGACCTGCTGATCACCGACAGCGGGCTGAGCCCCGAAGACACCGCCGCCATCGAGCGCGGCGGCACGGAAGTAGTGCGCGCATGATCCTCACCGTCACCCCGAACCCGTCCCTGGACCGCACCTACGAGGTGCCCGCCCTCGACCGCGGCGAGGTCATCCGCGCCACCGGCGAGCGCATGGACCCCGGCGGCAAGGGCGTCAACGTCTCGCGCGCGGTCGCCGCCGCCGGACAGCGCACGGTCGCCGTCCTCCCGCTGGGCGGGGCGCCGGGCGCGCTCGTCGCCGACCTGCTCGACGCCCAGGGCATCGAGGTCGCGCCGGTGCCGGTCGCGGGCGCCACCCGCTCGAACATCGCGCTCGCCGAGTCCGACGGCGTGCTCACGAAGATCAACGCACCGGGCCCCGAACTCTCTCCCGACGAGCAGGAACTGCTCCTGGAGACGGTTCGCGCGCAGTCCCGGGACGCCGCGTGGATCGCCTGCTGCGGAAGCCTGCCCCGGGGGCTCGCGCCCTCCTGGTACGCCGACGTGGTGGCCCGGGCGCACGCCGGAGGTGCCCGGATCGCCCTGGACACCTCGGGCCGCGCCCTCCAGGAGGCGCTGCGGGAACGGCCCGACGTGGTCAAGCCCAACGCCGAGGAGCTCGCGGAGGCCGTCGGACGCCCCCTCGCCACCGTGGGCGACGCCCTGAAGGCCGCCGAGGAACTGCGCGAGATGGGCGCCCGTGCCGTCCTCGCGAGCCTGGGCGCGGACGGGCAACTACTCGTGGACGCCTCGGGCGCCTGGTTCGGCAGCGCGCGCGTGGACGTCGTACGCAGCAATGTCGGCGCGGGCGACTCGTCCCTGGCCGGCTTCCTGATCGCCGGCGGCAGCGGCCCGGACGCCCTCGCCTCCGCGGTGGCGCACGGCGCGGCGGCCGTCCAGCTGCCCGGCAGCGTCATGCCGACCCCGGCCGACCTGGACCCGGCCGCCGTCACGGTCACGGCGGAGGTGCCGGTGGACCGCCCGCTCAAGGAGCCGGTGTCATGAACGGCCCCGTCATACCGCCCCTCATGGCTCTCCCCACGGCCGCACCGCCCCTCAGGGCTCTGGACCGCGTCGGCGCCCCTACGGCCGTACCGGCGCCCTTACTCCCCGCCGCCACCCCCCTCCCGGTGAAGAACCCCCGCTGCACCCCCGTCCCCACCCCCGACGCCCACTCCGCATTCCGGGCGATACGCGTGCGAAGGAGCCCGCGATGAGCGAGATGATCACCGCGGACCTGGTCGACCTCGACCTGTCCGCCGACACCAAGGAAGCGGCGGCACGTGCCCTCGCCGAGCGCATGGTCGCCCTGGGCCGGGTCACCGACCTGGACGGCTTCCTCGCCGACGTGGCCGCCCGCGAGGCCCAGATGCCGACCGGCCTCGACGGCGGCATCGGCATCCCGCACTGCCGCAGCGAGCACGTCACCGAGCCGACGCTCGCCTTCGGACGCAGCGCCGCCGGCATCGACTTCGGCGCGCCGGACGGCCCCGCCGACCTGATCTTCCTGATCGCCGCCCCCGCGGGCGCCGACGACGCCCACCTGACGATCCTGTCGTCGCTGGCCCGGCAGCTGATGAACACCGAGTTCACGGACGCGCTGCGGGCCGCGGGGGACGCGGCGGGCGCGGCGGCGCTGATCCGGGGGGACCAGGCACCCGAGGCACCCGAGGCACCCGAGGCACCCGCCGAGGCGACCACCGCCCCGCAGGCCTCCGAGGCGCGCGCCTCCGAGACTCGCGCCTCCGAGGACCGTCCCTCCGAAGACTCCGTTGCGGCATCGGCGGCGGCCTCCGCCGATGCCGCAACGGCCACCACCGCGCCGGCGGCCCCCGCCGCTCCCGACGCCCCGGCGGCCCCCTTCCGGATCGTCGCCGTCACCTCCTGCCCGACCGGCATCGCCCACACCTACATGGCCGCCGAGTCGCTGGAGAACGCGGGCCGCGAGGCGGGTGTCGAACTCGTCGTCGAGACCCAGGGCTCGGCCGGCTTCACCCGGCTCGACCCGGCGGTCATCGCGGCCGCGGACGGCGTGATCTTCGCCCACGACGTCCCCGTACGGGAGAAGGACCGCTTCGCCGGCAAGCCCACCGTCGACGTCGGTGTGAAGGCGGGCATCAACCGCCCCGCCGAACTCATCACCGAGGTGCGCGGAAAGGCGGCCCGCGGTGAGGTCAGCGCGACGGCCAAGGGCGGCGGTACGCCGGTCGAGCGGGCCGGTGACCCCGGCGACGGCTACGGCACCAAGCTCCGCAAGTGGCTGATGACCGGCGTGAGCTACATGGTCCCCTTCGTCGCCGCGGGCGGTCTCCTCATCGCCCTCGGCTTCGCGATCGGCGGCTACCAGATCAACGGCGCCAAGTCGGTCTCCGAGCACTTCGACTGGGGCCAGGTCGACAGCTGGGGCGCGCTGCTGTTCCAGATCGGCGGGGTCGCCTTCGGCTTCCTGATCCCGGTGCTGGCCGGCTACATCGCCTTCGGCATGGCCGACCGGCCGGGACTCGTGCCGGGCTTCGTCGGCGGCATGATCTCCGTCAACATCAACGCCGGCTTCCTCGGCGGCCTGGTCGCCGGGCTGCTGGCCGGCGGTGTGGTCCTCGCCATCCAGCGGGTGAAGATCCCGCCGGTCCTGCGCGGCATCATGCCGGTGGTCGTCATCCCGCTGATCTCGTCGATCGTCGTCGGCTTCCTGATGTTCATCGTCATCGGCAAGCCCATCGCCGAGGCCCAGAAGGCCATGACGGACTGGCTCAACAGCCTCTCCGGCACCAACGCCATCCTGCTCGGCATCCTCCTCGGCCTGATGATGTGCTTCGACCTCGGCGGACCGGTCAACAAGGTCGCCTACGCCTTCGCCACCGCCGGTATCGCCGTCCAGAACCCGAGCGACTCCGCGATGAAGGTCATGGCCGCCGTGATGGCCGCCGGCATGGTGCCCCCGCTGGGCATGGCCCTCGCGACCACCGTCCGCAAGAAGCTCTTCACCCCCGCCGAACGCGAGAACGGCAAGGCGGCCTGGGTCCTCGGTGCCTCCTTCATCTCCGAGGGCGCGATCCCGTTCGCCGCGGCCGACCCGCTGCGCGTCATCCCCGCCTCCATGGTGGGCGGCGCGGTCACCGGCGGCCTGACCATGGCCTTCGGCTCCACCCTGCGCGCCCCGCACGGCGGCATCTGGGTCACCTTCCTGATCGGCAAGCCGTTCCTCTACCTGCTCGCCATCGCCATCGGCACGGCGATCACGGCCGGCCTGGTCATCGTCCTGAAGGGGCTGCGCAAGACGACCCCGGAGGCCGAGGCCCCCGCGGCACCCGTCGCCGAACAGCCGGCGAAGCAGCCGGTCGCCGCGTAGGAACCGCCCCTTTGGGGCTGCTGTGAGGTGTTCACGGCACCTGCGAGATACGTCACGGTCCGGGGCCAAAGTCCCGGACCGTGGTGTCTACTGGACGGCATGCCTGAGCACGTCTCCGTCTACCAGCTGCTGGGTGTGACCCTTCTCGTCCTGGTGGTCTTCGCCTGGACCGCGGGGTTGGCCTACCTGCTGCGACACGGCCGCCACGAAGCCGTCACCTGGCGCGTCGACCACGGTCTGCCCGCCTTCCCCCGCCAGCGCCGGGCCGCCCCCGGCCACGAGTCCGTCGCCCTGAGCCCGGCGGAGGAGGACGCGTTCGCGGGTCTGGTACGACAGCTCAGCGGCGGCCGCTGAGGCAGTAGCCGCCGCTGAGGCAGCAGCCGCCGGACGGCTCTGCGCCCGCCGAGCCCAACCGGCGCCCAACCGGCGGTCCGCTCAGGACAGTTGTGCCGCGCGCCGTTCCATCGCCTCGCGGGCCGCGTCCTCGCTGACGTACACCTCGCACATGTGCCGCCCGTCCGGCGTGGCCGTGTGCTCGACCTCCCACAGGGAGATCTCCGCACCGTCGCGCAGCAGGAACGCGTGCTCGTACAGCGAGAAACCCAGCCCGGACCGCCCCGCCCGGCACGGGCGCCCGAAGGCCTGGGTGATCTGGTGCGCGAACGCCTCGGACAGCAGCGCCGCCGTCTCCGCGCCCGGCCGGTCCGCGTTCTCCGCGCGGCGCAGCAGCCGGCGCGCGTGGTCCGGTGAGTCGTCCGGGACGTAGGCGTGCCGCGGCGGGTGCACGGGCTCCAGCTGTACCGTCACCGGCAGTTCGAAGTCAGGTGTCTCCGCCGGTAAGGGCAGCCGGGCGGTCGCCGCCCGCAGCTCCTCCTCGTCGACGTACACCTCGTGCTGCGGCAGGCTGTCGCGGGCGGTGTTGTGGACGAGCTCCCACAGGGTGAGCGCGGAGCCGTCGTCGAGCAGCCAGGTGTGCCGGTACGTCTCGCGGTGCAGGCCCGCGCTGTGGTGCGCGGAGTGCAGCGAACTGTCGTACGCCAGCGCGCAGTCCAGGCGCCGGATGGTCTCGTCCGGCAGCTCGAAGGAGTTCAGGGCACGACCGAGGAGACGCGCGAGGTGCTCCTCCGGAGACTCGGGCGACTCGGGTGGTTCGTACGCTGCCGTCTCGTACGGAACGCTCAAGGTTTCTCCCGGCGTTGCTGCATGTCACCTTGTGGGTGCATACCGTAGCCCCTCGGTCGGACATCATGTCCGGGAACCGAGAAAACGTACGTCCGGAAAACGCCCGGACCGCGCGAGAAGTTCCCACGCGGCCCGATGTTCCGTCAAAAGCCGCCGGTCAGACGGCACTTCCGGCGGTCCACTCGGCCCAGGGGAGGTTCCAGCCGTTGAGTCCGTTGTCGGGTGCGACCTGCTTGTCGGGGGAGTTCTTCACGATGACGACGTCCCCGACGATCGAGCTGTCGTAGAACCACCTGGCCGGTGTGTCGCCCTGACCGCCCTTGACGTCCCGCAGTCCCACGCAGCCATGGCTGGTGCCGGTACGGCCGAAGGGTGGATTGCCCTGGTTGTACCAGTAGTTGCCGTGGATGAAGGTCCCGGACTGCGTCAGCCGCATCGCGTCCGGCACGTCCGGGATGTCGTACGCGTTGGCCAGCGCGACCGTCCGGCTGTCCATGCGGATCTTCTTGTGCTTCTCGGTGATCACCATCTGCCCGTTGTAGGTGGTGAACTTGGGGCTGCCGGACGAGATCGGCACCTTCTTGAGGACCTCGCCGTCCCGTACCACCGTCATGGTCTGCGTCTTCACGTCCACCGTGGACACCTGGGACCGTCCGACGGTGAAGCTCACGGTCCTGCGCTGCACGCCGGTCACGCCGTTCGCCCCCTCCACCCCGTCCAGGTCGATCTTCATCGTGACCTTGGAGCCGGCCTTCCAGTACTCCTCGGGCCGGAAGTCGAGCCGCTGCGACCCGAACCAGTGCCCCACCACCCGCTGTCCGCTGCTGGAGCTGACCGTGATGTGCGACTGCACGGCCTTCCGGTCGCTGATCGCCTTGTCGAAGCTGAACGACACCGGCATCCCCACACCGACCGTCGTCCCGTCGTCCGGCGTGTACGTCCCGATGAAGCTGTGCGCCTTCGAGACGGTCGTGAACACCGACTTCGCGGCCACGGCCTTCCCGTCCGCGTCCTTCGCCGTGGCGGTGATCCGGTACCTGGTCCCCCGTTCCAGCTGCTCCGCGGGCTGCCAGCTCCCGCCGCCGGCCGCGATCGTCCCCGGTACGTCCTCGCCCGTCCCCGCCACCGTCATCCTCACGCCGGTCAGCGTGCCGTCGCTGACCTTCACGCCGGTCGAGTTGATCGAGGCGCCGGTGGAACCGTTCTTCGCGGAGATGACGATCTCCGCCGCGGACGACTGCGCGGAGTCCTTGCCGCCCTTGCCCTCACTGCCGCCGTCGGAGTCGCCTCCGCACGCGGTGAGGGTGAGGGCGCCGACCACCAGGACGGCACAGGTCCCCAGTGCGCGCCGTGCTGCTATGTCCGGCGTTGCCAAGGTCTGCTCCAGATTCATGTGAGAGGCGTGGTCCGCTCCGTTCTCCGCTGTGAGGAAAGGAGGGACCCGGTCCCCGGCCGGGTTCCCCGTCCGCGCGACGAATGCCCTCATGTGACAGAACCCGGACAGAGCAAAGGGCGCGCCAGGGGTGGACGGACGGCCGCACCATTCAGCAGGGTGAGGGCACCGACCACAGTCCGACACCAGGGGGGCTCTCCGATGAGCGACGGCACGATCTCCAGCGGCTGGGACGTCCTGGACGCCTCACACGAAGCACTGCGCACGGCGGTCCGGTCCGTCCCCGACGACGGCTGGCACCTGCCGACGCCCTGCGAGCGCTGGACCGTCGCCCAGGTCCTCCAGCACGCCGTCGGCGACCAGATCGGCTTCGCCGCCGCGCTGACCGGCGAACCCGGCCCCGACTTCAACCCCTTCGAGCCGTCGGGCGACCTGGCGGGCGCCGACCCCACGGCGTTCCTCGAGGACGCCCTGGCCCGCGCGGCCAAGGCGTGGGCGGGAGTCGACCGGGACGCCGCCGAGGTCCCCACACCGGTACCACCGCACAGCATGTCCCCCTGGTCCGGCTCCGCGGCCTGCGGGCTGGACGCCGCGGTCCACGCCTGGGACCTCACCGCCGCGACCGGCCGGCCCTCCCCGCTCCCGCCCGAGCTGGCCCGCCCCCTCCTCAAGGTCGCCCAGGAGATCGTCGAACCCCTCCGCGCCTACGGCGCGTACGCCGCCGCCCTGCCCGTCACCCCGACCGACGACGACACAGCCATCCTCCTGCGCTACCTCGGCCGCGACCCCCACTGGAGCGCTTCCTGAGGCGAGGCCCCTACGGGGGTGCTTCCTGAGGCGAGGCGCCCACCGGAGCGCCTCCTGATCCGAGGCCCCACTGGAGCGCTTCCTGAGCCGCGACCCCCACTGGAGCGGCTTCCTGCGCCGAGGCCTCCACTGGAGCGCTCCCTGAACCAAGGCCCCCACCGGAGCGCTTCCTAAGCCGTGGACCCCCCGTACAGCGACTCGTACGACGGCCACACCCCGCCGGGACCGTCCACGGACTCCGCGGCCCGGACGGCCCGCACGATCGCCCGGGTCACCACGTCCGCCCCCGCCGCGAGGACGTCGTTGAGCGCGAGCGGATCGCCCGTGTCCAACGTCCGCGCCCCCGTCGCCAGCGCGAACACGGTGTCCCCGTCGTGCAGCAGATGCACCGGCCGTACGGCGCGGGCGATCCCGTCGTGCGCCGTACCGGCCACCTTCTGCGCCTGCGCCTTGGACAGCTCCGCGTCGGTGGCCACCACCGCGAGCGTGGTGTTCAACGACGGCGGCGGCTGCCGAGCCGAGAGCTCCGCGAGTCGCCGGCGCGCGGCCTCGTGCACCCGCTCGTCCGGATACCGCACCCGTCCCTGGAACAACTCCCCGTACAGCACCCCCGTCTCCGGATCCGCCACCGCGCCGACCGCGTTGACCACCACGAGCGCCGCCACGGTGATCCCCGACGGCAGCACGACACCGGCCGACCCCACCCCGCCCTTCATCCCCCCGGCCACGGCCCCCGTGCCGGCCCCCACACACCCTTCCGGCACCGGCGAACCCACCGCAGCGGCCGCCGCTGCCTCGACGGCGGCCCGCCCGGTCGCCGCGTCCGGCCGGGCCCGGAAGTCCCCGCCCCGGCCCAGGTCGAAGACACACGCCGCGGGCACGACCGGCACCACGTGCGAGGGATCCGGCCCGACCCGCACCCCCCGCCCCCGCTCCTCCAGCCACGCCATCACCCCGGAGGCCGCGTCCAGCCCGTACGCGCTCCCGCCGGTCAGCACGATCGCGTCGACCTTCTGCACCACGTTGCGCGGATCGAGCGCGTCGGTCTCCTTGGTCCCGGGACCGCCCCCGCGCACCTCCACCGCGGCCACCGCCCCGCCCTCCGGGGCGAGCACGACGGTGGTCCCACTGAGCCACCCGCCCCCGGTACGCGTCGCGTGCCCCACCCGCACTCCGGCGACATCTGTCAGAGCGTCGACTGTCATGTCACAGGTCCCCGTCCGGCCCCGACCTCGGCCCCGTCGTCGGTCCGGTCCGCCCTCTCCCGGGCCGCCCTGCGCGAGGTGAGCGTCGTCCCGGTCACCACCGCCAGCCCCGCCACGACGCCCGCCGCGAGCACTGCCCCCTCGCCCAGGAAGGTGCAGCAGATCACCAGCAACGCGGTGACCGGCAGCACCAGTTGCTGTGTGATGCCCACCTTGAAGAACCGGGAGTGCAGCAGCCACACGGTGAGCAGGTAGAGCGCCGTCGGCAGGGTCACCGCGGCCGACGCGGCGAGCGTCGAGATGTGCGCCTTGCCGACCGCCTGCTCCACGGCCACCTCCAGGCCCGCCCCGATCGCGGCGGCGGAGGCGAAGACCACGTAGTGGCCGTAACCCCACAGGAACGCCTGTCTGTTGGAGCGCAGACGGTCATGGATGGGCACCACGAAGTAGATCCACCAGGCGGCGAAGATGATCAGCAGTCCACCCGCCGCGATCGGCAGGAGCTCCCCCAGCGCGTCGTGCTCGTCGATACCGGACTTCACGGCGACCGTGGCGGCGGCGATCGTCTCACCGAGCACGATGATCGTGAAGAGCCCGTAGCGTTCCGCGATGTGGTGCGGATGCCACGACGTCGGATGGTCCCGCTCGGCGAACGGCGGCACACACATCTCCAGCACCGCCATCACCAGGAAGACCCAGGGCCGCCCGCCCTCGGGCAGCACCAGCAGTCCCAGCCAGCCGACCTGGCACAGCAGCACGCCGAACGCGTACCGCAGGGCCATCGTCCGCTCCGCGCCGTCGCTCGACCACGCCACCCGCAGCCATTGCGTGATCAACGCCAGCCGCATGATCAGATAGCCCAGCCACACGGCCAGGAACTCGTGCTGCTCGAACGCCCTGGACACCCCGGCCGCCAGCACCAGGACACCGGCGATCTGCACCAGGGTGACGACCCGGTACAGCGCGTCGTCGTTGTCGTAGGCCGAGGCGAACCAGGTGAAGTTCATCCAGGCCCACCAGATGGCAAAGAAGACCATCGCGTAGTTGAGGATGCCCTCGCCGGCGTGGCCCTCGGCGACCGCGTGCACCAGGGCGACGCCGGCCTGCGCGATGGCGACGACGAAGCACAGGTCGAAGAAGAGCTCCAGCGGCGACGCGACCCGGTGGGCCTCGTCCCGGCCGCGGGCCGTGAGTCTGCGCAGTGGACTGTGGGGCGGGCTGGACGTCATGGACCCAAGCACAGCAGATACCGACCGGAAACGCTCATGGATGGGTGCGTGGATGTCGAGCTCACGGGCGTTGGGGCCACGGGTGTCGGTGAGCCGGCAGGTCGGGATGGAGGCCTGTCACTCCGGCAACTGTGCGCCGGACCGTGCCCCGCCCAGCCGCACCGCGGATCCCCGTACCCTGGACACATGACCTCCGCCCCCACCCCCGACCCCGCCGAGCCGAAGCCCGGGCTTGTCTTCGACGATCCGCTGGACCAGCAGTCGTCGGACGACACCGACCGCGGCTGGGGCGACCGCCCGCGGTCCGACGGGGACAGCGCGGCCGACCTGAAGCGCTTCCTCGACGAGAAGCCGCCCCACCACATCTGAGCCGCCGCTACGGCTCCCGGTGCCCCGAGCCCCGCTGCGCGACCAGCGCGTCGCGGATCTCCTTGAGGACCTCCAGTTCGGTCACCTCGATGACCTCGCGCGTGCCCTCCTTCGCCTTCCGGCGGGCCTCCACGCGGGCCAGGTACTTCGCCATCGGCAGCACCATCAGGAAGTACACGACGGCCGCGGTGATCACGAAGCTGAGCGTGGCGCCGAGCACCGAGCCCCACAGGATCGTGATGCCCTGCTGGCCCTCGCACGAGGAGCTCAGGCACGAGCTGTAGTGGTCGAGGTTCTTGGTCCCGATCGCCCCGACCAGCGGGTTGATGATCCCCTTCACCACCGAGTTCACGATGTTGGTGAAGGCGGCGCCGATGACCACCGCGACTGCCAGATCGACGACGTTCCCGCGCATCAGGAAGGCTTTGAAGCCCTCCCAGACGCTCGGCTTCTTCTCGCTCACCCGCAGGCCTCTTCTCGTACGTACAGGTTGTGGAACAAACAGCTCCGCAACCTACGTCAACCTGAGGCGACCCTGTCCAATTGGGCTGCTCGAAAGGGCGACTTGACAGGAGCCGGCGCAACAGGCTGACCACGCGGCTCAACACAGTGTCACCGCCAGCCGTGCCGTGGAACTCGCCCCGACGAGACGTGCCGCCGTGGAACGCGGCACCGACAGCACCACCAGGGCCCCGCTGTCGCCCGCACCCTCCAGCGCCTCCGGCACCTTCGACACGCGTGCCCCACGCGCGATCACTTGCGCGTCGCCGCCCCCTGTGGCCGTCTCCTCCGCGGCGATCACGTCGACCCGGTCCCCGGGCCGCAGCAGCCGCACCGTCGCCGCGTCGGCGATCCGCACCGGTGCCGACACGGTCGTGACGGCTCGGTGCTCGCGTACGGGGGCGACCACCGGATGTCCGCGTGCCCCGTCGGCGTCCCGGGGGCCGGCGGCCACCAGCGCGGCCGCGGTGACGACCAGTCCGACGGCCACGGCACGCCGTCGGTGCCGTACGAGCTGCCGCAGTTGATACCGCCCACCGCGCACCCGCACCGGAGCGAAGTGCGGTACCTCGCAGGTCGGCGGGGTGTCGGTGCCGGGCGGGTGCGCGGCGAGAGGGGAGGGGGAGAAGGGCGGGGAGGAGGGGGAAGGAGCGAAGGGCACGAAGGGCATGGGGACCTCCACCAGCGTCGAGGGATCGGCTTGCGGTCCCACGATGAGGCTTCGCGGCGGATCCCGCCGGGGCCGGTGGACAGTCCACCGGTTGTGGAAAACTCCCTCACCCGAACGGGAGCGTCCGCCCGGATCCCCTTCCTCGCTACGGCAGTTCGAACCCCGGATCCATCCCGCCCAGCGCGTTCACGCACAGGCAGTCCCGCTCGTCCGCGGCCGGCAGCGCCGCCACCGCGTCGAAGAGCACGCCCCGCAGTCGGTCCACGTTCGCCGCGAACACCCGCAGCACCTCGTCGTGGGAGACGCCCTCACCGGTCTCGGCGCCCGCGTCGAGGTCGGTGACCAGGGTCAACGACGTGTAGCAGAGCTCCAGTTCACGGGCGAGGGCGGCCTCCGGGTGGCCGGTCATGCCCACCACCGACCAGCCCTGCGCCTGGTGCCACAGCGACTCGGCGCGGGTGGAGAACCGCGGCCCCTCGACCACGACGAGCGTGCCGCCGTCCACCGCCTCCCAGTCCCGCCCGCGAGCCGCCTTCAGCGCGGCCGCCCGCCCGGCGGGGCAGTACGGGTCGGCCAGGGACACGTGCACCACGTTGGGCACCCCGCCGCCCGGCAGCGGCAGTCCGTCGAAGTAGGTGCCCACCCGGGACTTCGTGCGGTCGACCAGCTGGTCCGGCACCAGCAGCGTGCCCGGACCGTACTCGGGGCGCAGTCCGCCCACCGCGCAGGGGCCGAGGATCTGCCGTGCCCCCACCGACCGGAGCGCCCACAGGTTGGCCCGGTAGTTGATCCGGTGCGGCGGCAGATGGTGGCCGCGTCCGTGCCGGGGCAGGAAGGCGACCCGCCGCCCGGCGACCTCGCCGAGGAAGAGGGAGTCGCTGGGCGGTCCGTAGGGGGTGTCCACCTGGACCTCGGTCACGTCCTCGAGGAACGAGTAGAAGCCCGACCCGCCGATTACGCCGATCTCTGCGTTCGCCATGCCCGCACAGTATCCGGCCCCGAAAACCCGCGGTGACCGGCTCCGGGAACGTCACGAACCGCTCCCGGACCGCCGCGAACCCCTCCGGGACCGCCGAGTACGCCTTCGGCAACGCCGAAGACCCTGTCGTCGTACGACGACAGGGTCCCGGAAGTGCGGCTTACGCGGCGGAGCTGCTGCTCGACGAGGTGCCCGTGCTCGACGACTTCGAGTCCGAGGAGGACGAAGAGGCCGACGACGAGGAGTCGGACGAGCTCGAGGAGCTGGACGTCGACGACTTCGAGGACGACGCCGGGGAGCTGCTCGACGAGGAGCCGCGGCTGTCGTTGCGGTAGAAGCCGGAGCCCTTGAAGACGATGCCGACCGCGGAGAACACCTTCTTGAGGCGACCATGGCAGTTGGGGCATTCGGTCAGAGCGTCGTCGGTGAACTTCTGCACCGCCTCGAGGCCCTCGCCGCACTCGGTGCACTGGTACTGGTAGGTCGGCACTTGTCTTCCTCCTGGCACTCTCACTCAATGAGTGCTAACGAGGGTCCATAGTGACGTATTCCCGGGGATCAGTCCACTGCCACCGGCACTCGGTGACCCACACCACGTGCGACGGTACGGCCGCGGGGCCGCCCGACCAGGTGGGAACGCAGCGCCAGCAGGGTCGCCAGGGCGAGCAGGGTGCCGGCCATCGGCACCAGGAACCCGGCGCCGCCCCAGAAGCGGTCCTCCAGCTGTCCGGCGATCGTGACCGCGGCCGCCTGGCCGAGGGCCACCGCCCCGGTGAGCCAGGTGAAGGCCTCGGTGCGGGCGCCGGCCGGTACCAGGTTCTCCACCAGGGTGTACCCGGTGATCAGGGCGGGCGCGATGCACATGCCGACCAGGAGGCCGAGGCCCGCGAGGACGAGCACGGAGTGCGCCGCCCACAGGCCGGAGGCCGTCAGGGCGAGGGCGCCGTAGCCGATGACGAGGCGCCGCTGCGGGGCCACATTCCAGGCGATGGCGCCGCAGACCAGGCCGGAGAGCATGTTGCCGGCGGCGAAGACGCCGTACAGGACGCCGTTCAGGCCGGGCTCGCCGATCGACTCGCTGAACGCGGCGAGCGAGACCTGCATGCCGCCGAAGACGGATCCGATGCCGAGGAAGGTCACGATCAGGACCCGCACACCGGGCACGCGCAGGGCCGAGGCGTGCTCCACGCGCGCGTGCTCGCCGAGCACGACCGGCGGCTGGGTGCTCTTCTGCGCGGCGAACAGCAGACCGCCGAGCAGGGTCAGGGTCGCCTCCGTCAGCAGGCCCGCGGCAGGGTGGACGGCCGTGCACAGGGCGGTGGCCAGCAGCGGGCCGAAGACGAAGGTCAGCTCGTCCGTGACGGACTCGAAGGCCGCCGCCGTGGTCATCAGGGGCGAGTCCTGGAGCTTCACGCCCCAGCGGGCGCGCACCATGGGCCCGATCTGCGGCACCGAGGCGCCGGTGGGCACGGCCGCCGCGAACAGCGCCCACAGGGGGGCGTGGGAAAGGGCGAGCGCCGTCAGGGACAGGCCGGCCAGGGTGTGCACCAGGACACCGGGGACGAGCACGGCCCGCTGTCCGTAGCGGTCCGCGAGACGGCCGCTCCAGGGCGCGAAGAGTGCCATGGAGACGCCGGTGACGGCCGCTACGGCGCCCGCCGCGCCGTAGGAGCCGGTGGTGTGCTGCACGAGCAGCACCAGGGAGAGGGTGAGCATCGCGAACGGCTGGCGTGCCGCGAAGCCGGGGAGCAGGAACGTCCAGGCGCCGCGGGTGCGCAGCAGCTGCCCGTATCCGGGGCGGGAGGAGGTGACCGTGGATGCCACGGCCCGTGCCTTTCTGCCGCCTGGTAGCGCCGCGCCGGTCAGGGGCGGCACCGAGAGCTGTCCTCTTGCGCGGACTGCGGTAGATGCCGAAGACCACGTCACGAAGGACGTCCCGGCCGCCATACGGTCGCGCCAGCTCTGCGTCAGGCAGAGTTGGTTCGATCAGGGGTGCGCCCCCATCGTACAGGGGGCGCGAAACACGGCCTTAACCTGAGCCGCCGCCGCCGCTACCGCCGCCACCACCGCCGCCGTGGCCCCCGCCCCTGCCGCCGCCGGTGCCGCCGCCCGTGCCCAGCCAGTCGGCCAGCTTGCCGCCGCGGCCCACCGCGCGGAGCCGTCGTTCGGCGGCGTCGCGGACCGGGTCGGTGGTGACGACGAGCAGTTCGTCCCCGCGCCGCAGCACGGTCGTGGGCAGCGGAACGAACGATTTTGCGTCGCGTACGACCAGGGTGACGGCGGCTCCGGCCGGCAGCCGCAGCTCGTGGACCTCGACGCCGTGCATCCGCGACCCCTCGGGGATCGCGACGGACAGCAGGTGCCCGCGCAGCCGCTCCAGGGGTGCCGACTCGATGCCGAGGTCGGCGGCCTCCGGGTCGCCGCCGAGGCGCAGCTTGCGGGCCAGCCAGGGCAGTGTCGGGCCCTGCACGAGGGTGTACACGACGACCAGGACGAAGACGATGTTGAAGACGCGCCGGCTGCCGTCGACGCCGTTCACCATGGGGATCGTCGCCAGGATGATGGGCACGGCGCCGCGCAGCCCGGCCCAGGACATCAGGGTCTGCTCCTGCCAGGGCACCCGGAACGGCGTCAGGCACAGCACCACGCTCAGAGGTCGCGCGACCATGGTCAGCACCAGGCCGATGACGAGCCCGGGCAGGACGTCGTCGCCCAGCTCGTGCGGGGTGACCAGCAGGCCCAGCAGCACGAACATCCCGATCTGGGCGATCCAGCCGAGGCCGTCGGCGAACCCGCGGGTGGCGGGCCAGTGCGGCAGCTTGGCGTTGCCCATCGCCATGGAGGCGAGATAGACGGCGAGGAAGCCGCTGCCGTGGGCCAGCGCGCCCGCCGCGTAGGCGGTGACGGCGATCGCCATGACCGCGATCGGGTAGAGGCCGGAGGCGGGCAGGGCGACGTGCCGGAGGCCCCAGGAGCCGAGCCAGCCCACCGCGATGCCGACGGCGGCACCGATGGCCAGTTCGAGGGTTATCTCGCCGATCAGCCGGTACCAGTGTTCGACCGGACCGGCCTGGGAGAAGGCGACGACCAGGATGACCACGGGGGCGTCGTTGAAGCCGGACTCGGCCTCCAGGGTGCCGGTTATGCGCGCGGGAAGGGGGATCTTGCGCAGCACCGAGAACACCGCCGCCGCGTCCGTCGAGGAGACGACCGCCCCGATGATCAGCGCCTGCCGCCACTCCAGCCCGATCAGGTAGTGCGCGGCCGTCGCCGTGACCCCGACGCTCACCGCGACCCCGGCCAGCGCCAGCGCGGTCGCCGCGGGCAGAGCCGGTCTGATCTCCTTCCACTTCGTGCCGAGGCCGCCCTCGGCCAGGATCACGACCAGGGCCGCGTATCCGATGACCTGGGTCAGTTCGGCGTTGTCGAAGTGGATGTCGCCGATGCCGTCCTGGCCCATGGCGATGCCGATCCCCAGGTACACGAGCAGGCTGGGGAGCCCGCTGCGCGAGGAGATCCGGACCGCTGCCACGGCGACGAGCAGGACGAGCGAGCAGACGAGCAGGAGCTGGTTGAGGTGGTGGACAGTCAGCGGCCGTTCCCTTCCCTGGCTCACGCGCATCACGCGCGCGGGAGCTCACGTACATAGGACACGAAGTGGTGGGACTCCGCATCCAAGTACTTCGTTACCTTACCTAACTCTTGACGATTTCTTGACGCTCGGCGAGGCAAGATCGAACGCTCGTCCGCGTTGGTTCCCGACTCCGCGTCAAGTGCCCTCAGGCGCTGCGCCTATGGTTGCTCCAGCGCGCAGAGCCTGCGTCACGCAGGTTCTGAGCCGAATGCACCAGCCCGCCCTGCCGCTCGCGTTAGGACAGCAAGGACAGCGATGCCCCCCACCACCACCGCCTCCTCGGGTCAGCAGCCCGGCAAGTCCGGCAGGAAGAAGGGGCGCAGAGCCCGTCTGATCGTGCTGGTCCTCGTCCTGGCCCTCGTCGGCGCTGTCGCCTACGGCGGCTACTGGTCGGTGAGCACCGTGCGCGCGTCGTTCCCGCAGACCAAGGGCTCCGTCGAGCTCCAGGGCCTGTCGGGCCCGGTCGACGTCAAACGCGACAGTTACGGCATCCCGCAGATCTACGCCTCCTCCGACGAGGACCTGTTCATGGCGCAGGGCTACGTCCAGGCGCAGGACCGGTTCTACGAGATGGACGTACGCCGGCACCTGACCGCCGGGCGGCTGTCGGAGATGTTCGGCAAGGGGACGGTCGACGACGACGAGGCCCTGCGCACCATGGGCTGGGACCGGGTGGCGAAGAAGGAGTACGACACCAAGCTGTCGGCCTCCACCAAGAAGTACCTCCAGGCCTACTCCAAGGGAGTCAACGCCTACCTCAAGGGCAAGAGCGGCAAGCAGATCTCCCTGGAGTACGCGGCGCTCGGCTTCGTCAACGACTACAAGCCCGAGCAGTGGACCCCGGTCGACTCCGTCGCCTGGCTGAAGGCGATGGCCTGGGACCTGCGCGGCAACGTCAAGGACGAGATCGACCGCGCCCTGATGACCAGCCGCCTCGGCCCGAAGCAGATCGCCGACCTGTACCCGCAGTACCCGTACAGCCGGAACAAGGCGATCGTCCAGGAGGGCCAGTACAACGAGCTCACCGGGACGTTCGAGCAGAACGGCAGCTCCAAGGACAACGGCCTGTCCGGCTCCGGCGGCTCCACGAGCGGCTCCGGGACGTCGACCGGGGGCACCGGGACGTCCACGGGCGGTACCGGGACCTCCACGGGCGGCACGGGGACGTCTCTGGGCGGTACCACCGGCACGTCGTCCTCCGTCGGCTCCGGTACGGCCGCCTCGGCCCTCCAGAGCCAGCTGTCGGGCCTCTCCGAGGTCCTGAACAACGTCCCGACCGCCGTCGGCGTGAACGGACAGGGCATCGGCTCCAACTCCTGGGTCGTGGCGGGCGAGCACACCATCACCGGGCACCCGCTGCTGGCCAACGACCCGCACCTGTCGGCCTCGCTGCCGTCCGTCTGGTACCAGATGGGCCTGCACTGCCGGAGCCTGTCCAGCAAGTGCCAGTACGACGTCACCGGCTACACCTTCGCGGGCATGCCCGGCGTGGTCATCGGCCACAACGGGAAGATCGCCTGGGGCATGACCAACTCCGGCGTCGACGTCACCGACCTCTACCTGGAGAAGCTCTCCGGGGACGGCTACCTGTACGACGGCAAGACGGTTCCCTTCACCACGCGTGAGGAGACCATCAAGGTCGCCGGCGGCGCCTCCAAGAAGATCGTCGTCCGGGAGACCAACAACGGCCCCCTGCTCTCCGACCGCTCCGACGAGCTGGTGAACGTCGGCAGGAAGGCGACCGTCGACAACGCGGCCCCCGACCGGGGCGACGGCTACGGCGTCGCCCTGCGCTGGACCGCGCTGGACCCGGGCACCACCATGGACGCCGTCTTCGCGATGGACAAGGCGTCCAATTGGAGCGACTTCCGCGCGGCGGCGGCCCTGTTCGACGTCCCGTCCCAGAACCTCGTCTACGCCGACGCCACCAACATCGGCTACACCCTGCCGGGCCGCATCCCGATCCGCGCCAAGGGCGACGACGGCTCCCTCCCGGCGCCCGGCTGGGACCCGAAGTACCGCTGGACCGGCAAGTACATCCAGCAGGACGAGCTGCCCTACGAGTACAACCCGTCGCGCGGCTACATCGTGACCGCCAACCAGGCCGTGGTCGACAAGGACAAGTACCCCTACACGCTCACCACCGACTGGGGCTACGGCACCCGCAGCCAGCGCATCACCGACCTGATCGAGCAGAAGATCAAGGGCGGCGGCAAGATCTCCACCGACGACATGCGCCAGATGCAGCTCGACAACAGCAGCGAGATCGCCAAGCTGCTGGTCCCCAAGCTGCTGAAGATCGACATGGACGACAAGGAAGTCCGCCAGGCGCAGGAGCTGCTGGAGGGCTGGGACTACACCCAGGACGCCGACTCGGCGGCGGCCGCCTACTTCAACGCGGTCTGGCGCAACATCCTCAAGCTCGCCTTCGGCAACAAGCTGCCCAAGGAGCTGCGGGTCAAGGGCCAGTGCCTGTGGGTCGACCCGGTCAACAGCACCGGGCCCGTGGACGAGACGCAGAAGGTCCGCGAGTGCGGTCAGCGCGACGCCGACGAGGCGCAGCCGGACGGCGGCGACCGCTGGTTCGAGGTCGTGCGCAACCTCATGAACGACCAGAACAGCGACTGGTGGAAGACCCCGAAGGGCGTCGGCGACCGGCCCGCGGCCACCAACCGCGACGAACTGTTCAAGCGCGCCATGATCGACGCCCGCTGGGAGCTGACCGCCAAGCTCGGCAAGGACATCGACACCTGGAGCTGGGGCCGGCTGCACCGCCTGTTCCTGAAGAACCAGACCCTGGGCATCGAGGGCCCCGACATCGTCCAGTACGCGCTCAACCGGGGCCCCTGGAAGCTCAGCGGCGGCGAGGCCACGGTCAACGCCACCGGCTGGAACGCTGCGGGCGGCTACGGCGTCGTCTGGGTGCCGTCGATGCGCATGGTGGTCAACCTCGGCGACCTCGACAAGTCGAAGTGGATCAACCTCACCGGGGCCTCAGGGCACGCCTACAGCGCGCACTACACCGACCAGACCGGCAAGTGGGCCAAGGGCGAGCTGCTGGACTGGTCCTTCTCGGACGCGGCCGTCGACAAGAGCACGAGCGACACCCTGGTCCTGAAGCCGTAGGGACGGCCGCAGGACCGAAGCAAGGGCCCCTCCACGCACGCGCGTGGAGGGGCCCTTGCTCATGCCGGGGCGGCCATGCCGGGCCGGTCACTCCGGGGCGGGGAAGCGGCGCACGCCCGACGGCGTCACCACCACGTGCACCGGCCGGTCGTGCGCCTCCGCCGGGACCTCGGTGACGACCTCGGTGTCGTACAGCAGCACCACCAGCGCCGGTCGTGCGCCCGCGCGCTCCAGGCGCGCGAGCACCCGGTCGTACGACCCCCCGCCGCGCCCCAGGCGCATCCCGCGCCCGTCCACCGCGAGGCCGGGCAGCAGCACCACGTCGGCGCCGGTCACCGCGTCCGGGCCCAGGCGCTCGCCGGCGGGCTCGAAGAGTGCCATCTTTCCCCCGTGCTGGACCCGCGCGACCGAGCCTTCGCCGGTGTAGGCGCCCCAGTCCAGGTCGTTGTCCGGCAGCAGGGCGGGCAGCAGGACGCGCACGCCCCGCTCGCGCAGCGCGTCCAGCAGCGTGAGGGTGCCGGGCTCGCTCCCGACGGAGACGTACGCCGCGACCGTGCGCGCCTGCGCCAGCTCGGGCAGGCCCAGGGCCCGGCCGGACAGCGCGGAGGCGGCTTCCCGCACGTCATCGGCCGTCAACCTGCTCCTCACCGCCAGGTATTCTCGCCGCAACCCTTGCTTGTCAGGCTTGGTGGGACGTCCGATGTGGCTCAAAGTTGCACCCGTACCCTTTCAATACGCTCATATGAGAGCTTATTAACCGGAGCCTCAGATTCCAGGCAAAGGCACCGGATAGGGTTGCGGCCATGACTCTGTCGCACCCTCGGATCAGCAAGGCTGTCATCCCGGCAGCCGGGCTCGGCACCCGCTTCCTGCCGGCAACCAAGGCCACTCCCAAGGAGATGCTGCCGGTCGTCGACAAGCCGGCGATCCAGTACGTGGTCGAGGAGGCCGTCTCGGCGGGCCTCGACGATGTCCTCATGATCACGGGACGCAACAAGCGGCCCCTGGAGGACCACTTCGACCGCAACTACGAGCTCGAGTCCGCCCTCCAGAAGAAGGGCGACGCCGGCCGGCTCGCCAAGGTCCAGGAGTCCAGCGACCTCGCCACCATGCACTACGTCCGCCAGGGCGACCCCCGCGGCCTCGGCCACGCCGTCCTGTGCGCGGCCCCCCACGTGGGCCACGAGCCCTTCGCCGTCCTCCTCGGCGACGACCTGATCGACGCCCGCGACGCCCTCCTCCAGCGGATGATCGAGGTCCAGGAGCAGCACGGCGGCAGCGTCATCGCGCTCATGGAGGTCGCCCCCGAGCAGATCCACCTCTACGGCTGTGCCGTCGTGGCCGAGACCGAGGACAGCGACGTCGTCAAGGTCGGCGGTCTCGTCGAGAAGCCGGACGCGGCCGACGCCCCCTCGAACTACGCGGTCATCGGCCGCTACGTCCTCGACCCGCACATCTTCGAGATACTGCGCAAGACCGAGCCCGGCCGCGGCGGCGAGATCCAGCTCACGGACGCCCTCCAGCAGCTCGCCCAGGACGAGACGGTCGGCGGCCCGGTGCACGGCGTGGTCTTCAAGGGCCGCCGCTATGACACCGGTGACCGCGGCGACTATCTGCGTGCCATTGTCAGACTCGCGTGCGAACGTGAAGACCTGGGCCCGGAGTTCCGGACCTGGCTTCGCAGCTTCGTAGCCGAGGAGATGTAGGGATTTGAGCAGCGCCGCGCCCCGTCCCGCCGACCAGGACGACCTCTGGTCGGTGGACGAACACCTGGAGGACATCCTCGCGACCGTCCGCCCCCTCGAACCCATCGAGCTGCAACTGCTCGACGCCCAGGGCTGCGTCCTGGTCGAGGACGTCACGGTCCCGGTGTCCCTCCCGCCGTTCGACAACAGCTCCATGGACGGGTACGCGGTACGGGTCGCGGACGTGGCGGGCGCGAGCGAGGAGTTCCCGGCCGTCCTCGACGTCGTCGGGGACGTCGCGGCGGGCCAGGCCGTCGACCTGCTCCATGTCGGGCCCGGCCAGGCCGCCCGCATCATGACCGGCGCCCCGCTGCCGCCCGGCGCCGAGACCGTCGTCCCCGTCGAGTGGACCGACGGCGGCCTCGGCGAGGGCCCGGTCACCGGGATGCGCGCCCGCAGCCTCGCCCCCGAGGGCGCCGAGGGGCACGTGCACGTGTACCGGTCCGCGGAGGCACGCGCGCACGTACGCGCCCAGGGCAGCGACGTCCGGGCCGGTGACCGCGCTCTGGACGCCGGCACGGTCCTCGGTCCGCCCCAGATCGCCCTGCTCGCCGCCATCGGCCGCGGCACCGTCCGCGTGCGGCCGCGCCCGCGCGTGGTCGTCATGTCCACCGGCAGCGAACTCGTCCAGCCCGACGAGAGCCTCGGCACCGGCCAGATCTACGACTCCAACAGCTTCGCCCTCACCGCCGCCGCCCGGGACGCCGGCGCCATCGCCTACCGGGTGGGCGCCGTCGCCGACGACGCCGAGACCCTGCGCTCCACCATCGAGGACCAGCTCGTCCGCGCCGACCTCATGGTCACCACGGGCGGCGTGAGCGTCGGGGCCTACGACGTCGTCAAGGAGGCGCTGACCTCCGTGGGCGACGAGGACGAACCAGGCAGCGGCGTCGACTTCCGCAAGCTCGCCATGCAGCCCGGCAAGCCCCAGGGCTTCGGCACCATCGGCCCCGACCACACCCCGCTGCTCGCCCTGCCCGGCAACCCGGTGTCGTCGTACGTCTCCTTCGAGCTGTTCGTCCGCCCCGCTATCCGCGCCCTCATGGGTCTCGACGACCTCCACCGCCCGCGGACCCGGGCCACCCTGAGGGCGGACAAGGCGCTGAGCTCGCCCAAGGGCCGCCGGCAGTTCCTGCGCGGTGCGTACGCCGACGGCGACGGCACGGTCGCCCCCGTCGGCGGCGCGGGCTCCCACCTGGTCGCCGCCCTCGCGCAGGCCGACGCGCTGATCGTCGTACCGGAGGACGTCGAGTCCGTGGAGCCGGGCACCGAGGTCGAAGTGGTCCTGCTCGGCTGAGCACCCGAGGTTGGCGGTACCGTGTCGCGCACAACGCCGGGACCGGGAGCGACGCACAACCATGAGTACGCAGGACCGACTGACGCACATCGACGAAGCGGGTGCCGCCCGCATGGTCGACGTATCCGGCAAGGACGTCACCGCACGCACCGCGCGCGCGAGCGGGCGGGTCCTCGTCTCGCCCCGGGTGATCGAGCTGCTGCGCGGCGAGGGCGTCCCCAAGGGTGACGCGCTGGCCACCGCGCGGATCGCGGGGATCATGGGCGCCAAGCGCACCCCGGACCTCATCCCGCTGTGCCACCCGTTGTCGGTGTCGGGTGTGAAACTGGATCTGTCGGTCGCGGACGACGCCGTGGAGATCCTCGCCACCGTGAAGACCACGGACCGCACGGGTGTCGAGATGGAGGCCCTCACCGCGGTCTCCGTCGCCGCGCTCACCGTGATCGACATGGTCAAGGCGGTCGACAAGGGAGCGGTCATCACGGACGTGCGGGTGGAGGAGAAGACGGGCGGCAAGTCGGGCGACTGGAGCCGGTCATGACGTACCGGGCTCTCGTCGTCACCGCCTCCAACCGGGCCGCCGCCGGTGTCTACGAGGACAAGGGCGGCCCGCTGATCGCCGACGGCCTGAAGCGGTTCGGCTTCGCGGTCGACGGCCCGCAGGTCGTCCCCGACGGGGACCCCGTGGAAGCCGCCCTGCGCGCGGGCGTCGAAGCGGGCTACGACGTCGTCGTCACCACCGGCGGCACCGGCATCTCACCCACCGACCGCACCCCCGAGGCGACCCGCGCGGTGATCGCGTACGAGGTGCCCGGCATCGCGGAGGCCATCCGTGCCTTCGGGCGGGACAAGGTGCCCACCGCCGCGCTCTCCCGGGGCCTGGCCGGAGTGGCGGCCGGCACACTGATCGTCAACCTGCCGGGCTCCAGCGGCGGGGTGAAGGACGGACTCGCCGTCCTGGAGCCCCTGTTGAAGCACGCCGTCGACCAGATCCGCGGCGGCGACCACGCCAGACCCGGCTCCGGCGAGGGGGGTGCGAGCTGAACAGCCCGTCATGGCCCGTCGTACTGGCGGACGGCGACGTCGTCCTGAGGCCGATAAGGATGCGCGACCAACGCCTGTGGCGTGAGGTCAACCGGCGCAACCGGGACTGGCTGCGCCCCTGGGAGGCGACGATTCCGCCGCCCACGCCGAGCGGTCCGATCGCGCACCGGCCGACCTACCGGCAGATGGTCCGCCACCTCAGGTCCGAGGCGAACGCCGGCCGGATGCTGCCGTTCGTCATCGAGTACCAGGGACAGCTGGTCGGGCAGTTGACGGTCGCCGGAATCACCTGGGGCTCGATGTGCTCGGGGCACGTCGGTTACTGGGTGGACCAGTCGGTCGCCGGGCGCGGGGTGATGCCGACCGCCGTGGCGCTCGTCGTGGACCACTGTTTCCGCACCGTCGGTCTGCACCGCATCGAGGTCTGCATTCGCCCGGAGAACGGACCGAGCCGACGGGTCGTGGAGAAACTCGGATTCCGCGAGGAGGGGCTGCGGCCGCGCTATCTCCACATCGACGGGGCCTGGCGGGACCATCTCGTGTTCGCGCTCACCGCGGAAGAGGTGCCGGACGGACTGCTCAGACGCTGGCAGCGGGCCCGCGCCGGCAGGCAGGTTCCGGGTACAGGTCCCGGAAATTGAATGAGTGTTCGAGAATGATCGGTGCATGACCGTCTCGGGGCATTGAATTCACGGCTGAGGCGGTCTGCTGATCGGATCGGTCGCAAAAAAAGCTCGAAATATCAGCCAGATCGTGCGACACACCGGCTCAATTGGCAGATGGCCTCACGCAAACCCCTCTACCGTGTGAGGCGTGAGCAGCAGCGGCCTCATCTACGCAGTCATTGTCGGGGCCTGGGCCGCCTACTTGGTGCCGATGTGGCTCCGTAGGCAGGACGAGCTGAACGAGGCCCGTCCGACGGAACGCTTCAGCACCGCCATCCGGCTGCTGTCCGGACGGGCGGGCATGGAGCGCCGATACGCCAAGGACCTGCGCGCGCGCTCCACCGACGAGGGGGAGGACGGCGCCGACGATCCGGACGCCGTCACCGACTCGGTGGACGTCCGGGCCTTCGCCATGCCCCCGACCCGTCCACAGGCCAAGGCGACGGCCCAGCCGCCGTCCATGGGACGCCCCCCGGAGCCCGCGCGCGAGTCCGCGCGGGACGCGGGAAGGGAAGCAGCGGCGAGGGAAGCAGCGGCAAGGGAAGCAGGGCGGGACGCGGGACGAGAGGCGGCGCACGACGGTGGCGTCCCCACCCGCAAGCAGCCCCCCGTGTCCGCCGCCCGGCGCACGGCCGCCGCGGAAGCGGCCGCGGCGCGCGCCCGGCGCACCAAGTCCCTCGCGCGCCGACGGCGTACCACCGTGATGCTCTTCGCGGCGTTCACACTCGGCGCGATCGTCGCCGCCGTCGGAGGACTCGCCTTCCTGTGGGCGCCCGGGGTGCCCGCGGTGATGCTCAGCGCGTACATCGCCTACCTGCGCTCCCAGGAACGCCGCCGGTTCGCCTACCAGATGGACCGGCGCCGGGCCGAGGCCGCCGCGCAGCACCTGCGGGAGCGGGCCCGTCAGCCGCGCCGGCGGGCGTCCGTCGGCACCGATGTGGACGCCGACGAACCGGACGGAGGACCAGAGCAGGTCACCGACCCCGGGCTCTCCGCCCTCGCCGCCGACCGGCGTGCCCTCGTCGAGCAGACCGACCACGCCGAGTGGGTCGACCAGCAGCGTGAGCGGCAGCGCAGGCCCGGTCACGGGGACAGCTGGGACCCGGTACCGGTTCCGCTGCCGACCTACGTGACCGCGCCGGTCGCGCCGCGGGCCACCGCGGACGTGGACCTCGGGGCGCCCGACGCCTGGAGCTCGGCACGCTCCAGCACGGTCACCCCGGAGCACGAGGCGGCGCCCGTCGCCGAGGACGGGGCACCGGAGGAGCTGTCCGAGGACGCGGACGACAGGCCCACGGCGGACGGCCGCACCGACGCCCGCCGCGCCGCCTCCGCCCGCCGGGCACGCGAGCGTGGCCGCACCCCCCTCTTCGACCAGTACGAGGAAGGCGAACGGCCGCGCGCGGCCAACGAGTGACCCCCGTCCCTGACCAGCCGGGAACGGATTTCCAAGCACCCGGACGGGGATGCTAGAGTTTCACTCGTTGCAAGGGCCTGTGGCGCAGTCCGGTAGCGCACCTCGTTCGCATCGAGGGGGCCAGGGGTTCAAATCCCCTCAGGTCCACGCATCATGAAGACCCGCTCCTGCATTCAGGAGCGGGTCTTCTGTCATCTATCCGCGGGCGAGCCTCTATCCACGCGCGCGAGCTGCTTCTATCCGCGCGCGAGCGGCTTCGCGAAGCAGCGGCTGTCCTCGTAGTCGCGGTAGTAGCCGAACTTGGCGCAGGGCTCGTAGCCGCTGGAGGTGTACAGCGCGATCGCCTCGGGCTGCTTGGTGCCGGTCTCCAGGACCATGCGCAGGCGGCCGGCCGCGCGGGCGTCCTCCTCCAGGGCGGACAGCACGCGGCGGGCGAGACCGCGGCCGCGCATCTGCTCGATCACGTACATCCGCTTGAGCTCGGCGTCGCCGTCCAGGTTGCCCTCGCCGTTGGCGTCCTGGGCCCGCCAGCCGCCCGTGGCGACGGGGCTGTCCAGGGCGTCGTACGCGATCAGGTACACGCCGTTCGGGGGCTGGAAGTCCGCCGGGGCCAGCTCGGTGGCGTCGCCGCCGTCGCCGTAGCGGACGTGGTACTCGGCCTGGACCTGGTCGTTGAGCTTGACGGCGTCGGGGTGGTCGAAGGGGACACGGCGGATCATCATGCCCTCCAGTGTGCCGGTATCGTGCCGGGGTGCTCACTGTGACCTCCGCCAATGTGAACGGGCTGCGTGCCGCCGCGAAGAAGGGCTTCGTGGAGTGGCTCGCGGACACCTCCGCCGATGTGCTCTGCCTTCAGGAGGTACGCGCCGAGCCGCAGCAGCTGCCCGACGCGGTCCGCGCTCCCGAGGGCTGGCACGTGACGCACGCGCCGGCTGCCGCCAAGGGGCGGGCCGGTGTCTCCCTCTACTCCCGCCGTGAGCCGGACCGGGTCCAGGTCGGCTTCGGGTCGGCCGAGTTCGACACCAGTGGGCGCTACGTCGAGGCGGACCTGCCCGGTGTCACGGTCGCCTCCCTCTACCTGCCCTCCGGCGAGGTCGGCACCGAGCGGCAGGACGAGAAGGTCCGCTTCATGGACGAGTTCCTGACGTACCTGAAGGGTCTGCGCGAGCGTGCCGCCGCCGACGGCCGCGAAGTCGTCGTCTGCGGCGACTGGAACATCGCCCACCAGCAGGCCGACCTCAAGAACTGGCGCTCCAACCAGAAGAGTTCGGGCTTCCTGCCGGAGGAGCGCGCCTGGCTGAGCCGGGTTCTCGACCTCGAGGACGGCGGGTACGTGGACGTCGTACGGTCGCTGCATCCGGACATGGAGGGGCCGTACTCGTGGTGGTCCTACCGGGGGCGGGCTTTCGACAACGACAGCGGATGGCGCATCGATCTCCACGTCTGCACGCCCGGGCTCGCCGCCAAGGCCGTCAAGGGGTACGTCGAGCGGGCCGCCACGCACGCCGAGCGCTGGTCGGACCACGCGCCCGTGACGGTCGTCTTCGACGTGTGACCTGGGTCGTGGCGGTGCGTCACGCGGGCGGCGTCTGCGCCGACGGCCGTCTCACGGAGGTGATCACGTTGGTCACGAGGGCGGTCGCGGCGAGGCTTCCCAGCATGACCATCATCACGCCCACCATGAACTGGCCGGTGGAGTCGTCCGACCAGTCGAGGAAGGCGGCGAGGGTGAGGCCGGTCGTGGTGCCGAGCACAGCCGATTTGCCGTGGCGGCGCGATGCCGCCCAGTACACCGCCACCAGCAGGGTCACCACCAGCCCGATCACCTGCCAGGCCTCGTACGGACCGGTCGAAGTGCCGTCGGGCTGCACGTCGTAGCGCTGGTCCCAGCCCAGCCAGGCAGCCCACGCCGCCATCGACACGCCGGCCGTCACCAGGGTCGGCACCACGTGGGAAACGCTTCTCAGAGGTCGGTTTCGCATGCTCCGAGTGTTTCCGCTCGTCCCGTCCCCGCCCAGAGCGTCGGTACTCAGCCCGGCCTGAGTACCTCGGCGGCCCCTCAGTCCCGTTTCCTGAGCCGCCGGTCCAGGGCCAGGGACAGTTCCGCCTCCACCACGCTCCGGGCCAGGGGGCGCAGCCGGTGGAGGTCGTTCTCGGTGGTGTGGCGCAGGACCAGGTCGGCGAACATCTCGGCAAGGGCGTCGACGTGTTCGCGGACCTGTCTGCCGGCGGCCAGGACCTCCGCGAGGGGGATGCCCTCGCGGACCAGGGCCGAGGAGACGTCCAGGAGGCGGCGGCTGATGTGGACGATCTCGTCGCCGTCGGTGCCGAGGTAGCCGAGGTCGAGGGCGGCCGCCAGGTTCTCCGCGGTGACCTCGCCCTCGAAGCGGGCGGCGAGTTCCTCGGGCGTGAGGCGGACCGGCTCCTCCTCGGTGGGAGGGGCCACCCCCAGGACGTCGGCGACATCGCGGCCGTGGTCGAGGGCCTCCGCCAGTTCCGCGATGCCCGTGAGGGTGTGACCCCGCTCCAGCAGCGCCGCGATCGTGCGAAGACGGGCCAGGTGGTGGTCGTCGTACCAGGCGATACGGCCCTCGCGGCGGGGCGGTGCGATCAGTTTGCGTTCGCGGTAGAAGCGCAGGGTGCGCACGGTGATGCCGGCCAGGCGGGCCAGCTCCTCCATGCGGTACTCGTGTCGTCCTCCGTCTTCTGCCACGCCCGCACCCTATGTCGTACTCCCGGTAACTTCCTTCTTCCCGACCCCTACCCATCGGTACGGAGCCGCTCTATCCTCCCATTGCGCCAGTGTTCACTGGCAGAGTCGCAGGGAAGGCGTCGGCATGGCCGAACACGAGCATGTGCGGGTGGCGGTGGTCGGATCCGGGTTCGGTGGGCTGGGGGCCGCCGTACGGCTGCGGCGGGAGGGCTTCACCGACTTCGTCGTGCTGGAGCGGGCCGGCAGCGTCGGCGGCACCTGGCGGGACAACAGCTATCCGGGGTGCGCCTGCGACGTGCCGTCCCATCTGTACTCCTTCTCCTTCGCGCCCAACCCCGACTGGCCGCGCACCTTCTCCGGGCAGGAGCACATCCGTGCCTACCTGGAGCACGTGACCGACGTCTTCGGGCTCCGGCCGCACCTGCGCCTCAACTCCGAGGTGCTGCGGATGACCTGGGACAGCGAGGCGCTGCGGTGGGACATCGAGACCTCCGGCGGCAGGCTGTCGGCCGACTTCGTCGTCTCCGCCACCGGGCCGCTGTCCGATCCGAAGATCCCGGACATCCCCGGCCTGGACTCGTTCGCCGGCAAGGTCTTCCACTCCGCCCGCTGGGACCACGACTACGACCTGCGCGGCAAGCGGGTCGCCATGGTGGGCACGGGCGCCTCGGCCATCCAGATCGTGCCGGCGATCCAGCCCCTCGCCCGTAAGGTCACCCTCTTCCAGCGGACCCCGCCCTGGGTGATGCCCCGCATGGACCGGGCGATCAGCGGCGCCGAGCGGCGGCTGCACCGGCAACTGCCCTTCACCACCCAGGCCCGGCGCGGACTGCTGTGGGGCATCAGGGAGTTGCAGGTCCAGGCCTTCACCAAGCACCCGGGCCAGCTCGGCGCGGTCGAGCAGCTGGCCAAGCGGAACATGGCCCGTGCCATCAAGGACCCGGCGCTGCGGGCCAAGCTCACCCCCGACTACCGGATCGGCTGCAAGCGGATCCTGCTGAGCAGCACGTACTACCCGGCGCTCGCCCAGCCCAACGTGGACGTCGTCGCGAGCGGCCTCAGCCGGGTCGAGGGGTCGAAGGTCGTCGCCGCCGACGGCACCGAGGCCCAGGTCGACGCGATCGTCTTCGGCACCGGCTTCCACGTCACCGACATGCCCATCGCCGACCGGGTCGTCGGCGCGGACGGGCGGACCCTCGCCGAGGCGTGGAAGGGCGGTATGGAGGCGCTGCGCGGTGCCTCCGCCGCCGGCTTCCCCAACTGGATGACGGTCATCGGACCCAACACCGGGCTCGGGAACTCCTCGATGATCCTGATGATCGAGTCCCAGCTGAACTACCTGGCCGACTTCGTACGGCAGTTGGACGTGCTCGGCGGCCGGGTGGCCCTCGACGCCCGGCCCGCCGCCGTGCGGGACTGGAACCACCGGGTGCAGGAGCGCATGAAGCGCACGGTGTGGAACACCGGCGGCTGCACCAGCTGGTACCTGGACGCGAACGGCCGCAACAGCACGATCTGGCCGGGCACGACGACCGAGTTCCGGCGGGCGACCCGGCGGGTGGACCTCGCCGAGTACGAGGTGCTGCGGCCGGCAGGGCAGAGGAGCGCGGCCCAGGACAAGGGCGCCGTCCAGGACGAGAGCACGGAGGCCGCCGTATGAGCCGAGCAGCCTCTGCCGGCCGCCGTACGAGCCGGCTCGCCCATGTCGACTCCGGGCCGTACGCCCCGCCCGTCCCGGCCGGTGAACTGAGCGTGACCTCCGCCGACGGCGCCGGGCTGCACGTCGAGGTGCACGGCCCCGAGGGCGCGCCCCCGGTGGTGCTGGCGCACGGCTGGACCTGTTCCACCGCCTTCTGGGCCGCGCAGATCCGCGAACTCTCCGTCGACCACCGGGTCATCGCGTACGACCAGCGCGGCCACGGACGCAGTCCGGCGAGCCCGGCGTGCAGTGCGGACGCCCTCGCCGACGATCTCGTGGCCGTACTGGAGGCCACCCTCGCGGCGGACGAGAAAGCGGTCGTCGTCGGTCACTCCATGGGCGGGATGACGGTGATGGCCGCGGCGGACCGGCCGGCGTTCCGGGAGCACGCGGCGGCCGTGCTGCTGTGCAGCACCGGGTCGTCGCGGCTGGTCGCGGAGTCGACCGTGGTGCCGATCCGGGCCGGGCGGCTGCGCACCTGGCTGACCCGGCACGTCCTCGGGGCGCGGGCGCCGCTCGGCCCGGTCACACCGCTCGCGCTGCGGATCCTCAAGTACGGCACGATGGGCCCCGGTTCGGCCCCGCACATGGTGGAGGCGTGCGCGCGGATCGTGCACGCGTGTCCGCGCAAGGTGCGCCACGCCTGGTCGCAGGTGCTCGATCTGCTCGACCTGGACCAGGGCGTACGGCAGCTCACCGCGCCCACGGCCGTCCTCGTCGGGACCGCCGACCGGCTCACCCCGCCGGTGCACGCACACCGGTTGGCCGCCGCGCTGCCCCACAATCTCGGGGTGACCGAGCTGCCCGGGCTCGGCCATATGACGCCGGTCGAGGCGCCCGAGCTGGTCAGCGCGCGGATCCGGGAACTCGTCAGCAGCTACGTCCAGGTCAGGGAGGGCGCATGAGCAGGGTCGGTCTGGAAGGACAGGTCGCGGTCGTCACGGGGGCCGCGCGGGGCGTGGGCGAGCTGCTCGCCCGCAAGCTGTCCGCGCGCGGCGCGAAGGTCGCGCTGGTCGGTCTCGAACCGGACGCGCTCAAGCAGCTGTCCGAGCGGCTGCACGGCGACAGCGACCACTGGTACGCCGACGTGACGGACCACGAGGCGATGGCACGGGTCGCGGAGGAGGTGAAGGAGCGGTTCGGGAAGGTCGACATCGTGGTCGCCAACGCGGGGGTCGCGACCGGCGGGCCCTTCGTCGACTCCGATCCCGAGGCGTGGCGGCGGGTGATCGAGGTCAACCTCATCGGATCGGCCGTCACCGCACGGGCGTTCCTCCCGGCGCTCGTCGAGAGCCGGGGGTACCTGCTCCAGATCGCCTCCCTCGCCGCGATCACGCCGTCGCCGATGATGACGGCGTACTGCGCGTCCAAGTCCGGTGTGGAGGCGTTCGCGCACAGCCTGCGGGCCGAAGTGGGCTACCGGGGGGTGCGGGTCGGGGTCGGGTACCTGTCGTGGACCGACACCGACATGGTGCGCGGGGCCGACCAGGACGACGTGATGCGGGAGTTGCGGCAGCGGCTGCCGTGGCCGGCCAACAAGACGTATCCGCTGGGGCCCGCCGTGGAGCGGATCGTGGCCGGGATCGAGCGGCGCTCCAGCCATGTGTACGGGCAGGGGTGGCTGCGCGGGATGCAGGGCCTGCGCGGGGCTCTGCCGGGGCTCATCGGGACCGTCGGACAGCGGGAGATGCGGCGGTTCGGACAGCGGTTGGAGGGCATCCGCACCGGGCTCGTCGGCGCAGGTGGGGCGGCGGACGAGGAAGCGCGCGCGGGGAGTCGCGCTACGCACCGTAGTTGATCGAAATGCGTTCTTTGTCCGGCCGTGTGAATCTGGTCGAGGCCCCGGACCGGGGCTCTTCCCTCACCCCCACGGGAGTGAACCCACATGGGTATCAAGGACCAGTTCCAGGACAAGTCCGAGCAGTGGCAGCAGCAGGCCAAGCAGAAGGCCCAGGAGGGCCGGGAGCAGGCCCAGCGGGGTCGCCGCGGCGAGCAGGACGGCGAGCGCATGCGGGACGAGGAGTCCGAGCGGATGCGGCGCGAGGAGCAGGAGCGGATGGACCCCGACTACGACATGTAGTTGCGGCTTGAAGTGTGGGGTGCCCTCTGGTTGTTGGAGGGCACCCTGCGTTTTTTTGGGGTGCGTTGTCGGGTGCGGCTCGGTGGGGCTTCTCGCGCAGTTCCCCGCGCCCCTTAAAAGCAAAAAGCCGCCCCGCGCCCCGTCTCAAGATCTCGGCGGCAATTTCGGCCTCGCCCTGTTCGGTACGTCCCGGTAGTCCGGCGGTGTCGCCGGAGGGTTCGTGTCCAGCAAGGTCAGCGCCAGCGTCACCGCGTCGTCGAGTTGGGCGTGTCTGCCCTCCGCCCAGTCCAGCGGGGTGCGTTGGATCTCCAGGTCCGGGGTGACTCCCTCGTTCTCGATGGACCAGCCGTACGCGTCGAACCAGGCCGCGTTCATCGGGACCGTGATCACCGTGCCGTCGCCGAGCTGGTGGCGGCCGGTCATGCCGACCACCCCGCCCCAGGTGCGCTGGCCCACCACCGGCCCCAGCTTCAGGAGTTTGAAGGCGGCCGTGATCATGTCGCCGTCCGAGGAGGTCGCCTCGTCGGCGAGGGCGACCACCGGACCGCGCGGGGCGTTCGAGGCGTACGACACCGGCTGGGCGTTCCTCGTCAGGTCCCAGCCGAGGATGGTGCGGGTCAGCTTCTCCACCACCAGTTCGCTGATGTGGCCGCCCGCGTTGCCGCGGACGTCGACGATCAGGGCGGGGCGGGAGACCTCCATGCGCAGATCCCGGTTGAACTGGGCCCAGCCCGAGCCGCCCATGTCCGGGATGTGCAGGTAGCCGCAGCGGCCGCCGCTCAACTCCCGGACCACGGCCCGGCGTTTGGCCACCCAGTCCTGGTAGCGCAGGGGGCGTTCGTCGACGAGGGGGACCACCGCGACCCGGCGGGAGCCGCCCTCGCCCGCGGCCGGGGTGAAGGTCAGCTCCACCGTCGTACCGCCCGCCGCCGCGAGGAGGGGGTACGGGCCCGCGACCGGATCGACCGGGCGGCCGTCCACGTGGGTGAGGACCGCGCCCTCGCGGATGCCCGTGCCGGCCAGCGGGGAGCGGGCCCTGGAGTCCGAGGAGTCGCCGGGGAGGATCCGCCGGACCGTCCAACCGCCCTCTCTGAGCTCGAAGTTGGCGCCCAGCAGGCCCTGGCGGCGCTGGTAGTGCGGCGGGCCCTCGTTGCGGCGGGCGGGCGTGACGTAGGCGTGGGAGGTGCCCAGTTCGCCGAGGACCTCGCGCAGCAGGTCGGCGAACTCGTCGGGGGAGGCGACCCGTTCGAGCAGCGGACGGTACTGGTCGAGGACCGCGTCCCAGTCGATGCCGCACATCCCGGGGTCCCAGAAGTAGGCCCGGATCAGCCGGCCCGCCTCCTCGTACGACTGTCGCCACTCCGCGGGCGGGTCGACCTCGTGGAGGATGCGGCGCAGGTCGATCCAGACGGTCGAGTCGCTGTCGCCGGACTCGGTCGCGGGGGTCGCGCGCAACTCGCCCTCGTCCACCAGGACCAGCCGGGAGCCGTCGCCGCTGACCGCGAACCAGTCCAGGTGGTCGACGAGTTCGGTCTTCTTCGCCTTGCCGACGGCGAAGTGTTCGAGGGTGGGGCGCTCGGAGGTGTCGTCCGGGTCGACGAAGGTCTCGCCGAGGGCGCCCGAGATCGGCCAGCGCAGCCAGACCAGGCCGCCGCCCGCGACCGGGTGCAGCGCCGAGTACTTGGAGGCGGGGACCGGGAAGGGGGTGACCCGGCTCTCCAGGCCCTCGGTCTCCACGGTCACGGCGGCCCCGTCGCCGTCCTCGTCGGTGGGGAACGGGTCCAGGCCCCCGGCGGCCGGGCGGCCCTCGGGGTTGAGGGCGAACGGGGAGGGGGTCGCGGAGGACAGCGGGACCAGGTAGGGGCGGCAGCCGAGCGGGAAGGACAGGTCGCCGGTGTGGACGTCGTAGACCGGGTCGAAGCCGCGCCAGGAGAGGAAGGCCAGGTAGCGGCCGTCCCTGGTGAAGACCGGGTTCTCGTCCTCGAAGCGGCCGTTGGTGACGTCCACGATCAGACGATCCTTGATGCGGGCCATCTTGATCTGGCGCAGGGAGCGGCCGATGCCGGGGTGCGACCACGTCAGCCAGTTGCCGTCCGGGGAGAAGGCGAGGTCGCGGACCGGGCCGTTGACGGATCGGATCAGCTCGGTGACCTGCCCGGTGGAGTCCTCCGTGGCGTTCGGGTCGGTGACGTCCCCGGCGGAGTCCTCCGCGCCCGCGGTGTCAGCCGCACTGTCAGGCACGGTCAGCAGGAGCAGGCGGCCGTCGTGCGAGGCGATGGCCAGGCGTTCACCCCGGGGGTCGGAGACCAGCTCCAGGACCCGGCCGAGGCCGCCGGAGGCCAGGCGCCGGGGCGCGCGGTCGCCGGTCGCCCGGGGCAGGGAGGCGATCTCGACGGCGTCCTCGCCCTCCGCGTCCGTCACGTACGCGACCTGGCCCACGGAACCGAGCATCTCCGGGAGCCGGACCCGTACCCCCGGTGTGTCGGTGATCGTGCGCGCGGGACCGTCCCGGTGGGTCAGCCAGTACAGGCTGCCGCGGACGACGACCGCGCTGGCCCGGCCCGTCTCGTCGACCGAGATGCCGTCCACGTGCTGGGCGGCGGGCACCTGGTACGTACGGCGTCCCGCGCGCGGCCCGCTCAGTCGTACGTCGAGCCTGCGGGGCTCCGCCGACGCGAGGTCGTCCACGATCCACAGGTCGCCGCCGCACTGGTACACCACCCGGGTGCCGTCGCTCGCCGCGTGCCGGGCGTAGAAGGCGTCGTGGTCGGTGTGGCGGCGCAGGTCGGAGCCGTCGGGCGTGCAGGAGTAGAGGTTGCCGACGCCCTCGTGGTCGGAGAGGAAGGCGATCCGGTCGCCGACGAACATGGGGGAGTGGAGGTGGCCTTTCAGGTCCGGCAGCAGGCGTTCGCCGTGCAGCCAGAGCCGGCCGGTGGCGCCGCCCCGGTAGCGCTTCCAGGCGGCCGGTTCGTGCGGCGGGGTGCCGGTCAGCAGGAGGGTCCTGCGGTCGGCGACCTGGATGTCGGAGACCGGGCCCCAGGGGAGTTTGCGGCCGGGCGAGCCGTCGGTGGGGACCTTGTACGCCCAGGTGAAGTAGGAGAAGGGCTCGCCGTGGGAGGCGACGGCGAGGATCTCGCCGTTCGGGGTCCAGCCGGTCACCTGGGTGTCCGAGGAGCCCCAGTAGGTGAGCCGCCGGGCCGGTCCGCCGTCCACCTCGGCCAGATGGATCTCGGGCACGAGGCTGCGCCAGCTCGTATACGCGATGCGGGTGCCGTCGGGGGAGAAGCGGGGGTGGCCGACCTTGGTGCGGTCCACGGTCAGCCGCCAGGCGCGGCCCGGGGCGTCGAGGGGGGCCAGCCAGAGGTCGTCCTCGGCGACGAAGCACAGCAGGTCGCCGCTCAGGTGGGGAAGGCGCAGGTAGCTCACCTCCCCATGCTTTTCCGGGGGATGCACCCGAGCAACTTGTGAAAAATCGCCCGGACGGACGTGTGGGGGTGGCTCGTGAGTGACCGAGGGATGACCGAGAGGTGACCCATCACACGAACGAAACCGTTTCGTTTCGCTTGTGGATGCGCTACATTCGTGTCGTACGAAACAGTGTCGTTCGATGTCCGGAGCCGGAAGGGTGAGTGGCATGACCGAGGTCACGACAGCACGTCGCAGCCGTATCACCCCCGAGCGCGAGGCCGAGCTCTACGGGGCCGTCCTCGAACTGCTCCGGGAGGTCGGGTACGACACCCTGACCATGGACGCCGTCGCTGCGCGCACCCGGTCCAGCAAGGCCACGCTCTACCGGCAGTGGGGCGGCAAGGCCGAGCTGGTGGCGAAGGCGGTGCGGCACTCCAAGCCCGGCGGCCTGGCTCTCGAGGAGATCGACACCGGGTCGCTCCGGGGGGACCTGCACGCCCTCACCCTGCGCTCGGACGACTGCCAGCTGGAGCAGAACTCCGCGCTCATGCGCGGCCTCGCCATGGCCATCCACGGCAACCCCGACCTCCTCCAGGCGTTCCGAGAGCACCTCATCGAGCCCGAGATGGCGGTGTTCCACCGGATCGTGCAACGGGCCGTCGACCGGGGCGAAGTACGCGCCGACAACCCGGCCATCGGCTTCATGATCCACATGATGCTCGGCGGGTTCGCCGCCCGCACGATGATCGACGAGCTGCCGCCGACCCAGGCCTACCTCATCTCGTACATCGACGCCGTGGTCCTCCCGGCGCTGGGCGTCACCCGCGACTGACCCGCGACCGACCCACCCCACCGGCTCCACGACCGACCCGCCTTACCGGCTCCACGATCGACCCGCCCTACCGACCCGCTCACCAGCTCTCCACTGCCGTGGGCCGGCCCAGATAGGTGACCGGTCCGGGATCCGGTACGGCTATCTCGTGGAAGCCGAGACGGTCGTAGAAGGCGCGGGCGGGGGTGTTGGCGGAGAGCATGCACAGGTGCACGGCGGGCACGCCCTTCTCGTGGAGGGCGCCCAGCAGACTGCCCATCAGCGCCCGCCCGTACCCGCGCCCCTGCCACTCGGGCAGCAGGTCGATGTGCAAGTGGGCCGGATAGGCGGCGACTTCGGGCACCAGCATCCGCTCCGGGTCGTGCAGCAGCGCCACGATCTCCTCGTCCGGGGTGCGCGGCGGCCCGGCGGGCCTCGGATAGCGGTCGGACACGAGCGGAATCCACTGGGCGCGGTAGTCCGCCACGAACCGGGCCGTGTCCGCGGTCCCCACGACGTACCCGACGGCCCGCCCCTCGCCGTCGTCCAGCACGAAGACCAGGTCCGGTTCGAGATGCGCGTACGGCTGCGCGAAGGCCGCCGGGAAGACACCGGGGTCGCGGTAGTAGGGGCGCGCGTCCTGGCCGGCGTGCGCGGTGCGGACGCAGATGTCGTCGAGGGCGGCACGGTCCTGGGGGCCGTAGGCGCGTATGCCGGGAGTCGGGGTCATCGCAGCATCCTGCACGACGGGAGCGGGAGCGGGAACGGGTCGTGGTCCCGCACTTCGGGGGGCGGGAACGGGCCGTGCGACAACAGGGTCGCGTGGCCCGTACACCGACCGCTAGCGTGACGGACATGACGACCGCAGACGCCGCCCACCCCCGTTTCGCCGAGGCCCTGAGGGAGCTGGGGCTCGACGAGCTGAACGCGAAGGTCCGCCGCTTCCCGGACGCGACCCGGACCGCCGCCGAGGCCGCCGCGGCGGTCGGCTGCGAGCTCGGGCAGATCTGCAAGTCGCTGATCTTCGCGGCCGACGGGGTGCCGGTGCTCGTGCTGATGGACGGGGCCTCGCGCGTCGATGTCGAGCTGGTGCGCCGGGAGCTCGGTGCCGACAAGGTCACCCGGGCCAAGGCGGACGTCGTACGGGAGACGACCGGCTACGCCATCGGGGGCGTGCCGCCGTTCGGGCACCGGACGCGGACCCGGGTCCTCGCCGACCGGGCGCTGCTCGACCACGACCTGGTGTGGGCCGCCGCCGGCAATCCGCACGCCGTGTTCCCCATCGCGCCCAAGGACCTCGTCGCGCACGCCGGAGCCACCCTCGTGGACGTCCGCGAGCACACCTCGTGACCCCGCTCGTCACCGCGGCCGTCCTGCTGGCCGCCGTCACGCACGCCAGCTGGAACGCCATCGCGCACCGGATCACCGACAAGCTGGTCGGGTTCACGCTGATCTCCGGCGGCGGCATGCTCATCGGGCTCGCGATCATCCCCTTCGCGGCGGTCCCGGCGGCCGGGTCCTGGCCGTATCTGCTCGTCTCCTCCGGCGTCCACATCGCCTACTACGCGCTGCTGATGAAGTCGTTCCGGCTCGGCGACTTCGGGCAGGCCTATCCGATCGCGCGCGGCACCGCGCCCCTGGTCGTCACGGTGCTCGCCGCCCTGTTCGCCCACGAGGTGCCCGACGGCTGGGCCGCCGCCGGGATCGCCCTGTCCTGCGCGGGACTCACCGGGGTCGCGCTGTGGGGGCTGCGCGGGCGGCGGCCCGACTGGGCGGCGATCGGCGCCGCGCTGGCGACCGGGCTCAGCATCGCCGTGTACACCGTCGTCGACGGACTCGGCGTGCGCGCCTCCGGCTCCTCCCTCGGCTACACCGCCTGGCTGATGGTGGCGCCGGGCGTGGTGATCCCGGCGTACGCCCTCACCCGCTGGCGCGGTCGGTTCGTCCCTGTTCTGCGGCCGTTCGCCCCCGTCGGTCTCCTGGGCGCAGCCCTCTCCGTGGCCGCGTACGGCCTGGTCCTGTGGGCCCAGACGAAAGCGGAACTCGCCCCGATCGCGGCCCTGCGCGAGTCCTCGATCATCGTCGGCGCGGCCATCGGCGCGGTCTTCTTCAAGGAGCGGTTCGGGGCGCCGAGGATCGTCGCGGCGGGTCTGCTGGTCGCGGGGATCGGACTGATGCTGCACGCCGGTTAGGCGGGCCCCTGGGGGTCCGGCCCGGTGCGGGTCGGCGTTTGCCGTTCGTTGGCCTGCTTGCCGAGGCTTTGACGGTTCGTTCCCTGAGCGTTCAGTCAGTCTTCCGTGCCGCTGTCGTGTGCCGTCCCTAGGGTCCCTGAGGACTCGGAAGAGGGGACTCATGGACACACGGCACGCGGTCCGGGCCCGTGGGATCAGCAAGGGGTTCGGGGACGTCGTCGCGCTCGACGGTGTCGACCTGGACGTGACGCAGGGTCAGATCCACGGTCTGGTCGGGCCGAACGGGGCCGGTAAGACGACCCTGCTCGGGCTGCTGCTGGGGCTGGCCGTCGCCGACGGCGGCTCCCTGGAGATCCTGGGGGCCCCGGTCGGACGGGAGTTCGCCGCCCCCGACGCGGTCGCCGGTTTCGTGGACGGACCCGGTCTCTACCCCTCGCTCACCGCCCGGCAGAACCTCGCCGCACTGGCCCGGCTCCGGGGCGGACGGCAACGTACCGCGGACATCGACGACGTGCTCGACGAGGTCGGACTCACCGCCGTCGCCGACGAACGGGCCCGCGGCTTCTCCCTCGGCATGCGCCAGCGGCTCGGGCTCGCCGCCGCGCTGCTGACCCGGCCGCGGCTGCTGGTCCTCGACGAGCCCGCCAACGGCCTGGACCCGGCCGGGAAACGGCATGTGCACGGCGTGCTCGACCGGCTCGCCGCGGACGGCACCGCCGTCGTGGTCTCCAGCCACCGCATGGACGACCTGGAGGCGCTCTGCTCCGAGGTCACCCTCCTCGCCACCGGACGCGTCGTGTTCTCCGGCCCGCTCGGCAAGCTGGCCACGGACAGCCGCGCGCTCGACTACCGGCTACGGACCTCCGACCCGGAGGCCGCGCGCCGGCTGGCCGACGGCACCGACGGGGTCCGGATCGTCGACGCCGAGGCGGCCGTACGACAGGACGCCGGGCTGGTCGTCGTCCGCGCCCGGGTGCCCGCCCTCGACGAACTCGTCGCGCGGCTCGTGACGTCGGGGATCGCCGTACGGGAACTGGCCCCCGTGGTCTCGCCGTTGGAAGCGGCCTTCCTGGAGCTCACCGCGTCCCGGGAGGCGGACGGATGACAGCCACCGCGATCCGGGAGACCACCACCGCCCCCGCGGTCCCGGTCTCCCGCGTCTACCGCTTCGAACTGCGCAAGCTCCTCTCCCAGTGGCGCGTCCGGCTCCTGCTCCTCGCCTGCTGGATCGCGCCCGGACTCTTCGTCGCCGGGGTGTCGCAGCAGAGCACCCTGCCCTCCGACACCCTCTTCGGCCGCTGGATGCACGCCACCGGCTGGGCCGGGCCGCTGGTGATCCTCGGGTTCGCGGGCACCTGGGCGCTGCCGCTGCTGACCTCGGTGGTCGCCGGTGACGTGTTCGCCGCCGAGGACCGGCTCGGCACCTGGCGGCACCTGCTGGTCGCGGTCCGCTCGCCGCGGCGGATCTTCGCCGCGAAGGCGCTGGCCAGCCTGACCGTCGTCCTGCTGCTGGTGGCCGGACTGGCCGTCTCCGGCACGGTCGGCGGGCTCACCGCGGTCGGCGACCAGCCGCTGGTCGGCCTGGACGGACACCTCCTGGCACCCGGCGACGCGGCCGCGCGGGTCCTCCTCGCCTGGACCGCCGCCCTCGCCCCCACCCTCGCCCTCGCCGCGATCGGGCTGCTCGGGTCGGTCGCCCTCGGCCGCTCCCCGACGGGCCTGCTGCTGCCGCCGCTCCTCGCGCTCGCGATGTCGGTCGCCCAGATGCTGCCCCTGCCCGTCGCCGTCCGCCTCGCCCTGCCCGGCAACGCCTACGTCACCTGGAACGGCCTGTTCACCGGCCCCGCCCAGCTCGCCCCGCTCCTGGTCGGGATCGCCGTCTCCCTGGTGTGGACCGCGCTCGCCACCATGCTGGCTCATCTCCTGTTTCTGCGGCGGGACTTCACCAACCTCGCCTACGACGGTGCCGGGCGCCGCGCGTTCACCGCGGGGCTGCTCCCGCTCGCCGGTCTGCTGGCGCTCAGCGTCGCGGTGATCGCCGTGGCCGTCCCCGCGGACGGCATCCGGCAGGCCAAGGTCCAGCGCTCCCTCGCCACCGCGTTCGCCCACCTCTACCGGATGCAGACCGGCCAACTGCACCGCCCCGCCGTCACCGAGGACCAACTGCGAGCCTCCGCGGCCTGCACCAAGAGCGACGGACAGGCCGCGCAGGAGGGGCCGGGCAACGACTGGCGGTGTGTCGTGACCTGGCACCTGCCCGGGACCGCGGTCGCCGGGACCGCGATCTACCAACTCGACGTCGGATCGGACGGCCGGTACGTGGCCGACGGGGACGGTCCGAAGGAAGTCAACGGCTACTTCCTGGTGCGGACCGAGACCGGGGACGCCCCGAACCCGCTGTGGCAGTTCGACGGAAACGTCGACCTGCTCGACACCACCTCGAAGGGATAGGTCCATGCACGTAACGCGCCGTATCAGGGAGAAGCAGCCGGCCGCCAGACGCCGGACCCTGCTGGTGGCGGCCGGCATCGCGGTCGCCCTGGGCGTCACCGGCACCGCGGTCGCCTCGACCTACCAGTTCGGCACCCAGCAGGTCGCGCAGGACACCGTCAAGGGCGAGGTCATCTCCAGCGACCAGTACCTCAAGCCGTACGGCAGCCGGACCGTCATCGACGACGGCAAGATCATGTCGTCCACGGTCGGCCCGGACGGCACCCACCTCGCGGCCGCCGTAGCCGACGGCGACGCGGCCCTGGTCATCATGGACCTGGCGACCGGTCAGGTGAAGCAGAAGATCGGCGCCAACGCGGCCGACGACCTGCGCATCGGCAGCGCCGCCGTCGGCCAGGAAGGCCCGGTCTACTCGCCCGACGGCAAGCAGCTGTGGCTCGGACAGGCCACCGGCTACACCAAGTTCACGGTGAACGCCGACGGCACCCTCGCCGACCCGGTGGCCGTCCCGATCCCGACCGTCGGCTCCCAGCAGGCCCTGGTGGGCGGGGCCGTCTTCTCGCCCGACGGCTCCACCGTGTACGCGGCGGTCAACGGCCAGAACACGGTCGTCGCCCTCGACGCGGCGACGGGAGCCGTCCAGCGGACCTGGTCCGTCGGCACCGCCCCGCGCGGAATCGCCCTGGTCGACGGCAAGCTGTACGTCAGCAACGAGGGCGGCCGCCCGGCGAAGCCCGGCGAGACCACCATGAACTCGTACGGCACCCAGGTGCCCGCGAACCCCGACACCGGCGCCTCGACCACCGGCACGGTCAGCGTCATCGACACGCGCGGCGGCCAGGACGTCCGGACCCTCCCCGTCGGTCTGCACCCGACCGCCGTCTACGCCAAGCACGGCACGGTGTTCGTCACCAACACCGCCGACAACAGCGTCTCGGTGATCGACACCCGCAAGGACAAGGTCGTCCAGACCATCGCCACCCAGCCGTGGCCCGAGGCGAAGGTCGGCTACGAGCCCGACGCGGTGACCCTCACCGACGACGGCCGCCTCCTGGTGACCCTGGGCCGCGCGAACGCGGTCGCCGTCTACCGCTACAAGTCCCCGCAGGAACCGGCCAGTTACGTGGGCCTGCTGCCCACCGACTACTTCCCCGCCGAGATCACCACGGCCGGCGGCAAGGTCGTGGTCTCCAACACCCGGGGCATCGACGCCCGCCGTCCCACCACCGCCAGCGGCCACGGCACCCACGACACGACCTCCAGCCTGACGGAGTTCACGCTGCCGAGCGACCTCGTGATCAGGTCCCAGACGGCCAAGGTCTTCCAGCAGAACGGCTGGACCCCGGGCTCGGTCCTCATGGCGAAGAACGCCAGGAGCGCGAGGCCCGTCCCCGTCCCCGCCCGCCTCGGCGACCCCTCGACCATCAAGCACGTCTTCCTGCTGGTCAAGGAGAACCGCACCTACGACCAGGTCTACGGCGACCTGCCCCAGGGCGACGGCGACCCGGCCCTCACCACCTTCGGCGCGAACGTCACCCCCAACCAGCACGCCCTCGCAAAGCAGTTCGGCCTCTACGACAACTTCTACGACATCGGCACCAACTCCGCCGAGGGCCACAACTGGCTGATGCAGTCGGACAACCCGGAGTACACCGAGTCCTCCGCCGGTGAGTACACGCGCAGTTACGACACCGAGAACGACGTCCTCGGCCACCAGAAGTCCGGGTTCCTGTGGACCGGGGCGCAGGCGGCCGGCGAGTCGGTCAAGGACTTCGGCGAGTTCCAGTCGACGGAGTCCAAGCCGGCCGGGGCGACCTGGCAGAACCTGTACTGCGACACCAAGACCATGGCCGCGACCGGGGCGCCGACCCAGTACCCCATCCAGACCGGCTCGGCGATCCCCTCGCTCAACAAGGTCTCCGTGCAGGGCTTCCCGATGTTCGACCTCAGCGTCCCGGACATCTACAAGGAACAGATCTGGCAGCAGGACTTCGAGAAGAACGGCCCGGCGAACCTGAACATGTTCTGGTTCTCCAACGACCACACCGGCGGCCCGGCGAACGCCGCCGCCGAGGTCGCCGACAACGACCTCGCGGTCGGCCGGATGGTCGACGAGATCTCCCACAGCAAGTACTGGAAGGACTCGGCGATCTTCGTCGTCGAGGACGACTCCCAGAACGGCCTCGACCACGTCGACGGCCACCGGGCCCCGGTCCAGATCATCAGCCCGTACGCCCAGCACGGCACGGTCGACAGCCACTACTACACGCAGATCACCATGATCCGCACCATCGAGCAGATCCTCGGGATCCAGCCGATGAACCAGAAGGACAGCGCGGCCACCCCGATGTACGGGGCCTTCACCCCGAAGGCGGACACCACCCCGTTCACCGCGGTGCCCAACCGCACCTCGCTGACCCTCGGCGTGAGCCCGACGCCCTCCTGCGGCGCCGACACCCCGGCCGCGCAGGACACCGACGCGGCCCCCGCGCCGACGTCCGCCGCCGTGCCGAAGGCCGAGCAGCCGCTCGCGGCACAGTGGAGGGCCTGGGCCTCGCACCAGCGCCTGACCGGCCCGCACGCGGTGCCGGACTACGCCAACAACGAGCAGATGAACCGCTACACGTGGTATCAGACCCACGACTGGACCAAGCCCTACCCGGGCGACAAGAAGGTCTTCGCCCCCGACGACGTCCCCGGCGCCTACCTGCCCTCGGCGGAGTCCGACGGCTGACCCCCGTGCGCCGCCGCCCGCCGAGGAGCACCCTGGAAACACACGCTTCGGAGGCGATCGTCATGACACACACCGCTGTGGGATGGCACATCGAGCTGGAGTTCCAGGAGGACGACCAGCACACGCGGGCGGCGGCGATGGTCCGGCTGCCGGACGGCACCGAGGTACGCACGCACGGGCACGCCACCCGCCACCACACCGACAGCAACCAGCCCAGGGTGGGGGAGGAGGTCGCCGGTGCCCGGGCGCTGAACGAACTCGCGATGCAACTGCTCGTCAAGGCGCACGGCGAGATCGACGAGGCGTCCGGCCGGACGTCCCACCCGATCAACGTCTAGGGCCGCCCGCGCACCGGGTCCCGGCGCTCACAGGGCCGATCGCACCGCCCTGACCAGGGCCTGCGCCCGCGGGTCCGCCGTCACCGTCTTGCGGAAGCCGTTGGTGACATAGCCGAGGGCGATGCCGGTCTCCGGGTCGGCGAAGCCGAGGGAGCCCCCGCGGCCGGGGTGCCCGAAGGAGCCCGGGCCGAGGAACGGCGAGGCGCTGCCGTGCAGCATGTAGCCGAGGCCGAAGCGGGTGTTCACGACGAGCACCCGGTCCGGTCCCGACGACTCCTCGGCCCGGGCGAGTTCCACCGTGGCCGGGTCGAACAGCCGCACCCCGTCGACCTCGCCGATCAGCGCCGCGTAGATCCGCGCCAGCCCGTCGGCGGTCGCGATCCCGTTGGTCGCGGGCAGCGCGCTCGCCCGGTACGCCGGTTCGTTCTGGTCGGGGAACGGGGTGATCGCGGCGAAGGCGCGCCGGGTGAGGGAGTCCGGGTCCTGGTAGGCCTCGGTGACCGACCGCCTGGGCCGGGCGCGCAGGGCACCGGTCGGCTCCGGCGCCTCGACACGGCCGACGCGTCCTGCCCGTCCCGCGGCTTCCTCGGCCTGCGGCAGCCCGAGCCAGAACTCCGCCCCGAGCGGCCCGGAGATCTCCCGCGCGATCCATTCGCCCGCGCCGATCCCGGTCACCCGGCGCACCAGTTCGTCCAGCATCCAGCCGTACGTCAGCGCGTGGTACCCGTGGTCGGTGCCGGGCTCCCAGACGGGTGCCTGGGCGGCCACCGCCTCGGGGCCACGCTGTGGGTCGAGGGCCTCCTCGGGGGTGAGCGGCCGGTCGATCACCGGCAGTCCGGCCCGGTGGTCGAGCACGTGCCGCACCAGCACCCGCTCCTTGCCGCGCGCCTTGAACTCGGGCCAGTACTCGGCCACCGGCGCGTCCAGGTCCAGCTCCCCGCGCTGCCGCAGCAGCAGGAGTACGGCGGCGGCGACACCCTTGGTCGCCGAGCGCACGACCTGTGCGGTGCCGTGCTGCCAGGGCCCGGTGCCGTCGACGTCCTTGGTGCCGGCCCACAGGTCGACCACTTTGCGCCCGTGCCGGTAGACGGCGAGCGCCGCGCCCCGGTCCCCGAGCGCCTCGAAGTTCCGCGCGAACGCGACCCTGACCGGCTCGAAGCTCTCGGCGACTGTGCCGTTCACGTCCACGTCCGCACTCCTCCCACTGCTGCCTGCTGCCCCCTCAGCCAAGCAGAATGGTCACGTCGATGTTCCCGCGGGTGGCGTTGGAGTACGGGCAGACCTGGTGGGCCGCGTCCACCAGCTTGGCCGCGAGGTCCGCGTCGAGGACCGGCAGGGAGACGCTGAGGGCGACCGCGAGACCGTAGCCCTTGGTCTTGTTGGGGCCGATGCCGACCTTCGCGGCGACCGTCGAACCGGTGAGGTCGTAACCCGCGCGGTTGCCGACGAGGATCAGCGCGTTGTGGAAGCAGGAGCTGTAGCCGGCGGCGAACAGCTGCTCCGGGTTGGTGCCGTTGCCGTCCCCGCCGAGCGCCGGCGGCATCGCGACCTTCAGCTCGATCTGGCCGTCCTGGCTGGTGACATAGCCGTCACGGCCGCCGTGCGCGGTGGCCTCGGCGACGTACATGATCTTCGTCGGGCGGGTGTCGACGGCGGTGTCGTCACTCATGGCTGGCTCCCCCCAGAACAGGTGCGCACAAGAACATCGTGCACAAGATACCGGCCGGTAGGGAGGAGGTCTGCCGTCAGGGGGCGGCAACCCGGGGTAACCCGAGGTCGGGGAGTGTGCGAGGGGTCAGCGGGTGTGGGCGCGAGGGGGCCGGCGTGCGTGAGGCGTCAGCGGGAGCGGGCCGCCGCCGTGCCCGCCCGTTCCGCGAGCCGCCACAGCTCCCCGCGCAACCGCGCGGCCTCCGCCCCGTCGAGCTCCGTGGCCGCGAGCAGGGCGCCCGGTACGGCAGCCGCCCGCTCCCTAAGTTCCTCCGCACGCCCCGTGCACGCGACGCGGACCGAGCGCTCGTCGTCCACCGCCCGCTCCCGGCGGACCAGCCCGGCGCCCTCCAGCCGCTTGAGCAACGGCGAGACCGTGCCGTAGTCCAGGTGCAGAGCCCCCGTGAGTTCCTTCACCGTCGTCTCGCCGCGCTCCCACAGCACCAGCAGCACCAGGTACTGCGGATAGGTGAGCCCGAGCTCGTCGAGGAGCGGCCGGTACGCGGCGGTCACCGCACGCTGGGCCGTGTACAGCGCGAAGCACAACTGGTCGTCAAGGAGCGGTGATCCGGCGTCCTCTGCGTTCGTCACGCGCCCATTGTCACGGACCGCGGATCGAATCCGAAGGGCAGCTCCAGCCGGTGGGCCCGCATCAGCTCCTCGTCGGTGAGGAGTTCGGCGGTCTTCCCGTCCGCGGCGATGGTGCCCTCGCTCAGGATCAGCGAGCGCGGGCACAGCTCCAGCGCGTACGGCAGGTCGTGCGTGACCATCAGGACCGTCACGTCCAGCGAGCGCAGGATGTCGGCGAGTTCGCGGCGGGAGGCCGGGTCGAGGTTGGACGAGGGCTCGTCCAGGACGAGGATCTCCGGCTCCATCGCGAGCACGGTCGCCACGGCCACCCGGCGCCGCTGGCCGAAGGAGAGGTGGTGCGGGGGCCGGTGGGCGAACTCCGCCATGCCGACCCGCTCCAGCGCGGTCCGCACCCGGGCCTCCAGCTCGTCCCCCTTCAGCCCGGCCGCCGCCGGTCCGAACGCCACGTCCTCGCGCACGGTCGGCATGAAGAGCTGGTCGTCGGGGTCCTGGAAGACGATCCCGACCCGCCGCCGGATCTCCGCCATGTGCTGCTTGTCCACGGGCAGTCCGGCGACCTTCACCGAGCCGACCCCGCCGCCCAGGATGCCGTTGAGGTGCAGCACGAGGGTGGTCTTGCCGGCGCCGTTCGGCCCGAGCAGCGCCACCCGCTCGCCGCGCGCGATCGAGAAGTCCACGCCGAACAGGGCCTGGTGCCCGTCGGGGTAGGCGAAGGCCAGTCCGGTCACTTCGAGGGAAGCTGTCACAGGGTCCATCCCACCACGCAGACGACAAGGGCGGTCACGGGGAGCGCGAGGGCGTACGACCACTGCGCCCGGGACGCGGTCACCTCGTCGATGACCGGCATCGAACCGGCGTACCCGCGGCTGACCATGGCCAGGTGCACCCGCTCGCCGCGTTCGTAGGAGCGGATGAACAGGGCGCCGGCCGACTTCGCGAGGACGCCCCAGTGCCGCACGCCGCTCGCCTCGAACCCCCGCGACTCCCGCGCGATCCGCATCCGCCGCATCTCGTCGGTGATGACGTCGCCGTAGCGGATCATGAAGGACGCGATCTGGACGAGGAGCGGCGGGAGCTTCAACCGCTGGAGGCCGAGGAGCAGTTCGCGCAGTTCGGTGGTGGACGCCAGCAGGACGGAGGCGGCGACGCCGAGGGTGCCCTTGGCGAGGACGTTCCAGGCGCCCCACAGACCGCTCACGCTCAACGACATCCCGAGCACCTCGACCCGCTCGCCCTCCGCGACGAACGGCATCAGCACCGCGAACGCCACGAACGGCACCTCGATCAGCAGCCGCTTCAGCAGGAACCGGGCGGGCACGCGGGCGACGTACGCGACGACGCCCAGCAGGACCGCGTACAGACCGAACGCCCACATCGCCTCCCGCGGCGTCGAGACCACGACCACCACGAAGGCGAAGACCGCCGCGAGCTTGGTGTGCGGCGGCAGGGCGTGCACGGGGGAGTGCCCGTGCCGGTACAGCCGGTGTGCGTGCCCCGCGCCCATCTCAGACGCCGCTCGTGCTCGCCGGGGAGACGTCGGCCGTACGACGCCTGCGGACCGCCCAGAACACGCCGGTGCCCGCGACGACGGTCACGCCGACGCCGATCACGCCCGCGAGGCCCCCGGACAGGCGGGCGTCCTCGACGTCCTTGACGCCGTAGTCGGCGAGCGGCGAGTCCGCCGAGGCGTGCTGCTCGGTTTTCGCGTCGATGCCCTGGTCGGCGGCGACCTTCTCCAGCCCGTCGGGGCTGGCGGAGGCGTAGAAGCTGACGAACCCGGCGAGGACCAGGGAGGCGACCAGGCCCGTGATCCAGACCTTGCGGTGGGAGCGGGCGGCGGCGACGGGGGCGGTGTCCGGCACGTCGACCAGCTCACCGCCGACCCGCAGCTTCAGCTTCTGCCGGAGACCCCGCGCGCCGTACACCAGGTCGGGGCGTACGGCGACGACGGCACCCACGGTCAGCGCGGTGATGGTCGCCTCGCCGATGCCGATGAGGACGTGGACGCCGATCATCGCGGTGGCGACCTTGCCGATCGAGACGTCGGTGGTGCCGCCGACCGCGTAGATCAGGGTGAAGGCGACGGCCGCGGCGGGCACCGAGAGCACGGCGGCCACGAAGGAGGCCGCGGTGATCGCCCCGCGCCCGCGGGGCAGCACCTTCACCAGCCCGCGGAAGACGGCGTACGCGACGACCGTGGTGACCACGGCCATGTCGGTGATGTTCACGCCGAGCGCGGTCAGCCCGCCGTCCGCGAAGAGGATGCCCTGCATGAGGAGGACCACGGAGACGCAGAGGACCCCTGTGTACGGGCCCACGAGGATCGCGGCCAGCGCCCCGCCCAGGAGGTGGCCGCTGGTGCCCGCGGCCACCGGGAAGTTCAGCATCTGCACGGCGAAGATGAACGCCGCGACGAGGCCGGCCAAGGGCGCGGTGCGTTCGTCGAGTTCACGCCGGGCGCCGCGCAGGCTCACCGCGACGGCGGCCGCGGCGACGACTCCGGTCGCGGCCGAGATGGGGGCGTCTATGAATCCGTCAGGCACATGCACCGTTCGATGATAGTGGCTTGTTGCGAACTCTTTGCAAGAGAGTCGGGTGACGAACAGCAAGTCGCGGGCTTTCGGTCCCGGGAGCGGAATCCGGGAAATGTGCGACGCTGGAGAGGGAACGGATGCACAGCTTCCGCACAGGTTACGCAGCGTGAGAGGCCCGTCACGATGTCTGTAGTCGAACAGTACGCGCGAGCCCACATCGTTTCTGACGCGGACATCGCGGAGGACGAGGCGATCCCCGTCGTCCTGCGCTACGACCCGGACACCGACCCGCGTTCGGTACGGGTCGGCCTCCCGGGCACCGACGAGTGGACCTTCTCGCGCGCCCTGCTGGAGCAGGGACTCAGGGCACCGGCCGGCAGCGGCGAGGTGCGGGTGTGGCCGTGCGGCCGGGTCCAGGCCGTGGTGGAGTTCCACTCGGACCATGGGGTGTCGGTGGTGCAGTTCGAGCAGAAGGCTCTGCTCAGATTCCTGCGGCGGACCTACATGGCCGCCGCCCCCGTGCGGAGCTGACCTGAGGGGCTGACCCGGGGTCAGCCGCCGATCTTCAGCAGGGCCGCCACGATCGGGCCCGCCGTGTCGCCGCCGTGGCCGCCCGCCTGGGCGACGCCCGCGGCCGCGAGGTCGCCGCGGTAGGCGGTGAACCAGCCGTTGGGCTTCTTCTGACCGTCGACCTCCGCGGAGCCGGTCTTCGCGCCCACGTTGCCGGTGACCCCGGACATCGCCTCGGCCGCCGTGCCGTAGGCAGCCGTGTACGACATCAGCTCACGCAGCGCCGACAGTGTGGCCGGGGACATCGTGCGCGAGGCGGTGGCCAGCGTGCGGTGGTCGACGCTCGGGGAGACCAGGTAGGGCTGCTTGAAGGTGCCCGACTCGACGGTGGCCGCGACCGACGCCATGTTCAGCGGGTTCATCCGCACCCCGCCCTGGCCGATCAGCGAGGCCGCCTTCTGGGCCGCGCTCTGCACCGGCACCGCGCCGTCGAAGGACGGGACGCCGATCGCCCAGTTGTCCATGGACAGACCGAAGACCTGCTGGGCCTGCTTGGTCAGGGAGTCGTTGTCCAGCTTGCCCGCCTGGCTGATGAAGGCGGTGTTGCAGGAGCGGGCGAAGCTCGCCTTGAAGGTGCCGCCCTTGATCTCGAACTTGTCGTCGTTCTGGAACTTCCAGCCGCCGTACGTGAAGTACTTCGGGCACGGGTGCGGCTTGTCCGGGGACGCGAGGTCCTTCTCGATCAGCAGCGAGGAGGTGATGACCTTCATCGTGGAGCCGGGGGCGAGGGAGCCCTGGAAGGCGGTGTTGAAGCCGTGGCCCGCGTTGGCCACCGCGAGGATCTCGCCGGTCGAGGGGCGCAGCACCACGACGGAGGACCGCGCCTGTGTGGTGACCTGCCGCTCGGCCGCCGCCTGGAGCGTCGGGCTCAGGGTGGTCTTCACGGTGCCCGGGGTGCCCTTGCTGAGCTCGGCCAGCGTCTTGTCGGACGACTTGCTGTCCTTCGCGCGGATCACCCGCAGTTCGATGCCCGCCTTGCCGCCCGCGGTCTTGCCGAACTTGTCGCGCAGCCCGTCCAGCACGGTGCCCAGGGACGGGTACCTGGCCGTGGTGATCTCGCCGCCGTCCCGGTCGTACGCCTTGATCGGCGGGGTCCCGGACTCGCCGGTGACCAGGGTGTCCCCGTCCTTCAGGTCGGGGTGCACGAGCGAGGCGGTCCAGTGGACCTGGGGCTTGCCGGTGCTGGTGTTGCGGACGACGGTCAGGGAACTGCCGTACGTCAGCGGCTTGCTGAGGCCCTTGTACGCCACCGTCGTCTTCACGGCGAAGGGCACCTTGTCGCCGGTACGGGGGCCGGGGGTGAGGGTGGTCGCGGTGAGGTGGGCGTCCCTGGTCCAGCCGGTGAGCAGGGCGGTGGCGGCCTTGCTGTCGCTGGTCGCGGCGGCGGCCGTGGCCACTTTGCCCTGCTGCCAGGAGGTCAGGAACGCGGTCGCGGTGGAGGTGACCTCGGCCGCCGACAGGGGGCCGGTCTTCACCTTCGGCTTGTGGTCGGCCGCGGAGGTCTGCGTCCGGTCGTCGGCCGCCGCCCCGCCGCCGTACAGCGCGTAGACGCCGATGCCGGCGCCGCCGACGACCACGGCGATCATCCCGGCCACCACGGCCGGCCTGGTCTTCCGTCGCTCGGCGACGCGCCTTCTGTTACCCACGACTTACGCTTCCTCCGCGCTGTTCCAGGGTCCCCGTTGCCCTCACACACCTCAACGACTGCAACAGACTAGAGTCCCTGTCCCACAGGGGTGACGTCAGCCTGCGGCTCGTAGCACAGCTGCGACAATCGGCCCGGCCGCGTCGCCGCCGTGGCCGCCCTCCTCGGTCATGGCCGCCGCCGACACGTCGTTGCGGAAACCGGTGAACCAGCTGTTGGACACCTGCTGTCCGTCGACCTCCGCGGAACCGGTCTTCGCGCCGAAGTCCCCGCGGAGACCCGCCATCGCCCTGGCCGCCGTGCCCTGCGTCGCGGTGAGCCGCATCATCTGCCTCAGCTGTGAGGCGGTGTTGTACGGCAGCCCCTTGGCGGTGGCCAGTTGACGGTCGTCGATCTTGGGCGAGACCAGGTAGGGCTGGCGGAAGGTGCCGGTGATGGCGGTGGCCGTCACCGAGGCCATGTTCAGCGGGTTCATCTGGACCTGGCCCTGGCCTATCGCGTTCGCCGCCCGGTCCGGACCGCTGACCGCGGGGACCTTGCCGTCGAAGGAGACGATGCCGGTCTTCCAGTCCTGGCCGATCCCGAACCGGTTCTGGGCCTCCAGGGTCAGCGACTCGTCGGTGAGCGGCTTCTCGTCGATCAGCTTGATGAAGGCGGTGTTGCAGGACCGCATGAAGCTGTTGGCGAGCGTGGCGTTCTCGTTGGGCTTGAGGGTGGCGAGGTTCTTGAAGGTCTGCCCCTGCCACACGGCCTCCGGCGGACAGGGCGCCGGGCCGTTCATCGAGGTCACGCCGTTGTCGATGAGCATCGCGGCGGTGATGATCTTCATGGTGGAGCCGGGGGCCTTGGTGCCCTCGAAGGCCGCGTTGAAGCCGTCCGTACGGTTGTTGGCGACGGCCAGCACCTCACCGGTGCTGGGCTTGACCGCGACGACCGACGACTGCTTGTACAGCTTCACGGCCTTCTCCGCGGCGGCCTGCGCGGTCGCGCTGATCGTGGTCGGCACCTTGCCCGCCTTGCCGTCGGCGAGGGTGAGCAGGGAGGTGTCGGGGGTCTGGTCGGGGTGCTTGACGACCAGCTCGATGCCGGGGGTGCCGCCGGCCTCGCTGCCGTATCTCTCCCGCAGGGCGTCCAGGATCGGGCCGAGGGAGGGGTACTTCTCCTTGGTCAGCACCTTGCCGTCGCGGTCCACCGCCTCGATGGACGGGTTCGCGGACTCACCGGTGACGAGGCGGTCGTCCCGCTGGAGCTTCGGGTACACCACGGAGGGCTGCCAGTCGACGAGCGCCTTGCCGGTGGTCACCCCGCGCACGACGGTCAACTTGCTGCTGTAGGCCAGCGGCTTGGACTTGCCGCCGTACGACACGGTCGCCTTGACGCTGTACGGCACGGTGGCGCCGGTCGCCCTGCCGGGCGTGATCTTCACGTCGCCGATGTGCGCGTCCGCCTTGTATTCCGTCAGGAGCACCTCGGCGGTCGTGTTGTTGTTGGTGAGCGCGGCGGCACTCGCCGCGTCCCCCTTCTCCCAGGCGGCGAAGAAGTCCTGGGAGACGTCCTTGATCTCGTCGGCGGTGGGCGGCCCGCTCCGCTTGGCGTCCCCGACCCCACCGCTGCCGTCGTCGCTCAGCGCCGACACGAAGTTGTACGCCCCGTACCCGGCCCCGCCGACCATCACGGCGAACACCGTGCTGACGACAGCGACCTTCACCCCCTTGGCCATGATCTGGCCCCCTCCCCGTTGTCCCCGTTGTTGTGGGCAGCCTAAGCGGGAGGTGTGACACCCGGGGTAAGAGTTTTCTGATTCCTCGCCCCGGGTGCTCAATCACGTACGTGAACAGACGGCTGCTAGACCCAGGTGTCGATCCACATCCGCGACCGCCAGGAGTCGATCGGGATCGCCGTGCCGGTGTACAGGGGCCAGAAGTAGATGAAGTTCCAGGTGATCAGGAGGACCAGGACGCCCGCCGCTGTCGCGCCTGCCACGCGGCGGGTGTCCGTCGCTCGGGGCGGGCCGATGAGGGCGCCGACCAGCATGGCCACGGCCAGGCAGAGGAAAGGCAGGAAGACGATCGTGTAGAAGAAGAAGATCGTGCGCTCCTGGTAGTTGAACCAGGGCAGATAGCCCGCCGCGATGCCGCAGGCGATGGCGCCCGCCCTCCAGTCGCGGCGGAAGAACCAGCGCCACAGCACGTACAGGATCGCGAAGCAGGCGGCCCACCACAGCAGCGGCGTGCCGATCGCCAGCACCTCGCGGGCGCACTTCTCACCCGCGTCCGCAGGGCAGCCGTCGGTGCCGGGCGAGGGCGACTCGTAGAAGAAGGAGATCGGGCGGCCGTCGACGATCCAGCTCCACGGGTTGGACATGTACGTGTGCGGCGAGGACAGGCCGACGTTGAACTTGTAGACCTCGTGCTCGTAGTGGATCAGGCTGCGCCACCAGTCGGGCAGGAAGGTCCAGCTACCACCCTTGCCGTCGGTCGCCGCCCAGTTGCGGTAGTAGCCGCCGCTGCCGTCCGCCGGGGAGAGGATCCAGCCGATCCACGAGGTGAGGTAGGTGACGACCGCGACCGGCACCATGGCCAGGAACGCGATCCCGAGGTCGTACTTGAGGACCGCCTCGTACGGGCGCCGCGCCCCCGCGACCCGCCGCGAGCCCACGTCCCACAGCACGGTCATGATGCCGAAGGCGATGAGGAAGAACAGACCGTTCCACTTGGTGCCGATGGCCAGGCCCAGGAGCAGGCCCGCAAGCCAGCGGTAGGGGCGCCGGCCCAGGCGCAGGGTGTCCCCGACGTGCGCGTCGGGGCGCACGAGGCCGTACGAGTCCACCGGCAGCGCGGCCGCGAGTTTCTCCCGGGCCCGGTCGCGGTCGATGACCAGGCACGCGAACGCGGCCACCACGAAGAACATCAGCACACCGTCGAGCAGCGCGGTCCGCGCCATCACGAAGGCCAGCCCGTCCACCGTCATCAGGGCCCCGGCCAGGCAGCCCAGGAAGGTGGAGCGGAAGATCCGGCGGCCCACCCGGCACACGATCAGCACCGACAGCGTCCCCAGCACCGCCGTCATGAACCGCCAGCCGAACGGGTTGAACCCGAACATCAGCTCGCCGAGCCCGATGACGTACTTGCCGACCGGGGGATGCACGACGTAGGCGGCGTCCGTCGGCAGCGGGACATGCCCGTTCGAGGACAGGATCTGGCTGTCGACGTTCTTGTCCCAGCTCAGCTCGAAGCCGCGGTGGACGATCGCCCACGCGTCCTTGGCGTAGTACGTCTCGTCGAATATCACCTTCTTCGGGCTGCCCAGGTTCCAGAACCGCATGATCCCCGCCACCAGCGTCACCAGCAGCGGCCCGAGCCAGCCCGACCAGCGCGCGATCCGGTCGGAGAGCACCCGCGGAACCCCCAGCACCTGCCACATCCGCGGGCTGGGTGCCACATAGGGCGGGACCAGACGCTCGCGCACGTCGCCGCTGGTCTGCGCGGTGTAGCCGAAACGGCGCAGCCTCTGCTGCCACGACGGCCGCCGGTCCTGGGGGGCCTGGTCCTGCCGGGTGTCCGTGGAGGACGCGGTACTGGTCACCGCGCCATCGTAGGGAACCGTGCTGTGTGAGTCCCGTGCATGGGTGGATGCGTCCGGTTCGCGGCGCCCCTGGGAGGATGGGCGGGTGACTGGAACCCTTGTCCTGGCGGGCACCCCTATCGGCGACATCGCGGACGCTCCTCCCCGCCTCGCGGAGGAACTGACCGGGGCCGACGTGATCGCGGCCGAGGACACCCGGCGGCTGCGCCGGCTGACCCAGGCGCTCGGCGTGACGCCCAAGGGGCGGATCGTGTCCTACTTCGAGGGCAACGAGGCCGCCCGGACCCCCGAACTGGTCGAGGAACTCCTCGCCGGCGCGCGCGTGCTGCTGGTCACGGACGCCGGGATGCCGTCCGTGTCCGACCCCGGATACCGGCTGGTCGCCGCCGCCGTCGAGAAGGACGTCCGCGTCACCGCCGTACCGGGACCGTCCGCGGTGCTCACCGCGCTCGCGCTGTCCGGGCTGCCGGTGGACCGGTTCTGCTTCGAGGGGTTCCTGCCGCGCAAGGGCGGGGAGCGGCTGTCGCGGCTTCGGGAGGTCGCGGACGAACGGCGGACCCTCGTCTACTTCGAGGCACCGCACCGCCTCGACGACACGCTCGCCGCGATGGCCGAGGTGTTCGGTGCCGAGCGACGGGCCGCGGTGTGCCGGGAGCTGACCAAGACGTACGAGGAGGTCAAGCGGGGGCCGCTGGGCGCGCTCGCCGAGTGGGCCGCGGACGGGGTCAGGGGGGAGATCACCGTCGTCGTCGAGGGGGCGCCCGAGAAGGGGACCGAGGAGATCGACGACGCGGAACTGGTGCGTCGGGTGCGGGTCCGGGAGGAGGCGGGGGAGCGGCGCAAGGAGGCGATCGCCGCGGTGGCCGTCGAGGCCGGGATCCCCAAGCGCGTGGTGTTCGATGCCGTTGTCGCGGCGAAGAACGCCCCTTCCTGACGGGTCGCATGAGGTGGGTCACACTGCCTCTGAGCAGGGCGCATGTCGTCTGAGCGTGCGCCCCATGTGCTCGCAAAGCGGTGTCTCGGAATGCAAAGGTCCACACGGCGTGGCGGGTCCGTTTGGCAAGGAAAGTCCAAATCGGCCTCAACACTCGACAGGGTCTGTCGCCTTCGTCCTCCCTGAGGCGTCCACTGGGGTGAGGGACGTACCCGTCCTTCGAACCAGCGGACACACAGGAGCTGGCATGAGCGAGATCGCAGGGCACCCCGGTGCCACGGCAGTCGTCAACGAGTCCTACTCCTTCGCCTGCATGCGCTGCGGGCACGGCTGGGAGCAGTCGTACGAGATAGAGCACCACATCGACGGCGACGGCCGGGAGTTCGTGCAGTACACGGCGGACGGACGGGTCGTGCCCTCGCCGCTCTCCAGGCCCACGTGCGAGAACTGCGACCACCACGTCGTGCGGATCATGCGGCCCGGCCGGGTCGCCGCCACCCGCGACGCGGCGCACCGGCAGCACCGCACGCCCCCCGCCGGTCCCGTGGAGGTTCCCGCGGCCGCCGACGGGGCGCCGCAGCCGGACGGGCACCACTGGCACCTGTCCGACCTGCTGCACGTATTCCAGCGCAAGGCGAGCTGAGCCGTACCGGCCCGGCCTGACCCGGTCTCCCGCCGGGCGGGGTGTGCCCCTTTCGTAGGATCGGGGCATGCCTTCGAACAGCCCCCGCGAGAAGAATGCGGCACCGCCGCTCCCGGAGCCCCTGCGGGTGCCGGTCGCCGACTCCCACACCCACCTGGACATGCAGGACGGGACCGTGGAGGAGGGCCTCGCGAAAGCCGCGTCGGTCGGGGTGACCACGGTCGTCCAGGTCGGCTGCGACATCCGCGGCTCGCAGTGGGCCGCGGAGACGGCGGCCCGGTACGAGTCCGTCCACGCGACCGTCGCCCTGCACCCCAACGAGGCCCCGCGCATCGTCCACGGCGACCCGGACGGCTGGTCCCGGCAGGGCGCGCGCACCCCCGGCGGCACCGGGGCGCTCGACGAGGCGCTCGCGGAGATCGACCGGCTGGCCGCGCTCCCGCAGGTCAAGGGCGTCGGCGAGACCGGCCTCGACTACTTCCGCACCGGGCCCGAGGGCAAGGAGGCGCAGGAGTCCTCCTTCCGCGCCCACATCGAGATCGCCAAGCGGCACGGCAAGGCGCTCGTCATCCACGACCGCGACGCCCACGAGGACGTGCTGCGGGTGCTGAAGGAGGAGGGCGCTCCCGAGCGGACCGTCTTCCACTGCTACTCCGGCGACGCGGAGATGGCCGAAGTGTGCGCCCGCGAGGGCTACTTCATGTCCTTCGCCGGCAACGTCACCTTCAAGAACGCCCAGAACCTGCGGGACGCGGTTGCGGTGGCCCCGCCGGAGCTCCTCCTCGTGGAGACCGACGCGCCCTTCCTGACGCCGGCGCCGTACCGCGGACGGCCCAACGCCCCCTATCTCATTCCGGTCACGGTGCGCGCGCTGGCCGCCGTGCGCGGCATCGACGAGGACGCGTTGGCCACGGCACTCGCCGCCAACACCGCACGCGCCTTCGGTTACTGACCGCTCGAACGTAACTCCGGGTAGTCGCGTCGCTTTGGAGAGTGACGACCGCTCCGCTAGGTTCTGGGGGCCCGATCCGGACCCCTGGAGCGTGTCGTCGTGAGCAATTCGCCGTACGAGACGTACGAGGCCTACGTCCCCACCGAGCCGTACCCCGAGCCCTCCACCGCGGACACGCTCCCGTACGAGGTGTACGAGACGCCTTTCCCGCCGTACGAGGACACCTACCGGCCCGCGTACGAGACGTCCGAGCCGACCCTGCCGCTCCAGCACTCGGGGCGGCGGGCCGCGCGCCGGCGCAGGGCGCGGTACATCGAGCGCTCAGACAGCACCGTGCGCCGGCTGCTTCCGCAGGCGCTGGTCGTCGCCTTCCTCGCCGGCGGCACCACCGCGTTCGTCGCCGAGGACAAGGCGGTCGAGCTGACCGTCGACGGCAAGCCGCGCACCCTGCACACCTTCGCGGACGACGTGACCGAGCTGCTCGCCGAGGAGGGCGTGGCGGTCGGCGCGCACGACGTCGTCGCGCCCGCCCCCGGCGAACAGCTCGCCAGCGGGGACGAGGTCGAGGTCCGCTACGGCCGTCCCGTCCGGCTCACGCTCGACGGACAACGGCGCGAGGTGTGGACGACGGCGCAGACCGTCGAAGGGGCGCTGAAGCAGCTCGGGGTGCGTGCCGAGGGCGCGTACCTGTCCACCTCGCGCTCCCGGCGGATCGGGCGGGAGGGGCTCGCCCTCGACGTGCGCACCGAGCGCTCGGTGACCGTCATGGCGGACGGCCGGGCCCGCACGATCCGCACCAACGCGGCGACCGTGGCGAAGGCCGTGGAGGAGGCCGGCGTCACGCTGAGCGGCATGGACACCACGTCGGTGCCGTCGGGGAGCTTCCCGCGCGAGGGCCAGACCATCACCGTGCTGCGGATCACCGGGACGCGGGAGGTCCGCGAGGAGCAGATCCCGTTCCGCGAGCAACGGACCCAGGACGCCTCCCTGTTCAGGGGCACGGAGGTCATCGAACAGGCGGGGCAGCCGGGCGTACGACGCGTCACGTACTCCCTGCGCACCGTCAACGGCGTCAAGCAGAGGCCGCGCCGGATCCGGGTCGAGACGGTGTGGGAGCCCCGGGACCAGCTGGTGCGGGTGGGCACCAGGCCGATGCCGACCTCCGTCCAGGGCGCGGACCACCTGAACTGGCAGGGCCTCGCCCACTGCGAGTCCGGCGGCCGCCCGAACGCGGTGGACCCGTCGGGAACGTACGGCGGCCTCTACCAGTTCGACACGAGAACCTGGCAGGCCCTCGGCGGCTCCGGCCGCCCCCAGGACGCCCCGGCGGCGGAACAGACCTTCCGGGCGAAGAAGCTGTACGTACGGCGGGGGGCGAGCCCTTGGCCGCACTGTGGGACTCGCTTGCATGGACCCACCTAGGGGCGCGGGGAACTGCGCGCTCAACCCCCACCGGCCCGCAGATAGGCTGTCCACGTGAGCACCCCCTCCCCAGACTCCCTCCTCGGCCCGGCAGACATCCGCGAACTCGCCGCAGCGCTGGGCGTACGCCCCACCAAACAGCGCGGCCAGAACTTCGTGATCGACGCGAACACGGTCCGCAAGATCGTGCGGATCGCCGACGTCCGGGACGACGACGTGGTCGTGGAGGTAGGTCCCGGCCTCGGCTCGCTCACCCTCGCGCTCCTCGAGACGGCGGACCGCGTCACCGCCGTGGAGATCGACGACGTACTCGCCTCCGCGCTCCCGGCCACGATCGCCGCCCGCATGCCCGACCGCGCGGACCGTTTCGCGCTGGTCCACTCGGACGCCATGGAGGTCACCGAACTCCCCGGCCCCGCGCCGACGGCACTCGTCGCCAACCTTCCCTACAATGTCGCCGTCCCCGTGCTGCTGCACATGCTCGACACCTTCCCGAGCATCGAACGGACCCTCGTCATGGTCCAGGCCGAGGTCGCCGACCGGCTCGCCGCGGCGCCCGGTTCGAAGGTGTACGGCGTCCCGTCCGTGAAGGCCAACTGGTACGCCGAGGTCAAGCGGGCCGGGTCGATCGGGCGCAACGTGTTCTGGCCCGCGCCGAACGTCGACAGCGGCCTGGTCGCGCTCACCCGCAGGACCGAGCCGGTCAAGACGACCGCCTCGAAGCGCGAGGTGTTCACCGTGGTCGACGCGGCCTTCGCCCAGCGCCGCAAGACCCTGCGGGCCGCGCTCGCCGGATGGGCGGGGTCGGCCGCGGCGGCCGAGACGGCCCTCGTGGCGGCCGGGGTCTCGCCCCAGGCCCGCGGCGAGTCGCTCACCGTCGAGGAGTTCGCGCGGATCGCCGAGCACGCCCCGAACAAGGAGCCCGGTCAGCAGTGAGCGTCACCGTCCGTGTCCCCGCCAAGGTCAACGTCCAGCTCGCGGTGGGCGCCGCCCGCCCCGACGGCTTCCACGACCTGGCCAACGTCTTCCTCGCGGTCGGCCTCCACGACGAGGTGACCGTGACGCCCGCCGAGGAGCTCCGGGTCACCTGCGAGGGCCCCGACGCCGCCCAGGTCCCCCTCGACCGCACGAACCTCGCCGCGCGGGCCGCGCTCGCGCTCGCCGGGCGGTACGGGATCGAGCCCGCCGTGCACCTGCACATCGCCAAGGACATCCCCGTCGCCGGCGGCATGGCGGGCGGCAGCGCGGACGGCGCCGGCGCGCTGCTGGCCTGCGACGCCCTGTGGGGCACGGGCGCCTCCCGGGAGGAACTGCTCGACATCTGCGCCGAGTTGGGCAGCGACGTGCCGTTCAGCCTGGTCGGCGGGGCCGCGCTCGGAACCGGACGCGGCGAGAAACTGCGCCCCCTGGACGTCGGCGGCGACTTCTCGTGGGTGTTCGCGATGGCGGAGCGCGGTCTGTCGACCCCGGCCGTCTTCCGCGAGTTCGACCGGCTCACCGCGGGCCTCGACGTCCCCGAGCCCGTCGCCTCCGAGGCCCTGCTCGACGCGCTGGCGAAGGGCGACCCGGAGGCACTCGCCGCCGCCGTCTCCAACGACCTCCAGCCCGCCGCCCTCTCGCTCTTCCCGGAACTGGCCGACACCCTCGCGGCCGGCAGCGCCGCGGGCGCCCTCGCCGGGCTCGTCTCGGGCTCGGGCCCGACCACGGCGTTCCTCGCCCGCGACCCCGGGTCGGCGGCGAAGATCGCGGACGCCCTGCGCGCCTCGGGCACCTGCCGGGCGGTGCGTACCGCCTCGGGGCCCGTGCCGGGTGCGACGGTGATGGGGGCGTAGCGGTCGGACTACCCTGGAGGGTCGATCGATCCCCCTGGGCAGGAGAGAAATGGCCGTCAATCTGGTCAATGTCGAGAACGTCAGCAAGGTGTACGGCACCCGTGCCCTGCTGGACGGTGTCTCGCTCGGCGTCTCCGAGGGCGATCGCATCGGCGTCGTGGGCCGCAACGGCGACGGCAAGACCACCCTGATCCGCATGCTCGCCAAGCTGGAGGACGCCGACACCGGACGCGTCACCCACTCCGGCGGTCTGCGCCTGGGCGTCCTCACCCAGCACGATTCCCTCGACCCCACGGCCACCGTGCGCCACGAGGTCATCCGGGACATGGCCGACCACGAGTGGGCGGGCAACGCCAAGATCCGGGACGTCCTGACGGGACTCTTCGGCGGGCTCGACCTGCCCGGCTTCCCGCAGGGCCTCGACACCGTCATCGCGCCGCTCTCCGGTGGCGAGCGCCGCCGTATCGCCCTGGCCAAACTGCTCATCGAGGAACAGGACCTGATCGTCCTCGACGAGCCCACCAACCACCTCGACGTCGAGGGCATCTCCTGGCTGGCCAGGCACCTGCGCGAACGGCGCTCGGCGCTGGTCTGCGTCACCCACGACCGCTGGTTCCTCGACCAGGTCTGCACCCGCATGTGGGACGTGCAGAAGGGCGACGTCTACGAGTACGAGGGCGGGTACTCCGACTACGTCTTCGCGCGGGCCGAGCGGGAGCGGATCGCCGCCACCGAGGAGACCAAGCGGCAGAACCTGGTCCGCAAGGAGCTGGCGTGGCTGCGACGGGGCGCTCCCGCCCGTACGTCCAAGCCGCGCTTCCGGGTCGAGGCGGCGAACGAACTCATCAAGGACGTGCCGCCGCCGCGGGACACCAGCGAGCTGATGAAGTTCGCGTCCTCCCGGCTGGGCAAGACCGTCTTCGAGCTGGAGGACGTGACCGTCCAGGCCGGTCCGAAGGTGCTGCTGAAGCATGTGACCTGGCAGCTGGGCCCGGGGGACCGGATCGGTCTCGTCGGGGTCAACGGCGCCGGCAAGACCTCGCTGCTGCGGGCCATGGCCGAGGCCGCGCGGACCGAGGGCGAGACGCAGCCCGTGGGCGGGCGGATCGTGGTCGGCAGGACGGTGAAGCTGGCCTACCTCTCCCAGGAGGTCGCCGAACTCGACCCCGCCGTACGGGTTCTGGAGGCCGTCCAGCAGGTCCGCGAGCGCGTCGACCTCGGCAAGGGGCGCGAGATGACCGCCGGGCAGCTGTGCGAGACGTTCGGCTTCAACAAGGAGAAGCAGTGGACGCCGGTCGGGGACCTGTCCGGCGGTGAGCGGCGGCGGCTCCAGCTGCTGCGGCTGCTGATGGACGAGCCCAACGTGCTGTTCCTCGACGAGCCGACGAACGACCTCGACATCGAGACGCTGACCCAGCTGGAGGACGTCCTCGACGGCTGGCCCGGCTCGATGGTCGTCATCTCCCACGACCGGTTCTTCGTCGAGCGCACGACCGACCGGGTCTTCGCGCTGCTAGGTGACGCCACCCTGCGGATGCTGCCGCGCGGCATCGACGAGTACCTGGAGCGGCGGCAGCGGATGGAGGAGGCGGCGGCGGCTTCTTCGCCCGTGGTGGCGAAGCCCGTCGCCGAGAAGAGCGCCGCCGATCAGCGGGCCGCGAAGAAGGAGCTCCAGAAGATCGAGCGGCAGTTGGACAAGATCTCCGAGAAGGAGACCAAGCTGCACGCGCAGATCGCCGACAACGCGACTGACTTCTCGAAGGTCGCCTCCCTCGACGCCGAGCTGCGGGATCTCGCGGGGGAGCGGGAGGAGCTGGAGATGCGGTGGCTGGAGCTGGCCGAGGACGCCTGAGGGTCGTGAGCACGCGTGGCGGTCGTGAGAGCGCGTGAAGGTCTCGCACATCATCCTCGAACGCCAGGAAAGCCGGGAATTCGTCACTTCCGGGACACTTCTCGCCGGTAGGGGAAGCGCAACGTCGAACTAGCGTGTAGCTTCCGGGGGCATGAAGGGCGGGGGGCTGGGAGAGGGCCTCTGTCCGCGCGGATCAGTGGGCATCCATAGTGGGGCTTTCACGCGGATCCATGGGGGGACTGGGGGGTTGCTCGATGGGAGTTCGGCTCATGGTGGTCGACGACCACCGATTGCTCGCCGAGGCGCTGGCCTCGGCACTGAAGCTGCGGGGGCACCGGGTGCTCGCGGCGGCGGCGCCTGCCGCGGGGGCGGCGGAGCTGGTGATCAGCCGGGCGCCCGAGGTGTGCCTGCTGGGTACGGCCACGCCGGCCGAGCCGGGGATGTTCGACCCGGTCGTGAAGATCAAGCGGGAGCGGCCGCAGGTGGCGGTGCTGGTGCTGGGGCCGGTACCGAGCCCTCGTGGGATCGCCGCCGCGTTCGCCGCGGGGGCCTCCGGCTATGTGCGGCACGACGAGCGGATCGAGGGTGTCGAGCGGGCGATCATGAAGGCGCGGGCGGGGGAGGCGGCGGTGGCGCCGCAGTTGTTGCAGGGGGCGTTCAGTGAGCTGCTGAATCCTGCGGCGCAGCCGGACGACGAGGGGCAGCGGTTGCTCCAGATGCTGACGCCTCGGGAGGTGGAGGTGCTGGTGCGGGTGGCCGACGGGGAGGACACGCGGCTGATCGCGGCGGGGATGGGGATAGCACCTTCGACCGCGCGGACGCATGTGCAGCGGGTGCTGATGAAACTGGGGGTCGGGTCGCGGTTGGAGGCGGCGGCGTTGGCTGCGCGGACGGGGTTGTTGGATCGGGCGGGGCCTGTGCCTCCGGCGGCGGGACCGTGAATATCTGCGGCTCCGGTGGGGGCGGGCGTCTTAGCGCAGTTCCCCGCGCCCCTGGAGGCCTGCGGCGGCCCCTTGCTGTCCGGTGGGGGCTCGTGTAGCGCGTTCCGTGTAGTGGGTGGGTCGGTGCCGGGGTGGGGGGTGTCCGTCCTCGGTCCGGCGGCTCGGTCCCTTCCAAGGGGCCCGGTTCCGGACGCCGGCCGCTGCGGGCGGACACCCCCCACCCCGTCCCCTGCGCGCCGTGGGCGACTGCAACTCCCTAGGGGCGCGGGGAACTGCGCGACCAGCCACAACGCACCCGCAGGCGCCCGACGACCTGACCCGGCACCCCCTTAGGCGCTCAGTCGCCCCCCTCACCCTCCGGTGGATCCACCCGCACAGGCGCCGCAGGCTTCAGCTTCAGCCAGATCAGGAAGAAGATGCCCAGCAGCAGCATCCCCAGGCCCGTCCACAGGTTGATGTTGATGCCCTCCGACTTGTCGAGGGAGGAGTCGGAGGGGTTGATGCCGGCGATCGTGACGATGATGCCGTAGAGGACGAACAGGCCGCCGATGATGCGGCGCAGGTCGAAGATGCGGGCCGCCGTGGCCGACTTGGCCTGGAGTTCGGAGACTTCCCGCTGGACGTCGTGTTCGGACATGGTTCCTCGAATCCTCCGCGATCAGAACGAGAACGGGATGTAGCAGGCGGCGGCCAGGACCACGGCACCCCAGCCCAGCAGGGCCGGCCTGCGGTACCACGCGTCGTCGCCCGCGGCCGGCGGCTCCGACATGCCCGGGGACGTCGTGCCGTAGACCAGGCCCTGGAGTTCCTCCGTGGGCTTCGGGGCCGTGAAGAGGGACACCGCGACCATCACCACCGCACCCGCCACGAAGCCGACGATCGCAGAGACGAAGTTGGCGCCCTGGTCGGTGGGGATGTCGATGATGCCCTGCTTGTAGATCCAGAAGTAGTTCACCATCGCCGCGACCGTGCCCGCGAGCAGGCCCCAGAAGCCGGACTTCGCCGACGCCCGCTTCCAGAACATGCCGACGATGAAGACGACGAACATCGGCACGTTGAAGAAGGAGAACAGCGTCTGGAGGTAGCTCATGATGTTCGAGAAGGAGGAGGCCAGGAAGGCCGTTCCCACGGAGGCGCAGACGCCGATGACCGTGATCAGGCGGCCGAAGCGGACGTAGTACTCGTCCTCCCGGCCCCGCTGCACGTAGCGGCCCCAGATGTCGTTCGTGAACACCGTGTTGAAGGACGAGACGTTCGCCGCCATGCCGGCCATGAAGGCGGCCAGGAGGCCGGTGACCGCGATGCCGAGGACGCCGTTCGGCAGGAGCTGTTCCATGAGGTAGGGGATGGCGTCGTTGTACTGGTAGCCCGAGTCGGCCGAGCCGAAGCCGGGGATCAGGGCGGCCGCCACCAGGCCCGGGATCATCACCAGGAACACGATGAAGATCTTCGGGTACGCGGCGATGAGGGGGGTGCGCTGGGCCGCCGAGAGGTTCTTCGCGGACAGGGCCCGCTGGACCTCCGCGAAGTTCGTCGTCCAGTAGCCGAAGGACAGGACGAAGCCGAGGCCGAGCACGATCGTCAGCCAGTTCGCGCCCAGCGGGTTCGCGCTGCCGATGCCGGTGCCGCCCCAGGCGGTGGTGAAGTTGGCGCCGTGCTCCGCCGTCAGCTTGTCGGTGAGGCCGCCCCAGCCGCCCACCTTCTTCAGACCCAGGACGACCAGCGGGATCAGGGCCGCCAGGATGACGAAGAACTGGAGGACCTCGTTGTAGATCGCCGAGGAGAGGCCGCCGAGGGTGATGTAGGCGAGGACGAAGGCGCCTGCGACCACGATCGCCACCCACTGCGGCCAGCCCAGGAGGGCTTCGACCACGATCGCGAGGGCGTAGAGGTTCACGCCCGCGATGAGGATGGCCGCGAAGGCGAACAGCGCCGAGCTGAGCAGGTGGGCCCATTTGTCGAAGCGCAGGAGCAGCATCTCGGGGACCGAGCGCACCTTGCTGCCGTAGTAGAACGGCATCATCACCAGGCCGAGGAAGACCATGGCCGGGATGGCGCCGATCCAGTACCAGTGGACCGTGTAGGCGCCGTACTGGGCGCTGTTGGCGGCCATGCCGAGGATCTCGGTTGCCGCCAGGTTGGCCGAGATGAAGGCGAGCCCCGTGATCCAGGCCGGCAGGGAGCGGCCGGAGAGGAAGAAGTCCAGGCTCGTCTTCACCGAGCGGCGGGCCGCGAAGCCGATGCCGAGGACGACGACGAAGTAGATGCCGAGGATCGTGTAGTCGAGCCAGTTGGTGGGGAGCCTCAGCTCGGCCGCGAGGTATGCGTTATGTGCGGCGTGTGCGCCGTTTGTGGGGGATTGCATAGTCAGCAATTGAACACCTCGACTGATGCGCTTTGTTTGATTCCGATGTTGACGCTGGTGGGTGCTTATGGTTATTTGTGTTTAGTTATGTTTGGGTGAAGGAGTTCAGCGGTGAAGAAGACCTCGACCCGGCTGGCCGACGGTCGCGAGCTCATCTACTACGACCTGCGCGACGACACCGTCCGCGACGCCGTGGACCGGCGCCCGCTGGAGCGGACTGTCACCACGTCCGAGGTTCGTCGGGATCCGCTGCTCGGCGACTCCGTGGCCATCGCCTCGCACCGACAGGGGCGCACCTACCACCCGCCCAAGGACGAGTGCCCGCTGTGTCCCTCGCAGGGTGAGCGCCTCAGCGAGATCCCGGACTCGTCGTACGACGCCGTGGTCTTCGAGAACCGTTTCCCCTCGCTGGCCGGCGACTCGGGGCGCTGCGAGGTGGTCTGCTTCACCTCCGACCACAACGCCTCCTTCGCGGACCTCACCGAGGAGCAGGCGCGGCTCGTCCTGGACGCGTGGACCGACCGGACGTCGGAGCTGTCTCATCTGCCCTCCGTGGAGCAGGTCTTCTGTTTCGAGAACAGGGGTGCGGAGATCGGTGTGACCCTGGGTCACCCCCATGGCCAGATCTACGCGTACCCCTTCACCACTCCTCGCACCGCCCTGATGCTGCGTTCTCTCGCCGCGCACAAGGACGCGACCGGTGGGGAGAACCTCTTCGACGCCGTACTGGAGAGCGAGCTCGCCGGTGAGCGGGTGGTCCTGGAGGGCGAGCACTGGGTCGCGTTCGTGCCCTACGCCGCGCACTGGCCCTACGAGGTGCACCTGTATCCGAAGCGCCGGGTGCCCGATCTGCTCGGGCTCGACGAGGAGGCCCGCACAGAGTTCCCCCAGGTCTATCTGGAACTCTTGAAGCGCTTCGACCGGATTTTCGGCGAGGGTGAGCCTCCGACGCCGTACATCGCCGCCTGGCACCAGGCGCCGTTCGGTGCGCTGGAGGACTTCGAGGGCGTCAACCGCGACGATTTTGCGCTGCACCTGGAGCTTTTCACCATCCGTCGTACGTCCGGCAAGCTGAAGTTCCTCGCGGGCTCCGAGTCGGGGATGAACGTCTTCATCAACGACATCCGGCCGGAGGCCGCGGCACAGCGACTGCGAGAGGTAGCGAGTTCATGAAGTACCTGGTGACAGGTGGCGCGGGGTATGTCGGCGGGGTCGTGGCCCAGCACCTCATCGAGGCGGGCCACGAGGTCGTCGTCCTCGACAACCTCTCCACCGGCTTCCGCGAGGGAGTGCCCGCGGGCGCCTCGTTCATCGAGGGCGACATCCGCGACGCCGCCAAGTGGCTCGACTCCTCCTACGACGGTGTGCTCCACTTCGCCGCGTTCTCGCAGGTCGGCGAGTCGGTCGTGAAGCCCGAGAAGTACTGGGACAACAACGTCGGCGGCACCATGGCGCTGCTCGGCGCGATGCGCGAGGCCGGCGTCAAGAAGCTCGTCTTCTCCTCCACGGCCGCCACGTACGGGGAGCCCGAGGAGGTGCCGATCGTCGAGTCGGCGCCCACCAGGCCCACCAACCCGTACGGCGCCTCCAAGCTCGCCGTCGACTTCATGATCACCAGCGAGGCGAACGCGCACGGCCTGGGCGCCGTCTCCCTGCGCTACTTCAACGTCGCCGGCGCCTACGGCAACCAGGGCGAGCGGCACGACCCCGAGTCGCACCTCATCCCGCTGATCCTCCAGGTCGCCCAGGGCAGGCGGGAGGCGATCTCGGTCTTCGGCGAGGACTACCCGACCCCGGACGGCACCTGCGTCCGCGACTACATCCACGTCGCCGACCTGGCCGACGCCCACCTCCTCGCCCTGAAGGCGGCCGAGCCGGGCGAACACCTCATCTGCAACCTCGGCAACGGCGAGGGCTTCTCCGTCCGCCAGGTCATCGAGACGGTCCGCCAGGTGACCGGCCACCCGATCCCCGAGATCGTGGCCCCCCGTCGGGGCGGCGACCCGGCCACCCTGGTCGCCTCCGCCGCCACCGCCCGCGAGAAGCTGGGCTGGAACCCGACCCGCGCGGACCTCGCGGGGATCGTCGCGGACGCCTGGGAGTTCGCGCAGCACATCGCGAAGGAGCAGTAGTGGCACAGCAGGTGCGGGACGGTTTCGTCGAGCTGTACGGGACCGACCCCGAAGGTGTCTGGTCGGCGCCCGGCCGCGTCAACCTCATCGGTGAGCACACCGACTACAACGACGGCTTCGTGATGCCCTTCGCGCTGCCGCACACCGCGACCGCGGCCGTCTCCCGGCGCACCGACGGGGTCCTGCGGCTGCACTCGGGCGACGTCGAGGGCGGCGTCGTCGAGCTGCGCCTGGACGACCTCGCCCCGGAGAGCGACCGGAACTGGACCGCCTACCCGGCCGGAGTGGTCTGGGCGCTGCGCGAGGCCGGCCACCCGGTCACCGGCGCGGACATCCACCTCACCTCGACGGTGCCGTCGGGCGCGGGCCTGTCCTCCTCGGCGGCCCTGGAGGTCGTCGTCGCGCTCGCCCTGAACGACCTGTACGAACTCGGCCTCCAGCGCTGGCAGTTGGCCCGCCTGTGCCAGCGCGCCGAGAACGTCTACGTCGGCGCCCCCACCGGGATCATGGACCAGACCGCGTCCGCCTGCTGCGAGAGCGGCCACGCCCTGTTCCTCGACACCCGGGACCTGTCCCAGAAGCAGATCCCCTTCGACCTCGCCGCCGAGGGCATGGTCCTGCTCGTCGTCGACACACAGGTCAAGCACTCGCACAGCGAGGGCGAGTACGGCAAGCGCCGCGCCGGCTGCGAGCGGGGCGCGGCCCTGCTCGGCGTCGACGCGCTGCGGGACATCCCCTACGGCGAGCTCGACGCGGCCCTCGGACGGCTCGGCGACGACGAGGAGGCCGTACGCCTGGTGCGGCACGTGGTCACCGAGGACGAGCGGGTCGAGAAGGTCGTCGCCCTGCTGGAGTCGGGCGAGACCCGCGCGATCGGCCCGGTGCTGGTCGCGGGCCACGCCTCGCTGCGGGACGACTTCCGGATCTCCTGCCCGGAGCTGGACCTGGTCGTCGACACCGCCCTCGCCTCCGGTGCCCTGGGCGCCCGGATGACCGGCGGCGGCTTCGGCGGCTCGGCGATCGTGCTGGCCGAGGCGACCGACGTGGCGGCCATCACCAAGGCGGTCGAAGAGGCCTTCGCCGCCGCGGAGTTCACCGCTCCGCGGGTCTTCGAGGCGGTTCCCTCCGCGGGGGCCCGGCGCCTGTCCTGAGACCGGCTGACCGCTGTTTTGCCCGGCTTGATCCGAACTTGGGGAAAGCCGGGCCTCACCCTGACGTACGCCCCAGTAGGTTCGGAGCGTGAGTCGAGGGCGTCATCGCATCCTGTCGGCGATCGGCATCGGCTGCTACGCGCTTGCCGCGATCGCCGGCCTCTTCGTGCTGGCGGACCACCAGGGCTCCGGCCTCCTGGTGCCCCTGTGGATCGCCCACGGCGTGCTCCTCGCCGTGCTGCTGACGAAACTCGCCGCCGACGAGACCGGCCTGTCCGCGGCGCTCCTCGTGGTGGGCGCCTCCCTGGTGGCCGTGTACATCGCCGACCTGGCTCGCGACGACCTCACCCTGGAGCGGCGGGGCGAGCGGATCAGCGCGACCGTCGTGCGCGAGTGGCTCGACCCCGACCAGAGCCGGGCCGACCACACCTACGATTACGCCCTCGCCCGCCGCGACGGCACCCGGCTCCCCGGCCCCGCCCTCCAGGCCGGGTCCGGCAGCTTCGCCCTCGGCCAGCGCGTCACCGTGCTCGCCGACCCCCGGGGTGAACTGCGCCCCCGGATGCCGGGAGACCTGGACGCGACGCGGGACGTGCTGAGCGTCGGGGCGTTCGCGCTGATCGCGCTCAGCGTGGTCGCGGCCACGGCCCGCCGGGGCGCGACCGTCTCCCGCCGACGGGAGGAGCGGGCCAGGCTGGCGGAGCAGGAGCACATCCTCCGCGAGGCCCTGCGCACGGCCGCCGCCGACCCCAACGGCTTCGTCGAGGTGCACCCCGGGCACTACCCCGACGTCTCGCACCGCCGCGCGGCCGGCATCGCGAGCGAGCTCGGCCTGGAACCCGCGGACGATCCGGGCTCCTGGCGCTTCAGGGGCTGAGCCGCTTGGTCAGCGTGAACTCCGTGACCCCCGGCGGATAGTCCGGGATCACGCACACCACGTCGTACCCCTGCTTCCGGTAGAACTCCGGCGCCTGGAAGTCCCAGGTCTCCAGGCGCACGGAGGTGCAGCCCCGCTCGTGACGCGCCGTTCGCTCCGCCTGTGCGAGCAACTGCGAACCCAGGCCCGCCCCGCGGTGCCGTTCGTCGACCCAGAGATAGGTCACGTGGAGCCAGCTCGTCCAGGTGTGGCCGACCAGTCCGCCCGCCAGGGCGCCGGTCTCGTCCACCACCCAGAGGTGGAGCGGGAGTTCCCGTTCACCTGGGGTTCCGCGCAGGGCGCGGAGCACCGGGGAGGCCGCCGTGTTGGCGTCCCGCAGCCGGGTGCGGAGCAGATCGAGCCGGGCCTTGTCGACTTCTGTCTCCAGACGAAACATGCGGCTCACCATAAACGCCCCGGACGGCCAGTTCTGCAAATAACCTTCCGCTCCTGCCCCCCGGCCGTACCCTGATGAACAGCACCGGTGGGGGCCGGTGCTGATGCAGGGGGGCGAGACAGTCGGGTACGGCGCCCGAAGTGGGGGTAGCAGTTCTTGCGCGGCGGCGGCCGTGCGGCCATCGTGCTTCAGGCGTCGTACTCGCGGCGGTGTCGTCTCCCGAGTCGTCCTCAGACGATGGCGATGGGGTATCCCCTGCTCTTCGAGAGCTCGGGGAAGGGGGTTACGTGGTTCGCATCCGAGTCCTGGTCGTCGACGACCATCGCATCTTCGCCGAATCGCTCGCCGCGGCGCTCGCGGCCGAGCCGGACGTGGAGGTCTCCGCGGCCGGCAGCGGTCCTGCCGCGCTGCGCTCGCTGGAGCGCGCGGCCGCCGAGGGCCGCCGCTTCGACGTCCTGCTCGTCGACGCCGACCTGGGCGGCAACGTCCAGGGCATCAGGCCCGCGGTCTCCGTGCAGGAGGGCAACGAGGACGGTCTGGTCGACGGCATCTCGCTGGTCGCCGGGGTCCGTACGGCGCAGCCGGCGGTCCGGATCGTCGTGCTCGCCGAGAAGGACGACCCGCGCCGGGCCGCGCTCGCGCTTCAGGCGGGCGCCTCGGGCTGGGTCGCCAAGGACTGCTCGCTGTCCCGGCTGCTCACCGTCATCCGGGGGGTCCTGCGGGACGAGACCCATCTGCCGCCCGCGCTGCTCACCGGCGTCCTGCGCGAGCTCACCGCCGCCCGCAAGCACCGCACCGAGAGCGAGCGCCTGGTGGAGTCCCTCACCCCGCGGGAGCGCGAGGTGCTGCGCTGCATGGTGGCCGGGCTGGGCCGCAAGGCGGTCGCCGAGCGGCTGTTCCTCTCCCCGCACACCGTCCGCACCCATATGCAGAACGTCCTCGGCAAGCTGGGCGTCCACTCCACCCTGGCCGCCGTCGCGTTGGCGCGGCGCGCGGGTGTGGGGCCGGCCGACCTGGCCGGGGATGTCGTCGAACGGGGCGGGCAGTTGGCGTAGGGGACTGGGCCGCCTGATTATCGCCGGTGCGACGTCACGCGGGGCTGTGCCGGCAGGCGGCTCCGCCGCGCGGGCGCGACGCGTCGCAACGGCACCGCCGTCCGACGCCGGCCCGGGACCACCCGATCGGCTCTCCCTGCGGAGCGCCTAGCCGGGGATGTTGTCGAACGGGGCGGTCAACTGGCGTAGCAGACCGGCCAGTTCCCCGCGCTGGGCGCGGGAGAGCTCGGCGAGGATCGCGCGTTCCTGTTCCAGCAGACCGGCGAGGGCCTGGTCCGCGCGGTCCTTGCCGTCCTCGGTGAGCCTGACCAGCACTCCGCGCCGGTCGCTCGGATCGGGCAGCCGCTCCACCAGGCCCTTCTTGGCCAGCCGGTCGATGCGGTTGGTCATGGTGCCCGAGGTGACCAGAGTCTGCGTCAGCAGCTGCCCCGGGGAGAGCTGGTACGGCGTCCCCGCGCGCCGGAGCGCGGTCAGCACGTCGAACTCCCAGGGCTCCAGGCTGTGCTCGGCGAAGGCCAGCCGGCGCGCCCGGTCCAGGTGCCGGGCCAGTCTGCTCACCCGGCTGAGCACCTCGAGCGGTTCCACGTCGAGGTCAGGGCGCTCCCGGCGCCACGCAGCGACCAGCCGATCGACCTCGTCCTCCATGACGATCAGTGTAGTGGTTGTGTCGATGTGAAGTCTCTTGATGTGGAGTCTCTTGATATCGATCCTCTTGACGTCAAGATAAAAAGGCGGGAACACTGAGCCCCATGACGACCTGGGACCCCGCTCAGTACCTCCGCCACGCCGGCCACCGCGCCCGCCCCTTCACCGACCTCCTCTCCAGGGTCCCGGACCTGCCCGGCCGGTCGCCCCTGATCGCCGACCTGGGCTGCGGCCCCGGCAACGTGACCACACTCCTCGCCACTCGCTGGCCCACCGCCCGGATCACCGGCTACGACAACTCGGCCGAGATGCTCGACAAGGCACGGGTCGAGTACGCGGGGCCCACGGCCGGCGGCGGGAGCCTCGACTTCGCCCACGCGGACGTGCGCACCTGGGCGCCCGCGCAGCCGTACGACCTGATCATCAGCAATGCCACGCTCCAGTGGGTGCCGGGGCACGTGGAGCGGTTCGCCGAGTGGATCGCCGGGCTCGCCCCCGGCGGCACCTTCGCCTTCCAGGTCCCCGGCAACTTCGGCTCCCCGAGCCACCGCCTGATGCGCGAGCTGGCGGAGTCCGCGGGCCTCGCGGACGCCCTGCGCCACGAGGACGCCGTGCTCACGACCGAGGCGTATTTGGCGGTGCTGGCCGACCTGGGCTGCGAGGTCGACGCCTGGGAGACGACCTACGTGCACCTGCTCCAGGGTGAGGACCCGGTCCTGGACTGGGTGAAGGGCACGGGCCTGCGCCCGCTCCTGGCCGCCCTCGCCGACGACCCGGGCGCCAGGGAGGGGTTCCTGGCCGCGTACCGGTCGGCCCTGCGCGAGGCGTATCCGAGGGGCCCGCACGGCACCCCGTTCCCGTTCCGCCGCGTCTTCGCGGTGGCGCGCAAGGAGAACTGACGGGTTTGAGCGGGCCGTCAGGGGTCACCCGCAGTGATGAAAGCGAAGTCGTCCATCGCTGGGAGTGAGAACCGTGGCAGGAGACCAGAAGGCCAAGGCCAAGGTGGAGCAGGCCAAGGGCAAGGCCAAGGAGACGGTGGGGCGCGCGGTCGGCAACGAGCGCATGGAAGCCGAGGGCCGTGCCGCACAGTCCAAGGGCGACGCTCGCCAGGCCAAGGAGAAGACCAAGGACGTCTTCAAGCACTGACCCGCGACAGAACACGACGACGGCCCGTGCACCACGAGGTGCACGGGCCGTCGTGCGGGCGGTGACGGGTCAGCGCCACTCCGCCGGGATGCGCTCGACCTGCTCCAGGATGTCCCAGTCCTTGGGGCGTGAGCCCGGCGAGTTCCAGGGGACGCCCTGGCCGAGCCAGTAGCCGCGGTAGCCGCGCAGGCCCATCACGCTGACATCGCTCATGCCGGGCTCGTTCCCGCAGCACGGGCAGATGGCCCCCTCGTCGGGCCGGCCCCCCTCCCAGAAGGGCTCCACCCCGTCGTCGTATCCGCAGACCCGGCAGACCGTCTCCGACGGTTCCGCCATCCCGTCCAGCCCCTTCAGCTCTTCCGGCGCCCTATCAGGTGCGGCTTCGCCTCCAGGCCGTCCAGGCCGTGCCAGGCCAGGTTGACCAGGTGCGCGGCGACCTCCGCCTTCTTCGGGCGGCGCACGTCCAGCCACCACTGGCCGGTCAGGGCGACCATGCCGACCAGGGCCTGGGCGTACAGCGGGGCCAGTTTCGGGTCGAAGCCGCGGCTCTTGAACTCGCGGCCCAGGATGTCCTCCACCTGCGTGGCGATGTCCGAGATGAGCGAGGCGAAGGAACCCGTGGACTGGGGGATCGGGGAGTCGCGGACCAGGATGCGGAAACCGTCCGTGAACTCCTCGATGTAGTCGAGGAGCGCGAACGCCGCCTGCTCGCACAGCTCCCGGGGATGCCCCGCGGTCAGCGAACTCGTCACCATGTCCAGCAGCCGCCGCATCTCGCGGTCCACCACCACCGCGTACAGCCCCTCCTTGCCGCCGAAGTGCTCGTACACCACCGGCTTGGAGACGCCCGCCTTCGCCGCGATCTCCTCCACCGAGGTGGCCTCGAAGCCCTTCGCCGCGAAGAGGGTGCGACCGATCTCCAGAAGCTGCGCGCGGCGCTCGGCACCCGTCATCCGGGTGCGCCGGGCACGCCGCGGCTTCGCTTCGTCACTCGGGGTACTGCTGGAGTCGGTCGCCACGGCGTCCATCATGCCGCCTCGGCGGTCTCCTCCTTGCGCCGGGAGCCGTCCCCGTCCGTGATCCGGCGGGAATCGATACGCGAGCGTGACGGCCAGCGCACGTCGTACGCCCAGCCGAGCAGCTCGAACCAGCGGATGATCCGCGCCGAGGAGTCCACCTGCCCCCGCATCACCCCGTGCCGCGCCGAGGTCGGGTCGGCGTGGTGCAGGTTGTGCCAGGACTCACCGCAGGACAGCACGGCCAGCCACCACACGTTGCCCGAGCGGTCCCGCGACTTGAAGGGCCGCTTGCCGACCGCGTGGCAGATCGAGTTGATCGACCAGGTCACGTGGTGCAGGAGGCAGACGCGGACCAGCGAGCCCCAGAAGAAACCGGTGAACGCGCCCCACCAGGACATCGTCACCAGACCGCCGATCACGGCGGGCAGGGCCAGCGAGAGCATCGTCCAGTAGATGAACTGGCGCGAGATCGCCCTGATCGCCGGGTCCTTGATCAGGTCCGGCGCGTACTTGTCCTGCGGGGTCTGCTCCTCGTCGAACATCCAGGCGATGTGGGCCCACCACAGGCCCTTGATCAGCGCCGGGACCGTCTCGCCGAACCGCCACGGCGAGTGGGGGTCGCCCTCGGCGTCGGAGAACTTGTGGTGCTTGCGGTGGTCGGCCACCCAGCGCACCAGCGGGCCCTCGACCGCCATCGAGCCCGCGATCGCCAGCGCGATCCGCAGCGGCCGCTTGGCCTTGAAGGAGCCGTGCGTGAAGTAGCGGTGGAAGCCGATCGTGATGCCATGGCATCCGAGGTAGTAGAAGAAGACCAGCAGACCGAGGTCAAGCCAGCTCACACCCCAGCCCCACGCCAGCGGCACCGCCGCGAGCAGAGCGAGGAAGGGGACGGTGATGAAGAGGACCAGCGTGATCTGCTCGATCGAGCGTTTCTGCTCGCCGCCCAGGGTCGCGGAGGGCGGTGTCGGGCCGTCGGTCGACTTCGGGGCGTCATCGATCACATCGGAGCTCGCGGTCATGGGGCGTCCCCTGTGGGGTCGAGGGTTGAGACAGGTGCCGGGCTGCGGAGATCCTTCCCGTGGTCCGTTACGGCGGTCCCTACGGTTCCGTAACCTACGGCGTCGTAAGTATGGCAGTGCGTCGCCGTCTCACGGCAAGAGCCCAAAAGTCTGCGCGTCCGCATCGACACCTATCCTTGGAGTCGGTCGGACAGCGCGGTCCGCTCTGATTTCTTCCCGGATGTCCGGCCCGTATGCGGCGGCTGCCGCACGACCGCACTCCGGGTTCCCCTCCCGGACGAGCTTCAACACTGCAAGGAGCCGCACCTGTGAGCAGTGCCGACGACCTGACTACGAGCGCCACGTCGACCGGTAGTGAGTTGCGCGCCGACATCCGCCGCCTGGGCGATCTCCTGGGCGAGACCCTCGTCCGCCAGGAGGGTCCCGAGCTGCTGGACCTGGTCGAGCGGGTGCGCCACCTCACCCGTGAGGACGGCGAGGCCGCCGCCGAGCTGCTGCGCGGCACCGAACTGGAGACCGCCGCCAAGCTGGTGCGCGCCTTCTCCACCTACTTCCACCTGGCCAACGTCACCGAGCAGGTGCACCGCGGCCGTGAGCTGCGGGCCCGGCGCGCCGCCGAGGGCGGTCTCCTCGCCCGCACGGCCGACCGCCTCAAGGACGCCGACCCCGAGCACCTGCGCCAGACCGTCGCCAACCTCAACGTCCGCCCGGTCTTCACGGCCCACCCGACGGAGGCGGCCCGCCGCTCGGTGCTGAACAAGCTCCGCCGGATCGCCGCCCTTCTGGAGACGCCGGTCATCGAGGCGGACCGGCGCCGCCACGACACCCGGCTCGCCGAGAACATCGACCTCGTCTGGCAGACGGACGAACTCCGCGTCGTGCGCCCCGAGCCCGCCGACGAGGCCCGCAACGCCATCTACTACCTCGACGAGCTGCACGCCGGCGCGGTGGGCGACGTCCTGGAGGACCTCACCGCCGAGCTGGAGCGCGTCGGCGTCAAGATCCCCGACGCCACCCGCCCCCTCACCTTCGGCACCTGGATCGGCGGCGACCGGGACGGCAACCCCAACGTCACCCCGCAGGTCACCTGGGACGTCCTGATCCTCCAGCACGAGCACGGCATCAACGACGCCCTGGAGCTCATCGACGAGCTGCGGGGCTTCCTGTCGAACTCCATCCGCTACACCGGCGCCACCGAGGAACTCCTGGAGTCCCTCAAGGCCGACCTGGAGCGTCTCCCGGAGATCAGCCCGCGCTACAAGCGGCTGAACGCCGAGGAGCCGTACCGCCTCAAGGCCACCTGCATCCGGCAGAAGCTGGAGAACACCAAGACCCGCCTGGCCAAGGGCATCCCGCACGAGGACGGCCGCGACTACCTCGGCACCAGCGAGCTGCTCCAGGACCTCACCCTGATCCAGAGCTCGCTGCGCGAGCACCGGGGCGGGCTCTTCGCCGACGGCCGGCTGGACCGCACCATCCGTACCCTGGCCGCGTTCGGCCTCCAGCTCGCCACCATGGACGTCCGCGAGCACGCCGACGCCCACCACCACGCCCTCGGCCAGCTCTTCGACCGGCTCGGCGAGGAGTCCTGGCGGTACGCCGACATGCCCCGCGACTACCGGGCCAGGCTGCTGGCGAAGGAGCTGCGCTCCCGCAGGCCGCTGGCACCCACTCCGGCGCCGGTGGACGCGGCCGGCGAGAAGACCCTCGGGGTCTTCCAGACCGTGAAGCGGGCCCTGGAGGTCTTCGGGCCCGAGGTCGTCGAGTCGTACATCATCTCGATGTGCCAGGGCGCCGACGACGTCTTCGCCGCCGCGGTCCTTGCCCGCGAGGCGGGGCTGCTGGACCTGCACGCCGGCTGGGCGAAGATCGGCATCGTGCCGCTCCTGGAGACCACCGACGAGCTGAAGGCCGCCGACACCATCCTGGAGGACATGCTCTCCGACCCGTCCTACCGGCGCCTGGTCGCGCTCCGGGGCGATGTGCAGGAGGTCATGCTCGGCTACTCCGACTCCTCGAAGTTCGGAGGCATCACCACCTCGCAGTGGGAGATCCACCGCGCCCAGCGCCGGCTGCGCGACGTCGCCCACCGGTACGGCGTACGCCTGCGCCTCTTCCACGGCCGCGGCGGCACCGTCGGCCGCGGTGGCGGCCCCTCGCACGACGCGATCCTCGCCCAGCCCTGGGGCACCCTGGAGGGCGAGATCAAGGTGACCGAGCAGGGCGAGGTCATCTCCGACAAGTACCTCGTGCCGTCGCTGGCCCGGGAGAACCTGGAGCTGACGGTCGCCGCCACGCTCCAGGCCTCCGCCCTGCACACCGCCCCGCGCCAGTCCGACGAGGCGCTGGCCCGCTGGGACGCGGCGATGGACGTGGTGAGCGACGCCGCCCACGCGGCCTACCGGCGTCTCGTCGAGGACCCGGACCTGCCGAACTACTTCCTCGCCTCGACGCCGGTGGACCAGCTCGCCGACCTGCACCTCGGCTCCCGGCCCTCCCGGCGCCCCGGCTCGGGCGTCTCCCTCGACGGACTGCGCGCCATCCCGTGGGTGTTCGGCTGGACCCAGTCCCGGCAGATCGTCCCGGGCTGGTTCGGCGTCGGCTCGGGCCTCAAGGCGCTGCGCGAGGCGGGCCTGGACACCGTCCTCGACGAGATGCACGAGCAGTGGCACTTCTTCCGCAACTTCATCTCCAACGTGGAGATGACGCTCGCGAAGACCGACCTGCGCATCGCCCGCCACTACGTCGAGACCCTGGTCCCGGCCGAGCTCCAGCACGTCTTCGCCGACATCGAGGCCGAGCACGAGCTCACCGTCCGCGAGGTCCTGCGGATCACCGGCGAGGCCGAACTCCTCGACGCCACCCCGGTCCTGAAGCAGACCTTCGCGATCCGGGACGCCTACCTGGACCCGATCTCCTACCTCCAGGTGACCCTGCTCAAGCGCCAGCGCGACGCGGCCGCCGCGGGTGAGCCCGCCGACCCGCTGCTCTCCCGCGCCCTGCTCCTGACGGTCAACGGCGTGGCGGCCGGCCTGCGCAACACCGGCTGACCTCCGCACGCACAAAGGCGGTGCCCCCCCCCGGGATCGATCCCGGGGGGCACCGCCTTCTCGTGTACGTCAGGCCCGGCGCCGCCGGACCACGAGGTAACCGCCCGCCGCCACCAGCGCCGCGGAGACCCCCGCGAGCAGGCCGACCGGAGCGCTGCTGCCGGTCTCGGCGAGGTCGCCGGTGGACCCCTGCGGGGAGGCGGAGGAGGAGGCCGACGCGGAGGCCCCGGCCTCGGTGGACTCGCTGGGCTCGGTGCTCGGCTGGTCGCTCGGGCCGGTGCCGGGCGAGCCGGACGGGCCGACCGTGGCCGAGGTGGACGGCGTGGCCGACGCGGTGGGCGTGGCCGTACCGCCGCCCCCGCCCTGCTCGTCCTCGCAGTCCGTCCAGAAGACCTTGTGCTTGGCCGCGCCCTTCTCGCCCTCGAAGTTCCAGAACAGCTTGTAGTGGCCGTCGGGCAGCGACAGGTTCTCCGTACGGCCGTGGCCGTCGGAGTCCAGCGTGATCTCGCCGGACTTCACGGTCTTGCCCTTGACGTCGGCCGTCGGGGCCCAGGCCTCGATGTGCCAGTCGACCTCCTGGACGGCGTCGAAGCCGAAGGCGTCCAGGTAGAAGGTGCACACGTGCGGCTCGTTCTTGCGGAGCTCTTCGCCGGTGCCGGCGTCGTGGATCTTCACGGTGCCGTTGTCCCCGGGCGGGGTGGCGTGGGCGACCGGAGCGACGAGGAAGGCCGCTGCGGCGACGGCGGACAGGACGCCGGCGCGGTGGAGGGTACGCATGGGGCAGTTATCCATCTTCGAGAGTGAACGGGAAGATGTGGAGGGGGCGGCTCAGCTTGCGGCTGTGACTGACCTCTGGTCAATCACGAACAGGCAACACTCAGTTCCTCCACAGAAAAAGAGAACGCCGAACCCTCTCAGACCGTCACGAAAGCCGCCGTGAGCAGGGCGACCCCCGACCCCGCCAGCACCCACGCGAACCGCGTCCGGCGCAGCCCGCCCGCCACGACCACCGCCGCGAGCAGCAGCGCCCCGCCCATCGGCACCCAGGAGTAGAGCACTCCGGCCGGTCCGGACCGTACGACGTCCCGCGTACCGGGCTTGACCACGACCGCGTAGCGCTGCCCCTTGCGCACCGCCACCGTGTGCTCGATGTCCACCCGGTCCCGCGCCACCGACCCGTGCGACGACGGCGTGTACGGCCCGCTGCACACGTCCCCGGCGCACCGCTCCACCTCGACCGTGCCCCGCTCGCGCCCCTTGGTCAGCATCACGTACTGCGCGCTGCCCCAGGAGGCCCACACCCCGGCGATCAGGATGACCACCGTGACCGTCCCCATCGCCGCGAGTCTCCCGAACCGCAGGGCGGCGGTCGAGGTCTGGCGGGCGGCTGGACGGGAGGAGGCGGCGGTGGCAGGCATGGCCGGGATCATTGGCCATGGCATTGCCGGAAGTCAATGCGGGCCGGGGAGGAGGGCCGGGGCTAGGAGTTGTACGTGCTCTGCGCCCGCTCCAGACCCTCGGTCACCAGCGCCTCCACCGCGTCGGCCGCCCGGTCCACGAAGTAGTCCAGCTCCTTGCGCTCGCTCGACGAGAAGTCCTTCAGCACGAAGTCGGCGACCTGCATACGGCCCGGAGGGCGCCCGATCCCGAACCGCACCCGGTGGTACTCCGCGCCGAACGCCTTCGTCATCGACTTCAGCCCGTTGTGGCCGTTGTCCCCGCCGCCCAGCTTGAGGCGCAGGACGCCGTAGTCGATGTCGAGCTCGTCGTGGATCGCCACGATGTTCGTAACCGGCACCTTGTAGAAGTCCTTGAGCGCGTTCACCGGGCCGCCGGACAGGTTCATGAAGGACATCGGCTTGGCCAGGACCACCCGCCGGTTCGCCGGTCCGGGCGGCCCGATCCGCCCCTCGACGACCTGCGCCTGCGCCTTGCCGGCCCGCTTGAACCGGCCCCCGATCCGCTGGGCCAGCAGATCGGCCACCATGAAGCCGACGTTGTGCCGGTTGGCGGCGTACTCGGGTCCCGGGTTGCCGAGGCCCACGATCAGCCAGGGGTCGCTGGCAGGGGTGGTCACGTCCATGTCTCCTCACGTGCAACAGCCGCCGCCCCCCTGAGGGAGCAGCGGCTGGAGCTTATACGGCGAGCGCTGGGGCTCAGGCCTCGGCGGCCTCTTCGCCCTCGGCCTCTTCTTCGCCCTCGGTCTCCTCGGCCTGCGCGGCCAGCACCTGGAGGACGACCGCGTCCTCGTCGACGGCCAGCGTGGTGCCGTTCGGGAGCTTGATGTCCTTGGCGAGGATGGAGGCGCCGGCCTCCAGGCCCTCGACGGAGACGGTGACCGACTCGGGGATGTGGGTGGCCTCGGCCTCGACCGGCAGCGCGTTCAGGACGTGCTCCAGCAGGTAGCCGCCCGGGGCCAGCTCGCCCTCGGTGTGGACCGGGATCTCGACCGTGACCTTCTCGCCGCGCTTGACCAGCAGCAGGTCGACGTGCTCCAGGAAGCCCTTGATCGGGTCGCGCTGCACGGACTTCGGGATCGCCAGCTCGTTGGTCTTGCCGTCGATGTCCAGGGAGATCAGGACGTTCGACGTGCGCAGCGCGAGCAGCAGCTCGTGGCCCGGGAGGGTCAGGTGGACCGTCTCGCCACCGTGACCGTAGAGAACACCGGGAACCTTGGAGTCACGGCGGATGCGGCGGGCGGCGCCCTTGCCGAACTCGGAACGGGTCTCGGCGGAGATCTTGACCTCGGACATGCGGATCACTCCTCGTATGGGTGAGTAACGGACAGGGTCACCCGGCCACGAACGGCCTGCTACGAAGAGCGCGTCGATAACGGATCGCCGTATCCATGGATACGGCCTCCCTCGCCGAGCAACTGGGGCAGTCTACTCGGCTGGGGAGGCCGCTGAAAAATCGATCATGCAGAAGCGTTTTTACAGCTCATCGCACGCTTACTGCTCGTCGAAGAGGCTCGTCACCGAACCGTCCTCGAAGACCTCACGCACCGCGCTCGCGATCGTCGGCGCGATCGACAGCACCTTGATCTTGTCCAGGTCGCGGGAGAGCTCACCCGGCGTCGGCAGGGTGTTGGTGAACACGAACTCGCTCACCCGGGAGTTCTTCAGACGGTCGGCCGCCGGACCCGACAGCACACCGTGGGTGGCCGTCACGATGACGTCCTCCGCACCGTGCGCGAACAGCGCGTCCGCGGCCGCGCAGATGGTGCCACCGGTGTCGATCATGTCGTCGACCAGGACACACACCCGGCCCTTGACCTCACCCACGACCTCGTGGACGGTCACCTGGTTCGCCACGTCCTTGTCGCGCCGCTTGTGCACGATCGCCAGCGGCGCGCCCAGCCGGTCGCACCAGCGGTCCGCGACCCGCACCCGGCCGGCGTCCGGCGAGACGACGGTGAGCTTCGCCCGGTCCACCTTCTGCCCCACGTAGTCCGCCAGCAGCGGCAGCGCGAACAGGTGGTCCACGGGCCCGTCGAAGAAGCCCTGGATCTGGTCGGTGTGCAGGTCGACGGTCAGGATGCGGTCGGCACCGGCCGTCTTCATCAGGTCCGCGATCAGCCGGGCCGAGATCGGCTCACGGCCGCGGTGCTTCTTGTCCTGGCGGGCATAGCCGTAGAACGGCACGATCACGGTGATGGAGCGGGCCGACGCACGCTTCAGCGCGTCGATCATGATGAGCTGCTCCATGATCCACTGGTTGATCGGAGCCGTGTGGCTCTGGATCACGAAGCAGTCCGCACCGCGGGCCGACTCCTGGTAGCGGACGTAGATCTCGCCGTTCGCGAAGTCGAAGGCCTTGGTCGGGACGACCCCGACACCCAACTGCTGGGCGACCTCCTCGGCAAGCTCGGGGTGGGCGCGGCCGGAGAAGAACATCATCTTCTTCTCGCCGGTCGTCTTGATCCCGGTCACAGCTGTCTCCTCAGAGGTGTCTACAGCGGGGGTGTGCACTTATCACGGTACGACGACTTCGGCGCACCTGTTTCCGGTCAGCTCTCGCGCTCGTGCTGGCCAGAGGCCGCTTCGGCGGCCTTCGCCGCCGCGCTCCCCGGGCGCTTGCGGGCCACCCAACCCTCGATATTCCGCTGCTGGCCACGGGCCACGGCCAGCGAACCGGGCGGCACGTCCTTCGTGATCACCGACCCCGCCGCGGTGTAGGAGCCGTCCCCGACCGTGACAGGAGCCACAAACATGTTGTCCGAACCCGTGCGGCAGTGCGACCCCACGGTGGTGTGGTGTTTGTCCTTCCCGTCGTAGTTCACGAAGACGCTCGCGGCACCGATGTTGGTGTACTCACCGATGGTGGCGTCACCGACGTAGGACAGGTGCGGCACCTTCGTCCCCTCGCCGATGGTCGCGTTCTTCGTCTCGACGTACGTGCCGATCTTGCTCTTGGCGCCCAGCCGGGTGCCGGGGCGCAGATAGGCGAACGGCCCGACGCTCGCGCCGGGGCCGACATGGGAGCTGTAGGCCACCGTGTTGTCGACCCGGGCCCCGGCCTCGACGACCGTGTCCGTGAGGCGGGTGTTGGGGCCCACCTCGGCGCCCTCGCCGATGTGGGTGGAGCCGTGCAGCTGGGTGCCCGGGTGCACGACGGCGTCCTGGCCGAAGGTGACGGTCACGTCGACCCAGGTGGTGGCCGGGTCGATCACGGTGACACCGGCCAGCATGGCGTCGGTCAGCAGCCGGTCGTTGAGGATGCGCCGGGCCTCGGAGAGCTGCACCCGGTTGTTGATCCCGGCGATCTCGCGGTGGTCGGCGGCGACGGCCGCGCCCACCCGGTGCCCGGCCTCACGCAGGATGCCGAGCACGTCCGTCAGGTACTCCTCGCCCTGCGAGTTGTCGGTGCGCACCTTGCCGAGCGCGTCGGCGAGCAGCTGCCCGTCGAAGGCGAACACCCCGGAGTTGATCTCCCGGATCGCCCGCTGCGCCTCGGAGGCGTCCTTGTGCTCGACGATCGCGGTCACGGCACCGGTGGCGGGGTCCCGCACGATCCGGCCGTACCCCGTCGCGTCCGGCACCTCGGCGCTCAGCACGGTGACCGCGTTGCCGTCCGAGGAGTGCGTGGCGGCAAGGGTGTTGAGGGTCTCGCCGGTCAGCAGGGGAGTGTCCCCGCACACCACGACGACGGTCCCGTCGACGGCACCGCCCAGCTCCTCCAGGGCCATCCGTACGGCGTGCCCGGTGCCGTTCTGCTGCGCCTGCACCGCGGTGCGGACGTCGGCGTCGGTGTCGGCGAGATGAGCGACGACCTTCTCCCGCGCGTGCCCCACCACCACGACGAGGTGCTCGGGATCCAACTCGCGGGCCGCGGCGAGCACATGGCCCACGAGGCTGCGACCGCACAGCTCGTGCAGGACCTTGGGTGTGGCCGACTTCATACGGGTGCCCTCACCCGCTGCGAGAACGACGACGGCTGCCGGGCGAATGGCGCTCACGGGATGCCCTTCGGCTGTGGAGAGGGTGGGGTGACATCCGCAGGATACCGGGGCGTTTCCCGGTCGACATGAGAGCGGGCCCCGACAGTGCTGTCAGGGCCCGTGCGCCGTTCCGGTGTGCTGTGGCTCCCCCGCCAGGACTCGAACCCGGACAAATGGCACCAAAAGCCACGGTGCTGCCAATTACACCACGGGGGATCAAACTTGGCCGAACCGGACAAACGGTCAGGTGGCCGAGTGGCGACTCCTACTATGCCGTACCACCGGCCCCCGACGCGACGGTGTAGATCGGCGCGCTCCCGCACGCACCACCTGTTTCTGTGGCCCCCGTCGCACACGACTGTGGTCGTCCGGTCACTCGAAGTGGTGTGAACCAGTCGTCGAAAGTCGCCGGAAATCCGGCACGGGGCGACCGTAGGCTGGAGGCATGACCACGACGGGGGAAGACTCCACCACGGCTCAGCAGGGGCCGTGGTGGTGGGTGCGGTGGCGCGGTGCGGTACTGGACGTGGGCCTGGCCTCGGCGTCCGCGGTGGAGTGTGCGTTCGAGGGGATCCGGTTCGCGGAGGACGCCGGGATCCCGACGGCCGCGGGGATCGTGTTCGGCGTGCTGGCCGGATCGGTACTTGTCGTCCGCCGCAAGTGGCCGATCGCGGTGGTGCTCGTGAGCATCGCGATCACCCCCGCCCAGATGGGCTACCTGATGGGCATCGTCGGCCTCTACACGCTCGCCGCGTCGGAGCTGCCGCGCCGGATCATCGGCTCCCTGGCCGGCATGTCCCTCGTCGGGATGCTCATCGTGATGTTCGTGCGGGTCCGGCAGGACCCGGGCCGGGCCGACCTCGACCTGGGCGACTGGTTCGTCCCCTTCGTCTCCATCACCACCGCCATCGGGATGACCGCGCCACCCCTACTGCTCGGGCTGTACGTCGGCGCGCGGCGGCGGCTCATGGAGAGCCTGCGCGAGCGGGCCGACAGCCTGGAGCGGGAGCTCCAACTGCTGGCCGAGCGGGCCGAGGAGCGCGCGGAGTGGGCGCGCAACGAGGAACGGACCCGCATCGCCCGGGAGATGCATGACGTCGTCGCGCACCGGGTGAGCCTCATGGTGGTGCACGCGGCCGCCCTCCAGGCCGTCGCCCGCAAGGACCCCGAGAAGGCCGTCAAGAACGCGGCCCTGGTGGGGGACATGGGGCGGCAGGCGCTCACCGAGCTCCGGGAGATGCTCGGGGTGCTGCGCAGCGGGGACGGCTCAGGCCGGCGGGAGCGGGACGCGGTGCCGCTGGTCGCGGTGGGCGTGGCGGCGGCGGCCGCGGCGACCCGGGTGGTGGAGGAGACCGACGGGCCCTGTCTGGACGACCTGGACGCGCTGATCGGGCAGTCGGCGGCGGCCGGGATGGTCGTGGACCTGTCCGTCGAGGGGGACGCGCGGGCGTACGCCGCGGAGATCGAGCAGACGGCGTTCCGGGTGGTGCAGGAGGCGTTGACGAACGTCCACAAGCACGCGGCGGGCGCGAAGACGCACGTACGGCTGGCGCACCGGGTGTCGGAGATCGCGATGCAGGTGGAGAACGAACCGCCGCCGGAGGTCCCGTCCCCGGCCTCGGCCCGGCTGCCCTCGGGGGGCAACGGCCTGGTCGGGATGAAGGAACGTGTCTCCGCGCTGGGCGGGGTGTTCGTGTCGGGGCCGACGGACGCGGGGGGTTTCCGGGTGTCGGCGGTGATTCCGGCGGCGTAGGGGCCTGGTTCGCCCGGCGGCACAGGGGCCCCGTTGTGCTCGGCCGGCGGTGGGGCGGGGCGGTTCGACCGGAGGTGGGGGCCCGGTTGTGGTCAGCCCGCGGTGAGGCGGGCCGGTTCGATGCCGGCTATGAGGCCGGACAGGGCCTGGTCGATGTCCGGGCCGAGGTACCAGTCGCCGGTGTGGTCGAGGGCGTAGACCCGGCCCTCGGTGTCGATGGCCAGCAGCGCGTGGGTGTCGGTCTCGGCGCCGAGCGGGCAGACCTCGGTGTCCAGGGCGCGGCCGAGGTCGGCGAGGGTGCGGGCCATGTGGAGGCCGTGCAGCGGGTCCAGGTGCAGATGGGCGGGGGCGACCTGGCGGCCGGGGCCGGTGGGGGCCAGGTGCAGTCCGCCGAACTCGGCCCAGACCTCGACCGCCGCGGGGAACACGGCGTGCCGGTGTCCGGCCGGTGAGGTGTGCTCGCGCAGGGCGTCGGCCCAGATCTCGGCCTGCTTTATGTCCCAGCGTCCGGGGAGCCAGCCGGCGGCGCGCAGGACGGCGTCGACGGGGACGGGGAAACGGGTGCTGTGCGTGCGGTCGGGGTGCATCTGCCCTTCGCGTTCGTCGAGGTCATGGGCGGGCGCCGAGGAGCGGGGCGCCGTTTTGCGGGTGGTGCGGTGGTGCTGGTGGTGCGGATGTGGTGCGGGTGGTGCCGGTGGGTGGGGGAGTGGAGGAGTCAGCCGCCGTCCGTCGTCGGGTCGACGATGCGTACGCCGAAGTGGGCGCTCAGGGCGGTGCAGGCGCGGCAGGGGGCGGCGAAGCTGCCGTGCAGCGGGTCGCCGTCCTCCCGGATGCGGCGGGCGGTGAGCTTGGCCTGCTTGAGGGCGCGACGGGCCTCACCGTTGGTCATGGGCTTGCGCGCCGCGCGCTTGCTGCGGGCGGCGTCGGCGGCGGCGATCTGCCGGGATATGAGCATGGTCTCGGCACAGCGGCCGGTGAAGCGGTCGCGCCGGTCGCTGCCGAGGGTGTCGAGGAAGTCCTGGACGAGCGGGTGCAGTTGCGGTGCCTCGTCGCCGCGGGCGGCGGTCGAGGTGAGGGTGGCGCCGCGGACGGAGAGGGCGGCGGCGACGGTGGGCAGTATGCCGTCGCGGCGGTGGTGGAGGGCGGGCGCGTGGGGTCTCTCGGCGCTGCTCCAGCCGATGCGGGGATCGCCGCCGAGACCCGTGTGCGGGTGGCCGTTCAGGCCTGCCGTGGTGCCGTCCTGCGGCCCTGGGTGCGGTCCCGTCTGCGTCGTGTTCATGATCGTCATCCCCTCCCGAGCATCCCCCCGGAGGTCACAGACTGCCAAACGGCGTGGCTGGTGCGGAAGCTGGGGCGGTGCGACACGCCCGGGTTCGACCGCGCTGTCACGGCGGGGTGACGGCTGGTCACGGAAGCGGAGCGGGCCTGACCGGCGGCCGGTGACCGGCGTCGTCGTACCGCATAGGCTGTTCGCACCGCGATCCAAGTGGTCGCCGCGATGCGCGCGGTTGACGCGCGGAGGCGGACGAGACAGTCGATACGGTGCGTGACGGCCCGCCCCGCGAGGGGGAGCCGCCGCGCCTCGTACCAGAGCGCCGCAGGGGGCTTCAGCGATGACGACAGGTCGGCTCGGGCAGAAAGCCGCGCCGCCGAACGCGGCCTATGCCGGGCAGGTCGTGCATTTCCCGGATCCGGTCCGGGCCGCGCGTCATCCCAGAGGGGTACGGGTGGACGAGCGCGGCTACCCCGACTTCTCGCCCTACGCGCGTGCCGCCGCCGAGATCGCCGAGCCGCCGGAGGGCTTCGGGGTCGACGAACTGCGGCTGACGGACTACGTGTCGGCCAACGCGGCGCTGGCGGCGACCGGTCACGACCTGTGGGACACGGTCCCTGCGGTGGCGACACCGCACGGCTGGACCTGGCACCACGTGGTGGGCACGCGCCGCCTCGAACTGGTCCCGGTGGAGGTCAAGGCGCTGCTGCGGCACCACGGCGGGATCGCGACGACCCGCGTCGACCAGAACAAGCGCGGGACGCGGCCTCTCCAGGAGACGCGTCCGGCGCACTTCGGGCTGCCCAAGTCGTCGGTGGCGGTGACCGAGTCCCAGGTGCTGGGGGTCGAGGAGGACCTCGGCTACCGGCTGCCGGGCGCCTACCGCTCGTTCCTGAAGGCGGCGGGCGGCTCCGCGCCGGTGGGGGCCGCGCTGGACGCGGAGTTGGGGCTGCTGGTGGACCAGCCGTTCTTCACCGTGCGGGACGAGGCGGCGGTCAACGACCTCGTCTACGTCAACAAGTGCCTGCGCGACCACCTCACCAAGGACTACCTCGGCATCGGCTTCGTCCAGGGCGGACTGCTGGCCGTGAAGGTCAAGGGCGAGGAGATCGGTTCGGTCTGGTTCTGCGCCTACGACGACGCCCGTGACACCGATCCCTCGCTGCCGCCCGCCGAGCGGGTACGGCGGCTGCTGCTGCCGTGCGGTGCGGACTTCGACGTGTTCCTGTCCCGACTGGCCGGTAATCCACCGGAGTTGGAGACGGTGGCGAACCTGATGGTGGACGGCGGGTTCGCCCGTTCCGTTCCCGTGTCTTCTTCCGTGTCGGGGGAGTGAGCTTCAGCGATGGTGACGTTCGCGCAGGCGCAGGAGCGCGCGGAGGAGTGGATCAACGGGGACGTGCCGTCGTACCAGCACCGTGAGGTGCGGGTACGGGAGTTCGGCCTCGGGTTCGTGGTGTGGGCCGAGGACCGGGCGGACGGACCGCGCTCCGACGGTGGCGCCCAGCGGCTGGTGATCGCCCGGGACAGCGGGGAGGCCACGCTGTGGCCCGCGCTGCCGGTGGGCGAGCTGATCCGGCGCTACGAGGAGGAGTACGGACGGGACGGCGGCCCCGAGGACGCGGTGCCGGCGCCCGCGGCCCGGGTGGACCTGAACCAGACGTCGTTCCTGCTGACTCCGCCGGAGTGGTTGCAGGACGCGGCGGACAAGCTGGGGCTCGGGGACGACGCCGGCTCCTCCGGTGACGGGGCTTCTTCCGCCGGGGGTGCGGGGGCGGCCTCGGCGGCACGGCCCTGGACCGGGACCGACACCAACGGGGGTGAGGGTGAGGACCTGTCCGTGGCGCTGCCGGACACGGTGTTCTCGCCGCCGGGGAACGGGGTGGAGGACGCGGTTCCGGCGGGTGCGGAGGTCTCGGATGCGGCGAGGGGGGCGGGGGCCGACGGGGCTGGCGCTGGCGGGTCCGGCGCTGGTGGGTCTGGCGCTGGTGGGTCGGCGTACGGCTATCCGCAGACGGTGGGTGGGCCGGGTGCGGGTGCGTCGGGTGGGCCGGGGGTGGGTGCGCCGGGGGTGGGTGCGCCGGCTCCGGCTTCGGGTGCGGCTTCGTACGGCTATCCGCAGGGTTCTGGTGGGCCGGGTGCTTCGGGTGCTTCGGGTGCTCCGGGTGCTCCGGGGGCGGCGGGTGCTTCGGGTGCTTCGGGTGCGGATGACGTGGCTCCGGCTGCGCCCGCTCCGGCCTCGTACGGGTACCCGCAGGGGGCGCCTGGTGCTCCGGCGCCCGCGCCGAGTGCCGGTGACATCGCCGATCTCGCCACCAGCAAGTTGGCGCCTCCCGGGCGTGCTGCGCAGGGCGGGGGCTCGACTCCGCCGCCTCCGCCTCCGCCGCCGTCCGCCGCGGGTGGGGGGTACGTGCCTACCCAGTTCGTGTCGGCGCCGGGGGCCGAGGGGCCCTCGAACTCGGGCGCGCCGCCTGCCCCGGGCACCGGCGCCGGATCTGGCCCGGTGCCGCCGCCTCCGCCTCCGCCTCCGCCGGGGACGCAGGGATTCCCTGGGGCGTCGGGTGGGCCGGGCGCCCCGAGTGCGTCCGGTGGTCCGGGGGCTCCTGGTGCTTCGGCGGCTCCGAATGCTTCTGGTGGTCCGGCGTTTCCGGGTGCGCCGGGTGCGTCCGGCGGTCCGGGTACGCCGGGTGCGTCGGGTGCCTCCGGTGGTCCGGGTGCGCCTGGGGCCTCCGCGTTCCCCGAAGCCCCGAACACGTCTGCCGGGCCTGCGTTCCCCGCTGCGCCGGACACGTCTGGTGCACCCGCGTTCCCCGCTGCGCCGAGCACGTCCGGCGGGCCTGCGTTTCCCGAAGCCCCGAACACGTCCGGTGGCTCGGCGTTCCCCCATGGCCCCGGTGCGTCCGGAACGCAGGTGTTCCCCAACGAGCCCGGTACCTCAAGTGCGCCAGGCACCCCGCCCCCGCCCCCGCCACCCGGCGCTCCCGGTCCGGCGCAGGTTCCGGGTCCCCCCGGTGTGCCCGGCGGCGTCCATCACGCGGAGACCGTCCTGTCCACGGCCCCGCCCTTTCCCGGTGCCCCCGGCATGCCCCCGGCCCCGCCCGGCGCGACACCGCCCCCGCCGCCAGGAGCCGTAGCACCCCCCGGTGCCGTGCCGGCTCACCCCGGCCCGATGGCGCCGCCGCCCGGCGCCGTTCCTCCGCCTCCCGGGCAGCCCGCTCCCGCGCCGGCGCCGGCCTACGGCTATCCCCAGCAGTCGCAGCCCACCGTCGGTCCCGGCTACCAGGCCGTGCTGCGGTACCGCGCGCAGGACGGGTCGGAGCAGCAGCTGATCCGGCGTTCCGCGCCGGGGACACCGCATCCGGAGTGGCAGATCTTCCACGAGCTGCGCGCCATGAACGTGCCGCCGAACCAGGTGCTGGAGCTGCACACCGAGTTGGAGTCCTGCGAGCTGCCGGGCGCGTACTGCGCGCGGATGATCCGGGAGCAGTGGCCGCAGGCGCGGATCACCAGCATCGCGCCCTACGGCACGGATCACGCCAGCCGCCAGCAGGGCATGCAGCAACTGCTGGCCCACCAGGGCGAGTTGCACCAGGTGGCGGACGGTCCCGCTCGCCCGGCACCGGTGCGTGCCCCGTTGCCGCCGGTCCAGGCCGCGCCCCCGATCCCCCCGGAGGGCATCGCCCAGGAACTCGGGGCCGCGTTCGGTCCGGGCGTCTTCCGGTTCGAGCAGATCGCCGTGGACCGCCAGGGCGTGCCGCCGGTCGTCGCGCACTCGCTGGTGGTGGCGGGGCTGCCGTTGGACATGGGCCCGTTCTTCTGGGCGCAGGCCCAGCCGGGGCGCCCAGTGCCGACGCTGGCGGAACTCGCCGCCGAACGCGGGGTGCGGCCGGCCTCCGACGCGGGCTCGTACCTCGTCACGGGCAGCGACTTCGGCAAGGCGATCTGTGTGCAGTACGGGACGGCGAACATCGTCGCCGTACCCGTGGAGGCGGGCCCGGGTGGTGCGCCCGTGCCGCCGCAGTTCGTGAACACCGGTCTGCCCGAGTTCCAGCGCTGTCTCGCGCTGCTCGGCCGGATGTGGCGGCTGCGCTTCGGCCTCAACCAGGAGCAGGCGGGCCGCTGGACCGTCGACTTCCAGGCGCAGCTGGCCTCGTTCGACCCGGCTGCGCTGGGGTCGCCGGAGAGCTGGTGGTCGGTGCTGCTCGAGGAGATGTGGGACGGGCTGCTGTGACGCCGCCCCGCCGCTGATCCACGCGTGGGTGAGAGGGCCGGATCCGGGTCGTGCGACCGGGGTCCGGCCCTCTCGCGTGGGCGATGCCCGGCGCGACGACCGGGTGCGACGAGCGTGCCCTGTCTGCCGAGGGCCCGTCGAGTGCGCGCGGAGTGCCTGCGGAGTGCCCGCGGAGTGTCGCGTTATGAACATTTCCGTCCGATACATCAAGATGTGCGCGAAATCATCATTTTGTGTCCGTTCGGGTTGTATCGGCGGAGAGGGTTCCCAGGATGAGCAGCGCACCGGTGTCGCCCCAGGGGTTCGTGGCCGTACGGGGGCGTGGCTACCGCCCCGATCAGGTCGACGCGTTCGCCACCGCCCTGTCCCGGGACCGCGACGCGGCGTGGGAACGCGCCGCGCGGCTCACCGTGCTCGCCAGGGACATGGAGGCGGAGCTGGTCCGGCTGCGGGAGGTCGTGGCGACCCTGGCCCCGCAGACGTACGAGTCGCTCGGCGAGAGTGCGCGACGGCTCTTCGAGCTGGGACAGGACGAGGCCACGGCCGTCCGGGAGGGTGCCCGGCAGGAGGCGCGACGGCTCGTGGACGAGGCGCGGGCGCACGCGGACGGCGTACGGGATGCCGCACAGGCGCATGCCGACACCGTGCGCTCCGAGGCCGAGGAACGCGCTCGCCAGCGTCTGCTCGCCGCCCGCGCCGAGGCCGACGAGATCCGGATCGCCGCCAGGCGTCAGGTGAAGGAGGGGCGTGGGGAGGCGCTCGCCGCCGTGCGCGAGGTACGGCAGCGCACCCTCGCCAAGCTTGACGAGCAGGCCAAGGAGTACGCGGAGCGCGTGGCCGAGCTGGAGCGCGCGGAGGAGGAGCGTGCGGCCGTGCTGGACGCGCGCGGCGCCGAACGGGTGGCGCGGGCCGAGGAACTCCTCTCGGCGGCCAAGCGGGACTTCGCGGAGGCGGAGGCCGCGGTGGAGCGGTGCGAGGAGGAGGCACACGCGCGTGCGGCGGAGATCCTCGCCGTGGCGCGGGCCGAGGAGGAGCGCGTCGCCCGGGAGACGGAACGGATCCTCCGCGAGCACGGGCAGTGCTGGGACGACGTACAGGCACAGATGGACCAGGTGCGCAGCAGCCTGACCGCGCTCACGGGGAGGGCGACGACGGAGTGACGGGGCCCTGGTCCGTCGTTCGGCTGCGGGTGAGTGGGGGCTGGTCGCGCCCGCGCGGCGGGTAGCCGCAGATTCAACACAGCCCCGCGCCCCTGAAGGAGCTACACCGAACCCGCTCAAGGGGCCGCGAGCAACCTCGAACCACCCGCAGCCGAATGACGGCCTCCTACGTCTCCCTCCGGACCGCCCCCGCCAGGATCCACCCCTCCACCGCCTCGTACTGCCGCCGCTGCTCCTCCGCCTTGCCCCGTCCGGAGACGACCGTCCCGAGCCACCCGAAGGCGAAGCCCGCCGGGATCGAGACGAGGCCGGTCGTGGTGAACGGCAGCCAGTTGAAGTCGGCCGCGGGGAACGCGGACACCGGCGACCCCGACACCAGGTTCGTGCCCGGCATCAGCACCAGCACGGTCAGCGTGCCGCCGATGAGCGTGCACAGCAGTCCCGTGCGCGTGTAGCGCCGCCAGAAGAGGCTGTACACGAGGGCGGGGGCCAGGGCGGACGCGCCGACGCAGAAGGACAGGATCACCAGCGGCTGGAGGCTGCGGTGCTGGATCAGCGTCGCCAGGAAGATCGTGGGGACGCCGACCGCCAGCGCCGAGACGCGGGCCGTCAGGATCTCCCGGTGCGGTGCCGTCGACCGCGCCCGGGTCGCGAACACGTCATGGGCGAGGGAGTTGGCGCAGGCGAGGATCATGCCGGCGACGGAGGCCAGCAGGGTGAGGAAGAGCGCCGTGGTGACCGCGGTGAAGAGAAACGTCTCCCCGGTGGACACCTCCGGGCCGAACGCCGCCCGCGACCCCAGCAGGTACGCCGTGTTGCCCTGCGGATCCGCCTCCGCGATCACCTCCCGCCCGATCATCGCCGTCGCGCCGACCCCGACGACCGTGATGACGAGCACGAACACGGCCACCGACGACACCGCCCAGGACATCGAACGCCGCACCTGACGCGCGCTGGAGGCGGTGTACATGCGCATGGTGACGTGCGGCAGACACGCCCCGCCGATGACGACCGCCAACTGTGAGGTGATCATGTCGATGCGGGGGTATGGCCCGGCCGCGAACTCCAGCCCCGGGTTGAGGAAGTCCCGTCCCACCCCGCTCTGCCGGGCCGCCGCGTCGAACAGGGCGCCCGGGTCCCAGGAGAACCGGTGCAGGACGAGGACGGCGACCACGGCCCCCGAGCCCAGCAGCATGACCATCTTCAGGATCTGGATGAGCGCGGTGCCCTTCATGCCGCCGATGGCCGCATAGCTGATCATCAGCATGCCGAGCCCGATGATGAACCCGGTCTTCAGCGTGTCGCCGTCGAACCCCAGGATGAACGCCAGCAGTTGGCCCGCCCCGGCGAGCTGCACCAGCATCAGCGGCAGCAGCGCGGCGAGGGTGACCAGGCACGCGGCGATCCGTACGGCACGTCCCGGCATCCGGCGCGCGAACGCGTCGCCCATGGTGAACCGGCCCGCGTTGCGCAGGGGTTCGGCCAGCAGGAACATCAGCAGCATCAGCGACAGGGCGGTGCTGAGGGCCAGGACGACACCGTCGTAGCCGAACAGCGCGATGACCCCGCCGGTGCCGAGCACGGTCGCGGCGGAGATGTAGTCGCCCGCGATGGCGAGGCCGTTGCGCATGGGGGACAGCGAGCTGTACCCGGTGTAGAACTCGTCGAGGTCGTCGCGGTCCGGGCCGGTCATCACGCAGAGCAGCAGGGTGAGGGTGGCGACGGCGGAGAACGCCACCAGGCTCATCGCCTGCGCGGAGTCGCTGAAGCCGGTCATCGGGCCACCGCCCCGCGCCTGGCGTCCACCTCGGACTGCTTGCGGATGCGGTCGGCCAGCGGATCGACGGAGCGGCGGGCGGTGTGCTCGTACAGGGCGATCGCCAGCCAGGTGACGGGGAGTTGGAGCAGGGCGAGGAGCAGCCCGGTGGGCAGTCCCTCGGTGCCGCCGCCCGCCATGAAGGCCGGTGCGCAGGCGGACAGGACCAGGAAGAGCGTGAAGTAGCCGAGCGCGGTGAAGGTGGCGATGCGGCGCTGTCGGCGGTAGGCGCCGCGCAGGACCCGCAGATCGCTGTGGTGGCCGATCGGGGAGCGGTGGCGCGGCGGCCGGGGTGCGGGTTCGGGCGGCGGTTCGGGGGGCTGCCAGGGGTAGGTCGGGTAGGGCTGGGAGCGGTCGTAGGACATCCCGGGGCTCCTTGCGCGGCTCGGGTCCAGTGCGGTGGACCGCAGGGAGTTGGGGGGTGGAGGAGTGAGCGGAGCCCCGCACGTTACCGGCCGGTTCGGAGTTGTACAGCCCTTTCACCAAACTGATTGGTCGGTATGCGCTTACTTCTCTGACCTGGGGTGTTACCCCCGTTAACTCGGACTTTTGGCCATGCCGGAGTGTGCTCGGGTGCCTACGTCAGGTGCGCGGACTCCGCTCCGGGCTACTGCTCCTTGAGCACCGGGAAGCGGCGCGGTGCCAGCGCCAGCAGCACCACGAACGCCAGTGCCGCCGCCCCCGCCGCTCCCAGATAGACCGCGTGCACCGCGTCCGCGATGGCCGCGCGGGTCGCCTCGGGAGCCGTACCCGCGTCCAGCGCGCGCGTGACGGAGTCCAGGTCGCTCGCGCCGCCGAGACGGGCCGCCAGGACGCCGTTGGCCACCGCGCCGAAGAGTGCCGCGCCCACCGTCTGGCCGGTCTGGCGGCAGAACAGGACGGACGCGGTCGTCGTGCCGCGTTCCGCCCAGCCGACCGTCGACTGGACCCCGACGATCAGGGGGAGTTGGAACAGGCCCAGGGCGCCGCCCAGGAGCAGCATCAGCAGCGTGGGCTGCCAGGCCGCGCCCGGGTAGGGGAGGAAGGGGAACGCGAAGAGGATCAGGGCGGCCGAACCGATGCCCAGCATCGCCGTGTTGCGGAAGCCGATCCGCCGGTACACGTGCTGGCTCAGCGCCGCCGACACCGGCCAGCTCAACGTCCAGACGGACAGCACGAATCCGGCGGCGACCGGGGTGAGGCCGAGCACCGACTGGGCGTACGTCGGCAGGAAGACCGTGGGGGCCACCATGAGCAGGCCGAGCGCACCGAGTGCCAGGTTCACCGCGGCGATGGTCCGGCGCCGCCACACCCAGCCGGGGATGATCGGCTCGGCCGCCCGGCGCTCGATCAGGACCACGACGCCCACCAGGGCGAGCCCCGCGCCGAACAGGCCCAGGGACGGCCCCGACAGCCACGCCCACGCCACCCCGCCCTGCACGAGGGCCGTCAGCAGCACGCCCCCGCACGCGAACACCGCGAGCGCGCCCGCCCAGTCGACACGCGCGCGCGTGGCGGCGCTTTCGCGGGCCGGCTCCCGCAGATGACGGGCGATCAGCCACAACGCCACCGCGCCTATGGGCAGGTTGACCAGGAAGATCCACCGCCAGTCGGCGTAGGCGGCCAGGACCCCGCCGATGCCGGGGCCCGCGACCGCCGCCACCGCCCACACCGTGGACAGCTTGGCCTGGATCCTGGGGCGCTCCTCCAGCGGGTAGAGGTCCGCGGCGAGCGTCTGGACCGTGCCCTGGAGCGCGCCGCCGCCGAGGCCCTGCACGATCCGGAAGGCGATCAGCGCGCCCATGTTCCACGCCGACGCGCACAGCAGGGAGCCGAGCAGGAACACCGCCGCCCCCACCACCAGCACCGGCTTGCGTCCGAAGGTGTCCGACAGCTTGCCGTACACCGGCAGGGTCACCGTCACGGCCAGCAGGTAGCCGGAGAACAGCCAGGAGAAGACCGAGAAGCCGCCCAGGTCGCCGACGATCTGCGGGACCGCCGTGGAGACGATGGTGGCGTCCAGGGCTGCGAGCGCCATCGCGAGCATCAGGGCCGCCACGACGGCTCCGCGCCGGTGCGTGGAGACGGGCCGCGCGGATTCGCCCACGGCCGGCTTGGTGTCGTCCACCCGGATTCCTTCCCCCTGCATCTATCTGCCGGACGACAGCTTCCCACTTGACCCTCACGCCGCGGCAGGGCGCAGCCTGACGGCATCGGCGGGTGGACCGAACCCCTAGATCGTCTCCACCCGTCGGTGGACTGCCCCTAGGGGTACCTCCCTCCTACGGCTCGGGGAGGGTTCGTACCCCTGGAGGAGGAGAAGGGTCACGGTGCGTCCTTAACCTGGCTTTACGCCGCTGGGGAGCGGTGGGGGAGGGGCGGCCGGATCGACGGGGGTGGGGTTTTCCCCCGTAGAAGAGGGTGCTGAGCACCAGCGCGCCGGACCGCACCGCGCACCAGACTGAACGCCGTAACAGGACGCCGTAACAAGACGCCGTAATCGAGCGACCGCACCGATCGCCTGCTGATCGGCTGGGTCCTCACTGTTTTTTCGCTGACCGACATAGGAGACATACCGTGACATCGGCTGTGACCATCACCAGGCACGGGGGCACTGGAGGGCGTACGGCCGTTGCCGCGCGAGCGCGGCAGGTCGTCAAGGCGTACGGGTCCGGTGAGACCCGTGTCGTCGCCCTTGACCATGTGGACGTGGACATCGCTCGCGGACAGTTCACCGCGATCATGGGCCCCTCGGGGTCCGGCAAGTCCACCCTCATGCACTGCCTCGCCGGACTCGACACCGTGACGAGCGGTCAGATCTATCTGGACGAGACCGAGATCACCGGCCTGAAGGACAAGAAGCTCACGCGGCTGCGCCGGGACCGGGTCGGGTTCATCTTCCAGGCCTTCAACCTGCTGCCGACGCTCAACGCGCTCGAGAACATCACGCTGCCCATGGACATCGCGGGCCGTAAGCCCGACAAGGAGTGGCTCGCCAGGGTCGTCGAGACAGTTGGACTTTCCGACCGACTCAAGCACCGGCCCACCCAGCTCTCCGGCGGCCAGCAGCAGCGCGTCGCCGTGGCCCGCGCCCTGGCCGCCCGGCCCGAGATCATCTTCGGTGACGAGCCGACCGGAAACCTCGACTCGCGCGCGGGTGCCGAAGTGCTGGGCTTCCTGCGCCGCTCCGTCGACGAGCTCGGGCAGACCATCGTCATGGTCACGCACGACCCGGTGGCCGCCTCCTACGCGGACCGCGTGCTGTACCTCGCCGACGGCCGGATCGTCGACGAGATGCACAAGCCGACCGCGGAGGCCGTCCTGGACCGCATGAAGGACTTCGACGCCCGGGGGCGCACGTCATGACCGTCATGAAGACCTCCATGCGCAACTTCTTCGCGCACAAGGGACGCATGGCCCTGTCGGCCGTCGCCGTCCTGCTGTCGGTCGCCTTCGTCTGCGGCACGCTGGTGTTCACGGACACCATGTCCACCACCTTCGACAAGCTCTTCGCGGCCACCTCCTCGGACGTGACGGTGAGCGCCAAGGGCGCCTCCGACAGCGGCGAGACCACCTCCGACAACGGCAGACCGCCGGTCATGCCGGCCACGGTGCTGACGAAGGTGCGCGAGGCGCAGGGCGTGAAGACGGCCGAGGGGACCGTCTTCTCGACCTCGGTGACCGTCGTGGACGCCGACAAGGACAGCCTCTCGCCGTCCGGCGGCGGCCCGACCATCGTCGGCAGCTGGAACGGCAACGACGCCCGCACCATGAAGATCACCTCCGGGGCGGCGCCGAAGAACTCCGGCCAGGTCATGGTCGACCAGGACACCGTCGACAAGCACCACCTGAAGCTCGGTGACGAGATCGGCGTGATCAGCGCGATCGGCACGCACACGGCGAAGATCTCCGGCGTCGCCGCCTTCGAGGTCACCAACCCCGGTGCCGCGATCTTCTACCTGGACACCAAGACGGCCCAGGAGACGCTGGTCGGCAGGACGGGCGTGTTCACCAACGTCAACGTCACGGCCGCCTCCGGGGTCACCGACGCCCAGCTGAAGAAGAACGTCGCGGCCGAACTCGGCGGCGGCTACAAGGTGCAGACGGCCAAGGAGACCGCCGACGCCAACCAGAAGGACGTCGAGGGCTTCATGAACGTCATGAAGTACGCGATGCTCGGCTTCGCCGGGATCGCCTTCCTCGTCGGCATCTTCCTGATCATCAACACCTTCTCGATGCTGGTCGCGCAGCGGACGAGGGAGATCGGGCTGATGCGGGCCGTCGGCTCCTCCCGCGGACAGGTCAACCGGTCCGTGCTCGTCGAGGCGCTACTCCTGGGCGTGTTCGGGTCCGTGCTGGGGGTCGGCGCGGGCGTCGGCCTTGCGGTCGGGCTGATGAAGCTCATGGGCTCCCTGGGCATCCACCTGTCGACCAGCGACCTGACCATCGCCTGGACGACCCCGGTGGTCGGCCTGCTCCTCGGCGTGGTCGTCACCGTCCTCGCCGCCTGGCTCCCGGCCCGCCGCGCCGGCAAGGTCTCCCCGATGGCCGCCCTGCGCGACGCGGGTGCCCCGGCCGACGCCAAGGCGGGCCGCGTACGGGCCCTGGTGGGCACGGTGCTGACCGCCGGGGGCGGTTACGCGCTCTACCTGGCCTCCGCGGCCGACAAGGCCAAGGAGGGCTCCCTGTGGCTCGGCCTCGGCGTGGTGCTCTCCCTGATCGGCTTCGTCGTCATCGGACCGCTGCTCGCCGGCGGGGTGGTGCGCGTCCTGGGCGCGCTCGTCCTCAGGATGTTCGGTCCGATCGGCCGCCTGGCCGAGCGCAACGCGCTGCGCAACCCGCGCCGTACCGGTGCCACGGGCGCCGCCCTGATGATCGGCCTCGCGCTGGTCGCCTGTCTGGCGGTCGTCGGCTCGTCCATGGTCGCCTCGGCCACCGACGAGCTCGACAAGACCGTCGGCACCGACTTCATCGTCCAGTCCGACAGCGGGCAGCTGGTCACCCCGGCCGCGGTGAAGGCCATGAAGGACACGCCGGGCCTGGCGCACGTCACCGAGTACAAGATCGCGCGGGCCGACTACACGACCCCCGACGGCAAGACGCTCAAGGACACCGACATCACGGCGGCCGACCCGACCTACGCGAGCGACCTGCGGACCAAGACGGTGGCGGGCAAGCTCGCCGACGCCTACAAGCCCGACTCGATGTCCGTGCACGAGAAGTTCGCCAAGGCGCACGGCGTCCACCTCGGCTCGAAGATCAAGGTCGCCTTCAAGGACGGCGCGACCGCCGAGCTGACGGTCCGGGCGATCACCAGCAGCGACGTCGTCATCGACGCGGGTTCGAAGTACATGTCGATCGCCACGCTCGCCAAGTACGTGCCGGCCGACAAGATGCCCCTCGACCAGCTGGTGTTCGCCAACGCCAAGGACGGTCAGCAGGACGCCGCGTACAAGTCCCTGAAGTCGGCGCTGCACGACTACCCGCAGTACACCGTGCGCGACCAGACCGACTACAAGGAGGCGTTCAAGGACCAGATCGGTCAGCTGCTGAACATGATCTACGGCCTGCTGGCGCTCGCGATCATCGTCGCGATCCTGGGGGTCGTGAACACCCTGGCGCTCTCGGTGGTCGAGCGGACCCGGGAGATCGGGCTCATGCGGGCGATCGGCCTCTCGCGGCGCCAGCTGCGGCGGATGATCCGCATGGAGTCTGTGGTCATCGCCCTCTTCGGTGCGCTGCTCGGGCTCGGCCTGGGCATGGGCTGGGGCGCCACCGCCCAGAAGCTCCTCGCCCTGGAGGGCCTGAAGGTCCTGGACATCCCCTGGCCGACGATCATCGCGGTCTTCATCGGCTCGGCCTTCGTGGGCCTGTTCGCCGCACTGATCCCGGCGTTCCGGGCGGGCCGGATGAACGTGCTGAACGCGATCGCGACCGAGTAGCGGCCTCCGGGGACGGGGGAAGCGGGGGAACGCCCGGCGCCGAGAAGTCACGGGGGACTTCTCGGCGCCGGGTTTTCGTGCGCGAGGGCGGTCGCCGTGCGCGGGGTGCCAGGGGGCGGGTTGTCCACAGGGGGTGCGCCGGGTGGGCCGGCGTCGTCCACAGGGTGTGTGCCAGGGGGGGGCTGGCGTCGTCCACAGGGTGTGTGCCAGGTGGGCCGGCGTCGTCCACAGCCCCCGCGGCTGTCGGCGCCGCGTCGTAGGCTGGAGACCCCCCGGCCGGTCCCCGTGTCGGGCCCTTCGCGTTGCCCACCCCCAGCCGCACCCAAGCAAAGCCCAGCCCCCCTCGGACGAAAGCCGCCCCGAATGAGCCTGCACGGTCTGCTCGACGCCGTCGTCAAGGACCCCGCCCTCGCGGAAGCGATCGCGGCCGCCCAGGACAGCAACCGCATGCACGTCGACCTGGTCGGCCCCCCGGCGGCCCGTCCCTTCGCCATCGCCGCCCTCGCGCGTGAGGCCGGCCGGCCCGTGCTCGCGGTGACGGCGACGGGCCGCGAGGCCGAGGACCTGGCCGCCGCCCTGCGCTCCCTGCTGCCGTCCGAGGGGATCGTGGAGTACCCGTCCTGGGAGACCCTGCCCCACGAGCGGCTCAGCCCCCGCAGCGACACCGTGGGCCGCCGCCTGGCCGTCCTGCGGCGGCTGGCGCACCCGCGCCCCGACGACCCCGAGACCGGCCCGGTCTCCGTGGTCGTCGCGCCCGTGCGATCCGTGCTCCAGCCGCAGGTCAAGGGCCTCGGCGACCTGGAACCGGTCGCCCTGCGCACCGGCCAGAGCGCCGACCTGAACACCGTCGTGGAGGCCCTCGCGGCGGCCGCGTACGCGCGCGTGGAGCTCGTCGAGAAGCGCGGCGAGTTCGCCGTCCGGGGCGGCATCCTCGACGTCTTCCCGCCCACCGAGGAACACCCCCTGCGCGTCGAGTTCTGGGGCGACGACGTCGAGGAGATCCGCTACTTCAAGGTCGCCGACCAGCGCTCCCTGGAAGTCGCCGAGCACGGCCTGTGGGCCCCGCCCTGCCGCGAACTCCTGCTCACCGACGACGTCCGCGCACGCGCGCGTGCCCTCGCCGAGCAGCACCCCGAGCTCGGCGAACTGCTGGGCAGGATCGCCGAGGGGATCGCGGTCGAGGGCATGGAGTCCCTCGCCCCCGTCCTCGTCGACGACATGGAGCTCCTGATCGACGTCCTGCCCAAGGGCGCCATGGCCGTCGTCTGCGATCCGGAGCGGGTGCGCACGCGTGCGTCCGATCTCGTGGCCACCTCGCAGGAGTTCCTCCAGGCCTCCTGGGCGGCCACCGCGGGCGGCGGCGAGGCGCCCATCGACGTCGGCGCGGCCTCCCTGTGGTCCATCGCCGACGTCCGGGACCGCGCGCGCGAGCTGGACATGATGTGGTGGTCCGTGTCGCCGTTCGCGGCGGACCTCGAACTGGAGGCGGACACCCTCAAGCTGGGCATGCACGCCCCCGAGACCTACCGCGGCGACACCGCCAAGGCGCTCGCCGACACCAAGGGCTGGCTCGCCGACGGCTGGCGCGCGGTCTTCGTGACCGAGGCCCACGGCCCCGCGGCCCGTACCGTCGAGGTGCTGGGCGGCGAGGGCATCGCGGCCCGTCTCGACGCGGAGCTCGCCTCCCTGAGCCCGTCCGTCGTGCACGTGGCGTGCGGCTCGATCGAGTACGGCTTCGTGGACCCCTCCCTGAAGCTCGCCGTGCTCACCGAGACCGACCTGACCGGGCAGAAGGCGGCCGGCAAGGACGGCGCCCGGATGCCCGCCCGGCGCCGCAAGAGCATCGACCCGCTCACCCTGGAGACCGGCGACTACATCGTCCACGAGCAGCACGGCGTCGGCCGCTACATCGAGATGGTCCAGCGGACCGTGCAGGGCGCCACGCGCGAGTACCTCGTCGTCGAGTACGCCCCCGCCAAGCGCGGCCAGCCCGGCGACCGGCTCTACATCCCCACCGACCAGCTGGAGCAGATCACCAAGTACGTCGGCGGTGAGGCGCCCACCCTGCACCGGCTCGGCGGAGCCGACTGGACGAAGACCAAGGCGCGCGCGAAGAAGGCCGTCAAGGAGATCGCCGCCGACCTCATCAAGCTGTACAGCGCGCGGATGGCGGCACCGGGGCACACCTTCGGCCCGGACACCCCGTGGCAGCGCGAGCTTGAGGACGCCTTCCCGTACGCGGAGACGCCGGACCAGCTCACCACCATCGCCGAGGTCAAGGAGGACATGGAGAAGTCGGTCCCCATGGACCGCCTGATCTGCGGCGACGTCGGCTACGGCAAGACCGAGATCGCGGTCAGGGCCGCCTTCAAGGCCGTGCAGGACGGCAAGCAGGTCGCGGTCCTCGTCCCCACGACCCTGCTGGTGCAGCAGCACTTCGGGACGTTCTCCGAGCGCTACTCCCAGTTCCCGGTGGTCGTGAAGGCGCTCAGCCGCTTCCAGACCGACACCGAGGCGAAGGCCGTCCTGGAGGGGCTGCGGGAGGGCTCGGTGGACGTCGTCATCGGCACCCACCGGCTGTTCTCCTCCGAGACCAAGTTCAAGGACCTCGGTCTGGTCATCGTCGACGAGGAACAGCGCTTCGGTGTCGAGCACAAGGAGCAGCTCAAGAAGCTCCGCGCCAACGTCGACGTGCTGACCATGTCGGCCACCCCGATCCCGCGCACCCTGGAGATGGCGGTCACGGGCATCCGCGAGATGTCGACGATCACCACGCCCCCGGAGGAGCGCCACCCGGTGCTCACCTTCGTCGGGCCGTACGAGGAGCGGCAGATCGGCGCGGCCATCCGCCGTGAACTGCTCCGCGAGGGCCAGGTCTTCTACATCCACAACCGCGTCGAGTCGATCGACCGGGCGGCCGCGCGACTGCGCGAGATCGTGCCCGAGGCGCGCATCGCCACGGCCCACGGCCAGATGTCGGAGCAGGCCCTGGAGCAGGTCGTCGTCGACTTCTGGGAGAAGAAGTTCGACGTCCTCGTGTCGACCACGATCGTCGAGTCCGGCATCGACATCTCCAACGCGAACACGCTCATCGTCGAGCGCGGCGACAACTTCGGCCTCTCCCAGCTGCACCAGCTGCGCGGCCGGGTCGGCCGTGGCCGCGAGCGCGGATACGCCTACTTCCTGTACCCGCCGGAGAAGCCGCTGACGGAGACCGCGCACGAACGCCTGGCGACGATCGCCCAGCACACCGAGATGGGCGCGGGCATGTACGTCGCCATGAAGGACCTGGAGATCCGCGGCGCCGGAAACCTCCTCGGCGGCGAGCAGTCCGGGCACATCGCGGGTGTCGGCTTCGACCTGTACGTCCGCATGGTCGGCGAGGCCGTCGCGGACTACCGGGCTTCCCTGGAAGGCGGAGTCGAGGAGGAGCCGCCGCTGGAGGTCAAGATCGAGCTCCCGGTCGACGCGCACGTCCCGCACGACTACGCGCCGGGCGAGCGGCTGCGTCTCCAGGCCTACCGCGCGATCGCCTCGGTCAACACCGAGGAGGACATCAAGGCCGTACGCGAGGAACTCGTCGACCGCTACGGCAAGTTGCCCGAGCCGGTGGAGAACCTGCTGCTGGTGGCGGGCCTGCGCATGCTGGCACGCGCGTGCGGCGTCGGCGAGATCGTCCTCCAGGGCACCAACATCCGCTTCGCACCGGTGGAGTTGCGGGAGTCGCAGGAACTGCGCCTCAAGCGGCTGTACCCGGGCACCGTCATCAAGCCGGCCGTGCACCAGGTGCTGGTACCGCGCCCGAAGACGGCGAAGGTCGGCGGCAAGCCGCTGGTCGGCCGCGAACTGCTGGGCTGGGTGGGGGAGTTCCTGACGTCGATCCTGGGGTCGTGAACGCGGGGCAGGTCGGCGGGGGTGGGGCGGGGCCCTCCGGGGGGGGGCGAGTCAGGTGTGCGACTTTGCCTCGGGGGCTGCGGGCCTGGGTTGGGGCGGTGGCCTCGGGGCGCTGAGCGGTGGGGTGTGCCCTGCGGGGTGTGGTCTGCTGCCGGGGCGTGGCCTTGCGGGGGTGTGGTCTGGTCCGGAGGCGTGGTCTCGTGGGCTGTGGTCCGCTGCGGGGCCGTGGTCTCGGCTGCGCCGGTCTGAGGCGGGGGCGTGGCCCTGCTGTCGGGCCCCTGGCCGTACCCACGTGTCGTTGGCGGCCGTGCCTGTGGCGTCTCGCAGGGCTGCCGTGAGGCGGTCTCGTAGGGCGAGCGGCGCGGTGCTGCGCGCGTTCATGACGGCGGGGCGCTCGGCGGCGACCCGGAGGGCTGTCGCGGGGGCCGACCGGCGGTGAGGTCGCCGTCGAGCGCACGGCAGGGAGGCGCGGGCGTCGTCCAGGGTGAGCCCGGAGTCCAGAGGCACGCGGATGTCGCGGACGCGGACGGCGGCGGTTCCGGCGGCGTCCAGCCGGTAACCGTCCCGTTCGCCGCGCGGGCTCCGCTCAAGTCGGCCCTGCGCGCTGCTCAAGTCGGGGCCCTGCGCGCTGCTCAGATCGGCCCTGCGCTCGCGGCGTGGGTTCCGCTCAGGCCGGCTCGGCGGAAGAGCGTCGTGGCCAGGGTTCGGAACACTTCCTCGGGGTCCTTGTCGCCGACCGGGCCGTCCAGGTTGTGGCTGAGCAGCAGCGTGGCGAAGCCGTGGGCGAGAGACCAGGCGGCGACTCCCGCGAGGCGCGCGTCGATGCCGAAGTCCTCGGCGCGGACGCCCGAGACCGCGCTGCGCAGGGCGTCGGTGGCCAGCGCCCGGCCCGTGGTGAGTTCGAGGTCGTCGGCGCGCAGGAGCCCGGGCGCGAACATCACCTGGAAGTGGGCCGGGTGCTCGCGGGCGAAGCGGACGTAGCGCACGCCCGCGTCCTTGAGGTCCGCGGCTTCCTTGAGCGCGGCCGCCAGCAGCCCGAAGCCTTCGGCGGCGATCGCGGTCAGGAGCCCGGTGCGGTCCTTGAAGTGGTGGGCCGGGGCCGCATGCGAGACCCCGGCCCGGCGGGCGAGGTCGCGCAGGCTCAGCGCGGCCGGGCCCTCGGCCGCGATGACGTCCAGCGCGGCGCCGAGGATCGCCCGGCGCAGATCGCCGTGGTGGTAGGGCCGGTCGGGCTTCGTGGTCTGCGCGGGTGCCATGGACATCAGAGTACGCGGGATCTAGGCATTGACAAGTTCGAGTCGGCGAGGCAATCTAGTCAGTGTCAAGTTCGAATGGGGCGGGACGAGGGGGAGGGGTTGTGTCATGTCGCTCTACGGCGATGAGGCGGCGGCTGCCGACGCGGTCGGCGGTGCTGTGGATCTGACCCGGGTGCGCCGGCTCTGGCACCTGCTGGAGCCGTTGCACGCGGTGCTGTACTACGCGCCGGAGGTCTTCGAGGAGGCGGCCGCCCTCGGGTACGACACGAAGGAGCGCTGGCCGAGCTACTTCCCCCTGCGTGCAGCGCCGTTGGGGGCGGTGGGCGCCGAGCGCGTGGCCTCCGCCTTCTACAGCTTCAGCCCACGCATGGTCGCCGAGCACATGGACTCGGCGTGGTCGGTCGCCGATCCTCACGCGGTGAAGGCGGCCCGGCTGCGGGGCGTCGACCGCGCCTACCGGGCCCTCTTCGGCGACCGTGTCGACGGCCCCGAGCTGGCGGAGGCCGCCCGACTCGCCCGGCGGGCCGCCGAGTCGGTGGACACGGCGGGGCGCCCGCTCGCCGCGGCCAACGCCGAACTGGAGTGGCCCGACGCCCCGCACCTCCAGCTGTGGCAGGCGGCCACGATCCTGCGCGAACACCGCGGAGACGGCCACATAGCGGCCCTGCTCGTATCCGGACTCGACCCGGTCGAGTCACTCGTCTCCTTCGCCGCGATCGGTGCCGCCTCCGTCGAGCGTTTCGGGAGCCGGGGCTGGAGCGCGGGCGAATGGCGGGCCGCGCGGGAGCGTCTGACGGCCCGCGGCCTGGTCGACGATAGCGGAGAGGCCACGGACGCCGGCCGCGACCTCCGGCACCGCGTGGAACACCAGACCGACCAACTGGCAGCCCAACCATGGCAGTTGCTCGGCGCGACGGACACCGACCGACTCGCGGACCTGCTCGGTGACTTCTGGGTCGCGGTGCTCTCCTCCGGACTGCTCCCCTCGGAGACCACACTGGGCATAGGCAGGGTCTGACCGTGATAGGCAGGGCGGGTGCTCGGACGACTCCCTCTCGGGGAACAACTGGACGGATTCCGCTCGGCCTTGGAGCGCAACGAGGTCCTGACCGAGGTCATGGCCGGAGCGGCGAGGCTTGACCTGCCGGGCTGGTACGTGACGGCGGGCTGCCTGTTCCAGACCGTGTGGAACGTGGTCACCGACAGACCTCCGACCCAGGGCATCAGGGACTACGACGTCTTCTACTTCGACGACACCGATCTGTCCTGGGAGGCCGAGGACGCCGCGATCAAGGCGGGGTGCGAGGTGTTCGAGGGGCTGCCGGCCGAGGTGGAGATCCGCAACGAGGCCCGGGTGCACCTCTGGTACGAGCGGAAGTTCGGCGTGCCCTGCCCGCCCTACGACTCCACGGAGTCCGCCATCGACCGTTTCGCCGCGACGACTTGCTGCCTGGGCGTGCGGCTGGAGCCGGGCGGCGAGTGGCGCGTCTACGCTCCGCACGGCCTCTCGGACGTGTTCAACCTCGTGCTCCGCCCCAACCCGGTCCTCGCCCCGAGGGAGGTCTACGAGTCCAAGGCCGCCCGCTGGAAGGAGGAATGGCCGGAGCTGACGGTGCTGCCGTGGCCGACCTGAGGCGACCGGGCTGGGGTGGCCAGCCAGGGGGTGCCGCTGAGGTGACCGGCCTGAGGGGACCGGCCAGGGGGCGCCGCTGAGGAGACCCGCCTGAGGTGACCGGCCAGGGGTGACCGGCCGCTTCGAGCCGGCTGAACTGCTCTGGCTCGGCGGGCCGTTGCTAGTTGGACGCGGGAGGCCGCCCGCGGAACGTGGGAGCCCTTGGGCGACCTCTCGGTCAGCCTGGTTCAACTCGCGGCGGAATGGCCCGCTCGGGCCGTGCCCGGCAGGCCGGCGTCCGTCCGCCCGCCTTGGAGCCTCTGTCTACGGCTGGTCGGGCCGGTCGGGCCGTTCGCGGTCCATGCCGAGCGACCCTTCGATCTTCTGCTGCGCGTCGTCGACCTGGCTCTCGTACTTGTTGCCCGTCCGGTCGTTGGCCTTGCGTTCCGCCATGTCGGACAGATCCTTGGCCTTGTCCTGGACCTGGCGGTTGCTCTTGAACCTGTCGAAGATGCCCATCCAGAGCTCCTTCCAGAGGTGACTCAGAATGACGATACGGCCGTTATGTCCCTGATGCCCACTCGAGGGGGTCTCGGAAGGGCCTCCCGGCCCATCTCTGTGTGCCGCGGTGCGCCCGATCGCTACGGTGTGCGCAACGCCCTGTCAGGGAAGGCGCTCCTTGCGGGGGCGGACCGGTTTGCAAGGGGAGGGGCGCACGTGATGCGTCTGAGGGGCGGGGTCACGGCTGCCGTCGTGATGGTGTTCGCCGTGGCAGGGTGCAAGGCGGAGACGACGACCACAGGGTCGGGTGGCCCGGAGGAGACCGGGGGCGCCTCGGGTGCTGCGCTCAGCGCCGCCAAGTCGCTCACTGTCAAGGGCCGGGCGCCCAAGACGGGTTACGACCGTGACAGGTTCGGCACCGCGTGGGCCGACACGGACTCGAACGACTGCGACACCCGCGACGACATACTCAAACGTGACCTGGAGGACGTGAAGTTCACCCGCGGCAGGTGCAAGGTCTCCTACGGCGTGCTGGAGTCGGATCCCTACTCGGGCAAGGAGGTGACCTACCGGCGGGGCCGCAGCCAGGTCGACATCGACCACGTGGTCGCGCTCTCCGACGCCTGGCAGAAGGGCGCCAAGTACTGGGACGCCGGCAAGCGCATAGCTCTGGCCAACGACCCGCTCAACCTCATCGCCGTCGACGCGAGCACCAACCGTTCCAAGGGGGACGGTGACACGGCGACCTGGCTGCCGCCCAACAAGCGGTACCGGTGCACCTACGTGGCCGCCCAGGTCGCCGTGAAGAAGAAGTACGAGCTGTGGGTCACGGCCGCCGAGAAGTCCGCGATGGAGAAGGTCCTCTCGGGCTGCCCCGGTCAGAAGCTGCCGACCGGCGGCAACCCGACGGCGGCACCGCCGAGGTTCCACGCGGACTGAGAGGCCGCAGCGCATCGGCCACGGGCGGGGAAATGCGCTTTCCGGTGCGCGGACCGCGCATTACGGTGATCGCATGGAGCCGAAGCTGTCGAGTCTCGCCGAGCGTCCCGAGATGCGGGAGCGCGTCCTCGGCATGGCCAACAGCTGGCCGGAGTTCGTGACACAGGACCCCGTGGGCAACGCCCACTACGGACGGATCTCCGACGAACTCCCCGAGTACGTGCTGTTCGCCGAGGACGAGCGGGGCGAGGTCGTCGCGCACGCCCACAGCGTGCCGTTCGCCCTCCACGCCGAGGGGCGCGGCGAACTGCCCGCCCGGGGCTGGGACGAGATGCTGGTGTGGGCGTTCGGGGACCTGCGCCGTGGCGTGCGGCCCGACACGGTCGGTGCCGTCTCGGTCGTCGTCGATCCGCGGCTCCAGGGGCGGGGCCTGTCCGCCCTGATGCTCTCGGCGATGCGCGACAACGCCCGTGCGCACGGCTTCAGTGAGGTCGTCGCCCCGGTCCGTCCCAGCGCCAAGCACCTGGAACCGCACACGCCCATCGAGGAGTACGCCCGTCGCGTACGGCCCGACGGCCTGCCCGCGGACCCCTGGCTGCGTGTGCACGCCCGGGCCGGTGCCGCCGTGCACGCGGTGGCGCCCGCCTCGATGACGGTGGCCGGTTCGCTGGAGCAGTGGCGTCACTGGACCGGGCTGCCCTTCGACACCCGGGGCGACATCGAGGTGCCGGGGGCGCTGGTGCCGGTGCGGTGCGAGCCGGAGCGCGGGTACGCGGTGTATGTGGAGCCCAACGTGTGGATGCGGCACGCCCTGTGAGCGTGCCGCGTCCTGGTGCCGTGCCGTCAGGCGTGGCGCCTCGGCACCGGCGGCTCAGCCGCCCAGGGCGTCCAGGTCCAGGATGTCGCCCGCGGGCTTCTGCGCCGGGACCGGCTTGTCGAAGTCGCTGAACGCGACCGAACCCTGGTCCGCCCCCGCCGTGCTGTCGACCCGCAGCAGATACGGCTTGCCCTCGGTGGCCACGTACAGGGTGTAGCGGTCCTTGCCGTCCTTCTCGTGCAGCGTGATGGCCGGCGCCCCGTCGACGGTGGTGGTCTTCCCGCGGCTCGCGTCGGAGGCGGTGTCCTCGGCGCCTCCGAGCACCTTGGTCAGGTCGCAGAAGTCCCCGAACTCCTTGCCGTTCGCGCCCGTCGCCTTCGTCTTGGTCCACTTGCCCGCCAGCATGGCCACGGCCGCGTCGGTGTTCGCCTTCGGCTCGCCCTTGCTCTGCTCGCGCAGCAGCGCCTCGTTGAACTTCATGTACACGAGGTCACCGGTCTTGATCAGGTCGACCTGGCCCTTGCTGCCCATGCCGATGGTGCCGGCGCACTCGCCCTTCTTGTTCAGTGCCACGTCGAGGCTGATGGTGCCACCGCTCTCCTCGTCGGGGATGTCGCCCTTCATGCGCAGTGCGGAGGCGCCGGTGGTCGCCTTCGCGGCCCGGTCGGCTATCTCCCCGCCGGTCAGCCCGGCGAACGGGTCCTTCTCGGCGGTCGGCTTGCCCGTCGCGGTGGACGCGCTGGACGTGCCCGTGCCGTTGTCCGCCGTGTCCTGGCCCGGCTGGCATCCGGTGAGTCCTGCGGTGGCCGCGGCGGCGATGCAGAGGGCGGCAAGTGCGGTACGACGCATGGCGATTCCTTGGTGGTGAAACGGCGAGATGGAGTGAAGTGCGGTGAAGAGGCGAGGCGAGCCGAAAGGGGTGACCCCCTCCTCACGTGATGGCCACCGCCTGATCCGGCGGCCGCTTCGTTCGCTGGGTCAATAAGACCAGAGCCTGTGAACCGAGTCAACACGATTCACAAGATGGGATGTGTACACGGCCGTGAAGGGGTAGATCTTGCATGCGTCGGTATGCTCGGCGACACACGCGGGCCGCACGGGTGGCGCGGCACGACGAGGGGAGCGGGCGGTGCGGGACAACGCGACGGAGGTGACCGCCGCCGGTATCGCACGGCTGGCCGGGGTGGGCCGTGCGGCCGTGAGCAACTGGCGGCGCCGCCACGCGGACTTCCCGAGACCCGTCGGCGGCACCGAGACCAGCCCGTCCTTCGCGCTCGCCGAGGTCGAATCGTGGCTGCGCAAGCAGGGGAAACTTGCCGAGGTGCCGCTGCGGGAGCGGGTCTGGCAGCAGCTCTCCGGGCATCCCGACGGCCCGGTCACCGCCCTCACCCACGCGGGCTGCGCCCTGCTGCTGATCCACGACCGTCCGCCGGTCTGGCTGGATGTGAGCGCCGGCTCCGACGAACGCCTCGCATCGATGCTGCCCGGAGCGCTGCGGGACGTCCTGACACCGCGCTTCGGGGAGGAGCCGGCCGCCGACGCCTCGGGAGTCCCGGACACCCCGGCTGCTGTGAACACTCCCGGTACCGTTCACGGATCGCCGGGCACCCCTCGCCCCTCCGCTGTGAACACCTCGGCCGCCGTGAACACCCGAACGGCGCTTCGCACTCCGACCGCCTCCGAACTCCTCCCCTCCGCCCCCCTCCTGCGGGGTGTCGCCGAACTGGCCGCCGAGCTGGGCGCCCGCCAGACCTTCGAGTTCCTGCTGGGACGGCATCTGGACGCCAACCCGCGCCAGTACACGCTCACGCCCGCCGAGCTGGCCGGTCTCATGGCCGATCTCGTGGGGCCCGCCCGCACCGTCCTCGACCCGGCCTGTGGCACCGGCGCCCTGCTGCGGGCCGCCGCCACCCGCCCCGACCAGCGGCTCCATGCCCAGGACAGCGTCCCCGAACTTGCCGCGCTCACCATGCTCCGGCTCGCCCTGCACACCTGGTCCACCGTCCGCGGCGCCACCGGCGACAGCCTGCGCGCCGACGCCTACCCCCACCTGCACGCCGACGCCGTCCTGTGCCACCCGCCGTTCAACGAGCGCAACTGGGGCCATGACGAACTCGCCTACGACCCCCGCTGGGAGTACGGCTTCCCGGCCCGCACCGAGTCCGAGCTCGCCTGGGTCCAGCACGCGCTCGCCCGCCTCAAGGACGGCGGCGCCGGCGTCCTGCTCATGCCGCCCGCCGCCGCCTCCCGCCGCTCGGGCCGCCGTATCCGAGCCGACCTGCTGCGCCGCGGTGCCCTGCGCGCCGTGATCGCCCTGCCGGTCGGGGCGGCACCGCCGTACAACATCCCGCTGCATCTGTGGGTGCTGCGCCGCCCGGAGAAGGCGCCAGCGCAGCCGGAGGTGCTGCTCGTCGACGTGGGCCGGTTCGCGGGCGAGGGACGCGGTGGGCCGGACTGGCGGGCCGTGCGCGAGGCCGTCCTCGACGCCTGGCAGGCCTTCGGCCGGGCCGGCCGTTTCGCCGAACGCCCCGGTCTGGCCCGGGCGCTGCCCGTCATCGACCTCCTCGACGACGACGTGGACCTCGCTCCCGCCCGCCATCTGCCGCCGCCCACCGCCGCGGACGGGGCCGAACAGCTCACGGCCGTGCGCGAGCGCCTGGGCGAGACCCTGCGGCTGACCGCCGACCTCACCCCGCCGCCCGCCGCCGGCGCGCGTCCCGCGCGGTGGCCGCTCACCACCATCGGCGAACTCGCGCGCGGGGGCGCCCTGGTGCTGCGCACGGGCGGAAGCGGCGGCCACGCGCGTGTGGCCGTCCTCACCGACCACGACGTCCTCTCCGGGACCGCCCCCTCCGGCACGCTCCCCGAGAGCGACGAGGAGGCCGTGCTGACCGAGCCCGGCGATGTCGTCGTACCGGTGCTGGGCGGGGGTTCGGTGGCGCGCGTGATCGACGGGGCGACCGGCGGCGCCGCCCTGGGGCGCAACCTCGTGCTCCTGCGCCCCGACCCCGCGGCCCTCGACCCCTGGTTCCTCGCCGGCTTCCTGCGCGGCACCGCCAACAACCGACAGGCCAGCAGCTACGCCTCCACCGCGACCCGCCTGGACGTGCGCCGGCTCCAACTGCCCCGGCTGCCGCTCGAAGAGCAACTGCGCTACGGCGAACGCTTCCGCGCGCTCGACGAGTTCGAGCGCGCCCTCAGGCACGCGGGCCGCCTAGGCGAGCAACTCGTGCGCGGGATGTACGACGGCCTCACGGACGGGACGGTCGCGCCCCATTGAGTGGCGCACCCGACTGATCAGGACGACAACGGTTCGGTACAACCCGTGACCTGTTGTCGGTATCGGCCTATACGCTCGAACCCCACATCGAATCCCGGTTCAGGAGCGTTCATGTACGGCCACGGCGCGGCGCCGCCCGCTCGCGACTCGGGCACGGTCATCACCCTGCGCGTGGTGCTCGCCGCCGTCGGTTTCCTCTCGTGCGGCCTGCTCGCCTGCGCGCCCCTGTTCCGGGTCGCGTTCCTGCGCGGACGGGCCGTCGACTGGGTACTGGCCTGGGCCAGCCTTCCGATGTCCATCGCGTGCTTCGCGGTGGTCGGCGCGCTGCCCGAGGCCGACCACAGGACCGACGTCGCCATGTCGCTGGTCCTGCTCCTGGGCCTGTTCAGCAGTGTGTACTTCCTGGTGATGGACATCCGGGTGCACCAGCAGCGGCGGTTCGCGGGCTATCCGCCGCCGCAGGGCCCGACCGTCCACACGGGCTACGGCTACCCGCAGCCGACACCGCCGTTCACGTCGACGCCGCAGCCGCAGCCGCAGCCGCAGCCGCCGGTTCCCGCACCCGGAGTCGTCCCGCCCCCGCCGCAGCGCCCCGCGCCCGCCCGCATCGACCAGGTGCGCGCCGAACTCGACGAGCTCAGCGACTACCTGCGCAAGCACGACAGCGGCCACGGCGGCGGCACGGGCGGCACGGGCGGCGGCATCGGCGGCGACAGCACCGGCGGCCACCACGACGGCGGCAGGTGACCGTGGCGACAGGGCGTGTCGTCGCAGGCCGCTATGAACTGTCCACGCTCATCGGACAGGGCGGCATGGGCCAGGTCTGGACGGCCTACGACCAGCGGCTCGACCGGCGCGTGGCGGTGAAGCTGCTGCGCCCCGACAAGGTGGCCGGGCAGGAGGCGGACGAACTGCGCCGCCGGTTCGTGCGGGAGTGCCGGGTGACCGCGCAGGTCGACCACCCGGGGCTCGTCACCGTGCACGACGCGGGCAGCGAGGGCGAGGAGCTGTTCCTCGTCATGCAGTACGTCGACGGCGCGGACCTCTCCGACCATCTCGCCGAGCACGACCCGTACCCCTGGCAGTGGGCGGTCGCGGTCGCCGCGCAGCTGTGCGCCGTGCTCAGCGCCGTGCACGCCGTGCCGATCGTGCACCGCGACCTCAAGCCGCGGAACGTCATGGTGAAGCAGGACGGCACGGTCACCGTCCTCGACCTGGGCGTGGCCTCGGTCATGGACACCGACACCACCCGTCTCACGCACACCGGTTCGCCGATCGGCTCGCCCGCCTACATGGCGCCGGAGCAGGCCATGGGCGGCTCGGTCGGCCCGTACACCGACCTGTACGCGCTCGGCGTGCTGCTGCACGAACTCCTCAGCGGAGACGTCCCGTTCGCCGGCTCCACGGCCCTCGGCGTCCTGCACCGGCACCTGTACGAGCCGCCGCTGCCCGTGCGCCGCACCCGCCCCGAGGTCCCCGAGACGCTCGAAGCGCTCGTCCTGCGACTGCTCGCCAAGGACCCCCAGCACCGCCCGGCCTCCGCACAGGACGTCTACGAGGAACTGGCGCTGCTGCTGCCCGCGCGCGGGATGCCGACCGGAGCGCCCCTCGACCCCACCCGCCCCTTCCTGCGTCCGCACGCCCCCTGGCCGGACCGCGCGCGCACCCCCGCGCCCCAGCCCGCACCCGTCACGCCCGTCCCGGACAAGGCCGAGAAGCCCGACGTCGCGCGTGCGGTCGACGAGGTCAAGCGGCTCCTCGGCGAGGGCCGCATCACCCAGGCCGTCGACATCCTCGGCGCGATCCTGCCCACGGCCGCCGAACAGCACGGCGTCAACTCCCCGGTCGTCCGCACCCTGCGCAAGCAGTACGCCGCCACCCTTATGGACGACGGCCAGTACCGGCGCGCGCTGCCCGAACTGCGCCACCTCGCCGACGAACGCGCCGCCGAGGCCGGCCATGCCGACCCGCAGTCCCTGCGCTTCCGTTACGACGCCGCCCAGTGCCTGGAACAACTCGGCGAGCCGGCGGCCGCGCTGGCCGAGTACCGCGCGCTGCTGCCGTACTACGAGAACCAGTACGTGGCAGGCGACCCCGAGCTCGCCCATGACGTCCGCCGCCGGATCGGCCACCTCCTGCTCGCGCTCGGCGACCGTCCGGCCGCCCACGACACCCTCGCGCGGCTGCTGCACGACGTCGAACGGCTCCAGGGCCCCGGCCACCCGCTCGCGGCCGAGGTCCGCCGGACCCTGCAATGGCTGGGCCAGGTGCGAGGCTGAAGCGGACACCGGGTACCTTTGCGCTGCGTTTCAGCCATGCACAGCACAACCAGGGGTGGGGTCGTCCATGTCGTCCGAGTCATCTGAGTCATCTGAGTCATCTGAGTCATCTGAGTCATCTGAGTCATCTGCGTCGTCCGAGTCGTCTGCGCCGTCCGGGTCCAGCCGGACCGGCCGGTCCGGTCACCGGCAGTCGAAGAAGCGCAGATACGTCACCTGGGGCATCGCCGGGGTCGCCGTGGTCGCCGGGGCCGGCCTCGCTGCGCAGACCTCGATGGCCGCCACCGCCTGGCCCGCGCAGAAGACGTACACCGGACGCGCGTTCGACACCTGCGCCGCCCCCTCCCTCTCCGCGATGAAGGCCTGGCACGGCGGTCTCTACGGCGCCGCCGCCGTCTACATCGGCGGCAAGAACCGCGGCTGCGCCCAGCCCAACCTCACCGCCTCCTGGGTCAAGTCGGTCAGCGCGGTCGGCTGGAAGCTCATCCCGCTGTACGTCGGCGCCCAGCCGTCCTGCCAGACGGGCTCCAGCCCCGAGAAGCTCACCGCCTCCACCGCCGCCTCCCTGGGCGCCAAGGACGGCGCGGACGCGGTGGCCAAGGCCTCCGCGCTCGGCATGAAGGCCGGCAGCCCGATCTACCTCGACATGGAGTCGTACGACATCACGAACAAGGCGTGCAACGACGCCGTGCTCACCTATGTGCGCGCGTTCGACAAGACCCTGCGCGGCAAGATCTACCGCGCGGGCTTCTACGGCTTCACCAGCTCCAGCGCCAAGGCGATCGCCAACGCGACCGACAAGACCGACCTGCCGGGCAACCTCTGGTACGCGCTGTGGGACAAGCAGAACACCACGACGGCGGACTGGCCCTTCGGCAAGACCCAGTACACCGACCACAGCCGCGGTCACCAGTACCTGGTCAACAGCAAGGAGTCGCGGGGCGGCTACACGATCACCGTGGACCGGGACGCCTGGGACGGGCCGGTGGCGATCACCGGCTGAGGCCCGCCCGCGCGGCGCGGGCGGCGCGCCGGTGCCCGAAGTCCCGGTGAATCGTTGGTCGAATGGGTTGGCCAGAGCCGGTCACCTGCCTACCATCGATCACCGCAAGACCTTGTGCACCGTCGCACAATCTCCTCGGGAGGCTTCCTTGCACCGCCGTCGTCGCACCGCGCTAGTCCTCTCCGCCGCCCTCGCCTGCGCGGCACCCCTCCTCACCGCCTGCTCGAACGACGCGCATCCCGGGGCTGCGGCCGTCGTCGGCGGCCAGCGGATCACCGTCGCGCAGCTGGAGAACCGGGTGACCGAGGTCCGCGACGCGCAGCGGGCGGCCGTCACCGACGAGGCGCAGTACGCGCAGGCCATCGCCAAGACCGGCACCCTCACCCGGGACGTGCTGCACGGCATGGTCCTCGACCGGGTGCTGCACCGGGCGGCCGAGGACGCGCACGTGAGCGTGACCCGCAAGGAGGTCCAGCAGCTGCGCGCGGGCCTGGAGGAGCAGGCCGGCGGGTCGAAGGGCCTGGAGACGGCCTGGCTCCAGCAGTACGGCATCGCGCCCGAGCGCCTCGACGAGAGCCTCCGTCTCCAGCTGGAGGCCCAGAAGCTCGCGGCGAAGCTCGGCACCGACACCAGCGACCCCGCCTTCTGGGGCGCCCTGACCAAGGCCTCGAAGGAACTCGACGTCGACCTCAACCCGCGCTACGGCACGTGGGACGCCCAGAAGAGCGCACGGGCCGACGCGAAGACCCCGTGGGTACGGGAGGTCACGGCGGCGGGCGGCGAGCGGACGGCGTAGGGACGCGGTGGGGGACGCCGGACGCGGTGGATCACGGCCGACCCGACCCGCATCCGATTCCACACACCGACGCACCCCGAGCACACGCCGAAGCACCCTGACCCACACGCCGATGCATCCCGACCCACACCCAAGGCCATAGGTCGTACGATCACACCGCCACCCCTGCCCTGTGGACAACTCGATCTCCCCGTGGACGCCGTGCGTTAGCTTCGAACTGTGAACGCAACCGGCTTCGAGCCCGCCCCCGACCAGCACGGCCAAGGCCCCCGCACGGCCCCCGCCCCCGGCCGTATCGTCCTGCTCACCACCAGCCACCGCGTCGCCCCCGGCCTGCTCTCCTGGCCCGCCTGGCAGGCGCTGCACGCGGCCGACCGCGTTCTCTGCGCGGACGGTGCGCATCCCCAGCTGCCGTACCTGCGGGAGGCGGGGATACGGGTGGACGAGGCCGCACCGACCGCCGAGGAGCTGGTCGGCGTGTGCGCGGGCGGCAACACCGTGGTCGTCGTGGCCACGGGAGAGGGAGAGCCGGCGCTCACCGACGGGCTGGCCCGCCTGGCCGGTTCCGGACGCGTCGAGATGCCCGAGCTGGAGCTGCTCCCCGCCTCCTACGACCTGCCCGGCGCCCGGCTCCTGGACCTCGTGCAGGTCATGGACCGCATCCGGGCCGAGTGCCCGTGGTCGTCCCAGCAGACCCACAAGGGGCTCGCCAAGTACGGGATCGAGGAGGCCTACGAACTCGTCGAGGCGATCGAGGAGGGCGACCGCGACGAACTGCGCGAGGAACTCGGGGACGTCCTGCTCCAGGTGATCTTCCACTCCCGTATAGCGGAGGACGACCCGGAGACCCCCTTCTCCATCGACGACGTGGCCGGCGGGATCGTCGCCAAGCTCATCCACCGCCACCCCCATGTCTTCGGCGACGAGACGGCCACCACCCCCGAGGAGGTCAAGGCGCACTGGCTGCGCATGAAGGCGATGGAGAAGCAGCGCACCTCGGTGACCGAGGGCGTCCCGCTCCACCAGCCCGGCCTCGCCCTCGCGGCGAAGCTGGCGTCACGCGCACGCACGGCGGGACTGACGGTCCCGCTCCCGAAGGGCGAGGGCATCGGCTACGAACTCCTCGCCCTGGCCGCCCGCGCGGAAGCCGAGGGCACGGACCCGGAGGCAGCGCTGAGAGCGGCGGCACGGGTGTACCGGGACGCGATCCGCCAGACGGAGAAGGAGAGCTGAGCGGTAGGGCGACAGGGGCTGGGCTGGGCTGGGCTGGGCCCGGATTAGCTGGGCGGGGCTGGGCAGGGCAGGGGCGGGCGTCGTTGCCGGTGGCCGGAATGGCCCTCCGCCAAACCCGGCTAACGTCAAGGAGTGACCGACCACCCCACAGCCGCCTCCGATCCCACAGCCACCCCTGACCCCGCCCCATCCTCGCGCCCCGCCCCACCCCCCGCCCCCGAGCTCTTCACCTGGGAGTTCGCCACCGACCCCTATCCCGCCTACGCCTGGCTCCGGGAGCACGCCCCCGTGCACCGGACGCGGCTGCCCAGCGGGGTGGAGGCCTGGCTGGTCACCCGTTACGCCGACGCCAAGCAGGCGCTCGCCGACCAGCGGCTCAGCAAGAACCCGGCGCACCACGACGAGCCGGAGCACGCCAAGGGGAAGACCGGCATCCCGGGGGAGCGCAAGGCGGAGCTGATGACGCATCTGCTGAACATCGACCCGCCGGACCACACCAGGCTCCGACGGCTCGTCAGCAAGGCGTTCACGCCGAGAAGGGTCGCCGAGTTCGCCCCGCGGGTGCAGGAGTTGACGGACCGCCTGATCGACCGGTTCGCGGCCACGGGATCCGCCGACCTCATCCACGACTTCGCCTTCCCGCTCCCCATCTACGCGATCTGCGACCTCCTGGGCGTCCCCCGAGAGGATCAGGACGACTTCCGTGACTGGGCGGGCATGATGATCCGCCACGGGGGAGGCCCGCGGGGCGGGGTCGCGCGGTCCGTGAAGAAGATGCGCGGGTATCTGGCCGAGCTCATCCACCGCAAGCGGGAAGCGCTGCCCGACGAGCCGACCCCCGGCGAGGACCTCATCTCCGGGCTCATCCGCGCCTCCGACCACGGCGAGCACCTCACCGAGAACGAGGCCGCGGCCATGGCCTTCATCCTTCTCTTCGCGGGCTTCGAGACCACCGTCAACCTCATCGGCAACGGCACCTACGCCCTCCTCACCCACCCCGACCAGCGTGCGAGGCTCCAGCGGTCCCTCGCCGAGGGGCGCAGCGACCTGCTGGAGACCGGCGTGGAGGAGCTGCTGCGCTACGACGGCCCGGTCGAGCTCGCCACCTGGCGGTTCGCCACCGAGCCGCTCACGATCGGAGGGCGGGACATCGCGGCCGGCGATCCCGTGCTCGTCGTGCTCGCCTCGGCGGACCGGGATCCGGAGCGGTTCGCCGACCCCGACGTGCTCGATCTGTCCCGCCGTGACAATCAGCACCTCGGTTACGGCCACGGGATCCACTACTGCCTCGGTGCCCCGCTCGCCCGGCTGGAGGGCCAGACCGCGCTCGCCACGCTCCTCACCCGGCTCCCCGATCTGCAACTCGCGGTGGATTCAGCTGATTTGCGCTGGCGGGGTGGGCTCATCATGCGTGGACTGCGTACTTTGCCCGTGGAGTTCACTCCCGTCCGGTAATCGACCGAGGGGTCCCCTGAACCCCACAGCGTGGCGGCCTAAACATGACGCGGCCTCAAGTCTGTGATCTTCACGTGATCTACGCGGCATTAACTTGTGACAAGTGATCGAACCCCTATACGTTCACGGACCAACGCGGTGGTCCGTACCACTCGCCGCGTGGGTCTCTGAAGTCTCGGGAAAGGTCCCTTCATGCTCTCCGGGAACGGTCGTCACCGTCGCCCCCGTCAGGCTCCGGCGCTGCTCGTGGCGGCCGGTGTGACGGGATCCGCCATCGCGATCCCCCTGCTCGCGGCGTCCGGAGCGAGCGCCGCGACCGGCACCACCTGGGACCGGGTCGCGGAGTGCGAGAGCGGCGGCTCCTGGAGCGCCGACGACGGCAACGGCTACTACGGCGGCCTCCAGATGTCCCAGGAGAACTGGGAGAAGTACGGCGGCCTCGAGTACGCCAAGACCGCGGACCTGGCCAGCCGCAACCAGCAGATAGCCGTGGCGGAGAAGCTCCTCGCCGACCAGGGCATCGCCGCCTGGCCGACCTGCGGTCTGCTCTCCGGGCTCAGCAAGGACTCGAGTTCGGCCGGCGTCGACACGGGCCTGGCGAGCGGAACACCCTCGTCCTCCGCGTCCGGATCGTCGGAATCATCTGGATCGTCTGATTCGTCCAACTCCTCGGGCACCGAGGACTCTCCCGGTCTGCTCGACTCCCTGGATGGCTCGTCCCCGACTCCCTCGCCGTCGGCCACCCCGTCCAAGAGTGGTGAAAGCGCCTCCAAGTCGGGCGAAAGCGACACCAAGGGTTCCGAAGCCTCCGGTAAAGAAAACGCACAGTCTCCCGACGACTCCCCGGTGGTCAGTCCAGAAGAGGACGAAGCGGACAAGTCCTGGCAGGAGGGCGGCTCTTCGGCCCTCGTGGACGTCGGCTCCCTCAGTGGCACCGGCAAGCACCGCGGCGACAGCGGGGACGAGGTCGCGACGAAGAGCGCGGGCACCTCCTCGGGTCGTCACGCCGCTCGTACGTACACCGTCAAGGAGGGCGACTCCCTCGCCTCCATCGCCGACTCCCTTGGCCTCGACGGCGGATGGCGCGCCCTCTACGCCAAGAACAAGGACCGCATCGGAGCCGACCCGAGCGACATCTCCGCCGGTCAGACGCTCGACACAGGGGTGGAATAGGGCCGAAAAGGCCTGAAAAACAGCGGGAGTTCACGTCACACTTCGCGCCGAATGTCCACTTTGGTGAAAGTGTGGGATGAGTCTCAGAAGCCCTGATCGTCTTTGAAATTCCGCCGAGCGCATGTCTACCGTCGTCACCGCTCGGCAACCCGAGCCCCGTCTGTCGCAACGCCGAATCCTGCCAGCGGCCGTACGGGAACAGTCGTCGCGTCAAGCGCCGTAGGCAGGAGCGGGGGACCCAAGGTAAGCGCCGGGCCCAGCAGTTCACGCTGGACCGGCTTGGGGTGAAGTCACGCAGTGCGCGTGACCGGGCAACTCAACCGGCCCGAACCCGACAGCTCACCTCGCAGGCGTCGGTGAGGGGATCCACCATGCTGTTTTCCGGCAAGGGCAAGCACCGTCGTCCGTCCAAGGCCACCCGCGCCGCCGCGCTCGCCGGCGTCACCGGTGTCGCCATCGCCGCCCCGCTGATGGCGGCCGGCAACGCCTCCGCCGCCACCGCCTCCGAGTGGGACGCCGTCGCCCAGTGCGAGTCCGGCGGCAACTGGTCCATCAACACCGGCAACGGCTACTACGGCGGCCTTCAGTTCTCCGCCTCCACCTGGGCCGCGTACGGCGGCACCGCCTACGCCCCGCAGGCCAACCAGGCCAGCAAGGCGCAGCAGATAGCCGTCGCCGAGAAGGTCCTCGCCTCCCAGGGCAAGGGCGCCTGGCCGGTCTGCGGCACGGGCCTGTCCAGCGCCGCGTACAACGGCGGCAGCAGCTCGTCCTCCGCCGGCTCCTCGAACTCGGGCTCCAGCACCCGTTCGACGAACGAGCAGAGCGCCTCCCGCTCCTCCGAGCGTCCGGCGGCCAAGAAGACCGTCACCACCCCGACCGGCAAGAAGGTCAAGAAGGGCGACGGCGAGTACAAGGTCGTCAAGGGTGACACCCTCAGCTCGATCGCCGCGAAGCACAAGGTCAAGGGCGGCTACCAGACGCTGTTCAAGCTGAACAAGGACATCATCGAGGACGCGAACCTGATCTACCCGGGTCAGCAGCTGCACCTCAAGTGATTCCTACCTGAACCACAGCGCCCTCACACCCGTGGTCCTCATACTGAAGGCCTTGTGAGGGCCACCCCCCGTCCCCACGGGCTCCCCGCTCCGGTGCGTGTTCCCCCGTACGCACCGGGGCGGGGTTTTTTGTGCGCCGGCTCCCCGACCTTTGCGCCCGCTTGCGCATCCGTCTTTGTTCAGTTCAGAAACAATTTACTCTCGGTTTCGTCCACAGGTCGGTCCACACGGTGGCCGATACCCCGGAGCCGGTTAGGCTCTAGTCGCCAGGCTCACCATTGCAGAAGGAGATGCTCGTGCCGTCCATCGACGTCGTCGTAGCCAGGGAAATCCTCGACTCGCGAGGCAACCCCACCGTCGAGGTCGAGGTCGGCCTCGACGACGGCAGCACCGGTCGTGCCGCCGTCCCGTCCGGCGCCTCCACCGGCGCCTTCGAGGCCATCGAACTGCGTGACGGTGACCCCAACCGCTACCAGGGCAAGGGTGTCGAGAAGGCCGTCCTCGCGGTCATCGAGCAGATCGGCCCGGAGCTCGTCGGCTACGACGCCACCGAGCAGCGCCTGATCGACCAGGCGATGTTCGACCTGGACGCCACCGACAACAAGGGCTCGCTCGGCGCCAACGCCATCCTCGGCGTCTCCCTCGCCGTCGCCCACGCCGCCTCCGAGGCCAGCGACCTGCCGCTGTTCCGCTACCTGGGCGGCCCGAACGCGCACCTGCTGCCCGTTCCGATGATGAACATCCTGAACGGCGGCTCGCACGCCGACTCCAACGTGGACATCCAGGAGTTCATGATCGCCCCGATCGGCGCGGAGTCCTTCTCCGAGGCGCTGCGCTGGGGCACCGAGGTCTACCACACCCTCAAGAAGGTCCTGAAGAGCAAGGGCCTGTCGACCGGCCTCGGCGACGAGGGCGGCTTCGCCCCGAACCTCGAGTCCAACCGCGCCGCCCTGGACCTCATCCTCGAGGCGATCAAGGAAGCCGGTTACATCCCCGGCGAGCAGGTCGCCCTCGCCCTCGACGTCGCCGCCTCCGAGTTCTACAAGGACGGCAAGTACCAGTTCGAGGGCAAGGAGCGCTCCGCCGCCGAGATGACGGAGTACTACGAGGAGCTCGTGGCGGCCTACCCGCTCGTCTCCATCGAGGACCCGCTGTTCGAGGATGACTGGGCCGGCTGGAAGGTCATCACCGACAAGCTCGGCGACAAGGTCCAGCTGGTCGGCGACGACCTGTTCGTCACCAACCCGGAGCGCCTGGCCCGCGGCATCGAGGAGGGCACCGCCAACGCCCTCCTGGTCAAGGTGAACCAGATCGGTTCGCTCACCGAGACCCTGGACGCCGTCGAGCTCGCCCAGCGCAGTGGCTTCAAGTGCATGATGTCCCACCGCTCCGGCGAGACCGAGGACGTCACCATCGCCGACCTCGCCGTCGCCACCAACTGCGGCCAGATCAAGACCGGCGCCCCGGCCCGCTCCGAGCGCGTCGCCAAGTACAACCAGCTCCTGCGCATCGAGGAGATCCTCGACGACGCCGCGGTCTACGCCGGCCGCAGCGCGTTCCCGCGCTTCAAGGGCTGACCCACCGGCTGGCCCTTCCGGGGTCAAGCCTTAGCCAGTCGTACGTACGTCCCCGTACCGGTCCCGTACCGTGTGCGGGGACGTACGCACGTAGAAGGGGAGGCGGAGAGCCGATGGCCGTGAAGGACCGGGACCGTTTCTCCACCGCGACACGGATCAAGCTGCTCGGCGAGCAGACCGCGGCCAGGGTCTACCGCTCCCAGACCAAACGGCAGGCCCGCCGCTCCCGGCTGACCGGCCGGGCCGCGCTGCTCGCCCTCGTGCTGTGCACCCTCGTGGTGGCGCTGGCGTACCCGATAAGGCAGTACGTCTCCCAGCGCGCCGAGATCGCCGATCTCCAGCGGGAGAAGGCACAGGCCGCCGAGCGGGTCGAGAAGCTGCGCGATCTCAAGGCGCGCTGGCAGGACGACGCGTACGCGGAGCAGCAGATCCGGCAGCGGCTGCACTACGTGCTGCCGGGGGAGACGGGCTTCGTCGTCGTCGACCCGGACGCGGCGAAGCAGTCCCGCACCGATCTCGGGGCGGCCGACCGCCCCTGGTACTCCAACGTCTGGGACGGCGTCGACAAGTCCGACGCCTCGGACCAGTGAACCGACCGATGGACCGATAGAAAGACAGGCATGGAAACGCCTCCGCCCTCCACTCCGCGCACCGAGCCGACCGACGCGGACGTCGAGGCCTTCAAGCAGCAGCTCGGCCGGCCGCCGCGCGGGCTGCGCGCGATCGCGCACCGCTGCCCCTGCGGTCAGCCGGACGTGGTGGAGACGGCGCCCCGCCTCCCCGACGGCACGCCCTTCCCGACGACGTACTACCTGACGTGCCCGCGCGCCGCCTCGGCGATCGGCACGCTGGAGGCGAACGGCGTCATGAAGGAGATGACGGAGCGGCTCCAGACCGACCCGGAGCTCGCGAAGGCGTACCGGGCCGCGCACGAGGACTACCTCGCCCGCCGGGACGCCATCGAGGTCCTGGAGGGCTTCCCGAGCGCGGGTGGCATGCCGGACCGGGTGAAGTGCCTGCACGTCCTGGTGGGCCACTCGCTGGCCGCGGGCCCCGGCGTGAACCCGCTGGGCGACGAGGCGATCGCGATGCTGCCGGAGTGGTGGCGCAAGGGGGCGTGCGTGACCCTCACCGAGCAGCAGGAGGACACCAAGTGACCCGCGTCGCCGCCATCGACTGCGGTACGAACTCGATCCGCCTCCTCGTCGCCGACTGCGACCCGGCCACCGGCGAGCTCGTCGATCTGGACCGCCGTATGACGATCGTGCGGCTGGGACAGGGCGTCGACCGGACCGGGCGGCTCGCGCCCGAGGCGCTGGAGCGGACCTTCGCCGCGTGCCGGGAGTACGCGGCGGTCATCAAGGAGCACGGGGCCGAGCGGCTGCGGTTCGTGGCGACCTCCGCCTCCCGGGACGCGGAGAACCGGGACGACTTCGTGCGGGGCGTCCTCGACATCCTCGGTGTCGAACCCGAGGTCATCACCGGGGACCAGGAGGCCGAGTTCTCCTTCACCGGGGCGACCAGGGAGCTCACCGGCAGCGACCACCTGGCCCGGCCCTACCTGGTCGTGGACATCGGCGGCGGCTCGACGGAGTTCGTCGTGGGCGACGACCACGTGCGGGCCGCGCGGTCCGTGGACGTCGGCTGTGTGCGGATGACCGAGCGGCACCTGGTCGTGGACGGGGCCGTCAGCGACCCGCCCACCGCCGCGCAGATCACCGCCATGCGCGCCGACATCGAGGCCGCGCTCGACCTCGCCGAGCAGACCGTGCCGTTGCGTGAGGCGCGCACGCTGGTGGGGCTCGCCGGGTCCGTCACCACGGTGTCGGCGATCGCCCAGGAGCTGCCCGAGTACGACTCGGCGGCCATCCACCACTCCCGCATCTCGCACGAGCGGGTCCGTGAGATCACCGAGTGGCTGCTGCGCTCCACCCACGCCGAGCGCGCGGCCGTCCCCTCCATGCACCCGGGCCGCGTGGACGTGATCGCGGCGGGCGCGCTCGTCCTGCTGTCGATCATGGAGCGGATCGGCGCCGAGGAGGTCGTCGTGAGCGAGCACGACATCCTCGACGGCATCGCGTGGTCGGTCGCGTAGGCCCCGCCGGGCACCTCTGCTGAGCAGGCAGAACATCGGATGAGCGACTCAGAGGGGCCCTTCGGGGTCCCTCTTCGGCGTGGCGCCGGGAAAGTTCGTGAAGTTCTTCACAAGGAATTGGGTCCTGTCGGACGACGAATGAGGGCCGGTTGACCCTTCCGGGGGCCCAACACCCCTGTGAACACGTTCAAAACGGTGGGTTGCGGACCTCGGGGGAGGAGTCTGCGAGGGGTCTGTGAGAGCCCTGCGCGAGCCGCTTTACGGCACGGAGAAGCAGCTCACGCGGCGTTGACAACGGAGATCCCTATACCGTGGTTCCCGTCCGGCGCCATGACGTGGATCACGTGGGTCGCGGAGGATAACACACCCCCTCCAAGAGCTTGTGAAGGGGCGCACGAGCGACCCCCCTGGGGCGGGTGGATACTCGATGCCATGAGCACCACGGAGCGTCCCAGGATCCTCGTAGTAGGCGGTGGGTACGTAGGCCTGTACGCAGCTCGGCGCATCCTCAAGAAGATGCGCTACGGCGAGGCGACCGTCACGGTCGTCGACCCCCGGTCGTACATGACCTACCAGCCCTTCCTCCCCGAAACCGCCGCCGGCAACATCTCCCCGCGCCACGTCGTCGTCCCGCTGCGACGCGTGCTGCCGAAGGCGGAGGTTCTCACCGGCCGGGTCACCACCATCGACCAGGACCGCAAGGTCGCCACGATCGCCCCCCTCGTGGGCGAGGCGTACGAGCTGCCTTTCGACTACCTGGTGATCGCGCTCGGCGCGGTCTCCCGCACCTTCCCGATCCCCGGCCTCGCCGAGCAGGGCATCGGCATGAAGGGCGTCGAGGAGGCCATCGGCCTGCGCAACCACGTGCTTGAGCAGCTCGACAAGGCCGACTCCACCAAGGACGAGGAGATCCGCCGCAAGGCGCTCACCTTCGTCTTCATCGGCGGCGGTTTCGCCGGCGCGGAGACCGTCGGCGAGGTCGAGGACATGGCCCGCGACGCGGCCAAGTACTACAGCAACGTCTCCCGCGAGGACATGCGGTTCATCCTCGTCGACGCCGCCGACAAGATCCTCCCCGAGGTCGGCCCCAAGCTCGGCCAGTACGGCAAGGAGCACCTGGAGAGCCGGGGCGTGGAGATCTACCTCTCCACCTCGATGGACTCCTGCGTCGACGGCCACGTGGTCCTGAAGAACGGCCTCGAGGTCGACTCCAGCACCATCGTGTGGACCGCGGGCGTCAAGCCCAACCCGGTCCTGGCCCGCTACGGCCTCCCGCTGGGCCCGCGCGGCCACGTGGACACCGCCCCGACCCTCCAGGTCCAGGGCACCGACTACATCTGGGCCGCCGGCGACAACGCCCAGGTGCCGGACGTCGCCGCCCGCAAGGCCGGCGTCGAGAACGCCTGGTGCCCGCCGAACGCCCAGCACGCGCTGCGCCAGGCCAAGGTCCTCGGCGACAACGTGATCTCCGGCATGCGGGGCTTCCCGCAGAAGGAGTACAGCCACTCCAACAAGGGTGCTGTCGCGGGTCTCGGCCTGCACAAGGGCGTGGCGATGATCGTCATGGGCAAGATGAAGATCAAGGTCAAGGGCCGTCTCGCCTGGTACATGCACCGCGGCTACCACGGTCTGGCCATGCCGACCTGGAACCGCAAGGTCCGCGTCTTCGCCGACTGGACCCTCGGCATGTTCCTCAAGCGCGAGGTCGTCTCCCTCGGCGCGATGGAGCACCCGCGCGAGGAGTTCTACGAGGCCGCTCGCCCCGTACCGGCCGCCGAACCGAAGAAGACCGAGGCCAAGGCCTCCTGACCCCGTTCCGGTCACCCGTGACCGGAGCCGGTCGCCTCCACCCCGAAGGACCTTCCGCCATCCGTGGTGCGGGAGGTCCTTCGGTGTTTTCCGGGATTGACCATGACCATTCGGTTGTTTACCCGAGTGGACAAATCCGGGATCCTCGTCACGGAGGTGTGGGTCATGGCGGGTGCCGCACTGCGGCTGAAGAGTCTGCTCGAACAGCTGCTGGAAGCCGAACTGCCGATTCGGATCCGGGCCTGGGACGGTTCTGCGGCGGGGCCACCCGACGCCCCCGCCCTGGTCGTCCGCAACCGCCGTGCCGTACGCCGGCTCCTGTGGAAGCCGGGCGAGCTGGGCCTGGCCCGTGCCTGGGTCGCCGGTGACCTCGAGATCGAGGGCGACTTCTACGGCGCCCTCGCCCTCCTCTCCGGCCTGGTCTGGGAGCGCGACGACACCCGCTCGGGCCTCCGGGTCCTGCGCGACGCGCGGACCCGTGCCGCGCTGTTCGGCCTCGTCCGGCTCGGCGGACTGCCGCTGCCCCCGGCTCCGCCCCGCGAGGAGATCCGCCGGGTCCGCGGCCATCTGCACACCCGGCGCAGCGACCAGCGGGCCATCAGCCACCACTACGACGTCGGCAACGGCTTCTACGAGCTCGTCCTCGGCCCGTCGATGGTGTACTCCTGCGCCTACTGGCCGGACCCCGACGCCACCCTGGAGCAGGCCCAGCACGACAAGCTCGACCTCGTCTGCCGCAAGCTCGCGCTCCGGCCGGGGCAGCGGCTCCTCGACGTCGGCTGCGGATGGGGCTCGATGGCGATCCACGCGGCCCGCGAGTACGGCGTGAGCGTGGTCGGCATCACCCTCTCGCAGGAGCAGGCCGCCTACGCCCGCAAGCGTGTCGCCGACGCCGGGCTGACCGACCGGATCGAGATCCGCGTACAGGACTACCGGGACGTGGCCGACGGGCCGTACGACGCGATCTCCTCCATCGGGATGGCCGAGCACGTGGGGTCGGAGAAGTACCTGGAGTACGCCCAGGACCTGTACCGGCTGCTGGTGCCCGGCGGGCGGCTGCTCAACCACCAGATCGCCCGGCGCCCGATGACCGACGAATCGGCGTACGACCTCGACGAGTTCATCGACGCGTACGTCTTCCCCGACGGCGAACTCGCCCCCCTCGGCACCACCGTGACCCAGTTGGAGCGGGCCGGGTTCGAGGTGCGGGACGTCGAGTCGATCCGCGAGCACTACGCCCACACGCTGCGCCGCTGGGTCGCCAACCTGGAGTCCGGGTGGCAGCGGGCGGTCCGGCTCACCGGCCCCGGCCGGGCCCGGGTCTGGCGCCTCTACATGGCCGCCTGCGCCCTCGGCTTCGAACGCAACCACCTGGGCGTCAACCAGGTCCTGGCCGTCAGAACCCCCGAATCCGGCGCCTCCGGGCTGCCGTTGCGCGCCCGCACCTGGAACTGAGCGGGAAGCAGGACCGGGAGCAGACACAGAAGGGGCCCGCCGCTCCCTCCGCGACGGGCCCCGACAGCCGTACGACTACTCCGCCTTGATGGCCGACAGCATGTTCATGCGGGCCGCCCGGCGGGCCGGCCACAGCGCGGCGAGGATGCCGACCGTCGCCGCGAGCAGCAGGAAGACCGCCATCCGGGCCCACGGCAGGACGAGTTCGTACGTCGCCATCCGCGCGCCGAGCAGCTCACCGGCCGCCCAGCCGAAGAACACGCCCAGGCCGATGCCGAGCACCCCGCCGAACAGGGAGATGACCAGGGACTCCAGACGGACCATCCGCTTGATGCCCTTGCGGTCCAGGCCGATCGCGCGGAGCATGCCGATCTCCTGGGAGCGCTCGAACACCGACATGGCCAGGGTGTTGATGACCCCGAGGACCGCGACGAGCACCGCCATGGCCAGCAGGCCGTAGAGCATGTTCAGCATCAGCGTGAACATCTGCGCGATGGAGTCGGAGAGGTCCTTCTTGTCCTGGACCTTGATGGCCGGGTTGGAGCCGAGGGCCTTCTCCAGGCGGTCCTTGGTGGCGTCGGAGGTGCCGTCGGACGTCTTCAGCATGACCTGCATGTCCGAGGCGTCCCTCAGGTGCGGGGAGAGCGTGGCGGTGTCCAGCATGATGCCGCTGATCAGCTCGTTGCCCTCGTAGACCCCGGCGACCGTCAGCCGCTGCGCCTTGCCGTCCTCGTAGTGCACGGTGAAGGTCGAGCCCGCCCTCCAGCCGAAGGACTTGGCCCGGTCCTTGTCCACGACGACGTCGGTGCCACCCACCTTGAACGTGCCGTTGTCCACCTTGAGGTCGGTCAGCTTCCCGATCGCCGAGCCGTTCACGCCGGTCAGGTACTCGGTCTCGCCGTCGATGCGGGAGGCCGCGTTGCGCAGCGGGCTGACCTCGGTGACGCCGTCGACCTTCGCCAGCTTCTTCTCGACGTCCGGGGAGAGTTCGTTGCCGTTCGCCATGGAGACCACGTAGTCCGCCTTGACGGCCGCCGTCGCCATCTTGTCGATCGACTTCTGGAGGCTGCCCGCCATCACCGTCATCCCGGTGATCAGGGTGAGGCCGATCATCAGCGCGGACGCGGTGGCGGCGGTACGGCGCGGGTTGCGCACCGAGTTCTGGCGGGCCAGCTTCCCGGAGATGCCGAACACACGCATCAGCGGGGCCGCGGCCGCGATCAGGGGGCGTGAGAGGAGGGGCGTGAGGATGAAGACACCGATGATCAGCAGGACCGCGCCGAGCCCCATGGGGGCCTGGCCGTCCGAGCCGTCCATCGTCGTGGCCGCCAGGATCACGGCCACCCCCGCCCCGCTGAACAGCGCGCCCAGCGTGTTGCGCAGCACCAGCGACTTGGTGGTCGCCTTGGCGTGCAGGCTGCTCATCGCCGCCACCGGCGGGATCTTCGCGGCCCTGCGGCCCGGCAGCCAGGCGGCGAGCATGGTGACCAGGACGCCGACCGCGAGGGCCGCGCCGACCGTGCCCGGCGTGATGATCAGCGGCCCGTCCGGGACGGTCGCGCCGAGCGTGCCCATCAGGGACCTGAGCCCGGCGCCGATGCCGATACCGGCCACCAGGCCCGTCACCGCGGCCACCAGACCGACCACGAACGCCTCGATCAGCACCGACCGCGTGACCTGCCGACGGGACGCGCCGACGGCCCGCAGCAGCGCCAGCTCCTTGGTGCGCTGGGCGACCAGCATGGTGAAGGTGTTGGCGATGATGAAGGTGCCGACGAAGAGCGCGATGCCCGCGAAGACCAGCAGGCCCTGCTTGAGACCGGACATCGAGGAGGAGATCAACTCGGCCTGGTCGTCGGCGAGTTCCCTGCCGGTGGTGGTCTCCACCCGGTCGGCGGGCAGCGCCTTGTCCAGCGCCGCCTTCAGCGCGGTCTGGGAGGTGCCGGCGGCCGCCTTCACGTCGATCTCGTCGTACGTGCCCGGCTTGCCGAACAGCTTCTGGGCGGTGGCCGTGTCGTACAGCGCGAGGCTGCCGCCGGCGGCGACATTGCCGTCGTCGGTGGTGAAGATCCCGGTGATGACCGGCTTGAGGACGGGGCCGTCGACCGAGAGGCGCACGGTGTCGCCGACCTTGTAGCCGGCCCGCTTCGCGGTCCGAGAGTCGATGGCGACCTGGTTCGCGCCGTGCGGGGCCTTGCCCTCGGCCAGCGGGTACCGGGGGTCCTCGGCGCCGTAGTAGTTGCCGCCCTGCGACTGGAAACCGCCGCCGATGAGCTTGCCGTCCTTGTCGGCGATGGCGGTGAAGCCGCTGACGACACCTATGGCGTTCGCCGCTCCGGGGACCTTGGCGCTCTGGTCGAGCAGGGCCTGGGTCAGCTCGTTGCGCTTGCCGATCGTGTTGCCCTTGTCCTTCTCGGACTCGGCGGTGACGGCCACGTCGACCTGGTCGAAGCCCTTGGCCGAACTCTTCTGGTAGGCCTCGGAGATGGTGTTGGTGAAGACGAGGGTGCCGGAGACGAACGCCACGCCGAGCATCACGGCGAGCACGGTCATCAGCAGTCGGGCCTTGTGCGCGAGGACGTTGCGCAGGGCGGTGCGGAACATCAGCTGGTGCGGCCCTTCGCGTCGAACTGCTTCATGAAATCAAGCACGTTGTCGGCCGTCGGCTTGTACATCTCGTCGACGATCCGGCCGTCCGCGAGGAAGACGACCCGGTCCGCGTAGGCCGCGGCCACCGGGTCGTGGGTCACCATCACGACCGTCTGCCCGAGCTCCCGCACGGAGTTGCGCAGGAAGCCCAGCACCTCGGCGCCGGAGCGGGAGTCGAGGTTTCCGGTGGGCTCGTCGCCGAAGATGATGTCGGGCTTGGAGGCCAGGGCGCGGGCCACTGCGACGCGCTGCTGCTGGCCGCCCGAGAGCTGGGCGGGACGGTGGCCGAGACGGTCCCGCAGTCCGACCATCCGGATGACCGAGTCCAGCCACTCCTTGTCCGGCTTGCGGCCCGCGATGTCCATCGGGAGGGTGATGTTCTCCAGCGCGGTCAGCGTCGGCAGCAGGTTGAACGCCTGGAAGATGAAGCCGATCTTGTCCCGCCGCAGCTTGGTGAGCTGCTTGTCCTTCAGGGAGCCCAGCTCGGTCTCGCCGATGCGGACCGAACCCGAGGAGAAGGTGTCCAGCCCGGCCACGCAGTGCATCAGCGTGGACTTGCCGGAACCGGAGGGTCCCATGATCGCGGTGAACTCGGCCTGCCGGAACTCGACGGTGACCCGGTCCAGGGCGACCACCTGGGTCTCGCCCTGTCCGTAGATCTTCGACAGCTCCGTGGCGCGTGCGGCCACGGAGGTGGTCCGGCCGGCTACGGGGGTGGTGGTCACGGGATGGAACTCCTCGCGGGACGACATCGTTGAAGGACGTCTTCCATCGTGGTGGCCGGAGCGGGCCGTGTAGTCAGTCGCAGTTCTGGTTCCGGGGGCAGACTTCGGACGGACCGCGCGGCCCGGTGTCATACCTGGGGATGACGCAGACCCCTGATTCGGGGCGTGCGCGAAGAACAGGTGGAGCGTCCTCGTTCGGGCGGTGAAATTCCGTCATTCCGCATGCGCGGGCGGGCGCCCCGCGTAAGGCTATTGGCAAGTGCGGATGGCCTGTTCCATGGTCTGATGCACCCTCAGACCTCAATAAAATAAGACAACATCGGTCCGCCCGTCCGCTGTTCGAGGGATGCGTCCCGATAGGCTCAGAGACTCAAACGCGGAGCCCATGACCTGCCCGGATGGTGGAAAGCAGACACGGCGAGCTTAAACCTCGCTGCCCCTTCGCGGGCGTGCCGGTTCAAGTCCGGCTCCGGGCACTTTTCCGCCCACGCGGTGACGACTCCCGCGTGGGCCGGCCCCGCCGTCAGCCTTCGTAGACGGTCAATACGGCGCCGTCGATCTCGATCCGGCGGCCCGCGCGCATGCCGTCGCGGCGCAGGGTTCTCAGGCAGGTCCGGAACAGGGGCAGCTCGTCCGCGTCCAGGACGGCGGCGGCCAGTTCCATGAGTTCGGAGACCGACTCGTCGGTCAGTGCGTCCGGCAGGTCGCCGGCGAGCAGGACGACCGATTCACCGGCGGGCCCGCGGACCACGGCCGTGGCCGGTCCACCATGCACAAGCAACACATTCCCCCCTGGGAGCCCGGGGTCGTGCGGCTCTCGCTCCTCGGGCAGGACGAGAGACTAGCGGGGGAGTGCGGCCCTTTCGGGCACAGTCGAATTCTTTTTCCGACTGCACGGAAGAGTGAACATCCCCGATCGGGGACCGCCGCGACCCGGTTCCCGGACGGTCACGTGCCGGCGGGGTGGTCGGTCGGCTGCGGGCGCGTGGGGGCTGGTCGCGCGGGTCCGTGGTGGCACGCGTGACCGCACCCACCTGGGGGCGCGGGGAACTGCGCGACCAGCCCCCACCGGCCCGCAGCCGACCGACGGCATCGGCACGCCGCACGGCATCGGCACGCCGCACGGCATCGGCACGCCGCCGCACGGCATGGGCACGCCGCCGGTCGGCTACTGCTTCGGGGTGCGGTCCAGGAGGGACTCCACCAGGGCGGCCACATGCCGGCGGTCGTCGGCGGAGAGTTTCTGGACGCTGGCGATCAGGAGATCCACCTCGGGGTCGGCCGGCCGGCCGGCGGTGTCCTCGGTGCCGTACACGTGGATGCCGCAGGCCTCCGCGGCGGCGCGGCGGACGGTGTCCAACGGGAGTTCCAGGCCCTTGGACAGTCCCTCCAGGGTCGTCGACTGGGGCATGCGGACGACCCGGTCGGTGGTCGCCAGGTGGTGGACGGTGGAGCGCGGAATGCCACCACGGCGCGCCACCTCGCCGTAGGACCAGCCCTTGAGGTCCAGGCGCTCACGGATCAACTGCTGGAGTGCGTTGGCCACGGGTGGGTCACTTCCTGCTCGCCGCTCGGCGGAACCGTCCATGTCGGAGCCGATTCTACGGGCGGCCCCACCCGCCGCCGAAAGAGTGATTCCCCGAACGGGTTGCGCACCGGCCCCGCGAGGCCCTAGTGTCCAATCTCGTTGGACAGCACGTCCGACCAAGTTGGACAGAGTGCGGGGGGAACTCGACTCGGTCCGACCGGAAATGCCCATCCCTGAGGGGGAACTGATCATGATGGACGCCCACGAGCTCGAGGCCGAGTCCGCGGAACTGCTGCCGGGTCGCGAGGCCCTCGGGAAGCTGAAGTTCAGCTTCAACCGCACCACCAACGTGACCAAGCACATCGCCAACGTCCAGGCCAGCAACTCCTCGCTCGCCCTGAACGACCACTCGCTCGGGTCGGTGGCGAGCTCCGGCGCCTCGCAGGCCATCAGCGTCACGCAGTAGCACCCGCGCACCACCTCCACACCCACTCATTCACCATCACCACCTGGAAGGACATCCATCATGAGCATGGACATGCACGAGCTCGACACCGAGTCCGCGGAGCTGCTGCCGGGCCGTGAGGCCCTGGGCAAGCTGAAGTTCAGCTTCAACCGCACCACCAACGTCACCAAGCACATCGCGACCGTGCACGCCGACAACCAGTCCGCGGCCGTCAACGACCACTCCGCGTGGTCGGCCGCCGAGTCGCAGGCCTCGCAGTCCATCTCCGTCAAGCAGTGACCCTGCGCTGACGACGGCCGCCGGGGCGGACCGCGCACAGGTGCGGTCCGCCCCGGCGGCCATGAGGGGGGCAGGACATGGGGGGAGACCACATATGACAGTGCTCGGAGACGGGACGCCGACGCTGTACGACACCGGGCCGGTGCCCGGGCCCGGCGGCTGGCCGGTGACCTACGAGCAGGTCGCGACCGGCAGCCTGCCGGTCCTGGAACCGCAGTTGGTGCCCCGGTTGAGCGCGGGACTGCGGCTGCACGGCGAGTACCAGGGGTCGGGCTTCACCGAGCCCAAGTACATCGCCCGTCGGGGGGACGGGCAGGTCGTGCAGCTGTCGCGGCTGCTGTACCTCGTGGCGTCGTCCGTGGACGGCGTGCGCGACACCGAGTCGATCGCCCACCGGGTGAGCGCCCGGTTCGGCCGCGAGGTCAGCGGCGACAACATCCGCTACCTGGTGGAGAAGAAGCTCGAACCGCTCGGCGTGACGGTCCCGGAGGGCCAGGAGAGCGACGAGGTCGACGCCCCGCGCTCGGACCTGCTGCTCGCCCTCAAGGGGCACCGGGTCATCTTCGACGAGCGGCGCACGGCGAAGATCGCCCGGAGCTTCGCGTGGCTGCACCGGCCGGTCGTGGTCGCCGTCATGCTGGCCGCGGCCGTCGCCATGGACGTCTGGCTGTTCGCCTTCTACGGGGCGATCGAGCCGGTCCTGGAGGTCCTCGACCAGCCGGTGCTGATCCTGGCCGTCTTCCTGCTGACCGTGGCCTCGCTCGTCTTCCACGAGTTCGGCCACGCCTCCGCGTGCAGATACGGCGGTGCCCGGCCCGGCTGCATCGGCTGCGGGATCTTCCTCATCTGGCCGTCCATGTACACCGACGTCACCGACGTCTACCGGATCGGCCGGGGCGGGCGGATCAGGACCGACCTGGGCGGCGTCTACTTCAACGTGGTCTTCATGCTCGGCATGGCCGGGCTGTACTTCGCCACCGGTGAGCCGTTCTTCCTGGCCGCCGTCTACCTCGGGCACTTCGAGATCCTCGAACAGCTGATGCCGGCCGTGCGTCTCGACGGCTACTACATCCTGGGCGACCTAGCGGGGGTGCCCGACCTCTACGGCAAGATCAAGCCGATCCTCCTCGGCCTGGTGCCGGGGCGGAAGGGGCGGGCGGCGCGCAAGGAGGTCGCCGGGCTGAAGAAGTCGGCGCGGACCGTCGTGGCGGCCTGGGTGCTGACGATGGTCCCGCTGATCGTCGGCGAGCTGGCGTACGCGCTGTGGAACCTGCCGAGGATCATCGCCACGATGGTCCGGTCCATGGTCGAGCAGTTCTCCGGCACCGGGTCGGCCCTCGCGGACGGGAAGATCGTCGAGGGCCTCGTCGGGGTCCTGGGCTGTCTGATGCTGCTGATCCCGATGGGCGGGGTCGTCTATCTCACCGTGAAGATCGGCGGACGGATCTTCCGTGCCGCCAAGAAGTCCACGGACGGCCGGCCCGCGCTGCGGATGGCGCTGTGCGCGGTGATCCTCGCCGGGCTGACGGGCCTGAGCTACGCGTGGACCTCGGGGCTCACCCCCCAGCCGCTGCCGAAGAAGCCGCCGATCGCGCCGATCCTCCAGCCCGGTGTGTCGACGGAGGAGCCGGAGCCCCGGCAGGCCTCGGCTCCCGACGGCGACGGGTCCACCGCGGACGACGGTCCGTCGGACGGCCCGTCGGGCACCGGCCCCGGAGCGGTCCCGCCGTCGGCGGCGGGCGCCTCCTCGGGCTCCGCCGCCCCGTCCGCGGGCACCTCGGCCGCCGCGTCCGCGTCCGCCTCGCCGGCCCCGTCGGCGACGGCACCGGGCGTGGCGACCGGGGGCACCGCCCGCGGTACGGCGAGCTCGGCACCGGACGGGTCCACGGGCCCGGAACCGTCGTCGCCGGGCACGGGATCCGGCCCGTCCACCCCGGTCTCCTCCCCGGTCCCGTCGGAGAGCGCCCAGCCCACCCCGACCGACAGCCCGCCCCCACCGCCGGCCAGCGGTTCGCCGGCCTCGTCGTGAGGAGCGGGCGCACCGCACCCGGGCACCGCTGAGGGGGCTTCGTGAGGGGAGTGCCGTCGTCGGGGACGGTCTCCCCGGCCGGCACCGGCATGCCGGACCGCGGGTGTCCGACGGCCAGGGGTTCCGAGCGGGTCCCGCATCAGGACGCGCAGCGCCTGCAACGGCCGGGCCGTCGCCCGAGCCTCGGCTGGGGTGCGCAGCCATCGCCCCGCACCCGACCCGCGGCGCCTGTACGGCCGGGCTGTCGCCCGAGCCGCGGCAGGGGTGCGCAGGCCATCGCCCCGCCCCCGACCGTGCCCCATCCGCCGCCACCCCCCACATCCGTACCGATCCACCCATCCAGGGAGACCCCTTGAGCAGTCATCGAAAACCGCGTGCCGCCACCCCGTTCACCCGCCGTGCCGTGCGGGTGGGGCTGTTCGCCGCCGGTGTCGCCGGTGTGGCGACCGCCGTGCCGGCCCAGGCCGCCGGCAACGGCCCCGCGAAGGTCGCCGTCGCGTCGGACCACGTGTTCAGCCGTGCCAACCAGCTCGACCACACGGAGTCGAAGGACTCGTTCACCATCCGCCAATACGGCGCGGTGAGCGCCGCCAACGTCCGCAACCAGGCCAACGCCGTCTCCTCGGGCTGCTCCGCCGACGACGCCTGCCGTTCGGTCGCGCTGTCCTTCCAGATCGTCACCTTCGCCGGTGAGCAGACCCGGCTGAACGCCGTGAACCTCAGCGACGCGGCCAACAAGAGCTGCACCGGCTGCCAGACCCTGGCCGGCGCCTACCAGTTCGTCGTCTCCACGCCCACCCCGCTCACCCTGGACTCCGCCCACCGACGCCAACTCGCCGACATCCACCGCAGGCTGGACGCGCTGACCCGTTCCAAGGTCCCCGCGACCGACCTGCGCACCCAGGCCGACGGCCTCGCGGCGGAGGTCAACGCCGTCCTCAAGGACGCCGTCGACAAGGCGCCGAAGGGCGACGCCCGGCAGGACGTCACGATGCGGCGCCACCTGGACGGCTGGCCGCCCCGCTGACCCGCCCCCGGACGTCCGGCCCGCGGCGACCCCGTGGGCCGGACGTCCGGGTGAGGACCCCTCGCGAGGACCATTGACAGCGCCGGACCCGCGGCGCAGACTCGCCCCACAGAAGTGAAATAAACTTCACCAGGCGAACGCACTCTTAAGGTCTCCCGAAGGGAACGCCCGATGCGCACCACCGTCGGCATCATCGGAGCCGGCCCCGCCGGCCTCCTCCTGGCCCGGCTCCTCCACCGCGCCGGCATCGACTCGGTCGTCCTGGAGGGCCGCGACCGCGCCTACGTCGAGCACCGCCAGCGCGCCGGAATCCTGGAGCAGGGCACGGTCGACGTCCTGCGGGCGGCCGGTGCCGGGGAGCGCATGGACCGGGAGGGACTGCGGCACGACGGCATAGAGCTGCGCTACGACAGGAAGCGCCACCGCGTCGACTTCCCCGCCCTCACCGGCGGCCGGTCCGTGACGGTCTACGCCCAGACCGAGGTCTGCAAGGACCTCATCGCCCTCCAGCTGAAGGAGGGCGGCCCGCTGCTGTTCGAGGCGGAGGCGCTGGCCGTGGAGGGCGCCGACACCGACGCCCCGAGCATCCGCTTCCGCCACGAGGGCCGGGAGGACGTCCTCGAGTGCGAGTACGTCGTCGGCTGCGACGGCTTCTGGGGAGTGGCCCGCAAGGCGATCCCCACCGAACTGACCCGTGTCTTCGAGCGCACGTACCCCTACGCCTGGCTCGGCATCCTCGCCGACGTCCCGCCCTCCCACGACGAACTCGTCTACGCCCGCCACGACCGCGGCTTCGCCCTTCTCTCCATGCGCTCCCCCTCCGTCTCCCGCCTCTACCTCCAGGTCCCCGAGGGCACCGACGCCGACAGCTGGGCCGACGAGGAGATCTGGGACGAGCTGGAGCGCCGCTTCGAGACCGACGACGACTGGACGCTCGACCGGGGACCGATCACCCAGAAGTCCGTCACGCCCATGCGGTCGTACGTCCACGAACCCATGCGCCACGGCCGGCTCTTCCTCGCCGGCGACGCGGCCCACATCGTCCCGCCCACCGGCGCCAAGGGCCTCAACCTCGCCGTGGGGGACGTCGTGACCTTCGCGAGGGCGCTGTCGTACCAGAAGGACACCGGTTCGGCGGAGCTCCTCGACCGCTACTCCGAGACCTGTCTGCGCCGGATCTGGCAGGCCGAACGGTTCTCGTACGACATGACGAGCCTGCTGCACCGGGCGCCCGGCGCCACTCCCTTCGAGGACCGGATGCAGCTCGCCCGCCTGGAGCGGATCGCCGGGTCGAGGGCCGCCGAGACCGACCTCGCCGAGGCGTACACCGGCTTCCCCTTCGACTGAGGGAATCACGCCTCCCGGCCACGTGTTGCGCAGGACAACGAGGGAAGATCCTCCTCAAGCACTAGGGTCATTCCTTTGCCTACCCATTACTCTTGAGGGCAAGGTCCACACACGGTGGCCATGGAGGAGTGAAATGAGGAGCAGCAACCCGGTCTTCTCGCGACGGGGGTTCAGCCGCGACAACGGCTACGCGGGCTTCAACACCGCGCCGCAGGCCGGGGGCGCAGCTGTGGGCACGCAGGGCAACCCCTACGCGCAGCCGCAGGCCAACCCGTACGCGACCAACCCCTACGCCCAGGACCTTCAGCAGGGCGCCCCGCCGCAGACCCCGGTGACCACCGGCCGCATGACGATGGACGACGTCGTCCTGCGCACCGGCACCACCCTCGGCGTCCTGATCGTCACGGCCGCGCTCTCCTGGGTGCTGCTGCCGGTCGACGACGCCAACATCAGCCGTTCGTACGGCATCGGCATCGGCGCCGCGCTGATCGGCATGGTCCTGGCGTTCGTCCAGTCGTTCAAGCGCAAGGCCACGCCCGCGCTGATCGTGTCGTACGCCGCGTTCGAGGGCGTGTTCCTCGGCGTCATCTCCAGCATCGTGGACAACCGCATCGCGAGCGGCGCGGCCATGCAGGCCGTGATCGGCACCCTGGCGGTCTTCGCCGCGGTGCTGGTCGCGTACAAGGCCGGCTGGATCCGCGTGAACCGCCGGTTCTACGGCTTCGTCATGGCGGCCACGCTCGGCTTCCTGCTGCTGATGGTCGTCAACATGCTGTTCGCCGTCTTCGGCGGCGGTGACGGCCTCGGCTTCCGCAGCGGCGGCCTCGGCATCCTGTTCGGGGTCATCGGCGTCCTGCTCGGCGCGTGCTTCCTCGCCCTCGACTTCAAGCAGGTCGAGGACGGCATCGCCTACGGCGCGCCGAAGGAGGAGGCCTGGCTGGCGGCGTTCGGTCTGACGCTGACGCTGGTCTGGATCTACATGGAGTTCCTGCGCCTCGTCGCGATCCTCAACAGCAGCGACTAGTCGCTGCCGGCAGTACGGCGAAGGGCCCCCGGTTCCGACCGGGGGCCCTTCGGCATGTGCGCGACTCAGAAGTACCTGCGCGCGGCCCTCCTCAGGTCGTACTCGTGGATGATGGCCTTCGCGTGGCCATAGGCGAGGTTGTGTTCGTGGCGGAGCCAGCTGACCTTTTCCTCGAAGCGGAAGAGGGCCGGGCCTTCGTCGACGGTGCGGAGCCAGTCGGAGACTTCACGACCGGTGCAATGGGGGATGCGGGCGAGCATGTTGCGGTGGGTCTCCTCGGAGAAGACTTGGGACATCGGCGCCTCCGTGCGCAGGGGATGTAAGCCGGTCCTTCAGGTCACCGTGCCTGAGCGTTCGCGTGTTGGCAACAGTCCCGGTGGGACGCGTACGGTTGCCGGGTGGCTGATACCTCGCGTCTGACCCAGGCTGTGGACCATTTCGCCGACCGGCTCAGGGCCGCGCCGCAGTCCCGACTCCAGCGCGGCGCCGCAGCCGAGGCCCTGTGGCTGGCCCGCGAGTTGGCCCATCGGGCGCAGGTCATCGAGGCGCCGGAGGCGAGACCCCGGGTGATGCCGGACGCCGGGATGTTCGCCGCGGCCGACCAGATCACCGTGGCGGCACACGACTTGGCCCTCGTGCTTTCGGACGAGGGCCAGGTGTCTGAGGCTGTGCTGTTGGTGGAGGAGGCGCAGAAGCGGGCGGGGGTCTGAGGATGCGTGGCGACCGCGGGCCCGGTGGGGGCTGGTCGCGCCCACGCGGCGGAGCCGCATATCGACACAGCCCCGCGCCCCTGGGTGGGGCCAGGCCCCCGGCGCCTCAAAGCGAGGCTATGACCCGGTCCGCCAGGATGTAGACGTTCTCCCCACCGCACGCGAACGTCAGCGTGTACGCGCCCGAGATGCCCGAGCCGCCCAGCAGCACCGGGGTCTCGCCGGCGCGCAGGGCCGCGGAGAGGCGTTCGGCCGTCTCGCGGTGGCCCGGGGTCATGCACAGCGTGGTGCCGTCGGCGAAGACGTAGACGTCCAGGGTGCCGAGCGGGCCGGGGCGGACGTCCGCGAGTTCGGTGCCGGAGGCCGCGAGGTCCTCCAGGGTCGCCACCGTGCGCTCATGGTCGTTCACGAGGGGTGAACCGACCGGGACGAAGTCCGGGTGGCTCGGGTGCCGGCGGCGGGCCGCGGCCAGTTCGGGGGAGTCTCCCGCGAACTCGTCCAGGTCGGCCGACGGCTCCGAGACCGGCTCCAGGCCCACGAAGTCCGCCTGTCGGGGCAGGAACAGCTCGCTGTCGGGCAGGCCGAGCAGCGACGGGGCGTCGGAGACGTCCCGGGCCTCCTGCGCGGCCCAGAAGGCGCGGGCCTCGGCGAGTTCGCGCTCACGCTCCTCGGCGAGGGCCTCGGCCACCGCGGCGCGTATCTCGTCGACGTCGGTGGCGGGGCGGGCGGCCGGCACGAGACCCCGGACGGGTGCGCTGTTGTTCCTGGCGAGCTCGGTGTGCAGGGCGGCGACCTGTCGGCGCAGCACCATGAGGGTGCGCAGGACGGCGACGCCCACGGCGCCGGTGGCGGCCGTGGTGACCAGCAAGGCGATCGGCATGGCGCTCACTGACGTACTCCCGGTTCAAAGTCGACCCCCGACTTCCTACATCAGCTTGAAGGGCTAACTATCCAGCTGTCAGTGCGTAACGTCACGAATCGGACAGGACTTTGGGGTCGGGGTTTAGGGAGGGAACAGTGTGACCTGCGGAAATCCCCGCGGGAGCGATATAGGTCACATCCTGAGGGAGATTGGATCACAAATCGGCCCAGAACCTTGGAGTTTCCACGGTTCTGGGCCAAAGGGTGGCGCTGGGTGCCCGGTTGGGCACGTTCCGTCAGCTGAGGCGCTCGATGACCATGGCCATGCCCTGGCCGCCGCCCACGCACATCGTCTCCAGACCGAACTGCTTGTCGTGGAACTGGAGGGAGTTGATGAGCGTGCCGGTTATGCGGGCGCCGGTCATGCCGAAGGGGTGGCCGACGGCGATCGCGCCACCGTTCACGTTCAGCTTCTCCAGCGGGATGTTCAGGTCGCGGTAGGAGGGGATCACCTGGGCGGCGAACGCCTCGTTGATCTCGACCAGGTCGATGTCGTCGATGGTGAGACCGGCGCGGCGCAGCGCCTGGTTGCTTGCGTCGACCGGGCCGAGGCCCATGATCTCGGGGGACAGGCCCGAGACGCCGGTCGAGACGATCCGGGCCAGCGGGGTGAGACCCAGCTCGCGCGCCTTGGTGTCGGACATGATCACGACCGCGGCGGCACCGTCGTTCAGCGGGCAGCAGTTGCCGGCCGTGACCAGGCCGTCGGGGCGGAAGACCGGCTTCAGGCCCTGGACGCCCTCCAGGGTGACGCCGGCGCGGGGGCCGTCGTCCTTGCTGACGACCGTGCCGTCGGGCAGCGTGACCGGGGTGATCTCGCGCTCCCAGAAGCCGTTCTTGATGGCCTCCTCGGCGAGGTTCTGCGAGCGGACGCCGAACTCGTCCATGTCCTGACGGGTGACGCCCTTGACGCGGGCCAGGTTCTCCGCGGTCTGGCCCATCGCGATGTACGGGTCGGGGAGCAGGCCGTCCTCGCGCGGGTCGTGCCAGGTGGAGCCCTCGGAGGCGGCGGTGGCCGCGGTGCGGGCCTGGGCCTCGTCGAAGAGCGGGTTGGTGGTGCCCGGCAGGCCGTCCGAGCTGCCCTTGGCGTAGCGGGAGACCATCTCGACACCGGCCGAGATGAAGACGTCGCCCTCGCCGGCCTTGATGGCGTGCAGGGCCATGCGGCTCGTCTGGAGCGAGGAGGAACAGTAACGGGTGATCGTGCAGCCCGGCAGGTGGTCCATGCCCATCTGCACGGCGACGATCCGGCCCAGGTTGTAGCCCTGCTCCCCGCCGGGCAGGCCGCAGCCGAGCATCAGGTCGTCGATGTCGCGCGGGTCCAGCTCGGGGACCTTGGCGAGGGCGGCCTGAATGATCGTGGCGGTGAGGTCGTCGGGGCGCAGGTCCTTGAGCGAGCCCTTGACGGCGCGGCCGATCGGGGAGCGGGCGGTCGAGACGATCACGGCTTCGGGCATCACGGGCTCCATTGGCGTGCGGGGGTTTTCTTCCGGACGGGGCTGCTTGGGAAGTTACCCGTACGTATGGCCTGGGTCACGGGGGTGGCGGTGTGACCTATGTCTAAGCGCTTGCTTTTCCGCGTCGGTCAGACGCTCGACGAGCCCGCCTCCCGCTGTGCCGCGTCCACGGCGGGCGCCGGCTCGGTCGCCCGCACCCGCCGCCTGCGCCTGCGCTTGAGGAGTGCCCACGGCCCGGTCGGACCCGTCGGCAGCGCCGCCGCGACCTCCGTACCGGCCTCCGACGCGGCCTCCGCCGCCGCCCTGGCCACCGGCAGGAAGCCCTCGCGGCGGGACGCGTCCGGACGGTCCTCGTCGGCCGGCCACAGGCTCAGGGCCGCGCAGACCGTCGGCAGCACGGCCATCGCCGCCGTCGCGTAACCCTCCGCCGAGGGGTGGTAGTTGTCCGGCCCGAACAGCTCACGGGGATTCGCCTCGAACTCCGGGCCCAGCAGATCGCCCAGCGACACCGTGCGCCCGCCCTGCTCGACCGCGCCGATCGTCTGGGCCGCCGCCAGCTGCCGGGACGCCCTGCGTGCCAACCAGCGCAACGGCTGCTGCACCGGCTCGATCGTGCCCAGGTCGGGACAGGTGCCGACCACCACCTCGGCACCGGCCGTGCGCAGCCGCCGTACCGCCGAGGACAGATGGCGCACCGAGCGCGTGGCCGGCATCCGATGCGTCACGTCGTTCGCGCCGATCATGATCACGCACACGTCCGGGACCCGCGCCGGATCCGACAGGGTCAGCGCCACCTGGCGGTCCAGGTCGTCCGAGGTGGCCCCCGGCAGGGCGACGTTGCGCAGCTCCACCGGCCGCTCCGCCACCGCCGCCAGGCCCGACGCCAGCAGCGCGCCCGGCGTCTGGCCCGCTCGGTGCACGCCCTGGCCCGCGGCCGTGGAGTCGCCCAGCATCACCAGGCGCAGGGGAGGTTCCCCGACCACCGTGTACCCATGGCCGTACCGGCCGTCGGCCTGCGGGACGTGCGGCGTCGTGCCGTTGCCCACCTGGCGTCTGGCCAGCCGCACCTCCGCCAGCAGCAGACCCATCGCCGCCGCACCGACCAGACCGATCCCGCCACCGCCGTAGGCGGCGCCGGCCGCGATCCGGCGGGCCACCCTCGCCCTCGACATGCTCGTCATACGTCGCCGCCACCTCCGTCGTACCCGCTACACCCACTCCTTGCCCCGCACGGACCGTGGCCCAATCCCCACAGCGAGTGAACGGCCGTCATGGCGCCCGAACAGGCCATAGGCTGGCTGGACCACTAGGACCTCTTTGCAAGCATCCGGAGACAACGGTGCAATTCCACGACTCGATGATCAGCCTCGTCGGCAACACCCCGCTGGTGAAGCTCAACAGCGTGACCAAGGGCATCAAGGCGACCGTCCTGGCCAAGGTCGAGTACTTCAACCCCGGCGGTTCAGTGAAGGACCGCATCGCCCTGCGCATGATCGAGGCGGCGGAGGAGAGCGGCGCGCTGAAGCCCGGGGGCACCATCGTCGAGCCGACCAGCGGCAACACCGGTGTCGGGCTCGCCATCGTGGCGCAGCAGAAGGGGTACAAGTGCATCTTCGTGTGCCCCGACAAGGTCTCGACCGACAAGATCAACGTCCTTCGCGCGTACGGCGCCGAGGTCGTCGTCTGCCCGACCGCCGTGGACCCGGAGCACCCGGACTCCTACTACAACGTCTCCGACCGGCTGGTCCGTGAGACGCCCGGCGCGTGGAAGCCCGACCAGTACTCCAACCCCAACAACCCGCTCTCCCACTACCACTCCACCGGCCCCGAGCTGTGGGAGCAGACGGAGGGGAGGATCACCCACTTCGTCGCGGGCGTCGGCACCGGCGGCACCATCTCCGGCACCGGCCGCTACCTGAAGGACGCCAGCGACGGCGCGGTCCAGGTGATCGGCGCCGACCCCGAGGGCTCGGTGTACTCCGGCGGCTCCGGGCGGCCGTACCTCGTCGAGGGCGTCGGTGAGGACTTCTGGCCCACCGCCTACGACCGGACCGTCGCCGACGAGATCGTCCCGGTCTCCGACAAGGACTCCTTCCAGATGACCCGCCGCCTCGCCAAGGAGGAGGGCCTCCTGGTGGGCGGCTCCTGCGGCATGGCCGTCGTCGCGGCCCTGCGGGTCGCCGAACGCCTCGACGAGAACGGGGTCGTGGTGGTCCTGCTCCCGGACAGCGGGCGCGGCTACCTCTCGAAGATCTTCAACGACGAGTGGATGGCCGACTACGGCTTCCTGGAGGACGAGGGCCCCAGCGCCCGCGTGGCCGACGTCCTCAACGACAAGGTGCACGGCGCCATCCCGTCCCTGGTGCACATGCACCCCGACGAGACGGTCGGCGAGGCCATCGAGGTGCTGCGCGAGTACGGCGTCTCGCAGATGCCGATCGTCAAGCCCGGCGCCGGCCACCCCGACGTGATGGCCGCCGAGGTCATCGGCTCGGTCGTCGAACGCGAACTGCTCGACGCGCTGTTCACCCAGCGGGCCTCGCTCCAGGACCCGCTGGAGAAGCACATGTCGGCGCCGCTGCCCCAGGTCGGCTCCGGCGAACCGGTCGGCGACCTGATGTCGGTCCTCGGCGCGGCGGACGCGGCGATCGTCCTCGTGGAGGGCAAGCCCACCGGCGTCGTCAGCCGCCAGGACCTGCTGGCCTTCCTCGCCAAGGGCGGCAAGTAGCGGGAAACGTCCGGTGAACGGCGGGTGCCGGAGGCGAACTTCCGGTTTCCTACCGAAGGGGTGGACTTCGTGGAAGTGGTACGAGGGTGTCACGTCCGCGCAGCACACGCTTAACACGGGTCCGGCAGATTAGTGGGTGTCGGCAGGGCGGGAGCGGCTCCCCGCCCCAGCCGGCGCCGAACGTCCAAGGACCTCCGGAGCGGCTCCCGGACCTCCATGGACGCCGGACGTGGACCTGGCCTGACCCGGTCGACGTCCCTCGCGGGGACCGCCGTCGTCCCGCCCCCCGTCAACGGGGGTGCGGCGGTCCCCGCGCATTACTTTCTACGCGCTCGCACCGGCCAGTGGGCCCTCGTAACGGCGCCCACTACGCGCTCGTACCGGCCCAACTGCCCAGCAGCGCCAGCCTCTCCGCGGTCTCCGATCCCGGCTCCGGTGTGTAGACCACCAGGGTCTGCTCCGGTGTCTCCGGGAGCGTCAGCGATTCGTAGGGCAGCGTCAGCAGGCCCGCGACCGGGTGCCGGACGCGTTTCGTGCCGTACATGCACGCCCTGACCTGGTGGTCGGCCCACAGCCGGCGGAAGTCCTCGCTCTTGAGGGAGAGTTCGCCGACGAGGTCGCGCAGCTCGCGGTGGTCGGCGTGGGTGCCCGCGCTCAGCCGCAGGGTGGCCACGCACTGGGCGGCGACCGCGTTCCAGTCGGGGTAGAGGTCCCGGCCCTCGGGTTCCAGGAAGAGGTGCCGGACGATGTTGCGCCGGTCCGGGGGCAGCCGGCTGAACCCGTGCAGGGCGTCCCCGAGCTCGTTCCAGGCCAGCGCCTCCATCGCGGGGCCGAGGACGAAGGCCGGGGTGCGGTCCATGCTGTCCAGCAGCCGCTGGACACCCGCGCGGATGCCCGGCCGCGCGCTGCGGCGGCGGCCGTCCCTCTCCTTCTTCGGCGGCCGGGCCACCGTCCGCAGATAGGCCTGCTCGGTCGCGTCCAGCTGAAGCACGCGGGCGATGGAGTCCAGGACGGCGTCCGAGACTCCCCCAGACTTCGTCCGGGAGGGGCCCCCAGGACCCCGGCCCTGCTCCAGGCGGATGTAGTAGTCGACGCTCACCCCGGCCAGCTGCGCCACCTCCTCGCGGCGCAGGCCCGGCACCCGGCGCCGGCCGTACGAAGGCAGGCCGACATCCTCGGGCCGGATGCGGGCACGGCGCGAGCGCAGGAAGTCTCCGAGATCCCCGTCCATGGGTTCGAGCGTAAGCGAGGCGCGGGCGCGGAACCTGGTACTGGCAGACCCAGGAAAAGCTCATCCCTGGGTACGGCGGCCCGGGCGGCGCAGAGTCGTGGACGAGCCGGGGAGAGGCCCGGCTGACAGTCCTTCGGCTTTCCGCCTTCTGAATTCCGCCTTCCGAGGAGCACTTTCATGTCGTACGAGAATCTGGCCGGACGCACCGCCGTCGTCACCGGAGCCGCGAGCGGGATCGGTGAGGCGGTTGCCGTGACGCTGGCCGCCGAGGGCGCGAGGGTCGCGCTGCTGGCGCGGCGCGCGGAGCGGCTCGACGCCGTCGTGGAGAAGATCGTGGCCGACGGCGGGCAGGCGCTGGCCGTCGTCGCCGACATCACGGACGACGCGTCGGTGGAGGCCGCGGTGGCGCGGATCCACGAGGCGTACGGGACCGTCGACCTGGTCGTCAACAACGCCGGTGTCATGATCCCGAATCCGATCGAGCAGGCGCCCGTCGACGAGTGGCAGGCGATGATCGACACCAATCTCACCGGGGTGCTGCGCATCACCGGGGCCTTCGCCGGGGACCTCGGGGAGGCGGCGGCGCGGGGCGGGAGCGCGGACCTCGTGAACATCTCGTCCGTCGCCGCGCATCTGACCGGCTTCCCGGGCTTCGCCGTGTACGGGGCGACGAAGGCCGCGGTCACCCATCTCTCGGCGCTGCTGCGGGGCGAGTTCTCGCCGCGGGGGGTGCGGGTGACCAACGTCGAGCCGGGGGTGACGCAGACGGAGATCGCCTCGCGTCTCGATGCGGAGGGGCAGGAGGCGATCGGGGGGCTGGTGGAGGCGTTCGGTGCGCTGTCGCCGTACGAGCTGGCGGATGTGGTGGCTTACGTTGCCAGTCGGCCGGCGCAGGTGAATCTGCGGCAGGTGATGGTGCTGCCTACGCGTCAGGTGTGAGGTTGTTCGCCTGAGAGCTCGGGTGGGGGCGTTGTGGGGCGGGTGCGGGGCGGTGGGGGCTGGTCGCGCAGTTCCCCGCGCCCCTTAGGGCGCCTGCGGCGCCCCCTGCGGCGCGTCCCTCTCAGTCCTCCCAGTCGGATTTGTCCCTGTTGCGGCGGCCCCTGAACAGGTCCGGGTTGGTGCGCAGGGCCTGGAAGGCGTTGACGCCGACGATGCCTGCCCAGGTCACCAGGAGGCCCGGCAGGTGGGCCACCCCGCCGCCGATCCCCGACAGCGGGATCGCGAGGACCAGGGAGACGATGCCGAAGCCGAAGCGTTCGCCGAAGGAGTCGGTGGGCTTGGGGGAGCGGGCGCCCCGGGCCGTCACCATCTGCTGCTCGGCGAGCTGACGGCGCAGGCGGCGGTCCACCGCGCCGTCGATCCGCTGGTCGACCTTCTCCAGGAACGAGTCGACCAGCGCGGACTCGTACTCCTCGCCCAGTTCCCTGCGCGCTTGCAGGGTGGCGTTGAGTTCCTTCTTGAGTTCGGGGTCCCGCGCGTCCATTCCGGTCATGGGCACCACGGTAGGCAGGCCCGACGGCCGCTGCACTGGGGTTAGCCCCCCTGTTGCGGCGGGGGATCGTCCTAGGCCAGCCCGTGCTGCTTCGCGTAGGCGTCGGCCACGTCCTCCGGGTCCTTCTTGTCGTTGTCGACCTGGCTGTTGAGCTCGGTGAGCTGGGCGGTCGTCAGGGTGTTGCCGAGGCGGGCGAGCGCCTTGCGGACGGTGTCGTCGGCCTTGCGGTCGGCGATGAGGGGGACGATGTGCTGGCTGGGGATGAGGTTCTTCGGGTCGGTGAGGATCACCCAGCCGTTGGCCGCGATGTCGGTGTCGGTGGTGAAGAGGTTCGCCACGTCGACGTCGCCCTTCTTCATTGCGCCCTTGACCAGTGGTCCGTCGGAGTCCAGCGACTTGAACTCCTTGAACTCGACGCCGTACACGTCCTTCAGCCCGACCGCGCCCACCCGGCGCTTCTTCACCTCGGGGGCCGCGCCGATCACCAGCTTGCCGTTCTGCTTGGCGAGGTCGGCGAGGGTGACCAGGCCGTACTTCCTCGCGGTCGCCCGCGTGACCGCGAAGCAGTCGGAGTCGGCGGCCTGGCTGTAGGGCAGGACCTGGAGCCCGGCGGGCAGGGCCAGGGTGAGGGCGTTCTGCATGGTGCCCGGCTCGGCGGACGCGTCCTTGGGGGCCAGGTAGTTGAGGAGGGCGCCCTGGTACTCGGGCAGCAGGTCGATGTCGCCCGCCTTGAGCGCGGGGATCACGATCTCGCGGGTGCCGAGGTTGGGGCGGACCTTGACCTTGACGCCGGCCTTCTTGAGCACGGCCGCGTAGAGGTAGCCCAGCACCTGGTTCTCAGTGAAGTTGGCGGTGCCGATGGTGATGCCGCCCTTGCTGGAGCCGCCCCCGCCGGAGGTGGTGCCGCCGCCGTCGAGGGAGGTGATGCCGCTGGAGCAGGCGGAGAGGGCGGGCACGGTGACGGCTGCTCCGGCGAGGGCGCCGAGGAGGGTGCGACGGTTCATCGGAAGGGTCCTTAGGCGGTGCGGTGGCGGAAGAGGAAGCGCTGGAGGCCGGAGAGCAGCAGGTCGAGGGCGACGGCGACCACGGCGACCAGCACCGCCCCGCCGAGCACCTGCACGAGATCGCGCTGGGCGAGGCCGTCGAAGACGTAGCGGCCGAGGCCGCCGAAGGAGACGTAGGCCGCGATGGTCGCGGTGGCGACGACCTGGATCAGTGCCAGGCGCAGGCCGGTCATGATCAGGGGGAGCGCGAGGGGCAACTCGACCTGGAACAGGACCTGGTGGCCGCGCATGCCCTGGCCGCGGGCGGCGTCCTTCACGTCCGGGTCCACGGCCGTCATGCCGGCGTAGGTGTTGGTGACGATCGCCGGGACCGCGAGGGCGACGAGGGCGACGTAGACCGGGAGCATGGACAGCCCGCCGGCCAGGAAGACCAGCACGACCAGGCCGACGGTGGGCAGGGCGCGGCCGAAGGACGCCAGGTTGATGGCGACGAAGGCGCCCTTGCCGGTGTGGCCGATCAGCAGGCCGAGGGGGAGCCCGATCGCGGCCGCCACGAGGGTCGCGAGGAGTGAGTACTGGAGGTGCTCGGCGAGCCGGTGGGCGATGCCGTCGGTGCCCGTCCACTGGGAGCCGCTGGTCAGCCAGGTGCCCAGGTTCTTGAAGAGTTCGTACATGTCAGGCTCGCCTCCGCCGCCACGGGGTCAGGACGTACTGGAGGGCCACCAGCAGGGCGTCCGCGACCACGGCGAGCAGGAGCGTGAGGACCACGCCCACGATCACCGGGGTCGGGAAGTCGCGCTGGAAGCCGTCGGTGAAGAGCTGGCCGAGGCCGCCGTCGCCGATGTAGGTGGCGACCGAGACCAGGGAGATCGACATGACGGTCGCGATACGGACGCCCGCCATGATCACGGGGAGCGCGAGGGGGAGTTCGACGGTCAGGAGCGTGCGCAGGGGGCGCGTGCCCATCGCCTTCGCCGCTTCCTTGGTCTTCGCCGGGACCGAGTCGAGCCCTTCGACCGTGTTCCGCAGCAGGACGACCAGGGTGTAGACGGTCAGGCCGATCACGGTGGTGGTCCGGGTCAGACCGCTGACCGGCAGCAGGAGCACGAAGATCGCGATCGAGGGGATCGTGAACAGGACGTTGGAGAAGCCGAGCAGGAAGCCGCGCAGGGGGCGGATCCGGTGGGCGACCACGGCGAGGGGCAACGAGATCAGCAGTCCGAAGAAGACCGCGCTCAGGGCGGCCTGGAGGTGGGAGACCGTGAGCGAGGTCAGGTCGTCGGTGTGGCCGGAGATCCACGACCAGTCGATGCTCATGCGGCCACCCGGGCGTCCGCGTGCGCCTGACCGGCGTGCGCGTGGATGTCGTCGCGGGAGCTGACACCGGTGAGGACGCCGGCCGCGTCGACCCGGGCGACCAGGCCGGTGGGGGAGGCGAGGGACTCGTCGAGGGCGGCGAGCAGCGAGTCGCCGTCCCTGAGCGGTCGTACGGGGAGTTCGGTCCGCTGCGAGGCCCAGTGCAGGGGCCTGCCCGTCTCGTCGCAGACCAGGCTCCAGGTGTCTCCTTCCGGCGCCGGGCCCTGAGGGACGGCCGCGAGCGTCTTCAGCGACAGCAGCTTCAGGCCGCGTTCGGCGCCGAGGAAGTCGGCCACGAAGTCGTCGGCGGGGCGGGCGAGGAGCTCGGCGGGCGGGGCGCACTGGACGAGGTGGCCGCCGGTGCGGAAGATCGCGATGCGGTCGCCGAGCCGTACGGCCTCGTCGACGTCGTGGGTGACGAAGACGATGGTCTTGCTCAACTCCTTCTGGAGTCGGAGCAGTTCGTCCTGGAGCTGGGTGCGCACCACCGGGTCGACCGCGCCGAACGGCTCGTCCATGAGCAGCACCGGCGGGTCGGCGGCGAGGGCGCGGGCGACGCCGACGCGCTGCTGCTGGCCGCCGGAGAGCTGGTGCGGGTAGCGCTTGCCGGCCTCGGCGGTCAGGCCGACGGTCTCCAGGAGTTCGGCGGCGCGGGCGCGGGCCTTCCTGCGGCCGTGGCCGAGCAGGAGCGGGACGGTGGCGATGTTGTCCAGCACCGTGCGGTGCGGGAAGAGACCGGACTGCTGGATGACGTAGCCGATGGAGCGGCGCAGTGCGGCCGCGTCCTGGTCGGTGACGTCCTTGCCGCCGACCTTGATCGTGCCGGAGGTCGGCTCGACCATACGATTGATCATCCTGAGGGTGGTCGTCTTGCCGCAACCGGAAGATCCGACGAGGACCGTGACGCCGCCTTCCGGCATGTCGAGGGTGAGATCGTGCACTGCTGTCGTGCCGTTGGGGAAGCGCTTGTGGACCGCGTCGAACTGGATCATGAGATGTCCCTTGCCCGGCTGTATAACGTCATGCAGAGTTCTCGGTATGTGAATAGGTTGTCAACGGTCCGGTGTTAATCCGAGGTAACGGATGCCCGGAAGGCAAGATCGAGTGTCCGCATTGAGAGGGGTTTGGGCTCTATGTCGTCTCGCATCGTGGACGCACCGGATCCTGTCGCCGTCGCGCACACCGGTCTGGTGATCCTCGACGGGATCGGGCTGGGCGTCGCGGACGTCGTCCGCCTCGCCGACGGGAGCGCGCGGCCGGTGCCCGGGACCGACGCGATGAAGCGGGTCGCCGAGTCCTGGGACGCCGCCCGGCAGATCGCCGCGACCGGCCGCGTCTACGGCCGCTCGACCGGCGTCGGCGCCAACCGGAACGAGGACGTGCCCACCGAGGCGGCCGCCGAACACGGTCTGCGGCTGCTGCGCAGTCACGCCGGAGCGATCGGTGAGGAGCTCCCCGCGCGGCAGGTTCGCGCGATGCTCGCGGTCCGCGCCAACCAGCTCCTCGCGGGCGGCGCCGGACTGCGGCCGACGGTGGTGACGGCCCTGTGCGAGGCGCTGGAGAACGGGGCGCACCCGGTCGTCAACGAGTTCGGCTCGGTCGGCACCGGGGACATCGCGGCGCTCGCCCAGGCGGGACTGGCGTTGGCCGGGGAACACCCTTGGCGGGAGACGGGGAGCGGCGGGGCGGGCATCGGCGGGAGGGGTGCGGGGAGTGGCGGCACGGGCGCCGGGGGGCGGGGCGCGCAGAGTGGCGGTACGGGTGCCGGCGGGCAGGGTGCGGATTGGGCGGACGGCGACGGCCGGGGCGCGGCGGGCGCGGGCGCGGCAGTCGTGGGTGCCTCGCCTTCGGCAGCCCCACACCCCGAGCCCCGGCGTCCGGCGTCCGGCGCCCCCGAGCCCCAGCCCCTGGACAACAACGACGCCCTCGCCTTCATCAGCAGCAACGCCCTCACCCTCGGCCAGGCCGCCCTCGCGCTGCACGAACTGCGCGGGCTCGTCGAGGCCACCCAGGTCGTCGCGGCGCTGTCCCTGCTCGCCGTGGACGGCTCCCACGAGGCGTACGCCGCCCCCGTGCACGCCGCCCGACGGCACCGGGGCTCCACCGAAGTGGCGCGGCGGATGCGGGAGTTGATCGGCGCCGAGGACCGGCCCACCCCGCCGCTCGGCCGGATCCAGGACCCGTACGGCTTCCGCTGCCTGCCCCAGATCCACGGCCCCGCCCATGACGCGGCCGACGCGCTGGAGGAGGTCCTCGCGATCGAGATCAACGCGGCCGCCGAGAACCCCCTCATCTCCCCCGAGGACATGGCCGCCTACCACCACGGCGGCTTCTACCAGGCCCAACTCGCCCTCGCCCTGGACCACTTCAGGCTCGCCCTGACCCAGGTCGCCCGGCTGTCCACCTCCCGGCTCTCCACCCTCAACGAGCCGGCCTTCACCCGCCTCAGGCCCTTCCTCGCCGACCAGGAACCCGCCTCGTCCGGCGTGATGATCCTGGAGTACGCCGCCGGAGCGGCCCTCGGCGACCTGCGGGCCTTCTCCGCGCCCGCCTCGCTCGGCCACGCTGTACTCTCCCGGGGCGTCGAGGAACAGGCCAGCTTCGCCTCGCTCGCCGCCCGTCAGACACTGCGCGCGTGCGGCGCGTACCGTCTCGTGGTCGGCTGCGAACTCGTGGCCGCCGTACGGGCGCTGCGCCAGCGTGACCTGAGGCCCGAGCCGGGGCTCCCGGTGGGTCGCGCGCTGGAGCTCGCCGAGACGGTGCTGGCGGAGGACCCGGCCGACCGGCCGCTCACGGGCGACGTGACGGCGGCGGCCGCACTGCTCGACCGGTTCACGGACATCTGGAGGGGGAGCGAAGCATGAGCGACACGAGCACGGCGGGTGTGGCGGACACACCCGCGGGACGGCTTCAGGCGCTGTTCGAGGGGCACCGGCTCACACCGACCCAGCGGCGCATCGCGCACAGCATGGTGCGCAGCGCCGCCGACGTGCCGTTCCTGTCCAGCGTCGAGCTGGCCGAACTGGCCGGGGTCAGCCAGCCCTCCGTGACCCGCTTCGCCGTCGCGCTCGGCTTCGACGGCTACCCCGCCCTGCGCCGCCATCTGCGCGAGGTCGCGCCCGCCGAACAGACGGCCGCCTCGGACTCGTACAACGAGTACCAGCAGGCGGTCCAGGCCGAGATCGAGAACCTCCGGCACCTCGCGGAGATCCTCGCCGACCCCCGGCCGGTGCGGAAGGCGGGACGGCTGCTGGCCGCCTCCCGCCCGCTGCCGGTCCTCGGCCTGCGGGCCGCCGCCTCCCAGGCCTACGGCTTCGCCTACTTCGCGGCCAAGGTCCATTCGGACGTACGGCTGCTCCACGAGGGCGGCACCATGATCCACGACCGGATCGACGCCGCCGTGCGTGCGGGCGCCTCGACCCTGCTCTGCTTCGCCCTGCCCCGGCACCCGCGCGAGGTCGTCGACACCCTCACCTACGCCAAGGAGGCGGGGCTCACCACCGTCACCGTCGCCGACTCCGCCTTCGCCCCCGTCGCCAAGGTCTCCGACCTGCTGCTGCCCGCCGCCGTCGGCACCGGTCTCGCCTTCGACACGGCCTGCGCGCCGATGCTGCTGGGCCGGGTCCTGCTGGAGGCGATGTGCGACGACCTGCCGGACGCCCAGGCCCGCCTGGAGGAGTTCGACGCGCGGGCGGCGGCGCGGGGGCTGTTCGTGGAGTAGCCCGGACCCGGTTTTTCAGACTCGTCTCACGTTCCCTCGCTAGCCTGCCCGCGGATTCCGCACACGGGAGACGGGAGGACGGACGTGGCACGCGGAGGTCAGGGACTGGTGCGGGTGGCCGTCGTCGTACGGGCCGGAGCCGCGCCCCTGTGGTGGGCCGGAGTGTTCGCGGCGGCGGTCGGGCTGCTGGTGCCGGGCATCACGGGCCGGCGGATCGGCGTCATGGCCGGAGCGGCGCTGTTCCTCGTGGCCGCGGCCGTGGTGTCGTACGCACGCCGCAGGCGGTACACGGCACTCGGGCGGGCCGCCGTCCGGGCCGGGAAGCACGACGTGCTCCAGGACCGTGCCGTCGGGGTGCGCAACTGGCGCCGCGGGCACCGCTGGTGGCTGCTGCTGGCCTGGCTGCTCGCCCTCGGCAGCAACTTCGCCGTGCCCGTCGCGGGCGGTCTGCTGCTCGCCGGATGCGGTACGGGCCTGAGGCTCAAGGCTGCCTGGCTCGGGCGGCGGGAGCGGGACGAGGACGCGCTGCTGTGGGTGCGGGTCGACTGGCTCGCCGCGAACGGCGGCCGCCCGGCCGGCAAGGCGGTCAGGGCGTACCGCAGCACGGGTATCGCGGCGGGCGACGCGGCCCCGGGCGGGGCACGCCGCCGCACCGCGGCACTCGTCTAGAACAGGCCTCGGTACGGGATCACACCTCCAGGTCGTTCTCGATGGACCGCAGCTGGTGGCGGGCCATCGCCAGGTTGGCCCGCTTGGCGTCCAGGACCAGGTAGAGGAAGAGGCCGTTGCCACCGCGCCCGCTGATCAGGCGGATCAGGTGGTACTGGTCGGTCAGGGTGATCAGGATGTCCTCGATCTGGCCCTTGAGCCCCAGGTGCTCCATCGTGCGCATCTTGGCGCGGATCACGTCGGTGTTGCCGGCGGCGGCCACGTTCAGGTCGAAGCCCTTGCTGCCGCCCATGGTGCCGAGCGCCATGCCGCTGGTGTAGTCGACGAGTGCGACGCCGGTTGCGCCCTCGATGGAGGCGAGGGCTTCCTTCAGTGCGGTTTCGGTGTTGGCCATGACTGTGTCTCCTCGGTTCTCTCAACTTTCGGTGGTGGTACGGGCCGCCGTCGGTGCGACGGCCGTGGCGCGGGTGTCCGCGGGCTTGGCCCGGGACGGGCGGGCCGCTCTGGCACGGGCCGGAGCGGGCTTCGCGGGCGCCTTCACAGGGGTCTCGGTGGGTTCGGCGGCGGCCACGGCGTCGACGAGTTCGCCGATCCTGGCCCCCGCCCTGCGGCCCTCCAGATGGAGCCGGCCGACGTTGACCCGGTCCTGGGCGAGCAGCGTGACGACGGCACCGGGGCCCGCCGCGTACGTGGCGACGTAGCCGTACAGGCCCCGCACCAGCAGTTCGCGCAGATCGCCCTGGCCGGTCTCGTCGGCCAGCTGGGCGGCGAGCACCCGGGTGGCCCCGGCGAGGGCGGCCACCGTCTCCGGATCGACGCCCGGGGTGTCCTGGGCGAGGACGAGACCGTCGGAGTCGGCCGCGAGGGCGCCGGTGAGCTGCGGCACCCGCGCCCGGAGCCGGCGCAGCTCCTCCAGGATGCCGTCCTGCGCAGCCGCCATCAGGTCTCTCCTCTCGGCGCGGATCCGCTGCCGCTCAAAGGGCCTCCAGCGCATCCCTGAGCCTCTTCAGCAGCGTGATGTGGGGATCGACGGGCGCGGTGGTGCCGGTGAGATCCATGGGCGGGCCGGTGCCGGCGGGCCCGGGCAGCGGGACGGAGAGAGGGTCGCCCGGGAGCGTCACCGGGCGCGGGGACACGGCTCCGGCGGCCACCAGCCGCCGTATGTCCACCAGGGTGTGGAACGCCGGACGGCCCAGCTCGCGGGCGATGTCGGAGGCCGTGCGGACGCCGTTCACCAGGGCCAGCACGGCCTGTCTGCGCGCCGGGATCGGGGCGGGCGCGGGGTGGTACTCGCGGGTCAGCGGGGCCTCGTCGACCAGCGCGTCCGGCCAGATGCGGTGCAGGAGGTCCCGCCGCCGCAGCGTCTCCCGCTCCAGGTCGGCGACCGGGATCGGGTGCGGAATGCCGGGGCCGGTGGGCGTGCCCGCTCGTGAGCCGGGGGTGGCCAGGGCCGTGGGGGAGCCTTCGCGTGGACCGCTGGTGTCCGGGACGGCCGCGCGGCCGGTGCCGAGGTCGTCCTCGGAGCCGTAGCGGAAGCGGCCCGGGGCGCTGCTCGGGGCCAGCGCGAAGTACGCCGCGTCGTACAGCGCGGTCAGCCGGCACAGCTCCAGGGCGCCGGGGGCGAGCAGTCCGTCCTCGACCAGGCGGCGGCCCGCGTGGTGCACCACCTCCGCGCCGGTGCGGCGCCGGGTGCCGGTCCCGGCGCCGGTGTGCTCGGGGCCCTCGGCGTGTGCCGCGCTCTCGGCCAGCGCCCGGGCCCAGGCGTCCGCGTCGAGGGTGCCGTGGGCGGCGAGCAGGTCGTGGGCGCCGGGGGCGGCCGGGCTCTCGGCGTGCACCACCTTGCCGTCGGCGAGGTGCAGGGCGCCGCGCTCGCGCACCAGCACGCCGGTGGCGCGCTCGGCGGCCAGCCGGGTCAGCATCGGCGAGAGACCGCCCCAGCCGCGGCCGAGGGCGGCCGCCTTGTCGCGGACCGGCAGCCGGGGCGGTGGGGTGGCGGCCGTGGTCTTCACCGTCGTCATCCGAGCACCAGCCGTCCGGCCATCTCGCCCAGCCGGATACGGGCCAGCGCGAGGTTGCCCTCCGCGCGGGCCAGCCACAGGTGCAGGAAGACGCTGCTGTCGAAGGACGTCGCCACGAAACGCAGCACGTGGTAGCTGTCCCGGTTGCTGAGGATGAGGTCCTCGACCGGCGGGACCCCGTCCTGCTCGGCGGTCGCGCCGGTGTCGTCGGGACCGGAGGCGAAGGCGCGCTGTTCCGCGGCGAGCCGGGCGAGTTCGGCGGCCTCGGCCGCGGCCGCCTCCTGGTCACCGCCGGGGGACTCCCCCACGGCGCCCAGGGCCAGCCCGCTGGTCCAGTCGACCAGCGCGGCGCCCCGCGCACCCGGCAGTCGCATGGCTTCCAGCAGGCACTCGTCGATTCCCTGCACCGTGGCTCCCCTCCCGCCTGGGGTTCGGCTGAGTGACGCCGAAACTACGCAACGTGTGCGCCAGGGGTGAGGGATCTGGCATTTTCCGGTGGAACATGCTCGGGGTGACTAGAGTGGGTCGACTTGCCTTGTTTCACCGGCTATTTGATCAGCGACCTGTGGGGCGCGCGTCAACGGCTTCCGGGGGTGTGCAGGGTGGTGAGCGCCCCGACGTGCGCCCCTCCGGATTCGGCCACGATCGAGGCGAGGGTCTGCGGGTCCCGCACGGTCGCGAAGCGGACGCCGCCCGTCTGCGGGTCGGGCACGAAGCCGTAGATGCCCGGCCGGGCCAGCGAGTTGTAGGCGTAGTGGTGCGCGAAGTAGTAGGCGCCCGTGTCCAGCGCCGCCGCGTAGTCCCCCTGGTCCAGCAGGGGCAGCGCACGCCCCTCGGCCAGCAGGTCGCCCGCGAAACAGGCCGGCCCCGCCACGTCCTGCACCACCTCGGGCCCGCTCTTCGGCCGCCCCTTGCCGTCGTACGCCGCGATCCTGAGCGGCCACGACCCCGGCACGTACACCGTCCGCGTCGCGACCTGCACGCCCGCGTGCGTCACCGCGACCGGCCGCCCGCCCGCGCTCTTGGCGTACTCCACCCGCGCCACGATCGTGCCGTGCTTGGCCAGCAATGACCGCCCGAACTCGGTCACCAGCCCGTACCGCCCGTCGAACAGCCCCGGCACCCCCGCCTTCAGCGCCCGCGCGTACTCCGTGTACGTCGGTGAAGTCGCCTCCGAGGCGAAGTTCACCGGCAGCCCGCCGCCGATGTCGATCGTGTCGATCTGCGGCCGCCCGATCCGCCGGTTGATCTCCTCGGCGAGCGCGTACGTCTCCTCGACACCCCGCACCATCAGGGCGAGCGGGATGCCCTGCGATCCGGTGTGCGCGTGCAGCCGGCTCAGCCAGGGCCGTTCCAGGTAGGCGCGCACCACCCACTCGCGCGCCCCCTCGTCCCGCAGCGCCACCCCGAACTTCGAGGTCTCGGTGGCCGTCGAGGTCGCCCCGATGGAACCGCCGCCGACCTGCGGGTTGACCCGGATGCCGAGCGGGGAGCGGCTGACCGCCGACCGCACCAGGCCGTCGATGCGGTCCAGCTCCTGCGGGTTGTCCGCGTTGACCGCGATCCCCAGCGCCAGGGCCTCCCGCAGTTCGGCCGCCGTCTTCGCGGGCGAGTCCAGCACGGTCCGGGCCGGCGAGAGGCCCGCCGCCCGCGCCAGGGCCAGTTCACCCGGGCTCGCCACCTCCGCGCCGATGCCCTCCTCGCGCAGCAGCCGCAGCACCGGCACCAGCGGGGTCGCCTTCACCGCGAAGGCGTGCAGCACCGGGGTGCCGGGTGCCGTGACGGCGTCGAAGGCCGCCCGCAGTTCCCGCGCCGACTCCCGGATGCCGGTGACGTCGAGAAGCCCGACGATGGGGGCGTCCGGGCCCAGCAGGCCCCGCTCCACGGCCCCGCGCACCGCCTCGTCCCGGCGGGCCGCCCGTTCTTCGCCGGTGTTGCCGTACTCGTCCACCACGACTCCCGTCCTCGCCAGTGCTTTCGAGGGTGCGCATGTCCAGGAGACATCCTTTCCCTCCTGAGGCAGACGCCGGAACGTATTGACTAGTTCTATTCAGGCGGCCAGGATGTGAATATCGACAGCACTCACCGGTACCCGGCCATCCGCAGCACAGCCCCCAGGAGGCAGACCATGTCAGGACCCCGCCCCGTCCGAGCGCCGCGCGGTACGGAACTGAGCGCCCTGGGATGGCAGCAGGAGGCCGCCCTGCGGATGCTCCAGAACAACCTCGACCCCGAGGTCGCCGAGCACCCCGACAAGCTCGTCGTCTACGGCGGCACCGGCAAGGCGGCCCGTGACTGGCGCTCCTTCGACGCCATGGTCCGCACGCTGCGCACCCTCAAGCAGGACGAGACCATGCTGGTCCAGTCCGGCCGCCCGGTCGGCGTCATGCAGACCCACGAGTGGGCCCCGCGCGTCCTGATCGCCAACTCCAACCTGGTCGGCGACTGGGCCAACTGGGAGGAGTTCCGCCGCCTGGAGGCCCTCGGCCTCACCATGTACGGCCAGATGACCGCCGGTTCCTGGATCTACATCGGCACCCAGGGCATCCTCCAGGGCACCTACGAGACCTTCGCCGCCGTCGCCGCGAAGAAGTTCGGCGGCACCCTCGCCGGGACCATCACCCTCACCGCCGGCCTCGGCGGCATGGGCGGCGCCCAGCCGCTCGCCGTCACCATGAACGACGGCGTCGCGATCTGCATCGACTGCGACCCCCGGGCCATCGAACGGCGCATCGAGCACCGGTACCTGGACGTGAAGGCCGACTCCCTGGAGCACGCCCTCCAGCTGGCGGTCGAGGCCCGCGACGCCCGCCGCCCGCTCTCCATCGGCCTCCTCGGCAACGCCGCCGAACTCCTGCCGCGCATGCTCGCCGAGAGCGCCCCCATCGACATCGTCACCGACCAGACCTCGGCCCACGACCCGCTGTCCTACCTGCCGGTCGGCGTCGCCTTCGAGGACATGGCCGACGCGGCGGCGAAGGACCCGGCCGGGTTCACCACCCGCTCCCGCGAGTCCATGGCCCGGCACGTCGAGGCCATGGTCGGCTTCATGGACGCCGGTGCGGAGGTCTTCGACTACGGCAACTCCATCCGCGGCGAGGCCCAGCTCGCGGGCTACGACCGCGCGTTCGCCTTCCCCGGCTTCGTCCCCGCCTACATCCGCCCCCTCTTCTGCGAGGGCAAGGGCCCCTTCCGCTGGGCCGCCCTGTCCGGCGAGGCCTCCGACATCGCCAAGACCGACAAGGCGATCCTCGACCTCTTCCCCGAGAACGAGTCCCTCGCCCGCTGGATCAAGATGGCCGGTGAGCGCGTCCACTTCCAGGGCCTGCCCGCCCGCATCTGCTGGCTGGGCTACGGCGAGCGCGACAAGGCCGGCGAGCGGTTCAACGACATGGTGGCGAGCGGTGAGCTGGCCGCGCCGCTGGCGATCGGACGCGACCACCTGGACGCCGGTTCGGTGGCCTCCCCGTACCGCGAGACGGAGGCCATGCTCGACGGGTCCGACGCCATCGCCGACTGGCCGCTGCTGAACGCCATGGTGAACGTGGCCTCGGGTGCCTCCTGGGTCTCCCTCCACCACGGCGGTGGCGTGGGCATGGGCCGCTCGATCCACGCCGGCCAGGTCACGGTCGCCGACGGCACCAAGCTGGGTGGCGAGAAGGTCCGCCGGGTCCTGACCAACGACCCCGGCATGGGCGTCATCCGGCACGTCGACGCGGGCTACGACATCGCCGAGTCCGTCGCCGACGAACGGGGCGTGCGGGTCCCGATGCGCGAGGGTGACTCGGCGTGACGGAGACGTCCCAGGGCAGCTCGTTCCACTCCATGTGGCGCGAGCTGCTCCCCATCGGCCGCCACCCCGACTCCCACGGCTACCGGCGCTTCGCCTGGACCGGGGCCGACACCGAATGCCGGGCCTGGTTCAAGGAGCAGGCCGAGACCAGGGGACTGACCTACGAGGTCGACCGGAACGGCAACCAGTGGGCCTGGCTCGGCGACCCCACCGCCGGGGACGCCGTCGTCACCGGATCCCACCTCGACTCGGTGCCCGACGGCGGCGCCTTCGACGGCCCCCTCGGCGTCGTGTCCGCCTTCGCCGCGCTCGACGAACTCCGGGCCCGGCGCGCGGAGTTCGCGAGGCCCCTCGCCCTCGTCAACTTCGGTGACGAGGAGGGCGCCCGCTTCGGGCTCGCCTGCGTCGGCTCCCGGCTCACCGCCGGGCAGCTCACCGTCGAGCAGGCGCACCGGCTGACCGACGGGGACGGGGTCACGCTCCCGCGGGCCATGGAGGCCGCCGGACACGACCCCGACGGCATCGGGGCCGACCCGGAGCGGCTCGCCCGCATCGGCGCCTTCGTCGAACTGCACGTCGAACAGGGGCGGGCACTGGACCTCAGCGGCGACCGGGTCGGCATCGCCAGCGCCATCTGGCCGCACGGGCGCTGGCGGTTCGACTTCCGGGGCGAGGCCAACCACGCCGGCACCACCCGCCTCGTGGACCGGCGCGACCCCATGCTGTCGTACGCCGAGACGGTGCTCGCCGCCCGCCGCGAGGCCGAACTCGCCGGTGCCGTCGCCACCTTCGGCAAGATCTCCGTCGAGCCGAACGGCGTCAACGCCATCCCCTCCCTGGTGCGCGGCTGGCTCGACTCCCGCGCCGCGGACCAGGAGAGCCTCGACCAGGTGGTCGGCGGCATCGAGAAGGCGGCCCGGGAGTACGCCGACGCCCACGGCGTCGACCTCGACATCGTCCGGGAGTCCTTCACCCCCGTCGTCGAGTTCGACCACGCCCTGCGCGACGAACTCGCCCGCATCCTCGGCACCGACACCGACCTCAAGGTGCCCGTCCTCGGGACCGGGGCCGGACACGACGCGGGAATCCTGTCCGGGAGCATTCCGACCGCCATGCTGTTCGTGCGCAACCCCACGGGCGTCTCGCACTCCCCGGCGGAGTCCGCCGCCGAGGACGACTGCCTGGCCGGGGTCCTCGCGCTCGCCGACGTACTGGAAGGGCTGGCCTGCCGGTGACGACACCGAAGACCTACTGGCTGGAGCACGCCTGGCTCGACACCCACGTCGAGCCGGGTGTCGCCCTGGACGTGCGGGACGGCCGCATCGCCGCCGTCCGCACGGACACCGCCGTCCCGCCCCCCGGCGCCGAGATCCTGCGCGGACTGACCCTGCCGGGCCTGGCCAACGCCCACTCGCACGCCTTCCACCGGGCCCTGCGCGGCACCGTCCAGGTCGGCTCCGGGACCTTCTGGACCTGGCGCGAGGTCATGTACGCGGTCGCCGACAGGCTGACCCCCGAGACGTACCACGCGCTCGCCCGCGCCGTGTACGCCGAGATGGCACTGGCCGGGATCACCAGCGTCGGCGAGTTCCACTACCTCCACCACGCCCCCGGCGGCACCCACTACGCCGACCCCAACGCCATGGGCGAGGCCCTGATCGAGGCCGCCGCCGAAGCCGGCATCCGCATCACCCTCCTCGACACCGCCTATCTCTCCTCAGGCTTCGGACAGCCGCCCACCACCCACCAGCTCCGCTTCTCCGACGGCACGGCCGAGGAATGGGCCGCACGCTGTTCAGTTCTCAAGGAACGGGATCACGCACGGATCGGGGCCGCGATCCACTCCGTACGGGCCGTGCCCGCCGAGCAGTTGGCGACCGTGGCGGGCTGGGCCGGGGAGCGCGGGGCGCCGCTCCACGTCCATCTCTCCGAGCAGACCGCCGAGAACGAGGCCTGCCACGAGGTCCACGGCTGCACCCCGACCCAGCTCCTCGCCCTGCACGGGGTCCTCGGCCCCCGCACCACCGGCGTCCACAACACCCACCTCACCGCCGAGGACATCTCCCTCCTCGGCGGCAGCGGCACCGGCACCTGCATGTGCCCGACCACCGAGCGGGACCTCGCGGACGGCATCGGCCCGGCCGTCGCACTCCAGAACGAGGGCTCACCGCTCTCCCTCGGCTCCGACAGCCACGCCGTGATCGACCTGCTGGAGGAGGCCCGTGCGATGGAGCTGAACGAGCGCCTGCGCACCCGCACCCGGGGTCACTGGACGGCGGCGGCCCTTCTGCGGGCGGCTTCCGCCGACGGCCACGCGGCCCTCGGCTGGGACGAGGCCGGCATCCTGGAGCCGGGCGCGCTCGCCGACTTCACCACCGTCGCCCTCGACTCGGTCAGGACGGCAGGGCCGCTTCCGCGGCTCGGGGCCGAGACGGCCGTATTCGCCGCGTCGGCAGCGGACGTGTCGCACACGGTCGTGGCAGGTCGGCACGTCGTTCGGGACGGGGCGCACGCCCTCGTGCCGGATGTGCCGAAAGCCCTCGCGGACGCCGTCGCCGCCCTGCGCGGATGACACCGCGGAACCCCGGCAGCGAACCCGCCCCCACCGCCGACCAGGCCACCGAGGACGCCATGAACAACGCGACGACCGTCAGCCCCGCCCACTCGGCGAGCACCGCGAGCACACTCATCACCAACATCGCCGCCCTGGTCACCAACGACCCCTCCCTAGGTGACGGATCCCCCCTCGGACTGATCCAGGACGCGGCCGTCGCCATCGAGGGCGACCGCGTCGTGTGGACCGGTGATCAAAGCAAAGCACCCGCCACTGACAATCGGGTCGACGCAGGCGGAAGGGCGGTCCTGCCCGGCTTCGTCGACTCCCACAGCCACCTCGTCTTCGCGGGCGACCGCACCGAGGAGTTCAACGCCCGCATGTCCGGCCGCCCCTACACCGCGGGCGGCATCCGCACGACGGTGGCGGCGACGCGGGCGGCGAGCGACGACGCACTCGAACACAACCTCACCCACCACCTCGCCGAGGCCCTGCGCCAGGGCACCACGACCTTCGAGACCAAGTCGGGCTACGGACTGACCGTCCAGGACGAGGCGAGGGCCCTGCGGATCGCCGCCGCGCACACCGACGAGGTCACCTACCTCGGCGCCCACATCGTCCCGCCCGACCACGCCGACGACCCGGCGGCCTACGTGGCCCTGGTCACCGGCGAGATGCTGGACGCCTGCGCCCCGTACGCCCGGTGGATCGACGTCTTCTGCGAGAAGGGCGCCTTCGACGGCGACCAGGCCCGCGCGATCCTCACGGCGGGCAGGGCCAAGGGCCTGCACCCCCGCATCCACGCCAACCAGCTCACCCACGGCCCCGGCGTGCAGCTCGCCGTCGAACTCGACGCCGCCAGCGCCGACCACTGCACCCACCTCACCGACGCCGACGTGGACGCCCTGGCGAACAGCCGTACGGTCGCCACGCTGCTGCCCGGCGCGGAGTTCTCCACGCGCGCCGAGTGGCCGGACGCCCGCCGCCTCCTGGACGCCGGCGTCACCGTGGCCCTGTCCACCGACTGCAACCCGGGCTCCTCCTTCACCTCCTCCGTCCCCTTCTGCGTCGCCCTCGCGGTACGCGACATGGGGATGACCCCGGACGAGGCGGTCTGGTCGGCCACGGCGGGCGGGGCGGCGGCACTGCGACGCGAGGACATCGGGCGGCTGGCCCCCGGTGCGTACGCCGACCTGATCCTCCTGGACGCCCCCAGCCATGTGCACCTGGCCTACCGGCCGGGGGTGCCCCTGGTGAGCGGGGTGTGGCGACGGGGCGTACGCGTGGCCTGACGGTCTCAGCGCACCGCTGCGCCGTTACGACGCCCCCGCCCGCCACCGCTGTTCCGTGCCCCCGGTCAGCGGCTCCAGCGAGACCCCGTTCCCGCCGCCCGGCGTCACTCCCGTCTCGATCGCGATCGCCGGGCGGATCACGCCGTCGGAGTCCACCGTGAAGCGCAGGTTGTCGCCGTGGCTGCCCTCCACGGAGTCGCAGGACCAGATGCCGAGGCCCTTGTCGACGTCCCCGCGGCTGTCGAGGCAGAAGTCGGGGTCCGCCGCGGACTGGAGGACACCGCGGGCGGTGTCGGCACGCCAGCGCTGGGAGGCGGCCGAGGTGCAGGGGGCGGTGACGACGTCCGTGCCGTCGTCGAAGGCGCCGGAGACGTCCAGGCAGCGGGCCGTGGCGAGATTCACCACCTGGGCGTAGGAGCCGCCGGGCGCGCGGAACGGGGGTGGGCTCGTTCGGCGGGGCGGGGACGGGCTCGGGGACGCGGCAGGCGGTCTGCTCGACGAGGAGAGGGACGGAGACGGGGACGAAGAGGGCGAGGAAAGGGAAGGGGAGGGTGCGAGGGTCGGTGGGACCGTCGTGGTCACCGTCACCTGAGAGGGGCCCGGCAGCGCGGTGCCTGCCGCTTCCGAGGCCGGATCACCGTCCCGCGCCCCCAGGAACAGCAGCAGCGGCGCCAACGCCACCCCCAGTGCCGCCGACGCCAGCACGAGCCGCCGCGGCCGCGGCCAGGTCCCCGCGACCGCCCCCGGCATCGCCCGCCGACCCGACCGGGACCCGCCCGCCCCCGACCCCCGCGACCGGGACCCGCCGGCCCCCGACCCGTGCGAGGGCGGTCCCGCCTCCGACGGCCGCACTCCCGCCCCCGCGTCCCGCTCCGCCCGCACGTACGCCGCCCCGCCCCACGGCAGCAGCCCCTCCGCCAGGGCCGTCCGCGGGGTGTCGCGCAGTGCGCACTGTTCCTCGTGGGCGCCCGCGCAGTGCGGACAGTGGATCATGTGCGCGCGCAGATCGGCGCTGTCCCGGGGGTTGTCCGGACGTACGGACTCCTCGATGAGCCGGCGGAAGTCCGCGCAGCGGGGATCGTCCGAGGCGGCCAGGCGGGACCGCAGACAGGCCTGGGCGAGCGCGTTCAGGGCGCCCTCCGTGCCGTAGACCACGTCCTCGCGGGTGAGGCCCAGGTGGACGGCCGTGCGCTCCTCCGGCTCGGCCTCCACCAGGGCGTACCAGACGAGGCCCTGGACGCGGGCCGGAAGGGACTCGAAGGCGGTGAGCACGGGGGGTACAGGACCGTCGGGTCCGGAGGCGTTCAGGAGCAGCAGGACGCTCGCGTCCAGGCCGGCCGACCGCTGGTCCCCGGCCCACTGCGCGGCCGAGCGGGCCGTGAGCAGCAGGAGGCGGTGGCGCCAGGGGAGGCCGGGGTCGATCCCGCGGGCCGTCTCCCGGGCCGCGAGCGTGAAGGTCTGCGCGGCCAGCTGCCGGGCCGCGCTCTCCCCGGCCGTGCACAGGCGGGCGTAGGCCAGGACCGCGGGCTGGTGGCGGGCGCGGAGCTCCAGCAGGGCCGCGTACGCCGTGGTCGTGTCGGCGCGCAGCAGCTCGGTGAGACGGGCGTCGGACGCGCCGCCGTGCCCCCCTGCGGGTACGCCGCCCCCCGCCCCCTCGGCCCGCGCCATGCGCCCCTCCTCCTGACGTACCGGCCAGTCTGTGAGCGACCATAGTGAGGGAAGTGCACCCTGGGGGAAAGGGTTACTCCAAGTAACTATGGGGCGTCCGGCATGCGTGCGGACGCGCGCCCGGAACGCACGGTGCCCGGTGTCCCCATGGACACCGGGCACCCGCGCAGGTCAGTGGCGCCGACCCGTCACTCCTCGACGGTCAGGCCCTTGCGGAGCTTCACCAGCGTCCGCGACAGCAGCCGTGACACGTGCATCTGGGAGATCCCGAGCTCGTCGCCGATCTCCGACTGGGTCATGCCCGCGACGAAGCGCAGCGAGAGGATCGTGCGGTCCCGGGACGGCAGTTCGGCGATCAGCGGCTTCAGGGACTCGACGTACTCGATGCCCTCGAGCCCGTGGTCCTCGTAGCCGATCCGGTCGGCCAGCGCGCCCTCGGAGTCGTCCTCCTCGGGCTGGGCGTCCAGGGAGGCGGCGGTGTACGCGTTGGACGCCGCCATGCCTTCGACGACCTCCTCCCTCGACAGTCCGAGGCGCTCGGCGAGCTCGGCCACGGTGGGGGCGCGGTCGAGCCTCTGGGCCAGTTCGTCGCCGGCCTTGGCCAGGTCGAGCCGGAGCTCCTGAAGGCGGCGCGGCACCCGCACCGACCAGGACGTGTCCCGGAAGAAGCGCTTGATCTCGCCCACGATGGTTGGCATCGCGAATGTGGGGAACTCCACTCCGCGACTCAGTTCGAAGCGGTCGATCGCCTTGATCAGGCCGATGGTGCCGACCTGGATGATGTCCTCCATCGGTTCACTGCGGGAGCGGAACCGGGAGGCGGCGAACTTGACCAGGGCGAGGTTCAGTTCGACGAGCGTGTTGCGGACGTACGAGTACTCGTGCGTGCCCTCCTCCAGCGACTCCAGCCGCGCGAAGAGGGTCTTGGAGAGGGCTCGCGCGTCCATCGCTCCCACCTCTTCGAACGGCGGGATCTCCGGAAGCCCGGCGAGCACGTCGTCGTCGCTGTCCTGCTCGATGGGATTCAGATGTTCCGGGGGGGATGTCGACGTCGCCTGATGGGTATGCGAGGCGTCGAGCCGGGGTGACATGATGTCCTCCATCGTTCTCGGCATAAGGCTGCCGGAGCCATTCGTGCACTGCGGTGTGCGGCGCCTCCAAAGCCGGCCGTGTCGAGTACGTGTGTCTACTAGCCCTACCCGGTTTCCCGACACGACCGCAAGTGTGTTCTGTGCGGTTATGTCCGTTTGCGTGTGATTGTTCGGGTGTCGGAGGGTGTGGAGAAGGCGTAGTGTTCGAGGGCGTCATCAGCAGCCACGACGTCGGGAGAGAGAGACGGCATGGACCGCGGGACGGTCGGCAGCGCACAGTCTGGCCGGCTTCTGGTTGAGGTGCGGCAAGAGGGCTCCAGTGCCGTCGTGACTCCGGCAGGTGAGTTGGATCACCACACGGCCGATTTGTTGCGTGAGCCACTCGAGGACTGCCTCGCCAAGGGGAAGAGCCGGCTTGTCGTCGACTGCACACGGCTGGAGTTCTGTGACTCCACCGGACTGAATGTGCTGCTGGGGGCACGGCTGAAGGCCGAGGCGGCGGGGGGTGGCGTACATCTTGCGGGCATGCTGCCCGTCGTGGCGCGGGTCTTCGAGATCACGGGGGCCGACGCGGTCTTCACCGTGCACGACACGCTGGAAGAGGCCCTGGCCGACGGGGCCGGCGACTGAGACCCGAGCCGGGCGGCGGCCCCGGGGCCTCCGCTCGTGCCCGTTCGTCTCCTCCGACCGGCACTCATCGGGTGTCACACCCGGCGTGCGGGACATACGTCCCGAATAGAGGGGTGTTCCACCGGTCCGCTCGGGCAGGAGACATCCGTACTGACTGTTTTCGGTGAACGACCATGCAGTGACGTTTTGAATCGTGAACCGGTGAATCGGTGAGGTGAAGCGCTGATGAGCACCACCCGGCCCTACCCGCCGGGCGACCGTGACCCGGAGCCCGAGGCTGCCGCCGAGGTGCCGCAAGGACGGCAGGTCCGCCGGCTGAGCTTCGACGGCGAGAGTGCGGTCGTTCCGCTCGCGCGCGACTTCACCCGGCAGGCGTTGTACGCGTGGGGCTGGCTGCCGGCCGCGGGCGCGGACCAACGGGCCGCCGCGGAGGACGTCCTGCTCGTGGTGTCGGAGCTGGTCACCAACGCCTGCCTGCACGCGGAGGGGCCGGACCAGCTCCAGATCTCCTGCGACCGCAAGGTCATCAGGCTCGAGGTCTCCGACAAGGGCGCGGGTCAGCCGGCTCCCCGCTCACCGCACCGGGCCGGGCGGCCCGGCGGCCACGGGATGTTCATCGTGCAGCGGCTCTGCCTCGACTGGGGAGTCGTCCGCAGCCCCGGCGAGACCGGCAAGACGGTGTGGGCGGAACTGGGCGCCCCGGCCTGACCCTGCGGGGGCGGGACGGCGAGCGGCATGTTTCGGGGCTACCGCGTCGGACGCGTCGACGTTTCTGCTGAACTCCTACGGCTGCGCGGGTCGCGCCGGCTTGAGGGGTGGTTCAGGCCCCGTTTCGGGCTCTCCGACGGCGCCGGCCGCTGCGACGGTCGCGTTCAGGCCGCCTGGCGTGCGCCGCGCCTTGCCCGGCTGCCGGGGTGGCCCCCGGCCTGGTCGGCGTTCAGGTCCGCACCCGCCTTCTGCCGACCCGACTGATCCTCCGCTCAGCTCCTCCCGGTCCACCCGGCACTCCCGCACAGTTCCGGCGCTTCCTTTCTCTTCCTTCCTCCGGTACCCCGGCGTACCTTGACGGCCGATCTGATGTGCCGTCAGGAACGAGTAAGGGGAGCGGAACCGTGTCGTACCCGAAACGAACCGCCGCGCTCGCGTCCGTCGCGGCCCTGGCCGGCTCGGCGGTGCTGATGACCGCCCCCGCTGCCCATGCCGAGGTCGTGAACGTCAACTACCAGTGCAAGACCCCCATCGGCGACAAGAGCGCCGTCTCGCCCATCGACATCAAGGGCGTCAAGAGCGGCGGCGGATACAGGATCACCATGTCCTGGCAGAAGGGCGTCTCGTCCAGCCCCGTCGACCTCGGCAAGGGCGCGATGAACCCGAGCGCCACCATCAAACTGGGCGGCGCGGACAGCGGCACGATGAATGTGACCGGCCCCGCCAACCAGGCCGTCGTCCCCGCCAACACTCCCATCAAGATCAACGACCTGACCGGGACGTACACCCCGAAGAAGTCCGGGAAGGTCACCTTCACCGCGGGCGTGCTCACCATCAAGGCCCTCGGCACGACCACCACGTGCACGCCGACCAACAGCCCCGGCGCCTCCCTCACCCTGGACGTCACCGCCGCCTCCGGCTCCTCCGGCGGCAGCGGCTCCTCCGGCGGCACCCAGAGCGGCGGCAGCTCCGGCGGTTCCGGTGGAGCGCTCCCGCAGACCGGCCCCGAGGACTCGGCGATCGCCCTGGGCACCCTCGGCGGCACCGTGCTACTCGCGGGCGCCGCCGGCACCCTCTGGCTCACCCGCCGCCACCAGACGGCCCGCGCGCGCCGCTGAATCCGTACGACAGTCCGTACGACAGCTGGAGCCGCCCATGCCGTCCGCCGCCCGCACGCTGCCCCTGGCCCTCTCCCTGCCCCTGCTGCTCCTGCTGGGGCCCGTCCCCGCGGCCCGCGCCGCCGACGGATGGTCCCTCGCGCCCGCGGGCGGCGGCCGGCCCGCCTTCTACGCCGAGGGCGCGCCCGGGACGGTCGTCCAGGACACGGTGTCCGTGACCAACCGGGGCAGCCGGCCGGTCACCGTACGGCTGTCCGGCGCCACGTTCGCCCGCGGTTCCGTCCGGGTCCCGGCCCGCACCCGCGCCGACGTCCCCTTCACGGTGACCGTCCCCGACCGCGACCGCGGCACCCGGATCCTCGCGCGCGACGACACCGGCGGCACCCGGAGCCTCCCGGTCCACCTGCGCTCGACCGCCCCGGAGCTGTCCGCCCTGACCGTCGAACACGTCACGGTGCACGCCGACCGCATCACCTACGACGTCGTCAACCGCGGTACGACGCCCCTCACCCCGCGCGTCGCCGTACGCGCCGACGGCGTCCTCGGCCCCCTCCTCGACCTGCCCCCACGCACCCTCCCCGTCCCCCTCCCGCCCGGCTCGCGCCTGCACCTCACCGAGCCCTGGCCGGATCCGCCCGCCCTGGACGCGGTCGACGTCCGGCTCACGGTCACCGCGGCGGGCGGCGCCCACGACACCGCCGGCGCGTCCGCGCGGTTCGTGCCCTGGCGCGGGGTCGCCGGGACCGCGGCGGCGCTTGCGGCCGGGGGTGCCTGCTGGGTCGTACGCCGACGAACGCGCCGTACGGCCGGCCGCGCGCCCTCCGAAGCCCCCCGCACGGAAGCCGAGTTGACGGGAGCGACGACGTGAACCGGAAGCTTCGGACCGCGGTGCTGGTGGCGGTGCTCGCGCTGCTGATCGCCCCTCTCGCCTCTTTCGCCTCTTTCGCCGGGACCGCCGCCGCGGCCGGCCGGCCGAATGTCGAGCTGTCCAAGTCCCAGGCGGGGACCGGGGGTTCGATCACCGTGAGCGGCAGCGGCTGGCGGGAGCGGACGCTGCTGATGATCCTGATCTGCGGACAGGCCGTGCCCTCGCGCGGCGTACCCGGCGGCACCAACTCCTGTGCCAACGCCGACGGCCGGGCCGTCACCACCGACGCCAAGGGCGGCTTCAGCAGGAAACTGCCGGTCTCCGAACCGCCGGTGCCCTGCCCCTGCGTGGTGCACGTGGCCACGGTGACCGGCGCCAAGGCCGAGGCCGACGTGGTCTTCCAGGTGGCCGGGCACGCCGTGGAGCCGCTGCCTGCGGACACCTCAGGCGGGCGGTTGTCCGTCCTCACCGACACCGCCCTGAACGGCTCCAGTGGACTGCTGACCTGGTTCGGAGCACCTCCCGCCCGCACCCTGGTCTTCACCGTCGGCAACGTCGGCACCTCCGACGTCAGGAACCCGGTCTTCCAAGTCGGCACCGCCCACGGCGTGTTCGCCCCGCAGTGGGACGAGCAGCAGTGGCGCGGCACCATCAGGCCCGGCGGCAGGGCACGGATCGAACTGCCCGTCGAGCTCGCGGCCGGCGCGCACGGCGACTACACGGTGTCCCTGAAGTACGGCGGCAAGGTGCTCGCCGAGCAGCCCTGGGGCGTGGGCCGGCCCTGGGGCGTGACGCTGTTCTGGATCCTGGTCTGCCTGGTCGTGCCGGCGGCGCTGTTCCGCATCGGCATGGCCGTCGTGGACCGGGTGCGGCCGCGGCCCGCCGGCGGGGTCCGGCACCGCGGTGTGCGGCTGCCCGAACTCGCCCTGCACCTGCCGGGGTTCAAGCCCTCCACGGCCGCGCACGCGGCTCCTCCCAGCACCTCCACCCTGCCGTGGTTCACCCCGGACGCCGATCCGGGCGCGGCCGGTGGCCGGCTCTCCGCACCGCACGACGACAGCCCGACGAGTCCTGCGACTCCCACGAGTCCTCCGGCTCCCACGAGTCCTGCGACTCCCACCAGAGAGGGATCCACGTGAGCATGCGAAGGAGAGTCACACCGGCCGCCGGGCCGAGAAGAGCGGGTGCGGCCGGTGCGGCGCTGGCGCTGGTCGGGGCGGGCGTGGCGCTGGGCCTGGCGGCCGGGCCCGCGCAGGCCGCCGAGGTGTCGTTCGCGACCCGCTGCGTGCCGCCCGCGGGCGTCGGCCTCGACCCCGTCAACGGCACCACGAAGGTCGAGGTCACCGCCCCCGCCACGGCGAAGGTCGGTGACGAGATCACCGTGGTGTGGAAGTTCACCCAGGCCGCGTCCAAGAACCCGAACATCATCGACCTGCCCGCCAACTCGGTGCAGCCGACCGGCACTTTGAAGGCCGCCGGTGCGCAGAGCGCCGACATCGCGATGACCGGGCCGCGCGAGAACCCCGCCATCCCCAAGGGCGGCGACATGGTGCTGTCCGACATGAAGGGCACCCTGAAACTGACGGCGGCCGGGGAGCTGACGCTGACGCCGGGCGCCTACACGGTGAACGCGATGGGCACCAACACGGTGTGCACGCCGACCGAGACGGTCCCGAAGGCGGCGACGGTCACCGTGGCGCAGGGCAACGGGACGTCGACACCGGACCCGACGGACACCGCCACCCCGACTCCCACCCCCACCCCGACACCCACGAAGAGCCCGACCCCGAGCGCCACGGAGTCCTCGGGCGGCGGCCAGACCGACTTCACCGGCAAGGCAGTCTCCATCCCCTACACCTGCCAGTCGCCTCTCGGTGAGAAGAAGGCGACCTCCGAAATCCAGATCAACGCCAAGAAGGACGGCGGCAGTTACGGCATCACCGTGCAGTTCAAGAACTCCCCGATGGACAGCCCGGCCGACATCCCCGCGGACTCGGTGAAGCCCTCCATGGAGGTCACCCTGGGCGGTGCCGACACCGGCTCGGTCTCCGTCGAGGGGCCCACCAATTCCGCACCCATCAAGTCCGGCGACCCGATCGCGATCCCCGACATGACGGGCACCTACAAGCCGGGGGCGACGGGGGAGTCGACCCTGTCCCCGGGCGTCCTGACGATCAAGGCCCTGGGCACGACGACCACGTGCAAGCCCGACAAGACCGAGGTCTCCCTCACCCTCACCACGGAGAAACAGGAGGGCGGCGCGTCCGGCGGCACCTCGGGCTTGGGCGGCACGTCGGGCACCGGCGGCTCCTCCACCAGCGGCGGCCTGGCGGCCACAGGCGCGGACGACCACGCGGCCCTCAAGGCACTGGGCCTGGTGGCGGGCACGGCGGTGCTGCTGGGCGGGGCGGTGTTCACCTTCATGCCGGGAAGGAGGACCCGGTAGCCGACCTCAGGGGCGCGGGGAACCGCGCACGGTACGGGAAACCGACAGGGCCGCCGCCATCCACCCGGATCGCAGCGGCCCCTGTCGGTTCAAGCCGACGTACTAGCGAACGTCCCCCATGAGGGTCTTCACCTTGCGCCGGTACATCCACACCGCGAACCCGGCGAGAGCCGCGAGCGCGGCCTCACCGAAGACGGCCGCCGTCCCGCTGAGGTCGACCCCGGCGATCGCCGGGTTGGACAGCAGGCTGGTGATCGAGTCGCCCGCGGTCACCGCGAGGAACCAGACACCCATCATCTGCGAGGCGTACTTCGCGGGAGCCATCTTCGTGGTCACCGACAGACCCACCGGGGAGAGGCACAGCTCACCCACGGTCTGGATGAAGTAGATGCCGACCAGCCACATCGGGCTGACCGCGGTGCCGTTCGCCGCCATGGCGATCGGGATCAGGAAGAAGAAGAACGAGACGCCGATCAGGACCAGGCCCATCGAGAACTTCACGATGGTGCTGGGCTCCTTGCCCTTGCGGTTCAGCCACACCCACAGCCAGGCGAAGACCGGGGCCAGCGCCATGATGAACAGCGGGTTCAGCGACTGGTACCAGGAGGTCGGGAAGTCGAAGCCGAGCAGGGAGTCCGCCGTCTTCTGGTCGTTCGAGCCGAACGCCTGGACCGTGGACGCGCCCTGGTCGTAGATCATCCAGAACACGGCGGCCGCGACGAAGAACCAGATGTAGCCGGACATCTTCGACTGCTCGTCGTTCGTCAGCTCCTTGTCCCGCTTGATGCGCAGCAGCACACCCGCCGGGACGACCAGGCCGATGACGGTGAGCGGGATCATCGCCCAGTTCAGCGTGAAGTGGCCGGTGAAGCCGACGACGCCGTAGAAGACGGTCGCGGCGATGACCCAGAACAGGCCCTTGCGCAGCCAGGCCGCGCGCTCCTCGGCCGCCAGCGGCTTGGGGACGACGCTGCTGACCGGGCTCAGGTTGCGGGTGCCGAGCAGGAACGCGGCCAGGCCGATCGCCATGCCGACCGCGGCCATGCCGAAGCCGAGGTGCCAGCTGACCTCCTGGCCGACGGTGCCGATGGCCAGCGGGGCGAAGAAGGCACCGGCGTTGATGCCCATGTAGAAGATCGTGAAGCCGCCGTCGCGGCGCGGGTCGTCCGGGCCGTCGTAGAGGTGGCCGACCATCGTGGAGATGTTGGCCTTGAGCAGACCGGAACCGGCCGCGACCAGCGCCAGGCCCGCGAAGAACGGCGCCTGGCCGCCGGGCAGCGCCAGCGTGATGTGACCGGCCATGATCGTGACGGCGGCGATGGCCACCGTCTTGCGGGGGCCCCAGACGCGGTCGCCGAGCCAGCCGCCGGGCATGGCGAGCAGGTAGACCATCGCCGAGTAGACGGAGACGATCACGGTGGTGGTCGCCACGTCCATCGCGAGGCCGCCGCCCATGCTGCCCTTGCCGGCGTCGGGGCCGCCGGACAGCAGGTAGACGGTGAGCAGGGCCTTCATGCCGTAGTAGGAGAACCTCTCCCACATCTCGGTCATGAAGAGAGTGGCCAGTCCGCGGGGGTGGCCGAAGAAGGCTTTGTCGGAACCGGGGGTGCCCGGAGTCACCGAGTCCTTCGTCAGGCTGGACGCCATGGTCGTTCCTTGCTGGTGGGGATTACCGCACACAAAAGAGACCTTTGGCGACGGATGCGCGCCAAAGGTCCCCACGTTGCGACAGGCTTCGAGTCACCATACGGCAGGACAGTGCCGGAAATGGAAGGACTTGAGACCTGAATCACAGGTGCCGGTGGAACCGTACACCCGGTTTCTAAGGTCCCTACACGATTGCCATCCCACACTCACAGGTTCGCCCCACAATCGTGAAAGGTAAGAATCACGGGGTTGCGATCACACCGCAGCATCTGTCATGAGCGGTCTACCATCAGCTCATGACCCGTGTACTGCTCGCCGAGGACGATGCGTCCATTTCGGAGCCGCTGGCCCGCGCCCTGCGCCGGGAAGGGTACGAGGTCGAGGTGCGCGAGGACGGTCCCACCGCACTCGACGCCGGAATGCAGGGCGGCATCGACCTGGTCGTCCTCGACCTGGGTCTGCCCGGCATGGACGGCCTCGAGGTGGCCCGCCGACTGCGCGCCGAGGGCCACGCCGTACCCATCCTCATCCTGACCGCACGCGCCGACGAGGTGGACACCGTCGTCGGCCTGGACGCGGGCGCCGACGACTACGTCACCAAGCCCTTCCGCCTCGCCGAGCTGCTCGCCCGGGTCCGGGCGCTGCTGCGGCGCGGCGCCGCGGAGCCGGCCCAGCCGCCCGCCACGCACGGCGTGCGCATCGACGTCGAGTCGCACCGCGCCTGGATGGGCGACGAGGAACTCCAGCTCACCGCGAAGGAGTTCGACCTGCTGCGGGTGCTGGTGCGGGACGCCGGCCGGGTGGTGACCCGGGACCAGCTGATGCGCGAGGTCTGGGACACCACGTGGTGGTCGTCGACCAAGACGCTGGACATGCACATCTCGTGGCTGCGCAAGAAGCTCGGCGACGACGCGGCGAACCCGCGGTACATCGCGACGGTACGAGGCGTGGGCTTCCGCTTCGAGAAGAGCTGAACCCCGGCCACTCGACCAGCAGGTAAGAGGACATGCGCCGTCGACTGATCCAGTCCACGCTCGCCGTGGTGCTCGTGGTGATCGCCGTCTTCGGCGTGTCCCTCGTCATCGTCGAGACCCGCACCATCAGCAACAGCGCTCAGGAGCGGGTGGACTCCGAGGCGATCCGGCTGGCCGGGATCGTGGACAGCCGGCTGTTCGCCGCCGAGGACGTGACCGGGGAGATCCTGCGCGACCAGGTCGCGCAGGAACGGTACGCCGTGATCCGGATCCCCGGTAAGGACCCGATCGAGGTCGGCACCAGGCTCTCCGGTGAGGTCATCAGCTCCACGCAGGAGGGCGAGGAGGGCGAGACGGTCACCGTTCAGGAGCCGCGCTCCTCGGTGACCCGCGAGGTCGGTCGCACCCTCCTGATCATCGGCCTGGTGGCCCTGCTCGCGGTGATCGCCGCCGTACTCCTCGCGATCCGCCAGGCCAACAAGCTCGCCTCGCCGCTCACCGACCTCGCCGAGACCGCCGAACGCCTCGGCTCCGGCGACCCGCGCCCCCGTCACAAGCGCTACGGCGTCCCCGAGCTGGACCGGGTCGCCGACGTCCTGGACTCCTCCGCCGAGCGCATCGCGCGCATGCTCACGGCGGAACGGCGGCTGGCCGCGGACGCCTCGCACCAGCTCCGCACGCCGCTCACCGCCCTGTCGATGCGGCTGGAGGAGATCACCCTCACCGACGACCCGGACACGGTGAAGGAGGAGGCGAACGTCGCGCTCACCCAGGTGGAGCGGCTGACGGACGTGGTCGAGCGGCTGCTCACCAACTCCCGTGACCCGCGCGCCGGCAACGCCGTCACCTTCGACCTCGACGAGGTCATCCAGCAGCAGCTCGCGGAGTGGCGGCCCGCCTACCGCAGCGCGGGCCGGGCCATTGTCAGCTCGGGCAAACGGCACCTCACGGCGGTCGGCACGCCGGGCGCGGTCGCGCAGGTCCTGGCCGCGCTGATCGAGAACTCCCTCATGCACGGCGGCGGCACGGTGGCGCTGCGGACGCGGGTCACCGGCAACCAGGCGGTCATCGAGGTCACCGACGAGGGGCCCGGCGTCCCCGCGGACCTCGGGGCGCGGATCTTCGAGCGCACGATCAGCGGGCGCAACTCCACGGGGATCGGTCTCGCGGTGGCCCGGGATCTCGCGGAGGCGGACGGGGGCCGTCTGGAGATGCTCCAGGCTCAGCCGCCGGTGTTCGGGCTGTTCCTGTCGCGGACGCCGCTGAGGTCGTCGTTGGTGGACGACGACGAGCCGATGGTGAGATAGAGCGGCGGTGGGTCTTCGGGTGCGGGGACGAAGCTCTCAGGGGCGCGGGGCTGTGTCGATATGCGGCTCCGCCGCGTGGGCGCAAAACCCCCGCCCCCACCGGCCCGCACCCGAAAGCGCGCGTCAGAGAACCCGCTGGCGCGGCCGGAGCTTCCTCGCCGCTGCCTTCTCCGCTTCCTCCAGGAAGGACTCCGCGCTGGCCACGGCCTCCCGGGCCGGGAGGGTCTTGAAGACCCAGCTGCGGTAGGACCAGAACCGGAACAGGGTCGCGATGCCGATGCCGAGGAACTTGAAGATGTTGCTCTGGAGCGGGCTGTCCCAGCCGAAGCCGTAGGTCGCGGCGTACAGGATGCCGTTCTCGATGACCAGGCCGACCGCGCTGAACAGCAGGAACAGGGTCAGTTCCTTGGTGCGGCCGCTCTTGTCGCGGTCACGGTAGGTGAAGTACCGGAACCCGATGTAGTTGAAGACGATCGCCACCACCGTGGCGATGACGCTCGCGCGGACCACCGGAAGGTCGGTGAGATGCCGGACGAGGTTGAAGACGGCGAGGTTGACCAGGAGGCCCGCACCGCCGACCGCGCCGAACTTGGCGACCTCGCGAACGACCCTCCGCAGCCCTGAGGAACCATGTCCCATGGTTGTACAGTCCCCCAGTCGGGTCGGTCAGTCGAGTGATTTCGTCAACTCAGCCATGCTAACCATCCCCCCTACCGGTTGCCTGTGGATGAACTCACACACAGGGAAACAAGCTGGTAAGAGGACCGGAAGAGGCGCGGAATCCGGCCGCCGTGGCGCGACCGATACCCTGAGGGCGTGACGTTCCCGGTAGTCGGCATGGTCGGCGGGGGCCAGCTCGCGCGTATGACACACGAAGCAGGCATCCCGCTCGGCATCAGGTTCAAGCTCCTCAGTGACACCCCTCAGGATTCCGCGGCGCAGGTGGTGAGCGATGTCGTCATCGGCGACTATCGCGACCTCGACACGCTCCGCGAGTTCGCGAAGGGCTGCGACGTGATCACCTTCGATCACGAACACGTACCCACCGAGCACCTCAGAGCCCTGGAGGCGGACGGCATCCCCGTACGCCCCGGCCCCGACGCGCTCGTGCACGCCCAGGACAAGGGGGTGATGCGCGCGAGGCTCACCGAGATCGGCGTGCCGTGCCCCCGGCACCGGATCGTGAGCGACCCGGCCGACGTGGCCGCGTTCGCCCGCGAAGGCCTCCCTGAAGGCGCCGAGGGCGACGGCTTCCCCGTCGTCCTCAAGACCGTCCGCGGCGGCTACGACGGCAAGGGCGTGTGGGTCGTGGACTCCGTCGAGGAGGCCGCCGACCCCTTCCGGGCCGGCGTCCCCGTCCTCGCCGAGGAGAAGGTCGACTACGTCCGCGAGCTCGCCGCCAACGTCGTACGGTCGCCGCACGGCCAGGCCGTCGCCTACCCGGTCGTCGAGTCCCAGCAGGTCGACGGCGTCTGCGACACGGTGATCGCCCCCGCGCCCGACCTGGACGAGGCCCTCGCGCTGAAGGCCGAGGAGATGGCCCTGTCGATCGCCAAGGAACTGGGCGTCGTCGGCCACCTCGCCGTCGAGCTGTTCCAGACCCGCGACGGCCGCATCCTCGTCAACGAACTCGCGATGCGCCCGCACAACTCCGGCCACTGGTCGATGGACGGCGCGATCACCAGCCAGTTCGCCAACCACGTCCGGGCCGTCCTGGACCTCCCGCTCGGCGACCCGCGCCCCCGCGAGAAGTGGACCGTCATGGTCAACGTCCTCGGCGGCGACTTCCCCGACATGTACTCCGCGTACCTGCACTGCATGGCCCGCGACCCCAAGCTGAAGATCCACATGTACGGCAAGGACGTGAAGCCCGGCCGCAAGGTGGGCCACGTCAACACCTACGGCGACGACCTGGACGACGTTCTCGAACGCGCACGTCACGCTGCCGGCTACCTGAGAGGCACGATCACAGAATGAGCCCCGTTGTAGGCATCGTCATGGGGTCGGACTCCGACTGGCCCGTCATGGAGGCCGCCGCCCAGGCGCTCGACGAGTTCGAGGTCGAGTACGAGGTCGACGTCGTCTCCGCGCACCGGATGCCGCGCGAGATGATCGCGTACGGCGAGCAGGCGGCCGAGCGGGGCCTGAAGGTGATCATCGCGGGTGCCGGAGGAGCCGCCCATCTGCCGGGCATGCTCGCCTCCGTCACCCCGCTCCCCGTCATCGGCGTCCCGGTGCCGCTGAAGTACCTCGACGGCATGGACTCGCTGCTGTCGATCGTGCAGATGCCGGCCGGCGTCCCGGTCGCGACCGTCTCCGTCGCCGGCGCCCGCAACGCCGGTCTGCTCGCGACCCGTATCCTCGCCGCCCACGACGATGAACTCCTCGGCCGGATGCGGGAGTTCCAGCAGGAACTGAACGACCAGGCCACCGAGAAGGGCAAGCGCCTCAGGGCCAAGGTCGAGGGCTCCAACGGCTTCGGCTTCGGCAAGTGACGGCCGCGGCACAGCTGGCGGCGGCCCGGGAACTCCTGAGCGAGTTCCCGGTCGTCGACGGCCACAACGACCTGCCCTGGGCCCTGCGCGAACAGGTCCGCTACGACCTCGACGCCCGGGACATCGCCACCGACCAGTCGGCCCACCTGCACACGGACATCGCCCGGCTGCGGGCCGGCGGGGTCGGCGCGCAGTACTGGTCGGTGTACGTCCGCTCGGACCTGCCCGACGCGGTGCCGGCGACCCTGGAACAGATCGACTGCGTACGGCAGCTCCAGGCGCGGTACGCCGACACCCTGCGGCCCGCGCTCACCGCCGCGGACATGGAGGCGGCCCGCCGGGAAGGCCGTATCGCCTCCCTCATGGGCGCCGAGGGCGGCCATTCCATCGCCAACTCCCTGGCGACGCTACGCGCGTTGTACGCGCTCGGCGTGCGCTACATGACCCTCACCCACAACGACAACGTGGACTGGGCGGACTCGGCGACCGACGAGCCCGGCGTCGGGGGCCTGTCGGCGTTCGGCCGCGAGGTCGTGCGGGAGATGAACCGCGAGGGCATGCTCGTGGACCTCTCGCACGTGGCGGCGACGACCATGCGGGACGCGCTGGACGCCACGAGCGCGCCGGTGATCTTCTCGCACTCCTCCGCGCGAGCGGTGTGCGACCACCCGCGCAACGTCCCCGACGACGTCCTGGAACGCCTCCCCGCCAACGGCGGCATGGCGATGGTGACCTTCGTGCCGAAGTTCGTGCTCCAGGCCGCCGTCGACTGGACGGCCGCCGCCGACGAGAACATGCGCGAGCACGGCTTCCACCACCTCGACACCACCCCGGAGGCGATGAAGGTGCACCGCGCCTTCGAGGAGCGCACCCCGCGCCCCGTCGCCACGGTCGCGACGGTGGCCGACCACCTCGACCACATGCGCGAGGTGGCGGGCGTCGACCACATCGGCATCGGCGGCGACTACGACGGCACCGCCTTCACCCCGGACGGCCTCGACGACGTCTCCGGCTACCCGAACCTCGTCGCGGAACTCCTCGACCGCGGCTGGTCCCGCCCCGACCTCGCCAAGCTGACCTGGCAGAACGCGGTCCGGGTGCTGGGCGCGGCGGAGGACGTGGCCCGTGATCTTCAGGCCACGCGGGGCCCGTCGAACGCGACCCTCGCCGCACTCGACGGCTGAGCGTCCAGGGCGGGGTGGACGGTGTGTCCGTCGGCCCCGCCCACGTACTTCAGGTTGCGGTCCCGCACCCCCTCACCTCTCGGCTCACGGGCCCTCCCTCGGGGCGCCCGACCGCCTCCGACCTCGTCCTGCGCGGGGTGCCGCGGACGTGGTCCCGCGCAGATCCGGGCCGTACCCCCGAACGCCCCGTCCACCAGGAAGCGCCCCGCACCCCGTGCGACGGTGACCGTACGGCGATCAGGAAGATCACGACGTACGGAGCCCGTCATGGCAGACCTCCAGGACGAACTGCACCCCCCGGCCGAGGTGGGAGAGCTGGCCCAGCTCTTCGGGGCCGTGCCGGAGCTGCACACCCCCGTCTCCGACCCGGACGCCGAGCCCCTGGACCGTGCCCGCGCCCTCCTCGCCGCGCACCCCGTCGCCGACGGCTACAGCGGACTGCCCTGGGCGCTGCGGCACCTGCCCTGGTTCGACCTGGAACTCGGCGAGAGCGCCGTGGACACCGATGTGCCCCGGCTCAGGGAGGGACACGTGGGCGCCCTGCTGTGGTCGCTGCACCTGCCCGAGGGCCTCGACGGGGACCGTGCGGTGGGGGCCACGCTGGAACAGCTCGACCTGGTCAAGACGGTCGTACGGAACCATCCCGAGGGCCTGCGCCTGGCCCGTACGGCGGGACAGACCACCGACGCCCACCACTGCGGCCGCGTCGCCGTCCTGCTCGGCCCCGCCGGTGCCGCCGCCCTTGGCGACTCGCTCGGCATCCTGCGCTCCCTGCACGCCCTAGGCCTGCGCGCCCTCACCCTGTCCGGGGTGTCCTGGGCGAGCGAGGCGGGACTGACCCGGTTCGGCGAGGAGGTGCTGCGCGAGATGAACCGGCTCGGTGTCCTCGCCGATCTCTCCGGGGCCTCCGGGGACACCATCCGGCGGGTCCTCGCGGTCTCCAAGGCGCCCGTGCTGTTCACCCGCTCCGCCGCCCGCGCCCTGCGCCCGCACCCCGCCAACCTCCCCGACGACCTGCTCAGCGAGCTGGGCGCCGCCAAGGGGCTGTGCATGGTGCCGCTGACCGCCGAGCAGACCGGGCCCACGGTCCGGGACGTCGCCGACCACCTCGACCATGTCCGCGAGGTCGCCGGCGTCGAGTGCGTGGGCCTGTCCGGCACCTACGACGCCGGGACCGCGCACCCCCAGGAGCTCGGCGACGCCTCCTGCTACCCGCACCTCGTCGCCGAACTGCTGCGCCGCGGCTGGGCGGAGGCCGACCTCGCCCTGCTGACCTGGGGGAACGTCCAGCGGGTACTGCGCGAGTCCGACTTCACCGCGCGGGCGGCACAGCAGCGCCGGGAACCGTCCACGGCGAAGATCGCCGACCTGGACGGCTGACCGGCCGCCGCCCTACGAAGCGTCGATCCGGCACAGGCAGAACGGATGCCCCGCCGGGTCCGCGTACACCCGGAAGTCCTCCTTGCTCTCGCCGGACTCGGCGTGCAGCAGCCGCGCGCCCAACTTCAGCACCTTGGCCTCGGCCGCCTCGATCTCCTCCCAGGTGCTGCCGGCGTCGAGGTCGAGGTGGAACTGCTGCGAGTTGCGGTCGGCGCGCGGCCACTCCGGCGGGGTGAACCCCGGGGCGCTCTGGAAGGCGAGGCGTGGCCCGGCGGGGACCCGCAGGACGACCCAGTCGGGGTCGTCGTCCTCCGGAGTGCCGCCCACGATGCCCGCGTAGAAGCGGGCCAGCGCACGCGGGTCGGGGCAGTCGAGCACGACGGAACGGAAGCGGGCGACGGTCACGAGGGCTCCTCCTGGTCGGCGGTCGTCTCAGCAGGCGCAGAGGCAGAACGGGTGCCCAGCCGGGTCGGCGTACACCCGGAAGCTCCGGGAGCGGTCCTCGGTGTCCAGCGGCGTGGCCCCGAGTGCCAGCACCTCCTTCTCGGCCGCGTCCAGGTCCGGGACGCTCAGGTCCAGGTGGAACTGCTGCGAGGCGTCGGGTGCGGGCCACTTGGGCGGTACGAATCCGGGGGCGGCCTGGAAGGACAGCGTCTGTCCGCCCGGGGCCTTGAGGTCCACCCAGTCGCCCTCGCCCTCGACGGTGCCGCCGAGGACACCGGCGTAGAAACCGGCGAGTGCGCGGGGGTCGGGACAGTCCAGTACGACGGCTCCGAGTTCGGCGACGGCCATGGCTTCCTCCTTGAAGCGACGGTTACCTGTAGAGACGGGTAACCAGTAACGGTTACCGCATGCTCCCGTATAGGAGGTAACGTCGCAAGGGGATTCCCGAGGTAGGTAGCGTGCAGCCATGAGTGAGCGATCGCCCGCGCCCGGCGGACTGACCCTGGTCCAGTCCCTGGTCAACACGCTCGACCTGGAGTCGGGCGCGGATGCGCTGGACACGGCGGAGGGGCGGGAGCGGTTCGGGATCGCCGAGGGCGAGGCGGCCGGGGCCCGCGAGCTGCGGGAGTCGCTGCGGGTCGCCCTGCTGGCCCACGCGGGGCATCCGGCGCACCGCTCGGTGACGCCGCTGGGCGAGCTGCTGGCGGCGGCCCCGCTGCTGGTGACGGTGTCCCCGTCCGACGGCTCGGCCGCCCTCGCCCCCGCCGACACCGGGCCCCTGCTCTCCCGCGTCGCCGCCGCCGTCGCCGAGTCGCTGGTCGCGGGCACGTGGACCCGGCTGAAGGCCTGCGAGGCCGTGGACTGCCACTGGGCGTACTACGACCGCAGTCCGGCGGGGCGGGGGCGGTGGTGCTCGATGCAGGTGTGCGGGGCCCGGGCGAAGATGCGGCGGTACCGGGCGAAGGCGTGAGCGCGAGACGTGTGAGCGCGCGCTCGCCTCAGGCTTCCTCCTCCCGTGCTCGGGCTGTCCGTGAGCCCACCAGCAGGAGGCACAGGACGGCGACTCCGGCCACCAGGCCCGCCAGCAGCAGGAGGGGGTCCAGCGGGCGGACCGTCGAGGCCGTCGTCGTGGTCGCGGGCGCGGGCGTCGACTGCGGTGACGGCTGCGCCGACTGCGATACGGCGGCCTCGGACGCCGTGGGGGTCGGAGTCGGCGACGGCATCGTCATCGCCGGTGCCGAGTGGGTCGCCGACGAATGGGCCGGACGCGACGAGGCCCGGGGCACCGTGGTGTGCACATGCTCCGCCGAGTGGGTCGGCGCCGGGGCCGCCGCCCGCACCGTGATCCCGGCCGTCATGTCCGGATGGACCGTGCACACATAGCCGTAGGAACCAGCCGTGGCGAACGTGAAACTCCAGCTCTCGCCCTTGTTCAGCATGGGGGAGTGGATCGAGAGCGGGCCGGAGGTGGTCTTCACGTCGTGCGGGGCGGTGTCGTAGTTGGTCCACGTGACCGTGGAGCCCGCGGGGACGCTCAAGGAGGCGGGCGAGAAGGCGTAGCCCTTCATGGCGACGGAGTAGGACGCGGCCGACGCCCGGCCCGCCGGGAGCAGCCAGACCGTGAGGAGGGCGAGCGCGGCCGCGGCCCGCAGCAGCGCCCTCACGAGAACTCCGCCGCGACGAGCAGCCTGAGCCGCGTGGCCGGAAGACGCCACGGCAGCCGGAACCCGGTGGCCCGGCGCAGCAACCGGTACGGCAGCCGGGCCGTGCCCACGACGAGCAGCCGGTCCCCGGCACGGTCGACCACCCGCAGCCGCAGGAGGACGGGGAAGGCCGTGCCGTCGATGGCGAGGTCGGCGGTGAGCTGGAGGCGGTCGCCGGGCAGGTCCTCGACCCGCTCGGAGGTGAGGACGGCCCGCAGCTCGCGGTCGTCGAACTCGAAGCGGAAAGCGGGCTGTCCGGCCTCCGCGGGCAGGTCCAGGGCCGCCGCGGCGAGCGGCACCCGCCGTCGCCGTACGGGCAACGGGCCGTACCAGGCGGTGAGTTCGGCGAGCGAGCGGCCGGGGGGCACGGAAAGGCGGCGCGGTGGTGGAACAGTGGGCAGAGTGACGGTTGTCATCCCCGAACTCCTTGGAAAGCGGTTCCCGAAATGTGGCGGGGGTGTGGAGAATGGGCGCGAGCGCCGCTCCGGCCGACTGAGCCTCGGCCGGAGCGGCGCTCACCCATGCGTCAGCAGCTGGCGGTGAGGAAGTCCGTGGTGGGCGTGAGCATGTGCCCGGCCCAGACGGTGTGCATCTTCACGTAGCTGTCGACGTCGAGCAGGTCCGTGACCTGCTGCCCGAGCGACTCCTCCAGGTGTGCCGAGTAGATGTGCTGGAGCAGCACGGTGAGGGTGTCGTCGGCCACCGAACCCCCGTCGGCGACGGCGGGCTTGAGGATGGACTCGATCCACACGGTGTGCATCTTGAGATACGAGTCGAGCGCGAGCGCGTCCTGCACCTGCTGCCCCGGTGACTCGTTCAGGTGGGCCGCGTAGAGGTGCTGGATGATCGGCAGGAGCTCGTTGCGGATGCTGGCGCACTGCTCGCCGGAGCCGTCACCGCTGCCGCCCGTGGGCGTGGCGGTGGGAGTGGCCGTGGGGGTCGCGGTCGGCATGCCGGTGTGGGTCGGCGTGGGGGAGGCCGTGGGCGTGCCCGTGGGGGCCGTCGTGGGCGTCGCGGTCGGTGTGGGTGTCGTACCGCCACCGCCGGAGGCCGCCACGACCTTCACGGAGGACACCATGTCCGGGTGCACCGCGCAGTAGTACTCGTACGTCCCCACCTTGGTGAAGGTGTACGACCACGACTGGCCCTGCTTGAGCGTCCCCGAGTCGAAGGCCACCGGGGCCTTGGTCGTGGTCACCGTGTGCGGCGCGCTGTCGTGGTTGGTCCACCGGACGGTCTGCCCGACCTCCACGACCAGCTGCTTGCCGTCGCCGAACTTGTACCCCGTGATGTCGACCTGGTGGTCGGGGGCGGCGGCGGCCTTCATGTCGGCCGCCGCGGCCGCGGGCGCCTGAGCCGCGCCCGCCGCCTGCTGCGAGGCCGTGGTGGAACCCGTGGCCGCGCTCAGCAGCCCGAGACTGAGCACGGCGGCGAGGGCCGCGCCGAGGCCGGCGAACAGCAGGGACCGGTTCCCCGCCTTCCCGGCGGGCGGCCTGCGCTCACCGGTGTCGTCACTTCTCTTCACTACAACTCCTTCTGACTTTGGGGGAGTTCAGCGGCCGGGGTCGGCCGTGACCAGCAGACTCGTCACGGCGAGCACGACGAGGACCAGCCCCGTCTCCGCCGCGACCGAGTAACCGAAGGACCGCACGGTGGCGGCGTCACCGCGCAGCAGCACGGCGAGATCGAGACGGGTGCGCACCCACTGGCGGCTCGCGTACGCGGCCACCAGGACGCCCCCGAGGACGGCCGTCTTGACTAGCAGCAGATGTCCGTACGACGTGTGCAGCAGGGCGTCGTACGACCCCACCACCTGCCAGGCGAGCACCAGCCCGGCGCCCACGATGCCGGTGACGCTCAACGCCGCGAGCCGTGCGTAGCCGGGCACCACCTCGGCCAGCTCCCCGGGTCGCCTGCGCGGCAGCACCGCCAGCGCGAGCATGGCGAGCCCGCCGATCCACAGGGCGGCCCCGAGCAGGTGCAGGAAGTCGGCGACAGCACCCCAAGTGGGCTCGCTGCCCTCGGAGTTGTGGCCCGTCATACCGGTGGTGCGCAGAAGTCCGAACGTCACCGCGAGTGCGCCCACCCGCCAGCCCGGCGAGCGCGCGGCACCCTGGAGCAGCGCGGCGAGCACCACGGCCGCGAGCACCCACATCAGCCCGCGCGCGGCGAGCACGATGCCCGGCCGGGTGCCCAGGACGTCGGCGTAGGTCGCCGGGTCGAGCGCGTCGCGCAGAGCGCCGAGGGAGGCGTACGCGCCCTGGAGCCCGACCGCCGCGACCGTCGCCAGCAGGCCGACCGTCCAGGCGAACCCCAGCAGCGCCCGGGCCCGCGGTTCGTACGCCCCGCCCGGCCACAGCAGCGCGACGAAGGCGAGCCCGCCGACGAACAGCGCCAGCGCGAGGTACCCGGCCCAGCGGACGGCCACGAGGCCCTTGCGCACCGAGGGGGAGGGCGCGGGGGCGGAGGCCTTCGCGCTGTCGGCGGAGGCGGAGGACTCCGCGCTGCCGGTCGGAGCGGAGGCCTTCGCGCTGTCGGCCGGGGCGGCTTTCGCGGCGACGGAGAAGGCGATCCGGCCGGAGGAGGCGTGTCCGTCCTCCTCGTCCACGACCGACCACACGAGCGCGAAGCTCCCGTCCGCGGGGCTGCCGAGCGCGACCCGCACGACGTTCCGGTGCGCCGTCCGGGACACCGGCAGCCGGTCCCCGTCCACGGTCAGCACCCTGACGTCGGCGACGTCGACGGCCTCGTCGAAGGTGAGGGTGAGGTGGGTGGGGGCCTTCGCGGGCGTGGCTCCGTCCTTGGGGGAGGAACTCACCAACTCAGTGTGCGCGGAGGCGGGTTGGGCCGTGCCGAGCAGGGTGCACAGGAGCAGGGCGGCGAGGAGGAGCAGGCGCCTCACGGGGTCGCCTCCGGCCGCGGGGAGGGGGTGAGGACGCCGCCGAGGAGGCTGGAGACGGGCGGGAGGCCGACGCAGGGGGAGGGCGTGGGTGAGGGGGAGGCCGAGGGCGAGGCTGAGGGGCCGGCTCCGTCCAGGAGGCCGAACACGGGCTCGGTGAGGCCGACGAGCAGCGGCTGTACGACGGTGACCTGGCCGTCCTCGCAGGTGTCCGCCGGGGTGGGGGTGGGCGTGGGGGTGGGCGCAGGGGCAGGGGTGGTGGGCGTCGGGCCGGACGCGGGGGGCGAGCTCTCGTGCCCTCCGGTGTGGCCGCCGCCCTGGTCGCCAGGGCCGGTACCGGTCACGAGCCCGCCGTCTCCGCCGCCGCCGTACCCGACGTCCGCGTAACCCCCGCCGTAGGCCGGCATTCCACCGGATCCGCCGGGGGCCTGCCCCGCCTCGGGAGAGGTGGGCGCGGTCGTCGGCGCGGTCGTCGCGGGCGCAACGGCCGGGGGTACCGCGGCCTCGGCCGCTCCGGGGGCGCCGATGCCCGACGCGTACCCCAGCACGATCACCACCGCGCCGACGAGTGCCCCGGCGACCAGTTCGTCGCGATGATCACGAGGCCAAACCGCCCTGCGGAACAAGGGCATGACTCCACTCCTGACATGCTCAGGTCAATCCGCCGGAAGAATCCGGCGGGTGACGAACAGTGGAGTGGAGAGCGGATTCCGCTTGACTACGCGTCGGTTAACCGACCGTTGCCTACCTCTCCTTTACGGGGGTATGGCCTGTGAGAACGGTCAAATCCCCACCGTACTCGAATGCAAATCGAACTCGTGTTGATGATTCCGCGGACGACGGCATATGCCGTCGTGGGCGCTAGGCCGCGGCCAGTTCGTCCAGCATTCTCCGGAGCTTGTTCGGGTCGGCTCCGAGGAGTTCGCCCTTCTTCTCTCCGTTGAAGTAGGTCTGGAAGGTGGGCATGGCCCTGATGCCGGCCTTCTCGGATACGTCGGGTACCTCGTCGACGTCGATGACCGCGAACCTGATGGTGCTGTAGTCCCACTCTGTCGAGAAGCCCTCGAATCTGGGCCTGATGAGTTTGCAGGGGCCGCACCAGACCGCCTTGAAATCGACGATGACCTTCGGTTCGGTCTGGAGCAGTGAGTCGAACTGCTCTGCGCTGGTCACGTTGATCACCGCTCGCCCGTACGTAGCAGCGGCGGGAGCCTTGGCCTGCTGCGTCGCTGCGAACGTCGCGCCCTGAGCCGCGGGCCGGGGGGCGGCCGACGATGCGCCGGCGTACGGGGCGGCAGTGAGCGTTGCACCGAGAACAACGGCGGCGGCCCGGCACAGCCGACGCCAACGTGGGGCAGCCGGCGGAAGGGTGGTGGACGCGGGCGTCCGGAGATCTGACTTCATGTCGTCAACGAGTACCGGTTCCCCTCCCGGAAGGTGAGCAAGGCCGCTGCCGAGTCACGCGGAAGGGGATCGGCGCTCGTCCCAACAGCGCAGGCGGACGGGGCTGAGACGCCTCGTGTGTGACCTCCCCTCCGGGACCCCTCACAGGAACCGGCAGACGAGGGCACCGGCCCGCTCCGGCTGTTCCGCGAACCAGGTGCCGAGACGATCCCGCACGGTCTCCGCGACGCACGGGCGCGCTGCCGGATTGCCCAGCGTGCCGCGCGTGGCACCGAGGAACTCGGGCCGGTCCAGCTTGACCGACACGACCGCCGTCAGGCCCTGGCAGATCCGGTCCGCGCTCGGATCGGGGTCGGCCGCCGTCAGCAACCGCCGCTCAAGCGCGTACGCGTTGACCGCCGCGGCCAGCCCGTCCCGGAAGCCCAGCAGATGGGTGCTGCCCTCAGGGGTGGGCACCCCGTTGGCGAAGCCCCGGACCCGCTCCCCACGGAAGTCGGACCAGCGCAGGGCCACGTCCACCGCCGCCTCCGGAGCGTCCCGCTCGAAGGCGATGACGTCCGGATGGACAGCCGTCCCGGCGGTCCCGGCCCTCCCCGCCTCCGCGTCCAGGAAGGCGACGAACTCCCTTACCCCGCCCGGGAATCGGAACCGCACTGAGCGCGGCTCCCCCGGAGGGCGTTCGTCGGTCAGCGAGACGTCCAGATCCCGGTAGAGGAAGGCCAGTTCCCTGAAGCGCTCCACGAAGACGCCGAAGACGAACTCCGTCGTCTCGAAGATGCCGGCGTCGGGCCGGAAGGTGACCGTGGTTCCGCTGCCGCTCGCCGGGCCCACGGCGACGGGCGGGGCGAGCGCGGCCCCGTGGGCGTACTCCTGGACCCAGCGCGTCCCGTCCCGCCGCACCTCGGCCGTCAGACGACTCGACAGGGCGTTGGTGACGCAGGGGCCCACGCCGACGAGCCCGGACGTCAGGCCGTGCCGCCCGCTGGTGTCCGGGCCGGTGAAGGGGCGCGTCAGCAGGGTCTCCAGACCGGGACCGCCGGTGTGCCCGGCCGCCTCGACGGGGACGCCCGGTCCGTCGTCGTCGACCCGCACTCCGCCGTCGGACAGGAAGGTGATGCCGACGCGGGTGGCCGAACCGGTCAGGACCTCGTTCACCGCCCGGTCGGCCACCTCGAACACCGTCTGCCGCAGACCGCGTTCGCCGGTCGAGCCGACATACATCCCCGGCCGTTTCCGGATGGCGTGCCGCCCCTCCAGGACCTCGATGCGACTGGCGTCGTACTCGATGGCTTCCTCGCCCATGGGCTCTCCCGCGATGCCGTCCGACAGACCTCGTCAGCCTAGGGGAATTCCAGGAAAACGCCAGGTCAGGGCGGGTGCACCGAGGGCGTGGACGGCCGGGTGGGGACCCACCGGGAGCCGGTCGGCCATGAGCTGCGGGAACCCCACCGCAAGGCCTCCAGGCCCCGGTCCTGGCCGCACTCGGCCCAATTCCCGGCGCACCCTGGGCTGTTGATTCACGGCATCGCAGCGGCAGGCGTTCCGGTGCCCACGACCTTCCGGCGCCACGGCATCCGACCATCGCCCCGGGGGCCGACGAGACCAGTACGGAGACTGCCGTAGCGGTAGAGGTAGCGGTAGCGGTAGTGGCAGTCCGTAGCCGTAGCGGCAGCCGTAGCGGCAGCCGTAGCCGCAGCCGTAGCGGCAGCCGCATCGCCCCCGCCCCCGCTCAGGCCGTAGGCCGCCCCATCGCTCGGTACGTCCAGCCCGCCTTGCGCCACAGGGCCGGGTCCAGGGCGTTGCGGCCGTCCAGGACGGTCTTCGATGCCGCGACCTCGCCCAGGGCCGCCGGGTCCAGTTCGCGGAACTCCCGCCACTCCGTGAGGTGCAGGACGACGTCGGCGCCGCGGACCGCGTCCACGGCCGTGTCGGCGTAGCCGAGGGTCGGGAAGAGGCGGCGGGCGTTGGCCATGCCCTTCGGGTCGTAGACCGTGACCTGGCCGCCCTGGAGGTGGATCTGGCCGGCCACGTTCAGCGCGGGGGAGTCGCGCACGTCGTCCGAGTCCGGCTTGAAGGTGGCGCCGAGCACCGCGACCCGCTTGCCGAGGAACGGCCCGCCGCCCAGTATCTGCCGGGCCAGCTCCACCATCTGCCCGCGCTGGCGCATGTTGATCGAGTCGATCTCACGCAGGAAGGTCAGCGCCTGGTCGGCCCCGAGCTCACCGGCACGGGCCATGAAGGCACGGATGTCCTTGGGCAGACAGCCGCCGCCGAAGCCGATGCCGGCCCGCAGGAACTTCTTCCCGATCCGGTCGTCGTACCCGATCGCCTCGGCCAGCTTGGCGACATCGCCGCCGGAGGCCTCGCACATCTCCGCCATCGCGTTGATGAAGGAGATCTTCGTCGCCAGGAAGGAGTTCGCCGACGTCTTCACCAGCTCGGCGGTCGGGAAGTCCGTCACCACGAACGGCGTGTTCTCGGCCAGCGGCGTGGCGTACACCTCGCGCAGCAGCTTCTCCGCGCGCTCGCTGCGCACGCCGACCACGATCCGGTCCGGGTGCAGCGTGTCGTTCACCGCGAAGCCCTCCCGCAGGAACTCCGGGTTCCAGGCCAGCTCGGCGTCCGCGCCCGCGGGGGAGTGGTCGGCCAGATAGCGGGCCAGCCGGTCGGCCGAACCGACCGGCACCGTCGACTTGCCGACCACCAGGGCCGGGCGGGTCAGGTGCGGGGCGAGGGAGGCGATCGCGGAGTCGACGTACGACATGTCACAGGCGTATTCGCCGTGCCGCTGAGGCGTGTTCACACAGACGAAGTGCACGTCACCGAAGGCGCCGACCTCCTCCCAGGACATGGTGAAGCGGAGCCGCCCCGTGGAGCCCTCGATCCCGGCGACATGCTTGCGCAGCAGGTCCTCCAGACCGGGCTCGAACATCGGGACCTCGCCCCGCTGGAGCATCTCGATCTTCTCGGGCACCACGTCGAGCCCCAACACCTCGAACCCGAGTTCGGCCATGGCCGCGGCGTGCGTCGCGCCGAGGTAGCCGGTGCCGATCACGGTGATCTTGAGGCTCATGGGGTCTCCAGGGAGGGCTGCGGTCGTGCGGTGCCCGAGCATAGTCGGGCCCTGTACCGGGCATTTTTCCCCCTGCCCGTCCACCCTGTCGCCAAGCTCACGTATCACTCCCGTGGGCGGGCCCCTAAAATTTGAGTTACTTAACGGTAATTAGCACAGGCATCGCAGCGTCCTTGGAGCGTGAGAGACCTTGGCCGGATCGGCTGACTTCGACCTGTACCGCCCGTCCGAGGAGCACGACATGCTCCGGGACGCCATCCGCTCGCTGGCGGAGGCGAAGATCGCGCCCCACGCCGCCGCGGTCGACGAGGAGGCCCGCTTCCCGCGCGAGGCCCTCGAGGCACTGGTCGCGAACGACCTGCACGCCGTGCACGTCCCCGAGGAGTACGGCGGCGCCGGCGCCGACGCCCTGGCCACCGTCATCGTGATCGAGGAGGTCGCCCGCGTCTGCGTCAGCTCCTCCCTGATCCCCGCGGTGAACAAGCTGGGCTCGCTCCCGGTGATCCTCTCCGGCTCGGAGGAGCTCAAGAAGAAGTACATGGCCCCGCTCGCCAAGGGCGAGGCGATGTTCTCCTACGCCCTCTCCGAGCCCGACGCCGGCTCCGACGCGGCCGGCATGAAGACCAAGGCCGTCCGCGACGGCGACCACTGGATCCTCAACGGCGTCAAGCGCTGGATCACCAACGCCGGCGAGTCCGAGTACTACACGGTGATGGCCGTCACCGACCCCACCAAGCGCTCCAAGGGCATCTCGGCCTTCGTGGTCGAGAAGTCCGACGAGGGCGTCTCCTTCGGCGCCCCGGAGAAGAAGCTCGGCATCAAGGGCTCGCCCACCCGTGAGGTCTACCTGGACAACGTCCGCATCCCCGCCGACCGCATGATCGGCGAGGAGGGCACCGGCTTCGCCACCGCCATGAAGACCCTGGACCACACCCGCATCACCATCGCGGCCCAGGCCCTCGGCGTCGCCCAGGGCGCCCTCGACTACGCCAAGGGCTACGTCCAGGAGCGCAAGCAGTTCGGCAAGGCCATCGCCGACTTCCAGGGCATCCAGTTCATGCTCGCCGACATGGCCATGAAGATCGAGGCGGCCCGCGCCCTGACCTACCAGGCCGCGGCCGCCTCGGAGCGCGGCGACAAGAACCTCACCTTCCAGGGCGCGGCGGCGAAGTGCTTCGCCTCCGACGTGGCCATGGAGGTCACCACGGACGCGGTCCAGCTGCTCGGCGGGTACGGGTACACGCGGGACTACCCGGTGGAGCGGATGATGCGCGACGCCAAAATCACACAGATCTACGAGGGCACCAACCAGGTCCAGCGGATCGTCATGGCCCGCAACCTGCCGTAGCCGCCCGCCCGTTGCGGTGACGACTGAGCCCCCGGAGGTGTTCCGGGGGCTTTTGTCATGTCGTGGGGTGGGGCATTTCGGGGCGGATTGATGACGTCCGCCCGATGGCGTCCGGCGTGGCAGGGGCGTAGGACGGAAGGACACGGGGCCCGCCCCGGGCTCCCGCGTCCCCAGGAGGAGCCATGACCCAGGCCGAGAGCATGTCCGCGATGAGCAAGGAGATGCAGGACTGCGTGGCGGCGTGCATGGAGTGCCACAGCGTCTGCGAGGAGACCATGAGCGCCTGCATGCAGAGGGGTGGCCAGGCCCAGATGCAGATCATGCGCGCGCTCATGGACTGCGCCGACATGACCCGCATGTGCGCGGACATGATGATGCGCCGCTCGTCCATGTCGGCGGAGATGTGCGCGATGTGTGCCAAGGCGTGCGAGACGTGCGCCGAGGCGTGTATGTCCATGCCGGACGATCCCCAGCTGATGCGGTGCGCGCAGGCGTGTCGCCGCTGCGTGGAGACCTGTCGGGCCATGGCGGGCATGACGATGTGACGTCGGTCGCCCAGGGTCGGAGGTGCCCCCCCGTCGGGTGCCTCCGACCCCGTCTGCGGCAGGCTGGCGCCATGACGAGTGCGACAGAGGCCTTCGACGCGGCCGAGCGGACGATGTGGTCGGGGCGGTCGGAGGCGTACGCGGGCAGCTTCGCGCGGCTGTGCGCGCACCCGGTTCCCGCCCTGCTGGACGCGGCCGGGATCGGGGCGGGCACACGTGTGCTGGACGTCGGCACCGGCACCGGTACGGCGGCGCTGGCCGCGGTGGCGCGCGGGGCACGGGTGAGCGCGGTGGACGCCGACGCGGGGATGGTCGCGGCGGCCCGCACCGCCGGAGTCGACGCACGGATCGGCGTACTGCCCGAACTCCCTTACCCGGATGCCGAGTTCGACGCCGTCGTCGGCAACTTCGTGCTCAACCACGTCGGCCGCCCCCGCACCGCGCTGGCGGAGCTGCGGAGAGTTTTGCGTCCGGGTGGCAGCGCGGCCCTGACCATCTGGGCCGGCGGCCGCCAGAGCGGGATGGAGCTGCTCGGGCGGGCCTGCGAGGCCGCGGGGGCGGTGCCGCCGGACCACCTGCCCCGCCTCGCCCCGGACGAGGACTTCGGCCGTACGGCGGAGGGGTTCGCGGCGCTGCTCGCGGAGGCCGGCCTCGTCGACGCGCGGTGCGCGGAGGTGGTGTGGGAGCACCGTCCCACCGCCGAGGAGTGGTGGAGCGGGGCCGCCGCGGGCATCGGCACCATCGGGCTGGTCGTCACCTCGCAGAGCCCCGGGACCGTCGTACGGATCAGGCGCGAGTACGACCGTCTCGCGGCCGAACTCGCCGACGGGGAGGGCCGGTTGGTGCTGCCGCACACCGCGCCGCTGGGCTCGGCCCGGCGGGCGTAGGGCGGACACGGCGAAGGACGGACGCGGCGAAGGACGGACGCGGCGAAGGGCGGACACGGCGAAGGGCCGGTCCGCCTGACCGGCCCTTCGCTGTGTCTGTCGCGGTCAGTTGCCCGTGACCGTGACCTTCTCGTCGTTGTTCAGCTCCTGGACCAGCTGCTTCACCTTCGCCTTGTCCCAGACGAGGTTGCCGCCGGTGGACCCGGAGATCGGCATGTTCAGCGAGGTGCCGTCGCCGCCGTTGACGCCCTTCATCGCGAAGAACATCGAGCCCAGGTCGTACAGGCCCATGTCCTTGTCGACGATGAGCGAGTCCAGGCCCGCGCCGAGCGTCGGGTAGAGCTTGAACGGGTTGAGGACCGTGCCCGGGGTGGCCACCTGGTGGGCGAGGGCCGCGAGGAACTTCTGCTGGTTCTTGGTCCGCTGGAGGTCGGACGCGGCGAAGGCGTGCCGGGTGCGGACGAAGGCGAGCGCCTGGTCGCCGTTCAGCGTCTGCTTGCCCGCCTTGAAGTCGGCGCCGGAGTACTTGTCCTTGAACCCCTTGTCGATGTCGATCTCGACACCGCCGACCGCGTCCACGATGCTCGCGAAGCCGGCGAAGCCGATCTCGACGTAGTGGTCGATGCGCAGCCCGGTGTTGAACTCCACCGTGCGCACCAGCAGTTCGGGGCCGTCCTCGGCGTACGCGGCGTTCAGCTTCACGTGCCGGCCGGTGCCCTTGTACGTCTTGCCGGACTCGGAGCCGACGAAGGTCGGGATCTCCACGTCCGAGTCACGCGGCAGCGAGATCAGCGTGTCGCCGTTGCTGCCGGTGTGCAGGATCATCATCGAGTCGGTGCGCTTGCCCTCGGCGGAGCCGGTGTGCAGCTGCTTCTTCTGCGCGGAGGAGAGCCCGGCGCGGCTGTCGGAGCCGACGATCAGGTAGTTGGTGCCGTCGCCCTGTTCCGGCCGGTCGATGACCTTGGACAGGTCGACCTCGCGGTTGAGCTTGGAGTCGGCCCAGAAGTAGGTGCCGACGGTCGTCACGACCAGCCCGGTGATCACCACGATCGCGGTCCACTTGATCCGCTTGCGCCAGTTCGGCGCGGGACGCGGACCCCGGCCGCCCACCGGGTCACCGGGACCGCCGTGGCCGGCGCCGCCGGGGCTGCCGTACACCTGGCCGGTGTTGTAGCCGCTGTCGTACCCGTCGTAGTCACCGTGGCCCTGGCCGTTGACGTACCCCTGTTGTTGGGGCACGCCGGCGTTGTACGGCGGCGCCTGGCCGCGGCGCACCTGGCGCATCACGCGGGCGCTCTCGGGCTGTGCGCTCGCGCTGCCGCGTCCGTACCGGTCGCCGCGGTTGTCGCCGGACCATCCCTCGGGCCAATCGTTCATGGGCCCCAGTGTGCCGGTACCCGCCGGGCCCTATACAAGGGCCGTCGGAAAATCAGGTCACCGCTGTTGCCAAGCTGACACAAATTCCCGAATTGTCATCACGGCATAGGGTGGGGCCATGACAGACCAGGCCACCGCCGCCGTCGGACCGGAGTCTCCGGAGTCCCCGGAGCCTCCGGAGATCCCGGGCAAGCCCACCTCGGCTTCTCGCACCACGCTGAGCCACATCATGACCCAGGCCGACACCAACCTCCTCGGTACGGTGCACGGCGGCGTGATCATGAAACTGGTGGACGACGCGGCGGGCGCGGTGGCCGGCCGGCACAGCGGCGGACCCGCGGTCACCGCCTCCATGGACGAGATGGCGTTCCTGGAGCCGGTCCGGGTCGGCGACCTCGTCCATGTGAAGGCCCAGGTCAACTGGACCGGCCGGACCTCGATGGAGGTCGGAGTGCGGGTCCTCGCCGAGCGCTGGAACGAGTCGACCCCGGCCACCCAGGTCGGCTCGGCCTACCTGGTCTTCGCGGCCGTGGACGCCGACGGCAGGCCCCGCCGGGTCCCTCCGGTCCTCCCGGAGACGGAGCGCGACGAGCGCCGCTACCAGGAGGCCCAGATCCGCCGCACGCACCGCCTCGCGAGGCGCCGCGCGATCAAGGAACTGCGCGAGAAGCGGGCGGCGGAGGGCTTCGACGACTGAGCACACGACCGGCCCCGGGCCGCCACACGGACTCCGGCGGCCACCCCCGCTCCCGGACGGCCCGCCCCGGCAACGCCCGCGCTCAGCCCTTCTCCCGCACGGGCCCGGGGGCAGCCTCCGGCTCGACCTGGGAGCTCCCGCGCTCGGCCTCACTCCGATACGGGCCCTGGTGGCGACCGCCGCTCCCGGACGGCCCGCCCCGGGAACGCCCGCGGTCAGCCCCTTCTCCCGCACCGGCCCGGTGGCAGCCCCCCGCTCGACCTGGGAGCCGCCCCTGCGCTCAGCCCCTCTCCCATGCGGCCGGGGCGGGAACCCCCAGTCGCCTGGGAGCTCCCGGGCTCAGCTCCTCTCCGATACGGGCCCCGGCGGCGACCCCCGCTCCCGGACGGCCCGCCCCGGGAACGCCCACGCTCAGCCCTTCTCCCACACAGGCTCCGGTGGCAGCCCTCGCTCTGCCCGGGCCCGGTCCGTGAGTTCCTGCACGAGGGGCGTCTTCGCCGCCGCGTACCCGCCTGGTGCCGTCCTGGAGGCGACGATCGCCCGCTTGAGGGCCGCGTACCGGTCGGCCTCCTCCGGGCGGGCGCGCAGGTAGTCGCGGAGCAGCCGTTGGTTGCGGTGCGGCCAGCTTTCCCGTGACACCACGTGCAGGACGTGACTGCGGATGCCGTCGGGGGCGCGGACGTACAGCAGCCGGTCGGTCATCCCGTTGACGTGGGGGTGGAAGCCGAGACCCGCCAGCGCGTCCTCGTGGGGCCGGGTGTGCGAGAGGTCACGGACGGCGGCCATCAGATCGATGACGGGCTTGGCGGCCAGCCCCGGAACGGCCGTGGACCCGATGTGCTCGATCTCCACGAACAGCCCGGGAGCCGCCCCGCGCAGGGCGTCGATCGCGGCGGCGGCCCGGCGGGGCCAGTCGGGGTCGTAGTCGGCGATACGGAAGTCGGCGGACACCAGCCCATCCTGCGCCGCCTGACCAACCTCGGGTCCCCGGATCAACCTCGGGTCCCCGGATCAACCTCGGGTCCCCGGATCAACCCCCGGTCCCGGATCACCCTTGATGCACCCCGGACCACCCTCAGGGCACACCGGGTCACCCGCATTCCGTTACCAACGCCCCCGGCCGGTGCCTCCCCTAAACACACCCCACCTCATCCCCCGTGACCACCCCGAACTCCCCCTGCAACTCGTCCTCGGCCCGAACCTTCCGTACGCGCTCGAAGTCCGTCCCCGCGACCACCTTCAGCACGGCCCCCTGCCCGGGCACCGCCCGCAGTTCGCTGCCGGGCAGGGCCGCGGCCAGGGAGCGGGCCGAGCGGTCCCAGCGGGGGTCGTAGGTGATCAGGGTGCGCTTCGTGGTGGGGGTGGCCGAGTTCGTCGGGGTGCCCGTCGTGCGGAAACCCGTGGCCGCCAGCGCCGCGTCGACCCGCTGGCCGAGTCCCGTCCTCGCCGTGCCGTTCTCGACCTGGACGCGGATCTGCTGCGGGGAGACCGGGACCAGCAGCGCCTTGCTGCGCGGCTTGTGCGCGGCGAGCGGCTGGTCCTCGCGCAGGGCCTTGAAGAGCTGCGCCGACTTCGCGGGGTCCCACTTCAGCGTCGAGCCGACGCCCTTGACGAGGTATCCCATCTGGCCGATCGGCACGGTCGTGAACTCCGAGGAGGACGGGGAGAAGTTCCGCATCGCCCGGCCCAGGTCGAGCAGTTCGTCCGTGCCGAAGCCCTTGTCGGCGCGCACGGAGCCGAGGACGGCCCGGGTCACGTCACGGAACCTCATCGGGTTCAGCAGGATCCCGGAGGACGTCGCCCGGTCGATCAGCGCCGCGAGGAAGCGTTGCTGGCGTTTCATCCGGCCGAGGTCGGAGGAGCCGTCGGCGTGCCGGGAGCGGACGTACTGGAGTGCCTCGCCGCCCATCAGCCGGTGCCGGCCGGGTGCCAGGTCGAGGCCGGTGTAGGCGTCCTTCAGCGGGTCGGCGTTGCAGATCTCGACGCCGCCGAGGACGTCCACCGTCTTCATGAAGCTGGTGAAGTCGACCTCCAGGTAGTGGTCGATCTTCACGTGGGTCATGGACTCCACGGTCCGGACCGTGAGCTGGGGCCCGCCCTCCGCGTACGCCGCGTTGATCTTGATGGGATGCCCCTGGTGGCGTTCCCCGGTGGTGGCGTCGACGTGCGAGGGCGTCATCGCGTACGAGTCGCGCGGCAGGCTCACCACGCTCGCCCGCTCCCGGTCCTCCGAGATGTGCACGATCATGATGGTGTCGGTGCAGTGGCAGGGCGCGCCGCCCAGCCGGTACTTCTGCCGCTCCTCCTCGGTGATCTTGTCGCGGCCGTCGGTGCCGACCAGGAGCACGTTCATGCCGTGTCCGGCGCGGGGCCGGTTCTTCATGTCCTTGAAGGGGTCCACGCGTGCGATGTCCGCGTCGAGACTGGTCATCACCGCGTGCCCGATGCCGGCGGAGGCGAGCACGACGACGGAGAGCGTGGTCGCCGCCCGCAGGGCCCAGCGCGGTCGCTTGCGGCGTACCGGGGGCCGCGCGGGGCGGCGCTGCGGGGGGCGAGGGCGGGCGGCGGAGGGGCGGGGCGGCGTGGTGGGCATGCGGGAACACCTCCGCGAGGGCAGCCGAACGAGGGATCGTGAGCACCGTAGGCCGATACGATCTGCGACGAGGGGCACCGCCCCGGGCGGGGCGCATCGGTGTCCCCCGTTCGCGGTAACGTGAGCCCCCTATGAACGCCAAGCCCGACGTGCGACTCCCCGCCGTTTCTGTGATCATGCCCGTCCTCAACGAGGAGCGGCATCTGCGCGGAGCCGTCCAAGCGATCCTCGCGCAGGAGTACGCCGGCGAGATGGAGGTCGTGATCGCCCTGGGTCCGTCCACGGACCGCACGGACGAGATCGCGGCCCAGCTCGTGGCGGACGACCCGCGCGTGCACACCGTCCCGAACCCGACCGGCCGCACGCCGGCCGCCCTCAACGCCGCGATCAAGGCCTCCCGGCACCCGATCGTGGTCCGCGTCGACGGGCACGGCATGCTCTCGCCGAACTACATCGCGACCGCGGTACGGCTCCTGGAGGAGACCGGCGCGCAGAACGTCGGCGGCATCATGCACGCCGAGGGCGAGAACGACTGGGAGCGCGCGGTCGCCGCCGCGATGACCTCGAAGATCGGCGTCGGCAACGCGGCCTTCCACACGGGCGGCGAGGCACAGGCCGCCGAGACCGTGTACCTCGGGGTGTTCCGGCGCGAGGCGCTGGAGCAACAGGGCGGCTACAACGAGGAGTTCATCCGCGCGCAGGACTGGGAGCTCAACTTCCGGATCCGCGAGGCGGGCGGGCTGATCTGGTTCTCGCCCGAGCTCAGGGTGTCGTACCGCCCGAGGCCGTCGGTGAAGGCCCTCGCCAAGCAGTACAAGGACTACGGCCGCTGGCGGCACGTCGTCGCCCGCTACCACGAGGGCTCCATCAACCTGCGCTACCTCGCCCCGCCGACCGCGGTGTGCGCGATCGCGGCCGGGATCGTGGTGGGCGCCGCGCTGACCCCGCTCGGTTTCGTGATCCCGGGCGGCTACCTCGCGGCGATCGTCCTCGGCTCGCTGCCCGCGGGCAGGGGGCTGCCGCTGAAGGCGCGGCTCCAGATCCCCGTGGCCCTCGCCACCATGCACATGTGCTGGGGGTACGGCTTCCTGACGAGCCCGCGGTCGCTCGCCCGGCGGGTCATCGCCTCCCGACGACCCGCCGTGCTGAACGAGGTCTGAACCTCACCTGCTGCCCCCGGGGTTCACCTCACCTGCTGACCCCGGGGGCACCTCACCAGGTGAACCCGGGGTTCACGTGCATGCAGGCCGACTCGTCCGCCCCGTTGAGGGCCTCCGCCGTCTTCGGGGTGGTGTCGTCCTGCTCGGGTGCCTTGTACGTCGTCCCCTCGCGCCAGTCCGCGCCGACGACGAGCGTGACCCCGGAGACGTCGGTGGACTTCTTCACCGAACTCATCGGGATTCCCAGGGACTTGGCGACCGCCCGGGCGTCGCCCTCCAGCTCGGCGCTCGGGTAGCGCACCAGTGTCCGCGCCTCGCTGAGGGAGGCGGACCGGTCGGAGGACGCCTTGGTGTAGCCCTTCCCGGTCAGCAGCCCGGCCACCGTGCTCGCGCGTCCGCTCGCCGCGGCCAGGGTGCTGGTGCGGGTGCCGTTCTGGACGAGGATCCCGATCTCGTCCTTCGCGGCGGCCGGGTCGGCCGAGGTCTCCTCGGACTTCTCCGCGGTCGCCTTCTTCGCGTCCTTGCCGTCCAGCGCGATGTCCTCGCGCACCAGCCGGAACAGCTGCTCGGCGTCCTCGGTGGGCTCCACGCGCGCACCGACGTACCGGTTCGGCATGGTCGTCATGGTGATCCGCGCGGGCTCCACCTTGCGCAGCTCGTTGCTGAGGTCGTAGAGCTGCTTGACGCCGGCGAGGTCCGGGTCGACGGTGATCGCCTCGGTGGCCTTGTCGGCGAGCTTGCGCAGCTTGTTGGGGCTGCTCAGGGTCGCGTTCTCGCGCAGCTGGCGGACCATCGAGTTCATGTACATGTGCTGGGCCTTGGCGCGGGCGAGGTCGCTGCCGTCCTCGAAGCCGTAGCGGGTGCGCAGCCACTGGAGGGCCTGCACGCCCTTGACGGGGTGGGTGCCCTTCCGCAGCTTCAGTCCGGAGCCGTGGCCCTGGCTGTCCCGGGACAGGATGTTGGCGTCCACGCAGACCGGGACACCGCCGATGGCGTCGGCCATGGACACCACACCGGAGAAGTCGACCATCATGAAGTGGTCGATGTGGATGCCGGTGAGCTCCTGCCAGGTGGCCACCGTGCAGCCGGGCCCGCCGTGGCCGAGGCTCTGGTTGGTCATCACCCGGCCCTCGCTCGCCGCGTACACCTTGCCGTCGTCGGGGTCCGTGCACTTGGGGATCTTCACGAGGGTGTCGCGGGGCATGCTGACGACCGACATGTTGCTGCGGTCGGCGGACACGTGCAGCAGCATCTGCACATCGGCGAGGGGAGTGGAGCCGAAGGTCTCCCGGGCGCCGCCGAGTTTCTGGTTCTCCTCGTTGTCCCGCGCGTCGGAGCCGATGACCAGGATGTTCAGCGGGGTCTGGCCGGCGGCGTTCGGCGTCGGTCCGGCGACCTTGTTGTCCCCGAGGTTCAGATCGTCGTGCTGGATCTGGGAGTTGAGGTGCCGGTAGTACACGTAGCCGGTCCCGGCCACGGCGAGTATCAGCACCGAGAGCGTGGTCGCGGACCATCTGAGCAGCCGGTGCTTGCGCGGCGCCCGACGGCTGCCCGCCCAGCCCTCCGCCTCGGTCGCCGGCGCCGATTCCTGCACGCTGTATTGCGTTGTCAACGTTCCTGTCCTCCCACCCACCCCACCGGACCCGCACATCACACCGCGGGCCCGCCGCACGTCCTTAGACATACGACGGGCCCGTGAGGTTGCCCTACGAACCTGTGCGGGACCTGGGAACCGTCAGACCTGTGCGGGCTCTGGGCGCCCGCGGACCTGTGCCGGACCCGGGAACCCTCAGCTCGCGCACTGCACCTTGTCGGCGGTGGACCTGCCCGCCACGTTCGCCGGGGCGGTCGTGGCCGCGTTCAGCTTCACCCCGGCGCCCTTGAAGTCCTTGCCCAGGGTGAGGGTCATGGCCGGCAGACCCTGGGCGTTGGTGACGCTCTTGCCGGGCTTCAGCGCCGCGCCGGACAGGCCCATGATGTCCGCGAGCCGGCGGGCCTGGTCGGCCTGGTCCGGGTCGTACTCCAGGGTCGTCTTCGCGAGCGGCGCCTCGGCGTTGCCCGCGTTGTCGGACTTGGTCACGCCCGCCTCGGTCTGGAGGTAGGCGAGCTGCTGCTGGGCGCTTCCGGCCGGCGCGCCGCCGTTGAGGATGCTGACCCGGACGTCGGAGGCGGCCGACTTCGTGCCCTTGAGCCGGGCGGCGATCTCCGCCTTCTCCTTCTTCTGCTCCGTCTTGACCTCGGTGAACGAGACGTCGTTCTTGATGGCCTCGAAGATCGCGGGGGCCTGCGACTCGTCGACGACGACCGTCGCCTTGACTGTCTCGGCGGGGTTGTCCTTCACCGGGACCGTCATGAAGCTGATGTTCTTCGTCGGCACCTTCTTCAGCTCCAGGGCGATGTCCTTGAGCGTGCCGACGTTGCCGATCGCCTTGTCCACGGTGAGCGCCTCCGTCGCGGCCTCCGCCAGCTTCAGCAGCTTGCGCGGGCTGGTGAGGGTGTCGCCGGAGGTCATCTTCCGCATCAGCGAGCCGAGGAACTGCTGCTGCACCTTGATCCGGTCCAGGTCGCCGGAGTTGCCGAAGGCGTGCCGGGTGCGCACGAAGGCGAGGGCCCGCTCGCCCTCCACCTTCGACTCGCCGGCCGGCAGTTTCAGCTTCGACTGCTTGTCGTCGACGGCCTTCTCCACGCAGACGTCGACCCCGTCCACGGCCGACGTGAGGGTCTTCACCGCGTTGAAGTCGGCCATCACGAAGTGGTCGGGCTTGATGCCGGTGGCCGCCTCGACGGTACGCATCGTGCAGCCCGCGTCCCGGCCGCGCTCGCCGAGGCTCCGGTTGAAGCGGACGCCGTCCTGTCCCGCGACGACCGCGTCGGACCCGTCCTCCTGCTTGGTCTGGCAGTCCGGGATGTCGACGATCAGGTCACGCGGGATGCTGAGCGCGGTCGCGTTCGAACGGTCCTTGGCGACGTGCAGCAGGATGTTGGTGTCGGCGTGGCCGACGCTGCCCTTGTCGCCGTAGCCCTCGTTGCCCTCGCCGGTGCGCTTGTCGGTGCCGATGACGAGGATGTTGAAGGCCTCGTCCTTGCTGAAGCTGCTCGCGGCCGCGTCGCCGACGTCCGTCGTGCCGACGTTGCCTTCGAGGTGCTTCAGATAGAACCAGCCCGTGGTGGCACCGGCGACCAGGACGAACGCCATGGTGCCGCCGGTCCACAGCAGCGCCTTCTTCGCGTTCGACTTCTTCTTGACCGGCCGGCGTCCGCGCCGCCCCGGCAGCGGCTCCTCGGGGGCGTCCCGCCGTCTGCGCGGCGGCGGGACGTCGCGGCCGGGGGCCACGGGCGCGGTCGTACGGCTGCCGGGGACGCCGTTTCCTGCGGTCGTACGGCCGCCGGGAGCGCCGTTTCGCACGGGGGCTGCTCTACGGGGTCCGGGCACGGGCGACTGCGGTGCCGCGGGAGCCAGCCGCAGTTCGTATTCGCCGGTGGCCGGATTGAGCACCCACTGGTCTGCGGGATCGACGTCGTTCGCCCGCCCATGGCCTTGCGCGTCCACGTTGGTCCGAATCCTCCGTCAGGGCCACGCGACACCTCCCCCCGGAAGGCGCACGGTTCGGTCGACACAGTGCTCGATCCCAGGACAGGTCTCATGGCCGGGGATCACTGGATCGCTCACACTAGCCGCCCGTTCGGGCGTCGAGCCAAGCAGCGAGGGATTCCTCGGCCCCACAAGCGGTCAATCCACCCCATTTCCTCGGCAGGGGGTCCGGCGTCCTGGTGTGCGAGTGGTTCCTGCCCAAGGAGTACGTACGGACGGGCCGGGCTGTTCGACTACCACTGGTAGACCCCGTACACGGGCATGCACTGCTTGGTGTCCGAGCCGTTGATGGCGTCCGAGTTGGCGGGCAGGTCTCCGGCCTTGGGCGTGGACTGCTTCGGATAGGCGGTGCCGGTGCGCCAGTCGGCGCCCACGACGAGGGTGACCCCGGAGACGTCGGTGGACTTCTTCACCGAACTCAGGGGAATCCCCAGGGACTTGGCGATGCGCTGGGCGTCGCCCTCCAGATCGGCGCTCGGGTAGCGCACGACCGTCCGGTCCTCGGAAAGGCCCGCCGTCGCGTCCTTGGACGCCTGCGTGAAACCTTTCTCCACGAGTTCCTGGGCGAGCACGCCCGCGCGTCCGCTCACCGGGCCGAGGGTGGCGGTGGCGGTGGCGTTCTGCACGACGACCCCGATCCGGTCGTCCGGCGCCGAAGGGGCTTTGCCGGCCTGGTCCTTGACGGTCCTCTTCGCGTCGGACGCCTTGCCCTTGTCGTCGAGGGGCACGTCGTCGCGGAGCATCTCCCAGAGCTTGTCGGCGTTCTTGGCGTCGGGGACGACGTGGTTCTCGTCCTCGGGGTCCGCCAGGTTCGGCATCGTCACCGAGGTGATGCGGTCCGGCGGCACCGACTTGAGCTGGGTGCCCAGGTCGTAGAGCTTCTTCACGGTGCCGATCTCCTCGGACACCTTCAGGGACTTCGTCGCCGCCTCGGCCAGGTCCATCAGGCGCGGGGTGTCGGTGAAGACGTTCTGCTTCGTCAGCGTCCGCATCATCGAGTTCAGGTACATGTGCTGGGCCCTGGCCCGCATCAGGTCACTGCCCCAGGCGTGCCGGGTGCGCAGCCACTGGAGCGCCTCCTTGCCCTTGACCTTGTGGGTGCCCGCCCTCATCTTCAGTCCGGAACCGCCGGGCACCGCGGCCGTCGGCCGGTCCCACACGTTCTGCCGGACACAGACGTTGACCCCGCCGATGGCGTCCGCCATCCGCACCACGCCCGCGAAGTCGATGGTCATCCAGTGGTCGATGTAGACCCCGGTGAGGTTCTGCCAGGTGGCGAGCGTGCAGCCGGCCCCGCCGCGGGCCAGCGAGTTGGTGATGATGGTGTTGGTCGGGGGGAACTTCTTCCCGGTGTCCGGGTCCTGGCACCGGGGGATGTCGACGCGGGTGTCGCGCGGGATGCTCACCATCGCGGCGCTCTTGCGGTCCGCGGACAGGTGGATGAGCATCTGCACATCGCCGCGAGGCGCGTCGCCCCGGTCGTCCCTGCTGCCGCCGAGCTTCACGTTCTCGTCGGAGTTACGGCTGTCCGAGCCGATCAGCAGGATGTTCAGCGGGGTCTGACCGGCCGCGTTCGCCTCGGTCTTCCGCGCCTTGGAGTCGCCGCTGCTGCGCTCGCCCTTGCGGATGTTGCCGTTGAGATGCTCGTAGTAGAGGTAGCCGGCGCCGCTGGCGCCGAGTATCAGCACGGCGAGCGTGACCGCCGACCAGCGCAGCACCCGGTGCTTGCGCCGGACCCCCCGCCGCCCGTGCCGCCCCGGTCTCTCCGGACCCGTCCCCTGGCCGGGCCGGACATCCGTCCGGGCGCCCTCCCCCTGAACACTGCTGTGCGCCATCCCCTGTCTCCCCACCCTCACACCCACGGAACGAACGAAAAGACCTGCTGTACGAGCCGAAATGACCTGCCGTACGAAACAAAAAGGCCTGCCGTACGTCGTGTTAGACGCACAACAGGCCCTTCAGGTCACCTCACTTGGCGCATTCGACCTTGTCGGCCGTGGACTGCTGCACCCCCTCGGGGGCCTTGGTCGCCGTCGTGAAGGACACCCCCGCGCCCTTGAAGTCCTTGCCCAGGGTCAGGGTCATGGTGGGCAGGCCCTGGGAGTTGGTGACGCTCTTGCCGGGCTTCAACTGCGCCCCGGACAGGCCCAGGATGTCCGCGAGGCGGCGCGCCTGGTCGGCCTGGTCGGGCGCGTACTCCAGGGTCGTCTTCGCCTGCGAGGTGCCCGCGTTGCCGGCGTTCTCCGACTTCAGCACGCCCTCCTCGTTCTGGAGGTACTCCAGCTCGGCCTGCGCACTGCCCGCCTGCGCACCGCCGTTGAGGATCCGCACCCGCACCGCGGACGCGGCCGACTTGGTGCCCTTGAGCCGGGCCGCCTCCTCGGCCGCCTCGGCGCTCTTGGACGCGCTGGCCTTCTTCTTGACCTCCGTGAAGGACACGTCGTTCTTGATCATGTCGAACACGGTGGGCGCGGTCGCGTCGTTGAGGACGACCGTCGCCTTCACCTTCTCCGCCGGGTTGTCGACCACCGGCACGGTCGTGAAGGTCAGGTTCTTCACGTTCAGCTTGCCGAGCTCCAGACCGAGGTCCTTCAGCTTGGAGATGCTGTCGAGCTGCGAGTCGACGGTCAGCGCCTTGGTGCCCGCCTCCGCCAGCTTCAGCATCTTCGTCGGGCTGGTGAGCGTGTCGTTCGACTTCAGCTTGCGCATCAGCGCGCTCAGGAACTGCTGCTGGAGCCCGATCCGGCTCAGGTCACCGCCGAAGCCGACCGAGTGCCGGGTGCGCACGAACGCGAGGGCGTCCTCACCGGAGATGGTGTGCGTGCCCTTGGACAGCTTGAGCTTGGAGTCCTTGTCGTCGATGTCCTTGCCCAGGCAGATCTCGACCCCGCCGACCGCCGTGGTCAGCGTCTTGACCGCGTTGAAGTCGGCCACCATGAAATTGTCGGCCTGGATCCCGGTGAGCTCCGTCACGGTCCGCACCGTGCAGCTGGGCGTACGGCCGCCCTGTCCGAGGCTGGTGTTGAAGCGGACGGCGTCCGTGCCCGGGATGACCTTGGTGGAACCGTCCTCCTGCGTGGTCGGGCAGTCCGGCACGTCCACGATCAGGTCGCGCGGAATGCTGAGCGCGGTCGCGTTCGTACGGTCCTTGGAGACGTGCAGCAGGATCGTGGTGTCCGCGTGTCCGACGCTGTTCTTGTCGCCGTAGTTCTCGTTGCCCGCCCCGGTGCGCTTGTCCGTGCCGATCAGCAGGATGTTGATCGCCTTGTCGGTCTGGAAGCCACCGGTGCTCGCGCCGTCGTCGGAGACGGAGGTGATGTTGCTGTTGAGATGGCGGATGTAGAGATATCCGCCGCCCGTGGCCGCGATCAGCACGAAAGCCATCGTGCCGCCGGTCCACAGCAGCGCCTTCTTCGCATTCGACTTCTTCTTGACCGGCCGGCGTCCCCGCCGTCCCGGCAGCGGCTCCTCGGGCGGGGCGCCCCGCCGCCTGCGCGGCGCGGGCACGTCACGGCCCGGCGCCGGGGGAGCGGTCGTACGCCCCGCGGGCGGGCCCGTCCTGCTGGGCGCGGGGGTGGATCTACGGGGACCGGGAACACCCGACTGCGGTGCGGAAGGGTTCAGTCGCAGTTCGTATTCACCGGTGTGCGGGTTGAGTACCCACTGGTCGGCGGGGTCGATGTCGCCCGCCTGCCCACGGCCTTGTGCGTCCATGGTTGCTGAATCCTCCGACGGCCGGATGCACCGGAGCGCTCACCCTAGCCGTCCGATTCGCCGACAGGTTACGGCGGTGATGAATTCCACGTGCCTACAACCGGGCAATCCGCCCATTTGCCTGGACACCGCTCCGCCCCCTTGGGAAATGCTTTACCCGCAGGCGTCCTGGGCGGCCGTGTTGCCGCGGAAGGTGGGCACCCCGCCGACGTTCTCAGATTCTTCATAGGCTTCTTCGTCATGAGAATCTTCTGAAACCTTCGGGGCTTTCTCCGTCACCTTCACCGGCTCATCCTTGCGCAACCGTTCGAAAAGGCGCCGGGCTTCGGGTTCGTCGAGTTGATCGCGATTTGCGTCGTGAACGTACGGCTCCCTCGGCACGGTGAGGAATTGCACCCGCCCCATGGGGATGTCCCGCAGCCCGCGCACGAGTTCGTACAGCCCGCGCAGGCTCGCCAGGTCCGGGTCGGTGGTGAGCGAGGAGGTCGCCGCGTCCAGCACGGGATAGAGCTTGACCGGATTCAGCAGTACGTCATTGCTCTGCACCTTGTGCACCAGCGCCCCGAGAAAGCGCTGCTGGCGATCCATCCGCTCGGTGTCGCTGCCGTCGCCGAGGGACTTGCGGGCCCGTACGTAACCGAGCGCCTCCTCGCCGTCCAGCGTCACCCGTCCCGCCGGAAGCCGCAGCTTGGCGGCCTTGTCGTCGATCGGCTCGGAGAGGCAGACCGTCACCCCGTCCACCGCGTCGACCATGTCCTTGAAGCCATGGAAGTCGACGACCATGTGGTGATCCACCCGAACGTCCGTGAGTCTCTCGACGGTACGGATCGTGCAGGCCGAACCGCCCTTCTGGAAGGCGTGGTTGAACATGTCGAACGCCGGCCGGCTGCGGGTGCCGTCCGGCCGCCGGCAGGCGGGCACGTCCACCATCAGGTCCCGCGGCAGTGACACCGCGGTCGCGGTGTGCCGCCCGGCGGACAGGTGCAACAGGATCGTGGTGTCCGAGCGTTCGGTCCCCGAGTCCCGCCCGTAGCGCGCGTTGCCGTTCCCCGACCGCGAGTCCGACCCGATCAGCAGGATGTTCAGCGCACCCTTCACCAGCGAGGTCGGCCGCTCCTTCTCGTACCGGGCGAGCTCGGCGGCGGCCGCCTCGTCGGGCGTGATGTTCCCGTCGAGCTTGGCGTAGAGGACCCCTCCGACACCGGCGGCGACGAGGACGACCGCACCGGCGCCGACCCCGGCCCCGCGCAGCCACCGCCGCCGACGCCGCCGTACGAGCCCGTCACCGTGAGCCGACACCCCGAGACCGGGCCCTAGGGCACGAGGACTGTCGGTCACGGGTCGGCCCACCCCTCATGGCGTAGGGATCTGTTCCTACGACCATGGCGTGACCGGGGTTCGGGGGAGGCCCGGTACTGCTCCACTCGGGTGACTGCACCCACTAAGGGGGCGCGGGGAACTGCGCGACCAGCCACACGCGACCTGTCTGCCGCCAACCGGTCGCAACCACCCTCTTTCAGCGGCGCACCACACCCACCCGCTCATCCTCGACCCGCTTGGCAAGCCCTTCCTCACCCAACCGCTCCAGATGCCGGCACAACACCACGGACCCCCCGTTGGCGAGCGGCCCGAACAACCCCGCACACACCCCGTCCCACGTGTCGTACGACAACCCCGACAGCACCCGATCCCCCGTCCCCTCCGCCCGCGCCCGCTCCACGACCTCCGCCCCACTGAACTCACGCCCGGCGACGACCAGCGCGGGTTCATCCGGATCCACCGGAGCGAACGGCACGAACCGGTCCCCCTGCCCCGGTACCTCCACGGCGTAGTCGACGAACCCCTCCGGCGGCTGCGGGAACCGCCCGCCCAACGGCCGCAGCGCCAGCGCGACCCGCTCCCCGGAACAGGCCCGGGCCGCCTCCAGGGAATCCGGTCCGCTCACCACGACGTCCGCCGCCGCGGGATCCCCGCCGACGTCCGCGACCACCCCCACCGACGCACACGCCAGCAGCCAGACCGCCGTCTGCCAGTGCGCGGGCAGCAGCAGCACCACCCGGTCGCCGGGCGCCGCGGCGAGGTCGCCCTGGAGGAGGTTCGAGGTCTTGGCCACCCAATTGGCGAAGGTGGCCACGGACAATTCGACGCGTTCGCCCGTGGCGTCGTCGTAGAAGGTCACCAGGGGGCGTCCGGGATCCGCGGCGAGCGCGGAACGCAGCAGGTCGGCAGGGGTGCGATCAGTGGCGTTCACCCGCAGAAGCGTACGCGGGCGCACCGCCGGACGCCCTCGCGCGGGGCCACCGGTTCGGCGCAACAGCACCCGACGGTCCGTCAGTTCCCGGATGGACAGATTTATATGACTATGTCCAAGATCAGGAGCATGCGTGGACTTCTTGCTTCCTCGATCGGCGTCACCTGTGCGGCCGCCCTCGCCCTGCCCCTCACCTCGCCCGCCGCCGCGGCGAGACCGGCGTCCCCGGCATCCGCGAGCACGGCGTTCGCGGGCACGGCATCCGCCAGCACGGCGGCGGGCGCGGAAGCCAGGGGTGCCGCCGACGCCAGGGGTGCCGCCGACGCCCTCCGCGGGGGCCGGGCCCAGGACGCCGCCCAGGCCCCCGGCAGCACCCAGTCGCTGCCCCTCGCGCCCCTCGCCTCCCGCGACCGCACCCTCGCCCCCGCGGCCGCCGAACAGGGCCTGCCCCGCCGGGACGTACGGCACTTCTCCCTCGTCGGCGTCGTCTGGAACGACCCGGACACCGTTCTGCACGGCAGTGTCCAGGTCCGCACCCGCGCCGTCGGCGCCGACACCTGGTCCGGCTGGCAGGACCTGGAGACCCACAACGACGACGCCGCCGACCCCGGCACCGCCGAACGCACCTCCGGCCGCGTCCACGGCGCGACGGCACCGCTGTGGGTGGGCGACTCGGACGGCGTGGAGGTGCGCGTCCGAGCCGAGGCCGACCGCAGGACCGAGGACACGGCCCGCGGCTCCCGCACGGCGACGGCGAGCGCCCCCCTCCCGACGGGCCTGCGCCTGGAACTCGTGGACCCGGGCAGCAGCGCCCCGGCACCCGGCACCCGGGAAGCCGCACCCGCCGCCGCCCCGCGCGCCGTCGTCCCCCACGACACGGCCCCCACCGTCGAACCGGGCGCCGGACCCGACGCCGAACCGGCCGCCGACCAGGCCACGCTGGACGCGGACGCGGACGCCGCCAACGCAGGCCTGGCCGCCCCCGGCGCCACCGAGATCCCCGAGCTGAGCCGGGCCCGCACCGAGCGGGAGCTGTTCTCCCTGCGCGCGGGGGAGTTGACGACCCAGCAGCGGGCGAAGCCGTACATCGGACCGCGCCCGCGGATCGTCACCCGGCGTGGCTGGGGAGCCGACGAGAAGCTGCGCGAGCGGTCGTTCGTCTACACGAAGAAGGTCAAGGCGGCCTTCGTGCACCACACTGCGTCCGGCAACGGATACAGCTGTGCACAGGCACCCTCGCTCATTCGCGGTATCTACCGGTACCACGTCAAGAGCATGGGCTGGCGCGACATCGGCTACAACTTCCTCGTCGACAAGTGCGGAAACATCTACGAGGGCCGGGCCGGTGGCGTGGCGAAGGCGGTGCTCGGCGCCCACACCCTCGGTTTCAACACCAACAGCATGGGGATCGCCGTCCTCGGCAGCTACGGCACGACCAAGCCGCCCGCCGCCGCGGTGAAGGCCGTCGCACGGCTGACGGCGTGGAAGCTCGGCCTGTACGGCGCGAACCCGAAGGGCAAGACCTACCTGAAGTCGGGCGGGGGCAACCTCTACCCGAAGGGCAAGAAGGTACGACTGAACGTCATCTCCGGTCACCGGGACGGCTTCGCCACGGAGTGCCCCGGCCGGAAGCTCTACGGCAAGCTCGGATCCACCCGCACGACAGCCGCGCGTTACCAGGGCCGCTGACGATCGCCGGGAGCAGGCGCGTACCGCCGCACACCCGTCGAAGGCACCGCACAACGGTCTGCATACACTTGCCGGTCGAAAGACAGTTCGGGCCGGTCCCGGCAGGAAGCGGAGACAACAGGTGACAGAAGCGATCCTCCTGGTCGGCGGCAAGGGCACGAGGCTGCGGCCCCTCACGGTCCACACGCCGAAGCCCATGGTCCGGGCGGCCGGGGTCCCCTTCCTCACCCATCAGCTGGCGAGAGCGAGAGCGGCCGGGGTCGACCACATCGTCCTCGCCACGAGCTATCTCGCGGAGGTCTTCGAACCGCACTTCGGCGACGGCTCGTCCCTCGGCCTCCACCTCGAGTACGTCACCGAGGAGGAGCCCCTCGGCACGGGCGGCGCGATCCGCAACGTGGCCGCCCGGCTGCACTCGGCCCCCGACGACCCGGTCCTGGTCTTCAACGGCGACATCCTCACGGGTCTGGACATCGGGGCGCTGGTCCGCACCCACGAGGAGACCCGCGCCGACGTCTCCCTCCACCTCACCAAGGTCACGGACCCGCGCGCCTACGGCCTGGTCCCCACCGACGACACGGGCCGTGTCCTCGCCTTCCTGGAGAAGCCGCAGACCCCCGAGGAGATCGTCACCGACCAGATCAACGCGGGCGCGTACGTCTTCCGCCGCTCGGTCATCGACACGATCCCGCAGGGCCGTCCGGTCTCCGTCGAACGCGAGACCTTCCCCGAACTCCTCGCGGCAGGAGCCCACCTCCAGGGCATGGTCGACTCGACGTACTGGCTGGACCTCGGCACGCCCGCCGCCTTCGTCCGCGGCTCGGCCGACCTCGTCCTCGGCCGCGCCCCGTCCCCCGCGGTCCCCGGCCGCTGCGGCGACCGCCTGATCCTGCCCACGGCCAGGGTCGCCGCCGACGCCAAGCTGACGGGCGGCACGGTGGTCGGCGAGGGCGCGTACGTCGCGGAAGGCGCCCGGGTCTCCGGCTCCACGATCCTCCCGGGCGCGGTGATCGAACCGGGCGCGGTCATCACCGACTCCCTGATCGGCACGAGGGCACGGGTCGGCGAACGCTCCGTCCTCACCGGCACGGTCATAGGAGACGGCGCGATCATCGGCCCCGACAACGAACTGCTGGACGGCATGAGGATCTGGTGCGACGCGAGAATCCCGGCGGGAGCGGTCCGCTTCTCGTCGGACCAGTAAGCGCAAGCCCGAGATCCGCCGTTCCGCACAATCCAGCCCCTCCGGCGCTCGCGAAATCCGGCCCTTCCGGCGTTCTCGCCGATCCGGCCCCTCCGGCGTTCCCGCCAATTCAGCCCCTCCGGCGTTTGAGGAGCGGGGGTCCGGGGGCGGAGCCCCTGGAGCCGGGGTCGAAGGGGCGGCAGCCCCTGGAGGATGGGACGGGTAGGGGCGGCGGGGGCGAAAAAAATCCGCCGGCCCCCCACGACCGTCACAACCGCCCGATATCCCCCCGAGTCATCCGAGGCGCCCGCCGCCCCGGCGTACGCCCACTCAACAAGATCAACCGAGCAGCCCGATGCCGCTGCCCCGCATACGGCTCCAACAGCGACAGCATCACCGCATCGTCCGCATCCCGATCCCCCGCAAGCGCAAACCCCACGATCCCCGGCAGATGCAGATCCCCCACGGTCACCGCATCCGCCGCCCCATGACTCCGCTGCACCACCTCCGCGGACGTCCAAGGCCCCACCCCCGGTACCACCTCCAACCGAGCCTGCGCAGCGGCCGGCGCCATCGTCATCGCCTCCTCCAGCCGCGCAGCGACCCGCACGCACCGCAGGATCGTCGACGCCCGCTTGTTGTCGACCCCGGCCCGATGCCACTCCCACGAGGGAATCAGCGCCCAGGTCCGAGGCGCGGGCATCACCCACAGTCGCCCGCCCGCCGCGGGCCCCGGCGCCGGCTCCCCGAACTTGCGCACCAGCAACCGCCACGCCCGGTACGCCTCGTCCGTCGTGACCTTCTGCTCCAGCACGGACGGGATCAACGACTCCAGCACCAGCCCGGTCCGCGTCAGCCGCAGTCCCGGCCGCCGATGCCAGGTGTGCGCCACGATCCGGTGCCGGGGCACGAACGCGGAAGGATCGTCCGCGGCCCCGAGCAGCTCCGGCAGCTGCGAGAGCAGCCACTCGGCCCCGGGCCCCCACGCCTCGCCGCGCACCTCACCGCCGTACACACGGACCCGCAGCGTCCCCGGCCCGATCGGCGTGCGACTGGCCCGCCACACCGACCCGTCCGGCATCGCCCGGAAGGTGGGGTCCCCGGGCCCCCGCCTGAGCGCCCCGAGGACCAGCCCGAGATCGACCGGCCACCCCGGCACCCAGTTCCGCACCAGCGGGGCCTCGACCGGGGCCGGCTCCCGCCGCGGGGCGGGCACGACGACCTCGCCACCGCGCACGGTCGTACGGGTGGGCCGCGGAGTGAAGCGTCCTGCCACGAGTGATGTCCTGAGGTACGAGAGGGGGGAACTGGCGAAGCCCTACGAGACTAGACGCACCTCACCGCACCTCGATGAAACTCCCCGCGTCCCGCTCCGCCCGCGGCCGGGGTTCCTCCGCCGGATGCCCCACCGCCACGGCCCCCATCGGATCCCATTCCTCGGGCAGTCCCAGCACCTCCCGCACGACGTCCCGGCAGAACATCGTGGACGACACCCACGCCGACCCGAGCCGCTCCCCGGCCAGCGCGACGAGGAAGTTCTGCACCCCGGCGCCCGCGGCGACGACGAACATCTCCCGCTCGGCCCCGTCCCGCCGCCCGTCGCCGTAGGTGTGCGAGCCGTCCATCACCAGACAGGGCACGACGAGATAGGGAGCGTTCCGCAGGACGTCCCCCCTGCGCACCCGCTTCGCGATGGACTCCTCCGACTTCCCGTCCCGCCGCAGATCGGCGATCCAGGCGTCCCGCATGGCATCGAGGAGACGGGTACGGGACTCGGAGGACTCCAGCAGCACGAACCGCCACGGCGTGGTGTGGTGCGGCGCGGGCGCGGTGACCGCGAGCGCCACCGCCCGCCGTACGGCCCCGGGGTCGACGGGCTCGTCGGTGAAGGCCCGTACGGTACGTCGCTGGGCCACCGCCTCCCGTACCGCCTCGGAGGTCCCGAGCCGGAACATGTCGTCGCGCGCGTGACGCACCATGGCCCGCGCGCCCTCCCCGGGCTCCCCGGCCACCACGTGCGCCAGTCCGCGCACCACGGCGACGGGCAGCCCGGCGGCCTTGCCCTTGACGAGGTCACCGGCGGCGGCCAGTTCGTCGGCCGTCGCCACCACGGTCGCGCTCAGCGGATTGCCGTACGCGTCCGTCCCGCCCCGCAGGTCGTCCAGCACCCGCACGCCCGCGGCCCCGATCGCGACATCGGTGAGCCCGGCGCGCCAGGGCCGCCCGAAGGTGTCCGTGACGACGACACCGACGTCGACTCCGAGGGCGGCGCGCAGGCCGTCCCGGATCGCCCGCGCGGACGCGTCCGGGTCCTCGGGCAGCAACAGCACGGTCCCCGCGGGGGTGTTGGAGGCGTCCACCCCGGCGGCGGCCATCACCAGGCCCTGCCGGTTCTCCACGATCCTGAGCGGCCCGCGCCGGGCCACCACCCGCACGGTCTCGGCGTCGATCGCGGCCTCCCGGTCGGCGGCCTCGACGATCCGCCCCTCCGCCTTGGACACGATCTTCGAGGTGACGAGGAGGACGTCCCCGTCGGCCAGCCCGGGCTCGGCGGCGGCGATCATCTTGGCCAGGTCGTCCCCACGCTGCACCTCGGGAAGGCCGGGAACCGCCCACACCCGGTAGCCGTCGTCCTGGCCTCGGGCTTCGGCCACGCCATGGGCTTCGCCTTGGCCATGGGCTTCGGCCTGGCCCCGGGCTTCGGCCTGCTCTGGGGCTTCGGCCCGGCCTCGGTCTTCGGCTCCGGCTCCGGCGGACATCGCGCTCACGCCCCGCGCACCTCCTCCGCCAGGTCCAGGGCCTCCCGGGCCATCCGCGCGGTCGCGTCGAGGTCCGTCATCATCAGCGGTACGGCCCGGCAGCGGATGCCGGCCGCCTCGATCCGCTCGACCGCGCCCGCGTCCACGGTGTCGACGAGCCAGCCGTCCAGCAGGCCGGAGCCGTAGTGCTCGGCGACCGCCGCGGCCGTGGACTCGACGCCGACCGCGGCGAGGACCTTGTCGGCCATGCCCCGCACGGGCGCGTCCCCGACGATGGGGGAGAGGCCCACGACCGGCACCCCGGCCTCGGCGATGGCCTCCCGGATGCCGGGGACGGCGAGGATGGTGCCGACCGACACCACGGGGTTGGACGGCGGGAACAGCACGACGTCCGCCTCCGCGATCGCCTCCAGGACGCCCGGCGCCGGCTTGGCCTGCTCCGCGCCCACCGGCACGACCGCGTGGGCCGGCACCGACGCGCGCAGCCGTACCCAGTACTCCTGGAAGTGCACGGCCTTGCGCTCGCCGTCCACCTCGACCGCCACATGCGTCTCGACCCGGTCGTCGGTCATCGGGATCAGCCGCACCCCCGGCTTCCACCGGTCGCACAGCGCCTCGGTGACCGCGCTCAGCGGATAGCCGGCGCCGATCATCTGCGTGCGCACGATGTGGGTGGCGAAGTCCCGGTCCCCGAGCCCGAACCACTCGGGCCCGACGCCGTACGCCGCGAGCTCCTCCTTGAGGTGGAAGGTCTCCTCGGCCCGCCCCCAGCCCTGCTCCTCGTTGATGCCGCCGCCGAGCGTGTACATCACGGTGTCGAGGTCCGGGCAGACCTTGAGCCCGAAGAGGTGGATGTCGTCCCCGGTGTTGCCGATGACCGTGATGTCCGCGTCCGGCGCGGCCTGCTTCAGACCACGCAGGAAACGGGCACCGCCGATGCCGCCTGCCAGAACCACGATTCGCATGGGAGCCAGTCTCGCAGGCGGGTACGACAACGCGTCACGCGGTCACGACGTCCACCTCGTCGTAGGACTCGCGCGCGGTGCAGGCCGTGTACATGGGCATCTCGGTCAGGCCAGGGAAGTAGACGTGCAGGCTCACCGCCGGTTCCAGGGCGTCGTTGACGACCTCGTGCACGTACCCCGGGGCGAACACCCGCTGCGCCCCCGCTCCCAGCGCGCGCGTGCCCCGCTCGGTCCGCTCGGTCAGCACACCCTCCAGAACGGTGAGGACACCGGAGGACGGGCCGTGGTCGTGCAGTCCGCTGCCCTGCCCGGGCACCCACGACAGCAGCCACACCTCGTATCCGGGGCCGGTGCGCAGCCGGTGGTACCAGCGGCTGGTGGCGTCGTACCGGACCAGGTGCGCCCACTGGGAGCGGTCCTCGGCGATGGTGCGGGCCAGACCGGCGAACTCGGCGACGGTGGCCGGGTGCTCGCGCGGGGCCTGGAGGAGATGCGGGACTTCGAGGAGGTCGCCGGCGATCTGGAGGTCGTTGTCGCTGTTCATGGAGTGCGGGGTTCCTCGGCGGAAGAAGTGGGGGCTGGCTGGGTGTCGCGGACCGTCCCGCCCGGATCGCGGGGAGACAGGAATGCCCTGGTGCGGGCGGGGCACTAGCAGCCGAGTCACGGTGGACTCAGGAGCAACCGGAGCGCGTTGGGCTCAACAGCTGCAACAGCAACAACAGCTACGACGAACGGGGGCAGCACCGAGGGACCCGGCGGAGCGGGTCGAGGTGAGTGCCAAGTTCGCGAGCATGCCCACAAGGACAGCGGCTCACACCTCCACTGTCAACTCGACGACCGGGATGTGGGACATGTTTCACCTCATCCGGTCCATCTCCGTGGTGAAAGGTTTGCTCATGCGCTTACCGGGACACATGGCGCACAACCGGGCGCGCGGCCCGTGATCTCCCCCGAGACTTCACGCGCGCGTGCGGAACGAGATCGAACTGATGGGCGTCCTTCCCCGTACAGGCCCCGCAAGGCCTGGCAGGGCTCGGCAGCCCTCCCGGGCCTCAGCTGCTTGTCAAGGTTTATGCCGATTTGAACACTTTCCGCAAGGCCTTGGTTCCGCAGAGTGAATAAGGGGCCCAATAGCAGATCTCGGCTTGACTCGCCCGGAGCAGCACACTTGTAATTTCACTCGTGTCGTTCAGCCGATATCGGTAACGGCCGTCACACGGGGACGCGAAAGACAGACGAGGGGCGCACATGACCGAGACGGTGCAGCAACTGCTGGTCGACGACGCGGACGAGGAACTCGGCTGGCAGGAGCGCGCGCTGTGCGCCCAGACCGACCCCGAGTCCTTCTTCCCGGAGAAGGGCGGCTCCACCCGCGAGGCCAAGAAGGTCTGCCTCTCCTGCGAGGTCCGCTCCGAGTGCCTCGAATACGCCCTCGCCAACGACGAGCGCTTCGGCATCTGGGGCGGCCTGTCCGAACGCGAACGCCGCCGGCTGAAGAAGGCCGCCGTCTGACGCGAGGCAGGCTGCGCGGGACTTCTCTTACGCAACCGAACGGCCCGTCACCCGTGGGTTATCCACAGGGGGCGGGCCGCCGTCTTGCCCAGCCGATAGTGTGGGCGCTCGTCCGAGACGCCTCACCGCCCCCTCCAGAGCACAGGCGTCCACCGCAGTCCAGCGAACCGGGGCCCGTACCTCGATGTCCGTGCACAGCCACACGGCAGCCCAAGACCACGCTGCCACTCCTGAGTTCCCGCGCCACGTGGTGACCGCGGTGCTCGTCTCCCACGACGGCGCCCGCTGGCTGCCCGACGCGCTCGCCGGGCTGCTCGGCCAGGAGCGCCCCGTGCAGTTCGCGCTGGCCGCCGACACCGGCAGCGCGGACGACTCCGCCCAGCTGGTCACCGACGCCCTCGGCGCCGACCGGGTCCTGCACCTCGCCCGGCGCACCGGCTTCGGCCAGGCCGTCGAGGAGGCGCACCGCTCCGCTCCGCTGCTCACCCCGGACGAGCTGCCGTACCTGAAGCGGCCCAGCGGCTGGGACCCGGTCACGCGCACGTGGCGCGACGACGCCTACGACATGCCGGAACTGCCGCACGGCGAACCGGTCCAGTGGCTGTGGCTGCTGCACGACGACTGCGCCCCCGAACCCGATGCCCTGGCCCAGCTGTTGCGCGTCGTGGACAACGAACTGGAACTCGGCCGGGACGACGTCGCCGTCGTGGGCCCCAAGCTCCGCGGCTGGTACGACAAGCGGCAGCTTCTCGAGGTCGGCGTTTCCATCGCGCACTCCGGCCGCCGTTGGACCGGTCTGGACCGCCGTGAACAGGACCAGGGCCAGCACGACCACGTCCGGCCCGTGCTGTCGGTGTCCACCGCCGGCATGCTGATCCGCCGCGACGTCTACGAACAGCTCGGCGGCTTCGACCGGCAACTGCCCCTCATGCGTGACGACGTCGACCTGTGCTGGCGCGCCCAGGCCGCCGGCCACCGCGTCCTCATCGCCCCCGAGGCCGTCGTCCGGCACGCCGAGGCCGCCTCCCGCGAGCGCCGCACCGTCGACTGCGCGGGCCGCACCAGCGCCTCCCCGCACAAGGTCGACAAGGCCGGCGCCGTCTACACCCTGCTCGTCAACACCCGTACGGCCATGCTGCCCTGGGTGCTGGTGCGCCTGGTCCTCGGCACCCTGCTGCGGACCGTCGCCTACCTCGTCGGCAAGGTCCCCGGACAGGCCGTCGACGAGATCCGGGGTCTGCTCGGCACCCTGCTGCGGCCCGAGCGGATCATCGCCGGACGCGGCAGGCGCGGCAAGCCGGTCGTCGACAAGGACGAACTCAGACAGCTGTTCCCGCCGCCCGGCGCGACCGTGCGGGCCACCGTGGAACAGGTCGCCGGCAACTTCTTCGGCGGCTCCGACGCCGACGCCCCCAACGCCGGCCGGCACGGCGGCGGCATCGAATCCGGGCCCGGCGGCGACGACGCGGACTTCCTGGAGATCGAGCAGTTCGCCCGCCTCAAGCGCATCGCCCGCAACCCCGGCCCGATGCTCTTCCTGGGACTGCTGCTGGTCGCCCTCGTCGCCTGCCGCAACCTCCTGGGCGGCGGCGCGCTCGCGGGCGGCGCCCTGCTGCCCGCCCCGGCCGACGCGAGCGAGCTTTGGTCGCGCTACACGGACGCCTGGCACGCGGTCGGCGCCGGCGGCACCCCGTCCGCGCCGCCGTACCTGGCGATCATCGCAGCGCTGTCCTCCGCGCTGTTCGGCTCGACCGGCCTCGCGCTGACGGTCCTGCTGGTCTGCTCGGTGCCGCTGGCCGGCTTCACGGCGTACTTCGCCTCCCGCCCGCTCGTCGAGTCCCGCCTGCTGCGCGCGTGGGCGGCCGTCGTCTACGCCTTCCTGCCCGCCGCCACCGGCGCCCTCGCCGGCGGCCGCGTCGGCACCTCCGTCCTCGCCGTCCTGCTGCCGCTCCTCGCGCGCGCGGGCGTCGCCGCCGGCGGCCTCACGAAGAGCGCGGGCACGCGCGGCAGTTGGCGCGCCACCTGGGCGTTCGCGCTGCTGCTCACCGTCACCACCGCCTTCACCCCGATCATCTGGCCGATCGCCCTGCTCCTCGGCCTCGGCCTGCTGGTCGTGCGCCGCACCGACATCACCGCCTACGGACTGCGCTTCCTCGCCCAGTTCGGCGTGCCCCTGCTGGTCCTCGCGCCCTGGTCGCTGACGCTGCTCCCGTTCGGCTTCTTCCAGCAGGCAGGCCTGGAGTACGGCTCCTCGGCCGCCTCCGCCCTCGACCTGCTCGGCGCGAGCCCCGGCGGCCCGGGCACCGTCGACGGGCTGATGCTCATCGGCATCGTGCTGGCCGCGCTCGCCGCCCTGCTGCGCTCCGAGCGGCAGTTCGGCATCTGGACCGCCTGGGCGGTGGCCCTGGTCGGACTCGTCTTCGCCGTCCTGTCCAACGACTCGACCTGGGCCGGACCCGCCACCCTCGTCTACGGCCTCGCCCTGCTGGCGGCCGCCGCGCTCGGCGCCGACGGGGCACGCTCGCGCGTGGCCGAGCAGAGCTTCGGCTGGCGCCAGCCCGTCGCCGCGCTCATCGCCTTCGCCTCCGCCGCGGGGCCCCTGCTGGTCGCCGCCGGCTGGATGATCGGCGGCGCCGACGGACCCCTGGAGCGCCGCGACCCCACCCAGGTGCCCGCGTTCGTCGCCGAGGAGAGCGGCACTCGCGACCAGGCCCGCACCCTCGTCCTCGACAGCGACTCCGCCGCCCACGTCGGCTACATGCTGGTGCGTGGCTCCGGCGCCCGTCTCGGTGACGGCGAACTCGCCGCGGCCGACGGCGAGAACAGCACCCTCGACAAGGTCGTCGCCAACCTCGTCGCCGGCTCCGGCGCCGACCAGGCGAACCAGCTCGGCGGCTTCGCCGTGCGCTACGTCCTCGTCCACAAGGGCGCCCCCCGCGAGGTCACACGCGTGCTGGACGCCACACCGGGTCTGACCCGGCTCAGCCAGCAGGACGGCAGCGGCCTGTGGCGGGTCGACCAGGAGGTCGCGCGCGCGACCATCGCCGCCAAGTCCGGATCGGGCACCGCGCTGCCGGTCGCGGCCGGCCCGGTCGACATCCACACCACGATCCCGTCCGGAGCCGACGGCCGGATCCTGCGCCTCGCCGACACCGCCGCCGAGGGCTGGACGGCCACCCTGGACGGCGAACCGCTCACCCCGACCACCGTCGACGGCTGGGCCCAGGGATTCGAACTCCCCGCCTCCGGCGGCAGACTGGACGTCACCTACGACGCCCCCTTCACCCACACCCTGTGGCTGTGGATCCAGGGCGCGCTCGCCGTCGTCCTCGTGGTGATGGCCCTCCCCGGCCGCCGCCGTGACGTCGACGACGACCTCCCCGAGGAGCCGCCGGTCCCGGCCGAGGCCGTCGCGGGCGAGGGCCGCCGCGCCCGCCGCCTGCGCGCCCAGGCCGAGGCCGAGGCCGAGGCCGAGGAGAGCCCCGGGACCGAGGACTTCCCGCCGCCCCCGCAGCAGGCCCCGGCCGCCGTCCCGCAGCAGCAGTCCTACGGCGACTGGGACGCCCCGAGCTACGCGAACGCCGAGTACGACCCGTACGCCGCCGACCAGTACCAGGGCACCGCCCAGCAGTACCCGGCGGGCGGCTACGACCAGCAGCCGTACCAGGCGGACCCGTACCAGGGCGGCCAGTACGACCCGTACGCCTACGGCGGGCAGCCCCAGCAGGCGCCGTACGACCAGACCTACGGCGGCCAGTACGACCAGCAGCAGTACGAGCAGGGCTACGACCCGGCGTACGACCCGGCACAGCAGCACCCGGGTGCCCATGGCAGTGAGCGCCCCGACGGGAGTCAGCAGTGAACCGCACCACCCTGTCCCTCCTCGCCGGCACCGCCGCGCTCGCCGCCGTCACCGGGTTCGCCACGCTCAGCTCACCTCAGGCCGCCACCACCGCGGGGACGGCCGCCGAGCTGCCCGTGGAGCGCACCAGCCTGCTCTGCCCGGAGCCCAGCACCTCCGAGGTAGCGGAGACGTCGTACACCTCGTTCACGCCCGTCACCAAGAACACGGGTGATGACGGCAAGGCCGAACTCAAGGCGGCCGCCGAGGAGTCGGACGGCCAGGACCAGAGTCAGAGCAAGAACAAGGGCAAGGACAAGAGCAAGGGCAAGAAGAAGGCCGCCAAGCCGGTCCTCACACCCAAGGAGCCCGGCACGCCCGTCACCGGAGACACCTCCGGCGGGGACGCGCCCGCACTGGTCGGCACCGCCGAGGGGAAGTTCGCGCCCGGCTGGACCGTCCAGGAGACCACCGAGGTCGCCGCGGGCGCCGGCCGCGGACTCCAGGGCGTCAACTGCTCCGCTCCCGACACCGAGTTCTGGTTCCCGGGCGCCAGCACGGCCGCCGACCGCACCGACTACGTGCACCTGACCAACCCCGACGACTCCGCCGCCGTCGTCGACATCGAGCTCTACGGCAAGGACGGCGCCCTCGACTCCTCCCTGGGCGAGGGCATCACCGTCGCGCCGCACTCCAGCGACCCGATCCTGCTGTCCACGCTCACCGAGGAGAAGCAGGAGGACCTCACGGTCCATGTGAACGTCCGCAGCGGACGCGTCGGCGCGGCCGTGCAGGCCCTGGACGACAAGCTCGGCGGCGACTGGCTGGCCGCGTCCACGGACCCGTCCGGCAGCCTGGTGCTGCCCGGCATCCCCAAGGACGCCACCGCCGTGCGCCTGGTCGCCTACACGCCCAGCGACTCCGACGCGGACCTGAAGGTGCGGCTCGCCTCGCCGTCCGGCCTGATCACCCCGGCGGGCAACGAGACGCTGCACGTGAAGGGCGGCATGACGACGGCCGTCGACCTCGGTGACGTCACGCGCGGGGAGGCCGGTTCGCTGGTCCTGACCCCCACCGACGACTCCGTGCCGGTGGTCGCCGCGCTGCGGGTCGTCCGCGGCAAGGGCGCGAACCAGGAGACGGCGTTCATCCCGGCCACGCGTCCGGTCGGCACGCGCGCGACCGTCGCCGACAACAGCGCCAAGGGCAGCACCCTCTCCCTGACCGCCCCCACCCGGACCGCCACGGTCAAGGTCACGGCCTCGGCGGGCAGCGAGGGCGGCGAGGCCGTCTCGAAGACGTTCACGATCAAGGCGGGCACCACGCAGAACGTCGAGGCGCCCACCCCGACCGGCCTCAAGGGCACCTTCGCCCTCACGGTGGAGCACGTCTCGGGAGGCCCCGTCTACGGCGCCCGCACCCTGGCGGCCACGGAGGACGGCGTCCCCGGCTTCACGATCCAGACCCTCCCGGACGACCGGGGCATGGTGGCCGTACCGGAGGCGGACGAGGACCTGTCGGTGCTCCAGAAGTAGCGGAGGCGGTCCGCGCGCGGTGCGGAGGAGCGGCGGTGGCGGCCCGCGCGCGGTGCAGTGCTCGCGGTGGCGGGGATCCACGCGCGGTTCAGTGCTCGCCGTAGCGGGGTCCGCGCGCGGTTCAGTCCTCGCCGTAGCGCGGATCCACCGTCTCCGGAGTGAGCCCCAGCAGCTCGGCCACCTGCTCCACGACCACCTCGTGCACCAGCGCCGCCCGCTCGTCCCGCCCCTTGGTGCGGATCTCCACCGGCCGCCGGTAGACGACCACGCGCGCGGGGCGTCCCTCGCGCGCGGGGATCGTGCCGCCCAGCGGCACCGCCTCGTCGTTCCAGGCCTGCCCGGGCCCGTCCAGCCGGGGCACCTCCAGGACCAGGAAGTCGATCTCGGCGAGCTGCGGCCACCGCCGCTCCAGGCGCTCCACGGAGTCCTGCACCAGGTCCGCGAACACGTCGGCACGACTGGCGGCGAGCGGCACCTGAGGCGGGGCGATCGGACCGCGCATGCCGCGTCCGTGGCGATCACGGCGGCGGGGCCCGGGGCCGGTGGCGCGGGGCGGTACGGGGTTGTCCATCACTGGTGAAGCGTAATCCTCGCCGCACTCCCGCGCCCGACCCCCACGCGGCACCCGGCCACTCCGGGGCACGGTCCGAAACGACGTACGGGCGTCTCGTACGACCTGTCGGCAGTTGACCATTCAAGCCAAGGTTGGGCTCGATTCCGTATCTCTCCGAGACCGTCGATCTCAAGGCAATTGACATGGTTTGTGCCAACTTGTGACCGGAGCAAGGTGTGTTCGGCTCCTCGAAAACGGGTGTCCGTGCAGGTCACGGCGGTGTGAGCGGAGTGGCCTGTGGGGCGTTTCACAGCACGACACGGTGGAGTGACCTGGGGGAGAGTCGTCGCGGCCCGCTCAAGAGTGCGGTACCGTCCAACGCTGTGAGCCCTGTACGTCGCTGTTCGCGCACCGCTTGCGGCCGTCCCGCCGTCGCGACGCTGACGTACGTCTACGCCGACTCGACCGCGGTCCTCGGCCCGCTCGCCACCTACGCCGAACCCCACTGCTACGACCTGTGCGCCGAGCACTCCGAGCGCCTCACCGCCCCGCGCGGCTGGGAGGTCGTCCGGCTTCTCGACGGCTCGGCCCCGGCTCGCCCCAGTGGCGACGACCTGGAAGCGCTTGCCAACGCCGTGCGTGAGGCGGCCCGTCCGCAGGAGCGCGCCGCCGAGGCGGGCGGCGGGGCCCGCCGGGCCGACCCGATGGAGGTCGCGCGCCGCGGCCATCTGCGGATTCTGCGCTCGCCGGACAACTGACCCTCGCTCCGCGCGTGATCACGCGCGTCCGGATCACCGTGCCGCGCAACTCACCCACATCGTGGCCGCGTTGATCCGCTCCCTGTCCTGAAGGCGTCGCCCGAGGTCACGGTCGGGAGTACCAGTGAGGTCCCGCACAGCCCGCTGTCAGTGGCTACGGGTAGTTTGTGCCGACCGACACAACTTCCAGGAAGGTTGGCCGTGGCCGCTGATCTGTCACAGCTCGTTAAGGCGTACGACGTGCGCGGTGTCGTCCCGGACCAGTGGGACGAGACGCTTGCCGAGCTCTTCGGTGCCGCCTTCGTCCAGGTGACCGGCGCGACCGCCCTGGTGACCGGCCACGACATGCGGCCGTCCTCCCCGGGTCTGTCGCGGGCCTTCGCGCGCGGAGCGGCCGCCCGCGGCGTGGACGTCACCGAGATCGGCCTGTGCTCGACCGACCAGCTGTACTACGCCTCCGGCGCGCTGGGCCTGCCGGGCGCCATGTTCACGGCCTCCCACAACCCGGCGCAGTACAACGGCATCAAGATGTGCCGTGCGGGCGCGGCCCCGGTCGGCCAGGACACCGGCCTCGCCGAGATCCGCGAACTCGTCGAGCGCTGGAGCGAGGAGGGCGCCCCCGAGGTGACCGCGTCGACGGGCACCATCACTGCGCGGGACACGCTGGAGGACTACGCGGCGCACCTCCGCTCGCTCGTCGACCTGACCGCCATCCGCCCGCTCAAGGTCGCCGTGGACGCGGGCAACGGCATGGGCGGCCACACCGTCCCGACCGTCTTCGCGGGCCTGCCCCTGGACGTCGTCCCGATGTACTTCGAGCTGGACGGCACCTTCCCCAACCACGAGGCCAACCCCCTCGACCCCGCCAACATCGTCGACCTCCAGAGGCGGGTCCGCGAGGAGGGCGCCGACCTCGGCATCGCCTTCGACGGCGACGCCGACCGCTGCTTCGTCGTCGACGAGCGCGGAAACCCCGTCTCCCCGTCCGCGATCACCGCCCTGGTCGCCGCGCGCGAACTGGCCAGGAACGGCGGCAAGGGCGTGATCATCCACAACCTGATCACGTCCTGGTCCGTCCCCGAGGTCGTCGAGGAGCACGGCGGCACCCCGGTACGCACCCGCGTGGGCCACTCCTTCATCAAGGCCGAGATGGCGCGCTCCGGCGCGATCTTCGGCGGCGAGCACTCCGCCCACTACTACTTCAAGGACTTCTGGAACGCCGACACCGGCATGCTGGCGGCCCTGCACGTCCTTGCGGCCCTCGGCGGCCAGGAGGGCCCCCTGTCGTCCCTGGTGGCCCAGTACGACCGCTACACCGGCTCGGGCGAGATCAACTCCACGGTCGCCGACCAGGCAGGCCGCCTCGCGGCCGTCAGGGCGGCCTACGAGAACCAGGAGGGCGTCCGGCTCGACGAACTCGACGGCCTCACCGTCGCGACCGCCGACTGGTGGTTCAACGTCCGCCCCTCCAACACCGAACCCCTGCTCCGCCTGAACGCGGAGGCGAGGGACGAGGCGACCATGGCGAAGGTGCGGGACGAGGTGCTGGCGATCATCAGAGCCTGAAATCGCCAGGGCCTGAATCCCAGCCCCTCCGGCGCTCGCGAAATCCGGCCCTCCGGCCCTCGCGAAATCCGGCCCTCCCGGCGTTCGCGCCAATCTGGCCCTTCCGGCGTTCGCGAAATCCAGCCCCTCCGGCGTTTGAGGAGCGGGGGTCCGGGGGCGGAGCCCCTGGAGGCGGGGTCGAAGGGGCGGCAGCCCCTGGGGATGGGACGGGTAGGGGCGGCGGGGGCGAAAAAATCCCCCCGGCACCTCCCCGTACCGACCTCGCCCCAACCCCGGCACCCCCCTCCCCCCGGCGGTACCCTGACCAGGCACATCCGCACAAGCAGCCGTACCGCCCCCGAAGGGAACCCCCATGCCGCTCGAAGCCGGCCTCCTGGAGATCCTCGCCTGCCCGGCCTGCCACGCCCCCCTCAAGGAGCAGGACACCGAGCTGATCTGCACCGGTCAGGACTGCGGCCTCGCGTACCCGGTCCGCGACGGCATCCCCGTCCTCCTCGTCGACGAGGCCCGTCGCCCCGCGTGAGCACACCGCGCGGGCGGGTCACCGCAGGAGACACGGCACGCGCACGGCCGTAGGGGATACGGCACCCTCACCGCCGTAGGACACACAGCGCACCCACCGCCGTAAGCGACAACGACACAGCGACCACCGGCGTCCCGGACCCGCGAGCGCCCCGGCTCCCCAGGCCCGGGCACCCCAGGCCCCGGCTCCCCAGGACCCGGCGAAGCGACCACCCGGCGTCCCGGAGACCCGGCGATCGGAGGCTGCCGCCCCATGCTCGACGAATCGCTGCTAGACACCCCCGAGGCCCTCTCGGAGGCCGACCGCCGAGGTCTGCTCCGCGGTGCCGCCGAGGCAGGCGCCCGCGTCCGCACCGCCGCCCGGCACGCCGCCGAGGCAGGGGTGAACGACCTCAAGCCCGACGGACGCCCCCGCGCGGTCCTCATCGCGGGCCCCGGCGCCGCCGCCACCCACGTCGCCGACCTCCTCGGCACCCTCGCCGGCGCCGGCAGCCCGGTCACCCGCCTCGCCCCGACCGGCGTCGCCCCCGCCGCGGGCGCCCTGCGCTGGGAACTCCCCGGTTGGGCGGGCTCGGTCGACCTGCTCCTGATCGCCACCCCCGACGGCACCGAGCCGGGCCTGTCGCTCCTCGCCGACCAGGCCTACCGGCGCGGCTGCACGGTCGTCGCCGTGGCCCCCGCCCGCGCCCCCCTCACCGAGGCGGTCGAGGGCGCCCACGGTCTGTTCGTGCCCATGGCGACCGCCCCGTACGAGCAGGACACCCCGCTCGCCGCCTCCGCCCCGGGCGTCCTGTGGGCCCTGCTCACCCCGCTCCTCGCGATCCTCGACCGCACCGGCCTGCTCTCCGCCCCGCCCGACGCCCTCGCGAAGATCGCCGACCGTCTCGACCACATCGCCGAGCGCTGCGGCCCCGCCATCGCGACCTACAGCAACCCCGCCAAGACCCTCGCCGCCGAACTCGCCGACTCCCTCCCGGTCATCTGGACCGAGGGCACCTCCGCGGGCCCCGCGGGCCGACGCTTCGCCGCCGCCCTCGCCGAACTCGCCGGCCGCCCGGCCCTCGTCTCCGAACTGCCGGAGGCCCTCGCCGCGCACAGCACGCTGCTCGCCGGACCGCTGGCCGCCAGCGCCGACCCCGACGACTTCTTCCGCGACCGCGTCGAGGAACCTCCCGCGCTCCACGCGCGCGTGGTGCTGCTGCGGGACCGTCCGATCGGCGGCCTCAGCGCCGCGCCGTCCGCCCGCGACCTGGCCCTGAGCCACGACACGCCCATCAGCGAGCTGGAGCCGGAGGCCGGCGGCGAGATCGAGACCCTCGCGGAACTGATCGCCGTCACGGATTTCGCCGCCGTTTACCTGGCGCTCGCCTCGGGGGCCTGATGTTGCCCAGGACGCCCTGACCGCCGTACGTACAGAAAGAGTTCGATGGACCGCCTCGACAACACCATCCGGCCCTACGCCTGGGGTTCCCCCACCGCCATCCCTGAACTCCTCGGCCTGGAGCCGACCGGTGAACCCCAGGCGGAGATGTGGATGGGCGCCCACCCCGGCGCGCCCTCGCGCACCGACCGGGGCACGCTCGTCGAGGTCATCGACGCTGACCCCGCGCGCGAGCTGGGCGAGGCGGCCGTAGCCAAGTTCGGCCCCCGCCTGCCCTTCCTCCTCAAGATCCTCGCCGCGGGCGCCCCGCTCTCCCTCCAGGTGCACCCCGACCTGGCCCAGGCGAAAGAGGGTTACGAGGACGAGGAGCGCCGGGGCATCCCCGTGGACGCGGGCCACCGCAACTACAAGGACGCCAACCACAAGCCCGAACTGATCTGCGCCCTCACCGAGTTCGACGGCCTGTGCGGATTCCGCGAACCCGCGCGTGCGGCCGAGCTGTTGGAGGCGCTGGGCGTCGACTCCCTCAAGCCGTACGTCGACCTCCTGCACGCCCACCCGGAGGAGGCGGCCCTGCGGGAGGTTCTGACCGCGATCCTCACCGCGGACCGCGAGGAGATGGCCCACACGGTCACCGAGGCCGCGGCCGCCTGCGCCCGCCTCGGCGGCGACCACGCCCCCTACGCCGCCATCGCCCACCACTACCCGGGCGACCCGGGCGTCATCGCCGCGATGCTCCTCAACCACGTCCGGCTCCAGCCCGGCGAGGCCCTGTTCCTCGGCGCGGGCATCCCGCACGCCTACCTGAACGGCCTCGGCGTCGAGATCATGGCCAACTCCGACAACGTCCTGCGCTGCGGCCTGACGCCCAAGCACGTCGACGTCCCCGAACTCCTGCGCATCGTCCGCTTCGAGGCCGCCGACCCGGGTGTGCTCCGCCCCGAGGCGTCCCCCGACGGCGAAGAGGTCTACGAGACCCCCATCGACGAGTTCCGGTTGTCCCGGTACGTCCTTCCCGAGGGCGCCGCCCCCCACGACCTCACCCGTTCGACGCCGCAGATCCTGCTCTGCACGGCAGGTTCCGTGCGAGCCGGGGAACACGAACTGCGCCCTGGTCGGTCGGTCTTCGTCCCGGCGGGCGAGAAGGCCGAGGTGTCCGGCACGGGCACGGTCTTCCGCGCCACCGTGATCGTGTGACGGTATGACTGGGGCTGTGGACACCTGAGACGTCCGTGCCGGGCGAGGCTGCAAGAATGGCCCACCGGCAAAGGACGGGCAAAGGCCTGGACGGCGTAGCGGTACTTGAGGCGAAGGGACAACGCGAGCAGATGAGCGCGTCAGGCGGAACCAGGGCGATCGTGGCGGCACTCGGCGCCAACCTCGCGATCGCGGCATCGAAGTTCGTGGCGTTCGCGTTCAGCGGCTCGTCCTCGATGCTCGCCGAGGGCGTGCACTCGCTCGCCGACTCCGGCAACCAGTTCCTGCTGCTCCTCGGCGGCAAGAAGGCCCAGCGCGAGGCCACCCCGCAACACCCCTTCGGCTACGGCCGCGAGCGCTACATCTACGCCTTCCTGGTCTCCATCGTGCTCTTCTCCGTCGGTGGCATGTTCGCCATCTACGAGGGCTACGAGAAGATCAAGCACCCGCACGAGATCGAGCACTGGTACTGGCCGGTCGGCGTCCTCGTCTTCGCGATCATCGCCGAGGGCTTCTCCTTCCGCACCGCCATCAAGGAGTCCAACCCGCTGCGCGGCGACCTCTCCTGGAAGGAGTTCGTCCGCCGCGCCAAGGCTCCCGAACTCCCGGTCGTTCTTCTGGAGGACTTCGGCGCGCTCGTCGGTCTTGTCCTGGCCCTCGGGGGCGTAGGCCTCGCCCTGCTCACCGGCGACGGCGTCTGGGACGGCATCGGCACCCTGTGCATCGGCATCCTGCTCATCCTGATCGCCCTCGTCCTCGCCGCCGAGACCAAGTCCCTGCTGCTCGGCGAGTCCGCGGGCATCGAGGCGGTCCAGAAGATCGAGACCGCGATCGTCGACGGCGACACCGTCACCGGCATCATCCACATGCGCACGCTCCACCTCGGCCCCGAGGAACTGCTCATCGCCGCCAAGATCGCCGTCCAGCACGACGACACGGCCGCCGAGGTCGCCTCCGCGATCAACGCCGCCGAGGCCCGTATCCGCGAGGCCGTCCCGATCGCCCGCGTCATCTACCTCGAACCGGACATCTACAGCGAGAAGGAAGCCGCCAAGGGCGCCGACCGCGAGGCGACCCCCGGCGGCCCGGCCCAGCACCCGACCCCCGGCCACTGAGGATCCGAGGGCCCGAGGGGCCGCGACCGTACGGTGACGGGGCTCACCGAGTGCCCGGTGGTCAGCGTCGTCAGCGTCGTCAGCGGAACATTTTCAGCCCCGCGAGATCGATCTGATGTGTGCTGATCTCCTCGCATCCCCCCAGGCCCGCCCGGACCGCCCGACGCGCAGAAGTGCCGCATGGCCTGCGCCGTTGCCGCCTGTTCCCCTCCTCGTAGGACTGCTGCCACCACCCCGGGGCACCCTGCCCTGAACGACCGACGGCCTCCCTCGCCGCAGCCCCTGATCGGCCTGATGTGTTCGGAGGCGGACTGGGGTCCCCCGCCCGACCGGTGTAGCTTGGGACGGAGCCAGACGTCGCTGCTGATGGCGGTCGGGCGGTCCCACCGCGGACCGACCGAGGGAGAGAGGGCCTCCGACGGACTGCGCTGCGCGCACCGGGCATGCCTGTGTCCTCTTCGGGCACCCCCGTGTCCGCCGCCGCGCAGACCAGCCGTACCCACCTCGCCCCAACCCCGAGGAGCAGCTCGAATGACGACTGTCGAAAACCGACAGGACTTCAAGGTCGCCGACCTCTCCCTGGCCGCCTTCGGCCGCAAGGAGATCACCCTCGCCGAGCACGAGATGCCCGGCCTGATGGCGATCCGCAAGGAGTACGCCGAGGCGCAGCCGCTCGCCGGCGCCCGCGTCACCGGCTCCCTGCACATGACCGTGCAGACCGCCGTCCTCATCGAGACCCTGGTCGCCCTCGGCGCCGAGGTCCGCTGGGCATCCTGCAACATCTTCTCCACCCAGGACCACGCGGCCGCCGCCATCGCCGTCGGCCCGAACGGCACCGTGGACAACCCCCAGGGCGTCCCGGTCTTCGCCTGGAAGGGCGAGACCCTGGAGGAGTACTGGTGGTGCACGGAGCAGGCGCTGACCTGGCCGAACACCCCCACCGGCGGCCCGAACATGATCCTGGACGACGGCGGTGACGCCACCCTCCTCGTCCACAAGGGCGTCGAGTACGAGAAGGCCGGCGAGGTCCCCTCGGTCGACACCGCCGAGAACGAGGAGCACCGGGTCATCCTGGAGCTCCTCCACCGCACCATCAGCAACGGCTCCCAGAAGTGGACCCAGCTCGCCTCGGAGATCCGCGGCGTGACCGAGGAGACCACGACCGGCGTCCACCGCCTGTACGAGATGCAGCGCGACGGCGTCCTGCTGTTCCCGGCGATCAACGTGAACGACGCCGTCACCAAGTCGAAGTTCGACAACAAGTACGGCTGCCGCCACTCCCTGATCGACGGCATCAACCGCGCCACCGACGTCCTCATCGGCGGCAAGACCGCCGTCGTCTGCGGCTACGGCGACGTGGGCAAGGGCTGTGCGGAGTCCCTGCGCGGCCAGGGCGCCCGGGTCATCGTCACTGAGATCGACCCGATCTGCGCGCTCCAGGCGGCGATGGACGGCTACCAGGTCACGACGCTGGACGAGGTCATCGACAAGGCCGACATCTTCGTCACCACGACCGGCAACAAGGACATCATCATGGCCTCGGACATGGCCAAGATGAAGCACCAGGCGATCGTCGGCAACATCGGCCACTTCGACAACGAGATCGACATGGCCGGCCTCGCCAAGATCCCCGGCATCGTCAAGGACGAGGTCAAGCCGCAGGTCCACACCTGGACTTTCCCCGACGGCAAGGTGATCATCGTCCTGTCCGAGGGCCGCCTGCTGAACCTGGGCAACGCCACCGGCCACCCGTCGTTCGTGATGTCCAACTCCTTCGCGGACCAGACCCTGGCCCAGATCGAGCTGTTCACCAAGCCGTCCGAGTACCCGACCGACGTCTACGTGCTGCCCAAGCACCTCGACGAGAAGGTCGCCCGTCTCCACCTGGACTCCCTGGGCGTGAAGCTGACGCAGCTGCGCCCGGAGCAGGCCGCCTACATCGGCGTCGAGGTCGACGGCCCGTACAAGTCGGACCACTACCGCTACTGAGCCGCAGGGCACAGCCGTTGATCACGGCAGCGCTCCCGTACACGGCCCAGCAGTAGTTCCTCAGAGGCAGGCCCCCGCACCCCCGTGTCGGGGGCCTGCCCCTTTGGTCTCGTGGCCCTCGTACCTCGGTCAGCCCGTCAGAACCCAGGACCCCCATGCCTCGCGGCCGCTATTCGCTCCAGGATCCGCACGATCACACCCCCCTCGCGGAAGAACACTTCCAGTGCGCCCCCGGCCCGTCCGGCTGGCGCTACGTCTCTCAACTGACCAACCCCGAAGGTGGTCACAGCGGTTCGGTCGACCTCACTCTCGACGACCTCGGCCGCCCCATCCGCCTCGAACTCCACGCCGCGAGCTGGCAGGTGCGCGGTGCCGCGCTCGACGGTGTCACCTGGGTCCGCACGGACCCCACCGGGACCCACGCCACGGAAGGCAATGTCGCCGCCCACGCCTTCACCGGCACGTCCCCCGCGTTCGTCGTCGCCACCACCCGTCTCCTGCGCCTCACCCCCTCTTCCTCAGCAACGCGCGTACGCCTCGTGGCCTTCACGGATCCCGTCCTCGCCCCGCGCACCGTGGACCAGTCCTGGACCTTGCTGAGAAGAGAAGCACACCCCACTGACAACGGCCCCCTGACCGTGGAGGAATACCAGGTCACAGCCCTGGACACCGGTGAACAGCACACCGTGCACATCGCGGGGGACGTGGTCCTCGCGGCCCCCGGGATCGAGCTGGAGGACCTTGAATCCCCGCCGTCCGCCTTCCCCGATCCACCGCTCGACTGAACCGACTCCGGCCCTAGTCGGCCACGGATGGCAGGAAGTCACGCAGGCGGTACGAACCCGGATGCCGGCCTGCCCTCCGGCGGTACGGCGGGCCGGGAGGCCTCGGACGGGTCACCGGCTGTCCGGGGAACGCCGGGATCCCCCGCGCCGGGAGTCGCTGCGCTGCCGTACGCGACCGGTGGTTGGGGAGAAGGCGCGGCCGCGGGTTGCCCGCCCGGATACGGATAGCCCCCTGGCACCCCGGCCACAGGTCCGTACCCCGCGACAGGTGACGGTGCCGATGCATGCGCCGCCTGTGCTGGCCCCGGCGTACCGCCGCCGAAGGCCCTCCGGACCTCCCGCGCCTGCCGCTCCTGCACGACCGCCGCGAGATACGCGCCCGGCGGCACCCCTTGCGGCGCCGGAGCCCCGGTACTCGCCGCCAGCTCGGACGCCAGCCGGGCCGCCATGGCCAGGCCGACCTGTTGGTCCAGCTGGTGCATCCGCGTCAGGTACTGACGGATGGCAAGCCACAGACCGTCGGGGACCGCCGACAGATCGAGTTCCGTGAACCGCCCGGCCAGCCAGGGCGGAGGCGGCGGTACGAAACCGCTGGGCGCGACGGGAATCCGCTCCCGAACGACCAGCGTCCCCGCGAACACGTCACCCAGCCGCCGCCCCCGCGCCGAGACGAGCGAGGCGGTACAGGCGACGACCCCGAACGTCATCACGATCTCGACGACCCCGATCGCACCCCGCACGAGGGCATGCCGGAACCGGATCGGCCCACCGTCGTCCCGCACCACACGAAGCCCTACGGCGAGCTTCCCCAAGGACCGGCCGTGGCTCAGCGTCTCGACCGCGATCGGCCCGCCCACCAGCACGAGCAGAAACGCGGCGATCGAGATCGCGACCTGAGCCGCGTCGTCCAGAGAGGCGGAAGCGGCCACCAGAGCGACGGTCACGGCGAGGTACACAGCCATGGCCAGAGCCAGATCGATCAGCACGGCCAACGCCCTGCTGGGCAGCCTCGCAGGGCGCAGTTCCAGCGCCACCGCCTCGCCCGTCACCAGCTCACTCACGCCCGCCGCCCTTCCCCTGCACTGCCTCTCGGACGGCCAGTCTGCCAAGCTGAGGGCGCATCGCGCCGCAGTACGACAAGCTGACTCTCACGACGGCAGCCGACGATCAGCCGAGGAGCTGGCAGACCGATGGACCTCGACGTCTTCGTCACCGCCCACCGAGCCGAGTGGGACCGCCTCGACGCCCTGCTGGGGCGCCGACGCCGCCTCACCGGCGCTGAGGCGGACGAACTCGTCGCCCTCTACCAACGCACCGCCACCCACCTCTCCCTGATCCAGTCCAGTGCCCCTGACCCCCAGCTCACGGGTCGACTCAGCCAGCTCGTGGCACGCGCGCGTAGTGCCGTCACAGGAACCCGCCGCGCCTCCTGGCGCGACGTCACGCGCTTCCTCGCCTACGGCTTCCCCGCCGCCGTCTACCGCTCCCGCCGCTGGTGGGTGCCCACCGCCCTGCTCTCCACGGTCGTCGCAGCCCTGCTGGGCTGGTGGATCGGCACCCACCCCGAGGTCCAGTCCTCCATAGGGGCCCCCAGCGAACTGCGTGAGCTCACCCGCCCCGGCGGCCAGTACGAGACCTACTACTCCAGCCACCCCGCGGCCTCCTTCGCCGCCCAGGTGTGGACGAACAACGCGCAGGCCGCCGCCATGTGCCTGGTCCTCGGCGTCTTCCTGGGCCTTCCGGTCCTGTGGATCCTCTTCCAGAACATGCTCAACCTCGGGGTCGGCATCGGCCTGATGTCCTCGGCCGGCCGCCTGGACACCTTCCTCGGCCTCGTACTCCCGCACGGACTCCTGGAGCTCACCGCGGTCTTCGTCGCCGCCGGCACAGGACTGCGCCTGGGCTGGACCCTGATAGACCCGGGCCCGCGTTCCAGACGCACCGCACTGGCGGAGGAGGGCCGAGCCGCCGTGGGCATGGCGATAGGCCTCGCCTTGGTCCTCTTTGTCTCGGGCGCCATCGAGGGCTTCGTAACCCCCTCTGGCCTGCCCACTTGGGCCCGCATCACCATAGGGGTGGTCGCCGAGCTGGCCTTCCTCGCCTACGTCTTCGTCCTGGGCGGACGAGCCGCGCGTGCCGGTGACACCGGAGACGTCGAGGCGGCCGAGCGCAGCGCCGTGGTGCCCACAGCCGCCTGATGTGCAGGCGACCCTGGTGAGCTGCTACTGTCTCCTTCGCCCCACAGGAGCCGTTGACACGGACCATGCGGGGAGGTAGATTCGAACAGTTGCCTGGAGCCGGGTTCATCCCGCTCGGCAGCAGTGAGTATCTACCTGCTTCTGGAAATCTCGATTTCGCAGGAGCGCCTTCCCGATAAATCGGAAACAGATGGCCGGTCAGTCCGGCCCGAAACTTCTGATAATGTTGGGACCGCCGGAAAGAG
>NZ_KQ948744.1 GCF_001514195.1 Streptomyces griseorubiginosus | reverse complement strand
CCGGCGCCGTGGATGGACTGGAGGGCCTCGGCGACGCCCGCCGCGAACCAGCGCACCGCCTGGGCCGGGAGCGGCCCGCACTCGTTCACTATCTCCTCGAGGGAGGGCGCGGGGACATAGGCGGTGGCCAGCCACGGCACGGCCGCGCGCGGGTCGGCGTCGACCACGGCCGCCGTGTAGAAGCCGGAGACCGCCCGGGCCGCCTCCACCTCGCGGGTGAAGCGGACCCGGAAGAGCTGGTCCTCGGCGAGCTCCGTACGGACGGTCTTGATCGCCACCCGCCGGCCCGAAGCCGAGCGCGCGAGATAGACCAGCCCCATGCCGCCGGCACCCAGCCGCCCCAGCACCTCGAACGGCCCGATCCTGCGCGGATCGTGCTGCGTCAGCTGATCCACCACTCTGCCTGCCACCTCCCCGTACAAGCCGCGCCACCCACATATGTACGCGACCCCGTGCAGCGTCTCACCACCGCACCGCCATGGCGGCACGCAACCCTGATTCTTCCTGGCCGGAGGCCTGGTGGCGAACCCGGGGTCAAATGGGGTGTCTCACATCAAACCGGTATCTTCTACCGCTCCGTCCGCTCCAGAACCGCGAACGACGCCCCTTGATTGTCGGTGACGACCGCCACTTTCCCGTACGACGTCTCGAATGGCGGCGCCTGGACCCGCCCCCCGAGCCGGCCGACCGTCCCGAGCACCGCCTCGCAGTCCTCCACCTGGAAGTGGACGAGGAAATGGGGCGGCATCTCGGCGGGGAACACGTCGGCGACGGGGGCGCGGCCGAAGTCGGGGTGGGCGTCCGGGCCGAAGAGGGCGTCGTGGAAGAGGCCGCCGTAGAAGGTGTTGGCGGCCTCGGTGTCCCGGGCGTACAGCTCCGCCCAGGCGAAGGTGCCGGGCCGGTGCCGGACCCCGAAGCCCTGGTGACTGCCGGGCTCCCACAGCGCGAACACGGCCCCCTCCGGGTCGGTGACCAGCGCGGACATGCCCAGCTCCGCGACCGGCACGGGAGCGGTGACGACCTGTCCGCCGGCCGCCCAGATCCGGTCGGCGAGACCCTCGATGTCCGGGGTGGCGAAGTACACCGTCCACACGGTGGGCATCCGCCCGTCGGTCTTGCGGGCGAGCCCGGCGACCGGTTCGCCCTCGCGCAGGGCCCACACCGAGCCGCCGGGCGCCTCCTCGAAGGTCCACCCGAAGAGCTCACCGTAGAACCGCTGCCCGGCGGCCACGTCGGGCAGCTGCGCGTCCACCCAGCAGGGGACGCCCTCGCCGTAACCCGTTCCGTCTGCGGATGCCCTGTTTTCGGCCATACCGTCAAAGTAACGGCGACGCACGCACCCCGCAGGACCAGGCACACCCGCCTCCCGGACCCCTCGCACCCCATTTGCAGTCGGCCGAATCGCGCTCCGATCACCCCTCGGTAAGCTGACGGCATGACAGGACAAGTGCGTACCGTCGACGGCCGTGTGGCCGGTCGGCGTGGGCAGGCGACCCGGCAGAAGCTGCTCGACTGCCTCAGCGAGATGCTCAGCTCCTCCCCTTACCGGGACGTCAAAGTCATCGATGTCGCCCGGAAGGCGGGCACTTCACCCGCGACCTTCTACCAGTACTTCCCGGACGTCGAAGGCGCCGTCCTGGAGATCGCCGAGCAAATGGCGACCGAGGGCGGCCAGTTGACCGAGCTGCTCGAAGGCCGGTCATGGGTCGGCAAGGCGGGATGGCAGACCGCGCAGGAACTCGTGGAGGGCTTCCTCGAGTTCTGGCGCAGGAACGACGCGATCCTGCGCGTGGTCGACCTCGGTGCCGCCGAGGGCGACAAGCGGTTCTACAAGATCCGCATGAAGATCCTGAACTCGGTGAACAACTCCCTCTCGGACGCGGTCGCCGAGCTCCAGTCCAAGGGCAAGGTCGACAAGGACGTCAACCCGGCCGCGGTGGCGGGCTCCCTGGTCGCGATGCTCGCGGCGGTGGCCTCGCACCAGAAGGGCTTCCAGACGTGGGGCGTCAAGCAGGCTGAACTCAAGCCGAACCTGGCGCTGTTGGTGCATCTGGGCGTCACCGGGAAGAAGCCGACGAAGTAGCGCGTCCCCTCTTTCTCGGCTCACCGGTCTCAAGTCCTGTCAGGCAGGCGGCTGTTCACTCGGGTGGACGGCCGCCTGTCGTGCGTACGCGGCTTTCACTCGGGTGGACGGCCGCCCGTCGCGCGTACGATCCGGAAGAGCCGGATCTCCCGCTCCACCCGCGCCTGATAGGTGGCGTACGGCGGCCAGAACGCCAGCGCGGTCTTCCACACGGCCGCCCGCTCCTCCCCCGTCAGCAGGGTCGCCCGCACCGGGATGTCCGCACCCTTCCAGCTGACCTCGGCGTCGGGGTGGGCGATGAGGTTGCCGGTCCAGGCGGGGTGGCCCTCGCGGCCGAAGTTCGAGCCGATGAGGATCCAGGAGCGGCCCTCCTCCTCGGGCATGCAGGCGAGCGGGGTCCGGCGGGCCAGCCCGCTTCTCGCCCCGGTGGAGGTGAGGATCACCCCCGGCAGCATCTGGGCGCTGAGCAGGACCTTCCCCCGGGTGAGCCGGTGCACGGCCCGGTCCAGCGCGGGAATCACATGGGGGGCCACCTTGGCGAAGCCGCGCGTGGACGACACCTTCTGCACGATCCGTTCCCCGATCACACCGTCACCTCCGTCCGCTCGAAGAGCCGTGCCGCGTCGGCGGCGTGCGCCCGCAGCCGGTGCGCGGGCCCGAAGAGCAGATCGTCTCCGGTCGCCCGCTTGAAGTACAGATGGGCTTCGTGCTCCCAGGTGAACCCGATGCCGCCGTGCAGCTGGATGCCCTCGGCGGCCGCGGTGCGCAGCGCCTCCAGGGCCTGGGCGAGGGCGAGACCGCCGACCCGCTGCTCGCCCTGTCCGACGGCCCAGGCGGCGTAGTAGGCGGCCGAGCGGGCCGCCTGGAGCTGCACGTACACATCGGCCAGCCGGTGCTTCACGGCCTGGAAGGACCCGATCGCCCGCCCGAACTGCTCCCGCTGCCCCACGTACTCGACGGTCCGCTCCAGCGCCCGGTCGGCGGCCCCGACGGCCTCGCAGGCGAGCACGGCGGCGACGGTGTCACCGAGGCGGGCCAGCGCCTCCAGCACGTCGGCCTCGTCGTCCCCGCCCAGCAACTCGGCCTCCACGTGCCGTAGTTGGATGCACGCCCGGGGCCGGGTGGCATCGAGAGCGGTCTGCCGGGTCCGGACGAGCCCGGGAGCGTCACTGGAAACCAGGAACAGCAGAGTGCGGGACCGGGCGAACCCCCCGGCGTGCGCGGCGACGACCAGAAGACCGGCGGTATGCCCGTCGAGAACCTGCTCGACCTGGCCGTAGAGCCGCCAGACCGTGCCGGCGCCACCTCCCGGCGCGCCCGGCCCTGCGGTGGCGTCGCCTCCCGTACCGCGGACGAGTCGTGCCTGCACTCCCCCCGCGCGCCCGCCCCCGGCCCACTCCCCCTCGTTGCCGCAGGTGAGGGCGAGGGCCGTGGCCGGTGGGGCGGCGAGGGTGGCGGTCAGGGTGCCGGAGGCGAGGCGGGGGAGCAGGTCCGCTCGCTGGGCCTCCGTGCCCAGGGCCAGCAGCAGGGGGGCGGCGAGGACGGCCGTCGCCAGCAGGGGCGAGGGCGCCAGCACCCGGCCCGTCTCCTCGCAGGCCAGCGCCAGTTCGGTCGCCGAGCAGCCCACACCGCCGTACTCCTCGGGCAGGGCCAGTCCCGGCAGCCCCAGCTGTCCGGCGAGGGCCGCCCACAGGTCGGGGTCGTGGCCGGCCGGGGTGTCGAGCGCCTCCCGCAGCTCACGCGGGCCGCATCGCCTGCGCAGCAGATCCCACAACGCGCCCCGGATCTCGTCCTGTTCGGCGGTGAAGCGAGCGTCCATGGCTCTTCCTCTTCCCTCCGGATCTGACGGTCCGTCATATTAGGAGCGCCCGCACCAGTTGCCCAGAGGCAGGAGGCCCCTCATGCCCCCCGGGAGCCGGAAAGTCGCGATCACCGGCGTGGCCCTCGCGGACTGCGGCCGCGTGGACGACACGACCCCCTACGCGCTGCACGCCCAGGCCGCCCGCCGCGCACTGGCGGACGCGGGCCTGGACCGGTCCCTCGTCGACGGCCTGGCCTCCGCGGGCACCGGCACCCTCGCCCCCGTCGAGATCGCCGAGTACCTGGGCCTGCGCCCCACCTGGGTCGACTCGACCTCCGTCGGCGGCTCCACCTGGGAGGTCATGGCGGCCCACGCGGCCGACGCGATCGCCGCCGGACACGCGAACGCGGTGCTCCTGGTCTACGGCTCCATGGCCCGCGCCGACATCAAGGCGGGCCGCCGCACCGGCACGCTCTCCTTCGGCGCTCGCGGCCCGCTCCAGTTCGAGGTGCCGTACGGCCACACCCTGATCGCCAAGTACGCGATGGCGGCCCGCCGTCACATGATCGAACACGGTACGACGATCGAGCAGTTGGCGTCCGTCGCGGTACAGGCACGGGCCAACGCGGCGCTGAACCCGGAGGCGATGTTCCGCGACCCGATCACCGTGGACGACGTCCTGGCGGGCCCGATGATCGCGGACCCCTTCACCAAGCTGCACTGCTGCATCCGCTCCGACGGCGGCGCGGCGGTGCTGCTGGTGGCCGAGGAGTACGTACGGGACTGCCGTACCGCCCCCGTCTGGGTGCTCGGCACCGGGGAGTACGTCTCGCACGTCAGCATGTCCGAGTGGCCCGACTTCACGGTGTCCCCGGCCGCGGTGAGCGGACGGCTGGCCTTCGAGCGGGCCGGGGTGCGGCCGGAGGAGGTCGAACTCGCCGAGATCTACGACGCGTTCACGTACATGACGCTGGTGACCCTGGAGGACCTCGGCTTCTGCGCGAAGGGCGAGGGCGGCTCCTTCGTGGAGAAGGGGCGGCTGCTGGTCGAGGGCGGCGACCTGCCGGTGAACACCGACGGCGGCGGCCTGTCCGCCCAGCACCCGGGCATGCGCGGACTGTTCCTGCTCGTGGAGGCGGTACGGCAGCTGCGCGGGGAGGCGGGCGCCCGGCAGGTCAGACGCCGGGACGGGTCCGCGCCGGGGCTGGCGGTGGCGTCGGGGACGGGCGGGTGGTTCTGCTCGTCGGGGACGGTGGTGCTGGGGCGTTAGGGCACAACCCGCGTCGCCGCCGGATTCCTCTCACACGGGCATGACCCGCACGTCATACTGCGGGATCCACTTGTCCCGCGTCACCAGGGTCATCCCCTCGATCTGCGCCTGGGCGACCAGTATCCGGTCGAAGGGGTCCCGGTGGTGCGCCGGGAGCCGGCCCGCACGCACGCCGTGCCCAGCTGTGACGGGCAGGCTGGTGAACTGGCTGTCGCGCACCCGCTCAGCCAGGTCCTCCGGGCCTTCCAGTTTTCCGAGGGACTGTTTCATGGCGATCTCCCACGGTGATACGGCACTGACGTACACCGCGGGTTCCGTGTCGAGCAGATCCTTGACCTCACCGGACAGCTCGATGGAGTCGCCCAACCACCACAGAACGACATGGGTGTCGAGCAGCAGCCTCATCAGCGCATCCCGAAAGCGTCGGCGATGTCGTCGGGCAGTTCATCGAAGTCGTCCGGGATGTGGATCTGCCCCCGGAGCGAGCCCCGGCCGGTCCGCTTCACCTTGGGGCGCAGCGGCACCACCTTCGCCACCGGCTCTCCCGCCTTGCTGATCACGATTTCCTCACCGGTCGCAACCTGCTCCAGAATCCGCGAAAAGTGCGTCTTGGCTTCATGGACGTTGTACTGACGGGCTGCTTCCATGGCTGCCTCACGGTAAGGTCACGGGTGGACTAAGCGATGGACTAAGTCTAGCTCTCCCAGAGGTAGGGCGCACCCGTCGGTACCGTCTGGGGCATGGCAACCGATCTTCACGAGCTGCTCAGGTCGCTGCGGGTGTGGGACCCGGAGGTCACCACGCTGCCCGCCTTCGACCCGGCCGGCGCGCCCGCGGCCCCGCTGGAGCTGTTCACCACCTGGTTCGCTCAGGCGGTGGCGGCCGGGCAGACCGAGCCGCACACCATGTCCCTGGCCACGGCGGACCCGGAGGGGCGGCCGGACGTGCGCACGGTGATGCTGCATGGCGCCGACGCGGACGGCTTCGCCTTCGCGAGCCACGCCCACAGCCGCAAGGGCGGCCACCTGGCGGTCCGGCCGTACGCCGCGCTCGGCTTCTACTGGCCGGTGCTGGGCCGGCAGGTGCGGGTACGGGGTCCGGTGACCGCGGCCCCCTCCGGAGAGGGCCAGGCCGACCTGCACGCCCGCTCGACCGGTGCGCTGGCGGCGGCCCTCACCGGGCGGCAGAGCGAAGTACTGGGCTCCCTGGACGAGTTGGCGCGGGCCTCCGAGCAGTCCTGGGACCGAGCGCAACGGGAACCCGCGGCACCCGTCCCCTCATGGACGCTGTACCGGCTCGCCCCCGAGGAGGTCGAGTTCTTCCAGGGCGACGAGCGCAGGCAGCACGTACGCCTCGCCTACCGCCGCACGGACGGCGGCTGGGAGCGGCAACTGCTGTGGCCGTGACTCGGGTGACTGCGGTCTACGCGAAGTCGTACCCGGACCAGTCGACGACCGGGACGTAACCGAGGCGCCGGTAGAGGGCGTTGCTGGTCGGGTTGGCCGCGTCCGTGAACAGCACGACGTCGGTGGCGCCCGCGGCGAGCGCGGCCCGGCTGACCTCGACCGTGGCGGCGGCCGCGTAGCCGTGGCCGCGCCGGTCGGCGGGGGTGTAGACGGGGTCCACCTGGCTCAGGCCGGCGACCATCGGGTTCAGGCCCGCCAGGGAGACGGGGGTGCCGTCGGGGGTCTCCCAGAACACGTAGTTCTTGTCGGAGAAGCGGGTGCGGGGCCAGGACTCGGCGTCGATGGTGACGTCCTCCCCCACGTCGGCGGCGAACCCCCTGCACAGGCCCATGAGTTGTTCCAGATCCTGCTCTCCCGCGAACCGGCCCCGGCCCTCGGGGAACGGCGACGGCGGGGTGAGCGTGCCGAGGCGGTGCAGATGGAGCCGTACGCGCAGGGTCGGCGTGGCACCGGTGTGCCGCCGCCAGGCCTCGGCGAACACGGCGGCGGTGTCATGGTCCGCGCTGACGGAGGGCAGCGTGTGCCCGAGGGCGGCCAGTCGGGCGGCGAGGGCGTCGGCCTGCTCGGGGGTGAGAGGGGTGAGGCTGATGCCGCGGGACGGTGAGAGGCGGTAGAAGGCGGCCCGCGTCTCGCCGTCCCGCTCCAGCAGCCCGAAGACCGCGGCTTCCGCGCCGTAGGCCGCCGCGCCCCGGGTACGCAGTCGTGCGGCCCAGGTCAGCGGCATGATGTGCGCGACGGGGCGGGAGCGCAGGAAGTCACCTGCGCGGGCGAGGAAGTCGTCGAGGTCGTCGGTGAGGTGCCAGTCTTCGGGGCGCATGGTTGGTGATCCCTGGGGACGAGGTGGGGTCGGGGGCGGGGCGTCAGGACGGCTCTGTGAAGTCGTACGCCGTGAAGTCCGCCACCGGGCGGTAACCGAGGCGCCGGTAGAGGGCGTTGCTGGTCGGGTTGGCCAGGTCGGTGAAGAGGAGGAGCTGGTCGGCGCCGCGGTCGAGGGCTGTGCGGGTGATCGCGGTGGTGACGGCGGCGGCGTAGCCGCGGCGGCGGAGGGGAGCCGGGGTGTAGACAGGCGCGACCCGGATCATGCCGGCGAGCAGGGGGCTGATCCCGGCCATGGAGACGGGGGTGCCGTCGGGGGTCTCCCAGAGGGTGAGACCGCCGTAGGCGAGCCGGGTGTCGGTCCAGGCGCTGGCGTCCTGCCGGCCGGGCTCCCCGATGGCCTCCTGGAACTCGCCGAACCAGAGGGCGAGCAGTTCCCGGTCCGCCTGTCCCGCGATCCGGGCCCGCCCCGGCGGTGCCGGGTCCGGTGGGGTCAGTGCGGCGAGCCGGTGGAGTCGGGTGCCGTGCGGGCGGGGGCCGGTCGTGGCGCCCGTACGGCGAGACCAGGACGCGGCGAACGCGTCCGCGGTCTCGCGGACCGCGTTGACGCCGGAGACCGGGCGTCCCAGTGCGAGCAGACGGGCGGCGAGCGCGTCGGCCTGTGCGGGGGTGAGCGCGGTGGTCACCAGCCGGTGCGGCGGCGTCCGGAAGCAGGCCGCCCGCACCTGCCCGGCCTCCTCCAGCACCCCGAACCAGGGCGCCTGCTCGCCGTACGTCCGCGCTCCGCCGTTGCGCAGTGTCTCGACCACGGTGAGCACGAGGGTGTGCAGGTCGGGGCGGGAGCGGAGGAAGGTGCCGGCCTGGGAGAGGAAGGCGTCCAGGTCCTCGGTGACGTGCCAGGAGTCGGCAGTCGGGGGAGGCGGCGGGGTCTCGGGGCGCATGCCTCATCGTCCTCCGGGGTGCCGGAACATGCTCGCGAATTTCACCCGGCGTCCTTGCGCATGCGCACCGCCACGAAGAACGGCGTTTGGTGGGTTTTCAGGTAGCGGGCCTCGTCGACCCGGCGGGCCGCCTCCGTGGCGCGGGGCTCCACGAGCCGCTCCAGGGCGAATCCGGTGTCGAGGAGTTCGCCGAGGAAGGTCTGCATCGTCATACGGCGGTAGGAGTTGGTGGCTCCGCTGTCCCCGAAGCGGGTCTCCACACGGTCCTCGTCGAAGTAGGAGCCGCCGTGCCAGATCCAGTCGGCGGTCGGGTGGACGGTGGAGAGCAGCAGTGTTCCGCCGGGGCGCAGCACGCGGTGCAGTTCCGCCAGCAACTCCCGGCGGGCTTCCAGGTGATGGTGGACCAGGGCCACGACGCCGAGGTCGAAGGAGTCGTCGGGCAGGAAGGCGAGGGGTTCCTCCAGGTCGTGGTGGTGCAGCGTGACGGCGGGGTCGTCACCTACGCGGTCCCGGGCGTGGTCCAGCAGTCTCGCGCTGCCCTCGACCCCGACCACCTCGGCCGCGCCGCGGGCCCGTAGTTCCGTGATGTAGTGCCCGGCCCCGCAGCCGGCGTCCAGCACCCGCAGACCCGTGACGTCCCCGGCCAGTTCGAGCATGGCGGGGCGGTCGGTGTGGGCGTTGTAGGGGCCGTCGGTCGCGTTGCCGGCGAAGTAGTCGCCGAGGGCGCCCTCGTAGGCGGTGGAGATACGCATCCCGGCATGCTGGCAAGGGCCGTCCGGCGGGACAACGGGCTTCGGCAAAGGGCGAGTTAAGAGTCGGCCGCGACATCTCGGCCCGCTCGCCCGTCGCGCCCGGGACGGCGTGGGCTTGAACCGGTCCACCGGGAGCGCCACCGGCAGGTCCACCGGAGGCCCACCGGCAGGTCCACCGGCAGGCCCACCGCCAGGTCCACCGGGAGGACGGGCGAGGGCGGCGCCCAGGGGATGGGTGAGGGCGGTGCCCAGGGCTACGGTCGCCCCGGGTTTCGCCGCCCGCCCCTCACCCCCGCTCCGGATCGCTCGCCAGTCGGGCGTGCAGATGGGCGTCGCGGAAGGCGTCGTGGCGGCCCGCCTCGAACATCGATCCCCGTAGCGTGCCCTCGTAGCGGAAGCCGCAGCGTTCGGCGACGCGGCAGGACGCCTCGTGGCCGACGCCGTGACCCAACTCAAGGCGGTGGAGGGCCAGTTCGGTGTGCGCCCAGTGGGAGGCAAGGCGGAGGGCCCGGGTGGCGACGCCCCGGCCGCGGGCCTCGGGGAGGACCCAGTAGCCGACGCGGGCGGTGCTGAAGACGTGGTTGATGCCGTCGACTCCGACGTGCCCCAGTGTCGTACCGCTCGACTCGTCATCGATCCGGTACGACGCGCTGGTGCCGTCCGCCGCCATGCCGCCCTTGCGGCGCAGCGCCTCGCGGGCGCCGGCGAGGTCGTCGATCAGGGTGAGCGGGGTGTTCCAGAGGGCGAAGTCCGGGTCGGTGACGCCCCGTAGCCAGCTCTCGGCGTCGGCGTCGCTGTCCGGGTCCCACGGCCGCAGCCACAGGCCGTGACCGTGCAGGTCGGGGAAGGGGTGGCTGGTGGGGTGCTGATCGTCGAGAGGGGGCACCGGGCCATTCAATCAAGCCCCTGTCGGCCCTCCCCGCGGCCTGAACTTCGGGACGCCCTCCGGGAAGACCGCCTCCAGTTCCAGCCCCGGCCGCAGGTCCTCGTGGGCGCAGTGCACGATCTCCGTCATCATCCGCGGGCCCTCGGCGAGGTCGACGACGGCGGCGGCGTAGGGGGTGCGGTCCTTGAACGGCGGCAGGTCGTTGCGGTGGACGACCGACCAGGTGTGCAGGGTGGCCCGGCCGGTCGCCGCGAACCAGGAGACGTCCTCGCTCCAGCAGTGCGGGCAGAACTCGCGCGGGTAGTGGTGGACCCGCTCGCACGCCCCGCAGCGCCTGAGCAGCAGCACCCCCTGCCATGCCGCGTCCCAGTAGGTCCGCGTGAAGGCGTCCGCCTCCGGCAGGTCGTACCGCGGGGTCGCCGGAGTCCCGGTCACCGGAACCAGCCCAGCGCGGCGTCGAGCGACCACGTCTGCCAGGACATCCCGAACAGGGCCACGAGCGAGATGAGGGCCATCATCGAGTTCTGCCCCTGCTCGGCCCAGTCGTGGATCATCAGGGTGAAGTAGAGGACGTTCAGGAGCAGCCCGCCGACCAGGGCGACCGGCGTCAGCAGTCCGAGGATCAGACCGAGTCCCAGGGCGAGTTCGGCGTACGCGACGACGTAGGCCATGGTTTTGGGACGGGGTGCGACGACCACGTCGAAGCCGCTGCGGACCGGGGTCCAGCGGTGCTTGGCGGCGATGTCGGCGGCCCAGGTGATGCCACCGCCCTTGAACCACGTCTTCTTGTCCTTGTGCCGCCAGCTCTCCAGCCACCACAGGCCGAGACCGATGCGCAGGACGGCAAGCCACTCGGCCCCGGTGAGCCAGATCGTGTCCATGAAATCTGACGGTACGTCAGATGGAGGGTTCCGGGAACCCTGTCGGCCGGCCGGTCCGGCACTCTGGAGTTTTCCGTGTGGGCTACGTCACGCGACCCACGCACTTCTCCTACAGGCGTGATCGATCCGCAACCAATTCCCGTCTTGACCGAGACCTATCAACGAGCTGTCTGATTACGCTCGCGCTCATGGGCGACTCCTCTCTCTCCACCAGCACCGCCGACCACCCCGTGTACGTGGTCGGCGGCGGCCCGGCCGGACTCTCCGTCGCGTACGCACTGCGCGCCCGGGGGATCCGCGCGGTCGTCCTGGAGAAGTCCGAGCACGTCGGCGCGTCCTGGCGGCGCCACTACGACCGCCTCCACCTGCACACCACCCGCCGTCTGTCGGCGCTGCCCGGACTGCCGATGCCCCGCCGCTTCGGCCGCTGGGTCTCGCGCGACGACGTGGTGCGCTACCTGGAGAAGTACGCGGAGCACCACGAGCTGGAGACGGTCACCGGAGTCGAGGTCTCCCGCATCGAGCGCACCCCCGACGGCAGCGGCTGGCTGCTGCACGCCACCGGCGGCCGCGAACTGACCGGCGCCGCGGTGGTCGTGGCCACCGGCTGGAACCACACCCCGCTGCTGCCGGACTGGCCGGGCCGCGAGGAGTACAAGGGCGAGCTGCGGCACGCGGGCGAGTACCGCAACCCCGAGCCCTACGCGGGCCGTGACGTCCTGGTCGTCGGCGTCGGCAACACCGGTGCCGAGATCGCCGTGGACCTGGTCGAGGGCGGCGCCGCACGGGTCCGGCTGTCGGTGCGCACCGCCCCGCACATCGTCCGCCGTTCCACGGCCGGCTGGGCGGCCCAGTACACGGGCGTGCTCGTACGACGGCTGCCGGTCGGCCTCGTCGACCGCCTGGCCCGTCCCCTGGCGAAGCTCAGCGTCCCCGACCTCTCCGCGCACGGCCTGCCCCGCCCCGACACCGGCCTCTACAGCCGGGCCAAGGCGGGCGCCATCCCGGTCCAGGACGTCGGCCTCATCGACGCGATCCGCAAGGGCCGCATCGAGGTGGTGGCCGCCGTCGAGGGCTTCGAGGGCGACGAGGTCCTGCTCGCCGACGGCACCCGGATCACCCCGGAGGCGGTGATCGCGGCCACGGGGTACGCCCGTTCGCTGGAGGGTCTGGTCGGCGGCCTGGACGTCCTCGACGGGCGCGGGGGTCCGGTGGTCAACGGGGCCCGTGCCCCGAAGAACGCCGCCGGCCTCTACTTCTCCGGGTTCGTCACGCCCATCAGCGGCACCTTCCGGGAGGTCGCCATGGACGCCGAGAGGATCGCGAAGGCCGTCGAGAAGGCGGCGAAGGCCGCGGAGAAGGGCGGCGGGAGCCGCCTCTCGCGACTGCCCGTCTGACCCCCTTCCAGCTACCCGTCCGACGCACCTGCGACTGCCCGTCCGACCCGCTTCCGGCTACCCGTCCGACGCACCTGCGACTGCCCGTCCGGCGCCCGGGACCCCAACTCCCTTCACCAGCGCTCCTGTTACATCTGCGAGAGATGTGACAGGAGCGTTGTCGTGTGCCGTCGCGCGGGGCCAGAATGTGAACAACTCTCATGTTCTAGCTCCACACTCTCTCCACCACGGAGGACGCACGTGGCACGCGAAAGACAGCTCTCCCCGCTCTCCCCCCTCTCCCGGCGCTCCCTGCTCGGCGGTGCCGCCGCCGCGGCCGGTGCCGTCGCGCTCACCGGCACCGCCGCCGCTCCCGCCTCCGCCGCGACGACCCGTGACGTGGACGTCGCGATCGTCGGCGGCGGCCTCGCCGGACTCACCGCCGCCCGTGACCTGGTCGCGGGCGGGAAGACGGTCGCCGTCCTGGAGGCCCGGGACCGCGTCGGCGGCCGGGTCCTGAACCTGAAGCTGGCCAACGGCGGGGTCACCGAGGGCGGCGGCGAGTTCATCGGCCCCACCCAGGACCGCATCAAGGCCCTCGCCGACTCGCTGGGGGTGGGCACCTTCCCCACCTACAACACCGGCAACAACCTGCTCTACAAGGACGGCAAGAGGACCCCGTACGCCACCGACGGCCTCCTCGGCTCGGTCCCGCCCGTCGACGCGGCAGGCCTCGCCAACGCGGCGATCGTCCAGGCCTCCCTCGACGACATGGCCAAGCAGGTCCCGCTGGACGCGCCCTGGACCGCTCCCAAGGCCGACGAGTGGGACCGGCAGACCTTCGAGACCTGGCTGCGGGCCAACGCCGTGATCCCGTCGGCCAAGTTCCTCCTGGACGTGGCCTGCACCTCGATCTTCTCCGCCGAACCCCGCGAACTCTCGCTGCTGTTCGTGCTGTTCTACATAGCCGCGGCCGGCAACGAGACCACCCCCGGCACCCTGGAGCGCCTCACCGAGACCGCGGGCGGCGCCCAGGAGCTGCGCTTCGTCGGCGGCTCCCAGCAGGTGCCGATCAAGCTCGCCGCCACCCTCGGCGACCGGGTGGTCCTGAACGCCCCGGTGCGCACGATCGCCAAGTCCGGCTCGAAGTACGTCGTCACGGCCGACGGAATCACCGTCACCGCCAAGCGGGTCGTGGTCGCCGTACCGCCGCCGCTCGCGGCCCGCATCACCTACGACCCGCTGCTGCCGGCCGCCCGCGACCAGCTGACCCAGCGGCTGCCGATGGCCTCGGTCGGCAAGGCGATCGCGATCTACGACACCCCCTTCTGGCGGGCCGACGGGCTCAACGGCCAGGTCGTCAGCGACTCCGGCGTGATCAGCTCGACCTTCGACAACTCCCCGCCGGACGCCTCCTACGGCGCCCTGATGGGCTTCATCGAGGCCGACGAGGCCCGCAAGTTCGACGCGGCGAGCGAGGCCGAGGTCAAGGCGGCCGTCCTCAAGGACTACGTGACCTACTTCGGCTCGAAAGCGGCCTCCCCCACCTCCTTCGTCCTGCAACGCTGGAACAACGAGGCCTACGCCCGCGGCGGCCCGGTCTCCATCGCCGCGCCCGGTGTCCTGACCCAGTACGGCGCCGCCCTGCGCACCCCGGTGGGCGGCATCCACTGGGCGGGCACGGAGACCTCCCTGCACTGGAACGGCTTCATGGACGGAGCCGTCCGCTCCGGTGAGCGGGTGGCCAAGGAGGTCCTCGCGGTGCTGTAGTCCGCTCGTCAACTTTGCGTGCACGCCCGTTCCTGACGCAGCGTCAGTTCTGTAATCTGACAGAGCGTCAGTTATTCACGCTGTCACACAGGAGCGGGCGGACCGATGCTTGGATCAACCCACGGCACCCTCACCACCGACTCCCGCCGGGCCCGGGTCATCGCGTGCGGCGAGCAACCCGGCCCCGCCGTCCACGGCAGACCCGCCGACGTCGACGACCTCGACGTCGGCGGGCGTCCGCTGTATACGGACGTCCCCGATCTGGACCGCTTCTTCCGGCCGGAGTCGGTCGCCGTGATCGGCGCCTCGGACGCCGAGGGCCGCCCGAACACCGGGATCACCCGGCAGTTGATCGACTGGGCCGGACGGGTCGGAGCCCGGCTGCACCCGGTGCACCCGACCCGCCCGGCCGTCTTCGGCATCCCCTGCGTGACCTCGGTCGCCGACCTGCCCGAACAGGTCGACCTGGCCGTCCTGCTGGTCGCGGACCCGCTGCCGGTGATCGAGCAACTGGCCGAGGCCAAGGTGAAGTTCGCGGTGGTCTTCGCCTCCGGCTTCGCCGAGACCGGCGAGGAGGGGGCGGCGGCACAGGAACGGCTCGCGGCCGCCGTGGCCGAGTCCGGGATACGGCTGCTGGGCCCCAACACCAACCTGAACGCCTTCTCCTCCTTCCGCGAGGACCTCGAAGGACCCGGCATCGCCCTGATCACCCAGTCCGGCCACCAGGGCCGCCCGGTCTACGCCCTCCAGGAACTCGGCATCCGCCTCACCCACTGGGCGCCCACCGGCAACGAGGCCGACCTGGAGACCGCCGACTTCCTCTCGTACTTCGCGGAACGGCCCGAGGTCGGAGCCATCGCCTGTTACGTCGAGGGCCTCAAGGACGGCCGTTCCTTCCTGCTCGCCGCCGACCGGGCCGCCCGCCGCAAGGTACCCGTGGTCGCGGTCAAGGTCGGCCGCACCGAGACCGGCGCCCGCACGGCCGCCTCCCACACCGGCAAGCTCACCGGCGCCGACGCGGTGGTGGACGCGGCGATGCGGCAGTACGGCGTGATCCGTGTCGACGGCCTCGACGAACTCCAGGACACCGCCGCCCTGTTGGCCCGCGCGAGGCCGCCGCGTGCCGAAGGGGTCGTGGTGTACTCGATCTCGGGCGGCACCGGCGCCCACTTCGCCGACCTGGCGACCGAGGCGGGGCTGCGGCTGCCCACCCTGTCTCAGGCCAAGCAGGACGAACTGCACCAGTGGATACCGGAGTTCCTGAGCGTCGCCAACCCGGTGGACAACGGGGGGCACCCGGTCGGCGACTGGCGCGGCCGGAAGATCATCGACGCGATCCTCGCCGACCCGTCCGTGGGGGTGCTGATCTGTCCGGTGACCGGCCCGTTCCCGCCGCTGAGCGACCGGCTGGTCCAGGACCTGGTGGACGCCGCCGAGCAGACCGACAAGCTGGTCTGCGTGGTGTGGGGCTCGCCCGTCGGCACCGAACCGGCCTACCGCGAGGTCCTGCTCGGCTCCTCCCGGGTGGCCACCTTCCGCACGGTCGGCAACTGCATCAACGCGGTCCGCGCCTACCTCGACCACCACCGCTTCGTCAGCGGCTACCGCTCCCCCTTCGACGAGGCCCCGCGCACCCCCTCACCCTCCTTCCGCAAGGCGCAGGCACTGATGCGCCCGGGCCAGCAGCTCAGCGAGCACGCGGCGAAGCAGCTGCTGCGGGCGTACGGGATCCGGGTACCGCGCGAGCAGCTGGTGACCAGCGCGGCGGCGGCCGTACGGGCGGCGGGCCTGGTGGGCTACCCGGTCGTGATGAAGGCGTCCGGCGCCAGGATCGCCCACAAGACGGAGCTGGGCCTGGTGAGGATCGGTCTGACCTCGGCCAGCCAAGTACGCGACGCCTACCGTGAGTTGACCGACATCGCACGCTACGAGGACGTGACCCTGGACGGCGTCCTGGTCTGCCAGATGGTCGAGCGGGGCGTCGAGATGGTCGTCGGGGCCGTGCACGACGAGCTGTTCGGGCCGACCGTGACGGTCGGGCTCGGCGGGGTGCTGGTCGAGGTGCTGCGCGACACCGCCGTACGGGTGCCGCCCTTCGGGGAGGAGCAGGCCCGGGACATGCTGGCGGAGCTGCGCGGGCGGGCCCTCCTCGACGGGGTCAGGGGACGGCCGCCGGCCGACCTGGACGCGCTCGTGGAAGTGGTGCTGCGGGTGCAGCGGATGGTGGTGGAGCTCGGGGACGAGCTGGCGGAACTCGACGTCAACCCGCTGATGGTGCTGCCCAGGGGGCAGGGCGCGGTGGCGCTGGACGCGTTGGTGGTGTGCCGGTGAGCGAGGTGCTGCACGTCGTCGACGGCCAGGTCGCGTACCTCACCCTCAACCGCCCCGAAGCGCTCAACGCACTGACACCCGCCCAACGGGACCGTCTCATCCAGCTGTTCGGCGAGGCGTCCGCGGACCCCGACATCCGGGCCGTGGTCCTCACCGGCACCGGGCGAGGCTTCTGCGCGGGCGCGGACCTGCGGGGCGGCACGGGGGCCGGCGAGCGGGGTGCGGGTGACGGGTCGGGCGAGCGGACGGCCGGCGAGCGGGGCGCCGGTGACGGGTCGGGCCAGCGGGCGGTAGGCGAGCAGGGCTCCGGTGACGGGTCGGGCCAACGGACGGCAGGCGAGCAGGGCGCCGGTGACGGGCGCGCTGAGCGGGTCGCCGGTGACGTGGCCCGGATGATCCGCGAGGGCGCCCAGCGGCTCGTCGCCTCCGTCCTGGACTGCGAGAAGCCGGTGATCGCGGCGGTCAACGGCACGGCGGCCGGGCTCGGCGCCCACCTGGCCCTGGCCTGCGACCTCGTGCTGGCCGCCGAATCGGCCCGGTTCATCGAGGTGTTCGTGCGCCGGGGCCTGGTCCCCGACGGCGGCGGCGCCTACCTCCTGCCGCGTCTCGTCGGCCCGCAGCGGGCCAAGGAGCTGATGTTCTTCGGCGACGCGCTCTCCGCCACCGACGCGGAACGGCTCGGCCTGGTCAACCGGGTCGTCCCGGACAGGGAGTTGGACAAGACGGCCCGCGAGTGGGCGGCCCGGCTCGCCGCCGGCCCCACCCGCGCCCTCGCCCTGACGAAACAGCTCGTCAACGCCTCCCTGGACAGCGACCGCGCCACCGCCTTCGCCGCCGAGGCCACCGCACAGGAGATCAACATGACGACGGCCGACGCGCAGGAGGGAGTGGCGAGCTTCGTGGAACGCAGAAGCCCCAAGTACCGCGGGCGGTGACGCTCACGGGACCTGCTTCAGAATCCCATGTCGAGGCTCAGGGGACCCGCTTGAGGATCCGCACGTCCGGCGCGTCCGGGTCCCCGAACGGCACGAACAGCTCGGGCGCTGCCGCCGTCCCGCCGATCCTCCAGTACGTCCGACGCCCACAGCCGGCGGTGGGCCGTACGACGACACCAGGGCGCCCCTCGGGGCCGTCGGTGTAGGGGTCGTTGCCGCCCTTGGCGTCGGGCTGCCAGGTGGCGGTGCCGTCGCACACCGCGAAGGGCGGGTCGGTCTCGGAGTCGGCCGGCTCCGTCTCGGCGGGCAGGGCGGTGAGTTCGGCCTCGCCGCCCGGACGCAGGCGCAGCACCGCGCCGTCGCTGCCGTGCCATTCGCCGGCGAGCTGCGCGGCGGACAGCTTCGGCGGCTCGTACTCCTCAAGGATTCCCGTGACCGTGGCCAGCACCCCGCCGACGAACACCAGGAGGAACAGTCCGACGGAGGCGAACAGCGCGGGCAGCCAGATGCCCCAGAAGCCCCGCGTCCGTCTGCGCAGCCACCCGAGACCGAGCACCGGGAAGACACCGAGGACGGCGAAGAGCGGGGCCGTGGTGGTGAACGGCCAGTCCCACAGCAAGAGGGCGATCACCGCCCAGATCACGCCGAGCAGCGAAGCGAGAAGCAGGTGCCAGGCCCACACCGGCCCCCGCAGGCGCCCGGCGACCCGGTGTGCGAGTGCCTCCGCCGGCAGCACCTGGAGGAGGGCGTGCGCGAGACCGAGGACCGGCAGCACGAGCGGGGCCACGGCCAGGAGGCACGCCAGGGCGAACACGGCGAAGGCCCCGTAGGCACCCCCGTACGCGTAGTCGTCGCCCAGCTGGCCCTTGATCCACCAGCCCAGCCCGATCGCCGGAAACTGCGCCGCACACACCGCTGCGGCCTCGTTGAGCCGCTTGTTCCCCCACCCCATGGACGCAGCGTACGTGCGGCGTTTCGTACCCGTTCCCCGACCCTTCCCATCTGACACACCGTCAGCTTCAATGGTTAATGTGATGGGACAAGCGGGGACGGCGGAAGCGGCCGTCCGGTACCTGAGGTCGACCGGGGCACGGCCGGTGGAGGCGCTGCCCCGGCCCGAGCTGCGGTGTGTGCGCGAGGACGAGCGCGCGCCGCTCGACCCGACCGAGTTCCGGCGGGTGCTGGGCACCTTCGCGACCGGAGTCACCGTGATCACGGCCCCCGGTACACCGCCCGCGGGCTTCGCCTGCCAGTCCTTCTCCTCGCTCTCCCTCGATCCGCCGCTCGTCGCGTTCATGGTGGGCCGCGGGTCGGGGACCTGGCCGCGGATCGCCCGGGCGGGCGTCTTCTGCGTGAACGTCCTGAGCGCCGAACAGGGCGAGCTGTGCCGGGCGTTCGCGGTCAGCGGCGCCGACAAGTTCGCGGGGGTGCGGCACGAACCGGCCCCGGTCTCCGGCTCCCCGCGCCTCGCGGGCACGCTCGCGTGGATCGACTGCACCATCCACGCGGTGCACACCGGCGGGGACCATCTCATCGTGGTGGGGCGGGTGGAGGCGCTGGGCACCGGGGAGGGCGAGCGGCCTCTGCTGTTCCACCGGGGACGGTTCATCTGAGGGACCCGGTCCGCGGGGCCGGATGTCAGTGGCCTCCGTGATAATCGCTCCGCCACGACCGCCGGAGCGACGGAGAGCCCGCCTTGTCCTCTCTTTACGAACTCGCCACCTGGGAACCGCTGTTGTGGCTCCTGTACCAGGACAACTCCGAGCGCCTCGCCGCGCCGGGCGGCCATGTCGCCGGGCACATCAGCCAGGGCGCGTGGAGCGTGCCGGTGCGGCGCCGGTCGCCCCCTCCCGGGCAGGCCTCGCAGATCGAGGACATGCAGGAGGAGTACGACGCGGTGGGGCGGGTGCACACGGCGCTCGCCGAGTCCGGGGTCGACGGGGTCGCGTTCGTCGCGGAGATCTCGCCGGCCGGCCGGGCCGTACTGCATCTCATCGAGACCGGGCCCGCCGTGGAGCCCGGCATCGGCGGACCGCACCCGGGGCCGATCCTGCTGGTCGAGGGCGCCGTACCGGAACCCTGGCGCCGCCTGCCCGACCCGGCCGACTCGGTCTCGCCCGATCCCGCGGCCGACCCCGCCGCGCTGGAGCGGACGCTGCGCGAGCGGCTCCCCGACGCGATCGGCGCCACCGAGGAGGAGATCGAGGCCGCGGAGAAGCGCCTCGGCCTCGCGCTGCCCGAGGAGCTGAAGGCCCTCTACCGGGTCACGCGGGCGCGCTGGGAGGACTGGGACGGCGACTACGACAAGGCGGAGCAGGTCTACGACGCGGTGGGCTGCGAGCTGCTCCCGCTGGACCGCCTGTACGTCGCCGAGGCGTCCACCCGCCGCTGCTCCTGGCAGTTCGCGGCGATGGAGGCGGTCGTCACCCCGTCCGACGCCAAGGTGCAGGGGGTCGTCGGCTCCCCCGGCTGGATCGTCTTCGGCGACAACGGCGGCGGCGACCGGCTCGCGGTGGACCTCACGCCCGGTCCGCGCGGGCACCGGGGCCAGATCGTCCTGATCGGTCACGAGGACAACATCGGCGCCGACCTGCTCGCCGCCTCCCTCACCGACCTGGTGCACAACGGGGAGCACGAGGAGCGCGCCCGCCGCCGGGAGGCTCCGGAGGTGGCGTACGTCAACGTCGGGAGCGTCGGCAGCATCGAGGAGGCCGCCCATCCGGCCCTCGAAGTCCTGTCCATCGGTGTGCTGCCGGAGGGCGCCGCCGTCAGCCTGGCCCCCGTGGTCGGACTCCCCCGGCTGCGCACCCTGAGCGCCTACCCCGGCACCCTCGCCAACCCGCTGGAGATCGGCTGGCTGACCGGCCTGGAGTACCTGGAGCTCGCCCCGGAGCAGTGGCGCACGCTCCTGGACGCCGACGCGGTCCCCAGGAGCCTGCTCGCCGCGGGCATCGAGGTCCTCGGCGAACACCATCCGCTCCCGGTCGTCGACCTCGCGAACGAACTCCTCGCCCTGTGGGACCGGCCGCCGATGACCCGGACGGTCCTGGAGGGCGACCTCTAGCCCCGGCCTCAGGCAGTCGCGAGGCCGGGAGCAGGGGCGGGGACGGCCGGCCGGCGCCGGATCACCAGGGCCATCAGCGCCGCCGCCGCGCACAGCGCCCCCGAGGCGTACCAGACCATGTCGTAGGTGCCGAACACGTCCCGGGCCACTCCGCCGAGGAAGGCGATCAGGGCCGCGCCGACCTGGTGGGAGGCGAGGACCCAGCCGAAGACGATCGCGCTGTCCTCGCCGTACTGCTCGCGGCACAGGGCGACGGTGGGCGGGACGGTGGCGACCCAGTCGAGGCCGTAGAAGACGATGAAGAAGAGCATCGGCGGGTGGACGCTCGGCGCCAGCAGCATCGGCAGGAACAGCAGCGAGATGCCGCGCAGGGCGTAGTACACCGCGAGCAGACGGCGGGGTTCGAAGCGGTCGGTGAACCAGCCGGAGGCGATGGTGCCGACCACGTCGAAGACGCCGATGACCGCGAGCAGCGAGGCGGCGGCCGTGACCGGCATGCCGTGGTCGTGGGCGGCGGGCACGAAGTGGGTCTGGACCAGGCCGTTGGTGGAGGCCCCGCAGATCGCGAAGGTGCCGGCGAGCAGCCAGAAGGGGCCGGTGCGGGCGGCCTTGAACAGGACCGTGACCGCCCTGCGCGCGGCCCCCTGGACCGGCGCCGGCTTCGGCACGAACTCCTGCGCCCCGTACGGCTTGAGGCCCACGTCGGCCGGGTGGTCGCGCAGCAGCAGCCAGACGAAGGGGACGACCGCGAGGGCGGCGAGCGCGACCGTGATCGCCGCCGGGCGCCAGTCGTGCTTCTCCACCATCCAGGACAGCAGCGGCAGGAAGATCAGCTGGCCGGAGGCGGAGGCGGCGGTCAGGATGCCGGTGACCAGGCCGCGCCGCTCGGTGAACCAGCGGTTGGTGACGGTCGCGGCGAACGCCAGCGCCATCGAGCCGCTGCCGAGACCGACGAGCAGGCCCCAATAGAGCATCAGCTGCCAGGCGGCCGTCATCCACACGGTGAGTCCGGACCCGACGGCGATCACGGTCAGCGCGACCGCGACCACCCGCCGGATGCCGAAACGGTCCATCAGGGCCGCGGCGAAGGGCGCGGTCAGGCCGTACAGCGCGAGGTTGACGGAGACGGCCGCGCCGATGGTGCCGCGTGACCAGCCGAAGTCCTGGTGCAGGGGGTCGATGAGGAGGCCGGGCAGGGAACGGAAGGCGGCGGCGCCGATGATCGTCACGAAGGTGACGGCGGCGACGAACCAGGCGCGGTGGATGCGGAATCCCCCGGGGGACCGGGTTTCCTCGACGGCTGCGGCTTCGCTTGTCTGGGTCACGCCATAGAGCATCCGACCTGCGGCCCGGCGGAGCCATTGGCCCGAAGGACAGCATTCGTTAGGATCGGGCCATGAGTCGAGGACCGCGTGACCCTCAGTTCCGCCCGCACCGCATCGTCGTCCTCGCCATGGACGGGGTCCTCCCCTTCGAGCTGGGCATCCCGCACCGGATCTTCGGCCGCCCCAGGGACGCCCAGGGGCGGCTGCTGTACGACGTCGTCACCTGCTCGATCCGGCCGCCGGGCCCGGTGCGGACCGACGCCGACTTCGCCGTCCAGGTCGAGCACGGCCCGGAGATCCTGGCCACCGCCGACACCGTGATCGTCCCGGCCTCGTACGAACTGGGCCCGGTCTTCGAGCGGGGCGTCCTGACCGACGAACTGGCCGCCGCCCTCGCCCACATCCGCCCCGGCACCCGGCTCGCCTCCATCTGCACCGGCGTCTACGTCCTGGCCGCCGCCGGCTTCCTGGACGGCCGCCCCGCCACCACGCACTGGGCCGACTCCGACCGGCTCCAGGAGCTCTTCCCGCAGATCAGGGTCGACCCGGACGTCCTGTTCATCGACGACGGCGACGTCCTGACGTCCGCGGGCGTGGCGGCCGGCGTCGACCTGTGCCTGCACATGGTCCGCCGCGACCACGGCACGGCGGTCGCCAACGAGGTGGCCCGCCGCACCGTCGTACCACCGCACCGGGACGGCGGTCAGGCGCAGTACATCCACCGCCCGGTGCCCGACCCCCAGGCGTCGACCACCACCTCGGCGCGCGCCTGGGCGCTGGGCCGCCTCCACGAGCCGATCCAGCTGCGGGACATGGCCGCTCAGGAGGCCATGTCGGTACGCACCTTCACGCGCCGCTTCCGCGAGGAGGTCGGCGTCAGCCCCGGCCAGTGGCTCACCCAGCAGCGGGTGGAGCGCGCCCGGCACCTGCTGGAGTCCACCGACCTCTCCGTCGACCAGGTGGCCCACGACGCGGGCTTCGGCACGGCCCAGTCGATGCGCCAGCACCTACAGGCGGCCCTCGGCGTCACCCCGACCGCGTACCGCCGCACCTTCCGGGCCGGGTCCGGGTTCGAGACCGGACCGGTGGGTCGGAGGTCGGCACTCCCGGGACCGCCGGCTCAGAAGGTCAGCACCCCCCGTGCCACCCGCCCCGCCTCCGCGTCCCCGACCGCCTTCTCGAAGTCCTCGATCGGGTAGGTCTCCGTGACGAGTTCGTCGAGGAGCAGTCGTCCCTGGCGGTAGAGCTCGGCGTACCTCGGGATGTCCCGCTGCGGGCGCGACGACCCGTAGCGGCAGCCGAGGACGGACTTGTCCAGGAACATCGACGAGACGACGAAGGACGCCTCCGCGCCCGCCGCCGGCGTCCCCAGCAGTACCGCCTGTCCGTGCCGGTCCAGCAGGTCGATGGCGGCCCGCACGAGTTCGACCCGCCCCACGCACTCGAAGGCGTGGTCCACGCCGTACGGCAGCAGCTCCCGCACCCCCTCCACCGACGTCAGGAAGTCGCTCGCCCCGAACTGCCGGGCCACCGCCTCCTTGGCCGGGTTGGCGTCCACGGCCACGATCCGCGAGGCCCCGGCGATCCGCGCGCCCTGGATGACGTTGAGCCCGATCCCGCCGGTCCCGATCACCAGGACGCTGTCCCCGAGGTCCACCCGGGCCCGGTTGAGGACGGCTCCCACCCCGGTCAGCACTCCGCACCCGATGAGCGCGGCGGAGGTCAGCGGGATGTCCTTCGGGATCCTGACCGCCTGGACGGCCTTCACCACCGTCCGCTGCGCGAAGGCGGAGTTGCTCGCGAACTGGAACACCCGCTCCCCGCCCCGCGAGAAGGGCTTCCGGGGCCGCCCGATGGCCTTGCGGCACATGGTCGGCCGCCCCCGGTCGCAGTCGGCGCAGGCCCCGCAGTTGGCCAGCGTGGACAGGGCCACGTGGTCGCCGGGCCCGACATGCGTGACCCCCTCCCCCACAGCCTCCACGACCCCGGCGCCCTCGTGTCCGAGCACCACCGGCACCGGGAACGGGATGGTCCCGTCCACCACGGACAGATCGCTGTGGCACAGCCCGGCCGCCGAGATCGCGACCAGCACCTCCCCGGCCTCCGGTTCCCGCACCTCCAGATCGTCGACGACCTGGAGGTGCCTCCCGTCGAACAGCACGCCGCGCATCAGACGACCCCCTTGGGTTCCCTGGGCAGACCGAGCACCCGCTCGGCGATGATGGTGCGCTGGACCTGGTCCGAGCCGCCGTAGACGGTGTCGGCCCGCGAGAACAGGGACAGGTACTGCAACTCGTCGAGTTCGTACGGTGATTCGGGGGACCATTCCCGGGGCCCGACCGCGGCCTCCGCCCCGCGCACGAGCAGCGCCAGCTCACCGAGCCGCTGATGCCAGCCCGCCCACAGCAGCTTGGCCACATTGGGCGCCCCGGTGTCCCCCGAACCACCCAGCGTCCGCAGCGCGTTCCACCGCATGACCCGCAACTCGGCCCACTGCCGCACGAGCAGGCCCCGTACGACCGGATCGGCGACCGCGTCACTGCGCACGGCGGCCCGCACCACCCGGTCCAACTCCTGCGCGAACCCGACCTGTTGGGCCAGGGTGGACACCCCGCGCTCGAAGCCCAGCAGGCTCATGGCCACCCGCCAGCCGTTCCCCTCACCCCCGACGACATGCTCCGCACGCGCGTGCGCCCCGTCGAAGAAGACCTCGTTGAACTCGCTGGTCCCGGTCATCTGCCGAATGGGCCGCACCTCGACGCGCCCCGGCTGATCCATGGGGACGAGGAGGAAGGACAGCCCGCGGTGCCGGCTCGACCCGGGATCGGTACGGGCCAGCACGAAGCACCAGTCCGCCTCGTGCGCCAGCGAGGTCCAGATCTTCTGCCCACTGATCCGGTACGTCCCGTCCCCGTCCCGCACGGCCCTGGTCCGCACCCCGGCGAGATCGGACCCGGCCCCGGGCTCGCTGTACCCCTGACACCACAACTCGTCCCCGGCGGCGACGGGAGGCAGGAACCGGGCCTTCTGCTCCTCACTGCCATGCGCGAGAAGAGTGGGCGCCAGCAACTTCTCCCCGATGTGCCCGGACCGCGCGGGCGCCCCGGACCGCGCGTACTCCTCGGCCCAGACGACTTGTCGGGTGAGGGTGGCGGTCCGGTTGCCGTATCCGGACTCACTCCAACCGAGCCCGATCCACCCGGACTTGCCGAGGGTGCGTTCCCAGCTACGGCGGTCCTGACAGTCATTGGTGTGGCCGGCGAGCCATTCCCGCACTTCGGTACGGAACGCCTCGTCCTCCTCGGTGAACCCGAACTCCACGAAGGTCTCCTCTCCGCTCAGGCCCCGGAGTCCCACCCAGGGGCGCGGGGAACTGCGCGACCGGCCACAACCGACCCGCAGCCGCCCTTCGACGCGCACCCCTCAATGACTAGGCGCCCGGCCCCGAAAGCAACGGCATCGGATCCACCCCCACCGACCCCGGCAAGAACTCCGCGATCGACTCGGGCGTCCACCCGCCGGAGGCATACGCGGCACGCACCTCCCGCGGCTGCGCCCACACCGCGATCTTCGACCCCGCCACCGTGTACACCTGCCCGGTGATCTCCCGGGCCCGCGAGGACAGCAGATACACCACCATCGCGGCCACGTCCTCCGGCTCCCCGATCTCCGCCAGGTCGAAGGGGACGTTCGCCGACATCCGCGTACGAGCCACCGGCGCCACCGCGTTCGCGGTCACCCCGTACTTGTGCATCGCGAGGGCCGCGCTGCGCACGAGCGAGATGATCCCGCCTTTCGCGGCGCTGTAGTTGGCCTGCGAGAAGGACCCCTGGTGGTTTCCGCTGGTGAACCCGATCAACGTCCCGGCCCGCTGCTGCCGCATCACCGCGGAGGCCGCCCGGAAGACGGTGAACGTCCCCTTGAGATGGGTCGCGAGGACCGGATCCCACTCCTCCTCGGACATGTTGAACAGCATCCGCTCGCGCAGGATCCCGGCCACGCACACCACCCCGTCGAGCCGCCCGTAGGAGGCCAGCGCGGTGTCGACGACCCGCTGGCCGCCCGCCATGGTCGAGATGTCGTCGGCCACGGCGACGGCCTCACCCCCGGCCGCCTCGATCTCCTTCACCACCGCGGAGGCGACCTCGCTCGTGGGGGACGCCCCGTCCACGGAGACGCCGTAGTCGTTGACGACGACCTTGGCCCCCTCGGCCGCCGCGGCCAGGGCCACCGCTCGTCCGATCCCCCGCCCCGCGCCGGTAACGGCGACCACCTTGCCTGCCAAGAAGTTCCCCACGCCCGGCCCCTTCCCGCGGTTTCTGACGGACCGTTAGATTTTATGACCCGTCAGATGTGCGGACACAAGCCCCGGGGAGGGCCCGATGTCACTTCCGGCCGCGTTCCACGACATCGCCAAGCGCGTGAACAACTGGGGGCGTTGGGGCGCCGACGACGAGATCGGCACCCTGAACCTGATCACCGACGAGGTCGTCCGCGAGGCGGTGGCGACGGTCCGCACCGGGCGCCGCGTCCCCTTGGCGCTCCCCTTGAAGCAGGACGGCGTGCAGACCGGGGTGATGCCGGGCCGGGTCAACCCCCTGCACACGATGGTGCAGATCAACCAGGAGCTCTTCGGCCCGGGGACGGTCGCGTGCAGCGACGACGTGGTGACCATGGGGCTCCAGGCGGCCACCCACTGGGACGCGCTCACCCACGCCTCGCACTCGGGGATGCTCTACAACGGCCGCCCGGCCGGCACCATCACCCCGCACGGCGGCGCCGAGTTCAGCGGCATCGACAAGGCGCGGCACGTCGTCTCGCGCGGGGTGCTCCTGGATGTGGCCCGCGCGCGGGGCGTGGCGCGGCTCGACGGGGGGCACGCGGTGACGCCGGAAGACCTGGAGGCGGCGGAGGAACTCGCGGGCACGCGGGTGCGTGCCGGTGACGTCGTGCTCGTACGGACCGGGCAGATCCAGGCGTACCTGGCAGGGGACAGGGAGGCCTACGCCTACCCCTCGCCGGGCCTGTCGGTCCGTACTCCGGAGTGGTTCCACGCGCGCGATGTCGCGGCGGTCGCCAATGACACCCTGACCTTCGAAGTCTTCCCGCCGGAGATCGAGGACCTGTGGCTGCCGGTGCACGCGCTGGACCTGGTGGAGATGGGGATGCTCCAGGGCCAGAACTGGAACCTGGAGGAATTGTCCACAGCCTGTGGAGAAGAGGGCCGCTACGCGTTCCTGCTGTCGGCGATGCCCGAGCCGTTCGTCGGCGGCACCGGTACGCCGGTGGCCCCGGTGGCGGTCCTCTGAGGGGTCGGTCGGCGGCGCGCGCAGGCCCGCCCCGAGCTCGACGTCGCGCGCCGCCGTCATCGACTCCCCTGTGCCCTGGGGGAGTCGACACCGCCTCACGATCCACTCTCGTCGAGGACCTCCGTCACCGAGGCCCTCGGCGTCCCCTCGCGGCGAATCGCTGACACCAGCGTGATCAATCGAACACAGTGCGTCAACACCGCACAGCCGAATAGTGACTTACGTCCGGTTTCGCACCGCCGCGCACCGATGCACCCCCCGGCGCACCGGCACACCGCGAGGAGGGCCGGGGCGGCTTTCTGCAACCATGCGCCGGGCGATTCCCTGGGCGGGGGGCGAGCGCCACGCCCTGTGCGCCGGGGGGCTTCCGGGACCGGGGGCCGGGTGGGTTGGCGACCTCCGGGCTGGGCGGGTTGGCAACCAGGGCCTGGCGGTGTGGCGGCCAGGGCCTGGGTGAGTGCACGACCACGGGCCGTACTGGGTTGGCGGATTGCCGGCCACAGGCTGGGCGAGTCAACGACCACGGGCCGTACGGGTTGGCGGCGGGCTGGCGGTTTGGCGACCACGGGCTGGGCGAGTCCACGCCCCCGGGCCCTGGGGTCGGCGCCCACGAGCCAGGCAAGTTGGCGGCCAAGGGCCGGGCACGTCCCCCGCCACCAGCCAGGCAGATCCACCACCGTACGACGGGCAGTCCGCGACCATGCGAACGGCGGGCGACCATACGACGAGCAGGCCCCGGGGACATCGCCATGGGTGGGCCCGGGACCATCGCCACGAGCACGCCCAGAACACCCCCGCGGGCAGGCCCCGGACACCACGACGGGCAAGCTCTGACCAGCCACCACGACGGGCAAGCCCTGACCAGTCACTACGACGAGCACTCCCCGGGGCGGCCCCCGCTCCGGTCACACCGCCTCGAACGCCAGCCCCTCATAGGCCGCCGCCTCGATGTCGTAGACCTTCGTGTCCTGCTGCGGCCGCTCACAGCGGTCGAGTTCGCACCAGATGCTCTTGCCGGCGCCCTCCCGGCTCCAGCCCCAGCGGTCGGCGAGGCCGTCCACCAGAGCGAGGCCGCGGCCGCCGGTCGCGTCGCCGTCCACCCACCGCGGCACCGGAGCCAGACCGCTGCGGTCGGCCACCTCCAGGCGGACGGGTACCGTCTCCGCCTCCGCCTCCCCGCCCGGCAGGGACAGCCGCAGCACGGCAGGCCGACCGGTGTGCACCACGGCGTTGGTGACCAGTTCGGACACGAGCAGGATCAGGGTCTCGGCAAGCGGTTCGTCGGCCCCCACCCCGGATCCGACGAGCCGCGCGCGGGCCCACCGCCGGGCTCGCCCCACTTCTGCGGGGTCGGGCCGGATCTCCAACTGCACTTGAAGCACCTGCACCGCTCACACCATCCGAACCGGCGGGCCCATGGCCTCGCGCCTCACGAGGGCCACGATCGTAGCCATTTTTTTCATGGCCAGAACAATGGCCAAAGCCGGGGTCACAGAACGTGAGTCCCTTACGAGACAGCATGGTTGACGTACAGTCACCCCAACAAGCGCTTCGGGCATATTCCAGCGCGAAGGAGTACCCGTGCGGGATACTGTGCGACGCTCGCGGCGGGGAGTCGAACAGGCGGCAGGTCCAGGCCTGTCCGACCTGCGAGCAGCGGCGCGCACCGGCGGGTCCGGCGCGGCCCCCTCGGCAACACCGGCATGGCTCAGGCTCCGAACCACTCGCATCTCACACAAGGTACCGGAGCAGGCCGCCGACTCCAGGACGTGACGAGTCACACATAGGACACAACCCGATATCAACGCTCCGTGATTCCGGTATGCCACAATCCGCGACATCCACACCGGGCGCACCGGAGACCGGCAGTCCGTGGGCCGCCTCAGGCCAACAGATCGGCGGCGAGCGACTCCTCGCTCTCCGCACCGCCGCCGCCCCGCCGGGCCCGCACCCAGGCCCGCTTCAACAGCAGCTGCACCTCGCACTCCCAGGTGAACCCCATCCCACCGTGCACCTGGAGGCAGTCGCGGGCCCCCCGTTCGGCCGCCTCGTCGGCCAGCAGCCGGGCCGCGGCGATGTCCACCGGGTCGGCGGTCACGGCGGCCGCGTACACCGCGGCCCGTGCCGTCTCCGCCCGCACCAGCATCCCCGCGCACAGATGCTTGACCGCCTGGAACGCCCCGATCGGCTGCCCGAACTGCTCCCGGGTCCGGGCGTGTTGGACGGCCAGCTCGCACGCACGCGTGGCCGTGCCCAGCTGCTCGGCGGCGGTGAGCAGCACGGCGACCGGATCGACGGCACGCGCGCCTGCCCCGGGCACCCGGTGCAGCGGGGTGAGCGGATCCACCGAGGTCAGAGGTACGGCCCCGCTGGCATCGCCGCGCACGACGTCCGCCGCGTCCAGCCACTCCACGAGCCCACCGGAATCGACACCGGCCACCACGACCTCCCCGTCGGCGGCCCCCTCCACGACACCGGCGGCGAGGTGGGTCGCCACCAGCGGTCCGGGCAACAGCACCCGACCGGCCTCCTCGAAGACCAACACGGCCTCAGGCAGACCGAGTCCGACCCCGCCGTCAGCCTCGGGCACCCGCAGCGAAAAGAACCCAGCGGCACCCAGTTCCCGCCACAGCCCACGGTCCAGCCCGGGAGCCTCCACAGCATCCCGCAGCGCCGCCCCATCGAACCGCCGGGCAAGCAACCCCCGCACGCCGTCCCGCAACGCCACCTGATCATCAGTCAGTTGAAACCGCACACCCAGGCCCCTTCTCAACGCTGGTCGCGGTGACCTCCCCAGGGGCGCGGGGCTGTATCGATATGCGGCTCCGCCGCGTGGGCGCGACCAGCCCCCACCGGCCCGCACTCGCCAAACCACCGCACCCCGCACTCACCGCCCTTTCGGCAACCCAAGAACCCGCTCGGCCACGATGTTCCGCTGAATCTGGGAAGTCCCCGCCGCGATCGTGTACGACAACGACGACAGCCGCTCGAGCACCCACCCACGCTCAAGATCCAGCGACTCCACCCCCAGCACCTCCGCCGCCACGTCGTACAACTCCTGCCGCGCATGCGAATACCGGAGCTTGAAGACGGAACCCCCCACCCCCGGCACCCCACCACTCGCCTCCGCCTCGCTCACGTTCCACTGCGTGAGCCGCCACAGGGCCCGGAACTCCGCGTTGAGCCGCCCCAACCGCCGCCGCACAGAAGGGTCGTCCCACCACCCGTTGTCCCGAGCCTCAGCCGCAACGGACCGAAGCACCCGCCGACAGGCGACCACCTCCCCCACGAACGCCGTCCCGCGCTCGAAGGACAGCGTCACCATGGTCACGCGCCAGCCGTCGTTCTCCTCGCCCACCCGGTTCGCGACCGGCACCCGCACCTCGTCGAGGAAGACCTCGGCGAACTCGGTGGACCCGGCGAGCGTCCGCAGGGGCCGTACCTCGACCCCGGGCGCGGACATCGGCATGGCCAGCCAGGTGATCCCGCGATGCTTCGGGGCCGCCGGATCGGTCCGCACCAACAGCTCGCACCAGTCAGCCACTTCGGCGTGCGAGGTCCAGATCTTGGACCCGGTCACCACGTAGTCGTCGCCGTCCCTGCGGGCCCGCGTGCGCAGCGCGGCCAGGTCGCTGCCGGCGTCCGGTTCGCTGAAGCCCTGGCACCAGACCTCCTCGCCGCGCAGGATCGGCGGCAGCCAGCGTTCCCGCTGCTCGGCGGTGCCTTCCGCGGCGACGGTCGGCCCGGCGTGCAGCAGTCCGACGAACCCTGCGCCCACATAGGGGGCGCCCGCGGTCTCGGTCTCCTCCAGGAAGATCAGCCGCGTGGTCGGCGAGGCGTCCCAGTGCACGTGCGCGTACCCGGCGTCGTAGAGCATGCGCTGCCAGCCGAGGTCGTACGCCCTGCGTCCGGGCCAGTCCTGCGGGGACGGCTTCGGCGGGAGCGTGGGGAGGGCCTTGGCGAGCCACTCGCGCAGCCGCGCCCGGAACTCCTCCTCCTCCGGCGTGTACGCGAGGTCCATGACAGCCGCCCCTACCTGATGAATCGTCAGATTCTGGCAGGCTAAGTCCCGCACCCCTGGACCGACAAGGCGTCGAGCCCTACGCTCTGCCACGATCTGACTGCCCGTCAGATCTGTCACCGCACGAGGGGGCCGCCGTGACCGACACCGCCCATGCGCTCAGCGCGTCCCGCACCCTGTGGGAGCTGGTCGCCCGCCGCGCCGACCTGACCCCCGACCGCCCGGTCCTCCTCCAGGACGACCGCACGCTCACCTTCGGCGAACTCCGCACGCGGGCCGAGCGGGTGGCGGCCGGCCTGTACGACATGGGCGTACGCCCCGGCACGGTCGTCGCCTGGCAGCTGCCCACCCGTATCGAGACGGCCCTGCTCTCCTTCGCGCTCGCCCGCCTGGGCGCGGTGCAGTCGCCGGTCATCCCCTTCTACCGGGACCGCGAAGTCGGCTTCGCCCTCCGGGAGTCGAAGGCGGAGTTCTTCGCGGTGCCGGGCGTCTGGCGCGGCTTCGACCACACCGAGATGGCCCGGCGGCTCGGCGCCAAGGGGATCTTCGAGGCGTACGACGACCTCCCGGACGGCGATCCGGCCGTGCTGCCCGCCCCGCCCGCCGACGGCACCGCGGTCCGGTGGATCTACTGGACCTCGGGGACCACCTCCGACCCCAAGGGCGTGCTGCACACGGACCGTTCGCTGATCGCGGGCGGCTCCTGCCTGGCGCATGCGCTGCACCTGACGCCGGACGACGTGGGGTCGATGGCCTTCCCCTACGCCCACATAGCGGGCCCTGACTACACCGTGATGCTGCTGCTGTACGGCTTCCCGGCGGTGATGTTCGAGCAGTTCGCGCTGCCGGACGCGCTGGAGGGCTACCGCAGGCACGGGGTGACGGTGGCGGGCGGTTCGACGGCGTTCTACTCGATGTTCCTCACCGAGCAGCGCAAGCGGCCCGCCGAGAGGATCATCCCGAGTCTGCGGCTGCTGGCCGGTGGCGGGGCGCCCAAGCCGCCGGAGGTCTATCACGCCGTCGTACGGGAGTTGGGGGTGCAGCTCACCCACGGGTACGGCATGACCGAGGTGCCGATGATCACCATGGGGGCGCCGGACGACACGGTGGAGAACCTGGCGACGACCGAGGGCAGGCCTCCGGAGGGGATGTCCGTGCGGATCGTGGACGGGGAGGTGCGGCTGAAGGGGGAGGCCGTGTGCCAGGGGTATCTGGATCCGGCGCAGACGGCGGAGGCCTTCGACGAGGAGGGCTATCTGCGTACGGGCGACCTCGGGCATCTCACCGCGACCGGCCATCTCGTGCTCACCGGGCGGCTCAAGGACGTGATCATCCGCAAGGGCGAGAACATCTCGGCGAAGGAGATCGAGGACCTGCTGGCCGCGCATCCGGCCGTCGGGGACGTGGCGGTGATCGGCCTGCCGGACGCCGAGCGCGGGGAACGCGTGTGTGCGGTGGTGGAACAGCCCGAGTCAGCCTCGGAGTTGACCCTGGACACCGTGACGGAGTACCTGCGCGCGCAAGGGCTGTCGACGCACAAGCTGCCGGAACAGCTGGAGGTGGTGGACGCCCTGCCACGCAACGAGACCCTGCGCAAGGTCCTCAAGTACAAGCTGCGGGAGCGCTTCGGCGGACTGGCGACCTAGCGCCCGCCGGACGGACCACGCCGACGACGCGCGGCTGGACGCACCGATCCGCCGCACCCCTGCCGGTCGCCGACACCCCGGCGCCTGGCCGGGAGGGCCGAGAGGGTCGGGAGGGCCGAGAGGGTCGGGAGGGCCGAGCGGATCGGGAGGGTTGGAGGGCCGGGAGGGGCCCCGCATCGACCACCGCTCGCCCGGGGGGACCGGCAGGGCAGGAGGGCCGGGAGGGGCCCCGCCTCGACACCGCCCGCCCGTCAGGGGCCTGCATCGACACCGCCCGTCCGGGAGGGCCGGCAGGGCAGGAGGACCGGGAGGGGCCCGCATCGACACCACCCGTCCGTCAGAGGCCCGCATCGACACCACCCGTCCGTCAGAGGCCCGCCTCGGCACCGCCCGCCCGTCAGGGCCCCGCCTCGACACCGCCCGTCCGGGACGTGCCGCCTTGCGGTCGCGGCGCATCGGATCCCGCTCACGCACGTCAGGGCCCTCCCCCAGTCGGCCCGATCCGGCCGGCAGGCCCCGGTGGGGTTATTCGGGGACTGTGCAGTAGCGGGCGAAGGCGGGCACGATCTCTGTCTCGCCGATCTTGCCGTCGCCGTCGGTGTCCAGGGCGGCGGCGACCGTGCCCGCGAGGTCCTCGGTGACGCCCAGGATCCTGAGCACGCGCGCGGTGTCCGCCACGGTGGCGCGTCCGTCGCCGTCCTGGTCGGCCACGTCGATCGCCGCGTGCAGGAAGGGGCGGGCGATCTCGGCGAACCGGTCCGGGTTGTCGCGCAGCCGCTTGACCGCGCCGTTCACGAACTCGTCCCGGGTGATCCGCTGGTCGCCGTCCCGGTCCGCGATCCCGGCCATCCCCTGCCAGAACGCCTCCGCGCCGGCGTACAGCGCCTGCCCCTTGTCGGAGCGTGCCGTGGTGCCGAACTCGGCGAGCAGCGCCTTGGCCGCCACGTTGAAGTCCTCGCGGTCGATGTAGCCGTTGCCGTCCTGGTCGAAGGTGACGAACCGGCCGGCGATCCTGCGCTCGTACTCGCTGCTGACCATGTCTTCTCGGACCGCCTCACATCGCATCGGGGGCATCTCGCTCGGAGCGTACGACGCGCGTGACGCCCCGGGGGCCGGAAGGGGGCCGTTGTGCCAGGACCGGGGGAATTTCGGGACAACCGTGTGGCAGAGGGACAACCGTGCGGCAGAGGGGGACCTCATGCGGACAGTGGTCCCGCCTCCTCGTCGGTCGCCGAGTCCACGTCCGGGTGGACGTCGAACAGGCGGCGCACGCCCAGCGCCCCGAGGACGCGGTTGACGTGGGAGCCGTCGGGGGCGCCCTCGGCCGGCAGGATCAGGCGCAGTTCGCCCTGGCAGGAGCGGATCAGGCGGCGGGAGGCTATGAGGACACCCACACCGCTGGAGTCACAGAAGTACACGTCGGAGAGGTCGAGGACGAGACTGTGACGGCCCTCGGCCACCACGTCGTGGACGTGCTGGCGGAGCACCGGTGAGGTCACCAGGTCCAGCTCGCCCGACACCCTGAGCACGGCCCAGTCGCCCTGCTCGTCGCCGGTCACCTTGAACGCCACCACCATGCCCTTCATCCGCCGGTAAACAAACGGAGGCCACACCTACGCTTCCGTGCAGCGCTGCTGCCCAGCGGCCGTTCCCTGAAACACAGACCGAGAAACAGAAATCGTTTGAAAGAGGCTTGTTTTAGTCGACTTCGATCCTGTTCGATCGTGTCTGATCAGAGGGCGACAGGGTAGGCAAGGTCCACTACCACTCGCGGGCCCTCGGGGGGCGCGCATTGGAACAAAGGGGCGTGCGCTGTCGGGGGTGCCGACTACATTCGAGGAGACGGTGGGCTCAGGCTTGACTCGGACACTCCAGGGGTGAGGGGGCCGTATGGCGAAGAAGGACGCACCACCCCGCTGGGACCGCAAGATGCAGCAGCGGCTCGCACGCGGTGAGGCGGCCGCCCTGGGCGAGTTCTACGACCGTTTCGCTTCACTTGTGCACGGTCTCGCCCACCGCGTGCTCGGCGACGAACGCGCCGCCGACGGCATCACCCGGGACGTCTTCGCCCACGTCTGGGAGCACCCCGAGACCTACGACCCCCAGCAGGGCCCGCTGCGCTCCTGGGTCGCCGGACTGACCCACCGCCTGGCCGTGCAGCGGCTGCGCGCCACCGAGACCGCCGCACTCACCCAGGGCGGTGAGGGCGCGGTCGCCGACACCGAGGAGCTCGAGCGCAAGGTGCACCGCGCCTCCGTCGCCGCCCGCGCCGACTACATCGTCCAGGCCATGCCCACCCCGCTGCGGGCCGCCCTGGAGCTCGCCTACTTCCAGCGCCGCGACTACCGCCAGGCCGCCGCCGACCTCAGCATCACCGAGGACGAGGCCCGCCGCCGCCTGCGCCTCGGCCTGCAACTCCTGTCGACCGCCCACGACACCGGGGCGCCCGGTGCTCCGCCGGGATACGGGGGCGCGGCGTGAGCGACCGTTTCGAGGCGTACGACGAGCACGACGAGGATCCCGACAAGGGGACCGGCGACGACATCGAGGAGCGGAGCACACCCGTGGGCAGCTCAGGCCACGGCAGCGAAGGCGGCTCGGGCGACGGCACCGACGACGGCGACAACCCCTCCGGCCGGCCGGACCAGCCGCCCCGCATACCCCTGCCCCGTGCCTCCGTCGAGGACACCGGCCGCCCGCTGCCCGAGCTGGACGAGCTCCCGCCGCCCGCGCCCCTCGTGCTGGAGCACCAGGTGCTGAAGTCGCTGCTCGGGGCGTGGGCGCTGGCCGCGTGCTCCGCGGAGGAGACCGCAGCCGTGGAGGACCACCTCGGCGACTGCGGCTCCTGCGCCGAGGAGGCACTGCGGCTGCGCGGGGCCGTCGGGCTGCTCCAGCGCCCGGAGAGCCTCGACCTGGACCCCGGTCTGCGCACCCGCGTCCTGGACAGCTGCCTGGAGCGCCGCCCACCGCGCATCCCGATCCCCAAGTGGGCCCTGCCCTACGACGCCGAGACCGCCCGTCTCGACGCCCTGCTCCAGGACTTCGGCGACGCCGAGTGGCACGCCCCGGTGCGGCTGCGCTGGTTCGACGCCGACGAGGCCACGAGCCGCCGTACGACGGTCGCCGGGGTGATGGCCCACCTGCTGTCGGTCGACGGCCTCGTCGCGGTCGCGCTGGGCCTGGACGACCCCATGGGCGAGACCCCCGCGGACGCGCCCACCCCGGCCGGCCGCACCGAGGCCTACTGGCGCGCCTCGCACTTCCCGCCGACCCGCTCGGTCCGCACCCCCTGGCGCGAGCAGAGCCACGACCTCGTGCGCACGGTGTCCTTCACCGGCGGCACCACCGGCAAACTCGCCGTGCCCTACGGCGACTTCTCGCTGCCGCTGCACGACGCGATGCTGGACCGGGCCTTCGAGTGCTGGGTCCACGCGGAGGACATCGCGGACGCGGTGGACTACCCCTACGAGCCGCCGTCCCCCCGCCACCTGAACCGCATGATCGACCTGGCCGCGCGGATGCTTCCCGCGGTGCTGGCGGACCGGCGCCAGAAGGGGTTGGCGGCACCGGCCCACGGACGGCACCTGGTCCCCGCGGGCATGCCCGGCCGCACCCTGCGTCTGGAGATCGAGGGCCACGGGGGCGGAGAGTGGCTGATCCCTCTCGACTCCCCCGCGGCACTGGGCTCGGCGGAGCATGAGGTGGCCCATGTCGCCCTCGACGGCGTGGAGTTCTGCCAGCTGGCCGCGGGCCATGTGCCTCCGGCGGAGGCGGCGGCGGGGCAGGTGGGCGACCGGGAGGCGATCAGGGACGTCCTGTACGCGGCGGCGAGCATGAGCCGTATGTAGGGGCGGGTTGCGGTCTCGTGGGCGGCTGCCGGCCGGTGGGGGCCGGTCGCGCAGTTCCCCGCGCCCCTGAAGAAGTTCAGCTGGACGTACCTCAGGGGCGCGGGGAACTGCGCGACCAGCCACAGACGACCCGCAGCCGCCCCACGACAACCAGCCCCGAGCTCCTAGGCGAAAACGACCGTCCGCCGCCCGTTGAGCAGAATCCGACGCTCGGCATGCCACTTGACCGCCCGCGCCAGCGCCTGGCACTCCACGTCCCGCCCGATCGCCACCAGCTGGTCCGGCGTCACGTCGTGCCCCACCCGCTCGACCTCCTGCTCGATGATCGGCCCCTCGTCGAGGTCGGCGGTCACGTAGTGCGCCGTCGCCCCGATCAGCTTCACACCCCGCGCATGAGCCTGGTGATAGGGCTTCGCGCCCTTGAAGCTCGGCAGGAAGGAGTGGTGGATGTTGATGATCCGGCCGCTCAGCTGCTTGCACAGGTCGTCGGAGAGGACCTGCATGTACCGGGCGAGGACGACCAGTTCGACGTCCTGCTCCCGCACCAGCTCCAGCAGCCGCGCCTCCGCCTCGGCCTTGTTCTCCCGTGTCACCGGAATGTGGTGGAAGGGAAGGTTGTACGACCCCACGAGCTCGGCGAAGTCGGTGTGGTTGGAGACCACGGCGGCGATGTCCACCGGGAGGGCACCGATCCGCGCCCGGAACAGCAGGTCGTTCAGGCAGTGCCCGAACTTGCTGACCATGAGCACGATCCGCATCCGGTCCTCGGCCCGGTTGATCTGCCAGTCCATGTGGAAGGAGTCACCGATCGCCGCGAAGGACGCCCGCAGCTTGTCCACGGTGACCGGGGCCTCCGCCGAGAAGTGGACGCGCATGAAGAACAGACCCGTGTCGTGGTCGCCGAACTGCTGGCTGTCCTCGATGTTGCAGCCGGTCATGAAGAGGTAGCTCGACACGGCGTGCACGATGCCCTGCTTGTCGGGGCAGGACAGGGTCAGGACGTACTGCTCGGCCGGGGCCTCGGCCCGGGGGGACTGCGCGTTCATGCAGGACAGGGTCGCATATCCCTCGCCGCCGCAGACACCGCGTCCGTCACGCGGACCGGGTCATGATCTGGAGCACCTGGAGCGTGCGCGGCGGTGCGTCCGGGTCCTCCCCGTCGGCCGCCGCCATCCGCACGTGCGCGTCCCGCGCCGCCCGCACCGCGTCCGGCCAGCCCGGGTTCTCCATGTACACGGAGACGGGGGCGTCGGGGCCGACCTGGTGCATGATCCGCAGCACGCGCAGCACGGCGGTGTCGACGAGGGCCGCCTCCTGGGAGTCCCGGAAGATCGTGCCGACGTACTTCTCGGCGGACCAGTTGTCCAGCCAGGTGTCCTCGACGAGGCGGTACACGGCGTCGGTGACGTCCCCGTACCCCTCGACGCCGGTCAGCCAGACGTTCTGCTGGAACGCGGGGTCGGAGAGCATGTGCAGCGCGGAGCGCACATTGCTGCGCCAGCGCCACCACGGCATGTCGTTCAGTGGCATGCCGCCCATGGTGGAGGAGCGACGGCCGCGACGGGAAGAGTTCTCCGAACCTTGCACGGTCACCGATCGTACGTTCTCGCCCGAACGTGCCCACCAGGCCCCCGCTGTTCACCTTTACGTCACCGTTCATTGACCCAGGGTCACTTTCGAGTTGGCGGTGTGACGGAAGCGTGTAGGCCCATGACCGGCAGGCGACGCATCCGCAGCACCTTCCTCCCCCGGCACCACCGTCCCGTCCGAGCCCTCGCCCTCGTGGCGGGGGCCCTGGCCGCCGGTGCCTCGCTCGTCACCGGTTGCGGGGTGGTCCCCGGTACCACGGGGGGTTCCGGGGACGACCCGATCAAGGTCATGACCTGGGCCCCCTCGGACACCGAGGCGACCAACAAGCCCGGCATGCCCGCCTTCGCCGAGGCCTACGCCCGCTGGATCAACGCCAGGGGCGGCCTCAACGGCCGCAAACTGACCGTCCTGACCTGCAACGACAAGAACAACGGCGTGGGCGCCGCGAAGTGCGCCCGGCGCGCGGTCAAGGAGCACGTCGTCGCGGTCGTCGGCTCCTACAGCCAGTACGCCGACTCCTTCTTCCCGCCCCTGGAGGGCGCGGGCATCCCCTACATCGGCGGCTACGGCGTCACCAACGCCGAGTTCACCAGCCCGCTCTCCTACCCGATCAACGGCGGCCAGCCCACCCTGCTCGCCGGGCTCGGCAAGGAGCTCGCCCGGGACTGCGGCAACGTGACCCTCGTACGGCCCGACACCATCGCGGGCGACGAGCTGCCGGTGCTGCTGGACTCCGGGCTGACGACCGGCGGGCACCGGGCCGCCGCCGACGTGCGGGCCGCGGACGACGCCAGCGAGTACTCGGCGCAGTCCACGAAGGCGCTCGCGGGCTCCGGTGCGGCGGCCGGCTCCGGTTCGGCGGCCGGCTCCGGTGCTGCGAAGGAGAAGGAGGGGTGCGTCGTGCCCGCGCTGGGCGACCGCACCAGCACCTTCATGGACTCCTTCCGGCGCGCCCGCGCCGAGTACCCGCGGGTGCGGACGGCCATGGCGATGGGCAGCGTCGACCAGACGGAGATCGACGCGTCCGGCGGGGCGTCGGGGCCCTACGAGGGGTCGTACATCACCGGCTGGTACCCGGTGGCGAGCGACGCCCGCTGGGACGGGATGAAGAAGGTCATCAAGGAGGAGGCCTTCGACGACAACCGCATCGACTCGGCGGACGCGGGCGTGCAGACCACCTGGATCGCCTACACGGTGTTCCGGAAGGCCGTCGAGTCGCTCGGCGGCGGCGAGGTGACCGCCGACAGCGTGCGCGGCACGCTCAACGACGGCCTGAGCGTGCCGACCGGTGGGCTGACGCCGACGCTCCGGTGGCCCCGGGACACCTGGAACGCCACGAACCACCTCGCGTCCATCGGCTTCCCCCGCATGGTCAACGCCAACGTGACGCTCCAGGTGGTGCGCCAGGGCCGGCTCGTGGCGGCCCACGAGGGCTTCACCGACGTGACGCAGACCCTGCGGCACGCCGACATCGACTGAGGCGGCCGGCGGGACTGCCGGGCGGGGGTGCGGAAGGCGCCCCCGCCCTGCCTCTCACAGCTGGGTCGACGAGCGCTCCGTCAGGCTGTACTTCTTCGCGATGGCGTTCCACAGCCGGGCCGCCCGGGCCTTCTCGGTGCTGGCGGTGCCGCTGTCCCGGTTGCCGGCCGCGGTCTCTCGCGTGATGCGGGCCTGACCCTTCTTGCAGCCCTTCCGGCCGGCCGCCTGGTCGGCCCAGGCCGCGTAGTGGTTGTCCGCGGACGCGGACGCCCGCCAGGCGTTGGTGAGGGCCTCGGTCAGCTCGGCGTGGCTCGGGAGCTGGTCGACCGCGAGCCCCTTGAGCCGGGTCACCAGACCGGTGCGCTGACCCGCCGCCGCCCGCAGGTCCTGGGCCGCCTGGCCGAGGTCCTTGCAGGACTTGACGTTCGCCACCGCGTTGATCACCGAGGAACGGCTGTTGCCGCTGTCGGCGAGCAGCTTGTCCAGCTCCACGGCCTGCGCCTTCGCCGGGTCGGCGGCCGGCGCGGACGAGCCCTCGCCGGCCGGGGCCGTCGCCGACACGGTCTGGTTCTTGTCGCCCCCGCCCCCGCCGCCTCCGCCGCCGGCGAGCAGCGCGCCCGCGCCGATGCCGAGCACGACGATGCCGACGCCCACGGCGGCGAGAACGGGCACCCGCGACCGGCGGCGACCACCTGCGCCGTCGTCGTACGCGTCACCGCCCGGCGGGACGTACGGCGGCTGCGGGGCCCCGTACGACGGCTGCGGGGCCCCGTAGGCGGGTGGTGCGGCCTGCTGCCCGTCGAAGCGCGGCAGCTGCTGGGTGGAGGAGGCGCCGCCGTCCGTGCCTTGGGCGCGGAAGAGGTTGTCGAAGTCGGAGGGCGGCTGCCGGTCGGCGCCGCCGGCCTGACCGGGCACGGGCGGGATGTACTGGGTGGCCTGGGCGTCGGGGCCGTAGCCGGGCTGGGCGCCGTAGGCCGCCTGGGGGTGCTGCCCCGCTTCGGGCGGGAGGGCGCCGGGGCGCACCGGCGGGATGAACTGCGTGGCGCCTTCGTCGGCACCTGCCGGGACCGGTGGGATGAACTGGGTCGCCCCCTCGTCGGCGGCGGCCGGGACGGGCGGGATGAACTGCGTGGCGCCCTCGTGGGCGGGCGGGCCCGAGCCGGCCGGGAGGGGTTGGCCGACCGGCGGCAGGTAGTAGGAGGTCGGCTCGTCGGTGTCGTAGCCGGGCCTGGGCTGCTGCTGCGCGGTGCCGGGGGCCTCGTAGGGCGCTACCTGGCCCTGCTGCGGGGGCAGCGGCTGGGACTGCGCGGCGGGCGCCGACGGGAGGGGCTGGCCGACCGGCGGGAGGTAGTAGGACGTCGGCTCGTCGGTGTCGTAGCCCGGCGCGGGCTGCTGCTGCGGCAGCGGCTGGGACGGGGACGGCGTGCCGCCGGGCTGCTGGGAGGTGTCGGCGGGCTGGTGGGGGACGTTCCAGGTCTGGGTGCTCGGCTGCGACCAGTCCTGGGCGGGCGGCTGGGTCTGCCCCTGCTGGTCGGGGCCCCACGGGGAGCCCCAGGCCTGAGCGCCGGGCGGCTGACCGTAGGCCGTGCCCGCGGAGGACCCGCCGTACGCCCCGTCGGACGCCGGAGGGGACGGGTCCGCCTGCGGAGAGCCGTACCCGCCGTGCGGCGGACCGCCGTAGCCGGACGACTGCGGCGGGGCGCCGTAACCGGGCTGCGGGGCACCGTAGGCGCCCGTCTGTCCCGGCAGCAGGGGTTCCCCGCCGTCGGAGGGCAGCACGATGCCTTCGCGCGCTTCGCGCGCCGAGGGCTGCTCGCCCTGTCCACTCTGCGTCACCGGGACTCCTACTTATGGGGGAACTTCGGAATCGTCGTGTAACGCTACCGGGTCCCCCGAGCCCGGTGCCACGTAGCACAGGACGTGACCTGCGCCCCTGTGACCGCAGTAACAGTTCTCCGGTGATCGTGTGACGATTCCGGGCCCTTGACCGCTGTACTCGTCCTCCCTATGCGGCCGCCTGAAGGTCGAGCCGGGCCCCGAACTCCCGGACGACGGCCTCGTCCCGGAACGGCTCCAGGCGCTGCTGGAAGTCGTCGAGGTACTCCGCACCCCGGTTGGAGCGGACGGTCTCCAGCAACTCCACCGCTTTCAGGCCGGTGTTGCAGGCCTGCTCGATCTCGCGCTGCTGCACCTGCGCGGTGGCGAGCAGGACGTAACCGATCGCCCTGCGGCGCGCCTTGTTCTCCGGGAGCCCGTCCAGGGACTCCTGGGCACACCGCGCCGCCGCGTCGGCCTGGCCGAGGTCACGGTGGCAGTGTGCCAACTCGTCGGCCAGATAGGCCTCGTCGAAGTGCGCGATCCACGCCGGGTCGTCGCCCGAGGAGGGATCCGCCGCCTCCAGCGCGGTCACGGCCCGCGCCGACGCCGCCTGGGTCGCGCGCACGTCACCCATGAGCGCGTGCCCGCGCGCCTCCGCCGCGAGGAACATGGCCTCCGCGCGCGGTGTCACCCGGCCCCGCGCCCCTTCCTGCGCCGCCCGCGCCAACTGGGCGATCTCGCGCGGGTTCCCGAGCTGTGCGGCGAGGTGGCTCATGGACGCGGCGAGCACATAGCCGCCGTATCCGCGGTCGCCGGCCGCCTGCGCGAGCCGCAGCGCCTGGATGTAGTACCGCTGGGCCAGGCCCGGTTGACCGGTGTCGATCGCCATGTACCCGGCGAGCTCGGTCAGTCGGGCCAGCGCGGCGAACAGGTCGCGCCCGACGGCCTCCCGGTACGAGCCCGCGAGCAGCCCGGAGACCACGCTGTTGAGGTAGTGCACGACGACCGGGCGGACGTGCCCGCTGCCGTACTGGTGGTCGAGGTCGACGAGGGCCTGGGTCATCGCTCGCACGGCCGCCACGTCGGACTGGCCCACCCGCGGGCCCGCCTGGCGTGCCACCTGTGCGTCGGGTGAGGAGATCAGCCAGTCCCGGCTCGGCTCGACCAGCGCGGACGCGGCGACCGAGGAGCCGGACAGGAAGTCCCGGCGCCCCACGTCACTGCGCCACAGCTCACACACCTGCTCGATGGCGCCCAGTACCGTCGGCGAGAACTGGAGACCGACGCCGGAGGCGAGGTTCTTGCCGTTGGCCATGCCGATCTCGTCGATCGTGACCGTACGGCCGAGCTTGCGCCCGAGCGCCTCCGCGATGATCGCGGGCGCCTTGCCCCGCGGCTGCTGTCCCCGTAGCCAACGGGCCACGGACGTCTTGTCGTAGCGCAGGTCGAGGCCGTGCTCGGCACCGCACATGTTGACCCGGCGGGCGAGCCCGGCGTTCGAGCACCCCGCCTCCTGGATGAGCGCTTGCAGCCGTTCGTTCGGCTGCCGCGCGACAAGTGGCCTTGCGGCCATGGCGTACCCCCTGTGGCTGCGGTGCCTGCCCACGCACCGAGTTGACGTGTCTTCCACTCCCGGGCCCCGTCGGTGTGAACGAAAGGATCCGGCCGTGAAGATCAATGCCCCGCAGAGACAGCTAAAATGCGAGGCATGCGAGGATTGCCGGGGTAAAGGCGGAAGCCTGCCCCGTTCGTGGCTACCCAGCTCACGCCCCGGCCCCTCCCGCGCGCCCCCACACGTGCATCCATGCGCCCCAGATGCCGAATCAATGCTCCTCCCCCGCGCGCGCTACAGCCGTAACCCGAGGTGGGCGCGGGAGTTGTGTTGAGCGTGGAAGAGACGATCGCGGGCCCCGAGGCCGCTCAGATTCCGAAGCAGCGCGGGGAATCGCTGCTGGAGACAGCCGTACGATACGCCGAGGAGCGCCACTGGGACGTCTTTCCCGGCACCTGGCTGGAAGCAGTCGACGGGGTGCAGCGCTGCTCCTGCGGCGACACCGCGTGCGCCGCCCCCGGGGCGCACCCCTCGCGCGAGGACTGGGCGACGCAGGCCACGGGCAGTGCGACCGTCGCGCGCCGGATGTGGCAGAAGCAGCCGGCGGCGTCGATCCTGCTGCCGACGGGGCGGACCTTCGACGCGATCTCCGTCCGGGACACGGCCGGCTTCCTCGCGCTGGCCCGCATGGAGCGCATGGAGCTGACCCTCGGTCCCGTGACGCTGACGCCCGACCGCCGGATGCACTTCTTCGTGCTGCCGGGCGCGACGGCGAAGGTGCCGGACCTCGTGCGCCGGCTGGGGTGGGCTCCCTCGTCCCTCGACCTCGTGGTGCTGGGCGAGGGGTCGTTCGTCGCCGCTCCCCCGACCCGGTACGGCTCGTCCGGAGCCGTGCAGTGGGCCTGCCGTCCCACCGCCGCGAACCGCTGGCTGCCGGACGCCGAGGAGCTGATCTCCCCGCTCGCCTACGCGTGCGGTCGGGACAGGTGAGACGCACGCCTAGAGTGGGCGTCCATGACGTCGGCTGTGAGTGTGCGGGGGCTCTGGAAGCGGTTCGGGCAGCAGGTTGCCGTAGCCGGGATCGATCTTGAGCTTCCCGCAGGGAAGTTCATCGGGCTCGTCGGACCCAACGGGGCCGGGAAGACCACGACTCTCTCCATGGTGACCGGGCTCCTGCGGCCCGATCAGGGGTCCGTCTCCGTCGTCGGGCACGACGTGTGGCGGGACCCGGTCGCGGTGAAGGCCCGGATCGGGGTGCTGCCCGAGGGACTGCGGCTGTTCGAGCGGCTCTCCGGGCGGGAACTGCTCGCCTACTCCGGGCGGTTGCGGGGGCTGCCCGGGGGTGAGGTGGACCGGCGGGCCTCGCAGCTGCTCGACGTGCTGGACCTCGCGGGGGCCCAGCACAAGCTGGTCGTGGACTACTCGACCGGGATGCGGAAGAAGATCGGGCTCGCGGCCGCCCTGCTCCACAATCCCGAAGTGCTGTTCCTCGACGAGCCCTTCGAGGGGGTCGACCCGGTCTCGGCGCAGACCATCCGCGGGGTGCTGGAGCGGTACACCGGCTCCGGCGCCACCGTCGTCTTCTCCTCACACGTGATGGAGCTCGTGGAGTCCCTGTGCGACTGGGTGGCCGTCATGGCCGCCGGCCGCATCCGCGCGCACGGTCCGCTCGACGAGGTGCGCGGTGCCGCGCCCTCCCTCCAGCGGGCGTTCCTCGAACTCGTGGGCGCGCAGGGGCAGGACGCCGGGGCGAACCTCGACTGGCTGGGCGGCGGGGCCCGATGACGGCGGCCGGCTCTGCGGGCGGGGGTACTGCGGGCGAGGGCGCTCCGGGTACGGGTCAGGTTGCGGATCAGGGTCCGGGCCTGGTCTCGGGGCAGGGTCCGGGCCGGGTTCCGGTTTCGCGCCCCGTGGCGCAGGACGTCACCCCGGTCGTCGTACGGCTGAAGCTGTCCCTGCTGCGCAACGGTCTGCGGCAGTCCGGCGGGCGACGGGCCGCCTGGATCGGCTCGGCCGTCGCCGTGCTGCTCTTCTCGGCCCTCCAGTTGCTCGGACTGGTCGCTCTGCGCGGCAACGCGCACGCGGAGTCCGTCGCCGTCCCGCTGGTCGCCGTCCTCGCGGTCGGATGGGCCGTGATGCCGCTGTTCTTCCCCGGCGGCGACGAGACCCTGGACCCCACCCGGCTGGTGATGCTGCCGCTGCGGCCGCGGCCCCTGGTGCGGGCGCTGCTCGTGGCCTCCCTGGTCGGCATCGGGCCGGTGTTCACGCTCTGCGTGCTCGTCGGCTCGGTGGTCGCCGTCGCGCACGGCGGGACGGCGTACGTCCTCTCCGTACTCGCCGTGCCGCTCGCGCTGCTGGTGTGCGTGGCCCTCGCACGGGCGGTCGCCGCGGCCAACCTCCGGCTGCTGAGCAGTCGCAAGGGCCGCGATCTGGCGGTGCTGAGCGGACTGGTCGTCGCGGTCGGCGCGCAGGTCGTCAACTTCGGCGCCCAGCGCCTCGGTTCGGGCGGTCTCGGGCAGCTGGACGGGCCGGCCGAGGTGCTGGGCTGGATCCCGCCCGCCTCGGCGATCGGGGCGGTCCACTCGGCGAGTGAGGGTTCGTACGGCACCGCCGTCCTGCAACTCGCCCTGTCCGCCGCCGCGTTGGCGGGTCTGCTCGCCCTCTGGTCGCGTCACCTCACCCGGCTGATGACCTCGCCCGACGGCTCCACCCTGCCGTCCGCCCAGGGGGCCGCCAAGGAGCGGACCTCGACCGGGCTCGCGCGGCTGCTGCCCGGCGGGCGCACCGGCACCGTGATGGAACGCAGCCTGCGCTATGTGTGGCGCGACCCCAAGACCAAGGCCGCGTGGGTGACCTCGCTGGCCATCGGACTGATCGTGCCGGTGTTCAACGCACTCCAGGGCACCGGGTCGATCTACTTCTCCTGCTTCGCCGCCGGGATGCTCGGTGTGCAGATGTACAACCAGTTCGGGCAGGACACCTCGGCGTTCTGGATGGTCGCGCTCACCATCTCCTCCACGCGGGACGCCTACGTCGAGCTGCGCGCGCGTGCGCTGGCACTGCTGGTGATCACCCTGCCGTACGCCACCCTCGTCACCGTGGTGACGACCGCGCTGATCGGTGACTGGCCGAAGCTGCCCGAGGTGCTCGGCATGTCCTTCGCGCTGCTCGGCGCGATGCTGGCGACCGGGGCGTGGACGTCGGCGCGTTTCCCGTACTCGATCCCGCAGGAGGGCTACAAGAACGTGGCCCCGGGACAGTCGGGGCTCGCCGCGGCCGCCGTGGTCGGCGGCATGGTCTCGGCCGCGCTGCTCTGCGCGCCGGTGATCGCCCTGGCCATCTGGGCCAACGTCAGCGCGGGCGGCGACGAGTGGAGCTGGGTGCTACTGCCGGTGGGGGCGGTGTACGGCGGGATGATCACGGTCGCGGGTCTGCGCCTGGCGGCCCCGCGCACGGCACGGCAGCTGCCGGAGATCCTTGCGGCGGTCAGCAAGGGGTGAGCGGATGGGGGCGCCGAGCCGGGGCGGGTGACCGGGGTGAGCGCGCCGCTGGGTCGATGGCGGGTGGGGGCGCGGGGCTGGGTTACCGGGTGAGGGGCGCTGCACGGGGCTGGGTGACCGGGTGAGGGCGCCGCCAGGAGGCCTGCTGCCCGGCTGAAGGCGCCGCCGAGGGGCCGGGTGGCCGGGTGAGGGCGCCGCCCCGGGGGCCCGCTGCCCGGCTGAAGGCGCCGACCGCGGGCTGGGTGACCGGGGCCGGTGTCGCGGTGGTTCGCGGGGCGCGGGGAGGGGCGCATGCCCTGCCGTACGGAGGGGTCCGACCCGGCGCGGGCTCCGGTTGCGGCGGGCCGCCCCGAGCGCGGGGAGCGGCTCAGGTGCCCGAGCCGCCCCTTTGCACCCACCCGTCCAGGGTGTCAGTCGCTTTCCGTGCCGTCCGGAGACTCCAGGCCCTCCAGGCCCTCCAGGCCCTCCAGTCCGTCCAGGAACGGCTCTATCGCGGCCCGCCACGCCTCCGGCTGGTCGTAGTGCACGAGGTGGCCGGCGTCGGCGACCTCGGCGTAGCGGCCACGGGGCAGGACGCGGACCATCTCCTGGGCCTCGGCGCGGCCCAGTTCGCCGTCCAGGCCGCGGACGACCAGCGTGGGGCACCTGACCTGCGCGAGTTCCTCCCAGTGGGCGTCGTAGACCCAGGTCTCGCGGGACTGGAGCATCTGCTCGGGTTCGAAGACGGGGCGCCAGCCGTCGGGGGACTCGGCCATCACCTCGGCGTAGAACTCGCCGCGCGCCGGGTTGGGCCGCTCGACCCAGGGGTCGTCCTCGCCGAACCACTTGCGTACGTCGGCGAGGGTGGCGAAGGGCACCGGCCAGGCCTTGAACCACTCGCCCCACTCCCGTTGCGAGGCGGCGCCGAGGGCGGAGGCCCGCATGTCGCAGATGATCACTGCGCGGACCAGGTCGGGGCGGCGGGCGGCGAGCTGCCAGGCGGTCAGGGCGCCCATGGCGTGGCCGATGAGGACGACGGGGGCGAGGTCGAGCTGTTCGAGGGCGGCCTCGGCGTCCTCGACGTACGCGTCGCGGGTGAAGGCGGCCCGAGGGGGCTTGTCGCTCTGGCCGTGACCGCGCTGGTCGAGCGCGACGGCCCGGTACCGCTCGGAGAGCCAGCGGGCGGTGGACGCCCAGTGGGAGGCGCGGCCCATCAGGCCGTGGAGTAAGAGGACCCCGGGTGATCGTTTCTCCGGGGGTGGGGAGGCGGCCTTCGCCGGGTCGGTCGGGTCCGTCGGATCGCTCTTGGGAGGATCTCCGAACTCCCAGGCGGCGAGACGTACGCCGCCCGCCCCGGTCACGTCGATGCGCCGCGCCATCGGCACCCCCCTTGGCCTGCCGTGCCTGTGGTGTCTGTCCTGTCCGCCGCTGTCCTGTCGTACATCTGTGCAGCGCACGCCACGCGCGCCCCGTCACTCGCAGACTATCGAATGCGTATTCGAAAATGGGTTCTCGCGCGACAACACCCCTCGTTCGAGTGACCGCCCTCAAGGAATGATCGCCGCGGCCGAGGGGAGATTTGCAGCGGGAGGCGGACCGCTCGGGGACATCGGTCCGACGGGAATGACCCTGGGAGCTCGGGGCTCCGGGTCAGCACAGGGGAGGACAGGCCCCGGCGCCGCAAGGTGCCGGGGCCATCCCCATGTCTACGGCACATCCGCCCGCCCCCTCAGGTCATATGCCTCACGCGACAGCCTCGCACGGGAAGCGTCGAAGCGCTGCGATTCCGCACAGTGAATCCCGGATCGACGAGGCCGCGGACGGCGCCGGGCACCGGTCCGGGGAAACCCCAACCGAGACCACAATTACCCGGCAGAGCCTGGAAGTTGACCCGGTCCCGCTCAGCGCTTGGCCACGAACACATGCGAGGCGACGTCCGACTCCAGCTCGGCCGCCTCCCCGCCGCTGCCCACCAGCACCCCGCCGGCCGACTCCGTCACGCTCACCACCGAACCGGGCTGCACACCCGCGCGGCGCAGCGTGTACATCAGCTGCGCGTCCGTCTGGATGGGCTCGCCGATACGCCGTACGACGACCGTCTTGCCGTCGACACCCGGGTCCAGCTCGGCCAGCGAGACCATGCCCTCGTCCAGGAAGGGGTCGGCGCCGTCCTTCTCGCCCAGCTCCTCCAGGCCCGGGATCGGGTTGCCGTACGGCGACTCGGTCGGGTGGCGCAGCAGCTCCAGCACCCGGCGCTCCACCGCCTCGCTCATCACGTGCTCCCAGCGACACGCCTCCGCGTGGACCTGCTCCCACTCCAGGCCGATCACGTCGACCAGCAGACACTCCGCGAGACGGTGCTTGCGCATCACGCGCGTGGCCAGCCGGCGGCCCTCGTCCGTCAGCTCCAGGTGCCGGTCGGTGGCGACGGACACCAGGCCGTCACGCTCCATCCGCGCCACGGTCTGGCTCACCGTGGGCCCGCTCTGGTCCAGCCGCTCGGCGATCCGGGCGCGCATGGGGACCACACCTTCCTCCTCCAGCTCGAGGATGGTGCGGAGATACATCTCCGTGGTGTCGATCAGTCCGGACATACGTGCCCCTCGATGAGATCTGCCGGAAGCACGACGGCTTCCCGGCGCGTGCGCTGGCCCTGGCCTCAATTCTGCCGGATACCACTGACAAGCGTGCCGCGCCGGTGAGACCGGGCCGCGGCGAACGGGATCCGGCCGTGCCGACAAAACCGCACGCGGGCCGTGCCGACATCGCACGCGGGCCCTACCGACCCCTCACCCGCGCCGTGCCGACCTCCCGCCCGGACCGTACGACATCCCGCGCGGGCCGTATTGACATCCCACTGGTCCAGACCGCACGGTGATCCGCGACACGGCGACGAAGGGTGGATGAGGCATGGGCGGCACGGGCTCCGCGGGCGGCCACGGCACACTGTCCGGACGGTTCTTCGACGCCGCGATCGGACTCCTGGAACGGGTCCGGGACGAGGAGGGCGAGTCCGTCGCGGCCGCCGGTGAGCTGCTCGCCGACACCGTCGCCGACGGGGGCCGCCTCTTCGCCTTCGGCGCGGGGCACTCCTCGCTCGCCGCGCAGGACCTGGTCTACCGGGCCGGCGGGCTCGCCCTCATGAACCTGCTCACCGTGCCGGGGGTGGTGGGCGTCGACGTCATGCCCGCCACGCTCGGCTCCGCGCTGGAACGGGTGGACGGCCTCGCGAGCGCGGTCCTGGACTGCTCCCCGCTCCGCGCGGGCGACGCCCTGGTGATCATCTCCCTGTCCGGCCGCAACGCGCTCCCCGTGGAGATGGCCCTGACCGCGCGCTCCCTCGGCGTGAAGGTCATCGGCGTCACGTCCCTCGCCTACACCACCGCGACGAAGCCTCGCCACAGCTCGGGCACCTTCCTCAAGGACCACTGCGACGTCGTCCTCGACTCCAAGATCTCGGTCGGCGACGCGGAACTCACCCTGGACGCCGTCCCGGCCCCCTTCGCCCCGGCCTCCACGGTGGTGACCTCGGCCCTGCTCCAGGCGGTCATGGCCACGACGGCGGCCGCCCTCACGGCCCGCGGCATCGACCCCCCGCTGCTGCGCTCGGGCAACGTGGACGGCGGCCTGGAGTGGAACGACCGGGTCTTCGAGGAGTACGGGGACCGGATCTTCTACCGGCGCTGAAGGCCGGGTCGGACGTGGGCGCGCGGGAGCGGAGTTACCGGTACGTCGGACCTGCCGAGCTGAAGGCCGGGGTCCGGCACGGCGATGGCGGGCGCCGGGTCGGCTCGGCGGCCGAGTTCGGCGACTGGGTCGCCGAGCGATCGGCTGCGGAGCTGGCAGAACCCTTCACCTACGTGGTCGGCACGGACGGCGTGCTCCGGCTGGCACCACGACGCAGCGAGCATGTGGCCTGCGCCGGCGGTGCCGTGGTGCTGAGCGCAGGCGAGATGGGCTTCGTGCGCGAGTTCGCGCGAGGGGCGGTGCGGTGGACGGTGAGCGAGGTCAGCAACCAGTCCACCGGTTACTGCCCGGACGTCACCTCCTGGCCCGGGGTCGCTCGCGCCCTGGACCGTGCGGGACTCGGCCGCCCCTCCGGCTTCACCCATGAAGTGGTGTTCCGACGGTGCCCCGACTGCCAGGAGCACAACATCGTGCGCGAGGACTACTTCGTCTGCGTCTTCTGCGGCGGCGATCTGCCCGAGGCATGGAACGTGGACCCCAGCCTGTAGCGGGGCTCGACAGGTATCCCCCACACGCAGACGACCCGCGAGCTCGGGTCCCTCCACCTTGCGGCGGGGGAGCCGGCCGGACGTTACCGGCGAGCTCGCGGGTCGGGTGACTGCGTTGAATTGGCCGGCTGCGTGCATCTAGTACACGCTGGTCCGGCACCGCACTCGGTGGGTGACGGGCCTAGCCCGCAGCCACCTCCGACGTCCGGTGTGCATACATGCTCCGAACCACCTCCCTTCTTCGGTACGACCCACCCTAAGAACCCATGGGTCACGGCTCAACCGGTTTTCCCAGATGTTGACGGGCCCCCTCGGGCCGGAAGGCGTAGCCGTAGCCGTCGGCCCGCTGCAGCAGTCGCAGATTCCGGTGGGAGACATCGATCCTGCCCTCCGTCGCGGTGAGGCTGTGCCGTCCTGTGGCGCGGACCGAGACCCGCCCTGTCCACACGCCTGCCCACTTGCCGAGGGGCACGACGGCCCGTACGAGATCGCCGGTGGCGAATCCGAAGTGGCGCTTGACGCGGGACCGGCGCAACCGCGGAAACCCGAACCGATCCGGAGTGGTGCGTGCGTACGAGCCGCGCCCAGTGGCTCTGACGACCAGCACCCGGTCGGGGAGCCGAACGATCGCGTCACCGCGTTCGTGGTCCATGGCTCCGACGCACAGCGCGTCCACCGTGTGCGTCTTGCCCAACCCCATCGCATCGCGATTCCAGTGCGTTTGCGCACCTGAACAGGGGTTCACCGGTCTGCCGAGGACCCTCACCCTCTCCAGGAGCTGCCAGCGGGTCGCGTTCATCGCGGCAGCGTCGTCGAGCGGTGTCCTGGCTTGCCGGAGGATCTTCGCGAGGCGGTCGGGGCGGTCGGCGAGGAAACCCTCGACGGGCATGCTGCCCTTGGCTCTGTTGCAGGGGACACAGGCTAGGACGAGGTTGGAGATACGGTCCGAGCCCCCTCGGCTGCGAGGGGTGAGGTGCTCGATGTTCAGGGGCACATCCGTGGCGTCGCAGTAGGCGCACGCGTTTTCCCACCTGGAGCGCAGGTAGGACCGGGCCTCGATCCCGGCCAGGGTTCCTCGTTGGTACTCCACGTCGGCGAGGGGTCTGCCGACGCTCATGGCGTGGACGTCGAAAGCCACGCTTTCCACATGGATTTCGTTGACCGGCGCATAGCGGCAGAGACGGGATGCCACGGCGTATGTGGTGTCGACACGGTGGCGCAGAGAGGGCGGCAACCAACCCGCCGGACGGGACCGGTTGTCCGGCCGCGGCGCTCGGTAGCGGCGGTTGGCGGAGCGGCGTCTTCGCCGGTAGCCCGCACGCTGCCTCATGCACAGCCGGATCTGTTCACCACGGTGCCGCAACTCGACCGACACCAACCCTCGCCTGCCGGTGAACGATCCTCCCTGCGCGTCGGTCTCCTGTTTCTCGTCCGTGAGAGCGAGGCCTGTCCCTTTGGAGCCCGGATCGATACGCAAGCACAGGCCGTCGACCTCCGACTCGGCGAGCGTGCGGTACTTCAACCGGATCACGAAGGGCACCTGCCGAGCGACCACCGCCCTGCCCTTGCCAAGGAGTTCCCGGGCGCGGGCGGGATGACAGGGCATGAGGGGGTGCCCGTCCCTGGAGATGACGAAGACCCGACCCGCTCCGACGCCGCCCGCGTAGGACTGATCATGCGGAGGAGCGTCACCGCTCCTGTTCTCTGCCGCCTTCGCTGCCGGGGCAACGTTCTTGGCGTGACGCCGGCGGACTCCGGTGCCGAGCCCGCCGGTCTCCCCTCGCCCATGTTCCCTGCCGGTGCCCCGCACAGCGGCGGGGTGTCCGTGAGCCGTTTCGTCCCTGCTCCCAGGGGTGTCTGCTCCCACGGATTCCAGAGCGGGCTGCTGAGGAAGCACAGCCAGGTGGGTCTGCTCACCTACAGGAAACGTAGTCATCAAGGGCACCTCCTTGATCCTCGGATCGTGATGACTGGGGCTGGTCAGCCGACGACCTCGCGGTCGGGGAGCGACTGACCTCGCGCGTCCGGGTTGCCTGAGACGCTAGCGATCGAGCTGCGGCTGATCCGTCGAATCACCAGAAGGCGCTCATAGGTGCTAAAAACCCGGAATAGTCGAACATTCAGCCGATCTTGCCGCTATGGCACCGGTGATCAGGGCGAACAGTTTTTCGGGATCTTCGAGCGGGTGTCCAGGTAGCGTTTTGCGCATGGAGTCGGAGCGGGTGGAGCGGCTGGCCGCGCGGAGGGGGACTCATGACTGACCTGCGGATCGAGCCCGTTGTCGGGGACGCTATGGCCGAGGAGTGGCGGTATGTGCACAACGTGATCGTTCCGCCTGCTGCCATGGGGATCGCGGAGGTGCGAGAGCGGGTCGGGCGTAATCGGCTGGAGAACGCCTACCTCGGGGACACGCTCGTGGGGTGTTCCACCGTGCGGCCGCCGCAGGGGGACGACGCCGTCGCGACCGTCATCGCGCGCGTGCTGCCCGATTTCCGGGGGCGGGGTTTCGGGACCGCCCTCTACGAGAAGGGTCTTGATCATGCGCGTTTGCTCGGCGCCCGGGTGATCGAGACATGCGTGCTCGCCGTCAACGAGGACGGCACCCGGTTCGCGCGGGCGCGCGGGTTCGTCGAGGTCGACCGGTATGTACTGGACGGCGAGAGCGACGAGTGGGTCGACCTGCGGCTGGAGCAGGGCAGGTGGGCACCTTAGGGGGATTCGGCACGTTTCCGGCGTACAACGATTCCCTCAATCTTGCGGGAACCCGGTGTGTGCTGCGTCACGTTCGAGTTGAATTGATGGTGAGTGAGCGGCTGGCAGGGGGTCCAGGTGAGTGCTTCCCGGCGTAGTGGGACCACCGACGAGCTGGGTCCCGACGGACCCGGCCCGGAGGGCCAGGACGGCTCGGGCGGATCGGATCTGCTCGCCGCGCTGCTGGACGGCATGGACGCGGCCCTGTGCGCCTTCGACGCGGACGGCGTCGTCACCCACTGGAACCGCGAGGCCGAGCGCATCCTCGGCTGGAGCTCCGCCGAGGCGGTGGGGCGGCACGGGTTCGCGGGGTGGGCCGTACGGCCGGCGGACGCCGAGGAGGTCGAGGGGCGGCTGATGTCCGCCATGCAGGCGCCCGGCCGTCAGGTGCACGAGTTCGCGCTGCTGACCAAGGACGGCGGCCGGGTGCTGGTGCGGACCCAGTCCGCGGCCGTGCGAGGGCCGGACGGCAAGCCCGCCGGGGTGTACTGCGCCTTCAGCGAGGTGCACACGCAGATCGACCTGGAGCGGTCCATCGCACTGAGCGAGGCCCTCTTCGAGGACGCGTCCTGGGGTGTCGTGCTGGTCGACGCCGATCTGCGGCCCGCCGTGGTGAACGCGCACGCGGCGCGGTCCCTGGGCGTGGGTCGTACGTCCGTGCTGGGGCGGCCCCTCGGGGAGCTGCTCGCGCAGGGCGTGGAGGAGCTGGAGAGCGCGCTCACCCATGTGCTGGCCGAGGGCGCCCCGCCCGCGCCGGCCGAGATCTGGGTCGCGGTGCGGACCCCGGACGGCGAGCGGCGGCGCTGCTGGCGCTGCGGGTTCGTACGGCTGGCCTCGCCGCTCGCGGAGGAGCCCGTGCCGTTGGGTGTGGGCTGGCTGTTCAACGACGTGACGGAGGCCAAGCAGGCCGAGCAGGAGGCGTCCCTGCTGCGGTTCCGGACGAACCAGCTGCACCGGGCGGCCCGGGCGGCGGCGGAGTGCGAGGACCCGGCCGAGGCGGCGGTCGTGCACCTGGACTTCGCGCTGGCCGGGTTCGCCGACCACGCGTTGATCGACCGGGTGGCCGGCGATGCGGTGGCCGACGGGGAGGAGACGGGCCCGGTCCGGCTGGTGCGGGTGGCCTCGACTCCCTCCGGGGCGCCGGGGCCGAGTCTGCTGTCGGGCGCGTCCGGGCTGCCGGTGCGCTACGGCGAGGGGCATCCGGCCTTGCAGTGCGTGGACCGGATCGGTTCGGTGCGGGCGAGCGTCGGGTCGGTGCCCGCGGACCGGGCCCGGGAGTGGGCCGAGGCCCGCCAGTGGCCCTCGGACGTGGTGCACGCGCTGTGCGCGGTGCTGCGCAGCCGGGGGCGGACACTGGGTGTCGTGACGTTCCTGCGGGGTGCGGGACGGGGACAGTTCGAGCGGAGCGACGCGGTGTACGCGGAGGATGTGGCGGTGCGGATCGCTTCCGCGTTGGATCTGGGTGGGGTGGTCGGGCGGGCGTAGTCCCGCAGGCAGTGGTCGGGCAGCCGTAGCGCCCGCAAGCCGCCCGACCGGCCGCCGGTTCAGGGGCTGAGCCGCTCCACCCGCCAGCCGCCGTCCGGTTCCGCCACGTACCGCAGTCGGTCGTGGAGGCGGTTCTCGCGGCCCTGCCAGAACTCGACCGTCTCCGGCGCCACCCGGAAGCCGCCCCAGTGCGGGGGGACCGGGACCTGTTCGCCCTCGGGGTAGCGGGCGGCGAGGTCGGCGTAGGCGGTGTCGACCTGCTCGCGCGTCTCGATGACCGAGGACTGGGCGCTGGCCCAGGCGCCGAGCTGGGAGCCGTGCGGGCGGGTGCGGAAGTACGCGGCGGTCTCGTCGCGGCCGGTGCGGCAGGCCACGCCGGTGACGATGACCTGGCGGGCCATGGGGTGCCACGGGAAGAGCAGGCTGATGTACGGGTTCTGCGCGAGGTCGCGTGCCTTGCGGGAGTCGTAGTTGGTGAAGAAGACGAAGCCCTGTTCGTCGAACTGCTTCAGGAGCACCGTGCGGGAGCTGGGGCGCCCCTGGGCATCCGCGGTGGAGACGACCATGGCGTTCGGCTCGAAGAGGTGCGCCTCGGTGGCCGCCTGCGTGAACCAGCGGGCGAACTGTGCGACGGGGGTCGCGGCCAGGTCGGTCTCGGCGAGGCCCTCCGCGCGGTACTGCTCGCGCATGGAGGCGGGATCCGGGAAGACGGCGTGTGCTGCGTCGGTCACCCGGTCATCTTGCCGTACGGATGCCTCCCGCACCGAGGGCGGCGCCGACTGCTGGTGGCACTGAGTGCCGCATGACTCCCCAAAGGTGACACTCGGAGTTATCGTGGCGTCATCCGTCGTACGCATCATGAGGAGCCGCCTGATGTCCGACCTCGACCCCGGCTTTGTCCCTGGTCTCGAAGGAGTCGTCGCGTTCGAGACGGAGATCGCCGAACCGGACAAGGAGGGCGGCGCGCTGCGGTACCGGGGCGTCGACATCGAGGATCTGGTCGGCCATGTCTCCTTCGGCAACGTGTGGGGGCTGCTGGTCGACGGCGCCTTCAACCCGGGTCTGCCGCCCGCCGAGCCGTTCCCGATCCCGGTGCACTCCGGGGACATCCGCGTGGACGTCCAGTCGGCGCTCGCCATGCTGGCCCCGGTGTGGGGGCTGAAGCCGCTGCTCGACATCGACGCCGAGCAGGCGCGCGCCGACCTCGCCCGGGCCGCCGTGATGGCCCTGTCCTACGTCGCCCAGTCGGCGCGCGGGCAGGGGCTGCCGATGGTGCCGCAGCGGGAGATCGACAAGGCGCAGTCCGTCGTCGAGCGGTTCATGATCCGCTGGCGCGGGGAGCCGGATCCCAAGCATGTCGCGGCCGTCGACGCCTACTGGACCTCGGCCGCCGAGCACGGCATGAACGCGTCCACCTTCACCGCGCGCGTGATCGCCTCCACCGGCGCGGATGTCGCCGCCGCGCTCTCCGGGGCCGTGGGTGCCATGTCCGGGCCGCTGCACGGTGGTGCGCCCTCCCGGGTGCTCGGGATGATCGAGGAGATCGAGCGGACCGGGGACGCGGAGGCGTGGGTCAAGCAGGCGCTGGACCGGGGTGAGCGGCTGATGGGGTTCGGGCACCGGGTGTACCGGGCCGAGGACCCGCGCGCGCGGGTGCTGCGCCGTACGGCCCGGGAGCTGGGGGCGCCGCGGTTCGAGGTGGCCGAGGCGCTGGAGAAGGCGGCGCTGGCGGAGCTGCACGCACGGCGGCCGGACCGGGTGCTCGCCACGAACGTGGAGTTCTGGGCGGCGATCGTGCTCGACTTCGCGGAGGTGCCGGCGCACATGTTCACGTCGATGTTCACGTGTGCGCGGACGGCGGGGTGGTCGGCGCACATTCTTGAGCAGAAGCGGACGGGGCGGTTGGTGCGGCCGTCTGCGCGGTATGTGGGGCCGGCGGCTCGGAGTCCTCAGGACATCGAGGGGTATGGGGGGATCGCCCACTGAAGGGGTGCTTCAGGAGCGTGGGCGGCTGCGGGTGATTCGTGGCTTGTCGCGCAGTTCCCCGCGCCCCTGAACGAGCTACAGCAGCGCCTCGTTCAGTAGTGCTGCCCACTGAGCCACCACTCTGTCCCGCCTGGCCTCGTCGTCCGTGAGCAGGTTGGCGAGGCCCAGGCCTCTCGCCATGTCCAGGAGGCCCTGGACCGTTTCCCGGACGCCCGGCCTGGACTCGTCCGCGCCCAGTAGGTCTACGGCGATCCGGTGGGTCTCCCGGCCCACCCTCGCCTCCAACTCCGTCACCTGAGGGCGCAGTTGGTCCTCGTTGGAGGCTGCCACCCAGAGGTGGAGGGCGGCGCGGAAGAGGGGGCCGGTGTAGAGGTCGACGAGGGCCGAGATCACCGCTCGGCGGTCGTCGGCCGCGCCCTGCGGGAACAGGGCGCGCAGGGCTGTGGAGCGTTCCTCGGCCACGTACTCGACGGCCGCGGTGAAGAGGTCCTCGCGCGTCGGGAAGTGGTGCTGGGCGGCGCCTCGGGAGACTCCGGCGCGTTCGGCGACGACGGTGACCGTGGACCCGGCCCAGCCGTGTTCGGCGAGGCAGGACACGGCGGCCTCCAGGAGCCGCTGCCGGGTGGCCCGGCTGCGGTCCTGCTTGGGCTGCTTGGCCTCTTTGGCCTGCTTGGCCTCTTTGGCCTGCCTGGCCTCTTTGGGCGCGCGTTCCGCCCGGTCGCCGATCGTCGTCACACCGTCCATGAGGGATCCCGTCGTTCCAGGAAGGCCGTCATGCCCTCGCGCGCGTGCGGTGAGGCGAACAGCCGGGCCGAGAGCGCGGTCAGGGCGGCCGCGTCCCGGTCGAAGGTCTCCAGCACCCTAGCCGTGAGCAGCCGTTTCGTCTCCGCCAGGGCCTCGGGTGCGGACCGGCGCAACCCGTCGAGGATCGGTTCGAGTACGGCGTCCACGTCGTCGCCGGCCGCCGTCACCAGGCCGATGCGGGCCGCCTCGGCAGCGTCGAAGCGCTCGCCGGTGAGGTAGTGGCGGGCCAGGGCGCGGGGGTCGGTGCGGGGCAGCAGGGTCAGGGAGATGACCGCGGGGGCGACCCCGATCCGTACCTCGGTGAAGGCGAACGTCGACTCCGTGGACGCGGCGGCGATGTCGCAGGCGGCGAGAAGGCCGAGGCCGCCCGCGCGGACGTGTCCGGTGACACGGGCGACGACCGGTTTGCCGAGTTCGACGATCCGGCGCAGGAGACCGACCAGGGCGTCCGGGTGCGGGGGGTCCTTGAGGTCGGCGCCCGCCGAGAAGGTGGTGCCGGTGTGGGTGAGGACGATCGCGCGGACGTCGGGGTCCTTGGCGCAGTCCGTCAGCGCGGCGGCCAGCTCCCCCACCAGGGCCGCCGACAGGGCGTTGCGGTTGTGCGGGGAGTCGAGGGTGAGGGTCTCGACGGCACGCGCGCGCGTGCGGGCGACGAGGGTCGTGGGCTTTCCCTGAGCCGTCATGGGCGTTCCCCCAGCTGTCATGCGCGTTCCCTGAGCTGTCGACGGAGGATCTTGCCGGAGGCGGCGCGGGGCACCCCGGCGATGAAGGTGACCCGGCGGACGCGCTTGTAGGGGGCGACGCGCTCGGCGACGTACATCATGACCTCACTTTCGGAGAGCTCGGAGAGCTCACCGGCGGTGGGCCGGCGGACGACGTAGGCGTGCGGGACCTCGTTGCCGTCGTCGTCGTACACGCCGATGACGGCCGCGTCGGCGATGTCCGGGTGGGTGAGCAGGAGGGCCTCCAGTTCGGCGGGGGCCACCTGGAAGCCCTTGTACTTGATGAGCTCCTTGACCCGGTCGACGACGAACAGCCAGCCGTCGGCGTCGACATGGCCGACGTCCCCGGTGTGCAGCCAGCCGTCGGTGTCGATCATCGCGGCGGTGTCGTCGGGGCGACCGAGGTAGCCCTTCATGATCTGCGGACCGCGGATGAGGATCTCGCCGGGTTCGCCGACGGTGAGGTCCTTGCCGGGGTCGTCGAGGGAGACGATCCGCATCTCGGTGCCGGCGATGAGCTTGCCGACCGTCCCGGGCGGTGCCTCGCGCATGGCCGACAGGGGCACGACGTGGGTGCCGGGCGAGAGCTCGGTCATGCCGTACGCCTGGCCGACGGGCGGGAGGCCGAGCCGGGCCGAACAGGCGGCGGCGAGACGGGCGTCCAGCGGGGCGGCGGCGCTGACGATGTAGCGCAGGGACGAGAGGTCGTACTCCTCGATCAGCGGGTGCTTGGCGAGGGCGAGGACGATCGGCGGGGCCACGTACAGGCCGGTGATGCGGTGGTTCTGGATGGCGGCGAGGAAGGTCTCCAGGTCGAAGCGGGGCAGGACGACGACGGAGGCGCCCTGGCGCAGGGGCGCGTTCATCAGGGCCGTGAGACCGTAGATGTGGAAGAAGGGCAGCACCGCGAGGATGCGGTCCTCGGGGCCCGCCGACATCAGCGGTTCGAGCTGGGCGAGGTTGGTGGCGATCTGCCGGTGCGTGAGCATCACGCCCTTGGGAGTGCCGGTGGTGCCCGAGGAGTACGGCAGTGCCGCCACGTCGGCCGTCGGGTCGATGTCGATGTGCGGCTCGGGGGCCGTCGAGGCCAGCATGTCGATCAGGGAGCGGTGGCCGGGAGCGCTGTCGCAGACGAAGATCTCCCTTACGCCGCCCGCGAGTTCGGCGGCCCGGCGGGCCGTCTCCAGGAGCGGCGAGACGGTGACGATCCAGCGGGCGCCGGAGTCGGAGAGCTGCTTGGCGAACTCCTCGGGCGTGGACAGCGGGTGCACGGTCGTGACGGAGGCACCCGCGCGGGTGGCGGCGTAGAACGCGGTAGGGAAGGCGATCGTGTTGGGGCTGTGCAGGGCGAGCACGTCCCCCTTGCGCACTCCCGCGTCGGCCAACCCTGCGGCCACGCGCCGGTGGAAGGCGTCCAGTTGGGCGTAACTCAGGGTGGTGCCGTCGGTGCCGTCGATCAGGGCGGGCGCGTCGGCGAACTCGGCGGCGCGGGCCAACACGGCGTCGTGGATGGGCAGTTCTACGGGCTGGACGTCTGCGTACTCGCTGCGGAACACGGTTCCTCCAAGACGGCCTAGTACGACTTGGGCAGGCCCAGGGTCTGGTGGGAGACGTAGTTGAGGATCATCTCCCTGCTCACCGGTGCGATACGGGCCACGCGCGCGGCCGTGATCAGCGAGGCGATCCCGAACTCCTTGGTGAGCCCGTTGCCGCCGAGGGTGTGGACCGCCTGGTCCACGGCCTTCACACAGGCCTCCCCGGCCGCGTACTTCGCCATGTTGGCGGCCTCACCCGCGCCCACGTCGTCGCCGGCGTCGTAGAGATGGGCCGCCTTCTGGGTCATCAGGCGGGCGAGTTCGAGGTCGATGTGCGCCTGGGCGAGAGGGTGGGCGATGGCCTGGTGGGCGCCGATGGGGCTGTTCCAGACCGTGCGCTCCTTGGCGTAGGTGATCGCCCGGGAGAGCGCGTAGCGGCCCATGCCGATCGCGAAGGCGGCCGTCATGATGCGTTCGGGGTTGAGGCCGGCGAAGAGTTGCAGCAGGCCCGCGTCCTCGTCGCCCACGAGGGCGTCGGCGGGGAGGCGTACGTCGTCGAGGGTCAGCTCGAACTGCTTCTCCTGGGCGCTCAGTTCCATCTCGATCCAGCGCCTGCCGAAGCCGGGGGCGTCGCGCGGGACGATGAACAGGCAGGGCTTCAGGCGGCCGGTACGGGAGTCCTCGGTGCGGCCGACGATGAGGGTGGCGTCGGCTATGTCGACGCCGGAGACGAAGACCTTGCGGCCGTTGAGCAGCCAGTCTCCGGTCTCCTGGTCGCGGCGGGCCGTGGTGGTGATGCGGTGGCTGTTGGAGCCGGCGTCGGGTTCGGTGATACCGAAGGCCATGGTGCGGGTGCCGTCGGCGAGTGCCGGGAGCCATTCCTGTTTCTGGGCCTCGGTGCCGAAGCGGGCGATCACCGTGCCGCAGATGGCCGGGGAGACGATCATCATCAGGAGGGGGGCGCCGGCTGCGCCGAGCTCTTCGAGGACGAGGGAGAGTTCGGCGATTCCGCCGCCTCCGCCGCCGTATGCCTCCGGCAGGTTGACGCCGAGATAGCCGAGCTTGGCTGCCTCGGACCAGAGTTGCTCTCGGTCGTAGTCGCGGCCGTGGCGTTTGCCGAGGGCGGCGACTGCTTGCCTCAGAGACTTGTGCTCGTCGGTTTCGATCGTGGGCATGTGGCTCCTTCGTTTGGGCTGGTCGCGCAGTTCCCCGCGCCCCTAGGTAGGTTCAACAACCGCCAGTAGAGAGCCGACCGTCACCTGTTGGCCGACAACTGCATTCAGCTCGCTGAGCGTGCCTGTGTGCGGTGCCGTGATTTTGTGTTCCATCTTCATCGCCTCCAGCCAGAGAAGAGGCTGACCCGCCTCCACGGCGGAGCCCTCCCCCAGGCCTTCCGTGATCCGTACGACCGTTCCGGGCATGGGAGCCAGCAAGGACCCCGGGGCGAGCTGGGTCGTCGGGTCCGGGAAGCGGGGCAGGGCCGTCAGGGAAGTGCAGCCCACATACACTCGGTCGCCGTACCGCGAGACCTCGAACTGCCTTGTCAGGCGGTCTACTTCGAGCACGACCCTGCTCTGGTCCGCGTGCAGGACCCGCACCCCGTCCGCCTCCAGGCCCTTCCTCGTGTGCCGGTAACGGACCTCGTGCTCCTCGCCCGCCATCTCGTAGCGCTTGGTCTGGGGGGTCGAGGGGAGGTTGCGGAAGCCGCCGAAGCGGGAGCGGCCCACCGCGTCGGTGAGGGCGGCTGCCAGGGGGGCGAGCGGATCGGGGCGCGGTTCGGCGAGTTCCGGCAGGTGACGGTCGTAGAAGCCCGTGTCCATGCGAGCCGTCGTGAACTCCTTGTGGCGCAGGGAGTTGACCAGCAGGTCCCTGTTGGTGGTCGGGCCGTGGAGCGTGGCCTGCTCCAGCGCGCCCGCCAGCTTGCGGACCGCCTCCGCTCGCGTGGGCGCGTGGGCGACGACCTTGGCGAGCATCGGGTCGTAGTGGACGGGGATCAGGTCGCCGCTCTCGTAGCCCGTGTCCAGGCGGACGGACGGGGGGACGGACAGGCGGTGCAGGGTGCCCGTCTGGGGGGTCCAGTCCTTCGACGGGTCCTCGGCGTAGAGGCGGGCCTCGACGGCGTGGCCACGCGCGCGGGGCGGCTCGTCGGGCAGTGCGGAACCCTCCGCGATCCTGATCTGTTCCGCCACCAGGTCGAGGCCGAACACCGCTTCCGTGACGGGGTGTTCGACCTGGAGGCGGGTGTTCATCTCCAGGAAGTGGGCCCGGCCGTCGGCGACCAGGAACTCGACCGTGCCGGCACCGACGTAGTCGACCGCGCGGGCCGCCCGGACCGCCAAGTCGTGCAGTTCCGCGGTGAGTTCGTCGGTCAGGCCGGGGGCCGGTGCCTCCTCGATCACCTTCTGGTGGCGGCGCTGGAGGGAGCAGTCGCGGGTGCCGAGGGCCCAGACCGTGCCGTGGGTGTCGGCGAGGATCTGGACCTCGACGTGGCGGCCGTCCTCGACGTACGGCTCGACGAAGACCTCGCCGTCGCCGAAGGCGCTCGCGGCTTCGGCGCGGGCGCTCTCCAGGGCGGCAGGAAGGTCCTCGACACGACGCACGATGCGCATGCCGCGGCCCCCGCCGCCCGCCGCGGCCTTCACCAGCACCGGCAGGTCGGCGGCCGTGACGTCCTGCAGGGGCGCGATGCCCATGAGGTCCTTCGCCCGCGTCTTGGACGCCATCGCCTCGATCGCGGCCGGGGGCGGGCCGATCCAGAGCAGGCCCGCGTCCATGACCGCCCGCGCGAAGTCGGCGTTCTCGGAGAGGAAGCCGTAACCGGGGTGGACGGCGTCGGCGCCGGAGACCACGGCCGCCTTCACGATCAGGTCGGCGCGCAGATAGGTGTCGGCGGGGGCCGCGCCCGGCAGTCGTACGGCCGTGTCGGCCACGCGCGTGTGGAGGGCGTTCGCGTCGGGGTCCGCGTACACGGCGACCGTGCGGATGCCCGACTCGGCACAGGTGCGGAAGATCCGGCAGGCGATCTCGCCCCGGTTGGCGACGAGCACAGAAGTGATCACTGGAGGTTCCTCACATCCGGAAGACGCCGAAGCCGCCGCGGGCGCCCTCGTAGGGGGCGGTGTGGATCGCGGACAGGCACATGCCGAGGACGGTCCGGGTGTCGCGGGGGTCGATGACGCCGTCGTCGTAGAGGCGTCCGGACAGGAACATGGGCAGCGACTCGGACTCGATCTGCTGCTCCACCATGGCGCGCAGGGCCGCGTCGCCCTCTTCGTCGTACGGCAGCCCCTTCGCCGCCGCGGACTGGCGGGCGACGATGGAGAGCACGCCGGCGAGCTGCTGGGGGCCCATGACGGCGGACTTGGCGCTGGGCCAGGCGAAGAGGAAACGGGGGTCGTAGGCGCGGCCGCACATGCCGTAGTGCCCGGCACCGTAGGAGGCGCCCATGAGGACGGAGAGGTGCGGGACCTTCGAGTTGCTGACCGCGTTGATCATCATCGCGCCGTGCTTGATGATGCCGCCCTGCTCGTACTCCTTGCCGACCATGTAGCCGGTGGTGTTGTGCAGGAAGAGCAGCGGGATGTCGCGCTGGTTCGCCAACTGGATGAACTGGGCGGCCTTTTGGGACTCCTCGGAGAAGAGGACGCCCTGGGCGTTGGCCAGGATGCCGACCGGATAGCCGTGGAGGGCCGCCCATCCCGTCACCAGGCTCGTGCCGTACAGGGGCTTGAACTCGTCGAAGTCGGAGGCGTCGACGATCCGGGCGATCACCTCGCGGGGGTCGAAGGGGGTGCGCAGGTCGCCGGGGACGATCCCGAGGAGTTCGTCCTCGTCGTACTTGGGCGGTTCGGCCGGTCCTGGATCGCCGTACGCCTTGCGGTGGTTGAGGCGGGCGACGACCCGGCGGGCCTGCCGGAGGGCGTCCCGCTCGTCGACGGCGTAGTGGTCCGCGAGGCCGGACACGCGCGCGTGCATCTCGGCGCCGCCGAGGGACTCGTCGTCGCTCTCCTCGCCGGTGGCCATCTTGACCAGGGGTGGGCCGCCGAGGAACACCTTGGCGCGCTCCTTGACCATGATCACGTGGTCGGACATGCCGGGGACGTACGCGCCGCCCGCGGTGGAGTTGCCGAAGACGACGGCGACGGTCGGGATGCCGGCCGCCGACAGCCGGGTCAGGTCACGGAAGACGGCGCCGCCGGGGATGAAGATCTCCTTCTGGGACGGGAGATCCGCACCGCCGGACTCCACCAGGCTGATGCAGGGAAGCCGGTTGGCGAGGGCGATGTCGTTGGCGCGCAGGGCCTTCTTCAGCGACCACGGGTTGCTCGCGCCGCCCCGCACGGTCGGGTCGTTGGCGGTGATCAGGCACTCCACGCCCGCCACCACCCCGATCCCGGTGACGAGGGAGGCGCCGACGGTGTAGTCGCTGCCCCAGGCGGCCAGCGGGGACAGTTCGAGGAAGGGCGTGTCGGGGTCGAGGAGCAGCTCGATGCGCTCACGGGCGAGCAACTTGCCACGCTCGCGGTGCCGTTCGACGTACTTCTCACCACCGCCGGCGAGCGCCTTGGCGTGCTCGGTGTCCAGGTCGGCGAGCTTGGCGAGCATGGCCTCGCGGTTCGCCCGGTGGTCGGGGCCGGTCGGGTCGAGGGTGGTCCGCAGGACGGTCACAGCAGGGCCTCCGGGATGTCCAGGTGGCGGGAGCGCAGCCATTCGCCGAGGGCCTTGGCCTGCGGGTCGAAACGGTGCTGGGCGGCGACGCCCTCGCCGAGGATCCCCTCGACGACGAAGTTCAGGGCGCGCAGGTGGGGCAGGTCGTGCCGGGTGACGGTCAACTCGGCGGTCTCCGGGAGGAGTTCGTGCAGCCGGTCCACGGTGAGCGTGTGGGCGAGCCATCGCCAGGCCGGGTCCGTCCGCACCCAGAGCCCGATGTTGGCGTTGCCGCCCTTGTCCCCGCTGCGGGCACCCGCGACGAGGCCGAGAGGGGCTCGGGCGGTCGGACCTTCGTCGAGCGGCTCGGGAAGGGGCGGCTGAAGGACTTCTTCGAGTACGGCGGTCTCCTGGGCCGGTGCCACAGTGATCCGCCGCCCGTCGTGGAGGACGGCCACATGGTCCACGGCTCCATGGGGGACGTACACATCCTCGAAGACCCCATAGGGCGAGCCCTTCCCGGGTGGCGCCAGCACATGGAACCCGGGGTAGCTCGCCAGAGCCAGTTCTACGGCGGCCCCGCTGAGCGCCCGTCCGACGACCTCCTGGGCCGGGTCCCGGACGACCAGTCGCAGCAGGGCGCTCGCGGTCTCCTCGGTGTCGGCGTCGGGGCGGTCGGTGCGGGCGAGGTCCCAGCGCACGTCGGCGACCTTGGCGAGGGACGGTTCCAGCTGCTGCCGCACCAGGGCGGCCTTGGCGTCGATGTCGAGGCCGGTCAGGACGAAGGCCACCTCGTTGCGGAAGCCGCCGAGCCGGTTGAGGCCGACCTTGAGGGTGGGCGGCGGGGCCTCGCCGCGGACCCCGGAGATCCGGACCCGGTCGGGGCCGTCCTGGTCGAGCCGTACGGTGTCGAGGCGGGCGGTGACATCGGGTCCGGCGTACCGGGCGCCCTGCGTCTCGTAGAGCAGCTGGGCGGTGACCGTGCCGACGTCCACGAAGCCGCCGGTGCCGGGGTGTTTGGTGATGACGGCGGTGCCGTCCTCGTGGAGTTCGGCGAGGGGGAAGCCCGGCCTTCCCAGGTCGCGCCCGCCCTCGGCGAAGAACGCGTAGTTGCCGCCGGTGGCCTGGGTCCCGCACTCCAGGACATGGCCCGCGACGACGGCGCCCGCGAGACGGTCGTGGTCGCCCGGACCCCAGCCGAAGTGGGCGGCGGCGGGCCCGGTGACCAGGGCAGCGTCCGTCACCCGGCCGGTCACGACCACGTCCGCGCCCTCGCGCAGACAGGCGGCGATGCCGAAGCCGCCGAGGTAGGCGTGGGCGGCGAGGCTACCGGGGTGGCGGACGGTGAGGTCGTCGCCCTCGACGTGGGCGACCTTGACGTCCAGGCCGAGGCGGTCGGCCAACTCCCTGATGCGGGTGGCGAGTCCGGCGGGGTTCAGGCCGCCCGCGTTGGTGACGATCCGGACGCCGCGCTCGTGCGCGAGACCGAGGGATTCCTCGAGTTGGCGCAGGAAGGTGCGGGCGTATCCGGCACCGGCGTCCTTGAGCCGGTCCCGGCCCAGGATGAGCATGGTCAGCTCGGCGAGGTAGTCGCCGGTGAGGACGTCGAGTTCACCGCCGGTGAGCATCTCGCGCAGGGCGTCGAAGCGGTCGCCGTAGAAGCCGGAGGCGTTGCCTATGCGGAGGGGGGTCACTCGGTCACCCCCTTGGGTGCGCGTCCCTTTCCGGGCGGGCCCGCGAAGGCCTGGGCGATGTCGAGCCAGCGGTCGGCGTCGTCCCCCACGGCGGTCAGGGCGAGGTCGGCGCGGTGGGCTCGCTGGGTGACCAGGAGGCAGAGGTCGAGGGCGGGACCGGTGACACGGTCGGTGGCGTTCTCGGGGCCGTGGACCCACAACTCACCGCTCGGGCTGGTGAGTTCGACGCGGAACTCCTCGAAGGGCGGGGTGAGGCCGTGCACGCCGAAGGAGAAGTCGCGGGTGCGGACGCCGAGGCGGACGATGTGCCGGATCCGGTCGGTGGGCTCCCGGGTCACGCCGAGCGCGTCCGCCACGTCCAGGCCGTGGGCCCAGGTCTCCATGAGACGGGCGGTGGCCATGGAGGCGGTGGACATGGGCGGGCCGTACCAGGGGAAGCTGGCCCCGTCGGGCGCGGCACGCAGCGCCTCCGCGAGGTCCTCCCGGCCGGCCCGCCAGTACGCGAGCAGCCGGGCGGGCGGCTTGGCGGCCCCCTCCTCCGCGCCGGTGTCGACGAAGTCCCCGGGGGCCGCGAGCGCCTTCTCGACCTCGCGGGAGAAGGCCTTCGGGTCGGTCACGGCCAGCAGGGAGGAGTGGTCGGTCCAGGCGAGGTGGGCGATCTGGTGGGCGACGGTCCAGCCGGGGGCGGGGGTCGCGAGCGCCCACTGCTCGGCGGTCAACTCGGCCACGAGCCGGTCGAGTTCGTCGCTCTCGGCACACAGGTCGTCGATGACGGGTGTGGGGTCTGCCATGGGCCGAGGATGGCAGCCCGCAGAGAAACAAGCAAGCGTGCTTGCATTTATTTTTCGGCATGCCGTGAGCGCACCGGAAAATGGCGCGCCCCCTCCCCCGCATCACCGGTACGGTCCCCCGGTGACCGAAGACGAGAACTACTTCCCGGAGTCCGTCGCGGCGACCTACGACGAGTCGTCGGCGGCGATGTTCATGCCGGAGGCGGTCGACCCGGCCGTGGCGGTGCTGGCGGGGCTCGCCGGTGCGGGGCGGGCGCTGGAGCTGGGCATCGGTACCGGCCGGATCGCGTTGCCGCTGGCGGGGCGAGGGGTCGAGGTGCACGGCATCGAGCTGTCCCCGGCGATGGCGGACCGGCTGCGGGCCAAGCCCGGCAGCGAGGCGATCGGGGTCACGCTCGGGGACTTCGCGACGACCAGGGCGCCCGGCACGTTCTCGGTCGCCTACCTGGTCTTCAACACGATCATGAACCTGACCACTCAGGACGCCCAGGTGGACTGCTTCCGCAATGTCGCGGCACACCTGGAGCCCGGCGGCACCTTCGTCATCGAGGTGACGGTCCCCCAGCTGCGGAAACTCCCGCCCGGACAGAACGCCGTGCCCTTCCACGTCGGCGAGACCCGCCTGGGCTTCGACACCTACGACACCGCGACCCAGGCGATGGCCTCCCACCACGTCCGCGTCGTGGACGGCCGGGGCTCCTTCCGGTCGATCCCCTTCCGGTACGTGTGGCCCGCGGAACTCGACCTGATGGCCCGCCTGGCGGGCATGCGACTGCGGGACCGGTGGGCGGACTGGAGCGGGGCCCCCTTCACGGCGGAGAGCGAGTCCCATGTGTCGGTGTGGGAGAAGACCGAGGACTGACCGGCCGCCGCGCAGCCGAGTTCAACCCACACGACCCGGCTCAGCTCAGCTCAGCTCAGCTCAGCTCAGCTCACGGCAGAGTCCCCCAGCGTCGCCTTCCCCCGCCCCACCTGCGTCCGCACCGCACCCATGCTCGCCGCGATCACGAGCGCGATGGCCAGGGCCTGGAGGGCGGACAGGGCCTGGTCGAGGATCAGGAAGCCGGCGAGGGCGGCGATGCCCGGTTCCAGGCTCATGAGGATCGCGAAGGTGGAGGCGGGCAGGCGGCGCAGGGCCAGGAGTTCCAGGGTGTAGGGCAGCACCGAGGACAGCACGGCGACCCCCGCGCCCAGGCCCACGGTCACCGGGTCGAGGAGCCGGGTGCCGGACCCCACCACGCCGAACGGCAGGAACGCCAGCGCGCCCACCGCCATCGCCAGGGCGAGCCCGTCGGCCTGCGGGAAACGGCGGCCGGTGCGCGCGCTGAAGACGATGTACGCCGCCCACATGGCCCCCGCCGCCAGCGCGAACGCCACGCCCAGCGGGTCGAGGCCGCCGAAGTTCCCGCCGCCGAGGAGGAACACTCCGACGAGCGCGAGTCCGGCCCAGACGACGTTGACCGCGCGGCGGGAGGCGAGCACCGAGAGGGTGAGGGGGCCGAGGACCTCCAGGGTGACCGCGGGGCCGAGGGGGATGCGGTCGACGGCCTGGTAGAAGAGGCCGTTCATCGCGGCCATGGTGAGGCCGAAGACCACGACCGTCCCCCAGTCCGTGCGCGAGTGGCCGCGCAGCCGGGGCCGGCAGACGACCAGCAGCACGATCGCGGCGGCCAGAAGCCGCAGGGTGACGACCCCGAGCGCGCCCGCCCTCGGCATCAGGGTCACGGCCAGCGCAGCACCGAACTGCACGGAGACACCACCGGCGAGGACCAGGCCGACGGGACCGAGGGAGCCGAAGCGTCGGGGGCCGGTGCCGGGGGCCGCTGCGAGCGGGGGCGAGGACGGCAGGTCGGTGCTGGGGGTGGTCACGGGGACTTCCAGGAGGTCGGTTCGAGACGGTCGTTCATCGTGGTGCACTGTTGAGTCCAGGGTAGTGGACTTCGTCAGGTGCGTAAACCGGCTATACGACTGTCTCGACTGGTGAAATCAGCGGAATCAGCGCCGCACCATGAACACGTCGACGGCGTCCTCGGACTCCACCGTGAACCCGTGCCGTTCGTAGAGGCGGCGGGCCGCACTGCCCTGGAGGACGTCGAGGCGTACGGTCACTCCGGCCGCGTCGGTCCGGGCCAGCAGGGCGCTCAGCACCGCGGAGCCCAACCCCTGCCCCTGCATCCCCGGGGCGATGAAGAAGTGCTCCAGCCAGTGCCCGTCCTCGGCCGGACGCAGGGCGACGCAGCCGACGAAGCGGCCCTCGATCTCGATGACCGACAGCTGCGCCGCGACGAAGGCGTCCCGGAACCGCTGCCGCACCCGCCGCTCGTCGAACCTCCCCAGCCGCTCCAGGTCGGGACGCAGCACCACGGCCCGCAGCTCGGCTATCGGCTCGACGTCGTCCGGGGTCGCGGGACGCAGGGTCCAGGTGTGCGTGTCCATGATCGGAGTCTGTCAGGGCGCGGGTGGGACGGCCCCGTCCTGTGACTCCCGGTCCAGCCCCTCCGCCAGCACCTCCGCCAGATGCCGCCCCCGCACCCCCGCCAGCTGCTCCAGCTGGGTCCGGCAGGAGAAGCCGTCCGCCAGGACCACCGTGTCCTCGGACGCCCCGCGCACCGACGGCAGCAGCTGTTCCTCCGCGCACGCCCGGGACACCTCGAAGTGCCCTTTCTCGAAGCCGAAGTTGCCCGCCAGGCCGCAGCAGCCGCCCGTCAACTCGCCGGTGAGGCCCGCCGCCTCGCGCAGCCGGCGGTCGGAGGCGTCCCCCAGGACCGCGTGCTGGTGGCAGTGGGTCTGGCCAACCACCGGGCGGTTCAGGGCCGGTGGCCGCCAGTCGGGGGCGAGCCGTTCCAGTGCCTCCGCGAAGGTGAGGACCCGGGCGGCGAGCCGGGCGGCGCGCGGGTCGTCGTGCAGCAGCTCGGGGAGGTCGGTGCGCAGGGCTGCGGCACAGCTCGGCTCCAGGACGACGAACACCGGTGGCTCGGCCACCTCGCTCAGCCTCGACACCTCGTCCGGCCCCGACGCCTCCCCCAGCCCCCGCACCTCGTCCAGCTGCGGCAGCAGGAACGGCTCCACCAGATCGAGCGTGCGGCGCAACACCGCGCGGGCCTGGTCCAGTTGGCCCGTCGACACGTACGTCAGCCCGCAGCAGGCGCGGTCGCGTGGGCGGCCCCAGGGTGCGGACGTGCCGACGCCCACGACCTCGCCGTCCTCCGTCCGCGCCACCTTCCACGGCCGTCCCGGCAGTTCCAGGACCCCGATCCCGGCCGCCTCCAGCACCCGTACCGCCGCCCGGCCGACCTCCGGCGAGAGGTGCTCGGTGAAGGTGTCCGGCCACAGGTGGACCATCGTGCGGGGCAGTTCGGGCCTGCCGCCCTTCCGGGCCTCGGTCGTCCACTCCCGCATCCGCTGCCGCTCCCGCCGCCGCAGCCACCTGCCGAACGTCTCCGGAGCCAGCCGCGGGATCCGCCGCTCGGCCGCGATCCCGCCGAGCCGTTTCGCGACGGCGGCCAACGGCCCTACGGAGGCGAGGGAGTTGACCAGCGGAGCCAGCCGCAGCCGGTCCACCCGGCGCAGCCACACCGGCAGCCGGCCCATGCTGTAGTGGGCGGCCGGGCGGCGGCGTCCGGCGTAGTGGTGGTGCAGGAACTCCGCCTTGTACGTGGCCATGTCGACCCCGACCGGGCAGTCGGACCGGCAGCCCTTGCAGGACAGGCACAGGTCGAGGGCGTCCCGCACCTCCGGCGACCGCCAGCCGTCGGTCACGAGTCCGCCGGCCTCGCCCGCGAGCATCTCGTGCAGCAGCCTCGCCCGGCCGCGCGTGGAGTGCTCCTCCTCCCCCGTGGCCCGGAAGGACGGGCACATGACGGCGGGCCCGGAGACCGCTGTCGTACGGCATTTCGCGACCCCGACACAGCGTCGTACGGCCGCCGAGAAGTCACCGCCGTCGGCCGGGTAGCCGAAGGCGACGTCGACCGGCTGCCGGGGCAGGACGGAGAAGCGGAGGTTCGCGTCGAGGGGGGCCGGGCGGACCAGCACGCCGGGGTTGAGGAGGTCGTCCGGGTCCCAGAGGGCCTTCGCGCGCTCGAAGAGGGCGACCAGGTCGTCGCCGTACATCCTCGGGAGCAGTTCGGCGCGGGCCAGGCCGTCGCCGTGTTCCCCGGACAGCGAGCCGCCGTGCGCGACGACCAGGTCGGCGAGTTCCTCGGAGAAGCGCCGGAACCGGGAGACGCCCGCTTCCGTCAGCAGGTCGAAGTCGATGCGGACGTGGATGCAGCCGTCGCCGAAGTGGCCGTACGGCGTGCCGCGCAGGCCGTGGGAGCCGAGCAGGCGCCGGAAGTCCCGCAGGTAGGCGCCCAGTCGCCGCGGCGGCACCGCGCAGTCCTCCCAGCCGGGCCAGGCCTCGGAACCGTCGGGCATCCGGGTCGCCGTACCGCTGGCGTCCTCGCGGATCCGCCACAGGGCCCGCTGGCCGGCCGGGTCGGTCACCACGAGGGCGTCGAGGACGTCGGCGGCGCGCACGATCTCCTCCGCACGCGCGCGTGCCTCCGCATCGGAGGTCCCGCCGGTCTCCACGAACAGCCAGGCGCCGCCCCTGGGCAACGCGGCCGCCGAGGGCACCAGGTCGGCCGCCATCCCCTCCACGGTCAGGGGGTGGTGGGGCAGCAGTCCGGCGGCGGCCTCGGCGGCCGCTCCCTCGTCCACATACCCGAGCACGGCGAGCGCACGCGCGCGGGGCGCCTCCACCAGCCGTACGACGGCCTCGGTGAGGACGCCGAGGGTGCCCTCGCTCCCGCAGAAGGACCGGGCGACGTCGGCCCGGTGCTCCGGCAGCAGGGCGTCCAGCGCATAGCCGGAGATCCGGCGGGGCAGCTCGGGGAACCCGGTCCGCAGCCGCGCGAGCTCCCCGTCCACCAGCTCCCGCAGCCCCGCCGGTGCCCCGGCCCAGTCCTGCCCGAGCCGCAGCCGCTGCCCACGCGCGGTGACGACGTCCAGCTCGCGCACACTGTCCGCGGTCGTCCCCCAGGCCACCGAGTGCGAGCCGCAGGAGTTGTTGCCGATCATCCCGCCGAGCGTGCAGCGGCTGTGGGTGGAGGGGTCGGGCCCGAACCGCAGCCCGTGCGGGGCGGCCGCGTCCTGGAGCCGGTCCAGCACGAGCCCCGGCTGGACGACGGCGGTGCGCGCCTCGGGGTCGAGGGACACGACCCTGTTCATGTGCCGGGTGAGGTCGAGGACCACTCCGGTACCGGTGGCCTGCCCGGCGATGGAGGTGCCGCCGCCGCGCGGCACGACGGGTACTCCGTGCGAGCGACAGACCTCCAGTACGGCGGCCACGTCGTCGGCGTCTCTCGGCGCGACGACGCCGAGGGGGACCCGCCGGTAGTTGGAGGCGTCCATGGTGGTCAGTGCCCGGGAGGTGACGTCGAAGCCGACGTCACCGCGCACGGCCTTGCGCAGTTCCGCTTCCAGACCGGTCATGGGTCCACTCATGGGTCCACCTTCCCAGGCCGTACGGGCGGCCACGTCTCAGCCGACGGACGAGGTTTCCACCAGGTTTCCCCCAGCCGCTAACCTCGGTCCGTGGCTGAGATCCAGATTCCCGCTGACATCAAGCCCGCCGACGGACGTTTCGGCGCGGGCCCCTCCAAGGTGCGGGTCGAGGCGCTCGACGCCCTCGCCGCGACCGGTACGTCCCTGCTCGGGACCTCCCACCGCCAGGCCCCGGTGAAGAACCTGGTCGGCCAGGTGCGTGAGGGCATCTCCGAGCTGTTCTCGCTGCCCGAGGGCTACGAGGTGATCCTCGGCAACGGCGGCTCGACCGCGTTCTGGGACGTGGCGACGCACGGGCTGATCGAGAACAAGTCGCAGCACCTGAACTTCGGCGAGTTCTCGTCGAAGTTCGCGAAGGCGTCCAAGCTCGCGCCCTGGCTGGCCGAGCCCACCGTCATTGCCTCCGACCCCGGCACGCACCCCGAGCCGCGGGCCGAGGCGGGCGTCGACGTGTACGCCTTCACCCACAACGAGACCTCGACGGGTGTCGCCGCCCCGATCAGGCGGGTCGCGGGCGCGGACGACGGGGCCCTGGTCCTGGTCGACGCGACGAGCGGCGCCGGCGGTCTCCCGGTGGACGTGTCGGAGACGGACGTCTACTACTTCGCCCCGCAGAAGTCCTTCGCCTCCGACGGCGGCCTGTGGATCGGCGTGTTCTCCCCGGCCGCGATCGAGCGCGCCGAGCGGATCCACGCGTCCGGCCGCCACGTCCCGGAGTTCTTCAGCCTCCCCACGGCGATCGACAACTCCCGCAAGAACCAGACGTACAACACCCCGGCCCTCGCCACCCTCTTCCTGCTGAACCAGCAGCTGGAGTGGATCAACGGCCAGGGCGGTCTCGCCTGGTCGACGGCCCGTACGAAGGACTCCTCGACGCGGCTGTACAGCTGGGCGGAGGAGTCCAAGCACGCAACGCCGTTCGTCACCGACCCGGCCAAGCGCTCCCAGGTCATCGGCACGATCGACTTCTCCGACGACATCGACGCCGCCGCGATCGCCAAGGTCCTGCGCGCCAACGGCATCGTCGACACCGAGCCCTACCGCAAGCTCGGCCGCAACCAGCTGCGCGTCGCGATGTTCCCGGCGATCGACCCGGCGGACGTCGAGGCCCTGACGAAGTGCATCGACTACGTGATCGAGAAGCTGTAGCCGATTCCGGAGCTGTAGCCGATTCCAGAGCTGTTTAGCCGATTCCGGCGTGACGACGACGAGGGGCGCCCGGTGTGTACCGGGCGCCCCTCGTCGTGCGTCAGCTCACGCTCAGCCGCGGAAGCCGAGCAGCTGGTGCAGCTCGTCGCCGCCCTGGGCCGCCGTGGCCGGCGTGGAGGCGCCGGTCAGGGCCGACGCCGTGGCCGGCTGGGCCGCCGCCGGCTTCGGGTCGGGCAGCTTCTTGCAGACCGCGTCGGCGGTGCCGTGGCCGCGGGGGACCGTGCCGTCGGTCAGGTACGTGGCGAGGTACTTGTCGAGGCAGGCGTTGCCACTCAGGGAGATGCCGTGGTTGCCGCCGCCCTGCTCGACGACCAGGCTGGAGTGCTTGAGCAGGCGGTGGACGGTGACACCGCCCTGGTACGGGGTCGCCGCGTCGTCCGTCGCCTGGAACAGCAGCACCGGCGGGAGCTTGGAGTTGGCGACGTTCACCGGCTTCAGGGTCTTCGTGGGCCAGAACGCGCACGGCGCGTTGTACCAGGCGTTGCTCCAGGCCATGAAGGGAGCCTTCTTGTAGACGGCCCAGTTGTCCTTCTGCCACTGCTTCCAGTCGCGCGGCCAGGAGGCGTCACGGCACTGCACGGCGGTGTAGACGCTGTAGCCGTTGTCACCGGAGGCGTCGATCGCGGCGAGGCTCTCGTACGCCTCCACCAGCGGGGCGGCGTTCTTGTCGTTCACGTACGCGGCGAACGCCGCTGCCAGGTCGGGCCAGTAGCCGTTGTAGTAGCCGCCCGGGATGAAGGTGTCCTCCAGCTCGGCCGCGCCCACCTTGCCGCCGGCCGGCGTCTTCGCCAGCTGGGCCTGCATCGCGTACCACTTGGCCTCGATCTTGGCCGGGTCGGTACCGAGCTTGTACGTGGAGTCGTACTTCGCGATCCACGCCATCAGGGCCTTCTGGCGGGCGTCGAAGGCGTAGTCCTGCGAGATGTTGGCGTCGTACCAGACTCCGTCGGGGTCGACGATCGAGTCGAGCACCAGGCGGCGCACGTTGCCCGGGAAGAGCTTCGCGTAGACCTGGCCCAGGTAGGTGCCGTACGAGTAGCCGAAGTAGTTGATCTTCTTCGCGCCGAGGGACTTGCGGATCGAGTCCATGTCCTTCACGGCGTTGATGGTGTTGATGTATGGCAGCACGCTCGCGTACTTGCGGCCGCAGGCGGCGGCGAAGGACTTGGCGCGCTCCAGGTTGGCCTTCTCGATCGCGGCCGTCTTCGGGACGCTCGCGGGACGCACCGGGTTGAAGTAGCCCGGCTTGCAGTCGAGGGCGGGCGAGCTCTTGCCGACGCCGCGCGGGTCGAAGCCGATGACGTCGTACTGGGACGCGACCGCCTTGGGCAGGCTCCCGGCCACGAACCCGGCGAGGGTCAGACCGCTGCCGCCGGGGCCGCCCGGGTTGACCAGCAGCGGGCCCTGGTACTTCTTCGCGGTGTGCGGCACCCGGGACAGGGCCAGGGTGATCTGACGCCCCTTGGGGTGGGCGTAGTCAAGCGGCACCTTCACCGACCCGCACTGGAGCGTCGGGTAGTTCTCGGTACCGCACTTCTTCCAGCTGACCTTCGCCGCCGCGAGGGCGGGGGACGCGGTGAGGGACGTACCGGCCTCGGCCGGGACGGCCGTGACGGCTCCCGCCAGGACGACGGTCGCACCGCACAGCACAAGAGCGCTTCTTCTCATGGGAGCGCATCCTGTCGAAGAAACTGTCGATTATGAACCGCGTGTGCGAAAGTTTTGAATCTCCTGTGATTCAGTAGGACTTCCAGCGCCCTTCGGAGACCACCTCCACGACGCCGTCCACCACCTTGATGGCCGTCTGGTCGTCGATCGCGTACGCCGGACCACCGATCCCGGCCGCCCAACGTTCCGCTTCGGCCGTGGTGTTGTCGGGGCAGGCCGGGTGATCGAGGTGCGGGAAGACGGAGAAGTCGACCAGGCCCAGCGCGCTGTCACCACCGGTGGACGGCTTCCAGCCCACGAAGTGGTCCCCGATGCGCGGGGTCAGCACCATGCTCCCGGCACTGAATCCCACATAGACCAGATCGGGCAGCGAGGGCAGGAGTTCGGCGAGGCCGGACTCCCGCATCCAGTGGCTCAGGTAGAGCGCGTCACCGCCGTTGACCAGCAGGACGTCCGCTCTGCGGACCCAGGAGACCCAGTGCTCCCTCTCGATGCTGGGCAGGGCGGTGAGTTCCAGGACGCCCACCGACTTCCAGCCCAGCCCGGTCATGGGGCAGTGGGACTGCCCGCTGACGAACCGCCACGGACCGCCCGGGTCGGCGTCGGGGGCGCCGTACCCGGCGGTGGGGACGCACAGGGCGTCCGCCTCGGCGATCGGCTTGCCCAGGAGGCCGACGAGCGCGTCCCGGATGCTGTCGTTGGTGACGCCGGAGTCGGTGAGGAGAAGCTTCATGATGTCCTTCCGCAAGAATCAGAGGAATCACAGGAGTCACGGTGCCCGGGCCCCGGGCCGCATCCCTCAGCCCAACGCCTCCATCAGCGCGGTGACATAGGCATTCAACCGCTCCTCCACCGCCCGGGTGGTCAACTCCGTCCTCCCCGCTTCCCGCCACGGCCGTGCCACCCACCGCACGCCTCCCGCGAACGCCAGCGCGTCGAGCAGCCGCCAGTACAGCCGCTCGCTCGCGGTCGACGCCAACACCCCGCCGGCCTCCTCGTACGCCTCGGCGAACCGCAGACCCCACGCCGGACCGTGCAGCAGCGCCAGATTGGTGGAGCAGTGCGCCACGTCGAGATCCGCGGGACCCCAGGAGTTCTGCACCCAGTCGACGACCCCCGTGACCCGAGGCCCCACCGGAGCCAACGGATGCGCCGGAGCCGGCTGAGCCGACGGGCCCGCCGGATGTGCCGGACTCGCCGAAGCCGCCGAAGCCAACGGACCAGCCGAACCCACTGAACCCACTGAACCCGCCGAACCCGCCGAACCCGCCGAAGCCACAGGACCCACTGGACCCGCCCGCTCCACCTCGAACAGCACGTTGCCGGGATGGAAGTCCCGGTGCAGGAATCTGCCCTCGTAGGGCGGCGCGGGCTTGCGGATCACGTCGATCGCCGCGGACCACACCGCCGCGTCGGCGCCGGGTACGGGCACGATCTCGTCGGCGGTCGCCCACGCCTGGTACTCCCGGGGCCGCTCGGCCGGCCGCACCGCGTGGATCGCCACGAGCTGACGGGCCAGCACGGGGACGCGCGCCTCCAGCCCCTCGTCCTCCAGGACGGTTCGCCCGACCAGATGTGTCATCAGCAGCGACGGGTACTCGCAGTGCGCGGCGGTCGGATCGACGGCGACCGGTCCGGGAGCCGTCACCCCGGTCCCGGCGAGCAGGGCGAGGGCGTCCGCCTCCCGGTTGAGCATCTCCTCGGCGTGGTCCACGAAGGACGGCTCGACGAAGGTCCGCAGCACCAGATGGCGGATCCCTCCGTCCGGTGCGGCGACGGTCAGCCGCCGCATCTCCGCGGTGATGCCCCCGTGCAGGGCCTCGGTCCCGACGATCCGCTCGCCGGCGTTCAGCTGCCGGCCCACCCAGTCCAGGGTGAGCGGTCGGACGGCTCCCGCTCCGTCGTGGTCGGTCACCGGGCCACTTCAGCATCCGAACGGGGTCCCGTACAAAGGCATTTCGGACGGGGACCCGGACGAAGCCGTACCCGTCCGTCGTGACGAGGGGCGCCCGGTGCCCCCTACCGGGCGCCCCCACCCCTCACGCAGCCGTGCAGCTCACACTCGGCACACCCCCGCCCCCCGGCGCCGCCCCGAACCCGAAGCTCGCCGAACCGCCCGCCGGGACCGACCCGTTGTGGGAGGCGTTCGTCGCGGTCACCGTCGAGCCGGTCTGGGTGTACGAGGCGTTCCACATGGAGGTGACCTTCTGCGCACCCGGCCAGGTCCAGGTCACCTTCCAGGAGGACAGCGCCGTCGAGCCCGAATTGGTCACCTTGACCTCGGCGTTGAAGCCGCTGCCCCAGTCGCTGCTCACCGCGTAGGAGGCGGTGCAGGCCGCCGTGCCGCCGCCCGGGTCACCGGGGCCGCCCGGACCGCCGCCCGAGCCCGGGAAGCCCGGCGCCTTCACGCTCGCCAGGTAGCCGTCCTTCGCGGTGTCCACGGTCTGCCAGTCGTCCTTCAGGATCCCGCCCGTGTCACCGGAGTTGGGGTTCCACGACCAGAAGGTCCAGTGGAAGGAGTCGGCGCCGTACGTCGACGTCGGGCGGAGGTACGACACCAGTGCCGCCAGCCATTTCTGGTCCACGGTCGAGGTCAGCGTGGTGCCGAACTCGCCCACCCACACCGGCGCGATGTTCTGCTTGAAGATGTAGCCCCAGTACTTGTCCCAGATCCCCGGCATGTTGGCGGGGAACGACGGATCGCTGAACCAGGTCTGCTGGGCCACGCTCGTCGCGTAGTCGTGGGCCGAGTACACGACCCGGTTGGCCACGCTCAGCTGAACCGGGTACTGCGCGACCCCCATGAGGTTGCCGCCCCACCAGCCCGAGACGCCGTTCACGGTCTGCACGCCCTCGACGAAGATCAGCAGGTTGGGGTTGACCCCGAGCACCGCGTTCCCGGCCCGCTGGGCGGCGAGACGCCAGTCCGTGGCGGTGTCCCCGCATCCCCAACAGGCGGGATCGTGGGGCTCGTTGTGCAGATCGATGCCTACGACCGTGTCCTGGCCCTGGTAACGCGTCGCCAGCGCCTTGAGGTTGGCGATCCAGGTCGACTCCGGGACCGCGGCCGTGTACCAGAGCGCCGACTGGCCGGCGGAGTCCGGGCGGTGCCGGTCGAGGATGACCTTGAGGCCGTCCTGACCGGCGTACGACACGAGCTTGTCCAGGACGCCGAGGGAGGTGAGTCCCTGGAGGTCGGCGTTCTTGCCGCCGGAGAAGTCGATGCTGTTGGGGACGGTGCCCGGCTTGAGGATGTCGTCGCTGTACGGGATGCGGAGCGTGTTGTAGCCCAGCGACTTCATCTGGTCGATCATGGACTTGTAGTCGCGGGACCAGAGGCCGTGGACGACGCGGTTGGAGGTCTCGAAGCCGAACCAGTTGATCCCGGCGATGCGGACCGGCTGCCCGGACGCGTCCAGGATCTGCCGGCCGCTGGTGTGCCAGTAGCCGGCACCGGCGTCGGCCTTCGCCTCGGCGGCGTGCGCCGTCTGCGCTCCGGCCAGGAGCGGCACCACGAGCGCCGCCGCACACAGCACTCTTCGCAAGCTGCGGAACATGTCGCTGCTTCCTCTCGAAGGGGCCCGGAACTGATGGGAGCGCTCCCATCGCCCTGTGCCTCCATGGAAGTCAGGTCACATGAACACGTCAAGACATGGGACGCCACGTCCTCAGCTTCCGAAACGGGCGCACCGCCGCAGGCGACCCGGAGGTCCTGTTCGGGCCGCCCGGCGGAACGGGGCTCAGGAACTGCGCCGGAACAGCCGCCGGAGCCCGAAAAGGAGGGCGACGGCTCCCAGAGCCAGGGCGCCGATCTTGATCGTGCCGTTCGAGTCCCCGCCGCCGTCGCTTCCCGAGGCCGAGGAACTCCCGCCTCCCGAGGGCGAGTCGGACCCGGAGCCGCCGGGCGCGTCCTGCGCCTCCACCTCGCTGTTCGCACCCTCCATGCCGAGGAGCAGCTTGGTTCCGTCGGGCGAGTAGGAGACGGACTCGCCCTGTCCGAGGGGGACGCTGAGCCGCCCCTGCTTCTTGAGGGCGCCGTCGTTCCAGTCGTACCAGAGGCCGCCGAAGTACCCGCGTACGACGAGCTGTTCGCCGTTGGGTGAGAACGCGGCGTCGGTGGCCCACAGGTCGATCGGCACGGTGGGCCGGAAGAGGTTGGTCCCCGTCGAGGAGAGCTTGGCCGGCCCCTCGTACAGGTGGCCGCCGTCCTCCTGCTTGTCGATGATGTAGACGCGTCCGGTCCTGGGGTGGACGACCATCGACTCGGCGTCCCGGGATCCGTCCGAGTACTTCACGACGTACTGCGTGGCCTTGACGGTCTGGTCCTTCAACTCCTTCGGCTCGGGGAGCTTGTAGATCCACACGTAGGGCCAGGTGACCCCGTCGTTGTCCCCGATGTCGCCGACCCAGATCTCGTTGCCGGGCCCGATGGCGATGGCCTCGACGTCCCGCGGGGTGCCGACCCCGGTCATGGTGATCCGGGCGACCGTCCTGCCGGTGGCGCTGTCGACGGCGTAGAGGTAGGCGCCGGTGTCCTGGTCGTTGTGGGTCCAGTAGATGCCGGGGTGCCGGCGGGAGGCGGCGAGCCCGCTGGACTCGGTGATCCGGGGATCGCTGATGGTGAACCCCTTGTCCCCCTTCCCGTCCCCGTCGTCGGCGGAGGCGGGCACGGCGGAGAGCAGGCCGAAGCCGCCCACGAGCAGGATCCCGGCAAGCAGGGCAAAGGGTCGACGCATGCCCCAAGCCTGCCATTCGGCTGCGCCGGGCGGTTGCGGGGTGGGGTTCGGGTTCGGGTGCGGGTTCGGTGGGGGCGGGGGTTTTGCGCCCACGCGGCGGAGCCGCATATCGACACAGCCCCGCGCCCCTGGAGGCCTGCGGCGGCCCGTTTCTGTCCGGTGGGGGCGTGCGTAGCGCGTGCGGTGTGGTGGGTGGGTCGGTGCCGGGGTGGGGGTATCCGTCCTCGGTCCGGCGCCTCGGTCTCTCGACAAGGGGCCCGGTTCCGGACGCCGGCCGCTGCGGGCGGACACCCCCCACCCCGTCCCCTGCCCGCCGTACGCGGCCAACCCTCCGGTGGGGGCGGGCGCACGCGGCGGAACGGTCCGGTGGGGGCGGGCACGTGACGGAACGGTCAGTGGGGGCGGGTGCGCGTGACGAACGGTCCCGGGGCGGACTGGGACGGCTGACGGTCCCCTCATGGCGCAGGCCGACTGCAACCCCCCAGGGGCGCGGGGAACTGCGCGACAAGCCACAACGCACCCGCACCCGCCACACAACCCAACCCGGCACCCCAATAGGCGCCCGGCTCAAGCCCAGCGCAGCGCCCGCGTGGGGTTGTTCACAGTTCTGGTGGGGTCAAGAGCTGTTACCCGCTGGTAAGAATCACCGATGATGGGCGCATGCTGCGATTCATGCCCGTCGGCGACTCCATGACCATCGGCAGCGCGGGCGAGCACACCTGGCGTTACCGGATGTGGCAGCACCTGCGCGACACCCACGGCGGTCCCTTCACCCTCGTCGGTCCGCGCGAGACGCTCTACGACAAGGCGGCCGACGCGCCCACGTCGTACGCGTACGCCGACCCCGACTTCCCCCGGTCCCACCTCGCCGGCTGGGGCGAGGGCTGGCAGCACATGGCGCCGCTGATCGGCGAGGCGGTGCGCGGTCAACGGGCCGACGTGCTCCTGGTGTCCCTGGGCCTGATCGACCTCGGCTTCTACACCAACGCGGACCAGACCACGGAGAACGTACGGGCCTTCGTCGCCGAGGCCCGCCGCGCGAACCCCCGGATCCGCATGGTCGTCCTCCCGGTGATCCCCAACGTCCGGGCGCAGACGGACCCCCCGTTCGCCGAGCAGGTCACCCGCTTCAACGAACTCCTGGCCAAGACGATCGCCGACCTGGACGAACCCCGCTCCCCCCTGCTCCGGGCCACCCCTCCTCCGTCGTACGACATCGACCACGACACCTACGACGGCACCCACCCGAACGCACACGGCGAGCACAAGGTCGCCGCCGCCTTCGCCGACGCGATGCACCAGGCGTGGGACCTGGGCGAGCCGTACCGTACGGCCGGCTGACGGAAGACCGGCTGGAACGGAAGACCGGCTGGAACAGTCAGGGGGCCGGGAATACCCGTCCGCCCCAAGGCCGTTGAAGGCGCCGCCCTGTCCCCGTGAGGAAGTGCGGTGAGCCCCTGATGAAGGCGGTCCGGTTCCACGAGTACGGCGGTGTCGACGTGCTGCGGGTCGAGGAGGTGGAGCGGCCCTCGCCCGGCGCCGGACAGGTGCTGGTGGAGGTGCGGGCGGCCGGGATCCAGCCCGGCGAGGTGATGATCCGCGAGGGCGCCCGGCACGACCGCTGGCCGGCGGCCTTCCCCTCCGGCCAGGGCAGCGACCTGGCCGGGGTGGTGGTGGAGACGGGCCCGCACGTGCGGGGCTTCGCGGTGGGTGACGAGGTGCTGGGCTTCACCCACCGACGGGCCAGCCACGCGGAGTACGTGGTCGTGGACGACGTGAACCTGGTCGCGCGTCCGGCCGGGCTCTCCTGGGAGGTCGCCGGGTCGCTGTACGTGGCCGGTACGACCGCCTACGCGAGCGTGTTCGCCGTGGACCCCGTGCCCGGCGACACCGTCGTGGTGTCGGGTGCCGCGGGCGGGGTCGGATCACTGGCCGTGCAGCTCGCGCGGCGGCGCGGCGCCACGGTGGTCGGGCTGGCGAGCCCACGCAACCACGACTGGCTGAAGGAGCGGGGGGTCGTGCCGGTCGTGTACGGGCAGGGAGTGGCCGAGCGGGTCCGGGAGGCCGCGGGCGGACCGGTCGACGCGTTCATCGACACGTACGGTGAGGGGTACGTCCGACTGGCCGTGGAACTGGGTGTCCAGCCCTCGCGCATCAACACGATCCGCGACTGGCGTACGGCGGCGGAGGTCGGCGCGCGCACGTACGGCGAGGGTTCGGCGGCCTGCGCGGTCGTCGTCGGCGAACTGGCCCGGCTGGCCGCGCGCGGGGAGCTGACGGTGCCGGTGGCCCGCGTCCACCCGCTGGCGGAGGTTCAGGACGCCTACCGCGACCTGGAACAGGGCCACACCCACGGCAAGATCGTGCTGCGGCCCTGAACCCGTGTCCCGGTCACCGTGCGTATCGTTGTACTGCGCGGCTGCACTCTTCCGTGGGGCAGCCGGGGAGGAGCGCCACGATGACCGTCCTTGAAGACAGGATCGCGATGGCCGAGAGCGACAACACGAGCACCCTCGACGAGATGTTCGAGCGGCTCGAGACGATGCCCGTCCCCGAGGGATACAAGGTCGAGATCGTCGAGGGGACCGTCTACATGTCGCCGCAGCGGGACACCCACTGGGAGATCATCGCGGACATCTACGAGCAGCTGCGGACCAAGTACCCGCGGCAGCGCGTGAAGTCCGACGTGCGCATCGACTACCCGGGGCACCTCAACGGATTCGCGACCGATGTGACGGTGGTGGCCGAAGGCGCCGTCAAGACGGAGGGCGGCCACTGGTCCTACGAGGACGTCGAGTTCGTCGCCGAGGTCATTTCCAAGGGCACCGCGGCCAACGACTACGGCCCGAAGAAGACCGCCTACGCCACGGCCGAAGTCCCCGTCTACGTCATCGCGGACCCCTACCAGGGGCGGTGCCACATCTACACCGACCCCAAGGGGAGCGACTACGAGGTCGAGACCAAGGTGGCCTTCGGCAAGGACGTGGACCTCACCGCCACCCCCCTCGGCCTCACCCTCAAAACGGATGAGTTCCCCCGCGACTGACTGACAGAATCGCGGCATGGCGATCATCCACCACACCACCCTCAAGCCCACCAAGCTCGAACTGCTGACCACGTGGCTGCCCACCCGCCCGTGGTACGCCGGTTCCGGCACACCGGAGCTGACCAAGGCCGGCGGGTTTCGGCTCGACGACCCGGAGGGCGAGGTCGGGATCGAGTTCATGGTGGCGCTCGACACCTCAGGCCCCGAGCCCGTCGCCTACCACGTCCCCCTGACCTACCGCGCCGCCCCGCTCCCCGGCGCGGACCAGGCCCTCGTCGGCACCATGGAACACGGCGTGCTGGGCCCCCGCTGGGCCTACGACGGCGTCCACGACCCGGTCCTGCGCACCGAGCTCCTCGCCCTGTTCGAGGGCCGCGCCCAGGCCATGGCCCAGAGCATCAGCGACACCCCGGACCACGAGGTGGCCCACACCTACGCCGGCCCCGCCCTCCCCGCCGGCTCCGCCGAGATCACCGAGGACCGGGACGGCACCGACCTCACCCTCACGGACGGCACGGTCCTCCACATCCACCGGACCCTGTCCCCCACGCCCCCCGACGGCACGTCCGGCCAGATCTCCACCACCTGGGAAGCCTCGAACGGCACCCGCCTCCGCACGGTGTTCGCAAGCCTGCGCACTCCCTGAGACCCGGCCCCTGCCGCCGCTCCGGGCGGCGTGAGCGGGCCTCATTTCCGGCCGGCCGGCGGAGACCGAACGGACTCGCAACGAGATGCGCGGCTTCGACCGGCCGACCACGCCCGATGACCGCCTCGGTCACCGGACGGCCCACCGCATGGGTCTCCCCCGCCGGCGGAACTCCCTTGCCTAGAGCGCACTCCACGCCGTTGGCTAGGTGCTCATGAAGTACACGCAGCTCGGACGCACCGGACTCAAGGTCAGCCGACTCGTCCTCGGCACCATGAACTTCGGCCCGCAGACCGATGAGGCCGACTCCCACGCGATCATGGACTCGGCCCTCGACGCGGGCATCAACTACTTCGACACCGCCAACGTGTACGGCTGGGGCGAGAACAAGGGCCGTACCGAGGAGATCATCGGCAGCTGGTTCGCGAAGAGCGCCGCTCACCGCGACAAGACCGTCCTCGCCACCAAGGTCTACGGCAACATGGCCGCGGACGGCGAGGCCTGGCCCAACCACGACAAGCTCTCCGCGGTCAACATCCGCCGGGCCGTCGACGCCTCGCTCAAGCGCCTCCAGACCGACTACATCGACATCTACCAGTTCCACCACGTCGACCGCGCCACCCCCTTCGAGGAGATCTGGCAGGCGATCGACACCCTGGTCCAGCAGGGCAAGATCCTGTACGCCGGGTCGTCCAACTTCCCCGGCTACAAGATCGCCCAGGCCAACGAGATCGCCGCCCGGCGCGGCGGCACCATCGGCCTCGTCAGCGAGCAGTGCCTCTACAACCTGGCCGAGCGGCGCGCCGAGATGGAGGTCATCCCGGCCGCCCAGGAGTACGGCCTCGGGGTGATCCCCTGGTCACCGCTGCACGGCGGGCTCCTCGGCGGGGTCATCAAGAAGGAGGCCCAGGGCGGCCGCCGTGCCTCCGGCCGAGCCGCCGACACCCTCAAGGACCCGGCCAAGCGCGCCCAGATCCAGTCCTACGAGGACCTGCTGGAGAAGCACGGCCTGGAGCCCGGCGAGGCGGCCCTGGCCTGGCTGCTGACCCGCCCCGGCGTCACCGGCCCGATCGTCGGCCCCCGCACCGCGGAACAGCTGGACTCGGCGATCAGGGCGGTGGACCTGGAGCTGACCGAGGAGCTCCTGGCGGGCCTGGACGAGATCTTCCCGGGCCCGGGGCCGTCGCCGGAGGCGTTCGCCTGGTAACGCCGGTAGGGGCAGCGCCCCAAAGGGGCGCGGGGAACTGCGCGACCAGCCACGACGGCGCGGCAGCCGAAGAACCGGCCGCAGTTCCCCGAACTCCCCTACCTACCGAGCGCCGCAGCCAACGCCACAACGACGAACATCATCACCAGCACACCGGCCATGATCCGGTTACGAGTCTTCGGGTCCACACATCGAGCCTAACCGCCCCCACCGAGCGCCCAACGCCCGACCACCTCGTACCGCGGCTGCTCCCCCGGCACACCGGCAGTCGGCAGATTGCTCCGCACCAACGCCAGCTCGTCCACGGTCCACGTACGGCTCGCAAACCCGTCGAGCACTTCCAAGTACGGCGCCACATCCACCGCCTCCCGACTCCGCGCCACCGTCAGATGCGCCTTGTACCGCCGGTGCTCCCCCATCTCCACCCCGGCTTTGCGTCCCGCCGCCTCCGCCCGCTCGGCGAGCAACCGCAACTCCGCGAGATCGCCGGAGGCCCCCGCCCACAGCACCCGCCCGTGCCCGAACTGCCCACCCCCGCGCACGGCCAGCGAAAAGGAAGACGTCCGCCGAGCCGCCCGCTCCAGCCGCTCCGACAGGTCCGCCACGACGACGTCGTCGACCTCGCCGTAGAAGGCAAGCGTGAAGTGCCACCCCGGCACCCCGGTCCAGCGCAGCGAGGACGCCCCGGGCAGCCTCCTCAACTCGGCCACCCGCAGCGCGAGTTCGTCGGCGACATCCTGCGGGGGCAGCACCGCGGCGAAGAGTCTCATGCGGGTCAGCCTGTCACCATGTGGGCATGGAGATCACCATCCGGGACGGCGGACCCGACGACATACCCGTGATCCTCGGCATGCTCGACAGCTGTGTGGAGTGGCTGGTCGGGCAGGGGCGCCCCGGTCAGTGGGGCACCGAGCCGCTGTCGAGGAGCCCGAGGACGGTGGAGTCCGTCGCCCGGTACATCGACGAGGGCCGCGTGTTCGTCGCCGAGGCCGACGGCGTCCCGGCCGCGACCCTCACGATCACCGACGCGCCCGGCGCCTACCTCGCCCATCTCCCGCCACCCGGCGAGCCCGAGCGGTACATCCACTGGCTGGCCTCCGACCGCCGCTTCAAGGGCCACGGCATCGGCAGCGCGCTGCTCGCGCACGCCGCCGAGGAGACCCGGCGCGAGGGCGTGGCGCTGCTGCGGGTGGACTGCTACGCGGGTGACGACCGCAGGCTGGTCGCCTACTACGAGGCCAACGGCTTCGCCCCGACGGAGACGTACTCCGCCGGGGCGAACGGTGACTGGCCGGGCCAGGTGCTGGCCATGCGCGTCCTGCCGTAGACCGCAGGCCAGCGCGCGTCCTGCCGTAGACCGCAGGTCGGTGCGCGTCCTGCCGTAGACCGCAGGCCGGCGCACGTCCTGCCGTAGACCGCAGGCCCCCGCTGGACTCACGCCGCCGCGGCCAGCTGCTCCTGCACCTCGCGCGGGACGAACCGGACGTGGGGGTGGCCGCGGTTCCAGCCCACCGAAAGCCGCAGGTTGCCGACCTTGGCCAGGACCAGGCCGACCGTCACCGCGGCCAGCGCGGCGATGGCACCGCCCGCCGCGAGGCCGGCGCGGACGCCGTAGGCGTCGGTGATCCAGCCGGCGATCGGCGCGCCCACCGGCGCCCCGCCCATGAAGATCATCATGTACAGGGCCATCACGCGTCCCCGCATGGCCGGGTCGGTGCTCATCTGGACGCTGCTGTTGGCGGTGACGTTGACCGTCATGCCGAACATCCCGATCGGCGCCATGAGCAGGGCGAACAGCCACAGCGACGGGGCGATCGCGGCCACCATCTCCAGCGCGCCGAAGGCCACCGCGCCGACGACGAGGACCCGCAGCCGGGCGGTGCCGCGCCGGGCCGCGAGCAGGGCGCCCGCGAGGGAGCCGACGGCCATCAGGGTGTTGAAGAGGCTGTAGGAGCCGGCACCGGCGTGGAAGACGTCGTCGGCGAAGGCGGAGAGGTAGACGGGGAAGTTGAAGCCGAAGGTGGAGACGAACCCGACCAGGACGATGGTCCAGATCAGCTCGGGGCGTCCGGCCACGTACCGCAGCCCCTCCCGCAGCTGTCCCTTGCCGCGCGGGGCGCGCTCGACGACGTACAGCTCACGCGAGCGCATCAGCACCAGGCCGACGAGCGGGGCGATGAAGGACAGGCCGTTGAACAGGAACGCCCAGCCGGTGCCGACGCCGGTGATCATGACGCCCGCGACCGCGGGGCCGACGAGACGGGCCGACTGGAAGTTCGCGGAGTTCAGGCTGACCGCGTTCTGGAGCTGGTCGGGGCCGACCATCTCGGAGACGAAGGACTGGCGGGCCGGGTTGTCGACCACGGTGGCGAGACCCACGGCGAACGCGGCGAGGTAGACGTGCCAGACGTGGACCTGGCCGGTCAGGGTGAGGACGGCGAGCGCGATGCCGGTGGCGCCCATCGCGGACTGCGTGAACAGCAGCGCGCGGCGCTTGGGCAGCCGGTCGACGAGGACACCGCCGTAGAGGCCGAAGAGCAGCATCGGCAGGAACTGGAGGGCGGTGGTGACGCCGACGGCGGTGGCGGAGCCGGTGAGGCTGAGCACCAGCCAGTCCTGGGCGATGCGCTGCATCCAGGTGCCGATGTTGGAGACGACCTGGCCGAGGAAGAACAGGCGGTAGTTCCTGACCTTCAGCGAGCTGAACATGGATGACTTGCGGGACACAGAGGTAGAAGGGATCGGTGCGGGGGCGGAAGGTGTTCCGGGTCCCGTACTCAAAGTGCGTTCGCCTCCTCTTCGCGGCTTACAGGTGTGCGAGTTTCTCCAGCACGGGGGCGGCTTCGCGCAGTTTCGCCCACTCGTCCTCGTCGAGACCGTCGACCAGGGTGGCCAGGAAGGCGTTCCGCTTGGCGCGGGACTCCGCGAGCATGGCCTCGGCCTGCTCGGTCTTGGTGACGACCTTCTGGCGCCGGTCCTCGGGGTGCGGCTCCAGCCGGACGAGTCCCTTGGCCTCCAGCAGTGCCACGATGCGGGTCATCGACGGCGGCTGGACGTGCTCCTTGCGGGCGAGTTCGCCCGGGGTGGCCTGGCCGCAGATCGTGAGGGTGCCCAGCACCGACATCTCGGTGGGGCTCAGCGACTCGTCGACTCTCTGGTGCTTGAGCCGACGGGACAGTCGCATCACGGCGGAGCGTAGGGCGTTCACGGCGGCAGCGTCGTCGCCATGGATGAGGTCCGGCATCTCTTTAGCGTAACTCATTACTCTCGCTAAACAAGCTGGGGTGCGCCAGGATTCCCGTGACTCCGGCCACGGAAACCCGATCTTCACCCGTACGAGTGAGTCGACAGCGGAAAGTGAACGCCGCTCCCCGTCGGCGGCGACCCTCGTGTTCATGGGGACCAGCGTGCTCAGCCTGCGGATAGACGGGGAGCTGCTCGAGCGGCTCCGGATCCATGCGGCCAAAAGGGGAATGAGCGTCCAGGACTATGTGATCCGGACGCTCATTCGAGACGACTTCGACGAGCGGTTCCAGACCGCCGTCGACGAGACGGAGAAGTTCTACGGGGTGACGTGAGCGGGGCCCAGGAGCGCGGGGCTCACGAGGGCAGGGCTCACGAGGGCAGGGCTCACGTCAGGCCGAGCGCCGGCATCAGGTAGTAGAAGGCGAAGACCGCGGAGACGACGTACATCGCCACCGGGACCTCCTTGGCCCGTCCCGCCGCCAGGCGCAGCACCACGAAGGTGATGAAGCCCATGCCGATGCCGTTGGTGATCGAGTAGGTGAACGGCATCATCACCATCGTCACGAAGGCCGGGATCGCGATGGTGTAGTCGGACCAGTCGATGTCCCGCACCGAGTTAGCCAGGATCATGAAGCCCACCGCGAGCAGCGCGGGGGTCGCGGCCTGGGACGGGACCATGGTGGCGACCGGGGTCAGGAAGAGGGCCACGGCGAAGAGGCCGCCGGTGACCACGTTCGCGAAGCCCGTGCGGGCACCCTCGCCGACACCGGCCGTGGACTCCACGAAGGCCGTGGTGGCCGACGACGAGCTGGCACCGCCGGCCGCGACCGCGAGGCCGTCCACGAAGAGGACCTTGTTGATGCCGGGCATCTGGCCCTGGGCGTCGGTGAGCTTGGCCTCGTCGGAGACGCCCATGATCGTGCCCATCGCGTCGAAGAAGCACGACAGCAGGACCGTGAAGACGAAGAGGATGCCGGTCAGCACGCCCACGTGGGAGAAGCCGCCGAAGAGGCTGACCTTGCCGATCAGGCCGAAGTCGGGGGTGGCGACGGGGTTGCCGGGCCACTTCGGGGTCGTGAGGCCCCAGGACGGCACCTTGGCGACGGCCTCGATGATCACCGCGAGGACCGTCATCGTGACGATCGAGATCAGGATGGCGCCGGGGACCTTGCGGACGATCAGCGCGAGGGTGAGCAGGGCGCCCAGGATGAAGACCAGGACCGGCCAGCCGTTGAGGTGGCCGTCGGCGCCGAGCTGGAGCGGGACGGTGGTCTGGGCGGCGTCCGGGATACGGGAGACGAAGCCGGAGTCCACGAGCCCGATCAGCATGATGAACAGGCCGATACCGATGGAGATGGCCTTGCGCAGGCCGAAGGGCACCGCGTTCATCACGCGCTCGCGCAGACCGGTGGCGACCAGCAGCATCACGATGAAGCCCGCGAGGACCACCATGCCCATCGCGTCCGGCCAGGACATCCGGGGTGCGAGCTGGAGGGCGACGACCGAGTTCACGCCGAGGCCGGCGGCCAGGGCGATCGGGACGTTGCCGACCACGCCCATGAGGAGCGTGGTGAAGGCGGCGGTCACGGCGGTCGCGGTGACCAGCTGGCCGTTGTCCAGGTGGTGGCCGTACATGTCCTTGGCGCTGCCGAGGATGATCGGGTTCAGCACGATGATGTAGGCCATCGCGAAGAACGTGGCGAACCCGCCCCGGATCTCCCGAGGCAGACTGCTGCCTCTCTCGGAGATCTTGAAGTAGCGGTCGAGGGCGGTCGTCATTGGATGTTCCTACGAGCAGAAGTGGACAGACACAAACCGTTTCAGTATGAACGTATAACTCGGGCGACGGCCATCTCCGCGCGTAGATGTGATCGCCTCGTAAGCTGTCCCCATGGCCAAATGGACACCCACGCACGAGGCACCGGAACCCCTGGAAGGCCCCGTGGTCGCCACGATCACCGGCGGCACCATCCTGTGGTTCGTCCTCTTCCTCGTGCAGCTGCCCTTCTACGGCTGGTTCGCGGACCACGACCGCACCTGGTGGCTGTGGACCTGCCTGGCCGGGGGCGTGCTGGGGATCTACGGCACCTGGTACGTGCGCAAGCGGGACGCGGCCATCAAGAGGGCGGCCGCCGCCGACCCTGCTGCCGAGTGAGGAACGTCCCCTAGTACCAGGGCATCACCCGCCCGGCCCGCCCTCCTCCCCAGGTCGTAACTTCGGGGCACTCACCGGGTGAAGCCACACAACCGCACGTACCGTCGAATGCATGACGCACATCGACGCGGGCGCCGAACTCGACTCCAGGACGGCCTCGTCCCCGGCGGTGACCGGGCTGACCGCGGCCGAGGTGGCCGAGCGGGTGGGGCGCGGTCAGGTCAACGACGTGCCGGTGCGCAGCAGCCGGTCCCTGGCCGAGATCGTCCGGGCGAACGTCTTCACCCGCTTCAACGCGATCATCGGTGTGCTCTGGCTGATCATGATGTTCGTCGCGCCCTTCCAGGACAGCCTGTTCGGGTACGTCATCCTCGCCAACACCGGCATCGGCATCGTCCAGGAGTGGCGGGCCAAGAAGACCCTCGACTCGCTCGCGGTGATCGGGGAGGCCCGCCCGACGGTACGACGGGACGGGACCACGACCGAGATCAGCACCTCGGACATCGTCCTGGACGACCTCATCGAGATCGGGCCCGGCGACAAGGCCGTGGTCGACGGCAGGGTCGTCGAGGCCGACGGCCTGGAGATCGACGAGTCACTGCTCACCGGCGAGGCCGACCCGGTGGTCAAGCGGCCCGGCGACCAGGTGATGTCCGGGAGCTTCGTGGTGGCCGGCGGAGGCGTCTTCCAGGCCACCAGGGTGGGCCGCGAGGCCTACGCCGCCCAGCTCGCCGAGGAGGCCTCCCGGTTCACGCTGGTCCACTCCGAGCTGCGCTCGGGCATCTCCACGATCCTCAAGTACGTGACGTGGATGATGGTCCCGACCGCGATCGGCCTGGTCATCAGCCAGCTGTTCGTGAAGGACAACGACCTCAAGGACTCCATCGCGCGCACGGTCGGCGGGATCGTGCCCATGGTCCCGGAGGGGCTCGTGCTGCTGACCTCCGTGGCCTTCGCGATCGGCGTGATCCGGCTCGGCCGGAAACAGGTCCTGGTCCAGGAACTCCCGGCCATCGAGGGCCTGGCCCGCGTGGACACGGTCTGCCTCGACAAGACCGGCACCCTCACCGAGGGCGGCATGGACGTCACCGAGGTCAGGCCTCTCCAGGGCGCCGACGCGTCGTACGTGCGCAAGGTGCTGGGCGCCCTGGGCGAGGCGGACCCGCGGCCCAACGCCTCCCTCCAGGCGATCATCGACGCCTTTCCGGACGCCGAGGAGTGGCGCTGCACCGAGTCGCTGCCCTTCTCCTCCGCCCGCAAGTACAGCGGGGCCTCCTTCAGCGAGGGCGACGGCGAGTCCAGTACATGGCTGCTGGGGGCGCCGGACGTGCTGCTCGCCGACGACGACCCCGCCCTGCGCGAGACCGAGCGCCTCAACGAGCAGGGCCTCAGGGTGCTGCTGCTGGCCCGCGCCGGCCGTGACCTCGACGATCCCGAGCCGGCCCGGGGAGCGCGCCCGACCGCCCTGGTCGTCCTGGAGCAGCGGCTGCGGCCCGACGCGGCCGACACCCTGCGGTACTTCGCCGAACAGGACGTCCACGCCAAGGTCATCTCCGGGGACAACGCGGTGTCGGTCGGGGCGGTCGCGGCCAAGCTGGGCCTCGACGGCACCACGGTGGACGCGCGCCGGCTGCCCGCCGAGCGGGACGGGATGGCGAAGGCCCTCGACGAGGGCACGGTGTTCGGGCGGGTCACCCCGCAGCAGAAGCGGGACATGGTGGGGGCGCTCCAGTCCCGCGGGCACACGGTCGCGATGACCGGGGACGGCGTCAACGACGTGCTCGCGCTCAAGGACGCCGACATCGGGGTGTCCATGGGCTCCGGCTCCGAGGCCACCCGGGCGGTCGCCCAGATCGTGCTGCTGGACAACAGCTTCGCGACCCTGCCGTCGGTGGTCGCCGAGGGGCGGCGGGTCATCGGCAACATCACCCGGGTCGCCACGCTGTTCCTGGTGAAGACCGTGTACTCGGTGCTGCTCGCCGTCCTCGTGGTGTGCTGGCAGGTCGAATACCCCTTCCTGCCCCGGCACCTGACCCTGCTGTCCACCCTGACGATCGGCGTCCCGGCCTTCTTCCTCGCCCTCGCGCCCAACAAGGAACGCGCGAAACCACACTTCGTACGGCGCGTGATGCGGTACTCGGTCCCGGGCGGGGTGGTGGCGGCGATCGCCACCTTCGTCACGTACCTGATCGCCCGTCACCACTACACGGGCGCGGACGCCTTGGACGCGGAGACCAGCGCGGCGACCCTGACGCTGTTCCTGATCTCGATGTGGGTCCTCGCGATCATCGCCCGCCCGTACACGTGGTGGCGTCTGGTCCTGGTCGCGGCGATGGGCCTCGCCTTCGTGCTCGTCCTCGCCGTGCCCTGGCTCCAGCACTTCTTCGCGCTGAAGCTGGTCGGGGTGACGATGCCGTGGATCGCGGTGGGGATCGCGGTGGTTGCGGCGGCCGTCCTGGAATTCGTGTGGAAGCTGGTCGACCGCCGCGGGTCCGCTTAGTGGTGGGCGCTCAGTGCTCCGCCCTTAACGCACGTCGACGAAGTCGGCCGACGAGTTGACCGGGGAGGTCGTCGTCGTGCCCGCGAAGACGTAGCGGAAGTACCCGTCCGCGGTGGCCTTGGTCGTGGTCTTCAGGGCGCCCGTGGAGCTGGACTTGATGGTCTTCAGGGTGCTCCAGGTGGTCGCGCCCTTCTTCTTGAACTGGAGCTTCACCGGCTGGGTGGAGTAGCCCGCGTACTTGTTGGTGTCCCAGTTGGCGCGGGAGAGCTTGCCCGTGACGGTGATCGTCCTGCCCTTCGTCACCGGCTCCGGGGAGGCGTCGGTGGTGAGGGTGGCCTTGCGCTGGAGGTGGGTGGAGCCGAGGCCGCCCTGCCAGGTGATTCCGCTGTCGGCGTTGACCGCAAGGGCGCCCAGCTTCCAGGTGCCCGCCTCGCTGCTGAACAGGTCGAGGTCCTGGTCGGAGGACTTCGGGCGGAACTGGATCTTCGCCGAGCACTTGAGGACGGTCGAGGAGGACACCGTGCAGGTGCCGGGGCCGTCACCGGCGAGCAGGTCGTCGGAGTTCTCGCCGAGCGTGGCGCCGCGGTAGAGCACGGGCCCGGTCTGGAAGGAGTTCGGGTCCAGGTTGGCGGGCTTGGTCACGGTGTACGTCGCGGAGACGGTGACCTGGGCCGTGGAGCCGACCACGATGTTCTTGCCGCTGTTGACCTTCAGCTGGGAGAAGGTGACGGCGGGCCCGGCAGCCGGGGTGGCGGCCTGCGCGGCCGGGACGGCGAGGGCGGAGAGAGCCACGGCGCCGGAGGCGGCGAGGACGAGGGCGCGTGTGCGCATGTGCGTTCCCCAGGAGGAGAGAAGGATCTCGGAGTCTGATGACTCACTCCGTAGATCCATGACTCATGGGGCGGGTTGTACGCGTGGGGCGTGATTTTGTTCGCACATGCGCAACGCTTTACCTCGGCTCGACCTACTTGACGTCGATGAAGTCACCCGCGGCGTTGACCGCCGGGGTGGTGGAGGTGCCCGCGAAGCTCCAGCGGTAGAACCCGTCGACCGTGGCCTTGACCGTGGTCTTCAGGTCGCCCTTGCTGTTGGTCTTGACGGTCTTCACGGTGGTGTAGGTGTCGGAGTCCTTCTTGCGGAACTGCAACTTCACCGGCTGGGTCGAGTACCCGGTGTACTTCCTGGTCTCCCAGTTGGCGCGCGTCAGCTTGCCGGTGACGGTGATGGTCTTGCCCTTCTTCACCGGCTCGGGGGCGGCGTCGGCGGTGAGCTTCGACGCACGCTGGAGCCGGTGGGTGCCGTAGAAGTCGTTCCAGTACTCGCTTCCGGTCTCGTCGGCGGCGATCGCGGCGGCCGTCACGTGCCAGGTGCCGGCGAGCGAGTTCATGAAGAGCTCGCGGCGGGCGTCGATCGTGACGGTGAGCTTGCAGGTCGACGTCGTGGCGTCGACCGGCGTGCAGGTGGCGTTCTGCTCGTTCGGAGGGAACACGCCGTCGACGTGCGTGCGGTCCCTGCCGTGCCAGAGGTCGATGTACGCGTCCTCGATACCGGCGGAGTGGCTGGCGGTCAGCGACACGGTGAAGGTCTGCACGCCCGTCAAACCGGCCACGATGCTCTTGCCGCCGTTGACCGTCACCTTGGAGACGACGGGCAGTTCGTCGTCGGCGGCGGCGCTCGTCGCGGCTCTGGAGACACCGAACCGCTCCGCGGCCGTGGGTTTGTGCACGCCCCCGCCGTCGGCCTGGGCGACCGGGACGGCGAGGGCGGAGAGGACGAGACCGCCGGAAACGGCGGCCACGGTCGTGCGGATGCGCATGTCTTCCCCCAGGGGCTGGTCGTGGAGCCTGGCGGCTCGTGGGGTCAGATGCGCGTCCGGGGTGAAGCGTTGCAGCAACGGTAAGAATTTTGCGTGAGCCGGGTGAGCCGGCCCGGTGGCAGCGGCCGCTCAGTCGAACCAGCGGTCCCTCGCCAGTTCGTCCGTGCGGGTCGGGTCCTCCAGCAGGGCTGCCACCTCGAAGCGGCGGGGCCACTGGCCGGCCGCCCAGGCGAGGCCCGCGGCGACGCCCTCCAGGGTGGCCGCGTGCAGGATGCCGTCGTTGGTGAGGCGCCAGTCGATCTCCACGCCGTCCACGACGAGTTCCTCGTGCTCCACGTAGGTGGAGGGGGTCCGAGCGCCGAGCAGGACCCGTACCGGCTCCGGGACGTCGTGTTCCGTGCCCTCGGAGTCCACCGACCCGGTGACGGACTCGCTCAGGCGGCGCACCTGGAAGAGTTCGGCCAGCTCCCCCGCCCGTGACGGCCGTACGGGGAGCAGGGGGACGCCCTGGGTGAAGGGGAGCAGGTCCGGGGAGTCGACGACCACCGCGTCCGCCGCGTCCACGACCTCCACGCGGCCGTCGGTGACGGCCCGCAGCTCGTCGGGGAGGGTGACCTGGTCGGGGTCCAGGTCGGCCAACGCGCCGTAGAGCGCGTGCAGTTGGGATCCGGTGACCGGCCGGGACGGGTCGGCGAGGCGGTCGAGGAGTTCCGCCGCTCCGCCCGGCTCCTCCAGCAGCGCGGCCACCGACGTCCGCACCCCCAGCGCCCGCAGCACCTGCTCGTCGTCGAAGCCGGTCGCGTCCGCCTCGTCGTACAGGCCGCGCAGGAGCGGGTCCCCGCCGGCCGCGAGGAGGCCCGCCGGGCGGCGGCCGTCGAGCACCGGGTTCCCGCGCAGCCACCAGGCGGTGTACGGCCGTACGACCTCGTGCGTGCCGTCCGGCAGCAGGATGCGGACCTGCTGGGTGAGCGCGTCCCTCAGCGGGGGCTGCGCCAGCAGGGCCAGCGCCTCGGGCCACTTGTCCTCGTCGACGAGGTCGAGATCGCGTACGGCGATCAGCTCGGTGGCGACCGGCGGTACCGGGGTGTCCGGGAACCGGTCGAGGATGTCCTCGCACCACACGTCCACGGCGTCGAGCAGACCGGCGTCGTCCGGTTCGGCGAAGTCGCCCTCGCGGGGCTCCAGTTCGTCGGGGTCGAGGACCACGTCGGTGGCGCGGACCAGGGCGAAGTCGGCGAGCACCCCGCAGGCGGCCAGGGGCTGTTCGCCCCACTTCTGCGCCAGCTCGGCGTCCACGAAGGCGAGTTCGTCCGCACGGATGACCTGCGCGAACGCGCTGCCGGGGAGGACGAGTTCACCGGCGGGGGCCGGCTCGCCCTCCTCGTCGGGCAGGGCGAGCGCGCCGAGCCACGGCTCGTCGCCGGGCTCCAGGCCCGCGTCCCGGACCAGGGCGAGGACGGTGTCGGCCAGCTCCTCGGCGTCCGGGGTGTCCTCCTCCCAGCTGACCCCGCCGTCGTCGTCGAGGGAGGCGGCCACCGCGGCCCGCACCTGGGGTGTGGTGAGCACCGCGCGCGGGGTGGCGGGCAGTGCGCCCAGCTTCTCCAGGAGCGGGTGGGCGGCGCTGGGGTGGGCGACCTTGAGACCGAGCCGGGCGAGGATCTCGGCGTCGATCAGGGGCCCGTCGGAGGTGGGCAGCAGCACCTGCCGGGGCCCGATGGTCGTACGCCCGTCGGCGAGCGGTACCGGAAGGCCGGTGAGCCGGTCGGGGTCGACGCCCGCGAGGGAGTCGTAGAGCCGCTGCCACCACTCCGGCTCCTTCTCCAGGCCCGCGAGCCGGTCGATCGCGTCGGTCAGCGGGACCCGCGCGACGCCCAGCGTGCGCAGCTCCACGCGCCGTTCGAGACCGGCGGGCAGCAGCGTGGGCAGCACCTCGGCGAGGACCCGCACGGTGTCGGCGCCGGCGCCCTCGACGACCTCGGCCTCGCGCGGGCGCAGGGTGTCCGGGAGGTCGTCGGTGGGGTCGAGCGCGGGCGGCAGGAAGGAGACCCTCGGCAGCCGCTCCAGGATCGCCTGCCGCAGGGCGCCGTCCAGCTCGCCCTTGCCGAGCGGGCCGGGCACCAGGCCGATGACGCCCTCGCCCACCGGCCGCCAGCCGGCGAGGAGTTCGGCGTAGGTGTCGGCCGCGCGCTGCACGAGGAAGTCGGTGAGGGGGCCGGGCGCCGCGTGCCGGCGGGTGGTGTCGAGCGGGAACGACGCGATGAGCAGCGCGGGCACGCCGAGCGGCTCGTCGCTGGGGGTCGGGGCGTGCACGACCGGGCTGGTGCGCGGGTGCGCGGGGCTGCCGTCGGCGTCGGCGGGCACGGCCCAGGTCAGCGACCAGTGCGGGCGCAGCCGCTCCTCGACGGGCCGGTCGGCGAGCAGGTCGGGGGTGAGCGGGCCGTGCGCGGACGCCGTGCGCCACCGGGTCGTACCGTCGCGCGAGTCCTCCACGACGGTGAGGACGCCGTCGGTGCGGCGGCTGATCGTGCGGGTCGTGTCCGTCTCGATCACGACCTCCTCCAGACCCGGCAGAGCGAGCAGGAGGGCGTCGTCGACGGCGTGCAGCAGGCGCTCGGCGAGGTCGGCTGCGGCGGTGTCGCGCAGCGGGAGGATGACGACGGTGTCGTAGGGGTCGGGCGCGGTGCCCTCGGCGGCGAACGGCAGCCGCAGCAGCGGGACATGACCGTCGCGGCGGCGGATCTCGTCGCCGAGGCCGGGGCTGTGGCGGGCGGTCTCGGCGGCGTGCTCGCGGGCCTCGGCCAGCGACCAGCGGACCCCGCCGTGCCGGCCGACGACGGCGGGCTCGTCCGTGACGGCGAGCACGGCGGCGAAGCCGACGCCGAAGCGGCCGACGGCGCCGACCGCCCCGGACGTCGGGTCCGTCGCGTCCGGTCCGTTCCGCGGCTCGCGCTTGGCGGAGGCACGGAGCGTGGAGAGGGACTCGACGCCGGCCGCGTCCAGCGGGGCGCCGGTGTTGGCGGCGAAGAGCACGCCCTCGCGGAGGGTGAGCCGGAGCCGTCCGGGCACCCCGGCACGGGCCGCCGCGTCGGCCGCGTTCTGCGCGAGCTCGACGACCAGCCGGTCCCGGTACCCGCCGAGGACGAGGTCCTCCTCGGCGTTGGCGTCCTCCCGGAACCGGGCGGGACTGGTGGCCCAGGCGTCCAGCACACCTCGCCTGAGCCGAGCGGTCCCGAACGGGTCGGCACCCTCGGCGGCGGGCCGCACGAACTTGCTCACGTTGACTCTCCTCATCGGCGTGACGTCGAAGGTACCGCGAGGAGGCGGGACGGTCGCTCCGCCCCGGTGGCCCTCACAACTCGTCCGCACGGCAGCCGGACGAGAACCGGACGGAACCGTATCCCCGCGAGCGGCGAAGTACCGGTGAAAGCCCGAGCTTCAGCGCTACAGCGACGAAAGGAGCCCCGATGACCGTGGAACCGGGCGTCAGCGTGGGGCAGGACAGCGACGCCTCGGTGATCGAACGGTCGTGGGACGAGCCCGAGGTGTTCGCCGTGCTCTTCGACCGCCATGCCGACTCGGTGCACCGCTACGCGGCCCGCCGGCTCGGCGGGGAGGCCGCCGAGGACGTGATGGCGGAGACCTTCACCACCGCGTTCCAGCAGCGCTTCCGGTACCGCACGGAGTCGGCGGACGCCCGCCCCTGGCTGTTCGGCATCGCGACCAACCTCATCGGCCGGCACCGGCGTGCCGAGGCCCGGCGCCTGAAGGCACTGGGCCGGCTGCCCGCCCCCGCGGCCGGCGGGCCGGCCGACGAGACGGTCGCGGACCAGGTGGCCGCGCGGGTGAGCGCGCAGGCGGTGCGCGGCGAACTCGCCGGTGCGCTCGCCCGGTTGCCCGCCCGGCACCGGGACGTACTGCTGCTGGTCGCCTGGGCCGACCTCGGCTACGAGGAGGCCGCGGCCGCCCTCGGAGTGCCGGTCGGGACGGTCCGGTCACGGCTGCACAGGGCTCGCAGAAAAGTCCGTGAGGCATTGGGCGGATCCGATCCGACCGCTCTTCGAGAGGAATCCGACCATGAATGAGATCGAACTCCTGAGGGAGTGGGACGCGGACGCGCCCCCTCTCACGGACGCCGCCCGCGCCCGCGCCCGCTTCCGTCTCCAGCAGGCGATGCAGGCACCCGCCGCCCCCGTCGCCGTGTCGGGCGTCGGCCGCCGTCCGCTGCTGCGGATCGCCGTCGCCGGCGTGGCCGCGGCGGCCGTCACCGCGACCGTGGTGGTCACCCAGGACACGGGGACCGAACCCCGCACCCGCACGGTCAGCGCGACGACCGTGCTGCGGGGGGCGGCCGCCGAGGCCCTGCGCACCGAGAAGCCCGTCGCCCCGCGCGACGACCAGTTCATCTACACGAAGGAGGTCATCGAACGCAGGCCGGTCGGGGGCGGCCCGGTGAAGAGGTACGTCGACGAGAGCTGGAGCTCGGTCGACGGGTCCAAGAAGTCCTACGTCAGCGAGCTGGGCTACAAGCAGTGGGTGCCGCCGTTCCAGAAGGGGGAGTACTCCTGGCCGCCGATGGAGTGGTCGAAGCTGGAGAAACTGCCCCTCGACCCGGCCAGGCTGACGATCGTCCTGCGTGAGTCGGGCACGAAGCCCGACTTCAGCCGGAAGACAAGGCCCGAGGAGTGGCCGTTCGTCCAGACCTACCTGTCCGCGCTGCTCGCCAAGTCCGTCCTGCCCAAGGGCCTGCGCTCCGCGGCGTACAAGGCGCTCGCCGCCGTCCCCGGCGTGCAGGTGCTCCCGGGCCGGACCGAGTTCAACGGGCACTCCGCGATCGGTGTCCGGTACGTGGGCCGGCCCGGCACGCCCTGGGCGGACGGCCGGCGGGTGCTGCTCTTCGACGCGAAGACGTACCAGTACCTGGGGCTGCGTGAGCGGACCACGGTCAAGTTCACGAAGCGCGTGGTCGAGCAGTCTCAGTACGTCGTCGCGAGCGGCGTGGTGGACCGGGTCTTCCAGCGCCCCTGAGCCACAGAGCCCCTACGAGTGGCCCAGTTCCGCCGACGCCTCGTCCGCGGTCTCCGGCACCGAGCCGGAGTCCCGGGCGGGGCGTAGCGGGAAGGGGTCCACCCGGGTCTCGTCGATCACCGGGGCCGCCGGCTGGGGCGGCTTCGGCATGACCGCGGCCTCCGAGTGGCCCCCGCAGCCGTACGACAGGGAGACCACCCGGCCGTCCGCCGGGGCGAACTCGTTGGCGCACAGACCGAAGGCCTGGCCCAGCGAGCCGCCGAGCGGGACCAGGAAGCCGCAGCTGACGCAGGGCGCCGGGGCCGCCTGGGCCATGGGGGTCTGCGCGCCGAAGGAGTCCTCCCAGCGGTCGGCGGCGACATGGAGGCCGTAGCGGGACAGGACCCGGGCCCGGCGCATGCCGAGTTCCTCGGCGACCGCGGCGATCGAACCGCGGGAGGGCGTCATCGGAAGGTTCGCGGGGGAGCCTCCGGTGACGTCGGCGTCCTCCGCCTCGACCAGTTCGGCCATCTCCTCGGAGACCGGCGCGTTGGGCAGCGGCTCGTCCTCGCCGGTGTAGCCGGGCTCCAGACGCAGGTCCTCGGCGTCGGTGGGCAGCAGGTCTCCGGGGCCCATGTCGCCGGGGCGCAGGCGTTCGCTCCAGGGCACCCACTCGGGGGCGAGGAGTGCGTCCGGGCCGGGCAGCAGGACGACCTCGTCCAGGGTGACGATCTTCGCTCGGGAGGCCCGTGCGACCGTGACGGCCCAGCGCCAGCCGCGGTAGCCGAGTTCCTTGGACTCGAAGAAGTGCGTCACGACACGGTCGCCCTCGGAGACCAGGCCCGCGTGCTCGCCCACCACTCCGGGCGCGGCGGCCTCCTCGGCGGCGGCCCGGGCGAGGTCGACGGCCTCGGCGCACAGGCGGTCGGGGGTGCGGCTTCGCGTTGTCGCTGCGCTCACAGGTATCGCTTCTCTCCTACGCCGTCACTCGGGTGCGCCGGCCTGAAGGCGGTGGGTGCGGACGGAGCGGACCGAAGGGCCGCGTCGACGTCCGCGCCCGAACGCGCTCGGGCGCACCTGCTCGCATCCATTCTGCGGGATGTCAGAGAGGCGCGCGGCCGAGAACATTCGCCACGGCGCGCTACGCACGCTACCTGTTCGCCGCCGCTCGGCCTACACCGACGTGAGGGTTCGTTCCTCCCGGACCTCTCCGGGAAGGGTTCCGGAGGGGTCCGGGAGGGGTCCGGGAGGGTTCCGGGAGGCGCTTCATATGCGTTCATACGCGCGGTAACCGCACTACTCACAGCTTTCTCGGGGCACTATGACGGGGTGGCAGCCACGAGGACACCCCAGGGAGCCACCGGGATCGGTGGCGGGACGGGCCGGATGACCGGGTCCGTCCGTGCCGTCGGCCGTGCCCTGCACTTCCCGTTCACCGGCACGGCCCGGGGGATCCGCAAGGCGACCCACGCGCACGGCGCGGGCGAGTCCGGCCTCGGCAAGCTGATCGAACTGCACGCCGTCAACGGCGCGGGGGACGTGATGATCACCGTCGCGCTCGCCTCGACGGTGTTCTTCTCCGTGCCGACCGACGAGGCCCGCGGGCGCGTCGCGCTCTACCTCGCCATCACCATGGCCCCCTTCACGGTCCTCGCCCCGGTGATCGGCCCGCTCCTGGACCGCCTGCCGCACGGCCGCCGCGCGGCCATGGCGGGCGCCATGCTGGCCCGCGCCCTGCTCGCGCTGATCATCTCCGGGGCGGTCGCCACCGGCAGCCTGGAGCTGTATCCGGCGGCCCTCGGCGTACTGGTGGCCTCGAAGGCGTACGGCGTGGTCAGAAGCGCGGTCGTGCCCCGTCTGCTCCCGCCCCGCTTCTCCCTCGTCAAGGCCAACTCCCGCGTCACCCTCGGCGGCCTCCTCGCGACCGGCATCGCGGCGCCCGTCGGCGCGGGGCTCCAGGCCATCGGACCGCGCTGGCCGCTCTACGGCGCCTTCGTGATCTTCGTGGCCGGCACGTTCCTGTCGTTCTCGCTGCCCCCGAAGGTCGACTCGGCCAAGGGGGAGGACGTGGCGCTGCTCGCCGCCGACGAGGGGCATCTGCACGGCCCGCACCTCAAGCCGGTCAAGCGGCCCGGGCTGCGCACGGTCGGCACCGCCGTCACCCACGCCCTGGGCGCGAACGCCGCCCTGCGCTGGCTCTCCGGCTTCCTCACCTTCTTCCTCGCCTTCCTGCTCCGCGAGCATCCGCTGACCGGCGAGAGCGCGGCGGTCTCGCTGGGCCTCGTGGCGGTGTCGGCGGGCGCGGGCAACGCGCTCGGTACGGCGGTCGGGGCCTGGCTGAAGTCGAAGGCGCCGGAGATCATCATCGTGACGGTGCTGGCCGTCGTGCTGGGCGCGGCGATCACCGCGGCGATCTTCTTCGGGGCGTTCCTGGTGGCCTGTCTCGCGGCGGTCGCCGGTTTCTCGCAGGCCCTGTCCAAACTGTCCCTGGACGCGCTGATCCAGCGGGACGTGCCCGAACTGGTCCGCACCTCCGCGTTCGCCCGCTCCGAGACCCTGCTCCAGGTGTCGTGGGTGTTCGGCGGCGCGGTCGGCATCGTGATGCCCCTCAACGGCTACCTCGGTCTCTCGGTGGCCGCGGCCGTCGTGGCGGCGGGCTGGCTGGCCACCGCGAAGGGCCTGATCGCCTCGGCCCGGCACGGCAGCGCGCCCCGGGCGCGAGTGGCGTAACGAACAGGGCTCGCCGCACCCCGGATAAAGGGACCGCCGTACCCGCCCGATAGCCTTCCGCCATGACCACGCTGCAATCCGTTGTGCGACGCCGCCGCGCCGTCGCCGCCGCCGGCCTCGTTTCCGCCGGACTGCTCGTCCTGTCGGCCTGCGACAAGCCGACGCCGCGCGTCACCGTCACGGTCGGTTCGACCTCGGTGAGCTCCGAGGCCACCTGCTACGACGACGGCAAGGACCTCGGCCAGGCGAAGGCCACCAAGTGCGCCCTGGAGAAGTCCGACGCCAAGACGATCAAGGTCAACCAGAGCGAGACCCTGCGCGTCGGCGTCGACCCCAAGGTCGCGGACACCGGCTGGGCGCTGTGGATCAACGGCCAGCAGATGACGTACGTGTACAAGAAGACGTACTACGCCTTCGACGGCGTGGACCTCTTCGCGCAGCAGCAGGGCCAGGCCCCGCAGAAGACGCTGTACATCAGCATCGTCGAGCAGGACAAGACGGCCTCGGGCCAGAGCAAGGAACACAAGGGCGTGTGGAACTTCAAGCTGGAGAACGCCGACTACTGATCCGTCGGAGCCGTAGCTGATGCGCATCCTCGTGGCCACCGCGGTCCCGGTCGAACGGGACGCGGTGGCCCCTGCGTTCGAGGGCATGGCGGCAGACGTCCTCGCGGTGGGGGTGGGTCCCGCGCTCGCCGCCGCCGGCACCGCCACCGCCCTGACCAGGGCCGCCCTGGAGGGCGCCGGCTACGGCCTCGTCGTGTCCGCCGGGATCGCCGGCGGGTTCCTGCCCGGGGCGCCGGTCGGGTCGCTGGTCGTCGCCGACGAGATCACCGCGGCCGACCTCGGGGCCGAGACCGCCGAGGGGTTCGTGCCGGTGACCGCCCTGGGCTTCGGGACCGTCACCCACCGGCCGCCCGCGGCTCTCGTACGGGACGCCGTGGCCGCGACCGGGGGGCGTCCCGGTGCGGTGCTCACCGTCTCCACGGTCACCGGTACGGCCGAGCGTGCGGCAGCGTTGCGCGCCCGTCACCCCACCGCCCTCGCCGAGGCCATGGAGGGCTTCGGGGTCGCCGAGGCGGCCGGGGCGCACGGGGTGCCGGTGCTGGAGATCCGCGCCGTCTCCAACCCGGTCGGACCCCGCGACCGGGCCGCCTGGCGCATCGGCGACGCGCTCACGGCCCTGACGGAGGGGTTCGGGAAGCTGGCACCGGTACTGGAGAGTTGGAAGCAGCATGACTGAGCCTTCGCAGCCTTTGCAGCCCTCGGGGTCTGTGCAGCCTTCGCAGCCTTTGCAGATCGCGTACTCGCCCTGCCCGAACGACACCTTCGTCTTCGACGCCCTCGCCCACGGCCGCGTGCCGGGGGCGCCCGCGCTGGACGTGACCTTCGCGGACATCGACATCACCAACGGGATGGCGGAGCGCGGTGAGTTCGATGTGCTGAAGGTGTCGTACGCCGTGCTGCCGTACGTCCTCGACAACTACACGCTGCTGCCGTGCGGGGGTGCGCTGGGACGGGGGTGCGGGCCGCTGGTGCTCACCCGGGAGGCCGGCCTTGAGCTGACCGGCCGCAGGGTCGCGGTGCCGTCCGAGCGGTCGACGGCGTATCTGCTGTTCCGGCTGTGGGCGGCGGACGTCCTCGACGGCAAGGTCGGGGAGATCGTGGTGATGCCGTTCCACGAGATCATGCCGGCCGTCCGGGACGGACTGGTCGACGCCGGACTGGTGATCCACGAGGCCCGGTTCACGTACCAGAACTACGGGCTGCACAAACTGGCGGACATGGGCGAGCACTGGGAGTCGACGACCGGGCTGCCCATTCCCCTCGGCGCGATCATTGCGAAACGGTCGCTGGGAACGGAACGGCTGTCGCGGCTCGCCGACTCCATCCGCGCGTCGGTACGGGCCGCTTGGGACGATCCCGAGGTTTCCCGGCCTTATGTCATGGCGCACGCGCAGGAGATGGATCCCGCGGTCGCCGATCAGCACATCGGTTTGTATGTCAACGAGTTCACCGCGGACTTGGGCGAAGACGGATACGCGGCGATTCGGGGGCTGTTGACCCGGGCGGCGGCCGAAGGACTTGTGCCGGCATTGAAGCCCGACGCGTTGTCGTTCCGCTGACGCGTCACCTCGGCCTCGGCCACTGGGCCAACGACATCATGCCCAGGACCTTTCGGAGCAGAAAGGCCGCCAAGGGGAGTTCCACGAATACCGCCAGCGCCGCCGACCACCACACGGCCGGGGTGCCCAGGGCCAGCGACACGTCGAACCAGGCGTCGCAGACCAGCAGGGCACCCGTGGCCACGGCCGCCACGACGACCCCTCGGTGGCGTCGCCAGCCGAGGAGCGCCGTCGCGGACATCGCGAGGAGCAGCAGGACGTCGAAGCCGACCCAGGTGACCCGCCACTGGCGGACGGTGTAGCCGCTCGGCAGGGTGAAGTACAGCAGGATCGTCCAGGGCACGAGACCGACGGCGCAGACGACCAGCAGTTCCAGGGTGTGACGCCGCTGCCGTCGGATGTACTCCCACATCTCCTCGGACGGCTCGGTCCGTATCTCGTGCACTTACACGTCGAGTTGGTCGGCGACCGCCCGCAGCAGGCCGGCGATCTTCTTGCCCGCCGCCTTGTCGGGGTAGCGGCCGCGCTCCAGCATCGGGGTGATGTTCTCCAGGAGGGTCGTCAGGTCCTGGACGATCGAGGCCAGTTCGTCGGGCTTCTTGCGGGTGGCCGCCGCGACCGAGGGCGTGGGGTCGAGGATGGCGACGGAAAGGGCCTGGTCACCGCGCTGCCCGGCGACCACTCCGAACTCCACCCGCTGCCCGGGCTTCAGCGTCTCGACTCCGGCGGGGAGGACCGAGGAATGGACGAAGACGTCACCGCCGTCGTCACGGGAGAGAAAGCCGAAGCCCTTCTCACTGTTGAACCACTTGACCTTGCCGGTAGGCACGTCTGTCCTCGTCCTCGTACTCGTCGGAAAACTGCTTCTGAAACGGCTCTTGATAGCACTGGGGCGGGTCGTCGGGACCCGCCGGTACCAAGGCTAATGGTCTTCAGGCCGGTGACAAGACGTCGCCCGGTTGTTCCTTCGCGCTGGGAACTACCCTGGTCCGGTGCGTGACAAAACCCAAACGAATTCCGCCGCTCCCGGTGACCGACTGATCCGTACCGGAGCCGTCGTCTTCTTCGTCGGTGCGGTGGCCACTCTCGTCACCGTGGCCCCGTTCCTGCTCGGAACGAAGCCTTTTCCGACGTACATGTTCGGATTGAGCATGCTCATGGCCGTCGGTTTCGTGGTGGCCGGAGCGGGAGTGCTGCAATCGGTGGCCGCCGGAAGGCGTCAGGCGCGGGCCGGAAGGCAGTCCGCGCGGTAGTCCGAAAACCACCCAGGAAACTCCGTGAGATCGCCGAGGACGACTTCCGCGCCGGCCTCGGTCAGTTCCTCGGGGCTGCACGGCCCGGTGGCGACCGCGACCGACGTCGCCCTCGCGATCCGCGCCCCGCGCACATCGCCGGTGTGGTCGCCGACGTAGACGCTCGCGCCGTGCTCGCGCAGCGCCTCGCCCTTCTGCTCGGCCCACAGATTGCCGATCACCGCGTCCGGCTCCAGACCCAGGTGCTCCATGTGCAGCCGGGCGTTGGGCTCCCACTTGGCGGTCACGACGATCGCCCGCCCGCCGGCCGCCTGGACGGCGTCGATGGCCTCGCGGGCACCGGGCATCGCCAGGGTGCCGGCGATCGCGTACGCCGGGTACAGCTCGCGGTAGAGGTCCGCCATCTCCGGGATCTGCTCGGCCGGGAACCAGTACGCCATCTCCTCGGCCAGCGGCGGCCCGAGCCGCGTGACCACCAGGTCGGCGTCGACGTACGTCCCCGTCCGCTCGGACAGCTCCACCCAGCAGGCGTGGATGCCGGGGCGGGAGTCGATGAGCGTCATGTCGAGATCGAAGCCGACGGTGGGACCGGGGGCGGAGATGCTTGCAGAGGCCATATGGGCCATTGTGCCCGTGCGGCACGGCCGCCGGACAGCGGTTTCCCGGGCGGTACGGACGCCGGACAATGGTTACCGGGCGGCGGCACGGCCCACCGGCCAGGGGGCGCCGCGCGAAGGACGGTCACCGGCAGCGCTTCCAGCGCACGCTACGGCCCAGCGGCAGGGGTTGCCACATCGTCACAGCCCACCGGCCGCACTTCCCGCACGCTACGGCCGACCGGCAGGGGTTGCGCGAGCGGAACAGCCCACCGCCATCGCTTCCCGCGCCCCATCGGCAGGAGTTGCGCCAGCGAAACAACCCACCGCTCCCCGCGCCCCGCGGCCCACCGGCAGAGGTTGCCCGAGCGGAACAGCCCACCCGCAGCCACCTCCTACGCGGCACCGCCCACCCGCAGTCGGTCCGCCCTTACCGCCGCCGCTGCGAGCGCCACACCAGGAACAGTGCGGATGCCACGGCCGCGCCCCGCACCACCCATGGCCAGGTCTCGGCGATCGCGTCGTTCATGTGGCCCTGGGCGATGGGCTCGCCCCAGCGGCCCTCGTTGCGGCCCCACAGCCAGACCAGGCCCGCGGTCAGCGAGAGGCCGGGCAGGATCACCACGGCCCATTTCGTCTCGGCGTCGGTGAGGCGGCGGGAGGCCCAGGCGATGAGCCAGCCCACGATCAGCACGAGCAGGTTGCCGAGCACCGCGCCGGCGACGAGGAGGGCGGCGGCCAGCAGCAGGAGCGGGTTGCTCCAGCTTCCCGCGCCCGCCCCGAGGAACCGGCGGCGAGGGACCGGCGCGGCCTCGACGACGGGCGGGGCGGCCTTCGGGCGGGGCCGCCACCAGGCCTTACGTTTCCCGGGCGCGAGCACCTCCGCCGGCGGCTGCTCGACCGCGGGCTCGGGCTTCTTCTCCTCCTTGGGCGGCGGAGGCTTCAGCAGCTCCGGGATCTCCACCCCGCCGACGAAGCCCGGCACGCTGTCGCCGACCCCGAAGGGGCTGCTGTCGACCCGCCACCAGTCGGGCTGCGTCGCGGGGTCGCCGAGCTCGTCCAGACCGGCCAGATGGGGGCCGTGGGAGACGGCCGGGTCGGGGGGCGGATCGGCGGGGCGCGGCTGGGGCACGTTCTTGCGCAGCCCGGTCCGCCGCTGCCCGCCGTCGTCCTGGGAATCCCGGTCCCGCTGGACGGGCATGGAGACGGCCGGCGCCTGCGGGGCGGTGGCCGCGGAGCCGCCCGCGGCGGTGACCACCTCGTCGGGACTGCCCAGCCGGGCGATGATCCGGCGGACGGCCGCCGGCGAGTCCACCGGGGCCTTGGCGCGCCGCCGGTCGATCTCGTTGCGCAGCTCGGAGACCAGCCGCATACGGGTCGACGACGGCAACTGCCGCTGCTGGGCCACGTCGCCGACGCGGCTCAGATACTCGTAGACGACCTGGTCGCTCTCGATACCCACGAAGTCCCCTCCGGGGCGGGTGCGTTGGATACCCCGTGGGACGAAACTAGCGCAGGTCGCCTCCTGTGGGCCCGAGCGGGGACCGCAGGTCAGCGATATCCGGTCCGCCCCGGTGGGCGCTGCTGCCCGGCCCGGCCACCCGCTACCGTTGGTCGGATGAGCAACCCGGCCGTACCGCCGCGCTCCCTCGCGGAAGCGCTCCGGGCCAGGGACGACGACTCCCTGGCCGCGCTTCTGCGTGCCCGACCCGACCTCATCACCCCCGTGCCGACCGACCTCACCCAGCTCGCGACCCGGGCCGGGACGCGCGCGTCGGTGGTGCGGGCGCTGGAGCGCCTCGACCTGTTCGCGCTGCGGACGGCCGAGGCGCTGGCGGTCGCGGCGGACCCGGCGCCCTACGCCGAGCTGGAGCAGCTGCTGACCGGTGACGCGGGCGACCCTGCCGTCTCGGCGGCGCTGCCCCGCTCGCTGGGCACCCTGCGGGAACAGGCCCTGGTGTGGGGCGACGACGACCGGCTCCGCCTGGTCCGTACGGCCCGTGAGCTGCTCGCGCCCTCGCCGCAGCATCCGTCGCCGACCGGGCTCGGGCCGACCGTGCAGGAGGCCACGGCCGGGATGTCGCCGGGCCGCGTCCAGGAGATCGTGACGGCGGCCGGGCTCGGCTCGACGCACGACGCGGTGTCGGCGGTGGCGTCGCTGACGGCCCTGTTCACGGACCGGAAGCGGATGTCGGCGCTGCTCGCCGACCTGCCGGAGGAGTCGCGGGCGGTGCTGTCCCGGCTGGTCTGGGGGCCGCCGTACGGGCAGGTCACCTCCGAGCCGGCGGCCCATCTGCGCCGTCTGCTGGACCTCGGGCTGCTGGTGCCGACGGCGCCCGGCACGGTCGTCCTGCCGCGGGAGGTGGCCCTGCATCTGCGGGGCGGCCGGGCGCACCGCGAGGTGGAGCCGCTGCCGCCGGCCGTGGAGGCCGCGGCGACCCACCGTCCACAGGTTGTGGACGCGACGGCGGCCGGGCAGGCGTACACCGCGCTCGCGACCGTCGAGGAGCTGCTGAAGGACTGGGACGAGGGCGGGCCCGCGGTGCTGCGGGCGGGCGGTCTGAGCGTGCGCGACCTCAAGCGCACGGCGGTCGCGCTGGACGTCTCGGAGCCGGTCGCCGCCTTCTGGGTCGAACTGGCCTACGCGGCGGGCCTGCTGGCCTCCGACGGCGAGGCCGACGAGCGCTATGCCGCGACCCCGGCCCACGACGAGTGGCTGGAGCAGCCGCCGGCCCGCCGCTGGGCCCGGCTGGCGGAGGCCTGGCTGACCGCCACCCGGACCTCGGGACTGGTGGGCGGACGGGACGCGAAGGACCGCACCCTGTCGGCGCTGGGCCCGGGTCTGGACCGCGGCGCCGCGCCGGAGGTACGGCACCGGGTGCTGACGCTGCTGGCGGGGCTGCCGGAGGGCGCGTCGCCGTCGGCGGAGTCGGTGCTCGCCCGGTTGCGCTGGGAGCGCCCGCAACGCCGTGAGGAGGACCTGCGTTCACGGCTCGCCGAGTGGACGCTGAAGGAGGCCGAGCTGCTGGGGGTGACCGGGCGGGGGGCGCTGTCGGGCCACGGCCGGGCACTGCTGGGCGCGACCGCACCGAAGACGCGGGACGCCGTGTCGCGGGGCGCCGGGGACGAGCGGCACGGGCAAACGCTGCCGGGCACGACCGCGCCGAAGACGCCGGACGCCGTGTCGCGAGGAACCGGGGACGAGCGGCACGGACAGGCGCTGCCGGGCACGACCGCGCCGAAGACGCCGGACGCCGTGTCGCAGGGCCCCGGGGACAAACTGCCCGTGCACCACCGCCCCGCCCCCGCCGTCGCCGAGCCCCTCTCCCCCGCCGAGCAGGCCACCGCCTCCGCCGCGGCCGCCCGGCTTCTCGCGCCGCTGCTGCCCGAGCCACTCGACCACGTCCTGCTCCAGGCCGACCTGACGGCGGTGGCCCCCGGTCCGCTGCGGCGGCCGCTGGCCGAGGTGCTGGACGTCCTGGCGGACGTGGAGTCGAAGGGCGGGGCGACGGTGTACCGCTTCACGCCGGGGTCGGTGCGCCGCGCCCTGGACGCCGGGCAGTCCGCCTCCGACCTGCACGCCTTTCTCGCCGCGCACTCCCGGACCCCGGTCCCGCAGCCCCTGACGTATCTGATCGACGACGTGGCCCGGCGGCACGGCCACCTCCGGGTGGGTGCCGCCTCGTCCTACGTCCGCTGCGACGACGACGCCCTGCTGAACGAGATCCTCGCCGACAAGCGCGCCGCCGGCCTGCGGCTGCGCCGCCTCGCCCCGACCGTCCTGGCCGCCCAGGCCGACCCGGCCTCGCTCCTGGAGGGCCTGCGCGCGATGGGCTTCGCCCCGGCCGCCGAGTCCGCCGAGGGCGACGTCCTGATCACCCGCGCCCACGCCCACCGAACCCCGCCCCGCAGCGCGCCCGAGCCGGTCCCGGACGGTCCCCCGGTCCCCGACGCGACGCTCCTCGCGGCCGCGATCCGGGCCGTCCGCGCGGGCGACCTCGCCTCCACCACGCCCCGCAAGCAGGGCGACCGGCCACCGCTGTCCACCGGCGAACTCCCCCGCACCGGCGCCGCCGAGACCCTCGCCACCATGCAGGCCGCCGTCCTCACCGGCGAGGCCCTGTGGATCGGCTACGTCAACGCCGAGGGCGCCGCCAGCCAACGCGTCATCGCCCCCGTCCGCGTGGAGGGCGGCTTCGTGACGGCCTACGACCACACCGCGGACGAGGTCCGCACCTACCCCCTGCACCGGATCACGGGGGTGGCGGAACTGGCGGGGGATTAGGACCCGTCCGGCGGGCTGAGCCGAGCACCGAAAGCAACGTCCTGTCAGCCGGGCGGTGCCAGGCTCCCGAGGACCGCATCCAGTCAGCCGGGCGGTGCCGGGCGGCCTCCCGGGGACCGCATCCAGTCAGCCGGGCGGTGCCGGGCGGCCTCCCCGGGACCGCATCCAGTCAGCCGGGCGGTGCCAGGCGGCCTCCCCGGGACCGCATCCAGTCAGCCGGGCGGTGCCAGGCGGGCTCCCGGGGACCGCGTCTGTCAGCTCAGCGGCATCAGGCCGGCGCCGGAGACGCCCCAGCGCGTCAGCACGGGCCCACCGGCGCATCGGCCGGCAGGCCGAAGTGGCTGCGGGCTGCGGACTCCAGTGCGGTGGACGACATCGTCGCGTCGAGGGCCGCGGCGGTGACGTGGCCGAAGCGGGCCGTCACCCACTCCGCGTGGCCGGCCCCGTCGGGCGCCGTCTCCGCGGACACCACCACATAGTCGCCGTCCGCCTCCCGCCGCAGCCGCATCACCTGCGGCACCTCGGCCCCGGAGCACTCCTCCAGGCTCCCCGCACGCACCCCGTACTCCACGCACAGGGTGCTGACCCCGGCCCGCACCAGACCGCCCCGCTCGTCGAGATCCACCGCCTCCGCCCGGCAGAACCACCGCGCCCCGGGCTCCCCGACACCGGTCCCGTGCGCCTGCTCCAGCAACCGCGCCTCGACCGCGGGCCGCACCCGGCTCCACAGGTCCGCGTCGACGCCCGTTCCCCCCGGCCACCGCGCCCACGCCCCCGTCGCCACCAGCACCACGACCGCTCCCCCACCGACCGCCCATCTGCCCGCAGACATCCCCATACGTCCTCCCCAGGCCGCTTCCGCCAGTCAAGACAACGGAAAGGGGGCCGAGGTTGCACCGGAGGCGTCCCGGCGGCGCTCCTCGGCCTGTCTTGATCGTCCCCGGTTGAGGCACACTGGACGTTTGGCCCGTGCGGAAGGATGCCTGTACGTGAACGGTCCTCTCATCGTCCAGTCCGACAAGACCCTGCTGCTCGAGGTCGACCACGAGCAGGCCGACGCGTGCCGTCGGGCCATCGCGCCGTTCGCGGAGCTGGAGCGGGCGCCCGAGCACATCCACACCTACCGGGTGACCCCGCTGGGCCTGTGGAACGCGCGCGCCGCCGGGCACGACGCCGAGCAGGTGGTGGACGCGCTGGTGCAGTACAGCCGCTACCCCGTGCCGCACGCCCTGCTCGTCGACGTCGCCGAGACGATGGACCGGTACGGGCGGCTCACGCTCAGCAAGCACCCCGCGCACGGGCTCGTGCTCACCACCACCGACCGGCCGGTCCTTGAGGAGATCCTGCGCTCGAAGCGGATCACCCCGCTGGTCGGCGCGCGGCTCGACCCGGACACCGTGGTCGTGCACCCCTCGGAGCGCGGGCAGATCAAGCAGACGCTGCTGAAGCTGGGCTGGCCCGCCGAGGACCTCGCCGGGTACGTGGACGGCGAGGCGCACCCCATCGAGCTGGCCGAGGACGGGTGGGCCCTGCGGCCCTACCAGAAGCAGGCCGTGGAGAACTTCTGGCACGGCGGCAGCGGCGTGGTCGTCCTGCCGTGCGGTGCGGGCAAGACCCTCGTCGGCGCCGGGTCCATGGCCCAGGCCAAGTCGACCACGCTGATCCTCGTCACCAACACCGTCTCGGCCCGGCAGTGGAAGCACGAGCTGGTGAAGCGGACCTCGCTGACGGAGGAGGAGATCGGCGAGTACAGCGGGACGAAGAAGGAGATCCGGCCCGTCACCATCGCCACCTACCAGGTGCTGACGACCAGACGGAAGGGTGTCTACCCGCACCTGGAGCTGTTCGACTCCCGGGACTGGGGGCTGATCGTCTACGACGAGGTGCACCTGCTGCCCGCGCCCGTCTTCAAGTTCACCGCCGATCTCCAGGCCCGGCGGCGCCTCGGTCTGACCGCGACCCTGGTACGCGAGGACGGCCGGGAGTCGGACGTCTTCTCGCTCATCGGGCCCAAGCGGTTCGACGCGCCGTGGAAGGAGATCGAGGCGCAGGGCTACATCGCGCCCGCCGACTGTGTCGAGGTCCGGGTGAACCTCACGGACTCCGAGCGGCTCGCCTACGCGACCGCCGAGCAGGAGGAGAAGTACCGCTTCTGTGCCACCACCGCGACCAAGCGGAAGGTCACCGAGGCGCTCGTCAAGCGCTTCGCGGGCCAGCAGATCCTGGTGATCGGCCAGTACATCGACCAGCTCGACGAGCTCGGTGAGCATCTGGGCGCCCCCGTCATCAAGGGCGAGACCTCCAACGCCCAGCGCGAGAAGCTCTTCGACGCCTTCCGGGAGGGCGAGATCAGCGTGCTGGTGGTGTCGAAGGTGGCGAACTTCTCCATCGACCTGCCGGAGGCGACGGTCGCCATCCAGGTCTCGGGCACGTTCGGATCACGGCAGGAGGAGGCGCAGCGGCTGGGACGGGTGCTGCGTCCCAAGGCGGACGGGCACCAGGCGCACTTCTACTCGGTGGTCGCGAGGGACACCATCGACCAGGACTTCGCCGCGCACCGCCAGCGGTTCCTGGCCGAGCAGGGCTACGCCTACCGGATCGTGGACGCGGACGAGCTGCTCGCGGAGAGCTGACCGGCGGCTGCTTGCTGAGAGCTGCCCTGCCGCTACTTACGGCGGACGCCGGCTTCCTGGCCGTACTCGCCGAGTATGACGACGTCGAAGGCGGCGCCGGCGAAGACGCGCACGGCGCGCAGGGCGTCGCCGAGACGGTGGGTGTGGCCACTCGATACGGGGGTCGCTCCGGACGGGCGACCGGGGGCTGGGGTGAAGGTCGCTGCACTCATGTATCCATGGTGGCCGATCAGGCATAAAGGGGGCATCGGTCTCAGGTAGCCACTTCTTGTGCTACCTGAGGACGGCCCGGGGGTGGGTTCGCCTCAGGCAATGGCAGGGGCCGTCCCCTAGGGGACGGAAAAACGGTTGGCGTCCTGTCGACCGCCTCCCCTAAAATCTCCGCTCTTGCCCGCCTCCCTCACGGAGTGCCGCCGTCCGGACGGAAACCGGTCGGCACCCCCCGCGCCCGTCCCGCAGGTCCCTTCGGAGGCACCCCCTTGTCCACGCCCCTGCCCACCGACGACCCCCTCTTCCGCGAACGCTCCCACCTCGCCGAATCCCGTGCCGCGCTGCGGGCCATGCGCGAGGACGTCGAGTCGCTCGACATCAAGGACGTCACCGCGAACTGGGTCAACGCCGAGGTCCTGGCCCGCCAGATCGACGAGCGCATCAAGGCGCTGGCCGACCTCAGCGACACCCCGCTCTTCTTCGGCCGCCTCGACTACCTGCACGCGCCCGGCGCCGAGCAGGCCGAGGGCGCGGAAGGGGAGCGCTTCTACATCGGGCGCCGGCACGTCCACGACCACGACGGCGACCCGATGGTCATCGACTGGCGGGCGCCGGTCTCGCAGCCGTTCTACCGGGCGTCCAAGAAGGACCCGATGGACGTCGGGCTGCGCCGCCGCTTCGGCTACACCCGCGGCGACATCACCGCGTACGAGGACGAGCACCTCTCCGACCCGGCGGAGACGGCCCGGACCAGCAAGCTGCTCCAGCAGGAGATCGAGCGCCCGCGCGTGGGCCCGATGCGCGACATCGTGGCGACCATCCAGCCCGAGCAGGACGAGATCGTACGGTCCGGTCTGGGCGGCACGGTCTGCGTGCAGGGCGGCCCCGGCACCGGGAAGACCGCCGTCGGCCTGCACCGGGTGGCCTACCTCCTGTACGCCCACCGCGAGCGGCTCGCCCGCACCGGCACCCTCGTCATCGGACCGAACCGCTCCTTCCTGCACTACATCGAGCAGGTGCTGCCCGCGCTGGGCGAGCTGAGCGTGCAGCAGGCCACCGTGGACGACCTCGTGGCGAAGGGTGCCGAGGTGCGCGGCACCGACGAGGCGCCCGCCGCCGTCCTCAAGGGCGACGCGCGGATGGCGGAGGTGCTCCGGCGGGCCGTGTACTCCCACGTCACCCTGCCCACCGAGCCGGTGATGGTGGTGCGCGGCTCACGCAGGTGGCGGGTGCCGGCGTACGAGATCGAGGAGATCGTGCGGGAGTTGCTGGACCGGGGCATCCGCTACGGCGCCGCCCGGGAGGCCCTTCCGCAGCGCATCGCGCACGCCGTGCTGGTGCAGATGGAGCGGTCGGGGGAGGCGCCGGACGACCGGGTGCAGGACGCGGTGGCCCGCAACTCCGCGGTGAAGGCGGCGGTGAAGGCGATCTGGCCGCCGGTGGATCCGGCCAAGCTGGTGCTGCGGCTGCTCACGGACGGGGACTTCCTCGCCGCGCACGCGGAGGGCATCCTCGACGAGGACGAGCAGAAGACGATCCTGTGGGCGAAGCCGGTCCGCTCGGTGAAGTCGGCCAAGTGGTCCGCCGCGGACGCGGTGTTGATCGACGAGACGACGGACATCGTGGAGCGCACGCACTCGCTCGGGCACGTGGTCCTCGACGAGGCGCAGGACCTCTCCCCCATGCAGTACCGGGCGGTCGGACGGCGCTGCTCGACCGGTTCGGCGACCGTCCTCGGCGACCTCGCGCAGGGCACCACGCCCTGGGCGACCAGGAGTTGGGACGAGGCGCTGGCCCACCTCGGCAAGGCGGACGGCGTGATCGAGGAGCTGACGGCCGGTTTCCGTGTGCCGACGGACGTCATCACGTACGCCTCCCGGCTGCTCCCGCACATCGCGCCGGGACTCACTCCGGTCGCGTCGGTCCGTGAGAACCCGGGCTTCTTCGATCTGCGCGGGACCTCCAGCTCGGGTGAAGTGGTCGCAGCGTGCGAGGAGTTGCTGCGCAACGAGGGCTCCACGGGCCTGATCGCCGCCGACGCCCGCGTCCCGGAGCTGGCGGACGCCCTGACGGCGGCCGGCATCCCGTACCTCGCCCCCGGTGAGGAGACCACGGCCGAGACCCGCCTGACCCTGGTCCCGGCCTCCCTCGCCAAGGGCCTCGAGTACGACTACGTCGTCCTGGACGAGCCGCAGGCGGTGGTCGACGGCGAACCGGACGAACGGACCGGCCTGCGACGGCTGTACGTGGCCCTGACCCGAGCGGTGTCGGGCCTGATCGTGACGCACACGGCCCCACTGCCTGAACAGCTCGCCGGACCGACTCACCGGACAGGGTGACGCCCTCTGAAGGGCTAGCGTCCGTCCACCACCCGCCGCCACTCCCGAACCGCGTCCGCCGCCACCGGCGCCTCCCACCCGTGCGGCCGGGCCGCCCCGCCGATGTGGAAGGCGTCGATCCCGGCGGCCCGGAGCCGCGGCACGTGGTCCAGCCGCAGTCCGCCGCCGACCAGCAGCTGCTGCTCGTACCCCGGTTCCCCGGCGCGCGCCGCCTCCGCGAGCAGCACGGCGAGCCCGGCGTCCACGCCCGCCGCCGAGCCGGCGGTGAGGTAGGTGTCGAGGCCCGGCAGGTCGGCTAGCTGTTTGCGCAGCGCGTCCCGGTCGGCGGTGTGGTCGATCGCCCGGTGGAAGGTCCAGCGGCAGCCGTCCAGTGCCTCGACGACCCGCTCCACGGCCCCCAGGTCCAGCTCGCCGTGCGCGTCCAGGAACCCCAGCACGAACTCCTCGGCCCCGGCGCCCCGCAGTTCCCGTGCCGACCGCACCACCCGCGGGACGTCCCCGGCGCCGAAGCCGTCCGACAGCCGCAGCATCACCCGTACCGGGAGGTCCACCGCCTCCCGGATCCCGGCGACCGTCGGGACCGCCGGCGTCAGCCCGTCCGCCGCCATGTCGGTCACGAGTTCCAGCCGGTCCGCGCCTCCGGCCCGGGCGGCGAGCGCGTCCTCGACGTCGAGGGCGATCACCTCCAGGACTGCACGCTTGCTCATGGGACCCCATTCGTCGACGGTCTTGGGCGGCTACAGGTCTAGTCCAATTCAAGAATACGCCGCGACGGGTCCCGCTCACCGGCGCATCTCGGACGATCTCGCCCGCGCGTGTCAGCCGCCCTCGCCCGTGGGCCCTGGGCGATCTCGCAGGGGGTCCCGGGCGATCTCGCAGGGGGTCCCGGGCGATCTCGCAGGGGGTCCCGGGCGATCTCGCCAGGGGGGCTTAAGCCATCTCCCCGGGCGTCTCAGGCGATCCCGGCGAAGATGTTCAACTCCTTCGCCTCCGCGCCCGCGAGTTCGTACGCCCGCCCCTCCGCCGGACGCCCCGCGTACAGCCGTACGAGGGTCGCCGCGTCCCCGATGTACCGCGCCGGAGTCCGGTCGCCGGTCACGTCGCCGAGCCGGAGCGGTTCGTCGAGGTCGTCGAGGTCGGCGTGGAGGGGGAGGTGGCCGCGTTCCCGGGTCGCGCGGGCGAGCAGGGCCAGCGCGTCCGGCAGCCCCGCGCCCGCGTACGCGCCGGGCTCCCCCCACACCTCGCGCACGTCCCCCGCGTGCACCCACTCCCCCAATGCGATGACGTCCAGCACCCCGCCCGCCCCGGCGATCACCGGTCCGGCCTCCGTCATCCCGCGTTCCAGCTCGTCCACGACCTGCTGGTTCGTCCAGTCGGCGCGTTCGGCGATGTCCCGGTCGTTGGACTCGGGCGAGAACACCCCCTTCTCGAACCGGCCCTCCACCACCCGGATCAGCGCCGACGAGCAGTGCGCGAGCACGTCCCGCACGCTCCACCCCGGACACCCCCGCGTCGGCAGCGCGAAGTCGGCGTCCGGGCGGGAGCGCAGGAGGGGGATCAGGGCGTCGCGTTCGGTGGTCAGGAGGCGGCCGGGCAGCGCGGGGTCGCGTACGTCGTCAGCAGTCATGGGGCCAACCTGCCAGGGGTGGCCCGGGGGGACAATGAGGCCATGGCCGATCTCGACGACCTCCGCGCCCGTTTCACCGCCGCCCTGGACGCAGCGAGGGGCACCGACGGCCCCGACCCGCTGCCGTACGCCGACAACCTCGTCGCCCGCTGGCAGGAACCGCAGCGCCGGTACCACACGCTCGCGCACCTCACGGCGGTCCTCGACCACATCGACGTGCTGGAATCCCACGCGGACGACCCTGACCTGGTCCGTCTCGCCGCCTGGTTCCATGACGCCGTCTACCTCCCCGACCGCTCGGAGAACGAGGACCGCTCCGCCCGCCTCGCCGAACGTGCCCTCCCCGAAGCCGGCGTCCCGGTCGCCGCGACGGCCGAGGTGGCCCGCCTGGTCCGCCTCACCACCACCCACGCCCCCGCCGACGACGACCGCAACGGCCAGGTCCTGTGCGACGCCGACCTCGCGATCCTCGCCGCCCCGCCCGCCGGGTACGCCGCCTACACGGCTGCCGTACGCGAGGAGTACGGCTTCGTGCCCACCGACGCCTTCCGCGAGGGCCGGTCCGCGATCCTGCGTCAACTGCTCGACCTGCCCCAGCTGTTCAGGACGCCGTACGGGGCGCGGGAATGGGAGGCGACGGCCCGCTACAACCTCACCTCGGAGCTGGAAATGCTGTCGCTGTGAGGCGTCGGGGGTCATAGCCTGCACGCATGACAGACATGGGCGGGGACGTGGGCGGACACAGGGTGACGGAGGCCGTCGCCGGCGCGGTGGCGGTCCTGCGGACGGTGACGGACCGGGACTGGACGGCCGTGAAGCCGGCCGGGATGGAGTGGACCGTCCACGAGACGGCCTTCCACATCTGCGGCTGTCTGATCGCCTACGCCGGGAACCTGGCGGGTGGCGCCCAGGACGACTACGTCCCCTTCGACATCACGCTCGACGAGGGCACCGACAACACGGGCCTGCTGCACGTCCTGGAGACCGGCGGCGCCCTGCTCGCCGCGGCGGTCCGCACCGCGCCCCGCGAGGCCCGCGCCTTCCACCCGTACCCCTTCCGCAGCGCGAACCGCGAGGGCTTCGCCGCGATGGGCATCACCGAGGTCCTGCTGCACACGTACGACGTCACGCGGGGCCTGGACCTCGCCTACGAGCCGCCCGCCCACCTCCCCGAGTACGTCCTCACCCGGATCTTCCCCGAGGTCCAGCCGGGCCCCGACCCCTGGCGCACCCTCCTGTGGGCCACCGGCCGTGGCGACCTGCCGGGCCGCGCGCGGCGCACCGAGTGGCGCTGGAGCAACAACCTCGTCCTGCCCGCCGAACGACTCACCCTCCAGGGCGTCACCCCGGCCTCCGCCACCGACCTGGCCGCGGGCGGCGACGGCGGCTTCGACTGGGTCGAGGACGGCCCCTTCGAGGGCACCCGCGAGGCCGCCGGCATGACCCTCAAGGCGTACGAGGCGGGCGTCCACCGCCCGGAGTTCGGCCTCTTCGTCCTCGTACGGCGGGAGGACGGCCGCGCGATCGGCGGCATGGGCTTCCACGGCGCCCCCGACGAGGACGGCCGCGCCGAGGTCGGCTACGACCTGGCCCCCTCGGCCCGCGGCCGGGGCTACGCCACGGAGGCCCTGCGCGCCCTGAGCGACTGGGCGCTGGCCCGCGACGACGTCCGCAGCCTCTGCGCCACCATCGAACCCGACAACGCCCCCTCGCAACGCGTCATCGCCCGCGCGGGCTTCCTGCGGGCGAGCGTCGAGGAGGAGCAGGCGTACGGCGAGAAGGAACCGGGCCTCCGGCTGTACGTCCTTTCCGGCCCGACGCCTGAGGCCACTTGAGCCGTCCGACCGCCCGACACCCCGTGAGCCGTACGCCCCGACCGCCTAACGACCCTTCGGGCGCCGCAACCCCGACCCCGTCAGCAGCCGTACCACTTCCCGGCTGCTGACCTCCACCGCACCGGCCGCGACCACGTCGGCGTACCGGTGCGACGGGATGTCGTAGTGGTCGCGCTCGAAGGCCCGGGAGGGGACGCCCAACTCCTCGGCGAAGGCGTGCAGTTCGTCGAAGGAGACGTCGCTGATGAGGTGGGACCACATACGGCCGTGCCCCGGCCAGGTCGGCGGGTCGATGTAGACGGTCACGGGGCGGGGGCCTCGCCCGTCGCGGTGCCGAGCGAGCCGACCGCCGCGACCTTCACGCCCGCCTTGTGGCACACCCAGTGCGGGTCGGCGCCGAGCTCCGGCTCGACCTCCAGGGCGTGCGGGTCGCCCGCACCGCAGACCGGGCACAGGGGCCAGCGGCCGTGACGTTCCAGGATCGCGTCCTGGACGTCCTGGGCGACCAGCCCCGCCACGAAGTCCGCCCCCTCGGGCCACTGCTCCACCCACCAGCGACGCTGCACGACGGAGTCCTCGACCATCGACACCACGTCCGGCGCGGCGGCATCACCCACCGCGAGGTCGGCGAGGACGAGGGCACGGGCCGTGTGCAGGCTCTGTTCCAGTGGACCGATCGACTCCATCCGTCCATTGTGCGCGCTCTTGACCACGACCCGGAGCCGAAAATATCTTTCAGAGGTGCCCCAGGAAGTGAAGGAAATTTTCGGCAGCGCGCTCGCCGCGAAGGTGCGCACGCTGGGTCCGTCGATGACGCGCTCCATGCAGCGCGTCGCCGAGGCCGTGGCGAGCGACCCGGCGGGCTGCGCGGCGCTCACCGTCACCGGCCTCGCGGAACGGACCGGGACCAGCGAGGCGACGGTCGTGCGGACGGCCCGGCTCCTCGGCTACCCCGGCTACCGCGACCTGCGGCTCGCCCTCGCCGGGCTGGCCGCCCAGCAGCAGTCCGGGCGGTCGCCCGCGATCACCACGGACATCGCGGTGGACGACCCGATCGCGGACGTGGTCGCCAAGCTCGCCTACGACGAGCAGCAGACCCTCGCGGACACCGCGGCCGGGCTCGACACCGTGCAGCTGGGGGCGGCGGTGGCCGCGACGGCCTCGGCGCGGCGGATCGACGTGTACGGGGTGGGCGCCTCGGGTCTCGTCGCACAGGACCTCACGCAAAAGCTGCTGCGGATAGGGCTGATAGCCCAGGCGCACAGCGACCCGCACCTCGCGGTGACCAACGCGGTGCAGCTGCGCTCGGGGGACGTCGCGATCGCCATCACGCACTCCGGGTCGACCGGGGACGTCATCGAGCCGCTCCGGGTCGCCTTCGAGCACGGGGCCACGACCGTCGCCATCACCGGGCGGCCGGGCGGGACGGTGGCGCAGTACGCCGACCATGTGCTGACCACGTCCACGGCCCGGGAGAGCGAGCTGCGCCCGGCGGCGATGTCGTCCCGGACGAGTCAACTGCTGGTGGTGGACTGTCTGTTCATCGGCGTGGCCCAGCGGACGTACGAGACGGCGGCGCCGGCGCTGGCCGCGTCGTACGAGGCGCTGGCGCATCGGCATCGCCGGTAGCCACCCAGGTCTCCCGGCAGACGTCCCAGATGTCCGTCACGAAGAAAGAACCGTTCCTCCATGACCTCCCCCTCCCACCCCCGTGACCTGCAAGCCCAGTTGGAGTCGCTGACCACCGAGGCGTTCCGGCCCGAGTTCGCCGACGTCGACCGGTTGCCGACGCTCGACATCGCCCGGCTGATGAACGGCGAGGACGCCTCCGTACCGGCCGCCGTGGCCCGGCAGCTGCCGCGGATCGCCGCGGCCATCGACGCCGTCGCCGAGCGGATGGCCCGGGGCGGCCGGCTGATCTACGCCGGCGCGGGCACCGCCGGACGCCTCGGCGTGCTGGACGCCTCCGAGTGCCCGCCGACCTTCAACACGGATCCGGCGCGGGTCGTGGGCCTGATCGCCGGTGGCCCGCAGGCACTGGTCACGTCCGTCGAGGGCGCCGAGGACTCGGCCGAGCTGGCCCGGGCCGACCTGGACGGGCTCGCGGTGACGTCCCTGGACACGGTGGTCGGGGTGTCCGCGTCCGGTCGTACCCCTTATGCCGTGGGCGCGGTGGAACACGCCCGCGCTCAGGGGGCGTTGACGATCGGCCTGTCCTGCAACGCGGGCAGCGTGCTCGCGGCGGCCGCCGACCACGGCATCGAGGTGGTCGTGGGTCCCGAGCTGCTCACCGGCTCGACCCGTCTGAAGGCCGGCACCGCGCAGAAGCTGGTCCTGAACATGCTGTCGACGATCACGATGATCCGGCTCGGCAAGACGTACGGGAACCTGATGGTCGACGTCCGGGCCTCCAACGACAAGCTGCGCGCCCGCTCGCGCCGGATCGTCGCGCTGGCCACCGGCGCCGGGGACGAGGAGGTGGAGAGGGCGCTGGCCGCCACGGACGGCGAGGTCAAGAACGCGATCCTGACGATCCTGGCCGACGTCGACGGCCCCACGGCGGCCCGTCTGCTGGAGGAGTCGGGGGGCCATCTGCGGGCGGCGCTGGCGGCGGCCCTGTGACTCACCGACGGCTCACCGGCGCACCAGCACGGCGTGGGTGACCGTGGACGAGCCGACCAGCTCGGACACCCGGTAGCCGTCGATCCCGGCGCCCAGGTCGTCGAGCAGCCGCTCGCCGCGCCCGATGAGCATCGGTGCGACGGCCAGGTGGAGTTCGTCGATCAGCCCGGCGCTCAGGTACTGCCGGATGGTCGCCGCGCCGCCGCCGATGCGGACGTCCTTGCCGTCCGCGGCCGCGAACGCGCGCCCGAGGACCTGGTCCGGCGACTCGTCGGTGAAGTGGAAAGTGGTCCCGCCGGCCATCTCCAGGGTCGGCCGCGGGTGGTGGGTGTGCACGAAGACGTCGTGGTGGTACGGCGGGTTGTCCCCCCACCAGCCCTGCCAGGACTCGTCCTCCCAGGCCCCGCGCTGCGGCCCGAACATGTTCCGCCCCATGATCGTGGCCCCGATGTTCCGGTCCCCGCGGGCGAAGTACTCGACGTCGGTGCCGCCCTTCCCGGCGGCGAGATCCTCCATGGCCCCGACGAACCAGGCGTGCAGCTCGTCCCCCCATCCGACACCGTCCCCGAAGGGGGCGTCCAGCCGCTGGTTCGGGCCGGCCATGAAGCCGTCCAGGGAGACCGTGACGTTGTGTACGCGAACCTTGGGCATGATCGCCGCCTCTCGTGATGCTGCCGTCCTCTTGCCTGTCACCTGTGCGTCGTTCGAACCCTGACGGAATCGACACCGCCCCGCACTATTTTTCGAGGCAGGTCCAGCGCCCGGTGAGCTCTCCTCAGGCCCGCCAGACCAGCGTGTAGCGCCAGAACAGCCGGCGTCTGAGGCGGGCGCCGGGGAGGATGCGGCGGACCTCTCGGACCAGCTCGGTGTACGGGACGTCCGGCTGCCGGGTCACGGCGGTCATCGCGAGGGGAGGCGCGGCGGCCCGGCGTCCCCGGTTCCTGGCCCATCCGTACAGCGGGTTGAGCAGGACGGAGACGAGCCCGAGCAGGTGCTGCACCCAGGTGTCCTCCCGCGCGCACCCGACCACCACCAGGGTTCCCCCGGGCGCGAGGTGCCGCCGGAAGTGGCTGAGCGCCGCGCCCAGGGGCAGGTGGTGGAGGACGGCGACGCAGGTGATGACGTCGTAGGGCCCGCCCCGGTCGTACGACCCTCCGTCCGCGACGGCGTAGGTGACGGGAAGGTCCGCCGCGGTGGCCGCCCTCGCCGCATCGATGATCCGGCTGTCGCTGTCGATGCCGTGCACCTGTGCCGCACGGGTGGCGAGCAGCCGCACGAGATCCCCGGCACCACAGCCGACGTCGAGGGCGCGGTCGAAGCGGCGGGGCAGTCCGCGCATGATCCACGCGTGGTAGTGGGCGTTGTGCGACCAGGGGTAGGCGGCGTTCAGGCGGGCGAGGGCGTCCAGGACACGCATGGGCTCATTCCAGCAGAGCCGCGCCCTCCGGGGAGCCGCCGCGGTGCCTACCCTGGACGTATGAATCACGCCCAGCTCACCGCCCTGGGCCGTGCCCTGCGCCTCCTCGGCGAGCACGGCGACGCACTGACCGGCGACACCCCGGACGCCAAGCTGCACGAGATGAAGGCCGATCTGAAGCGGGCCCTGGACCTGCTGGAGGACAGCGTCAGCGCCGCCGCCCCCACCACCCGCTGCGCCGAGCACCCGAACGGCCCGGTCGACGAGAACGCCCCCGACCTGTGCCTGCTGTGCGAGACCCGCCGCCGTGCGGCCCGCCGCGCCGAGATCAACGGGCCCGGCGCCCGCCCGAGGACCGCCGGCCCCACCCCCTCCCGGTACGGAGTGCGGGAGGACCGCCCCCAGCCCCAGCAGCGCTGGCTGCCGGAGCTGTGGACCGGCCAGGAGTGGCAGCTGTGCGGGACGCCGAGGCGGGACCGGCACGAGGCCGAGCTCTACCTCAACGCCCAGCGCCGCGGCCCGCGCCCGGCGATGGCCTACCGGCTCGTCCACGAGTTCACGGACTACGAGGTGCTGCGCGTGTGGGGCACCCCGGTGAAGGTGGACATCGAGCCCCTCGGCAACCTGTAGTCCGGCCGGCCCGGCTGCTTCCGCAGCTCCGGCCCGGCAGGCCCGGTCACTTCAGCAGCGGCAGCGCCCGGATGTCGTACGACTCCCACAGCCGCCGCGTCACCTCCTCCGGGTACGGCCGCACCTCCGGCTCCACGTCCAGGACCTGCGTCAGCCGGCCGCTCGCCGGCTCGTACGCCGGCCAGCCCGGGTCTCCGGTCCGCGCGAACCCCGTCCACGCCGACTGGAAGCGGGCGGTCAGCTCCCTCGCCTCGGGCGGCACCCCGGCCCCCATGAAGAGGAGAGCCCCGAGGTCGGCCTCGTACGTGCCGAACAGCAGCGGGATGTCCAGCCCGTGGCAGGCGCCCAGCGCGCCGCCGAACACCGGTGCGGACCAGGTCAGTTCGTAGAGGTGGGCCCGGCCGCCGCCCGCGACCTGCGCCTCCGCGAGCCGCTGGGACGGCACGCTGAACAGCCAGTCCGTCTGGACGCGTTCGTGGAGTTCGGCCGGTGCGGCGTCCGGGAAGGCAGCGCGATAGGCGCGCTCCCCGTCGGGGCCCGGCGCGAACGTCCGCAGTGCCGCGGCCGCCTGCTCCTCGGTGACCTTGCCGAGCCGGTCGGCCAGCGCCAGGAAGAGCCGGTACTCGTCCCGGTTGTGCCCGACGAGCAGCTCCACCTCCCGCCCCGCGCCCGCCGCCAGCGCCTCCCAGGGCGTGCACGGCAGCACCTCGCCGTCGACGACGGGAGAGAAGGGGGTGGCGGTGTGCGCGACCCGTCCCCACCGGTCGTCGTACTCGCGCATCCGCAGGCTCAACCGCTCGCCCACCGAAGGGAGTTCACGCGGGTCCACGGCGGCCAGGGCCTGGGCCGTGGCGGCAAGTCCCGCCTCCTTGCCGAACTCCACCGCGATGTCCCGGGCCAGTTCGGCGGAGAAGTACGTGACGGGCACGCTCTGCGCGACCGCCCGCCCGAACAGCCCCCGTGCGCTCGGCATCGCCAGCAGGGACGCCACCGACCCCGCGCCCGCCGACTCCCCGAACACCGTGACCTGATCCGGATCCCCGCCGAACGCCGTGATGTTGTCCCGCACCCACTCCAGTCCCGCGACCTGGTCCAGCAGCCCCCGGTTCGCGGGAGCGCCCTCCAGCAGGGCGAACCCCTCTATGCCGACGCGGTAGTTGAGGGTCACGACGACCACGTCACCGGCGCGCGCGAGATGCTGGGCGTCGTAGCCGGGGCTGCCCGCGTGACCCAGTTTGTAGGCGCCGCCGTAGATCCACACCATGACCGGACGGCGGGCAGCCGGATCGGCGGCCGGGGTCCAGACGTTGACCGTCAGCCAGTCGTCGCCCGTGGGTTGGTCCACCACGGCCGCCCGGCCCTGGAACCCGGACTCCTGCGGGGGCGGCGGCCCGAACGCGTACGCCTCCCGGACCCCGTCCCAGCTCCGCGCGGGCCTTGGCGCCTGGAACCGGGCCTCGCCGACCGGCGGTTCGGCGAAGGGGATGCCCCGGAAGACGCCGAGACCCCCCTCCTCCCGCCCACGCACCGCACCGGCGGTGGTACGCACGTCGAGATCCGCAGCAGACGTCATCGTCGAACTCCTCGGGGCCAGGGGGCTGGTCCTCACCACTCCAGCCGACCCCCTTGCCTGAGTCAACCAAGTCGGTCAGGGTCCGTGCTCCGCCACCACCGCCCGGGTGCGCTCCTCGTCCAGCTGGTACACCGTCTCGTGCGCCCGCGGGTCCCGTGCGTGGAAGGTGTGGAACATCGGGCTCGCCGGCCCGCCCAGCTCCACCAGCGAGGCCGAGGCGCCGCGTACCGCGCGCTCGGTGCCGTACGGCGTCGTCAGGTCGATCCTGTTGACCACCCCCGGCGTCACCCACACGGGCAAGGACTCCAGCATCCCGAAGAGCTGGAGGTGGTAGTGCCCGGTGAGGATCACCCGTACGTCACTGCCCCGGATCGCCGCCGCCAGCTCCCCCGGGTCGAGCAGCCCGAAGACCTGCTGGGTGACGGACAGGGCGAGGCTGATCGGCGGGTGGTGGAACGCGAGGACCGTGCCGTGCTCGGCCGGGGTGCTCAACACCTCCCGCAGCCAGTCCAGTTGAGCGGGGCTGATCCGGCCGTACACCTTTCCCGGCACCAACGAGTCGAGGGTGACGAACCGGTGACCGCCGACCGTGCTCACCGCGGCCCGTTCCGCCGCGTCGGTCTCCAGCACGCACTCGGGCTCGGCATGCCCGCTGCCCAGCACCTTGCCGAAGGCCTCCCGCTCGTCGTGGTTGCCGGTGGTGTAGAAGACGGGGGCGTTCCGGGGCCGGGCGAACTCCCCGACCAGCTCGCGCACCGCCGTGTACGCCTCCACCTCACCCGCGTCGGCGATGTCCCCGGTGACGACGACCGCGTCGACGTCCCGCAGGTGCCGCAGCTCGGCGAGCATCAGCCGCAGGGATTCGGTGGCGTTGACGCCGTTCCTGTTCGGAGCGTCGGTGCGCTCCACATGGGTGTCCGAGAGCTGAAGGATCCGCATGTCCCTTGACGCTAGCGGGAGTTGCGGTCCCGCGTCAGCGCGCGGGCCGCCACATGGTCGTGACGACCTGCCCACCCGCGAGAGCGATCTCGTCCCGCTTGGCGAAGCCCGCCCCCTCGTAGCGCTTGAGGTTGGCGGGGTTGGTCGACTCCAGGTAGGCGGGGGCGCCGAGTTCGTCGACACGGCGGAGCCCCTCGGCGAGCAGCCCCATGCCGAGGCCCTTGCCGCGATGGTCGGCGTGGGTGCCGAGAATGGTGAGATAGAAGAACGGCTCGGCGGGATGGACCGCCTCGAACCGCTCCCCGACCTCCATGATCGCCCGGGCGGTGCCGGGGTCGGTGGCCGCGGCCAACGTCCCTTCAAGATCGGCCGCTTCGGCCACAGTGAGCTCGGTCCCGCCCGGCGGAATCCAGACGGCGGCGGCCTCCACGCCCTCGGTCACCAGGGTCCACGGATACCGCACGGCGGAACCGGCGTACACCCGCCACATGACAGCGGCCTGCTCGGCCCGCCGCGCCTCGTCGGGGAAGGCGGGCCCCCAGACGGGGTCGTGGAAGAAGGCACTGGTGAAGACGGAGACGACGGCGTCGGTGTCGGCGGGGGTGGCGATGCGGCAGAGGGGCATCGCCCCATTCTCGGCCACGTGGGTTTCAGCCCGTCCGGCGTTTGAGGACGAGGCCCTTCGGGCCGATGGGGGTCTGGGGGCGCAGCCCCCAGGAACAGCAACCCCCACCGACCCGCGCCAGGACGACTACCGTCAGCTCAGCGACTTGAGCGCGGCCGCGTCATACGGCTGAAGCTCGTCGAACCGACCGGCCAGCACCTTCGCCGCCCACTGCGGATCCTGGAGCAGCGCACGCCCCACGGCCACCATGTCGTACTCCTCGCGCTCCAGCGCGTCGAGCAGGTCGTCGATCCCCTTGACCGGCGAGCCCTCGCCCATGAACCCGCGGATGAAGTCGCCGTCGAGCCCGACCGACCCGACCGTGATCGTCGTCCTGCCGGTCAGCTTCTTCGTCCAGCCGGCCAGGTTGAGGTCGGATCCGTCGAACTCCGGCAGCCAGTAGCGGCGGGTGGAGGCGTGGAAGGCGTCCACCCCCGCGGAGGCCAGCGGCGTGAGGATCGCCTCCAGCTCCTCCGGCGTCTCCGCGAGCCGCGCCTGGTACGCCTCCTGCTTCCACTGCGAGTACCGGAAGATGATCGGGAACTCCGGCGACACCGTCTCCCGTACGGCCGCCACGATCTCCGCCGCGAACTTCGTACGGGCGACCGGGTCACCGCCGTAGGAGTCGCCGCGCCGGTTGGTGCCGGCCCACAGGAACTGGTCGAGGAGGTAGCCGTGGGCGCCGTGCAACTCCACGCCGTCGAAGCCGATGCGCTCGGCGGCGGCCGCGGCCTGGGCGAACGCGCCGATGACGTCGTCCAGGTCGAGCTGGGTCATGGCCTTGCCGGTGGGCTCGTCGGCGCCGATGCGCAGACCGGAGGGACCGACGGCGGGGGCGTCGGCGTAGGGCGCCTGGCCCTGCTCACGCACCATGCCGATGTGCCACAGCTGCGGGACGATGGTGCCGCCCGCCGCGTGCACCTGCTCGGCGACCTTCCCCCAGCCGGCCAGCTGCTCCTCGCCGTGGAACCGCGGGACGCGGTCGCTGTTCCCGGCCGACTCGTGCCCGACGTAGGTGCCCTCGGTGACGATGAGACCGACTCCGGCAGCCGCGCGGCGGGAGTAGTACGACGCCACGTCCTCGCCGGGGATGCCGCCCGGGGAGAACATGCGGGTCATGGGCGCCATCGCGATGCGGTTCGGGACGGTCAGACCGTTGATGTGGACCGGTCGGGCGAGGATCTCGGCGGCGCGGGCGGAGGCGGGGGTGGTCATGGGGAGGTACTCCTCGGTATGTGCATGCGCATAGACGGTGCTTCAACGTCAACCGCCTCATCCGCCTCTGGATTTCCCCGCCGCCTGTGACTCCGGCCACGTACGACTGAAGCCCGCCCCGCGAGTGCGGGACGGGCTTCACATGGAGCGCCGGGCAGGCCTTGCACCTGCATTTCCCCGCAGGAAGCGGGGCGTCTTTCCTTGGACCACCAACGCGTAGTCGACCGACGGGAGTTCACGTCGGGCGGCTCGTGATCAACTATAGCGCAAGAAAAGACCGGGGGCGGCCACCCCCTGTTCCCAGGAAGTGCCGCCCCCGGCAAGACCGTTGATCAACCGTCAGTCCTCGCGGCCCGGGGGTGATCAGAAGTCCATGTCACCGCCCGGCATGCCGCCACCGGCGGGCGCGGCGGCCTTCTCCGGCTTGTCGGCGATGACGGCCTCGGTGGTGAGGAACAGCGCGGCGATGGAGGCGGCGTTCTGCAGGGCAGAGCGGGTCACCTTCGCCGGGTCGATGATGCCCTCGGCGATCATGTCGACGTACTCACCGGTCGCGGCGTTCAGGCCGTGGCCGACGGTGAGGTTGCGGACCTTCTCGACGACGACGCCACCCTCGAGACCACCGTTGACGGCGATCTGCTTGAGCGGGGCCTCCAGGGCGAGCTTCACGGCGTTGGCGCCGGTCGCCTCGTCACCCTCGAGCTCCAGCTTCTCGAAGACCTGGGAGGCCTGGAGCAGGGCCACGCCACCACCGGCGACGATGCCCTCCTCGACGGCCGCCTTCGCGTTGCGAACGGCGTCCTCGATGCGGTGCTTGCGCTCCTTGAGCTCGACCTCGGTCGCGGCACCGGCCTTGATGACGGCGACGCCACCGGCGAGCTTGGCCAGGCGCTCCTGGAGCTTCTCGCGGTCGTAGTCCGAGTCGCTGTTCTCGATCTCGGCGCGGATCTGGTTCACGCGGCCGTTGACCTGGTCCGAGGAACCGGCACCGTCGACGATGGTGGTCTCGTCCTTGGTGATGACGACCTTGCGGGCGCGGCCCAGGAGGTCCAGGGTCGCGTTCTCCAGCTTGAGGCCGACCTCCTCGGAGATGACCTCGCCGCCCGTGAGGATGGCGATGTCGCCGAGCATGGCCTTGCGGCGGTCACCGAAGCCCGGGGCCTTGACGGCGACGGACTTGAAGGTGCCGCGGATCTTGTTGACGACCAGGGTCGACAGGGCCTCGCCCTCGACGTCCTCGGCGATGATCAGCAGCGGCTTGCCCGACTGCATGACCTTCTCCAGGAGCGGGAGCAGGTCCTTGACGGAGCCGATCTTGGAGTTGGCGATGAGGATGTAGGGGTCGTCGAGCGACGCCTCCATGCGCTCCATGTCGGTGGCGAAGTACGCCGAGATGTAGCCCTTGTCGAAGCGCATACCCTCGGTGAGCTCCAGCTCCAGACCGAAGGTCTGGGACTCCTCGACGGTGATGACGCCTTCCTTGCCGACCTTGTCCATCGCCTCGGCGATGAGCTCGCCGATCTGGGTGTCGGCGGCGGAGATGGAGGCCGTGGAAGCGATCTGCTCCTTGGTCTCGACATCCTTGGCCTGCTCGAGCAGGGCGGCGGAGACGGCCTCGACGGCCTTCTCGATACCGCGCTTGAGGGCCATCGGGTTGGCGCCGGCGGCTACGTTGCGCAGGCCTTCCTTGACCAGGGCCTGGGCGAGCACGGTCGCAGTGGTCGTACCGTCACCGGCGACGTCGTCCGTCTTCTTGGCGACTTCCTTGACCAGCTCGGCGCCGATCTTCTCGTACGGGTCCTCGAGCTCGATCTCCTTGGCGATGGAGACACCATCGTTGGTGATCGTGGGGGCGCCCCACTTCTTCTCGAGGACGACGTTGCGGCCCTTGGGGCCGAGCGTCACCTTGACGGCGTCCGCGAGCTGGTTCATGCCGCGCTCGAGGCCGCGCCGCGCCTCCTCGTCGAACGCGATGATCTTGGCCATGTGAAGTGGTCCCTCCAGGACTGGGGGTGATTCCTTCGGACCGCGCCCGCGCCCGCGACGGACGGCTCGCACACCTCGTGGGTTCCTTCCCCACCCGGCCTGCGGGCCTCACCGACCCGGTCCTTCGTTGTCACTCTCACCTTCAGAGTGCTAACGCCAATGATTAGCACTCGGCATGGTCGAGTGCAAGCGCCTACCCAAGACCGGGGTGGGTTCGGCCGTCGGACGGCTGCCGACCGGTGGGGGCCGAGCGCGCAGTTCCCCGCGCCCCTGGGGAGGTTCCAGCGGCCCGGCGCCAAGCACCCTCAGGGGGGGCGGGGAACTGCGCACTCAGGGGCGCGGGGAACTGCGCAAAACGTCCGCCCCCACCGGACCCGCGGACGAAACCCGAACCCCGACCCGAACCGAGCCCGCCCGACCGCCGGAGGCACCGGCGCACGACGAAGGGCCCGTACCCATGACTCCCCATGGGGTACGAGCCCTTCGTTTGAGAAAAGAAGAACGACGCTGCTGTTACCCGGCGCGTGCTTCAGCCAGTCGCGAGACGGACCATGTCCGCCTGCGGCCCCTTCTGACCCTGCGAGATCTCGAACTCGACCCGCTGGCCCTCTTCAAGGGTGCGGTAACCGTCCATCTGGATCGCGCTGTAGTGGACGAATACATCCGCACCACCGTCGACCGCGATGAAGCCGTACCCCTTCTCCGCGTTGAACCACTTGACGGTGCCCTGAGCCATGCCTAACTCCCCTATTACTGGCCCTTGCACGGATCCGCACTTCGCGGATCCGGGTCAGACCTCACCCCCCACATGGTTGGGGGCGTGCGCCGGAACGCGTCGACCGCGGCTGAATGTATCTGTCCAACTGCCGTCTGCAACAGGTCAATCGGACGAGAATTCTGGACGGAAGGGGTCCGGAATGTAGTGAGAATTCGCCCGAATTCGGGGCAAGTCGGGCCCCATAAAGGACGCATAAGCCACATAAGGTGCACACACTTTGGCTACTTCTCATCGCATGTGGAGCGAGAACTCATATGCGTACGGCAAGGAGAAAGACCCTGGTTCCCCAACTGTACCGCGCTCAACCATAGAGAATTGCCCCCTCCGCTTCTCTCGCGGAGGGGGCAATCAGATGAACTCTCGGTAATTACTGTTACCGATGGTAATGACCAGTCATACGGTCACCCGCCGGCGACCGCCGGGATGATCGAGACTCCCGCCCCGTCGGGCGTCGCCGTCTCCAGCCCCTGCTCGAACCGCACGTCGTCGTCATTCACGTACACATTGACGAACCGGCGCAGCTTGCCCTGGTCGTCGAGAACACGCGCGGCGATACCGGTGTGGTTCTTCTCCAGATCGGCGATGACCTCGCCGAGGGTCGCACCCTCGGCGGTCACCTCGGCCTGCCCGCCGGTGTAGGTGCGCAGGATGGTAGGGATACGGACGGAAACGCTCATGTTCAGGACCTCCGGTCAGGTAGTCGCCCTAGGGGCGCGGGGAACTGCGCGACCAGCCCCCACGGACCCGCAGCCGAACAGCGACCTACTTATGCGAGACCAGCCTCGCGGAACGAATCAAGGTTGGGACGGATCGTGGCGGTAAGACCCGTACCCGCCACCGCGTCCAGCGTCTTCAGACCATCCCCGGTGTTCAGCACAACGGTCGTCAGCGAGGGATCCAGCAGACCGCTCTCGATCAGCTTCTTCGCCACACCCACGGTCACACCACCGGCGGTCTCCGCGAAGATGCCCTCCGTGCGCGCGAGCAGCTTGATCGCCTCGACGACCTGCTCATCGTTCACGTCCTCCACGGCACCCCCCGTACGACGGGCGATGTCCAGCACGTACGGCCCGTCCGCCGGGTTCCCGATGGCGAGGGACTTGGCGATGGTGTTCGGCTTCTGCGGCCGTACGACGTCGTGCCCCGCCTTGTACGCGACGGAGACCGGGCTGCACCCCTCCGCCTGCGCACCGAAGATCTTGTACGGCTTGTCCTCGACGAGCCCGAGCTTGATCAGCTCCTGGAGCCCCTTGTCGATCTTCGTGAGCTGGGAGCCGGACGCGATCGGCACGACCAGCTGGTCGGGGAGCTTCCAGCCCAGCTGCTCGCAGATCTCGTACGCCAGCGTCTTGGAGCCCTCGGCGTAGTAGGGCCGCAGGTTGACGTTGACGAAGCCCCAGCCCTCGCCGGCCGGGTCGCCGATCAGTTCGGAGCAGAAGCGGTTCACGTCGTCGTAGTTGCCCTCGATGCCGACGAGCTCGCCGCCGTAGATCGCGGCCATGACGACCTTGCCCTGCTCCAGGTCGTGCGGGATGAACACGCACGAGCGGAAGCCGGCCCGGGCGGCGGCGGCACCGACCGCACCGGCGAGGTTGCCGGTGGAGGAGCAGGAGAGGGTGGTGAAGCCGAACGCGCGCGCCGCCTCCAGGGCCTGCGCGACGACGCGGTCCTTGAAGGAGTGCGTCGGGTTGCCGGAGTCGTCCTTGATGTACAGGCCGCCGGTGACGCCGAGCTCGCGGGCGAGGTTGTCGGCCTTGACGAGCGGGGTCCAGCCGGGGTTGATGTTGGGCTTGTCCGCCACGTCCGCGGGGACGGGCAGCAGCGGGGCGTAACGCCAGATGTTCGCGGGTCCCGCCTCGATGCGCTTGCGGAGTTCCTCGGTTTCGTAGGCCGAGTAGTCGTACGCGATCTCGAGCGGGCCGAAACACTCCTCGCAGGCGAAGACCGGGCCGAGCGGCACGCGGTGACCGCACTCGCGGCAGCTCAGTGCCGCGGCGGGACCCAGGTCGACGGAGTTCGTGGTGCTTGCAACAGTCTGCGCAGCCATGGAGGCGAGGCCCTTTCTCCTCATCTTCCTCACGACGCGTTTCGCCGTGAGACGGATTTGGCACCTTCCCTAGCCGGGAGCCTCGCGAAATGATCAACGGTGATCTACGAGAACCGACTGGAGGGTTGCCGGGGCTTCATCGGGCCGTATCCCTCTGCCCCTCTGGATGAGCGGTATGAAGTTGTGGTCGGCGGGCGGTCCAGGACATGCGATGGTCACCCGCGTTGTTCAAGACTGTAACCGACAACCAGGACAGTTGAGATAGTCCGTCCGAACCGCGAGACGGATCACCCGGACCACACACGAAGGAGCCGCCTACGTGCTGGAAGAAGTCGAGCGCTGGCTGAGCACCCGCTCCTGGTCGGTGACCGATCGCCCGCTCCACCAGATCATGGCCGCCAAGCAGCGCACCGGGCAGACGGTCAGTGTCGTGCTGCCCGCGCTCAACGAGGAGGAGACGGTCGGTGACATCGTCTCCGTGATACGTCACGACCTGGTGCGGCAGGTTCCGCTCGTCGACGAGATCGTCGTCGTCGACTCGGGGTCGACCGACCGCACCTCCGAGGTCGCCGCCGCGGCCGGCGCCACCGTGGTGCACCGCGACGACATCCTGCCCAGGCTGCCCGCCCTCCCGGGCAAGGGCGAGGTGCTGTGGCGCTCCCTGCTGGTCACCCGCGGGGACATCGTCTGCTTCATCGACGCCGACCTGAAGGAGTTCTCCTCGGACTTCGTCCTGGGCATCGTCGGCCCGCTGCTCACCGACCCCGGCGTCGACCTGGTCAAGGGCATGTACGACCGTCCCCTGGGCGGCGCGGCGGGTCAGGGCGGCCGGGTCACCGAGCTCATGGCGCGCCCGCTGCTGAACATGCACTGGCCGCAGCTGGCCGGCTTCGTGCAGCCGCTGGGCGGCGAGTACGCGGCCCGCCGCAGCCTCCTGGAGCAGCTGCCGTTCCCCGTCGGCTACGGCGTCGAGCTGGGCATGCTGGTCGACGCGCTGCACCTGGTGGGCCTGGACGCCCTCGCCCAGGTCGACGTCGGCGTCCGCAAGCACCGCCACCAGGACGGCCAGGCCCTGGGCCGCATGTCGGCGGCGATCTACCGCACGGCCCAGCTCCGCCTGGCCCGCGGCCACCTGATCCGCCCGTCCCTGACCCAGTTCGAGCGGGGCCAGGAGGGCTTCGAACCGCGCACGTACTCGGTGGACACGGAGGAACGCCCGCCGATGACGGAGATCCCGGAGTACATGAAGAAAAAGGCTGCGTAAGAGCGCCCCGTCAGGGGCGCGGGGCTGTATCGATGTGCGGCTCCGCCGCGTGGGCGCGACCAGCCCCCACCGGCCGGTAGCCGACCACGCGCCCCAAGGGAACGTTTGAGCGGTTGCACCCCGGGCTAGATGTCGAGTCATGGCTCCCTCCCACACCGCCCACGTACTGGTCGCATCCAACAGAGGCCCCGTCTCGTACGAGGTCCAGGAGAACGGCGAACTCACAGCGAAGCGCGGCGGCGGCGGCCTGGTCTCCGGCCTCTCGGCGATCGGGCCGGAGGCCGACGCCCTGTGGGTCTGCTCGGCGCTCTCCGACGGCGACCGCGAGGCCGTGGCGCAGGGCGTCGGCGAGGACGGCGTGCGGATGCTCGCCATCCCCGCCGACGTGCACGCGGACGCGTACAACGGCGTCGCCAACTCGGTGCTCTGGTTCGTCCACCACCTGCTCTACCAGACCCCGCTGGAGCCGGTCTTCGACGCGGAGTTCCGGCGCCAGTGGGCGTCGTACGAGACGTACAACCGCGCCTTCGCCGAGGCGCTGGCGGAGGAGGCGGCCGAGGGGGCGGCGGTCCTGGTGCAGGACTACCACCTGTGTCTGGTGCCGGGGATGCTCCGCGAGCTCCGCCCGGACCTGCGGATCAGCCATTTCTCGCACACGCCGTGGGCGCCGGTGGACTACTTCCGGATGCTGCCGGACGACATCGCGGCGCAGCTCCTGCGCGGCATGCTCGGCGCCGACCGGCTCGGTTTCCTCACCCGCCGGTGGGCGGACGCCTTCACGGCCTGTGCCACGGCGTTCGCGGGCGGGCTCGGGGACACGCAGGTCGGGGTGCACGGGCTGGGCGCGGACGCGGACTTCCTGCGCGAGCGCTCGCACGCGGCCGATGTCGAGGAGCGCATCGTCGGTCTGCGCGAGGAGATCGGCGCGGGCCGGAAGACGGTCGTGCGGGTGGACCGGACCGAGCTGTCGAAGAACATCGTGCGCGGGCTGCTCGCCTACCGGCGGCTGCTGGAGTCGCGGCCCGAGTGGCGGGAGCGGGTCGTGCACGTGGCGTTCGCCTACCCGTCCCGGCAGGACCTCGCGGTGTACCGGGACTACACGGCCGAGGTGCAGCGGGTCGCGGACGAGATCAACGAGGCGTTCGGCACGCCGGGCTGGACGCCGGTCGTGCTGCACGTCAAGGACGACTTCGCGCGCTCGCTCGCCGCGTACCGGCTGGCCGACGTGGCGCTGGTCAACCCGATCCGGGACGGTATGAACCTGGTCGCGAAGGAGGTGCCGGTGGTCTCCGACGAGGGGTGCGCGCTGGTGCTGTCGCGGGAGGCCGGGGCGTACGAGGAGCTGGGTGAGGACGCGATCACGGTCAACCCGTACGACGTCGAGCAGACGGCGGCGGCCCTGCACGAGGCCCTGACGTTGCCGCCGCACGACCGCGCCGAACGCGCGAAGCGGCTGGCCGCGGCGGCCACCGCCCTGCCCCCGGCCCAGTGGTTCCTGGACCAGCTGAACGCGCTGAAGGCGCTGGACGCATGAGCCTTCCCACGCCCAGCACCCCGGCCGGCCACGACGGTCTCCAGGCACTCCTCTCGCACCCGAGCGGAGCGGTGATCGGGCTGGACTTCGACGGGACGCTCGCGCCGATCGTGGCGGACCCGGAGCGGGCGCGGGCCCATCCGGAGGCGGTGTCGGTGCTCGCCGCGCTGGCCCCGAAGGTGGCCTCGGTGGCGGTGATCACCGGCCGCCCGGCCGAGGTCGCGGTCCGCCACGGCGGATTCGCCGGTGTCGCCGGTCTGGAGCACCTGACCGTGCTCGGCCACTACGGCGCGGAGCGCTGGGACGCGGCGACGGGCGAGGTCACGGCGCCGGAACCGCACCCGGGTGTGGCGGCGGTCCGCGCGGAGCTGCCCGCCCTCCTCGACGGCACCGGCGCCTGGATCGAGGAGAAGGGCGGCCGGGCGGTGGCCGTCCACACCCGCCGTGCCCCGGATCCTCAGGCCGCCTTCGACGCGCTCCGCACTCCCCTCACCGACCTGGCGGTCCGGCACGGCCTGATCGTCGAACCCGGCCGGCTGGTCCTGGAACTGCGGCCGCCGGGCATGGACAAGGGCGTGGCCCTCCAGACCCACATGCGCGAGCTGTCGGCCACCTCCGTCCTCTACGCCGGCGACGACCTCGGCGACCTCCCGGCCTTCTCCACGGTCGAGAACCTCCGCACCACCGGCACCCCCGGCCTCCTGGTGTGCAGCGGCAGCGACGAGGTCACGGAGCTACGCAAGAGGGCTGACCTGGTGGTGGACGGCCCGGACGGCGTGGTCACCCTGCTGCGCACACTGGCCGAACACCTCACCTGACCGAACGGCTTCACCCGGCGACCCCGTCCCGCCGCCGACGGCTACCGCTCGGAGCGTCGCGCGTCCCGTACCCGGCGCAGCCTGTTGACCGTCACCGGGTCGTGGGCCAGGGCGCGTTCGTCGTCCAGCAGGGCGTTGAGGAGCTGGTAGTAGCGGACCGGCGCCAGGCCCAGCTCCTCGCGTATCGCGCGCTCCTTCGCGCCGGGGCCGGAAAAGCCGCGGCGCTCCAGGGCGAGGACGTCCCGCTCCCTGCGGTCCAGCTCCGGATGCTCCATACCGAAAACCGTAGCCCCCGCCACTGACAACGCGAGCCGTTCTGCTACTCCGCGTTCTGCGCGGTCAGCTGAAGCTCCCGCAGCACCTCCTCGGGGCTCCCGCCGGGGCTCACCGCCGACCCGATCCGCTTCTTCACCGCCGCGCTCACCGACGCCCAGGACGTCTTGTCCACCGGCGGCAGTTCGGAGGTGGGCAGCGCGTCGAGGAAGGGCTTGAGGTCGGCGTCCCGGGAGGCCCCGCTCATCGTCGTGGACGCGGAGTTGGTCACCGGCAGCAGGTCGTACTCCCGCGAGAACGCGAGCACGTTCTTCTCGCTGTACACGAAGTCGAGGAAGTCCCCCACCTGCTCGGCGTGGCCGTTCTGCTTGAACGCCGTCATCCAGTCGGCGACACCCATGGAGTTCTTGGTCGGCCCAGCCGCCCCGGGCATGGGCACCATCCCGAACTTCACCCCCTTCGCGGCGGCGATCTTCATCAGCGAGGGATGCCCGTTGAGCATGCCGACGTCCCCCGCGGCGAACGCCGAGAACGCGGCGGCCCGGTTGAGGTTCTCCGGCGCGGCGGGCCCGGTCAGCCCCTTGCCGACGAGGTCGTCCTTGAGCCAGTTCATCGTCGTGACGTTCTCGTCGGAGTCGATGCCGTACGTGCCGACGGAGTCGATGTACCCGCCGCCCCCGCTGAGCAGCCACTGCATGGTCTCCGCCTGCGCCTCCTCCGGGCCGAGCGGCAGCGCGTACGGGTACTTCACCCCGTCCGCCTTGAGCGCCTCGGCGTCGGCGGCCAGCTGCTTCCACGTCCTGGGCGGGGTGAGGCCGGCGTCGGCGAAGAGGGTCTTGTTGTAGAAGAGGAGCCGGGTGGACGCGGCGAACGGCATCCCGTACTGCATCCCGTTGATCCGGCCCGCGGCACCGAGCTGCGCGACGAAGTCGGCCTGCTCGCGGATCCCGATCAGGTCGTCGGCCTTGTAGAGCAGCCCCTTGTCGGCGTAGTCGGCGTACGAGCCGATCTGCGCCATGTCGGGCGCCTCCCCGGCGGCGACGAGCTCCTTGACCTTGCGGTCGACGTCGGTCCACGAGTACACGCTGACGTCGATCCGCACGCCGGAGTGCTTCGCCTCGTACTCCTTGACGAGCGTGTCCCAGTACTTCCGGGAGCTGTTGGCGGCGCTGTCGCCGTAGTCGGCGGCGACCAGTCTCAGCGTCACCTCGTCCGATCCGCCGCCCAGGCCGCAGCCGCCCAGGGCCGCCGTCATGCCCAGTGCGGACACCGCCGCGATCGTTCCCGTCCTACGCCGCCGCACCGACAACCGCCCCACACTCACGTTCGAAACTTTCGAAAAGTCATACATATCTCTGCCCTAAGGTCTACACCACGTAAGTGGACTAGACCTCTTGCGGGTCGAAGGGCCACACTGTTCCCCGTGAGACATGTCATCGCCCTCGACGTGGGCGGCACCGGGATGAAGGCGGCCTTGGTCGGCGCGGGCGGCGAACTCCTGCACCGGGCCCGCCGCGCGACCGGCCGCGAACGCGGACCCGACGCGGTCGTCGACGGCATCCTCGACTTCGCCGCCGAACTGCGCGCGTACGGCGTCGAACAGCTCGGCGCCCCCGCGCTCGCGGCCGGCGTCGCCGTCCCCGGCATCGTCGACGAGGAGCACGGCGTCGCCGCCTACGCCGCCAACCTGGGCTGGCGGGACGTCCCCCTGCGGGCGCTGCTCACCGACCGCCTCGGCGGCGCCCCCGTCGCCCTCGGCCACGACGTCCGCACCGGCGGTCTCGCGGAGGGCCGCATCGGAGCCGGTCAGGGCACCGACCGCTACCTGTTCGTCGCCCTGGGCACCGGCATCGCGGGCGCGATCGGCATCGCGGGCCGGGTGGAGGCAGGCGCGCACGGCTTCGCGGGCGAGATCGGCCACGTCGTCGTACGGCCCGGGGGCACCCCCTGCCCCTGCGGCCAGCGGGGCTGCCTGGAGCGCTACGCCTCCGCGGCGGCGGTCAGCGAGGCCTGGGCCGCGGTCACCGGGAACCCGGAGGCGGACGCGGCGGACTGCGCGCGGGCCGTGGACGCCGACGACCCGAAGGCCCGGGAGGTCTGGCAGCACGCCGTGGACACCCTGGCCGACGGCCTGACCACCGCCCTCACCCTCCTGGACCCCCGCACCCTGATCATCGGTGGCGGCCTGGCGGAGGCGGGGGAAACCTTGTTCACACCGCTGAGGGAGGCGGTGCGCAGCCGGATCACCTTCCAGAAATCCCCGACGATCGTCCCCGCGGCGCTGGGGGACACAGCGGGCTGCTTGGGCGCGGGCCTGCTGGCCTGGGATCTCCTCGACAAGACCGACGGTACGGAGGCAACGAGCTGATGGCAGCCCACCCAGGGGCGCGGGACAGTGCTGAATTTGCGGCTACCGCCGCGCGGGCGCGACCAGCCACAACGAACCCGCACCCCGCAACGGCCAACACCCCCCTCGTCCTGTCCGGCGCAACGGTCGTCCTCCCCACAGGCCCGGTGAAGAACGGCCAAGTAGTAGTCGAGGGCACCCGCATCACCAGCACCACCCCGGAAACCGCCCAGCTCATCGACGTAACCAACCACTACCTGGTCCCGGGATTCATCGACCTCCACAACCACGGCGGCGGCGGAGCCTCCTTCACCTCGGGCACCCCCGAGGAGATCCTCAAGGGCATCCACACCCACCGGATCCACGGCACCACCACCCTCGTCGCATCCACCGTCACCGGCGACATGGACTTCCTCGCCCAACGGGCCGGCCTCCTCTCCGAACTCGCCGAGCAGGGCGACATCGCCGGGATCCACTTCGAGGGCCCGTTCATCTCCCCCTGCCGCAAGGGCGCGCACTCCGAGGCGCTGCTGCGCGACCCCGACCCCGCGGAGGTCCGCAAGCTGATCGACGCGGCGCGTGGGCAGGCCAGGATGCTTACCCTCGCCACCGAACTCCCCGGCGGCCTCGACTCCGTGCGGCTGCTCGCCGAGCACGGGGTCATCGCGGCGATCGGCCACACGGACGCGACCTACGAGCAGACGGTCGAGGCGATCGAGGCGGGCGCGACCGTGGCCACCCACCTCTTCAACGCGATGCCGCCCCTCGGTCACCGCGATCCCGGCCCCATCGCCGCCCTCCTGGAGGACGAGCGGATCACGGTCGAGCTCATCAACGACGGGACGCATCTGCACCCGGCCGCGCTGCAACTGGCGTTCCATCACGCGCGGGCGAAGAGGGTCGCCCTCATCACCGACGCCATGGACGCGGCGGGGTTCGGCGACGGCCGGTACATGCTCGGCCCCCTGGAGGTCGAGGTCAGCGAAGGGGTCGCCCGTCTGGTGGAGGGCGGTTCGATCGCCGGCTCGACCCTCACGCTGGACCGGGCGTTCAAGCGGGCGGTGACCGTCGACGGCCTGCCCGTCGAGGACGTGGTCGCGGCGATCTCCGCCAACCCGGCCCGGCTGCTGGGGATGTCCGACCGCATCGGCTCCCTGGAACCCGGCAAGGACGCCGACCTGGTCCTTCTCGACGAGCGGTTCGACCTCAAGGGAGTCATGCGCCGGGGAGAATGGGTGGTCGATCCCCAACTGGGGTGATGTGTCCGGCTGTTGGGGCCGGGTAAGCCCTGGGAGACTGGAGGGCGCAGGGGCACATCATTCCGTCGTCGGGGAGGCCGGCCCAGTGATCCTCACGGTCACGCTGAACACCGCGCTCGACATCACCTATCGCGTACGGTCGTTGCGGCCGCACACCAGTCACCGGGTCACGGAGGTCGTCGAACGCCCGGGCGGCAAGGGGCTGAACGTGGCCCGGGTGCTGGCCGCGCTCGGCCACGAGGTGACGGTGACGGGTTTCACGGGCGGCGCCACGGGCCGTACCGTCCAGGAGCAACTCACCGCCGTGCCGGGCCTGGTGGACGCGCTGGTCCCGGTCACCGGCGCGACCCGGCGCACCATCGCGGTCGTGGACGAGCGGTCCGGCGACACCACGCAGCTCAACGAACCGGGTCCCACGGTGTCCGCGGCGGAGTGGTCCGCCTTCCAGGAGGCGTACGAGGATCTGGTGCCGTCCGTCTCGGCGGTGGCCCTGTGCGGGAGTCTGCCGCCGGGGGTGCCGGTGGGGGCGTACGCGGCCCTGATCCGCACGGCGAAGGCGGCCGGGGTGCCGGTGCTGCTGGACACCAGCGGCGAGGCCCTGCGCCGGGGCGTCGCGGCCCGCCCCGACATCGTCAAGCCGAACGCCGACGAACTGGCCGAACTGACCGGCTCCCACGACCCGCTCCGGGCGACCCAGGACACCCGCCGCCGGGGCGCCCGCGCGGTCGTCGCGTCCCTGGGCAGGTCGGGCCTCCTCGCGGCCACCCCGGAGGGCCGCTGGCGGGCCACCCCGCCGGCCCCCGTCCACGGCAACCCGACGGGCGCGGGCGACGCGGTGGTGGCGGGCCTGCTGTCGGCCCTGGTGGAGAACCTCCCCTGGCCGGACCGCCTGACCCGGGCGACGGCGCTGTCCGCGGCCACGGTGATGGCCGGCACAGCGGGCGACTTCGACCAGGCGGCCTATGAGGGCCTGCTGGAGCGGGTGACGGTGACCGGGGAGGTCAGCGCGGCGTGACTCCTACGAGTCGACGTTCTCCGTCACCCTGAACTGGTCGAGGAGGGCGTTGCACTGGTTGCCCTGCTGGCAGGAGAGCTGGATGGTGTTGGTGCCCTTGGTCAGGGAGACCTGGGCCCAGGTCTCCTGCCATCCGTTGGCGGGCAGCTTGCCGAAGTTCTTCATGTTCAGGGGCCGGGGGGACGACTTCCCGTTGACCGTCACCGTGGCGTTGGCGTCGCCGTCGGGGAGGCCGTAGCGGACGTAGACCCGGTAGACGCCGGCCTTCTTGATGCCGTTGACCGTCCAGGTGACCGAGGCGCCCTGCTGGTTGAAGCCCTGGACGTACACGCCGCCGTCGGACTTGGCGCCCTCGACGTCGGACGCGGTGCTGGGGCCGCCCTCCAGTCGCATCGTCTTCACGTCGGCCTGCGGAAGGTCGGCCTCTTCCTCCGTCGACGACGCGGACGCGCTCGGCTCCGCGCTCTGCGAGACGCTCGGCGTGGTCCCCGCCTGGTTGCCCGTGTCCTTCTTGTCGTCGTCGCCGCCCAGCATGGCCACGCTGATGCCGATGACGACCGCCGCGACCACCGCGATCGCGCCGATCAGCAGACCCTTGGTGTTGGGGCCGCCGCTGCGACCGCCGCCGCCGCTGTAGCCCGGCATGGGCTGCTGGCTGGTGGGGGCCGAGCCCGGGAAGGTCTCGGGGGCCGCGTAGTGCGCGCTCGGCTGGCCGTAGGCGCCCTGCGGCTGCTGCGGGACCTGGCCGTACGCGGCGGTCGGCGCGGTGGGTGCCTGCTGCTGGCCGTACTGCCGCTGGCCGACCGAACGCACTCTGTTGACGGAGTTCGGGTAGCCGTAACCACCGGAGGGCGGTTGGGCCCCATTGGCCTGGCCGTCGGCGTAGAGGTAGCCGAACGGGTCGTCGTCCTCTGGCGTGCTCGCGCCGTTGTTGCCGGACGTCATCCCTTGGTACTCCTCAAGCAGGTGCGATCGGATGCGATACGTGGAGTCAGAATGGCGAGCCTACCCGCTCTCGATGGCCCAAACGGGTGACCCGGATCGCATCAACTCGCTGACCTGGGCGTCAGCCCGCGCGTCTGTGTTGTTTGGGACGAGATCGTTTCTCGACGTACATCCGCTCGTCGGCTGACTTCAACACTTCGTCCGCCGTCATCCCGCAGTGCGCCCAGCCGATGCCGAAGCTGGCGCCGACCCGCACGGCCCGTCCCTCGGCCCGGATCGGCTGGATGATCTCGTTGCGCAGGCGTACGGCGAGGTCGGCGGCGTCGGCCTTGCCGAGCCCGTCGGCGAGGATCACGAACTCGTCGCCGCCGAGCCGGGCCACGGTGTCGCCGTCGCGGACGCACTGGGACAGCCGCCGGGCGACCTCGATGAGAACCGCGTCACCCGCGTTGTGGCCGAACCGGTCGTTGATCGACTTGAAGCCGTCGAGGTCGCAGAAGAGGACCGCGAGCCCCTTGGTGCCGTCGTCGCGGTCCCCCTCGGGGGCGACGGTGTGCACATGGTGGTCGAAGGTGTCGTACGCCTGCGCGCCGCCCTGCCGGAAGTCGAAGCCGTGGCCGGCCGCGTCGAAGGCGGGGTGGCCGAACGCCGCGTCGATCGGCTCCAGGGCGCCGGAGTGGGTGGGGCGCTGACAGAGCCGGGAGGAGAGCCGGGCGCGCAGCTCGGCGGAGTTCGGCAGCCCGGTCAGGGAGTCGTGGGAGGCGCGGTGGGCGAGCTGCATCTCACGCTGCTTGCGTTCCGCGATGTCCTCGACGTGGGTGAGCAGGAAGCGCGGTCCGTCGGCGGCGTCGGCGACCACCGAGTTGCGCAGGGAGACCCAGAGGTAGGTGCCGTCCCGGCGACAGAGGCGGAGCTCCGCGCGGCCGCCCTCCGCCGAGGTGCGCAGCAGGGTGCCTATGTCCTCGGGGTGGACGAGGTCGGAGAAGGAGTAGCGGCGCATCGCGGAGGCGGGGCGGCCCAGCAGGCGGCACAGGGCGTCGTTGGTGCGCAGGATCCGGCCGTGCTGGTCGCCGCCCATCTCGGCGATGGCCATGCCGGAGGGGGCGTACTCGAACGCCTGCCGGAAGCTCTCCTCGCTGGCCCGCAGGGCCTGCTGCTCCCTTTCGAGCCTGACCAGTGCCCGTTGCATGTTCGCACGTAGACGCGCGTTGCTGATCGCGATGGCGGCCTGGAAGGCGTACATCTGGAGCGCTTCACGACCCCAGGCGCCGGGCCTGCGGCCGTTGCGCGGCCGGTCCACGGAGAGCACGCCGATCAGCTCGCCGCACTGGCCGCCGGACACGCTCGGGGTGTACATGGGCGCGAAGAGCCGGTCGGAGGGGTGCCACTCGTCCTCGAAGCGGGGCGCGGGCCCGTCGGTGTACCACTGCGGGACGTCGTCGTCGTCGAGGACCCAGCCCTCGGTGTGCGGTATGAAGACCAGGTCGCCCCAGGTCTCGCCCATGCTCAGCCGTCGCTCCCAGGACTCGCGGGAGCCGGTCCGGCCGGTGATCAGTGCCTCGGCGGCCTGGTTGCCGGAGAGGGCGGCGACCACGAGGTCGCCGTCGGGGCGCACGAGATTGACGCACGCCAGCTCGTAACCGAGTGCGGTGACCACGCCGTTGGCGACGGTCTGCAATGTGTCGGCCAGGCTACGGGCCGTGTTCATGTCGGCCATGACCTGGTGCAGTTGTCGCAAGGACGCTAGACGGACGTAGGGCTCCGACTCGGTCTCCATTGCTTGCCCTCCCCCCGAGACCTCGCAGCGAATCAAGGGTCATCTGTCCAGCCACTGAATCACAGCGCGCTGCCCGCTCGGTACACAGGGTCAACAATTGGCACCTCTTGTGACTCAAGTCACAGCGAAAGGTGAGCAATTGAGCGGGGTTTCTGCGTTTTTCCTGTGCACTTACTGAGCACAAACTTTGGCTCTTTGTGGAGACGCTGGTGGGCGCTCCGCCGGGAGACCTAGGTCCGGTCTCGGGCGGAGGCCCGATGCGCGGCACGCGCCGCCGAGATTAGCGTTTCCGGCGTGTCGAACTCCTCCGCCCCCGCCGCCCCGATGATCCCCTCGCCCACCTCCGGGCATGCTGTGGGGGTGAGCAACGACGAGTTCCGCGCGGCCATGTCCAGGCTCGCCGCGGGTGTGGTCCTGGTGACCGCGTTCGAGCCCCCGCTCGACGCCGACGGCCCCGGCGGCGAGGACGTCGGCATGACCGCCACGGCCTTCCTGTCGGTCTCCCTCGACCCGCCTCTGGTGCTGGTCAGCCTGCGTACCGGCTCCCGGATGGACGACCTGCTCGACGAGCAGCCGCACTGGGCGGTCTCCGTCCTGTCCGAGAGCCAGCGGCACATCGCCGGCCGCTTCGCCATGAAGGGCCGCATCAGCGACCGCCTCCTGTTCGAGGACATCCCGTACGTCCGCGGCGCGGCGACCGGCGCCGCACTGGTGGGCGGCGCCCTCGCCACCCTGGAGTGCCGCACCGAGCAACGCGTCCAGGCCGGCGACCACACCCTGGTGATCGGCCGCGTCCTGACGGCGGAGGTGCCGAGCGCGGACAGCGGGCCGCTTGCCTATTTCCGGGGCAGGTATCGGCAGTTGGGATGAATTCCGTTGGCGGCGCACGCATGCTCCCGCCTAAGGTCCCCGGATGACATTCGCACCACGCCTCGAAGAAGTCACACCCGGGAATTTCGAAACCGCGACCGCGATACGCGTTCACCCCGACCAGGAATTCGCGGTCTCCCCCGTCATGCAGTCGCTCGCCGAGGCCTACGTCCATCCCCCGGGCGTGGCCTGGCCGCGCCTGATCGTCGACGGCGACCGCACGGTCGGCTTCCTCATGGCCTTCCTCGACATCGACTGGCGCGCCGACGGCGGCACCCTGCGCCGCTCCGGCCTGTGGCGGCTGAACATCGCGGCCGACGCGCAGGGTCAGGGCTACGGCCGGTTCGCCGTCGAGTCCGTCGCCGCGGAGCTGCGCCGCCGGGGCACGAAGGAGCTGTACGTCACCTGGCACGAGGGCGAGAAGGGCCCGGCGGAGTTCTACCTCAGGCTGGGCTTCCGGAGGAACGGCGAGCTGAGCGGGGGCGAGACGGTGGGGGTCCTGGACCTCGGGTAGGCCGTGTACGAACGTGAACGCGGCGAGCCTGCTTTTTAAGGGGCGCGGGACTGTATCAATTGCGGCCCCGCCGCGTGGGCGCGACCAGCCACGACGGCGCCGCACCCGACCGACGACCGGTTACCCCCAGTCCCGCCCGGACCGCCCCCGCTTCGTGTCCGACCGCGCCTTCTTCTCCCGCAACCGCCGCTCATTGATCCCGCGAGGGATCCGCGTGGGCCGCCGGGGCTTGGGCGGCGGCGCCGTCGCCTCGGCGAGCAGCGCGGCCAGCCGCACGGCCGCGGTCTCCCGGTTCCGCCACTGCGACCGGTGCTCGGAGGACCGTACGGTCACGACCCCGTCGACGAGTCGCGAGGCCAGCCTGTCGAGGGCCCGCTGCTTCCAGACGTCGGGCAGGGCCTCGGTGCGGGCGAGGTCGAAGCGCAGCTCCACCTGGGAGTCGCTGGTGTTGACGTGCTGACCGCCCGGACCGGACGACCGCGAGAAACGCCACATGAGCTCGGCCTCGGGAAGGGAGACGGAGCCGCGGATGACGTGAGGACCGGACATGGGGTCCATGTTCCCGCCTCTGACCGGTCCACGTCACCCCAATATCCCCGGCCCGCCGCCTGCTCCGGCTTGGGTAAAGAAAGTAAAGAAGCGGGGAACCTTGGACACCTCTCGCGGCGTTCATAGAGGTAGCTGTAGCTTCGTGCCCGTTACTTAACGAGGGAAGGGACTCCCAACAATGGCTGTAAGCCTGTCCAAGGGTGGCAACGTCTCGCTCACCAAGGAGGCTCCGGGCCTGACCGCCGTCACCGTGGGCCTCGGCTGGGACGTCCGCACCACCACCGGCACGGACTTCGACCTCGACGCCTCCGCGATCGCGGTCAACACGCAGGGCAAGGTCTACTCGGACGCCCACTTCGTGTTCTTCAACAACAAGCAGACCCCGGACAGCACCATCGTCCACACCGGTGACAACCGCACCGGCCAGGGCGAGGGCGACGACGAGGCGATCAACGTCAACCTGGCCGGCCTCCCGGCCGACATCGACAAGATCGTCTTCCCGGTCTCGATCTACGACGCGGAGAACCGCTCGCAGAACTTCGGCCAGGTCCGCAACGCCTACATCCGCATCGTCAACCAGGCCGGCGGCGCCGAGATCGCCCGCTACGACCTCTCCGAGGACGCGGCCACGGAGACGGCGATGGTCTTCGGCGAGCTGTACCGCAACGGCGCGGAGTGGAAGTTCCGCGCGGTGGGCCAGGGCTACGCGTCCGGCCTGGCGGGCATCGCGCAGGACTTCGGCGTCAACGTCTGACGTTCCGCTGCGCTGAGCTGAGCGGGAGCCCCTGGTCGTACCGGCCGGGGGCTCCGGCGTCAGGCCTGCGACACGAACGCGGTCCAGCTGGCCGAGGTGAAGGCCAGGCGGGGGCCGGTGGTGTCGTGCTTGGAGTCACGGACGTGGACCGTGCGGGGCGCCACCGCGATCTCGACGCAGGAGTTGCCGTCATTGCCGCCGCTGTAACTGCTCTTGAACCACGCCAGGTCGGAGACCTCCCCGGCAGCGGGCTTGCGGATCATGTTGCTCCCAGCAGTTGTTCGATGAGGACCAGCGACTCCCCTGGTGAGAGAGCCTGCGCGCGGATCGTGCCATACCGCAGTTCCAGGATGCGCAGCTGTTTCGGATCCGAGGTCGCACGACCGTCGGACCGCCCAACCGCCGTACCGTCAGGGAACTTCAGCACCTCGATCCTTCCGTCCAGACCGGAGTGCACCTCGGTGTTCAGCGGCATCACCTGAAGCACGACGTTGTGCAGCCGCCCCACCTCCAGCAGGCGTTCGAGCTGCCGTCGCCACACCATTGTGCCTCCGATGGGACGACGCAAGGCCGCCTCTTCCAGCACGAAGTGAATGGACGGCGCCGGATCGCGCTCGAAGACGGCCTGCCGCGCAAGCCGAGCGTTGACCATGCGCTCCACGTCGTCCGGCGAATACGGCGGCTGCGCGGCGGAGATGACGGCTCGCGCATGCTCCGGGGTCTGCAACAACCCGGCGACGATGTTGCACTCGTAGACGCCGATCTCGACGGCCTGCCCCTCCAACTTGGCCAGCTCGCGGACCTTCTTGGGATACCGGACCTTCTTGACGTCCTCCCAGGCCGCGGAGATGAGCCCACCGGCCCCCAGCACCTCGTCCGCTCTGTCCAGATACTCCTGCCGGGGAATCCGCTTGCCGCCCTCGATCTTGTAGACGAGGTCCTCCCCGTACCCGACCGCCTCCCCGAACTCGCCGGCCCGCATCCCCACGGCCTCCCGCCGCAGCTTCAGTTGCCGTCCGACCGTCGCGATGACCGCGACACCCCACTCGTCGTCCGGATCGACCGTCTCGCCGTCCACGCTCATTCCGCGCCCCTCCGCCGTACGTGCCTACCGCGACGCCCTACCCGTACGACCGCCCCGGACAGCCCGGACACGACCGGACAAGCTCCGGACAGTCACCGTACGTATCGGCTCAGTCACTGTTCACGGTAAGCGAGCGTCAGCACGCTGAGTGACGTGAATCAGGAAACCGCGGTCATCAGGAACTTCAGCGTGCCGCTGTCGGCCACTCCCCGGGGAGCCCGCCTGGCGAGACTGCTGGCGTGCGAACAACTCCGGGAGTGGGGCCTGCCGTTGGACCCGGCGGAGCACATCGTGGCGGAGCTGGCGGCGAACGCGGCGACGCACGGCAGGGTGCCAGGGAGGGACTTCCGCCTGACGCTCTACGTGGTCGGCGACACGTTGCGCATCGAGGTCACGGACACGAGGGGCGACCGCCTCCCGTACCCCGAACTCCCGTCCCCGGACGCGGAGTCGGGCCGGGGCCTCCTGCTGGTGGCCGCCCTGTCCACCCGCTGGGGCGTCTCCCCCGGCCCCGCACCGCGCAAGACGGTGTGGGCCGAGGTGACGTTCCCCTAGCTCTGCGTCCGCCGCCTCTTCCACGCCCTGAGCCGGACGAGAAGCCAGAGCAGGAGGAGAGAGACGGCCACTCCCACAACCAGGTCGAGCAGGGTGTCCGCCAGCTTTCCGACGGAGAAGTCGCGGGCCAGGGAGAACAGGTCGAACACAAAGGTCAGGGCCGCTCTGCCCAGGAGCATCAGGGCGACGAACCCGACGACCTCGTCTCCACGGCCGGCGTTCTCCTCCACTGTCATCTGACGTCGACGAAGTCGCCCGGGGCCGTGGCCGGGGCGGTGGTGGAGGTGCCGGCGAAGGAGTAGCGGTAGTAGCCGTCGACCGTGGCCTTGGCCGTGGTCTTCAGGACGCCCGTGCTGTTGGTCTTGATCGTCTTGAGGGTGGTGTAGGTGCTGCTGCCCTTCTTGCGGAACTGGAGCTTCACGGGCTGCGAGACATAGCCCGCGTACTTGCCCGTCGACCAGTTCGCGCGGGCGAGCTTGCCCGTGACCGTGATGGTCTTGCCCTTCTTGACCGGCTCGGGAGTCGCGTCGGCGGTCAGCGTGGCGGCCTTCTTGATGGACGCGGTGGTGACGTCGTCGTTGTAACTGGCGTTCGCGTAGAGGTCCCAGGCGCCCAGGAACAGCTTCCAGGTCCCGGCGACGCCGTTGTCCTTCATGTCGGTGGCCGGGTGGATGTTGAAGACGGCCTTGCAGTGGTAGGTGCCCTGCGTGGCCGTCTCCGTGCAGTCGGGGTCGTCGTCCGTCCCGAGGCCACCGGTGATGCCCTCCGTGGTCGAGCTGTCGGTGCCCTGCCAGAGGAACGCCTCGGTGAGCGCGATGCCGTTCTGGTCGGTGGCGGTGTACGTGACGACGACGGACTTCGTGCCGCTGGTGCCGAGCACGATGTCCTTGCCACCGTTGACGACGGCGTTCGAGAACTTGGTGTTCCCCAGCGAGTCGTTCGGCCGGAGCTTCGCCGGCACACGTTCCGCTGCCTGCGCGGCGACCGGAACGGCGAGCGCGGACAGCGCGACGGCTCCGGAGACAACGGCGGTGACCACAAGGCGTATTCGCATGTATCCCCCACGTACGGGTCTGTTGATCTCCGCATCCTAGGAACACGCGCTGGTGGGGTGAAGATTTTTTGTGCAATAAGTGCGTAAGCACCGGCACCTGGGGATCCGGGCGCCGGTGTCGCGGGCGCTCTTTCTGAAAGAACTCCGGGAGAAAGAAACCTCACCAAGCCCCACCCCTCCTCCCGCCGAAGCCGCAGCTCAACTCGCCTCACTCGCCCGAGTGAACATCGCCAACTCAGCTGGATTTCGGCCCGGTTGCTTGCTCTACAGTCAGCGCAACACGACCGCGGACCTGCCGCGGAAAGACAACGGCCCTCGCGGGGACTGGCATCCCGATGCGAGGGCCTAGCCACCAAGGAAGAGATCGCTTCCTGGTGGCAGCCACCTAGGAAGAAATGAGCTTCCCGATGGACACGCAAAACCCTAGCGCGCCCCCGCGCCCCCAGTCCCGTACCGAGGGCAAAAACCACCCCCGCGTGGGTGGCCTCGTTCACGAGAACGCCCGGCACACCGAACGCTTCACGGTGATCGGCAACCACCTCGCCCAGCACCCCGAGCTCTCGCTCGTGGCCAGAGGGCTGGCCCTGTACATCCAGTCCCTCCCCGCCGGCGCCTCCGTGGACATCAAGACCCTCGCGTCCCGCTTCCCCGAGGGCCGGGACCGTATCGCCGCCGCCCTGCGGGAACTGGAGGCCCACGGCTACCTGCGCCGCACCCGCGAACGCGTCGCCGGGGGCCACATCGTCACCCGCACGGTCTCCTGCAACCGGCCTGGTCATCGCAGCCGCGCCGGCGAGGACCAGGCCCCCGGCCCGCCGAAGAAGCGGCAAGAGCCCCGCCCGCGCCGTTTGCCCGCCGTACCGCAGCCGGGCTACCGATCCCCTGCCCTCATCCAGCAGGCCATCGACGTCCTGAGCACCCTGCGCCGCCACGACCCCCGCCTGCTCCTGTCGGCCACGGACACGGAACACCTGGCCCCCGGGGTCGCCGCCTGGCTGGAACGAGACCTGACCCCGACCGCCGTACGCGACGCCCTGACAGCCCGCCTGCCCTCAGAACCCCTGCACCGCCCGGCGGCCTTCCTGGCCCACCGCCTCACAGCAGAACTCCCACCCCTGCCCCCGTACCGACCTCCGGTCCAACCCCCGGAAACCCGCCACCCCCTCCAGACCTGCGACACCTGCGACCGCGCCTTCCGCGCCCCATCCCCGGGCCACTGCCGCGACTGCCGAGGCGATCTCGCGAGCGCGGCCTAGCATGGACGTGACGATCCTGGCCCCTGGGCACAGACGACGAGGAGCGAGTGCCATGACCATCGCCCCGGACGACATGCGGCAGGGCGCATCGCTTCTCTACCGGGCCATGCGGGACTTCGTGCTTTCCACGGACGACACCCTTCCCGGCAAGTTCGAGATCACCAAGGAAGGGATCGTCCTCGACATGATGTCGCCCTCCAAGCCGCACGAACTCACCGTGCTGCGCGTCCGCAAACGTCTGGAGCAGGTGATGCCAGAGGCGCTCGTGGCTCACACGGGCGAACCCGACGTCGAGGACGAGCCCGAAGGCATCATGCGCCGCCCCGATGTCATGGTGATCACCGAGGCGGAGATGGAAGGGGACGGTTCATTCGACCCCCGGACGGTCCGTGCCGCCATCGAGGTCGTCTCCCGCTCCAACCCGGACAACGACTGGGTCAGCAAGGTTCGCGACTACCCCCTGATCGGCGTCCCCGTCTACGCGATCTTCGACCCGCGCACCGCCACCGGCGCCGTCCTCACCGACATCCACCCCACCCCGGCCGGCCCCCGCTACGCCACCCGCAAGGACTTCGTCTACGGCGAGGCCGTCACCATCGGCGACTGGACCATCTCCACGGACGACCTGCCGAGGTACCAGGACTAGCTTCAGCCCCGGAAGATCCGGTCCAGGTGGTACCGGAGTACGGCTTTGGCGGAGTCGGCGTCGCGCTGGCCCACCAGGACGCTGGTGCCGAGGCCCGCGGACATGGCCAGCAGGCCGACCGCCTCGGCGTGGATGTCCGTACCGGCCCGCAGCAGCCCGGTGTCCGCAGCCTGCCGCAGCAGCCCCGCGAGGGTGGTCTCAGCGGCGTCGGGGTCCTTGATGAAGGGCTGGGCCGCGAGGGCCTCGTCGGTGACCGAGAGGACGGCGTACGAGGTGTAGAGGTGGTGGAACAGACGGCTCTCCTCGTCGACCGGCAGCGCCGCCATCAGCAGCGCCTCGATCACCGCCCGCGGCCCGGGGTCGTCACCGGCGGCGCGGACCCGGGCGGCCACCCGTTCCCCGAACCTGTCGGCCAGGTGCCGTAGTCCGAACAGGAGCAGCTTCTCCTTGGACTCGAAGTAGTACTGCACCAGCCGCAGGGAGACACCCGCTTCGGCCGCCACGTCCCGCATCCCGACCGCGTGCAGCCCCTGCCGCCCGGCGGCCCGGACGAGGGCCCGCGCGATCTCGGTGCGCCGCTCCGCGTGATCCACGCGCTTGGGCATGGTTCGACCTCTCCGCTCCTGGTCCGCTACCGGGACTCCGCCACCGATTTTTTATGATACAGCCGTACCATTTTCGTGGTACGTTCGTATCACAAAGATCGACTGCCCAGGAGGTGGCCGTGCCCGAGCCCACAACCGCCCGTTCCCAGCCCGATGTCGGCCGCTTCGTCAGCGACGCCTGGCGCGACCGCTACTTCGCCGCCTGCGACGCGGTCTACGCGCTGGGCGCACCCGCCGCCGCGGAGCTGGACGTGGAGACGTCCTTCGGGACCACGCACGTCTACCGCTACGACCCCCAGGACCCGGCCGCCCGCGAGCGCACCCCCGTCGTCCTCGTCCACGGCGCCGGCTCCTGCTCCGCCATGTGGTATCCGAACACCCCCGCCCTCAGCGCCGAACGGCCTGTCTACGCCATCGACACCCCGGGCGACCCGGGCCGCAGCGTGCAGCGGGCACCCCTCCACGAGCCCGAGCGGGCCGCACAGTGGCTGGACGAGACACTCGCCGGGCTCGAGCTCGACCAGGTGCACCTCCTCGGCTCGTCGTACGGCGGCTGGCTCGTCCTGAACCAGGCACACCGCGCACCGGAACGCCTCGCGTCGGTCACGCTGCTCGACCCCGGGGGCCTGGAGAAGGTGGGGCTGCGTTTCTTCGTATGGATCTTCGCGAGCCTGTTCGCCACCTTCGCGCCCAAGGCGCTGCGGCCACGTCTCGCGTCCTGGCTGGAGCAACCCGTACTCGTCGTCCCGGAACTGCGCACCATGATCCGCACGGCGGTCCGCGCCTACCGCATCCGCCGTCCGGTGCCGCAGCCACTCACCGAGGCCGAACTGGGTGCGATCCGCACGCCGTTGTACCTGGTGCTCGGCAGGCGCAGCCTCCTGGTCCACCCCGACCGGCAGGTCGAACGCGTACCCCGGCTGGTCCCCGGCGCCAGGGCCGAGATCATCTCCCGGACCGGCCACGGCCCGCAGATCGACCACGCGGAACTGACCAACCGGAAGATGCTCGACTTCATGGACGCCACGGAGATCGGCCGACCGGCAACGCACTGAACGCCGGTGACGAAACTGGGTCCAGTTCCCGGAAGAGTCGTGAAGAAACCAGGCAGATTGGCTGTGTGTTCTTCGAATCGCCGGGCAACAGGATCGGCGGAGGTTGATAACTATGGTTCCCCTGCTTGTCGTTCTGCTTCTGGCCCTGCTTCTCTTCGGTGCGGGATTCGCGCTGAAGGCCCTGTGGTGGCTCGCCGTCATCGTGCTGGTCGTCTGGCTGCTCGGCTTCGTGCTGCGCAGCGCGGACGCGGGCGGTCGTAAGGGCCGCTGGTATCGCTGGTAGGCAGTCACAGGGAAGCAGCAGCCGGTTTGTGGGGCCCCGGGCAGGTTCGTTCCCGGGGCCCCAGGCATGTTCAGGTGCCGATCTTGTCCAGCTCGGTGACGTCCTCGTCCGAGAGGGTCAGGCCTGCGCCGGTGATGTTCTCGCGCAGGTGGGCCACCGACGAGGTGCCGGGGATCAGCAGGATGTTCGGGGACCTCCGGAGCAGCCAGGCCAGGGCGACCGACATCGGCGTCGCGTCCAGCCGGGTGGCCACGGCGGTCAGCGCCGACGACTGCAACGGGGTGAAGCCGCCGAGCGGGAAGAACGGCACATAGGCGATGCCCTCGGCGGCGAGGTCGTCGATCAGGTCGTCGTCGTGGCGGTGGGCGAGGTTGTACAGGTTCTGGACGGACACGATCGGGGCTATCTCCCGCGCCTCGGCGACCTGTTCCGCGGTCGCGTTGCTCACTCCCAGATGCCGGATCAGGCCCTGCCGCCGGAGTTCCGCGAGCGCCTCGAAAGGCTCGGCGAGCGAGCCGGGGCGGGGGCCCTGCGCATCGCTGAGGCGGAGGTGGACCACGTCGAGCGCGTCGAGACCGAGGTCCTCCAGGTTCTCGTGGACCGCGCGACGCAGCTGCTCGGGCCGCCGGGCGGGAGGCCAGCCGCCCTGTCCGTCGCGTTCCGCACCGACCTTGGTCACGATGTGCAGCGAGGCCGGGAAGGGGTGCAGCGCCTCCCGGATCAGCCGGTTGGTGACGCGTGGCCCGTACGCGCCGGCGGTGTCGATGTGGGTGATGCCCAGGTCCACGGCCTCCCTCAGGACAGCGAGCGCGCCGTCATGGTCGGCGGGCGGGCCCATGACCCCTGGTCCGGCGAGCTGCATGGCGCCGTAGCCGAAGCGGGTGACGGTCAGGTCGCCCAGGGCCCAGGTGCCACCGGGCAGTGCGGTGGACGGTGCGGCGGACGATGTGCTCATGGCTGTGTCTCCCCTGCTGAGCCGAAAGGGCGTCGGGTGAGTCAAAAGGACATCGGGCCGCGACGCCGTCGATGTGCTCGATGGTCGGCCGACCCGGACCGGCGCCGCCAATACCGAAGCGGTGTCCTGTGATACCCGGCGGGTATCACCGGCCGGTTACGCTGGACGGGTGGAGACCCTGGAAACCCGCGAGTTGAGATACTTCCTGGCCGTCGCCGAAGAACTGCACTTCGGCCGTGCCGCCCAGCGCCTCGGCATGGCCCAGCCCCCGCTGTCCCGGGCCGTCCAGCAGCTGGAGCGGCGGCTCGGCGTCCGTCTGCTGGAGCGCGACCGCCGCGGGGTCGCCCTGACCGACGCGGGAGAGATGCTGCTGCACGAGGGCCGCGCGGCCCTGGACGCGGTCACCGCCGCCGCCCGCCGGACCTCCCGGGCCGGTGCGACCGACGGCACCGGTGCCCGCCGCAACCGGCTGGTGCTGGCGGTCAAGGCCGCCGCGTCCCACGAGTTGCTGCACAAGCTCCTCGACGCCTACGCCGCCGAGCCCGGCGCGGTCGAGGTCGAGGTGCTGCCGAGCGGCACGTGCGAGCAGGGCGAGATGCTGCGCGACGGCCGCGCCGACGTGGCGCTCATGCACACACCGTTCAACTCCCTCGCCGGATTCGACAGCGAGGAGTTGCTGACCGAGGGGCAGATCGCCGTCCTGCCCGCCGGGCACCCCCTCGCCGCGCGCGCGTCGCTGTCCCTGGCCGAGGTCACCGACGTGACGGACCTGCCGCTGGCCCGCTGGTCCCACGACGGCACCTACCCGCCCGGCCCGGGCCCCGAGATCCACGACCAGACGCAACTGGCCCAACTGATCGCGCTCGGCCGCACGGTGGCGGTCTTCCCCGACTCCGCCCGCGCCTGGCTGTGGTCGGACCACGCCGCGGTCCCCCTGACCGACGCGCCCCCGGTCGTCACCCACATCGTCTGGCCCGCCCACAGCCGCTCACTCCCCCTCGCCACCCTGATCCGCACGGCGACCCGGCTCTGACCGCCCCGCCGGGAGACCCAGCCGGACCCGGAGACCCGGCCGCGACCGCCCCGCCGGGGACCCTGCCGCACCCGGGTGACAGCAGGCGGCAACTACCGTGCCGGTATGCGTCTCAGCCCCCTCCCCCTCACGCCGGACCGTGACATCCCGGCCCCTCTCCTCACCGAACTCACCGCCCTCTACGCCGCCAACCGGGACTTCCACGCCCTCAGCGGTGACTTTCCCGATCCCGACGACATCCGCCCGGAGCAGGTGGCCGCCGAACTGGCCGACGAGTTGGCGCAGCCGGACGCGGAGGTGCTGCTCGCGCGCAGCCAGGGGCACCTCGTCGGGGTCGTGGTCACGCTCGGCCGCCACCCCGACCCGGCCGACCCGGACCCCTGGATCGGGCTGCTGATGGTGGACGCCGCAGTGCACCGGCAGGGCCACGGGCGGGCGATGGCGGAGCTCGTCGAGGACCGCTTCCGCGCCGAGGGCCGTACCGCCGTACGCCTCGCCGTCCTCGACGGCAACGACCGCGCCCTCGCCTTCTGGACGGCCCTCGGCTACGAGGTGATCGACCACCGGGCCGACCGCGGCCGGGGCCGGCCCTGCGCGGTGCTGCGTAAGGAGCTGTCGGGCGGGAGCCGCGGCTGAGGGGCGGTGAGCAGGACGGCCGATGGCCTCAGGACCCCGGTTTCGGGGGCTTGCCCTCGCCGTACAGCCAGTCGTCCCAGATCGAGGTGAAGTCCTTGTCCGGGGCCTGCTTCTCGACGTACGCCGTGAAGTCGGCGGTGTCCGCGGTGCCGTGCCGGTGGACCGTCGCCCAGCCCCGCAGGATGCGGGCGAAGACGGTGTCGCCGACCGTCCGCCGGATCAGGTGCAGGACCATCGCGCCGCGCACGTAGACCGGGCTGTCGGAGATGTGCGCGGCGCTCGACGGCTTGGCGGGAGGGAAGGCCCAGACGTCGTCGTCCGCGCCGCGGGCGTACACCTCGTCGAAGATCTGCTGCGCGCTTCTTCCGCCGTGCTTCTCCTCCCACAGCCACTCGCCGTAGGTCGCGAAGCCCTCGTTGAGCCACATGTCCTGCCAGCTTCGCGGGGACACCGAGTCGCCGTACCACTGGTGGGCCAGCTCGTGGACGAGGGTCGCGGTGTCGGGCGGGCCGGGGAAGAAGGGGCGGTTCTGGGTCTCCAGGGCGTACCCCGCGGAGCCCCGGGGGCCGACGATCACGCCCGCGGAGGAGAAGGGGTACGGCCCGAAGGTGTCCTCCTCCCACCGCAGCACCTCCGGGGTCCGCGCCAGCACCTTCCGGCTCGCGGCCACCTCCGTCCGGTCGACGGCCGTGTACAGGGGCAGGCCGGAGGGGGTGGTGGAGCGCTGGATGTCGTAGTGGCCGATTGCGAGGGTGGCGAGGTAGCTCGCCATGGGCTCGGCGGTGTGCCAGGTGGACGTCGTACGGCCGTCCGCGGTCCGCTGTGCCGTCAACTCGCCGTTGGAGACGGCCTGGAGGCCCTCGGGGACGGTGATCGTGAGGTCGTAGGACGCCTTGTCGGAGGGGTGGTTGTTGCCGGGGAACCAGGCCATGGACCCGGTGGGTTCGCCGAGGGCCACCGCGCCGTCGTCATTGGGCAGCCAGCCCTCCTCGGAGCCGTCCGGGTCGGTGATCGTCTTCGGGGTGCCGGAGTAGCGGACGGTCACCCGGAAGGCGCGGCCCTCGTCGAGGTCGTGGTGCGGCCGTACGGTCAGCTCCTGACCGGCGCGGTTCCAGCGGGCCCCGTCGCCGTCGACGGTGACCTTCTCGACGTCCAGGCCGTCGAGGTCGAGGTCGAAGGCGGTGAGGTCCTGGGTGGCTCGGGCGGTGAGGGTCGCGGTGCCGGAGAGGTGCTCGGTGTGCGGGTCGTAGGCGAGGTCGAGGTCGTAGTGGGAGACGTCGTAGCCGCCGTTGCCCGCCTTGGGGAAGTACGGGTCGCGCAGGCCGGAGCCGCCGGGGGTGCCGTGCACCCCGCCGTCGCACCCGGTCAGCAGGCACGTGGTCAGGGCGACCGCGAGGAACAGGAAGAGGGGGGAGCGGGCGGAGAGGGGAGTGAGGTGAGCGAGGGGGGCGTACGGCGCGGAACGGGGCACGCGGCGATCCTACGAGCCCCCCGTGACACCATCACGTACGTGCTCGACATCGGCTACGCCCTCTCCAACCGCTTCCCTGACCCCCCGCAGACCGACTACCGGCGCGCGGACGTGCACGCGCTGCGGCACGACCTGTTCTGCGGGGACGTCTATCTCGCGGACACCAAGGAGGACCGGGAGCTGTCCACAGCCTGGGGATGGGTGCCGGTGCTCGACTTCGCGTGGGCGCTGTGCGACATCGCCGAACGCCTCGACCGCGACCCGGCCGGCTCCCGCGCCTCCCGCCCCCAGCACGCGGAACTCGACTTCACCGAGTCCACGGACCGCATGCTCTTCGAGCGCCGCTTCGGCTGGGTGGACGTCGAGGCCGACTGGATGCGGGCCGAGGAGCCCCCGCTCACCTTCTCCCACGCCGAACTCCGCCGCGAGGCACGTGACTTCCTGCACGACCTGATCGCCGACCTCATCGACCTCCACGAGGACCTGGGCGAGAACCCGGCGATCTGGACCCTCCAGGCCCGCTTCCCACGGGTGAAGTGACCGAGAGCAGCTCCCGGATCTCCTCGGGTCGACCCCGGCCGTGGGGTGCCGCTCGCCGGGTCCTCACCGAGCGCTGACCTGTCCGGACGGACCCCGGGGACCCCTACTCCACCCTGATCCCCACCTCCGCCGCCAGCACCGGGGCCAGGTCCAGGAGTTGGGACGGGCTGATCACAGCCCCGGCCAGGCGGTCCACCCCCCGCGCGATCTCCAGTGACGCGGCGCCGCGCAGGTCCACGTCCTTGAGGGTCGCCGCCGTGAGGTCCACGCCCTTGAGCGCGCAGTCCACGAACTCCACGCGCTCCAGCCGCGCGCCCCCGAAGTCCGGCTCCACCAGCACACAGCCCTCGAAGACGACGTCCCGCAGAACGGCCGTCCGCAGGTTCAGGTAGTCGATCTTGCCGCCCCGGATCACGACCCGCTCCAGGGCCGCCCCGTGCAACTGCACTCCGCCCAGGCGGGCGTCGACCAGCTCGACGTCCCGGAGGGTCGACTCGGCGAGATCGGTGCCGACACCCCGGACCCCGGTGAGGACCGAGTCCAGGAAGCGGGCGTGGTGCAGCCGGGTCTCGTCCAGTGCGCAGCCTCTCAGCGCGCAGTCCATGAAACGGGCCCCCGCCCCGTCCTGGCCCGCGAAGTCCGTCTCCGGGAACTCCAGCCCGTCGTAGTCCCCGTCCGGCTCCAGCTCCCCTCCCCCGAACGGCTCCAGCGGCGGCAACCGCACCTCCGGCCGCCGCGCCCCCTTCACCCTGCCCGCACCCGTCCCTCGGCTCACCATGCCCCCATCCTGCACCCCACCGCTGACAACCTCCCCGACCTGCAACAACAGCCCCCATGTCACATTCCGGCGCCCTCCGGCAGTCATAGGGGGTGTCCCTGGCACTGGGCCTCAGGGGCCTTGACCTCAAGCACGCTTGAGGTCGAAGAGTGGGCCCCCGAGGACGGACCGACAGGACGACAGAGGAGCTCTTCCCATGCACGCCATCCGCCTGCACAGCTTCGGACCCGCCGAGAACCTCACCTACGAGACCACAGACGACCCGACACCGGGTCCCGGCCAGGTCCGTGTCGCCGTACGCGCCGCGGGTGTCCACCTCCTGGACACCGCCCTGCGCGAGGGCCACCAGGGACCGTTGCCCGAGCCGCCCGCTCTGCCCACCGTTCCCGGCCGCGAGGTCGCCGGGATCGTCGAGTCGCTGGGGGACGGCGTCGCCGGGCTGTGGCTCGGCAAGCGCGTGGTCGCCCATCTCGGCTTCGCCCCCGGCGGCTACGCCGAACTCGCCGTCACCGACGTGGAGCGCGTCCACGAGATCCCCGCCGGCCTCGACTTCGCCCAGGCCGTCGCCATGATCGGCACGGGCCGTACCGCGATGGGAATCGTGCAGTTCGCCGCACTCGGCCCGGACTCCGTCGTGGTGATCCCGGCGGCCGCCGGAGGCATCGGCACGCTGCTCGTGCAGTACGCGAAGAACGCCGGGGCCACCGTCGTCGGCCTCGCGGGCGGGCCGCGCAAGGTCGCCCTGGTCGCGGAGAACGGCGCCGACCTCGCCGTCGACTACACGGACCCCGCGTGGGCCGGCAAGGTCCGCGCCTTCCTCGGCGGCCGGCCCGCCACCGTCGTGTTCGACGGGGTGGGCGGGGACATCGCCCGTGCATCCGTTCGCCTCCTAGGCCCCGAAGGACAGCACATCGTCTTCGGCTGGTCCGGCGAAGGCATCCACGACGGCAGTCCCTACCTCGTCGAAGGCGTATCCGAACAGGTCCTCGGCCCCGCGATGCTGCGCAAGGCCGGACCCGAACCGCTCCGCACCCTCGAACTCCGCGCCCTCACCGAAGCCGCGGCGGGCCGGCTCAGGCCCGCCGTGCAGCGCTTCCCGCTCGCCGAGGCGGCCGCCGCGCACCGCGCGCTGGAGACCCGCGGCACAACCGGAAAGGTGGTCCTCGAGCCATGACACGCCCAGATGCGTCCCGTACCGATCCATGGTCTTCTGGCCAGGTGAATGTCACCCGGACAGGTGAAGATCCACGCCGTTGGTGGGGCCTGGTGGTCATCGCCCTCGCGCAGCTGATGGTCGTCCTCGACGCGACCATCGTGAACATCGCCCTGCCCTCCGCACAGCAGGACCTGGGCATGTCCGACGCCAACCGGCAGTGGGTGATCACCGCCTACACCCTCGCCTTCGGCGGTCTGCTCCTGCTCGGCGGGCGCATCGCCGACCTGGTGGGCCGCAAGCGCACCTTCATGATCGGCCTGGTCGGCTTCGCGGCCGCCTCCGCGCTCGGCGGCGCCGCCACCGGCTCCGGCATGCTCTTCGCCGCCCGCGCCCTCCAGGGCGTCTTCGCGGCCGTCCTCGCCCCCTCCGCGCTGTCCCTGCTGACGACGACCTTCACCGACCCGAAGGAGCGCGGTAAGGCCTTCGGGATCTACGGCGCCCTCGCGGGCTCCGGTTCCGCGATCGGGTTCATCGTGGGCGGACTGCTCACCGAGTACCTGAACTGGCGCTGGTGCCTGTTCGTCAACGTGCCCATCGCGGTGATCGCCTTCTTCGGCGCCCTCGTCCTCCTCCACGACCGCCCCGGCCACGCGGGCGCCCGCCTCGACGTGCCCGGCGTGCTGCTGGGCTGCGGCGGCCTGGTCGCGATCGTCTACGGCTTCAGCGAGGCCCAGCCGCGGGGCTGGAGCGACCCGCTGGTGATGACGCTGCTCTTCGGGGGCGTCGTGCTCCTGGCGATCTTCGTGTGGTGGCAGTCCCGGGCCCCGATGCCCCTCCTCCCGCTGCACATCGTCAAGGACCGCAACCGCGCGGGCTGCTTCCTGACCATGGGGCTCGCCGTCATCGGGATGTTCGGCCTGTTCCTGTTCATGACCTACTACCTCCAGGTCGTGCTGGCCTACTCCCCCGTCCGCACCGGGCTCGCGTTCCTGCCCATGACCGCCGCGATCATCGTCGGCTCCACCCAGATCTCGGCCCGGCTGATGAACCGGGTCGCACCGCGCATGCTCATGGTCCCCGGCATGATCCTCGCGGCGAGCGGCATGGTGATCCTCACGCAGATGACGGTGGACAGCTCCTACACCACCGAGATCCTGCCCGCGCTGCTCCTGATGGGCCTGGGCATGGGCCTCACCTTCATGCCGGTGTTCTCCACGGCCACGGCGGGCGTCGCCCCGCAGGACTCCGGGGTCACCTCGGCGACCGTCAACACCTCGCAGCAGGTGGGCGGTTCGATCGGTACGGCCCTGCTCAACACGATCGCCACCACCAGCAGCACGGCGTACATCACCGCACACCTCACCAACCCCGCGCAGAAGGCCCTCGTCGTCAAGGAAGGCGTGGTCCACGGCTACACGGTGGCCATCTGGTGGGCCGCCGGCATCATGCTCCTGGCCGGCCTCATCGCGGGCCTGATGGTCACGGCGAAGCCCCCGAAGCAGGGGGCGCCCGCTCCGGCACCGGTGCCGGAGTCCGTGGCATGAGGAAGCCGGAACCGGAGGCATGAGAAAAGGGGACGACACCGGATGACTCCGATGCCGCCCCCTCGTTCTCAGCTCACTTGACGACCGCCTTCGTCGCCTTGCTCACCGCCGACCCGTCCTTGTGACCGGTGCGGCGCGCGACCACCTTCACGGTGATCTTCTTGCCCTTCTGGGCGGTCTTCAGCACCAGCGAGGACTTGGTGGCCCCACTGATCGCCTTGCCGTTCGTGTACCACTGGTACGTGTACGAGGTGGCCGCCGGACTCCACGTCCCGTTGGACGTCTTCAGCGTCCGGCCGACCTTCGCCGTACCGCTGATCACCGGCAGCTTGGTTGCCTTGGGCGCGTCGCCCTTGGCCACGGTCACCGCGCCCGAGGTCGCAGTCCCGCTCTGCCAGCCGCTCTTCACCGCGGTCACGGTCACCGTCAGCTTCTTGCCGACGACCGCGGCGGCGACGGTGTACGTCTTCGCCGTGGCCCCGCTGATCGCCGTGCCGTTCGCCTTCCACTGGTACGTGTACGACGTCGGGGTGGCCGACCAGCTCCCGGGCTCCGCGGTGACCTTGGCGCCCGTCTTCGCCGTCCCGGTGATCCTGGGTGCGGCCGTGCCGGTGAGCTGGGGCTCGGTGACGGTGAACAGGCCCCGCTGGAACTCGCAGCAGCCCGCGAACACGCTGACGTTCCACGTGCCGGCGTCCGCGCCCGTCAGGTCAACGGTCGCGGTCAGGGTCCGGTTGTCGGCGGAGACCGAGTCCGCGGTGGCGGTCAGGGTCTTGCCGCTCCGGGTGAGCCGCACGGTCGCGTCCGCGGGCAGCGCGGTCCCGGTGACCGTGAGCTTCACCTTGGTCCCGGCGACTCCGGTGGTCGGGCTGACGGCGGTGACGGCCACCCGGTCCGGACCGCACGGAGTGGACCGGCAGACCAACCGGGCGCTGTAGGAGGTGCTGGACGCCTTCTCCGGCAGGCCGAGCACGAACACGCTCGGGCTCGCCGCGGAGGAGGAGCCACCCGCCGCGCACTGGTAGCCGGACGGTATGTACAGCGAACAGCCGTTGTTCCACGCCTTGTTGTAGAGCGCGGGCACCGCGGTGGTGGTGGCACCGGTGGTGTCCGTGATCTCCATGTCGAAACGGTCGAACCCGGCGGTCGGCAGCACCGCGCACACCGCGGTGTGCCGCTCGTCCAGCGTGCCGGTGACCGGCCCGTAGCCGTACGACACCGAAGGGACCCTGGTGCACTCCGGCGCCGGTCCGTCCGCCGTCGCCACACGCAGGGCGTCCAGGCGGTACTCGGGCGCCGCCTTCAGGGTGACCGGGGTCTGCACGAGGACCTGGTGGCTGGTGGACCCGGTGACCGCGCAGGCGCGGTTGCGGTAGGAGCACTCGGCGCCGCCGTCCCCGCCGAACACCGCGATGTTGGCGGTGCCCAGCGCGTCGCGCACGTCGAGGTGCAGCACGTCGGAGGCCGCGTCGGTGGTGACCTGGTGGCAGGTCACGGTGCCCGGCTCGCCGGCCGTGCCGGCCACGGACGGTCCGCCGACCGTCGTCGCGGCGGTCCTCACGCAGCCCGCCGAGGAGGCGGTCGCGGTGACGTCCCGCCGGGCCAGGGTGTACGTGGCGGCCAGGTCGCGGCCGGTGACCAGGACGGTGTGGGCCTGGCCCGGGGTGAGCGGGCAGACCGTCCAGCCGTTGGTGCTGGAGGTGCGGTCGCAGACCTTCCTGCCGTCGGCGTCCAGGACGGAGAACTTCGCCGGTACACCACCGGAGGTGTTCACGAGCTGGAGGAGTTCCGCACCGGTGTGCGCGTCGGCCGGGATGCTCAGGCAGCCCGAGAAGACGCCCTCCCCGGTGGTCAGCTCGGCCTTCGCGCCGTCCGCGGCGAAGCTGCCGGCCGGCAGGACCGGGCAGTCGTTCGCGGTGTCGGTGCGGTGGAAGGCGATCGCGTACGGGCCCGTCGCGTCCTCACCGACGTCGTCGGTGTGCACCAGCGCCCGGTAGGGGGCCGCGCCCGTCAACACGCAGTCCCCGTCGGCCAGTTCCGTCGCGGTGCACTGGGTGACCCCGTCCCGGTCGTAGACCGCCACCTCGGCGTCCACGCCGGACGAGGCGAGCGGGGTGAGCGCGGCGATGTGGGCGCCCTGCGGGGCGTCCAGCGTCAGGCAGTCGTACTGCCCGACCGTGCTCAGCTCGCCCTTGTGTCCGCCGGTCCCGGTGGCCACGCACCCGGCGTCCGAGGCACGGTCGAGCAGCAGCAGGTCGTCCGGCTCGCCGTCCGCGTACGGGAACGGGTAGGCGTCGTCGAGGACCGCCGTGTAGGTGCCCGCGGCCGGCAGGCGGCACGGGTCGCTCTCCCGGCAGGCGATCTTCCCGTCGGTGTCGTACACGCGGACCGCGTCCGCCGAGTACACGTCCACGGCGTGCGCGAGATAGCTGCCCGGCCTGTCGACGCTGAAGGTGAAGCAGGGGTTGGTGCCGTACTCCAGCCCGGCGAGCTTGCCGAAGGACCGCACGGACGCGGTACGGCAGCCCCGCGGGTCGGACAGCGAGCGCACCTTGACCGCGTACTCGGCGGGATAGCCGCTCCCGGCGTACGTCACCGTCGACAGCACCCGGTACGGGCCGTCCCCGGGCAGCACACAACTACGGGTGTCCTCGTCGTCCTCGGTGACGCGCGGACAGATCCAGGCGCCGCTCTCGTCGGTGATCCACGCGAGCGTGTCGCCGTAGACCTTCGTCCCGTGGGTGAGGCGGACGCGCTCACCCGGAGTGCCCTCGAACTCCTGGCAGTCGACCTCCAGTCCGCCCACGGAGGTGCGGCTGACCGGGTCGAGGTCCCACCCCGTGCCGACGGAGTCGAAGCAGCCCGCGGTGCCCGCTCCGAGCGGCACGACGGTGAACGAGGTCGGCGCGTCGGCCCACCCGCCGTTGACGATCCTGAGCGTGTAGGTGCCGGCGGCGGGCACCTCGCACACGCCGTTCCGGCCGGTCCGCTCGTCGTAGCAGTCGACCTCGGTGCCGTCGGCCGCCGACACCTGCGCGTACGTCCCACTGTTGTCGTCCGACACGAGATACAGACCGGCCGCCGGTGCCGTCAGCGTGAAGCAACTGCTCCCCTGGCCCGGCGGGGTGGCCTTGTTCACCGCGTCCCCGGGGTCGCCGAAGGATGCGAGCGCCACCGGCGCGCACTCCTCCTCGGCGAGCGCGGGGCCCGCTCCGGCCAGACTCAGCAACGAGGTCAGCAGGGCGACGAGAACGGCCAGGACAGCCGCCCGTCTGCGTCCCGCAGGCGGACAAGCGTCATCGACAGGCAAAGGATCCCCCCTGGATCAGCAAACGTTGAGGCGATACTGACACGGGGGTACGACAACGCATCGCGAGTTTTCCACAGGCGCGGAAAGCGTTATCCGATCAATGCCGTCCGGCAATCCGGTCCGCCCACCGCGCCAGCCTCGACGACTCCGCGCTGTGGCTCCTCGTCTCCCGGCTATCCGCCGTGCGGTACGTCGCGTACATGCCCTGCACGCCCAGCCAGCGCAGCGGCTCCGGTTCCCACCTGCGCACCTTGTGACCCACCCACGGCAGGTCCGTCAGCTCGGTCCGGCCGCCCTGTCCCGAGTCCTGCCGCACCAGATCCCGCAGGGTCCGGGCGGCCAGGTTGGCGGTCGCGACGCCCGAGCCGACGTAACCCCCCGCCCAGCCGATCCCCGTCGAACGGTCCAGCGTCACCGACGCGCACCAGTCCCGCGGCACCCCCAGCACCCCCGACCAGGCGTGCTCGATCCGCGTCCCGGCCAGCATCGGGAAGAAGTCCACGAGGATCTCCCGCAGCGCCTCGACCGTCGCCGCCTGCGTCCGCCCGTCGTTGTCGGTGCGCGACCCGAAGCGGTACGGCACCCCGCGCCCGCCCAGCGCGATCCGCCCGTCGGCGGTGCGCTGCGCGTACATGTACGCGTGCGCCATGTCCCCCAGCGTCTGCCGCCCCTCCCAGCCGATCGCCGCCCACTGCTCCTCGCTCAGCGGCTCGGTCGCGATCATCGAGGAGTTCATCGGCAGCCAGGTCCGCCGCTGCCCCTTCAACGCCGCCGTGAAGCCCTCCGTGCAGCGCAGGACATAGGGCGCCCGGACCGTCCCATACGGCGTCACCGCGTGCTTGGGCCGGATCTCCGTCACCGGGGTCAGCTCGTGCACGACCACACCCAGCGCCTCCACGGCCGCCGCCAGCCCCTTCACCAGCCGCACCGGATGAACCCGCGCCCCGTGCGGCGTCCAGGACGCCCCCACCGCGCCCGCGACCCGCACCCGCCGAGCCGTCTCCCGCGCGCCGTACAGCTCACGGTCCTTCTCGCCGTACGACAGCTCGTGCTCGTGAAAGGCCCTCAGCCGCGCCAACTGCGCGGGCGTACGCGCGACTTCGAGCACGCCCCCCTTGTGGAGCCCGGCGTCGAAGCCCTCCTCGGCGACCACCCGGACGACCTCGTCGACGGTGTCGTTCATGGCCCGCTGAAGGCGTACGGCGGCCTCGTGGCCGTGCAGCTTCGCGTACCGGTCGCGGCCCGCGACACCGTTGTACAGCCAGCCGCCGTTGCGCCCCGAGGCGCCGTAACCGCAGAACTTCTGCTCCAGGACGACGATCCGCAGAAACGGCACGGCCTTCTTCAGGTAGTACGCCGTCCACAGCCCCGTGTACCCGCCCCCGACGATCACCACGTCCGCCGACGCGTCACCCGCGAGCGGCTCCCGCGCCTCGGGAAAGCCGTCGTCCGCGTACCAGAAGGAGATACCGCCGTTCACGACCCTGCTGCTCATGGCCAGGGACGTTAACCCGCCGACGCACCCGCTGTCTCCTTCGGATTCCGCACTCTCACCAGCGGATAACACCCGAATCCGATCAGCGCGGAGGTGAAGTGCCCCAGGTCCGTGAAGGTCCGCCCGGTCACCAACGGCACCGCGTACACGACGAGCACCACGAACCCGTACACGTACCGCCACGGCCGCGGAATCCGGTACACCAGCACCGCCACCACCCCCGCCAGCGCATAACTCACCCCGACGTCCAGCGTGTTCACCGCCGACTCCGGCGCCATCCCGTGCCGGATCCCCCACAGCAGCGCCCCCTCACTGATCAGCGTGGCCAGCACATGCGCCGCAGCGCACACCGCCAGCCAGCGCGCGGTGCCCAGCCAGCGCTCCGCCTGCGCGTGGAAGACGGAGAAGAGGACGACGTACGGCAGCCAGTGCCCGCTGTCGATCCACATCGCACTGGCGACCAGCACCCGCACCGGATTGCTCGACAGCTCATGGATGTTGGTCGAACGCTGCCGCAGGAACTGCTCCTCGAACGTCGGCGACATGTGGTGCAACGCCACCGTCGTCACGAAAAGGACCGTCAGCCACACATAGGTGCCGGGGGCACGGCGGACGTACTCCCCCACCCAGTGGACGCCCCGGTTAATCCGCATGAGCCGATTCACCCACGCCGGTAGGGTCCGGCACGTGATCGACATCCCGGCGGCACTGGCAGCGACACAGGAGCGTTACAACGGCGACCGGGGACGGGAGTTCATCGCCGGACTGCCCGCACTGATCGAGGAGTTCCTGGAACGCTGGGCCCTCAGACCGGACGGCGCACCCCTGCACGGCGTCACAGCGCTCGTCCTGCCCGTCGTCCGCATGAGCGACGCCACCCCGGCCGTCCTGAAACTCCAGCTCCTCGACGAGGAGAGCGCCGGCGAACCCGTCGCCCTGCGCCGGTGGGACGGCGACGGCGCGGTCCGCCTCCTCGACCACGACCCGGTCACCCACACCATGCTCCTGGAACGCCTCGACTCCACCCGCATGCTGTCCACCCTGCCCGGCACCCGCGACGCCGTCCTCGTCATCGCACACCTGCTCGCCCACCTGACCGCCGGACCCGCCCCGGCCGGCATCCGCCGGCTCGGCGACCTCGCGCACGCCATGCTGGAGCAGACCCCGCGAGCCCTCCCCCGCATCCCCGACCCGCGGATCCGCCGGACCGTCGCCGACTGCGCCGCCGCCGTACGCGAGGTCGTCGACGAACCCGGCGACCGCCTCCTGCACTGGGACCTGCACGACGAGAACGTCCTCGCCGCAGGCCGCGCCCCCTGGCTCGCCATCGACCCCAAACCCCTCGCCGGCGACCCCGGATTCGACCTCTGGCCCGCCCTCGACAACCGCTTCGACGCCGACGAGGTCACCTGGCGCTTCGACGCCATGACCGACGTCCTCGGCCTGGACCGCGCACGCGCGCGTGCCTGGACCATGGGACGGCTCCTCCAGAACGCCCTCTGGGACATCGAGGACGGCCGCCCCCTCGAACCCCGCCAACTCGAGATCGCCCACCGCCTGCACCCCGGGAGCCTGAAGTGATCCGCCCCGCCACCCCCGCCGACATCCCCGCGATCCACACCCTGATCCGCGAACTCGCCGACTACGAGAAGTCCCTGAGCGAGGCCCGCGCGACCGAGGACCAGCTGCACACCGCGCTCTTCGGCCCCCACCCCGCGGCCCACGCCCACGTGGCCACCGACCCCACCGGCACGGTGATCGGCTACGCCGTCTGGTTCCTCAACTTCTCCACCTGGCAAGGCGTCCACGGCATCTACCTGGAGGACCTCTACGTCCGCCCCGAGGCCCGCGGCGCCGGCCACGGCAAGGCCCTCCTCACGGAACTGGCCCGCATCTGCGTCGACCGCGGCTACCAACGCCTCGAATGGGCCGTCCTCGACTGGAACACCCCCGCGATCGACTTCTACGAATCCCTCGGCGCCCGCCCCCAGACCGACTGGACGGTGTACCGCCTGACCGACGAGGCCCTCACGAAGGCGGCCTCCGGCACCGTATGACACACGAAAGCCCAGGTCAGAGACTCTCTGACCTGGGCTGTGCAGAGCCCCCTGTCGGATTCGAACCGACGACCTACGCATTACAAGTTGTCTGATCTTGGTCCGGGGGTGTCCACAGCCGTCTGCGAAACGGGCTCCGGTCCTGGTCACGAGCAATCTCGAACGTCAGAGGACGATGAGAGACCCCGACGGAATGAGCAGCAAGCGAGACCAGGACTGAGACCCCTACTATCAGGATGACCACGAGGACCGTCCAGCGAATCGCAGGGCTGGTTGGCGGTGACGGTAGGCAATGCGCAACGCTCATCGAGGCTGCCTCTGGAGTCAGGCGTCCATTGCGGTACAGCTACCGGCATGGCCCCAGAACCGGGATCAGCTTGTTGTTCTTCTGAAAGCCCTTAGAGCCCGGTCCTGCGGTGGATGAGCCGGTCATGGATCCGGCCGTCTTCGCTGTCGAGGTCCGGATGGGAAAGCCCGGAGCGTTCCAACGCATGGGCCAGGGAGAGGACGACCGGATGGGGCAGCCGGCGCTGGTCCCGCTCCAGGGCACGGAGAAGAAGGCTCCGCAGCAGGGTGCGCTGCTCGCCCAGGAAGGCCGACATGCCCAGGTGCCGGAGGCACGCCCGATACAGCGTCTCCAAGTCGTCGTCGGCCATGGAGTGCACGTCGTCGGCCATCAGCAGCTGCAGCAGCTGGTCGAGAGCGGCCCTGTACTGGCCGTCACGGGGCACGCCGTGGCCGTCGGCGAGACGCCCTGAGGCGATCCCCAGGGCCAGCAGGTCCGCGTCGGCGCGGCAGCTGAACAGGGCACGTCGGGCGACGACATCGGCGGAGGCCTCCCCCAAGGTGTGGCTGCTCAGGGTCCAGGCGGGCAGCCGCACCATTTCCTCGCCTTGGGGGAGATCCCGGGCCCAGGCCAGCAGAATGTCCTGCCGCGGACCGCTCTTGCGATCCACCACGGCCCGTTCTGCCATGAGGTACTGGGGCAGGTCACTCCAGAGCGTCTGGTCTAGCTGCGACTCCCACAGGCCAGCGAGCCGCCGCCACGCCCCGGGCACGTCGGTGGTGTCCAGGAGATCGGACGCATACGTCTCGCGGCTGAGCAGGACGTGCAGCAAGGTGACGTTCGCCGAGTAGTACGCGAGGCGCAGCAGCGGTGTCAGTTGCCGGGGCTCGTACGGGATTTCGGTGTCCGGTGCTCTGTCGTCGATGCAGCTCCTCAGGAGGCTCTCCAGCCGCCGACACGTATCCCGGCGCCGTTCGGGAGCGGCGGCCGCCACGAGGTCGTCGAGCCGCTCCAGGACCTGGGCCCGCTCGGTGAGCAGGGCGAAGGACAGCAGGGCGTACAGTCGCGTCCCGTCGCCGGTCGCGGTGAGGTGCTCCAGCTCCTTCCAGATGGAGCGGGCCACCAGATACTCGCTGAACGTGGCGTGCAAGAACTCATACGCCTTGCTGGCTCGCCCGCGTCGCACGGCCTGCGCCTCGTGGATGAAGAAGAACCGGCCGAACGCGCGGTCGTCCGACCAGCCCCAGTCGGTGCCGAGTAGCGCCCGTGCGTCCCGCGCCACGTCAGTGCCGCCGACGCTCTGCCGCCCGCGGTTGAACATGGCGAGCGCCACCACACCCAGGCGCGCCATCTCCTCCTCGGCCTCCCTTTCGACCTGCTCCGGGAAGCGGGGGCGCGGATGGTGCTTGCGCACCTGGCGCTTGACGAAGCCGAGTAGCAATTGCTCGTACAGGTCGGCGCCGCTTATCTCCGACGTGCGCACCCGCGCCAGATCGTTCTCCTCGGCGTCGTACAGGGCGAGGAGTAGCAACAGCAGCGGTTGGAAGGCGAGTTCGCGGTAGGGCTCCAGTGCGGCCGGAGTGAGCTCCGCGAGTCCGTGGTCAGCGAAGTAGTTCCGGTTGACCATGTTCCAGACGGCGAGCCAGCGGTCCCTGCGTTCGGTGTCGAAGGGCTCCAGGTAGATCGCCGTACAGCCGGAAGGGGTCCTGCACCGGTCCATGACGACGGTGCGGCTGGTGATGACGACGGCGAGCGGGCGCCCTGCCGCCGCCTCCCGCTCCTGGAATGCCTGCACATGTTCCACGTAGTCCCAGTGCCCGAGCTCCCCTGCTTGCATCAGCTCGTCGAGGCCGTCGAGGAGCACTACGGGAAGCCGGCCTGCCGCACCCTCGACCACATCGGGCCAGGTGCCCTCCTCATCGAGTTGCACGGCGATGGACTGCGTAATCTGCTCCAGGATCGAGGCGTCCGCATCCACCGAGCGCAGCTCCACCCGCACGGGCAAAAAGTCGGAGGCCGGGAGCCGCGCCATGAGTACCCGGGTGAGCAACGACTTGCCGATGCCCGGATGGCCGAGGACGAGCAGCGGGCGGCACACGGCCTGCGGACCGGTGAAGTGCGTGGCGAGCCAGGTACTGAGCGGCGCCCGCTCGGGGTGGCTACGCCACCACGTGTCGTCGTGCACGGGGTCGCCTTCCCGCACGATGAGGGTGCGCACCGCGGGTGCTATGTAGCCCATGCCCAGGCTGGGGACGGTCACCCGGGCGTGGTCCTGCGAGCTCTCGATCAGGGAGTGGTCGAGCTCCTGCGAGGCACGCCGGCTCAGGATCTGCGCCGCGCCGAGGAGCGGAGGCTGGAGCGACACAGTGAAGGAGGCACTGAGTCCGGCAAGGGCCCTGCCCGCGGCGGAGGGCGCGCGGTCCGGGATCCCCGCGTGGAACCACAGCTCCGGTTCGTATTCCGCCAGCGGTTTGAGCAGGTCCAGGAACCGTGACGCCGTAACCGTGGGACGTGGCAGTGTCATGCCCGCGGTTACGTTCGCCCAGCGCTCCCAGAGCCGCATCAGCAGCTCTCTGTCCGCCGCATTCGCGTGGTCCTCCGGCAGGACCGTCAAGGACTGCATGAAGTCACGCAGCACTCCCTCCGCCTCGTACTCGGCCCGCCAATTCTGCGTCTGTTTCTGCTTGCCATTGTTCTCGGCGTTCGCGGCGTTCTCGGCCAGATCGTCCATCACGTCGAGGAGTGCGGCCAGGCACAGCACCTGCACCATCGCGCGGCCGACAGTGCAGCGTGTCATGCGGTCGACCACACGCACTCTGGCAGGGAACCTGTCTATGACGTCCTGGCACAACCCGCGCAGCCCGGCCCGGAATCCGCCCGGATCCGATTCGGAGGCCACCTGCCTCACCCGGCCCAGGTGCTGGGACACATCCAAATCGATCAGCAGGGCCAAGCAATTCGGCCAGGTGTACCGGGCTGCCTGGAAGAGCTCCCAGGGACCGACCCGGTACGGCTGCGCGTTCTCCGTCTGCCGGATCCCCGCGCCACGGGCATGGTCCGCGACCAACTGTCCGTGGCGCTTGCGCCATTTCTCCACCTCGGCGCCGACTGCGGGCTCTTCGGCTCCGCCTCGCCGCGCGCAGTAGGCCACAATGTCCGCCACGTCGCGCCAGGCCGGGGGTCGTTTCAGCGCCCCGTTGAGCAGGTTGGATACCGCGCCCGCCGACTTGTTGATGGCTGCCGCCAGTTGGGCCTGCTGCACCTCGGCACGCCGCACCGTCACCTGCAGCTCGCGACAGAACGCGGCCACCTCTCCCCCGTGTTGTGCACCGCCCACGCCCGGCGCTCCCCTCGGCCCGCGGTTCGGCATGCTTCGCCGTACTTCAGTTCAGAGTAGGGCTGACCTGCGCGCGCTGTACCTCGCTTCAGGTCAATTCAGGTTCCCTGACTGCGCGCCCTGACCTCGGCGAACCTGGCGGTCAGACCCGATCCAGTACCGCCACCGCGGTCCGACCCACGGAGCCCATCGTGACCCTGCCGCCGATCGTGACCACCTTGGGGCCCCAACTCTTTGCCTGGGCTGCCCTGTTCCTCCTCGTCCTGTTCGCCGCCGTTCTGCTCCCCGCCGTCTGGTCCCGCAAGCCGGCCCGCCGCCGCGCGGCCGAGCGCATCGTGCGGTTGCTGGTCGACGCGGCCACCTTTGTGTTCCGGGGCCGACGATGACCGGCCGGGAGGGGCGGCGACTGACCAAGAACGCGCCAAAGCCGGACCGCTTCCGCGTCACGGTGTCCTCCGGTGGCCTTACGGTCATGCGCGGTGGTGGAGTGATCAGGGGGTGGCGCGTCCGCAAATACCGCAAATGGATCGGCTCGCACGGCAACCTAGCCCAGCCCCCCCCCCCCCCGTCACTCTCAACGACGACTACGAGGGCACCCTGTTGACGAGCTGGCCGGAAGAGGCTTGGCAGCCTGTCAAGCTGGCGACCACGACCAACGATCACCGTAAGACCAACCCGACCGTGAAGCCGGGTAAGCCTGCCATCGAAGAGCAGGCTCCCGCCGACGAGCTCAGCCCACTGATCTTCTCTGCCTGGGATCCCGGCCGGCGCAACGTGACGCGGTATGACAGTGAAGATGCCGCTCGGGCTGCTGCCTTGAAGCACGCCAGGTGTGAGGCTTACGCATGCTTCCCCCGGGGCCGTGGTGCAGGACTTGCGCGGCTGGAGGTGCAGGCTCCCACGGATCGGGAGGATTCGGACTGGCTGGCGCCACATGACCTGCCAGCCGACGACTGAGACCTCAGCACTGTTAGTTGCACGAACCCACGGGATCTCCTACTTGAGCCCCGTACCGTCACGGCCTTTAACCGTGAAGTCATCGAGCGGAACGCCAAGCTCAGTCGACAGAGGGCCCTCCTCTGCCCGCAAGAGGTCAGGGATCAACTGCCGGATGATCACGCCTCGTTCGTGCATCTCTTCCGTGTTGGCGGCCGTCCAGGACGGTTGCAGCTCAAGGAGCTTACCCAGGAGATCAATCAAGCTCGCACGGGAGCTCCACGCACTGACAATGCCCATAGCGTTAGCGGGTATCGGACGTTTGGGTAGCACTCAGCAGTGGACTGGATATCACCAATCAGCAGTCTGGCAGGGGCCGTTGTTGGCGTGGCGGCGGCGTTGGGTGCCGAGCGTCTCCGCTGGCACCGCGATCGGGAGCGAGAGGCTGTACAGACACGCAGGGCCGTGTACTCGGAGTTCCTGATGGCCTTGAGCCGCGGACATTCCGACATGCGAGGCATCGTCCTACGGCCCGATCGTCCGTCCGGCGACGCGCTCTATGGCGAGCTTCATCGGGCCCTCGACGGCGCCGGCATCTGGCGCTTGAGACAGAGCCTGTCACTCGCTGCTTCAGCTGAGATCATTCGTCTCGCTGAGGCTGCGTGTGATGCCTTGTCTGCGATGCGCGACCGGCTCATAGAGGAGCCGACCATCCGCGGCGACTCCTATGTCGTCTGTCGCGCGATTCTTTGGCGGGAGAACGCGCATCTGCGAGAAGCCATGCGGCGAGACCTCGGGATGGACGGCCCTCCGGACCCGGAAGTGGGCCAGTACCGCCTCGCGGACACCCGCAGACCTGACGCAGACAGTCGACCGACACATGGCTGAGCAGCCGCCACCTTGCGGCCGGCCAGCTGCACAACGGATTTCAAGACCGCCGCGAAAGCGTTGCCTCATCCCGCCCTGAACTGCACCGATACTCCAAGCCATCCCATCCTTCAGGCGCGTTGGCCCACACATGGCCCACAGGCCTGTAACCGTCGTCCTCGTAGCCTCGTCCGCAACCGAGGCGCTGCCTCAGCTGCGGAAGGCCATGATCGAGAATTTCCACTTTCAACCGAGTGCATTTTGGAGCCGACTGCGAAATCCCAACGTGGGCTCCCTGGAAGAAGGAACCCATCGCGTCAGCTCGTCCAAGTCTCTGAGTGCTTCCTTCAAGGCTTCCCTGGATGGGGAGCTACTCAGGAAGCGTTCTAGAAATTGATCAGCATAATTCCATCGCGCCATGAAACAGTGAGCAATGAAAATGTTAATCTTTGCGTTCATCGCCCTATGCCCAATACCGACCCTATCTTCGGCGAATATCTCAACGGCCCGTTCTGAGAAAATTCGCCAATCCGGATTCCCCATTAGGCGCAGAACAAGTCCTTTTTGGTAAAGGTTCCAACCATCTTGAGGAGCGAGTTCGATGGCACGGTTCAAATCCACAAGTGCATCGTCGTACCGCTCCATCGACCGATAGCTAAAACTGCGCTGAGAGATGGCCCATTCGTAGTCAGGGTCGAGCTCGATGGCACGGTTTAAATCCGCAAGTGCATCGTCGTACCGCTCCATCAACCGATAAACGGTACCGCGCTCCGCGATATAGCCTGCTCGGGCGTCGAGTTCGATGGCTTGATTGAGATCGGTGAGGGCCTCGTTGTACCGCTCCATCAACCGATAAATGGTACCGCGTTGAGAGATGGCCCAAGCGTAGTCAGGGTCGAGCTCAATGGCTCGATTGAGATCAGCAAGCGCCTCGTCGTACCGCTCCATCAACCCGTAGGTGACACCGCGCTCCGCCAATTTCCAATCGTCTTCTGGGTCGAGCTCAATGGCTCGATTGAGATCCGCAAGCGCCTCGTCGTACCGCTCCATACTCCGAAATGTGATACCACGCTGCGCGATACTCCAAGCGTGATCAGGTTTTATTTCAATGGCACGGTTCAAATCCGCAAGCGCATCGTCGTACCGCTTCATCCGCCGATAGGTGACACTGCGCTCCGCAATCCAACCTTCTTGGGCTTCGAGTTCGATGGCTCGATTGAGATCAGCAAGCGCCTCGTCGTACCGCTCCATCAACCGATAGGCGACTCCACGCTGAGCCAACTTCCAATCGTCTTCCGGGTCGAGCTCAATGGCGCAGTTGAGATCCGCAAGCGCCTCGTCGTACCGCTCCATAACCCGGAATGTGACACCACGCTGCGCAATAGCCCAAGCGTAGTCTGGTTTTATTTCAATGGCACGGTTCAAATCCGCAAGCGCATCGTCGTACCGCTCCATCAACCGATAGACGAAGCCACGCTCTGTCATTTTCCAAGCGTCTTCTGGGTCGAGCTCAATGGCGCAGTTGAGATCCGCAAGCGCCTCGTCGTACCGCTCCATAACCCGGCACGTGACACCACGCTGCGCTAATTTCCAACCGTCTTCTGGGTCGAGCTCAATGGCGCAGTTGAGATCGGCGAGGGCCTCGTCGTACCGCTCAATCGACCGGTAGATGACACCGCGCTCCGCAATCCAACTTGCTAGAGGGTCAAATTCGATGACCCGATTGAGATCGGCGAGGGCCTCACCGTACCGCTCCATCAACCGATAGGTAACACCACGCTGCGCGATAGCCCAGTCGTAGTCGGGTTTGATTTCAATCGCCCGACTGAGATCGGCGAGGGACTCGTCGTACCGCTCCATCAACCGATAGGTAATACCACGGTGCGCGATAGCCGAGTCGTAGTCGGGTTTGATTTCAATCGCCCGACTGAGATCGGCGAGGGACTCGTCGTACCGCTCCATCAACCGATAGGTAACACCACGGTGCGCGATAGCCGAGTCGCAGTCGGGTTTGATTTCAATCGCCCGACTGAGATCGGCGAGGGCCTCACCGTACCGCTCCATCAACCGATAGGTAATACCGCGCTGCGTGAAATACCAAGGGTTTTCGGGGTCGCGTTCAATGGCATGATTAAGATCGGCAAGAGCCTCCGCGTATCTGGTTTTAAGTACATAGACGACACCGCGCTCGAAGAGGTTTGATCCGTCTTGGGGTTCGAGCTGGATAGCTCGATTGAGATCGAAAAGGGCCTCCTCAGACCGACCCATCAAGCGGTAGGTGAGGCCTCGGCCGTAATAAGCACGGCCGTTCTCCGAATCCAAGGCGATCGACTTGGTGTATTGAGCGATAGCCTCTTCGTAATGACCAGTGCTGCGGTGAGCTCGACCGCAAAGCAGATAGGCCAACGCTTGTCCGTCAAGGGAAAGCTGCGCACGGCTCGCGAGAAGAGACAGAGCTGCGCATTCAGGATTCTGATCGTCGTCCAATGTGGTGACAAGCAGTTGTCCCCACTTCAGGACTTCGACCGCGTCGGCATCTCGTCCGGCATGCATGAAAGCCTGTACCCATCGGCGCAGAGTGGCGGTGCCATGGTCACAAGCATCCAATAGTTCTCGCAGTGCCGCAGGAAGCGTTGCACGTGGGTTCGCGCAGAGACGGTGGTAGGTCTCTTGCAGGCGCAGGCTTCGCCATTCCTGAATTTCCCACCTATCCCCTGTAGGGTTAATTTCCTCCAATTGAACCCGGCGCTCTTTAAAAGCATCAGCAAGCCGGGTGTGCTGCTCCATCCAACGCGCTGGGGATTGCTGGCGTTGGAGACGAAGCATAGAGTCCCGTACCACCTCATGATAGCGGCAACGCCCTGCACGATCGGTGATAAAAGGTAGCGAGCGCAGCCAGTCGAATAGGTCTGCGGCATCTTCACGTACGGATATCCGGTAGATGTCCTCATCTAGTTCTTGTGGGAATGCGCATGCGAGCGCCACAGCGCGGCGGGCTGGGTCGGCTTCCCACTTTAGGAACCTCTCCACGGCGGTACCGCTTGGGTCTCCGACGTCATCAGCATTGACGGGGCGAGCTTCGGCGAGTGTGGACAGGAGTACAGGCAACCGTCCAGACAGTCGCAAAATCACTTCTACGGTTCGTTCATTAGTGATGCCCTTAGTCAACAAGAATTTTTGCGCCTCGGCTTCAGTGAACACCTCCAGCGGTAATTCGGCGACCAAATCCAGGCAGTCGCCCCACGTTCGGGGGTCCAGTCGAGTCTGTCCCGCCAACACAACTAGTACGTTGGCTGGGAGATCCCCATATCGTTCGGATGTAAGGATGTCACGCAACCACACGTCCAGAAGCGGACTAGTGCGTTCGTAGGTATCGAAGAACAATGAGACCCACGTCCGACGCTGTGCAACTTCTGCAAGATCTTGGAGAAAGGCCGGGGTGAGAACCTTGAGCGGCGCGATGACCAGCTGAAGATCGTCGTGATTGCGAAAACGGGTACTAAGCATGGCCCTAATTCGGTCCGCCCCTGCGGCCACTTGGTTGGGGTCGACCGCACCCGTGAACGCGCCGACTCCCGGCAGCATGCCGAGACCCACCAGCCCCAACTGCGAAGCAATCATGCTGCCTGGTGAGGGAGATGGAAGACTCGATCCCGTGTCTGACTCCCCAGTAGGCATCTCAGGTCCTGACACTGAGCCGGACACAGCCTCGGCCTCATGCCGACGCTGCCGATAGACCGCCAACGCCTTGTCGAAGCTCTTCAGAGCCATACCTTGCTGAGAGAACTGTGTACTGAGGGTCTCCATGGCCTCCACCACATCGGCCACGGATTCATCCACGTATCCGGTGATCGCTTGCCGCTCTCTGGCTTGGGCCTCCATTCGGCGCACGAGGGTGGACTTTCCGACTCCGGCAGGTCCATGAACGTGAAAGAGGAACTGTGCGGCTGCCTCCGTTGGCTGATTGAGGGCGTCCGTGAAGGCCGCCAGCTCGCCCTGTCGGCCTACGAATCCGTCCCGACGCTGTCGTCGGATCAGCTCTTGTCGTGAGATCCCCCGCATGGGCACGCGCCCCCCTCCAGGACTGGCAAATGCGCTGCCATGGTCATGCTGCCGCAGACATCAGGCGCTAGGAAGCACTCTTCCGGGACATGCATCGCTCAACCAAGCAGTCCGGCGCTGACGTTCGCGTCGCTATGCCCGGTTCCAGGAAGCAGAGCATGGCGAGCCACGATGGGCCAGAGATCGTTCACGCGTTCGGACCGCACCATTGGCGCGGGCCGTTGCCATATGTTCGAGGGACGTGCACCAACCTTCCTACCTGCAGCTCTACTGCGGGGCGACATCCGCCGGCATGAGTCGGCTAGTGAAGCCTTCGGCACACAGCCGCTCAAAGGCGGCTGCTACCGCGTCTGGTACGTCCTGCTCGATAGCTAGGTTCAACCTCGGGAAGACAAGCACACGTTGCAGAGCGCCCACGATCATGTCGATCACCATGCGAGCGTCGCCGATTGAGTCGGCGTACTCCTCCAAACTCATCCGTGTGGACGCGCACACCACTTCCACCTCAGGCCAGAGCTTCCGCATCATGGCGTACGAGCGTCGCTCTTCGTACGGCTTGCTCACGAGCAGGACGGACGAGACCTTGACGTCAGCTTCTGCCAGCACCGCTCTCGTGAACTCAATGTTCTCGCCTGTGTTTGTGGCACGCGGTTCCAGGAGTACGGCCGAATCGGGTACGCCGAGTTGCAACGCTCGCTCGCGGTAGTGAACAGCCTCTCCGCGCGGCATGCGTGCCCGGGTCGTCGGACTGGTCGCTCCGGTGAAGACGATGACCGGCGCCATGCCCTGGTGATACAACTCAGCCGTCACGTCTGCCACGCCGAGATCGTGACTGCCCAGACCCACGGCAACTGAGCACGGCCGTGGGTCGTGGTGCATGAAGTGGTAGTTCCACAGGAGTTGAGCATCCGCCCATGCCTGTGCCGAGATCATTCCTGCCCCTTGTCCTGCGCCGAGTCGGGAACTTTGAAGTCGTACTCCCACGCGAAGCGAGAAGCCGAGTGAATGCCCACCGCGAACTCCACCACCGTGCCATCTGCGGTGTACGTGGTCCGATGCAGCTCGACCACAGGCTCACCGACGGGGAGCTGTAGGAGCTGCACTTCGGCAGCCGTCGGGATGCGGGCAAACAGGGCTTCTCTCATGTGGTCGATCTCGAATCCGGCGTCGTACAAGACCCGGTATCCGCCGCCACGCCCGGCAGGCCCCGGCGCAGGGTCGACGATGCGCGTGCCCTCGACATGCTCTGGCCTGTAGTAGCTGGTCAGAGTGTGCGTCGGCTGCGTCCCTTCCTTCACAAGGCGGGCGCGTGCGTACACCTCGGAGCCGACTGGCACCCCCAGTCCCGCCGCCACAAGGCTGTCCGCCTCGACACGGCTCACGGTCTGCGTCTGCTCGTTTCGCTTATACGCCCGTCCTGATGCGACACGGTCCGCGATGAAGGCGACTTCGTCACCGTCGCGCCACTTCACCTTGTCGTACCGCGCGATGCCCAGCCGCTTGAGTGGAGTACGGGGGCGCACCACGGTGCCGTGACCGCGCGTCGACGTCACAAGCCCTTCGGCCTCCAGTGCCTTGTACGCCTTGTGGACAGTCTCCTTGGATCCCTCCCCAGCCTCGACCAACTGTCTGATCTGGGGCAACTGGGCGCCCGGCGGATACTCACCGCTCTTGATCTGCTCCGCGAACTTGTCCGCCAGTTCGCGCCACTTCGGTGCCACGTAGAACTCCTCTCTACGCGAACCAGTGAAGCACAGTCCTAGGACTGTTGACAGTCCCAGGACTGCGTGCCATCTTCTTCTCAGGCCGCTCGCAGTCCTAGGACAGCGAGCCGGAAGAGGCCCTTCTTTGGGCTGCCTCGACAACTCCACAGCGTGATCCACCGCAGACATGACAGCCGTGACGACACCGGCTGAGGCGAGTGGAGACCAGTCGGTCATCTCCCGTCAGGGACACGTGCCGACTCAAAAGAACGGATCTGCCCAAGGGCACGAACGCCGCGCGAAGAGACCGAGATGCGATTCCTCGGAAGAGCGGGACTGAGGCACAGATCCATATCGCGCAGTACGGGCCGCTACCTCCCGCAAAAGGTGGCCGGCGCGGCTCAGGTCCGCGCACTCGCCCCGGCATCCAGCCGTGAGGGCGCGGGATCGACTCCCGCCCGGGGCACTCCGGCCGCTGTTCAGTGGTCGTGCCGCGCTTTGCCGCGGCTGGTCATCCACAACGGCGCGCACCCCCGGAGGGGCAACTCCGGGGGTGCTGTTCGGGCCGTTCACCCCGTGAGAGGAACACGACCCAATGAACCCCATCGTGACTGTTCAGGATGCTGTTACCGCGTTCGCCGACTGGAACGAGCCGACGGATGCGGAGCTGGACGCGATCGAGACCGAGATGCCGGTCATCCTCGCGGACATCGACCTGCTCGACGCGCACATCGCCACCCTTGACCGCACGCCGACCGAGATGGACCAGCGGCGCATCCGCCGGGCCCGCCGCCGCGCGCTGGCCGCGCGAGTGGAACTGATCAACCACACGGTCACCGCCTCGGGGGTCGGGGCGTGAGCGCGCAGACGTTCACCGCGCAGATGTCCGTGTTCAAGGGGCGGTGGCGCCTGTACGTGGTGCTGCTGAACACCACCGACCCGTGGCCGGAGTTCACCTTCGCCGACTCGCTCACGGTGCCGACGTTCACGCAGCGCGCGGACGCGCTCAGCCGGCTCGGCTTAGAGCCGGTACCGGGCGCTGAGTGGCGGTGGACCGAGGACAGCGACACCCCGGAAGACCCGGCCTCGCCGGTCGTTCTGATCGCCGCGACGCAGGTGCGTTCACGGGAGGGGTGGTGAGCATGAACGCCGTTCAGATCCGTTCAGCCGAGCGCGCCCTGTCGGTCGGCACGTGGCTGATCGTGGCGGGCGCGATGCTGTATTCGATCCTCACCGTCACCCCGCTCGCGGCCGCCCACACCCCCGACAAGTGGAAGTGGACGGCCCCCATTCTGCCGCTGGTGGTGGATGCCGCGGTGGTCATTGTGGTCCGTCTGGATGCGGTGCTGGCCCGGCTCGGGGGTCACGGCGGGAAGTGGCCGATCGTGCTGCGCTGGATGACCGGCTGCATGACCCTCGCCCTCAACGTCGCCGACTCCGCGCTACGAAAAGACCTGGTCGGAGTGGCCGTACACGCGGTTGCGCCGCTCCTGCTGATCGTCACCGCGGAGACCGGGCTCGCCTACCGGCGAGCGATCGCCGCGGCGGTCATCGAACTGGAAGCCCGGCAGCAGGCGCAGCGCGAAGCCCGCGAGCAGGCCATTGCCGAGCGGCGCGAGACGGCCGCCCGATTGGCCCGTGAGGAGCGCGAGCACGCTGCGCTGTTGGCGCGTGAACAGCGTGAACACGAAGCCCGCCTGATCCGCGAACAGGCTGAACGCGAGGAGCGGGCCCGCCGCGAGGAACGCGAGCAGGCTGCGGCCCGCGAGCAGGCTGAGCGGGAGGCGCGTGAACGCGCTGAGCGCGAGCGTGAACAGCAGCAGCGCGAGCGTGAACACCGCGAGCGCGAGGCTGCTGAGCGGGCCGCGCAGGAGCGGGCGGCGCAGGCAAGGCGTGAACGCCGTGAACAGGCTGAGCGTAAGGCCCAGGCTGAGCGTGAACGCGCCGCCCTGCTGGCCGCCGGGCCCGCTGCCGAGAAGCTTCCCGAAGAGCAGGCGCGGGCAACCGTGCAGGCTGCGTTCGAGGCGGGGCTTTCGGTGCGGTCGGCTGCCGAGTTGTGCGGCTGGTCGGTGGGGTGGGTGTCCACCCGCTACCAGGAGTTCCGGGACGCCGGTCACCCCGTCTTCGAGGCTGACGGGGCGATGGTCTGATGTCGCTCACGTTCGCGAAGTGCTTCGATCCGAACGGGGCCCTGTTCGGGATACCGACCTTCCCGTGGCGGTGTGTCCCCGAGGGCTACGCCACCCGCCGCCAGCTCCGCGCCCGCGGCTTACGGCCCGGCGGGCAGGAGATCGCCGCACAGGCGTTGCGCCCGCGGTATCGGCGCGGCCCGCTGGTCGCCTACTTCTACCGGCTCGACGCGGCCAAGCCCGTTAGGCCGATGACTCCGGCCAAGCGGGCCGCGCTCGACAAGGCCAACACCGCTCGCCGCACCTGCCCGCAGTGCCGCAAGGACGCCGGCTACGTCATCCCCCTCTCGCTCGGGGTGTGCGTGCCGTGCGCCTATCCCGACGACGAACAGCGCGCCGCCTGAACATCCCCTCCAACCTGGGAGTTTCGCTGTGTCCAGCCGTACCCGCACCCGCGCCGCGGGTGTCCACACCGTCCGTATCCCGCACCAGCGCGGGCGCCGCTCGCAGCCGTTCCTGATCGTCGTCCCCGACCAGCCCTCCCTGACCCAGGAGGCGTTCGGGTTCCTCGGGCGCGTGCTGTGGCGCTTCCGCGCCGCGCTTGCTCCCACCGGCCTCGCCCTGCTCGCCCTCGTGGTGACCGCGCTTCTGCACGTGCTGGGCTGGTGGACCGGGCTGGTCCTCGCCCCGCTGGCCGTGGCCCCGCTGGTCTGGCTTGCCGTCATGCAGCAGCGCCGCCCAGGCCGCGGTTCCACCCTCGCGTGGCGTATCGCGCTGGCCCTGCTCGCCACCGTCACCAGCACGTGGGCGGCGCTGGCCGCCGGCTTCGGGCCGCTGGCCGGCCCGCTCGGGCTGATCTGGCTCATTGCCCTGATCGTCGCGCAGTCCGCCTGGCTCATCGTCCGCCGCACCCACTGACCCGACGCTCGGGAGGGCACCGTAGATGGCAACGAACCAGACCAACAACCGACGCATCCGCGACGCGGAACGGGCCCGACGGCCCGTCGTCGACGAGAACGGCAACAAGTCCAACAAGTTCGCCAACGCCGGGGCCGGTATCGGTGCCGCGGCCGGCGGCTTCGTCGGGGCGATGGGCAGCTCGTTCGTCCCGCCGATCAACGTCACCGTCAACAACAACAAGCACGGCGCCAGCCGCGGCGGGGGCCGCTCGCACTCCGAATCCCTGCTGCCCGCACCCGAGTTCGGCTCCCCCGCTCAGGTGCGCAACTACTGCAACTCCCTGCGGGCGGCCGGCGTGATGCTGTCCATTGAGGTGGCCATGGCTGCCGAGATCATCCAGGGCGTGCTGTCCGCGGTGCCGGACCCGGAGGGACGCGCGTTCGGCTCCCGGGTGCGGGCCCGGAAGGTCTCCCGCAAGATGCGGCGGTCCGCCGATGCCCTGCGGGACGCGGCGAAGAATGCCGCGGCCTGCTACGCGGTCTTCCAGCAGGAGTTCGAGGAAGAGATCAACCGCGTCCGTCACCGCGCCCGCAAGCCGGCACAGCCGGTCATGAACTGGGCCCAGCAGTAGAGAGGTTGAACCATGGCTCACCAGTGGAGCGACCAGGACGGCCGCAGCTACCCGCTCACCGTCCCTGCCGGCATGAACGACGGGACGGGCGGCACCGTCCGCGCCTACCTGCTCAACCGGGCTAAGCCGCACCTGCCGCCGTGGCTGGGCTGGGCAGGGACCGGCCTGGCCGGGACGTTGGGGCACTGGCAGTGGGGCGAGAGCGCCGCCGCCGGCGTCGGACTGACCCTCGCCTCCGTCGCGCTGACCGGCGCCACCTGGTGGGCCGGCAAGTCGACCAGCAACCAGCGCCGCCTGCACGCGGCCATCACCACGGCCGCCGGCACCGCATGGGTCACCGCCGCGTGCCTGGCCGGACCGACCGCCGGGCCGATCGACGACCTGTTCCTCATGGGCGGCCCGGCGGTCGCACTGTCGTGGAACGTGCGCATGGTCATGCGCCACAACCCCGACGGATCCACGGCCAGTTCGGACGGCGGGCTTCTGGAGAAAGTCGGACTGGCGCGGGCGCAGATCGGCGCGGCGAAGGTGGAACCCAACCGGGTCACCGCGCCGATCGCGTTGCAGCCCGGCGAGCAGACCAACGACGACGTCACCAAAGCCCTGATGAAGATCGCGTCCGCGCTGGATCTGCCGACGTCCGCCGTGCGCTACACCCCCGACCCGGACTCCGTGCGCCGCGGTGAGCTGGTCATCGTCCCCGAGGACATGCTGTCCGAAGAGGTCCAGTGGGAGGGACCCTCCAACCTCGGAGGGTCGATCGCCGAACCGCTGGTCATAGGCCGCTACGACGACGGCTCCGCCCTCGTGATGTGGCTGCCGGGCGATCCGGACGTGGGCCGCAACTCCACCCACGGCCTGATCGCGGGCCAGTCCGGCTCGGGCAAGGGCGATGCGGCGCTGAACCTGCTCACGGAGGTTCTCTCCCGCCGTGACGTCATCGTCTGGTTCTCCGACCCGAAGGCGTTCCAGGACTTCGCGCCCCTGCGCCCGGGGCTGGACTGGGCAGCCGAGGGCGGCTCACAGACCGAAGTGCTCGTGGCGGCCGTCGAAGCGGTCATCCCCGCCCGGACGCGCTGGCTTGGGGCCCACGGCTACCGCCAGTGGGTGCCCGCGGCTGCCGAGCAGCAGAACGACCCGGAGCACTCCTGCCGCCCCGACAGTCGCGCCTGCGGGTGCGAGGGGATGCCGTTCCTGGTCGCCTGGTTCGAGGAAGCCGCCAACACCCTGCGCAACCTCGGAGACGACGCCTTCACCGGCATCGCTCAGGAAGCCCGCTCCGCCGGCGTCTCCCTGATCGTGTCGCTTCAGCGGCCGTCGTACGACCAGATGTCCACCTCCACCCGCGCCTCCCTCCCCTCCGTCATCGCGCTCGGCTGCGATGCGCGGGATGAGGGGTTCGCGCTGCCGGAGACGGTCATCGACGCGGGCGCCCACCCCGGCGCGTGGGGCAACCGCCGGCCCGGTTACTGCTACGTCGTCTCTCCCGGGATCGACGAAGCCCGCTATTCCTCCCCGGGCCGTACCCGCCGCTTCACCACCCGCGCCGTGCCCGTCATGGAACAGCTCGCCGCGTGGGTGCAGCACAACGGCGCCACCGCCGACCCCGTCACCGTCGGGGCCGCCGCCGCGGTAGCCGGCCGCGCCTACACCGGACGCACCACCGAGGAGACCGGCGCCGGCTCACGGCCGGTCGCGCTGCACGCTGTCCAGGAGGAGGACGACATGGAACACGGCGGCCTGCTGGTCGACCCCGAGGACGCGGACATCGACCCCGAGGCGGAACTCCCGGAGACCGAGGACGGCGACGACTCCCCGATCTTCGGGCAGGAAGCCGGCCGCAAGCCGTCCCCGGAGGAGGCGCGGCGGCTGTTCGCTCAGGCGCTGGCCGAGTTCGAGGACGCCGGACAGATGGTCGTCGGGCCCAAGGACTTCACCGACTGGTGCGACCGGCACGGCCTGTCCCGCTCCTGGGTCTCCCTGCGCCTCAAGGAAGCCGCACAGGACGGGCGGCTGGATGCGACGAACACCACCGGTCGGTGGCGCATCGTTCCTGCCCTCACGGCTGCCTGACACCCGTAACGCGTTACGCCTGCCTAACACCCAAACCCCTAGGCAGGCGCACGTGTTACCCGCCTTAACAGCGGCCGATCACACCCCTCACACCGTCACGTAACACCCGCTCGCGGGCCCGCCTCACACCTAGTGGCGCGGGCCCGCTCCTGTCCCGGAGGGAAGCCCATGGGTCACCTCGAACGGCCCGCGGCCGTCGAAGTCCACCACCCCGTCCCGATCACCACCTACCCGCCCGCCGCACCCCTCGTGCCAGTCCGGCCGAACCCGGCGTCCGCGGTGCAGTCGATCGTGCTGCCCGACGGCCGCGTCGTCACCGGCTACGCCCTCACCCCCGAACCCGCCCCGGCGCCCGTCGACGCGCGGCCAGCCGTCTCGCGCACCGCGGTCAACATTGCGCTTGGGGGCATAGGTTTCAGCGCGGTGTGCGGCGGGCTGGTTCTACTCACGTCGTTCATCGCCGCCCTGACCGCGTTCATCACCCAGCTCATCACCCTCGCCGCGGTCATCTTCGGGGGCTGGATCGCCGTACAGGTCTTCGGCACCACCGGCCGCCACAGCAGCGGGACCACGGTCAACATCCGCAAAGCCGTCATTAAGCGCAGCCACTTCCACGGCTGAACAGCTTCTACAAGACCCTCTGCCAGTCGCGAGGGTCCTCGGAGACCGGCTGCTTCCACTGACGGGGTCGTAAAACCCGGAAAGGTGGCCAGGTGCCGGTGGGCCAGCCGGCAGCGTGGGCCCTGACGGTGTCGCCTGCACCTAGTGCCCGGTATATCGCCGCCTTCACCCTGATGGACGGCACCGTGGGGGCGTTGAAGTAGGTGTTGCGCAGGTCGTGGTGGAACCACGCCCGCCGGCGCGGGTCGAGCACCTCGATCTGGGTGAACTCGATCCGCTCCACCCACACTGGGTAGGTATGCCGGAATCGGTCGAACTCGCCGACAAGTCGTTGATTGCCCGGATGCCCGCCTGGCTGCCAGGCGCCAGGGTGAAGTCGCAAGGCGGCGAACTCCAGGGGCGTGCGATCTCCCTTGGCGTCGTTGCAGGCCTTGCACGCCGGCACCAGGTTGCGCACGGCGTCGTCGCCACCGCGCGCGACGGGGATGACGTGGTCTTTCACCTCGGACGGGGCCAGGCAGTACACACACCGGCCACCATGCGCGGTCAAGACCGCTAACTCCTCCCACAAGGGAAAGTAGCGGCGCCTGGGCCGCCGCGGGCCCAGGCGCTCCTTCTCGGCTTCGCTCAGCACGGCCGTGCCTAGGCGATGACCGCCGTCTCAGCGGGGGCGATCTGTTCGGGGATGTTGGCTGCCGGCAGGTTCGGGCGGTGCATGTCCCAGTGCTTGGTCAGCCACTTCACGTGGTCCGCGGTCACGGACACGGTTAGCGCGGCGCCGTCGAGCTTGGCGTAGTCCGGGTAGGCGTTCAGCGATGCGTCCAGGTGCAGGGTCTTGCTCTGGGGGTGGACAGCGATCAGCCCGAGGTCGAACAGACGGTGCAGGTCGCGGCGCAGCAGCAGGCCACCGCCCTTGTGGTGCTTGCCGTTGGCCGCGTAGCTGTACAGGTGCGCGGCCTCCAACGCCTGGACAGGGGCCGGGCCGGTGAAAGCGCACACCTCGCCGAACACCTCCAGCAGGTGCTTGCGGAAGGCCGGCTGCCCCTTGCGGACCCGGATGGTGGCCGTGCCGTGCCCTTCGGCGATCACCTTCTGGGTGGTGTCGATGACCCTCAGCGGCAATGGCACCCCGCCGTGGGTGAGTGCGTGGTGGAAGTCGGCAAAGCGCAGCTCCCGCAGGGAGTTCTGCGAGGCCGGCTTCACGCACAAGGCACGCAACTGTGGAGCGGTAAGCGTGCCGCGCGCGTCGATCCAGCCGGCCTCGTGCCGGCTCCGGTAGGTGACGACGTCTTTCGTCTTCCAACCAGCCTTGTCGCTCTCGTGCTTGCACTCCTGGTTCCAGCACACGAACCGCGGCAGCTTCTGCTTGCGCTCTGCCACATCAGCCTTGCCGCACTTCAAGCAGTACGGCGTTTCCTTCTGCCCCTGACCAACCGCGATGTCCTCGATCACCGACAGCCCAAGCAGTTCGGTCGCATCCCAAAGCGCGATCACGTCACCGACCTTCAACGTCGCGTGATTGGGAACCGTGCTGTCCCAGCTGTAGTGGGTGGCCGGGTTGTCGTCGTAGCCCTCGCTGATCCGCTTACTGCCGTCCTTGGCCAGCACCAACCACGCCGTCATAACGCCCTCCCGTAAGACACACCAAACCACAACGCCAACACGCGGCCACGGCCCGCGCGAGCTCCCGCGATCAACGTAGCGGGCCCCACTGACAACCCCGCGCGATTCTCCCGGCCTGCCCTGCCCTCCCACCAGCGGAGGCCTGACCGCGACAGCAACGACGCCCTCTAGCTACGCCAAGGGCGGCCCCCGTCTCGCCAAAGTCCGGGGCCGCCCTCGCCAACCAGGACCCAACCAGGAACTGGAGACCTCCAGAATGACCCAACCCACCAACATCCGGCGAGCCATAGCGCCGGGAGCTCCCGCCGCGGGCGGGATGCGCTTCTACCTGACCACCCACAAACGGCACTGGCTGCGCTGGACCAACGTGCCGCTGTTCCTGAAGTCCGAGCACTTCGACCGCGCCGTCAAATGGGACGAAGCCGGCGGCCCCTACGCCATCGACTCCGGCGGCTTCACCGAACTCAAGGACCGGGGAACCTGGACCCGATCACCCCGCCAGTACGTTCAGGACCTGCGCCGCATCTGGGAACACGTCGGCCCCTACGACTGGGCCGCCCCGCAGGACTGGATGTGTGAGAAAGCCATCATCAACGGCGGCTGGTTCGGCGGACAGTACTTCGTCGGCACCCACCTCAGCGTGGAAGAACACCAGCGCCGCACGGTGAACAACTTCCTTGAACTGCGCTCCCTGGCCCCGGGCCTGCGCATCGCCCCCGTCCTCCAAGGCGACAACATCCCCGCATACGAGCGGTGCGTGGCGCTGTACGAAAAGGCGGGCGTAAACCTGCGGGCTGAGCCGGTCGTCGGGTTGGGGTCGGTGTGCCGGTTGCAGTCCACCCGCCAGGGCGCCGCGATCGTCACCGCCATGGCCGCGCACGGCTTCAAGCTGCACGGCTTCGGCTTCAAAATCCTCGGCCTCGAACGCGTCGGCCACTTGCTGGCCTCCGCGGACTCCGCCGCCTGGAGTTCCCACGCCCGCCGCCGCCCGCCGCTGCCCGGCCACACCCACAAGAACTGCGCCAACTGCATCGACTACGCCCTGAACTGGCGTCAGCGTGTGATCGACGCGATCCCCACACAGCACCAGATGCTGCTGACCGACCGGAGCGCAGCATGAACGCACTGGACATCGCATTGGACCTGGCCGCGAGCGGCATTCCGCCCCTGCCCCTGCGGGCAGGCAAGGTCCCGTTCGGCAACTGCCGCCGCTGCGCCAACAACGCATGCGGCGGCCGCCCCAACATGAAGACCCCCGGGCCCTGCGTTTGCCCCGCCCCCTGCCACGCGTGGGCCGCCGCGACCACCGACCCGGACGTCATCACTTCCGGCCCCTGGCGCTACGCATGGCTACGTGCCGAGGCGGTCGCCTACCACCCGGGCGGAGCGGACCTGACGGTGGTGGATCTCGACAACGCCGACGCGATCGCGTGGGCCCGCGAGACCCTGCCCGCCACCCAGACCGTGCCCACCACTCGAGGTGAGCACTGGCTCTACTTCGGTCGGATGCAGTCCGCGAACGCGGTCCGGCCTGGCGTGGACATCAAGTCGACCATGGCATACGCCCGTTGGCTTGGGTTCGGCGCCGGCACCTTGGTCGCGTTGCCGGAGGTCGTGCGCACGTTGGCCGCAAGCAAGCCCGCACCGGCTCAGCCGGCGTCGACGCTCGTCACGGTGCCCGCCGGGGGCGGAGAGTGCCGGCATCGGACGCCGGCGTTCCTGGAGCGCGGGATCGCCATGGCGGAGCGACGCATCACCGACGCCCGGAGCACGGTTCACCACACGGTCTACGGGACGTTCCTGGCTGTGCTGTCGACGCACGGCCGGTGCGGCTGCCTCAGCGAGGAACACATCGCCCGCCTGTTCACCGCCGCGCAGGCCAAGGGCGAGACGCCGCGGCACTGCACGGACGCGTGGACCAACGCCCGCACCCGGTTGGGGCTTTGAGCATGGAAGACGACGACAAGAACCCGGCCCGGAAGGTCATCGCGGACTACGCGCAAGAGCGCTTTCGCTACTTCCGCACCGCGGACGGCACCGTCTACGCACAGCGCAAGGGCCACCCCGTGGCCCGCCCGATCCGTTCCCAGGGCACCACCGGAAGCCACCGCCAAGAACTGATGGTCGGCCTGTTCAAGGACGGGCTCGGCACGTTCAACGGCACCGCGATGAAGGAGGCACTCGACTTGATCGAAGCACTCGCCCTCACCGAGCAGGTCCAGCCCGTCCACATCCGCGTCGCCCCCGGCCTGGACGGGGCCACCTGGCTGGACCTGGGCCGCAACGACGGCCAGTCCGTCCGCATCCACCCCACCGGCTGGGACATCGCCGTCCCCGACCCGGCAGAGGTGTGCTGGCGGCGCACCCAGCTCACCGGCGAACTCCCCCTGCCCGCCAAGGACACCAACGGCAAGGGCATCGACGCGCTCTTTCGGCTGTGCAACTTCGTCAACGCGGAGACGGAGTGCCTGGCCATGGCCTGGCTGGTCGGCTGCCTGGAACCCTCCGTGCCCGTCCCCGCCCCCTTCCTCACCGGCCCCCAGGGCGCAGGCAAATCCACCGCCGGGCGAATGCTCATCCGCCTCATCGAGGGCATGACCGGCGACCTGCGCCGCGCACCGAAGGACGAGGACAACCTGATCGCAGCCGTCGCCGCCGGATGGGTCACCGCCCTCGACAACCTCTCCCACATGACCCCGGACCTGTCCGACGCCATGTGCTGCATCGTCACCGGAGCCGAGTCCGTCAAACGCGCCCTGTTCACCGACGGAGACGTCTTCCGCGCCCGCTACCGCCGCCCCCTACTCCTGACCGGCATCGACGTCGGCGTCATCCGCCCCGACCTCGCCGAACGCCTCCTCCCGCTCCGCCTGGAACGCCCGAAGGTGCGGCGCACCGAAGCCGAACTCTGGGCGGAGTACGCCGAAGCCCTGCCCGTCATGCTCGGCTCCCTGCTGGACCTGACGGTCAAGGTCCGCGCCGCCACCGCCGTAACGCCGACCGACCTGCGCATGGCGGACTTCGCCCACCTGTGCGCCCAACTCGACGAAGCCATGGGCTTCGGAGCTCTGGCGGCCTACCGGGCCGGGCTGGACGACCTCAACGACGACGTCATCGAGGGCGACCTGCTCGCACAGACCGTCCTCCAGTACGCAGCCGACATGGAACCCGGGGCACAGGAGCGGATGACGTCCGCGGAGTGGCTGCACCTGCTCACCCGGCTCTACAGCGGCGAGGAGTGCCGCCCCCTGCCCAAGGGATGGCCGACCACCGGCAAAGTCCTCTCCGACCGGCTCAAGCGCCTTCAGCCCACTCTCGCCGCCCGCGGCCTGATCGTGGACTGGGGACGCACCAAAACGGCCCGCTACATCGAACTCACCGAACCCGCGCCGACACCGGCACCCGCGCCGCAACAGGAGGCCGCGTTCTGACCACGAGGTCACCGCACAAAAGCAAGAAGAGCACCCGTCGCGACGCGGCGCGGGGTGCTCCTCTTGCTGTTCGGTGCGCAGCACCGCCCCAAGGACGTGCCGCGCGAGCGGCTCCTTCTTCGCTCTCTGAGCCCCGCACAACAACAGACACCACCCCCTCTCTTTCCTAAGTAGGGGAACGCTGCGTCACCCGCGTCACCCACGCCGGAAAACGGCCCCTGACCAGCAGCGAAGGCGGTGACGCAGAGCCCAACCCTCTGCGTCATCGTGCGTCACCTGCGTCACCCCCGCGGTGACGCAGGTGACTCGGCGGTGACACAGCCCAACCGCGCTCCGTCACCGATAACCGCAGGTCAGCGACCTGAATGACGCAGGTGACGCGGTGACGCAGAAATCCGAACCTCGGACACACACACGCTCCCAGCCCCACCGACACACGAACCCACCGACAAAGAGCACCCCGAGCGACCCCGAGGAGATACGCCCCGATGAGTACCGCCCTCGCCCCCGCCGACCAGTTGCTCTACACCCCGGAAGAGGCCGCCACAGTCCTCCGATTCGGCCGCTCCACCGTCTACGAGCTGATGGCCGAAGGCGCCCTGAAGTACGTCAAGCGAGGCCGCTCCCGCCGCATCCGCCGGTGCGACCTTGAGGCCTACGTGAACGGCCTCGAACCGATGCCCAACTGACCCACGCACGCCCTGAGGCGGCCCCGGACCACACGTCCGGGGCCGCCTCCCTCATGGAGGAGCAAGGAGCACATGAGCCCCCGCAAGCCGAACATGGAATCGTCCATCTACGAGGGCAATGACGGCTGGTGGCACGGCCGCGTGACCATGGGCGTCAAGGACGACGGCAGCCCCGACCGGCGTCACCGCAGAGCGCGTACCGAAGCGGAGGTCAAGCGCAAAGTCCGCGAATTGGAGGCCCTGCGCGACAAGGGACGCGCGCCCAAGGCCGGCCATAAGCCGACGGTCGAGCAGTGGATGACCACGTACCTCACCGATATCGCGAGCCTGAAGCTCAAGCCTCGCTCCCTGGACGACTACTGGTCCAAGACCCGCAACGACATCATCCCCGGCGTCGGAAAGCACCGCCTGGACAAACTCCAGCCGGAACACCTTGAGCGGATGTACCGCGTCATGCTCGACGAGGGCCACGCTCCGTCCCACGTGGTGAAGGTGCACCGCATCCTGTCGCGTGCCCTGAAAATCGCCCAGCGCCGCCGGCTCATCAGCGAGAACGTCGCCACGCTCGTCGATCCGCCGAGCGTCGACGAGACGGAAGCCAACCCCTTCACCCAGAAGGAAGCCAAAGCCTTCCTGGAAGCCGCCGCCAAGCGCCCCACCTTCATGCGGTGGATCGTCGGCGTCGGGATGGGCTTTCGGCAGGGCGAGACGCTCGGACTGCGCTGGTCTTACGTCGACTTGGACGCAGAGCTGTTCCACCCGCAGTGGCAACTCCAGCGGCTCACCTGGCGGCACGGCTGCAACGATCCGCACGCCTGTGGCGGGCGCCTGCACCGCTTCGAGCCGTGCCCGCCCGACTGCACCGCGCACAAGGGGTACAAGCGCGGCTGCCCGAAGCCGTGCCCCAAGACGTGCACGAGGCACGCGAGCGTGTGCCCGCAGCGCAAGGGGGGCGGTCTCGTCTTCACTCGCCCCAAGACCAAGAAGAGCCGCAACGCCGTGCCGATCCCGCCCGTCTTCGTCCCGTTCCTGCACGACCACAAGGCACAGCAGGAAGAGATGCGCACGGCCGCCGGGGAGCTGTGGGAGGAGCACGACGTCGTGTTCTCGCGGCCGGACGGGCGCCCGCTGGACCCGCGCGCGGACTACGAGGAGTTCAAGGACCTGCTCGCCGAAGCCGAGATCGACGACCGCCGCCTGTACGACGGCAGCCGCCACACCGCCGGCACGATCCTCAACGAGCTGGGCGTCGACATGCCCACGATCATGGAGATCCTCCGGCACACCCAGATCAGCCAGACCCGCCGCTACGTCAAGGGCAGGTCCCACCTGTCGAAGGACGCGATGCGGCGCATGGGCGAGTTCTTCGTACCCGCCCCTTCGGGCCCCAATGAGACCAAAACTGAGACCGGAGGCACCCGCACGGCCCGCTCCCAGCGTCGCCGCCGCATCCGCTGAACGAAAAAGCCCAGCTCAGACGCCGTCTGACCTGGGCTGTGCAGAGCCCCCTGTCGGATTCGAACCGACGACCTACGCATTACAAGTGCGTTGCTCTGGCCAGCTGAGCTAAGGAGGCGCCCGTGCAGTGTACCCAGGTCACCATGGCGGCCCGTCGAAAATTTCCGCGAAGTTCACAGTCCTCCAGGTACTGACATACGCGTGAACGCCGGGTACCGTCCTGAGCCAGTCCCTCGTGGACTACACCACCACCTTCCTACAACGGATCGTCCGGCACGTTCCTGCCGGTAGAAGGGGGCCTCTGAGCCATGGCCACTGTTTCGTTCGACAAGGCGACCCGTATTTACCCGGGTTCCACGAAGCCCGCCGTCGACGGTCTCGACATCCACATCGAGGACGGCGAGTTCCTCGTCCTGGTCGGCCCGTCCGGCTGTGGCAAGTCCACCTCGCTCCGCATGCTGGCGGGGCTCGAGGACGTCAACGGCGGCGCCATCCGCATCGGTGACCGTGACGTCACGCACCTGCCGCCGAAGGACCGGGACATCGCCATGGTGTTCCAGAACTACGCCCTGTACCCGCACATGACGGTCGCCGACAACATGGGCTTCGCGCTCAAGATCGCCGGTGTCAACAAGGCGGAGATCCGGCAGAAGGTCGAGGAGGCCGCGAAGATCCTCGACCTCACCGAGTACCTGGACCGCAAGCCGAAGGCCCTCTCCGGCGGTCAGCGCCAGCGTGTCGCCATGGGTCGCGCCATCGTGCGTGAGCCCCAGGTCTTCCTCATGGACGAGCCGCTGTCCAACCTCGACGCCAAGCTGCGTGTGTCGACGCGTACGCAGATCGCCTCGCTCCAGCGCCGTCTCGGCATCACCACCGTCTACGTCACCCACGACCAGGTCGAGGCCATGACGATGGGCGACCGCGTGGCCGTGCTCAAGGACGGTCTGCTCCAGCAGGTCGACTCCCCGCGCAACATGTACGACCGCCCGGCGAACCTCTTCGTCGCCGGCTTCATCGGCTCCCCGGCGATGAACCTCGTCGAGGTCCCGATCACCGACGGCGGCGTGAAGTTCGGCAACAGCGTGGTGCCCGTCAACCGCGAGGCCCTCAAGGCCGCCTCCGACAAGGGTGACACCACGGTCACCGTCGGTGTCCGCCCCGAGCACTTCGACGTGGTCGAGCACAACGGCGCCGCCGCCTCCGCCCTCTCCAAGGACTCCGAGGACGCTCCGGCGGGCCTCGCGGTCTCCGTGAACGTCGTCGAGGAGCTCGGCGCCGACGGCTACGTCTACGGTTCCGCCAAGGTCGGCGACGAGCTGAAGGACCTGGTCGTGCGGGTCAGCGGCCGCGCGGTGCCGGAGAAGGGCGCCACGCTGCACGTCGTGCCGCGTCCGGGCGAGACCCACGTGTTCTCGACCTCCACGGGCGAGCGCCTCTCCGACTGAGGACGAACCGCAGCAATTCACCCAGGTTGACGAAGAGGGCCCCGCAGAGCGTCTGCGGGGCCCTCTTCGCGCTCTTCCGTGCTCGAACGCCGTCGAGGAATACCCCGGCAGATCGGTCATTTCGAGCAGCGTGCGTCAACGCCTTACCCAAAAAGCGGCACCGTCTCATCCCCCGAACCGGTGACTAAATGTCGCCAAATCATTACCGCACGCTACCCTCACACGCGTGAAGCACTCCACTTACCAACAGACGCGACGCGGCCGGGGCCCCGCCCGCCGTATCGGCCGCTCCCTCGCCCTTGTCCTGCCGGTCGTCCTGGTGCTCTCCGGGACCCTCGCGGTCACCCGAGTCAACTGGTCGGGGGATCCCTCGAGCTCCTCGGTGCTCACCGCGTCGGACGCGACGGTCTCGGACGGCAAGCCGCGCAGCGCCCCCCTCGCCCCGCAGGACGTCCTGCGGGAGCGGCTCCTGACCGAACTCCAGGAGAAGGACCCGGGCACCGCCCTCACCCACCTCCAGGAGGCCGTGAACGGGCGTCCGTCGCTCGCGAAGCACTGCGTCTCCATCGCGCGGGCCCTGGGCCGCGCCGCGGTCCGTGTGTACGGCCCCACGCGCGCGCAGTCGTACGCCCGCCCCGTCTGTGACACGTCGTTCGCGACGGGTGTGGCGGCGGCCCACAGCTGACCCCCGCCAAGCGGCCCACAGCTGATCCGCACAAAAAGGCACGCCACCCGAGGCCGGGATCGGGGCGCGTCGTACAGTTCCGGTCATGACCGATCCGAACGCCGCGTCCCGTCCGACCCAGGCCGTGATCCTGGCCGGCGGCCAGGGCTCCCGGCTGCGCCCCTACACCGACGACCGGCCCAAGCCGATGGTCGAGATCCCCGGCACGGGGACTCCGATCATCGGCCATCAGCTTGTCTGGCTCGCCGAGGAAGGCGTGACGGACGTGGTGGTCAGCTGTGGGCACCTCGCCGAGGTGCTCCAGGACTGGCTGAAGACGGCGGACCTGCCGGTGCGGGTCACGACCGTCATCGAGACCGAGCCGCTGGGCCGCGGTGGCGGTCTGAAGTACGCGGCCGCGCATCTGCCGCACCCCGAGCAGTCCTGGTACGCGACGAACGGTGACATCTGGACCCGGTTCTCGCTGCGGGACATGGCCGACTTCCACACCGAGCGGGACGCGGTGGCCACGCTGGCGCTGGCGCGTCCGCGGATTCCGTGGGGGGCCGTGCAGACGGACGGGTTCGGGCACATCACGGACTTCATCGAGGCGCCGCCGTCCACGTTCGAGATCAACGCCGGTGTGTACGTGTTCTCGCCCGCGTTCGCCGAGCTGCTGCCGGAGCGGGGGGATCATGAGCGGACGACGTTCCCGACGCTGGCGCGTGAGCTGCGGCTCGCCGGGTTCCCGATTCCTCAGGGGGCGTACTGGCGGGCCATCGACACCGCCAAGGATCTGACCGAAGCCGCGAAGGAACTGGCGGCACTGGGGCGGTGACGGCCGTCTTCCGGTGCGGGTCCGTCGTGGCTTGTCGCGCCCGCGCGGCGGAGCCGCACATTGATACAGCCCCGCGCCCCTGAAAGCCACAGCTCCCCTGCGCCAAGAAGGTCCCGCACATCCTGTGTGCGGGACCTTCTCTCTGCGGGCCGTGTCTCTCAGCCGGTGGGGTCGCCCAGTACGTCTCCCACCGGCCCGCCTACCCCAACAGGCCGCCGACCAGGCCCGGTTGGCCGGAGGACGAGCCCCCGGTGCCGGAGCCGCCTGTCGAGCCGCCGGAGCTGCTGGTGCCGCCGGTGGGGCCTGAGGTGGTGCTGGGGGCCTGCTGGACCGGGGAGGACTGCTGGGGCGTGGTGCGGCCCGTGGTGCCCTGGGTCTGGCTGGGCGAACCGCCGGTGCCGGTGCCGGTGTCGCGGGTGGCGCCGGGCGTGGCCGAGGTGCCGGCGGACGGGCTCCTGGTGGCGCCGTGACTGGGCCGGGTGGAGGCCGACGGGCTCTTCTTGCGGGCCTTGGCGGAGTCCTGCGGGAGCGGGGAGCCCGGCAGTTCGTTGCGCGGGGCCTCTCCGGGGCCGGGCACGATGACGCGGTCGGCGTCCCGGACGGCACCGCCGAGCACCGAGCCGATGAGCAGCGTCAGGCCGGTGACGATCGCGGTGAGCAGGGCGCCGCGGCGCAGGACGTAGCGGCGCAGTTCCCAGATGTCGGAGCGGGGGCCGAGGCGCCGCCAGGCGCTGCCCGCGAGGCGGCCGTCGATGGAGTAGACGGGGGCGCCCGCGATGATCAGCGGGGACCAGGCGGCGAGGTAGATGATGTCGGGGGTGTCGTAGGCGGGGATGCTCTTCCAGCTGACGGTGACGAGGAGCGCGGCGGAGAGGCCGGCGCCGACGACCGCGGCGACCCGCTGCCAGCAGCCCAGGATCGTGAGGACGCCCACGATGACCTGGAGGAAGGCGATGACGAGGCCGGAGCCGACCGGGTGCTGGAGGGCGAACTGGCGCAGGGGTTCGGCGACTTCCCACGGGTGCAGGGTGTTGAGCCACTTGACCATGGAGCCGCGCTTGCCGCCGTCGAAGTAGACGGGGTCGCAGAGCTTGCCCATGCCGGCGTAGATGGAGATGAAGCCGAGGAAGATCCGGAGCGGGAGGAGGACCACGCCGAGGTTCATGCGGCGGCCCGGGTAGTAGGCGTGCCGCGCGGGTTCGTCGCCCTGTCGCCTGGAGGTGCGACCGGTGTCCTCGAAGTCCTCGACCCCGTAGGCGGGTTCGTCGTCGGCGCTGCCGACCGTCGGCATGTCCGGCAGGAGCCGGGTGCCGTGGGCGTCGTAGCTGCGCTGGGCGCCGACGACCGGGGTCTCCATGGTCTGGGCCAACTCGCCGTCGTAGTCGGCCTGGTAGCCGTGGTCGACGTCGATGCGGGGGATGACCTGGGTGGCGCCGGCGTCGGCGGCCGGGGGCTCGGCGTGGCCGACACTGCCGCCCCGTACGGCCTGCAACAGGCGGTGGGCGCCGGTGTCGTCGGGGGCGGACCTGCCGCTCCACACGACGGGTCGGCGGCGCCCCGCGGCTCCGACGGCCGGCATTCGGGCGGTGTCCTCGGCGGCGATCAAGTGCCGTGCGATCCGCGGGGATTGGGCGCGTCTCGTCGACGCGCCCAACTGCACGCGGAAGCTCGCATGATTGACGATGATCTGCGCCGGATCGCTCGGCACCTTCACCATGCTCAGCGCGGGAGCGTCGTCGAATCCCGACGGGCCGTCCCCCGTGGGTGTGCGGGGTGTTCTGGTGTCCACACTCATCTAACCGAGTGACGTGTGGTTAGGACACTGCTTTGACCGGGCGGATCTGTCCGGACCCCGTCAAGCTTGCCCCGTGGGCCGGGAATGCCGCGTGTGGGTGACAGGCCCGAACGCCCGTTCACCCACCTCGGCCCCTGCCGTCAGGCGCGTCGGCGAGCCGCCTCGTACAGCACGATCCCCGCGGCCACACCGGCGTTGAGGGACTCGGCGCCGCCCGGCATCGGGATCCGCACCCGGAAGTCGCAGGTTTCGCCGACCAGTCGGGACAGGCCCTTGCCCTCGCTGCCCACGACGATGACGACGGGGCCGTCCAGGGCCGCCAGTTCGCCGACCTCGTGCTCGCCGTCGGCGGCGAGGCCGACGACCGCGATGCCCGCCTTCTTGTACGCCTCCAGGGCGCGGGTCAGGTTGGTGGCCCGGGCGACCGGGGTGCGGGCGGCGGTGCCGGCGGACGTCTTCCACGCGCCGGCGGTCATACCGGCCGCGCGCCGCTCCGGTACGACGACGCCGTGGCCGCCGAACGCGGACACCGAACGGACGACGGCACCGAGGTTGCGCGGGTCGGTCACCCCGTCGAGGGCCACGATCAGCGGGTCCTCTCCGTCGTCGTAGGCGGTCGCGGCCAGGTCCTCGGGGTGCGCGTACTCGTACGGCGGGACCTGGAGGACCAGGCCCTGGTGGTTGAGGCCGTTGGTCATGCGGTCCAGCTCGGGACGCGGGGCCTCCATGAGGTGGACGCCGCCGCGGTCCGCGACGAGCTGGAGCGCCTCGCGCACCCGCTCGTCGTTGTCGATGAACTGCTGGACGTAGAGCGTCACCGCGGGCACGCCCTCGCGCAGCGCCTCGACGACCGGGTTACGGCCGACGACCATCTCCGAGGTGCCCTTGCCGCCGCGGCCGCGCACCGCGGGACGGCGTACCGCCTGCTTCGCCTTGGCGTTGGCGATTCGGTTCTTCTTGTGGCCCTTGCGCATCTCGGCGGGCGGAGTCGGCCCCTTGCCCTCCAGGCCCTTGCGCCGCTGGCCGCCACTGCCGACCTGCGCGCCCTTCTTGCCGGACATGCGGCGGTTGTTGGCTGCCATGACCTACCTGTTCCACGTGGGTGTCCACGCCGTGGGAATCGACGTGCGTACATGCAGTGTGCCGCCCGGATGGCCGGGCGGCACAATCGATCAAGGAAAACGAGGAGAAGGGGACCGGGGACTACCGGGGTCCCAGCGTCCAGCGCGGTCCCTGCGGACTGTCCTCGATGGTCAGTCCCGCCTGGCCGAGCTGGTCACGGATGGCGTCCGCGGTGCCCCAGTCCTTGCGGGCGCGGGCGGCCTCGCGCTGGTCGAGGACCAGACGGACCAGGCTGTCGACCACGCCGTGCAGATCCTCGCCGCGGTCGGTCTCACCGGCCCAGTGCGCGTCGAGCGGGTCGAGGCCGAGGACGCCGAGCATGGCGCGCACCTCGGCGAGGCGGGCCACCGCGGCCTCCTTGTCGTCGGCCGCGAGCGCGCTGTTGCCCTGCCGGACGGTGGTGTGCACGACGGCGAGGGCCTGCGGCACGCTGAAGTCGTCGTCCATGGCCTCGGCGAAGGCGGGCGGCACCTCGGCGGAGGGCTCGACGGCACCGGCCTTCTCCACGACCCGCTGCACGAACCCCTCGATCCGCGCGAACGCGGACTCGGCCTCGCGCAGGGCGTCCTGGCTGTACTCGATCATCGAGCGGTAGTGCGGGGTGCCGAGGTAGTAGCGCAGCACGATGGGGCGCCACTGCTTGACCATCTCGCTCACCAGCACGCTGTTGCCGAGCGACTTGGACATCTTCTCGCCGCTCATGGTGACCCAGGCGTTGTGCACCCAGTACCGGGCGAACTCGTCGCCGTAGGCCTTGGCCTGAGCGATCTCGTTCTCGTGGTGCGGGAAGATCAGGTCCAGGCCGCCGCCGTGGATGTCGAAGGCGGAGCCCAGGTACTTGTGCGCCATCGCCGAGCACTCCAGGTGCCAGCCGGGCCGGCCGCGGCCCCACGGGGTCTCCCAGTCGGGCTCGCCGGGCTTGGTCGCCTTCCACATGGCGAAGTCGCGGGGGTCGCGCTTGCCGGAGACGCCCTCGTCGGGCTGGCGCAGATCGTCGATGTCCTGGTTGGACAGCGCCAGGTAGCCCGGGTAGGAGCGCACGTCGAAGTAGACGCTGCCGTCGGCCTCGTACGCGTGGCCGCGCTCGATGAGGCCGCGCATCATCTCGACCATCTCGGTGACATGGCCGGTGGCCCGCGGCTCGTACGTCGGCGGGAGGCAGCCGAGCGCGGCGTAACCGTCGTTGAACGCGCGCTCGTTGTCGTAGCCGATGGACCACCACGGGCGGTTCTGGTCGGCCGCCTTGGCGATGATCTTGTCGTCGATGTCCGTGACGTTGCGGATGAACGTGACGTCGTAGCCGCGGTACTCGAACCAGCGGCGCATGATGTCGAAGTTCAGGCCGGAACGGATGTGGCCGATGTGCGGGGCGGCCTGCACGGTGGCGCCACAGAGGTAGATCGAGACACAGCCCGGCGTGAGCGGGGCGAAGTCACGGATCTGCCGGGCGCTGGTGTCGTACAGGCGAATGGTCACGGGTCCAGGGTAGTGGGCGATGTCCGGTGCCTTCGACGGGTTGTGGATAACAGTCAGCTCGCGGTCCTGACCACCAGTGCGGTCGCCACCGCCATCAGGCCCTCGTCCCGGCCGGGAAAGCCGAGTCCGTCCGTGGTCGCCCCGGACACCGAGACCGGCGCCCCGGCCGCCTCCGACAGCAGCTTCTGCGCCTCGTCCCGGCGCTTTCCGATCTTCGGGCGCGGTCCTACGACCTGTACGGCGATGTTGCCGATGCGGAAGCCGGCCTCGCGCACGATCCGGGCCGCCTCCGTCAACAGGGTGACGCCGGATGCACCCGACCATTCGGGGCGTCCGGTGCCGAAGTGCTGACCGAGGTCGCCGAGCCCGGCGGCGGAGAAGAGCGCGTTGCAGGCGGCGTGGGCGACGACGTCCGCGTCGGAGTGGCCGGCCAGGCCGGGGCCCTCGCCCTCCCACTTCAGGCCCGCGCACCACAGCTCGCGGCCCTCCTCGAAGGCGTGGATGTCGGTGCCGATGCCCACCTGGGGCAGGGGGAAGGGCTGCTCAGGCAGGGGGAGGGGCTGCTCAGAAGCCATCGTTGAGCCTCCTGCGGGCCAGGACCGCCTCGGCGAGGACCAGGTCCAGGGGTCGGGTCACCTTGAAGGCCTCCTCGTGGCCGGGCACGACCACGACCGTGAGGCCCAGCTGCTCGACCATGCTCGCGTCGTCGGTGACGTCCTCGGTGACGGTCTCGTGGGCGCGGATCAGGGTGGCCCGGTCGAAGCCCTGCGGGGTCTGCACGGCACGCAGACGCGCGCGGACCGGGGTGGCCACCACCGGCTCCGGCTCACCGGGGGCCGGCTCGACCTCCTTGACGGTGTCCGCGAGGGGCAGCGCCGGGACGACGGCGGGCGCGCCGTCCCGTACGGCCTCGATGACCGCGTCGACGGTGTCGACCGGGACGAGCGGGCGGGCCGCGTCATGGACCAGGACGATGTCGAAGTCGTCCGGCAGGGCGTCCAGGCCGAGCCGCACCGACTCCTGGCGGGACTCGCCGCCGGGGACGACGACGAAGTCGGTGCGCTCGGGCAGCGCGTGCGCGTCCAGGAGCGACTTGACCTCGCCGGCGCCGTCGGGCGGGGCGACCACGACGACCAGGGAGACGGCGCGGGAGGCGGCCATGGCGCGGATCGCGTGGATCAGCATGGGGGTGCCGTTGAGCGCGCGAAGCGCTTTGGGGGCGCCCGGACCAAGGCGTACGCCTCTTCCGGCGGCCGGAATCACCACCGCGGTACGGGCTTCCGCACGTGCCTGCGCGGGCGAAGGGCGCGAAACGTCAGACATCGGTTCCTGTCAGGTTTGTGTGCTCGGCCAACGTGGGTACGGAGACAGCGTGCCGGGCGCGACGCCTTGACCGGACCCTTCCGTGACACCGGTCGAGCCTGCTGCCCGGGCCCGGCACGCCAAGTATCGGGGGATCTTGACTCCGAAATGAACACGCGTACGGCGCCGGAGGCGTCGCCCGTCGACGGAAACGCCGTCATCCGGCATCACGTGATCCGGTAGGACGTGATCCGGCAGGACGGCTCCATCCGGAGACGAACATGCCGCAGCGCCCGGCGACAGCATTCGCGTCATCGGGCACCGCGGCATTTCAGTGCGGCACTTCTGGGAAGTACTGCGGTACTTCTTCGAAGTACTCAGTGGTGTGCTGAGCAGAGCGGGCCAGGGGCCTGCACAGGGACGCTCAGGACGCGAGAACCTCGTCGAGCAGCGCCTCGGCCTTGTCCTCGTTCGTGTTCTCCGCGAGGGCGAGCTCGCTCACCAGGATCTGCCGAGCCTTGGCGAGCATGCGCTTCTCACCTGCGGAGAGTCCGCGCTCGCGCTCACGACGCCACAGGTCACGCACGACTTCCGCGACCTTGATGACATCGCCGGAGGCGAGCTTCTCCAGGTTTGCCTTGTAACGACGGGACCAGTTAGTGGGCTCCTCGGCGTACGGCGCGCGCAGCACCTCGAAGACCCGGTCCAGCCCGTCCTGACCGACCACATCACGCACGCCGACGAACTCCGCATTGTCCGCTGGCACACGTACCGTCAGGTCACCCTGGGCGACCTTCAGCACCAAGTAGGTCTTGTCCACGCCTTTGATCTGGCGAGTTTCGATGGCCTCGATCAGCGCGGCCCCGTGATGGGGATAGACCACGGTGTCGCCAACCTTGAACGTCATGTGACAGGTACCCCTTCCGTGGCTATCCAGGGTAACACGGAAACCGCGGGTTCTGAATGGCGTTTTCGCAGGTCAGGGCATATCTCGGGGCTTGACAACAGCAACAGGAACGTGCTGCGGAGGCCGAGCGGAAGTAGGTATTCGCAGGTGGGAGCGGCTCTCCGGGGGAGGTGAAACGCGTACGTTACACACATCCGGAGCCGCCTCCGAGCGGCCTAACGTCCACAAATGTCCGGTTCCATGTGTGCGACTTCCGCTACTCCGTTCGGTGGCAGGAGTGACTTCCGTGGCGATTCCGGAATTGATCACACGCGCCACACGGATCACACAGTGATCAATTCCGGGGGCGGTCTCCCTTTCCTTCACGGAAGTTTTGCCACCGGGTGCCGAAGCCTCTTATGTGAATGCCGGACGAGCGCCCGACTGCGGGGTACAAGTGACTCGCGGGTCACTTGTGAAGCGAGTGACACGCCTCTTGGGGAGGGTCGGGTGCGGTGGCGCGGGGACGGCTCGGTAACCTAAGCCCGCTGACAGACACTTAGCGCGGCTTTACGGGCCGCCCCGCTCAAGTCAAGGAGTTGCCGCCGCCGTGAGCAGCAGCCTTCGACGCGGCGCCCTCGCCGCCGCCTCCCTCGCGTTCTCGATCGTCACGCTCTCCGCGTGCGCGGCCGGCACCGACGCCCAGACGCTGGAGGTCAAGCCGGACAACGCGGAGACCAGCGTCGGCGCCATCAAGCTCCAGAACATCGTGGTCATCACCCAGCCCGCCACCGAGGCCGCCTCCGGCGAGACCAAGGGACCGGCCGCCATCTCCGGGACCGTCTTCAACACCGGCGCCACGGCCCAGACGCTGGACTCCGTGACCATCGCGGGCGGCGGCAGCGCCGAGATCAAGCCCGCCAAGGGCACGGGCAAGGTGACCGTCCCGGCCCACGGCTCGGTCGTCCTCGGCGGCAAGGGCAACGCCTCCGCTGCAGTGGCCGACCTCGGCGAGAGCGTCAAGAACGGCAACGCGCAGAAGGTCACCTTCACCCTCAGCACGACCGGTGACGTCAGCGTGGACGCCTTCGTGGTCCCGGCCGACAGCTACTACGCCAAGTGGGGCCCGAGCGCGGTGCCGTCCGCCCCGGCGACCCCCGCCAAGCCGAAGCCCTCCGGCTCCGCGACCCCGAGCGGCGCGGCCACCCCGAGCGGCTCGGCCACGCCGAGCAACACGGCCACCGCGACCGCGTCTGCGGGCTGAGCGGCCGTACGGGACCGCCGTAGGGAGTCGCCGTACGGGAGTCGCCGTATGACACGAAGGGCGGGACCTCCGAGGAGGTCCCGCCCTTCGGCGTGTGCGAGCTGCGCTCGGCCTACGGCTCGAACTTGTAGCCGAGGCCGCGAACCGTCACCAGGTACCGCGGCGCGCCCGGGTCGGGCTCGATCTTGGCGCGGAGGCGCTTGACGTGGACGTCGAGGGTCTTGGTGTCGCCCACGTAGTCGGCGCCCCAGACGCGGTCGATGAGCTGCATGCGGGTCAGGACGCGGCCCGCGTTGCGCAGCAGCATCTCCAGCAGGTCGAACTCCTTGAGGGGCAGGTCGACCTTGGAGCCGGAGACCGTGACCACGTGGCGGTCCACGTCCATGCGGACCGGACCGGCCTCCAGCGCGGCCGGGGTGACCTCCTCGGGCTCCCCGCGGCGGCGCAGGACGGCACGGATACGGGCGACCAGCTCGCGCGAGGAGAACGGCTTGGTGACATAGTCGTCGGCTCCTATCTCCAGGCCGACGACCTTGTCGATCTCGCTGTCCTTGGCGGTCACCATGATGACGGGGACGTTGGAGCGGCCGCGCAGCTGGCGGCAGACCTCCGTGCCGGGCAGGCCCGGCAGCATCAGGTCGAGGAGGACGAGGTCGGCGCCGTTGCGCTCGAACTCGTCGAGTCCGTCGGGTCCCGTGGTCGCGATGGCGACCTCGAAGCCCTCCTTGCGGAGCATGTACGACAGGGCGTCGGAGAAGGACTCCTCGTCCTCGACGACGAGCACTCGGGTCACGGAAGGACCTCCGGGGCGGGAAGCGGGTCGTAAGAAGCCGACTCGGTGGTGGAAAGCCCGTCCTCGTCGTCGAGGTCGGGGTGCTGGAGCGCGCGGTCGCGGGCCGCGCCCGCCTCCGGCAGCCTGAGGGTGAACGTGGAGCCCTGGCCCTCCGAGCTCCACACCGTGACCTCCCCGCCGTGCGAGGCGGCCACGTGCTTGACGATCGCGAGACCGAGGCCGGTGCCGCCGGTCTGGCGGGAGCGGGCCGGGTCGACGCGGTAGAAGCGCTCGAAGATGCGCTCCTTGTCCTTGTCGGAGATGCCGATGCCCTGGTCGGTGACGGCGACCTCGATGTGGTCGCCGCCCGGCGCGGACACCCTGCGGGCCGCTATGCCGACGCGGGTGCGGGCGGGCGAGTAGTTGACGGCGTTCTCGACGAGGTTGCCGAGGGCGGCGGCGAGCTGGCCGCGGTTGCCCCAGACCCGCAGCTCGGCCGCGCCGGCGGCGGCCATGGTGATCTGCTTGGTGCCGGCCTGGTGCCGGCAGCGGTCGATGGCCTCGGCGACCAGTTCGTCGACGCGTACGGGTTCGGCGTCCTCCAGGGGATCGTCGTTCTGGACCCGCGACAGGTCGATGAGTTCCTGGACCAGGCTGGTCAGCCGGGTGGCCTCGATCTGCATCCGGCCGGCGAACCGCTCCACGGCCTCCGGGTCCTCGGAGGCGTCCATGACGGCCTCGGAGAGGAGGGAGAGCGCGCCGACCGGGGTCTTGAGCTCGTGGCTGACGTTCGCGACGAAGTCCCGCCGCACCGCTTCGATCCGCCGGGCCTCGGTGAGGTCCTCGACGAGGAGCAGCACCAGCCGGGAGCCGAGGGGCGCGACCCGCGCGGAGACGGCCAGTGCCTCGCCGCGTCCGGTGCCCCGCCTGGGCAGGTCCAGCTCGACCTGGCGTATCTCCCCGTCCCGCCGGGTGTCCCGGGCCATCTGGAGCATCGGCTCCACGGACAGCTTGCCGCCGCGGACCAGCCCGAGGGCGTAGGCGGCGGAGCTGGCCTTGACGACGGCGTCGGCCTCGTCGAGGACGACGGCCGAGGACCTGAGCACCGAGAGCACGGTGTCCACGCCGGGCGGAAGCACGGGGTCGGTGTGCAGGGAGGTGCGGGTGGGGCGCTTCTGCTCCCGCTCGCTCCAGCGGAACGCCAGCATGGCGATGACACCGGTGAGCACACCGGCGATCGCTGCCGCTGCGGCGACCGCCGCGTTCACGTCCATGCCTCCAGGTTAGGCATGGGATCCGTCCTGGCCACAGCCGTCCGAGTGGGACCTCGAACACTCGTCGCCCAGAGTTCACCTTGGAGCCAGTGGTGGTTCATTTGGGAGGGCGGAAACGGACGCGTACAGGGCCGAACGTGGGAGCGTGGGGTACGCAGCACCCGGTTTCGCGGCCGGTAGCGCCCGGTTTCGCGGCTGGTAGCACCCGGTTTCGTCGCCGGCAGCACCCGGTTTCGTGGCCGGTAGCGCCGGTTACGCGGCCGGTGGCGCCGGTTTCGCGGCCGGTGGCGCCGGTTTCGCGGCCGGTGGCGCCGGTTTCGCGGCCGGTTTTGGCCCCTGGCACCCACAGGAACGACGTACGAGAGGGAACCGACAATGCGGGACGCGTACCACGAGGAACTTGATTCGATCGGCGACGGTCTGGTGGAGATGGCCCGCCTGGTCGGCTCGGCGATCGGACGCGCCACGACGGCCATCCTCGACTCCGACCTGAAGCTCGCCGAGAGCGTGATCGAGGCCGACCAGAAGGTGGACGACCTCCAGCACGACCTGGAGGCCCGGGCGATAGCACTGCTGGCCCGTCAGCAGCCGGTGGCGACCGACCTCCGTATCGTCGTCACCTCGCTGCGCATGTCGGCCGACCTGGAGCGCTCCGGCGACCTCGCCCAGCACGTGGCGAAGCTGGCCCGGCTGCGCTTCCCCGAGAAGGCGATCCCCCACGACCTGCACGCCACCATCCTGGAGATGGGCCAGCTCGCCCAGCGCCTGATGGCCAAGGCGGCGGAGGTCATCATCACCAAGGACGTCGACCTGGCGCTCCAGCTGGAGCAGGACGACGACGAGATGGACCTGCTGCACCGCACGCTCTTCCAGCACCTGCTGGACGACAAGTGGAAGCACGGCATCGAGACGGCGGTGGACGTCACGCTGCTCGGCCGCTACTACGAGCGGTTCGCCGACCACGCGGTGTCCGTGGCCAAGCGTGTGGTGTACCTGGTGACGGGTGAGCACGCGGACGACATCCAGGCGGACGTCCAGCCGGTGACGGGAGTGTCGGGAGTGGAGGGGGCGTGATCCCTCCGGGGTGCGCGCGGGTGGGGTGAGGAGGGCCGAGGAGCCCGCTGGAGTGCCACCAGGGCGTGCGCGAGCCTCTGTGCGCCGTTGATGCGCCCAGGGGAACGGGCATGGAATGGGGGTACAGGGCCTGGTCCGACCGTCGACCGTCGGGACGTACTGGCCCTCGCCTCGAGGAGGGACTCATGGCCGAAGCCCCCAGCACCCCCCAGTCCGACCCCACCCAGGAACGCCCGACCGAGCAGCCCACCGCGATCAGGACCCTGTCGGTCATCGGCGCGTGCGGCTGCGGGTCGGGATGCGGGTGCGGGTGCCAGTCGGGCAACCCGTGTCAGTGCGGCTGAGATTTCCGGTACGACATTTCCTGTACGGCGGTGAGGGGCTCCGGGGTGTTCCCGGGGCCCTTCGTCGTGCCGGGGGCTGTTCCGACGCCGGGTGCTCGGGTCGCCCGGTCGGGTGGGGAGGCGCAGCATGGAGGAGGGACGGGACGAGGACGGGACGGGGGCGGGACGAGGACGGGACGAGGACGGACGGGGACGGGGACAGGACGGGGGCGGCAACCGTACGGCTCGGGGATGACGCCGCCGATGTGTGACGGCGAGGAGGTAAAGGCGATGGCCCGGTACATGGACGTACACCGAGGAATGCACGGCATCACGGCCGAGCAGCTGATGGAGGCCCATCAGGCGGACCTGGCGATAGAAGGAGAAGAGGGCGTGCACTTCGAACGCGCCTGGGCGGACCCAGAGTCCGGCACCGTGTACTGCCTCTCGGAGGCACCTTCCCCGGAAGCGGTCCAACGCATCCACGAAAGGACCGGCCACAAGGCGGACGAGGTCCATCCGGTGCCGTTGTCGGTGTGACGGTGGGGTGCGGGCGGGTCGCCGGGTGACGGTTGGCGTGGCCGGCGGGGGGCTTTGGTCTGCCCGGCGTCGAGGCGATCACCGCGGGGGCGGCGCTCATCGACGACCAGTTGCCCGGGCGTCAGGGCAACTGGTCGTCGTCGACTGACCATCCGCGGCCACCGCAGTGCTCTCCGGCCACCGTCGATCCGACCGACCCCGAGCAGCGCTGCGACGGCCGGGCCGTTCCCGCCGGTGTCCCCCATCCCTCCCGTGAGGCGGACGAGCCGGATGCGACCCGGTGAAACCGCGGAGCACGGTGCGGCGTCTAGGGGTACAAGACCGGGAGAACGTACACGAGTTGCGCCATCTCGGCCCTGTCTGGACGTACCAGGGAGAATGGTCAGAAATGGCACCCCGAAACCGTTCCCTGTCCCGCGCCGCGGCTCTCGGCATGACCGCGGCGGCAGTGGCCCTACTGACAGGCTGCTCACCGAGCACCGGCACCACCCACAGCAGCGCACCGAACACAGCGGAAACAGCTTCGTCGTCACCGCAGACGCCAAAGCAGCCGACCAATTCGCCGGCATCGAACGGCTCGGGCGGATCCGGCAGTTCCGCAGCCTCCCCCCGGCCCACCACCGCCAACGCCCCCGCCAGGACCGACGCCTGCCGCTCGCTGCCGGTGTCCGCGACCGTCAAGGCGGACGTCACGGCGGCGTACGGCACACAGGCTGAGCCCCGCCTGACCCACATCACGCCAGTCAAGGGCACGTTCTACTACGGCAGTTGCGACGGAACCTTCTACGCCGGCACCCGCTTCCAGCTCACGCCAGGCAGCACGGAGGCCGAGCAGGTGGCCCTGCAGGACGACGGATCGGTGATGAAGTACTTCATCGACCGCCCCGGCACCGGCTGGACCTACCTGGCCAGCAACCCCTTCCCGGCTCCCCCCGAGGGCTGCGCCGCCATCCCCGAAATCCCCGCCCACCTGTCAGCTCTGTGGAACGACTGCCGCTCCTGAACCGAGGTCGTGGAAAATAGCGCGAGATGCGCGGGCCACATGGTGGGGGTGGGATTCATAGAATCGAAGGAATCGAAGGAATCGACGGACGACGGCGTCGACTTGATCCGCCTGGCCGATCGGCCGGGCACCAGTGGTCACAGCGTCTCCGTGCGCGTACTGGGCCGCTCACTGCCGGGTGTCCTGTTCGGCCACGACTTCCTCGAATGCGAGATCGTCGTCGTGGCGGAGTCCCTTCGGGCCACCTACGCGGTGACCCTGCTCCCTGAGGACCTGGAGGACTGGGAGGACACGTTGGCGACCCTGGAGTCCCGGCGGTTCGCCACGTGGCTCACCTCGGGTCGAACCCCGTCCCTGCGCTTCCAGCCCGACGGCCACGAGCGGATGTCGGTCACCGTGCACGACGGCCCCACGTCAGGGGCAACGGTCACGATCCCCTTGTTCTCCCTGCCGCCGAGCTGGACCGCCGACCAGCACACCCTGCTGACCCGGGCCCGGGACACCTACCCGCGCGAGGTAGCGGAGCCGTCCCCCGGCACGTACGTGTGGCACCAGGACGCCCCCGCCTGAGGTAACCCAACAGCGCCCCCGGAACCACTGTTAAGCCCCCCACCCGCAAGGAAACCGCTGGTGGGGGGATCATTAGCGTCGCGTCACTTCTTCTTGCCCTCGGTCTTGCCGGAGATCTCGGTGGTCTCGGATTTGGCCCTGTGTGGGCCGTCACTGGCGACCTGCCCACTGTCGCAGCTCTCTTATGGCACCGGCTTTGTGGAGGCGAGTTGTCGAGAGTTCGCTCGGGTTCGTCGTGAACGCCGCGATGGGGGTCCATCGCTCGCCCCCTTTGCGGGTCGTCCATCTGACGGCGGGGAAGTCCGTGATCTCCGTGATGTACTCCCGCGGAATCACGCGTGTGCGCAGGTAGCCGCGGATCGAGAGTCTCCCGCGCTCACATGTCACGCCGAGCCGGTATCCCCTTACGGAGAGGGCCGCGAACCCCATCACAGCGAAACAGGCCGCGACCCGCGAGAAGCCCGACCCGGCTTGCGCTGCGTAGGCAACAGCACCGACGCCCGGGACAACTCCGAGACTGCTGTTCGCAAGACGGGTCGACATCGATGGCGACAGTTCCACGACGCTCCTCGCCTGTGCTGGTGCCTGCCGATGGCAGCGTACTGGGATTTCAGCCTGGGAGACTGAGGCGATCTAGGGCTCGCTGTGGGGCTGACCTGGGGCGTAGCGGTGTTGGCGCTCGGTGGCCGTCGACTTGGCTGCCCCTCGTTCCCCGTGGCTACCCGCAGGATCTGGCACGCGTCCGGCACGGACCTCTTCCTCCCGAACTCTGGGAAGTCATTCAGGTCGGGCGGGCTGGCCGGCGGGCCGTTGATGGCGTTAACGGTCGGCTGCAACCACGATGGTTGCTGTGCTCCGCTGCTCTGGGCCCCTAGTCAGCTGTCCCACGGTCCCGTGAAGACCCTATGTGCCACTGACCTGGTCGTTAGCTCTGCGCCAGGCCTTATTTGCCCTCGGTCGCTTTCACCATGATTCGCCGTTGTTCCCCTGATCGTCTTCCCCGTACAGATGGGTGCGGAGACGATCCTTGGCGGCTTCGAGGCGTGGGCCGTAGTCGTGCATGAAGATCTCGCTCAGCGACTTGTCCAGCGATCCGGAGATCGTGTGGATCGGCGACCAGACGGCTCGGTCGTACACGATCCCCTCAAGGTCGTCGGACCGGAACATCACTTGGTGGAGCCAGTCCGACAGCACGAACGCCTGATCGCGCGTGAGCTTGATGGTGATCGCTTCCTCGTCCACGCCCCTAACGTAGCCTCCTCGGCCGGCGGAGTCCTGGGCCTGGTCTGTGCGGACCGACATGGAGTCGCGCGGCAGGCTCCCGAGGTGTCCAGCTCTGTGGAGCGGCTGCATCCCCGGCTCTGTGCCAGGCAGGGATCGGCCACGGGGCTCGGCTGAACGCCGGTGAACCGGGCCGAATGAGAGGGAAAGTGAGACGGGCAGCGGCGGCGTTCGTGGACGCTCAGCAGGCCCGCTCGAGGCCAAGCGGATGAGCGTCTCGGCTTCGGAGGACCGGTCGGCCAGTTCGCCCACCCTGCGCATCTGCGCTTCGGTCAGGCCGCGATCCCAGGGGCACAGACCGGCACGAAGGCCCCAGAGGGGCCCCAGCACGGCAACAAGACCCCTGCCGACGGAGAGACCGCAGGCAGGGGCCTTGATCGCTTCGGTTACTTCTTCTTGCCCTGGGTCTTGCCGGGGATCTTGGTGAGCTGGGTTTTTGCTGGTCAGGGGCGGTGAGTTCGTGCGCCTGGTGGTCGTCGTTGGTCGTCATTGGCCACTGGTGAGCGGCCTCGGACGGCCCAGGGACGGCCCAGCTCCTCGGTCTGAGTGGGCGGCCCGCCGGCCTCAGCGCGAGGGTCGCCTCTTCGGGGGAACCGGTCCCGGGATCACGTCCTTGCCCAGGTGTTCCTTGATCAGGTACTTGAGTTCCGGCCCTTCAATGAGCTGGAGCCTGCCGTGTTGGCGGGCAAAGTCGTGGCTGGCCCTGCCGAACCACGATGTGGTGATCAGGACCCCCTTGGCAGCCCGTTTGTGCTCGACCACTCCGGCGAGCGCCTGGACGGACTCCACACCCACGAGCTTGCTGTAGCGCTTCGCCTGAATGATGCACTCACCGTTGAAGACGGGGTCCTTGCTGACGGCCACCGCATCAACGCCCTCGTCCTTTGACGCCTGGGTGTTCCAGGCCTCCATGCCGATGGCCTCGAACAGTTGGCGAATTAGGTGCTCGAACTCGGTGGGCGTCAGCTTCACCAGCACGGGCCTGCTGTCCAGGCCGGCGACTACATCCATGCTGTCCATGAGCCGGTACTTCGACAGGTCGAACTCGACGATGGGCCGGATCGGTTCGAGATCGTAGGGGTTGGGAGACACCAGAGCGTTGAGTCCCCTGAGGCACTGCGCAGGATCAACCTGACTGAGACGGAGCTTCCCGAACTGCTCCCTGCTGGCGCTGAGCGTCACCAGACATGGTGAGACCTCCTGGCCGGTGGCCCGATCGATGGTTCTCACGTGGCCGTTCAGGATCACGCCATTGACGATCCGGTCTGGATCACTCGTCAGGACCTCATGCACTGTCCTCAGAGCGACTTGTGCCAGGACGGAGGCGTAGATCTCCTTGCGCTCCTTCTCCGGACGAGGGAGCACGGTCGTCTCGTCTCGGTTCTTCACATACCGGTAGCCACGGGCGGCAGGAACGATCGCCTCTGGAGGCAAGTGGATCTCAACGAGTACGTCACCGGTGGCAGGACGGAAGGCGATCCGATGCTCGTGGGGGAAGCCCAACGGATACTCCGACGCATCCAGAACAGCTCCTAGATGAGCCTCGACCGCCGCGGGCTCCCCGGCCCTGTACGCCTCGCGCTCCTCGTCCAACTTCCGGTTGAAGATCGCCACCTCGTCAAGGGCTTGCGCTTCGGCCTGGCGGTGCTCGGCACGCTTGCGCTCCAGCGTTGCCAGCCGCTTCTCCTCGGCCCGCCTGTGGCGCTCTTGTGCCTCACCGAACCGCACACGCGCTTCGGCGACCTCAGCTTCATAACGCTTCCTGCCAAGACCCAGGACAGCAGCCAGACCCCCGGGCTCCGGTGGTCCGAACTCCTCCCAGCGTGGCGAAGGCTCCGGACGGGACCAGGGACGCTCGTCTAACTTCGTTGGCGTGTGCATCCTCCGCCGGCGCTCGAAGGTCATGGGTGGATCCCCCACCAACGCGTCACGGAGCAACTGCCCGAGCTGCTCGACCTCGTGCTCGACCCCGATCGTGCGCACCTGCGCCTGCTCTGCCTGCTGCTCCTGATATGCGGCTTTACGCTCGCGCTCCTGCCGCTTGATGGCCGTCTCAGCTGCCTTGCGCTCCCGCTCCGCTTGTCGTGCCTGTTGCTCCTGGGCACGTCGTAACGCTTGCTGCTCCCGCTGATAATCGCTACCTCGGCCGCTGCCCCGCTGCGCCACCTGTCTACCCCTCCCCTGGCCCTACTTCGCCACAGGGCTGCATTCCCCTTCCACATCGCAGAATCACGGCAGGGACGCCACCTATGCCGGACGGCACTGTGCATCGCGGACTCAAGTCGCCTGTGCCTCAACCGACGACAGCCAGCCACGATGGCGGGTTTACCAACCGACCAGGCGCGCGTGTGCCTCGCCGCACTCCCACTGGCCTCAGCCACGCTGTTGAGGTGTCGTCGGCCAACTGAGACGGGCCGGCCAGCAACTAGGCGCCGGATCTTCCCTCAGCCTGTTCGGCCGCGCCCATCACATGCCTCATAACGATCCGCGTGTACTCCCACAGGGCCGCCAGCAAGTCTGTTACGCCGTGAGACCGACCGTCGGGACAGACGGCCTGAACTTGAGCGGTGTAGTTGTACTGCCCCTTGATTGACTTGATGCGCCCCTTGGTCCGATACCTGAGTAGGACGGCGCCATCTTCAAACGGACCAGTAATCACTTCAGTGTCGGGTGGAACGCTGGCGGCCGCCCCTGCCTCGGTCTCAAACTCGACCGTCGGTGCGTGCCGAATGGCCTGTGGGGCCAGATCGGGCTTGACCTGAAGGTGATGCTTGGTGCTGTTGTCCAGCTCGCGGAGGACCAACAGCAGGTCCTCATCAAGGGTGCCGCCATGCTCGGATCGCTGGAACGGCTGCACCTGCTCCAGAGCATCGCGGCACCAGTCGGGCAAGCAAGCCAGCGCCTTTTGGCGGCTCTTCCACTCTTTGAGCGTGCCACAGATGGGGAACATGAGCCCCTTGAGGTGCTTCTCGTCCGTTACACCAGTCTGCCGCGCGATGGCCACGATCAGGTTGTCGAGGGCCGCGCGCAGGTGGTTGACGGCCTCACCAAAGCGGAAGCCCCACTCGGCAAGTGGCGGAGATTGAGACACCTGGAGCCGCAGCTCCCAGCTGAGCCGATCTTCCGCGATGCTGGCCCGGACGCCATAAGGGGTGCTACCGCCCCACGCACCCATGTCGGCCGACAGCGCGGCGCCAAGCTGATGGGCTCGCGCTAGACGACTAACTTGATCACTGAAGTCCACTTTGCGACCTAACTCCCGTTATCCAGCGCTACCTTACTGTCGTCCTTCGGACTGCAGCCACCAGTTTTTGCGGGTACTGAGTCCTACTGACCTCAACTTGAGGGAGCTTGGGTCTTCTGGCGGCAACTATTGTGCTGACCTGCGGCATGGCCGGCGCTTGGGCCTGGTCCCACCGCAGGTCAGTCCCCACTGTCCCTGTGGTTCCCCGCGCGAACTGGCATGCGTCTGGCTCGACCTGACGTGCGTCAGAGCCTCAGCCGATGGTGCACGACCGGAGCAGGCCGCAGGCGGTTCGTGGGCTGATCCCGACCTTGTAGCTGCGCGCGGCCCACGAGGGCGTTAGCATGTCGTTGCCGTCAGTTGAGGCAAGGGGTATGTGGCATCTGTTCGACTCAGATGGCAGTTCTCGCTCTGGCTGTCTTGGCTCTGATTGTTTTGCGGTTCGCAGGTCTGGCCTTGGAAAGAAGCACCAGAAACCGTACAGCACAGAGTGAAGGGAGTTCGCTTATGGGCAGAGTAAAACTGATTGTTGTCGCTATGTTGGATGTAGTCGGGGCAGTCGGGGCAAACTGCGTGGCCGGTCTGCCACCCCTTACCTGAGCTGACGGAGATTAGGCACCTATTGCAAAACGGGAGTGCCTTAAGTGAATATTTAATTGCATGCCGATGGGCCCCCGGTCGAGTTATTCGGCCGGGGGCCCATCGGCATGCAATTCGATTTCTGCTGTGTGAGGTCAGGCCGTTAGTGTCGAGCGGTCAAGGATGCCTGCCCCTCACTCAACCGATCAAGCGACCTTGCTGTACGCGTAGCGGCCCTTGATAGCCCGTGCGAGGTACTGTCCGTGACTCGGAGCCGCCATCAGCTCCAGATAAACGCTCTCCGGGACCAGATGATATTGGTAGATGCCGGATAGGAACTCAACTTCCAGCAGCATTTCAGCAGCCTCGTAGCCGATTGATCTAATATTCGAGGAGACCACCGGAGACCGGTCCATTATTGGCCCTCCCTAGCCATCGCCTTCACGTTTTGAATGATCTGCTTGATCACCATTGGCGGTTCCCCGCCTGCTTCAATCGAAGCCCTAGCGTAAGTGTAAGAATTCTTTTCGCTGTATCCGAGCCCGGATTCGATTAGATCGTTTACCTTCCGTCCCCACTCGGGCCACTCGTCGCTGAGTAGCTCTTCGAGGCGGTCAGCGAATACGGCAAAATCGCCCTCCGAATGAGTTGGAGGCCAATCCGGCTTATTGCGATGGCCGAGGTACAAGAAGAGTCTACGATTCTCGGCGCTTTCCATAAGCTCGGCATTTCGGATATCACCCTGCTTCCTTCCCTTCTGTTCCATTCGAGTGCCGACTCCAGAGTCGGCATCGAAAACCACAAAGCAGGGAATCCCTAGCAAGGTCAAGATGGCATGGTTAAGGTAGATAGCCGTTTTATTACCGGCTTCTGCTACGTGAATTCCTTCAACCGCCAAGGGGGTGCCGTCACGCGTAGCACACCCTTCCAGAACTGCCTTATCGGTGTCGCCCTCGACGAGAACGACAGCAGATGCAAATAGAGCCTCAGCCAATCGATGAAGGATTGCTGCGCCGATTTGCTTCTTAACACGATCTTCCGGAACGAATCCAGAAAGTGATTCGATCACATCCTCGACTCGCACGTGCGCGATCGAGATCGCCCGTCCGTTAGGCTCGTTTGACACTCTGCTGATGCGTCGGATCTCATGGAAATTGTGCGGGTCTACGAAGATTGGGTTGTGAGTCGCGTAGGCCACCTGTGCCATCTGATTGGGGTCTTCTGCAATTTTCCGCAGCACCTGAGAGAAAGCGCGAGCCTGAACGGGGTGTTGGTACAGCTCCGGTTCTTCGATAGCTAGACATACCGCCTTTGATCGAGGACCATCGGTGCCTCTATCTGAGAGTAGCTTTAGGGCAGCAATGATCATGGCGCGCTGAAATCCGTGTCCCTGGCGCTCCACGCCCGTCTCAACGGGGCCGTCGACGATGCTAACCTTAAATGAAGCCTTAATGGGCTTGTACGGGTTATCTACCGGAGAGACAAGGACATCCCTGCCGGCGGAAAATACTTCCACGGCCTTGGTTAGTTCCTTGGAAATAAGGTCAAGCTGAGGGCCGAAGTTCTTGGTGGCAATGCGAGCACGCTCTAGATTGAGACGATCGTCAAGATCTGCCAGTTCGGCATCGGCGACTTTTCTATCTACCGCCCGCTCGATGATTCGCCCAAAGATGGCTGAGCGAGTGTCAGTTGACTCCTCAAGCGCGCGTAGATCTGCGCTTACCAGGATGAATTCGAAGAGGCTGTAGAGCTTTCCCTTCCCTGCGAACCCGAAAAAATTGGTGGCTTGAATTTCAGATTCTTCTAGCTGGTCGGGGTGGTTTCTCTCCCAAACGATCATTGCCTCGTCGACTTGCGCCTCGTTTCCCGCGGATGGAAGGGAAATTTCAGGACGCTCTTCACGGAGGGAGTTGTAAGCTCGGCGCTTCGCGGTAGCGTTGGGCTGGCTTCGCACCATCTCAAAAGGGGGGAAGGTCAGACCCTTCCCAGTGATCTTGTCATCGCCATTATCCCAGGTGCGCCGAATCAATACGCTGTCCACCCCTTCCGGGGCGTAGTAACCAAGTTCTTCGCGATCATTCGGCGTAAGCGAGTCGAATTCTACCTCTACGAGAATGCGCCCAGCTTTAGTGCTGACGCAAAGGTCGTCGGTACTTAGCGACGTTCCCTTTTCGCCATTGAAGAACCAATCCAGTGCGCGCAAAATTGTCGACTTGCCCACGCCGTTGGGGCCAATAATTGAAGTAACGTTATCGAAGCGTACTTCGGCAAATTGGAGGCAGCGGAAGTTCTCGATCCGCGCCCGGATCATCCTCATGCTTCATGGTGAGGGTCCGCGCCGTTCACAAGCAACCTGTTTCTCCACATTGGTAATTTTTGAAACGTTGGCCAGCCTGCACTCATAGGCATCAGTTCATGACTGGAACACCTGTTCCATGGGGCGATGGGCAGCGCGGTCGGCGTAGCGGCTTTGGGGTGGCGCTGCTTTGGCGCGAGTGATCATGGCCCCGTAAGCTTCCGGCGCGTCGGGCAGTCTGTGGACCTGCCCGGTAAAGCACGACGTGGGGGCCATGATCTTCGAGGCTCGCGCCAAAGTGGCTCCGTAAAGCCGTGGAGCCGACCGCCCCAGCCACGACGTACCCCTTCTCTGGCATCAGGTGGCTGATCGCCATGTGCGCGGCACGGGCGCCGGGCGGGCTGGAGCGGGGCGAAGACAGGAGCGCAGGCCCGGCCGGCGGCCGGGCCGCGCGCGGGGAGCGGAGCGAGCCGCCTTGAACCAGTAGAGAAAGTTGTAACTCAGTTGGTCTTCTGGGATGCGTGCGGTTTGAAGTCGTGCGCGCAGGACGGAAGTTCGACTCCTTGGCGATGTGCCAGTGGAAGGAAGATCACGGGTCGGATCGTCCATGTGATGCGGGTGCGGGCCTGGGTGAGCGTCACGGCGCAGGGCTCGGCGCGCAGCAGTGCTTTCCTCGTCGCGATACGGCCGTCGTACAGCCACTCCCATGCTTCCTGGGACGCGTCCGGATCCAGTGCTGGTGAGATCGTGCGCAGTGCGACCGCTACCCATCTGTCGGCCTGCGGAGCCGAGTACGCGTCGAAGGACGCCCGGAGAACCGGCCGCGTCTCGCCTGTGAGGTCTTGGGTCCAGCACTCGCACCAGTAGCCCCGCTTCGGCTTGTCCATCAGCACGGGTGGCCTCCCGCGGGCGGGTCTGTGAACAACTCCGCGGTGACCGTGTGGCCACCGTCACTCTCGTGGACCACGACCCGGTGAGCGATCACGCTGACCATGCCCAAGCCCCGACCGTGCTCGGCGTCCTGGTCCTGGCGCTCGACCTTCGGGGCGGTGCCAGCACCTCCGCCATCCGTGACCGACAGCGCGATGGCCTGTGCCGATACCGCCAGTGCCAGGTGGAAGCTGCCCGACCCCAGGCCGCTCGCCGTGTGAAGGATCGCGTTCGCGCTCAGCTCGCTCACGATCAGTTCGGCGTCCTCGGCCCATGGCGATCCGCGCAGGATGTCGCGGGTCCAGCGGCGGGCCCGGCTGACCTCTTCCGGGAAACCTGGGCAAGTGAGCCCCCAGACCCGGGCCGTACTCGTATACTCGTGCATACAAGTTCCTTCATGCTGGTAGGCCGCCATGTGCAGCGGGTTCGGGCTAGACGAGTTTCACGCCGTCATGGGCGCGGATGGCAGGTGGAGACGCCGCGCCCATCGCGTCCAGGACGCGGATGGCGTACGCCTCGTCGGCAAGCTCGGAGACTTCGTCGCGGGTCGCCCAGCGCAGCGCGCGGGTCTCGTCGCCGGTGGTGGGCGTGCCGTCGGCGGCCTGGCAGCGGAAGACCAGGGAGACGATCAGACCCGTCATGTTCTTGTAGACGCCGGTGAGAGTCGCCGGGAGGGCGATCTTGATGCCGGTCTCTTCGAGGACTTCGCGTTGCAGGGCCTCGGGGATGGTCTCCTCGCGTTCGAGGACGCCGCCCGGGGGTTCCCACTTGCCGTTGTCCCGGCGCTGGATCAGGAGGGCCCGGCCCAAGTCGTCGATGACGACTCCGGCCACGCTCACGGAGTGCGGGCGTTCTGTGCTCACGTTCCTCGGCCCTCTCGGATGGCTAGGCTCTCCACCGTAGCAACAACACTCGCCCACACGTCTAGATACCTAAAGGAGTGCACTCGTGACCCCTGCTCTTCCCTCCGGCCAACTCGGTGATCTCGACCCCACGAGCGATCGTGCGGTCTTCCGGCAGATCGCCGACCAGCTGCGCGAGGCCATCGACCGCGGGCGATTCAGGGAGGGCGAGAAGCTGCCCTCCGAGGCGGAGCTTGTGGACCACTACGGGGTATCCCGGATGACCGTCCGAAACTCCTTCTCCATCCTCCAAGGGGAAGGACTCGTCCACGCCGAGCACGGCAAGGGCGTCTTCGTCCGGCCCCGGCCCCCCGTGCGGCGCCTCGCCTCCGACCGCTTCGCCCGCCGGCATCGCGAGCAGGGCAAGTCCGCGTTCATCGTCGAGGCGGACACAGTCGGCAGCCATCCCCAGGTCGACAGCCTTGAGGTCAAGGAAGAGAAGGCCAGTCAGGACATCTCCACCCGGCTCGGGTCTGTGCGACGGGTGCTCGCTCGCCGGCGCCGCTATCTCCTCGACGGCCGGCCGGTCGAGTTCGCCACCTCCTACCTGCCCCTCGATATCGCCCGCGGTACGCAGATCGCCGAACCCAACCCCGGGCCCGGCGGCATCTATGCCCGGCTCGAAGAACTCGGCCACCGCCTCGACCACTTCGAGGAAGAGATCCGGGCCCGGATGCCCTCGCCGGACGAGGTCAAGACGCTCCGGCTGGCCTCCGGCGTGCCCGTCATCCATCTCGTCCGCACCGCCTTCGACACCGAGGGACGGGCCGTCGAAGTCTGCGACACGGTTATGGCAGCGGACGCCTACGTCCTGTCGTACCAGCTCCCCGCGACCTGATCACATGGGCGGCGGCGCAGTTCTAGACGGTCGGATCGTCCTCGTCCTCGGGGGCCGGAGTGAGCCAGTGGCCGATGTTGGTCCACATGAAGCCTTCCCGCCATGCGGGCTTGTCGGCCGCCCAGTCGAGGAGTGCTTGCAGGACCTTCTCCTGAGACACCGTCTGCGTCTGGTAGTGCTCAGCGGGAACGCCGTCCCGGTACTCCAGCTGGTAGGTGTTGGTCTCGCGGAACAGCGCCTGGATGTACCAGTTGCCTTCCTGGCTCTCGTCTTGCCGCTCAAGGAGCAGGTGATCGCCCTGATCCAGGTCGGCGAGCATCGTTCCTATCTTCGGCTTCGAAGGGCGCTTCACCGCGTGGCCCCGGCTGTTGGTCGCAATCAGCATGGGCAGAGCATGCCCGAGGGCACTGACAACGGTCCGGTCCGCGAGGCTTCCCGAACTCGTACACCTCATCATGCATACTCGTATAGACGAGTGGGCAAGTTGTGTGGCAAGGTGATCGTCGTGAGCCCGGGAGATCGGGTTCGCAGATCGCTGCATGTATAGACGAGTAGATAGGAAAACTGTCTTGCGTACCATCCGTGTTGAGACCTCCGCCGCCACGATCCTCCTCACCGAGGCTCCTGAGCCCAAGGTCCGCGACCGTCAGACCGGCGAGATCGCCAAGGACGCCGTCAGCGGTGAGGCGCTGATGACGCTCGGCGTCGTCTACATCGAGGACGGCGAGTCCTCGCTGATCAAGGTCACCGTGCCCGAGGGCGGTGTATCAGAGGGCCTGAACCTGGGCGCTCCGGTCTCGCTGCCGGGGCTCGTCGCCCGGCCGTGGGAGTCCGTGTTCAACGGCCAGCAGCGTCACGGCATCGCCTTCCGGGCCGCCGCCGTCACTCCGGCTGCCTTCCCGGCCGCCATGGGGGCCACCGCCTGATGACCGACCTGACGACACTCCTGGAGGTGGGTGGTCCCCTCGCCGCGCTCGGCGGCGGGACCGCCTACACCCGGGCCAAGTACCCGGCCGTCTACTGGTCCGCCATCGGCGGCCCGATATCCACCGCCCGCCTGCTCAGCTCGTACAGCTCCGTCATGGAAGCGTGCGGCCTGACCGTCGCCCCGTCCCGGCTCCGGGTCCTCGCCGTCAAGGCCACCACCCGGCGGGAGGTGCGGCCGGTCCCGCCCCGCCGGGGCATCATCCGGCCCACCTCGACCGGGCTGCGCATCCGGCTGCGGCTCGCCCCCGGCCAGGAACCCGCCGACGTCGCCGCCTCGGCCGAACGGCTGCGGCACGCCTGGGGCGTTCACGCCGTCTACGTCACCACCGTCAAGCCCGGTGTCGTCGAACTGCGGCTCGTCGGCTACGACGTGCTGCGGCGGGTGCGCATGCCCCGCAAGACCGTATCCGGGTTCCTCAAGGTGCCGGTCGCCCTGCGGGAGGATGCCACTCCGTTCGTGCGGGACTACCGGACCGTTCCTCACCAACTCACCTTGGGCGCGACCCTGTCCGGCAAGTCCATGTACCTGCGTCACCTCATCGCCGGACTCGCCCGTCAGCCCGTCGCCCTCGTCGGGATCGACTGCAAGCGCGGCGTCGAACTGGCGCCCTTCGCCGCCCGCCTGTCCGCCCTGGCCACCGACCCGGACGAAGCCGCCGACCTGCTGCCCGTGCTGGTCAAAGAAATGGAGGATCGATACGACCTGATCAAGGCCCGGCAGGGTATCGCGCCCGACACTCCGGACGAGGAGATCACCTCCGACGTCTGGGGCCTGCCTGGGGGCGAACGGCCCACCCCTGTCGTCCTGTTCGTCGACGAGGTGGCCGAACTCTTCCTCACCGCGACCCGCAAGGACGAGGAACGCCGCGACGAGATGGTCACCCAGCTCATCCGCCTTGCCCAGCTCGGCCGCGCGGCCGGCATCTACCTGGAGGTGTGCGGCCAGCGCTTCGGCGCCGAACTCGGCAAGGGCGCCACCATGCTCCGCGCCCAGCTCACGGGCCGCGTCTGCCACCGCGTCAACGACGAAGCCTCCGCCAAAATGGCCCTCGGCGACATCGCCCCGGAAGCGGTCTCCGCCGCCTGCGCCATCGCCCCCGAACTGCCCGGCCTCGCCGTCGCGGGCGACACCTCCGGCGGCTGGTCCCGCATCCGCACGCCCTACCTCTCCCTCGGCGACGCCGCCGAGATCTGCCGGGAATCGGCGCAGCTGGTGCCTGACCTGACCTCGCTCAAGCGCTTCCGGCCCGACGTCCCCGTGCACCCCGTCGTGACCCCGGCCCCGGCAGTCCTGCCGCACCCGGTGACGGACTGACGCACCCCCTCTTCACCCGGCCGGCGTGACCGCCTCATGCCACGTCCCTACCCCTGCCATGCCCGAAACCGAAAGGAGCCGGACCGTGCGCGCCCATCTGGCCCGTGTCGACGCGGTGTTGGTTCAGGCGCTCATCGCCGCCGCGCTGTCCTTCGCCCACATCCACGACATCGCCATGGCGGCCGGACAGGACGGATGGAAGGCGTGGGCCTACCCGATCAGCGTTGACCTGCTGCTCGTCGCCGCCTGGCGTCGACTCCGCTCCGGAACGGCCAAGACGGCGGCCTGGTGCTGGTTCGTCATCGCCCTCACCGCGTCCCTCGGCGCCAACGTCGCCACCGCCGGACTCCTCGACATGACCGACGTGCCGGCCTGGCTGCGCATCCTCGTCGCGGGCTGGCCCGCGGTCGCCTTCCTCGGCGGAACCCTCCTCGCCCATACGGCGCCAAAAACGGCCACCGGCGAGAACGGCACGGACCTAATCGAGGACCAGGAGAACGAGCCCGAAGCCACACCCGAAACGCCCGCCCAACCCGCCATCGAGCCACCTCGGCCCACCCCGCCCGTGCCGGTGCCGACCGCACTCGTCGACCACGCCCGCAAAGTCGCCGCCGAACACCACACCCGCACCGGAACACCAATCGACACCCCCACCCTCCGCGCCCGCCTCGGTGTCCCGGCGCCACTCGCCGAAGCCATCGCCGCCCAACTCTGAAGGGAGAACCCCCACGTGACCGCCAACCGCCGCTTCCGCAACGTCACCCGCATCGGCCCCGTTCAGGTCGCCACCTCGTACGACGGCCGGGGCCGCGAGAAGCACACCGCCGCCTGCACCGCCCCGCGCTGCAACTTCTCCGCCGACTACGACAGCCGCGCCGCCGCCGAACTGGCCGCCCGCACCCACCGCTGCCCCGTCCGCTGAAAGGACCCACCCTCCCGTGACCGTCAGTCTTCCGCTCGTCGTCGTCCTCGGCTTCTTCGCCTGGGGAGCGATCAAGTTCCTCGGCGTCCGCACCTGGATTGTCGTCCTGATCGCCCTCTTCGGCTTCTGGCTCTCGCACACCTTCCTCGCCCCCGCCATCGAATCCGGCACGCGCTCCGGCGTGACCGTCATAAACGGCTGACACATCTAGACGAGTAGATAAGGAGTCTCCGCCGTGTTCCTGCCCAAGTACCCGGACAACCCCACTCCGCCTCCCGCACACACCCACACCGCAGCCACCGCCCCGGCGCCCGCCCGCCGCTCGCTGCCCTCGGTGTCCATCGATCAGAAGACGGTCGTCGCCCTGGTCGTCGGCGGAGTCGTCCTCACCGCGCTCCTGGCCGCCGTCGCCGTCACGGCCATCTCGGTAGCCGTGGCCGCCGTGGTCCTGCGCTCCCTGCTCCGCGACCAGCACCGCCGCTAGACACCGCCCGGCCTCCGGGGCGACGGCACACGACCAAGCATTACGCCGCCCCGGGGCCTTCCTCCCGACCGAGCCAGTCAGAAGGGAAACGCCATCTTCACCCGCACCACCCCGGCCCCCGTGCCGGAACTCGCGAACATGGCCGCCCAGGGCACCCTCCCCGGTATCCTCCGCCAACTCTCCGGCCTCGGCGGCTGCACCCACCCCATCCACCTCGACGGCCACCGCACCGAATACGACCTCGACACCACCACCGGCGAGATCGGCCGCATCCTCCAGCACCTCGACTCGACCAGCCTCCCCGCCGGCCAACTCCTCGTCCGCTGCAACAACCGCCGCACCACCCGCTGCCCGGCCTGCGCCGAGGTCTACCGCCGCGACACCTTCCACCTCATCACCGCCGGACTGCGCGGCGGCAAAGGCACCCCTGAGCAAGTCGGCGCCCACCCCCGCGTGTTCGCCACCTTCACCGCCCCCGGCTTCGGCCCGGTCCACAACCGCCGCACCGACGGCCGCCCCTGCCGCTGCGGCCTCCACCACGACCAGGACGACGACACCCTCGGCACCCCACTCAACCCCGACACCTACGACTACGAAGCCGCCGTTCTCTGGAACGCCCACGCAGGTGCCCTCTGGCGACGCTTCTCGATCTACCTCCGCCGGGAAGTCGCCAAGCGCGCGGGCCTCTCACAACGGCGCCTCCGCGACCACGCCCGCGTCTCCTTCGCCAAGGTCGCCGAATACCAAAAGCGCGGAGCCGTCCACTTCCACGCCGTCATCCGCATCGACGGCCCCGGCGGAGGCAACACCCCACCGCCCGCCTGGGCCACAGCCGAACTCCTCACCGACGCCATAGAAACCGCCGCCACCAAGGCCCGAGTCGACGGCCCCGTCATCGACGGCCGCACCCACACCTTCACCTTCGGCCACCAACTCGACGTCCGCACCATCCGATCCGCCGACTTCAACGACGGCCAGGAGCTGACCGAGCGCGCCGTCGCCGCCTACATCGCCAAGTACGCCACCAAGGGCGCGGAGACGGCCACGGGAGCTCTCGACCGGCCGCTGAAGTTCGTCGCCGAACTCGCCCAGCTCGACATCAGCGAGCACGCCCGCCGCCTCATCCGGACCGCCTGGGCCCTCGGCGCACGCAAGGATCTGGAGCACCTCCGCCTGCGCGCCTGGGCCCACATGCTCGGCTTCCGCGGCCACTTCTCCACCAAGTCCCGCCGCTACTCCACCACCCTCGGCGCCCTCCGCAACGCCCGCGCCGAATGGCGACGAGCACAGGCAGCAGCAAACGAACCGGGCCCCGAGACGACGTACGTACTCGCGCACTGGGTCTTCGCCGGGACTGGACTGTCTGACGCCGAAGCCTGGCTGGCCGCGTCCATCGAACCCGCACCCGGAACCGAAGGAGAGCCCACCCATGGCTAGCCGACGCCTCGCCCTGGCCGACGTGGCCACCGAACCGCGCACCCTGCCCTCGCGGTACCTGACGCCTGACGACCTGGTGGAGATGTTCGAGCTGCCCAGCGTCGAGACGGTCTACCAGTGGCGACGCAAGCGCACCGGGCCCCGTGGGTTCCGTGTCGGCCGGCACCTTCGCTTCGACCCGGCCGACGTGCGGGCCTGGGTGGACTCCCAGCGTGAGGGGGCGGCTGCCTGATGGCCGGACACATCCAAGACCGCTGGTACAAGACCGAGGTCGGTCCGGACGGCAAGGCCCGCAGAGTGAAGAGCGACCGCTATGGCTCGGGCGCCCGCTACCGCGCGCGGTACGTTGGCCCGGACGGTACGGAGAAGTCCAAGAGCTTCCCCGACAGACAGAAGCGGCTTGCTGACCAGTGGCTCGCCCACACCGAAGCGGACATGGCACGCGGGCAGTACATCGACCCGCGCGCCGCTCGGATCACCTTCCAGCAATACGCCGAGACATGGGTATCCACCCAGGGGGCTGACCCGAACACTCAGGCTTCGATGGAGTCACAGCTTCGGCTGCACGCCTTCCCGTACCTGGGATCGCGACCGCTCGGCTCCTTCCAGCCTGCGCATATCCTGGGCTTGATCCGCTTTGACGGACATTCGAGATCAGGGGTTCAGCCCCGAGAGGATGTCCATCATGGAGAGCATGGGGAAGAAGAAGCCTCGCCCTCGTCGCTCGTTCACGCCGGAGTTCAAGGCGGAGATCGTCGAGCTGTGCCGACGCGGTGACCGCTCGGTCGGTCAGATCGCCAAGGACTTCGATCTGACCGAGACCGCGGTGCGTGACTGGGCGAAGCAGGCCGAGGTCAATGCGGGCGAGCGGGACGGCCTGACCAGCAGTGAACGCGAGGAGCTGGCCGCGTTGCGGCGGGAGAACCGCCGTCTGCGTGAGGACGTCGAGGTCCTCAAGCGTGCGACGGCTTTCTTCGCGAAGGAGACCCGGTGACGGTGCACCCGTTCATCGAGGCGGAGAAGCGTGCAGGTCACAGCGTCAAACGAGCGTGTGAGCTGCTGAAGGTCTCCCGAACCGCCTTCTATGCCCGGCGCGCTGCCAAGCCTGGTCCCCGCGCGGTCCGTGACGCCGAGCTGGCGGAACAGATCGCCGACGTCCACACGAGATCGCGGGGAACCTACGGCGCCCCGCGCGTTCATGCGGTGCTCAAGCGGGCAGGCGCCGGATGTGGCCGCCGACGTGTGGCGCGGCTGATGCGGGCTGCCGGCCTGGAGGGCCGACACCGCAGACGACGACACCTGACGACGATTCCTGATCCACGGGCTGCCCTTCGGCCCGATCTCGTCGTCCGGGACTTCCAGCCCGACCCCGCCGACTTGAATGCCCGGTGGTGCGGCGACATCACCTATATCGCCACGGAGGAGGGCTGGCTCTATCTGGCCACCGTCATCGACATCGCCTCACGTCGCGTGGTCGGCTGGGCGACGGCCGACCACCTGCGGACAGATCTGGTCGCCGATGCCCTCACGGCCGCCTGCCGGAAGCGCCGTCCCACCCGGCCGGTGATCTTTCACTCGGATCGCGGCTGTCAGTACACCAGCCAGCAATTCGCCACACTGGCGCACCAGTTGGGCGTACGCCTGTCGGTCGGCCGCACCGGACAGTGCTGGGACAACGCGCTCGCCGAGTCGTTCTTCGCCACCATCAAGAGGGAGTTGCTCACCATGAGCTCCTGGCCCAGCAGAGCCGCGGCCCGAACCGCGATCTTCGATTTCATCGAGGGCTGGTACAACTTGCACCGGCTTCACAGCAGCCTCGGCTACCGCAGTCCCGCTGAGTATGAGACCGCACTCGCAGCCTGACCACCACACCGATGGTGTCCGTCAAAGCGGAACAAGCTCAATCCGGGACTGGGTGCGGCAGCTGAGCGAGAACGGCATCCGAGGCTCGTACGCCCGCACTATCTACTCCAACGTGCGTGCCGCCCTCAGTGCGGCCGTGGATGACGGGCACCTTCCCAGGAATCCGTGTGCGGCTCGATCGGTCCGGCCGCCGACCGTCGATGACAGGCGCGTCGCCCCCTGGACACCGGAACGGGTCTTTGCCGTCCGGGCCGGCATGCCCGAGCGGTTCCGGGCCATGGTCGATCTGGGTGGCGGCTGCGGCTTGCGCCAGGGCGAGATCCTCGGGGTGGCCGTCGACGCGATCGACTTCGAGTCGGACACGCTCCACGTGGTCCAGCAGCTCAAGCTGAGCCGGAGCAAGGCCGTCTTTGCCCCGCCCAAGGGTGGCAAGCTCCGGGACGTGCCGCTTCCCGGGCCGGTCGCTGATGCCCTGCGTGCCCACATGAAGCGGTTCCCGCCGGTCGACATCACCTTGCCGTGGAAGGTGGCGGACGGGCCTCCGGTGACCAAGCGGCTGATCTTCACCGGGCCGCGCGGTGGTCACGTTTGGCGGACGTCGCTCAACGAGGAAGCGTGGAAGCGGGCGCTGGCCTCGGCTGAAGTGATCCCCGAGCGGAAGCAGGGCCAGCCGTACGCCGAATCTCGCGAGAACGGCATGCATGCGCTCCGCCACTTCTACGCCTCGGTGCTCCTGGACGCTGGGGAGAACATCAAGGCCCTGGCCGAGTACCTTGGCCACTCGGACCCGGGCCTCACGCTGCGGGTCTACGCGCACCTCATGCCGTCCAGTCAGGAGCGCACGCGTAAGGCCGTGGCGGCCCTCTACTCCTCCGAGCGAGACTGAATCGACCGCAGAAGCGCGGGGGCTACTTCTTGTTCCGGCCCAGGCCTGGACGCCCGCCAACCATCTTGAGCAGAGCCTCGAAGTCACGGCGGACTGCGTCGTACTTTGAGGCTTCGGTCATCGAATCGGCAAACGCCCGGAGGCTTCCACCTCCGACGCTGAGATCACCAAGCTGTTCCATCTTGCTAACCGCCGTCCCCTGCCAAGCCTCGGTGGGGATCATCCGCCAGCCGACTTTTGACGGCTCCGCAACAGGTGCGTGTGTGCCATCGAAAGCCGGGGTCATGGCAAGTTCCTCGGCGCAGGTGACGGTCAGCTCACCGAAGATCACAACCAGCTGCTTGCGGATTCGTCGCTGTTGGCGCTCAGAGAGCCTCAGACACAACCGGACCAACTCAACTGCCATGGCGTCCTGGCTCCCGCTCTTCAAGAACTGCCCCGGATAGCTCTTGGTCACGGAGTAGCGATGCCAGTGCAGCGCCAAGTGTGAAAGGCGCTGGGCTATGTACGAACGCAGGGCGTCAAGATCCGCTGCTCGCAACTTCCCCCGCTCTTGGCGCTGAGCCACGTAGCTGGCGAGGAACAGGGAAGCTGTAGCGCCGCCCAGGGCCCCGGTGCCCACCTTCACGGCGAGATCTGTCACGTCCACGTCCGCATTGTGGCGGATGCCTGAGCAGCGCACGGCCCACAGACGGCCCAGCCTGACCAAAAAGCCCCCGCCCCGCGAGAAACTCGCAGGTCGGGGGCTTCCTGGCGTTCGGTTACTTCTTCTTGCCCTGGTTCTTGACCGCCTCGATCGCTGCCGCGGCCGCGTCCGGGTCGAGGTACTTGCCGCCCGGGGTCAGCGGCTTGAAGGAGGCGTCGAGTTCGTAGGAGAGGGGGATGCCCGTCGGGATGTTGAGGCCCGCGATGTCTGCGTCCGAGATGCCGTCCAGGTGCTTGACCAGGGCGCGGAGGCTGTTGCCGTGGGCCGCGACCAGGACCGTGCGGCCGGCCAGGAGGTCCGGGACGATGCCGTCGTACCAGTACGGGAGCATGCGGACGACGACGTCCTTCAGGCACTCCGTGCGGGGCCGCAGCTCCGGCGGGATGGAGGCGTAACGGGGGTCCTCCGACTGGGAGAACTCCGTGCCGTCCTCGAGGGGCGGCGGGGGCGTGTCGTAGGAACGGCGCCACAGCATGAACTGCTCCTCGCCGAACTCCGCGAGGGTCTGCGCCTTGTCCTTGCCCTGGAGGGCGCCGTAGTGGCGCTCGTTCAGGCGCCACGAGCGGTGGACCGGGATCCAGTGGCGGTCCGCGGACTCCAGCGCCAGCTGGGCGGTGCGGATCGCGCGCTTCTGGAGGGACGTGTGGACCACGTCGGGCAGGAGGTCGGCGTCCTTCAGGAGCTCGCCGCCGCGGACTGCCTCCTTCTCGCCCTTCTCGTTGAGGTTGACGTCCACCCAGCCGGTGAACAGGTTCTTCGCGTTCCACTCGCTCTCGCCGTGGCGGAGGAGGATCAGCTTGTACGGTGCGTCGGCCATGCGTATGAGCGTAATCCACGCCTTCGATCCCGGTAGTGCCCGCTCGACAGACGGACGGTTGACGGGATCTGTTAATTGAGTGGCCGACCGCCGACCCGCCTTCGTAAGTTGTGCCTGCCATCCGGGACACTTACATACATGGGGGACCGTCCATGCCGCTCGCCACCCTGAGACGCGCCACCCGCGAGACCGTCTCCGGGCTCCCCCGTGAGTTCTGGTGGCTGTGGACCAGCACCCTCGTCAACCGGCTCGGCGCCTTCGTCGCCACCTTCATGGCGCTCTACCTCACCCTGGACCGCGGCTACTCCGCCTCCTACGCCGGTCTCGTCGCCTCCCTGCACGGGCTCGGCGGCGTCGTGTCGTCGCTCGGGGCGGGGGTCATGACCGATCGGCTGGGCCGTCGGCCCACCCTGCTCGTGGCCCAGGCGTCGACCGCCGCCTCCGTCGCGCTGCTCGGCTTCATGCAGCACCCCGTCGCCATCGCCGGCGTCGCGTTCCTGGTCGGCATGGCCTCCAACGCGTCCCGGCCGGCCGTGCAGGCCATGATGGCCGACATCGTGCGGCCCGAGGACCGGGTGCGGGCCTTCTCGCTCAACTACTGGGCCATCAACCTCGGCTTCGCCGTCTCCTCCATGGGCGCCGGGTTCATCGCCGAGTTCAGCTATCTCGCGGGCTTCCTCGTCGAGGCCGGGATGACCGCCGTCTGCGCGGTCGTCGTCTTCCTCAAACTGCCCGAGTCACGGCCCGTCGCCCAGCACGCCGGGAAGGTCTCCGACGACGTCCGCCTCGCCGCCGTCCTGCGCGACGGACGCTTCATGAGCGTCGTTGGACTGTCCTTCCTGGTCGCCGTGATCTTCCAGCAGGGCTCCATCGGCCTGCCCGTCGCGATGGGCGCCGCCGGGTTCACCCCCGCCGACTACGGCCTGGCCATCGCCCTCAACGGGGTCCTGATCGTCGCCCTCCAGATCCCCGTGACCCGGTTCATCCAGCACCGGGACCCGAAGCGGCTCCTCGTCGTCTCGTCGCTGCTCGCGGGGTACGGCTTCGGGCTCACCGCCTTCGCCGGGTCCGTCGGCCTCTTCGCCCTCACCGTGTGCGTGTGGACGCTCGGCGAGATGATCAACGCGCCCACCCAGACCGGGCTCGTCGTCCGCCTCTCCCCCGCCCACGGCCGCGGGCGCTACCAGGGCATGTACACCCTGTCCTGGTCCCTCGCCGCCCTCGTCGCGCCCCTGATGTCCGGTTTCGTCATCGACCGTTACGGCGCCGCCTGGCTGTGGGGGCTGTGCGCGGTCGTCGGGACGGTCGCGGCCGTGGGGTACGCGGCCCTGATGCGGCACCTGCCCGAGGAAACGGCCGCCGAGGCGACCGTACCGGGGGAAGCGGTCGCCGAGACCGCCGCACCCGGGGAAGCGGCCGTCAAGACCGCCGCACCCGGGGAAGCCGCCGCCGAGACCGCCGCACTCGGGGAAACGGCCGCCGATATCGCCGTACCCGAGAAGCCGGCCGCCGCCGAAGCCGCCCCGGCCTGATCCCACAGGCGCGTCGGCGGCGCGCCCGCCCCGGGGCCACGACCGGTCCGCCCCCTCCGTCACGGATGCATCCGCGCCCCCTTGAGCACCTTATCCACGGCGTTTCGCGGCCCGTACACGGCCAGCCCCACCAGGTCCAGGTCCGCCGTCGCGACCGCCCGGACCGCCGCGCGGTTGTCCCGGTCGTTGCCCGTCGCGAACAGGTCGCTCGTGAAGAGCGCGCGCGGCAGCGAGCGGGACAGCACGCGCGCGTGGGCCGCCGTCAGCGTCTCCTTGGTGCCCTCGAAGACCAGGACCGGCTGCCGGAACATCGGCAGATAGGGCACCCCGTCGGCGTCCTCGTACGGTTCGCCGAGCACCTCGGGCGCCTGCGCGGCCAGGCCGCTGACCAGGAAGGCGGTGACGTTCAGGCGCTGCCAGGTCTCCAGGTCCTCGCGCAGCAGGACGGCGATCTTGGTGTCGAAGCGGAGGGGTTCGGTACTCATGCGCCCAGACTCGCGGCCGCCGTACGACACCGTCTTGTACGTTCTTTGCATGGCGCCGAGAACCCCGCCCCCGCAGGAGGTCACCGCGTGGCGCCCGACCGTCCCGGGCGTCACCGAGGTCTTCCACGCGCACTTCACCGAGTACGCCTACCCCATGCACGTGCACGAGGCGTGGACGCTGCTCATCGTGGACGACGGCGCCGTACGGTACGACCTCGACCGGCACGAGCACGGCACGCCGGACGACACCGTGTCCCTGTTGCCGCCGCACGTCCCGCACAACGGCTCGCCCGCCACCCCCGGCGGCTTCCGCAAGCGGGTCCTCTACCTCGACGGCACCCACCTCGGCGACGAGCTCATCGGGCCCGCCGTCGACGGCCCCGATCTGCGGGACCCCGTACTGCGGCTGCGGGTGGGGCAGTTGCACACGGCGCTGACCAGACCCGGTGAGGAGTTCGAGGCCGAGAGCCGGCTGACCCTCATCAGCGACCGGCTCCGGAGTCTCCTGCAGCCCCGGTCGTACGGCCGACCCACGCGCCGTGACCCCGCCCTGGCCCGCCGGCTGCGGGAACTCCTCGACGAGCGGGTCGTGGAGGGGCTCTCCCTGGAGGCCGCCGCGGCGACCGTCCAGGCCCATCCGGCGCATCTCGTACGGGCGTTCAGCAGCGGGTACGGCATCGCGCCGCACCAGTACCTGACCTCGCGCCGCGTCGACCGGGCCCGGCGGCTGCTGCTCGCCGGGAGCGGGCCCGCCGAGGTCGCCGCGCTCACCGGATTCCACGACCAGGCCCATCTCACCCGGCACTTCAAGCGGTTGGTGGGGGTGACTCCGGGGCGGTACCGGGTGAGCGCTAGGAGATCGACGGAAGGCGCCCGTCCGGTGATCGTCGGCGATTAGCGTCGCGGCATGGATGACAGACAGAACACGGGTGACACACAGAAAACCGGTGACAGGCAGAACGCCGGTGACAGGCAGAACGCCGGTGACGCACAGAACACCGGTGACAGACAGAAGTCCTTACCGTTCAGGCGTCTCTCCGTCGCCGTCGCGGGAGCGGCCGTCCTGGTCGCGGTGAGCGTCGGCGGTGCCATCGCGGCGAGTTCGGACGACGGGCCCAGTGCAGAGCCGAGCACGTCGGCCGGCTATCCGGGGGACGAGAGCGGGACCGACGGGGGGACCGTCGGCGGCAGCGGCGGCAGTGGCGGCAGTGGCGGAAGCGCCGGCGGGGTCGATCCCAGCCCCACCTCCACGTCCCCCGACGAACCGACCGAGGAACCCACCGAGGAACCCAGCGGACAGCCTTCCGCGCCCAGCGACTTGGCGGAGCTCAATCGCCGTATCGCCGAACGCGACCGGAAGGTCGACCAGCTGCCCACCAAGAAGGAACTCGCCGACGCGCTGCGGGCTTTCGCCGACCAGCTGGACAAGCAGTCCGCTCCCACGCCCACGCCCGAGGACCCCGGTCCCACCAGCCCGCCCCGGCCGTCCGGCACGCTCCCGCCCAACTAGGCGAGCCGGCCTCAGCCGTCCGACACGCCCCGCCCAACCAGGCGAGCCGGCCTCAGCCGTCCGACACGCCCCGCCCAACCAGGCGAGCCCGCCCCGGAGTCAGTCCTCCGTACGCCGGGTCAGATGCGCGAACGCGTCCAGGTTGCGGGTCGACTCGCCCCGGGCCACCCGCCACTCGTACTCCTTGCGGATCGCGGTGGCGAAACCCAGCTCCAGCAGGGTGTTGAAGCTCCCGTCGGCCGCCTCCAGGACCTGGCCCAGGAGGCGGTCGACCTCGTCGGCGGTGACGGCGGCGAGGGGGAGCTTGCCGGCGACGTAGATGTCACCGAGCCGGTCGACGGCGTAACTCACGCCGTAGAGCTTGAGGTTGCGTTCCAGGAGCCAGCGGTGGACGCCGGGTTCGTTCTCGTCGGGGTGGCGGATGACGAAGGCGTTCACGGAGAGGGAGTGGCGGCCGACCAGGAGCGAGACGGTCGTCTTCAGCTTGCGGGTGCCGGGGAGCTGCACGACGTAGTTGCCGGGCGCGGGGCTCTCCCACTCGACCTCGGCGTCCTTGAGAACGCCCTCGATGACCTGCGCCGCCTTCTCTGCCTCAGCCATGCAGCGAGCGTACGTGACGCCGGTACGACTGCGCGGCGGCCACGTACACGTCCGCCGTCGCCGCGGCCGCGGTGTCCCAGCCGAAGGACTGCGCGTGCCGGGCCGCCGCCTCGCCCATGCGGGGCGACAGCGCCGGGTCGTCGGCGAAATCGCGCAGCACGCGCGCGTAGGCGGCCGGATCGTGTCCTCGTACGAGGAAGCCGGTCCGTCCGTCGGCCACCGCCACCGGCAGCCCGCCGACCGCCGCGGCGAGCACCGGGGTGCCGGCCGCCTGGGCCTCTATGGCGACCAGGCCGAACGACTCGCTGTAGGACGGCATGACCAGCACGGACGCGGCCCGGAACCAGTCCGCGAGCTGCTCCTGGCCGACGGGCGGGTGGAACCGTACGACATCCGCGATGCCGAGCCGGGAGGCCAGTTTCTGCAGGCCCTCCGGCTTGGCGAGGCCGCTGCCGCTGAGGCCGCCGACGACCGGGACGAGGATGCGGGAGCGCAGGTCGGGGCGCTGGTCGAGGAGGACCGCCACCGCGCGGAGCAGGACGTCGGGGGCCTTCAGGGGCTGGATGCGGCCCGCGAAGAGGGGGATGAGCGCGTCCTGGGGCAGGCCGAGGCGGGCGCGGGCCGCCGCTCGGCCGTCCGCCGGGCGGAAGCGGTCGAGGTTCACGCCGGGGTGGACGACGGCGACCTTGGCGGGATCGGCGGCGTAGTGGTGGACGAGCTCCTCGCGCTCCTCTGCGGTGTTCGCGATGAGGCGATCGGCGGCGGAGACGATCTGGGTCTCGCCGATGACCCGGGCGGCAGGCTCGGGAGTGTCGCCGTCGGCGAGGTTGGCGTTCTTGACCTTGGCCATGGTGTGCATGGCGTGCACGAGCGGGGTGCCCCAGCGCTGGGCGGCGAGCCAGCCGACGTGGCCGGAGAGCCAGTAGTGCGAGTGGACCAGGTCGTAGTGGCCCGGGCGGTGACCGGCCCATGCCTGCATGACGCCGTGGGTGAAGGCGCAGAGCTGGGCGGGGAGGTCCTCCTTGTTGAGGCCCTCGTAGGGACCGGCGTCGATGTGGCGGACGAGGACGCCGGGGGCCATCTCGACGGTCGGGGGGAGGCCGCCCGTGGTGGCGCGGGTGAAGATCTCGACCTCGATGTTGATCGCCGCGAGACGCTGGGCGAGCTCGACGATGTAGACGTTCATGCCGCCGGCGTCGCCGGTGCCGGGCTGGTGGAGCGGTGAGGTGTGCACGGAGAGCATGGCGACGCGGCGGGGGCGGCGGTGCGGCAGCCACAGCCGCGGGGTCGTGGTGGGAGAGCGACGCTGGAGCCTGCTGATGTACTGGCTCACGTGGCGTTCCTCCTTGCTGCGGGCATGCCTGTCGGAGGGTGCGGGGGCCCTCCGAGGGGAGGAACACCGGAGGGAGGCGTTCCCATTCCTGGCGGGGCGGTTTTTGCCGAGGTATTACCCGAGGTCGCTCAACCGTTCGAGAGCGGGGCGCGTTATGAAGGCTGCGGGCGCGTTATGAAGGCCGCGGGCGCGTTATGACGGCTGCGGAGCGCGCAAGAAGGCTGCGGAGCGCGTAAGAAGGCCCGGCGGGCAGCGACCCACCCGCGCGACCGCCCGCACAGCGGACCGGCCCCGGGCCGCCGCATACCCTCTTAGACATGACGTCCCGTGCCGCCTCTCGCCCCGTGGGCACGGTCACGCGCGGGACGACCAACCCCAACCGGCTGCGCCGCATGGACCGCTGGATCGCGGCGACCCACGGCGCCGCACTGCGCCGCGCCGCCGATCCGGTCGCGGTCGACCTCGGGTACGGGGCCGCGCCCTGGACGGCCGTCGAACTGCTCACCCGGCTCCGTGAGACGGCCCCCCGCACGCGCGTGGTCGGCGTCGAGATCGAACCGGCGCGGGTGGCGGCGGCCCGGCCCTACGAGCGGGACGGACTCGTCTTCCGGCACGGCGGGTTCGAGATCCCGGTCCGCGAACGGCCCCTGCTGATCCGGGCCGCGAACGTACTGCGCCAGTACGACGAGGCCGAGGTGGCCGCCGTGTGGGAGCGGCTGTGCGCCCGGCTCGCGCCGGCCTCCGACGGCTGCCGGGGCGGACTGCTCGTCGAGGGAACCTGCGACGAGATCGGGCGTCGGCACGTGTGGGTCGCACTCGGCCCCGAGGGGCCCAGGACGGTCACCTTCGCGACCCGGCTGGGCTCCCTCGACCGGCCTTCCGACCTCGCCGAACGGTTGCCGAAGGCCCTCATCCACCGCAACGTCCCGGGCGAACCGGTGCACGCCTTCCTCCACGACTTCGACCGCGCGTGGGCAGCGGCGGCGCCCTACGCGTCGTACGGCGCCCGCCAGCGCTGGATCCGAACGGCCCGCCACCTCACCACCGACTGGCCGATCACGGACGGCCCTTCCCGCTGGCGCCAGGGAGAAGTGACGGTGGCTTGGGGGGCGTTGGCTCCTCGGAGGTGACTCGGGGGCGGCCCTGGGTGGTTCGGCCGGCCTGGGGTGGTTCGGCCGGCCTGGGGTGGTGCGGGGTGGGCCCGCCCGGCGGCCGGCGGAGTGGGGGCTGCCGGGCCGCGGGGCCCCTTGAGCTGAGATACCCGCCGGCCGCCAAGTCCTCCGATGGGGGACCGCCGCGCGGGGCGCGGTGCACCCGTGGGGCGTGGAAGCACCGCGCGCGGACGCCGGTCGGCGCGGAGTGCGGTGCACCGTGGGACGTGGAAGCACCGCGCGCGGACGCCGGTCGGGAGCGAGTCGCCGGCGGACGCACGCCCCTTGCAGCCGACTCGACGTCACGGGACCCCACCACCGCGCCCGCGCCCCTCGCCCTCACTCTGGCCCCTCCTCCGCGGGAACGATCCGCATGAGGCGTTCGTCACAAACTCCGGGAGATCGTCTTCGCGGGGCGAGGAGTGGGGGAGGGACCGACAGACGCGAGGCGCGAAGGTGCGCGCAGGGGTACGCCGGGCAGGCAGGCCCCTGTCGTTTTCGGCTGTGACGTGGCACGATCCCCCGAGCACCGTAAGTTACTGACGGTAAATCAGCTTTGGGGGAACAGGTATGGGCACGGGCAAGCGCGGTCTGATCGCTACGGCCGTGACCGTGATCGGCGCGGTCGCCGTACTCGCGGCACCGGCCACCGCGTTCGCCGCCCCGAGTCCGACCCCCACCCCCTCCCCCACGGCCTCACCGACCCCCGGCACCGCCGTCACCAACAAGGACCTCGAGGCCGTACGCGAACGTCTCGACGCGCTGTACCACGACGCCGCCGTCGCCACCGACGCCTACAACGCCGCCGAGGAGAAGGCCCGGCAGCAGTCGGCCCAGATCGTCGCGCTGGCCAAGAAGATCGTGCAGGGCCAGGAGAAGCTCAGGCGGCTCAAGGCCCGCGCGGGCGCCGCGGCCGCCGCCCAGTACCGCACCAACGGCCTCCCGGACGAGGCCCAGTTGATACTGAGCGACAACCCGCAGGAGTTCCTGGACGCCACCGGCCGCGTCCTCCAGGGCCAGCGCGCCACCAAGGCCCTCATCGCCGAACTCACTCAAACCCAGCAGGACTTGAAGCAGTACGCCGACGACGCCTCCGCCCAGTGGACCAAGCTGGAGGCGGGGCGCAAGGCGAAGGCCGCGGCCAAGAAGAAGGTCGAGCAGCAGATCGCGGCGGCCGAGCAGCTCGAATCCCAGCTGGAGGAGCGGGAGAAGGAGCGCCTCGCCGAACTGGAGGAGCAGGCGGCCCACAAGGCCCAGAGCGCCTGGCTGGACTCCGGCATCCTCGACGAGATCGACGGCAAGGCCAGCGAGGCCGGCAAGATCGCCGTCCGGTACGCGACGACCCAGATCGGCAAACCGTACGAATGGGGCGCCGAGGGGCCGGACTCGTACGACTGCTCCGGACTGACCTCACAGGCCTGGGCGAGCGCCGGCAAGCCCATCCCGCGCACCTCGCAGGAGCAGTGGAAGCAGCTCAAGCACGTGGACATCAAGGACATGCGGCCCGGCGACCTGATCATCTACTTCGACGACGCCAGTCATGTGGCGATGTACCTCGGCGAGGGCGCGATCGTGCACGCCCCGCGCCCGGGACGCACAGTGACCCTCGCGGGCGCGGGCTCGATGCCGATCCTCGGAGTGGTGCGACCGGACGCGTGAGGGACGCTCCACGGGGGCGGCGTGGGCCTGCGCGAGTGTCGCCCGATCCGGGGCCCACGGCGGCGTGAGACCCAGGTCATGTGACGCGCCGCACCCCTGACGGCCCCGCAAACCTGCCGGGAACGTGACGTTCGTCATCCCGACGACACCTGTCACCTGTCCAACTGCGGTACGGAACGCGGCATATGACAGTGGCGACCGGCCAAGCCACGTGTCGCACACCATTCCTTTCCCGGCCCGGCACCCGCTATGGTCCCCGTCGGTGGATCGAGACCCCTCGCCCCACCGTGCCCTCGGGGGGAGGGAAGGAATCCGAGACCATGCCCGTACCCATACCGCGGCAGCGCGCGATCCCGGCCGCGGAGAGTGGTCAGGCGCCGGCCGCACCCAAGGGCGGCCCCTCCAGGGAAGACGCCCCGCGCAAGGAAGCCACGGTCGACAACAACGCCGCCACCCAACTGACCCTGCTGGTGATCGAGGACGATCCCGGCGGCTCCACGGTCGTACCCGAACTCCTGGACCCCGCCGGCAGGCCGATCCGCGTCCGCACCGCCCGCAACCTCACCGAGGCCGAGCGGCTGCTCACGGACGACGTGCACTGCATCCTGCTCGACCTCGCGCTGCCCGGCTCCGGCCGTACCGCTGACGACGACGAGCTCGCCGTACTCCGGCACGTCCTGGAACTCGCGCCCCGGCACGCCGTCCTCGCGCTGACCGCGTCCGGAGACGCCGAGCGAGGCGCGGAGGCGGTACGGGTGGGCGCCCAGGACTACCTCTTCCGGGACGAGCTGGACGGCCGGCTGCTGAGCCGGGCGATCCGGTACGCCGTGGAGAGGAAACGTTCCGACTCGGCGGAGCGCAGGCTCGCCGAGGGACGGGTGCGGGCGCAGGAGAACCGGCGCCTGGAGCGCGGCCTGCTCCCCACGCCGCTGCTGGAGGGCTCCTCGCTGCGGTTCGCCGCGCGGTACCGGCCGGGGCGCTCGCGGGCCCTGCTCGGCGGGGACTTCTACGACGTCGTCCGCACGCCCGACGGGACCGTGCACGCGATGATCGGTGACGTCTGCGGACACGGTCCCGACGAGGCGGCGCTCGGGGTGGAGCTGCGCATCGCCTGGCGGGCGCTGACCCTGGCGGGCCTGTGCGGGGACGAACTGCTCGGCACGCTCCAGGAGGTGCTGGAGCACGAGCGCTCCGACGACGAGATCTTCGCCACCCTGTGCACGGTCGACATCGCGCCGGACGGGCGCCGGGCGGGACTGTGCCTCGCCGGGCATCCCTCACCGCTGGTGGCCCGGCCGGGCCGCCCCGCACGCCTGCTGCCGTACGACAACAACGGCCCCGCGCTGGGGCTGCTGCCGGGCGCGCGCTGGCCCCGGATGCAGGTCGAGCTGGGCGCCGAGTGGAGCCTGATGCTCTACACCGACGGGCTCATCGAGGGACACATCGGCCAGGGCCGGGAGCGGCTCGGGCAGGACGGGATGGTCGCCATGATCCGCCGCCAGTTGTCCGAGGGACTGCGCGGCGAGGAACTGCTGCGGGCCGCGGTCAACGAGGTGCGCTCGCTCAACGGGGGCGAGCTGGCGGACGACGTGGCGGTACTGCTGCTGGACCGCGAGGGCTAGCGGGTTCGGGCCGGTCGAGGGGCGCTTCCAGCGACCTCCGTTGCTTCTAGCGACCTCCGTTGTAGGGGCCGTAGGGGCCGTCGCTGCTCGAACCCCTGCCCCGGCCGCTGCGGCCGCCGCCCGGCAGGGCGCGGATCGCCGGACGTACGTCGACCATGTACACGATCGTGGCGATGAGACCGATGATCGGCAGGAACGACAGGATGTTGAAGATCAGGTTCACCACGAAGGCCAGCCCGAGGATGACCAGCCAGAAGGGCTTGGTCTTCTTGTCTGCCGCGCGGTAGGCGTCCTCACGGCGGATGGCGGCGTCGAAGAGCGCGAAACCGCTGAAAACGATCAGGGCCATGCTCAGCAGCCACATGAAGCCTGCGAACCCCTGCATCAGCACAACGTCCACCACCCGACTCGGCTCGTCATTACGCGATTGAGCGATTACGCGGTCACCGTACCCGCTCCCGCGAGTCAGCTACCCGGACAACGGGCCGGGCACTCGGTAAGTGCCCGGCCCGTAACCCTGATCCGTCCCGCGGGGTGACTTACTTCGCGGGCGGGGTCTTCTTCGGCGCGGTCTTGCGCGGGGTGGCCTTCTTGGCGGCGGGGGCCGTCTTCTTGGCCGGGGCCGGCGCAGGGGCGGCGGTCGTGGCGGTGGCGGTGGCGGGCTTGGCGACCGTGGCCGGGGTCGCGACCTTGATGTCGCCCGGCTCGGCGTCGGGCTCGACGGCGATCGCCAGTTCCTCGATCTCCTCGGCGGCCTCGCCGCGCCAGGTCTTCACGGCCTGCTCACCGTGCTCGGCGACCTTCTCGTAGGTCTCACGGGCCTTGACGGCGTACTCGGCGGCCACGCCCACGCTGCGCAGGGCGAAGTCCTGGGCGGACTCGCCGAGCTTCTTCAGGTCGGCGTCGAGGGTGGAGCCGAGCTTCTTGATGTCGCCGTCCAGGCTGGTGAAGAACTCACCGAACTTCGCCTGAAGGGTCTCCTGCGTCTCCTTGACCTTGGCGCCGGCCTCCTTGGCGCGCGCCTGGGCCTTCTCCTGGACCACCTTCGGGTCGGTGCCGCGCACGGCCTCGATCCGGGACGGCGCCTCGGCGCGGAGCTGCTCCACCAGGCCGGGCACCTTCTTGGCCTCCTGGAAGGCCAGGTCACCGGCGCCGGCGAGGAAGTAGAGCGGGGTCGGGTCCTTTACGGCCTTGCGGATGTCGTCGGTGATGGCCATGGTGATGGTCCTCCCGGGTCGCTTTCTGCTGAGGGTTTTGGGTCCCGCGTGCCGGTCGGCGAGCTGTCGAGCCGGGTCCTGACTCAACTGGCCGTCTGGTGCGGGTCGGCGTCGCTGCCGTCGGTCGTACGGGTGTCTTCAACGGCGGTGCCGTCCAGTACGTCACTGTCCTGGACGTCGCTGTCGTTCTGCGGGTCGCTCTGTGCGCCGGTCCGTGTGCCGTCCTGCGCGGGGGCCGCGTCGGCCGGGGCGATCTCGAAGCCGTTCTCCTTGCGGAAGGACTCGTAGATCTGGAGCAGCACCTGCTTCTGCCGCTCGTTGAGCGTGGGATCGGCGAGGATGACCGCACGTGTCTCCACGTCGTCCCGGTCCCGCTCGGCGTCGAGGATGCCGGCCCGCACGTACAGCGTCTCGGCGGAGATCCGCAGGGCCTTGGCGACCTGCTGCAACACCTCCGCGCTCGGCTTGCGCAGCCCGCGCTCGATCTGGCTCAGATACGGATTGGACACCCCGGCGGCGTCGGCGAGCTGCCTGAGCGACAGCTGCGCGGTGCGCCGCTGTTCACGCAGATACTCACCGAGATTGCCGACGTTGAGCGATGCCATGCGTCTACCTTGCCTCACCCCCGCTAACTATTGCAAGCACCCGCTTGCAAAAGTGCGCCACGCCACGCCGGGTCGGGGGGAGCGGGTGCTCTGGAGGGGAGCACGCTCGGTGTGACCGTTGGAATCGGCCTTGCTCGGGCAAGCATGGTGCGCACGCCATCCGCGGGTGGTGCGACACACCGGGTCGCCTTTCGAGTGCCCTTCCCACGGGGTTTCATCAGGTCACCGAGGCCCGTACGGGAGCCTGCGGGCAGCCCTGGCAACCGCCCGCCGGGGCTTTCCGGCGGCCTCCTCTCACCCCGGCGCGCCCGCAGTCCCCTCCCCCTCCCCCTCGTCCCACCAACCGCGCACCACCGCCACTGTCAGTGCCCCGTGCAACGCTCTGCCTATGGGTTTCTTCGATGATCTGGTTCTCGCTGAGGAGCCGGCCGCCGAGCGGGGCGCGATGGCGTGGTTAGGGCCGGCCGGGGAGGACGAGGGGCGGTACGTGCCGCCCGTCGACCGGTTCGCGCCCGCGCTGGTGCCGCAGCTCGACGTGGTCGGGGTGGGGGCGGAGACGCGGGTGGTGGTGACGGGGTGGTCCGTGTGGCCCCGGTCGGTCACCCTGCATCTGTCGGTGTTCCGCAGGGCCCGCAGGCAGAGCGGGGGACCACGGCGCCAGTCAGGACTCCGCGTGGGGCTGCTGTTCTCCGACGGACGCCGGGTGACCTCGCTGGACGGCACCGTGATGCGGGGGATCGAGTACACCGGCCCCGACGGCCTGACCAGGCAGGCGGCGACCGAGCAGGCCGTAGGACTGATCCCGTTGGATCCGGGCCTGCATCACTCCCGCAGGTCGCTCTTCAAGACCGACGTGGACCTGTATCTGCCGGAGCTCCCACCCCCGGGTGCCACGCAGTTGGTGGTCGAGTGGCCGGACGAGGGCGTACCCGAGACCCGCACCCCCGTCGACACGGCCGCGCTCCTCACCGCGTCCCGGAGGGCCCACGAGGTCTGGCCCGACCTCGGACCCCCGGATCAGGACGAACCGCCGACCACGTTCACGACCATGGAGGTGAGCGGCCCACCGGCGCTCCTCGCACCACCCCTCGACCGGCGCCAGCGCGAGGCACGGCAGCGCGAGGAGGAGGCCCGCCTGCGCTATGTGCCCCAAGCCGACTGGAAGGGAATCGGCTACCGCGACTGGGGTGACGCGGCCCTGATCCGGGCCCGGCTAGAGGGCGGCGCCCCGCCCGAGGCCGCCGTCGGATGGCAAGGCACCACTCCGCTCCACCTCACCGCGGAACAGGGCTCGGCGGAAGCGGTGAGCGCGCTCCTCCCTCACGTCACGGACGTCGACGTACGCGACCACGACGACCACACCCCCCTCTGGTACGCCGTCCACAGCATGGACGACGCCACAGTGCGCGCGCTGATCGACGCCGGGGCGGACGTATGGACACCGCAGGCGCCACCCTGGTCACCGGGCCGGCTGCTGCTGACCACTCCGCTCGCGCCGCTCGTCCGGGACCTGCCCGGAGCGATCGAGCTGCCTCCGCAGGAGGTCGCCGCACAGGAGGCCGCGGACGCCCTGATCGCCGCCTTCGGCAGCGAACCGCTGTACACCGAAGGGCTCGGTGTCTGCTTCGTACAGGGCCTGGACGAGGACGAGTTGATACGACGGCTCGGCGCCGACCCCGCCCACTGCCCGCGCGCCGACCGCGACCACGCGCCCTTCGACCCGATGGACTACGACGAGTCCCTGCGTTACGTGGGCGTCAGCGGCGTGGCCGGCACCCCCGGTGGCTGCGTCATCGCCCAGGACGGGTACATGCCCAGCGACAACGCGGTACTGCGCGCGATATCGGCGGGCACCACGGCCTACGGGGTCTACTTCAACCCTAAGGGCGGGACGTTCGGCGCCCTCGCCCGTGACGGCGAGATCGTCGCGGGCGACGAGATCCACACAGGGCCGCACGACTCGGACCCGGAGGCGTACTGGACGTTCCGTTTCTGGCAGCGCAAGCACGCGTTCCCCTACGGCGCCGATGTCCTCGCCTACTGCTGCGCCGCCGCGGGCCTGAAGATCAGCGCCGGACGAGACGCGGTCGACCTCCACACCCCGCACCGCTGGGTCCCCCTGTCGCCAAGCCTCCAACGCTGAGCAGACCCGGGTACCTGGCAGTCCCTCCCGCGGCTCACCCACGTGCTCCGCGCCTACCTGCTGCCAGGTTCCCGCCCCGCCACGAACACGAACTCCCTGCCCGGCCGGTCCGGTGCGTCCCGTACGTCCTCCACCACGAACCCCTGCCCGGCCAGTTCCGCCTCGATCTCCGCCCGCTCCCGGAAGCGCAGGGTGGAATCCGAGGTCAGCGTCAGTCCGTCCGCGGCGAACACATAGGTCCACCGGAACGACACCAACTGCCCCTCCACACGGGTCACTTCGACCCAGCTCTCGATCGTCCCGACACCCGCCAACTCGGTCACGGCGTACGACGCCTGCCGGTTCCACTCCTCCCAGGCCCGCCGAGCCGGGTCCCGCGTCTCGAACACCAGGCGCCCTCCGGGCCGTAGGGCCGCGTGTGCGCCCCGCAGGGTCCCCCGCCAGGCGTCCGCCTCCACGATCTGCTGCGCCACGTTGGCCGTCATGGTCACCAAGTCGACGCACAGCGGGGGCAGTTCGGTCGCGTCTCCGTGGATCCAGCGCACCCGTTCCGCACCTGGCTTCCCCCGGGCCACGTCGAGCGACGCCGGCGCGGGATCGACCCCGACGACCTCGACCCCCCGCCCGGCCAGCGCCAACGCGAACACCCCAGTCCCACAGCCGACGTCCAGCACCCGCAGCGCCCCGAACTCCTCCACCATCCCGATGTACGCGTCGAGATCACGGCGATCGGGGTCGAGCGGGTCGTAGACAGCGGCCAGCCGCGGATCGTTGAAACCTTCGTCAGCCATGAGGCCGACGGTAGGTCGAGCGCGCCCGGGAGGACCACCCGATATCCCCCGCCCCCCTCACCCCCTGATCCACTCCTCCAGTACGGCGAAGTCCTCTTCCGTCAGACCCCGTTGAGCCTCGACCCGATGCACAAGCGCCCGACCCGGATAATGCTGCCCCGCCACCCACGCCCGGTCGGCATCAGTGACCTCGTCGTCGACCCAGACGAAGTCCCGGCCGGCTGCCCAGGAGACAAGCGGACGGGTCTTCCAGTGGAGCCCGGTGGTCCTGCCCTCGTCGTCCGCGTCCGGCCAGTCCACGACGGGCAGTGGGGGAAGCCCGAGCCAGGGCGCCAGGCAGGTGTTCGCGTCGTCCATCCACGTCGTGGCCCACACCAACTGGCAACCCAGCGAGGTGAGTCGCGCACCGAGCGCGGGATCGACACGGGCCAGCAAGGGGTGGCCGGCGGCCTCCGCCGGCAGCGGGAAGGCGGGCTCGTACAGCGGATACGCCTCCACAGGACCCGAAGACCCCGCTGCCCCCACCGCCCCGAACGGCAACAGCGTCCCATCCACGTCGAGGAACAACAGCACCGCGCTCAGCCCTCGAACCCACCCGCGGCCAGAGCCTCGTCAACCCGCTTCCGATGCGCCGTCTCCCACTGGTCCAGCGTCTCCGCCGCCTCCTTGGCCAGCTTGGCGCGGGCAGCGCTCAAGGTCTCCGCCAGGCGTGCGCCCGGCACGGCAACGACTCCCTCCTCGTCTGCCACCACCACGTCCCCCGCCTCGACCCGCACCCCACCGCACCGCACCGGCTCACCCAGCGGCGTCACGGCCTTCTTGGTGCCCGGGATCGGGATGACTCCCCGCGCGAACACCGGGAAGCCCGCCTCCCGCACCTCGGCCAGGTCCCGGATCACGCCGTCCGCCACGAACCCGGCGATCCCCCGGCGCTGGGCCACCGCGCAGACGTTCCCGCCGGCCAGCGCGTAGTCGAGATCACCGGACTCCACCACGATCACCGAACCGGCCGGCGCCCGGTGGATCGCCGCGTGCAGCATCAGGTTGTCGCCGGGAGGGCACCGTACGGTGAAGGCCGGCCCCGCGATCCTCGGCACCGGCCCCCACAAGGGCCTGATCCCGATGTCCATGACCTGCTCACGGCCGAGAAGATCGGCCAGTGTCGTCGTGGGAACGTCCGCAAACTCGTTGGTCTCGATCATGCGCCGGACGTTACCGTGTGGACATGACTGCCGGGTCGGCCATGTGCCGTGAGCGAGTTGGGTGCCCGGCCTCTGAGTGAGGCCGGCGCGGGCCAGGGGTCCGCCGCTTTCTCTGAGTCCTCCAGGAAATGACCAGGAATCGACCGGAGACCAGAGAAAGCAGAGCAAGTGACCAACCCCGCCAACGCCTTCCACGACTTCAACCAGCGGATCATCGACGAGTTCCGCGCCCACCACGGCCAGGTCGGCGGCCCCTTCGAGGGCGGCCGTCTGATCCTGCTCACCACCACCGGCGCCCGCACCGGCACCCCGCACACCACTCCCGTCGGCTACCTCCCCGACGGCGGCGACCGGATCCTCGTGATCGCCTCGGCGGGCGGCTCGCCCCGCCACCCCGACTGGTACCGCAACCTCGTAGCGAACCCCCAAGTCACCGTCGAAAGCGGTGTGTTCACCTACGAGGCGCGGGCTGTCGTCCTGGCCGGCGACGAACGGGACCAGGCCTTCGCGCGGGCCGTGGAGGCGGACCGCGGCTGGGCGACCTACCAGGAGAAGACGGACCGGGTCCTCCCCGTGGTCGCACTGCACGAGATCGCACGCCCGGGCCCGCCGAACATCAACGCCGGATCCCCGGCCGAGGCGATCCGGCTCGTCCACGACGTCTTCCGCCGCGAACTCGCCCTGATCCGCCGCGAGATGACGGCCGGCGGCTCGACCCTCGGCGCCCAACTCCGGGTGAACTGCCTGACGTTCTGCCAGGGCCTGCACAACCACCACACGGGCGAGGACATGGCCATGTTCCCGTTCCTGTCCGACCGCCACCCGGAGGCGGCGCCCGTCCTCGACCGGCTGCGCGCGGAGCACGAGCACATCGCGACCTTGGTGGAGGAGCTGCGCACGGCACTCGCGGACCCGGACCCCGCTGCCGTCCACGCAGAGGTCGACCGCCTGACGACCGAGCTGGAGGCCCATCTGACGTATGAGGAGGAGCAGTTGATCCCGCTTCTCGACAGCGGCAACAGCGGCGTCTGACTCGGCCGCACGGGCGGCCGTAGCCCTGCAATGGCTGGAAGGGCAGCGGCGGCCGTAGCTCTGCAAGGCTGGAACGGCAGCGGCGGCCGTAGCCCTGCAACGACTAGAACGGCAGCGGCGGCCGTAGCCCTGCAACGACTAGAACGGCAGCGGCCGCCCGTGCACCACCTCCAACCGCGACACCGCCCGGGTCAGCACGACATACAGCCGGTGCAGCCCGCGCTCCTCCGCCTCCGCGATCGCCGCCGGCTCGACGGCCACGACATGGTCGTACTCAAGTCCCTTGACCACTGCGGCCGTTACGACGCTCACCCGCGCCCCGATCTCGTCCGGCCCGGCGGCGGGGATCCCGGCCGCGTCGAGGGCACGGCGTACGTCCTCCACGTGCTCGTCGGCCGCGACAACCCCTACGGACCCGTCCTGCGCGAGCGCGTCCCGCACGGCCGCCACGACAGCCTCGGGCAGCGCCTCCGCGTCAGCCACCGGCCGCATCCGCAACTCCCCGTCCTGCCGCAGCGACCGCCCCGCCGGCACCTCCACGTCCAGCCGTGCCAGGAGCCGGTTGGCAAGCCCTACGACGGCCCGCGGCACCCGGAACCCGACGGTCAGCGGTACGACGGTCGCGTCCGGCTTGCCGAGATGGGCGAGGACGGTGTGCCAGGAGCGGGCCGCCCACGGTGTGGTCCCCTGCGCCAGATCACCGAGGACGGTCAGCGACCCGAACCGGGCCCGGCGCGCGATGGCCCGGCACTCCATCGGCGACAGGTCCTGCGCCTCGTCGACGACGAGATGGCCGTACCCCTCGGGATGTTCCACCAGCCCGGCGACCTCGTCGAGCAGCACCAGATCGGCGGCCGACCAGCGCGCCGACTTCCACGACCGCGGCGATCTGCCCCACAGCAGCGTCTGTTGCTCGCCGGCGTCGAAGAGCCCGTCGGCGTGCGCGGCCAACGCATCACCATCCGTGAGGAGTTCGGCCAGCAGCTCCTCGGGCCGCACCTTGGGCCATACGACGTCGAGGAACGCCCCGACCGCCCTCGACCGCGAAATCCGCTGCACCCAGGCGCCGTTCTGCGGACCGGCCCGCCGCTCGGCCTGCAACTGCACACTGCGCACCACCCGCCCGCGCACCCGCTCCCGCCCGGTGCCGTACGGCGGTTCCTCCTCCCGTACGTCTGCCACGATCCGCGCGAGTTCACCGCGCGGGACTCGCCAGCTGTAGGAACCGTCCTTGATCTCAAGGGGGTTGAGGGGCTCGGTCGACACGCGGGCGTAGAGCGCCCGACGCAGCACCTCTGCCATGCGGGCGTCGTGCTTGAGGACGGCGGTCTGGCGGGGGTCGGTGGCGGTGACCGGGTGGCGGGCGATCTCGTCCTGGAGCGTGGACTGGCGCACGCCGGTCTCGCCGAGTGCGGGCAGCACCTGGGAGATATAGGAGAGGAAGGTCCGGTTGGGCCCGAGGACGAGGAGTCCGCCACGTCGCATCCGTTGCGGGTGCGTGTACAGCAGATAGGCGGCCCGGTGCAGCCCGACGGCGGTCTTGCCGGTCCCGGGAGCGCCCTGGACGCACACGGAGACGGCGAGGTCGCCCCGTACGAGATCGTCCTGCTCGGGCTGGATGGTCGCGGCGATGTCCCGCATGGGCCCGATGCGGGGCCGTTCGATCTCGCGGGCGACGATGGCGCTGGGCGCGGATCGGCCTTCTCCGAGGTGCTCGCACTCGCTCAGATGCTCGTCCTCGAGCCCGGTGAGGTCGGCGGAGTCCCCCGCGCTCCCTGGCGCCCACCCGAACCGCCGCCGCACGGCGACGCCCTGCGGATCCTGGACGCTCGCCTGGTAGAAGGCGCGGGAGACGGGCGCACGCCAGTCGACGACGAGGGGCGGGGCGGCGGGATGCTCGGTGATCCGCAGCCGCCCGAGGTGGTAGCCCTGCCCGCTGTGGTCTCCACGATCGAAGTCCAACCTGCCGAAGAACAAGGGCCCTTCGGGCAGCTCCCGCATCTCCTTGGCCTGACTGCGCAACTGGTACCCGAGGACCTCGGCATCGGCGCCGGAGGCGGAGACGTCCTCACCGACGACGACCTGCCGCTGGGCCCCGTCGACCATGGCGGCGAGGGCGGCAAGGCAACGGTCGTGGTGGGCACGCTCGCGGCGCAGGGTCTCTTTCAGGGTGGGGTCGGCTGAGGCTGAGGTCATAGGGGCGAGCGTACGCGAAAAAACACAACCGAGTTAACTTTTTAACTCAGCCTCATTGTTCGCCGGCCAGCCAGGGCAACCCACCCGCCAGCGCCCCGAAGGCCCGTTCAGCCGCAGCCACGGCGTCCACGCGCACCTCCTCGATCGGCTCCCCCTCGGCAATCCGCCGCCAGTTCTCCAGAGCGAGCACCCGCCGCACGGCGATGATCTGCCCGGCGGCGAGCCGTGCGTCGAGGTCCCCACCGAGCACCTCGGCGAGCGCGGCTTCCTGCCGCTCAAGATGCCCATGGGCTCTGGCAACGAGGGAGGGAGTCCCGTAGAGAAGCCGATGAAAGGCGAGCACCTGCGGATGATCACTGAGCCCGGTCACGGGATCCCCCCGCTCCAGCCCCTCAAGAAAATGCCGCCGCAGGGCGGTGACCGGCGCCTCCCCCGACTCCCTCACGACCCGAGCGGCCTCGTCCTCGTGATCGGCGATCCGATGCAGGACGAGATCCTCCTTGACCGGGAAGTACCGAAAGAGGGTCGGCTTGGAGATCCCGGCGGCAGCGGCGATCTCAGCAACGGACACGGCATCGAACCCCTTCTCCAGAAAGAGCCGGATGGCGATCTCGGAGACGGACTCGTAGGTCTGTTGTTTTTTGCGTTCGCGGAGGCCGGGGGGGTGGGTCATGGGGGGAGCCTACGCATGGCGGTGCGAACGGACCGAAGTCAGGACGCCTTGAGCGCGGGCGGTGCCTTCGGTACCGCGCGTCGGCGCAGTCCCAGGGAGCCGGTGGCGGCGGACAGGGTCATCTCGTACGCGTCGACGGCCCGCCGTACGTTCGGGGTGTCCAGTGCGGCCCCGGTGGTCATCCGGTCGAGATCGACGTAGGCCGAGCGGATCTGCTCGATCCAGCGGTAGACCCGCCAGTCCTTCTCCCACCCCGTGACGCACTCCGGCGGAAGCTTGCTGCTCCAGCGGTCGAACATGCGCATCCGCATCTCCGTCCGGGTGGGCGTCAGATGCAGATGACGCACGAGGTCGTACAAGGGATCGCCGATCATCCCCATCTCCCAGTCGATGATCGTCAGCCCTCCCCCGCGTCCGGCACGCACCAGGTTCCAGGGGTTGAGGTCACCGTGCAGGATGACGGGCGCGCGGTGCGCCACTTCATAGCGGCCGAGGGCCCAGCGGAGTACGTCACCGCTCGGCAGACCTCTTTGCTCGGCGGCCTCCAGGGTCCGGGCGGGAAGGGCGTCGACGAAGAACGCAAGCCGTTCCGTCAGCCAGCGGTAGAAGCCCTCCTTCGGCTCCTCGTACGACAGGGACGAGTGGCCGACCCTCGCTAGCGCGGCAAGTTCATCGACGAGTTCGTCCGCCTCGGCGGGCAGCAGTCCGTCCACGGGATGCTGTGGCGGCCGGCCCTCGGGGCCCTCGTACGTGTGGATCGCGAAGTGGCGCCCGCAATCGTCGAACCCGAGTGCCAGGATGCGTGGCGCCCGGATCGGCGCTTCGGACTTCTCGATCAGTTGCAGAACGGCGTGTTCCGGAAGAAGCCCCTGCTCGCGGCGAGGAGCCGCCGCGGTTTCGCGGCGAACCACGACGGGGTCCGGATGCCCCTCCACTCGGACGACGGTGTTGAGGTGAGCCGTACCGCGGAAGACCAGGTCGGCCGGGGCGAGTCCCTCCGCGGCGAGCGCACGGCGCACGAGAACAGGTGAGAAGTCATCCCGCTCAGGGACGCGAGGGTCGCGCCGCCACATGAACAGCGCGTCCGGCAGCCCGTCCGTCTTCCGCGCGAAGCGCGCTGCCTGCCAACGGAACAGGGCGTCCGCGATCTCCTTCTCGCTCGGGACCTCGGACATGCCGAGCAGGTCGGCGGCGTCTTTGAGAGCCGTACCGATATGGGCGGCCGCCTCGACCAACCGGCCGTCTTCGACCGAGTCACCGAGAGACCTCGCCGCATGGATCACATCGTCGTACGCGGCATGAATGCGTTCGAAGCCGATGTAATGCGGAAGGTCCCTGGTGATACCGCTGATGGCCAGTGGGCGAGTGCGCCGCATCCCCCGCACCCACGCGTCGATGACCTCGTCCCATTGGTCCTCGGGGTAACGCATCCGCACCAGGTGGCTGGCGAGGCCGTGCAGAGGATCTCCGTAGGAGGCCGAGGACCAATCGAGAGCGGCCACCGAGAGCTTGGGGCCGTCCAGGACGATCACGGTGTCCCGGGTGAGGTTCGTGAGCAGCAGGCTGTAGGGGCGACGGGACATGGCGGGAACCTGTGCGGCGAACCGGTCCAGTGCGTCACCGGGCACGCCGAGCACTGCGAACAGCCCGCCAATTGCGGTCCAGTTGGGGGCCAGCATGCGCTGCTTCACATGCCGAGCGAGCGTGTCCAGGTAGGCCCGGCTGTCGCGCTCGTTACGCGGCCAGTAGGTCGGAAGCAGGGGAAGGTCGTCCTTGCGCACAAGCGGCAAACACGCGACGAACCGGGTGAGGACGTCGACAACGGTGGAGTCCAGGGGCTTGCCGACCGGGCAGACATTGGCCAATACGTCGGCCCCTGCATCGGGGGATAGCGACGCTCCCGCTGAGATCTGAGCGGCACATTCGTTCCGGCGAAACGCCGAAACCACGGCATCCCGGACTTCGCCCCCGCGGTCAGGCCAAGCCCCGATCGCCACTCATGCTCCTGAAACGCTAGTTCTAAACATCAAAAGGGATGCGCATCCAAGAAAATTGATGCACACGATAGCGGTACGCGCCCCTTCGCATGGCCTTGATGCGTCCTTTGGAGGGAGACCTATCGGACATGTCGGGGGCGTGCCGGCTTTTTTAACGCCCTCGTGCCCGCTTCGTTACGTCGCGAGCAGCCGCCATGTCGAGTCGAACCATCTCTGCCAGCTGCTCACGATCAGCGAGTCCTGCGAGTCCGGGTCGGAGTCCTTGGCGCAGTGAGTCAGCGTGGAGTCGAAGCCCATGACGTCGACGACGTCCAGAGTGGTTCCGTCGTCGAGGGTTATAGGCCGCTCGGACGGCACGTAGGGCCCCGTCACCACTTCGGCACCATTGAAGATGTACAGCTTCGAGTACGGAACGAAGGGGACCCGGCGGATCTCTACCGTGGCCGTCAGTCCGGGAGTGTCCCTCTCCAGTTCCGCAAGGCGACGGACGAGGTTCTCCGTGTGGTACTTCCGGATACCCCGAAGATGCCGTTGAGGCCGGTCGTCATGCCGAGCGCCCGGGGCGTAGGGGAACGGCATCGGCTGGTCGTCGTCCGGCACCAGCATGCGAACGGTGATCGTGGCCGGCCTGATCTCGCGGGCCCGGATCAGTTCCTCCTGCACCCGAACGTGGGTGTAGAGGACCTCTGAAGTGAGGGTGAACGCGTCGAGCGAGACGTCTGGCGCTCTGAACGCGGCAGCGATGAGTGGGCCCAGTGTCACGCGCCGTACGGTGGCGTTTTCGCGGGCGCTCGACCGGACGGTCTGCGTGCGCAGCACCACCGAACCCCTGCCCTGACGTGAATCGATCCAGCCCTCTTCGGCCAGGACCATGAGCACGCGCTGGACCGTGTCCCGGGACACGTTGTACTGCGTCGCGAGCTCACGCTGAGGCGGCAGCAGGGTTCCTTCGTCGTACTCGCCTTCGGTGATCTCCGCGAGCAGGGCGCTCTTCAGCTCCTGGAACTTCCGGCCGCCTTCATCCACTGCACTACCGGTACCCACAAGTCGACCCTACCGCTACCCGTCATACAGCAAACAAGTTGTCGGCCGATTAGCGATCTGTTTCGCCGGGGACAACCAATTTGCAACAACCAGTCCAGTGGACTGAAAGGGGCCCGAGGGTGTCAGCACGATCCGTAACGGTGCCAACAGGCGTCGAACCACTCCTGCCAGCTCTGCATGAACACCGAACCGACGGCGTGGGGATCGCCCTCGTCATGGACCAGCCTTATCAGGGTCGAGCCAAGCCCCAGAACGTCCCAGGCGTCGATCTCGGTGTCGTCATCCATCAGGATCGTGCGCTCCACGATCCTGTAGGGCCCCATGAGGCCCTCGACGCCCCGCCTCAGATACAGCTTGTGCGTGGGAGCCAGCGGCACCTCCAGCACCCTCACGTCCACCTCGTCCACCAGTGCGTCCGTCTTGAGGTTGCGCAGGGCGTTGCGCAGCGAGGAGGTGTGGCGTCTGATGATCTCCCGGGTCCTGGCCTGGAGGATCCGGTCCAGTTCCTGCACCTCGGCGGTCGGGGTGGCGCCCTTCGGCGTCCTTGCTCGCGGATAGGGCAACTCGATCTCGTCGGACGGCAGCAGTATCCGCAGCATGATGCGCTCCGGGGCGGGGATCTGTTCGCTTCGGATCGCCTCGGCCTGCACCCGCATGTGGGTGTCGAGGCTCTCCGACGTGAAAGTGAAGACGTCCAACTCCACGGTCGGCTGCGCGAAGGCGCGCGCGATGAATGGGCCCAGCGCTACGCGGCCCGGGGGGACCTTCGACGGGGTCGTCACATGGATCGGGGGCGTGGCTCGGACCTTCGATCCGCTGCCCTGCCGGGCTTCGATCCAGCCCTCGGTCTTCAACTCCTGCAGGACACGCTGGATCGTGTCGCGCGAGACGTCGAACTCCTCGGCGAGAGCACGCTGTGGTGGCAGGTTTTGCCCTGGCCTGTACTCGCCCTCGGCGATACGGGACCGCAGTGTCGCCAGGATGGCGGCTGCCTTGCCGCGCTCTTCGCTCACACCGCGACCGTACCGACCTCAGCGCGCCTCGCGCAGGACGTCGAGAACTTGGTCCAGCGAGCGTACGACCACCTCCGCGCCCGCCTCCCTCAAGATCTCCTCCTTGTGCTCGTTACGCGCGTAACCCAGAAACTCGACTCCGGCCAAACGTGCGGCCTCAAGGTCTGTCGGAGCGTCACCGATCATCAACGTCGCCGCCGGAACCGCCCCCATGGCCTTGATGGCCTCTTCCAGGCAGTACGGGTTCGGCTTCATCAGGTCGAGGTCCGGGGTGCGGCCGTAGACGTGCGGGAAGCAGCCCGTCAGGTCACGCGTCTCGACGTACGCCTCTGCTGCGAGGGCGGCATTGTTGGTGGTGATCGCGAACTTGACGCCGAGCGACCACCAGGTCCTGATCAGCGGGTCGGCGTACGGGGTAGGCCTGGCAAGGGCCACGGCCTCCAACTCTCGTCGAGTGAGCCACCCTTCCAGCTCAAGGACAAGATCGCTTCCCCTGCGGCGCTCGTGCACGCCACGCAAGGCTTCCTGGGGGTCATTGCTGGATCGTTCCTGCTCAGTGAGCAGCGCGCCCATGCCCAACAGCTCGATCTTCGCGACGAGTTCACCGGCTATCTCGTGCGCCGGATACCCCGCGAACAACCGGCAGATCGGCCCGTCCAGGTCCCACAACACGTATCGGGCGGAGGCGACCAGTGATGAGAGTTCTGCTTTCTCTGCTGTCACCGGTCCAGTGTGCTTTGTCTCAGGAGTCACTAAGAGAGTGTCAGGTCAGTCGTGATGGTTTCCCAGAGGGCGTCGAACCACTTCTGGGATTGCGCGACGAACGAAGCGTCACGTTCACCGGCCCCCTTCTCGAACGAGAAGAGCAGCGACTCCGTGCCCAGGACGTCGTACATGTCGAGGACTCCCGCGTCTGTCGACTCCTCCCGACGCGACACCATGTAGTACGCGATCAACGCCTCCACCCCGTTGAGCAAGTACAGCTTCACCGGCGGAGTGAACGGCAGCGCGCGGAACGTGACCTTCACGTCGATGCCGTGGGAGGAGCGCAGGGCGCGGAGGTTGTGGCGGAGGACGTGGCCCTGGGCGTTGCGCATCTCCAGCCAGCGCTGGTGGACCGGGTTGTCGTCGTCGGGGGCCTCCACCGGGACCGGGAACGCCAGGTTGATGTCGCGGGAGGGCAGCAGGATGCGGACGTCGATGGACTCGGGGCGGATCCGGCCCTCGTGGATGAGGCGGACCGGCTCGCTCAGGGCCACCATCAAGGTCTCCGCGGTGAGGCACGCGGCGTCGATACGGACGTGCGGACTCGCGAACGCCTCCGTGAGTCGGGGCGCCAGAGCCACCATCGTCGGCTGAGGCTCCCCCGACAGGCCCGGTACCCGCTCCGCGATCCGCGGTGGGCTCCCCTTGCTCACATTGCTGAGCAACCCGTCCTCCTGGAGCACGCGCAGCGCCTGGCGGACCGTGCCTCGTTCCACGCCGAACTCGTCCGCGAGTTCCGCCTGGGTGGGGAGGCGGTCGCCGGCCTTGAGGTCGCCCGTGCGGATGCGTTCTCGCAGGGTGTCAGCGATTTCCTGGGGCGAGAGCTTTCTGCTGCCGTTCACTGCCACGTTCTCCTGGGTCACGACCAAACGTTACAACTCCAATCCATCTATGGGGAGTTGTTGCGAAGTTGTTTATCAACCACAGCCAAGTGGGGACAACATAGTCAGAGTTGGTTGCCAACTTGGTCGAGTTGGTGGAGGTTTTGCCTCCGCATCGTCGACCGAACCGTCAATCGAGTCGCCCTCAGCACCACCCGCACCACCACCCGCCTCGCCCGCCCCGACGCCCGAAGGGGGAACCACCATGCCCGCCCTTGCCCTCCTCTCCGCTGTCTTCGTCGTCGGGGTCGAGCAGACTCTCCAGTGGAAGTACGGCGCCAGCGGCATCATCGGGATGCTGCTGCTCACCATCGGCCTCAAGGCCAAGAACCCCGCGATCAGCTCGACCGGAGCGGTCGTGCTCGCCCTGCTCGTCGCCGGTCCGGCGATGTGAGGGGACAGCGCCTCCGTCAGTCACCGTGGGAGACGTCAGCTCGTGAGCGCCAGCTCCGAACTGATCGTCTCCCACAGCGCGTTGAACCACAGGTGGGACTGCTCCACGAAGGTCGTGTCCCGCAGGCCGGCGCCCTGCTCGAAGGGGAACAGCATCGACTGCGTGCCCTCGGAGTCGTACAGCTCCAGGTGCTCGTGGTCGATCTGCTGCTTGCGGCGGGTCAGCGTGTAGTACGCGAAGAGCGCCTCCGAGCCGTTCAGCAGGTACAGCTTGACCGGCGGAGTGAAGGGCAGCGCGCGGAAGGAGACCCGGACGTCGATGCCGTGCGTGGCGCGCAGGGCGAGCAGGTTGTGCCGGAGGACCTGGCCCTGTGCGTTGCGCTGGGCCAGCCAGCGGTCGTGCACCGGGTCGTCGTCGCCGCGGTCCTCCACCGACACCGGGAACGCGAGGTCGATGTCCCGGCCCGGCAGCAGGACCCGGACGTCGATCTTGGCCGGATTCAGTCGTCCGGCGTGGATCTGGCGCAGCCCCTCACCGATCGCGAGGTTGAGGGAGACCGAGGTCAGGCACAGCGCGTCGATCTCGACGTGCGGGGCCGCGAAGGCGGCGGCGATACGGGGGCCGAGGGCGACCGTGGTGGGCTGCGGGGCGGCTCCGGCGCCGTGCGGCGAACGGCCCGTTCCCAGGTCGGGGGCGACGGTCGCCGGGCTTCCCTTGGACACGTTGGTGAGCAGGTGTTCCGCCTGCAGGACGTACAGCGCCTGGCGTACGACTCCGCGCTCCACCCCGAACTCGTCGGCCAGCCGCGCCTGCGTGGGCATGCGCTGACCTGCCCGCAGCGTGCCGGACCGGATCCGGGCGCGGAGCTCGTCGGCCACCTCGTGATGGGACTTGTGTGGCCGCTGTGACCTCTTCCGTCCATTGACGGAGGCGTGTTTCGGGTCCACGGCCAAACACTACAACTTCCCGCCATCTTTTGGCAGTTCACCGGAAGGTGGTTATGAGCCGCTTCCAAGCGGAGATAAGTACTGTGAAGTTGGTCGCCAACTTGAGCAACCTTGGGAGACATGGTCAATCCTTCACAAGGTTGGCCGAGTCGGCGGTCGGCAGGGGCCACCGTCCCGCGAAGGGACTGTCCCGGAGGAGGACCGTCATGCCGTTCGTCGCCGTCGCCGTCGCCGCCCTCGCCGTGGGGTTCGAGGCGCTCGTCCAGTGGAAGTGGGGCGCGATGGGCATCGTCGCGTTCGTCGCGCTGACCATCGGCGTCAAGTCCAAGAACGTCGCGATCGGCGGGATCGGCGCGGTCATCCTCGTGATGCTGCTCGCCCAGTGAGGCCAATGAGGCCAGTGAGCGTGGGACCCCGTCCGGACGAGGCCCCCTCGGGCCCTGGATCCGGCTGATCGGGCTCCCTTCCGGAGGGGAGCCGGGAGCCCGGTCGGTCTGCACAGCCACAACTGAACACCGACAACTGAAGAGCCTCACCCGCACAGCCACAACTGAACAGCACCGCCACAGAAAAACAACACCGCTACGGATGAACAGTCAGTCGCCGCACGACAAGGAGGTCTCAGAACATGTCCAGGCACCACGGGCGCCTGGACGTACGCAGCAGGGCGTCGGCCCCCCGGCCGGCGCCCGCTCGTTCTTCCCGCACCCGCCCCAGCTGCACGAGCCGCACCACCGACTCGTCCCCGAGCCACAGTCGCCCCAACTCCCCCACGTCCAGCGTGAGATCCGCGCTCCGCGTCGTCGCCGTACAAGAAGCCCCGTCCGGTGCGGCCTCCAGCAGGTAGCGGCCGCCGGCCAGTCCGGAGCCGTCCACGACCTCCAGCACCAGCTCGCCCTCGCCCTCGTACGTCCGCGCCTCCAGGGCCCGTACGACATCCAGGATCCGCACCCACATCCAGTCCGCGTGCATGGCGACGCCGGCCGCGGGCGGGTTCGGCAGCAGGTGCGGGAGCAGGTCGTCGGGGGCCCGCCAGTCGCTCTTGACCCGCATGACCCAGTCGATCGAGCACAGGTAGTGCCACAGCGCCCGCTCGGCGGCCGGGGTCGAGGCGATCAGGCTGCGGACGTTCGCCGTGTTCGACGGCTGCATGGTGTCGGCCCACTTGTCGTCGACGTCGTACGCCACCAGCCCCTCCACCGTGCCGTCCGCGGCCCGGTACAGCGCGTAGAAGGGCTCGGTCCACGCCGGGTCGGTGCGCACGGCGCCGGTGTGCAGCTGCCACCACCAGTCGCCGCGGCTGATCGCCCCCGGGGTGGCCCGGCGCACCCGGTCGTGCAGTTCGGGACCGAGCTTGCGGACGACGTCGGGGTCCACCAGGTCGATGCGGGCGCCGTCCAGCGCCGGGCCCCGGGGGTCGAGGCCGGCGCGGGTGACGTCGACCGTCCACACGGTGCCCGAGGTGGCCGGGCCGAAGCCGTAGCGGCCGTAGATCCCGTACTCGGCGGCGATCAGGGTGGCGACGACGTCCCCGCGGTCCTTCGCGGCGGCCAGATCCCGGGTCATCATGCGGGTCAGCAGACCGCGGCGGCGGTGGGTGGCGGCCACGGTGACCGCGGAGATCGCGTCGGCGGCGACGAACCCGCCACCGACCGCCGTCACCTCCTGCGCGAAGGACCGGAAGGTCGCCACGCACCGGTCCCCCTCGAAGGCCCCGATGAACCGACCGGGCTCGAACTGCGCCCGTCGCGCCTCCACGTCCGCCGCCGGCACGACGGGCCCCTTCAGGAACCCGGCCCGCACGGCCCGCAACCACTCGGGATACTCGGCCTCGGTGATCGCACGGACGTCGATGTCGGCGGTGGCGGCTGTGAGGGCTATGTCGGCTCGGTCGCTCATGGGGTCACGGTAGGGGGGCGGGGAGGGAGGTGTCGCGCAGATTTTCCGCACCCGGGGTCCGCCACCTCACCGCCACCTCACCGCCGCCGCATCGCCCCCTCACCGCTACGCCAGCAGGTCCTCCACCTGCGCCTCCCCCTCCCGGTACCGCCGCGTGATCTCCCCGCTGCACTCGTCCGCCGTCCGCTGGAGGCGTTGCCTGCGGCCGGAGACCTGCTGCTCGTAGCGCACCAGGCGGCCCATCGCCGTGTTCAGCTCCAGGTCGGTGCGGGCGCCCAGGTCCGAGAGTTCGACCTCGGCGAGCATCTCCGCCGCCAGCAGGCGGTACTCCTCGCTGTGCGGGGTGCCCAGCGTGACGTGGCGGGCCGAGGAGCGGTGGCGGGCCGGGGCGTCGGTGAGGATCTCGGGGAGCCGCTCGACCACCGAGGCCTCCGGGAGCCGCTCGGCGAGCGGGTCCCGGCCCGTCGGGGAGCGGCGTGCGAGTTCCGCGCGGAGGATGTCGATACGGCCCTGGAGCAGCCGGCGGACGTAACTGAGGTCCGCCTCGTCCCGCTGGGCGTCCCGGCGCAGCGTGCGCAGCGCCGGCAGGCTCAGCCGGGCGAGGTCGTGCTCCGGCGGCTCCGGGGGCAGCACGGGGCTGTCCGTACGTTGTGCGGGCGGCCGCCGACTGTCCAGCCGCCCGGTACTCGGTGTGCTCATGCGCCTCTACCGTCCCCTCGACCGGCGTGTGGAAGCATCGTGCCACCCCAAGTGGCCGCTATGTGACCGAGTGCCCCCGAACGGCCGCAGATGGGGGCTTAAGGATCAAAAACAAACCCGGACGCCGTCCCTTCGGGCAGGCCCGGCATGATGGTCGTATGCGAGCGGTGGTGCAGAGGGTGGACGGCGCGAGCGTCGTCGTCGACGGCGAGACGGTCGGGGAGATCAGCGGCGAGGGACTGTGCGTCCTGGTCGGGGTCACGCACGAGGACACCAAGGAGAAGGCGGCCCAACTGGCCCGCAAGCTCTGGTCGGTGCGCATGCTGCACGACGAGAAGTCGTGCAGCGACATCGACGCCCCGCTGCTGGTGATCAGCCAGTTCACGCTGTACGGCGACGCGCGCAAGGGCCGCCGCCCCACCTGGAACGCGGCCGCCCCCGGCGATGTCGCCGAGCCGCTCGTCGACGAGGTCGTCGCCCAGCTGCGCGCGCTGGGAGCCACCGTCGCCACCGGCCGCTTCGGCGCGCGGATGCGGGTGTCCCTGACCAACGACGGCCCGTTCACGGTCCTGCTGGAGATGTGACGAGATGTGACCCTCACCGTCCGGTGGCGGGCAGGCGCAGGAACTCCCGGCAGTCCCGGGCCACGGCCGCCATGCCCAGCTCCTCGGCCGTTCCGAGCGCCGTGCGGGCGAGTCCCCGCGCCCCCGCCCGTACCGCCGCGGAGTCCGACCGCAGCCGCGCCCGTGCCTCGTCCAGCCGCAGCCGTGTCATCTGCGCCGGCGAGTGCTGCGCGAGCCGCACGGCGCGGCGCAGGTGCCCGAGCGCGGTCTCCGGCTCACCCGCCACCAGCGCGAGCAGCCCGCTGAAGCGCGCGGCGGGCCCGAGCAGGACGGTCGGCCAGCCCGCGAGGACCAGTTCACCGGGGTGCGCGTCCAGGAGGGCGCGCAGGGGTGGCACGTACGGCAGCAACTCCCGGACGCGTACGTCCCGTACGGCCAGCTCCGCGCACGCCTGGGCGAGGACGGCCGCCGTGGGCAGCGCCCAGCCGCTCGGCGGGAACCTGGTGAAGCCGCCGGTGTCCGCGGCGAAGGCCAGGACCTGGTCGGCCGCCTGGTCGTGGCGGCCGGTCTCGCACAGGGCGAGCGCGAGGCCCGCCCGCCACACCGGGAAGTAGTCGCGGCGCCGGACTCCGGCCATCAGCGGGGAGTCGAACAGCTCGGCCATGCGGCCCTGTTCGTGGCGGAGCCAGTAGGCCTGGCCCAGGCAGGTCTGGCTGAGGGTGTCGGCGGGCACCGCCAGATCCCGTTCCATGGTCTCGGCGATGGTCCTGGACTCGCCGAGGATCCACTCCTCGGCGGCGGCGAACTCGCCCTGCCAGAGGTTCATCAGGGCGTCCAGCGTGCCCTGTTGCCAGTGCGCGAGGGTGCTGTGCCGGTGGGCGGCGTGCTCGCGGTGACGCCGTACGGTCGCGTCCGCGGCGGTCACCCGGCCCACCCTCAACTGGTCGATGGCGAGGGCGACCAGGGCCTCGCCGATGAAGTACATCGAGCGGGAGCGGACCGCCACGTCCCGTAACTCGGCCGACAGGGCGAGGAGTTCGGCGGCGGGCGCGAAGTCGTAGAGGGCCCAGCGGCATTCGGTGAGGACCTCGCAGTGGGTCTCGGCGCCGATGCCCGGGAGCCGGTCCCGTAACTCCCTGAGCACCCCGCGGGCCCGGTCGACGCTCGTGCCTGGCTCGGCGCCGGCGACCGCGGTGTCGTCGCCGACGCCCATGGTGAGCTTCTTGGCGCGGTGTGCGGTCAGGCGCAGCCGCAGCTCCACCGCGGGGAGGTCCTCGCGGCCGGCCAGGGTCTTCAGGCACTCGTCGATCCGGGCGAGGAGCTCCCGGTCCACCTGACCGGGGTCGGACCAGCGGCGGGCGCAGCGCACGACGGCGTGGGCGCGGGCCAGGTCGTCGCCCTCGGCGGCCCGGTACGCGGCGAGGTAGAGCCGGCCGGCCCCGTACATGTCGCCGAGGAGATGGCGGGCGTCACCGCGGCGGATCAGCTGGTCGAACTCGCTCCCCGAGGTGCCGAAGCTGCGCGAGGTGCGCGGCGTGCCCGGTGTGCCCGGCGTGCCGGAGGTGCCTGCCGGGGCGGGGGCGGCTCCCGAGGGTCCGCGTCCCCGGCGCCGGCCGGGCAGCCCGGGCCGCACGGGTGGCCCGGCGGGCCCGGCGGGCACGGACCGCGCCGGCCGGTCCGGCAGCAGACCCAGCAACTCTCCCTCCGCGTGCAGCACGGTGTCGCACTCCCGGGCCAGCGCGGGGCCGGGCATCCGGGTGCCGTTCTCCACCCGGCTGAGGTAGCTCTTGCTGTAGTTGACGAGCCGTGACAGCTCGCCGAGCGAGAGCCCGGCGGCCTTTCTGCGCACGCGCAGCGCCTCGGCGAATTCCTCTTCCGGTGTCATGGCGCCTCCCCCGGGACAGGTCGTCACCTCGTTCGCCCGAACACTTGCTCCCCGTGTCCGGCCGGTCGCTGCCCGTTGCCAAATTATGGGTTTTCAACGGCATATCGCGCCCAGGGTTTCCGGCCGGACGCACCCTGGACGTGGAGAGCGCCCCGCGCGGGGGGCGGGGCGCTCACGACCGGGAGGGTCGGTTCAGGCATGAGCACACGCATCACGACGACCGGGGAGTCCCGGGACGGGGAAGGCCCCTCGGACGGCCACCCCGACGAGGAGCGGGAAACGTTGTCGGGCCCGCAGAGCATCCCGCGTGCCGTCCTGCTGACCGGTTTCCTGATCACCGCGCTGGGCGGGCTGACCGGGATCGCGGCGGTGGTCTCGGCACTCACCGGCCTCGGCTCGGGCGCCGAGGGGGACGGGCCCACGGCCCCCGTGAGGCAGTCGCAGGCGGCACCACCGTCCGTCTCCCCGTCTGCCGCCGCGGCCTCCGTACGGATCCAGTACCCGCAGCAGGCCGCCTCGGTGCGGCTGCACCAGAAGGTCTACGGCCTCGCGGTGATCCCGCCGCACCACACCCTGTGGCTGGTCGCGCACAGGAAGGGCGAGGCCGCCCTGAACCTGCTGGGGCGGGTGCATCTGACCGGGCCCGACACCGGCCCGACCAGCTGGGACGCCTGCCCGCAGATCGGCGACTTCCCGGCGCAGCGCGGAGCGAGCTTCGAGATCGGCGCGGTGCTGATCCCGGACGCGACCTCCGACTACCTGCTCGGCGCCACCACCTACACCGGCGTCCAGCTGGTCCCGGCGAAGGCGGGCGCCGATGTGGCGGGCCTGGTCAGCACCCGGCTTCCACCGGGCACCGACACGGTCCACCGGGCGTCGGTGTGGGTGACGCTGGACGCCGGCGGCGAGAACTGCTCGTCGTGACGCCAACCGGTCTGGATCTACGGCTCCACGACCACTTCCTGAGCCGCCGCCGTTGTCTCCGCGACGAGGCGTGCGTCCAGGGGGATGTTCCGCTTGACCAGGGCGAGGGCGACCGGGCCGAGCTCGTGGTGCCGTACGGACGTCGTCACGAAGCCGATCTTGCGGCCGTCGGGCCCCTCGTCCGCGAGCCGGAGGTCGGCGCCGGCGGGCGGCAGATGGACCTCGCTGCCGTCCAGGTGCAGGAAGACCAGGCGCCGCGGCGGCTTGCCGAGGTTCTGGACGCGGGCGACGGTCTCCTGGCCGCGGTAGCAGCCCTTCTGGAGGTGCACCGCCGAACCGATCCAGCCCAGCTCGTGCGGGATGGTGCGGTGGTCGGTCTCGAAGCCGAGGCGGGGGCGGTGGTGCTCGACGCGCAGCGCCTCGTAGGCCAGCAGCCCGGCCGCGGGCCCGGACTTCTCGGCGTAGGACTCCAGTTCGGCGCGCGGCAGGAAGAGATCGCGGCCGTACGGCGTCTCGCGTACGACGACCCCGTCCGGCACCTCGGCGATGGACCCGGCGGGGAGGTGGACGACGGCGAACTCGTCGGTGCGGTCGGCGACTTCGACCCGGTAGAAGAACTTCATCGACTCCAGGTAGGCGATCAACGCGCCCTGGGTGCCGGGTTCGACATGGGCCCAGACGGTCGTGCCGTCGTCGACGAGGTACAGGGCGTGCTCGATGTGGCCGTGCGCGGAGAGGATCAGCGCCTCGGTGGCCTGGCCGGTGGGCAGGTCGCTGACGTGCTGGGTGAGCAGCAGGTGCAGCCAGCTGAGGCGGTCGTCGCCGGTGACGGAGACGACCCCGCGGTGCGAGAGGTCGACGAATCCGGTGCCGTCGGCGAGGGCGCGCTGTTCGCGGAACAGGTCGCCGTAGTGCGCGGCGACGCCTTCGTCCACGCCCTCGGCGGGGACGGCGCCGGGCAGGGACAGCAGAGGGCTCTTCATATGCACAAGCCTACGACTCGGTAGTTGAATTCTTGATCTCAAGGGACTTGAGAGAACAGTCCTTGCAGCGGCCGAAGATCGCGAAGTGCTTCATGTCGGTCTCGAAGCCGAAGGTGTCGCGCAGCTTGGCCGTGAACTCGGCGGCCACCTTGATGTCGGCCTCGATGACGTTCTGGCAGTCGCGGCAGACCAGGTGGATGTGGTGGTGCCGGTCGGCGAGGTGGTACGTCGGCGCCCCGTGCCCCAGGTGGGCATGGCTGACCAGCCCGAGCTCCTCGAGGAGCTCCAGGGTCCGGTAGACCGTGGAGATGTTGACCCCCGAGGCGGTCTTCTTCACTTCCGTGAGGATGTCGTCGGGGGTCGCGTGCTCCAGGGTGTCCACAGCTTCGAGGACAAGCTGGCGCTGCGGCGTCAGCCGGTAGCCGCGCTGCCTGAGGTCGCTCTTCCAGTCGGTGCTCACCACACCGGAAAGTCTAGGACCTCCCGGCGCGGAGCCCACCGGAATCGGGAGCGGGCCCACTGAAATCGGGAGCGGGCCTACTCGAATCCGGGGCCTACTTGAAGAAGGCGATGCCGTCGTCCGGCATGTCGTCGGGCAGGGCCTTGGCCCAGCGCTCGACCTCCTCCGGGGTGACGACCTTCTTCAGGTGGGCCGACATGTAGGGACGCAGCTCGACCTCGGGGGTCTGCTTCTCGCCGACCCACATGAGGTCGCTCTTGACGTAGCCGTACAGGCGCTTGCCACCGCTGTACGGCCCGGAGGCGGCCGTGCGGGCGACGGCGTCGGTCACCAGGTCGATCTGCGGCTTCTGGTCGGCCATCTCGCCGTACCAGATCTCGACCACGCCGTCGTCGCGGACCATCGTCACCTCGACCTTGCGGTCGGAGTCGATGCGCCAGAAGCCGTGCTCGGTCTCCAGCGGGCGGACCTTGTTGCCGTCGTTGTCGAGGACCCAGGTGTGGGACTCGTACTCCAGGAAGTCCCGGCCGTCGTGGCTGAAGGTCACTTCCTGGCCGAAGTTGCACTTCTCCGAGCCGGGGAAGTCGTGCACGCCCGCGCCGGCCCAGTTGCCGAGCAGGAAGGCGAGCGGGACGAGGTCCTTGTGGAGGTCGGACGGGATCTCGATCATGAGTGGCGGTTCCTAGACGAAGGTCAGCGCTGGCCCTGGTACAGCTTCTTCACGGTCAGTCCGGCGAAGGCGAGGACGCCGACGCAGACCAGGACCAGCAGGGCTTCGAAGAAGATCTCCACGGGGTGCTCCTCGGATGAGCGGAGTGCGGTGCATGTACACAGGGCCGGGCCCCAGCTTACGCGGCCGGGGCCCGGGGGACCGTGCGGGCCTCCTCACGCCAGGAGCTGGCTCTGGAGGGTCACCGTCTGCTGGAAGGGGACGGCGTGCGCGCTGCCCTTGCGGTCCTGCACGACCAGGGCGAGCACGTCACCGGCGGCCAGGTAGGCCTGGCGGGTCTGTTCGGTGCCGTACGGCTTGGACTCGGTGTAGACGACGCGCGTGACGTCCTCGATCTGGGCCTTGGCCGGGAAGCCGTCGTCGGAGACCGACTCGGCGGCGCCGCGCAGCTGGTAGCCCGGGCCGCCGTACGGGGCGATCTGGCCGATGAGCTCGTCTACGACGGCCGCGGTGTCGAACTGGAGCAGGTAGACGCGGGTGTGCGTGCCGTCGGGGGTGGTCCAGCCGCGGGCGGCGATGTGACGTAGCCCGTACTGGGTGAACCTCTGCGCCAGTTCCTCGCGGTCGCGCTTCTCCGCGTACTCCGTGAGGAAGTCCTTCGTCGGGAGCCAGCCGTCGGTGCCGCGCAGCGCCGGATCCGCCGTCGCCTGCTGCGGCGCGGGCAGCACCAGTCGGCGCAGATCGGCGTAGTGCGTCCCGCTCTTGTTGCCCTCGGCGAGCGGTCCTGGACGGCCCTTCGGCAATGGCGGCTTCGTGAGCGTGGGGTACACCCACCTACCGTCCGACACGGTCCCGAGCCCGGGGACGTCGGTCCGCTCCATGCCCGCGATCCCGTACGCCGTCCCGGCTCCCACCGCCGCGAAGACGACCACCGCGGCCGTCCAGCGGAGTGCGGCCCGGAGCAGACGGCGGGACTTGAGGGGGCGGGGCGCGAGGGGCGGGTTGGACTCCGGGAGAGCCGCGGTGGCGTCTGGTACGGCAGTGGGTGCGCCCGGGGGGACGGCCGCGGAGTCGGTGCCGAGCTCGGGCTCGTCGGTGGGGACGACGGGTGCCGGGACGGGCTCCCGCGCGGCAGCCGACGCCGACGGGGCCGGCTGGGGCTCGTCGGACCGGGGCAGACCGGAGGTGGGGCCCTCCGCGGGGACCCGGCTCGTGCTGCGGTCGGTCTCTTCTGCCTGGTGGGTCATACCGCCTCCCCCGGCTCCTCGATGCGGTCGAGCTGTTCGCGCAGGAACATGGCTATGCCTGTCTTCTGGAGGGGCTTCGCACTGGTCGCGTTGAGGGTGACCAGGACGTTGCCCTGCGCGGCGACGCAGTACATGGACTGGAGGCCGTTCTTGCCGTCCTTCTTGTCCGACGGCGGCAGGTAGCACGCCGCGTCCTTGTGCCCCTCGATCTTCGGGCCCTCGTCGAAGATCCCGAGGGCGTCGAGGAAGCCCTGCTGGGAGCGGGCGAGGCCGCGGACCGCCGCCGTACTCGCCATCTGGGCCAGCTGGACGGTCACCACGGAGGCCTGGTCCGTGTAGACGGAGGACAGCTCCTCGGTGCTGACGTAACTGCGCATCGCGATCCCCGAGATGCGCTGCTTGTCGATCCGCTTCTCCAGCGCCTTGCGCTGGCTGCGCGGCAAGCCGCTGAGCGACTCCTTCGCCAGCGCCGTCGCCCTGGCCCCGCTGAGCTCCGCGTCGGACCCGAACTCCGCCATGTCCGGCCCTCGGCTCCAGCCGTCGGCGCCGTACGGCACGAGCATCGCGCCCAGTCCCTTCTCGGGAGCCGCCTTGTCCTCACCGGCCCCGGCCTTGTCCCCCTTCGGGAACGTCCACACGGGCGCGCCCGCGTCGCGGTTCGCGCCGTTCACAGTGACGACCGTGAAACCCACCCCCGCCACGACGGCCCCAGCCGCCACGACCGAGACGGCGATACGGCCACCCCGGCGCCCGCGACCGGCACGGACCGATTCCGGAGCGGCCGCCTCGCGCACCACGCCCCCGGCGTTCTCGGCGTTCACGCCGCTCTCAGCACTCTCGGCGTTCTCGCTCACAGCCGCTCCATCTGCCTCTCGGCCAGGTCCATGATCGACTTCTTGGGGATGGGCTTGGTGTCGTAGATCCAGACCATGACCGCGACGTCGCCCCGCCACGCGTACGCCTCGGCGTAGTACTGCGGCAGGTAACCGGGCTTCGTCCTCGGCTTGTCGTGGGCGTACGCCATACCGTCCTCCGTGCCGGGAAGCGCCCAGCTCCGGGTGGCGGACTCGTCGGCCGCCCAGGACTGGTTGCCCGACGTGACCTCGGAGGCCGCAAGGACCTCCTCCTGCCGGAACTGGACCAACTGGACCTCGAAGTCCGCCTGCCCCTTGGTCCACCCGGTCGACACCGCCCTGCGGAACTCGTCGCTGATGGCGTCGCCGAAGGCTGGGCCCGGCTTGACGTAGGTGTCCGCGTACGCGGGCAGGCTCAGCCAGCCGTCGACCGAGGACAGCCACACCGCCTTCTTCGTCCCTGCCGGCTTCTTCACCAGCAGCTTCCGCAGGTCGCCGTCGGTCTTGACGCGGCGGTCCTGCGCGGCGGACAGCGGCTCGGGGCCGTCGCCCTTCGCCTGGGCGAGTGTCGGCTGGGAGAGCGAGGGCAGCGGGGTGGGGTCGCGGTCGGCCTGGATCAGGTATCCGGCGCAGGTCCCGGCCACGACACCGAGCACGGCCGCGGCGGCGATCAGCAGAGTCGTACGGCCCCGGCGGCGCGGCGACCGGGCCTCGGCCACCGGTGCCGGCGCAACGGGCTCAGCCGTAACCGGCGTGGTCGGCTCAGCCGTCGTAACCGGTGTAGTTGGCTCAGCCGTCACAACCGGCGTAACCGGCTCAGCCGTCGCAACCCGCTCAGTCGGCTCAGTCGGCGCAACTCGCTCAACCGGCTCGAACCGCTCGTCGGCCCTCTCTTCGGGCACTTCCAATGCGTCCCCCACAAAGCGTGAAGCGCGCATTCCGTATGCGCGCTTCACAGGAGACCTTCGGTCAATCCCCAGAGTTGTACGGAGGGTTGATCACGATCCGGACACATCCGCAACGCGGCTGCCCCGAACCGCATCCGCGGCCCGGTTCAGGTCAGGAGCTGGCTCTGGAGGGCCAGGGTCTGAAGGAAGGGCACGGTGCCGACCGTGCCCTCGCGGGACTGGAGCACCACGGCCAGCACATCCCCCGCGGACAGATAGCCCTGCCGGACATGCTCCCTGCCGTACGGCCGGGTCTCGTCGTACACGGCACGGCGGATCTCCTCGATACCGGTGGTGTCGGGGAGCTCCTGGTCGGAGACGGCCCGCTCGGCGCCGCGCACCCGGTGTCCGGGGGCGTCCAGGCCCGCCATGTGCCGGTGGAACAGGTCGTCCACGACCGCCGCCGTACCGAAGTGGAGCAGGTAGACGCGGGTCCGGGTGCCGTCCTCGGTGGTCCAGCCGCGTGCGGTGACGTGCCGCAGACCGGAGTCGACGAGCAGCTGCCCGAGGGCGGCCCGGTCCGGCTCGACGTACTCCGCCAGGAAGTCCTCGGTCGCCAGCCAGCCGTCGGAGCCGCGCAGCGCCCGGTCCTCCACCGCACCCTTGGGCGCGGGCAGGACCAGGGCCCGAGGATCGGCGTGGTGGGCGCCGGGCCGGTCCTCGTCGGCGAACGGGGCCGGGCTGTCGGAGGGCAGCGGCGGGCTGCTCAGGCGCGGGAACTCCCACAGGCCGTCCGCCTCTGCGGCCAGCCCCGGCAGGTCTCCCCGGTCCAGGCGGCCGACGCCGTACGCCGTGGTGGTTCCCGCCACGGCGAAGACCACCGCCGCGGTGACCCAGCGCAGCGCGGACGCGGCGCCGCGCAGGCGGTCGCGCGGGGACGACGGCTCGGACGCGGCCCCGCTCTCCTCGTCCAGGACCGGCTCCGCCGCCCCGGCCTCGCCGCTCGTCGTGCCGCTCACAGTCGCTCCATCTGCCGTTCGGCGAGATCCATGATCGTTCGCCAGGGGACGGGGTCGTCGCCGTAGATCCAGATGTGCAGGGAGAGGTCACCGCGTGACGCGTGTGCCTCCGCGCTCACGCCGGGGAGCGCGTTGGCCTCGGCGGACGGCTTCGGGTGGACGTACACCTTGCCCTCGCCGGTGCCGGGCAGCGGGCGGCTCCGCACGTCCGGATCCGTCTCAGCCCAGTACCGGCTGCTCGAACTGTCGTCGGCGGGGGCCGCCGGAGCCTCCCGCTGCTCGAACTGGGCCAGCAGGATCTCCACCTGGTGATCGCCGGTGTCCCAGCCGGTCACCGCCGCCCTGAAGAACTCCTGCTCGGTCAGGTGCGTCTCAAAGGCCTCGGGTTCGTCCGACAGGTCGGCGTACCCGGCCCGGTCCATCCAGCCCTGGGAAGCGACCCAGTCCGGGGTGGTCGCCCCGCTGGGCTTCTTTAGCAGCAGTTCGCGCAGGTCGCCGTCGTTCCTGACCTTGCGGTCCAACGCCTCGGTGAGCGGCTCCGGCTGCGGTCCGCGGGCCTGTGGGAGCGGCGACTGGACGAGCGTGGGCAGCTTCGGCTCCCGGGCCGCCTGGACCACGTATCCGGCACCCGCCCCGGCCACGACGCCGAGGGCGGCCGCGAGGGCGATCAGGTGTCTCCTCCGGCTCTTCACCGGGCTCTTCACCGGGCTCTTCAACGGGCTCTTCACCAGGCTCTTCACCAGGCATTTCAACGGGCTCTTCAACGGCGTCTCCCACGAGGTGCTCGGCACGCGTTCCGCCCACGTACCGCACAGGAGACCGCCGGTCCGAGCCCGGAGTTGTAGCGCCGACGATCACGATCAGGCCACGTCCGACCGCGACAACGGGCCAGGGTGCGTCACGCCGCCCCGGCCGTCGTACGCACTACCCTTCCCGCATGGCGAAGAAGCTCGTGATCAAGGTGACCGCCGGGGCCGATGCTCCCGAGCGCTGCTCGCAGGCGTTCACCGTGGCGGCGGTGGCCGTGGCCAGCGGGGTGGACGTGTCCCTGTGGCTGACCGGGGAGTCGGCGTGGTTCGCGCTGCCGGGCCGGGCCGCCGAGTTCGAACTGCCGCACGCGGCGCCGCTGCCCGACCTGCTGGAGTCGATCCTCGCGGGCGGGCGGCTCACCCTGTGCACGCAGTGCGCGGCCCGGCGGGACATCACGGAGAAGGACGTCATCGAGGGCGTACGGATCGCGGGGGCGCAGGTGTTCGTGCAGGAGGCCCTGGCGGACGGGACGCAGGCGCTCGTCTACTGACCGTCGACCACTGACCGTCCGTCGACCACTGGCCGTCGACCACTGGCCGTCGGCCGAGCGGAGCCGTATCTCGCGGGCCGCGGCCTGTCACAGGTGCTCGACAATTCAAGGAAGGCCTTACCCGGCGCGGTTAATGTCGGGCTCGACGGTCATCCGTTCGTCGACACCCACTGCCGCTCCTGGGGGAACCACCGTATGCGCGCCCTGCGAATACTTCTGATCACCGCCGTGATTCTCGGCGGGCTCTTCGTCGCCGCCGACCGGCTGGCGGTCCACTTCGCGGAAGGTGAGGTGGCGGACCGGTTGCAGTCACGGGAAGGGCTGACGACGACACCGAGCGTCGACATCAAGGGGTTCCCGTTCCTGACCCAGGTGGCCGGCGGTGAACTCGACGACGTGCAGGTCGGCATGAAGGAGTACGACGCGGACACCGGCACCAGCGGCGGCAAGATCCGCATCGACGACCTGAACGCCGCCATGAAGGGCGTCGCGTTCTCCGGCGACTACAGCTCCGCCACCGCCTCCTCCGCCGCCGGCAGCGCGGCCGTCACCTACGACCAGCTGCTCAAGGCCGCCAAGTCGCAGGAGACCCGGCTGCCGTTCGGCATCACCGCGAAGGTCGTCGGGCTCTCCGACGGCGGCAACGGCAAGATCAAGGTCGACATCAAGGTGAGCGCCCTGGAGAAGCCCGTCTCCGTGCTGAGCACCGTGAGCGTGGTCGACGGCGACACCGTGCGGGTGCACGCCGACTCGATCCCCAGCTTCGGCAACATCACCCTCGCCGACTCCGACTTCCGTTCCATCGCCGACTTCGACCAGAAGATCGAGGGCCTGCCGGGCGGCATCAAGCTCGACAAGGTGCAGGCGGGTGCGAACGCTGTGGAGATCGCGGTGAAGGGTTCGAACGTCAGGCTCGCCGGGTAGGACGAGCGTCGGACCGGACCCCGGGCGCGCCCGAGCAGGCACGCCGAGGCGTCCGACAGGCGAGACGGTGACGTCCGCACCGTAGATGTGATGACGACTACATCCGCCCGGGAACCGTGGGAACACGGCCCGGGCGGGCCTTTGATCCCACATCCCGGACGATCGCATCTCACCATGCGACACACCGGTGACATGCCGGTATGTCCGTCCCTACGATCGAGGCCATGAAGCGACAGGCGGATCTCACGAAGCGGCGGGCAGTAGACCTGTGCCGTGTCGCCGCCATGCTCTGTCGCCCCTTCTGAGCGGACGGCATCGACCTCCGCATCCCCTTGCCCTGACGCCCAGGGCATCCGTGCGCCCCGCGCACCCTTCCGCACGCCCCGCCGCAACTGCCCCGGAGGAGAAAGAGCATGAGCCGCAGCGACGTCCTGGTCGACGCCGACTGGGTCGAGGCCAACCTCGACAACGCCGACATCGCGATCGTGGAGGTGGACGAAGACACGTCCGCCTACGAGAAGAACCACATCCGCAACGCGATCCGCATCGACTGGACCAAGGACCTTCAGGACCCGGTCCGCCGTGACTTCGTCGACCAGGAGGGCTTCGAGAAGCTCCTCTCGGCGAAGGGCATCGCCAACGACACCCTGGTGATCCTCTACGGCGGCAACAACAACTGGTTCGCGTCCTACGCCTACTGGTACTTCAAGCTCTACGGCCACGAGAACGTCAAGCTCCTCGACGGCGGCCGCAAGAAGTGGGAGCTGGACGCCCGCGAGCTGGTCGAAGAGGTGCCCGAGCGCCCCACGACCGACTACAAGGCCAAGCCGCAGAACACGGCCATCCGCGCCTTCCGTGACGACGTGGTGGCGGCCATCGGTTCGCAGAACCTGGTCGACGTGCGCTCCCCCGACGAGTTCTCCGGCAAGCTGCTCGCCCCCGCGCACCTGCCGCAGGAGCAGTCGCAGCGTCCGGGTCACGTCCCGTCCGCGCGCAACATCCCGTGGTCGAAGAACGCCAACGACGACGGCACCTTCAAGTCGGACGAGGAGCTCAAGGAGCTCTACGCCGAGGAGCAGGTCGACCTCGCCAAGGACACCATCGCGTACTGCCGTATCGGTGAGCGCTCGGCCCTGACCTGGTTCGTGCTGCACGAGCTGCTCGGTGTCGAGAACGTCAAGAACTACGACGGCTCCTGGACCGAGTACGGCTCCCTGGTCGGCGTTCCGATCGAGCTCGGCGCCAACAAGTAAGACCCACCCGCAAATCCCGACCGGCCTTCCTTCCGGTCAGACCCTTCTGAATCTGGAGAAAGACATGTGTGGAGCGAAGGCCGGCGGCCCCGACGCCTCGACGATCAAGCCCGGTGAGACCACGATCCAGGGTCAGGTGACGCGTGACGGCGAGCCTGTGGTGGGTTACGTCCGCCTCCTGGACTCGACCGGCGAGTTCACGGCGGAGGTGCCGACCTCCGCGACGGGCCAGTTCCGCTTCTACGCGGCCGAGGGCACCTGGACCGTCCGCGCCCTGGTTCCGGGCGGCACCGCGGACCGTACGGTCGTCGCCCAGCAGGGCGGCCTGGCCGAGGTCGCGATCGCGGTCTGACGCTTGAGCGCAGTCGAAGGGCCGCACCCCCGGGGTGCGGCCCTTCGGCCTGTACGGCCCTTTCGGCCCGTGCGGGCCTACGCTGGAGGCATGTTGGCGCGACGACGGCATGTCTACTTCGGCATGATGGGCACGTGCATCGGCCTGTTCGTCCTGGCCTGGGGAGTCGTGCGGCTCTGGTCGGTCCCGGTGGCCGTGGGGATGTGCGTGGTGGCCATGGTGATCCCGCCGCTCGCCGCGATGGTCGCCAACCGGCGCGGCCCCGACGACCGCTGGTGGGACGACCCCTCCGGCGACCCCAAGTCCGACGAGTGGTGGGACGAACTGGACGGGAAGAAGCGGCGCCAGTAGGAAGCGGGCATGTCTTCTTCCGTGAGCAGCAGGGAGCCCGCCCCGTCGTCCGCGCGGCTGTCCACCGTCGTCCTCGACGCCCGGGACGCCCATGAGCTGGCCGCCTTCTACCAGCGCCTGCTCGGGTACGTGGTGCGCGCCGAGGAGCCGCACTGGGTGCTCATCGGCCCGCCGCCGGGCACCGCGGGCACGTCCCTCGCCTTCGAGACCGAGCCCGACTACGTCCCGCCGGTCTGGCCCACCCGCAGTCCCGGCGACCAGCAGATGATGCTGCACCTGGACATCGAGGTGGACGACCTGGAGGCGGAGGTCGCCCGGGCCGTGGCGCAGGGGGCACGGCTCGCGGACCACCAGCCGCAGGACGACGTACGGGTGCTGTACGACCCGTCCGGGCACCCCTTCTGCCTCTGGACCGGGACGCCTAGCTGATCGCGCGGCCCAGGACGTACACCGCCGGGGCCGCCGCCGCCAGGGGCAGCGCCACACCCGCGGTGAAGTGCACGAAGCGGGACGGGTAGTCGTAGCTCGCGACCCGGTGGCCGATCAGCGCGCACACCGCCGCGCCCGCGCCGAGCAGCGCGCCCTTGGCGCCGAGGCCCGTCATCCCGCCGACCGCGATGCCCGCGCCCGCCGCGGCGAGCAGCGAGACGACCACCGAGGCGGGGGTCGGCAGGGGCAGCGCCCGGGCCAGGACGGCCACGGCCACCGCGACCGCGCCCACCGACACCGCGTCCGGGTCGGCCGCCAGGTAGCCGGTGGCCACGATCGCCAGCGCCGCCGAGGCGACGGTCGCCATCAGGCCGTACATCCGCTCGTCCGGGTCGGCGTGCGAGCGGAGCTGCATCACCAGGCTGAGCAGGACCCACACGCCGAGGGTGCCGAGGATCGCGGCGGGGCCGTTGGACCGGCCCGCCACGAGCAGCGCCGCGTCCGCGACCAGCGCGCCGAGGAAGGCCAGCGCGATGCCCTGCCGGGCGGGCCACATGCCGTTCAGCCGGAACCAGCCGGCCGCGGTCACGGCCTGGAGGGCGACGAGGGGCACGAGAAGGGCGTACGACCCGACGGCCGCCGTACCGGACAGCAGCAGGCCGAGGAGCGCGGTGAGCGCGGCCGGCTGGATGCCGGGCTCGATGATCGGGGACCGCCCTTCGAGCCGGGCCCGCTGGGCGTCGGTGACGCGGGCGTTCCCGGCGAGGGTGGCGGGGCCGTAGCCGGAGGGCGGGGCGGAGGGGCCGGAAGCGGGGAGCGGCTGGGCGGCACCGGCCCCCATCGGCGCGGAGCCATGACCGGCGGAGCCGGAAGCCGCCGCGGAACCGTACGCGGCCGGGGTCGAACCCACCGCGGGACCGTACCCACCGGAGCCGGGAGCCGCCTGCGCGGGACCGTACCCACCGGAGCCGGGTGCCGCCTGCGCGGAGTCGTACGCGCCGGGTGCCTGGGCGGAGCCGTACGCGCCGTAACCCTGCGCATCGCCCTCGTACCCCTGCTGCGGCAGATACGCCGTCTCCGGGGCGGGCTGGGCCGGGGTGTGGAGCTGGGTGTCCCAGGTCTGGCCCTGCCACTGCTGGGTGTGCTGCTGGGCGGACTGCGGGTCCTCATGGCCCTGGTCCGCGTGGGCGGGCCAGCCCTGCTGCGGATACGGCTCGTAGCCCTCGTACGGCCGATTCGGCTGGTTCGGCTGGTTCGGCTGGTTCGTCATCGTGATCCTCCTGCGAACGGCGGGAGCACCTCGACCGTGCCGCCGTCGGCCAGCCGTACCGTCTCATGTCCGCGGGTGCCCACGGGGTCACCGTCGACGAGGAACGAGCATCGCCGCAGGACGCGCACGAGTTCACCGGGGTGTCGCTCACGCGCCGCGTCCAGCGCCTCGGCGAGCGTGGCCGCGTCGAACGGCTCCTCGGCGATCCCGGCCGCGGCCTTCGCGGCGGCCCAGTAGCGCACCGTGACCTTTGGCATCCGCTTCCTCAATCGAATCGGTGATGTACGCGCCCCAGGCTAGCCGCCCGCTGTGACAGCCCAGTCCCCGATCCGGTCCAGCAGCTCGTCGCCGACCGCGTGCTCGGCGTGGCCCATGGGCTCGATCCACAGCTCACCGTGGTCGCCGGCGGCCGCCGCGAGCATCCGCGGGTGGTCGAGGGGGAAGTAGCCGTCGCGGTCGCCGTGCACGATGAGGAGGGGGGCCGGGGCGATCTTCGGGACCGCCTCCACCGGGGAGAGCGGGACCGGGTCCCAGTCCCGGTGGTGGATGCGGGTGCGGAAGCCGTAGCGGCCCACCAGGCGTCCGGCGGGGCGGGTCACCAGCCAGTGGAGCCTGCGCATGGGGGCCGTACCGCGGTAGTACCAGCGGGCCGGGGCGCTGACCGAGACCACGACGTCCGTGCGGGCGGCGCTCTCCGGCCCGTACAGCGCCGCGTGCCGCAGCACCACCGAGCCGCCCATGGAGAAGCCGACGGTCGCCACGCGCGTGTGGCCGAGTCCACGGGCCCACTCCACCGCGGCGGCCAGGTCCAGCACCTCGCGGTCGCCGACCGTCGAGCGCCCGCCGGAGGCGCCGTGGCCGCGGAAGGAGAAGGTGACGACGGCGCCGTACCGCGTGAGGGCCTTCACCACCCGGCGAACATGAGGACGATCCACATCGCCGGTGAAACCGTGCGCGACGACGAACACCAGGTCACGGGAGGGTGGCCGGGAGGAGTCGTATACGAACGAGGGCGGATCGTATACGGAATCGATCGTCACGCCGTCGACGGTGTGCAGAAACGTCCGTATAGGTGCGTGTCTGCGCGTCTCAGAGTGCGGACGAGCCGTGGAACGTGCCACACGACCTGCCGGATCCATGCTCATGTGGGCTATTCTCCTGGGAAGAGGACTCGGGCGACGCAGCCCCCGGGTCCTTTTGTGCTTTCGGATACGCCTGTATACGAAAGCAACGACCTCGCCGGGACCGAGGAGGAACCAGACGTATGAGTTCTCTGCTGCTCCTGACCAACGCCCTCCAGCCGTCGACGGAGGTGCTGCCGGCCCTCGGCCTGCTCCTGCACAACGTGCGCGTGGCACCCGCGGAGGGCCCCGCGCTCGTCGACACCCCCGGTGCCGACGTCATCCTCATCGACGGACGCCGTGACCTGCCCCAGGTGCGCAGCCTGTGCCAGCTGCTGCGCTCCACCGGGCCGGGCTGTCCGCTCATCCTCGTCGTGACCGAGGGCGGCCTCGCCGCCGTCACCGCCGACTGGGGCATCGACGACGTGCTCCTCGACACCGCCGGACCGGCGGAGGTCGAGGCGCGGCTGCGGCTCGCCATGGGCCGCCAGCAGATCGTCAACGACGACTCCCCCATGGAGATCCGCAACGGCGACCTCTCCGTCGACGAGGCCACCTACTCCGCGAAGCTCAAGGGCCGGGTCCTCGACCTCACCTTCAAGGAGTTCGAGCTCCTGAAGTACCTCGCCCAGCACCCGGGCCGCGTCTTCACGCGCGCGCAGCTGCTCCAGGAGGTCTGGGGCTACGACTACTTCGGCGGCACCCGAACGGTCGACGTGCACGTACGACGCCTGCGCGCCAAGCTCGGACCCGAGCACGAGTCGCTGATCGGGACCGTCCGGAACGTCGGTTATCGATTCGTTACGCCCGAGAAGGGCGACCGGATCACCGACGAGGCGAAGGCCAAGGCGGAGCAGGCAAAGGCGGAGGAAATGGACGAGAGCCCCGCCCTCGAAGACGTAGAGGCGTAGAGGGCCCCGCGCATGGGCACGGCTTCCGCACCGACGCACGCCCGCGAGCCCCTTCGCGGGGGTACGGAGGCCGCCTTCACGCCCTGCCCAGAGCGGGTCCATCCGCGTAGACTCCGCGCGTGGCCAAGGTAACCAGGGATGACGTGGCAAGACTCGCGGGGACGTCCACCGCGGTGGTCAGCTACGTCATCAACAACGGACCCCGGCCGGTTGCCCCGGCCACGCGCGAGCGTGTCCTCGCCGCGATCAAGGAGCTGGGGTACCGGCCCGACCGGGTCGCCCAGGCGATGGCGTCCCGGCGCACCGACCTCATAGGCCTGATCGTGCCGGACGCGCGCCAGCCGTTCTTCGCGGAGATGGCGCACGCGGTGGAACAGGCCGCGTCCGAGCGCGGAAAGATGGTCCTGGTCGGCAACTCCGACTACATCGGCGAGCGCGAGGTCCACTACCTGCGCGCGTTCCTCGGGATGCGGGTCTCCGGGCTGATCCTGGTCTCACACGCGCTGAACGACAACGCGGCCGCCGAGATAGACGCCTGGGACGCCCGGGTCGTGCTGCTGCACGAGCGGCCCGAGGCCATCGACGACGTCGCCGTCGTCCTCGACGACGTCAACGGCGCCAAGACCGCCGTCGAACACCTGCTGGGCCACGGCTACCCCTATGTCGCCTGTATGGGCGGCACCGCCGACACCCCCTCCGTCGGCGACCCGGTCTCCGACCACGTCGAGGGCTGGCGGCAGGCCATGCAGGAGGCCGGGCTGCCCACCGAGGGACGGCTCTTCGAGGCGCCGTACAACCGCTACGACGCCTACAAGGTGGGTCTGGAGATCCTCGCCGGGCCGCAGCGCCCGCCCGCGATCTTCTGCTCCACCGACGACCAGGCGATCGGCCTGCTGCGGGCCGCGCGCGAGCTGCGCATCGACGTGCCGGGCGAGCTCGGGGTCATCGGGTTCGACGACATCAAGGAGGCCGCGCTCGCCGATCCGCCGATGACGACCATCGCCTCGGACCGCTCGGCGATGGCCCGGGCAGCGGTGGACCTCGTCCTCGACGACGGGCTGCGGGTGGCCGGCTCCCGTCGCGAGCGGGTCAAGGTGTTCCCCTCCCGTCTGGTCGTACGGCGGTCCTGCGGCTGCGGGTGAGGTATCTGAAGACCGTCTGAGAACGCCTGGCCGGAGGGCCAGCAGCGGCCTTATATCGGGCATACGAGGTTCTGCCGGGCTTCTCAGGGAGCACTCAGCAAGCTCTCATGGTCGCGGGACAAGCTTTTTGACATGACCGAGAGCTTCCGCCGCGACGGCGAGTACGAGCAGTACGACAACCCCCACCAGGGCGCCCAGCAGCAGCACGCTTCGTCGCCCGTGAACCCGGAGTGGCCGCCCCCGCCGGCCCAGCCGCCCGCCCAGCACACCACGCCGATTCAGCAGCCGGCCGCGGAGCCGGCCCCCGGGTGGCCCGGACAGCAGCAGGCCCCGGCCCAGCCGGCCGCCTTCGCCGCCCCGGGCGAGGGTGCGTACGGCGGCGGTGACGGCAACGGCGGCGGAACCGCTCTTCTCACCGCACCCCCCGCCGGGCCCGCCCCGACGCCCAAGCGGCGCTCCCGCGGCCCCATCGCCCTCCTCGCCGCCGTGGCCATCGTCGCCGCGGTGATAGGAGGCGGCACCGCCTACGGCATCCAGGAGCTGACCGGCAACGACACGGTCACCTCCAGCAGCACCAGCACCAGCGTGGTGCCGTCCTCCGCCAAGGGCACGGTCGCCGGGGTCGCCAAGGCGGTCAGCCCGAGCATCGTCGAGATCAACGCCACCTCGAACTCCGGTGAGTCCACCGGCTCCGGCGTGATCATCACCAGCGACGGCGAGATCATCACCAACAACCACGTCGTCGCCGGCGCCTCCACCATCAAGGTGAGCACCAACAACGGCAAGACCTACACCGCGAAGGTCGTCGGCACCGACCCCAAGAAGGACCTCGCCCTCATCAAGCTGGAGAACGCCTCCGGTCTGTCCGTTGCCACCCTCGGCAACTCCGACGGCGTCCAGGTCGGCGACCAGGTCGTGGCGATCGGCTCCCCCGAGGGCCTGACCGGCACCGTGACCAGCGGCATCGTCTCCGCCCTCAACCGGGACGTCACCGTCTCCACGGAGGAGGGCCAGCAGCAGAACCAGGGCGGCCAGTTCGGCGGCGGCAACGGCCAGTGGCCGTTCGAGTTCGGCGGCCAGCAGTTCAACGGCGACACCGGCTCCTCGACGACGACGTACAAGGCGATCCAGACCGACGCCTCGCTGAACCCCGGCAACTCCGGCGGCGCGCTGATCGACATGAACGGCAACATCATCGGCATCAACTCGGCGATGTACTCGTCCAGTTCGGATTCCTCGCAGGCCGGCAGCCAGGGTCTCGGGTTCTCCATCCCGATCAACACCGTCAAGTCCGACCTGGCCACGCTGCGGGCCGGCGGCACCAGCAACTGAACCTCCTCCACCCGGTAGGGAGCACGTCATGATCCAGCAGGTCTCGCACACGGTGTCCGGCGCCGACCCGGCCGGGTTCGCCCTGGCCCTCGACGTGGCGTACGCACTGCACCCGCCGGTGCCGCGGGCGCCCGAGGTGGCGGCCACGACGACCGCCACGGCGGTGGCCCGCCGCGGGGCGAACGCCGGCCGCGCCCGCCGCCGCGGCGCCACCCGCTGACCCCGTGCCCTTGTCGCACCGGGCGGGAACCGTGCGAGGCTGAAAGCGTTCACCCGCCGGCTCCCCGCCGTCCCCACCGCACCCGAGGAATCCGAAGCCATGAGCCCCGCCGAAGGCGACCGTGACCCCCAGCGCATCCTGATCGTCGACGACGAGCCGGCGGTACGCGAAGCACTCCAGCGCAGCCTCGCCTTCGAGGGCTACGACACCCAGGTGGCCGTGGACGGGGCCGACGCCCTCGACAAGGCCACCGCGTACCGGCCCGACCTGGTCGTCCTCGACATCCAGATGCCGCGCATGGACGGGCTCACGGCCGCCCGGCGCATCCGCGGCGCGGGCGACACGACTCCCATCCTGATGCTGACGGCCCGCGACACGGTCGGAGACCGGGTGACCGGGCTCGACGCGGGCGCCGACGACTACCTGGTCAAGCCGTTCGAACTGGACGAGCTGTTCGCCCGGGTCCGGGCGCTGCTGCGGCGGTCCTCCTACGCGGCGGCGGCCGGGGCCGCTTCCGCCGAGGACGACGAGGCGCTCACCTTCGCGGACCTGCGCATGGATCTGGCGACGCGGGAGGTCACCCGGGCGGGACGGCCGGTGGAACTGACCCGCACGGAGTTCACGCTCCTGGAGATGTTCATGGCCCACCCGCGGCAGGTCCTGACGCGGGAGCAGATCCTGAAGGCGGTCTGGGGCTTCGACTTCGAGCCGTCGTCGAACTCGCTGGACGTGTACGTGATGTACCTGCGCCGCAAGACGGAGGCGGGCGGCGAGCCGCGTCTCGTGCACACGGTGCGGGGCGTGGGGTACGTGCTGCGACAGGGCGGCGCGGAGTGAACCCGGTCCTACGGCGGTACCGGTCCCTCCCGATCCGCTCCCGCCTGGCGCTCCTGGTGGCGGCGGCGGTGGCGTTCGCGGTGGCGGCGGTGTCGGTGACGTGCTGGTTCATCGTGCAGGGGAAGCTGTACGACCAGGTCGACGGCGACCTCACCAAGGCGTCGATGAGAATGCCGGGCCAGCTCCAGGACGCCCTCGACAACTGCACGGAGACTCCTTACGGCAACGGGGTCTTCCGCAACTACTCCCAGCTGGTGCAGGAGGACGGAACCGTCTGCATCCTCCAGGACTCCGTCGCGGCGGTGAAGGTCACCAAGCAGGACAGGGACGAGATCCAGCGGGCGGACACCCGCAAGATCTACTTCCGCAACGGAACGACCGGTGACGGAACCGACGTCCGGATCCTCACCAGGCCGCTGGGCGCCACCGCCACTCCCGCGGGCGAAGCCGGCCCCAAGGTGGGACTCGTCGTAGCCGTCTCTCTGAAGAGCACGCAGGACACCCTCAACGACCTCGCCCTCATCCTCCTCCTCGTCTCCGGCGTAGGCGTCCTCGGTGCCGGTGCCGCCGGGCTCGCCGTGGCCCGGGCAGGTCTCCGGCCCGTGGACAAGCTCACCGAGGCCGTGGAGCACGTGGCCCGTACGGAAGACCTGAGCATCCGCATCCCCGTCGACGAGGACGCCGAGGACGAGGTCGCCCGGCTGTCCCGTTCCTTCAACTCGATGACCTCCTCCCTCGCCAGCTCCCGCGATCTTCAGCAGCAGCTGATCGCCGACGCCGGTCACGAGTTGCGCACCCCCCTCACTTCCCTGCGCACCAACATCGAGCTGCTCACCCGCAGCGAGGAGACCGGCCGCCCCCTCCCCGAGGCGGACCGCAAGGCGCTGCTCGCCTCGGTGAAGGCGCAGATGACCGAACTGGCCTCCCTGATCGGCGACTTGCAGGAACTGTCCCGCTCGGAGGGCCAGCGCGGCGAACGCGTGCAGGTGGTGTCCCTGGAGGACACCGTCGAGGCGGCCCTGCGCAGGGCACGTCTGCGCGGACCCGAACTGACCATCGCCGCCTCGCTGGAGCCCTGGTACACCCGGGCCGAGCCGGCCGCGCTGGAACGGGCCGTCGTCAACATCCTGGACAACGCGGTGAAGTTCAGCCCCGAGGGCGGCACCATCGAGGTCCGCCTGGACGGGGGCGTGCTGACGGTCCGCGACCACGGCCCCGGTATCCCCGCCGAGGAACTCCCGCACGTCTTCGACCGCTTCTGGCGCTCCCCGTCGGCCCGCGCCCTGCCCGGCTCGGGTCTCGGCCTGTCCATCGTGGCCCGCACGATCGAGCAGTCCGGCGGCCAAGTGACCCTGGACCACGCGGACGGCGGCGGCACCGTCGCGACCGTACGACTCCCCGGGGCCCCGACCCCTCCGCCGGAGACACCGGAGACACCGGAGACGTTGGATCCGCGGACCCCGTGAGGTCGTACGCCGTGCTTACCCCATCCGGGCCAGGTGGGACGTCAGGAGGTGGGAGTCGAGGAGGGCTACGTCGGCCGTACGGTCCGCGCGGGCGTAGCCGGCCAGCATCCGCTTGGTCAGGACCAGGGCCTCGCGCGAGCGCCGCAGCAGCGGTCTCGTCCATCTCTCGACGACCTGGTCCAGCTCGTCGAGGGGAGCTGTCTTGTGGAGGACGCCGAGGCGGTGGGCGGTGGCCGCGTCGAACGGGTCGCTGGTGAGCATGAGTTCACGGATCCTCGCGACCCCGGCTTCGGAGATGAGGCGCCCCATGGCGCCTCCCCAGGCGGGCGGCAGGCCCACTCCGACCTCCGGCATGCGGAACCGGCAGGTGTCGGCGCCCGCCCGCAGATCGCAGTGCGCGGCGAGCGCGAGACCGGCGCCGAGGACACCGCCGTGCAGCCGTCCGATCGTGATGGCGTCGGTGTTCTCCAGGGCCTGGCACAGGCGGTGGGCCTTGTCGCCGATGCGCCGCAGGGTGACTCCCGTGGGGTCCGCGGCGAGGGCGGCCGCGTACTCGCCGCGGTCGGCTCCCGTGCAGAAGTCCTCGCCCCGCGACGACAGGACGAGCACGCGGACGTCGGGCCGCAGGTTGTCGAGCAGGTCGGTGAGGGCGTCCACGACGGCGATGCTCAGGGTGTCGTCGCGCCGGGAGGGGTTGAGCTGCACGTGGAGCACGGATCCGTCCTGGTCGACGGATATGACGTCGTGCGCGGTCGTGAGTGCTTGGTTCTTCATGCGAGGTCGACATCCAGGTTCAGCAGCCGCCGGAACGCCACTCGGGGCGCCCGGGTCGGGGGGCGCACGAGGGTGAGGCGGGGCAGGCGGCGGACGAGTTGGCGGAGCAGGGTGTTGGCTTCCAGCCGGGCCAGTGGTGCGCCCAGGCAGTAGTGGATGCCTCCGCTGAAGGCGAGGTGCGCGGGCCTGCGGTGGGGGTCGAACTCCTCGGGGCGAGGGTGTTTGCCCGGGTCCCGGTGGGCCGCTCCCACCATGAGGTGGACCATCTCGTCCGTGCGGATCTGGACGCCGTTGAGGACGCAGTCCGCCGCGGACACCCGGCTGATGACGTGGGTGGGAGGGTCGTAGCGCAGGGTCTCCTCGACGAAGGCGGGCACGAGTTCGTCGGGGTCGGCGGTGACCAGGTCCCAGCGGCGCGGGTTCTCGACGAGCAGCAGTGTCGTCGTGGACAGCAGCGTGGAGGTGGTCTCCAGGGCCGCCAGCAGGACGAACAGGGCCAGGTAGTAGACCTGTTCGTCGGCCTTGTCCTGGTCGGGTTCGAGTAAGTCCCATGTCCTGATCCACTCGGACACGGGGTCCTCACGCAAGCGTGTACGACGGTCGCGTACCAGTTCGAGGAAATATTCACGCAGCTCGGCCATGGCCACGTCGGAGCGGACCAGCTGGCTGGCGGTGGGGAGCAGTTCCTGGGTGAAGACCTGTTCGTGGGTCAGGTCCCGGAGGCGTGGCCAGTCTGCGGCCGGCAGGTCGAGCCAGCGGCCGACGGTGGCGATCGGGAGTTCCTCGCTGACCAGCGCCGCGAAGTCCGCCTCTCCGTCGCGCAGCCGGTCGACCAGCGCGTCGAGGAGTCGGTCGGTGTCCTCGGTGACGGTGCTGCTCAGCTGCTCGATGGTCCCGCGGTCGAAGGAGCCGGCCGCCCGGCGGACCCGGGTGTGGTCCGGGGGGTTGAGAGCGGGCAGCGTGCTGCTGATCTCACGGGCTGAGGGAGCGTTCCAGCGGGTACGGGGTCCTTGCCGTTCCCGCCAGGGTTTGTCGGGCTCGAGCCAGGCACTGCTGCGCAGTATCTGGTCGCACAGTTCGTAGCTGGTCACGAGATAGCCGCCCCAGGGCGCGGGAATGACCGCGCCCTGACTGCGGAGTTCCTGGTAGATGGGGAAGGGATTGTCCTGGCCTCGTTCCGTCCGCAGACGGGAGATGAGGGACACTGCGGCCCGGCGGTCGAACGACGGAGTCGTGACGCTTCCCACGATGACGGCCCCTTTCTAGGCACAGCCGCCATACGTACCCGCCAGATGATTGAAGCATCCAATAACACAGTGTTCTTAAAGCGTTACTTACGTCACTCGCCCCTCGTCCAGGCCAGGAAGCGGCTGAACAGGCCCTTGGCGGGGGCGGCGTGAGCCGGCCGGGAGGCGGTGGGTGCGGTGGGCGACGCCACCGGGCGGACGGTCTCCGTGGCCTTGGGAGCGGCAGGAGCGGCCGCCGGCGCCAGAGGGGGAGTGAACCGGATCGGTACCGTCACCAGCGAACGGCTCCAGGGGCCTTCGCTCCAGGCGAGGGACTTGAACGCGATGCGGGTCTCGACGTCGTGCAGCCGGTTGAGCAGGGCCTCCACGGCGCTGATGACGATCATGACGGCCGGGTCCTTGGCCGGGCAGGCGTGCGGCCCGGCTCCGAACGCCAGATGCGCCTTGGAGCTGAGCTGCTCGCGGTGCACGGCCAGTTGGGGGTCGTTGTTGGCCGCCGCGAAGCTGATGAGAACCGGGTCACCGGCTCGCAGCGTCCTGCCGTCGACCTCGACGTCGTGGGTGGGGTAGTGGGCCGCGTAGTTGGCGATCGGCGGGTACTTCCACAGCGTCTGGGCCACCGCGTCCTCGACCGAGAGCCCTTCGGCCCAGTCCTCGCTGAGGTACAGGGCGGTGGCGGTGCCGATGGCGGCCGTCAGCGGCGCGGTGCCGCCGGAGAGCAGCGTGACGAGCTGGTGGAGCACCTCCTCGTCCGTGAGCTGAGCGGGGTGCACCATCAGACGTGTCGTCAGGTCCGCTCCGGGGCTGCGGCGCTTGAGCCCGATCAGCTCCATCAGAGCCCCGCCGAGCGTCTCGTCGGCACCGGGGGTGCCCTCGAAGATGCCGCTGATCCCCGCGATCACGCGGTCGCCGATCTCCGCCGGGCAGCCGAACAGTTCGCTGAAGACGAGCAGCGGCAGCGGACCGGCGTAGTCCGTCATCAGATCGGCCTGCCCGCGGGCGCCGAAGCTGCTGATCAGATAGCCGGCCGACTGCTGCACCTGCCGGACCAGCTGGAGTTCGTCGACGGTGGCCAGACTCTCGGTGACGGCCTGGCGCAGCCGGGCGTGGCGCGCGCCGTCCGCGAAGAGCGCGTTGGGCCGGTAGCCCATCATGGGCAGGGCCGGGCTGTCCGCGGGGACCCGGCCCTCGTTGAGGGCGTTCCAGCGGCGGGAGTCCCGGACGAACGTCGTGGGGTCGTGCAGGATCTTCAGCGCCGTGTCGTAGCTGGTGACCAGCTCGACCTCGACCTCGGGCGCGATGTCCACGGGGGCGATCGGGCCGAGCGAACGCAGGTACTCGTAGGTGCCCTCGATGTCGGAGCCGAACTGCGGGCCGTACAGGGCGACGTTGCCGTGTGCGGGGCAGCCGGGCGGTATCTCCGGGGTGGTGTCGGGGTGGTTCTGCATGCCGTGACTCCTAGACAAGGGTGGACATGAGGTGCTGCACGAGGGTGATGAGTGCCTGGGCCGACGACTGCTGGTCGCGCGCGTCGACGTCGACGACGGGGACCTCCGGAGGCAGATGCAGGGCCTCACGGATCTCGTCGCAGGCGTACATCGGCGTCCCGTCCTTGGTGTTGACGCCGATCGTCATGGGCAGGTCGAATTTCTCGACCAGGTCCAGCACCGGGAACGCCTCGTCAAGGCGGTCGGGGTCGACGAGGATCAGGGCGCCCAGAGCGCCTCTCGACAGCTCCTCCCACATCTCCTTGAAACGCTCCTGACCGGGCGTCCCGAAAAGATAGAGGACCAGCTGCTCGTTGAGGGTGAGCCGCCCGAAGTCCATGGCCACGGTGGTGGTGGTCTTGTCCGGCATGTTCGCGAGGTCGTCGTAGCCCTCGCTGGCCTCGGTGATCTCCTCCTCGGTCTGGAGCGGGACGATCTCGGAGAGGCTGCCGATGTACGTGGTCTTGCCGACCCCGAAGGGGCCCACGACGAGGACCTTGACGGCCGTGGTGACGGTTGGTTCCAGGTACATGTCACGCTCCGAGAGTCTTCTGCAAGCCGTCGACCACGGCTTGGAGCAGTGCGCGGTCGTGCGCCACGGCCCGCGGCATCGGCGGCCGCACGTAGACCAGCCCGACCTCGACCAGGTGCGCGATCAGGATGCGCACGATGCCCAGGGGCAGCTGTGTGCGCCCGGCCACTTCCGCCACGGACAGCAGTCCGTCGGAGACCAGGTCCATGACCCTGCGGGCCTCGGGGGTGAGCGTGCGCGCCGCCGCCGGCGAGTCGTCCAGGGCGGTCACGAGCGCGGTGCGCGAGTACTCGTGGTCCGCGGGCAGGTCCCGGCCGTCGGCGATGACATGGAGAGGAACTAATTCGGACGTCAGTTCCAGCGCAGGTTCTTGATCGTCATGCATGGCCCACCGTCCCTGTCTGCGGTGCCGAGGCGGCGTTCAATGCGGGCACCGCGTCCGCCAGTCGCGAGACGAACGTCTCGATGTCGCAGTCGTGTTCGGCCGACGCCGCCAGGTAGGCGCCCTCGCCGGCCGCGATCAGGAAGACCCAGCCGTGCTCGAACTCCACGAGCGTCTGGCGCCACGTGTCCTGGAGCCCGCCGGCGAACTGTGCCGTGGCCCGGCTGTAGGCCACCAGGCCCGACATGGCGGCGGAGATGATGTCCGCCATGTCCTTGCCGATGCCCGAGGTCGTCCCTCGGGGCAGGCCGTCGGTACCGAGCAGCACGGCGTGGCGCGCTCCCCGCACCCCGGCGACCGCCTTGTCCAGCTCGGCGAGCACGAAGCCCTGACCGCCCGACGTCTCGTCCTCGGCCAGTTGGGCGTCGACCGTCACAGCCCTCGCACCGCTGACCCGGGGTGCGGAGGTGAGCTGGTCGCCCAGCCGGGCGACGAGCCGTTGCATACGGAACGAGATGGCGCCCAGATCGACGTCGGGGGCGGCGGCGGCCGCCAGGTAGGCGCCCTTGCCCGCCTCGGTCACGAAGACCCAGCCGTCCTCGAACTCGACGAGGGTCTGGTTCCACTGCCAGTTCTGCACCGGGCCCGCGAACCGTGCCGTCGCCCGGCTGAGCGACTGCATGCCGGCCATGGCGGCGGAGATCGTCCTGACGGCGGCGCTCGTCAGGCCGTCCGTCGCGCCCTTGGATATGCCGTCCGCGGACAACACGACGGCATGCCGTGCGGCGGGGACGTTGGCCACGATGTCCTCGACCATCCACGACAGATCTGCGGTGGTCATCGGTCCTCAGACCCTTCGAATGACGAAGCCTCATCTTCTCGGCCCAGGAGAGTGCCGCGCTGGAAGCCGGCGAGCCGGGAGCGGCTGGGGCTGACCTCGCGCACCGGCGAGGAGTCGTCCCGACGGCCGGCGTCGCTGACACTCGCGATGGGCGTCTGGCGCTGGCCGCGCTTGGGGAGTCCGTGTGCGGTACGTCCGACGGGCTCGACGGCCTGCGGCTGCCGCGGCTGGCCCTCGTTGCGCCGGATGCTCACCGGCACGTCCTGGGCGGGCGGTGGTATCTCCTCCATGGTCCACAGCTCCTCGGGCAGACGCACCACGGCCCTGACACCGCCGTACCGGGAGACGCCGGTGACATCGACGCCGAAACCGTGCTGACGGGCGAGCAGACCGATCACGGGGAAGCCGAACTTGGGCTGGTTGCCGAGCCCGGAGAGCCGGGGCGGGGTCTCGCCCGACAGCAGTTCCATCGCGGCCTGCCGGTCCTCGTCGCTCATGCTGACGCCCGCGTCGTCGATCACGATGCACATGTTGCTCTGCACCCGCTGGAACGTGACGTCGATCGGCGCGTCGTTCTGCGAGAACGTCGCGGCGTTGTCCAGCAGTTCCGCAACCGTCAGGGCCACCGGCGCGACCGCCGTCGCCTTCAGCGCGACATTGCTGCCCTGCATGATGTCGACCCGCTGGAAGTTGCGGATCTGGCCCTGGGCGCTGCGCACCACGTCGTAGATGCTCGCCGGCTTCGTGCGGCGGCCGAGCGGTCCGCCGCACAGGACCGCGATGCCCTCGGCCTTGCGTGCCATCTGCGCGTTGGCGTGCCGGACTTCGAGGAGGTCCTTCAGGACGGGGTGGTTTCCGTACTCGCGCTGAAGCCGGTCCAGGAGGGTCGTCATCTCCGCGGCCAGGCTCTGGAGGAAGCGGGCCGAGCCCTTCAGAACGCCCTTGGTCCGGTCCTCCGCGACCTGCTCGGCCTCTCGGATGACATCGGCCTGCTCCTGCTGGAACTGCACCAACTTGCTGTTGGCGGCCTCTACTTGATGCCGAGCGGCTTCTTGCGCCTGTGCCACCTCGGCCTCGGCCCGCCGCAGTTTCACCCCGAGGGCTCTGCTACGAAGAGTGAGCGCCACGACCGCAGCAACGGCCAACGCCGCCACCGAAGCCAGGCACCATATGAGTGCCACTTGATTCATGGGAGCCTTTCCCGGCACGGTTGCAGACATCTACGGATCTATCGCGCGATGATCCACAGCGCATTCACCAGGAACAAACGGCTGCTGTCACGGCAAGGAAGCCAACCCCCATATGGCACCCGACCCGAGTGGATCAAGGTCGCGGACGCGGGAATGCTATCACCGCATTACTTCGCGCAGGAGGCCGGAGTGGTGCCGTCCGACGGCTTCAACGCGACCGCTACACAACGCTGTTGGCAGCGGCCGCTCACTTCCGCGCCGGCCTTCCGAGGTCCCCGGCTCGACCTGCTCATACTCCGTCAGACGCGAACGAGCGCTTCGCCTCGGCTTGTTCAGTTCACGAGCGTTGGTGACGGAGAGTAAGACTCACCCCGGCTCGGCGAGGGGACCGGGCTCGTGCCGGTCCCCTCGCCTTCACCTGGTCGACGGAAGGTCTCTACCGAACGACCGTGATCCGGTTGGCCGCCGGCGGGGCGATCGGGCTCGTCGCCGACGAGTTGGCCGTGAGGTAGTCCACCAGCGCGGCCAGGTCGTCGCCGCCGACGAGGTCGTTGGTGCCCTGGCCCAGGGTGGTGAAGCCGTCACCGCCGCCCGCGAGGAAGCTGTTGGTCGCGACCCGGTAGGTGGCCGCCGGGTCGATGGCCGTGCCGTCGAGCCGCACCGAGTCGACGACGATCCGGTCGGCGCCGGCCTTCGTCAGGTCGAGCGTGTAGGTGAGGTTGGCCGACGGCAGCAGGATCTTCGGGGAGGCCGCGTTCGACCCGCTCACCTGCTCCTGGAGCACCTTGATCAGCTGGGCTCCGGTGAAGTCCTGGAGGTTCACGGTGTTGGAGAACGGCTGCACGGTGAAGCCCTCGGCGTAGGTCACCACACCGTCGCCCTCGGTCCCCTTGGCCGCGTAGGTGAGGCCCGCGCGGACCCCGCCCGGGTTCATCAGCGCGAGGTCGGTCCCGGCGTCGAGCTTCCTGCCGTGGGCGAGTTGGGCGTCGGCGATGAGGTCACCCATGGGCGACTCGGTGCCGGTGCTCGGGACGTCGGCGGAGATGTACCCGATCGCACGGTTGCCGATGGGCGCCGCGAGGGTGTTCCACCTGCCGATCAGCTCGGTCATGTCCGGCGCCTTGGGGACGGTCCGGGTGACCACGTGGTTCGCCGACTTCACGGCCGTACGGACGATGTCGCCGGTGAAGCGGTCGTACGTCAGCGTGGTGTCCGTGTAGAGACGGCCGAAGGAGGCGGCCGAGGTGACCATGCGGGGCTTGCCCGACGGGTCGGGGATCGTGCACACGTACGCGGCGTGGGTGTGCCCGGTGACCAGGGCGTCCACGGACGGCGAGATGTTCTTCGCGATGTCCGCGATCGGGCCGGAGATGCCGTCGCCCGAGCCCGGGGAGTCGCAGTTGTAGTTGTAGGAGCCCGAGGCCGGCTGGCCGCCCTCGTGGATGAGGGCCACGATCGACTTCACGCCCTGCTTCTGGAGCACCCGGGCGTACTTGTTGATCGTCTCGACCTCGTCCTTGAACTTCAGGCCCTTGACGCCCTCGGCGGAGACGACACCCGGGGTGTCCTCCAGCGTGACGCCGATGAAGCCGATCTTGACGCCCTTCTTCTTCCACACCCAGTACGGCTTGAGGATCGGCTTGCCGGTCTTCTCGCCGAGCACGTTCGCCGCGAGGTAGGGGAAGTCGGCGCCCTCGAACTTCTTGTCGGTGTAACAGCCGGCGGTGGGGTGACAGCCGCCGTTCTGAAGGCGGGCGAGCTCGACCGCGCCCTCGTCGAACTCGTGGTTGCCGACCGACGTGACGTCCAGGTCGAGCTTGTTCAGCGCCTCGATGGTCGGCTCGTCGTGGAAGAGACCCGAGATGAGGGGCGAGGCGCCGACCATGTCACCACCGGCGGCGGTGACGGAGTACGCGTTCCCCTTGCGCGCCTCCCGCAGATGGGTGGCGAGGTACTCGACACCGCCGGCGTCGATGGTCTTCGTGGTCCCGTCCGCCTGGAGCTCGGTGACCCGGCCGGAGGAACCGGACGGCGGTTCCAGGTTGCCGTGCAGGTCGTTGAAGGACAGCAGCTGGACGTCCTGGTACCGGCTGGGCAGCGGCTTGCCGTGCTTGTTGTCGTGCGCGCCGGCGGGCAGCGCGGCGGCGAGCGCGCCGACGGTGGCGAGACCGGCGGCCGCGGCCACGAGCCGGTACGTGCGTCTGCGGCGCGGTTGCTGCTGGGACTTGGCTGGCATACGCCCCCCTGGGTTCGGGATGTGAGAGTGCCCCCCGTCCGGCGCAGCCTAGGGTCAACGCGCGTAGCGCAACAGAGGTTTCGTGGTTACATCCTGGTTGCTTCTTTGCCGCCGCTTTGCCCGGACCTCCCCTTACCCTCGTAGCCATGACCAGCGACGACATCGCACGCTCCGGCACCGCCCGTTCCCTCGAGACCCTCTCGGCGCTCTCGCCGGACCAGACCGGGGCCGTCCTCGCGCTCCTCGCCGAGGCCGCGGAGGCCGACGGCCAGCAGGCGGTGTCCGAACAGGGCCGGTTGCAGCTGCGCGGCGGCGCCCGCGAGGGCGTCTCGCATCTGCTCCTGTACGTCGGGGACGAACTGGTCGGCTACGCCCAGCTGGAGGACACCGACCCGGTGGAGGCGCCGGCCGCGGAGCTGGTCGTCCACCCCGGGCACCGCGGCCACGGGCACGGCCGCGCACTGGGCTCCGCCCTCCTGGCCGCCTCCGGCAAGCGGCTGCGGGTGTGGGCGCACGGCGGTCACAGCGCCGCCCGCCATCTCGCCCAGGTCCTCGGTCTGACCCTCTTCCGCGAGCTGCGGCAGATGCGGCGCCCGCTGGCCGGCCTGGAGCTGCCCGACCCGGTGCTGCCCGCCGACGTGACGGTCCGTGCCTTCGTCCCCGGCGAGGACGACACCGCCTGGCTCACGGTGAACGCGGCCGCGTTCGCCCACCACCCCGAGCAGGGCTCCCTGACCCAGCGCGACCTCGACGACCGCATGGCCGAGCCCTGGTTCGACCCGGCGGGCTTCTTCCTGGCCTTCCGCGCCGGTGAACTCGTCGGCTTCCACTGGACGAAGGTCCACGCGGCGGAACAGCTCGGCGAGGTCTACGTCCTGGGCGTCCGCCCCGGCACCCAGGGCGGCGGCCTCGGCAAGGCCCTCACCACGATCGGGCTGCGCCACCTCGCCGCCCAGGGCCTGCCCACGGCGATGCTGTACGTCGACGCCGACAACAAGGCGGCGGTGTCGGTCTACGAACGCCTCGGCTTCACGACGTACGAGACGGACCTGATGTACCGCACGGAGACCTGAGGACCTGGAGCCCGCCCTCACCCCAGGTGCAGGCGGATCAGCTCGTGGCCGAGGCGGGCCGATGCCATCAACTCCTCGCGCGGGGTGCCGAGGGTGGAGCGGGCGGACAGGCCGTGCCAGAGGGACTGGACGAGCCCGGTGAGTGACGCCGGATCACATCCGGCGGGCAGGTGGCCGTCGCGGACCGCCCGTTCTGCACGCGCGCGGAGCAGGCGCTCGTTCGCCGCGTGCAACTCGGCCATGTAGACGGCGGTGTCGAGCGTGCTCGTGCTGTCACTCATCACGGCACTGGTGACGAGACACCCGGGGTGGCGGTCGCCGGGCTGGGTGAACTCCTGCACCGAGTCGACAAGGACGCGTGCTACGACGGCCCCGAAGTCCGGTTCGGTGACGGCCCGTTCGTAGATCTCGCGGTAGCGCTCGGCATACGTCCGCACCGCCTCCTCGAACAGGCCGGCCTTGCTGCCGAAGGCCGCGTAGAGGCTGGAGGTGGAGAGCCCGAGGGCCACGGTGAGCGCGCGGGTCGAGGTGCCGGAATAGCCGCGGCGCCAGAAGAGCCGGGCGGCCTCGAGGACGGCACGGTCACGGTCGAAGGCCCGGGGGCGGCCACGGGGACGGGTCTTCGGGGGCGAGGGCTGCTCGGACACGGTTGCATTGTAGAGCGATCGCTCCATAATAGGTTTATGGAGCGAACGTTTCAGAAGAGCCTGGCGGTCGGGACCAGCTGGATCACGGTGGACGTGTACGGCGACCCGGGCGCTCCGGGGCTGGTCCTCGTGCCCGGTGTGATGAGCGACGCACAGGCGTGGGCGCCGGTGGCGCGGTCGCTCGGCGCGTGGCCTTCCGTGGTCGTGGTGAACCGGCGGGGGCGGCAGCCCTCGGGGCCGCTGGGCGCCGGGTACACGCTGCGCACCGAGGTCGAGGACCTGGGCGTGGTGCTCGACACGTTCGATGCGGGAGCGGTCCTCGGCTGGAGCTACGGCGGTCTGATCGCACTGCTGGCCGCGGAGGAGCGACCGATACGGCAGGTCATCGCCTACGAGCCGGTGATCCGGCCGTTCGGCGCGCACGCCCTGCCGGAGCTGGAGTCCGCAGGACCCGACCGTGCCGTCGAGATCGTGAACCGGCGGATCAGCGGGTTCGACGCGGCCCATGTCGACGCCCTGCGGGCCGACCGCGCCGGCTGGGCCGCGCTGTGCCGGCTGAGCGAGCCGTTGTACACCGAGCTCCGCGCACTGAACGCCGCTCCCGCTCCGACGGTTCTGGCCCGCCGGGCCGACCGGGTCGACCTGGTCGTCGGTGGCCGCAACCGTTCGACGGCCCCCTATGGCACGTCGTTCGAGGACGTCCGGCGCCGTGTCCCGCACGCGGAGGTCCACGAGCTGCCGGGACAGGGGCACTTGGTCCACCTCGAAGGCCCACGAGAGCTCGGCGGCCTGCTCGACGCGCTCGCCGTACCGTTTGCCGGATGCAGCTGAGCGAGCTGGTCGCGCTGGTCCTCGGTGATCTGTCGGTCGGGGCCCCCGCGATCCCCGCGGTCTCCTTCTCTCCCCTGGACGAGGGGCTGGTGGAGGTGCTCCTGACGGACGAGGACGGGATGGGTGTCGGCTTCGGCGTGGACCCGGCGCTCCCCGAGGCCGAGATCCTCCATGCCCTCGCCGACCGCATCCCGGACGCCTACGTCGAGCTGTACCGCACGGGTCTGCCGCTCGTCCCCAGCACCGAACGGCCCGCCCGGGCGGACGTCGTCGACGGAGTCGCGGTCTGGACGGACCCGGCGGGCGGGGGCTGGAGCTGCCCGGTGGGCGGGCACCGCACCGCCTGAGGAGGCGTCACGCCGAACGGCACCGCCTGAGGAGGCGTCACCCCGTACGGTCCCGCCTGGGGACGCGTCACCCTGGCCCCATGCGCCGCCCGTTCACGACGCCGCGCGGAGGCTCCTCAGGCTGCGCACCGGCTCCGGCGCACACAGCACCGCCGTCACCACCGCCGCCGTCAGCACCGCGGCCCACCGCACATGCGCCGCCGCCCAGGCGGGGTCGCCGACCGGGACGAACAGGTCCCAGCGGGACGGGATCAGGGCGGGGGCGAGGAGGGCGAAGGTCAGCAGGCCCGCCGCCACCGACGCGCCCGGCTCGGGCTCCTCGGTGAAGCGGACGACCACGCACGCGGCGGCCAGGGCCAGGGCGGCCGTGGCCCCGGCCTCCAGGGTGACCGGCCCGACCGGGGGCCGGCTCTGCGCCGGTACGAGGAGCAGCGCGGCCGTCCACCACACGGCGGCGACCGGGGTCACCAGGGCCACGCGCAGCCCGGTCCGGGCCCACCGCCGGGTCGGGACCGGGGTGGTGAGCCGGCGGGCCGGGTCGTCCAGGAGGAAGGCAAGGCCGAGGGCGAAGACCAGCGCGGCGGCCCGCAGCAGGTTGAGCCCCAGCCACGCGTCGGGCGTCCCGCCCAGCAGCCTCGGCAACCAGACGACCAGCAGCCCCACGACCGCACCGACCCCGACCACCCGCCACGGCACCGTGCGCCCCACCGCCACGACCAACCCCCGGCTCACCCCGGACCGGCGCCGTCCCACCTCGACCACTCCGGCCCCCTCGACCGCCGCGATCCCCCGACCCACCCGCCCCCGCCGCCACGTCGGCCTGCGTCCCGCCAACAAGACCAGCCCCCGGCTCACGCCGGACCGCTGCCCTCCCCCCTCAACCACTCCGGCCCCCTCGACCGCCCGCCTGCGTCCCGCCGACAAGACCGGCCCCCGCCTCCCGTCGGACCGCAGCCCTCCCCCGTCGCCCCCACCAGCCACCTCGGCCCCCACATCCCCCCGCCCCTCACTCCCCGGCACAGTCCTTCGCCCCCTCCGGTGCCTTGACCCCCAGCAGCTGTGCGACCCGGGCCGTCGTGACCCCGGGTGCCGTCAGGCCGGTCCAGTTCCGTCGCACGGCCGCCGTCACCTCGTCGCGCGGGCGGTCCAGCAGTTCTCGTACGACATCGGTCTGGGCGGCCGACATGGACAGCCCGTCGGTCGGGGCGAGCACGCTCGCCGAGCCGGTGACGCTGTCGTCGAGGCGGACGTCCGCGAGGTCGGTCAGCGGCTGGGCCGACCCGCCGAGGACGAGCCACATGACGGTGACCACCCGCCCGTCGCACAGCTCACCGCCCTTCGACTCGGCCCCGGTGACCAGCACCGAGGCGACCCCGACCGCGAACTCGGGGACCCGGTTGCCGCCCCAGCGGGTGCCGACCGTCACCTGGCCGGGCGTGGTGAGCGCCGGGATCGCCGAGTCCCCGTCGAGCCCGTACCGCGCCTCGACCCGCTGCCGTACGAGAAGGGGCTGCCGGGCGGCCGTGCCCCCGGCCAGGGACCGGACCCGGTCCACGACCCGCGCCCAGTCGTCCGCGCGGCCGGTCCACTCGGGGAAGGCGCAGTACGTCGAGCCGGCCCGCCGCACGCACGACTGGTCGCGCTGCGGGGTGACCGAGGCCCGCTCCCGCGCGGCCGCCAACTCCGGTGACACACCCCGGGACTGGGCCACCGCCCCGACCAGCGTCAGCACCAGCGCCCCCGCCGCGCCGATCTGCACATACCGCCCACGGCCCCCGCTCGCCAGCACCGCGCCGAGCGCCACCAGCAGGATCAGCCCCGTCAGATACAGCGTGTGCCAGGCCGCCGGGCGGCCGAGGAGGTCCGACGGCAGCACGGTGGTGCCGCTCACCTCGTCCACGACCGGCGACAGCCAACGCGACCACTCCGCGCCGCCGGTGCCCGCGGAGACGAACACGCTCAGGACGACGAGACCGATCACCGCGACCGGCGCGGCGAACACGGTCGGCACCAGCCGGGCCAGCAGCACCCCGAGCGCCCCGCACAGCAGCACGTACAGCGGGCCCACGGCCAGTTCGGCCGGCGAGCCGTGGCCCACCGCGCCGGGCCTGAGGGCCTGCCGGGTGAACTCGCCGAGCACGACCAGCGCGGTGACGGCGGCGAAGGGCACCAACGACAGGACATGGGCGACCGTCCGCCGCCACGGCTCCATGACCAGCACGTCGAACTGCCGGTCGGTGCCGCGCCGGCGGGAGCGCAGCGTGCACCGGTTGACGCACACGAACAGCGCGATCCCCAGCAGCAGGGGCCCGGTCTGGGTGTCCCGGTCGACGTCCTGGAGGGCGGGGTAGGCGTCCATGCCGTCCTTGGAGTGGAACAGGGTCCAGGCGGTCCAGCCGACGTACAGCAGCAGCGTCGCTGCCACCGGCAGGTACCGCAGCAGGTCCCGCGCCTCGAAGCGGGCGAGCGCGACCACGGCCGCCCACGACGGCCGCGGATCCTTCTCGTGCACGGCGGTCCCGGCCGCCGTCTCCGTCAGCACGCTCACGCCGCCGCCTCCGCGCTCACGTCGTCCAGGGTCAGCAAGTAGCCGTCCTCCAGGGTGGGTTCGAGGAGCTCGGCGTCCGCGGGCGGGTCTCCGACGTTGCGGAAGGAGCCGGTGCCGGTGCGCCACCCGGCCTTCGCGCCCGGGGCGCGTTCCGTGCTGCTCCACACCCGGCCGGCCGCGCGAGCGGTCAGTTCGGCGGGGGTGCCCGCGAACAGGATGCGGCCGCGGGCCATGACCAGGACGCGGTGGCAGAGCATCGCCACGTCCTCGGTCTGGTGGGTGGACAGCAGAACCGTCCGGCCCTCTCCCGCCCCGGCGATCAACTCCCGGAACCGCATGCGCTGTTCGGGGTCGAGGCCGACGGTCGGCTCGTCGAGGACGAGGAACCCGGGGTCCCCGACGAGCGCCGCGGCCAGTGCGACCCGCTGCCGCATCCCGCCGGACAGCTTCTTGATGCGCCTGCCGCGCACGTCCCCCAGGTCGACCTCCTCCAGCACCCGCCGCACCTCGCGGTGGCGGGCGGTGCGGTCGGTGAGTTCCTTGAGGATCGCCACGTAGTCGACGAACTCGAAGGCGCTGAAGTCCGGGTGCAGGCCCGGGGTCTGCGGCAGGTAGCCGAGCGAGCGGCGGACCTGATGGCGGCCGCGCGAGGTGCCGGGGTCGTGGCCGAGCACGGTGAAGGAGCCCCGGTCCGCGGGCACGGCGGTGGCGAGCACCCGAAGCAGGGTGGTCTTTCCGGCGCCGTTGGGCCCGAGCAGCCCGGTCACGCCGGGCGTGAGCCGCAGCGACACGTCGTCGAGGGCGCGGGTGCCGCCGTACCGGAGACCGAGCCCCGAGGCGGTGACGGTGGTGGTCATGCGGTGCTCCGGTGGCTGTCGGTCATGCGGTCCCCCATGTGGTCCCCCTGAGTGCGGGCGATCGTGTGATCGCCGTGGTCGAAGTCGGTCGTGCGGCGGCGGCCGCGGCGGGCCGCCGTCACTCCGCGCTCCCGTTGAAGAGGTCGAAGCGGTCACGGACCACGAAGAGCAGTCCGGCGGCGAGCGCGGCGACGGCCGCGGCCACGCCCTGGCCGGCCGCGGTGAACGGCGCGAGCGAACCGGCGCCCCGCTCCTGTGCGGCCTGCGCGGCCAGCAGGACGGCGATCCAGGCGCCGCCGACCAGGGACGGCGCGAGGACCGGGCCGAGCCGCGGGGTGAGGGCGAGGCCGGTCGCGGTGAGCGCGAGCGCGGGCAGCAGCCAGGCGAGCGCGCGCAGGCCGTAGCCGGGCAGGGCGAGGGTGGCGAGCCCGTTGAGGCCGAGGCCCGCGGCCAGCACGGCGAGCGTGCGGATCATCAGCAGCCGGAAGCCGTGCAGGGGCGCGACGACCGCCATCTCGTACGTCGGGTCGAGCGCCGGGCCGTACGACAGCGCGACGCCGGCCAGCGGAAGCAGCGGGGCGAGGGCGAGGAACAGGGTCGGTGAACCGGCCGTGTGCACCACGCCGACCGTGGCCAGCAGCAGGAACACCACGGCCGCCAGCCAGGAGCGGCGCAGCACCGGGGTGGCCGTCAGCAGCCGGGCGGTGTGGTCGGCGATCCCGGCCCGCACCAGCAGGGACTCGAACCATCCCGGCCGGGGTGCGTCCAGTTCGGCGTCCAGCCGCTCCCAGCCGGCGTCCAGCGCGACCGGGTCGGTGACGCCGGCCAGCAGCGCCCGGCACGTGGCGCAGGCGGCCAGGTGGGTGTCGGCGGACCAGAGCAGGGGGGCGGTCAACTCGCCCCGGACGTAGGCCCGTAGATCGTCCTCGGCCACATGCCAGGTCATGCCGCCACCTCCCTGGGGGCTGTCGGGGGTACTCGTGCTCATGCCAGCTCCTCCCGCAACTGCTTGCGGGCCCGCATCGCCCGGGTCTTGACGGTGCCGGGCGGGATGCCCAGCAGGACGGCGGCCTCCCGGGTGGTCAGACCGTCGATGACGGTGGCCTGGAGGACCGCTCGCAGCTCCGGGGAGAGCCGGACGAGGGCGCCCGCGAGGTCTCCGTGCTCCACCCCCGCGAGCACGCGTTCCTCCGCGGACTCCTCGTCGCGGTGCCGGATCCGGGCCAGGGCCTGCCGCAGCCGCCCCCGCGCCCCGTCGCCGCGCAGCGCGTCGATGAGCCGGCGCGAGCCGATCCGCCACAGCCAGCCGGCCACGTCGCCCTCCTCGCGGTACCTGGCGGTCCCCCGCCAGACCGCGAGGAAGGTCTCCTGCACGACGTCGTCCACCAGGCCCGGATCGGCGCACCGGCCGCGCAGCCTGGCCAGCAGCCAGGGCGCGTACCGCCGGTACAGCTCCTCGAAGGCGCGCCGGTCCGCGTCCGCGGCGATGGCCCGCAGCAGCTCCCCGTCGCTTCTCGTCTCCCTCACGCCCCTTCATCGGACGACCCCCGCCGAGCGGTTCACTCGGCGACGGGAAATCCTCGCTTGACTTTTCCGGACCCCCTGGACCACCCTTTCACTACTCAATTAGTGAAAGGGTGGTTGTCCGCGTGGTCGAGTACCGCATCGACCGGCGCTCCGGCGTCGCCACCTACGTGCAGATCGTCCAGCAGACCAAGCAGGCCCTGCGGCTGGGCCTCCTGGAACCCGGCGACCGGCTGCCCACCGCCCGAGAGGTCGTGGAGGCCACCGCCATCAACCCGAACACCGTGCTCAAGGCGTACCGCGAACTGGAACGCGAAGGCCTCGTCGAGGCTCGCCGCGGCCTCGGCACCTTCGTCCGCGCCACGCTCGGCACCGGCGCCCAGGCCGCCGACACCCCCCTCCGTGCCGAGCTCGGCGCATGGGCCGCGCGCGCCCGGTCGGCGGGCCTGGGGCGCGAGGACGTCGACGCGTTCTTCACCGCCGTACTCGACGAACACTTCCCGAAGGGGGACCAGTGAGTTCCACCAGCACCGCCCCGGCCGTCGCCCTGGAGGCGTCCGGCCTGGGCAAGCGGTACGGCAGACAGGGCGCCGCCCTCGAGGACTGCTCCTTCCGGCTGCCCGCGGGCCGCATCAGCGCACTGGTCGGACCCAACGGCGCCGGGAAGTCCACCCTCCTCGCCATGGCCGCCGGCCTGCTGCGGCCCACCTCCGGCACGCTCACCGTCCTCGACGGGGCGCCCGGCGAGCACCGCGACCGGGTCGCCCACCTCGCCCAGAACAAGCCGCTCTACCCCCAGCTGACCATCGCCGAGACCCTGAGCATGGGCGCCGAGCTGAACCCGGCCCGCTGGGACGCCGCCTGCGCCGCCCGGATCGTCGAGCAGGGCGGACTGGACCCGAAGTCCCGGATCCGCTCGCTCTCCGGCGGCCAGCGCACCCGCGTCGCCCTCGCCCTCGCGCTCGGCAAGCGGCCCGAGCTGATGCTCCTCGACGAGCCGATGGCCGACCTCGACCCGCTCGCCCGGCACGAACTGATGGGCACCCTGATGGCGGACGCCGCCGAACACGGCACCACCGTGCTGATGTCCTCACACATCGTCGCCGAGCTCGCCGACGCCTGCGACCACCTGCTGCTCCTGGGCGGCGGCCGGGTCCGGCTCGGCGGCGGCATCGACGACCTGCTCACCGCCCACACCGTGGTCACCGGCCGCGGCACCCCGGAGGACCTGACCCGGCGCGGGCACACCGTGATCGAGTCCCGCACGGCGGGCCGCGGCCTGACCGCCCTGGTCCGCCGGGACGGGCCGGTCGACGAGGGCTGGGCGACCGAGGAACCCTCCCTGGAGGAACTGGTCCTCGCCCACCTGCGCGCCCCCGCAGCCCCCGCACTGCTCACCCCGAGCACCACCCCGGCCCCGCAGGCGGTGACCGCGTGAGCGCCCTGACCCTCGAAGCGGCGGCCCCCGCCCCCGCACCGCCCCGGAGCGGCCTGGTGCGCACCGTGCTGCGCCTGCACCGAGCCGCCCTGTGGATCTGGCTCGCCTTCGTGGCCGGCACCGCGGGGCTCCTGCTCTGGCTGCTCGGCCCCGGCGCCGACACCGCACAGCGCGCGCTCGACACCTACGGCTACTCCGGGCTCATCATGGCCATGGGCTCGGCGGACGAGTACAGCAGCCGGTTCTACTACGCCGACACCCTGCTCACCGTGGGCTCCTTCGCCGTCGCCCTGTTCGCCGGCGGCCCGCTGATCGCCCGGGAACTCGAGACCGGCACCGCCCAGCTCGCCTGGACCCAGTCGGTGTCCCCGGTCCGCTGGCTCGCGGCGAAGCTCGCCGTGCCGGCCGCCTTCGTCGTCGCGGGGACGGGCCTGCTCACCCTCCTCTACCACCAGCTGTGGACCGCCCACGGCAACCTCCTGATCGCCGGCATCCAGCCCCGCGCCCTCTACTTCTCCCTCGGCCCGGCCACCGTCGCCGCCCCGCTGCTCGGACTCGCCCTCGGCGCCCTGATCGGCCTCGCGGTCCGGCGCACCCTGCCCGCGCTCGCCTTCAGCGGGTTCGCGTACTTCCTCGTCTACGCCTTCCGCGGCAACCACTGGCCGTTCCAGGGCCGCTACCAGGCGCCCGAGCTGCACTCCCGCAGCCGTGCGATCACCGCCACCGGCGCCCGCGTCGCCGACCCGGACTGCTACGACGACAAGGCCTGCCTCGCCAAGCACCACGTCGTCGGCTTCTCCCGCGAGTACCTGCCGTCCTCCGACTACTGGCCCCGCCAGCTCCTGGAGACCGGGGTGCTGCTCGCCCTCACCGCCGTGGCCGTCGCCCTCGCGTTCGGCCTCCTGCGCAGACGGGCGGCGACGGGATGAGCGCGCCGGGCCTGACCCGGACCGTCCTGCGGCTGCACCGCACGGCACTGATCGTGTGGACGGTGTTCGTGCTCGGCTCGGTGGGCTACCTGGTGTGGCTGACCGAGGTCACGGCCGGCTCCGTACGCGAGACGCTCGACGCCTGCCCCGACCACGGGATCCTGTGCGGGATCGACGCCTGGCACGCCTACAGCGGGGCGATGAGCTGGACCAGCACGTTCATGTACTACAGCTACTGGGCCGTGGCCGCCTGGGCGGGCGGGGCGGTGATCGGCCGCGAGCTGGAGAGCGGGACCGCCCGGCTGGCCTGGACCCAGGGCGTCACCCCGAGGCGCTGGCTCACCGCCAAGCTCGCCCTGCCCGCGGCGGCGCTCGTCGTCGGCGGCGCGGTCTTCGTCCCCGTCTACCGGTGGGCCTGGTCGGCACACCGCGACCTGATGGGCGACAGCCTCGCCTTCAACGACGTGTTCGCCGACCACGGCCCCCTGGTGGTGGCGTACGGCCTGTGCGCCCTGGCAGTGGGCGCCCTCACCGGCCTCCTGCTGGGCCGCCCGCTCCCCGCCCTGGCCCTGTCGGTGGCTGTGACGACCGTCCTCAACCGCACCCTGGAACACCACCGCCCGACCCCCCTGCCCCCCACCGCCTTCTGGCCCACCCACCTCACGGAAACAGCCCTGGTCCTGGCAACCGCGGCCCTGGCAACGACAGCCACGTACTGGCAACTGCGCCGGGTCACCCCCTGACGTGGACGGCGGGCCCGTCCCTCGACACTGTCCACAGCAAGGCGCCCCCGCCGCCCAGGAGCCGTGCCCCCGGCCGACGGCAACCCCTCGGGAGCCGTGCCACTCGCACCTCGGCAACTGGGGCTCCGGCCCGGCAGCGGCAGCCGACGCGCGCCTTCCCGAGCAACCACGGCCCGTCCCCCAGCGGCTGTGCGGCCCCGACCCCGAGAGCCGTAACCCCGTCCCCTCGTAAGCCGCGATTCCCGTCCTCGGGAGCGGTGCCCAGCCCAGACCCGCCCCGCCCCGCCCCGGCGGCTGACCCCCATGCCCCAGCAGCACGACCCCTCCCTCCCCCGTCGTGGACCCACCCCCGAGAGCCAGACCCCCTCCCCTCAAGAGCCGCAGCCCCCGCCCCAGAAGCCATGACCCACCCCTAGCCGACACCCCACTCCGGCAACGACAACCAGCACCCCGTCCCCCCAGCACCCCGCCTCCGGCAACCACCACCCTCACCCCTCGCCCTCGACAACCGGCACCCCACCCCCGACGCCACAACCCCGCCCTCCAGAACCGACGCCACCCCCGGAACCACAACCCACCCCACCCCTCCGCAGTCGCGCCCCGATATCCCTACCGCCATGTCTCTGTAACCGTCGGTTCAGACAGGCTTGCGAGGCTCAGTGGATGAAGCCCGTCGTGCCAGAGCCTTCGCCGCCGCCCGAGGGGGTCCGCAGGAACGGGGGCGTTCCGGTCGGGACCCAGGTCGCCGCCGTGCTCCCGCTCGCCGCCTCCGACGCGCCCGTTTCGCGCTCGGCGCGGAAGAATGGGTCCATGAGCCAGTCGAACGCCCAGGCAGAGGTCCAGCACGTGCAGCCCTCCGTGGGCTCCATAGCCGCGCACCGCCCGCACACCGTGTCGGCCACCGTCTCCGATCTGGAACCCGATCTCGACGCCGATCTCGACGCGTACGAGGAGATCCCGGTCGACGGTGCCGCCCAGCTCCCGCAGGGTCGTTTCCTCGACCGGGAGCGCAGCTGGCTCGCGTTCAACGAGCGGGTCCTGGAACTCGCCGAGGACCCCAACACCCCCCTGCTGGAACGCGCGAACTTCCTCGCCATCTTCGCCAGCAACCTCGACGAGTTCTTCATGGTCCGGGTGGCCGGACTGAAGCGCCGTATCGCCACCGGCGTCGCCACCCGCTCCGCCTCCGGCCTCCAGCCCCGTGAGGTCCTGGAGATGATCTGGGCCCGCTCCCGCGAGCTGATGGCCCGGCACGCCGCCTGCTACCACGAGGACGTCGCCCCCGCCCTCGCCGAGGAAGGCATCCACCTGGTCCGCTGGAACGAACTCCAGGAGAAGGAGCAGGCCCGCCTCTTCACCCTGTTCCGGCACCAGATCTTCCCGGTCCTCACCCCCCTCGCCGTCGACCCCGCGCACCCCTTCCCGTACATCTCCGGCCTCTCCCTGAACCTGGCCGTGATCGTGCGCAACCCGGTCAACGGCAACCGCCACTTCGCCCGGGTCAAGGTCCCCCCGCTGCTGTCCCGCTTCCTGGAGTCCTCCCCCGGCCGCTACGTCCCCATCGAGGACGTCATCGCCGCCCACCTGGAGGAACTGTTCCCGGGCATGGAGGTCCTGGAGCACCACACCTTCCGGGTCACCCGCAACGAGGACCTGGAGGTCGAGGAGGACGACGCCGAGAACCTCCTCCAGGCCCTGGAGAAGGAACTCATGCGGCGCCGGTTCGGCCCGCCGGTGCGCCTGGAGGTGGAGGAGTCCATCGACCGCGAGGTGCTGGACCTCCTCGTGCGCGAGCTGAAGATCTCCGAGGCGGAGGTCTACCCGCTGCCCGGCCCGCTCGACCTCACCGGCCTCTTCCGCATCGCCTCCCTCGACCGGCCCGAGCTGAAGTACCGCAAGTTCATCGCCGGCGTCCACCGCGACCTGGCCGAGGTCGAGTCCGCGTCCGCGCCGGACATCTTCGCCGCCCTGCGCACCCGTGACGTCCTGCTGCACCACCCCTACGACAGCTTCTCGACGTCCGTCCAGGCCTTCCTCCAGCAGGCCGCCGACGACCCGGACGTCCTCGCCATTAAGCAGACCCTGTACCGCACTTCGGGCGACTCCCCCATCGTGGACGCCCTCATCGACGCCGCCGAGGCCGGCAAGCAGGTCCTCGTCCTGGTCGAGATCAAGGCCCGCTTCGACGAGCACGCCAACATCAAGTGGGCGCGCAAGCTGGAGGAGGCGGGCTGCCATGTCGTCTACGGCCTCGTCGGCCTGAAGACCCACTGCAAACTGTCCCTGGTGGTCCGTCAGGAAGGCGACACGCTACGGCGGTACAGCCACGTCGGCACCGGCAACTACCACCCGAAGACGGCACGCCTCTACGAGGACCTCGGCCTGCTCACCGCCGACCCGCAGGTCGGCGCGGACCTCTCCGACCTCTTCAACCGGCTGTCCGGCTACTCCCGCCGCGAGACCTACCGCCGCCTCCTGGTGGCCCCCAAGTCCCTTCGCGACGGCCTCATCGCCCGTGTGAACAAGGAAGTCCAGCACCACCGCGCAGGCCGCCCGGCCTTCATCCGCATCAAGGTCAACTCGATGGTGGACGAGGCGCTCATCGACTCGCTCTACCGCGCCTCGCAGGCCGGCGTGCCGGTCGACGTCTGGGTGCGCGGCATCTGCGCGATCCGCCCCGGCGTCGCGGGCATGTCGGAGAACATCCGGGTCCGCTCGATCCTCGGCCGGTTCCTGGAGCACTCCCGCGTCTTCGCCTTCGGCAACGGCGGCGAGCCCGAGGTGTGGATCGGCAGCGCCGACATGATGCACCGCAACCTCGACCGCCGGATAGAGGCCCTGGTGCGGGTCACCGACCCGGCCCACCGGGCTGCCCTGAACCGGCTGCTGGAGACCGGGATGTCGGACACCACCGCGTCCTGGCACCTCGGCCCGGACGGCGAGTGGACCCGGCACGCGACCGACGCGGACGGCCAACCCCTGCGCAACGTCCAGGAGATGCTCATAGACGCCCGGAGGCGCCGGCGTGGCACAGCAACACCTTGAACCGACCGGCCCGCTGACCGGGCCCGTCGGAACCGTGACCGGGGACGCCCTCGCGGGTTATCTGCGGTCCCAGGCCACGGAGTTCCTCCGCGCACTCCGCCAGCACCGCGAGTCCGGCGGTGCGGCGGCGGGCGCGGAGGACCCCGCGGACGCGGCCCGGGCCCTGCGCCGCTCGGTCCGCCGCATCAGCGCCAGCCTCCACACCTTCCGCCCCCTCCTGGACGCCGAGTGGTCGGAGTCCCTGCGCCCCGAACTGGCCTGGCTGTCCGGGACCCTGGGCATGGAGCACGCCTACGAGTCCCGGCTGGAACGGCTGTTGCTGGCCCTGCACCGACTGTCGGGCGCGGTCTTCCCGGCCCAGGGCGTGGGTCCCACGACCCGTCCAGCCCAGGGCGCGGCCCCCACGACCCGCCCCACCCCCGGAGCCGACCCCGGCGCGGACCCCGGCCCCGCCCCCGCTCCCGACCGCGGCAACCTGACCGTCGGCGCGGCGAAGGCGGGCGCCCTCCTGGACCGCCAGCTCACCCTGGCCCGCACCCGCGCCCACTCCACCGCCCTCCAGGCCCTCGGCTCCTCCCGCTTCCACGCGGTCGCCGACACCATCGCCTTACTGGCCAGCGAGGTCCCCCTGGTCAAGACCGCCGCCGGCACCGACCTGCACCCCCTGGCCACGGCGGCCCAGGAACGCCTGGAGGACGCGGTGACCGCCCTGCCCCTGGTCACCGCGGGCCACCCCTACAACGCCGAGGCCCTCATCCACGGCCTCTCCCCCGACCCCTCCCCGCACCCCCAGGACGCCCCCTGGCACCAGGTCCGCCTGCTGCTGCGCCTGCACCGCTACGCCCGCGAGGTCCTGTCCCCCGCGGTGGACGTACGGCTCCTGACGGCCGGCCAGTGCCTGGACCGGCACCGGGACGCCTCGGAGGCGGCGGCAGCCGCGGCCTCGGCGGCCCGCACCCCCCGTATCGCCCCGGCCACCGCGTACGCCCTCGGTGTCCTGCACGCCGACCAGCGCCACGAGGTGGAGGCGGCCCGGTTCGCGTTCCAGCAGTGCTGGCTGAAAGAGGCGGTGAGCACATGACCCCACCCCCGGACACCGAGACCCGCGACACCTCCGACAACCCCGTCGTCCAGGCGGCCGGCTGCGTCCTGTGGCGGCGCTCCCCGCTCGACGGCGACCTGGAGATCTGCCTGGTCCACCGACCGAAGTACGACGACTGGTCGCACCCCAAAGGCAAGCTGAAGCCCCACGAGAACGCCCTCGCCGGTGCCCTGCGCGAGGTCGAGGAGGAGACCGGCTACACCGCCGAGCCCGGGACCGAGCTCCCCACCGTCCGCTACATGGCCAACGGCCGCCCCAAGCGGGTGCGTTACTGGGCGGCCGAGGCGACCGGGGGCGGTTTCACCCCCAACGACGAGGTGGACCGCATCCTGTGGCTCTCCCCCGCCGCGGCCCGCAGCCGTCTCACGCAGTACCGCGACCGCACCCTGATCGACGAACTGCTGCCGCTCTAGCCCCGGGACGCCGCTCAGGCACTGCTCGCATGTCCCTCCGCGTCCGTCCGGGCCTGGCTGCGGGCTCTGCGGGCCGGTCCGCGCCAGCCGCAGGTGCACCGGGCCAGACAGAAGCGGCCCTGTTCGACCATCTGTGTCCGGTGGGCCGGTGCGTCGGGGGGAGGTGGGGGGATCCTGTCCTGCTGCGCCACACCGACAACGTTACCCACCCCGGGTAAACGGCAGGTGTGCGCGTGACGGGCCCACCCAGCCGTCGTTAAGCGAAACGACACGGGTCCTTGACGGACGTATCGGCTGGGGGTAGCGGCGATGGCGGAGCAGCAGCACAGGCGGGCCCGCGGGACGGTCGTCGCGGCGGTGCTCATGGCCGGCGCCTGCGCCGCCGGCTGCTCGGGCGCCGGCTCCGGCCCGGACGACGCGGCCGCGGCCGACCCGGTGGGAACCCTGCGCCGCGCCCCCGACACCCTGATGGACACCGGAAGTTCGAAGGCCAGCACCTCGATGGAGATGGCCACCGGCGGCACCCGGGTCACCATCCGCGGCGAGGGCGTGTACGACTACCGCGGGCGGCTCGGCCGGCTCAGGGTGCTGCTGCCGCAGGACCCGGCCGGCACCAGCGAGCACCGGCCGATCACCGAACTCCTCGCCCCCGGAGCCCTGTTCATGAAGAACCGGGGTGCCGGGGTGCCCGCCGACAAGTGGGTGCGGGTGGACACCGCCTCTCTCTCCGACGGCAACCTCGTCACCGGCGGGGCCACCGACCCGCTGGCCGCCGCCGAGGTGCTGCGCGGGACCAGGACGGCGACGTACGTCGGGACGACCGAGCTGGCGGGGACCGAGGTGCGGCACTACCGGGGGACCGCGGACCTCACCGCCGCCGCGAAGGGCGCCTCCCGGGCCAACAGGGCCGTCCTGGCCGCGGCGGCGAAAGGGTTCGCCACGGCCGCGGTGCCCTTCGACGTCTACCTCGACGACCAGGGCCGTATCCGCAAGGTCCGGCACCGCTTCAGCTTCGTCAACGGCCAGCGGCCGGGCACCGTCGCGGTCGCCTCGACGACCCTGCTGTACGACTTCGGGGTGGCCGCGGACGTACGGCTGCCGGCCGCGAGGGACATCTTCGCGGGCAAGATCGCCGATGGATGAGCGGTCGTGACGGGCGTCAAGGACTAGCCCGTCCGTGCCATGCGCGGTGTGTAGCCGCTCCCTACTCTAGGAAGTCGGTAACGGCAGAGAAGAGGTGATGCGCGTGGCTCCGGTCGGCGGTACGGCGGTTCAGGACCACGTGGCCCTCGCCGAGATCGAACTGTGCGGAGAGCTGATCATCGCGGCCTCGGCCGCGGACGACCGGCTCAGCCTGGAGAGCATCGACGAGGTGCTGAAAGTGGCCGAGGAACGGATGGACACCACCGACTCCGGCGCGTGAGCCGCCGGAGCCCGAAAGCCGGCCCAGCCACCGCCCCGCACGTGGCGTGCCCGAGCCCGAGCCCGAGCCCGAGCCGATGACCACGTCCCGGACGCCTCTCGGCGTCCGCTCCCGGGGCCGCCCGTCCCGTCGCAGCGCCTGCGCGGTGTGCGTCAGGTGCGCAGCAGGCGGCCGATCGCCTTCGTGGCCTCCTCGACCTTCGCGTCGATCTCGGCGCCGCCCTTGACCGCGGCGTCCGCGACGCAGTGCCGCAGGTGTTCCTCCAGGAGCTGGAGGGCGAAGGACTGGAGCGCCTTGGTGGAGGCGGAGACCTGCGTGAGTATGTCGATGCAGTAGACGTCCTCGTCGACCATCCGCTGAAGGCCGCGGATCTGGCCCTCGATCCGGCGCAGGCGCTTGAGGTGCTCGTCCTTCTGCTTGTGGTAGCCGTGGGTGGTGTTTTCGGTCACCGTCTCGGAGGGCGCCGGGGCGCCGGTGTCGGTCGTCGTCATCGCGTCCTCCACAACAAGGGGCATTCCTATACCCCTCCTGGGTATATCGTACCGAAGTTTCCCGGGTATAGGGCCTGCGGACGGCCCCCGTGCCAACCACTGTGCCCGATGGGCGACACTGGGGGACGGCCCATTAGCCGTGGCCGGATGATGCACTTAGCATCACCCTGACCGAAACCGATGCACCCCGAGGACCCCTTGTGCGCTTTCGTCTGACCCCCAGGGAGACGAGCTTCTACGACATGTTCGCCGCCTCCGCGGACAACATCGTCACGGGCTCGAAGCTCCTGATGGAACTGCTCGGGGCGGACACCGCCGGCCGGGCCGAGATCGCAGAGCGTATGCGGGCCGCGGAACACGCCGGTGACGATGCCACGCACGCGATCTTCCACCAGCTGAACTCCTCGTTCATCACGCCGTTCGACCGCGAGGACATCTACAACCTGGCGTCCTCCCTCGACGACATCATGGACTTCATGGAGGAGGCCGTCGACCTGGTCGTCCTCTACAACGTCGAGGAGCTTCCCAAGGGCGTCGAGCAGCAGATCGAGGTCCTGGCGCGGGCGGCCGAGCTGACCGCCGAGGCCATGCCGAACCTGCGGACCATGGACAACCTGACCGAGTACTGGATCGAGGTCAACCGCCTCGAGAACCAGGCCGACCAGATCCACCGCAAGCTGCTCGCCACGCTCTTCAACGGCAAGTACGACGCCATCGAGGTGCTCAAGCTCAAGCAGATCGTGGACGTCCTGGAAGAGGCCGCCGACGCTTTCGAGCACGTGGCGAACACGGTGGAGACCATCGCCGTCAAGGAGTCCTGAACCCTTCCATGGACACCTTCGCTCTGGTCGTGACCATCCTGGTCGCGCTCTTCTTCACGTACACCAACGGCTTCCACGACTCCGCGAACGCCATCGCGACCTCGGTGTCGACACGGGCGCTCACGCCACGGGCCGCGCTCGCGATGGCGGCGGTCATGAACCTGGCAGGCGCCTTCCTGGGCTCCGGGGTCGCGAAGACGGTCAGTGAGGGCCTGATCGAGACGCCGGAGGGCTCGAAGGGGATGGCCATCCTCTTCGCCGCGCTGGTCGGCGCGATCACCTGGAACCTCATCACCTGGTATTTCGGGTTGCCCTCCTCGTCCTCGCACGCGCTGTTCGGCGGCATGGTGGGAGCGGCGCTGGCCGGCGGCACCGAGGTGATCTGGAACGGCGTCCTCGACAAGGTCGTCATCCCGATGTTCCTGTCCCCGGTCGTCGGCCTGATCGCCGGCTACCTGGTGATGACGGCGATCCTGTGGCTCTTCCGGCGGGCCAACCCGCACAAGGCCAAGCGGGGCTTCCGGATAGCGCAGACGGTGTCCGCGGCCGGCATGGCCCTCGGACACGGCCTCCAGGACGCCCAGAAGACCATGGGTGTCGTGGTGATGGCCCTGGTGATCTCGGGCCACGAGACGTACGGCGACCCGATCCCGGTCTGGGTGAAGATCGTCTGCGCGGTGATGCTGTCGCTGGGCACCTACGCGGGCGGCTGGCGCATCATGCGCACCCTGGGCCGCAAGATCATCGAGCTGGACCCCCCGCAGGGCTTCGCCGCGGAGACCACCGGTGCGGCGATCATGTTCACCACCGCCTACCTGTTCAAGGCGCCGGTCTCCACGACCCACGTCATCACCTCGGCGATCATGGGCGTCGGCGCCACCAAGCGCGTCAACGCGGTCCGCTGGGGCGTGGCCAAGAACATCGTCCTCGGCTGGTTCATCACCATGCCGGCGGCGGCGATCGTGGCCGCCTGCTGCTACGGCATCGTGAACCTGCTGTTCCTGTAGGCACCGAGCACGTACCCGTAGGCGCCGCGCACGCTCCTGTAGGCGCCGCGCACATACGACAACGGGCCCGCCCCCTGATCCGGGGGCGGGCCCTCTGTGTCCTCGCGGTGGCACCGCCATGCAGCACCGCGAGGGGTCTTCAGGAGACCGGGCGGCCGCAGCCGGACCGGCTCATCCGAAGCGGCCGGAGATGTAGTCCTCCGTGGCCTGGACCGACGGGTTGGAGAAGATCCGCTCCGTCTCGTCGATCTCGATCAGCTTGCCGGGCTGCCCGACGGCGGCCAGGTTGAAGAAGGCCGTGCGGTCGGAGACCCGGGCGGCCTGCTGCATGTTGTGCGTCACGATGACGATCGTGAAGCGCTCCTTCAGCTCACCGATGAGGTCCTCGATGGCGAGCGTGGAGATCGGGTCGAGGGCCGAGCAGGGCTCGTCCATGAGCAGCACCTTCGGCTCGACCGCGATGGCGCGGGCGATGCACAGCCGCTGCTGCTGACCGCCGGACAGACCCGAACCGGGCTTGTTCAGCCGGTCCTTGACCTCGTTCCAGAGGTTGGCGCCCTTGAGGGACTTCTCCACGATGTCGGTCAGTTCCGACTTCTTGTACGAGCCGTTCAGGCGCAGGCCCGCCGCCACGTTGTCGAAGATCGACATCGTGGGGAACGGGTTCGGGCGCTGGAAGACCATGCCGACCTCGCGGCGCACGGACACGGGGTCGATGCCCTGGCCGTACAGGTCCTCGTCGTCGAGGAGCACCTTGCCCTCGACCCGGCCACCGGAGGTGACCTCGTGCATCCGGTTCAGGGTGCGCAGGAACGTCGACTTGCCGCAGCCGGAGGGGCCGATGAAGGCCGTCACCGAGCGGGGCTCGACGGTCATCGAGATGTCCTCGATCGCCTTGTGGGATCCGTAGTAGGCGGTGAGCCCGCTTACGTCGATTCGCTTGGCCATGTCTACTTCACTTCCAGATCAGTCGCCGATAGGCCGCGTCAGCGACCGGTCTTCGGGGCCTTCCAGCGGGCGATGCCGCGGGCCACCAGGTTCAGGATCATCACGAAGGCGATCAGCGTCAGCGACGCCGCCCACGCGCGGTCGTACGCCGCACCGGCGCCCGCGCTGTTCGCGTACTGCTGGTAGATGTACAGCGGCAGCGACTGCTGGGCCCCTTCGAAGGGGTTGGCGTTGATGAGCGAGTTGCCCCACACCAGCAGCAGCACCGGCGCGGTCTCACCGGCGATACGGGCGACCGCCAGCATGATGCCGGTGGTGATGCCGCCGATGGAGGTCGGGATGACCACCTTCAGGATGGTCCGCCACTTCGGGATGCCCAGCGCCAGGGACGCCTCGCGCAGCTCGTTCGGGACGAGCTTGAGCATCTCCTCCGTGGAGCGGACGACCACCGGCATCATCAGGATCGCGAGCGCGAGCGAGCCGGCGAAGCCGAAGGGCTCCATGTCGAACATCAGCATGATCGAGAGGATGAACAGACCCGCCACGATCGACGGGATGCCGGTCATGACGTCCACGAAGAACGTGACGGCCTTGGCGAGCCTGCCGCGCCCGTACTCGACGAGGTAGATCGCGGTGAGCACACCGATCGGCGCCGCGATCAGGGTGGCGAGAGCGACCTGCTCCAGGCTGCCGAGGATGGCGTGGTAGATGCCGCCGCCGGGCTCGTCGTCGGAGACCAGGCCCATCGAGTGGGTCAGGAAGTAGAAGTCGAGGACCTTCACACCGCGCGCGACGGTCGACCACACCAGGGAGACCAGCGGGACGACGGCGAGCAGGAAGGCGACCCAGACCAGGGAGGTGGCGACCCGGTCCTTGGCCTGCCGGCGCCCCTCCACCCGGGCGGCGATGCCGTAGGTGCCGAGGACGAACAGCAGCCCGGCTATCAGCGCCCACTGGATGCTGCTGTGCAGGTCGGCGGCGAAGCTGATGCCGACGCCGAGGGCGACGGAGCCGGCGGCGATCGCGTACGGCGACCACTTCGGCAGGCGGGCACCCTTGAGGGTGCTGACGGTGGCTGCGGTGCTCATGCGTTGGCCCCCGAGTACTCCTTGCGGCGGGCGATGATCATGCGGGCCGCGCCGTTGACCAGCAGGGTGATGACGAACAGGACCAGACCGGAGGCGATCAGCGCGTCCCGGCCCAGCTCGCTGGCCTCACCGAACTTGCTGGCGATGTTCTGGGCGAAGGTGCCGCCGCCCGGGTCGAGCAGGCTGGCCTGGATGTCGAAGGACGGCGAGAGCACGGTGGCGACGGCCATCGTCTCGCCGAGCGCGCGGCCGAGGCCGAGCATCGAGGCGGAGATCACACCGGAGCGGCCGAAGGGGATCACCGCCATGCGGATCACCTCCCAGCGGGTGGCGCCGAGCGCCAGGGCCGCCTCCTCGTGCATCTGCGGGACCTGGCGGAAGACCTCGCGGCTCACGTTGGTGATGATCGGCAGGATCATGATCGCGAGCAGGATGCCGACGGTCAGCATGGAGCGCGGGGCGCCCTGCTGCCAGGAGAAGATGCCGGTCCAGCCGAAGTAGTCGTCCAGCCAGCCGTACAGGCCGTTCATGTGCGGTACGAGGATCAGGGCGCCCCAGAGGCCGTACACGATGGACGGCACGGCGGCGAGCAGGTCGATCACGTACGCGATGGGGCCGCGCAGGCGGCGCGGGGCGTAGTGCGTGAGGAACAGCGCGATGGCGACCGCGATCGGGACGGCGAGGGCCATGGCGATGATCGAGGAGACGATCGTGCCGAAGGCGAGCACCGCGATGCCGAACTTCGGCGGGATCAGCTGGGTGTTCCACTCGAACGCGGTGAAGAAGTTCGCCTCGTCCTTGCTGATCGCGATCGAGGCGCGGTAGGTGAGGAAGACCGCGATCGCGGCCATGATCACCAGCAGCAGGATGCCCGACCCGCGGGAGAGACCGAGGAAGATCCGGTCACCGGGTCGGGTGGCGCCACGGGCCGCGCGCTTCTGCTCGGCCACGGTCGGCTGGGGACTGGGGGGAGGTGCGTCTTTTATCTGTGTGTCCATCGGGTTCTCCGGTCTGCGGAGCCGTACGCGGGGTGCGGCTCCTGGCGGCGGTGCACCGGACGGTGCGGCCGGCCGGGGTCCCGTGCTGCGGGGCCCCGGACCGGTCCGCACACTCAGGTCAGCTCAGGGTCTCGATGGTGGAGCGAACCTTGGCGATGATGTCGTCGGGGATCGGCGCGTAGTCGTTCTCCGCGAGGACCTTCTGGCCGTCCTCGGAGGCGGTGTATCGCAGGAACGCCTTGGTGGCGGCCAGGGTGTCGGCCTTGTTGCCCTTGTCGCAGACGATCTCGTAGGTGACCAGGACCATCGGGTAGGCACCCTCGGCCTTGGTGCCGTAGTTGAGCTCCAGCGAGAGGTCCGAGCCGGTGCCGACGACCTTGGCGTCGGCGATGGCCTTGGTGGCGTTCTCGACGGTCGGCTCGACCGGGGCGGAGGCGCCGGTGTTGATGCTGACCGGCGTGATGCCGTCCTTGGCGTAGGAGAGCTCGAAGTAGCCGATGGCGCCGTTGGTCTGCTTCACCTGCTGGGCGACACCGGAGGACTGCGCGGCGGACTGGCCGCCCTTGGCCACCCAGGTCTTGCCGTGCTCGTAGGGCCAGTCGCTCTTGGCGGTGGCGATCAGGTACTTGGTGAAGTTGTCCGTGGTGCCGGAGTCGTCCGAGCGGTGGAAGGCCTGGATCTTGAGGTCCGGCAGCTTGACGCCCGGGTTCAGCTTGGCGATCGCCGGGTCGTTCCAGTTGCTGATCTTCGAGTTGAAGATCTTGGCGATGGTGGGCGCGTCCAGCGTGAGCTTGTCGACACCGGAGATGTTGATGCCGAGGGCGATCGGGCCGCCGACCATCGGGAGGTCGATGCCCTGGCCGCCGGAGCAGACCTTCTTGGAGGCGGTGACCTCTTCCGGCTTCAGCGCGGAGTCGGAACCGGCGAAGGCGACCTGGCCGTTGTTGAACGCGGTCACACCGGCGCCGGAGCCGCCGCCCTTGTAGTTGATCTGCACGCCACAGGCCTGCGTGAACTGCTTGACCCAGGCGTCGATCGCGTTCTTCTGCGCGGAGGAGCCGTCGGCGAGCAGCTGGCCCTTGGCGTCGTCGCACTTGATGTTGCCGGCGGCGGCCGTCGTGGCACCGCCGCTGCCGCTGCCGCCGCTGGTGTCGTCGGAGCCGCACGCCGTGAGGGCCAGGGCGCCGGAGACGGCGAGAGCACCGAGAGCGAGGGCCCGCCGGTTCTTGCGCTGAAGCTTCACTTGAGTTCCTTCCGGGAGCCGCCGTCCTGAATCCGGCGGCGTGCGCGAAGTCTGGGTGACACGGGGGCGCCCTCGTGGCGCACCTCGCATCGCGTAAGGCCGAAATTAGGCAGATCAGGTGAAGGCGCTTATGGCCGGAAGTGAACGAGGGGTGAACCCCTGAGAAAGGTGCGGTGAGGTCACGGAACGCTCACGTCGAGGGCACGGTGTGATTCCGGAACCGGCAAGGGAACCCTCACCCCCCACAGCCCCGTCTCGTTCCACGGAAGCCGACGAGGCAGACGAAAGGCACGACACATGGAACGGCGTACGTTCATCGCAAGCGGCGCGGCCGCGCTCGCTGCGGCCGGCACCGCCGCCTGCAAGGGCAAGGACAGCGCAGGTGCCGCGCAGAGCACCCTCGACCAGCGGCTCTCCTCCCGTACGCCCGCCTCGGCCGCCCCGAACTGGGCCGCGCTCGGCCGCGACCTGGACGGCTCCCTGGTACGCCCCGGCGACTCCGACTGGACGACCGCCCGTCAGCTCTACAACACCCGCTTCGACTCGCTGAAGCCGGCCGCGGTCGCGTACGTGGCGCACGCGGACGACATCCGCACCACTCTCGCCTACGCCCGCGCGCACGGTCTGCGGGTCGCGATCCGCAACGGCGGTCACTCCTACGCCGGCTGGTCCTCGGGAAACAACCGGCTGATCGTCGATGTCTCCGAGCTGAACCGGGTCCGCGCCTCGGGCGGCACCGCCGTGGTCGGCGCCGGCGCCAAGCTGATCGACGTCTACCGGGCGCTCACCGCGAAGGGCGTGACGATCCCGGCGGGCTCCTGCCCGACCGTCGGCGTCTCCGGCCTGGTCCTCGGCGGCGGCCACGGCGTGGCCTCCCGGGCCTACGGCCTGACCTGCGACAGCCTCACCCAGGCCACCCTGATCACCGCCGACGGCAAGCAGCTCACCGCGAACGCCGGCACCAACAAGGACCTGTTCTGGGCACTGCGCGGCGCGGGCAACGGCAACTTCGGCGTGGTGACCGAGCTGCACTTCAGGACCCACCCGGCCCCGCAGGGCGTGACCGCGTACGCGACCTGGCCGTGGTCGAAGGCGGCCGCCGTGCTGAAGGCCTGGCAGGAGTGGGGTCCCGGCCAGCCCGACGAGATCTGGTCCTCCTGCCACCTGGAGAACGGCGGCTCGCCCTCGGTGGCGGTCGCGGCCTTCTCCCTGGGCACCTACGGCGAACTCCAGAACGCCCTGGACCGGCTGGCCGACCGGGTGGGCGCACCGGCCCGCAGCGTCACGCTCCGACGGCACTCCTACGAGAGCGCGATGGAGGCGTACGCGGGCTGCTCGTCCTTCTCCACGGACGCCCAGTGCCATCTGCCCGGCTCCACCCCGAACCGCAACCCGCACGGCGCGCTCGGCCGCGAGACCTACGCGGCCCGCTCGGACTTCTTCGACCGCTCGATCTCCGCGGCCGGCATCCGCACCCTGCTGTCGCACATCGCCTCGGTCCGGGGCGGCTCGGGCAGCGTGGCCTTCACGGCACTCGGCGGTGCGGTCAACCGGGTCTCCCCCACGGCGACGGCCTTCGTCCACCGCCGCTCCCGGATGCTGGCCCAGTACATCGCGTCCTGGCGGGCGGGCACCGCGGGGACGGCGGCCCAGTCCTGGCTCACCGGCACCCACGACGCGATGAAGCCGTACGCCTCCGGGGCGGCCTACCAGAACTACACGGACCCGACCCTCAGGGACTGGCGCAAGGCGTACTACGGCGACGCGGTGACCAAGCTGACGAAGGTGAAGAAGCAGTACGACCCGGAGGGCTTCTTCTCGTACCCGCAGTCGCTGTAGCGCCCTTAGGGGCGCGGGGCTGTATCGATGTGCGGCTCCGCCGCGTGGGCGCGAGAAACCACGACGGCGCCGCACCCGGCATCTATGCGGCAAGATCCCTCTCAGAAGCCGCGGCCTCTCGCCTCGCCCCGGGAACCACAGAACCCGTCGGCTCGCTCCCCCGCGCCCGAATCAGCCACGCCCCTTTCGACGACCCCTCGATCGCCCGCGTCAAAGGCGTCAACAGAGCCATCGCGAGCGGCGAAAGCAGCAGCGCCACGGCCGTTCCCAGCGCGAACCCCCCGACGACATCCGTCGGATAGTGCACGCCCATGTAGACCCGGCAGAACCCTTCGAGCAGCGCGAGCAGAATCCCGATCACGCCGAACTTCCGGTTGGCGACGAACAACGCGACCGCCATCGCCATGGTGATCGTCGCGTGGTCGCTCACAAACGAATAGTCGGTCTTCCCGGAAACCAGGACTTCGAGCCCCTCATGGGTCCGGAACGGCCGGGGCCGCTCGACGAACCCCCTTATGGGGATGTTCACGAGAACGGCGAGCGCGGCGGCGAGCGGCGCCCAGAGGAGCGCGGCCACGGAGGACGCGGCGTCCTCACCCCCGCGCCGGCGCCCGCTCCACCAGCACCACAGGATGAGCAGCACCATGCCGAGCAGGATCCCGTACTCCCCGACGTACTCCATGACCCGGTCGAACCAGTGCGGGGCGTCCTTGGCCAGGCCGTTGATGTCGTAGAGCAGGTCGACGTCAGGGTTCGACCCGGTTTCGGCGAGAACAGCCATGGTGCTGCGGCCCCTTCGTCGTCTTTCCCGGCGTACCCATGTGCGCTCGGCTACGCCCTCAGGAACGCACGGCTCCCGTTAATACGTTCCACGTTCCACTGAATGATCACGCAGACGTTATCGAAGAGAGACACATCGCCGCAGCTCAGGGGGTGGGTTTCACGCTCGGTCACACGGTGGTGGGCAATGCTTTCGCGCCATCTTCGGTGACCCGGGTGGCGCCGAAGTACTCAGAAGTGTCGATCGGGTCGAACCGGATCACAGCACCTGTTCTCGGTGCGTCGATCATGTATCCGCCGCCCACATAAATACCCACATGATGGATGGCACGCGAATTTGTCGGGTCCTTGGAGAAGAACACCAGGTCCCCCGGCAGCAGTTCACTTCTGGCCGGATGCGGGCCCGCGTTGTACTGGTCGTTGGCGACGCGGGGAAGAGTGATGCCCACGCTCTCGTAAGAGGCCTGCGTCAGCCCCGAGCAGTCGAAGCGCCCGCCCTGAGCGGCCGTACCGGTGCCGCCCCACAGATAAGGCGTCCCGAGCTTCTTCTGCGCGTAGTAAATCGCCCCGGCGGCCTGCTTGGAGGGATCGACCCGGCTCGTCGGCGCGGCGAAGCTCTCCTCCAGAGTCGTGATGGTCTTCACGTAGTTCTGGGTTTCCTTGTACGGCGGCACGCCCCCGTACTTGATGACCGCGTACGCGCCCGCGTTGTAGGAGGCGAGCATGTTGTCGGTGAGGTTTCCGGGAACGTCCTTCACATAGGACGCGAGCGAGCAGTCGTAGGAAGCCGCCGACGGAATGGCGTCGTTGGGGTCCCAGACGTCCTTGTCGCCGTCCCCGTCCCCGTCGACGCCGTGCGTGGCCCAGGTCCCCGGGATGAACTGCGCTATCCCCTGCGCCGCGGCCGCGCTCTGCGCGTTGGGGTTGAACCCGCTCTCCTGGTAGAGCTGGGCGGCGAGCAGGGCCGGGTTGATGGCGGGGCAGAGGTTGCCCCACTTCTGCACGAGCGCCTGGTAGGCGGCCGGCACGGCGCCCTTGGCCAGGGATCTGGTGGCTCCGCCCACCCCGCCGGCGAGGTTGCCCGCGACGACGTAGACCCCGACGACGAGCAGCATCACGAAGCTGAGCCCCGCCCCGAGAGCGGCGCCCGCCACGAGCCACGCCTTACGCACCGTCAACCGCCCCTCACCGACCGGGAGTCCGCCCGCGCCAGTTTATGAGCTTCCCCGCCGGAAACCGGGGTACTCGGCGGGGTCGGCACAAAGATCACCGCACCGCCGTCAGCAGACGGCTTCACGGTAGAGCTCGGCGGCCTCCGCACCCAGGACCACGCTGTACGACACGTCGGGCGTCAGTCCGCCCTCCTCGTGCCCGCCCAGCACACCGACGACCTGCCGGTCGCCGTTGACCCAGGGGCTGCCGCTGGTCCCGCCGGTGAACTCCGGGCAATCTATGCGCTGTTGCGTGCGGCTGTGCGCGGTGGGCTTGTTGGTGCAGCTGATCGGCACGTCCCGGGAGGAGGGGTACCCGGTGACGGTGACGGCGGTGGCCCCGGTCGCCGTACCCGTCGTGAACCGGTTCGCGCCGACGCGGTCCTGGACCTTTCCGTCCACGGTGGCGAAGGCGAGGTCGCTGTTCTCGTCCTGCCCCTTGGACCACCCCTCGGGCAGGTATCGCTTCTCCACCTGCCACTTCCCGTAGGGCGCCCTGCCGTCCCGGTACCCGGGCTCGAAGACCAGGTCGTCGCTGTCGTCGAGACAGTGCGCGGCGGTGACGACGAGGTCCCTGTGCGGACTGCGGACGACGGAGGCGGTGCAGACGTGCTGCCTGCCGTCGAACAGGGCGCCGACCATGGCGATCTGTGAGCCGGCGGGGGCGACCTCGGTCACCCCGAACGGCCCCGTGCCGTCGTCGGCGATCGCCTCGGAGGACGCGGTGACGGCGAGCAGGACGACGACGGCGTACAGAGCGGTACGTGGCGTGCGCTTCATCGGACGCCAGCATTCCGCACGAAGGTGAGAAAAGCGTCAACCGAGCGTACGAGTGTGGACCGAACACTCCTGGGAAGTCGGGTCCGAACGCCCTGACCGACCGGGAGACCCGCGTGTTCGACGGCTTCGAGCTGACCCACCGTGAAGGCCGCGACGGTGTCCGGCTGCGCGTACGACACGGCGGCACCGGCCCCGCCGTCCTCTTGCTGCACGGCCATCCCCGCACCCACGCCACCTGGCACCGCGTCGCCCCGCTGCTGGCCGCCGCCGGGTACACCGTCGTCTGCCCCGACCTGCGCGGTTACGGCGGCTCCGACAAGCCCCCGACCGACCCGGAGCACCGCCCGTACGCCAAGCGCGCCATGGCCGGGGACTGCCTCGCGGTGATGCGCGGGCTCGGGCACGAGCGGTTCGCGGTCGTCGGGCACGACAGGGGCGCGTACGTGGCCTCCCGCCTCACCCTGGACCATCCCGAGGCGGTGTCCGCGCTCAGCGTGCTGGACGCGGTCCCGATCGGGGAGGCCCTGCGCCGCTGCGACGCCGGGTTCGCCGCGAGCTGGTGGCACTGGTTCTTCCTCGGCCAGACCGCCAAGCCCGCCGAACGCGTCATCAACGCCGACCCGGACGCCTGGTACACGGCCACACCCGACGAGATGGGCGCCGAGGCCTACGAGGACTTCCACCGCGCGATCCACGACCCGGCCACCGTGCACGCCATGTGCGAGGACTACCGGGCCGGGCTCGGTGTCGACCGGGAGCACGACGACGCCGACCAGCGGGCCGGCCGGCGCATCGGCTGCCCCCTCCAGATCCTGTGGGCCACCCGCGACGACATGGCCGAGCTCTACGGCGACGTCATCGCCGTCTGGCGCGACTGGGCGGCCGGCCACCTGGAAGGCGCCCCGATCGACTCCGGCCACCACATGGCCGAGGAGGCCCCGGAGGCCCTCGCGGACGCCCTGCGCGCCTTCTGGGAGAGGTCTGACGGACACCCCGCCTGACCCTCCGGTTGTGTGCGACCTGTGCAGATGGTCAAGCCGACGCCATTCCCCGCCCATCCCGCCGCCATTGATCAGTAAGCCCGCAACGCCCTTCAGTAAGGCGGAAGTCAGGATTCCGTCGCCGGTCTTGTTGTCACGTACTCAACAAGGCGATGGTCTACGCGGGTCGCCGCCCCCACCGGGAACCTCACCGGTGGTCCCCACCGCAGGCCTCTGCAACCACTCACAGGAGGCTGTACGTTGCGTACACCCAACTCCCCCCACATATCCGGCAGATGGCGCCGCATCGGCTCCGCCGCCGCAGCCACCGGCGCCCTGCTGATCGCCGGTCTCGGCACCGCCGCGCACGCCGACGCGGCCACTCCCCACAAGGTGAGCAGCAAGGCCATCGCCGCCGCTGTCGCCAAGGCACACGTGCAGTACAGCAGCGTGTGCGGCACCACCCCGAAGAAGGGCTACGCCGCCTGCAACGCCCTGCGCGTCACCGGCGGGACCACCGCCTTCCAGGAGGAGCAGGCCGTCAAGAAGGGCGTCAAGCCCGCGACCGTCTCCCCGAAGGCCTCCTCCGCCACCCCGACCGGCTACGGCCCGAGCGACCTCCAGGACGCCTACGGCCTCACCGCCGCCTCCGCGAACAACGGCTCCGGCCAGACCGTCGCCATCGTCGACGCCTACGACGACCCCAACGCCGCCGCGGACCTCGCCACGTACCGCAGCTACTACGGCCTCCCCGCCTGCACCGTCGCCAACGGCTGCTTCAAGAAGGTCTCCCAGACCGGCTCCACCACCTCCCTGCCCACCGCGAACAGCGGCTGGGCCGGCGAGATCTCCCTCGACCTCGACATGGTCTCCGCCATCGCCCCCAACGCCCACATCCTGCTGGTCGAGGCGAAGTCCGCGACCGACGCCAACCTGGGCACCGCGGTGAACGAGGCCGTCAAGCTGGGCGCCAAGTTCGTCTCCAACTCCTACGGCGGCTCCGAGTCCTCCTCGGACACCTCGTACGACTCCTCGTACTACAACCATCCCGGCGTCGCCATCACCGCCAGCGCCGGCGACGAGGGCTACGGCGCCGAGTACCCGGCCGCCTCCAAGTACGTCACCGCGGTCGGCGGCACCGCCCTGTCCACCGCCTCCAACGCCCGCGGCTGGACCGAGACGGTCTGGAAGACCAGCTCCACCGAGGGCACCGGCTCCGGCTGCTCCGCCTACGACGCCAAGCCCTCCTGGCAGACCGACACCGGCTGCACCAAGCGCATGATCGCCGACGTCTCCGCCGTCGCCGACCCCGCCACCGGCGTCTCCGTCTACGACTCCTACGGCGCCGACGGCACCGGCTGGAACACCTACGGCGGCACCAGTGCCTCCGCCCCGATCATCGCGTCGGTGTACGCCCTCGCGGGCACCCCGGGCAGCAGCGACTACCCGTCCCAGTACCCCTACCTGGACACCTCCGCCCTCAACGACGTGACCTCGGGCAACAACGGCACCTGCTCCACCAGCTACTTCTGCACCGCCAGGACGGGCTACGACGGCCCGACCGGGCTCGGCACCCCGCAGGGCCTGGCCGCCTTCGGCGGCTGAACCCCCTGAACGTCCCCGTCGGGTCACGGGGACGCCGCCCTTGAGAGGGGGACGTGGGGTCCCCTCGGCGGCACCACGGCAACGGGCCACGACATCCGGTCGCGGCCCGTTCGCCGTATCCCCGCGTTTCGTACGACTGTGAATCAGGTCAAGCGGGTGCCGCCCACAGTCCAACGGGCCTTCATCGCCGGGTAATCCGACGCCCGCCTCGGTAAGGCGTCGGTCAGGATTCCACCGGCTCCCTTGTTGTCACGTGCTCAACAAGAGGACGGTCTTCGCAGGCCGCCGCCCGTTCACCCGGGACACCCCACCGACGGCACGCACCCGCACCGCCCCTGTTCCCCCGTCATCAGGAGGCTGCATCTTGCGTACCAACTCCCCCCACAGACGCCCCGGATGGCGCCGCGTCGGCACCGCCGGCCTCGCCACCGCCGCCCTCGCCCTCGCCGGCCTCGGCACCGCCGTCCACGCGGACGCCACGACCTCGTCCAAGGTCACCTGGACCGCGACCCCCTGCGCCACCCCCAAGAAGGCCGGCGAACTGGCCTGCGACTCCCTGCGCGTGACCGGCGGCACCACCGCCTTCCAGAAGGCCCAGCAGGCCCGCGGCGTCACCCCGAAGGCCACCACCCCGACCGGCTACGGCCCGAGCGACCTGCGGTCCGCCTACGGCCTGACCGCGGCCGCCGCCTCCGGCGGCACCGGCGCGACCGTCGCCATCGTCGACGCCTACAACGACCCCAACGCCGAATCCGACCTCGCCACGTACCGCTCCTACTACGGCCTCCCCGCCTGCACCACCGCCAACGGCTGCTTCAAGAAGGTCTCCCAGACCGGCTCCACCACCTCCCTGCCCTCCAGCGACGCCGGCTGGTCCGAGGAGATCTCCCTCGACCTCGACATGGTCTCCGCGATCGCCCCCAACGCCCACATCCTGCTCGTCGAGGCGACCTCGCCCACGATGGCCAACCTCGGCAAGTCGGTGAACGAGGCGGTCGCCCTCGGCGCCAAGTTCGTCTCCAACTCCTACGGCGGTTCGGAGTCGTCGAGCGACACGTCCTACGACTCCTCGTACTTCAACCACCCCGGCGTCGCCATCACCGTCAGCGCCGGCGACTCGGGCTACGGCGCCGAGTACCCGGCCGCCTCCAAGTACGTGACCTCGGTCGGCGGCACCGCCCTGTCCACCGCCTCCAACGCCCGCGGCTGGACCGAGAGCGTCTGGAAGACCAGCTCCACCGAGGGCACCGGCTCCGGCTGCTCCGCCTACGACGCCAAGCCCTCCTGGCAGACCGACACCGGCTGCACCAAGCGCATGATTTCGGACGTCTCCGCCGTCGCCGACCCGGCCACCGGCGTCTCCGTCTACGACTCCTACGGCATCACCGCCGACTGGTACACCTTCGGCGGCACCAGCGCCGCCGCCCCGATCATCGCGAGCGTCTACGCACTGGCCGGCACCCCGGGGAGCAGCGACTACCCGGCCCAGTACCCCTACAAGCACACCTCCGCCCTCAACGACGTGACCTCGGGCAACAACGGCACCTGCACCACGAGCTACTTCTGCACCGCCCGGTCGGGCTACGACGGACCGACCGGCTGGGGCACTCCGGAGGGAGTCAGCGCCTTCACCAGCTGACTCTCCGTCAACGAACGGGCCGCGGGCTCCCCTACCGCGGCCCGTTCGTCATACCGGTGGCGGTCCGGGTTAGCCTTCACCCGCAGAACATCGGTGCCAGAAGCACCGCAGGTCGTAAGAGGGGTCAACGACGGAACCACACGCCAGGTTCCGCTCAGGCCTCATTGCCCGGCGTGACCTGCCGTGATACACAGAGTGACCAGACAGTCATTCGTACGAAACCCGTCGGCCAATGCCGCCAAGTCGACATACGACGGCAGAATTGTCGGCGACAATGAGGACTGACCTCTGCGCCCACGCAGGGGGACGGAACTACCCACCAGGGGCGGTGACTTACATGTTCTTTGCGGCCGACAAGGGCGACATCAACACCATCATCGGCGGGATCGCTCCAGACTGGGGGCCTTTCGGGGCGCTGGGGACCGAGGCCAAGACGATGATCCAGGTCGTCATGGCGGTCGCCATCCTGCTCTGCCTCGGCATCGCCATCTGGGGCGCCGCGAAGCAGCGCATCGGCGCCACCGCCCTGCGGGACACCTTCAGCGCGGAACAGGGCAAGGGCCTCATCGTCGCGGGCCTGACCGGAGTCTTCATCATCGGCTCCCTGGGCACGCTCTTCACCATCGTGTACGGAATGGCCGTATAGCCGCAGCGTCCGGTCGACGCACCTCCAGTCCGGCCGGGCGCTCCCGGTACCCCCTCCTACCCCACCCGTCCGCAGTGCCCACCGGCTGAGGTTGCGTTCCCTGATGTCGAGTCACCACACCGCACCCGCGCGGGAACCAGCGCGGCTACCGTCGTACTCCTACGGGTTCCCGTACGACGTCGAGGGGGCGTGAGCGGCATGAGTCAGGACGACGACCACGAGAGCTACGGCGGCACGGGCCAGACCCGCACCCGCTACCCCGAACGCCCCGGCGACGTCTACGGCGGCGCCCGCCGCACCCCCCGCTCCTCCTCCAGAAGCCTCGTCACCGTCGTAGGCGTCATCGTCCTCCTGATCGCAGCAATCGCCTTCGCGAACCGCGGCGACAACGGATCGGGAGCCTCGACGTCAGCGGACGGGACCGGCGGGCAACCCGGAGCAAACTCCACAGCGGCAACCGGAAACAAGCCTGTGAGTACACGGTCGGGTGGCATCCCGTCGGGATTCACTCACGACACTCAGGGTGCCGCGAGTGCTGCCGCCAATTACGCGACGGTGCTGGTTTCCGCCGACATCCTCAAGGCGACCCGCCGAGCCGAGATCGTCCAGCAGATCTTCGTCGCGGACCAGCAGGCTGCCCTGACGGACAAGTTCAACAAGGCTTACACGGCAGAGTTCCTGAGCAAGCTCGGGCTCGATCAGAACGGCGACGCAGCGCAGGGAAGCACCTACGTCTCGCGCACTGTCCCGATCGGTACCAAGGTCACGAGCTCGTCGGACACCACAGCGTCCGTCGAGGTCTGGTGCACCGGCCTGTACGGCACCGCCGGCGCCACATCGACCGACCCGGTGAGCAGCGACTGGTTCACCATGACCCTCCAGCTGCGTTGGTCGGACAATGACTGGAAAGTCGACAGCTTCGCCCAGAAGGACGGCCCAGCGCCTGTTCCCGGTGACAACAAGGCTTCCAGCGCCGACGACATGGCCAAGGCCGTCGAGGAGTACGGAGGGTTCACGTATGCCCGGTAGCCCGCGCCGCGTCCTCAAGGTCGCTGCCGCCCTGACAGCTGTTCAGTCCACAGTCCTGTTGCTGGCCTCACGGGCAGCTGCGGCACCAACACCGTCCGCCACGCCCTCACCGACGCCCTCGAACGACGATTGCGACCTCATCGTCGGCCCGGCCAAGGACTACTGCGAGAGCGGCTCAGGATCCAGCGGTGGCTCCACCCCCAGCCTCACCAGCACCCTCGACCCGCTGTCGTCCCTCGCCCAGGGCTGTGCCAAAGCCGCCGCCTGGACCATCACCAAACTCAGCGACGCCGTCAAGGACACCGCCAACGTCGACTTCACCAACCAGAAGTTCCTCCAGCAGTACGCCGTCGTCTTCGCCGCCTCGACCATCCTCACCCTCCTCCTGTGGCTCCTCGCCGTCGCCAAGCGCGCAGTGAGAGGCGTCCCCCTCTCCACCGCCCTCAGCGAAGCCATCGGGTTCCTCTGGCTCACCGTCCTCGCCTCCGCCTTCACCCCCCTCATCCTCTACACCGTCGTCTCGGCCACCGACGGCGTCTCAGAAGTCCTCGCGAAAGCCACCGGCGACCAGACCGACACCTTCTTCGGCACCTTCTCCGGCGCCCTTCAGAAGGGCAACGACATCGGCGGCGGCCCGATCATGCTGATCGTCGTCTCCCTGGTCAGCATCCTCGCCGCCGGAGTCCTCTGGCTGGAGCTCGTGATCCGCGCCGCCCTCCTCTACGTCGGCGCCCTCCTCGGCACCGTCGTCTACGCCGGCCTCGTCGACAAGAACCTCTGGGGCCACGTCCGCCGCTGGGCCGGCATCATGATCGCCGTCATCCTGGTCAAACCGGTGATCGTCATCGTCCTCGGCCTCGCCGGCGCACTCTCCTCCGACGACGGCCCCGACGCCTTCTCCGCCGTCGTCTCCGGCCTCGCCATCATCCTGCTCGCCATCTTCGCCAGCGCGATGATCTACCGCTTCGTCCCCGGCTTCGGCGACGAGATCGCCGGCTCCCGCAACAACCGCATCATGCAGGGCGCCGAAGGCAAGGCGGCGGCCGTCATCAGCTCGCCCGCCACCCTCGTCGCCCAGGGCATCAAGACCCACAGCTCCCGGGCCGACAACAACGGTCAGGCCTCCGGAGGTTCGGGCGCCCGCCCGAGCAACCCGGCGTCCGGCGGAGTCGCCGCCCACAGCTCGCGCACCCCGAACGGAGGCGGCGGATCTGTCCCCTCCGCCGCTCCCGCTCCCCGCGCCGGCAACCCGGTGAACACCCCGCACGCCAGCAACACCCGCAACGGCAGTAGCAACAGCACAGGAGGTGACGGGCGTTGACGACCGAGTCCCACGTGTCGCATGCGGTCACGCCCCGCCGGACATATCTGATCGGCCGCGCCCGGCCGAACGCGATCGTCGGCCGGAATCGTGAGTCGGGCGAGATCGCGCTCATCATCGTGGGCGCGTTCCTCGGCATGATGTGCGGGCTCCTCGTCCCGGTGCTCTCCCTGCGCATCGTGCTCCTGATGGGCTTCCCGCTCGTCGCGCTCGCCGCGGTCTACGTGCCGTACAAGCGCCGCACCTTCTACAAGTGGTTCGAGATCAACCGCAGTTACAAGCGCACCCTGCGCCAGGGCACCACCTACCGCTCCTCCGTCATGGAGGCCGGCACCCACGTCGACGGCCGCGAGGTCGAGGTCGGCCCGCCCCCCGGCATCGGCCGCATCAACTGGCTCGCCGCCCCGTTCGGCCCCGACGAGATCGCCGTCCTCCTGCACGCGGACCGCCGTACCGTCACCGCCGCCATCGAGATCGAGGGTCCCGGCGTCGGCCTGCGCGACTCCGAGGACCAGGAAGCCCTCGTCGACCGCTTCGGCACCCTCCTCAAGCACGTGGCCAACGGCGACGGCTTCGTCACCCGCCTCCAGATGCTCGCCCGCACCCTCCCCGCCGACCCCGACGCCCACGCCAAGGACGTCGCCGTACGCGGGGACGACAAGGCGCTGCCCTGGCTCCAGTCGTCGTACGACCAGCTCCAGTCGATGGTGTCCACCAGCAGCGAGCAGCACCGCGCGTACCTGGTCGCCTGCATGCACTACACCCGGGAACTGGCGGCGGAGGCCCACGCGATGGCCCGCGCCGCCCGCCCCCAGTCCGGCCGCAAGCTGGACAAGGACGCGGGCCTCGCCGTCGTCATGGCCCGCGAGCTGACCGACATCTGCTCGCGCCTCCAGGAGGCCGACATCCGCGTCCGCCAGCCGCTCGGCCAGGGCCGGCTGTCGTCGCTGATCCACTCCATGTACGACCCCGACCACCCCATCGACCACATCCAGGCGATGACCCAGCGCAACGCCTGGCCGGCCGAACTCGACGCCATGGAACCGACGTTCCTCCAGGCGAAGACGAGGGAGTCCTCCACCCGCGCGCCCTGGTGCCACGCCACCGCCTGGGTCAAGGAGTGGCCGATGACCCCGGTCGGCGTCAATTTCCTGGCGCCCCTGCTCGTCCACACCCCGGACGTCATCCGCACGGTCGCCGTCACGATGGACCTCGAACCCACCGAGATCGCCATCGAGCGCATGCTGACCGAGAAGACCAATGACGAGGCGGAGGCGTCCCGCGCGGCCAAGATGAACCGCACCATCGACCCCCGTGACGTGGCCGCCCACTCCCGCCTCGACCAGCGCGGCGAGGACCTCGCGAGCGGCGCGGCCGGCGTCAACCTGGTCGGCTACATCACCGTCTCCTCCCGCTCCCCCGAGGCCCTGGCCCGCGACAAGCGGACCATCAGGGCCTCCGCGGGAAAGTCGTACCTGAAGCTGGAGTGGTGCGACCGCGAGCACCACCGCGCCTTCGTGAACACGCTTCCGTTCGCCACCGGCATCCGAAAGTAGGGGACCACGCATGCGGGATCCGCTGTCCGTCCTCACCGACGCCTTCACGTCCTTCCTGTTCGGGAAGGTCGAGACGACCCGCCTGCCGGTCCGCACGTCCACCGGCCAGGCGCAGGCGGTCTACCTCCCGACCGCCGCGCCCGGCCTCGGTGACTCGGGCGTGATCATCGGCCGCGAGGTCTACTCCGGCAAGGGCTACATCTACGACCCCTTCCAGCTCTACGGCCAGCAGCTCCCGGCCCCCCACTGGCTGGTCCTGGGCGAGTCCGGCAACGGCAAGTCGGCCCTCGAGAAGACCTACGTCCTACGGCAGTTGCGCTTCCGGGACCGCCAAGTCGTCGTCCTGGACGCCCAGGGCGAGGACGGCGCCGGTGAATGGAACCTCATCGCGCAGGAGTTGGGGATAACTCCCATCCGTCTCGACCCGATGGCCGCCCTCGACCAGGGCATCCGCCTCAACCCGCTGGACCCGGCGATCACCACGACCGGCCAGCTCGCCCTGCTGCGGACCATCATCGAGGTCGCGATGGGCCACGGCCTCGACGAACGCTCCGGCTTCGCCCTCAAGGTCGCCCACGCCTACGTCAACGAGTCCATCGTCGAACGCCAGCCGATCCTCACGGACATCGTGGAGCAGCTACGGCACCCCGAACCCGAGTCGGCCGAGGCGATGAACGTCGACATAGAGGACGTACGCGCCTGGGGCCTCGATGTCGCCCTGGTCCTTGACCGCCTGGTCGACGGTGACCTGCGCGGCATGTTCGACGGCCCGACCACGGTCGGCATCGACCTGGACGCGCCGCTGATCGTCTTCGATTTGTCCCACATCGACCGCAACTCCATCGCCATGCCCATCCTCATGGCGATCGTGGGAGTTTGGCTGGAACACACCTGGATCCGCCCCGACCGGAAGAAGCGCATCTTCCTGGTCGAGGAGGCCTGGCACATCATCAACAGCCCCTTCGTGGCCCAGCTCTTCCAGCGCCTGCTGAAGTTCGGCCGCCGACTCGGCCTGTCCTTCGTGGCGGTCGTCCACCACCTGTCCGACGTGGTGGACGGAGCGGCGGCGAAGGAGGCGGCCGCGATCCTCAAGATGGCCTCGACCCGCACCATCTACGCCCAGAAAGCCGACGAGGCCCGAGCCACGGGCCGCGTCCTGGGCCTGCCCCGCTGGGCCGTCGAGATCATCCCCTCCCTCACCCCCGGCATCGCGGTCTGGGACGTCAACGGCAATGTCCAGGTCGTCAAACACCTGGTCACCGAGACCGAACGCCCACTGGTCTTCACCGACCGCGCGATGACGGAGTCCTCCGCGGACCGCGAGCTCACCGACGACGCCCTGCGCGCCGCCGAGCTGGAGGCGGAGGAGAGGGCGGCGGCCTTCGTGGAACAGCACATGGGCGACTCCGAGTCGACGGTGGCGTAGGAGGGGCGGACAGTGGTGAGACCGGACGACCGCCGACGGGACCCTCGGGAACCCCGGGAAGCCCGGGGGGGCATCCCGGACGGCCTGCTGGTCGGCATACTCGCCTTCCTCGTCGGCATGACCCTGCTGGTCTGGACGGCGACGGGCCTGGCGGGCCTGTTCACCCACGGTGCCTGGCCCCGGTCCGTCACCTTCACCCGCACCCCCCTGGCCATGCGCCACCTCATCGGCCACCCCCAGGACATCCCGGGCGCCTGGCCCGACACCCCGCCCGCCCAGCTCTCCGGCTACGGCCTGGTCTGGGGCCTGCTGATCGGCCAGCTGATGATCCTGGTCGTCCTGACCATCTTCGTCATGGGCACACTGGCCCGCTGGAGAGCGGTACGGGCAAGAACGAGAGCGGAGAAGACGGCGGCGCGGGAACGCCGTAGGGCTCCGGAGCCGGTGCATGAGGTACCGGCCGCCGCCCATGAGGTGCCGGCCCCGAGACCATCCGCGGAGCAGGAGCCGACCGTTGCAGCCCAGCTGGGCGATCCACTGAGATCAGCGGCGATCGAGCAGCCGCAGCCGCCGACGGCGGGCGACCCGCCCGGGCTCCCCCATCCCGCGGAACCACTCCGTGCACCGTCCGCGGCCGCCGAGCTGCTCACTTCTCTGTCCAACGGTGAACGGGTGGGCGGGTGGGAAACATCCCGCGCCGAAGGCGCGGTCCTCTACGCCCCACAGGCAACCCGCCACACCACCGCGACCCAAGCCATCAGAGACGCCGAGGGCCCCGCCCTAGTAGTCACCTCGAACCCCACCCTCTGGCAGGACACCAAGGACGCCCGAGCCAAACTCGGCCCGGTCCACGTCTACGACCCCACCCACCTCTGCGACACCCCGGCCCGCCTCCACTGGTCACCGACAGCCGGCTGCGAGAACAAGGAAACGGCGAAGGCCAGAGCCACCGCCCTCCTCGCCCCCGTACGCCCCACCGCGAAGATCGACCAGGCTGTCACCGACGTAGCCGAAACGCTCCTGCGCAGCTACCTCCACGCCGCCGCCCTGGAATCCCGCACCATCCGCCACGTCCACCGCTGGTGCCAGGGCACCCAGATCCAGGACGCGGTACGCACCCTCCGCACCCACCCGAAGGCCGCCCCCGGCTCCGCGGGCGAACTCGAAGCGGCCCTCACCGCGCACCCGGAGCGCAGGGACATCGCCCAGGAACTGACGGCCCGGACCCTCTCCGCCCTCTTCACCGTCAACATCCGCGAGGCATGCACTCCCAACCGAAATGATGCCCTCGCCTTGGATTCCTTCGTCCACGAAGGGGGAACGCTTTATCTGGTCGGTGAATCCATCGAGGACCCCAGGACCAACCCCGGCGCGATGCCCCTTCTGACGGCTCTCGCCTCCAGCGTGGTCGAGCGTGGCCGGCACATGGCCGAACGGTCATCCGCCGGTCGCCTCGACCCACCACTGACCCTCGTCCTGGACGACGTCGCAGCCGTAGCCCCGCTCCCCCAGCTCCCGGAGCTCCTGGCCGCCAGAGCGGACCGGGGCCTGCCGACCCTGGCCCTGCTCCGCTCCCGGGAACAGGCCCGCACCCGCTGGCCGGACGCCGAACTGCCCGTGTAGTCGCGAGCGTCCTCAGGAGCGTTCGAGCACGAACTCCAACTCGGACTGCCCAGGAGCCTTCGCGAGCGGCACCACCACACCACTCGGCACGAACCCCGCCCTGCGATAGAACCGCTGTGCCCGCGCGTTGTCCTCGTGCACGATCAGCCGCACCAGCTCGGCCCCGTGCGCCCAGGCCCACTCCAGGGCCGCGTCGAACAGCACATCGGTGAGCCCGCTGCCCCGCTCCTCGGGTCGCACATAGACGCCGACAATGTGCCCCTGCTTCCGCTCCACGGGGAACCCGGCCCAGTCCGTGGTCCCGGGCTCCTCGATCAACACGGTCGCCGTCCCGACCCACTGACCATCGGGCGCCTCGGCGATGACCGTCTGCGCACCGTCCGCCCCCTCGGCCCCCGAAGCGGTGCGCTCCTGCCAGAAGGAGTCAGGCCGGCCAAAGGCCTCCGCATAGGTCTCCAAATAGGCAAGAGGCGCGACGGGATCCTGAAGCGCCTCCAGCCGCAGAGCCTTGGCGGCAGCCCACTCCTCAGCACGAACGGACCGAATCACGTAATTCATGCCGACACAGTAGTACGGAAAAACAGAAAATCCCCGTTCCGAATGGAACGGGGGTTTTCTCACAATTTGTTCGGCGGTGTCCTACTCTCCCACAGGGTCCCCCCTGCAGTACCATCGGCGCTGTAAGGCTTAGCTTCCGGGTTCGGAATGTAACCGGGCGTTTCCCTCACGCTATGACCACCGAAACACTATGAAGTTTCGACCGGAAAAGACACAGTCGTTGCC
>NZ_KQ948743.1:205584-362016 GCF_001514195.1 Streptomyces griseorubiginosus | reverse complement strand
AAAGCCGATCGACGTCCGCGTGGCCCACCACTTCGTCGTCCGCGGCGGACTCATCGTCCGCTTCGAACAGTTCGTCGACACCGCCCTCGTCCGCGACGCCATGACCCCGTGAGGCAGCACTGATGAACCCCACCGTCGTACTCGTCCACGGTGCCATGCACACCCCGTGGATCTTCGACCCGCTGCGCGAGCGGCTGGCCGCCCACGGGGTCGACTCCCTCGCCGTGCAGCTGCCCAGCAGCAACCCGGACAGCGCCGCCGCCCAAGGGCTCAGCGACGACGTCGCGGTCCTGCGTGCCGCCGTGGAGGCGGTCGAGGGGCCCGTCGTGCTGGCCGCCCACTCCTACGGCGGTGTCCCCGCGACCTGGGTCGCCGCCGAGGCCGACCGGGTCGTCGAACTGGTCTACATCGCCGCGTTCGCCCTGGAGCCCGGCACCTCGATGCTGGAGTGGATGGGCGGCGACTTCCCGCCCACCTGGATCCACTCGCCCGACGGGCTCGCCGTCAAGGCCGGGGATCCCGAGGAGTCCATCTTCAGCGGAGTCGCGCCGGACGTCACCGCCGAGGCCGTCAAACGCCTCAACTGGCAAGGGCTGCGCGCCTTCACCGAGGAACTGGGCGCCGCGCCGAACGGGCTGCCCAGGACGTACATCGTGGCCACGAAGGACCCCGCGCTGCCGCCCGGGGTGCAGGAGCAGTGGGCTGCACGCGGTACGCGTACGGTCCGCGTCGCCTCCGGGCACTCACCGCACCTGTCGCACCCCGACGAAGTCGCCGCCGTCCTGGCTGACGCCGCCGCACGGGCGGGCCACGGCACCTGAGCCCGGCGGGCACATGAACGGTCGGCTCCGGGTGCCCTGACTCCCCGGAGCCGGCCCCGGCCTCGACGCGCAGATCCCCGTTCGCCCCTGCTCAGCAAGGAGAGATTCGCATGGCTGCTACAGACAACAAGGCCCTCGTGATCGCGTTCTACGAGCAGGCTTTCAACGACTACCAGCCCGAGCAGGCCGCGGCCGCGCACCTGGGGGAGACCTACACCCAGCACAACCCCGGAGCCGGCGACGGCCCGCAGGCCTTCGTGGGCTACGTCCACTGGCTGCGCGGCCAGTTCCCGGAACTGCACCTGGACATCAAGCGCGCGATCGCCGAAGGGGATCTGGTCGTCACCCACAGCAACCTCCACCTCAAGCCGGGCGACCGGGGCATGGCCGTCGCCGACTTCTGGCGGGTCGCCGACGGGAAGATCGTCGAGCACTGGGACGTGGTCCAGGAGGTTCCCGAGGACAGCGCCAACGACAACACCATGTTCTGACCTCGCGCCGTGCCGAACGTCTGCCAGTCCGCTCCGCGTCACGGAGTCGGCAGGGCCGTCAGTACGAACGTGAAGTCCGCCGGGCGTACTTCGAGCCGGTGTTCGGGCAGCACCCCCGGGCCGACGGCGCCGGAGCCGAGGCCCTGGACGACGTGGTCGGTGTGCAGATGGACCGTCGGACCCGCCGTCAGGTTGGTCTGGTGGCGTGCCTCGGCCAGTTGCCGGTCGGTCCATCTCCGGGCGGCCAGGTTGAACAGTTCGGCGCCCTCGACCCGCAGCCCCGAGCCCGTGCCGTCGACGATCTCCGCCCAGCGCACATCGGCCCGGTTGCCGTTGTCCTGCGGGCGCACGTACGGCGTCTGAAGCTCTTCGACGCTCGCGTGGAACAGGCCCGTCCGGGCCGCCTGCCGGGAGTCCGGATAGGCCTCACCCGGACCCGCGCCGTACCAGCTGACCTGCGACCACTCCCCGGGCAGTTCCCAGTGCAGGCCGATCCGGGCCAATGAGGGCGCCTTGTCCCGGCGCAGGAGTTCCGCGCGTTCGCCGGGCGGCAGGCCGGCGTCCACCATGGCCTCGGGGAAACGGTCGTCCCGCTCCGGCCAGTGGCCGAACGGCTCCGTGTGGACCCGTACCCGCAGGCGTTGCCCGTCCGTCTCCCAGCGGTAGGTCGTGAGGTAGCCGCAGTCCGCGGCGGACGCGCTGCTGCGCACCACGACGGTCAGGCCGTCCGCGCCCTCGTCCACGGAGACGGTCCGGTGCCGCAGCCGTTGCAGGCCCCGTGCCTCCCAGTAGAGGGCGTCACGCTGCGACCAGGCGCGGTCGTTGTCGGTCGGTGCCCGCCACAGCGACAGCCGTGGTCCGTCGAAGGCGTGGTTGCCGAGCCGGAGCAGGCGTCCGGTGGTGCGGTCGAAACGAGCCGGTCCGAGGGCGATGCGCGTTCCCGATGTCTCGAGCGCCGGGAGCAGGCTGCCCAGCGCGGACCGGTCCGGCGCGCTCCCGGAGGACGGCAACGGCACCTGCCCCCACGCCACCAGGTGCCCTTCGGGCGCCCATACGGCGGACTTGGCCAGCTCAGCCCGCACGGTCAGCAGCAGCTCGCCTCCGCCGGCGCCCGCCCCGAGCGGCGGCAGCGGGATCTCCACCCGCTCCCCGGCACCCAGGTCCGGCGTCGCGAGGGCGCCCTCCTCGAGCAGCACCCCGTCCTCGGTGAGCGACCAGCTGAATCGCAGGTGCGCGAGGTCCACGATGTCGTGGCGGTTGTGCACGAGAAGGTGCCCGGGACGGTCACCGGGGCCGATCGTGACGGGCTCGATGACCTTCCGGTACTCCAGCAGGCCCGGCGACGGGGTGCCGTCGGGGAAGACCAGTCCGTCGCAGATGAAGTTGCCGTCGTGCGCCTCCTCCCCGAAGTCGCCCCCGTAGGCGAAGAATGCGCGGCCCTCGGGGTCCGCGCTGCGCAGTCCCTGGTCCTTCCACTCCCACACGAACCCGCCCTGGACGCGCGGGTACCGCTCGCACAGCCCCATGTACTCGGCAAGCGCGCCGGGGCCGTTGCCCATCGCGTGGGCGAACTCCGTGTAGACGAACGGCATGCGGTTGCGCGGATCGTCCGCGGGGTCGCCCTCGCCGTCGGCGGCCGGGTAGAACTTCTCGCCCGGCCGCAGCAGGCCCTGGCCGATCCGGCTCACGGTGGCCGGGGTGCGGTACATCTCGCCGTAGAGATCGACGTAGCGGGCCAGCCGGTCGCCCTCGTAGTGGATCGGCCGGGATGGGTCGCGCTCGCGGATCCAGGCGGCCATGGCCTCGAGGTTGCCGCCGTCGTCCGACTCGTTGCCCAGCGACCAGGAGATGACGCTCGCGTGGTTCTTGTCGCGCTCCACGGTCCGCTCGGCGCGGTCCAGGTAGGCCTCGCGCCACCGCGGGTCGTCGGAGGGGTTGTCCCGCCATGGCTCCGGCCTCGTCATCTCGAAGCCGTGGGTCTCCAGGTCGCATTCGAGCATGACCCACAGGCCGTACTCGTCGCACAGGTCGAGGAAGGCGGGGTGCGGCGGGTAGTGCGAGGTGCGGACGGCGTTGACGTTGTGCCGTTTCATGGACTCCACGTCGCGGCGCATGTCGTCGAGAGTGACGGCCCGGGCCCGGTCGGGGTGGAACTCGTGCCGGTTGACGCCCCGCAGCACGACACGCCTGCCGTTGACGGTCAGCACACCGGAGTCGTCGACGGCCACCGTGCGGAAGCCGACGCGCAGCCTGACCTCCTCCGCCGGGGTGGCGACCACGGCGTCGTACAGGTGCGGATCCTCCGCGCTCCACGGCCGGACCTCGTCGAGGAGGAACTCCTGGGACACGGTGGCGCCGGTGATCCCGAGTGCCGGAACGGTGAGCGTCGCCTCCGCCTCCGTGTCGACGTCGATCCTCAGCCGGCCGGCGCCGGTCGCCGCGTCGTAGTCGGCGTGCACGAACACGTCCCGGATGCCGCCGGCCGGGCGGGCGAGCAGGGTCACGTCACGGAAGATGCCCGCCAGCCGCCAGGTGTCCTGGTCCTCCAGGTACGTACCCGAGGAGTACTGGTGGACCCGGACGGCGAGCACGTTGCGGCCGGGGCGCAGGGCCTCCGTCACGTCGAACTCGGAGGCCAGGCGGCTGCCGCGGGTCACGCCGAGTTCCCGGCCGTTGAGCCAGAGCTTGGCGCACGACTCGACGCCCTCGAAACGGACCACCGCCGGTGCTCCGGCCCAGGACGGCGGCAGGTCGAAGGTCCGCCGGTAGTCACCAGTCGGGTTCTCGTCGGGGACGTACGGCGGGTCGAGCGGGATGGGGTACGGGATGTTCAGGTACACGGGTCTGCCGTAGCCGTGCAGTTGCCACTGGGCTGGGACCGGCAGCCGGTCCCAGCCCCGGTCGTGGAAGCCGGGAGTCTCGAAGCCGTCCGTCTCGTCGAGACCGGTGGCCGAGAACCGGAAAGCCCAGTCGCCGTTCAGATCGATCCGCGGGGCGTTCGTCGTCAGGGCGGCACGAGGGGGCTCCTTGCCGTGGCCGGGGGAGAACTCCTCGAAGTAACGCGGGGACATACGACTCCTTGTGCAGCGAAAGTATCGGAGGGGGTGGTGATCCGGAGGAGGGAGGGGAGTGCGCTGCGGATCAGATTCATGCCTGGTCAGAGGCTGGCGATCGGTACTTCAGCTGGATGCGAAACCCGCGGGTATGCTTTCGTGACTGATGGCGAGGGGATGGGGACGAGAACCGTGCCGGACGAGGAAGAGAAGAGCAGCGGCGACGGGCCGCCGGTGGTCACCATCGCGTACATCGCCGAGACGGCCGGTGTCTCCGTCCCCACGGTGTCGAAGGTGCTGAACGGCCGGTCCGGGGTGTCGGACGAGACCCGCAGCCGGGTCGAGGAGCTGATCCACCGGTACGGATACCGCAAGCCGCCGAAGAACCGCAGCAACCTCGTGGAGCTGGTCTTCCGCGAGCTGGAGAACATGTGGGCCGTGGAGATCATCCGTGGCGTCGAGCGCGCCGCGCGCCGCAACAAGGTCAGCGTCCTGGTGTCGGAGTTCGGCCTTCAGGAGGCTCCCGAGCGGACCATCGACGACACCCTCGGACGCCGTCCGCAGTGCGTGCTGTCCGTCGCGTGGCTGTCGCCGGAGGAGCGGGACCAGTTGCAGGCGAAGGGCATTCCGTTCGTCGTGTTCGACCCGAACCGGGAGCTGCCCGAGGGAGTGCCCTTCGTCGGGGCCACCAACTTCCGGGGCGGCCGGTCCGCGACCCGGCACCTGATCGACCTGGGGCACCGCCGTATCGCCATGATCACCGGACCGGATCATCCTTTCTGTCTCGCGCGGACGGCCGGCTATTCCTCGGCGCTCGTCGAAGCCGGACTGCCGGTCCGGCAGGAGTTGCTGGTCAAGGCCCAGCTGACGCGTGAGGACGGCCGTGTCGCGGCCCGGGACCTGCTCTCCCGGCCCGACCGGCCCACGGCCGTCTTCACCGCCAACGACATGCAGGCCCTCGGCGTCTACCAGGCCGCCCGGGACCTCGGACTGCGCATCCCGGACGACCTGAGCGTGGTCGGCTTCGACGACGTACCGGCCGTGGCCTGGGTGGACCCGCCGCTGACCACGGTCCACCAGCCGCTGGCCGACATGGCGGTGGCAGCCACCGAACTCGCGCTGGCGCTGGGCCGGGGCGACGACGTGCCCCAGGTGGGTCTGGAGATCGCCACCAGTCTCACCGTCCGCGAGAGCACGGCTCCGCCGAGAAACTGAGCGGCACGGCCCCGGGCGCCCGGAGGGCACCCGGGGCGCGGCGGGATCAGGCGACGGTCCCCGTCACCGAGCCTCCGTTCTTCGTCACGCGGTACGTCACGTTCGTGCCGCTCCAGAAGTGGAAGGTGAGCGTGACCTGTGCACCGTCGTTGAGGGCGTTGAGATAGGCGGGCAGCAGGGTGATGGCGTTGTGCGGGTAGTCGGGGGAGAAGGCGACGTTGAACTCCTGGTACGGCGTCCAGGAGGTGTTGCCGGCGGTGCTGCCGTCGGCGTACCGGGACTCCAGGGTCGCCAGCTGGTCACCGCGGAACTGGGTGGGGATGCTCAGCCCGTCCGTGGTGTTGCCGGTGGCGTTGGCGAGGACCGGCGGGTCGTAACTGGTCACGTAGATGTTCCAGGGGACGCCCGCGGAGAACCGGGCCTGGATCGTCGCGTTGGTGCCGTAGGCGCGGTTGCCGGCCAGCCTGGTGAGGGCGGAGGCCGTGAGGGTCAGCTGGTTGCCGGAGACGGTGTAGTCCCGCCCCTGGACGAGCTGCGTGCTGCCCTGCCACAGGCCGCGGAAGGTGGTGCCGTTCGGGTTCAGGGTGAGGGTCCTGGCGGTGATGGCGTCGGCCTTCGCCAGGTAGACCCGGTCCGAGGACGCGGTGCCCGAGCGGGTCGTCCAGCTGGACCTGATCGCGGCGCCCAGGCCCGGGTCGCTCCACTGGAGCGTGGTGCGGTTGAAGTAGTTCCAGCTGCCGGCGTCCCACAGGGCGGTGGTCACCCCGGCGGTGCGGGCGCTGTAGCCGAGCATCTCGTAGTACTTCAGTACCTCGCCCTGCTCGAAACGGGAGGGGTGGTTGCTGTCGGGACCCCCCAGCAGGCCGTACTCGCCCAGATAGGTGGGGATCCCCTGGGTCACGAAGAGGGAGCGCATCCTGTTGAAGGCGTCGGTCATGTCCTGCTGCGAGGTGGCGTCGAACCGGGTGCCGCCCGCGATGTTCACGCTGAACGGGTAGTAGCCGTAGTAGTGGACGGTGGCCGCCAGGTTGGGGTCGTTCATCGACTTGAGCTGCGCGGCCAGGGGGTCCATGCGTTCCTGGGACGGCGTGCAGCCGAGGGTGGGCAGGAACAGCAGGCGGGTCGCGTTGTTGCCGCCGGACTGGCGCACCACGCTGCGGAAGGCGCTGTTCAGTTCGGCGTTGTACTGGATGCCCTGAGCCTCGGTGGTGTTGGTGAACTGCGGCTCGTTGTTGCCCTCGAAGAGCAGTTTCTGCGGGTGGTTGCGGAACGTGGCGGCGATCTGCGTCCAGGTGGCCTTGAACCGGGCCAGCACGCCGTCATGGTGGGTGGGCATGTCCGCGATCCACTGCCACGAGTCGTGGTGGACGTTGATCACGACGTAGAGGCCGTCGTTGAGGGCCAGGTCGACGGCCTTCTTGACGGACGTCATCCACGCCGCGTCGATCGCGTAGGGAGCCGTGGCGGACTGGTGGTCGGTCCAGGTGACGGGGATGCGCACACTGCGGTATCCCTGCGCCTTGAGAGCGTCGAACAGGGACTTGGTGGGCACGTCGTTGCCCCAGGACGTCACGTCCGGAATCGCGTCGAACGTGTTGCCCAGGTTCCAGCTGGGCTGCATCGCCGCCACCGTGTCCGCCGCGCTCGCGGCCGCTCCGGGCAGCCGTATGGGGAGCGGGCCCTTGGGGGCGGCGAAGGCCGCGGTGCTGGTCACCCCGATCATGGTGACCAACGCCAGCAGCAGACCCAGCAGTCGACCGGGGCCGCGGCCTCCGGTCAGGTACCGCGTTCTCTGCATGGTTGACCCTTCTCTGTCGGCCGGGCGGGGGGTCCGCCCGTGGGGGGAGGTGCGTCCAGACGGGTGAAGGAAGACCCCTGAGGCGAGCGGTGCCTGGTCAGGAGCCCTGTGGGGTGTAGTCGAACCAGTCGAAGTGGACCGTGCCGGCGGCGGCGTACATGCCGATGACCCGGCCGGTGAAGCCGCCCGCCACCTCGGTGGAGAGGTAACGGCCGTCCAGGGAGCCGAGTTCGGCGAAGCTGCCGTCCGGCTCCTCGACACCGAAGGCGACGATGTCGGGCCCGGTGCGGGGGCCCAGGTCGGGGGCGGGGGAGAAGCGGACGCCGAGCACCACGGGCCCGGAGGGGACCGTGCGGGAGGCCAGGACCGTGCGCAGGGTCCCGGCGCGGGCGAGCACCTGTACCTCGCCCTCGGTGGCCTCGATCTCGTAGTGATGCTCCTCGTCGAGGCGGACCGCGAGACCACCGCGGCCCTGTCCGGTGTCGACGCGGGTGCGCGCCTCGCACGTCAGGTGCTGCTGGCGGCGGCCGACGAACACGGCGTCCGGCTCGTCCAGGGAGGCACCGCGGGCACGCAGGGTCAGCCAGCCGGAGCGGTCCTTGGTGGTGCAGTGGTCCGGGGAGCGGTCCCGGGGGGAGATCCACTGCGGCCGCAGTTCACCGAGCTCGAAGTCGTCCCGCACGGGCTCGACCGGTGCGGGGACCAACGGCCAGGAAGGGGTAGGCAGTTCGGAGGGGACCTCGCCGACCACCGGCCAGCCGTCCGCCCACTCCACCGGCACCAGGAACGTCTCCCTGCCCAGCACGTGCCAGCCCGGGGTGCCGCCGCGCGGCCGGACCCCGAGGAGCACCATCCACCACGAGCCGTCGGGCGCCTGGACCAGGTCCGCGTGCCCCGTGTTCTGGATCGGGTGCTCGGTACCGCGGTGGGTCACCACCGGGTTGTGCGGGCAGGGCTCGAACGGCCCCGAGGGGGAGGGGCCGCGGGCGATCGCGACGCCGTGGCCGCGCTCGGTGCCGCCCTCGGCGATGAGCAGGTACCAGTGGTCACCGATGCGGTACAGGTGCGGAGCCTCGGGGGCCTTCGCGCCGGGGGTGCCCGACCAGATCCGCCGCGGCTCTCCGAACGTCTCTCCCGTGACGGGGTCGATGCGCGCCTGTCGGACCCCGGCGATCGTGCACCAGCACGTGCCGTCCTCGTCCCAGGCGAGGTCCGGGTCGATGCCCGGCACCCCCGGCAGCGGGATCGGGTCCGACCAGGGGCCCGCCGCGTCGGTCGCGGTGAAGAGCATGTTGCCGCCACCGGCGACGTTGGTGACGACCAGCCAGAAGCGGCCGTCGTGATGGCGCAGGGTCGGCGCGTATATGCCGGCCGACGAGAGCAGCTCCCGCGGCAGCCGCAACTGGCTCGGCCGGTCGAGGGCGTTGCCGAGCTGCGTCCAGTGCACCAGGTCGCGGCTGTGGAAGACGGGGATGCCGGGGAAGTACTCGAAGCTGGAGCAGACCAGGTAGTAGTCGTCGCCCACGCGGCAGACACTGGGGTCGGGGTGGAAACCGGGGATGACGGGATTGCGCAGGGCGATTCCCTGATGCTCGGACACGGGGTCAAGTCCTGTTCTTCAGCGGGCGGTTGCCGCGTGGGCGAGACGGAGGAGCACGGCGGACGGGGCTGCGGGCAGCGTGAGCGTGAGGTCGGCGGTGTCGGGGTTCCACAGGGCGTCGGCCGGGCTCGCGGCGGGATACAGCACGTCGACGCGGGCGGTACGGCCGTGCAGGTGCGGCAGGGCGAGCGTGGTGCCGGCCTCCGCGCCGGGGCGGCGCCAGGCGCTGACGTAGGTGGTGGCGGGGGTGTGCAGGGCCAGGGCGAGCCACTCGGCGTCCCAGGCCGGCAGGCCCAGCGGCCACGCGGGAACGGCTCGGGCGAGGTCGGCACGGATGGTCTTGTACGTGGCGACGGCCTCGTGGACCAGGGCACGGGCCTCCGGGCGCAGATCGCCGGGCAGACCGGAGAGATGGATCCGGCCCAGGAGCGCGTTGACCATGGTGAAGGCCACCTCGTCCGGGGAGTCCTCCGGCACCGGATAGGCCCACACGGCACCCTGCTCGGGGGTGACGGCGGAGGGCGCGGCGGCCGCGATGGGGGCGTACAGCCGATGGCTCTGCTGGTCGCTGGTGGACTGCAACTGGAGCCGGGACAGCAGGGCGTAGTCCCAGCGCATGCCGCCGGAGGAGCAGTTCTCCACGACCAGGTGCGGGTGGCGGTCCAGGATGCCGTCGAGCCAGTCGAGCTGGGCCCGGTTGTGGCCCAGCAGGCCCGCGGCCGGGGTCTCGCCGGGGTGGGCGCTGGTGCCGGAGCCGGGGTCGATGTTGTGGTCGAGCTTGAGGTAGCCGACGCCCCACTCGCCCACCAGACGGTCCACGACCTCGTCCAGGTGGGCACGGGCGGCCGGTTGGCGCAGGTCCAGGTGGTGGCGGCCGGTCTCGGTGACCCGGACGCCGTCGCGGCGGAAGAACGCCTCGTCCGGCAGGGACTTGGCCATGGGGCTGCGGACGCCGATCACCTCCGGCTCCAGCCACAGGCCCGGCACCATGCCGCGGTCCCGGATGCGGTCCAGCACCTCGTGGATGCCGCGCTCGCCGGGGAAGCGGGAGGCGGCGGGCTCCCAGGCGCCCACGCTGTCCCACCAGCCGCCGTTCTCGCCGTCGTACCAGCCCGCGTCGATGACGAAGTACTCCGCCCCGGCATCGGCCGCCGCGTCGACCAGCGGCAGCAGCTTCTCCGTACTGGGGTCCCCCATCAGGCAGTTCATGTAGTCGTTGAAGACGACGGGGAGTCGTTCGTGGTCCGGGTGGGGGCGGCGGATCGCGCGGCGGTAGCGGGTGAGCGCGGCGAACGCCTTGTCGGGGCCGCCGTCCGCGCTGAACGCGAGCGCCACCGGCACGGTGGTGAACTCCGCGCCGGGCTCCAGCGGGTGGCGCCAGCCGTGGTGGGTGTCGTTCGGGCCGAACAGGGCCAGGTAGGCCAGCGTGTCGCGGTCGCCGCACTCCCAGTGCCAGCCGCCGCCGTTGTGCTCGATCTGCCACACCCAGGTGCGCCCGAGGCGGCGGTCCGTCAGACCTCCCATGGGCAGCAGGCCACAACTGGACCACACACCGCGGCCGGTCCGGGTGAACTCTCCCTTGCCGTTGTCGTAGACGACACGGTCCCCGATGACCGGGGAGGTCTGCCGCATCGGACGGCGCTGCCAGCGGCATTCGGCGACCCAGTCGTTCTCGGCCCACAGCAGGTCCGCCGCGTCGATCGCCTCCGGGCCGTCGGCGAGCGGACCCACGACGAGGGAGGAGACCGACTCCAGGTGGAGGGTGGTCGCGCCGTCGTTGCGGAGGGTGACCTGGGAGCGCAGCACGGGGATCCCGTCGGGCGAGCGGTAGGCGACCTCCGCGACCAACCCCGTCTCCGGGTCGTGCAGTTGGACGGTGAGCACATGCCAGTCGCCGTCGTGGCCGATGCGATGGTCGCGGTACCGCATGCGGCTGCCGAGGGACGTGTCGATCAGGCGGCCGCCCGACCAGTTGCGGCCGTGGCCCGCGGCCGTCACCTCCACCAGGGGCAGCGGGGCCCAGGTGCGCGGCTCGGGGGGCGTGCCGCCGGGCAGGCCGATCCGCGTGAGGCGAGGAACTCCGTCCTCGCCGACGCCGACCTCGACCTCCAGGGCCTGGTGGCCCCATCGCAGGGCCCGCGGTGCGCTGGTCATGGATGCCCTTCCGGTGGGTGGGGGAGTCCGAGGAGACGCGCGCCTGCCCTTCCGGGGCGCAGGAGTCGAAGCGCTTCACCTGGCCGGGAACGTTAATGACAGGTTTCTCGCGAAACAAGGGGGCAGAACACTAAGAAACTTTCTCTCCCCGTGCTATTGACAGCCCCTCAGGGGCCGGTGGCAGCGTCGAAGCGCTTCAATAGCCCGAACCGGACGGCACGGGGTTTGCCGCGTGGGTTCTTCGTCCCTGTGCCGTTCGGGTCGTGCGCATGCTGGTCACCGGCCCGGTCGACCGTTTCGGCCGGAGCGGCAGGGGCGTCACCGGCCGATCGCGCCGGGCAGGGCGCCGCGGCGGAACGCGGACGGCATGGTCAGCGCGCTGATTGGGCCCGGTGCGTGCGGAGGCCGTCGAGGATGAGCGCGAGCATGTGGGGGGCCCGGTCCACGGGGCTGGACGCGGCACGCCACAACGCGCCGGTCAGCTGGAGGAAGTCCTCGGGTGCGGCGTCCGCACGGATGCTTCCGTCCTTCTTGCCGGCGTCGAGGAGCTCGGTGATCGCGGCGACGACCGGGCCGTAGCTCTGCTCGTTGATCGCCTGGTGCACGGCCGGGGTGAGTGCGTCGCCGAGGCCGTGCTTGCGCCGCATCGCCTCGACGAGGTCCATCGTCCAGTGCCGTAGGGCTTCCAGCGGGGGCCACTGGGCCAGCAGGTCGGGCACGGTGCCGGTGATGCGGGCGACCTCGTCCTGGTTCACGGCCAGGACGAGCGCCTCGCGGGTGGGGAAGTTGCGGTACAGGGTGCCCGCCCCGACTCCGGCGCGCTGGGCGATCTGGTTCATCGACGTACTGCCGTCCGCGGCGAGCGCCTCGCGTGCGGCGGCGAGGATGCGTGCCCTGTTCTCTCGGGCGTCTGAACGGACCACGGGACCTCACGTTGCTAAGTGGAGAGTTCTCCACTACGTTATGTGGAGAGCTCTCCGCATACTTTAAGGAGCGTCATGCATTACATCAAGCTGGGCACGACCGGCCTCGACGTGTCCCCGATCGCGATCGGTGCGATGACCTACGGCGAACCCGACCGCGGCCATCCCGTCTGGTCGAAGGGCGAGGCGGACGCGCGCCCGCTCATCAGGCACGCACTGGAGACGGGCATCAACTTCTTCGACACCGCGAACATGTACTCCAACGGCTCCAGTGAGGAGATCCTCGGCCGCGCGCTCAAGGACTACGCCGACCGCGATGCCGTCGTGGTCGCCACGAAACTGCGCCACCCGATGCGGCTGGGACCCAACGGCCGCGGCCTGTCCCGCAAGGCGGTCATGACCGAGGTCGACCACTCGCTGCGCCGCCTCGGCACCGACTACATCGACCTCTACCAGATCCACCGCAACGACCACTCCACCCCCTGGGAGGAGACCCTCGAAGCGCTCAGCGACCTCGTGAAGGCCGGAAAGGTCCGCTACCTCGGCGCCTCCTCCATGCACGCCTGGGAGTTCGCGAAGGCCCTGAACCTCCAGAAGCAGCACGGCTGGGCGCGGTTCGTGTCCATGCAGGACCACTACAACCTGCTCGCCCGCGAGGAGGAGCGGGAGATGATCCCGCTGTGCCTGGACGAGGGCGTCGGCACGATCGTCTGGTCGCCGCTGGCCCGCGGCCGCCTCGCCCGCGCGTGGGACGACGCCCGCTCGACAGCGCGCTCCGAGACCGACGGCGCCTACGCGGACCTGCTCTACTCGCCGGCCGAGGAGGCGTCCAACCACGCGATCATCGACGCCGTCGGGCAGGTCGCCGCCGCACACGGCGTCAGCCGCGCACAGGTCGCGCTCGCCTGGCTGCGCCGCCGGCCGGTCGTCACCGCGCCCCTGGTCGGCGCAGGCTCCATCCAGCAGATCGACGAGGCCGTGGCCTCCCTCGACATCGAGCTCACCGACGACGAGGTGCGCGCCCTGGAGGCCCCGTACACCCCTCGGTACGACTGGCAGGGCATCTCCGACGAGGCCGAGTTGGAGGCCATCCGCCGGCGCGTCCCTGGCATGGCCCTCGCATGACCCCGATCGTCCGCTCCGGGACCCCCGCCCGCGCCGGAGCCCTGCTGATCCTCCTCGGTCCGCTGGTGTCCTGGGTCGCCGAGTTCATCACCGCCGCCGCATGGCAGGACCCGCCGTACTCCCCGCTGTACAACTGGGTCAGCCACCTCGGCCTGACCGGTCCGCCGCAGACAGCGTTCGGGCAGGTCGCCAACTCACCCCTCGGTGCCGTCATGGACACCGGCTGGGTGGTCTACGGCATCCTCCTGATCGCCGGCACGTTCCTCGTGTTCGACCCGCGCAAGGGTGCCCGCCCCATCGTCATCCTGAGCCTCGCCGTCCTCGCCGGTGTCGGAGTCTCGCTCGTCGGCATCTTCCAGGGCTCCAACGCCAACGTCGACAACGGCCTGATCGCCTTTCACACCGCCGGCGCGCAGAGCGTCATGCTCGCCGGCAACCTCATGGCGATCGCCGTCGGCACCAGCGGAACCCGCATCGGACTCACCAGGCGCCGCTCCATCGTGAGCACCGCGCTCGGCACCGCAGGACTGATCGCATTCCCCCTCTTCATGACCGACGTGTTCACCGGCTGGATGTGGAACATCGGCCTGTTCGAGCGCGCCGTCATCTACCCGATCATGATCGGCCACGCGCTCCTGGGAAGCAGCGTGGCCGCCACCCGGCGCCACCGTGCAACGCACCCGATGGCCGCCCTCACCGCACGAGCCGAGAGCTGAAGGAGAGACAGATGACACAGGTACTGGTCACCGGAGGAACCGGATTCATCGGGAGCTGGTGCATCCAGGCCCTGCTGGAGGCCGGGCACACGGTCCGCACCACGGTCCGCGACCTGCGGCGCGAGCCCGCGCTGCGCTCCTGGCTGCACACCGCCACACCGTTCGACGACGACCGGCTCACCGTCGTGCGCGCCGACCTCGAACAGCCCGAGGGCTGGGATGCCGCCGTCGCCGGCTGCGAGTTCGTCCTGCACGTCGCCTCGCCGACCCTGCGCCACACGCCGGCCAACGACGACGACCTGGTGGTCCCGGCACGCGAGGGCGTCCTGCGGGTGCTGCGCGCCGCCCGTGACGCCGGTGTCCGCCGCACCGTCCTGACCAGCGCCTTCGGTGCCGTCGGGATCGGGCACCCGCCGCGCTCGACCCCGTTCACCGAGGAGGACTGGACGGACGTCGACAGCGACATCCCGCCCTACCAGCGGTCCAAGACACTCGCCGAACGCGCCGCGTGGCAGTTCATCCAGGACGAGGGTGGCGGCCTGGAACTGGCGGCGGTTCATCCCGTGGGTGTCCTCGGCCCCCTGCTCGGCCTGGACGACCCGCCGTCTCTGCGCCTGGTCCGCAGAATGCTCGAAGGACAGGTTCCCGCGTGCCCTCCCTTCGGGATGGGCTTCGTCGACGTGCGCGACGTCGCGGACCTGCACCTGCGTGCGATGACCGACCCAGCAGCCGCCGGCGAACGTTTCCTGGCCATCGCCGGGCACAGCCTGCGCGTCATCGACATCGCACGCATCCTGCACGACCGCCTCGGCGAGCGCGCCGCGAAGGCCCCGACCCGTGAACTGCCCGTGTGGGCCGCTCGCGCCCTGGGCATCGTGAACCCGGAACTGCGCCTGCTCAAGCACCAGCTCGGCCGGGACCTCGACGCCACGAGCTCCAAGGCGGAGAAGCTCCTCGGATGGCGGGCCCGTCCCATCGAGGACACCATCGCAGACACCGCCGAGAGCCTCCTCGCCCACGGCATCGGAACGAAGACCGCCTCGTAGCCGAGCGGCGCGACCGCTTTGAGGCGCCGAGGGTGCGGTGGGCCGGGGCTCCGGAGCAACTGTGTCCGCTGGTGCCTGGCAATAGCCTGCGCCCCCCCGAGCCAGTTGGGTGTCGTCGTGCAGGCGGGGCAGCCGGACGGCAGCCGGCGGGAGAGGGCGCAGACCGACGACCAGCGGGGCCCCCGCGTCCGCGCGTCCGTGAGGGGTCATGGCAAAGCACCTGTTGTCATATGCCTTGGGTATGTCCTGGTGCGAGCAGCAGGTCCCGGACATGGGATGAGTTCAAATTGGCGCTGGGACATGATGTCCATAGCCCGCACCGAATCAATTTCGTCCACCCCTGATCAACCCGCATGCGTAGGCGTCACTAGCCGGCAGGAGAGGCCGTAGCAGTCATCCCATCTCTTCCGTACCCATGGGATGTATTGCTACGGTGCCGCTTGCGCACGCACTCAGAGGGGACGGCGATCCATGTCACTCACCGACAAGGCCATCGACCGCATCAGGGAGCTCATCCAGTCCGGTGAGCTGGCGCCGGGAGCCAAGCTGTCGCCCGAGCCGCAGCTCGCCGCGGAGCTCGGGCTGTCCCGGAACCTGACGCGGGAGGCCGTGAAGGCCCTGGTCGTCTCCCGGGTGCTGGAGATCCGGCGCGGTGACGGCACCTATGTGACCAGCCTCGAACCGGAGCTGCTGCTCAGCGGCATCGGCTCCGCCGTGGAGCTGCTGCACGGCGACACCCTGCTGGAGCTGACGGAGGTGCGCCGGCTGTTCGAGCCGGTCGCCACCGCCCTGGCCGCGACCCGGATCTCGGCCGTCGCCCTCGGCGAGGTGGAGCGACACCTGGACGCGATGCGCGCCGCCCGCGAGGACGTGGAACTGCTCAACGAGCACGACACGGCCTTCCACCGCACGGTCGTCGCGGCCACCGGGAACGCCACGCTCGCCGCCCTGCTGGAGGGCATCTCCAGTCGCACCGTGCGCGCCCGGATCTGGCGCGGCCTGGTCGACGACAACGCCGCCGCGCGCACCGTCGCCGAGCACGAGGCCATCTACCAGGCCCTCGCGGTCGGGGACGCGGCCCTCGCGCAGGCCGCGGCCCTGCTGCACGTCACCACGACGGAGCGGTGGCTGCGCGCGCACTGGGGCGCCGAGGACGGCCGCGCCTCGCGCGACCTGGCCGGCGCGGAGGCCTGAGCCGGGCGGCGCCTACGCCTGCGCCTGAGCCGGCAGTCGAACGCCGCGCTAACCCCCTTCGCAGTCGCCGACTCCCCGGTCACCGACCTCGCAGCCGCCGGCCCCCCGGCGCCCGCCTTCCCCGACCGATCGCTCATCCCCATCCAGGAGAACCCGATGAGACAGCTGCGTGGGGCCCGCCCGGCCTGGAGCGCCCCGCCGTCCTCATCTCCAAGCCGCCCATCGCCTCGGGCGAGCGGGAGCCCTGGGCCGGCCGGATCCGTGAGCCGGCCGCCGAGCCCAACGTGTTCCGCAAGCTGTCCGGCACGGTCACCGAGGCCGACCGGGACAGCCGGACCACGTCCTACCTGCGCCTGTACGCCGACGTCGTGCTGGGCGCCTTCGGCCCGTCCCGGGTGATGTTCGGCTCCGACTGGCCGGTGTGCCCGCCGGCCGCCTCCTACCAGGAGTTCGTCCGCACCACCGAGGAACTCACCTCCGGCTTGAACGCCGTAGAGCGGGCCGAGGTCTTCGGGGGCACCGCGGCCCGCGCCTACCGACTCCCCCTGGACCGACCGCGTGAGGAAGCCCCGTGAAAGTACGTCTGGCCTACGGCCGGTCGGGACTCGACATCGACGTCGACCCGCGCACAGCGACCGTCGTCGAACCCGTCCACCACGAAGCCGCCCCGGACCAGTCGGCGGTGCTGCGCGCGGCCCTGCGCGACCCCGTTGCCGGACCGCCGCTGCGCGAGCGGGTCCGGCCGGGGCAGACGGTCGCGATCTCGGCCTGCGACGGCACCCGCCCCCAGCCGCGCCACCTGATGATCCCGGCCGTCCTCGACGAACTCGACGGGATCGTCCGCCTGGAGGACGTCGTCGTCCTCGTCGCGACCGGCACCCACCGCGGCAACAGCGAGGCCGAACTGCGCGCGATGTTCGGCGACGAGGTCGTGGACAGCGTACGGATCGTCAACCACGACGCCCGTGACGCCGGGCAGCTGACCTGGATGGGCACGTACGGCAAGGACGTGCCGGTGTGGCTGAACCGGGAGTGGGTGGAGGCGGACGTCCGTATCACCACCGGGTTCGTCGAACCGCACTTCTTCGCCGGGTTCTCGGGCGGGCCCAAGCTCGTCGCCCCCGGCCTCGCCGCGCTGGAGACCGTGCTCGTCCTGCACGACGCGGCCCGGATCGGCGACCCGCGCGCCACCTGGGGCGTCATCCACGGCAACCCGGTCCACGACGACGTACGCGCCATCGCCGAGGCCACCGGCGTGACGTTCGCGCTGGACGTGGTGCTCAACCGGGACAAGGACGTTGTGGCCGCGTTCGGCGGTGATCTGCTGCCGATGCACGCGGCGGCCACGGCGGCGGCCAAGCGCATGGCGATGCGCCCGGTGCCCGCGCCGTTCGACGTCGTCGTCACCACCAACTCCGGCTTCCCGCTGGACCAGAACCTCTACCAGGCGGTCAAGGGCATGTCCGCCGCCTACCAGGTGGTCCGTCCCGGCGGGACGATCGTCTGCGCCGCCGAGTGCCGTGACGGCTTCCCCGACCACGGCTCCTACCGCGAGGTCCTCGCCTCCGCCGCCTCGCCCCAGGCGCTGTTCGACGACATCAGCGCCCGCACCGAGACCGTGCCCGACCAGTGGCAGGTACAGATCCAGGCGCGCATCCAGTCCGGCAGCCGGGTCGTCATGCGCACCGGCTTCCTCAGCGACGCCGACCTGGCCACCGCCCACCTCGAACAGACGCGGGACATCTCGGCCACCGTCGCCGAGGCCCTGGCCGCCGCCGGTCCTGGCGCCCGCGTGTGCGTCCTGCCCGAGGGACCGCAGACCATCCCGTACGTCGACGGGGCCCGGTCATGAGCGAGGTGCTTAACCTGGGCTTCGCCCGCCTCGACCTGGACCGCGAGGCCCGCCAGGGACTGCCCGAGGTCGTCTACGGCCCCGGCAAGACCCCGGAGCAGATCGTCGGCATCGTCACCGGGCTGCTGACCCACAACACCGGCCCGGTGCTCGTCACCCGCGTCGCCCCGGAGACCGCCGAGACCGTCCTGGCGTCCGTGGACGGCGGCTCGTACGACGCGGAGGCCCGGCTGCTGCTGTGGCGCCCCGCCGCCACCGGGTCGTTCTCCGTGCTCGTGGCCGCCGCCGGAACGTCCGACCGGCCGGTCGCCGCGGAGGCCGTCGCCGTGGCGAGCGCGGTCGGCCTGGACACCAGCGCCGTCCACGACGTCGGCGTGGCCGGACTCGACCGCATCCTCCAGGTCCGGGACCGACTCCGGGCCGCGGACGCGGTGATCGTCGTCGCCGGCATGGAGGGCGCCCTCGCGAGCGTCGTCGGCGGCCTGGTCCGCGCACCGGTCGTCGCGGTCCCCGTGTCCACCGGCTACGGCGCCTCCCTGGAGGGCGTCACCGCGCTGCTCGCCATGCATGCCTCCTGCGCCGCCGGGGTGACCGTGGTCAACATCGACTCCGGCTTCTCGGCCGCGATGGCGGTCCACCGCATCGCCCAGACCCACGGCCACCGTGGAGAGGACGACCGGTGATCTGCTGGATCAACCCCTTCACGGGCCTGGCCGGCGACATGCTGCTGGCCGCGCTCATCGACGCCGGGGCACCCCTGGACCGTATCCGGGCCGCGATCGAGGCCACCGGCCTGACCGATTGGGAGCTGACCGCCGAGCGCGTCACCGACCACGGCCTGTCCGCCACCCGGGTCCAAGTGCACGTCACGGACCCGGTCACCGAGCGCCACGCGGCCGAGGTCATCGCCCTCGCCTCCCGGGCCGCCCCCGAGCCCGTGGCGGCCCTCGCGGTCGCCGCCGTGACCGCTGTCGCCGAGGTGGAGGGCCGCCTGCACGGCACGGACCCGGCCCGGGTCCACCTGCACGAACTGGGCGGCCACGACACCCTGGTCGACATCGTCGGCACGGCCGCCGCCCTGCACGCCCTCGGCGTCACCGAGGTCGTCAGTTCGCCGCTGCCGCTCGGCCGGGGACGCATCGACGCGGCCCACGGCGTCCTGCCCTGCCCAGCCCCGGCGACGCTCGCGCTGCTCGCCGGAGCCGCGGTCACCGGCACCGACCTGCCGGGGGAGACCGTGACCCCGACCGGCGCCGCCCTGCTGCGTGCCTCGGGCGCCCGGTACGGCCCACCGCCCCCGATGACCCTGGGGCCCACCGGCTACGGCGCGGGCACCCGGCGCCTGCCCGACCGCCCCAACGTCGTCGCCGTCACCCTCGGGGAGCCGGCCGGTACCGGTCAGGAGGACGTCGTCGTCCTGGAGACCAACCTCGACGACGTGACCGGCGAGATCCTCGGCCACACCATCGCCCGGGCCATGGCGGCGGGGGCCCTCGACGCCTGGGCCACCCCCGCCGTGATGAAGAAGGGCCGCCCCGCGCAGGTCCTGCACGTGCTCACCACGCCCGAGCACGAACGGCCGCTGCGGGACCTCGTGCTGGCCGAGACCGGCAGCCTCGGCATCCGCCGCCTCACCGCGACCCGCACCACGCTGCCCCGCCGCTTCGAGACCGTGGACGTCGACGGGCACCCGGTGCGGATCAAACACGGTCCGTACCGGTCCAAGCCCGAACACGACGACCTGGTCGCGGCGGCGCCCCGACTGGGCCTGTCCCTGCGCGAGGTGGCTGATCGTGCGCTGAACGGGCAGGCCCAGGACCAGCCGCCGAAGGAGAGGGGAAACCGTGGGTGACGACACGCACGAACAGCGCCTGCTGGACCGTATGCGGGCCATCGGACCGCTCGCCGTGGCCTACTCCGGGGGCGCGGACTCCGCTCTGGTCCTCGCCGCCGCGGTCCGTGCCCTCGGTCCCGAGCGGGTCCTGGCCGTCACCGCCGTCTCCGAGAGCCTGGCCGCGGAGGAACTCCCCAGAGCCGCGGGGCTCGCCGAGAGCCTGGGCGTGGTCCACCTGACCCCGCGCACCGAGGAGCTCTCCCGTCCCGGCTACCGGGCCAACGGCCGCGACCGCTGCTACTTCTGCAAGTCCGAGGTCCTGGACACCATCACCGCCCTCGCCCGCGAGCACGGCCACGACCAGGTCGCCACCGGCACCAACGCCGACGACGCCCGCGACCCGTACCGCCCGGGCATCCGGGCCGGCCGCGAACGCGGCATCCACACCCCGCTCCTCGACACCGGCCTGGACAAGGCGACCGTACGGCGGCTCAGCCGGACCTGGTCCCTGCCGACCTGGGACAAACCGGCGACCCCCTGCCTGGCCAGCCGGATCCGCTACGGCGTCGAGGTCACCCCGTACCGTCTCGCCCGCGTCGACCGCGCGGAGACCGCCGTACGGGCCCTCCTCGCCGACGCCGGACTGACGGTGACGGATCTGCGGGTCCGTGACCTCGGGGACTCGGTGCGTCTGGAGATCGACTCCGGGCTGGTGGAGCGGGTCGCGGCGCACCCGGGAATCCCCGGGGCCCTGGCGACCGCAGGGTACGGCGAAGTACCCCACGATGTCGGGCCGTTCCGGTCGGGAGGGCTCAACGTGGAGCCCCGAGCGGGCGGTTGAGGAGGATCAGTCCGGCAGCGGCAGCTCCGCCCAGATCGTCTTGCCGGTGGCGGTCTGGCGGCTGCCCCAGCGCTCCGCGAGCTGGGCGACGAGCAGCAGTCCGCGTCCCCCCTCGTCGAAGGTGCGGGCCCGGCGCAGGTGCGGGGCGGTGCTGCTGCCGTCGGAGACCTCGCAGATGAGCGTGTCGCCACGCAGGAGCCGCAGCTCGATGGGCGCGCTGCCGTAGCGGATGGCGTTGGTGACCAGTTCGCTGACGATCAGTTCGGTGGCGAAACCCAGCTCGTCCAGTCCCCACGCGGTCAGCTGGTCGCTCGCCTCGCGGCGGGCCCCGGCGACCTGGGCGGGGTCGGTCGGCAGCCGCCAGGTGTGCACCCGGTCGGCGTCGAGCGCCGAGGTGCGGGCCAGGAGCAGCACGATGTCGTCGGCCGGGGCGGCGGGTATCACCTTGCGGACGACCTGGTCGCAGAGGTCCTCCAGGCCCGAGGGCGGATGGGCCAGCGCGTCCCGCAGCAGGCCGAGCCCCCGGTCGATGTCACGGTCGGCGGCCTCGATCAGCCCGTCCGTGTAGAGGGCGAGCACGCTGCCCTCGTCCAGTTCGACCTCGACGGCCTCGAACGGCAGCCCTCCCACACCCAGCGGCGGGCCTGCGGGCAGGTCGAGGAACCGGACCGTGCCGTCGGGCGCCACCAGGGCCGGCGGCGGGTGTCCTGCCCGGGCCATCCGGCAGGTGCAGGAGACCGGGTCGTAGACGGCGTACAGGCAGGTGGCGCCCACCTCTCCCGATGCCCCGCTCGGCAGGCCGCGTGCCTCGGGACCCTCCTCCCGGTCCAGCCGGACGACGAGGTCGTCGAGCTGGGTGAGCAGTTCGTCGGGGGCGAGATCCACGTCGGCGAGCGTGCGCACGGCGGTCCGCAGACGGCCCATCGTGGCCGAGGCGTGGATGCCGTGCCCCACCACGTCGCCCACCACGAGGGCCACGCGACCCCCGGACAGCGGGATGACGTCGAACCAGTCGCCCCCGACCCCGCTCGCGGAACCCGCCGGCAGGTACCGGTACGCGAGGTCCACCGCCGCGGGCGCGGGCAATCGCTCGGGCAGCAGGCTGCGCTGGAGCGCGAGGGCCGTCCGGCGCTCCTGGGAGTAGCGGCGGGCGTTGTCTATGCTCACGGCGGCCCGCGCGGCCATCTCCTCGGCCAGCAGCAGGTCGTCGTCGCCGAAGGCCTCCGGGGTGCGGTGCCGGACCAGGTGAACCAGCCCCAGGGTGACGCCACGGGCGCGCAGCGGCACCAGCAGGACCGAGTGCATCCCGAACCGCCGTACGGCCTCACCGCGCGCCGGGGACTCGGTCAGGTACTCGCGCAGCACCGGATCGCTGATCCGGTGCCGGGTGCCCCGGCCGGTGCGCAGCGCCAGGGCCGCCGGGGAGTGCGCGGGCCGGGTGGTGGTCTCTCCCACCGCCACCGCGGCCTCGGGACAGCCCGGGAGCACCGAGGCGTGGGCGCAGCGGGACAGGACGACCGGTCCCGTGGGCGACACGGCTTCCGGTTCGTCCCCGCGTACGACGGACTCCAGCAGGTCGACGACGACGTAGTCGGCGAACCCCGAGACGGCCACGTCGGCGAGCTCCTCCGCGGTCCGCGTCACGTCGAGGGTGCTGCCGATGCGCGCACTGGCCTCGTTGAGCACCTCCAGGCGGCGTCGGGCCCAGTACTGCTCGGTGGTGTCGATGACCAGCGCCGACAGGCCCTGCACCGAGCCGCCCGGCTCCTTGAGCGGCGTGAGATAGACCGACCAGGCGTGGTCCTGGACCTCGCCGGGGGCCCGGCCGGGCCGCTGCTCCCTGTAGAGGGCTTCCCCGGTGCGCAGCACCCGGCGCTGGAGGTGGTCCATCTCCCGGTGGCTCGCCTGGATCTCGGTGAGGGTCAGTCCCTTCATCTCGTCGCTGGTCATGCCCATGGCCTGGCTCATGATCTGGTTGCAGGCCACGAAACGGGCCTGGTCGTCGTATACGGCGACGGACAGCGGAAGCTGCGCGAGCGCCCGGTCCCACAGCACCGCGGCATCCGCCTCCCCCGGACCGGAGGCGTACGTCGTGGCCGCGCCCGTGACCAGCCAGAGCGGGCCGGTCTCGCCGGCGGGCAGGGGGGTGCCGGACAACCGCACGAGGACCCGGTCGCCGTGGCGGTGGCGCAGGACCACGTCACTCGTCCAGGGCTCCGCGGCGGACAGGCGGCGCCCGGCGGAGTGGGGCAAGTCCGCGGCGAGGAAGTCGGCGGCCGGACGGCCCACGATCTCGTCGGAGGTGTGTCCGAGCAGCGCCTGGGCGCCCGCGCTGCACGCCATGATCCGCAGCCCGGCGTCGATGACGACCGCGAAGTCCTCGGGTACTCCGGTGCCCGCCGCCGCACCGGAGACTTCGGACTGGTTGCCCATGGGACGACCCACTCTCACTCATGCCGTGACGGCGCCCGCCGGTGGCGCGTCACGGGCGGTGGGTCAAGCATCCCGCCCGGACCCGCCTGACTCAACCGAAACGAGCCGTCTACAGAATGAGTACTACTCATTAGAAATCGCTTGGAGTGATGAATTCCGGCTCGCGCGGTGAGTGGACCGCCCTCATCTGCCCATCTGCCAGGCGCGTTGCACGTTGTGCTGAGAGAGCGGCGAAAAATGTTTCTGTCCCATCTCTTGACGCACTCTCAGCCTGGCCCTGATAAATGCAACTCATGAGCAACGTGGCTCGGAGAGGAACCCGCACATGAGACCCCTGCGTACAGGCGCCGGACTGGCCAAGGCACTCGCGGCCGGAGTCGTCGTCTTCGCGACCCTGGTGCCGGCCCAGTCGGCACAGGCCGCCACCGTCAACTTCTACGTCGACCCCACCGGCGGCAACGACAGCAACTCCGGTACCAGCACCAGTGCCGCCTTCAAGACCATCCAGGCCGCCAAGGCCGCGGTCCGGGCCGTGAACGCGAACATGTCCGACGACATCGTCGTGAACCTGCGCGGCGGCACCTACCCCCTCACCGCCCCCATCAGCTTCGGCACCAGCGACTCCGGCACGAACGGCCACACGGTCGTCTACCAGGCGTACAACAACGAGACGCCCGTGATCAGCGGCGGCAAGTCGATCACCGGCTGGACCGCGGCCGTCAACGGCGAGTACAAGGCATCGGTGGGCAGCCTCAACTTCCGGCAGCTGTACGTCAACGGGGTCCGCGCCACCCGGGCCCGCTTCCCCGACGTCGGTTCGGACTTCCAGCTCCAGGGCAGCGACAAGACCAACAAGCTGCTGAAGGTGCTCAGCTCCCAGGTCTCCAACTGGAACAACCTCAGCCAGGTCGAGATGATGCTGGAGACGCAGTGGGGCGAGAGCTACCTGCGGCTGAAGTCGATCAGCTCCGCCAACGGCATCGCCAACATCTCGATCCAGGACCATGAGGCGGGCATCCTCTTCCAGAGGCCCTTCCCGGTCCTCGCCGACGGCTCTCCGCTGCACTTCGAGAACGCCCACGAGTTCCTCAACGAACCGGGCGAGTTCTACGTCGACACGGCCGCGCAGACCGTCTACTACAAGCCCCGCCCCGGCGAGGACATGTCCACGGCCACCGTGCAGGCGCCCACGGTGCAGACGCTCTTCGACATCAAGGGCACGAGCCTCGACAGCCCCGTCCACGACCTGCGCTTCTCCGGGATCACCTTCGCTCAGACCACCTGGATGGAAGCGACGAACAACGGTTACCTCAACGCCCAGGGCGGCAACTACAACCTCTCGGCCAACAACTCCAACCAGCAGTACGTGGGCCGTCCGCCGGCCGGGGTCCAGGCGGCGGACGCCGACCGCCTCTCCTTCACCGGCAACACTTTCACGCAGATGGGCGCCAGCGCCCTGGACCTCTCCCACGGCGTGCACGCCAGCACCGTGACCGGCAACCTCGTCTACGACATCGCCGGCAACGGCATCATGGTCGGCAAGTTCTCCGACCCGACCGTCGAGTACCACACCGTCTACAACCCGCCCACCTCACCCGCCGGTGAGGACGCCCGCGAGGTCGTCAAGAACATCACCGTCAAGAACAACCTGATCACCCGCATCGGCGAGGACTACCTGGGCACCGCCGCCATCGACGCGGGCTTCGTCAACAGCACCACCATCGACCACAACGACATCTCCGACACCCCGTGGGCCGCCATCTCGCTCGGCTGGGGCTGGCAGTCGGCGGCCAACGCCGAGGGCAACAACAGCATCAGCTACAACCGGATCGGCAACGTGATGAACCGGCTGTGCGACTCCGCCGGCATCTACCACCTCTCCAACGACCCGGGCACGGTCATCAACAACAACTACATCCACGACGTGGTGCGTTCGCCGGCCGCCTGCGGCTCGGCCGTGCCCGGCATCTACACCGACGAGGGCTCGGACAACATGACCCTGTCGAACAACGTGCTGTCGCACACCGACGGGTTCATCAACCAGAACCGCAACGGCTCCAACGTCACGCTCACCAACAACACCACGTCCGGTGACACTGTCATCAAGGCCTCAGGCCTCGAGTCCGCCTACCAGGGGCTGGCCGCGAAGCTCAACCTCGCCTACAACAAGCCGGCCTCGGCCTCCTCGGTCTACGGGGCCGGGAACGTGGCCTCCAAGGGCAACGACAACGACGGCTCCACCGGGTGGTCGCCGACCGGCAGCGACACCTCGGCCTGGTGGCAGGTCGACCTCGGACAGGCCTACCAGCTCGGCCAGTACTCCCTGACCACCCGCCAGGACCTCGACCAGTCCGAGACGCGCAGCAACTTCGAGATCCGCGGCTCCAACGACCCGTCGTTCGCCACCTACACCGTGCTGGGACGCCAGGGCGCCACCACCCTGCCGCTCGCCTCGACGCTCACGGGCAACATCGACGCGCGCCAGAAGTTCCGCTACCTGCGGGTCGCCAAGACCGACGGCGCCTACTTCTTCATCGGCGACTTCAGTGTCCAGCAGGCCGGCGGTGCGCTGGAGGACGCGACCGGCACGCCGAACGTCAACCCGTCGACGTACTACACCATCAAGAACGTCAACAGCGGCCAGCTGATGGACGTGTACCAGGCCTCCACCGCCGACGGCGGGAGCGTCGTCCAGTGGCCGGCCAACAGCGGCACCAACCAGCAGTGGAACATCGTCCAGGTCAGCGGCCAGCTCTACAAGATCGTCAACCGGAACAGCGGCAAGGCCCTCGACATCAACGCCTCAAATCACTACAAGGGGACCAATCTTCAGCAGTACACCTACAACGGCGGCAACAACCAGCTCTGGTACTTCGAGCCGACCAGCGGCGGATACCTCATCCGCAACTTCGAGACCGGGCAGGTCCTGGAGGTGGGTGCCGCCTCGACGGCCAACGGGGCCGCCATCGACCAGTGGATGGCACTGAACCAGTCGAACCAGGCGTGGACCATCCAGTGACCCGGTGAACCGAAAGGGCATCGGACGCCCGGCGGCCGCCCCGCGAAACGGGGCGGCCGCCGAGTGGTTCGGGTGGAGTGTCAGTCCACGTTCACGATCTTCCAGAGCTGGCTGTCGGCGCCGGTATCCGCCGACTGGACGAGCTGAGTGCCTCCGGAGGACACGGTGAGCAGGTCGTTGCTGTTCACGTTCTTGATCTTGTAGTAGCCGTTTCCGGTGGCGGTCAGGGTCCAGCGCTGGTTCGAGACGTTGCCGTCGGACGACTGGACGATGTTCGCGCCGTCCGTGGTGACGCCACCGCTGACGTCCATGAGCAGGTTGCTGTTCCGGCTGACGATCTCGTAGCTGCCGTCACCCACCGGGGCGAAGACCCAGTTCTGGTTAACGGCTCCGGAATCCGTCCACTGGATGACGTTGGCTCCGGCAGTCATCGACGCGCCCGAGACGTCGATCGCCTTGGAACTGCTCTTGTTGACGATCTTGTAGTTGGCGTTCGTCGCCGGGAACGCGATGGAGGCGAACGCGTCGACCGCGCAGACGGTGCCGGAGGAGGCAGCGTTCTTCGTGCCGGTGCACACCACCTTGATCGTGTGGGGACCCGCGGCGAGGTCCGTCTTCTCGAACAGTGGCACCTGCTTCGTCACCGTCGAGGCATAGGCGTCGATGCCCGCCTGGGCGAGAGTGCCGTCGATGTAGACGTCGACCTTGCCCATGTTCGGCTGCGTCATGCTGAGGTAGCGGACGCCCGAGCCGGTGAACGAGAACTGGGCGTAGTTGCCCGCGGTGCTCGTGAAGTTCTCGGACCCGTTCATGTCCTTGGTGTCGTTCCAGTTCGACCACGTGCCGGAATAGGTCACCCCGGCCGCCTTGTCGTCGACGTGGTTCCAGCGCTGCCGCACGAGCGCCGTGGACGCGGCGGAGGCGTTGCCCTGGGCGTCGAGGACGTAGAGGCGGTAGTCACCGGCCGCCTGCGGGACGTTGATGCTGCTCGCCGTGCCACTTGCGCTGGTCATGGTGGGACCGGCGGTGAACGTGGTGGTACCGGAGGGAGCCAGCCAAAGTGTCTTGGCCGAGTCTCCAGGGCTGCGCACCGGAATGGTCACATCGCCCTTGCCGGTGAAGACGCTGGTGGGCAGCGCGTAGTCCTGAGCGGTCGTGTTGGCGGCGGGGACGATGTCCTTGTAGGTGTCTTCCAGGCCCGCCTTCACGGCGATGCCGTAGGCCTGCGACGGCCACACGTTGTCCCGGTACACCCGCACGTTGTCGATGGTGCTGCTCGTGACGCTCTTGCTGAAGATCGTGTTGCGGGGGCCGTAGTTGTTGGTGACGGTCAGGTTGTTCTGCCGTCCCCAGGTGCCGGTGTTCATGACCCACATGACGTTCGGGTCCACGTCGAGGACGTTGTCGTGCTCGTTGATGTAGGCGGAGCCTTCGTCGGGGTGGATGCCGTAGCGGTGACCGGCCGGTTCGCCCTGGATGAAGTTGTTGCTGATCTCGGTGCCTGGCTGGCTGCCGAGCGTGTAGATGGGAGCGGAGTCCCCGAGCACCTGCATGGTGTTGAGGAGCTCGTTGTACTTGACGGTGTTGTTCTTCGCCGTAGTGGTCGGGCTTCCCGGGTAGATGACGTTGGAGTTCTGCGTTCCGTCGAAGTTGTCCCATCCCCAGCCGAGCGTGATGCCCGCCCACGGGGACTTCTCGATCCGGTTGTGCTCCAGGTCCAGGGTGTCGACGAAGTACGCGGACACCGGGCTGGAGCCCTGGAACAGCACCGCGCTGTCGTAGAGGTAGTTGTCCGTGACGGTGATGTTCTTGCAGACGCCCTCGACGCCCACCGGGTACTTCTCGTGGGGGTCGTTCGGGTCGGGGTCCGCGGTCCCGATGTACACGTGCTGGGGGTGCCCCACGGTCAGGGCGGATCCGGCGATGTCATTGGTGAAGTTGCCGGTCAGCTGCGAGTTCGTCACGTCGTTGGCCAGGGTGATCCCGTCGGCACCGATGTGCTGCACCGTGTTGCGCTGGAGGACGATCCCGTCGGCGCTCTCGATCTGGACGGCCGCCGGCGGCAGGTCGACGTTGCGGTACGAGTACGCGTGGAAGTTCTTCGTCGTGTACACGTTCGCGCTGGCGTTGCCCTGCTGGCCCTGCCGGAACACGGAACCCGCCACATTGGTCAGGTTCCAGTCGGAGTCCTGGACCGTGAGTCCGGAGAGGGTGATGTTCTTCGCGTGGTCGGTCGTGGACGTGCCGGCGATCTTGATGATGGTGGACACGTTGTTCGGGGCGAAGACCTGCGCCGTCGACATGTCGTCCGAGGCGGCCTTGTAGTAGTAGACCGTGTGGGTGGACTTGTCGAAGTAGAACTCGCCCGGCTGGTCCAGGAACTCGTACGCGTTCATGAACGTCTGGGTGCCGGTGGGCTGGAAGTTGGCGTTGAACGCGGCCTGGGCTATCGCCGCGCCGGGCTCCTGGAGCTTGGCGACGCGGTTGGCGCCGTCCGAGCTCGTGGTGACCTGGCTGACGCCCACGATCGAGGTGGTCCAGGTCGTCGCCGTCTTGATCTCGACGTCGTCCTGGTTGGACGCGATGGCCGGCAGGTCGGAAAGGCTGTACTTGATCTGGTCGCACGTCGTCTTGGGCGAGTCCCAGGCCCAGGAGGGCTGGGGGCTCGGGAAGGCGTAGTTCGCGTAGCAGCCCGCCGAGGTGATCGTCTTCGAGGCCATCTGGGCGCGCTTGCCGTTGACGTAGAGGGCGCGGAGCTTGTTGTCGCGGTTGAGAGTGGCTTTCCAGATGTTCCCGCTCTGCTGGGTCCAGCCGGTCACGGGGACACCGCCGTCAAGGACCGGCTTCTCGCCCGGGTAGGCGGCGTAGACGATCTGGTGCCCGTTCGTGCCGGAGTCGGCCGACGTGAAGCTGATGGTGCTGGTCACCGGGTAGGTGCCGCCCCGGAGGAAGACGTTGATGTCTCCGGTCATGTTGCTGTTGACCGTGCGCACGACGTCCCGCGCGTGCTGGAGGGTCTTGAAGGGCGCCGAGATCGTGCCGGCGTTGGAGTCGTCACCGTTGGGGGCGACGTAGTACGTCGCCTGGGTGGCGGCCGAGGCCGGGGTGGGCGTCGTGAGGGAGGTCAGCACGGTGGCCGAGACCGCCATCGTGAGCGCTGCCCGGAGGAGGCACAGGCCCCGGGAGACGGGGGGTCTGCCCCTCTTCGGGGTGCGGGTGTCGGGGGACGTGGACATGGGCGGCTCCAGAAGTGTGCTCGGACGACGGCGTGGTGCCGTCGTGCCGATCAGGAACGGCGGGGGTACCGCTCCTCGTTCGTGATGGGCACATCGGCCCTGATCAGCCCCTGTGCGCGCAGCTCGTCCCAGAGGCCGTCGGGGATGGGTCGCGCGTGCAGTTCGACATTGCGCCGGACCTGTTCCGCGGTGCGCATGCCCAGGGTGACGTTGACGACGGCGGGGTGTGCGAAGGGGAAGGCGATGGCGGCGGCCGGAAGCGTGGTGCCGTATTGCTCGCAGACCTCGGCGATGGCCAGGGCCCGCTGTACGAGGTCGGTCGGGGCGTCCTGGTAGTCGTACTTCATGCCTTCGGCGGGCCGGTCCTGGGAGAGCAGTCCGGAGTTGAAGACGCCGACGGCGACCACGCTCTTGCCGTGGGCCTGTGCGGCGGGCAGGACGTCGTCGAGGGCGGACTGGTCGAGGAGGGTGTAGCGCCCGGCGAGCATGACCACGTCGGCGGCGGTCTCGCGCAGGAAGCGGGCGAGCATGGCGGACTGGTTCATGCCGGCGCCGATCGCCCCGATCACGCCCTGGTCGCGGAGTTCGGCGAGCGCGGGCATGGCCTCGTCGGCGGCCTGCTGCCAGTGGTCGTCGGGGTCGTGGAGGTAGACGACGTCGATGCGGTCCAGGCCGGTGCGCTCCAGTGTCTCCTCAAGGGAGCGGAGGACGCCGTCGCGGCTGAAGTCCCACTGGCGGCGCAGGTCGTCCCGTACGACGAACCCGTCGTCGTCGACGCCCCGCGGATGCTCGTTGGGGACCAGGAGGCGGCCCACCTTGGAGGACACGACGTACTCGTGGCGTGGGCGGTCGCGAAGGGCGGCACCGAGCCGGCGTTCGGAGAGGCCGAGGCCGTAGTGCGGCGCGGTGTCGAAGTAGCGGATGCCGGCGTCCCAGGCGGCGTCGATCGCGGCCGACGCGGTCCGGGGGGCGGTGACCCGGTACAGGTTGCCGATCACCGCGGCGCCGAAGCCGAGTTCGGTGACCTCGACGGGGGTGTGAGGGATCTTTCGGCGGTGCAAGGGATGCTCCTGAGAGGGTCGTTCAGCGTCGGACGTGGGCCGAGCCGCCGTCGACGAGCGCCTCGACCTCGGACAAAGTGGCCATGGAGACGTCGCCGGGAGTGGTCATGACGAGGGCGCCGTGGGCGGTGCCGTAGGCGAGGGCGCGTTTCAGGGAGTGGCCGGCGAGCAGGCCGTGGATCAGCCCGGCGGCGAAGCCGTCGCCGGAGCCGATGCGGTCCAGGACGTGCAGGCCGGGCATACGGGGACCGGCGACGTAACCCGTCTCGGCCGACCAGGCGGCCGAGCTCCAGTCGTTCACACCCGCCGAGGGCACCTCGCGCAGGGTCGTCGCCAGCACCTTCACCTCAGGCAGCAGGCCGGCCACCGCAGTGAGCGCGTCCGGCACCTCGTCGGCGGTGAACCGTACGGCGCCCGGGTGCTCACCCGCGAGGCCGAGGGCGCCCACCACGACGTCGGCGTGCCGGGCCAGGCGCAGGTCGACCTCGCGGGCCCGCTCAGGTCCGCCGCGGTCGGCCCAGAGGCTGTGCCGGTAGTTGGGGTCGTAGGAGACGGTGAGGCCGTGCCGGCGCGCGGCCGCCATCGCCTCGTCGGCGACGTCGGCCGTGGTCTCCGACAGACCCGCGAAGATCCCACCGGTGTGGAACCAGCGCGCCCCGGCCGAGAACACCGTGTCCCAGTCCACGTCGCCTTTGCGTAGTTGGGAGACGGCGGTGTGGGCGCGGTCGCTGACACCGAGCGCGCCCCGGATGCCGTAGCCGCGCTCGACGAAGTTCAGGCCGTTGCGGGCGGTGCGTCCGATGCCGTCGTCGGGGATCCAGCAGATCCTGGAGGCGTCCACCCCGCCCTGGAGGATCAGGTCCTCGACGAGGCGTCCGACCGCGTTGTCGGCCAGGGCGGTGACGACGGCGGTGCGCAGACCGAAGCAGCGGCGCAGTCCGCGGACGACGTTGTACTCGCCACCGCCCTCCCACACCTGGAAGGTGCGGGAGGTACGGATGCGGCCCTCACCGGGATCGAAGCGGAGCATGACCTCGCCGAGGGCGATCACGTCGGTCATGGCACGCTCCGCTCCACGGCCTCGGCGGTCAGCCGGCGGATCTCCTCGTAGTCGCCGCTCGCGAGGAGGGCGGGGGTTGCCATCCAGCTGCCGCCGACCGCGAGCACGGAAGGTTCCCTGAGGTAGCCGGGCAGCGCGGCGGCGTCGATCCCGCCGGTCGGCATGAACCGCACCCCGGGGAAGGGCGCGGCGAGCGCCCGCAGCATCGCCCGGCCGCCGAGCGGCTCGGCGGGGAACAGCTTGACCGTGTCGATGCCCGCCCTGACCGCGCGCATCAGCTCGGTGGCCGTCGCGACGCCCGGCGCGACCGGCACGCCCAACGCCCTTGCCGCGTCGAGGACTTCGTCGTCGAGGCCGGGCGAGACGAGGAAGCGGGCCCCGGCCGCCACGGCCCGTTCCGCCTGCTCGGCGGTCAGCACCGTGCCCGCGCCGACGACCAGACCGCCCTCGGCGGCCATCGCCTTCACGACCTGCTCGGCATCGGGGGTGCGGAAGGTGACCTCGGCGCAGCGGGCACCCCCTGCCGCCAGGGCGCGGGCCAGCGGGGCGGCCGTGCGGGGGTCGGGCACGGTCAGGACCGGCACGATCCGCGCCCCGGTGAGCAGCCCGGCGAGGTCGGTGCCGGTCATCGGCCGAGCCATCCGCCGTCGACCGGGAGGACGGTGCCGTGGATGTAGTCGGCGGCGGAGGAGGCGAGGAAGACGGTGGCGCCGGCGAGGTCGTCGGCGTTGCCCCAGCGGGCGGCCGGGATGCGTTCCAGGATGGCCTTGCTGCGGGCGGGGTCGTCCTGGAGGGCCTGGGTGTTGTCGGTGGCGATGTAGCCGGGCGCGATGGCGTTGACGTTGACGCCGTGCGGGGCCCATTCGTTGGCGAGCGCCTTGGTCAGTCCTGCGATGCCGTGTTTGGCGGCGGTGTAGCCGGGGACGGTGATGCCGCCCTGGAAGCTGAGCAGGGACGCGGTGAAGACGATCTTGCCCTGGCCGCGGGCGACCATGGTGGCGCCGATGGCGCGGGTGAGGGCGAACTGGGCGCTCAGGTTGACCTGGAGGACCAGGTCCCAGTCGGTGTCGCTGTGCTGGGCGGCCGGGGTGCGGCGGATGGTGCCGGCGTTGTTGACCAGGATGTCCACCGGACGCTGTCGGCCCGCGAGGTTTTCGCCCAGGGCCCGCACCGCGTCGGGGTCGGCGAAGTCGGTGCGGATCGCCTCGAAGGTCCGGCCGGCGGCGGTGACGTCCTTCTCCACCGCGCTGCCGGACTCCTCCAGGGAGGCGCTCACCCCGATGACGTCCGCGCCGGCTTCGGCGAGAGCGCGGGCCATGGCGCGGCCGATGCCGCGCCGGGCGCCGGTGACGACGGCGAGCTTGCCTGTCAGATCAAAGGCGTTCACTGGACGGCTCCCTGGGCCTCGTCGGTGCAGTCCACCAGGATCTTCATCACGTTTCCGCCGCCCTCCAGCGCCTCGAAGGCAGCCGGTGCGTCGGTCAGGGGCACGATCTTGGTGATCAGCCGGTCTGCGGGGACGGCACCCTCCGCGACCAGGGACACGGCTCGTTCGAAGTCGGAGCGGTCGTACAACCGGGCGCCGACGAGGGTGAGTTCGCGCCAGAAGAAGCGGTGCAGGTTCACCTCGCGGGGCCGGGAGTGGATGGCGACCAGGCACAGCCGGCCGCGCACGCCGAGCACGTCGACGGCCGTCTCCACGCCCCCTTGCGCGCCGGACACCTCGAAGGCCACGTCAGCCCCCGCGTCCCCGGTCCATTCCCGCACGAGTGCGGCCAGGTCCTCGGCGGCCGGGTCCCACACGGTCAGGCCCAACTCCTCTGCGAGCAAACGCCGGTGAGGGCTCAGCTCCACCACCCTGACATCCCCGCCGGCGGCCCTGGCGGCCAGGGCGATCAGGACGCCGACGGGGCCGCCGCCGACCACGACGACCCGCTCGCCCTCGCGCACCTGGGCGCGGCCGACGTCGTGCACGGCGACCGCGGTGGGCTCCACGAGCGCTGCCCGGTCCAGGGGCAGGGAGTCGGGCAGGCGTATGAGGGTGGAGGCGGGGACGGTCCAGCGCTGTTGCATGGCGCCGGGGGAGTCGATGCCGATGAAGTCGAGGTGTTGGCAGATGTGCTGGTGGCCGTTGCGGCAGGCGGGGCAGGTGTCGTCCCAGCGCAGCGGCATCACGGTGACTGCGTCACCGGGTGCCCAGCCCTCGACGCCCTCGCCCACCCGGACGATGCGGCCGGACATCTCGTGCCCGAGGACGGCGGGCGCGGTGACCCGGGCGTCCATGTCGCCGTGGAAGATGTGCAGGTCGGTACCGCAGATCCCGACGAAGGCGGGGGCGATCTCCACCTCACCGGGGCCGGGCGGCGCGGTCTGGACGGGGGCGGTGTCCAGGGTGCGGGCGGAGGTGTAGCGGGCGGCAAGTGGCATGGGGGCAGGGTCCCTTCGGCGCGGACCGGAGCAGTGGGGCGGTGTGTCCGGCGCGGGGTCGGTGCGATGTTCGGCGGGGCGGGTCAGGTCGTTCGGATTGCTGCGCCGCTCTCCGCGGCGACGGGGGCGAGCCCGTAGAACGCGGTCGCGGTGCCGACGAGAAGCGCGTGGACGTCGCTCTCGCTCCAGCCGGTGACGAGTTCGTCCACGGTGGTGGCCCACCGGTTCCAGCCGCCGGCCAGGTTGGCAACCGGCCAGTCCGAGCCGAACATCAGCCGCTCGGGGCCGAAGGCTGAGACCAGGACGTCCCAGGCGGGGCGGATGTCGGCGGTGGTCCAGTGGGTGTGGTCGGCCTCGGTGACAAGCCCGGAGACCTTGCACACCACGTGCGGGTGTGCTGCCAGCCGTCGGATCCCGCGTTCCCACTCGGTGAGGTCCTGCCCGACGAGGTCCGGCTTGCCCGCGTGGTCGAGGACCTGGGGCAGGTCGGGGAAGCGTTCCGCGAGCCGGATCGCCTGGTCGAGCTGGTGGTCGCGCACGAGGACGTCGTAGCGCAGTCCGCGGTCCCGGGCCGCCCTCAACCCGCTTTCCACGTCAGGGTGTTGCAGCCAGTTGGGGTCGGTCTCGCCCTGGACGAGGTGCCGTAGGGAGCGCAGGTGTCCGCCGCCCGGCCCGGCTTGCAGCTTGTCGAGTACGTCACCGACGGCCGGTGACGTGAGGTCGGCCCAGCCGACCACGGCCTGGATCAGGGGCTCCCGCTCGGCGAGCGCGAGCAGGTCCTCGGTCTCGGCGACCTCCGCGATGCACTGGACGACGACCGTGCCGTGCAGTCTCCGGCCCGCGATGGGCCGGGTGGCGGTGGAGCGCAGGTCGTCGGGGGTGAAGGTGCGGCGGATCGACGTCACGCCGGGGTCGTCCAGCCACGGCTGGGGACGGTGGTCGAGGTCCCACAGATGGTGGTGGGCGTCGATGAGCACGGGTGCGTTCACGAGGTGATCCAAGTCGGGTCGGACTGGTGCGGGCCGGGTCAGGCGGTGGCGTCGTCGGTCGGCGCGCTGAGGTGCCAGACCTCGGGGAGTTCGGTCCACTGCCGTCCCTCGCCCCGGTCGGGGAAGGGCTCCTGGCACGGGTCGGTGTGCTTCCACCAGCGCTGGGTCTCGGGGTCGGCCTCGATGGACGCCATGTCCGCCTCGAAGTCGTCGCCGATGTACTCCATGTACGCGAACAGCACGTCACCGTGGAGGTAGATGCTGTAGTTCCGGATGTTCGCCCGGAGCAGGGCGGCCTCCACGCCGGGCCACACGGCGGAGTGGAGCCGCAGGTACTCCTCGCGGTGCTCGGGACGGAGCCTGATGGTCTGGGCGATGCGCTTCATGCCGATTCCCCTGTCGTGTCGTCGGAGCGGGACCCGTCGAAGGGTGTGCCGTAGCTGGGTGTGCGAGTGCGCAGCCCCAGCCGCAGGGTCAGCCGGATACGGGTGGAGGCGGGCAGCCGGACCGTCAGGTACGGCCCCTCATGCGGGACTTCGGCCTCGGAGACCACCGGCTCGGTGTGGCCGTAGTCGTACATGTCGCCGATCCAGCCGTCGTCCGTGCAGGTCGTGTACCGGACGCCGGTGATGGTGTGCTCGGCGAACGCGCCCGCCTGGACGATGACCGTGCGGTCGGTCTCGGGGGCCAGGTTGACCAGCTCGACGGTGGTCGCCTCCGGGTCGATGGAGCTGACGAGCGCGGCGACGTCCGCGGGCAGGCCGGCGCGGCGGGCGTCGGCGTCGTGGTAGCGCAGCCGGGCCTGCTGGAGACCGCCCTGGTACAGCACCTGCGGGCCGCCCCAGGTGAGTTGGACCAGGGCCTCGGTGACCACCGGGTTGCACAGCTGCCACACATGGATGTCGGCCTCGGGCACGTCCAGGTCGCGGTAGCGGTCGATGCGCCGCAGCCGGTGCCGTATCTGGGCCTGGGCGGTGGCGAGGATGCGCTCGGGGTAGTCGGGGTCGTCGCCGGCGAGGAAGGCGAACCACGCCTTCTCGTGCCCGGAGTCCTCCTTGGACCGGAACGGCCGCACGGTGCGCCAGTCGATGCCGTCCGCCTCGCGCAGCCCCTCCAGCCGGGCCCGGTCGGCCTCGGAGGAGGTGTGGTGCCACAGGGCCACCGGCACGGGGGGCGTGGCCGGGTTGTAGTCGAACCAGCCGGAGTCGTTGTGGCGGAACGGCAGGTGGATGGTGGGCGTGTGCCGGTCCTGACCGACCAGTTCCACCGCCCACTTGGAGGGAAGACTGGTGTCGGCCTCCGTGTGGGGCATGACCTTGGCCTGGCCTATGAGCGTGTCGAGCGAGGTCGCGACCATGGAGAGGTAGTCGTCGTCGCCGGTGACCGTGGCCGCCGCGAGCGCCCCCACGCAGGCCGCGTGGCCGAGGCTGTGCCAGCCGTGCGGCCAGGACCAGCCGTAGTGGCCGCCGTACCAGCGCCCTTCCAGCAGGCTGCCGACGACCCCGTCCGGGCCGACGTTGTCCGGGATCAGACCGCCGTTCGCCTCGGTGCGTTCGCGCCAGGCGCTGACGTACTCGACGATCCAGTCCCGGTAGCGCTCCTCGCCGGACAGGATCCAGGCGTTGAGGACGAGACCGGCCGCGGCGAGGTTCATCGTGGTGTCGCCGACGCCCATCCGGTCGCGCATCTGGTCGCCGAGCCGCGGGTCCGCCGAGAGCGGGTACGGACCGTCCTGGGCCTCGGGCAGCCACTCGAGCGGGTAGCCGTAGGTCTCCGCCTCCTTCAGCAGCCACGGGTAGACGTCACCGTCGAACAGGCCGGTGCGCTCGGGGTCGCTGCCGTTGTGGGGGCGGGTGATGATGCGGTGCTCGGGGTCGTAGTTGCCCTTGGCGGGGTCGACGTACAGCTCGGCGAAGCGCAGGGCGCGCTCACGCCACCGGTCGGGGGCGGCCATGCACAGGAAGTAGAGCAGGAGCAGGCTCTCGCCCTGGTGGAACCAGTCGTAGCCGCGCTCGTACTCGTCGCGCAGCATGTCCAGTTCGGTCAGCTGCCGGGTGACGCCCTCCCAGTGCTTCTCGCTGGCGGGCAGCAGGTCGTCTGCGCCGCCGAGGAGGTACAGCTGGGGCCAGTTGAAGAAGACCTCGTAGAAGTCGTCCGCACCGTCGCGGGTGGTCAGCGGGCCGGTGTAGTTCAGTCGACCGTCGGGGCCGGTGAAGTCGCGGGCGAAGCGGCGCCAGGCGTGGTCGAGGAGGTCGAACAGCGAGCGCTGTGCGATGGCCCAGCCGGGTGGTTCGAGCAGCGGGATCCCGGCCGTGATGTCGGGTGCGGTCTGCTCGGAGGCCGGGGTCTCGGCTCCGGACGCGTGGGGGTCGGGGCTGTAGGGCATGAGGGCTGTTACTCCTTGGTGGCGCCGGCGAGCATTCCGCTGACCAGGAAGCGCTGGGCGAACAGGAACACGACGAGCACCGGTGTGATGGCCACCAGCGTCGCCAGTGCCAACTGCGGTCGTTCGATGGCGAGTGTGCCGACGGTCGGGTTGAACGACGGCACATTGCTGAGGAGGCTGCCGACGCCCACCTGGACGGGCATCTGGTCGCTCTCGGGGAGCATCACGTAGGGCAGGAAGTAGTTCGTCCAGTTGGCGACGAAGCTGAAGAACCCGACCAGCGCGATGACGGGGGTCGCCAGAGGCAGAGCCACGTGGCGGAACACACCGAACTCGGAGCAGCCGTCCATCCGCGCCGCGGCCAGCAGATCTTTGGGCACGGCGGTGGTGAAGTAGATGTACGTCAGGTACACCCCGAACGGGTAGAACGAGTACGGCAGGATGATCGACCACATGGTGCCGATCAGATGCACCGCGTTGATCTCCAGGAAGAGCGGCACCACCAGCGTGGCGTTCGGCATCAGCATCACGACCAGGGTCGCGATCAGCAGCGTGTGACGGCCGCGGAACTCGGTCATCGCCAGCGCGTAGCCGGCCGGAATGGCCAGGCAGAGCGTGATGACCAGGGAGATCGCGGCGTAGACGGCCGAGTTGCGCAGCCACACCAGGATCGCGTCGTCCTGGAAGGCGGTGAGCGCGTGCCAGTTGGCCTTCAGCGCGTGCCAGGACCCGAAGGACAGCGGGTTGTCGTGGACGAGCTGCTGGTCGGTCTTGGTCGCCGCGAGCAGCAGCCACAGCACCGGCAGGACGAAGAACACCACGAAGACGGTGAGCACCGAGCCGGCCAGCAGACGGGATGTCACGCGGCGGGGTCGACGGCGGCGCGGGTGTGGCTGCCCGTGGCGGCTGCCGGGGTGCTGATCCCGTTTCGCGGGAGGAGCGGCTGCGAAAGAGTTGGATCGTGTGTCAGTCGGCATCGAAGAACCCCGATCGTGCGACGAAGACACCGGCGACCGACACGCTGACGACCAGGAGCTCCACGGAGACCGCGGCGGCGCCGTTGATGTTGTTCATCTGGAAGGCGAAGTCGTACGTCAGCTGGTTGAGCGAGTAGTCGCGGCCGGCCACGCCCGTGCTCGCCAGGGAGAGCAGCTGCGGCTCGACGAAGAGCTGCGCGCCGCCCGCGAAGGCCAGGATCACCATGTAGACGATCCACTTGCGGAGCATGGGGATCTGCACCCGCCAGGCGGTCTGCCAGCCGTTCGCGCCGTCGATGCGCGCGGCCTCCATGACGTCCTTGGGGATGTTGTTGAGCGCCCCGTACATGACGACGATCCAGCCGCCCGCGCCGGTCCAGAACGCGATGATCGTGAACAGCAGCGCCAGGTTTCCGGGGGCGATGACCTCGCCGAAGGTGTGGAAGCCCAGTGTCTCCAGCAGGGAGCTGACCGGGCTGACGGTCGGGTCGAGCATGAACAGCCACACCAGTACGCTCGCGGCGCCGGCGAGGGCGCCGGGGATGTAGTAGAGGAAGCGCAGTGCCTGACTGAGCGGTCCGGAGGACAGCTTGTGCAGGAGCAGTGCCAGGACCACCACGAACACCACGAGGGACAGCAGCCAGAAGACCAGGTACAGGGCCACGTGGCCCAGTGAGTCGACGAAGCGGAAGTCCTGCGCCGTGGTGACGAAGTTGGAGAGGCCGGTGAAGGCGCCTCCGGCGTCGGTGAACGCGAAGTAGATCGCGTAGCAGGTAGGAAGGACGCCGAAGGCGATCAGCAGCAGCACGTAGCCGGCGACGAATGCCACGCCGGCCCGGCTCTGCCGGGAGGTGCCGCGAGGGCGCCCCCGGACAGAGCCGGCCGAGGAGTGCGTGACGGTCACTTGGAGACCTTGTATCCGTCGGCCTGGGCGTACTTGACGATCGAGTCCTGCCAGGCGGGCAGCATCGACTCGATGGTCTTGCCCTGCGTGATGCCGGGCTTGACGGTGGCGGCCCAGATGGCCTCCTGGCTGAACTGGCCCGAGCCCCAGTCGGACCACACCTGCGAGGAGGCGTCCTTGAGGGCCGTGAGGTCACTGGCGTAGTACTCGGAGGCGGCCTGCGCCTTCAGCCAGTTCTCGGCCGCCGGGGCGTAGGCCGGGAAGCCGGGGGCCTTCTCGCCCTGGTAGGCGTTGTCGGTGGTGACCCACTTCAGGAAGTCGGTGGCCGCCTTGAGGTGGCTGGAGTGCTTGGACAGCAGCCAGGTGCCGCCGCCGACGTTGCCGGTGGCGGGGGAGGTGTCGCCCTGCCACTGCGGGATGGGCGCCACCGCGATCTGCTTGGCCGGGGTCTTGAGGCCGTCCTTGAACACCGCGCCGCCGTACCACGCCGGGCCGGGCATCAGCAGGACCTTGTCGGCCTCGTTCTTGGCGAAGTCGGTGCTGAAGACGCCGCTGATCGACATGGACTTGTTCTTGATCAGCGTGTCCAGGAGCTTGGCCATCTTGGTGCAGGACTCGCTGGTGGTGTTCACCGACACGGCCTTGGGGCCGGTGATGTGGTTGGCGCCGCACTTGCTCGCCCACAGGTAGATCTCGGGGGTGAAGGAGTCACCCGCGTCGCCCACGAGGTAGCCGGGGTGCTCCTTGGCGACCTTCTCGCCGAGCGCCTGGAACTCCTCCCAGGTCGTGGGGACCGCGTAGCCGAACTTCTTCAGCAGCGGCGCGTTGTACCAGAGCACCGCCTGGGAGAGGTCGTTGCGCAGGCAGTACAGGGTGCCGTCGACCGTGCAGACGTCGTTGGCGCCCTTGGCGAACCCGCTGAGGGTCGCGTCCGGGATGAGGCCCTTGTTCAGCGGAGCCGCGAAGCCCGCGTCGACGGCCCAGCTGGCCTCGTTGTTCTGGGAGCTGAAGACGACGTCCGGCCAGCCCTTGCCGGTGCGGTTGAACAACTGGACCTTCGTCTGGAGGTAGTTGGACCCGTTGGCGTCGCCGTCGTAGCTGACGATGTTCAGCTTCGCGTTCGGGTGCGACGCCTGGTACTGCTTCGCCGCGTCCATGCGGGTCGCGTCCACCCAGACGGTCAACGCCCCGTCGTTCTGGGCGGCTTGGGCGAATCCGTCCTTGTTGGTGGTGCCGCCGGTGCCACCACCGCCGCCACAGGCGGTGACGGTGAGGAGCACGGTGGCGGCACAGCCGGCCAGCAGCGCGGCTCGTCTCCCGCTGGTACCTGTCTTCCGGGCTGCCGAAGGCTTGTAGACGGACATAGCGACTCCACTGGGTGTCCATGAGGGTTTCTGACGGCTCTGGCGTTGCCGCCGCGGAAGAAATTAGCCGCCATATCCGATGTGACGTCAAGGGGTGTGTACGTCTTTTTTCGCGCTTCAGCGGTCATGCCAAGGTAACCAAGTCGACCCATAGAACCAGGTAAAACGGCATGAAAGCGGCAAAGTGCTGACGGATTCATGATCGAGCCTGAAATCAATGAGTACGACTTATCGAAGTCTGGGGTACGATGAGCGCGGCTTCAGGGCCGATCGGTCACCGTTGTCGCAGTCACCCGGAGGCAGGACACATGAAGGACACGCCCGCGGTGGCGGCATTGGTGAACGGATCGGACGAGCGGACCGACTACCGGCCCGGCTACGAGATCGTGGCGGAGCGGATCCTCGAGTTCATCGCCGAGTCCCGCCTGGTCCCCGGTGACCGCATGCCCACGGAGAACGACCTGGCCCAACAGCTCGACACCAGCCGGGCGGTGGTCCGGGAGGCAGTCAAGATCCTCTCGGCGCTCGGCCGGGTGCGGGCGCACAAGGGGCGCGGTCTGTTCGTCGCGGACGACGACGGCATGCTGATCACCAGTCGCTGGGGCGGCTTCTTCCGGCCCGTGGACCTGGACCACGTGCTCATGCTGTTCGAGTTCCGCCGGGTTCAGGAGATGGCCGCCGCCCGGCTCGCGGCGACCCGTGCCACCCCCGCCGAACTGCGCACCATCGAGGTCGCCATGCAGCAGTGCCGGCACGGGTACGTCCACGGCGAGGTCGACGTCTTCAACCAGGGGGACGACGAGTTCCACGCGGCGGTGGCGGCGGCCTCGCACAACACCTTCCTCGGCAGCGCGGTGCGCGACGCCCGCCGCCTCCAGCGCCAGTCCAGCGCGATCGGCATCCACAACAGCTTCAACGAGGGCACCGCTTCCGCGGTCGAGGAGCACGAGGCGATCTACCGCGCCATCCGCGACGGCCACCCCGACGAGGCCGCGCAGGCCACGGCCGTACACCTCGACCGGACGCTGGAGGACTACCGGCGGGAGATCCAGCGCCGGTTGTTCGGCTGATCCCACCCGGACGGCACTGTGGCGCCTTCGACCTGTGTGTCGGAGGCGCCACAGTGCTGCCCGGGCGGGCGCCGACATCCCGCCTCCCTCCTGGCTCCGGCGCCGGAGTGATCCAGATCACGGGCCCTGAGTGCAGCGTGCACCGGGGCCCGGTGTCTTTCTCAAGGTGTAGGCAACCAGGGGAAAGCAGGGACAGTGCGGATGGAGCAGGCTCGGGCCCGTGAGTTCGACGCGTTCGTCGCGGCCCGCTGGTCGACGCTGATCCACCTCGCCCGGCTGCTCGTCGGCGGCGACCGCCACCGGGCCGAGGACCTCGTCCAGGAATCCCTGGTCAAGCTGTGGTTCGTCTGGCCCAAGGTCGCCGACGAGGCTCCGGAACCCTACGTGCGCAAGGTGATGGTGCGTGCGGCCGCCCGCTCGGGCCAGCGGCGCTGGTGGGGTGAGCGCCCCGTCGACCAGCTGCCCGACACGGCGATGGCCACGGATGTCTCCGCGGACGTCGCGGAGCGGTCCCGGCTGGAGGCGGCGCTGGCCCAGCTGCCGCCGAAGCAACGCGTGGCCGTGGTGTTGCGCTACTACCAGGACCTCCCCGAGGGCCAGGTCGCGGAAGTGCTCGGATGCCCGGTGGGGACGGCTCGGTCCCACGCCGCCCGGGGAGTCGCGCGACTGCGCCGGCTCCTGGCCGACGTCATCGAGCCGGTCCAGTGAAGGAGGGCCCCATGGATCACTTCGAGCGCGAACTGGCGCGGATGATGCGCGACGGTGAGGAGCCCACGCCCTTCGAGGCGAGGCACGGGGAACGACTGCGGGCCGGGGTGCGCCACCGCCGCCGGATGAGGGCCGCACGCAGGGCCGCGGGCTCCGTCCTGGCCGTCGCCGGGCTCTGCCTCGGGCTGTTCCTGCTGCCCCAGGGGCCCTCCCGGGTGGAACCCGCGGATCACGACCCGCTCCCCACCGTCACCTCCACACCGTGGACGTCCTCACCGCCCGGCACCCCCGACACCACGCCGAGCGGCCCCTCCGCGCCGACCGCCACGACCGGCGCTCCCACGCACACCGGCGGCGACACGGTGACCACGACACCGCCCACGGCGCCGGTCACGACCGGAGCCGCGACCGGGACGACGTCCTCCTCGACCTCGCCCCCGCCCTCCGCGGGCTCCACCTCGCCCCCGCCCACGGGGACGGCGACCTGGCAGAGCGACTCCCCGTCGATCTCGACCTCGCTCGTCACGCCGTAACCCCCTGGTTCACCCCGTTCCGCCCCGAGTGCCTTCAGCATGCCCTGACCAAGCGCGCAAAAGAGGATCAACCATGAGAAAAGCCGGGCCACTTCCCGTGCGGGAACAGAGCCGTCTCCCGTACCGCACACCGGTGCCGACACACCATCCGGAGCCGGTCCTGGACGTGGTCGTCCCGGTGTTCAACGAGGAGACGGACCTGGAACCGAGCGTGCGAAGGCTCCACGCGCATCTCAGCGAGACGTTCCCCTACGCCTTCCGCATCACGGTCGCCGACAACGCCAGCACCGACCGCACCCCGCAGACCGCGGCCCGGCTGGCGGAGGAGTTTCCCGAAGTCGCATGGCTGAGACTGGCCGACAAGGGCCGCGGCCGGGCCCTGAGCCACGCCTGGTCGCTGTCGACGGCACCCGTCCTCGCGTACATGGACGTGGATCTGTCCACCGACCTGACGGCGCTGCTGCCGCTGGTCGCCCCGCTGATCTCGGGGCACTCCGACATCGCCATCGGCACCCGCCTGGCGCCGGGCTCCCGGGTGGTGCGCGGCCCCAAGAGGGAGATCACCTCCCGCTGCTACAACGCCCTCCTGCGCTCCACCCTCTCCGTGGGCTTCTCCGACGCCCAGTGCGGATTCAAGGCGGTACGCCGTGACGTGGCCGAACGGCTGCTGCCGCTGGTGCAGGACTCCGGGTGGTTCTTCGACACCGAGCTGCTGGTCATCGCCGAGCGGGCCGGGCTGCGCATCCACGAGGTGCCGGTCGACTGGGTCGACGACCCCGACAGCCGGGTCGACCTCCTCGCCACCGCGCTGGCCGATCTGCGCGGCATCGTCAGGATCGGCGGAGCGCTGCGGCGCGGCGCCTTCCGGCCGGCGGCCGTCCTGGGGCGGGCCACGACCGAGGCGACCCACGGCCCGGCGCGCCAACTCGTGCGCTTCGCCGCCGTGGGAGCGGTCAGCACCCTCGCGAACCTGCTGCTCTACACAGCGTTGCGCCCCCTCACCGGGCCCCAGTCGGCGAACGCCCTCGCGCTGCTGCTGTGTGCCGTCGCCAACACGGCCGCCAACCGGCGTTTCACCTTCGGACTCTCGGGCCGCGGCCACGCCGTACGACACCAGGGCCGGGGCCTGGTGGTCTTCCTGATCGGGCTGGCCCTGACCGCCGGATCCCTCGCCGTGCTGCACCACGCGGCGCCCACGGCCACGCACCGCACCGAACTCGTCGTCCTCCTCGCCGCCAACCTGGGCGCGACCCTGCTGCGGTTCCTGCTGTTCCGGACATGGGTCTTCCGCGGATGAACCACACCACCGTCACCCGCCCGCGCCCTTGGAACGCGAGACTCTCGCCGCCGACCGCGCCCGACCGGCCCCGCACCTCAGACCCCTTGCACCGGCTGCGCCGTGCGGCCGAGCACCACGGACCCGTCCTGCTCATGTACGGCACGTTGAAGCTCATTGGCTTCGGCGCCTTCATGTACCTGCTGCACTCCACCGGCGACTACCAGAGGAAGAACCCGCGCTTCGGCGGAGGCGCCCGTCCCTGGGACGTCCTGGCCACCTGGGACGGCTGGTGGTACCAGCAGATCGCCGAGCACGGCTACCACCCTGCGCTCGTCCCGGTCCCCGGAGCCACGGGCATGATCACCCTCGAAGGGAACTCGGCGGCGTTCTTCCCGCTCTACCCGGCCCTCATGCGGACCGTCTCCGCACTCACCGGTCTCGGCTCGTACGGCGCCGGCCTGCTGGTCTCGATCGTCGCGTCCTTCGTCGCCGCCCTCGGGATCTACGCCGTGACCGAGCGCTTCGGCGGCCGGGGGGCCGGGCTGGCCGCGGCCGGTCTCTGGGCCGTCTGGCCCGGTTCCGGAGTGGAGTGGGCGGTCTACTCCGACTCCCTCTACGTCGCCCTGGCCGTCTGGGCCTGTCATGCCGTCATGAGCCGCCGATGGCTCACCGCCGGGCTGCTGACCTGCGCGGCCGGGCTCAACAGACCCACCGCCGCGGCACTGATCGCGGCGGTCGCCCTCGCGGCCCTGCTCGCACTGCACCGCCGCGAGGACGGCATCCGGGGCCCGCTCGCCGCGATGCTCCTCGCCCCGCTCGGCCTGCTCGCCTACCTCGGCTGGGTCGGCCACCGGATGGGCGACTACGGAGGTTACTTCCGGCTCCAGTCCGGCGCCTGGGCGCATGAATGGGACTTTGGCCGGCAGACCCTGGACGTCCTGACCTCGGTCCCGGTGGGCCGCTCCGACTACCTCTTTCCCTGGCCCTTCGCGGACATGATCGGCGTCGGGGTCGTCCTGCTCGCGTTCGCCCTGCTCCCGCTGCTGTTCCGGAACCGTCCTCCGGTGGTCCTGACGGTCCACACCGTCCTGACCCTCGTGCTCGTCCTGGGCAGCCAGCAGATCTTCGGGAACGTCTCGCGCTATCTGCTCCCGCTGTTCCCCCTGTTCATCCCGCCGGCTCTTGCGCTGCGCCGCCTCGGCCCGGTCCACCGGTTCGCGCTGCTTGCCACGGCGGCCCTGGCCTCCGGGTCGTACGCGGGCTACGCCCTCTTCGAACTGGGAGTGCCGTAGGGGGACTTCGCGGACGAACGGTCCAGAGGGCAGGGCCGGGCAGGGCTCAGTACGCGACGGTGAACCGCGCCTTGCGGTGGGCCGGCGTGTCGATCTCGTCGACGAAGGCGATGGCGTAGTCGGCGCCGGATATGGACGACTTGCCGTCGGCGTCCGCGACCAGCACGTCACCGCCGAGGCGGAACGAGCCGGTGCGCTCGCCGGGGGCCCAGGCGCCGAACTCGGCGGCGGGGCTGACGTAGAACCAGTCCACGTCGATGTCGGCGGCCCGCAGCGCCTCCAGTACGTCGGCGTGGGTGGACGCCTCGGGCTTGTAGGCGTCCGGGAAGTCAGGGGTGTCGACCAGGCGCGGCCCGCCCTCGGCCACGTGCAGGCTGCCCGCGCCGCCGACCACGCCGATCCGGGCACCGCCCTCGGCGGCCGCCTTGAGCAGCGAGGGGACGAGCGGCAGCAGGAAGGGCTCGCCGTCCGCGCTGCCGTGGACCGCGATCACCAGCACATCGGACTTGGCGGCCAGCTCGCGCACCAGGGACTCGTCGTCGACGGAACCCGCGAGGGGGGTGACACCGGCGCGGGCCTCGGCGGAGCCGGTGCGGTTGACCGCGATGACCTCGTGGCCGCGACGCAGGGCCTCGTCGGTGATGTGCCCGCCGGCGTAACCGGTGGCACCGAAGACGGTGATGATCGCCATGGGGGGACTCCAAGCATTCGTTGCTGCGACACTTACGAATCGAACTGTAACAGCCGCAGTAGCGAATTACGGCAAAGGCCTTACCATGAAGTCATGGCACAGCCCACGAACACCCAGTTCGCGGTCGGGGTCCACCTGCTGACCCTGCTGGCGGGCACCCCCGGCCAGTGGCGGGACTCGCAGTCCCTCGCCCGGAGTCCCGCGACCAACGCCGCGCACGCCCGCCGCATCCTCGGCCAGCTGCGCGAAGCCGGGCTGGTCCGTTCCCACCCGGGACCGCGCGGGGGCTGGATGCTCGACCGGGACGCCGCCGCGATCGACCTCGGCACGGTCTGGCTCGCGCTCAACGGTGAGGACCCGGTCCTCGGCGTGCACGTCCCGCAGCCCGACTGCGGGGTCGGCCAGCGGGTGTACCGCAACCTCATCGAGCTGGACCGCCGGGCGCGCAAGGCGCTGCTGGCCGAACTCGCCCGCACCACCGTGGCCGAGGTCCTGCACGAGGAGACCGCCGCGGTCGCCTCCGGCACCTGCCCCCCCACGCACGGACCGCTTGACCGGGGCCGGGACCCGTGACGGGCCCCGGCCCCGCAGTGTCAGCCGTTGAGCGGTGCCACCGTGACCCGGTCGATGTCCGGTGCGTAGGCGGAGGCGTTGGCGAACGTGACGGTGTTGGTGCCGGCCTCAAGGGTGACCGGAACCGGCAGGTACCAGAAGTTGGACCAGCTGTAGCTGTTGCGGAACATGACCCGCTGGGTGCTGTTCCCGACCGTGATGTCGGCTGCCCGGGAGACGACGTTGGTGTTGTAGTTCCCGGATCCGGCGAGCTGGTTGTTGGCGTAGCGGACGCTCATCACGTACCGCCCGGCCTTCGCGGCCTTCACCTGAAGGGTCAGGGTGTTGCCGGGCCCGTTGCCGATGTTCCCGACGTACTTGCCGCCCGAGGTCCAGGCGTTGGAGGCGACGGCCGCGGCTCCGGCGAGGGTGCCGTCCTCCGCCTCGTAGGCGGTCACACCGTCGATGCTGGGCGCGCCCGTCACCTTCAGGTCGCTGATGCCGAGTTTGCCGGTTCCCGGGACCGCCGCGGTCACGCGGTTGTTGCCGGCCGTGAGGTACAGGCGCAGTGTGGTGCCGGACGCCTGCCCCTGCGCCGGAGGCAGCGTGCCGGCGGTGGCGCCGTCCAGGCTCAGGGTCGCGCTGCCGGTCGACGTGTAGTCCGCGCGCACCGAGTAGTAGCCGTCCGCCGGGACGTCGACGTCGAAGACGGCCTTGTCGCCCTTGCCCAGCACCAGCGCGCCGCCGCCACTGCTGCCCGAGTCGCGGTAGTCGTACGACGGTGTGCCGCTGATGTCGGCGTACGTCGCCGGGTACACGGCCTGCGGGGTGACCGACGCGGTGAGGTCGATCTTGTCGAGGGTCACCTCGCTGGTGCCCTTGGCCAGGGTCAGGGTGTGGGTGCCCGCGGTCAGGGTGACCGGGGTCCGCACGGTCGAACGGTACGTCCAGTTGAGCGTGGACCCGTAGGTGAGGGTGACCGGCGAGCCTCCGTCCACCGTGAGGGTCTGTGTGGAGGGCGTGCCGGACTGGTTGCCGTAGAAGACGTCCAGGTCGTACGTGCCCGTCTTCGGGACGTCGACCGTGAAGGCGACCTTGCTGGTCGGCTGGTTGAGGCTGCCGACGTCCTTGGTGCCTGAGGTGGCGAAGCCGTACGGGTTGGAGCGCGAGCCCTGCGAGTACACCGTGCCCGCGGTGATCGCCGCGTTCTCCGCCTCGTACGACGCCGACCAGGGCAGACTCGCCGCGGCGGGCGTGCCCTTCCCGGCCGGGTTGACGGTGACGCGGTAGGCGGCCATCGGGTCGAGTCCGGTGAGCGGCACCGTCACCGCGCCGCCCGGGGAGACCGTGGCGCTGGTGCGTGCGACCACGCCGGGCGCGGCGGCCGCGCCCTCGTAACCGCTCCAACCGACGCGCTCCACGGTCACGTTGACCCTGCGGCCGAAGGAGGACGGTATGTGCTGGAGCACGGTGTCGACGTTCCCGGAGGTGCCGCCCAGCAGGACCTGGGCCTGCTTGCGACCGGTGTCCAGGGACCCGATGCCCTGGAGGGTGTCGGTGGTGTTGGCCTGCGGCGGGGTCACCCGGACGGTCTGTCCGGTCAGGCCCGCGTACCAACGCAGCAGCCACCAGGTGCCGTTGGGGATGTTGGTCTGCACCGCGTTGTCGTTGAGGTTGCCCGCGATGTTCCAGTACGCCTGGTCGGCGTAGACCTTGTTCCGCTCGAACAGGGACAGCCACTGCACCATCTGGCCCGGCACGGACTGGTCGCGCCGGTTGGCGAACTCGTTGATGCTGACCGGGAGTTCGGGGATGCCGGTGTTCTTCTCCAGGGTCCGGTAGGCGGCGAGGGTGTTCTCGAAGCTGGACAGCGACCCGGGGTCGAGCTCGTGCCAGGTGGTGATGTCCGGCAGCACTTCGTTGGCCTTGGCCCAGGGGTAGAAGTCGTTCATGAGGCGCGTGTCGTAGTGCGTCTCGTTGGGTCCGGCGATCCTGGCGCCGGGGATGATCGACCGGATCTTCCTGTAGACGGTCGCCCAGTCGCTCTCGAAGCGGTCGCGGGCCTTGGTGTAGGTCGCGGTGTCGGAACTGCCCAGGCCCCCGTACCAGTTCCCGTCGGGCTCGTTGAACGGCACCCACACGAAGTCGTCGGCGTCGGGACGGGCGGCGACCTTGCGGACCATGGTGTCGACCTTGGCCAGGTAGTCGTCCAGGCCGAGGTTCTCGTAGGGCCACTGGGCGTAGTAGTCCTGCATGTAGATGTACACGTCGCCGCCGCCGCTGCGGTCGTAGGCCGGCTTGACCGTCAGGGCGTCCCCGTTGGGGTGCTGGAGGCCGTCGGGGGCCTTCTGCACGATGGTCGTCATGTGCAGGGGGTCGAGCAGGTTGGCGCCAGGGACGCCATCGTCGCTGAGACCGTAGAGGGTGCCGTTCGCGCCGTGCATCACCGGGCCGCTCGTCTGCCCCAGATCGACGGTGAGTCGAGGCGTCGCCGCCTCGGCGGCCGGGGCGGTCAGCGCCATGCCGGCCAGGGCGGCGGCGACGGCGGACACCGCGACCAGGCGCCGCGCGGGTCGTGGACTGCGTTCGGTTCTGCGCATGAGAGGCCTCCGCCTCCCGCGTCGTTGCGGGAGGATCGTGGATGGAAACGCGGGTGGGGTGTACGGCGGATGAGGGGGAGCGGCGGGGCTATTTGACGGCCCCGCTGGTGATGCCGGAGACGACGCGTCGCTGGGCGACGACGAAGACGGCCACCATCGGCAGGCTCATCATCACGACGTAGGCGAAGATGAGGTGCCAGTTGTTGAGGTACAGCTGGGCGTTGGCCACCTGGTACAGATTGAGCGGCAGCGTGGCCTTGTCCCCGCCGCCGAGCACGAAGAAGGCGTAGAAGATGTCGCTCCAGGCGAAGAGCATCACCATGATCGTCGCGGTGGCGACGACCGGCCGCAGCAGCGGCAGGATGACCTGGAAGAAGACCCTCGCCGGACCGGCCCCGTCCATGCGGGCGGCCTCCTCCAACTCCTCGGGGAGGTTCCGGATGAAGCCCGTCATGAAGAAGATCGACGTGGACAGGTACATCCCGGTGTAGACCGCGATCATTCCCCACTGGGTTCCCGCGAGGCCGAGTTGCCGCAGCTCCATCACGATGGTGATCACGGCGGGCGGCAGCAGCAGGCCGCTGATGCTCAGCGCGTACAGCGCGCCGACCAGACGTCCCTTGCGGCGGGCGAACACCCAGGCGGCGCCCGCCCCCAGCAGCAGCACCAGGACCACGGAGGGGACGACGACCAGCAGGCTGTTGACGAAGCCCTGGATCATCTTGCCCTGGTCGAAGGACTGTTGGTAGTTCTCGGCGGCCTGCACGTGGTGCGGCAGCGACAGGTTCGGCTTGATCGCCTCCGCCTGCGGCTTCACGGAGGTCACCGCGACGAGCCAGAGCGGGATGCCGATGGTGACGGCCGCGATGACCAGCACGGCGGCGGGCCGCACCCAGCGCAGCGGGCCGGGCCGCGCCGGAGCGGGTACGGGAAGTGCGGTCACTGGTTGTTCTCCCTGCGGCGCAGACCGACGATGACCGGTACGGCGAGGACGACGACGATGAGGAACAGCACCAGGCTCATCGCCGAGGCCTGCGCGTACAGGCCCTGTCCGAAGACCCGGAACATGTAGATGTTGAAGACCTCGGTCTCGCTGCCCGGTCCGCCCGCGGTGGTGGCCTGCACGATGTCGAAGGTGTTCATCGAGCCGATCAGGGCGGTCGTCACGTTGAACGTGACCGCCGGTGCCAGCAGCGGGAAGCGGATCGACCAGAAGGTGCGCCAGCCGCCGGCGCCGTCGATGCGGGCCGCCTCCAGCACGTCACCCGGCATGCTCTTCAGCCCAGCCAGGTAGATCAGCATGGCCAGGCCCATCCACTTCCAGCCGTGGACGAGGGTCACCACGACCAGGGTCCAGGTGGTGGAGCCCAGCCAGGGCGTGTCCACCTGATGGCCCGCCAGCGAGGACAGCACGCTGTTGAGCGCCCCGTCCTGGGCGAGAAGGGCGCGGAAGATGTAGCCGACCGCGAGCGCCGAGATCAGCACCGGGAGGAAGAACACCGCCCGGAAGAACCGGTTGAACCGGGTGTCGCGTTCCAGCAGCAGGGCCAGGGCGAGCCCAAAGCCGTTCTGGAAGAGCGCGACCAGGACCGCGTACTCCACGGTGATGCGGATGTCCCGCAGCATCGAGCCGTCCTGGAGGATGCTGCGGATGTTGGACAGGCCCGCGAACCTGATGTCCGAGTGGAACGCCGACCAGTTGGTGAACGGGTAGACGAAGTTCAGCAGGTTCGGCAGCAGGAAGAACACGCCGAAGACGGCGAGCGCGGGCAGGGCGAACCACCACGGCTGGTCGGACCTGGTCCGCGGCCGGCGACGCGGGGTGTGCGGGGTGGAACCGTGCGCCTGCTTGCGGGAGTTGGCATCGGTGACGCCGACGGTGGCTGTGTCCGCCACGTCTCACCTCCGGTGAGGGGCCCGGGCCGGTCCCTGTGAGCGGCCCGGGACGAGCGGTCAGAACCCGGCGACGCCGCGCGCCTTGAGGACCTGGGTGAACTGGTCCTCGGCGGCCTGGGCGACCTGCTCCGGCGTCTTCTTGCCGTAGATCATGTCGGCCAGCGCGAGGTGCATGTCGGGCGCGGTGAGGGCCTTGACCTGGAACACGCCGGTCGCGGAGGACAGGGCCTTGGCCTGGGCGAGGGCGGTCTGCGGCAGACCGTCCGGGTTGGGCACGGCCGGCTCCACCGAGACGACCTTGTTCGCCTTGATGTAGGCCGGGTAGTCCTCGCCGAGCCAGAAGGACAGGAACTGCCGGGCGGCGTTCTGCCGTTTGGCGTCACCGGTGTTGAAGGCGACCACGCCGTTGGTCTGGTCGGGGGAGTACAGCGCCTGGTCGGAGCTGTTGGAGACGGGGAACCAGCCCAGCTTCCGGTCCATCTCCGCGGTGGAGGAGGTGGCCTGGATCTCGCTCTGCAACGAGGTGACGTTGACGGCCATCGCGGCGCTGCCGTCCAGGAGCGCCTTGCCCTGGTCCACGAAGGTCGCGGTCTTGTAGTTCTTCTGCGCGAGGCCCCCGTCCAGTACCTGCGACTTGTACTTCTTGATCGCGTTCACGATCACCGGGTCGGTCCACTTGGCCTGGTTCTTGTTGAGCCTGTCCCAGAAGCTCTGCGGCAGGTCGGTCATCTGGAGCTGGACCTGCCACTGAAGAGGCCACTTGTCGCCGCCGACCTCGAAGAAGGGTGCGACGCCCGCCTTGGCCTTGATGGTCTTGGCGGTGGCGAGGAGCTCGTCGTAGCTCGTGGGCATCCTGGTGACGCCGGCCTTCTTGAAGACGTCCTTGTTGTAGTAGACGCCGAGGGTCGCCGGGCTGGTGACGATCGCCGCGTAGCGGTGGCCGCCGACCTGGCCGAGGCCCTGCTCGGTCTTGCCGAGCTTGCCGACCCAGTCCTCCTTGTCCAGCTGGAGCAGGTTCTTCTCCGGCTGGACGAACGGCAGCGTGCTGCCCGTGGGCTGCCAGAACATCAGGTCGGGCTTGTCGCCGGAGGCGAGCTTGGTCGGGACGTTCGACTCGTAGGGGTCCGGGATCACCTGGGTCGTCACGGTGGCCCCGGTCGCCTTCTGGAAGGCGTCGATGACCTGCTTCGGCTCGGCGACGCTGTTCTGCGCCACCCACATGGTCAGGTGGACGCCCTTCAGATCGGCCGTGGCGTCGACCGACCCGGTGGGGGCGGCGCCGGTGCCGCCTGCGGTGCTGTCACTGCATGCGGTGGCGGTCAGGCCGAGCGCGCACGCGACGGCGAGGGCGGAGGCGACTCTCTTCATGGATCTGTCCTTAGGCACGCGAGGGCGGGCGGAGCTGTGCTGTGGAACATGGCTGTGCTGGGGAACCCGGTTTTGCTGCGGAACATGGGGGACGGCCGGATCGGAGCGGGGCGTGGGGGCGGCACGGGGTCAGGCGGTTCTTCGTCCCTCGGGTGCCGGGCCGGGCGGCGGTGCTTCCACGGCCGAGGCGCAGGGCCCGTCGGCTGGTACGCGAGCGAGGGCCGCCGCTTTGAGCCGGTCGAACCCGATGACGACGATCCCACCGCCGACCGCGGTGGCGGTGGCGACCGTACGGCTCAGATCGTCCTTCGGCGTCAGCACCCGGGATGCCCTGGAGGGCGGGGTGCCCGGGGTGCGCCGAGGAGGGCCCGGGCTTCCGTGACCGGTCACATGCATGGGAGGATTGTGAGCGGTCACAACACGGCCGTCAAGAGGGTTGTCACCGTGGCCTTACCCGGCCCGGCCTTGATGCGGGCACCATCAGGGCCGCGGCACCCGCCAGGGCGGTCAGTGACGGTCGACGGTATGGAACCTCGCTGGCTCACCGACGAAGAACAACGCGCCTGGCGTGCCTACCGCGATGTGACCCATCTGCTGGAGGACGCCCTCGATCAGCGGCTGCGGCAGACGGAAGGTGTCTCCCACCTGTACTACTCCGTGATGGGCGTCCTCTCCGAGGCCCCCGACCGGCGGCTGCGGATGACGGATCTCGCCGCCCAGCTGAAGATCCCCCGCACCCGGCTCAGCTACGCGGTCGGCCGGATGGAGGAGCTGGGCTGGGTGCGACGCGAGGACTCCCCGGACGACGGACGCAGTCAGCTCACGGTACTGACCGGCGAGGGGATGCGGACGCTGGAGCGCATCGCGCCCAGTTATGTCGCCACCGTGCGTGCCACGGTCTTCGACCGCCTCACGCCCGAGCAGACACGTGTGTTCGGCGAGGTCTGCGAGATCATTCGCGCCGGACTCACCGGCCCCGACCGTCCGCCCCTGCCCGCCGACCTGCCGTGGCGCCGCTGACCGTGTGCAGGACCGCGGCTCGTTCCCGAACGGGCCGCGGTCGTAGGGGTGTTGTACGGCCCCCGGGTGCTGCCTACCGCCCGTATCCGGCCGCGGTGATGTTGGCCTGCACGGAGTTCTCGGTGGCGTCCGACGGGTAGCCGGAGGTCATGACGCCCTCGTAGAACGTGCCCGCGGCGCCGTGGCTGTTGTCGCCGCCGATGCCGAGGATGATGGCGCCCTCCTTCTTCATCGGGTTGTAGCCCGGCACGTTCGGGCGGACCCCGTTGTAGAAGGTGGACAACGAGCCGCTCTGGGCGTTGCCGCCGCGGATGGCCCAGCGGTTGGGGCCGCCCTTGACGACGGCGGTGAGGTAGCGGTGGCTGATCGAGGGGTCACCCGCGTTGTAGCGCTGGTTGTACCCCGAGAACAGGCCGTTCTCCAGGTCGGCCATGATCCAGGGACCGTTGCCGCTGCCGTAGCCCCAGACCTTGATGTTGCCGAAGTAGATGGCCTCCATGGTGCCGTTGCCGTTGTCCCGGCTGTTGGTCTCCGCGTTGCCGTAGTCGAAGCAGCAGCCGCCGTTGTAGTGCTTGCCGTCCAGGACGGCGTACATGCCCTCCGGCTGGTCGCCCTTCGCGACCCCGTTGGTGCTGTTGTTGCGGTAACCGGTGCCGGGCGCGACGAAGACGCCGTAGGCCTTGTGACCGGCGACCGTGATGGGTGCTGCGGTCGCGTTGGCGAGGTTGTCGTAGCCGCCGGCCGCCGGGCCCGAGAATCCGCCGGGGGGCGCCTGGGTGAGGCGGTTGTTGCGCCCGGACTGGTCGTAGATCACGGTGATCAGGCAGGTCGTGCCGGAACAGAACGAGTCCTGGGCGGCGGCGTTGGCGACCCCGCCCTGGCTGAGGACGCCGATGTCACGGGTGGCGTTGTCCCGGGCGCGGCGCACCTGGTACAGCGGGCCGTTGTAGGAGGAGTACAACGCGCGCGTGGTGCTGTGGGCCGCCACGCAGGGGGTGCCGCCGGCGGCGTACAGGTCGCACGGCAGTGAGCCGGCGGCGGGTGCGGCCGGGGCGGCCGGTGCCGTTCCGGTGAGCAGGCCGACGCTCAGCGCGGCGGTGGCTCCGGTGGCGAGCAGCGCCTGCCGGACGGTGCGGGACCGTGGTCGTAGGGCCATGGGTGAACTCCTTTGCGGGTGGGGGGTGGTGCGCGGCCGGAGCCGCGGGTCGGAGCTCAGAACTGGCTGAAGAACTTCCAGATCTCGCCCGGCACCCAGGTCCGGGATCCGCTGTCGCCGGCCGCGCCGTCCTGGGGCGCGGCGATGTGGCCCTCGTCGAACGCGGCCCAGACGACGGGGTGCCCGGCGGAGCAGCCGGTGTACGCGGTGACGCGGTGGGTGCGACTGCCCTGCGCCGGCTCGGGCGGGTTCTGGGCCGCGCAGCCGTTGTTGCGGACGAACCGGTCGCGCAGGGTCCGCCCGCCCGAGATGCCGAGGACCGAGTCGCGGATGCCGTGCACACCGAGGTAGGCGACGGGCTGGGTGCCGCCGGCGCACCCGCTGAGCTGACCACCCGACTGGACGGCGACCGCCCGGAAGACCGTGGGCCGTGCGCAGGCCAGCGCGTAGCTCATGGCGGCGCCGTAGCTGAAGCCGACGGAGAAGCGGCGGGCGGTGTCGACGCACAGGGCGTTGTCGAGGCGGCTGATGATCGCGTCGGTGAGGGCCACGTCCTCGCCGCCGGAGTTGGCCCAGCCGTTGTTGAGTCCCTGGGGTGCGACGAAGATCGTGCTGTTGTTCGCCAGGCGTTGGAGTCCGTAGTAGGCCCAGGTGCCGTTCTCGACCGTGCGGCCCGTCGACACGTCGGTCGCGCTGCCGCCCAGCCAGTGGAAGCCGAACACCAACCGGTAGGCATGGTTTTGGTCGTAGGTGTCGGGGACCCTGAGGATGTAGCTCCGGCTCTTGCCGTTGACCGTCAGGGTGTGGGTGCCGCTCGCGAGACCGGGGGCCTTGCCGCAGCCGGCGGTCGCCGCGCCGGTGCGGACGGCCGCGGGGCCGGTGTCGTGGGCGACCGTGGCGCCGGAGGTCGCGACCATGGCGAGAAGGGTCGCGATCACGAGGGGCCATAACTTGGCTTTCTGCATCACATCACTCCTTGGATGAGCATGTGCATGACAGGTACGGAGGCACGCCGAACTCCCGGCGTAGGCAATGGTTTTGCCTGCGCGCCGAGGGTTGCGAGCGTGTGGGTGCCGGTCCGAGATCCCGAACGCGTATCGGGGTTTCGGGCACTTCGGATGATAGGAAGCCGGGGGCAATCGTCAATGGCCGTCGCAGGATTTTGTCTGGCGGGTTGACGAATGCGGCCGTTCGGAAGCGTAGGTTCGGAAAGCCCCGTTCGGAACGCCCCGTTCAGAACGCTCCGTTCAGGACGGCACGTTCAGAACCGCACGTGATGCAGGCCCGCCCGTGTCGCCGTGAACTCACCGCGGGTGAACCCGGCCGCCGGGTTGGTCCACCTGGTCTCGACGTCCCCGTGCTGGTCGTCCGTGACGTCCGGGTGCGGGCCCGGCGTCGGCAGCAGAAGCCGGTAGCGGCCCGGGTGGGGGAGGTGCAGACCGGCGTGCACCAGGCCACCGTCCCGCCAGTCGAGGTCGACGGTGACGCCGCCGCGGGCCCGCAGTCCGCGTACGGTGCCCTGCCGCCAGGCGTCCGGCAGCGCGGGGAGCAGCCGCAGTTCGCCGGTGTGGCTCTGGAGCAGCATCTCCGCCACGCCCGCCGTGGCGCCGAAGTTGCCGTCGATCTGGAAGAGTTCCGGCGGGTGCAGGTCGAAGAGGTTGTCGGACGTGGACTCGGCCAGCAGTCGGCGCAGGCTCTCGTGGGCCAGGGCGCTGTCGCCCAGGCGCGCGGCGAGCGTGACCACCCAGGCAAGGCTCCAGCCGGTGCCGCCGCCACCGTGGGCCAGCCTGAGATCGAGGGCGGCCCGGGTGGCGGCGAACAGTTCCGGAGTGCGCTCCGCGTCGACCCGGTCGCCGGGATACAGCCCGTACAGGTGGGACAGGTGGCGGTGGCCCGGATCCTCGGGCACCGCGTCGTGGCGCCACTCGGCCAGCGGCTGCCCGGGGGAGTACGGCAGCGGGGGCAGCCGTCGCCGGGCCTGGTCGAGGGCGTCGGCGATCGGGTCGCTCAGGCCCAACTCCTTCATCGCCGCCAGGCAGTTGGAGAACAGTTCCTCGACGAGCCACAGGTCCATGGTGACGGCGGCGGTGGTGGCGGCGAACGCCGTCCCGCCCGGCGTCGGCACCTGGAAGCGGTGCTCGGGGGAGGTGGACGGGCAGGTGACCAGGTGGCCGTCGCCGTCCTCGACGAGGTAGTCCAGCAGGAAGACGGCGGCCTCGCGCATCACCGGCCAGGCCCGCTCGGCGAGGAAGTCGCGGTCACCGCCGAACCGGAAGTGCTCCCACAGATGGGCACTCAACCAGGCACCGGCCAAGGGCCAGTTGGCCCACTGGGGTTCGCCCTGCACCGGGTGGGTGGTACGCCAGACGTCCACGTTGTGGTGGGCCGTCCAGCCTCCGCAGCCGTAGTAGTCCCGCGCGGTGCGACGACCTGCGGTCGCGAGGTCGGTGATCAGGTCGAACAGCGGCTCGTGGCAGGCGGAGAGGCCGGTGGTCTCGGCGTGCCAGTAGTTCATCTGGAGGTTGATGTTGGTCGTCCAGTCGCACTGCCAGGGCGGCTGGACCTGGGTGTTCCAGATGCCCTGGAGGTTCGCGGGCTGGGTGCCGGGGCGGGAGGAGGCGATGAGCAGATAGCGGCCGTACGCGAACTGGAGCGCGGTCAGGCCCGGGTCGTCCGCGCCGGAGCGCACGGCGGCGAGCCGTTCGTCGGTGGGCAGCCCCTCCAGCGCCGGGTCGTGGCCCAGGCTGAGGACGGTCCGGTCGTGCAGGGCGCGGTGGTCCGCGAGGTGCTCGGCCCGCAGGCGGTGGTACGGAATCCCGGCGGCGGCATCGAGCAGCCGGGCGACCTCGGCCTCGGGGCCGGATTCGGGGCCGTCGGGCGGCACGTCCCACCCGCGGAAGCCGGTGGCGGCGGCGACCAGGACGGTGGCGGTGGTGGCGCCGGTCAGTCGCAGGGCGCCGGTCAGGGGATCGGCGACGACGGTGCCCTCGTCCGGGACGACACGTAGGGCGGCCGCGAACCCGGTTCCCGCGTCGGGGGTGTAGCGGACCGCGTCGGGTCCCGTGCCCTCGAACTCGATGTGGGCGGGGGCCCGGCCGGAGACCGCCGGGCCGGGCGCCGAGCCCGGGTGGGCCGACTCCAGACGGGCGGTGAAGGACAGTGCCCCCGGTGTGTCGCAGCCGAGGCGGATCACGAGGACGCCGGCGACCGCGGAGACGAACAGCTCGCGGGTGTGTCGGACCCCGTCGGCGGTGTAGGCCACCGTGCACACGGCGTCGGCCAGGTCCAGCTCCCTGCGGTACTCGTTGACGTCGTCGCCGTGACCGAGATCCAGGAGCAGGGCGCCCAGGGGCTGGTAGGCCTGGGTGTCGGGTCCCTGCATGCGCGTCGCGAGCTCCTCGGCGCGCACGTGGTCGTGGTCGTCGAGCACCGCCCGGCGCAGTGCGCTCAGGTGCTGCGCGGGGTCGTGGTCGGCGGGGGCGACGGGGCCGCCGGACCACAGCGTGTCGGCGTTGAGGTCGACGCGCTCGTGGGCCGGGCGGCCCGGCACCATGGCGCCGAGGGAGCCGTTGCCCAGGGGCAGCGACTGGGCGAAGCCTTCGGCGGGACGGCGGTACCAGAGTTTCAGCATGTGCGGAATCCGAGGGTGAGACTGACGGGCTGGGCGTGGCGTACGTACCGGGGCTGGACGCGGGGACCGCAGGCACCGCTGCCGACACCGTGCTGGGCGACGTCCAGATTGACACACACCCCATCGCGAGGGGTGAGGCAGGTGGTGTGCGGCAGCCTGGACGTCCTGACTGACGGCGTCCCCGGGGTCTGCCCGGTTGATCATGCTTCGTAATTCGGCGGCGTCCGGAGACCGGGCGCCCTAACGTGCGGGCATGTCATTTTCACTTGAGCGTCCCCCTTTCCAGGCCGACGAACGCACCGCGCTCGTCGGCTGGCTGGACCTGCAACGCCAGATCCTGAGATGGAAGTGCGAGGGCCTGAGCGAGGCCGACGCACACCGCTCCGTCGTCCCGAGCTCGCCGGCGATGACGATGGCTGGGCTCATCAGCCATATGCGGTGGGTCGAGCACACCTGGCTGGAGGTGCTGTTCCTGGGCGGCGACAAGACGCAGAACCCCTCCTTCGACGAGACGGCCGAGGACGCGGAGTGGCACACCGACGGCATCTCGCTGAAGCAGCTGCTCTCGGAGTACGAGGCCCAGTGCGCCCGGAGCAACGAGATCGTGGCCGAGGCATCCCTGGACGACGTCGGCCGCCACCCCGACTACCAGTCCGCCAAGGCCAACCTCCGCTGGATGCTCATCCACCTCGTCGAGGAGACGGGCCGGCACGCGGGCCACGCGGACATCGTGCGGGAGCTGCTCGACGGGGCGAAGGGGTACTACTAGGGCCGCCCGGGGCGGACCGCTGGATCCGCCCCCCTCCCCACACAGCTCCCCGGGCGCTCACGTGCGGGAGCTGGGTTCCTCCTCGTCATCGAAGGACCAGCGCTGTTCCTGCGAGCCGTCGCGTTCCGTCACCACCACGCGGGGCGGCGCCGTGCCGGGCTCCGCGGCCAGGGCGAGGCCCTGGTGCTCGTCCAGCAGGATCTCCCCGCCGGCGCTCAGGACGTACGCGGTCGCCGCGTCCTGCTCGTCGCAGGAGGCCAGACGCACCGTCCCGCCGGCCGCGTCGGCCGTCAGACACAGGGAGGGGTCGGCGCCGCTGCGCAGCGAGCCGTCGAACTCGTACGACCACTCCTGTGACAGGGAGGACGAGCACTGCGCCAGTCGGAGATGCGCGCCGGAATCGAGCGCGCCTTCGACGTCCAGGCAGAGCCCGGTGGCGGCGTTGTGCAGGCGGCCGTCGGTCTCCGCCCCGGAGCCGACGGCCGAAGCGGTGGACGGAGACGAAGAAGCCGACGGGGTGCCGTGGTCCGGGGCTGAGGTGGTCGCCCCGCCCCAGGCAGGTTCGGCGAGGTGACCAGGGCCGTCGTCGGACCAACCGCGCACGGCGAGGATGCCCGCCAGCAGGGCGAGCGAGGTGAGACCCGCGCCGATGGCCACCATCGCCCGCTGCCTGCCGTCCCCTCCGCTCCGGTGCCGTCCCGGTACCGGACCAGCGCCGGTCCCCGTGGCAGCCCAGTCCGCGGGACCGCTGCGTCCGGGTCTGCTGGCGGCATAGCGGCGGCCGCCCCAGCCGAGGACCGCCTCGGCAAGCAGAACCTCCAACCCGCCGTCGAAACAACTGAGTTGTTCTACGGCCGCGCGGCAATACGCGCATTGCGTCAGATGGTGCCTGACGTCCTGGGGGAGTTCCACTCCCCGGCCCACCGCGACATCGATCAGACGGTTGTGGAAGCGGCATTCCGAGGACGGCGCGAGTTCCCTGTGGGCGCGCACGATTCCCGTCCGGAATTGCTCGCGGGCCTGTTCCAGAGAGGCGGTGGCTGTTGTCTTGTCGACCCCCGTCAGACCGGCGGGTATGTCAATGGCCTCCGCCTCGACCTCGGTATGCCACAACAGGCATTGCGCGATTTCGGGCAGGGCCACGAAGGCGCGTTCGGCGAGCTTGCGGTGGGCGGCCGTCCCGGATTGCGCCAGGTGCAGTCCCCGGCCTCCGGTGGGCTTGTGCAGTTCGGGCATGGCCGCGCAGACGTCGTCGTCCGCGGCCCAGGCCCGGATGGTCTCGCGGACCATGACCAGCAGTTGGGGACGCAGCGCACCGGCGGGGCCGCCCTCCTCCAGTCGGTCGAGCAACTGGTGAAAGGCGCTGGTGGCCGCGAGGGGAGCGGTGGGGGTCGCGGAGGCCAGGCACAGCAGGGCGTAGTCGCGGGCCGACGGCCAGTGCCGGGCGAGCAGGACCGCGATCGCGGCCTGCCGTCCGGGGCCGCGGTCGCTCAGCCTGGAGCTGAGTTCGCGGTCCGTCGCACCGGGGATCAGCCCTGGGCGGGGCGGGTACGGCGGGCGTGGGGGGTGGAGGGACTGCACAGGGCCAATTTCCTTTCCAACGGCAGAAGGCATGCGAATTGACGCTCTGTCGGAAAGCGGGGACTGGTTGGTACATACCTGAAGGCGGCCATGTTGGCTGGTCAGGACCGGTCCGCCTTAAGCGAGGCTTACCTTCGCACACGCTACTCACCAGGAACAAGGAGTTGGGCTGACCGATGTTCAAAGGGTTCGGAATTCCCCACTGTTACCTTCGGTAGCGCCGGGGTGAATTCGGGATGGCGCTCGGAATGGTCCGAATTGCGGGGCGACTGAGGCCGCCTCCTGCCGGTCGCCGCGCGTCGGCGGCGGGTCCCCTGCGGTTCGGGAGCCGGTCCCCTGCGGTGAGGCAACCGTTTCCATGCGATGCGGGAGCCGTAAATCAGGTGACAGGGACGTACGGATGATCCAGGGTGCACCCATGTCCGGTCTCTCTTCCCAGCTGCTGCCGGTGGGGTACCACTCCAGACCGGCAACAACCTCAGACGCTCCCGAGGTTCATCGACTGGTCACCGCGTGCGAGCTCGCGCTGCACGGTCGTGCCGCCACGGGCGTCGACAGCGTCGCCGCCGACCTCGGCACACCGGCGGCGGAGGCGCCGTCCGAGTCGGTCCTCCTGCACGACTCCGCCGGAGGACTGGCCGGCTGGGCCCGGGTGAGAGGCCGACGCGCCACGGTCCACGTCCATCCCGCGCACACCGGCCGGGGCCTGGGCGGACTCCTGCTCGCCTGGACCGAGGACCGGGCCCGCCGGTTCGGCGGTGACCGCCTCGCCCAGACCGTCCCCGACAGCGATCAGGCGGCGGTCGTACTCCTGCGGTCCGGCGGGTACACCCCGCTCGTCACCGAGTGGCTCCTCGAGTTCGCGATGCCGTGCGAACCGGATGTGCCCGAGCCTCCGGCCGGCGTCACGGTCCGAGCCTTCGAGGCGGGTGACGAGCGGAGCGTGTACCAGCTCACCGAGGACGCGTTCGACGAGTGGCAGCAGCGGCGGAAGAGCTACCCGGAGTGGGCCCGGCACACGGTCGAACTGCCCACCTTCGACCCTGCGGCGTCACCGCTCGCCTTCGCCGGTGACCAACTCGTGGGCGCGGTGCTGTCCCTGGACGTCCCGGGCGACGACGAGGGGTACGTCGAGCGGGTCGCGGTCCGGAAGGATCAGCGCAACCGGGGCATAGCGCGCGTGCTCCTGCGGGAGTCCTTCCTGGCCTTCCACCGGCAGGGCAAGCGGGGCTGCACGCTGTGGACCCACTCGGACACCGGCGCGCTGTCGCTGTACGAGCGCCTCGGCATGACGGTCCGGCGCTCGTCCACGGTCTACAGCAAGGAGCTGGCCGAGGGGTGACGGAGTGCGGTTCGGACGGCCGCCGCGGACTCCGCTCAGCGCGGCCGTCAGGACGCGGACGCGTCCGACGCTCCGGTGTCGGCACCTGTCCTTGACGTCACGCTCTCGCCGTCCGTCTCCCACCGCAGCAGATCCCCCGGCTGGCACTGGAGCACCTCGCAGAGCGCGGCGAGCGTCGTGAAGCGCACCGCCTTGGCGCGGCCGTTCTTGAGGACCGCGAGGTTGGCGGGCGTGATCCCCACCCGTTCCGCGAGTTCCCCCACGGACATCTTGCGCTTGGCCAGCATCACGTCGATGTCGACGGTGATCGGCATCAGATCACCTCGTTCAACTCGGCCTGCATCCGGGCCGCTTCGACATCGCGTGCCACGGCTTGGGCGAGCAGTGTCCGCAGGACGAGCACGATGAGAGCGACCCCCAGAATGGCGAGGCCGATGCCGGCCATGATGACGCTGACTCCCGGATCGTCCCGCTGGCCCGGCGCGTTGACGGCGGTGACCGCGAACCACAGGAGGGAGGCGGAGGTGATGGCACCGATGATGCCGTCCACGTACCGGAAGGCGCCGTGGGAGAACACCGTCCCGCGGCGCACCATCGTCACCAGGCGCCAGACGCAGACCCCGGTGACCTGGACCGAGACCATGCCCAGGATGGTGATCAGGCGCATGAGCGTCAGCGGCATGGACCCGTCCTCGGGGTCGGTGGCCAACGCCCACACCATCAGTACCTGTACGCCCACGGTGCCGGTGAGCACCACGACGAGCACGGCGCGCAGCGCCCGCACGGCGAGTTTTCCCATGCCTCCACCTTCCATCGAATGACGATGGAAATCTATCGAGAAACGATAGGGTGAGGCAAGGGTTGTTGAAACCCCCGGTGCGAGGGCGCAGTCTTGGCGCAGCCGTGCCGACCGGGCAGGCGAGTGCAGGGGGTGCCGGATGCGGCAATCGGAGGACGAGCTCCTGGCGGAGGCCCTCGGCCGTATCAACAAGGGCGGGAAGTTCGCCTCGCGGTTCCTCAAGAACGATGTCGCCGAGTTCGACCGCGAACTGCCGCTGGCGTTCGATCCCGCGGTCGAGCATGTCCGTACCGTGCTCGTTCAGCTTGCCGATGGCGCGGCCCCGGAGCCGTTGGAGGCCGGCGCGGACCGGGTGACGTTCCGCGTGCTCACCGGGGGCGGATACCTCAGCATGAACCCGGTCGTGGTGACCATGGACGCGACGCGCAAGGGCGAGTGGACCACCACTGTGCACGTACGGGCTGTCGCGAAAGAAGGACTGGTCAAGCAGCGTGCGGCGCAGAAGACGGCCGAGCGCGTCGCGGCGCTGCTGGACGGAGCCGGCTCGAGCCCGTGAGCGATGCGCGGCTCACCTCTCGGCACTTCGGCACGGCAGGATGTGCGGCTCACCCCTGGGCGCCTCGCTGCGGCAGGATGCGCGGCTCACCTTTCGACACCCCCGCCGCGCCAGGATGTGCGGCTCACCCCTCCGCGCCCCTCCGCGGCGGAGCCGTCGAGTTGCGGATCACCAGCTGTGTGCCCACCTCCATGTGCTCCATGAGCAGCTTCTGCCCCTCGATGAGCGACAGCAGTGCGCGGGCCGCCTTCTGCCCCATGTCGTGCAGCGGCTGGCGCACGGTGGTCAGGCCGGGGAAGCTCTGCGCCGCCTGCGGGAGGTCGTCGAAGCCGACGACCGAGAACTCGCTCGGCACGTCCAGACCGCTCGCCCGCGCCGCGTCGACGGCGCCGAGCGCCATGAGGTCCGCGCCGGCCACGATCGCCGTCGGCCGGTGCTCGGAGATCAGCTGCGTGGCCGTACGGAATCCACTGGCGTACGAGAAGTCGCAGGACGCGACCATGCGCGGGTCCACCTTCAGGCCGGCCAGCCGCATCGCGTCCTCGAAGCCCTGGAAGCGCACGGAGGTGCTCTCGAGGTCCTCCTCGCCGCGGATGTAGGCGATCCGGGTGTGGCCCAGGTCGATCAGGTGCTGGGTGCCCTGACGCATGCCGTGGTAGTTGTCGACGCTCAGGCGGGGGAGCGGCACCTCCAGGCGCCGGGGGTCGATGATGACGCACGGCAGGTTCTGGCGGCGCAGCAGCTTGACCGTCTCGTCCTCCAGGACCGGCGCGATCATCAGGACGCCGTCGACCAGTCCGCGCCCCAGGAACTCCACCCGGTCCTTCTCCCTGGCCGCGTCATGGTACGAGGCGTTGACGAGCAACTCCTGTTCCGCGTCGGCGAGTTCGTCGGCGACTCCGCGCAGGATCTCCAGTCCGTACTGGCTGGTGAGGTCGAGGGCGATAAGGCCGATGAGTCCGCTGCGGCCACCCTTGAGGTTGCGGGCCGACACGTTGGGCCGGTACCCGAGGCGGCCCGCGACCTCCAGGACGCGGCGACGGGTCTCCTCGGAAGCGCCCGGCTTGCCGTTCATGACGTTGGACACGGTCATCGCGGAGACGCCGGCCTCCTCGGCCACCTGCGCGATGGTCACCCGCCCTGTCACGCCAACTCCTTCTGCTCGCCGGGCACTTGAGCTGCACCGGACCTCTGGCCGGCTCCGGCTCACTCAATCACGAGCGACCGGAAACTTCCATGAAACTGTAACGATAAGGCAGGCGTCGCGCGACGGGAAGGCCCTGTAAGCAGCGGTGAAGAGGGATCACGAGCCGTACGTATCGACCACTCAAAGTTACGTATAGATGTCGGCTAAGTTTTGCGTTACAGTTCCCGGCCATCGGCGCTCAACATGGCCGCAACTCGGGTCCACCGACCCCTTTTCGTCGCATCGGCGCTGAACCCACCCGGATCCAGCCCGACCGAATCAATCCCTCAACACATGACGAGTCGGTCCGTACCGACGACGGGAGAGGTGTGCAATGAAGCATTCCGGGAGACGTGTCGCGATCGCCACCACGGTCGCCGCCATGGCGGTGTCGCTGGCCGCGTGCGGTGGCGGGTCGAGCGGTGCCTCCAGCGACGGCACGGTGACCCTGCACGTCCAGGCGTGGAAGGGCGGCGGCGCGGAGCCGGCGAACGTCGCGGAGATCAACAAGGCCTTCGAGAAGGCCCACCCGAAGATCAAGATCGACTTCGAGTACATCACCGCGAACGACACGTACGTCCAGAAGCTCCAGCCCGAACTGCTCGGTGGCAAGGCCGGCGACGTGATCATGGTCGACACGGACAAGATGAAGAAGTGGGGCGCCTCCGGCTACCTCGCCGACCTCTCCAAGGAGTCGTGGGCGGGCGACATCGCCCCCGACGCCAAGCCCTTCGCCCAGTCCGACGGCAAGACGCTCGCCATGCCGATGGAGCTCATCGGCATCGGCATGTACGCCAACATGAACCTCCTGAAGAAGGCGGGCATAGACGAGGTCCCGGCCGACTGGCCGACCTTCCTCGCCGACCTGGGCAAGCTCAAGAAGGCCGGCATCAACCCCATCTCCCTGCCGGACAAGTCGGGTTGGACGGGCAGCTCGGTCTTCCAGGCGAGCGGCTCGAGCCTCGTCTACCAGAAGAACAAGCAGTGGGACGCCGACTTCCTGGGCGGCAAGGCCTCCTTCGCACCGGACTGGCAGGGCCCCCTTGACCAGCTGAAGACCCTGGAGGACAAGGGGTACGTCAACTGGAAGAACGAACTCGGTGTCGACGAGTGGTCGCAGGGCCCGCAGGACTTCAGCGCGGGCAAGAGCGCGTTCTGGTACCAGGGCGCCTGGCAGGTCTCCAACGTCGCGAAGGCCGGATTCCCCGTCCAGTTCGCACCCTGGCCGGGCGGCGCCGCGGGCACCAAGCCGAACGGCATGCTCTTCGCCGGCACCATGTGGGCCGTCAACTCCCAGTCGCAGCAGGGTGACGCGGCACGCGAGTACGTGAAGTTCTGGTCGCAGAGCGAGAACCTCTCCAAGTACCTCGACGCCGAGCACGCCGAGTCGCCGTTCACCGGCGGCAGCACGCCGGAGAGCACCGAGACCACGGCCTTCACCAACGCCTTCAAGGACGGCCGTTACCGGATCCTGCCCTCCAACTCCTGGTACGGCGCCGCCGCCGAGACCGAGATCGGCTCGAAGATCCAGGCCTATCTGCTGGGCAAGGAGTCCACCGCGCAGACGCTCAAGGACATCCAGACCGCGGCGTCCGCGAAGTAAGCCAGCACCGGACCAGCCGTGGTGGGAGCGGTCGGCAGCTTCCGACCGACCCGCTCCACCCCCCCCGCCCCCACCACGGCCGTTCGGGCCAGAGGAGGACTCCCGTGATCCACCGCCGGCGCGCCACCATGGCCGCCTTCCTGCTTCCGGCGATCACCGTGTACGCCGTCTTCATGCTCTATCCGCTGGGCCGCGGGATCTACCTGAGCATGACGGACAGCCTCGGTGGACCGATCGCCCACTTCGTCGGCACCGAGCAGTACCGGGCGATGGCCGACGACCCCGACGTCACCGCCGCCCTGTGGCACACCATCCTGTACGCGGCCGTCGTCGTGATCGCCCAGAACGGCCTCGGCCTGCTCTTCGCGAGCATGCTGTTCCGCCGGCCGAAGGTCCGCAAGGCGCTCAGCGTCACCCTGCTCACTCCGACCCTGGTCTCCCCGGTGATGGCCGCGTTCATCTGGTCGTACCTGTTCGCCCCGGACGGCGGCATCAACGCCCTCCTCGGTCTGCTCGGCCTCGACTCCCTGGAGCACGTCTGGCTCGGCGACACCTCCACCGCCCTCTACGCGGTGGCCGCCGTCAACATCTGGATGTTCGCGGGCTACTCCTGCGCCATCTTCCTGGCCGGCTACATGAGCCTGCCCACCGAACTCCTCGACGCCGCCGCGGTCGACGGCGCGAACGGCTGGCGCCGCTTCCGCTCCATCGAATGGCCCATGCTCGCGCCCGCGCTCACCGTCAACGTGACCCTCAGCCTCATCGGCTCCCTGAAGGTCTTCGAGTTCCCGTTGGTCCTCACCAACGGCGGCCCGGCCGGCTCCACCGAGACGCTGACCACCCTCGTCTACCGCAATGTCTTCGGCGGCGGGAAGTTCGCCCTCGGCATCGCCATCTCCGTACTCCTCCTGGTGACCGTGGTCGTCCTGTCCAGCGCCACCTCCTCTCTGCTGCGCCTGCGCGAGCGCCGAATCTGACAGGCGGACACGACCATGACCTCGCACACCCTTTCCCCCGAGGCCGACACCCGGCCCACCACGCCCCGGCCGTCGTCCGACCCCGCCGCGGCCCCGACCAGAAGCACCCTGCGCCGCGCCACCAAGAGCCTCGGCACCGTCCTGCTCTGCCTCGGCGTGCTGGTGTTCGTCCTGCCGTTCGTCTTCACCGTGCTCACCTCGCTGCGCACCGCGGCCGACGTGGCACGGTCCCCGCTCGGCATCCCGCACACCTTCACCCTGAAGAACTTCTCGGACGCCTTCTCCCAGATCCACTACGGCCGCAGCGCCCTGAACACCCTGCTGATCACCGGCCTGTCCTGTCTGAGCATCACGGTGCTCGGCTCCCTCGCGAGCTACCCCCTGGCCCGCATCACCCAGGGCTGGTCCACCTGGGTCTACCGGCTGTTCATCGTGGGCACCTCGGTACCGGTCTTCGTCGTCGTGGCCCCGCTGTACCTGCTGATGCGGGACCTGAACCTGCTGGACAACTACGCGGGCGTCGTCTTCGTCTACACGGCGATGTTCCTGCCGGTCGCGGTGTTCTTCTACACCAGCTTCATCCGCTCCATCCCCACCGACCTGGAGGAGGCCGCCGCCCTCGACGGATGCGGGGCGCTGCGCACCTTCTTCACCATCATCCTGCCGCTGCTGCGCCCCATCACCAGCACCCTGCTGACCTTCGTCTCACTCCAGGTGTGGAACGACCTGATCGTGCCGCTGGTGTTCCTCCAGGACCCCGACAAGCGCACGGTCATGGTCAACGCGTACTCGTTCATCGACCCGCACACCGTGCAGCCGACGACCCTCTTCCCGGCAGCGCTGCTCGGCGTACTGCCCCTCTTCCTGATCTTCGTCTTCCTGCAACGCCACGTGGTCGCCGGCATGTCGGCGGGTGCCGTCAAGTCCTGACCCCGGTACGCCGGTTCACGGCCGGGTCCGCAGAAACACACTTCAGCCCTTGGCCCCGCCGCGCAGGGCCGTCCCAGCGCGGCGGGTCCCAGCGGCGCGCCCGGATGGCCCCGACATCGAGGGCCCCGGCGACGCCTTCACCCTCTTGCGGCTCTACGGCCATCCCGCCCGGCCCTGCCGACACGCGCCCGGGGCCGCCCACCCAGTGCCACCCGCGCGGCCCCGCCCCGCTGCCGCCGCCCCCTCTCGACCCGCCCCTCCGGAAGGACCCCCCACCGATGTACGTGGTCTCCTACTTCACCGACGCCGACGAGGCGCTCCACCTGGCCTACAGCCACGACGGCGAGGAGTTCGCCCCGGTGAACGGCGGACGGCCGGTCCTGCGGGGCACCGTCGGCACCGGCCGGCTGCGGGACCCCTTCATCGGCCTCGGCCCCGACGGCCTGTTCCACCTGCTCGCCACCGACGGCTGGACCAGCCCGTACATCGTCCACGCCACCTCGGCCGACCTGGTCAGCTGGTCCGAACAGCGACTGGTTCCGGTGATGGCCCGGGTGCAGGGCGCCCTCAACGCCTGGGCCCCGGAGTTCTTCCTGGACCGCGCGACCGGGCTGTACCACCTCATCTGGTCGTCCGTGGTCGAGCCGGGTGCCACGGCCGAGGGCCGGGACTTCGAGCACCTCACCCAGGACCACCGCATCTGGCACTGCACCACCGAAGACTTCCGCACCTTCTCGGCACCCGGAATCTTCTTCGACCCCGGTCACTCGGTCATCGACGCGACCGTCCGTGAGCTGTCGGGCGGCGGCTTCCTCATGGCCTTCAAGGACGAGCGCGGGGTCAACGACATCGCCACCGCGCACAAGGACATCCACCTCACGACGTTCGACGTGCCCGGCGGGCCGTACGCGACGCCCAACGGTCCCGTGACCCCCTCCCTGGCCGAGGGGCCGTCGCTGTTCCGCAGGGACGGCGACTGGATCATGATCTTCGACCACTTCCTCGAAGGGCGGTACGGGGCGGTCCGCAGCCGGGACGGCGGCGCCTGGGAGCCGGTCTTGCTAGGCCTGCCGGAGGGCATGCGGCACGCCTCCGTCCTGGAGACGTCGGCCTCCGTCCTGGAGGTGTCCGCCCTGGACGCGCTCGCCGCGCGTTAGCCCAGGCGCCGCCGTACGGCGGCCAAGGATCCCGGGCGCCATGCCGCTTGAGCCGCGCGCCCGGCGCAGGAAGCCCCGTGTCCCGATCCGCGGCACGGAGGACTCGATCACCCAGTAAGGAGCGATGCGATGAAGCGTCGCAGAACAGCGCGTCCGGCCCGCCGGGCATCCCGCGTTCTGGCCCTCTTCGCCATGCTGGCGGGAGCACTCCTGGTCCCGGCCCACGCGGCACTGGCGGCCGGTACCACCTACTACGTGAACTGCTCGGCCTCCACCAACGGCAGCGGAACCCAGGCCAGCCCCTGGAACTCCGTCGCCAGCGTCAACAGCACCACGTTCGGCGCGGGCGACAGCATCCTCTTCGCCGCCGGAACCACCTGCACGGGCCAGCTCACCCCAGGCGGCTCCGGCGCCTCGGGCAGCCCGATCACCATGGGCTCCTACGGCAGCGGCGCCAAGCCCGTCATCAACGCGAACGGCGCCACCGGTCCCGTCATCCGCCTGCTCAACCAGCAGTACTGGGAGATAGGCGGCCTGGAGCTGGTCAACTCGGCGTCCTCGCCCGCCTACCGCTCCGGTGTGCTCGCCGAGAACAGCTCGGGCGGCGTCCTGCACCACATCCGGGTGCACGACATGTACATCCACAACATCAGCGGCTGGCCGGGCGGCTGGTACGCCACCAACGCCGGCGTGGGCGTCCAGACCGACCACACCACACCCGTCTCCACCTGGGACGACGTGGTGGTCGAGAACAACACCTTCGACCACGTCGACCGCATCGCCGTCGCCGTCACCCCGGACGGGGACGGCCAGGGCACCGGCCTGACCACCGGAACCGTCATCCGCGGCAACACGATGACCTACGACGGCGCGGACGACATCCTCGTGGTCAAGAACGACGGCGCCCTCATCGACGGCAACAAGGCGGGCTACGGCGGCGCGAAGAACACCTGCCCGCCCTCCGGCCAGTACTGCAACGGCGCCTCGGCCGGCATCTGGATGTCCGGCAGCTCCAACACCGTGGTCCAGAACAACGAGGTCTACTGCCACGTCAACGGCGCCGACGGCACCGGCTACGACGTGGACTGGGGCAACCACAACACCACGTTCCAGTACAACTACAGCCACCAGAACCTCGGCGGCTTCATGCTGGTCATGCCGCCGTTCAGCATCGCCAACGAGCCCACCTCGACCGTCCCCAGCGACGGCACGGTGATCCGCTACAACATCAGCGAGAACGACGGCTCCAACGCGGGCTGCCCCACCTCGGGCACCCCCACCCACGGCACCGGCGTCTTCCACTTCGTCGGCGGCGTCCCCAACCAGAGCGGCAGCTCGGCGGCGGTCCCGCTCATCTACAACAACAGCATCTACGTCAACAAGAGCGGCCTGAACACCCCGATCCTGTACTCGCGGGCGGGCTCCAGCATCTCCGGCGCGCTCTCCTTCAAGAACAACGCGGTCTTCAACTACGGCACCGGCGGCTACTTCTCCACCACCGGCTCGTCCGTCTACTCGAACAACCTCTTCTACGGCAACCACCCGTCCTCGGAGCCCGCCGACTCCGCGAAGGTCACCGCCGACCCGCAGTTCCGCAACCCCGGCAACACCAACGGCTCCTCGTCCTACACCGGCACGAACGCCTACCAGGTGCACCCGTCCTCGCCCGTGATCCGGGCAGGCGCGGTCATCGGCTCCAACGGCGGCAAGGACGCCTTCGGCAACACGGTCTCCGCCACCGCCGCCCCCAACATCGGCGCCTACAACGGCACCGGCGGCAACCTGCTCTCCAACGCCGGCTTCGAGTCAGGCGCGTTGAGCCCCTGGACGCAGGCCAGCGGCGCTTCCTCGTCGGTCACGTCCTCGGGCGCCCGCACCGGGACCTACGCGCTGACCACGGCGGCGAGCGGCAGCGGCGCCAACCAGGCACTGACCGGACTCAGCCCCAACACGACCTATCTGCTCACGGGGTGGGGCAAGGTGGCCAACGCGGGGGAGACCCTCGCGATCGGAGTGAAGGACTTCGGCGGCACCGAGACGTACACCAACGTCGCCACGACGTCGTACACCCAGGCCGCGGTCCTCTTCACCACCGGCTCGTCGAGCACCTCGGCGACCGTCTACTGCTGGAAGAACTCCGGTGGCAGCGGCGCGGGCTACTGCGACGACCTCGCGGTGGAGCCGCTGACCTCGGCGACCAACGCGATCACGAACCCCGGCTTCGAGACCGGTGCGCTGACCCCGTGGGGCCAGAGCACCAGCACGGCGTCGAGCGTGGCCGCCACCAACGCCCGCACCGGCACCTACGCCCTCCAGACGGCGGCCAGTGCGAGCGGGGCGATCCAGACGGTGAGCGGTCTGACCGCGAGCAACACCTATCTGCTCGCCGCGTGGGCCAAGGTGGCCACGGCCGGTGAGGAGGTCGCGGTGGGCGTGAAGAGCTTCGGCGGCACCGAGACGTATCTCCGCACCTCGACCACGTCGTACGCCCAGCAGCCGATCTTCTTCACGACGGGCGCCACGACGACCTCCGCCGGCATGTACTGCTACAAGAACACGGGATCGGCCGCCGGCTACTGCGACGACTACACGCTGATCAAACTTCCCTGATCGATTACTGACACGTCACGAGGGCGGGCCGGGCATTCCGGCCCGCCCTCGTGGGTTGTGCGGGTTCTGCGTGTCGCGGGGGGCGTGCGCAAGGGCGACGTCACCAATAGTGTCGTCGACCGGCAACCGCGTGACCTGCGGATCCCATGATCCACAAGACGGCGCCGATCACCAGAAGGATGATTCCGATGGTCCACAGGATCGAGACGCCGGTAAGAAAACCGACGATCAGAAGGATTACACCAAGGGCGATCATCACGACCTCCTGTAGCGGGTACTGCTCTTGGTGTTCGATTACCCCCGATTCGGCAATGGAGGCCCACACATTTCCGGGAATCGATCCGGCGAGATCATGATTTTTTTGCGGGAGCGACAGCACGCCTGCGACCGGCGTCAGCGGGTGTCGTTGTGCGTGGTGAGGCGCCGTAGTAGATCGAGCAGCGTCGCGCGCTCGGCGGCGGGCAGGGGTGCGAAGCACTCGGCGAGCACCGCGTCGGCGACCTTGTGGCCGGCTGCCAGGACGTCTGCGCCGGCGCCCGTCAGATGGTGCTCGATGCGGCGGCCGTGTCCCGGTCGGCGCTCCACGAGACCCTGGGCCGTGAGGCGCCCCGCGAGAGTTCCGAAGGCCTGCTCGGTCTGGAACGTCGCCGTGGCCAGTTCGCGAGCGGACGCTCCGGGGGAGCGGCTGATCGCGCGCAACGCGTCCCACTGGGCCAGAGTCGTGCCGACGGCCGCGAGGGCGCTGTCGAGGGCCCTGTGCTGGCGGTACTGGACCTGCTTGACCGCCCTGCCGAGTTCTTGCAGCTCACCGTGCATGCGGCAAGTCTACGGCATGACCAAGCTAGCTTATATAAAGATGTTTAGTTAGAGTGCGGGCATGCCTTCAGACACCGCACCCACGTATGCCGACCTGTCCCTCACCCTCTCCGAGGCCGGAACCGGCAGACCCGTACTGGTCCTGCACGGCGGCGGAGGTCCCGCCACCGTCACCGCTCTCGCCCGGCACCTCGCGCGCGCCGCCCATACACTCACGCCCGTGCACCCCGGCTGGGACGGCACCCCGCGCCCCGAGTGGCTCACCGGCGTGGGCGACCTGGCCCTCGCCTACCTTCACACCCTCCGGGAACGCGAGCTGCGTGACGTCGTCGTCGTGGGCTCCTCCCTCGGAGGCTGGATCGCCGCCGACATGGCCGCGCGGGACGAGGCCGGAACCATCTCCGGCCTCGTCCTCATCGACGCGGTCGGCGTCCGGGTGGACCCGGAACCGATCACCGACATCTTCGCCCTCGACGCTCGCGGCATCGCGGAGCACTCCTGGCACGACCCGGACCGTTACCACGTCGACCCGGCCGCCCTCGGGTCGGAGGAACTCGCCCGCAGGCAGGCCAACATGGCCACCATGCGCGTCCTGGCCGGCGACCCCTACATGCACGACCCCGAGCTGCTGCCGAGACTCGGGCGTATCGAGGTGCCCGCTCTTCTGCTCTGGGGCGAGAGCGACCGCGTCGTCACCCCCGCGTACGGCGCGGCGTACGCCGACGCCTTCGCCGACGGCCGGCTGGAGACCATCCCCGAAGCCGGCCACCTCCCGCACATCGAACGACCGGACGCCACCTACGCCCTGCTCGACGCGTACCTGACCCGGACGAACACCAGGTCCCGTTCTTCGTGAGCTGCCGACGCCCGTCCGCACCTCAAGGGAACAGGCGCCTGGTGAGCGGGGCGGCCGTGGACGCGATCTTCTGGCGCCGTCGGAGTCTTCCAACCCACCCGACAGCGCCGGGATGAGCGCTGGGGCGGACGCGATCGTCGAGCACCTGGATGGGCGCCCGAGAGGGACTATTGATCCGAGCAATTGCGAGGCTCGAACGGTGATCCCGGACCGGTAGCTGGAATGCTCTCCGTCGCAAATGGACTCCGAACAGGATGAATTGACGAGTTGTTGCGCCCCCTCTGGACGTCCCCGTGGGCAGCGTCTATAAATTCATCCGATGTCGCGCCCCGTGCCATCCGGCGCACCCCCCCAGGATCCAGGAGCCGCACCATGTCCTCCGCCCCCCTGAGCAGACGATCCCTGATCAAGGCTGCCGCGCTCGCCGGAGGCGTCGTGGCCTTCGGGCTGCCGCAAGTCCTTCTTCCTGCGACCGCCGAGGCCTACACCGTCCCCTCCAAGATGGACTGGTGGTACCAGGCCCGGTTCGGGATGTTCATCCACTTCGGGTCCTACTCGTACCTCGGCCACGGCGAGTGGGCGTTCGCCACCGAGGGCTGGTCCAAGCCCAACTACCAGACCCAGGTGTCCGCCCACTTCAACCCCACCGCCTTCAACGCGGCGAACATCGCCCAGCTCGCGGCCGACGCCGGCATGAAGTACCTGGTGATCACCGCCAAGCACCACGAGGGCTTCGCCATGTGGGACAGCAACGTCCCCAGCTTCACCGACACCACCGGCACCAAGCTCTACAACATGCACGACTACGCCGGTGTCCAGGGCGACCTGCTGGCGTCGCTCAAGAAGGAGTGCGAGGCGCGAGGCGTCAAGTTCGGGCTCTACTACTCGATCCTGGACTGGAACCACCCCTCCCAGACCATCCGCAGCGGCGGCGTCACCACGATGACCTCCATGGCGGCCCGCACCGCGTACATCGCGGACATGAAGGCCCAGCTGCAAGAACTGCTGGACCGCTACGACCCGGCGCTCCTGTGGTTCGACGGCGACTGGTTCGGCGAGCCCGCGAGTCCCACCCTCCAGGACTGGTGGCTCAAGTCCGACGGCATCGACCTCTACAACTGGCTGATCGCCCGCAAGCCCACCCTGGTCGTCAACGAACGGGTCAAGCGCGACCTCGGTCTGGGCGACTACACGGTCACGGAGTTCGGAGTCCCGAGCGCGCCCCTGGACCGCCAGTGGGAGCGCTGCGACACCATGAACGGCGCCTGGGGCTACAACGCGGGCCGGGAGAACTCCTACCAGCCCGTCAAGACCTTCGTGCAGGAGCTGGTCACCTGTGTCTCGCGGGACGGCAACTTCCTGCTGAACATCGGCCCCAAGGGCGACGGTTCGGTCACGGCCGGATCCGTGACCATTCTCCAGGGCCTGGCCTCGTGGATGGCGACGTACGGCGACAGCGTGCACGGCGCCCTGGCCAGCCCCTACTCCAGCGACCCCGGCTGGGGGAGGGCCACCAAGAAGAACGGCAAGCTGTTCGCCCACGTCTTCACCTGGCCCACCAACGGTGTGCTGCAGATACCGGCGCTCACCAACACGGTCAGCCGCGTCTACCTGATGAACAACCCCTCGGCCTCGCTCAGTTACACCGTCAGCGGCGGCCAGATCAACGTCACCGTGCCGACCACCGCCCCGGACGCCAGTGACTCCGTGGTGTGCGTCGAGGTCAGCGGTCTCCCCACGGCCGCGGCCGGATCCGGGGTGACGGTGTTCCAGGACGTGAACTACGCCGCGGGGAGCGCCGCTCTGACGCTGGGCAGCTACACCTCCTCCCAGCTGTCGGCGGAGGGGGTGGGGTCCTCGTCCATCTCCTCGCTCAGGGTGCCCCAGGGCTACCAGGTGATCGGTTACTCCGGCGACAACTTCACCGGCACGGCCTGGACCTTCACCTCGGACAACTCCGACCTGCGGGTGACCGGCAACAACGACGCCATCGTCTCGCTGAAGGTCACGTTCAACCCGTCCTCGTACTTCCGGCTCATCAACGTCACGGACGGGCTGGCCCTGGACAGCGGCGGCAATGTCGCGAGCGGCTCGAACCTCAAGCAGTGGACGCCGGTCGACAGCACCAACCTCCAGTGGCAGGCCGTCGATCTCGGAACCGGCTACTACCGGCTGGTCAACCGCACCAACGGCATGGTCGCCGACGGCTGGGGCACGACCAATGCCGGAGACCCCGCCCGGCAGGCGGCCTGGAACGGCAGCCCCAACCAGCAGTGGCAGATCACCGACCGGGGCAAGGGGCAGTTCTCGATCGCCAACCGCGCCACCGGACTCGTCCTCGACGGCGGCGGACAGGTCCCCTCCGGGTCCGTGACCAAGCAGTGGACCTGGGTGACCAGCACCAACCTGCTGTGGACGTTCCAGCCCGTCTCCTGACCGTCCCGGTGCGTTCAGCTCATGAGTGGCCGAAGGCCCCGACCGGTCCGTCCGGTCGGGGCCCTCGCGCGGTCGCCGGGAACGTCAGCGGGCAGGACCGCGCACGCCCCGTCGTCCCCCCTCGGTCACGGTTACTGCAGCATCCGGCGTTCCGCCCGGCGTGCTGCCGCGCGGACGTTGGCGCGCATGCCGTCCGGGAGGCGGCGCAGTACCTCGCGCACGCCGTGGCGCAGTCGGTGGTCCGCGGCGGTGCGCAGCACGACACGGCGGGCGGGACCGATCCGGCCGGGGCCGCCGACGGTGAGCCGCAGCTGACCGCCGGGGCCGCCCCAGCCGGGGGAGACGAGGCGCGGCGGGGTGCCCAGGGCGATGGCGCCCAGCGAGACGCGGGTGGGGCCCGGTGCCACGGCCAGCCGGGGGCGGCGGCCCACACCCAGCAACTGGCCGCCGGCCCAGACCTGGTGGGAGCCGCCGTCCAGGGGGTCGCCTCCGGCGAGGGTCAGGGGATCGATGATCGTCTCACCGGCCACCACTACCCGTTGACGGCCGCCGCCGAGGGGTTCTAGGGCGGGCGCCAACTCTCCGTCGGGGTACCACCAGTGGTTGCCGGCGGTGTCGTGCACGATGAGTTCCCCGTAGGCGTGCGAGAAGGGGTCGCGGACCTCCCAGTCCTCCGCCCCGGGGATGCCGTCGAGGAGTTCGGGGTCGAGCAGCATCCGCCCGCCCCGGTCCACGACGGTCAGCGGCTCGCCGTCCGCCTTGACCATGCCGATCCGGGTCCGGAGCACCAGCTTGCCGTTGCGCCAGCGCATGTCGTCCACCTCGACGCGCGCCTTGATGCGCTGGGTGCGGCGGGCCAGCTCGATCAGCGAGTCCAGCCGGTCCTGGACGAGCAGTTCGGCACGGAGCGAGCTGATCGCCGGGAGCCCCTCGCGCACCCCCGGCGGATAGCTGGTCATGGCCATCCGCCGCACGGTGGTGTAGTACTCCTCCAGATCCTTCCCGGTCCGCTGGAGCACCCGCGGCTCGCTGACCGGGCGGAGCAGCTCCACCCGGAACGAGCGGCGCAACAGCCGGTTCTGGAGCTCGCCCGGCTCGGTGCCCTCCTTGATCGCCTCCACGACCTTGTCGAGATGGCCGTAGTAGTCGTCGGGCGTGATCCGACGGCTGCTGTTGTTGCCGCCGTCCTCACGCCGGTTCCACTGGTAGCAGGGATAGTCGCCCAGGATCGACACCGTTTTGGCCCGCACGTAGGTGCGCGCCATGAACAACTGGTCCTCCAGCCTGACCCGCCCCTCCGGGAAGCGGATCGCGTGCTCGCGCAGGAAGTCCCGGCGGAACATCTTGTGCGGCGTGAGGCTCTCGATGAGCGGTGCGTCGGCGGCGGTGCACCGGTCGACCGTCCGTTTGAACACATTGCTGGGTCCTGCCATCGTGCCGTGGACCTTGCCCAGCACGATGTCCGAACCGTTGCGCTCCGCCAGTGCGTACAGCCGCTCCAGCGCCTCGTACGACAACTCGTCGTCCTGGTCGACGAACTGGATGTACTTCCCCCGGGCCCGGTCCACCCCCACGTTGCGGGGCTTGCCCGGCCAGCCGGAGTTCTCCTGCTCGAAGACCCGGACGTGCGGATGCGCTTCGGCCAGTCGTCGAAGGCGTTCCGCCGAGTCGTCCGTCGACCCGTCGTCGACGTAGACGACTTCGTACGCGTCCGCGCCGAGGCTCTGGTTCACGAGTGACGGCGCACAACGCTCCACATAGGGACCGGCGTTGTAGATCGGCACGACGACGCTTACCTTGATCAAGTTTTCCCCCCAAGAAAACACCTGCGGTCGGTACGTCAGACACCTGTTGTTGGGGAGAAGTTGTACGGTCTTTGATAGTTGCTATACGGAACGGATCGTTTCCGTTGAAAAAGGGTGGCTGGCGTCGCCTTCCGTGACTCAGGATTCTGGCGTGACGGACACGGAAACCCCTGACGACGAGACGCCGGACGGACTGCTGGGCTGGTGCCTGGTGGCCAACGTGGCGCGCGAGACCCTGCACGGCGAGGGCCGCCTCGAAGTCCAGCACGGCACCAAGCACTTCAGCGCGGGCACCCTGCTGTGGCTCCCGCGCGTCCGCTGGGACCCCGGACATTGCCGCTGGCCCGCCGTGGGCCGGCACCGCGGCAACAGCCGCCGCTACGTCAGAATGATCGTCCGCGCGGAGGACCTGGAGAACTTCCGGGTCAAGGGCGTCTACAGCGAGGCCCTGGTCCGCAACCTCAACGGATACGACCACGACCCGGCCGCACCGCGCACCCTCCAGAATCCGTGGACCCGCGAGCAGGCCCAGAGTTGGGCGGACAGCTGGAAGGTGCGCAGGGAGCCCGTCTTCATCGAGGGGCACCCCTACGCACACCTACGGATCTCCGTACCCAACCCTCCGCCGCAGGAGATCCAGCTCGACGGCGAAACCCTCCACCTCGCGCACTACGGCACCAAGGGAGCCCGCTACAGCCGTACGGCGCCGCCCGTGGAACGGATCCCCGAGCGCTGAGAAGGGCTCAACCCGCGGCCGTGACCGGCGTCCTCATACCGAGCCACTGCTCGGCCCCCCACGCCTCGAACCGCTCCACCTCGGTGAAGCCCAGCTTCGCGGCGAGGCGCATCGAACGGCCGTTGGCGGACTGGGTGGTGAGGACCACCGGCTCGCCCGGAACGGCACCGTCGAACCAGGAAAGTGCCGCCGCGCACGCTTCCGCCGCGTACCCGTGTCCCCACGCCCCCGGCAGGAACAGGTAGCCGAGGTCGGCCTTCCCTGTGGCGGCCGGCCTGCGGTGCCCGGTCGCTCTCCTGAGCAGGATCTGCCCGATCATCGATCCGTCCCGATCGACGACGAAACTGCCGGGCCACGCCTCCGGCACCGCAGGCGTCCCGCGCTCGAGCTCGTCCCGCGCACGGGGGCCGCCGAGGTAGGCGTGCACCTCCGCGGAGGCGAGCAGATCGATGAACGCCGTACGGTCCCGGGCCTCGGGCGCACGCAGCACGAGCCGCTCTGTCCTGATCGGCTCGGGGGGCCAGGTGATGTCTCCCAGATCTTCCATCGGCGCACGCTAACAGATGGCCTGACGGGGTCTTCGGGCCGTTGACCGAGCCCCCTTCAGGCCGTACCCGCCCCGCATCCCACCTCGGTGAACCTGCGGCGCGGGCACGGGGGTTGGCTCAGATCGGTTCGTCGGTCCAGGTCGTGGCATCGGTGAAGCGGCTGTCCACGAACGCGACCATGGCCATGGTGTCGGCGTCGAGTTCCGCGGTCGTCGGCCGATGGGTGATCGTGTCGGGCAGCATCACCAGGGTCGTCGTGCCCTGACCTGTGTCGGCGGGGCGCAACTGGGTGCGGATGCCGTGCCGGTCGGCCAGCCGGCCCACCACGAACAGGCCCATGCGCTGGGAGATCGAGGCGTCCACGGTGGGTGGATCGGCGAGATTCCGGTTGATCTCGGCCAGCTCCTCGGGGGGCATCCCGATTCCCTTGTCATGTATCTCGACCATGATCCGGCCGTCCGGCAACCGTGTGGCGGTGACATGCACGGGCACGTGCGGTGAGGAGAAGGTGGTGGCGTTCTCCAGGAGTTCGGCGAGCAGGTGCACCAGGTCGTTCACGGCCCGCCCGTCGATCTCGGTCTCCGGGACACCGGCGAAATGGACCCGCTCGTACTGCTCGACCTCCGAGACCGCGGCACGGATGACGTCCACCAGGGGCAGCGGCTGGTCCCACTGCTGGGCGGGGGCCTCGCCGCTGAGCACCAGGAGGTTCTCGCCGTTGCGGCGGACCCGGGTGGCGAGGTGGTCGAGCTGGAACAGGTTCTCCAGCTGGTCGGGATCGGCTTCCCGGCCCTCCAGCTCACTGATCATGGAAAGCTGACGCTCGATCAGGGACTGGCTGCGGCGGGCCAGGTTGCTGAAAATCGTGTTGATGTTGGCGCGCAGCAGGGCCTGTTCGGCGGCGAGCCGTACGGCCTCGCGGTGCACGTGGTCGAAGGCGCGGGCGACCTCGCCGATCTCGTCCGTGGTGGTGATCGGGATCGGTTCGACCTCGTTCTCGACCCGGCCGGGAACGGCACGGGTGAGCTGGGTCAATCGGGCGGGCAGCCGCTGGGCGGCGATCTCGTGGGCGGAGGCGCTGAGCCGGCGCATGCTGGTGCTCATGGTGCGGGCGACCCAGTTCGCGAGGAGGAAGGCGGCGAGGACGGCGGCGAGCACGAGCGCGGCGTTCAGGATCGCGTCGTTGCGGGCGTCGTCGGCGATGGTGTGCGCCTTGGCCAGCGCGGTGTCGGTCAGGTACACCTCGACGCTGCGGTAGGCGTCGAAGCTGAGGGTGGAGGCCGCGAAGAAGGTCTCCGGTGTGATGCCCTGCTCGGCGAGCTGCGCCGCGGTCGCGCCGGAGGCGATCGCGCGGGTCATCTTCTCCAGGTCCGGCGGGGGTGTGAAGGGCTGGCCGGCCGCCTCGGCCTGGCTCCGGGCCTGCGAGACCAGCTCCTGCCCCTTCTTCCGCGCGCCCTCCAGTGCCTCACGCAAGCGGGCCACGTCGGCGGTGCCGGCGAACCCCGCGTATTCCTGGAGCCCGATCTGTTCGAGGTAGACGTAGGAGCTGAACGAGCTGAGCTGGGACTGGAGTTCACCCTTGGCCAGCTTGCTGCGGTCCTGGACCAGGAGGTGGGTGCCGATGGCCCGGATCAGCGACTCGGCGGCCTGGGTGAGCGAGACGGCGTAGAGGGTACGGCCGTAGGTCTCCTGGGTGGTGATGCCGAAGCCGAGTTCGTTGGAGATCTCCATCAGCGGGTGCTGCACCGCGTGGTAGCTCTCCTCGGTCTGGACACCGGCCATCCGTGAGGTGAAGGCGCTCGACCGCACCAGCGGCAGTTCCTTCTCGCCTTGCCGCACGAGCGCGATCCGGCGCTCGAGGCCGGCTGTCCTCGGCATGTGGTCGACCGCCGCGTCGAACTGCTTGGCGTCCTCGTCGGTGATCTTCCGGGCCTTGACGACCGCCGCGGCGTCCCGGTCGCCCTGGACCAACGGGATGACGGAGACGTCCCGTTCGTTGATGGCGTCACTGGCGTACTTGTTGGCCGCCTGGACCAGCTCCGCCACGCGGACGGCGTCCTCGGCCGACTGCCAGGTGTCGACGGTGCGTTTGACCCGTACGCCCCCGAGGGCCAGGGCGACGAACACCGGAATCAGGAGGATGGCCTGGAGTTTCTGGGCCACACGCAGGTTGCGGGCACCGAATCTTCGGCGCGCGGGGGTGGGGGAGTGCGACACGGTCGTCCTATCCGCTCAGTTCCGCCTCGCGTTCGACACTCTCCTCAACGGGGCGGTCACAGGGAGTTGACCAAAGAAGGTCCGTCCGATGTCTAGCACTCCGTTTTCACTTCTGACCGTAACTTCACCAAAACTGTGCGCAGTTGGGAGCTGTCGACGGACAGGTGCGGATCCCGACGGGCCGCTCCCGCGCGGCCGAAAACCGGTGCTGCCTGTGCCGATTTGCCTGGCCTGCAAGGTCAATTCAAGCCGTTGATTTGTTCCTTGCATGACAAAGCCCTGGTGGTGATGTCACTCTACTCCCGTCGTTCACAGTTCCCTCACAGATTCACCACGCGGCTCTGTCGCGTGTTCCCACCCCCCACCTCCTTCCACCCGCATGCCGTGCAGCGCTCCGGACCGGCGTACCTCGCCCGTCCGTCTCCTCAACGGCCCCCACCAGGGGCCGGACGTCGTACTGAAGGAGCCCCGTTGCCCCAGCACCACCGCGCCCTGACGCGGCGCAGACGCGCCACCGGCCTCGCCCTCACGGCCATAGGCTCACTCCTCGCCCTGGCGGCCCCCGGCCTGGCCACCGCGGCCCCCGCGAAGCCGGCCCCCGCGAAGATCACCGCCACCCCCCGGACCGGCGCCACCCAGACCGCCCTCACCCCCACCCGCCGCGCCGCCCTGATCAGGAGCGCGCAGTCGGCGGCGACCGGCACGGCCCGGCGCATCGGCCTCGGCGCCCAGGAGAAGCTGGTCGTCAAGGACGTCGTCAAGGACACCGACGGCACCACCCACACCCGCTACGAGCGCACCCTCGCCGGGCTGCCCGTCCTCGGCGGCGACCTCGTCGTGCACGAGGACGCCGGCCGTACGACCGTCACCCGGGCCAACGCGGCGCGGCTGACCCTGCCCTCGTTCAGCCCGAGGATCGCGGCCTCGGGCGCCGCCGCCAAGGCCCTCGCCGCATCGAAGCAGGACAAGGTCACCGGCGCCGCAGTGGAGAACGCCTCCCGCCTGGTCGTCTGGGCCGGCAGCGGCAAGCCCGTGCTGGCCTGGGAGACCGTCGTCGAGGGAGTCCAGCCGGACGGCACGCCCAGCGAGCTCCAGGTCGTCACCGACGCCGACACCGGCAAGCAGCTGCTGTCCGCCGAGAAGGTGCACACCGGCGAGGGCACCGGACAGTACGTCGGCACGGTCCCGCTCGGCACCACCCAGTCGGGATCGACGTACCAGCTCACCGACCCCGACCGCGCCGGGCACAAGACCTACGACCTGAACCAGGGCACCTCGGGCACCGGCACCCTGTTCACGGACGACAACGATGTCTGGGGCAACGGTCTGCCCTCCAACCGCCAGACCGCCGGCGTCGACGTGGCCTTCGGTGCCGCGGCCACCTGGGACTTCTACAAGGAGGCCTACGGCCGCAACGGCATACGCAACGACGGTGTCGCCGCCTACAGCCGTGCCCACTACGGCAGCAACTACGTCAACGCCTTCTGGCAGGACTCCTGCTTCTGCATGACGTACGGCGACGGCTCGGGCAACACCCACCCGCTGACCGCCCTGGACGTGGCCGCCCACGAGATGAGCCACGGCGTCACCGCCGCCACCGCGGGCCTGGTCTACTCGGGCGAGTCCGGCGGCCTGAACGAGGCGACCTCCGACATCTTCGCCGCGGCGGTCGAGTTCCACGAGAACCTCCCGGCCGACCCCGGGGACTACCTCGTCGGCGAGAAGATCGACATCAACGGCAACGGCACGCCGCTGCGTTACATGGACAAGCCCTCCAAGGACGGCTCCTCGCGCGACAGTTGGAGCTCCACCCTGGGCAGTGTCGACGTCCACTACTCCTCCGGCCCCGCGAACCACTTCTTCTACCTGCTCTCCGAGGGCAGCGGAGCCAAGACCGTCAACGGCGTCTCCTACGACAGCCCGACCTACGACGGCCGCCCCGTCACCGGCATCGGCATCGAGAACGCCGCGGCGATCTGGTACCGCGCGCTGACGACGTACATGACCTCGACGACCGACTACGCGGGCGCCCGCACCGCCACCCTGTCCGCCGCGGCCGACCTGTTCGGCGCGTACAGCCCGACGTACCTCGCCGTCGCCGACTCCTGGGCCGCGATCAACGTGGGCAACCGCATCGCCCTCGGCGTCAACCTCGCCCCGGTCGCCGACCAGGTCAGCGGCGTCAACCAGGTGGTGAACCTCCAGCTCGACGCCTACACCACCAACACCGGATCCCCGCTGACGTACGAGGTCACCGGCCTGCCCGAGGGCCTGACCGTCAGCCCGGGCGGTCTGATCAGCGGCACCCCGACCACCCTCGGCACGAGCGACGTCACCGTCACGGTGACCGACGGCACCGGGGCGAGCGCCACGGACACCTTCAGCTGGCAGATCGCCTACGTCTACGCCAACACCACCCGCGTGGACATCCCCGACAACGGGCCGGCCGTGGAGTCCCCGGTGACCATCACCGGCCGCGAGGGCAACGCCTCCGCGACCACCAAGGTCTACGTCAACATCGTCCACACCTACCGCGGTGACCTGACCGTCGACCTCGTCGGCCCGAACGGCACCGTCTACTCCCTGCTCAACCGCAGCGGCGGCTCCGCCGACAACGTGGACCAGACCTTCACGGTCAACGCCTCCGCTCAACCGCTGAACGGGACATGGAAGTTGCGGGTGCGCGACCTGGCGTCCATCGACGTCGGGTACATCGCACGCTGGCAGCTGACGCCCTGACAGCCGTACCTGACACACAGAACGTCACCCGCCGCCCGGGTCCTTCGGGACCCGGGCGGCGGGGGTGCGCAGGGGATGCCTCACCCGGTCACGAACGTCGTCAGGCTCCGCGCGGGAAGTTGCGCGGTGAACGACCCGTTGGACACGGTGATCCGGCTCTGTGCGGCGAGGTTCCTGCTCCCGTCCGTCAGCCAGGAGGACACGCCGGTCGAGGCGTTGTTGACCAGGGTGAACTGCTGACTCACCGACGAGGTCCCCTTGTTGACGGCCACGATGACCAGGCGCGAGCCGCTTCCCCTGTACGCCGAGAGGTAGACGTTGGACTGCGGGTTCGCGGTCACCGCGATCCGTACGTGCCCAGGGCGGACGTACTTGGCGAAGTGCGCCATGGCGGCACCGCGCTTGCTGATCTGCCCGTCCTCCCGCATGGGGCCGTAGCCGCGCCGGATGTACCACCACACGTACGCCTGGAACTCGGCGTCCACCAGCGCGCGGTGTACGTGCTCGCCGACGTCCAGGGCCTGCGGCCAGAGGTCGGCCGAGTCACTGCTGTTGGGGTAGTAGACCTCGGTCATCCACAGCTCCTTGCCCGCCCCCTTCTGCTTGAAGAGGGGGTAGGGGAAGTTCTGGAACGAGGTGCCGTACAGGTGCGCCCCGAGGATGTCCATGTTGGCCAGGGCCGCCGGGTCGTTGAGGATCGGGTCCGAGAAGCTCTTGACGTACTGGAAGGACTCGGGCGCGATGACCTTCGTGCTGATCGAGCCGGCGTTCTCCCGCAGGAACCTGGTCATCTCGGCCGGGGTCCACCACGTCCAGTCCTGGGCGTAGTCGGGCTCGTTCTGCACCGAGATGGCGTACAGGTTCACGCCGTTGTTCCGCATGAAGGTGACGAAGTCGTTCAGGTGCTGCGCGTAGGCGCCGTACATGGAGGAGCGCAGTCGCTTCGCATTGGTCTGCGAGCCGTGCGTGAAGGTCTCGACCATCTGCGCCGGGGGATTCCACGGGGAGGCGAAGACGGTGGCGCCGAGCTCGACCGCCCGCTTCGCCGTCGCGACCTCGCGGCTCCAGTTCGCGCGGTCCTCCGAGACGAAGATTCTCAGCACGGAGAACCCGAGCTGTCCGTCGCCGTTGCCGAAGGCCGTCTCCCGCTGCGCGGCCGTCAGGTCGCCGATCCACAGCGGGTGGTTCATGCCGCCGAACCCCCGGATCGTCTGCCGGGTCGCCGACGGGTCGACGGTCACGGCGGCCGCCGCGAGGGACGGGCTCCGTGGCGCTCCCACGGCCGGGGTCGTGGTCGCGGCGAGGACCGGGAGGGCGCCCATGGTCGCCAGGACTGCCCGGCGACTGGGGGATTGTGGCTCTGTGCTGCCGGCGGGGATCTGTGGCCCTGTGCTGCCGGAACCGCTCCGGTGCGACGACATTGCTCCTCCTGCTGACTCGGCTCTGACGGGTGCTTTCTCGTCCGCGCCTCGCTGACGCGACGATCTCTCGCAAGAGATCGAAAGTTTCGTCGCGTTGTCGTGGAACGGCGCCCCGGCAGGGGACCAAGCAGGGGTTGTCGAGCGGGCAGGGGGCGCGTGGGGGGAGAGGAGAGCGCTGTGTGGCGCGTGGCGGCTCGGTCGGGGGTGTGGGAGCGCTCCCTCGGGTGCGAATGTTTCGGGCGGCGGACCGATCGTGTGGTGGTGTAGGGACCGTAGGGTCACCCCCCGCAGCCGTCAAGACTTCGGGGGGCTTCCCGTACCGCCACTACAGGCCAATGCTGTTGATCGGCGTCGCGCGCGGGCCGCTCAGTGGGCCGGGCGCGACGAGGCGGCGGGCTCCCGCGGTTCGGTGCCCTCGGCGCGCAGCGGGTCGTGCTTCGACTTGGACCCCGGCTTGGGCGTGCCGTCCGCCTCGGTGGTCCGCTTGGGGTGGACCCGGGGTACGACGTCCTGCGGGAACGTGAGTTGGTCGTTCATCCACGTCAGCGCGGCCGGCATCTCCCGCACCCAGGTGGGGAAGTTGTGGCTGCCGCTCTCGGGCAGTATCGACACGACCCGCATCGGTGCCTTGACCGCCTTGATGAAGGCCTGGGTCTGCGGGTAGCCCTTCTCGCCGTGCTTGCTGTTGGCGACCAGGACCGAGACCTGGGGAGCGGGCAGGTGCTTCAGACGCCACATCAGGTCGTGGCCGTCGATGCGGGCCTGCCGGCCCGGGCCGGAGCCGAACAGGTTCCCGGTCGTGGGGTCGTCCTTGACCCGGTAGTCGGGGGAGAGGGCCGCGGCCGTGGTGTAGACCCCGGGGTTGCGCATGGTGAGCTGGAGGGCGCAGCTGCCGCCCGAGGAGTACCCCATGACGCCCCAGGAGCCGGCGTAGTGGCCGGCCCGGTAGGCGGACCTGATCGCCTGCGGCAGGTCCTTCGCGAGGAACGTCTCGGTCTGCGGACCGCCGGGGACGTTCACGCACTCGGTGTCGCGCGGCGGGGCGATCGTGGGCCGGATCATCACCATGATCGTCGGCTGCATCTTGCCCTGGTGCTGGAGTTCCCCGGCGGTCTGCGAGACACGCAGATGCTGCGCGAGGTTGAAGATGCTGCCCGGATAGCCGCTGAGCGCGACGATCACCGGGAAGCGCATGCGGTGGTACGCCGGCTGGAAGTACTGCGGGGGCAGATACACGAACGCCGGATCGACGACGCCGGTGCGACGCCCGATGATCTTGACCGACTCGACCCGTCCGGTGACCGCGGGCGGCCCGTCGGGGAGCCCGCTGACCTGGTTGAGCTGCGAGTCGTGGAAGGGCTGTACGAGGGCGCCGTGGACGTCGCTGATGCCGGTGACCGCGTCGCCGCCGCCTCCCATCGCCTGCGTCACGCCGACGGGAGCGGTGTCGCCGTTGCCGAAGAGTTCGTTCCAGGAGCCGAAGAACTGATACGAGGAGTTCACCCCGCACGCGAACGCCGCGACGATCATGAGCTGCGTCACGCCGATGGCTCCGAGCCGCCCCAGTACATGCCACAGCCCCGGTTTCGCGAAGCGAGGCCACAACCAGACCAGCAACGCGACACACAGGGCGGCCAACGCCACCAGCGTGTAGACGGTCGTTCGACTGGTCAAACCCATGTCAGTCCCTGACTTTCCTGGCCGTGCAAGGTTCCTATGCACAGAAGGAGGGACAAAACGCGGTCGGCGTTCCCTTGAAGGTGTTCTGTGTGCGTATTGCAGGCAAACATCACCCATCTGGCCGGAACGGTTCGCTGGGCGGCGATGAAGAGGCGTAGGCACGCGGTGGAAGGGGGGAACGTGCGCGTGGGGGCGGGTGGAGCGGGTGAACCAATTTCAGCGGGTTGCGGGTGCCCTCGTCGGGTTGGCGGTGGATGACGCTCCGGGCGGTCCCTTCGAGTTCGGTCCGCAGGCCGCGTTCTCCCCGCGGTTTCCAGCGCCCGGTGCCAGCGGGTAGGTGCGCGGGGTCGGCGGCTGGGACCCCGGCGAGGCCACGGACGGCACGACGGCTCCTTGATGCGGGCGTCGACCTCCGCGGTCCACTTCGCGGCGGCCGGTCGGGGAGCCACGACGGACGCGGCCCCAGCGCAAAAGGGGAACGGCTCTCAGGGGCGCGGCATCCCGAGAAGCAGCACGGTCACCACCAGCAATACCGGAATGGCCAGCGCTACAGCTAGCCCGGCAAGGCAGCCCCACATGGTCAGTCGCCGGCTGGCCCTGGCGTAGTCATCGTCCTTCGACACGTGCACAGTCAACACCAGACCCCCGGTCCGCCGAGGCCCCTCACCTCGGCGCTTGCTCCTTGCCCGGACGCTGCGCCGGTTGCTCCTGTCGATCAGTGGCGCCGGGCGCCCCCATTCGGCGATCGATACACCGCGGCCGCTCTGCTCGTCCTGGACCTCATCGAGCTGCGACCCCTTTCCGTCAGGTGTGCCACCAGTTGCTTCGGGCAGGAGGGCAGGAGGGAAGACGTGCCGTTGAGTAGGGTGAACATGAGGTGAGGGGAGGTTGGGGTGCGAGCGACGCGCACGTTGGCGGCACTCGACGAGGTCGGCTCCGGTGACCACGTCCTGCAGCTGCTGGATCCCGCGGACGACGTGTGGGACCGCAGCAGGGCCTTCGTCTCGGACGGTGAACTCTTCGGCGACAAGGTACTGATCGTCGGACCGCTCACCCGCACCACCGCGGCCTTCGCCCCGGTCGTGCTCGACCCCGCCCGGCTGAACGGCTCCCTGATCTCCGCGGTGCGGCGCGAGGCCGCGAGCGCGGAGCGTGAGGGATACCGATCGCTGCGTGTCCTGCACCACGTGACCTGCGACGGGCCCCCGGTCGACGCGGAGCAGCTGTTGCGCAGCGAGCTCGACCTCGAGGAGTTCGCCGCGGACAGCGGTGCTCTGGTGGTCTGCGCCTATCAGTGCGGTCAGGAGAGCGCGCCCGCGCCCGAGCGGGCGACCTGCGTGCATCCGCAGCACCTGGGCGGCCGTCCGGCGTCACCCGCCTTCCACGTCTACCGGACCGGCAAGGACGGCTGGACCCTGACCGGGGTCGTCGACGCCGAGGGCGCCCCCGCTTTCGGCGCCATCCTGCGCACCCTGCTCTCCCAGGCGGCGACGGTACGCCTGCTCTGCCACGGCCTGGACTTCCTCGACGCCGCCGGAATGAGTTCACTCGCCGACGCGGCCCGCTGCCTGCCGGACCGCAAGGTGGTGCTGGAGGGGACGAACAAGACCGTACGCCTGGCCTGGGAGCTGACCGGCTTCGCAGACCCTTCGATTCCGGTGGTGATGACGCCGTGACCTCCTCCCCTCCCCGTACCGACACTCCGCCCCCGGGTGAGGGATACCGGCACGAGCTGTACCCGTACCGTTCCGGGGAGGAGTTCCTCGAGGGCACCGTGGGCTTCATCCAGGAGGCGCTGGACGGCGGCGAGGCCGTGGTGGTGGCCGTCCCCGAGAGCAAGGCCACCCTGCTGCGCGCCGAGGTCCCCGACGACGGAGCGGTGCAGTACGTCGACACCAGCCCGCTGGCGCACCATCCGGGGCGGCTCATCGGGGCCTGGCAGGAATGGATCAGGGAGTACACGGCGCAGGGGCGGCTCGTTCGCGGGATCGGTGAGTCGCCCTGGGCGGAGGCCCGCTCTCCCTCCGAGGTGGAGGAGCTGCGCTACCACGAGTGGCTGCTGAACAAGGCCTTCGCCGACGGCCCGGCCTGGTGGCTGCTGTGCCCGTACGACCTGGCCGGTGAGCAGGCGGCCGTCGAGCAGATGGCGCGCTGCCACCCGGAGATCCGCGCTGACGGCCGCACCACACCCTCCACCGACTTCGACCCGCAGGCGCCGTTCGACTTCGTCCCGCTGACCCATCCCTGCGATCCCTACGACGAGTTCGCCTATTCGACCGGTGACCTTCCCGCCCTGCGGGACAAGATCACCGCCTGCGCCGAACAGCTGGGTCTGCAGGGTCACCGGCTGCGCGAACTCCACCTCGCCGCCACCGAGGTGGCCGCGAACAGCATCCGTTACGGCGGCGGCCAGGGCGTCCTGCGCACCTGGACCGAGAACCGCCGCCTGGTGTGCGAGTTCTGGGACGCCGGCTACATCAGCGATCCCCTGGTGGGCCGCTCCAAGCCGCCCCACACACAGATGGGCGGACGGGGACTGTGGCTCGTGCACCAACTGTGCGACATGGTCGAGATCCGCTCCACCCCGAAGACCGGCACCACGATCCGCCTCCACACCGAACTCCCGCCCGACGGGGCCGTGTAGGGCGTCGGCGAAGCGGCGCCCTCGCCGACGCGGTCGTGCGGCGATCGGTCGGCGGCGAGCGACAGGGCTCCGCCGTCCGACCGATTAGGGGTACAGCTCAGGGGTCCTACTGGGCCATCTCGTACGCGCCGGACAGGGACTCGACCCGCTGCCAGACCCGCTCGGTGCGTTCGGGCGCTACGACCGGCCGCCGGACCGCGCCCAGCGCCCACTCCTGCTGTTGCGGGGTCGCCGAGTCCTTGCCGTGCAGTTCGACGGCGTGGGAGGAGAAGTCCCTGACGAGGACGGCGAAGAGTTCGTCGAGCACGTCTTCGTCGAGACGGGTGAGGCGGGCCTGTTCCAGGACGAGCTGGGCGTGGACGACCAGCGCGAAGAGCTGACCGACGGCGAGGAGGAGGTCGAGGTCGCGGCTCTGCTCCTCGTCCGGGGCCGCGGTGGTGACGAACTCGCAGAGCGCGTCGGCCTGTTCGCGCAGCCGGGCCACGTTCGGCAGGTGCGCGTACGCCTCGAAGGCCGGACGCCAGTCGTGGAAGCGCACCGAGCCCAGACCGCGAGCCGGCCCCTGCCGGAACAGGAAGGAGTCGTCGGCCGCGTCGAGACGGGTCGGCACGTCGGGGTAGGACGCCGGGTCGAGCAGGTGGCTGCGCATGAACTTCAGGATCAGCGCCAGGTTGACGTGGACCGTGCCCTCCAGCTTCGGCAGCCCGCGGATCTCCACCGCCGCCTGGGCGAAGTAGTTGTCCTTCTCGAAGCCCTTGGCGGCGATGACGTCCCACATCAGGTCGATGACCTTCTCGCCCTCCGTGGTCACCTTCATCTTCGTCATCGGGTTGAAGAGCAGGTAGCGGCGGTCCTCCGGCCCGGCGCTGCGGAAGTAGTCCACGGCGCGGTCGCTGAACAGCTTCATCCCGACGAGCCTCACGTAGGCGTCGGTCAACTCGCGGCGCACATGCGGGAATGCGGTGACGGGACGGCCGTACAGGACACGGTTGTGGGCGTGGGTGACCGCCTCGTACATCGCGTGCTCGCAGATGCCGATCGAGGCCGTGCACAGGTTGAACTTGCCGACGTTGACGGTGTTGAGCGCCGCGTCGAAAGCGGTCCGGCCGGTGTGCAGGACGTCCTCGGCCCGTACGGGATAGTCCTCCAGGCGGAACTCGCTCACGAACTTGGACGAGTCGACGACGTTCTTGACCAGGTGGTACGCCGGGTGGCGGCTGTCGGCGGCGAAGAACACGTAGCCGTCCGGGCCGTCCACATCGGTGCGGCGGCCGAAGACGGAGACGAGACCCGCGGCATTGCCGTTGCCTATGTAGTACTTGGAGCCGGTGGCGCGGAAGCCGCCGTCACCGTCGGGCTCCAGCAGCATGTCGGTGGAGTAGATGTCGGCGCCGTGCGTCTTCTCCGACAGACCGAACGCGAACACCTCACCCTGGGCGAGGAGTTGGGCGGCGCGCTCGCGGGCGGCGGCGTTGTCGCTCTGCCAGACGGGGCCCAGGCCGAGGATGGTGACCTGCCAGGCGTACCAGTAGTCCAGGCCGTAGAAGCCGAGGATCTCGTTGAGCGCGGCGATCCTGGCGGTGTCCCACCGCTTGTCCGCCTCGCCTGCACCGGCGGCGGAGGAGGGGGTCAGGAAGGTGGCGAACAGGTTCTCCTTCGCGGCGAACCCGAGGAAGTCACCGAGCCACGCGCGCGTGCGGTAGTCCTCGATCAGCTGCCGCTTGCCCCGCTCCTCGAACCAGTCGACGGTGGCCCGCAGCAGGCGGCGCGTCTCGGCGTCGAAGTGCGCGGGGTCGTACGTGCGGGGGTTGAAGAGGAGCTGGTCGGCCATGGTGAGGACTCCTAGGGAGATGGGGACGTCGGACAAAGGGAGAGGTCTGGGGACTTGGGGTGCGTCAGCGAGCACGGCCGGCCGGGCCGAAGCGGGCCAGCGTGGCGAGCACGTCGTCGAGCCAGCCGATCATCATCCGCTCGTAGGCGATGCCACCGCGCAGGACGACGTGCTGGAGCTCTGTCTCCGCGTCGAGCGGTGTGTCCGGCGGCGCGGGTTTCGTCCCGGGCGCGGGGAAGTCGCGCTGCTCACCGGCCAGGTAGTGCGCGAGCCGGTCCCGGTGTGCCTGCCGGTGCCGCTCCACCTCCTGGATCAGGGCGGTGGGGTCGTCGAAGGCGGCACCGCGGATCTTCACCGCCAGGTCGTGGCGAACGCTGTCGGGCTCGATCGGATCGTGCAGCCACGAGGACAGTGCGGCCCGGCCGAGGTCGGCGACGGAGTACTCCTTCTTGTCCGGCCGTCCGTGCTGCGGGACGTCACGTGCGGCGACCCAGCCGTCGTTCTCCATGCGCTTGAGCACGCGATAGATCTGCTGGTGGGTCGCGGTCCAGAAGTAGCCGATGGACCGCTCGAAACGCCGGGCCAGCTCATAGCCGGACCCGGGCTTCTCCAGGAGCGACACCAGGATCGCGTGTTCGAGCGCCATGCCGACGATCGTGCTATGCAACTCGTTGCATAGCAAGTCCGACCGGTGCCGATGCGACATGGCTCACCCCGAGTCCGGCCGCGGAGGCCCAGGCCCGTGTCGGACGGCGGGATCTGAACGATGCGCACGTCCGCCCCGTAACAAGGACGCCGGGTCGAACACGGAAGGCCGCAGGTGGTGATGCGCATGCGCGAGCGAGGAGACACGTCGTCCCACCGCGCTGTCGCGTCCGCCGGCGTGCGGAGTCTCCGCGCGGCCGTGTTCGCCGTGCTCTGCGTGCTGTTGGCGGCCGGCGGGCACGCCCTGGCCACGGGGATGGCCCCACCGGTGTGGAGCCAGGTCGCCGCAAGCGTTCCCGTGTTCGTCGCGGGCTGCGCGCTGGCTGGGCGGGAGCGGTCGTTCCTCGGCATCGGCGGCGCCACGGTGGCGGCCCAGGGAGGCTTGCATCTCGCCTTCGACGCCCTGCGGCCGAATGCCGCGACCGCCGCGCACTCCGGGATGCGCACGGCTTCCACGCACGCCGGCATGCGGATGGCCCCACCGCACACGCTCACCGGGCACGCACTCGCCGCGCACGCGCTCACCCCGCACGCCACCGCCGCCCACCTCGCCGCGGCCGTCGTACTGACCTGGTGGCTCAGACGCGGTGAGGCCGCGGTGTGGTCCCTGCTGCGGCGGGCGGTGGCCTGCGTGCCCGGGCTCGTCGCCTGGTGGTCTTTGGTGAGGGACGGGCGGGGCAGGCCGACCCCGCCCGGGATCGTACGCCCCGCGGTCGGGGAGGCATGGTCGCCGCGGCCCGTACGGCTGCGTCACGCCGTGCACCGGCGGGGACCGCCGACGGGGATGTCGTACGCCCTCTGACCCGACATCCCTTGCAGCACGTACGGAGATCCACTCAGCCATGTCCACCGCACGCACCACTCTGCGCCGCGCGGGCGCCGCAACCACCCTCGCCGCTGTAGGCGTCCTGGCCGCCGCCGGCGTCGCCTCCGCGCATGTCACGGTCCACCCCGAGAGCTACGCCAAGGGCGCCACCGACGGTGTCCTGACCTTCCGTGTGCCCAACGAGGAGGACACCGCGAGCACCACGAAGGTGCAGGTCTACCTGCCCACCGACCATCCCGTCCTCGGCGTGCTCGTCTCCCCGCGGGACGGCTGGAGCGCCAAGGTGACGACCACCAAGCTCAAGACGCCGGTCAAGACCGACGACGGCACCATCACCGACGCCGTCTCCGAGATCACCTGGACCGGCGGCCGCATCGGGGCCGGGCAGTTCGAGGACTTCGACGTCGCGTTCGGGCAGCTGCCCGACGACACCGGGCAACTCGCCTTCAAGACCTTGCAGACCTACTCCGACGGCAAGACCGTGCGCTGGATCGAGCAGGCCACCGCCGGCGACGACGAGCCGGAGAACCCGGCGCCGGTCCTGAAGCTCACCGCCAAGGACGCCGACCCGGCCGATTCCGTCCCGGTCACCGCGAAGAATGCGGTCAGCGGGACCCCGTCCGCGTCGAGCAGCGACTCGACGGCCCGGGGGATCGGCGTCGCCGGACTGGTCGTAGGCGTGCTGGGGCTGGGGGCGGCGGTGTTCGCGGTCCTCCGCGGACGTTCCGTGGGATCGCGTCCCGAGTAGCGCACCCGCATCGACTTGGGCCGACCGGGTGCGTCCTGCTCGGGATCTGCACGCCGGTCGCCCGTCACGTCAACCGCCGAGCAGTGTCCCCGTGGCCAGTGCCGTGGTCACGGGGTGGGACGGCGAGGTGAACAACCGGGTCGTGGGGCCTGACTCCACGACCCGGCCCTCGGACAGCACGGCGAGGGTGTCCGTCCGGTCGGCGACCAGGCGCAGGTCGTGGCTGACCAGGACCAGGGACAGGCCACGCCGGTCACGCAGGTCCGTGAGCAGGTCCATGACGGCGACGGTGGTGTCCGCATCGAGTGCCGAGGTGACCTCGTCGCAGAACAGCACATCGGGGTCGGCCGCCAACGCCCTTGCGATCGCCACGCGTTGACGCTGACCGCCGGACAGTTCGTGGGGGTAGCGGTCGGCGAAGGCGGCGGGCAGGCCGACCTGGTCCAGGAGTTCCAGCACGCGGTCGGCGACCTCGGCGCGGGCGGCCCGGCGGTGCAGCAGGAGCGGTCGGCGCAGAGCGGCTCCGACGGGCCGGCTGGGGTTCAGGGTGCCCAACGGGTCCTGCGGCACGAGTTGGAGGCGGCGGCGCTGGTCGCGGGAGCGGCCGTGCGCCGAGGGCGCGAGGCGGGTGCCGTCCAGGCTGACGGTGCCCGCGGTGGCGCGGTGCAGGCCGACGAGGGTGCGCAGCAGGGTCGTCTTGCCGGAACCGGAGGCGCCGACGACGCCGAGGCTGTTTCCGGCGGCCAGAGAGAGATCGATGCCGTGCAGCACGGGGACGCGGCGGCCGCGGTGCAGATGCGCGGCGTGCAGACCCGAGGCGACGAGGGCCGGCGGCTCGTCGTGGGGTGCCTGCTCGCGCGGGGCGGGTGCGGGGCGGGACCGACGGTCCGTGGGGCGCGGGCCGGTCAGGTCCACGACGTCGTCGGCGAGCCTGGTCACCAGTTCCGGGTCGTGGCACGACAGGCCGATGGCTATCCGGTGGTTCTCCGCGAGGTGGCGCAGGAGGGCGGCGATCTCGTCGCGCAGGGCCGGGTCGAGTCCGGCCGTGGGTTCGTCGAGGAGGAGGACCGCGGGGCGGCGGGCCAGGGCGCGGGCGAGCGCGACCCGGCGCTGCTGGCCGCCGGAGAGGCCACCGATCCTGCGGTCCGGCAACCCGTCGTCGACCGGCAGGCGGACTTCGGCGAGCTGGGCCCGGATCGCCTCGGGACTTTTGTCCACGGCGACTTCGGCGAGCAGGCGCCGCACCTTCATGCGCGGGTTGAGGGCGGAGCCGGGGTCCTGGCCGACGTAGGCGAGGCGGTGGCGGCGCAGGGTGCGCAGGGCCGGTGCGGGGAGGTCGAGCGGGTCCTGGCCGAGGACGGTGACGCTGCCCGCGGTGCGTTCGGTGCCCGGCGGCAGGGCACCCGCGACGGCTCGCAGCAGGGTGGTCTTCCCGCAGCCGGAGGGGCCGACGACCGCGGTGATGCGTCCCGGGGCCAGTTCGAGGCCGGCGCGGTCCAGCAGGAGTCGGCCGTTCGGTGCGGTCACGGTCAGGCCGGTGACCCGGACCGTGCTCTCCCCGTCCGCCGTCCGGCCCTCGGAGTACCAGTGGGGCATGTGGTTCACAGTGCGGTGACCGCCTTCCGGCCGGACGGGGGGACGAGCGCGGCGGCCGCCAGATTGACGCTCAGGGCGAGCAGGCCGATGGCGACGCTGGGGGCGAGGACGGACCAGGGGTTGAGGACGATGCCGGCGGAGTTCTCCCGGATCATCAACGCCCAGTCGGCGGCCGGTGGTTGAGGCCCGACCTGGAGGAACCCGGCGGTGGCGACGAGGTACACGGCGGCCACGAAGCGCAGCCCGAACAGGGCCAGCAGGGTGGCCCGCAGGTTGGGCAGCACCTCCCGCACCACCAGGTGCCCGAGCCGTTCGCCGCCGACTGCCGCCGCCTCCACGTACCCGGAGGCGGCCACGGGCGCGGCGGCCCCGGCGACCAGGCGCACCGCGTACGGGACGCCCAGGACGACCGACGCGGTGACGACGGCGAGTCGTCCGCCGTCCGGCCAGGAGAGGGTGACCAGCAGGATGCCGAGCACGGCGGGCAGCAGCATCAGCACGTCGGCTGTGCGTTCGACGATCCGTCCGAGGGCCGGGCGCAGCGCGCTGACCGCGCCGAGCACGGCGGCGATCGCGGTGACCAGCACGGCGACCAGGAGCGAGGTGACGACGAGCTCGCGTCCTCCGGCGAGGACACGGCTGAGCACGTCCCGCCCCAACTGGTCGCCGCCGAGCGGGGCTTCACCGCCGGCTTCCGCGTACGGCGCGACGACGGGGGCGTCGATGGCGTGCGGGGCGAGCCAGGGTCCGGCCAGGGCGAGGGCGGTGAGCAGCAGGGCCGGCAGGACCCGGAGGGCGACTCGGAGACGGGCCGGGCCGAGGGCCGCTCGGGCGGGTGTTTCCGGGGGTGCGGTGAGAGCGGTCATGTCCGGCCTCCCGAGGCCCAGGCGCGTACGAGGTCGGCGAGCAGCAGCACTCCGGTGATGACGGCTCCGGTGACGGCGACGACCCCGGCGATCACGGGGCTGTCCCGGTCGGTGACCGCTCCGGCCAGGACCGAGCCGATGCCGGGATAGTTGAAGATGGTCTCCACCACGACCGCGCCGCCCAGCAGCATGCCGGTGGAGGTGGCGATGCCGGCCGCGACGGTGGGCAGCGCACCGGGCAGCAGGTGGTGGGTGAGGATTCGGTGCCGGGGCAGCCCGTCGAGGACGGCGGTCTCGATGTGCGGGGCCTTGGCCTCGTCGGCGAGTGCGGCCCGGACGATCCTGGTGTTCCAGCCGATCTGCGGGACGGCCAGGGCGAGGACGGGCAGGACGAGCATGCGCCAGGAGGCGGGGGAGCCGTCGGCGTCGGTGAGGGTGACGGCGGGCAGCCAGTCGGTCCACAGCGCGAAGACGAGGACGAGGGCGACCGCGACCACGAACTCGGGCAGTGCGAGGATGCCGGTGGCGCTCGCCGACACCGTACGGTCGATCCCGCCGCCCGGCCTGGCCGCCGCCCAGCAGCCGAGCGCGACCGAGACCACGAGGGTCACCAGCAGCGCGAGCCCGCCGAGCAGCAGGGTGTTGGGGAACGGGTGGGCCAGCAGGCCGGCGACCGGTTCCCCGCGTGCGGACGTGCCCAGGTCCCCGGTGGGGAGGCCGGTCATCCAGTCCCAGAACCGCTCCGCCACCGGTCGGTCCAGGCCCAGCAGTCGGCGTCGCGCGGCGAGGTCGGCCGCGGTCTCGCCGCGTTCGGAGGTGGCCGTGGCCGCGTCGCCCGGCAGCAGTTCCACGGCGGCGAAGACGGCGGCGAGCAGCACGGCCAGCAGCAGGAGACGGCGAGCGACGACACCGGCCGCGTACAGGGCCGTACGGACGGCAGCCGGAACCGGCCGGGGCCCCGAGGCCGCGGCCGGTTCGCCCCCGGTCAGCGTGCCAGCCATGCCTGCTCGAGCTGGACACGCCCGTAACCGGGCAGGGTGGGCAGGTCGCGCACGGCCGCGCCCGCGAGGTCGATGCCGTCGGCCATGCCCCACAGCAGATAGCCGGACCGGTCGAACTCGATCCGCTGGAGCTCCTGGAGGACCGTGGTGCGGGCCGCAGCGTCCTTGGTCCCCATGGCCTTCCTGTACGTGGCGTCGAACGCGGTGTCCTTCCAGCCGGCCTCGTTCTGGCCGGAGTCGGACACCATGGTCTTGCTGGCGAAGAACACCACGGAGTCGTTGGTGCCCCAGTAGGTCGTGTACAGGTCGCCCTTGAGCCAGGTCTTGTCCCAGAAGGTGGCCGACTCCTGCTTGACCACCTCGACCTTGACCCCGGCCTCGCGGACCTGGGAGGCGAACAGGGTGGCCGATTCGGCGAGGCCCGCTATGTCCTCGGTGGTCAGGAGTCGGTAGGTCTTCGAGGTGTCGAATCCGGCGTCCTTGAGCAGCTGCTTGGCCTTGACCAGGTCGCGTGCCCGCTGCGGGATGTCCTTGGCGTAGGCGGGGTCGCCGGTGCCGAGGATGTCGTTGGCGACGGTGCCGTAGCCGGACAGCACCTGCTTGACCATGGCCTCGCGGTCGACGGCCAGCCGCAGAGCCTCCCGTACCTTCGCATCCGCGAACGGTCCGTCGGCGGTTCGCATGACCATGGGCATCGCCATGTCGTTGGGGCGCCTCACGATCTGGATGTCGTCCCGTGCCTCGGCCGTACGGGCCGCGACCGCGCCGACGTTGGAGGCCACGTCGATCTGCCCGGCCAGCAGGGCGTTGGCCATCGCCTGCGGGCTCTCGAAGATCTTCACCTCGATGGCGTCGAGGTGCACCTCGCCGCCGTACCAGTCCTCGTTGCGGACCAGGCGGGCGTTGCCGGAGCGGAACCAGTCCAGTTTGAAGGGGCCGGTGCCGGGGGCCTTGCCGAGGTCGGCGTCCTTGGTGTCCTTCTTCAGGACGAACGTCGTCAGGCGGGTGAGCAGGGGGAGTTCGGCGTTGGCGTAGTCGGACACCAGGACCACGGTGTCGTCGCCCTCCGCCTTGATGTTCTCGGCCTTGATGCCGGGCAGCCGGGAGGCACCGGAGGGGGTCGCGCGCAGCCGCTTGAGCGACCACACGACGTCGGCGGCGGTGACCGGTGTGCCGTCGTGGAACTTCGCACCCTTCGCGAGGGTGAAGCGCCAGGTCTTGAGGTCGTCCGAGGCCTGCCATCGCGCGGCGAGGCGGGGGAGGGTGTTCGGCTTGGTGCCGGGCACGGTGAGGGTGTCGTGGACCAGCGAGATGATCAGGTAGTCGCTCTCGTTGGCCTGGGTGCCGTGCGGATCGCGGGTGATGGCCGAGGCGCGGCCCAGGGCGCCCACCCGGAGGGTGCCGCCGGGCCGGGGCTTCTCGTTCCCCTTCGCCGGCGACTTGGCCGAGGACTCGCCACCACCACCGCAGGCGGCAAGCAGCATGGCCGCGCCTGTTGTGCCGCCGGCCCACAGCACTTGTCGTCTGTTCAGGTTCACGTCGTACGACCTCGTTCCCACTCACACGGCAGATTACTTAGGTGTGCCTACCCTAAGAAGATCGCCGGTGCAAGTCCCCGGCGAAGACTTCCCCCATCTCTGACGATGCGTCACATCGGCGCACAGGGGCGCGAAACGGCGCACGTGAGGCACGGATCGCCCGTCGGGAGCGATCGAGAGAGGTGAGGCTTGCCTAACCTAACTTCGCCTGTTACGTTTCCGCAGCGATCGCCCAGCCGGCCCACAGAAAGCGCACAGGGCGACGCCCCGAACGCCACCCCCCACCCGCCCCCCGAAAGGGATGTCTCGCCATGCCCACGGGAGCCGCACCCGTCCGCCAGCTCGACTCGCCCGCCGTCGACGAGCTGACCGAAATCGCCCACAAGATCCTTGCCGACTTCGGCAGTTCGGCCGCCCGGCCGGAACTGCTCCGCCGGGTCGCCAGGTCCGCCACCCGACTGGGCGAAACGATCCGCCACGCATGCCGCCCGGTCGACACCGACGACGGCCTGTACGTCCTGCGCGGCCTGCCCGTCGACGACGGCGGAATCGGCCCCACACCGGGCAGCTGGGCCACCGCGGGCGACCGCGCAGCGGCCTGGGACCTGGTCCTGCTGCTGCTCGCCACCGTCATGGGCCACCCGATCGCCTGGGAAGGGCAGCAGGAAGGCCGGTTCGTGCACAACATCGTGCCCTCGCCCGGCCACGAGGACGAACAGACCGGCGCGAGCAGCACGGTCCTGCTCAGCCCGCACACCGAGGACGCCTTCCACCCCGGCCGGGCCCACCTGCTGCTGCTCGCCTGCATGCGCAACCACGACGCCGTGGCCACCACCGCGGCCAGCATCCGCAAGGTCCGCCTCGACGCGGACGACATCGCGCTGCTGTCCCGCCCGGTGCTCCCCATCCTCCCCGACGACGCCTACGCCGAGGCCCGTGCCTTCGCGGGAGAACCGCCGAAGGTCCCCACCCTGTGGCAGACCGAGACGGGCCCGACCCTGCGCTACGACCCCGCCTACACCCCGCTCGACGAGGCACCCGCGGTCCACCGCGCCGCCTACGACCGCCTCACCGCCGAACTCGAACGCGTCTCGGTCGCCGTCGCACTGGAGCCGGGTGACGTCCTGGTCGTCGACAACGACATGGTCGTCCACGGCCGGGTGCCGTTCAGGGCCCGCTACGACGGCACCGACCGCTGGCTCAAGCGGGCCTCGGTACGCGTCCCCGGCCGCCGCAGCCGCCCGTACACCGAGGCGGACGAACACGGCTACGGCCAGTCCGCACTCGTGGCGCTCCTGTGATCTCCCGCCAACTCCCTTGCTCAGACACCCCCGTTCGAAGGGACCAGCCGTGACCGGCACCTCCGCACGCACGGACGACAAGACCCTGCGCATCCTGAGCACCAGCGACCTCGCCGGCATCGACATCTCGCTGACCGACGTCGTCGACGTGGTCGAGCAGGCGTACCGCACCCTCGCCGACGGCAGGTCCGCCAACCCCCGCAAGCTCACCGTCAAGCCCGAGGACGGCCACTCCGTCTCGTACGCCATGCTCGGCCGTGACGGAGTCCGCGAGGTCGTCGCGATCAAGACCTCGTACAAGCACGGCCTGGACAAGTCCCGCGACCAGCAGCACTACTACACGACGCTCACCGTCTACGACGACGTCACCGGCCTGCCCGTCGCGATGATGGACTGCGGCCGTATCGGCGCCCTGCGCACCCCCGCCGTCTCCGCCCTCCTCGCCCGCGAGTGCGCGCCGCCCGACAGCCGCAGCGCCCTCGTCATCGGCACCGGAACCCAGGGCCGCCTCGCACTGCCCTTCCTGCTCACCACCCTGCCCCGACTGGACCGCCTCATGGTCCACGGCATCCACCCGGACGGCCTCGCCGCGGTCCGCGAGCAGCTCCACCACCACTTCCCCGAACGGGAGTTGGAGGTGGTGGACGACGTACGAACCGCCGCCGCGGAAGCCGACGTCGTGGTGGCCACCGCCGGTCAGCACACCCGGGCCGCCGTGGAGTCGGACGACCTCAAACCGGGCGCCCTGTCGATCCTCGTAGGTCACGGCATCGCGCCCTCCACGCTCCAGCGGGCGGACCGGGTCGTCGCGACCAGCGCGGCGCAGATGAAGGTCACCGGCACCGACATGGCCGACGACAACGGCAACTTCCCTGCTGTGGACGCCGAGTTCCCCGACGTCCTGGCGGGACGGGTGGCGGGCCGGCGCTCGGCGGAGGAGCGGATCTTCGCCTACAACAGCGGCCTGGTCGTCACCGACATCGCCCTCGGCCACCGCTTCGCGCAGCTCGCCATCGAGCAGGGGCTGGGAACGCGGGTGTCCCTGTGGCAGTGACCGGCACGACCGCGGCCCCGCCGCTGCCGGCCCACCCGGACCCGCAGCTCGACGCGATCCTGTCCGGACCGCTGCCGCACGAGCTGTCGCACGCCCTCGGCGGCCCCTTCCACCTCCTCCTGCCGGACCGTTTCGAAGCCAACGCCGCCGCCTTCACGGCCGTGCTCGCCGAGTTCGGCGTCGAGGGGCGGGTGTACTACGCGAAGAAGGCGAACAAGGCGGCGGCCTGGATCGAGCAATGCGCCCTGTCCGGTACGGGAGTCGACGTCGCCAGCACCGGTGAACTCCGGGACGCGCTGGCGTGCGGGGTCCGCGGCGAGAACATCGTCGTCACCGGTCCCGCGAAGGCCGACGCCCTGCTGCGGGTCGCCGTGCTCCAGGGGTGTCTGATCGCGGTGGACGCCCTCGACGAGCTGGAACGCGTCATCGCGGTCGGTCGGCCCGCGCGCGTGCTGCTGCGACGCCTTCCGCCCGCGCAACCGCACAGCCGATTCGGCCTGGACGACACGGAATTGGAGACCGCACTCGCGCGATGCCGGGAAGCCGGAGTGGAGATGGCGGGCTTCTCCTTCCACCTGTCAGGCTACGAACCCCTTCCGCGGGCCGAACTCGCCCTCGAACTGGCCGACTTGTGCCTCAAAGCGCGGGCCACGGGCCTGCGCGCCGACCGGATCAGCATCGGCGGCGGGTTCGCGGTCGACTACACGGACGCGCAGCACTGGGCACGCTATCTGCGCGACCAGCGGCCCCAGCACTATCACGCGGGCAAGTCCTTCGCCCCGGGCGCCTTCTACCCGTACCACTCTCCGGTGGCCGGCCCGGACGCACTGCGCGCGGTCCTCGCCGCGGACGGTCTCGCCGGGCGACTGCGCGAGGCCGGGGTGCGGCTGCTGCTCGAACCCGGGCGGGCGCTGCTGGACAGGGCCGGCTGTACGGTCTTCCGCGTCCAGGGTGTGAAGGACCGTGACGGCTACGGCATCGTCACCGTCGACGGCAGCAGCCTCAGCCTGTCCGAGCAGTGGTTCGACAGCGAGTACCTGCCGGACCCGGTGCTGCTCTCCCGGTCCGGGCCGGGAGAGCCGTACGCGGCCTGCGTCGGCGGTGCCACCTGCCTGGAGTCCGACATGGTCACCTGGCGCAAGGTCCGCTTGCCCACCCGCCCTTCCGTCGGCGACCTGCTCGTCTACCCCAACACCGCCGGATACCAGATGGACTCCAACGAGTCCCCCTTCCACGAGCTTCCGCTCCCCCCGAAGATCGTCCTCGACACCAACGGCGGCAGCACCCGCTGGCGGTTCGACCGCCCTCCACTCGCCTGACTCTCGCCCCCTCGAACCCTGGAGCCATCCGATGGACAAGGCGCTCGCGCGTCCCGCCGTGGTCAGCCGGGTCTCCGACCTGATCGGCCACACCCCGCTCTTCGAACTGTGCCGCACCGCCACCGGCAGCCGACTCCTGCTCAAACTCGAACAGTTCAACCCCACCGGCACCGCGAAGATCCGCATGGCCCGGCAGATGGTCCTCGACGCCGAGGACCGCGGACTGCTGCGCCCCGGCGGCCGTATCGTCGAATCCACCTCCGGCAACACCGGCCTCGGCCTGGCCGTCATCGCCGCCGAGCGCGGCTACACCTTCACCGCCGTCGTCGACCACCACGCCGCCGCCGACAAGCTGCGCGGCATGAAGGCGCTCGGTGCCGAACTCGTCTATGTCGCCGAGGACGGCGACGAGGAACTGGCCACGGCCGCCCGGGAGGAGTTCGCCGAGAAGCTGGCGGCCGACAGCGACAACGCCTACTTCACCGAGCAGCACAACAACATGGCCAACGGCGACGGTTACCGGCCCCTGGCCCATGAACTCGTCGCCGCGCTGGACGGCCGTATCGACATCCTGATAGGCGCCGTGGGCACCGGGGGAGGGCTCTTCGGGACCGGCGGGGAGCTGCGCACGTCCGTGCCCGGGGTGCGGATCGTCGGGGTCGAGCCCAAGGGGTCGATCGCCTTCGGGCCGCCCGCCCACGACTACTACCAGTCCGGCACCGGCACGCCCGAGGGCGCCACCATCGGCGCGATGGTCGACTACGGGCTGCTCGACGAGGGCGTCAAGGTCGGCGACGTCGAGGCGTTCGCCACCGCGCGGGTGCTGGCCCGCCGGCTGGGCCTCCTCATCGGCGGCTCGGCGGGCGGGGTGGTGCACGAGGCACTCAACCGCATGTCCTCGCTGGCGCCCGGCACGACTATGGTCGCGCTGGTCAACGACGGAGGGGAGAAGTACATGGACACCGTCTTCGACGACGACTGGATGCACGACCGCGACCTCATCGCCCCGGCCGTCGAGCGGGAGATCGACGAACTGCTGACGACACTCCGTGAGCACCACCGATCCGACGCCGACGCGCCACATCGCGCGAACTGACCCGCCGATGCCGATATCCCTCCGCGAGAACTGACACCGATGCCGACACCGCTCACCACCCTGCTCCGCGACAGCCGCGCCCTGGCGACCCTCGCCGTACCGCTCGCCCTGACCCAGCTCGCCCAGGTCGCCCTCACCACCACCGACACGGTGATGATGGGCCTGATGGGCGCCGAGGCACTGGCCGGTGGCGGCCTGGCCATGGTCGTCTTCAACCAGCTGCGCACCATGGGTGTCGGCCTCGTCACCGCGGTCGGCAACCAGGTGTCCGCCGCCTCCGCCCGCCCCGACGAGGACGAGGAGCTCTCCGAGGCGGCGACCCGGGAGGTCCGGGACGTGGTCCGCGCCGCGCTGGCGCTGGCCACCCTCGCCGGGATCGTCGGCGCCCTCGTCATGCTGCTGATCGGCCGGGCCCTGCCCCACCTCGGCCAGGATCCGGACGTGGTGGCCACCGCCTGGCCGGTACTCCTCACCCTCGCCCCGGGACTGGTGCCCTGTCTGTGGTTCCAGGCCGTCCGCCAGTTCACCGTCGGCATGCGCCGCCCACAGGCCCTACTGCGCATCACGATCGCCTCGGTGGCCGTCAACGCGGGCCTCAACTGGCTGCTGATCCACGGCACCTGGGTCTTCCCGAAGCTGGGTCTGCCCGGCATCGGCATCTCCACCTCGCTGGTGTACCTGCTGACCTGCCTCGCCCTGTACGGCTCCGCGCGCCGCGATCCCCGGCTCGCCCCGCTGCTGGACATCCGGATCTGGAAGGCCCGCCCGGCCACCCTGCGCCGGCTCACCGGCCTGGGCGTGCCCATCGCCGCCACCTACGGCTCGGAGGCGGGCTTCTTCTCCGTCGTCGCCCTGCTCATCGGTACCTTCGGCAGCGCCGCACTGGCCGCGCACACCGCCGTCAACCAGCTCATCTACATCGTCTTCCAGATCGCGGTCGGCCTCTCGCACGCCGCGTCCCTCAACGTCAGCCGCGAACTCGCCCTGGACCGCGTCGAGGCGGCCCAGCGCATCAAGAACACGGCACTGGCCTGCGCGGCGGCCGTGATGGCCGTGGTCGGCGTCCTCTACCTCACCGTCCCCGGCCTGGTCCTGCGCCCGTTCCTCGACCCGTCGTCCGCCGACGGGCACAGCGCGACCGGCATCGCCACCAACCTGCTGCTGGTCGCGGCCGTCCTCCAGTTCTTCGACTGCACCCAGAACATCGGCGTCGGTCTGCTGCGCGGCCTCGACGACACCAAGAGCGGCTTCCGCATCACCCTGGTCGGCTACTGGCTGATCGGCCTGCCCGCCGCCTGGCTGTTCGGACACCTCGCCGGCCTGGAGACCGTCGGCGTCTGGCTCGGCCTGCTCACCGGCCTCGCCGCCACCGCCCTGCTCCTGCTGCGCCGCTACCAGCAGGCCCTGTCGCTGCGCGCGACAGAGCCGGCCGTCGCCTGAACGCTTTCAGGTCGGACGGCCGGCCGGGTTCTCAGGGGCTCAGCGGACCCTGATGAAGAGGACGTCGTAACTGCTGTTGGTGGAGCGGGACTTGACGTAGACGCCGTCGCCGCCGCCGTTGGGGTTGCTCGTGTTGCCCTCGACGGTGGTGAAGGACGAGCCGGACACGGACCGCACGATGCCGATGTGCTCGTGCCCGCCGGTGAAGTCGTTCCCGCCGTTCCAGTCGAAGGCCACGATGTCACCCGGCTGCGGGTTGCTCGTCACGGAGAGGTGGTAGTTGCCGGCCCGCGCCTGCTTGACCCAGCCCGAGACATACGTGTTGCGGTAGGAGGTGGCTCCGGTCTGCTTGGCCACCCAGCTCACGAAGGTCGCGCACCAGGCGTAGCCGCTGGTGGACAGCGAAAGACCCACCGCCGAGCCGTAGCTGTTGGCGCGGGCGCTGCCCTCGGCGGTGCCGACCTCGGCCGCCGCCACGTCGAGCATCTTGGCGTAACCGCCGCCGGGCGCGGGCGACGACGGCGGGGTGACCGCGCCGTACAGGGCGGCCTTGGTGTTCGGCCCCACCTTGCCGTCGACCGACAGCCCCTTCTCGGACTGGAAGTCCCGCACGGCGCTGCCCGTGAGCGGGCCGAAGTCGCCGTCGACGGCGAGATCGGCGCCGTGGTGGTTGAGCAGGCTCTGCAACTCCGTGACGCAGCCGCTGCGTTGGCCCTGCACGATCTCGTTCGGGCAGGAGGAGGAGTTCAGGTTGACCGGCGCGGGTGCGCCGCTGCCGCCGCCACCGCCGATGTTCGAGTACAGCGCGGCTTTGGTGTTCGGGCCGACCTCACCGTCGGCGGACAGACCGCTCGCGGACTGGAACGCCTTGACGGCCGCCAGGGTCTGCGGGCCGAAGCTGCCGTCGACGTCGAGGCTGTGCCCCTTGCCGTTCAGCAGGGACTGCAACGTGGCGACGCAACCCCCGCTCTGCCCCTCCACGATGTTCGCCGGGCAGGACGCCGACCGCAGGTCCAGGCCCGTCGACGGCGACTCGTCGGTGTCGTACAGCTCGCGCTTGGTGTTGGTGCCGACCTGGCCGTCGACCGTGAGGCCGTGGGCGGACTGGAAGCTGCGCACGGCACTCGCGGTGCCGGAGCCGAAGTCCCCGTCCACGTCGATCGAGTAGCCGTGGTGGATGAGCAGCCGCTGGAGCTCGGTGACGCACCCGCTCTTGGCACCCTGCACGAGATTCGCCGGGCAGGAGGAGGAGTTGAGGTTGATGGGGGCCGGAGCCGAGCCGCCGGTCGCGTACAACTTGCTCTTGGTCGCGGGGCCCACCCGCCCGTCCACGGCGATCGCGGTGGCGGCCTGGTACTCACGGACCGCGTAGAGCGTGGCGGATCCGAACTGCCCGTCCACCTGGAGACCGGCGCCGTGCGTGTTGAGCAGGTTCTGCAACTCCGTGACACAGCCGCTCGTCTGGCCCTGCACGATCTCGGCGGGACAGGAGGCGGACGTCAGCCTGACCGGGGCCGGCGCCGCGGACGCCGGACCGGCCCCGAGCACGATGCCGGCCGAGACCATGGCCGCGGTGGCGGCGAACGTCCCGATACGGATCCGCCAGGGCGTGTTGGGGCGGCGCTGGTCCTGATGCGGGGAGTTCGCGTCTTCCGCGCGAGCGAGGGTGCCGAGTCTTCCCATGGTGGCGGGGTTCTCCTTCGGTTGGGGGAGGCTGGAGAGCGCTGTGGTGCAAAGGTGGAGGGGGAGCGGGGGTAGCCGCCACGGTCAGGTCGCAGGTGACGCACTTCTGGGACGCAGGCCCGGCTGACCTGCGGCGATACCGTCCAGCGGGACGACGATGTGGGACACCTGTGACAGATGTGACGCGCTCATGCAGAATGCGCAGCAGCGGTGGGGGCCGCTGTTCGAGCGTCTGACCACGCTGACGACCGCTTTGGGGGATACATGCCGCGCTCCAAGCCGCTGCCCGCGGAACTCGATCCCAGCGCACGGCAGTTGGTGACCGATCTGCGCCGGATCAGGGACCACAGCGAGCTGACGATGCGGCAGCTTGCGACCAAGACGGGGTACAGCGCCAAGTCGTGGGAGCGATATCTCGGTGGGGCCGCGCTGCCGCCGCGGGAGGCGGTGGAGGCGCTGGCCCGGATCACGGGCACGGATCCCGTACCGCTGCTCGCGTTGCGCGAGGTCGCCGTCGAGACGTGGGGGAGCCGTCGGGCGCGGGCCGGGGAGCGGCGCGAACAGGCAGGGGTCGAACAGACGGGGGTCGAACAGGCAGGGGTCGAAAAAGCAGGGGTCGAACAGGTCGGTCCGACGCGGGAGGAGCGAAGCGCACCGGAACCGCGAGCAGCCGCCGCGCGCTTCCCGCACCTCGCCCTCACGGCAGGCGTCGCCGCCCTGGCCGTAGCCCTTCTGTCGGCACTGCTTCTCGTGCTGCGCCTCGACGACGACGCCACCCCGGCGGTCATCAGCGCCGTACCCCGCAGCGCAGCGACCTCCCCGCCGCCCTCCTACACCTGTCACATCACCCGGATTCAGGGACGGTGGTCGGCCGGCATCAACAAGGGCCGCAACACCGAGATCGGCTACGGCGACTCCGGCGCCGACGTCGCCGAGGCGCAGTGTCTGCTGCGCCGGGCGGGCATCTCACCCGGCGGGATCGACGGCATGTTCGGCCCGTTGACCCTGCGGGCGGCCAAGGCGTTCCAGCAACGTGAGGGCCTTACCGTCGACGGCATGCTGGGGCCGCACTCCTGGAAGGCGCTGCGGGGATGACACCCAGCGCCCCCTCGCCGCCGGGCGCCCGACTCGCCTCCGTCTTGCAGGAGTTGCGGCAGCGCACCGGGCTGAGCCTCACCCGGCTCGCGGCGGCCACCACCTACAGCAGGTCGTCCTGGGAGCGCTATCTCAACGGCAAGGGCCTGCCGCCGCGCAGCGCGGTCAAGGAGCTGTGCCATCTCGCGGGCGAGCCCGCGGACCACGCGTTGGCACTGCTGGACATCGCTCGCACGCAGCGGACGGACGGCGGCACGCCGACAGAGGCGGCTTCGTCCGGCGCTGCTTTGACGCCGACGACCCCGATCACCGTCGAGGCCACGCGCACGCCTGCTCGCACCGGTATGGCCGGCAGGCTCCGCCGCGCGGATGTCGTCACCGCCCTCGCGTCGACCTGTGCCGTGGTCATCGGCGCGCTAGTACTGATCAACCTTCCTTCACTGCACCGCAGAACGGCGCCGCCACCGTCCCCGCCGCCCGCTACGGCGACCGGGACGCTGTGCAGCCGTTCGACCTGTCACGACAAGGACCCGCTCACGACGAGATGCGGTGCCGATCCGCTGACCCTCGCCGAGCACGAGACCGCCACGGGTGCCTGGATCCAGATCCGCTACAGCCGTCCGTGCGGGACGAGTTGGGCCCGGATGTGGGGCGCCGCCGTGGGCGACCGCGTCGAGATCACGACGGACGGCAGCCACGGCTCCCACCACACCGCGCGCGTCACCACCCCGAGCCAGGCGGACACGTACGTCCACACCCTCATGAGCCCGATCAGCCCCGGAACCACCGTACGGGCCTGTTTCAACTCGGCGTCGGGCGACGAAAAGGAGTGCGTCACGGCCCGCTATGCGGACTAGATCGCGGCATAGGCTCCATCGGCTGCGATCCCGGCTTCAGGCCCGCTGTCGTTCCTCACGCCGGCGGACCAGTTCTTCCACCGCGCTCGGCAGAGTCGTCTCGAAGTCGATCAGTTTTGCCCAGGTGGGGGTGACGACGATGCGGACCATGCCGTCGTAGTAGAGGGAACGCACCTCCGCCTCCCACTCGACCCGTTGCTCGGCGGTCATCTCGTAGCTGCTGGTCGGCTGGAGGTATTCGTCCGGGATGCCGTCCACGAAGTCCAGTTCGGCCCGGCCCCGGATGAGCAGGATCCTGGGCGGGTGCACCTCGGTGTCGATCGTCAGGGCGACCGCCGGGTTCTCGCTCAGGGACGCGAGCTTCGGAGCGTTCTTCGTGGTGCACATGACGATCTCCGAGCCGTTCCAGGTGAACGCGATCGGGACGTTGCGGGGCGTGCCGTCCTTGGCGACGTAGGCCAGGCGGGTCACGTCGCGGGCCAGCAGCTCCTGGCTGATGGGCCGGTTCAGGACCTCGATGATCTCGTTCGCTTCCATGGCCGTTTCCTCTCGCTCGTCGCCGTTGCTGTACCGGGGACGGAGCCGCACCCGCGTTCTCGACACCAGGACGACGGTGATTTCCCGGGGACGGCACATCTCACAGTTCGTCCGGGCTCCAGCTCGGCCGCCGCCTCGGGGGACCGGCGAGGATCAGCTGCTCGATGGCGGCGTAGCCCTCGCGGGCGCGGCGGGCGCTGCGGCGGCCGCTCAGCATCGTGCACAGCCAGCCGCAGGCGAAGCCCACCGGCACCGAGACCAGGGCCGTCGTGGTGAAGGGGAACCAGTTCAGATCGGTCTCCGGGAAGGCCGACGTCGGGGTCCCGGAGACGAGCCGGGTTCCCGACATCAGCACCAGGACGGCGAGCGAGCCGCCGATCAGTGTGCCGAGGAGTCCGGCCTTGCTGAAGCGCCGCCAGAACAGCGAGTAGACGAGCGCGGGGGCGATGGCGGAGGCGCCCATGCAGAACGAGAGCGTGGCCAGCGGCTGGAGGCTGCGGTGCTGGGCGAGCGTGGCCAGCAGCAGCACGGGTACGCCGACGATCAGCGCGCAGACCCGCGCGAGGGTCATCTCCCGCAGCGGGGACATGGCCCTGTTCCGGGACGCGATGACGTCGTGGGCCAGGGAGTTGGCGCAGGCGAGCGTCATCCCGGCGACCGACGCCAGCAGGGTCAGGAAGATCGCCGTGGTCACGGTGCTGAACACCAGGCTCTCGACGCGGGACACGTCGGCCCCGAACACGGCGCGCGCGCCCAGCAGATAGGCGGTGCTGCCGTGCGGATCGGCGGCCGTGATCCGCTCGCGGCCGACCAGTGCAGTGGCGCCGAGCCCGACGACGGTGATGATCAGCATGAACAGGGCGACCGAGGACACCGCCCAGGACATCGTGCGCCGCACCTGACGGGCGTTGCCCGCGGTGAACATCCGCATGGTGACGTGCGGCAGACACGCCCCGCCGAGCACGATCGCGACCTGCGTGCTGATCATGTCCAGTCCGGGGTGCGGCCCGTCCGAGAACTGGAGGCCGTACCGGAGGTACGCCTGACCGGTACCGCTGCGCTGCGCCGCGGTGTCGACCATCGTGCCCGGGTGCCAGCCGAAGGTGGCGAGGACCAGCACGGCCACCACGAGGCCCGAGCCGAGGAGGATCACCGTCTTGATGATCTGGATCAGCGCGGTCCCCCGCATCCCGCCCAGGGCTGCGTAACTGATCATCAGGATGCCCGCGCCGACGATGCAGCCGGTCTGCATGCCCCGGTCGGAGAAACCCAGGATGAACGCCAACAGCTCACCCACGCCCGCCAGTTGCACGATCATCATCGGGATCAGCGACAGCAGGGTCACCACGCACGCCGTGATGCGCGCGGCCCGCCCCGGCACACGGCGGCTGAGCGCGTCCCCCATGGTGAACCGGCCGGTGTTGTGCAGGGGTTCGGCCAGCAGGAACATCAGCAGGAGCAGCGACAGCAGGGTGCTCAGGGCCAGCACCACCCCGTCGAAACCGCACAGCGCGATGACCCCGCCAATGGTGAGCACGGTCGCGGCCGAGATGTAGTCGCCGGCGACCGCCAGGCCGTTGCGCAGTGGGGAGAGCGTCTTGTAGCCGGTGTAGAACTCCTCCAGGTCGTCGCGGTCGGGGCCGGTCAGTACGCACAGCAGGAGGGTGAGGGTGACGATGCTGCAAAAGGCGATCAGGGACCAGGACTGCGCGGAGCCGCCGAGGTCGGTCATGTCCGGGGCCGTCCGTCCCCGTCGGCCGGACGGCCGTACCGGCTGACCCTGCGGGCCAGCGGGTCGACGAACCGCCGTGCCGAGTACTCGAAGAGCAGGACGGCCAGCCAGGTGACGGGGATCTGCGCCACGGCGAGCAGCAGACCGGTGGGGAGCCCTCCGGGGGCCGGGCGGGACATGAGGGCGGGGGCCTTGACGGTCAGCGTGAGGAAGACGGCGAAGTAACCGAGGGCGACGAGGGTCGCCACGCGCCGCTGCCAGCGGCAGGCGCGACGCAGGACCCGCAACGCACGGTGGTAGCTGGACCACGAACGCGGACGGGCCCCGCTGCCCGGGCGCGCCGCGACCGCCGGAGAGGACGGTGGCCGGAGCGCGGTGGGGGAGGGGACCCGCCCGTCGTGCCGGTGCGGCAGGGCTAATTCCGAGCGGTCGTAGGACATCCCAAAACTCCTAGCGCGGTGGGCCCGGAAGTCACGGACCCCAAGAAGGCGGGGGAGGCGGAGCGGTTCGGGTCATGGCACGTTATGCGGGTGGCCGGGGGCCGGATGGGTGTTCCGTTGAACTTTCCGAGGGCGGCCCGGTGGGGGAGCCGCCCGTCCCGGGTGCCCGTGGTGAGGGTGTGACGGTAGAGCACCAGGTGTCGCCTGTGGTGCCGTTGCCGCGGGATCGGTCGTTCGTACGTCGTACACCAGTCCCGGTCGGCCATGACTGCGCTGCGGGAAGCGGGCCGGGCGCCGGGATGAGGGGTCGTACGTCGGATGCGGCAGTGATGTGCCGTGCGATGTGGGGGTGGTACTGCTGGCATATGCCGTCCGCCTATCGAGCTGTCCGCACGTGCCCGGTGCACGCCTGCGGGGAAGCGGAGCGCCGCACTTGCCCCAGGGCTACGGATGCAGGACGAAGCAGGCCAGCCGGTCGAGGTCGACGGCCTTCACGTTGGACCAGCCGGAGGTGAGGAGCTCGACGTCGGACGCGGTGATGCCGAGGCTCTTGCGGGGATCGTCGTCCGTCCGCCGGTCGGCGAGCTCGGTCACCACCCAGAAAGTCCCGCCGGGCACGAGGAGTTGACGGACCCGGTCCGTGAAAGAGCCTTTGTCGGCGATGAACCGGAAGACCAACCGACACGTGATGACCCTGTACGCCGGATCGGGCAGCTCGCTCACGTCGTCGGTGGCGAAGTCCATGACCTGGAAGCGCAGTTGATCGCTCGTACCCGGCGCGGCGGCGAGGGCGACGGCGCTGGGTGCGCAGTCGATCCCGACGGTCCGGTACCCGAGGCGATCGTGCAGATGGCGGGACAGGGAACCGTCGCCGCACCCCACGTCCAGGGCCGGTCGCCCGTGGCCCGGTCCGAGGTGCTCGGCGAGGAGCCGCTCTTCGATGTCGGTGATGCGCCGATAGCGCCGGCCGCCCGCCCACAACGGTTCCCAATAGGCGGTCGGGGAGGCGATCATGCGTCTTTCCCTTCGCTCCGACAGGCGGCTCGGTCCTCCTGGGGCATCACAACTGCCGTGCCGGTCCAGGCTGTTGGATCGACAGGTGACAGCTGCCCGCCTGCACGACGGACGATGCGGTCGCCGGCCATGCCCAGGCTTCCCAGTCCCGGAGCGTGTCAGACCAGCTCGATCAACCCGAGCCGGACCGCCTCGCTGACGGTGCTCGCGCGGTTCTCCGTCCCGAGCTTGCGGTAGATCCGGACGAGATGCGTCTTCACCGTGGCCTCGGCCAGGAAGAGCGCGCCGGCGATGGCCCGGTTGCTGTGTCCCTCCGCGAGCAGGCGGACGACCTCGATCTCCCGCTCGCTGAGCACCGGCACCTCGGCGCCCCGCCCCACGACACTCGCGGCGGCCTCCGGGGCCAGCGCGAGCCCCCCGGCCGCCGCGGCACGCACCGCGCGGAACAGTTCCTCGGGCGGGCCCGCCTTGAGGACGTACCCGCGCGCCCCCGCCTCCACGGCCCGCAGCACATCGGCCTGGCTGCCGTAGCTCGTGAGCACAACGACCCGCGCCCGCGCATCCGCCGCGAGAATCCGCCGGGTCGTCTCGATCCCGTCGATGGCACCACCCGCCGCCCCCGGCTCCGTCAGCCGCAGGTCCATCAGCACCACGTCCGGAGCGAGCCGCGCGACCAGCCGCACCGCCTCGACGCCGTCCCCGCTCTCACCGACCACCTCGAAGCCGGGCTCGCCCTCCAACAGGGCGCGCAGACCGGCGCGTACGACGATGTGGTCGTCGACGATCAGGATCCGCAGCGGCGCCTCGGCGGTCTCGCTCACAGGGCGCCCACCGGGACCCTGGCCTGCGCACCCGCCGCCTCCCGCAGCGCCGCACACACGCGGGTGCCACGTCCCGGTGCGCTGTCGACGGTGAGTGAACCTCCCAGCGCGACCAGGCGCTCCCGGGCCGCGTCGAGCCCGAAGCCCCGGTCCTTCTCGTCTGCCTGTACGGCGGCGGGGTCGAAGCCCGTCCCGTCGTCGTGCACCTCGACGGCCGCCGCGCCCTGCCGGCCGTACACCAGGACGACCTGCACTTCGTCGGCGCGCGCGTGCTCGCAGGCGTTCGCGAGGAGTCCCTGGGTGACCCGCAGCAGGGCGACGGCCCGCTCGGTGGGCAGCGGGCAGGCGGCGTGCTCGGTACGGAAGGTGACGCGGGGCGTCCCGGCGGTGGCGTCTGTACGAGCGCACAGGTCGCGCAGCGCCGACTCCAGACCGTCCCTCGCGAGCACCGGCGGGGTCAGGTCCTGGATGATGCCGCGGGTCTGCGCGAGGTGCTCGCCGAGGGCTTCGGTGACCACCTGCACCTGTCGGCGGGCCGCCTCCGGACGGCGCTCCCAGTCGCGGTCGGCCGCCTGGAGCAGCATGCGGCTGCCGGCGATCTCCTGCGCGAGCGTGTCGTGCAGGTCCCGGGCGATCCGCGCCCGCTCCGCCAGCCGCCCGGCCTCACGCTGCTGCCGGGCCAGTTCGCCGCGCGTGTCGGACAACTCGCGGGTGAGGCGCTGCTGGTCGCGGTACAGCAGCACGGTGGCCCACACGGCGGCCACCGGCGGTGCCAGGACTTCGAGGTCGAACCCGCCGTAGGCCCGCACCAGGAGGGCCGGCAGCAGTGCCGTGATGACGCCGAGCGTCACGGCCCGCTCCGCGCGTGTGGGCATCCGCATCGTCAGCACCGCGAAGGGCACCGCCAGCCACGCGTATCCGGAGGCCAGTGCGCCGGTCAGGGAGAGCACCACCGAGGTCCACAGCAGCAGAAGGACGCCCAACAGCAGCGTCCGGGCCCGGCCCAGCCGGTCCCACCGGGCCAGTCCGGCCGCGTAGAGCACGGCCATAGCGGCGGTGGGCGGCGCGACCCGCCAGCACAGCTCATGGTTCAGCTCGACGAGCCGTACGAGCGTCCCGCCGGCCGCGACCAGGAACACCAGGTGCGGCAGGCACCGCGCGAACCCGGCGGACCGGTGGACGGCGAGACGGGGGACGGGCACGGCTGCTGCTCCCTGGTGCGGGCCGTCCGGACGCGACCACAGGGACCGCATCCTAGGGCCCGACCTGTGAGGCTGCGGTAAGCGCCCAGGTGCTGCCGTGCCCGCGCTGATGTCAGGCTCCGGGGTGCAGGCCGAGCCAGCCCGGCGACGGGGGGCCCTGCACTTCGCCGAAGTACAGGGAGAAGGTCTGCTTCAGGCGCTCGACCGTCGCCCGGTCCTCCATGAACGCGGGGAAGCCGTCCACGTGGGCGTTCGGGAACTCCCACACGGGCTTCAGGCTCGGGTTCGGGGTGACGTCGGTGCGCACCGACCAGCCGTTGAAGGCGGCCTTCTGGCGCTCCTCGGACAACTGCCAGTTCAGGTACAGCTTGGCGGCCGCGGGGTGGGCCGCCTTCTTCAGGATCGCGGCGCGCTGGCCCCACGCCATGAAGGGGTGGTCGCCCCCGGGCACGACCCACTTCACCGTGCTGGACGACGACAGCAGGCTGCCCGAGCCGCCGACCCCGATGGTCTTCGTCCCGCCGTTCACCGCGGCGCCCGGCGTGTTCGTCCCACGGGCGAACTGTGGCTGCTGCGCGGCGAACTTCGCCACCCAGTCCCAGCCGTAGCGCTGCTGGTAGAGGTGGTACAGGTAGAGCACCGCGTCGTCGTCGTTGGGGTAGGAGGAGGCGATGGCGCCCTTCCAGCGCGGGTCGATCAAGTCCAGTGCGGTCTTCGGCGCGTCGGCTCCGGCGCCCTGGATGTCGTACATGAAGCTGAAGGCGATGACCATCAGCGCCGTCCATGCGCCGTCCGGGTCCTTGAAGCCCTTGTGGACCTTGGAGAAGCCGGCCGGCTTGTAGCGCAGCAGCTTGCCCTCGCGCTTCCAGCGGGTGAAGTCCTGGAGCGTCTGGAGCTGGACGACGTCCGGGACCAGGGTGCCGGTGGCGAGCTGGTTGTCGACACGGACGTCGTGGTACTTGCTGTAGTCCACGACGGCCGTCAGCTCGACCTTGGGGAAGCGCGCGGCCCACGCGGTCCGCACCCCGGCGGCCTGGCTGTCGACGTCCCCGCCCTGGTACAGGACGAGCCTGCCGCCCTCGGCGATCGCCGCCTCGTAGAGCTCGTCGAGGGAGCGCGTCTCCTCGCGGACACCGGTGAGGGACGTGCCGCCGGCCGGGGCGGCGCTCGCCGTGCTCTGCGTGGCTACGGCGGCGGCACCGCCGAGCGCGACGCCGGCACCGGTCGTGAGCAGCCGACGCCTGCTGAAGTTGCTGCGCATGGTGGGGGGTTCCTCCTGGTTCCGCCGCCACCTTCCGTATGCGGCGGCGAAACCAGAGTGCCGACCTACAGGGCCGTTCCGCGTCGCCCATAAGCTGTGCGGGGATTCAGCCGTTCGGTTGAACGCCGGCCCTGTGAGGGGGAGTTGGAGGGTCGTGATGCCGCCGGTCGGGGCGCCGTCATGACGCCGCTGAAGCGTGTTCCGACGGGTGCGGCAGTTCGAAGGCTTGTTGACCTTCGTTGCGGAGCACGACTCGACCGGCTCCAGAGCGACCGGAAGGAAACCCTCGGCCCAGTCGTGGTGGCCAGCGAGATCGGACGGGATGAGTCCGCCGAGACCAGAGACCATGTGTCCCATCCGACGGCTGCACGTCGAGTGGACGAACCCGGTGACTGCGGGCTCGCGGATCTCCAGCCGATCGATGCCTGAGGCCTCCGCGAAGGCGGCGATCACCGCGAGGTCAGCGGCTTCTACGAGCCCACGGTCACTGACCGCCTCCTCGGCACCGGTGTAGTGGCCGTGTTCATCACGGTCTGCAGGGTCGTACTTGATGATCCGGTGGACGAGGGACGGCGGCACGTTGCTCACTGCGAGGTCCGAAGGGGGATCAGCTGCTGAGGTCGAACACGCCCCAGGTAGTGAACGGCTCGGCCTGGACGTAGATCCTGCTTCCTCGGCCGACAACCCGCCGACGGCCGGGGGCAGAGCCATCGGGCAGGGTGAGCAGGCCTGCGTCCGACGGCTCGACGGATGTTTCCACGATCTCTCCGTGGGCGAGCCGGTCCTGCTCTTCGCCGTACCCTCCATAGAAGGCGACCTGCTCACCGTGGACTGCCACCGCTTTGGCGCCTCGTACGCGGTTCGCCCACACTCTCACGGGCCGGTGGGTGCGGTCGGGGCGTATCTCGACGAGCGGGAAGTCCGTGTACGGGCAGGCCCAGGCGATGGTGCCCGACACGTTCAGGGCGTAGCAGTCGAAGAGGCCGGGAATGTCGGCGTCGTGTGATGTCCAAGTAAGTTGGCCGGTGGCGCTCCAGCAGCGGATTCCCACGGGGTTCTCGTCGAAGTGCCCGACCCAGATACGGCTGGCCTCGTCCACGAGCAGGTGCTCGATGGCGTCCCCGACGGAGAAGGACAAGGTCTCACGGCCGAACGTGTCGAAGACCTGGACCTGGTTGGCGTCCTCGTATCGGCGGGCGCGAGACGCGGCGACTACGAACCCACCGTCGGGCAGGCGGTCCAGGCGCGGCCTGCGGGCGCGCACGGCGCTCAGCTCGGTGAGTTCGGCGTTGCCGTCCGGATCGACGGAGACAACCAGCGCGTCAAAGGGCCGGACAGCGTCGCCAGGCTGCGGAACAGGGTCGGCAAGCAGCCAGTGGGCGGTACCGAAGACGTCGACGGTACTGGTAAGAACATGGAGGGCATGGGGCAGATGGGCGTAGGGAACGAGGACGGTCCTCTGCACGGTGGGCTCTCCTGGGTGGGGCGGTCGGTCACAACCGGCGGGTACTGCGCTGCGGCGACAGCGGTGGAGAGCGGAGCGGGCTGCCTAGAAGGCATGGCCCTTTCTGGTTGTCATGAGCTGATCCTGGTCGACGACCGACCTTGGGACAAGCCATTTCAGATGGTGCTGAGCACTCCAGTTGGCACGGTTCGACAGCTGGAGCCCTTGTGCAAGAGCGTCAGAGAGATCGGACAGCGGATCATGCCAAGGTGACGGCCATGCCGCCCTCGGCCAGAGTTTCAAGGACTGTTGTGAACAAGTCGTAGGGCCGGCCGTCCGGTGTCAGGGCGTGGGACAGGTGCTCGCGCGCGGTCGCGGCGTCTCGCCAGAGCAAGGTGGCGGGAGCGGTGTAGCCGAAGGTGCCGCGCAGGCAATCGTCGAGGGCGGCGAGGCAGCCGCCGAAGTAGCCGCCGGGTCCGTTGACCGCCTCGCCGAGCGACAGGTAGAGGGCTGGTTCGTCGGTGACGTAACGGCCGTCGAGTTCGTAGGCGTGACCGGTCGGCCGGTTACTGTGGGATCGTCGGCAGCCCCGCTCGCGTACAAGGTCATGCCAGGCCCCGCGGCGGCGAGTGTCGAGGCCGGCCCAGGTGTTCATGGCGGCCGGCGGTCCAGTGAGCCACCGCTCCCAGGTCGACCTGGCGTATTCGGGGACCGGTGTGAAGCCGCTTCCGTCGAGCTCAAGGTCTATCAGGTCCGCCCCGTAAGAGGAGGGGCGCCAGGCGCTGATCGTGGTCCACAGCAGCCGCTCAGTGAGCATCTCTCCTTGGCCGTCCCATACCTCCAACGCGGCCTCCTCCAGGTCCAGGGCCCGGCCCGTGCCCTTGCCCAGTGCCGCCCTGAGCCGATCACTCGGGGCGAACCCTCGCAGGACAAGTGGTGCAGGTGCCTGCTCAGACGACAGGACGCGGGTGAACTCCCGGCAGGAGCCGAGCCATCGATGCCCGTCGTGCACGCGAACACGCCCCCTGTAACCCTCGGGCGGGCCTTCGTAGTCGTCCAGGCCGGTGAGCACCCGACTGTCCGTCCCGGAGGCCTGCTCCAAACTCTCCACGTCCTCCAGCAGCCAGGCATCGCATGCCTCATCCTCCGGCACCAGCCACACCCTGCTGCCAATCCAGTTCGCGACGTCGGATCCCTCCGGAACCCAGCCGAACAACTCGTACGTCCCGCGCTGGCATTCTCCGTACAGCCCGTCCACTTCGGCGCAGACGCCCCAGCTGTGGCCGTGCTCCGCCTCGATCAGGGCGTACGGCGCGCTCCCGCGAGCCTTCTCGTCCTCATGCACAGCGGAGATCATGCCCCGACCACCTTCCGACGACTAAATCAGGTCGACCTAGGGAGCCTTTTCGCCGGCTCAGGCGCCCGCCGCCGCGGGGTCGGTGGGCCGGGGGCCGTGCCAGTCCAGGCACAGGACGGTCGCGTCGTCCAGTACGTGGCCGTCGCAGGCGTCGGTGACCGCGTCGACGAGAGTGCGCACGACCTCCCGCGGGTGCTCGGCCGCGGTGTCGTGCAGGAGGTCCGGCAGGTCCACCTTCTCCGCCTGCCGCTCCACCATGCCGTCGGTGAAGAGGACGAGGCGGTCACCGGGACGCAGATCGATGTCCTGCACCCGGTACGCGCCTTGTCCGACGACCCCGAAGGGCAGGTTGACGGCCAGGGAAACCTCGCTGACCTCGCTCCCGCGCAGCCGGAGCGGCCAGGGATGCCCGGCGTTGACGAGCTGGGCCGTGCTGCCGTCCAGAGCGATGCGCAGCAGCTGGCCGGTGGCGAAGGTGCGTCTTCCGTGGTCGAGGAGGGCCTGGTGGGTCGAGCGCGCCTGCTCGGCGAGGCCCGCCCCGGCCCGCCGTGCACCGCGGGAGGCGTTGACCAGGAGGGTGGCCATGAGGGCCGCGTCTACGTCGTGGCCCATGGCGTCGGTGACGGACAGGTGCAGGGTGTCCCGGTCGAGCGAGTAGTCGTAGGTGTCACCGGCGATGTCCGCGGCCGGGACGAGAGCGCCGGCGAGGGCGAACTCGGGAGCCTCGCAGGAGGCGGCCGACGGCAGGAGCTGGCGCTGGATCTCGGCGGCGAGGCTGACCGGGGTGGTGCGGTTGCCCCAGTGGTAGAGGTCGGTGAAACGGCGGTCGGTCACGATGATGTACGCCAGCGCGTGCGCGGCCTCCTCCACCTGTTCCAGGACGTCTTCGTCGGTGCGGGTGAGGACGAGCTCCAGGATGCCGATGGTGTCGCCCCGGTTCGAGACGGGCGCGAAGACGCTCACACCCTCCCCGGCCTTGGGAACGCACACGACCTTCTGGGTGCGCAGGACCTCCCCGTACGCACCGTCACCGATGAGCGAGACCTGCTCGGCGTACCGCTCCTGTGGCGCGCCGGCCTCTTCGCTGACCCGCAGCAGGCGTTGGCCCACCATGTCGACGAACAGGAAGGACACGTACCGGGCACCGAATCGATCGCGCAGATTGCGTGCCACGACATCGAGAGAGCTGACCGGCGCGGCGTCCTCAGCCGCCGCCAGCACCTCAGCCAGTCCGATCCGATCGCCCGCCATGCCATCCTCCTTGGGTTACGGTCTCGTTTTCCCATTCAGGCGCGGCACACATCATTTCTGTGACGGAAACCTCCCGGCACAGCTGCCGCTCGGGACGTGTGCGGTGCTCGTTCCGGCGGGAGAGTGGCGGCGATGACCTGGGGCTTTGTGTCGCAGCGCTCGCGCGAGCGGACGGCCGCGACCCCATCGACGCGTCGTGTCGACCAGGAGTGCGGTCACGGACGCGTACCGCCGGCACCCCGGTTCGTCTCGTCCTTGCGCCACGGGCCGACGCCGAGCCGGCCGGTCGTGCCGAGATCGAGCTCCGGTACGACCATCACCGGAGTGGCAGCGGGCCTGGCCCACACCCGGACGTACGGCGCGTTCACCGGTTCCCCGGCCTGGGTGGTGTTGCGCCAGGCCAGGCTCATCACCGCTGCCTCACCCGGTCCCAGCACCACGGCCTCGGGGCTGCCGTCCCCTCCGAGCCCGGTACTGATCCGGTCGGTCCCCTCCAGGATCCGTACGCCGTCCACGGGCTTGTGGGCCTCGTCCTGGAGTTCGAGCTCGGGATAGCCGTCGAGCCGGTACGGAAGCGTGCCGCAGTTGACCAGATGCAGGCCGACGACCCGCAAGCCCATGGCCGCGTCCCCCTCGTCGGCGTAGACGTGCACGCCCGACTTCGGACACGTTCCCGAGGCGGAGGACGCCTCGGCTGCCGGAACGCTGCGTACCTTGGTCACCTCCACGCCCGTCACCGCGGGCGGGTTGCCGAGTGTCTCGTTCATGGTGACGGTTCCCTTCACCGTCCGCCCCGGCCCGACCGCCTCGACGGTCCGCTCACCGTGGTCGACCGCACCGCCGCTCGCCGACAGGAACCCGAAGGTGAGGGTGTAAGTGGCTGCTTCTGTCAGCTGGTTGGTGAGTTCGAAGTCCGCGCTGTAGTCGACCCCCGCGCAGCCGCTCTCCGGGCCCCAGGAGTGCAACGCGGTGATTCTGACGCCGTTCTCGGTCGCGCCCTCGGCGGAGGGCAGGGGCAATGCGGACGGCCGGCCGGAGGGGCGGGGAGACGGTTCGGAGGGCTGGGTGTCGCCGTACGCCGAGTGGTCCGTGGGGCACAACACCTCGGCCTGGACAGGGGCTTCGCCGTTTTCACCGCCCGGCGGGGCGCCACCCTCGGTGCCACAGGCGGCGAGCAGCAGAGTCGCGGCGAGGACGGATGCTGAGGTGCGGGGGAGGGTCGGCATCCGTCCACCTCACCAGGCGTTCCTCGGGTGAGCTGTGGTGGAACCCACACCTCCGGTCACAGCGGTGTCACAGACCACACGAGCGTCGACCTGCCGGCCGGTGCTGGGGTGTGCCGGAGGTTCTCGCTACGGCTGCCCCCACCCGCGAAGGGCCCGCCAGCCCGAGTGACCTCGTCGCGGCGCCTGCCTAGCGTTGTGGCGCATGGCGCTCTTCCCTCTTCCCTCGACGACGAGTGGACGCGCAGGCGTAGCAGCCCTGTTGGCCGCTGTCGTCATGCCCGCCGCTCCGGCCGCAGCGTTACCGGACACCGCACCACAGACGACCGCACCACTGCCCTCCGCCGCACCACAGGCGGCCACACCACTGCCCGCCGCCGCCCCACAACCCGCCGCCGCGCCCCAGCCCGCCGCCCGGCCCCAGCCCGTCTGCGAACCTCACGCCGAACTGCGTCAGGCGCTGCGCACCCTGACCGGCCGGGACCGGATCACCGGGGCCGTAGTTCTCGTCAGAAACACCAACACGCCCGCACGCTGCGGGAGTTGGACCGAAAGCGCCGGAACGGCGGACCTGGGTTCCGGTCGCCCCATGAACGCAACCGACCGACTGCGGGCCGGCAGTGTCACCAAGACGTTCACCGCGACGGTCGTCCTGCAACTCGCCGCCGAACACCGGCTCGCGCTCGACGCCCCCGTCGACCGCTACCTGCCAGGTGTCATCCGGCGCAACGGATACGACGGCCGCCACATCACCGTACGGCAGCTGCTGCGGCACACCAGCGGGCTGCCCGACTACCTCGACGCCCCGGAATGGGAGCAGTTCGAACGCCTGCGGTACCGCCACTTCGAGCCACGCGAACTCGTCGCCCGCGCCCTCGACCTGCCCCGCCCGAGCGGTGCCTGGCACTACGCCACCACCAACTACCTCCTCGCGGGAATGATCATCCGTGAAGTCACCGGACACGCGCCGGAGGCGGAGATCACCCGTCGCGTCATCCGGCCCCTCGGACTGCGCGACACGTACTGGCCCGGGGACGAGATCCGCATCCGAGGACCGCACTCGCGCAGTTACTTCACGGCGGAGGACGGCCGTCTCGTGGACGGCACCGCCTGGAACACGACCTTCGGCGGGGTCGGCGGCGCGCTGGTCTCCTCGCCCGACGACCTGAGCCGGTTCATCAGCGCGCTGTTCGGCGGCCGGCTGCTGCCCGCGGCCCAACTCGCCGAGATGCGGCGCACGGTGGCCGCCGACCCCGACCGCCTCTGGCCCGGCGCCCGGTACGGGCTCGGCCTGATCTCCTCGCCGCTGCGCTGCGGCGGCCGGTGGTGGGGACACGCCGGGACCGTTCCTGGAGGGCATCGGGCCCTGACCGCGGTGGGTCCGGGCGGACGGACCGTCGCCGTCGCGCTCAACGAGGTACCGGCCACGCTCCAGGCCGAAGAAGACTTCCTCGACGTCGTACAGACCGCGTTCTGCGAAGACCCGCCCTCCCGGGCGACACCCCCGATCGAAGGGAAACGTCAGTGATCCGCTCCACCCCCTCGCCGTACGGCACTTCGGCAACGGCGAGGAAAGTCGCCCTGGGCCTGGTCACCCTCACTCTCGCCCTGACCGCGTTACCCGCCACGACTCTCCCGGCCCAGGCGGCCTCCGACCCCCTTGCCCGCTTCCACCATCAGAGCCTCGACTGGAAGAGCTGCGTGCGCGGCCCCGACGACGCGACCGGCAAAGAGCTTGAGGAGGCGGGCGCCCAATGCGCCGACGTGCGGGTGCCGTTGGACTACGGCGACCCCGGCGGCCGTACGATCACCGTCGCGATCTCCCGGATCCGCGCCACCGACACCCGCCACCGCGTCGGTCCGCTCCTGCTCAACGGCGGCGGCCCCGGCGGGCAGACGCTCGGCGACCCGCCGTGGGTCCGCGCCGCGATGAAGGACGTCGCCGCACGCTACGACGTGGTCGGTGTGGACCCCCGCTTCGTCGGCCGGAGCACCCCACTGGACTGCCACTGGCCGACCGGCTCCGCGTTCCGAAGCGCGGGGGTCGACCGCGCCGGCTTCGACCGGAACACAGCCTTCGCCAAGGACCTCGCCGAGCGCTGCCGACGCCACGCGGCGGACGTCCTGCCGTACGTCACCACCCGCAACACGGCACGCGACCTCGACGTGATCCGTGCCGCTCTCGGTGAGCGACGGATCTCGTACTTGGGCTATTCGTACGGCAGTTACCTCGGCGAGGTGTACACCACGATGTTCCCCGGCCGGACCGAGCGGGTCGTCCTGGACGGTGTCATCGACCCGGCCCGCTACGGACCGCGCCTGCTGCGAGGCACTGAGAAGGCCAACCGTCACGCCCTGAAGGACTGGGCCTCCTGGGCCGCCGCCCGCGACGAGACGTATGGCCTGGGCCGCACCCGTGGGGCGGTGCTGGCGACCGTGGACCGCGTCCAGGCCGCCGCCGCCCGGACCCCCCTGCGGCTGGGGAAGTACCGGGTGGACGAACACCTCGTTCCCCTGGTCGTGTTCAACGGCCTCTCGCAGGACAACGACAGCGCCTACGGCGACTTCGCACTGGGGGTCCAGGACCTGCTGCGCGCGGCACAGGGTCGGCAGGTCACCCCCTCGCCGTGGCTCTCCGAGGCTCTCGCGTTCATGCTGACCGGCAGCGACTCCCACTACGGCAGCGTCCAGACCGCCATCCTGTGCGGTGACGCGGCCGCCCCGAGGGACCCGGAGGTGTACTGGCGTGACGTCCAACGGGCGCGTGAGCGTGATCCGTTGCTCGGCCCCGTCACCAACAACCTCAACCCGTGCGCCTTCTGGGACCCGCCCCGCGAACGCCCGACCTCCATCAGGCACGACCTCCCCGCCCTGCTCGTCAACGCCACGGGAGACCCGCGCACCACGTACGACGGCGCGACCGCGGTGCACCGCAAGTGGCCCTCCTCCCGCCTGGTCACCCTGCGCGGCGCCGACCAGCACGCGGTGTACGGCGTCTACGGCTCATCCTGCGTCGACACCACGGTCAACGCCTACCTCGCCACCGGTCGGCTGCCGGTCAAGGACCTGACCTGCGTCGCCCGTCCCTCGGGCAGCCGTCCGTAAGGTCACCGCAGCAGCTGCTGGGACAGCGGGGTCGATGAGGAACCGGGAGGTCGCGCGGGACAGGGAAAGGGCCTTGCAACGCCACGGGGGAACAGCGCTGCAAGGCCCTACGCCCCGACTGCCCGACGTCATTCAGATCATGCGCCTGAGTCGGGCATCTTTTCGTGCCACCGGTGTATGGGCTGTTGGCCGCGGGTGCATCAGCCCAGGTGCCGGGCGAAGAACCGAAGTGTGTCGTCCAGCTCGAACCGCGGCAGATCTCCGTGCCGGCCCGGGTTGGCGTGCAGTGTCTTCTCCGTCGAGCCGATGGCGTCGTACAAGGCCAGGCCCTGCGCGCGGGGCATCAGCTCGTCGTCCCACTGGAGCAGGAACTGCACCGGCACGAGGATCCGCGCGGCGGCCTCCGTCAGGACGGGGGACCCTTGCAGGCCCAGCACCGTGGCGCGGACTCGAGGCTCCGCGGCGACGAACGGCATGCCGAGCGCACAGCCCAGCGACATCCCCCAGTAGCCGACCTGTCCACCGCCGACGTGGTCGAGGTGCTGAACGGCGGTGAGGACCGCCTGCCAGTCCGCGACGGTCTGCTCGACCACCAGCGTGTACAGGGCGGTGTCCAGCGAAGCCGTGTCCTCCCCCGCCCTCACGCGCGCCCGGTAGTCGGCCGCGAGCCGGTCGAACTCCGGAGCCGTCGGCCGCTCGCCGTGATTGGGTACGTCGATCGCGGCGACCGCGAACCCGCCCTCGGCCGCGAAGCGACGTGCGCGAGCCAGGATGCCGGGCGCCTTCTTGTGCTGCCCGCCGCCGTGTCCCATCAGGATCAGCGGGCGAGTGCCGCGGGCGCCCTCCGGCGTCCACAGCACTCCGGGCACCTCGCCGAGCGTGAAGGGCTGTTCGACCACGCCGGCCGATGACGTTCTGGAGTGGAATCGCACAGCGCTGATGGTCGCACCTGGGCGCGCCGCCCTGTCGCCTGTCCTTCCCCCGGGTCACTCCGCCGAGGCGGCGTATCGTCCCTCCCGGTGGGCCCGGCGGCCGCCGTACCGTCACTATGGGACTCGCCGGCCGTGATCGGAGGAGGCTGACCTCATGGCAGTGGTCGTCTGGATCGTCGAGGGCAATTGGCCCGCCTGCGTGGACGCCGCCCGCGTCCTGGCCCCGGCGGACGCCGATGTCGTGCTGCTGCACGTCAACCCGGCGGACGTGCCGGGAGTCGCGCACGGTGCCTTCGCTGGACTGCTCGGTCGCGGCCACCCCGAGCGGGACCCCGGCACGCGCCTCGAGGAACTCGCCGCCGCCTCCGCGCAGGAACTCCTCCAGGCCGCTGCCGATCGGCTCGGACGCCCGAGCACGCGGGTGGAGCGCACCGGACGCCTGGAGCGGGAGGTCGTCGCCGCGGCCGAGGGCGCCGATCTGCTGATCCTGGCCCGCGACGGCGACCGTTCCCGTGTCGGCCCGCGCAGCCTGGGACCGGCCAGCCGCTTCGTCGTCGACCATGCTCCTTGCCCGGTGCTCCTGGTCTGGCCGGAGTCACCGCCTGGGCTCCGCACGATGCCGCCACCGCCACCGCATCCCTGACAGCCGGGGCGCCCGGTCGCAGTCGACGCCGGCGGTCAGGTCGCCTACCCGGCCGGGCAGGGTTCAGGTCGTGGCGTCCGGTCCGGTGGGGCCGCTCGCGCGTGTTCTTCTCTCCGTTGCCGTCGCAGCCGCGGGGGATTCCGCCGTGTCCAGATGCGTGGCCGCGGCACCGGTCGCGGGCTGGGCCGTGAAGTACTCGAGCGTGCCGGTGATGCTGAGCAGCCGGTCGAGCTGCGCGGGCCGGTCGTCCAGATGCAGCCGTACCCGTGCCGCGTTGGCTCGGCGGCCGATCATCAACAGAATCGACAGCCCCATGGAGTCGACCATGCCGATCCCCGCACAGTGCAGGTGAAGGTCCTCGAGACCTGGTCGGGCCGAAAGCCGGGCCGTCGCCTCCTCCAGGAGGAGGTCGGCGGTGTCGTAGTCGAGATCCCCGGTGATCTCGATGCGGACCGCGTGCCTGGTCTCGACGGTGGTCAGGTGGAATGCGGGAGGCAGGATGGTCATGCGGGTGTCCCGGCTGTGGGGTGGTCGGTGGTGAGGGCTTCGATGCCGCGCCTGAGTATGCGCGACGCCCGGGGGAAGTCCTTGAGCTCGCGGGCCAGGAGGTCCAGGGCCGGCGGCAGCGACTGCGCGTCCACTTTCCTCGCGCGGAGAATCCGGTCGGTCCAGGTGACGAATTCGGTGAAGAGGACGTCGTCGCCGAGGTAGAGGGCGGCGGCGAGGAACTCCACGATCTGGGCGAGGTCTTCCGCCGTGCGCTCGCGCTGCATGTCGTCGTAGGCCCGCATCGCAGGCAACGCGTCCTGGAGGGCCAGGAAGACGGACCGCACCAGGGAGGCGCTGCTGCGGGCGACCAACGTGTACTCCTGGTCGACCAGATGGGGCAGGTCTTCCAGCTGCTGGTGATCGGGCCGCGGGCGCGGCAGCGGCGCCTCGGCGAGCCGGTCGGCGGCGGCACGCGCGTCCGGGGCCCACGCCTGGGCGCCGAGCAACAGGGCGTAGCGGCCGTCGGATCCGAACGCGGCGCCGCCCACCAGGACCGGGACTCCGATGGCCTGACACGCGGTGATGGCCGCGTGCGCGGTGGGAAGCCTGGTGGCGATCGAACTGGACAGGGCGACCGCGTCGGCCTTCGTGGTGTGCAGGTGGGAGATGAGATGGGCCGCGGGTACCTGCGCTCCGAGGTAGTCGACCTGCCATCCGCGCAGCTTCAGCACCTCGGCCAGCAGCCGGGCGGGCAGGGCGTGCCATTCACCGTCCACGCACGCCACCGTGATCCGGCCTCGGCAGGGCGTCCGGCGGGCATTGGCGGAGCGCAGGGCGAGTGCCGTCACGGCGCGTTCGTTGATGGCCGTCGCGGCGTGTTCCTGCGCGACACTGATGCGGTTCGCGGCCCATTCCTCACCGACTCTGCCCTGGACCGTCGCGATCACGTCCAGGAGGACGGACTCGGGGTCCAGGCCCTCGGCCAGAGCTCGCAGGACGACGTCGGTGGCGGTGTGCTCGTCTCCGGCCGCCACGGCGTTCCACAGCCGGTCGGCCAGTTCGCGGACGGGGGCGGAGTTGCGGGGCGAGGCGGTGGTGCTCATGCGGTGTACCTGCCCCGGGTGTGGCCGTCCACCGCGCTCAGATGGTGGCTGCGCGGCGCGGAGATCGCGACGACGGCCATGTCGTCGTGGTCCCGGTTGCCCAGCCACTGGGAGGCGAGCATCTGGACGTGCTCCACGATTCCCTCCGCCGGCATGCCGGCGCACTCGGCCAGGGCACGCTTGAGGCGTTCCTCACCGAAGAGGACGTCACCCAGCGGGCCGCCCCTGGCATCGGTGATTCCGTCGGTGTACAGGATGCAGGACTCCCCGGGAGCGAGCGTGACGGTCGTGGTGCGGGCACTGATGTCCGGCAGGGCCCCGACCAGGGTGCCGCGGGTGTCGGCTTCCTCGACCGTTCCGTTCGCGCGGATGATCAGCGGATGCGGGTGGCCGGCACTGGTCAGCCGCACCCGCACCTCGTTGCCCTTGCGGGCTGCGGACGCCAGGACCAGCGTCGCGAACCGGGTGTGGTGCGAGCTGAGCAGTGCGGTGTTCAGCAGGGTGAGCATCCGCTGGTGATCGTCGGCCAGGGGCAGCAACGCGTGCAGGGTGTTGCGGATCTTGCCGGTCAGGACGGCGGCCTCCAGACCCTTGCCGCACACGTCACCCAGCGCCACCAGGGACGGCTCCCCTTCCGCGACGCCGGGGTGCACGTCGTAGAAATCCCCGCCGATCCGCTCGTGATCCGCCGACGGGCGGTAGCTGCCGGCGAAGTCCACACCGGAGATCTGGTGCAGCACGGGGGGCAGCAGGTCCCGCATGAGGACCTCGGTGATGGCCGTCTGCTCCGCGTACAGGCGGGCGGCCGACATCGCCGCTCCGGCCCGTGCGGCGAAAAGGCGGGCGAACACCTCTTCCTCTTCGGTGAAGGCGGCGCTGCCCTCCTTGCGCAGCAGGACCAGCGCACCGGCCGGGACGCCGTGCCCGGGCAGGGGAGTGATCACTATGGCCCCGATGGGGCCGAAGTCCTCGGGAATCATCCAGCGCGGCGCAGCAGAAGCGTCGATCCACCGGGAGGGAACCGGCGGGAACCCGCGCAGGGCCTCTCCCAGACCGGGGACCTCGTCAGGGTCGACCACTTCCTGGGAGGTGGTGGGCGTGCCGCCACGCAGGCAGGACACCACGGGCAAGCGGCGGCCACGGGCGGGAGCGATCGCCAGGACCGCGTCGGCGAGGTGATCGGCGGCCATCTGCGCGGTCACGTCCATGCAGCGCCCCAGATTGAGCGAGGACAGCAGGGTGCTGGACGCCGCCGCGAGGAACGCCGTCTGCTCCCGCTCCATGCGCAGGGCTTCACGGGCCAGCTGGTGGTCGGTGTCGTCGACCAGCCACCACGCCACCGTGCCGTCGCCCCGCAGGCTGAAGTGCGCCTCGAAACGACGCCCTTCGATCCCGCCGGACAGCGGCACCTCCGGCTCCCGCCCGCCCTCCAGGCCGGCCAGGCACATCGACCGGTGGGCCGAGGCGAGCCAGCCCGGGACGACATCCGCGAGCTCCGCTCCGGGGCAGGCCGCGGGCAGCAGGACCTGAGCGGCTTCGTTGCGCTGCGTGAGGACACCGGCCGCGTCAGCGACCAGTACCGGGTAGGGGGCCCTGCCCCACGGGAAGTCCGGCTCCGCGCCTACGCCCGCCTGCGCCCGAGTAGAAACCAAATGTCGAGGACCCGCTGCGCGAATCCCTCACCTCGCCCACCCCAGAGAAATCATTGTCTTCGGGCAACCATCTCTCGCGGATGTCCGTCTGGCAAGTCGCTCTCCGTATCTACGCGCACATGAAGGTGCAGTGTGCATAAATCACCCCGGAGGCGCCCTGCAAGGGACTTCGGGCCGGTGCGCGGGCCCTGCCGGTGGAGCGCCGCAGCCGCGGTGGTCCAGGAATTCACCCGTGAGCGTGAACAGGGGGGTTTTGCCTCACGCTGATCACACCTTGGTGTGGGAGGCCTGGCAAGTCCCCACCCGGTGGACGTGATCGACGCGGACGACCGCCGGGCGGCGCCCGGGGTCGAGCGGCGAGTTCCGCCCCAGGACCGCGTTGCCGAGAGGTGCTTGTCCAGACGCCTTCCGAATCACGATGCGTTCCCCCACACGGCGTCCGCGTGCCGGCAAACGCCTGGCGGCGCGGCGCGGCTCCCTTTGTGGACGCCGTGCGGCCAGGATGACGGGTCATGACGATCGTGTTCCGAGTCCCTGCCGGCGGTGCGGAGCGGGTGGCGTTCGCCTACTCGCCGACCATGGAAGCCGTACTGAGTCTCCATGTGCTGGTGGAGCCCAAGCACCACCCCGTCCAGCACGGCTGGGTGCGGGCGATGCGCAAGCTGTCCCCGCCGCTGAAGCGCGAGATCGAGGCCTTCTCCTATGCGGTGCGCTCATACTTCCCCGAGTTCCTCTTTCCGCAGCCGACCGGCCGGCTGACGGACTTCGAGGGCGAACTGGCCGGCCTCCGCACGGCGGATCCGGAGCTGGTCCGCCTGGAGTTCGCCGTCCCTCTCCTCACGCCCTGGCCGGGCAGCGGCGCGGGCAGGGATCCGCAGGTGCTGCACACACCGGAAGTACGCCGTCTGCTCCGGGAGCGCCTCGCACGGGAAAGCGACGAAGCGATGGCCGCCATGCTCCTCGACGACCCCCGCGCCCTGCTGGAGCGGTTCCTGAGCATGCTGGAGCGCTACTGGCGCGAGGCGTTCGAGGAGGAATGGGCACGGGTCGAGCCCGAACTCGCCGCCGGCGTCAGCGAGGCCGGACACCAGATCGAGCAGCGCGGTCTGTACGGGATGCTCCGTGGCCTGTGGCCGGAAGTGCGCAGCGACCGGCAGGCCGAACGCTTCTGGCTGGAGCGGCCGCACGACCACGAGGTCACCATCGGCCCGGACGACACCCTCGTCCTGGCCCCCAGCGCCTATGTGTGGCCGCACGTACGCGTCAACTGCGACGGTCCCTGGCCCCTGGGCCTCGTCTTCCCGGTCTCCTCCATCGCCCGGGAAGCCCGCCCGAGGATTCCCCCCACCCAACTCGTCGGCACCTTGCGGGCGCTGGCCGACGACACCCGGCTGCGCGCCCTCCGACTGATCGCCGAACGCCCGCGCAGCACCCAGGAGTTGGCCCCGCTCGTCGGTGTCAGCGAGGCGGCCCTGTCCAAGCACCTGCGCGTGCTGACGGACGCGGGTCTGCTGGAGCGCCGCAGCGAGGGCTACTACGTCCTCTACCGACTTGCGCCCGGACAGGTGACGGGCCTGACGCCCAGCCTGGAAAGCTTCCTGAGGGGCGACGACACAGCGACGTCTTAGTGCCCGAGCCCAATCAGAGGGCTCCGGGTTCGTGCCGACATCCATATGCCCCACCTCGGGGGAAGGGCAACCTCGTGGAGACGCACGAGGAGGAAGCACAGTGATCCCTGAGACGACGCGCATACGGGCTCCCCGGCCCCGAGTGGCCGCGCTGGGCGAGTACGCCATCGATGCCGTGCACGGGTTCGTGCCCGCCGAGGACCCGGTGGACGCGCTGCAGGCGTACTACGAACCGTGGGAGCGGCTCGCGCGGAACATCGCGGCCCTGATCATGACAGGGCGGATGCGCCCGGCGGTCGAATCGCTGCCCGTGCTCGCACCGGACCGGCTGCACTCCAGCGGGGAGCAGGAACGGGCCATGCTGCTGTTGTGCTCTCTCGCGAACGCGTACGTGTGGGCCACCGACACACCCGCGGACACGCTTCCGGCACCGTTGGCAAGGCCGCTCCACACGCTCGCCGAAGCCCTGGACCGGGCGCCGATCATCTCCCACGCCTCCATCGTGCTCCACAACTGGCGGCGCATCGACGCCGGCGAACCGCTGAGCATGTCGAACATCGACACCCAGGTGACGTTTCTCGGCGGCGTCGACGAGAAGTGGTTCTATCTGGCGACGGTGGGCGTCGAACTCGCCGGCGCTCCCGGGCTGCCCCTGCTCGTGCAGGCCCAGCACGCGGCGGCGGCCGAGGACCAGGCCGGTCTCACCAAGGCGCTGCTCAGAATCCGCGATGTCGTCGACAAGGTGACCGACGCGTTCCTCGACGTCGAACGCTGGTGCGATCACTACGTCTTCTACCATCGCATCAGGCCGTTCCTCACGGGATGGTCCGCGCCGGGGCTGCGCTTCGAGGGCGTGGACCGGGAACCGCTGGTGCTGGCCGGCGGGAGCGCCGCACAGAGCTCCCTCATCCAGGCCTTCGACGCCGGACTCGACATCCCGCACCCGCACGGGATGACGGCGGGATTCCTGACCGGCATGCGCGCACACATGCCCGCGCCGCACCGTCGCTTCCTGGAGGATCTCGAGGCCGGTCCCTCGGTCCGTGAATGCGTCGAGCGAGACCGCGGCACCCACCCCCGGCTCGGCGACGCGTACAACGCGGCGGTGGACGCCCTGGTCCGGCTCCGGGCCCAGCACATCGGCATCACCGGGCGCTACATCAAGCGGTTCCAGAGCGACCAGGAGACCGCCAAGGGAACCGGCGGCAGCGACTTCGTCGCCTTTCTGAAGAAGTCGCGGGAGGAGACCTCAGATCGGCTGCTGCCATGACAGCACCTGCGTACGGGGACTTCGACCAGGGCCGGCTGGACGCCCAGTACTCACCCAGCAGCATGGTGGACGACATCCGGCCGTTCCTGGACGACTACGCGGACCGCAGCCGCCTCGCCCGACAGGAGCTGGCCGCGGTGGCCCGTCGCGACCTGCGCTTCGGACCGGGACACGACGACCGGCTGGACGTCTACGGTCCTTCGGGACCGGGCCCGCAAAGCCGACCCGCTCTGTTCTTCGTCCACGGCGGATACTGGCAGCAGCTGTCCAAGGAGGACACCGCGTTCCCGGCTCCCGCCATGGTGCAGGCGGGTGCCGTCTACGCCACTCCGGACTACGCCCTCGCCCCGCGAGCCCGGCTCTCGGACATCGTCGACCAGGTGCGCAGGGCCTTCGTCTGGCTGTGGCGCCGGGCGGCCGACCACCGCATCGACCCCGAGCGGATCGTGGTCTCCGGATCCTCGGCCGGCGCTCACCTGGCCGCCATGCTGCTCGCCACGCCGTGGCGGCAGTGGGGTCTGCCCGCGGACCCCATCGCGGGCGCGGTGCTCTTCGGCGGGATCTATGACCTGACCCCTGTACGGCAGACCTACGTCAACGACGTCGTGGGCATTGACGGCAGCGAGGTCCAGAACTGCAGTCCGCTGTTGCTGACGCCATCGGTGCGCTGCCCCGTGGTGATCGCCTGGGGGGAACGTGAGACGGACGAGTTCAAGCGGCAGTCGCGCGCGTTCGCGGAGCATCTGCGCCGGCAGGGCTGCCCGGTCACCGCGTTCGAGCAGTCCGGGCGCAACCACTTCGACTCACCCGTGGAACTCGCCGTGCCCTCCACCCGAGTTCATGCCGAGACCCTCCGTCTGATGCGTCTGGCCGCGGCTCGGCGCTGACCGCTTCCTTCCCACCCACCAGAGCGACCAGCCCGCTCATGACCGCCTTCGGCCCACGCGCTCAGCTTCGGCGCCTGCGTCGACCCATCGGTCATCCAGCTCCATTTCCCAGAAGGGCATTGCCTTGCTCGCGCGACCCACCGCCTCCGAAGCCGAGGCCCATCAGCTCGACGAAGCCCTCCCGGGGCACCGCGAGCTGTTCCACATACCGCCTGCCGACGGCGGCAGACACACCGAGACCGCGTACCTCGCCGGCAACTCCCTCGGCCTTCAGCCCAAGGCCACCCTCGCGGAACTGACGCAGGACCTCTCCGACTGGAGCCGCTTCGGCGTCGAAGGCCACCACGACGCCGCACGCCCGTGGTTCGGCTATCACCGCCTGCTGACCGAGCCGGCCGCGCGCCTGGTCGGGGCACTGCCCGAAGAGACCGTCGTCATGAACTCCCTGACGGTGAACCTGCATCTGCTGATGGTCTCGTTCTATCGCCCCCAGGGCGAGCGGACACAGATCGTGATCGAGGACAGCGCCTTCCCCTCGGACAGTTACGCGGTGCGCAGCCACGTGCACTTCCGGGGCCTCGATCCGGACCAGGCGGTCATCAGGCTGCGTCCGCGTCCCGGGGAGGACTGCCTGCGCACCGAGGACGTCGTCGACTTCCTCGACCGGCAGGGACACACCGTGGCCCTGATGCTGCTGGGCGGCGTCAACTACCTGACCGGCGAGCTGATGGACATCCCCGCCATCACCGCAGCCGGCCGCGCCGCGGGCGCGACGGTCGGCTGGGACCTGGCGCATGCGGCGGGCAACGTCCCGCTCCATCTGCACGACTGGGACGTCGACTTCGCCGCCTGGTGCTCCTACAAGTACCTCAACTCCGGCCCCGGCGCGCTGTCGGGGGTGTTCATCCACCAGCGGCACGTCACCGACCGCGGTCTGCAGCGCCTGGAAGGGTGGTGGAGCACCGACGCCGCCACCCGGTTCCGGATGGAACCGGTCTCCCGTCCGCCGGCCACCGCCGACGCGTGGGCGATCTCCAATCCGCCGATTCTCGCCATGGGCCCGGTGCGCACCTCGCTGGAACTGTTCGACACCGTCGGCATGGCGTCGCTGCGGGGGCGCAGCGAGAAGCTGACCGGGTACCTGGAGGGACTTCTCGACGCGGTCACCCTCACCCGTCCATTGACGTTGATCACTCCCAGGGACCCGCAACGCCGAGGCGCCCAGCTGTCGCTGCGCGTCGGCCGTACGAGTGCGGCCGTCCTGGCCCGCAGGCTCCGCCACGAGCACGGAGTCGTCGCCGACGCCCGCGAGCCGGACATCATCCGGCTGGCGCCGGTGCCCCTCTACTCCACCTTCCACGACTGCTGGCGGGCCGCCGACGCGCTCGCCCACTCCGTTCCGGAGGAAAGATGACCCAGACCGGCAACGCGGCCCCCCTCCCGTCTGGGCAGGCGCCCTTCACAGGCGGCGACCAACGGCCCCCGGGGGAGCTCGTACGCTCGCTCACCCACCGCCAGACCACCATGATCGGCCTCGGCTGCGCGCTGGGCACCGGCCTCTTCCTGGGGTCCGGTTCGGCCATCGGCATAGCAGGCCCTGCCGTGATCCTCTCCTACATCGCGGGCGCGGTACTCGTCGCCATCATCGCCCGGGTGCTGGGGGCGATGACCATCGCCCATCCCGTGCGCGGCACCTTCGGGACCATCGCCCACCTCTATCTCGGCCCGTGGGCGGGCTTCCTCGTCCGGTGGCTGTTCTGGGCCGGAACGACGGTCGCCATCGGTGGCGAGGTGGTGGCCGCGGCGATCTACATCCGCTACTGGTGGCCGCAGGCCCCGATGCTCCTGCTCATCGCCGCCGTCGCCGCCTTGGTACTGGCCGTCAACCTCTTCAGCGTCGGGTCCTTCGGCCTCGCGGAGTTCTGGCTGTCGAGCGTGAAGGTGACCGCGGTGGTGGTGTTCATCGCGGCAGGGCTGCTGCTGGTGTTCGCCGGACTGCCGCACACGCCGGCGGCGGGCCTGGGAAACCTCACCTCCGGTGGCGGCTTCTTCCCCAACGGGCCGACGGCCGTCTGGACCGCCCTGTCCGTGGTGATGTTCGCCTTCGTGGGATTCGAGACCGTCTCCATCTCGGCGGCGGAGACAGCCGACCCCGCACGGTCCATCCGCACCGCGATGCGCGCGCTCATCTGGCGCCTGGGCCTGTTCTACATCCTGTCCATAGGGCTCATCGTCACCCTCGTGCCGTGGCGGGACGTCGCAGGCGGTGACGGGGGCGTCGACGGCAGCCCGTTCGTCCACGTCTTCACCCAGGTCGGCATTCCGGCCGCCGCCTCGCTGACCAACGTGATCGTGCTGATCGCGGCGATCTCCTCGGCCAATGCGCAGCTCTACGCTGCCAGCCGTTTCCTGGACTCCCTGGGCCACGACGGATGCGCCCCCGCCGCCCTGGCCCGCCTCAGCCGCCGCGGGGTCCCGGTCCGGGCCCTGCTGGTCTCCGCCGTCGGCATCGTCGCGGCAGCCCTGCTGGCCGCTTTCAAGGTCAACAGTGTCTTCAACCTGCTGGTCTCCGTCGCCATCTTCTCCGTCCTCCTGGTGTGGCTGCTGATCCTCGCGGCCTACCTCGCCTTCCGCCGCTCCGCTCAACCGGCCGCACCGCAGGATTTGCGGGTTCCGGGCGGTGCCTGGACGGCCTGGGCCGGCATCGCGGGTGTGCTGGCGGTGGCCTCGACCGCCGCGGTGGTGCCCGTGATGGCGCAGGCCGCCTGGGTCGGCTCCGGCTTCACCCTCGCCCTGCTCCTGGTCTACGCCCTCAAGGTCCGCCACGTGATGCGCAGGGACGTACCCGTCGCGCCGAACGAGGAAGCGGGCGACCCCGACCCTCAGGAGGCACCCCATGTCCGCTGAACCCCTGCCCGTCATCCGTAACTTCGTCGGCGGCACCTTCGCCGAACCCGACGAGGAACGCTGTTTCACGAAGACCGACCCGGCCACCGGCACACCCCTCGCCCAGGTGCACGAGGCGGACCGCGCCCTGGTCGACCGCGCGGTCCGCTCGGCGCGGGGCGCCCTGGCGGACGGCTGGGCCCACACTCCCGTACGAGAACGCACCGCGCTGCTGCGCCGGACGGCCGACCTGATCGAGCAGCGCTTCGAGGAGTTCGTGTCCGCGGAGGTCCGCGACACGGGCAAGCCCGTGACCCAGGCCCGCGAACTCGACGTCGCCCGCGCGATCGCCAACTTCCGTACGTTCGCCGACATCGTGGCCGCTGCCGACCAGGACTCCTACCTCACCGACCTGCCGGACGAGCGCCAGGCCCTCAACTACGCGGTGCGCAAACCGCTGGGCGTGGTGGCCGTGATCGTGCCCTGGAACCTGCCGCTGCTGCTGCTCACCTGGAAGGTCGCCCCCGCGCTCGCCTGCGGCAACGCGGTGGTCGTCAAGCCCAGCGAGGAAACGCCGTCCACCGCGGCCTTGCTGGCCGAGGTGCTGGCCGATGCCGGTCTGCCCGCCGGGGCCTACAACGTCGTGCACGGCTTCGGCGCCGGTTCCGCGGGCGAGTTCCTCGTGACCCACCCGGGCGTGGACGGGATCACGTTCACCGGATCGTCCGCCACCGGGACCGAGGTCATGCGGGCGGCGGCGCACGGGGTGCGCCCGGTGTCCTTCGAACTCGGTGGCAAGAACGCCGCGATCGTCTTCGACGACGTCGATGTCGACGAGGCGCTCGACGGGCTGTCCCGGTCGGTGTTCACCAACACGGGCCAGGTGTGCCTGTGCACCGAGCGGGTCTACGTCCACCGGGCCGTGTTCACGGACATCGTCGACGGCCTGGCCGAACGGGCCGGCCGGCTGCGGCTCGACGACCCGTTCAGCGCGCACACCACCACCGGCCCGCTGATCTCCCAGGAACACCGGCGCAAGGTGCTGCGCTACTTCGACCTCGCCGAACAGGCCGGCGCCAAGGTCGTCACCGGAGGCGGCACCCCGGCCCTCGGCCCGGCCCTCGACAGCGGCGCCTGGATCGAACCCACCCTGTGGACCGGGCTGACCAACGCCGACCGCCCCGTACGCGAGGAGATCTTCGGTCCCGTCGCAGCGCTCATCCCCTTCGACACCGAGCAGGAGGCCATCGCCATGGCCAACGACACCGACTACGGTCTCGCTGCCGCCGTGTGGACCAATGACCTGCGCCGTGGCCACCGTGTCGCCCAACGCATGGACGTGGGCATGGCCTGGGTCAACACCTGGTTCCTGCGCGACCTGCGCTCGCCCTTCGGCGGTGCCGGGCTCTCCGGCATCGGCAGGGAAGGCGGCGCCTCCTCCCTCCACTTCTACACCGAGCCCACGAACGTGTGCGTGCAGCTATGACGACCGACATCGACACCCACCCGAACACACCCGTCCCGCCGACGGGAAGCGACGCCATCGAGGCCGCCGTCTCCCGCCTGACCCGGGCAGCCGCCACCCGAACGCCCTGTGCCCCCGTCCGTGACCTGCTCGGCGACACCGGCATCGACACCGCTTACGAGGTGCAGAGCCGCCTCGCCTCCGCGCGGCTGGCCGCGGGGGCACGAAGGGTCGGTGCCAAGATCGGCCTGACCGCGCCCGCCGTGCAGGAGCAGTTCGGCGTCTTCGAACCCGACTTCGGGATGCTCTTCGACGACATGGTCCTCGCCCACTGCGAGCCCGTCGCCCTGGACCGCTTCATACAGCCCCGCGCCGAGGGGGAGATCGCCTTCGTCCTCGACCGTGACCTCGAACTGCCCGGCGCCACCGTCGCGGACGTCCTGCGCGCCACGGCCTTCGTCCTGCCGGCCGTCGAGATCGTGGACTCCCGCATCGCCGGATGGGACCTGACCATCACCGACACCGTCGCCGACAACGCCTCCAGCGGCGCCGTCGTCCTCGGCACCGTCCCGCACACCCTGACCGGGCTCGACCTGGCCCGGGTCGGGATGACGCTGTACCGCGACGACGAGCCCGTCTCCTTCGGTGCCGGTCACGCCTGCCTCGGCTCCCCGGTCGTCGCCGTCACCTGGCTGGCGCGCGAACTGGCCCGCCGGGGCCGGCCCCTGTGCGCCGGCGACGTGGTGATGTCCGGTGCCCTGGGACCGATGGCGGAGATCACCGACGGCGGACGCTACCGCCTGGAACTGGACGGACTCGGCACGGTCGAGGCCCTCATCGAGCCCCGTTCGGAGGACAGCGCATGAGCAACGGGAACACCGCCCGGGCCGACGGCGTCAAGGTCGCCGTCCTGGGCTCGGGGAACATCGGAACCGACCTGATGGTCAAGGTCATCCGGCAGTCGAAGGACCTGCGCATGGCGGCCCTGGTGGGCATCGACCCGGCCTCCGAGGGCCTGGCGCGCGCCCGGCGCCTGCACGTGGCCACCACCCCTGCGGGAATCGACGGTCTCCTGGAGATGGACGAGTTCGCCGACATCCGGATCGTGTTCGACGCGACCTCGGCCGGCGCCCACGCCCAGCACGCCGAAGTCTGCCGCGCCCACGGCAAACTGCTCGTCGACCTCACGCCGGCCGCGTCCGGCCCGCTCACCGTCCCCTCGGTGAACCTGGAGAAGCACCTCGCCGCCGACGACGTCAACATGGTCACCTGCGGCGGGCAGGCCACCGTACCCGTCGCCGCGGCCGTCTCCCGGGTGACTCCGGTGGTCTACGCCGAGATCGTGGCCTCCCTCTCGACCCGGTCCGCCGGGCCCGGCACCCGCGCCAACATCGACGAGTTCACCGAGACCACCGCGCGGGCCCTGCGCGAGGTCGCGGGCGCGGCCACCGCCAAGGCCGTCATCGTGCTCAACCCGGCAGACCCGCCGGTGTCCATGCGTAACACCGTCTACTGCGTCGTCGAGGACGCCACGGCCGGCACGCTGCGCGCCATCGAGGACTCGGTGGGGCAGGCGGTCTGGGACGTCCAGGAGTACGTGCCCGGCTACGAACTCGTGCAGGACGTGCAGTTCGACGCCCTGCGGGAGGTGTGGATCCCGCACCTCGGCCGGCATGTGACGGGCACGCAGGTCACCTGCTTCCTCCAGGTCCGCGGCGCCGGCCACTACCTGCCGGAATACGCCGGCAACCTCGACATCATGACCTCCGCCGCCCTGCGGACAGCCGAGCGCATGGCCGAACTCCGAGGATGGGTGAGCAAGTGAACCTCTACGTCCAGGACGTGACCCTGCGGGACGGCATGCACGCCGTCGGGCACCGCTACACCACCACCCAGGTCCGCGACATCGTGGCCGCACTCGACCGGGCCGGGGTGGACGCCATCGAGGTCGCCCACGGCGACGGCCTCGGCGGCTCCAGCGCCACCTACGGCTTCGGGGCCCACACCGACGAGGAATGGATCCGGGCCGCGGCCGAGGTGATCGAGAACGCCACCCTCACCACCCTGCTGCTGCCTGGCATCGGCACCATCGCCGATCTCCGACGGGCCCGTGCTCTCGGCGTGGGCAGCGTACGCGTGGCCACCCACTGCACCGAGGCCGACATCAGCGCGCAGCACATCGCCTGGGCCCGCGAGAACGGCATGGACGTCGCCGGGTTCCTGATGATGAGCCACATGGCCGCCCCGGCCCGACTCGCCGAACAGGCCCGGCTGATGGAGTCCTACGGAGCCCACTGCGTCTACGTCACCGACTCCGCCGGCCGGCTGACCATGACCGATGTGGCCGAACGGGTCGACGCCCTGCGCCAGGTGCTCGCCGACGACACGCAGATCGGCATCCACGCGCACGAGAACCTGTCGTTGTCCGTCGCCAACAGCGTCACGGCCGTCGAGCACGGGGCGCTGCGCGTGGACGTCGCGCTCGCCGGACAAGGGGCGGGCGCCGGGAACTGTCCGGCGGAGCCGTTCGTCGCCGTGGCGGACCTGCTCGGCTGGCACCACGGCTGCGATCTGTTCGCCCTCCAGGACGCCGCCGAGGACCTCGTACGGCCCCTGCGGGAGCGGCCCGTCCAAGTCGACCGCGACACTCTGACCCTCGGCCGCGCGGGCGTCTACTCCAGCTTCCTGCTGCACGCGGCACGTGTGGCCGCGCGGCACGGGCTCGACTCCCGCCTGCTGCTCCAGGAGGCCGGCCGCCGCGGGCTGGTAGGCGGCCAGGAGGACCTTCTCACCGACATCGCCCTGGACCTGGCCCGTGTGCCCGCCGAGGCAGGAGAAACAGCATGAGCACGACCGATCCCCTGGAACTTGCCGCGCGGCTGCACACGGCCGCGCACCGGAACACTCCCGTCCCCAGCCTCGCCGGCACCCACTCCCTCGGCATCGACGACGCCTACGCCGTACAGGAAGCACTGGTCGGTCTGCGGCAGGCCGGGGGAGAGCGGCTCACCGGCGTGAAACTGGGCTTCACCAGCAAGGCCAAGATGGCGCAGATGGGGGTCTCCGAAATCATCGTGGGACGCCTGACCGACGCCATGCGCATCGGCGACGGCGCCGACGTGGACCTGACGGGCTTCATCCATCCGCGGGTCGAACCGGAAGTGGCGTTCCGGCTGAGCCGCCAGGTCGATCTCGACGATCCCGCGACCGACATCGCCTCGTGCGTGGACGCGGTCGCACCGGCCATCGAGATCATCGACTCCCGCTACCAGGACTTCCTCTTCACCGTCACCGACGTCATCGCCGACAACACCTCGGCCGCCGGGTACGCCGTCGGCCCCTGGCACCCACTCACCGACGTCGCGAACAAGGCGGTGCGGCTGCGCACCCCGCGGGCGGCGGCCGTCGGATCCACCGCGGCGATCCTCGGAGCACCCCTGGCCGCCCTGCACGCCCTGCTCGACATCTGCCGCAGGCGCCGTATCCCCCTCGCCCCCGGACAGATCGTCCTGGCCGGCGCCGCCACCGCCGCCCTGCCGCTCACCCCCGGCGTCACCGTCTGCGAGATCGCGGGGCTCGGCACCGTCACCCTGAAGGGCCGCTGATGAGCACCGCACGCGTAGTCGACGGGCAGGCCATCCCCCGGGGACGGTTCCCGCACGTGAAGGTCGTCGGCGACCTCGTCTTCGTCTCCGGCACCAGCTCCCGCAGGCCGGACAACACCTTCGCGGGTGCCGAGGCCGACGCCCTGGGCACGACCACCCTCGACATCCGGGCCCAGACCCGCGCCGTCATCGAGAACCTGCGCGCCATCCTGCGGTCGGTCGGCGCCGACCTGGAGGACATCGCCCAGATCACCGCCTACCTCGTCAACATGAACGACTTCGGTGGCTACAACGAGGTCTACGCCGAGTACTTCGACGCCAACGGCCCCACCCGCACGACGGTCGCCGTCCACCAGTTGCCGCACCCGCACCTGCTCATCGAGATCCAGGCCATCGCCACCCTCAGCCGCCGCTCGGGACACTGACCCGCCATTTTCCAAGGAGACACGTCATGACCGTCCTCCCCGAGGTCATCCACTTCCAGAAGTGGATCGACGACCACGCCCACCTGCTCAAGCCGCCCGTGAACAACCGCACCATGGCCCTGGGCACGGACTTCATCGTTCAGGTCGTCGGCGGCCCCAACCAGCGCACCGACTACCACGTCGACCCGTACGAGGAGTGGTTCCACCAGGTGCGCGGGGCCATGTACGTCGACGTCATGACCGAGGACGGCCCGCGTGCCGTCCACATCCGGGAGGGCGAGACCTGGCTGCTGCCCGGGAACGTGCCGCACTCCCCGCAGCGCCCGGAAGCCGACAGCATCGGCCTGGTCATCGAGCGCGTACGCGAGCCGGGCACCCTGGAGAGGTTCCAGTGGTACTGCCCCGCCTGCCACGCCCTCGTCCACGAGGTGGAGCTCCAGGTCACCGACATCGTGGCCGACCTGCCTCCCGTCTTCGCCGCCTTCTACGACGACCGGCAGGCCCGGATCTGCGGCTCCTGCGGGACCGAGCACCCCGGGAAGGGATGACCCCGTGCCCGAGCACGACACTATCGACATCCATACCCACTACGTCCCGCACGGCTGGCCCGACCTCCGCACCGACGCCGGTCCCCAGGCGCCCTGGCTGCGCGTCGAGTCGGAGACCGACGCGATGATCATGCTCGGGTCCCGGGAGTTCCGGCGGATCGGCGCCGAGTGCTGGGACGCGTCGGCACGCCTGAAGGACATGGACGCCGACGGCATCGGCATGCAGGTCGTCTCGCCCACACCCGCCTTCTTCCACTACGGCCGCAGCGGTGCCGAGGCGGCACGGATCGCACGGATCTTCAACGACCTGGCCCTGGACATCGTCGCCCCGGCCCCCGACCGCCTCGTCCCCTTCTGCCAGGTGCCGCTGCAAGACCCCGACGCGGCCTGCCGCGAACTGGAACGCTGCCTGGCCAACGGGCACCGGGGAGTCGAGATCGGCAACCACGTCGGCGACCACGACCTGGACAGCGCGGGCGTGGTCACCTTCCTCCAGCACTGCGCTCTGCTTCAGGTCCCGGTCTTCGTCCATCCCTGGGACATGGACGACTCACCCCGACTGCGCCGCTGGATGGCGCAGTGGCTGACCGCTATGCCCGCCGAGACCCATCTGTCGCTCCTGGCGATGATCCTCGGCGGGGTCTTCGACCGTGTCGACGACCGGCTGAAGATCTGCTTCGCGCACGGCGGAGGGTCCTTCGCCCTCTGGCTCGGGCGCATGGACAACGCCTGGCGGGGCCGCCCCGACGTGGTGGGCACCTCCGAACACCCGCCGTCGCACTACATCGGCCGGTTCCACGTCGACTCCGTCGTCTTCGACCCGCGCGCCCTGCGACTGCTGGTGGACACCTACGGCGCCGGACAGGTCATGGTCGGCAGCGACTACCCCTACCCGCTGGGCGAGCGGCCCGCCGGCCGGGTCGTGCGCGAGAGCGACTTCCTCTCTTCCGAGGAGAAGGCGTCGATCCGCCGGGGCAACGCCGAACGCTTCCTCGGGCTCGCCGGTTGAGAGACGGTGCCAGGTGCCGGGTCAGGACCGTGCCCAAGCCGCCTAAAATGACAGCCGGACCTGCGGAGGTGGGTGAGATGTCCCAGCTGGGCCACGACGGTCACGCCGGCCGGCGTGAAGACCTGTTCTCGGTCATCGACGCCGCCGGGGAACTCCTCAACGTGCCGATCGTCCTGGAGGACACCGAGTTCCGGGTGCTCGCCTGGTCTAAAGGACAGCAGAGCGCGGACGAGGAAAGGGTCTCCGGAATCCTGGAGCGGCAGGCCCAGCCCTGGCTCGTCGAGGTGCTGCGCTCCCGGGGGGACATCGCCCGCCTGACCGCCTCCCCGGAGCCCGTCTTCCTGGACCCGGCCTCCGACCGGGCCAAGCCCCGGATGGCCTGCCGGGTCCAGCACGACGGTCCGCACCTGGGGTACCTGTGGGCCACCACCCAGACCCCGTTCGACTCACGGCAGACGGCGCAATTCCGCGCCGCCGCACGGACGATCGCCGTCCGTATGAGCCAAGACGGGCAGGGCACCACCGAGCAGGACGACCTGGAGGCCCTCCTGTTCGGCACGGCGGACGCCGACCAGGCCGCCGCGCGGCTGGGGCTGTCCACCACCAAGGCCACTGTCCTGGCCGCCGCGCCGGGCCGGCCGGCGCACGACGCGGCCTTCGGCGAGGCCCCGTCGGACATGCTGCGTCTGTACCTGACGACCGTGCACCCCCGCTCCCTCGTCACCCGGCACGACCGCGCCACCTACGCGGTGCTGCCCTGGCCGGCATCCACGGACGACACCGAGGCCAGGGCCCGCTCGGTGAACACGGCCCGGGACCTGTGGGACCGTGCGGCGCTGCGGGAGCGCATCGTGCTGGCCGTCAGCTCCGCCGTTGCGGAACCCGGCCGGATCCCGTACGCCAGATCCCACGTCGACCGGATCAACGGGCTGCAACAGCAGTACCCGTCCGCCCCCCGTGTCGCCGCCTTCGAGGACGTCCAGCTGCTCTACGCCCTCTCGCGGCTGCGGGGCGCCCTCCGCCAGGACGGCGAGACCCTGGGCGGCGCCGTCTTGGCACTGGAACGCCACGACCGGCACCAGCACACCCAGCTCCTGGCCACACTCCGCTGCTACCTGGACCATTTCGGCGACACCAACGCCGCCGCCGCGCAGCTGCATCTGCACCCGAACACCTTCCGCTACCGCCTCCAACGCATCAGAGAGGTGAGCGGCTTCGACCCGCGTGACGCGCAGACGCGCTTCCTGGCGGAACTGCATCTGCGCATGCGCGATCTGGAGATCCGGACTGATTAGTGTTCCGACGAATAAGTTGAGCGGTGTGGGGGCCGCCGAGGACTCTTTCGGCATGGCACTGCTCAGCGACCGCAACCTCCTGCTGCTCTTCGTCGGCCAAGGCGTCTCTCGACTCGGCGACGGCCTGTACACCGCCGCCGTCGCCTGGCAGGCATGGGCCCTCACCCACGACCCGTCGGCGGTCGCGCTCGTCACCGTGGCCGCGTACGCCCCGGCGTTCCTGGCCACCTTCGTGGCCGCCTCGTACGCCGACCGCTACGACCGCAGACGTCTGATGATCGGCACCGACCTCGCCCGCGCGGCCATGGTGGCCGCCGGGGTGGGGATGCTGTTGGCAGGTGCGCTGAACCTGACCGTACTGGTCTTGGGAACGGCCCTGCTGGCCCTCATCGGCGCGCCCTTCGCACCGGCACGGAACGCGATCGTGCCCCAGCTCGTGCCGGCGGAGCATCTTCAGCAGGCCAACGGTGTGCTCCAGGTCGCCTTCCGAGCCGCCTTCTTCGTCGGACCGCTGCTGCTCGCCCCGCTGCTCGCCTTCGCCTCCTTCCCGCTGGTCATGGCGGTGGACGGGCTCACCTTCCTGCTCTCCGCGGCGGCCCTGTACGCCCTACGCGTCCGCCGTCCCGCCCCGGCCGGGCCGCGCGTCCGGCTGGGCGCGGACCTCGCCGCCGGCCTCGCGGCCCTGAGGGCGGCGCCCGATGTGCTGGTCGTCATCGCGACCTTCGTCCTCGCGCTCGCCGTGGCCAGTGGGTTCCTGGCCGTCGGTCTGGTGGTTCTGGTCGGCCAAGGCGGTGAGTACGGGCTCATGCTGGGCATCGCCGGCCTGGCCGAGATCGCCGGCGCCCTGGTGCTCGTACGCCTGCCGTTGCCCAGACTCGCCATGACCGCGGTCCTGGCCTGGGCCCTGCTCGGAGCCTTCCGCCTTCCGCTGGGCCTGGTCCACGCGCCTGCGGCCATCGCCGTGCTCCTCGCCGTCACAGGACTCGCGTCCGCCCTGACCGACATCCCGCTGATCGCCTTCGTCCAACAGCGCATCCCCGAGGCGCACCTCGCCAAGGCCCTGGGCCTGTGGGAGGCCGGTATCGCCGGCGCGCTGGCGGTGTCGCCGTTCCTGGCCTCCAGCGTCATCGGACACATCGGAGTGGATCGCGCCTTCATGGTCTCCAGCGCCGTGCTCATAGCACTCGCGCTCGCTGCCGCGGTCGCGCTCACAGCGATGTCGAGAGCCCGCAGCCGCCCCACCGAGCGCGTCGCGGTCCCGTCGCAGCCGTGACCCCTGGCGACAGGTCTTTCGGCTTCGGCGATGGACCAACAGCACGATCTTTGGGCCCCCTGAGAAGCCATGAGACATTGAAATGTCCGGGCTTATGCGGTGCCGCGTTGCCCTCGGCCTCATGAAAGTCGACCCTTCCAGGCTCGGGGCTTGCATGCTCGCACCACCGCGGACAGCTTCCTCTGGCCTCGGACCCGCTGCGGACATCGGGGAGGGCACGGCGGAGGGACGGGGGCGAGGACGCCCATGAGCGCGGCGCCGATATGGCACAGACGGGGGAGGTTGGTGTCGGGCCCGGAGGCGAGGTATGGGTGAGGTCTTCCACTCGGTGCTGCCGGCGAGGAACAGCACGTCGACCGTCTCCCAGGGGATGAGGCCGTGGTCGCTGCCGTCCTGAGCCGCGAACGCGGCCCGGATCCCCAAGGCGCGGATGGGCTCCAGCCAGGGCAGCGACTGAGTGAGGGTGGCCGCGGCGTCCATCGGAACGTCGGGGGCTACAGCCCACAGACAGAGCTCGGGGCCGTAGCGGTCGACGGTCGCCGTCAGCCACGCGAACCAGGCCTGCTCGCCGGGCCAGCTCTTGCCGAACTTGCCGTCGGCGCAGGCGTACCGGGTGCTGGGCGGGATCACGTTTCCGTGGGCCGGGGCCGTCATGCAGGCCAGCAGGCCGGCCTGCATGACGGCCCGTACGTCAGCTCCGGACGGCGTGGCCAGGTACAGAACTGCGGAGACGCGGGGGAGGAGCAGGGGCTGAGGGCCTCAGCGCGCATGGGATGTCCTTCCGGGAGCGGCGGTGAGGGGCGATGCAGGCGAGAGGGAGTTGGCGGCGGAGCCCGAGACGAGGGCGTCCAGTGCTGCTCGAAGTTCTGGTCCCTCTTGTCGATCACGCGGGCGGGGGCGAAGAGTTCCTCCGCCATCGGCCAGCCCTTCGCACGGGGCCGGATCCAGGCCCGGGCGCGCCCGTATACCGGGTCGTGCTCGACGTCGAGGCCGTGCCGCCCGGGGACGGAGATCAGCCGCTGGGCGAGGTGATGCAGGCCGCCGAGGTCGACGCGCTCGGTGGAGCGCTTCACCGGCCGGCGCCTGCTGTCCTCCGTCACCAGGAACAGGCGCCGCACGTGGTAGAGCGCCCACGGCATGTCGAGCTCCCGCTCGAAAGCCTCCACGCACGCCCGGTCCCGGGGCTGGGTGGGGTCGGAGAGGTCCAGGAGGCTCTTGCGGCCGTACGGCTTCGCGTTCGGGTTGAGGCCACTCGCTGCCGGTGGCCATGTAGTGGACCGCGGTGCGGCCGCCGGGTGGAGGTGGGGCGGAGCCGCGGCATCGGACGCCCCACCCGTGAGACAAGGGCCCGGGCCACCCAGCGCGTCCTAGTAGCTGTCGTATCCGGGCCTGCCGTTCGGTCGGTAGACACCGACGACGGTGCCGCTCTTCGTCGTCGAGACACTGACCGGCTCCAGCGCGGTCGGGATCGCACCGTCGGCGAACAGCCGCTTGCCGCTTCCGATGATCACCGGGTGGATGGTCAGGCGGTACTCGTCGACGAGATCGTGCCGCATGAGAGTCTGGGCGAGGTCCCCGCTGCCGACGACGTTGATGTCGCCCCCGTCGGTCGCCTTCAACGCACGTACGGCATCGGCGACATCGCCCTCCAGCAGTGTGGAGTTCTGCCACTCGACGGACGTCAGCGTTCGGGACGCGACGTACTTGCGCATGCTGTTCATCCGGTCCGTGAACGGGTTGCTGGGATCGGCGGTCGGCCAGTACGACGCGAAGATGTCGTACGTCTTGCGGCCGAGCAGCATCGCGTCGGCGGGCTCGTACCAGCCCGCGATGGCCGCGCCGACCTCGTCGTCGGTCACCGGCTTCTGCCAGCCGCCGTGCTCGAAGCCGCTCTGGGTGTCCTCGTCCGGGCCACCGGGCGCCTGCATGACGCCGTCCAGGCTGAGGAACGTGCAAACGATGATCTTGCGCATGGTGCGCTCCTTTCGTCGATGCACTACAGACCGCACGGCCACCGGAAACTCATCGGCGATGCGCCCGGCTGATCGCCACTCGCTCAACTGACGGGTCGGCGGGAGTCCGTTGCTGCGCACGACATGCGAATTGCCCTGTCCGGCCGCACAATTGAGGAGAGGGGGGTACTCCAAGGACGCACTTCCGGGAGTCGCCATGCCCATGCTTCTGATCAAAGGCTTCTACGACGTCAAGGGCACCCAACCGGACGGGGACACGGTGGCCTTCACGGCCGCCGACCCGACCGAGTGGGACCTCGTGGGCGGTGGCCTCGGCCGGGCCGTCGAGCGCACCGCCTCCGGTCGCGCCAAGCTGCGGCTGGACGCGATCGACGCACTGGAGACGCACTACGGCGCCTACCGGGTCCACCAGCCCCTGCCGTTCGCCCACGCCGCGCGCGACGAGCTGCTGAGCTGGATCGGCTTCACCGACGTCCAGCGTGAGGACGAGAACGTGCTCGCCACCACCCCGGCCACGGTCCCCGGCTTCGTCCTCACCCGGGGCACCGACATCCACGGCCGCTGCATCGCCCTGGCGGGCCGCGGCACACCGCCGGGGGACAGCGGCCGGGAGATCGACGTGGACGCCGCCCTGCTGCGGACGACGCTGAACCACCACCTACTCACTGTAGGCCTGACCTACCCCACGTTCTACCGCAGCCTTTTCACCAGCCTGCGCGCCGAGATGGCCACCACGGCCGAACAGGCACGGGAGGTGGGCCGGGGGCTGTGGCCGAGCGACGTCACCCTCAGCGGGGTGAAGGTGAGCGGCCTGTCCTCGCTGACGGACGACGCCGTGCTCCTGCCCAAGCTGTTCCGCCGCCTGGTGGACTACCTGAACCTCGGCACGATGCCGCTCACCTGCTTCCCCGCCTACCTGGCCGGCGTGGGCGACCGGTACTCCATCCTCTCCACGGGGGAGCGCTGCGTGGGACTGCACCACGTGGTGGAGACCACCAACGGCACGACGGTACGGATGACCCACCCGGCGGAGGACTTGCTGTTCGAGGACGCCTGAACCGGGGGCCGGTCCTCGGCCGGGATCACACGAGCGACGGCCACCTGCCGGCACGACCTTAGACTGGGCGACCGTGACGGTCCTGATCACCGTGTGGGGAGCATCTCCCGGAGTGGGAAAGTCGACTTTGTGTGCCGGGTTGTCTTCATGGTTGTCCGGCCGGGGACTGCGCGTGGATCACTTCCGCGAGGAGGAGGTCCTGTCCCGGCCCCAGTTCGCCGCGGTGGCCGCGGAGTTCGAGACGACAGGCAGAGTGCGACCGGAGATGCTGATCGGCGCAACTGCGAGTTTCGTCGACGCCGTGGTGGCGAGTGGCGACGACGTGGTGATCGCGGATGCGCTGATGCCGTTCGTACCCACGCTGCTGGCCATGGGACAGGACGCGGAGACGATCGACACCTTCATGACCGATCTCAGCGAGGTGCTCGCACCCCTCCGGCCGGTCATGGTCTTCCTCGACGGGAACGCAGAGTCCGCACTGTCCCGAGCCGTGGCGCGCGAAGGAGAACAGTGGCTGGACTGGTACCTCGGCAAACTCGCGCACTACGAGGTGACTCCCCAAGTGACCGACGCCGCTTCGGCGGTGACGTACTTGCGGCACGAGCGGGCGGTGACCCTTGCCGCAGTCCGGCGACAGGATTGGGGCCTCGTGCTCGTTGAACGAGCGGACGAGCGACCGCGGGATGAAGTACTGCGCATCGCGCAACGGGGCCTCAAGATGCTCTGACGCAAACGGACCGGAACGCTGTGCGGCCCACGTTTCTCGCCGCAGGACGAACCGGGTGATGAGCGCCGCGATTACGGCGAGGGCTGCGCCGATGCGCCGGTCCAACAACTGGCCAACGCCCTCGGAACTGCGATCGTCACCACCGTCTACGTCGACGCGGTGTCCTCCGGCGGACGCCTGCACGGCTTTCTCGCCGCGGTCGGAGCCATCGCCGCAAGGACCCCTGCCGCAGACAGGCCCCCTTAGGTGCATACGCGCACCTGTGAGACCTGCTGTCTCCATACGGTTCGCCCAATTACATGCCAAATCGGCCGGTAACGGTACCGATGAATTCGAGACTCCCCGGAGGTCTGTCCAGAAGGAGCCCGCAGGAGGTCCGCATGAGCAAGGTCTACACCCACATGACGATGTCGCTGGACGGGTACATAGCCGACCCCGGTGACGGAACCGATGAGCTGTTCGGTTGGTACGGTGCCGGCGATGTCACCGTGCCCAGTGCCGACGAGCGCTGGTCCTTCCAGGTCGACGCGAACAGCGCGGAGATGCTGCGCGAGGTCCTCGCCGGAGCCGGTGCTCTCGTCTGCGGCCGCCGGCTGTTCGACCTGACCAACGGTTGGGACGACAACCACCCCATCGGCGCGCCGGTCGTCGTCGTGACGCACCGCGCGCCCGACGCCGCAGCGAAGTGGCCGCGTACGACCTTCGTCGACGGCGTCGCGGAAGGCGTCACCCGAGCCAGGGAGATCGCCGGTGACCGACACGTCAGCATCGCCAGCGCCGACATCGCACGGCAGGCACTCGACCTGGGACTGGTGGACGAGGTCTGCATCAGTCTCGTGCCAGTACTGCTCGGCAACGGGATCCCCTACTTCGCCGACCTGACCGACGCACCGCACCGCTTCGACGACCCGACCGTGATCCAGGGCAAGGGCGCGACACACCTGTGGTACCGCGTACGCCGCTGAGACTTCGACTTTGTCCTGAGTGTGGGAAAAGAACGTCTGAGTGCTGCACAAGTACTTCCCAGTCTGGAAAATCGTTGTTACGTTCCTCCTCGAAAGCCTGACGACGCAGTCGGCGGAGACCGGCGGCGTCCGGGACCCGGTCGTGTGCGAGGGGAGGGGATCGTGAGACGGATGACCGCTCGACCTGAGAACACCCATCAGGGACGGCTGCTGCGTCTGTTGCGTGACAACGGCTCCAACTCTCGTGCCCAGCTGGGTGATCTGGTGGACCTGTCCCGTTCGAAGCTGGCGGTCGAGGTCGACCGGCTGCTGGAGACGGGCCTGGTCGTCGCGGACGGGCTGGCCCCCTCCCGCGGCGGGCGCCGCTCGCACAACATCCGGCTCGCGCCGACGCTGCGCTTCCTCGGCGTCGACATCGGGGCCACGTCCATCGATGTCGCCGTGACCAATGCGGAGTTGGAGGTCCTCGGGCACCTGAACCAACCGATGGACGTGCGTGAGGGCCCGGTAGCGGTCTTCGAGCAAGTCCTTTCGATGGCGGCGAAGTTGAGGGCGTCCGGGCTGGCGGAGGGTTTCGACGGGGCCGGTATCGGTGTTCCGGGGCCGGTGCGCTTTCCGGAGGGTGTTCCGGTGGCTCCGCCGATCATGCCGGGCTGGGACGGCTTTCCCGTGCGGGAGGCGCTCAGTCAGGAACTCGGCTGTCCGGTCATGGTCGACAACGACGTGAACCTGATGGCGATGGGGGAGATGCACGCGGGTGTGGCTCGGTCCGTGGGTGACTTCCTCTGCGTCAAGATCGGTACCGGTATCGGCTGCGGCATCGTCGCCGGCGGTGAGGTCCACCGCGGGGTGACGGGCAGCGCGGGCGACATCGGCCACATCCAGGTCGACCCGGACGGCCGTGCCTGCGTGTGCGGCAACCGGGGCTGCCTGGAAGCCCACTTCAGCGGGGCCGCACTGGCCGGCGACGCGGAGCAGGCGGCGCGTGAGGGCCGCTCGGCGCAGCTCGCCGCGCGGCTGGAGACAGCCGAACGGCTGACGGCCGAGGACGTGTCCGCTGCCGCGGCGGCCGGGGACCCCGTCGCCCTGGAGCTGATCCGCGAGGGCGGGAAGCGACTGGGGCAGGTCATCGCGGGGCTCGTCAGTTTCTTCAACCCGGGGCTGGTGGTGATCGGCGGTGGTGTGACCGGACTCGGCCACACCTTGCTGGCCAGCGTCCGGACCCAGGTCTACCGTCAGTCGCTGCCGCTGGCGACCGGCAATCTGCCCATCGTGCTGGGGGAGTTGGGGCCTGCCGCCGGAGCCATCGGCGCGGCCCGCCTCATCAGCGACCACGTCTTCTCGCCGGCCTGACCCACCACCCAGCCCGTCGCCGACAGATCCCTTCCAGGCGCCCCGCACTTCCAGGCGATCCCCCACTCTTCCCGCACTTCCAGACGATCCCGCACTCGTGGGTCCCGAACTCCTGGGCGATCCCGCACTCCTGGGAGCCCGCACTCCAGCCCGCCCTCCTGGGCGATCCCGCACCCCGGCGCGCCGCGGCGACCCCGCAACGCCCCGGCGCCCTCAGCGCAGCCCCCGACTCACCAGCAGCGTCACAGCAACGGCCACATCACCGCCGTAACCACCCGGCCCCGCCCTGCCCACTCACACTCACGGCCCGCATCCGCCGAGGGGATTCCTCATGGCACCACGACCACCCCTGCTCACCATGTCCGGTATCACCAAGTCCTTCCCCGGTGTTCGCGCCCTGGACGGTGTGGATCTCGAGGTCCAGGCCGGTGAGGTGCACTGTCTGCTCGGTCAGAACGGGGCCGGCAAGTCGACTCTGATCAAAGTGCTCGCCGGCGCTCACCAGCCGGACAGCGGTGAGATCACCTGGCGCGGTGCGCCCGTGACCCTGGGATCGCCGGTCGCCGCCATGCGGCTCGGCATCGCCACCATCTACCAGGAACTCGACCTGATCGAGGGGCTGTCCGTCGCGGAGAACGTCTTCCTCGGGCACGAACCCACCGCGGCCGGGTTCGTGGTGCGTGCCTCCGCCGCCCGGACGGCCACCGCCGAGCTGCTGAAACGTCTCGGGCACGCGGAGATCGATCCGACGCGCCTCGTCGGTGAACTGTCCGCCGCCCAGCAGCAGATCGTCTCGATGGCCCGCGCGCTCTCCCACGAGGTGCGGCTGATCGTGATGGACGAGCCCTCGGCGGCGCTCGACCCCGAAGAGGTCGACAACCTCTTCAGGATCGTGGGCGATCTGACCTCCGACGGTGTCGCCGTCGTCTACATATCCCACCGCCTCGAGGAGATCCGCCGCATCGGCGACCGGGTCACGGTCCTCAAGGAGGGCCGGTCGGTCGCGGGCGGTCTGCCCGCCGAGTCCACACCGACCCACGAGGTCGTCGCCCTGATGACCGGCCGGAACGTGGAGTACGTCTTCCCCGAGCGGCCCGCGGCCGGGTTCGCGGCGGAGCGGGCGCCCGTGCTGAAGGTCGAAGGGCTCAGCAGGCGAGGGGAGTTCGCGCCGGTCGATCTGGAGTTGCGGCCCGGTGAGATCGTCGGCTTGGCCGGGCTCGTCGGGTCCGGGCGCAGCGAGATCCTGGAGACGATCTACGGCGCCCGCAAGCCCGACCGAGGCCGCGTCCTCGTCGACGGCACACCTCTGCGCCCCGGAAGCGTCCGCGCCGCGGTCGGTGCCGGCATCGGTCTCGCACCCGAGGAACGCAAGGCGCAGGCACTGCTGATGCTGGAGTCGGTCAGCAGCAACGTCTCGATCTCCACGCTGTCCCGGTTCGCTCGCGCGGGCTGGCTGGACCGCCGTACCGAGCGGGCCGCGACGCACGAAGCAGTGCGGGAACTGTCCCTGCGACCGGACAACCCGGACGCCGCGATCAGGACCCTGTCCGGCGGCAACCAGCAAAAGGCCGTACTCGCCCGCTGGCTGCTGCGCGGCTGCAAGGTGCTGCTGCTGGACGAGCCGACCAGGGGCGTCGACATCGGCGCCCGCGCGGAGCTCTACGCAGTGATCCGCCGGCTGGCCGACGAGGGCCTGGCCGTACTTCTCGTGTCCAGCGAGGTCCCCGAGGTCCTGGGACTCGCCGACCGGGTGCTGGTGCTCCGCGAAGGCAGCGTCGTGCACACGGCGGACGCCCGGGAGCTCGACGAGCACCGCGTACTCGATCTTGTGATGGAAGGGAGCCCGACGTCATGACGCAGCCGACCACCGCGGCGCAGAAGGACGCGCCGACGTCCGCCGCCAAGTCCGTGGGGGAGAAGCCGGGTTCGGGCCCACGGTGGGGAGGGGACGTACGCACACTGTCCCTGCTCGGCGTCCTCGCCGTCCTCGTCGCGGTCGGTGGCATCACCGCTCCGGACGAGTTCCTCGCGACGAGCAACCTGCAACTCGTGCTCACCCAGGCGTCCGTGATCGGTGTCGTCACCGTCGGCATGACGTTCGTGATCACCAGCGGCGGCATCGACCTGTCGGTCGGCGCGATCGTGGCGCTCGCCTCGGTGTGGGCGACGACCGTGGCCACCCAGGAGTTCGGCTTCGCGGGCATCCTGTTCACCGCGCTGATCGTCGGTGTCGGCTGCGGTCTCGTGAACGGGCTGCTGATCGCCTACGGCAGGATGGTGCCGTTCATCGCGACGCTGGCCATGCTCGCCTCCGCCCGAGGCCTGGCACTCCAGATCACGGACGGCAGCACCCAGATCGTGAGCGTCGAGTCGGTGCTCGACCTGGGGGCCAGGGACTCCTACATCCTCGGTGTCCCGCCGCTGGTCCTGATCTTCGCCGCCGTCACCCTCGTGGGCTGGCTGGTGCTCAACCGCACCACCTTCGGCCGCCGCACCGTCGCGGTCGGCGGCAACGCGGAAGCGGCCCGCCTCGCCGGCATCGACGTCCGCCGCCAGCGCCTCTATCTCTACCTGCTGTCCGGACTGTGCTGCGGGATAGCCGCGTTCATGCTGATCGTGCTCGCCGGGTCGGGCCAGAACACCAACGGCAACCTCTACGAACTCGACGCCATCGCCGCCGCGATCATCGGCGGAACCCTGCTCAGCGGCGGCCGGGGCACCATCATCGGCTCCGTCCTGGGCGTCCTGGTCTTCACCACGATCACCAACATCTTCGCCCTGAACAACCTGGAGACCGCTGTCCAGCAGATCGCGAAGGGCGCCATCATCGTCGCCGCCGTGCTGGTCCAGCGCCGCTCGCCGCACGGCGGCACCTGACGCCGTGCGGTACGTGCCGGACGGCGGCCCCTGACCCCGCCGTCCGGCACCCCGCCTGCCCGCATCCCCGCCACCTCACCGCCCACTCGAAGGGTCGATCCGCCATGCCTGAAACCCCCGCCTCCACCAGCCGCAGAGCACTCCTGTTCGGCACCGCCGCCGTCTCCGCCGGCGCCCTGCTCACGGCCTGCACCAGCAACGAGCCCAAGGAGCAGGCGCAGGCCGCGGACAACGCCGCCCCGGTCGCGGACGACAAGCCCGGCAAGCAGGTCACCATCGGCTTCGCCGGACCGCAGGCCGACCACGGCTGGCTCAACGCCATCAACTCCAACGCCAAGTCGCGGGCGAAGAAATATTCGGACGTCACCCTGGAGATCACCGAGGGCTCCAACGACACCGCCCAGCAGATCGGCCAGGTCCAGACGCTGATCAACAAGAAGGTCGACGTGCTGGTGATCCTGCCGGCCGACGGCAAGGCCCTCACCCAGGTCGGCCTCCAGGCCATGCGCGCGGGTATCCCCGTCGTCAACCTGGACCGTGTGTTCGCCTCCCCGCAGGCGTACCGCTGCTGGATCGGCGGCGACAACTACGGCATGGGCCTCAACGCCGGCCACTACATCGGCGAGCAGCTCAAGGGCAAGAAGAACGCCAAGGTCGTCGAACTCGCCGGACTCGACAACCTCGAACTGACCCAGCAGCGCACCAAGGGCTTCGACGACGCCCTGAAGAACTACCCCAACATCCGCAAGGTGGCCCGCCAGGCTGCCGACTTCACCGTGGAGTCCGGGCAGGCGAAGATGGCCCAGCTGCTCCAGGCCCAGTCGTCCTTCGACGCGCTGTGGAACCACGACGACGACCAGGGCGTTGGTGCGCTGCGCGCCATCGACCAGGCCGGGCGCGACGACTTCCTCATGGTCGGCGGCGCGGGCGCCAAGTCCGCCATGGACGCCATCAAGAGCGGCACCAGCGTGCTGAAGGCGACCGTCCTGTACCCGCCGACCATGGCCGCCTCCGCGATCGACCTCGCCCGGGCGCTCGGCCAGGCCAAGGGCATCGGCGGCCTCGCCGAGTTCGAGATCCCGTCCTCCCTGACCCTCTACTCGGCCGTCGTCACCAAGGACAACGTCGACCAGTACCTGCCGACCGGCTTCATCTGACCGGCCCGGGCCGCACCGCCCCGGCGTCCGGCGAAGGCGGGGCGGGGCGGCAGCAGAGCACGACGACTCACTGACACTCCGACCAGGAGGAATCCGTATGGAACAGAGGGACAGTCGGACCGCGCTGCCGACGCTCGGCGTCGGCATGGTCGGCTACGCGTTCATGGGCGCCGCGCACTCACAGGGCTGGCGCACCGCGGGACACGCGTTCGACCTGCCCCTGCGGCCCGTCCTGGCCGCGATCGCCGGCCGCGACGCGCAACGGGTGCGGGCGGCGGCCGACAAGCACGGCTGGGCCGCGACGGAGACCGACTGGCGCGCCCTCATCACCCGCGACGACGTGCACCTCGTCGACATCTGCACACCGGGCGACAGCCACGCGGAGATCGCGATCGCGGCGCTGGAGGCGGGCAAGCACGTGCTGTGCGAGAAGCCGCTGGCCAACTCGGTCGTCGAGGCCGAGGCCATGGTCGCGGCAGCCGAAGCAGCGCGCTCGCGAGGCCAGTTGGCCATGGTGGGCTTCAACTACCGGCGCGTGCCCGCCCTGACCTTCGCCCGACGGCTCATCGCGGACGGCAGGCTCGGCACGCTGCGCCACGTACGGGTCAGCTACCTCCAGGACTGGCTCGTGGACCCCGACTTCCCACTGACGTGGCGGCTCCAGCGGGAGCACGCGGGATCGGGTGCGCTCGGCGACCTCGGCGCTCACATCGTCGACCTCGCCCAGTTCCTGGCGGGTGAGGTCCTGGTCGGCGTCTCCGCCCAGATGGAGACCTTCGTCAGGGAACGCCCCCGTCTCGACGGCGCTTCCTCCGGTCTCACCGCGTCCGGTGGTGCCGCGCGCGGCCCGGTGACCGTCGACGACGCGGCCGTCTTCACCGGCCGCCTCGCCTCGGGAGCGCTCGCCACGTTCGAGGCCACCCGGATGGCGACCGGCCGCAAGAACGCCCTGCGTCTGGAGATCAACGGCGAGTCCGGCTCCCTCGCCTTCGACCTGGAGCGCCTCAACGAGCTGTCCTTCCACGACCATCGGGAACCTGCCGAGACGGCCGGGTTCCGCCGCATCCTCGTCACCGAACCGGATCACCCTTACCTGGACGCGTGGTGGCCGCCGGGTCATGGTCTCGGCTATGAGCACACCTTTGTT
>NZ_KQ948743.1:150597-204863 GCF_001514195.1 Streptomyces griseorubiginosus | reverse complement strand
GCAGGCGGGCGGCGGAGCGGATCAAGGACACCGCGCGGGCGGCGGCCGCCTTCGGTGTCCGGACCGTCATCGGCTTCACCGGCTCGGCGATCTGGCATCTGGTGGCGATGTTCCCGCCCGCATCCCAGGCGATGATCGACCGCGGGTACCAGGACTTCGCCGAGCGCTGGAACCCGATCCTGGACGTCTTCGACGCCGAGGGCGTGCGCTTCGCCCACGAGGTCCACCCCGGCGAGATCGCCTACGACTACTGGACCACCCACCGCGCCCTGGAAGCGGTCGGTCACCGCAGCGCGTTCGGGCTGAACTTCGACCCCTCCCACTTCGTGTGGCAGGACCTGGACCCGGTCGGCTTCCTCTACGACTTCCGCGAGCGGATCTACCACGTCGACTGCAAAGAGGCCCGCACCCGCCTGGACGGCCGCAACGGCCGCCTGGGCTCCCACCTCGCCTGGGGCGACCCCCGCCGCGGCTGGGACTTCGTCTCCGCCGGCCACGGCAACGTCCCCTGGGAAGACGTCTTCCGCATGCTGCGCTCGATCGACTACCAGGGGCCCGTCTCGGTCGAGTGGGAGGACGCCGGGATGGACCGGCTCCAGGGCGCCCCGGAGGCGCTGAAGAGTCTCAAGCGCTACGACTTCGAGGCCCCGTCGGCCTCCTTCGACGCCGCGTTCGCAGGCGGCGAGAACTAGGCCGTCCATCGCACGAGCGTGAACCGGGCAGGCCGCTGACAAACCGTCACAACGCGGCCGCCAGGTCGATTCGGGCTGCCCCGCCCCGCCTTTGTCCTGATTCTGGAAGAAGTTCGCCGTTTCGCTGCGCAAGGGGTTCCGGCCAAGGACGAACGGGGCTACGGTCCCTTCGAGCACAGGAACCACACAGTGGTTCGCAACTGACGACGCGTTGAGGCCGTACGGCGCACCCTCGTTCGACCGACCGACGAAGGACGACCCCGCCAGACCCCGCAGACCCCGCAGATCCGCAGACTCGCAGTCCCGCAGACCTCGCACCGCACAGGGCCAACAGCCCCAAGACACCCGCATCTCGGACCGGCGGCTCCTTGCCGCCCCGCACAGCGCAGCCGCGTCCACCACCACGGAGCAGCCCTCCGGACCGCGCGGCCGAAGCCGTCCCCATGCCGACGGTGGGCGAGGGGCCCCGCGCCCCCGCCGACCGTCCTCCAACCGCACCGGACCAACGACATGGCAGGGAGGCAGCCCGTGAACAACGACGGGAACGCATCGAAGCCCGGGACCGCCGGGACCACCGCACGTACCGGTGTCTGGTTCGTCGGAGCCCGCGGATCGGTCGCCACCACCGCCGTCGCCGGATGCGCGGCCGTCGCCGCCGGACTGCACCCGCCGACCGGCATGGTCACCGAGACCGCGCCCTTCGACGGCACCGGCCTGCCGCCCCTGACCTCACTCGTCTTCGGCGGCCACGACACCGTCCACTCCCCGCTGCCCAAGCGGGCCGAACACCTCACCGAAGCGGGCGTCCTGCCGCACGGACTCGCCCCCGCCGTACGCGCCGAACTCCAGGCCGCCGACGAGGAGATACGGCTCGGCGGCCCGCTTCCCGACGACCCGCGAAGCGACGAGGAGCTCATCGCGGACTTCTCGGCCGACCTCACCTCGTTCCGGGTGCGCAACGCACTGGCCCGGGTGGTCGTCGTCAACCTCTCCTCCACCGAGCCGGTCCCGGCGCCGGACGCCGTGCGGCTGCCGCCCAGCTCCCTGTACGCGGCCGCTGCCGTACGAGCCGGGTGCCCCCACGTCAACTTCACACCGTCCACCGGGCTGCGCACCCCGGCCCTCACGGAAGCCGCCGCCGCCCGGGCGCTGCCGCACGCGGGCCGGGACGGCAAGACCGGCCAGACCCTGCTACGGGCCGTACTGGCGCCGATGTTCGTCCAGCGGGCCCTCACGGTCCGCGCCTGGTCCGGGACCAATCTGCTGGGCGGCGGCGACGGGGCCGCCCTGGCCGACCCGGCCGCCGCAGCGGCGAAGAACGCCGGCAAGGAACGCGTCCTCGCCGACACCCTCGGGCGCACACCGCAGGGCGAGGTGCACATCGACGACGTACCCGCGCTCGGCGACTGGAAGACCGCCTGGGACCACATCGCCTTCGACGGCTTCCTCGGCACGCGGATGGTCCTCCAGACCACCTGGCAGGGCTGCGACTCGGCCCTGGCCGCGCCCCTCGTGCTCGACCTGGCCCGCCTCGTCGCCCGCGCCCATGAAGCGGGCCTGTCCGGCCCGCTGCCGCAACTGGGCTTCTACTTCAAGGATCCCGACGGGGGGCCGGCGGGTCTCTCGGAGCAGTTCACCGCCCTGCTGTCCTTCGCCGACCGCCTGCGGGAGGCACCGTGACGCGCCCCTTCCGGCTACCGGCCACCCCACGGCAAGGGCCGACTGCGTCGCCGTAGAGCGATGGCACCCGCTCGTCACCCCCTCGGCCCGTCACCCCGCGATGCGGCCTCCTTACGAGCGTCGACCCCGGTCCGCTCGTCCTGTTCTCCACCCCCCGTTTCTCCACCCCCCGCTGCTCCACCCCGCGCAGTACCCGGCCGTGCAGCGGCCACCGAAGTGAAGTCCCTTCTCCCGCGGCTCGCCGGCCCCGCCCGAGGCGGAGACGGAAGCCGCGAGGCACCCGCAGCACCGCGACGACGAAAGTGAGAACCCTGTGACCGCGTTCAACGACGAAGCCGTCACCGGCGACGCCCTGCGCCGCACCCTCGGCGTCAGCCGCCGCCGCTTCCTCAGCACCTGCACGGCCGTCACCGGGGCGGCGATCGCGGCCCCGGTCTTCGGCGCCGGCCCCGCCCTGGCGCAGGACAGAGCGCAGGCCGGCGGCCACGACCACGGCCGTTCCGCCCTGGTCCCGCCGCACAAGCGCGGCATCATCCTCTACACCGTCAGGGACGCGATAGCCCGCGACCCGCTCGCCTCGGACCTGCCCTCCGGCTTCCGCGAGGTGTTCAAGCAGCTGTCGCGTTTCGGCTACCACCAGGTGGAGTTCGCCGGATACGGCCAGCACGCCAACGCGGCCGGTGGCGCCGACCTGGGCACGGTCCAGGGCGCGAAGCTGCTGCGCTCCTGGCTCGACGAGTACGGCCTGCGGGCACAGGGCAGCCACGGCTACATCCCGCCGTCCTGGCCGCTCACGACGGCGGACCGGGACACCTTCAAGCGCTGGCTGGAGATCGCCAACATCATCGGCATGGACCACATGGGCACCGGCGCCGACCCCACCAACACGGCCTACCGGGCGGACTGGGACGTCGCCGCGGAGAAGTGGAACACGCTGGGCGCCATCGCCTGCCGTGAAGGCATCAAGCTGTACACCCACAACCACGACGCCGCCTACGACTTCCTGCTCGACGGCGGGCCGCTCGACGCCCAGGGCCGGCCCACGCGCAGCTCCGGCATCCGCAAGCTGGAGTACTTCCTGAAGGTGACCGACCGCAAGAGCGTCTACCTGGAGCTCGACGTCTTCTGGGCGCACGTGGCCCAGTACAAGTTCCACACCTACACCGCCCACGACGGCTCCCAGCGCGAGAACGTCTTCGACCCGGCCGCACTCGTCCAGCGCAACAGCGCCCGTTTCCCGCTCTTCCACGCCAAGGACGGTGTCGTCAACCCGCAGAGCGGTCTGGGCTACGACATGGTGCCGTTCGGCACGGGTGACATCGACTACCGGCGCTTCTTCACCCGGGTGGGAGCGAAGAACTACCGCAACCCGATGGTCGAGCAGGACAACGCGCCCAGCACGACCGTGCCCGGCCAGTCCCTGGACTTCGCCCGCATCGGCTACCAGAACCTGGCGGCCCTGCGCGCCCGCCACTGACGAAGCACCCTCCTCGCACTGTGCCCTGACGAAGCGTCACGCGACTGTCCGTCGCTGACGAAGCGTCATGCGTCCACCCACCAGGCGCGCTTCGCCGTCCGACGTGCAGAGCGCGCCTGGCTCCTGATCCGCCTCCAACCCGCAGCGGCCGGCCGGCCTTGCGAACCGCTTCGCGGCCGGCCGGCAGACCAGACCGAAGGAGTTCTGAGTGCGCACCAGACGGATCGTCACCCTCCTAGGGGCCGCCACCCTGGCCGGAGCCGTCGGGCTCCTGCCCCTCACCCCGGCGCAGGCCGCCAAACCGGACCCCGCACCGCCGGCCGCGTCGGACTTCCAGAAGGTCACCCTCAACGACCGCCCCGGCGAGCCCATGGCCCTCGCCGTGCTCCCCGACCGGCGGGTGCTGCACACGGCACGTACCGGCGAGGTCCGCATCCACGATCCCAAGAGCGGCGTGAACTTCCTCGCCGCCGACATGAAGAAGAGCCCGGCGGGGCTCTACCAGCACGACGAAGAGGGTGTGCAGGGCATCGCCGTGGACCCCGGCTTCGCCAAGAACCACTGGGTGTACCTCTACTACTCGCCCCGCCTCGACACCCCCATGGACGACCCGGCCACCCCGGGAGTCAACGAGGGCGACGCACCCCAGTTCGGCACGGACGCGGACTTCGCCAAGTACAAGGGCGTCACCCGCCTGTCGCGGTTCAAACTCGTGGGCAACAAGCTCGACTTCGCCACCGAGCAGAAGGTCATCGACGTACCGGCCGACCGCGGCATCTGCTGTCACGTCGGCGGAAAGATCGACTTCGACCGCAAGGGCACCCTGTTCCTGTCGACCGGCGACGACTCCAACCCCTTCTCCTCCGACGGCTACGCCCCGCTCGACGACCGCGTCGAGCGCAACCCGGCCTACGACGCGCGGCGCACCGCGGGCAACACCAACGACCTGCGCGGCAAGGTCCTGCGTATCCAGGTCAAGCCCGGTGGCGGATACCGGATCCCGCACGGCAACCTCTTCGCACCGGGCACCCCGAAGACCCGCCCCGAGATCTACGCCATGGGCCTGCGCAACCCCTTCCGCTTCGGCGTCGACGACAAGACCGGCGAGGTCTACGTCGGCGACTACTCGCCCGACGCCAACACCGCCAACCCGGGCCGCGGCCCCGCCGGCCACGGACGCTGGATGGTCATCGACCGCCCCGCCAACTACGGCTGGCCGTTCTGCGTGACCCAGGACATGCCGTACCAGGACTACGACTTCGCCACCCAGACCTCCAGCGGCGCCTTCGACTGCGCGAAGCCGGTCAACGACTCGCGCCACAACACCGGCCGCAGCGTGCTGCCCCCGGTCGAGGACGCGGAGATCGTGTACGGCTACGGGGCCTCCGCGGAGTTCCCGGAGCTCGGCACGGGCGGCATCGGCCCCATGGGCGGCCCGGTCTACCAGTACGACAAGGGCAACAAGGCCCAGAACCGCTGGCCGCAGTACTTCGACGGCAAGCCGCTCTTCTACGAGTGGACCCGTGACCAGATGAAGGCCATCACCCTCGGCAAGAAGAACGAGGTCCTCAAGATCGAGGACGCGATCCCCACGATCAAGACGGACGGCCCGATCGACGCCGAGTTCGGCCCCGACGGCGCCCTGTACGTCCTCGAATACGGCACCGGCTACTTCGCGGAACTGCCCGAGGCCCAGCTCTCCCGCATCGACTTCACCCGCGGCAACCGCACCCCGGAGCCCAAGGTGGCGGCCGACGTGGTCAACGGCACCACCCCGCTGACCGTCCAGTTCTCCAGCGCCGGCACGACGGACGCCGACGGCGACGCCCTGCGCTACGCCTGGGACTTCGACGCGAACGGCACGGTCGACTCCAGGGAGGCGAACCCGAAGCACACGTTCACCGAGAACGCCGTCTACGACGCCACGCTGAAGGTCACCGACAGCACCGGGCGTTCGGCCTCCGCGTCGGTTCCCGTCGTCGTCGGCAACAAGGCGCCGGTCGTCGCGCTCACCACCGACCCGGCCCCGCACGGCGGCACCCCGTTCCACTGGGGTGACACGGTCACCTGGCAGGTCACCGTCACCGACGACCAACCGGTGGACTGCGCGAAGGTCAGCGTCTCGTTCATCCTCGGCCACGACTCGCACGGGCACCCGCTGTCGACGAGCAACGGCTGCTCCGGATCGTTCAAGACCTTCGTGGACGGCGGCCACTCAGGCTCGGACAACCTCAAGGCGGTCTTCAACGCCACCTACACCGACACACCCCCGGCCGGCCTGCCGTCCCTCTCGGGCAGCGCCGAGGTCGCCCTGACCCCGGCCGACTGACCGGCGACGACGACACCAGACGGGGCGCCGCTGGGGGGGGCGCCCCGTTTGTCGTACGTTCATGGCCTGCTGTCAGTTCTTCGCCAGCCCCGGCAGGTGCTCGGCCAGGTGCATGGCGTGGAGCTGCGCGAACTCGTCGTGCGTGCAGTCCCCGTAGGCGGGGTGGGTGGCGTGCGCTCCGGTGTGGCCGGAGAACAGGGCCACCGCCTCGGCGAGACCGGCCGCCGCGTCGGACACCGGCAGGTCCGGGTCCAGTGGCGGCGCCCCCTCGATCTCCGCACCGAGCGGATGCTTCATCGCACCCCGGCGCAGGAAGACCTGCTTGGCGAGTCGCCCCACCGTGGCCCGGTACAGGCCCGGCTTGAGCACGGGGTATCCGGTCACGGAGTAACGGATGGTCTGGGCGCAGTGCTGAACCGTCTGGGAGAGGTTCCAGGAGCTGCCGGGCGCCAGGAGATCGCGCTCAGGGCGGGCGTCGTGCTGGGAGAGCGGCTTTATCAGCTGCTCAAGGTCGGGGGAGTGCATGGCAGGAGCTTACGCGGCGGCCGAAGGGATGGCCGGGGCCGTGGCGGTGGTCGAGGCCGTCGTCCGGCTGGAGGAGGTGTTCGCTGAGTCGGCGCGCGCAGCCCTCGACCGCTACAAGGCCCGCACCAACCTTTACGTCGGCGACGTCAAGGGCGTGAACCCGTCGGACCCGAAGAACGCGCTCGGCCTGTACCCCGTCGACCAGAACGGCACGCAGGGCTGACGCCCTCCTCCAACTGATGCGGAATCACACGGGAGATGGGCCGTCGGGCACGATCGGCTCCGGGGGGGCGGAACGGGGGACGACCGACACACGCCGGGCCGTTCCTCGCCGCCGCAGCCTGCGTGGACACTCGGGCCGCCGCGACGGCTCACCGCACCCGGGGCTGGTCGTGCCGTGGGCGGGGTGGCTCGGCTCAGTGCACGCAGATCCGCTGCACGGCGTCGTCGATGGCTGCGGTCTGGGCCGCGGTGGGTACGACCGGAGCCCGGCCCTCTCGGCGGTCGTTGCGCACGGTCACGAACAGCAGCGGCGTTCCGGGCGGCGGGAGCGGCAACTGGCAGTAGACGTTGAGGCGCGTGTGCAGGACGAGCGCGCGACCTGGCGGGAGAACGGCGACCGGTACGGGCCGGGTCTGGAGGAAGCCGTCGTAGCCCTGTCGCGATCCCGTGAGCGTCACGGCGGAGGCGGAGGCGATACGGATGGTGACGCCGAAATCGAGGCTGGAGCCCTGCGGCATCTGGACGCCCGTGATCCGGACGGTGGTGGCGGCGACCGGGTCGGGCGGTGGAGGCGGGGGGCGCGTGGCCGCGACGTAGCCGAGGACCGCGCCCAGGGCGACAGAGCCGGACGACACCGCGATCGTCATCCGGGCGCGGCGCGACAATGCCCGCCAGCGCTCCCCGAGCAGCGGACGGTCCGCGCCGACGTTCTCGACGACGTCCCTGCCCTGGTCCTCGGGCTGAGTCACCATGTCCGGAGCGTAGAGGTGTCGGCCGGGTGATGGGTACCGGCCGGACAGCCCGGTCTCAGCTCGGAGCTCGGACCTGACTGCCACGGCCCCGGCTCAGCTCGGAGCTCGGAGCTCGGAGCTCGGACATGACTGTCCAAGCTCCGAGCGCATGGCCCACCGGTGTCTCGTCCTCGCCGACTTCAGTCGCTCCTGGTGAAAGTGCCGAGACCGTTCGCGTCGAGGTTCTCGACCTTGACCTTGTCGGCGCGTCCGCCGGATCCGACGGTGAACGTCACGCCGGACAGGCCGACGGCGTTTTCGCCGGTGGTGCGGTAGCTGAAGGTGTTTCCGTCGTAGTGGCGCAGGGGGAATCGCTGCTTCTTGGGCCCGAGTTGCATGGTGAGTTCGTCCCCTTGGGCGCTGATGGTCAGTGGGCCGTAGTAGTCGTTGGCGTATGTTCCGGTGTAGGTGCTGGTCGCCTTGGCGGGTTTGGGCGTGGCCGGCGGCTTGGTGTAGTCGACCGGCGAGCGTTCGCCTTCCGTCGCCTGCTTGAAGATGGGCCCGAGGAATGTCAGCCAGTCGACGGTCGGCCCGCCGGTCTGCGCGGTGTCCAGGAACGTGGTGGAGATCGCCTCGGGCACACCGATCGGCTCACCGTTGGTCAGAACGACGATGCCGAGCTTCTCCGACGGCAACAACGCCACGTTGGTGGCCGCCCCCAGTGCGAAGGCGCCGGAGTGGCCGAGCTTCAGCCTGCCCTGGTCGTCGTAGCTCACGTTCCAGCCGAGCCCGTAGAACCCGGCCCTGCCCGCGGGGGAGTGCGGCGGCTCGGAGACGATGTGCGGCAGGTGGGTCTCCTCCAGAGCGTCGGCGTCGACGACCTTGCGGCCCTCGAACTCTCCGTTGCCCAATTGCAGGCGCAGCCACTTCGTCATGTCCCGGACCGTGGAGCTGGCCCCGCCCGCCGGGCTCTGGGCATCCGCGTCGCGCACGTACTCCGCACGCCAGGTGCCGTCGGTCTTCACGTGCAGGGTGGCCTTGTTCTCCGCCTTCTTGTAGTCGGCGAACGAAGAGCTGGTGGAGTTCATCCCCAGCGGCCGGTACACCTTGTCGGCGGACAGCTTCTCCCAGCTGGTCCCCGCCGCCCGCGCGGTGGCGACGGCGGCTTCGGTCAGCCCGAAGTTGGTGTACGCGTAGTGGGCCCGGAAGGGGGCCAGCGGTTCGTAGCGCAGGTGGTCCAGGATGTAGGAGCGGTCGTAGCCGAGGTCTTCCAGGAGGTCTCCGGCGTGGTCGGGCAGTCCGCTGCGGTGCGAGAACAGGTCGGCCAGCGTGACATGGCGGCTGACCCACGGGTCCTTCAGCGCGAAGCCGGGGGTGTACTTGACGACCGGGTCGTCCCAGCCGACGGTCTTCTCGCCCACGGCCGCGGCGACCACGGTGGAGGCGAGGGGTTTGGAGACCGAGGCGAGCTGGAAGACCGTGTCCGCTCCGACCCGGTCCTTGGTGCCCACCTTCCGTGTGCCGAACCCCTTGAGGTACATCACCTTGTCGTCGTACACCACGCCCACGGCGACTCCGGGTACGCCGGTGCGGCGCATGGCGTCCTGTACGACGCCGTCCAGTTGGCTCACCGCGGTCTCGACCTTGGCGCGGGTGAGCTGTGACGGTGGCTGGGCGGGTGGGACCGTGGGCAGCGGCGAGGTCTTGGCGGCCGGGCGGGCCACGGCGGCGGTGTCGGCATCAGCCTGGGTACAGCCGACGGCCAGCGCCGCCACCAGGCCCAGTGCCGCGGCGGAGCGAAGGGGCCGGTGGCATGCGCTGTCGATGGGGGACATGGCGTCCATGAAATCCCCCTCGCTGACACCTGTCGCGGCTGGCGGACCGTTCGGGGGACCGGTATACGCCGTAACGCCGCCCGCTGAGGTGCGAGAACGCCGTCTGCGGCCGCCGTTTCCCTCTGCACCGGATGGGCCACCACCTCTTTCCTGAGCGACGTCGCTCGCCGAGGCCAGGACCCCACCTCGTGGCGCTACCGATGACCCACCCGCCCCGCACGCGATCACGACCGGTACGGCACAATCGCGCTTCAGTGGCGGGCGAAGGATTGGGTGGGGACGTGGGGCGTCTTGGCTGGTGGTCCCGGCGTAAGGGCATACCGAACGAACCGGCCCTCCTGGCCGCGGCCGCAGAGAACCCGGGAGGCAGCGTCGCCGAGATCGACCCGGCGTACATCGACGACCCGAACGGCTATGTGCCTCCCGAGGCGATCCGCGGCGCGTGGGTGGTGGACGACCACGGGAAACTGACGGGTGAGTACCGGGAGAATCCCCGGCACGGGGCACCCCAGGACGATTTCGGCAAGCTCACGGATCCTGATCACTGGCTGGGCTGGCTCGGCGACGACCCGGCGATCGCCGTACGCGAGGGCGTCGAGGAGTGCCTGCGCGCCCAGGTCGCGGACGCGGTGGTCGAGTGGGTCAAGATCACTCAGACGCCCCGGTTTCTCACGGGCGGCCGTCGGCATTCCGAGGACGCGGAGCTCATGCTGGTCACCCGCGCGGCACTCGCGGCACCGTTCGCGCTGTCCGTACGCACCGCACAGCACGGCCGCTCCGTCCTCCTGGGAGTGTTCTCCTGGGCGGCGGTGAACCTCTCAGGGCCCGGCGACCGCAAGGACCGGCACTGGTTCGACCTGGATGTCGACCTCGACTGGGCTGGTGAGCGACTTCAGGAACGGATCTATGAGATCGACGGCGAGGGCAGCGCTGCCGGGCGATAGAACATCGACAGCCCCGGAGCGGGTGGCCGGGCTCAAGGAGCACCCGCTGCGATCGGACGTCAGCCCATCGAACCGGCCCCGACCCTTCCCGCATCCCACAGACGGACCACGCCCTCGACGAGTTCAAGGAACTGCCCGGCGCTCGCGTGATGACGGGTGGGAGAGATCCCGGGGACGGTCCCCAGGAGTTCCCCCTGTTCCGGATCCCAGATCGACAGACCGCTCGCCCCGCCGCTGAAGAGACGCGTGCCGTCGCTGAAGAACGGGCCGACCGGGCCCTCGAACGCCAGGAGTTCCACTGCCATCCCGTGTTCGTCGGTGCGAGTCGTGTCGAAGATCCGTGCGCCGGGCAGCATCTCCTCGTCGTCGTCGCCGAGTCCCTCGACGGCTATCCGGACGGAGTCGATCCAGGTCATGGCGTGGTTCCAGTAGTACGCACGGTCGCACACGTTGACCCGGCTCGGGCCGTCCTCGGACTCCCACTTGTTGTCCCCGATCCAGTGGTCGAGGTTCCACACGGACGGCAAGCCGATCGGATGCCACACCCAGCCGTCGTCCAGGATCCGCTTACCGTCGGGGCTCACATACAGGGCGCCGTGAAAGTAGTCGAGGTAATGCTCCGGCAGGGGTCCCCGCTCCGGCGGCTCAGGGAGAGACCTGTCCGTCAGCAGCGACCCCGTTCGCGCGTCCGACACGTCCAGGCGGTTCCATTCCGTGCGGTGGATCACCACGCAGCGCCCACGGCTCTGCCCGAACGCCAGCGAGAACGGCACGGTCTCCTGGTGGCCGCCGTCGTTCTCCAGGTCCAGCGTGATCTCACCGGCCCGCAGGTCGAGCACCTCCCCGAACCGGCCGTAGTCGTTGACCACCGCGGCGAACCTGCCGTCGTGGGAGGCGTGCAGGTGCCTGCGCAGCTGACGGCCGTCGAAGGGATCGTGGTCGGGTTCCTCCGGGACGGTGGTGGTCGCGACGGCCTCGTGACGGCCGGTCGCCACGTCCCAACGGCTGATTGTGCCGTCTTCGCCCAGCGCCAACCAAGCGGGCCGCGCACCGTCGTGCACCGGTGCCAGATCGACGATCACTCCCAAGCCGGACGGCACCGCCACTTCGCGAACGACGTCGTAGCCACCAGTCACGCTGACCCCCCACAGCCCCGGAACCGAACCGACAGCATAACCAGGCGTGTTGGAGCTCCTCACCGCGCGTCCCACGCACCGCCCGTGCCGCCCGCGGACGCCGAGACCCGGCGTCCGCGATCAGTGATTCCGCGGTGATTCGGTGTGCATCACGCAATGCCGGTCGCCGTAGTCGTCAGCAACTCACGTACGAGCGCTGCCACTTGCTCCACCTCGATCAGGAAGCCGTCATGTCCGTAGGAGGATTCGATCAGTCGGAGATCGTCGGCTGAGGGGATGCCCGCGGCCAACTCCGCCTGCTGCGACGGCGGATAGAGGCGGTCGGAGTCGACGCCGGCCACCAGCGTGGGGGCCGTCACCCGGCGCAGCGCGGCGCGCAGGCCGCCACGGTCCCTGCCGACGTCGTGACTGTTCATGGCCTCGGACAGGACGACGTAGCTGCCGGCGTCGAAGCGGCGCACCAACTTGGCCGCGTGATGGTCGAGATAGGACTCGACCTGGTACCGGCCGCCCCTCCAGGGATCCTCCGTGGCCTGGGGCGTGCGGCCGAAGCGGACGGCGAGTTCCGGCTCGCTGCGGTAGCTGACGTGCGCGAGCCGCCGGGCCAGACCGAGCCCAGTGTGCGGCCCGCGGCCGGTGTCGTGGTAGTCGCCGCCCTGCCAGTGCGGATCGGAACGGATGGCGTGCAACTGGATGCCGGACAGGGCGATCTGCTCGGCGCTCGCCGCTGCCGTCGTCGCGAGCAGCAGCAAGGCCCCCGTGCGCTGCGGATGCGTGACGGCCCACTCCAGTGCCCGCATGCCGCCCATCGAGCCGCCCACCACCAGCGCCCACCGGTCGATCCCCAGCGCGTCGGCCAGGCCGGTCTCGGCCGCGACCTGGTCGCGCTGGGTCAGGAAGGGAAAGCCGCCGCCCCAGGGGCGGCCGCCCGCGGCGAGAGAGGACGGCCCGGTACTGCCCTGGCAGCCGCCGAGAACGTTCGGTGCCACGACGAACCAGCGGTCCGTGTCCAGGGCCCGCCCAGGCCCGATGAGACCGTCCCACCAGCCGGGCGTCGGGTGCCCCGGACCGGCGGGGCCGGCGACGTGGCTGTCCCCGGTGAGGGCGTGCAGGACGAGAACGGCGTTGGAGGCGTCCGACGACAGCCGTCCCCACGTCTCGAACGCCAGCCGTACGGCGGGCAGTTCACCACCGGCTTCCAACGCGAGCGGCTTCTCGCCGGCGTACCACTGGCGGCGCCCGGGCGGGTCCCCCTCCCGCCAGGCCCCGGTGGCCGGCGGGAGGGGGACCTCGGAAGGCGTCGGTACGGTGTTCAGGACGCGCCCTTGGCCGCGCGGAACCCCGCCTCCAGGTCGGCCTTGAGGTCGGCGAGGTTCTCGATGCCGACCGACAGCCGCACCAGCCCGGGGGAGGTGCCGGTGGCCGCCAACTGCGCCTCGTCGAGCTGGCTGTGGGTGGTGGACGCCGGATGGATGATGAGGCTGCGGACGTCACCGATGTTGGCGAGGTGGCTGAACAGCTCGACGGCGTCCACGAACCGCCTGCCCGCCTCGACCCCGTCCCGCAGCTCGAAGGAGACGATGGCACCGGCACCGCGCGGCAGGTACTTCTGTCCCGCCTCGTACCAGCGGCTGGACTCGAGTCCCGGATAGTGGACGGCCGCGACCTCGTCGCGCTGCTCCAGCCACTGCGCCAGCGCCAAGGCGTTCGAGGAGTGCCGCTCGATGCGCAGGCTCAGCGTCTCCACGCCCTGGAGCAGCAGGAACGCGGAGTGCGGGGAGAGCGCCGGGCCGAGGTCGCGCAGCAGCTGCACTCGCAGCTTGATGGCGAAGGCGCCGGGCCCGAGGGCGGGCCAGTACTGGAGGCCGTGGTAGCTGGGGTCGGGCTCGGTGAAGTCGGGGAAGCGGTCGGCGTGGGCGCCGAAGTCGAAGGTGCCGCCGTCCACGACGACACCCGCGATGGCGGTGCCGTGACCGCCGAGGAACTTGGTCGCCGAGTGCACGACGATGTCGGCCCCGTGCTCAAGGGGCCGCAGCAGGTAGGGGGTCGGGACCGTGTTGTCCACGATCAGCGGCACCCCGGCCTCGTGCGCCACGTCCGCGACCGCCCGCACGTCGAGCACGTTGCCGCGCGGGTTGCCCAGCGTCTCGGCGAACAGCGCCTTGGTGTTCGGCCGGATCGCCGCCCGCCATGCCTCGACGTCGTCCGGGTCGTCGACGAAGGACACCTCGATGCCGAACTTGGGCAGTGTGTGCCGGAACAGGTTGTAGGTGCCGCCGTACAGCGAGGTGCTGGAGACGACGTGGTCACCCGCGCTCGCGAGCGTCAGGATCGCGAGGGTCTCCGCGGCCTGCCCGGAGGAGAGCGCCACGGCTGCGACTCCGCCTTCCAGGGCGGCGATCCGCTGCTCGAAGACGTCCTGCGTGGGGTTGTGGATACGGGTGTAGATGTTGCCGGGCTCGGCCAGCGAGAACAGGTCGGCGGCGTGCTGGGTGTCGCGGAAGACGAACGAGGTCGTCTGGTAGATGGGCGTGGCGCGGGCGCCGGTCGTCGGATCGGGTGCCGCTCCGGCGTGGATCTGCCTGGTCTCGAACGACCAGGCGGAGGTGTCGGGTCCTGCGGGTGTCTCGTCGGGGGTGTGGCCGGCGGTGACGGAGTCGAGTGGCTGGCTCATGGTGTTGCTCCCGGTGCGGAGGGTGAGGGTGCGAAGGCGTGCGGGAACCGCGACGCTGCGGACCGCCGCCAGGAAGTGGGCGGCGGTCAGCGTGAAACGGAGAGAGTGAGAAAGATGGTGCTCAGAAGCCGGAGCGCGGCGTCAGCTCGCGGCGTGACAACCCGTGGTGGTGACACGCACGTAGTCCACGTGGCGGCGGGTCACAAGCACGGTCATGGAGCCAGATAACCACAACGACGGTTCCGTGGCACCGGCATGAGCAGGATGTCTCACGTCGTGGGACGGGTCGAGAGGAGGTTCGCCGAACTCCTGGGAGCCGGAGCCACGTTCGGGCCGGTGCCCGGCAGTCCTGCGCTCGGCGACGATCATCACGACCGTGGGGACGCGGTTGGTTGCCTGGTCGTCCGCCGGTGCAGTTCCACGGCCAGCGGTGTGGCGGTGAACATCGAGGAGTAGGTGCCCACCGCGAGACCGATGAGGAGTGCCAGGGCGAAGTCGGTCAGGGTGTCGCCGCCGAGGACGGCCAGCGAGGTGAGGATGAACGCGGCGCCCATCCCGGTGTTGACGGTGCGGGGCAGGGTCTGCAGCAGTGCCAGGGTGGCGACACGGTCGAAGGGCAGTCTCCGGTCCCCGCGGCCGAGTTCCCTGACGCGGTCGAAGACGACGACGGAGTCGTTGACCGAGTAGCCGATGACGGTCAGCAGCGCGGCCAGGAAGACACCGTCGATGCTCTTGCCGAGCCAGGCGAAGACACCGACGAGGATCGCGACGTCGTGGGCCAGCGCGGCGACCGCGGACGTGCCCAGCAGCCAGCGGAAACGGGCCGCGAGGTAGACGAGTTGAGCGCCGAGGGCGACGACCAGGGCGACGACGGCGCCTCGGCGCAGTTCCTCGCCGAGGCTGGGGCCGATGGCTTCGTCACGGACCTTGTCGGCTCGCTCTGTCAGACCGGCGACGGTGTCGGTGACGGCGGCCGCCTGCGTGTTGTCCAGGTGGTGCGTGCGAACGGTGAGCCGGTTCTCACCGGAGGTCTGGACGACGGCTTGCGGGAACCCGGCGTCGGCGAGCGCGGTGCGGGCCCGGCCGGGGTCGACGGGCGTGTCCGTGCTGTATTCGATGAGCCGGCCGCCGGTGAACTCGACGCCGAAGTCGAGGCCTCGCGCGGCGATGCCGGAGACGGCCAGGACCAGCACGGCCGCGGAGACGGCCAGCCAGCGGCGCGGGTGCCGCATCAGGTCCGGGTTCCTCCGGCCGAGACGGTCGCGGACGGCGCCGGTGTGCGCGATGCCCGTCAGCCGGGGGCGACGGCGCAGACGAGGACGGGCGACGGCGAACTCGGCCAGGGCACGGGTGATGACCAGCGCGCTCACCATGGACGCCAGGACGCCGATGCCCAGCGTGACGCCGAACCCGCGCACCGGCCCGGATGCCAGGAAGAAGAGCAGACCGGCCGCGATGAGGGTGGTGACGTTGGAGTCGGCGATCGCGCTGAAGGCCCTGCGGAACCCGGCGTTCAGCGACGACCGCGGGGTGCGGCGGGGGCCCGAGGCGTACTCCTCACGGGCACGTTCGAACACGAGCACGTTGGCGTCGACGGCCATACCGATGGCCAGCACGAATCCGGCGAGGCCAGGCAGCGTGAGGGTGGCTCCGAGGGCGGCGAGGGCGGCGTACGAGATGAGGCCGTAGGAGAGGAGCGCCACGGTCGCAAGGAGTCCCACGAGCCGGTAGACGACGATGATGAACAGCGAGGTCAGCGCGGTGCCGATGACGGCCGCCCAGGCGCTGGCCGTGATGGCCTCGGAGCCCAGGGTGGGGCCGACGGTGCGCTGCTCGACAGTCTCCACCGGCACCGGTAGCGCGCCGCCGCTGATGAGCAGGGCGAGCTCCTTGGCTTCGCTGTCGTCGAAGGAGCCGGTGATCTGCGTGGAGCCGCCGCCGATGCCGGAGCGGCAGGCGACGGACGGGTCGACCTGCGGCGAAGAGATGATCTTGTCGTCGAGGACGATGGCGACCCGGCGACCCGGTTCCCCCGCAGGATGGCAGGCCGCCTCGCCGGTCAGCCGGGCCCACCCCTTCTCGCCCGCGCCCTTGAAGTCGACGCTCACGTGCCATCCGCCGCCCTGGGGATCGAAGCGGGCGGCTGCCTTCTCGACGTCCTTGCCGGTCAGCGCGGCCGGCTCCAGGCGCAGCGACTGCCCGGACTCGTCCGGCAGCACCGTCCCGCGGGGGCGCTCGGGCAGCGGTTCGGGGGAGTCGTCGGTGCCGCCCACCGGGTGGAAGGCGAGCCGGGCGGTGCGGCCGAGGACGTCGGCCGCCTTGCGGGGATCCTGGAGTCCGGGGAGTTCGACGATGATCCGGTCGCTGCCGGAGCGGGTGATCGAGGGTTCGGCGACACCCAGGGCGTCGACCCGGCCGCGCAGCACCTCCACCGTGCGGTCCGTGGCCTCGCCGTCGGCCTCGCCGTCGGTCGTGGGTCGGGTCTCCAGCACGATCTGGGTGCCGCCTCGCAGATCGAGTCCGAGATGGACGGGCACGGTGAGCGCGACATACAGGGAAAGGGCGACAGCGGCGAGGGCGATCAGTCCTCTGACGCGTGCGGATCGGTTCACGGGACGGTGCACGGGGGCCTCCGGCGAGCACACCCCGGCCGAGACGGTGGCCACGGCCGGGGGAAGGAAAGGACAGAGCTCAGATGCCGGAGGGGGAGGGCGGCGCCCGTCCCGCGTGACGGAATGCCGCCCGTGCGGGCGGGCACTCCGTTGTCGCCACGGGCGGCATGGGCTGGAGCAGATCGGGGGCCGCGAGGGGCGTCGGGCACGGCGCGGTACCAGGTGGTGCATGGCGTTCGCCGGTGACCTCCGCCTGACTGCGCACGGCGGCGGGGGAGACCGCTGGTTCTGCGGCTTCCAGGTGGGCTTGGGCGGAGGCCGGTTCGGATCCGGCCACGACCACCGGGTTGCTTGCGGTACGGCTCTGCGCAGCGCCCGGGAGGGCCGAGCCGAGCAGGGTGAGGAAGACAGCGAGCACGACGGCCCGTACGGCAGCAGCCGCCCCCGGGTTCCGCATGCGCGAAACGGCGTACGCGGAACGGGCCATCCCTGCTCCTCCTTCCCTGTCCGAGGTGTCGTAGCGGCAGAACTGCCCCTGCCGGCCCGCCTGTTCAGGCCTCGATGAGTCCGGCGCGGATGGCATAGCGGGTGAGTTGCAGACGGTCACGCATGCCGAGCTTGTGCAGCAGGTTCTCCCGGTGCCGGTGGACGGTCTTGATGCTGATGAAGAGCAGCTCGGCGATCTCCTTGGAGGAGTGGCCCTCGGCCACCAGCTTGAGGACCTCCTCCTCGCGCGGGGTCAGCACCTGCTCGGGCGGTTGTTCGCCGTCGCGGACCCGGTCGAGGTAGGTGCGGATCAGGGCGGTGACCGCGCCCGGATACAGGAAGGGCTCGTCGCGCATGGCAGCTCGACAGGCCGCCACGAGATCGCGGTCGGCCACGGACTTGAGCACGTATCCGTCGGCCCCGGCCCTGAGCGCCTGGAAGAAGTACTGCTCGTTGTCGTGCATCGTCAGCATCAGCACGCGCAGGCCGGGGTTGCGCGCGACGAGTTCGCGGGTGGCCTGGAGGCCGGTCATCCGGGGCATGGCGATGTCCATCACCGCCAGGTCGATCGCGTGGGTACGGGCCAGTTCGACGGCCTCCGCCCCGTCGCCCGCCTCTGCGACGACCTCGAGGTCGGGCTCCCGGTCGAGGATGAGCCGCACACCGCGGCGTACCAGCGCGTGGTCGTCGGCGAGGAGAATGCGGATCACAGGGGTGTGGGGCGTGGTCATGGCTGCTTCCTGAGGGGCACGGTGAGCCGGACCTCGGTTCCGGCCCGCGGCTGGGAGGTGACGTCGAGCGTGGCTCCGACGAGCAGAGCCCGTTCCCGCATGCCGCGCATACCGGCGCCTTCGGGGGCGGCCTGGGTACCGCGGCCGTCGTCGACGACGGTCAGCACCACCGTCTCGCCGCTGTGCCGCAGGCTCACCTCGACCTTGTCGGCCTCGGCGTGGCGAGCCGCGTTGGTCAGGGCCTCCTGGGCGACGCGGTAGAGCACCAGTTCCGTCTGCTGGTCCAGCGCGGGCAGGCCGGTGTCGAAGCGGCGCATCACACGCAGTGCCACGTGGGTGGCGAACTCGCCGGTCAGCGAGGTCAGGGCGCTGACCAGGCCGAGGTCTTCGAGCACGCCCGGCCGCAGCCGGCGCACCAGACGGCGCACCTCGTCCAGACTGCCCCGGGTGATCTCCTGCATCTGCCGCAGCTCACCGCGCAACGGCTCGTCCGCCTCGTCGGCGGCCCGCTCCAGCGACAGCAGGATCGCCGTCATGCTCTGGCCCACCTCGTCGTGCAGTTCCTGCGCGATGCGACGCCGTTCCGCCTCCTGTGCGGAGAGGGCGCGGGCGCTGCTGGCCGCCCGTTCGTGTTCGAGGCGTTCGAGCATGGCGTTGAAGGTGCGGATCAGTTCGGCGGTCTGACCGTGGCCGCCTTCCGGCAGACGCTGCCCGGGCCGCAGCAGGTCGACCGTGGACATGAGCCGCGTGAGCCGGTCGAGCGGGGCCAGGCCGATGCGCAGCAGGGCCGCGTTGGCGACCAGCATGACGACCAGACCGCCCACGAGGATGACCGCCTCGGTGAGCAGCACCGGCACGGAGACGGTGACCGGAGCCCACAGCAGCAGCGCGGTGGCGCTTCCGAGCACGACCGCGTTGAGGGCGAAGATCCGCCAGAACAGGGACACCGCGACGTCGCCTTTCTCCGTGTGACGCGGTCTGTCCGCACCGTCGGTCACCGCACGATCCGGGCGTGAGCTGTGTCAGCTGGTTCCTGCCCGGCCAACTGCCCAGGCTGCCCGCTGCCGCTCGGGCTGTCGATGGGTGCCAGGCCCCATTTCCCGGGTCCCCATCCGCCCACGTGCCGATGGACCCCGTGCCGGGTCGGAGATGGGTATCGCGCCCGATGGGCTCCGCGCGGCGTCTCGGCCACGGTGGAGGCACGAACACGGCGCCCCGACGGAGTCAGCAGGGCGCCCGGACGGAGCCCGCCGTTCGGCTGCCTCCTCACGGAAAGAAGGATCTGCCATGTCCCTCGACGTGCCCCGGGCCGAAACCCGTCCCGAGCGGCTGACGGCCCACGAGGCCCTCCAGCGCCTCGAACACGAACGCACCTCCCGGCTCACCCAGCTGCGGGCGATCGAGGAGGGCCGGGCCGACGCGGAGGACCAGGTGATCGCCACGCAGAGGGACACCGTCCGGCGGGTCCTCGCCGAGGTGGAGGCGGCCGTCGCCCGCCTGGGTGACGGCAGCTACGGCATCTGCGGCGGCTGTTCCCGGCCGATCCCCGTGGAGCGGCTGGAGATCCTGCCGTACACGCGGTTCTGCGTGCCCTGCCAACGGAAGGCCGCCGGCTGACGAGGGTCCGTCGGACCCCGCCGAACCCGAACGCGCCCTGCCTGTTGGACCCGCCGAACCCGAACGCGCGCTGCCTGTTGGACCCGCCGAACCCGAACGCGCGCTGCCCGTCGGACTCGTAGGACTCCCCGTCCGTCGGACCCGTAGGACTCCCCGTCCGTCGGACCCGCCGGACTTTCCTGTTCCGCTCTGCTGAGGGGGTGACCTGGTGAACCACCAGATCGTCGACGACCAGAACACCGAGCTGTCGGCCGAGGACCTCGCCGCACTGCGCGAGAACCTGCACGAGCAACGCCGGTTCCGCCAGGAGCAACTGCACCAGCTCGCAGCCGCCGCCGCGTCCCGTGCCGACGCGCTGCCCGCCCGCCGCTCCACCGCCCAACTCGAAGTGAGCGTGAAGCTCGCGGCCTCCGCGCGTCTGGTCCTGGCCGACGTGGAAGCCGCCCTCACCCGCATGGACCTGGGTCGCTACGGCACGTGCCACCTGTGCCGCGGGCCGATCGCCCGAGTACGACTGCTGATCGTGCCGCAGGCCCGCTTCTGCGCGCGTTGCCAACAGGTCAAGGAGGCAGGCCGATGACCACCCTGGCCAAGCGCCGCCCCGCGCCTCCCCGGCACCGCTCATGGCCCTGGTGCCGACTCTGTTCCGGCATCGCCCTCGACCTGGGCAGCACCCGCACCCGCGCCTGGACGTCCGGGAGGCGCACGATCCTCGACGTGCCCACGGTCACCTTTCCGGCATCCCCGGGCGAGGACGCCACGTGCCCCATCCAGCGCGGGACCATCGTGGACACGCCCGGAACTGCCCGGATGCTCGACCGGCTGCTCGCCCCCCGCCTGCCCCGCCACGGCCGTCCCCTGCTCATCCTGACCACGCCCGTCCTCGGCGGCGTCGCCTACCGTGCCGAAGCCCGCACCGCGGTCGAGGTCCTGCGCCCCCGCACCGTGCTGACCGTCCCCACCGCACGTGCGGTGGCCGTGGCTGCAAAAGCCGACTTGGCCCGCCCGCTGCTCGTCGTGGACCTCGGCGCCCATCTCACCGAGGTGACGCTCCTCGTCGACGGCGCGGTGACCGACGCCCGCCGGACCGCCCTGGGCACCAGCGACCTGGACGACCGCACCGCGCCCACCCGGATCACCGACGCGGTGGTCGCCATGGTGACCGGCATGCTGGACCAGGACCACACGCCCCACACACTGCACGCCCTGCGCCGAGGGACACTTCTCGCCGGAGGCGGTGCCCTGCGCGCAGACCTCACCGGCCCTCTCGGCGAAGGGCTGCGGGCTCCGGTCCGGCCGGTCCGCGCTCCTCACACCGCGGCGGTCCGCGGCGCCGCTCAACTCCTGCGAGCGGCACACGCCCACCCGTCCTCCACCCAAGCCTCCGACGCCCCGCGGCACCGCCCCCTTCACGGGGCGCTGTAGGCACACGGCGAGGTCGGCGCGCGCCCGCGCCGAGGACGAAAGGAGAAACACCGTGGCTCGCGCCACACCTCCAGAACCCGCTCCCGAGGAACTCCCTCGGGTCCTGCTGTGGCGATGGCGGCGCAACCCTCTGCGCCGGGCCACGGATCTCGCCCAGGCATGGATCGGCCTCGGCCTCTTCCTGGCCGTGCTGGCAGCCCTTCCGGTCGCCATGATCATGGTCGGGGACACGGCTCACGCCCACTGGACGACAACCGCCCGGCACCAGATGGCGACGCGGCACGACCTCCCCGCCGTCCTGGTTCACGACGCCCCCCGTCACCCGGAGCCGGGTTCGGACGAGGCGGAGAAGGCCCTGTACCCGGCCACCGTCCGCTTCACCGACCCCCGAGGACACACCCGCACGGCCGAGACCGACGTCGAACCCGGCCTCACCGCGGGGAGCACCGTCCGCGTATGGGTCACCGCCGGGGGAGAGCTCACGGACGCTCCCCTGACCCCCGAACAGGTCCGTGATCGCGCCATGGGCTGCGCCGTCCTGGCAGCCATGACCGTGGGCCTGCTCGGCGCGGCCGCCTACGCGTACGCCGACCACCGGCTCGAACGGCTCAACCTGGCGCGGTGGGAAGCAGCTTGGGCTCGGACCGCGCCGCGGTGGACTGCGTCGCGCTGACTCGCGGTGGACCGGGAGACCGTGGCAACGTAGGTGGGTGCGGTGCTGCGGAGTCACCCCGCCGGAGGTACGGGCTGCGGCCCGACACCTCGGCTCCCGCCGGGTGTTCCGTCCGGCGCGAAGGCGTGAGGGTAGGCGAAGCCGTGCGGCGCGGAGCCGTGCTCGTGCAGGTGTTCCAGCCGGGAAACCCCGTCCTGCCAGGTGGGTGTCACCTCGTCGGGGAGCCACCAGAACACGTGACTCGGGTGCCCCGTCCTGTCGAACCAGTCGTGACGCCGGTTCAGCGCCGCGCGGTGCAGGCCGCTGTAGACGGCGTCGCGGGCGGACCGCAGGTCGGTCCAGAGCGAGAGCGTCGCGGCCAGGGCGATGTCCTCCACGGTACGGCCCTTGCTGTACCAGTTCGGTACGACGAACTCTCCCCACACCCCCCAGTCCAGGTCGAAGTGCGAGCCGGTTCCGCCTTCAGCGACTTCGGCGTGCGCCAGATAGCCCGGGTGGTGACCGATCTGCTGGTAGACGGGCCCGGCGCTGTCGTGGAACTCGCGGGTGAGCGGTGCGGGATCAGCCAGTGGTGACTTCAGGACACCGAAGGTGTACAGAGCAAGATGGGGCATGCGTCTCTCCCTGATCAGGGTGTCATCGCGGGTGGCTCAGCCGGAAGGAACTCCTGTGCGACCGTGTGCGATCGCCGAGGACCAGGTGAAGCTAGCCGCTCCGGCAGACCATGTCCAAGTTGCGTTTTTCGTGCTCAAGTGGCCTCCCGGTACCGGGGGTTGTGACGCTGGGGGAGGGCAGACCACCTCAGCCGAAGAAGGAGGCACTCAAGGTGACGGACACACCGATCCGGCGGATCGCGGCGCTGGGAAGCTCGTACGCCGCGGGTCCCGGCATCGAACCGGTCGCCGACCGCCGGGCGAACCGTTCGGCACGGAACTACCCGCACCTGCTGGCCGAACGGCTCGGTGCCGAACTCACCGATCTCACCGTGAGCGGAGCGACCACGGACACGATCACCACCACGCCCCAACGCGTGCTGCTCCACACCTTCGCGCCTCAGGTGGCCGGCCTGCCGGAGGACGCCGACCTGGTGACGATCACCGCCGGTGGCAACGACCTCGGCTACATCGGCAGCATGGTGCGGCTCGGTGTGGCGGGCCGCTTCTCGTCCCGTGCCCTCACCCGGCCGTTGGGCACCGTCTTGCAGCGGACGGGTGTGCCGCGGCCGTCGCAGGCGGATGTCGACCGGGCGGCTGCCGGTCTCGCCGGGGTCGTGGAGGAGACCCGCCGCACAGCCGCGCATGCGCGGGTGCTTCTGGTCGACTACCTCACCGTGGTCGGACCCGACACCCATGACAGCCGCGCGACCCCTTTCGACGCGGCGACTCTGGATGACTTCCGCAGGCTGGGCGATCAGGTCGCCGACGTCTTCACCCGAGCCGCCGCCCGCTCCGGCGCGGAACTCGTCGCGATGCGGCAGCGCAGTCGCGAGCACGGTCTCGGCTCGCTCGAACCATGGGTGACCGGACTGCCCGAGCGACTCCGCCCTTCCTCCGTCGCCGGAGCCTTCCATCCCAACGGCGCCGGAATGAGCGCTGTGGCGGACGCGATCGCCGAGCACCTGTAGTGGCCGTCCGCTCGAACATCCCCCGACCGCCACTTGCCGGGGACGGCAGAGAACCAGCCGGATCCAGGCCGACATAGGGTGGTATCCCGTCCGCCAGACGCGCCTGGACAGAAGGAAGCGCCCTTGCTCGCCAACTCGTCGGTTCTGGCAGCCGGAAGGCGTCATTCGGTCGCACGGTGCTGGGACGGGACCGTTCTCGTCGTGGGCAGGACGACAGCCGGCGAAGGTCGTGTCGAGCGATGGGAGGACGTCGTCGCGGTGGCAGCCGGCCATGTCCATACGGCGCCGAACACGGGTAGGTCCCATACGGTGGGACTCCGGTCGGACGGCACGGTGTTGGCGACGGGGTGGAACGGCGACGGGCAGTGTGAGGTCGGCGGATGGCGAGACGTCACGGCTGTGGCGGCAGGCTGGCGTCGCACCCTCGGGTTACTGGCGAACGGCCGGGTTCTGGCGGTGGGCCGGGCCTCGGAAGGGCAGTGCGAGGTGCGGTCCTGGCGCGAGATGGTCGACCTCTCGTGTGGTGACTGGCACTCGGTGGGCGTCCGCTCCGACGGTTCCGCGCTGGCCTCGGGGAACAACCGGCGAGGCCAGTGCGACGTGGAGGCGTGGCGCGATCTGGCCGCGATCTCTGCCGGTTATCTCCATACCGTCGGTCTGAGAGCCGACGGGCGGGTCGTGGCGACCGGAGAGCGGGCAACCGGGGCGTGTGAGGTCGGCGCGTGGGAGGATGTCGTGGCGTTGGACGCGGGCAGCTACCACACCGTCGGAGTCACAGCCTCCGGGCGGGTCTTGGCCGTGGGTGACGACACCCACGGCCAATGTGACGTCGCTGATTGGCGCGATGTCGTCGCGGTGGCCGCCGGTTCCACACACACCCTGGGCCTGCGGGGCGACGGCACGGTCGTGGCTGCCGGGAACAATGCCGACAGCCAGTGCGAAGTCGGCGCCTGGTCAGGAATCCGCCTTCCGTAGACCAATGCCTCCCTCCGCTGTGTCTCCAGGCTGGTTTCCGGTCCGATCCCGCCTTGTCCTACCGCCTGCTTGACGCGCATCGTGTTTCCTGACTCATCAGATATTCCCCGTCCGTTGCTTCTAATGTCGTGGGCATGACAGACACCTCAGATGCGCGCACCCCTGTAGCGCGCCGTACCGTGCTCATGGCCACCGGAGCCACGGCCGCCGCCCTGGCCTTGGGGTCGGCGGCCGTGAACGAGGCCCCCACAGCCGAGGCGGTCGACACCGCTCCTGTCGCCGCCGCGGCCGTCTGCACCCTCACCCGCGAGATGACTGAGGGTCCCTACTACCTGGATCGGCAGTACGTCCGCTCCGACATCACCGAAGGCAAGACCGGCGTTCCGCTGAAGCTGAACCTCACCGTCGTCGACGCCGACAGCTGCGCACCGCTCCGGAACGCCCTGGTCGAGGTCTGGCAGGCGGACGTGCTCGGGGAGTACTCCGGCTTCGTCGGCGAGAACGGCCACGACGAACCGGACGACGGCACCTTCCTGCGCGGCGGAGTCCTCACCGACGCCGGGGGAGTCGCCGCCCTCACCACGATCTACCCAGGCTGGTACCGCGGCCGCTGCGTGCACATCCACGTCAAGGTCCACACCGGCGTCACGGTCACGCCCGACGGCCACTTCACCGGTGGCCGGGAGATCCACACGGGCCAGCTCTACTTCAAGGAGACGGTCACGGCGGCGGTCGCGCGGCTCGCCCCGTACACGAGCAACAGGGTGCCCCGCACCACCCTCGCCCAGGATTCGATCTACGACGGCGGGGGCGCCGCGTCCGGCCTGCTGACCCTCGCCGCCCTGGGGAGTTCCCCCTCCTCCGGCTACCTGGGCACCCTGACCCTGGGGGTCGACGGCTGACCCTCACCGCATGGCGGCTGGGTGCCACAGCGAGCGTGGTGGCGCCCAGTCGGGTGCGGAAGTACGACGCCGGAGGCGGGCCCTGCCGGAACGCCTGCACCCGCGGGTGAGGCATCCCCTGTCGCTACGGCGTCCTCAACGCGCAAGGCCGATCGCTCGGGAGATCACCGCGTCAAAGGTGCGGTCGGGCAGGATCCGGCGCAGGGCGATCAGCGGGCGGGCGCCGAAGCCCTTGGCGTAACGGGTCCTGGGGCGGCGGGAGGTGACGGCCCTGCCGATGGTGTCGGCGATGACGGAAGGCGGGGAGTTGCGCTTGGCGTTGGCCTCGGAGCGCAGGGCGGAGGCGACGGCGGCGGCCTGGGCCGCGTAGGCGCCGTCGGTGGAGGACTTCTCCAGCTTGTCGGCGGCGATACCGCCCCACTCGGTGGCGATGCCGCCCGGCTCGATGACGACGACGTCGATTCCGAAGGGTTTGGCCTCCACGCGCAGGCAGTCGCTCAGGGCTTCGAGGGCGAACTTGGTGCCGTGGTACCAGCCGCCGAGCGGGGTGTGGACCTTGCCGCCCATCGAGGTGATGTTCACGACGGTTCCCGAACGCTGTGCGCGCATGTGGGGCAGGGCGAGCTGGGTCAGGCGGATCGCGCCGAAGACGTTGACCTCGAACTGGTAGCGGGCCTCCTCCAGCGGAACGTCCTCGAGGGCGCCGTAGGAGCCGTAACCGGCGTTGTTGACGAGCACGTCGATGCGACCGGTCTCGGTGACGATCTTCTCGATGCCGGCCTGCATGGAGGCGTCGTCGGTCACGTCCATGGCCAGGGGGCGGATGCCGCGGTCGGTGAGGCCGTGCAGTCGGTCGGTGCGGCGGGCGGCTCCGTAGACGGTGTAGCCGAGTTCCTGGAGCTTGAGGGCTGTGGCTTCGCCGATGCCCGATGAGGCTCCGGTGACGAGGGCGGTCTTGGCGGGCATGGCGGGTCCTCCGCTAGTAAGATGAACTTCGGTTCAGCATCTATCCTGAACCGTGGTTCACGTTAATGCAAGTGGAGAGGAAGGCAGGCCCGTGCCTCAGGCCAGGGCGCCGCGCGCCGACGCGGTCCGCAACCGGAAGAAGATCCTCGCCGCGGCCGGCGAGCAGATCGCGACGCATGGGCCCGAGGTCGGGATGGACGAGATCGCCGCCGCGGCCGGCGTGGCGGTCGGCACGCTGTACCGGCACTTCCCCACCAAGACCGACCTGGTCGCGGCCGTCGTCGCCGAGCACATCACGCGGGTGGCCGGCGACGCGGAGGAGACCCTCGGACGGGTCACCGCCGGCGCCCGCGCCGTGGACGAGCTGACGGCGTTCCTCGGCCGCCTCGTCGAGGCGTCCGCGACCGACCGGGCGATCAAGGCCGCCGCACAGACCCTGGGCGCGGAGCCCGGCGACCGCACCGACGAGGAGCGCGCCGGGGCAGCCGTCACCGCCCTCATCCGCGCGGGACAGGCCGACGGCGACATTCACCCCGATGTCACCGTCGACGACATCTACCTGCTGTTCTCCACAGCCCCCACCGACCAGCCGCCGGTGGTCCGTGCCCGCTGGCTCACCCTCGTCACCACGGGCCTGACCACCGCCCGGTGAGCGCCCGCGGTCGGGAGGCGATGCGTCTGCAGGCCGCCGGAGGGGCCGAGGAAAACCAGGTCGACGCCGGTCGGCGCCTTACCCGATCATGCGTTCATGCCCCTCAGAGAGACCCTTGCCCGAGTCGACGCGGACCTGGCTGCCGGCCGGGTGCCGGTCGCGCGTCAGCGGCTGCGCGGTCTTGTCTCGTCGTTTCCCTGGGATCTGACGCTCCGTCGGCGTCTGGCCGAGGTGTACCGGCTCTACGGCGACGCCGCCGAGGCCGGACGCTGGATGTTCCTCGAAGAGGACCGCACCGCCGACGAGACCGCTGCCTTCGAAGCGCGGTACCGGTCTGCCGGCCGGCGGATGAGGGCCCTGGCATGGCGCGGCCCGGAGGCGCTGGCTGCCACCTCCTTCGCGGAGCGGCAGCTGGCCGCTCTGCGGACCGTCTGCGCCGAGGAGTTGGGGCGGCCCGTCGACTGGGACGACCCCGCGACCTACGGGGAGGGACGGGAGCAGGACGAGGACGAGCCCTCCGTGCCATGGACGGTCGGCGGCGTGCTCGCGGGTGCCGGCTGCCTGGTCGCGGTCCTCGCGTTTCTCGCGATCTGGGTGAACGGATTGGCCGACCTGTTCGACTGACCGACGCGGAAACCACCGGTCCGCTCACCGGTGGGACAGGGGTGGGGCGGGCTCGGCGCCGTGCCGAGCCCGCCCGGTTCCTGTCATGCCGTCAGCGCTGCAGTGTCAGCAGCCCCGGACGGTAGGGGAGGAGGCCGTAGTCGCCGCCCGAGTTGGGGCTGCGCCCCTGGTAGAGGAGTTGGAGGTTGCAGGGGTCGACGGTCATGGTCTGGTCGGCGCTGGTGCGGAGCAGTTCGCCGTGGCTGATGTCGTTGGTCCAGGTGGCGCCGCTGTTGGCCTTGCCCGCGAAGGGGTTGCCCTCGGTGGCGGCCTGCGGGGTCCACGAGCCGTTCAGGCTGGTGGCCGTGAACGAACGGAAGAAGCGCTGCTCACTGGCGCCCCGGGCCTCGACGATCATGAGGTAGCGGTTCTGGCCCTGGAGCTTGTAGACCTGAGGTGCCTCGAACAGGTTCTTCTCCGTGTCGCTCATGACCGTCGTGTACGACGAGCCGAAGTTGCCCGGGAAGTTCCCGATCGGCATGCTGGCCCGGTAGATCTTGCCGTTGTCACCGGCGAAGAACAGGTACATGTTCTGACTGTCGCCGATGAGCGTCTGGTCGATGGGCCCTGTCCCGGAGCCGGAGATGCTTCCGGTGAACAGCGCCTGCGGAGCCGACCAGCCGTTGGCGTTGGTGGGGTTGGTCGACGTCCGGTAGGAGAACGCGGTCCCGCCCCACTGGTAGGTGAGCACCCAGATGTTCTTCGGCGCGAAGTAGAAGAGCGAGGGCGCGACGGCGGCGTTGGACATCGCGTTCTGGCCGGCCGAGGCCATGTCCGACCAGTTGGTGAACAGGTTGAAGTTCATGGAACCCCAACTCGACCCGTTGTCGTGCGTCGTCGCGTAGACGAGCTGCTTGCCCTGGTAGGGGGCGACGGTGAAGTCCTTGAGCGAGACCCACCCGGACCTGGGCTGCGCCAGCGCGCCCGTCGAGGTCCAGCGGTAGGACGACGGAAGATCACACGCTCCGGGGGTGTCGGCGCCGACCTTCACGAGCTGCCACTGCTGGTTGGTGCCGCCCCAGTCGTCGTACTGGACGACGTTCGCGTTGTCGGCGGTGGAGGCGCCCTGCACTTCGAGGGCCTTGCCGCTGTGGCGCGAGATGAGCCTCACGTAGCCGTCGGAGCTGTCGGCCAGCCGCCACTGCTGGTTGGCGCCGTTCAGGTCGGCCCACTGGACGATGGATCCGCCGTTGACCGTGGACTGGTTGTAGATGTCCAGCACCTTGCCCGAGAGACGGGACTTGATGCGGTAGTAGCCGTCGCCGGAGTCGACGAACTGCCATTGCTGCTGGCTCTGGTCGTTCCTGGTCCACTGGGTGATGCGGGCGCCGTCGGTGGTGGCCAGGTTGTAGACGTCGAGGGCCTTGCCGCTGTTGCGGTTGACCAGCACGTACGAGGCGTTGGTGTCGACGGTCGCCGCACTGGCGGGCTGCGCGCCGAGGAAAGCGGCCACCAGCAGCAGGGGCGCCAGGACGGCGAGCAGGCGTCTGAGCGGGACCGTGGACGGGGAGCGTAACCGCATGTGGGGGCCTCCTTGGGGACGGGGCGGGGCGGTGCGGTGCGAGGTGGCGCTGAGTCGGCGAACCGTGGAGCGGTCGGGTGGGGGGTCGGCCGATCCTTCGAAACATTCGACGCCTTCCACGGATACTTCGACGCCACAAGTTAGAAATACAGGCCCCGTTGGTCAAGGTGTTTGGCTGTTCTGTCTGCAAACGGTTCATCCGAAGGGGCTGTTGGCCATCGAATGTTTCGAAGCAGAATTGGAAACTTTCTCCGTGGATGTATTGACGAGTCACCGTCAACGCCTCAATCATCCTTCTCCGAGGGGCGACCAGGCTTCGGGGACTTCCCGGCCGAGCTGAGCCGAGCCCCTCCACCGTCTCCCCGTGCTGCCCGGGGCCCGGCCCGTCCCGCCTGCCGTCGCGGGGGAGCGGCCGGGGTTTCAACCTGCGCTTCAGCCAGTCCGTGACGTCCATTTGGAGGTACGCCCATGGGTTCGTACGCCCTACCCAGATCCGGTGTCGGCCGGAGGATCCGCGGCGCGATGCTCGCACTGATCATCCCCGTCCTCGGCGCAACCACCGCGCTGGTCACGGCACCGCCCGCACACGCCGCCGAAAGCACCCTCGGTGCGGCCGCGGCCCAGAGCGGCCGCTACTTCGGCACCGCCATCGCCTCGGGCAGACTGGGCGACTCGGCGTACACCTCGATCGCGAACCGTGAGTTCAACATGGTCACGCCCGAGAACGAAATGAAGATCGACGCCACCGAACCGCAGCGTGGCCAGTTCAACTTCACCTCCGGCGACCGCGTATACAACTGGGCCGTGCAGAACGGCAAGAAGGTCCGCGGGCACACCCTGGCCTGGCACTCCCAGCAGCCCGGCTGGATGCAGAGTCTCAGCGGCAGCTCCCTGCGCCAGGCGATGATCGACCACATCAACGGCGTGATGGCCCACTACAAGGGCAAGATCGCCCAGTGGGACGTCGTGAACGAGGCCTTCGCCGACGGCAACTCGGGCGCCCGGCGCGACTCCAACCTGCAGCGCACCGGCAACGACTGGATCGAGGTCGCCTTCCGCACCGCCCGCGCCGCCGACCCCGCCGCCAAGCTCTGCTACAACGACTACAACACCGACAACTGGACCTGGGCCAAGACCCAGGCCGTGTACAACATGGTCAAGGACTTCAAGCAGCGCGGCGTCCCGATCGACTGCGTCGGCTTCCAGTCGCACTTCAACAACGACAGCCCGTACAACAGCAACTACCGCACCACCCTGCAGAGTTTCGCCGCTCTCGGCGTCGACGTGGCCGTCACCGAGCTCGACATCCAGGGCGCCTCGCCCACGACGTACGCCAACGTGGTGAACGACTGCCTGGCCGTCTCGCGCTGCCTCGGCGTCACCGTCTGGGGCGTGCGCGACAGCGACTCCTGGCGATCGGAGCAGACGCCGCTGCTGTTCAACGGTGACGGCAGCAAGAAGGCCGCCTACACCTCCGTCCTCAACGCGCTCAACGGCGGCACCACCACGCCGCCTCCGTCGGGCGGCGGCGGACAGATCAAGGGCGTCGGTTCGGGCCGCTGCGTGGACGTGCCCAACGCCGGCCAGACCGACGGCACCCAGGTCCAGCTGTACGACTGCAACAACGGCACCAACCAGCAGTGGACGTACACCAGCGCCGGTGAGCTCAGGGTCTACGGCAACAAGTGCCTGGACGCCGCCGGCAGCGGCAACGGCGCCAGGGTGCAGATCTACAGCTGCTGGGGCGGCGCCAACCAGCAGTGGCGCCTCAACTCCGACGGTTCCATCGTCGGAGTCCAGTCCGGTCTCTGCCTCGACGCCGTCGGGAACGGTACCGCGAACGGCACCCAGATCCAGCTCTACACCTGCTCGGGCGGCAGCAACCAGCGCTGGACCCGCACCTGACTCCTTCAGGAGCACCATGCAGGCCTCCCCGGGGCACCGTCATGCCGACCGTGCCCCGGGGAGGCCGTCTCGTGGTTCAGTCCGGCCGTGTCACCGCGGACATCGACGGCGGGGGAGTGGGAGAAGCGGTGAGCAGCGCACCGTGGACGGCTGCGGACGCGGCACGGGCCATGTAACGGGCGGTGTCCGAAGGCCAGGTGTCCCGTTCCTGGTGGATGAGGAGGGACACCGCGCCGTGCACGGCGGAGCACAGCACCCTGGCCGTCTCGGTCGGGCTCTCCACCGGCACGCCGGCCTCACGGCAGGCGGTGACCTTGTCCCGGAAGTAGCGGAAACACGCGTCCTCGTTGTGGCGGCTGGCCTCGGTGGCTTCGCCGTCCATCACCAGCCGGTACTGGGCGGGATGACGAAGCCCGAAGGCGATGTAGGCGACGCAGGTCTCGTAGAGCGCCGTCACCGGGTCCGAGATCCCCTCGGACACCGCTTCCAGTTCGACGAACAGGGAACTCCACACCCGCAGACACGTGGCGTGGACGAGTTCCCGCTTGGAGGAGAAGTGCAGGTACACGGCCGGGGGCGTGACTCCGGCGCTGCTCGCCACCGCGCGGATCGTCAGCGCGTCGGCTCCTCCGTCCTCGAGCAACCGGCCGGCGATGTCGAGCAGTTGGTCGCGCAGCAGGCCACCCTGCCCCTTGGCGGCGCGAGTTCGGGAGGCGGTCACGGCGGTGAGCCCTGGAGAGACGTCGCCATCAGGAGGCCTTCTGACCGACGGCGGTGACCACCTGCGTCACCCTGGCGCACAACTCGCCCTCGGCGTCGTGCACATCGACCTCGACGACGGTGTTGCGCCCCACCCGCAGGGGACGCGCCGTCGCGACCACGTCCGTGCGGGCCGGCCGGAGGAAGTGCGTGGTCGACTCCACGGTGGCCGGAGCGGCACCGGCCGGACCGTTGAGCGCGGCGCACACGGCACCGCACACGTCGGCGAGCCCCATCAACGCTCCGCCGTGCAGACCACCGCCCACCGTGGAGAGCGAGAGATCGTGCGCCAGCGTGGCCCGAACACCGTCGGCGGTCATCTCGTCGAACACGACACCCAGCGTCTTGGCGTACGGCGCCAGGGCGTAGACGTCATCGGCTGCGAGTGAGGTCATGGCTGCTCCCGGTTCAGGTTAGTGCCGTTAAGTTATCGACGTTAACTCAGGCCGTCAATGAGCGATCGGGGGGAGGCCGGAGTAGCCGAGGCCGACGCACCCAGGGCGGGATCCGGCCAGGGTCGCCGCCGCCCGCACCCTCGTCGTCTGGCGCGGGACATCGGTGTCCATCAGGCCCTCCGTCCGCTCGCTGGCCAGGGAATCCAGCACCGCCGCCGCCTCAGCGGCGATCCGCACACGCGCGCCCGCAGCCCGGTCCCGTAGGCACCGTCACGCGAAGGTGGCCGGGGGCCGCTGCGACCCCCGGCCCAGGCCGACCGGACCGGGGTGAAGGGGACCGTTCGGCCCTTCCGGACCGTCTGTCGATGCGGCTTGGATCGGATCATGTCCGACAAGCTCACGAGGCCTGTAGCAGCCCACACGGTCCGCACGGTCGCCGGAACGACCGTGGTGATGCCGTTCGGCGAGATCGACCTCGTGACGGCGATACCGCTGATGTCACTCCTCGACTCACTGACGTGCGGCCCGGACCCGGACCTGGTGGTCGACCTGACCAAGGTGACCTTCATCGACTGCGCGGGACTGGCGGCCCTGTGCCGGACACGCAACCGGGTGCGGGCCCGCAACGGACGGCTGCGACTTGTCAACGATGACAAGGACTTCCCAAGGCTCCTGCGCGCCGCCGGGCTCGACAGGGTCTTCGAAGTTCAGCCCGTCTTCGAGATCCCCGCGGATCGGTCAGGGGTTGTCCCTGGTTCCCGGGCGATCCAGGCCGTTCGGCCCCATGTCCCGGCGCCGACCAGTGCCGCGCGGCCCTGGCACAGCAGCCGGTCAGCCCGTGTCGGGCACGCGGCGGGCCTGCGACCTTCGAGGTGGGACCACCGACCGGAAGAGGTGCGGAACCATGGGACGTGGGCGGCAGGGGAGAAAGCGGTTCTGGCGCTGGCGGAGCAATCCGCTGCGCCGACGCGACGACATCGCCGAGGCCTGGGTCGTCCTGGCCGTATGGATCCTGGTCCTGGTGGGCGGCACGATCGTGGGCCTGGCCGCGGCACACGCCACCGCGAGCACACTCGACCGGCAGCGCGCGGACCGGCACTCCGTGCCTGCCGTCCTCCTCGCCGACGTACCGAGGCCCACGTCGGGGAAGTGGTCGTCGGGTGACAAGGACCTCGCGAAGGTGCGCTGGAGGGCTCCCGACGGCTCAGTGCGCGTGGATCGCACTCTGGTCACCGTCGGTCTGAGGGTAGGCTCCCGGGTCGTGGTGTGGGAGGACGCGCGGGGCACGCTGGTCACCGAACCGCCGGGCCCGACGGAGGCCACCCTTGAGGCGGCCGTGATGGGCGGCTTCGCGGCGCTGGCCCTCGCCGGTTCCGTGTGTGCGACGGGCGCCCTCGTCCGCCGGCGGCTGGACCAGCGGCGCATGGCGGGCTGGGACCGGGAGTGGGACCTGGTCGGGCCGAGGTGGGGGCACCGCACCGGCTGAGGTCCGAAGGGTGCATCCCGCACTGAGCTGGTGACTCAAGCTTCGGCTGATCCGGCCGGACGGCAGGAAGAAGGCAGATCACATGGAACGTGTCATCGTCGTTCACGTCGGCTCCGCGGACTGCGAGGCGGCCGCCCGCTGGGCCTCCTGGGAAGCGGCCCGACGCGGGCTCCCGGTCCAGCTGCACCGTGACGGGACCCCGCCCGCCTCCGAGGAGACGGAGCTGGTCGTGGCCTGCGCGCCGGACGTGAACGACCTGTCCGCGTCCCCGTGCCCGTGCGTGCTGGTCCCCGAGCGGGCCAGGGAGCCGATCGCCGCAGAGACCGTCCTCGGAGTGGACGCCCGCAACCCCGCGGCGGAGGCTGTCGCCTTCGCCTTCGACACCGCCCGACGCTGGGGTGTACGGCTGCGGGCCGTGCACAGCTGGCAGCTTCCCGCCGAGGCCGCCGAATTCCACTTCGGGATACCGGAGGACGATCGCGCCATCTGGGAGGACCGCGAGGTGCACCTGCTCTCCGGCGCACTGCGGCCGTGGCGGGAGAAGTACCCGGAGGTGGACGTACTGGAGGACGTCCGGCTGCTGAGCCCCGTCCAGGCCCTGGTGCGACAGTCCGCGAACGCCGGCCTGCTGGTCGTCGGCAGGAGTGCGGGGGCCACCTCCTCGGCAGTGGCGCACGGACTCGTGGCCAGGTCACGGTGTCCTGTCGCCGTGGTGCCTTCATAGCAGCAAGCCTGTCAAGGGAGTTCACTCGCTGTTGTACTGGTCCCGCCGAAGCCGTCCCTGCCGACGAGGCCATGCTTGGTCAACTCGATCTACAGCGACGGGCGTTCAGGCATTCCGGGTCCACACCGCCACTTCGGGACGATCAGTACCATGCTCGCGGAGCCGGGCGGCGTGCCGGGTGCGGGCGTCGGCCGTCTGCGGGCGTACAGCGGCGGTGCGTACGTCGAGGCCGGGCGAAGCCCGTCAGCGGGCGTCCAGGGTGCGCAGTTCGGCGTCGGAAAGTACGGTGGCGTCCAGGTGTTCGACCTCGGACATGGGTGTGCTCCCTGAATAGGTCATCGGTGGGTGGAGGCGGCATGGCCGGCAAGGACGCGGCGAAGCTGCCGCGCAAGGTGTACGAGAACGAACTGCTGCGCCTGCAGACGGAGTTGGTGAAGCTCCAGGAGTGGGTGCGGGCGGAGGGCACCCGGCTCGTGGTGGTCTTCGAGGGCCGGGACGCGGCGGGCAAGGGCGGCACCATCAAGCGGGTCGCCGAACACCTCAACCCCCGTATCGCCCGGATCGCGGCGCTCCCGAAGCCGACCGAGCGCGAGCGCACACAGTGGTACTTCCAGAGGTACGTCGAGCACCTGCCGGCGGCCGGGGAGATCGTGCTGTTCGACCGGTCGTGGTACAACCGGGCCGGAGTCGAGCACGTGATGGGTTTCTGCACGCAGGAGGAGTACCGGCTGTTCCTGCGCCAGTGCCCGATCTTCGAGCGGATGCTCGTCGAGGCCGGGATCGTGCTGCGCAAGTACTGGTTCTCGGTGAGCGACACCGAGCAGCAGGAGCGGTTCCGGCGGCGGCTGGAGGATCCGCTGCGGCGCTGGAAGCTGTCCCCGATGGACCTGGAGTCGATCAGCCGCTGGGAGGCGTACTCCCGCGCCAAGGACGAGATGCTGGTGCACACCGACATCTCCGAGGCTCCCTGGTACGTCGTGGAGAGCGACGACAAGCGGCGGGCCCGTCTGAACATGATCGCGCACCTGCTGGATTCGGTGCCCTACGACGACGTTCCGCCGCCGGTGCTGGAACTGCCCGCGCGCCCGCCCTCGACCGGCTACCAGCGCCCGCCGCGTGATCTCCAGACCTACGTCCCCGACCACGCGGCGAGCCTCTGAGCGGCTGGTCATCGCTCACACCGGCTCGGGCACGATCACGACCGGGCAGGCGGCCTGGTGCAGCACGCCGTGGGCGACCCGGCCCAGTTGGAGCCCGAAGTGCCGCTGCCGGCGGCGGGCCCCGAGGACCAGGAGATCGGCGTTGCGCGAGGCGTCCACCAGGACGGTCCGGGCGTGCCCCTCGACCGTACGGCGGTGCACCTCGACCTCGTCGGGGACGTCCAGCAGCGCCTTCTCCAGCACCTCCGACGCCTGCTGCTCGTGCAGCCGGGCGGGCTCGCCGGTGAGCAGCGGGTGGTCGGTGCTCTCGTGCGCCGGGCACCGCCAGGCCCGTACGGCCTCCAACGCGGCACCCCGCTGCCGCGCCTCCTCGGCGGCGAAGCGCACGGCCGCCTGCTGCTCGCCCACCCCGACGACCACGCGGCCCCGGACCGGGGGAGCGGCGGGCCCGCGGACGACGACCACCGGACAGTGGGCGTGCCCGGCCACCAGGAGGCTCACCGACCCCAGCAGCGCCTCGGCGACACCGCCCCGGCCGCGGGTCCCGGTCACCAGGAGGCAGGCGCTGCGGCTCTCCCGTATCAGCGCGTACTCGGGTTCCTCCGGCTGCACGTCGGTGGAGACGACCACGCCGGGCCGTCGCTCCCAGGCGCGCCGGGCGGCGCTCGCCACGATGTCCTCGGCCCGCGCCTGCTCCGATGGCTTGCCGGGACCCTCCGTGAGCTGCGTGCCCTCGTACCGCTCCCACAGCGACGCGTACACCAGCCGCAGCGGCAGCCCGCGCCGGGCGGCCTCGTCCACCGCCCAGTCCACGGCCCGCAGAGCGGGCTCGCCACCGTCGACGCCGACGACGATCGGCAGATCGGCCGTCATCGCGCTCACCTCCCCGTGCCCAGGTCGAAGACGATGCGGGCCTTGACCTGACCGCGCAGCACGTCGTCGATGGATTCGTTGACCGTGTCGAGCGAGCGGATCTCGGAGATCACCCGGGTGCGCCCTGCCGCGTGCAGCTGGAACACCTCGGCGAGGTCCTGTCGGGTGCCGACGATCGAGCCGATCACGCTCGTCCCGTTGAGGACGGTGTCGAAGATCGGCACCTGGATCGTGCCGTGCGCGGGCAGGGCGACCATGACGAGCTTTCCGCCGCGCCGCAGACCGGAGTTGACGGCGGCGAAGGCGTCCTCGTTCACCGCCAGGGCGATCGCCGCGTGCGCCCCGCCGGCCTGCCTCAGGACGGCGCCGACGTCGTCCTTGCGGGCGTCGACGACCAGGTCCGCGCCGAGTTCGGCGGCGAGTTCGAGCTTGTCGTCGGTGACGTCGATCGCGGCCACCCGGGCGCCGGCGATCTTCGCGTACTGCACGGCCAGATGACCGAGCCCGCCGATGCCGGAGACGGCGACGAGCTGGGCGGGCCGAACCCCCGCGACCTTGAGCGCCTTGTACGTCGTGACGCCCGCGCAGGTCAGCGGGGCCGCGTCGAGGGCGCTGACGCCGTCCGGCACGGGCTGTGCGAAGTCGGCCCAGGCCAGCATCTTCTCGGCGTACCCGCCGTCGCAGCCGTAACCGGTGTTGACCTGCTGCTCGCACAGGGTCTCCCAGCCGGACAGGCAGTGCTCGCACCGACCGCAGGCCTTGCCGAGCCAGGGCACGGCGACCCGCTGCCCGACGCCGAGGTGGGTGACGCCCTCGCCGAGCTTCTCGACCAGGCCGACGCCCTCGTGGCCGGGGACGAAGGGCGGGATCGGCTTGACGGGCCAGTCACCGCGGGCGGCGTGGATGTCGGTGTGGCACAGCCCGGACGCCTCGAGGCGGATCCGGACCTGGCCCGGGCCCGGCTCGGGATCGGGACGTTCCTCGATGACGAGGGGTGCGCCGAAGGCTCGTACGACTGCTGCCTTCATGGTTGCTGCTCTCCTCACGGATGGGGGACTACGGCGACAGGGGCGACGGAGTGGTGCAGCACGGCATGGGTGACGGGACCGATGTGGGCGCCGAACGGGTTGCGGCGGACGCGGCGACCCACGACGACGAGGGAGGAATCGCGGGAGGCGTCGGCGAGGTGGTTCCCGGCGGTGCCGTAGGAGGACTCCTCGGTGACCTCGACGTCCGGGTGCTTGTCGCGCCACGGGCTCAGGAGTTCGGCGAGGGCCACGGACTCGCGGCGGGCCAGGGCGGCGTGGAGTTCGAAGTCGGTGGCGAGGCCGTAGGCGTAGTACGGGGGCGGGTTCCAGCCGTGCACGACGCGCAGGGACGTGTTGCGGCGGGCCGCTGCCGCGAAGGCGAACTCGATCAGCGCTTCGTCCGGGCTCTCGATGTCGAGGCCGAGCACCACGGGCCGGAACGGGGTCGCGGAGGACGGGATGCCGACCGGGTCCATCTCGTGCTCGTCGGCGGCCTGCTCCCCGGCCCGGACCAGGACGACCGGCTGCTCGGCGTGCGCCACGACGGCCAGAGCGACCGAGCCGACCAGGAAACCGCCGAGGCCGCTCAGGGCGCGCGAGCCCACCACCAGCAGCTCGGCGTCCTTCGCCGCGTCCGTCAGGACGTCGGCGGGCCGGCCGGACAGCTGCTCAGCGGAGACCTCAAGGCCCGGGTGGCGCAGCCGGATGCCGTCGGCCGCCTCGCGGGGAACGCGCTCGGTCCAGTGCTGCTGCGTCTCGGCGCCGAGGAGGGGGGCCTGGGCCATGGGTGCGGGGACCGGCTCCCAGACGTGCACCAGCTTCAGCGGCAGACCGAGCAGTGCGGCCTCGCGTGCCGCCCATTCGGCGGCAGCCCGGCTTTCGCTCGAACCGTCGAGGCCGACGGTGATGGTGCGAGTCATGATCTCCACCTCTTGGATCGGGGGCTCCTCTATGAGACTCGTCCGTGGACGGGGCCCGTGGCAGGGGCCGCACTTCCCTGCCGGTGGGGCCGATCGGCCCCACCGGGACGTCTTCGACAGCGCCGGGCCCGCAGCCCCGCCCGCGGTCGGCGCGGGCCCGTCGGGTGGGCCGTCGCCTTCCGTCGGCCGGAGTGCCGGGAACGGTGGTGCATCCTGAGCCCGGACGAAAGGGGCTGCCCATGGCACGCGACACAGCCGGACACGGGACGGGGCGACGGCCCCTGGCCCCCGGAGTCGTCGTCCTCCTCGGCTACCGGCGTGCCTGGCTGCGCGGCGACCTGCTGGCCGGCCTCACCGTGGCCGCGTACCTGGTGCCGCAGGTGATGGCCTACGCGGGCGTGGCCGGGCTGCCGCCGGTCGCCGGACTGTGGGCGATCCTGCCCGCCCTCGCGCTGTACGCGCTGTTCGGCTCCTCACGCCTGCTGTCGGTGGGCCCCGAGTCCACCACCGCCCTGATGACGACCACCGTGGTAGGCCCGCTCGCCGCCGGGCACCCCGGCCGCTACGCCACCCTCGCGGCCACGCTCGCGGTCACCGTGGGCCTGCTGTGCCTGGTCGCCCGCGCCGTACGCCTGGGCTTCCTCGCGGACCTGCTCTCCCGCCCCGTACTGATCGGCTATCTGGCGGGCGTGGCACTGATCATGGTGGTGGACCAGTTGCCCAGACTCACCGGCGTCGGGACGACCGAGACCCGGTTCTTCCCTCAACTGTGGTCCTTCGCACGGGACCTGACCGACGCCCACCCGGCCACCGTCGTCCTCTCCGCTGCCGTGCTCGCCCTGCTCTTCGTGATGGCGCGATACCTCCCCGCCGTGCCCGGACCGCTGCTCGCGGTCGTCCTCGCCACCCTCGCCGTGGTGGTCCTCGACCTCGACGGCCGGTACGGCGTCAAGGTGATCGGGGAGGTCCCCTCGGGCCTGCCCGCCGTGGCCTGGCCGGACTTCGGCGAGGTGCCGCGGCTCGTCCTTCCCGCCCTCGGCGTGCTCCTGGTCGCGTACACGGACTTCATCCTCACCGCACGGGCGTTCGCGTCCGACGGCCAGGGCCCCGCGCTCGACGCCGACCAGGAGTTCCTCGCCCTGGGCGCCGCCAACCTCGGCGCCGGTGTCCTGCACGGCTTCCCCGTCAGCAGCAGCGCCAGCCGCACCGCCCTCGCCGCCTCGGCCGGCGCCCGCAGCCAGGCGTACTCCCTGGTCGCCGGTGCCGCGGTGGTCGCCGTCCTGCTCCTCCTCAGCCCCCTGCTCACCCGTATGCCCTCCGCGGTCCTCGGCGCGCTCGTCGTCTACGCCGCCGTCCGCATGATCGACCTGGCGGGCTTCCGCCGCCTGGCCGCCTTCCGCCGCCGCGAGTTGCTGCTCGCGCTCGGCTGTCTGGCCGGGGTCCTGGCCCTGGACATCCTCTACGGCGTCCTCGTCGCCGTCGGCCTGTCGGTCGCCGAGCTGCTGAGCCGGGTGGCCCGCCCGCACGACGCGATCGAGGGCCTCGTCCCGGGCGTGGCAGGCATGCACGACATCGACGACTACCCCACAGCCCGCACGATTCCCGGGCTGCTCGTCTACCGCTACGACTCCCCGCTGTTCTTCGCCAACGCGGAGGACTTCCACCGGCGGGCCCTGGCCGCGGTCGACATGCAGACCGAGCCCGTGCGGTGGTTCCTCCTCAACACCGAGGCCAACGTGGAGGTCGACATCACCGCCCTCGACGCCGTGGACGCACTGCGCCGCGAACTCACCGCCCGCAAGATCACGTTCGCCCTGGCCAGGGTGAAACAGGACCTGCTGGACGACCTCAGCGCGTACGGCCTCGCCGACTCGGTGGGCGCGGACCGGATCTTCCCGACGCTCCCGAGCGCGGTGGCCGCCTACCGCCTCTGGACCCGGGCGGACGCCGAATAGACCTGCTCCCCGTCGACCCGCTTCGCAGGAGCCGAGCGGCCCGGTCGAGGGGCCGGGTGGCCCATGGCCCGCCGCAGGCCGTCAGGCACAAGCTGCCCATGGCAGGTCCCCCCGTCCCGCAGGAGGCGCGTCATGGTCACCACTCACACCCCCAGCATGCTGCGAGCCCTGCCCGTCGAGCACCGGGAGCGCCTCATGCGCGTCGCCCGCGAGGTGTCCATCCCCCAGGGGACACGGCTGTTCGAGGAGGGCGGCAAGGCCGACCGTTTCTGGATCGTCCGCACCGGCACGGTCGAACTCGACATGCACGTGCCCGGCCGCCGAGCCGCCGTCATCGAGATCCTCCAGCACAACGAACTCGTCGGCTGGTCCTGGTTGTTCACTCCCCACGTCTGGCATCTGGGCGCCGAGGCGACGACACCGGTGCGGGCCTACGAGTTCGACGCCACGGCCGTCCGCCTGATGTGCCAGGACGACCCGGCGATGGGCTGCGCCCTGGCCCAGTGGGTCGGCGACGTGCTCGCCCACCGCCTGCGCTCCGCCAGGACCCGGCTGCTGGACCTGTACGCGCCCTACGGCGCGGGCAGCCCCGTGTGAACCGGGAGGAGCGGTCATGCACGGCACCCCGCACATCGTCAGCGACGTCATGACCCGCACGGTCGCCGCGGTCGGCCGCGGGACCACCTTCAAGGAGATCGTGCGGCTCATGCAGGACCGGAAGGTCAGCGCGCTGCCCGTCCTCGACGGCTACGGCCGCGTCATCGGCGTCGTCTCCGAGGCCGACCTGCTGCCCAAGGAGGAGTTCCGCGACAGCGACCCCGACCAGTACACCCAACTGCGCCGCCTGACCGACCTCGCCAAGGCCGGCGGCGTGACCGCGGGGGAGCTGATGACCGCCCCGGCCCTCACCACCCGCCCCGGCGCCACCCTCGCCGAAGCCGCCCGCACCATGGCCCGCGCCAGGGTCAAGCGGCTGCCCGTGGTCGACGAGCAGGGCTTGCTGAAGGGCATCGTCAGCCGCTCCGACCTCCTCAAGGTCTTCCTGCGCGACGACGAGGACCTCGCGGAGGAGATCCGCCGCGAGATCGTGTCCTACCTCTTCCCGCTCCCCGCCTCGGCGGTCCACGTCCAGGTCCACGACGGCGTGGTGCGGCTGAGTGGGCGGGTGCGGGACACGTCCCTGGTCCCGGTGGCCGCCCGCCTGGTGCGCGCCGTGGAGGGTGTGGTCGACGTGGATTTCGACCTGGACCGCGGCTGCCACGAGCCCTTGCGGCCACCGGAGTCCCCGAGTAGGGCCGGTCGGCCCTAGTGCATCCGGCCCCGGCGAGCGATGATCGTCGTGACGGGCGGCCCGCAGCCCGTACGCCGCCAGGGACGAGGGGTCGTCATGACCGAGCCACGCACCTTCACGGAGCAGAACCCGATCCGGGTGTTTTTGCTGGACGACCACGAGGTCGTACGACGCGGAATCACCGACCTCCTCGACGCCGAACCCGGCATCTCCGTCGTCGGTGACGCCGACACCGTCGAGCACGCCCTCGTCCGCGCTCCGGCGCTGCGCCCCGATGTCGCCGTGCTCGACGTACGCCTGCCCGACGGCGACGGCATCACGGTCTGCCGGGAGCTGCGCAGCAGCATGCCGGAGCTGGCCTGCCTCATGCTGACGTCGTTCGACGACGAGGACGCACTGCTGGACGCCATCATGGCCGGCGCCTCCGGCTACGTCCTCAAGCAGATCAGAGGCTCCGACCTGGTCTCGGCGGTCCGCACGGTCGCCTCCGGCCAGTCGATGCTCGACCCCGCGACCACGGCCCGCCTGATGCGCTCCCTGCGTGCCGACCCCGCCGACACACCGACCATGTCGCCCGAGCTGGCCGGACTGTCTCCCCGCGAGCGGGACATCCTCGCCCTCATCGGCGACGGTCTCACCAACCGCGAGATCGGCAGGAAGCTCTACCTCTCCGAGAAGACGGTCAAGAACCACATCTCCCGCCTGCTGGCCAAGCTCGGCGTCCAGCGCCGCGTCCAGGCAGCGGTCCTCGCCTCCCAGTTGGAGCGACCGGCCACCGGTGAACGCCCCGTCAGGTGATCGGTGGTCGGGCGTCGGGGACGGGGCTGGGGTAGAGCGGTGCCCGCGCCGGACCGTGCGCTCGCACGCCACCCGATCTCATCGGAGCTTCAGGTCGGTCATGCGCGATCCGGATCGACACCCGGTGGGAATCCGTGGATCCCGGGCTCGGTGACGGACGCATCGTCGATGAGTGCCGGGCAGACACTCCAGTCGGCGGCGATCCGCATCACCTCGTGTTCCGTCGGCATCGCCGCGTGCCAGGCGTCCCATTCGGTGTCTCCCCAGTCCGGCCGGACCTCTTCCCGCCCGACCAGACCGACACCGAGCTCCCTCTCGACGGCGGTGGGTTCACCCAGGCGCAGCGGAACCTCCCCGCTCATGCCGATGTAGGAGTAGGCGCGGGTCAGTTCACCGGACTCGACCTTGGCCCAGACGTGGTAGTCGCTGACACGCTCGTTGCGGAAGTACTGGAGGTCCCCGACACGAGAGGCCAGCGACCGCAGCCAGGCGGGGAACTCCGGATCCTCCGGTTCCGCCGGGTGCGTCAGATGCATCCTGCCGTGGGCGAGTGTCCACCCCGGGACCGGCCTGGCGACGAAGACACCGTGCGAGTAGGCGAGTTCGGTGCCGGTCTCCCAGTCCATGCGCTGTCGGTGCCGTAGCCCGAGGGCATCGGCCACCTCTTCCGGCCCGGTGTCACGCACGGCCAGCCAGGACGTCTTGAAGCCGAAGGACATGAACTCCCCACTCTGGTGTGTGGTCACGCGAAGTCAAGAACGTCACTGAGCAGGAACATCCGACCGCACCAACCGAATGCGCGCGGCCGGTATGCGCTCGGGCAGGTAGAAGAAGCCGTTGCCGTTGTCGAGGAGGGATTCCTCGTCGACGTCGTCCACGGCCCAGACGTCAACCGGCCCACCGGTGTTGTTGATCTGGAGGAAGAACGACACGTCCTCGTCCCGGCAGACGAAGATCCCCTCCACCTCGGGGCGGCGGCTGCCGGCGATGCCCCGTGCGGCTCCCATCCGGGTCCAGTCCAGGCCGTGCCGGGCGATCGACTGCCGGTTGAGCACGGACGAGACGTGGAAGTGGCGCGGGGTGTTCAACACGCCAGGAGTATAGGCAGCAGCGAGGTTTCCGCCTCCGTCAACTGCGGGGTGAGAACGGCTGCGGGGCGCCGGACCAGCGCACGGGATGACCCTCGGCGCTGTCCGTGAGCCAGGATCCGTCGCCCAAGGGCATCAGCGCATACGGATTGCTCACGTCGACGGTGAATTCCCCGCCGACCGTGCCCGTGCGCACGTCGACGAGATGGTGCCGGAACCACTCCTCCTCGTCCTCGCTCTCACCGCCCAGGGTGACGACAGCCGTCTCGTCGGTCAGATAGCCGCCGCTCCATTCCACGAAGCACGCGTCCGGGTCGTACCCGAAGGCCTCGACGGGGAGGGTGAAGAGAACGTCCCCGTCGGGGTGGGTGTGAAAGGCGACGTCCGTCTGGTTGTGGTCGACGGTCATGAACTGCCGCCCGGACGGGGCCAGGTCGATCAGGCAGCGGTCCGACCACGGGAACGGCACGAACTCCGGCTCACTGTCCGGGCCGACCGCCGCTCCTCGGACGATCACGGAGCCGTCCTGCCCCTCCCCGATGTCGAGGTAGATGCTGCCGTCCACGGGGTGCACGAAGTGGAAGGCGCCGTGTCCGACCGTCTCCAGCTCTCGGCGGGCGAGGATCACCCCCGTCTCGGCGTCGTGGACGACCCACTGGTCGCCGCCTGCGCGTCCCGCCATCGCGTCCGGCCGGTAGACCCACACCGTTCGGCCGTCCAGGGACAGCGCGCAACCAGGGCGGTGGCCATGGCGTACGTCGGAGTGCGGCTCGAAGTCGGAGGCCCACCCGAGGTCGCCGGCGCGCGTGAGGCAGACGACCTTGTTCAGCGTGGTGTACACGACCCGCTCCAGATCGCGCCGGACCACCGACGCCACGACCTCGTCGCCGGCCAGGGGCCGGTAGACCGTGGCGGGCGCCAGCGTCCCGTGAGCGTCGGAGTCCACGACGTAGGCATGGATCTGCCCGTCGCGGTGGCGGGTGACGACCTTCGGCAGCGGCGCTGGAGTCATCCGCTGAGGCTAGTCCCCAGGCACGGGCGACCCGTTCGAGGGGTACGGCGGCCGAGGCGGCCGCCCGTCACGTCGATCGACCGATGGAGCACGGCGGCACCTCGACGCATTCTCGGGCCGCCACCGCGCTCGCATCTGCACCCGTGCCGGCCGTCAGGCCGCGACGAGTTCCTTCTCGCGCTCCGGCGTCTGGACCACGGGCTGCTTCTTCCGGTTCGGCAGCGAGAGCCGGAAGACCTTGCGCCACGCCGAGAAGACCTGCACGGGCAGCGGACCGGTGACGTACTCCAGCTCGTACTTCTCGAACAGCGCGCGCACCTTCACCGCGACCTCGGCGTACCGGTTGCTCGGCAGGTCGGGGAAGAGGTGGTGCTCGATCTGGTGGGACAGGTTGCCGGTCATGAAGTGCATGGCCTTGCTGCCGCTGATGTTCGCCGAGCCCATCATCTGGCGCAGATACCACTGGCCGCGGGTCTCGCCCTTGATCGACCGGCGCTCGAAGACCTGGACGCCCTCGGGGAAGTGGCCGCACATGATCACCGAGTGGGACCAGAGGTTGCGGACCAGGTTCGCGGTGAACGTGGCGGCGAGCGTGGGCAGGAAGGACGGGCCGGACAGCAGCGGGTGGATCACGTAGTCCTTGAGGACCTGCTTGCGGATCTTGCGGCCCACGGCCCTGGCCCGCGCGCGGAACTCCGGGTTCTTGCGGCGGCGCTTGTGCAGGTTCTTGCCGAGCTCCAGGTCGTAGGCGGCGATGCCGTACTCGAAGAAGCAGGCGTTGATGAAGTTCCACAGCGGCTGACCGAGGTGGAAGGGGTGCCACTTCTGGTCCTCGTCGACGCGCATGATGCCGTAGCCGAGGTCGTTGTCCTTGCCGATCACGTTGGTGTACGTGTGGTGCAGCTCGTTGTGCGAGTGCTTCCACTGGTCGGCCGGCGAGACGTGGTCCCACTCCCAGGTGGTGGAGTGGATCTTCGGGTCCCGCATCCAGTCCCACTGGCCGTGGAGGATGTTGTGGCCGATCTCCATGTTGTCCATGATCTTCGCCACGGACAGACCGGCGGTGCCGAGCACCCACGCCGGCGGGAACATCGAGAACAGCAGCACGCCCCGGCTGACCAGCTCGAGCGTGCGCTGCGCCGAGATGACCTTGCGGATGTAGGCGGCGTCCTTCTCGCCGCGGCCGGCGATCACCTCGTCGCGGATCGCGTCCAGCTCGCGGCCGAGCTCCTCGATCTGCTCGGCGGTCAGGTGGGCGGTGGGGTCGATGGCGGTCAAGGTGTTCCTAACGCTCGATGTCGCAGGGGCCCGCGGCGGCGGACACGCAGGTCTGGATGAGGACGCCCGGCTCCGCCTCGGTGATCTCACCGGTGCGCAGGTCGCGGACGGCGCCCGCCTTGAGCGGTGAGACGCAGCCGAAGCAGATGCCCATGCGGCAGCCGGACGGCATGAGCACACCGGCCTCCTCGCCGACGTCCAGCAGCGGCGTGGCGCCGTCCGCGTCGACGGTCTTGCCGGAGGTGCTGAAGGTGACCTGGCCGCCGTCGCCGGTGGCGATCACGGTGGGGCGGAAGCGTTCGGTGTGCAGGCGCTCCGGTACGCCGTGCTCGCTCCAGTGCTTCTCGGCGGCGTCGAGCAGGCCCGCGGGCCCGCAGGCCCAGGTCTCGCGCTCGGCCCAGTCGGGTACGAGTTCGTCGAGTCGGGCGATGTCGAGCATGCCGTCCGTGGCGGTGTGCACCTCGGTGAGCCGCAGCTTCTTGCCGGCGACCAGGTCGTGCAGCTCCTTGCGGAAGATCACGTCCTGCGGCTGGGGTGCGGAGTGGACCATGACGACGTCGTCGAACTCGGTGTCGCGCAACATGCCCATCACGGGCGTGATGCCGCTGCCGGCCGTCAGGTAGAGCACTTTTGCGGGCTTGGCCCGGGGCAGCACGAAGTCACCGGTGGGGTGGTCGAGCTGGATCAGCGTGCCCGGCTTCGCTCTGCGGACCAGGTGATTGCTGACCTTGCCGTCGGGGATCGCCTTCACGGTGATGGTGAGGCGGCCGTCCCGGCGGTCGGTCGGTGAGGTGATGGAGTAGGCACGCCACAGGCGCACCCCGTCGACATCGACCCCGACGCGGACGTACTGGCCGGCCGTGTGGCCCCGCCAGCCCCGCCCGGGCCTGATCACGACCGTGGCGGCGTCGCTCGTCTCGGGGTGCACGGCCTCGATGCGGCCGCGCAGGTCAGCGCCCGCACGCAGCGGGCTGACCAGGTCGAGGTAGTCCGACGGCAGCAGTGGCGTCGTGACCATCTCGAGCAGTTTCCACGCCCTGGTGCGGAGGGCAGTACTCGTCATGATTCCAGCTTGCTGCGCCTCAGGGCGTAAAGTCCTGACCGTAGGATGTGAATCTGGTGGGTTGGATTGTTCGCAGGGAACAAAAACGTGAGCCATGCAGTCCGGAGGGCCAGTGAGCTGGCCCTGGATGAGACGACGGTCACCGCGCTGCGGGCCGAGCTGAGAAGCACCGCCGACGAGGTCGTCCAGGCCATCATCGACGAGGTGCCTCCGTACGCCAACGCCCTGTCGGGCAGCATGGGCGGCACCATCCGCCGGGCCGTCCGCACCGCGCTCGGGCACTACCTGGACCTCGCGAGCGGGAACGCCACGGGCGGCGACGCCGGGGACGCGGCCTACGAACTCGGTCGCGGCGAGGTGCGCGACGGCCGGTCGATGGACGCCCTGCTCAGCGCCTACCGGGTCGGTGCCCGCGTGGCCTGGCGGTGCCTGGCGGCGGGTGCCGTGCCCGCGGGTCTGCCCGCCGCCGAGGTCGCCAAGTTCGCCGAGCTGACCTTCGCCTACATCGACGAGCTCTCCGCGGCGAGCGCCGCAGGGCACGCCGACGAACTGGCCGCCCGGGGCCGGGCTCAGGAGCGCCATCTGGAGCACCTGGCCCGTGACCTCCTCGCCGGGGCGAGCCCGGACGTGCTGCTGGCCTCCGCTCAGCGGGCCGGCTGGCAGCCTCCGGTCTCGCTGACCGCGGTCCTGCTGCCGGCCGACCAGGCCCGGCCCGCCTACCGCGCCCTCGACCCGAGCACCCTCGTCCTAGACGATCTGCCGGACGCCACCGGAGTGCTGTTCGTCCCCGACGCCGACCGGTCGCATCTGCTGCGGCAGCTGACCGACCGGACCGCCGTGGTCGGCCCGGCCCGGCCATGGGCACGGGCGTCCGCGTCGTACGGCCGAGCCCTGCGCGCCCGCTCCCTCTCCTCCGGCATCCGCGACACCGAGGAGCATCTGCCCGAGCTGGTGCTCACCGCCGACACGGACGCGTTCGCCGACCTGCGTGCCCGCGCCCTCGCGCCGTTGCGGACCTTGCCCGACGCGACCGCGCGGCGGCTGGAGGAGACGCTGCGGGCGTGGCTGCTGCACCAGGGCCGGCGGGACGAGGTGGCGGCGGCGTTGTTCGTCCACCCCCAGACCGTCCGGTACCGGATGTCGCAACTGCGTGAGCTGTTCCCGGATCTCGCGTCGCCGGACCGGGTCCTTGAACTGACGCTGGCGCTCGGTCTGCGGGCGGACTGAGTCGTACGACCTTCGCGTGGATGCCTGATGCCAGATGCCTGACGCCAGATGCCAGGTGCGCTGCCGCCCGGATCGTCGAACCGGGCGGCAGCGCAGGACAGGGTCAGGCGTCACCGGGTCGGGCTAGAAGTGCCACTGCTGGTTGGTGCCTCCGTTGCAGGTCCACAGGTCCACGAGGACGCCGTTGGTCTTGGTGAAGGTGGGGTCGTCGAGGCACAGCCCCGAAGCCTGGTTGACGATCAGGTAGCTGCCTCCGTTGATCGGGATGAACGACCAGTTCTGGTTGGCGCCGCCGTTGCAGGACCACAGGTCGGCCGCCGTCCCGTTGGTGAGGCCGGCCTGGTAGTCGTCCAGGCAGGTGCCGGAGTTGACGTTCTTGATCGTGTACTGGCCGTTGCCGACACTGCTGACGTTGAACTGCTGAAGCGTGCTGCCGGTGCACGACCACAGGTCCACGCTCGCGCCGTTGGCGGTGTTGCTCTGGTAGTCGTCCAGGCAGGTGCCGGTGTTGACGTTGGTCAGGCTGCGCGCGCTGCCGGCGAGGGTGCCGCCGTTGGCCGGCACGAGTGTCCATTCCTGCGAGCCGTTGCTGCTGGCGGTCTGGAGAGTGAGGTTCGCGCCGGAGGAGGCGCCGGTCAGGTACAGGCTCGTGTTACCGGTGGACTTGAACTGCACGTTGCCGTTGGCGAGTTGGACCATGGTCCACAGGGCCGTGCTCGTGTTGTCGACCCAGCTGCCGATCTGCGCGCCCGCCACCGCGTTGTTGCCCCAGATCTCCGCGGCCCGGCCGCCCGACTCGTTGAGCAGGGTGACGCCGTTGGGCTTGGTGGTGATGTGCCAGTACTGGGTCTCGGCGTTGGACGCCGAACCGGCGGCCTCCAGACGGACGTCGGGGGAGTTGGCGTTGCCGATGTTGGCGTCGGTGATGTTGTTGTGGGTGCCGATGACCTGGCCGGTCAGCTTGTTGACGATCTTGTACAGAGTGCCCTGCGAGTGACCGAAGTCGATGTCGGCGTTGATGATCGTGGAGGTGCCCTGGTTGGCCAGGATCACCACACGCCCGGTGTTCGCGTCGTAGGTGAGATTACGGCTGTAGGCGCCGGGGACGGTGGTCTGGAACTGGGTCCAGGTTCCGGTGCTGCTGCCGGTCGAGTCGATCCAGACACTGCCGCTTCCGGCCGCGTTGTAGACCAGGCGGCCGTCAGGCAGGCGGATGACGACGGGGCTGCCGCCCTGTGCGAGGGCCGCGGAGCCGCCGGCTACGGGCAGCGTGGAGATACCGGTCCCGGCGGTGCCGCCCACGGAGTAGAAGTGCAGCGGGTCACTGGCGACCTTGTACCGGACGTTGTCGCCGCCGCCCCAGTACTCGTAGGTGAGCATCCACTTGCCGTCGGAGGTGGGGACGACGTTCGCCATGCCGGGGCGTCCGCCGCCGATCTCCGTCTTGGTCCCGCCCATGGTGACGGTCGTCCCGGTCACGTCCACCACGGCACTGCTCCAGGCCGAGCCGGACGAGCCGTTCCACGTGCGGTGGGCGATGATCTGTCCCTGCGAGTCCGTCGCCGTGCCGTTGGCGGGGTCCGTGGTCAGCGCGCCGGTGCCGCTGTCGTACGCCGTGAAGTCGTTCTCGTCGGAGTAGTACGCCACGAGCTGGCCGTTGTAGACCATCAGGTACGGCTCCCACACCGGGTCGACCTGGTGGTAGGTGTTGGCGTTCGAGACGTTGGTGCCGATGTTGCCGGCGCTGCCTCCCTGCCAGCCGCCGCCGGTGATGATGTTGAGGAAGCTCCATGTGGTGCCCTGGTCGGTGCTGGAGTAGAGCGCGATCGCCAGGTCCTTGCGGTCGCCGTCACCGGAGGGGGTCCAGTTGGGGTCGGCAGCCTTGTGTTCGAGGTAGTAGGAGTCGTCGCCGGACACCACGGCGGCCATGACCAGCGTGCCCGCCGAGAGCGAGCCCACGGTCTGCGGCAGGACGTACAGGTAGGGGTTGGTCCATGCGCTGGTGTACTTCGCGTACTGCGGGTCGCTCGACAGGTAGGCCGGGGCCTGGACCTGCGAGACCAGGGACCAGCTGGTCCCGTCGTCACTGCTGCGGTAGACCGGCAACGTCTCACCGACCGCCGAACCGGACGAGGGAACCGTCGCCAGCTCGAAGGAGGCGACCAGCTGCCCGTTGTTCAGCTGCGCGGCCTTCGGGTAGATCGCGCAGTTGCCGCGCCCCTTCAGGCACGCCTGGTTGGAGGGGAGTTGGTAGACGGTCCCGGGGGTGGGGGAGTAGGCACCGGCCGACGGCGCCGCCACGAGCGACACGATGACGGCACAGACGGCGGCCAGCGCCGCGCCGAACTTTGTCAGTCTGCTTCTTACGCGCATTTCATCCTGCTCACGGTTGGGCCGAGGGCCTGTGGCGGACCGCGTGGGCGCGGCCTGCGGACACCCGCTTGCACGAGTCACCGCGTCGCCTGATCAGCTGCTTCGGCCGGAATCCGGGCCGCCGTCGTCCGGGCGGCCCTTCGCCACCCGACGGTGACGAAGTCGTTCGACCTGAGGAGGTCGGACCATGGGGGTGAGGTATTCGTACGGGGGTGCCTGCTCGGCCGTGACGGCTGAGCGAACGGGAAGGCGTCAAGCTCATCGGCCTGGGGGGAGTTGTGTTGCCCTCGGGTCGAGGGGAGGTTGCTCGTCGGCGTCCCGGTCGACGGAGCAGTGGGGCACGGCCACGAGGCGGGTGGTTCGGGGAGGTTGCTGCCGATTACCGATGCGCGGATAAGTCGGCGCCCGTCGACGGTCCTGCACCGCTGGACGCGCCGGAACTCACGGCCCATCCCTGTGCTCGCGCCATGACGTCTCCCGGTGGCCGTCGCTTCGGCAGTGCAACGCTGCCTGACTGCGCAGACATGTCTACGCAGTCAGGAGGTGGGCGTCAAGAGTCCGGGACAAATCCGTAGGGCAGGCATCCTGTGCCGGCACGTGGCCGAACGGCCACGGTGGTAGCCACGGAACACGCGCAGCAGCCCCAGCCTGCTGCGCATGACCGGCAGCAGCAGCCCCCCGCCTGCTGCGCATGACTGACAGCAGCAGCCCCCCGCCTGCTGCGCACGACCGCCATCAGCCGACCCGCCGTCGGCAGGCACTGCGCAGTGCGATTTACTCTTCCGATGAGTTCCCGCACTTCCCCGACCAGCCGGCCGATCACGATTCGGAGGGCGGTCGCGCGGGATGCGAAACGCCTCACCCGGCTCGTGCGAGGCTCGGGCGCCTATGCGGGCAAGTACGCAGCCGCGGTCGCGGGCTACCGGGTCGGTCCCGACTACATCGAAGCCCACCGAACCTTCGTAGCCGTGAGCGCTGACGAACAGGGCGGCCGGATCCTGGGGTTCTACTCGCTCGTCCTCGCTCCACCGGAGCTCGACCTGCTGTTCGTCGCCGACGAAGCGCAAGGACGGGGGCTCGGACGGCTGCTTGTCGCGCACATGGAGTCGGAGGCGAGGGCTGCAGGTCTCGACCGTGTCGAGGTCGTGTCGCACGTGCCCTCGCAGGACTTCTACCACCGAGTAGGTGCGGTGCGGACCGGGACCGCACCCGCGAACCCGCCGGCCGTGCCGTGGGACCGGCCTACGTTCGAGTTCCGCATTTCTGCGGGGTGACGTGGGGCGCCGGTCCTGTCACGAGGAGTGCGCCGGAGTCCGACGAAAGTTCCACGACCAGTGGTCGTCGTGGCTTTTCGAAGGGCTCCGGCGCTGTCGGGCCTGACAACCGGGAGCTGAGGCTACGGGACCTTGTATCCGGCGGCGCGGAACAGTTCGTACCACTCGGGGCGGGTGAGCGGGAGGTCGGAGCCGAGCGCGGCGGCGCTCACGCGCTCTGGCGTCGTCGTGCCGAGGACGACCTGCATCTGCGCGGGATGACGAGTGATCCAGGCGACCGCGATCGCCTCGGCCGGCACCCCGTATTTGTCGCTGAGCCGGTTGATCACCGAATTCAGCTCGGGGAAGCGGTCGGAACCGATGAACGGCCCGTCGAAGAATCCGGCCTGGAAGGGCGACCACGCCTGGATGGTGATGTCATGCAGGCGGCAGTAGTCGACGATTCCGTCATCGCGGACGACCGACTGATCGAGGTCCTGCATGTTCGCGGCGACGCCCTGCGCGATCATCGGCGCGTGGGTGATCGACAGCTGGAGCTGGTTCGCCACGACGGGTTGCGTCACGTGCTTGCGCAGCAGGTCGAGTTGGCGGGGGGTCTGGTTGGAGACGCCGAAAGCGCGCACCTTGCCTGCCGCCGCCAGCTCGTCGAAGGCCCGGGCCACCTCCTCCGGCTCCACGAGGGCGTCGGGGCGGTGCAGCAGCAAAATGTCGAGGTAGTCGGTGTCCAGTGCGCGGAGTGAACCGTTGACGGACTCGACGATGTGCTGATGAGAGAAGTCGAAGTAGGGCCCGTCCTTGACGATGCCGGCCTTCGACTGAATGACGAACTGCTCACGCTCCGACGAACTGAGCTTCATGGCCTCAGCGAACCTGCGCTCGCAACCGTGGTCGTCCGTGCCGTAGACGTCGGCGTGGTCGAGGAACGTGATGCCGGCGTCGCGTGCCGTGTTGACGAGCGTGCGTACCGCGTCGTCGGTCATGTCCTGGATGCGCATCAGTCCCAGGACGACGTTGGGGACCACCATGTCGGTGCCGGGCAGGGTAAAGGTCTTCATGGGGGCTCTTTCGCTGTGACGTGAACGTTTCAGGCGGAGGTGCCTGCGGACTGGTCGTCAGGGGCGCCCCCGAGACCGCTGCGGCTGCGAATTCTGCTTCCGGTCATCGTCACTCCATCCTCGTCGGGCAACCCCCGTATTGCGCGATGCGGTGAGACGCTGCGGTCTCACTCTAGAAATGGACGATCCAGAAATCCAACAACTGTTGGTTCTGAAATTGAGAACTGTGGGATGTGAATCCATGTGAATCCATCCACGCCCCGCGGGTCATGTCCCGGGGACCTCGGCAAGAGGTCCCCGGGAAGGCAGGCCGTTCGACAGCCGGGCCCTCAGGGTGCGTCGACGAGGATCCGCTCCTGGGCCGGTGTGAGCGTGGTGATCGCGCTCGCGTAGGCGGACTGCACGCGGGAGCGCTCGGTGGCGTTGGGCGTGGCGTTGGTGCAGGCCGTACCGGCGCTCGATCCCGACATCAACTGGGAGCAGGGGCCGGGCTTGGTGTCCGGCAGGCCGAGGCTGTGGCCCATTTCGTGAGCGGCGATGCGGGTCTTGTTGTAACCCTGGTCCACGGCCTGACTGCCGAGTTCCACGCGCACCTGACGGCCCGGACGAACGGGGCCGAGCGTGGCCTGCGGCCAGCCGGTGGTCGCGACGATCACGATCTCGGCCGCGGCTCCGGGCGCCGCTTCCACCAGATGGACGTTGCTCACGTTCGCGTTCCACGTGGCCACTGCGGCCGCGACCGCGCTCTCCCAGCCTGCGGCGCGGCTGTCGTCGTAGCGGAGTGTCACCGGTGCGGCCTGGGCGGCGGACGGTTCAGCGGCGGGAGCGGGGACCGCGGCCGCGGTCCCCGCAGTGGCGAGGACGAGTGCTGCGGCGGACGTGCCTGCCTTGAGCCAAGTGCCGAGGGGCATTGCTGCTCCTTCATCCGTGGGGGGACTCCGGCCCCGGCGGGACCGGGAGCGCGAAGGAGCGGTACGGGTGGTCCGGCAGGGGCCGGGCACGCCGTCGACCGCCCCTCCGGGGCGTTGCGATGGTATGCCCTGGCACCGCCTTCGGTCATGTACCTGCCAGAGTGAGTATCCGTCAGAATCCACCAGGCGGCGGAAGTTGGCTTGCCGATCTCCGGGCGCTCGGGGTGCTGCGCTTGCTCGGCCCGTCGTCGCATGGGGGCTGTTCTGGTCGCGCCGCGGAACCCCGCTCGGCGTGTGCTGATCGCGGCCGACTCGACCTGCTGATCGCCGTCGGGAATGACGTGATGGGCTGCCGTGTTCATACCACTGCATGACATGACCGAGTCAAAGTGCTCGGTGGTGGTGGAAGGAGTCCTCATGGCACGCAGCACCACGCGTCCCGTCGTCACGCTCAGGTCGACGGCGGGCACCGGCTTCACCTACGTGACGCGCAAGAACCGTCTGGCCGACCCCGACCGGCTGGTCGTGCGCAAGTACGACCCGGTCGCCGGCAAGCACGTTCTGTTCCGCGAGGCACGCTGACACCGGCCCCGGCCCG
>NZ_KQ948743.1:0-149940 GCF_001514195.1 Streptomyces griseorubiginosus | reverse complement strand
CGGCGGGCCGAGTGGAGCGCTTCGAGCGGCGCTACGGCCGTACCGCTCCCGCCCGTCCCTGACGGCCCGAGCCGTCCGAACCCTGCAAGGCCCGGCAAGGAGGCCGCTATGAAGGTACGCAAGTCCCTGCGCTCGCTGAAGACCAAGCCCGGCGCCCAGGTGGTGCGCAGGCGTGGCGTGACCTTGGTGATCAACAAGAAGGACCCGCGCTTCAAGGCACGCCAGGGCTGACGCCCCCGCGCAGCACCCTCACCCGGCCCGGCACCGCACACGCGGAGCCGGGCCTCGTGTTTCACGGCATGGCCGTGGCTGAAGCGTCGACCTGGCCGGGCAGATCATGCGTCTCGACCGTGACGGGCCGGCCTGTGGCCGTGGGCCGGCATTCGTGGCCGGCGATTCTGTGGTCGCGTCCCCACTTACGCCCGGGAACTCGACGGGATGGACCCGGCCCGCCGCACACCGGCAGCTCGGTACGCCGCTGGTCGTCGCGCAGGAGAACGTGCGCATGAACTCCCGTGATGTGATGCCGCTCACACCGTGTCACGGGAACGAGGGGAGCGGTGTCTTGGGGGCATGACCGACACGAAGCAGTCCACAGTCCTGATCACCGGCGCGAACAAGGGCCTGGGCCGCGAGGCCGCCCGCCGTCTCGGAAAATTGGGATGGAAGGTGTTCCTCGGCTCCCGGGACGAGGGCCGGGGCCGCGAGGCCGTCGAGAAGCTGGCCGCCGACGGCATCGACGTCGTCCTGGTCCCGCTCGACGTCACCTCGGACGAGTCCGTGGCCACCGCGGAGGAACTGGTCCGCACGCACACCGACCGGCTGGACGTCCTGATCAACAACGCCGGCGCGGGCGGCCACGCGATCCATCCCGCCCAGGCGACCGTCGCCGAGGTCCACGCCGTCTACGACACCAACGTCTACGGTCCGATCCGCGTCACCCATGCCTTCCTGCCGCTGTTGCAGGCCGCCGACCACCCGCGGGTGGTGATGGTGTCCAGCGCGGTCGGGGCGTTCTCCGTGGTGACCGATCCGGAGCAGCCGGTCTCGAAGATGCACGAGCTCGCCTACAGCTCCTCCAAGGCGGCGCTGAACATGCTCACCGTCCGCTACGCGCAGGCGTTCCCGGACATCAAGTTCAATGCCGCCACCCCCGGGGAAGTGGTGAACCGCACCTTCGCGGCCACCGACATGAACAACAACATGGGCCAACTGACCGTGACCGAGGGCACCGATTCGATCGTTCGCCTGGCGCTGCTGGACCCCGACGGCCCGAGCGGGACCTTCACGGATCGGCTCGGCCCCATCGAGTGGTGATCGCCCGGCGACCTGACCGATTGGCCGTCGTCCTGGGGCAGTTGTGGCGGTGTCAGCCCTGTCTGACTCTTGACTATTGCCACCGACAGAGATCTGGTCGGGTGTGCCTCGGAAACCGGGGTCGACCGCTCGTGCTTCTCGGTGGCGCGCCGCCGAGTTCGGCGCGAACCGGTCGTGGTGAAGCCTCCGAACCCCCAACAAGGAGTCCGCATGGCACCACGTATCAGCCGTCGCACCGTCCTGGCCGCCGGAGCTGGCGTCGGCGCTGCCGGTCTGTCCCTGCCCGGCGTTGCCGCGTACGCAGACGACCGTGCGACCACCAGCGTGAGATTCACCCTGAACGCCCAGGTCCTCGACGGGGGAGAACAGGTCACGTCGCTCACTCTCAGGACGTCCAAGCTCGGCCCGATCGACCCGTCCGGCCTGACCACCGGCATCTTCGGCGTGCACGCCAAAGCCACCAGCCCGTTTCCCGTCGCCCCGGACGACATCATCTTCGGCGAGTACGACCTCGACCGAACCGTGACCGCGGTTCGGCTCGACCACCGCGGCGACCTCGTGCTCGACCTGAGTCACGGCGAGGGCCAGACCGGGGGCGGCACGCTCGGCTACCTGGCGCGCGCCGGCCGCAACGTGATGCTCGACCTCGTCTACACCCTCACTCAGCACACCCCGATCCCCTTACGCAACCACCGGACGATCGTCATCGACGACTTCGTTCAGGACCCGCGCCTGTCGGACCCCGAGGTGGACGCCTTCAGCTCGCACGTCTCCGGCTCGGGCATGAAGTACCGGCTGTACTCGCCCACCGCCCCCCACCCGTCCCGGCACAAGAAGCGCCCGCTGATCGTGTGGCTGCACGGCGGAGGCGAGGGCGCCTCGCTGCCCAACGACTACTACGACAACCAGACCACCCTGCGCGCCAACCGTGGCGCCCTGGGCTTCGCCACCCCCGAGGAGCAGCGCATCTTCGACGGCGCCTACGTCCTCGCCCCGCAGAGCACCTCGTACTGGATGGAGGACGGCCCCCGCTTCGCCCCGCTCATCCACGAGATCATCAGCGACGTCACCCGCCGATCCCACATCGACCGCGACCGGATCTACGTCGCCGGATGCAGCAACGGCGGCTACATGAGCCTGAAGATGACCACGGTCTACCCCACTCTGTTCGCCGCATCGGTGCCGGTCTGCGGCGTCGTGGGCTCGTTCCCGCCCGGCGGTGCGCCCCTGATCCCCGACAGCGACCTGGCCCGGATCAGTACCCCCACCTGGCTCGTCACCTCACGCGACGACACGACCGTGGACCCGCAGGCCAACACCGTGCACGCGCACGACATGATCCCCGGTTCACTGATGACGCTCTACGACCACGTGGTGTGGAACGGCCGCCAGTTCGACGGCCACTGGTCGTGGATCTATGTCGCCCGCAACGACCCCAGCATGAACGGAACCCAAGTCTGGCAGTGGATGGCGGCGAGGCAGCGTCACTGACGGGTCGGCGGGGTTCGTCGTCGCGGACAGGACCTCTCGCGCCGTTCAGTGTCATCCACGGTGCCCGTTCCCGCGCTTCCTCCGGGGAGCGCGGTCGCGGGATCGTGACGGCTGCGTCTTCAAGACGGCTGCTGGTGAAATCCGGTACCTAGTAGGTACCCTTCGGGTATGCCATCCCTGAACGTGTCCTTCACCGACGAGGAGCTCGAAGGCGTGCGAGCGGCCGCCGCCGCCGAGGGCAAGAGCCTCAAGCAGTACCTGCACGACCTCGGTGTCCGGGAGATGCAGCGCAAGCAGTTCATCGCGGGAGCGAGCAGCTGGTCCGACCGGCTGCGCGACGAGTTCGACGACGCCTTCCCCGACGAGGTGCCTCCGTCCCAGCGCCCCGGCGGGAGCGCCGCGGCCTGATGCACCTGTACGTCGACGTCTCCTGGCTCCTCGATGTCCAGGAGACCGCGCTCGGCTCCGACGACATGTCGGTCACCGACTACTCCGCTCTCGTCGCCGCCGTGGCCCGGCACAAGACCAAGCTGCCCACACTCCAGGCCGCGGACCCGGACGCTGCCTGGCGGGCAGCCGCACTCATGCACACCATCGTGCGCCTGGAGCCGCTTCCGCACCGCAACAGCCTCTACGCGGCGTTCATCGCCGCCCAGTACATGGACCAGTCCGGTGAGGGAATCGACCCGCCCTACGGTGCCCTGTCCGACCTCGTGCGAAATATCCGAGACACCGGCCTGCGCGTTCCTGAGGTCGCCGACCGGCTGCGTTCCTGGAAGCTCTGAGGGCACGGTCGACAGGGACCTTCTTCTCGACACAGGGATGCCGGTTCTCGACCGGGTGCGGGAGACGCAGATAGCGGCAGCCTGCTCGGCCTGGGGGGGGCGAGGGCAGGCTGGAGGCTGGCTCCCGCTCCGAATGACCACGCCCTACCGACAGCCCCACGTTCTCCAGGGCAAACCGTGCCTGTCCCGGCACCACCTCAGGACAGGCATCGGAGAAGGAACCGGCGTTGGTGCACTCGCGACGGGGCCACTGCCGGGGCAGCCTGCGCCAGGTGTCACTCCGACTCCGGTCCCGGGCCAAGCATGCGGCGGGAGAGTTCGGCGAACTGGTTCAGCTCGGGCATGCTCCGGTGCTTGCTGTACGCCAGGGCGACCATGCGCGGCGCGACACCCTCGAGGGTCAGGTAGGCGATGTCGTCACGGCGGTAGAAGCCGGCTATCCCGGCCGGCATGACGTAGCAGCCGGCACCGGAGGCGACCCCCTCCAGACACTCCTCGATCGTCACCGGAAACCGCCCGGCATCCGTCCGCTGCGCGAGGGTCGCGCGCGGCAGACGCCCGCGCCACTCCGGGACGTCCTGCGGGTCCTGCAACAGGACCATGTCCCGCAGGTCCTCGACGTGCACCGCCTTGAGCTCCGCGCACGGGTGTGCGCGCGGCAGGGCCACCACCCGGGGCTCCGGAAAGAGCGGAACCACTTCGAGCATGCCCTCCGGCAGGGGCAGCCGTACGTAGCAGACGTCGACCCGGCCGTCGATCAGGAAGTCGACCTGGTCGCTGATCGAGGTGTGCACGACCTCGATCTCGAGCTGTGGTGCCATCGCCGCGAACTCCCGCACGATGGGGGTGACGACGATGCCTGGCATGAAGCCGACGGCGAAGTGGTTGACCTCGCGGTTCGCCATCCGCACCCGCTGCTGCACGGCCTGGGACATCGCCAGCATCGGCCGTGCGTCCTCCAGCAGTTGGTGTCCCGCCCGCGTCAGCACGGTGCCCTGTCGGTCCCGCAGGAAGAGCACGACACCGAGGTCTTCCTCCAACGCCCGGATCTGCCGGCTGAGTGCGGGCTGGGTCATGTACAGGCGGCTCGCTGCGCGAACGAAGCTGCACTCCTCCGCCACGGCCACGAAGTAGCGCACCCGGCGCATATCGAGGTCCATGTGGCTCATCGTAGCCGCGTCCGTTCGGACGTATGCCCGAACGGACGCGCCGGCCGCAGGAGTTGTGCGTCGGCTCATGCGGACCGGGACCGCCGCGCGACCGGCCGAGAACGCGTACCGGACGCGGTCGTCGAAGAAAGCCGGGTGGACGCATTCAGGGCGCGGCGTCCCGGTTGCGCCAGCTCACTGCATAGGCCGCCTGGCGAGCGCGCATCAGTTCACCGAGGGGCCGATGCTCCTTCGCGGCGATCCAGGGGTTGAAGCTGCTCTTCTCGACCGCCTCGGCCAGTGCGGGGTCCGGCGCCTGCCTCGGCACGTGCAGCCGGGCCACGGTTAGCCAGGGTGCGTCCCAGGGCACCGAGGAGTCCTCGATCGGCGTGCGACGCTCGTCCTCGAAGAACTGGGCCTGAAGCCGGTACTCCAGATCGCCGTCCGCGAGCCGCGCGAAAAGGTCGGCGGCCAGATCCCTGCGAGCTGCCTTGTTGATCGTCGTCGAGGCCGCGCACAGCTTCAACCGGGCCGCGTAGTCGCCGAAGGTCAGCGGCATGATGCTGAAGAAGTCGTGCGTGGCGAAACCACTGAACGGCTTCACCATGTCCCGTACGTTCGCGACGGCACTGCGCGTGAGCCCCGGCTGCGTCACGGCCTTGCGCAGCGCGGTGCCGGGCGCACTGACGGAGAGGTCGACGATGGCGACGACGTCCGCGCTGCCGCTGACCCTCAGCGTCTCCTGACTGACCAAGGTGAAGTTCTGCTCGACATCGGCGGACGACGGAGTCGAGGCCCCCAGCACTTTGATCGCGAACCCGCGAATGTCGGGAGCCCGGTCGACGGAGAAGTTCCCGTTGGACAGCCGGACTTGGGCCTCATAGGCGGCGGGAGCGGCGAAGATCCCCTGCCGTGCATGATCGGGAAGACTGTCCTCCACCGCGAGGACGGCCCTCAGTGCGGCCACCTGATTGCGGTGCAGCGCTCGTCCGGGGCCGTGCTTCTTGAGCTGCTTGCGTTGCAGCTCACTGAATACGTGCACCTGTTCCGCGTGCTGTGTCCTCTCGTCTGGCAGCAACACTTCGCGCCACTGAGTGCTCGGCATGGAGGGAAATCCTTCTCGATGATCTGGCCCTCCGTCAGACGGACAGAAGGCGGTTGAAATTTGGCGCCGAGGTCGGCGCAGGGAACTGAATTCAGCCCAGTCGCGTTCGTTTCCGCTGAACCGGGTCCCGACTTCCGTCGAGCATTGCGGCCCAGGACTCGTCACGCCAATGCCGATCGCCTGCGTCCTCATGCCGATGGGGCATGACTCGAAGCCGCACGGTGTCTGTCCGGCTGTCGGGAACCCCCGGAACACGAAGCCGTCAGCTTCGACGACACACATGCCGGACCGGCATGGAGCGAAGCGGGATCGGCATTGGCGCGCTCCACGGCGCGGCCTCCATAGTCGATCTCGCAAAGCACTGGGGACCGCGACCAACGCGTTCCATTTCCGTACGGATTACGTCGCCTTTCCGTACCGGTGCGATTGCTCAACCCGAAAGGAATGGACTCGACATGAAGTTCACCATTCGCATCAAAGCGTTGGCAGCTGCCGGACTCGCGAGCGGGGTGGCCGTGGCCTCGTTGGCGATGATGAACGACACCGCCGTCGCCGCGCAGACAGTGACGAACAAGAACACCCTCACCCCGTCGTCGGCGCACCGCACGAAGCCGACGGTGGTCCTGGTCCACGGGGCGTTCGCCGACTCCTCCAGCTGGAACAGCGAGGTCGGCCACCTCCGCCGTCACGGCTTCCCGGTCTACGCGATCGACACCCCGCTGCGCGGCCTCGCCTTCGACAGCGCCTACGTCGAGGCACAGCTCAAGACCCTCAAGGGGCCCGTCGTCCTCGTCGGCCACTCCTACGCGGGAGAGGTCATCAGCCAGGTCGCCGCCGAGACACCGAACGTCAAGGCCCTCGTCTACGTGGCGGCACTCATCCCACGGGTGGGAGACTCCGCCAACTCCCTGATCGGACAGTTCCCCGGGTCGCGACTCACTCCGGAGAACCTGCGCACCGTCCCCCTGCCCGGCGGTGACACCGACGTCTACATCAAGGCCGCCAAGTACGGGACGGTCTACGGCAACGGTCTGCCGAAGTCGGCCATCGACGTGGCCTCGGTGACCCAGGAGCCGATCGCGTTCTCGGCCTTCAGCGACAAGGCCACGGTGAATCCGCCGGCGAAGACGCCGAAGTGGGCGGTCGTCGCGACCGAGGACCACGCCGTGCCGACGGCCGCCCAGGAGTTCGGTGCGCGTCGAGTGGGTGCCCACCTCATCCGTACCCGCTCGGGCCACGACGTTCCTGCAATCAGCCCGGAAGCGGTCGACCGTGCCATCGTCGCGGCCGCGGACTCCGTGCACTGATCGACCCAGCGGCGGAGGCGCCCGGCTCACCTGCGCGCAGGGCGCGACGGGGAGCGCGGGCGTCGTTCCGGGCTGTCGGGCCGCTCCGCACGGACATCACCCCGTGCGAATGCGGGAGCCCGTCTGATCGGTGCGGGGTTGCGGGCTGTTCGACCACCGACGGTCCGGCGAGGCTGTACCGGCTACACGTGACGCATGACCTCGTACATGGTCGTGGAAGCGGGCGCCGGGTGCGGAACGTCGTTCCAGCCGATCTCTTCCGCGCGCCTCTCGATCGCTTTCCGGGCGGCTTGGGCGGCGGCTTCATCCTCGAAGAAGGCAATGCTCAGCCCGTTGCCGGTCGCGGGATCAACGAGGTGATAGCTGCCGCGGACGCCCGGCACGCCGGCCGCGGCCTCCAGCACCCAGTCGCGGTCATCGGTCGGCATCGGTTCCCATACAGCCACGCGCGCGATCATCGCCGCTCCCGTTTCAGTGGTGTCGATTCAGGCCGTCGTAGGCAGGCTCTCAGGGCGCGGTCTCGTTTTGAACCATGAAACGCGGAATCGTCCGACCCCGCCGCCGGAGGCCGGGCGCCGTTGGAAAATGGGTGACTACCCGAACGACGCGCCCTGTTGAGGCACTGGACGGAGACCGTGTGAACCATCCCTGCGTCAAGCCATCACTCAAGGCATCACCGTCACAACTCGCCTACGGCACCGTCGCGTACGTGTGCGCAGTGTCGCCGCGGGAGGTGTGAGGGCCGCCGTGCGACGCACACCGACCTGCGTGTTCAGCCACACAGGCCCGCCGACTTTCAGCAACGGTCACGCCGCCGACCGCTTCGTGGAGATCGGCTCGCTCACCAAAGTCGTCACGGGCACCGCGCTGACCCGTATGGCCGCCTCCGGAGCGCTGTCGCTCGACGACCCCGTGGAACGGTGGCTTCCCGCCACTCCAGGGACAGGGATCACACTTCTGCACCTCGCCCGTCACACCTCGGGCCTGCCACGTCTGCCACCGGGTCGGCACTCCCACCGTGACCCGTACGCCTCGTTCGACCGCCACGCGTTGAACCAGCTGCTGTCCCGACTCGACACGCTCGCCACGCGTCCCGCCGGCACGGGGGAGGAGTACTCCAACCTTGGCTACGCCGTGCTCGGCGCGGCCCTGACGGTCGCTTCGGGACTGACGTACGAAGAGCTTGTGACCGCTTACGTCCTGCGCCCGCTCGGCATCACGGAGGTGGCCGTCAACCCCGACCCCGGCCGACGGCTCCCGACCCCCGGACTTCTGGGCCGACCCCGCCGGCCGTGGACGATGGACGGTGCGATCCTGCCGGCGGGAGGGCTGTGGGCAACTCCCCGTGCGGCGGCCGACCTTGTGGTACGGCTGCTGCTGGAGCGTCGGCTGGGAGATCCCGCACCGAGCTGGCAGACGTCCGGACCCTTGCTGTGGCACAACGGGGCAACCCGTCACGCCTCCCTCTTCGCCGGAGCGATGGACGACGGACGCTGGGTGCTCACACACCGCCTGAACGCGGCACCGGACGACACGGACCGAGCGGGGATCGACATACTCCGGGCAGGCGCCGCCTCTGAGTAAGGGCGTCCATCGCCCGCGTCCCGGTGCGGCCCCAGCTGGCTGTGAGCAACCGACAGGGGATGGGACCGACGGCTCCTACTTCGTGCCGACCGTGCGCAGTGCGGCAAGCACCAACGCCCGGGTGACCGTGACGACTTCGCTCACGCGGACGCGTTCCTGGGGACCGTGGGCGAGGTGTACCTCGCCGGGGCCGTACTGCAAGGTGGGGATGCCCGCCCCGGAGTACAGCCGCAGGTCACTGCCGTACGGCGCGCCTCGCTCAGCGGGCCGGGGGCCGCCGGTGACGTCGGCGTGCGCGGCGGCGACCTGTGCCGCGAGGGGATGCCCGGCCGGCAGTCGTCCGCTGGCGAACTGTCCGCCGGGCCACGTCACCGTGGCGGGGTGGGTGCGGAGCCAGGGGTCGGCCTCGCAGGCCTCTGCCACGCATGCCTCCAGTTCGGCGCGTGCCTGGGCCGGGTCCTCCTCCAGCCGGACGCCCAGTCTTCCCTCGGCCACGAGCAGGTCGGGGACGCTGCTGGCCCAGTCGCCGGAATGGACGGTGCCGACGGACAGCGGGTAGGGGACGGGGTACTCGGACATGAGCGGGTCGGCGCCGGCATTGCGGCGGGTTTCCAGGTGGGCGAGTGCGCGGTGGATGGGCAGGTACGCGTCGATGGCGTTCACTCCCGCGTATCGGGTGCTGCCGTGGGTGGCCCGGCCGGGTACCTGGATGCGAAAGGTCAGGGCGCCGGCGTTCGCGGTCATGAGCGCGCCTGCCGTCGGTTCGGTGATGATGCAGGCGTCACCGCGGTGGCCGCGCTGAAGGGTGCCGAACGCTCCGAGTCCGCCGTCCTCCTCGCTGACCACGAACTGCGCCGACAACTGGCCCCGCAGCCTTGCGCCCGCCTGCCGTATCGCGGCCAGGGCGGCGAGGATCGCGACTATCCCCGCCTTCATGTCGCACGCTCCCCGTGCGTGCACCACGTCCCCGGTGACCCGTGGACGGAACGGGTCGCCCTCCCATCGCGCGAGGTCCCCGGGCGGGACGACGTCGACATGCCCCTGGAGGACCAGGGTCGGCCCGTCGCCCTGCGGCCGTGTGCCGCCCACCAGGCCCCACGCCTCCGTGCGTACGGCCTCGCTGCCGGGAAAGTCGGGATGGGCACGCAGCTCGGGCAGGTTCATGGACCACAGGTCCACGTCGAGGTCCATCCGCTCCAGATGCCGGGCCAGGACGTGCTGAAGCTCGGACTCCGCGGCGCTCCCCGTCACGCTCGGGACAGCGAGAAGTTCCAGCAGCAACCGGGCGATGGCGGCCTCGTCCACCGCGGCCAGGGCCGAGGCTTCCACGTCGCTCAGAATTGCTGTCATCACCACTGCTCCCGGCACGTGACATCAGGACAAGCCGGAGACTATGTTCGGCGCACTGGCGCAAGCAATCGTCATTTGCTGCTGGCCACTGCGGCTTTCTTGCAATGTCGGCGGGCTGCTGGCGGATTATTGCTCGCTCATGACTCTGGAGTGACCTCATGGACGCTATCGACGAAGCGATCGTCCGCTGCGTGGTGCACAACGCACGAGCCACGTACGCCGAGATCGGCACCGCGGCCGGACTGTCCGCGTCCGCCGCGAAACGGCGCCTCGACCGTCTGGTGGCCACCGGCGCGATCCGGGGTTTCACCGCTCTCATCGACCCCCAGGCACTGGCCTGGAACACCGAGGCCTTCGTCGAGGTCTTCTGCACCGGCAATCCCACCCCCGCCGAACTGTGCCAGGCCCTCAAGGACATCCCCGAGGTCGTCGAAGCGTGCACCGTCTCCGGAGCCGCCGACGCAGTCGTGCACATGCTCGCCAGAGACATCCCCCACCTGGAACGTGCCATCCAACGCGTCCGCTCCACCGCTCCCGTTCAGCGAACCGAGAGCGCCATCGTGCTCTCTCGACTGTTGAACAGACCTCGCGTGTGAGGGGCACCGCGGTTTCTCGAGGGCACTGCCACGGAGCCGTGCACTCCGTGTCCGGGTTCGGTAACCGGTCCCTGTGGGCCTACAACGCCGGATGGGTGAGGGCGGTCAGTTCCTCCGTGGTCGACAGCTGTTGGAGCAGTCGACGAAACGGGGGATCGACATGAACATCATTCAGCGTGCCGCAGCGGTCGGAGCGGTCGCGGCAGCCGTCGTCGGCGCCATGGGGGCTGTGGCGCCGCAGGCAGGGGCGGCCACGCCACTGGCGAAGTACAACGGTGTCTGCGGGGCGGGCTACACGGTGGTCGACTCGGCACCGGTCGGTACGGCGGGCACGGTCTACCTGACGTACAACCCGTCGACCGGAAAGGACTGCGTGGTCACCGTGCGCGCCCGTACCGGCACCGCCGTCTCCATGCTGGCGGCGGTCACGGACGCCCAGGACGTGGACCCCGAGTTCGACGAGGGTCAGTACAGGACCTACGCCGGTCCGGTGTACATCGGCCACCCCGGGCACTGCGTGAGCTACTGGGGATGGATCTCCGACCAGAGCGGCGGAGCGAACAACGTGCACTGCGCACCTCTGACGTAGTCACCCGGATCAGCCGGCTCGAGCCGTCGGCCCCGCTCACTTCTTCCGCACCCCCTCCTGCCAGATCAGCTTGACGATGTTCGGCTTCACCGCGGTGGTGATGACGCCCATCGCCGTGCGGACGTACTGGCCTTCCTCCAGCTCGCGCAGCATGCTCGCGGCGAGGTCGGCGCGGGCGGTGAAGACGCCGTCAGCGCTGGTCTCGCGGGCGTGGTAGTCCGTGACGTGAGGATGCTCGAAGAGGCCCGACGGCCGGACGAGGGTCCAGTCGAGGTCCGTCCGACGGATCACTGCCTCCATGCGGCGCATGTCCTCGTGGAGGGTGCGGCCGAGGCGTCGGTTCACCAGCGGGTCGAGGACATGGTTGAAGAAGTGCGCGCCGGTGGGGCGCCAGTTCGGGTCGGCGATGCTCGAACTGACGGCGAGCAGCCGCTTGATGCCGTGGCGGCTCATCGCGCCGGTGATGGCCGTGGCGCTCGCCGAGTACACGGTGATGGTCTCCTTGCTGAAGCGGGCGCCCAGGGCGGACAGGACGGCGTCCGTCCCACCGATCGCGGCGTCGACGGCCGCCGGATCGGTGGCGTCGGCGACGGCAACGGTGAGGCCGGGCCGTGGCGTCAGGGACCCGGGGCGGCGCGTCACGGCGACGACCTCGTGACCGGCGGCGAGGGCCTGGTCGGTGAGGTGGCGGCCGGTCGGTCCGTTGGCGCCGAAGACTGCGATACGCATGGTGTACGGCCGTCCTTTCGTATGGCTGATGGCTGTCGGAACGCCCTTGACTGTGCCGATCACGCACCGCAGGCTCAACGTTGATGAATAACGCCGCCCCTGCTCCTGCCCGCACCCGAGGCCGTCCCCGCGGCAACCCACCGACCCGCGAGGCGATCGTCTCGGCGGCGCGAACGCTGTTCCTGGAGCGCGGATACCGGGGCACCACGGTGCGTGCGGTGGCCGCGGTCGCCGGCGTCGACGCGGCGCTGATCGCCTATCACTTCGGCTCGAAGAAGGGCCTGTTCGCGGACGTCATGCAGTTCCAGTGCGCCAACGCCCTGGCGGTGGACCACGTCCTGGTCGGCGATCCGGCCACGCTCCCCGAGCGCCTCATCGAGGCGGTGACCGGCTTGTGGGAGGACGCCGACTTCCTGACGCTGACCGCTCAGGGCGATGAGGCCGCCGAGGTGATCCGTGAGTACCTGGAAAGCGAGCTGCTGGGCCGGCTTGTTGAATTTCTCGGTGGCCGGGACGCGACCGCCCGCGCCACGGCCGTGGTGACGATCCTCGGCGGCCTCATCTACACCCGCTACCTCAACCCCCTGCCCACCCCCGCCGCCCTCACGACGTCCGAGATCCGCGAGATCCTCACCCCGGCGCTGCGCGCGGCGCTGGCCCCGAGGCCGCGCACCCTTACAACCACCGGGGCAGGACGCCGAGGCTCGTCGGCGCCCGCTTGAGAGCTTCTACGGCGTGACAGGCGGGCCTTGCCGTGAACGCTGCGGATGACCGCCTCGCCCCGGAGGCGCTGCCCGAACGGCGCGGAAGCACTCCCCGATCTGAACCTACGGGCGCTGCTTCAGGAGTTGGGACGAGACGATGGCCGAAGAAATCCCTGCGGTCGCCGTCGTGGTCCTGGACACAGTGGAGCACGGCAGGCCCGGCGTCGTTGGTTCTTGAGAGCCGAGAACGGTCGTCTACGGCCGCGGTGGGCGCAGGACGCGGACGCTGTCGCGGAACGCGGCGGCATGCTTGTCGATCTCCTGGGGGTCCGGCTCCAGTGCGGCGGTGCCCAGCAGTTCTCGGTAGTGCGCATCCAGCTCCGTGAGGGTGTGCACGGAGGAAGCGGTGCCGGTGGGGGAGAAGTCGACCCGGACGGCGCCGTCCACGACGACGAACCGGCCCTCGGCCCCGCAGGTGCCGCACTCGGCGTGGTCGCCGCGCAGCACGATCAGGTCGAGGTGGCACATCGGACAGGTGCCGGGCTCCCCCAGGAACCGGACCTCGTCGTGGGGCAGGCCGAGTTGCCTGGCCACCGCGCCGCCCAGTCGCTCGGCGCGCGCCACCGCCACCGGGTCGGTGGCTATGCCGCCCAGGCCGCCAGGGGTGGGGACTTCCATCTGGTCGGCGACGGCCATGTGCAGGGGGAAGGCCAGGGCGTGCAGGGTGGGCAGCGTCAGCGTGCGCCAGTGGGGGGAGGGGCAGCCGCCCACGGCGATGAAGCCGGCTACGCGCGGCTTGAGGACCCGCGGGTCGGGGGCGGTGTCGAGGCCCAGAGGGCTGCGTGTCTCTTCCTGCTCGGCCCGGCCGTGTTCGCGGCGGGCGAGGGCCTCACGGACGAAGACCACGTCCGTGCGCGGACCGAAGGCCCGGTCGATGAGGAGCTTCAACGCTCCTGGTGCGCTGCGGGTGTAGGTGGGGGAGCTGACGATCACACCGTCCGCGTCGAGCAGTTGGTCGCAGAACCAGGCCGCGTCGTCCCTGGCATCCGCGGTGGCCGCGGTCACCAGGGACAGGTCGGTCAGCCGTACCATCTCGACGGCTGTCCCCTCGCGCGCGGCCGCGGTCAGGGCGGCCTTCAGCAGTACCTCGGCACTGCCTTCCTGCTGCCCGCAGGCGAGTCCGAGCAGACGCATCACGACACCTCATTGTGTTCGGGGGATGGGGGCCGGTCCGCCGGGCCACGTGGGCTCCGGCGGACCGGAGGGGAACGGATGGTGGGGCGGTCAGCCGCGCAGGGTGGCGGCCAGCCACTCGGCGCTGCGGGTGACGATCTCGGGGAAGTGGTGCGAGAGGATCTCGTAGTGCTGGCCGGGGTACTCGATGACCTCCTTCGGGTCGGGGATCCGCTCGTACATCTCGCGGGCCTCCTCGACGGGGGCGACGGTGTCCTTGGAGGCGAGGATCATCAGGACCGGGGCGGTGATGCGTTCGGCGTAGGCGCGCACTTCCATCTCGAAGATCCGGTCGAGGGTGGAGATGGTGATCGCGTTCCGGAAGCTGGGCAGGTGGTGGATCATGTTCTCGACGAAATCCAGTCCCTCCTGGTCGCTGAACATGACCGGGTCCCCGGGTTCCGGAACGCCGTGCAGGCGGATGCTCGCGGCCGGCTCACCGCGCAGTTGGGCCTGACGGTCGGCGGGGATGAGGGCTTCCAACTCCGCGAGGGTGTCGGCAGGTTGGAGAGTGCGCGCGCTCCAGCCGCTCACCGGCGGGATGATGCTGACGACGGCTTTGACCCGGCGGTCGGTGGCGGCCGTGAAAAGGGAGTTGGCGCCGCCGATGCTGATGCCCCACAGCGAGATGCGGTCGGGGTCGATGTCCTCGCGCAGGGTCAGATGGGTGATGACGTCGCGCAGGTCCCGGCACTGCTGCCAGGGGTCGAACTGCTGACGGGGTTCGCCGTCGCTGTAGCCGGTGTTGCGGTGGTCGTAGATCAGACAGGCCAGGCCGGCGTCGGTGAAGCCCTGGGCCATGGCGAACATGGATTCCGCCGGACCGCCCAGGCCGCCCTGGAGGATGGCGACGGGCGGGCGTTCGGGGCCTTCGGCCGGGCGGAACAGTTTGCCCCGCAGGGTCAGTTCGGAGACGCGGAACTCGATGTCCTCGGTGACGGGCATGGTTCTCCTCGTGGTGTGGCTCGTGGCGGGCGGGCGGCGATCAGGTGCGGCTGACGGGGAGGTCGTCGGGCAGGAAGTCGACGTCGGCGGCCCGCGGGTCGGCCGAGGCGCGCAGGATGGGGAAGACCTCGGCGCGCATCTCGTTCTCGTACTCGGCCACGGCCTCCGCCACGGGTATGTCGCCGTGGGCGGCGCGCTCCAGGCCCCGGGCGAGAGCCGCGGCGTCGCGCAGTGCCGTGTTGGCGCCGGAGCCGAACGAGGGAGGCATGGCGTGGATCGCGTCGCCGAGCAGGGTGACACGGCCGGCCGGCCAGGGGTCTGCCGGCTGGAGGTGACGCGTGGACACCGGGAAGATCGTCGCCGGGTCGACGTGCTCGACGAGTTCGGCCAGGGCGGGATCCCAGCCCCGTACCGCGGTGCGCATCAGGGCGTGCAGGGTTTCGGCCGAGCTGTTCCACAGGTCGGGAGCCCCGGCAGCGACAGGACTGCCGGGCGGAAGGCCGAGGTTGACCATGATGTAGGGATCGACGGGATCGACGGCGGCGCCGGGCGCAAGTTCGGCCACCGCCTCGGCGACCGGCCTGCGCGGCCGGTACGCGCCGTACGCGAACAGCGCGCCGTTGGGTCCCGTGGCGACGGCGAATCCGTCGAACAGTGCCTCGGGCAGGCTCGCGGCCAGCTCGTCGGTCAGCGATGCGGTGGAGTACAGGCTGCGCATTCCGGTGTCCACGACCGGAACCTCGGGCAGCAGCCGACCGCGCACGACGGAGTTGATGCCGTCGGCGCCCACCAGTACGTCTCCGGTCGCGCTCGTGCCGTCGTCGAGCAGCACCCGCACCTTGTCGCCGTCCGTCTCGTAGCCGGTGACGGTGCTGCCGTAGCGGACGATGTCCTCCAGGCCCAGGCTCAAGATCTGGCGCAGCGTGCGCCGGTTGACCGCTGTGTGGGGCCGGCTCGGGTCGTTGGGCGGGCCGATGTGGGGGCGGGCGCCGAGTTCCCGGGCCTGGTGGTCGAGCAGCACCATGACCTCACGGCGTGGCGTCTCGCGAGAGGTCTGCATGTACAACTCGAAGAGGTTGTCCGGCAGACACTGCTGGAGAGCGTGGCCACCCGCGCCGTTCATGTGCAGGCGGTAGCCGGCCCGCCCGATGCCCGGTGCGCTCTCGTAGACGGTGCAGCTGATGCCCGCGCGGCGAAGCCCCTGCGCCAGACAGAGCCCTCCGATGCCTCCGCCGGCGATCAGGACATGGAACGACGGCATTGTCGCCTCCTTGATGGGTTTCGGGACACCCGCATCGATCGGTGCAGGCCCGAGAACATGAATGTCAGGGGAGCCGGCGGTTCGTCCGACACGAGGTGCCGCCGAGCTGTGTCACCACTCTCGCGTGCACCCCGGGATCAGGGAAGCCGAAATCACCTATGCTCGACATAGACAGAGCTGATGATCACTCGAGGTGGGCGCCGTGACTCTGGACCTCAACCTGCTGCTGCCGTTGGACGCGCTCCTTCAGGAGCGCAGTGTGACGCGGGCCGCACAACGGCTCGGTCTGAGCCAGCCCTCGCTGAGCGCGGCCCTGGCCCGGCTGCGCCGGCACTACGGCGACGAACTCCTCGTCAGGGTGGGCAACAGCTACGAGCTGACCCCCTTGGCGGAACGACTCGTGGAACACACCGAGCAGGCCCTGAGCTGGGCGGACCGGGTCCTCCAGACGCGCCCCGACTTCGATCCCACGCAGGCCCGGCACGAGTTCACCGTGATCATGGCCGACTGCCAACTGCCCACGTTCGGACGGGCCTTGGCGGACCTGGTCCGCGCCGCCGCGCCGAACGTGCGGCTGCGGTTCCAGCACAGCACCGAACGGGTCGTGCAGCAGGCGCTGGACAACCTGCGGTCAGTGGACGCCCTCGTCCTGCCCCAGGGCATCCTCTCGAACATCCCCACCTTCGACCTCTACAAGGACCGCTGGGTGTGCGTGGTGTCCGCCGACCGCGCCCCTGCCGTCCTGGGGCGGGAGGAACTGGCGGAACGCCCTTGGGTGTTGCCCTACCGTCACCCGTCACCGGTCTTCTCACCCCTGAACCGCCTGCACGCCGAGGGCATCGAACCGCGTGCGGAGATCGTCACGGAGAACTTCCTGGCCATTCCCCACCTGGTCGCGGGGACCGACCGGATCGGCCTGATGCCCGAGCGGGTCACGACCGCGTCCTTTGCCGGACCGGCGATCACCGTCGTGCAACCCGCCTTCGAGATCGGCCACTTGGTGGAGTCGATGTGGTGGCATCCCCTGCATGAGCGGGAACCGGCCCACATGTGGCTGCGCCGCATGGCCGCTCAGGCCGGCCAGAAAGTAGAGAGCGGCCCCACGTCTGAGCCGTGACCACTCCGACGCCCCGAACGGGTGCGATCTTCCCGGGCCGTGCGCATCGACGCCGGGCGGGATTGCGGCGGGATCTTGAGGGCACGTGCAGACGCATGGACAGTGACAGCGTCCGGGTGCCACCGCTGCGGCCCGGTGGCTACGACCCCGCCGACTACGCCGACGCGGTGGCGCGCAGTGCCGAGGAGGCCGGTGTCTCTCCTCGGCTGGTGATGGGCGTCCTGTACAACGAGGCGTACAAGCCCCACCATCCGCTCCTGGAGCGGCTGTGGCAGTGGTGGAAGCCGGAGGCGTCCTTCGGGGTGGCCAACATGCATCGCGCGGCCTTCGAACAGGTACGGCGGACACACGACCTGTCCGGGCGCTGGCAGGATCTGCGGGACGACCCCGCCTTCGCCATCCGTGCTGCGGCGCTGCACCTGAAGGACCTCGACGGCAGGCTTCCGGCACGCCATGTGCGCCGGTACACCCGCGACGAACTCCTCGCCCTGGGGTACAACGCGGGCGAACGCAACATGCGCGCCTTCGCCCGCGGCGTACCTCCGGGTCCCATGGCGTGGTCCTACCTGCGCCGTTTCCGCGCCGGCCGGCGGCGCGCCGCCGAAGCCCTGGCAGGCTGAGGGGGAGTTGAGGCGGCCAGTGCTGCCACCTCCCCGGCGGCTCACCACGGATGCGCCGGCCCGGATCACCCTCTCGTCGACCGCGGCGCGCAGGCCGACCGACGGCATGGCTGAAGTCCGCCGCGGACACATCATTCAGGTGACCGGTCCCGGCCACCACGCTCATCATTCGAACGGTGAGGGTGACGGTGCGTCACCGGAGGTGGGTGCGAGGGACTGGGCGCACCAGATGGTCTTGCCGTGAGGAGTGTGCCGGGTGCCCCACCCCTGGGTCAGCTGGGCGACCAGCAGCAGACCCCGGCCGCCCTCGTCGAAGGCCCGCGCACGGCGCAAGTGCGGTGAGGTGTTGCTGGAGTCCGAGACCTCGCAGATCAGGGCGGTGTCACGGATCAGCCGGAGCCTGATCGGCGGCTCGCCGTACCTGATGGCGTTGGTGACCAGTTCACTGACGACCAGCTCGGTGACGAACGCCGTCTCCTCCAGCCCCCAGGCCTCCACCTGGTCGACGGCGAACTGCCGGGCGCGCGACACCTCCGCCACGTCCGGTTCGACGTCCCGGTCGGCGACGTGCTGGGGATCCAGCGCACGGGTGCGCGCGAGCAGGACCGCGGCGTCGTCCGTGCGGTCTTCGGCCAGCATGGCCTCCATCACCGTGTCGCTCAGAGCCTCCAGTGAGGGAGCCCTGTGGTCCAGGAGACCCAGCAACTCGGCGACCCCCTGGTCGACGTCGCGCTCGCGGTTCTCCACCAGCCCGTCGGTGTAGAGGGCCAGCAGGCTGCCCTCCGGCACCTCGAGCTCGGTCGCCTCGAACGGCAGGCCACCGATCCCCAGCGGCGGCCCCGGCTGTGCGGACACCGGGATCCTGGTGCCGTCCGGAGCGATGACCAGCGGGAGCGGGTGACCGGCGCTCGCCAGCGTCAGACGGCGCGAAACCGGGTCGTAGACGGTGTACAGACACGTCGCCCCGGTTTCGGCGGTCGTCTGGAAGTGACCGGTGGGCTGGAGGTCGCTGGCGAAATGGAGGACCAGGTCGTCGAGATGGGTCAGTAGCTCGTCCGGCGGCAGGTCGACGTCGGCGAGCGTACGCACCGCCGTGCGCAGCCGGCCCATGGTGGCCGAGGCGTGCAGGCCGTGCCCGACGACATCACCGATGATCAGCGCGACCCGTGCGCCGGACAGGGGGATGACGTCGAACCAGTCGCCGCCCACCTCCGCGTCGATCCCCGCGGGCAGGTAGTGCGAGGCCACCTCGACCGCTTCCTGGTGGGGCAACCGCTGCGGAAGCAGACTGCGTTGGAGGGTCAGCGCGGTGGTGCTCTGATGGACGTACCGGCGGGCGTTGTCGATGGCTACGGCCGCCTTGGCGGCGAGTTGCTCGGCGAGGATCAGGTCGTCCGCGGTGAAGGACTCGGGCCGGTCGAGCCGGGAGAAGGTGACGACGCCCAGCAGCGCGCCGCGGGCCCGGAGCGGCACCGTGATGCGGCCGGTCAGTCCTTCCGCCGTGATGCCCTTGTCGACCACTGGATTACCGGGTGGCCAGTGGGCCGGGTCCGAGGCCAGGCCGGGGCCGAAGGCCCATTCACCGCCGACGCCGGGATCGACGGCGAGCTCCACGGTGGACCTTCCGGTGGCCATGCAGGTGGCGGCCACGGAATGCACAGCGTGCGTGACGGGCACTGTCCCCCCGGGGCCGCCCGGCAGAGAGTCGTCCGCCTTGGCGGTGTACCGGGCCGCACGGCTGAGCGTGAGGGGTTCGTAGCGGCTCGTGGTCGGGGGTGAGGGCGGTTCCTCCCCACGCAGCACCTCGTCGAAGAGATCCACGGTGACCAGGTCGGTGAAGCCCGGTACGGAGGTCGTGGCCAGCTCCTGCGCGGTGCCGACGACGTCGAGGGTGCGCCCGATTCCGGTGGTGGCCTCATTGAGGATGAGCAGACGCTGCCGGGCCCAGTACTCGGCGCTCATGTCGAATCCCCAGTTGGCGACCGCGCGCACGTTGCCCTCGGCATCCCGGACGGGCCAGATGCTGGTGGCCCAGGCGTTGGCGTAGCTGCTGCCGAGCGGGCGGAAGACGGTGATCAGGCGCGCGGGTACGCCCGTCCTCGCCACCTCGGCGACCTTGTCGATGTAGGGCTGGTCGTCCCGCTCGGGGAACAGTGAGCGGTCGAACTCGGGCAGCACCTCGCGGTACTTCTTGCCGACCACCTGTTCCTCGGAGTGTGCGATCACCCGCCCGGAGGAGGCGTTGATCCACAGGAACCGCAGCTCCGGGTCATAGACGCCCAGGGCGAAAGGACACTGCTCGAAGGCCCGGTCCGCGATCACCGGCCGGCGATCCCACCGCTGCACGGTGACCACCTGGCCCTGCACGAGCCCCTGGGGGCCGCGCAACGGCTGTGCCGTGATCACGGAGTCCACCGTGTGCCCGTCCCGGTGACGCAGGGCCACGGGCCCGGAGAGGTCCGCGCCGTGGCTCTCAGGGAATCCGGGCGGTACGGGCCCGGCCAGCAGGTCGGCCACCGGCCGCCCCACGGTGTCCTCCGCCGTCCAGCCGAGCAGCCGGCTTCCTCCCTCGCTCCAGCCGCTGACCCGTCCGTCCGGGTCGACCACGACGACGGCGGTCGGGGCGTCGTCCTGAGCGTCGGCGATCGTCACGCGTCACACCTCCGTCCGGACAGCGGTGTCCGCCGGGACTGGCCTCCACCGGCCTCCTCCAGCCTAGAGCGGCTGCCGCCGCGGGGCGTCCCGACCGGGGCGTTCGAGGCCGCTGGGGTCGCTGGTCCTCAGGATCGCGACGTCAGAGGCGTGGGGCCGGGTGGCGCCCGGCGGCGCAGGCCTGCTCGGCGACCGAGGGAAAGGGCCGCGTGACATGGAGACGTGGTCTCACCAGGGGCGTCGTAGGGCTGGAGAGCACTGGATTTCGGCAGCGGGCAAGAGCTTGGAGACGATCCCAGGCGGCTCGGTCCGCAGAGCGGTTCTGGGCCGGGCCGAGCATGGCCATTGCGGCGGTCAGATAGTCAGTCGTGCGTCTTTCGACGATGGTGTGCGCGGCGCGGTCCATCGCGTTGGGCCGTTTCATAGGGAGCCATACCCTATGGATCAAGTCTGGAGCAGTGGATCAGAAGCAGGCTGCGACACCATTCCCAGCGTGCTCAGCGCCGCGCGGATGAGGCGGGGGTGTCAACGCTTCGCGAAACATGACCCTCTGGCAGTCTCCGAAAATTGCCCCCCGGTTGTGTGAGGCTCCAGTCCAGGTCCGGAGACGTTGATGGTCAGTGGCGGATGCCAGAATCCGTGGCATGCCAGACGCTGACTACTTCTCTGCCGCCGATGATGAGTCCGCCGTTGCCGTGATCGAGGCTGGTGGACCGGTCCGTGCAGGGCTGGACGTGATCTTCCTCAAGGACATCGATCCGGTCGATGCCATAGCCCAGGTCGAGGCTGTGATGTCCGGCTGCAGTTATGCAGAGGCAAGCCGGCGCCCGAGGGTGGGACAGTTGCTGTCCTCTGAGGACGTCGACAGCCCGTTCGTCTTGACCGTGTCGGACACGCTGTGCGATGTCCTGGTCTCCGCCTCCGGGGACGACCTTGCGGCCGCGGCCGCGGCTTGGTCTGCGGCCGGCGGGGTCGTCGGACTCGATGCGGCGACAGCAGCGGTGGTCCTGGAAGCCCTGGTCGGCCTGGCCAGACGGGCTAGCGCCGCGGACCTGCGCCTTTATTGCTGGTGGACTCTGTGACGGCTCACTCCCGTCCGGCCCGGTCTTTGGCCAGCAACTCGCGTCGGGCCCGGGTCCGGTAGGAGTCGCCAGTGAGCGTGAGGACCTCGGCGTGGTGGACCAGGCGGTCGATCCTCGCGGCCGCGACGACGTCGTCCGAGAAGGTCTCTCCCCAGCGCCCGAAGGGCAGGTTCGAGGTCACCATCACGGAGCCCTGCTCGTAGCGCGAGGCTATGAGCTGGAAGAACAGGTTCGCAGCGTCCTGGTCGAACGGGATGTAGCCCACCTCGTCGATAATGATCAACTTGTAGCGGCCGATCTTCTTCAGCTCCGCCTCCAGCCGGCCGGAGTGGTGGGCCTCGGCGAGGCGGGAGATCCAGTTGCTGGCGGTGTCGACAGGACCGAGTAGCCCGCGTGGGCGGCCTTGACCCCGAGCCCGATGGCCAGGTGTGTCTTCCCGGTCCCGGGCGGCCTGAGCAGGATCACGTTCTCCGCCTTCACGACGAACGTCCCCGTGACCAGGTGCGCGAGGACGTCACGACGGAGCGAGGGCAGGTGGTCGAGGTTGAAGTCCTCCAGCGTCTCGACCTGCGGGAAGTGGGCGGTGCGGATCCGCATCGTGGTGCCCTTGCTCTCCCGGTCGGCGACCTGCCGCTGCAGCAGCGCGGCCAGATACTCCTCGTGCGACCAGTTCCGGTCGCGGGCCTGATCGGCCAGCTCCTCCCAGAAGGCGCCGATGGTGGGCATCTTCAGCACTCGGGTCAGGTAGGCGAGCATGGACGGCAAGCCGTCCTTCGGTGAGCCCGCCGAGGCCGGCTTGGGCTTCGTTGTTGTGGTCACGTATCACCTTGCTTTCGTGGCGGGCGGGTTGAAGTCGACGCCGAAGAGCGCGTCGTAGTCGGGCAGGGCCCGCAGGGCGACGGCATGTCCGTCGCTGTGGTGACGGGTGGCCGCCTGGCGTCTTTGGCGGTCCAGCGCGAGGGCCTCGCGCATCTTGGCGGCGGTCGCCGCGTGACCGGGTCGGTGACGACCTGCTGCTTGGCCCAGGATCTGCTGTGGTGGGCGACGACCCTCCCCTCGCAGAACACGGTCACGGTCACCAGTGAGGCGGTGACGTCGACGAACCGGCCGATGACCTGAGGGTCGACCGAGTAGTCGACGGTGTCGACGCGGACGTAGTACCAGGCCTTTGAACTCGGGATCCCGTGGCGGGGCGAGCTTGATTTGCGTGGCCAGGGTGCCGGCGAAGGCCGCCGCCGGGGCGGTGACCTTCCCCGTCCCGCCGATCGCGGCCTCCCGGTCCCAGACCAGCGTCTTCGTGACGCGGCCGATGCCCTGGATCAGGGACCACATGCCCGACAGGATGTCGCCGGCCTGCCGGGACGGGATCATCACCGCGGTCATGAAGCGGGAGAAGCCGAGCGTCATGACCAACACCGGCAGGACCTGCTGCTGACCGGCCCCGACCTGCAACTTCGTCTCCGGGAACCACAAGTCGCACTGGGCGACCTGCCCGGGTTCGCAGGTGGCGCGATCGACCGGGTCGATGCCTACGTACTCAGGCCGGATCAGCGCGAGCCGCTTGCGCAGCGGTGGCAGCGAGTATGGCCAGCCGATCCGGTCGGCGATCACCGGGGCGGGTATCCGTGGCCATTCCCGCAGCAAGGCCCGCATCTGGGACTCGTAGGCGTCCGCGACCTGGCCGCGGGGCTCGCGTTCGTACTTCGGCGGCCGATCCGAGTTCAATGCGGCTCGAACCGTGTTCCGGGCCACCCCGACTCGACGTGCGATCTCCTTGATGGGCATCCCCTCCGCGCTATGAAGCCGGCGTATCTCTGCCCAGTCCTCCACCTTCAGCACCCTCCAAGAGTCAGGAGGGGTCAAGATTCGCGGACTGCTGGGGGGTCAGTTTTCAGGAATCGCCGACGGGGGGATCACGACACGCGCACCGCCTGGTGCGCCGGCCGCCGCGGCACCGGCGTAAAGATGACCTTGCCCGCGCCGTGCGTGGGGCTACCACGACCCGGCGACGGCTGTGAGGTTTTCTTGGCCCAGCTGTGACGTTGAGAATGCGATTCGGGGGCATACGAACCCGGCACGATCGATACGTGCGGCAGGAGGATCCGGTGGCCGGTCATGAGATGTACGCCGTCAGCGCGTTGTCGGCGGTGGCAGCGATGCTGCTCGCGCGATGGTGCCTGGCGGGCCGGAACAGCAGCCCGTGTACTGCTGCTGAGTACCGCCGCGCCTCACGTCGGGCCACGCTGAGGGCTGCCTGGCGCATGGGTTCTGCCGCGGGTCGAGCTGGGCACCCCGAGCGGGCGGTGCAGGAGGCCGAAGCCCTCGTGCACGGCCACTGGCGTCGGATCAGCTCCCCCCACCCGTCCCAGCGCGACCACCCTCAGCACTGAAGTCCGGAGTCCCGTCCCGAGACGCTCTCAAGAGCGAGACGACCGGGCCGGCATGAAGACGTCCTGGCTTGCTGTCCCGAACTGGACGTGGCCCGCAGCCATGCGAGCTCGCAGAGACGCTGTCGTCCCGATTCTGACCATCTACAGCGCATAGCGAAGTGACGCTGTCGTGGGGGGACTGGAGCACGGCGCTGTGAAGATCTCTGAAACCTCGATGGCAGTGCGGTTGATCCACCAGAGTGGTCCCAACGAAGAAGGGACGGCAAGCATGGGAAACAGCGCACTTCTGGTGATGGACGTCCAACGGGACGTCGTGGCCATCGCCGATGACGGTTCCGGATATCTGCCGCGCCTGCGAAAGGCGATCGACGGTGCCCGCGCTGCGGGCATCACCGTGATCTACGTGGTGCTCGGGTTACGGCCGGGCGATCCAGAGGTCAGCCCCCGCAACAAGGTGATGACAAACGCCGTGCGGGCCGGCCTGTTCACCGAGGGAGCCCCGGGCACCGAGATCCATGACGACGTCGCACCTCAGCACGGGGACGTCGTGGTCACCAAGAGGCGGGGAAGCGCGTTCTCGGGCAGCGACCTCGACTTGGTCCTCAGGGCGCGCGATATCGACAGCCTTGTTCTCACCGGGATCGCCACCAGCGCTGTGGTGCTCTCCACCCTTTGGCGCGCCGTCGACCTGGACTTCGGCCTGACCGTCCTGGCCGACGCCTGCCTCGACACCGACCCCGAGGTGCACCGGATGCTCACCGAAACGCTGTTTCCCCAGTGGGCAGATGTCTTGGCCGTGGAGGAGTGGCTCAAGGCCATCGAGCCGCATTAGCGGAGGTGCGGCTCCTCCTGAGCGCTCAGGGGTCGCTCTGCCGGCGTTGCCTCGTGTGCTGGTCAGGACTGGACGGCCGGCTTCAGGACGTCCTGGCACCACTGGCGGAAGCTCGTGGCGCACACCGCGGCGTGGGGTTCGGCGTCGTAGATACCGTTGTTCTGGGCGTTGACCATGTCGGACCATCCCCGGGCCAGCGAAGGGCTCGCGCCGTGCTGCACCAGGCGGACCTGGAAGTCGGCGAGGGAAACCTGCTCGTAGCGCACCGGCCTGCCGAGAGTCTCGGAGATGATCTCGGCCATGGCGTCGGGGGACAGGTCGTCGGGGCCGACCAAGGGAATGCGGGCCTGCCCCTGCCAGGTGGGGTCCAGCAGAAGGGCCGCCGCCGCAGCGGCCACGTCCTGGGTGGCGACGGTCAGCAGGGGCCGGTCCGCGGTGTTCGCCATGGAGAACACGCCCTGCTGTGCGATGGGCTGGGCCTGGCGGAGGATGTTCTCCATGAAGAACGGCAGTGCCAGCGCCCGGTACTCCACGCCGGTGCTCTCGATCAGTTCGTCCATGCCGAGCGCGGCCGACAGAAGGCCCGCCTCACCGGCGTAGCCGTACCCCAGTGACGTGACGTGCACCATCCGCACGCCCCGGCTCGCGGCTTGCCGGGCTGCGGCGCGGGTGAAGTCCAGGTAGTAGCTCCGGGTGGGCTCGGCGTCCTGGAAGTCGGCCGGCGGCACGAGCCAGAACAGCTGGTCGGCGTCCTGCAGTGCCTTCGCGATCGTGCTCGCGTCGGCGTGGGAACCCTCCACCACCTCCGCCTGTGTGCGCACGTGTTCCGGGAGACGGGAGGAGTCGCGGGCGATCACCCGGACCGCCTCACCGCTGCCCAGGACACGGTCCAGGATCTGTCGGCCGATGTCACCGGTCGGGGTAGTAATGACGATCACGATGCCTCCGTGGATGGCGGGCGAGGGCGAACCCGAGAGGGAGTGCCCGGGTGGTCGTTCTCGAGTGAACCCGTCGCAACGGCGCAGGTGAAGGACCACTTCGATCGCAATTGATACTCTGGAGGTATGAATGATCTGGAGGTGCGCCAGCTCCGCTACTTCGTCGCCGTCGCGGAGGAACTGCACTTCGGGCGCGCCGCCGAGCGGTTGGGCATGGCGCAGCCCCCTCTGTCCCGAACGATCCGTGACCTTGAACGACAGCTCGGCGTGACGCTGTTCGAACGGACCACTCGGCAGGTGAGGCTCACCGGTGCCGGAGAGGTCCTGCTGCGCGATGCCAGAACCGCCCTGGAGGCGGTCACCGCCGCCGCCCGCCGGGCTCGGCACGCGGGGAGCGTCTCGCCCCGGCTGCGTATCGCCCTCAAGGCCGACATCGACGGCGGTCTGCTGCCGCAGATCCTGGAGGCCTACAGCGCCGACCGAGCCGCCCTGCCCCCGGAGCTGGTCCTCGGCGGGATCGGCGCGCAATCCCAAGCGCTGCGCGAGGGTCTCGCCGACGTCGCGCTCGTGCTGCGCCCCGTGGACGAGCGTGGACTGGACAGTGAACCATTGCTGACCGAGCCGGTCCTGGTCGCCATGGCCGCCGGCGACCCGCTCGCTGCCCGGACCGAGCTGTGCCTGGCGGACCTGTCCGGCCGCAGCCTCCTCAACGGCGCACCGTCCGACGAGGGCCCAACCGCGCCGTCCTCGCCCGGGGAAACGGCACCGGCCTCCAACCTGTCGGAGATCTTCAGCCTCGTGGAGACGGGCAGCATCGTGTTCTTCACGCCGACGTCGGTGGCCCGCCGTAACCCACGCCCCGGGGTCGCTTTTCGGCCGGTGAGTGACGTCCCGGACTGCACCCTGGCCGTCGCCTGGCCCCAGGACGCCCGCTCACCGGCCGTCGCCGCCTTCGTCCGCGCCGCGGTCGAGGTCGCCCACCAGGCACAAGCAGAGACCTACGTGCACAGCACGCCCGGCTGAGCCCCGTCACCATCGACGCCACAGCCGGCCGCCGCCGAGGGGGCCACGACCGGATGTCGTGGCCCCCTCGGGTCCTACCGGGCGCGGGAGCCGCTCCTCGTCAGTCCTTGCCGGCAAGCCTCCAGATCTGGTTCTTCTTGGTGTTCAAGGTGGAGCCGGTGTCGCAGGTCCACTGGTGGACGAGGGCGCCGGGCGCCGTGGAGATGGTGCTGACGTCGACGCACTTGCCGCTGTGCACGGCCACGAGCTGGTAGTCGTGGCTGTTGCCGAGCGCGGTCACCGGCCGCAGCGTGAAGCGCTGGTTGGGGCCGTTGAGGCAGGTCCACTGCTGGACGGCGGCGCCGTCGGCAGTGGAGATCTGGCTGATGTCCAGGCACTTGCCGCTGTAGTGGTTGACGACGGTGTAGGTGTCGGTCGTCCCGGCGACGGGGTGGAAGTCGAAGACCTGCTCCTGTCCGTTCCCGCAGGTGTTCTGCCGGTACTGGGTGCCGTCGGCGGTGGACTGACCGGGGTTCTCCAGGCAGAGCCCGCTGTGCTGGGCGACGGCAGTCGAGGAGAACCCGGCCGCGGCGCCGATGTGCAGACTCGCTGGGGCGAAGGAGACCTGGTCCAGGTGGGGCGCGGAGCTGGACCGCATCGGCTGCCCGATGTCGCTGCCGCCGCCGGAGTAGACGACGCCGACGGTGGTGCCGTCCCAGTTGTACAGCTGCGAGGCCGTGAACTTGACGCTGTTGGCGCCCTTGGTGAGGGTCACGGGAACGGTGTAGTTCTGGAACTGGTTCCAGTGCAGGGTGCTGGCGAAGTTGACGCGGGTGGCTGTGCCGCCGTTGACACTGACGTCGGCGTGCTCGGCGTACAGGTCCGGGTTGTAGTGATTGGAGGGCAGTTCCTCGTTGTTGGCGAAGCGCATGGTCATGGCGTAGGTGCCGGCCGCGGGCGCGTTGACGTTGAGGGTCAGGGAGTTGGCGGTTCCGTTGCCGATGCCGGTGACGACACCGCCGTTGGCCTGGCTGTAGGTGTTGTCGACGGCCGCGGTGCCGGTGAGAGTGCCGTTCTCGGCCTGGTAGGTGACGACGTTGCCGGTGGTGACGGGGTCGTTGGCGCTGAACGGAGTGACCGCCAGGTCGTCCAGGGCGAGCGTGCCGCCGGAGCCGGTTACCTTGACCTTGTTGATCCCGCCGTTCAGGTAGACCCGGTTGGTGGAGGTGTACCAGGCGCCGGTCGTCGCACCGGAGAGGGTCTGGTCGTTGACGGTTCTGCCGTTGACGGTCAGGTCGGCCTGGCCGGTGTTGCGGAAACGGGCGGTCAGGTCGGCGTAGCCGTCCCGTGCGGAGTAGACCCAGAACGTGGCGGACTTGCCGGAGGTGAGATTGACCGCGCCGGCGCCGGACTGGCCCTGGGAGGCGTAGGTGGCGGTGGCGCTGTCGGAGAGGTTCGCCTGCTCGGCCTCGTAGAGCGTGGTGCCCTGGACGGAGGCGTCCTTGTACTGGAGGTCGATCTTGTCGATGATCGCGTCGCCGACGGTCGCCGCGCCGTTGTCACCCGTGGTGGCCAGGGTGATGGTGTGGCTGCCCGCGGTGAGGTGCACGGTGGCGTCGTCGTGTCCCCACACCACCCACTGGAAGCCCACCGGGATGTCGATTCTGGTGGAGGCGCCGCCGTCGACCCGCGCGTAGATGTTCGTCGGGCCCTTGACGTCGGAGTCCTTGGCGTAGCTGTTGCCGAACACCGAGAGGTTGTAGTCGCCGGTGGTGGGCACGGAGACGTTGAAGGAGACCACCGTGGTCGATCCGGTGCGCAGGCCGCCGACGTCCTTGGTGCCGGAGGTGGCGAACTTGCCTACGTTGCCGGTGGTGCCCTCGGTGTTGATGTTGTAGCCGCTGCCGCTGAGCGTGGCGTTCTCGGCCTCGTACGTGCCACGCCAGGTGTTGTCGGAGGTGGTTGCGCTGCCGGTGCCGCCGGGGGAGACGATCACCTGGTACGCGGACATCGCGTCGAGGCTGATCGGAACCGTGATTGAGCCGTCGGAGCCCACGGCGACGTCGGCGTCGGACAGCCGGGTCGGGGTGGCCGCCGCGCCGATGTAGCCGCTCCAGCGGTCCTGGAACACGCTGACGTGCACGGTGCTGCCGAAGACGGCGGGGTCGATGTTCTTGATGACCGTGTCGGAGGCACCGCTGGTGCCGCCCCCGGCAAGGATGACCCGGGCCTGCTTCTTGGCCGTGTCCAGACTCGCCACACCCTGCAGCGTGTACGCGGCGTTGGCCCCGCTGCTGGTGACCTTGACGGTGTTGCCGCCCTTCATGGAGCTGTACCAGTTGTACAGCCACCACTGGGCGTTGGGCGTGTTCTGTGCGGCTGCGGAGTCGCCCAGGTTGCCGTTGATGTTCCAGTACGGCAGGTTGCCGTCGACCTTCTCGTCCTCCATGCCCGCGATCCACTGGACCATCTGGCCGGGGTCGGTCAGGTGGTAACGGTGGGCGTACTCGTTGAGGTTGACGGTGATCGGGGAGACTCCGGCGGAAGCCTCCGCCGCCCGGTAGGCCTCGACCGTGCTGCGGACGTCCGCCGGACTGCCGAGGGTGTGCCAAGTGACCACGTCCGGCAGGCAGTTGTTGGTCTTGCAGTAGCTGAGGAAGGTGCCGAGGGTGGAGGCGCTGAAGCCGGCGAGGTTGGGCCCTGCCAGCCGTGCGGCGGGCCAGATGCCCTTGATGAAGTTGTAGGTCTGGCGCCACTCGGCGTTGAACGCGGCCAGCGTCGACGAGTTGCTGCGCATGCCGTTGAACCAGCCTATGTCGGGCTCGTTGTAGGGCACGAAGACGATGTGACTGGCATACGGGCTGGCCATCGCCTGCTCGACCTGGGTTCTCATGTACCCCTGGTACTGCGCGTAGCTGGTCCGTTCGTAGACCGTGCGGTACACGTCCGTCATGTAGATCATGACGTCCCTGCCACCGCTGTCCACGAACGGCTTCGCGATCTCCAGGGCGTCTGATCCGGGGTGCTGCTGACCGTCCTGGTACTTGGTGTTGGTGGTCGTCAGCCCCATCCCCTCGATGAGGTTGTTCGTCGGAACGTCCGGTCCGTACAGGCCGTACAGCGCCCCGGAGGCACCGCCGCGGAAGGCCCCGGTGGAGTTGCCGAGGTCGACGGTGAGGGTGGGGTTGGCGGCGGAGGCCGGCGTCGCCGTCACGGCGGTGACGCCCGCGACGAGGGTCAGCGGAAGCAGCGTCGTCGCGACGCCGCGGAGGAGGCGTCTCGCGGCCGAGCGTCTTTGCCCGATTGCTGGCATGTGCTTACGTCCCTTCGGATGGGGTTGTTGTCGCTGTGCTGCCGGCCCCCGTGCCGGACGTGTGGGTGGGTCGCCGCTCGCGATTCAGACGACGGAGGCGGCGATGTCAGCGCGGCGCCGGTGGTCGCGTGCGAGGAGGAGGTAGCTGCTGGCGGTCCAGGTGTAGGCGCGGTCCCGCAGGCCGGTGCCGGTGAGGGCGTCGAAGTTCTCGGCGAAGCCGTGGGTTTCGCACAGGGCGCGGAAGCGGGCGCTGATGTCGTCGGCCAGTCGCTGGTGGCCGGCCCGGCGCAGACCGTCCTCGATGAGGACGGTGGCGGGTGCCCATATCGGACCGCGCCAGTAACCGTCGGACAAGTAGTGGGGTGAGGTGGGCAGTTCGGTGGCCAGCCCGTACGCGGTCAGGTGGGTCTCGATCCGGGCGGCCAGGGCCTTGCCGACGTGCTCGGGGAGGTGCTCGCCCAGTGCCATCGGCATCAGGTCCAGCAGGCTGGAGCTTGCCCAGGTCGCGGCGCTGTCCGCACCGCGCGTCACGAACCGCTCTCCTGCCCACAGCTCGTCGAGCATGGCGGCCTGGGTGGCCTCGGCGGTACGGGACCACCGGCGGACGTCGTCCGGAAAATCCAACTCGTCTGCCAGGCAAGCCAGTTCGCGGAGCTGGAGGACGAGGAAGGCTGCGAGGTCGGCGGTGACGGCCACGCGCTCCGGGTCGAAGGTGGTGGCGTTGTCCCAGCCGCTGTCGTTGCCGTGCTGGTAGTGGGGCAGGGCGGCACCGGGTGCGCGCCTGGCGGTGAGCCAGAACTCCGTCCACCGTGCCAACCTGCCGTAGATCTCGGCGAGTTCCTGCCGGCTGAGGCGTTCGGGCAGCAGTCTGCGCAGGTGGGACAAGGCCCAGCCGTGGATGGGCGGCTTGACGAAGTTGTACAGGACCTCGGAGTGGGCCACCGAGTCCGGCAGAGCGCCGGTCTCGTCCTGGTGGTCGAAGGGCAGGGAGAACTGGTCCCAGGCCAGCTGCGGGTGTCCCGGCGCCAGAGCGAGGGCGTTGAAGCAGTGGTCCCAGCTCCAGACCTTGTCCATCCAGTGCTTGGACATCAGCACCGCGGGGCGGGTGACCAGGCCGGCCGGGCGGACGGTCGCCGACCAGACCACGTAGGCGGCGAGTTCGACGGCCGGGGTGTCGCACGAGCGCCAGGGGGCCATGGCGTCGACGAACTCGGCGAACGACCGTCGCGCGGCCTCCACGACTTCGCCGAACGCCGCCGACGAGCGGTAGGGCTGTCGCGCACTGTCGATTTCCTCGATCGCGATCTCCCACGATCCGTCGGCTCCGGCGGTGACCGCGAGACCCCGGTCACCGGCGCCCAGGGCCTGAGCACCGGACACCTCGGTGACCGTGCCGGACAGCACGGTGATCCGGTAGCGGCGGCCGGTCTCGTACGAGGTGAAGACGTGGGCGTTGTCCACGGGGTCGCGGTAGAAGTAGGTCCCGCTGAAGGGGGTCAGGCTCTGCGCCGCCGCGGTGACACGCAGCCCCAGCTGGTCGCCGTGCACGCGTACGGTGTCCGGCGTCGCGTAGGCGAGTCGTACACGGCCGCGCTCGCCGAGCCAGCTGAGCAGGCCCGGGGCCGCCTCGACACGTGTCCCGGCCCGCTCGCCCGTGGCCGCGTCCAGGGGGACGAGGCGCAGGACGGCGTGCATGCCGTTCTGGTGCGAGACGAGGTGGAGGTCCTCGGAGCGGGTCTTCTCCGCCAGCACGGGAGAGAAACCGAACCAGGATCCGTGCGTGCTGAACGGGATGTCATGGACGGAGAACTGCGGGCCGGATCGGGCGGCGGTCATGTGGGGCAACTCGTTTCTTGGGCAGGAGAGATCAGCGGTCTGCCGTCGGCCGGCGAGGGAGTGGTCAGTCCTTGACGGCACCGGCGGTCACGCCGGCGGCGACGTAGCGCTGGGCGAGGACGAGGATCACCGTGGCGGGCAGGGAGGCCACGACGGCAGTGGCCATGATGGCGTTCCACTGCTGGTTGTTGTTGCCGATGTAGTGGTAGATGCCGAGCGTGATGGGCTCGTGGGCGCCGCCGTTGGCGAGGGTGCTGGCGAAGACGAAGTCGGACCAGGACCACAGGAACGCGAACAGCGAGACCGTGACGACCGAGTTCCGGCTCATCGGCAGGACGATCGACCAGAAGGTGCGCAGGGCCCTTGCCCCGTCCATCTGCGCGGCCTGGATCAGCTCGCCCGGGATGCCGGACATGAACGCGGTGAAGATCAGGACCGCGAAGGGGACCGCGAGGGTGGAGTCGGCGACGATCAGGCCCGGGACGGACTGGAGCAGGCCGAGCTGGAGGTAGATGGCGTAGAAACCCATCGCCATGATGATGCCGGGCACCATCTGGGCGACCAGGAGGAGGAAGCTGAGTACGCCTCCTCCGCGAGGGCGGAGCTTCGCCAGCGCGTAGCCGGCGGGGGCTGCCAGGGCCACGGTCAGTACGACGGTGCCGAGGCCGATGACCAGGCTGGTGCCGAGGTAGGGCAACTGCTGGTCGAAGACGGCGCGGTAGCCCTCCAGAGTGCCGTGGACGGGGAAAAGGTCGGGCGGGCTCTTGCGCATGTCCTGGTCGCGGGTGAAGGACACGTTGATCATCCAGTACACCGGGAAGAGCATGGCCGCGGTCAGCAGGACGCCGACGGTCGTCCTGACCCATGTGCGGGTGCGGCGCTGTGGGGTGCTGAGGGCGATTCCTGTCATGACAGCGCCTGCTTTCGCTGGACCTTCAGGTAGATCAGGCCGAAGACCAGGGCGGCGACGACGAGCAGGTTGCCCACGGCCGCACCAGGGCCGAAGGCGGGCAGCAGGTTGCCGAAGCCGAGTTGGTAGGACCAGGTGGCGAAGGTGGTGGACGAGTCGGCCGGGCCGCCCTTGGTCATGATCCAGATGATGTCGAAGACCTTGAGCGTGTAGACCAGGCCCAGCAGCAGGGTGATGGCGGACACCGGGCGCAGCAGCGGGAAGGTGATGCTCCAGAAGCGGCGCCAGGCGTTCGCCCCGTCCAGGGCGGCGGCCTCGTACAGGCTGGTGGGGATGGATTGCAGGCCGCTGTACAGGACGACGAGGTTGAAGGGGACGCCGATCCAGATGTTGGCGATGATCACCGAGGTCAGGGACCAGGAGGGTGAGGTCAGCCAGTTGACCGGGCCGACCCCGAAAGCGCTCAGCAGGGTGTTGACGATGCCGGAGTCGCTGTTGAGCATCCAGGACCAGGTGGACGCCGAGACGATCAGCGGCAGCAGCCACGGGACGAGGAACAGGGCGCGCAGGGTGGCGGAGAGCCGGAAGTTCTGGTTGAAGAAGACCGCGAGCGCGAGCCCGATGGCGTACTGGAAGACCAGGCAGACGGCGGTGAAGACCGCGGTGTGCAGTAGGGCCGGGGCGAAGGTCGGATCGTCGAAGATCTTGCGGTAGTTGGCCAGTCCGGTGAAGGGCGCGTCGCCCTGGACGAAGGAGCGGACGGTGTAGTTGCGCAGGCTCAGGTCGAGGTTGCGGTAGAGGGGATAGGCGTAGAAGAGAGCGAGGTAGAGGGTGACCGGGGCGAGGAAGGCCCAGGCTGCCCACTGCTGGGAGGTCGGACGGCGCCGGGCTCGTGCGTGGGCCGGGGACGGGGCGGAGGTGGCCGCCCCGTTCCGGCTCTGCACCGACCGGCGTTCCGGCACCTGTGTCATGGGTTTCATCGGCTGGCCGGAGTCCTCGACTACTTGACGGCGGACTGTGCCGAGCCGAGGGCGTCCTTCGGTGACGCCGACCCGCTGAGGGCGGACTGGACGGCCTTCCACAACTGCTCGGATATCTTGGGGTACTTGGTGCCCAGGTCGTCACTGGTACGGCCCTTGGCGGCCTTGACCGCGTCCACCCACGGCTTCAGCTTGGCGTTCGCGGTCACCTGCTGGTCCTGGACCTCGGCGGTGGGCGCCACGTAGGACAGCGTGGTGTCCGTCTGGAGCAGGTTCTGGCTGTTGGTCAGGCAGGACACGAGCTTCTGGGAGGTCGCGTAGCGAGCGGTGTCCTGCTGGACCGGCATCGTGACGAACTCACCGCCCGTCGGGGCTTCCGCGGAGCCTCCGGTGGAGGCCGGGACGGGGATGACCCCGTAGTCGAAGCCGGCCTTGTCGGCGTTGGCGAGCTGCCAGGTGCCGTTCTCGGCGAACGCGTAGTCGCCGCCGGCGAACTCCTGCCAGCTGGTCGTCTGGGTGTTGTTGATCACCGAGTTGGGGGCGTAGCCCTTGTCCAGCCAGCCCTTCCAGAGCGACAGCGCGGAGGTCGCCTGGGCGGAGTCGAGCGCGGTCAGCTTGGCGCCCGAGCCCCAGAACCAGGGCAGGAACTGGAAGCTGCCCTCCTCGGTTCCGATAGCGGAGAAGGTGATGCCCTTCTTGCCCGCCGCCTTGACCTTCGCCAGCGCCGCCGTCAGCGACGTCCAGTCCTTGACCGAGGAGATGTCCACTCCTGCCGCCTTCAGGACCTTCTTGTTGTAGTAGAGGGCCAGGGTGTTGGCGCCGATCGGCGTGCCGTAGGTCTTCCCGCCCGACTGGCCGGCCGCGAGCAGGTTCGGGCTGACCTTCGACGTGTCCACCTTGTTGTCGTCGGTGGTGGTCAGCACACCGGCCTCGGCCAGCGTGGAGACCACCGGATTGTCGACGATGAGGATGTCCGAGGAGTTGCCCTGCTGCGCCGCCAGCAGCGCCTTGTTCGTCAGGTCGCTGGTGTCGAAGGCGGTCCGCTTGATCTTCACGCCGGCCTCGGTGCCGCAGCCGTCCAGCAGCTTCGTCCACTCCGAGCCCTTGCTGAACTGCGGGTACGGGTCCCAGATCGTGTACGTCTTGCTGTCCGCGGCCTTCGTGGAGGTACCGCTCGCGCCGGAGGAGCACGCGGTGGCGCCGGTGGTGACGGCGACGACGGTTAGGACTGCGGCGGTCAGACGCCTTCTGCTGGTTCGCTTCATTGCGGGTTCCTCATGGGTGCTCGGCACGGGTGTGCTCTGGAATCGGCACGGGTGTGCCCGGGAGTCGGCACAGGTGTGCCCTGGGAGGGTGTCGGGGACTGCTGGGCTCGGGACGGTGAGTCCCGTCATCGCCCGGTATGGAGTGCGGGGTGCGGGGGGATGGGAAGTGCGGTCAAGGGTGCGCGGGGGCACCGAGGTCGTGGGCGGCACCGGTGGGTCCGGGGCCGGGGGGCGCGGTGCTGGCTCGCAGCGAGATCGGCGGCGCGAGCAGATGGTGGCGGGCGGGCGCGGCGGGATGGTTCAGCCGCTCCACGAGCAGTTCCACAGCGAGGCGGCCCATCTGTTCCGCCGGTACGTCCGCCGCGGTGAGCTGCGGGGTCACCGTCTCCGCCCACCTGCCGGCCACCACTCCGGTGACGGAGAAGTCGTGGGGCACCTGGCGGCCGGCCTGGGCCAGCCCCCGGTAGATGCCTCCCAGCGCGGCCTCGTTCAACGTGACCAGGGCCGTGGTCGCCGGGTCGTCGTGCAGGATCTGCTCCAGACACGCCTGGCCCGAGGCGGCGTCGTCCCCGCAGCAGTACGTCCGGACGGTCAGTCCGCGTTCCGCCGCGGCCTTGGTGAAACCGTCCAGACCGCGGTGCGCGGACTCGTACCCGGCCCGCAGCAGCGGCTCGGGACGGTTGACGAAGGCGACCCGACGGTGACCGAGGTCGGCCAGGTGGTGGACGCAGGCCGCAGCCAGAGCCGTATGGTCCAGGCCCACCCACCAGCTGCCCTGCGGATTCGCGGTGCGGCCGATGGCGACGGAGGGGAAGCCCACCTCGGTGAGGTGGTCGAGCCGGTCGTCCTGCAGACGCATCTCCATCAGGATGGCGCCGTCGACCCGCCGCTCACCCAGCAGCCGCTGGAACGAGCGGTCGCTGTCCATGCCGCTCGGCGAGAGCAGCACGTCGTAGTCGTGGTCCGCGGCGGCCTCGGTGACGCTGCCGATGAAGTCCAGCTGCATGCCGGTGTAGTGGTTCCCGGCAGGCGGGAAGACCAGACCGATGGTGTTGGTCCGGCCGTTGGCCAGAGCCCGGGCGCTCGCGTTGGGCTGGTAGCCCAGGTCGTCGATGACGCGCTGGATCTTGCGGCGGGTGTCCTCGGACACGGGGCGCTTGCCGCTCAGGGCGTACGACACGGTGCTCCGCGAGACACCGGCCCTCTTGGCAATCTCACCGATGTTCACGGGGGACTCCTCGTCGCCGAAGACAGTCGAACCGGTTCGGTTCTTCAGACGGACCAAGTCGACTGGATTCCGACCGTCGAACCGGTTCGCGTGAAGTGAAGGTAGGAGCAACTCGGGCGGGTGTCAACGCCTCGTGGCCGTTTTCTCGTAACGACGCGGAAACGTCGTCACGCAGGGATGAGTGTCCGGATTGCCCAGTTAAGCACCCGCTTATCGCCGCCTCTGGGGCGGATGCGAGGCCCGATGTGCCGTGCCCGAATCCGTGATGATCGACCGCGTCCGCCCAAGTGGCTCGTGTCGAGACCGTTGCCGGCCAGATTGCCCGATGTTACGTTTCGTCGAACCGGTTCGACTGATTCGGGTGACAGGGAACGGCTCCGTTGGGAACGACAGTGAGGCGTGTCGGGGCGGCGTTTGCTGAGCATTTTCCAGCTTCACGAGTGCCGAGGCGGGTCTTCCGTGACCAGGCTGCGTGATACCGCGGTAGCGGTTATCAGTGCCTTGGATACGCTCCCTGGCGTTGGTCTTCGCTGTGAGTGTGGGGGTGCCTGTGTGTGAGGGAATCGGATGGCTGGCGAATCAGGACGAAGGGCTGGACAGCGTGGTGTTCGCGCGGGATGTGAGCCCGGAGGACCTGGCGGTGCGGATGGGTGGCACGCCCGGTGCCGCAGTGGATCTGACCGGCCCTGATGTCACCTCTCTTCTCCTCCGATCGGCGATGGGCGACAGTGCCGTGGTGCGTGTCGCGGGATGTGGTGCCTGGTCGTACGCAGTACTGCACCTGGTCGACCCTGGGCGAGACGACCTGGCCGTCAGAGCATCACGCGGTGGTGCCGAAGTCATCCAGTACGTGGCGATGACGGATCACCCGCCCGCACAGTTCAACTACCTGCGTGATGGTCGAACGGTGTGCGGCTTCGGAATCGGGGAGGAAGCACACCGCTGGGGTCAGGATCCGGACCATCTGCTGCCAGCGCTCGTTGCAGGCGGCGTCCTGACCCCTGACGGCACGAGTCACCAAGCTGCGCCGGCGGGCTCAGCCATGAGCGGCAACCGTCTCACGCTCACCATGCTTGAGCACCACTTCGGGCTGTGCCTGCCCAAAGCCAGTGTGATGCGTGCGCCACTGCCCGCGTACACCGTACGCGGGCAGCTCAGCTTGGGTCCCGAATCCGATGTCGACCTCATCCGCGCCTGGGCCGCCGAGCACGGCTACTCCCTGAACTGGGGCCGTAGTGGCCACGTACCGGCCTCCATCCGCGACGCGTATGCCCATGCCGACGGTAGGCGCTCAAGCTGAGGCCGGAACGGGCTCAGTGAGCTTCTTCGAGTTGGCTGCCGATCAGGTGATGGACCGTGAAGCCGCAACGAGCGAGGCCTCCGGGCTGTTGATCGAGTTGTCTGACGTCTGAATCACGTTGCTCGAAGACCTCGTTGGTCATCCATCTCCATCCTGCCGCACTCGACCTACCGCATGCCCTCGTGGAGTGGGTGACCTTGCTGATCGTCACCCGTGAGGGCGACCGCCGCTGCAAGCTCCACCCGTCCCAGCGCGCGACGGTGGCACTGGTGTACCTACGTGAGCACACCACTCTCGCGAAGATCGCCGCCGGGTTCGGGATCAACGAGTCCACCGCCCACGCCTGTACCAGCGCCGTCATCGACCTGCTCGCCGAGCGAGCGCCCGGTCTGCTGACGGTCTCGCGCGAGGCCGATGCGGACTTCGTCCTGCTGGACGGCACACGTGCCGAGTACGACCGGGACGGCGACGGACGGGCCGACTATTCCCACAAGCACCGCAGGCACGGAGTGAACGTCCGGGTGGTCACCGATCCCGGCGGCCGGCTGCTGTGGCTCTCGCCCGCTTTGCCGGGCTGCACCCACGACCTGACCGCCGCCCGCCCGCCCGCACGCACGCACCGGATCATCCGGATCTGCGAGCGCCAGGCGTTCCCATCCTGGCCGATCTCGCCTACCAGGGTGGCGGCCCCTGGCTGACCACCGGTATCAAATACAGGCCCCTGCAGGAACCCACCTCTACCGAAAAGGCCCTCAACCGGGCACTGGCCGCCGCGCGAGCACCGGTCGAACGCGGCGTCGCCCGCTTGAAATCCTGGCGCATCCTCCGCAGGTCCCGGTGCAGCCCAAATCGAATGACGGCAATCGCCAAGGCCAACCTCACGCTTGAGCCGCAACGCTGAAGAAGCTCAGTGACGGCCGGGGCACGCTGCAGGCGTGACCCCCGAGCTCCGGGTCGCAAGAATCAGCGAATTCTGGATTTCCCGCTTCTCTTGTTGAGGGGGTGATCGAAGAGGATCCTTTTCGTGACGGGGGAGAGTGGCGGACCAATTCGGGGGATCCGTTGTGGCCGAGCAGGAGATCATCGACGTCCGGGTCAGCCGGCGGATTCTGCGGGTGGGCGGAGAGGTGTATCAGCTGCGCACCATCACCCGGGCCGCGGCGGTACGCGTCACTCCGAACCGGCGCAGGACGGCCGGCCGGTGCGCCGGGTACCTCCTGATCGCGGCGATCGTGCTGCTGTTCGTCGACTTCGCGCTCTTCACCTCGGGAGTTTCCGCGGAGCGGGAGTCGCGTGTCGCGCTGGTGACCGTCTTCGCCGTGCTGCTGCTCGTCTCCCTCGCCCGGCTGATATCGGTCCTGGTCAAACGGACCTACTACGCCCTGGTCATCGAGACGGCAGGCCATCCGTTCACCGTGCTCATCAGCAGGGACCCGCAGGAGGTGGGGCGCCTCGTGCACCAGATCATGGACGCCCTCGACGACCCTGCCGCGGAATTCCACGTCAGAGTCGAGAACTTCCACCTGGGAGACAAGATCAACATGTTCGGCGGCGGCCACAACATCGGAAAGGTCGGACGGTGAACGACGACGCGAACCGCGGCGATGTCCAGATCGGTGACGTCGTGAACATCCACGGCGGATCCGGGCACATAGGCATCGTCAAGAATCACAACCAGAACCTCAACAACGGTCCCGTGCACCAACAGGTCGAGTTCCAGGACCTGATCCGGGCGGTCGAGAGCCTCCGGGGTCGGGTATCGGCCGACGACCGCGAGGTCCTCGACGGCGCGTTGGACGCCATCGGGACGGGCGAACCGGTGCAGCCGGGTGTGCTGCGGCGGGCGCTGACATCCATCGCTGGGGTCGCCGCGGTGGTCGGCGACATCGGCGTTCCGGTGGGAGCGGCGGTGCAGAAGGTGCTGGCCCTCCTCGGTGGGTGACGGAGCGCGCCCGTGAGCGAGGCGCGCGTGGCTCGGTGGTGGACCGGGCGGATGGGGTGGTCAGGCGGCCGGGTGGGTCGCTCCCGCGCTCCAGCGGCCGAGCACCGGTTCGCCGAGGGTGCGGGCTGTCCAGCACAGGGTCTGGCCGTGGCGGGTGAAGAGTTCGTCGCGGTCGTCGAAGTGGCCGAGGTCGGCGACGACCCGGGCGGAGAGGTCGCAGACGGGGCCGGCCTCGGTGCCGCAGGCGTCCCAGCGGACGCCCGTACGGGCCACCGCGTCGAAGAGGGTCTCCCCGCCCCTGTTGGCGAAGCCCTCGCCGTCGCCCCCAAGGGCGGGGGAGTCGAAGAGGTCGCCGATGGGGACCCAGGCGCCGCTGATCTTGAACTCCGGCCAGGCCAGCAGGACCTGCTCCGGCACGAACGGCTTCAGCCGAGGGAACCGGGGATACCAGAAGGTTCCGTCGACCAGCAGCCCGCGCACCCGCGTCCGTACCCGGACCGCCCGCGCGACCGCCTCCAGCGCCGCCATCCGCTGACTGCACGAGCCGCGCCGCAGCCGCAGCGTCCGCGACACGCGCCGACGGTCCTCCACCGAGTACACGGGCCGTACGTCCCTTGCGATGATCCGGTGCGCGGTCCGCAGCGCGTCACGCGGCGTGGCCTCGCTCAGCACCCGGCGCGCGACCGCCCCGACCAGCGGGTCGTCGTGATCCAGGATCGGCGTGGCCCGGGTGGAGCCGACCACGCCCATAGGCTCCCGCACCGTCACCGCGGCCCGTTTGGCCTGCGCGTTGTAGGACATGAGCAACCGACTGGTCATGACAGGTCCGTCCCCGCACCCCGTTGTGTGCGCTCACGGTGGAACGCCGCCCGCCCCCTGCGGGCACTCTCCCGCCCATCATTGCACGACCCTTCGAACGGCTCGCGAACCACTCTGGGTAAGGGGCGGGCCGGGGCTCCCGGGTCTCGGGCGACGCGCTTTCGTCCACCGCTCCCACGGCCCGACTGCCGTTGATGGCCATGAGGAGATAGCTGCCCCCGGGCGCGCCGACGGGCAGGAGGGCGGCGACTGTGTGCGCCGCCCCCGCCGCGTGCTGGCACCGGGTCAGATGTGTTCGCGCGGCCAGGCCAAGATCGCGCCGACGACGAGGGCGCCGATGGCGGTAGCTGTTCCGCGGACAGCCCGGTCAGGGCGGTCCGGGACAGGTGGCGAGGTAGCGCGGGGGCCATGTGCTTTACGGCAAATGACCTGCAGATACCGGAGGAGGGCACAAGGCTGCCGATCGCGGCCGACGACGGCAGCCGGAAGGGGGGTGTGGTTGGGCGTTGATGGTCGTGCTCCAGCCGTGTCGGCCGGTGGGCGTACCGGTGGTCTGGCACCGGGTTGCGGATGCGGCCCGCGCACGACGCCGACGTGCCGGACCGGCTGCACGACCGGGGGCGGGCGTGACGAAAGGATGCAGCCGAGCACTGTCGACATCGCCATGGCGATGTGGCCCGAGTAGGAGACCTGTGCACCCCATGGTGATCCGTCTCACCGAGCTGCTTCAGCCGCCCCGAACGGCGCCGGACCCGCAGCCCTGGCGGCAGACACACCTCGCTCTCGGTACCGAACTGCCCGGTGACTTCCGGGACTTCGTCGACACGTACGGCTACGGCAGCCTCGACGGGCTGATCGGGGTGCGCGCTCCCGCGGGAGGCGGCGAGGAGACCGAGCTGCGGACCTTTCACGGGTCCGAGCGGTTCGCGCCCTGGCCCGCCGAGGGATCGCTGCTGCGGTGGGGCACCACGCAGTCGGGCCACGACCTCCACTGGCGCAGAACGGGCGAGAGCCCCGATGCCTGGCCGGTCGTGGTCGTCGGTCACCGCAGCGGAACGGCGTTCGAACTGCCCTACGGGATGGCCGAGTTCGTCCTCCGCATGCTCGGCGACCCGGCGGACCGTCCCGCCGACATCCCAGGGGTCGCGGGGCATCCGCACTCGCGCTATCTGGACACGCGCACCGAGGAAGAGTTGGACGACGCCGGCGAGGACCCTTGGGAATACCTCGACGACCACTGGGACGCCATGGAGCACGCACGGGCCGAGAGCCCGGCGGTCACCTGGATCCATGGCCCGGACGCCACCGTCCCGACAACCCGCCCGTGCCGCGGCTGACGGTCCAGGGCTTCGGCCTGGACGGAGCAGAGCTGCGCATTTCGGCAGGCCTGGACATCGAACCGAGCACCCCGCTCACGGCCACGGTGCGGATCGGCGGACCGAACGGCGACGTGATGCGTCGTACGGGGGTGCCGGTGTCCGTGTCCGGCGGGGCCGCCGTGGGCTCGCTGCTCCTCGACATCCGGCTGCCCGCGCGCAGCGACGACACCGGCAGGCCGTGGCCGGAAGTGCTGCACGCCATGAGCCATGAGCCGGAGTGGAGCCTGTCGGTCTCCGTGCAGGATCGGGCGATCGGCGCAGCACGCGGGCGGCACGGCATCGTCACGGGCGCCGGCATGCACGAGGGCGCGCTCGACATCGCGGTGGGAGTGCGGCCGTGAACCGCGGACAGCGCCGCGTTGGCTTCATCGTCGTTGCGGCCGCTGTGGCCGGGACAGTCACCTGTTGGTTCCTGTCCGCGAGAAGTACCTCCGCACCGTCCCCGCCCGCCCCCGTCTCCCACGCCGACGTCAGCAGCGACTGCCGGGGCCGGGTGCCATCAGGCGTTTCCAGCCCCTGATGCGCCCTCCGTCTGTGCTCCCGGAGGTGTTCGCCCGCCCGAAGCCCACGCGACGAACCGAACGAAGCACTACGAGGTGCGTACGGCATCCGAGATCGGCTTGGCGCCGCCGTGCGCGGTGAGGCCTCCGTCCACGGGGATCTCGGCGCCGGTGATGAAGGACGACTCGTCGGAGAGGAGGAACGTGACGAGGGGGGTGATGTCGTCGACGGTTCCGGTGCGTCCGAGAGGTGTTCCTGCGAGGTTGGCCTCGCGGAAGGCGGGTGCGGCGGAAGCGGTCATCTCGGTCTCGATGTAGCCGGGGTGGATGGTGTTCACGCGGATGCCGCGTGGGCCGAGTTCCATGGCGGCGGTGGCCGACAGGCCCCGCAGTGCCCATTTGCTGGCGGTGTAGGCGACCGGGTAGTGGGCGGTCAGGGCCGCCGAGGAGCCGACGTTCACGATGGATGCCCCGGGGTGCATCAGCGGTGCCAGGTGCTGGATGCCCAGGAGAGGACCTGTCACGTTGACCGCGTGGACGCGGGCCATGTCCTCGGGGCGTACCTCGTCGAGGCGGGCTCGCCAGGTGATGCCGGCGTTGTTCACAAGGCCGTGGATCTGGTCGTACGTCTCACCCAGTTCGGCGGCGAGTTCGGCCCAGTCCTTCTCGCTGGTGACGTCCAGTCGGCGGCAGCCCGGGGCTTCGGTCACGTCCGTGGCGATGACCTGGGCGCCCTCGCGGGTGAGGGCCTCGGCCTCGGCGGCGCCCTGGCCGCGGGCCGCGCCGGTGACCACGACGACCTTCCCGAGGAGCCTTGGGCGGTGCAGGTCGGTCACGGCCGCTCCCGGGAGCGGCGTCGGCCGGTCGGCAGCGGCACCGGGGTGGCCCCGGCGACTACCGTGTTGGAGACGCTGCCGATGCCTTCCACGGTGAGGGTGACCGTGTCGCCGGGCTTCAGCGGGGGCGGGTCCTGCTCGCCGCGTACGCCCCACAGTTCGGCGAGGCAGCCGCCGTTGCCGCAGGTGCCGGAGCCGAGGACGTCGCCGGGACGGACGAGGGTGCCCCGCGAGGCGTAGGCGACCATCTCCTCGAAGGTCCAGCTCATGTTGGACAGGAGGTCCGTGCCGACGGTCTCGCCGTTGAGGGAAGCGGTGAGGGCGAGTCGTAGGAAGCCCTCCTCGTCCCGGTACTTGTCCAGTTCGTCAGCGGTGACCAGGTACGGGCCCAGCGTGGTGGCGGTGTCCTTGCCCTTGCAGGGGCCGAGGCCCGTCTTCATCTCCGCGGACTGCAGGTCGCGTGCCGACCAGTCGTTGAAGATCGTGTAGCCGATGATGTGGTCGCGGGCCCGCTCGGGTGTGAGATCGCGGCCCTCCGTGCCGATCACGGCGGCCACTTCGAGTTCGAAGTCGAGCGAGGTCGAGCCGGGCGGTACGGGAATGTCGTCGTGCGGGCCGTACACCGCGTAGGGGTTGGTGAAGTAGAAGGTCGGGGCCGCGTACCACTGTTCCGGTACTCCGGCGGCTCCGTCCACCGATCGTCGTACGCCCTCGACATGCTCCTCGAAGGTGACGAAGTCCCGCACGGTGGGCGGCTGGAGCGGGGGCAGCAGCCGTACCTCGGAGACGTGGGGGCCGGCGGGTGTGTCGAGCGTGGTGGACCCCGCCTCCAGCAACTCGGCCAGTCCGCCGACCTGGGCGAGCAGGGCGGTCAGGGAGTCGACACCAGGGAGCGGGTAGAGGGTGCCGTCCTCTTCGACGACGGCCACGTGGCGTCGGTTGCGGTACTCGTACGCGGCGAAACGCATGGAGCTTCCTGTCGGCGTGAGGGGCGGGTGCGAAGGCCGGGGGCGCGGCGAGGGAGTCAGGGCGGTGACAGGGCCACCGCGCCCCCGGGGACTGAGGGGCTTCGCCGGTCAGGCCGGCGGGGCGACGAACACTCCGCGGTCGACGTCGTTGAAGGACTCCTTGGTGACCAGTTCGTTCATCGGGTTGGCGGTGCCCCACTGGTCGGTGACCTCGGGCTGGGAGAAGTCGTAGACGTGCGGGTGCCAGGTGTCCTCGTCCAGGAGCTCCAACTCCGTCGTGTACTCAACGGTGTTGCCGTGCGGGTCGAGGAAGTAGGTGAACGTGTTGTCGCCCGCCATGTGCCGGCCTGGCCCCCAGATCTTCTTGAAGCCGGCGCGCATCACACGGCCGGAGCCGCGCATGTACTCGTCGATGCCACGCATCTCGAAGGAGACGTGGTGCAGCGAGGTGTGCGGTCCCTTGGCGATGGCCATGGAGTGGTGCTGGTTGCTGATCCGCATGAAGTGCATGACGTCGCCGACGTGCGGGTGGCCGAGCGTGTCGGACAGCCGGAATCCGAGGTGCTCCTCGTACCACGCCCTGGTCTTGTCCAGGTCCGGCGAGTTGAGGACGACGTGCGACAGCTTGACCGGGATCGACTCCTTCTCCTCGATCTTGCGGTGCTGCCGTACCTCGACGTCGGCGGAGACCTCGATGGTGCGCCCGTCGACGTCGAAGAAGCGGAAGCCATAACCGCCGCCGGGCGTCTCCACCTTGCCCGGCTGAGTAATCAACTGCACGCCGCCCGCGAGGAGTTGTTCAGCCAGCGTGTCCACGTCGGTGGCGCTCGCGGCGCCGTAGGAGACGAGGTCGAGGCGCTTCTCGTCCGCCTTGCGCAGCCGGACGACATACTGCTCGGGGCTGCCCTCGGCGGCGAGGAAGGAGATGCCGGAGTCCTCGGCGACCTTGGTCAGGCCCCAGACGCCGGCGTAGAAGTCGAGCTGCTTGTCGTAGTCGGGCACGGCGAGGTCGACGTGCCGCAGGTGGGTGAGCAAGCGGTGGGACATGTGGGGGGCCTCCTCAGGCGAGGTCGAGAAGCGCGGCGGCGTTCGCGCCGCGTATGGCGTGGAAGTCGGAATCGGGCAGCCGGGCGGCGCGCAGAGCGGCGACGGGGTCCTCGGTGCCCATGTCGAAGGCGTAGTCGGAGCCCAGCAGGACGCGGTCGGCGCCGGCCACCCGCACGAGCTCCCGCAGGACGTGCGGGTCGTGGACGAGGGAGTCGAAGTACAGGCGCTTGAGATAGCTGCTGGGCAGATGGGCGCAGCCTGCGCCCGCGTCGGAGCGGGCGGACCATGCGTGGTCGGAGCGGCCGATGTGGGTGGGCAGGTAGCCGCCGCCGTGGGCGGCGATCAGCTTCAGCCCGGGGTGCCGGTCCAGCACGCCGGAGAAGATGAGGTGCGACAGCGCGACCGCGTTCTCCACCGGCTGGCCCACGACGTTGGACAGATACCACTGGTCGAGCCGCTCGTCGAGTGTGCAGCCGAAGGGGTGCAGGAAGACGATCGCGCCCCTCTGCGCGGCGCGGGTCCACAAGGGTTCGTACGCCGGGTCGGACAGTTCGCGACCGGGGGCGTGGCTGGAGATCTCGACACCCGACAGGCCCTGTTCCAGGGCGTGTTCGAGGGCGCGTACGGCCTGCTCGGGGTGTTGCAGGGGGACGAGACCGAGTCCGTGGAGCCGTCCGGGTGCCTGGGCGCAGTGTGCTGCCGTCGCCTCGTTGGCGCGCCGGAAGACCTTCTCGGCGGTCTCCTCGTCCGCCCAGTAGTGGTAGTGCGAGGGGGAGGGGCTGACCAGCTGCACGTCCACGCCCTGGGCGTCCATCGCGGCCAGCCGCGCGGTGACGTCGGTCATTCTCGGGGCACGCTCGCGGACCATGGGGCCGCTGACGGCGAGGGCCGCGGGGCCGTTGCGGCGGGCGTCGAGGGCCCGGGCCTCGGCCAGTCCCGGCAGGCCCGCGACCAGGGCGTCGACCTCGGGCAGCAGGACGTGCGCGTGCACGTCCACGGTGGGTGCGCTCACGGCAGTTCCTTCAGGAGATTCATGATGCGGGCGATCAGCCCGGGGACGTCCGCGTCACGCACGCCGTCGAGTTGCCACTGGCCGATCTGCACGGACGCCTCGACGACGGCCCGGACCCGGGGGATGCGGCGTTCGTGGAAGCTCTGGAGCAGTTCGTTGTCCCAGTCCCGTCCGCCGGTGAGGAGTTCGGCGAGGACCAGGGCGTCCTCCAGGGACTGGGCGGCGCCCTGGGCGATGGTGGGCGGGCAGCAGTGGGCGGCGTCGCCGATCAGCACGATGCGGCCCCGGTGCCAGGACCCCTCCACCAGCAGCCGGTTGAACCAGGTGTAGTTGACCTTCGCCGGGTCGGTGATGTGCTGGGTGATCTCCGGCCAGGCTCCGCCGTAGGCCCGCGCGAGGCGGCGCATCTCGTCGGCGTAGGAGGCCGTGTCGAGGGAGGCGCGGTCGCGGCACTTCTCGGCGAGGAAGGCGTAGATGGTGGTTTCGCTGGTGGGGGTGTAGCCGGCGATGTAGGCGGGGCCGCCGTAGGCGAGGTCGCTGCGCTCCACGCTGTGCGGGCGGGGGGCGGCGATGCGCCAGATGGCCATGCCGGTCGGCTCGGGCCTGTCGGCGATGCCGATCGCGGCGCGGGTGGCGGAGTTGAGGCCGTCGGCGCCGATCACCAGGTCGTAGTGGCCTTCGGTGCCGTCGCTGAAGAGGACGAAGACCCCGTCGGCGTCCTGTTTCAGGGTCTCGGCGGTGGTGCCCAGGCGGACCGTGGCGCCGCTGGCGCGGACCGCGTCGATGAGGATCTGCTGGAGCTGGGGGCGCTGCATGCCGAGGGTGGCGGGCAGGTCGTCGCCGCCCGTCTTGATGTCCTCGGCGACATGCAGCACGGTGCCGTCCGGGGTGGTGATGCCCAGCGTGCCGAAGGCGAAGCCGGAAGCCCTCACCCGCTCCCAGACGCCCAGCTCGCGCAGCACGCGCAGGGCGTTGCCCTGGAGGGTGATGCCGGAGCCGGTGGTGGCGTTCCAGTCGGGCTTGGCCTCGATGAGGTCGACGGTGATGCCGGCTCGGCGCAGCAGAACGGTCACGGCGTTGCCGGAGGCGCCTCCGCCGATGACGAGCACTCTGGGTGTGGGGCTGTCTGCCATGTCGGGATCCTCCCGAGATCGGGCCGCGCGGCTTCGGGCGGCGGGGTGCGGCTCGCCCGCCTTAAGGCCTAAGGCCTAAGGCCTAAGGGCTAAGGGCTAAGGGCTAAGGGCTTTAGGGCTTAAGGGCGGGCTGGGGTTGTGGTGCATCACCCGTCGGCGGGTGGTGCGTGTGAGGTCGGCTGCGCGGTGGTGCGGGTGGGGACCGGCAGCACGGTGGAGCGGGTGGCGGGGCCGATGCGCGGTGGAGCGGTTGGGGGCCGGATGCGCGGCTGCTGTCCGGGGAGTACGCATCCGGCCCGACCCGGCCCGGGCCGGCCCGGCTCGGCGGGCTACTTGACGGCGACCGGGTTGACGGGGGAGCCGACGGCTCCGGTGATGGGCAGGGGGGCTGCGGTGAGCCAGAACTCGTACACGCCGTCCCCCGAGCAGTCGGCGGCGAGGGCGTCGGGGTCCCACATCTCGCCGATCAGCAGGCCGATGTTGGGGATGGCGACCTGGTGCAGGGGCTGGAAGGCGTGGTCGAACTCGTTCGGGCGCACTTCGAACCCCCAGGTGTCGGTGGCGATGGCGGCGATCTCGCTCGCGTGCAGCCACCCGGCGGTGGTGAAGGACAGGCCGGGGGAGTCTCCGCCCGCGTAGTCGCCCCAGCCCTCGCGACGGGCCCGCGTGAGCCGCCCGGTCCGTACGACGACGATGTCCCCGCGGCCGACGGCCACGCCGTGCGCCGCGGCCGTCGCGGTGAGGTGTTCCTCGGTGATCGCGAAGCCGTCGGGGAGTTCTCCGTGTTCGCCGCCGATCACCCGGCCGACGTCGAGGAGGACTCCGCGCCCGGCGACGTGCGGGGCCATGTGCTCGATGCCGGTGACGAGATCGCCGTCGGAGGTGACGACCTTCTCGGCCTTTCGCCCGTTCCACGCGTTGCCGTGGTCGAAGATGTGCCCGAGCCCGTCCCACTGGGTGGAGCACTGGAGCGGCATCGCGATCACGTCGTCGGCGCCGCCGATGCCGTGCGGGAAGCCCTGGTTGCCGAGGGCCGCGTCGGTGCCGGTGTCCAGCATGGTGTGCACCGGGTTGGTGCGCCGGCGCCAGCCCTTCTGCGGGCCGTCCATGTCGAAAGCCTGTGAGAGCGAGTGGCTCACGCCCCGGCGCACCAGGGCCGCGCCCTCGCGCCGCTTCGCCTCGTCCAGGAAGTTGAGCGTGCCGAGGACGTCGTCCGCGCCCCAGCGGCCCCAGTTGGAGTACTTCTTGGCGGCCTCGGCGATCGCGCTCTCGGGATCCGTACGGTCGATCATGCGTCCGCCTCCTCGGCGACACAGCGGGTGCGCTGAACGCCCAGCCCCGTGATCGAGCCCTCCATGACGTCGCCGTCGCGCAGCAGCCGTCCCCAGTGGATACCGTTTCCGGCCGGGGAGCCCGTGAGCACCAGGTCCCCCGGCAGCAACGGGGCGGTCTGCGAGATGTACGACACCAGGCGGGCGACACCGAAGAGCATGTCCTTGGTCGACTCGTCCTGCATGGTCCGGCCGTTGAGCTTCAGCGTCACCCGGAGATCACCGGGGTCCGCGATCGATCCGGCGGGGACGATCCACGGGCCGAGCGGCGTGAAGCCAGGAGCGTTCTTGCAGCGCAGCCAGTCCGTGCCGATCGCCTTCATGTCCCGGCGGAAGACGGTGGCGCGGTCGGTGAGGTCGTTGGCGATCGTGTACCCGGCGACGTACTCCAGCGCGTCCTCGACGGAGACCCGGTGGGCGGGCTTGGCGATGACGGCCGCAAGCTCCAGCTCCCAGTCCGGCTGCTCGGCCCAGGCGGGCAGGACGACGTCGTCGTACGGGCCGGTGATGGCACTGGGCAGGCCGATGAACACGTACGGCAGGTCCTCCGCGGCCCGCCGGTCCATCACCGCGGCGATCTCCGCACGTGCCTCCTCGACCGTGCGCGGGTCGTCCGGGGAGCGGTGGGCGACCTCCAGGTCGATCACGTGCTGCCGGTAGTTGGCGCCGGACTGGAAGATCTGGCGGGGCTGCACCGGGGCATGCACGCTCAGGCCGTCGAGCCGCTGCCACTCCAGGGCGTCTTCGCCCGCCAGGACGTGCAGAACGGGAAGGATCTCCTCCCAGCGTTCCAGCACGGACCGCACATCGGCCGGCCCCCAGGACAGAACCTGGCTCAGGTCAAGCACCCGGTCCCGGACCACCAGGCCGGGAAACAGCCTCCCGTCAGGCGCGGAGAACGTACCGAGCGCGAACGGGCCGACAGGTTGCGCGAGCGTTGCCATGAGATTTCCTCCCGCTGAGTTGCGGTCTACTGTGACCGTCATCCGCGGATCGCGGAAATGAATCCTGTGAATGACGAAAATCCACGTGACAAATACCCTCGCCCTCCAGGTGGTGCCCGGTGAACCTGTCCCGTCTCGACCTCAACCTGGTCGTCGCCCTGCGCGCCCTTCTGGAGGAACGCAACGTCACCCGGGCCGGCGAGCGCATCGGTCTCAGCCAGCCGGCGATGAGCGCTGCGCTGTCCCGGCTGCGGCGCCATTTCGACGACGAGCTGCTCGCCCGGACCGGCAACTCCTACGAGCTGACCCCCCTCGGCGTGGCCCTGCGCGACCGCAGCGCGACCGCCTGCGACCTGCTGGAGAGGGTCTTCACCAGCCAGGCCGACTTCGATCCGACGGCCGAGACCCGCGAGTTCACCCTGCTCGCGTCGGACTACGGCGCGGCCGTGTTCGGGGCTGCCCTGGCCCGCGCCCTGCACCGGGAGGCGCCCGGGATCCGGCTCGCCTTCCAGCACCCGGCGCCCTCCGTCGTGGAGAACACGGCGAATGTGCTGAGCACCGTCGACGGGCTGCTGATGCCCCACGGCGTCATTGACGGTCTGCCGGCGGTCGACCTGTTCAGCGACCGCTGGCTGTGCCTGGTCGCCGACGACCACCCCGAAGTCCGAGACGAGGTCACCCTCGACCATCTGGCCCGGCTGCCGTGGGCCGTCTACCAGCGCCCCTACGACGCCCCCGCGGCGCGCCAGCTCAGCATGATCGGCATCAGCCCTCGGGTCGAGGTGTCCGTGCAGACCTTCCAGCTGCTGCCGCACATGGTCGAGGGCACCCGCCGGGTCGCGATGATCCAGGAACGGCTCGCCCGTCGCGCGGTCCGTGCCGCGGCGGTGCGTGTCCTGCCCTGCCCGTTCGAGGCCGTGCCGGTGCAGGAGGCGATGTGGTGGCATCCCGTGCACGCACAGGACGCGGCGCACATCTGGCTGCGGCAGAAGGCGGCGGAGGTGGGGGCGACGTTGACGGCCGACGGGGACGTCCTGAAGGGGGTCGGGGAGGCCTCGCAGGCGGCTGTGCCGCGCTGACACGATGGGCTCGGGGTGGCCTCGCAGGTCGCTGCGCTGCGCTGACACGACGGGCCCGGGGTGGCCTCGCAGGCGGCTGCGCCGCGTTGACACGACGAGGCCGTGATGTGCCGCGACCTCGCGTCGGCACATCACGGCAGTTCGAACCGATCGCGCGTCCGTCAGACCGCTTGCTCCGGCAGCGGCCGGTCGACGGCACCGCCGCGGTGGCGGGCCATGAAGAGACCGGCGGACACGAGGGCGGTGGCCAGCCCGAGCACACCCACCGCACCCGCGAGCGTGCCGACCGCCGACTCCACGGCCAGCAGCACGAGCGGGCAGACGAACTCACCGCCGAAGAAAGCCGCCGTCCACAGTCCCGTTCCCCTGCCGCGGTCCTCGAAGGCGAGCCGGGACATGGCGCTGGTGAGGAGGGCGGGAAGCAGCATGCCCGTGCCCACGCAGTTGATCACGGCCCCCACGACCAGCAGCGGTGCGTTGCCCGCCAGGAACATCACCGCGAAGCCGACCGCGCAGAGCCCGAGAACAGCGGGCAACAGCGGGGCGGGGGAGCGCTTCAGGCGGGCGAAGGTGATGGCTCCACCCACGGTGGCGGCGCTCGAGACCGCGGTGGCCAGGCCGATGACATCGGAGTTCTTCACCCCGAGGTCGTCGAGCAGATACGACATCTCGACCGGGACGGTGTAGAAGACCATGGCCCCGAAGAAGGTGAGGCCGCAGATACCCCGCAACTGCCGCCACGGGAAGCTGCGGCGGACCGCCGCCTCGGCCGGGCCCTCCTCGACGGCGGCGCGGGACGCCGGGTTGGGCAGTGCGGTCGCCATCAGCGGGGCGAGCACCAGGCTCACGGCGTACACCCAGAAGGGCACCCGCCAGCCCGCCGACCCGGCGGCCCCGCCGATCACGAAGAAGACGGTGGCCGACGCGGAAGCGCACATGGTCTGCAGGGCGAGGTACTTCACCCGCTGTGCGCCGCTGTAGTAGTCGCCGATCAGCGTGGTGCAGCACGTCATGATGGCGGCTTCGGCGATGCCGACAAGGGCACGGCTGAAGACGATGGCGCCGAGGGAGTCGAGATAGAGCGGGGCTGTGCCGAAGACGGCGTACAGCAGAGTCGCCACGATCAGCAGACGCTTGCGGCCCAACCGGTCGACGATCACTCCGGCGAAGGGAGCGAGTAGCGCCAGCGCCAGCGCCGGAACGGTCAGCGCCAACGGCACCAGTGCCTTGGCACCCGGGGTCGACTCGAAATGGTCCTGCATCTTCGGCAGCACGGGGGCGATCAGCACCGCCCCGAGGATCGGCAGGCAACTGCCCGCCATCAACAGGGTCACGCGCAGCAGATGGGCCGGTCCGGAGGCGGCGACGGGCGGCGACGCGACATCGCCGACCGCGGTCGACGACGTCGCGGACGGCGGGACGGAACCAGGCATGGCGACTCCAGGGGACGGCGTACGGAAGCGGATCGGCCTCGGGGGTGCCGACGGCGAACGGCATGTGGGGGAGTGGCCGCACGGTCGACCACTGATCCGGACAGCGGCGTACGAGTACGTGCGGGTCGGGACGACTATGGGCTGCCCGCGGCGCCGCTGCCATCCCTTGAGCGATCCGAATCCCGTATTCGGGTCATCCACACGGTGGATGACCCGGTGACGGCGCCCTTGAGGCATGCGTCCTGGCTCGCCAGCTGTCGTCGTCTCCACCGCTGCTACGAACGTAAGCCTGAACACTTCCCGGCCTTCGTCGGCCTAGCCGTGACCCTCATCTGCCACCGACGTCTGACGAAGGCGTGACGCAGACGACGGCACTGATCCAAATGGATACGCTGGCCTGTCCTGACAAGCTGAAAGGTGCCGCGATGAGTCATTACTTCGACATCGGTGACGAGACCCTGTGGAACCCATCCAATGGAACTTCTCGCATGTTTCAGCGCCAGGTAGCGGTCTTTGAAGCGGAGCTGGGACTCCCGTCGGGCATCGGGCCGATGGAGAACGACGAGTGCCAAATCAGCCCTGAGGTCCTCGAGACCTTCGTAAACGCCCTCTTGGTGAAGCACCGAAGAACGAGCCACGCCATCCTTCTCGCGCTCTCCGAAGGCTTCACTGCCACGGTGCTGGTTCTTGCGGAGCGCTCCGGGATCAAGGTGGACTGGGCACGGCACGAAGCCACTCCAGAAGCCCGGCTCGAGGACGTGCAGGTTTCTGTCGTCACGGGGATGTCTGCCCCTGCGCACGGCGGAGTCTGGGCTGCGGGCCTGCGTGAGAAGGCACGGGCACTTGCACAGCACATGCCCCGCTGACTCGGGCAACCGCATGTGTTCTAGGTGATCGAAAAGGGACCGTGGAACCCGGCCCCGAAGGTGACGACGCCCTCGAAGTCGCCGGCCGCTGCGAAGGCTCGACTGGCTTGAGGCGCACCCGGATTCGGGACTGGTCCTTACCCACCACCTCGGTGCCTACGTGACATCAAACGCCTCAATGAGGTCTTCACTCCCTGAACGCACCGTGCGGGCGTGATCCGCGATGTGTACCCGCCCGCCCCCGCTGAAGCCCCGCGCACGACGGCGCTGTCGCCGCCGCAGGATCCGGAGAGACCGCGCGGCGGCGACAGCGTGGCGAGCGAGGGCCCCGGCGGCCGGGGCCGGGTTTCAGGAGGTGTGCGGGCAGTTGCCTCGGGACTCGGCGATGGTGAGGCTGACGGCTGGGAGCGGGCAGAGGAACTGCTCGTAGCGGGTGTCGTTGTCGATGAACCGCTTCAGCCAGGAAATGCTGTACTTCGCGATCGTCGTGTTGGACGAGTTCGGTGTGAAGTGGGTGGCCCCACGCAGCTCGATGTAGGCGCGGTCGGTGGAGGAGGGCAGGGTGGAGTAGAACGGCTGGGAGTGCGTGGCCACGGGCGCGATGGTGTCACCGTCGGCGCCGACGACCAGGGTCGGAGTGGTGATCTCCGGCCAGGTCTTGTCGAGGTTCCAGCCGGTCAACGGGATGGCGGCCTGAAGCGAGGGGCGGGACTTGGCCGCCTCGAGGGTGCCGCCTCCGCCCATGGAGTGTCCCATCACCCCGAGGCGTCCGGCGTCGATGCGGCTGCGGACTGTGCTGCTCTGCACCAGGTAGTCCAGTGCGGCCAGCAACTGCGTCCCGCGGCTGTCCGGTTGGTCGGAGGTGGTGAGCGTGTCGATCGTGAAGACGACGAAGCCCTGGGAGGCGAGCCGCGGGCCGAGCCAGGCGATCGAGGACTGGTAGGCCGTGTACCCCGGTGACACCGCGACCGCGCCGAAGGACCCGTCGGCGGTGCTCGTCGGGTAGTAGATGGTGCCGCCGCCGAACCCGCTCACCGCGAGTCGCGACACGCTGGTCTGGGACACCGCATAGGGGCCCCTGCCGGCCTCGATGCTCGCCGTGGTGGGCGCCGGGCCCCGTTCGTACGGGTTGTCGGCCGCCTGGGCTCCGCCGGTCAGCGAGGTGAGCAGGCCGACGAGTGCGGCGGTCGTCGCGAGGCCGGAGCCGAGGCGTCGGAGGCGGCGGCGGTGGGAAGTGCGCGTGGGGGAGGAGGTCTGTGGGGTGTCGCTCATCACGGCTCCTTCGGGGATGAGGGTTCCGGCGCCTTCGGACCGACGGAGGCCGCCGGGGGAGAGGCGGTGTCGGGCCCGTGGACGTGACACGAGTCATCCGGACGGGACACGAGTCATCCGGACGGGACACGAGTCATCCGGCGGTGAACAACGTAGGAGCTGACCAAAAGTCAGTCATCAGTGGAATCACCAGTCATGCCCACGCCGCGCACACGCACCACCGCGCACCTCGGGGAGCGGTCGGTCACGGAGCATCGGTCACAGCGGAAGACGCCCGTCGACCGGCACGCGGTCGTCGGGTGTTCGGCCAGGCGCGGTCGGCTCTGGCCCTCAGCCCGGTTCCGGCAGACCCCAGCCCCGGTCGTGGTCGTCGTCGACGTTCGCCAGCAGATGGGCGAGACCGGTGCGTGAGTGGACGCCCAGCTGGGCGAACACGTTGCGCAGGTGGTACTCGACTGTCCGGATGCTGATGGACAGCTCCGCGGCGATCTCCTTGTTCGTCGCGCCACGCGCCACATCCCGCGCTATACGCGCCTGCTGCGGCGTGAGCGAGGACAACAACCCCGCCTCGGCAGTCCCGCTCGCCTCCCCGGCCGCCCGCAGTTCCGCGCCGGCACGCTTGGCCCACAGTGCCGCGCCACAGTGCTCGAAACCCATCAGCGCGGCACGCAACTGGTCCCGTGCCTGGGTCGGCCGGCGGCGGCGCCGTAGCCACATGCCGAAGGCCAGATGGGTGCGCGCGTGCTCGTACGGCCCTGACGCCTTCTCGTGGTGGGCGAGCGCGGCACGGTAGAGCTCCTCGCTCCGGTCGGCGGGCGCGAGGAGGGCCCGGCACCGCGCCAGCTGCGCCGGCGCCTGCGGGTCGGCGCCGAGATCCGCCCAGACGGCGAACAGGTCGACCATCTCCGGCGCCTCGAGAACCCGGTCGGACAGGACACAGGCCTCGACGAAGCATGGCACGGCCAGGAACCACAGCCCGAAATGGCCCTGCCGCGCGCCAGGTTGGACCAGCGGGGCCAGCCGGGCGGCCGCCCGCTCGACCTTGCCCTCAGCGAGTTCCGCCCGCGCCTGAGCCCACTCGGCGAGAAACGCGGCCTGGGCCAGCCCGTGCGGCTGAGCGACGGCCAGGACCTCCGCGACCTGGTCGCGGACCGTGCGCAGGTCACCCGCGATGGAGACGACGAGGGCGCATAGGGCCGACAGTTCGGCGGCCACGTTGAGTTGCCCGAGTCGGCGCGCGAGCACCAGACCTTCCTCGGCGTGGGCGCGGGCCTGGGGGTGGAGGCCCGCTCGCAGTTCGGCGCAGGCCAGGTGCGCGATGATGCCCGCGACCGCGGTCTCCGCTCCCGACGAGCGCGCGGACGCCAAGGCCAGGCTCAGGAGCCGACGCGCGAGGGGGAGCCGGCCCAGCAGGAGGGCCATGCTTCCGGCGTCGCAGAGCTCCTCCGTCTCCGCCCGGGGCGTGACCTCGTGCAACCAGGGCTCCAGGATCCTGGTGGCCCGTCGTAAGTCGCCCTGTGCCACCGCGCTCATCCCGATCCGGTGATCCCTCCACGCGGCCTCGGGACACTCCCTCGCGCACGGCGTCGACGCGTCCACCGCACTGCAAACGGGACAGGGTGCTACCGCAAAGACGCGCCGGTAGGTGTCGTGGTCACCGGCCGACCAGGCCGCCGACGCCGCTGCCAGCAGGGCGCGGCGAGCTGCGAGGGGGTCGGTCTCACGCAGTCCTGCGGCGGCACGCAGGAGCGCCGAACAGGCATCCGCGACGGGGCCGTCCCGCAACTGTTGCAGGCCGTGTGCCAGGGCGCGGCGGGACGCGGAGTCGGACGCGCACGACACGGTGACCTCGGTGACCTCGGTGACCTCGGTGGCCGCGGCCGGAAGGACACGGGCCTGCGGCGCGCTGGACCCGGCAGAGCCGACGGTACGGCCCGCCAAGGCGCCGCGAGTCTCGTCGTTCACAACGCTCACCACCTCAGATGCAGCTGTCCCCGGCGTTGCCGGGCACATCGTTGTTGAAAGAATGTCCAACAACGGCTTGTCCGTCGACCGTCGGTGCAACGTCTCGTGGCGGGCGGCCCCGCCACACAGGGGATCGGGCCGCGATGAGCTCCTGCCAGCGGGGCGGCGTCTGCACCGGGGCAGGCGGAACAAGGTGGCGGGGGCGTTGTTCGTCCGTCCCCCCAGACCGTTCGGTACCGAATGTCACAGGTACGGCGACCGTTTCCCGGATCTCGCATCACCGCACAAGGTCCTCGAACTGACACCGACGGACGGTCCTCGGGGCAGGTGACGCGTTCCTCGACCGTCCACGGCCGCGGACGCAAGCGGTCCGGGAACCGGGCTTCAGCCGTACCCGCCCCCCGGGGGCTGCCGCTACCGGCGTGCGCGCCGGATACGCACGGGGCCACGCGCCTCTGTCTCATCGACGGGCCGACCGCCCTGCGTCACCTCGACCTCGCCGTCGTTCACCAGACGCCATGCCGCGCGGCGGGCTGGCTCCATCAGGGCCCGCCACCCCTCGTCGTCACCCTCGTAGACCGCGCGCGCCGCGTCGGACGGACAGATCGACGCGGTGTCGGCACGGCGTGCCAGCAGGCTCATGATGGCCTTCTCCAGCCGTTGACCGAGCTGTCGGTCGCTGTCCTCCATGCGATCCAGTGTGCCGGAGCGCCTGTGGGACGGCACGACGAGCCGCCGTCCGCACGGCGGCGGTCGGTTTGACGAAGCGCGGCCGGATCCGCGGCACGACGAGTCGCCGTTGCCATCGCTGCGGCCCGGCTCGACCGAAAAGCTTGCGGATCCGCTCCGCGATCTCCCGGAGGCTGAGCGCTCACCGGCACGCCGACGGCCCCGGCGTGCCCGCGTCCGCGCGTGGGCGGCTCTCCGGCAGATCACTGCTGCGCGGCGCGAGGCCCGGACTCTTCGCGTCGGCGGGCCGTCGCGCCGTCGTCACGGTTTCTCTCCGCTGCAGGCGAGCCGAGCGCCGGCCCAGACATCGGGACGGGTGCGCGCACAGTGCTCCCGTTTCGTCTACAACTTCTCAACTCAGCCGTGCCGCCGAGGACTTCCCCGGCCGCACCTCTTGACGGCTTTGGTGTAGACCTTTAGGTTCACCAGCCAGCAGAGTCCCCACACATGAATCTCCCGCACACATATGTGAACACCTGTGTTCACCTCTCACCGCCCCGCTCTAGGCGGGTCGTCCACCCCCCACCCCAGGACGAAAGGCCCCTCGCCATGCAACGCCACGCCCTGCGCTGTGCTCTCGCCCTCTCGCTCGGCCTCACCGCCGTGGGTACCGTCGCGGCTCCCTCCGCCTCGGCCGCCACCGGCACGATCACCGGTCTGGCCGGCAAGTGTCTCGACGTGGCCGGCGCGAGTTCGGCCGACGGCACGGCCGTACAGCTCTACGACTGCAACGGCACCGCCGCCCAGCAGTGGACGGTGGGTTCCGACGGCACGATCCGCGCCCTCGGCAAGTGCCTTGACGTGACCGGCGGTTCGACGGCGAACGGTGCCCAGCTCCAGCTCTGGACCTGCAGTGGCGGCGCCCAGCAGAAGTGGACGGTCAGCGCCGCGCGCGACATCGTCAACCCGGCCGCCGACAAGTGCCTTGACGCCACCGGCAACTCCTCCGCCAACGGCACCCGCGCCCAGATCTGGACCTGCACCGGAGCCGCCAACCAGCAGTGGAACGCCCCCGCGGCCGGGGACGGCACGACTCCGCCGGGCTCCGCGCCGATGGCCGTGGCGCCCTACCTCTACAACGGCTGGGGCAATCCACCCAGTCCTACGGCTGTCATGAACGCGACAGGAGTGAAGTGGTTCACGCTGGCGTTCGTCCTGAGCAACGGCTACTGCAACCCGCAGTGGGACGGCGGCCGGGCGCTGACCGGGGGAGTGGACCAGCAGACCATCACCACCGTGCGGGCGGGCGGCGGCGATGTCGTCCCGTCCTTCGGCGGCTACAGCGGCAACAAGCTGGAGAGTTCATGCGCCGGCGCCGGCGAGCTGGCGGCGGCGTACCAGAAGGTCATCAACGCCTACTCGCTCAAGGCGATAGACATCGACCTCGAGGCCGCCGCATACAGCAACGGCACCGTGCAGCAACGGACCGTGGACGCCCTCAAGACCGTCAAGGCCAACAACCCGGGCATCAAGGTGTACGTCACCATCGGCACCGGTCAGAGCGGCCCCGACACCAGTCTCATCAACCGGGCGGCGGCGTCCGGACTGACCGTGGACGCCTGGACGATCATGCCCTTCGACTTCGGCGGCGCGGGCCAGAACATGGGCACCCTCACCCAGCGGGCGGCCGAGGGCCTGAAGGGCGCGCTGAAGAACGCGTACGGCTACAACGACGACGCGGCCTACCGCCACATGGGCATCTCGTCGATGAACGGCATCACCGACGACAACGAGACCGTCACCACCGCCGACTTCCAGACCATCCTCACCTACGCGCAGGCCCACCACCTGGCGCGGCTCACGTTCTGGTCCGCGAACCGTGACCGGCCCTGCCCGGGTGCCTACCCGAACGACGACACCTGCTCGGGCGTGAGCCAGAGCAACTGGCAGTTCACCAGCATCTTCGCCCGGTACACCGGCTGACGTCCGCGCTTCGCGGACCCCACGGAAAGGATTGACCAGAGGATGAGCACCTTCAGATCCGGCTCCACCCGCGTGCTCCTGCGGGTCCTGCTCCTGCTGGCCACGCTCCTCGGCCTCGCGGCCGTACCGCCCGTCGCGCAGGCGAGCGGCGCCGCGGCCCCGTTCAAGGTGCTCGCCCTCTACAGCGGCACGTACGACGCGGCGCACATCGACTTCGACAAGGAGGCGAACGTCTGGTTCCCGCAGCAAGCGGCCGCCAACGGCTTCACCTACACGTCCAGCACCAACTGGGATCTGCTGGCCAATGGCGGGGTCAACGCCTACCAGGTCGTCCTGTTCCTGGACGACCTGCCGCAGACGTCCGCCCAACGCTCCGGCTTCGAGGCGTACATGAGGAGCGGGGGCGGCTTCCTGGGCTTCCATGTCTCGGCGTTCACGACGGACGCGGCGAGCTGGTCCTGGTACCACAACACCTTCCTCGGCTCCGGCAACTTCGCGTCCAACACGTGGGGGCCGACGGCGGTGACCCTGAAGGTGGAGGACCGCACGAGCCCCGCGACCGTGAACCTGCCGGCCACGTTCACCTCGTCGGTCAGTGAGTGGTACAGCTGGTCCAGAGATCTGCGGCAGAACCCGGACATCAGGATCCTGGCATCGATCGACCCCAGCAGCTTCCCGGTCGGCACGGATCCCAACCAGTCCTGGTACAGCGGCTATTACCCGATCCTGTGGACCAACACGAAGTACAAGATGCTGTACGCCAACTTCGGCCACAACGCGATGAACTACACGACCAACACCCGACTCTCGTCGACGTTCGCGAGCGCGACCCAGAACCGGTTCCTGCTGGACGGGCTCAAGTGGCTGGGCGGGGGCGGCTCCACGACCCCGCCGACCGGCGACCAGATCTCCGAGACCGCCTGGTACAGCGTGCAGAACGGCGGCAACGGCACGTGCGTGGACGCCCGTTCGGCAGCGACCGCGAACGGGACGGCGATACAGCAGTACGCCTGCAACGGCACGTCGGCCCAGCAGTACCAGTTCCGGAGCACCGACAGCGGGTACCTGCGGATCACCGCCCGCGGCAACACAGCGCAGGTGATCGACGTGACCGACCGCTCGACGGCGGACAACGCGCCGTTGCAGCTGTGGGCCTACTCCGGCGGCACGAACCAGCAGTGGCAGCCGGTGCGAGAGACCAGCGGGCGCTATCACTTCGTCGCCCGGCACAGCGGCAAGTGCCTGAGTGCTGAATCGGCGGCGACAAACAGCGTCCAACTCACCCAGCGAACCTGCGACGGCTCGGCCACACAGGCCTTCCAGCTCACCGCGCAGTCCTGAGCCACTGCGCGGTGACACCAGGCCGTCGCCCTGGATGCGGTCAGGCCCTCCTCGGGAGGTGCCTGACCGCATCGCGCTGTGTTACGGCGTCTTCGGGAAGCCGGTCGCGGGGGCACGTCTGCTGAAGCGGCCGGTGCGCGCCCACGGCGACACCGGGGGAGCGCAGCTCCATCTGTATTCGCTTGAGAAGTGTGGTCCTGCCGGTGGAGTGGGTGCCGAGCGGGGGGATGCGCAGGGGCTGACGGGTGGTCACCACACAGTGGACTCCCCTTCTGGCCTCGGGGCACCGGGCATGTCCGAGGGACGGCGGCGGATGCGTCGTAGGGCGCGTGGTGTCGGGCCTGGGCCAGATCTGGTTGCGCGTGCCCGATCAGTGCCGCGCCTGCGTAGGTGGGCAGTTGACGGCCGAGCGCGCGACAGGCGACGTGCGCGTTGTGGGCGTAGATCCAGGCGGCGCCGAGGACTCGCTTACGTGGTTGGCGAGTTCGGGCCAGGTCGGCCCGTCGGCCAGCAGGTCGAAGGCAGGCCGTGGATGGTTGGGTACGCGGTGACGGGCCGCTCGGGACGGATCGTGCCAGGCTCCTGCTGTGCCTGGTCGACCAGTTGCGTCGGCATGGCCGCCAAACCCCTTCATACGCCCGGCGGGGAGGTCTCGTCCGGCACCTGCGACACATGGGCGCTGACAATGCGCCACCCCACGGGAAAGCGTGTCCACGCCTGCGTCTGGCGGCCGATCGCGTTGTCTCCGGGGTAGGCGAACAGGGTGGTGACCACCGCGTGGTCGGTCCCGAACGTGCTGATTCTGGTGTCGAAGAGTTTTCTGCCCGGGGGAAGCGGCGGTTGTTGTCGTCGCCAGTCCCGGATTTCCGCGATCCCGGCCTGCCGGTCTGCGATACCGAAGCGAACCGTGTCGGGTGAGGTCCAGAAGTACCCGGTGACACCTTCGTGGTCGTCGGTGACCAGAGCCTCCTCGTAGCCGGCGAAGGCAGCCGTCACTTCGGCGACCGTCTGGGGCAGGTCCACATCCATCCGCTCTCCGTTCGTCATGAGCCCGATCCGTCCTCGCGCGCCCGTGCGGCCAGGTGGTCACCCGGTCGCGCGGGCGGCGCCTTCATCGGGCCTTCATCGGCGTCAGTTGTCTGAGCCACGTCAGTCGGTGGCCGCCGACTTGTGCGGCTGGGCGGTCTCGGTGGTCGTGTCCGGCAGGGCGCCGACGCCGGCCGGCGCGGGTTCCAGGACCGGGGCAGGTCCCTGCTCGTTCTCCGGCTCCGGTGCCGCAGCCGCGGAGAGCCCGCCGCCGTGCAGCCGTTCGAGTTCCAGTTCCTCGGCGTCCGGCTCGCGGGGCGTCGGCCGGGTCAGGGCGAAGGCTCCGCACAGGACGGCGGCGAAGAGGTAGCCGAGGCTGACGCCGCCGCTGGCATTCCAGTCGATCTTCGGGGCGTGGATGAGCCCGATGAAGGAGAGCGCCGCTCCGGCCAGGGCCACGGCTGCCGCCGGGACGAACCGTTTGTCGATGACGAACGCGACGAGCGCGCCCAGGATCAGGCCCGCCAGGATCGCACCCTGGCCGAGGACCATCAGCCCGTGGTAGACGACACCTGACGACTCCAGACCCGCTTCTCCGACCTTGGAGGCGTCGGTGCCGGCGGCCGCGAGGGCGTTGTCGATCTGGCCGACGGCCCAGGAGGCCAGGTTCGGCACGAGTGCGGCGACGACGGCCGCGGCGTGTGCCTTGGGTGACAGCTGGAAGGCCTGGGCGCCGATGAGCAGGCCGATGTAGAGCAGGATGGGCACGATCGCGGCGACCGGGAAGATCGCACCCAACAGGCTGAACATGCCCAGGAAACACATCAGGGCGATGACCGCGCCGGTGGCCAGCGAGTAGCCGGTGCGCCCGCCGGCCGCCTTCCACCCGGGGTGACCGACGTACACGGCGGGCGGGAAGGGTGAGCCGAGCGCCGAGCCGATGACGGCGCCCGCGCCGTCGGCCAGCAGTACCGAACGCAGGTTGTAGTTGTCACCGGCGGCAGCGGCGCTCTCGACGTTGCTCATGCCCTCGGTGAAGTTGTAGACGCCCAGCGGGATGGCGGTGGCGAGCAGCGGTGCGACGTCCGAGAGACCGGAGAACAACGTGTGGAGGTGGAGGCCCGGGAGGGCGAAGGTGATGTCGTCGGCCGCGGCCGAGACCGCGGAGCCGTCCATCGCCCCGCCGACCCAGCCGATCGCGGTGCCCACCAGGAGCGCGGCGAGTCCGATGGGGATGTTGCCGGGCAGCTTCAGATCGGTCATGAGGCCGATCAGGAGCAGCAGGAAGACCGGCAGGGCGATCCACAGGTGGTCCCACATCTGACCGGCGGGCCGCATGGAGATGAAGGAGACGGAGATACCGGCGAGGGTGCCGAGCAGGGCGGCCCTGGGTGCGTACCGGCGTATGTACGGGCCCACGAAGGCCCCGATGAGGACGATGACACCGATGATGAAGGCCCAGGCGATGCCGGCCTTCCACGCCAGCAGCGGATCCTTGGTCTTGAGGTAGATCGGCAGCATGATGACGAACACGACGATGAACATGTGCGGGACGCTCGGCCCGTACGGCATCGCGGTGACGTCCTGGCGACCCTCCCGGCGTGCGAGTCGGCGGCCGAGGTAGGCGTAGTAGATGTTGCCCGCGATCAGGGCGATGCCGAGCGCCGGCAGGATGGTGTGGAAGACGTCGTCGGCCGGAATCTTGACGACGCCCAGGCACAACCCGGTCAATGTCAGCACATTGACCAGGACGTTGACGGCCAGTCCGAAGAACGCGTTGGTGTCGCCGCGCACCCACAGCGGGAGGGGCAGGGGCTCGGTCTCAGCGGGGGCGGTGCGGCGGAGTGACAGCATGGTGGGATCACCCTTCGTCGGGTGGAGCGGTGGATGCCGGCCCGGGGTACGCCCCGGTGACGGGACTGGTGGACAGTGGGCACTGTCGAGGTGGCGGTGCGGCCGGGGTGGCCGGGGCGTGTCGGCCGGGGTAGCCGAGGCGCCGGGGTAGCCGAGGCGTGGCGGCCGGGCGCTGGTGGCGCTGTCAGTGCGGCTGTGGCGCCGGTTCGCGGGCGGTTTCCGGAGCGTCGGGGCCGACGGGCGCAGCGGTGGCCAGTGTCGTCAGGAACGCGGCCGACTCCGCGGTCCAGCCGAAGATGCCGCCCTGGGCGGCCACCATCTCCAGGCCCGCCTGCTGGAACTGGGGGAAGTAACTGCCGACACAGTCCGACAGCACCAGGCACTCGTATCCACGGTCGTTGGCTTCGCGGACCGTCGTGTGCACACACACTTCGGTGGTGACGCCGGTGACGACGAGACGGCGGATGCCGCGGGCGCTGAGCAGCTCACCGAACTCGGTGGCGTAGAAGGCGCCTTTGCCGGGCTTGTCGATCACCGGCTCACCCGCCAGCGGGTAGAGCTCCTCGATGATGTCGTGGCCCTCCTCACCACGGATCAGTATCCGGCCCTTGGGGCCCGGGTCGCCGATGCGCAAGCTGGGGTTTCCTCGCAGCAGCTTGCTGGGGGGACAGTCGGACAGGTCCGGCAGGTGTCCCTCGCGGGTGTGCAGGACCGCCATGCCCGCGGCGCGGCAGGCGTCGAGTACCGCCCGCAACGGAGCGACGGTCCTGCGCAGTTGTTCCACGTCATTGCCCAGGCTCTCGCCGAATCCGCCGGGTTCGAGGAAGTCCCGCTGCATGTCGATGAGAACGAGTGCCGTCTCGGCGGGGTCGAAGGTGAACGCGTACGGGGCGGCCTCGACACTGAGCGATTCCGCAACTGCCATGGCGGTACCTGGCTTTCGTCGATCGGAAGGGGAGCCGACGCGGTCGGCTCGGGCGGATTCGGACCACCAAGCGCCCGGATGTGCAGGACGGTTCGAGCGGTGCGGGGGCCTGTCCGGTGGGTCAGCTCAGGAGGTGGCCTCGGTCGTGGCGGTGATCAGGTCGTCGGCGGTGGAGACGCATCCGAAGACGCCGCCCTGCATGGTCACCATGTGCAGCGCGGCTTCGTGGTTCGACGGGTCCGTCGCGCCGGTGCAGTCGGAGAGGATCAGACATTCGTAGCCGCGGTCGTTGGCCTCGCGCATGGTGGTGTGCACGCACACGCCCGTGGTGATGCCGGTGAGGACCAGATGTGTGATGCCCCGGGTGCGCAGTACGAGGTCGAGGTTGGTGGCGTAGAACGCTCCCTTGCCCGGCTTGTCCACGATCACCTCACCGGGAAGCGGGGCCACTTCGGGCACGATCTCCCAGCCGGGTTCCCCCCGGACCAGAATGCGGCCGCACGGTCCGGCGGCGCCGATCTCGGCGCCGATCTGCGCGGACCGCCAGCGCTTGTTCGCCGGCAGGTCCGCCAGATCGGGGGCGTGCCCCTCACGGGTGTGGACCACGAGCATTCCGGTGCTGCGGGCGTGCGCGAGCAGCTTCTGCGTCGCCGGGAGGCCGGCCCGGGTCAGCGAGATGTCGTATCCCATCGTGTCCACGTAACCGCCGGGTCCGCAGAAGTCCGTCTGCCAGTCGATGCAGAGCACGGCGACACGGTCGGCGGGTACGGATGTGTCGTACGGCCATGCGTAGGGCTTCGCGGTGACCGGACCGATGACTACTGTCGGGTTTTGCGGACTTATGGGCGCACTGTCAGCCATAGACCCCCCAAGCCAGGTCAAGTGGTGCATGGGAAAGGAGCCGCAATATTTCTGGTATTCCGTACACGGTGATTATGTGGAAATTAGTTTCGGCCGAACGCTCGCCGCGTTACGCAGGAATGACGCGGCGCGGGGGCGCACGGCCGCACCGGGGGGATCAAGGGCCTGGGGCGCCGTACCGCCTGGAAGCATGGGCCTGTTGAAGGATGCCGGACACCACGAGCACGAGGCGCTGCCGGGGCCAAGGCCGGCTCAACGCCGCGAGCGGGGGAGCGCTTCTCCCGCCGCACCCCGGCGCCCGCTCCCACCCCTGAGGAGCCCGCCAGGAGATCCGCCGCCCACAGGTCTGTGCCTCGATCCCCAGGGCATCCGGCTCGCCGAGGAGATCGAGCGTGCACGAACTGTTCGTGGGCTTCGGGCAGACACCCGCCTCCCTGTCCGAACGCGTCGACCCCGCCGACCGCTTTCATCGAGGGAGTCCGCCATGGCTGACCATTTCGGCGGCGACGTCGTACGTGCACCGGGCAGGTGTGTCAGGACGTTCCGAGACCGTTGAGAAGGGTGTCGACCACGACGTCCGCCGCCTGTCCCGCGCTCAGTTCGGGCAATTCCCGGGACACCAGGTGCATGAGCTGGGGCAGCAGTGCGCTCGCCCAGCCCTGTGGGAGACCCGGCCGCAGCAGGCCCTCGTCGGTGGCACGCCGGAGGAAGGCGTCGACCTCCTCGACGGCCGCGTCGCGCCGAGCGTGGACGCTGTCGTCGGTGAGCATGCGGGTGAGGTCGACGGGCCAGGTGCGGTTGACGGTGATGATGTTCTCGACGTAGCGGTGCAGGGCGACGGCGACGGGTGCTTCGCGGAGCCGCGCGTCCTGGATGGCGTGTTCGATGGCGGTGAGGCGCGCGTCGTAGATGGCTGCGAGGAGGTCTTCGCGGGAGGCGAAGCGTCGGTAGACGGTGCGTCGGTCGACTCCTGCGGCGGTGGCGATGCTCGCGATGCTGGTGCCGGGGTCGGCGGCGAGCATGCGTGCGCCGGTGGTCAGGACGGCTTCGAGATTGCGCGCTGCATCAGCTCTCACCGCACTGATTCTAGTGGCGGAATGTGATGCCTGAGACATCTAGTGCCTCGGGGGAGTAGAGGGCCCGTCCATAAGTGCTACATTCTCGTGACGGATAGATCTGGTAGTGCCAGATCTCTGAGTCTTCTAGAAAGGTGCCTCCTGATGTCGAAGGGAGACAACTCCTCCTCGCCCAAGGCGGGTGGTGTCGCCGCTGCGATGAGCGCGCTGGTCCTGGCGGTCCTCCTCGCCGCCCTCGACCAGACGATCGTCTCGACCGCACTTCCCCGGATAGCTGAGGACCTGAACGGCTTCGACGACATCGCGTGGGTCAGTGCCGCCTACTTGCTCGCGTCGACCGCGGTCACACCTCTGTGGGGCAAGCTCGGAGACATGTTCGGCCGCAAGAGGCTGTACCTGGGCTCTACCTCGGTCTTCCTCGTCGCCTCCGTGGCCTGCGGTCTGGCACGGAACCTGCCCGAACTCGTCGGCGCCCGCGTACTGCAGGGCGTGGGCGGCGGCGGCATGATCGTGCTGACCTTCGCCCTCGTCGGCGACATCGTCGCCCCGAGCGAGCGCGGCCGCTACCAGGGCTTGTTCGGCTCGGTCTACGGCGTCGCCAGCATTGTCGGCCCCCTGCTGGGCGGCGTATTCACCGACCAGCTGTCCTGGCGGTGGGCGTTCCTGGTGAACCTGCCGGTCGGCATCGTCGCCCTGGCCATCGCCGCGCGGTTGCTGCCCACGGCCAGGCGGGGCACACGCGGCGCCCGTATCGACTACCTCGGGGCCACCGTGCTGGCCGCCATCGCCACCGGCCTGGTCCTCGTCACGTCCTTCGGGGAGCGCTGGGGCTGGGGCTCATCGGCCATCGTCGGTCTGATCGCCGCAACCGTCGCGCTGGCCGTGGCGCTGGTACCGGTCGAGCGCCGCGCCGCCGCACCGGTCCTGCCGCCGACCATGTTCGCCTCCCCGACCGTGGTGTTCTCCTCGCTGATCGCCTTCTTCGCCAACGCCGCGATGTTCTCCGTACTGGTCTACCTGCCGACCTACCTCCAGATCGTCCACGGCGTCTCGGCCACCCTCTCCGGCATCCACATGCTGCCCCTGGTCGCCGGACTCGTCGTGAGCCAGTCCCTGGCCGGACGCTGGGCCGCGCACGTCGAGCGGCTGCGGACGATCCTGCTCGCGGGCCTGGCCGCCAACCTCGCCGGACTTCTCCTGCTCGGCACCATCGGGGCGGCCACCGACACCCTCGTGCTGAGCGTCTTCTTCCTGATCACCGGCGTCGGCATCGGCATGGTGCCCATGGTCGTGCTGACCACCGTTCAGAACAGCGTGCCCACCGCCGACCTCGGTGCCGCCAGCGCCGTCGTCACCTTCGCCCGCTCGATCGGCGCGGCATTCGGCGTCGCCGTCTTCGGCACCCTCCTCAACACCGGCTTCGCCGATCGTACGAGCGGCCTGCCGACCGCGGGCGGCTTCGACGCCACCCGCCCAGACACCATCAGCCGCCTCCCCGGCGCCCTGCGCGACACGGCACTGGACGCCTTCGCCCACGCCATGGCCGGTGGCTACCTCTGGATCGCGCTCGCTCTCGCCGTCGGAATCGTCCTCGCCCTGTTCCTGAAGCCGGCACGCGAGAGCGGCGAGACCACGACCACCGACCACTCCGAGCCCGCCGACCAGTCCGCGACTACTGACCACTCCAAGCCTGTGCCCGTGACAGGGCCCGTCCAGGATCCCGTCCGGACCTGCTGAGCCACACGCCCTCGACCGGCCGATGCCCCACCGGGTGCCGACCGGCGGCGTGTCGCGCGGAACGCGGCTACACCCCCGTCCCCCTGCGGAGCGGCTTCCGAAAGCCCCTTGAGCTGGGTGATCCACAGGGCGATCAGACGCTGCGCCCACAGCGGGGACGCCGCCGTCAGGGACCTGGAGGCGGGCCCACGAACCACGTTCTCGGTCACCACCTGGGTTCCGCCCGTCACCGGAGCGAACAGCCACGCCTGGTAGAGCCGCCCCCGGCGTCGACAGCAGACCAGCCGAGCCTCGTGTACGGCACGTGCTCCCCTGCGAACATCTCGAACCGCTGGTCGTCGAGCCACACCTCGAAACTCAGCTCGATCGGCCCGGTCCGGACCGCGGAGAGGCCTGGCACCCACTCCGGCCACCTCGGCACATCCGTGAGCAAGGCGAACGCCAGGGCGTGCGGGGGCTGCACGACGGCCTGTCTGGCAGAAGCTGTGCGCATGGTCGGGCGAACCCCCGACGGCCAGTGGATGTCCGGGTGCCGGTCCGAGGCACCAGACATTCCGGGTCCCCTCTCGTACGCGGTGCGAGGCGGCGTCGGATGCGGCCACCGCGTACGGGGCACACCGGCAGGGATGCGCCCGGGTCCAGACCGATCCAGAGCGTGGTGCGGGGCCGGGCGCATTCGCAAAGGTTGAACAGGCCGCGCACCGAGCGGGGATGGCGGGCCGCGACGGCGACGGCCGCGCCCAGCGACGTTCCGGCGATCAGGAACTCCGTCAGCCCGGCCTCGTGCGCGATGGTCACCATCTGGTCTGCCACCACACCGCCTCCAGCGGGACTTCGAGCAGGGGGCTGCAACCTGATCCCGGGAGGTCGATCGACACGACCGCCTGCTCGGCCGCCAGATCTGTCGGTAACAGGTCCCAGGTGTCCGCCGCGATGCCTGCGATTCCGGCCAACGGGACCAGACCGGGTCCGCTGCCCCGGAAGTCGTACGCGAGCATGCCCCTCTTACCAGCCTGCCTGGGGGCACGAGTTTCCCCAGGACCGCCAGGCAGGAGGGTCCGTGGGTTCAGCCAGCAGGAGCCTACCGGGATCTGTGCCGCGCGGAGTCCCGTTCCGTCTGCCCAGCGGTCCAGGAGGTGAGGATGCGGAGGGCGTCGTGGGAGGGGCTGTCGGGTTCGGCGGTGAGGACCATCAGGCGTTGTCCGGAGCCGTCGTTGGCGGCCCAGGTGTCGCAGTCCAGGGTGAGGTCGCCGACCAGGGGGTGGCGGTAGTGCTTGGTGCCGTACGTGGCGCTGCTGACCCGGTGTTCGGCCCACCAGGTGCGGAAGTCGGCGTCCTGGAGGGTCAGTTCGCCGACCAGGCGGGCGAGTTCGGGGTCGGTGGGGTCGGCTGCGGCATCCATACGCAGGGCGGCCACGGCGTCCCGGGCGTCGTGGGCCCACTCGGTGTGCAGCTCCCGGACAGCGGGGTCGGTGAACAGCAGGTTCACATAGTTGCGTCGGGCGGGCGCCAGTTCCGAGAAGTCGGTGTACAGGGCGGTGGCGAGGGGGTTCCAGGCCAGGATGTCGAGGCGTTTGCCCAGGACGAGGGCGGGGGTGTCGGTGAGTTGGTCGAGCAGGCGGTGCATGGCGGGACGTATCCGCTGCACGGGACGGCGACGGCGCGGACGGTCGTCGGTGCGGCCGGCGAGTTCGTACAGGTAGAACTCCTCGTCCTCACCCAGGCGTAGGGCGCGGGCGAGGGTGGTCAGGACGGGGGTGGAGGCGCGCACGCGGCCTTGTTCGAGGCGGGTGTAGTAGTCGACGCTGATGGCGGCGAGTGCGGCGACTTCTTCGCGGCGCAGTCCGGTGACCCGGCGTGGGGAGTCGGTGGTGGGCAGGCCGCACTGCTGGGGGTCCAGTTGTGCCCGGCGGGCCCGCAGAAACGCACCGAGGGCACGTGGGTCGGCATGTGAGCTCATGTCGTCGATTCTCCTGCGGGTCACACCAGGGCGAAGTGTCGATGGGATCGGGAAACGGCCGAGGGCGGCGGGACCTGATCGGTCCCGCCGCCCTCCGGGGTGTCAGCGGACGGTGGCGCGGGCCGCGCGCTCGATCACGTCGGCCACCATGTGCGGGTGGGAGACGGCGACCGAGTGGGACGCGGCGACCTCGGTGGTGTGGGTGTGGGCGCGCTTGGCCATGAAGCGCTGCACGGCCGTGGGGATGTTGAGATCCTCAGTGGTGACGATGTCCCAGCTCGGGATGGTCTTCCAGGCCGCGGTGGTGGCCTTCTCCTCGAGGGCGGCCTGGGCGATGGGACGCTGCTCGGCGGCCATCAGGGCGGCCTGTCCCGACGGCACGTCGGCGGCGAACTGGTGGCGGAACTTGTCCTGCTGGATGTAGAGGTCGGTGGCGGTGGTGCCGTCGGCCTGCTGGTAGGTGACGGGGTCCAGGGTGCCGGGGAGGGTGGAGCCCGGGTACTTGTTCGTGAGCTCCAGGGCGCTCTCGCCGGGGGCGGGCAGGAAGGCGGCCACGTAGACGAGGGCCTTGACCTCGGGGTCGTCGGTGGCGGCCTCGCTGATGACGTTGCCCCCGTAGGAGTGGCCGACGACGATCTTCGGGCCCTTGACGTGATCGAGGACGGTGCGCAGGGCGGCCGCGTCGGAGGCCGGGCCGCGCAGGGGGTTGGCGGCGGCGACGACCGGGTAGCCGTCCGCGCGCAGGTCGGCGATGACGCCGTTCCAGCTGGAGCCGTCGGCGAAGGCACCGTGCTCCAGGATGACCGTGGGCTTGGCGTGCTTGCCGACGCCGGCCGCTTCCGCGCTCTCGGTCGCGCCGTTGGCGGTGCCGCTGAGGGCGAACGCGCCGAGCGCGAGCCCCGCCGTGGCCGTCGCGATCACGCCTGTAACCAGTCGCTTGTGTCCACCCTTGATGCTCACCACGACAAACCCCTCTCGGGAATGCTTCTCGGTTTCGGTAGTTACGGTGTTCCGGCCCGCGTAAAGTTCGTCACCTGTGAAAATGGTGACTTGTAGCTGAGGCTCTACTGCCGGTGGTGGCCGTGCCTCAGAGGTGGTCTGCGTCCACCACGGCCTGGGCGAAGGCGGTGGGCGCCTCCTGCGGCAGGTTGTGGCCGATGTTCGCGATCGTCCGGTGCAGGTAGGGGCCGGTGAAGTGGTTGCGGTACGACGTGCCGTCACCCGGTGCGGTGAAGGGGTCGAGGGTGACGGTGGGGACGCCGATGGGGGGTTGGGCGGCCAGTCGGCGCTCGTAGCGGTCGTAGCCCCGGTCGCCCTCGATCAGGCTGATGCGCCAGCGGTAGTTGTAGAGGACGATCGCGGCGTAGTCGGGGTTCTTGAAGGCCTCGGCCGTGCGCGCGAAGGTGGCGTCGGAGAAGTTCCAGTTGGGTGATACGAGGGTCCACACGTAGCGGCACAGTGCGATGCGCTGGTCGACGTCCTCCATGGCCTTCACGCCGCGGTCGGTGGCGAAGTACCACTGGTACCACCAGTTGTGCTCCACACCCGGAGCGGCGGGCTCCAGCTGCATTTTGCGGTCGGTGATGAGGTAACCGCTGGTCGACACGAGGGACTTGACGCGCTCGGGCCAGAGGGCGGCGATGATGTCGGCGGTGCGCGAGCCCCAGTCGAAGCCCGCGAGGACCGCTTTGTCGATCTTCAGGGCGTCCATCAACGCGATGATGTCCAGCGCGATCGCGGACTGCTCAGCGGTGCGGGGGGTGTGGCGGGACAGGAAGCGGGTGCTGCCGTGTCCGCGCAGGTACGGGACGAGGACCCGGTAGCCCAGGTCGGCCAGGAGCGGGGCGACGTCGACGAAGCTGTGGATGTCGTACGGCCATCCGTGCAGGAGGATGACGACCGGGCCGTGCGCGGGGCCGGCCTCGGCGTAACCGATGTCCAGGACCCCCGCCTTGACGTGCTTCAGCGTGCCGAACTCGGTGTGGGTGCCGGGCGCGATGGTCGGCACCGTGGGAACGGCGGCGCCGCTCGGCCACTGCGAGGCGGTCGCTGCGGACGCCTGCGTCTGCAATCCGGCCAGGGAGACCGCGGCCGCGCCGGTGCCCAGGCCAACTGCCTTGCTGAAGGTACGCCTGTCGATCATGTGAAGTCCTCCGTGGTGCGTTCGAGACCCGTGCTCGTCGAGCCCGCGGCGCGACGACCCTCGCACGGCGGGCCGTCACCTGTCAAACCGGTGACGGCCGGGTTTGCTCGTCATGCTCTCGCCCACATCGAAACCGGACACATCAGTCTTGTGACAGTCGGATCCGCAGGGTCGGCGCAGGTGTGCGGAGCGCTGCGTGGTCAGTCGTTCGACTCAGGTGAACGACCGGTGTTCCCGGCCCGGTCCGGGTGCGGGTGCCGCGTTGGCGTGGCACCCGGAGGACCTGCCGCCGAGCCCGCGAAGATACGTGTCGACCGCCACGTCCGCAGCCTGCCCCGGACTGAGGTGGGCGAGCCGATGTGCCACCAGGTGCACCAGCTCGGGCAGCAGTGGCCCCGCGTAGCTGTGCGTCCGGCCCCGGCGCAGCAGCCCCTCGTCGGCCGCCCGCCGCAGAAATGCCTCGACCTCGCCGATACAGGTGTTGCGGCGCCGCCGGACCGTGGATGGCGTGTTCGATGGCGGTGAGGCGGGCGTCGTAGATGGTCGCGAGGAGGTCTTCGCGGGAGGCCGAGCGTCGGTAGATGGTGCGTCAGTCGACGCCTGCCGCGGTGGCGATGCTCGCGATGCCGGCGCCGGGGTCGGCGGCGAGCAGGCGTGCGCCGGCGGTCACGACGGCTTCGAGATTGCGCGCTGCGTCAGCTCTCTTCCCGCAAGAGTGGTCGATGGTGTAGAAGATCGAACCTTTAAAGGCGCCCTTACGAGAACTTAATCCACCGAAGTGCTACGTTGATGTGGCAGTTAGTTAGGTCGGTCCACGATGGAAGAGAGAACGCACATGATCACCTACGGCCGACTTTTCATCGGAGGCGCCTGGGTCGAGCCGAGCAACCCGGACCTGCTCGACATCTCCTCCCCGCACGACCGGTCGGTGATCGGCCGCGCCGCCCAGGCGCAGCCGGCGGACATCGCCCGCGCTGTCGCCGCGGCACGGGCCTCCTTCGAGAAGGGCGAGTGGCGCCTGACCCCGCCCGCCGAACGCATCGCCACCCTGCGGCGGTTCAACACCCTGCGGGAGGAGAACGCCGAGAAGATCGCCCACTTGATCTCGCTGGAGAACGGCTCGGCGGGCTGGTTCACCCGCGCGGGCCAGCCGGGCCTGACCCGGCAGGCGAACGCCTACCTGAAGGCGGCGGAGGAGTTCGCGTGGGAGGAGACGCTCGTACCCTCCGACCCGGCGTCCCCGGTGCGCAGTGTGGTGCGCCGTGAGGCGATCGGCGTCGTGGCCGCCGTCATTCCCTGGAACGCGCCCTTCTCCTCGGCCACTTCCAAGATCATCCCGTCGCTCCTCGCGGGCAACTCGGTGGTCCTGAAGGTGTCCCCGGAGAACTCGCTGAGCATGGGCTTCCTGGCCGAACTTCTCGAACAGGTGGGCCTGCCTCGGGGCGTGATCAGCGTCCTGCCCGCGGACCGGGAGACCAGCGAGTACCTGGTCTCGCACCAGGACGTCGACAAGATCGCCTTCACCGGCTCCACCCGGGCCGGCCGCCGCATCGCCGCGATCGCCGGTGAGCAGCTCAAGCGGGTGAGTCTGGAGCTGGGTGGCAAGTCCGCCGCGATCATCCTGCCCGACGCCGACATCGCCAAGGCGGTCGCGGGCGTGAAGTTCGGCTCCCTCCTCAACAACGGGGAGTCCTGCATCGCCCAGACCCGCATCCTGGCCCCGCGCAGCCGGTACGAGGAGGTCGTGGCCGGGCTCAAGGAACTGGTCGAGTCCCTGAAGGTCGGCGACCCGAACGACCCCGACACCTTCATCGGCCCGATGATCCGCCCCGACCAGCAGGCGAGGGTGCGCACCTACATCCAGCTCGGCATCGACGAGGGTGCCCGCCTGGTCACCGGCGGTCCGCACGTCCCCGAGGGGCTGGAGAAGGGCAACTACGTCACCCCGACCGTGTTCGCCGACGTCGACAACTCCATGCGGATCGCGCAGGAGGAGATCTTCGGCCCGGTCCTGGTGGTCATCGCCTACGACGACGAGGACGAGGCGGTCCGCATCGCCAACGACTCCGAGTACGGCCTGTCCGGAGGGGTCTGGTCCTCCGACGAGGCCCACGCCTTGGAGGTGGCGCGCCGGGTGCGCACCGGCACCGTCACGGTCAACGGGGCGTCCATCGCGTTCGACGGCCCGTTCGGCGGGTTCAAGGCCAGCGGCATCGGCCGTGAGTACGGCGCGGTCGGCCTCGGCACTTACACGGAGTACAAGACCATCACGGTCTGACCCGGAACCGTAAGTCGTCCTGACGTGCCTAATTACCGGTTGGTGCGGTGATGATTGCGAAGTGTGCACACATGTCTCAACCCTCCGCGAGTCGGTGCAACCTCCCGCAGGAGCAGCTCGATGCCTTCGCTGCCGCGGTGTTCGAAGTCGATGCCATGCGGTTGAGGGCTGCGCATGTCGCTCGTTACCGGCTTGACAGGTGACGAGCGGAAGGTCATGCTGAGTGCCGTCCGGACGACAATCAGGGCGCCGTCCACGGTCGACGAAGTGGAGCACGGTCATGAACAAGGGGCTCAGTGCGGAAGACGCCGAAGCGGCGGTAAGGCACGCGCGGTTCGGCAGGCTTCCCGAACGCATACGCGTCGAGGACATGACCGAAGCGGTCGAGGCTGCCCCGGCCGGCGGGGCGAACGGATCGTACAACCCCGAAGGCTCGTGGAAGTACTACTCCTGCCTCGTCCTCGACCTCGGGCTTTAGATGCCGCCGGGCGTCCATCCCGGCGACGGACGGTGAATTACCTGGACCGCCCGGTCGGCCGTGCTCCGCACGGTGCCGACCGGGCGATCTGTGCATACGGGGGCTCCCATCCAGGCCCGGTGTCCCGATCGAATACGACCGATTCGGCCGGCGCGGTCGGCTCGAGGGGATCCACCGACTCAGGCATCAGGCGCCGCAGCCCTTCGACCCGTCGAGACGTCAGGGAAGGGGCCGTCCCCACCAGGCACCCCAGCAGCCGCGCCACCTGCTCTTCGGGTAGGTGCTGGTAGTACCACAGCACCCCCGCGGCCCGTTGCCGGACCGGCAGCGGCGTCAACGCGGCCTCCGGACGGGGCCGTTCGTGCACCGCGGCGGCCTCGTCGTGAACCCCGGGCGGGTCGGGCATCTCGTCCACCGGCTGTTCGTCCCACCAGCGCCGCCGCGCGGAACGTGCCACCCCACGGACCGGCTTCCGCCGCAGACACGCCTCGGCGCCCGCTCCGCCGCCCTCGGCCCGGCGAACCACAGCTTGACCAGGGCCTCCTGGAGCAGGCGCCCGGTGCCGGTCGTCTCCCCTGAGCAGCCGCGCCAGATGGTGCAGCGCCGACCACGGGCCGCCACGAGCCACTCTTCCCTCTACATCAAAGGCTCTCCGAACACACGGCGTGGACTGCATGGCCCGCGGCAGCGGGACGCCGGCAGCCACGGCATCGAAGGCCAACCAGTCGAGGCCGTCGAAAGCCTCACCGGGGAGCCGTCACCACCGTGCTGGCCGCGGTCGGCGACGCGGTGACTCAGTCGGAGGCCGTACGACTGCGGCGGCGGGACGTGGAGCACGCGGCGTTCGACAACGTATGGCGCGCGTAGGCACTACTCAGCGAGCGTACCTACGTCGCACACCCATTTCACGCACATGTGTGCCGGGAGCGCTGGGAACGCGCCTTCCTTGTCGACCTCCGGGAGCATCCGAGGGCCGATCGACCGTCGCCGCTGTCAGTCGGAGTCCTCGACCAGGGTGTACATGACGGAGCGCTCCTGCTTGTGGCGTCGGATACGGCCCTTGGCGACCAGGGACTCGAGGGTGTTGCGGACCACCTGCGGGGTGGGGTTGCGGTGCGGGTGCTTCTCCAGGAGTTCCTCCCGCAACTCCTTCGCCTGACGCGGCTCCTCGTACTGGCCGAGCAGCTCCGACAACAGCTCACCGAGCAGCGGCTGGCGCGACTTCGCCTTCGTACCGGCTTTCACCGTGGTGGTGGCCGTAGAAGACTCGGCCGGTGCGGAACGTCGTGCCGAGGACCTGGCCGGCTTCTGATGCGCCTTCGTGACGGCCGGCTCGTCGTGCACCTGCTCGGGCAGACGGTTCGCGTCCGCGAAACCCTCGTACCGCTCGGCGATGTTGAGGATGTCCGTGAGGAGGGCCTCCTCCTGCTTCAGGACGGCGAGCCTGTCCTCCAGCTCCTCCTGCCGTCGACGGTTCTCGTCCAGGTCCGATGCGGCTTGTGCCACGTACCGCGATCGGAGCGTGGCGGCTGATTGGATGGTCACAACCGTTCACTCCCTCGATATGAATGACGTGGCGCATCGTACCCACGCTCTCGTGGGACAGGTGTCACCGCCGGCTGGTCCGTTCCTTCGTTTGTACTGTCCGGTAAGTGTGTCGCAGAACTGCCGTCAAGGCCATCACCCGCGGCCCGCCCTCCACGTCGCATCCGGTTCACATGTCACCCTGATGTGTCTCGGGCAGCCGCCCCGACGGGCGACGGGAAAACGAACGCGGGCGCCCTGGACAAGGGCGCCCGCGTGGATGGAGGGGAGGGACGGGCCCTCCCGTCGGCTCAGCCGCGTACCGTGACCGGGGGAGTGTTGTATCCCTCCGCCCGCAGCCTCGGCCGGTTCGAGGGCAGGGCGGACGTCGGCCACGACATGGTGACCGTCCTGCTCTCACCGGGCAGCAGCCACAGGTAGTTGTCGTCGTAGAGCGTCGGCAGCACCCGGGTGCCGTCCTCGTCCAGCAGGGAGAGCCGGACCATCGCCGCGACCTTGGACCCGCGGTTGCTGACCGTGGCGGTCGCCGTACGCCTCTCCCCGTCACGCGACACCTTCGTGAGGGAGGCGGACAGCTTGGCCTGCTGGACCTCGTTGAGGGCGCGCAGGGCCTCGGGAGTGCGGCAGCGCCAGTAGGTGTTGCGCGAGCGGACCCTGCCGGCTGCGTCCGTGAGGGTCAGCCGCAGCAGGTGCAGATCCGGCAGGTCCTCCGCGGGCGCCGAGGTGAACGCCGGGACCGAGGCGGCGGGCTCCACGTCCACCCGCGCGGTCCGCGTGCCGGCGATCCGGCGGCCGGACAGGTCGTACGTCTCCGCCCTGACCGTGGCCCCCTTGAGCGCCTGGCGGGTGTGGTTGACCGCGATGACCTGCCACTTCACCGGGTCGGCCTGGACATGCAGGGGCTCGCAGGCGCTCCGGCAGCCGAAGTAGGCGCCGTTGACGTCGAAGTCGTAGTCGTACGTCTGCCAGACCGTGCTGTGCCAGGCCGGGTGGGACATCCACAGCATCAGTCCGCTGGCGTTGTCCCACAGGTTGGCGTTCCACGCCTCGAACATGGCGCGGAAGTTCTCGTAGTTGACGAACTGCGCCTTGCGGGTGAAGTCGTCCAGGTCGCGGGCGGTGCCGAGACGGGTCTCGATGGCCGCCTTGTAGTTCTGCGGGGCCTGGTTGCCGCGCTCGCTCCAGTCGTGGAGGTACCAGGCGCCCCCGATGGGCCACTCGGGCCCGTCCTCACCGACCATCGCGCGGGTGCTGGCGGCGGTGGACACGACGGGCATGCCGATCTCGGTGTGGAAGCCGAAGTCCTTGCTGCCGTACGTCGACGGGTCGAAGTAGCGCTCCGGCTCGACCCAGCCGTAGGGGCCGCCACCGGTGACGATGCCGCCGGCGGAGTTGTTCTGGTAGAGCACGCCGGGCACCTGGCTCTCGACCGCCTTGCGCATGCCCTCGTCCACCGCGGCCGGCGGGTTGCCCTCGTTGGCGCCGCACCACACCGCCACGCTCGGGTGGATGCGGTAACGCAGCACGGTGTCGCGGGCCGTGGACGCGAACGCCTCGTGGTCCGGCGGGTCCATGCCCCAGGCGTTGGGGAAGTCGTTCCACACCAGGATGCCGTGGGCGTCGCAGGCGGCGTAGAACTCCTCGCGGTTGCTGCTGCCGACCCAGTTGCGGATCATCGTGAAGTTCATGGCCCGGTGCATGCGCACCGCCGCGTCCATCCGCTCGGCGGGCATCCGGCGCAGCAGTTCGTCCCAGCCCCAGTTGCCGCCGCGCACCAGCACCCGGACGCCGTTGACGCTGATCTTCAGCGGGTCGGGGGTGTTGGTGACGGTGGTGACGTCGGTCCAGGTGTCACCGTCCTCGGAGACCTGGACGGTGTACGTCTTCGGGTACGCCTGCTCCCAGACCACCGCCACCCGGTCGAAGCGCCGGCTCGCGCCCAGGTCGACCTGGAGCCACTGGTGGTCCTCGTAGGCGGAGGACCAGCGGGTTCCGGGATCGCCGTCGGTGGCGTGGGCCGCCACGTGGCCGTCCGCCTCGCTGGAGGCCCGCGCGTCCCGGTGCAGTGCCAGGTCGGTGCCGGGCTCCGCGCTGTCGATGACGGCGAGGGACCACAGGGAGTTGCCCCAGCTGGTGTTGCGCACGCCGCAGGACAGCCGGACCCAACGGGCCGTACGGGCCTCGAAGTCGGTCACCCGGAGGCTGGCGTCACCGCTGTTGAAGGGCAGCGGCACGGCCGTGTTGTCCACCGACGCGGCGTCCGTCCACTGGTCGCCGTCCGCGGAGACCTGCACGACGAAGGTCCGCGCGTAAGCCTGCTCCCAGACGAGGTCGACCCGGTCGAAGGACTGCACCGAGCCGAGGTCGACGCGGATCCACTGGTCGTCTGCGAAGGCGGAGGACCAGCGGGTGCCCGGGTCGCCGTCGGTGGCGTTGGCGGCCGCGTGAGCGTCCTCGTCGGTGGTCGAGGCCTCGGCGGGGGCGTGCAGGGCGAGGTCGGTGCCGGGACGGGCGCTGTCGAACACCGACAGGGTCCACAGGGAACTACCCCAGTCGGTGGCCCGGGTCAGGCAGCGCACGCGGACGTGCCGGGCGCGCTGGTCGCCGAGCTGGACGGTCTGGGTGTACGCGTCGGAGGACGGGGTGAACTTCAGCGGGGTGTCGTACTCGTAGCCGAACTGCCGTATGCCGAAACGCGTGGTGCGGCGGTCGCTCTCGGTGCCGCCGGTGCGGGCGACCAGGGTGAGCTCCTGCAGGGTGGGCTCGCCCAGCCCGTTGGGCCACCACAGGTCGGGGTTCTTAAGCCGCAGGACGCGGAACGCGTCGGGAGTGAAGATGACATCGATGTCTTTCCCCGCGGGGACGGTGACCGTGCGCGAGACGCGGACGTCGCCGAAGGCGGCGGAGACGGTGGCCTCGTGGTCGGTGGTGTCGGCGTTACGGACCGGAACCGTGAGGGTGAGCTCGGCGACCGACAGGTCCGGCAGCTTGGGCAGAACGGTGTCCACACGCGGATCGCCGATCACGATGTGGCCCGTCGATCTCAGCCGTACGTGGTTCCAGATGCCGGCCGCCCGGTCACGGACCGCGGGCATCCAGTCCCACCCCGAGGAGGCGAGGTACGTCGGCGAGTTGAGGTTCATCGTGTTGGCTCCGGCGTCCACCCAGGCCTCGCCCGCCGGGCCCTTGTCACCGGGGCTGCCGGGCACCGGCATGGGGGAGATGCGGACGGCGAGCGCGTTGCCGCCCTCGGCGGCCAGCAGGCCGGTGATGTCGTGGGCGGAGCGGGCGAAGGGGAACGTCACCTCGCCCACTCCGTGTCCGTTGAGCCAGATCTCGGCCTTGTGGTTGACGCCGTCGAACTCCAGCCAGACGTGCCGTCCGCTGCCGGTTCGCAGGCCGCGGGGCAGGTCGAAGTCCCGTCGGTACCACCAGGAGTGACGGGACAGCGCCTCGGGGATGCGCAGGTTGTTCAGTCCCGCGACCGGGTCGGGCAGCTTGCCCTGGTCGACGAGCGTGCCCAGGACGGTGCCGGGCACGGTCGCGGGCAGCCAGCGGCTGGTGTCCGTGCCGGTCCGCGACAGGGCGGGGCCGTCGCCGTCCGCCCAGTCGTCCATGGTGAGCGTCCAGCCCGACTCCAGCGGCACCGTGCCGTCGGCGGCCACCGTGAGCCGCGGCGCTTCGTGGCGGTGGGTGCCCCAGTCGGTCCAGCCGGTGGCTTCGGGTCGGCGGCCCGGGGCGGTGCCGTACACCGCGAAGCCGTTGAGGCCGAGGGGGTTGGGGCTGGAGCGGCGGCGGGCCGTCATCCGCACCCAGCGTGCCGTGACGGGGACCGACAGCGGGATGTCCACCACACCGCCGGTGCCGGCCGTGGTGCGGTAGACGCTGCTCCAGGACTCGCGGTCGCGGGACGTCTCGACGGCGAACTCCCTGGCGTAGCTGGAGAGTAGCTCCTTGCCGGTGGTGCCCGAGCGGGGGTTGCCCTCGGTCGGCGGGGTGAACACCGGGTCGCTCGCGTCGGCTTCGAAGGTCAGCCGGACGCGGTCGACGCGGCAGTCCGCCTGCAGGTCGACCTCGATCCACTGCGGATCGCCCGCTTCGGCCCGCCAGCCGGTGCCACGTACCCCCGGTCCGGGGAGTGCGTCCACCGCGAACTCTGCGGGAGTCGGCGCGTAGGCCTGCGAGGAGACCCGGACCGGGCGGTAGGCGGCGAGCTCACCCGGCGCACTGGAGGCGGTGGTACCGGTGGCGTCGACGGTTCGGGGAGCGGCTTCGGCGGCCGGTGCGAAGACCGTGCCGAGGCCGAACCCGGCCAGCAGCGTCGAGCCGGTCGCGACGAGAGTGCGTCGGGAAGGGTGTCGCGGACACGCCTGTTCGACCATGTGTAGTCGTCCAATCACAACGGGTGAGAGAGGATGGTGCGGGTCGTCGACTGCGGGGGCGTCCTCCGCTCTGACAACGTTGCCAAAGGCTGTGGCGCCGGACACGTTCCTGTCAAGACCTGTGACGACAGGTGGGTCTTCCCCCGGGTCGCACGCGGGAGGGGGGCGTGTGACCGGAAGGCTCACGAACTCGTCACCTGACAAGAAGGTGATTACGGATAGTCGGCTTCGGGCATATGTGTCGCTCGCCGTGGCCCGCACTTGGTCACGGAAACGCCTCGAGCCCGGCGCACCACCGGTGCGCCGGGCTCAAGTGGCTCTTCGGCCGGAAGGTCAGCGGGCGGCCGGGGCCGGCGCGGACTTCTTCCGGGCGCGGTACGCGGCGGCCTTGATCTTGTTGCCGCAGGACTCCATGCCGCACCACTGGCGCCGCATGCCCCGGGAGCGGTCGATGTAGACCCGGGTGCACTCGGGGTTGCCGCACTCCTTCATCAGGGGCACGTCGGGGCCGCTGAGCAGCTCGACGGCCTGACGGGCGACGGTCGCGAGTGCCTGCTCGGGGGTCGCGTCGGTGTGCCGGCCCGCCAGGGTGAGCTGCGGAGTCGCGGGCGCCTTGCGCGCGGCCGCGTTGAGCACGGCGAGCGCCTCCCGGTCGAACTGCTCGCCGAGTCGACGGTCGGTGACGAGCCGGTAGACGGCTTCGCGTACGGTGGTGGCTTCCTGGACGTCGGCCTCCTTCCCCGGCGTGATCGCGTCCACGAGCCCGGACTCGAGATACCAGGCGTTGAGGCGCTCCGGCGTCACGAACATCTCGAACCGGGTCGAGCGTCGGGCCCGGAGCGTTGCCGCGAAGTCGAGAGCCGGGTGTCCGCATACGAAGACATGGTCAAGATTCACATCACCATCTTGACAGGTGACTTACGGGAAACGCAAGAATCGTCACCCTTCCAACCGGTTCTGCTCGGCACGCGTGTCCCCGAGTCGTGCTGTGTTGGGTGCGACCGCGCTGGTCAGAGCTGCCGTGAGGGACTCCTGGTGTGCGGCTCATGGCGTCAGCCGGAGTGCGCGGCCCTGCCAGCGGCGCCGCAGCCATCGGTCGTGACTGGCGACCACGATCGCGCCTGGGCCCGGTCCCAGGGCGGCCTCCAGTTCGTCGCACAGGGCGGGGGAGAGGTGGTTGGTGGGTTCGTCGAGAAGCAGGAGCTGCGGCGGACGCGCGACCAACAGGGCCAGCGCGAGCCGCCTGCGCTGGCCCACGGACAGATGCCCGACAGGCTTGTCCAGATCCGCCTCGTGCATCAGCCCGAGTGAGCTCAGCGGCACCTTCTCGGCCCACCGGGCGCCCAGCGTCTGCTCGTAGGTCTCGCGGACCGTGCGGTCGGGACGCTCGAACGCGGTGTCCTGCGCGAGCATCCCCACCCTCAGCCCGCGCCGTCGGTGCACCTCGCCGTCGATCGGGAGACGTCCGGCGAGTACGGCCAGGAGCGTCGACTTGCCCGCGCCGTTGCCGCCGGTGACCAGCAGCCGATCGGTCGGCGAGACCTCCAGACTGTTCAGTGAGAGTCGCCCCGGGATCCGTACGTCGAGCAGCGAGACCAGGGGACCGGAGTCGTCCTCACCGCTCGCGGCCAGGTGCCCGGAGGTGAACCGGAGCGGGCGCGGCGGCTCGCCGACCCGGTTGCGTTCCAGCTCCTCCAGGCGCCGGGTGGCGTTGCGGACGCGGCGGGAGATCTGGCTCTGCACCCGGCCCGCCCTGTGGCCGTAGCCCATCTTCTCGTTGTCGGTGGGACCCCGGTCCGGCGCGACCCGGTGCGCGGTCACACCCGCCGTCTGCCGCAGCTGCGCCAGCTCCTCCTCTTCCTCGGCGTACCGCCGCTCCCAGCGTTGCCGCTCGGCCCGCTTCTCCGCGAGGTAGGCGCTGTAACCGCCGCCGTAGCGGACCGGGCCGTCCACCGCAGGGTCGAGGTCGATCAGGTCGGTGCAGACGGCGTCGAGGAAGGCGCGGTCATGACTGGCGGCGACCACGGTTCCGGGCAGGTCGCGGAGCTGCTCCTCCAGGAAGCCGGCGGCGCCGTCGTCGAGGTGGTTCGTCGGCTCGTCCAGCAGCAGCGCCGAGGGCCGCCGTACGAGCAGGGCGGCCAGGGCGAGGCGGCCGCGCTGCCCGCCGGAGAGCGAACCGAGCGTGCGGTCGTGACCGAGCGCGCCGAGGCCCAGGCCGTCCAGTACCAGGGCCGCACGGCGGTCGGCGTCCCAGGACTCGCGATCCTGGGCCTGTTCCAGGCGCCTTCCGTAGGAGTCGAGGAGATCCTGGTGGGCGGGGTCGTCCTCGGGGACGTGCGCGAGTTCCGTGCCGAGCCGGTCCAGCTCGGCGAGATCCTCGCGGGCCTCGCGCAGTGCCTCGTCCAGCACGACGGCGATGGTGGCGCCGGCGTCGTAGGGCATCTCCTGGTGGAGGAAGCCCAGGTCGGCGGGGCAGGTGACGCTGCCCGCGTCGGGGGTGTCCAGGCCGGCGAGGATGCGCAGCAGCGTGGACTTGCCGACGCCGTTCTCGCCGATCAGGCCGATGCGCCGGCCGGGAGCGGCGGTCAGGGAGATGCCGTCGAGGATGCGGCGGTCGCCGAGTGTGCGGACCACGTCCTGGGCGAGCAGCGCGGGCTGCACAGGGTGCTGGGGCATGAAGAACCGTCCAACGTGTTCGGAGTTCGGCCCGCGGGGCGTGTCGCCTCGGACGCGGGCCACGTCACACGTCGGCGGTTCACACCTCGGGAGCCCCCGTCTCCGTGAGGGTGCCGTCGGCCAGCCGCAGCCACCGGTTCACCCCGATCTCCGCGAGGAACCGCTCGTCGTGGCTGACCACCACGAAAGCGCCCCGATAGGAGTTGAGCGCGCCCTCCAACTGCCCGGCGCTGACCAGGTCGAGGTTGTTGGTCGGCTCGTCGAGCAGCAGCAGGTGCGGGGCCGGTTCGGCGCACAGGACACAGGCCAGGGTGGCGCGCAGGCGTTCGCCGCCGGAGAGCACGCCGACCGGCAGATGGGCGCGGGTGCCCCGGAAGAGGAAGCGGGCGAGCAGGTTCATGCGCTCCGCCTCGGGCCGCTCGGGAGCGAAGGCGGCGAAGTTCTCCGCCACCGTGCGGTCCAGGTCCAGCAAATCCAGGCGCTGCGAGAGGTAGGCGATCCGGCCGTCACCGCGCCTGATCTCGCCGCCGTCCGGGGGGAGGTCACCGGTGATCAGACGCATCAGGGTGGTCTTTCCGGCGCCGTTGGGGCCGGTGAGGGCGATGCGTTCGGGGCCGCGGACGGTGAGGTCGAGGCCGTGGCCCGCGAACACGGGCTTGGCCGCGAGGCGGACCTGCATGCCCTCGCCGATGAAGAGGTTGCGCCCGGCGGGCACCTGGGTGTCGGGCAGTTCCAGGGTGAGGCGCTGCTCGTCGCGCAGGGCACGCCCGGCCTCGTCGAGACGGGCCTTGGCGTCGCTGACGCGGGAGGCGTGCAGGGTGCCGGACCTGCCCGCGGCCTCCTGTGCGCCGCGCTTCATGGTGCCGGCGAAGATCTTGGGCAGGCCCGCGTTCTTGAGGTTCTTGGAGGCGTTGCTCATGCGGCGCTCGGCGCGCTCCCGGGCCTGCTGCATCTCCCGCTTCTCCCGCTTGAGCTCCTGCTCGGCGTTGCGGACGTTCTTCTCGGCGACCTCCTGCTCGGCCCGCACGGCCTCCTCGTACTCGGTGAAGTTGCCGCCGTGGAAACGGAGTTCGTCGCTGCCCAGCTCGGCAATGCGCTCCATGCGGTCGAGGAGTGCGCGGTCGTGGCTGACCAGAAGCAGGCAGCCGGTGAAGTCCGAGAGGACGTCGTAGAGCTTGTGGCGGGCCTCGCTGTCGAGGTTGTTGGTGGGTTCGTCGAGCAGCAGGACGTCGGGGCGCTTGAGCAGTTGGGCGGCGAGGCCGAGGGAGACGACCTGGCCGCCGCTGAGCGTGCGCAGGGTGCGGTCCAGGGCGAGGCCGGCCAGGCCAAGGCGGTCGAGTTGGGCGCGGGTGCGCTCCTCGATGTCCCAGTCGTCGCCGATGGCGGCGAAGTGCTTCTCGTCGACGTCGCCGGACTCGACGGCGTCCAGGGCGCGGACGACGTCGGCGATTCCCAGCACTTCGGCGACGGTGAGGTCGCCGGTCAGCGGAAGGCTCTGCGGGAGGTGGCCGAGGGTGCCGCTCACGGTCAACGAGCCGGTGGTGGGGCGGAGTTCGCCGGCGAGCAGTCTGAGCAGGGTGCTCTTGCCGGAGCCGTTGGGGGCGACCAGGCCGGTGCGGCCGCTGGTCATGGTGAAGGACAGGTCATGGAAGACCGGGGTGTCGTCGGGCCAGGCGAAGGAGAGGTTCGAGCAGACGATCGCGGCGTCGGACATGGAGGCGACCTCGAAAGGACGGAGGGCAGAGCGGATACCTCTGCCCTGGGCAGACGTGGGAGAAGGGGTCGACGAAACGGACCACCGCGGCAGCGCTTCTGAGCGCCGGCCGATGGCCGTCAGATCCGGATCTCATCCGGAGATGTCGTCTTCACCCACCACGTCTGTGACTCCTCGATCGACGGTCAATGTCTCCACAAGCCTAACAGCCGCCCCTCCGACGGGTCGACGGGTTTTGCCCCGGGCGGCCTCACACGTGTGCGCGAACGACTCGGCTGTTTGACAGCTCCATGGACGCATGCCAGCATCGTCACCGGTTGAACTGGTGACGATGCCGAATGGGCTCGCCAGGGTTCACCTGTGCCGGAAGGAGCGCACACCATGGCGGACAAGCCGAAACCCAGGACCGAGGGTGCACCGGTGGGGCGGCGGGCGATGCTGGGCATGCTCGGCGCGGGCGCCGCGGGACTCGCCGCCGCGCCCTACCTCCAGAAGGGCTGGGAGAACTTCCTGGCCGCGGCCTCGGAGGTCGACGCGACGGGTCTGACCGGACTGCTCCCCAACCCGGGCGGCTTCCGCTACTACAGCGTCGTCGGCTCGGTCCCGCACAAGGACGAGACGAATTACGCGCTCACCCTCGGCGGCCTGGTCGACCGGCCGAGGACCTACACGCTCGACCAGTTGCGCGCGATGCCCCGGACCCGGGTCGTCCACGATGTCGTGTGCACCGACGGATGGCGTGTCGAGAAGACGCCGTTCGACGGAGTGAGGCTCGCGGACCTGCTCGACGACGCCGGCGTGCGCTCCAAAGGCGCCGCCATCCGCTTCACCTGCTTCGACGGCGCCTACAGCGAGAGCCTCACCCTGGAACAGGCCCGGCGTTCGGACGTCCTGGTGGCGCTCACCATGCAGGACAAGCCCATCACCCACGCGCACGGTGGCCCGGTCCGCCTCTACGTGGCACCCATGTACTTCTACAAGTCGGCCAAGTGGCTGTCCGGCATCTCGGTCACCGACAAGGTCGTTCCCGGCTACTGGGAGGAGCGCGGTTATGCGGTCGACGGCTGGCTCGACGGGGCCGACCGGCAGGGTGACGCGGCCTGAACGCGAGGGCCGCATACGCCGGTTCAGCACCGCAGAGCGGATGGTCCACCGGGTCACCGGTTACCTGATGCTCCTCTGTCTGGTCACCGCCGCCTGCCTCTACCTCGGACCACTTGCACAACTCGTCGGGCGGCGGCACCTGATGGTCACCGTCCACGAGTGGTCCGGCATCACACTGCCCGTGCCGTTCCTGCTCGGGCTTCTCTCACCCGCCTTCCGTGCGGACCTGCGCCGCCTCAACCGCTTCGCGGTGTACGACCGCCAGTGGCTGCGCGCCGTCCGCAGGCGCCGCACCTCGCCCGAGGCGCGCCCGGCCGGCAAGTTCAACGCGGGACAGAAGCTCTACGCGGGCTGGATCGCCGGTGCCGTACTGGTGATGATGTTCACCGGCCTGCTGATGTGGTTCATGGGGCTGCTGCCCTTCATCTCCCGCACCAGCGCGATCCTCGTCCACGACATCCTGGCCTGGGCGATCACCTTCGTCGTCCTCGGTCACCTGCGCAAGGCGTTCGAGGATCCCGAGGCGCGGCTGGGCATGCGCACCGGACACGTCAGCCTTTCCTGGGCCCAGCGGCACCACTCGCGGTGGCTGCGCGAGGAGCGGGAGGGTGACGCTGCCGCGGACGCGGTGGATCGTCGAATGACCTGACCGGCACGCCACCGGGCGCGGGCGGCGGTCGTGAATGCGGACCGTCAACTGACTGCCGTCGCGCCTGCGACGCTTGCCAACCTGGAGCCAGGTCGACGGCCGCCAGACCTCCCCGGCACCTCCTCTCGATGCACATATTCAATCGTCACCACTTTGAGTGGTGATGACATTCGGTCGGCCCTCGGCGCACCCCGTGTGCCACGCACATGTGTCGCCTGCGGCCGGACACTCCTACCTTCTCCGATGGGAAACCCATGAGACGACTTCTGACTGTCCTCGCGGCCGGTGTGCCGCTGGCTGCCGCGGTGTACCTGCCGACCGCCTCGGCGGAGACCAAGGACCCGTCCGCCACATCCGCCTTCGTCTGCTCGGCACCCGCCGTGAAGGCCCCGGCCGGCACGGAGGTCGAGTCCGTGACGGCAGTCGGCCGGCAGGGCGGCACCATCGCCGGTACCGGCGTCCTCGGTGGTTCGGTCTCCGGCGTCCCCGCCTACTGCGAGGTCACGGTCATCCTCACCCACCCCGGGGACAACGACCACGCCAAGGTGCGGACCTGGCTGCCCGTCACCGGCTGGAACGGCCGCTTCCAGGGGCTGGGCGGCGCCGCCTACCTCGCCGGCGACAACAACGTCGGCCTGGGCACCGCGGTCAAGAGCGGCTACGCCGCCGTCAGCACCGACGCCGGTGTCGGCGACGCCCTCGACACGAGCTGGGCGCTGAACAGCGAAGGACGGGTCGACACCGCCCTGCTGGAGAACTTCGCCTCCCGCTCCCAGCACGAGGCGGCAGTCGTCGGCAAGGATGTCGTCGACGCGGCATACGGCAAGCGTCCGTCGTACTCCTACTTCACCGGCTGCTCCACCGGTGGCCGCCAGGGCTACATGGAGGCCCAGCGCCACCCCGAGGACTTCGACGGCATCCTCGCCGACGCGCCCGCCGTCAACTGGGACGAGTTCGAGGTCGCCACCCTGTGGCCGCAGATCGTCATGAACAACGAGAAGACCTACCCGTCCCAGTGTGAGTTCACCGCCTTCTCCAACGCCGCCGTCAAGGCCTGCGACTCCCTGGACGGCGTCAAGGACGGCCTGGTCGACGACGCCTCCCGGTGCGACTTCGACCCACGCCGCCTCATCGGCACCAAGGTCCTGTGCGAGGGCAAGGAGCTGACCGTCACAACGGCCGACGCCACCGTCGTACGCAAGATCTGGGACGGTCCGCGCACCGCCTCCGGCAAGAAACTCTGGTACGGCGTCCCCGTCGGCGCCGACATCTGGGCCCTGGCCGCGCACACCGACCCCGACGCCGGCGGCAACGTCATCGGCTCGCCGTTCCCGGTCCCCGCCGCCTGGCTCAAGCTCTGGGTGGCGAAGGACCCGTCCCTCGACCTCTCCGCGATCACTTACAGCCGGTTCGCGCAGCTGTTCAGGCAGTCCCAGACCGAGTACGACAAGGTCATCGGCACCGACGACCCGGACCTCTCCCGCTTCCGCAAGTCCGGCGGCAAGCTGATCACTTGGCACGGCGAAGCCGACCAGTACATCCCCACGCAGGGCACGGTGCAGTACCGCCAGAAGGTCGAACGGGAGTTGGGCGGCGCCAAGAAGGCCGACGACTTCTACCGCCTCTTCCTCGCACCGGGCACCAACCACTGCGGCCTCAACGGCCTCGACGGCTCCGCGGACGGCCTCGCCGCACTGACCGCCTGGGTCGAGCACGGCAAGGCTCCCAGGACCCTGCCGGCCACCCTGGTCAACGACCAGGGGCAGAAGGTCTCTCGCGACCTGTGCGGCTACCCGCAGGTCTCCCGCTACAAGGGCCACGGCGATCCGGCCGTCGCCTCCAGCTTCAAGTGCGTCTCCCCGTCCCGGCACTGACCCGCCGGACGACGACCGACCTGAGAAAGGCCGAACTTCCATGAGCACCCAGACATCGGCCCCCGCGCCCGCGGCAACGGACGAACGCTCCTTCCTGCTGAGGCTGTACCTGAGCCGAGGCGCCCTGGCCCTGGCCTGGGCCCTGGCCTTCGCCGGAGCCCACGAGGACGTCGACGCCGTGGCGACCACGCTCCTGGTCGCCTACCCGCTGATCGACGCCGTGTCCTCGCTGCTCGAACACCGGGCCACCCCGAACGGCCCCGAGCGCCGGGTCATCGCATTCAACGGGGTGCTCAGCGCGCTCGCCGCCGTCGCACTCGGCATCGCCGGCGCCGACGGCGGGGCGCCCGTGCTCCACGTGTTCGGCGCCTGGGCGATCGTCTCGGGAACCGCCCAGGTCATCGTCGGAGTACGGCGGCGTGGTCCTGAACTGGGCAAGCAGTGGCCGACCCTGATCTCGGGCGGACTGTCCTTCCTCGTAGGCATCACCTACAACATCCAGGCGGTGCGCGACAACCCCTCCCTCGAGGTGCTGTCGGTGTACGCCACGGGCGGCGGTGTGTGGTTCATGCTCCAGGCGCTGCTGCTGGGCTGGAAGTCCCGCCGGCTCCGCACCCGGACCACGTGACCTGCTCCCATCCCGCCCCACTGCCCCGCGGCCTTCCTGGCCGCGGGGCGACGTACGTCGGTGTGCGCCGGCCGCCGGGCTCAAGGGCGCGCGAGTGGCACGGGACCGGAGGACCGTCAGTGGCTGTCCGCGCCGTTCACCATGCGGGGCCCTGAGTACGGGAGAGAGGGAGAGCCGCATCTCATGGAAGCCGACGACAACTCGACCCGCATCAGTACCAGTTGTGGCATGCGTCGGCCCACTGCGCGCAGGGAGTGGGGCGAGGCAGGCACGACGGAGGGGCCCGCGCACCCCGTGGGCCCTCCAGTGGCAGGTGGACTCAGTCGTCGCTGTCGAGGAGGGTCAGCACCCGAAGCACCTCCAGATTGATCCAAGTCGGCGTCCCGGAGGGTCAGTTCACCGACCAGGCGGGCGCCAGGTCCGAAAAGTCGGTGTACAGGGCGGTCGTCGGTGCGGCCGGCGAGTTGGGGACCCGGCGTGGGGAGTCGGTGGTGGGCAGGCCGCACTGCTGGGGGTCCACTTGTGCCCCGGCGGCCCGCAGAAACGCACCGAGGGCATGCGGGTCGGGTGTGGGTTCCATGCTCTCCGGTGTCTTGCTGCCGGGCGCGGCGCGACACAGGTGTGAGGGGGCAGGATCCTTCCCAGGCAGAAACCTGCCTCTCCCGCGGACGGGACGGACGACGGATGGTGGATGTGTGCCCGGCGGCGACCGGGTGCTCCCGTACTTCGTCCCTCATGTCTCTGAGGAGTGTTCTCCATGTCCTTCACCCCTGTCAGCTTCGGCAGCGCCGGCATCGAGATCGCCGCCCACCTCCACACCTCTGACACCCCGGCCGCCGGCCCTCGTCCTGCGCTGGTGGTCGGTCACCCCGGTACCGGAGTGAAGGAACAGACCTCCGGTACCTACGCGGCGCTGATGGCCGAGCGCGGATTCGTCACCCTCGCCTTCGACGCCGCCCACCAGGGCGAGTCGGGCGGTCTGCCCCGCGGCCTGGAGGACCCCGCCCAGCGCATCGAGGACTTCAAGGCCGCCGTCTCCTACCTCACCACCCGCGAGGAAGTGGACCCCGAGCGCATCGGCCTGCTCGGCATCTGCGCCTCCGGCGGCTACTCGCTGGCCGCCACCGGTGGCGACCACCGCGTCAAGGCCGTCGCCACGGTCTGCACCGCCGAGCCCGCCCGCCAGTTCCGCTTCGGCGCCGACGGCTCCCAGGACCCGGCCGTCTTCCAGGCCCTGTTGGACGCCTCCGCCCAGGCCCGCACCCGGGCGGCCCGCGGCGAGGACCCGGGCGTGCTGACGATGTTCCCCGACACCGCCGAGGAGGCGGGCGCCTTGGGCGGCGAGCACGGCATCGAGGGCTGGGAGTACTACTGCGGCCCCCGGGGCCACCACGAACGCTCCGCGAAGTTCCTCACCTGGGACAGTGTCGACAAGATGGCCTCCAGTGACGTCTTCCGTGCCGTTCCCCTCATCGGCCCCCGCCCCATGCTGCAGATCATCGGCGAGCGCGCGGTGACCGCGTGGATGGCGGTCGAGGCCCACCAGGCGGGCACCGGCCCCAAGGAGCTCCACCGCATCCCCGGCGCCAGCCATGTCGACCTCTACGACAAGCGCGAGTACATCGACCAGGCCGTCGAGAAGCTCACCGACTACTTCACCACCCACCTCGACAAGTGACCGGCCTGAGCCACGGGCGGGGAAACATGCGGGAGGGGCCGACAGCACACGCTGTCGGCCCCTCCCGCATGTGTGGACGGGTCACTTCGCCTGGAGCGGGCCCGCGAAGGACTTGCGCAGCGATCCGGAGGCCAGGGGCAGGAGCGAGGCGAGCATCCTGCCCTTGACGGTGCTTGGTCCCCGCCGCAGTTCGACGTCGACCCGGGTGCCGTTGCCCTCGGGCGTCATCCTGAACACCCAGCCGCCGCCGGCTCCGAAGAGCTTGGAGTCCAGGGTGGTGACGGTGACCGTGTCGCCGGCGGGCTCCCAGTCGTAGCGCGCCCGTTCCCAGGCGGCTGCGGTCCCTTCGGTGACCTCGGCCCAGGTGTCACCTAGGTCGTGGACCTCGAAGTGCTCGGCGTCGATCGTGGGCCAGGCCTGGGCCCGGGAGGGGCCGAAGTCGGTGAGCACCCCGAGCACGTCCTTGGGGGCGAGCTGGGAGACGAGGTGGAAGCGTACGACTGCCATGGGGTGTCCTCACCGAAAAGTAACCGTTCTGAATGGTGACGCGAGATTCCCATGCGATCTCGTCACCTGTCAAGGTGGTTACTTTCGGGGTTCCTGCGGCGACCCTCCGCACCGCAGGGCGCAGCACCCGCACACCGCCACGAAAGACCGGCTGACAGGCACCATGACCGCCCGTTTCAGTCGTGCTTTTGAGAGGCGCCCGCCCCGGAGCGGGCGTCGGCCCCCGTGTCGGCGGCCGCCCGTGGTGAAGCCCCGCGGGAGATGCGTGTCAGATCGGCCGCCAGGGACTCCAGCCACTCGATGACGGCGTAGTAGCGGCGGGGCGCGCCCACCGGCTCGGCGCCGAACTCGGGATGCACCGGATCGATCCGCGGCACCGGCGTGGGCGGGGTGTCCCCGCCCGGATCCAGGGCCGCGGAGACCAGCAGCATCCGCCCGGCCATGCGTTCGCCGAGCGCCTCCGCCGTCCGCGCTGCCGCGGCGGGCAAGACGGTGGCAGGCGGAGCCACGAGCCGCTCGGAGCCCCACAGGGTGTGCTGGCCGGCAATGAGCGTCGCCTGCCAGTCCACCGACGCCGGGTAACCCCGCCCGGCGCCCGTCAAGGTCGTGGGCTCGCTCTGGAACTGCGCATAGGCCGACTCGGCGAGGACGAGCGCGTGGTGCAGGGAACGCCGCCCCGGCGCGGCCGTCGGCACGATCGTGGCGGCGCCGCCCGCCACCGACGAGGTCGTGGCCACCACGACCTCCGCGGCCGTGCGCAGGAGTTCGGCGGCCGCACGGCGCATCTCGTCATGAGCGCCCCGCGGCCAGGCGAGCAGCCCGAACACGGCGCCGATCGTGCTGCCGATCAGCACGTCGAGCATGCGCACCTCCGCGAGCTGCCAGGTGGACGGCGCCAGTTGCGCGAACACCAGGGCCACCAGCACGGTGAACAGTCCCTGGGCCCACCCGACACCCCGTACCGGCCCGACGGTGAAGGCGAACAGCATCCACAGGGGCAGCAGCACGGCGTAGACGTTGGTGTGGGTGCCCACCAGGGTCAGTGTCGCCGCGGTCAGCAGCGCTCCGGCCAGCGTGCCCGTGAGGGCGAGCCGGATGGTGTGACGGGTCGCCTCCAGGGTGGTCCTGGTGAGACTGAGGGTGGCGAGCATGGCCCAGAAGCCGTGCGGCAGGGTGTCGAGGCCCGCGACGAGGCGCGCAGCAGTAAGGGCCAGTGCGATCCGTACCGCGTTCTGGAAGAACACCGACCGGCGCCCCGCATGACCGCGCAGCCGGTGCCACCACAGCACCGGGGCCGGCACGGTGGCGTACCAGAAGCGTTCCGGCGTCACCTCCACCTCGGCATGCCGTCCGTGTACGGCACGGTCGGCCGCCGCTCCCATGGCCAGCGCGGCATCCGCGATCTCCAGCACGGCCGCGTGCCTGCGCAGCACGGTGGGCGTGAATCCGGACCGGGGCGCGGCCTGCGGGGCGGATGTTCCCGCGGACAGGGCAGACAACGCGGCGCGTGCCGAGGACAGTTGGGTGTACGGCCCCACCGGCGAGGTCCCTGCGCGCAGACACTCCGCCGTCGCCGTCGCGAGGTCCGCCACGGTATGCAGCACGGCTGCCACCTCGCGCTCCTGCGCTCCTGGCGGGGCCGTGAGCCACGCCAGGCGATGGAGAAGCGTACGGACGGCGAGGCCGGTGTGGGCGAGGGCCCGCACCCGCACACCGGGACCGGCCGGACGCTCCGCCTCGGGCACCATCAGCGACCGCAGCCCCCGGCCGGCCTCTTCCGCCGCGCTGCGATCCTGGGCCTTGAGAGCGTACGGCGGCACCGTCAGGGCTCGGGCGCAGTCCGCCGCGGTCCGTGCGGCGCGAGCCGCCCGCTCCCGGTACGGCGTCGGGGACGGCTCGGGGAAGACCAGCGCCTCGGTGGCCATCAGCAGTACCAGCCCGGTCGTCGCCCCGAGCAGCCGCTCGTCGAGCGAGCCTGGATCGTAGGGCGGGAACGACGGCAGGATGTACAGCAGCTGGAGCCCCGGCGCCACGCCCGCCGGACGCGGTCCGGCCACGGCGGAGAAGGCCAGTGCGAAGCCGACCGCCAGCATCCCGGCGACGGCGCTCCAGGTGCGCACCGAGAGACAGGTGCCGACGACCACCAGGACCCAGCACACCGGAAGCACCCGCAGCATGCTCGCCGCACGCTGCCGCCCGGTTCCCGGGATCCGCGAGAGTCCGCCGAGAGCCACCGCGCCGAACAGCGCGTACGTGGCCGCGACGGGACTGTCCAGCCCGTAGCGGAAGAGGTAGAAGCCGATCGCAGCGGCAAGGGCCACGCGCACGGCCCGGCGGCCGGAAGCGGCGTAGGCCGCCGGGAGCCACCCGGCTGGGACACCCCTCACCTCTCCAGGATCACCCCAACGCCTTGCGCGCGCGTCCTGGACCGTTGGCATGGCGCGGGGGGGCGTTCTCCTGAGGCACCGGAGCACCTCGGGTGCTTTCGTCGGTCGTCATGGCGGTGAGGGGGGAGGTGCGATGATCAGCGCGACCGTGACGAGGCCATCCGGCCGATGCCCGTCTTGAGTTCACGGGCCGCGACGTGCCGATCCGTCGCGGCCGACGGTGTAGTTGGGCCGGTGACCCCCAACTGGCAGTGCAGGCTGCCCGGCGCACGCAGGGCCCGCACGGGTGGCCGAGCCGGGACCGAGCCGCCAGGCAGACCAGGTGCAACAGGTCGAGCACGGGCGCGGCGGAACTGAGCTCGCATCAGTCACCGCACACCTTGCGATAGGGCACGTCACGCACGTACGTCCGCCACTGCGCCCGCGTCAGCTCGCGTGCTCCGGCTCGAGCGCACACCGAGGCGACGGCCCGGGCCGGGTCGATGACGTAGCGCTGGAGAGGCACGTGCGCGCTGCCCGCGTACACCGTGCCGCTGTCCGGGCCGAACGCGACCGTGTCGATCGGGTCGCCGGGGGTGGACAGGAGGCCGCCGAGCGGCTGCTGGGTGGCGATGTCCCACAGCTGGAGGCTGCCCGCCTCGCCACCCACCGCGAGCGTGCGGCCGTCGGGGCTGACCGCGAGGGCGCTGACGGCCTCGGAGGTGTCGTCGCTGATCGGGTCGGGGCCGCCGTCCGGCCACCCGCTCTCTCCCCCGGGGAGCGCGGGGAAGACGTTCGGCAGGATGCCCTCCCGCTGCCGGACCGCCGCGTCCCAGAGCCCCACCCGGCCCGTCTGGTCCCCGGCTGCGAACCGCGAACCGTTCGGGGCGAAGGCGAGGGCGCCGATCTCGTCGCCCTGGACCAGGTCGCGTCCGGTGGACCTGCCGCCCGGCAGTCTCACCGTCCGGTTGTCGCCGGCCAGGAGGCGGCCGTCGGGCCGGACGGCCAGGTGACTGCTGGACAGGCCGGTGAGGACGGCCGTGCGACGGTGGCGGGCGAGGTCCCAGGTCTCGTTGGTCAGGTCGCCGACGGTCGTGGTGCGGGTGAGGTGGAGCGTGCGGGCGTCCGGGCCGAGGGCGATGGTGATCACCGCCCCGGCCGAGGTCTTCTCCGCCAGGTCCAGTGTCGTGCGGACCCGGCGGCGGGCGACGTCCCAGACGGTGAGGCGCTGCGGGGAGGCCTCGTAACCGGGCGCCGTGACGGCGTACGCGAGTTCCTTGCCGTCGGGGGTGAAGGCCAGATGGGGGAGGGTGTACTGCGGACGTACCGGCCGGGCGGGGTCGTGCGACACGCCCAGCGGGGTGGGCGGCAGGACGCTGAGCAGGCGTCCGTCGCCGGTGTCGCGCAGCTCGAAGCGGTAGGTGTCGCCGCTGCGTCGCGCGGTGGCGAGCGTACGGCCGTCCGGGCTGATCAGCACCTTTTCCATCGGCCGGTCCTGCCAGGCGGGCGTGACGGCCGTCGCCACGTCCAGGGTGTGGACCGTGCCGGCCTCCAGATAGCGCAGGACCGGACGGGTGGGGTCCCAGGCGAGATCGCCGAGGTGCTGGTTGTCGAGGGAGTACCGGAACACCGGGGAGCCGTAGCCCAGCCGCCACAGTGTGATCTTCTCCCCGTCGGCGAGCGCCAGGAACTTCCCCGCCTCGTCGAAGGCGGCGTATCTGACTCCGCTGTCGGTGAGGTCGGGCAGCCGTTTCCCCGACCGGACGTCCCAGAGCCGCACCCCGCTCGGCAGCACCGCGGCGAGCCACCGGCCCCCACCGCCGACTACCAGTTGCAGGGTCTCCTGGCCGCAGATGTCGCCCGCGCGTTCCCAGGGGCCGTGCACCGTGCGCCGGGCCGTGAGGTCCCGCAGCTGCGGCGCGCCACCCTTGCCGAGGGGACAGACCGCGATCAGCCGGCCGTCCTCGCCCGGCGCCGCGGTGTCCGCCGCCTCGAACAGCAGCTTCCCGTCCGCGGCCGAGTACACCGCCGCCCGGGACGCGTCCACCCCGCGCACGGTGTACGTGCTCCTGCCGAAGTCCACGACGGACGACACCGGCAGTCGCTCGTCGGTCCATCGTCCGGCGGCCGTGTCCCACAGCCGCAACCCGTCGCCCGGGCCGGGTCCGTAGAGGGCCAGCAGCCGTCCGTCCGGACTCGCCCCGACCGTGACGCCGGCCTCCGGCAGCCGCCCCTCGGCGATCCGCCGGTGCCGTGCCACGTCCCAGGTCCGCCAGGTGCGCCCCTCGACGCTGAGCAGGGTCCGGCCGGAGTCGGTCAGCCGGCGGAAGGGGCCGTCGCCCGGTGCCCGGTCGCTGAACGCGTCCAGTTCCTGCTGGTCGAGCGCGCTCAGCAACGCCTCCCGGGCCTCGGGCAGCCGGGACACGCGCCAGGCGGCGACGCCCAGCAGTTGTGCGGTGCGTGGATCGGTGGTGGTCAGGCCCTCCGCGACGGAGGAGATACGGCGGGCTGCGTCGTCGACGCGGTGGCGCTCGTTGTCCCGGCCTTGCGTCCAGGCGGCGAGACCGGTGATCAGCGCCACCGCGAGGACGGCCGACAGGACGCCCACCGCGGCCCGCGCCCGGCGCGCGGCGCGGGCTGCGGTACGGCGTTCCGCCTCGCGGACGGCCAATGCGGCGGTGAGGAACTCGCGTTCCGGCGCGGTCAGGGAGAGGTCGTGCTCCTGGTCCGGGAACAGCTCCGTCACCCGGTCCAGGCGGGTGCCCCGGTACAGGGCGCCGGAGTCGCGGTCATGCTCCAGCCAGACGCGGGCGGCCTCGGTCAGCCGCCGGTGGTGGCGCAGCTGCTCCCTGCTCTCCTCGATCCAGCCGCGCAGCCGCGGCCAGCTGGTGATCAGCGCCTCGTGGGCGAGCTGCACGGCCTCCTCGTCGACTGTCAGCAGCCGGGCGCGGGCCAGCCGCTCCACCACCACGGGCACGTGCGGGCACGCCCACTCCTGGGACTCCGCCCGGCTCAGCGGACGCCGCGTGTCGGGGGTGCCCTGGCCGGGCTCGACCATCCGCAGCAGCAGCCGCCGCGCGGCGTCCGCCTGCTCCTCGGTCAGCTGCCCGTACGCCTCCTCGGCGCTCGCCGCGATGGCACCGCGCACCCCGCCGGCCGCCTGGTACGCGGTCAGGGTGAGCACCCGGCCCTTGCGCCGACGCCAGGTCTCCAGCAGGGCGTGCGAGAGCATCGGCAGCCCGCCGGGCGCGTCGAGGACCTCCTCCACGATCCGTGCGGTCAGCTCGCGCTCCACCAGGAGCCCGACCTCCTGCGCGGGCTTGACGACCGCCTCCCGCAGTTCTTCCGCGGTCATCGGCCCGACCAGCAGCCCGGCGCCGCACAGCGTGTCCGCCAGAGCGCGGTGCTCGCCGCAGCGGGGGTAGAAGTCGGCCCGTACGGCGATGAGAACCCGTAGTCGACTGTCCGGGTCCCGGGCGGCGAGCAGCAGGTCGATGAACCGGGCCCGCTCGGCCCGGTCCCGGCACAGGGTGAAGACCTCCTCGAACTGGTCCACCACCACCCAGCTCTCCGGCTCGTCCGGGCCCGGGGTCAGCAGATGACCGTAGGTGGCGGCGGGCCGGTCGCCGGGCGTGAGCACGCGCAGCACCGCCGGACGCCCCCGGCCGGTGATCTCCTTCTGCAGCCGGGGGATGAGGCCGGCCCGCAGCAGCGAGGACTTCCCGCTGCCGGAGGCGCCGAACATCGCGGCGAACCGGTGTCCGCACACGAGCTGGAGCAGGTCCTCCGTCAGCCGGGACCGCCCGAAGAACAGCCCCTGGTCGGCCGGCTCGAACCGGGCCAGACCCCGGTACGGCACGACGTCCTCGGCGTCGTCGCGGACCTCGCCCGCCACCTCCGCGTCGGCGTCCTTCCACCGCGGCTCCCAGGCGTCGGGGTCGCCGCCGCACGCCTGTACGTAGCCTCGGACGACGGCGAGGGACGGCAGCCGTTCGCCGGCAGCGGCCTGCGACAGCGTTGTCGCGGAGAAGGCCGCCGCCTCGGCCATCTTCCGGTACGAGGGGCTCCCGGCGGCCTTGCGCAGCTCGCGCAGTTCATGCGCGAGCCGCGCGACGGGACCGGCCGTCGGGTCCAGGGGTCTTTCCGGGCGCCCCACGCGCTCACCTCCGTACAGTCCGCACAGTGCGCGAAAGGGACATCGCGCGCGACGAACGTACAAGCCGCCCGGTGACGCCCAGGTTGCCGCCAGATGACATACCGGCGATACGGCACGTGACGTCCATCAAGCCCCTTTTGTCGCGAAGTTGAACGACCCGACAGAAGGCACATGCCAATCAACGTTCCGGTTGCGAACGTCGGTGGGACAAGGCCGGATCCCCGGCACTCCGAACACCTGGAGGACACGCATGGCCCACACGGACGAGACGTCGCGGCGACGCACTCGCAGGTTCACCATCGGCATGATCATCACCGCTCTGGTGCTGTCGGTCTTCTCCACCCTGGTCGGCCCGCTCGGCCAGATCTCCACCGCCTCGGCCCAGGACCGCATCCCCCGCTTCAAGATCGGGGAGATGAACAGGTGGAACTACTGGGACTTCATCAACCAGATCCGCCGCCAGGTCAACGGCGCCGACAACCAGGTCCCGGGCAGCAGCAGCACGGTCGATCACACTCCGAACACCAGGGAGTTCATCGACGTGGACGTACAGATGTGGGGGAACGACCAATTCGTCCGCCTTCGCCTGCGCCGTGGGGACCTCTACCTGATGGGCTGGTGGTCGAACGACGCCGTCTACAACCGCCTGGGCGGCGAGGCGGAGTCGGGAACGCCGGCGGTGGCGTGGAACAACCGAGGCGAGGTGACCCAATGGGCGGCGAACCGGCCCACCAACTTCAACGCGGACTACCCCAACCTGGAAAACCGGGCCGGTGTCGCACGCAATGAGATCGGCTTCAGCAGGGACGCGCTGAACACCGCGGCCTGGAACCTCTACGACGCCCGGCAGCCCACCGACCGCGACGGCGGCAACCAGGCGCGCACCGAGATACGGAACCAGGCCCGCGCGGTCCTGATGATGACCCAGTTCATCTCGGAAGCCACCCGCTTCAGAGGCATCGGCACCAGGCTGGGCTATGCGAACGAGCCGGCCGCCGACCGCGACCCGGTGTACATCCCGTGGCAGGTCACCGGAGAGGAGAACAACTGGGGCACCCTCAGCGGGCGTTTCAACAGGTGGCTGGGGGCCGCCAGGGCGCAGCACAACGCGGGCGCCGCCGATCCGCAGAGCGGTGAGCGGGTGGGGGCCTGGACGATCGACCAGTGGAACAGGCTGGTCGGCGTCACAATCACGGCCCTGGCCGACTACGCCCTCATCCTGAACACGGCCAAGGGCGCGCCCTGACCCGACCGGCATTGATCGCCCTGATCAGACGGGCTGCCGATCAACGCTCCGGCTGCCAGTCTTGAACCCGTGCCCCTCATCCCCCCGAGGGGCACACTCCGGTGGACACCCCCTGTCCGCCGACCGGCCGCCGGTGGACGCCCCCCGTCCATCGGCGGCTTCTTGCATGGTGCGGGCGCCGCGCGCTCCTGGCATCCGACCGCCGGTCTCCCTTGTGGTCACCGATGCGAGCCTGTGCCCGCCGCCGTCAACATCCGTCGGCACACTCGCAGAGGAAACGCGAGGTGAACGGTGAACGGCCGCAAAAGGCACGGAGATGCAGGCCACGGGGGCCATCCCCCGTAGCGCCGAAAATGATTGAACGACCTGTTCAGAGCATCCCGCCGAACAACTCCCCGTGCTCCAGGCTCGGTCTCGTCCCGCCGGACTCCCGGCAGAACGAACCATCACCGGAGCACACACATGCCGCAGACAGCCAGGCGCCGTCGACTGTCCCGCCTCGCCCAGGCCGCCCTTGTCCTGGGCAGCGCCGCCACCCTGACCGTCGGTCTGACGGGAAGCGCGAGCGCCGAGATCCTGAACCCGCTGCCGTGGAACGCGAGCACCTTCCAGAACAAGTACATGCCGCTCTTCGACTACGACACCGACGGCTGTTTCCCCGCGGCGGCGGTGGACGCGAGCGGACACCTCAACGGCGGCCTCAACCCCAGCGGCTCGATCACTGGCGGCTGCCGGACCGATCACCTCGGCAGAGCCAACACCTACTCGCAGTCCCGGTGCGAGAACGGCTGGTGCGCCTACGTCTACGCGCTGTACTTCGAGAAGGACCAGACGCTCAACGGCGCCGACGCCTTCGGGCACCGCCACGACTGGGAGTGCGTCGTGGTCTTCCAGAAGCAGGGCGAGGAGCGCCCCCGGTACCTGGCCGCCTCCCGGCACGGCGGTTTCAGCACGCACCCGATCAACGAGGTGCCGATGGACGGCAACCACGTCAAGATCGTCTATCACAAGGACGGCGCGAGCACGCACGCCTTCCGCTTCGCCAAGTGGGGCGAGGACACGGAGGCCTGGGGCCCGGGCAACCACTGGGACACCCCGGCCCTGGTCACCATGGAGCAGATGGACAAGGCGCCGCGCGACGCCCTGTGGAACTCCCAGTGGGGCAGGGCCAACTTCCCGCTGACCAACAACCTCGTCAACAACATCAACAAGGCCCGGCCCTCTGAGGTCCCCGCCTTCTGACGCAGCCCGCGGTGGATGCCTGCGCTCCCTCGCTTCGCCGCTGGAGCGGACTTCGTCCGAGATGCTCCGCTTGCTCAGCGACTGCTTCCGCGCGAGGAGGCATCCACCGCGACACGTTCCCTTTCCTCAAGCACCCCCTCCTCCTCGTCTCGTTCCGCACCAGTGGCGCGCTCCCGTCTGTTCCGGGCGCGTACTGCTGGTGCGGTCCCGTCTGTTCAGGGCGCGGGGATCGTGGCGGTCCGGGGGCCGACGCGCTCCATCCGGTGCGCACTGCTTCCGCGGCGAAGGGCACCGGGCATCGGCCCCGGCATCATGATTCGGCGGACCCCGTGGTCATGGAGCGCTACACCGAGCTGTGCTGAGCTCAGCTAGACGAGTAGTTCCGATGTGGCTCAGTGGTCGTAGGCGATCAGTGACCTGGTGATGGGTGCGCCGATGGTGCGGTTGTGCCAGATCGCGCAGGCCATCGCCAGGATCCGCTGGGCCACTCGGACGCCGACGCCCTCGATGGTGCGACCGCCGTGCTGTTCGAGGTCGAGTTGGCCCTTGAGGGTGTCGTTGACTGATTCGATCAGCTGGCGGACGGTCTTGAGCAGGGGTTCTGCGGGGTGGGGGGTGCCGCGGTTGCGGTAGGAGGGCCGCAGCAGCTGGATGCCGCGGGCTGCCAGGAAGCGGTCGAGTTCGGCGGCGATGTAGCCCTTGTCGGCCAGAATCAGCAGGCCGGGCCGGTCGGCGGCCAGGTGCGGTTCGTTGTCGATCAGAGCGGCCAGGACCTGCCGTTCATCGACTTTCGGATCGGCCAGGGCCCAGGTGACGGGCAGCCCGGCCGGGGTGCACACCAGGTGCAGTTTCAGGCCCCAGTAGAAGCGCGAGTGGGAGCGGCAGTAGCCGTAATTCGCCCAGCCGGCCAGCTCCGAGCGGCGCACGGTCTCGCGGGAGCGGGCGCACTCCACCGGCGTGGAATCGACGATCCACACCGGATCGAGCCACAGGTCGCAATCGCCCGCCAGGGACCGGATGACCCGCTTGACCAGGCCCAGCGCAGCCCGCAGGCGTTTGTTGTAGGCCGGCCTCTGAGGCAGGTACGGGAACAGGGCGTGCAGGTGGGCGTGGGCGAAGCGCAGCCAGCGGGCCTCGCAGTGATAGCCCAGCAGCGCCTGGGCCACGGCCAGGGTGACCAGTTCCGCGTCGGTCAGCCTCGGCGGCCGGCCGCGCCACCGCGGGGTATTCAGATGGTCATCGACGTGCACGTACAGTGCGGTCAAGAGGGTGTCTAACTCGGTCGTCACAACCCGATGTTGGACACCCTCCCTGCATCCGTGAACCCCGAAATCGGAACTACTCGTCTAGATGTCGTCATCTTCGACACCGATCTGTACCTGAAGTAGGAACCCGACCAGCTGCCAGCGGTACGGCGCCTGTGCCTTCCAGGCGTGATGCTCGATGCCGGACGATCCTTTCCGCGCGGCTAGGGGGGCGGCCCCAAGGAGCTGGCATGTATGGGTGGTTCGCGATAAAAGGTCAGGTCGTGTCCGTGACGGCCGCAGTGAGGCGGGTGGCGAGCGCTTTTACCGCCGCGCGTAGTTCCTGGCCGCCTTCCACGCGGAAGGCGAACGGCAGCTGCGCCAGCCATTCCTGCGCGTACATGGTCGGGTTCCTTGTGCTGCCGATGAGTACGCAACCCTCTCCGGAGGGCTCGAGCCGCCCCATGGGCGGGCGGATCGAGGGCAGCACCTCGGCCATCGGGGCCTCGAACACGACTCGCGTGGGAAACGCCCATCCCTGGCCCAGGTTCTCCTCCAACGCCGCCACCGGGTCGAGGCCGTCCGGCACCTGGAAGCCGTGGGCCGTCTCCCGGACCGCGCGGACCCGGTCGATCCGGTAGGTGCGGATCGCGTCCGCGTGGTGCGAGTGGCACAGGAGATACCAGCGGCCGTAGCGGACGACGACCGCCCAGGGATCCACCTGGGTCTCCCATGCGCTGCCTGACTCGCTGCGGTAGGTGATCAGTACCCGGCGTCGGAGCGCGCTCGCTGTGACGAGGGTGCTCGTGAGGGCCGGGTCCGGGCGGGCGGCGTGACGATCGGGTGCCGCCGACGCGTGCTCGCGCAGAGCGGCCGCCTGCCGGCCGACCTTCTCGGGCAGCGCCCGGATGACCTTGCCCAGGGCGGTACCGACGAGGTCGTCGGCATCGGGGTCGGCGGCCGCCGGCTGAGCGTCGAGGACCGCCATGACCAGGCCGAGCGCCTCGGGCTCCGTGAAGACGACCGGCGGCAGCCGCGCCCCACGTCCCAGTCGGTAGCCGCCCCAGGGGCCCCGGGACGAGTGCACGGGGATGCCCGCCTCGCGGAGGATGCCGATGTAGCGGCGCGCGGCCCGCTCCGTGACACCCAGGGAGGCGGCTATCTCGTCGGCCGTCACTCCCGCGGCACGGGACTGGAGGATCTCGAGGGTGCGCAGGGCTCGCGCAGTGGGACTGAGCTCGGTCGGCACCCGAGCAGATTAAGTGGTCACGGTATACACCGGAAGCGGATTGTCCGGAACCAGTCATAGCGTGAGGGGCACCGACCTCACGGCTTCAAGGGAAAGAGAACTGATCCATGGACATCCTGCTCATCGCCGGCCTGTGGCTCGACGGATCCGCCTGGGACGACGTCGTACCCGCGCTCGAGGAACTCGGCCACCGCCCCAGGGCGCTGACCCTGCCGGGCCAGGGTGAGGGAGCCGGGTCGGCCACACTGGACGACCAGGTCGCCGCGGTGCTCGCCGCGGTGGACGCGGCACCGGACAAGCCCATGGTGGTCGGGCACTCCGCCGCCTGCACCCTGGCCTGGCTTGCCGCCGATGCGCGGCCCGAGCGGGTCGCCAAGGTGGCCCTCATCGGCGGCTTCCCGTCCGCCGACGGGCAGCCGTACGCCGATTTCTTCGAGACGAAGGACGGCGTGATGCCCTTTCCCGGCTGGAGCCCGTTCGAAGGACCGGACTCCGTCGACCTCGACGAGGAGACGCGCAGCCGCATCGCCTCGGCGGCGATCCCCGTGCCCGAGGGGGTGGCCAAGGGGACGGTGCGGTTGAAGGACGAGCGCAGGTTCGACGTCCCGATGCTGCTCGTGTGCCCCGAGTTCACCCCGGCCCAGGCTCGGGAATGGATCGACGCCGGAGACGCGCCCGAGGTCAGCCGCTCGAGGTACCTTGACTTCGTCGACATCGACTCGGGCCACTGGCCGATGTTCACCAAGCCGGCCGAACTCGCCCGGCTGTTGGCGGCGGCGGCCGCGGAGGCCTGAGTCCGGGCCTTGCCAGGTCCGCCCCTGGACGCCTTCACCTCGGACGCCTTGGCCGGGCGAGCCGAGCGCAACAACGCGATCTACGGCAGGTGCTGGTGCGTCAGCTACCACCCGGAGCACGGCCGCCACTGGATCAACCACCGGGAGATCAGACAGGTCGGCGTGCATACCGGCCGCGTCCACGCCCCGCCGGCTGCGCCGATGCACGGACCGGCTGCGGATCGGCCCGCGCGGGGTGGGCATCGATGGTGAGTCCGCCGGTGGCCACCCCGTCGCCCTGGTCCCGTTCCTTCACCGCCGACAGTCCCGGTCTGGCGGGAACGTACTGACGTACCTGGGCCTGTGGGAGAGCGGGCTGCACAGGGCGGCGAAGACAGAGGCTTGACGTTCGCCGGCTTCCTGCTGCCATGCGACGCGCGGCCGATCCGCTGAGCCGCAGACGCTCCGGCGCCCACATGCATGGCGAACATGTGGGCGCCCAGCGCATCGGCGGTGATGTCTTCCTCTGAGACGCTGACGGCCGTTCATTCGTCCGGGGCACCTGCTACGCCATCGCCTGCGTCGACGAGGTCGACAAGGCCGCGCGTCAGAGGGGCGCTGCTGCGTGGCCTGCTCAGCGGGCCCGCTCCGGCTCGTCCTGGTCGGCAGCGCTTCTACGTCTTCACTTCGCCCTTCGTCAGCAGCCACTCCTTGTGCACGGCGCCCAGAGGAATCCGTGACTGGAAGACGGGTGTGCCGAAGATGGAGAGCTGCAGGTTCAGTGTGCCGGTGAGGTCGACGCCGCCGTACAGGGCCCAGGAGCCGTGGGCGGAGCCGGTGGCGTCCGACGAGCCTTCGGCAGTCGCGCTGCTTTCGGCGCGGAGATAGGGGGCGAGGTCGGCGGTGACTCCCACGGTGCCGTAGAGGCCCACCGTCGCCTCGGTACCCATCGCTGCTTTCACGTCACCGACGGCGGTGACCGTCGTCTTCAGGGGCTCACCGGTCATGTGGGATTCGCTGACGCCGCTCCAGCCCTTGGCCCAGGTGAAGTTGCCGCCTATGCGGAAGTCGCCCTTGAGGTCCTGTTCGGCGTCGACCGTGACGTGGCCGTCGGCGTCCACCCGGAAGTAGCAGACGAGATCGAGGTTGACGACGATCGGGACCGGGCCGACCTGGATCACGGGATCGGCGTGCAGTTCGGCGAAGGGGATGCGGATCGGCTTGCCGTTGGTCGTGCCGGCAGCGCGGCCCTTCAGTTGCCACTGGGAGGTCCAGTCGCCGGTCAGACCCAGGAACGCGCCGCTGGGCGAAGAACTCGCGGCGGAGCCGGATCCGTTGTACGAGAAGGCGACCTCGGGGGCCAGTTGGACAAATCCCTTGAGGGAGGCGGCGGCCGACGCGGGGGCACCTGCGGCGGTCTGCACAGCGGTTCCGACGTCGATGCGCAGGCTGCCCAGCGGAAGCTTCGCGCCCTCGGGCCCGAAGGTGAGGTCACCGGTCTTCGCCCAGGAGACCTTCACGCCCTCGACGAGCGGATCGACCTTCATGCTGGACGGGTCGACGGGGACCGCACCGTTGGCCTTGCTCTGGCCCAGCACGGAGTTGAGCTTGGCCGGTTCCGTCTGGACGGTGGCACTGCCGTCGGCCGAGGTGTCGACGATCTCTGTCACCTTGGCCAGTACGCCGTCAGGGGCGCCGGGGGAGGGGGCGCTGGCTATGACGTCGCCGACGGCCACAGGGGTCTTGGACGTTGCGCCGTCCGAGCCCGTGTCCTGGCGGGTGCCGGAGCCGGCGGGCGAGGAAGCGGTCGTTGCCGATGGGGTTGCCGACGGTGCCGCACTTGAGCCGGACGGCGGTGCCGCTATGACCGCCCGGCCGCTCTTCCTGTCGTACGAGGCGACCTTGAGCGCGGTTTTCCGGGCCGGGGTCTTGTCGAGCGTGTTCGCGGCGGCCACGGCGGTCGGGGTGGCGGCGTCGCCGGTCGGGGCGGAGACGACTGCGAGTGGCTCCTGGCCCGTGCCGGGCGTCGAGGCTTCGGCCGCGGGGGCGGCTGCGTCGCCGGTGGCGGCGGGGGAGTGGGCGGAGCAGCCGGTGGCCAGCAGCGTCGCGACGGTGATGGCCGACAGGGCCGAAACCAGGGCATGCGTTCTGAGTTTGTGCACGCGTGAGTCCTCGAGGGCGGTGGCTGGGGGGGGGTGCCGCAGGAAGGAATGACGTCGTGGCACGGCGTAGGTGCCAGGGCGGCATTCCGGAGAGCGACTACGTGAGGGGGTGGGCGTGGTCGGGCGGCGCACCTGTTGGTGGGGCAGTGCGCGGCGGTTGTTACCTGTCAGTAGGTGCGCATGAGCATGCCAGGTCGACGGCGCGGCAGGGGGCACATCTCCACTGGTTGCAGGGTGACGTGGAGCACATTCGTGTCCGGGTCAACTGGCGCCTTTTGAAAGGGCGTTGGGTGGTCGACCGGTGTCCACGGCGGCGTGGCGATGCCGGTAGACCGGTGCAGTCGTGGGGGCGGAGACAGGTCCGCTGTCAGAAGTCCGAGCCTCCCGAGGCCCCGTGCAGTCCTCTATACGTCCCGCGCCCGCGCCCGGCGCGTCGGCGCCGCCTCGCGAAGACGCAGACCGCGAGGCAGCGGGAACCGATGCCCCGACTGCCGTCGGGGAGGGCGTGCAGGGGGTGGTCCTGGGCAGTCGGGGGAGGGTCCGTGCGTGGCAACACCGGAAACTCCACGGCGTACCCGGTACGTGCGAACGACCGCGGAGTTCCTTCGCGCGGTGCATCGACCTTCAAGTCGCCGATGGTGAAACGAGTCCGATGGACGTCAGGCATGACTGGACAGCGCAGCCCTGCCACGGCGCAGAGCACAGGCAGAGCTCCTCCGGACGGAGGCGGTGGTGCTCACGCGGACCGGGCCTGTTGCGGGACGTGATGCCCGAGCAAGGGGCCGGCAGGGCGCGGCCGACGGTCACGGCGAACCAGTGACGGACCCCGACCCGGACCGGAGTTGGGTGGCCCGCCACCAAGGGATCGCACGCAGGTGTGCGAGGAGCATCGCCCGGCCCGTACGGATATCAGGCCATGGCCACCACGGCTGACACGAGCGCCTTGAGGCAGGCCTGTTCGGCCTTCTCGTCGGGCATCGACAGGTGCTGCATGCTCATGCCGTCGAAGGCGGCGAGGAAGAACCGTGCGGTGGTCGCGGTGGGTTGCTGGAGACGGTGACCAGTGCGGTCGGCGGCTTGCTCGATGAGCTGGGAGGTCACGGCGGTGATCCCGGCGAAGTGGTTGTCGAGGGCCTGGCTGAGGTGCGGGGTGCGCAGGGCGTACAGGGTCAGTTCGGTCAGCAGCTGGTAGGACTCCGGCTGGCTCAGTACGGTCTGCCAGAGGGCCTCGGCGAGTGCGAAGAGGGACTCCTCGAAGTTGCCGTGCGTGGGCGCGGCTTGTTCGACCTGGGAGACCAGGTCCTCGGTGAGCTGTTCCATGACGGCCCGGTACAGCTCCTCCTTGGTGCCGAAGGTGTAGTGCACGGTCGCCTGGGCGACACCCAGCTCGGCGGAGATGGCCCTGGTGCTGCCGGCGGCGACGCCCTCCCTGGTCATGAGGTCGATCGCCGCTTTGATCAGCTGGGGGCGGCGTTCGGCCGCGGTCACGTGAGCCATGAGGCCATTCTATTCGACTCAGTCTTTCGAACGGGTCGTACGACCAGGTCGGTCCGGGCCGGCGGACTGGTCGGCGCCGGCGGGAAGGGTACCGCCGCCGACCAGGGCAGAACGCTCCTCACCGGGCGAGCGAGGAGTCCTCGGACCGGATCAGCCGGTCGAGGTTGGCCATGGATGTCCGCATCCCGGCCCGCATGCCGGGCTCCTGGAAGCCGTTGATGAGGATCCCGATCGGACCGAGGCCGATGGCGTACTCCACCTGATAGGTCATCTCCGTCGCCTCGGCGCCGCCGTCCCGGCCGACTGTCGGTCGGAGTTCGAAGATGCTGGTCACCTGCTGCAAGGGTGCGAAACCGGTGCCGGTGTCGACTCGGCGCCTGAGCGGGTCGATCTCCTTGACCGTCCACACCGAGTTGGTGCGCAGTGGCCCGACGGTGCGGTTTCGTTCGGCGTAGGTCTTGCCGAGGGCGGCCACCCCGTGGTGCTCGGTGACCTCGATCGCTCCGGCGACCCACTCCGCGTAGCGGTCGGTGCGGGAGATGACCTCCCAGACCCGTTCGACGGGGGCGTTGATGACGGCTGTTTCGGTGACGGTGTACGTGTTCATGGACGCGGTCCTCGCTCGGTGGCCGGTGGCCGGTGTGGGTGGTTGGGTTGGTCAGCTCTGTGCCAGCAGTTCGGCGGCGGCGTCCTGGCCGGAGCGGACGGCGCCGTCCATGAAGCCGTTCCAGTACGGGGAGAACTCGGCGCCCGCCCAGTGGACCCGGCCGAAGGCGCGGCCCATCCACTCGCCGTAGGAGGTGAGCACGCCGGGAGCGGCGATGGAGGTGGGCCCGCCCTGGGTCCACTGTTCGGCCGTCCAGTCCTGCTCGACGTAGTCGAGGGTCTCGAAGGCGCGCTCCCCGACGACCTGGGCGAAGGAGCGCAGCACGGCGCCGCGGCGTTCACGGGCGGGCCGGTGTGCCCACTTGCGCCACTCCTTGCCGCCGAGGAAGCCCATGAGGACTCCCGGTCCGCCGTCCTGCGGGGTGTTGTCGAACATCTCGCGGATCGGCGAGCCGCCTCGCAGCAGGCCCATGCCCGACAGGCCCTCCGCCCTCCAGAAGGGCTTGTCGTAGACGGCCACGCACTTCATGAGAGTGCCGAACGGAAGCCGCTGGAAGAGCTGGTCCTGCTGTGGCGGCAGCAGCGGATCCCACACGATCCGCGAGGCCAGCAGCGGAGGTATGGCGACGATGACCTGCTCGGCGTGCCACTCGCCGGCGTCCGAGACGACGGTGACGCCGGTGGAGTCCTGGGTGACGCGCCGTACCGGCGCCGACAGGTGGATCCGTCCGTCGAGCTCGACCGCCAGCCGCTGGGCGACAAGCTGTGAACCACCGACGAACCTGCTGTCCTGGGCGCCTCCGGTGGTCCCCGTGCCGCGTTCCATGGTGCCCGGGTGCGTCTCGTCGCCGAACGTGGCCACGTACCAGAGGCTGAACAGTGCGGACGCGTCGCGCGCCTCGCCGCCGTAGGCGGAGTTGAGGAAGATGTTGACCAGGTCGACGCCGCCGCCGGTGATCTCGGCCTTGCGCAGCCACGTCTCGTACGTCATGCCGTCGAGCTCCAGCGCATTCGGCGCCTTCCAGGGCGCCGCCGGGTCGATCCTGGCGGCCGCCTTGCCGATGCGGGCCAACGCGATACCCATGTCGGGAAGAGCGAGCAGGTCCGGGGGCGTGTGCCCGGAGAAGCGCTTGGACCGGCCGTCGTGCACGTAGACGTTCTCGCCCGGGACCTCGGCTCGGTAGGTCTCGACGCCGACGTCCTTGGCCAGGGCCAGGATGCGGTCCTGGGTGGGTCCCACGAACTGGCCCCCGATCTCGGTGACCTGGCCGTCGCCGAGGTCGTGGTTGAGCAGACGCCCGCCCACCCGGTCGCGTGCCTCCAGTACGGCGACCGACTTGCCGGCCGCCACGAGGTCCCGCGCCGCGCTCAGGCCGGCGAGACCTGCGCCGATCACGACGACGTCGCTCTTGTGGCTCCAGTGGTCGTTCATGGTCACTCCTCGGTGATGTCCAGGCGTGGAAGCGCCCGTGAGCCGCTCCGCCAGTGGGCGGCGGGGGCCGGTACGAGGATGACCATACACACGACCTTGTCGAGTGACAAGGTCTGACTATTCAGTTAACTGACTGCGTACATCACTGCTGTTCAGGACCATTCCATGGGAGCGAACCTGGCTTCCCCGTGAAGGCTGGTCGCTTGACTTGAGCAGTTGATAAAGTCGTATGATCGAGTGGAGGTCGTCGCCCTCTCGATCTGTGCGCCTGCTCTGCGGCGCCGCTGTTTCCCCTCACGCACAGGAGCCCGTCATGGCCGTCCTGCTCCACCGTCTGGGCCACCGCGCCTACCACCACCGCAAGCTGGTCCTCGGCATCTGGCTCGCCGTCCTCGCCGCGCTCGTCACCTGCGTCGGCCTCTTCGGCGGCAAGCTCGACGACCGCTTCTCCGTCCCGGGCACCGAGTCGCAGCGAGCGCTGGACACCCTGCGCTCGACCCTGCCGCAGGTGTCCGGCGCAAACGCCCAGATCGTTCTCACATCACCCAAGGGGCACCGCGTCTCCGAGACGCCCTACACCACGGCGATCGCTCGGGCCGTGTCCGCCGCGGACAGGGCACCACAGGTCAGCGCGGTGGTGGATCCGCGGACCTCGGGGGCCGTCTCGGGGGACCGGACCACGGCCATCATTCAGGTGCAGTACTCCGTGCCGAACGCCGAGGTGAGCAGCGCCTCCGTCAACGCTCTCCAAGACGTGGCGAAGACCGCTGAACGCCAAGGCCTCACGGCGTCGGTGGGCGGGTCGGTGTTCAGCAGCAAGGGTGTGCACGTGGGCGCCTCGGAGGTCATCGGCGTGATCGTCGCCGTCCTCGTCCTCGTGCTCACCTTCGGCTCCCTGCTTGCCGCCGGCATGGCGCTGCTGCCCGCCCTGGCAGGGGTCGCGGTCGGGCTCACCGGGCTGCTGGCCCTGACACCCGTGGTCGGCATCTCCTCGACGGCCGTCACCCTCGCGCTGATGCTGGGGCTGGCCGTCGGCATCGACTACGCCCTGTTCATCCTCTCCCGCCACCGCCGGCAACTCGCTCGCGGCACCGAACCCCAGGAGTCCGTGGCGCTCGCCAACGGCACCGCGGGCAGCGCGGTCGTCTTCGCCGGCGGCACCGTGATCATCGCTCTAGCCGCGCTGAGCGTCATAGGCATTCCCTTTCTGACCACGATGGGCCTGGGCGCCGCCGGAGCCGTCCTCGTCGCCGTCCTCGCCTCGATCACCCTGCTCCCCGCACTCGCCGGTTTCGCCGGAGCGAAGCTCGCACCCACGGCCGACAGCGGAGCCACGCCCCGGGCCACCGACGCCGAGGAGAGTGGCGGCAAGCCGTCACTCGGCGCCCGCTGGGTCAGGACCGTCGTGGCCAGGCCCCTGCTCGCGGTCCTCGGCACCGCGGGTGTCCTGCTCGCCCTGGCCCTGCCCGCCGCCGACCTGCGGCTCGCTCTGCCCGACGACGGATCGGCCGCGAAGGACTCGACCCAACGGACGGCGTACGACACCGTGAGCGACAAGTTCGGCCCCGGTTTCAACGGCCCCCTGCTCATCCTGACCAGGACCCACGACGGCGACAGCGACCAGGCGGCGGCTCAAGTCGCCCGGCGGCTGGGCACCTTCGAGGACGTCAAGGCGGTACTCCCGCCCCAACCCACCCACGACCCCGGCCAGAGCGTCATCACTGTCATCCCCGAGACCGGGCCCGACAGCATGCACACCGACCAACTCGTCCGGGACATCCGCAACAGCGCGTCCAGCCTGCGCACGGCCACCGGCGCCTCTGTCGCCGTCACCGGCACCACCGCCGTCAACATCGACGTCTCGACGCGGCTGGGCGACTCCCTGCTCCCGTTCGTCGCCATCGTCGTCGGACTCAGCCTGGTCCTGCTGATGACGGTGTTCCGTTCGCTCGTCGTCCCGCTGAAGGCCGCGGCGGGATTCCTGCTCTCCGTGGCCGCCTCACTCGGCCTGGTCGTCGCTCTCTTCCAGTGGGGCTGGCTCGCAGATGCCCTGGGCGTTCCGCACACCGGTCCGGTGGTCAGCTTTCTGCCGATCATCCTCATCGGCGTTCTCTTCGGACTCGCCATGGACTACGAGGTGTTCCTCGTCTCCGGGATACGAGAGGAATGGACCCACTCGGGCCGGGCCCGGCAGTCGATCGTCGACGGCACCCGGCACAGTGTCCGCGTCGTCACCGCTGCCGCGCTGATCATGTTCACCGTCTTCGCGGGCTTCTTCCCGCTGGACGACGCCCTGATCAAGCCCATCGCCTTCGCGCTGGCGGTCGGCGTGGCGATCGACGCCTTCGCCGTACGCCTGACCCTGGTCCCCGCGGTCCTGGCCCTGGCCGGACGACGGGCTTGGTGGCTCCCCGGTTGGCTGGACCGACTGCTGCCCGACCTCGATGTCGAGGGCAGCAGCCTTGAGAAGGACACATCCGGACCCGACAAGACCCCTGCCGAACTCACCTCGGCATCCTGAGCCGGCGGGCCCGGCGGGCCCGGCGACCAGCGGGCGGTTGTGCGGCGATCACCGCACAACCGCCCGCTGGTGCTCAAACGCCTGCCTGAGTGACAACTCCCCTGACGGGGCTGCACGGTGGACGGTTGCGGCAGGGGAATGCTGTACGGGTTCGACCTGATCGCGCGAGGACAGAGGCCGCCACGCCTCTGGTTGAACGGGGGCTGTGACCGCGCTACTTGACGGCACCTGCGGTCAGGCCCCTGCGCCAGAACCGCTGAAGACTGACGAAGGCGACGAGCAGCGGGATCAGCGACAGGAACGCACCGGTGATCGGCACCAGCGGCGGCACTCCGTTGGCGAACTCCGCGCGCCACTGCACCAGGCCCACCGTGACGGGCTGCAGTGAAGGGGTGTTGAGCATGAGCGAGGGCAGCAGGTAGTTGTTCCAGATGGCGACGAACTGGAACAGGAAGACGGTCACCAGTGCCGGGGACATCAGCGGCAGGGCGATCCGGAAGAAGGTGCGCTGTTCGCCTGCTCCGTCGATCCGTGCGGCCTCCAGGAGTTCGTCCGGGACGGACGACGCGGCGAAGATCCTGCACAGGTAGACGCCGAACGGGCTGACACAGCTGGGCAGCAGCACCGACCAGTACGAGTCGGTGATGTCCAGCTTCGCCATGAGCAGGAACAACGGCAGGGCGAACATCGGCGCCGGGATGAGAACCGAGGCGAGGATGACGTTGAAGACGCTTTCACGGCCGCGGAAGGTGAACTTGGACAGCGCGTAGCCGGCCATCGCGGACAGCAGGGTGCCGACGGTGGCGCCGACGAGGCTGTACAGCGCGCTGTTGGCGAGCCAGGTGGAGAAGATGCCGTCCTCGAAGCTGAACACGTTCTTGATGTTGGTGACCAGGTCGAAGTGGGAGAACCACAGCGGCGTACCGGTGTAGAGGTAGCCCGAGGCCTTGGTCGAGGAGACGAACAGCCACCACAGCGGGATCAGCGTGTACAGGGCCATCAGGCCCAGCACGCCGTTGACGACGGCCTTGCTCGCGACGTCGGCGCCGCGGCGCGCCGGTCGGGTCGGCCGGTCGGCCCCGATCACGCTCATGCCATCGCTCCCTTGTGCTGGTTGTACTTGAGGAATCCGAACGACAGCACGAGGGTGATCAGCGCGAGCACGACGGACTCGGCTGCGGCCAGGTTCTGGCCGCCCACGTCCATGCCCAGGGTCGTGTTCATGATCGGGGTGAATTTCGGGTCGACGCCCGGGATGCGCGCACCGACCAGCACCGCCGGCTCGGTGTACATCTGCGCCGTTCCGATGATGGAGAAGACCGTGGTCAGCACCAGCGCCGGACGCACCAGCGGGATCTTCACCGCCCACGCCAGGCGCCAGCCGGTGCAGCCGTCGAGCGCGGCGGCCTCCATCACCTCGGCCGGGATCGTCTGCAGCGCCGAGTAGATGATCAGCATGTTGTAGCCGGTCCAGCCCCACGTGATCATGTTCCCGATCGAGACCGGAACCCACGACGGCGACAGGAAGTCGGTGTGCATCCCGAGGTGGGACAGCGGTCCGGTGAACGGCGAGAGGTCTTTGACCAGGAGGAAGGACCACATCACCGCGGCGATGGCACCGGGCAGCGCGTAGGGCAGGAAGAACGTGAGCCGGTAGGTCTTGCGCAGCCGGGCCGAGCGGGAGTCCAGCAGGAGCGCGAGCAGGAGGGCGAGGCCCAGCATGACCGGGACCTGGACGCAGCCCAGCAGCACGACCCGGACGATGGACGCGATGAAGTCGTGGTCCTTGAAGGCGTCGGCGTAGTTGGACAGTCCCGCGAACTCGGTGGACTGCGCACCGCCGAACAGCCCCGCGCGGTGGACGGTGAAGAAGCTCTGGTAGATCGCGTAACAGATCGGCGCGACCATCATGGACAGGAAGAGCACCGCGAACGGCGCCAGGAAACCCGACGCGGTCAACCCGCTGCGGCGGCCGGTGCGCCGCGGCCGACTGGCGGGGGAGACGCGGCGGACGGCCGCGGGCGCCGGCCGCGGCGGTGACGCGGTCCGGGTGCTGCTGGGACTGCTCATGGAAACCTCGCTGGGCGGTTCGTCGTCAAGGAGCGGTTCCCGCGGCGCTGGACACGGAGGGCCGCGGGAATCCTTCGGGGCGGCTGGAGTTCCGCTGCCTCAGCCGTTGGTCACCGACAGTCCGAGCTTCTTGATCGCGGCGACCGTCGAGGCCTGGACCTTGGTGACCGCGTCCGGCAGAGTGCCGTTACCGATGGCACCGGTGAAGTCCGTCTCGACCTGCTGGAAGGTCGGGCCGTTGGTCCAGGTGCTGGGCACCTGCGCGGCGGAGGCCTTGTACACGTCACCGACCTTCTGGCCGCCGAAGTACGGGTCACCGCCCGTGAGCGAGGGGTCTTCCTGCCCGGCCTTCGACGCCGGGTACAGCCCGCCTTCGATGCCCGTCTTCACGGCCTGCGGGTCACTGGACAGGAAATCGGCGAACTGCACTGCTTCGTTGGGCGTCTTGCACCCGGTCATCACCGAGGTGGCCGAGCCGCCGCTGCTGGCGCTCTTGCCGTCGCCTGCCGCCCAGGTCGGCATCGGGGCGACCCGCCACTTGCCCGACAGGTTCGCCAGGTCCGACTTCAGACCACCGGCGGCCCAGGCCGCGCCGACGAACGTCAGCACCTTGCCGGCTTCGGAGGCCTTGTTGAACTGCGGGTCCCAGGCGCTGCCGGTCTTCGCCACCAGGCCCTTGTCCTTGAGGTCCTGCCAGTAGGAGGCGACCTTGCGGGTGCCGGGGTTGTCGATGCTGACGGTCCAGCTGTCCCCCTTGGTCGAGTACCAGGACTGACCGGTCTGCAAGGTGAAGGACGCCAAACTGCCGGCGTCGCCGAGCATGGTGCCGAACTTCACGCCGGGGCCGGCGGTGGTGACCTTCTCGGCGTCGGCCTGGTACTCGGCCCAGGTGGCCGGCGGCTTGCTGATGCCGTACTTGGCGAACAGGTCCTCGCGGTAGAAGAGGACCATCGGGCCGACGTCCACCGGGACCCCGTAGATCTTGCCGCCGACGCTGGAGGCCGAGACGGCCGACGGGATGTACTTGTCCATGCCTTCGCTCGCGTACTGCGTGATGTCCATGACCGAGTTCTTCACGAGCATCGACGGGATGTTCTGGTACTCGATCTGGGCCAGGCACGGGCCCTTGCCGGCGGTGAGCGCGTTGCTGATCTGGGTGTAGCCGCCCTTGGGGCCCGACGGGATCTTCTTGAAGGTGATCTTGGTGTCCGGGTGGGAGGCGTTCCACTGGTCGACGATCTTCTCGTAACCGGCCCAGCCCCAGAACTCCATGTTCACCGGCCCGGCCTGGCCCGATCCCTCGGCCGAGTCCTTCTTGTCGCTGCTGCACGCGCCGACGCCGAACGCGAGGGCGGTCACGGTGGCGAGCGCCAGGAGTCTGCGGCTGCGTATGGTGGTGCTGTCCATGTGAGCGAAACCCTTCGTGACGGGGACTGACTTGCTGGACTGTCGGTGGGCGGGCGGCCAGGCCCGCCTACCGACCGGTGCTGAACTCGACGCTGAACACGGTCGGGACGGCGGCCAGGACGTCCGCTGCCGACGGGCCCGGGCCGCAGGCCGCGCTGCCGAGTCCGTGGTGGGCGTGGTCGAGGTGGAGATGGAGTCGGCCGTCGCCGGCCAGGTCGTGCTGGTGGGCCGCGGCAGCCAGGGCCGCGGTGCTCCAGGGACGTACGGTCAGGTCCATGACCGGGTCGCCCGTGATGAGCAGGGTGCCGTCCGGGGTCGTGATCCGGGCGCGGCGGACTTGGTGGCGGTTGCCGTTCTCCTGCGGGCGGACATAGGGGGTCTGCATCGCCGAGACGGTCGACCGGTGGCGGCCGGTGCGCGCGGCGGTGCGGGAGTCGCGGTAGGCCTCGCCGGGACCGAGGCCGAACCACTCGACCTCGGCGTCGGTGCCGGGCAGCGACATCGCGATCCCCAGCCGGGGCAGCGGCACCGACCAGGCGCCGTCAGGGGTGACGGTGCATTCCAGGCGGAGCCGGGCCTGGCCCGCTTCCGGTCCGTCGCCGGCCGTCCAGCGGTAGACGACGTCGAGTGCGGAGGCGGATCCGGCGGCGGCGAGCCGGGCGGTGACCGTGAGCCCTTGTGCGCCTGGCTCGACGCCCAGGACGTCGTGGCGCATCCGGTGCAGTCCGGCGGCGAGCCAGGCGCCGATCTGCGGCTCGGCGAATGCGCTGAGCAGGTCGTTGTCGATCGGGGCCCGCCAGACGTCCAGCCTCGGACCGTCGAGCTCAAGGTCGCCGAGCTGTGTCAGCACTCCGCTGAGGGCGTCGAACCGCGCGGGGCCCAGGGTGATGTTCCCGTCGTGGGCGATCGCCGGTGTCGGCGTGAGGGGGACGGGCGGAACGGCCGGAGCGACGACCAGGCCCTGCGCCCAGGCGATCTCGTGACCGGCCGCGGCCCAGGTCTCGTCGGCGGCGAGCGCCGCGGTGACGGTCAGCCACACCTCGTCGCCGGATGCGTTCTTGCGTGCCGCGTCGAGCGCGGCGGTGACGTCGGCGGGCCAGTCGACGGTCGTCGTCGCGCCCGGTGCGGTCGCGGGCACGGTCAGGCGGCCGGAGCCGGCCGGCTCGCCCCCGTCCTCGACGGTCCACTGGAAGTCCAGATAGCGGGTGTCGCGGACGTGGTGCAGGTTGTGCACGCGGATCTGCCGGGTCGCCGGGTCGATGTGGACCCGGACGGGTTCGATGACCTTCTTGTACTCGACCAGTCCCGGCGACGGTGTGCGGTCGGGGAAGAGCAGCCCGTCGGCGACGAAATTGCCGTCGTGGATCTCCTCGCCGAAGTCGCCGCCGTAGGCGTAGAACGTGTGAGGGTCCTCCTGCCCGGTGAGCCGGGCGATGCCGTGGTCGATCCACTCCCAGATGAATCCGCCGACCAGGCGGGGATGTGCCTCGATGACCTGCTGGTACTCGGAGAGCCCGCCGGGGCCGGTGCCCATGGCGTGTCCGTACTCGCACAGCACGAACGGCAGGGCGCGGCGGTGCGCGTCGTCGGCCGGATCGGCCGTCGGTGCCTCCTGGCCGCGTCCCACGGCGGACAATTCGGCCGCATCGATGTACATGCGGGAATACAGGTCGACGTACGCGCAGCTCGCGAAGTCGCCCTCGTAGTGGATGAGGCGGCCGGCGTCGCGCCGCCGGATCCATTCGGCCGCGGCGGCCAGGTTGGCCCCGGTGCCGGACTCGTTGCCCAGCGACCAGACGATGACCGAGGGGTGGTTCTTGTCGCGTTCCACCAGCCGCGCGGTCCGGTCGAGGTACGCCTCGCGCCATGCGGGGTCGTCGCTGGGGTTGCGCCGCCAGCCGCCGGGTTCGAAGCCGTGGGTCTCCAGGTCGCCCTCGCAGAACACCCACAGGCCGTGTTCGTCGCACAGGTCCAGGAACCGGTGGTCGGGCGGGTAGTGGCTGGTGCGCACCGCGTTGACGTTGTGCTGCTTCATGAGCAGCACGTCGGTCAGCATGGTGTCCTCGGTCAGGGTCCGCCCCGTCAGCGGATGCCATTCGTGGCGGTTGACGCCCCGCAGGGAGATCGGCCTGCCGTTCACGGTCAGGACGCCGTCCACGACCGCCACGGTGCGGAAGCCGATGCGCAGCGGTATCCGCTCCCCGGCTTCGGAGACCAGTTCCCCGTCGTACAGGCGTGGTTGCTCGTCCGACCAGGGCTCGATGCCGTCGATCACGTGCGGGCCCGCCGGATCGGCGGCGGATATGCCGAGCTCGGGCACCGACAGGGACACCCGGGTGGGGGCCGTGACGTCGACGGACAAGGTGCCCTGCCCCGTCGTGTGGTCGTAAGCGGCCTGGACGAAGAAGTCCTCGACACCGCGGGCGGCCACGGTCACCGACCGGAAGATCCCGGACAGCCACCACATGTCCTGGTCCTCCAGGTAGCTGCCGGACGACCACTGGTGCACGCGGACCGCGAGGACGTTACGGCCGGGCCGCAGACCTGCGGACACGTCGAACTCGGTGGTCAGGCGGCTGCCCTTGCCGTCGCCGAGCCGGGTCCCGTTGAGCCACACCGCGAACGCCGAGTCGACGCCCTCGAACCGGAGCACCGCGGCCGAGGCCGGAAACCCGTCCGGAACCTCGAACTCGCGGCGGTACTCGCCGGTCGGGTTCTGCCGGGGCACCCGCGGCGGGTCGACCGGGAACGGGTAAAGGACGTTGGTGTAGGCCGGGGCACCGTAACGGAGTTCATCGGGCAGGCCGGTCATCTGCCAGCAGGACGGCACGGTCAGCAGGTCCCAGGCGGTGTCGTCGAAGTCCGGCGCGGCGAAGTCCCCCGTGAGGTCGTCAAGGTTCGACGCCAGTCGGAATCTCCAGTCGCCGTCGAGTGCGATCGTGGGCAGGTCGGAAGCGAACGCGGCGCGCGGCCGCAGCCGTCCGGTGCCCGGCGACCGGTCTTCGACGTAGGCGTGAGGGTCGAGGCTGTTCATCAGAAGACGTGTTTCCTCTCGCAAGGCCCGGTGGTGGTGGGGGACGGCCGGGAAGGACGGCGCCTGCGGCCCATGGCGTGGGCCGTGGCAGGTCAGGCGGTGCCAGGCGCTCAGCCGTCGTGCCGGGTGGGGCCGTCGTGCGGGGTGGGGCCGTCCTGCCGGGCGGGGCCGCTGCTGTCCCGGACGGTCAGCGTCGGGCGCAGCAGCGATACGACGTTGGTCGGCGGCCGGCCGGAGTCGACGGCTCGCAGCAGGAGTTCGACGGCCTGTTGGGCCATCTCGCGTTTGGGGAAGGTGACCGTGGTCAGTGCGGGCCGGATCCGCCCCACGTGGGCGATGTCGTCGAAGCCGACGACGCTGACGTCCTCGGGGACCCGGCGCCCGGACCGGACCACCGCTTCTATGGCACCGACGGCCAGCACATCATGGGTGGCGAAGATCGCCGTCAGCTCCGGATCCGCCTCCAGCGCCGCACAGGCCGCGTCGAAGCCGCCGGCGGCGTCGTCGCTGGTGCAGGCGAAGACCTTGCGGTCGTCCAGCCCGTCGGGGGCGAACGCCCGGCGCAGGCCCTCGACACGCGGTGTGTGCGCGGGGAGGTCGGCGACCACGGCGACGTTCCGGTGGCCGAGCTCGCGCAGGTGGGACCCGGCCAGGAACCCGGCGTGCTGGTAGTCGATGGACACCACCGGGAGTGTGGTCGGCGGGTCGCCCTCCCAGGCGAACAGCGCGACCGGGAAGGTGGCGGCGGCGAGCATCGGCAGCTGCTGTTCCACGCCGTTGTCCCCGGCGACCAGCAGTGCGTCCACCGAGCGCGCGGTGAGGTTCTCCAAGTGGACCCGGGTGTAGTCGGGATCGTCGCGCGTCGTGGCGAGCAGCAGGTTGTACCCGCGGCCGACCAGGAGGTTCTCCACCTCCTCCACCACCTCCGAATAGAACGCGTTGGCCACCGACGGCACGAACAGCCCCACCGTCGAGGTGCTGCCGGTACGCAGCGAACGCGCCACCAGGTTCGGCTTGTAGCCGAGTTCCGCGATCGCCTGGTTCACCTTCGCCAGGGTCTCCGGCCGCACCTTCTTGCCCGAGACCACGTTGGAGACGGTCTGTTTGGTGACGCCCGCCCTCGCGGCCACGTCCGCCATGGTCACCACGTAGTCTCCCCGAAACATTTATCGATCCACGAAAGTGGCGTCACTGTAGGACGGCTGCTGCGGCAGGGCAAGACCTTGCACCAAGGCAGTGATCCAGCCGTTGTGTCGCAGGCTGGGGTCGCCCGGCCCAGGTCATGATTCCTTTCGCGACTTGACGTGCGCGCACCATTGACGGCTCCGGAAATACGCCAGTAACGTCCCGGCCACGCTTGATCGCATGGATCGGTCAACGCGGTGCCCCTGTCACCCTGACCCCCTAGCGCATGCTCCGCCCCGTCCCCAGCGGGCGACGAGCGCCTGAACAGACCTCGCAAGATCTCGTCCGGAGGAGAGACAGGCATGAACCGACCGGCCGGCTCCGACGCCGACCCGAACCCCGTCCCGGCGCGCCGCAGATCGCACGCGATGCGCTTCATCGCGGCCGCCGCCGGTGCTGCCGTCACGGCGGCGAGCCTCATGCTCACCGCCGTCGTCCCCGCACAGGCCGCCACCACCGTCCACACCTACGCACCGACCGGCGTGGGAGGCGGTACGACGACGTCCCCGGACGTGGCGTCCACCAAGTACCAGGTGCAGGTCGCCGGCACGCCCGTCCAGGCCGTCAAGTACGCCCAGAACGGCAACAACTTCGACATCGCGCGCTTCGCGTCGGACTCCCGGACGCCGACGGTCACGGTCACGCTGCCCAGCACAACGATCGACACGGTGAACATCTATCCGGCCCGCTACTACCCCTCCAGCAGCGTCTCGGTGAGCGCGGACAAGCACACCCTGACGTTCCAGATGTCAGCCGCCGCCGGGTTGAACCAGGCGATCGTGATGGTCAACGGCGACTCGACCAATGCCACGGGACAGCCCTACCTGGCGGTCATCAACGACCCCCTGGAAGCCCCGGCGCAGCGCCCGGACACCACGAGCGCACCGGACGGTTCCGGCGTCAACCTGCAGACCGGAGTCCTCAACTTCCAGCAGTTCGCCGCGAAGTACCTCGCCGCGCACCCCAACAGCGCGGCCCAGAAGGCGCCCGCCGCGACGACGAGCTCCATGGCGGGCAAGACCGTCAACGGCACCGCCATACCCGCAGGTCAGAAGAGCGCGGCCGGGAACCTGGTGAGCGCGAGCAGCGTCAACGTGCGATACCCGAATGTACGGACCATGGCCGCGGGCGACGTCACGTACGCCCTTCAGGCCGCCCTCGACACCATCAAGGCCAACCCCACGGCGCTCAACACGCTCTACTTCCCGAACGGCACCTACGTGTGGTCCGGTCTCCTCGTCAACGGCGTGGACGGCAGCACGCTCAAGGGCGGCAAGCTGAAGATCTACACCGACGAAGGCGCCCTGCTGAAGAACCGCGTCCAGGCGTACATGGAGGCGTTCGAGCCGGCGGTCGGGATCATCAACTCGAGCGACATCGAGATCGACGGCCGCGGCGTCTTCGACGGCAACGGCGTGGCGAACTACAACGCCTCCGGCAGCGGTGACCTGCACGACGCCTACCGCAGCCAGCACCAGGGCGGCGTCATGGTCATGCACTCGTCGGACATCACCTTCAACGACACCTACGTGCGCGACTCGAAGCAGTGGAACTACGAGACCCACACCGCCAGCAGGGTGACGTTCAACAACATCAAGGCCCTCACTCCGTACCGCCAGCCATGGATCGACGGAACGGACTTCGCGAGCGGCCAGGACATCACCGCCAACGGCATCTTCACGCTCGGCAACGACGACGCGTTCGCCTCCGGCCACTACAACCCCAGCGACGGATTCACCCCGCTGGCCTCCGGCGTGTGGAACAACTTCCAGCTCGGCACCTCCAGCGCCGACGTCCAGGGATATGTCAACGCCGTGGCCGCCCACGACACCGTCGCCGACGCCCTCGGATTCGACAACTACCACTGGGACACCGCGGATTCGAAGAACATCTCGGTCAGCAACACGCTGAACTGGTCCGTCGCCGCCGGCAACGCGATCCGGATCGGATGGAGTTCGTACGGCTACCGGCTCACCAACTACACGTTCGACAACTTCAACTCCGTGTCGCCGGCGGCCGGCGGCATCTTCACGCACAACAGCCCCAACCCGTACCCGCGCATCCAGAGCATCGTGGTGAAGAACAGCTCGATCGACACCTCCCGGTTCACTCAGGGGCCGATCGGGCTCAACGGCGGCAACGGATCCACCCAGACGATCACCGCCGACCAGCAGGCGACCTACGGCTACGCCCCCAACCCGGACGGCTCGGGCGCCGCGTACACCTACACCAGGGCCCCGATCGGCACCTTCACACTCGACAACGTGTGGTTCTCGCAGCAGAAGGCGAACAGCAGCCCGTTGACCGGTGCCACGAACGTGACGCTGAACAACCTCCGCGTCGCCGGCAAGCTCGTTGAATACAGCAGCCAGTTCCCCTTGGCGCCAACCGGGATCGGCACGCTGACGTCTACCTTCACGGACGCGAGCGGCCACACTCAGAACGTCAAGGCCGGCGCGCTCACCAGTGGTGACACCTGGGTGGGTGCGTGGACCGGCGACCAGACCAAGAACAACTCCTCGGACCTGACCCTCATCACCCGCAACACAGGGGTGGGCCTGATGGGGGAGCAGTACACCACAGGATCCGGGGACGGAAAGCTCTCCTACATCCAGTTCCCCCTCAGCGGCCTCACCAGGGCACCGAGTCAGGCGACACTCCATCTCACCTACGTCGGCCACCGCTATACGTCGGTCCCGTCGACCGACACCGACCAGCTCCTGGTACAGCCCGTCAGCGACACCACCTGCACCGGCGGCGGCACGTCCTGCCCGGTCAACACGATGACCTGGCAGAACCGGCCGAGCTTCACCGCGACGACCTCCTCCGTCGCGAAGTCGGCCCCGTTCACCCTCGGTTCGACCCTCGTCCCCGAGGGCGGCGGGACCCACCAGGGCAATGCCATCGATGGCCGCGACATCACCGTCGACATCACCTCCTTCGTCCAGAACGCGTACGCGGCCAACCAGTCCACGCTCCTGCTCGCCGTCGGCAACGCGGGCGGCACCAACCACGAGCTGCGCTTCGTCAGCTCCGAAGGCGCCACGGGCACCGGAAAGCTCACCAACGGAACCGCCGAGATGGCGCCCGGGGTGACCGTGACCCCGTAGCGCCGTGAGGCCGGTCCGTCTCCCAGGGCGGGCCGGCCGCGGCCGCGGCTCTGACGCCCTTCTGCCGCGAGGTGATGCACCGCGTGGAGTTGCAGCCCGCCTGACGGGGCCGAACCGGTGAAGCTGATCCGCCTGCACCTCGGGGTGCCTGGTAATCACGGGAATGAAGGGCCAGTGGTGTGCCAGGCGGAGGATGCGGCGGCCGGTGATGACGAACTGGGCGACGGTGGAGAACAGCCGCAGACGCAGGCGGCGGGTTCTGCGCCGCATCGTGCAGGGGCAGATTGCGCAAGCCGGTGGCCCGTGCGGCGCGGATGCGGTCTTCGGCACGGGTCCGTCGGCGGTGCCGCAGTTCCAGTTCGGCGAGCGGGGTGTGCTTGGTGTTGGTGGCGAAGCAGGTGAGCTGCCCGAGGCTGGTCGACCCGCCGCTCAGGATGCCGAGATCCCGCATGCCCTCCGAGGCGGACCACAGGAACGCGCGCTCTGTGTGATCACCAGGACCGGCCTGTGATGCGCCTCATCAGTTTGATCGCAGCCCGGGTGATCAAGGATTCCGAGTGCTCTATGAGTCGTTCGTACTCCCGGGCGTGACGACCGGCGTGCATGATCCAGGCGATCGAACCCTCGATCACCCAGCGCCGGACAGGATGTCGAAGTCGACAGCGTCCTTTGGGTGGCTGATGGTCTTGAGCGTCAGGTCAAGGTGGGTCCTCGCCCAGGTCCACGTGTCGGGGATCAGACGGGACCACAAAGCCCAAGGCGAAGGGGTGAGCGGCAAGGCTCCTGGGCGGCCAGGGCGAACACTGCCCACGTGCCTCGCCCTGCGCACCAGCCCGGGCCCGGTCCCCGCGTAGTTCCTGCCGGACCGCGACGCCCGATGTTTACTTTCATGTAAGTTTGTTGATTTGGTAAGGAATCTGGGCAAGATCATTGACGTGTCATGTTGGCTTATGGTTGCCTACGGAACGTGAACGGCATGTAACAGAGTTCGAGCTCACCGCCCGAGTGGGCCTTCTGTCATCAGAAGGGCAACCAATGAACGCGGTACCACACATGCGTCTGATCGTTCGGCTCGAGTCAGGAGCGGAAAGGCAGTTCGGCCCTTTCGCGCTCGGAGAAGCAGCCGATGTCGCCCAGGACGACTTCGATGTCAGCGTCAGCGGGACGGCACCCTTCAAGGTGTCCGTGCATCCACCGAGTGGCGAGCGCATCGTCTCGCTCGAGTATCTGCTCCGCGCCCCGATGGGGAACTTCGATGAGGTCGTCCCGCCGGACAGCGGCCGGTGGTTCATGAACCTGATGCACGTCACGGGCTTCTGGAAGTACGGCAGGCTCGCCCAGTCGAAGATCAACGACGTGAAGGTTCCGCTGTACATGTTCACCGGCCGGGACGGGAACGTGGATCTGGCCATGGGGGTCATCGGCGCCCTCGCCGAGACAGACCTTCGCCTCCTGGAACCCGTCTCCAACCGCGCCCTGAACGTGCACACGCGCGGCGTCGAGGTGAGCATCCGGCGCGGCACGGAGGAGTATCCGCTGCCGCGATCCGTGCCCGCCGCCGACGGATCCGTCACCGAACACGTCTATGTCCTCACCCGGCAGAAGGACGGCGGTCACGGGCCCTGGATGAACGTTCTCAGGGACTTCTCGGAGCACACCCGGACCGTCTTCGGGCTTCGCGACCGTATCGTCACGGAGTCGTTCGAACCCTTCTGGTGCAGCTGGACCGACTGGGCCAGCGACGACATCAGCGCGGACATGGTCCTGGAGAACGCCAAGATCGGCCTGGATGTCGGTGTCCGGAACTTCATCATCGACGACGGCTGGTTCGGCCCCGGCCTCGACACCGCGTACGACACCCCGCTGAACATCGGTGACTGGAAGCCCGATCCCGCCAAGTTCCCCGACATGCGAGGGCTGGTACGCCGTCTCGACGACATGGGAGCACGTGCCGTCATCTGGTGCGCCCCCCACGCCGTAGGTCCCGCCGCCGACTGTTTAGCCGACCGCCGTCACCTGCTCATCGCCCCGAGTTCGGGTGAACCCGTCCTGGGCGAGACGCAGTTCTACTCCCTGTGCTTCATGAACGCCGAGGCGCGCAAGGTGATGGCAGACGTCTGCGTACGGCTGGTCGAGGAGTACGGCTTCCACGGAGCCAAGTACGACCTGTTCAACTGGATACCCGACCTGCGGTGCGAAAGCCCGCACCACGAGCACGACCTGGACTCCATGCTCATGGGGTTACAGCTGATGCTGGAGGACGCCGACCGGCGCACCCGCCAGGTCTCACCCGACTACATCGTCGAACTCAAGCAGAACTACGGCACGGCGTTCCTCACCCCGTACGGCACCTGTATGCGCGCCGGCGACGCCCCGTTCGACCCGCGGACGAACTTCCTGCGCACCTTGCATGTGCAGGCCTACACGCCCGCCTCGATCAACGACTACCAGACGTTCGGCCCGGGGGACACACCGACGGACGTAGCCGTGACGGTCATCGCCATGCTGGCCGCCGGAATCCCGGCCTACGGCTCGGACTTCGCGCGACTGTCCGAGGAAAGCAAGGACGTGCTCCGGTGGCATCACCGGCTCTACGCCGACAACCTCAGCGGCTTCCTGCGGCACCGCCGCGCTGACAACGCCTCGCACAGCGTCCTGCGGGCCACTGCCGACGAGCGCGATGTCGTCTTCGTGCTCCAGCCCGCCACCTCCTGTCGGGTCCACCGGCCGACCGTCGTACTCAACGGCGGGTACGCGACCCGGCTCACGGTGGACGCACAGGCCGCCGGGCTCTCCTTCAGCATCCTGTCGCCGACCGGCGAACGGATCACCCCCGGACGCGACCATCCGGGGGGCCCGCTGACCATCGACGTCCCGCCCGGTGGCGGCATCGTCTTCGAAGGCACTGCGGGGAGTGAGGTCCGGCTCTGATGGTGCCTGTTTTCGAAGTCACCGCCCGCGAACGGTCGATCGCCGCAGCCCGGCACACACTGGACGAGGTGCACAGCACGGCAGTCGGCCGGCCGGCCTCGGACGCGGACCTGTCCCACGTCAGCAGCGTCGTGGCCATCGTGGCCTCGTCCCGCGGCGGCAGCAGCCTCCTCCACCAGATCCTCTCCGACCAGCCGGACGTGCTGTCCATCGCCGGCGAGCACACCGCTCTGTACAAGCTGAACAGGCTCGACCGCGGCCGCGACGGCTCCGACGCCCTGGAGCCCGACGTGGAGTTCGACTGGACGGCGTTCTCAAGGGACTTCATGTCCCTCCTCGGATCGGGCCGGGTCTGCCCCACGGCCACCGTCGGGGACCGGTTGCGGTATACGGCCGTGGTGACGCGGCGCCTCGCCCTCCAGTGGCCGCTCGAGGAGATCGCGTTCGCGACCGTACGGGAGGCCGTCGACCGCACCGCCGAGACCTGTGCACGACCCGACGAGCCGGACGCGCTGTTCGCTGATGTCCTGCGCCACCTCCGCGCGACCCATCCCCGAATCGATCCGTCGTTCTACGACTTACCGCCCGCCTTCCGGAGCACGGCCTCCGACGCCGGCCTTCACCTGCCCCACGACGGCTACTGCATCGAGGAACCGCCGTTCGTCGTCCCCCAGGCCCGCACCGCCGCCGATCGCGGCGCATTGCGGCGCCGGCCCGTGGTGATCAAGTCGTCGGTCGACGCCTACCGGCTCCCGATCCTGCGACGGCTGATGCCGAACGCCCGCATACGGGTCATCCACCTCACCCGCAACCCCGCCGCGAGCGTGAACGGGCTCTACGACGGCTGGCGCGACCGGGGATTCTTCTCGTACGACGTCTCCGACCAGCACACCCTGTCGATCGACGGGTACTCGGAGCTCGGCGAGGCCGCTCGGCGCTGGTGGAACTTCGACATTCCCCCCGGATGGGAGAAGCTCGTCGACCAGCCGCTGGAATGGGTGTGCGCGAACCAGTGGGCGGGCGCGCACCGGTCCGTCCTCGACACACTGGGCCCCGACACCGCGGACGACGTCCTGCGCGTGCCGTTCGAGCAGATCCTCGATCCCGCCACCCGGGAGCGGACCCTGCGGTCCGTCTTCGCCTTCGCGGGGATCCCGCAGCCGACCCGTCCGGTGAGCTTCCCGGTCGTGATGGCGACCGCGCGGCCCCGCCCGGCCCGCTGGAGGCAGCGGGCCGATCTCGTGCTCCCCGCAGTCGACCGGCCGGGCGTCCGCGACGTCGCGGACGAACTCGGTTACCGCAAGGGGGAGGAGGACCAGTGGGTGTGACCGCGGCCGCCTACCACGGGCCGGGCTGGCGCGCCCGCCCCGGACGGCACGAGGACGACATCGCAGCCGGCGGGAATTGGGCGCCCTTCGGCGTGAGCCGCGACTTCGACCGTCTCACCGACGTCGCCCTGCACTGCCCGCCGGCCGCGCTCCTCACCGCCGGTGAGCCAGACGCACTCCAGCACCTGGAACGACTCGACCACACCGCACTCCGCCGCGACATGGACGCGCTGGCCGAGGCGTACGGCACGCTGGGCGTCACCGTGCACACACTGCCCGCCCCGGAGCCACCCGGCAGCAATCCGTACCGCGGCGCCAACGCGATGTACGCGCGCGACCTGCTGTGGATGACCAGGGCAGGCGCCGTGATCCCCCGGATGGCCAGCGCCGTCCGGGCCGGCGAGGAGCTCCAGACCCTCAGACTCTGCGCCCGGCTCGGCATCCCGGTGGCCCGCACCGTCGGCGCCGACGGCGTCTTCGAGGGCGCCGACGCCCACTGGCTGCGCTCCGACCTGGTCGCCGTCGGACTCGGCGCCCGCACGAACGAGTCCGGGGCCCGGCAGATCGCGGACGAGGCCGGCCAGCAGGGCGCGCGACTCCTGCGGCTTTCCGTGCCCACCGGGGTCCAGCACCTGCTCGGGGTCCTCCAGGTCCTCGACGCGGACCTGCTCGCCGCCCGCACCTCGATCATGGACCAGGCGGAGATCCGGCACCTGCGCGAGCTGGGCTTCACGGTCGTCGACATCCCCGAGTCCGAGGAGGTCAGCACCCACCTGGCGTTCAACTTCGTCACCGTGGCGCCGCGGGCGGTCCTCATGCCGACCGGGTCCCGCGCCACGGCGGACCTGCTGTCCCGGCACGGCGTCGAGTGTGTCGCCCGCGTCCCGATACCGGAACTCACCAAGGGTGCAGGGGGAATCGCCTGTGCCACGGGAATTCTCGCCCGCACACCCGGAGGACTGAGGTAGCCCCCCATGCTCACGCCCACACTCAGCGTCGTCGTTCCCTTCTACAACGTCGCCCCCTACTTCCCCGAACTGCTGGAGTCCTTGGCCCACCAGGACCTCAAGGACATCCAAGTGATCCTGGTCGACGACGGCTCGACCGACACCAGCCCGCAGATCGCCACCGCATGGGTGGCCAAGGACGACCGCTTCTCTCTCGTCACCCAGCACAACCAGGGTCTCAGCGCCGCCCGCAACGCCGGCGCCGAGCGTGCGACCGGCACCTACCTGGCCTTCGCCGACTCCGACGACGTCGTTCCGCCGACGGCCTACCGGGCACTGGTCGAATCCCTGGAGTCCACCGCCTCCGACTTCGCGTCCGGAGACGTCCGGCGCCTCGACTCCTCCGGAACACACCGGCATCCGCGCTACGCCGACGTCTTCGCCGCCCCACGCAGCCGCACCCACATCACCCGCGACCAGGATCTGATCCTCGACCGGATGATCTGGAACAAAGTGTTCCGCAGGTCGTTCTGGGACCGGCACCGCTTCGCCTTCTCTCTCGCCCAGTACGAGGACGCGCCGGTCACCGTGCGGGCCCACATCGAGGCCCGGTCGGTCGATGTGGTCGGGCAGGTCGTCTACCACTGGCGCATCCGGGAAGCCGGGGAACGCTCCATCACACAGCGCCTGTACGAGCCCGACAACATCGCGGCCCGGATGCGCATGATGGTGGTCACCGGGGAGATCCTCCGCGAGCGCGCCCCCGAACTGCTGCCCGTCTACGAGCGTGACATGTGCCTCGGTGACCTGCGCATCGCGATGCTCGCCATGCTGGAGAACACCGACGACGCGATGGCGACGGCCCTGGAACTCGGCCGCGGCTTCCTCGCCCGGGTGGACGAGCAGGTGATCGAGCGACTGCCCGAGGTGAACAGGCACCGGCTCGCTCTCCTCCTCGCAGGGAAGTCCGAGGAACTCCGCGAGGCACTGCGTGCTGACGGGCAGTAGCGCGACGGACAACGCGCCGGCCGCTCCACCCCGACGGAGGTCGGCCGCTCAACTCCTGCGCGAGGAAGCCGACTTCCGCCGCGTCTACCTGTCCCAGCTGGTCAGCCTGGGCGGGGACTGGTTCGCGATGATCCCGCTCCTGGCCCTGCTCCAGGAGTTGACCAGCGCCCCCCTGTGGGGCGCGCTGGTCCTCGCGGCCGACACGCTGGTCATCGCCGCGCTGTCCCCGTACGCCGGTGTGGTCGTCGACCGTGTCGACCGCCGCCGGCTGATGATCGTCTGTGATCTGCTGTCCGCCGGGTTCATCGCCACCCTCTTCCTCGTACGGACCGAGTCGACCGCGTGGATCGCCCTGATCGCGCTGGGCGGTGTCGCGGGCGTGAAGGCCTTCTACGGCCCCGCGGCGAACGCGGCGCTGCCCAACCTGGTCCCGAAGGCCGACCTGTTGACCGCGAACGCCCTCACCGGCGGCGCTTGGGGCGTCATGCTCGCGGTGGGGGCCTCACTGGGCGCGCTGCTCGCCTCCACGCTCGGCATCTACTGGTGCTTCGCCCTCGACGTGGTCTCCTTCTGCGTCTCCGCGGCCCTGGTCCAGCGGGTGCGCAGGCCCTGCGGTGGCGGCGGAGCCGGCAAGCCGCGGGGCAGGGTGCAAGACGATCTCCGCGAGACCGCGTCGTTCGCCCGCCACGACCGTCGCATCGTGTCGCTGCTGCTGACCAAGCCGGGAACCGCCCTGGGCAACGGAGTGCTGGCGCTCTTCCCCGCCCTGGGCGCCGCCGTGTTCCATGTGGGCGCTTTCGGCGTGGGCCTGCTGTACGCCGCCCGCGGAGTGGGGGCGCTGATCGGCCCCGTGCTGGGCCGCCGGCTCCTGTGGGGGCGGGAGGGCCGAATTCGCCTGCTCGTTCTGGCCTCGACCCTCATGTTCGGCCTGGCCTACGCCGCCTTCTCCGCCGTCAGCTGGTTCCCACTGGCCGTTGTGCTGGTCGCCATCGCCCACGTCGGCGGCAGCATGAACTCCACCCTGTCGTCCTTCGCCCTGCAGTCGGCCACCCCGGACGGCATCCGCGGGCGAGTCCTCAGCGTCGACTTCATGTTCTCCACCCTCTCCCTCGGCGTGAGCCAACTTGTGGCCGCAGGCCTCGCGACAACCATGGACGCGCCCCAGGCGGCCTTGTGCATCGCGGGCATCGTGATCACCTACGGCACGCTCTGGTGGACCTTCTCCGGGAACCTGAGCGCACGCCGCACCACCTCACCCCATGCGAAACGAGGTTGACCCGATCATGCTGGTTCGCCCCGAGCAGTGTTGTTGCGGCGTGACGGTATGGCTCACCGGATCGCCGGACGCGGGCACATCCCCCCTCGCCCATGCGGTGGCCGAGCGACTACGCGGCGCGGGGCGGCGAGTGGCCGTACTCGAAGCCGTCGACGTGCGGCAGACAGGGCTGACCGCCGAGGTCCTCGCGCGCAACGGCGTGATCGTCCTGGTGTCCTCGACGGCCGCGCCGTACACGGACAGCGGCGAAGTCGTACGCGAACGGCACGGCAGGAGCGGCATGCACTTCCTGCACGTGCACATGACGACGTCGACAGCGAACTCCGACCAATCCGAAGTCAACGGCTTTCCCTGCGCCCCGGACCTCGTCATCCGACCGTCCGCACCCACCACGAGCCAGCCAGCCTCGCTGCTGCTCGAGCTACTGGCAGAGAAACGCTTCGTAGTGGGCGCCGCCTGAAGGACACCGGTCAGGCTCCGGGCCTGTTGCAAGTGAAGGTTCTGGCGTGTACGCGTGACCCCTGCGGCCCAAGAGGACAGTGCTTCACGCAACAGACATGCGCGGCCGATTGGTCGTACGAGACCTAGACACCGGCAACGAGCGATACTTCGACGCAGACGTACCGGCCGTCGACGCGAGTTTGGTGTTCGGGATCCTGCGGCCGGTCAGGCGTCCCACGACCGCAGCCGTGGCACGCATGCCGCGGGCCGGGCCGCCAACCCCAACCTCGCCTACCGCAACACGCTCTCCGCGCAACGGCGACAGGCCTACGACAAGGCTCTGGACGGCGGACGCGACGTACCGGTGATCTCCGTCAAGATCCCCGGTGGCGGGACCGTGAGCAAGCAGGTGGGCGGTTGCGTGGCCGAGTCCGAGAAGTAGCTCTACGGGGATCCGAGGGAACGGTTCCGCGCGGAGAGGGCCTCCGGACATCTCCGTTCGCTGCATGTGCTCAAAGTACTGGCCGACCAGCGGTTCTCCGCAGCGTTGGCTGAGCGGAAGCTCGCCGTGGCCGACGCGACCTGCGCCCGGGTCGCCGAACTTCGCCCCATCGGCGAGGAGCGCGAGCCTTCGGCCTCATCGCACCGGCCACCAACGCCTCAGCGGGGACGCAGGGACCTCGGTGATGAACAGTGGATTCATCGGAGGCAGGGACGTCGTCGCTTTCTACGCAGAGAAGGACTACCCGTCCGCGAAGGGCTACCTCTGCCTCGCTCCGGGAGAGAGGTGGGCCGACCTCCTCACGGACAACTACTTCGCCAACACGGGCGAGGCCGTCAACGACCGCATCAGGTCCCATCGGTGGGTCACCGCCTCCGAATACGGTCTGGGCAGCCGGCTCACCTGACGGCAGCACGGCATCCGTCCGCTGGACCACCGCTCGCCAGCTGCGGCGGGCCCAGCGGACCGGTACGGCTACCGAGCGTGCTGAACGGCCCGCACATGTCCAGCTCCCGGCCGACCACCACCCCGGGGTCGACCGTGTCGGGTCGCAGGCAGACACCGACCGGCACGATCTCCGTATCGGCCGGTGCGCGCCGTCGACGACCCCAGCGAGAGGCACTGGGCACGCGGTTACGGGGCCGAGTAGGGGTCTTGGCTGATCAGGTGGGCTTTGAGACCCTCTCCGACGCCGGGTTCGGGGGTGCCCGCCCAGTCCTTGATGAGCACGCCACCACTGCTGCAGCCCCAGGGGTTCCAGGTCCACGCGAGATAGCTCATGGTGTGCGCGTCGGCCCAGTCGACCAGCTGTTGCATGTAGTCGAAGCCGCAGTTGTCCTGGCCGAACTCACCGATGACGACGGGCACGTGCTCGGTGAGCGGCGCGACCTGGCTGTCCCAGCAGGATGCTGTCGCACAGGCGTTGAAGCTGTACGCATGCCATGACGCGGCGACGTTGTTCAGCGGGTCGTTCGGCATGTGCGTCAGCCACTCGCGCATGTCGTTGGCCCACTCGAGGCCGCCCAGCATGAGGAGGTTGGTCGCGCCGGTGGCCCGGACCGCGTCGACCAGGTCCTGCATGCCGGCCGTCTCGTACGGGAGCCCCGTGCAGGCGCCGCCGTCGCGCCAGCACTGCCAGCCGACGGTCTTGTCCCAGTCGGCGGCGATCTCCGGGTACGGCTCGTTGAACAGATCGAATACGACGGCGTCGTTGCCCTTGAAGGCGCTGGCGACGCCGGTCCAGAACTGGGGGGCGTACTGCGCGTCCGGCATGGGTTTCTGGCAGGTCGCGGTGGCGTCCTTGCAGTGCCAGTCCGGCCCGTTGGTATAGGCGCCCCGCGTCCAGTGCAGGTCGAGGATCGGGGTGATGCCGTTGGTGACCAGCAGGTCGACGTACTCTTTGACGCCCTGTTGGTAAGCGGTCCCCTTGGGCGAGCCGTTGAGTCCGAGCCAGCATTCCTCGTTCAACGGCACACGTACCGCGTGGATGTTCCAGGTCTTCATCGCGTCGACGGAAGCCTGGTCGACGGGGCCGCCGTCCCACAGGCCCTTGCCCTGAACACACGCGTATTCACCGCTGGAGCGGTCCACGCCCAGCAGCCGGTACGGCTTGCCGCTCGCGGTGACGATCCTGTTGCCGGAAACCTTCAGCTCCGGGGCCGGACCGCTGGGATCGCCGGGCGGTGTGGTGGTGGGGCTGGGGGTCGGGGATGTCACCGAGCCGGTACAGGTCACGCCGTTGAGCGCGACCAACGCGGGTTGCGGGTTCGTGCCCTTCCACGCGCCGTTGAACCCGATGGACGTCGACCCGCTGGTGTCGAGCGTTGCGTTCCAGTCGAGGTTGGTGGCGGACACGTGGGTGCCGGACTGTGCCCAGGTGGCACTCCAGCCGTTGGTGACCTTCTGGTCGGAGTTCGGGAAGTCGAACGTCGCGGTCCACCCTCGCACGGGGGAGCCGAGATTGGTGATGGCCAGGTCCGCTGTGAACCCTCCCGGCCATTGGCTCTGCACTTTGTAGGTGACCGAACAGCCGGTGGCGGCTGCCGATGCGGGCAGGGTGGCGAGGGCAAGGCCACCCAGGATCAGTGCACCGGCGGCGCCGGTGGCTATGAAGGTGTGACGACGTTTCACCTGATCTCCTTGTTGCGTAAGGGATCGATGAGCTCGATATCCAGTTGATCGGCGGGCGGGTGAGCCAGGGCCCAGGCCGACGGCCTGCACAGACCGGTCCGCCAAGCGCGTGCTGCGTGCCGTACGGATCAAGGAATCGGCAACTGCCGCTCGTTCAGATCCTGTCGTCCCGGCGCCTTCCCTGCGGGCGTCAGCAGCCGATCGCTGAGGAGCCCAGGGCCACGTCGTCGAACCAGAGGGTGTCCTCCCCGGTGCCGTAGCTCTCCCAGCCCAGGCGCAGGCCGGTGGGGCGGGGAAGGGTCCTGCGGGCGAGCCACTGCCCGTCGACGTTCTGGGTCGGCACCCCGTCCACGCGCAGTCCGGTGATCTCCTGGTCGTCGACCCAGGTGCGCATGGACTGGGCGGTGGTGTCGATCTGGTACCGCAGGCACAGCCACCTGCCGGTCGCCAGCGGGGTGCTGAGCGCGACGCCCGCCGGGCTCTGTTCCGGCAGCGTCGCGTCGTCGCTCTCGCGGTTCCACTGCAGCGCGCCGTTCTGCCCGCCGACGCGCAGCGCCTTGCCGCCCTGCGAGGCGTCGGGCATGGACACGAAGGTGACGTGGTTGGTGGGCAGGGAGGTGGTGTGCCGGACCCGCATCCGCACGTACACCACGGGCCCGACGGAGGACAGATCGCGGGTGGAGGCTGCGAAGACGTGGTTGCAGTAGCCGGCGCCGCCGTCGACGCGCAGCGACCTGGTGCCGCTGTAGGCGACGGACGTGTCGACGCTGACCTTCCCCGTTCCCTGGCAGTCGGGTGCCGTGGTCTGCCAGTCGCCCGAGGGCACGGTGCCCCTCTGGTCCTCGAAGTCGGAGCAGATGATCGCCCCCGCCCCGGCGCATTCGGCCGGCGCCGTAGGTGTCGGAGTCGGCGTTGGCGTCGGCGTGGGAGTCCCGGTTCCGCCGCACGGAGCGCCGTTGAGGGCGAAGGCGGTGGGGGCGGGGTCGGCAGTGCGCCAGGTCCCCTGGAGGCCGAAGTCCACGGACCCGCCGGCGGCGAGCACGGCATTGTGCGCGGCGTTCACGGCGGTCGCCGCGCTGCCCGACTGGGTGACCTGCGCGTTCCAGGCGGACGTGATCTGCTGGTCGCCGCCGTAGGCCCACTCCAGCCGCCAGCCGTTCAGGGCGGCGCCGAGATTCGTGACGCGGATCTGGGCGGTGAAGCCGCCGGCCCACTCGTTGGTGGTGTACGTGACCGTGCAACCCGTTGCCGCGCCCTGTGCGCGCGACGTCGCGACGGCGGGAAGGGCAACCGCCACCACGGTCAGCACCAGTGCCCACAGAGGCAGCCGGTGGCTGCGCACGCGTAGTGAAGTCATGGTCATGATCACTCTCTCGACGGGAGTCAGGACGCGGTGCACAGGAGGGTGCCGAGGTCTCGGTCGTCGCCGTTGAGCGTCATCCCCCAGGTCGTCGACGCGCCCGGCGCCAGGGAGCCGTTGTAGGAGGCGTTGTGCACGGTGGTGGCGGGGCGGGACGGATCCACCACCGCGTTCCAGCGGTTCGCCACGGTCGCACCGCTCGGCAGGGTGTGGCGCACCGACCAACCGGTGACCGGCCGGGACCCGGTGTTGGTGACCGTGACGTCGGCCTGGTACCCGCCTTGCCATGAGCCGGTCAGCTTCCACTGCGCCGTGCAGACGGTGTCGCCGGAGGGGCTCGGTGGGGGAGTGGGAGGCGGTGTCCCTCCAGAGGTGTCAGTTGTGTAGGGGACGGCGGTGTAGTCCTGCGAGCAGCCGCCCGCGCAGCCCGATGGCAGCGAGAAGGAGTACGTACGGCCGCTGCCCAGCCAGGCGTCGGCGGCGTCGCGGATCCGTATGGTGAAGTCGCTTCCGCCGGAGGCCGTTGCGCCGATGACGTAGGACTGCCCCATGTCGCTGTTCATGGTGGCGTCGGTCCAAGTACCGTTCGCCAGGTACTGGATGCCGTGGACGCCGTTGGGCAAATGGGAGACGGCGATGGCGGGCCAGTACCGCTGGGCTCCCCGGAGGAATCCGATACGGATGTCGCCGCTGTAGTCCGGGGCCGGGACGAAGCTCCAGGAGACATGGCGGTTGTTCCAGTGGTCCGGGTACATCGCCCCCGCGGGGGTGCCGCCGATCCGGAAGCGGTTGAGGGAACCGGTCGCCAGGTCGAGGTGGTTCGGGTCGTCCCGGCACCAGGCGTTGGAATCGGCACAGCTGTCCGCGACGAGCATGGTCAGGGTGGCCCCGTTGTACTGGTCGGCCACCCAGGAGCCGTTGCGGCAGAAGGGCTGGCCAGGGGCGCCGTCGTTGGTGCCGGAGCAGTAGTCCCCGATGGTGACCTTGACCCAGCGGCCGCAGTTGCGGCCGTTGTCGAAGGCACCCTTGATCCGTGCACTTGCGTCCGGTATCGGGCGCGGGTAGGAGCTTGAGTAGTCGCCGGGCGTGTCGAACACGTTGAGCGCCACGAAATCCTGGCTGTCCAGTTCGCGCTGCGGCAGACCGCAGCCGCCGTAGGGGCTCCCGAGCCCGTCGAAGTGGGTCGCGTTGCCCAGGACCTCAGTGGTGGCGGCGCTCGCCACGCGTGGCTGGGCGGCCGCGGCCACGACGGGTAACGCGGCACAGCAAAGCGCTGCCAGCAGCACAGCAATGCGCTGTCGGGCGGGGGAGCGGGGGTTCGAACGAAGCTGCATGGGGGGATCCGCCTTCTTCGTGACGGGGCGCCGTGACGTTCGTGGGGGACTGCTCTCGGAGGGAGGGGAGTGAGCGCTGGAGCCCCCTGGTGTGGGAGCGCTCCCACGGTCTCCGTACCCGGGACTGTAGAAGAGGGCCATGACCCTGACAAGGGGTCGCGTTCCCGTCGGAGGTTTCGCCGTGTTCGGGCTGGGGTTGTGCCGCGCGGACCGGGGGTGGAGTCAGTTGGTGTTCGGCCTCTGCTTGGTGCCGCCGCTACAGGTTCCATCTGGACCGGGGCGCCGTCGGTGGTGGAGGCGCCGGTGACATCGGGGGACAGGCGGGACGAGACGGGACGGACTGGAGTGGACGTCGGTGACGATCTCGCCGGGGTCGAGGTCCCCTGCTCATTGGCCCCGCCCTGGCAATGAACCGGGACGTTTGCGGCACCCCCGGCCAAGGCCCTCTTCCTCCAGATCCCACACTCGCGCCCGCCGACCGTTCACACAGTCTCTGGCGGGTCATCGCGCAGGACCGCAAGCGCGGTGCGCGCGATCACCGCCTGCGAGCTCACCGTGCGAACGGTTCCGGCCATCGAAACCGCCTCGGGCAGCCCGGTCGCCTGCGTCGACGGCGGAACGGACGGCGCAACCAGGACATCCCGCACGCCCCACGCCTCCCACTTTGAGCACCCCGGTGGCACCTTGCTCGCCCACTTGGAGAGGGTCGAAGCTCTGCTCGCCTCGTGGGGAGGCCGCCCGGCCCTGCGGGCTGCGGGTTTGTGCCATGCGTTCTACGGCACCGACGGGTTTCCGCTCCAACTGCTGAACTTGGAACATCGAGCAGACTTGGCAGAGGCGATCGGAGCAGACGCTGAGGCGCTCGCCTACCTGTACGCCTCCTGCGACCGGAAGGCCACCTACCGGACGTTTGCCGAGGACGACGGGATGCTCCTCGACCGATTCACCGGTGCCAGAGTCCAGCCGAATCTCGGCCAGCGTCGGGATCTCGCCGAGCTGACGGCCGCCAACGAGCTGGATCTCGCCGCGATCAGTCCGAAGATCCGAACTGAGTACGGCGCCAGCCTGCTCGGCTTGTTCACCCGGTGGCGGCCACTGCTGTCCGCGTCGGCATGGGCGCACTGCCGCGACGTGTTGGGCTAGCCGCAGGCATCATTTGGTGGACTGCATCGGTGGCCACTGATCGGCCGGCCCGGGGCTCCGGTCAGGGAGGCATGTGCTGCCGAGCTCCCGTGCCTTCTCGCGCAGTCCCGCCTCCCAGGCACGCCCTTCGGCCAGAGCGGGCATCCTCGTGACTGCCGAAATCTGTGCATCTTCGACTGCGCCATCCGGGGCGGCACCGGACTGAGCCCAGTCCACCCTGATCCCGGCGCGCTCCGCGAGAACCAGCACGGTGGCGGTGAACCCCTCGGAGAGCGCAAGCAGTACGGCGTGGCTTGTTCCTCGGTGCCGCGCCAGTAGGGCGTTGACGAAGGTCTCGAAGAGGGCTGGGTTGATCTGGCACTCGTCGTTCTCCATCGACCCGATGCCCGATGAGAGCTCCAGCTCCGCCTCGAAAAGCGATACTTGGCGTTGGAACAGACGGGAAGCGCCGTGGGACGGGTTCCACACAGTCTTGTCGCCTATATCGAAGTACTGGCTCAACACGGCACCTTTCGGTAGGTCATGAAAGGTGAGCGCATCCAGCCAGATCGCTGTGGTCGCTGCTACGTCCTGGCCAGAACACGGTTCTCTCGACGACCCTGCAATGGCGACCCAGCCGCTGCGAGGATTCGATGCCTTTGCGGGCAATGGGAAGGCGGAGGCCCCGCTTGCGGAGCCATCGGCGCAGATGGCCGTAGTCGTATCCTTTATCGACGTGGAGCTTGGCTGGTCGCCGGCGACGCGGGCGACGCGGGCGACGCGGGCCGCGCCGGGAGCGGATCGGCGGTGTCCCGCGTACGTCCCGCCTGTATTCCGCGGGCGCCTGGAGCTGCTGTCGCAGTCCGACGGTCGTCCGCTGCGGCCCCCACTTCGGCTTGATCCGCGGTGCCGCAGTGCGCGGCCTGTTCCTCGGCATGCCGCAAGTCGTGTATGCGAGTGGTGCCTCACGCCGCAGTTGCGCGCTCGCCGTCTCGGCCGCCTCCAGTTGGTCCCGCAGGGCGCGCAACGCGCCCTCGCCGACCGCGAGGGCAGCATTGATAGTTGCGAACTTCGCCCTGGCGGCGGCCTCTGCCTGCTCCAGCGCGGCACGCAGTGCCGCGATCTCGGCCTGGTCCTTCCGCGCCGCAGCACCAAGCTGCTCTTGGGCCTCATGCGTGCGAACTGCTCGCGTAGCGCGGCCAGTTGGGTGCCGCCGACCTCAGGAGCCGACTTGTACGCCGCGGTCCCCGCAGCCCCCGGCATCACAAGGCCGGAGGGGTCGTCCGCGAGGGGGGCTTGTTCGTCGGCGCCGGCCCGACGAAGCCTGCTGCCTTCTCCTGAGTGGGAGAAGACCGCGGGCTACGGTGCCCGGCCGGGTTTGGGCCCGCACCGGACAGGGATGTCCGGTGCGGGCCCGCTGAGTGACTGATGTGCTTCAGTTCGACCAGGTCTGCGGGGCGATGTAGTAGCCCTCCTCGTCCACGATGACCTGCACGCTGCCGCTGCTGTGGTTGTGGACGCCGATCATCAGGCCGGGGTCGGTGACCGACACCAGGTTGGGCACGGTCGTGCCCGCCGTGAAGTTCAAGTTGGAGGCGTTCGGCACCGCCTGATCGTTGGGGTAGACGGTAAGGAACCCGTTCTTCTGCGGCTGCGTCGCGGTTACGTTGAGCACCGCGCCGGCCGGCCGGGGGCAGTCGGTAGTGCAGTCCTGATACCAGCGGGGGTAGAAGGCGAGGTTGCCGTATGCGGGGACGGGCGCCCTGGGGGCCCCGGTGCCGGAACGGGTGTCGACGATGCGGGTCGGTCCCTCGGGGACGTAGGACTGGTTCGCCCCGGCGGCGGCCGAGCCGGAGTAGCCTTCCAGGTCGGCGACGACCTGGAAGGTGCCACCACTGCCGTTGTAGAAGTCGACCTTCCCGTCGGTGAGGGGAACGACGGCCAGGTTGGCGACCGTCTCACCCGCCGTGAAGTTCAGGTTCGACACGCCCGGCATGGCGCCTGCGTCGGGGTAGGCGGTGAGGTAGCCGTGCTGGGTCGGCCGGGTCACGGTCAGGTTGAGCACCACGGCCGTGGTGCCGGCCGGCACACGTGCGGACAGGTCGAGGGGCAGGGCGGCATGGGCGGTGACCGCTCCCGCCGAGGAGGTGCCGAGGCCGGAGCGGGTGTCCAGGACCCGGGTCGGGGGGACGGGTTTGAAGCCGGAACCGGCTCGGCCGTAGAAGCCCTGCAGGTCCATCAGGACATGTACGGTGCCGCTGCTGCCGTTGTGGAACACCACTGCTGCGCCGTCCACCGGCACCGTCACGAGGTTCGCCACCGTCTGCCCGGCTGTGAAGTTCAGGTTCGACGCGGTGGGGAGGCTTTCGCCGTTGTGGGGATAGACCGTCAGATGTCCGTCGGTGGTGGGCTGCGTCACGGTGACGTTGGCGACGATGGCGCTCACGTCGGCTGCCGGGAGGCCTGCGACGCTGGGGACGGGCAGAACGAGGTCGGCTCCGGCGGCTACGGGGGTCGTGGTCGTTACCCCTACGGCGTGCCGGGTGTCCAGCAGCCGAACCGGGGTGAGCGGGGTGTAGTCGGCGCCGACGACTACGTGCTTGACGCTCTCGTCGTAGGGGCCGCCTCTGGGGTCGTAGCGGTCGATCGCGTGGTCGCCCGCCCGGTGGAAGGTGTAGGTGAACGTGCCGTCCGTGTCGACGGGGAACGCGGTGGCGTCGTCGAGGACGTACGAGTACACCCGGTCGATGGGGCCGTTGGCCGTCCAGGTCGGGGTGGGGGCGGTCGTGGTGACGGTGACCTGCAAGGGGTTCGGCGACCCGAGCGGCTGTACCTCGAAGCCCCCGCCGGTCTCCGGGCCGACCACCTCCACCGCTCCCCGGTCGTAGTAGCCGGATGCCGCGTTGGGCACCTGTGGGTCGTCCTCGCGGGGATTGCCGGAGAAGTCCGTGGCCGTCTCGCCCGGCGCTCCGGGGTCGGCGGAGTCGATGACCGGCGAGGAGGCGGCAGGGGTGAACCACTGCCGTGTCCCGGAGAGCTCCCCGGTCAGTTGGGGGCTGGCGGAGATGTCGGCGCGGCCCTGGCCGGTGGCCGCCGCGAAGGAGGACGAGTCCGGATAGCCGGTGCTCGCCCACGAGTAGAGCGAGCCGCCGCTGGTGGGGTCGACCACGTTGTCGTCGATGCCGGTGCCTGAGGTGGCTGCCGCGGCGACTGAGATCGCGGTCGCATCGGCCGTCGACGCACAGGCCGCCGGGGATGAGCCCCAGCCATTGGCCGCCTCCTCGACGACGTCGTTCTTCACCGTCGAGCCGGAGGAATCCCCGCTCAGGACAATGCCCTGCTCGCAGTTGCCGACCACGGTGTCGCCGGTGACGACGGTGCCGGGCGCACCGGAAGTGACAATGCCTGGCGCGTTGTTGGTCGCGAAGGGGCTGAAGACGGTGTCCGCGCTCAGCACTGTGCCGGACGCGCCGGCGTCGATCTCGACGCCCGGGCTGCCGTTGGTGTTGTGGGTGACGCTCGTCCGGCTCAGTGTCACGTCGCTTGACATGCCGGTGATCCTGATCGCTGGCGCACCGGCGCTGCTGCTCAGGTCCGCCTGGTCGACGGTGACGTCGGTGGAGTGGTCGATCAGCACCGAGGGAGCGCCGCCGGGGGCCGTCGTGGAGAAGCCCCGGAGCACCACATGCTGTGTGCCGGAGACGGTGAACGCCGGATTCGGCCCCTGCGTCGTGGACTGACCCCTGACGGAGGCGGGATTCAGCGACCAGTCGTTGGAAACGAAGGTGATGGGCGCGTCTGCCGTACCCGAGCGGGTAATCGTCACCGACTCCGGATAGCTACCCGCCTCCACCAGCACCGTCTGGCCCGGTACGACGACCGCCGCCGCTGCACCGATCGTGCAGAACGGCCGCCCCTGGCTGCCGCTGTCAGCAGCGGTGTCGGAACACGTCGACGTCTTCGCGACATACAGCACGTCGGATGCCGGTGCCTCCGCAGTGGCCGTGGCACTGGACGCAACCGGAAGGGCCAAGCCCAGCAGCATGAAAGCCACAGCCCGACAAGGCCCAACGATTGTCTTCAATTGTGACCCTTTGCATCTCTATGGGATGGAGAAACGGGCACTTCCACGGAACATCAGACAAACGGTCGGATGAGCCCAGATGGCGGATCGTATCCGCCGGATCATCACGAGCAGCTCCACACCTGGTCATGGATTGATCAAACCGAAAGCGGCCCAGGTCAGATACGAGTCGAGAATCGTGTCAAAGCCATCAAGCGGATCGGCCTCGGACTCCTGCCCTCGAAGTCCTGGCAGATGGGCTTCTGCTTCCGATCCTGGGCGCTCACTTCAGGGAGGCCGGTCAGTCCCTGGTGGACGCCGGTGTTCTCGTAGCCGGGGTCGGTCAGGGTGGGGATGCCCAGGACGGCGGCGAGCCCATGGGCGCGGGCGCAGGTGATGTCGTGCCCGCAACCCGGGCGGACCGGTAGGCCCACAGGGGCCAGTCGTCCGGGGGCAGCGATGACCTGCACGTTCCCGCCGCGGTATTTGTGTTTGCCCGACCGCGGGTCGGTCTTGACGGGGCTGGCCGCAGCCACCTGATCGTTGCGGATCACCGTGCCGTCCAGGTCGAGGTGGGTGTACCCGGCCGCTGTGGCCCGCTGCGGCGCGGCCGACAGGTCCGGCGCGTGGTCGGCGAGTACGGTCAGTCCTTCGTGCAGGCAGCGGTAGGTCGTGGGCGCGGGATGCCGGTGTCGCGGACCAGCTGGACCAGATGCGCGTCGACGGATCAGCTCAGCACCAGCACAATCTGCTTGAAAACACCCGGCACCCTTGTGCCCCTGCGGGTTCCCAGCTGGTCGCTGTGGTCGCGCAGCAGCATCGCGAGATGCCCGGCAGTCCTCTGCGGACATCGAGGGCAGCGGTGCAGGTGACATTGGGTGGCACGTGAAGCCCCTGGTAGGAACGTGATCTTGGCAGACCGGCTCCTACCAGGGGCTTCACACGTATCTGACGCCGTCCCATCCCGCGCACGCACGGCGATCACGCACCACACCAGCACGTTGCTGAGAAGACCTCAACGAGCGCCGTCCCGAACTCCTGGCCGGGACCGGCCTCGAACTCGCCACACCCATATCAAGCCCGCGGTCAAAGATCAGTACACGGCTGGGTCTGACGTGGTGGTCGGCGGATCGCTGACCGCAGGCACTTCGGGGGTGGAGACGCCGTAGGTGTAGGGCTTCAAGGTTGTCATCATCAACAGGGCGACGACTGTGACGCCCACAGCGATCGAGATCGGGAGCGTGTAGCTTCCTGTCGCGTCGTATCCGACACCGATCAGCACGGAGCCGAGGCCCGCTGCCACGATGTTCAGTCCCGCACTGACGCCGTAGATCTCGGCGGAGGTCCGCAGACCGAAGTAACGGGTGATCAGGTACGGCAGGAGCATGGCGACGGTCGCCATCCCGACACCCACCAGGATGACGCCGAGGAGCTCAAGGATGAACGTGGTACCGGAGACCAGGAGCAGAGTCAGCCCGAGGACGGGCAGGAGGTAAAACGCGGTCGCGGTTCGGGGAGACTGAGCACGGTCGGCGACGTACCCGCTCAGGAGCACACCGACCACGACGGACAGGGCCAGAATCGACGCCAGGGTCGTCGCGGTCCCTTCAGAGGTGCCGCGTCCCGTCATCCAGTTCACCAGCACCGTCTGCGCGCCGACCAGGGCTCCAGTCGCCAGAGCGTCGGCCCCTGCGATGGTCCAGAAGATGCGGGAGCGGAAGGCCTGCTTGGCGGGGACTCCTGGCTCCGCCGCGTTAGCCGCCTTCTCCGCCTCAACCAGTGCAACTTCCGCCGCGTCGACAGGCTTGGTCCGCACGAGGAAGAACGCGGCACTGCCACCGCATACGAGAGCGGCCAGCGCGAACACTTCGTAGGCGGTGCGCCAGCCGTAGTCATCGATGAGCAAACGAGATATTTGCGCGACGATGGACTGCGCCAACTGCGGCGCGGCAGCGATCACCATTCCGAGGAAAAGCGCGCGGCTTGTGCTGTACCAGGACGCCACGACCCGCATTGCCACCACCGGGCCGGCGAGGGCCCCGCTTATACCTATGGCCACCGCAGACAGCCAATAGACGGCTCCGGTAGATTTCATCGTCGACAGCCCGAAGAGGCCCAGTGCGAAGAACGCGACCCCGACACACAGAGGTGTCTTCACGCCGATCCGGTCGATGATGCGCCCGGCTACGGGGCTCATGATCGCCATCACAATCTGCGAAAACGTAAAAATCAGCGTAAAGCCCGCTGTTGCCCATCCCAGGGATTCGGATACGGGCTTGAGGAAGACCGAGAAGGACCCCGCGAATATTCCTCCCATGCTGAAGGCCATGCAAAGGAATATACCAACCGTCGCGGCTATACGAGCGTTTCGTGACATGCCGCCTCCTGTCTTTGCGTCCCTGCGTTTTGGTAGTTCGGTTTCCTTCGGCGTGCCGTCCCGGTAGCCAGCGGGCCGCGCACACCGGCAGCTCCGGTGCCTGACTCATTCCGCCACGAAGCAGTCGCGCCTTATCGGTTTCGTTCACGCGATGATGGCGTTCACTTCCGAATCATTCCTGGCATGTCGGTCAGGAAATGTCATGCACCCATATTTCAAGGTATCCAGAGGATTACAGGCAAGTTACCCGCTTGGGTGCCTGGAGGGTATGCCCCGGATCGTCGGCGAAACCAGACGGCGGATCTCAGTTCTCAGGAGGTGTACGGGCAACCCGACCTCAAGATCGTCTGTCTGTTTACTGTGAGAGCTACCTGTCTGTGTGCGCGTGGGGTTCCGCCGTGACCATGAAGGTTGACGGGATGCCATCGGGCTCGTTGCAGGAGCTCATGCCGTGCGGGGTTCAGGTACACGCGAGGAGCGGAGGGGTCCTCGCGTGTGGTCGTACGCCTTGACGCCCTCCACGAGGATGGACAGCAATGCGTTCTGCGCGAGGCGCTGCGGTAACCGTTCGATCGGTGCGACGTTGGAGATCGACTCTGCCGTGCCGAGGTGCTGCGGCGCGTCGATCAGCTCGGCGTCGCCGGCGCCGAGCTTCCGTGCGGCGATCTCGGCATCTCGATCAGCAGTCCACTGCCGACGCGGTCGGCGTCCTTGCGTGGCTGGGAGTTCGACGCGCGGTGCACGGACACCTGAGCGCTGAGCGGGGCAGAGCTCGGGCGCCGGGTCGTCAGCGACCAGACTCCGCAGGTAAGGGCAGGCCGTGCACCGCGGGCCCGGTTGCCCTGCCATTTCGGCCTCGGAGACCACCGGCCGGTCGTCGGTGCGCATGCCGAGGATGTCCAGAGCCGCTCCGCGGTCGGGTTCTGCCCCGGTAGCCCGATGATCGAACTACGCCCGCGATGCAGCATGGTCTCTCTATTTTTCAGGATTCAGGTAGTCGTAGATCTCCAGCGCGAGCCCGATCCGGAGCGGGTCCTTGGCCAGGTCGGTACCGAGGATGGCCTCGGCCTGCCGGACACGGTAGCCGACGGTGTTCGGGGCGACGTGCAGGACTTGGGCGGCAGCCGTGCGGCTGCGCTCGAATGTCAGGTAGAGCCGCAACGTCTCGCGTAGCTCCGCCGAGCGGTCGTCGTCCGTGGCCAGCGCACCGAGCTGGCGGTGGACGAACCAGCGGGCGTGTTCGGGGTTCGCCGTGAGCAGGGCGATCACCTCGAGTTCGTCGTGGTCGGCGAGCCACGACGACCGTCGGGTGGAGGCTGCGGCGACGCGGCGGACCTCGAGGGCGCCGAGGTGGCTGCGGCGGAACCCGTCAATGCCAGCGTCGAGCGGGCCGAGGGCGGCTCGGATACCGTGCGGGGCGTCGACGGCGTCGCGCAGCCGCTCGGCGAGCCGCTGCTCCGGCGGCGCGGCCCAGCTCATCCACAGCCACAGCGATGTCCCGCCGGGGCGCACCACCAGCGGTCGGCCGGTATCGGCGGCGTCGGCGAGTCGGGCCGCGAGCCGGTGAAGGGCGTGGGCGGAGTCGGTCCCCGCGTCGTCCTCGGTCCAGAGCACGGCGGCCCGGTGGTGACGGGCCAGGTCGAGGCCGAGCACCCGCTCCGGATCGCGCACCGAGATGGGGACACCCGCAATGATGTCCTCGATGACCTGACGCCTCGTTGCGGCAAGGCTGCCCAGCCACGCCTCCCGCTCCGCGGTGTACTCCGCGCTGAACCGCGCCGTGAATGCCTCCACGTAGGCGAAGGACAGCTCGGTCACCCGGCGCACCGTGTCAGCGAGCTCGTGCGGAGGCAGGGTCTTGTCGAGGAACTCGAGCAGTCGCTCGTAGTGGTGCACGTGCGAGATCCACATCGCGCGGAGCACCCGGTCCAGGGCGACGCCGCGGTGCACGCTGTCGCGGTTGCCTTCGAGCGCCAGCTGCGGAGTCACGACCGCCTCGCCGGAGGTGCCGGCGTGCAGGGCGATGAGGACGGTGAGGATGCAGGCCTCCGCGGGCCGTCGGACGGTGTCGATGGAGGTGGTACCGGCCATCTCCGGCAGGAGTTCGACGACTCGCAGCTCCGCTTCCTTGGCCACCTGTGCGGCCCACCCCACCGGACCCGGTCCGAGCACCTCCCGGGCGGCGGTCACCGTCGGCGCAGGGCAGCAGGGTGTCACCGGCGGTTCCGTGGGCCCGGTCCGAAGATCGAGCACCCATCGTGCGGCCACCGGCTCCTCCTCGAGCGGTTCCCGTTGTGGTTGCCACCACAAACACCGGGCGGTTCATTGTCGTCCGGGACCGAGTGCGTGCCGGGGCCCAGCCTCTTGACTCTATCCAACGAGACCGGGCCGGGCCGCGACCGGACGCCCGCTTTGCTTCGCCCGCCCCTCGACGCGGTCCCCGACGCAGTGGAAGGAATTCAGGATGCAGCAGATCAGATTTCCGCAGAACGAGTTCCAGAGCTTCGAGGCGCTCATGCTTGCGGAGGTCGATAAGGCAGCCTGCCGGATCGCCCGCCTCATTGAGGAGGATCTGATCGTGCGCGGTTGGCCGCAGGACGCGTCGTTGGGATCCGAGGTCGAACTCGCGGAGAGATACGGTGACGGCCGCACCTTGGTCTGCGAGGCGGTGCGCATTCTCGAGGTGCGCGGCACGGCCCGCATGGTGCGTGGCCCCAGCGGGCCGAACAGCGGGCCTCGGGTCCGCGAAGTCGACCACTCTCGGACGGCCACTTTTCTGATGGGTTTCGTGCTCTTCTTCGGAACGACGGAACCGCAGCTTGGCGAGGCCGAAGAAGCAATCCAATGCGTCCGCTACGGACTGTGCGACGACATTCGCAACGACGCTGATCTCGTCGTCGAGCAGGTTTCCGCCGCACTCGAGTTATTCGATGACGTGCTCGGTGCGATCCGCCAGATGATGTCCGGAAATGGGGCGATCCCGGGCAACCCGGCCGTACTGTTCGCGCCGGAAGTCCTGAACTGCTCACGAGCGGGTCAGATCACCGAACGCATTCTGCGGGAATGCACCGCGGAACAGTGGGCGCAGGGCCATCGCCTCGGCTCGGAAGAGGATCTCTGTTTCCGCTATGGCGCCGATCGGGGCGCGTCCCGCCAGGCGGTCCGCGTCCTGGAGAGCGCAGGCGCCGCGGAAACCTCCTGTGGCCGTGGTCGTGGTCTCGTGAGCAGGGCACCTCGTGCTGGTGCCGTCGCGCGGCTGGTCTCCTGTCTCCTCGCCAGTAGTGGGATCCATCCCGACATCTTCATGCGTATCTTCCAGCTGCTGAGCGTCGAAGTGGTTGCGCTGGCCGCTGAGCGGGCGACCCGGACGACCTGTCAGCAGATCGCCACCGCGCTCAGCAGTTTGCGCCGGGCGCTGGATCGGGGGCGAATACGGGACTCGCCTCAATTTTCGCCGTCGAGGAAGCGGCACTGGAAGCGGTGGAGAAACCGTTGCTGGAAATCTTTACCCAAAGCTTGTGATGCTACCCTCCGGCCAGAATCCTCAAAAGGATTTCCGTTCTCAGTATCATGCACCAGTTGTACCTTCGGCTGACCTGGCCCGTCCTGGCAGCGTTCCGGAAAAATGACCCGTAAGCGGCACGAAGCGCGCAGCGGGAGCGGGTTGAGACATTATCGAACGTGATTCGCTCATTTCTCGGAGCGCAAAGTCAAGAAAGACATAGAAATGCTCGCCAGCTGTTTCGCCAAGACTGTGAGCATGTGCGCCGTCGCCAGCCCGCCGAGGCGATGCGCGCGGTAGAGGACCTGACTACAAGCAGCCCATGAAGGTGAGGAATCGATGACCTCCGCGATGCCCCAGGAACTTCCATCCGTCCCCAGGATCGCGCCACCCGAGCCCGATCTCGATCCTGAAGAATTGATCCGACGAGCCGAGTCGATGTGCGACATGTTGCGCTCGCGGCAGGACGCGGCAGAGGCGGAGGGGAACATCTCCGTCGAAACGAACCAGGCGTTGGTGGACGCCGGTTTCTACCGGGTCGTCCAGCCGAAGGCCTTCGGTGGCTACGGCTTCGATCTGCCGACCTACGTGCGGTTGATCGCGGCGATCTCGCGCGGTTGCCCCGAGACTGCCTGGGTGCTCTCGCTGACCCTTGGCCATGTCTACCAGTTGTCGACCTATCCGCTGGCTGCTCAACTCGACGCCTATGGCCAAGTCGGCGATTTCCGGGCACCTGAGGTCGCAGCGCGGCAAGGCGTGGGTGTCGCGGTGCCGGGCGGATACCGGGTGAGCGGCGGATGGGACTACGCGTCGGGCAGCGAGCACGGTACCCATATCCTGCTGGTGTTCGCGGTGGACGAGCCGCATCCGAACGTCGACTCGGTACGCATGGGCTTGTTCGATCGCCGGGACTATGAGATCGTCCGTAATTGGAATACGATCGGGATGCAGGGCACGGGGTCGGATCGCGTCACGCTTGACGACATCTTCGTTCCGGAGCACCGGACGAAGCCCTACCCCGACGCCATGGGGATGCGGCACACTCTTCTGCCGCCGGAATTCTACGAGGACAGCCCCCTTTTTCACGGACCTTTCCGGCCGTTCACCATTGCGGAGTCGGCATCGGTGGTCATCGGCGCGGCCGAGGGCGCGCTGGACCTCTATGAGGAGGGGTTCCGCGTTCGCAGGCCGGCCGGGCCGATCAAGGTCTCCCGTTACGAGCTTTCGGAGTACCAACTGAATTTCGGGAAGTGCCGGGCCTTGGTGGACACCGCGCGGGCCGCGCTGCTTCAGGCGTCTGCCGATTTCATGAAGGTTGCGCACGAAATCCAGGCGACGAACGAGCCCTGCTCGGATGAGGTCGAGCGGCGCATCACGCTGGTCCTCCTGCAAGGTATCGAACTCGCGCATCAGGCGGCGGACATCATCTTCCGGACCGCCGGCAGTTCCGCAGCACGAAAGGACAGCATGCTCGGTCGCTACTGGCGCAACATATGCGTGATGCGGGGTCATGTTGCGCATCAATTGGACAGCGCCGCCATCAACTTCGGGCGCACACACTTCGGGGTGCCCCCGGTAGGCATCGCATGACGGGCGCAGGACTGCTCCCCGGGGGTGGCTGGGAGCTTCGCCATGGTCGGCCATCACCCATCCCGGGCGATCCTCGACCTGACGCCGGGTCGATGTACTACTCGGCTCGTTCCGGGTCGTCGGTGGTGAGCTGCGGATCATCGACGAGACACGCGAGATGATGCCGTTGGGATCGGCGTCGGGCTGGTAGCGGCGGCCATGTGACCGGCTTTCACGGCTCCGGCGATCAGCTCGACACGCGCCGGGGCGTTCCCGATCTGGATCGTGACAGCGTCCGTGAGCATGGCCTCGAGCCGGACGAACCAGGTGAACTGGCGTGCGCGGGGAGCTGGGGTCCACTCGTGGAGCAGCATCACCCGTGGCAGCGTCGGCGCCAGGTTTGGTTCCGCCGTCGATTCGGCCGCACGTGGACGCGTCGACGGCGTACTGAATTTCCGTGGGCGAGTGCAGTGGTGATCTCCTCGGCAGCGTCGCGGACCGATTCGGGCAGCTACGGAAGCCGCTCGTCGGCCACTCGGGCAAAGACGGCGGCGACGCTGAGCGCGGCGACGCCGTCAGCGGCCTTGTTGTGCAGGCGACCAGCGACGCCGAGGACGTCGCCGTCGATCTCTCCGCGGCTGACGGCGTATCCCCGCTTTCGGGTTTCCCTCCGCTGCCTCATGCGGTCGCGCTTGGCGGCCAGGGTCACTTCGGTGAATGGCTCGAAGCGCGCGGCGTCGAGCTTCGCGTCCACCTCAGGCCCGGGCAGCCAGGCGCGCAACACGTAGGCGGAGGCACCGGCGTTGGTCGGCAGGATCTGGCCCCGCTGGTAGGAGATCCGGACCAGCCCGACGTCGGCATCCTCGCGCTTGAGGCAGAGGATGGCGGCGCCCGCCAGGCGCGTGACCAGGACGGTTTTGCTGACGTCCGCGGCGAGGCGCGCCTCATCACCGGCCGGGCGAGCTCGGACAACACCATGGCGCGGCGGGCGAGGCGGGCCAGCTCAAGGATCCGGCGGCATCAGCCGGTACCCACCTGCTTCGGCCTCGTCGACGAACTGGGACCGGGTCCGGCTCGGCGGATACTGGTACGCCGTCGTCCGCTGTACCGTCCTGTTCTCCTCGACGGCGGTCTTCAGGTACATGATGACCCCCTACACGCCGAGCGACGAGACGGCCCAGCTGCACTGCGAGCTCAACACGCTGCTGCTGTCGTTGTTGGCGATCACACCGCTGTCCCTGGCGGCGCTTTGCGGGTCGGTGCCCCGATAACTCGCCGACATCCGCAGACACCCGCACCACCCCCGGGAAGCACTGTTGCCCCCGTAGACCTCGTGGCCGGCCACCCAGGACGCGAAGACGCCGGCGTCCAGTGCTCGGCCGATCATGCGGGCGGCGAGAGCAGGTTTCGTGGCGAAGCCGACGGCGTCGGGGATCCCGGCTGCCCGGCAGCGGGCCGCATCCTCGGTCCAGGAACGCGGGACATACAGCTCACGATCGATCGCCGCGTGTCCGAGCGGGGTGGAGT
>NZ_KQ948742.1:333987-365785 GCF_001514195.1 Streptomyces griseorubiginosus | reverse complement strand
CGCCGATGTGCGCATGTTGTGTGTCGGTGAGGGTGCGCACCATGAGGACGGCGGCGACCGCGGCGCCGACGACGGCGAGGTCGGCGAGGAGCAGACCGGTGACCCCGTGGTAGGCGCGGGCGATGATCTCGTCGGTGCTGTCGTCGTACGTCAGCCCGACACCGGTGACCAGGCCGACCAGCCACAGCGCCCACCACACGTTCACGACGGCGGGCAGCTTGCGGCCCGGGGCGCTCTTGTGGTGGATGTCGGCGACGATGCCGCGCGGGAACCACAGGTTCACGACCGGGACGATCCACGAGGCGTAGACCCAGATGCCGGCGTAGCGGGGCGGCTCGCCGGACAGGGCGCGCGCGTTGTCCCGCATGCGCCACAGCCAGCCGATGAACAGGGCCGCGCACAGCAGGACGAGGAGGTCGCCGGCCGCGCTGACCAGGTGGTACGAGTTCTCCAGCGCGTTCAGCGGGCGGTGCCGGCCCTCGCCCTGGTCCGGCGGCCCGGCAGCGGGCTCCCCCGCCACGGCGAGCCGGATCTGCCACACGGCCCGCAGCGCCCAGGCGGCACCGGCGAGCCCGAGCCCGGCGACGGCGAGCCGGGCGGATCCGCGCGCGGGGCGGAGGGCGGGTCGGACGGCGTTCTCGTTCATGTGGTCCCCCGGGAAGAAGATCGGTTCACCCTCTCATCGTCGCGACCCCCGCGAACGGTTCACGGGGGTCCTCCCGGCGGTGGGGCGGTGCGTGCGGGGACTCGGTCCGGCCCCTGCCTATTCCGGCCGAATCGGCGATAATCGGACCATGAGTACGACGACGTTTGTCCTGGCGGCCACGTCGAGCGAAGTACTCAACGTGATCGCCGCCTTTGTCGGTGGCCTGTTCATCGCCGGTGCACTGGTGTGGGCGGTGCAGTTCGGGATGCGGGTCCAGGACCGCGAATCGCCGCGGCCACGCGTGGAGGAACAGCCACGGCTTCCGGAGACGGGTCCCGTCCGGGAACTCCGGGAGATGCGGGAACCGGACGAGCTGTCGGACGCCACGGACGGGCAGGAACGGCTCATGCCCCACCAGCTCCACCACTCGGGAACCAGAACAGGAAAGGACCAGCACCGCAAACGCTGGCTGCCCGGCTCCAGCGGAGGCTTCGGCAGCGGCGGCCTCGGCCACGTATGACGGCACTCGCGTCCCGGTCCATGTCGAGGTTGTCGCAGGTGAGCGGGGTGAGGGCGGGGTGCGGCGGGCTGCTCGACGGAGGGACCGGGCGGGTTGCCGGAGCGTGGGGACAGGGACAGCCGGCGGGTTGTCGGGTCGATTGCTCATCCCGGCTGACGCTGCCCAGCGCCCCCGACCCGCCCGCCGATCCGCCGCGCTGCGGCCGGGCCCCGCCGGGATGATCCGCCGGGCCCGGCCAAACTCACCGCGCCCCGTCAGCCCCGCATAGCCGGTCGGTATACCGCCAGTGCCCAGATCGCGAAGAAGTCGAGGCCGATCATGATGACCGACCAGACCGGGGCGTAGGGCAGGAACAGGAACTGGGCGAGCATGCTCAGGGAGGCCAGGAAGATGCCGGTCATCCGGGCCCACCCGGCGCCCCGGAGGATGAACGCGCCGGTGACCGCGGCGACCACGCCCAGGCAGAGCAGGATCACGCCCCAGCCGGTGAGGCTGACCTTGTAGACGTAGTCATTGACCCGCGCCCACACGTCGTCCTCGGCGAGCAGGGAGATGCCCTGGAAGATCGCGAGGACGCCGTTCATCAGCATCAGCACACCGGCGAAGACGACCCCGCCGGAGGCCCACGCGGCTTCGGTGGGCGTGAAACCGGGGCCCGGCGCGGTCGCGGACATGCCCGCCGACGCTTGCTGCTGCCCGCCGGCGGACGGCTGGGTGGCGTGCGGTTGCTGTGTCATGGCCGTGTTCCACCTTTCGTGATCGAGGTGCTTCGACCATCCGGCGCAGCGCGGGCGGCCACCACGGGGGTGGGCCGTTCGGGTGACGCCGGGCGTGCGGCCGTACGGCAGCGGCCCTTCACTGGAGGGACCGCATCCTGGGAGGCGAGATGACCCGCTGGACGACGCCCGCACTGCTGGCGGCCCTGGCCCTCACCGGACTCACGGGCCTGACCGGCCTCACCGCCTGCTCCGACGGCGACAGCCCGTCCTCCGTGGCGAGCAAGGTCGCCTCGGCCGCCTCCCGGGCCGGGGACGCGGTGTCGTCGGCCACGGCGGAGGCGGGCCGGCGCTTCGACGACATCAAGAACGGCGTCGACGCCAAGGACGACGTACGGCTCGCCGCCCCCACGACCGCCGCCGACGGCCGTACGACGGTGGAGGTCACCGCGACCAACCGCGCGGACTCGGCGAAGTCCTTCGCCGTCCAGGTCGACTTCACCGGCCAGGACGGCAAGCTGCTCGACGTGGTCGTCGTGACGGTGTCGGACGTCCCGGCGGGCGGCACGGGCAAGGCGACCGCACGCAGCACGCACACCCTGTCCGGGAAGGCGACGGCGAAGGTGTCGCGAGCGGTCCGCTACTAAACCGCCCACCGGAACCACCCACCGGAACCACCCACTGGAACCGCCCACTGGAACCGCCGGAAACCCCTGAACCCCTGAACCCCCGTCAGCTCACGCCATCCAGAAGAACACCGCCGTCATCCGCTTCTCCGCCAGCGTCCCGCCGAAGTAACCGGTCGCGCTGTGCACGAGGTTGGCGTTGTACAGCAGCAGCCGGTTGTACTTGTGCGGCACCCGTACGTCCTCCTCGAAGGCGTCCGGTGCGACGAACCGCGTGCCGAGCGCCTCGACGAGGTTGTTGTGCGGGGCCTGCACCACGTTGCCGCCGAGCCGGCCGCCCGGCATGGACTGCCGGTAGAAGCTCGTGCCGCAGTCCTTGGGGACACCCGGGTTCAGGTACAGCACGGCGGCGTACCGGCACAGCGCCCGGGAGTCGGTGTGCGGCCGGGGCTCGCTCTCGCCCTCCCCCACGACCTGCACGCAGTTGTGGTTGAGGGTGCCGCCGCCGGGCGCCTGCTGCACCCAGAGCCTCGGTGCCCCGGTGGCCTTGCGCACCAGGCCTTCCACGCGGGCGAGTTCAGCGGGTTCGAGTCCGGGCATGGTCCGCAGTCCGGGCCAGGTCTCCGAGGTGTACGGATGTCCCTTCACCCAGTCGTCCTTGGCGAGACAGCGTTCCCGTACGGCGTCGACGTCCGGCAGCACGTCGTCGAGGACCCAGTAGTCGCGGCCCTTGGTGGGCTTGCGGTAGGGCAGGACGGGAAGCGACCGCTGTTGTGGCATGGACATGCAGCGAATCTAGGCGCGGAGCCCGCTCGCACTCTCCCGTGATTTGCCCCGGACTTCCCCGTGACTTACCCGTGAACCGGTCAACGAAAGGTCAACCGGGGAAGAGCCGCTGAACACGGGCGCCCCCGGCTGCGTACTCCTGTGCGTTCGACCCGGCTGCCGGCAGGGTCACCGATCGGGCAGGAGGCACGGTGCCACTCTCGCGCAACGCGATGGGAACGCTGTTCGTAGGCGGAGCCCTCACGCTGACCCTGGGCGCGCTCGCGTACCCGTCCATGCTGGGTGTCAGCCAGGCGTCCACCGCACAGGACAGAATCATCGCGCAGACGCAGTGGGGACCGCTGACCGAGCAGGACCGCGACTTCGTCGTCAAGGTGCGGGCGGCCGGTCTCTGGGAGTACCCGCTGGGTCAGATCGCCCAGACGAAGGGGACGACCCCGGAGGTGAAGGAGGCCGGAAAGCACCTCATCGACGGACACGCGGCCCTGGACGCCGCCTGCCGCAAGATCGCCCCGATGCTGAACATCACCATCCCGAACGTGGCGAGCCCGCAGCAGGTCGGCTTCGTGAACACGATCGACTCCAGCTCCGGCCAGCAGTTCGACTCGAACTTCGCCAACATCCTGCGCGTGACGCACGGCTCGATCTTCAACGCGATCGCGAAGATCCGCTCCACCACCAAGAACTCCCTGGTGCGCTCGCTGGCCGACATGGCCAACGACACGGTGCTCGACCACATGACGGTCATGGAGAAGACCGGCTTCGTCAACTTCGACCAGGCCCTGTTCATGCAGACCACCCCGCCGAAGCTGCCCGCCACCGACCTCACGCCGCCGGCCCCGCAGCCGGGCGCGCCAATGGTCGTGCTGACCCCGCCGCCGAACCCGACGTCCACCCCGCTCGGGATCCCGGGCGAGAACAACGCGAACGGCGGCGGCGCCGCCCCGGCCGCGGGCGCCTCACCGACAGTGGGTTAGCCCTGGCCGAGCCAGACCGTGGTGTCCGGTCCCAGCAGTCCGTTCGCCGACGGGCCGCTGACGAGCAGCACCTCCCCCTCGGGAAGCGGGACCGCGGTCTCCGACAGATTGGTGACACACCGCCAGCCGTCGTGCCGGACGAAGTCCAGCACCCCGGCCGGGGCGGTGTCCGACCAGGTCAGGTCCTCCCCCTGGAGGAGTTTGCGGCGCAGTCGCAGGGCGGTGCGGTACAGCTCCAGCGTGGAGCCCTCCGTGCCGTCCTGGGCCTCGACGGCGTACTCGGCGAACCACTCCGGCTGCGGCAGCCAGGCACCGCCCGCCCCGAAGCCGTACGACGGCCCGGTCGTGGTCCACGGCAGCGGCACCCGGCATCCGTCGCGCCCCTTGCGCACCCGCCCGGTCTGCTCCCAGATCGGGTCCTGGAGCACCTCGAAGGGCAGGTCGGCGACCTCGGGCAGGCCGAGTTCCTCGCCCTGGTAGACGTACGACGATCCCGGCAGCGCCAGCATGAGCAGCGTGGCCGCGCGAGCACGTCGCAGCCCCTGGGCGAGGTCGACGGCAGGCGCCAGGCCGCCGGCCAGCAGCCAGGCGTTCTCGTCGGTGCCCGGCGGCAGCACCAGGCGGGAGGCGTGCCGTACGACGTCGTGGTTGGAGAGCACCCAGGTCGCCGAGGCGTGCGCCGCGCGCGCGGTGGCGAGGGAGTCGGTGATGACCTGGCGCAGCGCGTCGGCGTCCCACGGGGTCTGGAGGTACTCGAAGTTGAAGGCCTGGCCGAGTTCGTCGGCGCGGGCGTACAGCGCGCGGCGGGCGCCCGGCACCCAGGCCTCGGCGACGGCCGTGCGGGGCGGGGTGTAGGAGTCGAGGATCGTGCGCCAGTCGCGGTAGATCTCGTGGACCTCGTCGCGGTCCCAGTAGGGGTGGCTGCCCGGCGGCAGGTGGTCCAGGGCCTCCTCGGCGACGCCGGGCAGGTCGCCGAGGTCGCGCAGCGGCTCGGTCAGGTCCTTGACCAGGGCGTGCGCCACGTCCACCCGGAAGCCGTCGACGCCGCGGTCGGACCAGAACCGCAGCGTGGTGCGGAAGTCCTCGCGGACCTCCTCGTGGGACCAGTCGAGGTCGGGCTGCTCGGGGGCGAACAGGTGCAGGTACCACTGCCCGTCCGGCACCCGCCGCCAGGCGCTGCCGCCGAAGACGGACTGCCAGTCGGTGGGCGGGAGTTCGCCGTGCGCGCCGCGGCCGTCCCGGAAGACGTACCGGGCGCGGGCGGCGGAGCCGGGTCCCGCCGCGAGGGCCTCCTGGAACCAGACGTGCCGGTGGGAGGTGTGGTTCGGGACAAGATCGACGATCACTTTCAGGCCGAGCCGGTGGGCCTCGGCGACCATGGCGTCGAAGTCGTCGAGGCTGCCCAGACGCGGGTCGACGTCCCGGTAGTCGGCCACGTCGTAGCCGCCGTCGGCGAGTTCGGAGGGGTAGAAGGGGCTCAGCCACAGGGCGTCGGCGCCGAGGGCGGCCAGGTGGCCGAGGCGTGCGGTGACGCCCCTGATGTCACCGAGACCGTCGCCGTCCGCGTCGGCGAAGCTGCGGGGATAGACCTGGTAGACGACGGCCTGCCGCCACCAGTCGGGGTCCTTGCCGGAGAGGTCGGGCGTGGTGGTGCGGGAGATCACGCGGGCTCCTCTGAAGTGCGGGCATTCCGTGCGGTGGCGAATTCGAGCAGGCGACCCAGTGGACGACAAATTGGGCGACAAAGGGGATATCTGTCCACTCACCGGAAATTCAACCCGGGCTTTACCGGAGTTGATCATTCCTGGTGTGTCGAAATTGTGACGGCTTTCGAACGGGCCTTGTATCACCGCAGGTTGACAGCATTCCGCCAGCGAACCACGATGTGTGAACACCGTGGCGCATGTGACCAATGGGCCCAGTGTTTCTGATGCTTCCTGTGATCACTCACTCTCATCCTGACGGGATACGTATGTCCATAGCGAGACGTGTCACCCTTCGTCGTCTGCTGGGGACGGGCGCCGCGACGCTCGCCTTCTCCGCCGCCCTCGCCTCCGTCGCCTCGGCCTCCGACTGCCCCGGCGGCAAGGGCTGGGGAGACGGCGGACACTACAAGCCGGGCACCGGCGCCGGCTCGAAGACCGAGACCGACCGCTGCGAGTTCTCCCTCGACGGCAAGAACTTCTACGCCTCGGTCAAGGTCGACGACCAGAACCTCAAGCCGGGCGACGACGGCAAGGTCCACGTCAAGGTCCGCGCCGCGGGCGACGCCACCACGTGCACCGCCTCCCTCGCGTCCTACCTCGCGCACGGCCCGACGTTCGCCACCTCCGGCGAGCAGGTCTTCCACGACTTCGACAGCGTGACCGTCAAGGCCGGCGCCGTCGACACCCTCGACGTCGCGATCCCCGACGCGGGCTGCTTCGGTCAGGTCGACCTCTACCGCGGCAACACGAAGTTCGACGGCAAGCTCGACGCCAAGGACGGCTTCCCGCACGGCGACCTCCCCAAGGGCCCGGACCACCCGGTCATCAAGGACAAGCTGATCGCGGCCTGGAACGGCGGCACGAAGGACTGCACGACCACCGAGACCACGCCTCCGGCGACCCCGCCGGCCACGGAGACCACTCCGCCGGCCTCGGAGTCGACCCCGCCGGCCTCGGAGTCCACCCCGCCGGCCTCCGAGAGCACGCCTCCGGCGTCCGAGACCCCGGGCACGGACTCCCCGACCCCGTCGGCCTCGGAGTCCACGTCGACCCCGGGCGCCCCCACCCCGAACGGTGGCGGCGGCGACAACCTCGCCGAGACCGGCGCCAGCAGCAACACGCCGCTGATCGCGGGCGGCGCGGCGGTGCTGCTCGCGGGCGGCGCGGGCATCGTCCTGGCGACGCGCCGCCGTAAGGCCACGCGTTCCTGACCCATCCTCCGAAGGGGTCGTCCCACCGGTTCACCGGTGCGGGCGGCCCCTTCGGCGTGTGCGGGGGGGTCGGGCGCCCACAGGTCCGCGCGGTGGGCGAGTCCATGGAGCCGACGGCCGGTGCCCTGGCCCATAAAATCGAACACATGATTGAATCCGGTCATGCGATCGTTCCCCGACGACCTCGCCCGGACGCAGCGGGAGTGGAGCGCCACGTACCGGCGCCTGGCCGAGCACCCCGGCCGCACCGAGCTGCGCCGACGCCTGTACCGGCTGTCGACCGAGCTGTACTTCCATCCCCACTGGGAGCGGCGGCGCCCCCGCCCCGCGGAGTGGTGGGACCTGCGTGACCTGGCCCGCTCGGCCGCCCCCGAGGACACGACCGACCGGCTCGACCGATGACGGACCGAAGTGCGGGACCGTACACCGCGGACGATCCTGAAGACATGTCCGGCCCGATCCGAGTGATCGTCCACCCGCCGTCCCCCACCGGCGGCCGCCGCGTGCGCGTGGACGGCGAGATCCTGGGCCTCGCCCACAACCTGGCCGACGTGGCCGAATTCCTCCGCCGAGCGGGCCTGGAGATCGACGCGGCGGAGGTCGCCCGGTCGAGCTGGATCGACTGGCGCGGCGTGGGCCCGGAAAGATGGGGGCCGGAGGAGTGAGGCGGGCGCCCCGAGCAACCGGGCGCGGAACCCCGCCACCTGCTTCCTAGGACACCTGCTTCAACAACCCCCGTACCGCCTCGTCCACCACCCGGTACCGCACCACCCGCCCCTCCTTGTCCCCCGCCACGACCCCGGCCGCGCGCAGCAGCCGTAGCGCCTGGGAGACGGCCGGGTCGTTCATGCCCGAGGCGATCGCGAGGTCGGAGACCGCGAGCGGACCGGTGCGGTGCAGGGCGAGGAGGAGGGAGAGGCGGTTGGGGTCGGCGAGGAGGGCGAAGCGGTCGGACCAGGTGCGGACGTCGTCCGGGTCGCCGATCGCGGCGATGGCGTCGCACACCCGGTGTCCGTCGATGGTGCGGCGGTCGGCTCGGTCGGCCGGGACGAGGTGCATGGGGCTCATCCTCGCAGGCGCCCCTGTGTGATCTTCCATACCTGCGCAGGTGCGCAGCTATGCAGGGGAGGCCGACACCCCCTACGGTGGGCGGGCCGTGGTGCTCGGGAAGCCGGTGACGACCCCTCAAAGGTCCAGACCGGCGCGGCCCTCGCCACTGTGATCGGGAAGTGTCCGTGCCGTCGAAGCCACTGGTCGTACGACTGGGAAGGCAGGCGCGGACACGCACGACCCGTAAGCCAGGAGACCGGCCACGGCACGTCAGGAACTGATCCACGAGGTGTTGGAGCTGACCGTATGACCGAGCCTGCCCTGTCCAAGGCCACGCCCCCCGCGACCGGTGCCGCTACCGGCGCCGCCACCGGCTTCCGCTGGCGGCGCGAGGACACCGTCAAGACCGCCGGACTGATGGCGGTGATCACCGCCCTGCACGTCGTCGCGTTCGGCATCCTCTTCCTGCTCGTCGTCCCCGCCCACTACGAGGTCGGCACCAAGGCCTTCGGCGTCGGACTCGGCATCACCGCCTACACGCTGGGCATGCGGCACGCCTTCGACGCCGACCACATCGCCGCGATCGACAACACCACCCGCAAGCTGATGGCCGACGGCAAGCGGCCGGTGTCCGTGGGGTTCTGGTTCGCCCTCGGCCACTCCAGCGTCGTCGTCGTGCTCGCCGCGCTCATCGCCGGCGGCACCCAGCTGGCCGGCAAGGTGATGAACGAGGGCTCCAGCACCCACCAGGTGCTCGGATTCCTCGGTACGACGATCTCCGGCACCTTCCTCTACGTCATCGCCGCCCTCAACCTGGTCGCCCTGGTGGGCATCCTGAAGGTCTTCCGGGCGATGCGGGCCGGGACGTACGACGAGAAGGAGCTGGAACAGCACCTGGACTCACGGGGCTTCATGAACCGGATCCTCGGGCGGCTGACCAAGTCCATCACCCGGCCGGGGCAGATGTTCCCGCTGGGCTTCCTCTTCGGGCTCGGCTTCGACACCGCGACCGAGGTGACGTTGATGGTGATGGCCGGGTCGGGCGCGGCCGCCGGGCTCCCCTGGTACGCGATCCTGTGCCTGCCGCTCCTCTTCGCCGCCGGCATGAGCCTGTTCGACACCCTCGACGGCACCTTCATGAACTTCGCCTACCAGTGGGCCTTCTCCAACCCGGTGCGCAAGGTGTTCTACAACCTCGCCATCACCGGCCTGTCCATCGCGGTCGCCTTCTTCATCGGCACGATCGAGCTGGTCGGCGTCCTGCACGACAAGTTCGACCTCACCGACGCCCTCACCACCTGGATCGCCGAGATCGACCTCGACAACGTCGGTTACGTCATCGTCGGTCTCTTCGTGGTGGTGTGGGCGGCGGCGATCGCCTACTGGCGGCTGGCCAAGGTGGAGCAGCGGTGGGGCGTCAGCGGCTCCTGAGGCACCACAACGGGTCCTAGACCCCCTCCACCGCCGTCAGCCACAGCTTCACGTACCGCTCCACGTCGACGTCCAACCCCACGTCCACCAGGGTCACTTCACGCCCGCCCTCGTGGATCTCGGACTCTCCGGGGCGGCGACGGCGGTCGACGACGGTCTGGCCGCGGGTCGGGCCCGGGGCCAGGCTCACCTCCACCGGGAGGAGTTCGGTGGTCAGCCCGTCGGGGTCGACGACCGCGCAGACCGCGCCCGCGTCGCCGAGCCCGCCGGTGGGCGTGGGGTCGCCGGAACTGGCCGGGTCGCGGTGGGCGAGGAGTTCACCGGCCATCCGCAGACTGGGCTCCGCGCTCGCCCGCAGTCGTTGCACGTCGGCGGCGGGGACGACGACCCGCTCGAAGACGTCGAGGCCGTACATCGTGATCGGCACGCCCGCGGTGAGCAGGACGGCGGCCGCCTCGGGGTCGTGCCAGACGTTGAACTCCGCGACCGGCGTGGCGTTCCCGGTCGCCACCGCGCCGCCCATGAACACGATCCGCTCGATGTTGCGCACCACCTCGGGGTGGGTGCGCAGCAGCAGCGCGATGTTGGTGAGCGGAGCGGTGGGGATCAGGGTGACCGGCCGGGGCGAGGCGAGGATCTCCCGCCGGAGCAGGGTCACCGCGTCCACGTCCACCGCCACCCGGGTCGGCGCGGGCAGCCCCAGGTCGCCCATCCCGTCGAGCCCGTGCACGTGCTGCGCGGTGCGCACGGGCTCGATCAGCGGCCGCTCGGCACCCCGGGCCACCGGGATGTCCCCGGCCCCGGCCTGCTCCAGCACGGTCAGGGTGTTGCGGACCACGCCGTCCACGTCGGTGTTCCCGGCGACGCAGGTCACCGCGCGCAGGTCGATGCCCGGATGGCGTACGGCGAACAGCAGGGCCAGGGCGTCGTCGACACCGGTGTCGCAGTCGATGATCACCGGAATGGGCTGACCGGTCACGGCGGGGTCCTTTCCCTCACTGGCGTGCGTGTACGTCGCTGACGTGTGCGGGCGTACGGGACCGACCTTACGCAGCCGCCCAGAGTTCGGCCCCGCGATCAGCGGCCCGGGCCCCGATCCGCCCCAGCAGCTCGGCCACGGGCACGGCTCCGGGCCTGCGCCCGTCCCGCAGCCGTACGGCCGCACGGTCGCCGTCGGCCTCCCGCTCCCCGATCACAGCCAGATACGGCACGAGCCGCGCGGCCCGGACCCGGGCACCGAGGGTCCCGTCGCCGCAGCCGGACAGCTCGGCCCGGACACCGCGCGCCCGGGCCCGCCGTACGACGTCGAGGGCCTGCTCCTCCTGCCCGTCGCCCACCGGCAGCACCACGAGCTGCACGGGCGCGAGCCACACGGGAAAGGCACCGGCGTGCGCCTCGACGAGATGGGCGACGGCCCGCTCCACACTCCCGATGATGCTGCGGTGGACCATCACCGGCCGGTGTTTCCTCCCGTCGCTGCCGATGTACCGAAGGCCGAACCGCTCGGGCTGGTGGAAGTCGATCTGGACGGTGGAGAGGGTGGACTCACGGCCGGCGGGGTCGGTGACCTGGACGTCGATCTTGGGCCCGTAGAAGGCGGCCTCGCCCTCGACGGCCTCGTGGTCGACCCCGTCCAGGACCTCCTCGAGCAGACCGGTGGCGCGGCGCCACAGCTCCGGGTCGGGAACGTACTTGCCCCGGCCGTCCTGGCCGCCGCCCGGCAGGGAGAGCCGGTACCGGGTGGCCCGGATGCCGAGGTCGTCGTAGGCCCGCCGGATGAGCCCGAGGGCGGCGCGGGCCTCTCCCACGGCCTGGTCCGGGGTGCAGAAGATGTGGGCGTCGTTGAGCTGGATGGACCGCACGCGGGTGAGACCGCCGAGCACACCGGACGGTTCGGAGCGGTACATGGCTCCCAACTCGGCGATCCGCAGCGGAAGTTCGCGGTAACTGTGCGACCGGGACCGGTAGATGAGGGCGTGGTGCGGGCAGAGACTGGGCCGCAGCACGACCTCCTCCCCCGCGCCGCCTCCCATCCGCATCGGCGGGAACATGTCGTCGCTGTAGTGGTCCCAGTGCCCGGAGATCTCGTACAGCTCCCGCTTGCCGAGCACCGGCGAGTACACGTGCCGGTACCCGGCCTCCCGCTCGACCTCCCGGACGTACTCCTCCAGCACATGCCGCACGACGGCCCCGTCGGGCAACCAGTACGGCAGCCCCGCGCCCATCAGCGGGTCGGTGTCGAACAGCCCGAGCTCTCGGCCGAGTCGGCGGTGGTCCTGCATGGGTCTTCTCCCTCACTCACAGGGGGCGAGGGAACCCGACGGCCACGACAGAACCCCGGGGCACTCGCCCCGGGGCTTCGGACTGCGTCAGCGTCAGCTGTCAGCGCGCCGGGGGTGATCCGGCGTCGTCGTGATGGACGGGAGTGCTTGGGCGCGCTGCATGGGGTGAGGGTAGGGGGTGGCGGGGGAGCGGGGCGAGGGGTTTTTGTCTCTGTTGCCGGGCGGGGCCAATGGTTTGTGTCTCAGCCGCCGGGTGGGTCGAAGGTCTCCACGTCCGTACGGAACACGTCCCGTCCTGGCCCGGCCGGCGCGACGAGGACGACGAAGTCGGGCAGAGCGGTGGCGGAGGGAGCCCCGTCGCAGTCGACGCCGCCGACCTCGTCCTCCCAGGCGATCAGGTGGATCACCACCGAGTACCGTCCCGCCGGCAGTTCGAACCGAACGATCTCCGGCCACGCCTGCGCACCCACCGCCTCGATACCACTGAGCCACATCCGCCCCGACGAACAGAAGAGGTAGGCGTCGGAACTGACGAGCCCGTGCGCCCGCTCCCGTTCCGTCAGCTCGGCAGGCCGATCGGGGCCGCCGAAGCGCACCAGGACCGCGAAGGCACCGTCGCTCCGGATGTTGATCGGCACCAGGGAGCCCGCCCGGACGTGGCGCCGGACGTCCTCGTCCGCCCCCAGCCGGAGGTCCCACGTGTCATGGTCCACCACATCGGTGAAGCTCTCCGGATCCCACAGAGCGAGCATCCCGGCATCGGTCGCCACGGTCTCGGCAGGGCGGGGCAATGGAGTCACGGCGGAATCCTGCCACGCGGGGGACCAGCCCCTCCCCGGCGGACCCAGTAGCTTCTTGACCCTCACACCGTGTCAGGCGGTCAGCTCGGAGACATCATGTTCACCATCGGAGACTTCGCCCGGCACGGCCGCGTCTCGGTCCGGATGCTGCGTCACTACGACGCGACCGGACTGCTGCGACCGGCTCATGTCGACCCCGCCAGCGGCTATCGGCACTACACCGCCGGCCAGCTCGCCCGTCTCAACCGGATCATCGCGCTCAAGGACCTCGGATTCACTCTCCAGCAGGTGCGGGACATCGTGGACGACAAGGTCGGTCCCGAGGAACTGCGCGGCATGCTGCGGCTGCGGCGGGCCGAACTGGAGACCGCGATGGCCGCCGCGGCGGCACGGCTGGTGCAGGTCGAGGCGAGGCTCCGAGCGATCGAGAGCGAGGGGCACATGCCCACGAACGACGTTGTCATCAAGAGCGTCCCTGCCGTCCGGGTGGCGGAGCTGACCGCGACGGCGGCGAGTTTCCAGCCCGAGGACATCGGCCCGGTCATCGGACCGCTGTACGACGAGCTGTTCCGGCGCCTGGACGCGGCGGGCATCACGCCCACCGGCCCCGGCATCGCGTACTACGAGGACGCGGCGGAGGGCGGAGGCAGGATCACCGTCCACGCCGCCGTCCAGGTCTCCGCCCCGCTCCAGGTCTCGGCGCCGCTCAAGGTCTCCGCCCCGCTCCAGGTCTCCGCCCCGCTCCAGGACGGCACCCTCCTCCAGGACGGCATCCCCCTCCAGGACGGCGCCTCCTTCCAGGACGGCACCTTCCGGATCCTCGACCTGCCGTCCCTCGGCGAGGCGGCGACCATCGTGCACCGCGGCTCGATGGACACCGTGCTCCCCACCGTCCAGGCCCTGGCCCGCTGGATCGACGCCAACGCCTACGAGTCGACCGGCTACCCCCGCGAGATCAACCTGGAGTGCCCGGAGAACCGCGACGACTGGGTGACGGAACTCCAGACACCGGTGACCCGGTCCTGACCGGACGCTCCCCGGCCCGGAGTCGGTCAGCGTCCGTAGACGTGGCCTCGCACCAGCGGGTCGTGCTCCAGGACGAAGTCCGAGATCTGCCAGAACTCCGCCAGCCGTGAGTGCTGCAAGGCGGCTTCCCGGTCGAGCTTGCGGCCGAAGAGCGGGCTGTCGGGGTGCGCGAGACCTGCCGTGACGAGCGTGGCGGCAGGCTCGTCCTGGCCTGCGACCGGCCCCACCCGGCAGGCGATCCCACTGGTCGTCCCCGGCGCCCCAGGTACCGAGGATCACGTCTATCCACGCGCGTGGTCCCGGTTCTTGTCGGGCGCGGGCGGACCGGGTGGCTCTTCATCGAACCCTTCGCCCTGGCCCACGCCACCCCGCGTGCCGACACCGACTCCGTGACCGCCCGCTACGCCGCCGCGACGCCCAGGAAACGCAGCACCGCCAGGACGCGGCGGTGGTCGGCGTCGGCTCTGGGCAGGTCGAGCTTGGTGAAGATGCTGTTGATGTGCTTGGCGACCGCGCTCTCGCTCACCACCAGCTCGGCGGCGATGCCGGAGTTGGACCGGCCGCCCGCCATCAGCTCCAGCACCTCCCGCTCGCGCGGTGTCAGCCGGTCGAGCGGATCGCTGTGCCGGCGCACCAGCAGCTGCGCGACGACCTGCGGGTCGAGCGCGGTCCCGCCGGCCGCCACCCGCCGTACCGCCTCGGCGAACTCCTCGACGTCGGCGACCCGTTGCTTGAGCAGATAGCCGACGCCCGAGGTGTTCGTGGCGAGCAGATCGGCGGCGTACCGCTCCTCCACGTACTGCGACAGCAGGAGTACGGCGGTACGCGGGTACTGCCGGCGGATCACCAGCGCGGCACGTACGCCCTCGTCGGTGAAGCCGGGCGGCATGCGCACGTCGACCACGGCGATGTCGGGCCGATGCTCCTCGACGGCCGCCAACAGCCCCTCCGCGTCGGCGACCTGCGCGCACATCTCGAAGCCGGCCGCCTCCAGCACCTTGACCACGCCGATGCGCAGCAGGAGGGAATCCTCGGCGATCACGGCGCGCACGGCAGCTCCACGGTGACGACGGTCGGGCCCCCGGCGGGGCTACGGCAGGAGAACGTGCCGTCGACGGACGCGACGCGCTGGGCGAGCCCGGCGAGCCCGGTGCCGCCGCCCGCCGCGAGATCCGCGCCGCCCGCCCCGTCGTCCGCGACGACCACCAGCAGTGTCTCCCCGAACCGCTCCACGGTCACGTCCGCCCGGCTCGCCCGGGCGTGCTTGACCACGTTCGTGAGAGCTTCGGAGACCACGAAGTACGCAACGGCCTCGACCGTGGGCGAGGGGCGCCGCGGCAGGTCCACCGCCACACGCACCGGGATCGGCAGGCGGGCGGCGACCCCGGACAGCGCGGCGTCGAGGCCACGGTCCTCGAGGACGGCGGGATGCAGGCCGCGCACCAGGTCGTTCAGCTCGGTGATCGCCTCCTTCGCCTCGCGGTGCGCCTCGTCGAGCACCTTGCGGGCCTCCTCCGGCAGGTCGCCGAGGGTGGCCTTGGCCAGGCCCAGGTTGACGGCGAGCGCCACCAGACGCTGCTGTGCGCCGTCGTGCAGGTCGCGCTCGATCCGCCGCCGCTCGGCGTCAGCGGCGTCGACCACGCCGGCCCGGCTCTCGGCGAGGTCGGCGACCCGGCGGGCCAGCTTCTCCGTACGGCTGGGGCCGAGCAGGACCTCGGCCGCCCGGGCCTCCAGCCGCACCAGGGCGTCGGTCAGCCGGGGCCCGAGGACCAGCAGGGCGAGGCCGCCGACCGTGATGTACGCGGCCTGCGTGGTGTACCCGAGGTCGGTGACCCGCCACTGCGTGGGCAACGCCCAGATCCACACGTAGGTGGAGGCGGCCACGAGAGCGGCGGCCCAGACGGCGAGGACGACGAGGTCCAGGACGGCGAACAGCGGCCCCAGCACGGCGTGGTAGCAGAGGTGCCGCCACAGGGCCCGGCCGGTCAGCCGGCGAACCACCGATCTCCCGTCGACGGCGGGACGCGGGAGGTCCTTGCCGACGAGCGCCCGGTAGCGCCGCCGCTGTCCGGCGGTCAGCAGAGGTGTCACCAGGAGCGTGAGCAGCACGGGCAGCGGAGTCACGGCCACCGCGGCGGGCGTGCGCGCCGACGCCGCCGTCGCGCCGAGCAGCCAGAGCCACAGGGGCACCACGGCGAGGTGGAGCGGCAGGCCGCTGGCGACGAGCGCGGTCCGATGTCCCGCCCCGCGGAACGGCCGACCGGCCACCAGCCGCAGCCACGTGGTGAGTTGCATGCCTCAAACGCTAAAGCCGCAGGCCATCCGCGTGCCATGACGCTTCCGCCCGGTTCGGGGGTGGAGTTGTCTCCACCCCAGGTCGGAACCCCGCGTGACTGACGGCGCCCTGGTGTGCGCCGGAGGGTGGAGCACGTGAAGAGGAGAGCCGGCGGGGAGCGGGGGAAGACGATGCGTCAACTGGTGCTGCACGAAGAGGAGATGGCCGGTGCCGAGGTCATCCCGCTCTACGAGGACATGGAGGAGCCGCGCCCGGCGCGGGGGATGCGGCGGGCCGGGTGGCTGCTGGTCACGTGCGGGCTCGCGCTGCTGCCGTGGCTGTACGTGCTGGCCACCGGCCTGCCGGCCACCGCGACCGTGACCCACTGGCCGGTCGCCTGGGTCGGCCTCGACGCCCTGGAGGCGCTCGGCCTGATCGCCACCGGCCTCCTGGCCGCCCGCGGCGACCGACGGCACGCCCTGGCAGCGGCCGCGACCGCGACGCTGCTGGTGGTGGACGCCTGGTTCGACACCACGACCGCGGCCCCGGGCGCCGACCTGGCCACCGCAATCACCATGGCACTCGGCGCCGAACTACCCCTGGCCACGCTGTGCACCCGACTGGCACTACAGGCCCTGAGCCGCCCGGCGTGAGCCAGCCAAAGGCTCTGCGGGCAAGATGGCGTCGTGCCCACCACGGTTGTTGAGATCCACGTGCCGTTGCCGCCGACGCCCGACTTGCCCGACGGCGCCTACCCGTTCCCCTGGATCGAGGAGGTCGAGGACTTCCTGTCCGATCTCGAGGACCAAGGTGGCGTGGAGATCTTCGATGAGAGCGAGGAGGACGGGGACGTCTACGTCTTCTTCATCACCGGAGCCGGTGAGGGGGACCTCCTGGCGGTGGCCTCCCGCGTGGCCACGCTGCCCGGAGTCCCTGCGGGAACCACCGCGGTCGTCAGTACCGACGATGCCGAGGAGTTCGGCCTCGGACCACGGGTGACGCTTCCACTGCCTGCACTCTGAAATCACTGTGTTCGGTCATAGGGTGATCGCGTGCGACTCTGTCTCGCGCGCTGGAGCCCGGTATCCATCGTGCCGCCTATCGACGTCCTTGACCGATCCCCTTGCGCAGTTGATACGCGGTCGGAACGGCCGTGGCCTCAAAAACGGAGGGCCCCTGGGTGTCCGCGCCCCGGCACCCGCGCGCCCCGCCCGTAACCCGTACGGCCCCGACCGCTGGTGACCCCGCGCGCCCGGTGATCACTTGGAGGCATGACCCCGTCCCGTGTCCCCGCTGCCGTGTTCGGTCTCGCCGTGCTTCTCGGTGTCACCGGGTGTTCGGCGCTCTCCACCCCGCCCACCGCCCCCAAGCCGCCGATCACCCGGCCCACCAGCGCGGCTCCGGCGTCCCCGAAGGCCTCCCCCGCCTCCTCCACCGCCCTCACCGAGGCGATGGCGCAGGCCGCGCTGATCACGGAGGCCGATCTCGGGGAGCCCTGGACGCCCACGCAGGGCACCGCCACCTGGCACGACGGGGTGCTGAAGGGGAAGACCGAGCTGCCGGACTGCCAGCGGCTGCTCGACGCGCTGTACGCGGACGACCTGTTCGGGGCCGACGCCCAGCCCCGTGCGGTCGTCGGGCTCGACGACACGTGGAACGAGGCGCAGCTGCGCTACCAGGTGTTCGCCCTGGACCCGGCCCGGACCGACAAGACCCTGGCCTGGCTGAGCCGGGTCCCGGGTAAGTGCGGGCAGTTCGCGGCCACGACCGCCACGGGCGCCGTGCTGGGCGTGCAGGTGACCGCGGCCGAGCTGCCGGAGACGGGGGACTCCCGGCAGGGGCTGCGGGTGCTGCTGACCGGCCAGTCGCCGGAGGGCGAGCCGGTCACCCTCACGCTGGAGGTCGCCGCCGCCCGGGTCGGCGAGGACGCGATCATGGTGTCGAACGGCGGTTTCGGCGACGTGACGACGGACGCCACGTGGACGGCCCTCCAGGTGGGAGCACAGCGGCTGACGGAGGTCAGGAAGCGGGGCCGGGTCCAGGTGTGAGCGGTCAGGCGGGTCGTCGCCGGGGGCGCCGCAACGGTCACGCCTCGGCCCCCCGGACGCCCTTCACAGACGGCACGCCGATTCATTACCTTCGGAGGTGACGGTCAGGGAGCGGCCGCACAGCGTCGTCGAGTCGAACTGTGCCGGAGCCGTTTTGTCCTCGTCCGTACCCCCCCCTCGTCCGTACCCCTCGTCCGCGCCGACCTCGCCCGTGCCCTGAGCCCCGCGTCGGCTTGAACGCCCTGCTCCAGGCCGCACGCTCCGGGCACGGTCGTGACTCCGCCCCCGCCTAAGACCCCTGACTCAGTGCCCAGTCCCCAGTCCCCTGCCTCCGTCCCTGCGCCCGCCGCCGACCGGGGCGTCTCCCGCCGTCCCGAGCGGGCCGGGGACCTTCCCTGGGGGCCGCGCGAGAGCATGCGCGGTCCTCACCAAGGCGGCCGCCGCCGTTCGGACGGCGGCGGCCGCCCCTGGTCTCCGAACGCTGCCCGTACGACCCCGCGTCAGCGTTTCTCAGACCAGCCGTCCCGCGACGTCACCGCGCACGCTGACCGGGCACACCCGTGCGCCACCCCGGCACCGTCACAGCGGGCGCTGCCCGAGCGCCCACCCGGTCAGGGCGCCGGACCTCACAGAGGCGGCTGGGCCGGTGCCGGGCCCAGGGTCGTGGTGCCGGGGGCCGTGCGGTGGCCGAGGCCGGTCCGGTAGGCGTCGAGGGCCGCCTCGACCCGTCCCGTACGGCGCAGCAGGTCGCCCAGCAGACGGCACAGGTCGGCCAGGTCGCCCGCGGCGCCGGCCCGCTCCAGCAGGCTCAGGGCGCGGACGTAGTGCTCCTCGGCGGCCTCGGTGTCGCGGGCGTCCTCGGCGATGATCCCGAGGAGACGGTGGGCGGCGGCGGAGTGCAGGGCCCCGCGCTCGGGGCTGAGGTCGCTGAGCACGTCGTGCAGCAGGGCGGCGGCCTCCTCGGACTTGCCGCGCCGGTGCAGCACGTCGGCGAGTTCGACGGCGGCCTGGCTGGAGTAGAGGGCGGCCCGCTTGGCGGAGAGCATGGCGAGCGCCTGCCGCAACTCGCCCTCAGCACGCTCCAGTTCGCCGTTCTGGGCGTAGACGTAGCCGCGCATCCAGTGGCAGTTGGCGAGTTCGGTACGGAGCTGGAGGCGGCGGTAGAGCTCGGCGGCCTTGGCGAGGGAGGCGTCGGCCTCCGCGAGGCGGCCCTCGGCGAGCAGGGTGCGGGCGACGGACCGGTGCATACGGGCGACGAGGGCGGGGTCGCCGGACTGCGGGGCGAGCGCGAGGGCGAGTTCGGCGGCCTGGGCGGCGCGGGCGTGGGCGCCCATGTCCATGTAGGGGCCGATGACGCTGGCGTAGAGGAGGAGCAGGGCGTCGGGGTCATGGAGGCCGCCGCGGTTGAGCTCGTCGAGGGTGGACTCCAACAGGTAGACGCAGTAGCGGAGTTCACCGGCGAGGTAGTGGGACAGGGCACGGCCGCGCAGGGCCGGGACCCGGGCTGGCAGGGGCACGTCGGCGCCGAGGGCCTGCTCGGCGCGCTCGAAGTACTCCCGGGCGGCGCCGAGTTCGCCGGTCTCCACCGCGCACTCCCCGAGCCCGAGCAGGGCGGCGGCCCGTACGTCGGCGAGGTCGAGTGCGTCGGCCTCGGCGAGGAGGCGGGCGTACTGCTCCGCGGACTCCTCGGCCTCGCCGGTGGCGAGGGTGCGCTGGGCCTCGGTCAGACGCAGACGCAGATCGGTGACGAGGTGGGCCGGGCGGCCGGTGGCGAGCTCGTCGAAGCCGACGCCGAGACGGTCGGCGAGGTGCCGGAGCGCGTCGTCGGAGGGACGTACCCGGCCGGACTCCAAAGTGGAGATGTAGGCCGGGGTGTAGGCCGGTTCGGCCAGCTGCTTCTGGGTGAGGCCGCGTGCGACCCGCAACTGCTGCACCCGTCGCCCGATGACACCCGGGTCGTCCCGCTCCGACATGGCCAACTCCCCGAGTCCCTCTTGCCGTTCGGCTCCCGCAGCCCCTAGGTTAAACGGCGTATTAAGCGTGCTTAATACGCTGCCACCCCCCAGGACACCCACCGCCACCGCTGCGAGGCCGCCGTGCTCGGACGCACCAGCACCACCGCGCGCTACACCAGGGGTTTCGCCGCCGCGGTCGTGGCCGTGGCCACGCTCGTCCTGGCGGCGAACGCGGGGCCGGCGAAGGCCGCGGGGGAGCAGCCGGCCGAGCGGACGCACCAGGTCGAGCAGGTCATCGGGCACACTACCGGCCACACGACCGGGCACACGCCGAAATGAGCCCGGCCGGAACTCCGGCGGCTGAAGACCTCACAGCTTGAACCACGAGGGCTGATGACCTAAGAGCTGGAACTCCGGAGGCTGGTGATCTCAGAGCTGGAACCACGGGGACTGGTGGCCGCAGAGCTGGAACCACGGGGACTGGTGAGCTCAGAGCTGGAACTCCGCCGGCTGGAGGCCCAGGGTCGCGCACGCCTCCCTCAGGATCGACTGCTCCGCCTGGGAGAAGTGGCCGTCCGCACCGGCGATGACGATGCCGGTCTGGATCACCGCGCGGGCCTCGGTGGGCTTCTTGGCCGCCTTGGCGATCTCCTGGAGCGCCTCCGCCTTGCCCTGCGGGAAATTGCGGGTCAGCAGGTCCACATGCTTGTGGAAGCGCTGGCGCAGCTGCTCCGGCGGGAAGTTCTGCAACACCTCGTTGCTGAGGATCAGGGACTCCATCTGCTGCATCTCGGACGCGTCCACCTGACCGTCGGCGGCGGCGACCAGCGCGCACATCGCCATGCTGGCGTCCCGGTACGCACCGCTCTTCAACTCGGCCTTCAACGAGCCGAGCTGCGTCTTCAGCACGCCGACGAGCTGGGCCCGCGAACCGCCGCCGCGCGAGCCGCCGTGTCCCTGCCCAGCGGTCGCCGCGCCGCGCCCCTGGGCCTGCTGCTGGAGGTTCTTGGCCTGGTCCTTGAGCCGGTCGAACAGTGCCATCGACGTCACCTCGGTACTCGTTGAGTGATCTCACCCCGTCAACGGACACACCGAGGCAAAGGTTCCACCAAGTCGACGTCGGCGGGCCTCCCCGCCCCCGGATCCGGGCCCCGGATCCCCCTCGCCGCCTACGCTGCCCGCATGACGTCTTCCGCCGCCCGTACCGCGCTGGACCTCACCGCCGCCCTCCCGGTCCCCGACCTGGAGGACTTCTACATGGACCTGCACCGCCACCCCGAGCTGTCGTTCCGGGAGCACCGAACGGCGGGCCGGCTCGCCGAGCGGCTGACGGCGGCCGGTTTCGAGACCGTCGAGGGCATCGGCGGCACCGGGGTCGCGGGCGTGCTGCGCAACGGCGACGGGCCGACCGTCCTGCTGCGCGCCGACATGGACGCGCTGCCGGTGGAGGAGCGCACCGGACTGCCGTACGCCTCCCAGGAGCCCGGGGTGATGCACGCCTGCGGGCACGACCTGCACGTGACCTGGCTCGCGGGGGCCGCGCGGGCGCTCGCGGACGGCAGGGACGCCTGGTCCGGGACGCTGGTGCTGGTCGGCCAGCCCGCCGAGGAGAGCGGCGGCGGGGCGGCCGCGATGGTCGCCGACGGGCTCTACGACCGCCTCCCGCGCCCGGACGTGCTGCTGGGCCAGCATGTCGCGCCCGGTCCGGCCGGGCTGTACCCGCACGTACCCGGCCTGGTCATGTCGGCGACCACGGACGTGGAGATCGTGGTGCACGGCCGGGGCGGTCACGGATCGCGGCCCGAGACGACCGTCGACCCGGTGGTGACGGCCGCCTACCTCGTCACGCGGCTCCAGACGGTGGTCAGCCGGGAGATCAGGCCGCGGGAGCAGGCCGTGCTGACCGTCGGCCGGATCGAGGCGGGCACGGCCCCCAACATCATCCCGTCGACCGCCCGGATCTCCCTCAACCTGCGTACCCAGTCGGACGCGGTCCGGGACCGGATGCTGGCCGCGATCCGCCGGATCGCCGAGGGCGAGTGCCATGCGGCGGGCTGCCCGCGCGAGCCGGAGGTGATCCTCGGCGGCTCGTTCCCGGTCACGGTCAACGACCCGGAGACCGACCACCGGATCGCCGCCGTGCACCGCGAGGTCTTCGGCGCCGTGACCGTCTTCGACCCCGGCCCGGCGATGGGCAGCGAGGACTTCTCGAAGCTCGCGCTCGGTGAACTCCCGTACTCGTACTGGTTCGTGACCTCCACCCCGGCCGACGTGTGGGAGGCGGCACCCGGCGCGGACCTGTGGGAGAAGTTCGACGCGGTGCCGAGCAACCACAGCCCGCACTTCGCGCCGGACCTGTCGGTGGTCGGGCCGGGCGTGCGCACCCTGGTCTCGGGGGCGCTGGCGATGCTGGACCCGGACAGGTCCTAACCCTGCGTCTGGAGTTTCCTCAGCTGGGTCTGCACGTTCTCCAGCGCGCCCTGCCGGCGTCCGGGCACCCGCATCCGCAACCCGGCCAGCACGATGCCGAGTTGCCGCACCTGCTCCCCGTCACGGACCTGCGCCCACTGGTGGTGGGCCCGGTCCACGGCCGTCTCCACGGGCCCCGCGTCCACAGCCTGCCCGGCCCCGAGCCGCGCCTCGGCCACGGTCAGCCAGATCCGGCAACTGCGCACCGGGTCCCCGGCGAACATCGCCAGATCCGCCCGCACCTCGGCCCAGTGCAGAGCCTGCTCGGACGCGGCCCCATGGTCACGGGCGGCGGCCTCCCCATGAGCGGCGGCAACGACCTCGGCATCCTGATGCCGCCCACTCTGCACGGCGGCGGCGATGTAGGCGTGGGGATCCACGGACTCCACCCCGGAGGACCGCCCGGCAACACCCTGCCGACCGGCAACGGCCTGCCGACCGGGGGCGACCCGCGGAACCGGGGGCACCTCATGGGTACGGGGGGACTCCTGGGTACAGGGAGACTCCTGGGCCGGGGCAACTCGTTGGACCAGGGCCCCCTTCGGAGCCGAATCCACATCCTGGGCCAGGGTCCCCCGCTGAGCCGGGGCCACGTCCGGGCTTGGTGCCACCCCCTGAGCCGAGGACACCTCCTGGCCCGGGGCCACGTCCGGAGCCGGGACCAACTCTCGAGACCGAGTGACCGCTTGGCCCGAGACAAGCCCCTGGGCCAAGGTCCGCCGCTGGGCCGTCGCCGCCTCCTGGGCCAAGTTCAGCTCTTGCGCCGAGGCAACCCCTTGGCCGGAGGCAACCCCCTGGGGCGAAGCCACCCCCTGAACCGGAGCCGCCCCCTGAACCGGAGCCATCGCCTGCGCCGGAGCCACCCCCTGCGCCACGGCCACACCATGGGCCGGAATCAGCTCATGAGTCGCGGCAACCCCTGCAGCCGAAGACCCTCCGTGAGCCGGGGCCGCCTGCTGAGCCACGGCCACCCCCGGGCCCGGAGCCGCCCCGTACGCCACAGCCATCCGCTGAGCCGCAACCACCCCCTGCGCCGGGCCCCCCACCGGAACCGAAGCGCCCCCCGGAATCGACACCACACCCCGCGCCGAGACCGTCGGCTGAACCGACCCCACCGGTGCAACCGACACTGCCCCGACCGAAGCACTCACCTGCGCCGAAGAACCCCCCTGAACCGGCGCCCCCGGCCAAACCCCAGTCGCCCCCCGCCCAGGCGTGGCCACCGGCACCGATGGCACCGTCAGGACGATGTCGCCGTACGCCTCGCTGCCCAGGCGGCCGAAGGCCTGTTGGTGGAGGTCCGGTTCCGCCGGGCGGTGACCGCTGCGGAGGATCGTCGCGATCGTCTTCATGTACGCCGGCACGGCGACCTTGCGGCGGGACGGCGGGGGCGCGATCCGCCCGTACACCGCGTTGTTGCGCCCGGAGTCGAGGGCGTGCGTCCGCAGCCATCCCCAGGTCTCCGCGTCGGCGTGCAGGTCGAGGAAGAGCGTCGTCGAACCCGGCGTCCGCAGCCGGAACTCCTCGCGGATCCACTGCCACGGCAGCGCGGTGTAGCGGACCGTGGCCGGCGTGGTGCGGGCCAGCGCGAGGTGGGGCAGATGCTGGCGCCGGTCCAGGGCGAGCTGGCCGGCGACGAACACGGTGAGCGGACCGGGCGTGGCCGCGACGGCACGCAGCCGGGTCAGGACGGCCTGCGGTTCCAGCGGGTCGGCGAGTTCGACGACGTTGGCCGTGTCGGTGCCGGAGAGCACGGCGGGCGGCACCGCGGCGAGGACGGGAAGCACGGACGCCGCGTCCACCAGACAGCTCTTGCCCACCGGTGAGGCGGCGAGCAGCAGCACGGTCCCGGGCATCGTTCCCTCCCCATCCCCCGTCGATCACTTACCGCAGCACCGTAACCGCTGCGACCGGCAAGGGCAGTTCCCGGGAGGGCAATCGCCCCTTTCGACTTGCCAGCGACCCTCTCCAGGTGTGCTCTGGTAGGCAGGGGCATAGCGGGGGCGGAGAGAGGAGTGCTCTCATGGCTCATGCGGCACCCGCGGGCGGTCTCGCCCGGACACCCGACGTGTTCAGCCCGAAGGTCCATCGCGCGGCCCGTTACGGCATCCCCGTGCTCCTGGGGCTGGTCTACGGCTACTGGGCCGCGGCCAACCGCAGGGACGGCGGGCCGATCACCGGCTGGAACGTCCTGTTCGGGTGTGTGACGGCGATCGCGTTCATCGTGCTGTGCCTCGCCGTGGCGACCTTCGCCCCGCTGCTGAAGCGAGAGCTCCACTCGGCCGTGAAGTCCGGCTTCGCCGGCGCGGCCGTCGGGTTCCTGTACAGCCAGACCGGGGAGAGCGTGCTGCGCTCGGCGGCGCTGGGGCTCGCGGTCGCTGCGGGCATCTTCGTCGTGTTCTTCTACCGCTACTACACCCACGAGGACGGCGAGGGGAACCGGATCCGCTGAGAGGGTCCCGGGGGTCCGGGGAACAGCGATGGGCCCCCTGGCCGGGCAACTGGCCAGGGGGCCCACCTTTCCCTCATCCCGAGGACCTTTCCTCATCCCGACGAGGACCCCTTCCTCACCCCGAGGACCCTTCCCTCACCCGGAGGATCCGGTGACCGTCCAGGTCCAGGAGCCCGAGAAGCTGAAGGACACGGTCCCGGAAGCCGCCCACGTGTCGGAACCGGCGTTCCAGTCCGGGTCGCTCCAGTCGGCGTTGTTCCAGGTGTCGTTCTTCCACTGCGGACACGGGTCCGCGCAGGTCGGCACGGGACGTCCGGCGGTGTCGACGAACGCGGCGCTGACCCAGCCCTCGGCACCGGTGAACCAGTACCAGTACGGGTTGCCGTTGACGCTCTGTCCGCGGACCATGCACTCGATGCGGTCCTGACTGCCCGGTGCGAGCCGGTCGACGACGGCGGAGTGCGTGGTGGGCGCGTCCCGCACGTTGAGTGCGGTGCGGGAGACGATGGTGCCCCAGACCGGACCGCCGCGACCGTGGCCTTCGGCGTGCGTGGGCGGGGCTGCCGCGGCGAAGGTGCCCGCCGCCGGGACGGCGAGCGTCGCGCCGGTGAGCAGGGCCACGGCCAGGGTCCGCAGGGCCGTAGGGGTGCGCATGGGCATGGGCATGGATCGGCCTCCTTCTCCCCGAGGCCCCCCGTATTCACCGGCTTCACCGGCTTCACCGAGTTCACCGAGTTCACCGGGTTCACCGGGTTCACCGGGTTCACCGGGTTCACCGGGTTCACCAGGTTCACCGAGTTCACCGGCTTCCCCCGTCCCCCTGGTGCCTCCCGGTTCCCACAGTTCCCACAGTTCCCCCTTGATCCATGAGACACCCGTTCGGGTGAACCCTCCACCGGAAGGCCTAATCCGCAGCTCCACGGCTCGCCCGGTCGCCTTCGGCGGTCTTGCCTGGAGAGGTGACCCCCCGTGTCCGTGGCGCCCTGTCGGCCGCCCTGATCGCCGTGGCCTGTCTCATGGTGCCGTTCGGCGCGCTGGCGGCCTGGGCGGCGTACGGCCTCGCCGATCCGGGCCGTTACGTGACGGCGATGGCGCCGCTGGCCGCCGACCCCGCCGTACGGGACGCGATGGAGGACGAGGTCGACGAACCGCTGCGGCCCTTCGTGCACGACTTCGCCCGCACCCCGGCCTTCCCCGCCGCGTGGGACGCCGGCAACCGGGCCGTCCACGACGCCGTGTGGAGCGCGCTGCACGACGACAGCCGGCGCGAGGTGACCGTCGACCTGGCCGAGGTGGGGCGCCGACTGGCCCCGGGACACGTGTCCGAGGCCCTGCCCCGGACCAAGGTGGCCGTGCTCCCGGCCGCCGAACTCGACCGCCTGAGGAAGGGCTACGACGTGCTCGAAGTCGCCGGTTTCTGGCTGCCCGTCACGGCCGCCGTCCTCGCCGTCACCGGGATCGCGGTCGCGGCCTGCCGCCGCCGCGCCCTCACCGCGACCGCGCTCGGCACCGCGCTCGGCGGGGCTCTGCTCGGTCTCGCCGTCGCCGTGGGCCGCCACTTCACCCTCACCGACCTGCCGGACCCGGTGCACCGCCCGGCCGCGGGCGCCGTCTACGACGCGCTGACGGGCACCCTGCGCACGGTGTCCTGGCTGCTGGTGACCGTCGGTCTGGCGGTGGCCCTGACCTGCTGGCTCAGCGGTCGCTACGGCTCGCCGCGAGCCCCGCGAGGGTCCGCAGCGCCCGTTCCAGATCCGGCACCGGAGCCGACCCGAGCCCGAGCCTGACCGCGTCCGGGGTGCGGTGCGGGCCGACGGCGAAGGACGGTCCGGGCGTCAGGGCGATGCCGAGCGCCGCGGCGGCGGCCGTGAAGGTCTCCGCCCTCCAAGGTGCGGGGAGCTGCCACCAGGCGTAGTAGGCGCGCGGATCGGACCGTACGGCGAACCCGTCCAGGCAGGCGGCGAGCAGCCGCTGCCGGTGCGCCGCGTCGGCCCGTTTCGCCGTGACCAGCCGTGCCACGGTCCCGTCGGCCATCCACCCCGTCCCCGCCTCCAGCGCGAACCGGCCCGCGCTCCAGCCGCCGGAGCGGACGGCGTCGGCCACCGTCTCCGCGCGCTGCCGGGGGACGACGAGGAAGCCGACGGTGAGCCCGGGCGCGACCCGCTTGGAGAGCCCGTCGACGACCAGGGTGTGGTCGGGGGCGAGGGCGGCGAGCGGGTCGTCGGCCTGCGCGAGGAACGACCAGATGCGGTCCTCCACGACGGGGATGTCCAAGGCGGTTGCCGTGCCCGCGAGTTGCCGTCTGCGCTCGGTGCCCATGGTCGCGGAGGTCGGGTTGTGCAGGGTCGGCTGGAGGTAGAGGGCCGACAGGGGAGCCGTGCGGTGGGTGGCGGCGACGGCGTCCGGGAGCGGGCCGTCCTCGTCGCCGGCGAGCGGGACCAGGGTGATGCCGAGGCGGGCCGCGATCTCCTTGACCACCGGGTAGGTCAGCTCCTCGACCCCGACCCGGCCGCCCGGCCGTACCAGTGCGGCGAGGGCGGCGGCCACCGCCTGGCGGGCGTTGCCGGTGAAGAGGATCCGGTCCGGCTCGGGGCGCCAGCCCGGGGTGGCGAGCAGGGCGGCCGTGGCCTCGCGGGCGGCGGGGGTGCCGGTGACGGCCGCGGGGCGCAGGGCCTCGGTCAGCGCGTCGGGGCGCAGCAGAGACGCGAGCGTGCCGGCGAGCAGGTCCGACTGGCCCGGTGCGGAAGGGTAGTTGAGCTCCAGGTTGACGGGGGCGCCGGCGTCCTCGATGAGCCCCTTGCCGGGCCGCTCGGGCAGACCGGCCCGGACGAAGGTGCCGCGCCCGACCTCCCCGACGACCAGGCCCCGCCGGACGAGTTCGCCGTACGCCCGCTCCGCCGTGGACGCGGCGATCCCGTGCCGGCGGGCGAACTGGCGCTGCGGCGGCAGCCGTTCGCCGGGCCGGAGCCGTCCGGCGGTGATGTCGGCGGCTATGCGGTCGGCGATACGGCGGTAGTCGGGCACGCGAACCCCCCATCTTCTGCGATTGCACCGAAGGCAAAGATTTTATTGCACCGAGAAGCGGGGGCCGCCTACGGTCGGTCCATGACGGCGACTTCGGCGATTCCCCTGGTCCTGGTGCACGGCCACCCCTTCGACCACACGATGTGGCGCCCGCAGACCGAGGCCTTCTCCGCCTCCCGCCCGGTCCTCGCCCCGGACCTGCGCGGCTACGGCACCGCACCCGCCGGGTACCCCGTGGAGCTCTTCGAGGACTTCGCCCGGGACATCGAGGCGCTGCTCGACGACCAGGACGTGCCGGCCTGTGTGCTGGCGGGCCTGTCGATGGGCGGCCAGATCGTCATGGACTGCTACCGGCTCTTCCCCGAGCGGATCCGCGGCCTGGTCCTCGCCGACACCTTCCCGGCGGCGGAGACCCCCGAGGGCGTACGGGTCCGTCACGCCATGGCGGACCGGCTGCTGCGCGAGGGCATGGCCGGGTACGCGGGGGAGGTGCTGGAGAAGATGGTCGCGCCGTACGCCGCCGCCGAGGTCAAGGCACACGTCCTCGGCATGATGACGGCCACCCGCCCCGATTCCGCCGCGGCCGCCCTGCGCGCCCGCGCCGCCCGCTCCGACCACCGTGAGCTGCTGCCCCGCGTCACGGTCCCGGCCCTGGTGGTCGTGGGCGCCGACGACACCTACACGCCGGTCTCCGACGCGGAGGCGATGCACGCGGCCCTCCCGGAGTCCCGGCTGTGTGTGATCGAGGGCGCGGCGCACCTGCCGAACCTGGAACGGCCGGCCGAGTTCAACGCCGTGCTCGGGGAGTTCCTGGCGCAGGTCGACGCCCGCTCGTAGGCTCGGCACGGTGACCCACCGGCGCCTCGGCATCTGGACCGCTGCCCTGCTCCTCGCCGCCGTGAGCGCGGTCGTCGGCTGCCGCCTCGCCGACACCGACGGCGTCACCCCCGTCCCCCAGCTCCTCGCCTTCCTGCCCTGGCTGCTCGCGCCCACCGGTCTCGGCCTGGCCCTCGCGCTGCTCGTCCGCTGGTGGCCGGGGACGGTCTGGGCGGCCGTGGTCGTGGGCCTGCTGGCGTGGTTCATCACCCCTTACGGCACGGGCAGCGAACCGGACGGCCGGGTGCTCGCCACGCTGGAAGTCCTCACCTCCAACGTCGAGTTCGGGCGGGCCACCGGCGCCCTGGTCGCCGCCGTGCGCCGGGAGGAACCGGACGTCGTGTTCGTGGAGGAGTGCGAGTACCGCTGCTCGGCGGCCCTGCGGCAGACCCTCGCCGGGCAGTACCCGTACCGGCGGTCCGTGGAGGGCGCCGGCTCCACGGGGTCCGTCATCCTGAGCCGCTTCCCGCTGCGGGCCGCCCCCGCCGTTCCCGCGACCATGGGCATGCCGGGGGCCGTCGCCGACGTGCACGGTCATGCCGTACGCCTGCAACTCGCGCACCCGATGCCGCCCCTGCCGGGACAGCTGGGGGCATGGCGGCGGGAGCTGGGCGCGCTGCGGGACTTCGCCGCCGCCCGGGGGACCGAACCCACCGTCCTGGCGGGCGACTTCAACGCCTCGCAGGACCACGCGGCCTTCCGCGCGCTCCTCGACACCGGGCTGCGTGACGCGGCCCGCCTCGCCGGATCCGGCCGCACCCCCACCTGGCCGGCCCGCACCGCCCCGGTGATCGGCGCCCAGATCGACCACGTCCTGGTGTCGGCCGCCTTCTCGGCGCGCGACGCCCGCTTCCTGGACCTCGCGGACACCGACCACCGGGCCCTGCTGGTCGACATCACCCTGCACGGTCCCGGATGACCGGTTGACCTCGGTGTTCATAATGAGCGCATGTCCCGCATCGGCCTCACCCCGCCCGACTGGCTGGTCCGGAACCTCCAAGCCCAGCAGGCCCCCGTCAACCGGGCCGCCGTGGCGCGCGCGGCCGTCGCGATGTCCCTCCCGCTGGCGGTCGGACTTGCCGTCGACCAGGCCGCGTACGGCGCCCTCGCCTCCATGGGCGCCCTGTCCGGAGTCATCGGCGACACCGCCGACGCCTACCGCATGCGCATCCTCAACATCGCGATCCCCCAGCTGTTCGGCGCCGTCGGCATCACGCTCGGGTCCCTGGTGTACGGCCAGGGCTGGACCGCCGTCTGCGCGGTCACCGCGGTCGCGCTCGTCTCCGGGATGATCTCGACGATCGGCGCGGTCGCCTCCGTCTCCGGTCTGCTCCTGCTGCTGAACTCCGTGGTCGGCGCGGGCCTTCCGATGCCGGGCGACTGGTGGCTCGCGCCGCTGCTGATGACCGGCGGCGGCCTGCTCGTCCTGCTCCTCGCCCTGCTGGCCTGGCCGCTCAGGTCCGGGGTGCCGGAACGGGCGGCGGTCGCGGCCACCTACCGGACGGTGGCCGACCTGATGGCCGCCTGCGGCCGCGCGGAGTACGACGAGGCACGGCACGCCGTCACGCAGTCCCTGAACCAGTCGTACGACCTGGTCCTCGCCCGGCGCGCCCGCCACCACGGCCGCAGCCCCGAACTGACCAGACTGCTGGCCCAGTTGAACGCGATCACCCCGGTGGTGGAGGCCGCCCCCGCCGCCCACCTGTCCGGGCAGCCGCTGGCACCCGAGATCCCCGACACGGTCCGGCACCTCGCGCGGGCGGTGGAGACCGGCTACACCGGCCCCATCGGCCTGAAGCTGCCCGTTCCGGTGTCGGAGACCAGCCGGGCCGTCGACCACGCCCTGCGACACGCCGCCGAGGTCGTCGCCGTACCGGACGTGGACCCGCGCGGCATCGACGACCGCCTCGGCCGCCCGGCCGCACTCGGCGTCCGGGCCGCCCGCGCCGCCCGCAACGTGGCCCTGTCGGCGGCGTCCTGGCGCTACGGGCTCCGCCTCGCGCTGTGCATCGGACTGGCCCAGGCACTGGTCTCGATCGTCCCCGTCCCCCGCTCCTACTGGGTGGCACTGACGATCACGTTCGTCCTCAAGCCCGACTTCGGCTCGGTGTTCTCCCGGGCGCTGCTGCGGGCGCTGGGCACCGTGGCCGGGCTGGTGGTCGCGGCGGCGGTGCTCTCGCAGGTGCCGCGCGGATGGTGGGACGTACCCGTGATGCTGCTGCTCGCCCCGCTGATCCCGGCGCTGACCCCGCGGGGCTACGGCTATCAGACGGCCGCCATCACCCCGGTGATCCTGCTCCTGTCGGACATCCTCAACCACCAGGGCACCGCCCTGCTCATGCCCCGTCTGCTGGACTCCCTGATGGGCTGTGCCATCGCCCTGGTCGCGGGGTATCTGCTGTGGCCGGAGAGCTGGCACACCCGGGTGGGCGACCGTCTGGCGGACGCGGTCGCGGACACGGCGGCCTATGTGGAGGGCGCGTTCGGTGGCGATGGCGAACCGGCCGCCCGCGCCCGGATGCGCCGCCGCCTCTACCGCGACCTGTCCGTCATCCGCACCGAGTTCCAGCGCGCCCTGACCGAACCGCCGCCCATGGGCCGGCGGGCCGCGGCCTGGTGGCCGCTGGTCGTCGCGGTGGAACGGATCGTGGACGCCACGACCGCGGCGCGGGTCCGCGTACGCCACGGAGCGCCGCCCCCGTCGTCCGCCGAGGTCGGCCAGGTGACCCTGCAACTGCGGGAGTTGGCGGACGGCCTGCGCGAGGCGGAGACCCTCTACGAGGTCCGCACCGACCTCACCGGGCCCGCGGGCAGTGTCCTGGAGCCGGTGCGCCAGGAGGTCGCGGCGGCGCGGGCGATCACCTCACCACGCTGACGCCGATCGCCACAGCGCGCCGACCCCGATCCCCGCGCCGATTTCAC
>NZ_KQ948742.1:0-333811 GCF_001514195.1 Streptomyces griseorubiginosus | reverse complement strand
GCCGGTGCGGGCCGCCCTCTCGTGCCGGTGCGGGCCGCCCTCTCGTGCCGGTGCGGGCCGCCCTCTCGTGCCGGTGCGGGCCGCCCTCTCGTGGTGGGCGGCCCGCACCGGGGTGGGGGGTGGCGGCTGGTGGTCGGGGGGTGGCTAGCGGTCGGACTTGTGCAGGGCCTTGTCCATGGCAGCGGCCAGACCGTTGGCCCACAGCTGGTTCACCCGGCTGCGCTCGGCGGAGTTCGGGATCGCGTTGGTGCAGGACGTGCCGGGGCCGCCGCCCGACATCAGCTCGCTGCACGGACCGGAGTAGTGGTCCGGCAGCCCGAGCACATGGCCCGTCTCGTGGGCGGTGACCCGGGTGGAGTCGTACTGCTGGTTCTGGCGGTAGTCCAGGAAGACGTAACCGCGCCCGTGCCCGTCCGTCGAGGCGTACGAACCGCGCGAGTCGTTGCCCTCCCGGTAGGAGAAGTCGGCGCTCGCCGCGGACCCCGACTGGAGTCTGACGTTCGACACCGAGCTGTTCCATATCTGGGCGCTGCGGGATATCTGGCCGCTGAACGTGGGTGCCCGGGAGGCGTCGTAGACCACGGTGACGGCGGCCGCGCTGTCCGGGTTCGCGGCCCGCTTCTCGGCGACGGACGCGAGGACGGCCTGGAAGAAGGCCTCGCTGGTGTCCGTGGTCGTGGCCGACGTCGGGGTCGCGGTGTAGCCGGCGTGCGGGGCGGGGCTCTGCGGTGCGGGGGCCGCGGAGGCGGGAACCGCCGTGACCAGACCGGCCGTTGCCAGACCGAGGGCGACCGCCGTGGCCGTGAGGGCATGGGTGTGCTTGCGCATCGAGGACTCCTTGGTGGGGGTGAGTCGTCGATGTGAGTGTCGGTGCCTGTGCGGTGGCTGTGATGATGCCAACCGGCGATAGTACGGACCTATCACCGGAGTTCGGCACCCCTGGTGCAACCCCTGCCCCCGCCTTACCCTCCGATCGCATGGACCTCGAGGTGAGACACCTCCGCGCGGTGGTGGCCATAGCCGACACCGGCAGCCTGCACCGGGCCGCCCGTCAGCTGGGCGTCGCCCAGCCGTCGCTGAGTACCCAGCTGCGCCGGATCGAACAGGCCCTGGGCGGCGCACTGTTCGTCCGCGCCCGATCCGGCTGCCGCCCCACCCCGCTGGGCCGGCTCGTCCTCAGCCGCGCCCGTCCCCTGCTGGCCGAGATGCGCTCCCTGGTGGCGGACGCCCGCGCGGCCGCGACGGGCGGCCCGCAGCTGCGCGTCGGATCCACCGCGAGCCGGGCCCTGTCGGGCTGGCTGCGCCGGCTGCGCGCCCACGGCCAGGACCCCACCCTCCACATGAACGTCTCCCCCAACGCGCTGCTGCGCATGGTCGCCGACGGCCAGCTCGACGTGGCCTTCGTGCACGAGGTGGAGGGCTGCCCGCTGCACATCCCGCGCGAGCTGTGCCTGCGCGTCCTGGTCGAACGCGAGCCGCAGTTCGTGTCCTTGCCTGCGGACCATCCGGCGGCCACGAAGCCCGTGGTCACCCTCGCCGACCTGGCCGGGGACCGCTGGATGATCGACCCCACGGTCGACGGCGAATGGGACGCCGTGCAGCGGATGTTCCGCGCGGCGGGCGTCAACCCTGCGGTCCTGCACGGCGATTACCACACGGCCGACGCCCTGGTCGCCACCGGTGAGGTCGTCACCGTCTGCCAGCCCACCCGGGTGCCCCGCCCCGACATGGCGGTACGACGGCTGCACGGCGACCCGCTCGGCGTACGGCTCCTCCTCGCGGCCCGCACCGAGACGGACCTGGACGGGGTCCGTCCCGCGCTGGAGGAGGCGTACTGGGAGAGCGCACGGCAGGCACCGGCGTACCGGGAATGGCTGGAACGGGGCGGTGCGGGATGCGGGGAGAGGCGACCGACGGTTCCGGCCGCCCCCTGAGTCATTTGTCCGGCTCAGACTCCGATGTCGGTGCCGTCCTTGCGCCACACCGCCACGACCGCCGGACGGACGATCTTCCCCGGGCCGTCGGGCCAGGTGCTCGCCGGCTGCTCGACCGTCGCCCCGTTGATCTCACCGGGGTGCTGCACGGCCACCAGCACCCGCCGGTCCTGGACCAGCGGACCGCAGGTCTCGGCACCGGTCGGCACGGTCAGGAACTGCTTGAGCTCACCGCGCCGCTCGCCCCGGGTCGCGACCCCGAACAGGCCGTCGTGGGAGCCGAGCTGGTTGCCGTCGGTGGAGATCCACAGGTTGCCGTGCGGATCGAAGGCCACGTTGTCCGGGCAGGAGATGGGGCTGACGTGGTCCTTCGGGAACCCGGCGAAGTAGGTGGCCGGATCCTCCGGATCCCCGGCGACGAGGAACAGCGTCCAGCCGAACTCGGTGCTGTCGGCCCGGTTCCAGCGCTCGGTGAGTTCGAGGACGTGCCCGTGCTTGTTGGCGTTGCGGGGGTTGGCCTCGTCGGCCGGGGCGTTCGCGCCGACCCCGCGATTGGTGTTGTTCGTCAGGGCGACGTACACCTTGCCGGTGCGCGGGTTGGGCTCGATGTCCTCGGGCCGGTCCATCTTCGTCGCGCCGACCTTGTCCCCGGCGAGCCGCGTGAACACGAACACCTCGTCGGCCGTCATGCCCTCGACGTGCGACACGGCTCCCTTCGCGGTGGCCGTGGCCAGCGGGATCCACTCCCCGCCGCCGTCGAACTCCCCGTCGGCGGGCAGCTTCCCGGTCCCGTCGATCTCGAGGGCGGGGGAGTCACCGGTGAGCCGGGCGACGTACAGGGTGCCCTCGTCGAGCAGCGAGAGATTGTGCTCCCGCACGGCCCGCCCGCCGCCCTTGCGCATCCGCTTGCTGCCGACGAACTTGTAGAAGTAGTCGAACCGCTCGTCGTCCCCGGAGTACACCACCGGCCGCCCGTCGTGCGTCAGCCGTACGGTCGCCCCCTCGTGCTTGAACCGGCCGAGCGCGGTGTGCTTGCGGGGCGTGGCGGACGGGTCGTACGGGTCGAGCTCGACGACGTACCCGAAGCGGTGGGGCTCGTTGGGCTCCTGGGCGACGTCGAACCGCCGGTCGAACCGCTCCCACTTGCGCTCGCTGGCGCCGGTCCCGATCCCGTACCGCTTGTCGGTGGCCCGGGAGGCGTTCGCGAAGTACTGGTTGAAGTTCTCCTCGCCGTGCAGGGTGGTGCCCCAGGGGGTGGTCCCGCCGGAGCAGTTGTTGAGCGTGCCGAGGACCTTGCGGCCGGTCGGGTCGGCGGAGGTCTTCAGCAGGTCGGACCCGGCGGCGGGCCCGGTCAGCCGGAACTCGGTGGTGGCGGTGACGCGCCGGTTGAGGGGGTGCCGGGGGACGAGGGTGAGCGCGCCGTTCCTCTTGTTCTCCTCCACCACGACGACACCGAGACCGTGCGCGGCCCAGGCGATCTCGACCTGCTCGCGGGTGGGGTTCGCGGCGTCGTAGCCGCGGAACATCAAAACCTCGTCGGTGTACTCGTGGTTGGCGACGAGCACCTGACGGCCGCGCTCGCCCGGGAGGGGCAGCAGCGCGAGGAAGTCGTTGTTGTACCCGAACTGGCCGGCCTGGGCGGCGGCGGTCTGCCGCTCCGGGTCGAAGGCCGGGGCCCCGCGCAGAATGGGCTCGCCCCAGCGCACGACGACGTTCTGGGCGTAGCCGGCGGGGACGGTCACGGTGTCGGCGGTGTTGGGCGCGACGGGCGCGAACCGGAGGCCACGGGCGCCCTTGCCGTGGGGCGTGCCCTTCCTCGGGGCGGCCTCGGCGTCGGGAACGGAGACGGCGGTACCGGCGGCGGCCGCGACGGTCACGACGGCGGCGGCCCGCATCACGGAACGGCGGCTGAGCGCGGCGGCGATCACGTCACCGACGTACGGGTTGGCGGAGGTGTTGGGCGCGGGCTGGGAACAGGCGTCCCCGCACCGGAAACGACAGGTCAGGGCGGACCGCCCGTGGACGGCGTTGATCAACGGCAGCTGCACACGCACTTTGCTCTCCCCTTGCTTCCCCTTGAATCTCGCTTGACGGACGGTAGGGGGGCGTATGTGCGAGAGCGGGGCGGGGCCGTGAACGGTGGATGAATCCGGGGTGGACGAAGGGGTGGACGGAAGGGTGGAAGGAGGGGTGGACGGAAGGGTGGACAGAGAAGAGTCGAGGGCGCCCACGGGTTACGTCCGGAAGTAGGTCTTGACTGGGAGCGGTCCCGTCACCCGCCCCTGCCCAAGATCGCCATCCGGGGCCGCTAACCTTACGTGTCCGTCCTGGCCAGGGATTGACGGGCTTCAACTCATGCGAAGGGTTGCGCTAATGGGCATTCTCACTCTCCTGCGGAACGCGTTCGGCGGCCGATCACGCAAGGCCGCTGCCACCGAGGCAGAGGGTGCGGTTCCTTCGCAGGAGGCGACGGAACCGAAGCCGGCCCCTCCGGCGGAGGCGACGGCCACGGTCCCCGAACCCCGCACCGAGACGCCGGCCACCGACACCGACTCCGAGCACGAACTGGTCTCGGCCGCGTTCGACAACGTGACGGTCCCGAAGCAGGCGCCTCCGGCGGGGGCGACGGAGCCGACACCCGAGGAAAAGCCGACAGCGAAGCCCACGGTCACGGAGACGCCGGCTGCGGAGGCTCCGACGGGGGTGCCCGAGGCGTTCGCCGAGGAGCGGACGGCTGAGGAGGAGCCGGTGGCTGAGGCGCCGGTGGCCGAGGAACCGGTGGCTGAGGAGCAGGCCGCTGAGGCGCCGGTGGCTGAGGAACCGGCAACCGAGCAGCCGGTGAATGAGGAGTCTGCGATCGAGGAGCCGGCCTCCGAGAAGGCTGCTGCCGAGGAGCCCGTAGCGGAAACGGAGTCGCCGACGGAGCCCGAGACGGCGACGGAGGAGCCTGCTTCTCAGAACACGGCCGCAGAGGAGGCCGTTGCCGAGGAGCCCGCCCCCGCGGCAGCGGAGGAAGCGAAGCCACAGGCCGCAGAGCCCGAGCCGGCAGCCACCGCGACCCCCGAGCCCGAGCCCGCTCCGGAACCGGCAGCCACCGACGCCGCCCCCACCCCGGAGCCGGAGGCCGTCGCAGAGCCCGAGGCGGCAGCAGCCTCGACCCCCGAGCCCGAGGCCGTCGTAGAACCCGAATCCGCCCTCGCCCCCGAACCCGCCCCGGAGCCGGAGGCCCCCGCGGCCGCCGACGGCGAGAACGCCCCACAGGGGCCACCCGCAGCCGACGACGAAAGTGGTACGGGTGGTGCGGGTGGGAACGACGACCCGGCCGAAGGCCGGTCGGTGTCGGTGACCGTCCCCGCCACCCTCCGCAGCGCCTACGACACCGCCGCCACCACCCTCTCCGCCCACGACCTCACCGGCACCACAGCAAGGACGTACCTCGTCCTGGACCGTTCCGCGAGCATGCGCCCGTACTACAAGGACGGCTCAGCCCAGGCCCTCGGCGAGCAGACCCTCGCACTCGCCGCCCACCTGGACCCCGAGTCCACGGTCCACGTCGTCTTCTTCTCCACCGAACTCGACGGCACCGGCGAACTCACCCTCACCGACCACGAGAACAAGATCGACGACCTGCACGCGGGCCTCGGCCGCATGGGCCGTACCAGCTACCACGCCGCCGTCGAGGAAGTCCTCGCACAGCACACCAAGAACGCCCCCGACGCCCCCGCCCTGGTCGTCTTCCAGACCGACGGCGCCCCGGACGCGAAGACCCCCGCCACCCAGGCCCTCACGGAGGCGGCGAAGACCCACCCCGCCGTCTTCTTCTCCTTCGTCGCCTTCGGTGACCCGGAGAACAAGGCCTTCGACTACCTCCGCAAGCTGAAGCTCCCCAACACGTCCCACTTCCTCGCGGGCGAGACCCCGAAGGAACTCACGGACGCGGAGATCTACGAGGGCATCCTGGCGAACTGGCGCCCGTGACGCCGAGTACACGCGCCACGCCGACGGGACCCGGCCGATCGCCGGGCCCCGTTCGCGTGCCCCGCCTCAGCCGGTGGCGAAGCCCAACAGTCCCAGCGCGGAGGTGATCAGGGTGACGACCGTGGTGGCATCCGCGCACATCGTCCGGATCAGCTGCAGACGGGACCGTGCCAACTCCCGCTGTGCCGTCTGGCCCACGTCCTGGTTCCGGATCAGACCGAGCAGTTGCCGACAGCTCTCCGGATCGGACACGCCTTCCGGCTGACCGTCCAGTGCCCGGCCGAGATCACGGAGGACCTTGGTCCAGTCGGGTGCGGAATCCGTCTCGGAGGAGCCGCCCCCCTGACGCTGCTCGACTCCTTCGGATTCGACCGTCGACTGCACATTGCCCATGGTGCCGTGCACATTGATCACCCCCTTGTTCTGCATACCGTCGCTCCACGCCCTGCCGGCATTCCTCGTCATGAGCCGTCTCCTTGGGAGGGTGACGTCGTGTTGATGGTCGTGCTGCTCTGGTTCTGGGCCGAGTTCTGGGTGAAGGACTGGTTCTGCACGTCCCCCATGACACCCGAGTTGATGACGCCGGTGTTCTGCAGGATGTACGTGGCCTGCTGCACGAACGCACTGATGTCGACGTTGTGGTCCCGGAGGAAGCCCAGCGCCGCGCGGAAGACGCAGCGCTGCATCCAGTCGACGTGCCTGCGTGCGTCGTCCCACTGGAGCATGTCGTCCATGTAGCGCGAGGAGTAGACCTCGCGCAGGCTGACAGGACCGCGCCCCGGGTCCACCGGCGCGCGGGTCGAACGCAGTGGTGCCCGCAGGCGGTTGAGGAAGGCGAAGACGTCCAGCAGGGCGTTGAGAGCGGTACGCGCGTGCCAGCCGACCCCGCCCCGTTCCGCGGCCTTCACCGCGGTGCGCAAGGTCGGATGCACCGGATTGATGACCTGGGCGCGGATGATGATGCGCAGGAAGTGGTGCTCGTACGCGAAGCTCACGTACAAGGCGGCGACGAGTTCACCGTCCCAGGAGACGATGCGTGTGCACAGCAGCCGACGGGACTCCTTCGTGGCTGAGCTGGCGCCCGCCGCACCGGTTCCGAGCCGGGCCAGCACGAGGAGGGAATCCCATTCCTTGTCGGTGATGTCGTCCCACCGTTCCGCGGAGACCGCGGCCACGTCGAAGACATCGAGTCTGTTCGCCGGATGGTGGGAGGGCCGGTGGTCGGTCAGCCGCCGCATCTCGTCGGCCACATGACGGTGAAGCTCCTCGGGGGTGAAGGCGACGACCCCGTCCTTCCCCTCGCTGTCGCGCAGGATCTCGTCGACGCTGCGGAACGCCTGCCGTACGAGCTTCTCCTCCTCCGTCTCGTCCTTGAGCGTCTCCTTCTCTGTGGCTGAGGTGACGTCGACGCCGATGGACCGCTCGAACCACACGGTCCCTGCGCCCACCAGGTGGTGCACGGCCTCGCCGTCGCTACGCAACCGGATCGCGTACGGCACGACCAGTCCGTCCCGTTCCCGCGGGTCGCGGCGCAGCATGCGGCGGCGCCAAGGGCCCACCCACCAGCGCAGGTCGTGTTCAGCGCGCCGACCGCTCCAGTGCGCCCGCCTGAAGCCGAGGTGGGCGAGCAGGCGGTCCGCGTAGCAGGCGGCCCAGGTCCCGCCGAGCAGGACCAGGAGGGCCGGGCCGATCCCTCCGGCCATGCCGGTGACCACTGCCTCGGCGAACACCCCGAACAGGAGGACTCGGCGCAGGAGGGTGAGCTTCTCCGCTGAGGCGGCGCTCTGCAGGACCGGGGTGAGGTGAAAGCCGTGGGGCGGAACAGGACGTCCGCGACCAACGCGACGGCGCACCCAGCGGACGTATCCATGACCGAGATGCACAGGCCACTGACTGTCCTCCGGGGGGAGGTTGTGGCGGGCCGCCCGCAGTGCCCGGTACCGCTTCTCGCGATCACGACGGGTGAGCAGTATCCAGACGAACCTCGGCAGCAGGACCGCGTGCGTGGAGGCCAGTTTCGCCAGGGCCCCGGCATGGTCGTCGCGCAGGTAGCCGGCCGCGCAGAGCCAGTTTGTCGTATCCGACAGACCCTGGCGGCGACCCGCCTTCAGGGCTTCATCGGCCATCGCAGCGGTACCGTCCGGGACCCGCTCGGCCGGCGCTTGACCCGGAAGGGGCATGACGGGTTCCTTGCGCAGGGTGAAGCGACGTCGCTTCGACGCTTCCGGCCCAGCCGGCCTTCTCGGTGGATCGTCCCGGTCGAGCCCGTCCGCGCCTTCGTCGCGGCGCTCGAAATCGGTCCCCAGCCCCATACTCCGTCCCCCTCCACGCGTGTGGTGGTGACAGGGTGCTGACGCGGACCTCCGCGGAGAAGAGGGCCTGTGCCTCGGCGGAGCGATTTCGGCCACGTTCACCCCGTAAAACGGGAAGCGGGCGGCCCACCCATGTCGGATACGATTTCAAGACTCGCGAACGACTGGCGACTCACCCGCACGACCAACCTGGGAGCAGCCCCCGATGGCTCGACACCTCATCACCAGCGCCCTTCCGTACATCAACGGGATCAAGCACCTGGGCAACATGGTGGGGTCCATGCTCCCGGCGGACGTCTACTCCCGTTACCTGCGCCAGCGCGGCCACGACGTCCTCTACATCTGCGCGACGGACGAGCACGGCACCCCCGCCGAGCTGGCCGCGAAGGAGCAGGGCATCCCGGTCGCCGAGTTCTGCGCGCAGGCGCACGACGCGCAGAAGGCGGTCTACGACGGCTTCGCGCTGGCCTTCGACTACTTCGGCCGCAGCTCCAGCGAGCAGAACGTCGAGATCACCCAGCACTTCGCCCGCCGCTTGAACGAGAACGGCTTCATCGAAGAGCGCGCGATCCGCCAGGTCTACAGCCCCACCGACGGCCGCTTCCTCCCGGACCGCTATGTCGAGGGCACCTGCCCCCACTGCGGCTACGACAAGGCCCGCGGCGACCAGTGCGAGAACTGCACGCGGGTCCTGGACCCCACCGACCTGATCAACCCGCGCTCGGCGATCTCCGGCTCCACCGACCTGGAGGTCCGCGAGACCAAGCACCTCTTCCTCCTCCAGTCCAAGCTCCAGCACGAGGTCGAGGAATGGGTCTCGCGTCACGAGGACGACTGGCCGCAGCTGGCCTCCTCGATCGCCCGCAAGTGGCTGAACGAAGGCCTGCACGACCGCGCGATCACCCGTGACCTGGACTGGGGCGTACCGGTCCCGGCGGACACCTGGCCGGAGCTGGCAGCGGAGGGCAAGGTCTTCTACGTCTGGTTCGACGCCCCGATCGAGTACATCGGCGCGACGAAGGAGTGGGCGGACCTGGACCCGGAGAACCGGGACTGGAAGTCGTGGTGGTACGACGTCGACACCGACGTCCGCTACACCGAGTTCATGGCGAAGGACAACGTCCCGTTCCACACGGTGATGTTCCCGGCGACCGAGCTGGGTGTGCGCGAGCCGTGGAAGAAGGTCGACTACGTCAAGGCCTTCAACTGGCTGACGTACTACGGCGGGAAGTTCTCCACGTCCCAGAAGCGGGGCGTCTTCACCGACCAGGCCCTGGACATCCTGCCCGCCGACTACTGGCGCTACTTCCTCATCGCGAACGCCCCGGAGTCGGACGACTCGTCCTTCACCTGGGAGCACTTCACCGCGACGGTCAACAAGGACCTGGCGGACACCCTCGGCAACTTCGTCAACCGCGTCCTGTCCTTCTCCAAGAAGCGCTTCGGCGAGGAGGTCCCGGCGGGCGGTGAGCCGGGTGCGGCGGAGGCGAAGCTGGGCGAGGAGATCGCCCGTCTGCTCGCCGAGTACGAGCAGCAGATGGAGGCGCTCCAGTTCCGCAAGGCCGCGGCGGCCCTGCGCGCGCTGTGGTCGGCGGGCAACTCCTACCTGGAGGAGAAGGCCCCCTGGCTGGAGATCAAGACGGACAAGGACGGCGCGGCCCTCACGCTCCGCACGGCGATGAACCTGATCCACCTCTACGCGGTGGTCTCGGAACCCTTCATCCCGGCGACCTCGGCCGCGATGCGCCAGGCGTTCGCCCTGCCGTCCGACACCGCCACCTGGATCTCCGCCGACGAGGCCCGCACCCTCACGGCCCTCACCCCCGGCATCCCCTTCACGGTCCCCCCGGTCCTGTTCGCCAAGCTGACGGACGAGGACCTGGAGAACTACAAGGAGCGCTTCGGCGGCTCCCCGGAGTAGTCCCGGACCGCTCCAGGGACTTCGGCCCCGTCCGGATACCGACCCGGGCATCGCCGTGTCCGCGCCAAGCCGTATGGTTTGCGCCATGGCAGTGCCCGGGGTCATTCCTGTCGCGTACGAGCCGAAGCACCGCACCGAGACGATCGGGCGGTATGCGGAGGGTCAGTTCCTGGCGTCGATCACGTATGCCTTTCCCGAGGGGTTCCGCCTCGACGAAGGCTGGGAGGATCAGAAACGCCTGTTCGCGGTTCTGCACACCTTCGACACGGAGGGCAATTACCGCGACTCGGACATCTGGTGCGCCGGCACCTGGGCGGAGCAGCAGCGCGACCCGGTCGGCGACACCTCTCCGCTCACCCGCGCCCAGGTGCACCGGGCGACCCTGCTCCGGAGCCTCCCCCGCCGCTCCTACACGGACATCGCGATCCGCCCCTTCAGCGTCCTCCACGACGGCGTCCGCTTCGGCCTGGTGATCCGCGAGGACGAGGGCGAACAGTGGGCAGAGCTCTACCCCGACCGCCTCGCCTTCGCAGACCCGTGGGACGGGTCCTACGACACCTGAGCCAGGAGAGCCGGCGGCCCACGCGGTCGCCGTACAGGATCTGGGAGATCTTCACCGATGTGTGAACAACCCGGTGCCCAACCACCCCTCCTGCATCTCCTTACCCTCCCTTCACTCCTCTCTTACCTGTAGATAGGGTTTGCTGACTCATAGGGAAGGACCCCAGTTGGGCAGACACGCCCCGAGACGAGCGGGCCGTGCCACGCTCTTCTCCTCCCTGGCCGTAGCGGTGGCGGCCGGTTCGATCACCCTGTTCTCCAGCACCGAGGACACCGGCGCGCAGGCGGCGACAACCGCCGCGGCCGGTACCACCGAGATCGTCCTGGACGATCCGCGCAGCGACACCCCCCGCACAGACCGCTTGCTCGCCGCGGGCACGACCGGTTTCCTGCACCGCCAGTCAGGGATCGCGGGCCTCCTGTGGACGGGCTACGGGGACGGCGTCACCTCCCCCGTCGAGGGCCCGGCCGGGACCTACCAGCCGACCACCACCAGCTGCTACGACATCAACGTGCGCTGCGCCTCGGGCGTGTTCGGGCAGGCCGCCGACACCGTGGCCCTGCCCCACCGCACCTACGGCGACCCCGTGTCGCTGTGGAGTCCGGGCGGCGGCGCCCTCAAGACCGTGGACCTCAGCCATTCGGCCACCCGGGTCGGCACGTACGGCGAGACGACCGTCACCGTCGAGCGGAACGGCATCGTCGACGGCCAGCAGCTGGACGGCTATGTGCTGCACCTCGTCGACCTCGTCGACGGCAAGCAGCGCGACCGGGTGGTCTCCGGCCTGCCCGCCGACGGCACCTGGGAGATCAACACCGGGCGCACCGGCGACGCCGAGGGCGCCCTGCTGACCTACCCGGCCCGTGACGCGAACGGCGAGTTCACCTCGTACACCGTCGGCTACCTCGACTTCGCGACCGCCGAGTTGACCCCGGCCTTCACGGGTCTGTCCCGGGAGACGGTGCCGGAGGTCGTGCTCACCGAGGACCGCGTCGGCTGGTACACCGAGACCTCCGGTCTGCACCTCAAGCCCCGCACCGACCTCACCGCCGCCGAGACGACCCCGGTGGCCGGCGAGGACTTGCCCGGCACCCCGGTGCCCGTCCTGATCGGCGACTGGCTGGTCCTCGCCACCGACGGCGGCTCCGTCCGGGCCGTCTCGCTGGCCGACGGCACCACGAAGAAGCTGCTGACCTGGTCGTACGGCACCCCCCTGGCCGCCCCCGACGGGACCGCGCTGGTCACCGGCGGCTCCGGCGCGGCCGACTGGTGGGTCCAGCAGGTCGTCACCGGCGCGGACGGCACCCCGCAGCTGAAGAAGATCGTCAAGGTGCCCCCGCTGGAGAACGCCAAGAAGGGCATCGCCCTGAGCCGGGGCAGCCTGCGGGTGGCGGAGGACAGCTCCACGAGTTCCCGGGACACCACCTCGGTCCGCACCCTGACCACCAACGGCAGCACCGAGCTGACCGCCTCCGCGGCCAAGGACGGCGACTCGATATCCGCCAAGTGCCCCTACCCGGGCACCACCTGCTCCGCCCTGTGGGGCAACAACGTCACGGGCCCCGACGACGTCTACCTGAGTATGTATGCCGACCTCGACGAGGGCGGCAGCGGCCTGGAGAACGCCGACGTGCTGGTCTCCCTCCACGACGGCTGGTCCGACTACACCCTGAGGTACGGCACCGGAGGCGGCTCGATCGTCGACGTCTCCGACGACTACGCCGTCTACGACTCGGGCGGTACGACTCCGACGCAGTACATCGCGGAGTTCGGCTACGGCGATCCCCTCAAGCGCTCGGTCCGCGCCGCCGCCCTCAACGGCTCCGTGCTGTGGAGTGCGACCACGACTCCGGGCCGGCTGACCTCGTACAGCCTGACCGCGAAGAAGACGCTCTCCACGGTCGACGTCCCCGACCTCGGCTGTGTGCCGAGCGAGCTCCAGGCGGCGGGCCGCTGGGTGTACTGGTCCTGCGCCGACGCCTCGGCGGGCGTCTACGACAGCAAGGCCGCCCGGTCGGTCACCGTCACCCCCGGAGACGTCCTGCTCGGCGACGGCTTCACGGTCCGCCACGACCACGAGGCCGACCAGCTGGTCCTCACCGACACGACGACGGACACCACGCGCGTGGTCGCCTCCGGCCTGCCCGACTCCGGGCTCCCCGTGGACCGCCGCTTCCGGTGGACGGTCGACGAGTACACCGGCCTGGTCGCCTGGTTCGACACGTTCGAGCAGACGCACGTGGCCACGACCGGCGTCACGCCGTCCGCGGTGACGGCGTTCCGCACCGAGGCCGAGAGCTATGTGGAGCCCGGCTCCACGCCGGCCTGGACCGGCCGGTGGGTGCTGTCCCGTCCCGTCACCTCCTGGTCCCTGACCTTCACCTCGGTGCAGAGCGGTGCGACCGGCAGGGCCACCCGCACCCTCACCGGCGGCGCCGCCTCGGCGGAAGTGACGGCGAACTGGAACGGCAGGACGTCAAGCGGGATCCCCTTCCCCCACGGCGAGTTCACCTGGACGCTCAAGGCCACCGGCCTGGGCACGGCCGCCCCGGTCACGGTGACGAGCGGCGAGGGCTACCTGTTGCGCGGCTCGGCGGTCCGCCACGACTTCGTCAGCCCCGACGGCCCGGACGGCCGCGGTGACCTGCTCACCCTGAGCACCTCCGGCGGCCTGACCTTCCACGGCGGCACCGGCACGGGCAGGCTCGGCGAGAAGGTCGGCGCGGGCGGCTGGCCCACCACCATCAGGGCGATCCCCTTCGGCGACCTGAGCGGCGACCGCTGCAACGACATCCTGGTCCGGCTGAGCAGCGGTGCCCTGCGCCTGTACAAGCCCGGCTGCGGAGCGGCCCTCAAGCCGTCGACGTCGTACACCTCGCTCGGCACCGGCGGCTGGAACCAGTACGACGTGCTGACCTCGCCCGGTGACCTCAGCGGCGACGGCCGCCCGGACCTGATCGCGCGAGGGGCGTCCACCGGCACGGTCTACCTGTACAAGGGGACCAGCACCGGCAAGCTCTCCGCGCGCGTGAAGCTCTACGACAGCTGGAAGGGCTACAAGAAGATCATCGGCGCCGGAGACCTGAACGGCGACGGCATCGGCGACCTGCTCGCCCAGGACACGTCCCACACCCTCTACCGCTACGACGGCACCGGTGCGGGCACCTTCAAGGCCCGCGTGAAGCTGTTCACCAACTGGGGCGGGTCGTACAACGTCGTCGTCGGCGTCGGGGACATCACCGACGACGGCAAGGCGGACCTGGTCTCGCGCGACACCGGCGGCACTCTGTGGCGCAACAGCGGTGACGGCAAGGGGTCGTTCGGAGCGAGGGTGAAGATCGCGACCGGCTTCGGCAGCTACAAGTTCCTTTCCTAGGGGGAGTTCACGTGCGCAGATGGAGTGCGGCCGCACTGGTGGCCGTGAGCGTGACACTGGGTGCGCTGCTGCCGGTCACCCCGGCGGCGGCCGTCCACGGAGGCGTGCCGGGCGACTTCAACGGCGACGGCTACAAGGACGCGGTGCTGCCGGCGCCGGGGGCGGACGTGTCCGGCAAGGAAGCGGCCGGGGCGGTGGTCGTGCTGTACGGCTCGTCGTCCGGCCTGGCCGCGAGCCGTCGCAGGACGATCACGCAGAACACCGCTGGGGTGCCGGGCACGGCCGAGGCGTACGACCGCTTCGGCGCCGCCACCGCGACGGCCGACCTGAACCGGGACGGGTACGCCGACCTGGTGGTCGGATCGCCGTACGAGGACACGCCGAAGGGTGCCAACGCCGGTGCGGTGACCGTGCTCTGGGGGAGCAGGAACGGGCTGACCAGCGGGACGGATCTGCCGTCGCCCTCGCAGTCCACGCTCTACTACGGCCTGGATCTCGCCACGCTCGGTCTCGGCGGGGGCATGCGAACCCAGGTGACCGTGGGCGGTTGGGACGCCTCGGTGCACATCACGGGTCCCTTCACCCGCGCCGGCGGCTACGGCACCCGCACGCTGAGCGAGGACACCGCCGCCGTGGAGTCCGTCGCGCTGGGCGATTTCAACGGGGACAGCATGCCCGATCCGGCTCTGGCGACCTCCCGGCTGGACGGTCTGAGCGGCGGCGAGATCTACACGCACGCCGCCTACGGCGAAGCACTGAAGGGCAACGGCCTCATCGTGGCCACCGGCGACCTCAACGGCGACGGCTACGCGGACCTCGTGGCCGGCGACCCGGACGAGCCCGACAAGGCCGGCGAGGACGGAGAGCTGGGTGGCCGGGTGCTCGTCTGGTACGGCTCGGCCGACGGCATCACCAAGGACACCACGCCCGTCTCCCTCACGCAGAACACCGCCGGGGTCCCCGGTGCGAGCGAGAGCGGCGATGCCTTCGGCGGGTCGCTGGCCGTGGCCGACCTGAACCGGGACGGACTCGCGGACATCGTGGTCGGCTCTCCGTACGAGGACCTCGCACGGATCAACGCCGGCCAGGTGACCGTCATCCCGGGCCGCGCCTCCGGGGCCCTCGGCACGGGGTCGTACTCCTTCTCCCAGGACACCGCGGGAGTGCCGGGCGCCGCCGAGATCGACGACTTCTTCGGTACGACGGTGTCGGTCGGCGATGTCAACAAGGACGGCAGGCCGGAGCTGTTCGTCGGTGCGGTCGGTGAGAACAACTTCACCGGAGCGGTCTGGGTCATCCCCGGCGGCTCCACCCGGCCGACGGCCACCGGCAGCAAGTTGTTCACGGCCGCGTCCGTCGGGCTCACACAGAGCAACGGCACGCTGCTGGGCGGCAACGGACTGTTCTGGGTGATCTGAGCCGCCGTGAGCCGGCGAAGGCGCCCGGGACCCCCACGGTCCCGGGCGCCTTCGCGTGCGTGGGTCAGAGGGACGTGCCCTCGTTCGTCGTGTCCGGGTCCACGCCCATCGTGATCGAGCCGATGACTCCCTTGGCGATGTTCTTCTTGTTGTACTTCAGCTTGAGCAGGCCGCCTGCGGTGCCGCTCTGGTCGTAGATCGTGTCCTCGGTGAGCGTGGTCCGCTCGGTGGTGCTGGTGGAGTACGGCTCGACCTCGGCGGAGGCCAGCACGGACTCCTCGTCGAAGAAGAACTGGCCGGTGTGGCAGGTGTGTCCGCCCTCGTAGCCGGCGTCGGTCCAGGTGCCGTCCACGTGGACCTTGGTGTGGATGTGCACGGTGCGGCCCCGGTACCAGCCCGGGAAGATCGTCTTGAAGGTGACCTGGCCGTGCTTGTCGGTCCTCCACGTACCGCGCAGATAGCGCTCGTCGTCGGTGGGTTCCTCGTGGCCCCCGCCGCCGGTGCCTCCGGAGGGCGCACCGGACGGCGGCTCACCGGTGGGCGTACCGCTCGGAGTGCCCGAAGGGGCGTCGGTCGGGGTTCCGGAGGGGGCGTCGGTCGGAGCACCCCCGCCCCCGCTCCCGCCTCCCGTCGACAGGCTCTCGTAGCCCGAGTAGATGCCGAGCGCGTCGCAGTGCCAGATGTCGACGGCCGCGTTGGCGACGGGCTTGCAGGTCTCGGAGTCGATCACCTTGAGCTGGAGGGTGAGGGGGATGCCCTCCTTGTCCTCGGTGATGTCCCGGCGGATCTTGTCCGCGTCGATGTAGTACGGCCCCTCGGTGGTCTCCGAGGTGAGCCGGTAGCAGGCCTCGGCGGCCGTGGAGGTGCTGCTCGCCGAGGCCGCCCTGCCCTTCTCGCTCGCGAACGCGCCCGACGCGGCGAGCGTGCCCGCGGCGCCCACCGCCACGGCCGCGCCCGCTCCGGCCACGACGACCTTGCGCCGCGTCAGGTCCTTCTTGTGCTTCGGCCCGTGGGCCGGCTGCTGGAGTTGCGGGTGGTTTTCCGTCATGGACAGCGAAGGTAGGTAAGAACGCTGTCATGGGCATGGGTGCCAACTGTGGTTCCCCACAGGGAGGTTCACGACGGCGGGGTTCCGGCGGGGTTCACGACAGAGAAGTGGCCCGGAACCGACTTCGGCTCCGGGCCACCCCCTCAGCTCACCGCCTACTTCGGCTGCGGCTTGCGCACCGACAGGTGCAGCTCCCTCAGCCGGGCCTCCTCCAGCTCCGTCGGCGCGCCCATCATCAGGTCCTGGGCGTTGCCGTTGAGCGGGAAGGAGATGGTCTCGCGGATGTTGGGCTCGTCCGCGAGCAGCATGACGATGCGGTCGACGCCGGGGGCGATGCCGCCGTGCGGCGGGGCGCCGAAGCGGAAGGCGCGCAGCATGCCGGCGAACTTGTCCTCGACGGTCTCACGGTCGTAGCCCGCGATCTCAAAGGCCTTGAGCATGATGTCCGGCTCGTGGTTCCGGATCGCGCCGGAGGACAGCTCGACGCCGTTGCAGACGATGTCGTACTGCCAGCCCAGGATGTCCAGCGGGTCCTGGGTCTCCAGGGCCTCCAGACCACCCTGCGGCATGGAGAACGGGTTGTGCGAGAAGTCGATCGCGCCGGTCTCCTCGTCCTTCTCGTACATCGGGAAGTCGACGATCCAGCAGAACCGGAACACGCCCTCCTCGAAGTGCCCGGCACGCTTGGCGGCCTCGACACGGACCGCGCCCATGATCTTCGAGACCTCGTCGAACTCGCCCGCGCCGAAGAACACCGCGTGTCCGGCGGCCAGCGACAGCCGCTTGGTCAGCTCGGCGACGTTCTCCTCGGTGAGGAACTTCGCGATCGGGCCGGACAGCGAACCGTCCTCGGCGACCCGCACCCAGGCCAGGCCCTTGGCGCCCTGCGAGACCGCGTAGTCGCCGAGCTGGTCGAAGAACTTCCGGGGCTGTGCCGAGACGTCCGGCACCGCGAGGGCCCGCACGTGCTTGCCGGCGAACGCCTTGAACTCCGAGCCCTCGAAGACGTCGGTGATGTCGACGAGCTCCAGCTGGGCCCGCAGGTCCGGCTTGTCGGAGCCGTACTTCAGCATCGCCTCACGGAACGGGATCCGCGGGAAGGGGGACGTGACCTCCCGGCCGCCGCCGAACTCCGTGAACAGCTCGGTCATAAGCTGCTCGATCGGCTGGAACACGTCCTCCTGCTCGACGAAGCTCATCTCGACGTCGAGCTGGTAGAACTCGCCCGGCGAACGGTCCGCGCGCGCGTCCTCGTCGCGGAAGCAGGGCGCGATCTGGAAGTAGCGGTCGAAGCCGGAGATCATCAGCAGCTGCTTGAACTGCTGCGGCGCCTGCGGGAGGGCGTAGAACTTGCCCGGGTTCAGGCGGGAGGGGACCACGAAGTCACGGGCGCCCTCGGGGGAGGTCGCGGACAGGATCGGGGTCGCCATCTCGTTGAAGCCGAGGGCCACCATCTTCGAGCGGATCGAGGCGATCACCGACGAGCGCAGCATGATGTTCTTGTGCATGCGCTCGCGACGCAGGTCGAGGAAGCGGTACTCCAGGCGCCGCTCCTCGTTGACCCCGTCCTCGGTGTTGATCGTGAACGGCAGCGGGGCGGCCGCGCCGAGCAGCTCGACCTCGCCGACCTCGACCTCGATCTCACCGGTCGGCAGGTCCGGGTTCACGTTCTCGGTTCCACGTGAAACAACACGGCCGTCGATACGGACCGTGGACTCCTTGGAGACCTTGTCCAGCGCCTCGTAGGCCTCCGTGCCCGGCCGGGCGACGAGCTGCGTGATGCCGTAGTGATCACGCAGATCGATGAAGAGGATGCCGCCCAGGTCGCGCCGATTGTGCAGCCAGCCACTCAGTCGGACGTCGGTGCCGACGTCAGAGGAGCGGAGCTCGCCGCAGGTGTGGGACCTGTACCGATGCATCGTCGTTCATCCAGCCTTCGCGGATCGGGGGCTGCCTCACGTGTCTGTTTCACGTGAAACTCCCCCAAGGGTACCGGGGCACCCAGGACCGGCTCCCCACCATTACGACTCGGTCAACAGTGGCACTCCTCGATCCCCTGTTCTTAAAGTGGGGCAATGCGCACTGGTGAGCCCCTGCCCGCCGTGGGGGACGTCCTCACCTCCCTCGCGACCGGCCTGTGGCACTGGGACACCGCCACCGAACTGGTCACGGTCGACGCGGAGGCCGCCCGGTTGCTCGGCCTGCCCGCCGAGCAGGCCACCCTCACCGAGGCCCAGACCCGGGCCCGGCTGCACCCGGTCGACTGGAACGAGATCATCAGCGTCGTCGGCCTCGCCGTCGCCGAGGACACCCTCGCCGAGGTCCGGATCCGGATCATGGACGAGCAGGGCCGGGTGATCCGTACCGTACGCAGCCGTTCCAAGCCGTCGTACGACCGGCAGAAGAAGTCGTTCCGGCTGATCGGCACCCTCCAGGAGGTCACCGAGCCGACCCCCGGCACCCCCGCCGGACGCACCGCGGTCACCGGCGACTGGCGGCGCTCCCGGGAGGCCTTCCTGCTGGACGCGGGCCGCGCGCTGGCCGAGGCCCGCTCCACCGCCGAGGTGCTGCGGGTGGCCGCGGGCCTGTCCATGCCCGGCTTCAGCCCCGACGGCCTGGCCGTCTTCGGCGTCGAGGGCGACCGGCTGACGATCATCGGCCACCACGGTCAGCAGCCCGGCGACGAGAGCCCCTTCTCCCACATGTCCCTGGAGACCGACTATCCGGCCGCCGAGGTCGTCCGCACCGGCCGTGCCGTCTATCTCTCCAGCCCCGAGGCCTACCGCTCCCGCTACCCGGTCACCTGGCCCCTCGCCCAGCGCTTCGACCGCCAGTCCTGGGCGTTCCTGCCGCTGACCGTGGCCGGCCGCACCATGGGCGCGTGGATGGCGGGCTTCGCCTATCCGGTCGCCTTCACGCCGGACGAGCGCTCGGTGCTGACGACGGTGGCCCGGATGCTGGCCCAGGCCCTGTCCCGCGCGGGCGTGGCCGAGTCCGAGCGCGAGCTGACCGACGGGCTCCAGCGCTCCATGCTCCCGAGCCTCGGCCCGGAGATACCGGGCATGACCGTCGCCGCCCGCTACGTCCCCACCGGCGGCGGCCTCCAGGTCGGCGGCGACTGGTACGACATGATCCCGCTGCCCGGCGGCACCTCCCGCACGAGTGCCGGAGCCGGCCGTTTCGCCCTGGTCATCGGGGACGTCCAGGGCCATGACGTACGGGCCGCCGGACTGATGGGCCAGCTCCGTATCGCCCTGCGCGCCTACGCCTCCGAGGGCCACCGCCCCGACGCGGTCCTCTCCCGCGCCTCCCGCTTCCTCAACGGCATGACGTACGGCGCCGGCGAGGGCGGCGATCCCGCCGACACCCGGTTCGCGACCTGCCTGTACATCGAGGTCGATCCCGCGACCGGAGCCCTGGAGGTGGCCCGGGCCGGCCATCCCGAGCCGGCCATCCGCCTGGCCGACGGCACGGTGCTGGCCCGCACCACGCACGTCGGTCTCCCGCTGGGCATCGACCCGGACGCCGACTACCCCACGACCCGGATCGTCCTTCAGCCCGGCGAGACGCTGATGCTCTGCACGGACGGGCTGATCGAGACCGGCGGCCATGACTTCGAAACCGGGTGGAAGCGCGTCCGGACGATCCTGGAGACCCACGACGGCGGTCCGGAGGAGCTCGCCGACGCCCTCGTCCAGGCCGTCCACGGCCCCTCCTCCCACCACACCACCGGCCCGCTCGCCGACCGCCGCGAGGACGACATAGCGGTCCTCCTGCTGCACCGGCACGGCTCGCAGGACGACGACACGGCCACCGCGCGGCCGCCGGTCCGCCGTTCGATGCTGTCGGTGGCCCAGGCGGAACCGGAACGGATCGCGGTGGCCCGCCACCAGCTGCGCGAGCTGCTGCACGACTGGTCCTCCGCCGACCAGGTCGACTCGGCGGTCCTGCTGGTGTCCGAGACGCTGACGAACGTCCTGGTCCACACCGACGCGGACGCGCTGCTGGTCTCCGAGGTCCGCGGCGAGCCCGGCGACCGCCGGCTGCGCGTCGAGGTCACCGACACCAGCGACGACCTCCCCCACAAGCGCCGCCCCGGCGAACTGGCCTCCTCGGGCCGCGGCCTGATGCTGATCGAACTCCTCGCCGACCTGTGGGGCGTCGACCCCCGCGGCGAGGGCAAGACGATCTGGTTCGAACTCCACGAGCCGCCGGACTCGGCTTCGGCATAGCACGGGACAGCGAGCGGGCATCCACGCTCGCCGCATCATCACCCTTTCAGGTGTGCACCGAGCGACTCACGGCGACGGTCGCCGCACCGCCTGCACGATGTGTGCCCTGGCCGTGATCCGACCGCACGCAAGGAAGTCGTATGGGCAAGCCCTCATCCCAGAAGGACCGCGGCAAGGGGTCCTCGTTCTCGCTGTCGTACGAGGGCGCCGCACGCGAACCCTCCAACCACATCAAGGTGGGGTCCGGCGGTTTCTCGTTCAAGGGCTCGACCATGGCCCTGGTGGCTCTCGCGGTGCTGGCCCTGGCCGGCACGGGGGCCTACCTGGCGTTCTCCGGTCAGAACCAGGGCAGCCCGAGCACCGGGAGCGGGGCACCGAGCACGAGTACGAGCACGAGCGCGACCTCGGGCGGAACCGGCGCCGCCGCACCGGCGAGGTCCGGGACTCCGACGTCCGCGACGCCGGAGGTCGGTCAGGCGGCCGATGCACAGCCGGCGGCGGTACGGGAGCACCGCAAGGTCGTCCTGCGGTCCGGATCCAACGTGGACCTGGACTTCACCAACGGCCAGCCGGACATCATCTTCTCCCTGCCGGCGAACGCCGACGACGGCTACACCATCGTCGGCGAGAACGGTGACCTCGCCACCGTCGACGGACCGGCGACCGCCGAGAGCTGCGCGGCGGCCACCGCCTTCGGATTCGCCATCGACCAGAAGAACATCCGCCGGGGACTCACCGCGTGTGTGCTCACCGACGAGAACCGGGTCGCGGCCCTCACCGTCCTCGGCTGGCAGGCGGACGACCCGAACTACGCCGGCGGCCTGTCGTCCGTCACCATGGACGTCACCACCTGGGAGAAGCCCGAAGGCGCCGCCTGACGCCAGGGCGCCTTACAGCCCGCCCTCGGACATGCCGTGCACGGCCGGGATCGTCCCCAGGCGGCCCTTCTGGAAGTCGTCGAACGCCTGCTGGAGTTCCTCGCGGGTGTTCATGACGAACGGGCCGTAGTGCGCCATCGGTTCACGGATCGGCTGTCCGCCCAGGAGGACGACCTCCATGTCCGGCGTGTGGGAGTCCTGCTTCTCGTCCGCGCGGACCGTGAGGGAACCACCGGCGCCGAAGACGGCCGTCTGGCCCAGGTGGATCGGGCGGCGCTCGGCACCGACGCTGCCGCGGCCCGCCAGGACGTACGCCAGACCGTTGAAGTCCTCGCGCCAGGGCAGGGTGATCTCCGCACCCGGCGCCAGCGTGGCGTGGATCATCGTGATCGGGGTGTGGGTGATGCCGGGGCCCTGGTGGCCGTCCAGCTCACCCGCGATGACACGCAGCAGCGCCCCGCCGTCGGGGGTGGACAGGAGCTGCACGTTGCCGCCGCGGATGTCCTGGTACCGCGGTGCCATCATCTTGTCCTTGGCCGGGAGGTTCACCCACAGCTGGAGGCCGTGGAAGAGCCCTCCGGACATCACGAGGGACTCCGGCGGGGCCTCGATGTGGAGGAGGCCCGAACCGGCCGTCATCCACTGGGTGTCGCCGTTGGTGATGGTGCCGCCACCGCCCTGGCTGTCCTGGTGGTCGAAGATCCCGTCGATGATGTAGGTGACGGTCTCGAAGCCGCGGTGCGGGTGCCACGGAGTCCCCTTCGGCTCGCCCGGCGCGTACTCCACCTCACCCATCTGGTCCATCATGATGAACGGATCCAGGTGCCGGTAATGGATCCCGGCGAACGCCCGGCGTACCGGGAATCCCTCTCCCTCGAAGCCACTCGGCGCGGTCGTCACGCCGAGGACGGGACGGGCGACCGCGTCCGCCGTCGCGGCCACGCGCGGCAGGGTCAGCGGGTTGTCGACAGTCACTGCAGGCATGTCGGTACCTCCTTGTGGTTCGAGTTTAGTTGAGCGTTGAACTTTCTGCCACCTCTAACGGCAGAAGCCCGGAGGGCATTCCCTCCGGGCCCTCGCTTCAGGCCGTGCCGCGTCAGTTGCTGAAGTACAGGTACTTCCACGATCCGTAGGTCGTCGAGTTCACCGTGTCGCCGGACGAGCCGTTGACGTACACCGGCCGGATCCGCGCCTTGAGGCCGGACTCACCGGGCGCGCCGAGGCTGACCGCCGACTTCCCGTTAGAGCCGAGGGAGAAGTACCGCGAGTCCGAGGAGCGCCACGCGCCCGCGTAGTAGACCTCGAGGTCGAGGCGCTGCTGACGGCCCGGGTAGTAGGTCATCGTGGTGGTGATCACCGGGGACGTGGTCTTGTGGAACCAGTAGTAGGAGGTCGAGCCGATCTTCGCCTTCTTGTAGTGCTTGGAGACGGCGGAGGAGACCTTGACCCGGGCGTACGCCGTGGACTTGACCGTCTTCGGCTTGTACCGGGAGTCGCCGGTGAAGACGGCGGTGACCGTGGTGTCACGGGTCATGTCGACGACGGCCGTGACGTTGCCGTCCGCGTTGACGTTGGCGGTCCTGATCAGCTTCTTCCCCCGGTCGCTGCCGAAGGGGTCCGCGTAGATCGAGACGGAGCGGTTCTTGTAGGTCTTGCCGAGGTGCGCGGTGAACTTCACGTCGGTGCCGTAGTTGTACAGCTTGCCGTTGTTGTTCAGGCTCAGGGCGGTGGCGGCGCGGGAGACGTCGACCGTGTCGGAGGCGCTGACGGCCGCGTGCCCGGCGTCGCCCGCGTACGTCACCGTGTACTTGACCTTGCTGCCGGCGGGCGGGGTGTTGGTGAAGGAGTAGGTGCCGTCGGACTTCACCGTGACGCCGGGCAGCGCCTTGCCGTTGGGGCTCTCCAGGTCGGTGCGGGTGACCGAGAGCCGGGCTCCGGCGGGCAGCGGCACCGTCGCCGAGAGCTTGCCGGTGACGGTGAGCGACTTGGCGCGGGGGGCGGTGGCGGGAGCGTTGACGGTGAGGGTGGGGACGTTGAGGGTGGGGCCGGTGAGCGCCTTGAGCGTGTAGCCTCCGCTGCCCGCGACGAGGGCGAAGACCCGGGAGGAGTCGCCGGCCCAGGCCACGTCGGCGGCCGGCCGGCTGCCCGTGCTGTAGGTGCGGAGCGGCCGTGTGGCGTTCGGCCGGTAGATCGCGATCTTGGTGCCGGTGACCTGGGCGATCAGGCCGCTGCGTCCGACGTCCGCCCCCTGCCCGGCCGGGTAGACGCCGGCCTTGCTGAAGCCGCCGTTCGCGTAGGCGTCCCGGTCGGTGCCGTTGACGAGCACCTGGTCGGCGCCGGCGACGAGGTCGATGTCCGAGATGCCGCTGTTCAGCGAGTAGTCGCCTTGGTACCAGGCGGTGAGCCCGGGGGTCCCGTTCGACACGTCCAGGACGGCCATCGAGTCCGTGGAGATGCCGGTCTCGCCGACGGCCAGTACGCCCGGCCGGAGCGGGTCGGTGTCCAGCAGGGCCTGGCCCCACACCCCGATCGAGGTCCCCTGGGAGGGGAACTGGGCCAGCTGCACCGGGTCGGTCCCGCTCGCCGGGTCCACGGCCGGGTCGACCGAGCCGAGGTCGCCGTCCCACTGGTCGCCGTAGGTGAACCAGACCTTGCCCGCGGAGAAGGCGACGTAGCGCGGGCCGGTGTCGGTGGCGACGGGGTAGCGGGCCTTCACCGTGAGGTCGGTCGCGTCCAGGGCGACGATCTCGTGGCTGCCGGCGAGGGCGGCGTAGAGGGTGGTGCCGTCGTCGGAGACGGTCAGGTCGGTGGCGCCGCCGAGGCCGGTGGCCCGGGCGACGAGGGTGCCGTTGTAGTCGGTGGCCAGGATCCGGCCGTCGGCCTGGTCGCTGACGAAGACCCGGCGCAGGGCGTCGTCCACGACGAGGCCGCCGGGGCTGCTGACCACGGCGGAAGCGGCCGAGGCGGTGCCGGCGGCGGCGACGCTCAGCGCTGCCGAGCTGAAGAGGACCGCGAGTGCCGTCGCGGCCGAGGTGCTGCGCATGCGCACAGTGATGAACCCCCACAGAGAATCCCGGCGGTGCCGGGAGAGCTGAAGGCGCCGCGCGGCGTCCGGACGCGGACCGCCGTGGAGGCGGTGGCGTGCGGGGCGCGGCTGCCGGAGGGAACTCTATGGCATGGCTGTGACAATCGAACGGAGTTTTCGATCTCGCGGAGCGACCGCTACCCGTACATCCTGCGCATCGCGAAGTCGACCATCTGCTCCACGGCCTTCGCGTCGAACACGATCCGGTGCTCGCCCTCCATGTCGAGGACGAACCCGTACCCGGTGGGCAGCAGGTCGAGGACCTCCGCGCCGGTGATCACGAAGTACTTGGACTCCTTGCCCGCGTACCTGCGCAGTTCCTTCAGCGTGGTGAACATGGGGATCACCGGCTGCTGGGTGTTGTGCAGGGCGAGGAACCCGGGGTTGTCGCCGCGCGGGCAGTAGACCTTGGACGTGGCGAAGACCTGCTGGAAGTCCTCGGCCGCCATCTGCCCGGTGGTGAAGGCACGCACCGCGTCCGCGAGGGAGGGCGGGGACGGCTCGGGGTACAGCGGCGGCTGCTGGCCGTACCCGCCCACACCGCCGGCCATGGGCTGCTGGGGCGGGACGCCGTACTGCTGCTGGGCACCAGCGTTCTGGTCGTAGCCGTACATGGGCGTAAGCGTACCGAGGGGGGCGGGGGCGGCGGGCAGCTACCGGCCCCGGAACCCGACAGTCGCTACCGGCCCCGGAAACCGACAGTGACCTGACAGCGGCCGGCTCTGGGTTTCGGGTGGGGGTCGCTCGTAGCGTCGGGGCATGGGCCGACAGCGCGACGACGAGATGCACGAGCACGACCGGGGACTCTCCTACGACCTTCCCGTGCTCGCCCGCCGCCGGATGATCCGGCTCATGGCGGGGACGGGGGCGGGCCTGCTGCCCCTGGTGGGCTGCACCGGTTCCTCCTCTCCTACGGCCGTGACGTCGCCGTCGGCCACCGGAGCGGACGCGGGAACGGGCACGACCTGCGCCGCCGTCCCCGAGGAGACCGCCGGCCCCTACCCCGGCGACGGCTCGAACGGGGTGAACGTGCTGAAGGAGAGCGGGGTCGTCCGCCGGGACATCACCGGCAGCTTCGGCGACTCCGCGGGCGGCACCGCCGAGGGCGTGCCCCTGACGCTGACGCTCACGGTGGTGGACGCGGCCTCGGGCTGCGGGACCCCGCGGAAGGAGGCCGCCGTCTATGTGTGGCACTGCGACCGGGAGGGCGGCTACTCCCTCTATACGGAGGGCCTGACCGGGGAGAACTACCTGCGGGGCGTCCAGGAGACCGACGAGCAGGGCCAGGTCACCTTCAGCAGCGTCTTCCCTGGCTGTTATCCGGGCCGCTGGCCGCACGTCCACTTCGAGGTCTACGGCAGCCTCCGGGACGCCGTGAGCGCGACCGCGATCACCAGCACTTCCCAGCTCGCGTTCCCCGAGGACGTGTGCGACGCGGTCTACGCGACCGAGGGGTACGGGCCGAGCGCGCCCAACCTGCGCCGGCTGTCCCTGGAGACGGACAGCGTCTTCCGGGACGGTCACGACCGGCAGCTCGCGACGGTGAAGGGGAGCGTGGCCAAGGGGTACACCGCCTCGCTGACCATCGCGGTGTGACTCCTCACAGATGGCCGGATCGGGGTTGCGACTTATTACCGACGGGTAGCATCATCGTAGCTACTTGTTGGTATGTGTACGGGCGCGAGGAACCAGGTGCCTCGCCGATCTCTTGACGGAGCCATCGCCATGGGGCACTACAAGTCCAATCTCCGCGACATCGAGTTCAACCTCTTCGAAGTACTCGGGCGCGACAAGCTGTACGGCACGGGCCCGTTCGCGGAGATGGACGTCGAGACCGCGAAGAGCATCCTGGAGGAGCTGACCCGCCTCTCCGAGAACGAGCTCGCGGAGTCCTTCGCGGACGCCGACCGCAACCCGCCGGTCTTCGACCCCGAGACGAACACCGCGCCGGTCCCGGCGTCCTTCAAGAAGAGCTACAAGGCCTTCATGGACTCCGAGTACTGGCGGCTCGGCCTGCCCGAGGAGATCGGCGGCACGACCTCGCCCCGCTCCCTGATCTGGGCCTTCGCCGAGCTGATCCTGGGCGCCAACCCGGCCGTGTGGATGTACTCCTCGGGCCCCGCGTTCGCCGGCATCCTCTTCGAGGAGGGCAACGAGGTCCAGAAGCACATCGCCAAGGTCGCCGTGGAGAAGCAGTGGGGCTCCACGATGGTCCTCACCGAGCCCGACGCGGGCTCCGACGTCGGCGCCGGCCGCACCAAGGCGGTCCAGCAGGAGGACGGCTCCTGGCACATCGAGGGCGTGAAGCGCTTCATCACCTCCGGTGAGCACGACATGGAGGAGAACATCCTCCACTACGTCCTCGCCCGCCCCGAGGGCGCCGGACCCGGCACCAAGGGCCTGTCCCTCTTCCTCGTCCCGAAGTACCTCTTCGACTTCGAGACCGGCGAGCTGGGCGAGCGCAACGGCGTGTACGCGACGAACGTCGAGCACAAGATGGGCCTCAAGGCGTCCAACACCTGCGAGATGACCTTCGGCGACCGGCACCCCGCCAAGGGCTGGCTGATCGGCGACAAGCACGACGGCATCCGCCAGATGTTCCGGATCATCGAGTTCGCCCGGATGATGGTCGGCACGAAGGCGATCTCCACGCTGTCGACGGGCTACCTGAACGCGCTGGAGTACGCCAAGGAGCGCGTGCAGGGCCCCGACCTCGCGAACTTCATGGACAAGACCGCGCCCAAGGTCACCATCACGCACCACCCGGACGTGCGCCGCTCGCTGATGACGCAGAAGGCGTACGCGGAGGGCATGCGCGCGCTGGTGCTCTACACCGCCTCGATCCAGGACGAGATCCAGGTCAAGGAGGCGGCGGGCGAGGACGTCAAGGCGCTGGAGGCGCTGAACGACCTGCTGCTGCCGATCGTCAAGGGCTACGGCTCGGAGAAGGGCTACGAGCAGCTCGCCCAGTCGCTCCAGACCTTCGGCGGCTCCGGGTTCCTCCAGGAGTACCCGATCGAGCAGTACATCCGGGACGCCAAGATCGACACCCTGTACGAGGGCACGACCGCGATCCAGGGCCAGGACTTCTTCTTCCGGAAGATCGTCCGCAACCAGGGCGCGGCCCTGAACTCCCTCGCCGAGGACATCAAGAAGTTCCTGGCGGTGGGCACGGGTGGCGAGGAGCTCGCGGGCGCCCGTGAGCAGCTTGCCAAGGCGGCCGTGGAGCTGGAGGCCATCGTCGGTCTGATGCTGACCGACCTCGCGGCCACCGAGCAGGACGTCAAGAACATCTACAAGGTCGGCCTCAACACCACCCGCCTGCTGATGGCCTCGGGTGACGTGGTCGTCGGCTACCTGCTCCTCAAGGGCGCCGCGATCGCCGCCGAGAAGCTGGAGACGGCCGCGGCCAAGGACAGGGCGTTCTACACCGGCAAGATCGCGGCGGCGAAGTTCTTCGCGGCCAACGTCCTGCCCGGCGTGACCCTGGCCCGCAAGATCGCCGAGGGCGTCGAGCTGGACCTGATGGACCTGGACGAGGCGGCGTTCTAACAGAACGAGAGGGACGGCCCAGCCTGACGAGGACCGCGGTCCAGCTCGGCGGGGGCCGAGGTCCAGCTCGATGAGGGCCAGGTTCAGCCTGACGAGGACCGTTGTCCAGCTCGGCGGGGCCAGGTTCAGCCTGACAAGGAAGGACCGTGGTCCGATCCGGCGAGGGCCGTGTTCCAGTACGACGAGGCCGCGCCCCGGTTCCGACCGGGGCGCGGCTCGTTCGTCGGGAGCGGGTTTTCATCGGGGCCGGGTTTTCATCTCGGCGGGGCCAAAGTCCCGTTGCGGCGAGGCCGGGGGCGCGTCCCGGCGAGGCGCCGGTCCACTTCCGGCGGGGCCGCGCCGCCGCCCGGACGAGACCCGGGGGTCCGCCCCGGCAAGGCACCGGTCCCCTTCCGGCGGGCCGCGCCGCCGCCTGGAGGAGACAAGGGTCCCGCCCAGACGAGACCATGACCCCGCCCGGACAAGACCCGGGGCCCAACGGACGAGACCCGGGGCCCCCGACGAGCCCGCAGTCCCGTCCTAGCGAGTCCGGGCCCCCTCCCGACGCAGCATGTCGCCAGTCCCGAGGAGATTAGGTCCAGCCCCGACGGAGCCACGCCGTCCCCGCAAGGCCACAGTCCCGACCCGACGGAGCCACGCCGTCCCCGCAAGGCCACAGTCCCGACCCGACGAGACGGCATCGCCGACCGAGCGAGGCCCCGCCCCGACACATCGCCACCCCGACGCCCCCCCAGCCACTCACCGCCCCGCCAAGACCCCACCCCCAACCACATCACCACCCCCGACGAGACCCCGCCCCAACCACGCCACCACCCCGCCCCCAACCCCCGCAGGGCCACGTTCTAGGACACACCCGTACAGCTGTACTCAGTCCTCACGAGGGCCCGTTCCGATCGCTCGGGAGAGGGTGCTCGTACGTCGTTAAGGTGAACCCCATGAGCGCACCCCACCGCCTCGACCGCGGCCACACCGACGACCTCATGTCCTTCCTGGCGGCGAGCCCCACGCCGTACCACGCCGTGGCGAACGCCGCCGAGCGGTTGGAGAAGGCAGGTTTCCGCCAGGTCTCGGAGACGGACGCCTGGGAGGGGTCGAGCGGCGGCAAGTACGTGCTGCGCGGCGGCGCGATCATCGCCTGGTACGTCCCCGAGAACGCGGCGCCCCACACGCCGTACCGCATCGTCGGCGCCCACACCGACTCCCCGAACCTGCGGGTCAAGCCGCTGCCGGACAGCGGGGCGCACGGCTGGCGCCAGGTCGCCGTCGAGATCTACGGCGGCCCCCTGATGAACTCCTGGCTCGACCGCGACCTGGGGCTGGCCGGCCGGCTGACCCTGCGGGACGGCTCGACGCGGCTGGTGAACGTGGACCGCCCGCTGCTGCGGGTGCCGCAGCTCGCCATCCACCTGGACCGCGCGGTGTCCTCGGACGGCCTCAAGCTCGACAAGCAGCGGCACCTCCAGCCCATCTGGGGGCTCGGCGACGACGTGCGCGACGGTGACCTGATCGCGTTCCTGGAGGAGGAACTGGGGCTCGGCGCGGGCGAGGTGACCGGCTGGGACCTGATGACGCACTCCGTGGAGGCGCCCGCCTACCTGGGTCGGGACAACGAGCTGGTGGCCGGCCCCCGGATGGACAACCTGCTGTCCGTGCACGCGGGCGTGGCCGCGCTGGCCGCGGTGTCCTCCGGTGACCTGCCGTACATCCCGGTCCTCGCCGCCTTCGACCACGAGGAGAACGGCTCCCAGTCGGACACCGGCGCCGACGGCCCGCTGCTCGGCGGGGTCCTTGAGCGCTCGGTGTTCACGCGCGGCGGGTCGTACGAGGACCGGGCGCGGGCCTTCGCGGGGACGGTCTGCCTGTCCTCCGACACCGGGCACGCGGTGCACCCCAACTACGCCGAGCGGCACGATCCGACGCACCACCCGCGGGTCAACGGCGGTCCGATCCTCAAGGTCAACGTCAACAACCGTTACGCCACGGACGGTTCGGGGCGGGCCGTGTGGGCCGCGGCCTGCGAGAAGGCGGGGGTGCCGTTCCAGTCCTTCGTCTCCAACAACTCCATGCCCTGCGGCACCACGATCGGCCCGATCACCGCGGCCCGGCACGGCATCAAGACCGTCGACATCGGCGTGGCGATCCTCTCGATGCACAGCGTCAGGGAGTTGTGCGGCGCGGACGACCCGCACCTGCTGGCCAACGCTCTAGTGGCGTTCCTCGAAGGGTAGTTCGGACTCCCCGACGGGTATTCGCCGAAAGTGGGGGTACCCGGGGTTCCGGACCGGAACGACCGGACCGGACAGGGAGGCGACACTCATGGGCCTCGGCGGATGCATCATCCTCATCGCCGTGGGAGCAATCCTCACGTTCGCCACCGACTGGCACATGCAGGGGGTCAACCTCGATCTGGTCGGTGTGATCCTCATGATCGTGGGGCTGATCGGCGTGACGACGTTCAGCAGCATCGCCCGGCGGCGGCGCGTGGTGGTTCCGCCCACCACGCAGACCGTCGTCGAGGAGCCGCACGGACGCCGCGACGGCTACTCCGACGGATACGGCGTGTAAGGGACATCAGCGGAACCAAGGACGCACAGGGCGAGGACAGACAACCGTGAGCAATCCGTAATCACGGTTGTCTTGTCCGCTTGTGTGGAAATAGTGAAAGCTGATGGCCTTGAGAGCCCGGGGGGTTGGCAGTAGCCGGGCGTGGCCCATCAGCACACCCGGGGGCTCCCCGTGCACCACCCTGCGTCGACGCTCGCGGCCCCCGCCGCGAGCCCACCGCGCCCCCGTCGGCACGCCGCCCGGCGTGCGCACGCCGCACCCGACGACTTCGACGGCCCGCTGCGCCTGGTGGTGCTGATACCGGCCCACAACGAACAGGACCGCATCGCCGACGCGATCCAGGGCCTGTGGCGGCAGACCCGCCGTCCCGACCTGATCGTCGTGGTCGCCGACAACTGCACCGACGCCACCGCCGAGATCGCCGTCGCGCACGGCGCGCAGGTCTTCGCCACCCAGGGCAACACCCACAAGAAGGCCGGTGCCCTCAACCAGGCCATCGCCTGGGTGCTGCCCCATCTCGAGGACCGCGACCTGCTGTTGGTGCAGGACGCCGACACCGTCCTCAACCCCTGGTTCAGCGAGACGGCCATCGGCACCTTCAACCGCAAGGTCGGCGCCGTGGGCGGGGTCTTCTACGGCGAGGAGGGCGGCGGCCTCCTCGGGCTGCTCCAGCGGATGGAGTTCCACCGCTACGCCTGGGAGCTGGAGCGCACCGGCGGCAAGGCCCAGGTGCTCACCGGCACCGGCACCATGTTCCGCGCCCGCGTCCTGCGCGAGGTGCGCGCCGCCCGCCGCGGCGGGGTGCTCGGCGGCGGCAACGCCTACTACAGCCTCGCCTCGCTCACCGAGGACGACGAGATGACCAAGGCGGTCAAGACCCTCGGCTACCGGGCCATGTCCCCGGCCGGCTGCGAGGTCACCACCGAGGTCATGCCCACCCTGGGCAAGCTCTGGCACCAGCGGCTGCGGTGGCAGCGCGGAGCCCTGGAGAACCTGCGCGACTACGGCTGGACACGTGTCACCGCCCGCTACTTCATGCAGCAGTTCCTGATGGGCTTCGGCGCGCTGTCCTTCCTCGTCTACCTCACCTACATGGTCACGTACACCACGCTGTACGGCTGGCCCGGCTTCTCGCCCTTCTGGACCGTGATCGGACTGATCTTCCTGGTCGAGAAGACGGTCTCGGTACGGCGGGCGGGGCCCCGCGCGGTGCTGGTGGCGGCGCTGATGATCCCCGAGATGCTCTACGACCTGTTCCAGCACGCCGTCTACTTCACCTCGCTGTGGGGGCTGTTGCGCCGCAGCGAGGAGAAGTGGGTCGCAACATAACCCTCTAGGAGAGACACGATGTACGGACGAGTGATCGGCGCCGGCACGACCGGGGCCGGAGGCGCCACGCTGGCCGCGACCGGGATGTGGCTGAACAGCATGGCGATGCTGGTGGCCGCCACGACGCTGGTCGCGGCGGGCGTCGCGCTGTTCAAGCTGGCCCCGCGCCGGCGGTAGTCGAGCCCCGCATCGGGCTGCATTCGCGTCGAGGGTGCGGGGGAGAGCTGTCCCCCGCATCCTCGACGCCGTTCAGCGCCCCTCACCCCAGCGCGCGCCCCGTCGTCGCCTCCACATGCGCCGGGACCTCGTCGTGGCGGTCGCCGACCGTGGACGTGCCGGTCGGTTCGAGCAGGAGGATGTCGGTCGGGACCGGGGCGTACGGCTTGTGCTCGACGCCCTTGGGGACGGTGAAGACGGACAGCTTCGGCAGGACGACCGTGCGCTCTCCGGCCGCCTCGCGCAGCGCGATGTGCAGTTCGCCGTCGAGGACCAGGAAGAACTCGTCCGTGTCGTCGTGCACGTGCCAGAGGTGCTCGCCCTCGACGTGCGTGACGCGGACGTCGTAGTCGTTGACGGCGGTGACGATACGGGGGCTCCACTGCTCGGCGAAGGAGGCCAGGGCGGTGGGCAGGGAGACGGGTTCGGTTGCCATGGCGCCATCGTGCGGGCTGGCCCGGGCGGCGTACGAGTGCTAGGAATCGCACATGCCGCAAGGATCCTCGCACCGTGTCGTCCTGGTCGTGGACGAGAACTCGAACCCCTTCGAGATGAGCTGCGCCATCGAGGTCTTCGGGCTGCGCCGGCCCGAACTCGGCCGTGAGCTGTACGACTTCACGCTGTGCGCCGCCGCACCGGACACCCGGATGCGGGACGGGTTCTTCACGCTCACCGGGGTGCCCGGCCTGGAGGCGGCCGAGTCGGCGGACACGCTGATCGTGCCGAACCGGCCCGACACCGACACCCCGCGCTCGCCCCGCGTACTGGACGCCGTACGCCGGGCACACGCGCGCGGCGCCCGGCTGGTCGGCTTCTGCTCGGGCGCGTTCACCCTGGCGGAGGCCGGTCTGCTGGAGGGGCGGCGGGCGGCCTGCCACTGGATGTGGACCGACTCGTTCCGGGCCCGTTTCCCGGGCGTCCTGCTGGAGCCCGACGTCCTCTTCGTCGACGACGGCGACATCCTCACGGCGTCCGGCAGCGCCTCGGCGCTCGACCTGGGGCTGCACCTGGTCCGCCGGGACCACGGCGCCGAGATCGCCAACCACGTCTCCCGCAGGCTGGTCTTCGCCGCCCACCGCGACGGCGGGCAACGGCAGTTCGTGGAGCGTCCCCTGCCCGACGTACGGGACGAGTCGCTCGGCCCGCTGCTCGCGTGGGCGCAGGAGCGGCTGGGGGAGACGCTGACGGTGGCCGACCTGGCGGACCGTGCGGCCGTCTCCCCCGCCACCCTGCACCGGCGCTTCCAGTCGCAACTCGGCACTACACCGCTCGCCTGGCTGACGGCGATGGGGGTCCCCCCACGCCCTCAAGGCAGTGGGGGAGGGTGGCACTCGCCTGCCGGCTCATCGAGCGCGGGGAGGAGCGGCTCGACGTGGTGGCCGCCAGGAGCGGTCTCGGCACGGCGGCCAACCTCCGCGCGCGCGTGCGGCGCGAGACGGGACTCAGCCCGTCGGCCTACCGGCGGCGTTTCGGACCGGGCGCCGGGGAAGCGGTAAGGGCATGAGATTTCTCGTGCGCGACCGGCTCCTCGGCTTCGGTGAGGACTACTGGATCGAGGACGACCACGGAAACAAGGTGTTCCTGGTCGACGGCAAGGCCATGCGGCTGCGGGACACCTTCGAGCTGAAGGACACCCAGGGGCGGGTCCTGATCGACATCCGCCAGAAGATGTTCGCCCTGCGCGACACCATGCTGATCGAGCGGGACGGCGAGCCGCTGGCCACGATCCGCCGCAAGCGGCTGTCGCTGCTGCGCAACCACTACCGGGTGGCCCTCGCTGACGGCCGCACCGAACTCGACGTCAGCGGCAAGATCCTGGACCGGGAGTTCGCCGTCGAGTACGACGGTGAGCTGCTCGCGGTGGTGTCGCGGCGGTGGCTGCACGTCCGCGAGACCTACGGCGTCGACATCGTCCGGGAGGACGCGGACCCGGCGCTGCTCATCGCCGTGGCGGTGTGCGTGATCCACCTCGCGGAGAAGGAGCGGGAGGACGACTGACCTCCCGCGCGGCACAGGTGATCGCAGGTGTCAGAGCACCCGGTCCTTGAGGGCCGGGAACTGCTCCCGGGTCGCGGCCACCTTCCCGGGGTCGAACTCCACGGTGAGGACCTCCTCGCCGGCGCCCGCCTCGGCCAGCACCTCGCCCCACGGATCCACCACGATCGAGTGACCGGCCTGCGGAACTCCCGCGTGCGTCCCGGCCGTTCCACAGGCGAGCACGAACGCCTGGTTCTCCACCGCCCGCGCCTGGGCCAGCAGCGTCCAGTGCGCCCGGCGGCGCTCCGGCCAGCCCGCCGGGATCACCAGGGTCTCGGCGCCCGCGTCGACGAGACCGCGGAAGAGTTCGGGGAAACGGAGGTCGTAGCAGGTGGCCACACCGACGGTCGTGCCGGGCAGCCGGACCGTCACCAGGTCCTCGCCCCGGCCCATCAGCACAGCCTCGCCCTTGTCGAAGCCGAAGCGGTGGATCTTGCGGTAGCCGGCGGCCAGTTCGCCGGAGGGGGAGAAGACGAGGGAGGTGTTGTAGAGGGCGCCGTCAGGGTCCCGCTCGGGGATCGAGCCCGCGTGCAGCCACACGCCCGTGTCGCTCGCCGCCTTCGCCATGGCCTCGTACGTCGGCCCCTCCAGCGGCTCGGCCGCGCGCCCGAACTCCTCGAAGGCGAAAGCCCCCGTGGTCCACAGCTCCGGCAGCACGACGAGGTCGACACCGGCCTGGTTGCGTACCAGCGCGGCCACCCGCCCGCGACGGGAATCGACCGATTCGTCCTCATCCACGGCGATCTGGATCAGAGAGGCGCGCACACTACCACCGTCCTGGCATTCGAGCCGTCCCTTACGGGCCTACGATCGTCACACGAAAGCACTGCCGGGGTGCCTCACAGCAGCGTAACTTAGCGTTCCAAGACACCCGCCGACAGCCACCGCCGCCTCCCACTGGCAACGACGCCATCACCAGCCCGTGCTCCGACCGCCGAGGGGTCCCGTTCCGTGAGTCTGCATCCCACCCTCCAGCCCTACGCCGACGCCTGGACCCATTCCATCGAAGCGATATCCGAGCTGGTGACCCCGCTGGTGGAGGGCGAGTGGAACCGTCGTACCCCCTGCCCGGGCTGGTCCGTCAGGGACGTGGTGTCTCATGTGATCGGCCTGGACTGCGAGATGCTCGGCGACCCGCGCCCCATCCACACCCTCCCGCGCGACCTGTACCACGTCACCAACGACATCCAGCGGTACATGGAGATGCAGGTCGACGTCCGCCGCCACCACACCGCGCCGGAGATGACCTCCGAGCTGGAGTACGTCATCATCCGCCGCAACCGGCAGCTGCGGAACGAGTCCCGCGACCCCGGCACCAAGGTGCGCGGTCCGCTGGGATCCGAACTGACGCTCGCGGAGTCCATGCGCCGGCACGCCTTCGACGTCTGGGTGCACGAACAGGACCTGCGCACCGCCCTCGGCCGGCCCGGCAACCTCGACTCCCCCGGTGCCCACATCGCCCGTGACGTCCTCCTCGACGCGCTGCCCGACGTCGTGGCCGTCAAGGCCGACGCCCCCCGCAGCTCGGCGATCGTCTTCGACATCCACGGCCCCGTCGAGTTCCTGCGGACCATCCGCGTCGACATCCAGGGCCGCGGCACCCTGGAGACCGCCCCGGCTCTCGGCCCGGCCGCCACCCTCACCCTCGACTGGGAGACCTACGTCCGCCTGGCCTGCGGCCGCGTGACCCCGGAGGCGGTGGCGGACCGGGTCAAGGCGGAGGGCGACCCGGAACTGACGGGGGCGATCCTGCGGAACTTCACGGTCACGCAGTAGCGTTCGGGCCCACCGGGGTCGCGGTGGCGGGTGGGCCGGCATCCGATGGCGTGGGCGAGCCTGGTCGTCGGCGCCCACGCCTCGACCGGCACCGCGCCCAGTGGTCGACCTGCCGGGGCGTCCTGGGCCTTGCGTACGTCACGCTCGTCCCCGTGCGCCGGCCCGCTCAGGCGGGCACGTGCACCGTCTCCACGCGGCTCGCCACCAGCCGTTCGCGCTCCCGTCGCGCCGCCCGCCCGCGCAGCCGCAGGATCTGGGTGACGCCGAGGACCTGGAGCACGAAGACCGAGGAGAAGGCGACGCTGTAGTTCTCGTCGGTCGCGTCCAGCAGCACCCCCACGGCGAGGAGGGTGGTCATCGACGCGACGAAACCGCCCATGTTCGTGATGCCGGACGCGGTGCCCTGCCGCTCCGGCGGGTTCGCCGGGCGCGCGAAGTCGAAGCCGAGCATCGACGCCGGTCCGCAGGAACCGAGCACCACGCACAGCACGATCAGCAGCCACATCGGCGCGCGCTCGCCGGGCCAGGCCAGCGTGGCCGCCCACAGCAGCGCCGTCACACCCACCGTGCCGAGCGCGAGCGGCAGCCGCGCCTCGTGGTGCCGGGCGACGACCTGGCCGTAGACGAGACCGACGACCATGTTGGACAGCACGACGAGGGTGAGCAGTTCACCCGCCGTGGCCCGGGACAGCCCCTGTGCCTCGACGAGGAACGGCAGGCCCCACAGCAGCAGGAACACCATCGCCGGGAACTGGGTCGTGAAGTGCACCCACAGGCCGAGCCGGGTGCCGGGCTCGCGCCAGGACGCGGCGATCTGACGCCGTACGTAGGCCGCCCCGCGGTGCGGGAAGGGCTCCGGCTCGTGGCCCTCGGGGTGGTCCTTGAGGAAGAGCAGCAGCAGGACGAGGACGATGACTCCGGCGAGCGCGCTGCCCGCGAACGCGGCGGTCCAGCCGACCCCGTGCAGCAGCCGGGCCAGGACCAGCGTGGAGACCAGGTTGCCCGCCATGCCCGCGAGGCCGGCGAGCTGGGCGACCAGGGGCCCGCGCCGGGCCGGGAACCAGCGGGTGCCCAGCCGCAGCACGCTGATGAAGGTCATCGCGTCGCCGCAGCCGAGCAGGGCGCGCGAGGCGAGCGCGGTGCCGTACGACGGGGAGAACGCGAAGCCGAGCTGTCCCGCGGTGAACAGCACCACGCCCAGGGTGAGCACCTTCTTGGTGCCGAGCCGGTCCACGAGCAGGCCGACGGGTATCTGCATGCCCGCGTAGACGAGGAGCTGGAGGATCGAGAAGGTCGACAGGGCCGAGGCGTTCACATGGAAGCGGTCGGCCGCGTCGAGTCCGGCGACCCCGAGGGACGTACGGAAGATGACCGCGACGAAGTACACGGAGACGCCGATGCCCCAGACGGCCATCGCGCGCCGTCCGCCCGGGGGATCGCCCGGAAGGACCGCGGGGCGGCTCATCGCACCTCCCCGCGCGCCAGGTGGGAGAACCACTCGACGTGCCCGTGGATCAGGCCCGTGACCGCCTCCGTGTCGCCGGAGCGCAGGGCCCGCAGGATCTGCTCGTGCTCGGCGAGGGTCTTGGTGATGCGGTCCGGGTGGGCGTGCATGACGGCGACCCCCATCCTGAGCTGACGGTCGCGGAGCTGGTCGTAGAGCCGGTTGAGGATCTCGTTGCCGCCGCTGCGGACGATCTCGGCGTGGAAACAGCGGTCGGTGACGGCCGCGCCGGCCAGGTCCCCGGCGGCGGCCTGCGCCTTCTGCTGGGCGAGCAGTTCCTCCAGCCGGGCGATGAGCTGCGGGGAGGCCGGTACGGCCTTGCGGACGGCGTGCGTCTCGACCAGCTGGCGGGTCTCGACGACGTCCGCGATCTCCTGCGCGGAGACGGGCAGGACCAGCGCTCCCTTTTTCGGGTAAAGCTTGATCAGCCCTTCGACCTCCAGCCGCAGCAGCGCTTCTCGCACAGGCGTACGAGAAACCCCGACGGCCTCGGCGAGCTCGCCCTCGGTGAGCAGACTCCCGCCCTCGTAACGGCGGTCCAGCACACCTTGCTTGACGTGGGTGTAGACACGGTCGGCGGCGGGGGGCTGTTTCACTGCCAGGGTCATGCCTACAGCTTAGATACAACACGTACGCATGGAATATCCGTCCACGATGCGGACCTGTGTACCAACGGTGTCACAGAAGGCCCCCCTGACCGCTTCACCCCACAACCATTCGTGCTAGATACGTGTCTCATGCGTGCGGCCCCCTTTCTTCCCCTTCAACTCGGCCGCACCTCAGGGGCATTCAACACAATCGGGGTATTCCAGTTGATTACCGCCATCACCGGCACCAAGGGCAGCCGTCTCCGCCGCGTAGCCGCGGCCGGCGTCACCACCGGCGCCATGCTCGCGACCGGCGCCCTGGCCGCCGCGCCGGCCCAGGCCGCCACCGCGCCCTCGATCGTGGCCAAGGGCGGCTACGTCATGAACAACTCGACCGCGAAGACGCTGTACACCAAGGCGGCCGACACCAAGCGTTCCACGGGTTCCACGACCAAGATCATGACCGCGAAGGTCGTGCTCGCGCAGTCGAACCTGAACCTGGACAAGAAGGTCACGATCCAGAAGGCGTACAGCGACTACGTCGTCGCCAACAACGCCTCGCAGGCCCACCTGATCGTCGGCGACAAGGTCACCGTCCGTCAGCTGCTGTACGGGCTGATGCTGCCGTCGGGCTGCGACGCCGCGTACGCGCTCGCCGACACCTACGGCTCCGGCTCGACCCGTGCCGCGCGCGTGAAGTCGTTCATCGGCAAGATGAACAAGGCCGCCACGGACCTCGGCCTGCGCAACACGAAGTTCGACTCGTTCGACGGCATCGGCAACGGCAACAACTACTCGACGCCGCGGGACCTGACGAAGATCGCCAGCAGCGCGATGAAGAACTCCACGTTCCGCACGATCGTGAAGACGAAGAAGTACACCGCGAAGACGATCACCAAGACGGGCTCCACCCGCACGATGGCCGCGTGGACCAACACCAACGGCCTGCTCAGCAGCTACAGCGGCACCATCGGCGTGAAGACCGGCTCCGGCCCCGAGGCCAAGTACTGCCTCGTCTTCGCCGCCACCCGCAACGGCAAGACCATCATCGGCACGGTCCTCGCCTCCACCTCGATCGCCCAGCGCGAGGCGGACGCGAAGAAGCTCCTCAACTACGGCTTCGCAACGGCCGGCTGACACCCACAGCTGACGAAGGGGCCTGCCTCGGTATCCGGGGCAGGCCCCTTCGCTTTGTCTCCACGCAAGCGAAATCCGGGGTTTTTACCTCGCATTGGTGAATATCATTACGTAAATTGGCATATTCGCATTCCTCCGCCCTAGGTTCCGCTGCGGAGGTGGTTCCCGTGAACGAACCCAGCAAGCGGCATGAGGCGATCGACATCAGCGGCTTCGTATACGCAGCCACTGGAGCGCGGGTACGCAGGTTGACCATGCCGGATGGGATGCACTGGTTCCCGGCAGTGGATGTGTGCAACGAATTGGGGCTCCTCAACACGGCGAAAGCCCTTAGGGACCATGTACCGGAGAAACATCGAGAGATGCTTGGGAGCGTCAGCAGCGCTTACGGTCTCACCGTTCCTCCAGGTCGTAGATGGCGCCGAGACCTGCAACTCATCGATCTACATGGACTGATCATCCTGGTGAATGCTTGCACCAAGCCGCTCGCTGCGCCTTTCAAGCAATGGGCAGCTGAGGTGCTCGCAAGCGTGCACAGGGAGGGCTCCTACGCCCTCGAAGAAGCTGAGGTCCAGCTCCCTGGCATTGGCAGCCCCGTTGCCTACGCGATGCCGGAGCAGGTCGCCGAGGCCATCGTCCGGCTCGAGGAACGCAATCTCCAGGCGGACGAACAACTCGCAGTCGCCCAGCACAAGTCGATCGCGCTACAGGAGGACATCCTGGAGACGCAGCGGGCCACTCTCGCCGCTCAACAGGCCATCGCCCTGGCCATGGAACGCATCGCCGACCGCCTCGACGCCCTCGCTCTCAAACGGCCTTCGCACACGGCCGACCTGTCCGCCCCGCCGACCACCGAATCCGTCCTGGCCGACTGGCGGCAGCGGTTGTCAGGAGGGTGAGCTGCGGCAGCCGCTCGAATCGATCGCGGCCCCGACGGGACTTTCAGTGCACCGGGTCAACGAAGACGGACGCCGGCGCCCCGGTGTACGTGCTCAACCGTTCGTGACCCACCCCGCAAAAAGGTGAAGGGGCGGCCGCAATCAGAACTTGCGGCCTCCCTTCACCGTTGAACAACCTGATCCGCTCAGGACAGGTCACGCCCAGGTGATGAGTTTCTTCGGTTGTTCCAGGATCGCCGCCACGTCGGCCAGGACCTTGGAGCCCAACTCGCCGTCGACCAGGCGGTGGTCGAAGCTCAGAGCCAGGGTGGTGACCTGGCGGGGCTTGACCTTGCCCTTGTGGACCCACGGCTGGAGTTTGATCGCGCCGACGGCGAGGATCGCGGACTCGCCGGGGGGCAGGATCGGCGTGCCGGTGTCGACGCCGAAGACGCCGACGTTGGTGATGGTGACGGTGCCGCCCTGCATCGCGGCCGGAGAGGTCCTGCCCTCCTTGGCCGTGGCCACCAGCTCACCCAGCGACTCCGCCAGCTGCGGCAGCGTCTTGGCGTGGGCGTCCTTGATGTTCGGGACGATCAGGCCGCGCGGGGTGGCGGCGGCGATGCCCAGGTTGACGTAGTGCTTGACCACGATCTCCTGGTTCGCCTCGTCCCAGGAGGCGTTGATGTCCGGGTGGCGCTTGATCGCGACCAGCAGGGCCTTCGCGATCAGCAGGAGCGGGTTGACCCTGAGGCCCTGGAGGTCCTTGTCCTGCTTGAGTTCCTCGACGAGCTTGAGGGTCCGGGTGACGTCCACCGTCACGAACTCGGTGACGTGCGGGGCGGTGAACGCGGAACCCACCATCGCCAGGGCGGTGGCCTTGCGGACACCCTTGACGGGGATACGGGTCTCGCGGGCCGAATCGTAGGAGGCAGCGGGCGCCGCCGGGATCACCTGAGCCTGAGCCGGGGCCTGCACCGGCGCCGTCGCGGGCACCTCCGTCGGCGTGACCGCCGCGTGCACGTCCTCACGCGTGATGATGCCGTCCGGGCCGGACGGGATCACCGTGGCGAGGTCGACGCCCAGGTCCTTGGCCAGCTTGCGCACCGGCGGCTTGGCCAGCGGACGGGACTGCCCGGCCGGCGGCGCGGTGGGCGCCGGAGCGTGGCCGTTCAGCTCGGTCTGGACCGCCACGACCGCCGGGGCCTGCTGGAAGGGGACCTCGGGGCCCTTGCGGGGGCGGCGTTTGGTGGAGGAGGTGGCCACGCCGTAACCGACCAGGACCGGCTGACGACCCGAGCCCGCCGGCTTGGTCTCCTTCTCCGCCGGAGCGGCCTCAGCAGCGGCGGGCTCCGCGACCGCAGGCTCCGCGACCGCAGGCTCCGCGACCGCGGGCTCCGCGGCCGCGGGCTCCGCGGCCGTGGGTGCCCCACCCGCCACGTCCACCGCGATGATCGCCGTGCCCACGTCCACCGTGGTGCCCGCGGGGAAGCGCAGTTCGCGCACCACCCCGTCGTAGGGGATGGGCAGTTCGACGGCCGCCTTGGCCGTCTCCACCTCGCACACCACCTGACCGTCGGTCACGGTGTCGCCGGGCTTGACGTACCAGGTCAGGATCTCGGCCTCGGTCAGGCCCTCGCCCACGTCGGGCATCTTGAACTCGCGTACGGACGCATCCGTCATCGTCGTCACGACCCTCTCCTCAGTACGCCAGAGCGCGGTCGACGGCGTCCAGCACCCGGTCCAGGCCGGGCAGGTACTCCTCCTCCAGCCGCGCCGGCGGATACGGGGCGTGGTAGCCGCCCACCCGCAGCACCGGCGCCTCCAGGTGGTAGAAGCAGCGCTCGGTGATCCGGGCCGCGATCTCCGCACCCGAGCCGAAGAACACCGGCGCCTCGTGCACCACCACCAGACGGCGGGTCTTCTCCACCGACGCCTGGATCGAGTCGAAGTCCAGCGGCGAGACCGACCTGAGGTCCACGACCTCCAGCGACCTGCCCTCCTCGGCGGCCGCGTCGGCCACCTCCTGGCACAGCTTCACCATCGGGCCGTAGGCGACCAGCGTCAGATCGGTGCCCTCGCGCACGACCTTCGCCTTGTGCAGGGGGCCGGGGATGGCCTCGGTGTTGACCTCGCCCTTGTCCCAATACCGCCGCTTGGGCTCGAAGAAGATCACCGGGTCGTCGCTCTGGATGGCCTGCTGCATCATCCAGTAGGCGTCCGAGGCGTTGGACGGCGAGACCACCTTGAGGCCCGCCACATGTGCGAACAGCGCCTCGGGGGACTCCGAGTGGTGCTCGACCGCGCCGATGCCGCCGCCGTAGGGGATGCGGACGACCACCGGCATCTTGACCTTGCCCAGCGAGCGCGCGTGCATCTTCGCCAGCTGGGTGACGATCTGGTCGTAGGCCGGGAAGACGAAGCCGTCGAACTGGATCTCGACCACCGGGCGGTAGCCGCGCAGGGCCAGACCGATCGCGGTGCCGACGATGCCCGACTCGGCGAGCGGGGTGTCGATGACCCGGTCCTCGCCGAAGTCCTTCTGAAGCCCGTCGGTCACCCGGAACACACCGCCGAGCTTGCCGACGTCCTCGCCCATGACGAGGACCTTCGGGTCGGTGTCCAGGGCACGCCGCAGCGATTCGTTGATCGCCTTGGCCAGAGCCATCTTTTCCGCTGCCATGATCAGGCCCCTTCCCCATCCGCGAACGACGCCTGGTAGGCGGCGAACGCGGCCCGCTCCTCGTCGACGAGCGCATGCCCGTCCGCGTACGCGTGCTCGAAGATCGCGAAGCGGTCCGGATCCGGCATCGCCCGCACCACCTCACGCACTCGCCTGCCCAACGCCTCGGACTCGGTCTCCAGTTCCGCGAAGAATCCCTCGTCCGCGTGGTTTGAGGACTCCAGGTACCGGCGCAGGCGCAGGATCGGGTCCTTCGCCTCCCAGGCCTCGCGCTCCTCGTCGGCCCGGTACTTGCTGGGGTCGTCGGAGGTGGTGTGGGCACCCATGCGGTAGGTGTACGCCTCGACGAGCGTCGGCCCCTCACCCGCGCGGGCCCGCTCCAGGGCCCACTTGGTGACGGCCAGGGAGGCGAGGACGTCGTTGCCGTCGACCCGCACACCGGGGAAGCCGAAGCCCTGCGCGCGCTGGTAGAGCGGGACGCGGGTCTGCTTCTCGGTCGGCTCGGAGATGGCCCACTGGTTGTTCTGGCAGAAGAACACGACCGGGGCGTTGTAGACCGCGGAGAAGGTGAACGATTCCGCCACGTCGCCCTGGCTGGAGGCGCCGTCGCCGAAGTACGCGATCACGGCGCTGTCCGCGCCGTCCTTGGCGACGCCCATCGCGTAGCCGGTGGCGTGCAGCGTCTGGGAGCCGATGACGATCGTGTAGAGGTGGAAGTTGTTGCTGTTGGGGTCCCAACCGCCGTTGTTCACACCCCGGAACATGCCGAGCAGGTTGGTCGGGTCGACCCCGCGGCACCAGGCGACGCCGTGCTCGCGGTAGGTGGGGAAGACGTAGTCGTCGTCGCGCAGCGCGCGGCCGGAGCCGATCTGGGCGGCCTCCTGGCCGAGCAGCGAGGCCCACAGGCCCAGCTCGCCCTGGCGCTGGAGGGAGGTGGCCTCGGCGTCGAAGCGACGGGTGAGCACCATGTCGCGATAGAGGCCGCGGAGCTCTTCGGGGGTGATGTCGGCGACGTACTTGTCGTACGCGGCGTTCTTGACGCGCTTGCCCTCGGGCGTCAGCAGCTGAACCAGTTCGGGCTTGGTGCTCGGGGACTTCCTCGTCCCGGCGCTGCGTCGCGGCTTGCGCGCGGCAGTGCTCTCCACGGTCACGTGTGCTCCTCCGTCGGTCCGGCCCCCGGGGTTGCCGGGTGTACCAGTGCGGCTCACCTGTTCCCGACTCCCGTGCCACGGGGTGGGTGCCACTCGGCCGGAACAGGCGTGACAGGTGCCCCGGCGAGCGCCCTGCAAGAATCACGTTACCCAGTGCTCCACATTTCTGTGAAACCCCCTTTGACCTGCGATTTTGCTTGGATTTCCAAGTAAATCGGGAAAGGGCCGAAGGGGCGCTGGTCACAGCCTTGCAGCAGGCCGGAGCAACGGCACGTTATCCCGTCTACCCAGGTCACCGGAAGAGTTTCCGTGTCCGACTTCCGGAGTGCGCGAAGAAGGGGAAATCGGGGCATTTCACCTGGACGGTCGCACGCGGTCCGGAGCGTCACTTCCTGTGCCTACCCTGAACGAATATGACTGTCTGTGACAACGCCCAGCTCAGCGCGGTGTCCCGTGCCCTAGCATCTGGCGCGTGCCGCGCTCTTCTGTACCACCCCCGGTGTCTCACGCGCCCCCGCTGGGCGCTCTCCTCCGCCGGTACTCCGCCGGATCCGCCCTCACCTGCGACCCCGTCGACCAGGGGCTGCTGAACCGCGGCTACCGGTTGTGCACGACCCGCGGCCGCTACTTCCTCAAGCACCACTTCGACCCCGAGACCGCCGCCCCGGAGGCCATCGCCCGCCAGCACCGGGCCACCCAGCGCCTGGCCGACCTCGGTGTCCCGGTCGCCCCGCCGCTGCCCGCCCACGACGGCCGCACGGTCGCGGTCGTCGGCGGCCACGCCTACGCCCTGCACCCCTGGATCGACGGCCGCCACCGCCACGGCGCCCAGCTCAGCACCGCCCAGTGCGGGCGCCTGGGGGCGCTGCTGGGGGTGGTGCACGCGAGCCTGGAGCGCGTGATGCCGACCGGCCGCGCCGCACCGGCCCACCGTGCCGCCCCTGCCTCTTCCCTCGCCGCCGACCCGGAGGTGACCTTCACCGTCATCGACGACCTCCTCGCGCGCGTACGCCGGCACCGGCCCGCCGACTCCTTCGACGAGCTGGCCCGGCACCGGCTGCTGGAGCGGCGGACCCTGCTGGAACAGCATGTGGCGCGACGGCCCCCGCACGGCGGCCCCGTGGGCTGGGTGCACGGGGACTTCCACCCCTTCAACCTGCTCTACCGGGGCGACGCGCCCGCGGCGATCGTCGACTGGGACCGGCTCGGTGTGAAGCCCCGCGCCGAGGAGGCCGTACGCGCCGCCGCGATCTTCTTCGTACGGCCCGCGGGCGCCCTCGACCTGCCGAAGGTACGGGCGTACGCGCGCGCGTACCGGCGCACGGCGGGAGCCACGCCCTCGGAACTCGCGGCGGCCGTGCACCGGGTGTGGTGGGAGCGCCTCAACGACTTCTGGATGCTGCGCTGGCACTACGAGCGCGGGGACACCCGCGCGGACCCGCAGTTCCCGGCGGCCTCCGCGCTGGTCGTGTGGTGGACGCGGGAGTACGACGCGGTGTGCGACGCGTTCGCCGGCTGAGGTCGGCGCCGTAACGGCCCACGCCCACGCCCCGTCAACGGCACGCGCGCGTGGGTCCGTTCACGGACCCACGCGCGCGTGGAGGACTTCAGCGGATCAGGGGTCTCTGTGGAGGACCCAGCGGATCAGGAGTCATCGCCGCCGGTGGGCCCCGAGATGACGCCCCCGCCACCGGTCGGCGGCGCCGTGTCGGTGGGCTCCGCCGTCTCCGTCGGCTCCGCCGTCTCCGTGGGCTCCGTCGCCGTCGCCGTCGGCTCGGTGGGCGTGGGAGTCGGCGAGTAGGAGCGCGTGTACGACGGGGTGTAGGACGGCGTGTAGTTGGAGCCGCCCGAGCCGTTGTCGTCCGAGGACGTCTCGCTCGAGTCGTCCGTCTGCGTCTCGCTGGGCGTCTCGCTGGCCGACTGGTCGTCGGTGGACTTCGAGGTGGTCGCCGTCGGACTGGTCTCGGTGCCGCCGCTGCCCTTGCCGCCGCCGTTGAGCGCCAGCGCGACGCCCGCCGCGATCGCGATCACCGCGAGGACGGCCAGTATCCACAGCTTGCCGCGGCCGCTGCCCCGGTTGCCGTGGCCCTCGAAGCCGCCGTCGTCCCCGCCGCCGTAGCCGCCCGGCAGGATCGGCTGCGGGATCTGGGTGGTGCCGGAGGCGGCGCCGGGGTGCGGGAGCACGCTGGTGCTCGCGAAGCCCGCGGGGGGCGTGCCGCGGCCGTCGTGCGCCGTCACGGGGCCGGTGTTCCAGGTGCCGGTGTGGCCGCCCTGGTCGTACAGCATCTGGAGGCCGTACTGGACGAGTCCGCGCATCTCCTCGGCCGTCTGGAAACGGTCGTCCGGCTCCTTGGCGAGCGAGCGCATGACCAGGCCGTCGAGCTCCGGCGGGACCGACTGGGAGACCTGGGAGGGAGGCGTCGGGATGTCCTGGACGTGCTGGTAGACGACGGACAGCGGGGTCTCACCGGTGAACGGGGGCCTGAGGGCGAGGAGTTCGTAGAGGAGACAGCCCGTCGCGTACAGGTCGGAGCGGTGGTCGACGGCCTTGCCGAGGGCCTGCTCGGGGGAGAGGTACTGCGGGGTGCCCATGACCATGCCGGTCTGCGTCATCGTGGTGGACGCGCCGTGCAGGGCGCGGGCGATGCCGAAGTCCATCACCTTGACCGCGCCGTTGTGCGTGATGATCACGTTCGCCGGCTTGATGTCGCGGTGCACGATGCCGTGCTGGTGCGAGTAGGCGAGCGCCTCCAGGACCCCGGAGACGATGATCAGGGCCTGCTCGGGCCCGGGCGCCTCGGCGTTGAGCAGCAGGTCGCGGATCGTCCGTCCCTCGACGATCTCCATGACGATGTACGGCACCGACTGGCCGCCCACGTAGTCCTCGCCGGAGTCGTACACGGCGACGATCGCGTGGTGGTTGAGGCCGGCCACGGACTGGGCCTCGCGCGTGAAGCGGGCCTTGGAGGTCGGGTCCTCGGCGAGGTCGGCGCGGAGCAGCTTGACCGCCACGGTGCGTCCGAGCCGTACGTCCTCGGCCGCGAACACCTCGGCCATCCCGCCCCGGCCGAGTCTGCGGGTCAGCCGGTACCGGCCGTCCCCGACCAGTCCGCCGTTACCCCACAGCTCCGGCGCATCTGACATTCCGCCGCCAGTCGCCTCGGGGTCGGACGGGCCCTGAGCGCGCTGCTGCTGTGCCATCGGTCCTCGCCGTCGTTTCTGCCCGCGGTGCGCGCGGTGTTGTTACGGTCTCCGTCGGCCACGCTACAGCCTTCGCGCAAGCCGCCGGTCCGGGATGAGCCCGGGGGCCGGCCCGAGACGGACCGGTCATCAAACCTGTACTACGTCTCGGCGTGCAAATCCTGTGTACCGGTGGTGGGCCACCTGTAACGCCCGCGCGACCCATCTTTCCCGTACGGTCACGGAACGGGCACCGCGTCCGACGGGCCGACGGACCGTGTCACGGGTCGGGCTCCGTGTCCAAGGTCACGGAAGAAGAACCCGAACGAGCGCTTCCGGCGCCCGACCTGACAGGAAGGGCCCGGCAGCCGACGCTGCCGGGCCCCTTGGTCGTACGACGTCTACGGGTACGGTCCGCGGCTACAGGTACGGTCCGCCCGAGCGGCCGCCCGCGCGCGGGTCACCGCCCTCCTCGTGGCCGCCGACGCCCGGCGGGAGAGCGCGGCGCATCGACTCCAGCTGGGCCCGCGCGGCCATCTGCTGGGCGAACAGGGTGGTCTGGATCCCGTGGAAGAGGCCCTCCAGCCAGCCCACCAACTGGGCCTGCGCGATGCGCAGTTCCGCGTCGCTCGGGGTCGCGTCCTCGTTGAAGGGCAGGGAGAGCCGCTCCAGCTCCTCCACGAGCTCCGGGGCCAGACCGTCCTCCAGCTCCTTGACCGAGCTGGAATGGATCTCCTTGAGGCGGGCCCGGCTGGCCTCGTCGAGGGGAGCCGCGCGCACCTCTTCGAGCAGCTGCTTGATCATGCTGCCGATCCGCATGACCTTCGCGGGCTGCTCGACCATCTCCGTGACCGGAACCTCGCGGGAGTCGTCGTCACCCCCGCCGCCCAGTGCCATCCCGTCCTGACCCACGACCAGGATCTGGGGGCTTTCCGGCGAACCTTCGTTCCTCGGCATCTCCATGCGGCCATTCTCTCGCACCCGTACCTCTCACCGGTGGGGTGCCCCCGGTGCGGGCTGATCCACCGTTCCGGCTGCGGATCCACACCTGCGCCTCTCCCGGAATGCCGGTCGGTGACCTGAATGCCAGTCTTGTCCCGTGACTCCCTGGCTGCACGCGACGGTACTGGCGCTCGTGGTGGGGTCGAGCACGGCCGTCCTGCCGTCCGGGGGATGGCCCACGGGCACGATCCAGCCGTACGACGCCGGGCCCCGGCCCCTGCTGTCGGCCGTCGGCGCGACCTCGCCGGGCGTCTTGCAGCGGCCGCTGCCGCCCCTGCGGCTCTCCGCGCCCACGCACGGACCAACTCATCGGCGGGCGCCGGGCACGGCTGGGCCCAGCCCGAGCGCCTCCCCCTCGCACCCGGCGTCTGCCCCGCTCGCGGAACACGAGCCGAGGAACAGCCCGACCCCCTCACACCCCGCCGACTCCGCACAGGCCCACGGCCCCCACCGGGCCTCCCCCTCGCCCTCCCTCGCGCCCGCCCCGTCCGCCGCCACCCCCTCCCGCGCCGGCAGCCGGGCCGGCGAGGGGCGGGAGCGGCCCGGGCGGCGTGAGGAGCCGCCACCGGAGGACGACGACGCCACCGACGCGACGGGGGACGGCACCGACTCCACCGGAAACAGCACCGACTCCACGGGAAGCGCCACCGATGACGGTGACCTCACCGCCGTGTCGGAGCCGCCGCGCGCGACCGCCGCCGCGGCCGCGCCGCGGGGTGCGGCACAGACCGCGGCCAAGGTGTTCATCCTGCCGCTCGGCACCGGGCTGGTACTGATCGGCCTGGGGATCGGCCTCGCCCTGTTCGCCCTGCGGCTGCGCCGGGGTTAGGACCGGCGGTCAGGACATGAGGAGGGGGTCTGCGGTCAGGGCGTGACGAGGGGACCTGAGGTCAGGGCGTGACCAGCAGGACCTTGCCGATGTGGCCGCTCTCCTCGACGACCCGGTGCGCGGCGGCCGCGTCGCTCATCGGCACTTCCCGGTCGACGACGGGACGCACGTGCCCGGCGTCCAGCAGCGGCCACACATGCTCCCGCACGGCCGCCACGATCGCCGTCTTCTCGGACGTCGGCCGGGCCCGCAGCGAGGTCGCGCTGATCGCGGCCCGCTTGTTGAGCAGCGCGGCGATGTTCAGTTCGCCCTTGACGCCGCCCTGCATGCCGATGATCGCGAGCCGCCCGTTGACGGCGAGCGCCTGGATGTTGCGGTCGAGGTACTTGGCGCCCATGTTGTCGAGGATGACGTCCGCCCCGGCACCGTCGGTCGCCTTCTTGATCTCCTCGACGAAGTCCTGCTCCCGGTAGTTGATCAGGATGTCCGCGCCGAGCTCGGCACAGCGGTCCAGCTTGGCCCGCGTGCCCGCCGTCACCGCGACCTTGGCGCCCACGGCCTTCGCGAGCTGGATCGCCATCGTGCCGATGCCGCTGGAGCCGCCGTGCACGAGGAGCGTCTCGCCGGGGCGCAGGTGGGCGACCATGAACACGTTCGACCAGACCGTGCAGACCACCTCGGGCAGCGCGGCCGCCCGCGTCACGTCGAGGCCCTTGGGCACCGGCAGCAGCTGCCCGGCCGGTACGGCGACCTTCTCGGCGTAGCCGCCGCCCCCGAGCAGTGCGCACACCTCGTCGCCGACGGCCCAGCCGGAGACCCCGGGGCCGAGCGCGGCGATCCGCCCGGAACACTCCAGACCGGGGTAGGGGGAGGCACCGGGCGGCGGGTCGTAGAAGCCCTGGCGCTGGAGGATGTCGGCACGGTTGACGGCCCCGGCGACGACGTCGACCAGGACCTCGCCCTCACCGGCCACAGGATCCGCCACCTCGTCCCAGACCAGCGCCTCGGGCCCACCGGGTTCAGGAATCGTGATCGCATACATGACACCGACGCTACCCGCACGCGGCGCCGCACCCGCCCGACCACCCTCCCCGGCACCCGGATGGCGCCCGCTCCGAAAAACCCCGTGCGTCACCGATGAGTTCGCGCGACGGCAAAGGTCTCCCCATGCGTAGCCCAAGCACGCGGAAGGAACCCGCCCATGAGCCAGCACACGTCAGCCCTGGCGATCGAGACCGCGGGCCTCGTGAAGACGTTCGGTGAGACCAGGGCCGTCGACGGGGTCGACCTGGCGGTGCCGGCCGGCACGGTCTACGGCGTCCTCGGCCCGAACGGCGCCGGCAAGACCACCACCGTGAAGATGCTCGCCACCCTGCTGCGGCCGGACGGCGGCGAGGCCCATGTCTTCGGTCACGACGTCGTCCGCGAGGCCGACGAGGTCCGCGGCCGGGTCAGTCTCACCGGCCAGTACGCCTCCGTCGACGAGGACCTCACCGGCACCGAGAACCTGGTCCTGCTGGGCCGTCTCCTCGGCCACCACAAGAAGGCCGCCCGTGAGCGCGCCGGCCGGCTCCTGGAGGCGTTCGGGCTGTCGGAGGCCGCGGCCAGGCAGGTCAAGCACTACTCGGGCGGCATGCGGCGCCGTATCGACATCGCCGCGTCCATCCTCAACACCCCTGACCTGCTCTTCCTCGACGAGCCCACCACCGGGCTCGACCCGCGCTCCCGCAACCAGGTCTGGGACATCGTGCGCGCGGTCGTCGCCCAGGGCACCACCGTCCTGCTGACCACGCAGTACCTGGACGAGGCCGACCAGCTGGCCTCCCGGATCGCCGTGATCGACCACGGCAAGGTGATCGCCGAGGGCACCAAGGGCGAGCTGAAGGCGTCCGTGGGCGCCGGGACCGTCCATCTGCGCCTGCGCGACAGCGGCCGTCGCCCCGAGGCGGCGGAGATCCTACGGCGGTCCCTGGATGCCCGGGTGCAACTGGAACCGGACCCGGTCGCGCTGTCGGCCCGGCTCGGCTCGGCGACCGGCGACACGGCCGCCGAGCAGGCCTCGCGGGCCCTGGCGGAACTGGCCCGCACTGGCATCACCGTCGACAACTTCTCGCTGGGCCAGCCCAGCCTGGACGAGGTGTTCCTCGCCCTCACCGGACACCCCACCGATGACACCGACGACACCGACGCCGAGGAGATGGCGGCATGAGCACCGTGACCCAGCCTCACGACAGGGCGGCGAAGGACCTGGCACCCGTCAGCGCCGAGTCGCTGGCCGCGCTGCTGGTCACCGGGGAGCGGCCGCCTCGCCCGAGCGCGCTGTCGGCCTCGCTGACCTTCGGCTGGCGGGCGATCCTCAAGATCAAGCACGTGCCGGAGCAGCTCTTCGACGTCACGGCGTTCCCGATCATGATGGTGCTGATGTACACGTACCTGTTCGGGGGCGCTCTGGCCGGCTCCCCGAAGGAGTACATCCAGTTCCTGCTGCCCGGCATCCTCGTCATGTCGGTCGTGATGATCACGATGTACACCGGTGTCTCGGTCAACACCGACATCGAGAAGGGTGTCTTCGACCGGTTCCGCTCGCTGCCCATCTGGCGGCCGTCGACGATGGTCGGCTATCTCCTCGGCGACGCCCTGCGCTACACCATCGCGTCGGTGGTGATGCTCACCGTGGGCGTGATCCTGGGCTACCGCCCGGACGGCGGGGTCGGCGGTGTGCTCGCCGGGATCGCGCTGCTCGTCGTCTTCTCGTTCGCGTTCTCGTGGATCTGGACGATGTTCGGGCTGCTGCTGCGCACCGAGAAGTCGGTGATGGGCGTCAGCATGATGGTGATCTTCCCGCTGACCTTCCTGTCCAACGTCTTCGTCGACCCGAGGACCATGCCGGGCTGGCTCCAGGCGTTCGTCAACAACAGCCCCATCACCCATCTGTCCTCGGCGGTGCGCGAACTGATGGCGGGCGACTGGCCCGCCGACGAGATCGCCTGGTCGCTGGGGTGGGCGGGCCTGTTCGTCGCGGTCTTCGGGCCGGTCACCATGCGCCTGTACAACCGCAAGTGACCAGCCCGAAAGCCTCGATCTCCGGTGATCGGATCGAAGGCCCGACCTCCGGTGATCAGCTGGACGGCATCGGGGGCAGCGGGCGCGCGTCGGGGGTCACCTGGGCTCCCGGCGACACCCGCACGATGGTGATCAGCCGGTCCGTCAGTTCCAGCGTCCCGACGGCCGGATCGTCGTAACCGAGCACCCGGTGCCCGCGCAACACGCTCACCACCAGGTCGTCCGTGTGCCGTGGGGTCCGGCCCACCTCGGCCTTTATGACCGGCCGTTCCACGATGTCGAGCCCGCTGCCCTGATGGATCAGGTCCTCCATCACCATGCCGGCCGCGGGACTGAGCACCGACAGACCGAGGAGCCGGCCGGCCGCGCTGGCGCTGGTGATGACCGCGTCGGCCCCGGACTGCTTGAGCAGCGGCGCGTTCTCCTCCTCGCGCACCGCGGCCACGATCTTCGCGGCCTTGTTGAGCTGCCGGGCCGTCAGCGTCACCAGGACCGCCGTGTCGTCCCGCTGGGTGGCGATGATGATCTTCCGGGCCTTGTGCACCTCGGCCCGTTTCAGCACCTCGCTGCGGGTCGCGTCCCCTATGACCCCGGCGTAGCCCTCGGCGGTCGCGGCCTCGATGGCCTTGCCGCTGGGGTCGACCACCACGACCTGCTCCTTCTTCAGGCCCGTCGCGCAGACGGTCTGGATCGCGGAACGCCCCTTGGTTCCGAAGCCGATCACTACGGTGTGGTCGCGCAAGGTGGACCTCCAGCGGTCGAGTCGCCATGCCTCCCGGGTGCGTTCGGTGAGAACCTCCAGCGTGGTGCCGACCAGGATGATCAGGAACAGCACCCGCAGGGGCGTGATGACGAAGATGTTGGTGAGCCGGGCGGCGTCGCTGACCGGGGTGATGTCGCCGTATCCGGTCGTGGAGAGCGTGACGGTCGCGTAGTACCAGGAGTCGAGGAAGTCGACGGACCGGTCGGAGTTGTCGTTGTAGCCGTCGCGGTCGAGGTAGACGATCAGGGCCGTCGCCGCGAGTACCAGCAGGGCCATCAGCACCCGCTTGGCGACCTGGCGGAACGGATGCTCCACCACCTTCCGCGGCAACTTCACCTTGTGGGTCACGAGATGCTCGTCCGCCTGGCGGGCGATGGCGTCATGGCCCGGAAGTTTCACGTGAAACACACCCCGATTCCGGCGGACGCCCAGGGCAGATCGAGCAGTTCGGCCTCCTGCCCCGCCCGCGCGCCCCCGGGCGGTACGACGGCCAGGGCGTCGGCGGCCGCGATGCCCCGCAGCATGGCCGGACCGTTGTAGTGCAGCGGCACGGCACTGTCGCCGCGCAGGACGACCGGCACGAGCCGGGTGTCGTACGGGTGGCCGTGCGCCTCGTCCCGCAGGGGCAGCGTGTACGGCTCCGGGGCCGGCCGGGCGGCCAGGGTGCGCAGCAGCGGCTCGGCGAGCGTGAGCAGGCCGGAGACGGCCGCCAGGGGGTTGCCGGGTAGCCCGACGAGGTGCTGGTTCTCCTTGGTGCGGGCCAGCAGCATGGGGTGGCCCGGACGCACCTTCACCCCGTCGACCAGGAGCTCTGCGCCGATGCGCTCCAGGGTGGGGTGGACATGGTCGACAGGGCCGGCCGCGGTGCCGCCGGTCGTGACGATCACGTCGGCCGTGGAACCGCTGACCGCCTGGTGCAGGGCCTTTGCGGAGTCGCCGAGCCGCCGTACGGCGGTCACCTCGGCGCCGAGCGCACGCAGCCAGGGCGGCAGCATCGGGCCGAGGGCGTCCCGGATCAGGCCGCCCCGCGGGGTGCCCTCGGTGAGCAGCTCGTCGCCGAGGACGAGGACGTCGACGCGGGGGCGGGGAACGGCGGTGAGGGTGTCGTAGCCGGCGGCCGCGGCCAGGCCCAGGACGGCCGGGGTGACGAGGGTGCCAGGAGGCAGGAGCTGGTCGCCGCTGCGGCACTCCTGGCCGCGCGGGCGGATGTCCTGCCCGTGCGTCACCTCGCGGGTCGCGTGCAGCCGGCCCTTCTCGTCCAGCTGCCCGTGCTCGCTGCGCAGGACGCCGGTGGTGTCCGCCGGGATGCGGGCGCCGGTGGCGATCCGGGCCGCCTCGCCGTCGGCCAGCGGGGCCGGCTCGGCGTGTCCGGCCAGGACTCCCTCGTCCCGGACGGACCAGGGGCCGGGTCCGGAGACCGCCCAGCCGTCCATGGCGGAGGTGTCGAAGGAGGGGAGGTCGGTGAGGGCGTCGAGGGGGGCGGCCAGGGTGAGGCCGAGGGCGTCGTCGAGCCGTACGGACACGGGGGCGCGGCGGGCGCCACGGGTGACCGCGCGGGCGGCCCGGGCGGCGTCGGCGCGGGCCTCGGGCCACGGGGTGGCCTTGTGGTGGGCGTCGGGGCGGTGTGCGGTCGGCGGGCGGTCCACGTGTCCCGTGGAGTGCCGCGGTCCGTGCCCGGCGGAGGTGCCGCCCGGCGCGTGCGGGTGGTCGCCCGGGGCGCGGTCGTGGTCGTTCCTCACGAGGGCCAGCGCCTCCTCGACGTCGAGCTCGTCGGCGTCCTCGGCGGGCCCGGTGTTCTCTCCGGTGTGCAGGGACCGGGCGGTCATCCGGCGTCCGGGCGGGAGTCGGGGGCGGCGTCGGTGTCCTTTTCGGCCTCCTCGGCCCAGCGCAGGGCCAGGGCGGCGGCCTTGCGGGAGGCCTCGGCGACCGCTTCGGGGTCACCGCCCGCCTGTGCGGCCGCGTAGCCGACGAGGAAGGTGGTCAGCGGGGCCGCGGGCCTGGCCACGCCGTGCGCGGCGTCCCTGGCGAGGTCGAGCAGCACCCCGGTGTCGACGTCGAGGTCGATGCCCAGCTCGTCCTTGACTGCGGAAATCCATTCATCCAACACGTGCTCATGCTCCCTGATGCGTGCCCTGGCGGTGGCGATGTCGTCCCAGGTGTCGCAGTCGAAGGACGCGACGGGGTCGGGGACACGGGTGAGGTCGAGCGCGCCGGTGAGCCGGCGCAGGGGGAGGCCGGCGAGGGTGCCGTGCTCCTTGGTGAGCGCGGCGAGTTCATGGCGCAGCGAGGGTGCGCGGTACGCCGCCACCAGCGGCTGGTCGCGGCCGTCGGCGTCGGTGAGCAGCACGCCGTCGGCGCCGCCCGTGCGCAGGACGGTCAGCAGCAGCCGGACGGTGCCCTCCTGGAGGAAGGGCAGGTCCGCGGAGAGCACCAGGACGTACCGGGCGCTGGTGTGCCGCAGACCGGCGTCCAGGGCGGCCAGCGGGCCGCCGCCGGGCGGGTCCTCGCGGGCCCAGGTGATCTCCCGGACCGTGGGGCGGGGATCGGCGACGACGACGGTGGTGCGGGCGTCGGCGCACGCGGCGAGGACCCGGTCGAGCAGGGCCCGTCCGCCCACCCGCACACCGGGCTTGTCGGCGCCGCCGAGCCGCCGGGCGGCGCCCCCGGCGAGCACGACCACGTCGTACGCGGCTGCGGTCCCGGGGGTGCCCGGTGTGCCCTGGGGGTCCTGGGCGTCCGGGGGCTCGTACGCGGTCACCCCCCGAGTATGCGTGCCGCCGCGATCACAGGGAACGATCGGGCGGCGCCGTGATCCGCGTGTACGGCCGCCGGGCCGCGCTCACGGGGTGTGCCGGCCGCACTCACAGGGGGTGCGGCCGGTGCTCACGGGGTGTACGGGCGGCCCCCGCTCACAGGGTGCGCAGCAGGACCGCGGGCTGTTCGACGCAGTCGGCCACGTACCGCAGGAACCCGCCCGCGGTGCCGCCGTCGCAGACCCGGTGGTCGAAGGTGAGCGAGAGCTGGACGACCTGACGCACCGCCAGTTCGCCCTCGTGCACCCACGGCTTGGGAACGATCCGGCCGACGCCGAGCATGGCCGCCTCGGGGTGGTTGATGATCGGCGTGGAGCCGTCGACGCCGAACACGCCGTAGTTGTTCAACGTGAAGGTTCCGCCGGTGAGTTCGGCCGGGGTGAGGCTGCCGGTGCGGGCCGACTCGGTGAGCCGGGCGAACTCCGCGGACAGCGACTCGGCGTCCCGGCCCTGCGCGTCCTTCACGACCGGCACGACCAGGCCCCGCTCGGTCTGCGCGGCGAACCCGAGGTGGACGGCGTCCAGCCGCACGATCTCCCGGGCCGCCGTGTCGACGGTGGAGTTGAGCTCGGGGAACCGGGCCAGGGCGGCGGTGCAGATCCGGGCGAGCAGCGCGATCAGGGAGATCTTCGGCCCCCCGGCGGCGTTCATCGCGGTGCGGGCCCGCATGAGTTCCGTCGCGTCGGCGTCCACCCAGCAGGTGGCGTCGGGGATCTCGGTCCGGCTGCGGGAGAGCTTGTCGGCGACCGCGCCCCGGACGCCCTTGAGGGGGACGCGGGTGCCTGCGGGCGCTGGCGCGGTGGCCGTCGCCGCGGTGGTGGCCGGTGCCGGTGTCGCGGCGGTCCGCAGGGCGTGCTCGACGTCGGCCCGCAGGATGAGTCCGTCGGGGCCGGAGCCGGTGAGTGCCCTCAGGTCGAGGCCGTTCTCGCGGGCGAGGCGGCGGACGAGCGGCGAGATCACGGCGACGGGGCCCTGGGCCGCCTCGGCGGCTTCGGGTGCCGGCCGGACCGCCCCGGGAACATCCGGAGCCGGCCGGACCGCCTCGGGAGCTTCGGGAGCCGGCCGGCCGTTCACCGGCGCGAGCACCTGCTGCTCCCGCCGCACCCTGCGCCTGCGCGCGGGCGCGTCCGACGTGCCGTAGCCGACCAGGACGTTCCCCGAGCCCTCGGTCTCCCGGGCCTCGGTCTGCGGGACCTCGGCGGGGCCGCCGGAGGCCGGCGCTCCCACGGCCACCGTGATCAGCGGTGCTCCGACGGGAAGCTCGCTGCCCTCCTCGCCGTAGCGGGCGGTGACGACGCCCGCGTAGGGGCAGGGGACGTCGACCATCGCCTTGGCGGTCTCCACCTCGACGACCGGCTGATCGACCGCGACGACGTCGCCGACCTCGACCAGCCAGCGGACGATCTCCGCCTCGGTCAGGCCCTCGCCGAGGTCCGGCAGCCTGAACTCCAGCACCTGCGCCATCAGTTCTCCGCCTCCCATTGCAGCCGTCCCACCGCGTCCAGGATCCGGTCGACGCCGGGCAGGTGGTGACGCTCCAGCATCGGCGGCGGGTAGGGGATGTCGAACCCGGCCACGCGCAGCACCGGCGCCTCCAGATGGTGGAAGCAGCGCTCGGTGACCCTGGCGGCGATCTCCCCGCCCGGTCCGCCGAACCCGCCCGACTCGTGCACGACGACGGCCCGTCCGGTCCGCCGTACGGAGGCCGCGACCGTCTCGTCGTCGAACGGCACCAGGGAGCGCAGGTCGACCACTTCGAGGTCCCAGCCCTCCTCGCGCGCGGCCTCGGCGGCTTCGAGGCACACGGGCACCGACGGGCCGTAGGTGATGAGGGTGGCGCTGCGGCCCGGGCGCCGCACCACCGCGCGGCCGATGGGCTCGACGGGCTGCGGCTCTTCCGGGTTCCAGGTGTCCTTGGACCAGTACAGGCGCTTGGGCTCCAGAACGACGACGGGGTCGTCGGAGGCGATCGCGGCGCGCAGCAGTCCGTAGGCGTCGGCGACGGTCGCGGGGGTGACGACCTGGAGGCCCGGGGTCGCCATGTAGTACGCCTCGGAGGAGTCGCTGTGGTGCTCGACGCCGCCGATGCCGCCACCGTAGGGGACCCGGATGGTGATCGGGAGCGGCATCGCCCCGCGGGTGCGGTTGCGCATCTTCGCCACATGGCTGATCAGCTGCTCGAACGCCGGGTAGGCGAAGGCGTCGAACTGCATCTCCACGACCGGGCGCAGCCCGTACATCGCCATGCCGACCGCGGTGCCGAGGATGCCGGCCTCGGCGAGCGGGGTGTCCGTGCAGCGGTCCTCGCCGAACTCCTTGGCGAGTCCGTCGGTGACCCGGAAGACCCCGCCGAGGGTGCCGACGTCCTCACCCATGACGTGCACGGTCGGGTCGGCCGCCATCGCGTCGCGCAGGGCGCGCGTGAGGGCCTGCGCCATGGTGGCCGGTTTGAGGGCGACGGTGGTCATCGGTGCGCACCCCCGTGGGAGTCGTGCTCGGCGTCCAGCTCGGCACGCAACTGGGCCTGCTGCTCGCGCAGTTGCGGGGTGGGCTCGGCGTAGACGTGGGCGAAGAGGTCCATGGGGTCGAGGACCGGGTCCTGGTTCATGCCGTCGCGCAGCGCGGCGGCGAAGACCTCGGCGTCCTGGCGCACGGCTTCCAGGCCGGCCTCGTCGATCAGCCCGCGCTCGGTCAGTTCGTGCTCCAGGAGGGCGATCGGGTCGTGTCCGCGCCAGGTCTCGACCTCGGCGTCGCCGCGGTAGCGGGTCGCGTCGTCGGCGTTGGTGTGGGCGTCCACGCGGTAGGTGATCGCCTCGACCAGGGTGGGTCCGCCGCCCGCGCGCGCGTGGCGCACGGCGGCGGTGAGGACCTCGTGCACGGCGACCGCGTCGTTGCCGTCGACCAGCCGGCCCGGCATGCCGTAGCCGACGGCCTTGTGGGCCAGCGACGGGGCCGCGGTCTGCTTGGCGAGCGGGACGGAGATCGCGAAGCCGTTGTTCTGGACCAGGAAGACCACCGGGGCCTGCCAGACGGCGGCGAAGTTCAGCGCCTCGTGGAAGTCGCCCTCGCTGGTGCCGCCGTCGCCGACCATGGCGAGCGCGACCACGTCGTCTCCCTTGAGGCGGGCCGCGTGGGCGAGGCCGACGGCGTGCGGGAGCTGGGTGGCGAGCGGGGTGCACAGGGGGGCGACGCGGTGTTCGCGCGGGTCGTAGCCGGTGTGCCAGTCGCCGCGCAGGAGGGTGAGCGCCTGGACGGGGTCGAGGCCCCGGGCGACGGCGGCGAGGGTGTCGCGGTAGCTGGGGAAGAGCCAGTCGCGGTCCTCCAGCGCGAGCGCGGCGGCGACCTCGCAGGCCTCCTGGCCGGTGCTGGAGGGGTAGACGGCGAGGCGGCCCTGCTTGGTGAGGGCGGTGGCCTGGGTGTTGTAGCGGCGGCCGCGGACCAGCTCGGCGTGCAGGCGGCGCAGCAGGGCCGGGTCGGCCTCGGCGGCCGCGTCGGTGCCGAGGACGCGGTGGGGCTCCGGGTCGGGCAGCAGGGGCGCGGGGTCCGTGCGGGGCTGCCAGGCGGGCGGCGGCGATGGCCGGTACGCGCCCCGCTGCTCCATGACCGTCATGACGGCACCTCCTCGTGGGAGACGGCTTCGGGCGCTGCACGGGTGTGAGGCGCCTCACCTACCGATTGTTCGGTCGTCGGCACATTTTGGCTACAGGGCCCCTCAGGCTGTGGACAAACGGTTCTCCACAGCCTGAGATGGACGCAGTACGTCCATGCTAGGGAGGCGGGGGGACATGGCACCTGAACAAATGGCCGAAAGCCCGGAGGACGGGGTGCCCCTTCCGCCCCCTCGTCCGCTCGACGCCATCGATCAGGACATCCTCCAGATGCTCCAGGCGGACGGCCGCGCGTCGATACGGTCGGTCGCCGAGCGGGTGCACGTCTCGCGCGCCAACGCCTACGCCCGCATCAACCGTCTCGTCGAGGACGGCGTCATCCGCGGTTTCGGCGCTCGCGTCAACCATGAGCGGGCCGGCCAGGGCACCTCGGCGTACATCACCCTGAAGATCGTCCAGAACTCCTGGCGCACGGTCCGCGAGCAGCTCAGACAGCTGCCCGGGGCGTCCCACATCGCCCTGGTCGGCGGCGACTTCGATGTGCTGCTGCTCGTCCACACCCCGGACAACAGATCCCTGCGCGAGCTGGTCCTCACCCGGCTCCAGGCCATCCCGGAGGTCCTGAGCACCCGCACCCTGCTGGTCTTCGAGGAGGAGGACCTGGAGCCGCAGGGCTGAGGTCAGGAGGCCTCGGAGCCGAAGGTCCGGCCTCAGGAAGCTCGGCGCAGTCCCCCGAAGATCAACTGGGCCACCGCGTCCGCCACCTCGCGTTCGTTCATGCCGCGTCCGTCCGGGCGGTACCACTCCACGATGGAGTTGATCATCCCGAAGACCAGGCGGGTCGCGAGCCGCACCTCGACGTCGTCGCGCACGTCGCCGTCCGCGGCCGCCGCCTTCAGCAGCTCGGCGACCCGGTGGTCGAAGTCCCGGCGGCGCTCCAGCGCCCAGCGCTCGGTGCCGGTGTTGCCGCGCACCCGCAGCAGCAGGGTGACGTAGGGCAGTTCGGCGATCAGCACCTCGACCATGCGCCGCACGACGTACTCCAGCCGGTCCGAGGCACGGCCCACGCGCGCGTGCTCCTCCTCGAGGATGCCGAACAGGCCGTCCAGGGCCCGGCTGACGGCCCGGCGCAGCAGTTCCTCCTTGCCGGTCACATGGTGGTAGATCGACGACTTGGAGATGCCGGCGGCCTTGGAGAGGTGCTCCATGGAGGTGCCGTCGTAGCCGCGCTCGATGAAGACCTGGACGGCGACGGACAGCAGCGTCTCGGGGGTGTACGTGTCCCGCTTGGCGGTCGTCATGAGGTGCTGCCCTCCCGCTTGTCGGAGGCGTAGGCGTGCCGGTACAGCGCGAGCGAGGGCGCGTACCGACCCGAGGGGTCGCGCAGGTGCAGGTCGTCGAGGAGGCTGTAGGCCCAGTTGCGGCCGAGCCTGCGGCTCCACTCGAAGGGGCCGAGCGGGTAGTTCACCCCGAGCCGCATCGCGGTGTCGATGTCCTCCTCGGTGGCCACGCCCTTGGCCACGGCGTCGTGCGCGAGGTCCACGATCCGGGCGACCGTGCGGGCGACGATCATGCCGGGCACGTCCCCGATGACGCTGACGTCCTTGCCGAGCGCCTGGAAGAGCCCCACGGCCTCGGAGAGGGTCTGCTGCGCGGTGTCCTGCGAGGCCGACAGGGCGATGCGGGTGGCCTTGCGGTAGTCCAGCGCGAGGTCGAAGTAGACGACGTCCCGGAACTCCACCGAGGTCTGCCCGTCGGCGAGCGCGAGCTGTCCGCCGCTCGGCAGGACCAGCCGGGTGCCGTGGTCCTCCTCGTCCTCGCGGACCGGGATGCCCGCCTCGCGGATCAGCGCGAGCAGTTCGGACGCGGGGCCCAGGTCACCCTCGACGACGACGTAGGCGGGCGCGGGGGCCCGCTCCGCGGTGTGCGGCTCGTCGCGCTCGGCGCCCTCCGCGTAGTCGTACCAGCCCCGACCGCTCTTGCGGCCTAGCCGGCCCGACTCGACCAGGCGCTGCTGGGCGAGGGAGGGCGTGAAGCGCACGTCCTGGAAGAAGGCGCGCCACACCGAGTGCGTGACGGACTCGTTGACGTCTTGCCCGATCAGGTCGGTCAGCTCGAAGGCACCCATCCTGAAACCGCCGCACTCGCGCAGCACCGCGTCGATGGTGGCGGGCTCGGCGCCCTGGGCCTCGTGGACCGCGAACGCCTCGGCGTAGAAGGGCCGCGCGATGCGGTTGACGATGAAGCCGGGGGTGTCGGCGCAGGCGACCGGTGTCTTGCCCCAGGCGCGGGCCGTCTCATACGCGCGCGTGGCCGAGGAGACGTCGGTGGCGAACCCGGAGACGACCTCGACCAGTGGCAGCAGCGGGGCGGGGTTGAAGAAGTGCAGGCCCACGAACCGGCCCGGGTGACGCAGGACGCCGCCGATGGCCGTCACCGAAAGGGACGAGGTGTTGGTGGCGAGCAGACAGTCCTCGTCGACGATGTCCTCGAGCGCGCGGAACAGCTCCTGCTTGACGTCCAGCCGCTCCAGGACTGCCTCGACGACCAGGGTGCAGTCCGCGAGGTCTTCGAGCTGCTCGGCGGCCACCAGGCGGCTGCGTGCGGCGTCGCGGTCGGCGGCGCTGAGCCGGTCCTTCTCGACGAGCCGGTCCAGGCGGGCGCCGATCGCGTCGGCCGCCTCGCGGGCCCGGCCGGGGACGGCGTCGTAGAGCCGCACGGGGTGCCCGGCGACCAGCGCGACCTGGGCGATGCCCTGGCCCATGGTGCCGGTGCCGACGACGGCCACGGGGCTGCTGAGGTCGAGTCCTGTCATGTGCGCGATCCTCCCGCACGGGGTTTTCCACAGATGCGGCGGACCCCCTTGTCCCGACCGATCGTTCGGTTACTCTAACTCTGACTGGCTGTTCCCGCCCCTGTTTCTGCCCAGGTCATGGACTCGACGAAGAGTTCGAAAGACGAGGAGTTGGTCCCGCATGGCCGCCGAACTGACCGCCCACGAGCTGATCGCCGCGCACCGGCCCACCCTCGACCAGGCACTGGAGGCGATCCGCACCCGCGCGTACTGGTCCCCGCACCCGGAGCACCCCAAGGCCTACGGGGAGAACGGCAGCCTCGACATGGCCGCGGGCAAGGCCGCCTTCGACGCCCTCCTCGGCAGCCGCCTCGACCTCGGCCAGCCCGGCACCGACGACTGGGTGGGCGGCGAGGTGTCGCCGTACGGCATCGAGCTGGGCGTCGAGTACCCGCACGCGGACCTGGACGTGCTGCTGCCCGCGATGAAGGCGGGCCAGAAGGCCTGGCGCGACGCGGGCGCGGAGATCCGCGCGGTGGTCTGCCTGGAGATCCTCAAGCGGATCAGCGACCGGACCCACCAGTTCGCCCACGCGGTCATGCACACCAGCGGCCAGGCGTTCATGATGGCGTTCCAGGCGGGCGGCCCGCACGCGCAGGACCGCGGCCTGGAAGCAGTGGCGTACGCGTACGTGGAGCAGGTCCGCACCCCCGACACCGCGGAGTGGACCAAGCCGCAGGGCAAGCGCGACCCGCTCGCGCTCACCAAGCGGTTCACCCCGGTCCCGCGCGGCATCGGCCTGGTCATCGGCTGCAACACCTTCCCGACCTGGAACGGCTATCCGGGCCTGTTCGCCTCCCTCGCCACCGGCAACGCCGTCCTGGTCAAGCCGCACCCGCGCGCGGTGCTGCCGCTCGCGCTCACCGTCCAGGTGGCGCGCTCCGTGCTCGCCGAGGCGGGCTTCGACCCGAACCTGGTCGCGCTCGCCGCCGAGCGCCCCGGCGAGGGCATCGCGAAGACCCTCGCCACCCGCCCGGAGATCCGGATCATCGACTACACCGGCTCCACGGAGTTCGGCGACTGGCTGGAGGCCAACGCCCGCCAGGCGCAGGTCTACACCGAGAAGGCCGGCGTCAACTCGGTGTTCGTCGAGTCGGCCCGCGACTACAAGGGCATGCTCGCCAACCTGGCCTTCTCGCTGTCCCTCTACAGCGGCCAGATGTGCACCACCCCGCAGAACCTGCTGATCCCCCGCGACGGCATCCGCACCGACGAGGGCCCCAAGACCTACGACGAGGTGGTCGCCGACCTCGCCCGCGCGGTCGACGGCCTCCTCGGCGACGACGCGCGCGCCAACGCCCTGCTGGGCGCGATCGTCAACCCCGACGTGAAGGCACGCGTGGAGGCCGCGGCGGGGCTCGGCGAGGTCGCCCTCGCCTCCCGCGAGGTCACCAACCCGGAGTTCCCGGGCGCCGTCGTGCGCACCCCCGTCCTCGTCAAGCTGGACGGCGCCAAGCCGGACGACGAGGCCTCCTACATGAGTGAGTGCTTCGGCCCGGTGTCCTTCGCCGTGGCGGTCGACTCGGCCGCCGACGGGGTCGAGCTGCTGCGCCGGACGATCCGCGAGAAGGGTGCGATGACGGTCGGCGCCTACACCACCGACGAGGAGGTCGAGCAGGCCGTCCAGGAGGTCTGCCTGGAGGAGGCGGCGCAGCTGTCGCTGAACCTCGTCGGCGGGGTGTACGTCAACCAGACGGCCGCGTTCTCCGACTTCCACGGCTCCGGCGGCAACCCGGCGGCGAACTCCGCGCTGTGCGACGGCGCGTTCGTCGCGAACCGGTTCCGGGTCGTCGAGGTGCGCCGGGAGGCCTAGGAGCCGCCGGGAGTTCCAGGACTCCCGGCACTCCCGAGGCTCCAGTGGTAGAGCGTCATCGCCACACTCGTGGCCAGGTTGTAGCTGGAGACCTGGGGGCGCATCGGGAGGGCCACCAGATGATCGGCACGCGCGCGTACGTCGGGTGACAGCCCGCTGCGTTCCGAGCCGAAGGCGAGGACGGCGTCGTCCGGGAGCTTCAGGCCCCGGATGTCGTCGCCCTCGGGGTCCAGCGCGAACAGCGGGCCCGGTGGCAGCTCGGGGGCCGTCAGACGCTCCACGGCGGTCGCGAAGTGCAGACCCGCCCCGCCGCGCACGACCGTCGGGTGCCAGGGGTCGAGCGGGCCCGTGGTGACCACACCGGTCGCCCCGAAACCGGCGGCCAGGCGGATCACGGCCCCCGCGTTGCCGAGGTTGCGGGGCTGGTCGAGGACCACCACGGGGGCGGTGCGCGGGGTGCGCGCCAGCTGTTCGAGGTGCGCGGCCCGGGACGGCCGTACGGCCAGGGCCGCCACCGCGGTGGGGTGCGGGCGCGGCACGAGCGCCCGGTACGACTCCTCCGGGACCTCCGTCAGCAGCGCGTCCAGGGACGGCCGTACGTCCGGAGCGAGCTCGTCGGCCAGGGCGAGCGCGGCACCGCGGTCGGCGGTGACCGCCACCGGGACCTCCGCCCCGAAGCGCAGGGCGTGCTTGAGGGCGTGGAAGCCGTCGAGCAGGACGCAGGTGTCGGCGAGCCGGCGCCACGGGCTCAGCGGATCGGTACCGGTCATGCGGGGAAGCCTACGTGCGTCGGATCGGGGTTCTCGGGGTTCTCCCGGCCCGGTTCCTTCGGTGTGCGCTGCTTCGGTGGTCGCGGCAGCGGGGCGTCCGGGTCGCCCGCGAGGCGCTTCCGGAACCGGGTGCGCAGTCGGGCACGCGCGCGTGCGGCTCCCTCGCCGAGGCGGCGCAGGAACGGCGTCGGCAGGAAGACCGAGTCGGCGGCGATCATCGCCAGCGAGAAGAACGGCAGGCCGAGGACGACCGCAATCACCGCGTGCTCGGTGATCATCGCCGCCAGCAGCACGTTCTTGACCCGGCGGTTGAACAGGGTGAAGGGAAAGGCGACCTGGACGGCGACCGTGCCGTACGTCACCAGCATCACCATGAGGCCGTTGGCCGACAGCAGGTCGGCGAGGGCGGGCCAGGGTGAGAAGGACTCCAGGTGCAGGGGGTAGTAGACGGCGGTGCCGTCCTGCCAGCGGGAGCCCTGGATCTTGTACCAACCCGCCGTCGCGTAGATCAGACAGGCCTCGGCCATGATCACGAGCAGTGCGCCGTTGTGGACGATGTTGCCGATGACGTCGAGCATGATCCGGGACTGACCGGACCGCCCGAAGCGTCCGACGGCCCACCACAGGGCCTGCGCCAGCCACAGGACCCACAGCAGCACCGGCACGACCGGATCGCCGTCCAGCCTGCCCAGGAAGGTCGCCGACACCAGCACGAGCCCGAGCACGACCCACAGGGCCGGGCCGGCCCGGTCGACGACGTGCTCCCCGCGCGCGTGTGCCTCGCGGGTGCGCCGGGCCCGCCGCTCGTCGAGCGACCAGACCTGGCCGCAGCGGGTGAGGACCAGGTAGATCGACATCAGGTGCAGGACGTTGTCGCCGCCGTCGCCCATGAAGACGCTGCGGTTCTGGAGCGAGAGCACACCGACCATGAACAGCACCGACATCGCACGGGTGTGCCAGCCGAGCAGCAGCAGGAGGCTCGACAGGACGGCGAGCACATAGACGGTCTCGAACCAGAGCTGTCCGTCCGACCACATCAGAGCGCTGAACGCGCCGTTGGCCGAGACCAGCTGCTCGGCGAGGTTCCAGCTCCAGGGGCCGTCGGGGCCGTACAGCTCCTGGCGGTGCGGCAGCTCGCGCAGCAGGAACAGCAGCCAGGTCGCGCTGAAGCCGATGCGGATCATCGCGCTCTGGTAGGGACCGAGGGCGGCCTCGGTGACCCGGGCGATCGCGTTCGACACCGCGAGGACGAATCGGTTCACCGGACGCTCCCCTCGGTGTCGTCCGCCGTCACCGGCCACCAGGACAGCTCCCGGAAGACCGGCTGCACCGAGACCTTCTCGTCGCTCCACTTCGGCGGCGGGACGTTGGAGGTCCGGGAGCGCACCTGGACGCTCACGAGCACGTCACCGCGCGCGAGGGCGTCCTCGCGCCCCATGCGGAGCACCGCTATGCGCCGCAGATACGCCTCGGACAGCGAGCCGCGCAGACCAATCGGGCGGTTGTTCGCGTCGTGGGTGGCGACGAAGAGGTCCCAGGAGCGCCGCAGCTCGTTCTGCTGGGTGTGACTGGGCAGCGGATTGCCGTCGATGGCCCGGCCGTCCTGGGCGGACAGGTCGTACCAGCCCGTCGTACGGCTGCCCCCGTCCGCCCCACGGATCCGGGCCCTCACCTGCACCGCGACGTTCTGCTGCAACGGGTTCGGGGCGAACAGCTTCCAGTTCTGCTCGAACTCCGGGTAGATCCAGTCGTCCACCGCCCCGCCGTGCTGCCTGGTCACCGTGTTCACCGGCGCGACGTGCAGGAACACCATCCCGATGTGCACACAGACGGCGATGGCGACGAGGGCGAGCGCCAGGGCGACCCCGATCTGGTGGCGGAGGGAGAGGGCGGCCACGCCGGTGCGGGGGTTGGGGTCGGGGTCGGGGTCGGGGGGCGTCGGGCGGGGGGTGGGTATCGCGGTGCGCGCGGGGGCGGGGGCCGGCGTGGACCCGGGGGGTTCGGCCGGTTCGCTCGCAGCGCTCGCTTCGGGGCTGGGGGTCGGATCGCTCGGGGTGCCCGCTTCGGGGCTGGAGGTCGGATCGCTCGGGGTGCCCGCTTCGGGGCTGGAGGTCGGATCGCTCGGGGTGCCCGGGTCGTCGTGCCGGGGGGTCGAGCCTCTGTCGTGCGCGTCCATTCCGCCCCGTTCCCGATTCCGGTCCGTTCCGCGGCCACCCCGGGCCGTGGGGCGCCGCGGTGGCTCGCACCGGCACGGTACTCAGGCCCGACCGCCCCGCACAGCCCTTGTCGAAAGCCCCCGGCGTGGCCGTCCTCACGTCCGGTCCGGTTTTCCACAGGGGACGGCCGAGGGTTTTCCACAGCGGTGGACACCTTACGGCGCCTCGCCCACCATGGATCACATCAACCGAACGATCGGTCGGCCTCCGCTCCGCCCGGAGGTCCGTCGACCGTTCCCTTCTTCTAGAACCTGTTCTATCTTGACGGACCGTCAGATCAGCTGACCCGATCTGCCGACCCGTCGGAAGGACAGGGACCGTGGACTTCACCTTCAGCGAGGAGCAGCAGGCGGCGGCCGAGGCGGCGCGGGGGGTGTTCGCCGACGTCGCACCGGACGCGGTGCCGTCCCCGGCCCTCAGCACGGGCGCCGTGGCCGACGAGTTCGACCGCGCGCTGTGGGCGAGGCTCGCCGAGGCGGACCTGCTGAGCCTGCTGGTGGCGGAGGAGCACGGTGGGGCGGGCCTGGACGCGGTCGCGCTCTGCCTGGTGCTGCGCGAGTCGGCGAAGGTGCTGGCGCGGGTGCCGCTGCTGGAGAACAGCGCGGCCCTGGCCGCCGTACAGGCCTACGGCGGCCAGGAGTTGAGGGCTGACCTGCTGGAGCGGGCCGGGCGCGGGGAGCTCGTGCTGACCGTCGCCGCGAGCGGCCGGACGGGACATGACCCCGCCGAACTCGCCGTCACCGCTCGGCAGGTGGAGGGTGCGGGCGAGGGTGCCGGCTGGGTCCTGGACGGGGTGCAGACCGCCGTGCCATGGGTGTACGACGCGGACTTCGTCGTCGTCCCCGCGCACACCGCCGCGGACCGGACCGTCCTCGCCCTGGTGCCCCGGGACCATGACGGGGTCGCGCTCGGCGAGCAGTTCTCCACCAGCGGGGAGCGGCTGGGCGAGCTGCGGCTGGACTCGGTGCGGATCAGCGCGCGGGACGTGATCGAGACGGAGGGGGCGTGGGAGTGGCTTCGCGACCTGCTGACCACCGGGACCTGCGCGCTGGCGCTCGGTCTCGGCGAGCGGGTGCTGCGGATGAGCAGCGAATACACCAGCGGGCGCGAGCAGTTCGGGTACCCGGTCGCCACCTTCCAGGCCGTCGCCGTGCAGGCCGCCGACCGGTACATCGACCTGCGCGCGATGGAGGTCACGCTGTGGCAGGCCGCGTGGCGGCTCTTTTCCGGGGCACGCGGGGCGCTGCCGGTCTCGGGTGACGTCGCCGTGGCGAAGATCTGGGCCTCGGAGGGGGTACGGCGGGTGGTGCAGACGGCCCAGCATCTGCACGGCGGCTTCGGCGCGGACGTCGACTACCCGCTGCACCGGTACCACGCCTGGGCCAAGCATCTGGAACTGTCCCTCGGCCCGGCGGCGGCGCACGAGGAGGCGCTGGGGGACCTGCTGGCGGCGCATTCCCTGGGATAGGTGAAACCGCGGGGCCCCTGATCGGCGACTGAGAGGATGACGGACCGCTCCGACCGAAGGAGGCTGAGCATGATGCTGCTCGCCCTGTCCGGCATCCTCGTGCTCACCGTCGGGGGATGCGTCTGCGTCTGGTGGGCGGCCCGGGGCGGCCCCCGCTGGACGCGCGTGGTGTCGGCCGCCACCCTCGCGACGGGCGAACTGACCCGCCGCGCGAGCCGCTACGACCGGAATCCGAGCGGCCAGGACGACTGAGCGCCACCGCGCGGGGCCGACGGCGGCTCAGACCGCCGGAGACACGGCCCTTCTCGACACCCGGGCCCGCCCGACCCCGTGCCGCCCTTCTCGACACCCTGGCCCGCCCGACGCCGTGCCGGTCCGGGCTCCCGGTACCGCCGGAGGCTAGAGCACGAAGCCCGGTCGGCCGTCGTCCGTCACCACGGGGCGGCCCGTCTCGGCCCACAGCTGCATGCCGCCGTCGACGTTCACGGCGTCGATGCCCTGCTGGGCCAGGTACATGGTGACCTGGGCCGAACGTCCGCCGGAACGGCAGATCACGTGCACCCGGCCGTCCTGCGGGGCGGCCTCGGTCAGCTCGCCGTAGCGGGCGACGAACTCGCTGATGGGGATGTGCAGGGCCCCTTCGGCATGACCCGCCTGCCATTCGTCGTCCTCGCGGACGTCCAGCAGGAAATCGTCGTCCTTGAGGTCCGTGACCTGGACCGTGGGCACACCACCACCGAAATTCATGGTGCCGACGCTACCCGACGCCTTCGGCGCCCTGCCGGTCACTCCTGCGCGAGCAGCTCCGCGAGCTCCGCCTCGCGCGCGGAGACGTCGGCCAGGAGCTGCTCGGCGATCTCCTCGAGCAGCTGGTCGGGGTCGTCCGGGGCCATCCGGAGCATCGAGCCGATCGCGCTCTCCTCCAGCTCCCGCGCGACCACGGACAGCATCTCCTTGCGCCGGGAGAGCCATTCGAGGCGGGCGTAGAGCTCCTCGCTGGGCGTGGGCCCCTGCTCCGGGAGCTTCGGCCCGGCGGCCCACTCCTCGGACAGCTCCCGCAGGAGCGCCTCGTCGCCGCGGGAGTAGGCCGCGTTGACCCGGGTGATGAACTCCTCGCGCCGGGCCCGCTCGGTGTCGTCCTGGGCGAGGTCCGGGTGGGCCTTGCGGGCCAGCTCGCGGTAGAGCTTGCGGGCCTCGTCGCTGGGGCGGACCCGCTGCGGGGGCCGCACCGGCTGGTCGGTGAGCATGGCGGCGGCCTCCGGGAAGAGGCCCTCCCCGTCCATCCAGCCGTGGAACAGTTCCTCCACGCCGGGCATCGGCAGCACCCGGGCGCGGGCCTCCTCCGCCTTGCGCAGGTCCTCGGGGTCGCCGGTACGGGCGGCCCGGGCCTCGGCGATCCGCGCTTCCAGCTCGTCGAGGCGGGCGTAGACCGGGCCGAGCCGCTGGTGGTGCAGGCGGGAGAAGTTCTCGACCTCGATGCGGAAGGTCTCCACCGCGATCTCGTACTCGATGAGCGCCTGCTCGGCGGCCCGCACGGCTCGCTCCAGCCGCGCGGTGCCTGTGCCTGCGGCAGCCGTGCCGTCGGGTTCCGGGGACGTCATCCGGACAGCGTAACGGTGTGGGGGGAAGGCGGGCGCCAACTGGGGTGCCGGGGCCGGTCTAGGGGCGGGTGCGGGTGCGTGGGGGCTGGTCGCGCAGTTCCCCGCGCCCCTGGGTGGGTGCGGCCGGACCAGCTCGAAGGCCGATGCCTCCGCTCCCCGCGCCCCGGGGTGAGTGCAGCCGGACCGGCGCGAAAGCCACCGTCTCCGCTCCCCGCGCCCCTGAGTGGGTGCAGCCGGACCAGCTCGAAGGCCGCTGTCTACCTCAGCCCCCCACCTCCTCACACCCCCGTCTCCGCCGCCACCCTTCCCGACCGGATTCCCGTCACCAGCTCGCCGTGGTCCGCCTCCGTGCGGTCCGCGTAGGTGACGGCGAACGTGGCGATCGCCTCGTCGAGTTCGTCGTTCTTGCCGCAGTAGCCGGAGACCAGGCGGGGGTCGACGCTGTGGGAGTGGGCGCGGGCCAGGAGGGCGCCGGTCATGCGGCCGTAGTCGTCTATCTGGTCGGCGGAGAGGGCGGCAGGGTCGACGCTGCCCTTGCGGTTGCGGAACTGCCGGACCTGGAAGGGGCGGCCCTCGACAGTCGTCCAGCCCAGCAGGTTGTCGCTGACGACCTGCATCCGCTTCTGGCCCAGCACCACCCGGCGGCCCTCGTGATCGACCTCCGGGACCTCGAAGCCCGCGGTGACCAGGTGGGGCACGAGGGCCGAGGGCCTGGCCTCCTTGACCTGGAGGACCAGCGGTTCGCCGCGGTGGTCGAGGAGCAGGACGACGTAGGAGCGGGTCCCCACACTGCCCGTACCGACGACCCGGAACGCCACGTCGTGCACCGCGTGCCGGGCCAGCAGCGGCAGGCGGTCCTCGGAGAGCGTGGTCAGGTAGTGCTCCAGGGACGTGGCCACCGCCGCGGCCTCCGCGTCGGGCACCCGGCGCAGCACCGGCGGCGCGTCCACGAACCGGCGTCCGCCGTCCTCGGTCGGTTCGGTCGACTTGGCCGCGAAGCGTCCGCTGGTGTTGGCCCGCGCCTTCTCCGAGACGCGCTCCAGGGTGCCGACGAGGTCGTGGGCGTCGGTGTGGGAGACGAGTTCCTCGTCCGCGATGGCGTTCCACGCGTCCAGCACCGGCAGCTTGGCCAGCAGCCGCATGGTGCGCCGGTACGCGCCGACCGCGCCGTGGGCCGCCGCACGGCAGGTGTCCTCGTCGGCGCCGGTCTCCCGGCCCGCGAGGACCAGGGACGCGGCGAGCCGCTTGAGGTCCCACTCCCAGGGGCCGTGCACCGTCTCGTCGAAGTCGTTCAGGTCGATGACCAGTCCGCCGCGGGCGTCGCCGTACAGACCGAAGTTGGCCGCGTGGGCGTCACCGCAGATCTGGGCGCCGATCCTGGTCATCGGGGTGCGGGCGAGGTCGTAGGCCATGAGGCCCGCCGAGCCGCGCAGGAAGGCGAACGGTGTGGCCGCCATCCGTCCGACCCGCAGCGGGGTGAGCTCGGGGATACGGCCACGGCTGGACTCCTCGACCGCGTCGACCGCGCCCGGACGCGAGATGTCGAGGTCGAGCGCGGCATGGGCACTGCGCGGCACGCTCTCGCGCAGCGCCTTGCCCTGCTTCTTGGGCGAGTCCTTGTGGGGGTGAGCGGGCCACCGGGCGAAACCGCGCACGACAGGCCGCCGCGCCGCGCTCGCGACGGCAGCACTCCCTGCCGCAGCACTCCCTCCGGCAGCACTCCCCGCGGACTCTGCCGCTGCCTCCGCCGCTGCCCCGTCCTGTGCCCCCGCACCGGTCTCGGTCATCGCGACCGCCTCCCCCGCACCTTGCTCCGCGCCGGTCCGCCGTCCGGTCCGCGCGTCAGGATCATCAACTGGTGCAGACCGTACAGCCACCAGCCGAAACGCGTCAGACCCCGTGGACAACCGGGTGACCGTCAGCCGGCCTTGTCCACAGCCTGGTCCTGGGACCTTGTCCACAGCCTGGTCGTGGGACCTTGTCCACAGCCTGGTCATGGCTCCTTGTCCACAGCCGGGCCGTTGGCCCCTGTTGGTCCCTGTCCACAGCCGGGCCGTGGGTCCATGCGGCCTGCGTGGCACGTGTCGGCCCTGTCATGCCCGCAGATACGCCAGCACGGCCAGCACCCGGCGATGCGTCTCGTCCGCCGGTGGCAGGTCCAGCTTGGTGAGGATGCCCCCGATGTGCTTGCCCACCGCCGCCTCGGAGACCACCAGTTCCCGTGCGATCGCCCCGTTGGACTTGCCCTCCGCGATCAGCGCGAGGACCTCCCGCTCGCGCGGGGTGAGCCGCTCCAGCGGATCGCGGCGGCGGCGCAGCAGCTGCCGTACGACTTCGGGATCGACCACGGTGCCGCCGGCCGCCACCTCGGCGAGGGCGTCGACGAACTCCTCGACCTGGCCGACCCGGTCCTTGAGCAGGTAGCCGATTCCGGTGCCGTCGCCGGAGTCGAGGAGTTCGGAGGCGTACGTGCGCTGCACGTACTGGCTGAGGACCAGCACCGGCAGGGCGGGGCGGCTCTCGCGCAGGCGGACCGCCGCGTGCAGGCCCTCGTCCTGGAAGCCGGGCGGCATCCGGACGTCGGTGACGACGATGTCCGGGCCGTGCTCCTCGACCGCGGCGATCAGCGCCCGCGCGTCGCCGACGGCCGCGACGACCTCGTGGCCGCAGCGGTCGAGCAGGCCTATGAGACCCTCGCGCAGCAGCACGCTGTCCTCGGCCAGGACTACGCGAAGCGATCGGCCGCCTCGCTCAACTCGGTCGCCTCGCAAGGGAACTCCACACGCAGCAGGGTCGGTCCGCCCGGCGGGCTGGACAGCGAGAGTCTGCCATCGAGGACCGACACCCGGTCCGCGAGTCCGGTCAGTCCGCTGCCCGCCGAGGCGTCGGCGCCGCCACGGCCGTCGTCCCGGACCTCCAGCAGCAGCCGTCCGGCCGCGTACCCACCGCGCACCTCGGCGCGGCTCGCCCCGCTGTGCCGGGCGATGTTGGCGAGTGCCTCGCAGACCACGAAGTAGGCGGCCGCCTCCACCGCCTGGTCGAACCGTCCCGGAAGGGAGAGGTCCACCTCCACCGGGACCACGGAACGGTCCGCCGCGTCGGCGACGGCGGCCTCGATGCCGTAGTCCGCAAGCACCTTCGGGTGGATGCCGTGGATGAGCTCGCGCAGTTCGGCGAGTGCCTTGCCCGCCTCGTCGTGGGCCTTGGCGAGCTGGTCGGCGAGCGGTCCCGGCGGGGCGTCGAGGCGGGCCAGGCCGAGGGTCATCGTCAGGGCGACCAGGCGTTGCTGGGCGCCGTCGTGCAGGTCGCGTTCGATACGTCGGCGCTCCGCCTCGAAGGCGTCCACCAACCGCACCCGGGAACGGCTCAGTTCGACCACCCGGGCGCCCAGGTCGCCGTCCCGGTCGGCGATCAGCAGCCGCGTCAGTTCGGCGCGGGCGCCGGCCGCGACGCCCAGGGCGTAGGCGCCGAGGGCCAGCAGGAGCACACCGAGCACGGCGACCCCGAACGCGGTCGGCCAGGTGGTGACCGTCCACTGCTTGAGCACCTTCGTCTCGTCGCCCTCCCCGATCGTGGCCATGAGGAGCGGGGTGGCGGCCATGGAGAGGGGGAAGAGCAGCGCGACCGTGACCACCAGCGCGTCCAGGGGCCACAGCAGGACCGTGAACAGCACGGTGTACGCGAGTTCGCGCCAGGTGATCTGCTCCCTGAGCCGGGTCGTGAGCCACGACCGCAGTCCCGGGGCCGCCGGCAGCTGGTGCGGTTCGGGCACCGGGTCCCGGTCGACCATGCGCAGCCTGCGCCGTTCGACGCGGCCCACCGGGAGGCCGGCGAGCGCGAGCACGAGCAACAGTGGCAATCCAACCAGCATCACGGCCAGCACACCGCCGACGGCCGCCGACGTCACCAGGGCGACCAGGGCGAGGACACCGGTGAGCGCGCCGCTCAGCAGGTACCCGGCCGCACGCCAGGGCCACGCCGACAGCAGGAAGCCCGGCCGGGACATGGCCTGCCACACATTGCGAAGGTGCATGCGCATCACCGTAGGAGGGCGGTCGGTGCCTGGGCGATGGGGCCAGGGGGTGGGCCGGGGGTATGCCCTGCCCTACCCCGACTCTCGCCCCTGCCGCACTGCGCGGCGGTCGCCCCGCGCGGTTTGGTGGAGCCACGGTTCAGCCCGGACCGCCCACGGCCGCACAGTCCATGCCGGCACCGGCCACGGACGCCGACGGCCCCACCACCCGGCCACAGCCGCCGACGACCCACCACCCGGCCACAGCCGCTCGCCGCACCACCCGGCCACAGCCGCTCGCCGCACCACCCGGCCACAGCCGCTCGCCGCACCACCCGGCCACAGCCGCTCGCCGCACCACCCGGCCACAGCCGCTCGCCGCACCATGCCCGCCCCAGTCCGCCCCAGGTACAGCCACCCCCGTCATGCCCGCCCGACCATTCCGCCACCAAGTGGGGACAGATGAACCACAACGACCACGCCATCCAGCTGTGCTCCGTCAGCAGGAGCCACAAGGCGGGCGACAGCGCCGTCACCGCCCTCGACCGGGTCTCCCTCTCCTTCCCGCGCGGCACCTTCACCGCCGTCATGGGCCCCTCCGGCTCCGGCAAGTCGACGCTGCTCCAGTGCGCCGCGGGGCTGGACCGCCCCACCTCGGGCTCGGTCACGGTGGGCGGCACCGAGCTGACCGGGCTCAGCGAGACCAAGCTGACGCTGCTGCGGCGTGAGCGCATCGGGTTCGTGTTCCAGGCGTTCAACCTGCTGCCCGCCCTGACCGCGGAGCAGAACGTCGCCCTGCCGCTGCGACTGGCCGGCAAACGGGTCGCGAAGGCCCGGGTCCGTGAGGTGCTCCGACAGGTCGGCCTCGGCGACCGTGCCCGGCACCGGCCCACCGAGATGTCCGGTGGCCAGCAGCAGCGTGTCGCCCTGGCCCGCGCCCTGATCACCCGCCCGGAGGTCCTCTTCGGCGACGAGCCGACCGGCGCGCTGGACTCGCGGACCAGCCGTGAGGTGCTGACCCTGCTGCGCTCCATGGTCGACCGCGAGGGCCGGACGATCATCATGGTCACCCACGACCCGGTGGCCGCCTCCTACGCGGACCGTGTGATCTTCCTCGTCGACGGCCGCGTCAACGGCGAGCTGACCGGTGCGAGCGCGGACGACATCGCGGCCCGTATGACCAGGCTGGAGGCCGTGCCGTGCTGAGTGTCGCCCTGCGCACCCTGCGCACCCGCTGGGTCACCTTCGTCGGCAGCTTCGTCGCGCTCTCGCTGGGTGTCGCGCTGCTCGCCGTGATGGGTCTGGCCCTCGCCTCCTCCCTGGACGCGCCCGAGCGCCAGCCCGAGCGGTTCGCCGCGGCGCCGGTCGTCGTCCGGGGGCAGGACACCCTGTCCGTGCGGACCCCGATCGGCGACCGCACCCAGAAACTCGTCCACCCCCGCGCGGTGCCCGAGGCGACCGTGGGCAGGCTCCGCGAGCTCGGCACGGTCGTCGCGGACCGGTCCTTCGCCGTACGCGCCGCGAAGGGCCCCGGCGACCTGGTCGGACACCCTTGGTCCACGGCCGCCTTCGCGCCCTACGCGATCGACGCGGGCCGTGCTCCCCGAGCCGCCGACGAGGTCGTCGTCACCGGTGACTGGGCGCGGCCGGGTCAGCGGGTCGAGACCGACCGGGGGACCGTGACGGTCGTCGGCACCGCCACCCCGCGCCGCTCAGGCACCGACACCCCGCACCCCTCCGGCCCCACCACCCCGCACCCCTCCGGCCCCACCACCCCCCACACCTCCGCCCCCACCACCCCCCACACCTTCGAGAACGCCCTCTTCTACACCGACGCCCGCGCCGCCGAACTCTCGCCGAGGAGCACCCAGCTGGTGGTGAAGGCGGCGGCGGCCGATGTGCGGGCGGCGGTGCAGGGCCAGGGCCTCCAGGTCCTCACCGGCACCGACCGCCGGCTCGCCGACGCCGACCCGGACCGCGACAGCGAGGCGCTCACCGCGATGAACGCCCTGTTCGGCACCGCGGGCGGGGTCACCGCCTTCGTATCGGTGTTCGTCGTGGCGTCCACGTTCGCCTTCGCGGTCGCCCAACGGCGCCGGGAGTTCGGCCTGCTGCGCACCGCTGGGGCCACTCCCGGTCAGGTACGGCGGATGGTGTTCGCGGAGGCCCTGATGGTCGGTGTGACGGCGTCGGCGGCGGGCTGTGCGCTCGGCGCGTACGGCGCCCCGAAGCTGGCCGCGTGGATGGTCGACGGCGGCCTCGCGCCCGCCTGGTTCACCATCGGCGACTTCACCTGGCCGTACCACGTGGCCTTCTGGACCGGGCTGCTCGTCGCGCTGCTCGGGGTGATCGCCGCGTCCTGGCGGGCCGGCCGCACCGGGCCGACCCAGGCGCTGCGCGAGGCGTCCGTGGACACCGAGGCGATGACGTGGGGCCGCAGCCTGTTCGGGGCGGGCCTGCTGCTGACCGCGACCGTGACACTGGGGCTGGCCCTCTTCTCCGACCCGGGCGAGCTGCTGCACCGCAAGACCTATGTGAGCCGCCCGATGCTGCTGATCACCGCGATCGCGCTGCTCGCGCCGGTCCTGGTCGGTCCGCTCACCCGGCTGATCGCCTGGCTGCCGGCCCAACTGCCCGGCGCGGGCGGGATGCTGGTGCGGGAGAACGCGGCCGCGGGCATCCGCCGCACGGCGGCCGTCGCCGCGCCGGTCCTGGTCACCGTCGCCCTCGCGGGCTCACTGCTGGGCGCCACGGCCACCCTGAACGAGGCGAAGGCCACCGAGACCCGCGAGCAGACGGTCGCCTCGTTCGTCGTCACCCCGGCCGGGGGCGGCGGGTTCGACGCGGCCACCGTGAAGAGGTTCGAAGCGGTCGAGGGCGCCGAGGTCTCGGCGACCTCGTCGAGTGCGGTGTACGTCCTGGAGGACGGGGTCGCCCTCGTCAGGTCCGAGGCCCGCGCGGCCGACGCGGGACCGCTCGCGAGGACCGTCCGTCTGCCGCTGGCCGCGGGGAAGGTGAGCGACCTCGACGACGACTCGATCATCGTCAACGAGGAGTGGGAGAAGCACACCGTCGGACAGCGCGTGGACGTGTGGCTCGGGGACGGCACGAAGAAGTCGCTGCGGATCGCCGCGGTGATGACGACCGGCACCGGCAACAACGGGGCCTATGTCACCCCCGCCAACGCCCCCGGCGCGACCGTCGACCGGGTGGACGTCGCGCTCGCCGAGGGGGCCGACCCGGCCACCGTGGCCGCCGCGCTCACACGAGCCGGCGGACATGTCTTCACCAAGGACCAGTGGGTGCAGGCCAGTTACCCCGAGACCAACCGGACCACCCGGTACGGCTTCATCCTGGTCCTCGGCATCGCCCTGCTCTACACCGGGATCTCCCTGGCCAACACCATGGTCATGGCGACCTCCGACCGGGTGCGTGACCTGGCCGTCCTGCGGCTGGCCGGGGCCACCCGGTGGCAGGTGCTCGCCATGGTCGCCGGGGAGGCACTCATGGTCGTCGCCGTCGGCGGAGTGCTCGGACTCCTGGTCGCCGCGCTCAATCTGGCGGGCCTGTGGAGCGCACTGGGTCTGCTGTCGGTGCGGAGCCCGGTGCGGCTGCCGTGGGCGGAACTCGGAGCGACCGTCGGCTCGTGCGCCGTACTCGCGATGGTGTGCTCCCTCGCCCCCGCCGCGCTGGCCATGCGGCGCCGGGCGGGGGAACTGGCCGGCATGCACGAGTGACCCGCTGACCAGGCCCCGGCTCATGAGAACGGTGCGCCTTCGCTCAAGAAGCGTCCACTTTCGCTCGAGAAGCGTCCACCTTCGTGAGAGACCTCACAGCGTGACCCCCACCACCACCCGGTCCCCCGACCAGGCACAACAAGAAGCCCCTCAGGTCCAGGACCTGAGGGGCTTCCAGTGTGGTGCGCGAGGGGGGAGTTGAACCCCCACGCCCTTGCGGGCACTGGAACCTGAATCCAGCGCGTCTGCCTATTCCGCCACCCGCGCATTGGGTGTGTCCTCTGGCTCCTCGCCTTGCGGTCCGGCGCCTTCCGACACGCAGAACATTAGCACGCTGGAGGGGGTGGGTTCACATCGCTTATCGGCGGGCAGCCGCCCACCAGCGGGTACGCACGCACCCGCCGGACCCGGGGTGCCGCCGGCCACGTAACAACCCGCGCCGGATCACGTACCAACCTCGTACCGGAGGCCCCGTCCGCCCAGGAGCCGGTCGGGGTCCACAGTCAGGTGCGGGACACTTGTCTGCGGCCGCCTCTACGATCCTTGACGAAGGAGTTCGACAGCGGAGTTCGAAGGGGTGCTCCACAGGGAACTTCGGAGGCGTCGACACCTGTCGACCGTGCCGACAGGGGGAACCAGCCGATTCACCGGCGCGTGGATACGATCAGTAAGCAGTACCAGCCGAGCAGCCGGCGCAGTACCCAGGACGGCAAGGACGGAGGAGGTGCCTCATGGGAGTCCTGAAGAAGTTCGAGCAGCGCCTCGAAGGTCTGGTCAACGGCACCTTCGCCAAGGTGTTCAAGTCCGAGGTCCAGCCCGTGGAGATCGCGGGAGCACTCCAGCGGGAGTGCGACAACAACGCCACCATCTGGAACCGCGACCGCACGGTCGTCCCCAATGACTTCATCGTGGAACTGAGCACGCCCGACTTCGAGCGGCTCAGCCCCTACTCCGGCCAGCTCGGCGACGAGCTCGCCGGCATGGTCCGCGACTACGCCAAGCAGCAGCGCTACACCTTCATGGGCCCGATCAAGGTCAACCTGGAGAAGGCGGACGACCTCGACACCGGCCTGTACCGGGTGCGCAGCCGCACGCTCGCCGGATCCACCGACCAGCAGGCCCCCGGCGCCGCCGCCCCGGCCGGCCGCCCCGGAGCCGGCGGCTACGGCTACCCGCCGCCCGCCCCGGCCGGCGCCCCGCCCATGCCCGCCGCCCCGCCGCCCGGCGGCCGCGGCGGCTACGGCTACCCGCCGGCCGCCCAGGCACAGCGTCCCGGCGCCGGCGGCCCGGTCGGCGCACCCGCCCCCGGCTCCCGCACCCGCCACTGGATCGAGATCAACGGCACCCGCCACCAGATCTCCCGCGCCACGCTGGTGCTGGGCCGCAGCACCGAAGCCGACGTGCGGATCGACGACCCCGGCGTCTCCCGCCGGCACTGCGAGATCCGGACCGGAACGCCCTCGACGATCCAGGATCTCGGATCCACCAACGGCATCGTGGTGGACGGGCAGCACACCACCCGCGCTACGCTCCGCGACGGCTCGCGGATCGTCGTGGGCAGCACCACCATCATTTACCGGCAAGCCGAAGGGTGAAGCGGGGGCAATGTCAGAGCTGACCCTCACGGTCATGCGGCTGGGTTTCCTGGCCGTACTGTGGCTGTTCGTGATCGTGGCCGTGCAGGTCATCCGCAGCGACCTGTTCGGTACGCGCGTCACCCAGCGCGGCTCGCGCCGGGAGGCCGGCCGGGCCCAGCAGGCCCAGCGCCAGGCGCCCCCGCAGCAGCGCCAGCAGCCGGCCTCGGGGGGCCGCCAGCGCCGTAACGCCCCCACCAAGCTCGTCGTGTCCGAGGGCACCCTCACCGGCACCACCGTCGCGCTCCAGGGCCAGACCATCACTCTGGGCCGGGCGCACGACAGCACCATCGTGCTGGACGACGACTACGCCTCCAGCCGGCATGCCAGGATCTACCCGGACCGCGACGGCAACTGGATCGTCGAGGACCTGGGCTCGACCAACGGCACGTACCTCGACCGGAGCCGGCTGACGACTCCCACACCGATTCCGCTGGGCGCGCCGATCCGTATCGGCAAGACCGTCATCGAGCTGCGGAAGTAGTGCTACATCATGAATAGGCGCGAGCGGAGCGAGCACGCGGCGTGGGCCCCCACCCCGGGCCCCGGCGCGCTCCCGACCGGAGGGTGGGCACCGTGCGGATGTATCCGGAGCCGACGGGCGAGGTGCGCATGAGTCTGTCACTGCGCTTCGCCGCCGGATCGCACAAAGGCATGATCCGGGAGGGCAACGAGGACTCCGGATACGCCGGGCCCCGCCTGCTCGCCATCGCCGACGGCATGGGCGGCGCCGCCGCCGGCGAGGTCGCCTCCTCCGAGGCCATCTCCACCATCGTCGCCCTCGACGACGACGTCCCCGGCTCCGACGTCCTCACCTCGCTCGGCCACGCCGTCCAGCGCGCCAACGACCAGCTGCGCTCCATGGTCGAGGAGGACCCCCAGCTCGAAGGCATGGGCACCACGCTCACCGCCCTGCTGTGGACCGGCCAGCGTCTCGGACTCGTCCACGTCGGCGACTCGCGCGCCTACCTGCTGCGCGACGGCGTCCTCACCCAGATCACCCAGGACCACACCTGGGTGCAGCGCCTGGTCGACGAGGGCCGCATCACCGAGGAAGAGGCCACCACCCATCCCCAACGCTCCCTGCTGATGCGGGCGTTGGGCAGCGGCGAACACGTCGAACCCGACCTGTCCATCCGCGAGGTCCGGGCCGGCGACCGCTACCTCATCTGCTCCGACGGCCTGTCCGGCGTGGTCTCCCACCAGACCCTCGAGGACACCCTCGCCAGCTACCAGGGCCCCCAGGAGACCGTGCAGCAGCTCATCGAGCTCGCGCTGCGCGGCGGCGGCCCCGACAACATCACCGTCATCGTCGCCGACGTCCTCGACCTCGACACCGGCGACACCCTCGCCGGACAGCTCTCCGACCAGCCCGTCGTGGTCGGCGCGGTCGCCGAGAACCAGAACCACCTGCACGACAACGGCATCATGCAGACCCCCGCCGGCCGCGCCTCCGGCCTCGGCCGCCAGGTGCCAGGACAGGGCGGCGGCGGATACGGCGGCCATCCCGACTCCGGCGACACCACCGGCTACGTCCAGGCGGGCAGCTTCGGCGACTACGGCGACGACGACTTCGTCAAGCCCCGCAAGGGCGGCCGCTGGCTGAAGAGATCCTTCTACACCGTCCTCGCACTCGCCGTCATCGGCGGCGGCCTGTACGGCGGCTGGCGCTGGACCCAGACCCAGTACTACGTCGGCGTCAACGGCGAACACGTGGCGCTGTACCGGGGCATCAGCCAGGACCTGGCATGGGTGTCGCTCTCGAAGGTGTCCAAGGACCACCCCGAGATCGAACTCAAGTACCTGCCCCCGTACCAGCAGAAGTCCGTCCAGGGCACCATCGCCGAGGGCGATCTGAAGACCGCCCAGAAGAAGATCGACGAACTGAGCGTCCAGGCCTCCGCGTGCAAGAAGGAAGCCGCGGCCGAGGCCACGGAGCGCGGGAAGAACTCCAAGACGGGTCAGGGCCAGGCCGGCGGCACCACGGGAACCACTCGGTCCTCCCTGACGTCAAAGGCCACACCGACCCCGACGACCACGTCCTCCCCGTCCCCGAACGCTTCCGCATCCCCGACCTCGCCCACTCCCACCCCCGGCCCCACCCTCTCGGACGAGGAGAAGCAGGTCGTCGGGAACTGCGGTACGCAGTAGGCAAGCCGTGAGAGGCCCTGTTACACGATGAGCGGTACTTCAGCCACGAACACGTCGACGCACCACACGTCCACGATCGGCGCGATCGGCGCACCGAGCCGCCGCAACACCGAACTGGCACTGCTGGTGTTCGCCGTGCTCATCCCGGTCTTCGCGTACGCCAACGTGGGCCTGGCCATCAACGACCAGGTCCCGGCCGGGCTGCTGAGCTACGGCCTGGGCCTCGGCCTGCTGGCCGGCGTCGCCCACCTCGTCGTCCGCAAGTTCGCCCCCTACGCGGACCCGCTGATGCTGCCCCTGGCCACCCTGCTCAACGGCCTCGGACTCGTCGCGATCTGGCGCCTGGACCAGTCCAAACTGCTCCAGTCCATCGGCCAGGCCGGCGGCAAGGCGACCAACCAGCTGATCTACACGGCGATGGGCATCGCCCTCTTCGCGGTCGTCCTGATCTTCCTCAAGGACCACCGCACGCTCCAGCGCTACACCTACATCTCCATGGCCGGCGCACTGGTCCTGCTGCTCCTCCCGCTCGTCCCCGGTCTCGGCGCCGAGCTCACGTACGGCGCCAAGATCTGGATCCAGGTCGGCAGCTTCACCATCCAGCCCGGTGAGTTCGCCAAGATCGTGCTCGCGGTCTTCTTCGCCGGCTACCTCATGGTCAAGCGCGACGCGCTCGCCCTCGCCAGCCGCCGCTTCATGGGCCTGTACCTGCCGCGCGGCCGCGACCTCGGGCCGATCATCGTCGTCTGGATGATCTCGATCCTCATCCTGGTCTTCGAGACCGACCTCGGTACCTCGCTGCTGTTCTTCGGAATGTTCGTCATCATGCTGTACGTCGCCACCGAGCGGACCAGCTGGATCGTCTTCGGTCTGCTGATGTCCGGGGCCGGCGCCGTCGGCGTGGCCAGCTTCGAACCGCACGTCCAGACGCGTGTCCAGGCCTGGCTCAACCCGATGCACGAGTACACGCTCAGCCGCACCCCGGGCGCCACCGGCGTCCACTCCGAGCAGGCCATGCAGGCCCTGTGGGCCTTCGGCTCCGGCGGCACCCTCGGCACCGGCTGGGGCCAGGGCCACTCCGAGCTGATCCGCTTCGCCGCCAACTCCGACTTCATCTTCGCCACCTTCGGCGAGGAACTGGGCCTGGCCGGCGTCATGGCGATCCTGCTGATCTACGGCCTGGTCGTGGAACGCGGCGTGCGCACCGCCCTCGCCGCCCGCGACCCGTTCGGCAAGCTTCTCGCCGTCGGCCTGTCCGGCGCCTTCGCGCTCCAGGTCTTCGTCGTCGCCGGCGGTGTGATGGGCCTGATCCCGCTCACCGGTATGACAATGCCCTTCCTGGCGTACGGCGGCTCCTCCGTCATCGCCAACTGGGCCCTGATCGGCATCCTCATCAGGATCAGCGACACCGCACGCCGCCCGGCGCCCGCCCCCGCCCCCAGCCCCGACGCCGAGATGACCCAGGTGGTCCGCCCGTCATGAACAAGCCCCTGCGCCGGATCGCGATCTTCTGTGGCCTCCTGGTCCTCGCCCTGCTCATCCGCGACAACTGGCTCCAGTACGTCAAGGCCGACAGCCTGCGTGAGGACCCCGACAACCGCCGGGTGCTGATCGCCCGGTACGCGACCCCCCGCGGCGACATCATCGTCGACGGCAAGTCGATCACCGGGCACGCCGAGACCACCTCCGGCGACTTCAAGTTCAAGCGCACCTACAAGGACGGCGCCATGTGGGCGCCGGTCACCGGCTTCGTGTCGCAGTCCTACGGCGCCACCCAGCTGGAGGCCATCGAGGACGGCATCCTCACCGGCAACGACGACCGGCTCTTCTTCCGCAACACCCTCGACATGCTCACCGGCAAGCCGAAGGAGGGCGGCAACGTCGTCACCACCCTCAACGCCGCCGCCCAGAAGGCCGCCTACGACGGTCTGAAGAAGCAGGGCGGCAAGGGTGCCGTCGCCGCCATCGAGCCGTCCACCGGCAAGATCCTCGCGCTCGCCTCCTACCCGTCGTACGACCCCTCGACGATCGCCGGCGGCAGCAACGCCGACGCCGAGGCATGGAAGAAGATCGACAAGAAGAACAACCCCGACGACCCCGCCCTCAACCGGGCACTGCGCGAGGTCTACCCGCCCGGCTCCACCTTCAAGGTCGTCACCGCGGCAGCCGCCCTGGAGAACGGCCTCTACACCGACGCGGACGAGAAGACCGACTCCCCGCTGCCGTGGACCATGCCGGGCACCACGACCCAGCTGAAGAACGAGGGCAACATCCCCTGCAAGAACGCCACCATGCGCGTCGCCCTCCAGTACTCCTGCAACACCGTCTTCGGCAAGATCGGCTCCCAGCTCGGCAACGAGAAGATGCTGGAGGAAGCCAAGAAGTTCGGCTTCGACGAGCAGCAGTTCGTCCCCGTGCGCTCCAGCGCGTCCGTCTTCTCCGACGACATGAACCCGTCGGAGACCGCGCTGTCCTCGATCGGCCAGTTCAACACCGCCGCGACTCCGCTCCAGATGGCCATGGTCGCCTCGGCCGTCGCCAACAACGGCACCCTGATGAAGCCGTACATGGTGGACTCCCTCCAGGCCCCGAACCTCGACACCCTCGAGAAGACGGAGCCGGAGAAGATGAGCGAGCCGCTGTCCGCCCAGAACGCGCAGATCCTCCAGTCGATGATGGAGACGGTCGTCAAGGACGGCACCGGCAAGACCGCCCAGATCGACGGCGTCACCGTCGGCGGCAAGACCGGTACCGCCCAGCACGGCGAGAACAACAGCAAGAACCCGTACGCCTGGTTCATCTCGTACGCCAAGGTCGGTGACAGCGCGCCGGTCGCCGTGGCCGTGGTCGTCCAGGACGACAACGCGGTCCGCGAGAACATCTCCGGCAGCGGTCTCGCGGCGCCCATCGCCAAGAGCGTCATGGAGGCGGTCATCAAGTCCAAGCAGTGACCCCCATCACGTCCCCTTCACATCGGTGCACGTTGCGATACCGGTCCTGTATCGGGTGACGCACTTGGCCAGGTCACACAAAGCTAGCCGGGTACGGTAGGCCCGGAGTGCAGCCTCCGACGGCACACACGTGCCGGTCGGGACCGACGGAGAGGGCTGGTAGGAAGCTATGGAAGAGCCGCGTCGCCTCGGCGGCCGGTACGAGCTGGGCCAGGTGCTCGGCCGTGGTGGCATGGCGGAGGTCTACCTCGCCATGGACACGCGCCTCGGCCGCACGGTGGCGGTGAAGACGCTGCGCGCGGACCTCGCGCGTGACCCGTCCTTCCAGGCCCGGTTCCGCCGGGAGGCCCAGTCGGCCGCCTCGCTCAACCATCCCGCGATCGTGGCGGTCTACGACACGGGCGAGGACTACATCGACGGGGTCTCGATCCCGTACATCGTCATGGAGTACGTCGACGGCTCCACGCTCCGTGAGCTGCTGCACTCCGGCCGCAAGCTGCTGCCGGAGCGCTCCCTGGAGATGACCATCGGGATCCTCCAGGCACTGGAGTACTCCCACCGCAGCGGCATCGTGCACCGGGACATCAAGCCGGCCAACGTCATGCTCACGCGCAACGGCCAGGTCAAGGTCATGGACTTCGGCATCGCCCGCGCCATGGGTGACTCGGGCATGACCATGACCCAGACCTCCGCGGTCATCGGCACCGCCCAGTACCTCTCCCCGGAGCAGGCCAAGGGCGAACAGGTCGACGCACGCTCCGACCTCTACTCCACCGGCTGTCTCCTCTACGAACTGCTGACGGTACGGCCGCCCTTCGTGGGGGACTCCCCGGTGGCCGTCGCGTACCAGCACGTGCGCGAGGAGGCCCAGCCGCCGTCGGTCTTCGACCCCGAGATCACGCCCGAGATGGACGCGATCGTGCTGCGGGCCCTGGTCAAGGACCCCAACTACCGCTACCAGTCCGCCGACGAGATGCGCCTCGACATCGAGGCCTGCCTCGACGGCCAGCCGGTCGCGGCCACCGCCGCCATGGGCTCGGTGGGCTACGGCGGCTACCCCGACGACCAGGCGACCACGGCCCTGCGCTCCGACGCGGGCGCCACCACCATGCTGCCGCCGATGAGCCCGGACGACGGCGGCTACGGCTACGACGACCGCCCCGACCGGCGCCGCCAGAAGAAGTCGAACACCTCGACGATCCTGCTGGTCGTGGCGGGCATCCTGGTGCTCGTCGGCGCGATCCTGATCGGCAAGTGGATCTTCAGCGGTGGCGGGGGCGCAGGCAACGACCAGGTGGACGTGCCCAACATCGTCAACCAGTCGCAGTCGGACGCCACCAGACAGCTGTCCAACGTCGATCTGAAGATCGGCCAGGTCACGCAGAAGGCCTGCGAGAACACGTCCAAGGGCAACATCTGCGAACAGGACCCGACGGCCGGCACCAAGGTCGACAAGAACACCGCCGTCAACATCGTGGTCTCCACCGGGGCGCCGAAGGTGGCCGTCCCCAGCGTCCTCGGCCAGGACGTCGACCAGGCCACGGAGACGCTGGAGGGCGACAAGTACCAGTTCGTCGTCAAGACCAAGCAGGAGGAGTCCGCCGAGAAGCCGGGCACCGTCCTGAGCCAGGACCCGAAACTGGGCGCCGAGGTGGAGAAGGGCTCCACCGTCACCCTCACCATCGCCAAGGCCGAGGAGAAGTCCACGGTCCCGGACGTGACGGGCCAGTCCTGCGAGGACGCCAAGAAGCAGATGCAGGCGAACAACCTCGTCGGCAACTGCACCGAGGTCGAGACCGAGGACACCAACCAGATCGGCAAGGTCATCGCGACCTCCCCGCAGGCCGGCACCCAGGCCGACAAGGGCTCGTCGGTCAACATCCAGATCGGCAAGGCGGCGGACAAGACCGAGGTCCCGGACGTCAGGGGCCGCACGGTCGCCCAAGCCCGCCAGATCCTCAACAACGCCGGCTTCACGAACATCCAGTTCGCCAACGGCAGCGACCAGAGCGACACCGCGGTCGTGGCTCAGCAGGACCCCCAGGGGGGCAGCGAGGTCGACGATCCGGGCAGCACCCCGATCAACCTGACCACGGTGAGCGTCGGGGGCGGCAACAACGGCGGCAACAACGGCGGCGGCTTCTTCGGAGGCAACGGAACATAGGTCCGCACCGAAGAATGAGCCCAATACAGGGTCGGGGCCCCGAAAACCATCGAGTTCTCGGGGCCCTTTACCGTATGACCGAGATTGCACTCGGAACACAGTCATAGGCGCTGAGCAGTCGTTACAGGTGCTGCGGTACTCCGTCAACCACTATCCAACGCACAATTTAGACCAAACTTACATGTCAATATAAATTACCCAACTGCCTTACAGTACAGGAAAGTTGTTCTAAACTGCTGGCGCTAAATGATCTCTCCGGCTAGCCTTCATCTGATCCCAGTCCGACCTGAAGGAGCATAGTGCGCAAGGCACTTGGAGCACTCGCGGCGACAGTCGCTGTCATTGCATCCGGCATGGTGTTCGCACCCGCGGCGAGCGCCGCCGGCTACGGCTGCGCCGGATCGGAGATCGACACCTATCCGGTGAAGACCTCCGGCGGAACTCAGTATGCGACGATCCATCTATTTTACGACTCTTCCACGGGCAACAACTGCGCAGTGACGGTGGCCACCACCGCTGGCGGTTACGGGACCTCCGAGACAACCATGGCGAGCATCTCGGAGTGTTCTGGTACTACACTCACCAGCTGCGTCGACGGGGCAATAACCCGCAAGGCTGATGCCGGAAGTTACCAGTACTACGCGGGGCCGGTGTCAGTCCCCGGAGCGGGCCACTGCATTCTCGTTTCCGGTAGCCGCACGCACAATGGCGTGGTCGCCGGAAATCAGTACGGCCCCGTGCACTGCTGACAGCGCTCCTCTTCTACCGCGAAGCGCCCCGGGCCCTTTTTACGCAGGGCACCGGGGCTTTTCCTATCAGCGAGGCATTTCAGCGTTGCCGCTCCAGGGTGCGGAGGGCCACGGCGATTTGACGTCATTCGATTCGGTCTGCACCGGGATCTGGGGAAGACGCGCCAGGACTTCAGCCGTGCGACGCCGTGTTCGACCGGTGCTCGTGCGGCGGACAGCGCGCGGTTTACGGTTTGCTGGGCTGGTGTGAGTTCGCGGCCCGGTGGGTGTCTGAGGGGTGTGATCACCGACGAGCCGGCTCTCACGTAGGCGCGGTCGGCAAGGATCGGGATGCCCGGGCGTTCGCGGATCCGGATGATCCGGTGGGAGCTGGGCCGTCAGGTCGTGGGTGCGGCTGGGGCAGTGCAGCCGAATTCCACAGCAACCGGCCCGATGAATCGGCCCCACCTGCACGTTGACTCCGTGTCGACGGTGCTTGTGGGAGTAATCGGCCCGGCTGTCTACGACCCGGTTGCACTCGGCAAGGGTGCTCTCCAGCAGCACGTAGTCGCTTTTGGGGCCGGCTTGTCCTCGCCAAGGAACTTCGTCGTCTGCCGGACGATCGCCAACTCGGCTTCCAGCTCATGGATCCGCCGACGAGCGGGCCGCAACTCAGCAGACTCGTTCGACGGCGTTCACGGTCGCCGCCCGTTGTCGATGTCGTCTTGCAGCAACCACTTCGACAACGTGACCGGATGGATGCCGAGCTCCACCGCCGTCTGATTGGCCTGCTTGCCGGCGGGGACCAGCGCGATGGCACGCGCCCGGAACTCAGGAGGATGGGGACGAGGCATGACTGCCAGCCTTCCGTGAAGTGCTGTCAGTTAGTCAACAGAACTGGAACCTGAGACGCCATCCGCTTTCCGATCAGCGGGTTTGTTGGTCGAACAAGGGTCTTGATCGGGTGATCGAGGTGGGGTCGGTGCATGAAGGCAGGGCCTCGCGGTAGCTCGGGGTTGTCGAAGCCAACGAGCACCGGGAGGCCCTGTTGCTGCAGTCTGTCGCGCTTGCGTCCGTGGAGTCCAACGCGCCGTCTCCGGCGTGTGACTGTCTCGCGCACAGGTTCGGCAACGCGGCGGATGGGCCGGACCGCGTCCCGTGTTACGGCTCCGATCTGACGGAGGCCGAATGGCAGGTCATCCGGCCGCTGCTGCCGATCCCCGCGTGGCTTCAGGGGCGGGACGGCCGGCCGGAGGGCTATTGCCACCGCGTGATGCTGGATGCGATCCGCTATGTCGTCGACAACGGCGTCAAGTGGGTCAACCTGCCCTGTGACTTCCCGCCGTACCGACGAGTGCACGCGTTCGCCCGACGCTGGCAGGTGACGGGCCTGCTCACCGAGCTCCACGACCGGCTGCGCGACAAGATCCGCCAGGAGGAAGGCCGTTCGCCGGACCCGACGGCCGCCATCGTGGACGCGCAGTCACTGCGGGCGGCGACGAACATCCCGCGCTCGACGTCCGGGTGGGACGGCGGGAAGAAGGTGGGCGGCCGCAAGCGGCACCTGGTCGTGGACTGCCTCGGCCTGGTCCTGGCCGTCACCGTGACCGCGGCAAGCGTGCAGGACCGCGACGCCGCCGTCCCGCTGCTCGAGCGGCTGCGCACCATGTACTTCTCCATCCGCCTCGTCTGAGCGGACGGCGGTTATGCGGGCCGGCTCGTCGAGTGGGCGGCCGAGAAGCTCCAGCTCACCTTTGAGATCGTCAAACGCACCGACGACACCAGCGGGTTCGTGGTGCTGCCGCGCAGATGGGTGGTGGAGCGCACCCTGAGCTGGCTGATGCGCTCGCGCCGCCTGGTGCGCGACTACGAGACACTGCCCGCCATGCACGAGGCCATGGTGCTGTGGTCCATGACCATGCTCATGAGCAGCCGCCTGGCGGGGGGCGTCGGCCAGGCGCCTTCAGCTGGCCGACGCCGCGAGCAGGGTGAACAGCCCCGGCCGCACCTGGAGCGCCCACCCCCGCTCCACCAGGCGCTTCGCCTTCGACCGCAGCCCTTCGACCTTCGCTGGAACCGCCTGAAGGCCCAGGGCCACGGCCAGCTGCTGGCACCGCATACCCTCCCGGGCTGCATCCGACTCCAGCACGGACATGATCCGCTGGTAGTCCGCAGGCAGGACCGCCGCCGTCATGCCCTCGGTCCGTCTGGGCACCGCCGACCCCGCCACCGCACTCACCACTGGCTCCGCGACCGCGACGGGCGGCTCGGCCAGCACCTCGGCCACCGTCACGCGGGCATCCGCCAGACGCTCAAGTGCCCGTTCCTCCTCGCCGAGGGCAGCCTCTACCCGCTCGGCCTCCTCCCGCAGCCGTGCCACCTCTTCCCGGACCTTCTTCTCCCGGGCCTCCAGCAAACCGAGCACCGACGGCACCAGCCACCTCCACCAGCGAGACGAGCAGACGAACCACGCCCATCTCTCCCGCCGCCAGCCGGAGTTCATGCCCACCCAGCCCCAACCAAACGATCACGTTCGGAAAGCGGATGGCTTCTGAGAGGGCGTTAAGTCCGTTTCTGGTAGCGGCCTCGTCCGGGCTGGGTGAGGAAGCCTTGACGGAGGAGGCGTCCGAGGCGAGCGCGGGTAACGTTGACCGATGCCTCGTCGGTGGGCATGCCGAGGAGTTCGTGCAGCTCACGGGCTCGGAACTCCTGGTCGGGGCGCTGGTGGAAGGCGTGCACGATGGCCTGGCAGACGCTGTTCGTCTCGGGCTCTTCGGAGTCTTCTTGGGTCGGTGCGAGTTCGGCGATGACTTTCCGGGTGGTCGCCAGGTCCGTGAGTCGTGCTTCGATCTCGGCCAAGGCGGCGGTCAAGTGCTCGATCTGGTCGTGTAGTTCACCGGCCCGGACCGTGGCCTTCTCGTGCTGCCTCTGGAGGTCTGCCAGGAGCTCAAGGACGTTCATGCAGCCAGCTCGAGGATGTCGCGCCAGGCCGGACTCGGGGTGGTGAGGCGGCGGGTCATGTTCGCGATGGAGGCCCAGTAGACGCGTGAGGCAGAGCTGTCGGGCCGGTGGTCGTACTCACGGGCCAGACGCCGGTGCAACATCAACGTGCCGTTGACCTGCTCCACAATCCACCTTTTCGGTTGCGGAACGAAGCCTTTGCCCTGGTCATCGGGGTTGCGGCGGACGACCTCGACGTCGATGTCCAACAACGCGCCATGGATCAGGACTTCGTCCTTGAAGCCCTGATCCACCAGGGCCTTCTCCAGCCGCATCCCGCACCGCTCGGCGACCTGGTCGAGCAGGGCGGTGCCGGCGGTGTTGTCGTGGGCCGAGGCGGCCAGCACCACGACGCCGATGACCAACCCCAGCACGTCCACGGCCAGTCCCCGCTTGCGGCCCGACACCTTCTTGTTGGCGTCCAGCCCCGTCGTGGTCTTCGGGACACCCGCGGCCGCGCGCACGGACTGGGTATCGAGGATCACGAGGGACGGGTCCTCTAATCGGCGGGCCTTCTCCCGGACCTGGTAGCGCAGGAGTTCCTGGATTCGCTGGTCAAGGCCGTCCTGGCGCCAGAGCGTGAAGTAGTAGAACACCGCCGACCAGGCCGGTAGATCGTGGGGCAGGTAGCGCCACTGACAGCCCGTCCGGTTCTGGTAGAAGATCGCGTTCACGACCTCCCGCAGATCACAGGCCCCGGGGTCGCCGGTTGCCGACCGGGCCACCCGGTCCTGCTTCCAGGCCGTGATCATCGGCTCGATCAACATCCACTGCTCGTCCGATAAGTCGCTGGGGTATGGCTCTCGCCCCATGTCCCGCATCACAGCATGGACATGCCCAGTAAGTGGTCGACCTGGCGATCAGTACCACGATCGAGCGATCACGAACCGGGGAAGATCGGACTTAACGTCCACTGAGAGGTGGGGCAGGTCAAACCTGTCACCCGAACCTGCCTCAGACCCAGGCCATGTAGCCAGGCGATGGTTCGCTCGACTACCCACCGGTAGGTGACCAGGCCGGTCCCGTGCAGGGTTCCGCGTCGGGCGATGGCGGGAACTATGCCGCGGGCGCGGACCTGGTCCCGGTAGACGTCGTGGTCGTAGCCGCAGTCGGCGAACAGGAAGTCGGGCCTGCGGCGTGGATGTCCGACCCTGCCGCGCACCAGCGCGACGGCGTCGAGCAGCGGCAGGAGCTGAGTGACGTCGTTGCGGTTGCCACCGGTCATCAGGACGGCGAGCGGGGTGCCGGGGCCGTCGGTGAGCACGTCGTGTTCGACCCGGCCCGCCCTCGGTCGGCCAGCGACGGCCCCATGTAGAGCCCCTTTTTACCGCCCGAACGTGCGATGAGTCGACCACGCACGTCGACCAGTCCAGTCGCGCGGCCGCGTTCAGTTCGGCCAGGAGCACTTCGTGCAGCCGCTGCCACACGCCCGCCTCGTTCCAGTCGCGGAGCTGGCGCCAGCACGTCATCCCCGAGCCGAACCCGAGTTCCTGAGAGAGGTGTTCCCACTGGATGCTGGTTTGCAGGACGTACAAGATCCCACACAAGACTTCCCGGTCCGTGCAACAGCTTCCGCCCCGGATACCTGAACCGCCGCTGCCGCATCGGTAGCAGCGGCTCCAAGCGGTCCCACAACTCATCCGGCACGATCCAAGGCGACGCCCCCATACCGGGCTGAACGCTCAACTCCCCCATGGACACGGCCATCAGGACCGAACCAGCTCATGTGTTAGCCGCTGTTAGTGCACCTGCGAACGAACTTAAACGCAACGCCGATCAAGGTCACAGCGACCGCCGAGAGGATCCACAGTCGTCGTTTCTCCGTACGGCCAGCACGCATGATGTCACCGAGGGGAGGAGTTTCAGACACCGGAGCTGCTGCCGCTGCGGATTGGACCAGTTCACGAAAGCGAGCCTCTTTGGAGCTTGGGAAATTTTCATCATTTACCGCAAAAGACACAATAAACTCCTCTTTACCTAAATACGGGTGGCTAATTTCAGCTTACTCAACACGGCTGCGTACCAGACCCGCTCTCTTGACTCACTTGCCGCGTTGATTACGTCCCGTAGCGATCAAGCCTCGTGATGACAAACCTTGGGGAAAGTGAGCCGTCTGCCTGTCCGTACGGCCGTGACACTTGGAGTAGCTGGGTGCGGTCGCCACCACGGTGGCTACCGCACCCAGCGCTGCTGCTGCAACGTACAACGGTGGTTGCGGCTCCGGGTATGTCTTCGACGTGGGGAGGCCTCATCTCCATGTACGCCGCTGGTCTCTGCGTCACCTGGAGCGGCAGTATCAGAAGCGCACAAGAGGCGGCACGACGCGCATGAACTGCGGGTGACTACCTTCAGCAGCGACAGCCCACGGCACAGCACACCCCCGCCCCTACCCAGTGAGCCATGAACGACTGAGCTACCCAGCTCGCCGTGCAGTTCAGTGAGGGTTTTCAGTAGGGCCACTGACCGGGTGATGCCGACGGGGTGCGCAACGAACAAGGCTCCCGTGCCGTTGGGGGAGGTCTTCGACGTCTCAACCCACAGACACAGGAGCGGCGTTGCTTTCGTATTCTGCCGGACTTGACCTGACCCACGCGCTGGTCAAGTGGGTCACGGTGCTCATCCCGCGCCCGGCCTGCTGCGCGCGCGACGCGAAGCCGACCCCGACTACGTGCTGCTGGACAGCACCCTTGCCGGGTGCAACCGGGTCGTAGACAACCGGGCCGACTACTCCCACTGTGAGGATGGTGGCCGTGTCGTTCTGGCCACGGCTTGACTGGCACTCTCACTGGCCTCTTGTGCCCAGTGTTTGATCTGTCAGCCCGGCCGGAGCGGCACGTACCGGCGCTGGGCTGGCGGAGCGTGTCCCGATAGGGGCCTTGGCCTCGAAGGCACCGTCACAGTCCTGACCGCTCCACCGACCGGCGCTGACTATCGGTACGTCGGCGAACAGGAGCACCGTGACCACCCTCGGCAGGCCCGCTGCCATTCCTGCTGTCCACGCTGCCGAGGCCGCGGCCGAGCCGCACGTGGTGGTGCTCGGCGTCGACACCCACAAGGACGTGCACGTCGCCGCCGTCCTTGACCACCTTGGCAGGCTGCTGAGCAGCGGAGAGTTCCCGGCCACCGCGGCCGGCTACCGCCAACTTCTCTACTGGGCACGCGGCACGCCAGCGCGGAAGCGCTGCGGGCCGGGGTGGAGTGCACGGGCTCCTATGCTGCAGGCCTGGCCCGCTACCTGGCGACCCAGCAGGTTGCGGTGGTAGAGGTTAATCAGCCCGACCGATCCACCCGGCGCCGCCGCGGCAAGACCGACGCCGTCGACGCCGAGGCTGCCGCCCGGGCCGCGCTGTCCGGCATCGCACAGGCGCTACCGAAGAGCGACGACGGGCAAGTGGAAGCGCCGCGTATGCTCCGATTGGCGAAGAACTCCGCGGTCTACTGATCTCTTCGGGTTGTTGTCGGGTGCTGGGCCAGGGTGAGTCCGGTGCCGGCGAGGCAGCCGTCGATGAGGTCGGGCCGGAGCTGGATGTGGCGCAGGCCGCGGCGGAGGGTGTGTTCGAGATGCTCGTCGTCGGTGAAGGCTGTGTTGGCCAGCGGGCCGCGGCGTAACAGTGACCAGATGCCCTCCGCCGGATTCAAGTCCGGTGAGTAGGAGGGCAGTTGCACGATGGTGAGCCAGTCGTGCGCAGCCGCGTACTCCTGCATCCCGGCGGCCCGGTGCACGTTGAGATTGTCCCAGATCAAGACGATGGGGGCCTTGAGCTGGATGTGGGCGCGGACGACCAGGTCGCGGTAGTCACGCCAGGAGAAGCTGTCGCGTCCGGTGCCCTTGTGCTTGCGGTGGCGGTGCGGCCGGTAGATCAGCCGGGACGCCTCGCCTTGCTTGTAGCAGCACATCGCAGCGATCGACCAGCGGCGCCAGGAGCGGCCGCGCACCCGCACCACCGGCGTATGACCACACCGGCCCCAGGTGCGGGCCCGCGGCGGTGTCATCGAGAACCCCGCCTCGTCCTCGAAGACGATGAACGCCCTGCTACGACGCGAGGGCTGCACCAACGTGACCGTGCAGGGCGGCCACGGAGACCGGGGCATCGACGTCAGCGGGCTCACCTCCGATGGACGACGCCTCGTCGTCCAGTGCAAGCGCTTCGCGCCCTACCTCAACATCACCAGCCCCGACATGCAGAAGTTCGTCGGAGCCGCCAAGGTTCTCCACAGCGCGGAGGTGGCACTCTTCGTGGCCACTTGCCCGTTCACCTCGGAAGCCCTGCACATCGCCGCCGAGACCGGGATCACCGTCGTACACCGTGGGCTGCTGGAGCAGTGGAGCGCCGGGGAGCCGCTGGAAGTCCTGCAGTAGGCGCGGCCCGACGAAAAGGGCCCGAAGCCGCAAGAGCAAGTTGCGGCTTCGGGCCTTCGCCATGCTAGGTGACTGAGTTCCTCGCAGGAACTCAATCACCTCACCGCAACTCCTTCGGCAACGTCCGCTCGCTGTCCACCTTCTGGGTCCGCACCAGCTCCCCCCACACCACGTACCGGTACCGCGACGTGTACACCGGCGTGCACGTCGTCAGGGTGATGTAGTGGCCGGCCTTCTTCTTGCCGGACTCCTTGGGGATCTGGCCAAGGACGTCGACGTTGTACTTCGAGGTCTCCGAGAGGATGGCGTAGACCTTGTAGACGTACCACTCGTCCTTGGTCTCGAAGACGATCGGATCGCCCTCTTTGAGCTTGTCGATGTTGTGGAACTTCGCCCCGTGGCCGTCCCGGTGCGCGGCGAGGGAGAAGTTGCCGGTCTTGCCGCTGGTGGGCAGCGTGGCCTTCACCGGGTCGGTGTAGTAGCCGGCCACACCGTCGTTGAGGATCTTCGTCGACGTGCCCTTCTCGACCAGGACCTCGCCGTTCCTCATCGCGGGCACATGCAGGAACCCGATGCCGTTCTTGGTGTCCAGCGCGCCCGGACCCGTGTCCCGGCCCTCCATCCAGCTGTCGCGCACCTTGTCGGCCTGCTTGTCGGCCTGCCGGTCGGCGACGACGTTCGTCCACCACAGCGAGTAGACGACGAACAGACCCAGCACCAGGCCCGCCGTGATGAGGAGTTCACCGAAGACGCTCACCGCCATGGCGATGCGTCCGGTGCCACGACGGCGCGGCGCGGACGGGCCGGTGTGCTGCTCTTGCTGCTCCGTGGTCGCTGCCACTAGTCATCTGCCCTTACTGGACGAGCGCATTCGGCTTGCCCTTGCTGCGCGGCCGTTCCTCGACCATCTTGCCCCAGACGATCAACCGGTACTTGCTGGTGAACTCCGGCGTGCACGTGGTGAGGGTGATGTACCGGCCGGGCTTGGTGAAGCCGGACCCCTTCGGGACGGGATCGATCACGCTCGTGTTGTCCGGCGAGGTCACCGGCAGCGTCGACGTCATCTTGTAGACGAAGTACTCGTCCTGTGTCTCGACGATGATCGGGTCACCCGGGCTGAGCCTGTTGATGTAACGGAAGGGCTCACCATGCGTGTTGCGATGCCCGGCGAGCGCGAAGTTGCCGGTCTTGGCGTCCGGCATCGCCGTCTTCAGCTGACCCTGGCTGTAATGCCCGACCATGCCCTTGTCGAGCACCTTCTTGTTGCTGACGCCCTCCGCGATCGGCACGACCACGTCCAGCTTGGGGATGTGCAGCAGGGCGAAGCCCTGACCCGGCTCGAACGTGCCCGGCGCGCCCTTTCCGCTCGCCCAGTCCTTCTGGAGGCTGCTCGCCTCCTTGTCCGCCGCCGCGTGCGCGCGCACGTTCGTCCACCACAGCTGGTAGCTGACGAACAGCAGCATCAGCACACCGGTGGTGATGAACACCTCGCCGATCGCCCGGCTCGCGACGACCGCCGCGCCCGGTTTGCGCGCCTTCGCCTGCCGACGGGCCTCCACGCGTGAGAGCGGCCTCCCGTCCGAGGACTCAGGCTCCGGCTGCACATCGGAGGCAGCCACCCCGCCATGACGCCCACGGCGACCCTTGGCGGCCTTTCTGCGGGCCGCACGGCCTCCCTGTGGGGATCCAGTGGCGGATGTGACGGAAGAGGCCTCAGAAGCGGGTATAGGAGGCGGCGGATCCGGTATCCGCAAGGCCACCGTCTCGTCGTCGGCCGGCGGCACATACGGCGACGGGTCACTCGCGTAGGCATCACCGCCGTAGGACGTGTACGACGCGTCGCCGTACACGTCCTCGCGCTCGGGGCGCAGCGCCGTCACGCCGTGGCCCTGCCCACCACCGGGGCGAGCCCCGCCGACCTCGCCACCGCGCCCTGATCCCCGCACTCCACCAGCCAGTTGGCCAGCATCAGATGGCCGTGCTCCGTCAGCACCGACTCCGGGTGGAACTGCACGCCCTCGACCGCCAGTTCACGGTGCCTGAGCCCCATGACGATCCCGTCCTGCGTCCGCGCGGTGACCTCCAGCTCGGCCGGCACCGTCGTCGGCTCCGCGGCCAGGGAGTGGTACCGGGTCGCCGTGAACGGGGTCGGAAGGCCCGCGAAGACCCCCCGCCCCTCGTGCTCGACCAGGGACGTCTTGCCGTGCAGCAGCTCGGGGGCACGGTTCACGACCCCGCCGTACGCCACCTGCATCGACTGCATGCCCAGACACACACCGAACACCGGCACCCCGGTCGAGGCGCAGTGGCGGACCATGTCCACGCACACGCCCGCCTCCTCCGGCGTCCCGGGCCCCGGCGACAGCAGCACACCGTCGAACCCGTCCTGGGCGTGCGCCGTCGACACCTCGTCGTTGCGCAGCACCTCGCACTCGGCGCCCAGCTGGTACAGGTACTGGACCAGATTGAAGACAAAGCTGTCGTAGTTGTCGACGACGAGAATGCGCGCGCTCACTGGTTGTCCACCGTCACATCGTTGAAGGGCAGCAGCGGTTCGGCCCACGGAAAGACGTACTGGAACAGGACATAGACCACAGCAACGACCAGCACGAGTGAGAGCAGCGCCTTCACCCATGCGTTCCCCGGCAGATGCCGCCAGATCCAGCCGTACATGCCGTCCCTTCCGTCGCACCACGGCACCACACTCACGCCGTACCGCACCAGACTAACGGCGCAGGGCAGCAGGCTTGCCGTCCTCCACAGGCTGTGTGGAGTCCAGATGTGCCCAGACGATCAGCCGGTGACTGTGTCCCCATTCCGGATCGCACGTGGTCAGCGTGAGATAGCGGCCGGGCCGCGTGTACCCGGAAGTACGTGGCACAGGATCGATCACCTCAATGTCGGTGGGAACTGTTTTGTAAGGCCCTTTGTCGATCCGATACGTGAACCAGGTCGTCCCGTCCGTCAGCACGACGGCGTCCCCACGCCGCAGCCTCGGGAAGTCCTTGAAGGGGTCCCCGTACGTCCGCCGATGCCCGGCAACCGCGAAGTTCCCCTCCTGCCCCAGCTGCGCGGTGTTGGCGTAATGGCCCAGCCCCTTCTTCAGGGTGCCGACCTCGGTGCCCTCGAGCACGGGCTTGTTCCACGTGAAACCAAGCCGCGGGATGTACATGATCGCGAAAGGCCGGCCCTTGCGATACGGCGCCGGCTCGGCCGGGGCAGCGGACGCACCCGCCGCCACCTGCGGCTGCCGCACGCTCCCCTTGGACCACTGACTCTGCAACTGGTCGATCTGGCGATCCATCACGGTGTCGGCCTTCACACCGGTCCAGAACAGCACATAGACGACGAACAACACGATCAGGGCACCGACAGTGATGCACAACTCGCTGACGGCCCTGACGAAGACTCGCACCGACAGCCCCCCGGCACCTACTCCACTGGCTTGGCGTACTGCAGATCCACTGTGCCCGAATAGCCGGGAAGAGTCACCGTGCCGTCGTCCTCGACCTTCCAGCCCAGGCCGTAGACATTGACGTAGACCATGTAGTTCTGGATCGCCTTCGAATCCGCGAGCGCCTGCTTCAGCTTCCCGGGATCACCCACCGCCTGGATCTTGTACGGCGGCGAGTACACCCGCCCCTGAAGGATCAGGGTGTTGCCGACACAGCGCACCGCACTCGTCGAGATCAGCCGCTGGTCCATGACCTTGATGCCCTGGGCGCCCCCCTTCCACAGGGCGTTGACCACGGCCTGAAGGTCCTGCTGGTGGATGACCAGGTAGTCCGGCTGCGGCTCGGGATAACCCGGCAGCTTCGCGGTGGCGTTCGGCGGGGCGTCGTCGAGGGTGACCGTGACCGCCTTGCCCTTGATCCGCTGCGTACCCGCCCTGTGCTCCAGAGCCGTCAGCTTCTCGTCCTCGGCCTTCGTGCTGCCGTCGTCCCGCTCCGCCAGCGACTCGACGTCCCGGCGCAGCGACCCGTTGGCCTCGTCCAGCAGGCCGTTCTTGTGACTGCGCTCCTGGATCAGGTCCGACAGCTTCAGCAGGGAGGCGTCCGTACGGATGTCGGTGCCCTTGGCCGTGTTGAAGCTCGTGAAGAAGATCAGCCCCGCGAGAGCGAAGACGGCCACCGTGAGCACTCTCACCGGCCGGAAACCCCGCCTGCGGACAGGACTGGATCCGGACTGGGGGGAGTCGGCAGAATTGCTCAACGTACCCTTATCTCCTTCGGCGCCGCGGAAGCACTACGCTAACGGACGCCCGGGGGAGCGCTAAGAGTCCCCTTGTACGCTGCCCGGAGCCCGACCAGTTACCTGCGCGGCCACGCAGCGCATCGACAGGAGAGACCCTCGTGCCGAAGTCACGTATCCGCAAGAAGGCCGACTACACGCCGCCGCCGGCGAAGCAGGCGACCGCCATCAAGCTGAACAGCCGCGCCTGGGTCGCCCCCGTGATGCTGGCCATGTTCCTCATCGGGCTTGCCTGGATCGTCGTCTTCTATGTGACCGACGGCTCGCTGCCCATCGACGCCCTGGACAACTGGAACATCGTCGTGGGCTTCGGCTTCATCGCCGCCGGATTCGCCGTCTCCACCCAGTGGAAGTAGCTCTGCCCACGGGTATCCGCTGAGTTATCCACAGACTGGAGCAGTTTCCACAGGGCCTGGGGAAAAGACTACGATCTGTGGATAACTCATCGGGCGTTGACGCCGGTGCGACCATCACACCGGCCCTCGCAAGGCCCTTCGCCCCCTGCCTGACCTGCGGAAACACGGGTCAGCGACAGGGGGCACAGCTGTTCCCGCACTGTATGCACAAGATCCGCCACTCGCTGTGGACAACGTGCAGCTCAGGTCAGCTGCGCGGTCCTCACCAGGACCATGACCACGATGACCAGCAGGACCACCGCGCAGGTGCCGTACTGCACCAGCGCCCGCCGTTCACGCGGGGCGTGGACCATGCCGTACCCCGTGATGAGCCCGGCGACGAGGCCTCCGATGTGGGCCTGCCAGGAGATGCTGCTCCAGCCGAAGGTGAAGATCAGGTTGATCACCAGGAGCGCGATGATCGGCCGCAGGTCGTAGTTGAGCTTGCGCATCAGGACGGCGGTCGCGCCGAAGAGGCCGAAGATGGCACCGGAGGCGCCGAGGGTCGCTGTGGCCGGGGCGGCCAGCAGGTAGGCGAGGGCGCTGCCCGCGAGCCCTGAGACGAAGTAGACGGCGAGGTAGCGGGCACGGCCGAGGGCGGCTTCGAGGGGGCCGCCGAGCCACCACAGGCTGAGCATGTTGAAGCCGATGTGCCAGATCTCCTGGTGCGCGAACATCGAGGTGACCAGGCGGTAGTACTGTCCGTCGGCGACACCCTCGCGGAGCGGGAAGGGCGGCGGCGGATAGGCGCCGACGAGGCTGAGGTCGGCCGCGAGGGACGCGTTGGCCTGGATGGCGATGAAGACCGCGAGGTTGATCCCGATGAGGATCTTGGTGAACAGCCGGGGGTCGGCGGTGACGCTGCCACCGGCGATGGTGCGCGGTCGGGCCGCGGCGGGGGCGGGTCCGGTGCCGCCGCCGTCGCGTACGCACTCGGGGCACTGGAAGCCGACGGAGGCACTGACCATGCACTCGGGGCAGATGGGACGTTCGCACCGGGTGCAGCGGATGCCGGTCTCGCGGTCCGGGTGCCGGTAGCAGCTGGGCAGGCTGTGGGCCTGCGGTGAGCTGTCCGCCTCCTGGTTCATGGCATCCCCTCGTCGCCGTGTGCGGTCGTGGCGCGTGCGCCGCCCCGCTCGTCCTTACGGTTGAGCGGGGCGTTTGGTTCCCTGCGCGGGGGTACTCCGGTGGCTCAGCGAGTTTCGACGACGACCGATTCGATGACGACGTCCTCGACCGGCCGGTCGTTGGGGCGGCTGGTCTTGACGGCGGCGATGGCGTCGACGACCTTCTGGCTCGCCGGGTCGGTGACCTCGCCGAAGATGGTGTGCTTGCGGTTCAGCCAGGCCGTCGGGGAGACGGTGATGAAGAACTGCGAGCCGTTGGTGCCGGGGCCGGCGTTGGCCATGGCGAGGAGGTAGGGCTTGTTGAAACCGAGGTCGGGGTGGAACTCGTCCTCGAACTCGTAGCCGGGGCCGCCGATGCCGGTGCCGAGGGGGTCCCCGCCCTGGATCATGAAGCCGCTGATGACACGGTGGAAGATCGTGCCGTCGTACAGCTTCTTGGTGGACTTCTCGCCGGTGCCGGGGTGCGTCCACTCGCGCTCGCCCTGGGCGAGTTCGACGAAGTTCTTGACGGTCTTCGGGGCGTGGTTCGGCAGGAGCCGGACTTCGATGTCGCCGTGGTTCGTCTTGAGGGTGGCGTAGAGCTGCTCGGCCACGATCTGCCTTCCGTTGTCTTCCTGTGCCCGACCGATCCTCGCACGGATCCGGTCGAGGAGGGCCCGGGCGGGGGCGCTGGGCGGCGATCCGTGGCATTGTCGTCGACAAGCTCCTGTTGCCACGTATTCATCCGCTATTGATCCGGATGCCCGCCCTCAGGTGCCGGGCTGAGTTCCGGCAGGCATGATCCGTAAAAGGGTGGAAAGTCGAATTACCGTACGCCACCGAGGAGGAGGATCCCGTGACCCGCATCGACAGCGTGCGCGCCGCGACCGGCTCGGCGAAGGACAGCGTGCTGCACGCCGCGGAAGTGGTGGCGCCCTACGCCGACACGGCCAAGGACAAGGCTTCGCAGTATGCGACCGAGGCGCGTGTACGGCTCGCGCCGAAGGTCTCCCAGGCCGCCGAGCAGGCTCGTGTCCAGTACGGCGCCCATGTCGCGCCACGTCTGGAGCAGGCCCGTACGCATGTTCCACCGAAGGTCGACCAGGCTGCCCACGAGGCTGCCGTTCGTACGCGTAAGGCGGCTCGTCAGGCCGCCGACTACTCCCGTCCGAAGATCGAGCAGGCCGTCGCGGTGGCCGTTCCGGTCGCCGGTGAGGCCACGGCGCGCAGTGCGGCGGCGCTGGCCGCTCTGCGCGGCCAGGTCACGCCCAAGGAGGTCCGCAAGCTGGTCCGCAAGCACGAGCGGCGGGCTCGCGCCGGCCGGCTCGCCAAGGCGCTCGCGGTCGCGGGCCTGGTGGCGGGGGGTGCTTACGCCGCGTGGAAGTGGTGGGACAAGCAGGCCAACCCTGACTGGCTGGTCGAACCCCCCGCCGCGACCGAGGTGCCCGAGTCGGGCCGGCTGACGTCGGTCGACGGCACCGGCCAGTCCGTTCTGGACCCGGAGGTCCAGGCGAAGGAGGCCGAGGAGGACGCGGCGAAGAAGGACGAGGGCCGCTGACGAACGGCGACGGCCGCTGACGAACGGCGACGGCCGCTGAGGAACGAGGAAGGGCGCTGACGCCGTTTCGGCGGCGTGTATCAGGGGTGGGGCGGGGAGTTCTCCGCCCCACCCTCATGTTCACCCGACGGGGTGGCGGGAGCGGAGGGGCAGCTCCGGCGGTGCCGGGGTGCGTCACAGTCGCGGGGTCATGTCCTGCGACCGTCTCGTGGCGGTCCCCCGACCGGATGGACCGCCGACGTCATGAAGTCCGCCGCAGTGCCGAGGTCCGCGCCTCGCGGCCTGCTCGCCCTGGCCGTCGTCCTGCTGCTTCTGGTGTCGGCGTGCACCGAGCGCGCCCCGGCCCCTGAGCCCGCGGCTGTGTCGGCGTACGGCGCGTATGTCGGCTACGAGCCTTCGGACACGGCACGCCTGATGGCGCTCGGTGCCTGGCTGGGCGGGCCGGCGCCCCGGGTGGGGCATGTGTATCTGCCGGGTGACCGCTGGAGCAACATCGAGGGGGCTCCGGGCTATCTGGAGTCCTGGGCGGCCTGGCGGCGGGCTGATCCGCGGCGGATGTTCGTCCTGAACGTGCCGATGCTGGAGCGCAGCGAGGCTCATCTTCCTGACAGCACGGTCGCGGCCGAGCTCCGGCGCGGTGCGAGGGGCGTGTACGACGCGCATTTCCGTGTCCTGGCCGGCCGGCTGGTGGCGTTGGGCGTCCCGGACACGGTGGTGGTGCTGGGCTGGGAGATGAACGGCACGACGTACACGCATCGCTGCGGCCCGGACCCGGCGGCGTGGCGGGCGTACTGGGCGCGGATCGTGCGGGCGATGCGTACGGTGCCCGGCCAGCGCCTGCGCTTCGAGTTCACGCCGACCCGGGGTCGCGACGCGATCCCGTGGCCGCGCTGTTATCCGGGGGACGAGGTCGTGGACATCGTGGGCATGGACGCCTACGACGCCCCGCGGGGCCTGGGTTTCTCCGGTCAGCTGGACGAGCCGTACGGTTTGCGAGCGCATGTCCGTTTCGCCCGCGCTCATGGGAAGCCCTTCTCGTACCAGGAGTGGGGCCTGTTCGAGAACGGGGACAACCCGGCGTACATGCGCGGCATGCTCACGTGGTTCGCGGAGCAGCGCCCTCTGTACCAGTCGATCAGCGACTACTGCCCGCACGGCGTGTGGTCCTGCCGGTCCCATCCGAGGTCGACGGCGGTGTATCGCTCGTTGATGGGCGCGGAGGGACCATAGGCGCCCTGCGGGAACGCAAATCCCCTCCGCCCGCGTTTCCGCAGGTCGGAGGGGATTCAGGGAGTGGAGCCTAGGGGAGTCGAACCCCTGACATCTGCCATGCAAAGACAGCGCTCTACCAACTGAGCTAAGGCCCCGGGAAGAGGGACGTCCGCCGGAATTACCGCTGCCGGTGGGCGCCGCAGACCAGAGTACCGGGTCATCCCCGGTATTCCGCAAAAAGATTGGGGGTCCCCGCGAACGACCACTCTCCGTAAGATGCTCGGCGTGGTTCGCTGTCGCGAACCACGGTTTTTTGGGGAAGCGATGGGGAGACGCACATGGACGCCGCACAGCAGGAAGCGACCGCAAGAGCGCGGGAGCTTCAGCGGAACTGGTACGGGGAGCCGCTGGGGGCGCTGTTCCGTAAGCTCATAGAGGACTTGGGCCTCAACCAGGCTCGTCTCGCGGGGGTACTGGGACTGTCCGCACCGATGCTGTCCCAGCTGATGAGCGGTCAGCGGGCGAAGATCGGGAATCCCGCCGTGGTCCAGCGGGTGCAGTTGCTCCAGGACCTGGCGGGGCAGGTCGCCGACGGCAGCGTGAGCGCGGCCGAGGCGACCGAGCGGATGGACGAGATCAAGAAGTCGCAGGGGGGCTCGGTGCTCAGCAACACCACGACCACGACCAGCAGTTCGGGTGCGCCGACGGTCAAGCGGGTGGTCCGTGAGATCCAGTCGCTGCTGCGCTCGGTGGCCGCCGCCGGAGACATCATCGATGCGGCCGACACTCTCGCCCCGACCCACCCGGAGCTGGCAGAGTTCCTCCGGGTCTACGGTGCCGGCCGTACCTCGGACGCCGTCACGCACTACCAGTCACACCAGAACTGAGCCGTCCGCCCGGCCGCCGAAGGGGGTTCGGCAGCCGGGCGGGGGGGCCGTGCCGGTGTGACGGGGGGCGCGAGGGGGTCGCGCTCCTCACCGGGGGTGACACACGGGGGTGTGTCAGCCGCCGGGGAGACGAGGAACACGGGGCCGTATCTCTCATCGGGGAGGCCACGAGGGGTCGATTCACTCATCGGGGGGCAGGCAAGGGGGACAGCCGCAGGGGGAGGAGCGACGCGCAGTCATGGGTGAGGTGTTCGCGGGCCGGTACGAACTGGCCGATCCGATCGGACGCGGAGGCGTGGGTGCCGTCTGGCGTGCCTGGGACCACCGGCGCCGCCGCTATGTGGCAGCGAAGGTCCTGCTCCAGAGCGACGCGCACTCCCTGCTGCGCTTCGTCCGCGAGCAGGCTCTGCGGATCGACCACCCCCATGTTCTCGCGCCGGCCAGCTGGGCCGCGGACGACGACAAGGTCCTGTTCACCATGGACCTGGTCTCCGGCGGCTCGCTGGTCCATCTGATCGGGGACTACGGCCCCCTGCCGCCGGCGTTCGTCTGCACGCTCCTCGACCAGCTCCTCGCGGGGCTGGCCGCGGTGCATGCCGAGGGCGTGGTCCACCGGGACATCAAGCCGGCCAACATCCTGCTCGAGGCCACCGGTACCGGGCGGCCTCGGCTGCGGCTGTCCGACTTCGGCATCGCGATGCGGCTGGGCGAGCCACGGCTGACCGAGACCAACCTGGTCGTGGGCACGCCGGGCTATCTCGCCCCCGAGCAGATGCTGGGCGCCGAACCGGACTTCCCCGCCGACCTGTTCGCCGTTGGCCTGGTCGCGCTGTACCTCCTGGAGGGCGCCAAGCCCGACGCCAAGGCACTCATCCAGTACTTCGCCGCCCACGGCACTCCGAGCGCGCCCCAGAGCGTTCCCGAACCGCTCTGGCAGGTCGTGGCCTCCCTCCTCCAACCGGACCCTCAGGCCCGCTTCCGCACCGCCACGGGCGCCCGCAAGGCCCTCGCCGCCGCCCGGGAGCTCCTCCCGGAGCCCGGCCCCGAGGACGACCCGATCGAGATCTTCGACCAACTCGGCCCCCTGCCACCTGGTTTCGCCCCCGAGGGCCCCCTGAAGCAGGCACCGGGTGTGGACCCGAGCAGGACGAGGATCGGCGGGTCCGGGTCGGGGTCGAGGTCCGGGTCGGGTGGAGGAACCGGGTTCCGAGTGGGCGACGGGGGCGGAGGCCGGGGGTTGGCCGGGGGTGGGCTGCCTTACGGAAGTGGGGAGTTGGTCGGGGGTGGGCCGCCCCACGGGAGTGGGAGATCTGACGGGGGTGGGCCGCCCTACGAGAGCGGGAGATCTGACGGGGGTGGGCCGCCCTACGGGAGCGGGAGATCTGACGGGGACAGGCCGCCCTACGGCAGTGGGGGGTCGTCGGAGAACTGGGCGGAGACTGAAGGGTCTTTCCGAGGCGGAGGGTCCACCGGGGACGAAGGCGTGCCCAGGAGTGGGGCGCCATCCGAGAACTGGCCGGTGGCCGGCAACGAGTCGCCCCCCTGGAGTGGGGTGCCCTCCGCGGATGGAGGGGGGCCGGAAAGCGGGGGAGCGTCCGAGAACCGGTCGGCGTCCGAGGGCGCGGCGGTGATCGGGGACGGGGGGCCGCGCGAGGGCTGGGCCTGGTCCGGAAGTGGAGCTGCTTCCGGGAGCGGTGAGGCTCCTTCCAAGGGCGGGGGTGTGTCCGGGGCCGGGGTGCCTTCCGAGAACTGGGCGGCGCCAAGTGACGGGGCCCATCGCGGGGAGGCTGGGCAGGACGGAGTGTCGTCCGAGGGTGTCCGGGGAGGTGCGGATGCCTTCGGCACCGGTGGAGGAGAAGGGGGAGCGGGGGAAGCGGGAGGCCCTTCCTGGCCGGGGCACGGCGCCGGCGCCGATCCCGGAACTGCGAACCGAGCAACTCCCTGGCCCGGCCAGTGGCGCGGGGCGGTTTCCCCGCCCGGAGAGTCGAATGGCGCGGTTTACCGGCCCGGTGAGCCGAACAGGGCGGTTTCCTGGCCCGGTGAGCCGAACGGCATGGTCTCCCGGCCCGGAGAGTCGAACGGCATGGTCTCCCGGCCCGAAGAGTCGAACGGGGCGGCTTCCCGGCCCGGAGAGTCGAACGGAGCGTCCTCCTGGTTCGGGGAGGGCAGCGGCGGGTCCTCGCAGCCGCGCGGAGCGGCGGACAACGCCTCCTCGTGGCCCAGCGGAGGGAACCGCCAGGCCTCCTTCCAGCCCGGTGAGATGGGCGGGGCAGCATCCCAACCCGCTGAGAGAAGCAACGCGTCCTGGCCTGGTACGGCAGACCCGCAAGGCGGATCCGGAGCCGCGAACCCGGAGCCAAAGCCCGGAGAAACGAACCCATGGACCCATCCCGGGCAGGCCGACCCCGTGCCACGGCCGCCCGAGCAAGCCGACCAGCCCCTCTGGCCCGGCGAATCGAATCCAACCCCCTCTCCGAGGACCCGGTCCGCTGAACCCGGCGCGGACTCCGGGGCCTACTGGTCCACGCACACCACCCCTCCCGCCCCCACGGGGCCGCCCTCGGTGTCGGGGACCGGCGGCTTCCATCAGCCATCGCCCCAGTCCCCGACCTCGCCCCCGCCAGGGCACCAGCAGCGGCAGGAGCACCACCAGCCACCCCACCCCCAGCCCCACCCCGCCTACATCTCCCCCCATGACCCGACGCCCCCCACTCACGTCCTGCCCTCCCCCAACCCTCACCCTCACGCCCCACGTTTCCCCCCGCACCAGCCCCTCGCTGATGTCTCTACTGCTTCGTACACCGCTCAGTCCCCGCAGGTTCCGCCTCCCGCCAGGGCAATTTCCCGCGCACGCCGAGGCGGCCCACCCGCCAAGGTGGCGATCCCGCTGCTGCTCCTGGCCCTGGCCTGCTACGCCGTGGGTTTCTGGGCCCTGGCCCAGATCTGAGAACCCGGCACGCCACGAGGAGACCCGCGTACCGAGCGGGCCACGCCCCCCCCCCCCGCCCCCACACCCCCCGCACCACACGCAGCCGGGCAGGCGGGCAGGCGGGCAGGGCGGCGAGCCCGGTCCGGCTCCACGCACACCCCGGCCCGACCTGCGGCCCCGCGCCACCTCAGTGAGCCGCCCTCACCAGCGAGCGCGCGCCCCCAGCCGCACCCGCTCGCCCAACTCCTCAGCGGCCCGGCTCCCGCCTACACCCCCGCAGCCCTCCGCCGCCCCACCACCACCCACACGCCAAGAACCCCCAACACCAAGGTCCCCGCCCCGATCCCCCCAAAGGCGGCCACCTTCATGCCGACGCTCCCGTGCCCGCTCCCGCTCACACCACCGCTCTCGTCGCCCGGAGCCGCACCGTCCCCCGACGAGGACCCGAGCCCCGCCTGGAAAAGCCCCGCCGGCTCGGACTCCCCCGCATAGCCCGGCCCGCCCTCCGGCTCCCCCTTCACCCGTACTCGCAGTGTCAGCCCGAGCGGCCCGTCGCCGAACTCCTCGCCCACCCGTGCGGCGAGATGCACCACGAGGAAGTAGGCCCCGGCGAACCGCATCCCGCTCACCCGCCCCGAGACGGCGTACCGGTTGTCGTACCCCACCGGCGGGACGGCGGGGAGCGCGCCGGACCTCTGGCTGCCGCTGTAGCTGATGCTGGTGTCGTCGACGAGGCCGCGCACGGGGTTGTACAGCGCGAGGTTCACAGCGCCCGGCACCAGGCCCTTCCCGCTCACCCCGCCGGCACCCGCCTCCGGGCTGCTGATCTCGGCGGTGGCGTACACCTGCTGGCCCCAGCCGACCGGCACCTCGTAGAAGAGCGTCTGTCCGGGCCGTACGTCGTCCCGCCAGACTCCTTGCTCCAGCGCGGTGGCCGAGCCGAACCCCCCGCCGCCTCGCACCGGCACGGCACCGCCGCCGGGAGGCGAGGGCGTGGCGGAGTCCCAGGATTCGGGCGCCTCACCGGTCGTCGAACCGGTCTGCCGCAGCCGTGGTTCCCGTACCGGTGCCAGTTCCAGGTCCCAGTCGCCGGGCACGGACTCGGTGCGCAGGACCCGCTCGACAGCGACGTAGTACGTTCCGGCGCCCCGGCACAGCGACCGTTTCGACGGGAGCGTCCGCGCGCCCCACGCGGTGAGGGGGCGTGGGCTACGGCCTGCGCCGATGGTGGCGGTGTCCGGCGCGGAGCAGAAACGGCCGTCGGCGTCCTGAACGGTCACCCTGACGCCTTCCGTCGCGGTGACCGGGGTGTCCGACGGGGGTACGGCGGTGGCGGCGACGTACACGCTGGACGTGCTGTCGAGGTCGAGACGGTAGTAGACCTTGCCCTCGCTCGGGAGCGAACTCCGGTACGTCCTGCCGGGTTCGAGGAGTTCGGCGTCCCCGGTGCTCACGGTGCCCTTGACCGACGGGGCGCCCGCGGCGAAGACGTACGAGGGGGCCGTAGCGGAGGAGGGAGAGGAAGAAGCAGAGGGGGAGGGGGACGCAGCGAGGGCCGGAGCCCCGGGCACCCCCGCCACGGCACCCAGCACCGCTCCCACCACGGCCACCCGCCACCACGCCGTACGCCGCCATATGCCGCGCCACCACGCCGTACGCCGCCCCATGCCGCGCCACCCCTCCACACCCGCGCCCGAGCTCCTACGACCGCCCCAGCGCCCGCCCGTACGTCCTGCCGAGCGACCCAAGCACCGGTCCACGTACCGATCCACGCACCGAACGTGGCCCATCCTGCCCCGCAGCGCAGCCGCCCACCCGCGCAATCCGTACGGCCGTCCGAAACCCCTCGACAACCGGCCTCGGCACCCCACATGGCCACCCCGTACGCGCACCCGGCGGCAGCCGACCGGCTCCGGACAACACAAAACCCCGACCGCAACACGGCCGGGGTCTGCTCAGAATCGAATCTCGGTACTCACGAACCCGTGGGCACGGAGTCAGTCGCCTCCGTCCACAGATCCTGCTCGGCGCGATCCGCCTGGATCTGGCGGTACACGAGGAGCCCGCCGATGGCGGCCAGTGCGACCAGGAGAAGCTTCTTCACCGCGCGACCTCGTCTTTCGTTGACGTAGGGGACCTCTGGCGCCCGACTATACACACCGACCGATACCGATCGGTGACCTGCGTCGGGGCCTCAACTGCCGCCCAGGCCAGCCCAGTACAAGCGGAGCAGGCACCTCCGATCAGAGGGTGATCACATCTCCACGCAGGGTCACTTAACCCCTCTTAATGCCGATTCTCCTCTTTTTCGACCTACTTGCACCCATCCGTGTGGTGTTCATCTGAAGATCGACGCGCCACAGGCTCCGGTCCGTGCTTTCGCGGCGCCCATACACATCATGAGGAAAGTACGCAAATCGCCTCAGCCCGAAAGTGAGGGACCATGGCCCAGAACAAGGTCATGAACCTGTGGACCGCCGTCATCACCGCCTTCCTCGCGCTGTTCACGGCGCTCGGACTCATCACGACGACCGCCGCCGCGGCCGTACCGCAGACCCAGCCGGCCCGCAACAGCGCCGGGGTGGCGCACCCGGAGCCCCTGGCAGCGACCCACGGGACCGGACTCTGGTCGTACGTGAAGGCCCTGCCACCCACGATGAAGCAGCGCATCCGCGCCGAGGCCCACGGCAAGACCCCCAGCTGCCGCCACCGCTCCCCCGCGGACACGGAGACGACGGCGGGCACGCAGACGACGGCGGGCATGGAGACGGCTGCGGACGCGCAGACGATCGCGCAGGGGGCCACGGCCGCCGAGCCGGCTTCAGCCGGCTGTGCCTGACACCACACGCCGACCGCGCAGTACCGACGTAGCGCTAGTACCGACGTACCGGAGTGCACCCCCAAACGCCGAAGACCCCCAACCGGATCCGGCTGAAGGTCTTCGAGTCTGGTGGGGCTAACAGGATTTGAACCTGTGGCCTCATCCTTATCAGGTCAGTCAGGTTGGTGCAGGACCCTAGGGCAACAGCTCTTCCGCCTGGACCGCCAGTGCATCGAGGTTCAGTGCCGACCGCCGTTGTTCGCCCTTGTTGATGTCAGGCGCTGATGTCAGTACAGCAGTGGAAGCTTGACACCTAGTTCCAACTGCCTCTCTTGCCGGCCCTAACGGCAGAGGCGCTGATCAGGCAGGTGTAGTCACGAAGCGCTGGATGTTCATCTCAGGCTTGTCCCATGTGAGGTTGAAGCGATACTGCCCGCGCATCTGGCGATCCGCATGCTCAAAGAGCATGCCGATGGTCGCGGTGCCCCCGATTTGCTCCTTAACGCCTCCGAGCGATGCCTCATCACTCGGCTTGAATGACGTGTACTCCAACCGCCCCGTTTCGGGCCAGTAGATCGCGACGGCCACCGGTGGAGTGTGCCTGCGGACACGGCCGAACACGTCCTCGATCGTGTCGCCCTCTAGGGCAACCACGATCTCTTCGTCCGAACGGTATCCACTGGCTTCAAACAGGGCTCGAGTCTCGTGGCGTCCAAGATCACGAGCCACGGCGAACGCTGCTTTACGTCGGAGTACTTCCTCGTCAGCGGCCACGCCTCCACCTCCGCAGGTTGTCTTCCCAGCGCTCTTCCATCTCGTCCAGCGCCCCCTCGTAGCTATCATCCACGACTTCCCACGACTTCTCGCCATAGGGGATGTCACAGATCAGGTCGTGATCAAGCAGGGTCTCGCCGCTCTGGGAGACAAGGTGGCGATGGACTGTACCGCGACAACAGTCGATGCGAGCCAACTGCTCCCACTCGCCGGCAACCAACGTCTCCTGCATCACAGCAAAGTCAACGATCTTCTTGCGATACGTACGAAGTCGCACTACAAGCCGGTCGTTCTCACTCAGCTCGATGGGAAACGTTGTTTCCTCAGCCGGGGGTATGCCAGGGGGCGTGTAGACCTGCACCGCTGGCTTTCCGGCCATGTCAGCAACCCTGCTGCGCCGCTTCCCGCTGTTGTTTGCCAAGAGGCCCCCATCCCCTCAAACGAGTGACGAACGCTACACGTACAGCCCAAGGACCGCAGGGCTCACGTCCAGATTGACACCATCACGCGACGAACGCACCGTTTCCACGTGCAGCTCGACGATGGCCACGCTGAGTGAACGGTCCCCAATGAGATGCCCGGCTAGTCGGCCGTCCAGTACGACTCCGGGAGAGCGCGCACCTGAAGAAATGACATCTCAACGTTGGTCACGAAATGAGCCGACCTAGATAGGCCTGTAATGGTTTGTATTGGTATCGACTCTTCCGATACCGAACCACGCCGAACGGACGATCGGACACTCAAGTCAAAGCCGTAAGCCACCGAGTGAGCCAGCTTGTTGCGCATGGCGAAGATCGCCCGAAGCACGGGCACGACAAAGGGAAAGTCTTGGTCCCAGCCCTCTTGCTGCATGATCTCTTCCAGCAGTGAGATTCTGCTGTTCACGCTCATCTGTGAGATGGCCTTGGCTTCGAGCAGCAAGATCGTCTCAAGGTTACGTCCCAGGTGAGCCGAGATGACACTGTTCATCATCAACTCGGCTGCTACCGCGTGCCCGAGAAGATCATGCATCGCTACGAGGAAGCTCGTGTTGTCGAATGTGGAGCGACTTAGGCTCCAAACCGCCTGGCCATCCATGCGGGGATTCTGACAGGCGCGGTATGACGAGACGACCGGGTTTCCGAGACGTCTACCTCGTAGACCAGCCCACGACTAACCCCAGCTTCCATCCCGTCTGCCGTCGGCCCACACACCGTGGAGCGGGCGTGGTTCATGGCGTCCAGGTGGAGCGCGCCACTGTACGAACGACCTGGACGCCATGGGCCGCGTCTGCTCGGCTCTGCCTGGGTCGATGGCAGGCGGGATGGAAGCACCCCACGCACGCCACTTCTCGGCCGGCACCCGCGTACGGCGCCCCCGCCATCTCGGAGCCTGAGCGCCCCCGCCGGAGGCTTGTTCTCACCCTGGGCTGCTGTGGGCCCGCGGGCTCCAACGAAGCCCCCAGCCGTCGCGCACCTGCTTTTGGAGTCAAAGCGTCTGTTGGTCCGTGCCTGCACCGTGCATGCAGACCTGTGGGCCCATGTCGTCTTCCCCAAGGTCAGGGCCTGGCGGTGTCGGGGTCATGGTCGGGATCAGGCTCGGTCCGGTGCGTCGACCCTTGGCGGGGCCAGAGCGAAAAGCGTGATCACCCCGGGGCATCGTCAGGTGGCGCGGGGCCGGGGGCCGGGGCGGCGCGGGCCGAAGGCGGAGCGAAGCCCCGAGCCCCCGAGCCGCGCGCCGGCCCGCAGTGCGGGCCGGTGGTGTGTGATCAAGGCGGTGGCGGCCGGAGAGCCGGATGGGTCACAGCTGCCGGATGGCCGAAGGCCAAGAGCCTCCACCCTGGACCTCAGCCGCTGGAGGACCGGTGGCCAAGGGGATAGAGGCTCAAGCCCTGAGGGGCTGTGAAGGATGGGGAGACTGAGGAACCTTACGGTTGCTGTCGAGTCCTGTTATCCCAAGTGCGCGACGGCTGGGGGCTTCGTTGGAGCCCGCGGGCTGCGGTGGCGGGACCACCCCTGCCCGCCGGAACGGCGGGGCTTGATGAGGTAGAGAAACCTGTAACAGCTCAGGCCTGGGGGGCGACGTAGCACACGGCGTCGATACTTTGGCCGTTCCCGTAATGGTGCGAAGCTCGCCCGATCTCGCGCCATCCAAGTCGTTCGTACAGCCGCATAGCGGCAGTGTCCTTGGTCATCACGTCCAGGACGAGACGAAGTCTGTGCCCCTTGGCATGCTCCATGGCTGCCTGCATGAGGCGCTCTCCGACGGCATGCTTCCTGGCTGACTTGACGACGAACAGCCTGGCCAGGACGGCAATCTGATCTTCCTTGTCGCCGCTCTGCTGCATCCAAAGAGAGACAGCGTCCTCGCCGTGTGGATGCATGATCGCCACGTGCCCGACTACGACTCCATCCAGCTCACCCACCCATGAGGCGATCACGTCAGCAGAGCGCAACCAGGCCTCTGGCTCATCGACTCCTTCGACCGGATACCCGTCAGTGGCGTGCACATCGATCAACGCCGCCGCGGCGTCGGCCAAATCACTGTCTTCGAACGGGCGGACTGTCAGGGACTTCACGTGCGGCTCCTCATCGCTCGACTGGCAGTTCGTAGAGCAATCCGGTCTGGTCGGCTCGGTGTACGTACCGCGAGACCTCAAAGGGGGCCCCGTCTTGATCGAGGCTCGTGTGCAGTACTTCCAGGACGGGCACACCTGGCAAGAGTTCGAGGATCGCGGCTTCTTCCGGGGTGGGCATCCTTGCGCTGATCTCGTCACGGACGCGCGTCATGACATGCCCCAACTCCTCTAGACGGCCATAGATGCCGTCCTTCCCGGTCTTGGGCTGCATGAGCAACGTCCCCTGCGCCTCGTCCCACCGGATGTAGGTGGACACGATCTGCACCGGCTCGTCATCTGCGAAGTAGTGGTTCTCCCGATGGACAACGCTCTCTTCGCCGACTGGCACTTTGAGGCGTTCCGCGACGTCCGCCGGCGGCCTCTCGCGAGTGATGGATGGGACCTCGATTCTGGCGGTCTTGCCCTGCCGCTTCGCTTCCAACCGGAACGGCGTCAGCCCCGTTTCACGGTTCTTGAGCGAGTAGCGATCGCTGCCGAAGCGAAACAGCCTCTGCGGCTCCCTCACGAAGACACCGCTCCCGTGCTTCGCGGTGACGAGTCCCTGCTCAGCGAGGATCCGAATCGCCTCGCGCGCGGTGTTTCGAGCGGCCCCGTACGTCTCGGCCAACGCCCGCTCAGACGGCAGCTTGTCACCGGGGTGCAGCTCACCGACCTCGATCTGACGACGAAGTTCTTCGGCAATGCGCCGGCTGGGCGGCTGAGGAGTCGTGGGGCGGGCGGACGTCATGCCCCAAGTCTAGCAACTGGCTCAAGCCACCTTGTTGACCCCGGCGCCATCGTGTGCTCAACTGGCTTAAGCCAGTAAGTGGCTCAAGCCAGTTGGCGCATCGAGGTAGAGGTGCGCCGCGACAAAGGAGTGACGTATGCCGTCCTTCAAGATCGACACTTCGACTGCTCTCGTGTTCGTGGCGACCGAGCCGGCGCCGAAGGTGGTCAACAAGCAGACCGGGGAGCGGGCCGTGGACCGGGAGACGGGCGCGGGCCTGTCGACGGTGGGCCTGCTGATCTCGGACGAGGGAGAGGGCAACCTCTACCAGGTGACCGTCCCGGAGACGGGTTTCCCGGAGGGTCTGGCACCGGGTACGCCGGTCAAGGTCATCGGTCTCAAGGCCCGTGACTGGGAGAACGAGTTCAACGGCCAGAAGCGGCACGGGATCAGCTTCCGTGCGGTCGCGATCACCCCGCTGGGGGCCTGACCATGACCGACCTGGTCACCTACGTCGAACTGGCCGGAGCAGCGGCCGGTGCCGGTGGTCTCGGCTACGCCAAGGCTCGCGCACCCCGCGTGTACTGGTCGCTGGTCGGGATGCCGGTCACGTGGGGCCGGTTCACCTGGAACTACAACTCGACGATGGACGTGTGCGGGCTGACCGTGCAGCCGTCCGGCTTCCGGGCCTTCGTCAAGCGCAACGTGGCCCGCAGCGAGGTTCGCCCGGTGCCGCCGAAGATCCGCCGGGTCCGTCCGACCTCGACCGGTCTGCGCATCACCCTGCGTCTGCCTGCTGGCCTGGAGCCTGCCGACATCGCTGCCTCGACGGAGCGTCTGCGGCACGCGTTCGGGGTGCGGTCGGTGACCGTGATGGAGACCAAGCCGGGCTATGTCGAGCTGCGCATGACGGGCTGGGATGTCCTGAACCGGGTGAAGCTGCCGCGTAAGGCGCGGCCTCGTGACCTGGTGGTTCCGGTGGCGTTGCGGGAGGACGGCACGGTCTTCGAGCGGGACTACCGCAAGGTGCCGCACGCCCTCACCCTGGGTGCGAACCAGTCCGGGAAGTCGATGTATCAGCGCAACCTGATCAAGGGGCTGGCACAGTTACCGGTCGCCCTGGTCGGTATCGACTGCAAGCGCGGTGTCGAACAGAACCGCTATGCCTCGCGCCTGTCGGCGCTGGTGACCAGCCCGGATGACGCCGGCAAGCTGATCGACGCGTTGGTCATGGAAATGGAGGAGCGCTTCGATCTCCTCGCCCTCTACGGCGTCTCAGACCTGTGGGAGCTACCCGATCAGGTGCGGCCGGTGCCGCTGGTGGTCCTGGTCGACGAGATCGCGGAACTGTTCTTCGTTACCTCGAAGAAGGATGAGCCGGCCCGCGACAAGACCGTCATGCAACTGGTCCGCCTCGGGCAGATGGCCCGCGCGGTCGGCATCTACCTGGAAGTCTGCGGGCAGCGTTTCGGCTCCGACCTCGGCCGTGGCGCAACCGCCCTGCGTGCCCAGCTCACCGGACGGGTCGTGCACCGCGTCAACGACAAGCAGACCGCCGACATGGGCCTGGGCGACATCGCCCCCGACGCGGTGACCGCGGTGACCACGATCGCCCCGGACCGTCCCGGCATCGCCGTGGCCGGCGACACCACCGGCGGATGGTCCCGCATCCGCACCCCCGAGATCACCCCCGACGAGGCGGCCGCGACCTGCCGCGAGTTCGCCCACCTGGTCCCGGAGCTGCCATTCCTGGCCCCGTTCCGGCCCGTGGGACAGATCACCGTGCCGCCGATGCCGACCACCCCGCCCATGGTCCGGCCCCGGCCCGTCACGGACTAGCACCCCGCTCAACGGTCGGCGTGACCGCCTCGCGCCAGGTCCCTACCCGAGCCATGCCGAAAACCCGTCTGGAGATCGCTCATGGCACGCAAAACCACCCAGCCGAAGACCACGCCCTGTCCGACCTGCAAGGGCACCGGCGAGGTCTCCCGCACCGTCCGCGTCGGCCGCAAACAGCGCGTCGCCGGCGCACAGACCGGGATCTGCCTGGGCTGCCTGGGCGCCGGCGAGATCCCCGCCGACGACTGAACCCCGCCGGGGCCGGGCGGCCGGACACCGCTCCCCGCCCCGCCCCCCGGCCCGACCCCCGCGAAGGAGGTGAAGACCATGCCCCGATCGTTCCGCCCCGACGCTGTCCTGGTTCAGGCCGTGATCGCCGGTGCGTTGTCCTTCGCCCACCTGCACGACCTCGCCGCCGCTGCCGGCCAGAGCGGATGGAAGGCCTGGGCCTACCCGGTCTCCGTCGATCTGCTCCTGGTCGCCGTGTGGCGGCGGCTGCGCACCGAACGCTCAAAGCTGGCCTGGTTCTGGTTCCTGGTCGCCCTCGTTGCCTCGCTGGGCGCGAACATCGCCACCGCTGGGCTTCTCGACCTGGAGCACGTCCCGGCTTGGCTGCGCATCCTCGTCGCCGGCTGGCCCGCACTCGCCTTCCTCGGCGGCACCCTGCTCGCCCACCAACCCGCCTCACATACAAGCGAGTTGGCTCCTGAGCCGGTCTCCAGTCCGGCGCCGGTGATTGACCTCGACCGCCCCGAGCCGGCCACTCCGGCCCCCGAGATTGCCACGCCTGAGCCGGTCCCGGCGCTGCCGGAAGCTCCGGCCCCGCCAGTGCCCCCGGCGCTGGTGGATCACGCCCGGAAGATCGCCGCCGACCATCGCGCCCGGACTGGTGCCGAGATCGACACCGCCACCCTGCGCGCCCGGCTCGGTATCCCCGAAGACCTCGCCGGCGCGATCGTCGCCCAACTCGCCTGACTGAAAAGGAGGTTCAACCGTGCGACCGAACCGCTTCTACGACGTGATCCGCATCGGCCCCGTCCGGGTCGGCACGTTCAACAACGGCCGCGGCCAGACCCGGCACACCGCCGCCTGCACCGCCCCGGAGTGCGGCTTCTCCACTGAACACCGCGACCGCTCCGCCGCCGAACTCGCCGCCCGCACGCACCGCTGCACCGGCTGACAGGGAGGGCCGATCGATGCAGTTACCCGAAGACCAGCTCCGCGCCGGCCACATCCCCGCTGACCTCTACCGGCAGATCCCCAACGGCACGGACATCCGCAAGGTCGTGATCGTCCAAGAGGCTCCCCGCTCCTACAAGGGCCCCATCGTCCTCACCCTGGTCATCGCCACGTCCGCCGTGGTGGTCCTGCTGGTGATCGCCTTCGTGGCTCAGATCGTCGCCGGCGCTGCCGTTGCGGTCCTGTCCGCGACCGGGGGCCTGAGCTACACGATCAACCGCGCCAAGAAACGGGAGTTATCCCACGCGGGCACCCGGCGGCGCTCCCGCGCGCCGCGCAAGCACCACGGACGCCGATCCCGGCCCGTCCGCTCGACGCACCGCCGTTTCAAGTGAAGCCCTCCGGGGCGGCCTCAACCGCCAAGTTTCCGCCGCCCCGGACGGCCCTGCACCACTTCCCGATCTCTCGATCCGAAAGGGCTCCGTCCATCATGCCTGTCCGCCTCACGAACCGCCCGATCTGCCACCACTGCGACGGCTTCCCCGCCGTCTCCATCACCACCGGCGCCCGTCGCCGCGACGGCTCCCGCGCCCTGCTGCGGGTGGTCTGCCCCGTCTGCCAGGGCACCGGCCACGCCCACCACGCCCCCGCCGCCCTCGTCCAGATCGGGAGGTGACGGGCATGTTCCGCAAGCTCCCCGCCGACCTCACCCCGACCGAGGAAAGCCCCGGCCTGCGCGTCAAGGGCGCCACCAAGTACAGCCGCTCTCAGGGCGACTACGTCTGCGGCGGCTGCGGCGCTGAGGACCACGCCAACGGCAACACGGACGTCAAGGCCCTGGTCGACGACTACACCGCCCACCACGGCCCCGCGCACGGCAGGAAGTGACCACGTGAGCGACACCGCCACCATGGCGGGCCTGGACCCGGCCACCCTCGCCGACGTGCTGAGGCTGGCCGGGTCCACCGGCTTCGACCGCATCCAAGACCAGATCCGCCGCACCGGCGGCTGCTCCGACCCCATCCACCTGCAAGGCTCCACCGTCACCCGGGACGCGGTGTCCGGACAGGTCCTGCACACCTACTCGACCGACACCGAGCCCGGTGGGCGGCTCCGGATCGCGTGCGGCAACCGGCGGGCCTCGCGCTGTCCCTCGTGCGCCTGGACCTACGCCGGCGACACCTACCACCTGATCCGCGCCGGGCTCGTCGGTGACCCGGACAAGGGCACCCCGCACACGATCCGGAATCACCCGCGGGTGTTCGCCACCCTCACCGCCCCGAGCTTCGGCCCGGTCCACAACCGCCCCGGAAACCGGCCCTGCCGTTGCGGCACCCGGCACGGCGAGGATGCCCCGGAGCTGGGCACCCCGCTCGATCCGGCTTCGTACGACTACGCGGGCGCGGTGCTGTGGAACAACCACGCCTCCGAGCTGTGGCGGTACTTCACGATCTATCTGCGCCGTGAGATCGCCAAGCGGGCCGGCCTGACGCAGAAGGACGCCAAGGAACAGTCCCGGGTCTCCTTCGGCAAGGTCGCTGAGTACCAAAAGCGCGGGGCCGTGCACTTCCATGCGGTGATCCGCTTCGACGGACCCGCGGGGCCCGACGATCCACCCCCGGCCTGGGCCACCCTCGGCCTGCTCACCGACTCGATCCGGGCTGCCGCTGCCCGCGTCACGGTCGACGTGCCCCCGGCCCGCTACCAGCCAGACCCGAACCAACCCGCGATCACGCAACCGGCCCGCACCCTTCGATGGGGCACACAGCTCGACGTGCAGCCGATTGGCGCCTTCGGACACGGCGAGGAGATCACCGAAGCCGCGGTTGCCTCGTACGTCGCCAAGTACGCCACCAAAGCAGCCGAGACCACCGGCACCGTTGACCGCCGCGTCGGCAACAAGGAAGCCCTGGTGCTCCTCGGAGTCCCGGACCACCCCCGCCGGCTCATTGAGGCCTGCCTGGACCTCCACAAGCTCTACCCGGACCGCAAGCTCCTCGACTGGGCTCACATGCTCGGCTTCCGCGGCCACTTCTCCACCAAGTCCCGCCGCTACTCCACCACCCTCGGCGCCCTCCGGCAGGTCCGCGCCGACTACCGCGCAGCCCAGCACCGCGAAGCCCTCGGCCTGCCCGACCCCGATGACAACCCGGAGGCGACCACGCTCACCCTCGCGCACTGGTCCTACGCCGGCCACGGCCACACCCCCGGCGAATCCTGGCTCGCCGCCAACATCCGCCGCGAGATCCAACACAACCGCGAGACCGCCCGCGACGAACTACCCGCCTTGCTCGACCTGGAAGGAGCCGCCGCATGACCACCGCCACACCCGAACTGCTCAAGGTGCCGGAGGTCATGGCACAGCTCAAGGTGGGCCGGTCCAAGGTCTACGACCTGATCCGTACGCACCGCCTTGTCTCGCTCAAGATCGATGGTTGCCGACGCATTCCGGCTGAAGCCGTGCGGGACTTCATCGACGGCCGGCTGGGGGAGAACTGATGGCTAAGCGACGCCCCAACGGCGGAGGAACGATCACCAAGCGCGCTGACGGCCGGTACCAGGGTGCCGCGTACGTCACCGACACCGAGGGCAACCGCGTCCGGAAGTACGTCTACGGGGCCACCTGGGACGAAGCCGCTGAGAAGCTCGGCAAGCTCCAAGACCAGGAGCGCAACGGCATCCCGGTGCCGTCCCGATCCTGGAGCCTTGGGGAGTGGCTGGCCTACTGGCTGGAGCACATCGTGAAGCCGGATCGCGAGCACAACACGTACGTCAAGTACGAGTCGAAGGTACGGCTCTACCTCGTGCCTCACCTCGGCAAGAAGCCCATGGTCAAGCTTTCGCCGGCGCAGATCCGCACGTGCATGGCCGCGTTGACGCGCGAGAAGGTTCCCGCGGCTACCCGCTTCGAGGTGCTACGGACCCTTCGGAACGCCCTGAACCGCGCTGTCCGAGAGGAACTGCTGACGCGCAACGTCGCGCTGCTGGTCGACATGCCCAAGGTCAGCAAGGACAAGGGACGGGCCTGGAGTGCCCGTGAGGCGATCAGCTTCCTGCGGACCGCCCGTGCCCACCGCTTCTACGCGGCCTGCGTTCTGATCCTCGTGCTCGGCCTCCGCCGGAGCGAGGTGCTGGGCCTGCGCTGGCAAGACATCGACTTCGAGAACCGACAGTTCACCCCGACCAAGCAGGTACAGCGGGAGAAGGGCGTAGGACTGATCCTCAAAGACCTCAAGACCGATTCCTCGACGGCCGTTCTCCCGCTCCCGGAGTTCTGCGCCCGCGCCCTGGAAGAGCGCCGGGAACTGCAAGATCTAGAGCGGCAGATCGTTGGGGACTCCTGGGAGCAGGCACCGGACCATGACGTGATCTTCTCGTCGGAGCGTGGCGGGCTGACCGATCCGGTGGGCTTCTCCCGCGCCTTCAACGCCCTGGTGAAGCGGGCCGGCGTGCGTCGGATCACAGTGCGGCTCGCCCGGCACACATGCGGGACCCTGCTCGCCTTCCTGAAGGTGCACCCCAAGGTCGCTCAGACGATCCTCAGGCATAGCCAGATCAGCATGACCATGGACGTCTACACGCACGTGGTCGGCTCCGACCAGCGCGAGGCAACCGAGATGCTCGCCGAACTCCTGGAAGATCAAATCATCGGCTGATGTCAGCCGTGGATGTCAAAGACCCCCAAGCGTGATCGCCTGGGGGTCTTTTCGCTGGTGGGGCTAACAGGATTTGAACCTGTGGCCTCATCCTTATCAGGGATGCGCTCTAACCAACTGAGCTATAGCCCCGCCGCGCTTTGCGGGGTGTGTCCCGCGCGCTGACTCCTGAAGATTAGCGCACGACGTGGGCAGTCCCAAAATCGGTTCCTTCAGGACCGCCCCCACAGGTTTGAAGCCAGTTCGGAAGCCAGGTTTGAAGCCGGGTCACTCGTCCTCGGCCAGCGTCAGCTCGACGCCGCCGACGAAGCCCGCGGAGAGGTTGTAGATGAACGCGCCGAGGGTCGCGAGAGCCGTCGCGAGGACGACGTCGATGACCGCGATGATCGACGTGAACATCAGGACGTTCGGCAGGGAGAGAAATGCCTGGAGGTCGAAGCCGTTCGACTCGTTCGAGCCGGTCGCCTCGGAGATCGTCCCGCCGACCGTCGAGAAGACGCCCATCGCGTCCATGACCATCCACAGCACTGCGGCCGCGACGATCGTGCAGATGCCGAGTGCGATGGAGAGCAGGAAGCTGACTTTCATGACGGACCACGGGTCGGCCTTGGCCACCCGCAGACGTGCTTTGCGTGTACGGGGCACGGTGCGCGCCCCCGTCCGCGGGCGCCGTACGGCACCGGCCGGGGCGGCCTGTGTCGGGTAGGCCTGCGGCGGGTGATACGGACCGGACTGCTGCTGCGGCTGCCGTTCCCCCGGCAGCGGAGAAGGCGAAGCCTGAGCCGCGGGCTGCGGCTGGGCCGCCGCCTGGGGCGGTGCGGCGGGCGCCGTCGGCCGGGCCGGCGGCTGGGTGTCCGTCACAGGTCCCCCCTGGGATCCATGCGTCTCGGGCGAGCGCGGCGGGGTCGCGGGCGGCTTGATCGCCTTGAGCTGAGTCGTGTGCGTGTCCACGGTGTTCGGTTCTGTCGGATGCGGGGTCGTGCCGCGCGTGTCTGCTCCGGGCGCCTCCGGGCCCCGTGCGTCCGACGCACGCGCGGCGGAGCCACGGCCGCCGCCGTCGGCCTCCGTGCCGGGGGTGGACCCCGTAGAGGTTCCGGTCGATCCGGCGCCCGTGGCTCCGCTCACGATGACTCTCTCCTCGTGCTACTCGGCCGAGGGCGACTCACCCTCGTCCGTGCCGATGGTCTCGGCGGCACCCTCGGCGGTCTCGTCGTCGGCCACATCGCCGTCGACCTCCTCCGCCTCGCGTCCCGCCTCGGCGTTACGAGCGATGCCGACGACGGCATCGCGCTTGCCCAGGTTGATCAGTTGGACGCCCATGGTGTCACGGCCCGTCTCCCTGACTCCGTTGACTCGCGTACGAATCACACCGCCGGACAGCGTGATGGCGAGGATCTCGTCGGTCTCCTCGACCACCAGCGCTCCGACGAGCGATCCGCGGTCCTCCACGATCTTGGCAGCCTTGATACCGAGGCCGCCGCGACCCTGGACGCGGTACTCGTCGACAGGGGTGCGCTTCGCGTACCCGCCGTCCGTAGCAGTGAACACGAACGTACCGGGTCGAACAACATTCATCGAGAGCAGCTCGTCGCCCTCGCGGAAGCTCATACCCTTCACACCCGAGGTCGCGCGGCCCATGGGACGCAGGGTGTCGTCCGAGGCCGTGAACCTGATCGATTGCGCCTTCTTGCTGATCAGAAGCAGATCGCTGTCGGCCGAGACCAGTTCGGCGCCGATCAGTTCGTCGTCCGAACCGTCCTCGCGCTCCCGCAGGTTGATGGCGATGACGCCACCGGAACGCGGAGAGTCGTAATCCTTCAGTGATGTCTTCTTGACCAGACCCGCCTTGGTGGCGAGCACCAGGTAGGGCGCCGCGTCGTAGTCGCGGATCGCGAGGATCTCGGCGATCGCCTCGTCCGGCTGGAAGGCCAGCAGGTTGGCGACGTGCTGTCCGCGCGCGTCCCGGCCGGCGTCCGGCAGCTCGTACGCCTTCGCGCGGTAGACGCGGCCCTTGTTGGTGAAGAACAGCAGCCAGTGGTGGGTGGTGGACACGAAGAAGTGGTCGACGATGTCGTCTTCCTTGAGCTTCGTGCCGCGCACGCCCTTGCCGCCGCGCTTCTGGGCGCGGTAGTCGACGGTCTTGGTGCGCTTGACGTAACCGCCGCGCGTGACCGTGACGACGATGTCCTCCTCGGCGATGAGGTCCTCGATGGACATGTCGCCGTCGTAGGGCACCAGCATGGTCTTGCGGTCGTCGCCGTACTTCTCGACGATCGCGGCGAGTTCGGCGCTCACGATGCCGCGCTGGCGGACCGGCGAGGCCAGGATCTCGTTGTACTCGGTGATCTTCGCCTGGAGTTCGTCGTGCTCCTGGATGATCTTCTGGCGCTCCAGGGCGGCGAGCCGGCGCAGCTGCATCTCGAGGATGGCGTTGGCCTGGATCTCGTCGATCTGGAGGAGGTCCATCAGGCCCGTACGCGCAATGTCGACCGTGTCGCTGGCCCGGATCAGCGCGATGACCTCGTCGATGGCGTCCAGGGCCTTCAGGAGGCCGCGCAGGATGTGCGCCCGCTCCTCGGCCTTGCGCAGCCTGAAGCGCGTACGGCGGACGATGACCTCGATCTGGTGCGCCACCCAGTGCCGGATGAACGCGTCCAGGGACAGGGTCCTCGGCACGCCGTCGACGAGCGCCAGCATGTTGGCGCCGAAGTTCGACTGGAGGTCCGTGTGCTTGTACAGGTTGTTGAGGACCACCTTGGCGACCGCGTCGCGCTTGAGCACGATCACGAGCCGCTGGCCCGTGCGCGACGACGTCTCGTCGCGGACGTCCGCGATGCCGCCGACCTTGCCGTCCTTGACCAGGTCGGCGATCTTCTGCGCGAGGTTGTCGGGGTTGGTCTGGTACGGCAGTTCCGTGACCACCAGGCACTGGCGGTTCTGGATCTCCTCGACCTCGACGACCGCGCGCATGGTGATCGAGCCGCGGCCCGTGCGGTACGCCTCCTCGATGCCCTTGCGGCCGACCACCAGGGCGCCGGTCGGGAAGTCGGGGCCCTTGATGCGCTCCATGAGGGCGTCAAGGAGCTCCTCGTGGGAGGCCTCGGGGTTCTCCAGGTACCACTGGGCGCCGGCCGCGACCTCGCGCAGGTTGTGCGGCGGGATGTTGGTGGCCATGCCGACCGCGATACCGGCAGAGCCGTTGATCAGCAGGTTCGGGAAGCGGGCCGGCAGGACGGTCGGCTCCTGGGAGCGGCCGTCGTAGTTGTCCGTGAAGTCGACGGTCTCCTCGTCGATGTCCCGGACCATCTCCATGGACAGCGGCGCCATCTTGCACTCGGTGTACCGCATGGCGGCCGCCGGGTCGTTGCCCGGGGAGCCGAAGTTGCCGTTGGAGTCCACCAGCGGCATCCGCATCGACCACGGCTGGGCGAGGCGCACCAGGGCATCGTAGATCGAGGAGTCGCCGTGCGGGTGGTAGTTGCCCATGACGTCGCCGACCACGCGCGCGCACTTGTAGAAGCCGCGCTCGGGGCGGTAGCCGCCGTCGTACATGGCGTACAGCACGCGGCGGTGGACGGGCTTGAGTCCGTCCCGGACGTCGGGCAGCGCGCGGGACACGATGACGGACATCGCGTAGTCGAGGTACGAACGCTGCATCTCCGTCTCGAGCCCGACGGGCTCGACACGCATCGCGACTTCGCCGCCCTCTTCCGGGGTGACGGGAGTGTTCTCGTCGGCCATTGCGGGTGAAGATCCTTCCTGGTGCGGTCAGCTGAGACCGACTCAGATGTCGAGGAAGCGGACGTCCTTGGCGTTGCGCTGGATGAACTGGCGGCGGGCCTCGACGTCCTCGCCCATCAGGACGGAGAACAGGTCGTCGGCCTGGGCGGCGTCGTCGAGGGTGACCTGGCCGAGGACGCGGTGCTCCTGGTCCATGGTCGTCACGCGCAGCTCCTCGGCGTTCATCTCGCCGAGGCCCTTGAAGCGCTGGATGGAGTCCTCGCGGACCCGCTTGCCACGCTGGCGGCCCATCTCGATCAGGGCGTCGCGCTCACGGTCGGAGTACGCGTACTCGACGTCGTCCCGGCCCCACTTGATCTTGTAGAGCGGAGGACGGGACAGGTACACGTGCCCGGCCTCGACCAGCGGCCGCATGAAGCGGAACAGGAAGGTCAGCAGCAGGGTGGAGATGTGCTGGCCGTCGACGTCGGCGTCCGCCATCAGGATGATCTTGTGATAGCGCAGCTTCTCGATGTCGAAGTCCTCGTGGACCCCGGTGCCGAAGGCCGAGATCAGCGCCTGGATCTCCTGGTTCTGGAGGATCTTGTCGATCCGCGCCTTCTCGACGTTCAGGATCTTGCCGCGGATCGGGAGGATCGCCTGGTACTCCGGGTTCCGGCCGGACTTGGCGGAGCCGCCGGCGGAGTCACCCTCGACGATGAAGATCTCGCACTTGGTGGGGTCGTTCGACTGGCAGTCGGAGAGCTTGCCCGGCAGGGACGCGGTCTCCAGCAGGCCCTTGCGGCGGGTCAGGTCGCGGGCCTTGCGGGCCGCCACGCGCGCGGTGGCCGCCTGGATCGACTTGCGGATGATGTCCGCGGCCTCGACGGGGTTGCGGTCCAGCCAGTCGGTGAGGTGCTCGTAGACGACCTTCTGGACGAAGGTCTTCACCTCGGTGTTGCCCAGCTTCGTCTTGGTCTGACCCTCGAACTGCGGCTCGCCCAGCTTCACCGAGATGATCGCGGTCAGACCCTCGCGGATGTCGTCACCCGTGAGGTTGTCGTCCTTGTCGCGCAGCAGCTTCTTGTCGCGCGCGTACTTGTTGATCAGCGAGGTGAGCGCCGCGCGGAAGCCCTCCTCGTGGGTGCCGCCCTCATGCGTGTGGATGATGTTGGCGAAGGAGTAGACGCCCTCGCTGTAACTGCTGTTCCACTGCATGGCGAGCTCGACGGACAGGTTCTTGTCCTTGTCCTCGGCCTCGAGGTCGACGATCGTCGGGTGCACCACGTCTCCCTTGCGGGAGTTGAGGTACTTCACGAAGTCGACGATGCCGCCCTCGTAGTGGTAGTCGACCGACTTGACCTCGGCGCTCTCGTCCGCGCCCGCCTCGTCCGCGCCGGACGTCGCCTTGGCCGACTCGCGCTCGTCAGTGAGTTTGATCCTCAAACCCTTGTTGAGGAACGCCATCTCCTGGAAGCGCCGCGAGAGCGTCTCGAAGGAGTAGTCGGTGGTCTCGAAGATGTCCGGGTCCGCCCAGAAGGTCACCGAGGTGCCGTGCTCGTCCGTGGCCTCGTGCTGGGCCAGCGGGGCCGTCGGCACACCCAGCTTGTAGTCCTGCGTCCAGCGGTATCCGTCGGTCTTGATCTCGACGGCCACCTTGGTCGACAGCGCGTTCACCACGGACACGCCCACGCCGTGCAGACCGCCGGAGACCGCGTAGCCGCCACCGCCGAACTTGCCGCCCGCGTGCAGCACGGTGAGCACGACCTCGACGGCCGGCTTGCCCTCGGAGGGGACGATGCCGACCGGGATACCGCGGCCGTTGTCGACGACCCGGACCCCGCCGTCGGGGAGGATCGTCACGTCGATGGTGTCCGCGTGACCCGCCAGCGCCTCGTCGACGGAGTTGTCGACGACCTCCTGCACCAGGTGGTGCAGGCCGCGCTCGCCGGTCGAGCCGATGTACATACCGGGTCGCTTGCGGACCGCGTCCAGACCCTCGAGGACGGTGATGGCGCTGGCGTCGTACGAGGCGGTTACCTCGCCGACCGCTGAACTCGCCTCGGCGTCGGTGGACGGAATGTTCTCGTTGGGGTTGCCGGAATCGGCCACGAAGCGCCCTTTCTGGCACAGCACGAGCCGGGCTCGTCGGCGGGTTGCCGGAGCGGCTGCGGCATGTTGCGTTGGTAAGCCTTGATCAGCGTTGCTCAGCGTCTCCCGGGCGGTCCCCACGTTTGGGGCGGGATTGGCTTCCAGTCTACCGGTAGCGCCGACAGTGATGGGGGTTTGCCGGTACCTGAGTCCTCATGTGCCGCCCTCAACCGGCGTCTTCCGGGTCCCCATATACGGAGCGGGGCTCCAAGAGGCTCACAGCGGCACTCAGCGCTTTCGGCCGTCAACCCTTTGCTACTTGGGAGTCAGGTCGTCGTTCGCATCCGCGTGCAGTGCCATGGTGTCTGCGTGATCGCTGTCGTTGCGTGACGTAAGTCACCTGTAGGGATCGCCGGGTCGGCTGCTGCCCGGGGCCCGCAGAGGGCCGAAACTGCGCGCGGGGCCGCCGGGACCCAGCACCTTGATCAGCTGCACCGTGCCGTGACCCAGATCCTCGTTGAGCCGCGCGACCAGGCTCGGGGCGAGCCGCCGCACCTCGGTCGCCCACACCGGCGAATCGCACTGCACGACCAGGACCCGCTCGTCCTCGTCGTACCGCTGGGGCGTGCAGTGGTCGGCGAGCTTCTCCCCGACGATCTGCGGCCACCGCCCCATCACCCCGCCCACCGCGGCGGGCGCCTCCCAGCCCCGCTCGGTGATCAACCGGTTGATGGCGGCACCGAACGCCATGGGGTCGCGCCCGTCGGCGTGCGCGCCGGAGCGCAGCCCGCCCCCGCGCCGCGCCTGCCGCTTCTGCTGCGCCGCGTCCCCACGCGCGCGTGCCTGCTCCTTCGCGGCCCGCAGCGCCACGCGCGCGAGGTCGACGCCGGAGGGCTCGGCGGGCTTGGGGCGCTCGGCGCCCTGGGCAGGTCCGGTGCTCCCGGCGCTTCCCGCGCCCCCGGCGCCCTCGATCGGAGACCGTTCGTCGCTCATACGCGCTCCACCGACCCCTCCGACACGGCGTACCGCGTCCCCGCCAGCACGTGCGGCACGTCGTCGTCGACCGCCGCCGTCACCAGCACCTGCTCACCCGGCGCCACCAGCTCGGCCAGCCGCTCCCGGCGCCGGGCGTCGAGCTCGGCGAACACGTCGTCGAGGATCAGCACCGGCTCGTTCCCCTCCGCGCGGAGCAGGTCGTACGACGCGAGACGCAGCGCCAGCGCGTACGACCAGGACTCGCCGTGCGAGGCGTATCCCTTGGCGGGAAGCTGACCGAGTTTGAGATTCACATCGTCCCGGTGAGGGCCCACCAGGGTCACGCCCCGCTCGATCTCCTGCTTGCGCACCTCCGCCAGCGCGGCCATCAGCTGCTCGAAGAGATCCTCACGGGTGTGTGCCTCACCCGGTGCGGACGGCTTGTACTCCAAGGCGACCGGGCCGCCGCCGGGAGCCAGCTGCTCGTACGCCTTGTCGGCCAGCGGCTGGAGCGCGGCGATCAGGTCCAGGCGCCGGTCGAGCAGCTCGGCACCCGCGCGCGCGAGGTGCTGGTCCCATACGTCGAGAGTGGACAGGTCCATCGAGCGGCCGCCGTGCCGCCGCGCGAGGGCCGCCGACTTCAGCAAGGTGTTGCGCTGCTTGAGGACACGCTCGTAGTCGGAGCGCACCCCCGCCATGCGCGGGGAGCGGGCGGTGATCAGCTCGTCGAGGAAGCGGCGCCGCTCACCGGGGTCCCCCTTGACGAGCGCGAGGTCCTCCGGCGCGAACAGCACGGTCCGCACGATCCCCAGCACATCACGCGGCCTGACCTGCGACGACCTGTTGATACGGGCCCGGTTCGCCTTGCCCGGGTTCAGCTCCAGCTCGACCAGCTGCTGCCGGTCACCCTGTCTGACCTGCGCCCGGACGATCGCCCGGTCGGCCCCCATACGGACCAGAGGCGCATCGGAGGCGACCCGGTGGCTGCCGAGGGTGGCGAGATAGCCGATCGCCTCGACCAGGTTCGTCTTGCCCTGCCCGTTGGGGCCCACGAACGCGGTGACGCCCGGATCGAGCGGAACCTCGACCCGAGCGTACGAGCGGAAGTCGGCCAGCGACAGATGCGTGACGTGCATGGTCGGGCGCCGACCTCCCCCAGCTTGTGGACTACGAACAGCCCTCTTGTGGACCGTGCCTCTTATGGGCTGTCCTCTTGTGGACCGTGCGAACAGCCCTGTGGATTACTTCGTCTCGACCGCGTGGCCGCCGAACTGGTTGCGCAGCGCCGCGATCATCTTCATCTGCGGCGAGTCGTCCTGGCGGGACGCGAACCGCGCGAACAGGGACGCGGTGATCGCCGGCAGCGGCACCGCGTGGTCGATGGCGGCCTCCACGGTCCACCGGCCCTCGCCGGAGTCCTGTGCGAAACCGCGCAGCTTGTCCAGGTGCTCGTCCTCGTCAAGGGCGTTGACCGCGAGGTCGAGGAGCCAGGAACGGATGACCGTGCCCTCCTGCCAGGAGCGGAACACCTCCCGGACGTCGGTCACGGAGTCCACCTTCTCCAGGAGCTCCCAGCCCTCGGCGTAGGCCTGCATCATCGCGTACTCGATGCCGTTGTGGACCATCTTCGCGAAGTGGCCCGCGCCGACCTTGCCGGCGTGCACCGCGCCCGCGTCGCCCTTGGGCTTGAGGGCGTCGAAGACCGGCTGCACCTTGGCGACGTTCTCCGCGTCGCCGCCGTACATCAGCGCATAGCCGTTCTCCAGGCCCCACACGCCGCCGGAGACACCGCAGTCGACGAAACCTATGCCCTTGGCCGCCAGCTCCTCGGCGTGCTTCTCGTCGTCCGTCCAGCGGGAGTTCCCGCCGTCCACCACGACGTCACCGGGCTCAAGGAGCTCGGCCAGCTCGTCGATGGTCGCCTGCGTCGGCGCCCCGGCCGGGACCATCACCCACACGACCCGCGGGCCCTGCAACGCGTCCACAAGCTCCTTCAGGCTGTGGACATCCGCGAGGTCCGGGTTGCGGTCGTATCCGATCACGGTGTGGCCTGCGCGGCGGATCCGCTCGCGCATGTTGCCGCCCATCTTGCCGAGGCCGACGAGACCGAGCTCCATCAGTGGTTCCTTAGGTAGCTGTGACGTGTGGGGCACTCTGGTACCCACGTACGAGCCTAAACCCGGACGCTCACGCACACCTGTGGGCATACGCGCTCAAACGTATGCCCCGACCTGCGGGTTCTCCGACGGGTCAGCCGCTCAGCCGCACCGGCATACTGCGATCTTGTGGGGGACGACCCCCACACCCCCAGCAGCCGTCCAGCCCGGGTCGGTCGGCAACGTCAGCCGCTCAGCCGCACCGGCATGATCAGGTACTTGTAGGCCTCGTCCGCCTCCGCGTCCAGGGCCGGCTTGCCGCTGAGCAGCGCCGGCTTGGTGGACGTCGTGAAGGACAGCTGGGCCACCGGGGAGTCGATGGCGCTCAGGCCGTCCAGCAGGAAGGTCGGGTTGAAGGCGATCGAGATGTCGTCGCCCTCCAACTGGGCGTCCACCCTTTCCACAGCCTGTGCGTCGTCGCTGGAACCGGCCTCCAGGATCAGCACGCCCTGCTCGAAGCTCAGCCGCACCGGGGTGTTGCGCTCGGCGACCAGGGCCACACGCTTGACGGCCTCGACGAAGGGCGCGGTCTCGATCACCGCGACGGAGTTGAACTCCGTCGGGAACAGCGTGCGGTACTTCGGCAGGTCGCCCTCGAGCAGTCGGGTCGTCGTACGGCGGCCCGCGCCCTCGAAACCGATCAGGCCCTCGCCGGCACCGGAACCGGAGAGCGCCAGGATGACGCTGTCGCCGCTCGTGAGCGCCTTGGCGGTGTCCAGGAGCGTCTTGGCGGGCACCAGGGCCACCGCGGACGCCTCGGGGTTCTCCGGCTTCCACAGGAACTCACGGACCGCGAAGCGGTAGCGGTCGGTGGACGCCAGGGTGACGGTGTCGCCCTCGATCTCGATGCGCACACCGGTCAGCACGGGCAGCGTGTCGTCGCGGCCCGCCGCGATGGCCACCTGGGAGGCGGCGGAGGCGAAGACCTCACCGGGCACGGTGCCGGTCGCACTCGGCATCTGCGGCAGCGACGGGTACTCCTCCACAGGCAGGGTGTGGAGTGTGAACCGCGAGGAGCCGCAGACCACGGTCGCCCGTACACCGTCTGTGGAAATCTCCACCGGGCGGTTGGGCAGGGCGCGGCAGATGTCGGCGAGCAGGCGGCCGGAGACCAGCACCGTGCCCTCCTCCTCGACCTCGGCCTCCACCGAGACCCGCGCGGAGACCTCGTAGTCGAAGCTGGACAGGCTCAGCTGGCCTTCCTCGGCCTTCAGGAGAAGGCCGGCGAGGACCGGCGCCGGCGGACGGGCCGGGAGGCTGCGCGCCGCCCAGGCAACTGCCTCCGCGAGTACGTCGCGTTCCACCCGGATCTTCACTGTTGCCGCCTCCTGCTGTTGCCGGCGCTGCTCGGCCTGCCTGGCTTCGTCGTCTGTCTCGGTGTCGTCGGCCCCGGTGACGGGAAGGACACCGGGGAACAGTCTGACGCACCCCACTGACAGTAGGTGCCTCTCGGGGTCAAGTCGTGACGAGGGGCAGTCGGGCACCGGAGAGCGAGTTGTGCACAGGGCCTCCTTCGAAACGGATTCCCAGCTCTCTCTAGTTGTCAGTAGTAGTAGGGGCTGTGGATACCGTGGATAACCCCGTTTTCCCAGCTCAGAGGGGAAATTTTGTCCACGGACCCTGTGGGCGACACCGGTGGACAACTGGGCGTCTCTGTGGAGAACAGAAAGTTCTGCACACTCCGTGCACAGCCTGAGGCGACTTCTCCCCAACGCCGTCCCCAGCTTTACCCACGTTTCCCACAGCCCAACCCGGCACCTTCGTGTGACGCCTTTCACTCGACCCGGTGATCAGGCGCGTCACGTTGCCGAACAGTGGACAGGCATGTGGAGAAGCTGGTGATCTCTGGGGACAACCGGCCTCCGCCTGTGGGTTGCCGGTGGACAACTTGATGCACAGCCTGTGGATCTTCCGACTGTCCACAGTCTGTGGAGATCGTTCGTCCACGAATCCACAAGGAGGTGACCTGGGGTGATGGTCTTTCAGGAAGGTCCCTGTGGACGGCGATCTGGACAACTTCGCAGTCCCCAGGATGTGGAGGGAAAAAAGTCACCGGATCTGTGGAGAGAGGCCGTAACCCGGCGGGGAATCGAACACCGGGCTACGGCGTCGTGACCTGTGGAACGGCGAGGAGGCGTGCCGGGGGACGACGAAGGGCGGGCCGGAGGACGAATCAGGGCGTGCCAGGGGACGACGAAGGGCGGCCGGGGACCGAGAAGGGCAGCCGGGGAATGACGAAGGCGCCCCAGGGACCTCGTCCCCAGGGCGCCCGTGGCTGTCGAGCCCCCGTGACTCTGCTTCTGTCAGCCGTTCTTGATGCGGTTCGTCAGCTCGGTGACCTGGTTGTAGATGGAGCGCCGCTCGGCCATCAGATTGCGGATCTTGCGGTCCGCGTGCATGACGGTCGTGTGGTCGCGACCGCCGAACAGTGCGCCGATCTTGGGCAGCGAGAGGTCGGTGAGCTCGCGGCAGAGGTACATGGCGATCTGCCGGGCCGTGACGAGCGCGCGGCCGCGCGAGGTGCCGCAGAGGTCCTCGACGGTCAGGCCGAAGTAGTCGGCCGTGGCGCTCATGATCGCCGTGGAGGTGATCTCCGGGGCCGAGTCCTCGCCGCCGGGGATCAGGTCCTTGAGGACGATCTCCGTCAGGCCCAGGTCGACCGGCTGCCGGTTGAGCGAGGCGAACGCCGTCACGCGGATCAGCGCGCCCTCCAGCTCGCGGATGTTGCGCGAGATGCGGGAGGCGATGAACTCCAGGACCTCCGGCGGGGCGTTGAGCTGCTCCTGGACCGCCTTCTTGCGCAGGATCGCGATCCGGGTCTCCAGCTCGGGCGGCTGGACGTCGGTGATCAGGCCCCACTCGAAACGGTTCCGCAGCCGGTCCTCCAGGGTGACCAGCTGCTTGGGCGGCCGGTCGCTGGAGAGCACGATCTGCTTGTTGGCGTTGTGGAGGGTGTTGAAGGTGTGGAAGAACTCCTCCTGCGTCGACTCCTTGTCCGCGAGGAACTGGATGTCGTCGACGAGCAGGATGTCCATCTCGCGGTAGCGCTTGCGGAAGCTGTCGCCCTTGCCGTCGCGGATGGAGTTGATGAACTCGTTGGTGAACTCCTCCGAGCTCACGTACCGCACGCGTGTGCCGGGGTAGAGGCTGCGCGCGTAGTGCCCGATGGCGTGCAGCAGGTGCGTTTTTCCGAGGCCCGACTCGCCGTAGATGAAGAGGGGGTTGTAGGCCTTGGCCGGCGCTTCTGCGACGGCGACGGCGGCCGCGTGCGCGAAGCGGTTGGAGGCGCCGATGACGAAGGTGTCGAAGAGGTACTTCGGGTTCAGCCGCGCGGTGGGCTCACCGGGGCCGGTCGCCGGTGCGGGCTGTGCGGCCAGCGGGCCGGGGGCGCCGGTCGTGGGCAGGTTGGAGCCGACCGGGCCGCCGCGGTGCACGTGCCCGGTCGCGGACGGGGGCTCGGGCAGGTCCCGGCGGGCGTCCCGCGGGTCGTAGTCCGGGCGGGACTTGTCGTAGTCCGGCCGCTGGTCGTAGTCGGGGCGCGGGTTGTCGTAGGAGGGACGCTCCATGGACTGGGGGCGGTAGTCCTGCGAGGGGGAGCCGTAGGGGTCCTGTGCGTACGGTTCCTGCTTGTACGCCTCTTGCTTGTACGGCTCCTGGGGGTACGGCTCCTGCTTGTACGACTCCTGCTGATACGGCTCCTGTGACGGGGTCGCGTACGGGTCGCGCTCCGGGAAGCCGAGCCGTGGCTGCTGCCAGCTGTACTCGTCCTGCGCGGGCCGCGGCCAGGCGCCGGGTTCGGGGCGCTGGTACTCGGAGGGGTACGCGGGCCGGGCGGTCGGGAGCTGGTCCGGGCGGGGCTTGTGGTCGCCCTGGGGGCCGGGGCGCTGCTCGGGGCGGCCCGAGGGGGAGTCGTCCGCGCGCTGGCGGTCGTCGCGCTGACGGTCGTCGGCGCGGTGGCGCCCGTAGCCCTCGTACTGGTTGTCGTATTGCTTGTCGTACTGGTTGTCGTAGGGCCCGTCGTACTGGCCGGAGGGGAGCTCGGGCTCCTCGTAGCGAGGCTGGGAGCGGGGGGCCGGGGGTGCGGGCGGGGAGGGGGGCTCGCCGGCGGAGTCGTCGACGGTGATGGCGATACGGATCGGGCGGCCGCATTCACGGCTCAGCGTCTCGCTGACGGCGGGGGCGAGCCGGCCCTCCAGTACGCCTTTCGCAAATTCGTTCGGTACGGCGAGCAGGGCGGTGTCGGCGACCAGCGCGAGGGGCTGGCAGCGGCGGATCCAGTGCTCGTCCTTCGCCTCCACACCCTGGACGCGGCCCTCACCGAGGAGTTGCTCGAGTACACGTGGCCACACTGCGGCAAGATCGGCAGGTACGTCAGCCACAGGGCACGCTCTCTCACGGGTCCCACGAACGTGTGGTTGTGGGACGAGTCGGGATTCAAATGGGGTGGAGCCGAAACACAGGGGTCAAGGGAACGAATCGGAGTTCAGCCACGGTAGTCAGGGCGACGGGTGCGGTTCAAGTTGTTGTCCCCAGCCTGTGGACAGTGTCTCCCTGTGGCCTCTGGTTTGACCGGATGGCGTAGCCCCGCGTACCGTAACCAGGTCGAGTTGTCGATGGCTGCTGCCGCCTGCCTCCGATGGGCACAGGTCACGTCAGGTGATCGGGAAGCGGTGCACACGGGCGTAACTGCGAGCTACTCGTGGGCGCACGGTGACAGCCAGGACGGCACCCGCCACCACCGATTGATTTCTGGAGCCCCCGAGTGAGCAAGCGCACCTTCCAGCCGAACAACCGTCGTCGCGCCAAGACCCACGGCTTCCGTCTGCGGATGCGTACCCGTGCCGGCCGCGCGATTCTGGCGAACCGCCGCAGCAAGGGTCGCGCCAGCCTGTCCGCCTGATCCCGGTCAGGTCATGCCGTCGTGCTGCCCACCGAGAACCGGCTGAGGCGGCGCGAGGACTTCGCGACCGCGGTACGACGAGGGCGCCGGGCCGGACGCCCGTCCCTCGTCGTCCATCTTCGTAGCGGTGCCACGAACCCGCACGCGCCTGGGGAGAGCGCTCCCCCGACGCGTGCGGGTTTCGTCGTGAGCAAGGCCGTGGGTGGTGCCGTGGTGCGCAACAAGGTGAAGCGCAGGCTTCGCCATCTGATGCGCGACAGGGTGGACCTGTTTCCCCCCGGTAGCCTGGTAGTCGTACGAGCGCTGCCCGAGGCGGGCGACGCCGATCATGAACAACTGGCCCGAGACCTGGATGCCGCTGTTCAGCGGCTGCTGGGAGGGGGCGCGCGATGAAGTACCCGCTGCTGGCGCTGATCAAGCTGTACCAGTGGACCATCAGTCCGCTGCTGGGGCCGGTCTGCAAGTACTACCCGTCGTGTTCCCACTACGGCTTCCAGGCCATCGACCGCCACGGTGCGATCAAGGGAACGGCACTCACCGCCTGGCGCATCCTGCGGTGCAATCCGTGGTCGCTGGGTGGTGTGGACCATGTCCCGCCGCGCAAGCGTCCGCGGTGGCACGAAATGCTGCGTAACGCCTGGCGTGCACGCAGGGGCGGGCCCTCCGCCGCCGACTCGGCCACCGAGGGACATACTCCTTCGAGCCCGGCCGCAGAGACTCCGTCCCATGCCCAAGGAGCATGATTAGTGGACACGATTGCCAGTCTTTTCAGCTTCATCACGACACCCGTCTCCTGGGTCATCGTCCAGTTCCACAAGGTGTACGGCGCCATCTTCGGCCCCGACACCGGGTGGGCCTGGGGCCTGTCGATCGTGTCTCTCGTGATCCTGATCCGTATCTGCCTGATCCCGCTCTTCGTGAAGCAGATCAAGTCGACGCGGGCCATGCAGACGCTCCAGCCCGAGATGAAGAAGATCCAGGAGCGCTACAAGAACGACAAGCAGCGTCAGTCCGAAGAGATGATGAAGCTGTACAAGGAGACGGGCACCAACCCGCTCTCCTCGTGCCTTCCCATCCTGGCGCAGTCGCCGTTCTTCTTCGCCCTGTACCACGTGCTCAACGGCATCGCGACGGGCGACACCATCGGTGTCATCAACGAGTCGCTGCTGGCCAGTGCCCGTAAGGCGCACATCTTCGGGGCCCCGCTGGCCGCGAAGTTCAAGGACGGTTCCGCCACCGTCCAGGCGCTGGGTGCCACGGTCACCGATGTGCGGGTCGTCACCGCGGTCATGATCATTCTGATGTCGGCGTCGCAGTTCTACACGCAGCGCCAGCTGATGACGAAGAACGTCGACACCACGGTCAAGACGCCGTTCATGCAGCAGCAGAAGATGCTGATGTACGTCTTCCCGGTCATGTTCGCCGTCTTCGGCATCAACTTCCCGGTCGGTGTCCTCGTCTACTGGCTGACCACCAACGTGTGGACCATGGGCCAGCAGATGTACGTCATCCACAACAACCCGACCCCGGGTTCCAAGGCCCAGGCCGCCTACCTGGAGCGCCTCACCAAGCACGTCATGAACCACGGCAAGGCCCGCAAGCGCAGTGAGCGCACCATCATCAAGGCCATCGTCGCCAAGGGCCGGGACCGCAACGAGTTCGAGCGCAAGTTCATCAACGGTCTGAACAAGGCCGGTCTGGCGGCTCAGGCCGACGGCACCGTGATCCAGAGCGAGTCCCAGGCCGCTGTCCAGACCGAGGACGGTTCGCCGGCGAGCGGGGCCACGCCCAAGCGTCAGCAGCCCAAGCGGCAGAGCAAGTCCCAGCGCCAGTCGGGCGGCCCCAAGGCGGCCGGTGAGACCGAGGCGTCGGAGCCGACCTCGCTCAGCAAGGCCGAGGAGCCCGAGGACGCCAAGCCCGCTGCCAAGAAGCAGCCCGGCAGCGCCAACCGCAGCAAGGCCCAGTCCGGACAGCGCAAGGGCCCGCAGCGGCCCAAGTCCCCGTCCAAGAAGTAACGAAGGAGTCCATCCCGTGACGGAAGGCACCACCTCCGCCGCTGCCGAGGGTGCAGACACCCTGACCCGCCTGGAGCAGGAGGGCGAGATCGCGGCGGACTACCTCGAGGGTCTGCTCGACATCGCCGATCTCGACGGCGACATCGACATGGACGTCGAGGCCGATCGCGCCGCTGTCTCGATCATCAGCGACGCGGGCGGCCGCGATCTGCAGAAGCTGGTCGGTCGTGACGGCGAGGTGCTGGAAGCCCTTCAGGAGCTCACCCGCCTGGCCGTCCACCGGGAGACCGGGGATCGCAGCCGTCTGATGCTGGACATCGCCGGTTACCGGGCCAAGAAGCGCGCCGAGCTCTCCGAGCTGGGTTCCAAGGCGGCCGCCGAGGTCAAGAGCACCGGCGAGTCCGTGAAGCTCAAGCCGATGACGCCGTTCGAGCGCAAGGTCGTGCACGACGCGGTCAAGGCCGCCGGCCTGCGCAGCGAGTCGGAGGGCGAGGAGCCGCAGCGCTTCGTCGTCGTGCTTCCCGCCTGATCGGTTCCTAGGTTTCTCCGGCCCCGTCTGTAGAGCAGGCGGGGCCGAACTTTGTCAGCCTGATAGTTCTGGTGGTCGGCGCCGGGTGCGTCGATGCGGTACGGAAGGACGGTTCCCCGTGACGGAGGCAGCGGAGCTTCCCCCCGCGCCCGAGCAGGCGCGTGAGGTGTTCGGCGATCGCTTCGCGGACGCGGTCCGCTACGCCGAGCTGCTTGCCGAGGCGGGTGTGCAGCGCGGTCTGATCGGACCGCGTGAAGTGCCCCGCCTGTGGGAGCGGCATCTGCTGAACTGCGCGGTGCTCTCGGAGGTCGTTCCCGAGAGCGTGACCGTGTGCGACGTCGGCTCCGGAGCCGGGCTACCCGGCATCCCCTTGGCTCTCGTCCGCGAGGATCTGAAGATCACGCTCCTGGAGCCTCTGCTGCGGCGTACGACGTTCCTGACGGAGGTCGTGGAGCTGCTGGGCCTGAACCATGTGACGGTGGTCCGTGGTCGGGCCGAGGAGGTCATGGGCAAGCTCACTCCCGTCCATGTCGTGACGGCGCGGGCCGTTGCTCCGCTGGACCGGCTGGCGACCTGGGGCATCCCGCTGCTGCGTCCCTATGGGGAGATGCTCGCCCTCAAGGGCGACACCGCGGAGGAAGAGCTCAAGGCCGCATCCACGGCGTTGAGCAAGCTCGGTGCCGTGGAGACCTCCGTCCTGCATGTGGGTGAGGGTGTGGTCGATCCGCTGTCCACCGTGGTGCGGGTCGAGGTCGGTGAGAGCCCGGGCGGTGTGCGGTTCGCCGCCAAGCGTGCCAAGGCCGCCCGGACCGGGCGGACCCGCCGACGACGCTGATCCGTCCTGACGACGAGACGTACTCCACACAAGCTGCCAAACCTACGCATGCCGGAGTGTCGCGGCGGAACGGCCACCGCTGCTGTGCATCGTGTTTCACGTGAAACGTCGCTCACTGCTGCACGGCATCATCAGCCGGGGCCGCGCCGCGGCCGAACCCCGCGACCGAAAGCCTCTCGGGTCACTCGGAGAGGTAACGGAGTTGTCCACAGAGGTGGATTTCTCCACAGAACAACAGGCCTCACTGGTTCACACCCCCGAAGACATGGGAGGCTCTGTTCATTGCGAGCCTGAAGTCGAGGAGAGTGAATCCTTGCGGTCCAACGCCAACATCGCGGGACCGATGACCGATCCGGTCCCCGGTCCCCGAACCGAGTCGATGGGGGACGATGTTTCACGTGAAACACCGCCGCCTATGGACGACACTCCGATCGGTCGTGCTGCCCAACTGGCGGTAGAGGCTCTGGGCCGTGCCGGCGAGGGGCTGCCCCGGCCCGAGCAGACCCGGATCATGGTCGTCGCCAACCAGAAGGGTGGAGTGGGCAAGACGACGACGACCGTCAATCTTGCCGCTTCGCTGGCTCTGCACGGTGGCCGTGTCCTGGTGATCGACCTCGACCCCCAGGGCAACGCATCCACTGCGCTGGGCATCGACCATCACGCCGAAGTCCCTTCCATCTACGACGTCCTGGTGGACAGCAGGCCCTTGTCCGAGGTCGTCCAGCCGGTGCCTGACGTCGAAGGTCTCTTCTGTGCTCCCGCCACGATCGATCTCGCCGGTGCGGAGATCGAGCTGGTGTCCCTGGTGGCACGTGAGAGCCGGCTCCAGCGAGCGATCCAGGCGTACGAGCAGCCCTTGGACTACATCCTCATCGACTGCCCGCCCTCGCTCGGCCTGCTGACGGTCAACGCGCTGGTGGCCGGCGCGGAGGTCCTCATCCCGATCCAGTGCGAGTACTACGCGCTGGAAGGGCTGGGTCAGCTACTGCGCAACGTCGACCTGGTGCGGGGTCACCTCAACCCCACCTTGCACGTATCGACGATCCTGCTCACCATGTACGACGGCCGGACGCGCCTCGCGTCCCAGGTCGCGGACGAGGTGCGCACCCACTTCGGTGATGAGGTGCTGCGGACGAGCATTCCCCGCTCGGTCCGTATCTCCGAGGCGCCGAGTTATGGACAGACGGTGCTGACGTACGATCCCGGATCGAGTGGCGCCCTGTCCTACCTTGAGGCAGCACGAGAGATCGCGCTGAAGGGTGTCGGTGTCAGCTACGACCCGACACAGGCGCACATCGGCGCACAGAGCAACCCGAGCATGGTGGAGGGGATCCAGTGAGCGAGCGACGGAGGGGTTTGGGCCGTGGGCTCGGCGCATTGATCCCTGCTGCCCCGACGGAGAAGACGCCGACACCGGCGGCGATGGGGGGCGCCGGTTCCGCGTCCCCGTCGGCCGTGCCGGTGCTGACGAGCGACCGTGGTGTGGCCGCGGCGAAGGTGGCCACTCTGCCGCCTGTTTCATCTGAGGCCGAGGAGCCGTCGGTCAACGGCTATGCGGAGACTCCTGCGCCTCCTATGGGCGCTCACTTCGCCGAGCTTCCGCTCGACTCCATCACGCCGAACCCGCGTCAGCCGCGTGAGGTCTTCGACGAGGACGCGCTGCAAGAACTGGTCACCTCCATCCAGGAGGTTGGCCTGCTCCAGCCGGTCGTCGTACGACAGGTGGGTCCCGCGCGCTACGAGCTCATCATGGGCGAGCGGCGCTGGAGGGCCAGCCGTGAGGCCGGCCTGGACGCGATCCCGGCGATCGTACGGGCCACGGAGGACGACAAGCTCCTTCTGGACGCTCTTCTGGAAAACCTGCACCGCGCCCAGCTGAATCCACTGGAAGAGGCTGCGGCCTACGACCAGTTGCTGAAGGACTTCAACTGCACGCACGACCAGCTGGCGGACCGCATTGGCCGGTCCCGTCCGCAGGTCTCCAACACGCTGCGTCTGCTGAAGCTGTCTCCGGCGGTCCAGCGTCGGGTGGCTGCCGGGGTCCTCTCCGCCGGACACGCTCGTGCACTGCTCTCCGTCGAGGACTCTGAGGAGCAGGACCGGCTGGCTCACCGGATCGTGGCCGAGGGGCTCTCGGTGCGTGCCGTCGAGGAGATCGTGACGCTCATGGGGTCACGTCCGCAGACCGCCCAGCGCCCCAAGGGGCCGCGCGCCGGTGCTCGCGTCTCCCCGGCGCTGAGTGACCTCGCGACCCGTCTCTCGGACCGTTTCGAGACGCGGGTGAAGGTCGATCTGGGGCAGAAGAAGGGAAAGATCACTGTCGAGTTCGCCTCCATGGAGGACCTCGAGCGCATCCTCAGCAGCCTCGCTCCGGGCGAGGGGCCCGTGCTCCAGAAGAGCCTGCTGGACGATGATGCCGAGGAGACGGAAGCCTGAGCCAGGCTTCGCCGAGTGAGGGTGTTCAGGCAGAAGACGAAGAGCGGGCCGTGTCCGGTGCCCACCGGACACGGCCCGCTCTTTGCTTTCAGGCGGTATCGATGGAATCGGTGGGTGGATACGATGCGACTGGGTGCGGCACATCCACCCGGCAGTACCTCTGAGGGGAGACAGGGGCCATGCGAACGATGAGCCGAAGCGGACTGGTGAGCGCAGGCCTGGGACTGGGGGCGGTCGGCGGATTCGTCGGCAGCCTGCTCAGGGAACGGAGCGCTCTGACGGCCGCCCGCAGCGCGGCGGGCGAAGGAAGCGAGGATCAGCCTTCATGGGGCGTCGGCTCGTACCGCTCACGCTGGACAATCTTCAGGACCTCCCCACACGCTGCCGGTCCTGCGTCTTCTGGGAGTTGGACCCCGTCAGCGGAGAAGCCGCGGTAAAGGCCGGCACACCGGCCGTGGAGAAGGAGGCATGGATCTCCGCCGTTCTGCTGGACTGGGGATCATGCGGGCGGGTCGTCTACGTCGACGACGTGCCGGTCGGCTTCGTCCTCTACGCGCCTCCGGCATACGTACCCCGCTCGACGGCCTTCCCGACGAGTCCTGTGTCTCCGGATGCCGTCCAGCTGATCACGTCGTTCATCATGCCGGGCTACCAGGGACAGGGACTGGGCCGGGTGATGGTGCAGACGGTCGCCAAAGATCTGCTGCGGCGAGGCTTCAAGGCGATCGAGGCCTTCGGTGACGCCCGCTGGAAGGAGCCCGCATGTCTGCTTCCCGCAGATCACCTCCTGGCGGTGGGCTTCAAGACGGTCCGGCCGCACCCCACGTATCCGAGGCTGAGGCTGGAACTGCGTACCACGCTCTCCTGGAAGGAAGACGTGGAAATGGCGCTGGACCGGCTTCTGGGGGCGGTTCAGAAGGAGCCCGCGCTGCGACCGCTGTGACGGAACACGAGGAAGGGGCCGGTCCTCATGGGCCGGCCCCTTCGTGTTTCACGTGAAACGTCACTCAGCGATGAAGGCCTCGAGGTCGCGGACGATCGCGGCCTTGGGCTTGGCGCCGACGATGGTCTTGGCGACCTCGCCGTCCTGGTAGACGTTCAGCGTCGGGATGGACATGACGCCGTACTTGGCGGCCGTACCCGGGTTCTCGTCGATGTTGAGCTTGACGATCTCGATCTTGTCGCCGTACTCGGCGGCGATCGCCTCAAGGGACGGCGCGATCTGGCGGCACGGACCGCACCAGGCGGCCCAGAAGTCCACCAGGACGGGCTTGTCGCTCTTCAGGACGTCCTGCTCGAAGGAATCGTCGGTCACGTTCTTCAGGGTGCCGGCCACGGCGGGCTCCTTAACTGGTTGGTGCGGTGGGGCGGGGCGGGATGCAGGGAGGTCAGACAGCGGTCTTCTCGGGCTCGGCCTTCTCCTCGTCCGCGAGGGCGGCGAGGAAGCGCTCGGCGTCGAGCGCGGCGGAGCAGCCGGTACCGGCCGCGGTGATCGCCTGGCGGTAGGTGTGGTCGACCACGTCACCGGCACCGAAGACGCCCGTCACGTTGGTGCGGGTCGAGGGCGCCTCCACCTTGAGGTAGCCCTCTCCGTCCAGGTCGAGCTGACCCTTGAAGAGCTCGGTGCGCGGGTCGTGGCCGATCGCGATGAACAGGCCGGTGACCGCCAGGTCCGAGAGCTCGCCGGTCTTGAGGTTGCGCAGCTTCAGGCCCGACAGCTTCGGGTCGCCCTGGATTTCGGCGACCTCGCTGTCCCAGACGAACTTGATCTTCGGGTCGGCGAAGGCACGCTCCTGCATCGCCTTGGAGGCGCGCAGGGTGTCACGACGGTGGACGATCGTGACGGACTTGGCGAAGCGGGAGAGGAAGGTCGCTTCCTCCATGGCGGTGTCGCCGCCACCGATCACGGCGATGTCCTGGTCCTTGAAGAAGAAACCGTCACAGGTGGCACACCAGGAGACACCGCGGCCGGAGAGGGCGTCCTCGTTCGGCAGGCCGAGCTTGCGGTGCTGCGATCCGGTGGTGACGATCACGGCCTTCGCCCGGTGGATGGTGCCCGAGGTGTCGGTGACGGTCTTGATCTCGCCGGTCAGGTCGACGCTGACGATGTCGTCCGGGATGAGCTCGGCGCCGAAGCGCTCGGCCTGGGCGCGCATGTTGTCCATGAGCTCGGGGCCCATGATGCCGTCCTGGAAGCCGGGGAAGTTCTCCACCTCGGTGGTGTTCATCAGGGCGCCACCGGCGGTGACGGCGCCCTCGAACACCAGCGGCTTCAGCGACGCGCGCGCGGTGTAGAGCGCCGCCGTGTAGCCGGCGGGCCCGGAGCCGATGATGATCACGTTACGGACGTCGCTCACGGCTTGGTTCCTCGTCTCTGGACTGCGTCGTCGGACCGGTGGAGCCCCTCTCAGAACTCTCACCCCACCCAACGGATCCTAAGGGGCGCGCATTCCCGGTGTGTCCGGGCACACGGAGAGGCCACACCGTACGCATTACCACGCAGGCGGGAGGCGAAGCGTCAGCGTTCAGGAGCGGGCGTAGGACTGCTTCAGAAGAATCTTCGCGGTGCTGGTGGGCGCTGTCTTCACGCAGGACGCGTCCATGATGAAGACGGTGACCCGGTTGCTGTGGGATGGGTCGGGCAGCACCACGAGAAGCGCGTCCTTGCCCTTGTAGACGCCGTCCTTGGTCGCGAGGGCCGTGTCCTGGGTGGGGATGCCCTTCTGGACGCACGCGGGGATGAAGGAGAGCTTCTTGGTGAAGGGCTGCTTGGTGCCGGGTTCGGTTGCCGCGCCCATGTCCTGAGGGGATCGAGAGCCGCCGGTGGCGGACCTGCCCGGGGTGAGGAGTTGGGAGACCTGCTTCTTGAGGGTGTCGGCGGAGAAGGTGTCGGACGGGGAGGCCTGACTTTCGTCTGACGTCTTGCCGTCATTCAGCGATGTGATGAGTACAGAACCCAATCCCAGAGCGGCGACCGCGAAAGCGGCACCCAGGACAGCAGTCCTGCGCCGGCTGCCCTTCTTCCTCTCCTTGCGGCCTGGACCGGTCGAGGCGGACCGGGCATGTCCCGAGGGGCGGTCGGCGGTGGGCGATGTTTCACGTGAAACATGCGCGCTTTCCACCGGCGCCGGTGCGTTCACCGCGTCGGGGGCTGTGGCTTGGAGCAGGGCCTCGGCGGCGAGAGCGGCGTCGATCCTCCCGGCCACATCGGCGGGCATGCGGGTCGGCCCCGGTGCTGTTCCGAGCAGTCCACGGATCTCCTCCAGCGACGCGTGCACGTCGGCGCAGAGTTCGCAGTCATCCAGATGCCGACGTACGTCCGCGGTCCTGGAATCGGGGAGGAGGCCTTCGGTGAGGTCGGAGATCTCGGCGACGTCCGGGTGCCCGGCTGTGTCCGTCGAGGAAGTCACGCTCGCCCACCTCCGCCCTTCACTACGGCTGAATCGCTTGGTCCCGACTTGGGCGGGCCTTCCGACGAAGAACCCGCTGCGGGTGGGACGGATGTCCCCTGCGTGCGGTTCCGTCCGGCGTTCCCTTCTCTGTCATCTCCGGCCTTTTCCGGCCGCAGATGGGTGAGGAGGGGGAGGAGTCTGGCTCTGCCCCGGGCACAGCGGCTCTTCACTGTGCCGGTGGGCACGTCGAGCATGCGGGCGGCTTCGGCGACGGGGTAACCCTGCATGTCCACCAGGACGAGGGCGGCGCGCTGATCGGGCGGGAGCGTGCCGAGGGCTTCCAGGAGTTGGCGGTGCAGGTCGTTGCGCTCCGCGGGCGCCGAGGCGGACTCGTGCGGCTCCAGGAGCTGCTCCAGGCGCTCGGTGTCATCCACCGGGGACGTCTTGCGCGAGGCGGCCTTTCTGGCCCGGTCCAGGCAGGCGTTCACCGTGATCCGGTGCAGCCAGGTCGTGACGGCCGACTGTCCCCGGAAGGTGTGGGCGGCCCGGTAGGCGGACACGAGGGCGTCCTGAACGGCGTCAGCGGCTTCCTCGCGGTCCCCGAGCGTCCGGAGGGCTACCGCCCAGAGCCGGTCCCGATGGCGCCGCACGAGCTCACCGAAGGCGTCGGGATCGCCGTCCACGTGACGGGCCAGGAGGTCCTGATCGCTGGTGCCGCCGTACGCGGTGTCATCTGCCATCCGACCCCCTCCCCCTTGTCTGTGGTGCTGCCTCAGCCGGTGAACTTCACATTGGTGATGGCCTGCTTGTAGCCGGGGTTGCTGTAATTCGCGGGATCGTCCCCGGAGTACGGCATCGCGGTGAGCCAGACCAGCACGTACCGCGACTTCACCGGTTTGCCGACCTTGATCGTGGCCGTGGTGTCGTCGGTCGTGACCGAGCCGATCTTGGTCATGGCGTCCAGGGAGGACGGCGTGAGCGAATCGGCTGCGTACAGCGAGGCTGCCGTGTAGTTGCCGCCGTACCGGAGTGACAGGGTGGCGGCCGACACCTCTTGGGAGGAACCGAGGTCGTAGACGATGCCGACGCCAGGCTTGATCACTATCTTCGGACCGTTTTTGTAGCTGCTGGTCCGCCAGCCTGTGGTCATGCTGTTGTCGTACGTCAGCTTCACGTCATTGGGGTGCTGGGCGTCGCCCTGGGCGACGAACTCCTGGGCATCCTCGATGCTGAGCGTCTTCGTCGGCTTCGGCGCGGTGCTGTTCTTGTCGCCGTCGTCGGTCGTCTGGCTCTGGTTGTCGTCCGAGCTGCCGCCCCGATCCATCAGCGCGTCCGCCAGCTGCCAACTGCCCAGACCCAGCGCGGCGATGAGGAGGGCCGACACAGCCCACTTCAGGGCTCGGCCGGTGCGGCTCTGGAGGGGCGGCGGCGGGGGCACGACCGGCTGGGTGACACCGGGATGCGGCGCCGGACGGCCGTACGTGCCCTGCTGGTACGTGGTGCGCTGGTACTCCGGGGGCGCGGTGAACGCAGGCTCCGGCGGGCGGATACGGGGCATCTCCCCGATCGCCTTGACCAGTTCCTCGGGCGTCGTGCACGCCGACTCGTGCCGGGAGGCGGTGGCACCGTCGTTGGCCAGTGCCCGCATCGACAGCTCGGACAGCCCGCGGTGCACGCCCGCCCGCACCTGGTCGGGTGCGATCAGACCGACGTCCTTGGGCAGCCCGGCCAGGCCGTACGCGTCGCTCTCGTACGGCCAGCGCTGGGTCAGCGCCGCGTACAGAAGGGCGCCGATCGCCTCGGTGTCCGCGCGCTGCGGGGTGTCCGAACTCGCGCCGCGCAGCGCGGCGTTCACGGCCAGGCCGCGGATGCGCCACTGGCCGCTCGACGTACGCAGCACGGCGTTCGGGTTCAGTCGCAGGTGCGCGAGGCCCTCACGGTGGGCCGCGGCCATCGCGGAGGCCACCTGACTGACCATCTGGTAGCAGTCGTACGGCTCCAGCGGGCCGGAGGCGAGGAGCGTGGTCAGCTCGGTCGCGTCGGGCAGCCACTCGTGGACGACGTAGACGAGGTCGTTCTCCTCGACGGCGTCCAGGACCTGGACGAACCGCGGGTCGCCGAGGAGCGCGGAGGAACGGGCCGCGGCAAGGACGGAACGCGCCCGCGCATGGTCCGCGGGCAGGATGTGCACGCCCACGGCCCGACGGAGTTTCTCGTCGACGGCACGCCAGCTGCTGAACCCGTCCAGACGGGTGACGCACTCCTCGAGACGGTAGCGTCTGGCCAGTTTGTGACCGCTGTGCAGCTCCGGCGGTGACGCCTTGCCAGGACTCTCGGTCCCGCCACTCCCCTGTGCCTCGACGTCTTCCGTGTCCCGCTCCCGGTTCTTGGCCACGCCGTCGGCCGTGGACTGGTCCGCCTTGGCGGTCAGCGGTTGATCACCGCTGGTGTCTGCCACGTCGACGGCAGCCGTGCTCCGTTCCGCCACCGTCGTTCCCTGCCTCCCCATTCATTGCGCGCCGTGCGACGCAGAATCCAATTGTGCCCACAGTCCGCCGCTATGCACGACACACGATGGCGGACGATGGTTGTGCGCGTACCCCCGGCTCAGCGCCCCAGACGCCCCCGGACCATGCCGACCAGGGAGTTCAACTCCTCGATGCGCATCTTGCGTGCCGCGACGAAGAAGATCCCGAGCAGGACGGCCCCGCCCACGATCAGCGCGGCGAACGAACCGACCACGCCCTGACCGAGGGTGTGGGCAATGCCGTAGCAGGCCGCGCCGCTGAGCAGGGCGGCCGGGACGGAGGCGATGCAGAGCCGGGCGTAGGTCCGCAGGACCCGCTTGCCGTCCAGGTCGCCGCCGAGGCGCTTGCTCAGGCGGCGCCAGGCCACGCCCACGCCGATGGCGTACGCCAGACCATAGGCGGCGGCCATGCCGGCCACGGCCCAGCGAGGCGGCAGGACGGCGTAACAGACGGCAGAGGCAGCGGCGTTGACGGCTGCCACGATGACGGTGTTGTAGAACGGCGTCCGGGTGTCCTCGTAGGCGTAGAAGGCACGCAGGACGACGTACTGGACCGAGTACGGGATCAGGCCGAGGCCGAAGGCCATCAGCATGTAACCCATGTTCGTGGCCCCACCGGTGCCCGACGAGCCGAAGATGAGCGTGCACATGGGGATGCCGAGGGACAGGAAGCCGAAGGCGATCGGCACGATCGCGACCGCTGTCGTGCGCAGGCCCTGGGAGATGTCGTCGCGCACCGCGCCTGCGTCGTCCTCGGCGGCCGAGCGCGAGATGCGCGGCAGCAGGGCGGCCATCAGCGAGACGGTGATGATTGCCTGCGGGAGCCCCCAGATCAGCTGGGCGTTCGCGTAGGCGCTGAAGCCCGTGCCGGCGATCTTGGTGTCGGCGACGGCGGCGGTGGCGAGCTGGGTGACGACGAGCGCGCCGGCCTGGTTGGCGAGGACGAACAGGATGGTCCACTTGGCGAGCATCGCGGCCTTGCCCAGGCCGTGGCCCTTCCAGTCGAAGCGCAGCCGCAGTCGGAAACCGGTCTCGCGCAGATACGGGATCATCGCGAGGGCCTGCACCACGAGACCCAGCAGGATGCCCACGCCGAGCAGCCGCTGCCCCTCCGGCGGGATGGAGGTGACGCTCATGCCGGAGTGCTTGGCGGTGCCGTAGACCCACAGGAACGTCGCGAGCGTCACGATGATGACGATGTTGTTGAGGACCGGAGTCCACATCATCGCGCCGAACTTGCCGCGTGCGTTGAGGATCTGGCCCATCACCACGTGGATGCCCATGAAGAAGATCGAGGGCAGGAAGTAACGGGTGAAGGTGATGGCCACGTCATTGGCCGCCGGATTGGACGCCACCGAGTTCGAGAGCGCGCGCACCAGCAGCGGCGCCGCGAACATCGTGATGGCGGTGAGAGCGGCGAGGGCCACCATCACGAGCGTCAGGAGCCGGTTCGCGAACGCCTCACCGCCGTCGTCGTCCTCCTTCATGGCGCGTACGAGCTGCGGTACGAAGACGGAGTTCAGACCGCCGCCGACGGTGAGGATGTAGATCATGGTCGGCAGCTGGTAGGCCACCTGGAAGGAGTCGCCCAGGAAGGCGGTGCCCAGCGCCGACACGATCAGCGCCGAGCGCACGAAGCCGGTGAGCCGGGAGACCATCGTGCCGGCCGCCATCACGGCGCTCGACTTGAGCAGGCCGGTGGCCTTCCCGCCCTTCTTGGCGGGAGCGGCAGGAGCGGCTGGAGCCACCGTGGCGGCGGAGGCCGTCTCGGCCAAGGCCGGGGCGGTACCGAGGTTCATCGTCTCCTCGGCCGCGGGGCCGGGCGCGGCAGACGCCTGGAACTGCGGGACCTGCGACGGCGCTCCGGGAGCAGGCGCCGGTCCAGGCACCGACGGGGGATCCGTCGGGCGGCCGCCGCCCTGCTGCTGGTCGCGGAAGAGGTGCGCGAAGGCGTCCGGCTCGTGGCGTTCCTCGCCGGCCTCGGTGACCAGGTCGTCGACGCCCACGAACTGGGTCGTGCGCGGGTTGTCGCCGTACGGCAGGAACTGCGTCGGCCCCTCCGGCTCGGGCGCCGGGGTCTGCGCCCAGACCTGGGGGTCGGGGGCGTAGGGGGACTGGGGCGGCTGCGCGTACAGGGGCTGCTGAGGAGGGTAGGTGCCGGGCGGCGGCGGGGGGTGTGCGGCACGGTCGTAGAGGGCCTCGGCGACCGGGTCCTGGGTGTGGAGGTCCTGGCCCCGGTAGGGGTCCTGGTCGTAGGCGTCCTGGACGTACATGTCCGCGGGTGACTGCGGCGGCACCTGGCCGTGCTCGGGCGGCGGGCCCTCGGGGCGACCCGAGCTGCCCGCGCCCTGGCTGTCACCCTCGTACGGCGCGTTCATGGTTACCCCACCTCATCGTCCCGGGCCCACCGGCCACGACATCCTCAACGGTCCACTCTCTCACCCGTGCCGGACGGGTCGGCGCTTTCCGCTGCGGTGTCCGCTGTCAGGTCACTCGGCTGCTCGGGGCCGTCCGCCCCGGGCCCGGCGGTGCCGGACTCCTTGGTGAGACGGTCCTCGGGGCCCTCGGGGTTCTCCGGCCCGTCGGCGGCCTCGCCCGTCTCGTCGTCCGGGCTGTTCTGCTCGGCCTCACGGGCGGCCGCCCGCTTGCGCTGGGTGTACATGCGGAATCCTGCCAGTACCAGCAGCAGGACTCCGCCGCCGATGACCAGCATCACGGTGGCGGTGAACTCCGTGACCCGTACGTCGAACCGGACCGCGTTGCCGTACGGCTGGCCGTCCTCGGTGTACAGCTGGGCGATCACCGAGGACTGGCCGTTGGCGTTGGCGGTGGTGGTGAACTTCACCGTCTGGCTGTGGCCGCCGGAGACCTCGACGGGCTGCTCGTCGTAGGAGGAGCCACCGATCTCGAGCCGGTTCGGGCTCAGCGAGGTCAGCCGCAGCCTCAGGTGCTCCACTCCCTGGACCAGGTTGTTCTGGACGGTCACGGGGATGGTGGCGCTGCGGCCGGAGAGCTTGGTCTCCGACTTGTCGATCAGGCTGACCTGGGAGGTCAGCCTGTCGAGGTAGGACTCGACGTCGTTGCAGAAACTGCTCGCCTCGTCGGCACGGCCCCGCCATGACGTGGACATCTCGCGGTTCATGGCCCGCCCGAAGGGGGTCACGACGCGGGACTGGTCGGAGAGGATCACCCTGAGGTTGTCGAGCTTGCCCTGGGTGCCGGCGATCTGCTGGAAGGCCGCCTTCGAGAGTTCCTGCTTGCGCAGCGAGCGGGGATAGGCGGAGGCCGGGGGCACCTTGGTGGTGGCGCCCGGGTCGGGCTTGGCCGCGGCCGCCGCGGTGAGCTTCTGCGGCTCGGACCAGTTCCCGCTCTGGAGCGCGCTGATCGCCTCGGCCATGGCGGCGGCCTGGCTCGCTGTGGGCATCCGCTGCGGGGCGACGACGACGCTGCGCTGCTTGTTCGTCTGGAGTCCGAGAGTGAGGCTCTGGGCGAGGAACCGCTGGACGGCGAGCGTCGCGGAGGAAGCCCTCGTCAGGTCGCCCTGGAACGCCGTCGACAGCCGTGCGTCCGCGACGACCGCCGTGGTGCCGCCACCGATGGGACGGGCGGCGGACGGCGTGTACGACAGGCCACCGGTCTCCTGGAGACTGTCGCTGCGCGCGATCACCTTGTCGGCGCCGGCGGAGGTGGCGACCTTGACGATCGAGGGGTCGACCGCGCCGTTCACGGGCCAGGCGAAGTCACTGCTCGGTGTCACGTGGAGCACGGTCTTCACCGTGGTGACCGCGACATCGGTTGCCTCGTCGAGGTGGCTGAGCGAACCGGTGACGCTCGTTCCGTTGTGGGCCAGGGAGGCGAGGTCGGGGTCGGCGAAGGGCAGCGCGACGACCTCCTGGCCCTCGACCGCTTTCTGGAGCCTCGCCAGCCACTGCTTGGCAACCGCCTGCTGGGTGCCTGGCGTGGTGGTGTCGCCCGGGCCCTGTACCTCGTAGCGGCCGGTCATCGCGTCGACGGAGGCCAGGAGATCGGGGTCGATCACCCAGGTGACGTCGAGTTCCTCGCCCAACGACAGCATCTGGTCCAGTCGGCCGCCGGCCGAGATCTCCTTCGCGAGGTCGTCATTGAGGAAGACCGGCGTCTGCTGCGCGTTGGCACCGGTCTCCGCCGTCATGTGGACGTTGGAGATCAGCGGCCACAGGAAGGTCGTCTTCGTCTTCGGGTCCGCCTCGTCGTCCTGCCAGGGCAGGAACGTCCGCTGGACGCCGAGCACACGGTCCCAGGGCTGTGCGGCCGTCTTGCCCGAGAGGGAGACGGCGAGCTGGTAGACGCCGGCATCGCCGAGGTCCAGCTCGTCGACCGGGACGGTGAGGGAGAAGGGCTGGGCGACGCCCGGGGTCAGCTTGGGGAACTTCGCGACGTACTTGCCGCCGACCTCGGATCCCGTCGGGCCCTGGAGGGAGTCGCTGTCCTGGGTGACCTGGTCGATCGACGAGCGGGTGGTCAGCTCGGGACCCACCCCCAGGTCCACATGCGCGGAGGTGACGGCTTGCTTGCCGTTGTTGGTCACGGTCCCCGAGACGGTGACGGTGTCACCGTCCGTAGGCGCGCTGGGGCTGAGGGTGTCGATGGCGACGGCCACCGAGCCGGAGTCGTCGGCGGCCTGGGCCTGTGAGGCGGCGGGAAGCTGGCACAGGCCGGCCAGCAGCGGAACCCCTGCCAGCAGGGCCCCGGTGCGCCGCAGCCAGCGGCGGGCAGGTGAGGGACTGGTCCCCTGGAAGTCTGCCGCCTCGGCCACGCGCTCGCCCGTCCCTAGTCGTCGTCAGTGGTCGTCGGAATGTGCGTCCACGCATGGTAACGATGCGCGCTGAGGGGAAGTGCCGCGGACCGCTCCACAAGATCGGGAGACACGGCCGCACTGTCCTGAATGTGCACGTATAAAGAGAAGTGCGACCGTGATCTCCGGAGCAGACCTTGTGCAGGTTCGGGTGGCGGGTCTGTGCACGTTTAATGGAGGCGCTCCGGGCCGCCGCGGCCACGTACCCTCTTCTGTTGTGCCGAACGCCGACGAATCCCACCTCAATGTCCTCAGCCAGGAGCATGGCAGCACGGTGAACGAACTGCTGCGATTCCCTCCGGTCGCCACCGACCTGGCTCGCCGCTTCCAGGACGCCGGGTTCTCCCTGGCGCTGGTCGGAGGGCCGGTCCGGGACGCGTTGCTGGGCCGGCCGGACAACGACCTCGACTTCACGACCGACGCCCGCCCCCAGGATGTACTGAAGATCCTCAGGAAGTGGGCGGACTCCGTCTGGGAGGTCGGGATCGCCTTCGGCACGGTCGGGGCGCAGAAGGACGGCTACCAGGTGGAGGTGACCACCTACCGGTCCGAGGCCTACGACCGGACCTCCCGCAAGCCCGAGGTGGCGTACGGCGACTCCATCGAGCAGGACCTCGTCCGTCGGGACTTCACGGTGAACGCGATGGCGTACGCCCTCGCTGAGGCGAAGTTCATCGACCCGCACGGCGGTCTCGAAGATCTCGCGGCACGGGTACTGCGCACGCCGGGCACCCCCGAGGAGTCGTTCTCCGACGATCCGCTGCGGATGATGCGCGCGGCCCGCTTTGCGGCCCAGCTCGACTTCGAGGTGGCCCCCGAGGTCGTGGCGGCCATGAAGGAGATGTCCGGGCGCATCGAGATCGTCTCCGCCGAGCGTGTCCGGGACGAGTTGAACAAGCTCATCCTGTCCGCGCACCCGCGCAAGGGCTTGGCGCTGCTCGTCGACACCGGACTGGCCGAGTACGTGCTCCCCGAGCTGCCCGCCCTGCGCCTGGAGAGCGACGAGCACCACCGGCACAAGGACGTCTACGAACACACGCTGATCGTTCTTGAGCAGGCCATCGCACTGGAGAAGGAGGGGCCCGACCTCACGCTCCGTCTGGCCGCCCTGCTTCATGACATCGGCAAGCCGCGCACGCGGCGGTTCGAGAAGGACGGCCGGGTTTCGTTCCATCACCATGAGGTGGTCGGAGCGAAGATGACCAAGAAGCGGATGACGGCGCTCAAGTACTCCAACGACCTGGTGAAGGACGTCTCCCGGCTCGTCGAACTCCATCTGCGCTTCCACGGATACGGCACTGGAGAGTGGACCGACTCCGCGGTTCGCCGCTATGTGCGGGATGCCGGGCCGCTGCTCGACCGGCTTCACAAGCTGACCCGCTCGGACTGCACGACCCGTAACAAGCGCAAGGCGGCGGCACTGTCCCGCGCGTACGACGGGCTGGAGGAGCGGATCGCCCAGCTTCAGGAGCAGGAGGAACTGGACTCGATCAGGCCCGATCTGGACGGCAACCAGATCATGAAGATCCTAGATGTGGGCCCGGGCCCTGCCGTGGGTCGCGCGTACAAGCACATGCTGGAGCTTCGGCTGGAGCACGGGCCGATGGGTCACGACGAGGCGGTTTCCGCACTCAAGGCTTGGTGGGCCGAGCAGAGCTGAGGCGGGGAACGGGGTCATGTTTCACGTGAAACATGACCCCGGGCAGCGACCGGGCGGTGTTTCACGTGAAACATCGCCCGTCATCGGTCCGCCGTCACTCGCCGATCTTTCGCCATCGCCACAGCGACCGCCCCGTAGACGACGGCGACAGCGATCACAAGAATGTCCGAACGCCCGTCCGGCGGCAGCATCAGCGCGGCCACAGCTGCGGCGCCCACGAAGGCGATGTTGAACAGCACGTCGTAGACGGAGAAGATCCGTCCTCGGAATCCGTCGTCGACGGCGGACTGCACGATCGTGTCCGTGGCGATCTTCGCGCCTTGAGTGACCAGGCCAAGGACGAACGCCGCGATGAGCATGGGCACGGTGGCGAAAGAAAGCCCGAGAGCGGGCTCCAGGACCGCGGCAGCGGCCGCGCACACGACGATCCAGCGTTCGGGTCCGAGCCTGCCGGCCGCCCAGGGCGTGATGACGGCGGCGACGAAGAACCCGGCCGCCGATACCCCCAACGCGAGCCCCAACAGGGCCAGTCCGTCACTGGGATCGGACGTCAGGGTGTACCGGCAGAGCATCAACACCATGACGAGCAGAGCGCCGTAGCAGAACCGCATGAGGGACATCGCGCCGAGCGCCCGGGCAGCGGACCGGCGTGCGGGTGCGGCCAGATGCCGTACACCGGCGATCAGGTCGCGTGCGGTGCCGGCCAGCGCGGTGCCCAGACGCGTCTGGATCAACTCGGGTTCAGGGCCCAGCAGTTCGGGCGGCATTCGCAGGGCGGCCAGGGCGCCGCACAGGTAGAGCCCGGCACCGAGCAGCACCACGGCCGCGTCGGAGTCGCCGGCCAGGAGCCGTACGGCGAAGGCGAGTCCGCCGCCCGCGGTCGCGGCGAGCGTTCCGGCGGTCGGGGAAAGGGAGTTGGCGATCACCAGTCGCTCGTCGTCGACGACTCGGGGCAGTGCCGCGGACAGGCCTGACAGGACGAAGCGGTTGACCGCGGTGACACACAGGGCGGAGACATAGAAGAGCCAGTCCGGGACGTCGCCGAGGATCAGGACGGCCGTCGCCGACGCCAGCAGGGCGCGCACGAGGTTGCCGTAGAGGAAGACCTGACGGCGGCGCCAGCGGTCCAGGAGTACACCGGCGAACGGGCCGACCAAGGAGTAGGGGAGCAGCAGGACCGCCATGGCGGAGGCGATCGAGGCGGCCGAGGTCTGCTTCTCCGGGGAGAAGACGACGTACGCGGCCAGAGCGATCTGGTAGACGCCGTCCGCGCCCTGGGAGAGCAGGCGCACGGAGAGCAGGCGCCGGAAGTCCCGGAGGCGGAGCAGGACACGCAGATCGCGGACGACGGGCATGGGGCACAGCCTCACATACGGCGAGGGTCCCCGGGCGATACCACCCGGGGACCCTCTGTAGCCCTGGCAGGAGCGTTTTGAGTGAGCCTTAGCGCTCGACCTCACCCTTGATGAACTTCTCGACGTTCTCGCGGGCCTCGTCGTCGAAGTACTGGACCGGCGGGGACTTCATGAAGTAGCTGGAGGCCGAGAGGATGGGGCCGCCGATGCCGCGGTCCTTGGCGATCTTCGCGGCGCGCAGGGCGTCGATGATGACACCCGCGGAGTTCGGGGAGTCCCAGACCTCGAGCTTGTACTCCAGGTTCAGCGGGACGTCACCGAAGGCGCGACCCTCGAGGCGGACGTAGGCCCACTTGCGGTCGTCGAGCCAGGCCACGTAGTCGGACGGGCCGATGTGGACGTTCTTCTCGCCGAGGTCCCGGTCGGGGATCTGGGAGGTGACGGCCTGCGTCTTGGAGATCTTCTTCGACTCGAGGCGGTCGCGCTCGAGCATGTTCTTGAAGTCCATGTTGCCGCCGACGTTCAGCTGCATCGTGCGGTCCAGGACGACGCCCCGGTCCTCGAACAGCTTCGCCATGACGCGGTGCGTGATGGTGGCGCCGACCTGGGACTTGATGTCGTCGCCGACGATCGGGACGCCGGCCTCGGTGAACTTGTCCGCCCACTCCTTGGTGCCGGCGATGAAGACCGGGAGGGCGTTGACGAAGGCGACCTTGGCGTCGATGGCGCACTGGGCGTAGAACTTCGCCGCCTCCTCGGAGCCGACCGGCAGGTAGCAGACGAGGACGTCGACCTGCTTCTTCTTGAGGACCTTGACGACGTCGACCGGCTCGGCCTCGGACTCCTCGATGGTCTCGCGGTAGTACTTGCCGAGACCGTCGAGGGTGTGGCCCCGCCGGACCTTCACACCGGTGTTCGGCACGTCGCAGATCTTGATGGTGTTGTTCTCGGAGGCGCCGATGGCGTCGGCGAGGTCGAGACCGACCTTCTTCGCGTCGACGTCGAACGCCGCGACGAACTCGATGTCACGGACGTGGTAGTCGCCGAACTGGACATGCATCAGCCCGGGGACCTTCGACGCCGGGTCGGCGTCCTTGTAGTACTCGACTCCCTGAACCAGCGACGCGGCGCAGTTGCCCACGCCGACGACGGCTACGCGAACCGAACCCATTCCGGTTGCTCCCTGTGTGTACGAGTGAGGCCCTGGCAGGGACCTCACGTGGCGGTGTCGCCGGGCGTATCCGGCCCGGGGGTGTCCCCGGGCCGGGGCAGGACGCCCGGCGCTCCCTCTGTGGTGTCGCGAACGGTTTCTCCATGGCCGGGACCCTTCAGGTCCCGGCCGGCCCGCTCGCTTTCGATGAGCTCGTTCAGCCAGCGCACTTCGCGCTCCACGGACTCCATCCCGTGGCGCTGGAGCTCAAGCGTGTAGTCGTCGAGTCGCTCCCGGGTGCGTGCCAGCGAGGCACTCATCTTCTCCAGGCGCTCCTCCAGCCGGCTGCGCCGGCCTTCGAGGACTCGCATGCGGACGTCGCGCGAGGTCTGCCCGAAGAAGGCGAAACGAGCGGCGAAGTGCTCGTCCTCGTACGCGTCGGGACCCGTCTGCGAGAGCAGCTCCTCGAAGTGCTCCTTACCTTCCGCCGTCAACCGGTAGACGATCTTGGCGCGACGCCCTGCGAGTGGTGCGGCGAGGGCGTCCTCCGTGGTGTGTCCCGGTTCCTCGATCAACCAGCCGTTGGCGACCAGCGTCTTGAGGCAGGGGTAGAGCGTGCCGTAGCTGAAGGCACGGAACACACCCAGGGACGTGTTGAGGCGTTTACGCAGCTCGTAGCCGTGCATCGGGGACTCGCGGAGCAGCCCGAGGACAGCGAACTCGAGGATCCCGGAACGCCGGCTCATCGTCGCCTCCTCGTCACTGTCTCGCACCGATGTATCGACTCGATACATCAAGACGATAGAACGGCCTTCCGGAAGCGACAAGTGGGGGGATGGTGAACGGGATCACATCAATGATTCATGCGAACCAAGTTGCCTGATTTGGGGTGAACTTCGGGGCTCGGCGGGTTTTGACGGTGCGTAGTCTGTGCGGCATGCACGCCACCGGGAAGCGAGTGACGCCTGGGGGGCGTCGTTGTCCCGGTGCAGTACGGATGAATGAGCGACCGACCGCATCCGTACTTCGGGGGGACCGGAAACCAGCCGCCGTTTCCAGGCGCGCAAAGGTGCGCCTGCCCGAGGAGTAGTCGTTCGATGAGCGAGCACCGTCGCAAACCGCCGCAGCCGCAGGGAGGCGGACGTGCCGCGGCCCGACGCGGCCAGTCCGGCTCGTCCTCCGGCCGCCGCGCGGCTCCGCGAGGCGCCACCGGGTCTCTTGCCGACTCCTATGGGACGAGTTCCCAGGAGTCCGCTGCTTTCGGTCCGGAAGGCGAGGAACGTCCGTACGGCAGCCGTGCCGAGACCCGCCGCGCCGCCCAGAGAAGCACGGGCGGCGGTGGTCGCCGCAGAGGACCGGAGCCGGGCCGCGGGAACCGCCGTGGGGCGCCGACGGGTCGTGGGCGGGCGGCCGATCCCGGCAGGAAGCGGCTGATCGACTATCCGCGCGCCGGCAAGTACGGCGTGGCGCGCTGGGTGCCGTCCTGGAAGCTGGTGACGGGACTGTTCATCGGCTTCATCGGAAGCCTGGTGGCCGTGGCCGGCGTCGGGTACGCGCTCGTCAGTGTTCCGAACATTGACAAGACCGCGACGGCGCAGAACAACGTCTTCTACTGGTCCGACGGCAGCGAGATGGTTTCCACCGGCGGTGAGACCAACCGTCAGATCATCAACCTCGCGCAGATCCCGAAGGCGATGCAGTACGCCGTCGTCTCGCAGGAGAACAAGACCTTCTACACAGACAGCGGCATCGACCCCAAGGGCATCGCCCGCGCCGTGTTCAACATGGTCAGGGGCGGCGAGACTCAGGGTGGTTCCACCATCACCCAGCAGTACGTCAAGAACGCGCTCCTGAACGACCAGTCCCAGACCGTCACACGCAAGTTCAAGGAGATCTTCATCTCCATCAAGGTCGGAGCCACGGTCAACAAGGACCAGATCATGGCCGAGTACCTGAACTCCGCGTACTACGGACGCAACGCCTACGGCCTCCAGGCCGCCGCGCGCGCGTACTTCAACAAGGACGCCGAGAAGCTGGACCCGGGCGAGTGCGCCTTCCTGGCCGCCACGTTGAAGGGCGCCACGTACTACGACCCGGCGGGCGCGACCTCCATCGACCCCGCGAACGCCACGCCTGAGGCCAACCAGAAGCGGGCCCTCCGGCAGATGCAGGACACCCTGAACAAGATGGTCGAGTACGGCCATCTCAGCGCGGCGGACCGGGCCAACTACACCTCGCTTCCCAAGGTGCAGAACCCCCGGTCCAACACCCAGCTCAAGGGTCAGGTCGGCTATCTGGTCGACCTCGCCAAGGCCTATCTGGTCAACAACAAGATCATCACCGCCGACCAGCTTCAGCAGGGTGGCTACTCGATCTACACGACCTTCGACAAGAAGAAGGTCGGCGAGCTCGAGGCAGCGGTCAAGAAGGTCCGCAAGGAGAACATCGACCCCAAGAAGCGGCCGACGAAGGACACCTTCGTCCAGTTCGGCGGTGCGTCGGTGGAGCCGTCCACCGGTGCGATCCGGGCCTGCTACGGCGGCGAGGACGCGACGACGCACTTCACCAACAACTGCGACTCGACCGGTGCCCAGGTCGGTTCGACGTTCAAGGCCTTCGTGCTCGCCGCGGCGATGAAGTGGGGCGTGCGTGATCCGGACCTCGGCGAGAGCCAGGCGCAGGACGAGCGCACCGTCGTCAACGCCAAGAGCCTGTTCAGCGGCAAGAACGACCTCAAGATCAAGAACTACGACCGTACGGTCTGGAAGAACGAGGAGGGCAAGGAGTGGCTCCAGGAGAACGACGGCAAGCAGTCCTACGGCTCTCCGCCCAAGTTCCAGATCGACCTTCGTGAGGCGATGCGGGAGTCGGTGAACTCCGCCTTCGTGCAGCTCGGCATGGATGTCGGCCTGGACAAGGTGAAGGAGGCGGCCATGGACGCGGGTCTCAAGGAGAACAGTCTGGCCGGCACCAACTTCCCCTCCTTCTCCATCGGTATCTCCGACCCCAGCGCCATCCGCATGGCGGGCGCGTACGCCACCTTCGCGGACAGCGGCAAGCAGAACGAGCCGTTCTCCGTCGAGAGGGTCACCAGCAAGGACGGGGAGGTCTTCAAGCACAAGGCGGCGCCCGAGCAGGCCTTCGAGAAGAAGGTCGCCGACAACGTCACCGACGTTCTCAAGACCGTGGTCGACAAGGGAACGGGTACCAACGCCAAGCTGACCGGCCGTGACGTGGCGGGCAAGACCGGTACCACGGACGGCAACAAGTCCGCCTGGTTCGTCGGGTACACCCCGCAGCTGTCCACGGCGATCACCATGTTCCGGCTGGACGACGACGAGACCAAGAAGAACCGCACGTTCCTGGAGATGTACGGCACGGGCGGTCAGGAGAAGATCCACGGTGCGTCGTTCCCGTCCGAGATCTGGCACGACTACATGGAGCAGGCGCTGAAGGGTCAGCCAAAGATCGACTTCCCGACGCCGGAGCCCATCGGTGAGATCGTCAACGAGGAGCCGAGCCCGACGCCCACGCCGACGCCCACCGAGAGCGAGTCGTCCACTCCGACGCCCACGCCGACGCCCACCCCGTCGTTCGTCACCCCGTCGCCAACGGCGTCCGAGACCTGCCGGTTCACCTGGCAGTGCGACGACTCGAGCGGAGGCACGGACAACGGTGGCACCGACGGGGGCGTGACCCCCACACCGACGGCCACGTCGACGGAGGAGAACGGCAACAACGGCAATGGCAACGGAGGCCTCTTCGGAGGATCGGGCGGTTAGCTGCCATATGACCCGTCGAGGGTGTTTCACGTGAAACATGGGCCGCCGCACCCACCAGGTGCGGCGGCCCTCGGCGTACTCCTAGCCTTGTACGGCAGGATGTGTGCCATGCCCAGTGCTGAACCGACGCCAGCGAGCGTGGACGAGTCGGACCTCGTACCTCCGACCAGGAACGACGAGGTCGCCAGGAGCGGCAGCGAGTTGATCGGTGGCCCTCTGGGGCGCCGTGCTCTGCTGGGGACGTCCTGGTGGAACCCCGTGCGGGTCATCGCTCTCGTGGCCATCGGTGTGTTCGCGCTGGGCCTGGTCCAGAAGGCGCCCTGCTACGACGGCGCCTGGTTCTTCGGTGCCAGCTCCCAGTACACGCACGCGTGCTACTCCGACATCCCGCACCTCTACCAGGGACGCGGCTTCGCCGACGGGCTCGTCCCGTACTTCGACAAGCTCCCCGGTGACATGCAGTACCTCGAATACCCGGTGCTGACCGGTGTGTTCATGGAGGTCGCCGCCTGGCTAACGCCCGGCAGCGGCAGCATCCAGGACCAGGAGCAGTGGTACTGGATGGTCAACGCGGGGATGCTGATGGCCTGCGCGGCCGTCATCGTCGTCTGCGTGAGCCGTACGCACGCCCGTCGCCCCTGGGACGGGCTGCTGGTCGCCCTGGCGCCGGCGTTCGCGCTGACCGCCACCATCAACTGGGACCTGCTGGCGGTCGCTCTGACGGCCTCCGCGATGCTGATGTGGGCTCGTGGCCGTTCGCTCGCCTTCGGCGTCCTCCTGGGCCTCGCCACGGCCGCCAAGCTCTACCCCGTCTTCCTGCTCGGCCCGCTGTTCGTGCTGTGCTGGCGGGCGGGCAAATGGCGGGACTTCGGGAAGGCCCTGGGCGGCGCGGTCGTCTCCTGGCTCGTGGTGAACCTGCCGGTGATGTTCTTCGCCTTCGACGGCTGGTCGAAGTTCTACACGTTCAGCCAGGAGCGGGGCGTGGACTTCGGCTCCTTCTGGCTGATCATGGCCCAGAACTCCAGCGACCCGCTGAGCACCGAGACTGTCAACACCTTCGCCACGCTGCTGATGCTGCTGGCCTGCGCGGGCATCGCGGCACTGACGCTGACCGCCCCGCGCCGGCCGCGTTTCGCCCAGCTCGCGTTCCTGATCGTCGCCGCGTTCATCCTCACCAACAAGGTCTACTCCCCGCAGTACGTCCTGTGGCTGGTGCCGCTGGCCGTACTGGCCCGGCCCAAGTGGCGGGACTTCCTGATCTGGCAGGCCTGCGAGGTGGCGTACTTCCTCGGCATCTGGATGTACCTCGCCTACACGACCAGCGGCAACGCCCACAAGGGTCTGCCGACCGACGGCTACCACTGGGCCATCGGGCTGCATCTGATGGGCACCGCGTACCTGTGCGCGATGGTCCTGCGCGACATCCTCATGCCGGAGCGGGACGTGGTGCGGCTGGCCGGCGACGACGATCCATCGGGCGGTGTCCTCGACCGGGCGGAGGACGTCTTCGTGCTCGGCGCCGCAGCCCATCGGCCGCGGCACGCCGCCCAGTTCGACGGACCGCAGGTGGAGTGGGGCAGCGAACCGGGGACCACCGACCGTTCGCTCTGAGCGAACACGCCTGGGTGTCACAGCACGAAAGGCCGTACAGGGGCTGCCCTGTACGGCCTTCTGCTGTCTCTACGACAGCGTCCCTAGAGCGTCTCCACCAAGGCTCTTGGACGGCTCAGCGGTCGACGATGCGGTCGAACTGCGTGGTGGTGTGCCGCAGATGGGCCACCAGCTCCTCGCCGACCTTCGGCTCCGGGGCGTCCGACGGCACGAAGAGGATGGAGACCTGCATGTGCGGCGGCTCGGCGAACCAGCGCTGCTTGCCGCCCCAGACGAACGGAGAAAGGTTCCGGTTGACCGTGGCCAGGCCGGCGCGGGCGACCCCCTTGGCGCGCGGCATGACGCCGTGCAGGGCCTTCGGGGCCTCCAGGCCCACCCCGTGCGAGGTACCGCCCGCCACGACGACCAGGAAGCCGTCCGAGGCCGCCTTCTGCTGCCGGTAGCCGAAGCGGTCCCCCTTGGAGACCCGGGTGACGTCCAGGACCGCACCGCGGTACTCGGTGGAGTCGTGGTCACCGAGCCACAGCCGGGTCCCGATGCGGGCGCGGAACCGGGTCTGCGGGAACTGCTGCTGGAGCCGGGCCAGGTCCTCGGCCTTGAGGTGGCTGACGAACATGGTGTGCAGCGGCAGCCGGGCCGCGCGCAGCCGGTCCATCCAGCCGATGACCTCCTCGACGGCGTCCGAGCCGTCGGTGCGGTCCAGCGGCAGGTGGATCGCGAAGCCCTCGAGGCGGACGTTCTCGATGGCGGCGTGCAACTGCGGCAGTTCCTGCTCGGTGATGCCGTGCCGCTTCATCGAGGACATCACCTCGATGACGACGCGGGCGCCCACCAGGCCGTAGACGCCGTCTATCGACGACACCGAACGGATCACCCGGTCGGGCAGCGGCACGGGCTCCTCGCCCCGTCGGTACGGCGTGAGGACCAGCAGGTCACCGCCGAACCAGTCCTTGATCCGGGCGGCCTCGTAGGTCGTGCCGACGGCGAGCACGTCCGAGCCAAGCCGGGTGGCCTCCTCCGCCAGCCGCTCGTGCCCGAAGCCGTAGCCGTTGCCTTTGCAGACCGGGACGAGCCCCGGGAACTGCTCCTGCACGTGCTTGTGGTGCGCACGCCAGCGCGCGGTGTCGACGTAGAGCGTGAGCGCCATGGCCGGACCCGGAACCTTTCTGGTGGCTGCGGTGTATCAGAGGTATGCGAGCTATTGAACCGAAGAGCGCGGCGTCAGCGGCGCGACATGTAGATGTCGAGCGCCTTGTGGAGCAGCTTGTTGAGCGGGAAGTCCCACTCGCCGAGGTACTCGGCCGCCTGGCCGCCCGTGCCCACCTTGAACTGGATCAGACCGAAGAGGTGGTCGGTCTCGTCCAGCGAGTCGGAGATGCCCCGCAGGTCGTAGACGGTCGCGCCGAGCGCGTAGGCGTCGCGCAGCATCCGCCACTGCATCGCGTTCGAGGGCCGGACCTCACGGCCGATGTTGTCGGAGGCGCCGTAGGAGTACCAGACGTGCCCGCCGACGATCAGCATGGTCGCCGCCGACAGGTTCACGCCCTCGTGGCGGGCGAAGTACAGCCGCATCCGGTTGGGGTCCTCGGTGTTGAGGGCCGTCCACATGCGCTGGAAGTACGACAGCGGACGCGGCCGGAAGTGGTCGCGGACCGCGGTGATCTCGTACAGCCGTTGCCATTCCTCGAGGTCCTGGTAGCCGCCCTGGACGACCTCGACGCCGGCCTTCTCAGCCTTCTTGATGTTGCGGCGCCACAGCTGGTTGAAGTTCTTGTGGACCTCTTCCAGGGAGCGGTTCGCGAGCGGCACCTGGTAGACGTACCGCGGCTGGACGTCACCGAAGCCGGCTCCCCCGTCCTCGCCCTGCTGCCAGCCCATCCGGCGGAGCTTGTCGGCGACCTCGAAGGCGCGCGGCTCGATGAAGTCGGCCTCGATGTCCCGCAGCCGCTTCACGTCCGGGTTCTGGATGCCGGCCTTGATGGAGGTGGCCTCCCAGCGCCGGATGATCACCGGCGGGCCCATCTTCACGGAGAAAGCGCCCTGATGCTTGAGATGCGCGAGCATCGGTTCCAGCCACTCGGTCAGATTTGGCGCATACCAGTTGATGACCGGGCCCTCGGGCAGATAGGCGAGGTAGCGCTTGATCTTGGGCAGCTGGCGGTAGAGGACGAGACCCGCGCCCACCAGTTCGCCGGTCTTCTCGTCGAACCAGCCGAGGCTCTCGGAGCGCCACTCCGCCTTGACGTCTGCCCAGGCAGGAACCTGCATGTGGCTCGCCGAGGGCAGGCTCTGGATGTACGCCAGATGCTGCTCGCGACTGATCGTCCTCAGGGTCAGGCTCATTCGGGGCGCTCCTCGGGCTGGTGTGTCCCCATGGGTACAGGGGCTCCGGCTCTCGCGCCGAAGCCTACTGCGCCTGGCGAGCGCCCCGACTGGGCGTACGGCACCTGCGTCCCGGCTGTGGGGCCGCCGAGGCGTTCCGCGGTGCTTTGGGTGGTTGTTGAGAAGGGCGGGTGCCCGTGGCGTCAGCTGATGACCCCACCGAAGAGGCCGCCGTGCGCCATGCCGAGGAAGAAGCCGACCGCGGCGGCGCCCAGACCCAGGATCAGTCCGAAGCGCTCCCTGGTCGTCTCCGAGATCCACTGGCCGTACGCGCCGGTGAGGATGCCCACCAGGCCGGTCCAGGAGCTGAGCAGGTGCAGGTTGTGGAACATCGCCGTCACGAACGCCGTGATGCCCAGCACCAGGGTCACCGCGAGCAGGGTGTCCTGGAGGGGATGGGGCTTTCCGTCCGTGGCGAAGAGGCCTCCGGCGGTGTTGGGTCGCATTGCCTGTGCCATAGGGCACCTCCTGCGGAAGGCGGCGCATCGTAGCGCCATACACACCCGATGTGTACAGAGTGACGGTCCCCGAGGCCGGATTTCAACCGGAAGCCGGTGTGCGGGTAGTCTGTACCGTCTGCAATGTGTCTGCCCATGTCACGACCGGGTCTACCGCGAGGGAGCCCCGATTGTCAGTGGCGGCCGATACCGTTGCGTACGCATCACAACCCTCCTGCCACGGAACGACCGTGGCCGCTGAGTCCAAAGGAGGTGGGTTCCACATGCGTCACTACGAGGTGATGGTCATCCTCGACCCCGATCTGGAGGAGCGCGCCGTCGCCCCCCTGATCGAGAACTTCCTCTCCGTCGTCCGTGAGGGCAACGGCAAGGTCGAGAAGGTCGACACCTGGGGCCGTCGTCGTCTCTCGTACGAGATCAAGAAGAAGCCCGAGGGCATCTACTCGGTCATCGATCTGCAGGCTGAGCCCGCGATCGTCAAGGAGCTCGACCGACAGCTGAACCTGAACGAGTCGGTCCTCCGGACCAAGGTCCTCCGCCCCGAGACCCACTGAGCTCTCCCGCTCAGCTGATCCCGGGATTCGAGTAGCAGCAACCAAGCAGCCAGAGCAGCAAACCCGCCGAGAGGTTCCCCATGGCAGGCGAGACCGTCATCACGGTCGTCGGCAATCTTGTCGACGACCCCGAGCTGCGCTTCACCCCTTCCGGTGCGGCGGTCGCGAAGTTCCGTGTCGCGTCCACCCCCCGCACCTTCGACCGTCAGACGAACGAGTGGAAGGACGGCGAGAGCCTGTTCCTGACCTGCTCCGTCTGGCGTCAGGCGGCGGAGAACGTCGCCGAGTCGCTCCAGCGAGGCATGCGCGTCATCGTGCAGGGCCGGCTGAAGCAGCGGTCCTACGAGGACCGTGAGGGCGTCAAGCGCACGGTCTACGAGCTGGACGTCGAGGAAGTCGGCGCCAGCCTGCGCAGTGCCACGGCCAAGGTCACCAAGACGGCCGGCGGCGCCGGTCGGGGTGGCCAGGGCGGTTACGGCGGCGGTGGCGGTGGCGGCCAGGGTGGCGGCGGCTGGGGTGGAAACTCCGGCGGCGGTCAGCAGGGCGGCGGCGCTCCCGCTGACGACCCGTGGGCCACCAGCGCTCCCGCCGGTGGCAACCAGGGCGGCGGCGGTGGCGGCTGGGGTGGAAACTCCGGCGGCAGTGGCGGCGGCTACTCGGACGAGCCCCCCTTCTAGGCCTCGGGCCGAGGGGTGGGTCGTACCCACACTTCTTGATCACACAGGAGAAACACCATGGCGAAGCCGCCTGTGCGCAAGCCTAAGAAGAAGGTCTGCGCTTTCTGCAAGGACAAGGTCACGTACGTGGACTACAAGGACACGAACATGCTGCGGAAGTTCATTTCCGACCGCGGCAAGATCCGTGCCCGCCGCGTGACCGGCAACTGCACGCAGCACCAGCGTGACGTCGCCACGGCCGTCAAGAACAGCCGTGAGATGGCGCTGCTGCCCTACACCTCCACCGCGCGATAAGGGAAGGGTGACCGACTAATGAAGATCATCCTCACCCACGAGGTCTCCGGCCTCGGTGCCGCGGGCGACGTCGTCGACGTCAAGGACGGTTACGCTCGCAACTACCTGATCCCGCGGAACTTCGCGATCCGCTGGACCAAGGGCGGCGAGAAGGACGTCGAGCAGATCCGTCGTGCTCGCAAGATCCACGAGATCCAGACCATCGAGCAGGCCAACCAGGTGAAGGCGCAGCTCGAGGGCGTCAAGGTCCGCCTGGCCGTCCGCTCCGGCGACGCCGGTCGTCTCTTCGGTTCCGTCACCCCGGCCGACATCGCTTCCGCGATCAAGGCTTCCGGTGGCCCCGAGGTCGACAAGCGCCGCATCGAGCTGGGCTCGCCCATCAAGACCCTGGGCGCCCACGAGACGTCCGTGCGTCTGCACCCCGAGGTTGCCGCCAAGGTCAACATCGAGGTCGTCGCAGCCTGATCGCTGCGATTGGCTTGAGCAGTTGCGTCTCGCTTGAGCAGTTGGAGAGGGGCCGTACCTTCACTGGTGCGGCCCCTTTCTCATGCTCGAACCGGCGGGAAGCGCATCGTGTTTCACGTGAAACGTGACGGCCCACGATGTTTCACGTGAAACGGTCAGCGGGTCGCGCCCGTGACGATCCAGCGGCCGGAGCGGGTTCGCAGCCACAGCGTCAGCATGCGGACCGCCATCATCAGCGTCATTGCTGCCCACACGGCCGTGAGACCGCCGCCCAGGACCGGGACGAGCAGAGCAGCCGGAGTGAAGACGGCGAGGGTGACCACCATGGCCCAGGCCAGGTAGGGCCCGTCGCCCGCACCCATCAGGACGCCGTCCAGAACGAAGACCACACCACAGATCGGCTGGGACAGAGCCACGATCACCAGCGCGGGCAGTGCAGCGTCTTTGACCGTTGAGTCACCGGTGAACAGGGGCAGGAACAGGGGCCGCGCGAGCACGACCAGCACGCCCAGGACGACGCCCACCGCGATGCCCCACTCCACCATCCGACGGCACGCTTGACGGGCACCGTCTCTGTCACCGGCGCCCAGATAGCGGCCGATGATGGCCTGCCCGGCGATGGCGATCGCGTCCAAGGCGAAGGCGAGCAGGCTCCACAGAGACAGGATGATCTGGTGGGCGGCGATGTTGGCGTCGCCGAGGCGAGCCGCCACGGCTGTGGCGATCATCAGGATCGCCCTCAGGGAAAGCGTGCGGACCAGAAGAGGAGCGCCCGCCTGAGCGGAGGCCCTGATCCCTGCGGCGTCGGGACGCAGGGAAGCTCCATGCCGGCGGGCTCCGCGGACGACGACCACGAGATAGGCGGCCGCCATACCGAACTGGGCGATGACCGTGCCCCAGGCGGAACCCGCGATGCCCAGGTCGGCGCCGTAGACCAGGGCCGCGTTGAGGATGCCATTGGCGACGAAGCCGGCGACGGCCACGTACAGGGGAGTTCTGGTGTCCTGGAGTCCGCGCAGTACTCCGGTCGCGGCGAGCACCACGAGCATGGCGGGGATGCCGAGTGCTGAGATCTGCAAGTAGGTGATGGCGTAGGGGGCCGCGGTGTGAGAGGCGCCGAAGAGCTCCACGATCGAGGGCGCGGTGGGGACGAACACGGCGATGACGGCGGCCCCGAGCAGCAGGGCGAGCCAAATGCCGTCCATGCCCTGGCGGATGGCGGCCTGGAGGTCGCCTGCTCCCACGCGTCGGGCGACGGCGGCCGTGGTGGCGTAGGCGAGGAAGACAAAGACGCTGACGGCCGTCGTGAGGAGGGCCGAGGCGATGCCGAGGCCGGCGAGTTGTGCGGTCCCCAGATGGCCGACGATCGCGCTGTCGGCCATCACGAAGAGGGGTTCGGCGACGAGTGCGCCGAAGGCCGGAACGGCGAGTGCGACGATCTCGCGGTCGTGCTGTCGCCGGGTCGCCTTGGGGGCTGCGGACGCCTGTGTCATGTGCACCAATCTAATCGTCCACAGGTAAGAGATGCAATGCAAGTTGAACCCTTACCTGCGTGCGCATGGTGTGCGCCGTGACGAACAGCTCGACCTGATCTTGAGCCGACCGGGAAAGTTTTTCTTCTGCACAGCCGGTGGACGGCGAACGTGCAGGTCAGAGCCGTTCCTCGGGAAGAAGGCGGGGCTTGTTCACAGGACTGTCCACCGGGTCGTGCACAGGTTTTGCGGAGTTCTCCACAGCATCCGGGCCGTCGTCCACATGGCCTGTGGATAACCAGATTGGCTGACGGTGCCCGCGGGCCTACGGTGGTCCGGCGCCCGCTCCGTCCGTCGGCCTGGAAATCATCACAAACCCGACGCGCCAGAACCGGAGTTGGGCGTCTCATTTGTCAGTGCCGTGCCGTAGAAATGAGAAGCACGGCGAAGGTCCGCTCGGCGGACGGGAGGAGGTGGCTCGGTGAGTATTTCCGAGCCCTTGGACGACCCGTGGGCCGACAGCGGGCCCAGTGATCGTCTGCCGTCCTCGCGCCGCCGCGGCGACGGAGGCCGTGGCCGGGACGAGCAGCACGACCGGGGAAGGGACAGCGGGTGGGACGGCGGAGGCACGGCCTTCGAGCGGGTCCCGCCCCAGGACCTGGACGCCGAGCAGTCCGTCCTCGGCGGCATGCTGCTCTCCAAGGACGCCATCGCCGACGTCGTCGAGGTCATCAAGGGCCACGACTTCTACAAGCCCGCCCACGAGACAATCTTCCAGTCGATCCTGGACGTCTACGCCAAGGGCGAGCCGGCCGACCCGATCACCATCGCCGCCGAGCTCACCAAGCGCGGTGAGATCAACAAGGTGGGCGGCGCATCGTATCTGCACACCCTCGTCCAGACCGTGCCGACGGCGGCCAACGCCGAGTACTACGCGGAGATCGTCCATGAGCGCGCGGTCCTGCGCCGCCTGGTCGAGGCCGGTACCCGTATCACCCAGATGGGATACGCGGCGGACGACGACGTCGACGAGATCGTCAACCGGGCTCAGGCCGAGATCTACGCGGTCACCGAACAGCGCACCAGCGAGGACTACCTGCCGCTCGGCGACATCATGGAAGGCGCGCTCGACGAGATCGAGGCGATCGGCTCGCGCAGCGGAGAGATGACCGGTGTGCCGACCGGGTTCACCGACCTCGACTCGCTCACCAACGGTCTGCACCCGGGCCAGATGATCGTCATCGCGGCCCGCCCCGCCATGGGAAAATCCACTCTCGCCCTGGACTTCGCGCGCGCGGCGTCCATCAAGAACAACCTCGCCAGCGTCATCTTCTCCCTCGAAATGGGGCGCAACGAGATCGCGATGCGTCTGCTGTCGGCCGAGGCGAGAGTGGCTCTGCACCACATGCGTTCGGGCACCATGACCGACGAGGACTGGACCCGGCTGGCCCGCCGGATGCCCGAGGTGTCCTCCGCGCCCCTCTACATCGACGACTCCCCGAACCTGTCGATGATGGAGATCCGGGCCAAGTGCCGGCGGCTGAAGCAGCGCAACGACATCAAGCTCGTGATCATCGACTATCTCCAGCTCATGCAGGCCGGTGGCTCCAAGCGCCAGGAGAGCCGTCAGCAGGAGGTCTCGGACATGTCCCGTAACCTCAAGCTCCTGGCCAAGGAGCTGGAGGTCCCGGTGATCGCGCTCTCGCAGCTCAACCGTGGTCCCGAGCAGCGCACGGACAAGAAACCGATGGTGTCCGACTTGCGTGAGTCCGGTTCCATCGAGCAGGACGCCGACATGGTGATCCTGCTGCACCGCGAGGACGCCTACGAGAAGGAGTCACCGCGCGCGGGCGAGGCGGACATCATCGTCGGCAAGCACCGTAACGGCCCGACGGCCACGATCACCGTCGCCTTCCAGGGCCACTACTCCCGCTTCGTGGACATGGCTCAGACCTGACGGGCGCGCGGGAGTCGCCTCTCAGCGGCGCGTCTCGTACCTGCTCAGGACCACGCCACCCGGGAACGTCCGGGTCTCCAGCAGGTTCAGGTTCACCCAGCTGTCCAGCGCGGCGAAGAACGGCGTGCCGCTGCCCACCAGGACCGGATGGGCGACGACCGCGTACTCGTCGATCAGCCCGGCGCGCATGGCCGCCCCGGCCAGCGTCGCGCCGCCGATGGTCATGGGGCCGCCGTCCTCGGACCTGAGCCGGGTGATCTCGGCGATCGCGTCGCCGGTGACCAGGCGGGCGTTCCAGTCGACCTTGTCGAGCGTCGAGGAGAACACCACCTTCGGCGTGTCCCGCCAGTTCCGCGCGAACTCGATCTCCGCGGCACTGGCGCCCGGCTGCTGGTCGCCGGTCGGCCAGTGGGAGCTCATCGCCTCCCACAGCTTGCGCCCGTACAGCGTCACGCCACTCGCCCGCTCGTGGTCGAGCCACCACTGGAACAGCTCCTCGTTGCGTGGGCCGCCCCAGCTGATGTCGTCGCCAGGCGCGGCGATGAAGCCGTCCAGGGTCAGGTTCATGCCGTAGATCAGTTTTCGCATCGCCCAGCCTTCCGTCCCGAGTGTCCGGTGTGGGGACCAGAGTGGCGCGGGAAACTCATCGGTGCGCGATCTGGGCTCGCCGGGGGTCGTGGTCCTGGTCCTCTTCCTCGTGGCTCAGCGCGTGCAGCTACCCGATCCCGACGCCGGGCTTAAGAAGTCGACGTCCGGGGCCCTCGCGGGATGGACTGGGGGCATGACGACATCTCAGGAAGAGCTGCTTCCCGGCACGCGCAGGGCGCTGCTGCACCGGATCGCCGTGGCCCAGGCCGAGGGGAGGGCGCCCTCGCTGGTGGCGGCGGTCGTACGGGGCGGACGGGCCGTGTGGCACGGGTCCCGTACGTCGGTGGACGGGCACGGGCCGGACGAGACCGTGCAGTACCGCATCGGGTCGATCACCAAGACCTTCACCGCCGTTCTCGTCCTGAGACTGCGGGACGAGGGGCTGCTCGACCTCGGCGACCCGCTCGAGAAGCATGTGCCCGGCACGGGGGCGGGGGAGGCCACCGTCGCCGAACTGCTCGCCCACACCGGTGGATTGGCGGCCGAGTCGCCCGCCCCCTGGTGGGAACGCACGTCCGGCTCACTGCGCCCCGAACTGGCCGACGTGCTGGGTGAGCAGCCCTTGCTGCATCCCGTGGGGCGCCGCTTCCACTACTCGAACCCCGGATACACCCTGCTGGGCGCGCTGGTCGAGAAGCTGCGCGGGGCTCCGTGGGAGGAGGTCCTGCGGCGTGAGGTGCTCGTACCGCTGGGACTCGACCGCACGGGCGTTCGTCCCGAGGCGCCGCACGCCGGCGGTTGGGCCGTGCATCCGTGGGCCGACGTGATGCTGCCGGAACCCGCCGAGGACCTCGGACGGATGGCTCCCGCGGGGCAGCTGTGGTCCACCACGGCCGACCTGGCGCGGTTCGCGGTCTTCCTGACGAACGGCGACGACCGGGTGCTGAGCGCGGAGACCGTGCGGGAGATGCGGACGCCCGCGGCTCCGCCGGGGATCGGGGACCTCGCCGACGGCGCCTCCTATGGGCTCGGGTTGCAGGTGCAGCACCGTGCGGGGCGGTTGCTGGTGGGGCATTCGGGCTCGCTGCCCGGCTTCCTGGCGAACCTGACGATCGGGGTGGAGGACGATGTCGCCGCGGTCGTGCTCGCCAACTGCACCTCCGGCCCCCTGCTGTCCACGGTCGGTGCCGACCTCGTGCGGATCGTCGCCGAGGCCGAGCCCAGGATCCCCGAGCCCTGGCGTCCGCTGCGCGAAGCCGACGCGCCGGCGCTGGAGTTGGCGGGGCAGTGGTACTGGGGGACGCACGGATTCGCCCTGCGCCTGACGGCGGACGGACTCGCGTCGCTGGAGCCTCTGTCCGGTGCCGGCCGTCGCTCGCGGTTCCGGGCCAACGGGGACGGCAGCTGGACGGGCCTGGAGGGCTACTTCGAGGGGGAGCTCCTGACAGCCGTACGACGACCCGACGGGTCCGTGGACCACCTCGACCTCGGGTCGTTCGTGTTCACCCGGCAGCCCTACGACCAGGAGGCCGACGTGCCGGGGGGAGTGGACCCGCAGGGGTGGCGCGGCATCGGATAGTCGCCCGGAGCGCTCCGGCAGCTCAGAGGGCCAGCTTGAAGCCCACGTGCGAGGCTGTGAAACCTAGCCGTTCGTAGAAGCGGTGGGCGTCTGTACGGGTGTTGTCGGACGTCAACTGCACCAGCCTGCAGTCGTGGCGCCGCGATTCCTCGATCGCCCATTCGATGAGCAGGGTCCCGAGCCCGCTGCCGCGCTCGTCGGCGTGGACGCGTACCCCCTCGATGATCGACCTGGTGGCACCGCGCCGGGACAGTCCTGGAACGACGGTGAGCTGAAGCGTGCCCACGACGCGGTCCTCGCGGGTGGCGACGACCAGATGCTGGTTCGGGTCGGAGGTGAGGCGCTCCAGGGCGGCCAGGTAGGGGGTCAGGTCGCCCGGTGACTCCCGCTCGGCGCCCAGGGGGTCGTCGGCGAGCATCGCCACGATGGCGGGGACGTCGTCCGCGGTGGCGGGCCGGATGTCGAGATCTCCCATGGGCGGCACCCTACGCGGGGGGCTTCGGGCGGAAGCGGAGCGGGCCAGTAACCGGCGTTTGCATATATAGCGCGTCTGCAATTATTGTTAGAGAGCGAAACATGCTCCTGCAATCGTCTGGGAAGGTGTCACCCCCCATGCCGCTCGCGCTTCTGGCTCTCGCGATCGGGGCCTTCGGAATCGGTACGACTGAGTTCGTGATCATGGGCCTGCTGCCCGAGGTCGCGGACGACTTCGGGGTCTCCATCCCCACCGCCGGGTTCCTGGTCACCGGCTACGCGCTGGGCGTCATGCTCGGTGCCCCGCTCATGACCGCACTGGGCACCAGGATCTCCCGCAAGCGGATGCTGATGCTGCTGATGGGGCTGTTCATCGTCGGCAACCTGCTCTCCGCCCTCGCCCCCGTGTTCAGTGTCATGCTGATCGGCCGCGTCATCGCCTCCCTCGCCCATGGAGCCTTCTTCGGCATCGGGTCGGTCGTCGCCGCCGACCTCGTCGCCCCGGACAAGAAGGCCGGAGCCATCTCGATGATGTTCACCGGTCTGACCGTCGCCAATGTCGTCGGTGTCCCGCTGGGAACGCTGATCGGGCAGACCGCGGGCTGGCGGCTCACCTTCACGATCGTCGCCGCGCTCGGCGTCGCCGGCCTCGCGGGCATCGCCCGGCTCGTCCCCGAGATGCCCCGGCCCGAAGGGGTACGCCTGCGCCACGAACTGGCCGCCTTCAAGAACGCCCAGGTCCTGCTTGCCATGGCGATGACCGTCCTCGGCTTCGGTGGAGTCTTCGCCGCCATCACCTACATCGCGCCGATGATGACCCACGTGGCCGGTTTCGCCGACGGCTCGGTCACCTGGCTGCTGGTCCTCTTCGGACTCGGCATGGTCGGCGGCAACCTCGTCGGCGGCAGGTACGCCGACCGCGCCCTGATGCCGTTGCTCTACGTCTCGCTGGGCGCCCTGGCCGTCGTGCTCGCGCTCTTCACGCTGACCGCGCACCACAAGGTCCTGGCCGGCGTCACGATCGCCCTCATCGGTGCGCTGGGCTTCGCCGCCGTGCCTCCGTTGCAGAAGAGGGTGCTCGACCAGGCGCACGACGCTCCCACGCTCGCCTCGGCCGTCAACATCGGCGCCTTCAACCTCGGCAACGCCCTCTCCGCCTGGCTCGGCGGACTGGTCATCGCGGCCGGCTTCGGCTACACCGCCCCCAACTGGGTGGGCGCCGCCCTGGCCGCGGCAGCCCTGCTGCTCGCGTTCCTCTCGGCCGCGCTGGAGCGCAAGGGCAGTGCTCCCAGCACCGTGGTGGCTGTGGCGACACCTGCCGGACAACGCCCTGCCGTGCATCACTGAGAGGCGACAGGACAACGACGACGGCGCCGGATCCCCTGACCCGGGGGACCGGCGCCGTCGTCCACCTGTGGCTCAGACCGCCGCCACCGTCAGCGGAGCGAACCGCCGCTTCCAGTCCCCCGGCAGCTCGGAGATCCCGTACGTCATGACCGCGTTGTAGGCGACCGGAGCAAGGCCGCGCTCCTTGGCCCACGCCCGCAGCTCTTCGTGCCGTACGTCGATGTCGGTGCGCAGCGGACGATCGGTGCCGGTGGCCAGGGACACGAGAAGTGCCTGGGCCGTCTCGGTGTCACGGGCGACCAGCGGCCCGACGACGTGGGTGTCCATGTTGGGCCAGGCGGCCGCGTATCCGGTGATCCGGCCGTTCTCCTCGACGACGCGCAACTGGTCGGCGAAGGCGGGCAGCCGGGTGACGAGGTGCGTGCGATCGGTGCCGAGCACTTCCTCGTCGAGCTGGAGGATGGCGGCGAGATCCTCGGCGGTGGCCGTACGGGTACGCACCGTCGGTGCGGAGCCGCCCGGCGTGAAGTGCCCCTTGAGCATCTCCGCCCGGCCGGTGACCTTGAAGCCCAACTCCTCGTAGAGCGGACGCCCATAGGGCGTGGCGTGCAGGGTCAGCGGGGTGGCCCCCATCAAGGAGAGGACGTGGTGCATGAGCCGACGTCCTACGCCCTGTCGGGCGTGCCGCTCGGCGACCAGCACCATCCCGATCGCCCCCAGGTCGGGTTGGTCGTACGGGCCGTACTCCGTGACCACGCACGCGGTGACGAGGCCTCCCTCGGGGTCGTCGATGCCATAGCCCTTTCCGGCCGCGAGGAGGAAGCCCCATTTGTGTTCCTCACGCGGCCACCCCCGGTCCTCGGACAAGTCGGCGCAGGCGGTGAGATCGCGGAGCGTCAGGCGGCGGATGGGGAGAGCGGCGAGAGAAGGAGTCGGCACGCACGTCAGGCTGTCCGACGGGCGCACTCGGCGTCCACCTGTTTCCGAGGGCAGGTACGAGCTTTTGGCCATGTCGTAGCCAAGCGCACATCGTGCGAACAGATGCCGGGTGTTTCACGTGAAACATCGAAGAACGGCGACCATTCGGTGATCAACCGCGAGTGGCTCTGACGTCTCACCGTACTCATGTGCCACTACTTCGAGGTCGGTGTGGTGGTGCCATTAGCCTCAAGGCTGTGGCGAGACTTCATCTTTTCGACCTCGACGGCACATTGCTCCACGGGACCACTGCACCCGTGGAGATCTCACGGCAGCTAGGACTCGAAGCCGAGGCGGTGGCGCTCGACCAGGCCATCGGTGCCGGGCTGATCGGTCCGCCCGAGTACGCGCAGCAGGTCTACGCGCTGTGGGCAGGGCTGAGCGAAGCGCATGTTGCCGCGGCCTTCGACAGTGCTCCGTGGCTGGCGCGGATCCGTGAGGTCTGGGCCGAAATCAGGGCGCAGGGCGACTACTGCGCGGTGATCTCGCTTTCGCCGTCCTTCTTCGTGGAGCGACTCACCGGCTGGGGCGCCCATGCCGCCTACGGCTCCCGCTTTCCGGCCGTTCCCTTCGTCGAACCCGTCGATCCGACCGGAGTCCTCAGTGCCGCAGCCAAAGTCCTCATCGCGGATCGGTTGTGTGCGGAGTTCGGCGTGACGCGGGCGGACTGCATTGCCTATGGCGACTCGTCCTCGGACACGGACCTGTTCGGTGTGGTGCCGGTCTCCGTGGCGGTCAATGCCGACCATCATCTGTCCGAGATCTCAACGCATTCCTACACGGGTACGGATCTGTGGGACGCCTATGAACTGGTGCGCGCTGCCCGGTAGTTGTGGCGATGAACGGTTCTTCCGTGCGGGACTCGTGGGGACCGGTAGGGTCGGCTCCGGTTCCTGTTCGTACAGAGGTGCGACCTCTTTGTGCGGACTGGAGCGGGGCAATGCAGCCTAACGGGACGGAGAGATCGAAGACCCGCGTTTGTGGTTATGAGGCCAGGCGTCCGCACCCGGTGGGACGCTGCGGTGAGAGCACTGCGGCCGATGTCTCGCTCTCGCCTCCTTGTCCGTGAGGGCCGCGAATGCGGGTGTCATGTGGCTGCGTTGGCCGTGATGCCGAGCGGACAGCCGTCTGCGGGGGAAAGCAGGCATCTTCCGACCGAGGAAGAGCGCAGACCGACCGAACGATGTTCGAGGCGAGGCACACCATGGACGCTCCGACCGCCATGTCGGGCGACGGCACTTCCGAGGGCGGCAACGGCACTTCCGAGATCGGGAGTGGCTGGTTCGCTCCACGCAGAGAACCGGAGGCAGCGCCCGGCACGGACGCCGAAGCAGACCCGGCGAACCGGCAGGCCGCGCCTGTTCCGGCGCCCCGGCCCACCGCCTTACCCCGCAAGGCGGAGCAGGCTCTCGAGGCCCCGACGTACCAGCCCTCCCTCTCGCACTACGCACACCTGCCCCAGAGCGACCAGCCGCCGTCCCCGGACGCCGTTCTCGTCCGCCGCACCATGGCCGGGATCGCCGACGTGGCCGACCAGGTCACCTCGTACTTCTACGCATTGCTGTTCGTGCGCCATCCCCACCTGCGCCCGCTGTTCCCGGCAGCCATGGACGCCCAGCGGGACCGCCTGCTCAAGGCGCTGCTCACCGCCGCCGAGCACATCGACAACACCCCGGTGCTGGTCGACTACCTCCAGAACCTGGGCCGGGGCCACCGCAAGTACGGCACACGCCCGGAGCACTACCCGGCCGTCGGCGAATGCCTCATCGGCGCGCTGAGCAAGTACACCCCCGGAGCCTGGGACGCGGAGACGGAAGCGGCCTGGGTGCGGACGTACACGAAGATCTCGCAGGTGATGATCGACGCGGCCGCCGCGGACGAACTGCGCGCCCCGGCCTGGTGGTTCGCGGAGATCGTCTCGCACGACCTGAGGACCCGGGACGTAGCCGTCGTCACCGTCAGACCCGACCAGCCCTATCCCTTCGTCGCCGGCCAGTACACGAGCGTGGAGACGCCATGGTGGCCGCGCATCTGGCGACACTACTCCTTCGCCTCGGCCCCCCGCTCCGACGGCCTGCTGTCGTTCCATGTGAAGGCGCTTCCCGCGGGCTGGGTCTCAGGCGCCCTGGTGCACCGCGCCCGGCCAGGCGACATCATCCGGCTCGGTCCGCCGACCGGATCGATGACCGTGGACCACACCACCGACCGCGGCCTGCTGTGCCTGGGCGGCGGCACCGGCATCGCCCCCATCAAGGCGCTGGTCGAGGACGTCGCCGAACACGGCGCACAGCGTTCGGTCGACGTCTTCTACGGCGCCCGCACCGACCACGACCTGTACGACCTCGACACGATGCTCAGGCTCCAGCAATCGCACCCCTGGCTGTCGGTCCGCGCGATCGTCGACCGGCAGCCCCGTCGGCTCCCGGACGCCATCCGCGAGTACGGCCCCTGGCACGAGTACGACGCCTACCTCTCGGGGCCGCCCGGGATGATCCGCAGCGGGGTCGACACGCTCAGGTCCATCGGGATCCCCTCGGAACGCATACGCCATGACTCCGTGGAGGAGCTCGTCCTGGCGCAGTGATCCGCAGCCGATGCGGGGCCTCGTGGTGCCTGTCGGCGCTTCAGCCCAGGTCGGGCGCGTGCATGGCCCGTACGCCCTCGATATTGCCGTCCAGATAGTGCCGCAGGGAGAGCGGGACGAGGTGCACGGAGGCGATCCCGACCCGGGTGAACGGCACGCGCACGATCTCGTACTCCCCGATCGGCTCGTCCACTTCGGGCCCGTGCCGCAGCGACGGGTCCATCGACTCCAGGTGGCACACGAAGAAGTGCTGCACCTTCACGCCGGTCGCGCTGCCGCTGTCGCCGATGTGCTCGACGGTGTCCACGAAGCAGGGGACCACGTCGGTGATCTTGGCACCGAGTTCCTCGTAGACCTCGCGGTGCAGGGCGTCGATGACGGTCGAGTCTGTCGGCTCGACTCCACCGCCAGGAGTCAGCCAGTAGGGATCCATGCCGGGCTTGGTGCGCTTGATCAGGATCAGGTCGTCACCATCGAGCAGGACGGCGCGTGCGGTGCGCTTGACCACGGGTCGGACGGTCATGGGTGGAATGTGGCCCGGATGGTTCCACGTGAAACATCGCGTGGCGTCACCGGCCGGACTCGCTCGGTGAAGGGCGCAAAATGCCTGGTCAGTCCCAGTCGGCAGCTGCCCGGAGCAGCCATTCGTGTGCCCGTGCGATGTGCGGCATGGCCAGGGTCCCGGTACGGACCACCAGGAAGTACGTCCGCAGCGGTGGAACGGGGGGCTCGTGCAGCGCGACGACGTCTCCGCGCGCCAGGGCGCTCGCGCACAGGTAACGGGGCAGTACCGCGAGTCCGGCGCCCGCGACGGCGCAGGCGAGCGCCGCACGAAGGTCAGGGACGATCACGGTGCCCGGGGCGGCCGGGCGGGAGTCGAAGACGGCGGCCCAGTAGCGCGAGACGAACGGGAGCGACTCATGCACCTCGATCACGGGGACGCCCTCGAAGGCGGGCGCCCGCCTCGCGGCCGACACGCCCTCCGTCTCCTCCCCCGATCCGGTCTGGTCGGCCCAGGCCGGCGCGGCGACCAGGACGTGCTCCTCGTCGCAGAGCGTGCTGGCGGTGAGCAGCGGGCCGCGCGGACGGGCCGTGCAGATGGCCAGATCATGATGCCCGGCGGCGAGTCCTTCCAGGGTCTCCTCGGCGTTTCCGAAGGAGGCTCGCAGGGCGAAGGCCTGGCCGTCCTCGCCGGTCAGCTCGGTGAGCGCGGGGAGAGCGCGCTCGGCGGTGAACTCGGGAGGGCCCGCGAGATGCAGGGTGCGCAGGGAGGACTCGTCGTCGAGCCCGGTCTCGGTGATCTCCACCAGGGCGTCGAGATGCGGGGCGGCCTTGTGGGCGAGTTCGTCGCCGATGCTCGTCGGAGTCACACCGCGGGCCTGCCGTAAGAACAGAGGGCGGCCCAACTGCCGCTCCAGAGTGCGGATCTGCGAGGTGACGGCCGGCTGCGACAGGCCGAGCAGGGCGGCGGCGCGGGTGAAGGAACCGGCCCGGTGCACCGTCACAAAGGTGCGCAGCAGGGCCAGATCCATGGTGACGCCTCCCTTTCCCTGCCCTTCTCCCGGCATCGAGGCAGGGCCCAACTATAAATATGTCGATAGGTCTCTGTCGCTACTGTGATTGGACACTGACAGAGAGTCAATTAGCCTTGTTCGCGAGGTTCTTCGCGCGCGGAACCGGGACGGTCCGAGCCACGAGGGGGGAGGCTCGGACCGTCCGTCGTACGTAGCCGGACATGGACGTACGTCCGTAGAGCCGTCACCGGAACTCAGTCGGCCGACTCGTCCAGTGCCCGCAGCACATCCGCCACCAGGTCCTCGGGATCCTCGGCTCCGACCGAGAAGCGGATGAAGCCCTCCGGCACGTCGTCCCCGCCCCAGCGTCGGCGCCGCTCGGCGGTGGAGCGCACCCCGCCGAAGCTCGTCGCGTCGTCGACGAGCCGCAGCGCGTCGAGGAAACGCTCGGCACGCGCGCGCGTGGGGAGCGTGAAGGACACCACGCACCCGTAGCGCCGCATCTGCTGCGAGGCGATCTTGTGCGAGGGATCGTCGGGCAGTCCCGGGTAGCGCAGTCCCGTCACCTCGGGGCGCTCCCGCAGCGCCTGGGCGAGCACGAGCGCGCTCGCGTTCTGGCGGTCGACCCGCATCTGGAGCGTGGCGATCGAACGGTGCGCGAGCCAGGCCTCCATCGGCCCGGCGATCGCCCCGACGATCTTCCGCCAGCGGCGCACCGCGTCCATGGCCTCGCCCTCGCGGCCGCTGACGTACCCCAGGAGGACGTCTCCGTGCCCCGTGAGCTGCTTGGTGCCGCTGGCGACGGAGAAGTCCGCGCCGAGCTCCAGCGGGCGCTGTCCGAGCGGTGTGGCGAGCGTGTTGTCCACGGCGACGAGGGCTCCACGCGCGTGTGCCGCCCCGACGAGCCGCCGGATGTCGCACACGTCGAGCCCGGGGTTGGAGGGGCTCTCGATCCACAGCAGCCGCGCCCCGTTGAGGACATCGAGCTGGGCGTCGTCGCCGGTCGGCGCGGTGCGCACCTCGATGCCGTAGGCCTCCAGCTGGGCCCGGACCATCGGCAGCACCTGGTAGCCGTCGCCGGGCAGGACGACCGTGTCCCCGGCGCGCAGCTGCGAGAAGAGCACGGCGGAGATGGCGGCCATGCCCGAGGCGAAGACCAGCGTCTCCACGTCGGACCGTCCGGGCGCCTCCAGTTCGCCGATGGCGCGCTCCAGCAGGCTCCAGCTCGGGTTGGTGTCACGGCCGTAGGTGTAGGGGCCGTCGACCTCCCCCGGCAGGTGGAAGTGGGCGGCGAAGGCCGGTCCGGGCAGGGTCGGTTCGTTCTTGGCCGCGTCGGGCAGTCCGGCCCGCACCGCGCGTGTGCCCTCGCCGTCGTCGGTCGCCCTGTCGCTCATGCCACCTGTCCTTCCGCTTGCTCGCGTACCTCGGCGAGCAGGCCCTCACTCGCCGCCTCCACCATCTCAAGGCACTCCTCGAAGCCGTCCAGGCCCCCGTAGTACGGGTCCGGGACGTCGAGGTCGTCGCCCGCGGCGGGGTCGTACGAGCGCAGCAGCCGCACCTTCGAGGCGTCCTCAGGGGTCGGGGCGAGAAGCCGCAGGGCCTTCAGGTGACCGGCGTCGAGGGCGATCACGAGGTCGAGCCGGGAGAACCAGGACGACTGGAACTGGCGGGCCGTGTGGGTCCCGTCGTACCCGTGCTCCTCCAGGACGGACACCGTGCGCGGGTCGGCGCCGTCGCCCTCGTGCCAGCCGCCGGTCCCGGCGCTGTCCACCTCGATCAGGTCGTCGAGGCCGGCCTCGGATATCCGGGCGCGCAAGACCGACTCCGCCATGGGGGAACGGCAGATGTTGCCCGTGCAGACGAAACAGATCCGGTAGGTCATGCCTCCTCAGTCCTCGTCGGGCAGGACGATGTGCAGGGCCCAGGAGACGATCGAGATGATCAGGCCGCCCAGGACGGCGGTCCAGAACCCCTCGACGTGGAAGCTCAGGTCGAGCTTGTCCGCGAGCCATGAGGTCAGCAGCAGCATCAACGCGTTGACGATCAGCGTGAACAGGCCGAGCGTGAGCAGGAACAGCGGGAAGGTGAGCACCTTCACGATCGGCTTGACCAGGAAGTTCACCAGGCCGAAGACCAGGGCGACGAGGATCAGCGTCCAGACCTTCTTGGCCGTGCTGTCACCGGTCAGGGTGATCTTGTCCAGCAACCAGACGGCGACCGCCAGGGCACCCGCGTTGGCGATCGTCTTGACTAGGAAATTCTTCATGTGTCTGATCGTGGCAGAAGAGATCGAGTACGGCACTGACGAGGGTGGACTGAGTCGATGAAGGCATTCCGGTTGGACGAGCTGGAGGCGGAGCGCGCCGCCAACGACGGTGCCTATCTCCAGTTTCTGCGCGAACGGAACATGTCGGTCGGCCTGTACGCGCTCGACGCCGGTGCGCAGGACCCGCAGCAGCCGCACCGCCAGGACGAGGTCTACTTCGTGGTCAGCGGCCGGGCCGCGATCACCGTGGGCATGGAGACCACCCAGGTCGCCCGGGGCAGCGTGGTCTACGTGCCGGCCGGAGTCGCCCACAAGTTCCACCACATCAGCGAGGACCTCAGGGTGATGGTGGTGTTCTCTCCCCCGGAGAGCTGACCCGCGACCTCGGGGTTCCCTAGGGGATCAGTCAGGGGACGACAAGGGATGCGAGGCCCCCGCCGGGACCCCTGCCGGCCCTAGCATCGAGGGCAGGACATTGGGATCCGGTACCAGAGGGGCCGGACGGTGCCGGAATGCAGAGAGGTTGCGTGCGATGGGAGAGATCTTCGCGGGGATGCCGTGGTGGGTGAAGTGGATCGCGGTGCCGGTCATCGCCCTGGTCGTCTTCGGCGGGCTGATAGCCACGGTCGTCGGCTTCGTCATCGGCCTGCTCTTCAAGCTGCTGGTCTTCGTGGCCCTGGTCGGCGGACTGGTCTACGTCGTACGGAAGTTCACGTCGAGTTCCTCGTCACGCAGCGACTGGTGAGGGGTCGCTGCGGGCGGGTCGAGCGGTAACAGGAATCGCCTGTTCCCTCGGGCGAGGGAAGTTTCCCGGACGGGCCGTATACGTGCGGTGGCGGACCGTTAAAGTCCGGAACTCGACGCGGGGACGTCCCCGCGAGCGGCGTACACCCCCTCCCGTGTTCCCCCGCACGGGCCGCCCTCCACGCGCTCCGGGAGTGCCCCTTGGCCACGGTTGACACCGCACCCGCACAGGTCGCGAGCCCACCCGCACGGTTCACCGGCGGGACGACGACTCCCGCACAGCCGAACGCACCGGCCACGCTGCCGACGGCTGCCGCAGCTCAGGCGTCGGCTGTTGCAGTTCAGCCGACGGCTCCCGCACAGTCGACGGTTTCCGCGCGACAGACGGCCGCGCCTCGGTCGGCAGCTCCTTTCAGGCCGTCGGGGCACGAGTCCACTCCCGTGCAGCGACGCGCCGCGCCCCCCGTCGAGCACGTCGAGCAACCTCACACCGCGACCCTCATCGGCTCGGTCCAGCGAGCGATGCGTCTGCTCGAATCCGTCGCGGAGCACGAACACGGAGCCCCCGCCAAACAACTCGCCCGCGAGACCGGGCTGGCGCTCCCCACGGCCTACCACCTGCTGCGCACCCTGGTGCACGAGGGCTATCTGCGCCGCGACAAGGGCCTGTTCTTCCTCGGTGAGGCGGCCGAGCGGCTCAGCAGCAGCGGGGCCCAGCAGAAACGTCGCAGCACCGTGGTCGAGGCGCTCGCGCACTGGCGAGATCTGATCGGAGTTCCGGTCTACTACGCCCAGTACCGGGACGGCGAGATCGAGGTTCTCTGTGTCTCCGACACCCCGGGCAATCCGGCTGTGGAGGAGTGGGCCGACTTCCGTGAGACAGGGCACGCGCACGCCATCGGCCAGTGCCTGCTGGCCCAGCTCAATGAGGCGGCCCGGCGCGACCACCTGGACCGCTATCCGGTGCGTTCCATCACCCCGTACACGGTGCGCGACCACCACAGCCTGCTTCGCCGCCTGGAACGGACCGGCCGGATGCAGCCGGTGATCGAGCGTCAGGAGTACGCGCTGGGGACCGTGTGCGCGGCGATTCCGATCACGTTGGGTAATGCCGCGGCAACGATGGCCGTCTCCCTGCCCGTTCATCAGGCCGACCGGCTGTGGGCCGTCACCCAGCAATTGCAAGAGGAAGTCGGGCGCCGGATGGGTTCGCTCGCGATCTCTATCAGTATCTGAAAACTCACTCCTTGTGATCTGTTGTGTACGTTCAGCAAGATGCCACCAGTGTCAGAGGGATCATTCCCGGCCATACGAAGGCAGATGACGGGGTAGGCGATGCGCGAGTCCGTACAGGCAGAGGTCATGATGAGCTTTCTGGTGTCGGAGGAACTCTCCTTCCGCATCCCGGTGGAGCTGCGTTACGAGACCGAGGATCCCTACGCTGTCCGGCTGACCTTCCATCTGCCGGGTGATGCCCCGGTCACCTGGGCTTTCGGGCGCGAGCTGCTGATCGACGGCGTGGGGCGGCCCTGCGGGGAGGGCGACGTACGTGTCTCGCCCGCCGGTCCCGACACGCTGGGAGATCTGCTGATCAGGCTTCAGGTCGGCGGCGACCAGGCGCTGTTCCGTTCGTCGACGGCGCCGGTCATCGCCTTCCTCGACCGCACCGACAAGCTGGTGCCGTTGGGGCAGGAGGCGGCGATGGCCGACTTCGACGCGCATCTCGACGAGGCGCTGGACCGGATCCTGGCGGAGGAGCAGAGCGCGGGCTGACGCCGGGCGGTCGGGAGCTGGGCGGAACGCTTCACCTTTTCACTTGGGAGGGCGAAGGAACGCTTCTGCCGACGAGGGCGGGGCGGGCGGCTGAGGACTCCTTGAACGGCGACCCGCTGTGGGGGGCCGCCGTGAGCCTTTCGGTACGGCGGGAAGCCCCAGCCTGCCTGTGTACGGGCCGGCCGGGCTGTCGTGGCCGCTCAGTGCCTGCGGCGGCGACCCTTCCCGCCGCGGGCCGGAGTCGGGCGGCCGTCGGCCGTCCCGGCGCTCACACTGGTCGCCGGCGCGGGTGCCGGTGCCGTAGGTGCGGCCGCGGACCCTCCTGCCCCTGCCCCCGCTGTTTCCGCCCCCGGCCGGTCGGCCGAGACCACCAGGGCCGCGAGAGCCGTGGTGACCGGAACCGAGGCGACCAGGCCGATCGAGCCGACCAGGGTGCGCACGATCTCCTCCGCCACCAGCTCGCTGTTGGCGACCGTGCCCACACTGGACTGGGCGATCGAGAAGAGCAGCAGCAGCGGCAGTGCGGCACCCGCGTAGGCGAGCACGAGGGTGTTGACGACGGAGGCGATGTGATCGCGGCCGATACGGATACCGGCGCGGTACAGGCCTCGCCAGCCCATCGTCGGGTTGGCCTCGTGCAGTTCCCACACCGCCGACGTCTGGGTGACCGTCACGTCGTCGAGGACACCGAGCGAGCCGATGATGACGCCGGCGAGCAGCAGACCGCTCATGTCGATCGACGGATACAGCCCGTGGATCAGGCCGGTGTTGTCGTCCGTGTTGCCCGTCAGCGCGGCCCAGCCGATGAACTGCGAACCGAGGACGCCGATCAGCAGCAGGGAGATCAGCGTGCCCAGTACCGCCACGGACGTCCGGGCCGACAGGCCGTGGCACATGTAGAGGGCGATCAGCATGATGGCGCTGGACCCGACCACCGCCACGACCAGCGGGTTCGAGCCCTGGAGGATCGCGGGCAGCACGAAGAAGTTCAGCAGCAGGAAGCTCACGGCCAGGGCGACCAGCGCCATGACACCGCGCAACCGCCCCACGATCACGACGACCAGCGCGAAGATGCCGGCGAGCAGCCCCATCGGGAACCTGCGGTTGACGTCGGCGACCGAGTACTGGAGGTCCCTGGGCGCCGAGGGTTCGTACGCGACCACGACCTTCTCGCCCTCGTGCAGCTGCCGCGACTGGTCCGGCTGGACGATCTCCGTGAAGGTGCGGCCCTTGTCGTCGCCGGTGTCGACCCGGATCGTCGCCTTCTTGCAGGTGCCCTTCGCCTGCTGCTCGGCGGAGGAGCCCTCGGCGGTCGAGGTGTCCCCGGTCGGGGTCTCCCCTCCGGCGTTCACCGACTTGCAGCTGACACTCACGACTGTCGTGACCGTGGCCTGCTGGGTCTGCCGGTCGAAACCGACTCCAGTGCGTTCGTGCGCCGGGGCGCCACCGGGCCACAGCACCGCGAGTCCGACGACGACCGCCCCGGCGAAGGGGATCAGGATCGCCGCGATGACCTTGCGCAGATGCTTGGAGACGGGGGTCGCCGGGCCGTGGCTGTGACTGTGGCCGTGCGAGTGACCGCCTCCGCCTCCGCCACCGCCGTTGCCTCCGCCGCCGTTGCCTCCATCGCCACCACCGCCGTCTCCGTGACCGGGGTTGCCGCCGGTTTCGTGTCCGTGGTCGTGTCCGGGGGCGCCGGAATGGTGCCCGTGACCGTCATGGGGGGCGTGGGTGCCGCCCTGGCCGTACCCACCGAAGCTCTCACCGTGACCGCGGTCGCCACCGAAGCCCTCGCCGTGACCGCGCCCGTCCTGGAAGCCCTCGCCCCGGTCGTGGCCTCCACCGAAGCCTTCGCCGCGGCCGTTGGAGCCATACCCGGGGCCAGGCCCCTGCTCCCCGCCGGCCCCCGACCCGTATCCCTGCGGATAGCCCGGAGCACGCCCAGCACCGGGCTGCCCGGGAGCCTGCGCTTGGTCAGGCCGCTGGTCAAGCCCCTGACTAGGCCCCGGACCAGGCCGCTGACCAGGCCCCTGACCAAGCCCTTGGCCGGATCCCTGCCCACGCCCCTGCGTCTGCCCCAGCGCCTGCCCGTGCCCGAAAGCGTCCCAGCCGCCGGAATCGGGCGCGCCCGTACGACCGTTGCCGTCCGCGGTGCCGCCTCCCGGACGGCCTCCCGGACCGTCCCCGGGGCCGTTTCCGGAGCCCGGTCGGCGCTGCGGCTCGGGAGGCGGGTACGGGGGCTGATGTGTCGTGGTCACCGCCCGATCATCGCAAGAACGAATGGGGCCCCCTGTTCACCGCGCCCGAATTGACGCTAGCGTGGTGGCACCTTTGTACACGCGGGAGCTCGGAGCACCGGGCTGAGAGGGCGCTGACCTCCGTCCCAGCGATGTTTCACGTGGAACGTCCTCACGCGAGAGTGACGTTCCCCACGAAACGTCGGCAGACGGAAGCCGCTGCGTCGACCGCCGAACCTGTTACCGGGTAATGCCGGCGTAGGGAGTAGGTCTCATGACCATCAAGGACGCACGCACGCCTGCCTCCAACCAGGACGAACAGTCCATTCAGGGTGAAAGCTCAACACAACACCCCATGCAACCCCCCACGGAGGCCGGGAAGTCCATCGGCTGGCACAAGGCGTACGTCGAGGGCTCGCGCCCCGACCTGCGTGTGCCAGTCCGCCAGGTGCACCTCACCAACGGGCAGTCGGTCACGCTGTACGACACCTCGGGCCCGTACACCGATCCGCTCACCGAGACCGATGTCCGTCGGGGGCTCAGCCCGCTCAGGGAGAACTGGATCGTCGCCCGCGGAGACACCGAGGAGTACGCGGGCCGTCCCGTGCGCCCCGAGGACGACGGGATCAAGCACACCTCTCCCCGCGGCGGCAATCTGCGCAACCTCGACGCGGTGTTCCCGGGCCGGCCCCGTCTTCCGCGGCGCAGCCGTGACGGCAGCGCGGTCACCCAACTCGCGTACGCCCGCCGGGGAGAGATCACGCCGGAGATGGAGTACGTGGCCATCCGGGAGAACGTCGATCCGGAGGTGGTGCGTGAGGAGATCGCGGCGGGGCGTGCGGTGCTGCCCGCGAACGTCAACCACCCGGAGATCGAGCCGATGATCATCGGCAAGCGGTTCCTGGTGAAGGTCAACGCCAACATCGGCAACTCCGCGGTGACGTCCTCCATCGAGGAGGAGGTCGAGAAGATGACCTGGGCGACCCGTTGGGGCGCCGACACGGTCATGGACCTCTCCACCGGCCGCAACATCCACACCACCCGTGAGTGGGTGCTGCGCAACTCCCCCGTCCCGATCGGCACGGTGCCGCTCTACCAGGCGTTGGAGAAGGTCGACGGCCGGGCCGAGGAGCTGACCTGGGAGATCTACAAGGACACGGTCATCGAGCAGGCCGAGCAGGGCGTGGACTACATGACGGTCCACGCGGGCGTGCGGCTGCCGTACGTACCGCTGACGGCGAACCGCAAGACCGGGATCGTCTCGCGCGGCGGTTCGATCATGGCCGCCTGGTGCCTCGCGCACCACAAGGAGTCGTTCCTCTACGAGAACTTCGAGGAACTGTGCGAGATCCTCGCCGCCTATGACGTCACCTACTCGCTGGGCGACGGTCTGAGGCCGGGCTCGATCGCGGACGCCAACGACGAGGCGCAGTTCGCGGAGTTGAGGACGCTCGGGGAACTCAACACGATCGCCAAGCGTTTCAACGTACAGACCATGATCGAGGGCCCGGGACATGTCCCGATGCACAAGATCAAGGAGAACATCGACCTTCAGCAGGAGATCTGCGATGAAGCTCCGTTCTATACGCTCGGCCCGCTGACCACTGACGTCGCGCCGGCGTACGACCACATCACCTCCGGCATCGGCGCCGCGATGATCGCCTGGTGGGGCACGGCGATGCTCTGCTACGTCACGCCCAAGGAGCACCTGGGTCTGCCCAACCGGGACGACGTCAAGACGGGCGTCATCACCTACAAGATCGCCGCCCATGCGGCGGACCTCGCCAAGGGGCACCCCGGGGCACAGGACTGGGACGACGCCCTGTCCGACGCCCGCTTCGAGTTCCGGTGGGAGGACCAGTTCAACCTCGCCCTGGACCCGGACACGGCTCGTGAGTTCCACGACGAGACGCTCCCGGCGGAACCGGCCAAGACGGCCCACTTCTGCTCCATGTGCGGACCGAAGTTCTGCTCGATGAAGATCAGCCAGAGCATCAACGAGCGGTTCGGCGGGACGGCGGCCGAGGGGGCCTCACCTGAGGAGGTCGCCGAGGGAATGCTTCAGAAATCGAAGGAGTTCGCGGCGAGCGGGAACCGGGTGTACTTGCCGCTGGCGGAGTAGTCCCGGTCCGCCACCAGGACGGCCCGCACCCGCGACTGCACGGCGTCGCGGGCCGCCCTGTTCGCCGAGTCAGTCGCGCCCCGCGAGGAAGAGTCGTGCCAGCCGGGGGAGACGGCGATGCATCTCCTCCGGGTCGTCGAAGTCGAAGTCCTCCCCCATGTCGGTGGGTTCGTCGCCCTGCCCGTCGGCCGGCCGGTACTTCGCCCAGGCCTCGTTGAAGGCGTCCGCGCTTCCTGCAAGGCGTTCGAAGACCTTGCAGGCCGCGTAGTTCACGTCCTCGTAGAACAGGGCTGCGTCACCCCGGGCGTTCGCTGCTTCGACGACATCGGGGTGCTCAGCGAGGCTGTCGGGGTCCTGGGCAGTGCGCTCGTACCAGTCGCGTCCGGACGCGATCACTCCCGCGCGGAAGTCCATGAAGCTGTCGTCGGAGCAGCCGCCGCCGATGAGATAGGCCGCCGCCCAGACATCCCAGCGGTACAGAGCGTCGTGCACGTCGTCGAAGCGTTCGGCGTACTCCAGGATCTCCTGTGAGGGGCAGCCGCTGAGGTGGTCCACCAGCGACTCGTCGAAGGGCGAGCCCGAGGCGGCCGCGGACGTACGCGCGGATTCGACGAGGGCCCAGAACCGGTCTCTGTTCATGGGGCCGCACTGTGCCATCCCGGTCTGACAATCAGCGGAGTCCAGTCTCCACCTGCCGAGTGACGAGCAGCCGTGCGCGCAACGGCCTGTCGGGCCACGGCGGTGGCAGGGGTCGCCCGTGCTTCACCGCGTGCGCCGCCCCACCCCGCATCCGGCTTGCGCTCCCCTTGTGGGCACGTCGTGGGCACGTCGTGGGAACGCAAGCCGAGGGGCTCTGCCGGGCGGTGTCAGTCCGGCTGGTGTTCCGGCCCCCCGAAGTCCGGGCTCGTGTAGTCCGGGCTGCTGAAGCTCGGGCGGGAACTGGAGGCTCCGTCGTCCGGACTGCTGAACCCGGGGCGGTCGTAGCCCAGGCTGGGCATGCGGCTGGTCGGGGCCGGCGGTGCCGTGTGGTGCAGTGCAGCGGTGCCGGGGTCGGCCAGGGCATCTCTGAGGAAGGGCAGCAGGCCGCGTTCCAGCAGGGCCTCCTTCCAGGCGTCCCTGGCCCGGGCCACCTCCCCGGTGAGTTCGCCGTACGCCGTGTCGGGCGTGGGGCGGTTGCGCAGGGCGGTGATCAGCAGGCCGCCCGCGGCGACCAGGATCGCGGCCGCGGTCAGGGCGCCGAACACCCATCCGATGGTGATCATGGCGTGGGCGAACGCCGGCGGCGGACTGAGCATCTGGAGGATGTAGCCCACGAGCAGGAAGATCGCGGCGGCTATCCCGGCGAGGACGGGCGTCAGAACGGCGGCGACGGCGACGGCGCCCGCACCGGCGGTCTCGGCGACCTCTCCCATGGTGGTGGCGAGCCCCATCGCACCGCTGCCCGACTCGGCGGGGCCGGGTTCGTGCACGGACGACAGGGTGGACGGCGCCGGGCGGCGCTGTTCCTCGCGGACCTTCACGTAGTGCTGGTACTCGGTCGCCGCGGCCGCCGTGATGATCGCGGTGGCGTTCAGCGCCATGGTGCGCAGCTGTTCGGGATTCAGCCGCTGTCCGACAGCGGCCAGTTCGGGACGGTGTGGTGCGGAGCGCAGCGCCTCATCGAGGATCCGCTCGTACTCCTGGCGGTCCTCGCTGTGCAGGTGCTGCGGAACGCTGTTCATGTGCATCCCCCGATGCTCCGTAGGGCTTGGGGCTCGCATGCCAACGAGCCGTCGGGCAGAAACGGAGGGGAGCCTGCTACGGATAACCAGATGGTAGAGCGGCTACGGCACAGGGTGACAGGGGGTTTCCAGAAATTGGCCTCTGGCCTGCGCGGTCTCCGGTCACTCCACGAGGGGGCAACGTCTGCCCTGTGAACCGTCAGATGTCCAGGGGAAGTTGCTGGACCAGCAGCTTTCCGGCCATGGTCACTCCGCCGTCCATCGCGATGGCGAGTCCGTCCGCGTAGACGTGCGGTCCCTCGACCACCGGGCCGGAATCGTCCTCGCCCTCTTCGGAGCCCACTTCGCCGAGCAGATAGGGGATCGGGCTGTGGCCGTGCACGATGCGGACCCCGCCGTAGGTGTCGAGCAGCGAGCGCACATGGTCGGCGCCGCCCTCGTCGCGGAAGGAGAAGCGCTTGGTGAACTTGCGGAACAGGTCCCACACCTCGTCCGCGTCGTTGCGCGTGATCGTCTCGCGGACGGTGTCGTTGACCGCCTCGATCGAGTCGCCGTAGTCGAGGTACGCGGTGGTGTCGGAGTGGACGAGGAGGTGGCCGTCGACCTCCTCGACCGCGTCGAGGCGGGACATCCACTGGAGGTGGTGGTCCTGGAGGCGGTCCATGTCGGTCTTCTGGCCGCCGTTGAGCAGCCAGGCCGCCTGGAAGGTGGCGGTGCCCGCGCCGGAGTTGACGGGGGTGTCGCCGAACCGCTTGGCGCCGAGGAGCAGCAGCTCGTGGTTGCCCATCAGGGCCTTGCAGTAACCGCCGGCCGCGGCGGCCTCCGCGGACAGCCGCATCACGAGGTCGATGACGCCGATGCCGTCCGGACCTCGGTCGGTGAAGTCGCCGAGGAACCACAGCCGGGCGGTGCCCGCGCACCAGTTGCCGGCCGCGTCGACGAGGCCCTTCTCGTGGAGTGCGGCCATCAGTTCGTCGAGGTAGCCGTGGACGTCACCGACGACGAACAGCGGGCCGGGGCCGTCCGCCGCGAGCCCCTCGTGGTCGGGCGTGGCCTGGAGTCCCTCGGCGGGATGGATGACGGGAAGGTCCTGCTCGGTGGGGGTGTACCCGTCCGGGTAGGCCTCGTCGGGGGCCGGAACGACGTCGCTGCTGTGGCCGTACGGACCGGTCTCGTTGACGTACGCGGGCACCCGAAAGTCGCGCAGCACCGCAGTGCGCTCCACCTCGGGTCCCTGACCGGCCCCCTGAGTCATCAGACCCCTCCACCATCGCGCCGCATCTGCACCGCTTCGGACTGCCTGGTCGCAGCGGCCCCGCGGTGTCGTGGGCCCATCATAGGAATGCGGATCGCGCCGTGTGATGACCCAGGGGTGGTGAATCGGAGCAAGACTCCAGTTCACCGCGGCATTCGCCCCGATTGGGCCGGGCTTCGTCCCTCGTCCACCGGCCCGCACCGGAGATGTCCGGTGGAACAGGTCACCGGCGCGGGTCACCGCATGGCGTTGACGCAGAGTGCCGGACGCCACACAAACGCACAGCACAGGCACAGGCGTCTGCACCAGCGCCGGATTCTCGCCCTACCCCTTCTCCGGCGACCGCGGCGGACTCACCGTCGTGCGCGGCGCGCGCCGCTGGGACGAGGTGCGCACGATCAGTTCCGTCGGTATCACCTGCTCGACCGGCTGGTCCGACTCGACCCCCTCGATGGCGTCGATGAGGAGCTGGACCACGGCCGTGCCGATGCGGCGCGGCTTGAGGGAGAGCGTGGTGACGGGCGGCTCGGTGCTGGCGTACACCGTGGACTCGGAGCAGCAGACGATCAGCAGGTCGTCCGGCACGCGCAGCCCGTAGCGGCGGGCGGCGGCCAGCAGGTCCGTGCCGTTCGGGTCGAAGAGGCCGTAGACGGCGTCGGGGCGGTCGGGCCGGGCGAGCAGCCGGTCGGCGGCGACCGCGCCCGCGCACGGATCGTGCGCCGGGTAGGCCTCGTAGACCGGATCCTGGCCCACCCGCTCGCACCAGCGCAGGTATGCGGTGGTCGACAGGTGCGTGTAGGTGTCGGTCGTCGTGCCGGTCAGCAGGCCGATGCGGCGGGCGCCGGCGTCGGCCAGGTGGTCGAGGATGCCGAGGACGGCGGCCTCGTGGTCGTTGTCGACCCAGGCGGTGACCGGCAGGGCGCCCGCCGGGCGGCCGTCGGAGACCACCGGCAGTCCCTGCCGGACCAGCTCGCTGACGACCGGGTCCTGGTCGGACGGGTCGATGACCACGGTGCCGTCCAGGGCGACGTTCGACCACACGTCGTGACGCGAGGTCGCGGGCAGGATGACGAGGGCGTAGCCGCGGGCGAGCGCGGCGGAGGTGGCGGCCCGCGCCATCTCGGCGAAGTAGGCGAACTCCGTGAAGGTGAAAGGTTCATCCCCGTACGTCGTCACGGTCAGGCCGATGAGCCCCGACTTGCCGGTACGGAGGGTTCTGGCCGCGGCGGAGGGCCGGTAGCCCAGCCGGTCGGCGACCTCCCTGACGTGGCGCCGGGTGGCGTCCGGGAGCCTGCCCTTGCCGTTCAGGGCGTCGGACACGGTCGTGATGGAGACTCCGGCGGCGGCGGCCACGTCTCTGATGCCCGCCCGACCCGGCCGGCTGCCTCGACGTGAGGTTTCCGCGCGGCTCACCTGGTGCTTCCCTGCTGCTGTCATGGCGAGCCGATAGTAGGGCTCATGCGGTGGGGTAGGGCGGACGCATATGCACGCGTTGACAGGCACGTTTCTGCAAGGTCATTAACCATCAACTACCTGTGAAACAAAGTCAGTTAAACGATCCAATGGCACTACGTGACTTGTCGGCACGCATGAGCCTGCCAAGCCCCCGATGTTTCGAAGAGGTCTCAACTCACCTTCACGGGTGACGCGCGCCAGGGCGTGAGCCACCGGCGCATAGATATATGTGGCCGCGCCCCTCGTTTCGTCTGCCTTCGTACAGCGATGCCCCTGATGCCTGTGGGGCGTATGAGGTCGGAGCCGAACCGCACTCGGCGGCTCGCACCTGTACGCAGCAGCGCTCAATCCTCATAAGGTGAGCAGTATTGGAGGCCGCCGACAGAGCCGGCCGCCATCGAGCCGGTGGTCACGAGGAGGACTGTGGTGAGCGAGACGAGCCCCAAGCTGCGCGCCGAGCTGGAGGGTATCCCCACCTACAAGCCGGGCAAGCCCGCCGCGGCCGACGGTCCGGTGGCCTACAAACTGTCCTCCAACGAGAACCCGTACCCGCCGCTGCCGGGCGTCCTGGAGCGGGTGGCGGCCGCGGTGTCCTCGTTCAACCGCTACCCGGACATGGCCTGCACGGCCCTGATGAACGAGCTGTCCGAGCGCTTCGGCGTCCCGGTCTCCCACCTCGCCACCGGCACCGGCTCGGTCGGGGTCGCCCAGCAGCTCATCCAGGCCACCTCGGGACCGGGCGACGAGGTGATCTACGCCTGGCGGTCCTTCGAGGCGTACCCGATCATCACGCAGGTCAGCGGTGCCACCTCGGTGAAGGTGCCGCTGACCGAGGGCGATGTGCACGACCTGGACGCGATGGCCGACGCGATCACCGACCGCACCCGGCTGATCTTCGTCTGCAACCCCAACAACCCGACGGGCACGGTCGTGAAGCGGGCCGAGCTGGAACGGTTCCTCGACCGGGTGCCGAGCGATGTGCTGGTGGTCCTCGACGAGGCCTACCGGGAGTTCATCCGTGACCCCGAGGTCCCGGACGGCGTGGAGCTGTACCGCACCCGCCCGAACGTCTGTGTGCTGCGCACCTTCTCCAAGGCGTACGGCCTCGCCGGCCTGCGCGTCGGTTTCGCGATCGCCCACGAGCCCGTGGCGGCGGCGCTGCGCAAGACGGCGGTGCCCTTCGGGGTCAGCCAGGTCGCGCAGGAGGCGGCGATCGCCTCGCTGCGGGCCGAGGACGAACTGCTGGGCCGGGTCGGCTCACTGGTCTGTGAGCGCAACCGGGTCGTGGAGGGGCTGCGCGCCCAGGGCTGGACGGTGCCCGAGACCCAGGCCAACTTCGTGTGGCTGAGGCTGGGGGAGCGCACGGTCGACTTCGCGGCCGCCTGCGAGCAGCACGGTGTGGTCGTACGGCCGTTCCCCGGCGAGGGTGTGCGGGTGACGGTCGGGGAGAACGAGGCGAACGACATCTTCCTGAAGGTGGCGGAGGGTTTCCGCAAGGAGATGTGACGACGGTCGAGCGCCGCGGGGCGCCCTGGTTCCACGTGAAACCAGGGCGCCCTTTGTCATGGGGCCGACCGGTCCCCACCAGGTGTGACCTATCGGACCCTTCGAGGGACCCCCCGCCCATCCCACCTCGAACTGTCATGCGTCATAATTGCTTGTGAATGTGAACGCTTTCACAAGCGTCCTAGTTAGGAGCGGCACCGTGGACCTGGCTTTGGCGCCGGAGACCCTGGCGCGATGGCAGTTCGGCATCACCACCGTCTACCACTTCCTCTTCGTCCCGATCACGATCTCGCTGGCCGCCCTGACGGCCGGCCTGCAGACCGCCTGGGTGCGCACGGAGAAGGAGAAGTACCTCAAGGCGACCAAGTTCTGGGGCAAGCTGTTCCTGATCAACATCGCGATGGGCGTGGTCACCGGCATCGTGCAGGAGTTCCAGTTCGGCATGAACTGGTCCGACTACTCGCGCTTCGTCGGTGACGTCTTCGGCGCCCCGCTGGCCTTCGAGGCCCTCATCGCCTTCTTCTTCGAGTCCACCTTCATCGGCCTGTGGATCTTCGGCTGGGACAAGCTGCCCAAGAAGATCCACCTGGCCTGCATCTGGATGGTCTCGATCGGCACGATCCTGTCGGCCTACTTCATCCTCGCGGCCAACTCGTGGATGCAGCACCCGGTCGGCTACCGGATCAACGGGGCGAAGGGCCGGGCCGAGCTCACCGACTTCTGGCTGGTGCTGACCCAGAACACCGCGCTGGCCCAGGCCTTCCACACGCTCAGCGCGTCCTTCCTCACCGGTGGCGCGTTCATGGTCGGCATCGCGGCCTTCCACCTGTTCCGCAAGAGGCACATCACCGTGATGAAGACCTCGCTGCGGCTGGGTCTTGTGACCGTGGTCATCGCGGGCATGTTGACCGCGATCAGCGGTGACACCCTCGGCAAGGTCATGTTCAAGCAGCAGCCGATGAAGATGGCCGCGGCCGAGGCCCTGTGGGACGGCCAGAACTCGGCGCCCTTCTCGATCTTCGCCTACGGCGATGTCAGCAAGGGTCACAACACCGTCGAGCTGTCTGTCCCCGGCCTGCTGTCGTTCCTCGCCGACGACACCTTCGACTCCTACGTCCCCGGCATCAACGACACCAACAAGGCCGAGCAGCAGAAGTACGGCCCCGGAGACTACCGGCCCATCATCCCCGTCACCTTCTGGGCGTTCCGCTGGATGATCGGCTTCGGGATGGCGTCCTTCGCGATCGGCCTGGCCGGACTCTGGCTGACCCGCAAGAAGTTCATGCTCCCGCAGCACCTGCGGGTCGGCGAGGACGAGGTGCCGCACCTGGTCCTGTTCCGGAACAAGGCCCTCAGCCCCAAGCTGGGCCGGCTCTACTGGCTGGTGGCGATCTGGACCCTGGGCTTCCCGCTGATCGCCAACTCCTGGGGCTGGATCTTCACCGAGATGGGCCGCCAGCCCTGGGTCGTCTACGGCGTCCTCCAGACCCGGCACGCGGTCTCCCCCGGTGTCTCGCAGACCGAGGTCCTCATCTCGATGATCACGTTCACGACGCTGTACGCGATCCTCGCCGTCGTCGAGGTCAAGCTGCTCGCGAAGTACATCAAGGCGGGCCCGCCCGAACTCACCGAGGCCGACCTGAACCCGCCCACGAAGATCGGCGGCGAAGCGCGTGACGCCGACAAGCCGATGGCCTTCTCGTACTAGGCCGAGGGAGAGCGAGTCATGGAACTTCACGACGTCTGGTTCGTGCTCATCGCCGTCCTGTGGACCGGCTACTTCTTCCTGGAGGGCTTCGACTTCGGGGTCGGCGTCCTCACCAAGCTCCTCGCCCGCAACCGGCTCGAGAAGCGCGTCCTGATCAACACCATCGGCCCGGTCTGGGACGGCAACGAGGTGTGGCTGCTCACCGCGGGCGGCGCGACCTTCGCCGCCTTCCCCGACTGGTACGCCACCCTCTTCTCCGGCTTCTACCTGCCGCTGCTGGTCATCCTGGTCTGCCTGATCGTCCGCGGAGTCGCCTTCGAGTACCGCGTCAAGCGGCCCGAGGAGAACTGGCAGCGCAACTGGGAGACCGCGATCTTCTGGACCTCCCTCGTCCCCGCGTTCCTGTGGGGCGTCGCCTTCGGCAACATCGCGCACGGGGTGAAGATCGACCGGAACTTCGAGTACGTCGGCAGTATCTGGGACCTGCTCAACCCGTACGCCCTCCTCGGCGGACTGGTGACGCTCACCCTGTTCACCTTCCACGGCACGGTGTTCACGGCCCTCAAGACGGTCGGCGAGATCCGTGAGCGGGCGCGGAAGCTGGCCCTCAAGGTCGGTCTCGTCACCGCCGCACTGGCGGTGCTCTTCCTGCTGTGGACCCAGATCGACAGCGGCGACGGCAAGAGCCTGGTCGCCATGGTGGTCGCCGTGGCTGCCCTGGTCGCCGCCCTCATGGCCAACCAGGCCGGGCGTGAGGGCTGGTCGTTCGCGCTGTCCGGCGTCACCATCGTGGCCGCCGTGGCGATGCTCTTCCTGACGCTCTTCCCCAACGTCATGCCGTCCTCGCTCAACCCGGACTGGAGCCTGACGGTCACCAACGCCTCGTCGAGCGCGTACACCCTGAAGATCATGACCTGGCTGGCCGTGATCGCCACACCTGTGGTCATGCTCTACCAGGGCTGGACCTACTGGGTCTTCCGCAAGCGCATCGGTACACAGCACATCGCCGCCGACATCGCGCACTGAGGTGTGTTTCACGTGAAACCAATCGATCCGCGTCTGCTGCACTACGCCCGGGCCACCCGCCTCTTCCTGGTGGCCGTGGTCGGCCTGGGCGGCCTCGGAGCCCTCCTGGTCATCGCCCAGGCGATGCTCATCGCCGAGATCGTGGTGGGTGCGTTCCAGCACGGGCTGTCGGTCCCCGGACTGCGCACTACCCTGCTGCTGTTGGCGGCCGTGGCCGCCGGCCGTGGACTCGTCTCCTGGCTCACCGAACTCGCCGCCCACCGGGCGAGCGCGGCGGTGAAGTCGGAGCTGCGAGGGCGGCTGCTGGAGCGGGCCACGGCGCTCGGCCCCGAATGGCTGAGCGGACAGCGGACCGGATCGCTGGTCGCCCTCGCCACCCGGGGAGTCGACGCCCTCGACGACTACTTCTCGCGCTATCTCCCGCAGCTGGGCCTCGCGGTGGTCGTTCCGGTGGCGGTGCTCGCGCGGATCGTGACCGAGGACTGGGTCTCGGCGGCCATCATCGTCGGGACCCTGCCCCTGATCCCCGTCTTCATGATGCTGATCGGCTGGGCCACCCAGTCCCGGATGGACCGTCAATGGCGACTGCTGTCCCGGCTGTCGGGGCACTTCCTCGACGTGGTCGCGGGTCTGCCCACGTTGAAGGTGTTCGGCCGGGCCAAGGCACAGGCCGAGTCGATCCGCCGCATCACCGGCGAGTACCGCCAGGCGACCATGCGGACTCTGCGGATCGCCTTCATCTCCTCCTTCGCCCTGGAGCTGCTGTCGACCCTCTCGGTGGCCCTGGTCGCCGTGACGATCGGCATGCGGCTCGTCCACGGCGAGATGCATCTGTACGACGGCCTCGTCATCCTCATCCTGGCCCCCGAGGCGTATCTGCCCCTGCGCCAGGTCGGTACGCAGTACCACGCGGCCGCCGAGGGACTGGCCGCGGCCGAGGAGATCTTCGAGGTCCTGGAGACACCGGCGCCGGCGACCGGGACCGCTACCGTGCCTGCGGGCGCGCTCGCCTTCGAGCGGGTCACGGTCCGCTACCCGGGGCGGTCCGGTGACGCCGTCACGGACGTGTCCTTCGAAGTCGCGCCAGGGGAGACGGTGGCCCTGGTCGGGCCGAGCGGCGCGGGCAAGTCGACGCTGCTGAACGTCCTGCTGGGGTTCGTCCGGCCCGCCGAGGGGCGGGTGCGGATCGGGGAAGCCGATCTCGTCGAGGTCGACCTGGCGGAGTGGCGGTCGCGCATCGCGTGGGTGCCGCAGCGGCCCCAGCTGTTCGCGGGGACGATCGCCGAGAACGTACGGCTGGCCCGTCCCGACGCGGACGACACGGCCGTACGACAGGCCTTGGCGGACGCGGGGGCCCGGGAGTTCGTCGACGCGCTGCCCCTGGGGGCCGACACCGTGCTCGGCGAGGACGGGGCCGGGCTCTCCGCCGGTCAGCGGCAACGACTGGCGCTGGCGCGCGCGTTCCTCGCGGACCGGCCGGTCCTGCTCCTCGACGAGCCGACGGCGGCGCTGGACGGGGCCACCGAGGCGGAGGTCGTGGCGGCGGTACGGCGGCTCGCGGCCGGACGAACGGTCCTGCTGGTGGTGCACCGGCCCGCTTTGCTGGGGGTGGCCGACCGGGTGGTGCGGCTGGCGGAGCCGACGGCCCACGACCCGGCGGAGCCGACTGGCCACGTGCCGACGGCCCCCGTGCCGACGGAGGCGACTGCCAGGACGCCCGGGGCCCGGCTGGTGGAGACCGGTGGCGTCGGCGCGGTCGCCGTCGGAGCGACGGACGTGCCCTCCGTGGCACGCAGCCCACTGGCCCGGATCCGCGCCCTGTCCGGCCCCCGGCGCGGCCGGCTCGCCCTCGCGCTGCTCCTCGGCAGCCTCGCCCTCGGCAGTGCCGTGGGGCTGATGGCCACCTCGGGGTGGCTGATCTCGCGGGCCTCGCAGCAGCCGCCCGTGCTGTACCTGATGGTGGCCGTGACGGCGACCCGGGCCTTCGGGATCGGGCGGGCCGTGTTCCGGTACGCGGAGCGGCTGGTGTCGCACGACGCCGTGCTGCGGATGCTCGCCGACACCCGGGTCGCCGTCTACCGAAGGCTGGAGCGGCTCGCGCCCGCCGGCCTCAGGACGACCCGCCGGGGCGATCTGCTCGCGCGGCTCGTGTCCGACGTGGACGCCCTTCAGGACTACTGGCTGCGCTGGCTGCTGCCCGCCGGTGCCGCGGCCCTGGTGTCGACGGCCTCCGTGGGCTTCACGGCCTGGCTGCTGCCGGAGGCCGGTGCCGTACTCGCCGTGGGTCTGCTGGCCGCCGGTGTCGGCGTCCCGGTCCTCACGGGTGCCGTGGCCCGGCGCGCCGAGCGCCGACTGGCCCCCGCCCGCGGGGAACTATCGACCCGGGTGGCCGATCTGCTCACCGGCACCGCCGAGTTGACCGTCGCCGGCGCCCTGCCCGCCCGTACCGCCGCAGCGCGTAGGGCCGACGGTGTCCTCACCCGGATCGCCTCCCGGACCGCCACCGCCACCGCCCTCGGCGACGGACTCACCGCCCTGATCTGCGGCCTGACCGTCACCGCGACCGCGCTCGTGGGCGCCCAGGCGGTCGCCACCGGTCGGCTCGGCGGGGTCGTCATGGCCGTCGTGGTGCTCACTCCACTGGCCGTCTTCGAGGCCGTTCTCGGGCTGCCGCTCGCGGTGCAGTACCGGCAGCGGGTGCGCCGGAGCGCGGAACGCGTCTACGAGGTGCTGGACGCGCCCGACCCGGTGCGGGAACCGGAGCAGGGACGGCAGGCCCCCGCCTCGCCGTTCCCCCTGGTGGTCAAGGGACTCACCGCCCGGCACGAGGGCCAGGACCGGGAGGCGCTCACCGGACTCGACCTGACCCTGACCGAGGGCCGGAGGATCGCCGTGGTCGGCGCGTCCGGCTCCGGCAAGACGACGCTCGCGCAGGTGCTGCTGCGCTTCCTGGACGCGGAGGCCGGCACCTACACCCTGGCCGGTGTGGACGCCAACGGACTGCTGGGCGACGACGTACGGCGGCTGGTGGGGCTGTGCGCGCAGGACGCGCACCTCTTCGACAGTTCGGTACGCGAGAACCTGCTCCTCGCGAAGAAGGACGCGACGGAGGACGAACTGCGGAACGCGCTGGGCAGGGCCCGGCTGCTCGACTGGGCGGAGAGCCTGCCCGACGGCCTCGACACCCTGGTCGGTGAGCACGGGGCCCGGTTGTCCGGCGGTCAGCGCCAGCGGCTCGCGCTGGCCCGGGCGCTGCTCGCCGACTTCCCCGTCCTCGTCCTGGACGAGCCGGCCGAACATCTGGACCTGCCCACCGCGGACGCCCTCACCGCCGACCTGCTGGCCGCCACGCAGGGGCGTACGACGCTGCTCATCACCCACCGGCTGGCGGGACTGGAGTCGGTGGACGCGGTGGTCGTGCTCGACGAGGGGCAGGTCGTGCAGCGGGGTTCCTACGCGGAGTTGGCCGCGGTGGAGGGCCCGCTGCGGGAGATGGCCGAGCGGGAGGCGGAGTCGGAGCTGCTGGTCGGGGCGTAGGACACGCGTGCGGTGCCGCGGTGACCCGTCCGCAGCAGCGTGTCCCCCAGCCGTACGACTTGAACAGGACCGCGTCCCGGAGGCCGGGACAGGATCGCTGACATGCGATCACCTCGCCTTTGCGCACTGCTCGTTCCCGTGCTGCTGTGCGCGCTCGTGGCCGTGCCCACGGTCCGGCCCACGCAGACCACGGACGACGGCGCGGGGCGCCGCGAGGACGGTGACTCGGAGCTCAGCGCGCAGGTGGTGCGGCTCTACGAGGACGCGGCTCTGGCGACACAGCGGTACGAGGCGGGGCGCCAGAAGGCGGAGATGCAGCGGGCGCGGGTGCGGCGGTTCGAGGACCTCCTGGCCCGGGAGCGGCGGGAGATCGCCGTCCTGCACGAGGATCTCGGCCGTATCGCCCGGTCCCAGTACCGCGACGGCGGTGGTCTGCCGCTCACCGCGCAGATCATCCTGGCGGACGACTTCAATGACCTGATGCGCGGTCAGCACGTGTTCTCCCGGACGACGGTGGCCGTCAACAACGCGGTCGACAAGAGCCGTCGGGCCGAGGCCCGGCTCGCGGCCGACGAGGCGAAGGCCATGGCGGTCCGGCGGAAGCTGGAGCGGCGGAGCGCCGAACTCGCCGTGCTGAAGCACGACATCGAGCAGACGCTGGACGAGGCCCGTTGGCAGCTCCAGGGTCGGGCCGACGCGTCCGTCGCGGCCGGCGCCTGCCGGGGTGCCGTCCGCCTGGACCAACCGCCGCAGTCCCCCGCGGCCGCGTGGGTCACGCCGGTGGCCGTGTACGAGCTGTCCGCGGGGTTCGGCAGCGGCGGGTCACGCTGGGCGAACGCGCACACCGGCCAGGACTTCGCGGTGCCGATCGGGACGCCGGTGCGAGCGGTGGGCGCCGGCCGGGTGGTGAAGGTGTCCTGTGGAGGTCCCTTCGGCATCGAGATCGTGGTCGAACACCCCGGCGGCTACTACACGCAGTACGCCCATCTCGCCGCCGTCACCGTCGATCAGGGGGAGGCCGTCGTCCCGGGGCAGTGGATCGGCCAGTCGGGCACGTCCGGCAACTCGACCGGCCCTCACCTGCACTTCGAGGTGCGCGTCACACCGGAGACGGGCTCCGCGGTGGACCCGGTGCCGTGGCTGGCGGCACGCGGGGTACCCCTCGGCTGACCCCGCGGGCAGTGCCGGCTTCCAGAGGAACGACCGCGGCTACTTCCGCTCCAGCAGCCGCTCGATCACGACCGCCACGCCGTCGTCGTTGTTGGCGACGGTCCGGCCCGAGGCCGCGGCGATCACGTCCGGGTGCGCGTTGCCCATCGCGTACGACTGCCCCGCCCAGGTCAGCATCTCCAGGTCGTTGGGCATGTCCCCGAAGGCGACGACCTCCTCGTGCGAGATACCGCGTTCGGCACAGCACAGGGCGAGGGTGCTGGCCTTGGAGACGTCGGGGCCGCTGATCTCCAGCAGGGCGCTGGGGCTGGAGCGGGTGACGTTGGCGCGGTCGCCGATGGCGAGACGGGAGAGGGTGAGGAAGGCGTCCGGGTCCATGGTGGGGTGGTACGCGAGGATCTTCAGCACCGGCTCCTCCGCGCCGGGACCGTCGTCGGCCAGCAGGTCTTCGGCCGGGGCGAGGTGGTCCGGGATCTCCATGTGCAGCTTGGGATAGTCCGGCTCCTGGTGGAAGCCGTACGTCTGCTCGACCGCGTAGACCGTCCCGGGCGCCGCCTCGCGCAGCAGGCGTACGGCGTCCAGGGCGTTCTCCCGGGTCAGCTCCCGCACCTTCACGAACCGGTGGGCGCCGGGGCCGCCGTGCAGGTCGACCACCGCGGCGCCGTTTCCGCAGATGGCGAGGCCGTGACCGTGTACGTGATCGCTGACGACGTCCATCCAGCGGGCCGGGCGGCCGGTGACGAAGAAGACCTCGATGCCGGCCTTCTCGGCGGCGGCGAGGGCCGCGACGGTGCGCGGGGACACCGACTTGTCGTCGCGCAGCAGAGTGCCGTCGAGGTCGGTGGCGATCAGGCGCGGCGGTATGCCGGCGGCCGGGGTCTCGGGCTGTCGGGTCGCTGAGGTCACCCGCTCATTCTCCCGCATATGCGTGCACGACCGTGCGGTCGCCCGCACAGGTGAGACATGGGTGACTCGTAGGCGGCCCCATCCGGCCCGATGCCGCCCTCTCAGCCCAGCTGTGCCGGTGCCTCCATGGCGATCTGCTCGAAGACCTTCTCGTCGGCCGCGAAGTCCGAGTCGGGGATCGGCCAGTGGATCACCAGCTCCGTGAAACCCAGCTCCCGGTGGCGGCCGGCGAAGTCGACGAAGGCGTCGAGGGACTCCAGGGGACGGCCGCGGTCCGGGGTGAAGCCGGTGAGCAGGATCTTGTCCAGCTCCTTCGTGTCCCGGCCCACCGCCGCGCAGGCGTCGCCGAGCCGGTCGATCTGGCCGCGGAGGGCTTGGCGGGACTGCTCGGGGGTGCCGTTCTCGTACAGCTTCGGGTCGCCGGTGGTCACCCAGGCCTGTCCGTGGCGCGCGGCCAGCTTCAGGCCGCGCGGTCCGGTGGCGGCCACCGCGAAGGGCAGCCGGGGCCGCTGGACGCAGCCGGGGATGTTGCGGGCCTCGTGCGCCGAGTAGTAGTCGCCCTCGTAGGACACCGAGTCCTCGCGGAGCAGCCGGTCGAGAAGCGGTACGAACTCGGCGAGCCGGTCGGCACGCTCGCGCGGGGTCCACGGGTCCTGACCGAGCGCGGTGGCGTCGAAGCCGGTGCCGCCCGCGCCGATTCCCAGGGTGACCCGGCCGCCGGAGATGTCGTCGAGGGTGATCAGTTCCTTGGCGAGGGTGACGGGGTGCCGGAAGTTCGGCGAGGTCACCAGGGTGCCCAGCCGCAGCCGGTCGGTGACGCCCGCGGCACCGGTCAACGTGGGCACGGCACCGAACCAGGGGCCGTCACGGAAGGTGCGCCACGAGAGGTGGTCATAGGTGTATCCGGTGTGGAAACCGAGCTGCTCCGCGCGTTGCCATGCCTCGCGGCCTCCCTCGTTCCAGCGGCGGTACGGGAGGATCACGGTGCTCAGACGCAGACTCATAGGACTGAGCGTATGCGTCCGGCAGTGTTTCACGTGAAACAGTGACTCAGGGTCACTGTCTGCGGCCGCTGAGCCAGGGGCTGAGCCCCACCGGGATGAACTCCTTGTGCACGCGGTCGCCCGGGAGCGGCACCATCAGGAAGTGGCTCGGGGGAAAGCGACGCACCTTCACCCAGGCGTGGCCTTCATAGAGGGCGCGAAGGAAGGCGGGGACGTCGTTGCGGGCGACATCGGGGCACTCGACCCCGTCGACGGTGATCAGGGCGTCGTCGTCCGGGAACAGGCGCACCTCCACGTGGGGCCGGCCGCCGAGTTCGACGTAGGCCTCGTGGGGCAGGGTGCCGTCCGGGTCGGTGGTGACGCCGACGCCCGCGGCGCTGCGGCGGGAGGTCTGGTCGGCGCCGATGTCGTGGGTGACCTCGATCGCGAGCCGGTACTCGGCGGCGAGGTGGTGCAGCGCGGTGACGGCGGCCTCGGTGGTCGGCAAGTGGTCCATACCACTGATCATGCCCGCGCCTGACCCGGAAAGGGAGGTCGGTGCCACCCGGGTCGGTGTGACTCGGGGAGGAAACTCAGTGCGACGCGGAGAAGGAGCTCAGTGCGACGAGGGGAACCGCAGATAGCCCGGTGGCACGGCGCGCGTCAGCCAGACCCCGTTGGCGCTGACGTGGAAGACGTGGCCGTCGCGGTGCATGGCCGCCGCGTCCACGGAGAGCACGACGGGGCGGCCGCGGCGGGCCCCGACCCGGGTCGCGGTCTCACGGTCGGGCGACAGATGGACGTCGTGCCGGTTCATGGGGCGCAAGCCCTCGGCGCGGATCGCGTCCAGGCTGCGGGCCACGGTGCCGTGGAAGAGGTACGGCGGCGGGGTCGCCGGGGTGAGGCCCAGATCGACGTCCACGCTGTGGCCCTGGCTGGCGCGGATGCGGGAGCCCTCGATGGCGAAACGCTGCTTGTCGTTCGCGGCGACTACATGGTCCAGCTCTTCGCGGGTGATGCGGAAGTTGTGCGCGGCCGTCGCGGCGAGGAGCGCGTCGATCTCGACCCAGCCGGCCTCGTCGAGGGTGAGCCCGATCCGTTCGGGCTGGTGCCGCAGGTGTTTCGAGAGGTACTTGGACACCTTCACGGTGCGTCTTTCATCCATGGCACCAGGGTGCTGGGAGAGACGTGAATCACGCGAATGATTTTGGCCCGCATGTTTGATCCACAACCAACTGTAGTTATCCACAGGTTACTTGGGGTTTCTGTGGACAACTCCCTGTCATGTCAGACCCCTTCGTCAAGATCGACTGGGGGCTCCCCATTTGACGTGAGCGCATCCAACGCCCTTGCCCGCACCTCCCGTTCAGCCGCCAACACGAAGAACTCCGCCGCCCTCTCCGCCCCAACCAGCTTTTCCACCGCCCGCATCGTCTCCTCGGGCACGGCCACAGAACGTGACGTCGGACGCCCTTCGGCATCCTCCTGCGACCCCAGGTGCTGCCGCAGCTGCTGTACCGCCAACAGCCTCATCGCGCGCGCGAGTTCCGCGTCCACCGTCTGCTGTGCCAGGGGCCGCAGCCGTCGTACCAGCGCGGCCGCCTCGGCCGCCTCCGCGTCGGTCGGACGGTCGGGACCGCGCAGGTAGCGGGCGAAGACGTGCTCGGTGGTGAACTCCAGGAAACGGGCAGCGATGTGCTCGACCTGTCCCCTCAACTCCCGCAGGTGGCCCGAGATCGCGGAGAGCGGCACCCCGGCGGCATGCAACTCGGCTGCCACGGCGAGCTCTTGGGGGCTCGGTACGAGGAAGGAGTCGTCGTCGCCGGGCACCGGTCGCAGGACGCCGAGCTCCACCGCCTCGGCGACCGCGGCCTCGTCGGGGACGCCGCCGAAGCGTGCGTCCAGTTCGGCGCGGGAGATCCGGCCGGTCTCCTCGTCGGTCCAGGGGCCGTCGACCTCGGCGACCAGACCGAGTACTCCGCCGAGGCCCCGGCCGGAGTCGTAGGCCTCCAGGAGCTCCTTGATGGCGGCCAGGCTGTAGCCGCGGTCGAGGAGGTCGGCGATCTGGTGGAGCCGGGCGAGGTGGGCGTCGGTGTAGATGTTGGCGCGGCCGCGGCGCTCGGGGCGGGGGAGCAGGCCGCGGTCCTGGTAGGCGCGGATGGTGCGGACGGTGGTGCCGCTGAGATGGGCGAGGTCCTCGATGCGGTGCGCGGCGGCGTCGCTCACATGCCCTCCAGGGGCGTTCGCGCGGCTCTCTCGGCCTCCCGGCCGGCCCCCTGGGTCGCTCACGCGGTCCCTTGGGTCGTTCACGAGGCCCCGTGGGTCGTTCACGCGGCCACCTGGCTCGCTCACGCGACCCCCTCGGTCGCCCGGGACCGCTTCAAATACTCCACCGCCCGGCTCAACGACCCTTCGTGGGAGGGATGGTAGGACCGCCGCAGGTAACGCGGTATCGCCGCGCCGAGGTCCCGCCAGGCCGGCAGCAGGCCTTTTCTCACGGCCCGGTCGTGCTCCTTGAGGGAGTAGCGCGCCCGCCCGGCCAGTTGGGGGTCGTGCCGCATCAGGTAGGCCGTGCCCCACACCCACAGGTACAGCATCGCCGGGGCGGTTACCGCCATGCCGGCGACCCGGCGGGCGTAGCGGGCGGTGCCGGTGCCGCCGCAGTGCTGGTACATGTCGAAGGCGACAGCGCGGTGTTCGACCTCCTCGGCGCCGTGCCAGCGCAGCAGGTCGAGCATGACCGCGTCGGCACCGGCCCGGTCGAGGCCTTCGGCGGCCAGGACCCAGTCGCCGAGCACGACCGTGAACTGTTCGATGGCGGCGACGACGGAGAGCCGGAAGCGCAGCCATTCCCGCGCGGGGACGGGCGCGCCGAGGGGTGGGCGTTCGCCGAGGAGCCGCTCGAAGAGGAAGTCGACGTGCCGGGTGAAGTCGGCGGTGTCGAGCCGCTGCGCGGCGAGGTGGTCCAGTACGTGCGTGTGCTGGACGCTGTGGGTGGCCTCCTGGCCCATGAACCCCTTCACGTCGGCGCGGAGTTCAGGGTCCCTGACCAGCGGCAGGCCTTCCTTGAAGACCTTCACGAACCAGCGCTCTCCCGCGGGCAGCAGCAGGTGGAGGACGTTGATGACGTGGGTGGCGGTGGGTTCGCCGGGGATCCAGTGCAGGGGTGTGCGGGACCAGTCGAAGGCCACCCGGCGCGGCGCGATGCGGTGGCTCACAGCGGCGGCTCCAGTCTGGCCAGCGCGCGGAGGGCCTTCGGTGCCCAGCGCGCCAGGATGTGGGCGGCGCGGGCTTCGGGGGTGACCGGTACGACGGCCTGGTTGCGCACGACCGCGCGCAGGATCGCGTCGGCGACCTTCTCCGGCGGGTAGTTGCGTAGTCCGTAGAGGCGGGTCGCGCGCTTCCGGCGGCGTTTCTCCTCGTCGGCGTCGACGCCCGCGAACCGCGCGGTGGAGGTGATGCCGGTGTTGACGATGCCGGGGCAGACGGCGCTCACGCCGATGCCCCGGCCGGCGAGTTCGGCGCGCAGGCTCTCGCTGAGCATGAGGACGGCCGCCTTGGAGGTGCCGTAGGCGGGCAGCGCGCGGGAGGGCTGGAAGGCGGCCGCGGAGGCGGTGTTGACGATGTGGCCGCCCTGTCCGCGCTCGGCCATCTGCCGGCCGAAGAGCCGGCAGCCGTGGATGACGCCCCACAGGTTGACGTCGAGGACCTTCCTCCAGTCCTCGGTGGTGGTGTCGAGGAAGGGGCCGCCGAGGCCGATCCCGGCGTTGTTGACCAGGACGTCGACCACGCCGTACTCGGCGGCGACCTTGTCGGCGAGTTTCTCCATGGCCTGTTCGTCGGAGACGTCGACGGTCTCGGCCCAGGCCTCGGGGGCGCCGAGGAGACGGGACAGTTCGGCGGTGCGGGCGGCGGTCTCGGCGTCCCGGTCGACGGCGATCACGCGCGCGCCGGCCTCGGCGAAGGCGAACGCGGTGGCCCGTCCGATGCCGCTGCCCGCGCCGGTGACGAGGACGAGCCGGCCGCCGAACCGCTCGGCGTACTTCCCGGTCGCCCGCACGGGGGTGCGGCCCGCTTCGGCGGAGGTGACGAACTCCGTGATCCACGAGGTGAGCTGGTCGGGGCGGGAGCGGGGGATCCAGTGCTTGGCGGGCAGGGTGCGCCGGGTCAGCTCGGGCACCCACTGCTCCAGGCCGTCGTAGAGCCGCTCGGAGAGGAAGGCGTCGCCGAGGGGGGTGATGAGCTGCACGGGCGCGTGTGCGTGGGCGTCGGTGCGCGGGCGGCGCAGCCGGGAGCGGACGTTGTCGCGGTACAGCCAGGCGCCGTGGGCCGCGTCGGTGGGCAGCGAGGCGGTGGGGTAGCCGGCGGAGGGGACCTTCTCGGCGCGTTGCAGGATGCGGGGCCAGGCTTTGCCGAGGGGGCCGCGCCAGGCCAGTTCGGGCAGGGCGGGGGTGTGCAGGGCGTACACGTACCAGGACTTGGCGCCCTGGCCGAGGAGCTGGCCGATGCGGCGTGGGGTGGGACGCCGCAGGCGCCCCGCGATCCAGTGCCCGAAGTGATCGAGGGAGGGGCCGGACATCGAGGTGAAGGAGGCGATCCGCCCCTCGGTGCGCTGGACGGTGACGAACTCCCAGGCCTGCACCGAGCCCCAGTCGTGGCCGACCAGGTGCACGGGCCGGCCCGGGCTGACGGCGTCCGCGACGGCCAGGAAGTCGTCGGTCAGCTTCTCCAGGGTGAACCCGCCGCGCAGCGGCTTCGGGGCCGTGGAGCGGCCGTGGCCGCGGACGTCGTAGAGGACGACGTGGAACCGGTCGGCGAGGCGGGGGGCGACCTCGGACCAGACTTCCTTGCTGTCCGGGTAGCCGTGCACCAGGACGACGGTCGGCCGGTGCGGGTCCCCCAGTTCGGCCACGCACAGGTCGACTCCGCCGGTGCGTACCCGGCGTTCACGCGCACCTTCGAGCAAGGTCACTCCTCCTCCGCCCAGCGCCGCACGTGCGGCAGGTCGTCGTCCAGCCAGAAGGCGCTCTGCTCGGGGTCCTCGGAGTCGGTGACGACCAGGATCTCCTCGAACTTCGCGCCCGTGCCCCGGAATCCGAGGTGGGGTTCGACCGCCCACAGACCCGGCTGCGGCGGGTGGTCGGAGAAGCGGTACGGCGACCACAGGGGCGACCAGCCCTCGCGGTGGCCGCGCAGGGCGTCGGCCGCGAGGCCCTTGAGGGACTGGGTGCCGAACCCGAACAGCTGCGGGGACCAGCGCCGCTCCTTGACCTGGTCGACCTTGTGGGCGATCACGCCGAAGGGGTAGGCGCGGTGCCGGTTGGCGTAGCCCTGGCGGACCATGAGGCGGTCCACGTCCTCGTAGATCTCGCGCAGCGGCCGCCGCTCGCGGACCTCGCGCAGGATCAGCGCGCGGTGGGCCCGGAGGTCGGCCGCCAGCCGTTCCTGGACGGGGTTGGCGCCGAGCGCGCCGGAGTAGCCGATGTCGGCGGTGAACCCCTCGTACACCGGGGCCATGTCGAGGATGAACGGCATCCCCGGCTCGAGCCGGCGGTCGGTGGGGAAGAACTGGAGCGGGACGCGGAAGCCGGTGAACGCCGTGCGGTCCCCGAACCAGGCGAAGGGCAGGTGGAACCAGTCCCGGACGCCCCGCTCGCGCAGCCAGACGCGCTGCATGCGGGCGGCCTGCCGCTCGGTGACGCCGGGCTCCAGGCGGGCCGCGACCGCCTCCGCGCACTCGTACGCGAGCCGCTGGACCTTCCTGAACCCCTGGAGCCGTACGGAGAGTCCGCCGTGCACTGCCGTCGCCATGCCACCCCCGTCCTGTCGACCGCGCTACGTGTCCGTAACGTGACACTGGCGAATGTGACAGTCGTTGGAGGCTGCGTCAATAGGCCCTGTTGGGGCTGTGGAAAACCTTGCCGATGTGGAAAACGCGGTCCGCGTTGTTCGACCTCAGGGGGACCCCTAGGTGCCCGTACGCCTGGAGTCTGATGCCGATGCAGCTCTGCGGGGTGACGACCGGAGTGGTCCGCGTCACTAATGTCGATGACGTGACTGTGATCGCGACCGAAAGCCTGAGCAAGCGGTTCCCCCGGGTGACCGCGCTTGACCGGCTCTCCTTGGACGTCGGACCCGGTGTGACCGGACTCGTCGGAGCCAACGGAGCCGGCAAGTCCACCATGATCAAGATCCTGCTGGGTCTGTCCCCCGCCTCCGAGGGCCGTGCCGAAGTGCTCGGGCTCGACGTCGCGACCAAGGGTGCCGCCATCCGCGAGCGGGTCGGCTACATGCCGGAGCACGACTGCCTGCCGCCGGACGTCTCGGCGACCGAGTTCGTCGTGCACATGGCCCGGATGTCCGGTCTGCCGCCCACCGCCGCGCGCGAGCGCACCGCGGACACCCTGCGCCATGTCGGCCTGTACGAGGAGCGCTACCGCCCCATCGGCGGCTACTCCACCGGCATGAAGCAGCGGGTGAAGCTCGCCCAGGCCCTGGTCCACGACCCGCAGCTGGTCTTCCTGGACGAGCCGACCAACGGCCTCGACCCGGTCGGCCGCGACGACATGCTGGGTCTGATCCGCCGCATCTACACCGACTTCGGCATCTCGGTCCTGGTCACCTCGCACCTGCTGGGCGAGCTGGAGCGCACCTGCGACCACGTGGTCGTCATCGACGGCGGCAAGCTGCTGCGCTCCAGCTCCACCACCGACTTCACCCAGACCACGACGACCCTCGCGGTCGAGGTCACCGACACCGACGAGCACCCGGACGGGACCCGCGCGGTGCGCGAGGCGCTGCACGCGCGCGGGGTGGAGGTCCTCGACTCCACCGGCGGCCTGCCGGGCGCCGGCCACATCCTGCTGCTGACCGCGCAGGGCGAGGAGACCTACGACGTGGTCCGGGACGTCGTCGCCGACCTCGGGCTCGGCCTGGTGCGCATGGAGCAGCGCAGGCACCACATCTCGGAGGTCTTCACCAGCGCGGACGCGAGCGACGAACAGCAGCGGAAGGAGGCCGTCGGCCATGGCGGTTGAGCACCCGGTCGCCGCGCCCTCGGGCGACCAGACCCGTATCCACAACATCGGCTACCGCAGCTACGACGGCCCGCGACTGGGCCGCTCCTACGCCACCCGCTCGCTCTACTCGCAGTCCCTGCGCGGCGCCTACGGCCTCGGCCGTTCGGTGAAGTCCAAGGTGCTGCCGATGCTGCTGTTCGTCGTGATGTGCGTGCCAGCGGCCATCATGGTGGCCGTCGCGGTCGCCACCAAGGCCAAGGACCTGCCGGTCGACTACACCCGCTACGCGATCATCATGCAGGCCGTCATCAGCCTGTACGTCGCCTCGCAGGCCCCCCAGTCGGTCTCGCGCGACCTGCGCTTCAAGACGGTGCCGCTGTACTTCTCGCGGCCCATCGAGACCGCCGACTACGTCCGCGCGAAGTACGCGGCCCTGGCCTCCGCGATGTTCATCCTGACCGCGGCCCCGCTGATCGTGCTCTATGTCGGCGCTCTGCTGGCCAAACTCGACTTCGCCGACCAGACCAAGGGCTTCGGGCAGGGACTGGTCTCCGTGGCCCTGCTCTCGCTGCTCTTCGCCGGCATCGGCCTGGTCATCGCGTCGGTCACCCCGCGCCGCGGCTTCGGCATCGCGGCCGTGATCGCCGTCATGACCATCTCCTACGGCGCGGTCTCCACCCTCCAGGCCATCGCCGACGCCCAGGGCAGCACGTCGGCCATCCCGTGGATCGGCCTGTTCTCGCCCGTCACGCTCATCGACGGACTCCAGTCGGCGTTCCTCGGCGCGAGCTCGGCGTTCCCCGGCGCGGTGGGCCCGGGCAACGGCGAAGGGGTCGTCTACGTCCTGGCCGTCCTCGGACTGATCGCCGCCTGCTACGGCCTCCTGCTGCGCCGCTACAAGAAGGTGGGACTGTGACCACGCTCCAGATCGACCATGTCTCCCGCTGGTTCGGCAACGTGGTCGCCGTCAACGACATCACCATGACGATCGGCCCCGGCGTCACCGGCCTGCTCGGCCCCAACGGTGCCGGGAAGTCCACCCTCATCAACATGATGGGCGGCTTCCTGGCCCCCTCCACCGGCACCGTCACCCTCGACGGACAGCAGGTGTGGCGCAACGAGGAGATCTACCGGCACATCGGGGTCGTCCCCGAGCGCGAGGCGATGTACGACTTCCTCACCGGCCGTGAATTCGTCGTCGCCAACGCCGAGTTGCACGGACTCGGTGCCAAGGCGGCCCAGAAGGCGCTGGCCACGGTCGAGATGGAGTACGCGCAGGACCGCAAGATCTCCACCTACTCCAAGGGCATGCGCCAGCGCGTGAAGATGGCGTCCGCGCTGGTCCACGACCCGTCGCTGCTCCTGCTCGACGAGCCGTTCAACGGCATGGACCCGCGCCAGCGCATGCAGCTCATGGACCTGCTCCGGCGCATGGGCGACGAGGGCCGCACCGTCCTGTTCTCCTCCCACATCCTCGAGGAGGTCGAGCAGCTCGCCTGGCACATCGAGGTCGTCGTGGCCGGACGGCACGCGGCCAGCGGTGACTTCCGCCGGATCCGCCGTCTGATGACGGACCGCCCGCACCGCTACCTCGTGCGTTCCAGCGACGACCGCGCCCTGGCGGCCGCGCTGATCGCGGACCCGTCGACGTCCGGCATCGAGGTCGACCTGGCCGAGGGCGCGCTGCACGTCCAGGCCGTCGACTTCGGCCGTTTCACCGCGCTGCTGCCCCGGGTCGCCCGCGACCACGGCATCCGGCTGCTCACGGTCTCGCCGTCCGACGAGTCCCTCGAGTCCGTCTTCTCGTATCTCGTCGCGGCGTAGGAGGCCGAAGATGTACGACCCCACAGTCGCCCGACTCACCTACCGGGCCCTGCTCGGCCGCCGCCGGGCCCTCATCCTGGGCGCCCTGCCCCTGCTGCTGATCGTGATCTCCGTGATCGTGCGCGCCCTGGTCGGCGCCGACGACCAGACCGCCTCGGACCTGCTGGGCGGTCTCGCGCTGGCCACCATGGTGCCGATCATCGGCGTCATCGCGGGCACCGGCGCGATCGGCCCGGAGATCGACGACGGCTCGGTGGTGTATCTGCTGTCCAAGCCCATCAAGCGGCCGACGATCATCTTCACCAAGCTGATCGTGGCGATCGCGGTCACGATGGTGTTCTCGGCGCTGCCCACTTTCATCGCCGGCCTCATCCTCAACGGCAACGGCCAGCAGATCGCCGTCGCCTACACGGTGGCCGCGCTGGTCTCCTCGATCGCCTACGCGGCGCTCTTCCTGCTCCTGGGCACGGTGTCCCGGCACGCGGTGGTCTTCGGGCTCGTCTACGCGCTGGTCTGGGAGGCCCTGTTCGGCTCCCTGGTCGCCGGGGCGCGCACCCTGAGCGTTCAGCAGTGGTCGCTGGCCGTCGCCCACAAGGTCGCCGGCGGGGACCTGGTCACCTCGGACGTCGGACTGCCGACGGCCACGGTGCTGCTGGTCGTGGTGACCGTCCTGGCCACCTGGTACGCGGGGCAGAAGCTGCGTTCGCTGACGCTGGCGGGCGAGGAGTAGCGGCAACGTCCCCGTCGTCGGGGCTCGGCGTCCCTGATACGGGGCTTATTGACAGGGACTTCACCTTTGTCCGGGCACACTGGGCAAAGGTGGACGTCCAGCTGCGAGGTGAAGGGAACGGGCACGGGCATGGCAGACGACTGGGACGACCTCGTGCTGGACGAGGACTTCATACGCTCCGCCGACACCTCCGAGCCGTCCGCCCGGGCCCGTATGCTCGCCGCGCGCTGGCGCCGGGAGTCGCCCGAGCCGCAGCCCTGGCGTTCCGACGAGCCGCCCGCGGGATGGTTCTTCAGCAAGCGCCGCAAGCGGTGGGGACGCCGGTAGGCCGAACGCCGGGAAGCCAGTAGGTCGAACACTTGGCCGTTTAATCAGTGGCGCCCAACTCGGTGTGCGGGCACGATGGTTGTGTCACCACGATCGGGGAGAGGAGCCGGGCGATGTCCATGCACGACAGTACGTCCAGCTCCCGTCGGGGCGGCCCGCGGAGGACTCCGGTGTAGTTACGCCACCGTCGAGTCCACCGCAGGACCCGCCCGGGGCGGCCGCTTCGAGCACGCGATGTCGCTCTCGCGTGAGGCCGCCCACCCGGAGGATTGGCCGAGTGGTAAGGCACTGGCTTGCTAAGCCAAGGTCGGGTGTCACAGCCCGCGCACGTTCGATCCGTGCATCCTCCGCGAACAGCGAACAGCGAACAGCGAACAGCGAACAGCACCGACAGCCACAGCAGTTCGAGCTACCGCGGCTGAACCGGTGTCAGCCCAGCATCCGCTCCAGCACCACCGCGATCCCGTCCTCCTCGTTGGAGGACGTCACCTCGTCGGCGACCGCCTTCAGCTCCTCGTGGGCGTCCGCCATCGCCACCCCGTAGGACGCCCAGGCGAACATCGGGATGTCGTTGGGCATGTCGCCGAAGGCGATCGTGTCCGCGGCCTTCAGGCCCAGGCGACGGGCCGCAAGCGACAGACCGGTCGCCTTCGACAGACCCAGCGGGAGCAGCTCCACGATGCCCTGGCCGGCCATCGCGACCGAGACGAAGCCCCCCGCGGCCCGCACGGCGGCTTCGGCCAGTTCGTCGTCCGTGAGCTCCGGATGCTGGATGTAGATCTTGCCCAACGGCTCCGCCCACAGGTCGGACACGTCCGTGAACGGCATCGCCGGCAGTGCGCCCGTCAGCGCGTACCCCGGCCCGACCAGCACGTCCCCGTCGACACCGCTGCGGCTCGCGGCCAGGAACAGCGGGCCGACCTCCGCCTCGATCTTCGCGAGGGCCACCGCGGCCAGCTGCCGGTCCAGCGTCACCGAGGTCAGCAGACGGTGCTCACCGGCGTCGTAGACCTGGGAGCCCTGTCCGCACACCGCGAGGCCCCGGTAGCCGAGGTCGTCGAGGATGTGCCGCGTCCACCGGACACCGCGTCCGGTGACGACGATGTGGGCGGCGCCCGCCGCGGTGGCCGCGGCGAGGGCGTCGCGGGTGCGCTGCGAGACCGACTCGCCGGAACCCAGCAGGGTCCCGTCGAGATCGGTCGCGATCAGCCGGTACGGAAAGCTCACTTGGCGACCGGTTCCAGCAGCTCCCGCCCGCCGAGGTACGGACGCAGCACCTCCGGCACCCGCACGGAGCCGTCGGCCAGCTGGTGGTTCTCCAGGATGGCCACGATGGTGCGCGGGACGGCGCACAGCGTGCCGTTGAGCGTCGCGAGCGGCTGGACCTTCTTGCCGTCGCGCATGCGCACGGCCAGGCGGCGGGCCTGGAAGCCTTCGCAGTTGGAGGCCGAGGTCAGCTCGCGGTACTTGCCCTGGGTCGGGATCCACGCCTCGCAGTCGAACTTGCGGGAGGCGGACGCGCCGAGGTCGCCCGAGGCCACGTCGATCACCTGGAAGGGCAGCTCAAGACCGGTCAGCCACTGCTTCTCCCACTCCAGGAGCCGCTTGTGCTCGTTCTCCGCGTCCTCGGGGGCGACGTAGGAGAACATCTCGACCTTGTCGAACTGGTGCACGCGGAAGATGCCGCGGGTGTCCTTGCCGTAGGTGCCGGCCTCGCGGCGGAAGCACGGCGAGAAGCCGGCGTAGCGCAGCGGCAGCTTGTCGGCGTCCAGGATCTCGTCCATGTGGTACGCGGCGAGCGGGACCTCGGAGGTGCCGACCAGGTAGTAGTCGTCCTTCTCCAGGTGGTACACGTTCTCCGCGGCCTGGCCGAGGAAGCCGGTGCCCTCCATGGCGCGCGGGCGGACCAGCGCGGGGGTCAGCATCGGCGTGAAGCCGGCCTCGGTGGCCTGGGCGATCGCCGCGTTGACGAGCGCCAGCTCGAGGAGGGCGCCGACACCGGTCAGGTAGTAGAAGCGCGAGCCGGAGACCTTGGCGCCGCGCTCGACGTCGATGGCGCCCAGTGCCTCGCCGAGCTCCAGGTGGTCCTTGGGCTCGAAGCCCTCGGCGCCGAAGTCGCGGATGGTGCCGTGCGTCTCCAGGACGACGAAGTCCTCCTCGCCGCCGACCGGGACGTCGGGGTGGACGAGGTTGCCGAGCTGGAGCAGGAGGCGCTTGGTCTCCTCGTCGGCCTCGTTCTGGGCGGCCTCGGCGTCCTTCACCTCGGCCTTCAGCTGCTCCGCCCGCTTCAGGAGCTCTGCGCGCTCGTCCGGAGTGGCCTTGGGGACGAGCTTGCCGAGGCTCTTCTGCTCGGAGCGCAGCTCGTCGAAGCGGACGCCGGACGACCTGCGCCGCTCGTCGGCGGACAGGAGGGAGTCGACGAGGGCGACGTCCTCTCCACGGGCGCGCTGCGACGCGCGCACTCGGTCGGGGTCCTCACGGAGCAGGCGAAGGTCAATCACGCGGCCAAGGCTACCGGTGCGGGGATACGGCCCACGACTCACTATTCCCGGCCGCACCAAATAGGGGCTTACGTTGCGTTATGGGTGAATTGCGGAACGTGTCAAGGAAAGAGGGCCCCGATCCCCGGGACGAGGCACGCGTGAGGCGCCGGGTTGACTCGACTCCCTTGTGCGGAGCGGGAATTGGCGCACGGTTGTCCACAGGGATCCACACCCCTCGGAAAGTTATCCACAGGGTGTGCGGAGGATCTGTGGATTTCGGAATTGATCACTCCGAAACCTGGGGAACATGACGAGGATTCCCGGCGCAAACTCCTCTTTACCCCTACTTTCGAGTGGAAACCGGTCACCCCAAAGGGTTACCCATGGGAAAAGAATGGACGAAGGGTGATGTGCGCGCGGGTGGACATTGCCAGGGTCTGTAGGCCGATTTGTCGACAGGGTCATGCTTTGGTGTCGACTTGTCCCCAGGTCGAGACTCCAGCCTGTGGACAACTTCTGTGGATAACTAAAATCTGCAGGTAAGACAGGTCAGAATCGCCCGTCCTGGCAGCGCGCCACCCAGTCCGAGGCCGCCATGAACTCCTCGTCCGAGGTGCCGGGCAGGGGTGCCAGCAGGTCTTCGCGTTCCTTGTCCGCACGCGGGTACGAACCGAGGAAGCGCACCTCGCGGCAGATCCGCTTCAGTCCCATCAGCGCCTCCGCCACCCGGCGGTCGGTGATGTGGCCCTCCGCGTCGATGCAGAAGCAGTAGTTGCCGATACCGGCGCCCGTGGGCCGGGACTGCAACAGCATCAGGTTGATGCCGCGGGTGGCGAACTCACCCAGCAGGTCACGCAGCCCGCCGGGGTGGTCGTCGCGCTGCCACAGCACCACGGACGTCTTGTCGGCACCGCTCGGAGCGGCGGGCCGGGCCGGACGGCCGACCAGCACGAACCGCGTCTGCGCGTTCTCGGCGTCGTGGATCCCGGTCTCCAGCGCCCGGAGGCCGTACCGGGCCGCCGCGAACTCACCGGCGAAGGCCGCGTCGTACTGGCCCTCCTGGACCAGCCGGGCCGCGTCCGCGTTCGAGGCGGCCGACTCCCAGTGGACGTCCGGGAGGTTGTTCTTCAGCCAGTTGCGCACCTGCGGCTGGGCGGCCGGGTGCGCGGAGACCGTCTTGATGTCCGAAAGCTGCGTGCCCGGCCTCACCAGCAGCGCGAAGGTGATCGACAGGAGCACCTCGCGGTAGATCATCAGCGGGGCACCCGCGACCAGTTCGTCGAGGGTGGTGGTGATGCCGCCCTCGACGGAGTTCTCGATCGGCACGAACGCGGCCTCGGCCTCCCCCGCGCGCACCGCGTCCAGCGCGGACTGCACCGACACGTACGGGATCAGCTCCCGGGTGGCCGCCTCGGGAAGCGTCCGCAGCGCGACTTCCGTGAAGGTGCCCTCAGGGCCGAGATAGGCGTAGCTCGCTGGCATGACCTCACCCTAATGGCCCTTGCGGAACCGGGCCCGCCCGTCTCACGACCGGGTGAACCCGCGTGACCTCACCCTTCCAGAAGCCGTTGCCCCACGTACTCTCCCTGGGCCGCGCCGCCCGGCACCGCGAACAGTCCGCTCGACTCGTGCCGGATGAACTGGGAGAGCGCGTCACCCCGGTCGAGCTTGCGCTGGACCGGGACGAAGCCACGCAGCGGGTCGGCCTGCCAGCAGACGAACAGGAGCCCGGCGTCCGGCACCCCGTCCGCGTCGATGCCGTCGTGGAAGGAGAACGGACGGCGGAGCATGGCCGCGCCCCCGTTCTGGTCGGGCCGGGTGATGCGGGCGTGTGCGTTGATCGGCACCACCAGATCGCCCTTGGCGTCCGTCTTCTCCAGGTCCATCGCGGTCGTCTCACTGCCACCGGACAGTGCGGCCCCGTTCGCCTTCCGGCGCCCGATGACGGCCTCCTGGGCCCCGAGCGACAGCTTCTCCCAGTCGTCGAGCAGCATCCGGATCCGTCGTACGACCGCGTAGGAGCCGTTCGCCATCCACGAGGGCGTGGCGGAGGACGGGACGAAGATCCGCTTGTCGAAGTCGGGCTCGCTCGGCTTGGGGTTGCGGGTGCCGTCCAGCTGGCCCATGAGGTTGCGGGCCGTCATGGGGTGGGCCGTGGCGCCCGGGGTGCGGTTGAAGCCGTTCATCTGCCAGCGGACCCTGGCCGCGCTGCCCGCGTCCTTCTGGATCGCGCGCAGGGCGTGGAAGGCGACAAGGGCGTCGTTCGCGCCGATCTGCACCCACAGGTCGCCGTCGCTGCGGGACTTGTCGAGCCGGTCGGAGGAGAAGTCGGGCAGCGGGTCGAGGGCGACCGGGCGCTGCTTCTCCAGCCCGGTCCGGGAGAAGAAGCTGTGCCCGAAGCCGAAGGTCACCGTCAGGGAGGACGGGCCGGCGTCGCGGGCCACGTCCGTGTCGTCGGATCCGGACGGCTCCCCGGCCATGAGTCGGCGAGCCGTCTCCGACCAGCGGCGCAGCAGTGCCGCGGCCTCCTTGCGGCCCGCGCCCGGCGTGAGGTCGAAGGCGACGAGGTGGCCGCGCGCCTGGAGGCCGTCGGTGATGCCGGGCTGATGTTTCACGTGGAACATCACCTCGGTGCTGCCCACGGAGGTCAGCGGGGTCGCCGCGGCGGGAGCGGCCGCGTAGCCCGCGGCACCGCCGGCCGCGCCGAGCACCAGCCCGGTGGCGCCGGCGGTGCCGAGCAGTGCACGCCGTGAGACGCCCGGTCGTGAAGAGGTTTTCTCTTCCGCCGAGGCGTCCTGGTCGGCGACGGGGAGGGACTGTTCTGCCATGGTGCGGGTCAGCCGATCTGCGCGTTCTTGGAGACGGTCGTCTGGTCGATGTCCGAGGTCCGCACGGTGACGGCGATCTTCCAGTCGCCGGCCATGGGGATCTGGACGTTGCTCGCCGACCAGTGGCCGGTGGTGATGTGGTCGGGGGTGATGGCCAGCGGCCCGATCTTCTTGGCCTCCAGGGTGAGGGCGACCTTCACCTCGGGGATGTCGAAGGCACGGCCGTTGGGCCGCTGGACGTAGACGTGCATCTCGTTGCCGCCCACGCGTGCGGGGTCGACGTCGACCGTCACGACACCCTTGCCGTCCGTGCCGCCGGTGTCGAAGGACATGTCCAGGGTCACCGCACCGGATCCGGCCTGAGCCGAGGACGAGGAGGAGGACGACGAGGCGGCCGCCTTGGCCGCCTTGGCCTCCTCTTCGGTGCGGCCGGGCTCGGTCTGCGTCAGCACGGTCGTGACGGCCAGCAGCACGACCGCGACGCCCGCCTCGGCGAGCACGGACCGGCGCAGTCCGAACCGGTGCGGATCGGCGTCCCGCGTCCGCTTCTGCCGGGCGGTGTCCATCGCGGCCTGCTGCCGGGCGAGCTGAGCGGCCCGCTTGGAGCCGTCGCCCTTCGCGCCCCCGGCCTTCTTCGCCCCACCGGCCTGCTTCCCGCCACCGTCCTTCTTCGCGGTGCCGGAGTCCTCCGCGCCTCCCGCCTCCTTGGCGGACTTCGCGGCCTTGGCGGAGCCGGAGGCGTTCGCGGCCACCCGCTCCTTCTGGGGGGCCCGCTTGCCCTGCCGTACGACGGTGTCGGCCAGCTGGGCCGTCCACCGCCGTGAGATGTACGCGATGCCGACCAGCACCGCCACCAGCCCGATCTTGACCAGCAGCAGCTGCCCGTACCGGGTCCCGGTGAACGCCGACCAGGAGCCGAGCTGCCGCCAGGACTGGTAGACACCCGTCGCCACCAGGGCGACGACGCTGCCGAAGGCGACCTGGGAGAACCGGCGCACGGCGGCCGACTCGATCGGCGTCTGCGAGCGGTAGAGCGCGACGAGCAGTGCGCTCAGTCCGCCGAGCCAGGTGGCGACGGCGAGCAGGTGGACGACGTCGACGGGCATCGCGATGCCCGGCTGGAGGCCGACCGAGGCGTGTTCGGCCATCGCCCAGCTCGCCGCGAGTCCGGCCGCGACGACGGTTCCGCCGATCGCGAGTCCGAAGGTGAGGTCCCGCTTCTCCTCGGCCTCGCGCTTGTCGTAGGCGCCGAAGAGCACGGAGATGAACAGGGCCGCCGCCGCGAGCAGCAGCAGCCGGGAGACGAGGGCCGCGCCCGCCTTGGTCTGGAGGACGTTCCCGAGCAGGTCGAGGTCGAAGATGTCCGCGACCTTCCCGGAGCCCGTGTAGGAGCCGCGCAGCAGGAGCAGCAGCAGGGTGGCCGAGGTGAGGGTGAGCCAGCCGCCGACGACGAACCGCTGCATGGGCCGTACCCCGGCGCCGCGCTGCCAGCAGGCCAGTACGAAGGCGCCGCCGCCGACCAGCACGATGAAGCCGGCGTACGACAGATACCGGCCGAAGCCGTACAGCCAGCCCACGACCCCGCCGCCCGCGGTCTCCCCGGAGACCGAGACGGAGGTGACGGAGGGGGCGCCGACGGAGAAGGTGAAGGCGCCGGAGACGGGGTGGCTGTCGGCGGAGACGACTTGGTAGGTGACGGTGTAGGTGCCGTCGGGCAGGCCGCTGTGCACCTTCACGCCGTAGGTCGTGCCGCCGACCTCGAACGGCTTGCCCTGCTGGACCGCCTTGCCCTTGGGGTCGAGGACCCGCAGCGAGTCGTTCGACAGGGCGACCTGCTCGGAGAAGGTCAGGGAGACCTGGTCGGGTGCCTTGTCGACCACCACCCCCTGCTGGGGGTCGCTGCCGGTGAGTGCGGCGTGCGCGGAGGCGGGTCCGGCCGTGGTCAGCAGCAGGCCGGCCGTGGCCAGGAGCAGCAGCACCAGGGTCCGGACGCGGGGGGCGATGGTCTGCGTCAAGGTGGTCCCTCCCTCAGTGTCCGGTCTTGGGGACGTAGGTCGCCGACTTCACCGGCATCTTCACGACGACGGGGTCGGACTGGGCGAAGTGGAGTTCGACAGTGATCGTCTGGCCCTGTTCGGGCTTGCGCTTCAGCTTGTCGAACATCAGATGGTTGGCGCCGCTTTTGAACACGAGTTGACCGTGGGCCGGGACGGGGAGGCGGGAGACCTCCTCCATCGTGCCGCCGTTGGTCTCGTGCATGGTGATGTCGCCGTCGTCACTGGTGACCGAGGTCAGCTCGTCCTGGGACGAGCCGGGGTTGGAGATGGTCAGGAACCCGGCGGCCATGTCCGCGGAGACGGGCTGCGGGATGTAGGCGCCGGAGACGGTGAGGTTCTTCGCCGAGGCGTCGGAGCCCGAGCAGCCGACGAGGACGACCGCTCCGACCAGGGCGAGGGCCCCGGCGCCGGCGAGGGCGGTGGCCGACATCGCCGTACGCCTCACGGGTTCTGCCCCTTGATGATCTTGGGCAGGTCCTTGGTGTAGTCGTCGACGGTGGCGTCCTCGCCGTAGAGGACGTATCCCGCGTTCGTCTTCGGGGAGAAGGCGACGACCTGGGTGCCGTGCACCGAGACGGTCTTGCCGGTCTTCTTGTCCTTGTGGGTCGGCTCGATGGAGATGCCGAGGGTGCGGGCGCCCGCCTGGATGGTGGCGAAGTCGCCGGTGAGGCCGACGAACTGGGGGTCGATGCCCTTGAGCCACTTGCCGAGCTCGGAGGGGGTGTCGCGGGCCGGGTCCGTGGTGACGAAGACGACGGACAGCTTGTCCTGCTCGGACTTGGGCAGCTGCTTCTTCGCCACGGCGATGTTGTTCATCGTCAGCGGGCAGATGTCGGGGCAGTGGGTGTAGCCGAAGTAGATCAGGGTGGGCCGGCCCTTGGTCGCGGCCCGCAGGTCGTACTTCTGGCCCTTGGTGTCGGTGAGGACCAGGTCCGGCTTCTCGAACGGCTGGTCGAGGACGGTGGCGGCCTTGTTCGCGCCGGATTCCTCGGAGACCACGGAGACCGGGGAGGAGCTGTCGTCGCCGCTGCCGCAGGCGGAGAGGGTCAGGGTGGCGGCGGCGATCAGCCCGGCCGCGGCGAACATCTTCTTGCGCATGTCGAAAGGTCCCAGATTCAAGGTTTCGGGTCCGTGCCGGGGGCCGCTACGACCCCCGGCACGTGTTCGCGGAAAAGGTCAGGCGTCGCTGCGCCGACGGCCGGCGAGCACGCCGTAGGCCACGCCCAGGGCGCCGACGACGATGCCGACCACGCCGAGCACCCGGGCGGTGGTGTCGCTGCTGTCGGCGGAGGCGACCTCGCTGCTCGCGGCGGCGTTCTCGGTCTTGGCGTCCGTCTCCTCGGCGGCCGCCGCGCCGTGGTGTCCGTCCTCGGAGGCCGCGGACAGGGCGAGCACGGGGGCCGGCGTCTCGGGCTCCTCCGCGCCCTCCTCCTGGACCTCGATCCAGCGCACGACCTCCTTGTTGGAGTACGTCTGGATCGCCTTGAAGACCAGTTCGTCGGCGTCCTCGGGCAGGGCACCGACGGACACGGGGAACTTCTCGAAGTAGCCGGGCTGGATGCCGCCGTCCTTGCCGGTGGCGGTCCAGGTGACCTTGGAGACGGCCTCGGTGATCTGCTTGCCGTGCATCTCGAGGGGCTTGGCGAGCTTGGACTTGGTGACGACGATCTTCCAGCCCGGCATCGGCTCCGGCATGACCGAGGCCAGCGGGTGGTCGGCCGGGAAGTTCACCTCGAGCTTGGTGGTGGAGGCGTTGTCCCGCTCGTTGGGGACCTTGAAGTCCACGACCGCGTAGCCGCCCTTGGCGGCGGTTCCCTCCGCCTGCACGCTGACGTGCGCGAAGGCGGGTGAGGAGAGGACGACGACGGCGGTGGCGGCGACGGCGCCGGTGACGGCGAGGCGAGAAGCCTTCATGAAGAGCACTCCGGTTCGAAAAGGGGTTCCGGTGAAGTCCGCTGGGACTCCGGTGAGGTCCGCTGGGACTCCGGTGATGAGGGATACGCGTGCGCGCACGCGCCTGCCGCACGACGGCGGCCCCTTTTTCCCGTCCTCCGGGAGCCAGTCCCCAGGGAACCCGTCCCCAGGGAACCCGTCCCCAGGGAACCCGTCCCCAGGGAACCCGTCCCCGGGGAACCCGTCCCCAGGAAAGTGGAGTGGTGGTCGCGTCGCGTCAGGCGGCGAGAACGAGCCCGGCGGCGGGCGGACCCCGGCGGATGACCGTGTGCTGGAGTGCCCTGGTACGCGGCCGGGGCGGCGTGAACGAGGCCGTCAGCGGTGCACGCGGTCCCGCCTCGGGCGCCCCCGGCAGCCCGGCACGCAGGGCGCGCACCAGGGCGAGCGCCGCGCGCAGGGACCGTACGAGCGCCCCTTCCGCCATCGAGTGCGCCGAGTAGGCGGACAGCTCGGCGAGCCGGAGCAGCGCCAGGTCCCCGCGCCGCAGCAGCCAGCCGGCGGTGACGGCCGCGAGGACGTGGCCGAGGAGCATCGGCAGGGACGGCAGCAGGGACAGCGCGGAGGAGCCCGCGGAGCCGGAGGTCTCGGTCATGGCGTGCGCCCCGCCGGTCCCCACTCCGGTTCCCCCACCCGATCCGGTCCCGGTCGCCGGGTACAGCCGGGCCTCGACGAGGAGCCGGTGCGCCTGCGCCGGGCTGATCGCCGCCGCGGTGGTCCCGCACAGCAGCCGCGCGGCCTGCTGGACCAGAGCGGCGTCGGAGGTCCGCGGCATCGACGACATCGCCATCGAGGTCGTCCCGTGCTGCCCCAGCCCGAACAGCACGTGCAGCACGGTCTGTCCGAGCGCGAGCAGGGTCGCGATGCCCGGCAGCGACCGCTCCCGCCCGGCGAGCGGGGCCACGACCACGAGCGCCCCGGCGAACCCGGCGCCGAGCGTCCACCACGGGACGGTGGCGCAGGAGGCGAGGGAGTGACCGGCCGCGGCCAGCACGACGCAGACCGCGGCGAACACCGCGGCCCGCAGAACCCGGAGACCGTCTCCGGAACGTGCGTGGGGGGCAGTCATGGCGGGCTCATCATCGCACTGGCCTTACCGGCGCCATACGGCAGGTCCACAAGATGACGTACGGGGCGTACGACCGGAAGGTCACTTCTGGCACGCGCTGCCCCACATACACCGTGTATCGCCCCCCGCGCATCGCCCATATGGGCGGCATCACGTCCACGATGCGCTTACACCCGCGCACGCGCGGCAATACGTAACGGTATGTCGAGCCGCGGCCAGGAGGCAGCAGCATGAGCATCTGGTGGTCACTCCATCTGCGGCGCGAGGCTGCGAGCGTGCCGCTCGCCCGGCGCCTGCTGCTCGGCACCATGGAGACCGCGGGTGTCGACCCGGACGTCTCCTACGACCTCTCCCTCGCCCTCAGCGAGGCCTGCGCCAACGCGGTGGAGCACGGCGGACAGCAGGACTCCTCGACCGCCTACCGGGTCACCGCGTACCTCGACGGCGAGAAGTGCCGTATCGAAGTCACCGACTCCGGACCCGGGTTCGCCCGCCCCCAGCCGGTCCAGCCGCTGCGCCCCGTCTCCGGCGAGGCCGAGAACGGCCGGGGCCTGTGTCTCATCCAGGAACTCGCCGACCATGTCCACATCGGCAACAAGCCCGGTCGCCGCGGGGCCGTGGTGAGCTTCGACAAGATCCTGAAGTGGAAGAAGGACGCCCCGCTGATGGCGGTGTGATCCGATGTCATGACTCCTGGGGTTCCGGTCTGCATACTGACCGGTGCCGGTCGCACCGACCGGGGCCGGCCGACAGGTCGCCGGAGCCAGGGGAACGCCGGGCCGTGGGGGGACTGCCGATGGCGTGGACGGTTTGCGCGAGGGACGGCCGGCGGCTGTCGGTCGAGGAGCGGGGGGACCCCAAGGGGCGTCCGGTGTTCCTGCTGCACGGCACCCCCGGGAGCCGTCTCGGCCCCGCCCCGCGGCCGTCGGTCCTCTACCGCATGGGGGTCCGGCTGATCACGTTCGACCGTCCCGGATACGGCGGTTCGGACCGCAGCGTGGGCCGTACGGTCAGCGCTGCCGCCGAGGACGTCCGTCTGATCGCCGACGCGCTCGGGATCGGGCGGTTCGGTGTGGTGGGCCGGTCCGGGGGCGCCCCGCACGCGCTGGCCTGCGCGGCACTGATCCCGGACCGCACCGCGCGCACCGGAGCGCTGGTCGGGCTCGCCCCTCGGGACGCCGCCGATCTCGACTGGTTCGACGGCATGACCGAGGCCAACGTCCACGCCTACGTCAACGCGGCAGCGGGCCGGCACCGGCTCACCGCGGCGCTCGGCCTGCGCTCGCTGACGATCCGCGCCGATCCCGCGGCCATGGTCGCCGAGATGCGCAGCGGGCTGCCGGAGTCCGACCGCCGGATCGTCGCGGACGCCGGTATCCAGGCCATGCTGGAGCGCAACTTCGCGGAGGGACTGCGCAGTTCCGCCGACGGGTGGGTGGACGACGTCATGGCGTTCAGCACGGGCTGGGGCTTCGACCTCGCGGACATCACCGCGCCCGTCGTGCTGTGGCACGGTGCGGAGGACATCTTCGCCCCGGTCGAACACACCCGCTGGCTCGGCCGCAACATCCCCGGCGCCCTGGTCGAGGTCGAACCCGGAGCGGCCCACTTCGGAGCCCTCCGCGTCATGACCCGCATCATCGGCTGGGCCTCCCGCGACGACGACTGACGCCCGTTGCCGACGCAGACCCCCTCACCCGCCCCTCACACCTGCTGCGGCTCCAGATCCCGGTCGATGCGGCGCCACTCCGCCGTCGCCGTGCTCAGCGGATGCGTCTCGCCCAGGCGTTGGACGAGTTCGGTCTCCGCCTCCTGGTGGAGCTTGGTGGCCTCCTTGTCGTGGCCCAGGGCGCGCAGGGTGATCGCCAGGTTGGCCATGGCGGCGAGGGTGTCGGGGTGGGTGGGCCCGAGCCGCTTGCGCAGCCCGGTCACGGCGAGCCGCTCGAAGTGCTCGGCCTCCTCCAGCCGGCCGAGGTCGGCGAGGGCGTTGGCCAGGCTGGCCCCCGCGCTGAGGGTGGCCGGGTGCTCGTTGCCGAGGGCCCGCGCGAGCGCGGTGTGGGCCTGTTCCGCCAGTTCCGCGGCCCTCCCGCTCTCGCCCAGGGCCCGGTGATAGGTCGCCAGGTTGTTGATGCAGAACATCGTGAACGGATGCCCCGGCCCGAAGGAGTTCCGGTACCCCTCGAGCACCTCGGTGACCTGCCGTACCGCCCGCTGGGCCCCCTGCTCGGGATCGGTCGCGTGATAGTCGGCGGCGAGATTGAGCCCGCAGGCCAGTTCCTCGGGAATGGAGCGGCCGTACCGGTCCCGGTAGCGCGTGTGGGTCTCCCACGTCTGCTCGCTCAGCTCCAGCGCCTCCGCGTGCCGCCCCGCCTTGCGCAGCGACACCGCGAGGCTCTTGTCGACCCGCAGCACCTCCGGCACATACGGGTTCAGCACCTGCCCGAACAGCTCCCGCACCTGCCGCAGGATCTCCACCGACTCGTCGTACTCACCGAGTTCCCGCAGGTCGCGGGCGTAGTGGCTGCGGGTGGTGAGGGTGTACGGGTGCAGCGGCCCGTCCATCGCGGTACGCCGGCGCACGGTGTCCTCGTCGAGTCGCCGGGCGGCCTCGCTGTCCCCGGTGAGCCGGTGGTCGATGGCGAGGTTGTTGGCGGAGCGCAGGGTCCGCGAGTGGTCCTCGCCGAAGATCTCGCGGAACCCGTTGTAGTTGCGCTGGTCCAGCTCCAGCGCCTCCTTGAAACGGCCGAGCGCCCGCAGGTCGGCGGCCACGTTGCCGGAGGTGATGAGCAGGGACGGGTGGCCGTCGTCGAGGAGCTGGCGCTGCCGGGCCAGGGTGTCCTCGTCCATCTCCCGGGCGGCCTGGTACTCGCCCTGCGAGCGCAGGATGTTGGCCAGCTCGAACCGCAGGTTGAGGATCTGCTCGTCGTTGGAGTCCGCGAACTCGGTGCTCCAGAACTCGTTGAGCTGGGTGCCCAGGGTGCGGGCGAGATGGAGTTCGCCGCGCTTCCACAGGTAGCGCATGCGGTCCACCATCAGCTGCCGGGGCTCCTCCTCGGCGCACTCACGGATGTTGGAGGGGACCAGGTGCGGCCAGATCACCTCGAACTCGGGCCACTTGGCGGGGTCGTCCACCGCGTCCTCGGAGGGCCTTATGGCGGCGAGGATGCGGTGCACCTCGTGCACGGTGTCCTCGGCCGTCCGCGGGTCCATGCTGTCGCGCACCGCGGCCTGCACCAGCCGGTGCACCTGGATGGAGTTGTCGGTGGCGTCGACCTTGGCCAGCGCGAACCGGTTCAGCGCCTGGGTGACCTTGCCGAGCATGTAGCGGGCGCGCAGGTCCTTGTCGTACGGCAGCAGGGCCTTGATCATCGCGTCGCTGCCGACCAGGGCCATCGAGATCGGCTCCGCGGACAGGAAGCTGCACAGTTCGAGGAGCCGGGCCGCCGCCGGGGACTCGTGGCGCAGCCGGGCCACGGAGATGTTCCAGGTGGCGCCCACCGACGACGGGTACTCCACGGCGTTGACGGCGGCCTGGACCGACAGGACCTGGGTGCTCTGGTCGCGCAGCTGCTCGATGTACTCGCCGACGGGGGTGGCCGTGGTGGCCAGCCAGGCCGCCGCGACCTCGATCGCCAGGGGCAGGTCGCCGACCGCCTCGGCCACCAGGGCCGCGTCCTCCTCGCGCAGTCCCGGTACCCGCGCGGTCAGGTGCTCGACGCTCTCCTCCCGGGTGAAGACCTCGACCTCCACGGTCCGCACCCGGGTCGAGGTCGGCTTGGTGCGGGTGGTGACCAGGAGATGCCCGTAGACGTCGTCGGGGATCGGTCCGGTCTGGTCGCTGAAGCGGTTCAGCACCTCGTCCAGGTCCTCGACGTTGTCGAAGACCAGCAGCCAGCGCTTGTACGGGTGGCCGGCCCGCAGCGCCTGGAGCGCGGCCACGGCGGCCTCGGACACGTCGTCGCCGATGCCCGGGGCGAGCCGCCGTCCGAGGTCGGCGAGCTTGGGCGCGACCAGGTCGGCCTGTTCGGCGTCGACCCACCAGACGAGGTCGTAGTCGGGCTTGAAGCGGTTGGCGTACTCGCGGGCGAGCTGGGTCTTGCCCACGCCGCCGAGGCCGTGCAGCACCTGGGGCAGCCCGCCGCCGGGAGCGCTGGTGACGAACTGCCTGCGCACCTGTTCGAGGATCGAGGAGCGGCCGGTGAAGAACGGGTAGCGGGGCTGGACGTTGGACACGCTGGTGCTGCTGTTGGGGAAGCGGGCCCCGTGCGGCCGGGCGGAGGGCTGCGGCGAGCTGGGCCGGCCCAGACCGGTCAGCAGCGCGGCCGTCGCCGTCTCCTCGTCCAGCCGGGCCAGGTCGATGGTGCCGCCCCGGCCGGCGTACGGGATCTGCTGGACGTCCCCGACGCGCAGCGCGATCGGCTGGTGCTTCTGCGGGCCGCCGGAGTGCACGGTGGCCTCCCAGGCGGCCCGGGCGGTGCGGGAGCCGAGGAAGGCGGGGGAGACCACGGCGAGCGCCCGCTGCGAGCCGCCGGACACCGCCTCCGAGCCGAGCTCCAGGGTCGTCATCGACCGCAGGTCCTGGGAGGTCACCTCGAAGCGTGCCTCGCGCAGCACCGCCTCCAGCCAGTCCGCCCACATGCGGTCCTCGGAGACGTACTGGAGCAGCAGCTTCGACGGCGGCAGGGGGCGGCGGCGGGTGTAGGCCGCGACGTACTGGTTGCGCTTGATCTCGTTCAGGGGAGGCAGGGAGGTGACCCGGCCGCCGGTGACGACGGAGGTCAGCCGCTCGCAGGCGGTCAGCATGGAGCTGGCGACCTTGGGCGGGTCTCCGAACGGGGCGAGGATCTCCTCGTAGGCGTAGTAGGGCCGGTAGGGGATCTCCACCGAGCCCCAGTAGGCGGTGAGTTCGTCGGCGTCCATGCCGCTGGGCAGGCCGTCGAAGCGCTCGCGGGCGAGGGCCCGGCCCGCGTCGACCTTGTCCTTCTCGCCGTCGTCGATGCGCATGGCGACCGGCAGGATGCGGATGCCCTTGTCGCCGTACCGCTCCTCGATGTGCTGGGCGACGGCCGCGGCGCCCTCGATGCTCTGGTCGCTGAGGGTGTAGCAGACCACCAGGGTGCTGGGCATCTGCACGGTGCAGATGTCGGCGAGGTCGCTGTGTCCGGTGCGGCTGTCGATCAGGGTGAAGTCGTAGTAGCGCTCCATGTCCGCGCGCATCGCGTCGAAGAACTGCCCGCCGCCGTAGCTGTTGTAGAAGCTGTCCCAGTCCATGTTGCCGACGATCGGGTAGTCCCGGTGCCGCATGCCCGCGGACAGGAAGTCCAGGCTGCCGGGCTCGGGGAAGGCCCAGTCCAGGGAGAGGGCGTGCGGGCGGACGCGGGCGTAGTGGCGGTGCCAGTCCGGCTCGCGGTCGGGCAGGTCGCGCAGCGCCTCCCGCCGGTAGTCGTCGATCAGGTTGATCAGGCCAGGGGTGGCCTGCATTAACGAGGGCTTCAGGAACGGGTGGAAGAACCTGTGCAGCCCCGGCGCCTCGAGGTCCCAGTCGACGGCGAGCACGCGATACCCGTTGGCGGCCAGGATCCAGGCCACGTTGGCGAGTGCCATGGTCCGGCCGGTGCCGCCCTTGTACGAGTAGAAGGTGATCACTGAACCCTTGCGGTTCTCGGTCATGCGGCCCTCCGCCGTATCGGACCTGCTCATGCCTCGTGCCGCACGCCAGGCGTGCCGATGTCGCGCTCAGGTCTTGGACCCCGGCCTGGGCAGCCGTGGGGGGTCGACGGACGGCCCCTTGGGCGGATAGGTCCTCGCATGGGCCTCGTAGTAGTTGACCGCCTGGCGTACGGCCTTCTGGAGTTCGAGCTGGAAGGCATCCAGGGTGGGTACGGCGTCGTCGGGCGACCGGTGGCCCGAGCCGACCATCTGTCGTGCGGCCAGCGCTTGGTCGGTGAGATCCCGCAACTGCTGGTCGCGCTCCGGGGAAATGGCCTCGTCCTGGTGCCGGGGAACCATGACACTGATCCAGGGACGCCGCCGCTCGGCCAGGCGGGCCATCAGTTCCGTCACGCGCGGGGAGTTCAGGGCCCACCGGTCGAGCAGCAGCACGACGGGTCGGATGGGCGGCCCCTCGGTGAGGATACGGTTCGACTCGTTCTCGAAGTCGCTCACGATGACCCGGTAGTTCATGGCCCGGACGAGGTCGGCGGCGTGCTCCGCGAGGGAGCGGGTGGACACCGGATGGTAGGGGTTCCATTCGAGCGGGGTGTCCCCGTAGTAGTCGGCAGCCCGGCCCGGCGGCAGGTCGGACCGGGACCGGGCGATCACGGTGACGTCGAACTCGGGCGGGTGGGCACTGTCCCCGAAGGCGCTGGGCAGGGACTCGTACTGCCGGTAAACCTGCCCTTCCTGAAGGTCGATGGCCTGGCCGGCGCGCACGATCCGCTGGGCCAGCCGGTAGACGGCGAGTTCGTACTGGTCCTTGAGGTAGCTGAGCTTGGTCAGTCCGTAGAACCCCTCCGCCGCGTAGTCCTCCCCGAAGTCCGCGTGCTGGAACTGGAGGTCCTTGGCCACCTGTGGAAGCTGGGCGAGTTCCACGGGAACCCATAACGCGGGGACGATGGCGCTCTCCCGGGACTTCCCGCGCAGGGTGCGGCGGTAGATCTCCCGCTGCGAGAACGCCCACCACTCGCGGCCGCATTGTTCACTGATGAAGTACCGGGGCGAGTACAGCGGCACGAACACCTGGCAGCGGGCCAGGTTCTCGGACAGCTCGTCCGTCCACCGAGTGCCCAGCGCGATCCCCTGGTCTAGGAATCCGGCCCTGGCACCCACCGGTAACGACGTCATCTCCAGGATGTGCGCGCACAGGCCGTCGTACAGCTTTTTCACCCACGCGTTGGGGCCGGCGATCTCGGAGTCGTTCCGCGGCGTGTGGGCGTAACTGAGGAAGAAGTACGGCCACCCCTCGCCGGGGTCGTCTGAGTCCCCTCGCACGAATACCCCCGATATGCCGTCGAACCGAGCTTCAGTGTAGGAACCACGGCCTCGCCAGCGGGGCGTCACGCGAACAGGACTGCGCGGAAGAAGATGTGAGGGAGCGTCAATCCTTGGCGGCGGCTGCTGCTTTGTGGTTCACCGCGGTGCGCCGGGCACTGAGCAGCGCGTCGGCGTCCACCGGTTCGGTCAGCCGGTTCGCGACGGTCTCCCCCATGGCCGCGACGAACCGCATGCCCAGGTCGGTCAGGGCGCCGGAGCCGATCAGCGTGTCCACCGCCTCCGCGGTCTGTTCCCGCCACCGGGCGAACCGGACCTCGGCATCCCGTGCCTCGGCGTCCGGCGCGGTCCGCCGGCGGGCACGCCAGTAGTCGACGACGGCGATGTGCGCGTACGTCCCCTGGAGCAGCCCTTCCAGGGGTCGCGGATCGGGGCGCCAGGGGGCGTAGAACAGCCGCTCGCAGCTGGGGTCGTAGAGGTCCGCGACATCGAGTACGGCACCCAGCTTGACGTGCTGGAACTCGTGGACCAGCAGACATGCGAGGGTCTGCGGTGAGCCCGGGCGCGCGATGGCGACCGCGCCGAAGGCGTCCCGGGCCGCCGAGCTGATGTCCGCCTCCGCGGTGGACTCCCGCAGCGGGGTGACCACGCTCAGGCCCGCCGCCAGTCCCGGTGCGTAGGCGGGCAGTTCGCGACGGATCCACTCCCACGCGGAGGTGAGACCGGTCCGCCACTCCTCGGACGCCGTGGCGGACAGCCGCGCCGTCAAGGGGTATCCGTGGACGTCCCGCCAGGGATCGGTGTCCTCCAAGGCGACCGCCCAGCCGGGCAGTTCGAACCTGCGCCGCGACCACCACGCCGCATCCGCACGGGACTCGTGGCTCACGGAGTACTCGCGTTCGCCGACCCGGACCGTGAAGCCCTGCGGCTCGCCGGTGACCCGTGCCTCCGCCGCGTCTCCCACGACCAGCGCGCCCAGCGTGGGCAGCCGCAGCACCCCGGAGCCGGTCGGCACGGTCACGGTGCCCTCGCGACCGGCCCGCAACAGTGCCGCCGCGGTCAGCTCCGCCACCCCGCGCATCGCGATGGGTCCGGCATCGCTGCCGCCGCGCAGCACGCGCTGCGCCCAAGGACGCAGGTAGGGATGGGCGAGGACCGCGTCGACCGACTCGGGGGCCTCGGTGTCGAGGCCCGCGAGGGTCTCCCAGGCGGCCGTACCGGTGTCGTCGTGCGGGCTCTCGTGCCAGACGGCGCCGAGGAGTTCGCGGTTGACGGTGAGTTCGTGCCGGGCCAGCCGGTCCACCGCGTCGGCGCCGCCGAAACCGGCCGCGATCTCGTCCAGATGGCTTTCGCTCAGCGGTGGTTGGTGAATCGACACCCGCCGTTCCTCCCGATCGCGGATCCCGGTGATGAGCTGCTTGAGGTCCGCGCAGTACACGGACGGGTTCATGAACCCCCCGGTGCCGTCGGCCGAGTTGTAGCGGTGCGCGTACAGCCCGCCCCCGCACGAGCGCACGACGGGACAGCTCCGGCAGGTCGCGCACAGCCCCTCCAACCCCTGCTGCCGGGCCGTGATGCCGGGGTGCGCGGCCATCTCGTCCAGGGAGTTGACGGCCACGTGCAGACCGGTGCCGGGCGCTCCGTCGTACGCGGTCTTCAGCGAGTCGGCCTGTTCGAGCGAGCCGTCGGTCTCGATGACCGCGAATTCCACCGGGGCCAGCCCGAGGGCCTCCGTGAGGCTGCCGGCCCCGCGCAGGGTGCGCAGCACGGAGTCCAGGAGCCGGACGCCCATGGGCCGGCCGGCGTCGCTCCAGCGGTCGTGGACGCGCAGCAGCCAGTCGCCGTACGGCGTGGCCGAGGTGCCGGTGTCGGGGCGGGGCGGGGGCTCGTCCCAGGTGGCGTGGGGGAGCAGGAAGTCGATGCGGGGCGGGGCGAGTTCGGCGAGGGCGTCGTAGACGGCGACCGGGTCGTTGCGCAGGTCGACCGTGCAGAGCAGGCCGGCGAAGAGGTGCCGGTAGCGGGGGCGTTTCAGCAGGTCGATCGCCCGCAGGACCGGGGCATGGCTGCTGCGGCCGTCGCGGTAGCGGCGGTGCAGGTCATTGGCGGCGCGGTCGCCGTCGAGGGAGATGCCGACCTTGATGTCGTACTCCGCGAACAGCTCGCAGAACTTCTCGTCGAGGGTCACGCCGTTGGTGTGGATGCGCAGGTCGAGGACGCAGACCCCGGACAGGGCGGTGGACAGACTCCGCGCTGCCAGGCGGAGTCTGTCCGGGCCGGCGAGGAGAGGCTCCCCGCCGTGCAGAACGACGTGAACAAAGTCGAGCCGGTGGGCGCGGACGTGCTCGGCGATGCGCTGGGCGGTGAGTTCGAGAACCTCGTCCGAAACCACCACGGGGCGGCCTCGCCAGCTCTGGTCCGCGTGTTCGTAGACGTAGCAGTGATCGCATGCGAGATCGCAGCGGCTGTGCATCTTCAGTACGAACTGGCTCAGGGGGTGGGGCGAGAGGTCCATCAGATCGCACTGCGATTCATCGGGGAGAAGTCCTGGTCAGACGGCCGACTGGAACGCCGCGACCAAGACGGGAGCCGGCCCGCGGTCGGGGCCGGCTTGCGACACGACCCGCCTGAGGCCACCTGACGTGAGACTGTCCGCGTGGGATGCGAGCCGAGCCAACGGGATCCGATGCTCCGCGGTCTTCTGCTTCCCCGGCTCATCGTTGGGCTTGAGCTTGTCCATGAGGAACCTCGATCTTCTGTTTGCCCGTTCAACGGGCATTGGGTCAGGAGTCGGGCGGCGTCCCGATCGGGATTGTCCGGAGCGGATATTAGGTGCATCGGGAGCATGCCGCACGGTGAAACCGTAGTAAATGTGAATGAACCCGGACCATGGATCGTGGGTGGTCATGAAATCACACGGCGGACACGCGGAGGGTCGCTCAAGCTCACTTCGGGGGGTGTTGAGCGTGTCCTCGCACCTCGTCCGTCACTTCAGCTTTACCAGAACTCTCAGCTCACACACAGCATGCGCCCAACTCCCTGACGGACGCGCTCTCTACGTTCCTGTTCATGGCAGGAAACCACTCGAACGCGAAGCACACCCGGACCCGCGCCTGTGATGCCCGCCCGGGCGACGTGGCCGCGGGAGCGCGCGGTAGCTCAACTCATGAGGTACGGCCATGAGCCGCCCCGAGGACGGGGCCTTGGCCCGTGCCGCGGTGGACGCGCTCGCCGACCAGCTGGCCCTGGCCCCCAAACCCGGTCTGCCCGACCCGCGCGACCTCGGCGTCCGCGGCACCCGCAAGGACCACTGTTCCCTGCGCTGGTCGGCCAGAGCGCTCGCGCCCGGTCTCACGGCGATGGCCGCCGCCGCCCGCCGCACCGGCGGACCCACCCCCCGGCTCCGCGCGGAACTGGGCGCGATCGGCCGGTCCACCGAGCACTCCGTGGACCTGGCCGGCGGCGGCCACCGCGGCGCTCTGTGGACCCTCGGTCTACTGGTCGCCGCGGCCGCCCTCGACCCGGGTGCCCGCTCGACGCAGGTCACGGCGGCCGCCAAGATGATCGCCGCGCACCCCGACAAGCGGGCCCCGCGCCGGGCCTCCCGGGGCTCCTCGGTCTCCGCGAAGTACGGCGCCGCGGGCGCCCGTGGTGAGGCCCGCGCCGGATTCCCGCACGTCCGGCGGGCGTTGGACGCGCTGGCCACGGCCCGCACCGCGGGCGCCGGTGAGACCGAGGCCCGCCTGGACGCCCTGCTCACCGTGATGTCCACCCTCCAGGACACCGAACTCCTCCACACGGCGGGCCCCGCGGGCCTGCGGCACGTCCAGGCGGGTGCCCGGGGCGTCCTGGAGGCGGGCGGCACCACGACCGACGCCGGCCGTAAGGCCCTGCTCGCCCTCGACGCCGACCTGCACGCACGCGCGTGGAGCCCCCGCGGCAGCGCCGGGCTGCTCGCGGGGGCCCTGTTCGTGGACGCCCTGCCGGTGGCGGTCAGTGCAGGAGCAGTCGGTGCACGAGCCGTCAGTGCATGAGCTGTCAGTTCACGAGCTGTCAGTTCACGAGCTCGGGCTGCCTGACGTCCGTCGTTACCCTGCCGGCGGCTCGGCGGGTCGCCGGCCCCATCGCGTACGACGCCCCCAGCGTCACCGCTCCCAGCAGCAGCCACCCGGGCGTGCCCCACTCCACCAGCAGCGTGGTGAGGACCAGCGGCCCGAGCGTCCGCGCCACGGTCACCCCGGTCCCGAAGAACCCCTGGTACTCGCCGGCCCGGTCGGCCGGAGCCAGGTCGAAGGAGAGCTGCCAGGACCCCGCCGACTGCCCCATCTCCGCCACCACCTGAAGCACGGCCCCCACGACCAGCGCGCCCACGGCCACCCACGGCGAGGCCCCCGCCGACAGCGCGAACACCGCGCACGCGGCCAGCATGATCCACCCCGACCGCCGCACCGCGCGGGTCGCCGACGCGAGCCCCGAGACCCCGCGCGCCATCCGTACCTGGAAGGCCATCACGGCCCCGGTGTTGAGCACGAACAGCGCGGACACCACCCAGGCGGGAGCCGCGGTGCGCTCGGCGATCCACAGCGGGATCCCTAGGCTCAGCAGGGGCATCCGCAGCAGCAGGACGGTGTTCAGCACGGTGATCACGGCGTACGGCCGGTCGCGCAGCACCCCCGCCCCGGACCGCTTCCCCGAGGGCACCCGGGGCGCCACCGCCGGCAGCCGCAGCAACAGCAGGGCGCACACCAGGAAGCTCACCGCGTCGACCGCGAACACCCCGAGGTAGGCCACCCGTGTCCCGGCGTGCAGCGCCAGCCCGCCCAGGCCCGCGCCCACGGCGAGACCGGCGTTCAGCGTCGCCTGGAGGTGGGCCAGCAGCCCGGTCCGCTCCCCGGCGGACACCAGCCCGGCGAGCAGCGCCTGCCGGGCCGCGGCGAGCCCCGACTGCGCGGAGGCGTAGGCACAGGCCGCCAGGACGAACGGCACGAAGTCCCGCACCACCAGGAAGGACGCCACCGCCAGCCCCGTGGCCAGCGCCAGCAGCACGGCCGTACCGCGTGCCCCGCGCCGGTCCGCGAGCCGCCCGAGCGGCACCCCCACCACCGACCCGACCGCCCAGCCGACGGTCAGCCCGAGCCCCACGTGCGCGGGGGCGAGCCCGACGACATGGGTGAAGTAGAGCGCCGACGTCACGTAGTAGGCGCCGTCACCGACGGAGTTGCTCAACTGGGCCAGGGCCAGCACGCGTTGCGGTCCCGCGGGCGGTACGAGTGAGTGCCTCATGGCTACGACACTAGAAGCGCGGTGGACCGCTCGACAGGCCCAATGGAGGCCCTCAGGAATGGCCCAATTCCAGCACCCGGGCCAGCGCCTCCAGAGCCCGCGGATACGCCCCCTCCCGAGGCGTCCCGTACCCCACGACCAAGCCTTCGCGCGGCCCCACGACCAGGTCCTCGCGCGGCCCCCGGGCGTGCCAGTGCTCCCCGAGCGAACCCACCGCGAGCTCCTCCGCCGCCGCGCGCTCCAGCACCGCCGCCTCGTCCTCGACCTCCACCAGCGCGTGCAGCCCGGCCGCGATCCCCCGTACTCCCCATCGCGCCCCCAGCCGGGCCACGAGCAGGTCCCTTCGCCGCCGGTACCGGAGCCGGCCGGCGCGCACATGGCGGTCGTAGGCGTGGCTGCGGATCAGTTCGGCGAGGGCCAGCTGCCCGATGGTCTCGGTGCTGTGGTCGCTGTGCAGCTTTGCGTCCGCGACCGGGCCGACGAGGTCAGGCGGCAGCACCATCCATCCGAGCCGCAGCCCGGGCCCGAGCGTCTTGGACACCGTCCCCAGACAGACGACCTGACCCGGCGCCATCCCCTGGAGCGCCCCCACGGGCTGCCGGTCGTACCGGAACTCCCCGTCGTAGTCGTCCTCGACGATCCACGCCCCCCGCGCACGTGCCCAGTCGGTGAGCGCCCGCCGCCGCGAGGGGTGCAGGGTCACGCCGGTCGGGTACTGGTGCGCGGGCGTCACGACCACGGCCGCGGGATCCCGGAGATCGTCGACGTCGACCCCGAGGTCGTCGACCCGCACCGGCACCACTCGCCCGCCCGCGTGCCGTACGACCTCCCGGTGGAAGGGCAGCCCGGGATCCTCCATGGCCACGGTCCCGCCCGCCAGCACCCGTGTGAGCAGCGCCAGCCCCTGCACGGCCCCGGAGGTGACCAGGATCCGTTCCGGGGAAGCGACGATCCCGCGGGCCCGCCCCAGGTACTCCGACAGAGCGGTCCGCAGCTCGATCCGCCCCAGGGGATCGCCGTAGTCGTACGCGGAGACGGGCGCGAGGTCCACGGCCCGCCGCACGGCTTTCAGCCAGGCGGCAGCGGGGAAGGCCCCGACGTCGGGTGCACCGGGCCGCAGATCGAACAGCGGCGCACGCGCGGGCGAGGCGGACTCCACAGGTGTCGTGTCGAGAGGCGGCAGGGTTGCGACCTGGGTACCGGAACCCTGCCTAGCGGTGAGAAAACCCTCGGCGATCAGCTGGTCGTAGGCCGCTTTCACGGTCCCGCGGGAGACCCCCAGTTCCTCGGCGAGCCGCCGGGTGGCGGGCAGCCGGGCTCCGGGGGCAAGCCGCCCCTCGCGAACGGCGTCGCGCAGGGCCCGTTCAAGCCCGACCCGACGCCCTTCGCCGGCGATCACTTCCAGGTGCAGGTCCATGAGACCTACTTAGGGGCGCGGGGCTGTATCAATTTGCGGCTCCGCCGCGTGGGCGCGACCAGCCCCCACGCACCCGCGCCCGAAACTCAACCCTTCAGACCCGCCATCCACGCCTCAACCTCATCAGACTGCCGAGGCAGCCCGGACGACAGGTTCCGGTTCCCTTCCGTCGTCACCAGGATGTCGTCCTCGATCCGCACCCCGATCCCCCGGTACTCCTCCGGCACCGTCAGATCATCGGCCTGGAAGTACAGCCCGGGCTCGACGGTCAGCACCATCCCCGCCTCGAGCACCCCGTCGACATACGACTCCACCCGCGCGGCAGCGCAGTCGTGGACGTCCATGCCCAGCATGTGCCCGGTCCCGTGCAGGGTCCACCGCCGCTGAAGCCCCAGCTCCAGCACCCGCTCGACGGGCCCCTCGACCAGCCCCCACTCCACGAGCCGCTCGGCGAGCACCCGCTGGGCCGCGTCATGGAAGTCCCGGTACTTGGCGCCAGGCTTCACGGCCGCGATCCCGGCCTCCTGGGCGTCGTACACCGCGTCGTAGATCTTCTTCTGGATCTCGCTGAAGCGGCCGTTGATCGGCAGGGTCCGCGTGACGTCGGCGGTGTAGTACGTGTGCGTCTCGACACCCGCGTCCAGGAGCAGCAGCTCACCTGACCGCACGGCCCCGTCGTTGCGCACCCAGTGCAGGGTGCACGCGTGCGGCCCGGCCGCGGCGATCGTGCCGTAGCCGACGTCGTTGCCCTCCACGCGCGCGCGGAGGAAGAAGGTGCCCTCGATGTAGCGCTCGGAGGTGGCCTCGGCCTTGTCGAGGACCTTCACCACGTCCTCGAAGCCTCGGACCGTCGAGTCGACCGCCTTCTGGAGCTCCCCGATCTCGAACTCGTCCTTGACCAGGCGCGCCTCGGACAGGAAGACCCGCAGCTCCTCGTCCCGCTCGGCGGTGACCTTGTCGGTCAGCGCGGCCTCGATCCCGGCGTCGTAGCCGCGCACGACCCGGACCGGCCCGGTCGCCTCGCGCAGGGCGTCCGCCAGCTCGCGCACGTCGGAGACGGGGACGCCGTACAGCTTCTCGGACTCGGTCAGCGAGTGCCGGCGTCCGACCCACAGCTCGCCCTGTCCGGAGAGCCAGAACTCGCCGTTCTCGCGGTCGGAGCGCGGCAGCAGGTACAGCGTGGCCTTGTGGCCGCCGGAGACGGGCTCCAGCACGAGCACGCCGTCCTCGGTCTGGTTGCCGGTGAGGTACGCGTACTCCACGGAGGCCCGGAAGGGGTACTCCGTGTCGTTCGACCGGGTCTTGAGGTTGCCCGCGGGGATCACCAGCCGCTCGCCGGGGAAGCGCGCGGAGAGCGCCGCGCGGCGGGCCGCGGTCTCGGCGGCCTGCGCGATCGGCTCCAGGTCGTGCAGCTCGGTGTCGGCCCAGCCGGTCCGCATGCTCTCGGCCAGCTCGTCGGAGACGCCCGGGTACAGGCCGTTCTTCCGCTTCTTGATCGGCTCTTCGGACTCATCTTCCGGGGTCGCCGGGGTGAGCTCTTCGGCCACGGTCATCCTCCTACGAAACGGCACTGGACCCCCTCCATCGTACGGTCGCACGGAAGGGGGCCCAGGGCCGTAGTGCCTGTTACCAGGAGCTACTCGAAGTGAGCCGCGAGTAGTACGACGTCCTCCTCGGAGTCCGCCTCGTCCAGCCCGTCGGGCAGCACCGTGCGCAGCACGTGGTCGGCGACGGCCTCCGGGTCGCGGCGCAGCGCCTTCGGCACCCCGGCCGCCGCCGCGTGCAGCCGGGCGAAGGCGCGGTCGGTGGGATCGCCGGTGCGGTGCAGCAGCCCGTCGGTGTACAGCAGAACCGTCTCTCCCGGCTCGGCGCTCAGCTCCACGCTGGGCGCCTCCCAGCAGGCGAGCATCCCGAGCGGCGCGGACACCGAGGTCTCCACGAACTCGGTGCGCCGCTCGCCGATCAGCAGCGGCGGGCAGTGCCCGGCACCGGCCAGCGTGAGCTTGCGCAGCCCCGGCTCGCAGTAGGCGAACAGGGCGGTGGCCGAGCGGGCCGGCTCGGTCAGCCGCAGCAGCAGCTCCAGGTCGGACAGGACCGCGACCGGGTCCTCGCCCTCCATCACCGCGTAGGCCCGCAGCGACGCCCTGAGGCGGCCCATCGCGGCGATCGCGCTCGCGCCGGAGCCGGTCACCGAACCGACCGCGAGTCCCAGGGCGGCGTCCGGCAGCGGCAGCGCGTCGTACCAGTCGCCGCCGCCGCGCGGACCGGTGCGGTGCCGGGCGGCGAGCCGTACACCGGCGACCCGGGGGAGCCGGGACGGCAGCAGCTCCTCCGCCATCGTCGCCATGCACGCGCGCGTGCGCTCGACCTCCAGGAGCCGGGCCAGCTGCTCGGTGGCGTGGCGGACGTACAGGCCGACGAGGTGGCGCTGGCGCTCGGAGGGTTCGGCGGGCTCGTCGTAGAGCCAGACGGCGGCGCCGAGGCGGCCGGCGTCGTCGGTGGCGAGGGGGAGCGCGTAGCTGGCGGCGTAGCCGAGGCGGGCGGCGACCTCTCGGTGGCGCGGGTCCAGGCCGTCCTCGGCGAGCAGGTCGGGCTGGGCGATCTCGCCGTCGCCGCCCGGCAGCCCGTCGAGGATCCTGCCGTACGACATCGCGCTGCGCGGCACCGTCTCGATGTGCCCGAGGTCGGCGCGGGCGAGGCCGAGGCCGATGGTGGTGTCGGGGCCGAGACCGTCGTCGGGTTCGAGGACGACGAGTCCGCGGCGGGCGCCGACGAGGGCGGCTCCGGCGCGCAGGAGTTCCTGGAGCGCGTCGGACAGCGCGTCCGTGCGCACGAGGCGCTCGGTCAGTTCGTGGAGGGTGGTGAGGTCGGAGACCCAGCCGGCGAGACGGTCCTGGAGCAGGGCGCCGAGGGCGTTCGGCGAGCCGCCGGAGGGGGCGGCCGGGGCGGCGGGCGCGGGCGCGACAGTGTGTGCGGGCGCGGGAACCGTTGAATCGATTCCAGCCACTTTCGGAGGGTGAGGGGCGTTCATGGCGTCCGGCTTTCCGACCGGTGCGTATTGCTCAAAAGCATCGCAAACCCCCATGTCATTCTGCGCCGCTAGCAGTGTCTCCACATGTACACGCACTCGTAAGGGGATGTCCAGCATTGTCCTGCCGGGATTCCTGGTGTCCACGGGTAACTGGTGGACAGCGGGGCGAAGGGTTAAGTTGGCTCAAAAATGCCTCGGGTTACGGTGTATTGAGGTCGACTGGCCTTGCTCCACAGAGCGTCACAGCGGTCGTGATGGGTACGTACTCGGTAAGGACCAGGGGTGGTGGACGGTCACCCGGAACCTGGTGACCGACCCGGGCGTCTTAGCCACCGACGACCGAGCCCCATCCTCCCGTGGTGGAGGCGGAGAGAAATACGCGCGACGGCAAAACGCCATACTTCGCCACCCCCCGCTTCGCCCATGCATTTGATAGACGACGCAGTATGGGGTTCCCCTTGTCTCGGACAAGGGTGTGATGCGCCAACAGGTACGCACAGTGAAGTGATCGACACATGGTGTGATGTGGTCCTCGGTGTTGCCAGCGGTGCAACGGAAAGGAACGAGCGCTCATGCGCGAGATCCTCGGAAGGCGACGCAGGCTCCTGTCCCAGCGCAGCGACGGAAAGCCTGAATTGCTCAGCGCGGCCCTGACCTTCGCGAAGGAATGGCAGTGGCCCGTACTCCCGGGCGTGGCACCGGACCCGCAGGGCCGGGCCCGCTGCGGCTGCCCCGACCCGGAGTGCACGGTCCCCGGCGCCCACCCCTTCGACCCCGGACTCCTCGCGGCCACCGCCGACGAGCGCATGGTCCGCTGGTGGTGGACCAACCGCCCGGCCGCGCCGATCATCCTGGCCACCGGCGGCAACGCGCCCTGCGCGGTCAGCCTGCCGGCCCTCCCGGCCTCCCGCGCCCTGGCCGCGCTCGACGCCCAGGGCATGCGCCTGGGCCCGGTGATCGCCTCGCCGCTGCGCTGGGCGATCCTCGTGAAGCCGTACTCCCTGGAGCAGTTGGGCGAACTGCTGTACGCCCAGGACCACGTCCCCGGCTCCCTGCGCTTCCACGGCGAGGGCGGCTACCTCGCCCTGCCGCCGTCGGAGACCGGTCACGGCGACATCACCTGGGAGCGTGCCCCGCTGCCCGGCTCGGCCTCCCCGTGGGTCCCCGACGTCGAGGCCGTGGTGGACGCGGTGGTCGAGGCCCTCACTCGTACGGGTGTGAGCGCCCCCGAGTTGTAGGCATGTCGGGCGCGGGCACGAGGGACTGCCCGCCCCCGGTCGTTATCGTCCGCCCATGAACCTTCGTCTGCTCGCCCTGTCCGGTGCCGTGCTGGGCGCCGTCGCGCTGCCGCTGGCCGTGGCCTCCGCGGGGCAGGTGGGCGACGGGGGTCGCACGGTCGTACGCGATCTCGTGCGCTCGTCCGCGCCGCCTGCCGCGGTACGGCAGGCGCCTGGACGGACTTCTGATGTACGACCTTCCGACGCGCGGCCCTCCGATGTACGGCCTTCCGATGCCGGGGCTTCTGATGCAGGGCTGTCGGGTGCAGGGCTGTCTGCCGGACGGCCTTCCGTGGACGACGACTACAAGGCGCCGTTCGCCGGCGCGGACCGCTCCCCGCTGCTGCTCGGCCTGGGTCTGGCCACCGCCGCCCGCTGCGGTCCCGAACTGAGTTCCCCGGAGGGCATCGAGGCGCAGACCTGTGTGCTCACGCAGGGCGAGGAGACCTGGGCGCGGACCTACTACCGCAACGCGACCGGCACGGCCCTGGACGCCGTGCTCAGCCTCATGGGACCCGGCGCGCACACGGTGCAGATGCACTGCGTGGTCGGTGCCGGGGACGAGCCGGACAGCTGCGAGACGCCCAGGGAACGGACCGAGGGGGCGCCGGGCGACTACACGGCCGTCGCGGAGTTCGCCGCCCGGCGGGGCAGTGGCCCGCTGCTGCTGCGGGTCGGCAGCAACTCCGAGGACGTCACGGGCAGTTGACGCACGGCGTCGTTCCGTAAAGAGGCCCGGACACGGAAAGACCCGGTTGCTGGCGACGGGGGATGCACCAGCAACCGGGCTATTGGAACGGTAACAAGAGATCGGCTGTTCGCAAATTCGACCGCGGCGCCCCGTGGCTGATTCGGACACCGATTCGCCATCTCCCGGGGGGAGTTGTGAAGGGGGCCGTGGCCGCGTGGAGTACGGGTGCGGCTGACCGACCGGTCAGCCGCACCCGTTGTGTCAACTCAGCGTGACCTGGCGGTTGGTGAGGCCGCCGCGGGCCCGGCGCTCGTCGGCGGTCAGCGGAGCGTCCACGGCCAGGGCGCCCGCGAGCCGCTCGGCGAACTCGGCGGCCGGCTTCTCCACGTCGTCCGCGGTGATCCCGCTCGGCAGGTCCCAGACCGGGACGGTGAGGCCGTGAGCACGGAAGGAACCGACGAGCCGAGTGCCCTCGCCGAGGCTGGAGCGGCCGGCCGCGTGCAGCCGCGCCAGCGCGTCCAGAAGCCGCTCCTCGGGGTGCGGCATGACCCAGCGCAGGTGGTTCTTGTCCGGGGTCTCGCACCAGTAGGCGGCATCGACGCCGGTCAGCCGGACGGTCGGGATGGCCGCGGCGTTGGCGCGCTCCAGGGAGGCGGTCACCTCGGGCGTGGCGTTCTCCGCGTCCGGGACCCAGAACTCGAAGCCCTCGTGCACAACTGGCTCGAACGTGCCTTCGGGGTCGAGCAGTTCCTGGAGCCGCGGACCGTCGGCGGGGGCGCGGCGGCCCTCCACCGGAGTGCCGGGTGCCGCTTCCAGTGCCCGCCGGAGGGTGTCGGCCAGGTCGCGGCTGATGTCGCCGGAGGCCGTGTCGTTCTGGAGGCCCAGCAGAACCGAGCCGTCGTCGCGGCGCAGGGCGGGCCAGGCCATCGGCAGGACCGTGGCGAGGGTGACCGAGGGGACGCCTTCGGGGAGGCCGTCCTTCAGGGTCAGCTCGACGGTGGCGGCGGGGACCAGCTCGCGCAGGGCCACCCAGTCGCCCTCACCCGGGAGCCCCTCGAACGGACGGTGCACCAGCTCGGTCGCGGCCTGCGCCGCGGCCCGGCCGTGGCAGGCCTTGTAGCGGCGGCCGCTGCCGCAGGGGCAGGGTTCGCGGGCGCCGACGACCGGAACCTCACCATCAGCGCCTACGGCGCGGGCGCCCTCCGTGATCTGCGGGCGCTTGGCCTTCGTCTGGGGTCGCTTCTTGGCCATCGTGGCTGTCTCCCGGTTACGGCTCGTCTCGTACGGGCGCGAGCCTAGCCGTTCGCGACTTGGCCGACGGGAGCCTGTGGACAACCCGGGTGTCAGGCGGGTCCGTGTCAGTCGGGGCCCGTGTCAGTCGGCGTCGTCGAACGCGTCCATGAACCCCAGGTCGGATATCGCGGACACCGACGGCGCCGTGACCCGGGAGGCGAAGTCGTCGCGCCTGCGCCCGGCGTCCGGATCGTGCACGTCCGCGTGGACGATCACCCAGACCGTGACCTCGCCCCGGGCGTCGTCCCGGACGCCCCAGTCGTCGGCCAGCGCGGTGATGATGTTCAGCCCACGGCCGCCGTGCGCGGTGACCGAGGGCGTCGCCGGAGCCGGGCGGGTGGGCCCACCGCCGTCCGTCACCTCGACCGTGAGTCTGCCGGAGCCGTCCACGCGCCAGGCGGCACGGACGTCACCGTCCCCGGCCAGGGCGTCGCCCAGTGGCCGGCCGTGCTTGCACGCGTTGCTCAAGAGCTCGGAAAGAATCAGTACGGCGTCGTCGATGACCGATTCCGCCACGCCACCGCTGCGCAGCTGCCCGCGCATCCGGTGTCTCGCTTTCCCCACGCCCGCAGGGCCATGGGGTACGGCCATGCTCGACGACGTGGGCACCTCCTGTGCCACCACCAACGCCACCCCCGAGACCTCCTTCGCCCCACGCCACGGTGTGGATGCCCCATTGGCCTGTACCGGAAACCGGCCAATCACGTTCCGCCGACGCATTCGGAACGGTCGAACACGTACCGAACGCGCCGGGGCACACCCTGTGACGGAGAGGACGTCAGCGGCCCAGTCGGTCGAGCACCGCGCGCGGGCGGTTGGTGATGATGGCGTCGACGCCGAGCTCCACGCAGAGATCCACGTCCTCGGGCTCGTTGACGGTCCACACGTGCACCTGGTGGCCCGCGCGCTTGAGGCGCTCGATGTAACCGGGGTGGTTGCGCACGATCCGGATCGAGGGCCCGGCGATGCGCACGCCGGCGGGCAGCCGGCCGTCCCGCAGCCGGGGCGAGACGAACTGGAGCAGATAGACGGTCGGCAGCGTCGGTGAGGCGGCCCGCACGCGGTGCAGTGAACGCGCCGAGAAGCTCATGACCCTGACCGGGGACTCGGCGGCCGAGGCGGGCGCGTCCAGTCCGAACCGCTTCAGCAGCACCAGCAGCCGCTCCTCCACCTGGCCGGCCCAGCGCGTCGGATGCTTGGTCTCGATGGCCAGCTCCACGCGCCGCCCGGCGTCGGCGACGAGTTCGAGCAGCCGCTCCAGGGTCAGGACGGAGGTGTCCTCCCGGTCCTCGGGCCGGTAGACCCAGTCCGGCTCCTCGTCACGGGTGCGCCAGAACTCCCGCGTGCGGCGGGAGGCGAAGTCCAGGGTGGCGAGCTCGGCGAGCTCCAGCGCCGAGACCGCTCCGCGGCCGTTGGACGTACGGTTGACCCGTCGGTCGTGGACACAGACGAGATGTCCGTCCGCGGTGAGACGTACATCGCATTCGAGGGCGTCCGCGCCGTCCTCGATCGCCTTCCGGTAGGCGGCGAGGGTGTGCTCGGGAGCGTCTTCCGAGGCTCCGCGGTGGGCGACGACTTGAGTCAGCTGCTGCCGTGCGTGGGTCACCGCGTCATGGTGCCACCGCACAGGGGTACGCGTGCGAACGGAGGCATATGTATTGCGCCTCATTTGTCTTACATGGCCTATATAAAGAGCAGCCGCGGACCCACAGGCACCGCTTATGGTGCCCTGACGGCCCGTGGGAAAAGCTGACGGCATACAAAAGGACATGCACAGCTGACGCACGCCGGGCACCGCACGGCACTGGCCGAGCGTGACCGAGTGCGACCGACAAGAGACAGCCGTGGACCGAGGAGAGAAGCTGTGAGCACCGAGAACGAGGGCACCGCGGTACCCCCGGCCCCGTCCGCACCCCCCGTGCCGGTGGACGCTCCCGCGGCTTCGGCACCCCAGGCCTCCGACGCGGGCGCTCCGACCACCCCGATCCCGCCCGTGCCGCCGACCACCCCGGGCGGCGCGCAGGGACCGGAACTGGTGCACGCCGGGCCGGCCCCGTCGTACGCCTCCGCGGAGGGCGGTGCCCCGCAGCACCCGGCACCCCAGGGTGCGGGTGCCGCTCCGGAAGGCGGCTGGCCGCCGCCGCAGGTCCCCGGCAATCCGTCGTACGGCGGTGCCGCGGACGGCGCCGGCGCCGCGGGCGGGTACGACGCTCCCGGTGGAGCGGGCGCGGGTGGCTATGACCATCCCGGTGGAGCCGGTGCGGGCGGCGCTGGTCCGACGGGCGTCTGGGGTGCGGGTTACCAGCAGCCGACGCCGAAGCCGAAGAGCGGCCGCGGCGGTCTCGTGGCCGCGGTCCTGGTGGCCGCGCTGGTCGCCGGAGGCATCGGAGGCGGGCTCGGCTACACCCTGGCCAAGGACAACGACAACGGCTCCTCGACGACCGTCTCCGCCTCGGACAGCGGCGGCAGCGTCAAGCGGGACGCGGGGACCGTGGCGGGTGTGGCGCAGCGGGCGCTGCCGAGCACGGTCACCATCGAGGCCGAGTCCACCAACGGCGAGGGCGGCACCGGAACCGGCTTCGTCTTCGACAAGCAGGGCCACATCGTCACCAACAACCACGTGGTGGCCGACGCGGTGGACGGCGGCAAGCTCACGGCGACCTTCCCTAACGGCAAGAAGTACGACGCCGAGGTGGTCGGTCACGCGCAGGGCTACGACGTGGCGGTGATCAAGCTCAAGAACGCGCCGAACGACCTGAAGCCGCTCACCCTCGGCAACTCCGACCAGGTGGCGGTCGGCGACTCCACGATCGCGATCGGCGCCCCCTTCGGCCTGTCGAACACGGTCACGACCGGCATCATCAGCGCGAAGAACCGCCCGGTGGCGTCCAGCGACGGCAGCGGTTCGAACGCGTCCTACATGAGCGCGCTCCAGACCGACGCGTCGATCAACCCGGGCAACTCCGGCGGCCCCCTCCTCGACGCCCAGGGCAATGTGATCGGCATCAACTCCGCGATCCAGTCCACCGGCAGCGGCGGCCTCGGCGGCACCAGCCAGTCCGGCTCGATCGGCCTCGGTTTCGCCATCCCGATCAACCAGGCCAAGTACGTGGCCCAGCAGCTGATCCAGACCGGCAAGCCCGTCTACGCCAAGATCGGCGCGTCCGTCTCGCTGGAGGACTCCTCGGGCGGCGCGAAGATCACCACCGAGGGCGCGGGCGGCTCCGCCCCGGTCGAGGCGGGCGGTCCGGCGGCCAAGGCCGGCCTCAAGCCGGGTGACGTCATCACCAGGCTCGACGACTCGGTCATCGACTCCGGGCCCACGCTGATCGGCGAGATCTGGACCCACAAGCCCGGCGACCAGGTCAAGATCACCTACGAGCGCGACGGCAAGACCCACACGGTCTCCCTGACCCTGGGCTCCCGCACGGGCGACAGCTGACCCGCGGGCGCGGCCCAACGGTTACTCTTGTCCCCGCGCCGAGATCACCGCGGCGCGGGGTGGGTTGCCCGAGCGGCCTAAGGGAACGGTCTTGAAAACCGTCGTGGCGCGAGTCACCGTGGGTTCAAATCCCACACCCACCGCGTAGCAGGTCAGAGACTTGCAGGTCAGAAGGGGTGCCACTCTCCGGAGCGGCACCCCTTCCGCATGGGTCGTGGTAGTGGTCGGCCCCGTCACGCGGTGGGCCCGAAGAGCAGACGCGCCCCTCGTCAGCTTCGGGCCGAGTCGGCGGCGGCTTCCGTGGCCATGCTCGGTGCCTCCGTGTGCATTTCGCTGCTGTGCCGCCGAAGCCGAAGCTGATGCAGTGGTCGTAGGCATGACCTCGGTGGGCCCCCAATGATCGGCCCGCTCGGCAGAACGGCAGGTTGTCCGGGGTGAGGGAAGCGGCGTCCCGTCGGGAGGGCGCCCCTTCACTGCTCCCGGGAGCGACCGTGAAGGGTGGCTTCCGTGGTGGGACTGGGTAGGGAGGAGGGCGTCCCTGACGGTTCTACCGAGGGTGGCGGCGAGCGTGGAGCGTACGACTCGGATCGGAGTCACCGGGCACCGGGACCTCCCCGAGCCGGTGCTGGAATGCGTCAGCGCGGGGATCCTCGACGAGTTCTCCAGCCAGGGCGCGAGCGGACCCGTGGAGGCGTTCAGTGCCCTCGCCGCCGGGGCCGACCAGCTCTTCGCCGAACTCGCACTGCGGGGCGGGATCCCGCTCACGGCGGTCATCCCCGGCACCGGCACCGACTACGAGCATCAACTGGGCGGTCCTGCGGTCCGGCTCACTTTCCGCCGGCTGCTGCTGGCCTGCGCCGACCGCGTCGACCTGCCGGTGGAGCGGACCCAGGAGGAGGCGTACGCGGCGGCCGGCCGCTGGATCGTCGACCACACGGACCGGCTGGTGGCGGTCTGGGACGGTGAGCCCGCGCGGGGGATCGGCGGCACCGGCGAGATCGTGGCATACGCGAGCCGCGTGGGCGTACCGGTACGGGTGCTGTGGAGACCGGGAGCGCGCCGGCCCTGAGGGGGCAGCGGTAGCCGTCCGTACGGGAGTGATCCTCAGTCCCCGTGAATACCCCCTGCACATCACCCCCCGAACCGCGCCAACCAGTCCGTGTGCTGCGGCAGCATGAGATGTTCCGTTTCGGCGACCGCCTCTGGCCAGCGATCCTCCGCGACACCCCTGGACAGGACCGCGCGTTGGGTTTCCAGACCCTCTCGTACCAAGGAGTGGGCGAAGGAGAGCGGGTGGTGGCGGCGGGTCTCCAGCCAGGCCACGCCGGTGGCGGCCGATGCGGCGAGCAGGCCGCTCAGGTCCCAGCCGGAGACCAGGCCCGCGCTTCTGGACACCGCCGCGACCAGGGCGAGCAGGGTGAGCAGCGCCGTCAGTGCGGACCACAGGGCGGCGGACCGGCGTGCCTGCACCGCCCGGCCGCCGTACCAGCTGAGCTGGTCGAGGACCCGGTCGCGGAGGTAGATGTCCTTGCGGACGGCGAACGGCTTCTCGCGTACCGCCCGCATCGCGCGCGTGATCTGGGGGTGCCGCGGATCGTCCGGTTCGTGCCGACTGGCCGGGTCCCACAGGGTGTAGCCGGAAGATGCGGGAACAGGAGCGGGGTTCGTCCCCGGGACCCGCTCGGGTGCCGGCTCCTTCCACCCTATGCGCCGTAACCCCCGTAAATGTTCCTCCAGTTGCTGGTTGAACAGCCCGTCGGGATCGCGCACCTTGGAATGGAAGGGACCGCCGTGCACCATGTACTGCCAGGCCAACGACTTGACGGTCTCCGCGGCGTCGCGATGGGCCTGCCAGTGGGCGCGGGCCCGGCGGCGCTGGATGACGACCCCGGTGACCACGGTGAGCCCGTACAGCAGGGCGGACAAGGCGGTCAGGGCATGGCTGTCGAAGTGATCGGCCAGGGTGGCGAAGACCGTTGCCACGAGGAGCAGGGTCAGCTGGGTCATCGTGGCCCGGAACGCCTCGCTCTGGCGGTGCAGCGCCCATCGGTCGTTGGAACGGAACAACGGCGGCAGATCGTCGCTTCCTATCGTCGCGCGCGGCCCTGGAACGTTTTGCCCAGGTGTTGATGCCGCCATGGGTCACCTCGCCGAGAAGAAGACGGGAAGACTCATGGTGACTCGGAGTCGCGCGGGTGCCAACACCGCCTAGCCAAGGTGAACTTGAGGCCAGTGCCGACCAGATCAAGCCGGACAGCGGCGAACGGGCCATTGCGCGCTAGTCCTCGGTTGATCTGTGTGCTTCTCTGGGATGAGAACTGCACAGCGCCACCTCTTCCGCAACTCGGCGTCCGAGCGCCTGGTTGCGGCCCGACGCATGTTGACTTCCGCGGAGTCCGGGACACGGCCGGAGTCGGCGGGGCTTAGCGACACGGGGGGTTCATTGGAGACGTCAGCCACTGACGTGGAGTTCGACTTCGGCATGGTGAACCTCAGTGGTTCCGCGGACGTAGATGTGGGCAAGGCGCTTCCAGAGGTCCTGCGGCAGTCCATCCATCGGGTTGAGCGTGACACGTTGGAGCATCGCGAGCCCGGCGTGTCCTGTTTCCAGTCGGCTATCTGACGGGTGCGTGGGCTGCGGGGCCCGCGGGGCAGGAGGCGGCACGTGCGTGAGGTGAACCCCTTCGTCGAGTGGATCGTGAAGATCGCCCAGCCGTGCAACCTGGCGTGCGACTACTGCTACGTCTACGAGCTGCGCGACCGCACCTGGAGGCACAAGCCTGCCGTCATGGCGAACGGGACCGCGGATCAACTGGCCCGCCGTATCGCCGAACACGCCCGGCGTCATGCGCTGTCCCGGGTCCGGGTGGTTCTGCACGGCGGAGAACCGTTACTGGCCGGCCCTGCTCGAGTCGAACATTTTCTGGAGGTCCTGAACCAGGAGCTGCGTGGCACAGCTTCTTGTGATATCTCCGTTCAGAGCAATGTGACACTGCTGAACCCTTCATGGATGGCTCTGTTCCGGAGACACGGGGTGACGGTCGGCGTCAGTCTTGACGGCAGTCGCGAGGCCAACGACCGTCATCGGCGTGCCAGGAACGGGCGGAGCAGCTACGACTCCGTTCGGAGGGGGTTGGAGCTGTTGCGCAGGCCTGAGAACAAGGCGCTGTTCGCAGGTCTGTTATGCACGGTGGACATCGCGAACCCGCCGGTGCAGGTCTATGAGGCGCTCCTCGCGCACGAGCCCCGTGCCGTCGACTTCCTCCTGCCGCACGCCACTTGGGAACACCCACCGCCCGGTCACGACCCTGATCGAACACCGTACGCGAACTGGCTCTTGGCGGTGTTCGAGCGCTGGTACACGGCACCCCGTCAGAAAACTACGCGCATCCGGCTGTTCGAGAACCTCATGGACCTCGCGCTCGGTGGACACGTCCGGTCGGAGAGCACCGGACTCGGCGACACGGATTTCCTCGTCGTCGAGAGCGACGGGACGATCGAGCTGTCCGACTCGCTCAAGGCGACCCGAAACGGCGCTGCCGCCACCGGAGTCGACATCTTCGCTCACGACTTCGACACCGTCGCGCGGCACCCCGTCGTGGCCGATGCCCGCCGGGGCGGCCTTGAGACGCTGGCCGACGTCTGCCGGGATTGCGAGGTCGTGCGCCTGTGCGGCGGTGGTCTGCGTGCGCACCGTTTTCATCCCCGCAACGGCTTCGCGAATCCGAGCGTCTACTGTGCCGATCTGCGCGTCCTGACCACTCGTATCCGGGACCGTGTCCTGGCCGATGCCCCCGCACGCCTCAGGAGTGCCTCGTGACGGCCCCGGCGACCCTGCGGATGGGCGGCGCCGACTTCGCAAGTGTGGCGAGCTGTCGCCCGTCCCAGGGGGCCTTACGGGTCCTGAGGGACGGTCAGGTGACCCGGCGTCTGCTGATGTTGATGCGTGTGGCCGAAAAGGCCCGGAACAAGGCGCCGGACTTCTGGGAGGCGCGGGGGGCGGCCGCGTGGGAGTTGTGCAAGCGGGCTCTGCAGGCAGACGTCCGGGCTTTCGAGGATGTACTCCTCCATCCTCACGTAGGCGTATGGCTGGGCCGTTGCATGAGGGCACTGAACGATGACGCCCGTGTTGTCCGGGCGGACACGGACCTCGACCGGCTCGGCGGTGTGGCCGCCGCTGCCGCATTACGCGCCGGACTCCACCCTCACCTGAGCCTGCCGGCGCCGGGCTCGTTCGTCTGGCTGCCGACGCTCGGGGTCGCCAGGTTGTCCGGGGGTGCTGACGAGGCACAGCTACGTGGTGACGTACTGGATGTGGGAGGGCAGGCCTCGGTCCTCGTTGACGGGGGCGGGAGGTCGGCCGACGACACCACCTGGAACGCACGGCGTGATCTGACCGTGAGTCCCCAGGGAGGCGCAACGCCGTGGTCGGTGGTCCTGGAGGACACCGACCCCTACCGGAACGCGCACGTTCATCCGGTGGCGCCCGAACAGACGGCTGCGGAGACGCGGGCGTGGCAGAGGTCGGTGGCCTCGGCGTGGGACGTGGTGCTCCGACTGGTCCCGGAGCGCGCCGCTGCCTGCGCCGCGCTGTGGAAAGCCCTGGTGCCGCTGCGGCCCCCGCGGACCGGGCGGGGAGTGAGTTCCTCGGCGCGGGAGGCCTACGGAGCGATCGCGGCGTCTTTCACCCCGGATCCGGTGCGGCTGGCCGAGACTGTGGTTCACGAGAGCGCGCACATCGCCTTCTGGGCCCTCGCCGATCTCACCGATCTCACGGACCCCGAGGACCGTACGCTGCAACGGGTCGGCTGGCGCAAGGACGCCAGGCCGATCGGGGCGGTACTCACCGGGACCCATGCTCACCTGGCCGTGCTCGAGTTCTGGCGCCGACGCGGGCAAGAGCTGAGTGACGGCCCGGCCCGCCACGCTCGGACCCGGTTGCACCACTACGGCGTACAGGTCGTCGACGCGCTGCGGATACTCCAGGCCCATCCGGCGCTCACGCCCATGGGGGCGCGCTTCGTCTCGGCCATGGTCGACGAGGCGGCGCGTTGTGGTTATTCCGTGCGCCCCCTCCCCTCCGTTCGCCTCAACTGCCCCTCACACCATCGGGTGGCATCGCGGGAAACGCCCGATCCCGCGCGACGGTACGGAGTCTCCTCGTCAGCACAGGGTCTGGCGGGCTTCGCTGTGTCCTCAGCCGGGTGTCGAGAGAAGACCGTCGACGAGACGACGCCGGGGGCGAGCTGATATATGAGGACGCGGTGGCACGGCGGAAACGCGATGGCGCGGCGGAAAGCCGCGAACGCACGGGGAGCGGCGAGACCGCGACGCACGGGCACACCAGTAGATCTTCGCCATGTCCGGAACAAACATCGACGTGGTGGGGCTGGTGGTGACGAGTCTCGCGGCATGTGCTCCGCGCTCCTTCGGCCTGTCGCCCGAACCGGCTTGTCCCGGGACCGCGTCGCCATACGGGAGCAGCCATCGTGAGCCACTTCTACTTGAGTCACGTTCGCACCGTCGACGAGGAGTGGGTCGCGTCGTTCTTTCATGACCTCTGCCGAGTCGTCGCACGGCGGACCGGACGCTCCCCCGAGGCTGTGGGCGTCCGTGGGAAGCCGCAGTCGGCCGAGGTGTCGGTTGATCTGCTGGGCCGGTCCACCGTGCTGGTCGTGCTGCACTCGCCGCGGTATTTCAGCCAGTCCTACTGCCGGGCCGAGCTGTCCTACTTCCAGCGGCGGCTCAACATGCAGCGGTCCCGGACCGGTCGCAGCGCCGACGCGGTGGTCACCGTCAGATGGGAACCCGACCTGGCGCACTCGCTGGAGGCCGTCGGCCCGTACCCGCCTCTCGATGTGCGATCGGAGGCCTACCGGCGTGACGGACTGCTGCACCTGCTGCGGTTGAAGGCGCGCTATCGCGCCGAGTACGAGGAAGTGCTGGAGGCTGTCGTCGACCGCATCGTCGCGGCCGGGGAAAAGCTTCCCGAGGTCCACGGGTTCGACGCCACCGGCAGTCATGCACCCGTCGGCGCCCCCTCGCACGTGGGCAGTCAGGAGGTCAGTTTCGTCGTCGCGTCCACGGCCAGGGACGACGCGTCCGACGAGCGGCACTCTCTCCAGTACTACGGGAAGACGGTCCTGGACTGGTCTCCGTACGCACCCGGGGAGCACGAGGCTCTGGTCTCTCTGGTGAAGAACACCGCCACGGCGCTCGACTTCACCGCGACCGTGCTGCCGCTGGACGAGCAGACCGTCGACCGGATCGTCCGGGAACAGGACCCCGAGCAGCTCGTCGTGCTCCTGGTGGACGCGTGGGTGGCGATGCGGCGGGACGAACACCGGCTGCTGGCGGTCGTCGACGAGCGGAATCCCGAGGCGACCACAGCGCTCGAACCGAGGGCCCGCGACGACACCGAATCGGCCGAGTGGGCTGCCACCCTCGACGATCTCCTCGATCGCACGCTTCCCCGTATGCGTGGACGGCGCACCGAGTACGAGCGCTGGAAGTTGCTGGACGTCGAGAGTTTCACCTCTTCCCTGCGCAAGGTCCTCATCCGCCTCCAGAACGAGGCGCTCAAGTCAGTGGAAGCCGTTCAGTCGCCGGCAACGCCGACCGAAGGTCTACACACGTTTCCCCTGCTCGGAAGGTATTCCTCATGACGTTCGACTCGGGTGACGCCGGCACCCGCGAGTCCGGCACGATCGTGACGTTCTACTCGTTCAAGGGTGGAACCGGTCGCACCATGGCCCTGGCGAACATCGCCTGGATCCTGGCCAGCAACGGAAAACGTGTACTAGCCATGGACTGGGACCTGGAGGCGCCGGGTCTGCACCGCTACTTCGCTCCCTTCCTCGTCGACCCGGAACTCCGCTCCACACCCGGCGTGATCGATCTGATCCGTGAGTTCGATCTGGCCAGGCCGAGGCCGGCGGACGGCGACTACAGCCGACAGGCTCGGGTCGATCGCTTCGCCTCCGCGCTGACGTGGACCTTCGACAGCGGCGGCTACGTTCTCTTCGTCTCCCCCGGCCGGAGGACTCCCGAGTACTCCGAAAAGATCAACACGTACGACTGGCAGGGGTTCTACGAACAGCGCGACGGCGCCGCGTTCCTGCATGCGTTGCGCGAGGACATGCGGAGCAACTACGACTACGCCCTGATCGACAGCCGTACGGGCTGGAGCGACACGTCCGGCATCACCACGGTCCTGATGCCGGACGTGCTGGTCAACTGCTTCACGCTGAACACCCAGTCGGTGGACGGCAGTGCCAGCGTGGCCGCGGACGTGCGGCGGGTCGCCCCGCATGTCAAGATCTTCCCCGTTCCGATGCGGGTGGAGGACGCCGAGCAGGAGAAGCTGGCGATCAGCCGGGGGCATGCCCGCCACCGGTTCCAGGAGTTCCTGAAGGACACTCCTCGGGCTGCCGATCCCGACAGTTACTGGGGCTCCGTGGAGATCCCCTACAAGCCCTTCTACGCGTACGAAGAGGTGTTGGCGACCGTCGCGGACACGCCCCGCCAACCCGCCTCGCTTCTGGGGGCCTATGAGCGCCTGACCTCGGTGATCACGGACGGCCAGGTCACCGCTCTGCGGCCGGTCGACGAACCGGTGCGCAGGCAGTTGCTCGCCCGCTTCCAGCGAGCACCGGTGCCCGGGGGCCGTCTCCTGCCCCGGGTGCGTATCGACTATGCGAAGCGTGACGGTGCCTGGGCGGAGTGGATCGAGGCCCAACTGCGGTCCGCGGGCATCACGGTGGGCCTGCGCGGAAGCAGCTCTTCCGAACCTCTGCCCAGCGGGTCAGAGAGCGGGGCCGACGTGGTCGTCGCCCTTCTCTCGCCCGACTTCGCCACGACGCCGGTCGCCGACGAGGTGCGGGCTCTGGTGGCCGCACCCGAAGGGCCCCGCATCATCGGCCTGCGCACCCGGGAGCACCAACCCGAGCCGACGTTGCGCGGACTGCCCGGATTCACTCTGGTGGACGCGCCCGCCGAACAGGTTCTCGGCAAGGTCTTCGCCATGCTGGAAATCGATGCCCCCACCTCCGCCGCCGTCACCGGGAGCACCGCCTTTCCGGGGCGTGTTCCCGGGGTTTTCAACGTTCCACGCCGCAACAACTCCTTCACCGGCCGCGACGTGCAGCTGGAGCGGCTGCGGAGCAAGCTGAGCGCAGAATCGCTGCGCGTGGACACGCCGGTCAGCCGAGCTTTTCTGTACGGTCTGGGTGGAATTGGTAAGACTCAGATCGCGCAGGAATATGTCCACCGTTACGGGTCCCAGTACGACCTGGTGCACTGGATCCCGGCGGAACAGCCCAACCGGATTCCGCAGCTTCTCGCGGAGCTCGGGCTCGAGCTGGGAGTTCTGGGAGACACGGTGGACGAACGTGTCCAAGCGACCATGACGGCGCTGAGGAGTGCCGATCACGGCCGTTGGTTGTTGGTCTTCGACAACGTGACCGACAGCGAGGACACGAACGGCCACGCCAGCAACCGGGACGAGGGAGACACGACGGTGGAGCGGTACCTTCCAGCCGAGGGGCCGGGTCACGTCATCCTCACCGCCCGGCGTTCTCCCCACCGAGAGACCGACACGGCCATGGAGGTCGACTCCTTCACCAGGTCCGAGAGCATCGCCCTGCTGCGGCGCAGGGTGGACGGGCTCTCGGTGGCGGACGCCGACCGGATCGCCGACACGCTGGGCGACTTCCCGATGGCGATGGAACTGGCGGCGGCCTGGCTGCGACAGACGGCCATGCCTCTGGACACCTATCTCGACCAGGTCAACAGCCGGGTCAGTTCGGTCCTCAGCGGAGGGGAGGACCCCGGAGGCAGTCAGCAGACGTCCCTCCTGGCGGTCTGGCGGCTCACCGTCGACCGGCTCGGCAACGAGCGGCCCGCGGCGGTGCGCCTCCTCGAGATCTGTGCCTTCCTGTCCCCGGAGCCCATCGCGCACTCCCTTCTCTACAGCGACGCCATGCGCAACCGGCTCGCCGAGGAGACCGGTGACGAGTCCGTGCTCGACCCCATGGTGATGGGGTACCTGATCCGTGACCTCGGCCGCTACGCACTGGCCACAGTGGACCAGCAGAGCGGGTCCATCCAGGTGCACCGGCTGGTCCAGGCCGCGGTGCGCGAGTGGCTGGGAGAAGACCGCGAACGCAGGGAACGCACCCAGCGCCAGGCACAGCTCGTGCTCGCGGGCGCGCTGCCCTCGGCCGCCTCCGCGGAGGACAGCACGACGGTCCGGGAGAGGTTCGCGGAGCTGCTGCCCCACCTGGAGCCCTCCGAAGCACTTTTCAACACCGACGCGCGGGTGTGTGAGTGGGTCATCCGCCAGGTCCGCAACCAGTGGCGGATCGGGGACCACCGGGCAGCCGCCGCTCTGGGGCAGAAGGCGCTCAGTGCCTGGACGGACTCCCTCGGACCGGACCATCATCTCCGGCTGCGACTCGCCACCCAGGTGGCCAACCCCCTGCGATCGCTGGGCCGCTATCAGGAAGCCCACGCCTTGGACGCCGACACCCTGCGCCGGCAGCGCGAGCAACTCGGTGAGGACGACGGCTACACCCTGATGACCGCCCGGAACTACGGCGGTGACCTTCGGGGCCTCGGCCGGTACCAGGAGGCGTTCGACGAGGACGCCAGGACGTACGAGCTCTACCGGAACAGTCCGCACTTCGGCCCCGACCACGAGGACACCCTCCGGGCCGCCCACAACCTCGGTGTGTCCCTCATTCTGGCGGGCAGGCCCGCCGAAGCCCTGGAACGGGCCACCGAGACCTATCAGCGGTCGCGGCAGGCGCTGGGCATCAAGCACCGGCTGACCTGGGCCTTCGCGGTGAGCGCGGCGCTGGACCGCCGGGAGACGGGCGACTACCAGGGAGCCTTCGATCTGCTCAGGGACATCCGCAATCGGTTCGTCGCGATCCTGAAGGACGAGAAGGCCGACGACGTGCTGAGCACGGACGCGTCCCTCGCGGTGACCCAACGCCGTCTCGGCAACTACGCCGCGGCGGAGGCACTGACGCGCTCCACCCTGAACATGTACCGGCAGCGCTACGGCGAAGCGCACCCCGACACCATGTCGTGCACCGCCAACCTCGCCTGCGACCTGCTCGCTCTCTCGCTGACGGACCCGGCCAAGGGAGAGGAGGCAGTGGAACGCGGGCGGCAGAACTTCGGCGCCTACCGCGAGCGCCTCGGACCCGAGCACCCGTTCTCCCTGGCGGCCGCGACCAACCTCGTGGCCATCCTCAGGAGCCGTGAACTGACCGAGGAGGCGAGGGAACTCGCCGACGAGACCCTCCCGAGCCTCGTCGAGCGACTGGGGCCCTCTCACCCCGCGACCTTGGCCTGCCGGGCCAACCGAGCCGGAGTGCTGGTCGCGCTTGGCCGTTACGAGGAGGCGCTGGCCGAGGACGAGGTGACGCGCGAGGCGTACCGCGACCTCTACCGCGATCATCATCCGAGGGTGCTCTGCGCGGAGTACAACGTCGCCCTGGACCGCACCCTGATGAGGGACGACGACGCCGAGGAGAGCCTCAGGAGGGCCACGTCCGAGGCCGAGCAGGAATTCGGTCCGGAACATCCGCTGATTCAGGTGATGCACGACCGCAAGCGCATCGACTTCGACCTGGAGATGCCACCGACCTGACCAGGCGCACGACCCGGCCGCCCCGGCGTCACAACCGGGGACGGCCGGGTCAGTTGCTCGATGTCGTCCCGTACCGCCGCACGAACCGCCGGACCGTCCGGTTCATCTCCTCCTCCCGCCATGCGGGCAGCCCCTCCAGGCGGGTGTGGGCGCCCGTGGTGCCGAGGAGGGTTCCGTCGACCACGAAGAGGAACAGCAGGCCCTCCGGGTACGCCGTGTCGAGTGCTCTCACCAGGTCGGTGTCCGGCGGGTGGGGGACGATCACGACCACCGGGCCGAAGTCGTGCTCGTGTTCGCGCAGGGTCTCCTCGTCGTGGATGTCGAACTCCTCCAGGAGTTCCTCACCGATACGTTCGACCAGGTCGGTCAGCACGCCGGTGCCCGCCGTGAGCGGCACGACGAAGTGGTCCCAGGGCAACGGCTGTTCGCTGGCCCGGTGGATGTAGCGGCGGGCTGTGTCCGTGGAGAGCGCAGGCAGCACCGCGACCCTGGGGGAGCCCGCGTCCAGCACCCCCCGCATCCGCGCCGCCTCGTCCACCGGTACCCGGGCATGCGTCACGCTCAGCTGCACGAGTTCCCGGGAGGCGTCCGGGCCCGACAGGGGCAGCAGTTCGGTGAGGGCCGCGCGCAGCGGGTCGGACACGGGCTCGCTCGGGCGTTCCGTCAGCAGACCCGAGGCGAGCCGGTGCCGCATGAGCGGGGACAGCGTCTCCAACGGCACCCCCAGCGTCGCACCGGCCCGGCTCAGGCTCTCCGCGTCCACCTCCCGCAGATGGTGGACCAGTCGGTGATGCACCTTGGCTCCGCTCAACTCCGCACGCATCAGCTCAAGTTGGGGACTTATGTCATGCCGTACGGCGTCGATGTCGTCCTTGCCCGGCCACTCCACCATCTGTCGCCGGTGCGGACTGAGCGAGCCGAGGCCACTCCTCTCCAGTGCGTCCAGGGTGACTTCGGGCAGCATCAGCAGGATCACCGGGAAGCCGTCGTGCCGGTTGCGCAGTTCGGCCATGGCCAGTTCGTTCTGCACGTGCTCGGACTGCAGGGCATGGCTCGACACGATCAGGAGCATGCCGTGAGCGCTGCCCATGCCGTCGGAGATGGCCGCCATCCAGTCCTGTCCCGGCACCAGGGACTCCCGGTCCACGACGACCGGCTCGCAGCCCTCCTGGTGCAGCAGTTCCTCCATGGCACGGCGGGCCGGCCAGCAGTTGCAGGGACAGTCCACGGGTTCGCTGCGACTGAGGAAGACATGGGGACCGGGCATCGGACTCCTCGTAGGGGCGGTCTCGGGTCAGCGGGCGGGCGGGACGAACGGGTCCGTCTGCTCGTTCGGGGGCGGGTGAGCGGTGGGGCGGACCCGGAACCAGCGCGTGCGCGTGGCGTCCAACGCGACCGTGACCACGCCGTCGGCGGCCGGACGGAGCACCTGGGGCGGGCCGTCCCGCTCCTCCTGAGCGAGCTCGATCAGCTCCGTCTCCGTGGTCGCGTCTTGCAAGGGCACCCGGGCCGTGACCGGCACCCCGACCGTGCTCGTCACACACAGCACGGTCTGGCCCGCGTGGTCCCTGCGGACCCCGCTCACCCCCGCGACCCCGGTCGGCACCCGCTCCACCCGCCCGTGGCGCAATGCCAGCTGACCGGCCCGCGCCGCCAGCAAAAGCCGTAGCGGCGAGGGCTCCTGGCCGCTGGGCGCCAGGACGGAAGAGGGGACCTCGTGGCAGCCCGGGAGCGCCAGCAGCAGCGCCGCCTGGGGGTACGCGAGCCCGTCCGGAAGGGCCCACCCGAGGTACGGCCGAGGGGGCGAGACGGACTCGGCGCCCCCGTCGATCCCCGGATCCGGCGGCGGCCCCAGCTGTATGTGTCCCGGGCCGAAGGGTGCCGTACCGGTCGTGACCACCGTGGCCCGGGGATGTGCGGCGAGGAGATGGCGCAGGCGGTCGACCAGTGGCGTCGGCCAGCGGTCCGTAGGGCCGGTGAGGCGGAGTCCGTCGACCGGTTGCTCCAGCAAGTCGTGCGCGCGGTACAGGAGTTCGGCGTGGGGGACGGTCTCGTCCGGGGGTGCCAGTTCCGCCAGGACATGCAGTCCCTGGTCGCGGGCCCGGGTCAGCAGAGCGGAGAACTCCGGTGTGCCCGGGGGCAGGGAGGCGGGGAGGCAGACGTGGCCGATGCCCCAGCGGCGGACTCCCGGCGGCAGTACGGGGTTCCGGGCCGGAAGGACGACCCCGACGCTGTCCCGGAGTGGGGCCGGGACCATCTCGTCCGGCGGGGCCGGCAGGGGGCCCGGGGTGAGGAGCCGGCTGCGGCCGTCCTCCGTGCGGATCTCCACCTCGCCGCCGTGTCCCGACACCAGCAGTTGTCCGCCGGTGGCCGGATGGACGTCTCGTACCCGGAAGGGCATCGGCACCGCGTCGGCCGCCCCGCCGTCCGGCCAGGCCAGCCGCAGCAGCCGGTCACCACCGTCCGCCGCCACCACCAGGCCGGCCTCGGGAAGCACCGCGAGAGCGGACGCCGGTTCCGGCAGCACACCCAGCACGGTGACGGCGGCAGGGCCCGGGTCCTCTCCTTCGAGGCCTGTGCTCGTACGCGATCCCCACACCCGTCCGTCGGCCGTACCCCACACCACCGCCCCCGACGCGGGGTCGCCGCACAAGGCCGTGACCGCCGTGTCCGTCCGCCAACTGCCGCGAACCGTGCGTAAGACCAGGTCGTGGAGTGTCACACCGCCGTCCCCGTCCGCGGCGGCGACCAGGCCCGCCCGGACGGAACACCAGAGGCGGACCACCTGGGCCGGGTGCGGGAGCGTGCGTAGGACGCGGTCGGGATCGCCGTCGTCGACGAGGAGGACGTCGGTACCGGTGGCCAGGCACAGCACTCCGCGCTCCGCCGTGCGGGACCAGCCCACGGCCGTCGGCGGCACCGACAGGGGATGCAGGACGGCATCGGCGCCGCCGTCCGCGGCTGTGGTGATCACATGCAGTCCCTTGCCACTGACCACCGCCGTGGCCGGTGGCCCGGCGTCGGCGACCGCCAGCACCCTCGGCTGGTCGGGGAGTTCGACCGGGAGGACGTACTCGCCGTCGTCGATGCGCAACACCGTTCGGCCGTCTGCGGTCGTGGCGGCGGCCGCCCGGTGGCCGGCCCGCGCGCACAGCAGGCTGCCGCCCAGCTCGGCCTGCGCGGCCAGCAGCGTGCCGTCCGTACGCGTCTCGGCGGCCACGCTCACGTTCAGGGCGGCGTGCTCGCCGTCATGCAGGGCCAGTTCGTGCCACTGGGTCCCGGGCAGCGCCCCGCGCAGCCGCAGACGGACTCGGCCCGCACCGCTCGCCCCGCAGACCAGCGCCCCGGGCTCCGGGGGCCGGCTGAGGACCAGGCCGTCCGCCATGGGCCGTACGCCGATGTCGACCTCGCCGTGCACCAGCGCCCGCACCGCCCGCAGTTCCTCGGCGTCGGCCCGGTCCGCCAGGGCGGGTGGCGGCTCCATGCCCAGGCGTTCGGCCGCCATCACCCGCAGTCGCCAGGCCGGCTGCGACTCCCGTACGGCTTCGGGCAGTCGGGGCAGGAAGCGCAGGATCCAGCGACCGGCCTCGGCCGACGCGCCGCTGTCGGCGAGCACCTGGCCGTAGAGGGGGGCCAGGATCCGCTCGATGGCGGCCTCGGAGAGGGGCGGGCCGACGGTCGCCGACCACAGCAGCTCCTCGAAGCCGCGGACGAGGGGCGGCGCGCGGCGGTGCGCGTCACGGGTGAAGTCGCGGACCAGGGAGAGCAGATGCGGATCGTGGTCGTGCAACTGCCGGCGCAGTTCGGCGCTCACCTCCGGGTAGAGCACCAGGGCGCGGCTGTCGGCGGCCTCCACGAGCGGAGAGAAGCACAGCCTCGCCTCCAGTCCGGCGCCGCTGTCCGGGGCGAACCGGAGGCGGGCGCCCCGCAGGAAGTAGGGCTCGGCCTGGGCGGCCAGGCACAGCGAACGGGCCAGGCGCACCACGTCGGGCTGGTGCCTGCGCTGTTCCGCGATCAGCCGGTGGGCGCCGCCGCGTTCGGCTGCCGCCGTCATCGAGGCTGCCCGGCACGCCGCGGATCCCGCCGGGCGATGGTCTGCGCGAGCCGTACGGACACCCGCCGGTCCAGCGGGACCAGCGCGACCGTTCGCCGTACGGCCGCGGGGTACTCCTCGGCGGGATAGGGCGTCAGGCACACGGTCCGGCAGCCCGCCTCGCGCAGCCTGCGCAGATACGGCAGCCAGCTCGTCGGCGAGGAGTGGTGGCGGCCGGGCAGCGGCGGCTGAAGGTGTCCGAGGTCGGACAGCAGCAGGACGGGCTGTCCGTGCGGCGGCACCGGGTGGGGTTCCCAGGTGCGCCCCCGGTCCCGGCTGACGCCCTGGGCGATGCGCAGGTCCAGTACGCGCAGTCCGCCCGGCGGCAGGATGCGGGCGGCGAGCCGTGCGATCCACTCCTGGTCGTGCCGGAAGGGCCGCATCGACTCACCGCGATCGAGCAGCAGCAGTGCTCCGGCCCGGGTGGTGAGGCGGCGCCGGTAGGGCACCCGGGGCCGGGCGACCGGGCCGCCGGCAAGATCGCGCACCACCAGCTCCACCAGCCGGGGGTGGTCGACCGCGCGTCCGGTGGTGAAGGTACCGGCCACCGCGAGGAACAGGGCCCGCTCGGTGCGCGGGTTCCACGGCGGGGCGGGCCGGGGCAGGGCCGTCGGCCAGGGCATGTCGAACTCCTCGGCACGGCCGAGGAGTTGCTCGGTACCGTCGGCCGGAGAGTCGGTGGGCGCGAACTCCTGCCACACCGGCAACCGGGTCTCCCGGGCCGTCGGCGGACGTCCGGCGCGGATCAGGAGCAGCGAACCGCCGGTCACCGTCCGGGGGGTCGGGGGTTGTTCGTCGGGGGTCGTCGGGGAGGCGGCCGGGTCGTGGCGGTACGGCGGTGGGGCGGTGTCTTCCCGACCGGGCCGGCGTGCGGTGTGCGGAGGTGAGGACCCGGTGTTCGGCCGGACCGTCGGGCCGGTGCCGTTGGCGCGGGCCGTCGTACGGTCGCCCCGGGAGGGCTGTGCCGCGTTGGCGGGACGGCGGTTGCGACCGTCGGGCGCGGTGACGTCCGCGGCCGGGGCGGGGTCTTGGTCGGCGGACGGCCGGGAGGGCAGGGTGAACCCCAGGGTCCTCGCGAGCGTGGCCAGGTCGTCCGGGTCCGACACCCGCAGGGCGCGGGCCGTCCGCAGCAGGTCGCCCAGCCGGGCCGGGCTCCCCGGGCTCATACGGAGGTGGCAGGGTCGGGCGAGGCCTTCACCATGGCGAGCCCCGCGACCGCCCGCCACTCCGGTGAGTCCGCCGTCAACTCCAGATGGCGGCAGGCCCGCAGGGTGTCCAGGAACTCGGCGGTGCTCGCCGCGGGCCCGGTCGCCACCGACTCGTACGCGAACAGGTCGGCCAACTCCAGGGTAAGTGCCTCGTCGTAGGCGTCGCCCATATGTAACTGTGCGACCTTCAGGAGGTGTTCACGACCCGGCGGGCGCAGGCGCAGCAGGATGCAGCGGCGCAGGAATGCGGTGGACAGTTCCCGCTCCTCGTTGCTCGTGATCACCACCAGGGGTGCGCGGGTGTCCTCGGCCGCCGTCACCGTCGAGCGGTCCGGGCCCGTGAAGCGGAGGTTGTTGAGCGGATCGAGCAGGGCGTCGGGGACGTCCGGATCGGCCTTGTCGATCTCGTCGATGAGGACCACGGCGGGCCGGTCGCGCAGGTCGGGCGAGCCCTCCTCGTCCATGGCCGGATCGAGTGCCTTCCACAGCGGGCCGGGCCGGAAGTACGCCCGCGAACCGGGGTCCTGGAGCGTGCCCCGGGTGGCATCGTTGAGCTGGCGGAACGCCTCCTCGCGCCAGAGCAGGTCGTGCGGTTCGGTGCGGGCGGTGACCACCTCGGCGTAGTAGCGGAAGCGCATCAGCCGGGCCACGTTCGGGGCGAGCGCCGACTTCCCCGAACCCGGGGGGCCGAGCACGAGCAGCGGGCGTCCGGAGGCGAGGGCGACATTGACGGCCAGGACGGTCGGGTCGTCGAAGAGGTAGACCTGTTCGTCCAGGCGGTCCGTGCCGCGGGCGGGCGTGAGACCGTCCGGCGCGGGTTGGTCCGGTTCCTCGGCCGGGTCGAAAAGCTTGATCAAGCCTACTGTCCCCCCATCGTCGGCCCACGGCTCGGGGGGCCGCCCCCGTTGCACTCTTCCCCATGGCGCGCACGCTCACTACACCGTCGGCGAATTTGGCCGACGGGACGGTTCCTCCAGTGCGCGAGCGGCAGCCGCCCGGCCGTCAGCGGGCGACGGGCGGCTTGCTGTCAGCTCCGGCGGCGGCGCCGCATCCGAATCTCCGGGAAGACCGTGTCGGTCCCCGGCGGTGGCACCGCGGCGGCCGGCCGGGGCCGGGAACCGACGGTCACGAGGTTCACCCGGCTCAGCCACAAGGCCCGGCGCAGGCCATCAGGTACCGGCAGGTCGGGCCACGGGTCGATGTCGAGGAACATCACCGCCGAGGACTCCAGTGCCGTCAGATCCCGCAGGTTCGGGCAGCGCAGCACCCGGACCGAGCGCAGGGATCGGCATCGGGCCAGCTCGGGCAGCGCGACGAGCGACGGGTCGTCCGCGAGTACCAGCGAGCGAAGACCGGGCAGCCGCGGCAGCACCTCGGCCAGCCCGTCCACCGGCCCCGTGCAGCGTAGTGCGGGTACGGCGGTACCCGCACGGAGCAGGGCGCGCACCTCGGCGGACGACCGTACGCTAGCCCGCCGTACGGCCGGACGCGGCGGTGGGCTCGCGGCCGGCAGGCGCCGTGGCGAGCCGCCCGGCGTCGCGAGGACGCTGCGCACGGGACCGGCGGACGTCCCGGCGGCAAGCAACTCGGCCAGCAGGGCGGCGAGTTCCGCGGAGGGGTGGCGGCGCAGCACGGTGTCGGCGTCCGTGCCGAGGGTGTACGCGAGATGGTGGGCCGCCAGGTAGGTCCTGACCTCGGGATTCGGGAAGGCCACGGTGTCGGGTCCGGGGCGGAAAACCACACCGGCGCGGTCGGCGAGCGCGGCCAGCAGGTGTTCGGGTGAGGCGGAGTCGGAGCTCCCGGTGTCGCGCAGGGCGCTCAGGGCGGTCCTCAGCGGGATGTGGGAATCGTCCAGCCCGAGGGTGGCGACGGCCAGCCGTCCGGACGCGGCCCGCAGCACGCTGTCCGGCACCGGGCTGGCGGCGAGGCCCGGTACGGGCGGGGCGGTCGTCTCCACCCGCGGCCGGCGCCACACCGCCGAGACACCGGCGCGCAGCAGTTGATGGCGGGGAATCCGCACGGGTCGGGCCGCGGCGCTCGTGGCCCGCAGCAGCGCGGCAGCGGCGGCCGGACGGTCGGCGACGCCGACGAGCAGCGGGTCGGAGTCGCACCGCGGCAGCAGCGCGCCGAGAGCCTGCCGGTCCTCGGGGGAGGCCGCCGCACGGGAGTCCAGGAGGGCCCTGACGTCGTCCGGGGACAGGGGAGTCAGGCCTACGACCCGGAACGTGTCGCCGAGCCGGGACCAGGGCACGCCGGTGCCGTTCGTGGCGATGACGCACGGGGCGTCAGGGTGGGCCTCCAGCAGGTGCAGCAGCCACTCCCACACGGCGGCACGGTTGCTCGCGGGCACCGCGTCCAGGTCGTCCACGGCCAGGAAGGCCTGCCCGGACCGCAGCCGGCGGGACGCCCAGCCGGCCGGTTCCTGCGCGGCGGCGAGCGGGGCGAGCGTCGGCACCATCCCGTCCAGCCGGGGCAGGGCCCCCGACCGGGCCGACAGCACGAACGGGACGCGGCATCCCCAGGGGGCACGGTCGGCCGTGGTCGGCGCTGCCGGAGCGCCGTCCGTCCGCGGGCGCACGCCGGGCACTTCCGGGAGGGGCCCGGCGGTCACCTGCCCCGGTACGGTGCCTCCTGGCACCCGCTCCGACGCCCCGCCCAGCGCCCGGGCCGCGAGTCGTGCGAGCTCCGTGCTGTGGCCGGCTCCGGCGGGGCCCACGAGGACGATCCGTCGGCCCAGTCGCGGCAACAGATCGGTGGGCAGGGCGTGTTCCGGGGTGTGCCCGGCGTCGGCGGGGCCGCGGGAGACCAGGGTGCGGGCGACCGGGAAGGGCGGCAGGGCCGGGACAACCTCCTTGCGGAAACGTTCCGTGAAAGCCGCGTCGTCCGCCGAGAGCGCGTCGGGTGCGTCCTCGGCGGAGCGTTCGTCAAGCTCGGGAGTCGGCGCTCCCACCGTGACCATCTCGGCCATCCGGGCCACGATCCCGTTGAGCACCCGGTCCAGCGCCTGCCGGTACCGCGGCGCCTGCATGGTCAGCAGCGCCAGCCCCAGCGAGCGGTACTCCACGGGCTGGCCCGCGGAGAAGACGTCGGCCGTCATGACAGGCCCCGGCAGCCGCCGCTCGACCGGCTCCCAGACCAGCGGCAGAGCCGGCTGCGGGGCGACCCCGGTCCGGGCCTGCCCCAGACTCCGGCGCAGCGCCAGCACCGCCCAGTCCCGCTGGGCCGGACCCTCGTTGAAGTACGCGGGGCTGCACAGCGCCAGTACGACATCGGCGGTCCTCGTGCCGTACGACCCCTTCCCGGGGTCCCCGTCGGAGAAGGCCGGTGGTACGAGGCGGTGGAACCGCGGCCCGTCCCCGGTCTCCAGACGCCGTCTCAGCTCGTCCAGGAATCTCGCGACCCAGGCCTCGTCCCTGCCGTGCGCATAGCTGACGGCGTAGCGGTACACGGGCACCATCTCATCCCCCGTATGTGGCTTGCGTACCTCGTTTCCAGTTTCGCACGAGTCCGGGTGGCCGACCGTGGCACAATCCAGTCCGTCAACTCGTAACTATTGATACTTTATTGGCGAATTGTCAGGTACAATGCCCAACGTGTCCGAAGGGGTGCCGCCCCTGGGAAAGAAGCAGACGAACCTGCTCACGGCCGTCCTGCGGGGGGTGCCCGTCCTGGGACCTTGCAAGGAACCCCGTCTGCTCACCGACACCGACGTGCGCAGTCTCCTGGACACCCTGCCGCCGTGCGCCGACGCCCAGGAGACCGGTGAGGTCAACCGGCTGCGCCCCCGGCTGCTGAACGCGCTCGTCGGCCCCGAGGCCAGACGCTCGGGCTACGTCCAGGGACTGCCCCGGCACGGCGTCGCCCCCCTGCTGCGGGCCGCGGGCGAAGCCGTCCGTGCCCCGCTGGTGCTGCGGATCGTGTACGGCGCCAGCACCACGATCCCGCTGCGGGCGCTCAGTTACGTCCTGCCGGCCGTCCGCATGGCGTCCCGGCTGACCGAGACCGGCCTGCGCGCCCCGCACCTCCAGATCGTGCTGGCCGGCTCCCTCGGCTGCCGGGTCAACGGCCTGCCCGGGGCCGCCGTCGCCGAGGAGACGACCCTGCTGGCCCGCAGCCTCGATCTGCTCCTGTCGTCCCTGGTGCCGGGCCGTTTCGGGCTGTACGACACCCTGCCGGCGCCCGGGGTCGTCACCGCCCTGGACGATCTGGTGCGCAGTCTGACCCCGGTCCGGCGGTCCCGCGTTCTCGAACGGCTCGGCGGCAAGGGCGGCGCCACCGCCGACGAACAGACCCTGCGCTACGCGGCCGCCCACGTCCTGGTCCACGACCGCGCCGCCGTCCCGCTCACCCTGCGCCAGGGCACCGCCGTCCCGGCCGACGCCACGGTGATCGACGTCGGCGGCCTCCAGGAACGCCACTTCCATGCCGTACGACACCTGTTCGCGGCCGGTGCCGAGCGGGGCCCCGGCCTGGGGGCGATGGTGCTGTCCCGGCACTCGGTACCGCCGTACACCATGGCCAGGGGCGGGGACGTCGGACTGCGCGAGTTCGTCGACGGCGGGAGCCCGCAGGGCAGGCCGCTTGCCTCCGCGGTCCGCCACGACCTGCGACTGCTGTGGTCCGCGCCGCTGCCGGCGGGGCTGAGGCGTGCGGAGGCGCCGCGTGAGCACATGAACGTCATTCAGGGAGTGCCGAGTTGACCGAGACCGCTCTTCTCCACGCGGACGAACTGACCTCTCAGGTGAGGGGGTTGGGCATCCGGCCCGGCGACACCGTGCTGGTGCACACCTCGTTGCGGGCCGTCGGGCCAGTGCACGGCGGGGCGCGGGCCGTGGTCGACTCGCTCCTGGACGCGCTCGGCGCGGACGGCACCCTGGTCGTCTACACCCAGACCCCGGACAACTCCGACCCGTCCCGCTGGCCCCTGACCCGGGGGCGGGCCGTGCCGCCGGCGGAGTGGGCCGGGCTGCGGGCGACGCTGCCCGCGTTCGATCCCGCGCGGACCCCCAGCTACGGGGTCGGCGTGCTGCCGGATGAGGTCCGCACCCGGCCGGGCGCTCTGCGCAGCGACCACCCGCAGAGTTCCTTCGCCGCCCTGGGGCCGGCCGCCGCGCGGATCACCGCCGGGCACGCCTTGAACTGTCACCTCGGCGAGGAGTCCCCCCTGGCCCGCCTGGAGGAACTGTCGGCCCGCGTCCTGCTGCTGGGCGTCGGCTACTCCGTCTGCACGTCTTTCCACCTGGCCGAGTACCGCGTGCCCGGCCAGGGCAGCCGGGAGTATGGCTGCGCGGTCGACGACGGCTCGGGACGGCGCTGGCACCGCTACCGGGACGTGGACTTCGACACCTCCGACTTCCCGGCACTGGGCGAGGCCTACGAGTCCCTCCCCGAACAGCCCGTCGCCCGGGGCCGTGTCGGCGCCGCCGACTCCCGTCTGTTCGACCTGGCCCCGGCGGTGGCCTACGCCGAGAAGTGGTTGACCGAGCACCGCGCGGGCCGGAGGCCGGCGGAGTAGCGAACGGCGGCTCGCCGCGCCGGGCGGGTCAGAGCGCCCCTCCACTGGGTGCGTCAGAGCGTTCCCCCCCGGGGGGCGCTCACCCGCGGTGCCCCGTCATCCGAGCCGCCGAAGCGATCGTCGCTCTGGCCTCCCGCTCCGTGAGGCCTGTGTCCAGGGCCGCGGAGATCAGGGGGGCGACCAGGGCCGGGCCGATGCCGTTCTCGTAGGCGCGGCAGGCTGCCCAGAACAGGCGGGTGTTGCGCTGGCCCTCGTGTGCCGCGAGGACGAACTGGACCAGGCCCTGGCCCTGGTCGCCCGCCGAGGGATGGGTCGCGGGGTGGGTGGGGCGCGGTGGGGGCAGCAGCAGCCGGAGCAGGGCGGGCGGGCAGGGCGCCGGGGCCAGGTGGGCCGTGCCCGGTGCCGTGCCGTAGGTGCCGTGGTCGGTGCGGGAGCCGGGCCCGACGAGGTATCCGCCGGCACCCCTGATGTCGATGCCCGGGGCCAGTCGGCCGGCCGAGTTGGGGACGGCCGCGTCGGGCGGGCCGGTGAGCCAGAGGTGGCGGCCGCCGCTCGGGGTCAGGACGACGACCGTGTCGGGGATCGTGAACAGATGGCGCAGGGCCAGTTCGCGCAGGGCCGCCGAGGAGTCCGTGCCCGACTTGGTGTCCAGGTCGATGCCGATCAGATGGTGGGGCGGCAGGCCGCACGCGATGCCGTAGCCGGTCGCCCAGGGCGCGGCGGCGAAGAGCTCGCGGATGCGGACGGGGTCGGTCGAGGCGTCGTACACCCCGTGTCCGAACGCGCCGCATTCACCGTGGCAGGGCGCGGCCGAGGGGTCGTCGCGGTGGGGGGAGCGCAGGGCCGGGAGCTTGGTGCGGGACAGGGGGAGGACGGCCAGCCCGCGCTCGGCGGCTGACAGGGCGTGTGCGAGGGCCAGCGTCGTGGCCTGCCGGTCTGTGGTGGCCATGCCTCTATGTTCGTACGAGTGTTCGAAAAAGGGAAGGGTGAGCGAGCGCGACTCGCCGGGCGTCGGCGATTGGCTGGAAATCTGCCGGAACGCTTTGCCTCTTGGGGCGCTTGATCACCGAGTGCCCCAACCACCCCGAACCGCCCGGTGAAGTCGCGAAAGGGGTTTATCGACTTGTCCTCACGCTTCAGGGGGAATAACCCCTTCCGCTCTGGTTCGCCGGGGATCCGCTGGGCAACTCTGGTCTCGCGACGTCGTGCACAGCACCGGGAAGGTCGGCCAACTGCCCCGGAAACAGCCTTACTTGACGTACTACCGGCACCAGGCCGGGTTCTGGAGGAAACACACATGGCAAGCATCCGTACCGCCCGCGTCATCGCCGCCGTCTCCGCCCTCCCGCTCGCCGCCGCGCTCTTCACCGGCGTCGCCGCGGCGGACAACGGTGGCTTCGCGGACGACGGATCGAACGCGGGGGTCGCGAGCATCGTGGGCAGCGGTGTCGGACACGACAACAACGGCAACGCGTCCACGACACAGCAGAACGCCGTCGGCTCGGGCGCCTCGAACCAGAGCAACACCGCGCAGGTCAACGGCTCCGCCTTCACGGCCGTCAACCAGGGGAACAACAACACGGCCGTGCACTTCAGCCCGCTGTGGTGGTGACGGTGACCGGCGAGGGCTGACGAGCCCTCGGCGGGTCGCTCCCGGGGGAGGGCGGCGAGAGGAGACCGGCCGCCAGGGGAATCGGCAAGGGGGCCGGCGAGGGGGTCAAGGGGGATCGGTCAGGGGGATCGGAGCAAGGGGGTGGACCAACGGGACAAGGGGACTCATAGGGGAGGTCACACGTCCGCGCGGCGGTGCTTCGGCGCCGCCGCGCAGGCGTATTCGCGTGCCCGGCGACGACCTTGACAACCCCTCGCATCTGACGGACAGTCAGAAACCCGTGAGCGAGGGAGGCGTGCGCCCGTGGACGACGACGACCTGACGGCCCGGCTCAAGTCCTACGAAGGGCACCCCGCCGCCGTGGCCGCCACCGGCAAGGACCCCGTCAACGTCCCCATGATCCGGCACTGGTGCGAGGCCCTGGGCGACACCAACCCCGCCTACGCCGGCCCCGACGCCGTCGCCCCGCCCACCATGCTCCAGGCCTGGACGATGGGCGGCCTCACCGGACACACCGGCCGCGCGCGGGCGTACGACGAACTCCTCGCCCTCCTCGACGAGTCCGGCTGCACCTCGGTCGTCGCCACCGACTGCGAGCAGGAGTACCTGCGCCCCCTGCGCCCCGGCGACGAGATCACCTTCGACACCCTCATCGAGTCGGTCTCGGCCAGGAAGACCACCAAGCTCGGCACCGGCCACTTCGTCACCACCCGCACCGACGTCCGGGTGGGCGACACCCTCGTCGGCACCCACCGCTTCCGCATCCTCAAGTACGCCCCCGCACGACAGAAGCAGCCCCCGCCCGGCTCCGAGAGATCCTCTTCGGAGCGCCCCAGCTCCGAGGGATTCTCTTCGGACCGCCCCCGCCCCGAGCAGTCCTCGTCGGACCGCCCCCGCTCCGAGCGGTCCTCCTCAGAGCTCCCCCGCCCCGAGCGGTCCCGCCCCCCGCGCCCCCGTCCCGTCGTCAACCGCGACAACGCGGGCTTCTGGGAAGGCGTCGCCCAGCACCGGCTCCTCATCCAGCGCTGTGCCGCCTGCGCGACCCTCCGCTTTCCCTGGCTCCCCGGCTGCGCCCACTGCGGCCACCCCGACTGGGACACCGTGGAGGCGAGCGGCGAGGGTGCGGTGTACTCGTACGTCGTCATGCACCACCCGCCCTTCCCGGCGTTCACGGACGTCGATCACGCCGGCGACGCGGCGGGGCCCTACGCCGTCGTCCTCGTCCAACTCGCCGAGGGCGTCCGGATGATCAGCAACGTGGTCGGGACGCCGTACGACAAGGTGCGCATCGGGATGCCGGTACGGCTCGAATTCCGTTCCTACGACTCCCACGACGACGAGTTGGTGCTTCCCGTCTTCAGGGCCGCCGAGGAGGACGCATGAAGGCCGGTGACGAACTGCCCCCGCTGGAGATCCCGATCACCCGCACCCTGATCGTCGCCGGAGCCATCGCCTCCCGGGACTACCAGGACGTGCACCACGACCCGGAGGCGGCCCGCGCCAAGGGCTCCCCGGACGTCTTCATGAACATCCTGACGACCAACGGCCTGGTGGGCCGCTACCTCACCGACCATTTCGGCCCCCAAGCGGTGCTCAGGAAGGTGGCGATCAGGCTGGGCGTCCCCAACTACCCCGGGGACACGATGGTGTTGACCGGGACCGTGGAAGCCCTGGAGGGCGATCTCGCGACCGTCCGTGTCGTGGGTGCCAACGGCCTCGGCCACCACGTCACGGGCACGGTCACCCTCGCCCTGGGGAGCGCCGGATGAGCACACGCGCGCGTGACCGGCTCGGCGGACAGGCCGCGATCGTCGGCATCGGCGCCACCGAGTTCTCCAAGGACTCAGGCCGCAGCGAACTGCGGCTGGCCGCCGAGGCGGTCCGCGCGGCGCTCGACGACGCCGGGCTCACCCCCGCCGACGTGGACGGCATGGTCACCTTCACGATGGACACCAGCCCGGAGATCACCGTCGCCCAGGCCTGCGGGATCGGTGAGCTGTCCTTCTTCTCCCGGGTCCACTACGGCGGCGGCGCGGCCTGCGCGACCGTCCAGCAGGCGGCGCTGGCCGTCGCGGCGGGCGTGGCCGAGGTGGTCGTCTGCTACCGCGCCTTCAACGAGCGCTCGGGCCGGCGCTTCGGCTCCGGAGTCCAGCACCGCGAGCCCTCCGCCGAGGGAGTCGCCCTCGGCTGGTCCCTGCCCTTCGGACTGCTCACCCCGGCCTCCTGGGTGGCGATGGCGGCCCAGCGCTATCTGCACACCTACGGCCTCACCCCGGATGCCTTCGGCCATGTGGCCGTGACGGACCGCCGGTACGCCGCCACCAACCCGGCGGCCTGGTTCCACGGCCGCCCCATCACCCTCGCCGACCACGCGGCCTCCCGCTGGATCGTCGAGCCGCTCCGACTGCTCGACTGCTGCCAGGAGACCGACGGCGGCCAGGCGGTCGTCGTCACGTCCCTCGCACGCGCGCGTGGCCTCGCCCAGCGCCCGGCCGTGATCGCGGCGGCCGCCCAGGGCGCGGGCCGGGCCCAGGAACAGATGACCAGCTTCTACCGCGACGACCTCACCGGCCTGCCCGAGATGAACGTCGTCGCCCGCCGCCTGTGGCACACCAGTGGCCTCACCCCGCAGGACGTCGACGTGGCGATCCTCTACGACCACTTCACCCCGTTCGTCCTGATGCAGCTGGAGGAGTTCGGCTTCTGCGGGAAGGGGGAGGCGGCGGACTTCGTGCGCGAGGACCGGGTCCCGCTCAACACCCACGGCGGCCAGCTCGGCGAGGCGTACCTCCACGGTATGAACGGCATCGCGGAAGGCGTACGCCAGCTGCGGGGGACGGCGGTGAACCAGGTGGCGCAGGCGGGACGCGTCCTGGTGACGGCGGGGACCGGGGTGCCGACGTCCGGTCTGGTGCTCACCTCGGACGGGTGACCCCCAGGGGTGAACCCGCAGTACCCCGCCCCTCGTCCTCCACCTACAGGAGGTGCAGTCAGCCCCACCTCTACAACCTGAGGCGGAGTCGTCTTCGGGACCTGTGGCCGATGAGGGGGAGGCGGTCTCGAACCTAGCGTGGAGCCATGACCACACCCGTCTGCACCAGCGCTTCGAAGGCCGCCGTCCCGGCGACGCAGACCCTCGCGTACCCCTCGTTCGCCTCGTACGTGAAGGCCCGCCAGCCGGTGCTGCTGCGTACCGCCCGGTCGCTGACCGCGAACCCGAGCGACGCGGAGGATCTGTTGCAGACCGCCCTGACCAAGACCTATGTCGCCTGGGAGCGCATCGAGGACCACCGGGCCCTCGACGGCTATGTGCGCCGGGCCCTGCTGAACACGCGGACCTCGCAGTGGCGCAAGCGCAAGGTCGACGAGTTCGCGACCGACGAGATCCCCGAGCCCGAGCCCGTGCCCGGTGAGGACGACCCCGCCGAGCAGCAGGCCCTGCACGACGCCATGTGGCGGGCGATCATGAAGCTGCCGGCCCGGCAGCGCGCGATGGTCGTCCTCAGGTACTACGAGGACCTCAGCGAGGTGCAGACGGCCGAGGTGCTCGGTGTCTCCGTCGGCACCGTGAAGTCCGCGGTGTCCCGGGCGCTCGGCAAGCTCCGCGAAGACCCGGAACTGGTGCTCGCCCGCTAGGGAACCCAGCGGCGCGACCGTCCGTTGTGAACACAACGTGACGTGATCGATCGCCCGGCTCTAGTGACATACCGCGTGGTATGTGCGCAGAATCGGCGCACACCCTTACTACCGCGTAGGCAATGTCGCCCCGGGAGGACGCCGTGCTGAGCACCATGCAGGACGTACCGCTGCTGATCTCCAGGATCCTGACCCACGGGTCGTCGATCCACGGCACCTCACAGGTGACCACCTGGACCGGCGAGCCGGAGCCGCACCGCCGCTCCTTCGCCGAGATCGGCACCCGCGCCGCCCAGCTGGCGCACGCCCTGCGCGAGGACCTCGGCGTCACCGCCGACGAGCGCGTGGCGACCCTCATGTGGAACAACGCCGAGCATGTCGAGGCCTACTTCGCGATCCCCTCCATGGGCGCGGTCCTGCACACCCTGAACCTCCGCCTCCCCGCCGAGCAGCTGGCCTGGATCGTGGGCCACGCGGCCGACCGCGTCGTCATCGCCAACGGCTCGCTGCTCCCCCTGCTCGCCCCGCTGCTCCCGCACCTCAAGACGGTCGAGCACGTGGTGGTCGCGGGCCCCGGCGACCGCAGCACCCTCGAAGGCACCCACGCGCGTGTGCACGAGTACGAGGACCTCCTGGCCGGCAAGCCCACCGCCTACGACTGGCCCGAGCTGGACGAACGCCAGGCCGCCGCCATGTGCTACACCTCCGGCACCACGGGCGACCCCAAGGGCGTGGTCTACAGCCACCGTTCGATCTATCTGCACTCCATGCAGGTCAACATGGCCCAGTCGATGGGCCTGACCGACCAGGACACCTCGCTCGTCGTCGTGCCCCAGTTCCACGTCAACGCCTGGGGCCTGCCGCACGCCACCTTCATGACCGGCGTCAACATGCTGATGCCGGACCGCTTCCTCCAGCCCGAGCCCCTCGCCGCGATGATCGAACGCGAGAGGCCGACCCACGCGGCGGCCGTCCCCACCATCTGGCAGGGCCTGCTCGCCGAGCTCACCGCCCGGCCGCGGGACGTCTCCTCGCTCACCCAGGTCACCATCGGCGGCTCGGCCTGTCCGCCCTCCCTGATGGAGGCCTTCGACGCCCTGGGCATGCGGGTCTGCCACGCCTGGGGCATGACGGAGACCTCGCCGCTCGGCACCATCGCCCGCCCGCCGGCCCACGTCGTCGGCACCCCCGAGGAGTTCGCCTACCGCCTCACCCAGGGCCGCTTCCCCGCCTCCGTCGAGGCCCGCCTCACCGGCCCCGGCGGCGAGCGACTGCCCTGGGACGGCGAGTCCGCCGGCGAGCTGGAGGTCCGCGGCCCCTGGATCGCGGGCGCCTACTACAACGGCCCCGAGGCCGAACCCCTGCGCCCCGCCGACAAGTTCAGCGAGGACGGCTGGCTGAAGACCGGTGACGTCGGCACCATCTCCCCCGACGGCTTCCTCACCCTCACCGACCGCGCCAAGGACGTCATCAAGTCCGGCGGTGAGTGGATCTCCTCGGTGGACCTGGAGAACGCGCTGATGTCCCACCCGGACGTCACCGAGGCCGCCGTGGTCGCCGTCCCCGACGACAAGTGGGGCGAGCGCCCGCTGGCCACGGTCGTCCTCAAGGAGGGCTCCACCGCCGACTTCGAGTCCCTGCGGACCTTCCTGGCCGCCGAGGGCAAGATCGCCAAGTGGCAGCTCCCGGAGCGCTGGTCGATCATCGCGGCGGTGCCGAAGACGAGCGTCGGAAAGTTCGACAAGAAGGTCCTGCGCAAGCAGTACGCGGAGGGCGAGCTGGACGTCACCAAGCTCTGAGCACGGCTCCGACAGCCCTGGACGACACGGCGGTCAGGGCCCCGGACGAGAACCGGGGCCCTGACCGCCGTACGGCATCCGTCACCGCCGTACCGACGTCGTGAGCCACCCCAGCCCCAGCCACACCCCCGCCACCGCGCACACGCCGCCCCAGCCCCACCAGCCGAACGCCGAGCCCGCGAGGGCGGAGGCCGTCGCGCCGCCCGCGAAACCGGCGACGACGTAGGCCGTGTTGGCGGTGGCCGGGGTGGCGGTGGTGGTCAGGGCGAGGGTCTGGTTGGCGACGTGGGAGGCGACCAGGGCCGCGTGGACGGCGACCGCGGCGACGAACAGCGCCCACAGCGCGTGCCCGCCGAGCCAGAACAGCGGCACGGACACCGCGGCGAGCAGATACGCCGACCGCACGACCGTCGCGGCGCCGAAACGGTCCACGAACCCGCCGGCCAGCGGCGCCACCACGCTCGCGGCCAGCCCGAAGAGACCGAACAGCCCGGCGGTGGCGGTCGACAGGTGGTAGGACGGGCCGGTCAGCAGCAGCGCCAGCGAGGTCCACAGCGCGCTCCAGGCGCCGTACATCCCCGCCTGCCGCACGCACGCGCGCCACAGGTCGGGCGAACGGCGGACGACGGACGGCAGGGTGGTGAGGCCGGAGAAGAGCGGGCCGGAGCGGCGGGGCCGCTCGGCGGGCAGGGCGTAGGCCGTGGCGAGTCCGAGGACGGCCGTCAGCACGGCCGCGCCCACGAACACCACCCGCCAGCCGAACGCCTGCCCGATCAGCCCGCCGAGCACCCGGGCCGCCACGATCCCGGTGAACAGGCCGGCGATGACGGCGGCCACGTGCCGGGCCCGGCGTTCGACGGGGGCGCGCTGGGCGACCAGCGGGACCAGCAGCTGCGGGACGACGGTGGCCGCAGAGGCGACCAGGACGGCGGCCGCGAGGGCGGTGGTGCCGGTCGCGAGGGCCGCGCCCGTCAGGGCCGCGGTGGTGACGAGGGAGAGGACGGCGACCAGTCGGCGCCGGTTCACGCTGTCGCCGAGCGGGGCGAAGACCAGCAGCCCGAAGGCGTAGCCGAACTGCGCGACCGAGGCGACCCAGGCCACCGCGGAGGCTGTCGAGCCGAAGTCGTGGGCGATGAGGGGGAGCAGCGGGGCCGCGAGGTAGATGTTGGCGGCCGTGACGGCGGTGCAGACGGCGATGAGGACGAGGAGCAGCGAGCCCGCACGCTCGGCGGAGGCCTTGGCGGGCCGTCCGGTGGTGACGGTTGTTGTCGGCATGACCGGGGGACTCCTTCGAGTCTGCTCTAACAACTAACTGGTTGGTTGGAACAGTGCAACAGTGTGGGAAGCCCTTCGATTCCCTGTCAACCAAATAGTTGGTTACCCGCCTGCCGCGCCCGTACCCTGACCCCCATGGCAGCAGCAAGGGACCCCGAGGCGACCAAGGCCCGGATCTTCGAGGCGGCAGTCGCGGAGTTCGCCCGGCACGGCATCGCGGGCGCCCGCATCGACCGCATCGCGACCGAGGCCAAGGCCAACAAGCAGTTGATCTACGCCTACTTCGGCAACAAGGCGGAGCTGTTCACCAAGGTCCTCGGCAAGGTCATGCTCGACCTCGCCGTCGCCGTCCCGGTCGACCCGGACGACATCGAGAACTGGATCGACCGCCTCATGGACTACCACGAGGCCCACCCCGAGGTCCTGCGCCTGCTGTTCTGGGAGGGCCTGGAGTACGGCGCCACGGCCGAACTCCCCGACGAGGCCGAACGCCAGGAGCACTACCGCGCGAAGGTCGCCACCCTGGAGGACGGCCAGGCCCGGGGAGTCGTCACCGACGCGATCCCTCCGCGCGACCTGCTCTTCCTGCTGATCGCGGTGGCGAACTGGGCGGCCGTGGTGCCGCAGATGAAGCGGATCCTGGTGGGCGGGGAGGCCGCGGACCGGGAGCGGCTGCGGGCTTCGGTGCGGGAAGCGGCGCGCAGGCTGGTGGCCAGGTGAAGCGGAGGGCTTTCGGGGGCGCGGGGCCGTGTTGAGAGCTTTCGGGGGCGCGGGGCCGTGTTGATGTGCGGCTCTGCCGCGTGGGCGCGACCAGCCACGACGGCGCCGCGGACGACAGCCTGCCCTTGATCTAGTTCGTCCCGATCCTGGCGAGCAGATCGACGATCCGCGCCTGGACCTCCGCACTGGTCGACCGCTCCGCGAGGAACAGCACCGTCTCACCGGAAGCCAGCCGAGGCAGATCCGCCTGGTCCACCGCAGCCGTGTAGACGACCAGCGGCGTCCTGTTGAGCTGCCCGTTCGCCCGAAGCCAGTCCACGATCCCGGCCCTGCGCCGGTGCACCTGCATGAGGTCCATCACGACGAGGTTGGGCCTGAGCTGACCGGCCAGGGTCACGGCATCCGCGTCACTCGCCGCGCGCGCGACCTGCATCCCGCGCCGCTCCAGCGTCGCCGTCAGCGCCAGCGCGATCTCCGCGTGCTCCTCGATCAGCAGCACCCGCGGCGGATGCTGCTCGCTGTCCCGTGGTGCAAGCGCCTTCAGCAGGACGGCGGGATCGGCGCCGTACGCCGCCTCCCGCGAGGCCTGTCCGAGCCCCGCGGTCACCATGATCGGCACCTCGGACGCCACCGCCGCCTGCCGGAGCGACTGGAGCGCGGTACGGGTGATCGGCCCGGTCAGCGGGTCCACGAACAGCGCGGCGGGGAAGGCCGCGATCTGCGCGTCGACCTCCTCGCGCGACTGCACGATGACGGGCCGGTAGCCACGGTCGCTGAGCGCCTGCTGGGTCGTCACGTCCGGCGCGGGCCACACCAGCAGCCGCCGCGGGTTGTCCAGCGGCTCCGGGGGCAGCTCGTCGTCCATCGGCTGGGGCCGGGGGGTGTCGGGGATCTCGACGGCCCCACCGGGACCGTCCAGCGGCTCGGGCCCCTCGGCGGCGTTCTCGTCCGGGGCCCCTATGGCGTACGACCGCCCGGCCGCCTCGGTGGCGTGCGCGAGCCTCGACTGGCCGGCCAAAGAGGGCTGCGGCTGGGGGGCTTGGGCCGCCGGTGCCACCTGTGCCACTTGCGCCGCCTGGGCCGACGCCGGGGTCTGCTCGGCCGCCGGGTGCGGACGGGCCGCCTGCTCCGGGGCGGTGGCGACCGCGGGGTCGGGCCGGGTACCGAGCTTGCGCCGCCGCCCCGAACCGCCCGACTGGTGCGGCGGAGGCGTGGCCGCCCCCGGCTGCTGCACCTGCGCCGCCTGCCGGGTGAACGGCACGCCCTGCCCGAGCGTCCGCACGCTGATCGCCCGGCCCTGGGTCGAGTTGGGGTCCACGGGGGTGGCGGCGGCCGCGGCTACGGCCGCTGCGGCTGCGGTTGCGGCTTCGGCGGGCAGCGGTTGAGCTTGGGCGGCTCGGGCCTGCGCCTGTGCCTGGGCTTGCAGCGCCTGGGCCTGTGCCTGGGCTTGCAGTGCCTGTGCCTGCGCCTGCTGTGCCTGTGCCGCGTCCGCGGGCAGCGCGACGCCGGGCGGCGGAGTGGCCGGGCCGGGCGCGGACGTCTGCACCGGCTGGGGGGTCGGCTGGTTCGGGGGTACGGCGATGCCGGCGCCGGGAGTCTCCTGAGCGGCGAGCCAGGGCTGGGCAACGGGAGTGGCCTGCGCCGGCGTCTGCTGCGCCGGTGCCTGCTGCTGGGGTGCCTCTGCGGGGAGGGGCTGCCCGGGGAGCGGCTGACCCGGCTGCGCGAGGCCGGGCTGGCCGGGGACACCCTGCGGGAGGCCGGGCTGGGCCGGGGCTGCCTGGGCAGGAGTGGCCTGTGCAGGAGTGGCCTGCGGAGTAGCTGTCTGCGGAGAGGCTGCTTGCACGGGCGAGGCCGGGGCGGCGACGGGCTGGGGGACCAGACCGGCCTGTCCGGTGGCGTTCTGCACGGGGACACCCGGGTACTGCACCGGCGGCACGGCGGCGGGGACCTGCTGGGCAGGGGTCGTAGGAACAGCCGCGGGCACGGCCTGACCCGGCGTTGCCTGACCTGGAACGGCCTGACCGGGTGCGGCTGCCTGTGCGGGGACGCCCTGTGCCGGCATTCCCTGAGCGGGCGTACCGGCCGGCTCGGGCGGCTGGGCGACGGCCCGTCGGCGTCGGCCCGTCGGCGCGGTGGTCGGGTGCGGCTGCGGGGGCGTGTGGTCGTCGGCCTGGTCGTGCGGCACGGCGTCGTGCCGACCGTCCTCACCGTGACCGTCGGAGGGATCGGGGTGACCGGGGACCGGAGCCGGTACCTGCGGAACCTGCCCCGGGGTCTGGACCTGCCCGGGAACCATTCCCTGAGCGGGCACCTGCCCCAGCACCTGAGCCTGGCCCGGAAGCTGACCCGGCACCACGGGCTGCCCCGGCACCACCGGTTGACCAGGCACCACGGGCTGGCCCGGCACCAGGGGCTGTCCCTGTGCCGCAACGGGTCCCGCCGCACCGGTGTCGGCATCGGCCCCGGCCGGGCGGTCCGCGTCGGCGGGCGGGAGGGCGAACACCGAGCGGGGGGCCGCCTCCTGCGCGGCCGCTCGCTCCGACGCGGCGGCGAGCGCACGCCGTCGGCGCCCGTCCTGCTGCGGAGTGCCGTCACCCGGCGCGGACTGTCCGGCGATCTGGAGCTGCCCCTGGGCCGGCTGACCCTGGGACTGCTGCCCCGGTCCGGCGGAGCCGCCCGCGGGCAGTGCCGCCGGCAGCGCGTGCTGCTCGCCGCCGTCGCGTCGGGCCCGGCGTCCGGCCGGAGCGGGCACGCCCTGCGGCGGCACGGTCCCGCCGAGACCGCTTCCGACCGCCGCGGACCCCGCGGCATGCTCGGCGGCGGTCACCACGGCACCCTCGGACACCCCGGCGTCGCCCGTATCGCCTTCGTCGGCGCCCTCGGCGGGCCGCCCGCGGCGCCGGCCGGTACCGCCGGAGCCTCCGGAGCCGCCGTCCGCGTCCTCGCCGGAGGCCTGTGCGGGCGGGGCCAGGGCCGCCTGTTCCTGTTCGGCCGCCGCACGCCGCCTGCGCCGCCCGGTGGGCGCGGAGGACTCGTCGGCGTCGGCCGGGACGTCACCGTCGAGGAAGGAGTCGGTGGAGGCCCGCCGGGCCCGCCGCCGCCCGCCTCCCTCGGCGGGGGAGTTCTCCCCCGGATCGGTGCCCGGAGCGACCTCCGGGGACCCGGCTTCCATGGGTGCGGCCTGGACGGGCGCGGCCTCCAGCGCGGCCGGTCCGGGCACCGAGACGGCCCCCGCTCCACCCCCGATGGGTACTTCGAGGACGTACGCGCTGCCGCTCATGCCCGGCACCTCGTGCGTCTGGAGCACACCGCCGTGGGCGCGCACGATCCCGCGCACGATCGGCTCGTGCACCGGGTCGCCCCCGGCGTACGGCCCGCGCACCTCGAGACGGACGCTCTCTCCGCGCAGTGCCGCCGCGACGACGACCGTGTTGTCCATGTAACCGCCTGCGGACACGGGAGCGTTCCCGGTCGCGTCGACGCCGGCGACGTCCGCGATGAGGTGCGCGAGGGCGGTTGCGAGGCGCTGGGCGTCGACCTCGGCCTCGATGGGCGGCGCGTGGACGGCGAACTGGACCCGCCCCGGCCCGATCAGCTCGACCGCCCCGTCCACACCGGCGGCGACGACGGCGTCCAGCATGACGTTCGTACGGACGACGGCGTCGGCGCCCGCGTCGAGCCGCTGGTAGCCGAGGACGTTGTCGATGAGGTGGGTGATGCGGGAGTAGCCGGCCGAGAGGTGGTGCAGGACCTGGTTGGCCTCGGGCCACAGCTGTCCGGCGTCGTCGGCGGCGAGCGTGGACAGTTCGCGGCGCAGTTCGTCGAGGGGCCCGCGCAGGGAGCGCCCGAGCAGCGTCAGCAGCTGGTCGTGCCGGCCGGCGAGGGCCTCGTAGCGGTCCTTCTCGCGCTCGCCGAGGGCGGCGTACCGCTCCTCGCCGGCGGCGATCTCCTCGTCGTGCCGCTCCTGGAGCTCCTCCAGCTCGGTGATGTGCTTCTGGCGCAGGGCGGTCAGCTCGGAGGCGTGCTCCTCCTCCAGCCGCTCCAGCTCCTCGGCGTGGGCCCGCTCGGCGGCGGACTTCTCGTCGGCGAGGGCGTCGTAGGGCCGCCGGTCGGTGAAGGTGAGCACGGCGCCGACGAGCTGGTCGCCGTCGCGCACGGGCGCGGTCGTCAGGTCGACGGGGACCTTCTCGCCCTTCTTGGACCACAGCACCTGGCCGCGCACCCGGTGCTTGCGCCCGGAGCGCAGGGTGTCGGCGAGCGGGGACTCCTCGTACGAGAAGGGCGTGCCGTCGGCGCGGGAGTGCAGGATGAGGTCGTGGAGCTCGCGGCCGCCGAGGTCGCTGGCCCGGTAACCCAGTATCTGGGCGGCGGCCGGGTTGACGAGGACGATCCGCCCGTCGGTGTCGGTCCCGACGACCCCCTCGGCCGCGGCCCGCAGGATCATCTCGGTCTGCCGCTGCGACCGCGCCAGCTCGGCCTCGGTGTCGACGGTCCCGGTCAGGTCGCGTACGACGAGCATGAGCAGTTCGTCGCCGCTGTAGCCGTAACCGTCGTAGGCCTGCTGGCCGTTCTCCAGGTTGGCGCTGGTGACCTCGACGGGGAACTCGGTTCCGTCGGTCCTCCTGGCCACCATCCGGGTCGGCTTGGTGCGTCCGCGGGGGTCCATGTGGTCGGGCCGGCGCATGGAGCCCGGGATGAGCCGCGAGTCGAACTCGGGGAGCAGATCGAGGAGCCCCCGCCCCACCAGAGCCGTCCCGGGCGCCTCGAACGCCTCCAGGGCGATGGTGTTGGCGTTGACGACGGTCCCATTGGCGTTGACCAGCACCAACGCGTCGGGAAGCGCGTCGAGTATGGCTGCGAGGCGAGCAGCGCCTCGGGATGGCCTGCTGCTCACGAGACGCTTCCTCCCTGTTACCGCACCTTGCCGACCGCTCGGGCCATCTTGCCAAGGGGCCCGCGACGTGTCACGCGAGGGAGTCTAAGCGCAGCGGTTGTGCGGGGGAGCCGGATGAGAGGGAGGTCGCACGACGAAGTGAAGTAGAACGTGTGACCGCATCTTGGGGGCTGTGTCTTGGGTCCCCGTCTTAGGGCCCCCGTCTTGAAGGGGGAGGGGGGCCGTCTTGGAGGCTAGGCGCCGGAGTGGGTGCCCATGTCGGGCAGGAGCGGCACGAAGCGGTCCCAGCGCGCGGTCTCGCACCCGTTGCTCCGGTCGAACCGCGCGTCCACGGGCCGCCCGGCCCAGGTGCCCGTGACGTGGGCGGTCGCGGGGCCGCCGTAGAGCATGGTGCAGACGCTGCCCTCGGGGACGGGAGCGAAGGGGTCGCGCCCCCACCGGGTGTTGCGCTCGAGGGCGGCGCAGGCGCCGGGGATGTCGGGGTGGGTGCTGGGTCCGGAGGCGGTGCCTGGGGTGTCTGGGGTGCTGGGGGTGCTCGGGGCGCTTGGGGTGCTTGGGGTGCTTGGGGTGCAGCTCACTTCGTAGGTGGCGCTTCGTTCGCCCGCGTCCCGGACGGTGACGAGGAGGTGGTCGCCGCCGGTCGCCGCCGTGGCGGTCGCGGGGGCGAGGGCGGCGAGGAAGAGGGGGAGCGGACCCAGCCGGGCGAGCCGGCGGAACCGGGTGACGGGCGGGGTGACGGGCGAGGTGCGCCGGCTGACGTGTGACATGCCCTGACTAACGCCGGGCGGGGCCGTACGTTGCGCGGAAGCACTTTGCCCTGGGCGCCGCCCGCCTAGTACCGTGGGTGCCGATTGGTGGCGCGACCTTCGGCTGTGTCATCATCTGCACGCACCACTCGCGCTCGCGCGGGCGGCTGTGCGGGAGGCGTCGCCTAGTCCGGTCTATGGCGCCGCACTGCTAATGCGGTTTGGGACTTACATCCCATCGAGGGTTCAAATCCCTCCGCCTCCGCGCAAGATCACCGAAGCCCCGGTCCAGTGGACCGGGGCTTCGTCGTGGTCCTACCCCAGACGGGTGTTTCCGCAGCTCACAAGGGGTACGGCAAACGGATTTCACATGCGAGCGGCAGTCATGTAATGTTCTTCCTGTCGCCGCGAGCGGCCCGAAAGGGCGGGGAGCGGCGAAAAAACAGAACAAGCACTCGTAGCTTAACGGATAGAGCATCTGACTACGGATCAGAAGGTTGCAGGTTCGAATCCTGCCGAGTGCACACAGGTCAAAGCCCCCTCGGGATCATCCCGGAGGGGGCTTTGTCGTGCCGTACAGCAGCGAAGTACTGCAACGGGTGACGTCAGCCGGAGGGGGCACCTTGACCGGGACCGTTGAACCGCTCGACGTGGTTGTCCTGGACGACGGCGTGCAGAGCGTTGCCGTCCGGCTGTTGTCCCCGATTCCGCAGTACGGCTACTACGACGCGGAGATCGTCATCCGCAGTGACTTCGTGAACGCCACCGTACGGACGGGCTTCAACGCCGACGATCTCGACGACTGGGCGGCGATCCTGGAGGCGGTCGCGGCAAGCGATACGGAGGCGGCCGAGACCGATGACGTCGTCTGCGGCAACTGGCCCGGCGAGGGGCGTACGGCGTATCTCACCTTCATCGCCGAGGACCCGTACGTCGTCGAGGTGCACGATGCGCCGAGCACTCAGATCTCCGTCCGCGTCCCGATCGACCTCAAGGCTCAGTGGCTTGACGGGGCCCGGGAGCGCTTGATGACCGCGCGGCGGGCTCTCGGGCTGTAGCCAGGCGGTCATGGCTGCCCCGTCGCCTGATACAGCGTGAGGGGCGGAGGATGCGCTGAGCCACCTTTGGACGGACCTTGAGGGCGACCCGCAGCGGGCTGCACGTGTGTCGTGTGTTCTGGAGCGGGACCGCCAGGAGGCCGGCACAGCATGGCGCGCAGGGCGAACATGCGGGTGCGGTTGCCCGGCTCGATGGGTGTGCCGTACTTACTTCGTGGTGAAGGCCAGGCCCCGAGTGTCCTGCCACCGCTCCCCGGCCGCCTCGGCGTGATCGCTCTGCGCTCGGACGAACCCGAGCCTGATCCCCACCCCGCGCTACCCGGCTCTTGATCACCCATCACCGTCGAAGACGCTTACCGGCACCTTCCTGTGCGGAGTGCGATACGGCATGCCGTCTGCATCACTTCGATCACCCCTGGCGGTGAGGCGGTCGGCGCTCCGGCAGCGCAAACGCGCCACATTCGCGTGCATATTCACGTCGGTCATGTTCATGCCTTTCGCGCCCCGTGGGACTCCCTTAGGCTCCTGCGCCGGACGGTAGGTGTTACCGGCGGTAGGGGAGACCGGGCATGGGGCGAACAGGCAGCACACGACGCACCTTTGTGGTGGGGGCCGCGGCCGCAGGCGGGGCGGTGGCGCTGGGGACCGGCACGGCGGCTTCAGCGGCACCGGCGCAGGGACGGCAGCAAGCCGTCGCCGTGCTCGGCGGTGGCGTGGCCGGGCTGACCGCGGCGCACGAACTCGCCGAGCGGGGCTTCGCGGTGACCGTCTACGAGCGCCGGGCGCTCGGCGGCAAGGCCCGCTCCATGGACGTACCGGACAGCGCGAAGGGAGGCCGCAAGCCACTGCCCGCGGAGCACGGGTTCCGCTTCATCCCGGGGATCTACCACAACCTCCCCGACACGATGCGGCGCATCCCTTTTCCCGGGAACGCGGGCGGCGTCCGGGACAACCTGATCGCACCGAAGGAGATGATGTTCGCGCGGACCAACGGCCGCGAGGATCTCCGGATACCCATCCCTGGGGAGAAGGAGCCCGCCGAGCTCACCCTCGACGACATCAGACGCGCTCTCACCGGCCTCCTGGAGACGGGATTCAATCTGCCCCTGCATGAGATCGCGTACTTCGTGAACCGCGCCGTCGTCTTCCTGACCAGTTGCGACGCGCGCCGCAACTCCACCTGGGAGGACACCCCTTGGTGGACTTTCGTACGGGCCGGGCAGATGTCGAAGGAGTACCAGCGCATCCTCGCGGTCGGCATCACCCGCAACATCGTCGCCACCAAGGCCGAGGTGGCCAGCACCCGCACGGTCGGCACCCTCGGCGAGGCCTTCGTGTTCAACGCGCTCGGCCGTGGCGCGGACGGTCCACCCGACCGGATCCTCAACGCACCGACCAATGAGGCCTGGATCGACCCCTGGGTGGCTCATCTCAGCTCCCTGGGCGTGACGTTCCATATCGGCTGGACCGTGCACGAGGTGAGGCTGGGCGGAGACGGGCTGGTCTCAGGGGCCGTCATCGAGGATGCGGACGGCGTCCTTCGCTCCATCACCGCCGATCACTATGTCTCCGCCATGCCGGTGGAGCACGCGCGGCGCACCTGGAGTGCCGGATTACGCGCTGCCGACCCACAGTTGGCACGCTGCGACCAGCTGCGGACGGACTGGATGACGGGCATCCAGTTCTATCTGACCGAGACGCCGCCCCTGGTGCAGGGCCACTTCAACTGCATCGACTCGCCGTGGTCGCTGACCGCGATCGCCCAGGCCCGGCACTGGCCAGGGCGGGACTTCGCCGCCGACTACGGCGACGGCGTGGCCAAGGAGTGTCTGTCGGTGGACATCTCCGAGTGGGACAAGCCCGGCGTCCTGTACGGCAAGACGGCCAAACAGTGCACCCGCGAGGAGGTCGCACGCGAGGTGTGGGCACAGCTCAAGGACGCCCTCAACGACACCGGCAGGACAGTGCTGCGCGACAGCACGCTGCACTCGTGGTTCCTGGACCCCGGAGTGGACGGGATCGGCACTCCGCACCCGACCAACCAGGACGAGCTGCTGATCCACCCCGTGGGCACGCTGTACAACCGCCCTTCGGCCAGGACCGCGGTCCCGAACTTCTTCCTGTCCGGGGACTACGTCGCCGTGGACATCGACCTTGCCACCATGGAGGGCGCGAACGCCTCGGCCCGCCAGGCGGTCAATGCCCTGTTGGATCAGGCCGGTTCGAGTGCGCCGCGCTGCACGGTCACCCCGCTGTTCAGGCCACCGGAGCTCGAGAGCCTCAAGCGCCACGACCACTTCCGCTTCAAGGCCGGCCTGCCGAACGTGTTCGACCTGGGGTGATCAGGGGTTGGGTCGCAGACCTGCGAGTCGAGGACCGCTCGTCCCCCGAAGCGCGACGCATGTTCGACGGCCGACCGAGCAGGCCGAGCAGGCCGAGCCGACCGAGCAGGCCGAGCCGACCGAACAGCCACCTGCGCACAGCCACCTGCCCACAGCCACCTGAGCGCCCCTGCACGAGAGTTCGCCACGTCAAACGGAGACACACATGCCCCGCTCGCTCCTGAACCGTCGCGCGTTCATCCTCCTCGGTGCCACGGTCGCCGCGGCAGCCGGTGCCCGGACATCGGTGGCCGCCGCGGCGACCTCCCCCACCGCGCTCGCCGGCGCGCCGACGCCGGTCCGGATCGTCGACGACAGGGCGACCCCCGCCACGCGCGCGCTGTTCGCCTACCTGAAGCGGCAGCAGGGCAGAGGCATCCTGTTCGGTCACCAGCACGACCTCACCTATGGCTTCACCTTCACCACTCCGGACGGCAAGGCGTCCGACACGAGGGCGGCAGTGGGCGACTACCCCGCGGTCTTCGGCTGGGACACCCTCATCCTCGACGGCGACGAACGCCCCGGTGCCGAAGGCGGGACCGAAGCCGAGAACATCGCCGCGCTCAGCCGGTGCATCCGGCTGGGGGACGCACGCGGCGGGATCAACACCCTCAGCGCTCACCTGCCGAACTTCGTCACGGGCAGGGACTTCTACGACACAACGGGCCGAGTGGTCGGCCAGATCCTTCCCGGAGGCGCGAAGCACGCGGACTTCAACGCCTTCCTCGACCGCGTCGCGAAGGCGGTCAAGGGCGCGCGACGGCCGGACGGCACCGCCATCCCGGTCGTCTTCCGCCCCTTCCACGAGAACAACGGAGCCTGGTTCTGGTGGGGCGCCGGCCACACCACCTCGGCCGAGTTCATTGAGCTGTTCCGCTACACCGTCGAGTACCTGCGCGACACCAGGGGCGTCCACAACTTGCTCTACGCCTACTCGCCCAACTCGAGTTTCGGAGGCGACCCGACCGGCTACCTGAAGTCCTACCCCGGCGACCGTTTCGTCGACATCCTCGGCTACGACTCCTACGACGAGGGCGCCGGACCCACCCCCTGGCTCGACAGTGTGGTGAAGGATCTGACGATGGTGGTCCGGCTGGCGAACGAGCGGGACAAGGTGCCGGCCTTCACCGAGTTCGGGGAGGGCGGCACGGAGGTTCGCAACCCGCAGTGGTTCACCCAGCTGTTGCAGGCCGTCAAGGCGGACCCGCTGGCCCGTCGGATGACGTACATGCTCACCTGGGCCAACTTCGGAGGCACCAAGCGTGCTTACGTCCCGTACCCGGGCCACCCCCTGCTGCCGGACTTCGTCGCCTACCACCAGGACCCGTACACCCTGTTCGCCGCCGATCTCCACGGGGTGTACTCCGCTCGCACCACCGCTGTCAGGAACGCCCCGTTCCTGCACCTCGTGACCCCGACGGACCGGCAGCGCGCAACGGCCTCCCAGACGACCGTCCGGGTGCGCGTCACGCCCGCGAAGGCGAGCCGGGTCACCTACTCCGTGAACGGCGGACGCCCCGGACGCCTGCGCCTGGACGCCGACGGCTTCTACTCGGGCGCCTGGTCGATCGACCCGGCCCTGCGGAACAACCCCTCGGTGACCCTCACCGTGAGCGCGCAGGTGGACGGCAGGACGCTCACCGACTCGGCCGTGGTCCTCCTCGGCGAGGTCGCGTCCCTGCCCGCCGGCTGGGTCGACGACTTCGAGGGGTACGCCGGGGACGACACCGCCCTGAGCGAGGCGTACACCCATGTCAACTCCCACACCCTCACGCTGTCGGCCGACCACAAGTCCTCGGGGTCCTACGGACTGGCCTACGCGTACGACTTCACCGGCGCCGAGTACACCGGCACGGGCAAGCCGGTCGACGCGGACTGGTCCGCCTTCATTTCCCTTGCGCTGTGGCTGCGGGGCGACGGTTCCGCAAACGGCGGGGCGCTCCAGATCGTCGCAGGCGGAGTGGATTTCTGGTACCAGGTCCCGCTGTCCGACACGAGCGGGCAGGAGATCAGGGCACCTTTCAGCGAGTTCACGCCCGCCCCCTGGGACACCGCCCACGCCGGAGCCGTCCTGGACGCGTCTCACCTCGCCAAGGTGACGGCGTTCAACCTGTACCTCGTCCATGGAAGCGACGCGGCGACCAGGGGCGTCGTGTACGTGGACAACATCAGAGCCGAATGACCCACCAGCACGCGGTGACCCCCTGCCGGACGACCTACGGCAAGTTGTTGGACCCTGGAGGAGATCCGCAAGGTCTCCGGCGACCAGGAGGCCATACCTCTCGACACCCATCGCCTACGGCAACTTCTACGAGGCCCTCCGTGGCCTCTAGCGCGCCAACTTCCATACCGGCTGGACGGCGGCACCCGTCTCGTTCCCGTCTCGTTCAGCACCGTTCACGGCCGTGTCGGCGAGCCCCGGAGCCGTCCTCGCACGCACAGCCAGCCGCTTTTGAACCCCGACGTGCGGTCGGAGCAGCACGCCATCGGGAGGGCTGATGACGGCGGTGAGCCAGCCTCAGAGTCCGCCCCTTCGCACGTCTTGCCGCATGGGGTGGGATCGAGCGTGAAGGGCTCCGGAGGACTGTGGACGGACCGTCGTCTGTGCAGTGCTCCCTGCCCGACGCCGGGACCCCGCCTCAGCGGCAGGGCCCGGCGTCTGGTGCGTCACTTCCTGACGGTGAAGTACTGCCATGCGCCCCATGTGCTGAGGTTGCCGGTGTCCTTGGTGCTGTGGACGTACTCGGCTCGGATACGGAACTTGCTGCCGGCCGCGTTGGTCAGGGTCACCGTCGCGTAGCTGGTGCTCGTGGTGCTGAGTGCGTGGCAGGAGGAGGTGCTCTGTGTGTGCCAGGCATCGCTGTAGTACCGCTGGATCTGGAACTTCACGCACTGGCCGGCCTTGTCGGGCGTGACCGTGATGTTCAGCTTGGCCTTGGCGGTGTGGTGGTAGACCCGGTAGAGGAGGCCGCCGTAGTGGGTGCTCCCGTAATAGCCGCTGAGCGACTCGGACACCTTGGCGTAGGCCGACGCCGTCGTGGCGGCCGTGGCCGGGGCGTAGCGGTAGTCACCGGCGAAAGCCGCGGTGAAGGTGGTCTTGCGGGTGAGTTTGTAGGTCGTGGCCAGGTTGCCGTGGCTGTCCACCGTGCCGGTCTCGATCAGCGTCTTCCTGCCGCCGTAGGGCTGGGCGTAGATCGCGAGGGTGCGTCCGTTGTAGGTCGTGCCGAGGTGGGCGGTGATCCTTGCGGTCGCGCCGTAGCCGTACGACGGAGCGTCGGTGGTGATGGACACCGCGGCGGCGTTGCGGGAGACCTGGACGGTCGCGGACGCGTCGACGGCCTGGTGGGTGGAGTCACCCGGGTAGGTCACGGCGTATGTGTTGGCTCCCCCGACCTGCGGGACATCGGCGATGCGGAAGGTGCCGTCGGCTGACAACGGCACGTCGGGCAGCGCGACACCGGTGGGATGGGCCAGGTCGCTCTTGAGCACGTGAACGACCTCACCGGATGAGTACGGAGCCGCCGACAGCTGCCCGGAGACGGTCAGTTGGGCCCCCCGGCCGGCTGTCTCCGGTGCGGTGAGGTCGAGGGTGGGCCGGCTCGGGGGCGGGAGCTGCGACGGCACCGTGAACGTGTACGCAGCCGGGGTCTGCGACCGGTTCCCGGCCACGTCTACCCCGACGACGTAGAGGGTGTGCACGCCCCAGGACAGGGCGGTCGTCAGACTGCCGGTTCCCCCGGCGTCGGCGGGAACCCGGGCGGCACCGATGCCCGGTTCACGGTCCAGGGCGTACTCGAAGTGGTTCAGGCCGCTGGCCTGACAGTCCGGGGTCCCCGCCTCGGTGCACCCGCTGGGCAGAGGATCGCTGGAGCTGAAACTGAACGTGGTGGGCTGCCCGGCAGCCTTCGTGGGCGTTCCGGGGCTGCCCATCGGGGGGAAGTCCGGGTTGGTGACGACCGGGGTGAGGGGCGCGCTCGCGTCCACCCTGAAGTAGCAGGGCTCGGTCGGGTTCGAGTACGCCGTCCCGTCGTACGTCGACGCGTGCCAGCCGTAGGTGTGCCCGTCCGTCAGGGGTAGCGGGACGTACACGGACTGGACGGGCACGGGCTGCCCGGGGACGGACCCGTCGGCCGTCTGCGAACCGTCCACGTCCCAGGCGTGGACGACCCCCTGGTACGTCACTCCGTTGACCGTGGGCCGCGGTACGCCGATGGAGACGGTCATTCCCGCGGGAGGCGGACTGGACACGGACCGCCAGGTCGGGCTGCTGTCGCTGCCGCAGTCCGCTCCGGACGGCAATGTGGGCGCCGGCAGTGCCGGGTCGATCGGGGTCTCGTCGGCGGCCGCTGACGCTGGAAGCGCTGCCACGATCGCGCCGGCCAGCAGAAGCGCGAGCCGGCCGCGCCGGTGCGCGGTTCGATTCACAGGTGTCTTCCTCCCGGGCCGTGCCCGTACGTCAGTGTCGAGTGCCTGCACTCTCGCCGGGGGCAGCGCCCGGGAACTGGGTTGCGCGCACGGCGATTGCCAGGGCGGCATGCGTCTCCCCACGCACGCGGCCTTCCACCCCGCTGCCGCGATAGGGGATCGCAGAGCAGGCGGACGCTAACACCGACTCGGACGACCTCGGTGTTCCTTGATCAAACATTTACTGCATGCGACAGACGGCTTTCCGCAGGCCTTTCGGGCTTCTCTGCCGGCACTGGCGAGCAGGATGAGGCCGTCGCGCATGGCGCCTCGCCCTCGTTCGTCCTGCGGCCCGTCGTGCGCCCTAAAGTATCGCCACCAATAGTATCGCTAGCGATACTATTGGTGGCAGGAGTCTCTATGCACCGTTTCATCGGGCGGGAACGTGAGTTGACCTTGCTCGGCAACGCCTTGCAAGCGGTTCGCGACGCCGTCGGGTCGGCGCGGCCCGGTCAGTGCATCCTTATGCGCGGACGGAGGCGGGTCGGTAAGTCCAGCCTGGTCGAGGAGTTCCTCCGCAGGACCGGGACGCCGTACCTCTTCTTCACCGCGGCGGGCGGCACGGCGGAGGACGAGCTGACGGAGCTTCTCGACGCTGTCGCCAGATCCACTCTGCCGGAGCGGGAACTGTTCTCGGAGGAGACCCCACAGCAGTGGAACGCGGCGCTCAGGCTGCTGGCGGAGATCCTGCCCGACGACACTCCCAGCGTCGTCGTCATCGACGAGGTCCCGTATCTGACGGACCGCATCGACGCCTTCGAAGGCATGCTCCAACGTGCATGGGACCGGCTGCTCAGCCGCAAGCCGGTGCTTCTCCTCCTGGTCGGGTCCGATCTGTCGATGATGGAGGCGCTGAACAGCTACGACCGGCCCTTTCATCAGCGGGGTCGGGAAATGGTCGTAGGGCCTCTGAACCCTGCCGACATCGGCGACATGCTCGGCGTCTCCCCCGCAGCCGCGTTCGACGCCACTCTGATCACGGGAGGGCTCCCCCTGATCTGTGCCGAATGGCGGGCCGGAGCGGATGTCTGGGAGTTCCTCCGTGACTCGCTGGACAACCCGATCTCAGCGCTGCTGGTCTCCGCCGAACGGTCACTGGCGGCGGAGTTCCCACCACAGGCGATGAGCAGGGAAGTCCTGCGGGCCATCGGATCAGGGGAGCGAACCTTCACCAACATCGCTCGCGCGGCGGGCGGCATCGCCCACACCACTCTCACCCGAGCCACGGACGTCCTGACCGAGAAGAGGGTCGTGGCCGCCGAGCTGCCACTCTCGCTCAGGCCGTCGAAGGAACGTCGTTACCGGGTGGCCGACCCCTACCTGCGCTTCTGGCTCGCGTTTCTCGATCCGCACATGGCGGAGATCGAGCGGATGCGCGGGGATCTCACTCTGAGTCGGATCAAGGAGCAGTGGACGAGCTGGCGGGGCCGCGCGATCGAGCCCCTGGTCCGGGAGTCCCTCGCCCGCCTGTTGCCGGACGAGTTCCTGCCCGCCGCCCCGGCGGTCGGCGGGTACTGGACCCGCAGCAATGACGTGGAAATCGACTTGGTGGGCGCCGACCGGCAGCCGGTCGCCAGAGAGTTGCTCTTCCTGGGCTCGGTCAAGTGGTTGGAGAACTCCGCGTTCGACAGCCATGACCTGGCAGCACTGCAGAAGCACCGGGTCGCGGTCACCGACGAGCCGGTACCGCTCGTGGCGGTCTCTCGCAGCGGGACCAGATGTTCCGGTCTCCAGGCGGCCTACGGCCCCGACGACCTACTCACTGCCTGGCGGAGGGGGTGAGCTGGGCGGGGCGCGCAGGAGGTGAGCTGGGCGGGGCTTCTGTGGTCCTCATACGGCTCGTGTTCAAGGGCAAGGGCAAGGGCAGCTGGTTTGACACGGTCGTGCGGTTGTGAGGTGATCCACGGGGCTTGACTGCTGGGGGAGTTGATGTGTCGTACGTGGTCGTGACGCTTGCCGGTGCCGAGACGCCTGGGGAGCATCTCCCGCCGGCTGTCTTCACGGCCGCTGCCGCTGCCGCTGTCTCCTTCTCCTGCCCGCCCTGTTCAACCTCGTTGTCGCGATCCGGGAGTTGACCCGATGACCCACTCCGTCGATCACGAACTCGTTCAGGCCGCCGCCGAAGTCGCCCGTACGCGCTGCCGGGGTGACAACCACACCGTGGCTGCCGCGGGGCGCGCTGGGGACGGGCGGATCGTCACCGCGGTGAACGCCTATCACTTCACCGGAGGGCCCTGCGCCGAGCTGGTCCTCATCGGGGCGGCGGCCGCGCAGGGTGTCTACGAGCTGGACACCATCGTTGCCGTCGGTGACCGCGACCGCGGGGTCATTCCTCCGTGCGGCCGGTGTCGACAGGCTCTGCTCGACTACTTCCCCCGCATCGGGGTCATCGTCGGTGAGGGCGACCGGATCCGGACCGTGCCCGTCACCGCTCTGCTTCCCGAGAGCTACGTCTGGGCCGACCACCAGCTCGACCCCGAGTGAATCGACGTCAACCTGCCTGATCTCATACGGCAGTTGCCGCCAGGCCGTGGAACGCCGCTGTGGTGCGTGGATGGGCGATCTCGTCCAGCAGGTGGCGCCAGTCGGGGTCGGCCGCGGAGGGGTGGGCCAGGTCCCAGGCGGTGAGAAGCGGGGTCAGTTCGCTCTCGGATGCGATGGCGGTCTCGGATGCGAGCTCGGTCGCGAATGTGGCGGACGCGGCGGTCATCAGGGGGTTCATCGGAGGTCCCTTCCGGAGGAGTGCGGTGCTTCTAGGAGTGCGGTGCTTCTACGATGCCGCCCGTTCCCGCGTGACGACATGCGGCCCGCCGCCCGATCCGGGGTGGGGACAGCTGTACCCGTCGGGGGTTGCCACCCCTTCCGGCCCCGCTTCCGTCCCCGTCCGGCCAAGCTCCGCGACGGCATTGTCGTACCCCTCTGCGATGGTTGAGTTCATGGGCGAGCTGGTGGACCGGGTGGATGAGAACGACCTCGTCATCGGTGTGGTGGACCGGGCGGAGGCCATCGAGAAGAGGTGGCTGCACCGGGTCGCGACCACCGTCTGCCGTGATCCGCTCGGCCGGATACTCGTCCACCGGCGGTCGTACGAGATGTCCCGGTTCCCCGGGCAGTACAACTGGCTGATCGGCGGGGCCGCCGAGGCCGGGGAGTCGTACGAACAGGCCGCCGCCCGTGAACTCGGTGAGGAGCTGGGGGTGTTCGGGGTGCCGTTGCGGCCTGTCCTCCGGTTCCTGTGTGAGGGGGAGATCAGCCCCTACTGGCTCGGCGTGCATGAGGCCGTCGTGAGCGGGGTGCTCGTGCCGGATCCGGACGAGATCGCTTGGTACGGGTGGTTCGGGGAGGACGAGCTGCTGGAGGCGGTCGGGCGGGGGGAGTTCGTGTCCGACGGGGTGGAGGCGTTGCGGCGGTATCGGGACGGTCAGCGTCGGCGCTGACCGTCCCGGACATCGAACACCGGGGACCGGAGGCCGGGGGCCGGGCGGCCTCGGATACACCGCGGGCCCGGACGTCGTCCCTTCAGCAGGCCGTGCTCACCGCCTGCCGGGGCAGCAGCGGCCGGGGGAGGGTGGTGCGGTGGATGGCCGGGTGGGGAGCACGGGTGGTGGTGAAGACATACAGGCGCAGTACCAGGAAGCGACCGACGCCGGCCATCGCGGAGGCCGTTAGGTAGACCGTCTGCTCCGTGAGCAGGGTCGGGGCCGACTGAGCCGTGTGCAGGAGGAACATCGCGGCGCTGGTCATCGCGTACGCGGCGGCCGCCGAGCCGGAGGACTGGAGGTGCCTGCGCAGGCCCGCGCGGCGGCCCGTGCCGAAGGTGAACAGGGCGTGCAGCTCGGTGCACAGCAGCGTGGAGACCACCGTGATCACCGCGTTCGCGACCGCCCACGGCATCGTCATGGCCACCATCGGTACGGCGAAGCTGGACAGCACACCGACCCCGCCGCCGCAGACGACGAAGCGCACGAAGGAAGCGAGGGGGCCGGGAGCCGCCTGGGACGGGGACAGGGGCGGGGATGGGAGCGGCGACGAGGACGGGGACGGAGACGAGGACGGGGACAGAGACGGGGACGGGGACAGAGACGAGGACGGGGACGGGGACTTTGTGGGGTCGGCCGTCTGCGGCTCCATCGTGGGGGTCCCTCCGGTTCGTCGCGAGTCCGTCGGCCTCGTCGGCTGCTTCCGCTCCGACGGCTTCGCGATCTGCCGACCCCGGTGGACCGGCTGAGATCAACGATGCCGTCGCGCGAGCGCCGGATCGATGGAGTGCCCTCCCCGATCGAAGGTAGGGCTGGCTCCACCCCGGTGGTGGGGGGTCCCCGCCGCCCCTGGCGGTTCAGTCCCCGACACCCCTCGCGGTACCTGCGAGTTCCCGGTCGGCCCCCCGCTACTCGCCCCCGGCGTCCTTGGCCCGCAGCTCCTCGATGTAGGCGAGTGCCAGGTTCGTCGTACGGCTGAACCAGTCGTGGAGTACGGCGATTTCGTCGGCGGAGTACTCGGCGAAGACGGCGTCGAGGCGGTCGTAGTACGGCTGGTAGAGGGCGACGACCTTGGCCACGGCCTCGGGGCGCGCGGCGACCCGGACACGGCGGCGGTCGGTGGGGTCGGGGACGCGGGTGACGTAACCGCCGCGTTCGAGGCGGTTGAGGATGCCGGTGACCGCGCCGGTCGTGACGTGGGCCTGTTCGGCGATGTCGCCCGCCGTGAGGAGGTTCTCGCCGGCCCTCAGGACGTAGGCGAAGGACAGCAGGTCGGTGACGTTCACACCCAGCCGTTGGGCCATCTCCTGCTGGCCGAGGTGGGCCGTGGCGATGAAGAAGTCCATCGCCTCCAGCGCCTGGGCCGCGGTGGCGGCGGGGCGGGGCTCGGCGGGGTGGGGCTCGGCCGGCATCGGAATCCTGATTCTCTTAGCTTATGAGAGGTTTCTGCGTTAAATTTCTTAGGACGTGAGAGAAATGGGGGAGGAGGAGAGGATCTGTGAGCGCACATCAGTATGACGAGGGGCACACGGTCGCAGGCTGGACCGGCTTCGGCATCGCGACTGTGGGGACGGCCGTGGCGGGGCTGGGCGTATGCCTGGTCTCGGGCGCGCTGATCGTCGGCGGTCTCGCCGTCGTCGGGGTGAGCGTCCTGGTCACCTGGGCCCTGCACCTCTCCGGCTGGGGCAAGCCGCCGGGGCGCCGACCGCACGAGGAGTGGGGGATGCGGGTCCGGGACTCCAGCGCGCGGGAGGGGCACGAAGAGTGTGTCGGGTGCCGGATCGCGGGGCGGGGGAGAGGGCGGCCGAGCACGACGGCGGTCGGAGCGGGGGTGGAGGCGGGAGCAGGAGCGGGAACGGGCGCGGTTGCGGGCGCGGGCGCGAGGGTCGCGGCGGAGCCGGTCGCCGCGGAGTCCGCTGGCTGAACGGGCCCAGACCGCACCCCCAGCCCCCCAGCCCCCCATCCCACCCCAGCCGCCCCCGCACGCCCAACCCCGTTGTCAGTGGTCCCCCCTACCCTCGTCAGAGATGGCACAGGCATGGAAGTGCGCGGGGCTGCGATGGTCGGCCGATGGTCCCCTGCTGCGGTGGGACGGTGGGCGGCGCAGTGCGCTGACCTGGGGGAAGCGGGTGGCCTTCGGGGTCGTTGAAGGGGGTGTGCGGACATGCGTGGGAGCGCGGGGGCACGCGTGTGCGGCGCGGGTCGAGGTGTCGGGGCGGAGCACCGGGGCGCGGTGCGAGGAGTGCGCGCGGCTGGACCGGGCGCACTCGGTGGCCGCGGACACCCTCGCGGACGACCCACGGCCGTACCGGGTGTACCTCGCGTGGTTCGGGCCCGGCATGGTCAAGGTCGGCATCACGGCATACGAACGGGGCTCCGCGCGGCTGCTGGAACAGGGAGCCGTCTGTTTCAGCTGGCTCGGGACCGGCCCGCTCATGGCGGCCCGGCGCACGGAGGAACTGCTGCGGGCCGCGCTCGCGGTGCCGGACCGTGTTCCGTACGGCGACAAGCGGGCCGTACGGTCGTCCCTGCCGGCCTCGGCCGCTGAACGGGCCGCCGAGATCGCGGAGTTGCACGCGCGGGCCCGGACGCTGGGCGGCTGGCCGGAGTCCCTGGAGCGGGCGCCGTACGAACCGGTCGACCATGTCGAGGTCTTCGGTCTCGCGGGTCTGCCCGCCGCCGCGGGCGAGGTGAGTGGGCTCGTGGCGGGCGGGTCGGTGGGTGGCCGGCTCCTCGCGGCCGCGGGGCCCGACCTGCATCTGGAGACGGCGGGCAGGGGGGTCGTCGTACTGGACACCCGACTGATGACGGGCTGGGACCTGGTCCCGGCCGAGGGTGAGGAGAACACCGTTCCTGTAAGGGAGTTCAAGCAGGCGCGGGGTATGCAGGACGGGCTGTTCTGAGCGGAGGGAGAGGCGTCTCGGCGGTCCGGGGGCGACTCGTCCCGGCGGTCCGGGGGGCGACTCGTCCCGGCGGTCAGGGGGCGACTCGCCCCGGCGGCTGAGGCCGGCTCCCGACGCCCTGGCCGCACCCCGACCGCGCCCCGATCGCACCCACGGCACCCCGGCTGCACCCCGACGGCGCCCCGATCGCACCCACCGCACCCCGACCGCGTCCCGGCTCGGGGCGGCGTGGAACAAGGGATTCCCAGGGGTTCCCTGAGAGGCGCCTGTGCGTTTCTCAGGGAAATCACAGATTGCCGCAAGGGTGCTCTCAGGGTGCGCCGACATCGTGTTCCCATGACCACGACCTCGCCCCAGGGGCGCACCGAACTGCTGAGGCCGGACGGGAGCCCCGTCCGAGTGCTTGTGGTGGACGACGAGCTGTCGATCACCGAACTGCTGTCCATGGCCCTGCGTTACGAGGGCTGGCAGATCCGCAGCGCGGGAGACGGTACGGGTGCCGTGCAGACCGCGCGGGACTTCCGGCCCGACGCCGTCGTCCTCGACATGATGCTGCCGGACATGGACGGGCTGGCCGTGCTCGGCCGGCTGCGCCGTGAGCTGCCGGACGTGCCCGTGCTGTTCCTGACGGCCAAGGACGCCGTCGAGGACCGTATCGCCGGGCTCACCGCGGGTGGGGACGACTACGTCACCAAGCCGTTCAGCCTCGAAGAGGTCGTGGCCCGGCTGCGCGGGCTGATCCGGCGGTCCGGTGCGGCCGACCGGCGGTCCGAGTCCGTGCTGGTCGTCGGCGACCTCACCCTCGACGAGGACAGCCACGAGGTCTCGCGGGCCGGGGACAACATCCACCTCACCGCGACCGAGTTCGAACTCCTGCGGTTCCTGATGCGCAATCCCCGCCGGGTGCTGAGCAAGGCGCAGATCCTGGACCGGGTGTGGTCGTACGACTTCGGCGGCCAGGCCAACGTCGTCGAGCTGTACATCTCGTATCTGCGCCGGAAGATCGACGCGGGGCGGGAGCCGATGATCCACACCCGGCGCGGCGCCGGTTATCTGATCAAGCCCGCGGCCTCATGAGCGGACGACGACGGCCGCGGGCGCAGAAGCGGGCAGGGCGAGCAGGAAAGCCGCGCACGCTGCGGACGCGGCTCGTCGTCGCGTCGGTGGTGCTGATCGCCGTGGTCTGCTCGGTGATCGGCACCGTGACCACGCTGGCGCTGCGCTCGCATCTGTACGACCAGCTGAGCGGCAAGCTCAACGAGGCCGCGTCACGGGCGGCGCCGCGCGAACCCCCGCAGGGGCAGCTCGGCAACGGCGGCAACGACAGGGACAGGCCCGTCGGGCAGGGCAACCGGCCGAGCAGCCCCGCCAATTTCGTCATCGGCCCGGGGCCGGACGGCACGATCGCGGCCAAGGTGGAGGGGGACCGGATCACCGATGCCAAGCGCGGGGTGAAGTCCGGCTCCGACCAGAACTTCGCGATGACCGCCAAGAGCCTCACGGCCGCCCAGATCAAGGTGCTCAGCTCGGTCCCCAAGGACAACAGCCAGCACAAGGTGGAGCTGCCCGGCATCGGCGACTACCTCGTCCGGTACACCTCCAACGACACCTCCGCCTACTACGTCGCCGTCCCCACCAAGGACGTCGACGCCACCGTCGACACCCTGATCCTCGTCGAGGTCAGCGTCACCGCCGCCGGGCTCGGGGCCGCCGTCATCGCCGGGTACGTGCTGGTCGGGCTCGCCACCCGCCCCCTGCGCAAGGTCGCCCACACCGCCACCCGGGTCTCCGAACTCCCGCTGCACACCGGCGAGGTGAACCTCAGCGAGCGGGTGCCGGAAGCGGAGTGCGATCCGCACACCGAGGTCGGCCAGGTCGGCTCCGCGCTGAACAGGATGCTGGACCACGTCCACGGCGCCCTGCACGCCCGGCAGCAGAGCGAGATGCGGGTACGGCAGTTCGTCGCGGACGCCAGTCATGAGCTGAGGACCCCGCTCGCCTCCATCCGCGGCTACGCCGAGCTGACCAGACGCGGCAGGGAGGCGGTCGGCCCCGACACCCGGCACGCGCTCGGCCGCATCGAGTCCGAGGCGGGCCGGATGACCCTGCTCGTGGAGGACCTGCTGCTGCTCGCGCGCCTGGACGCGGGACGGCCGCTCCAGTTCGAGCAGACCGACCTGATCCCGCTGGTGGTGGACACCATCAGCGACGCCCGCGCCGCCGGCATGGACCACAACTGGCGCCTGGACCTGCCCGACGAACCCGCCCTGGTCTCCGGCGACGCGGCCCGTCTCCAGCAGGTGCTCATCAACCTGCTCGGCAACGCCCGCAAACACACGCCGGAGGGGACCACCGTCACCGCACGCGTGCAGCGACGCGGACCCTGGATGTGCGTGGAGGTCGAGGACAACGGCCAGGGCATCCCGCCCGACCTGCTCCCGCACGTCTTCGAACGGTTCGCGCGCGGTGACTCCTCGCGCTCCCGTGCCTCGGGCTCCACCGGACTCGGCCTCGCCATCGTGCAGGCCGTGGCGACCGCGCACGGCGGTGCCGTGACCGTCGACAGCGTGCCAGGGCGCACGGTCTTCACCTTGCACCTGCCCGCCGTCGGTCCCGCGACCCCGCGTCCGGCACCCGAAACGAACTGGCAATCGCACTCACAGGCACAACACAGCGCCGCCATATGGGTGCAACAGGGGGCTTGACCAGAGTCGTTCCCATGCGAACCGACTCTTCTCCCGGCACCCTGCCGGCGCGGGAGCACCTCCCGGCCGGCGACGCCGGTACGCCTGTCCTGGACGTAGTGATCCCCGTCTACAACGAGGAGAAGGACCTCCAGCCGTGTGTGCTGAGACTGCACGAGCACCTCAGGCGCACGTTCCCGTACGCGTTCCGCATCACCATCGCGGACAACGCGTCGACGGACACCACGCCCCTGGTGTCGCGGCGGCTGGAGGCGGAGATCCCCGAGGTCAGGGCCTTCCGGCTGGAGCAGAAGGGCCGCGGCCGGGCCCTGCGGACCGTCTGGTCCGCCTCGGACGCCCCCGTCCTCGCCTACATGGACGTCGACCTGTCCACCGACCTCAACGCGCTGCTGCCGCTGGTGGCCCCGCTGATCTCGGGCCACTCCGACCTGGCGATCGGCTCCCGGCTGGCCCGCAGCTCCCGGGTCGTGCGCGGCCCGAAGCGCGAGTTCATCTCCCGCGCCTACAACCTGATCCTGCGCGGCTCGCTGCACGCCCGCTTCTCCGACGCGCAGTGCGGCTTCAAGGCCATCCGGCGGGACGTGGCGCAGGTCCTGCTGCCGCTGGTCGAGGACACCGGCTGGTTCTTCGACACCGAGATGCTGGTCATCGCCGAGCGCGCGGGCCTGCGTATCCACGAAGTGCCCGTCGACTGGGTCGACGACCCGGACTCCACCGTCCACATCGTCAAGACGGCGACCGAGGACCTCAAGGGCGTGTGGCGGGTGGGCAAGGCGCTCGCCACCGGCGCGCTGCCGCTGGACCGGATCACCCGCCCGTTCGGCGACGACCCGCGCGACCGCGACGTCCAGGACGTGCCGAAGGGGCTGGCCCGCCAGCTCGTCGGGTTCTGTGTCGTCGGCGGGCTGTCCACCCTCTTCTACCTGCTGCTGTACAGCGTCTTCCGGCAGTTCTGCGGCTCCCAGATCGCCAACGCGCTGGCCCTGCTGGTCTCGGCGGTCGCCAACACCGCCGCCAACCGGCGGCTGACCTTCGGGGTGCGCGGGCGGGGCGGCGCCGTCCGGCACCAGGCGCAGGGCCTGGTCGTCTTCGGCATCGGCCTCGCACTGACCAGCGGCTCCCTCGCCGCGCTCGACGCGGCCACCAGCGACCCGGCGCACTCCACCGAGCTGGCGGTGCTGATCGCCGCCAACCTCGCGGCGACCGTGCTGCGGTTCCTGCTCTTCCGGGCCTGGGTGTTCCCCGAGCGGGACGAGAACCCGTCCCGGTCCACGGTGGTGACCACGCACACGCCCGCCACCACGCCCTCCACCACCACGCGGTCCGCCACACCGGCCTACGGCACGCAGCAGCCGTACGCCTCGCAACAGCCGTACGCCTCGCAGCAGCCGTACGCCCCCCTGCCCACGCGCCCCACGGCGAACCACTACGCCACCGCGCCGCACACTCCGTACACCCCTCAGACCCCGTACGACCGGCAGTCCCCGTACGACCGGCAGTCCCCGTACGACCGGCAGTCCCCGTACGACCGGCAGCCCCCGTACACCGGGCAGTCCCCATACACCCCGCAGTCCCCGTACGACGCCACCGTGCCGTCGCAGCCGGCGCGCTCCAGCGACACCGGCACCGACACCGGCACCGACCCGAGGAACTCCTGATGACCACGCAGACCGACCACCCGACCCGGCAGGGTTCCGGATGGGGTCCGGCGGTGACCGTGACGGACGTACAGGACGTCGCTCCCCCGGCCCCGGAGTCCGGTGAACCCCAACAGCCCCTCGCCCGCAGAATGTGGCGCGGCCGCCCCGAGGACCCCCGCTGGGCACGCCCCGCGTTCTGGGGCCTGCTGCTCGCCACCGCAGCCCTGTACTTCTACAACCTGAGCGCCTCCGGCTACGCCAACTCCTTCTACTCGGCGGCCGTCCAGGCCGGCACCAAGAGCTGGAAGGCGATGTTTTTCGGCTCGCTGGACGCGGGCAACGCCATCACCGTCGACAAGCCCTCGGCGTTCCTGTGGCCGATGGAGATCGCGGCCAGGATCTTCGGGCTGAACTCCTGGACGATCCTCGGCCCCGAGGTCCTGATGGGCGTCGGCACGGTCGCCGTCGTCTACGCCTCCGTAAGGCGCCGATTCAGTCCCGGGGCCGGTCTGCTCGCGGGCGCGGTGCTCGCGCTCACCCCCGTCGCCGCGCTGATGTTCCGGTTCAACAACCCGGACGCGATGCTGGCCCTGCTGATGGCGCTGGCCTGCTACTTCGTCGTACGGGCTGTCGAGGACGGCAGGACGAGGTGGCTGGTGTGGGCGGGGGTCGCGATCGGCTTCGCGTTCCTCGCCAAGACCTTGCAGGCCTTCCTGATCCTGCCGGCGCTGGCGTTCGTGTACGCGGCGGTCGGCCCGCACAAGCTGAAGAAGCGGATCGGCCAACTGGCCCTCGCTACAGTCGCGTTGGTCGTCTCCGGCGGCTGGTGGGTCGCGATCGTCGAGCTGTGGCCCGCCTCCTCGCGCCCCTACATCGGCGGCTCCCAGAACAACTCGTTCCTTGAACTGACCTTCGGCTACAACGGACTCGGCCGCCTCAACGGCGAGGAGACCGGCAGCGTCGGCGGCGGGGGCGGTGGCAGCACCGGCCAGTGGGGCGAGACCGGCTGGAACCGGATGTTCAACTCCGAGATCGGCAGCCAGATCTCCTGGCTGCTGCCGGCCGCACTGATCCTGCTGGTCGCGGGCCTGGTGGCCACGCGCAAGCTCAAGCGGACCTCCGCCACCCGCGGTGCGTTCCTCGTCTGGGGCGGCTCGCTGCTGATCACCCTGGTGGTCTTCAGCTTCATGGCGGGCATCTTCCACCAGTACTACACGGTCGCCCTCGCCCCCTACATCGCCGCCGTGGTCGGCATGGGCGCCGGAATCCTGTGGGAGAAGCGCGCCGAGACCTGGGCCTCGCTCGCCCTCGCGGCCGCGATGGTGGCCGCCGCGGCCTGGGGGTACGTCCTCCTCAACCGCACCCCCGACTACCTTCCCTGGCTGAAGTGGCTGGTCCTGGTCGGCGGTCTGATCGCCGCGCTCGGCCTGATCTTCGTGGCCCGGCTCGGCCGGCAACTGGCGCTCGGGGTTGCGGCCCTGGGCATCGTGGCCGCGCTGGCCGGTCCGACGGCGTACACCCTGAGCACGGTGAACTCCGCGCACACCGGCTCCATCCCGACGGCGGGCCCGGCGGGCGCGAGCATGATGGGCTTCGGCGGAGGCGGCGGCCGGGGCGGAGGTCCCGGCGGCGGTGGCGGCATGGGCGGCTTCGGCGGCCAGAACCAGCAGAACGGGAACGCGAACGGGAACAGCAATACGCAGGGCCAGGGCCAGAGCCAGCAGGGTCAGGGCTTCCCGGGCGGCGGCATGCCGGGCCAGAACGGCACCACGGGCAACGGCACCACGCAGGGCAACGGCACCACGCAAGGCAACGGCACCACGCAAGGCAACGGCACCACGCAAGGCAACGGCACCACCCGGAACCAGCTGGGCGGCATGGGTGAGGGCGGCGGCATGGGCCGCGGCGGTGGTGCCGGCGGCCTGCTCAACGGCGCGAGCGTCTCCTCCGAGGCCAAGAAGCTGCTCCAGGCCGACGCGGACGACTACACCTGGGCGGCGGCCGCGATCGGCGCCCAGAACGCGGCGAGCTACCAGCTGGCCTCCGACGAGTCCGTGATGGCGATCGGCGGCTTCAACGGCACCGACCCGTCCCCGACGCTGGCCCAGTTCAAGAAGTACGTGGAGGAAGGCAGGATCCACTACTTCATCTCCAGCGGCACCGGCGGCGGCATGGGCGGCAGCAGCAGCGGTACGTCCTCGCAGATCACGAGCTGGGTCGAGGCCAACTTCAAGAAGGTGACGGTCGGTTCGGCCACCTTCTACGACCTCACCCAGAAGGCGAGCAGCTGACGATTCCCACATGAGGGGGCGGTGACTTCGGTCGCCGCCCCCTTCGCCGTACGGCGGGCCCCTCGTCGTACGGCGGGAAAGTGTGTTGTACGCCGTATAGGAACTGTTCTACGGTGTACAACATGACCGCCTCCACCACCGCCCCCGGCACCGTCACTCAGGGCCACCCCCAGCGCTGGCTGATACTCGGCGTCATCTGTCTCGCCCAGCTGACCGTGCTGCTCGACAACACGATCCTGAACGTGGCGATCCCGTCGCTCACCCGCGAACTGGGCGCCGAGACCTCCGACATCCAGTGGATGATCAACGCGTACTCGCTGGTCCAGTCGGGGCTCCTGCTCACCGCGGGCAGTGCCGCCGACCGCTACGGCCGCAAGAAGATGCTGGCCGCCGGCCTGGTCCTGTTCGGTCTGGGCTCACTGGTCGCGGGCCTCGCGGACTCGACCGCCCAACTCATCGCGGCACGGGCCGGGATGGGCGTCGGCGGGGCGCTGCTGATGACCACCACGCTCGCCGTGGCGATGCAGATCTTCGCGCCCGAGGAGCAGCCGAGGGCGATCGGCATCTGGGCGGCCGTGAACTCCCTGGGCTTCGCGACCGGCCCCCTCCTGGGCGGCTTCATGCTGAACCACTTCTGGTGGGGCGCGATCTTCCTGATCAACCTGCCGGTCGCCGCGCTCGCGCTGCTCGCGGTGGTGGCCCTGGTCCCCGAGTCCAAAAACCCGCAGGGCAACCGCCCCGACCTGCTCGGCGCCCTGCTCTCCACGATCGGCATGACCTCCCTGGTGTTCGCGATCATCTCCGGCCCCGAGCACGGCTGGACGTCGGGCCGGGTGCTGACACCGGCGGCCGTCGCGGTCGTGGTCCTCGCCGCGTTCGCGTGGTGGGAGAACCGGATCCCGCACCCCATGCTCGACATGCACTTCTTCCGCGACTGCCGCTTCACCGGCGCGGTGGCGGGCGCGGTGCTGATCACCTTCGGTATGGGCGGCTCGCTGTTCCTGCTCACCCAGCACATGCAGTTCGTCCTCGGTTACGGCCCCCTGGAGGCGGGCCTGCGCACGGCACCGCTCGCCCTGATGATCGTGGCCCTCAACTTCACGGGCCTGGCGGCGAAGTGGTCGGCCCGCCTGGGCACCCCGCTCTCCATCGGGCTCGGCATGGCGGTGATGGCGGCGGGCCTGGCCTCGATCGCCACGCTCACCGACCACGGGTACCCGGGCACGCTGCTGGGGCTGGTGCTGATCGGTGCGGGGGCGGCGGTCGCGAGCCCTGCGATGGCCCACGCCATCATGAGCGCGATTCCGCCGGAGAAGGCCGGCGTGGGCGCGGGGATCAACGGCACGGTGGCGGAGTTCGGGCAGGGGCTGGGCGTCGCGGTGCTGGGCGCGGTGCTGAACTCCCGTTTCGCGGCGGGGATCTCGGTGGCGGCGGTGTCCCTGCCGGGGGCGTTGGCGCAGGCGGGGTCGGGGCCGGAGAGGGCGCGGATCACGGAGGCGTTCGCCTCCGGCCTGGAGAGCAGCCAGCTGGTGGGGGCGGTGGCGGTGTTGCTGGGTGGGGTGGTGGCGGGGGTGTTGCTGCGGCGGGCGGAGCGGGATGGAGTCGCCTGAAGGGGTGGGGGCGATGTTGCGTCGGCGGCTGCGGGTCCGTTGTGGTTTCTCGCGCAGTTCCCCGCGCCCCTTAAGTTGGAAGACACCTGGCGTCTTTGCCAGTCGACGGAGTCCTTGGAAGGTGCGCCATGGCTAACGCAGGCCCAAATGCCTCAGGCCGGACCAGTGTCTGGCTGGAGGGCAAGGTGCGCCGGAGCGGGCGGGGCGGAGGGCAGCCCTCGGGGCTGGACCGGGAGCGGATCACCGAGGCCACCGTACGGCTGCTCGACACGGACGGCCTGGCCAAGTTCTCCATGCGTCGGCTGGCCACCGAGCTGAACGTGACCGCGATGTCCGTCTACTGGTACGTCGACACCAAGGACGACCTGCTCGAACTCGCCCTGGACGCGGCCTTCGGCGGACTGGAGCTCCCGGACCCGGAGACCGAGGAGGAGGACTGGCGGGACCAACTGCGCACGATCGCCCGCGAGTACCGGGGCCTGCTGGTCCGCCACCCCTGGGTCTCCCCGCTGGCCGGCACCTTCCTCAACATCGGCCCCAACTCCCTTGCGCTGTCCCGGATCGTGCACCGGGTCATCCGCAAGTCCGGCCTGCCCGCACACGGCATCACGGGCGCGATCTCGGCCGTCTTCCAGTTCGTCTACGGCTTCGGCACCATCGAGGGCCACTTCATCGCACGCGCCGGCCAGGCAGGCATGACCCAGGACGCCTACTTCCGCCACGCGATGGCCTCGGCGACCCGGTCCCCCGACGCCGCCGAGATCCTCAAGGAGAACGAGGAGATCATGACGGCGAGGGGCGGCGACACGGTGGAGGAGATGCGGGACAGGGACTTCACGTTCGCCTTGGACCTACTCGTGGCAGGCATCGAAACGATGGTGAGGGCAACTCCCCAGGGGCGCGGGGAACTGCGCGACCAGCCACAGTGAAACCGGAACCCGCCAACGAACGAGAAGCCCCGAGATATCAGGCCAACCTGGCCGGGAACCCGCCGGTGGCAACCGGCCCCCACCGCTCCGGCGTGACCCGAATGATCGACTTCCCCTGCCGCACCATCGCCGAACGGTACTCGTCCCAGTCCGGGTGCTCCCCGGAGATGTTCCGGAAGTACTCCACCAGCGGCTCCACGGACTCCGGCGAGTCGATGACCTCCGCGGTCCCGTCGACCTGCACCCACGGCCCGTCCCAGTCGTCGCTCAGCACGACCACGCTCACCCGGGGATCCCGCTTCGCGTTCCGCGTCTTCGCCCGCTCGGGATACGTCGACACGACGATCCGCCCCGAGTCGTCGACCCCACAGGTCAGCGGCGAGGCCTGCGGCGACCCGTCCGCCCGCCGCGTCAGCAGGAGCGCCCGGTGCCGGGGCCGCACGAAGTCCAGCAGCTCGTCCAGGGAGACGGACGTGTTGGTCGCAATGTTCGGTGCCATGGCCTCAGCCTAGTTGGAGCACCACGGCGTGCCAGCGCACGGCGTCCCGGCCGAGCCGGTCGGCGCCCTCGGCCACGGTCCGCAGCAGCCTCAGCCCCGCCGCGGCCCCCTGATCGGCGACCTCCTCGGGCGGGATGTCGAACATCCGCCTGTCCACGGGCGGCTCCCCGCGCCGCAGGGTGATCAGCAGGAGTCCGCCGGGCGCGAGCAGGCCGGCCAGCCGCCGCATCGCGCCGGGCCGTTCCTCCGGCGGCAGGTGCATCCACACCGCGGACAGCAGCACGACGTCGTACGGCCCCCGCACGCCCGGTATCTCCGGCAGCGCGCCCGGCCGCCAGGTCACCCCGCTGCCGGGGTGCAGCCGCTCGGCCACCCGACGCAGCTCCGCCACCGGCTCCACCGCGTCGACCGTGTACCCGCGCCCGGCCAGCGCCGTCGCGTCCCGCCCGGTCCCCGCGCCGACGTCCAGCACCCGCGCGGGCGCCTCCGGCAGCAAGTCCAGCAGCGCCCCGTGCACGTCCTCGAACGAGACGCTCTCGTAGACCTCTCCCAGCCGCTCCGCCGACTCGGCGTAGTACGCCTGCACCCCCGTGCTCCGCTCCATGCCCGAACCGTACGACCCACCACTGACAACGGCCCCGGCCAGCGACCCCCAGCCACCGCCCGGCCGCACTCACCCCTGCGGCAGCGACTCCCCCTGCACCGCCTGCACGTCCAGCTCGACCTTCAGTGTCGTGCCGATCGCCGCGATCCCCGCCTGGACGACCTGGTTGTAGTTCATGGCGAAGTCCTCGCGCCGCAGCTGCGTGGTCGCCTTGAAGGCGGCCCGTGTTCCGCCCCAGGGGTCCGCGCCGGTGCCCAGGTAGGCGAGGTCCAGGTCGACCGGCCGTACGACACCGCGCATCGCCAGCTCGCCCCGCACGGTCCAGCGGTCCGTACCGGCCACCACGAGACCCGTCGACCGGTAGGTGATCTCCGGGTACCGCTCCACGTCCAGGAAGTCCGCCGAGCGCAGGTGGTCGTCCCGCATCGCGTTCCCGGTGTCGATGGAGGCCGCCCGGATGACCGCCTCCACCCGGGACTTGGTCACGTCGTCCGGGGCGACCTCGATCGCCGCGGTGAAGTCGGTGAAGCGGCCGTGGACGCTGGAGATGCCCAGGTGCTGGGCGACCGCGCCCACGCTGGAGTGGGCCGGGTCCACGGTCCAGGGGCCGGGCGGCGGCAGTTCCGCGCCGCCGACCCGGGCCAGCGTGACCGTGCCGACCTCGGCCCGCCCGCTCGCGGTGACGATCGCGCTGGAGGCGGTGGGCGCGTACCCGACGGCCGTGACGATGACGGTGTACGGCCCCGGCTCCAGCGGGGTCCCGTCCCGAACCGCCCCCTCCGCGTCCGCCTCCGCGCGCAGCACCTGCGTGCCGGTCATGTCGGTCACCGTGACGACCGCGTGCGACACGGCCCATCCGTCACGGGTTCGGATCCTCGCGGTCACTGGCATGTCTGAGAACTCCTCGAAAGAGACCGGCCCGTGGCGGGCGCGCGCCTCCGCTCGGAGCGCGCGTCCCCCGCCACAGGCCGGAGTGGGTGGAACTACTCGCCGGGGTGGGCAAGTTCGATGTCGTGTCCGTCGACCGCGGGGCCGTTCACCGTCAGGGCCGTGGCCTGCGGCGGGTAGCCCGTGGCGATGACCGTGTACTCGCCGCCGTCCAGGTCGGTGAAGGCGTACGCCCCGTCCGTCCCGGTGGTGGCGGTGCCGACCACGTTGCCGGCGGCGTCCACGAGGGTGACCCGGGCGTCGGCCAGCGGGCCGTGCGGGGCCCGGACGACACCCTGGAGGCGGGCGCCCGAGTCCAGGTCCACCTCGATGCGGGTGACTCCGGTGCCGCCGACCTCGACGGGCAGCGCGCGCGGCCGGAACCCGGCGGCGTTGACCGCGACGGTCACGGCACCCGGCACCAGCTCGCCGAAGGCGAACTCGCCCTGCTCACCGGTGGTCCCGGTGGCCAGCAGGTCGCCGCGCACATCGGTGACGATCACCATGGCGTCCTTGACCGGCTCCCCGTTCGCCGCGGCCCGCACGAGCCCGTTCAGCCCGCTGGTGCCGCTGAGGAGGATGTCGTAGGCGACCGGCTCGCCGCCCACCAGGACGGTGGACGCCTGCGGCTGGAAGCCGTCCGCGGAGGCGATCAGGACGTACGACCCGACGCCGGGCGCGTCGACCGCGTAGGACCCGTCGGCCTGGGCGACCGAGCGGCCCAGCTGCTGTCCCGCCAGCGAGATCAGCGTGACCGCGGCCCGCGGGACCGGGATGCCCTCGTTGCCGCGCACGAAGCCGCGGACCGGGACGGAGCCGGGGCCCTCACCGGAGGCCTCCGGACGGGCCAGGGTGGCCACGGCGGACAGCCGCTGGGTGCCCTCGGGGGCGGTTTCGGTGTCCGAGGAGACGGTCTCGGTGGCTGCCCAGCTCGGGGTGTGCTCGGCGGCGGTCTCCCCGGGAGCCTCGGAGGGCTCCGCAGCGGGGGCCTCCGCCGCGGCGGCCTGCGCCAGCGCGCCCTTGGTCCGCAGCGGGACCTCCTTGATGAACAGGGTGATCAGGAAGGCGACGGCCGCGAGGGCGCCGGCGATCAGGAACACGTCGGCGATGCCGTGGCCGTAGGAGCTCTCCATGAGCGTGCGCACCGGCGCGGGCAGCTTGGCCAGGTCCGGGATGCTGTCGGTGGAGGAGCTCGAACCGGCCAGGGCGGCCCGGTACTTCGGGTCGAGGGCGGCGACGCCGTCCGAGACGTAGTGGGTGATCCGGTGGGACATGACCGCGCCCAGCGCCGAGACGCCGACCGCACCGCCCAGGGACCGGAAGAAGGTGACCGTGGAGCTGGCCGCGCCGAGATCGGACGGTTCGACCTGGTTCTGGGTGCAGAGCACCAGGTTCTGCATCATCATGCCGATGCCGAGACCCAGCAGGGCCATGAAGATCGACATCTTCCAGTAGGCCGTGTCGTACCGGATGGTCCCCAGCAGGCCGAGGCCGGCCGTCACGAGGACGCCACCGCTGACCAGCCATGCCTTCCAGCGGCCGGTGCGGGTGATGAACTGCCCGGAGACGGTCGAGGAGACGAACAGTCCGCCGATCATCGGGATGGTCATGACGCCGGACATCGTCGGGGACTTGTCGCGGGCCAGCTGGAAGTACTGGCTGAAGAAGACCGTGCCGGTGAACATCGCGACACCGACGAACAGCGAGGCCAGCGAGGCGAGGGTGATCGTGCGGTTCTTGAACAGCCGCAGCGGGATGATCGGCTCGCTCGCCTTGGACTCGATCAGCACGAACAGCAGGCCGAGGACGATCGAGCCGCCGACCATCGTGTACGTCTGCCACGACAGCCAGTCGTACTTGTCACCGGCGAAGGTGACCCAGACCAGCAGCAGCGAGACGGCGGCGGCGATGGCGGTGGCGCCGCCCCAGTCGACCTTGACCTCCCGCTTGACCACGGGCAGGTGCAGGGTCTTCTGGAGCACGATCAGGGCGACGACGGCGAACGGGACGCCGACGTAGAAGCACCAACGCCAGCCCAGCCACGAGGTGTCGGTGATGACACCGCCGAGCAGCGGGCCGCCGACGGTGGCGACGGCGAAGGTCGCGCCGAGGTAGCCGGAGTAACGGCCGCGCTCACGCGGGGAGATCATCGCGGCCATGACGATCTGCGCGAGGGCGGACAGGCCGCCGACGCCGATGCCCTGGACGACGCGGCAGGCGATCAGCATGCCGGCGTTCTGCGACAGACCCGCGGCCGCGGAGCCCAGCACGTAGATGACGAGCGCTATCTGGACGAGCGCCTTCTTGCTGTACAGGTCGGCGAGCTTGCCCCACAGGGGGGTGGCCGCGGTCATCGACAGCAGGGCCGCGGTGACGACCCAGGTGTAGGCGGACTGGCCGCCGCCGAGGTCGCTGATGATGTGCGGGAGCGCGTTGGTGACGATCGTGGACGACAGGATCGCCACGAACATGCCGAGCAGCAGGCCGGAGATGGCTTCCATGATCTGCCGGTGCGTCATGGGGCCGTGCTCGCCGGAGCCTCCTCCGTGCTTGGCGTGTGCCCGCACACCGGCTGGTGTGGTCGTTGCCATGGGCTTCCTTCTCTTACGTGGTGATCGCGGGTGTACGGGTGGTCTGTTCGAGTACGGGGGGTGCGGGCGGCCGGGGTTCGGGGCCGTGCGCGCGGGTGTCGTCGAAGCTGGCGCGCAGCCGTGCCATCAGGGCGGTCAGCTGGGCCACCTCCTCGTCGCTCCAGTCGCCGAGCCGCTCGGAGAGCATCAGGCAGGTGCGCCGCGACAGCTGGTCCAGGAGCGCCTGGCCGGCCGGGGTCAGCCCGAGGATGCGCGAGCGGCGGTCCGCCGGGTCGGGGGAGCGCTCGATCCAGCCGCGTTCGACCACGTGGGCCACATGGCGGCTGGTCACGGACATGTCCACGGCGAGCAGCTCGGAGAGCCTGCTCATGCGCATGTCTCCGTAGCGCCCGAGCAGGGTCAGCACGGCGGCGGAACCGGCGGGGCAGTCGGACGGCATCATCCGCCCCATCTCCCGCTTCACGGCTCCGAAGGCGCTGAACTGGCGGATCAGCTCCTCGTATCGCGCCTGCTCGGCCATCACACCTCCCGTATTCGTTGCTTCGGGCAACCATAGGCTTGCTTGGTTGCTACAGGCAAATAAAACGGGGTGAGTGCGGCATAAAAACTTGGCAAAGGCAAGTATTGCGAACGTAAACCGGCACGTGAGACCCCCTGATGCCCCGGTCGGCCCCGCACTTGGGCCCCATCGCCGGATTCGCTAGGGTCTCTGGGCATGGCTGACAACCAGGGCCCCCAGGGCAACTACGACCCCGCCGGCAGCACTCAGATGTTCCGTGCCTTCGTCGACGAGGCTCCCCAGGGCGGACGGCAGCAGGCCGCGCCCGCCGCCTCCGCAGGACCCCGCGTGGGCCTGATCATCGGCGTGATCGTCGCCGTCGCGATCGTGGCGGCGGTGGCCTGGCTGGCGCTGAAGTAAGAGGAACTAACCCCACCGGACGGTGACGTCCCGCGTCTCCACCCGCATGCCCAACGGCACGCGCCACGCGTCGACGCACACCGTCCAGGTCTTCTCCCGTCGCGCGCCGGCATCGATCGGCACCGGGAGTCCCACCGTGGACTCCACGGTCGCCCAGTCGATGCCGAGCGCGCCGATGACGTGTGTCCCGAAGGTGACGGCCCCCGAAGTCACCGGCGAGCCACCGGTGTTGCGGAAGTCCAGGGTGATGTCCTCGCACCAGCGCCGGTCGGTGGCCTCCCGGACCGGCTCCGACCAGACGAGGGCCGCGGGTTCCGGGGTCCCCGCCGCGGAGGGGGAAGCCGAGGGGCTACGGCCGTCCCCGGGGCCCTCGGTGGGCCGCGCGGGTGCGTCCGCGGTAGGGCCGACGTCGGGGGCCGTACCCGCCCGCGTGGTGCCGACCGCCGTCGATCCCGCCGAAGTGCCGTGCGGGGTGGCCGGGTTCGCCGACGCCGGGCTTCCGGCCGGACGGGACGCGGTTCCCTGGAGTGGCACCAGGGTCACGTCGCCGGTCGGCATGACGGCCGTATCGGATGAAACCGTGGGGCCGCCCGCCGCGCCCGTGGCGACGTAGCCCTCACCGTCGCCTCCGCCGCACGAGGCCAGAACAGCGCCCAGACAGACGACGGCCGCCGACGCGCCGAGCAGGGCGCACCGACGGCCATGTGTCCAGGTCGTCCGTGGTGAACGAGGCATCGCGCCATGGTGGCTGACGCCCCGTCGGATGGGAACCCTCGCGCAGGGTCGGATCAGTCGGAGATGAGACCCTCGCGCAGCTGGGCCAGCGTGCGGGTGAGCAGCCGGGAGACGTGCATCTGCGAGATGCCGACCTCCTCGCCGATCTGCGACTGGGTCATGTTGGCGAAGAAGCGGAGCATGATGATCTGCCGCTCACGGGGCGGCAGCTTCGCCAGCAGGGGCTTGAGGGACTCGCGGTACTCCACGCCCTCCAGCGCGGTGTCCTCGTAGCCGAGGCGGTCCGCGAGGGAGCCCTCGCCGCCGTCGTCCTCCGGGGCCGGGGAGTCCAGCGAGGAGGCGGTGTAGGCGTTGCCCACCGCGAGGCCGTCGACGACGTCCTCCTCGGACACGCCGAGCACCGAGGCGAGTTCGGCGACCGTCGGGGAGCGGTCCAGCTTCTGGGAGAGCTCGTCGCTGGCCTTGGTGAGGGCCAGGCGCAGCTCCTGGAGGCGGCGCGGGACGCGGACCGACCACGAGGTGTCGCGGAAGAACCGCTTGATCTCGCCCACGACCGTCGGCATCGCGAACGTCGGGAACTCCACGCCCCGTTCGCAGTCGAAGCGGTCGATCGCCTTGATCAGGCCGATGGTGCCGACCTGGACGATGTCCTCCATCGGCTCGTTGCGCGAGCGGAAGCGGGCCGCCGCGTAGCGCACCAGCGGGAGGTTGAGCTCGATGAGGGTGTCCCGGACGTATGCACGCTCGGGGCTGTTCTCGTCGAGTGCGGCGAGCCGCAGGAAGAGGGAGCGGGACAGGGTGCGGGTGTCGATGGCTCCGGACGCGGCCGGCAGCGCCGGGGTCGGGGCGGCCTCGACAGCCGGGACGTCGATGAGCGCGGGCGCAGCCTCGCTCTTCGTGAGCGTGAGCACCTTCGAGCTGCCCTGGTCTGCGGACATGCCACCCCCTTTGGGTCGCGGGACGGTACGGCGAACGCTTCGTCGAGGAACGTCAGCCTTCACCTGAATACCGGAGCCGAAGCCCCGGCAAACGCGCTTCCGGAAGAATGTCACATGTCGGCAACACGCTGTAGTGACATGTCGACACGTGAGACGCGAATCCGCCCTGGATAAAGGGGGTCTGACGGTATTTCGGCACAGAAGGGTCGGGAACGGTGCCGGTGAGCGATTCGCTCGCGCCGGTTACGCCTCGACAGTGCTTGCGAACTGCGGTGATACGGGTGTGCGACCGTGCGCCCCTTATGCATCCGCCATGCGCCCACAGCTATGGGTCCGCGGCTGCGTTCCGACGGCTATGCGCCCACGCCTCTATGCGTCGGCCTCTATGCGTCGGTCCTCTATGCGGCGTCGGCCTCTATGCGTCGGCCCTCTATGCGGCGTCGGCCTCTAAGCGTCGATGCGATTGGCGGACCGCAGCCGTTGAAAGCTACGCGCGAGTAGCCTCGAAACGTGCATCTGCGAGACGCCGAGTTCCGCGCTGATTTGCGACTGGGTGAGGTTGCTGTAGTAGCGCAGCAGAAGGATTCTCTGTTCGCGCTCGGGGAGTTGCACCAGGAGGTGCCGGACCAGGTCGCGGTGCTCCACGCCGTCCAGCGCCGGGTCCTCGTAGCCGAGCCGGTCCAGCAGGCCCGGCAGTCCGTCGCCCTCCTGCGCCGCCTCCAGGGAGGTGGCGTGGTACGACCGGCCGGCCTCGATGCAGGACAGCACCTCGTCCTCGCCGATGCGCAGCCGCTCGGCGATCTCGGCGGTCGTGGGCATGCGCCCGAAGGCGGTGGTCAGGTCCTCGGTGGCGCTGTTGACCTGCACCCACAGCTCGTGCAGCCGGCGCGGGACGTGGACCGTGCGGACGTTGTCGCGGAAGTACCGCTTGATCTCGCCGACGACGGTCGGCATCGCGAAGGTGGGGAACTGCACGCCCCGCTCCGGGTCGAAGCGGTCGATGGCGTTGATCAGCCCGATGGTGCCGACCTGGATCACGTCCTCCATCGGCTCGTTGCGCGAGCGGAAGCGGGCGGCCGCGTAGCGCACGAGCGGGAGGTTGGCCTCGATGAGCGCCGCCCGCACCCGGGTGTGCTCCGGCGTGCCCGGCTGGAGCCCCTTCAACTGGCCGAAGAGCACCTGGGTGAGCGCCCGTGTGTCGGCGCCGCGGCTGCGGGGGGCCGCCTCCTGGGGAGGGGCCGCCTCCTGGGGAGGCGCGGTACTGGCCGACACGGTCAACGCCACCTCTTCGTTGGTCAACTCATCCGTCAAAAGCGGTCATAGCATCACAAGACATGTGCACTGTGTGCAAGCACCGCATAACGTTGGGTTACGCCGTGTTGAGAGGCAGGTAAGAACGAGTTGGGGATCGGGACGCGGAAAAGCCTCCCGTCGTTCCCGGCGGGAGGCTTCTGCGTGCGCGAGCCCGGCGTGGGCTCGGCGCCGGCTCGGTAGGGGCGGGCTCGGTAGGTGCGGCTCGGTACGTGCGGGCTCAGTAGGTGTAGTCCGCGACCACCCAGGTCGCGAACTCCTTCCACAGCGCCACGCCCGCCTGGTGCTCCGGGTGCTCGGCGTAGGTGCGCAGCGCCGCCGCGTCCTCGAAGCCGGAGTTGATCGCGAAGTCGTAGGCGATGGGGCGGTCGCTGACGTTCCAGCCCAGCTCCCAGAAGCGGATCTCGGGGATCTTGCCGTCGAGGGCGCGGAACGCCTCCTCGCCGGCGACGACCCGGGGATCGTCGCGCTCGACACCCTCGTTGAGCTTGAACAGGACGAGATGGCGGATCATGGGCGCTCCCTCGGTTCGGTCAGTGCGCCCCGTCGGCCAGCCAGGTGAAGAAGTCGCCCACGGCCTTGGCGGCGTCCGATATGCCCTCGAACCCTATCTGCACGTAGTCGGCGGCCTTGGCCGGGTCGGTGATGATCACGTACAGGACGAAGACCACGACCAGATAGACGGCGATCTTCTTACCGTTCACCGCCATCGCGGCCTCCCCCGCTTCTGCTGTTGCTCATGGTGTTGCTTATGGGGCGCGAGTGTAACCGGGGTGATCAGTACGCATGAAGGGCCCCGTCTTTACGACGGGGCCCTTCTGAAGCGGTAGCGGAGGGATTTGAACCCTCGGTGACTTGCGCCACACTCGCTTTCGAGGCGAGCTCCTTCGGCCGCTCGGACACGCTACCGAGGGAGACCTTACAGCAAGGTGGGGCGTGGTTTGAAATCGGTATCCGGCGCCCCGGTGGCGGTCTTGGCGTCGTCCCGTCAGCGGTCCCTTCAGCGGTCCCTTCAGCGGTCCCTTCAGCGGTTCCGGAAGAACTCCGTGAGGAGGCGGGCGCATTCGTCGGCGAGGACTCCCTCGATGACCTCCGGGCGGTGGTTGAGGCGCCGGTCGCGGACGACGTCCCAGAGGGAGCCGGCCGCGCCCGCCTTCTCGTCGCGGGCGCCGTAGACCACCCGGTCCACCCGGGACTGCACGATCGCGCCCGCGCACATCGTGCAGGGCTCCAGAGTGACGACGAGCGTGCAGCCGGTCAGCCGCCACTCACCGAGCTCCGCCGCCGCCAGCCTGATCGCGAGGATCTCCGCGTGCGCGGTCGGATCACCGCCCGCCTCGCGTTCGTTGTGGGCGGCGGCGAGCACCGTCGTACCGTCCGGGGACAGTACGACGGCACCCACCGGCACGTCCGTGCCCGCCTTGCCGGCCTCGTCCAGGGCGAGCCGCATCGCGGCCCGCCAGCGGTCGCGCACCGGGTCCGGCGCGGTGGCTCCGGTCAGCGGACGGTCTCCAGGACCTCCGAGGCGCCCAGGGCCTCGGCGATCTCGGTGACCGCGTCCTCCGACAGGGACTTCAGCTCCTTCTCACTGACGCCCAGGTCGTCGAGGACCGTGGCGTCACCGACCGGACCGTGCGGCACGGCCTCGGCGGAGCCGCCGCCGCTCGTGGTGTCGTCGTCCTCGTCCTCGTCGTCCTCACCGTCCTCGGTGCCGTCGAGATCGAGGGCGTCCAGGTCGGGGTCGTCGTCGCCGGGCTCCCTTCCGAGCAGTTCGTCGGTGAGCAGGATCTCGCCGTACGAGCTGCGGGCGGCGGCTGCCGCGTCCGAGACGTAGATACGGGGGTCTTCCTCACCGTCGATACGGACGACGCCGAACCAGGCGTCCTCCTGCTCGATGAGGACGAGCACCGTGTCGTCCTCGGCCGAGGCTTCCCGGGCGAGGTCGGCCAGATCCGACAGGGTCTCCACATCGTCCAGCTCTGTGTCGCTCGCTTCCCACCCGTCTTCGGTGCGCGCGAGCAGTGCGGCGAAGTACACCGTGACTCTCCCACTGGTCATAGGCGTGCCGGTTGGGGGTCCCCCCGGCGGAGGTTACGGGCGGGGAGAGCTCGGGCTCCGAGCCCCACCCACTCGGAATCGTGGCAGAAACAAGGCGTTCAGGGGACGTCTTCGGCACCCTGTGTCCGGTGGTTTTGATCGCACGCGCGTCGGCACGTCGATGTCGGACTCACCAGCGCACTCGTCGCCGCCACGAGCGGGATCGTACGCGGCTTTTCCAAACGCCTTCGCACGGGCACCTGTTCAGCGCACCGGGAGGGCGTCGGCGGCCGGGTTTCGGAGTCTGCGTCGGCGTCCCGGGGCGCGAGCGGTTCCTTACCAGCGGAATGTCCGCATGCGCATCGCGTGCCGCAGACGGGCGACCTTCGCGCGGCGTGGCTGGACCCGGTCGCGCAGTTCGCGGGCCTCGGCGAGGTCGCGCAGGAACTGGGCGCGGCGGCGGCGGCGCTCGGCGTCGGTCTCGTGGGGGTTGCGGGGGGCGCGGAGGATCTGGGTGCCGGGGAGATCCTGGGTGCCGGGGGCCGTCCCTTGGGGGTCAGGTGGTTCTTGGGTGCGGTGGTTGTTCTGGGTGCGGTGGTTGTTCTGGGCGCCGCGGACGTCCTGGGCGCCGCGGACGTCCTGGGCGTCGTGTGAGGGCGCGTCTCGGGGCTTCCCGGGGGTTTCCGCGTCCCGGGGGCCATCGGGGTTGCCCGCGTTTCGCGTCCGTCGCGGTTTCTGCCGTGACAGTTTCTGGCGTGACGGCTTCCGTCCGGATTCGCGCTCCGGCAGGTCAGGCATAGGCTCACCACCCTGTTGTCCGTCTCTCCCACCTTCCCTCGGACGGGGGGTTTGACGCCAGCGCGAGTGCGGCGGTGGTGCCGGTTACTGTTGTGGACATGCGCCTCCACGTCGTCGACCACCCCCTGGTCGCCCACAAGCTCACCACCCTGCGCGACCAGCGCACCGACTCCGCGACCTTCCGCCGTCTCGCCGACGAGCTGGTCACCCTGCTCGCCTACGAGGCCACGCGTGACGTGCGCACCGAGGCGGTCGACATCAAGACGCCGGTCGCCGAGACGACCGGCGTGAAGCTGTCGTATCCGCGACCGCTGGTGGTGCCGATCCTGCGGGCCGGGCTCGGCATGCTGGACGGCATGGTCCGGCTGCTGCCGACCGCGGAGGTCGGTTTCCTCGGCATGATCCGCAACGAGGAGACCCTCCAGGCCACGACGTACGCTGCGCGGATGCCGGAGGACCTCTCGGGCCGGCAGGTCTATGTCCTCGACCCGATGCTGGCCACGGGCGGCACGCTGGTCGCGGCGATTCGTGAGCTGATCAAGCGTGGTGCGGACGATGTGACCGCGGTGGTGCTGCTGGCCGCGCCGGAGGGCGTGGAGATCATGGAACGCGAGCTGGCGGGGACGCCGGTGACGGTCGTGACGGCGGCGGTCGACGATCATCTGAACGAGCAGGGGTACATCGTGCCGGGGCTGGGGGATGCGGGGGATCGGTTGTACGGGGCTGCGGAGTAGCGGCGGTCTGGTTGTCGGGTCGGGGCGGGTCGTCTGCGGGTTCGGTGGGGGCGGGCGTTTTGCGCAGTTCCCCGCGCCCCTGAATGCCTGCGGCGGCCCCTTGCGGTCCGGTGGGGGCGTGCGTAGCGCGTGCGGTTCGGTTTGGGGTCGGTGCCGGGGTGGGGGTATCCGTCCTCGGTCCGGCGGCTCGGTCCCTCGATCAGGTGCCCGGTTCCGGACGCCGGCCGCTGCGGGCGGACACCCCCCACCCCGTCCCCTGCCCGCCGTACGCGGCCAACGGTCCGGGAGGGCGGGCGCGCGCGGCTAACGGTTCCGTCGTGGCGCAGGTGGACTGCAACCCCTCAGGGGCGCGGGGAACTGCGCGACCAGCCCCCACCGGGCCGCACTCGCCGAACAACCGAACCCGGCACCCCCGTAGGCGGCCTCAGCAGCTCCTCTTCGACGACGTCGCCGCCGGCTGCGGATGAGTCAGCGCGGTCAACGCCTTGTCCGCCGCCGCCTTGCTGTTCAGGTTCTTGAACGCCGAGCCGATGATCAGGTCGACCTCGGCCCCCTTACGCGTATCCGTTCGCGTCTCCGCCGCAGCGACCTGCGTGCCGAGGACCGGCAAGGACGTCTTCAGCGCCGACGCCGGACCGAGCAGCAGCCCCGTGCCCTTGACCTTCTTGTCATAGGTGGCCGTCGCATTGCCCACGTCGCCGATCCGGAAGCCCCGCTTCTTCAGCTCGTCCGCCGTCTTCTTGGCAAGGCCACCCCGCTTGGTGGCGTTGAAGACGTTGACGGTGATCTGGCTCGGCTTGGGGAGCGCCGGCGCGGAGGGCGAGGGGCTGACCTTGCTCGCGCAGTCGGCCTTCGGGCCCGCCGCGGACGCCTTGTCCCCGCCGCCCGTGAACACGTCGATGAGCTGGAGCGTGCCCCAGCCGACCAGGCTCAGCGCGGCGACGGAGGCCACCACGCCGAACACGAGCCTGCCGCGCCGCCGGGGCCGACGCATCCGGGGGTACTTGTCTCCCGTGATCCGGTACTTACCGCCCATGCCGGGGGGCGTCAGCATGCTCATGGGCGCAGCGTAGTGCGCCCGGGCGGCGATTCCTACTAGATGATCATTGACCGCGGCGCAGGAGAACCCGAAAGGGCCAAACCTTTACAGCGCGGTCACTCAGTCCAGCTCGAGCACACGCGCGTGCAGCACCTGTCGCTGCTGGAGCGCCGCCCGCACCGCGCGGTGGAGCCCGTCCTCGAGGTAGAGGTCGCCCTGCCACTTCACGACGTGCGCGAACAGGTCGCCGTAGAACGTCGAGTCCTCGGCGAGCAGGGTCTCCAGGTCGAGCTGGCCCTTGGTCGTCACGAGCTGATCGAGGCGGACCGGGCGCGGTGCGACGTCCGCCCACTGCCGGGTGCTTTCCCGGCCGTGGTCGGGGTACGGCCGGCCGTTTCCGATGCGCTTGAAGATCACACGGAAAGCCTACCGGTCAAGACCTTCCGGGCGCAGCCATGGCGGGCGAGTGCGACGCTTGAAAAAATGCCCAAAAACTGGGCAAAGCGGGAACAGGGGTCTGGTATGAGCGAGCGAAAGACCGCGCCCGGGGGCGTCACGGGGGGCCCGACGGGAACTGCCGACCGTTCCATGCCGGAGGCAAGAGCCGCTTCCGCCGCCCTTCCGCAGCCGGCCCTGGAGATCGCCTCCGGCTATGCGTTCGGCGGGCCCGCCCTCGAACTCGGGGCGCTGCTGTGGGACGGCGTCTGCCTGCCGGACGCGCAGGTCAGGATCCCCCTGCCGATGCTCAACCGGCACGGCCTCGTCGCCGGCGCCACCGGCACCGGCAAGACCAAGACGCTCCAGCTCGTCGCCGAGCAGCTCTCCGCGCAGGGCGTGCCGGTCTTCCTGGCCGACATCAAGGGGGATGTGTCAGGCATTTCGGCGCCCGGCGGGCGGAACGAGAAGGTGCAGGCCCGGGCGGCTGAGGTGCACCAGGAGTGGGTCGCCACCGGGTTTCCCGCCGAGTTCTACGCCCTCGGCGGCATCGGGCACGGCATCCCCGTGCGGGCCACCGTCACCAGCTTCGGGCCGGTGCTGCTGGCCAAGGTGCTCCAGCTCAACCAGACCCAGGAGCAGTCCCTCGGCCTGATCTTCCACTACGCCGACCAGAAGGGGCTGGAGCTGGTCGACCTGAAGGACCTGCGGGCCGTCGTCGCCTTCCTGACCTCCGACGAGGGCAAGGCCGAGCTGAAGAACATCGGCGGCCTGTCCACCGCCACGGCCGGGGTCATCCTGCGGTCCCTCACCGCCTTCGAGGCGCAGGGCATGGCCGACTTCTTCGGGGAGCCCGAGTTCGACACCGCCGAGCTGCTGCGGACGGCGAGCGACGGGCGGGGCATGGTGTCCGTCCTGGAGCTGGCCGCCGTACAGGACCGGCCGCAGCTGTTCTCGACCTTCTTGATGTGGCTGCTCGCCGATCTCTTCCACGACCTGCCGGAGGTCGGGGACGCCGACAAGCCCAAGCTCGTCTTCTTCTTCGACGAGGCGCATCTGCTCTTCCACGGCGCCTCGAAGGCGTTCCTCGACTCCATCACGCAGACTGTCCGGCTGATTCGCTCGAAAGGGGTCGGCGTCTTCTTCGTCACGCAGACCCCGAAGGACGTACCGGCCGACGTCCTCGCGCAGCTCGGCAACCGCGTGCAGCACGCGCTGCGGGCCTTCACTCCCGACGACCAGAAGGCGCTCAAGGCGACCGTGAAGACCTTCCCCGACTCGGCGTACGACCTGGAGGAACTCCTCACCGGGCTCGGGACCGGCGAGGCCGTCGTCACGGTTCTCAGCGAGAAGGGCGCCCCCACGCCGGTCGCGGCGACGCGGCTGCGCGCCCCGGAGTCCCTGATGGGGCCCGTCGAGGCCGGAACCCTCGACGCCGCCGTCAAGGCCTCGCCGCTGTACGGCCGTTACGCACAGGCTGTGGACAGGGAGTCGGCCTACGAGAAGCTGAGTTCGCTGAGTTCGCCGAGTTCGCGGGGTGCCAAAGGCCCGGACGAGATGGCCGACGAGGTGAAGGCACCGGCCAGGAAGCCCAAGGACGATCCCTCCGTCGTCGAACAGGTCGTCGGCAGCGGGGTGTTCAAGTCCCTCGCGCGGTCGCTGGGCACGCAGATCGGGCGGGAGATCACCCGCTCGCTGTTCGGTACGGCCCGGCGGAGGCGGTAGCCGAACGGTCCCGCCTCCGCCGGTCCTCGGTGGATCAGCCGCGCTTCGGTTCCTTCACCGGCGGCTTCCGGTCCTGGTGCTGCGCCTTCGGCGCACTGCGGGCGGCTTCCGCGCGCAACAGGGCGCGCAGGACCGCGTACGGGTCGGTGGGCATGGCTGTGTTCCTTGCGTGAGTGCTGAACTGGCTCGGGGGAAGCGGGCTCTGTCAGCAGCGCAGGACCACGGAACGCAGGGCGGGCAGCGCGTACGGCGGCCTCGGGGGCGCCGGGAGCCGACGGCCCTCGGAGACGGAGGGTGCCGTTCCCGGGCGCGCGGCCGGTCGCAGGGGTACGGCGGCTGCCGTGCGGTGGGCGGTGCGGGCCGGTGGCCGCAGGGCCGTGTCCAGGACGTCGTACTCGGCGGTCTCACCGGCCACGACATGGGCCGCGTGCGTCTGTGCGGGGGCGCCCGGCACGAGCAGCACGAGGAGCAGCACGAGCGCACGCAGCAGGCCGAGACGGTGCTGAGGGCGTCGTGCGGTGCTCACCCAAGTCGTCTCCCCCTCCGACGCGCCCGGTTCATCACTTCGGCGCGGGGGTTCACCCGTTCGCGGCAATTCGCGGCAAGGGGGACGCGGGCGGTTGGGGGGGGCGGGGCTGAGGGGGGCGGCTCCGGCTCAGGCTCAAGCTCCGGCACCGGCTCCGGGTCGGGGCTGAGGGCGGTGACCAGCTCCGGCTCCGGCAGCACCGGGTCTGGCACCGGGTCGTCTGCCCGGCTAAGCCTTCTTCGCCGCCTTCGCCGCCGCCTTCATCTCCTGCTTGTGCGCCCGGACCTTCGTCAGGGACTCGGGGCCCGTGATGTCGGCGACGGACCGGAAGGACTTCGGTTCGCCGTATGTCCCGGCCGCCTCCCGCCAGCCCTCGGGCTGCACGCCGAGCTGCTTGCCCAGCAGGGCCAGGAAGATCTGGGCCTTCTGCTTCCCGAACCCCGGCAGCTCCTGGAGGCGGCGCAGCAGTTCACGCCCGTCCTCGACGCCCTTCCAGACCAGCTCGGCCTCACCGTCGTAGTGCTCGACGAGGTACTGGCACAGCTGCTGGATCCGCTTGGCCATCGAGCCGGGGTAGCGGTGCACGGCCGGCTTCTCGGAGAGCAGCGCGGCGAAGGCCTCCGGGTCCTGCGCGGCGATCTCGTGCGCGTCCAGGTCGTTCGCGCCGAGCCGGTCAGCGATGGTGCGGGGCCCCTTGAACGCCCACTCCATCGGAACCTGCTGGTCCAGCAGCATCCCGACCAGCGCGGCGAGCGGGGAGCGGCCGAGGAGTTCGTCGGCCTCGGCGTCCTGGGCGAGGTGAAGGGTGACGTCCATGCCCCCGATCATGCCCCCGCCCGGGTCATCCCTCCACGTGAGGGCACCTCCAGCCCCGGAGTCCCGGTCAGGGCCTCCAGTACCCCAGCGCGTTGATCCGCTCCTTCGGCACCCCGAGCTCTTTGCGGACGTACGACGACAGCGCCCTGGTCGTCGCCGTGTCGCAGGCGATCCACACGTACGCGTCCGGGTGGGTCCGCAGCAGGCCGGGCAGGGCCGAGCGGGCCTGGGAGACCAGGTGGGCGCCGGAGTCGAGGCGCGGCACCCGGCGGACCTCGTGGCGGGCGGGGTCGGTGCGGAAGGGGAGGCCCTCGTCGCCGCCCTCGAACCAGACCGTCGCGGGGGAGGAGTCCAGCGCGCCGAGGAGGGAGTTGAGGGCGGGCAGCGAGGCCGGGTCGCCGAAGACGAAGACGTGGGAGGGCTCGGGGTCGGGACGGTCGAACCCCGTGCCGTGGACCGTGGCCTCGATCGTGTCGCCGGGCTTCGCCGTGCGGGCCCAGTCGCTGGCCGCGCCCTCGTGCAGGGCGAACTCCAGGCTGAAGGTGCCGGCCCCGGGGTCCGGGTCGACCAGGGTGAAGGCGCGCTGGTGCGGCTTGCCCGCGGCGGAGAACCACAGCCGTACCCACATCGTCGGGTGGACGCCGGTGGCGGCGAGCATCCCGCCGTCGGTGAGGTGCACCCGCCGGTACGCCTCGGTGACGTCCTCCGCGCCGGTCACGGTGAACTCGAAGTCCTTCGCGCGCAGCAGCCGCAGGACCGCCCCCTCCCAGCCGTGCCCCTGCCCCATGGTCTTCTCACCCTTCGCGTACGATCCCCACATCGGAAAACTTAGGTAAGCCTAACTTAAAGAGAGCCGGGTGTGAGGGTGAGCATCGAGATCTTCCGCGACGCCTGGGGGATCCCCCACCTCCGTGCGGACAGCGCGCGGGAACTCGCCCGCGCCCAGGGCCGGGTCACCGCCCGCGACCGCGCCTGGCAGCTGGAGGTCGAGCGGCACCGCTCGCGCGGGACCTCGGCCGCGTTCCTCGGCGCCGGGGCCCTGCCCTGGGACACCCTCGCGCGCCGGGCTCGCCTCGACGACACGGCGAGACGCTGCTTCGCCGCGCTGGAGAGACGGGACCCGGAGACCGCCGACTGGGTGCGGGCGTACGTCGACGGTGTCAACGAGGAACTGCCGGGTGCCGAGGCCCCCGAGTTCGCGCGGGCCGGCCTCGCCCCCGGGCGCTGGGAGCCCTGGACCCCGCTTGGCGTCTGGCTCGGCACGCACATCCTGTTCGCGGGCTTCCCGGCCAAGCTCTGGCGGGACGAGGCGATCCGGCACCTGGGCCCGGACGCGGTCGGCCTCTTCGCCACCGACGGCCCCGGCACCGCCGGCAGCAACGGCTGGCTGGTCGCTGGCGCCCGCACCGGCACCGGCCACGCGATCCTCGCGGGCGACCCGCACCGCTACATCGAGGACCCCGGCGTCTACCAGCAGATCCGGCTGTCCTGCCCCGAGTTCGACGTCCTCGGCCTCGCCGTGCCCGGCGTCCCCGGCATCGCCCACTTCGGCCACGCCGGCACGGTCGCCTGGTCCATCACCAACGCGATGGCCGACTACCAGGACCTGTACCGCGAACGCCTGCGCCGCACGGGCGCCGGCATCGAGGCCCTCGGCCCGGACGGCCACTGGCACCGGGCCTCCCGGCACACCGAGACCGTGGAGGTGGCGGGCGAAGCACCGGTGGAGATCGAGGTGATCGAGACCGACCGCGGCCCGGTGATCGCGGGCGGCCCGGAGGGGTTGGACGGGGGAGTGGTGGAGGGGGGAGTGGTGGAGGGGGCACCGGTCCTCTCGGATCCGCCGGTCCTCGTGGATCCGCCGGTCGTTTCAGACCCGTCGATCGGCTCGGATCCGTCGGTCGTCTCGGATCCGTCGGACGGCTCGGGCCCGTCGGTCGGCTCCGATCCGTCGGTTTTCCCGGGCCAGTCGGTCCTCCGGGACTCGTCGGCCCTCCTGGGCCAGACAGTCCCCCCGGACCCGTCGGCCCTCCCCGACCCGCTGGCCCCCTCCGACCCTCCAACCCTCCCCGACCCCCCGGTTGCCCTGTCCCTCCGCCACCCGCCCCGGGTCACCGAGGACCTCGGCTTCAGTGCGCTCCTCCCCCTTCTCCGTGCCCGCCGCGCGGCCGACGTGGACCGGGCCTTCGACCACTGGGTCGAGCCGGTGAACGTGGTGCAGGCCGCCGACACCGAGGGCGGGCTGCTGCACCGGGTCGCGGGCCGGGTCCCGGTGCGCGCGGCGGCCAACCGCCTGCGGCCCGTGCCCGCCTGGGAGCCCGGTCACGAATGGCAGGGCTGGCACGAGACCCCCCGCGCCGGACTCACCGACGGCATCGCGGTGATGGCCAACCAGCGCGGCCCCGCCACCCCCCTCGGCGTCGAGTTCGCTCCACCGCACCGAGCGCAGCGGATCACGGCCCTACTGGCGGAGAAGGACCGCTGGTCCCCCGCCGACATGCCGGCGATCCACACGGACACCCATCTCGCCTCGGCGCAGCCCCTGTTGGACCGCATGGAACGGCTGGACGGCCTGAGCCCAGAGGCCGAGACGTTGAGGGAAACGATCCTCCAGTGGGACCGTCGCATGGCCGCGGACAGCCATGAGGCTGCCCTCTACGCCGCCGTCCGCAGCGCGGTCGTACGACGGCTGGCGGCCCACCCCGCCTTCGCCGCGCTCACCGCCCCGCCCGCCTACCCCGACGTCCTCCTCCCCTGGCTCGGCCTCCTCCCCCGGATCGCCTTCGCCCTCGAACACCTCCTGCACGCCGAGGAGTTGTACGGCGTCGACCGGGACGGCGTAGTGCGCGGCGCCCTGGAGGAGGTGGCCGCCGAGCCGCCGCGGGGCACCTGGGGCGACACCCACCGCCTCGTTCCCTGGCGGGCACTTCCGGAGCCGGACCCGGACGCCCCCGCCCTCTCCGGGGACCACGACTGCGTCCTGTGCACCTCGGCGGTCCCCGGGCTCACCGACCTCGCCGCGCGCGGCCCGGCCGCCCGCTACGTCTGGGACCTGGCCCGCCGCGAGGACAGCCTCTGGGTGGTCCCGCTGGGCGCCTCCGGCGTCCCCGGCTCACCCCATCACCGCGACCAACTCCCCTTGTGGCTCAAGGGAGATCTCGTCCCGGTCGTCACCGACTGGCAGCACCTGACGAAGGAAGACTGAGGAAACCGATGTCCGACACCCCGGCCCACGCAACGGCCCCCACCTCGGCCGACGCAGCGCCCCCCCACCCGGCCCACGCAGCGGCCCCCGCCCTCGCCCCCACCCGTGAAGCGGTCCACACCCAGACCGTCCCCGGCTTCGGCACCGTCCGCGTCCTGCCTCTCGACCCGCACGCCGACGCCCCCACCGTGCACGCCTGGGTGCGCGAGGAACGGGCCGCGTTCTGGGGCATGAACGGCCTCACCAAGGACCAGGTGGCCGAGATCTACGCCCACTTGGACACCCTCGACACCCACCACGCCTACCTCCTGGAGAAGGACGGCGAACCCGCCGGGCTCCTCCAGACCTACGAGCCGGAGGCCGACCGGGTCGGCGAGTGCTACGAGGTCCGCCCCGGAGACATCGGCGTGCACCTGCTGCTCGCGCCCGCGGCCGCCGGGGTCGCCACCTCGGGGTGGTCGTCGGCGCTGCTGAGCGCCGTGGCCTCGTACGTGCTGCTCGGACTCGACCGGCGCCGGGTCGTCGTCGATCCGGACGTGCGCAACGAGAAGGCCGTCGCCCGGTTCGTGAAGCAGGGATTCGTGGCGGGCGAGGCCGTCGTCCTCCCGGAGATCGACCTCCCGGACGTCCACCTGCCCGAGAAGCACGCCCAACTGGCCTTTCTGACAAGGGAGGTAGCCTTCCCGGGTGACGCCTGACGACCTCGTCGCCCACTACGGCCTGGAACCGATCCCCCGCGAGGGCGGCCTGTTCCGGCAGACCTGGGCGGGACCGGAGCGCGACGACGGACGACCGCACGGCACCGCGATCGTCGCGCTCCTGACCGCGGACGACTACTCCGCCCTGCACCGCCTGCCCAGCGACGAGATCTGGCACCACTACCTCGGCGATCCCCTGGACCTCCTGCTCCTCGCCCCGGATGGCACGGCGACGACCCCCGTGCTGGGCCCCGACATAAGAGCCGGCCAGCGCCCTCAGCTGACCGTGCCCGCGGGCACCTGGATGGGCGCCAGGACCCGTGGCGCGTGGACCTTCTTCGGCTGCACCATGGCCCCCGGCTTCACCTACCAGGACTACGAGCACGGCGACGCGGCCGAGCTGACGGCGCGTTATCCCGCCGAGGCCGCCCGGATCGCGGGACTGTGCCGTCCATGAGACTCCTGGAGGGCCAGGTCGCCCTGGTCACGGGCGCGGGCGGCGGCATCGGACGCGGGGTCGCGCTGCGCTTCGCCGAGCAGGGCGCCGCGGTCGCGCTCCATTGCCGTACGGCGGTGCCGGCGGCCCGTGAAGTGGCTTGCAGGATCGAGGACTTGGGCGCCCGGGCCGTCGTACTGGAGGCGGAACTGCGGGACGAGGCGGAGTGCCGGCGGCTGGTTGCCAAGGCGGCCGAGTGGGGTGAGGGGCTGACCTCCCTGGTCAACAACGCGGGCGTGCAGCCGACGCAGCCGCTGCCCGGGATGACGGCGGCGCAGTGGCGGGAGGTCGTGGACACCAACCTCACCAGCGTCTTCGCGTGCACGCAGGCCGCAGCGGAGGTCATGGGGCCGGGCGGGTCGGTGACCCACATCGCGTCGATCGAGGCGAGCCGGCCCGCGCCCGAGCACGCCCACTACTCCGCCTCGAAGGCCGCGGTCGTGATGCACGCACGGTCGGCGGCCCTCGAGTACGGCCCGCGGGGCATCCGCGTCAACACCGTCTCGCCCGGCCTGATCGACCGGGAAGGGCTGGCGCGGGCCTGGCCGGAGGGCGTGGAGCGCTGGACGCGACGAGCGCCCCTGGCCCGGCTCGGACGCCCCGAGGACGTGGCCGACGCGTGCGTGTTCCTCGCCTTACCGCTCGCGTCCTGGATCACCGGTCACGACCTGGTGGTGGACGGCGGGGTGTCGGCGGGGGCGGCGTGGTGACGGTGGGCGGGATGTCGGTGGGGGCGGCGTGGTGACGGTGGACGTGGTGAGGGCGGGGACGGTGTGGTGACGGTGGGCGTGGTGACGGCGGGGGCGGTGTGGTGAGCCGCACGGCGCCGTCCGCGCCGCCGGTGAGCGCTTGGCCGTCCGCGTCCGTACCTATCGGGAAGACCGTGAGCCCAGGTACGGAGTAGTGACGTGAGGTGTGAGCGTACGCGCAGCAGCACAGGCCGGCGAAGGCGAGGACTTCAGGGGCTGGTGCTGCTGGGCACCGCGCTGGTCCTGCTCCTCCTCGGCGGCGGAACGGCGTCGGCACACGCGGCCCTGCGCGCCACCGACCCCGAGGACGGAACCGTCCTCAAGTCCGCCCCCCGCTCCATCACCCTGACCTTCACCGAGTCCGTCGGTCTGCTCGACGACTCCTTCCGGGTCCTGACCCCCAAGGGCGAACGCCTGAAGACCGGCGAAGCGGCACACGGGGCGGGCGGCTCGGACACGGCGAGCGTCACCCTGCCGGCCAAGCTCGCCCAGGGCACCTACACGGTGGCCTGGCGGGTGGTCTCGGCCGACAGCCACCCGGTCTCCGGCGCCTTCACCTTCTCGGTCGGCAAGCCCTCCCCGGCCACGGTGGTCGTGGACACCGGCCCGACCGAGAACCCGGCCACCGAGAGCCTCTTCAACATGGGCCGCTACCTGGCCTACCTCGCCGCGGCCCTGCTCATCGGCACCGCGGTCTTCCTCGCCGCCTGCCGTCCCCCGGAGGCGGCCCGCCTGGGCAGGCTGCTGTGGGCGGGCTGGGGCACCCTGCTCGGCTCGACCCTGTTCCTGCTGGTGCTGCGCGCGCCCTACGAGGCGGGGACGGGCCCGGCGTCCGCCTTCTCCCTGAAGGCCTTCGAACGCACCCTGAGCACCCGCCCCGGCGAGGCCCTCCTGGTCCGCGTGGCACTGCTGCTGGTCGCGTACTTCTTCGTCGTACGACTGCTGCGGCTCGGCGAGTCGCGGCTGTCCCGCCCCTGGCAGGCCGCCGGCGCCGTGCTCGCCGTGGGCCTCGCGCTGACCTGGGCCGCCGCGGAGCACGCGTCGGCCGGGATCCAGGTACCGGTGGCGATGACCTCCGCCGTGCTGCACGTGCTGTCCATGGCGGTCTGGCTGGGCGGCCTCGCGTCCCTGCTCTCGCTCCTGCACCGGGCCTCCTCCCAGCTCCCGCCCGCCGTGGTCGCCCGCTTCTCCCGGCTGGCCTTCGGCTGCGTGACCGTCCTCGTCGTCACGGGCGTCTACCAGTCCTGGCGCGGCCTGGGCTCCTGGAAGGAGATCACCGGCACGACGTACGGCCATCTCCTGGTCCTCAAACTGATCGCGGTGGCACTGCTGCTGACGGCGGCGCGGCTGTCGCGGCGGTGGACCGGACGACTGACGGCCACGACCACGGCCACGGGGGCGGAGGCGAAGCCGGCCGTCGAGGAGAAAACGGTCGTCGAGGAGAAAACGGCCGTGGTGGAGACGGTGCCGGAACGGGTGGGAGCGGCGGCGGTTTCGTCGACGTCTGCCGGTACGGCTGGAGCATCCGCGGTTGCGGACCCTGAGGGCGAAGCGCCCGCCGCCCAGGACCCGGACGACGCGGTGCCGACGCCGGCCGAGCCGGTGTCCGCCACCCCCGGCCAGGGGGCACGTGACGGGCGTCGTACGCGTGGGCGTGACGCGCGGGCCGACGCGGCCTACCGGCACGGCCTGCGCCGCTCCGTCCTCGCCGAAGTGACCGTCGGTGTCGTGGTGCTGGTGCTGAGCACCGTGCTGAGCGGCACACTGCCCGGCCGGGCGCAGGCGGAGGCGGCCGAGGCGGGTCCGGCCACGGGCGGACTGCCCACCGCGTCTGTGACCACTGTCCCGTTCGCCGTGGCCGGTGCTTCGGGGAAGGTTCAGATCACCCTCGACCCGGGCCGCACCGGCGAGAACTCCGTGCAGGCCATCGTCTACGCGGCCGACGGCGGTCTCGCCACGGTCCCCGAACTCCGGTTGTCCTTCACCCTGCCGGCCAAGCAGATCGGCCCGATCGACGCCGGGCTCAAGAACAAGGGCGGCTACTGGGGCACGAACGACCTCACCCTGCCGCTGGCCGGCGACTGGCAGATGAAGGCCACGGTCCGGGTGTCCGACATCGACCAGATCAGTGTGACGAAGACGGTGCGGATCGTGGGCTGAGCAGCTCGTCCATGGTCTCGGCGGCGTGTACGGCGGCTGCCGCGCAGCAGTTGTTGAACAGGACGTGCACCTGGTCGACCCGCTCGGCCAGGGCGCGCACCCGCGGTACCCACTGGGCGAGTTCGGCGCGCGAGTAGTCGTAGCGGAAGCGTTCCTCCTTGCTGCCGCGGCCCCAGGAGGAGCTGCGCCCGTGGAAGCGCACGACGGCCAGCCGGTCGGAGGTGACGGGGGTGACCGGCGGCAGGGAGGCGGGCAGTCCCTGGCGCATGTCGACGGCGACGGCCGCGAAGCCGTACTTGGCCAGCAGCGCGCAGGTGAGGTCCTCCTGCTCCTCGTGCCACCAGGACGGATGCCGGAACTCGACCTGGACGGGCCACCCGGCGGTCCGTTCGGCGGTCTCCTCCAGGAACCGCTCGGCCCGCGCCCCCGGCCGGAACCACGGCGGGAACTGGAACAGCACCCCGCCGAGCCGCCCGGCCTCCCGCAACGGCTCGATCCCGGCGGCGAACCGCGCCCACACCTCGCCCGGAGGGACGTCGGCGAGCGCGGCCTGCCGGGCGGGGTGCCCGGTGAGCACGGCGTACGCCTTCACGTCGAACACGAACTCCGGGGGCGTCCGCTCCACCCAGAGCCGGCTGTTGCGCTCACTGGGCAGGGCGTAGAAGGTGCCGTCCACCTCGACGACGGGAAAGCGCCCGGCGTAGAACCGCAACCGCTTCTCCGCGTCCCGCCACCCCGGCGGGTACCAGCCGCTGCGGACGAGCGCGGGGTCGGTCCAGGAGCACGTGCCGACAAGGATGTTGGTCATGGACGCCGGGTACCGACTTAGGGTGCGGCCATGACTTCCCAGGCGTATCTCTCCCAACTGTTCTCGCTGGAAGGCCGCGTGGCCCTGGTGACCGGCGGCAGCTCGGGCATCGGCAGGTCGATCGCGGAGGCGTTGGCGCGGGCGGGAGCGAGCGTGGTGATCGCGGCGCGCAGAGAACCCGAACTGTCCTCCGTAGTTGCTGAATTGGACGCATCGGGCTGCCGATCGGCTTGGGTGAGCGGAGACTTGAGCACGAGGGACGGGGTCCGTACGGCGGCGGAGGCGGCCGCGGCCGTGTTCGGCGAGCCGGACATCCTGGTCAACTCGGCGGGGGTGAACCTGCGTCCCCCGATGAACGAGCTCACGGACGAGGTGTGGGACACGACGATGGCCGTCAACCTGGAGGCCCCCTACCTCCTGGGCCAACGCTTCGGCCCCGGCATGGCGGAGCGCGGCTTCGGCCGCATCATCCACATCACCTCCCAGCAGGCCCACCGCGCCTTCGTCCAGAGCGGCGCGTACGGCGTCTCCAAGGGCGCCCTGGAATCCCTGGCCCGCTCCCAGGCCGAGGCCTGGTCCCCCCACGGAGTCACCTGCAACACCCTGGTCCCCGGCTTCGTCCTGACCCCCCTGAACGCCCGCCTGGCAGACGACCCGGAGCAGGTGGCCCACCTTGCCACCCGCACCATGACAGGCCGCAACGGCCTCCCGGACGACTTCGCGGGCGCGGCGGTGTTCCTGGCGAGCGGGGCGGCGGGGTATGTGACGGGGCAGTCGATCTTTGTGGACGGGGGGTTGTCGGTGCATTGAGGCGGGGGAGGTGAAGGCCCCCGAAACTCGACTGGACTGCCGCTGCCATGATCCGGACCGCCGGTCTCTCGTCGTCCGGTATGGAGAGCCGGGAGGCACGATGGACAAGCGAACGGATCCTGTCGAGATCATCGCGCGGGTGGGCGGCCTCACGCCCTGCTCGGACCACGAGCGGGCTCTCGGCACCTGGGTGTACCTCGCCTCGAAGGCGGGATGGCAGGTAGCAGAGGCCGACGGATTCACTGCCAGCCCCGGCCGGGGTGAAATCGGCGCGGTGGACATCGAGGGCATCCGGTACGTGATCCGTCTCGGCCCCTGGGTACGACGGCTCCTGTACGAGGTGGTCGACGGACACATGGTGAAACGGGACACCCTCGCGACCGCGGCCTGGGCGGAGCCGCTCGTCACGAAAGACAGCGCACCGGGTTTGCACTCCGCGGAATCCGGCAGATCCGACTGTTCCGACTGACACGGAAACGTCGAAGGGCCCCGCTGCGAACAGCGGGGCCCTTCGACATCGTGCCCGGTGAGGCACTGGCGGAGGATACGAGATTCGAACTCGTGAGGGGTTGCCCCCAACACGCTTTCCAACTGTCCGCGCGGCTGCCCGGGAGCGTTCGCAGCGGTTCGCGTGGCAGGTCAGGCGGGCGGCGCGTACTTCCATGAACGGTGATGTCCGTGGGCGCACTGGACAAAGACCAGGACAACGAGGCGACCAACACCCGCTTTAGGAGCGAGGTTGGGCGACCTGACGGCTGACCTGTGGAAGAAGCACTCCGGCGGACGTGGGGTGCACGCCCTGCTAGCGCGTGCTGTTCCCCGTGGCTCCCCACTCGTTCTGGCACGGTTGTGGCACGGAGAGCTTCTGATCCGCAGCTCTGCAGAGAACGGTCATTCAAGGTCATACAGGCCGCCATGAGGCCAATGAGGGCTGGTGCTGCCGGTTGCTGGGGTTGCTGTACTTCGTTGCGGTACGCGGTCGGCGCCACTCCTCACCCTGGCAGGTAGCCACCTCAACCCCGGGTCTCTCTATCCCATAGGCCATACGCCATCCCCGCAATCACTAGGGCGCCAGATAGCGAGATGGTAAAGATGGTGAAGACGTCACCTCCACCAAATTTGTCGATCAACAGGAACGCCGAATGGGCGGCAAACGCCAGAGGGATAATGAATAGAAACATCGATCCCAAGGCCAATTGGATGGCGAACCCAAAACGTTGCGCCCCGCTATCGCCTGGAAAGTGCAGTCCAATATTCCAGGGTCCGGCCGACGGTTTCAGCTCCACCTCCAGATCTTGCCCGTATAGCTGCGGTCTCAGTTTTTTATAGAAGGCATCGAAAACCTCTTCACAGGCGAGCCACTTGCAAGCGTAGGTCATGGAGCTGCAATAAAAATAGCCAGCCAAGGCGGGTAACGCCTTTTGCAGCGTCGCAGAGTTGGCAAACTGAAATCCCGCGACCGTGAACCTCAATTCCTGCTTGCTCCCGATCAGCAGCTCAAATAGGGCGACAATTAGGCAGTAGGCGATTGTTGATCGATTCAGGCTCTTGGTGACCTCTTCCCATGATTCGCGGAGCTCCTTGAGGTATTTTTCAGCCTCTTCTGTGGAAATTTCCTCCAACGCCTTCTGAGCTCTCTCTTTATTCGATGGCATCCATCACCCCTCCTTGCGGCAGTATTGGGCATGCTCAAGTTCACTCACCCGCGTAGCGCTGATTGCCGATTCATTCCCTCGTGTGCGGGCTTGCACGCCGAACATGCGGGAACATTGTGTACACGAAATCTTGTGACGCGTATCAGCGTTGAGCGAATTGGCACGTACGAGTGGACGACTCCCGCATCACTGGACAAGCGCGGTCGGTGGAGTCTCAACTACCGATGCCCGGCCGATCCCGCGGGGAGGCATCGTCTTGACGTGGGCCGTACTCCGCGGTGCTCGCCTCGTGGCCACGGGCCGTATCCACATGTGGGCGCGCGTCGGAGCAGCGCGGGCGAAGCGGGCCGAAGGCAGGAGCGTCGCCCGCAGCGGAGCCGGGAAGCGCGCCCGGCGGAGCGGAGCGCAGCCGGGGCTTGACGAGGTGAGGAAATCCGTTCCGACTGGGAACACAGCGTCTTTCAAGAGCGTCGCGTCACCACCAATGGCGCTTGCTCTGACCTGTATCAATGGCCCGATGTGGCACATTCAGGAGGGTGCTGGCCCACATATGGCCCAGAGAGCAGCCTCTGAGTTGTCTTACTGGTCTGTCAGTCGACGGCACGGGGCTGTTGAAGGTCACCGAGTTCTCGCTGAGTGCTGAGGGTGTCTGGGTGGGTGTCGCCGAGGCTGTCGCGTCGGTGGGCGAGGATGGCCTCCAACTCGCTGCGGGCCCGGTCCAACTCACCCTGATCCCGCAGAACCAGGGCAAGTTCGTGGCGAGC
>NZ_KQ948741.1:196904-398043 GCF_001514195.1 Streptomyces griseorubiginosus | reverse complement strand
CGCTTTCCAGGTTCCCGCTTCCGCGTTTCCCTTTCCGGCGGCTCCGACTCTATCAGATCCTTTCGGGCCTGATCCCCGGTCAGCGGGGCTTGTCTTCCCGGCTGTTGGGCCGTTCCGACGAGTGAGACTTTAGCGGATTCCCGGCTCCCGAGCTAATCGGGGGCCAGCGCCCTTTCGAACGCGGATTCCTCATTTCGCGAATACGCACGCCAATACGGCGAGGGCAGACAGAGCGACTGCCGTCGTTGTGTTGGCTGGTACTTGCGGAATGGCTGTCCGGGGACCGACCGGGGTCGGCGCTCACGTCGGACAACTCGGAGAACACTACGTACGGGGCAGGGCAGTGTCAACTCAGGTCCGGAACCGGGCCCGCAGGCGTACGCTGGCAGACATGACAACGCGTACGTGCACCCAGCAGTGGTGGGCCGCCTGACGGCGGCCGTAAGCACGTATGCACTCAACGGCCGCCTCCTCGGCGGCCGTTCGCGTATCTCCCTCCTGAGCTCCTGAGGGTCGGCCGGCCGGGGACGGCGGTCTCGACCAGGAGGTGGAGAGATGACGCGGGTCTTCAGCGGGGTCAAGCCGACGGGGCATCTGACGCTGGGGAACTACCTGGGAGCGATGCGGCAGTGGGCCACCGTCGATCAGCACCAGGCGGAGTCGCTGTTCTGCATCGTCGACCTGCATGCACTCACCGTCGACCATGATCCGGCGCGGGTGCGGCGGCTGAGTCGGCAGGCGGCGACGCTGTTGCTCGCGGTGGGGCTGGATCCCGAGCTGTGCACCGTGTTCGTGCAGAGTCATGTGGACGAGCACGCGCGGTTGTCGTACGTGCTGGAGTGCGTGGCCACGGACGGCGAGATGCGGCGGATGATCCAGTACAAGGAGAAGGCTGCCCGGGAGCGGGCGCGGGGCGGGAGTGTGCGGCTGTCGCTGCTGACGTATCCCGTGCTGATGGCGGCGGACATCCTGGCGTACGGGGCCGACGAGGTGCCGGTCGGGGACGACCAGGCTCAGCATGTGGAGCTGACGCGGGATCTGGCGGTGCGGTTCAACCAGCGGTACGGCTACACGTTCGTGGTGCCGCGGACGACCTCGCCGAAGGTGGGTGCGCGGGTCATGAACCTCCAGGAGCCGACGTCGAAGATGGGGAAGTCCGACGACTCGGGGCCGGGGATCGTCTATCTGCTCGACGAGCCGGAGGTCGTGCGGAGGAAGGTGATGCGGGCCGTGACCGACAGCGGGCGGGACGTCGTGTACGACCCGGCGGCCCGGCCGGGTCTGGCGAATCTGCTGGAGATCCTCGCGTCCTGCACGGGTGGGAACCCATCGGAGCTGAGCGGTGTATATGAGTCGTACGGCGCCTTGAAGAAGGACACCGCCGAGGCCGTGGTGGAGGTCTTGAGGCCCGTGCAGGAGAGGCACAAGGAGTTGTGCGCGGATCCTGGCTATGTGGAGGGGGTGCTGCGGGATGGCGCGGAGAGGGCTCGGGCGATGGCGCGGCCGACCGTGGATGCCGCTTATCGCGCGATCGGGCTGTTGCCGGCGGCGAGTGATATCGCGGTGAGTGCGGCGGCCGGGTAGCCGGGCGGTCGGCGGTGCCCCGCGTGCCGCCCCCGTGTGTGAGGGGGCGGCGGTGAGGGTGTCGGTCAGCTGTTGTTGCCGGAGGCCAGCTGGCGGCTGCGGTCGCGGGCGGCTTCGAGAGCGGCGATGAGTGCGGCTCGTACGCCGTGGTTCTCGAGTTCGCGAATGGCGTTGATGGTGGTGCCCGCGGGGGAGGTGACGTTCTCGCGGAGTTTCACCGGGTGCTCGCCGCTGTCGCGGAGCATCGTCGCGGCGCCGATGGCGGACTGGACGATCAGGTCGTGGGCCTTGTCGCGGGGCAGGCCGAGCAGGATGCCGGCGTCCGTCATGGCTTCGACCAGGTAGAAGAAGTACGCCGGGCCGGAGCCGGACAGGGCGGTGCAGGCGTCCTGCTGGGACTCGGGGACGCGGAGTGTCTTGCCGACGGCGCCGAAGATCTCCTCGGTGTGGGCGAGGTGGCCGGCGGTGGCGTGGGTGCCGGCGGAGATGACGGACATGGCCTCGTCGACCAGGGCGGGCGTGTTGGTCATGACGCGGACGACCGGGGTGCCGGTGGCGAGGCGCTCCTCGAAGAAGGAGGTGGGGATACCGGCGGCGCCGCTGATGATCAGGCGGTCGGCGGGGACATGCGGGGCGAGTTCGTCGAGGAGGGTGCCCATGTCCTGCGGTTTGACCGTGAGGATCAGGGTGTCGGCGGTCTTGGCGGCTTCCGGGTTGGTGACCGGGGTGACTCCGTAGCGCGCGTGGAGTTCTTCGGCCCGCTCCTGGCGGCGGGCGGTGACCAGGAGGTCGGCCGGGGCCCAGCCGGCGCGGATCATTCCGCTGAGCAGGGCTTCGCCGATCTTGCCGGTGCCGAGGACTGCGACTTTCTGGCTCATGCGGTTCAGTCTGGCACCGGGTCGGGGGGGGAGGGCCGGCTGTCCGGTGGGCGGGACGTGGGCTCGCGGGTGTCACTCCGGTCGGCGCTAGGCGGTCCTGCGCCTGAGGGTCGCCGCTCCAAGGCACAGGACCAGCAGGGCGCAGCCGGCCACGATCAGCGCGTCTCGTACGAAGGTCGCCGTCATGTCGGTGTGCCTGAGGACCTCGTTCATGCCGTCGACCGCGTAGGACATCGGCAGGACGTCGGAGATGGCCTCCAGGACGGGGTGCATGTTGTCGCGCTGGGTGAAGAGGCCGCAGAGGAGGAGTTGGGGGAAGATCACGGCCGGCATGAACTGGACGGCCTGGAACTCGGAGGCCGCGAAGGCCGAGACGAACAGGCCGAGGGCGGTGCCGAGCAGGGCGTCGAGGAGCGCGACGAGCAGCAGGAGCCAGGGGCTTCCGATGACGTCGAGGCCCAGGAACCAGACGGCGAGGCCGGTGGCGAGGGCGGACTGGATGATCGCGAGGGCGCCGAAGGCGAGGGCGTAGCCGGCGATGAGGTCGCCTTTGCCCAGGGGCATGGCGAGGAGGCGTTCGAGGGTGCCGGAGGTGCGTTCGCGCAGGGTGGCGATGGAGGTGACCAGGAACATCGTGATCAGCGGGAAGATCCCGAGGAGGGAAGCGCCGATGCTGTCGAAGGTGCGGGGGCTGCCGTCGAAGACGTAGCGCAGCAGGAGCAGCATCACGCAGGGGATCAGGATCAGCATCGCGATGGTGCGTGGGTCGTGGCGGAGTTGGCGCAGGACCCGGGCGGCGGTGGCGGTGGTGCGGGGGAGGCTGAGGGCGCTGGTGGGGGCGGGCGCGAGGTCGGCCCCGGGTGTGGTGGTCGTGGTCATCGCGTGTGCTCCTTGGTGCGGCTCGCCTCGACGGCCTGGTCGACCAGGTGGAGGAAGGCGGCCTCGACGGTGTCGGAGTTCGTTCGGGTGCGGAGTGCGTCGGGGGTGTCGTCGGCGAGGATCTCGCCCTGGCGCATGAGGAGGAGGCGGTGGCAGCGCTCGGCCTCGTCCATGACGTGGGAGGAGATGAGGAGGGTGGCGCCGCGGCGGGCGGTGATGTCGTGGAACAGCTCCCAGAGGTCGCGGCGCAGGACGGGGTCGAGGCCGACGGTGGGTTCGTCGAGGACGAGGAGTTCGGGGGTGCCGAGGAGGGCGACGGCCAGGGAGACGCGGCTGCGCTGGCCGCCGGAGAGGTTGCCGGCGAGGGAGTCGGCGTGGGTGGTGAGGTCGACGTCGGTGATGGCCTGGGTGACGTCGGAGTGGCGGCGGTCGGCGGCGGCGCGGCCGGGGGCGAGGATCGCGGCGAAGTAGTCGAGGTTCTGGCGGACGGTGAGGTCGTCGTAGACGGAGGGGGCCTGGGTGACGTAGCCGATGCGGGTGCGCAGGGCGGGGTGGCCGGCGGGTCGGCCCAGGACGTCGAGGGTGCCGCTGACCTTGGCCTGGGTGCCGACGATGGAGCGCATCAGGGTGGATTTGCCGCAGCCGGAGGGGCCGAGGAGGCCGGTGATCTGGCCGCGGGGGACGTCGAAGGCGAGGTCGTGCAGGACGGTGCGGGGACCTCGGACGACGGTGAGGCCGTCGGCGTGGACGGCGGGAGTCTGCGGTGCTCGGCCCGGGTGGTCCGGACGGTCCAGGTGGTCGGCGGGAGGACCGGACGCTTTATTCATCATGCGATGAATAATGCTCTCGCCGACTCGGACCCGTCAAGCGGCGTGCGTGGAGGCGTGCAGGCGTCGGTTCGTGACCGGCGTGGAGGACCTGCCGGTGTCTGCACGCGGGTCAGCACACGGCTGTTGATGAGGTGAGGTGGTGGTGGTGCTTTGCGCGGCGGCCCTGAAGGGGTGGGCCGCCGCGCGGGGTCAGGCGGCTGTGGCGACCAGCAGTTCGACGTCGTAGGTCTCCTCGACGGTGCCGTCCGGGAAGACCTCCTGGAGGATCCGCCGCTCCTCGGTGAGGAAGACGCCGGTGTGTTCCTCACCGGCCACCAGGAAGATCGAGTGGCTGCCGATGTTGGCGAGGTGGGCGTCCAGGGACACGCGGCGGCTCCAGCGGACCACGCGGTGGGCGAAGTCGAGCCGGCCGGTGGGGTCGGCCAGGAGGGAGCGGGGTCGGGTGTCCTGCACCGCTGCGGCCGGCTTGGCGCCGTAGTCCTTGAAGTGCTCGGCAACCCGGTCGAACTGGCCGGCGATCCACGGGATGTCGAGGGCGTGGGTGTTCCACCACAGCACCAGTGATCCGCCGGGGCGCAGCACCCGCAGGGCTTCCGGCACCGCGCGGGCTGTGTCGGTCCAGTGCCAGGACTGGGCGTAGGTCAAGAAGTCGACGGAGTCCGTGAGGAGGGGGAGGTCGTTGCCGTCGCCCCGCACGATCGGCAGCTCGGGGTGGACGCGGCGGAACTGCTCGGCCATGCCGTCCCCGGGTTCGACCGCGAGGACCTCGGCACCGCGGTCGTGCAGCAGCGCGGTCGCTATCCCGGTGCCAGCACCGACGTCCACGACCCGGGACCCCGCGAGGGTCCGGCCGGAGAGCTCCTCGATCGCGTCGAAGAGGGCGGGCGGGTAGGAGGGGCGGTGGGCGGCGTACTGGGCCGCGGCGGCGTTGAAGGAGTGGGCCCGGCTGGTGTGGGAGGAGGCGGTCATGAGGCCATGGTGACCGGGGCGGGGGTCGGGAGGGGGTGAGTTTTTGGTGAGACGTGGGGAGGGCGGCGGCTGGGGTGGGGTTCGCCCGCGGGGCCGGGTTCCCGAGAGCGGGCGGCGCGGCTTCCTGCGCGCCGGGGCGGGAATTTCGGCGCCGGTACGACTCCCTCGGCGGCAAGCTCCGGGACCCCGACGCCGTTACGACTCCCCCGGCGGAGACGCTCGAGGACATAAAGCCATTACGACTCCCCCGGCGGACAGGCTCAGGCCACAGGGCCACTACGACTCCGCCGACGGACACGCTCAAGGAACCCGCTGCCGGTGCTGCTTTCGTCGCCGGCTGCTCAGCGGGGGCGCTTCTTCTTCGAGGGGTTTCCGGTGCGGCGGGTGCTGCGCTTCTCGTGTTGGCGGCGGGCCGACTCGTACTCCTGGCGGTGCAGTTTCTCGCCCGGCGCCTCGGTGAGGGAGCGGAGGAAGTAGGCCAGGAGGGATCCCACGAACCCGATGGCGAGGAGCCCGCGGAGGGAGGCCTGGCGGTCGGGGTCGGGGCGGCGGCCGAAGCCGTCCCAGGTGTTGCGGAAGGCGAGCGCGCTGCACACTGCGAACATCGCGATGACGAGGACGGTCACGAAGCTGCCGGTGTCGGCGATCTGGAGGCCCTCGTAGGCGAAGCGGAGGATCAGGCAGGAGGCGACGGCGGCGGCGAGCGAACCCACGGCCACGCCGGCGCGGCGGAGGGCGTAGCCGTTGTCGTGGTCCACCCAGGTCGTGCCGAAGAAACGGATCGGCTCGGGGCGGGGGCCGCCCTCGGGGGAGCCCGCGGGGATGTCCTGGGTGCCGGATTCGTCGCTCACGGGACGATTATGGCTCCGGGAGGTGTCCGGGACGGGGGCGGGCTCCCTTCGGGCATCAGGAGCAGCGGTCGGCCACGTAGCCGTCGCTGCCGGTGTTCACGTAGGCGTCGGAGACGTACTGGCCGTTGCTGACGTTGTCCCAGATGTTGCTCGTGCCGTAGGGGCCGGTCACCGAGGTTCCCGGGGTCTGGCAGTAGATCGGCACCTTGGAGCCTTCGGGCAGCACCCGCACGACGCTGTAACCCGTGCCGGGGCCGCTGCGCACGTTCACCTGGTAGCCGGGGGCCACCGGGTAGTACCTCGACGTCGTGGCCTCGGCGTGGGCGGCGCCCACCATGAGGAGGGCGCCGGTGAGACCTGCGAGCATCGCGGATCTGCGCTTCAGGGACGTCACGAGTAGAGCCTCCTGGATCAGTGGGCGGGGTCAGCCGCAGCGCGAGGCCACGTAGCCGTCGCTGCCGGTGAGTACGTAAGCGTCCGAGACGAATTCGCCGTTGGCGATGTTGTCCCAGATGTTCGAGGTGCCGTACGGGCCTGCCACCGACGTGCCCGGCGTCTGGCAGTAGATCGCGACCTGAGCACCCTCGGGCAGGACACGAACGATGCCGTACTGCGTGCCAGGGCCTCGGCGGACATTGAGGCGGTAGCCCGGTGCGACGGAGAAGTAGTGCACGGAAGCAGTCCCGGCGGCCGCCTTCTCGGCGGTGCCGCTCTTCCCGCCCTCGATCTCTTCGACACGGTCAACAGACATGACGATCCTCCCCCGTTGGTCCCCATGACTGCCATGGGGTCCCGTTGATTCCCCTGAATCGCGCCATGAAACACATGTGCGCAACTCGCACGCGGACACTAGCAAGCCGCCTCTGTCCCGAACGTGACATCGACTAGGCTCCGTGCGTCGCGCGCGCGGACGATCAGCACGGGGGTGGTTCCATGGCGCCACAGGGCAACACCGGAGCGGGCGCGGAAGCGGAACTTCCCGAGTACGCCGGTCACTACCGGCTGGAGTCCCGCCTCGGGTCCGGCGGGATGGGTGTCGTGCATGTCGCGCAGAGCACCTCGGGAATGAAGCTCGCGGTGAAGATCGTCCATGCCGAGTTCGCGAAGGACGACGAGTTCAGGGGGCGTTTTCGGCAGGAGGTGGCCGCGGCCCGGAAGGTGAGCGGGGCGTTCACCGCGTCCGTCGTCGACGCCGACCCCGATGCCGAACGGCCCTGGATGGCCACCCTGTTCATCCCTGGCCCGACCCTGTCCGACGAGGTGAAGCGGAACGGCCCCTTGGAGCCCGCCCAGTTGCGGCGGCTGATGGCGGGGCTGGCCGAGGCGCTGCGGGACATCCACCGGGTCGGGGTGGTCCACCGGGATCTCAAGCCCAGCAACGTGCTGCTCGCCGAGGACGGGCCGAAGGTCATCGACTTCGGCATTTCTCGGCCAAAGGACAGCGAACTGCGGACCGAGACGGGGAAGTTGATCGGGACCCCGCCGTTCATGGCGCCCGAGCAGTTCCGGCGGCCGAGGGAGGTCGGACCCGCCGCGGACATCTTCGCGCTGGGTTCGGTCATGGTGCACGCGGCGACCGGGCGGGGGCCGTTCGACTCCGACAGTCCGTACGTCGTCGCCTACCAGGTCGTGCACGACGAGCCGGACCTGACGGGCGTACCGGCGAATCTCGCGCCGCTCATCGTGCGGTGTCTCGCCAAGGAGCCCGAGGACCGGCCGACTCCGGACGAGTTGATGCGGGAGCTGCGGTCGGTGGCGGCCTCGTACGACACGCAGGCGTTCATACCGGCGCAGCGCGTGGGCGATGAGGCGGCACCTGGGCGGAAGGCCGCCGAGCAGGTGCGGCAACGGTCGGGGCGGCGCCTGCACAGGAACGTACTGCTCGCCGCTGCGGCGCTCGTCCTCATCGGCGGCGGTGTGTTCACCTCGCTGCACCTGACCGGCACCAAGGGCCCCGTACCTGCGAACACCACCACGCCACAGGCCAAGGCGACGGCGTTCCGCGCGTGGGACGTGAAACCGGTGCCAGGGAGCAAGGGGATACCCCGGTGCTCCTACGGTGCGGGGAAAGTCCTCTGCGTGCAGGCAGGACTGGTCTACGCCCTCGATCCGGCAGACGGCGGCCTGTTGTGGCGTCATGCGGCCGACACGAGCCGCTGGAACGACCCTCCGGCCCTGTCCGGCGGCCTCGTCCAGCCGCTGGCCGACCACGGCAACCGCCTGGAGGCGCTCGCCCCCGCCACGGGCCGCGCGCGTTGGCAGCGGAACGTGCCCACGTACGACGGTCTGTGGCAGACCGACGGCATGCTCCTGCTCACCGGCGCGGACGGCACGGTGACCGGTGTGCGCAGCGCGTCCGGCGACACCGAGTGGAGCAAGAAGATCCCCGGCCACTCCGCACCGTCGTTCACCACGTTTCCCGGCGACCCACTGCTGTACGTGACGAGCACGTCCGTCGACGAGTCGAGCACCCGGGTCACCGCCGTGGACGCGGCCACAGGGGACGTGCGGTGGGACGAACGGCTCGACGGGGCGCTGACACCCATAGGTTCCGAGCACGGTTCGGTCTTCTTCCTCTCCGTCGACCAGGTCTACGACTTCGCCAAGGCCGTGATCCGCTACACCCCCGGAAAGGACGCCACGCACAAGGTGGCTCTGCCTGTGCCCCGCCTGGGCGCGCAGGCCACCGTGCACGACGGTGTCGTCTATGTACTGGCCGGCGGCGGTGCCCTGGAAGCCATCGACGTCGATGCGGGCAGGCAGCTCTGGCATCTGGAGACTTCGGTGAGCCGGGGGTCCGTCCCGGTTTCCGACGGCCGTCACGTCTTCGTCGCCGCTTCGGACGGGCGGTTGCTCGCCGTGGACGCCCGCAAGGGAACGCTCGTGGGACAAACCCCGGCGCGGCTCGGCGCGAACTCCGACGACGTGATCGCCGTGCGGCCCCGCCCCGTCCTCGCCGACCACCACATCTACGCCACCGCCCCCGACGGCACCGTGTTCGCCGTGGATGCCCGGGACCCGTCGGCCTGGTGACGCGGCGGGGTATGCGAAAGGGCCGCCCCCGGAGGGACGGCCCTGTTCGAGAAGGGTGTCAGCCCAGCTTCGAGACGTCCCGCACCGCGCCCTTGTCCGCGCTCGTGGCCATCGCCGCGTAGGCACGCAGGGCCGCCGAGACCTTGCGCTCGCGGTTCTTCGGGGCGTAGACGCCGCCGAGGGCCGCGTCGCGACGGGCCAGTTCCTCGTCGTCGACGAGGAGCTCGATCGTGCGGGCCGGGATGTCGATGCGGATGCGGTCGCCGTCCTCGACGAGGGCGATGGTGCCGCCGGCCGCGGCCTCCGGGGAGGCGTGGCCGATGGAGAGGCCGGACGTGCCGCCGGAGAAGCGGCCGTCGGTGACCAGGGCGCAGGCCTTGCCGAGGCCTCGGCCCTTCAGGTACGAGGTCGGGTAGAGCATCTCCTGCATGCCGGGGCCGCCCTTGGGGCCCTCGTAGCGGATGACGACGACGTCGCCCTCCTTGATCTCCTTCAGCAGGATCTTCTGGACGGCCTCCTCCTGGGACTCGCAGACGACCGCGGGGCCCTCGAAGCGCCAGATCGACTCGTCCACGCCGGCCGTCTTCACGACACAGCCGTCGACCGCGAGGTTGCCCTTGAGGACGGCGAGGCCGCCGTCCTTGGAGTAGGCGTGCTCGGCGGAGCGGATGCAGCCCTCGGCCGCGTCCTCGTCCAGCGCCTCCCAGCGCTCGGACTGCGAGAAGGCCTCCGCGGAGCGGACACAGCCCGGGGCCGCGTGCCACAGCTCGACGGCCTTCGGGGACGGGGAGCCGCCACGGACGTCCCAGGTCTTCAGCCAGTCCGCGAGGGAGGGGCTGTGGACGGAGTGGACGTCCTCGTTGAGCAGGCCCGCGCGGTGCAGTTCGCCGAGGAGGGCCGGGATGCCGCCGGCGCGGTGCACGTCCTCCATGTAGTACGTGCGGTTCTTCGCCACGTTCGGGGCGACCTTCGCGAGGCAGGGGACCCGGCGCGAGACCTCGTTGATCTCCTCCAGGCCGAAGGGCACTCCCGCCTCCTGGGCTGCCGCCAGCAGATGCAGGATCGTGTTGGTGGAGCCGCCCATGGCGATGTCGAGCGCCATGGCGTTCTCGAACGCCGCGAAGGTGGCGACGTTGCGCGGCAGGACGGTCTCGTCGTCCTGCTCGTAGTAGCGCCGCGTGATGTCCATGACGGTGTTGGCCGCGTCGACGTACAGCTGCTTGCGGGCCGTGTGCGTGGCGAGGACCGAGCCGTTGCCGGGCAGGGAGAGGCCGATGGCCTCGGTCAGGCAGTTCATCGAGTTGGCGGTGAACATGCCCGAACAGCTGCCGCAGGTCGGACAGGCGTTCTCCTCGATACGGAGGATGTCCTCGTCGGAGATCTTGTCGTTGACAGCGTCGGAGATCGCGTCGACCAGGTCGAGGGTGCGGACCGTGCCGTCGACGAGGGTCGCGCGGCCGGACTCCATCGGGCCGCCGGAGACGAAGACGGTGGGGATGTTCAGGCGCAGGGCCGCGTTGAGCATGCCCGGGGTGATCTTGTCGCAGTTGGAGATGCAGATCAGGGCGTCTGCGCAGTGGGCCTCGACCATGTATTCGACGGAGTCGGCGATCAGGTCGCGGGAGGGGAGGCTGTAGAGCATGCCGCCGTGGCCCATCGCGATGCCGTCGTCGACCGCGATGGTGTTGAACTCGCGCGGGATGCCGCCGGCCTCGACGATCGCCTCGGAGACGATCCGGCCGACCGGCTGGAGGTGGGTGTGGCCGGGCACGAACTCCGTGAAGGAGTTGGCGACCGCGATGATCGGCTTGCGGCCGATGTCCGCACCGGGTACACCGGAGGCGCGCATAAGGGCGCGGGCGCCCGCCATGTTGCGGCCGTGGGTGACTGTGCGGGACCTCAGCTCGGGCATCGTCGCTCGCTCCTTCAGAGACGTTCGTCAGAGACGTCAGAGACGGTCGTAAGAGATTTCTGACTGCTATCGAGCGTACGCCGGTCATCCAGGGGTCGGGACAGGGTGTCCGGAATGCGGGACAGGCGTCTCGGGAGTCACGCTCCGGTCAGACGGCTCTGCACCACTCGGGAATCACGCCACGGTCAGATGCCCCTGCACCACTGGGGAATCACGCCCCGGTCAGATGCCCCTGCACCACCGGCGCCACCCGCGCGATGATCTGTTCCGGGTCCGCCGAGGCCAGCGGCTCCACCTTGATCACGTACCGGAGCATCGCCGTCCCGATGAGCTGCGCGGCGGCGAGTTCGGCGCGCAGCTCCGCGTCCGGCGCGTCGACCTGGGCCGCGATGCGGCGCAGCAGCTGAGAGGCGACCAGGCGGCGGAAGACGGCGGCCGCGGTCTCGTTGTTGACGGCGGAGCGGACGATCGCCAGCAGCGGGGTGCGGGTGGTCGGGTTCTCCCAGATGCCGAAGATGAAGCGGGTCAGCCGCTCGCCGACGCCGTCCAGCGACCCTTCGGCGACCGTGTCCGACGCGTTGAGGGCGGGCGCGAAGGCGACCTCGATGGAGGCCGCGAACACCTGCTCCTTGGTGCCGAAGTAGTGGTGGACCAGCGCCGAGTCGACCCCGGCGGCCTTGGCGATGCCGCGCACCGACGTCTTCTCGTAGCCCCGTTCGGAGAACTCCTCGCGGGCCGCGACCAGGATCCGGTCGCGGGTGCCGGCCGCGTCCGAGTCCGTACGACGGGGTCGGCCGCGCTTCCGGGCCGTGCCGTCGCTCACGGCCGGGGCGCCCTCCGGGCCGCTCATCGCCGCGGCACCTTCACCGGCGAGGCCAGATGGAGGCGGGTGAAGGCGAGGGCCTCCGCGAGGTCGGCCTCACGTTCGGCGCCGGACATCGCGCGGCGGGTGTTGACCTCGATGACGACATGGCCGTCGAAGCCGCTCAGCGCGAGGCGTTCCAGCAGCTCGGCGCAGGGCTGGCTGCCGCGTCCCGGGACCAGGTGCTCGTCCTTCGCGGAGCCCTTGCCGTCGGCGAGGTGGACATGGCCGAGCCGGTCCCCCATCCGGTCGACCATCTGCATCGCGTCGGTCCGGGAGGTCGCCGCGTGGCTGAGGTCGATCGTGAAGTGCCGGTAGTCGTCCTTGGTGACGTCCCAGTCGGGGGCGTAGGCGAGCATCTCGCGGTCGCGGTAGCGCCAGGGGTACATGTTCTCGACGGCGAACCGTACGTCCGTCTCGTTCGCCATGCGCCAGATGCCGTCGACGAAGTCCCGGGCGTACTGGCGCTGCCAGCGGAACGGCGGGTGCACGACGACGGTGCTCGCGCCGAGCTTCTCCGCGGCGGCCTGGGCGCGCTGGAGCTTGACCCAGGGGTCCGTCGACCACACGCGCTGCGTGATGAGCAGGCACGGGGCGTGCACGGCGAGGATCGGGATGCCGTGGTAGTCGGAGAGGCGGCGCAGGGCCTCGATGTCCTGGCTGACCGGGTCGGTCCACACCATGACCTCTACGCCGTCGTAGCCGAGGCGTGCGGCGATCTCGAAGGCCGTCGCCGTCGACTCCGGGTAGACGGAGGCCGTCGAGAGGGCGACCTTCGCATCCGGGATCCGTACGACTGGTTCTGCCACGTCGGTCAGCCTACGGCGTCCGCAGGGGTGTAACGGGACGCCTATTCGCCGTTGTGGTGTTTGCCACGGGGGCGGCTGCGGGTGCGTCGTGGCTTGTCGCGCCCCGCGGCGGAGCCGCAGAGAGACACAGCCCCGCGCCCCTAGAGGCCCTGCGCTGAACCCATGTGGTCAAGTCGGCGCAGGATGACGCCTTCTCGCAGCGCCCACGGACAGATCTCGACCGTTTCCACCCCGAACAGGTCCATCGCGCCCTCGGCCACCAAGGCACCGGCCAGGAGCTGGTTCGCCCTGCCCTCCGAGACGCCCGGCAGCTCCGCCCGCTGGTCCGTCGTCATGCCGGCCAGTCTCGGGACCCAGGCCTCCAGGGACTCCCGCTTCAGCTCGCGCTGGACGTACAGGCCCTCGGCCGAGCGGGCCGCGCCGGCCAGGCGGGCCAGCTGCTTGAAGGTCTTGGACGTGGCGACGACGTGGTCGGGGGCGCCGAAGCGGGCGAACTCGCCGACCGTACGGGCGATCTGGGCGCGCACGTGCCGTCGCAGGGCCCGGATGTCGTCCGGGTCCGGGGGGTCGCCGGGGAGCCAGCCCGCGGTGAGGCGGCCCGCGCCGAGCGGCAGGGAGACCGCGGCGTCCGGTTCCTCGTCGATGCCGTAGGCGATCTCCAGGGAACCGCCGCCGATGTCGAGGACCAGGAGCTTGCCCGCCGACCAGCCGAACCAGCGGCGGGCGGCGAGGAAGGTGAGGCGGGCCTCCTCGGCGCCGGAGAGCACCTGGAGCTCGACGCCGGTCTCGGCCCGCACGCGCGCGAGGACGTCGTCGGCGTTGCTGGCCTCGCGGACCGCGGAGGTGGCGAACGGCAGCAGGTCCTCGACGCCCTTGTCCTCGGCGGCCTGGAGGGCGTCCTTGACGACCGAGACGAGTTTCTCGACGCCCTCGGGGCCGATCGCACCGGCCCCGTCGAGGAGTTGGGCAAGGCGGAGCTCCGCCTTGTGCGAGTGCGCGGGCAGGGGGCGTGCGCCGGGGTGCGCATCCACCACCAGCAGGTGCACCGTGTTCGATCCCACGTCGAGGACACCGAGTCTCATGTAGGGAACGCTACTGCCAGCTGGTCGTTCGACTGTCTCCGGAGGGGCTTCCGGCGACTTACCCTGGACGCGTGCCAAAGACGAAAAAGGTGAAGGACGACAAACCGGCCACAACTGCCGACGGTTCTTCGCCGGTGAAGCCGGTAGCGCCTGCGGGGCGGTCGAAGCCGGCGAAGCTGTCGAAGAAGGCCAGGCAGGCTCTGGCGGCCGACGAGAAGGGACTCGACTTCGCGCGCGCGTGGGTGGAGTTCCCGGATCCGGCGGACGACGAGCAGGTCTTCCGCTGCGATCTGACATGGCTGACCTCTCGTTGGAACTGCATCTTCGGCAGCGGCTGCCAGGGCATCCAGGCGGGGCGCGCGGACGACGGGTGCTGCACGTTGGGTGCCCACTTCTCCGACGAGGACGACGAGAAGCGGGTCGCCGAGCATGTGGCGCGACTCACTCCGGACATCTGGCAGCACCACGACGAGGGCACGGCGAACGGCTGGGTCTCGGAGGACGAGGACGGCGACCGCCAGACCCGCCCCTTCCAGGGCTCCTGCATCTTCCAGAACCGGCCGGGCTTCGCGGGCGGCCAGGGCTGCTCGCTGCACATCCTGGCGCTGCGGGAGGGCCGCGAGCCGCTGGAGACCAAGCCGGACGTCTGCTGGCAGCTGCCGGTGCGGCGGACGTACGACTGGATCGACCGGCCCGACGACACCCGGGTGCTCCAGGTGTCGATCGGCGAGTACGACCGGCGCGGCTGGGGCCCGGGCGGCCATGACCTGCACTGGTGGTGCACCTCGGCGACCTCGGCCCACGGCGCGGGCGACCCGGTCTACGTGTCCTACCGGCCCGAGCTGATCGAGCTGATGGGCAAGGCGGGCTACGACCGTCTCGTCGAGCTGTGCGAGGAGCGCCTGGCGTCGCAGCTGCCGCTGCTGGCACCGCATCCGGCGGATCCGGCGGGTCCGGCGGGTCCGGCGGGTCCGGCGGGTCCGGCGGGTCCGGCGGCCTGAGGAGCCGGGGGGCCGGTGGGTGCCGCGGGTCCGGCGGTCTGAAGGGCCGGGGGTCCGGTGGGTCCCGCGGGTCCGGCGGTCTGAAGGGCCGGGGGTCCAGTAGGTCCCGCGGGTCCGGCCGTCTGAGAGGCCGCCGCTGTCCGAGGGGCGGCTTTCGGTCGTGGGCCGGCTTCTATGAGGTTGGCCGATTCCGTCCGAGGGCCGGCTTCCGCCCCGGAGGCCGCGAGCTTCCGAAGATCGGCCGCTGTCCGGAGCGGCACGCCGGTCCGGTGCCCGGCGTCTCGCGCGGCTCGCCTGCTCCGCACCCGTGAGGCCGCCGCCCCCGCCGACGGATCGGCCTCCGTACCGAGCAGCACGCCGGTCCGGTGCCCGGCGTCTCGCGCGGCTCGCCTGCGCCGCACCCGCAAGGCAACCTACCCCGCTGACAGTCCGACGTCCCCGCACCGGTCGCCGCGGGCGGCTCGGCGGCAGCCACGCGACGGGTATGCCCACCCTGCCGCCCTACGACGTGGACGGGCTCGGGTCGTCGCCCTCGTTCGGGGGCGGGGTCGAATCCGATGGGGTCGGCGTGGACGGGTCGGTGGACGCGGTGGGGGTCGGGTCCGGTGACGGCGGGGGCTCGCTGCCGGTCGGCGGGGAGGTGGGGTCGCTGGGGGTCGGGTCCGGGTCGGACGAGCTCGGGGGATCGCTCGGCGGCGTGGGGCGCGGGCCGGGGCCGGTCGGGGTGGGCGCGGTGCCGTAGCCGTGGATGGTGACGACGGCGCCGGCCGGTGAGATCGCCACGCGCGCGCTCCAGGGGCCGGACGGCTCGCGCAGATGGTCGACGTACACCTTGATCGTCAACGACTGGCCGGGTTTCAGGGTTCCCGAGGAGTGGCTGAGGTAGAGCCAGGAGGCGCCGGTGGTGGCCGACCAGCGGACCGGGGCGGCGCCGTTCGCGGTGAGGGTGACCAGGGTGGTGTCGCCGTCGTTGTCGGCGGCCACCTCCAGCTGTCCGGCGCCCTTCCTGCCGGCGCCGGTGACGCTCACGACCTCCACGGAGACGTCGGGGCGGCCGTCCTTGGTGAAGCGGGGGCCGGGTCTCACGGAGGCGTTGCCCGCGTTCTGGTAGCCGCCGCTCGCGCTCGCGCCGTCCAGGCTGCCGGGGCCGTGCGCCTCGCTGGCGCTGGCGGAGTGACCGTCGGCGCCCTCGCCGGGGCCTCCCCGGTACGCGGCCCACAGGGCGAGCACGGGCGCGGCGACCACGGTCGCGACGACGGTCGTGGTGACGGCACGCGCGCGCAGACGGTCCCGGCGGGCGGCGCGGTCCTTGGGGTCCATCGGAAAGCCCCGCCGGTCGAAGCGGGGCACCCCGGCGCCACGCGCGCGTGGCGGGTGCGCGAGCGCCATGTGCAGGGCCGCGCGCGGGGCCTCCAGGACGGGCAGTTCGGCGGGCGTGGTCATGGCGCCGGGCCAGCGGCCGGGGATCGCGCGTTCGGCGCTGCGGCGGCAGCGCGGGCAGTCGTCGACATGGCGCACGAGTTCGCGGCGCAGGGCGGAGCTGAGCACGAACTGGTTGTCGCCGGTGAGCCGGGCCACGCTCGGGCAGTCGCCGGTCTCGACGACGGCGAGGGCCGCGCGGGTGCGCTCGACCTCGCAGGCGGCGGAGGCGAGCAGTTCGCGGGCGCCGGCGAGGTCCATGCCGAGGACGGCGGCGACCTCGTGGGCGGCGAGGTGGTGCCGTACGGCGAGTTCGAGCGCCTCGCGCTGCTCGGGGGTGGTGCCGGCCGCCTCCGGCCAGGCCAGCTGGGCGAGTTCGCGGCGCCGCTCCGCCAGGACGTCCTCGGCGACCGGGGGTTCGGCGGACTTGGCGGAGGCTCCGTGGCGCCCGGCCGCGTGGGTGGCCTGACGTTTCTGCTTGGCCTCGGCCAGCTTGCGCAGACAGGCCCAGCGGGCCAGTGCGTACAGCCAGGCCCGGCGGTCGCCGGCCGCGTCGGGGCCGCCGCGCTTCTCGGCGAGCGCGAGGACGTCACCGAGGGCCGCGGTCGCCGCGTCGTGCTCGCACAGCACCGACAGGCAGTAGGTGAACAGGCCGTCCAGATACGGCTCGTAGCGCCCGGGCGGCCGCTGCGCCAGCGTGCGCGCGGCACCGCGGTCGCGCTCCTCCCGTTGCGCCCGGTGCGCGCCGGTGGTGCGGGTCGAGGTCTCCGGAGTGCTGCTCATCATCCGTGGACCGTAGGGGGCGGAAGATGGCCCCTTCCTGCGCCTTGAGGAGTTTTACTCCGTACGGGTGAAACGATCCCTCAATAGGGGACAGGAACCCCGGATTCCGTGGCTCGTTCCCGGCGTGACGTGGCCGGTTCCCGCACTGACCTGCAGGCCGGGTGGGGGCGGCGGCCGGATCGCCGGTGGCGCGGACCGCGTTGTCAGTGGCGGCGGTTACGGTTCGTGCATGGCCACCCGTACGAAGTCCGCCAAGGAGCGTCCGTCCTACCGCTGCACCGAGTGCGGCTGGCAGACGGCCAAATGGCTCGGCCGCTGCCCCGAGTGCCAGGCCTGGGGCACGATCGAGGAGTACGGCGCGCCCGCGGTCCGTACGACGACACCCGGCCGTGTCACCACCTCCGCCGTGCCCATCGGCCAGGTGGACGGCCGTCAGGCCACCGCCCGCTCCACCGGCGTGCCCGAGCTGGACCGGGTGCTCGGCGGCGGCCTGGTGCCCGGCGCGGTGGTGCTGCTCGCGGGCGAGCCCGGCGTCGGCAAGTCCACGCTGCTGCTGGACGTGGCGGCCAAGTCGGCGAGCGACGAGCACCGCACGCTCTATGTGACCGGCGAGGAGTCGGCGAGCCAGGTCCGGCTGCGCGCCGACCGCATCGGCGCGATCGACGACCACCTGTATCTCGCCGCCGAGACCGACCTGTCCGCGGTCCTCGGTCATCTGGACGCGGTGAAGCCGTCGCTGCTGATCCTCGACTCGGTGCAGACCGTGGCCTCACCGGAGATCGACGGCGCCCCCGGCGGCATGGCCCAGGTGCGCGAGGTGGCCGGGGCGCTGATCCGGGCCTCCAAGGAGCGCGGGATGTCCACCCTCCTGGTGGGCCATGTCACCAAGGACGGCGCGATCGCCGGACCGCGGCTCCTAGAACACCTCGTGGACGTGGTCCTGAGCTTCGAGGGCGACCGGCACGCGCGCCTCAGGCTCGTACGGGGCGTCAAGAACCGCTACGGCGCCACCGACGAGGTCGGCTGCTTCGAGCTGCACGACGAGGGCATCACGGGCCTCGCCGACCCAAGCGGACTTTTCCTGACACGTCGTGACGAACCGGTCCCCGGCACCTGTCTCACCGTCACCCTGGAGGGCCGCCGCCCCCTGGTGGCCGAAGTGCAGGCGCTCACCGTCGACTCGCAGATCCCCTCCCCCCGGCGCACCACCTCCGGCCTGGAGACCTCCCGGGTCTCGATGATGCTCGCCGTCCTGGAGCAGCGCGGCCGGATCAGCGCGCTCGGCAAGCGGGACATCTACTCGGCCACGGTCGGCGGGGTAAAGCTTTCGGAACCCGCCGCCGACCTGGCGGTCGCTCTCGCCCTGGCCTCCGCGGCCAGCGACACCCCGCTGCCCAAGAACCTCGTCGCGATCGGCGAAGTGGGCCTCGCGGGCGAGGTCAGACGGGTCACCGGGGTCCAGCGCAGGCTCTCCGAGGCACACCGTCTGGGCTTCACGCACGCGCTCGTCCCGGGCGATCCGGGCAAGGTCCCGCCCGGCATGAAGGTCCTGGAAGTCGCGGACATAGGGGACGCCCTGAGGGTCCTTCCGCGCTCGCGTCGGCGAGAGGCCCCACGGGACGCGGAGGACCGCCGGTAGACTTTGCCCTGGTCTCGCCCGTCCGTACGAACCGAATGTGCGACACGGGAGCGCCCCAGACCCCGCGACCGGAGGAGAGCAGTGGCAGCCAACGACCGGGCAGCAGCTCCCGGAAAGTCCGGTGGAAGTGCCGGTTCCGATGGCCTGATGCGCGCCTCCCTGAGCGCCGTGGCCCCCGGCACCGCCCTGCGCGACGGCCTCGAGCGGGTGCTGCGCGGCAACACCGGCGGCCTCATCGTGCTGGGCTTCGACAAGACGGTCGAGACGATGTGCACGGGCGGTTTCGTCCTGGATGTCGAGTTCGCCGCCACGCGCCTGCGTGAGCTGTGCAAGCTGGACGGCGGGATCGTGCTCTCGTCGGACCTGTCGAAGATCCTGCGGGCCGGTGTGCAGTTCGTGCCGGACGCCACCATCCCGACGGAGGAGACCGGCACCCGGCACCGCACCGCGGACCGGGTGAGCAAGCAGGTCGGCTTCCCGGTGGTCTCCGTCTCCCAGTCGATGCGCCTGATCGCCCTGTACGTCGACGGCCAGCGCCGGGTCCTGGAGGACTCGGCGGCGATCCTGTCCCGCGCCAACCAGGCGCTGGCGACCCTGGAGCGCTACAAGCTGCGCCTGGACGAGGTCGCCGGCACCCTCTCCGCGCTGGAGATCGAGGACCTGGTGACGGTCCGGGACGTCTCGGCGGTGGCCCAGCGCCTGGAGATGGTCCGCCGTATCGCCACCGAGATCGCCGAGTACGTCGTCGAACTCGGCACCGACGGCCGCCTCCTGGCCCTCCAGCTCGACGAGCTGATCGCGGGCGTCGAGCCGGAGCGCGAACTGGTCGTGCGGGACTACGTCCCCGAGCCCACCGCGAAGCGCTCCCGCACGGTCGACGAGGCCCTGTACGAACTGAACGTGCTGTCCCACGCGGAGCTCCTCGAACTCACCACCGTGGCCCGCGCCCTCGGCTACACCGGCTCCCCCGAGTCCCTGGACTCGGCGGTCTCCCCCCGCGGCTTCCGCCTGCTGGCCAAGGTCCCCCGCCTTCCCGGCGCGATCATCGACCGCCTGGTGGAGCACTTCGGCGGCCTCCAGAAGCTCCTCGCGGCCAGCGTGGACGACCTTCAGACGGTCGACGGAGTGGGCGAGGCCAGGGCGCGGAGCGTCCGCGAGGGCCTGTCGCGGCTCGCGGAGAGCTCGATCCTGGAGCGGTACGTCTAAGTACGTCCCAAGGCCCCGACACGCTGCGTCGGAGACTCCCCGCGGGGTTCCCGGGGAGTCTCAGTCGTTCTCCAGCACGAACGAGGCCTGAACGGTGGGATATCCGGGCTTCTTCACCTCGACCAGGTACGTCCCGGCACCCGCGGAACCGGCCGGAGGAGTCGCGCACTGCGGGGCGCTCGGCTTGCGGTCCCACTTCACGGTGTAGGTGATGCTGCTGCCCGCGGGCGCCCGGAAGACGAGGTTGCCCGCGGTCTTCGGGCAGTCGGCGGACGACCAGTACGTGTCGTCCGAGTCGGCCTGAGTGATCGTCAGCACCGCGTTCTTCGGGCCGAGATCGACCTTGCAGTCGCTGCCGGAGGAGTTGGTCGCGGTGAGCAGCAACGTGGGCGTCTGACCGGGCTCGTAGGCGTTGCGCTGGCTGCGGACGGTCAACTTCAGAGATGTGGCAGTGCAGTTGGGGAGTCCGGACCCGGCCGGCAGGGTGTCGCCCTGACCCACCCCGGAGCCCGCGACGCCGCCCCCGGCGGCACCCGCGCCGTCCGTACCACCGGAACCGCCGGCGTCGGAGCCACCCGCACCCCCCGCCCCGCCGGAGCCCCCGTTGCCCACGTCGGAGCCGTCACCGCCGCCGCTTCCCGCGCCGCCGGAGGTGTCACCGCCGGTCGTCGACTCGTCGCGGCCGCCCGGGGCTTGACTGATCGCGGGCCCGGAGCCGGACGGTCCGGGGCTGATCGTCGAGGGGGTGGGATTCTTGCCGTTGGACCCGTCGGCGCCGTTCTTGTCACCCCCACCGCCGCCGAAGCTGACGATCCACGCGATCAGCAGCGCCAGCACGGCGAGGACGGACAGCATGACGGCCCTCCGTCGCCAGTAGATGGAGGAGGGAAGCGGCCCGACCGGATTGCGCAGAGATCCCACGGCGCAAACTGTACGAGAGATCGCCGGGTTCACCGCTCTCACCCGCCGCCCCACGCCACAACTTTTCCGGATCATCATTCCGGCAACTCCCGTTCCAGGGGCGGCTTTCGCCAGGCGTGACACGTTTCGACGGCGGAGTGTGACCGAACGGACCTCCTGCCTACGGTGCGTGACCGCACAGGTCCCCCCGCGCGGGTGACGGCCCGAGGTCGGGACGTGGACGGACGGCGTGTTCGCGATCGTGTCCCTTGCACCTCTGGCCAGGGCTGCTCCCCCGTACCGGATCCGTCCGACCCGGCCCCGCAGAACACCCGTCCGCCCGCTCCGGCATGGCAGGATCGGAAGGCCATGACTGCGCCCACGAAGCCCTCGCCCAGCCGCCCCGCCGCCGCCGACAACACCGGCCATGCTCTCGCCGACACCGCCGGAACCCCCCTCGCCGACACCGCAGGCACCGCAGGCACTCCTCGCGGAGAGGACCTGCACGCCCCCGTCATCGACTGGTTCGACGAGCACGCCCGGGATCTGCCCTGGCGGCGCCCGGAGGCCGGCCCCTGGGGCGTGATGGTCAGCGAGTTCATGCTCCAGCAGACGCCGGTGAGCCGGGTGCTGCCCGTCTACGAGCAGTGGCTGGCCCGCTGGCCACGCCCCGCCGACCTGGCCCAGGAGGCGCCCGGCGAGGCCGTGCGCGCCTGGGGGCGGCTCGGCTATCCGCGCCGGGCGCTGCGGCTGCACGGCGCCGCGGTCGCCATAACGGAACGGCACGGCGGGGACGTGCCGACGGACCACGCGCAACTGCTGGCGCTGCCCGGGATCGGCGAGTACACGGCCGCGGCCGTCGCCTCCTTCGCGTACGGGCAGCGGCACGCGGTCCTGGACACCAACGTGCGGCGGGTGTTCGCCCGGGCGGTGACCGGTGTGCAGTACCCGCCGAACGCGACCACGGCCGCCGAGCGCAAGCTCGCCCGCGCGCTGCTGCCGCAGGACGAGGCCACGGCCGCCCGCTGGGCCGCCGCGTCCATGGAGCTGGGCGCGCTCGTGTGCACGGCCAAGAACGAGAGCTGTCAGCGCTGCCCGATCGCCGCGCAGTGCTCCTGGCGCCTCGCGGGCAAGCCCGCGCACGACGGGCCCGCGCGGCGCGGACAGACGTACGCCGGTACCGACCGCCAGGTCCGCGGCAAGCTGCTCGCCGTGCTGCGGGAGGCCCACGCGCCCGTCCCGCAGACGGTCCTCGACCGGGTCTGGCACGAGCCGGTGCAGCGGGCACGGGCGCTGGACGGACTGGTCGCCGATGGGCTCGTGGAGCCCCTCGCGGGTGGTTTGTATCGGCTGCCGTTGACATAGAGGACGACGGAAGAACCGACATAACGGTGTGAACCGGCGCAATCAACCGCGCCGGTTTACCCCTTTTCGGCTTCCGTTACACAACCGACGGACAGCCGATTGCCAGCCGCGCGCTGCTTCGCACAGCCCCGTGACAACCGCTCCGTAGCTTCATCTGCGTGGCCCGGCGACACCGGGCCGCAGACCACGAGGGACACACGGGGAAAGCAGGAGGCGGTCGACATGGCGCAGGGCGAGGTGCTCGAGTTCGAGGAGTACGTCCGCACCCGGCAGGACGCGCTGCTGCGCAGCGCACGCCGGCTGGTCCCGGACCCGGTCGACGCGCAGGACCTGCTCCAGACGGCGCTCGTGCGGACGTACGGCCGCTGGGAGACCATCGAGGACAAGCGGCTCGCGGACGCCTATCTGCGCCGGGTGATGATCAACACCCGCACGGAGTGGTGGCGGGCGCGCAAGCTGGACGAGGTGCCCACCGAGCAGCTCCCGGACGCCTCGGTCGACGACTCCACCGAGCAGCACGCGGACCGCGCCCTGCTGATGGACGTCATGAAAGTGCTCGCCCCCAAGCAGCGCAGTGTCGTCGTGCTGCGACACTGGGAGCAGATGTCCACGGAGGAGACGGCCGCTGCCCTCGGCATGTCGGTGGGAACGGTCAAGAGCACGCTGCACCGGGCGCTCGCCCGGCTCCGCGAGGAGCTGGAGGCCCGCGACCTGGACGCACGCGCGCTGGAGCGTGAGGAGCGGGAGCGTTGCGCGGCGGCCTGACCGAACCCGGGCCCACCAGATCGGACCCCGCTCCGGTCCGGGGGATTCTCCAGGCGGCGAGCACGGCAGTGGCCGTGCTCGCCGCCCTTGCCCTTTTCGTCTCCGCCTGCGCCACCGGCGGCACCGGCACCCGTGACGAGGGTCCGGCGCACGCGGTCGCCGGGACCGACGCCCGGTCCGCGGCCGCGCCGTCCCTCGCGGCCTCGCCGCGCCTGGACCGCACCTCCGCGGTCGCCCTCCTCAAGTCGGACCCGAAGGTCTCCGACGCGGTCAAGCGCGACCTGAAGCCGTGTGTCGCCGACGAGTACCCGGTCGACCTCTCCTACGGCGACCTCACCGGCGGCTCGGCCGACGACGTCGTCGTCAACGTCGTGACCTGTGCCGATCTGGTGGGTGTCGGCTCGTACGTGTACCGCGAGGAAGACGGTTCGTACCAGAATGTCTTCCAGGCCGAGGAACCCCCGGTCTACGCCGAGATCGACCGCGGCGACCTGGTGGTGACCAAGCAGGTGTACGAGAAGGGCGACCCGGTGTCGGCCCCGTCCGGTGAGAACGTGACCACCTACCGCTGGGCCGCCGGGAAGTTCGCCACGGTGTACAGGACGCACAGCGACTACAGCGGCGTGGTCGGCACGGACCCGACGCCGACGCCGGACAACTGAGTCCCGCACAGGTGAACCGATCGGACCCCCCGGAACGATTACTTAGTGACCGTCACGACCCCGAAGAGTGAGAGCACCCGGATGGCAGACCAGACCCACGTGCTGTTCGTCGAGGACGACGACGTCATCCGCGAGGCCACCCAGCTCGCCCTGGAGCGGGACGGCTTCGCGGTCACCGCCATGCCCGACGGACTGTCCGGCCTGGAGGCGTTCCGGGCCGACCGCCCCGACATCGCCCTGCTGGACGTCATGGTCCCGGGCCTGGACGGGGTCAGCCTGTGCCGTCGTATCCGCGACGAGTCCACCGTGCCGGTGATCATGCTGTCGGCGCGGGCCGACTCCATCGACGTGGTGCTGGGCCTGGAGGCGGGCGCCGACGACTACGTGACCAAGCCGTTCGACGGCGCCGTCCTGGTCGCCCGGATCCGCGCGGTGCTGCGCCGCTTCGGGCACGCCGGCGGCGCCGACCGGGGCGAGGAGAGCGCGGCCCCCGACGCCGGGGGTGTGCTGACCTTCGGCGAGCTGGAGATCGACACCGAGGGCATGGAGGTGCGCAAGGGCGGACAGCCGGTGGGCCTCACGCCGACCGAGATGCGGCTGCTCCTGGAGTTCTCCTCCGCGCCCGGCACCGTGCTCTCCCGCGACAAGCTCCTGGAGCGGGTGTGGGACTACGGCTGGGGTGGTGACACCCGGGTCGTCGACGTCCATGTGCAGCGGCTGCGGACGAAGATCGGCCAGGACCGGATCGAGACGGTCCGCGGCTTCGGCTACAAGTTGAAGGCCTGAGCGGGGGGCCTGGGCATGCGGGGGATCCTTCGGAGCCCGGTGACGGAGCGCGTGGTGATGCGGACAGGGCTGAGATGGAAGCTCAGTGCGGCCATCGCGCTGGTCGGCGCGCTGGTGGCGGTCGCGCTCAGCCTGGTCGTGCACAACGCGGCACGGGTCTCGATGCTGGACAACGCGCGCGACCTGGCCGACGAGCGGATCCGGATCGCGCAGCGCAACTACGAGCTGACCGGCAAGCCGAACTTCCCCAGCATCGTGGTCGACGACCGGCATCTGCCGCCGCCGCTGCGCAGGAAGGTGGAGGAGGGCCGCCGGGCGACCTTCGTCTCCGACCGTCCCGACCGGGGGCCCGACATCTGGGCGGCCGTCCCGGTCAAGGGCGGCCACGTGCTGTCCCTGCACACCGGGTTCACCGACCGCAGCACCGACATCCTGAAAGACCTCGACCAGGCGCTGGTGATCGGCTCCATCGCGGTGGTCCTCGGCGGCAGCGCGCTCGGCGTGCTCATCGGCGGGCAGTTGTCCCGGCGGCTGCGGAAGGCGGCGGCCGCGGCGAACCAGATGGCCAAGGGCGAGACCGACGTACGGGTCCGGGACGCGATCGGCGGGGTCGTCCAGGACGAGACCGACGACCTCGCGAGCGCGGTGGACGCCATGGCGGACGCGCTCCAGCAGCGGCTCGAGGCGGAGCGCCGGGTCACGGCGGACATCGCGCACGAGCTGCGGACACCGGTGACGGGCCTGCTGACGGCGGCGGAACTGCTGCCGCCCGGCCGTCCCACCGAGCTGGTCCTGGACCGGGCGAAGGCCATGCGCACCCTGGTGGAGGACGTCCTGGAGGTGGCCCGCCTCGACGGCGCCTCCGAACGCGCCGAGCTCCAGGACATCCTGCTCGGCGAGTTCGTCGCCCGGCGGGTGGCGGCCAAGGACCCGGAGATCGAGGTCCGGGTGGTGCACGAGTCGGAGGTCACCACCGACCCGCGCCGCCTGGAACGCGTCCTGTTCAACCTCCTCGCCAACGCCGCACGGCACGGCAAGCCGCCCATCCAGGTCACCGTCGAGGGCCGCGTGATCCGCGTCCGCGACCACGGCCCGGGCTTCCCCGAGGACCTCCTCGCCGACGGCCCGAGCCGCTTCCGCACGGGCAGCGCGGACCGGGCGGGCCACGGCCACGGGCTGGGTCTGACCATCGCGGCGGGCCAGGCCCGGGTCCTCGGCGCCCGCCTGACCTTCCGCAACGTCCGCCCCGCCGGAGCGCCGGACGAGATCCCCTCGGAGGGCGCGGTGGCGGTCCTGTGGCTGCCGGAGCACGCCCCAACGGCGACGGGGAGCCATCCGCTGCTGCCGTAGCCGCAGGTGCCCGCCACCAACAGCTCCTGCCGCCGACTCAGGTGCCCGCCACCAGCAGCTCCTCGCCTCTGGACGGCCGTACGCCGTCCGTCCGGCCCTCGAAATAGCGCCGGTCCAGCTCCTCCACCGGCACATGCCGGACCTCGCGGAAGCCGGACTCGCGGGCCAGGGCCTGGATCTCGGCAGGCCGGAAGAAGCTCAGGAACGGTGTGCCCGCTGCCCGGGCTCCCGCCACGGCCGCCTCCAGCTGGGGCCGCTGTTCCGGCTCGACGTCCGCCGGCGGCCGCAGGAAGGTCGTCACGAACAGGGACCCGGGGGCGAGCCCGGCGACCAGGCGGAACGTGGACGCGTTGGCCTCCCGGGTGAGGTACATGGTGACGCCCGTGGACGCCACCACCGCGGGGCGCCCCGGATCGAACCCCGCCGCGGCCAGCCGGTCCCACCAGTCCCCCTCGAAGTCGACCGGCACGAGCCGCAGCCACGGCGGGCCACCGAACCCGAGCTCCTCCAGCCGCCGTCGCTTCCAGGCCTGCGGACCCGGCCGGTCGACCTCGAAGACCCGCAGCCCGGCGGCTTCCGCCTGCTCCTGGCGACGCTGGGCGAAGGTGTCGAGACCGGCGCCGAGGACGACGTACTGGTCCACGCCCCGCTCCAGGACGAGGTCCTCCACGAACCGGGTCCGGGCCACGATCGACGCCCGGGTGCGGCGCGTGGCGTCCACGTCCATGTCGGGCCGGTCGCGCCAGCCGTCGTCCGGTGCGGCGAGCCGCAGCCCGATCTCGTCGGCCAGCACATGCGGCGGCGGGTCCGCGCGCACATGGAGGGCCCGCCACAGGGCGACACGTACGGCGGTGTGGTCCGCCGTGGCCAGGTCCTCCCCGGTACCCGTCACGCCCAGTCCTTCGAGAAGTCCAGCTCATCGCTGCGCTGGGTCAGGGAGAACCAGTTGCCGTTGTCGTCGCGGAAGATCGCCTCGATGCCGTACGGCCGCTCCTGCGGCTCCTGGATGAACTCGACCCCGCGCGCCCGGAACGTCTCGTAGTCCCCTCGGCAGTCGTCGGTCCGGAACGCGCCGGCGCCCATGATCCCCTTGCCGACCAGCTTCTTCAGCGCCTCGGAGGACTCGGGGTCCAGCCCCGGTCCGTCCAGGCTCATCAGGGCGAGCTCGACGCCCTCCTGTCCCTTCGCCCCGACGGTGACCCACCGCATGTCGCCCATGGAGACCTCGCTGCGCACCTCGAAGCCCAGTTTCTCGGTGAAGAAGGCCTTGGTGCGCTGCTGGTCGAAGGTCCACACGGTGGTGATGCCCAGCCCCAGGATCATGGCTCTGTTCCCTCCGGTCCGCTTCCGCTGTCCTGTTCCTCACCGTAGGCAGCGGAGGAACCGGGGCGCTTCTTCGAAGTTGCGGTGTGCGCGGCCGGGAAGCCGCCGGCCCACAGCATGGCGAAGCACCCGGGGATCAGGGCGGCGCCGCGGCCCACGTACGTGGTCCGGTACGCGCTCGGGGTGAGTCCGGTGCGCGTCTTGAAGCGGGCGGAGAAGGTGCCGAGGCTGCTGAACCCGACCAGGTGGCAGATCTCGGTGACGCTCAGATCGGCCCCGCGCAGCATCTCCTCGGCCCGCTCGATCCGCCGGTGCGTGAGGTACTGGCCGGGCGTCTCGCCGTACGCCTCCTTGAAGGCCCGGATGAAGTGATACCGCGAGTACCCGGCACGCGCGGCAACGGCACCCAGGTCGAGTTCCGGATCCGCCCAGTCCCGGTCCATGACGTCCTTGGCAAGCCGCAACTGCCGGTTCCTGTCCACGAACCCGATGGTGACATGCGGTACTGACAGTGGGGGGTGGGCTGGGGAGGGGGGTGGGGGCGGGAAGGCCTCGGGCGCGTGACGGCCGACGAGGCCCGAGGCGGGGGTGAGACGGCCGGCGTGTGGCGAAGGCCCGGGGCCGGGGGGCCGGGTGGGGTTGTCGAGAACGTCAGGCATGGCGCGGGCCTGGGACGGCGAAGCCGGGGCGTCGGAAGGCGCGGGATCGCGGGCAAGGCGCGAGGAAGGGCGCGAACCCTTGGCCGGCACGGGCCTGGGGACCGTCGAGCCGGGGCAGGTCGGCGACGGGGTCGAGCGGGTACGGCGCGAGCCCCAGCCACAGTGCGGGCCCGGGTCGGCACGGGCCGGGATCAGCGAAGCCTGGGACGTGGGCAACGCGCGAGGCACGGCGAAAAACCCCGGACACAGCACACGCCTACAAATGGCACGGCGAAGCCCGCGTGCGGCAAAAGCCCCTCGGTACGGCGCGAACGCCGGGTACACCGCCCGCCTCGACACCGCACGGCGAAGCCCAGACGCAGCGGAACGCCCTCCGCATGGCGAAGGCCCCCGGGGCGGACACCATCCGGGGGCCTTCAGTTTCAGGAGGGGCGCTCAGGCCTCCGTAGGAGAGACCTCGGCGGGCCCGGCCGAGCGGACTCAGCAGGTCCGGCCCAGGCAAGCTCGGCGGACCGGCCGTGGGCCGTTCGGGCAAGCTCGGCGGACCGGCCGTCGGGCGTTCAGACCTCGACCAGCGGAGCCGGTGCCGCGTCCTCGGTCGGCTTCTGCGGGCCCGCGCCCTTCAGCGGGACCTCCTTGACGAACACCGCCGCCACCAGCGCGAGCACGGCCACGATCGAGCCGAGCAGGAACGCCGAGTGGGTGCCGGCCGAGACGGCGTACTGGTACGCCTCCCGCGCCGCCGCCGGCAGCTTCGCCAGGCTCGCCGCGTCGAGCTGCGCGGACTGCTCGGTCACCTTGGAGCCCAGCGCGCCGGCCCGCTCGGACATGACGTCCTGGACCCGGTTGTTGAACAGCGCGCCCATGATGGCGACACCGAAGGACGAGCCGAGCGTACGGAACAGGGTGGTGGAGGAGGACGCGACGCCCATGTCCTTCATCTCCACGCTGTTCTGCGCGACCAGCATGGTGATCTGCATCAGGCAGCCCATGCCGAACCCGACCACGGCCATGAACACACCGGAGGTGAACCGCGAGGTCCCGGTGTCCATCGTGGACAGCAGGTACAGCCCGACGACCATCAGGACACTGCCGACCACCGGGAAGACGTAGTAGCGCCCGGTGTTGGTGGTGACCCGGCCCGCGACCATCGAGGTCACCAGCATCGCGCCGAGCATCGGCAGGAGCAGCAGCCCGGAGTTGGTCGCGGAGGCCCCCTGGACCGACTGCTGGTACAGCGGCAGGAAGAGGGTCGCGCCGAACATCACGAAGCCGGTGATGAAGCCGATCAGCGACATCAGCGTGAAGTTGCGGCTGCGGAAGATGTGCAGCGGCACGATCGGCTCGGCCGCCTTGGTCTGCCAGAACACGAACCCGATGAGCGCGGCGACGCCGATGCCGATCAGCTCCATGATCCGCGCGGAGGTCCAGGCGTACTCGGTACCGCCCCAGGTGGTGACGAGCACGATGGAGGTGATGCCGACGGTCAGCAGGACCACGCCGAGGTAGTCGATGCCCGCCTTGGCCCGCTTCTTCGGCAGGTGCAGCACGACGCTGATGAGGCCGAGGGCGACCACGCCGAGCGGCAGGTTGATGTAGAAGGACCAGCGCCAGCCCCAGTTGTCGGTGATCGTGCCGCCGACCAGCGGGCCACCGATCATCGCGAGCGCCATGACGCCGGCCATCATGCCCTGGTACTTGCCCCGCTCCCGGGGCGGGATCAGGTCACCGATGATCGCCATGACACCGACCATCAGACCACCGGCGCCGAGGCCCTGCACGGCCCGGAACCCGATGAGCTGGCCCATGTCCTGGGCCATGCCGCTGAGCGCGGAGCCGATCAGGAAGATCACGATCGAGGTCATGAAGGTGGCTTTGCGGCCGTACATGTCGCCGAGCTTGCCCCAGATCGGGGTCGCGGCGGCCGTGGCGAGCGTGTACGCCGTCACCACCCAGGACAGGTGCTCGAGGCCGCCGAGCTCACCGACGATCGTCGGCATCGCGGTGCCCACGATCATGTTGTCGAGCATCGCGAGCATCATGGTGATCATCAGCGCGAGCAGGACGACCCGTACGCTGCGCTGCTTGGCCGGCTCCTTGTCCGGTTCCGTCTCGACCGTCTGTGTGTCCGCCATCGTTCCCACTCCCCTGAAGCTTCTGCGTACTTCCCCCGCCGGGGCACTTACTTGCCGCCCGGCTAGTTGTCTACACTGGGGAAGGTAGACGCCTTACTAGCCGGGCGTCAAGTAAGTTTCATGGAAAGCCGAGAGGCATGAGGATGGGCGGCACGATGGACCGCACGAAGCAGCAGCGCCGCGGCAACACGCGCCAGCGCATCCAGGACGTGGCCCTCGAACTCTTCGCCGAGCAGGGGTACGAGAAGACGTCCCTGCGGGAGATCGCCGAGCACCTGGACGTCACCAAGGCGGCGCTGTACTACCACTTCAAGACCAAGGAAGAGATTCTCGTCAGCGTCTACGACGACCTGACGCAGCCGATCCTCGACCTGATCGAGTGGGGCAGGCAGCAGCCCCACACGCTGGAGACCAAGCAGGAGATCATCCGGCGCTACAGCGAGATCCTGAGCGGGGCGACCAAGCTGTTCCGCTTCATGCAGGAGAACCAGGCGACGGTCCGGGAACTGCGCATCGGCGAGACCTTCAAGGAGCGCATGCAGGGGCTGCGCGAGATCGTCGTCGACCCGGACGCCGACCTGGTCGCCCAGGTCCGTTCCGTCAGCGCGCTCTTCACGCTGCACGCGGGGATGTTCCTCCTCCAGGACCTGGACGGCGACCAGGAGTCCAAGCGCAAGGCGGTCCTGGAGGTGGCCACGGACCTGATCACCCAGGCCCACGGGGGCGGCGGCGACGAGTAGCCCCGGGCAGCCGGAGCACTGCCGGCCGCGGGGCCGCCGAGACGACGCCTCAGACCTTCACACCCTTGGCCCGAAGGAACGCCACCGGGTCTATCGCCGAGCCGTAGTTCGCCGTCGTGCGGATCTCGAAGTGCAGGTGCGGGCCGCTGGAGTTGCCGGTGTTGCCGGACAGGGCGATGCGCTGACCGGTCTTGACGACCTGGCCGACCTTGACGTTGATCCGCGAGAGGTGGGCGTACTGCGAGTACGTCCGGTTGCCGTGCTTGATCACGATGGCGTTGCCGTAGGCGGACCCGTCACCGGCACCGCCGGGGCCCGCCTTCACGACGGTCCCGCCGTGCGCGGCGACGACCTTCGTCCCGCTCGGCACCGCGAAGTCCTGCCCGCTGTGGGTGGACTGCCACATGCCGCCGGCCTGCGCGAAGGTCGCGCTGAGCGTGTACTTCTTGACCGGGTCCACCCAGGAGGGCTTGGCCGCGGCCGAGGCGACTCCGGCTCCGAGCACGGCCGACGCGCCCACGGACGCGGCCAGGACGGCCACCCGGGCACGGAGCAGGGTCGTACGGGAGGAGCGGGGGGAGACGCGCTGGAACATCAGGAACCTCGGGGGGTCGGGGAAAACGGAAAGGCATTGGTAACCCCGAGGCACGCGCACCCCAAAACCAGCCATCTACGACGGTTCGTAGTAATAAGTCCAGACATTGGCGACTGATACGCCTCGCTCCCGCACCTCTCGCCACTAATCCCCCTAGTAACGGACAAATCGCCTGTGCGTCATGTCACCGGAGACGCCGTTTTAAACACCTCCCGATGTGACGCCCGTCTCTGGCTACTTACCGCTGGTAACCCTACGGTTCCCCTCGCGTCACCCTCGCCCCGCACCATGCACCGGACAACGGCTTTCGGACGTGAGAGGACCCCCACCGATATGAGCAGCAGACGCCCCTGGGCTCGCCACACCGCTGTCGGCGCCGTCGCCGCGGCCGCCCTGGTCGCCCTGGCCGTACCCGCCGAGGCCGCCACGACGTCGGCGACGACATCGACCACGAGCCAGAGCGCCTCCACGACCGCCACGGCCGCCGCCGCCAAGGTCGACTACGCCACCTGGCAGGCCGACTGCCAGGCCGTGATGGACCAGGCCCTGCCGTACCTGAAGACCCGTATCGCCGCGACGAAGCCCGGCGAGAAGCAGGCGATCGTCCTCGACATCGACAACACCGCCCTGGAGAGCGACTTCGGCTTCAGCTACCCCGCGCCGGCCAACAAGCCCGTCCTCAACGTCGCGAAGTACGCCCAGGAGCACGGCGTCTCCCTGTTCTTCGTGACCGCCCGCCCCGACATCATCGGCTCGGCCACCGAGTACAACCTCAAGCAGGTCGGCTACCAGGTGAGCGGCCTCTACGTCCGCAACTTCATCGACCTCTTCAAGGACGTCGCCACCTACAAGACGGACAAGCGCGTCGACATCGAGAACAAGGGCTACACGATCATCGCGAACATCGGCAACAGCGCCACCGACCTGTCGGGCGGCCACGCCGAGAAGACCTTCAAACTCCCGGACTACGACGGCCAGTTGTCCTGATCCCCGGCCGCCCGGTTAGGCTCCGTCCGCGCACTGGCACACACGGGGGTGGCGGATGGAGCCCGCGGTACTCGGCAGCAAGCTGGCGTCCGCTCTGGTCGGTCAACTGGTACGGAAACTCTTCCGGCCCGACGGCCCGGGCGCCGGCCTGGTCGACAGACCGGTCCGGCTCTCGGCCCTGGTCTCCTTCCGGGGCGAGAAGCGCACCCTGGGCGAGAAGGAGGTCCGCGCCCTCGCCGACGGCCTGGTCCGCGCGGCCACCGACTCCCCCGGCGAACCTCCCTTCCCGGCCGACGAGGAAGCGGCCGTCGCCGAGGCCCTGACAGCCCGGCTGCTGGCCCTGGGCGACCTGGAGATGGACGACGTACAGGCGGTCGGCCTCGGCCACCGGGAACTGGCGCGCGTCCTCGGCCGCGCGGCCCCCTCTCCCGCCGGCCTGTCCACGGACGCCGGGTACTTCCTCGACTCGGCCACCGAGTGGGCCTGCCTCCAGATCCTGGAGTTCTTCACCCGCAGATCCACCTTCGTGGCCCGCACCCTCGTCGAGCAGACCCGATCCCAGGCCGAACTCATTTCGAAAACGGACGAGTTGCTCGCCCGCACCCCCCGCCCCGGTGCCGTGGACCGCGACTTCGAACGGCGCTACCTCCCGTACGTCGCCGACCGCCACCGCCACATCACCATCTACGGCATCGACCTGCGCGACTCCCCCGACCGCTGGCCCCTCGAAGTGGCGTACCTCAGCCTGGAGGCGACCACGGCGGAGGAGGGCCCCCTTACCGAGGAACACCCCGGGGGCCCGCTGACGCTGCGGGTCCGCGCCGAGGAAGCCCTGCTCGCCCACGACCGGGTCCTGCTGCGCGGCGACGCGGGCTCCGGCAAGACCACCCTCGTGCAGTGGCTGGCGGTCACGGCGGCCCGGGACGGCAGCGGAGTGCCGTACGTCCTGCCCCTGCGCACCCTGATCCGCGCGGGGTCCCTCCCCTCCCCCGCCGACTTCCTGACCGCCGTGAGCTGCCCCCTGACCCCGCCGGAGGGCTGGACGGAACGCGTCCTGACGGCGGGCCGCGGCCTGGTCCTCGTCGACGGCCTGGACGAGATCCCGGCCGCCGACCGCCACCGCACCCGCGACTGGCTTCTGTCCCTCATCCGCGCCTACCCCGGCAACCGCTGGCTCCTGACCTCCCGCCCGACCGCCGTCCGCCCCGACTGGCTCGCCGCCGAGGGCTTCGGGGAGCTCACCCTGGCCCCCATGCGCCGCCCGGACGTGGCGACCTTCGTCCACCGCTGGCACACCGCGGCCGGAGCCCCCGAGTACGAGACCCCGCTCCTGGACTCCCTGCGCACCAAACGCGATTTGGCCCGCCTGGCCACCAACCCCCTGATGTGCGGCCTGATCTGCGCCCTGCACCGCGAACGGCGGGGCTATCTCCCCACAGGGCGCAAGGAGTTGTACGACGCCGCCCTCACCATGCTGCTCGCGCGCCGCGACCGGGAGCGGGGTCTGGAGCTGGAACTGGGCGAGGAGACCCAGCTGGAGCTGATCCAACGCCTCGCGTACGCGCTGGTGCTGAGCGGGCGCACCGAGATGGAGGTGGAGACCGCCGAGGCGATCGTGGACCGCTGCCTCCCCGCCCTCGGCCTGCGGGGCCCCGCCGGCGCGGTCCTGCACGACCTGCTCCTGCGCAGCGGCCTGCTCCGCCAACCTGCCGACGGCGTAGTGGACTTCGTCCACCGCACCTTCCAGGACTACCTGGGCGCCCGCTACGCCGTGGAGGAGGGCCACCTCGACGTCCTCGCCGGCCGCGCGGACGACACCCAGTGGGAGGACGTCATCCGCATGGCGGTGGCCCACGCCCGCCCCCGCGAACGGGCTTCTCTGCTACGGCAACTGCTCGCCAGGGACGTCCCCCGGCTGACCTTGCTCGCGCTGGCCTGTCTGGAGCACGCCCCGGCGCTGGACGCGGCCGTGCGGGCGGAGGTGGAGCGGCGCGCGGCGGCCCTGATCCCGCCGGCGTCGAAGGAGGACGCGCGGGCTCTGGCGGAGGCCGGTCCACTGGTGCTGGAGTTGTTGCCGGGGCCGGATCGTCTGTCGCACCGGCAGGCACTGGGCGTCACGATCACCGCCTCGCTGCTGGGCACGGAGGAACCCGAGGGCGCTCTCGGGGTGCTGCGGCGGTTCCGGGAGCACGGCGACCTGGAGGTACGTCGGCAACTCGCCGGAACCTGGAGTCGCTTCGACACCGCGCGGTATGCGGCGGAGGTGCTGGACCATCTGCCTCGCCATGGCCTCTACCTCACCTGTGAGTCGGCCGAGCAGCGGGCCGCTCTGCCCGGGATGCGGCCCTGGAGTGGGCTCGCCTTCAAGGGCGAGCATCCCGTCGAGGAGATCCTGGCCGCCGTCCGGGCCCCCGAGGACGTGACACTGCTCGACCTGCGCGACAACACCGGCCTCACCGACCTGGGCGCCCTGCTGCCCTTCGGCTCCCTGCACAACCTGCTCCTGGCCCGCTGCACCCAGGCGCGCGGCCTGGACCGCCTCGCGGACCTCCCGCTCACCGAGCTCATCTGCGGCCAGATCGCCGACCTGACCGGCCTCGCGTCCCTGCGCTCACTGCGAAGGCTCACCCTGGAACAGGAACTCCCGGGCCACAGCCTCACCGAGGTCCTGCCCGTGGACGCGCACCTGACCTACCTGTTCCTCGGTCGGCACGCCACGACGCACACCGGCCTGCGCGGCCTGGAGCACTGGACCGAGCTCGTGGACCTCAGCCTCGGGCCGCTGACGACGGAGCTGACGGCGGCCGACTGGCAGTCGGTGGCCGCGCTGCCCCGCCTCAAGCAACTCCATCTGCACGCCCGGCTCCTGCGCGAACTGCCACGCTCCTTCGATCACCTGCCGGAGCTGCCCACGGTCAAGGTGCTGCGGGTCACGGGACTGCTCGGCACCGAGGACCTCTCTGTGCTGGCACACCGCCTCCCGAATCTCCACTCGGTGGCTCTCCAGAACATGCCGGGGCACGCCTTCCCGCTGTCCCGCTACTCCGGGCTGTTCCCGCCCGGAGTGGCCGTCAGGCTGCTCGAGCGATAGCGACAGCCATGCGAAAGGGGCCGGCACCCGAAGGCACCGGCCCCTCACTGGACGTCTCCCCTAAGGGCTACGCCTCCTTGCTCAGGTTCGGACCGGCACCGCCGGCCGCCTGCTCGATCGGCGGGACGTCGGGCAGTGCCGACTTCTCCTCACCGCGGAAGGTGAAGGTCTGGGTCTCGCCCTCGCCCTCGGTGTCCACGACCACGATGTGACCGGGGCGCAGCTCGCCGAAGAGGATCTTCTCCGAGAGGGTGTCCTCGATCTCGCGCTGGATCGTGCGACGCAGCGGCCGCGCGCCCAGGACGGGGTCGTAACCCTTCTTGGAGAGCAGTTCCTTGGCGGACTGGGAGAGCTCGATGCCCATGTCCCGGTCCTTGAGGCGCTCGTCGACCTTGCCGATCATCAGGTCGACGATCGCGAGGATGTCGTCCTGGGTCAGCTGCGGGAAGACGACCACGTCGTCGACGCGGTTGAGGAACTCGGGCCGGAAGTGCTGCTTGAGCTCGTCCGAGACCTTGTTCTTCATGCGCTCGTAGTTGGTCTTCTTGTCACCTGAGGCCGCGAAGCCCAGGTTGAAGCCCTTGGAGATGTCCCGGGTGCCGAGGTTGGTCGTCATGATGATGACCGTGTTCTTGAAGTCCACGACCCGGCCCTGGGAGTCGGTCAGACGACCGTCCTCCAGGATCTGCAGCAGCGAGTTGAAGATGTCCGGGTGGGCCTTCTCGACCTCGTCGAAGAGGACCACCGAGAACGGCTTGCGCCGCACCTTCTCGGTCAGCTGGCCGCCCTCTTCGTAGCCCACGTAACCGGGGGGCGAACCGAAGAGCCGCGAGACCGTGTGCTTCTCGCTGAACTCCGACATGTCGAGGGAGATCAGCGCGTCCTCGTCACCGAAGAGGAACTCGGCGAGCGCCTTGGACAGCTCGGTCTTACCGACACCGGACGGGCCGGCGAAGATGAACGAACCACCGGGACGCTTCGGGTCCTTGAGGCCCGCACGCGTACGACGGATCGCCTTCGACAGCGCCTTGACGGCGTCGACCTGGCCGATGACCCGCTTGTGGAGCTCGTCCTCCATGCGCAGCAGACGCGAGGACTCCTCCTCGGTCAGCTTGAAGACCGGGATGCCGGTGGCGGTCGCGAGGACCTCGGCGATCAGCTCGCCGTCGACCTCGGCGACGACGTCCATGTCGCCGGCCTTCCACTCCTTCTCCCGCTTGGCCTTGGCGGCCAGGAGCTGCTTCTCCTTGTCGCGGAGGGAGGCGGCCTTCTCGAAGTCCTGCGAGTCGATCGCGGACTCCTTGTCCCGGCGGACACCGGCGATCTTCTCGTCGAACTCGCGGAGGTCCGGCGGCGCGGTCATCCGGCGGATGCGCATCCGGGAACCGGCCTCGTCGATCAGGTCGATCGCCTTGTCCGGCAGGAAGCGGTCCGAGATGTACCGGTCGGCCAGGGTCGCGGCCTGGACGAGGGCCTCGTCGGTGATGGAGACCCGGTGGTGGGCCTCGTACCGGTCGCGCAGACCCTTGAGGATCTCGATGGTGTGCGGGAGCGAGGGCTCGGCGACCTGGATGGGCTGGAAGCGGCGCTCGAGGGCCGCGTCCTTCTCCAGGTGCTTGCGGTACTCGTCCAGCGTGGTGGCACCGATGGTCTGGAGCTCACCGCGGGCCAGCATCGGCTTCAGGATCGAAGCGGCGTCGATGGCGCCCTCGGCGGCACCCGCACCGACCAGCGTGTGCAGCTCGTCGATGAACAGGATGATGTCGCCGCGGGTGCGGATCTCCTTGAGGACCTTCTTCAGGCGCTCCTCGAAGTCACCGCGGTAGCGGGAGCCGGCGACCAGCGCGCCGAGGTCCAGGGTGTAGAGGTGCTTGTCCTTGAGGGTCTCGGGCACCTCGCCCTTGACGATGGCCTGGGCGAGGCCCTCGACGACGGCGGTCTTGCCGACGCCGGGCTCACCGATCAGGACCGGGTTGTTCTTGGTACGGCGGGACAGCACCTGCATGACCCGCTCGATCTCCTTCTCGCGCCCGATGACCGGGTCGAGCTTGGACTCACGAGCGGCCTGGGTGAGGTTCCGGCCGAACTGGTCGAGGACCAGGGACGTCGAGGGGGTGCCCTCGGCAGGCCCGCCGGCGGTGGCGGTCTCCTTGCCCTGGTAGCCGGAGAGCAGCTGGATGACCTGCTGCCGCACCCGGTTGAGATCGGCGCCCAGCTTGACCAGGACCTGGGCGGCGACGCCCTCGCCCTCGCGGATCAGGCCGAGCAGGATGTGCTCCGTGCCGATGTAGTTGTGCCCGAGCTGGAGGGCCTCGCGGAGCGACAGCTCCAGGACCTTCTTGGCACGGGGGGTGAAGGGGATGTGCCCGGACGGGGCCTGCTGGCCCTGGCCGATGATCTCCTCCACCTGCTGGCGGACCGCCTCGAGCGAAATCCCGAGGCTCTCAAGGGCCTTGGCGGCGACACCCTCACCCTCGTGGATCAGGCCCAGGAGGATGTGCTCGGTGCCGATGTAGTTGTGGTTGAGCATCCGGGCTTCTTCCTGAGCCAGGACGACAACCCGCCGCGCGCGGTCGGTGAACCTCTCGAACATCGTTAATCGCTCCTCAGAGCGGTCAGGCAGTGGGGGGAACTTCCCCTCCCTGTCCTTCCGCAGCTTAGTCCCGCAAGCGGGGACCGCTCATTCCAACTGCCGACACCGTCGATGGCCTCCTGACCCCGCTAACGCCGACATCTGCTCCAACCCGATGGTGCGAGACGATGTTCCCGCAGGCCAGGCAGTTACCCCAGTCGCCAGTACGCCGTTGGCGAACGTGAGACAGCCCGTACTGCGTGTCGCCCCCTCCCACTAGGGATGTCTTACCCGCTCGCACTGACACTCCATGCCACGCGCCCCCCGTCCCTCCGCTATGGGCGAACAACCTCGCGCCGTACCGAACCCCCGCAAGCCCCCCTGGCGAACACTCTGCGCACACACAGGTGTACCCAGCGTAACTCGCGGGCGGTCGGGACGGTTGCACTTGGCATGGTCGGCCACCTCCCGTTCACCGCGGACCTCACGACGGTCCCGTCTCCCCGTCGGCCGCCCGACGCGACCGCCTCCGGCGACGATCCGGTACGCCGCTGGTACGAGAACGAACTCGGCTGGCCGACGGTGCCCGAGAAGTCCCCGGGCTCTTCTGTACGGATCAGAGTGGGCCTGCGTTTCGATGTGCTGGACATCCCGGCCGCCGCCGGGCACGCGGCCCTGCGCCATCTGACCGCCGGCTCGCCCGTGGCCGTCCAGGGCGACCGGCTCCTCCTGCTGGTCGCGGCGGGCAGCGCGGAGGAACTGCCGGGCATCCTGGAGTGGCTGGAGTGGGGCGCTCTCCCGCTCGACCTGCGCGCGCTGGGCCAGGGCGACTCCATGGAGGCACCGGCGCCGCCGCGAAGCCTCCTGCCGGAGGCAGGGCGGGCCCAGACACAGGGCGCGACCGTCCGCGGGACGGCAGGGCGGGACCACGATCCGGGACCGACCGGGCGAAGGGAGCGGCCGGCGCACGGGGAAGCAACTGGGGGCGCAGACGGGGACACAACCGGGGTCGTGGAAGCCGTACGGAACTCGATGCCGGGACGACGACCGGACGGGCCACAGGGGCGACGGTCGGCACTCGAACCGGACGCGTCGCACGGGCAGTGGTCGGCATGCGGACAGGACGGGCCGCGTGGGCAATGGCCGGCATCCGAACCGGAAGAGCCGCATGGGCAATCGCCGGCACTCGGCCCGAATGGGTCACGAGGGCGATGGCCGGCACTCGGACCAGAAGAGTCACGCGGGCACTGGTCGGCACTCGAACCGGACGGGCCGCTCGGGCGACCCTCGGCGCTCGGGGCGGAAGGGTTCGACGCGTGGTCGGCGGCCTCCGGGTCGGACTGGTCGCGCGAGCGGTCGGCGGCCTCCGGGTCGGACCGGCTCATGGCGGCGGAGTTCTCCGGCGGGGGCTCCGGCGCCGGGGTGCGGCCTCTCGTCCTGGGCCGCCCGGGCACCCTGCAGGGGGCCGCCGTATGGCTGCGGCCCCCCGAGCCGGGGTGCGAGGTCGAGGCCTCGCTGCCGACGATGTCGGCGCTGGGGGGCGTCGGCGGCCCCCCGGATCTCGTGCGCGTCGTGCACACCGTGGCAACGCAGTGCCACCGGCTGCGGCTGCGCGCGCGGCCATAAGCCTTCGCAGGCCTTGACCCGCACAGACCTTTCGATCAGGCGTTGGCCTTCTCGTAAGCCTCGCGAATGCTTGCCGGAACACGGCCGCGGTCATTGACCTCCATGCCGTTCTCCTTTGCCCAGGCACGGATCTGCGCGGTGTCCTGGCTGCCACCGGAAGCGGCTCGCGCCTTTCCGCGCCCACCCGAAGCACGGCCCCCGGTACGACGACCACCCTTCACGTACGGGTCGAGAAGGCCACGGAGCTTGTCCGCATTGGCGGTCGTGAGATCGATCTCGTACGTCTTGCCGTCCAACGCGAACGTGACAGTCTCGTCCGCCTCGCCGCCGTCGATGTCGTCGACAAGAAGGACCTGAACCTTCTGTGCCACCGGATTTCCTTTCATCCAATACTTGAGGGCCGGGGGTCTGCGGCGTCCGCCGTTTCGCCGTCCCCTGTTATATGCAGTACTGCACTACGTCGGAAAGCAAACCGCTTTTGCCTGGAAAACACAAACCCCTGGGAGAGACCAACGGGGACCCCTCGTCCGGAAACGTGCGCGTTTCGGACATAGGGAACCTGGGCAGGGCGGATCGCCGGAATCCTTGGCGATCACAGATGCAGAAGCATCCGACTGTTGCCCAAGGTGTTCGGTTTCACTCGTTCGAGACCGAGGAACTCCGCCACGCCTTCGTCATAGGAACGCAGCAGCTCCGCGTAGACATCGGTGTCGACAGGTGTCTCACCGATCTCGACGAAGCCGTGCTTGCCGAAGAAGTCCACTTCGAAGGTGAGACAGAAAACGCGACGAACGCCGAGCCAGCGGGCCGTCTGCAACAACTTCTCCAGCAACTGATGCCCGACACCGGCGCCCTTCAGGCCGGGCTTCACCGCGAGAGTGCGCACTTCCGCGAGGTCTTCCCACATGACGTGCAGGGCACCGAAGCCGACCAGCTCGGCGTTGTCGTCGCGCTCGGCGACCCAGAACTCCTGGATGTCCTCGTAAAGCGTGACCGTCGCTTTGTCGAGCAGGATGCGGTCGCGGACGTAGGAGTCGAGGAGCCTACGGATGCCGGCGACATCGCTGGTGCGGGCCCGGCGGACCGTGATGGCTTTTGCGGTGACTTCGGGGTTCTCGGCGGAGGGGGTCTTCGCGGACATGAGCGGACGCTATCGCCCGCCGTCCCGGGATGCCGAGTCGGGGTTCTCCACGGTCGGCCCCTGCACGATGCGGACGGCGTCCTGGAGTGCCTGTCGCTGTTCCTCGCTCATCATGCCGAAGAAGGCGACGAGAGCGGCGGCGGGGTTGTCACTCTGGGACCAGGCGTCGTTCATCAGTGCGGCGGCGTAGGCGGCCCGTGTGGAGACCGCCTCATATCGATAGGCCCGGCCTTCCGCCTCACGACGCACCCAGCCCTTCTGATGGAGATTGTCCAAAACGGTCATCACGGTGGTGTACGCGATGGACCGTTCCTGCTGAAGGTCTTCCAGGACTTCCCGAACGGTGACCGGGCGGTTCCACTTCCACACCCGCGTCATGACCGCGTCTTCGAGTTCTCCCAATGGGCGAGGCACAGCTCAGCACAATAGTGGGAGATCCGGCTATCGGCGTGACGGACGTGCTCTTTAGACGTCAAACGGCAACAAAAAGGGCGTACGACGCCGAAAGCACGGTGCTTCGGGGAGTCGTACGCCGATGCGGGCGCGGGCCGGTCAGTCGGCCTGCCTGGCCGCCTCCGCGCGCGCGAGGGCGGCGTCGACGGCCGCGTCCTCCTTGGCCTTGTTGGCCCCGCCCTGGGTCTTCACGATCACCCGGATCAGGCCGATGAAGAACGCGGCCATGACGACCGGGGGCACGAGCGCGGCGACGTAGTCCATGCGTCCAGAGTAGCCACGGGCACTCGGACAACTCGGGCGGGGTCCGCCTGGAACGCCGGCGCGGCGGACCCCGGCCGAAGGCTCAGCCGGCGGCCAGCTGCTGCGGCGGGTTCGCCGAGGGCGGGGTCGGCTTGCGGCGCGGGAAGACCTCGCCCGGGGTGGGGATGGGGCGGGAGGGCTTCGGGGCGGCGGGGGCGGGTTTCTCCGCCGGCTTCACCGGGGGCTTGGCCGGGTCCTTGCCCGGCTCCCGCCGCGGCTCCTTGGCGTCCTGCTCGGCGAGACCGGCACGGACGACTCCGGTGGGAGCGCCGGGAAGCCCTCCGGAGCCGTCTCGGGAAAGTACCCCGGAGCCGTCTCGGGAAAGTACCCCGGAGCCGTCTTGGGAAAGCACCCCGGAGCCGTCTCGGGAGTGCACTCCGGAGCCGCCTCCGGAAAGGCCGCCGGGGAGCGCGAGGAGGCGGGTGCGGGAGGCGGGGACCACGGGGGCCGCCTGGGCGCGCCGGGCGGCCGTGGCGCCCGCAAGGCGGGCCCTGACGTCCCGTTCGGCCAGCACCTGGCAGCGGCTCAGCAGTGCCGCCGCGGCCGGGCTGCCGCGCAGCGCCCGGAGGGCGGCGAGGTCGTCGGGCCCTGGCCGGTAGCCGGCGCCCAGCGCCTCCTCCAGGAGCGCGAGATAGCCGGCCGCGGTGCCGGGCAGCGCTTCGCGGTACCGGCCGAGGTCGGCGACCAGGAAAGCGCGCAGCCGGGCACCCTCGCGCACGGCCTCGTCGAGGGACTCGGCGAGGCGGTGGCAGTCCTTGATGTCCTCGGCCGAGGCGGGGGCGGGGTGAAGGGCGAGGGCGAGAGCACGGCGGAGCACACGCAGCTCCTCCGCGCCGAACGCCATGCCGCCGCGGGATCCGTATGGCGTGGGCATGCGGCGACAGTACGCGCTAATCAGACAAATTCGACATAGGGGGCGGGTGTGGCGCGGCCGGGCCACCCCAATGCCGGTCCGCGCGTCCTGGTCGGGGCGGGAGGCGCCCTGGGAGGCGAGGCGCCCTGGGAGGCGCCCCCCCTGCCACCCCCGCCGTCGCCGCCGCCCCGCCGCTCACATCCGCGAGACGTTCCGTTCGTACACCAGTCGGAGTCCCACCAGGGTCAGCCACGGCTCGTGTTCGTCGATCACCGAGGACTCGCCCAGCACCATCGGTGCCAGGCCGCCCGTGGCGATCACCGTCACGTCGTCCGGGTCGTCCGCGAGCTCCCGGGCCATCCGGCTCACCACGCCGTCGACCTGTCCGGCGAAGCCGTAGATGATGCCGGACTGCATCGCCTCGACGGTGTTCTTGCCGATGACGCTGCGCGGCCGGGCCACCTCGATCTTCCGCAGCTGCGCGCCCCGGACCCCGAGGGCCTCGACGGAGATCTCGATGCCGGGCGCGATGACCCCGCCGACGTACTCCCCGCGCGCGGACACCGCGTCGAAGGTGGTGGCCGTACCGAAGTCCACGACGATCGCGGGCCCGCCGTACAGCTCCACCGCCGCCACCGCGTTGATGATCCGGTCGGCGCCGACCTCCTTGGGGTGGTCGGTGAGGATCGGCACCCCCGTCTTCACCCCGGGCTCGACCAGGACGGCCGGCACGTCGCCGTAGTACCGGCGCGTCACCTCACGCAGCTCGTGCAGCACCGACGGCACGGTCGCGCAGATCGCGATGCCGTCGATGCCGTCGCCCAGCTCGTCCCCGAGCAGCGGGTGCATGCCCATGAGGCCCTGGAGCAGCACCGCCAGCTCGTCCGCGGTCCGGCGCGCGTCCGTGGAGATCCGCCAGTGCTCGACGATGTCCTCGCCGTCGAACAGGCCGAGGACGGTGTGCGTGTTGCCCACGTCGATGGTGAGGAGCATGGCGACTACTCCGCCTCGCGCAGGTCGAGACCGATGTCCAGGATCGGCGAGGAGTGCGTGAGCGCCCCCACGGCGAGGTAGTCGACGCCGGTGTCGGCGTACGCGCGCGCGTTGCCCAGCGTCAGCCGGCCGGAGGCCTCCAGCGCGGCCCGCCCGTCCACGAGCGCGACCGCCTCCTCGCACTCCCCGGGCGTGAAGTTGTCCAGCAGGATCAGGTCGGCACCCGCGTCCACGACCTCGCGCAGCTGGTGCAGGGTGTCGACCTCGACCTCGATCGGCACGTCCGGGAAGGCCTCCCGTACGGCCTTGAAGGCCTGCGCGACGCCACCGGCGGCGACCACGTGGTTGTCCTTGACGAGGGCCGCGTCGGAGAGCGACATGCGGTGGTTGACCCCGCCCCCGCAGCGGACCGCGAACTTCTCCAGCGACCTGAGCCCGGGGGTCGTCTTGCGGGTGTCCCGCACGCGTGCCTTGGTGCCGTCCAGGGCGTCCGCCCACGCGCGCGTGGCGGTCGCGATGCCGGACAGCCGGCACAGCAGGTTCAGCGCGCTGCGCTCGGCGGTGAGCAGGTCACGCGTGCGCGTGGTGACCGACAGCAGCTTCTGCCCGGCCTCGACCCGCTCGCCGTCCTCGACGTGCCGCTCCACCTCGAACTCGGCCTCGCACACCACCGAGAAGACCGCTTCGGCGACCCGCAGGCCGGCCACGACGCCCGCCTCGCGCGCGACGAAGTCGGCGGTGGCGACGGCCTCCTCGGAGATGGTCGCGACGGTCGTCACGTCCACGCCGTGGGCGAGGTCCTCCTGGATGGCCACATTGGCGATGTCCTCGACCTCGACGGGGTCGAGCCCGGCGTCGGCCAGGAGCTGTGCGAGCGCGGGGTCGAGCCCGCACTCCAGGTACTCCGCGTCGCCGTCCGCGCCGCAGGCGCAGCCGTCGCCGCAGCCGCCGGTGGAGGCGAGGGGAAGGTCGTCGGTGCTCACTGGTGTCACTGCTCCTGAAGGTGCTGCCGGGTCGGGGGGAAGTCTGCGGTATCGGTGGTGCGCAGGGCGAGGGTCCGGTCGGGATTCAGCCGTACGACGATGTGGCGGCGCCATGCCGTGTCGTCGCGGTCGGGCCGGTCCTCGCGCCAGTGGCAGCCCCGGGTCTCGTCCCGCCGGAGGGCGGCGGCGACCAGGACACGGGCCACGCACAGGAGGTTGGTGGCCTCCCAGGTGTCGACGCCGGGCTCGGCCGTCTTGCCGTTCTCGGCGAGGGCGTCGCGGGCGTCGGTGTGCAGCTGCTGCAACCGGTCGGCGGCCTGGGCGAGGGACTCCGCGGAGCGCAGCACACCCGCACCCTGGGTCATGATCCGCTGGATCGCGAACCGGGCCTCGGGCGCGAGCAGCGGGTGCGCGGGCCGCTCGGGCTGCTCGACGGGGGCGGGCACGCGCGCGTGGAGGCCGTCGTCGTCGCGGGCCGCCAGGATGTCGGTGACGATGCGCTCGGCGTAGACCAGTCCCTCCAGGAGGGAGTTGGAGGCGAGCCGGTTCGCGCCGTGCACGCCGGTGCAGGCGACCTCGCCGCACGCGTACAGGCCCGGGACGGTCGTACGGCCCCGGGAGTCGGTGCGCACGCCGCCGGAGGCGTAGTGGGCGGCCGGTGCGATCGGGATGGGCTCGGCGACCGGGTCGATGCCGTGGGCGCGGCAGGCGGCGAGGATCGTCGGGAAGCGGTGCTCCCACATGTCGGCGCCGAAGTGCCGGGCGTCGAGGAACATGTGCTCGGCGTCCCGCTCCTGCATACGGCGGGTGATGCCCTTGGCGACGATGTCCCGGGGCGCGAGCTCGGCCAGTTCGTGCTGCCCGACCATGAAGCGCACCCCGTCGGCGTCGACCAGGTGGGCGCCCTCGCCGCGCACGGCCTCGGAGACGAGCGGCTGCTGGCCCTCCGCGTCCGCGCCGAGGAACAGCACGGTGGGGTGGAACTGCACGAACTCCAGGTCGCTGACCTCGGCACCCGCGCGCAGGGCGAGCGCCACGCCGTCGCCGGTGGACACGGACGGGTTGGTGGTGGCGGAGAACACCTGACCCATGCCGCCGGTCGCGAGGACGACCGCGGGGGCGTGCACGGCGCCCACGCCGTCGTGCTGGCCCTCGCCCATGACGTGCAGGGTGACGCCCGCCGTGCGGCCCTCGGCGTCGGTCAGCAGGTCGAGCACGAGCGCGTTCTCGATGGTGCGCAGGCCACGCGCGCGTACCGCCTCGACGAGCGCCCGGGAGATCTCCGCGCCGGTGGCGTCACCGCCGGCGTGCGCGATCCGGCGCCGGTGGTGTCCGCCCTCGCGGGTGAGCTCCAGGTCGCCGGCCTCGGACTCGTCGAAGTGGGCGCCGGTCGCGATGAGCCGTCGTACGGCGTCGGGGCCCTCGGTGACGAGGATCCGCACGGCCTCCTCGTCGCACAGGCCCACGCCCGCCACCAGGGTGTCGTCCAGGTGCTGTTCGGGGGTGTCGCCCTCGCCGAGGGCCGCCGCGATGCCGCCCTGCGCCCAGCGGGTGGAGCCGTCGTCCAGGCGGGCTTTGGTGACGACGACGGTCCTCAGTCCCGCGGCCTCGCAGCGCAGGGCAGCGGTGAGGCCGGCGACACCGGAGCCGACGACCACGACGTCCGCGTCGATGGACCACCCGGGGGCGGGCGCGTGCAGTCGTATGCCTGTGCTGGTCACGAGGCGGCTCCGAAGGTCAGGGGGATGTTGTCGATCAACCGGGTGGTCCCTACCCGGGCGGCGACGGCGAGGACGGCCTCGCCGGTGAAGTCGTCGTCGATCTCGCCGAAGTCGGACGGGTCGACGAGCGCGAGGTAGTCCAGGGCGAGCGGCGGGTCCTGGCGGGCGGCGTCGTCGAGGACCAGCCGGGCCGCCGCGCGGACGGCCGAGGGGGCGCCCGGGAGGGCCTTGGCGACGGCGTGCGCGTCGGCGGCCGCGCGGGACTCGCCGAGGGCGCTCAGGGCCTCGGCACGCGCGTGCGTGGCGGGCACCTCGCGGGCCCGCGCGCGCAGCGCCTCCTGGGCCGCGTGCCGGTCGCGGCCCGCGAACAGGGCCCGGGACAGCGCGAGCGCGGTGCGGCGCTGCTGCGGGGTGAGGTAGCGGTTGCGGCTGGACATGGCCAGGCCGTCGTCCTCGCGCACGGTGGGCACGCCGACGATGTCGACGCCGAAGTTCAGGTCGCGCACCATCCTGCGGATGAGGGCGAGCTGCTGGGCGTCCTTCTGGCCGTACAGGGCGATGTCGGGGCGGGTGAGGTGCAGCAGCTTGGCGACGACGGTGAGCATGCCGTCGAAGTGGCCGGGGCGCGAGGCTCCCTCCAGGCGCTCCCCCATGGGGCCCGCGCTGATGCGCACCTGGGGCTCGCCGCCCGGGTAGACCTCGTCGACGGAGGGCGCGAAGACGGCGTCGGCACCGGCGGCCTCGGCGATCTTGACGTCGGCGTCCAGGGTCCGCGGATAGCGGTCGAGGTCCTCACCGGCGCCGAACTGGAGGGGGTTCACGAAGACGGTGACGACGACCTCGCCCTGCGGCCCCGCGATCTCGCGCGCGGTGCGGATCAGGGTGGCGTGGCCCTCGTGCAGGGCGCCCATGGTCATCACGACGGCCCGCCTGCCCACGCGCGCGCGGGCGTGCAGTTCGTCGGCGGTGCGCAGCACGGCGATGCTCATCGGGCGTCTCCCTCCGACCCGCGGGCCCCGTCGGCGCCGTCGGTCTGGCCGGCGAGTACCCCGAGCAGGTCCTCGGCGAGCTCCGGCTTCAGCAGTCCGTGGGCGAGCGCGCGGTCGGCGGTCGCGCGGGCCATCGCCAGATAGCCCGAGACGGTCTGCGGGGCGTGCTTGCGCAACTCGGTGACATGGGCGGCGACGGTGCCGGCGTCCCCGCGCGCGACGGGGCCGGTGAGGGCCGCGTCGCCGGAGCGCAGGGCGTTGTCGAGGGCAGCGCCGAGCAGCGGCCCGAGCATCCGGTCCGGGGCCTCGACGCCGGCCGAGCGCAGCAGCTCCATGGACTGGGCGACCAGGGTGACCAGGTGGTTGGCGCCGAGGGCGAGGGCCGCGTGGTAGAGCGGCCGCTTCGCCTCCTCGATCCACTCGGGCTCGCCGCCCATCTCGATGACGAGGGCCTCGGCGGCCAGCCGCAGCTCCTCGGGGGCGGTGACGCCGAAGGAGCAGCCGGCGAGGCGCTGGACGTCCACCGGGGTGCCGGTGAAGGTCATCGCCGGGTGCAGGGCCAGCGGCAGGGCGCCCGCGCGCAGGGCGGGGTCCAGGACCCTGGCGCCGTACCGCCCGGAGGTGTGCACGAGCAGCTGTCCCGGCCGCACCGCCCCGGTCTCGGCCAGGCCCTCCACGAGCCCGGGCAGGGTGTCGTCGGGGACGGTCAGCAGGACCAGGTCGGCGCGCTGGAGGACGTCCGCGGGGGAGACGAGCGGAACGTCCGGGAGCATCAGCTCGGCCCGCCGCCGGGAGGCGTCGGAGACCCCGGAGACGGCCACCGGGCGGTGCCCGGCGAGCTGGAGGGACGCGGCGAGCGCGGGACCCACCCGGCCGGCGCCGACGACGCCCACGGTGAGCCGCGCCGGGCGGTCCTTGCTGTCTGGCTGTTGGGCTGTACTCACTCGACGGCGGCCTTCCCGTTCCAGTCCGCATCTGGGTACCGGACGATTTCTCGTCATGTTAACGCGATCGGTTCCGGGGGCGTCCGGTTGTCCACAGGCTGTGGGTTGCCGCGGGGCGGTGGAGCGGGAATCCGGTGGCTTCCGGAAGCGGGGGATCCGGCTGCTTCCGAGGCCGGGAAATCCGGTGCCTTCCGCCGGGACGGCGGGAGATGATCCGGTCATGCATGACACAGCGCAGCACAGCGCCGGGCAGCCCGCGGACGGGGAACAGCCGGAACCGCTCACGGAGGAGGAACGGCTGTTGCGCCGCCGCACCCGGCGCATCGACGCGTACCGGAAGGCCGAGCGCACACTGGCGCGCCTGGAGATGCTCGCCCCCCTGCGCGAGCGTCTCGCCCTGCTCGACGGGGTCGAGGAGTTCTACGACCTGGACGAGCCGGGCGACCTCTACGGGAACGGCGTCGTCGAGGCCCTGGAGGAGAAGGTCGCGGCTCTCCTCGGCAAGGAGGCCGCCGCGTTCTTCCCGACCGGCACGATGGCCCAGCAGGTGGCGCTGCGGTGCTGGGCGGGCCGCACCGGCAACGCCACCGTCGCCCTGCACGCCCTGGCCCACCCCGAGGTGTACGAGCGCGACGCGTTCCGGGAGGTGTCCGGTCTGCGTCCCGTCCAGGTGACGAGCGAGCCCCGGATGCCGAGCGCCGACGAGGTCCGTGGCTTCCCGGAGCCCTTCGGGGCACTGATGCTGGAACTGCCTCTCAGGGACGCCGGATACCTGCTGCCCACCTGGGAGGAGCTCACCGAGCTGGTGGCGGCGGCCCGCGAGCGGGACGCCGTGGTGCACTTCGACGGCGCCCGCCTGTGGGACACCACCGTCCACTTCGGGCGGCCCCTGGACGAGATAGCGGACCTCGCGGACAGCGTCTACGTGTCGTTCTACAAGTCGCTCCAGGCCTTCGGCGGGGCCGCGCTCGCCGGCCCGAAGACCCTGGTCGAGGAGGCGAAGACCTGGCGGCACCGGTACGGCGGCGCGGTCTTCCAGCAGTTCCCGACCGTCCTGTCGGCGCTCGCCGGCCTGGAGCGGGAACTGCCCCGGCTGCCCGAGTACGTCACCCACGCGCGCGTGGTGGCCGCCGCACTGCGCGAGGGCTTCGCGCAGGCCGGGGTGGCGTGGGCGCGGGTGTTCCCCGAGGTGCCGCACACCTTCGACTTCCAGGTCTGGCTGCCGTACGGCGTCGACGAGGTCTCCGAGGCGGCGATCCGGCAGTCCGAGGAGACGGGCAGGGCCCTGTTCGTCAACCCGTGGGACGAGAAGGGCCCTGGCCTGTCCATGACCGAGGTCTACGTCCGTGCCGCCGCCCTGGAATGGACGGCGGAGGACGTGCGGGCGGCGGCCGCGGACTTCGCGACCCGGCTGCCGGGGATCAGCGGCTAGGGCGGCGCCGCTGTCGCGTCGGCCGACATCGCCCGCCCCGATTGACGGTCGCCGTCAATCGGGGCGGGCGATGTCAGTGGCGGGGTGCACCATGTGGTCATGAGCGTGCGCATCGACATCACGGGGCTGCGGCCGGAGAGGGTCGCCGTCGTGGCCTCTCCCCTGGCCGAGCTCGGGATGGCGCTGCACGCGCTGGCCGAACCGGGGCATCACCCGGGCCTCCAGGGCTGGGTGACCGGGGTGACGGCCCGCCTCGACCCGCATCTGGCCGACCGGATGTGCGAGGCGGACTTCCTGTGGCGGACGACGTTCTCGGACCTGTTCCTGCCGTTCGCCGGTGTCCCGGGCCGGACCACGCTTCCGGGGGCGACCATCGCCGAGGACCTGGACCTGCTCGACAAACTGACGGACGAGCAGTTCGTGGACGCGGCCCTGGAGTTCACCTGTGCGATGCCGTACTGCTCGCACGGCCCCAGTGCGCTCTCCGACACCGCGCTGCATCGCCGTGCCCTGGAGCTGGCCGCCTCGCGCGGGCCGCGGCAGGTGCGGTTCGCCGAGCGGCTGCTGACCGATCCGCCCCGGACCCGGGCCTGGCTCCGGCAGTTCGTGGAGGACTGCGAGGAGGCGTTCTTCGCGGACACCTGGTCCCGGCTGAGCCACCAGCTCGCGGCCGACGCCCGCCACAAGACGGACCTGCTGCGCCGCAAGGGCCTCGCGGAGGCACTGACCGCGGTGTCGCCTGCGGTCAAGCTCGACGAGGCCGGGAACCGCATCACGGTCGACAAGCTGGGCTCGGGCCACAGCGCGACCGCGGAGGGCGGCCTGCTGCTGGTGCCCACGAGCCTGGGCTGGCCGCACCTGAGCGTCCTGCACCGGTACGGCTGGCAGCCGGTCCTGCACTACCCGGTCGGCTCCCCCGAGCTCGCCTCCCCGCCCTCGGTCGAGGAGCTGGCCCTGCGGATGACCGCGCTCTCCCACCCGGTCCGCATGCGCCTGTGCCGTCATCTGGCCCGCAGCGCCTACACCACCAGCGAGCTGGCCCAGGTGCACGGCATGACCGCCCCGGAGATATCCCGGCACCTGAGCGTCCTGAAGAAGGCGGGCCTGCTCACCACCCGCCGCCGCGGCCGGTACGTCCTGCACCAGCTGGACGTCACCGTGGTGGCGAGACTGGGCAGCGACTTCCTGGAAGGGATCCTGCGCTAGCCGCGGGCCGTACCCGCGTGGGCCGGGCGCCGATCGCTGACCACGCCCTGCGCCTCACCGACGACCGCCCTGCGCCTCACCCCTCGGAGCCGCCGCCCTGCGCCTCACCCCTGGGAGCCGCCGCCCTACCGCCTCATCCCTGGGGGCCGCCGCCGCCCGCCCGTACCAGCCCCGTCTCGTACGCCAGGACCACCACCTGCACCCGGTCCCGGAGGCCCAGCTTGGTCAGGATGCGGCCGACGTGCGTCTTCACGGTGGCCTCGGACAGGACCAGCCGGGCCGCGATCTCGCCGTTGGAAAGGCCCTGCGCGACCAGCACCATGACCTCGCGCTCCCGGTCGGTGAGCCGCTCCAGCTCCTTGTACTGCGGCTCCTTGCCCGTGGTCGGCAGCATCGGCGCGAACCGGTCGAGCAGGCGCCGGGTGGTCGAAGGGGCGACCACGGCGTCGCCGCTGTGCACCGAGCGGATCGCCGTGAGCAGTTCACCGGGCGGGACGTCCTTGAGCATGAAGCCGGAGGCGCCCGCCTTGAGCCCGGAGAAGGCGTACTCGTCGAGGTCGAAGGTGGTCAGGATCAGCACCTTCGGCGGGTCGGGCTCCGAGCAGATGCGGCGGGTGGTCTCCACGCCGTCGAGCTTCGGCATGCGGACGTCCATGAGGACCACGTCGACGGCGGTCGAACGCAGCACCTGGAGGGCCTCCACCCCGTCCCCCGCCTCCGCGACGACATCCATGTCCGGCTGGGCGGCGAGCACCATCCGGAACCCGGTGCGCAGCAGCACCTGATCGTCGACGAGCATCACGCGGATCGTCATCGGTCCTCTTCCGTCTTGTCGGGGTCGTGAGTCATGGCGGGGTTCGGGAGTCCTGGCCTGGGGTCTTGAGTCATGTCGCGGGGTCGTGAGCAAGAGCGCGGGGGGCGTGACAGGTGTCAACAGGGGGCGTGCGTCGGCTTCAATGCGCCGGTTTGAGCGGCAGCAGCGCACTGATGCGGAATCCTCCGCCGGGCCGGGGCCCCGCGTCCAGGGTGCCCCCGACCATGCCGACCCGCTCGCGCATGCCGATCAGTCCGTGGCCCGCGCCGTCGGCACCGCCCTCCTCGTACAGCTCGTGCGGGGCGCCCTTGCCGTCGTCCTCGACGAGCAGACCGAGCCCGTCGTCGAAGTAGACCAGCCGCACGCTCGCACCCGCGTGGGGGCCGCCGTGCTTGCGCGTGTTGGTGAGCGCCTCCTGGACGATCCGGTACGCGGTGAGCTCGACGCCGCTGGGCAGCGGGCGTGGCGTGCCCTCGATCTTGAAGTCGACGGGGAGCCCGGAACCGCGGCACTGCTCGACGAGGTCCTCGATCTGCTCGACGTCGGGCTGCGGCACGTACTCGCCGCCCTCCTGGTGCTCGCCGGTGCGCAGCACGCCCAGCAGCCGGCGCATCTCGGCGAGCGCCTGGCGGCCGGTGGAGGAGATGGTCTCCAGGGCCTTCTTGGCCTGGTCCGGAGCCGCGTCGAGCACATAGGCGGCGCCGTCGGCCTGTACGACCATCACCGACACGTTGTGCGCGACGACGTCATGGAGTTCACGGGCGATCCGGGCGCGCTCGGCGGCGACGGCCACCTTGGCCTGCGCCTCGCGCTCCTTCTCCAGGCGGGCGTTGCGCTCCTCCAGCTGCGCGAAGTACGCACGGCGGGTGCGGATCGAGTCCCCGAGCACCCACGCCAGGGCGAACGGCACGGTCTGGAAGATCACGATCGCGACATTGCCCAGGGTGCTGGAGTGCTCCTCGGGCCAGCGCAGCTGGGCCAGGGGGGCGGCGCACAGGCCCATCGTCAGGGCCAGCCGGGAGGCCCAGCGGGAGGCCGTGGCGGCCACCGTGTAGACGATCACCAGGAAGGCGAAGTCGGCGGCCGTGGTCTCCACGTCCAGCACGAGCTGCGCCACCCCGAGCCCGATGGCCAGCAGCAGCATCTTCTCCGGCATCCGCCGGCGCAGGGCGATCACCAGGCACAACAGCAGGACGACCGGGATGATCGCGAGCGGGGACCCGGTCCCCTGGGACTCCCCACCGGCGGTTTCGCTCGCGAGCGCGATGCCGAACAGGACGACGGCCCAGAGGACGTCGACACCCGTCGGATGCCTGCGGAGGAAGTCATAGAGGCGCTGCACGTAACCCAGCGTAGGGAAGCGTGCAGTGTGCGGGGGTCAACCGGAGGACCGATCCGTACCGAGCGCGCGTACTCCCCAAGGTGGAGGCCGTGTTCCCCCGGGCGTCTAGCCTGACGGCGTGAGCGATGTCATGACCGATCCGACGGAGGAAGAACCCGCCGATTGCTGGACCGGCTGGCGGGCCGCCACCGAGGCCGCCCTGTACGGCCCGGACGGCTTCTACCGCGGACCGGAAGGGCCTGCCGGGCACTTCCGTACGTCCGTGCACGCCTCGCCGTTGTTCGCCGTGGCCGTGGCCCGGCTGCTGTGCCGCGTGGACGAGGCCCTGGGCCGGCCCGCCCGGCTCGACTTCGTCGACATGGCCGCGGGCCGGGGGGAGTTGGCCGCCGGCGTCCTCGCCGCCCTGCCCGCCGAGGTGGCCGCCCGCACGCGCGTGTGTGCCGTCGAGGTGGCCGACCGCCCCGCGGGCCTCGCTCACCGCATCGAGTGGCTGCCCGAGCCCCCGAGCGGCGTCCACGGGCTGCTGTTCGCCAACGAGTGGCTGGACAACGTACCCCTGGAGATCGCCGAGACGGACTCCTCGGGCGTACCGCGCCGGGTTCTCGTACGGCGGGACGGTCGCGAGCGTCTCGGGGAGCCGGTCTCCGGGGCCGAGGCCCGGTGGCTGGAGCGGTGGTGGCCGCTGCCGCCCGAGGAGGGGCTGCGGGCCGAGATCGGGCTGCCCCGGGACGAGGCGTGGGCGTCGGCGGCCGCGACCGTCGAGCGGGGCCTCGCGGTCGCCGTCGACTACGCGCACACGTCCGGCACCCGGCCCCCTTTCGGGACGCTCACCGGCTTCCGCGAGGGCCGCGAGACCGCACCGGTGCCGGACGGGTCGTGCGATCTCACGGCGCACGTGGCGCTGGACGCGTGCACCCGGCCCGGCGGACGCGTCCTGCGCCAGCGCGACGCCCTGCACGCCCTCGGCATCACGGGCGCACGCCCCGCGCTCGCCCTCGCCTCCACCGACCCCGCCGCGTACGTCCGCGCCCTCGCGCGCGCCGGAGAGGCCGCCGAGCTCACCGCGGCGGGCGGGCTCGGCGACTTCGGCTGGCTGATCCAGCCGGTCGGCATTCCGGACTCGTCCGTCGGCCGCAAGGCCCTACTTGTCGATGTCCCCGACCACGAAGAACAGTGACCCGAGAATCGCCACCATGTCCGCCACCAGCGTCCCCGGCAGCAGCTCGACCAGCGCCTGGATGTTGTTGTACGAGGCCGAGCGCAGCTTCAGCCGGTACGGGGTCTTCTCGCCCTTGCTGACGAGGTAGTAGCCGTTGATGCCGAGCGGGTTCTCGGTCCACGCGTACGTGTGCCCCTCGGGCGCCTTCAGGACCTTCGGGAGCCGCTGGTTGATCGGACCGGGCGGCAGCTCCGCGAGCCGGTCCAGGCAGGCGTCGGCGAGGTCGAGGGCGTTGTGGGTCTGCTCCAGCAGGACCTCGAAGCGGGCGAGGCAGTCGCCCTCCTGGCGGGTCACCACCTTCAGGGTGTCCTGGAGCTCGCCGTAGGCGAGGTAGGGCTCGTCGCGGCGCAGGTCGAAGTCGACGCCCGAGGCACGCGCGATGGGCCCGCTGACGCCGTAGGCGTGCACGGTCTCCGGCGCGAGGACGCCGACGTCCCGGGTGCGCCCCCGGAAGATCTCGTTGCCGAGCACCAGGTCGTCGAAGCGGTCCATGCGCGAGCGCACGGCGGCGACGGCGGCACGCGCGCGCGTGGCCCAGCCGGCCGGCAGGTCCTCCTTGAGGCCGCCGACCCGGTTGAACATGTAGTGCATGCGGCCGCCGGAGACCTCCTCCATGACGTTCTGGAGGACCTCCCGCTCCCGGAACGCGTAGAAGACCGGGGTGATGCCGCCGAGCTCCAGCGGGTACGAGCCCAGGAACATCAGGTGGTTGAGCACCCGGTTCAGCTCGGCGAGCAGCGTGCGGGTCCACACCGCGCGCGTGGGCACCTCCATGCCGAGCATGCGCTCCACGCCGAGGACCACGCCCAGTTCGTTGGAGAACGCCGACAGCCAGTCGTGGCGGTTGGCGAGCATGATGATCTGGCGGTAGTCGCGCGCCTCGAACAGCTTCTCCGCGCCCCGGTGCATGTAGCCGATCACCGGCTCGGCGCTCACGATGCGCTCGCCGTCCAGGACCAGCCGCAGGCGCAGCACGCCGTGGGTGGACGGGTGCTGCGGTCCGATGTTGAGCACCATGTCGGTGCTCTCCGCGGCGCCGCCGATGCCGACCGTGGTCTCCGTCGTAGGAGTCATGAACACAGTCTGACCTACGTACGCTGACCTCATGGAGACGGGGAGCGGGCGGGACACAGAGGTCGCGGGGGCCGAGCCGGTGTGGACCGGGCTGCCGCCGGGGCTGCTGCGGATGCGCCGGATGCTGCTGGTGGTGTGGCTGGGCCTGATCGCCGTGGGCCTCGGGGTGCTGCTCGGACTGCTGTGCGGGCCGGTGTGGGCGGCGTTCGCGCTGCTGCCGGTCGCCCTCATCGTCTGGGGCTGGGTGCTGATCGGCCGCAACTGGCGCTCCTGGCGCTACGCCGAGCGCGCGGACGACCTGCTGATCAGCCGGGGCGTGCTGTGGCGCGAGGAGACCGTGGTGCCGTACGGCCGCATGCAGCTGGTGGAGGTCACCTCCGGGCCCGTGGAGCGGCACTTCGGGCTGGCCAGCGTGCAGCTGCACACGGCGGCCGCGGCGACCGACGCCACCATCCCGGGCCTGGACCCGGCCGAGGCGGAACGACTGCGCGACCGGCTCACCGAACTCGGCGAGGCCCGATCGGCGGGCCTGTGACGACGCCGGGCGTCGACGACGCCGTACACGAGAAGGAGGCCGTCACCGAGCGGCGGCTGCATCCCATAACGCCGCTGAGGCGGGCGTGGGCGCCGGTGGCCGTCGTCATCGGGTGGGCGGTGCACGACCCGGACCAGGCGCAGCGCCAGCTGACCCGGCTGACGACCACGATGCTGTTGACCTCGCTCGCCGTCGTCGTCGCGGCCGGCGCCCTGTACGGCTTCCTCACCTGGTGGTTCACCCACTTCGCGGTCACCGACACCGAACTGCGCATACGGACCGGGCTGTTGTTCCGGCGCACCGCGCACATCCGGCTCGAGCGCATCCAGGCGATCGACGTGACCCAGCCGCTCCTCGCGCGCGTGGCGGGGGTCGCGAAGCTACGGCTCGATGTCGTCGGCACCGACAAAAAGGACGAACTGGCCTTTCTCGGGGAGCGCGAGGCGCGGGCCCTGCGCGCGGAACTGCTGGCGCGCGCCGCCGGGTTCGCTCCCGAGACCGCGCACGAGGTCGGCGAGGCACCGGCGCGCGAGCTGATGCGCACGCCCCCGCGCGATCTGGCGCTGTCCGTCGTACTGACCGGCGCCACCTGGATGAGCCTGCTCGCCGCCCTCGTCGTACCGCCGCTGCTGTGGTGGGCGACCGAGAGCCTGTGGACGGTCCTGGCGACCGCCGTGCCACTGCTCGGCGCGGCGGGCGCGAGCAGCGTGGGGCGGTTCGTCACCGAGTACGACTGGACGGTCGGGGAGTCCCCGGACGGGCTGCGCATCGACCACGGGCTCCTGGACCGCTCGCACGAGACGGTGCCGCCGGGGCGGGTGCAGACCGTGCGGATCGTGGAGCCGCTGCTGTGGCGGCGGCGCGGCTGGGTGCGGGTAGAGCTGGACGTGGCCGGGTCGTCCAACTCGGTGCTGGTCCCGGTCGCTCCGCGCGAGGTCGCCGAGGCGGTCGTCGCGCGCGTGCTGCCCGGCGTCGTGGTGCCGCCGCCGTCGGCGCTCGTGCGGCCCCCGCGGCGGGCCGGACGCTGTCTGCCCGTCTGGTGGCGTGGCCACGGACTCGCCGTCACCGACGCCGTGTTCGCATCCCGGCAGGGACTGCTGCGCCGCAGCCTGGCGCTCGTCCCGCACGCGAAGGTGCAGAGCGTACGGCTCGTCCAGGGGCCCTGGGAGCGGCTGTGGCGGATCGCCGAGGTGCACGTGGACACGGGGGCCAACAAGACCGTCACGGCCCGTCTGAGGGACGCCCAGGAGGCCGCGGAGCTGCTCCGGGCGCAGGCCGAGCGGTCGCGGACGGGACGCAGAGGGGCACGGCCCGACCGGTGGATGGTCTGACCGTGCCCCTCGGACACACCTGTGCGACCGTCAGGAGACCGCGCTGCGCAGTCCCTTGAGGTTGATCTGTTCCGTCTCGTCGTGGGCCGTCAGGTCGATGACCTGGCCGACGCCCCGGGACTCCTCGTCGGCCGGCTTGAACTCCGCCTCCGACTCGGCCTTGTGCAGCGCGAGCGCCTCCTGGCCGACGACGTCGGCGAGGTCCTCGTTCTGCACTGCCTCCAGGGCCTCGCTGGAGGCGCCCTTCGTGCCGAAGAAGTCGAACCCGCCCTCGACCCGCGGGCGTCGCTCGGGAGCCGTGGGCACGACGGCCACCGCGGTCGGCGCGATGAAGTGCCCGGCGGGCCGCCGCGGCGGCTGGGCCGCTCTGGCCGGGGTGGTGGCGGCCGCGCGCTCATGCCCGTCGACCGCCTCGGGCTTCCCCCGCGCCTCGTCCTCCTGCGCGGCCTCCGCCTCGGTACCGGCGGCGTCCGCCGGGCGCGCGGTGGCCTTCAGGGGCTCGGGCTCGGCCGGGGAGCTCTTCGGCTCGGCTGCCGGGTTGGTCTTGGCGTCGGCCTTCTTCGCGTCGGCCTGCTTCGCGTCGGCCTTCTTCGCGTCGGACTCCGCATCGGACTTCGCGCCGGACCTCGCACCGGACTTCGCGTCAGCCGTGGGGCCGCCCTTGCCGTCGGTCCCGGTCGCCGTGCCGACCGTGGTCTCCGGCTTGGTCTCGGTCGTCGGTTCGGCCTCGGTGTCCGCCTCGGTCACGGCCGGCTCGGCATCCGCGTCCGCTTCCTCGTCCGCTTCCGCCTTCGCTTCCGCCCCGGGCTCCCCGTCTCCGTCGCCGCCGTCATGAAGCCGCTTGAGCGCCGCGTCCGCCCGCAGCCACAGCCGCGAACCCTCGGGCGAGAAGACCGCGGGCCGCTCCGGGTTCTCGTCCTGCTTGTCCTTCGCGTCCGCGGTCCCGGAGGCCTTCTCGTCCGTGGCCTCCGCCGCCACCTCGACGTCGCCGGTCCCGGTCTCGCTGCCGGCTTCCGCGTCCGCCCCGTCCGCCGACGGCAGTTCACGCTCCGGCGCGGCCTCTATCTCCAGCAGCCGGCGGCCCTCCAGGGCGCTCGCCCGCTCGGTCTCCGCCGTGGCGTACCGCCGCAGCAGTGCCGCGTGTTCGTTGCGCAGCCCGGCCAGTTCCGCGCGCTTGGCCCGCAGTCGCTGCTCCAGCTTGGTGCGCAGCTCGCGCGACTCCTCGAGGTCGGTCTCGAGTTCGGCGACCCGCTCCTCGTGCCGCCACTCCTCGCTCGCACGCGCGCGCGTGAGGTCGGCGACCTGCTTGCCCGCCTGCGCGTCCCAACGGCGCATCACGGCCGCCCCCACGACCGCGACCGCCGCGGCGAACGCGGCTATCACGCGGAGCACGGCCTGCTGCGAGAACAGCCAGGGGCCGAAGGCGCAGAGAAGGGAGACGCCTGCGATTGCCGACGGAGGCAGCAGCCTGTGCAGAGGCGGGGAATGGCGGTGACGTCCACGTGGCATGGCCAGAAACTTACCGCGAGTAGGCGAAGCATGGTGCCCCGCCCCGTAAAAACACAGCCATCCCGCGGCCTTCACACGACATCAGGAATCAGAACAGTCGCGAATTCGGCTCATCGATCACTGAGTCGGCCACTGATCCACTCCAAGGTCGCCGGGATCTCCCGCCGCCAGGTGTTGAAGTTGTGCCCGCCGCTTTCGAGGATGATCGACGAGATCTGCGTCGTTCCCTTCGCCTTCACCCGCGCTATGAACTTCAACGTGTCCTTGTAGTTCGACTCGCCCTCTTTGCTGCTGGTGACGAGCAGTGAGGTGGCGGGAGCGGGCAGGTGCTCGATGCACCACCACAGGTTGGCGCGGTCGCGCAGCGCCTTGACGCCCTGGAAGAGGTCGCCCGTGGTGGGGTCGGTCGGCGCCTTGTAGTACGGGGACAGGCCCGCCCCCGCCGCGTAGACCCCGGGGTGGTGCATGGCGAGCTTCAGCGCGCAGTAGGCGCCCGTGGAGTCCCCGATGATTCCCCAGCTCCGCGGCCCCTTGGCCACGCGGTAATGCTCCGCCACCGCTCGCGGGAGGTCCTCGGCGAAGAAGGACTCGGTCTGCGGACCGCCGGGGATGTCCACGCACTCGGTGTCGCGCGGTGGCGCCACCGTCGGTCGCAGCATCACCAGGATCATCGGCCGCATACGCCCGTCCTCGACGAGTTCCTGAGCCGTGCGCGGATAGTGGAGTTTGTCCACCAGAGCCCGCGCGGTGCCCGGATAACCGGTGAGGACCACGGCCGCGGGGAAGCTGCGCCCGCGATAGCGCTCCTGGAAATACTCCGGCGGCAGATAGACGTACGCCGGCGAGGCGATGTGCGTGCTGCGGCCCACTATGTCGACCTGCTGGACCTGCCCGACCGACGACGGCCGAAAGCCGACCCTCCCGGGCACCGACCCGATCTCGGTCACGCGCAGGGGAGCAGCCGAACGGTCGCCCGAGGTGTGGTCGACCACCACCCCCTGGTCGGTCTCCCGGCCGAACAGGTCGGCCCAGGACGCGTAGAACCCGAAACTGTGGTTGACGAGGAGCCCCACCGACGCGAAGAGCGAGAGCTGCACCGCCAGCAGCAGCCCGACGCGGCCACTGACGGAACGCCAGCCCCGGCGGGCAAGCCGTGGCCAGAGCCACACCGTGCCGGCGAACAGCACCATGGCGGCCAGGACCGCCACCACCAGCGTGTTGTTGCTCGTGAGACCCATTGCTTGCTTTCGCTTTCCTCGGCCTTTGAAACGGCTTTGAGGAGATGAGTGAACCTCTCCTCACGAGACACCGTCCTAGAGGGCGCAATGTCGCCGGATGCCCGAATCGGGCTCCGGATCCAAAGTCACTCGCAGAACCACGGGATGCGATGTCTGTCAGGACAGATGAGGAAATGTCGGGCGGGGTTCCGATCCGATCAACACGGTTGCGGCGTGCACTGCACGGACCGCGCCCCGAGGCCGTCCCCGTCCTCGTCGCCAGAGCCTGCGCTCTCGTAGGACTTCTGGACATCGCCGCCGGCGTCTTCCCACGCTTCCGGCACAGCCGTATGCACACCCTCGCCGAGGTGCTGCCCGGCGCGCTCGGCCCGTTCGCGGCCGCGCTCTCGCTCAGCACCGGCGTGCTGTTGCTGCTGCTCGCCCACGGCCTCAGGCGCCGCAAACGCCGGGCCTGGCGGGCGGCGGTGGCCCTGCTGCCGGCGGGCGCGCTGGCGCAGTTCACCTACCGCCACTCGCTGCTCGGCACGGTCATCTCGCTCGCCCTGCTCGCACCGCTGCTGCGCCACCGCGACCAGTTCAAGGCGCTGCCGGACCCGCGCAGCAGGTGGCGCGCGCTCGCCAACTTCGTCCTCATGGGCGCCGGTTCGCTGGTCCTAGGCCTGGTCATCGTGAGCGTCCACCCGAACCGCATGGTGGGCGACCCGAGCCTGGCCGACCGTCTCACCCACGTCCTGTACGGCCTGTTCGGCTTCGAGGGCCCGGTCGACTACCAGGGCGACACCTCCTGGACGGTCGGCGTCTCCCTGGGCGCGCTCGGCCTGCTGACGGCCATCACGACGATCTACCTCGCCTTCCGCCCCGAGCACCCCGCCGCCCGCCTCACCGAGGAGGACGAGTCCCGCCTGCGGGCCCTGCTGGCCAAGCACGGCGGCCGTGACTCCCTCGGTCACTTCGCGCTGCGCCGCGACAAGGCCGTCGTCTTCTCCCCCAGCGGCAAGGCGGCCGTCACCTACCGCGTCGTCTCCGGCGTCATGCTCGCCAGCGGCGACCCGATCGGCGACGTCGAGGCCTGGCCGGGCGCCATCGAACGCTTCATGGACGAGGCCCAGGCCCACTCCTGGACACCCGCCGTCATGGGCTGCTCGGAGACCGGCGGTGAGGTGTGGACCCGGGAGACCGGTCTGGACGCCCTCGAACTGGGCGACGAGGCGGTGGTGGACGTCGCGGATTTCTCGCTCGCCGGCCGCGCGATGCGCAACGTGCGCCAGATGGTCAAGCGCATCGAGCGCGCCGGTTACGAGACCCGGGTCCGGCGCGTCCGTGACCTCGGGGAGACCGAGCTCCAGCGGATCCGGCAGGCCGCCGACGACTGGCGCGGCACCGACACCGAACGCGGCTTCTCGATGGCCCTCGGCCGCATCGGCGACCTCGCCGACGGCGACTGCCTCATCGCCACCGCCCACAAGGCCGACGACCAGCCCGGCCCCTACGGCGACCTCAAGGCGATCCTCCACTTCGTGCCCTGGGGCACCGACGGCGCCTCCCTGGACCTCATGCGACGGGACCGCTCGGCCGACCCCGGCATGAACGAACTGCTCATCGTCGCCGCCCTCCAGGCGGCCCCGAAGTTCGGCATCACGCGCGTGTCGCTGAACTTCGCCATGTTCCGCTCAGCCCTCGCCCGCGGCGAGAAGATCGGCGCGGGCCCGGTCCTGCGCGCCTGGCGCGGCCTGCTGGTCTTCCTGTCCCGCTGGTTCCAGATCGAGTCCCTCTACAAGTTCAACGCGAAGTTCCAGCCCCGCTGGGAGCCCCGCTTCGTCGTCTACCGGGCCTCCGGCGACCTTCCGCGCATCGGCTTCGCCGCCATGCAGGCGGAGGGCTTCGTCAACCTGGCCCTGCCGCTGCCGCGCTTCCTGCGCCGCCGCTCCAGCGCCGCACGCGTGTGTGCGCACACGGTCGCGGAGCGGGACGTACGAGCGGCCTGACCCTCGGCGGGACGCACGAGCGGCCGAACCGCTGCGGGACGCACGAGCGGCCGCACCGCAGCGGGTCCGGGACAGGCCCGAACGGAAGCCCCACCCCGTCCTCCAGCCCGGGGGCTTCCGTTCGGGCCGTGCGGCGGCCCCGCGCCTGCACACGGGGCCTAGGCTGAACGTATGAGCAAGCAGAACGGACGCGGGCGCGTCGCCGGCCTTCCGGAATGGGACCGCTGCGCGGTCATGGGGGTCGTGAACGTCACGCCCGACTCCTTCTCCGACGGCGGCCGCTGGTTCGACACGACGGCCGCCGTCAAGCACGGCCTCACCCTCGTCGCGGAGGGCGCCGACCTCGTGGACGTCGGCGGCGAGTCCACCCGCCCCGGCGCCACCCGCGTCGACGAGGCCGAGGAGCTCCGGCGGGTCGTCCCCGTCGTCCGCGGACTCGCCGCCGAGGGCGTCACCGTGTCCGTGGACACCATGCGCGCCCGGGTCGCCGAGGAAGCCCTCGGCGCGGGCGCGGTCCTCGTCAACGACGTCAGCGGCGGCCTCGCCGACCCCGCGATGATCCCGGTCGTCGCCGACGCGGGCGCCCCCTTCGTCGTCATGCACTGGCGCGGCTTCCTGGAGGGCGGCAACGTCAAGGGCGTCTACGCCGACGTGGTCGCCGAGGTCCTCGACGAACTCCACGCGCGCGTGGACGCCGTCCTCAGCGGCGGCATCTCCCCCGACCGCGTCGTCGTCGACCCGGGCCTCGGCTTCTCCAAGGACGCCGAGCACGATCTGGTCCTGCTCTCCCACCTCGACCGCCTCCTCGGCCTCGGCCACCCCCTGCTCGTCGCCGCCTCCCGCAAGCGGTTCCTGGGCCGCGTCCTCGCCGGCCCCGAGGGCGCCCCGCCGCCCGCCCGCGAACGCGACGCCGCCACGGCGGCGGTCTCCGCCCTCGCGGCGCACGCCGGCGCGTGGGCCGTGCGCGTCCACGAGGTCCGCGCGACGGCGGACGCGGTACGGGTCGCCCGCGCCGTGGAAGGAGCGCGCACCGACAGCGCGCGCACCGCGGACACCAGCGCGCGCACCCTGGACGACAGCGCGGAAGGAACCCGGTGAGCGCCCCCCACACCGACGTGGAACAGGTGGAGGCCGCCAACACGGCCTTCTACGAGGCACTGGAACGCGGCGACTTCGAAGTGGTCTCCTCGCTCTGGCTCACCCCCGCCGACCTCGGCGTCGACGAGGAGTACCACGACCCGGCCGACACCGGCGTGGTCTCCTGCGTGCACCCCGGCTGGCCCGTGCTGACCGGCCGCGGCGAGGTCCTCAGGTCGTACGCGCTGATCATGGCGAACACCGACTACATCCAGTTCTTCCTCACCGACGTGCATGTCTCCGTCACCGGTGACACCGCCCTGGTGACCTGCACCGAGAACATCCTCAGCGGCGGCCCCGCACCCGAGGGCGGCGAGGAACTCGGACCGCTCGTCGGTCAGCTGGTGGTCGCCACCAACGTGTTCCGCCGCACCCCGGACGGCTGGAAGATGTGGTCCCACCACGCCTCCCCGGTGCTGGCCGAGAACGACGAGGACGACGAGGAGGAGCCTCCCTCGTAGCCCGTCAGGACCAAGAAGTGGTTGGAATCACGAACCCCTGGGTAGGGGCGGCTACCAACCCGTGAGCCGCCGGGTTCCCCGGGGAAAACACCCGGTGAATCCCCCTGGAACCAGGTGCCGGCCCGAGCCCGCACGGCCCGGCGCTGTCAGTGCCCGCGGGTAGATTCGTCCGAGGCCGGTGTGCCGCCGCACCCGGCACGGACCGGCCGTACCGACGACTTGCAGGAGTGATTCGCGTGGATCGTGTCGCGCTGCGCGGCCTCAAGGCCCGCGGGCACCACGGTGTGTTCCCCAAGGAGCGCGAGGAGGGCCAGACCTTCATCGTGGACCTCGTCCTCGGACTGGACACCCGCCCGGCCGCCGCCGACGACGACCTGACGAAGACCGTGCACTACGGCATCGTGGCGGAGGAGGTCGTGGCCGTCGTCGAGGGCGAGCCCGTCAACCTCATCGAGACCCTCGCCGAGCGCATCGCCCAGGCCTGTCTGAAGCACCAGGGGGTAGAGGAGGTCGAGGTCAGGGTCCACAAACCCGACGCACCGATCACCGTCCCCTTCGACGACGTGACCGTCACCATCACCCGGAGCCGAGTATGACCGCGTCCTTCGCCGCGGGTCCGAGCGACCCGACCGTACAGCCGGTGCCCGCAGCGGTCGTGCAGCAGGTGGACGCCGCCGACACCACCCTGCACAACCCCAAGCGCGCCGTGATCTCCCTCGGCTCCAACCTCGGCAACCGTCTGGAGACCCTCCAGGGCGCCGTCGACGCCCTGGAGGACACCCCCGGCGTCCGCGTGAAGTCGGTCTCCCCCGTCTACGAGACCGAGCCCTGGGGTGTGGCCGCCGACAGCCAGCCGTCGTACTTCAACGCGGTCGTCGTCCTCAAGACCACGCTCCCCCCGGCCTCCCTGCTGGAGCGGGCCCACGCGGTCGAGGAGGCCTTCAACCGGGTCCGCGACGAGCGCTGGGGTCCGCGCACCCTCGACGTCGACATCGTCGCCTACGCGGACGTGGTCTCCGACGACCCGGTGCTCACCCTGCCGCACCCCCGCGCCCACGAGCGCGCCTTCGTCCTCGTCCCCTGGCACGACGTGGAGCCCGAGGCGCAGCTGCCCGGCCGCGGCCCGGTCGCGGCCCTGCTCGACACCGTCACCCGGGACGGCGTGGAAGCCCGCAAGGACCTGGAACTCCGGCTGCCCGAATAGCCGTTAAGGTCAAGACGGCCACACTTCGTGGGACGACGGGGGAGCTGAAGGAACACCGTGAAAGAGCTGCGCATCAGGCTGCTGGCCGGCGTCTTCGTCGTGGCCGGGGTCCTGTCCTGGGCGGGCGCCCGCCTGTGGAACTCGGTCGGGACCCTGCCCAGCGTCCCGCTGGCCGCGCCCGTCGTGCTGGCCCTGATCGCCGTGGTCCTCACGGCCACGGCCCTGTCCATCCGGGCCCGTCTGAAGGCCCAGCGCGAGCGGGCCCCGGAGGCGAAGGGCGTCGACCCCCTGATGGCGGCCCGGGCGGTCGTCTTCGGCCAGGCCAGCGCCCTGGTGGCCGCCCTCGTCTCCGGCATGTACGGCGGCACCGGCGTCTTCCTCCTGGAGTCCCTCGACATCCCCGCCCGCCGCGACCAGGCCATCTACGCCGGCTTCTCGGTCCTCGCCGGCATCGCGGTCATAGCGGCCGCCCTCTTCCTGGAACGCGTCTGCAAACTCCCCGAGGACGACGACCGCAACACGGGGGCCCCGTCGGCGGCGTGAGGCCCGCCGCCGAGTACGGGCAACGGGATCAGCGGGATCAGCGGGCCATGATGAGGCTCATCGCCTCGTTGCGCGTCGCCGCGTCCCGCAGCTGGCCCCGCACGGCCGAGGTGAGCGTCTTGGCGCCGGGCTTGCGGATGCCCCGCATGGACATGCACATGTGCTCGCACTCCACGACCACGATGACCCCGCGCGGCTCCAGGATCTCCATCAGGGAGTCGGCTATCTGCGTGGTGAGTCGTTCCTGCACCTGCGGCCGACGGGCGTAGACGTCCACCAGACGGGCCAGCTTCGACAGCCCGGTGATCTTTCCCGAGGTGGACGGGATGTACCCGACGTGGGCCACCCCCCGGAACGGGACGAGATGATGCTCGCAGGTCGAGTACACCTCGATGTCCTTCACGAGCACCATCTCGTCGTGCCCCAGGTCGAACGTCGTGGTCAGCACGTCCTCGGGCTGCTGCCACAGTCCCGCGAAGATCTCCTTGTACGCCCGAGCCACCCGCCCCGGTGTCTCTCTCAGGCCCTCGCGGTCCGGGTTCTCGCCGACCGCGATCAGGAGTTCGCGGACGGCGTTCTCGGCGCGCTTCTCGTCGAACTCGCCGATGGGGCCCTCGCCGTCCAGCGTCACGGGGTCGGTCATCTGGTGCCTCGTTCCTAGAAGTCCCTCACGGCCGAAAAAAGCCGTGCCCCCCAGGCTAAAACCTGGGGGGCACGGCATCCATTCCGGGCCCGTGGGGCCGCCGGGCGAGCGTCAGCTCTCCGGGCGGTCCTCGGGTACGGCCTCCGTGGCCGGCTCCGACGCGGTCGACTTGGCGGTGCTGATCGCCGGGGTCGCGCCGTTGGCGCCGTTCGTCAGTGCGAGCTCCTTGGGGGAGAGCACCGGCGGACGGGTGGAGGGGGTGCGCCGGGAGGAACCGGTCCAGGCCGGTCGCGCCGGGCGCTTGACGATGGCGGAGAAGATCTCGGCGATCTCCTCCTTGCCCAGTGTCTCCTTCTCGAGGAGCTGAAGCACCAGGTTGTCGAGGACGTCGCGGTTCTCGACCAGGATCTCCCAGGCCTCGTTGTGCGCATTCTCGATGAGCTTCTTGACCTCTTCGTCGACCAGCGCGGCGACCTCTTCCGAGTAGTCGCGCTGGTGAGCCATCTCACGTCCGAGGAACGGCTCGGTGTTGTCGCCGCCGAACTTGATGGCGCCGAGGCGCTCGGTCATGCCGTACTGGGTGACCATCGCGCGGGCCGTGGCGGTGGCCTTCTCGATGTCGTTCGCGGCGCCGGTGGTCGGGTCGTGGAAGACCAGTTCCTCGGCGGCGCGCCCGCCCAGCATGTAGGCGAGCTGGTCGAGCATCTCGTTGCGCGTGGTCGAGTACTTGTCCTCGTCCGGCAGGACCATCGTGTAGCCCAGAGCACGGCCCCGCGAGAGGATCGTGATCTTGTGGACCGGGTCGGAGTTGGGGGAGGCCGCCGCGACCAGGGCGTGTCCGCCCTCGTGGTACGCGGTGATCTTCTTCTCCTTGTCCGACATGATCCGGGTCCGCTTCTGCGGGCCCGCCACGACGCGGTCGATGGCCTCGTCGAGCATGTGGTTGTCGATCAGCTTGCGGTCCGAGCGGGCGGTCAGCAGCGCCGCCTCGTTCAGCACGTTGGACAGATCGGCACCCGTGAAGCCCGGCGTACGGCGGGCGACGGCCGCGAGGTCGACGTCCGGGGCGACCGGCTTGCCCTTCTGGTGGACCTTGAGGATCTCCAGACGGCCCTGCATGTCCGGGCGGTCGACCGCGATCTGGCGGTCGAAGCGGCCGGGGCGCAGGAGGGCCGGGTCGAGGATGTCGGGCCGGTTCGTCGCGGCGATGAGGATCACGCCGCCCTTGACGTCGAAGCCGTCCATCTCGACGAGCAGCTGGTTCAGGGTCTGCTCGCGCTCGTCGTGACCGCCGCCGAGGCCGGCGCCGCGGTGGCGGCCGACCGCGTCGATCTCGTCGACGAAGACGATCGCCGGGGCGTTCGCCTTGGCCTGCTCGAAGAGGTCACGGACCCGGGAGGCACCGACACCGACGAACATCTCGACGAAGTCGGAACCGGAGATCGAGTAGAAGGGGACACCGGCCTCGCCCGCGACGGCGCGCGCGAGCAGGGTCTTGCCGGTGCCGGGGGGGCCGTACAGCAGTACGCCCTTGGGGATCTTGGCCCCGACCGCCTGGAACTTCGCGGGTTCCTGGAGGAACTCCTTGATCTCCTGGAGCTCCTCGACGGCCTCGTCCGAGCCGGCGACGTCCGAGAACGTCGTCTTCGGGGTGTCCTTGGTGATGAGCTTCGCCTTGGACTTCCCGAAGTTCATGACCCGGGAGCCGCCGCCCTGCATCTGGTTCATCAGGAACAGGAAGACGACCACGATGAGGACGAAGGGGAGCAGGGAGAGCAGGATCCCGACGAATGCGTTCTGCTTCGTCGGCGAGACGGTGTAGCCGTCGGGGATCTGCTTGTCCTGGTACTTGTTCTGCAGCACATTGGCGAGGTCGCGACCCTGGTCGCCGATGTAGCTCGCCTGGATCTTCGAGCTGCCCTCGACCTTTTCGCCGTCCTTGAGCTCGACCTTGACGGTCTGCTCGTCGCCGGTGGTCAGTTTCGCCTGCTGGACCTTGTTGTCATTGATCGCCTGGACGACCTGGCCGGTGTCCACCGTCTTGTAGCCGCCGGACGAGCCGACGACCTGCATCAACACGACCACGGCAAGGACGGCCAGCACGATCCACATGACCGGCCCACGGAAGTATCGCTTCACGTCCATCCATACGGAGCGGTGCCGCCCCGTCCCTCCTGCCATAGTGAGTTTGATAAGACAGTTCTTCTGACGGTACCCCAGCATTGTGGGCCGAAGCCGCACTGGTGGGCTTCACGAGCCGTCTGCATGCTCCAACGGCGCGAGACCGGCTGGGGTTCCCGATCGTTCCCGATCGTCTCAGCGAGCTGGGGCCATCTGGCTCAGCCGCCGTAGACGTGGGGCGCGAGCGTACCGACGAACGGGAGGTTGCGGTACTTCTCGGCGTAGTCGAGACCGTAGCCGACGACGAACTCGTTGGGGATGTCGAAGCCGACCCACTCGACGTCGATGGCGACCTTGGCGGCGTCCGGCTTGCGCAGCAGGGTGCACACCTTGAGCGACTCCGGCTCGCGGGAGCCGAGGTTGGACAGCAGCCAGGACAGGGTCAGGCCGGAGTCGATGATGTCCTCGACGATCAGGACGTGGCGGCCCTTGATGTCGGTGTCGAGGTCCTTGAGGATCCGCACCACGCCGGAGGACTGGGTGCCCGCGCCGTAGGAGGACACGGCCATCCAGTCCATGGTGACGGGGGTGGACAGCGCCCGGGCGAGGTCCGCCATGACCATCACCGCGCCCTTGAGGACGCCGACGATGAGCAGGTCCTTGCCCGCGTACTCAGCATCGATCTTCGCGGCGAGCTCCACGAGCTTCGCGTCGATCTCTTCCTTGGTGATGAGTACCTCTTTGAGGTCGGCACCCATGTCTTTCGCGTCCACCCGCATCACTTTCGGTCGTCCTACCGGCCACCCACTCTCCCGCGGAGGGGAGCCAGGGATTCAGCCTTGCCGAATCACCAGTCTGCCACCCTGCCGCTGGGCGACGACCTTGCCGGGGAGATTGATGGCTCCCTGGCCGCGCCAGCCGGTGATCAGCCGGTCGATCTCCTCGATGTGGCGGGCGAACAGCGAGCCCGCCGGGGCGCCCGCCTCGATGGCCGCCTGGCGCAGGATGCGGCGGCGTACGGCGGGCGGCAGGGCGTAGAGCTTGGCGCACTCCAGGAGGCCGGCGGCGTCGCGTACGGAGGCCTCGGCCTGGCGGGCCCAGGTGTCCAGGGCGTCGGCGTCGTCGCGGGAGAGCTGGGCGGTGCGGGCGAGCGCCTCGACGACTCCTTTGCCGAGCGCCTTCTCCAGCGCGGGCAGGCCTTCGTGGCGCAGGCGGGAGCGGGTGTAGGCGGGGTCGGCGTTGTGCGGGTCGTCCCAGACGGGCAGGGACTGGACCATGCAGGCCTTGCGGGCGGTCTGCCGGTCGAGTTCCAGGAAGGGGCGCCGGTAGCGGCGGGCGGCCCCCGGGCCTCCGGTGACGGCGGCCATGCCGGACAGGGAGCGGATGCCGGAGCCGCGGGCCAGGCCGAGCAGGACGGTTTCGGCCTGGTCGTCGCGGGTGTGGCCGAGCAGGACGGCGGTGGCGCCGTGGCGTTCGGCGGCGGCGTCGAGGGCGGCGTAGCGGGCGTCGCGGGCGGCGGCTTCGGGCCCGCCTTCGCGGCCGACGCTGACGGCGGTGGACTCGACGGGGTCCAGGCCGAGTTCGCGCAGGCGCAGGACGACTTCCTCGGCGCGCAGGTCGGAGCCTGCCTGAAGGCCGTGGTCGACGGTGACGCCGCCGGCGCGGATGCCGAGTTTGGGGGCCTCGAAGGCGAGGGCGGAGGCGAGGGCCATGGAGTCGGCCCCGCCGGAGCAGGCCACGAGCACGAGCGGCGAGGGCTGGTGCGGGGGCCGCGCCGAGGGCTCGGCGGAGGTCTGGTGTTCGTTGAGGAGGTCGTGGAGGACGCGGCGGACCGCCAGGCGTATCGCCGCGACCGCAGGATGGGGACCCATGTCCGGTTCCCTTCATGAAGTTTTCGGGGGTGAGCCCGAGGTTCGGTCACTCAGAGTGTGTAGATGGTGACAGAACCGGGCCGTTCCCCGAGCATTGCACGCCTACCCATGGCTCACGGTCCCTCGGACGGGTGATTGAAGGGGCGTTCGCCTGCCGTCGGCCGGATTCCTCTCATGTCGTGAACACCCGGCTCACGACTCGGCTTTGCGGTGCACCCGCGCGACCCAGTCCGCCGGTTTGGCGATCTCCGCTTTGGTGGGGAGGGTGTTGGGGGAGGTCCACACGCGGTTGAAGCCGTCCATGCCGACCTGGTCGACGACGGCGCTGACGAAGCGTTCGCCGTCGCGGTACTGGCGGAGCTTGGCGTCCAGGCCGAGGAGTTTGCGCAGGGCCATGTCCAGGCGGGAGGCGCCCTTGGCCCGCCGTTGCTGGAACTTCTCGCGGATCTCGGCGACGCTCGGCACCACGGCGGGGCCGACGCCGTCCATGACGAAGTCGGCGTGGCCCTCCAGGAGGGACATCACGGCGGTGAGCCGGCCGAGGATCTCCCGCTGGGCGGGGGTCTGCACGATCTCCACGAGGGAGCGGCCGCCGTCCTCGTCCTCCTCGCCGTCCGGGCGTCCGCCGGCGAGGGTCTGGGCGGCTTCCCGAATGCGTTCCAGCACGGTCATGGGGTCGACCTCGGTCTCCCCCAGGAACGACTGGATCTCGCCCTCCAGGTGGTCGCGCAGCCAGGGCACGGCGGTGAACTGGGTGCGGTGGGTCTCCTCGTGGAGGCAGACCCAGAGGCGGAAGTCGTGGGGCTGGACGTCGAGTTCGCGTTCGACGTGCACGATGTTCGGGGCCACGAGGAGGAGTCGGCCGCCGCCGTTCTCCCCCGCCGGGAGTTCGCGGGTGGCCGGGGCGAAGGTCTCGTACTGGCCGAGGACGCGGGACGACAGGAACGACAGCAGCATGCCGAGTTCGACGCCGGTCACCTTGCCGCCGACGGCGCCGAGGACCGCGCCGCCGGGGGTGTTGCCGCGGCGTTCCTGCATCTTCTCCAGGAGCGGCTTGAGGATCTCCCGGAACCCGGCGACGTTGGCCCGGACCCAGCCGGGACGGTCCACGACGAGCACGGGAGTGTCGTGGACGTCCTCGGTCGCCATCCGGGTGAAGCCGCGGACGTGTTCCTCCGAGGCCTTGGCGTGCCGGCGCAGTTCCGCGACGACGGCCCGGGCCTCGTCGCGGCTCACGTCGGGGCCCGGCCGCACGAGCCGCGTCGCGGTCGCCACCGCGAGATTCCAGTCGACCAACTCGGCACCACCGATGCTCGTCATGCGTCAACCGTACGTGAGCGCTCCCGCTTGGGGCAGGCCGCGCGGACGGACAGGAGGGGCGACGGGCAGGGCGCGCGGTCGGACAGGAGGGGCGACGGGCAGGGCGGGTGGTCGGCGGCGGGCAGGGCGCCCGGTCGGCGGCGGCAGGGCGCCCGGTCGGGCGGCGGGCCGGGCGCCTGGTCAGCCTCGGGTCGGGCGGCAGGCCGGGCGGCAGGCCGGGCGCCTGGTCAACCCTGGCCTGGCGGCAGGCCGGGCACCCGGTCAACCGCGGGGCGAACGGCGAGCAGGCCGGGCGCCCCGTCAGCCGCAGCCGCAGGCGGCCAGGGCCGAGGCCGTGCGGTCCAGGGCGCTCTGTGCTGCCGCCGGGTCGGTGGTGTCCGAGGTCAGGAACGCGAAGGCGAACAGCCGTCCGTCCCGGTCGACGACCGTCCCGGCCAGGGTGTTGACCCCGGTCAGGGTGCCCGTCTTGGCCCGTACGACGCCCGCCGCGCCGTCGGTGTAACGGCTGGTCAGGGTGCCGGTGAAGCCGGCCACGGGGAGGCCGGTGAGGACCGGGCGCAGCTCCGGGTGGGCGGGGTCGCCGGCCTTCACCAGCAGGGCGGTCAGCAGGTTCGCGGTGAGCCGGTCGGCGCGGTCGAGTCCGCTGCCGTCGTGGAACCGGGCGCCGGCGAGCGGCAGTCCGAGCTTCTTCAGCCGGTCGTGGATCGCCTTGCCGCCGCCGTCGAAGTCGGCGCGCTGCTTCGCGGCCACGGCGGTCTGACGGGCGAGGGCTTCGGCGATGTCGTTGTCGCTGTTGGTCAGCATGCGTTCGACGAGGGCGGACAGGGGCGGTGAGGACACCTCGGCCAGGGTCTCGGCGCGTCCGGTGGCCTTGGAGGGCCCGGGGGCCGTGGTCTTGACGCCGCGGTCAGCGAGGAACGCGGCGAACGCGCGGGTCGCCTCCGTCGCCGGGTCCGTCACGCGCGGGGCCGGGCCACTGGTCGTGCCGTCGGTGCGGGCCTCGTCCACCATCAGGGCGCTGACGGGGGCGAGGTTGTCGTTGACCCCGATCGGGTGGATCTCGGAACCGGCGTAGAGGGTCTTGTCGTAGGAGAGCGTGACCTTGCCGATGTGCCGCTTCTTGAGGGCGGCGGCGGTCTCGTCGGCCAGCTCGCGCAGGCTCGCCCAGCCTCCCCCGGTGTCCGGGCGGGCGGTGAGCGTGGGGTCGCCGCCGCCGACGAGGACGAGCTCCTTGGTGTCGGGTTCGAGGGCCGCGCGGGTGGTCAGGCGGTGGTCGGCGCCGAGGGCCGACAGGGCGGCGACGGCGGTGGCGATCTTCGTGGTGGAGGCGGGTGTCAGCGCGGTCCCGGCGCCCGCGCCGTAGAGCCGTCTGCCGCTGGCCACGTCCACGACGACGGCGGTGTGGCGGGCACCGAGGGCCGGGTTGCCGAGGAGCGGCCCGAGGACGCCGGCGAGGGCTTTTCCGGTCGGCGCGGACTTCACGGTCACCCCCTGGGCGCCCAGACCGACGAGGACGGAGGGGGCGCTCGGGGCGGGACGCGGCCCGGCGGCGGCCGTACCGGAGTCGGCTTCGTGATCTGTGCCACCCGGTCGCTCCAGTGCGACCGCCCGGTCCCGCTCGGCCGTACGCTGACCCGAGGAGTCCCAGGGACCGGCCGCGGTCACCACGGTGGCGGCCAGCGCCAGACCGGCGCCGGCGGCACCCGCGGTGTACTGCCAGGTCTTGACGGTCTTCGGCCGGGAGATCCCGGCCAGCCGCGTGACCTGCGGTTTCACGACGGCGGCGGTGCGTGCGAGAGACGGCCGTACGGCGTCCGCGGCCCGGGTCAGTCCTGGGCGTACGGCGCCCGCGGCGCGTGCCAGACGCGGTCGTACGGCGTTCGCGACCCGCGCCACACGCGGTCTCGCGGTCCGCCAAGGCCTCAGTTCAGGCACGACCAACAGCCCCTTTCGCGATCACACACCTGCGTGAGGGACACTTAACCACCAGAACTATGTGTTGATCATGGAGGAGCCACCGGTGGAGTTCGACGTCACGATCGAGATCCCGAAGGGTTCGCGGAACAAGTACGAGGTGGACCACGAGACCGGTCGGATCCGCCTGGACCGTCGACTCTTCACCTCGACCGCCTACCCGACCGACTACGGCTTCGTCGAGAACACCCTCGGCGAGGACGGCGACCCGTTGGACGCGCTGGTCATTCTTGACGAGCCGACGTTCCCGGGCTGCCTCATCAAGTGCCGTGCGATCGGCATGTTCCGCATGACGGACGAGGCCGGCGGCGACGACAAGCTGCTGTGCGTCCCGGCGACGGACCCGCGCGTGGAGCACCTGCGCGACATCCACCACGTCTCCGAGTTCGACCGCCTGGAGATCCAGCACTTCTTCGAGGTCTACAAGGACCTGGAGCCCGGCAAGTCCGTCGAGGGCGCCGACTGGGTCGGCCGTACCGACGCCGAGGCCGAGATCGAGCGGTCCTACAAGCGCTTCAAGGACCAGGGCGGCCACTGAGCCCTGTGCCACGGACGGGCCGCACGCGCACGCGTGCGGCCCGTTCGCGTGCCTGCGCATACTGAGGCCTACGGAATGTGTCGTTCAGGGAGCGTTACGGAGTGACGGAGGCGGAGTACCGCAAGCCGCAGTCGGACGAGGCCAGGAGTTCCTGCGACTCCGAGATCACGTCCGAGTTCGCCCTTCCCGACGGGCTCGCGATGCCGAGAACCGTCGGCGGCGAGCCGGAGACGACCTCCGAGTTCGCGCTGCCCAAGGGCCTCGACGTCCCGCAGGCGCCGGCCGCGGAGCCGGAGGGGTCGGCGTTCAGCACGCCCCGGACCTACAGCGCGAAGGACGCGCCGCCCGCGTTCACGCCGCCGACCGGCATACCGGTGGTCAGCCTCACCAAGGACGTGCCCTGGCAGGACCGGATGCGCACGATGCTGCGGATGCCGGTCGCCGAACGGCCCGCGCCGGAGCCGGCCGCCAAGTCGGAGGACGAGTCCGGTCCCGCCGTGCCGCGCGTGCTCGACCTGACCCTCAGGATCGGCGAGCTGCTGCTCGCGGGCGGCGAGGGCGCCGAGGACGTGGAGGCGGCGATGTTCGCCGTGTGCCGGTCCTTCGGCCTGGACCGCTGCGAGCCGAACGTCACCTTCACGCTGCTGTCGATCTCGTACCAGCCCTCGCTCGTGGACGACCCCGTGACGGCGTCCAGGACCGTGCGGCGGCGCGGCACCGACTACACCCGCCTCGCGGCCGTCTTCCAGCTCGTGGACGACCTCAGCGACCCCGAGGCGGCGATGACGCTGGAGGAGGCCTACCGGCGGCTCGCCGAGATCCGGCGCAACCGGCACCCGTATCCGACCTGGGTGCTCACCTCGGCGAGCGGGCTCCTCGCGGGTGCCGCCTCGGTGCTCGTCGGCGGTGACCTGGTGGTGTTCGTCGCGGCCATGCTGGGCGCGATGCTCGGCGACCGGCTGGCGTGGCTGTGCGCGGGACGGGGGCTGCCGGAGTTCTACCAGTTCACGGTGGCCGCGATGCCGCCGGCCGCGATCGGGATCGCGCTCACCCTGGCCGACGTCGACGTGAAGGCGTCCGCGGTCATCACCGGTGGGCTGTTCGCGCTGCTGCCCGGACGGGCTCTGGTCGCGGGCGTCCAGGACGGCCTGACCGGCTTCTACATCACGGCGTCGGCGCGGCTCCTGGAGGTCATGTACTTCTTCGTGGGCATCGTCGTGGGCGTCCTGGTGATGCTCTACGTCGGGGTGCAGCTGGGGGCGCATCTCAACCCGGACGAGGCGCTGTCCACGGATCCGCGGCCGCTGTGGCAGACGGGCGCGTCGATGCTCCTGTCGCTGACCTTCGCCGTGCTGCTCCAGCAGGAACGTTCCACTGTCCTTGCGGTGACGCTGAACGGTGGCGTCGCCTGGTGTGTGTACGGCGCGATGCACGACACCGGCGAGTTCTCGCCGGTCGCCTCCACGGCCGTCGCCGCGGGGCTCGTGGGCCTGTTCGGGCAGTTGCTGTCCCGGTTCCGGTTCGCCTCCGCGCTGCCGTACACGACCGCGGCGATCGGGCCGCTGCTGCCGGGTTCGGCGACGTACTTCGGGCTGCTGTCGATCGCTCAGAACCATGTCGACGAAGGGCTGGTGTCGCTGTCCAAGGCGGCGGCGCTGGCGATGGCCATCGCGATCGGGGTCAACCTGGGGTCGGAGGTGTCCCGGTTGTTCCTGCGGGTGGGGTCCGCGGGGAAGCGGAGGGCGGCGAAGCGGACGCGGGGGTTCTGAGCGTCGGCGACTGCGGGTTCGGTGGGGGCGGGCGTTTTTGCGCAGTTCCCCGCGCCCCTGGGGAGCTTCAGTAGCCCTCGTTGTAGGGGTTCTGCTGGTTCTGCTGGCCGTAACCCTGCTGCGGGTACTGCTGGGCGTACGGCTGCTGGGGCTGCTGCTGGCCGTACGGCTGTTGCTGCTGGCCGTAGTACTGGTCGTAGCCGTTGTGCTGCTGCTGCGGGGGCTGGGGCGGCTGCTGCTGGTCGTGGGAGGGGATGCGGCGGAGCTGGGTCGTGGCGTCGTCCATCTGGGGCTGGTACGGCTGCTGGGCGGGGGCCGCCTCGTTCTGGGCCGCCCGCTTCTTCTTGCCGCGCTCGCGCAGGTACTCGATCAGGATCGGGACCACCGAGACCAGGACGATCAGGACGAGGATCGCCTCGACGTTCTTCTTGATGACGTCGATCTGGCCGAGCCAGTAGCCGGCGAGGGTGACGCCGGTGCCCCAGGCCACGCCGCCGATGACGTTGTACGTCAGGAAGGTGCGGTACTTCATCCGGCCCGCGCCCGCCACGATGGGGGCGAAGGTGCGCACGATCGGGACGAAGCGGGCCAGGACGATCGCCTTGGGGCCGAACTTCTCCATGAACTCGTGGGCCTTGTCCAGGTTCTCCTGTTTGAAGAGCTTGGAGTTGGGGCGGCTGAAGAGCCTGGGTCCGAAGAACTTGCCGATCATGTAGCCGACCTGGTCGCCGAGGACGGCGGCACCCACGATGAGCGCGCACACCAGCCACAGGGGCTGGCTGATGTACTGCCCCTGCGCCACGAACAGACCCGCCGTGAACAGCAGGGAGTCACCCGGCAGGAACGCGAACAGGCCCGACTCGGCGAAGACGATCAGCAGGATGCCGGGCAGGCTGAAGGTCTGGATCAGGTAATCGGGGCTGATCCACTCGGGGCCGAGCGCGAGCGTGGTCACGGGATTGTGGCTCCTGCTGGTGGGGCGGGCGGGGCTGGCTGCCCAAACGTATCAACGCAGCCGTGGTGACCCAGGTTCCATGGGGCACCCCAGGATGCACTGTGCGCCGCCGGGGACAAAGCTGTGAGCCATGGGAATTGACGAATACGGCGGCGGCCAGGGGCCCCAGCCGGATGTGCTCGTGGTGACCACCAACGACGTGCCCGGCCACCGGGTCCAGGAGGTGCTGGGCGAGGTGTTCGGGCTGACCGTGCGGTCCCGGCACCTCGGCAGTCAGATCGGCGCGGGGCTCAAGTCGATGATCGGCGGTGAGCTCAGGGGGCTGACGAAGACGCTGGTGCAGACCCGCAACCAGGCCATGGAACGGCTCGTGGAGCAGGCACGCGCGCGTGGCGCGAACGCGGTGCTCGCCTTCCGGTTCGACGTCACGGAGGCGGCGGACGTGGGGACGGAGGTGTGCGCCTACGGCACGGCGGTGATCCTGGCCCGGGAGTAGCCCCGGGCCAGGGCCCCTAGGAGGTGTGCCGGGCCGCGTTCGCCGTGATCGCGTCCCTCAGGTGCTCGGCCAGGCCGGGACGCATGGAGTCGTAGAACGCCTTGAAGCGTTCGTCGGCGACGTACATCTCGGCCAGGCCGAGGTGCATCTCGTACGGGCAGTCGTAGAACCAGCCGCAGATGTGCTGCCGGTGTTCCTCGGCCAGGTCCATGGCCGCCCGCGAGGTCGGCGGGTCACCGGCGGCCATCAGGGCGTCGTAGCGCTCGCCCCAGTCCCTGACCTCGTCCTGCATGCGTTTCCAGTCGTCCTTGGTGTAGCGCGCGGCGCGGCGCTGGGACTCGGCGTAGGCCTCGGTGCCGCCCCAGCGCTGTTCGGCCTCCTCGGCGTACTGCTCGGGGTCCTTGTCGCCGAACACCTCGAACCTCTCCTCCGGTGTCAGGTTGATGCCCATCGTGCGTGCCTCCATGGCGTGTTCCACGGCCGCCGCCATCTTCTGGAGCTTCTCGATCCGGGCGGTCAGCAGTTCGTGCTGCCGGCGCAGGTGCGCGCGGGGGTCCGCATCCGGGTCGTCGAGCAGGGCGGCGACCTCGTCGAGCGGGAAGCCGAGCTCGCGGTAGAAGAGGATCTGCTGAAGCCGGTCGAGGTCCTCGTCGCCGTAGCGCCGGTGGCCCGCGTGGCTGCGTTCGCCGGGCACCAGCAGGCCGATGTCGTCGTAGTGGTGCAGCGTGCGCACCGTCACGCCGGCGAAGCCCGCGACCTGTCCCACCGAGTAGCCCACCTCGTTGCTCCCTTCCCGGTACGCCCTCCACGGTGGCTCCTCACGCCGCGTGAGGTGCAAGCCCGGCGGGGACTCCTCCGGATGTCGGGCCCGTTTTGTCCGCTTATCGTGAGCCCGTGGCCCAGGACACCGCGCGACAGGCATCCGCCGCCCCGGCGACCCCGGCGCACGCCCTGCTGCCGTTGATCCTGCCCGCCCTCGCGGTCGGCGTGGGCGCGAGCCTGCTGCTGATCGGGGTGAGCGCGGCGGCCGAGCAGCTCCAGCACGTGCTGTGGCGGAATCTGCCGGACGCGCTGGGAGTGGGCCGGTACTCCGTGCTGTGGATGCTGGTGATGCTCACGGCAACGGGGGTGGCCGTGGGGCTGGTGGTGTGGAAGGTGCCGGGGCACGCCGGGCCGGACCCGGCCACCATGGGGCTGGACGCTCCGGTGCTGCCGCCCGCGGTGCTGCCGGGGCTGCTCCTGGCGACCGCGCTGATGCTCGCGGGCGGCCCGAGCCTGGGCCCGGAGAACCCGCTGATCGCGGTGAACGTGGCGCTCGCCTTCTGGGCGGGGCGCCTGCTGGTCCCGCGGATGCCGCGCGGGCTGTGGCCGGCGCTGGCGGAGGCGGGCACGATCGGCGCGCTGTTCGGGACGCCCGTGGCGGCGGCGCTGGTGATCTCCGAGGCGCTGGCCGGGCGGCAGGTCAGGGGCGCCCTGTGGGACAACGTGTTCGGGCCCCTGGTGGCGGCCACGGCCGGCGCGCTGACCACCACCCTGGTGGCCGAACCGAGCTTCGACCTCCATCTGCCCGCGTTCGGGCAGCCCGGCTGGGACGACCTGCTGGCGGTGCTGGTGGTCGCCTCCGCGGCGGCGCTGCTCGGCATGGCGGCCGTGCTGGCCTTCCCGTACGTCCACGCCGCGTTCGCTCGGCTGCGGCACCCGATGCTGGCACTGCCCGCGGGCGGGCTCGTCCTGGGGCTGCTGGCGGCCGTGGGCGGCCATCTGACGCTCTTCAAGGGGCTGGACGAGATCGGTGAGCTGGCGGCGGACCCGCAGCGCTGGTCGGCCGGGGAGTTCGCCACGATGGCGGTGGTGAAGCTGGCCGCGCTGCTCGTCGCGGCCTCCTGCGGCTTCCGGGGCGGGCGGATCTTCCCGGCCGTGTTCGTGGGGGTCGCCTTCGGCCTCGGCGCCCACGCGCTCGTGGACGCCGTCCACCCGGCCCTCGGGGTGGCGGCCGGTGTGCTCGGTGTGCTGCTCGCCGTCACCCGGCAGGCCTGGGTGAGCCTGTTCACCGCCGCCGTGCTGGTGGCCTCGCCCGCGATCCTCGCCCTGCTGTGCATCGGCTCGCTCACGGCCTGGCTGCTGGTGACGGGGCGGCCGCAGATGCAGTTGCGCCCGGACGGAACCCCCGTCCGCTGACCGACGTTGATCCCTTCTAGGAGGCACGCCCATGCCACTGCACCAGGGGCCCGAGAAGCCCGACGAGCGTCCGATGTCCGTCAACCCCTTCTACGGCGCGGCCGATCCGGTCGGCGGGATGACCGAGGCCCCGCCCAAGCACCGGCTGCCCACCGCTCCGATGCCCCCGTCCACCGCGCACCAGCTGGTCCGCGACGAGCTGATGCTGGACGGCAACTCCCGCCTGAACCTGGCCACTTTCGTCACCACCTGGATGGAACCGCAGGCCGGGATCCTGATGGCGGAGTGCCGCGACAAGAACATGATCGACAAGGACGAGTACCCGCGCACCGCCGAACTGGAGCGGCGCTGCGTGGCGATGCTCGCGGACCTGTGGCACGCGCCGGATCCCTCGTCGGCGGTGGGCTGTTCGACGACCGGGTCCAGCGAGGCGTGCATGCTCGCCGGGATGGCGCTGAAGCGGCGCTGGGCCCGGCGCAACGCCGACCGGTACCCCGGGGCCCGGCCCAACCTGGTCATGGGGGTCAACGTCCAGGTGTGCTGGGAGAAGTTCTGCAACTTCTGGGAGGTGGAGGCCCGGCTGGTGCCCATGGAGGGCGAGCGCTTCCATCTCGACCCGCAGGCCGCCGCCGAGCTGTGCGACGAGAACACCATCGGGGTCGTGGGCATCCTCGGCTCGACCTTCGACGGCTCCTACGAGCCGATCGCTGACCTGTGTTCCGCTCTCGACGCCCTCCAGGAGCGCACCGGCCTGGACGTCCCGGTCCACGTCGACGGGGCGTCCGGCGCCATGGTCGCGCCCTTCCTCGACGAGGACCTGGTGTGGGACTTCCGGCTGCCGAGGGTCGCCTCGATCAACACCTCCGGCCACAAGTACGGGCTGGTCTACCCCGGTGTCGGCTGGGCGCTGTGGCGGGACAAGGAGGCCCTGCCCGAGGAGCTCGTCTTCCGCGTGAACTACCTGGGCGGCGACATGCCGACCTTCGCGCTGAACTTCTCCCGGCCGGGCGCCCAGGTCGTCGCGCAGTACTACACCTTTCTACGGCTGGGCCGCGACGGGTACCGGGCCGTGCAGCAGTCCACGCGGGACGTGGCCCGGCGGGTCGCGGACGGGGTGGAGTCGCTCGGCGACTTCCGGCTGCTGACCCGGGGCGACCAGCTGCCGGTGTTCGCCTTCACCACGGCACCCGACGTCGAGGCGTACGACGTCTTCGACGTGTCCCGGCGGCTGCGCGAGCGGGGCTGGCTGGTCCCGGCGTACACCTTCCCCCCGAACCGCGAGGACCTGTCCGTCCTGAGAGTCGTCTGCCGCAACGGCTTCTCGACCGACCTCGCCGACCTGTTCGTGGACGACCTGACCCAACTCCTCCCCGAACTACGCCGCCAGCCGCATCCGTACACGCAGGACAAGGGGGCGGCGACGGGGTTCCACCACTAGGGCCGGACCTAGCGACTCAGGCGGGCGAACCTCCTGACGGCCAGGGGGAAGAAGACCGTCAGGAGGGCCAGCGGCCAGACGGCCGCAGCCCATACATGGCCCGGTTCGCCGCCGGGGGCGCCCGCCAGGTCACGGACGGCTGTCGCCGTGTGGGAGAGGGGGTTCCAGGCGACGGCCGTGCCCAGCCAGCCGGGCATGGAGTCGGGGGTCGCGAAGGCGTTGGACAGGAAACCGACCGGCCAGACGAGGATCTGCACGGCCTGCACCATCTCCGGTTTCCCGGCGACCATGGCCAGGTGGATGCCGATCCACAGCATCGCGAACCGGAAGAGCAGCAACAGGCCCACCGCCGCGAGGAGTCCGGCCACGCCGCCGTGGGTGCGCCAGCCGATCGCGTGTCCGACGGCGATCATCACGGCCAGGCTCAGCGCGGACTGGAGCATGTCGGCGGCCGAACGCCCCACCAGGACAGCGCCGTTGGCCATCGGCATGGACCGGAAACGGTCGATCACCCCCTTGTCGAGGTCCCGGGTGACGGCGATCATGGTCGCCTCCAGCCCGAACGCCATGGTCAGCGCCAGCATCCCGGGCACCAGGTAGTCGACGTACTCCCCCCGCACACCCCGGCCCCCGCCGACGAGGTAGCCGAACATCACCAGCAGCATCACGGGGAAGACCAGCCCGACCACGACCCGCACCGGCTGCCGCGCCCAGTGGGCGAGTTCGCGCCGGGTCATGGTCCAGGAATCGGTCAGTGCGTACGCCGCGCTCACGCGGCCTCCTTCACTCGTCGGCCGTCATCGGTGAGATGCAGGAACACCTCGTCCAGCGTGGGCCGGCGCAGGACCACGTCCTCCGCCTCGAGCCCGGCCGCCTCCAGAGCCCGTACGACACCGGAGAGCGCCGCCATCCGGTCGGTGACCGGGGCACTGAGCAGCCGGCGGTCGGTGTCGACGGACACCGTGGCCGCGTCGAGCGGCAACAGGGCTACGGCCGCCCCGAGTTGACCGGCGTCACGCAGCACGACGTCGATGCGGTCGCCGCCGGTGCGCGCCTTCAGTTCGTCCGCCGTGCCGTCGGCGACCACCCGGCCGCCGTCGACGAGGCAGATGCGGTCGGCGAGCTGGTCCGCCTCCTCCAGGTACTGGGTGGTCAGCAGGACCGTCGTACCCGCGCCCGCCAGCGAGCGGACCGCGGCCCACACCTCGGCGCGGCCGCGGGGGTCGAGGCCGGTCGTGGGTTCGTCCAGGAAGAGCACCTCCGGGTCGCGGATCAGGGAGGCGGCGAGGTCCAGTCGGCGCCGCATGCCGCCGCTGTAGGCACGGACCGGCTTGCGGCCGGTGCCGGCGAGGCCGAAGCGCTCCAGGAGCTCGTCGGCACGCACGCGCGCGGGGCGGGCGCCCAGGTGGTAGAGGCGGCCGAACATCTCCAGGTTCTGGCGTCCGTCGAGCTCCTCGTCCAGGGCCGCGTGCTGGCCGAGCAGGCCGATGCGCAGCCGTACCTCGTAGGCCTCGCGCGCCACGTCACGGCCCGCCACCTCGGCGCGGCCGCCGTCCGGGCGCAGCAGCGTGGACAGGACGCGGACCAGGGTCGTCTTGCCGGCGCCGTTCGGGCCGAGCACGGCGTGGACGCTGCCGCGGGCGACCCTCAGGTCGAGCCCGTCCAGGGCGTCCTTGTCGCCGTAGCGCTTGCGCAGGCCTTCCGTGACGATCGCGTCGGTCATCGGGCTCCCTCCGGAATCAGCCTGTAGTCAAACTTGACTACATAGCCAAAGTAACGCCGCCGTCTGTTCTAGTCAAACTTGATTAATGGGCGTCCTCGGGGTGCCGCTCCCCCGTCGCGTACGGGTTCTCCTCCCCCTCGGAGAGGACGCCCACGAACGGTTCACCCTCCCCGGCGAAGGTGTACGCCCCGCCCTCGATCCGGGCGATGAGCCCCTGGGTCCACTCCCCCTCGGCGTCGGCGGTGTGGATCCAGAGGTTCATGATCTCGCCGATGTGACCGAGCTGCTCGGGGCCGGCCTCGGGCACGTAGTGCTCGGTGACCGCGGCACGCCACTCGTCGATGCGCCGCACGCGCTCCTTGAGCAGCGAGACCGCCTCCGCGCGCGGCAGGTCGACCATGAAACCGATGGCCGCGGACTTGATGTCCATCTTCTGGTCGTAGGAGGTCAGCGCCTCGCGCACCAGCCGCAGGAACTCCTCGGTGCCCGGGTCCGTGATCTCGTACTCGGTGCGCGGCGGGCCGCCGGCCGTGGAAGGTGCGATCTCGTGCGCGTGCAGCAGTCCCTGCTTCGCCATCTGCTTCAGGGCGTGGTAGATCGAGCCGGGCTTGGCGTTGGACCACTCGTGCGCGCCCCAGTACTCCAGGTCGTTGCGCACCTGGTAGCCATGGGCCCGCCCGTGCTGGCGCACGGCGCCGAGCACGAGAAGACGGATCGCTGACATGCGGTCCAGGTTATGGCCTCACGCCTGGCCGAACGCCGCCGGCTACTCCTGGGAGAGGGCCACCAACTCGAACGCCGTCTTGCCGTCGAGGGACTCCCGGATGATGTCGGCGTGGCCGGCGTGCCGGGCCGTCTCGCGGATCAGGTGCAGGAGCACCCAGCGCACGGAGACCCGGCCCTCCGGCGGGAACCAGGGCTGGTCCGGCAGCGCGAAGGTGTCGTCGAGGCTCGGCACCGAGCGGGCGAACTCCTCCGTCGCGGCAGCGACCTTCTCCCAGTAGGCCAGCTGCGAGGCCACCGTCTCGTCACCGACCAGGGCGAAGCACTCGTGCCAGTTCGACGGGTCCCGCTGCACGGCCGGCTCCTCGCCCCTGGCCCGGGCGATCCAGCTCTGCTCGACCTCGGCGGCATGCTTGACCAGCCCGGCGAGGCTGAGCTCGCTCGCGCTGGGCCTGCTCGACGCCTGCTCGTCGGTCAGACCGAGCACCGCGCGCCGGATCCCGCCGCGCTGCTCCTCCAGGAACGCCAGGAGCGCTCCGCGCTCGTCGCCGTACTCTTCCGCGGGAACGTGAGTGACCATGACCGCTGCCTTTCGCCTTCGTGGAGCCGGGGGCTTCCCCCTGACACCGATGACGCTACGGGCCCTCTAGGACAGGTTCGGTCCTAGAGGGCCGCGCGGATGCAGTCGTCCACCTGAATGACCGACGGTCAGAACGGGAAGCCGCTGCGGCCGTGCTGGACCGAGATCCACTTGGTGGTGGTGAAGGAGTCCAGCATGGTGTCGCCGTTGAGGCGGCCGATGCCGGAGTGCTTCTCGCCGCCGAAGGGGACGATCGGCTCGTCGTGGACGGTGCCGTCGTTGACGTGGAACATGCCGGTGTCGATCCGCTTGGCGAAGGCGACCCCGCGCTCGATGTCCGCCGTGTGGACCGCGCCGCTGAGACCGTAGGGGGTGTCGTTGACCAGGCGGACGGCCTCCTCCTCGCCGTCGAAGGGGACGAGGAGGGCGACCGGGCCGAAGAGCTCCTGCTTGAGGAGCGGCGAGTTGGCGGGCAGGTCGGTCAGGACCGAGGGCTCGACCAGGTTGTCCGTGGTGCGGCCGTGCACCAGAGCCGTCGCGCCGTCGGCGAGCGCCTGCTCGACGGCGGACGACACGGCGTCCGCCTGGCGGGAGTTGATAAGCGGGCCGATGACGGTCTCCGGGTCGCGCGGGTCGCCGGTCCTCAGGCTCCGCACCTTGGCGACGAACTTCTCGGTGAACTCCTCGGCGACCGAGCGGTCCACCAGGACGCGGTTGGCGGCCATGCAGACCTGGCCCTGGTGGACGTAGCGGCTGAAGACGGCGGCGTCGACCGCGTAGTCGACGTCGGCGTCGTCGAGCACCACCAGGGCGCTGTTGCCGCCGAGTTCGAGGACCGAGCGCTTGAAATGCGAGGCGCAGACGGTGGCCACATGGCGGCCGACCTTGTCGGAGCCGGTGAAGGAGATCACCTTCGGGACGGGGTGCTCCAGGAAGGCGTCGCCGATCTCCGCGATGTCGGTGATGACGACGTTGAGCAGACCGCCGGGCAGGCCGGCGTCCTCGAAGATCTTCGCGACCAGGGAGCCGCCGACGATCGGGGTGTCCTGGTGCGGCTTGAGCACGACGGCGTTGCCGAGCGCGAGGGCTGGGGCGACCGACTTGATCGACAGCAGGAAGGGGAAGTTGAAGGGGCTGATCACGCCCACGACACCGACCGGGACGCGGTAGACGCGGTTCTCCTTGCCGTCCACCGGCGAGGGGATGATCCGGCCCTCGGGGCGCAGCGCCAGGTTGACCGCCTCGCGCAGGAACTCCTTGGCCAGGTGCAGTTCGAAGCCGGCCTTCAGACGGGTGCCGCCGAGCTCCGCGATGATCGCCTCGGCGAGCTCGGACTCGCGCTCCTCGATCAGCCGGAGCGCCTTCTCGAACACCGCGCGGCGGGCGTAGGGGTTGGTCGCGGCCCACTTCTTCTGCGCGCGGGCGGCGGCCCGGTACGCGTCGTCGACCTCTTCGACCGTGGCTATGGTGATCGACGCCAGCTTCTCGTTGTCATACGGGTTGAAGTCGATGATGTCCCAGGAACCGGTACCCGGACGCCACTCCCCGTCGATGTACTGCTGGGCCAGTTCGGAGAAGTACGACGACATGTGATCCCCAAATCACTAGCAGACACACGATCAACGTGACGGTCTGATCACACGTCATCGTACGTGCGGGACAACCCAGTTGGACACGCTGAGCGACCTTCTGGGGATAACCCTAGGAGAGCTGGAGGAGGCCCCGCAGCAGATCCCGGCTCTCGCCCGGACCGGGGCTGTCCTGCTGGAGCTCCTTGAGCGCCTTCTCGTACTGCGTCACGTCCTCGCGCTTGTCGAGGTAGAGCGCGCTGGTGAGCTGCTCCAGATAGACCACGTCGGTCAGGTCGGACTCGGTGAAGCTGAGAATGGTGAACGCACCGCTCTCGCCGGAGTGGCCGCCGAAGCCGAACGGCATGACCTGCAACCGCACGTTGGGGCGTTCCGAGACGTCGATGAGGTGCTGGAGCTGCTCCCGCATCACCGCGCGGTCGCCGTAGGGGCGGCGCAGGGACGCCTCGTCGAGCACCACGTGGAACTCGGGACCGTTCGGGTCGGCGAGATGCTTCTGCCGCTCCAGACGCAGCGCCACGCGCTTCTCCACGTCCGCCTCGCTGGCGCCCTTCATGCCGCGCCGGACGACTGCACGTGCGTACGCCTCGGTCTGCAACAGTCCGTGGATGAACTGGACCTCGTAGGCACGGATGAGGGAGGCCGCGCCCTCCAGGCCCACGTAGGTGGGGAACCAGCTCGGCAGGACGTCGGAGTAACTGTGCCACCAGCCCGCGACGTTGGCCTCGCGGGCGAGGGACAGCAGCGAGGCGCGCTCCTGCTCGTCCGTGATGCCGTAGAGCGTCAACAGGTCTTCCACGTCACGTGTTTTGAAGCTCACCCGGCCCAACTCCATCCGGCTGATCTTCGACTCGGACGCGCGGATCGAGTAACCCGCCGCTTCGCGCGTGATGTTCCGTGCCTCACGCAGCCGCCTGAGTTGCGAGCCGAGCAGCATCCGCCGCACCACCGATCCGGGCTCTCCCGCGCTCACGTTCGCCAGCCTCCCCAACGTCTTCAGGGGCCAGAGTCTGCCACTAAAACACTCCGAGCAGTACTCGTCCGATTACAGATATGGCAAGAAGCCAAAGATTCTGCATAGGCCTGGGACAGGAAGCGAGGAGGAAGAGGCAAGGAACGGGAGAGAAGATGGCGGAAAAAATGGCCAACAAGCGGTACGGGAGGGTCCAATTCGGTCAGCTGCACGTGCATCTGCACCTTGCATCTGCACCGCTCTTCCGAAACCATGGTCCCGCGCAACCGCTGCATCGCAACGACCGCGAATTCCCGGGAGTGCCTCGCATGGGGACGAATGGATCGACCATGCTCGAGCCGTTACGGCAGGGCCTTCCGCCGCTGGATCCCGCGGCCGTGTCCGACGCCGCCTCCTGTTCTCTTCCCGCCCGCTACGAAGCGGTCGGTGACGCGCGGAGGTTCACCCGCAGAACGCTGGACCAGTGGGACCTGGGCGACCGCTTCGACGACGTCTGCCTGGTGGTGTCCGAACTCGTCACCAACGCGCTGCGGCACGCGATGCCGGCCGGCAGTGTGAGCGCGGGCGAGCACAACCCGCCGGTGCGGCTGCACCTGATGCGCTGGACCGGGCGGCTGGTGTGCGCGGTGCGCGACCCCAGCCAGGACAGTCCGGTCGCGCGCGACTCCGAGGACTTCTCCGCGGAGTCGGGACGCGGGCTGTTCCTGGTCGACTCCTTCAGCGACAGCTGGGGCTGGCACCCGATGTCCGGGACGCTGAGCGGCAAGGTGGTCTGGGCCCTGTTCCGGCTCCAGCCGGCGACCGGCCCCCAGGGCACGAACGACTGACCCGCCGCGGCGTTTTGCGACGCCACGGTTCTACGCGCGTTACGTGAAGCGTTCGACCGATCACTCCCGGCCATCCCCGGTCGCCCGTGGACGGCCGGGGATCAGCCCGCTATCAGGTGGTCGAACTCGCCGTCCTTGATGCCCAGGAGCATCGCCTCGATCTCCGCGCGCGTGTAGACGAGCGCGGGACCGTCGGGGAAGCGGGAGTTGCGGACCGCGACACCGCCGTCGGGCAGGCGCGCGAACTCCACGCAGGAACCCTGCGAGTTGCTGTGCCGACTCTTCTGCCAGGCCACATCACGGAGATGCGTGGCCGCCATGCCGTTGTACACGTCGAGGTCCACAGGTCGCTCCCCGGTGGTGCGGTGGCCATGTGGCCAGTGATGCAGCGGTCAACTGGTCCGGATCATAGCTCTGTTCACGTGCAGATGCATGAGCAGATGCACGTGCACGAGGGGTGTTCCTGCGGTTACAGATGTGACGTGTGGGGCCCTCGATATGTTCCCGCGTGTGCCCCGGGACCCTGCTCGCATGCCTCGTGCACAGGATGAGACGCATTCGGGCCCACCGGTGTTCCACGTTCCGGGTCACGGACCTGTCGGCTTGCATCTGCCACTGCGCCGGCAGACGGGCGGGCGGGACGCAGGAGGGTGACGGGGTCAGCGGGGGCCGGCACCGTACGGCAGCAGCGCCATCTCCCGGGCGTTCTTGATCGCGCGGGCGAGCAGCCGCTGCTGCTGGGCGGTCACCCGGGTGACCCGGCGGCTGCGGATCTTGCCGCGGTCGGAGATGAACTTCCGCAGCAGGTCGGTGTCCTTGTAGTCGATGTAGGTGATACCGGCCACGTCCAGCGGGTTGGGGCGGTTCTTGGCGGGCTTGCGGTCGAGCTTGCGGGGCGGCATGGGGGTTCAGACCTCCAGGAGGGTGTCGAAGGCGGGCGGGAGCCGTTTCCAGGCGTCGCGGCCCGCGGCGTACTCGGCGTCGGTCAACAGGCAGGACTCCAGGAGCCGTTCGAGTCCGTCGCGGTCGAGTCCGGGCGAGGTGAAGACGAGGTGCTGGCAGCAGTCGCCGTGCTCGGGGTGCCAGTCGAGGGCGGCGGCCGCCCGGCGCACCGGCGGGACCATGTCCCAGGCCGCGTCCGGCAAGGAGGCGAGCCAGGGGCCGACGCTCTCCACGCACAGGGCGCCGCCGGCCGCGTCCCAGTGCAGCAGCACGTCCGGCTTGTCGGCGAGCCAGAACCGGCCCCGGCTGCGGGCGGCCGCGCAGGTGATGTCCTCCAGTGCCTCGTAGAGCCGCTCGGGGTGGAAGGGCCGGCACCGGTGCCACACCAGCGTGGACACCCCGTGCGCATCGGCCTCGGCGGGCAGCCGGGCACACGCGGGGTGCTGGGCCGCGGCGGCGGACTCCACGTCGAAGCCGGCGAGGGCGGCCCGGGCGAGCGCCGAACGCGGGGAGGGCCGTACGGGGTAGAGGGTGCCGGAGGCGTCGGTGGGTCGTACGGGGTGGTCGGTGGGGGTGGAATCCGTCAGCCGCGTCGCGTGGTCTGGGACCGAAGGATCCGTGAGCCGTGTCGAGTGGTCGGTGGTCGTGGGACGGCCGGTGCCGATCGCGACCTGGTGGGCTGTCGGGTGGAGTTGGGCGAGGAGTTCCCGGTCCTCCTCGTCGGCCTCCGGGGAGTCGAGGACGGCGAGGACGGGGGCGTACTCCAGCTGGCGGGCGAAGGTGTCGGCGACCGTGCGCTGGTCGGTGGCCGCGGCGGCGAGGCCGCGGTCGGCGAGGTCGTCGCCGTTGCCGAGGTACGGCAGCACGAGCGCCGGGTCGACCGCGGTGATCACGCCGGTGACGGTGAGGCCGCCGGCCGCGACCACCTCGGCCATCGCCTTGGGCTCGACGGAGTCCCACAGTTCGACGACGGCGAGGCGGAGCGTCCCTGCCGCGTCGAGGCGGCGCAGCTCCGGGACCAGGTCCTCCCGCAGCGCGCAGCAGGCACAGTCGTTGACCAGGGGCGTCTCGCCGGCGGAGAGGATGCCGCCGGCGTCGCGGATCGTCCGTACGACCGTGCCGTCCGCGGCCGTCGCCAGGTCGTGGTGGAGGACGACACTGCCCGGCACGTCGGCGAGGAGCCGTTCCACGGTGGCCTTGCGGGCGTCGGCGTGCAGCCCGCCGACGATCACGACGGAGAGCATCAGCCCTGCTTTCCGTACCGGCGCTCGAAGCGCTCCACGCGCCCTGCGGTGTCCAGCACGCGCGCGGTGCCGGTGTAGAAGGGGTGGCTGACGTTCGAGATCTCGACGTCCACGACCGGGTAGGTGTGGCCGTCCTCCCACTCGATCGTCTTCTCGCTCGTCATGGTCGAGCGGGTCAGGAAGGCGTGGTTCGCGGCCCGGTCACGGAAGACGACGGGGCCGTAGGCGGGGTGGATTCCCTGGCGCACGAGGGTCAGCGCTCCTCTCGGAAGTCGACGTGGCGGCCGGCGACCGGGTCGTACTTCCGCAGGGTCATGCGGTCCGGGTCGTTGCGGCGGTTCTTGCGGGTCACATAGGTGAAGCCGGTCCCGGCGGTGGACCGCAGCCTGATGACCGGGCGGAGTTCGTTGCGTGCCATGCTGGTACCTTACTGAAAATGAATACCATTAGCGAAACAACCCCGAGAGAGGTGCGTCACCCTTGTCCGCTCACTGCATGCTGACCGGCGCCCGGCCCGGTTTCGGCAACCACATCTCGTTCTCCCACCGGCGCACCTCGCGCCGCTTCGACCCCAACATCCAGTCCAAGCGGTACTGGCTGCCCAGCGAGGGCCGGTACGTGCGGCTGCGGCTGAGCGTGAAGGGGATCAGGACCGTCGACACGATCGGCGTCGAGGCGGCCGTCGCCCGCATCCGAGCCCGGGGAGTGAAGGTCTGATGGCGAAGAAGAGCAAGATCGCGAAGAACGAGAAGCGCCAGGAGATCGTCGCGCGGTACGCCGAGCGGCGGGCCGAGCTGAAGGAGATCATCCGCAGGCCGTCCTCCAGCGACGCCGAACGGCTCGCCGCGCAGCAGGAGTTGCGGCGCCAGCCGCGGGACGCGAGCGCCACGCGCGTGCGGAACCGCGATCAGGTGGACGGCCGCCCGCGCGGTTACTTCCGGACCTTCGGACTGTCCCGGGTCGGACTGCGGGAGCAGGCGCACGCGGGGCATCTGCCGGGGGTCCGCAAGTCGTCCTGGTAACTCTTTCAGGTGAGGCTGGTAGCTTGCTGCGATCCATGCAGCCGCTACAGCTTGGGAGCCTCCAGTGACTACGGCGAACTTCTCGCGCCCCGTGTCGCGCCGACGGGCGGGGCTCGCGGCGGCGGGGCTGACGGGCGTCCTCGTCCTGACGGCGTGCAGCGGGGGCGGGGGCTCGGACGACGGGTCCTCGCCCAGCGCGTCCGCCCCGCCCTCGGCGTCCGCCTCCGGGAGCACCGGCGGCTCCGGCGGTACGTCGTCCTCCGCGTCCGGCAAGGTCGCGGGCAGCTGGCTCACCACCGGCGACGGCAAGGCCGTGGTCCTGGTGGTCAACGGCGACAAGGCGGCGCTCTTCACTACGGGTGGATCGGTGTGCAGCGGCACGGCGAGCACCGAGACGATCCGCCTCAAGTGCCCGGACGGCAGCAAGGAGCGCGCCGAGGGCACGGTGGAGTCGGTCGGCAAGACCTCGCTCAAGGTGAGGTGGCAGGGCTCCCTCGGCACCGAGAGCTTCATGAAAGCCGAGGGCGGAAAGCTGCCGAGCGATTTCCCGACGGCGGGTCTCGGGTCGTAGCCGAACCTGTGTTCGTCGGTGGGGGCGGGCGAGCGGAGTGCTCCGTGATGCGTGATGATCCATGCACCGGACCGCTCACATCAGAGGACTTCACATGCGCGCCGCCCCACTCGCCGTCACCGCTCTCGCCGCGGCCCTGCTGCTGACCGCCTGCGGCGGCGGTGACGACTCCGACGACAAGGCCACCGCGAGCCCGAAGGGCGGCTCGGCCTGTGCGGTCGGCCCGGTGGACCTGGAGGTCGGCCCCGCGAACGTGGCTCCCGCCGCCGGCGACACCGGCAACATCCCCGTCACGCTGACCAACCAGAGCGCGCCGTGCACGCTGGAGGGCTTCCCGGCCGTCGGCCTCAAGGGGTCGGGCAGCACGATCAGCCTCGCCAAGGACACGGCCGCGCAGCCCCAGAAGCTGACCCTGGCCAAGGGGGACACCGCGACCTTCACGATCACGTACGTGCGCGGCAAGGCGGGCGCCGCGGACAGCCTGGACGCCCGGACGCTGGACATCACCCTGCCGGGTGAGGGGACGCCGCACAGCTACAAGTGGTCGTACGGCCCCGTCCAGGGCAAGGGCGGCAAGGCGGACGCCCTGAACGCGTCGGTCAGCGCGTTCGGGCAGGCGGGGGACTGACGGAGGCGGGGGCGCACGGAGGCGGGGGGGGCTGACGGAGCGGGGGCTCACGGAGTCGGGGGGCTCACGGAGCCGGGGCGGGTGTCCGGGCTTCAGCGCGGGCGGGGCCGGGTTTCAACGCGAGCGGGTCCGAGCTTCAGCGCAGGCGGGGCTGGGCCTCAGCACAGGCGGGGCCGGGCCTCAGCGCGAGCGGGGCCCAGCTTCAGCGCGAGCGGGGTCCAGGTTTCAGCGCGGGGGGGTCAGTTGCCGGTTCCGGGGCGGTGGTCGAGCCGGGGGTGGTGGTCGACCCGGGCGCGGTCGGCTGCCTGGGCGCCCTCGGTCCAGCCCGCCTCGTCGGTGACGCCGCGCAGGCGGGTCGTGGTGGTCTCGGGGAACAGGCGGTCCACGCGGTCGGTGACGGCGACCTCGCGGGAGGCCAGCACCGGCAGCAGATCCTCGGTCACCGGGGTCTCGGCGGCGGCCCGCAGCCGGTCGCCGACGCGATGGGCGTAGGCCGCGAGGAAGGACTGCCGGAACGTCTTGGTGCGCTTGCGGCCGCCCGCCCGCTGGGCCGCCTCCGCCTTGGCCATCGCGGACTGCGCCTGCACGAGCAGTGAGGTGTGGAGGAGCTCCACCGCCTCCAGGTCGGCCTCGAAGCCCACGACCGTGGAGAAGGCGAGCGCTTCGTTCCACACGGCCCGGCAGTGGTTGGCGGTCGCCACCGCGTCCAGCAGCACTGCCTTGGCCTGCTCGTACGGCGGCTCGACCCCGATCCGGCAGGCGCCGGGCGTGTCCTTGGCGGGCGCCCGCGCGTCCAGCAGCGCCTCGTCGACACTGTGCCGGGCCATCAGCTCCTGCGCCTTGGCGGTGAGCGCCTCCGCCTCCTCGGGATAGCCGGTCGCCTCCGCCTTGGCGAGCAGCGCGCGGATACGGCCGAGCATGCGGGCGTCGCCCTTGTGCCCCTGCCGGGGCTCCTCCAGGGGCTCCAGAGCGGGCAGCCGCAGCAGCAGGCGGTACAGCTCCAGTACGGCGGTGGCGTGCGGGAAGCGGTCGGGGCGGGGGGCGTTCGGGTCCGGCTCCTGGAGCTCGGCGAGCTGGGCGGCCCAGCGGTGACCGCGCGGGCGGTCCTCGGGGGCCTGCGCGCGGATCAGGGCCGTGACGAGCCGTACGTGCGTGTCGTCCAGCTCCCGCCGCACCAGGCGTACGACGTCGGCGGGCTGCCAGCCGCGCCGCCAGGCCTGCGCCACGAACTCGACTCCCCGCCGGGCCAGTTCGGCGTCCGCCGCGGGGTCGGCGGCGAGGAGGGAGGCACCGGTGTCCAGGGCGGTGTCGTCGTCGGAGTAGAGGGCGGTCCTGAAGGCACGGTCGACGGTCACAGGGCGATCGTCTCACTCCGCAAGGAGAGGCAACCTGCGGTTGACACTCCCCCACTGTCAACCTAAGGTTGACAGCATGACATCGAACCCCGCCGTCACGTCATCCGTACGTCTCGACGACCTGATCTCGGCGATCAAGAAGGTCCACGTCGAGCCCCTCGACCAGCTTCAGGACGCGGTGATCGCCGCGGATCACCTCGGGGAGGTGGCCGACCATCTGATCGGCCACTTCGTGGACCAGGCCCGGCGTTCCGGTGCCTCCTGGACGGACATCGGCCGGAGCATGGGGGTCACCCGGCAGGCCGCGCAGAAGCGGTTCGTGCCGAAGGAGTCCGCCGACCTGAGCGCCGACCAGGGCTTCAGCCGTTACACCCCGCGGGCCCGCAACGTGGTGATGTCGGCGCACAACGCGGCCATCGCCGCCCGCAACCCCGAGGGCCGCCCCGAGCACCTCGTCCTCGGCCTGCTCGCCGAGCCGGAGGGCCTCGCGGCCAAGGCGCTCGTCGCACAGGGGATCACCCTGGACGCCGTACGGCAGGCCGCGACCGACGCGCTGCCGCCCGCCGCCGACGAGGTCCCGGAACTCGTTCCGTACGGCTCCGACGCCAAGAAGGTCCTGGAACTCACCTTCCGCGAGGCGCTGCGCCTCGGCCACAACTACATCGGCACCGAGCACATCCTGCTGGCCCTCCTGGAGTTCGAGCACGGCACCGGCGTCCTGTCCGGGCTCGGCGTCGAGAAGGAGCCGGTGGAGGGTGCCATCGCGAAGGAACTCGAGGGGTATCTCAAGCTCCAGCGCGAGCAGGACGGGCAGCGCGAGCAGGACGAGCAGCGCTGAGGCCGGCCACCGCGGGGGCGGCGGATGTCCGGAAGGTCCGTTGTCAGACCCTGGTGTCACACTCGCAACCATGACCGACCGCTGGGTTCTCGCCCCGGCCGAGGACGGTGGCGTGGAGCTCGCCCCCCTCGGCCCGGACGGGCTGCTCGCCGGGCCGGTCCTGCGGGAGGCGGACGCGGCCGAGGCCGTACGGCGGCGGCCGGAGGTGGCGCGCTGGGTGTGGCGGTCCACCCCCGAGATCTACCCGCGCCTGCTCGCCGCGGGGGTGCGGGTGGAGCGGTGCTACGACATCGAGGACGCCGAGACCCTCCTGCTCGGCCACGCCGGGCGGTCCGGAGAACCCCGCTCGGCCGCCGCCGCCCTGGCCCGGCTGCGCGGCGGCCCGGTACCTCCCGACCCGCCCCAGCGCTCCGCCGAACCGGGCGCGCAGTCCCCCCTGTTCGAACCGCAGGGCGCCCGGCTGCCGCTCACCGACCTGGCCGAGGTCCACGCCGACCAGCAGCGGCGCCATGACGCCACCGCGCACCCCGACCGCATGCGGCTGCTGACCGCCGCCGAGTCGGCGGGGATGCTGGTGGCCGCGGAGATGAACCGCGCGGGGCTGCCGTGGAGCGCCGAGACGCATCGCCGGGTGCTGCACGAACTGCTCGGCGACCGGTACGCGGGCGGCGGCGAACCCCGGCGCCTCGCCGAACTCGCCGACGAGGTGTCCGCGGCCTTCGGGCGCCGGGTGCGGCCCGACCTGCCCGCCGACGTCATCAAGGCGTTCGCCCAGGCGGGCATCAGGATCAAGTCCACCCGCCGCTGGGAGATCGAGTCCCTGGACCATCCGGCCGTGAAGCCGCTGGTGGAGTACAAGAAGCTGTACCGCATCTGGGTCGCGCACGGCTGGTCCTGGCTCCAGGACTGGGTGCGGAACGGGCGCTTCCGGCCCGAGTTCCTGGCCGGCGGGACCGTCACCGGGCGCTGGGTCACCAACGGCGGAGGCGCCCTCCAGATCCCCAAGGTGATCCGGCGGGCCGTGGTCGCCGACCCCGGCTGGCGGCTGGTCGTCGCCGACGCAGACCAGATGGAGCCGCGGGTGCTGGCGGCCATCTCGCGTGACCCCGGGCTGATGGAGGTGGCGGGCCGGGAGAGCGACCTGTACCAGTCCGTCTCCGACCGGGCCTTCTCCGGCGACCGCGCCCAGGCCAAACTCGCCGTGCTCGGCGCGGTCTACGGCCAGACCTCCGGGGACGGCCTGAAGAACCTCGCCGCGCTCAGACGCCGCTTCCCCAAGGCGGTGGCCTACGTCGACGACGCGGCCCGCGCGGGCGAGGAGGGCCGGCTGGTGCGGACCTGGCTGGGCCGGACCTGCCCGCCGGCGGCCGGGTCGGGTGACGCGGAGGAGGCGGGCATCCCCCAGGACGACCCGGCGGGAGCGCCCGCTTCCGCCGAGGACGGCTGGGTGCCCGGGTACGCGTCCGGCAACACCCGCGCCCGGGGCCGGTTCGCGCGGAACTTCGTGGTGCAGGGCAGCGCCGCGGACTGGGCCCTGCTGCTGCTCGCCGCGCTGCGGCGGTCCTGTGCGGAGATGGCGGCCGAACTGGTCTTCTTCCAGCACGACGAGGTGATCGTGCACTGTCCCGAGGAGGAGGCCGAGGCGGTCGTCGCGGCGATCCGGGAGGCGTCACTGCTGGCCGGGCGGCTGACGTTCGGCGAAACGCCGGTGCGGTTCCCGTTCACGACGGCTGTGGTGGAGTGCTATGCGGACGCGAAGTGAGGGGGTGGACGTGAAGGGAGCGGGTGGACGTGAAGTGAGGGGGCGGACGCGAAGGGAGCGGGCGGACGCGAAGTGAGCGGGGGGAGTCGGAGCGGCCCACGTGAGCCGGGGGCGCGGGCGTTAGCCGGGGGCGCGGGCGTCAGCCGGAGTCGCCGGCGTGATCAGGAGTCGCCCGTGTCAGCCGGGGTCGCCCGTCAGCCGGGGTCGCCCGCGTCAGCCCGGTCACCGGCGGGTCGCCGGGGCGTCAGCGTAAGCCCGAGTCGTCGAGGAGGGCGATGAGTTCCTTGAGCACCGTCTTCTCGTCCGTGCCGTCCAGCGCGCCTAGAGCGGCCCGCCACTGCGCGTGCGCCTCCTCGACGCTCCCCCGCTCCCGCAGCAGGAGTCCGTACTGGTGGCGGGCGAGGGCACCGGTGTAGCGGTCGGCGCGGGCGTCGGCGCGGCGCAGCAGTTCCGCGCACTCGGCGGCGGCGCGTTCCCCGTGACCGATCAGGCGCAGGGCGCGGACCAGGCCGAGGCGGCTCTGCGACTCGCCGTGCCAGTCGCCGGGGCTGCCGAGGATGCGCAGGCTCTCCTCGAAGTGGGCCAGGGCGGCGGTCGGTTCACCGAGGGTGAGATGGGCGTAGCCGATGTTGCAGTGCGCCGAGTGTCGTACGACCACGCTGCCGGTCTCCTCGCCGATGGCGAGCGAGCGGCGGTGCTGCTCGATGGCGGCGCGCGGGTCGGTGTGCTCGTAGAGGTTGCCGAGGTTGCTGTGGGTCACGGCCTCGCCGAAGGGGTCGTTCAACCGCCGTGAGTAGGCGAGGCTCCGACGCAGCGTCTTGCCCGACTCGGCGTACCGGCCGAGGCTTTCGAGGAGCAGGCCCCGGTTGTTGAGGCAGCGGCGGATCCAGGAGTCCGCGCCGAGCCGCCGCCAGATCGCGAGGGCCCGGTCGTTGAGGTCCAGGGCGTCGCCGTGCCGCCCGGTGAGGAAGTGCAGGCCGGCCAGATCGCCCAGGGCGCACGCCTCGGCCGCCTCGTCCCCGAGCCGCCGAGCCACCTTGAGCGCGGCCCGGCCGAGGAACTCCGTCTCGGCGACCCGGCCGCTGCGCTGGAGGAAGGGGGAGAGCAGGCGCAGCAGGGCGGAGACATGGCCGGCGGCGCGTTCGTCGGGGGTGTCCTGGTGCCGTTCGACCAGGGCGACGATGTTCTCCAGTTCCGACTCGGCCCAGGCGAAGGCCTTCTCGGACGACGGGAACGGGGCGATGGCCAGCACGTGCGCCGCGTGCTCGGGCGGCTGCGCGGCGGTCGGGTGGCGACGGTCGTCGAGGTCGAGCCCCGGTTCGACGAGGGCCGTCAGGACGCGCTCGGCGACGGCCGCGTACCAGCGCAGGGTGGTGCGGGCGATGTCGGGGGCGTGTCCGGTGCCCGCGAGTTCCCTCGCGAAGTCGCGGACCAGGCCGTGCGGGGCGTAGCGGCCGTACGCCGTCTCCTCCAGGAGGGCCACGTCGACGAGGCGGTCGAGCGCGTCCTCGGCGCGGGACTCGTCGGTGCCGTCGGTGCCGAGGAGCCGGGCGACCAGGGGGACGCCGTAGGTGGGCAGGTCGAGGGCGCCGATGCGGCACAGCGCGAGAGCGGCGTCGCGGTCCGACCGCCGTCCGGAGGCGGCGAGGGCGTCGTGGGCGACGGCGAGGGAGCGGCGGACGGAGAGGTCGTCGTACTCCAGGTGCCGCAACCGGTCCTCGGTGGCGGCGAGTTGGTCGGCTAGGACGTCGGGGGTGAGGGCGTGCCGGGCGGCGAGACGGGCGGCGACGACGCGGAGGGCCAGGGGGAGGCGGCCGGTGAGTTCTATGAGGGGGTGAGTGGCGTCGATGGGGATGGGGGCGTCGACGGGGGTGGGGGGTGAGGGGGCCCCGTCGGTGTCCGTGTCGTGGTGACCGGTGGCCGTTTCGCGGCCGTCCCTGCCCGACACCGCGCGCAGCAGCTCGGCGCTCTCCTCGGCCGAGAGGGGGGTGAGGGGGAAGCGGTGGGCGTCGTCGAGGGCGGTCAGGGGCGAACGGCTGGTGACGAGGACCGCGCAGCCGTGGCCGGCCGGGAGCAGGGGGCGTACCTGCGCGGCGCTCGCCGCGTCGTCCAGGACCATGAGCGTGCGGGTCGGTGCGAGCAACGACCGCAGCAACGCGGCCGCCGCGTCCGGGTGTTCGGGGATGCTGCGCGGGTCGGCACCGAGGTCGCGGAGCAGGGCGGTGAGGGCCTGGGCCGGGGTGAGGGGGGTCATGCCCGGCGCCGCGCCCTGGAGATTGACGTAGAGCTGCCCGTCGGGGAAGCGGTCCCGAAGACCGTGGGCCACGTGCAGTGCGAGCGCGCTCTTGCCGACGCCGGCCATGCCGCTGATGACACCCAGCGAGGGCCCGGTCCCGGAGGTGAGGACGCGGTGCAGGTCACGGCGGGTGGCGAGACGGCCGGTGAAGTGGCCTGGGGGTGGGGGGAGTTGGGCGGGGCGGGACGGGGTCAGGGGGGTGGGCGGTGTGTCTCCGCGCGTAGCGTTCGGCGGGAGATCGTTGGGGGTGGTCGGGTGGGCGCGTTGGGGTTGCCGGGGTTGCTGGGGTTCTGGAGCGACGGCGTCGGCGTCCGGTCCCGCGGGGGTGGGGGCGGCGGGCGGGTTCGTGTCGTGTGATGCGTGCGTGTCGTGCGATGCGCTCGTGTCGTGTGATGCGGTCGCGGCATGCGTGTTGGGGGTGGCGTCGGTCAGGGGGGTGCTGTGGGCCTGGTCGGGGCTGTCAGCCCGGCTGGTGCCGTGGTGCGCATGGTCGGTGCTGTGGGCCCGGTCGGTGCTGTGGGTCCGGTCGGTGCTGTCGGGCGGTGGGGCGGTGAGGTCGTTCGGCTCGGTGCTTCGCGGCGCCGCTCCCCCGCGCAGTACCTCCACGTGGGCCGCGCGGACGGCGGGGCCCGGCTCCACGCCGAGTTCCTCGATGAGGCGGCTGCGCAGGTCGCGGTGGACGGCGAGGGCCTCGGCCTGGCGGCCGGTGCGGTGGAGGGCGAGCATCAACTGGCGGTGGTAGGACTCGCGGAGCGGATGTTCGGCGGCGAGCGCGGAGAGTTCCGGTACGAGGGCGTCGGGCCGGGTGGGCGCGAGGGCGAGCTCGGCGTCGTAACGCCACTCCAGGAGGAGGAGCCGGGCCTCCTCCAGGCGCTGCACCAGGGCGTAACCGGCGACTTCCGAGGGGACTCCGCTGAGCGGTGCGCCCCGCCACAGCGCGAGGGCCGCCGCGCAGGCGTGGAGGGTCTCGGTCCAGTCGCCGTGGGCGTGGGCACCGCGGGCCCGGGCTGCGTGGCTCTCGAAGACCTGGACGTCGAGTTCGCCGGGGGCCACGCGCAGCAGGTAGCCGGGGGCCACCGCCTGGAGCCGCTCGGGGTCGTCGAGCAGCCGACGCAGTCGGGAGACGTGGTTGTGCAGGGACGCCTTGGCGGAGGCGGGCGGGGTGCTCCCCCACAGCGCCTCCTTGAGGGACTTGGTGGAGACGACCCGGCCGGCCTCGAGGAGCAGCGCGGCCAGCAGGATCCGCTGCTTGCGGCTGCCGACCACCCGCACACCGGCGCCGCCGTGGCCGCCGTGACCGTCGTGGGCGTCGTGACCGTCGTACAGGATCGGCGGCCCGAGCAGTGCGAACCGCAGCCCTGACTGCGATCCGCGCCCCATCACACCGCCCACTTCTGGCGGAATTCCGCCCTCGTCACGACGGTTTCCCGCCAGCCAGCCGACACCGTCCAGTGCCGGAATCCGCTCCCACCCCGCGCTTCCACACCATCGGTTCCCCACCGGTGCCGTCGACTTCACGCCAGGCGGCGAGACGCTGAAACGTAGATGCGTTGGCCAATGTTAGCGATTTGTTGGCGCAACCTGATGTGATCACTTCATCGGATCTGGCCCGAGGGTGCGCGCGTAGGACGCGCAGCTCGGGGGAGTGTCGCCGTCGTGGCCGGATCCGTGGGACGCGAGAGGGCCCCGGTCGGCGGAGGTGAACGACCGGGGTCCTCGTCCTGTTTCCGGGCCGAAGTCGCCTACGTCTCAGATCGTGTCGGACCGTCTCGGGCCGTCTCGGGCCGTCTCGGGCCGTCTCGGGCCGTCTCGGGCCGTCTCGGGCCGTCTCGAATGACGGTCGGGGGTCTCAGATAATGGGTGCCTCAGATGATGGGCGGGCGGCCCAGGCGGGTCAGCTGCCAGACCGTTCGCCAGCGCATCGGACGCCGTTCGCCCGCGGGTTGCCGTACGCCCTCGACGAACCCGCCGAGCCAGGCGCGCAGTCCGCTCGACGACCTCGTCCGCAGCAGGGTGAGTGCCGTCCAGACGGCGAGGTGGACCGGGATGAGCGGCAGGGGCAGCCGACGGCGGACCAGCCAGACACGGTTGCGGGCATTGACCCGGTAGTAGATGGCGTGCCGGGCCGGTGAGGTCTTGGGGTGCTGGAGCAGGAGCTCGGGCGCGTACAGGATGCGCCAGCCGCGGTCGGCGGCCCGCCAGGCCAGGTCGGTCTCCTCGTGCGCGAAGAAGAACTCGGCGGGCCAGTCGCCGGTCTCGGCGAGCATGGCCATGCGGAAGCCGTGGCCGCCGCCGAGGAAGCCGGTGACGTATCCGCCGCGCAGCGGGTCGGAGGCGCCGACGCGGGGCACGTGCCGCTGCTGGGTCTCGCCGTGCTCGTCGGCGATGCGGAAGCCGACGATGCCGAGGCGGTCGTCGGCCGCGAACAACTCCTGTACGCGGCGCAGCACATCGGCGTCCACCAGGAGGCCGTCGTCGTCGAGCTCCACGACAACGTCGACGTCGCCGAAGTCCCGCAGGCGGGCGAGCGCCACGTTGCGCCCTCCGGGGCAGCCGAGGTTCTCCTCCACGTCGAGGGTGGTGACCTCGCCGGGCAGGGAGAGCCGCTCGGCGAACTCGGGCAGCCGGCAGCCGTTGCCCACGATCACGATCCGGACGGGGGCGAGGTCCTGCTTGGCCACGGAACGCAGCAGGGCGTCGACCTCGTCGGGCCGGTTGCCCATCGTCACCACGGCGACGGCGACCCTCGGCGCGTCCATGTCCCACGTCCCCTCAATGCGACGGCCATCAACCGCGGCGATGCTAGCCGTTCACGGTAAGGACTTCTCGAGGTTGGGGAGAGGATGGGATGCGCGTCGCCCCCACCTCATCCACTCCTCATCCGCTCCTCATCCCTTCCTCAGCTCCGCCACTTCTCTTTCTGGTTCTGCGTCTGGTTGTCCGTCCGGTTCTCCTTCCGGTTCTCCTTCCGGTTCTCCGTCCGGTTCTCCTTCCGGTTCTCCTTCCGGTTCTCCTTCCGGCGTACGAACTTCAGGCCCGACCAGTCCTCCCCGAGCGCCGCGACCTTCACGTCCACGACGCCGAGGGGCAGGAAGACCTCCCGCAAGCCGTTCTCGGTGATGTCGCTGACGTGGCCGGCCGCTCTTCGTGGCCAGGCGATCCACAGCGCGGCGTGATCCGCCAGGTCCTCGACCAGGCCGGCCGCCTCGCCCGCGAGCCTCGCGTACTCGCGGTGGAAGGCGACCACGACATCCGCTCCGCGAGGTCCACCGGCGGCGAGGTCGCAGTCGTCGGGCAGCCCGGGAATGTCCCACCCGTCGGGCGCGCCGTCGAGCCGGACCCGGTGCCCCGCCTTGATGCCGAGCTTCTTGGCGAGGGGCGTAGCGGAGTAACCTCCCGCTGCAGCAGACCCGGCCGCTCCGGACCCCGCTCCACCGGACCGCGCACCACCAGACCCCGCTCCCCCGGCCCGCGCACCACCAGACCCCGCTCCCCCGGCCCGCGCTCCACCGGACCCCGACCTCGGCCCCGATCCCGCCATGTGGCACCTCACCTCCACGCGCCGGCCCGTCCGCACCGCTCCGGCCCTCGCCCTCCAGCCTGACGGTCTCCGGGCCAGATGTCTCTCCGGACACGGGAGTCACAGGGGCACCGCTGCCGCCCCGCCCCGCCCCTACCGCATGAGCACCGGAACCGGCACCGGCCGCGCGCCACTCCCTACCGCACCAACCGTGCAAGAAGCGTGACCAGGTCCGCCATGAACTGGAGCCAGGGCCGGGCCTGCTCCGCGCGTCGACCGAACCGCCGGCGCCAGGCCCCGGACCTGACTTCCTCCCGCCGCTGAATCGCTCTGTCCCGCACGCGTCGTAAGGACGTGCCGCGGCTCGTTCCGATGCGCTTGCGTCGCCTCATGCACCGACGCTAGCCACGCCGGAACGGGGCCACAGGGCAGCGGACCACCAAATCGGGGAGCCGGTTATTGGCGGTAACGCGTAAGGCGCAGGCACCCGGGGGTCCGCCGTATGTCGCGGACATGGACGACCGACTGGCCGACTGGCCGACTGGCCGACTGGTCAGCTGACCGGCTGACCGGCTGACCGGCTGACCGGCTGACCGGAGAGCTTGGCGCGATCGCGTACGACGCACTCGGCGTCCGTCGCCTGCTTACGTCACCCCGCCGCAACGAGCGCCGTCGCCGCGCCCTCGGCACTTCCCTCCGGCCGAAACCGCCCCAGCCTCCGCGGCGGCACGATGCTGGGCAGCAGCATCTCCCACATCAACGTCGTCTCGGCACTCAAGTCCTGCCGCCCGGACAGCACTTGGGAACTCAGCTGAAGTCCGGTCCAGGAACCCACGATCAGCCGCGCCACCCGGGCCGGATCGACGTCCGGCTTGACGTCCCCTCGCTCCTGCCCCCGAGCCAGGTGACCCTCGAACAGCTCGATCCACCGGGTGTACGGCTCACTGACGATCCCCGTCTTGGAGCTCTGGTCGATCACCAGCCGGATACCGGCCCGCACCCGTACGTCCTGCACCAGCTGACGAGCCATCATGTGCAGGATGTCGATGACGGCCTGCACTCCCGCCCGCTCCGCGGTCGCCGCGGGGCCGGGGACCGAGAACTGCTCGTCGATCAGGGCCTGCGCCAACTCTTCCTTGGACGAGAAGTGGAAGTAGAGCGCTCCCTTCGTCACGCCCGCTTCCTTCACGATGTCGCCGAGAGAAGTCCCGTGATATCCCTCGGCGTCGAAGGCTCGCGCCGCCCCGTCGAGAATGGCCGCCCGAGTGACCTCCGCGCGTTCCTGCCTGGCCATGCATCCAACCCCTTCACCGACTCCCGCTCCAGTCTGCCTCTCCCCTCACAAAAAACCAACTAACTGGTACTTTTCCCGGCGCTCCGGGCTGCACATGCCGCGGGGATTCACTTCTCCGGTGAGGGGTCGGCAGTGGCGGAATGGTTCATTCCGCGAGTAGATCAGACCGAGCCCAAGGGGGCACCGAGATGCGAGCGTACGAGTAAATGCACTCTGACCTGCACTTTCACTCCCCCGACCGAACCCTCCGACGACCAAGGCCGAACTGTTTGACAAACAGGTCGATTGGTTTTTTACTGTGGAGGTACCTCGTGGGAGCGGCTCCCCGCTTCGACGTCGACTGGGGGGTAAGCCGCATGCGATCCGATCTGCTCGGCCCGTTAGAAACCTTTTCCGCAGCAACCCGCGAGCCCCAGAGGGTTCAACAAAGAGGCCATCGCGGGATTTCTACTTCTGTACGCCAATAAAGGCCTGCCCAATCGGCACAGCGTGTTCACCGAGTCGCCGGCCGACGCCCGGCACGGTCGTGCAGAGCCCTGGCGTCTGCGCCGCCCTCTGATCAGCCTCACTCGGCTGCTCAACCCCGCAGCACAAGACCCGATTTCCGCCATGCCGACATGCCCAGGTTCCGGCATGCCCACGTTCCCGCTTGCCCACGTGCCCACATGCCCACGTGCCGACGAAGGAAGTGAGTAATGACCCGCCCCACAGCACCGCCACGCACCCCACGTGGCCTGGCGCTCACCATCCTCTGCGCGATGCAGTTGATGATCATCCTTGACGGGACGATCGTCACGGTCGCTCTTCCGACCATCCAGAACGGGCTCGGCTTCTCCCAGAGCGGCCTGTCCTGGGTGGTGAACTCCTACCTCATCGCCTTCGCCGGCCTGCTCCTGCTGTCCGGCCGGCTCGGTGACCTGATCGGTACGAAGAAGGTGTTCCTGAGCGGTCTGGTCACCTTCACCGTCGCCTCGCTGGTGTGCGGGGTGGCGAACAGCCCCGAGATGCTGATCGCCGGCCGCTTCTTCCAGGGCGTCGGCGCCGCGCTGGCGTCCGCGGTGGTGCTCGGCATGATCGTCGGCCTGTTCCCGGAGCCGAACGAGCAGGCCAAGGCCATGGGCATCTACAGCTTCGTGTCCGCGGGCGGCGGCGCCCTGGGTCTGATCGCGGGCGGTGTCATCACCGACACGTTCGGCTGGCACTGGGTGTTCCTGATCAATCTGCCGATCGGCGCGCTCACCCTGGTGTCCGCCCTGAAGCTGCTCGGTGAGCAGCCCGGCCTGGGCCTGAAGGCGGGCGCGGACGCGGTCGGCGCGGTCCTGGTGACAGCCGGTCTGTCGCTGGGCGTGTTCACCATCTCGCAGGTGTCCGAGGACAAGTTCAGCGCAGGTGAGCTGTCGCTGTACGGAGCGATCTCGGTGGCCCTCCTCGGGGCGTTCGTGTGGCGGCAGGCCACGGCGAAGCGTCCGCTGCTGGCGCTGCGGATCTTCCGCAGCAAGGAGATCGTCGGCGCCAACATCGCGGTGGTGCTGGTGTTCTCCGCCGGTTTCGGCTTCCAGTTCCTCAACGCCCTCTATCTCCAGCGGGTGTTGGGCTTCGACTCGATGCAGACCGGTCTGGCGTTCCTGCCGGCGCCCCTCGTCATCGGCACGATGTCGCTGTTCTTCACCGCCAAGCTGGTCGCCCGCCACGGCACCCGCCCGGTGCTGCTGACCGGGCTGCTGTTCCTCGGCGTCGGTCTGCTGTGGCTCAGCCTGGCCCCGGTCGACGGCACCTACTGGGTGGACGTGGCGCCGACGCTGGCCGTCCAGGGCTTCGGCATGGGTCTGACGGTGCCGGCGGTCATCATGCGCGCCATGTCGGGTGCGAAGCCGGAGGACGCGGGCCTGGCCTCCGGTCTCAACAACACGGCGCAGCAGGCCGGCGCCGCGGTGGGCCTGGCGGTGCTCGCGACGGTCGCCACCGCGCACAGCAACTCGCTGCGGGGTGAGGGCCGTCCGGAGGTCCAGGCCCTGCGCGACGGCTACAGCCTGGCCTTCGTGTGGGCGGCCGGGTTCGTGTTCGTGGCCTGGCTGGTGACGTTCTTCGCGCTGCGGGATGCCAAGCAGCCGAAGGCGGAGCAGGCCGAACCGACGGCGACGGAGGCCGATGCACAGGTCACGGACGTGACGCCCCACGCGGCCCCGACGGTTGGCCACGTCTGACAGTCCGGCAATCCGGCAATCCGCCGGAGCAACTCACCTACAGGAAAGGCGATCACGTGGCGGACAGGATCCGAGTGGGAGTCGTCGGCGCACACGCCGAGCGGGGGTGGGGCCGGCACATCCATCTGCCGGCGCTGAAGGCACTGGACGACTTCGAGGTCACGGCGGTGGCCGCCCGCAGCCCGGAGTCTGCGCGGGCGGCGGCCGAGGTCTGGGGCGCGGGAAGCGCGTACGACGACGCGGCGGCGCTGATGGCCGACCCGGACGTGGACCTGGTCACCGTCGTGGTGCAACTCCCCTCCCGGGACGGCCTGGTGGAGTCGGCGATCGCCGCGGGCAAGCATGTGTACAGCGAGTGGCCGCTGGCCCTGGACGCGGCGACCGCCGAGCGCTTCGAGTCGGCGGCGCGGACGGCGGGCGTACGGCACGCGGTGGGTCTCCAGAGCCGCCACCACCCGGCCGTACGACTCCTGCGGGACCTGCTCGGCCAGGGCCTGATCGGCGAGGTGCTGTCGGCGTCCCTGCTGTTCTCCCTCTCCACGCCCGAGGTGTGGTCGCAGCGGTACGCAGCCCTGTTCGACGAGACGAAGGGCGTCAACCATGTCGCCGTGGTCGGCGGGCACTCGCTGGACATGTTCCAGTACGCCGTCGGGGACTTCACGGAGGTCTCGGCGACCCTCACGACGCGGATCGACCGCGTCACGATGGAGGAGACCGGGCGGCGGATCGAGGTGACCTCGCCCGACCAGATCGTGCTCGGCGGCCTCCTGGAATCGGGCGCGGCGGCCTCGGCCCACTTCATGACGGGCGGCCCGCGGGGCGACGGCTTCCGCATCGAGGTGCACGGCCGCGCGGGCCGCCTGGTCCTGGTGTCGTCCGACGACTCGCTGGTGGGCCCGCAGTTCACCCTGACCCACGAGACGGCGAACGGCACGCCCGCGGAGCAGCTGCCCGTGCCGGACGCCTACGGCCCCTTGCTGGGAACGCCGTCCCCGGTCAGCAACGTGGCCCAGGTGTACAAGGACCTAGGCCAGGCGATCCGCACGGGCGGCGACTTCGCCCCGGACTTCTCGACAGCGGCCCGCACGCACCGCCTGCTGGACGCGATCAAGTCCTCGGCGAAAACTGGCGGTCGGATCCACCTGGCCTGAACACAGCGCGATTCAAGACGTGGACGAGCCGGCCGGGCACGGCACGGCACGGCACGTCGCGGAAGCCGACACAGTGACCCGCGATACGCAGGCCCCTGTCTCCCCGCCGCCCGCGCCACCCCCGGATCAGCCCCCACACCCTTCCGCCCCACCGTCCCGCTCGCTACCGACCGACACCGTGTAGGCGATGCCCGTCCCCACCACGGGCTCGGGCGAGAAGCCCCCAGGCCGAAGCTCGACGTCGAGCACCAGATGCCGACCCTGCTCGATCCTGGTCCAGCAGACGCCGTCCAAGGTGGCGGAGGAGTCCTCCTCGAGCTCCCAGCCGGCCGAGGCGGCTGCCCCGGCGTAGTAGCTGATGACGTCCTCGGGCCTGCCCGGAAACGCGTACAGGCGGTCCGCGTGCAGCCAGGGCGCTCCGCCGCTGTCGTCGTCGCATCCCGTGGTCACGCCCACCCCGCGGTAGTTGGCGGGCACCGAGGCACGAGCGGGCGCAACGCCGAGCACCGGCTGCTCGGCCAGTCGCCGCAGTTCAGAGGCCGCGCCCCGGCAGCCGTCACCCCGACCGAGAGCGGCGCACGCACCCAGAAGAGCGACCGAGAGAAGAAGAGCCGCCGTCAGAAGGACATGAGGGCGGCCGTTGCTCACCAGAGCTCTCACCCGAGCTGCGCACCTCCTGAGCCAATGACGCATTCAAGCCAACTGCCAGAAGCAAATAAAAGGAGCAAAGAGCCCAGAAAGAACTCAGCGTCTCACCCAACTCGACCGCGCCACCCGGACCGCCGAATCACTGAAGTCCTATACGCGCATGCCCACTTGCGGCCTCGGTCTTTACATACTCATGCGCTTGGTAAATATTTCCATTGACCCTCGCCTTACCTCTGCTTGGTATTTAACGGCAGTTGAGGGCTCGCTCACCCGCTCCCGACATCGCAAGAAATCACGCATACCGCCCATCCCTGACCGGCTCCAAGTCCATCCGCTCGATACCGGATGCACCCATCGCGACCTGGCCAGATACATCTCTCCTTCTGATCTCTACGCGGAGATCATGTGAAGGAGAGGTAATGAGCATTCGAAGAACGGGCGCGCCGCCGGGGGTACGCGAGAGATCACCTCTGCGGGGGCGGGTGCGTCGGATCTCCGGCTCGCTCGCGTTCGTGCTCATCGCCGAGGCAGCACTGCTGGCCACAGCCGGCACGGGGACCACCGCAGTCGCCGATGACTCGCCCGCCGCCGGCTCGTCGGCCACGTCCCTCGGCGCTGCCGAGGCGCAGGACGAGGCATCGGCGCTGCTCATGGCCCGGTTGCAGAACCGCAGGATCGAGGTGCTTTCGGAGCGGACCAGTACCGCGACCACCTGGGCGTTGCCGGACGGGACGCTGCGAACCGACACGTACGCCGGCCCCGTCCGAGTGAAGCAGGACGGAAGGTGGCAGGACATCGACACCTCCCTGTCCGACACCGGCGACGATCTCCAGCCCGAGGCCGCCGCGGCAGACATCGCTGTGTCCGACGGTGGTGACCGACAGCTCGCCTCCGTGACCAAGGGCAAGGAATCCTTCGGCCTGGGCTGGCAGGAGAAGCTCCCGAACCCGAAGGTGAAGGAGGACACGGCCTCCTACGACCTGGGCGACGGCCAGACGCTGAAGGTCACCGCGCTGGCACAGGGCTTCTCGGAGAACATCGCCCTCACTCAGCAGCCCGATGCGGCGGTGTCCTACCGGATCCCGCTGGATCTGCGGGGCCTGAAGCTCTCTCAGGCCGACTCCGGCCACCTGCTGCTGAAGGACGGCGACGGAAAGCTGGTTGCCGAGGCCCCCGCCCCCATGATGTGGGACTCGTCGCACAACGATTCCTCCGGCGAGCCCGAGCACAGCGAACGAGTGGACACGAGGATCGAAACCGCGTCCGACGGTTCGCAGACCCTCGTACTCAGCCCGGACAAGGGCTTCCTGGCCACCGCCACCTATCCGGTGACCGTCGACCCCACCTCGACCCTCGCGGTGACGACCGACACCTGGGTCCAGACCCCCGACTACCCCGACAGCCAGGTCTCCTCGGCCGAGTTGAAGTCAGGCACGTATGACGGCGGCACGGACAAGGCCCGCTCCTACCTGAAATTCGACGTGTCGAAGTTCAGCGGCAAGCACATCCTGGACACCAATCTGGCGCTGTACTCGTACTACTCGTCGACGTGTTCCACCTCCGGTGCGGGCACGCAGGTGCGGCGCATCACGTCGACCTGGTCCTCGTCGGACGTGACCTGGTCCACCCAGCCGTCCACCACCACGACCGACGCGGTGACGAACAAGGCGGCACTCGGCTACTCCTCGTCCTGTGCAGCCGGAACGATGAACTTCGACATCGACGGCATCGTCCAGGCATGGGCGGACGGCTCGGCCAACTACGGCCTCCAGGTTCGGGGCGCCGACGAGACGGATTCCACCACCTGGCGCCGGTTCCGCTCGGCGAACTACGTCTCCGGCGACAACTCGGTGGAACCGCACCTGACGGTCACGTACAACTCCTACGCCGTGAACGCCTCGGCGGCCATCGCTCCCTCCGTGGTCAACGCGTACAACGGGAAGCGCTACGTCACGTCCCTGACCCCCACGCTGACGGCCAAGGTCACGGATGCGGACGGGAGTTCGGTCAAGGGACAGTTCGAGGTCACGGCCGATCCCGCGTACGCGGACACCACGTACTCCTACACCGGCACCTCGCCGTCGGTCTCCTCCGGCTCGACGGTGAAGCTCACCGTTCCCTCCGACTCCGCGTTTCCAGCGGCCAAGCACCTGCGGTTCAGGGTCCGCGGTTACGACGGCACGGACTACGGGTCCTGGTCCGGCTACACCGCCTTCGCGCTCAACACCGGCCTGCCCACCGCTCCGGCGGTCTCCTGCGAGACCTACGACGAACAGACCTGGACCGCCAAGGCCGGGTCGGCCGTGGACTGCACGCTGGACACCTCGTCCGCCGACGGCCAGGGCTACTACTGGAGTCTGGACGATCCCAACGCGACGAGCAGGGTCGACGACACCGCGGACGGCAACGGCGGTGACGCGCTCACGGTCAGCATCAGTCCCGACAACGGGTGGCACACCCTCTACGCCAAGACGGTCGACTCCGGTGGGAACCTGTCGGCGGCCACCACGGCTTACACGTTCGGAGTGGGGGCCGACGGCGCCGCCGTGACCTCTCCCAAGGAGGGCACCAGTACCGCAAGGCGCGTCACCCTGAGCGCCCGCGGCAGGACCAGCTACACCTCGGTGACCTGGTACTACCGCACGGACGGAGTGGACGACTGGGTTCAGGTACCGGCCGGTGACGTGGTGACCGCGAGCAGCGGCACCGCCGTCACATGGCCCGTGTCCGTCACCGCCGGCAAGGCCACGGACGTGATCTGGAACGTCGCCTCGACGCTGGGCGTGGACACCGACCTGGACGTACGAGCCACCTTCACCGACGGCACGACCCCGGGCAACACCCAGAGTGTCGGGCTGACGCTCGACCGGGCGGCGGGCGCCGCCCCGCAGAAGAAGGTCGGGCCCGGGCAGGTCAATCTGCTCACCGGCAACTACACCCTCTCCGAGACCGATGTGTCCCTGCTGGGCCTGACCGCGCAGCGTACGGCGTCGTCGCGTGTCCTGAGCGACGACGTCGACTCCGACACCCTCGTCCCCGTCTTCGGCAACGGATGGGTCGCCGGTCAGGGAGCCGACGTACAGGCCGCCCGGTACTCCCGAATCGACGAGCTGAGCGCCGGCAGCATCAGGCTGACCGACATGGACGGTGAGACCGTCGACTTCGCCAAGGGCACGAGTGGCTGGACGTCCGGCGATGTCACCGACGTGACGCTGACCGGCGCAGTCACGGGAACCACATTCACCCTGAGCGATGCCACCGGCACCGTCGCGACCTACACGCAGCCGTCCGGCTCGACCACCGTCTGGCTGCTGGACACCGTCGCCGACACCTCCTCCACCGACGAGATCGACGTCTCCCAGGCGCTGATCACCGGTGACACCGTTCTGGCCCGCCCGAAGTACGCGATCACCGGCAGCGGCACGGTCTCGGCGAAGGACTGCTTCACCGACCGCACCGTCACGGGTTGCCGTGCTCTGGAATACGTGTACGCCGACTCGACCACGGCGACCTCCAGCACGGACGGCGACTACACCGGTCGGGTCAAGAGGATCAACCTGTGGGCCGCCGACCCCGGCGCCTCGACAGCAACCTCCACCGCGGTGGCCGCCTATGCCTACAACACGGCCGGACGCCTGACCCAGGCATGGGATCCGCGCGTGCCGTCCGCACTGAAGACCACCTACGGCTACGACTCCGACAGCAGGGTCACCTCGTACACAAGGCCGGGCCGGCTTGCGTGGACCTTCACCTACGGCTCCGTGGGTGACAGCGCGACCGCCGGGGCCGGCATGCTGCTCACTGCCTCGCATCCCGCGCTCGCGGCGGGTTCGGCCTCGTCGACCGCCGGCACGAGCGTGACGACCGTCGTGTACGACGTCCCGCTCAGCGGCAGCAACGCACCGCATCAGATGACGAGCGGCGATGTGGGGTCCTGGGGACAGGGCGACCGGCCCACGGACGCCGCGGCCGTGTTCTCCGCGGACAACGTGCCTGCCTCCAGCCTCGGTTCGGACCTGAACTCGTCGAACTACCGCCTGTCCACCATCTCTTACCTGGATCCGTCCGGCAACGAGGTCGACACCGCCACCGACGGCGGACATCTGATCAGCAAGGACTACGACGCCTACGGCAACGTCGTCCGCGAGCTCAGTGCGGCCAACCGCGAACTGGCCCTCGGCACCGCCGATGGCGCCGACACCGAACTGGCACGCCTCGGTATTTCCGGCTACTCGACCGCCGATCGGGCCGAGCGGCTGTCCACGCGCTACGTCTACAGCGACGACGGAACCGAGATGAAGGAGGAATACGGCCCGCTGCACAGGATCACCCTCCAGAACGCCCTCTTCGGCGGGGTGTCCGACGCGAAGCTCGCGGCCGGCACCGAGATACCCGCCCGCAAGCACGCCACGTACACCTACGACGAAGGACGCCCGGCCGGATCCGACACCCAGGGCCTGGTCACCAGCACCACCACGGGCGCCTCCGTCGACGGATACCCGGGCGACGCCGACAAGGTGACGGTGTCGACGGAGTACGACTGGAACAGTGGGCTGCCCACGAAGACGGTCACGGACCCGAGCGGTCTGGCGCTGACCACGTCCGCCACCTACACCTCCTCCGGTTCCACCGCGACCAGCACCGTCCCCGGCCCGAGCGCCTCTCAGGGAGTCAGGTCGACGACGACGTACTGGAGCGGCAGCGGCAGCGGGGACTGCTCAGGACATGCGGAGTGGGCCGGGTGGACCTGCCAGGTCACCACGGCATCCGTATCCGGCGGCGCGGCTGGGGAGACCGTCGTCAAGACGGTCACCTACGACCGCTGGGGCAACCAGGTCAAGGTGACCGAGACGTCGTCGGCGACGGCCCGGGTGACGACCTACACCTACGACGGCGACGGCCGCCTGACCAGGACGTCGGTCTCCGCCGGGACGGGAACGACCACACCCGACACCACACGCACGTACAACACCTCGAACGGCCTGGTTGCCACCATCACCACCAACGGCAGGACAGCGGCGTACGGCTACGACAAGCTCGGGCGAGTCATCAGTTATGACGACGGGTCGGGCAACACCGTGACTACCTCGTATGACGCCCTGGACCGCAGGACGAAGGTCAGCGACAGCGTGCCCTCCAGCACCAGCTACGCCTACGGCACGACGGCGGCGGGCGACTCGGTCGTCACCGTCGCCGACTCCATTGCGGGCACCTTCACGCTGACGCACGGAGTGGACGGCCGCCTGGAGTCAGGCACACTCGCCGACGGCAGCACGCTCGCTGTCAGCTACGACGAGGCCGGCAACACGACGACCCGCGCCTACTCCGCCTCGGACGGTACGGCGGAGCTCTCCGACAACGCCTCGTACACGGTCCAGGACCAACGCGCCCACGAGAGCAGGACAGCGGGCACCACCTCGGTCCTCGACTACAGCTACGACCGGGCCGGACGGCTCACGCAAACGGCCGTCGACGAAGGCACCACCTGCACGACGCGGGCCTACACCGTCGACGCCGCCGGAAACCGCACCCAGTCGCGGACCAGCACGGCGAACTGCGCGGACGGAGCCGACTCGACGTCGTCCACGGCCACCGCCTTGTACGACGCCATGGGACGGGCCGGCGCATTCACCTATGACGCCCTCGGCGAGGCCACACAGCTGGACGACGGCACTGCAGTCGGCTACTTCACCAACGGCACCGCGTACCAGTCCACCAAGGGCACCGACCGTGTCACCTGGTCCGTGGACGCCGAGGCCCGCCCGTCCGTGGCCACGGTGTCCAGCAACACCACAGGTACGTGGACGCAGGCATCCGTCACGACCACGCACTTCGGCGCGGGAACATCGCTCCCCTCGTGGAGCACCGACGGCACCACGGTGGTGCGCTGGGTGACCGATCCCGAGGGCAATCTGCTGGCCACCACCGGAGCGACGAAGAACGTCGTGTTGCAGCTGACCGACCTTCACGGCGACGTCGGCGTGGAACTCTCGACGAGCGACGGGAGCGCCACTGTCCACTCCTACACGGAGTACGGAGCGACGGACGCGTCCGCACGCTACGGCTGGTTCGGCAACACCCTGCTCGCCGACCGCCAGGCCAGCGGCCTCGTCCTGGTCCGCGGCAGGCTCTACCAGCCGGCGACCGGCCGCTTTTTGCAACCTGACATCGACGGCGCCGCCTACACGACGTACACCCTGGACGACGCGGATCCGGTGAACGCCCTCCGCCCGACCGCCACCCCGCAGTGAGCGGCCGGCCTGAGGCCACGCCACCGCGATCACCGGACAGAGAGACCACTTTGCGCACGAAGAGACTCGCCGCGCTCCTGGCGGGAGCCCTGGCATTCACCGCTGTCACCACGGAGCATGCGGCCGCCGCAGTACCCACCATCCTCACCGCCTGCGATCCGGGCAGCAGCTGGAAAGCCTGGAGCTACACGCACAAGGCGTACGTGATCACACACGAGAACGACAAGTACAACAACACCGGCATCACCCGGTCCTACTCCATTACCGAAGAGGTGGAGACCGTCGTCACCGCGGGCGCCGAGGCGACGTTCAACACATCAGAGAAGACCAACGTCGTCATCGGGAAAATGGAGGTGACCGTCGGACTCAATCTGCACTACGAGCACGCCCACACGTCGAAGTCGTCCATCACGTCGAGCTTCACGATCCCGTCGAGCGACCATCTGTACATCTTCTACAACGGCACCCGGAAAGCGTGGGGTAAATGGTCGCACTTCCACTGCGACTCCGCACAGAGCTGGCACGTCACCGCATACAAGAAGGTGAAGAGTTTCGCGGGAACCAGCGACGGATCCATTCGCTGCGACAAGTCGACCACCAACGGGCTGGCCAAGCTGGCCAAGAAGAAGTACTGCTTCTGAGGAGGAGGCTGTCGTGAAAAGCAGATCATTCCAACGGCGAGCGGTGGCTTCCCTCGCCGTCCTGAGCGGCCTGGCCACGCTGGTCGCAGGATGCGCAGCCTCGCAGGATGCGAAGAGCACGACGAGTGCCTCGGCCACGCCGAAGGCGGAGAACCCGGTACGCGCATGGACGTGCGCCGAAACCACGTTCCACTGGGGCAGGTTGTCCGAGAGCACGCCTCTCGTGGCAGCCTCCCAGGTGGTTCGCGTGACGTCAGGCAGCCATCTCGGTCTCACCACCTACGCGGCGATTCCCGTACGCCACGTCACAGCCTCGGTCGAGTCCAGCGGGAAACTGGACGCCCATGCGGTACTCGCGTCACTCCGCGCGAAAATGGGCCGCTCCGACCTCGCCGAAGCCGGAAAAACCCTCCCGATCCCAGGGAAGGAGGGATTGTTCAGCACTGACCCGGGGAACACGAAGGGGGACTTCGTCGGATATCTCGGCGTCCATGTCGTGACAGCGGACTTCGCCTACGGGTGTGTCAGCAACAAGACCGGAAAGAGCGTCCCGGCGTACGGCACCGTGACGACGTGGTATCGCCCCATCCAGGGCGAGTTCAAGTGCGGCATCGACATGAAGCTCAACGACGCGGCACGTGAAGCAAATTCTCTCCTATGCGGCGAGAAGGCCTCGCAGGGCGAGTAATACTGCTTCTGGAAGGTTCCGGACGCTGACACGGCGTCCGGAACCTTCCGCGAAGACAGCGGTTACGAGAAGGCACCCACCGCGGCTGAGCCCTCGCACGACCGGACGTCGCCGTGCCCAGCGAGCGAAGGCTGCCAGTAGTCCCGCCCGCGCGCACAGCCGAACCCGGACAACGCGCATGTCGTCGACGGCGGCAAGCCCGCTTCCGTCCGCCTGTTCCCCTAGATCAAGAAAAGCCCCCCGTGACCTCACGGAGGGCTTCACAACATCCTGACCTGCACTTCTGAGAGCCGCCTTCGGGATTCGAACCCGAGACCTACGCATTACGAGTGCGTTGCTCTGGCCATCTGAGCTAAGGCGGCGCGCCGTCCGCACCATGGTGCGATCAGCAACGTCGGTAAGTCTACACAGTTTCCGGAGGTGCTCCGCACCAGCCCTCGGCGCACCCCCGGACCGTCCGCCGAGGCGGCTACGAGCAGCGCTTTCCCTCCGCCGGCGGGGTGCCGCGGAGCAGGTACGTGTCGATCGCGGAGTCGATGCAGGTGCTGCCGCGGCCGTACGCGGTGTGGCCGTCGCCCTCGTAGGTGAGCAGGCGGGCCGAGGCGAGCTGGGCGGCCAGGGCGCGGGCCCAGCGGTACGGGGTGGCCGGGTCGCGGGTGGTGCCGACCACGACGATCGGGGCCGCACCCCGCGCCTCGATGCGATGCGGCTCACCCGTGGCCCTGACCGGCCAGTACGCACAGCTCAGGGACGCCCAGGCAAGGCCCTCCCCGAACACCGGCGACGCCTTCTCGAAGGACGGCAGCGCCCGCTCGACCTCCTCGGGGCTCCCGTAGGCGGGCGGCAGGTCGAGGCAGTTCACGGCCGCGTTGGCGGGCATCAGGTTGCTGTAGCGGCCCCCGGCGTCCCGCTCGTAGTAGCTGTCGGACAGCATCAGCAGGCCGGCGCCGTCCTTGTCCTTCATCGCCGACGTCAGCGCCTCCCGCAGCTGCGCCCACGAGCTCTCGTCGTACATCGCCGCGATCACCCCGGTCGTGGCGAGGGCCTCGCCGAGCCGGCGGCCGTCCGCGTCGCCGGTCGGGATCGGGTGCGCGTCCAGCTTCCTGAAGAAGGCCTTGAGGTGACGGCCGACCTCCGCGGTCGGCGTGCCCTTACCGCCGAGCGGGCAGTCCGGCTGCTGCACACAGTCCTTCGCGAACGACTGGAACGCCGTCTCGAAGCCCGCCGTCTGGTCGAGGTTCATCCGGCGCGCGGGCAGGGAGGGGTCCATCGCGCCGTCCAGGACGAGTCGCCCGACGCGCCCCGGGAACAGGCCCGCGTACGTCGCCCCGAGGAACGTCCCGTAGGAGGCCCCCACGTAGTTCAGCTTCCGGTCGCCAAGCACCGCCCGCACGATGTCCATGTCCCGGGCCGTCTCCACCGTCGACACATGCCGCAGCAGCCCCGGCGAGTGCGCACCGCACGCCTCCGCGAACTCCTTGTAGGCGTCGACGAGTTGCGTGGTCTCGCGCGCGTCGTCGGGGGTGGTGTCCGTCTGGGTGTACGTGTCCATCTTCCGCCCGTCGAGACATTCGACGGGCTCGCTGCGGGCGACGCCGCGCGGGTCGACGGCGACCATGTCGTACCGGGCCCGGACCGCCGCGGGGTAGCCGATCCCGGCGTACGCCTGGAGGTAGCCGACCGCCGAGCCGCCCGGCCCGCCCGGGTTCACGAACAGCGACCCGAGGCGCTTGCCCGGCCCGGTGGCCTTCTTGCGGGAGACCGCGAGCCGGACGTCCCCCGCCCCCGGCTTGGCGTAGTCGAGCGGCGCCTTCAGCGTGGCGCACTGGAAACCGGGGACACCGCAGCTGCGCCAGCGCACCGTCTGTCCGTAGTACGGCGCGAGCGCGGCCGGTGTCGCCTCCGGCAGCGCGGCCAGCGTCACCTCGGCGGCCGCGGTGGCCGAGGTCGACGGACCCGTCGAGGCACTGGCGGAGCAGGCCGAGACGAGGAGTGCCGCGGTCAGAAGGATGCCGCCGGTGCGGAGGGAGCGGGAGCTGCGCCTGGTGTGCATCAGGCGAGCGTAACTCTGCGCAGTTTGCTGATCGCGATCCGTGTGGACAAAGCCTCGTACGAGTGACGCCGGTCAACCCGCCCCCACCGAGGCCACGCCGTGGTCACGACGCCGTCAGCCCGCTCTGAGCGCCATCGCCATCGCCTCCACCGCGAGCAGCGGGGCCACATTGCGGTCGAGGGCCTCGCGGCACGCGCCGATCGCCTCGATGCGGCGGAGCGTGCTCTCCGGTGAGCTGCCGCGGGCGAGCCGCTCCAGGGCGTCCTCGGCGTCCGCGTTGGCGATCGCCACCCTGGATCCGAGCTGGAGGGCGAGGACGTCCCGGTAGAAGGCGGTGAGGTCGGTCAGCGCGAGGTCGAGGCTGTCGCGCTGGGTGCGGGTTCTGCGGCGCTTCTGCTTGTCCTCCAGGTCCTTCATCACCCCGGCCGTGCCGCGCGGCATCCGGCCACCCTGCACGGCCCCCATCGCCGCCTTCAGCTCCTCGGTCTCCTTGCCGTCCATCTCCTCGGCCAACTGCTTGGCGTCGTCGGCCGCCGCGTCGACGAGTTCCTGGGCCGCCCGCAGGCAGCCGCCGATGTCGTCGATGCGCAGGGGGAGCTTCAATACGGCGGCGCGGCGCTCACGGGCGGCCGGGTCGGTGGCGAGGCGACGGGCCCGGTCGACATGGCCCTGGGTGGCACGGGCGGCGGCCATCGCGGCGGCCGGCTCGATGCCCTCCCTGCGCACCAGCATGTCGGCGACGGCGTCGACCGAGGGGGTGGACAGGTTCAGGTGCCGGCAGCGGGAGCGGATCGTCGGCAGGACGTCCTCGATGGAGGGGGCGCACAGCAGCCACACCGTGCGCGGGGCGGGTTCCTCCACGGCCTTGAGGACCGCGTTGGCCGACTTCTCGTTCAGCCGCTCGGCGTCCTCGACGAGGATGATCTGCCAGCGGCCGTTCGCGGGCGAGGTGAACGACTTGCGCACGGTGTCCCGCATGTCGTCCGCGAGGATCTGGGTGCCGACGGCGGCCACGGAGGTGACGTCGGCGTGGGTGCCGATGAGTGCCGTATGACAGCCGTCGCAGAAGCCGCAGCCCGGTACTCCGCCGAGCGCCCGGTCGGGGCTGACGCACTGCAACGCGGCGGCGAAGGCTCTCGCCGCCTGGTTACGGCCCGCGCCGGGCGGGCCGGTGAACAGCCAGGCGTGGGTCATCTTCGACGCCTCGGGCGGCGGGGCGTCGGTGGCGACGGCGGTGACCAGGGCGTCGGCGTCCCGAGCGGCAGCGCCGAGCTGCTCGCTCACCCTCTCCTGGCCGACCAGGTCGTCCCATACGGTCATGGGTTGCGCCGCCCTTTCGTCATGCTTCGTGCGTAGGTCCATTGTGCGGGCCGGCACTGACAACGAGGCGACGGACGGTTGTCGGCCGCGGGCCGGTGGGGGCTGGTCGCGCAGTTCCCCGCGCCCCTAGGTGGGTACAGCTGGGCATGCCTGGAGCACACCCACTCAGGGGCGCGGGGAACTGCGCGACCAGCCACGACACACCCGCACCCCGCCGCCGACCGCTACCGACCCGCCCCCCGACGCCACCGCACCCGGCAACCGCCCCCTACCGCCCCCGACCCCGCCGTCCCCGATCATCCCCGTACTCGTCGTCATGCGGCCCGAGCAACTCGTCCGCCAGCGACGGCAGATCGTCCAGCGGCGTCTCCTCGGCCCAGTCCGAGCGGGGCCTGCGTCGAGGTGCCCCCTGCTCGTCGACCTGCGGCAGCTCCCGCGTGCGCTCCTCGTCCCGGAAGTACCCCGGCGGCACCCGGTCCCCGGGCCCGTCCCCCGACACCGGAGGCAGCACAGCCGTCTCGTCAGCCGCACCCGGCGTAACCGGCGGCAGCACCGCCGTCTCATCGGCCGCACCCGGAGGCACCGGAGGCAGCACGGCCGTCTCGTCGGCCGCACCCGGCGTAACCGGCGGCAGCACCGCCGTGTCGTCCGCCGCACCCGACGGCACCGGCGGCTGCGGAAGCTGCGCCGTCACCTCCGAGTCGGAGACCTCGCCGGAGTCCCCGCGTGAGTCCCCGTCCGTATCCTCGTCGTCCTTCTTCATGGACACCCGGGGCAGCACCGCCGTCTCGTCCACCGGACCGCCCGACGCGTTCGTCGGCGTCACCACGGGCGTGGGCACGGTCGCCGCGTCCAGCCCGGCCGACGGACTCGCGGTCTTCTTCGGTCCCGCCTCCGCAGCCGCGGTCGCGGACTCGGCGAGCCGTCGCGCCTCCTCGGCCCGCAGCAGCGCCTCCTCGGCCTTGCGCTGCTTCTCCAGGCGCCGCTCCTCGGCCTCGGCACGCACGCGTGCCTCCTCCTCGGCCTGCTTGCGGGCGGCCTCCTCGCGGGCCTTGCGACGCGCCTCCTCCTCGGCGCGGGCCTTCTCCTCGGCGAGCAGCCGGACCCGCTCCTCCTCGGCCCGCCGACGCGCTTCCTCGGCCCGCAGCCGGGCCTCCTCCGCCTGCCGCTCGGCCTCGCGCCGCTGGGCCTCCTCCAGCTCGCGCCGCTTGCGCTCCTCCTCCTCGGCCTTCAGCCGGGCGAGCTGCTCCTGGCGCTCCCGCTCCAGGCGCTCCTCCTCGGCCTTGCGCGCGGCCTCTTCCTCGGCCTTGCGCCGCGCCTCCTCCTCGGCCTTGCGGCGGGCCTCCTCCTGCTCGCGGATCTCCTGCTCGGAGAGCGGCAGCAGTTGGTCGAGGCGGTGCCGTACGACGGTGGTGACGGCCTCGGGCTCCTGCCCGGCGTCGACGACCAGGTACCGGCCGGGGTCGGCGGCGGCCAGCGTCAGGAACCCGGACCGCACGCGCGCGTGGAACTCCGCGGGCTCCGACTCCAGCCGGTCCGGCGCCTCCGTGAACCGCTCGCGGGCGATCTCGGGAGAGACGTCCAGCAGGACCGTCAGATGCGGCACCAGTCCGTTCGTCGCCCAGCGGTTGATGCGGGCGATCTCCGTCGGGGACAGGTCGCGCCCGGCGCCCTGGTACGCCACCGAGGAGTCGATGTACCGGTCGGAGATCACGACCGCGCCGCGCTCCAGCGCGGGCCGGACCACGGTGTCGACGTGCTCCGCGCGGTCCGCCGCGTACAGCAGCGCCTCCGCGCGGTGCGAGAGCCCGGCGCTCGACACGTCCAGCAGGATCGACCGCAGCCGCTTGCCCACCGGGGTCGCCCCCGGCTCGCGCGTGACCACGACCTCGTGGCCCTTGGCCCTGATCCACTCGGCGAGCGCCTCGGCCTGGGTGGACTTGCCGGCCCCGTCGCCGCCTTCCAGCGCGATGAAGAAGCCCGTGGCGGCGGGCACCGTCTCCGGGTCGTCGCCGCCGAGCAGCGCGTCCCGCAGGTCGTGCCTGAGGGGGACGCCGGAGCGGTCGTCGACCTTGGCGAGGACCAGCGCGGCCACCGGCAGCAGCAGCGCGCCGACCAGCATCAGCGTGAACGCGGCACCGCCGTGCGCGAAGACGAACTTGCCGTTCTCCAGCCGGTGCGGTCCGATCGCCGCGGCCACCACGGGTGCGAGCAGCGCGCCGAGCGCCACGCTCACGCGGACGACCGCGTGCAGATGCTCGGTGGTCCGGGCCCGCCGGGACTCCTCGGTCTCCTGGTCGAGCAGGGTGTGCCCGGTGTTGGCGGCCACCCCGGCGCCGATGCCGGCGAGCACCTCGATCAGCAGCACGGTGGTGAGGTCCGGGACGAGCCCGGCGGCCAGCAGGGCGATGCCGGTGAAGGCGATCGCCAGCGCGAGCAGCCGGCGCCGCGACAGCGTGACCAGCACCTTGGGCGCCGTACGGACGCCGACGACGACTCCGCCGGTCAGCGCGGCCACCATCAGGCCGTACGTCACCGGGCCGCCGCCCAGGTCCTTGGCGTGCAGCACCGCGACGGCCACGGCCGCGGCGATCGCCCCGGCGACGGCCGCGCAGGCCGGCACCAGCAGTGGGATCGCGCCGGTACGGCCCTTGTCGACACCGGCGCCCGCCTTGGGCCGGCGCAGCCCCTCCAGCGGCGAACGCGCGCGCGGGGTACGGGTGTCGGGCAGTTCCAGGAAGGTCAGCAGCGACAGCGAGGCGGCGAACAGACCGGCCGCGACGTACGAGGCGAGGGCCGCCTGGTGCTGGCCGAACCAGACGATGCCGGAGCCCAGCAGGTTGTTGAGCAGGGCCGCGACGACGAGCACGACGGCGGCGAGCGGGATCACCACGAAGGTCGTGCGCAGCGACAGGCGGCGCAGCGCGTCCAGGTGGTCCGGCAGCGGTCGTACGGTGGCCCCCTCCGGCGGCGGAGCCGGCAGCAGGGCGGGGGCCGCGCTCTCGCGGCACACGGTCCAGAAGCGCTCGGCGACACCGGTCACGAAGGCGGTCACCAGCAGCAACGCGAGGGCGTTCTCCGGCGTCCAGTCTATCCACAGGGGCGCGACGATCAGCAGCGCGATCCTGACGCCGTCCGCGCCGACCATCGTCCAGCGGCGGTCGAGCGGGCCTTCCTGCGACGTGAGCGAGGTCAACGGGCCGAGCAGGACGGCGCCGAAGAGCAGCGTCGCCAGGATGCGCGTACCGAAGACGGTCGCCACTGCGAACGCCACGCCCCGGTAGCCGCCGCCGAACGCGCCCTCGCCGATCGCCGCCTGAAGGGCCAGCAGGACCAGCACCAGGAGCGCGAGGGTGTCGCCGATACCGCCGACGAGTTGGGCGCTCCACAGGCGTTTGAGCTGGGGCCTGCGCAGCAGGGCGCGGACGGCGCGCTCGCGGGAGTCCGCGACCAGGGCGTCGTCGGGGGCCGGGTGAGGGGCCGTGGGCTGCTCGGCACGGGTCATGCTTTCAGCCTATCGGGAGCCACCGACAGCCTGGGATGCCCGTCCTGACGTGCGCACGTCCCGACACCAAAGTGATGCCGGGACGTTCGCTTTGCGAAGCCTCGAACGAGGAGTGCGACCCGTCCGCGGGGGAACACGGACCCGTTGGCCGGGGGAACGCGCCCCGGAACCGGGCCGGATTCAGTCGTCGGACGCCGACTTCGACGCCGTCGCCTTCTTCGCGGCGGACGTGGTCGTCTTCTTGGCCGTCGTCTTCTTCGCCGCCGTGGTCGTCTTCTTCGCCGCGGTCTTCTTGGCGGCCGTCGCCTTCTTGGCCGGGGCCTTCTTCGCGGGCGCCTTCTTCGCCGTCTTCTTGGCGGGGCCCTTCGCCCGCTTCTCGGCGAGCAGTTCGAAGCCGCGCTCCGGGGTGATCTCCTCGACGCTGTCGCCGGAGCGCAGGGTCGCGTTGGTCTCCCCGTCGGTGACGTACGGCCCGAAGCGGCCGTCCTTGACCACGACCGGCTTCTCGCTGACCGGGTCGGTGCCCAGCTCCTTCAGCGGCGGCTTGGCGGCGGCCCGGCCGCGCTGCTTGGGCTGGGAGTAGATCTGGAGGGCCTCTTCGAGGGTGATCGTGAAGAGCTGCTCCTCGGCCTGGAGCGACCGCGAGTCGGTGCCCTTCTTCAGGTACGGCCCGTAGCGGCCGTTCTGCGCGGTGATCTCCTGGCCCTCCGCGTCGGCGCCGACGACGCGCGGCAGCGACATCAACTTGAGCGCGTCCTCGAGGGTCACGGTGTCCAGGGACATCGACTTGAACAGCGAGGCCGTCCGCGGCTTCACGGCGTTCTTGCCGGTCTTCGGGGTGCCCTCGGGGAGCACCTCGGTGACGTACGGGCCGTAGCGGCCGTCGCGGGCGATGATCTGATGTCCCGTCACCGGGTCGGCGCCCAGCTCGAAGTCGCCGCTCGGCTTGGCGAGCAGTTCCTCGGCGAGTTCGACGGACAACTCGTCGGGGGCCAGGTCCTCGGGCACGTCGGCCCGCTGGTGGTTCTCGGAGTCCTTCTCGCCGCGCTCGATGTACGGGCCGTAGCGGCCGACCCTGAGCACGATGCCGTTGCCCACCGGGAACGACGACACCTCGCGCGCGTCGATCGCGCCCAGGTCCGTCACCAGTTCCTTGAGGCCGCCGAGGTGGTCCCCGTCGCCGTTGCCGGCGTCGGCCGCGCCGCCCTCGCCGCCGCCCTCGCCGAAGTAGAAGCGCTTCAGCCACGGCACGGACTGCGCCTGGCCGGCCGCGATGCGGTCGAGGTCGTCCTCCATGCGGGCGGTGAAGTCGTAGTCGACGAGCCGCCCGAAGTGCTTCTCCAGGAGGTTGACCACCGCGAAGGACAAGAAGGAGGGGACGAGTGCCGTGCCCTTCTTGAAGACGTAACCGCGGTCGAGGATGGTGCCGATGATCGACGCGTACGTCGACGGGCGGCCGATCTCGCGCTCTTCGAGCTCCTTGACCAGGCTGGCCTCGGTGTAGCGGGCCGGGGGCTTGGTGGCGTGCCCGTCGACCGTGATCTCCTCGGCGGACAGCCGGTCGCCCTCGCTGACCTGGGGCAGCCGGCGCTCGCGGTCGTCCAGCTCGGCGTTCGGGTCGTCGGCGCCCTCGACGTAGGCCTTGAGGAAGCCGTGGAAGGTGATCGTCTTGCCGGAGGCGCTGAACTCGACGTCCCGGCCGTCGGCGGCGGTGCCGCCGATCTTCACGGTGACGCTGTTGCCGGTCGCGTCCTTCATCTGCGAGGCCACGGTCCGCTTCCAGATCAGCTCGTAGAGCTTGAACTGGTCGCCGGTCAGACCGGTCTCGGCCGGGGTGCGGAAACGATCACCCGAGGGGCGGATCGCCTCGTGCGCCTCCTGGGCGTTCTTGACCTTCCCGGCGTAGGTCCGCGGGCTCGACGGCAGGTAGTCGGCGCCGTAGAGCTGGGTGACCTGGGCGCGCGCGGCGGAGACGGCCGTGTCGCTGAGGGTCGTGGAGTCCGTACGCATATAGGTGATGAAGCCGTTCTCGTACAGCTTCTGCGCCACCTGCATGGTCGCCTTCGCGCCGAAGCCGAGCTTGCGCGAGGCCTCCTGCTGGAGCGTCGTCGTACGGAACGGCGCGTACGGCGAGCGGCGGTACGGCTTGGACTCGACCGAGCGGACGGCGAACTGCGTCTGCTCCAGGGCGGCGGCCAGCGCGCGGGCGTTCGCCTCGTCGAGGTGGAGGGTGTTCGCGCTCTTGAGCTGCCCCAGGGAGTCGAAGTCACGGCCCTGCGCGACGCGCCGGCCGTCGACGGTCTGGAGGCGCGCGACCAGGGACGACGGGTCCGAGGGGTCTCCCGCGCGGCCGGTCGCGAAGGTGCCGGTCAGGTCCCAGTACTCGGCGGAACGGAACGCGATGCGCTCGCGCTCCCGCTCGACGACGAGCCGGGTGGCGACGGACTGGACACGGCCGGCCGACAGGCGCGGCATGACCTTCTTCCACAGGACCGGCGAGACCTCGTAGCCGTAGAGGCGGTCGAGGATGCGGCGGGTCTCCTGGGCGTCGACCAGCTTCTTGTTCAGCTCGCGCGGGTTGGCGACGGCGGCCTGGATCGCGGCCTTGGTGATCTCGTGGAAGACCATCCGCTTGACCGGGACCTTGGGCTTGAGGACCTCCTGGAGGTGCCACGCGATGGCCTCGCCCTCGCGGTCCTCATCGGTGGCGAGGAAGAGCTCGTCGGAGTCCTTGAGCAGGTCCTTGAGCTTCTTGACCTGGGCCCGCTTGTCGGCGTTGACGACATAGATCGGCGCGAAGTCGTGCTCGACGTCCACACCGAGGCGGCGCACCTCGCCGGTGTACTTCTCGGGCACCTCGGCGGCGCCGTTGGGGAGGTCGCGGATGTGCCCGACGCTCGCCTCGACGACGTATCCGGGGCCGAGATAGCCCTTGATCGTCTTCGCCTTGGCAGGCGACTCGACGATGACGAGTCGGCGGCCGCCCGGTGCGGTCTCGCTGGTCGGGGACAACTTCGCTCTTCTCTCCGGTCGACGCTGGGGTATCCCCCAGGCCTTGGTTCCCGGGGTCGGGTCGTGCTGACGCTGCGGAGTGTGACGGTACATCCCGCCCCCGTGTCAAACGGGAAAAGCCCGCAACGGCCACTCGAACGGTAACCCGACTACCGCCATTCCTGCCGCCCGGAGTCCCCACCGGCCTTTTCCGGCTCAACCGGAGGGCGATCTCCCCCTTACCGGTCGGGCGGCTCCCCGGGACGCCTTCAGACGCGGGTGAGGCACCATGCGCCGACGGCCAGCGCGAGCAGCGCGGCGAGGGTCGCGACGGTCGCCGATGCGACGGGACTCACACCGAGGGCGACGGGCCGGCGATGGCGCAGCCGGGCCGCGGTCCACACCAGCAGCGCGCCTCCGAACAGGGCGAACACCACTCCCGCGAAGATCGCCGTCTCGCTCTCCATGGCTGCCCGCGCCCCCTCTTCTCCCGTCCGCGTGTGCGGTTCCGACGGAGACTGGCACGGGCGGAAGGCGGGCAGGCGAACCCCGGGTGAACGCCGGCGCCTGGAGGTGCCTGGGGACCCCTCTGACGGCTCCCGGCCGGGCGCACGGCCCCTGCTCCGGTCGTCGACGGATCCGGTCAGGTTCTCGCCCGGTTCTCACCCTGGTCGCCGCCGTGTGTGACCGGATACGCAGGGGTCCGCGACCGGGGACGATCAGGATCCGGTCCTTGCCGAGCCGAAAACCGACCGGATTCAGACCGCGCGGCGCGGGGCCCCTGCCGGATTCACGCCGGGCCTGCCGGATGCTCGTCGGACCTGCCGGACTCTCGCCGAGCCCGCCGGCTTCACCTCGGCCCGCCAGATCCACGACGGCCCCGCCGGATTCACGCCGGCCCCGCCGGATTCACGCCGGCTCCAGGAACCCCTGCTCCACCAGCACCCGGATCTGCGCGGGCGTGCGGTCGCGCAGGACGACCGGGTCCTCGCCCATGAGCTGGGCGATCGCGTCGAGGATGCGGCCCGCGCTCAGCGAGCCGTCGCACACGCCGGCGAAGCCCGCGCCGACGGTGTCCACCTTGGTGGCCCGGCGCATCCCGCGGTGCTGGCGCAGCACCACGTGCTCGGGGTCCTCCGCGCCGGGCAGCCCGACCTGCTCCTGGACGATCTCGGGCACGAGCTTGAAGTGCGCCTCCAGCAGCGCCGCGTCGTCGTGAGCGCGCAGGTAGTCGAGGCGTTCGAAGTGCGCGCGGACGGTGTCGCCGAGCGGCTGCTCGACCGGGTGCGGCCATTCCTCGACGGTGACCGAGGGCTCGGCCGATCCGGTCCTGCGCAGGGTGATCCAGCCGAAGCCCACGGCCCGCACCTTGCGCGCCTCGAACTCGTCCAGCCAGGCGTCGTACAGCGCCTGGTACGCGGCCGGGTCGCCGCGGTGGTCACCGGCGTCCCTGAGCCACAGCTCGGCGTACTGCGTGACGTCCTGCACCTCGCGCTGCACGATCCACGCGTCGCAGCCGCGCGGCACCCACGACCTGAGCCGGTCCTGCCACTCCTCCCCCGCCACGTGCTGCCAGTTGGCGAGGAACTGCGCGAACCCGCCCTCGTTCAGCAGCTCCCCCGCACCCTGAACGACCGAGCGGCACAGATCGTCCCCGCCCATCCCGCCGTCCCGGTACGTCAGCCGGGCGCCCGGCGAGATCACGAAGGGCGGGTTCGAGACGATGAGGTCGTACGTCTCCCCCTGCCGGAGCGGCTCGAACAGCGAGCCCTCCCGCAGATCGGCCGCCGGGGCGCCGGAGAGCGCCAGCGTGAGCGCCGTGATGTGCAGCGCGCGCGGGTTGAGGTCGGTCGCCGTCACGCGCGTGGCGTGCTGGGCGGCGTGCAGGGCCTGGATCCCGGACCCGGTGCCGATGTCGAGGGCGGAGCCGACGGGCGTGCGGACGGTGATGCCGGCGAGCGTGGTGGAGGCGCCGCCGACCCCGAGGACGACACCCTCGTCCCGGCTGCCGATACCACCGGCGCCGCCGACGGCACAGCCCAGGTCCGACACGATGAACCAGTCCTCGCCGTCGGGTCCGCCGTACGGCCGTACGTCCACCGTCGCGGCCACCTCGTCACCGCCGGCGCGCACCAGCCAGCCGCTCTCCAGACAGGCGTCGACGGGCAGAACGCCCGCCACGCGCGCGTGGGGCACCGGCTGCTGAAGGAGGAACAGGCGTACGAGCACTTCCAGCGGGGTGTCCCCGCGGGTCGCCCGGAGCGCGGGCACGGTCTCGCTGCGGGCGAGCGCCGCGTAAGCGGGCGCACCGAGCAGTTCGAGCAGCCCGTCGGCGGTGAAGGACGCCCCGAGCAGGGCGTCCCGCAGCCGGGCGGCGACGTCGGCGCCTCCGGAGGCGGAGGCGGTGGGAGCGGCGGGCAGCGTGGGCAGGCTGGAGGTACTCACGCCCCCATTGTGGCCCGCACGGCCCGACCGCACAGGCCCACCTCACACCCCGGAAGCCCTGGCCCGCCTCGCGCGAGGCAGCCTTGAGGTCGCATCAAGGTCCGCCTGGAGCGCTCAGCTGTCCGTGGCCGGTGCCGATGCCGCCGGCGACCCCGAGGACTGCTTGCAGCCCGGCTGGTCGGCCAGCGCCTGCTTGGTGTCGCCGGACTCCAGTTCCTTCAGCGCGTTGAGCGCGGTCTGACGCTGCGTCTCCACCTTCTGCATCTCCGCCGAGACGTCCTTGAGGCCCGTGGCGAACTTCGCCTGGTCCTTGGTGTCGAGCTTGTCCACCTGCGTCTTCATGTCGCCGTAGGCCGCGGAGAGGGCCGAGAGCTGATTGACGGCGTTCTGGAGCTTCTTGGCGCCGTCCTCGGCACCGGGAGGCGCGCCGGCGCCCTGGATGACCGTGGCCCGCGCCTTGTAGCCGTCGGCCAGGTCCTGGAACGCCTGGGAGTCGGCCTTCTGGAGCTCCGCCGGGGTGCTCTCGGTGTCCTCGGCCGCCTTGGTGATCGCGTCGTAGGCCGCCGTGATCTTCTTGTTCTGGGCGGGCACCAGGTCGCAGACCTTCTTGGCCCAGGCGTCGAGTTCCTTGTTGTCCTTTTCGCCGCCGCCGCATCCCGACAGCGCCAGTACCAGTACCGCACCGCCGGACAGTGCGGCCGCGAGCTTCTTGTTCACCGGATCGGTCCCTTCCATGGCCTCTCGGCCACCGGACGTTACACGCCACGGGCACCGGATCCACACGCCGAATGCCGCAAATAAGGCGGTTTGCGGGTGTTTGCCCCATGCGAGAGAAGCCTCACGGCCGAGGAGCCCGCACGCGACGGGGCGGGAGGGCGGCGCATGAACACGCGCCGTCCGCCCGCCCCTTGAGCTGGGACTCGTCGAGGGACCTACGAAACCACCGCGGGATCCGCCGACTTGGCCGTCTTCTTCTCGTTGTCTTCGTCACCCACGGCGATCCCGCGCCGCTTGGAGACGTAGACCGCGCCGGCGATCACGAGGAACGCGAGCACGGCGATGAGGATCCGTACGCCGATGCTCTTGTCGTCGCCGTAACTGAACTTGATCACCGCGGGCGCGATCAGCAGGGCCACCAGGTTCATGACCTTCAGCAGCGGGTTGATCGCGGGGCCCGCGGTGTCCTTGAAGGGGTCGCCGACGGTGTCGCCGATCACCGTCGCGGCATGGGCCTCGCTGCCCTTGCCGCCGTGATGACCGTCCTCGACGAGCTTCTTGGCGTTGTCCCAGGCACCGCCCGAGTTCGCCAGGAAGACCGCCATGAGGGTGCCCGCCCCGATCGCGCCCGCGAGGAACGCGCCGAGGGCGCCGACCCCGAGGGTGAACCCGATGAAGATAGGCGCCATCACGGCGAGCAGTCCGGGCGTGGTGAGCTCACGCAGGGCGTCCCTGGTGCAGATGTCGACGACCTTGCCGTACTCGGGCTCCTCGCTGTAGTCCATGATCCCGGGATGCTCGCGGAACTGCCGCCGTACCTCGTAGACCACCGAGCCCGCCGACCTCGACACCGCGTTGATCGCCAGCCCCGAGAAGAGGAAGACGACCGCCGCGCCGGCGATCAGGCCGACGAGGTTGTTGGGCTGCGAGATGTCCATCATCAGGCTCATCGGCGCGCCCGCCCCGCTGAGCTTCTCGCCGACGTCCTGCGCGCCGGTCGTGATCGCGTCGCGGTACGACCCGAAGAGTGCCGACGCCGCGAGGACCGCGGTGGCGATGGCGATGCCCTTGGTGATGGCCTTGGTGGTGTTGCCGACGGCGTCCAGGTTGGTGAGCACCTGCGCGCCCGCGCCCTCGACGTCACCGGACATCTCGGCGATGCCCTGCGCGTTGTCGGAGACCGGCCCGAAGGTGTCCATGGCGACGATCACACCGACCGTGGTGAGCAGACCGGTGCCGGCCAGCGCGACCGCGAACAGCGCGAGCATGATCGACGTACCGCCGAGCAGGAACGCGCCGTAGACGCCGAGGCCGATCAGCAGGGCGGTGTAGACGGCCGACTCGAGACCGATCGAGATGCCGGCGAGGACGACGGTGGCGGGCCCCGTGAGCGAGGCTTTGCCGATGTCCTGGACCGGACGGCGGTTGGTCTCGGTGAAGTAGCCGGTCAGCTGCTGGATGACGGCGGCGAGCAGGATGCCGATGGCCACGGCGACGAGGGCGAGGATCCGCGGATCGCCGTCCTTGCCGGAGATCGCCGTGTCCGTGATGCCGTCGAGGTCGGAGTACTTCCCCGGCAGATAGACGAAGACGGCGACCGCCACCAGCACGAGCGAGATCACCGCGGAGATGAAGAACCCGCGGTTGATGGCGCTCATGCCGCTGCGGTCGGACCTGCGCGGGGCGACCGCGAAGATGCCGATCATCGCGGTGATCACGCCGATCGCCGGGACGAGCAGCGGGAAGGCGAGTCCGGAGTCGCCGAAGGCCGCCTTGCCGAGGATCAGCGCGGCCACCAGGGTCACGGCGTACGACTCGAAGAGGTCGGCCGCCATGCCCGCGCAGTCGCCGACGTTGTCGCCCACGTTGTCGGCGATGGTCGCGGCATTGCGCGGATCGTCCTCCGGAATGCCCTGCTCGACCTTGCCGACCAGGTCGGCGCCGACGTCGGCGGCCTTGGTGAAGATGCCGCCGCCGACCCTCATGAACATCGCGATGAGGGCCGCGCCGAGACCGAAGCCCTCCAGGACCTTCGGCGCGTCGGCCGCGTACACCAGCACCACGCAGGAGGCGCCCAGCAGACCGAGCCCCACCGTGAACATGCCGACGACGCCGCCCGTGCGGAATGCGATCTTCATGGCTTTGTGCGAGACGGCGGTGAGATCCTTTTCCGGCTCGCCTTCCGCCGGAGTGGCTTCTCGTGCCGCCGCGGCCACCCGCACATTGCTGCGCACGGCGAGCCACATCCCGATATAGCCGGTGGCCGCCGAGAAGGCGGCGCCGATCAAGAAGAACACGGATCGGCCTGCGCGCTGATTCCAGTCGTCCGCGGGCAGCAGCATGAGCAGGAAGAACACGACCACGGCGAATACGCCGAGCGTGCGCAGCTGACGTGCCAGATAGGCGTTCGCGCCTTCCTGGACCGCCGCCGCGATCTTTTTCATGCTGTCGGTGCCCTCGCCGGCCGCGAGCACCTGGCGCACCAGGACGCCCGCCACCACGAGCGCCGCCAGGGCGACGACCGCGATGACCGCGATCAGCACCCGGTTGTCGTCGGTGAGCACCGCGGCCGCGAGATGTGTCGTGGGCTGGTCCAACTGATCAGGGGTAGAAAGCCCCGCCATTCGTCCTCCTTGACGCTTGGGCTGAGCTCAAGATGTGGACGGATTGTAGGTACCCCGTCCTGATCAAAACAGGGCGCGGTAAACGGAATTCGCCTTTACAGAACCTGAAAGCAGTAATGCCCCGGAGGCATTCATGAACGATATCTAGATCGTGAAGTAATTCACGAAATGCATCGCACCAGACCACTGTAGGCACAGAAAGCCCATGACGACATGCGGAAGGGCCCCACCGGGGTGGGGCCCTTCCGCATGTCGAACAGATGTCGGGCAGATGGATCAATCAGGGAAGCACTGCGGCCGGCGGCGTGGTCGGCCAGGTCATACGGATCTGTCCGCCATGCTCCCCTGCGGTGACCTCGACGTCGTCGACGAGGCCGCTGATGACCGCGAGGCCCATCTCGTCCTCCTCGGTCTCCACGTCGTGGTCGTCACCCTGAGCGCCGGGAGCCCGATCGCCCGGGGCCGAGCGCGGCGCCTCGTCGCCGACCTCGATGGAGAACTGCTTCTCCTCCTCGATCAGCAGCACCTGGACCGGCGAGGTGATCCCGCCGCTCTGGTGCAGTCCGACGGCACGGGTGCAGGCCTCGCCGACGGCGAGCCTGACCTCGTCGAGGACGGCCTCGTCCACTCCGGCCCTGCGCGCCACCGCTGCCGCCACCAGTCGGGCGGTCCTGACGTGCTCGGGCAGCGCGCTGAAGCGGAGTTCAACGGTGGCCATGCGTCCCCCTCGGAACAACGGGCGTGCTGTCGGGGGGACCGGGCCGCCGAAAGCCCAGCCCCCCTTCTTTCTTGCTTCTGTCGGCGTCCTTCGCCGCCCCGGGCACGGGCCCGGAACGGGTCAGTCGGTCGCCGCCACCGCTTCCTCGACCGAGGTGTGGATCGGGAACACCTTGGTCAGGCCGGTGATACGGAAGATCTTGAGAATGCGCTCCTGGTTGCAGACCAGGCGCAGCGAGCCCTCATGGGCACGCACACGCTTCAGGCCGCCGACCAGCACGCCGAGCCCGGTGGAGTCGAGGAAGTCCACGCCCTCCATGTCGACGACAAGGTGGAAACTGCCGTCGTTCACCAGCTCGACCAGCTGCTCGCGCAGCTTGGGCGCGGTATATACGTCGATTTCGCCACCGACCCTGACGATCGTGCGATCGCCGACGGTCTCGGTCGACAGGGACAGGTCCACGGATCCTCCAGCACCTTGCTATCGAGCGGTCGCCCCTCGGGACACCTCGGCAGAGCCCCCGGGACGGTTCGCCAGCCGCGATGGCATTCAATCACTTACCGGCAGGCGTGCACGACGCCTTGGTCCCATTGTCCGTCACGCCAGTGACACACTCGGTGCCGATGGCCAAGAATCTCCGATCCGATCGACCCCAGACGGACTCCGGCTCCCGCCCCGCGCCGAGCACGGTCCTGGACCGGCTCGCCGCCGGCCCGAGCCGGGCTGCGCGCATCACTCATACGGAGCACTTGCCCCCGCGAGCGGGCCGCCATGCCGTCTGGCCTGACCGGATTCGTTCGGAGGTCGTGGCGGCGGTCCAGGCGTGCGGCATCGAACATCCCTGGGCCCACCAGGCACAGGCCGCCGAGCACGCCCTGGACGGCGATTCGGTGGTCGTCGCGACCGGAACCGCCTCCGGCAAGTCCCTGGCGTACCTCGTGCCGGTCCTCTCGACACTCCTGGACGGCTCCGAGGCCCCGAACGGCCGCGGTGCCACCACGCTCTACCTGGCCCCCACGAAGGCCCTGGCGGCGGACCAGTGCCGCTCGGTGAAGGAACTTTCACAACCGCTCGGCAATTCCGTGCGCGCCGCGGTCTACGACGGCGACACGCCGTTCGAGGAGCGCGAGTGGATCCGCCAGTACGCCAACTACGTCCTCACCAACCCCGACATGCTGCACCGCGGGATACTCCCCTCCCACCCCCGCTGGTCCTCCTTCCTGAAGGCCCTCAAGTACGTCGTCATCGACGAGTGCCACACCTACCGGGGCGTCTTCGGCTCCCACGTGGCCCAGGTCCTACGGCGGCTGCGCCGCCTGTGCGCCCGCTACGGCGCCTCGCCCGTCTTCCTCCTCGCCTCCGCGACCGCCGCCGACCCGTCCGTCGCCGCCGGCCGCCTGACCGGCCTCCCGGTGGTCGAGGTCGCCGACGACGCCTCACCGCGCGGCGAACTGGTGTTTGCCCTCTGGGAGCCTCCCCTCACCGAGATGCAGGGCGAGAAGGGCGCCCCGGTCCGCCGTACGGCCACCGCCGAGACGGCCGACCTCCTGACCGACCTCGCCGTCCAGGGCGTGCGCTCGGTCGCCTTCGTGCGCTCCCGGCGCGGCGCCGAGCTGATCTCGGTGATCGCCCAGGAACGGCTCGCGGAGGTCGACCGCTCCCTGGCCCGCCGGGTGGCGGCCTACCGCGGCGGCTACCTCCCCGAGGAGCGCCGCGCCCTGGAACAGGCCCTGCACTCCGGAGAGTTGCTGGGCCTGGCCGCCACCACCGCCCTCGAACTCGGCATCGACGTCTCCGGCCTGGACGCCGTGCTGATCTCCGGCTACCCCGGCACGCGCGCGTCCCTGTGGCAGCAGGCGGGCCGCGCCGGCCGAGCCGGGCAGGGCGCCCTGGCCGTCCTGGTCGCCCGCGACGACCCCCTGGACACCTTCCTCGTCCACCACCCCGAGGCCCTCTTCGAGCAGCCCGTGGAGTCGACGGTCCTCGACCCCGACAACCCGTACGTCCTCGCCCCGCACCTGTGCGCCGCCGCGGCCGAACTGCCGTTGACCGACGAGGACATGGAGCTGTTCGGCCCCGCCTGCACCGACCTCCTGCCGCAGTTGGAGGCCGCGAAACTGCTGCGCCGCCGCACCAGGGCCTGGCACTGGACCCGCCGGGAGTCGGCCGCCGACCTCGCCGACATCCGCGGCCAGGGCGGCAGCCCGATCCAGATCGTCGAGTCCGGCACGGGCCGCCTGCTGGGCACGGTCGACGCGGGCGCCGCCCACACCACCGTCCACGAGGGCGCGGTCCACCTCCACCAGGGCCGGACGTACCTGGTCCGCTCCCTGGACCTGGAGGACTCGGTCGCCCTGGTCACGGAGGCGAACCCGCCCTATTCGACGGTGGCCCGCGACACGACGGCCATCTCCGTCCTGGAGACCGACGTCGAGATCCCGTGGGGCGACGGCCGCCTCTGCTACGGCTCCGTCGAGGTCACCAACCAGGTCGTCTCCTTCCTGCGCAGACGCCTCATCACCGGCGAGGTGCTCGGCGAGACCAAACTCGACCTCCCTCCGCGTACGCTTCGCACCCGCGCGGTGTGGTGGACCGTCACCGAGGACCAGCTCGACGAGGCCCGCATCGACCCGGAGATCCTCGGCGGCGCCCTGCACGCCGCCGAACACGCCTCCATCGGCCTCCTCCCCCTCTTCGCGACCTGCGACCGCTGGGACATCGGCGGCGTGTCGATCCCCCTCCACCCCGACACGCTGCTCCCCACGGTCTTCGTCTACGACGGCCACCCGGGCGGCGCGGGCTTCGCGGAACGCGCCTTCCACACGGCCCGCGCCTGGCTCACGGCCACCCGCGAGGCCATCGCCTCCTGCGAGTGCGACGCCGGCTGCCCGTCCTGCATCCAGTCCCCCAAGTGCGGCAACGGCAACGATCCGCTGCACAAGAGGGGGGCGGTGCGGCTGCTCACGGTGCTGCTGCGGGGGGCGCCGGAGGCCGGGGTCCCTGAACCGGCCCCGGAACTCCCCCGAAACCCGGAGGCACCGGCACCGGCACCGCAGGCCCCGCCCGTGCCCTGATCTCCGCCGTGAACGGCCCCCGCCCCGAGGCCGCCGTCACGTCCGAGATCTCGCCGACCATCCCGCACCGCACCAGCCGCGTCCCCTGAGCCCGCGCCACCTCCTCCGCCCGCGCACACGCCACCCCGGGCCCGTCGGCCCAGTGGTCCGCCGCCGCGAGCGCCGCGAGATCCGCGGCCCCGGCCGCCCGATGCCGTACGACGACGGCCTGCCCGAAGGCCAGCACACCCCCGAACACCACGCACAGCACCGCGACGGCCCCGACACCCCAGACGGTCGCCGAACCACGGTCCGACCGAGCGCCGACGAGATGAACACCGAGGAACCGGGCGACACCGCGACGGACGCGAGGGACCCACCGGGCTAGGTGAGCGATCCACTGGGCGCAGGAGGTGACCCGCTGGACGCTGGGGGTGACCCGCTGGACACTGGGGGCGGTCGGCGCCGACCGAGTCGGCGCCGGTCCTCTCCTCATCCCCGGCCCCCTTCCCCGACCGTCTCCTCAGCCAGGGCCACGGCCTCCTCCCGTACCTCGAACGGCAGACCGCTGAGCGCGGGCGGCTTCGCCACGACCACCACGCGGACCCGGTCGCCCTCCCGGGCGACCGTGACCTCCGCGTCGCGCGGTGCCGTGTCCCGGGCCACCCGGACGACCGCGTCGGCGGGGTCCTGGCGGGCCGCCGCCCTGGCACCGCTCCTGGCCGCGTCCACGCACTGGATCTGCGCGGCCACCACGAGCAGCCCCCACACGAGCGCCATCGCGAACATCACCAGGACGGGCAGCACCATGGCCGACTCGGCCGTCACGAACCCCTGGTCCGCCGCCCGTTCACGCCTTCCCATCGAGCGCCTGCTTCACGATGGCCTGGAGCTCCGCGCTGACGGCCCCGCTCGTCACCACCTTGTAGAGCACCACGGCGAAGGCCACCGCGGCGACGATCCCCATCGCGTACTCGGACGTGACCATCCCCGCGTCCCGGCGCGCCGATCCCATCGATCGCGCCCGGCACACCACACCGCACATCAGAGCACGCATCCGTGCCCGTACCGCCTTGTACATCTCGACCCCCGTGAGGTTCAGTCCTGCTCGTCTGTTCGTCTGTTCGTCTGTCGGTCTGCTGCTCGTCCGCCGGATCACCGGCCGTCGTCCCTCATCGCCCACCTCCTCCCAGCACTCCGCCCGCGAGCCCGATCACGATCGGCAGGACGCCGACGGCGATGAACGCGGGCAGGAAACACAGCCCCACCGGCGCGGTGACCAGCACGGCGGCTCTTCGCGCCCGTGCCGTCGCGGCGCGCCCCCAGTCGGCGCGGGCGTCCGCCGCGAGCCCGGCGACCGGAGCGGCGGCGGGCAACCCGGTCACATCGGCGCGTTCCAGCAGCCGCGCCAGCGGTCCGGCCCCCGGAGCCGAGGCGAGCCTGCGCCACGCCTCGCCCGGCGCACCGCCGAGCCGCACCTCCGCCGCCCCGCGCGCCAGGCCCTCCCCGACGGGCCCGCCCAGAGCCTCACCGACGGCCTGCGCCGCGATCACCGGACCGGCGCCGGCCGCGATACAGGCGGCCAGCAGATCGGCGGCGAGCGGGAGTTGCCGCGCCGCCTCGCGTGCGTCCGCCTCCCCGGTACCGGCACCGGACGCCTCCCGGAGCCGCCACCGCCACAGCCCCACCGCGACGGCCAGCCCGACGGCCACACCGGGGGCCCCGCCGATCAGCACCCACCCGACGCACCCGGCGCCGACCACCGGCAGCCACCGCCGCCCGAACTCCCGCCCCTCGAACCGGGAACGGTCCGCTGTGGCCTCTGCGGCGTCCAGCAACTCGCCCAACCGTCGCCGCAGTCTCCGCTCCTGCCGGACCGCGGCACCCCACCGGACGAGCCAGGCGACGACCACCGCAGCCCCCAGGACCACCCCCAGCCTGTGGACAACTTCCGCGCTCACGTCGCCTCAGCTCCCCGCACGATCCGCATCGCCCACCACATCCCGACCCCCTCCAGCACCCCACCGACCACCAGACAGCCCAGCCCGGCCCCCGAGTGCAGCAGCACCCGCAGGGGATCGGCGCCGAGGGCGGCCCCGAGGCCAAGGCCCAGGACCGGCAGCGCGGCGAGCATCCACGCGGTGGACCGCGCGCCCGCCAACTGGGCCCGCAGATCGGCCCGTTGATCCCGCTCGGCCCGCAGCGCCCCCTCCAGCCGATCGAGTCCGGCGGCCAGCCCCGCCCCCTGGTCCACGGCCACCCGCCAGCAGGCGGCGAGCCCCAGCAGCCCTTCGGCCCCCGGCCGCCGAGCCGCCGCAGCCAGCGCCCCCGGCACATCCCCACCGAACCGAGCCGCGGCCAGCACCCCAGCCTGCGCCTCCCCGAGCCCACCGCCTCCGGGCACTCCGGGCCCCACGCGCCCGAACCCGAGTCCGAACCCACCGGCTCCGGGCACCCACCCAGGACCCGCTCCCCCGGCTCCAAGCCCACCGGCTCCCGGCGGCCGCCCAGGACCGGCTACCCCGGCTCCAAGCCCACCGGCTCCGGGCGCCCACCCAGGACCCGCTCCCCCGGCTCCAAGCCCACCCGAGCCGGTCACCCCACCCCAGGCCGCCCCGGCTCGGTTCCCCTCACCGCCAGCGCCCTCCAAGTCCCGCACCGCCAGCACCAGCGCCTCCCCCGGCTGCCGTCCCGCCCGTACCTCCCCCGCGACCGCCGCGCACAGCGCGATCACCGCGTCAGCCCGCCGCTCCCGCACCCGACGCGCCTCCCGGGCCAGCCGCACCCGCCGCAGCAACGGCACCCCGGCCGCCCCGGCGATCAACGGCAGCACCGAAGCGCCCAGCACGGCCAGCACCAGCCCCACGACCGCCGACGACCACTCGATCCCCAGCCGCTCGCGAACCCGCCGCAGTTCCCCGGCCACAGATCCCCAGACCGGCGGCCCGACCCCCACCACCCCACCACCCGCGAACAACGCCTGCGCCCGCCGCAACCCGGCCCGCCTGCGCCCCCAGAGCCACACGGCCAGCCCAAGACCCCCCACAGCCGCACCCACCGACATCTCATCCATCCCTGTCACCGCGCCCTCTCCTCGTCCGACCCGCGCGCCCACATCGGCCCGCCACTCACGACCCGCCCGACCCACCAGCACCGTCACCCCGGCGACATCACCCGCCCTCCCCCGCCGTCACCCCGGCGACATCACCCGCCCTCCCCCGCCACCTCCCGCAGCGCTCCCCCGAGCAGCCCCCGCAACCGCTCCCACCCCGGCTCGCGCACGAACGCCTCCGCTCCCCACCGCAGCGCCGGCACCGTCCGCACCCACCCCGAGGCGTCCCGCTCCAGCACCCGCACCTCGGCGATCCGCCGCCGCCCGCTCCGGTCGCGCACGAGGTGCAGCACGACCGACAACGCCGCCGCCAACTGGCTGTGCAGCGCCGCCCGGTCGAGGCCCGCCGCCGTACCCAGCGCCTCCAGACGGGCAGGGACATCGGCCGCCGCGTTCGCGTGCACGGTTCCGCAGCCGCCCTCGTGGCCCGTGTTCAACGCGGCCAGCAGGTCCACCACTTCGCGCCCGCGCACCTCACCCACCACCAGCCGGTCGGGCCGCATCCGCAGAGCCTGCCGCACCAGGTCCTCGAGCGTGACGAGGCCCGCGCCCTCCTGATTGGCGGGTCTGCTCTCCAGCCGAACGACGTGCGGATGGTCCGGCCTGAGCTCCGCCGAGTCCTCCGCGAGCACGATCCGCTCGGCCGGCCCGACGAGCCCCAGCAGCGCGCTGAGCAGCGTCGTCTTGCCCGTGCCGGTCCCACCGCTGATCAGGAAGGACAGCCGCGCCTCCAGCAAAGCCCGCAGAACCCGGTCGCCGCCCGGCGGCACCGTGCCGGCCGCGACCAGCTCGTCCAGCGTGAACGCGCGCGGCCGGACCACCCGCAGCGACAGACAGGCACAGCCGACGGCGACCGGGGGCAGCACCGCGTGCAGCCGGGTCCCGTCGGGCAGCCGGGCGTCCACCCAGGGCCGGGCGTCGTCGAGGCGCCGCCCGGCCACCGCGGCGAGCCGCTGCGCGAGTCGTCGTACGGCGGCCGTGTCCGGAAAGGTGACCGCGGTCAGTTCGAGTCCGCCGCCCCGGTCCACCCAGACCCGGTCCGGCGCCGACACCAGGACGTCCGTCACGGACGGGTCCGCGAGCAACGGCTCCAGGGGGCCGCTTCCGACCAGCTCGGACCGCAACCGCGCGGCCGCGCCCAGCACTTCGGCGTCGCCCAGGACCCGCCCCTGCTCCCGCAGCGCCTGCGCCACCCGCGCGGGCGTCGGTTCGGCGCCGCTCTCGGCCAGCCACTGCCGCACCCCGTCCAACAGCCCGACGGCCCCGATGGCCTCGCCGTCCACGACTGCCCCGACGGACCCGACGGACCCGATCGCCCCGATGGACTCGCCGACCCCGAGCGCCCCACCGACAACCTCACGCGACCGGGCCCGAGTCCGCGTCCGAGACCGAAGCCCCGGTGCAGAACGCACCGCCCCGACCCCGTCCGCCCACGCCCCCTCGAAGTCCCCGCTCATGCGCCGCCCGCCTCCGCCAACGCCCGCTCCCAGAACTCCTTGCAGAACCGCGAGAGCGGCCCCCGCGCGGCCGCTCCCGGCGGTGGCCCGCCTCCGTGCGGGCGTTGCAGCGACGACTCCACCGGCACCTCGCCCACCAGGGGCAGGCCCAGCAGCCGGGCCACCTCGCGGTCGTCGAGGCCGGGGGCGTAGGGGCCGCGCACCGCCACCCTCAGGTCGCGCAGGACCATGCCGACAGCGGAGGCCATGCGGCCGGCCGCGGCGACGGCCCGCAGTTCGGCGGGGACCACGAGGATCCCGAGGTCGATCTGGGCGAGGGCCTCGGCGACGCCGTCGTCGAGCCGGCGGGGCAGGTCGACGACGACGGTGCCGCCGCGGCGCCGGGCGGCGGCGAGCACCGCGCGGACGGCCGGGGGCGGGACGGCGATACGGTCCCCGCGGTCCCAGCTGAGCACCCGCAGCGAGTGCAGGCTCGGCAGCGACTCCTCCAGGGCGCCGCCCCCGACCCGGCCGCGGGAGGCCGCGAAGGCGGGCCAGCGCAGCCCTTCGGTGCTCTCGCCGCCGAGGAGTACGTCGAGTCCGCCGCCCAGCGGATCCGCGTCCACGAGGAGTGTGCGCAGTCCCTCCCGCGCGGAGGTGACGGCCAGGGCGCACGCGAGCGTGGAGGCGCCGGCCCCGCCCCGGCCGCCGATGACGCCGACGGTGAGGGCGGGCCGGCCGACGCCCTCGGCGACGTCGGCGATGCGGTCGACCAGCCACTGTTCGCCGTCGGGCAGCATCAGGACGTGGTCGGCGCCGATCTGAACGGCTCGTTTCCACACTCCGGAGTCGTCCTGGTCCCGGCCCACGAGCACCACTCCGCGCCGGCGCGCGGCTCCGCGTACGCGCCGGGCGGCGTCGTCGCCGACCAGGACGAGCGGGGCGGTTTCCCAGCTGCCTCTGCGCTCCGGCAGCCCGTGGTGCACCTCGGGTTTCGCCCCGGCCGCCGCGCACAGGCGCAGCAGGTCGTCCAGCAGGTCCTCGTCCTCCGTGACGATCAACGGCTGCCCCTGCCGCCCTCCGGCGGCGGGCTGCGGATCGTGTGTGACGGCTGCGGCCACGTCCTCATCCCCCTTCGCTGCGACGCCCGAAGGCCACAGGCGGCCCGTGCGTCGTCTTTCTCACGCGGCCCCTTCGGCCCCGCGATTCCCAGACATGTGAAGAACCGGCGAGCGGCCTCCATATGAGCGGCCGATACGAACCGGCCAAAAACACCCGACTAACCGGAACCAGCCATGAAGTCGGCCCGAGCGGGATGCGTGGGAATCACGGTGCAGCGATCCCGGAAATCGTGTGGATCTTGGTCGATAACTGTGGACAACTCAGCGGTTGTGAATATCGCCGTCACCCATACCGGTGAGCCTGGTGGCACCCGTGTGCGACCTCCACAGAGCAGCACAACGACTACGCACCGTGACGGATCTTGGGCATGCGAACGAGGCGGCCGAAACCGCCTGACGAGGGTCGCAGGACCGCGACAGAAAGAGGAAAAACACACCCGGACATGCGACGACCCCCACCGGGGGGGAGAGTGGGGGTCGTCTCCACGGCCGACTCGGGGGGGGAGGAGCCGGGCCGGGTTAGCACGGTCGCGAACGATCCGTGACTTCCATGGTGTACCCGAGAGCCCTCTCAGGCAAACCCACGCGCCCCACCTTACGCCGAATGGGCTGCGCCTATGCTCGGGGTCGTGGATAACCACTCCTTGCCCCGCACAGCTGCCTTCTTTGACCTGGACAAGACGGTCATTGCGAAGTCGAGCACGCTCACGTTCAGCAAGTCGTTCTACCAAGGCGGCCTGATCAACCGCAGGGCCGCCTTGCGGACCGCCTATGCCCAGTTCGTCTTCCTCGTCGGCGGTATGGACCACGCCCAGATGGAGCGCACCCGCGAGTACCTCTCCTCGCTCGTGCGCGGCTGGAACGTCCAGCACGTCAAGGAGATCGTGGCCGAAACCCTCCATGACCTGATCGACCCGATCATCTACGACGAGGCCGCGTCCCTGATCGAGGAGCACCACACCGCCGGGCGTGACGTCGTCATCGTGTCCACGTCGGGCGCCGAGGTGGTCGAGCCGATCGGTGAACTCCTGGGCGCGGACCGGGTGGTGGCCACCCGAATGGTCGTCGGCGAGGACGGCTGCTTCACCGGCGAGGTGGAGTACTACGCGTACGGCCCCACGAAGGCCGAGGCGATCAAGGAGCTGGCCGAGTCCGAGGGGTACGACCTGGAGCGCTGCTACGCCTACAGCGACTCGGCGACCGACCTGCCGATGCTCGGCGCCGTAGGACATCCGCATGCCGTCAACCCGGACCGGACCCTGCGCCGCGAGGCTCTCGCGCGCGGGTGGCCGATTCTCGATTTCCACCGCCCGGTCCGGCTCAAGCAGCGGCTGCCCGGGTTCGCCGTACCGCCCCGCCCGGCGCTCGTGGCGGTCGCCGCGATAGGAGCCGCGGCGGCCACGGCGGGCCTCGTCTGGTACGCGAACCGGCGGCGGTCGACGGTGGCGTGAGGCGATTCAGCACACTTGGCGCCTATTTGAGGATAAAAGTAAAGAACTGCCGACGGGGGTTCCGCTTGCCCGGGGCCAGGAGTACAAAGGGTTTAACGGCCCGCGAGACCAAGGACATCCGAGAGGATCACCTTTAACAACGCATTTGGCCCCACGGACCGAGCATGGACATCGAGCACCCACGCGACGTCGACCCGTCGATTACGGGCCAGCCGCACCAGGTGACGGGCAAAGTTCCCGACCTGATGGGCAACATATCGAGGACGCTTGGTAACTCGGTGAACATGCCAGCGGCGGTACGAATCCTCGTACCGCCGCAACCCTGTTCAGGGGCCTTCCTCAAGGAGGGCCTTTTCCGCGACCGCGCTCACGCCGCCCCGCGCTGGAGCGCCTCGCACACGGCCGTCGACTCGCGCGCGCCCAGTTCGATCGCGCTGCCGCAGTGGGCGATCCAGGCGGCCATGCCGTCGGGGGTCCCGGAGACGTAGCCGTCGAGCGCCGCCAGGTAGGCGGCGCGCCCCAGTTCGGCGTGGCCGACCTCCGCCGGGCAGACCGACTTGGGGTCGAGGCCGCTGCCCACCAGGACGATCCGCGCGGCCGCGCGCGCGACCAGGCCGTTGTGCGAGACGAAGGGCCGCAGCGCGAGGAGTTCGCCCTGTACGACGGCGGCCGTGACCAGGGCGGGCGCGGAACTGCCCGCGATGATCAGCTCGGACAGCCCCTCCAGGCGGCCCGAGACCTCGGCCGCTCCGGGCAGCGGCAGTTCGACGAGCGGCTCGTGGACGTCCTCGCCGGCCTGGCGCGGGCGCCCGACCTCGTCGCCGTCGCTCGCCGCGGCCACCAGGTGCAGCCGGGCCAGCACCCTGAGGGGCGACTGCCGCCAGATGGACAGCAGTTGGCCGGCCTCGGCGGTCAGCCGCAGCGCCGCGCCCACGACCCGCGCCTCGTCGTCGACGCCGAAGTCGGAGCGCCTGCGCACCTCCTCGAGGGCCCAGTCCGCGCCGGACAGCGCGGCCGAGCCGCGAGCGCCGCGCAAGGCCGCTTCAGAGGTGATCTCGTTGCTGCGGCGCCGCATGACACGGTGCCCGTAGACCCGGTCCACGGACTTGCGCACGGACTCCACGGAATCGGCCACGCCGGGCAGCGAACCCAGGGCGGCGAGCGGGTCGGCGGTCGCGCCTGTCGTACTCATGAGTACGACCCTACGCACCCAGGGCCTGCGCCCCACGATGGAGTGGTCTTCTTCACGCCCGTATGCCACTTACAGCTATCGAACGACTACTCTTCGTGAACATGAAAATTGCTTTCGTCGGGAAGGGCGGCAGCGGCAAGACCACCCTGTCCTCCCTGTTCATCCGCCATCTCGCGACCACCGGTGCGCCGGTGATCGCCGTCGACGCCGACATCAACCAGCACCTCGGCCCGGCCCTCGGCCTGGACGAGGCGGAGGCGGCCGCGCTGCCCGCGCTGGGCGAGCGGCTTCCGTTGATCAAGGAGTACCTGCGCGGCTCCAATCCGCGGATCGCCTCCGCCGACCAGATGATCAAGACCACCCCGCCCGGAGAGGGCTCCCGGCTGCTGCGGGTCCGTGAGGACAACCCGGTCTACGACGCCTGCGCCCGGCCGGTGGAACTCGACGGCGACGTCGTCCGTTTGATGGTCACCGGCCCCTTCACCGACGCCGACCTGGGGGTCGCCTGCTACCACTCCAAGACCGGAGCGGTGGAGCTGTGCCTGAACCACCTGGTGGACGGGCGGGGCGAGTACGTCGTGGTGGACATGACGGCGGGCTCCGACTCCTTCGCCTCCGGCATGTTCACCCGCTTCGACATCACGTTCCTGGTCGCCGAGCCGACGCGTAAGGGGGTCTCCGTCTATCGCCAGTACAAGGAGTACGCCCGCGACTTCGGCGTCACGCTGAAAGTCGTCGGCAACAAGGTGCAGGGCCGGGACGACCTCGACTTCCTCCGCGCCGAAGTCGGGGACGACCTGCTGGTGACGGTCGGGCACTCGGACTGGGTGCGGGCCCTGGAGAAGGGCCGGCCGCCCCGGTTCGCGCTCCTGGAGGACGTCAACCGCCGCGCCCTGCACCGGTTGCGGGAGGCCGCCGACGCGACGTACGAGCTGCGCGACCCGGAGCGCTACACCCGGCAGATGGTGCACTTCCATCTGAAGAACGCCCAGTCCTGGGGCAACGAGCGCACGGGGGCCGACCTGGCGGCCCAGGTCGACCCCTCGTTCGTGCTCGGCGAGAGCGCGGTGGCGGCGGTCTGACGGCAACCGCCCGACCGGACGCCCACCGCTCCTTGACCGCCCCGCCGGACGCCTACCGCTTGGCCGCCGGCGCCCCCGGTACGCCCTTCGGTGCCGGGGCCGGGTGGCCGTTCAGGAAGTCCTGCCAGCCCTGCTTCGGGGCCTCGCCGACGTTCAGGGTGCGGAGCTTGTCCAGCGTGCCCGGGTCCTGGGCGTCCAGCCAGTCGGCCAGCTGCCGGAAGGAGACACAGCGCACGTCGGACTTGTTGCACACCTGCTCGATGGTCTCCTTGACGGCGCGCATGTAGGTGCCGCCGTTCCAGGACTCGAAGTGGTTGCCGATGATCAGGGGCGCGCGGTTGCCGTCGTAGGCCCGGTAGAAGCCCTTGAGGAGGCCCTCGCGCATCTGGTCGCCCCAGAACCGGTACTTGGCCGGGTCGCCCTGGGTCCTGGTGCCGGACTGGTTGACCATGAAGTTGTAGTCCATGGTGAGCTGCTCGTACGAGTGCCCCGGGAAGGGCACGAGCTGCATCGACAGGTCCCACAGGCCCTGCTTCTTCCGGGGCCACAGCTGCTCGTTGACCCCGCTGGTGTCGTAGCGGAAGCCGAGCTCGCTCGCGGCCCTCATGAAGTTCCGCTGGCCTTCGAGGCAGGGTGTGCGGGCGCCGACGAGCTCCTTGTCGTAGTCGAAGGGCAGGGGTGAGGCCTTGGTCATCCCGGTGTTGGTCTTCCAGGACTTCACGAACTTCTTCGCCTGGGCGATCTCGTCCTTCCACTCCGCCACGGACCACTCGCCGACGCCGCCGCCCTTTCCGCAGAAGTGGCCGTTGAAGTGGGTGCCGATCTCGTTGCCCTCCAGCCATGCGAGGCGCAGCTGCTTGACGGTGTCGGCGATGCCCTGCTCGTCGTTGAAGCCGATGTCGGAGCGGCCCGGGGAGTGCTGCGGCGGCCGGTACTCGGCGCGCTTGTCCTCCGGCAGCATGTACACGCCGCTGAGGAAGTACGTCATGGTCGCGTGGTTCTCCTTGGCGACCTCGCGGAAGTGGGAGAACAGTTTCTGGCTGTCCTCGCCGGCGCCGTCCCAGGAGAACACCACGAACTGCGGGGGCTTCTCACCGGGCTTGAGGCGTTCGGCCCGGGGCAGGTGGGGCTGGGCTCCGGTGTAGGCGGTGGAACCGTCGCCGATCAGGCGGAACACCCGCTTGGGCGGCGCCTGGGCAGCGGCCTTCGCCTTCTGCGGACCGGCGGCTCCTCCCTCGGAGTCGTCGTTGCCGGTCGCGCAACCGGCGAGTGAGGCGGCGCAGACCGCGGCGACCACGGCTCCCGCGGCAATCCTCTGGGTGGCGGCCATCTTCCGCCCACCTTCTTCCTTCTCTCGGGGCCAACGACAGCGCCGCCAAGCTCGCACGGGACCGAGAAGGAATTAGTACGACAAGCCGATGAAATTGCTACTTCACCCGTCTAGGTGAGTTGATAACCCATTTGCCCGGAAAGTCTATGCCTGGCCTTTACTCTGCATTACGATCCATTTACCGAGCGTTGATTCATCCCGCCGCTGCACGCCGTGACCCACGGCCGCGACCCGCCCCCCGCCATCGACGGGGGACCACCTGTTCCGCGACCGCGCTGCCCCGGAGGAGACGGGAAAACATGTCAGCCTGCGTACCCACCCGAGCCACCGACCCGAGCGACCCGCACCGCGCGAGTCACCTCCACCCACCCCACAGCCCGCCACCGACACCGCCGCGCCGCTTCCGCATCGCGAGCGCCGACGTGTCGGCCTCGATCGCGGTCTTCCTGATCGCCCTGCCCCTGTCCCTCGGCATCGCCCTCGCCACCGGCGCACCCCTCCAGGCCGGCCTCGTGGCCGCCGCCGTCGGCGGGATCGTGGCCGGCCGGCTCGGCGGCTGCCCGCTCCAGGTCAGCGGCCCCGCAGCCGGACTCACCGTGGTCACCGCCGACCTGATCCACCGCTACGGCTGGCGGACGACCTGCGCCATCACCGTGCTGGCCGGAGTCGTCCAACTCGGCCTGGGCTGCCTGCGCGTGGCCCGCACCGCGCTCGCCGTCAGCCCCGCGATCGTGCACGGCATGCTCGCCGGCATCGGCATCACCATCGCCGTCGCCCAGCTGCACATCGTCCTCGGCGGCACCCCGCAGAGCTCCGTCCTCGACAACCTCCGCGCCCTGCCCGCCCAGTTGGCGCGGGTCCAGCCCGCCGCCGTGTCGGTGAGCGCGCTGACCCTGGCGCTGCTCTTCCTCTGGCCGCGCATCCCCGGCCGGGCCGGCCTGCTGCTGCGCCGGATCCCGGCCGCGCTCGTCGCCGTCGCCGGGGCCACCACCACCGCCTCCCTCACCGGGCTCGTCCTGCCCAAGGTCGACCTGCCGTCCTGGAGCAGTCACGCACTGGCCGGGCTGCCCGAGGGCCCCGCCCTCGGCCTCGTGGCCGCCGTGCTCACGACCACGCTCGTGTGCAGCGTGCAGTCCCTGCTCGGCGCGGTCGCCGTGGACAAGCTGGCGGCCGGCCGCCCCGACCTGCTCGCCGGCGGCCCCGGCTCCGGCCGGGGAGCCCGGGTCGGCCGCTCCGACCTGGACCGCGAACTGCTCGGGCAGGGCGCCGCCAACATCGTCTCCGGCGCCCTCGGCGGACTGCCGGTCGCCGGTGTGGCGGTGCGCAGTTCGGCGAACGTCCAGGCCGGTGCCGTCAGCCGGAACTCCACGATGCTGCACGGCGTTCTCGTAGTGATCGCCGCCCTGCTGATGGTCCCCGTCCTGGAGTTCATCCCGCTCGCCTCGCTCGCCGCCCTGGTGATGGCCGTCGGCATCCAGATGGTGTCCCTGCACCACATCCGTACGGTGACCCGCCACCGCGAAGTGCTGGTCTACGCCGTCACCACCCTCGGCGTGGTCGTCTTCGGCGTCCTGGAGGGCGTCACCCTCGGGATCGCCGTGGCCGTCGGCGTCTCGCTGCACCGCCTCACCCGCACCCGCATCACGCACCACGAGAGAGACGGCGTCCATCACGTCCACGTACGAGGCCAGTTGACCTTCCTCGCGGTGCCGCGGCTCAGCCGTGCCCTGCATCTGGTGCCCCAAGGTGCGGACGCGGTGGTGGAGTTGGACGGGTCGTTCATGGACCACGCCGCGTACGAGTCGCTCCAGGACTGGCAGAAGACGCACACCGCGCAGGGCGGCTCGGTCGAGCTGACCGGGCGCAGTCCGGGCACGAGCATCGCCGAGCCCTCCGGTGCCGCCGACTGCCGCTGCCGCCCCTGGACGGCCTGGCGCAACCACCAGTGCGAGCTGCCCAACCCTGCGCTGACTTTGACGCCGACGCGGGGGCCTGTCTCGGACACCGAGACGTCGGGGGCGTCGGGCTCGGCGGGCACGTCGGTTGCAAGGAGCGCGTTGGGTGCGTCGGGTGCGTCCGGCGAGAAGGGCGGCCCGGATCAAGCAGGTCGACCAGACGGACCAGCCGGGTCGGGGAGACCAGCCGGACCGAGCGGATCAGCTGGATCAGGTGGACCGAGCGGATCAGCTGGGTCAGGTGGACCGAGCGGCTCAAGTGGGCCGAGTGAACCGGGCAGCTCACATGGACCGGCCGGCTCCCGCGGTCCCCTCGCCCCCGCAGGGTCGAGCGGGCATGAACTGGCTCGTGGCATCAGCGCGTTCCAGCGCAACACCGCGCCGATCGTGCGGGGCGAGCTGGCCCGGTTGGCGCGCGAGGGCCAGCAGCCGGCCCAGCTCTTCCTGACCTGCGCCGACTCACGCGTGGTCACCTCGATGATCACCTCCAGTGGTCCGGGCGACCTGTTCGTGGTGCGCAACGTGGGCAACCTCGTACCGCTGCCCGGTGAGGAGAGCGGGGACGACTCGGTGGCGGCCGCGATCGAGTACGCCGTGGACGTGCTGAAGGTGCGGTCCATCACGGTGTGCGGACACTCCGGCTGCGGGGCCATGCAGGCGCTGCTCGACTCCGAGCCTGGCGGCGCCCGGACCCCGCTGAAGCGGTGGCTGCGGCACGGGCTGCCGAGCCTGGAGCGGATGGCCGACGACAGCCGCGCCTGGGCGAAGCTGGCCGGGCGGGCGTCCGCCGACGCGGTCGAGCAGCTCTGCCTGACCAACGTGGTCCAGCAGTTGGAGCACCTCCGGTCGCACGACTCGGTCGCCCGGGCCCTGCGGGACGGGGAGCTGGAGCTGCACGGGATGTACTTCCACGTGGGCGAGGCGCAGGCCTACCTGCTCACCGAGGCGTCCAGCGAGGGGGTGTTCGACCGCGTGACCGACGCGGACGGTCTGCGCAGCCCGGTATAAGCGGACGGTCTGCGCAGCCCGGCATAAGCAGCACCCCAGAACAACGCCTCGCCCCAGCGCCCCCAGAACGACGCCCGCCCCAGCGCGCCGGCCCGGCGCCCGCCCCGGTTCCCCACCCAGCGCCCACCAACCCCCGCTCAGCGGAGACCCGACGTCTCCGCCGGGCGGGGCTCCGGGGCCGGGATCGGACGACACGGGGCGACGTCACCGCGGACGAAGCCGAAACCGGTGACCGGCTGGAAACTCCCGTCGGGCGCGCGCTGTCCCAGCTTTTCGACGACCAGGGAGTCCCCGCGCCGCAGGTCGAACACCTGGCTGGGGCCGTCGCTCGAATCGGGGCGGCCCTGGACCCCCTTGCCCCGGGGCTCGGTGCACTCGTAGCCGTTCGGTACCTCGTCCACGACCACGTGGATGCCGTACGCCTTGAGGCGTTCGACCAGGCCGTCCGGCAGGGTGCCACCGAGGCCGAAGTCGTTCATCGTGACCGTCAGGCTCCCGTCCGAGTGCGACACCACCGCGTAGGCGGGGCTTTCCGCCGGGGAGCCCGGAGTCAGCACCCAGGCGCCCGCGACGGCGGCGCAGGCCACCGCGACGACGGCGAGCCTCGGCACGGTGAGGGCCGTACGGCAGCGCCACCACACCGACGTGGGTGTCGCTGCCGCCGTACGGTCGGCCGCCCGCAGGGCGATCTCGTGGCGCAGTTCCGCCAGCAGCCGGTCCTCGAATGTCGTCCTGGTGGTCATGCCTCTCCCCCGGTTCCGCCGGTGACGTAGGACAGAGATGTGCCGCGGGCCCCGTCGGCGAACTCACCCGCCTCGCGCAGCGACTTGCGCGCCCTGTGCAGCCGTACCCGCGCCGCGACCCGGCTGATGCCCAGCGCCGTCGCGGCCTCGCCGACCGTCAGTTCGTCGACCGCGACGAGTTCCAGGACGGCTCTCTCCCCCGCGGGGAGCCGTTCCAGGGCGGCCAGGGCGCGGCGGCCGGGGCTCTCCGCGTCGAGCTTGTCCTCCAGGCGGGCGATGTCGTCGGGCTCCAGCAGCCGCCGCCCCGAGATGCGCCGGTCGCGGTCGGTCTCGCGGGCGACCCGGCGGCGCTCGGAGGAGACGACGTTGCGGGCGATGCCGTACAGCCAGGCCCGCTCGCTGCCCCGGGACGCGCGGTAGGTGTGGGCCGAGTCCAGGACCGCGAGGAAGATCTCGGCGGTCAGGTCGGCCACGGTGTGCGGGTCCGCGACACGCCGGGCCAGGAAGGACGTCATCGCGTCCACATGGCGTCGGTAGAACTCCTCGAAGAGCTGTGGGTCGCGCGCCGCGGCCCGCGGCCCACCCCGTATCCCGTCCACTCGGGCTCCCTTCACATAAGGCGTCGATGGCGCTGCACCCGTACTTGGGCGGGAGGGTGAAAGGCGTTACACGTGCCGAACTCCGCCGGACACATGCTGAACTCCGCCTGGTCGGCGTCCGTGGGTACGGATGAGCCGGCCGCCGGACTCGACGAGCCCACAGGTCTAAACCAATTGCAGATCGGCCCTTGTCATCGCACCCCCGGTCTGATGAGCTGTGGCCTGGGACACAACGGACACCCTGGGAAAGGCAGATGCCGTGAGCAACGAAAGCCTGGCCAACCTGCTCAAGGAAGAACGCAGGTTCGCACCCCCCGCCGACCTGGCCGCACACGCCAACGTCACGGCGGAGGCGTATGAGCAGGCCAAGGCTGACCGGCTCGGGTTCTGGGCCGAGCAGGCCCGCCGACTGAGCTGGGCCAAGGAGCCGACCGAGACGCTGGACTGGTCGAACCCGCCGTTCGCCAAGTGGTTCCAGGACGGCGAGCTCAACGTGGCGTACAACTGCGTCGACCGGCATGTCGAGGCGGGCCATGGCGACCGGGTCGCCATCCACTTCGAGGGCGAGCCGGGCGACAGCCGCGCGCTCACCTACGCCGAGCTCAAGGACGAGGTCTCCAAGGCGGCCAACGCGCTGCTGGAGCTGGGGGTCCAGAAGGGCGACCGGGTCGCCGTCTACATGCCGATGATCCCCGAGACCGCGGTCGCGATGCTCGCGTGCGCGCGGATCGGCGCCGCGCACTCCGTGGTCTTCGGCGGCTTCTCCGCGGACGCCCTCGCGACCCGCATCCAGGACGCCGACGCGCGCGTGGTCATCACCAGCGACGGCGGCTACCGCCGTGGCAAGCCCTCCGCGCTCAAGCCCGCCGTGGACGAGGCGGTCGGCAAGGCCGGCAACGTCGAGCACGTGCTCGTCGTGCGCCGTACCGGTCAGGAGGTCGCCTGGGACGACAGCAAGGACGTGTGGTGGCACGAGATCGTCGAGCGGCAGTCCGCCGAGCACACGCCTGAGGCGTTCGGCGCCGAGCAGCCGCTGTTCATCCTGTACACGTCCGGTACGACGGGTAAGCCGAAGGGCATCCTGCACACCTCCGGCGGCTACCTCACCCAGGCCGCGTACACCCACCACGCCGTCTTCGACCTGAAGCCGGAGACCGACGTGTACTGGTGCACCGCCGACGTCGGCTGGGTCACCGGGCACTCGTACATCGTCTACGGCCCGCTCGCCAACGGCGCCACCCAGGTCATGTACGAGGGCACCCCCGACACCCCGCACCAGGGCCGTTTCTGGGAGATCGTCCAGAAGTACGGGGTCACCATCCTCTACACCGCCCCGACCGCCATCCGGACGTTCATGAAGTGGGGCGACGACATCCCCGCGAAGTTCGACCTGTCCAGCCTGCGGGTGCTGGGGTCGGTGGGCGAGCCGATCAACCCCGAGGCGTGGATCTGGTACCGCAAGCACATCGGCGCCGACCTCACCCCGATCGTGGACACCTGGTGGCAGACCGAGACCGGCGCGATGATGATCTCCCCGCTGCCCGGTGTCACCGCGACCAAGCCCGGCTCCGCGCAGACCCCGCTGCCCGGCATCTCCGCGACCGTCGTGGACGACGAGGCCAACGAGGTCCCGAACGGCGGGGGCGGCTACCTCGTCCTCACCGAGCCGTGGCCGTCCATGCTGCGCACCATCTGGGGCGACGACCAGCGCTTCCTCGACACCTACTGGTCGCGCTTCGAGGGCAAGTACTTCGCCGGCGACGGCGCGAAGAAGGACGACGACGGCGACATCTGGCTGCTGGGCCGGGTGGACGACGTCATGCTGGTGTCCGGCCACAACATCTCGACCACCGAGGTGGAGTCGGCGCTGGTCTCCCACCCGTCGGTCGCCGAGGCCGCCGTCGTCGGTGCCGCCGACGAGACGACCGGGCAGGCCATCGTCGCCTTCGTGATCCTGCGCGGCACGGCGAACGCCGAGGACGAGAACCTCATCGCCGAGCTGCGCAACCACGTCGGCGCCACCCTCGGCCCGATCGCCAAGCCCAAGCGGGTCCTGCCGGTCGCCGAGCTGCCCAAGACCCGCTCCGGCAAGATCATGCGCCGGCTGCTGCGGGACGTGGCGGAGAACCGCCAGCTCGGTGACGTCACCACGCTGACGGACTCCACGGTCATGGACCTCATCCAGGCCAAGCTGCCGGCCGCGCCCAGCGAGGACTGACCCGCACGGCTCCGAGGGGGCGCCCGGCGCGAAAGCGTCGAGCGCCCCTTTTAGGTAACCTAAACAAAGCAGCGTGACCCAAGGTGTGCCGGGAAGTCTGGTCGGCGAGCAGCACTGTCCTGCCCACCGACCGGAGGTCCCCCCGATGCCCACGCCCACCCGCAAGGCCCTCGGCCGGCTCTCCCTCCCCGAGCGGACCTTCGTCGCGAACGCGCTGCGCACCGAGACGGTCGGCGGAGTCCTGCTGCTCGCCGCCGCGGTGACCGCGCTGATCTGGGCGAACGTCCCCGCACTGCACGACAGCTACGAGAGCGTCAGCCACTTCCACCTCGGCCCCGAGGCACTCGGCCTCCACCTGTCGATCGAACACTGGGCGGCCGACGGCCTGCTCGCGATCTTCTTCTTCGTCGCCGGCATCGAACTCAAGCGCGAACTCGTCGCCGGTGACCTCAAGGACCCCAGGGCGGCCGCGCTGCCCGTGGTCGCCGCCCTGTGCGGAATGGCCGTACCGGCGCTCGTCTACACGCTCACCAACCTCACCGGCGGCGGCTCACTCGCTGGCTGGGCCGTGCCCACGGCCACCGACATCGCCTTCGCGCTCGCCGTGCTCGCCGTCATCGGCACCTGGCTGCCGAGCGCCCTGCGCGCCTTCCTGCTCACCCTCGCCGTCGTCGACGACCTCTGCGCGATCCTGATCATCGCGATCTTCTTCACCGCCGACATCGACCTCGCCGCGCTCGGCGGCGCGGCCCTCGGCCTCGCGGTCTTCTGGCTGCTGCTGCGCAAGGGCGTACGCGGGTGGTACGTCTACGTCCCGCTCGCGCTGGTGATCTGGGCGCTGATGTACAACAGCGGGGTGCACGCCACCGTCGCGGGCGTCGCGATGGGCCTGATGCTGCGCTGCACCCGGCGGGACGACGAGGAGCAGTCCCCCGGCGAGCGGATCGAGCATCTCGTACGACCGCTCTCGGCCGGCCTGGCCGTGCCCCTGTTCGCCCTCTTCAGCGCGGGCGTCTCCGTCTCCGGCGGCGCGCTCGGCGATGTGTTCACCCGGCCGGAGACGCTGGGCGTGCTTCTTGGACTGGTCCTCGGCAAGGCGCTCGGCATCTTCGGCGGGACCTGGCTGACGGCCCGCTTCACCCGGGCCTCGCTCAGCGACGACCTCGCGTGGGCCGACGTGTTCGCGGTGGCGACCCTGGCCGGCATCGGGTTCACGGTGTCGCTGCTCATCGGGGAGCTCGCCTTCGACGGCGACGCGTCCACCACGGACGAGGTCAAGGCCGCCGTACTCGTCGCGTCGCTGATCGCGGCCGGTCTCGCGACCGTGCTGCTGAAGCTGCGCAACGCCAAGTACCGGGCGCTGTACGAGACGGAGGAGCGCGACGAGGACCTCGACGGCATCCCGGACGTCTACGAGCAGGACGACCCGGCCTACCACCTGCGCATGGCGGCCATCCACGAGCGCAAGGCCGCCGAACACCGCCGGATCGCCGAGCTCAAGACGGCCGAGCGGCTTGCCGAAGTGACGGGCGGGGCAGGCGAGGACGACGACCGTCGGGCATGATCTGACGGGACGGTACAAAAAGACACGGCACACCCAGCAGTCCCATGGAGAGGGAGACCGCGATGAGCGCACCCGACGGCAGCCCGGTCGGCGCCGAACGCAGCATCGGCCAACTGTTCGCCTCGGCGACGACCGAGATGTCCGCGCTGGTGCACGACGAGATCGCGCTGGCCAAGGCGCAGTTGAAGCAGGACGTCAAGCGCGGCGCCGTGAGCGGCGGCATGTTCAGCGTGGCCGGCGCGGTGCTGGTGTTCTCCCTGCCGATGCTGAGCTTCGCGCTGGCGTACGGCATCCGGACCTGGAGCGACTGGAACCTCGCGGTCTGCTTCCTGCTGTCCTTCGCGGCCAACGTCCTCGTCGCACTCGTCCTCGCGCTGATCGGCGTGGTCTTCGCGAAGAAGGCGCAGAAGGGCAAGGGCCCGCAGAAGGTCGCGGCGTCGATGAAGGAGACGGCCGGCGTCCTCCAGAACGCGAAGCCGCACCCGCGGCCCGGCAACGACAACAAGGTCCTGGAGGAGCGAGTCCGGGAGACCAAGGCCATCGAGGCTGTGGCACGCTCGTCGTCATGACGGATCCCGCCGCCTCTCCGGCGCAGCAGCCCGCGTCCCTCGTACGGCCCGACGGTCCCTGGACGCACCGGGACGTGGCCGCCAACGGCGCGCGCTTCCACATCGCCGAGATGGGCGACGGACCGCTGGTGATGTTCCTGCACGGCTTCCCGCAGTTCTGGTGGACCTGGCGGCACCAGCTGGAGGCGCTGGCCGACGCCGGTTTCCGGGCCGTGGCCATGGACCTGCGCGGGGTCGGCGGCAGCGACCGCACCCCGCGCGGCTACGACCCCGCCAACCTGGCGCTCGACGTCACCGGCGTGATCCGCTCCCTCGGCGAACCGGACGCCGCCCTGGTCGGCCATGACCTGGGCGGCTATCTGGCGTGGACGGCGGCCGCGATGCGCCCCAAGCTCGTACGGCGGCTCGCGGTCTCCTCGATGCCGCATCCCCGGCGCTGGCGCTCGGCCATGCTCTCCGACGTCCGTCAGACCCGCGCCGGCTCCTACATCTGGGGGTTCCAGCGGCCGTGGATCCCGGAGCGGCAGCTCACCGCGGACGACGGCGCGCTGGTCGCCGAGCTGATCCGGGACTGGTCCGGGCCGCGCCTGCCGGACGACGAGGCGGTGGACACGTACCGGAAGGCGATCTGCATCCCCTCCACGGCGCACTGCTCCATCGAGCCGTACCGGTGGATGGTGCGGTCGATGGCGCGGCCCGACGGCATCCAGTTCAACCGGCGGATGAAGCGGCCCGTCCGGGTGCCGACCCTGCACCTGCACGGCTCGCTCGACCCGGTGATGCGGACCAGGAGCGCGGCGGGCTCCGGGGAGTACGTCGAAGCGCCGTACCGCTGGCGGCTGTTCGACGGTCTCGGGCACTTCCCGCACGAAGAGGATCCGGTCGCTTTCTCGACCGAACTGATCAATTGGCTGAAGGATCCCGAGCCCGATCGGTGACCGTTCCGTCGCGCCCGGTATCCGGACCTGAACACCTGTCCTACGAACGGCCACTTGCCCGGCGCATAGGCCAATTGGGGGGCGTGGGGGAGGTTATCGACCTTGGGGCAGGGGCAAACGTCGGGGTATGGGCTGGACGCACGACTACGGTGACGCAGCACGCAATCGACGCTCGGGCGCTGCCCTGAGCTCCCACCACCAAGGGGGTTCCCCGCAACTCGCGGGCGGAACGGACCTGAGGGTGGGGATCCCGCGCATCCTGCGCCGCCGGGCCCGCTGGGTCTCGGTACGCCTGCGTCACCCCCGAGGCTGACGCGGCCCTCTTCTGACACCCCTCAGCGCGCGGCCGCTTCTGACACCCCTCAGGGCCCGCAGCCGCTTCTGACACCCCTCAGAGCGCGCAGCTGTCGCTGTCCACCTGCTGGTTCGCGGTGCGCCCCTTGGCGATGTCCGGCTGGATCTCGTCGGCGGTGAGCGCGTACCCGGTGTCCGGGTCGTCGAGCGACTTCGCGAAGACCACGCCGTACACCTTGCCCTCCGGGGTGAGCAGCGGGCCGCCGGAGTTGCCCTGGCGGACGGTCGCGTAGAGGGAGTACACATCGCGGCTGACGGTGCCGCGGTGGTAGATGTCCGGTCCGTGGGCGTCGATGCGCCCGCGCACCCGCGCGGGACGGACGTCGTACGAGCCGTTCTCCGGGAAGCCGGCGACGATCGCGCTGTTCCCGCTGGCCGCGTCCTCGGACGTGAACTTCAGGGCGGGCGCGTCGAGATCGGGCACGTCCAGTACGGCGATGTCGCGCTGCCAGTCGTAGAGGACGACCGTGGCGTCGTACTTCCTGCCCTCGCCGCCTATCTGGACGGTGGGCTCGTCGACCCCGCCGACGACATGCGCGTTGGTCATCACGCGGCGGTCGCCGAAGACGAAGCCGGTGCCCTCCAGGACCTTGCCGCAGCTCTGCGCGGTGCCCATGACCTTGACGATGGAGCGCTGGGCCCGGGTGGCGACCGCACTGTTCGCGAGCTTCGGGTCGGGCGGCTGGACCTCCTTGATCGGCTCGTCGGAGAACGGGCTGAAGACCTGCGGGAAGCCGTTCTGCGCGAGGACCGAGGTGAAGTCCTTGAACCAGGTGTCGGCGTCGGAGGGCAGGGCCTCCTGGACGCCGAGGAGCACCTTGGAGCCGCGGACCTCCTTGCCGACCGTCGGCATGGTGGTCTGCGCGAGGGTGGCCCCGATCAGCCAGGCGACCAGGAGCATCGCGAGGACGTTGACCAGGGCGCCGCCGGTCGCGTCCAGGGCGCGGGCCGGGGACCAGGTGATGTACCGGCGCAGCTTGTTGCCCAGATGGGTGGTCAGGGCCTGGCCGACGGAGGCGCAGACGATGACGACCACCACGCCGACCACGGCGGCGACCGTGCCGACCACCGCGTGGTCGGTCACCGCGTCCCACACGACGGGCAGCGTGTAGACGGCCACGAGGCCGCCGCCCAGGAACCCGATCACCGACAGGATGCCGACGACGAAGCCCTGGCGGTAGCCGACGATCGCGAACCACACGGCGGCGACCAGCAACAGGATGTCCAGCACGTTCACGAACGCCACCCTGTCATGCGCGCCAGTCGAGCGGGACCTGCTTCTCGCGGTCCCAGGGGCGCTCCCACCCCGCGAAGTGCAGGAGCCGGTCGATGATCCCGGCGGTGAAGCCCCAGACAAGGGCCGATTCGACCAGGAATGCCGGACCTCGGTAGCCGCTGGGGTGCACGGTCGTCGCACGGTTGTCGGGGTCCGTGAGATCCGCCACGGGGACGGTGAAGACGCGGGCGGTCTCGTTCGGGTCCACGACACCGACCGGGCTCGGCTCGCGCCACCAGCCCAGCACCGGGGTCACCACGAAGCCGCTGACCGGGATGTACAGCTTGGGCAGCACCCCGAAGAGCTGGACACCGCGCGGATCGAGGCCGGTCTCCTCCTCGGCCTCCCGCAGGGCGGCCCTGAGCGGACCGTCGCCCTTCGGGTCGCCGTCCTCCGGGTCGAGGGCACCGCCGGGGAAGGAGGGCTGCCCGGCATGCGACCTGAGGGAACTCGCCCGCTCCATGAGCAGCAGCTCGGGACCGCGCTCGCCCTCGCCGAACAGGACCAGCACCGCCGACTGCCGGCCGGCGCCGTTCTTCGGCGGCAGGAAGCGGCTCAGCTGGAGCGGCTCGACCGTCTCCACGGCGTGCACCACCGGATCCAGCCAGCCCGGCAGACCCTCCTTGCTGAGCGTCACGCCCTCCGTATGGCTCGCCCGTGTCATCGCCACCCCCGTCGTCCTGCACCACTCAACGCCCGAAGGGCCCTAGATCGTTCCGTCCGGGCTGCGTGTGTTTGCGGTGACGGGGGTCCGGGGCGTGCAGGGGGGCGGTTACCCGTGGCGGCCGGTTGGCGCGGGGCGGACGCTCCGGTCCGGCGCGACCCTTCGAGCAGGACCGACGCTCCGGTCCGGCGCAACGCTTCGGCCGGGGCCGATGCTCCGGTCCGCCGCGATGACCTGGTCGGGTTCGGAGTCGCCGCCCCCAGGCACCCGCCCGGCACACGGTCGCACTCCGCCCGACGGGACGGCCGGAGGAAATCCTGCAAGCGGCTCGGCACCGACGCGGGCCGCAGGACGGAAGCAGCCCTCGGCACCGGCAGAGGCCGTGAGTGCGCCCCGCGGCCCCAGCCTCGCCGACCGGACCGAACCGCCCCCCGCGCACACCCGGACCCGACTCTCCGCTCCACCGACGACCCGGTCCACACGCTCACCCTCACCCGGCGGCCCCCAACGGCGGTGCGGCCTTGCCGCCGGCGTCCAGGTAGGCCTGCGGTGGGTTCAGGCGCTGGCCCGGGAAGCCGCCCTTCTCGTACTTGAGGAGCTTGGCCGCCTTGTCCGGGTCCGTCTCGCCCTCGCCGTAGGCCGGGCAGAGGGGCGCGATGGGGCAGGCGCCGCACGCGGGCTTACGGGCGTGGCAGATCCGGCGGCCGTGCCAGATGACGTGGTGCGAGAGGTCGGTCCAGTCGCTCTTCGGGAAGAGCGCGGCAACGGCGGCCTCGATCTTGTCGGGCTCGCTCTCCTCGGTCCACTGCCACCGCTTGACCAGCCGCTGGAAGTGCGTGTCCACGGTGATGCCGGGCCGCCCGAACGCGTTGCCCAGCACCACGAAGGCGGTCTTGCGGCCCACCCCGGGCAGCTTGACGAGGTCTTCGAGCCGCCCCGGCACCTCCCCCGCGTGGTTCTCCACGAGCGCCTTCGACAGCCCTATCACCGACTTGGTCTTGGCCCGGAAGAACCCGGTCGGCCGCAGGATCTCCTCGACCTCCTCGGGGTTCGCCGCGGCCAGGTCCTCGGGGGTGGGGTACTTCGCGAAGAGCGAGGGAGTCGTCTGATTGACCCTCAGGTCGGTGGTCTGCGCGGACAGCACGGTGGCCACGATCAGCTGGAAGGGGTTCTCGAAGTCCAACTCGGGGTGGGCGTACGGGAACACCTCGGCGAGCTCGCGGTTGATACGCCGGGCACGGCGCACGAGGGCGGTGTGCGACTCGTTCCGCGGCGGCTTGGGCGCGACCGTCTTGGCAGCCGACGCCTTCTTCACCGCGGCAGCCGCCTTCTTGGGGGCCACGGCCGCCTCCTTGACCGGAGCAGCCTTCTTACCCGCAGCGGCCTTCTTGCTCGCAGCAGCCTTCTCGACCGGAGCGGCCCTCTCGACCGGAGCGGCCTTCTTGCTCCCGGCAGCCTTCTCGACCGGAGCCGCCTTCTTCGCCGAAGCGCTCTTCTTCACCGGGTTCACCGGAGCCTTCCCTGCCGCTTTTGCCGTTTTCTTCCCACCCCCGGCGCCCTGTTCGCCCACAGCGGAATCCCGACGTGCAACCACCTGCCCAGCCCCCTCGGCCTGTGCTCTCACCGGCGTTTTGGACACCCGGCCAGCCTAGGGCCCGGCACTGACATCCGCCCCGGACCCCGGGGACCGGCCCCCAATTGGACCCCTGCCGCTTACCCCAGGACATGTGTGCGGCATCCTTGTGACAGATCACACTGTTTGGACCGTCCGGCAAAATGGGCACCGGGTTCCCCTGGTACCAAGGGGGAACAAGATTCCCTGAGCAGGTCGACAAGGAGAGAACTCGTGGACGACGTCCTCCGGCGCAACCCGCTCTTCGCGGCACTCGACGACGAGCAGTCCGCGGAGCTCCGCGCCTCCATGAGTGAGGTGACCCTCGCGCGCGGCGACTCGCTGTTCCACGAGGGCGACCCGGGCGACCGGCTCTACGTCGTCACCGAGGGCAAGGTCAAGCTCCACCGCACCTCCCCGGACGGCCGCGAGAACATGCTCGCCGTGGTCGGCCCCGGCGAGCTCATCGGCGAACTGTCCCTGTTCGACCCGGGCCCGCGCACGGCGACCGCCACCGCGCTGACCGAGGTCAAGCTGCTCGGCCTCGGCCACGGCGACCTCCAGCCCTGGCTGAACGCCCGCCCCGAGGTGGCCACCGCACTGCTGCGCGCCGTCGCCCGCCGCCTGCGCCGCACCAACGACGCGATGTCCGACCTGGTCTTCTCGGACGTCCCCGGCCGTGTGGCCCGCGCCCTGCTCGACCTCTCCCGCCGCTTCGGCGTGCAGTCCGAGGAGGGCATCCACGTCGTCCACGACCTCACCCAGGAGGAGCTGGCCCAGCTGGTCGGCGCCTCCCGCGAGACGGTCAACAAGGCCCTCGCGGACTTCGCCCAGCGCGGTTGGCTGCGCCTGGAGGCCCGCGCGGTGATCCTCCTGGACGTCGAGAGGCTCGCCAAGCGCTCGCGCTGAGCGCGGACAGCCGTACGACTTCGAAGGGCCCCGCCGCACGGCGGGGCCCTTCGCGTGCCCTCGCGCCCTCCTGGCTCCTTGTGCCCTCTGGCTCCCCCGGGGCCTGGCTCCCCGGGCCCGTTCGGCCCCACACGGGCCGCCCAGGGCCGTAAATAAGCTGTCCCAGGGCCCGCACCCGGGCACAGTGGCCCCATGGCCGCCGAAACCGTTCCCGCTGTCGCCGCCAAGGGACTCGACGCCGAGGGCTTCATCGAGCGCGAGGGATCGCTGGGACGTGTCCCGCACCCCTTCCGCCCGGTCGTCGCGGCCGCGCGCGACCGCGTGCTCGGCCTGTTCGGGTCGAGGCTGCACAGCGCCTACCTCTACGGCTCGATCCCGCGCGGCACCGCGCGCGTGGGCCGCAGCGACCTCGACCTGCTGCTCGCCCTGAACGAGGAGCCGACCGACGCGGACCGGGAGGACGTACGGACGCTCGGGGAGGCGCTGGACAAGGAGTTCCCGCAGATCGACGGCGTAGGGACCCTCCTGTACAGCCGGACGCTGCTGCTGAGCGAGCTGGAGCGACACGACATGGGCTGGTTCGTGGCCTGTCTGTGCACCCCGCTGCTCGGCGACGACCTGGCGGAGTACCTCCCGCGCTACCGCCCCGACTCCCTCCTGGCCCGCGAGACGAACGGCGACCTCGCCCTCCTGCTCCCGCGCTGGCGCGAGCGGATCGAGGGGGCGGACTCCGACGAGACCCGCCGCCGACTGGTCCGCTTCATGTCCCGCCACCTGGTCCGCACCGCGTTCACCCTGGTCATGCCCCGCTGGAACGGCTGGACGAGCGACCTGCCCGAGATGGCCGAGGTCTTCGCCGCGTACTACCCGGAGCGCGCCGACCAGGTCCGGACGGCCGCCGTCCTGGGCCGGTCGCCGAGCGCCGACACGGCCGTACTGCGGACGTACGTCGACGATCTGGGCCCATGGCTGGCGGACGAGTACACGCGCGTGCACGGCACGAAGACCCCGAGACCTTGATGGGCCCCACGGGTGCCTAGATGAGCCCGTGCTCCTCCAGGTACTCCAGCTGTGCCCGCACCGACAGCTCGGCGGCGGGCCACAGCGACCGGTCCACATCCGCGTACACGTGTTCTACGACGGCACCGGGTGCCCGGTGCCCGTTCTCCACTGCCGTCTCGACCTGGGCCAGCCGGTGGGCCCGGTGGGCGAGATAGAACTCGACGGCACCCTGGGCGTCCTCCAGCACCGGCCCGTGCCCCGGCAGGACGGTGTGGACCCCGTCGTCGACCGTCAGGGACCTCAGACGCCGCAGGGAGTCCAGATAGTCGCCCAGGCGGCCGTCGGGGTGGGCCACGACGGTCGTACCGCGCCCCAGGACGGTGTCACCGGTCAGGACGGCCTGATCGGCCGGGAGGTGGAAGCACAGCGAGTCCGCGGTGTGCCCCGGAGTCGGCACGACCACGAGTTCGAGGCCGGCCACCCGCACCACGTCCCCGGCGCCGAGACCCTCGTCCCCCAGCCGCAGCGCGGGGTCGAGGGCCCGCACCTTGGTGCCGGTCAGCTCGGCGAAGCGGACGGCGCCCTCCGCGTGGTCCGGGTGGCCGTGCGTGAGCAGGGTGAGGGCGACCCGCTTTCCGGCGGCTCCCGCGGTGTCGACGACGGCCCGCAGGTGCCCTTCGTCGAGCGGACCGGGGTCGACCACGACCGCCAGGTCCGAGTCCGGTTCCGACAGGATCCAGGTGTTGGTCCCGTCCAGGGTCATCGCGGAGGCGTTGGGCGCCAGGACGTTCACGGCCCGTGCGGTGGCGGGGCCCGAGAGGACCCCGCCCCGCGGCTGGCCGGGAAGTGCTGCGGCGTCGGTCATCGGGAGGCTCCACCGGTCGGGATGTGCTTGGTGAACTCGTCGTGCCCCGGCCAGGAGAGCACGATCTGCCCGTCCACGAGCCGGGCCTGCGCGAGCACGGGGGTCAGGTCACGCCCGGGTGCCGCGGCGAGGGCGTCGGCGGCGCTGCCGTACCCGGCGATCTGCCGCAGCGTGGCGATGGTGGGCGGCATCATCAGCAGTTCGCCCTTGTCGTAGCCCTCGGCCGCGTCCTGGGGCCGGATCCACACGGTGCGGTCGGCCTCCGTGGAGGCGTTGCGCGTGCGCTGCCCTTCCGGGAGGGCGGCCACGAAGAACCAGGTGTCGTACCGACGGGATTCGAACTCGGGTGTGATCCAGCGCGTCCAGACCCCGAGCAGATCCGACCGCAGCACGAGCCCCCGCCGCTCCAGGAACCCGGCGAAGGACAGCTCGCGTGCGACCAGTGCGGCCCGGTCGGCCTCCCAGTCCGCGCCCGTGGTGTCCCCCACCACCGACTCGGGCGTCGGCCCGGCCAGCAGCACCCCCGCCTCCTCGTACGTCTCCCGCACGGCCGCGCAGACGATCGCCTGGGCCGCCGTCTCGTCGACCCCGAGCCGAGCCGCCCACCACGCGCGCGTGGGCCCCGCCCAGTGGATCTGGTGCTCGTCGTCCCGGGGGTCGACGCCACCGCCGGGATAGGCGTACGCCCCGCCCGCGAAGGCCATCGAGGCCCGTCTGCGCAACATGTGCACGACGGTCCCGCTCGCCGTGTCCTTCAACAGCATCACGGTCGCGGCCCGCCGCGGCTCGACCGGCACGAGGTCGCCGTCCGCGAGCGCGCGGATACGGTCCGGCCAATCCGCTGGGTACCACTGCCCGTTTGCCATGGCCGGAGGCTAACTCTTGACGGGCGGATGTTCGAGGGGGCGCCGGGTTCGGTTGTTGGGCGGCTGCGGGTCCGTCGTGGCTGGTCGCGCAGTTCCCCGCGCCCCTGGGTGGGTCATGGGGACGCACGCCACGACGCACTGTTCGCCGCGTACGGCGTGAAGGGGACGGGGTGGGGGGTGTCCGCCCGCAGCGGCCGGCGTCCGGAACCGGGCACCTTATGAAGGGACCGAGCCGCCGGACCGAGGACGGATACCCCCCACCCCGGCACCGACCCCAAACCGAACCGCACGCGCTACGCACGCCCCCACCGGAGCCGAGCGGGCCGCCGCAGGCATTTCAGGGGCGCGGGGAACTGCGCAAAACGCCCGCCCCCACCGAACCCGCAGACAAGCGCACAGCCCAACCGTCACGCCCCCGCAACCAACTCCACCTGCACCTCAACCTCAACCGGCGCATCCAACGGCAGCACAGCAACCCCCACCGCACTCCGCGCATGCACCCCCTTCTCGCCGAGCACCTCACCCAGCAACTCACTCGCCCCGTTGATCACCCCGGGCTGCCCCGTGAAGTCCGACGCCGACGCCACGAACCCCACGACCTTCACCACCCGCGCAACGAGATCAAGGTCACCCGTCACCGACTTCACCGCCGCCAACGCGTTCAACGCACACGTCCGCGCCAGCGCCTTCGCCTCCTCGGCCGTGACCTCAGCGCCCACCTTCCCGGTGACCGGAAGCTTCCCGTCGACCATCGGCAGCTGTCCCGCGGTGTACACGTACACCCCCGACCGCACGGCCGGCTGATACGCGGCCAGCGGCGGCACGACCTCCGGCAGCGTCAGCCCCAGCTCCGCGAGCCGCGCCTCGACGGCCCCGCCCCCGCTCACGCGGACTTCTCGCGCTTCAGGTACGCCACCAGCTGCTCGGGGTTGTTCGGCCCGGGCACGACCTGGACGAGCTCCCACCCGTCCTCGCCCCAGGTGTCCAGGATCTGCTTCGTGGCGTGGACGAGCAGCGGCACAGTTGCGTATTCCCACTTGGTCATGCGGCCGACTCTAGCCCCTGCTCACCCCCTGCTTTCAGCCCTCGCCCCCCACAGCCCCCACCCGCGTTATCCACAGCCTCCTGCTTAGGTTCCCCGCCGACTGGTTACGCTCGAATACGTGAGCAGGCTCCAGGTCGTCAGCGGCAAGGGCGGGACCGGAAAGACCACGGTCGCCGCAGCCCTCGCGCTGGCCCTCGCCACCGAGGGGAAGCGGACGCTTCTCGTCGAGGTCGAGGGCCGCCAGGGAATCGCGCAGCTCTTCGAAACGGAGGCGCTGCCTTATGAGGAGCGGAAGATCGCCGTCGCTCCCGGGGGCGGGGAGGTGTACGCACTGGCCATCGACCCCGAACTGGCCCTTCTGGACTACCTCCAGATGTTCTACAAACTCGGCGGCGCCGGCAGAGCCCTCAAGAAGCTCGGCGCGATCGACTTCGCCACCACCATCGCGCCCGGACTCAGGGACGTCCTGCTGACGGGCAAGGCCTGCGAGGCGGTCCGCCGCAAGGACAAGTCAGGCCGCTTCGCCTACGACTACGTCGTGATGGACGCTCCCCCCACCGGCCGTGTCACCCGCTTCCTGAACGTCAACGACGAGGTCGCCGGGCTCGCCAAGATCGGCCCCATACACAATCAGGCGCAGGCCGTGATGCGGGTGCTGAAGTCCAAGGAGACGGCCGTCCACCTGGTGACACTCCTGGAGGAGATGCCGGTCCAGGAGACCGCGGACGGCATCGCCGAACTCAGGGCCGCCCGCCTGCCCGTGGGCCGGATCATCGTGAACATGGTGCGCCCGGAGGTGTTGGACGGGGAGGACCTGGAACTCGTACGGAGCACGCCTCGTTCGGCCGTGGCGAAGGCGCTGTCCTCGGCCGGACTCGGTGGCGCCCGTCGCGGGGGCAACGCCGAGAAGCTGGTCGACCCGCTGGTCCAGCAGGCGGAGGAGTACGCCGTACGGTACGAGCTGGAGCACGAACAACGCTCGGTCCTGGGCGACTTGGGTCTCCCCCTGCACGAACTGCCTCTGCTGAGCGAGGGCATGGACCTGGCGGGTCTGTACGAACTGGCCACCGAGCTGCGGAAGCAGGAGATCTCATGAGTCCGGACCAGGACCGGCACCCCCGTCCCTCCCCGGCCCACCGTCTCTCCCCCGCCCCCAGGCTCGACCTGGACCCGTTGATCGACGACCCGAAGACCCGCATCGTGGTGTGCTGCGGCTCGGGCGGTGTCGGCAAGACCACGACCGCCGCCGCGCTCGGTCTGCGTGCCGCGGAGCGGGGCCGCAAGGTCGTGGTCCTCACCATCGACCCGGCCCGCCGCCTCGCCCAGTCCATGGGCATCGACTCCCTCGACAACACCCCGCGCAGGGTGAAGGACGTCGAGGGCGAGGGCGAACTGCACGCGATGATGCTGGACATGAAGCGCACCTTCGACGAGATCGTCGAGGCGCACGCGGACGCCGAGCGGGCGGCCGCCATCCTGAACAACCCCTTCTACCAGTCGCTCTCGGCGGGCTTCGCGGGCACGCAGGAGTACATGGCGATGGAGAAGCTCGGGCAGCTGCGGGCCCGGGACGAGTGGGACCTGATCGTCGTCGACACGCCCCCGTCGCGTTCGGCACTCGACTTCCTGGACGCCCCGAAGCGGCTGGGGTCGTTCCTCGACGGCCGGCTCATCAGGCTGCTGACCGCGCCGGCCAAGCTCGGCGGACGGGCGGGGATGAAGTTCCTGAACGTCGGAATGTCGATGATGACGGGCACCCTCGGCAAGCTCCTGGGCGGCCAGCTCCTCAAGGACGTCCAGACGTTCGTGGCCGCGATGGACACCACCTTCGGCGGCTTCCGCACGCGCGCGGACGCGACGTACAAGCTGCTCCAGGCGCCCGGGACGGCGTTCCTGGTGGTGGCGGCCCCGGAGCGGGACGCGCTGCGCGAGGCCGCGTACTTCGTGGAGCGGCTGGCCGCGGAGCGCATGCCGCTCGCCGGCCTGGTGCTCAACCGGGTCCACGGCAGCGACGCAGACCGCCTCTCGGCGGAACGAGCACTCGCCGCCGCGGAGACCCTTGAAAATCTTGAAGAGCCCCGCATTGTCGATCAGGAGGGCGGGAAAGCTGGACTTCGTAACTCTCCCGACACGTACGGCAGTTCAGAGGCACCCGATACTTCACCCGCCTCCGGGCCGGACTCCCCCGTCGACCCGGAGCGCACCGCCGACCTGCTCACCGCAGGCCTGTTGAGGCTGCACGCCGATCGTATGCACCTGCTCTCCCGCGAACAGCGCACACGGGACCGCTTCACCGCACGCCACCCCGAGGTGGCGGTGGCCGAAGTGGCCGCGCTGCCCGGCGATGTGCACGACCTCGCGGGGCTGCGGGACATCGGCAACCGACTCGCGGCCGGACGGCCGGAGCTGCCCGAACCCGGCACCGACGCGGGCTGAACCGACCCCCGCGCACAGTCGAACCAGAGCACACCAAACCGCGAGCACAGCGAACCGAGAAGCGAGCCCTCAGCCTGCCGTCGGACCTGAGCCGCCCTGCCCTCGGACGTCAGCCCCCAGAGCTCAGCACTCAGCCGCGAAAGCTCCGCGCCCAACGACCCTCAGCGTCAGCGCCCTCAGCCCTGAACGCTCCGCGCCCAGCACCCCTCAGCTAGCTGACCGCCGCATAGTTCTCGTAGATCTCGTCGTCCTCGAGGGGCAGGATGCCGACCCCCCGCTCGTACTCGACGCGCGCCGTCTCCAGCAGCCTGCGCCACGACGTGACCGTCGGCCGCCGGCGCAGCAGGGCGCGGCGCTCGCGCTCTGTCATGCCTCCCCACACGCCGAACTCGACGCGGTTGTCCAGCGCGTCGGCGAGGCACTCCGTGCGTACCGGACATCCGGTGCACACTGCCTTCGCCCTGTTCTGCGCTGCTCCCTGAACGAACAGTTCGTCCGGATCGGTAGTGCGGCAGGCCGCCTGCGCACTCCAGTCGACTACCCAGCCCATACCGGCGCCGTCCTCTCCCGAATCGAGGCTCCCCCACGGCGGCAGCGGCATATTCACCGCCGCCAGTTGAGGACGTTACGGAAGGCAGGCACAGCGCAACACCCCCTTCGGGCCCAATCTTGAATGGCCCGAACGGACTATGCGTAAGCGGCAGATCACCCGGGGGAGTGAGGCTGCGACATACATGACTATCCCGGCGAAACGGGACACTTGTCTTGCGTCACAACGGGCACCTGATGACACACGAGGCGGATTCGGACACGTCCCCACCAAAAAAGTCGGGGAACGACCGGAACGATTCGGGGTCGCCGGACGTATTGATACGTGGCCCTACTGCTGTGACAGTTGAGAGCAGCTTAGGCCAAGGCCTGTGCGCGTGTCCGGCGAATGAGAAGGTAGGGCGCTGCCGTCGCCATGCCCGCTCCGACGCGGTCGTGCTCTGCCATGCCCGCTCCGACGGGTCGCGCTCTGCAATGCCCCCTCCTAAGAGGCCGTGCCCCTCTTCCGTCGCCATGCCGTGACATGGGCTCCCTCTGAACGCTCAGGAGTACGGATTAGGCTGCCCCCTATGTCGAAGAAGCGCTCGGGCGGCGGTCTGTCGTCCACGCAGCAGGCCGCCAAGTTCCTCGGTGTCAGTGTCCTCGCGGGGGCGGTGATGGCCGGCATCGCGCTGCCCGCGGCCGGCGCGCTGGGGCTCGCGGCCAAGGGGTCGGTGGAGAGTTTCGACGAGCTCCCGGCCAACCTCAGGACCCCGCCGCTGAGCCAGCGCACCACGATCCTCGACGCCAAGGGCGGCACCATCGCCACGGTCTACTCACGTGACCGCACGGTGGTCGACCTCAAGGACATCTCGCCGTACATGCAGAAGGCGATCGTCGCGATCGAGGACTCGCGCTTCTACCAGCACGGCGCGGTCGACCTGAAGGGCGTCCTGCGCGCCCTCAACAAGAACGCCCAGAGCGGCGGGGTCGCCCAGGGCGCCTCCACGCTCACCCAGCAGCTGGTGAAGAACGTCGCGATCGAGGAGGCCGGTGACGACCCGACGAAGGTCGCGCAGGCCACCCAGCAGACCATCGGCCGCAAGATCCGCGAGCTGAAGTACGCGATCCAGCTCGAAGAGGAACTCGGCAAGAAGAAGATCCTCGAGAACTACCTGAACATCACGTTCTTCGGCCAGCAGGCGTACGGCATCGAGGCGGCCTCGCAGCGCTACTTCTCCGAGCACGCCAAGGACCTCGACCTGGAGCAGTCGGCGCTGCTCGCGGGCATCGTCCAGTCCCCCAGCCGCTACGACCCCGTCAACGACGAGGCCGAGGCGACCAAGCGGCGCAACACCGTCCTCCAGCGCATGGCCGAGGTCGGCGACGTCTCCCAGGCGGAGGCCGACAAGGCCGCGAAGCAGCCGCTGGGCCTCAAGGTCAGCAAGCCGAAGAACGGCTGCATCACCGCGGTCAAGGGCGCCGGATTCTTCTGCGACTACGTCCGCGAGGTCTTCCTGACCGACCCGGTCTTCGGCAAGAGCAAGGAGGACCGGGCCAAGGTCTGGAACCAGGGCGGTCTGACGATCCGCACCACGATGGACCCGCAGGCCCAGAAGTCGGTCCAGAGGTCGATCAAGGAGCACGTCTACCAGAAGGACCAGGTGGCCACCGCCGCGACCATCGTCCAGCCCGGCACCGGCAGGATCCTGGCGATGGGCCAGTCGCGGCCGTACGGCATCGACACCAAGAAGAACGAGACGACGCTCAACCTCTCGGTCAACTCGGACATGGGCGGCGGCGCCGGCTACCAGCCCGGTTCGACGTTCAAGCCGATCGTGGCCGCGGCCGCCATAGAGGGCGGCAAGCCGGCGACGCAGATCTACCCCTCGCCGTACAAGATGGACTACCCGGCCCCGGTCCAGGCCTGCAACGGCGCCGTCTGGAACGAGAAGGGCGTCTCGGTCACCAACGAGAACGAGTCCGAGGTCGGCCCGTACGACATGAAGACCGCGACCGCGAAGTCGGTCAACACCTACTACGTGTCGTTGATCAGCGACATCGGCATCTGCCCGGTGACGGAGATGGCCGCGAAGATGGGTGTCGAGCGCGCCGACGGCGGGAAGATCCAGCAGCGGCCGTCGATCGCCCTGGGCACCCAGGAGGTGTCGCCGCTGACCATGGCGAACGCGTACGCGACCTTCGCCTCGCGCGGGATGTACTGCACCCCGGTCGCCATCGAGTCGATCACCCAGCGGGTCGGCGAGAAGTCGAAGTCCCTCGAGGTCCCGAAGTCGACCTGCTCGCGGGCGATGTCGGAGAACACCGCGGACACCATCAACACGCTCCTCAAGGGCGTGGTCGAGGACGGCACGGGCGCGAAGGCGGGCCTCGGTGACGGCCGTGACAGCGCGGGCAAGACGGGTACGACCGACGAGCGGTACGCGGCCTGGTTCGTGGGCTACACGCCGAACATGGCCGGCGCGGTCTGGGTCGGCGACCCGGCGCACAAGCGCCAGATGAAGAACATCCGTATCGGCGGCGTCTGGAACGAGAAGGTCTTCGGCGGCGAGGTCCCCGGCCCGATCTGGCGCGACATGATGTCCGGCGCGCTGGAGGGCATGGCCGCCCCGCAGTTCAAGACCGTCTACATCCCGGACATGCCGAAGAAGGAAGACCCCCACAAGGGCGACGACGGGGGCAACGGCGACAGCCGCGGGAACGACAACGGCGGCAACGACACCGGTGGCGACAACGGCGGCGACGGCAACACCACCTTCCCGACCCCGAGCTTCTCGATCCCCGAGGGCTTCATCCAGGGCCAGAGCAACGGAAACAACGGCAACGGAGGCGGCCACGGCTGACCCCACCGGGCCGCCCCCATGAGAAGGGCCCCTCCGCCGCCGTAGAAGAAGATGTTCTACGACAGCGAAGGGGCCCTTCCGCCACCCGGTACCCGCGATCACCCACCCGGCGTTCCGGCTGCCCTGAGCCCGGCGTCATCGCTCGGGCCGGCGTCATCGCTCGGGCCGGCGCCGGCGCTCGGGTTGGCGCGATCAGCCCGCGAGGAGCTTCTTGACCGCGGCGGCGACACGGCCGCCCTCCGCGAGGCCCGCGACCTTCGGGTTCACGATCTTCATGACGGCGCCCATCGCCCGCGGCCCCTCGGCTCCGGCGGCCTTCGCCTCCTCGACGGCCTGGGCCACGATGGCGTTCAGCTCGTCGTCGCCGAGCTGCTTGGGCAGGTACTCGGCGAGCACCGCGCCCTCCGCCTTCTCCCGCTCGGCGGACTCGGCGCGGCCACCCTTGGCGAAGGCGTCCGCGGCCTCGCGGCGCTTCTTCGCCTCCTTGGTGATCACCTTGAGGACCTCGTCGTCGGAGAGTTCGCGCTTCTCCTTGCCCGCGACCTCCTCGTTGGTGATCGCGGCGAGCGTCATCCGGAGCGTCGAGGAGCGCAGCTCGTCACGCCCCTTGATCGCGGCGTTGAGGTCTTCCTGGAGCTTCGACTTGAGCGTGGTCATGGGGTCGATTGTCGCAGGTGTGCGGCGACGGGCGCCCGCGTATTTACCACCCGCCTTTACCGTGCGGGTGGCGGCCGGTCAAGGACGCCTCCGTGATCTGACACGATGGAGGCATGCGCGCGCGATACGGAGTCCCCTTGGGAATCGCGGCGGTTGGCGCCGCCGGACTGGCCTACTCCGCGGGTTTCGAAGCCCGCTCCTTCCGCCTGCGACGGGTGACGGTCCCCGTCCTGCCGTCCGGCATGCGCCCGCTCCGGGTGCTTCAGGTCTCCGACATCCACATGGTCGGCGGCCAGCGCAAGAAGCAGCGCTGGCTGCGCTCGCTGGCGGGCCTGCGCCCGGACTTCGTGATCAACACGGGTGACAACCTGTCCGACCCGGAGGGCGTCCCGGAGGTCCTGGACGCGCTGGGCCCGCTGATGGAGTTCCCGGGGGCGTACGTCTTCGGCTCGAACGACTACTACGGCCCCAAGTTCCGCAACCCCGTCCGCTACCTGTTCGAGAAGGCCCAGGGCCGCCACGGCCTCAACGGCAACCCGCCCGCCGTGGGCGTCGTCCACAACCCGTGGGAGGACCTGCGGGACGGCTTCGACGCGGCGGGCTGGCAGAACCTCACCAACACGCGGGGCCTGCTGAAGATCGAGGGCGTGTCGGTGGAGCTGACGGGCCTGGACGACCCTCACATCAAGCGGGACCGCTACGCGGAGGTGGCCGGCGGCCCGTCGAGCGCGGCGGACTTCTCCATGGGCGTCGTACACGCCCCGTACCTGCGCGTCCTGGACGCGTTCGCGGCCGACGCCTACCCCCTGATCCTGGCCGGCCACACCCACGGCGGCCAGGTCTGCCTCCCCTTCTACGGCGCGTTCGTGACGAACTGCGACCTGGACACCGACCGGGTCAAGGGCCTGTCCCGGCACACGGCGGAGGGCAGGACGTCGTACCTGCACGTCTCGGCGGGCTGCGGGGCGAGCCGCTACACGCCGGTACGGTTCGCGTGCCCGCCGGAGGTGACGTTGCTGACGTTGGTGGCACGCTGAGGCGGAGGCGGGTCGCCCAGGGGCCTATGACCGACAGGGGCTGTGGGGATTAACCCGCACGGCCCGCCCGTATCGCCCCTTTTGCCCTCTCTGTCTACCGTGAGGGCATGACCGCGCCGATACCCAGGGACCTCCCGGACCTCCCCGCCATCAAGGGTGTGCCCGCTTTCCTGCCCTCCGCCGTTCCCGCGACGGCGGTGGTGACTCCCGTACGCCATCCCGTGGCCGCCGTGTACCGCGTACTGGTGGCTCTGGCCGCCCTGGCGACCGTGACCCTGGAGATACTGCTGAGCAGTCCGGTCCGCGCCCTGAGCTACTTCGCGGTGCAGAGCGCGATGCTGCTGGCCGGCGTCTCCCTCCTCTCGGCCCGCAGGGCATGGAGGGCCCGTCGGCCCCTCCCCTCGGCCCTGACGGGCGCGACACTCCTCTATGCCGTGATCACGGCGGGCGTGTACCACCTGCTCCTGACGAACACGTCGAGCCCGTTCGCCTTGACGGGCGCGGCGGCGAACCCGACGGGCTGGCACGCGGTGACCACGCACCTGCTGCACACGGCGATCCCGGCAGCGGCGGCAGCGGACTGGCTGTTCCTGACGGCACCGGGCCGCCTGCACCTGCGCCAGGCGGCGACCTGGCTCCTCTACCCGGTGGCCTACCTGCTCCTCACCTTCACCCGGGGCGAACTGATCCCGCCGGGCACGCCGGGCCGCTACCTCTACCCGTTCCTGGACGTCGACCTGCACGGCTACAAGAGCGTCCTGGGCAACGCCCTCCTCCTCGGCCTCTCCTTCTACGCCCTCGCGATCCTCCTGGTCGCCCTCGACCATGCCCGCCCGAACCCCATCCGCCACCGCGCCAAAACCGGATTTCGTCTCCAGCCACCGGTGGGCTAAAGTAAACGACGTCGCCGCGACAAGCAGCGACGATCGGGGTGTAGCGCAGCTTGGCAGCGCGCTTCGTTCGGGACGAAGAGGTCGTGGGTTCAAATCCCGCCACCCCGACAGTGAAGTACCAGGTCAGGGGCCTGATCCAGTTAATGGGTCGGGCCCTTGAGTGGTTCCTGGAGATCGTTTGGGAGAAATCTGGGAGAAGATCTTGGTCGGCTTCTCCCAGGAGCGGTCTCCAGTGCCGCAGGAAGAGCGGCGCTCAAGCGCCCTCGGACCTGCGCGTTCGCGAATCCAGGGCTCGTAGCTGACCAGGAGCACTGCGGCGGGCCGCCCCCCAACGGTCGTTAGGAACACCGCACATGGCAGGCCATCGCTCAGCGCCTCCCCACGACCACGCCCGTGCGCTCGCCCAGCGAGTACGTGCGTTGCGGGAGGACTGCGGATGGACGCGTGAACGGCTGGCCAAGGAGGCGGGTATCGCCGTCGGGACGCTGGGCCGCCTGGAGAGCGAGGGAGCTATCCAGCCAGGTTTCTTCACCATCGGCGCCGTGGCCAAGGCTCTTGCGGTCTCCCTCGACGATCTGTTCCAGGCGGCCCAGGTCCCGCCCGTCGCGCCTGGCCTCTGGTCAGCCGGATATGAGGGGCGGGACATCGACTCGTTCGTCGCCTCGCTCCTAGACAGCCGCATCGGTGTCGTGGCGGACGTACGGCTCACCCCGATCAGCCGCAAGAAGGGCTTCAGCAAAACCCGCCTCGGGGAGGCTCTGGCCGGAGCCGGCATCGAGTACACGCACCTGCGTGGCCTGGGCAACCCGAAGGACAATCGGGAGCCCTTCTGGGACGGCCGCGTCGAAGTGGGTCGGGCGCGCTTTCGTGGCCTGCTTCGGTCCGAGCAAGCACAGGCCGACCTTGACCGCCTCGCAGAGCACGCCCGAGCGTCGCGGGTCGCGGTGCTGTGCTTCGAGAAGGACGAGAGCCGCTGTCACCGACAGGTCGTCCTGGAGACGGTCCGCAGCCGGGTCTCAGTGCCGGTGAATCCCTTGGCCTGACTTCGTCCCCGGCTTTCGCACGCGCCCTTGCCAGCGGTGCATGCCTCTCTTCCAATCAGATCGGGGAGATCGATGGAGGGGGCACGCCATGGCGTCGTCGGCATTCGGGAAACGGCAGCGCGCACGGATCATGATCACGGTCAAGACGTATCCGGAGCTGTCCAACAAGTACCGCGAGACCAGCTGCGTGGCCGGCATACGCCTGGACCAGGGCGAGCCGCAGCACGTCCGGCTCTTCCCCGTGCCCTTCCGGCTCCTGAGCGAGGACGCCCAGTTCTCCAAGTACTCGATCATCGAAGTCGACGTCGAACCACATCGCCCGGAGCGGGACTCACGCCCGGAAAGTCTCCGGCCCGACCTCGACACCTTGGAGATCGTGGGTGCGGTACCGTCCGACGGTGGCTGGAAAAAGCGGTACCGGTACGTGGAGCCGCTGGTCGCCCCGTCACTCTGCGCCATCAAGCGGGATCAGGAGCAGCGAGGAACGTCCCTCGGCGTCTTCCAGCCCGCCGAGATCACCCGCTTCCGGCTGGAGCCCGCCGAGCCCTGGTCCGTCTCCAAGGCGGCACTGGCCGACCAACTCGACCTGTTCGAGCAGGAACTGAACCCGCTGGAGTGGGTGCCGCTCGACTTCCGCTACAGCTTCCGCTGCGCCGACGACGACTGTCCGACCCACGACATGGGACTGAAGGACTGGGAAGCCGGCCAGTCGTACCGCAAGTTCCTGCGCAAGTACGGCGAGCGCGGGGTCCGTGAGGCACTGCGCGAGACTTGGTACGACCGGATGTGCGCCCCGAACCGGGCCATCCACTTCTTCGTCGGCAACATCGCGGCTCACCCCAAGACCTTCATGCTGCTGGCTGTCTTCTACCCGGAGCGAAAGGTCGTCGAGTACGTGCAGGACAGTCCGTTTGGTGAGTGACGCGCACCTGCCGAAGATTCAGGCGGACTTGCTGTGCTGCTGCGCGTCGCTCACTTCTGAGCTGTCGTGTGCGCAGGACCTCGAAGGTCCTGCGCACACGACAAAGCACCCGTGGAAGGCCAAGCCCCTTTGAGACCCGTTCAGATGGCCGGAGGGATCCCTGCTGGAGCGCTCAGTTCATCCGCTTCAGGTCCCGGTCGCTCATGCCGAACAGCACATTCGGCTGCGCGTACTTGAAGGTGTAGCCAGCGAGGAGAGCGGCGGCGATGAACTCGCCATTGGTGACGTAACTGCCGGTTGCCTGCTCCATCACGTGTTTCACGCTGTAGCTGCTGGCGGTAGGAGTCTTAATCGGCGTGATGTTCTCGCGCAGCCACGCGGCCGTCTCCATCACCATGGCCACGCCTCCGGCCAACTCCTCACGGCCGGCAGCGAGGTCGGTCTGGCGCTGCTCGGCCGTCTTGCGACGGGCATCGAAGACGCCGATGCCGAACGAATTGAGCTGCGGATGCTGCTGCATCACCTCGGCAAAGGCAATGATCTGCCGGCGGGCCACCAGATACGCCGTTCCGGTGGCTGCCTGGTGGGCGTGAATCTCAGCCTTGCGGCGACGGTTCCGGGTCATCATGTGCTCCATCTCGCGGGACGACCCACGTCCATCCCGCCGCAGATACTTGGATGACCTGGCAGAACGCTGCTGCGCGATTCGGGGAACCTTGTCTTCGCCGCCACGATGGACGTGGGCCACCATGACTCGGAGCGGGCAGGCGCGATCTGCCATGGACACCATACGCCGCAGCCCAGCCCCGTCCCACCAATTCGGGGCGATCCGCCGACGCCATACCAGTACCAGTACCAGTACCGAGGTCACCGAGCCGCACACGTCGTGCGCGGTCTTGGGCGGGCTCATCTAAGCCCGGCGACTGCGGGATCCCGGAGGCTCGCATAGGACTTCGGGAATCTGTGCAACTTCCTCGTCACCGAACGCTACGTCCGCGACCTCGCCTACACCCGCGAACCCGAACCCGTCGATGAAGACTCTGAAATCCGTACATGCCGGTGACAGCCGCCTCGGAAGACCCGCCTCGATGACTGCGAACGCTGGCATGATGCGCGCTCATGGGAACGAGAGGCGACAGTGACGAGGCGTATGTAGTCGGCCTGTGCAACCAGGTGCTCGGCGAGACCGCGCTGACCCAGCACAAGTTCAATTGGCTGCAGGGCGACCCCGGGACGGGCGGCCGGCGTGCCAAACTGCCGGTCGACGCCTACTGGCCCGGCCACCAACTCGTGGTCGAATACCGGGAACTCCAGCACGACCAGCCCATGCCCCACTTCGACAAGCCCGACAGGCTCACCGTCAGCGGCGTCCACCGGGGCGAGCAGCGGGCGCTGTACGACGCCCGGCGCGATACGGAGATTCCCGCGCACGGACTGCGGCTGATCGTAATCCGGCCGGCCAACCTTGATGCGGACGGTCGCGGACGACTGCGCCGTAACCAGGAGATGGACCTGGCCGCGCTGAGGAAGATCCTGGCACGCGACAGCGACGAGGACCGGGTCACCGACGCCTTCCGTACCTGGCTCCTCGCCGAGGGCTGGACACCGGTTGATCCCACGGACCGTTGGACCGATCTCGAAGCCGTGCGTGGCGGTGAGCGGTTGATCTGCGAAGCCAAGGGCCGCACCAGTGAGAAGGGAATCGACGCCGACATCGCCTACGGGCAGTTGCTGCGGCGGATGACGAGCCAGGAACCCCGCACGCGGTACGCGCTGGTGGTGCCGTCCTCGTCCGTGAAGGCCGTCGAGCGCGTTCCGGCCCGTGTTCGCAAGCTGTTGCGTATCGACGTGTACGAAGTGACGGACGACGACGTGGTGCGCCAGCTGTCGGCGTAGACGGGTTCCTGTCCCGGACCACTGCGCCCCAGTGCAAGGTGCCACAGCCGCAGGGCAGCCCGTTCGGTGTTGATTCGCGGAGCTGACGCGAACGCTTAGGGCGTCGGAGGTGGGTGATCGAGCGCACGATGTCATGGCTGTCCGGCTACCGCAGACTCAGCACCCGCTACGAGCGCCATCCCCGCGACTACCTGGCCTTTCTCGGGCTTGCCACCGCGCTCTGCTGCTACAAGCGAGTCCTCCACCTCACCACGTAGGACACGGTCTTAGGGACGAAGAGGTCGTGGGTTCGAATCCCGCCACCCCGACAGCTGAAACACCAGGTCAGGGTCGGTTTTCCTTCATGGGAAACCGACCCTGACTAGTTCCGCGGAGGTTCTGAGGAGAGAGGGGGGTGGATCAAGGAAATCCACCTGCCCAACATCACTCCTGATTTGCTTTCAGCCGCGCATCGGGCCCGCCCGGGGGACCGCGGGTGCCGCAGAGGCCCCAGCGCTGAGGGCAACGTCGACCGGCTCTGCGTCGATCTGCCGGGCAGCCTCATTGGGGGGATCGTGGCCGCGGACACGTACGTGGGTGGGTCGGCCTCCGGCCGTGAGCCCATCTGTGCCTCGTGTTTCCGTCTGCTTCACGAGGTGTGGTTCAGCCAGCGCTGCAGGGTGGTGTTGATGCTGGCGGGCAGGGCGCTGAGTTGGTTGATGGCGTCGCGGTCTTCGGGTCGCGGGGGGATGCCTGCGGTGGTCAGCGCGGCGTGCAAGGCCAGGCGGCGCTGGTCGCGGGGGTCGATCAGGGTGCTGAGGCGCTCGGAGGGGTTGGGCGGCGGGAGCAGGTAGTCCATGTCCTGCTCTGCCGAGGCTGCGGCCGGAGGCCAGCTGGTCTGTGCCGGGTCGTCGGCGTAGGGGTCGACGAAGGACTGCGTCGTGTGGTGGTCCAGAGCGATGGTCATGTCGGTCTCCTCCAGCAGCGGGTGGATGTGCGAAGGGAGAGCCCTCCATGCCCATCGGCGGTTGCGGCCCACGGGCGACATCACGCCGACGGCGTCATCGGCGGCTCATCGTCTTCTCCGACCAACGCAGCTGCACACCGACCGCACATGACCAGGCATTCGTAGGCATCTGCGCCGGGGAGAGGCTCGTGGCTGTTACGCACTTTCGGGTGGCGGTCGTGCCACTGCTGGGGTGGCGCGGCCTGGTGATTGCGATCGGCGGCCAAGACTCGTACGGCGTGTTCGCCTGGCGGGGCGTCAACTTTGCGCATACGCCGCATGAATGGACGTTACAGGCGAGAGTCACGACAACATGGGCGAACGGTAACGGAGCGCCCGTATCGCGTTCACAACCTGCACGGCGGGGCCATGGTGTGGATGCGCGGCCAAGCCGGCCGCCACCCGCACACCGCACCAGCCCGCCCCAACCCGGTCCGTATGACCTGGGCCAGGGACGGCCGGGTGCCCGTACAGCCTGGGGGCCTTGTGTCTTCTTCCACGGTGACCGCCCGTCGCCTGTCCGCCGCCGCTCTCGCGGCCGCCGCGATCGTCGGGGCGGTGGCGCTGCCGGCGTCGGCGGCCGACCACGCCCGGCCCGACCGGCCGAAGGTGGAGATCAGCGCGGTCCAGTACGACTCGCCCGGCCCCGAGGACCGGTCGCGGCGCTCGCTGAACAAGGAGTGGGTGGAGCTCACCAACACCTCCCGCCACACCGTCAACCTCGACGGCTGGACCCTGACGAACCGGGACGGCCGCACCTACACCTTCGACCACTACCGCCTTGAGGGCCGCGCCACCGTCCGCATCCACACCGGCGAGGGTCGCGACACCGACAGCGACCTGTACATGGACCGCCACAACTACGTCTGGGACAACTACTCCGACACCGCCACCCTGCGCAACGACCACGGCCGCTTCATCGACGACGCCTCCTGGGGCGGACGCCACCACCACGGTGGTCACCACCACCACGGTGGCCACAACCGCTGACCCCTCTCCCCTCGCTCGCGGCATGATGTGACGGGCGAGGGCGTAAGGAGTGCTCCGGCCGATCCGGCCTGCCTGGCCATGCACTGAGCCCCGCGGACGCCCCTCGCTCTCACAGATACGGCTGTGGCCCTGACCGGCTTACGGGTCAGGGCCACAGCCGCGCTCAGGGGATGCCGCACTGGCCAGGCCCAGCATGAAGACCCGCTATTTGTCGGCGGTCCTGATCTTGGCCACCGCTGGTGGAGACAGTACTGACCAGAGAGTTCTCAAAACCCGCAGCTTTCAGCGCTTCAACGAGGCCGGCGGCCCGCTCGTCTGCTTCCCGATGCGATGGAGCAGAGCCGAGGAGGCCTCCGCCTTCGCGGTGGCTCCCGCAAACTCCATGGGGCTGGTCTGCTTCGACCTCAACACACCAACTCAGGCCGTGAGATTGGGACACACAGCTCTGGCCCATGGACCGCACCACAAGCGCACCAGACCGGCAGTCGTCCCCGCACCCTGGCTGACCCCCACGACAGCGACCGTTTCTCACAAACAGTCACAAGATGATCACGAGGTGGAGCGGGCGGGTGAGCAGGCTTCTGATCGGCAAGAGAATGTGACTCCACGTTTGCCGGGAATGTCCGGCGCTCTGGTGGCTGGGGAGCCTCAGGGGTGAGGGGGCAGGAAATGAGTGCTTACCGCTTCAATCCGCCGCCGGGTTGGCCTGTGCCACCTGCGGGATGGATGCCGCCTGCGGACTGGAAGCCCGACCCTTCGTGGCCACCGTTGCCGGAGGGGTGGCAGTTATGGGTGCCCGAAGCCGGACCCACCCACGCCGGCCTCGGCGGCGGTCCCGTCGCAGGGACCTCCGCAGTGCCCGTCGCAGGGACCTCCGCAGTGCCGACCGTGGTCGCTCCCGGGAGCACCACCGCGGTGCCGACGCCTCGGAAGGGCGGGTTGTTCGCGCGGCGTCGTGATGCCGTGTCCGAGGCCGAGGAGCTGCGGGCGTGGATCGCGCGGACGCAGGGGCTGGACGCCGCGCAGGTCGCTGGTCTTGTGCGGCAGGTCGAGGCAGAGGCTGCCGCACTGCGCGAGAGGGCGCTCGCCGAAGCCACCGAGGAGGCCGAGGGGATTCTCAAGGACGCACGCACTACTGCGAAGGAGATCCTCGACGACGCGCGGCGGACGGCGAAGGAGACCGAACGCGTGCGCAAGGAGGCGGACCGGCGTCGAAACGACGTCTCCGACGCCGAGCGTCGACTGGCCGAGTTGCAGGGCCGGATCGTCAACGCCGACGAGACCGCCATGCTTCAGGAAGCCGGGATCTACTCCTACCGGCACGCGCTGCATGACGCGATCGCCTATCGCAGCCGACTCGACACTCTGCAGAACGAGATCAAGACGCTTGCCCGTGCGGGCCGCGCCGTCCAGGCGGCCACGGACTGGACGGTCAACGGCTCGAAGCGCGAGGGCCAGAAGATGGTCCGCGACTTCTCCAAGCTCATGCTGCGCGCGTACAACGCCGAGGCCGACTACGCCGTGCGGTCCATGCGTCCGCACCGCCTGAGTTCCCTCGTGGACCGGCTCTACAAGAGCCGCGAGACGATCGCCCGGCTCGGTGCCACCATGCACATCCGGATCACCGACGAGTACCACAACGCGCGTGTACGGGAGTTGGAACTCACGGCCGACTTCCTCCAGAAGAAGGAAGAGGAGAAGGAGGTCCAGCGCGAGGCCCGCGCTCGCGAGCGCGAGGAGGCCGCCGTCCAGCGGGAACTCGACCGGCAGCGCGAGAAGCTGAACAAGGAACTCGGCCATTATCAGGCGGCACTTGACCGCCTGCGCGAGCGCGGTGACGAGGCCGGCGTCGCGGAGTTGCAGGCCAAACTGGCCGAGATCGAGAACGCCTTGCAGGACGTCGAGTCCCGTGCGGCCAACGTCCGCGCCGGCTACGTGTACGTCATCTCGAACATCGGCGCCTTCGGCGACCGCATGGTGAAGATCGGCATGACGCGCCGACTCGAACCACTGGAACGTGTCTACGAGTTGAGTGGCGCGGCCGTGCCCTTCCGTTTCGACGTCCACGCCCTGATCTTCAGCAAGGACGCGGTCGGGCTGGAGACGGAACTCCACCGCCAGTTCGCCTCGAAGCGCGTCAACCAGGTCAACAGCCGCAAGGAGTTCTTCTACGCCACCCCTGCGGAGGTCCGTGACGCGCTGCAGCGGTTCGCCGGACAGCATCTGATCGAGTTCACCGAGGAACCCCAGGCCTTGGAGTGGCGCGCCGGCCGACGCACGGGTGACGCCGGGGCATCGACGGCCAGGGCATCGACGGCCAGGGCATCGACGGCCGGGGCATCGACGGCCGGAACGGGAGGCGTTGCGACCCGTACCGCGTGACGTGCACGCAGCGCCGTTACCCTCGCCGTCATGGAGCAGGACTGGCTGGGGCGGGTCGCGGGGTTGCGGCAGTGGAGTCGGGGTGGGGTCCGGGCGCCTCACAAGCCGTTGTTGCTGCTCTATGCGCTGGGGCGGTTTCAGGCGGAGGGTGTCGACGAGTTGCCGTACGGCGCGGTCGAGGGGGATCTGAAGCGGCTGTTGGTGGAGTACGGACCGCCGCGTGCGACCACCCCCGCCTACCCCTTTCACCATCTGGTCAGTGACGGGGTGTGGGAAGTGCGGACCGAGCGCGGGGGCGGCAGTCCGGGCCCCCGGGTGCGGGAACTGCGTGCCGGCGGGGCGAGCGGGCGGTTGGTGCCCGAGCTTCAGGCGGCGCTGCGGCGGGAACCGTCGCTGCTCGGCCGTATGGCCAGGTTGTTGCTGGAGTCGCACTTCCCGGTGTCGCTGCACCAGGACCTGTGCGATGCGGTGGGTCTGGAGACGGACATCGCGGAGACCTGCGTCCTGGCGGCGGCCGAGCCCCCACGGCAGCGGCAACGGGGGCGGCTCATGCGGGAGATGGTGCTGACCGCCTACGAGTACCGGTGTGCCTTCTGCGGGTACGACGGCATGATCGGCGCGGCGCCCGTCGGGCTGGAGGCGGCGCATGTGCGGTGGTGGGCCTACGGCGGCCCGGACGACGTCGACAACGGACTGTGCCTGTGCTCGCTCCACCACAAACTCTTCGACAAGGGTGTCCTCGGCATAGGCGACGGCCACCGCATCCTGGTCTCGCAGAGCTTCGTCGGTCGCGGTCCCGCCGCTCTTGGGCAGGTCATCGCGCTCGCCGGACGCCCGCTCATCGGGCCACAGCGTGGCGCCGACCCCGTCGCCGCGGTCCACCGCTCCTGGCACACCAGCCAGGTCTTCCACGGCAGCCCGCGGCAGGGCAGGCCGCGGCAGGACAGCCCCCAGCACCGGAACTGCGGCTAGCCGAGCCCCGAGCGCCGAGGCGACATCCCCGCCGGTGCTGCTCACGAGGTCTCCTGGGAGGACATCCGCGCACTCTACGGCGGCTGCGAGCCGAGCCGAAGGTTGCGCAAGCCTTAAACTGTCCGCTGTGGAAGCAGCGGAGTCAGTGGAGCCCGCCGGTGTGAGCGGGTGGGAAGTTGCCGTGCTCGATGGTGGGCCGGCCGACGGGATGCGGGTCAAGGTCGCCGACCGGCCCCGGGTGGTGCAGGTGACGTATCCCTGCCGTGCCGAGGGTGCGGCGGCCGGGGTGCGGGTCGAGGGCGTCTATGTCTATCGACTCGACCACGGGGTGACCGAGGAACCGCTGCGGTACGGGTTCGACATCGCCTGCCCCTGATCGCCTGTGACCCGTGGCCTGCCCCCTGTGACCTGTGACCTGTGACCTTAAACGATTCTTCAGGCAACCGGCGGCGACCTGCGTTCCTGTCGTGCTCTCGCTGTCATCAGGCCCGCCGCGTACAGGGTCAGGACCGCTGCGAGGAGGCCGTAGTAGACGCCCGGCAGGGGGCTCAGGCCGAGAGGGGCGCCCAGTGCGGACATGGGCAGGAAGAGGCCGGTCGCGGCCAGGGCCGCTGCCGACCAGGTGACCGGGCCCGGGCGTCGGCCGCTCGTGCCGCGTGCGCCGAGGGACAGCAGGACCATCACCACGGCCTGGGTGAGCAGGTTCTCCGTGAACCAGCCCGAGTGGAACAGTGCCTCGTCGTCGCCCGGGCCGCGCAGGGCGAAGGCCAGCACGCCGAAGGTCGCGAGGTCCGCCACGGCGTTCAGGGCGCCGAAGCCGACGATGAAGCGGAGCAGCGCCCGGGGTTCCAGGACGGTCGGGCGGCGTAGCGCGGACGGGGCGGGACGGTCGTAGGCGAAGGCCAGTTGGGCCGCGTCGAAGCACAGGTTCTGCACGAGGACCTGGGCCGGGAGCATCGGCAGGAAGGGCAGGAGCAGGCCCGCGGAGAGCATCGCGATCACGTTGCCGAGGTTGGAGGAGAGCGTGATGCGCAGGTACGAGGCGATGTTGCCGCCCGCGTGACGGCCCGCGGCGACCGCGTGGCCGATCGCGGTGAGGTCCTTCCCGGCGAGGACCAGGTCCGCGTCGTCCCTGGTCACCCCGGCCGCGTCCCGGGGGGCGAGGCCGACGTCGGCGGTGCGCAGGGCGGGCAGGTCGTTGACGCCGTCGCCGAGAAAGCCGACGGTGTGGCCGCCGGTCTGGAGGGCCCGGGTGATCCGGGTCTTGTGTTCGGGGGTGCAGCGGGCGAAGACGGTCGTACGGCTTGCCAGTTCCGTCAGTTCGGGGTCGGTGAGGGTGTCGAGGCGGTCGGCGGTGAGGACGCCGGCGACCGGGATTCCTAGGTCGCGGCAGGTGCGGACCGCGGTGCCCGGATGGTCGCCGGTGAGGACCTTGACGGTGACGCCCCGCTCCGCGAGGCCGGCGAGGGCTTCGGCGGCGGTGGGGACGAGGTCGTCCCGGAGGGTGACCAGGCCGCGGAAGGTGAGACCGCGTTCGTGGGGGCGGGTTCCGGCGGGGCGTTCGGCGGTGGCCACGGCAAGGACGCGCAGCCCGTCGGCCGCCTGTGCCGCGACGAGGGCGCGCAGGCGGGTGCGCTCCGCGTCGGGCAGGGAGCAGCGTTCCAGTATGGCCTCCGCGGCGCCCTTGGTGATCAGGGTGTGCGTGCCGAGCCGGCCGGGGGTGCGGACGACGACGGTGGCCAGGCGGCGGGCCGGGTCGAAGGGGAGGGCGGTGACGCCGTCATAGGCCATGAGGGCGTCCTCGTCGGCGGTGGTGAGGAGGGCCTCGTCGAGGGCGTCGGGGGCGGGCAGGTCGGCGAGTTGGAGGGACCACCAGGCGGCGGCCGCGGCCCAGCGCAGTACCTCGGGGTCGTCCCGGCCCTCGGCGTTCACCGCCCGGTCGACCACCGGGCGGTCCTGGGTGAGGGTGCCGGTCTTGTCGACGCACAGGACGTCCATGGCGCCGATGTCGTGCAACGCGGGGAGCCTGCGGACGATCACGTCGTGGGTGCGGGCGAGGAGGGTCGCGCCGCGGGCCAGGCAGGTCGTGACCAGGACCGGAAGCATCTCGGGGGTCAGGCCCACCGCGACCGCGACGGCGAAGGGGAGGGTCTCCAGGCCCCGGCCGCGGAGGGCGGCGTTCGCCATCAGGACCAGGGGCGGGGTCAGCAGGGCGAAGCGGATCAGGATCCAGGAGACGCCCTGGACCGAACGTTCGAAGGAGGTCGCCGGGGGTTTGCCGGTACGGCGGTGAGCCGCGGCGAAACGGGTGTCGGCGCCGGTCGCGGTGACCACGGCGGTGGCGCTGCCGGAGGCGACGCTGGTGCCCTGGAAGCAGAGGTGGGGCTGCTGGAAGACGCCGGTGCCCGCGGTGTCGGTTCCGGTGGGGTCGGTCCCGAGGGCGTCGCTCTCGCCGGCGGACTTCGGCACCGGGGCGGACTCTCCGGTGAGGGCGGCCTGGTGGACGGTGAGTCCGGTGGAGCGCAGCAGTCGTACGTCCGCGGGGACCAGGTCGCCCGGGCCGAGCCGCACGACGTCGCCGGGGACGAGTTCCTCGACCGGGATCTCGCGGGTCGCCGGGGCGGTGTCCTCGTCGGCCCGGCGCTGGACCGTGACCGTGGTCGCCACCAGGCGGCGCAGGCCGGCTGTGGAGCGGTCGGCGCGGTGTTCGCCGGAGGCGCGCAGGACGCAGCTCACGGCGACCAGGAGGAGGATCACCGAGGCGGTGCCCCAGGCGTAGACGGCGGCGGACACGAGTCCCAGGCAGAGCAGCACCGCGGTGAACGGGTCCCGCGCGCTCCGGGCGAGCAGCCTCGCCCAGGAGGGATCCCGGGTGTCCGGCACCCGGTTCTCCCCGAACCGCCCGAGCCGTTCCTCGGCCTGTCCCTCGGTCAGTCCTCGCGGCCCGGTGTCGAGCCCACGGAGGACTTCGAGGAGGGTGGGGACGGGGGTGGGGGTGGACGTGGGGGTGGACTCCGGGGCCTTGAGAGGAGGAGTGAGCTGAGGAAGGAGCGGCCCCGCAGAGACGGACGCCTGCTCACCCGAACCGGAACCGGAGCTCGCCGACCCACCGGGCCCCCCTCCGGGCCGGACCGGTGGTGTGGGCTCGAGGTGGGGCTTCGGGTGGTCAGACACCGGCCTCGTGGAGCCGTCGGGACGAGGTCGCGGCGGCGGTCTCGCGAGCCGTGAGCTGGCCGACCATGACGCGGACCACCGTGACGATGTCCGGGTCGTCGACGTAGTAGACCTGCCGGCGGCCCTCTCGGCGGGAGCGGACCAGACCGGCGAGCTTCAGCTTCGCCAGGTGCTGGCTGACCGCCGGCAGCGCGCCGCCCACCCGGTCGGCGAGGTTCGTCACATCGCTCTCGCCCTGGGCCAGCGCCCACATGAGGTGCAGCCGGGCCGAGGAGGCGAGGAGTCCGAACGCGGCGGCCGCCTCGGCGAGCACCTCCGCCGAGGGGTCCTGGAAACCGCCGACGGCACCGACGCCCTTCGCCACAGCCCGCTCCCGTCCTCCCACGTCGACGACGGACGCCGACCGACGCCCGCACGCACAGATGCTCGCAAGTGTAGGCGCGGCACCGTGACCGCCCCGCTTCGTCCGGTACCGGTCCCTCCCCTCGTGGGGACCGGTACCGGAGGAAGCGAGTGACCGTGGGGGGAATGTGGCGGAAAGCTTCCGGCGCGCCGGATGGCGCGCGAGGCACCCGAACGGTGACCTGGACGGTGGCCCGAACCGTGCCCCGGACGGTGGCCCGAACGGTGACCTGGAGGTCGGTGTCAGGGCGTCGCCCGAGGGCTGCGCCGCGGAGTCACGATCCTGCCAGCCGAGGGGCTCCATGAGGAGGTTCCGGTTCCGGAGACGGTGCGTTGCCGCAGGTCAGCCGTATAGGGTGAGTTTTCCGGTCCGGATTCAACCGCGAGGGAAGTAAGGGGTGGAAGACCTTGAGTTCCGACTCAGGGACACGCACGGCCTTCGCGGAGCGTCTCGCCCTGCTGTACCGAGAGGCAGGGAATCCGCCCCTCAAGCGGGTGTCCGAGGGCGTCGGCCGGCTCCAGCGGGTCGACGAGCGCGGGCGGCCCGTACGGGTGTCGGCCCAGCGCATCAGCGACTGGCGCCGGGCCCGTAACGTACCCGCTCAGTTCACCGCGCTCGCGGCCGTGCTGCACATCCTCATTCCCGAAGCCCGGCGTCTCAGTCCCACCCCCGTCTCGGCCGGACTGTACGACCTCACCCAGTGGCAGCGGCTGTGGGAGCGGGCGGTGGCGCCGGAGGAGGACGAGGGGGCGCAGCAGGCGGAGGCTCCGGCCGGTGTCTGCCCCTACCGCGGTCTGGCTCCCTACCGGCAGGAGGACGCGCGCTGGTTCTTCGGCCGGGAGCGCAGCACGGAGGCACTCGTCAAGCTGCTCCGCTCGGCCGCCGAGACCGGCATCGGCGGTCTGGTGATGCTCGTGGGCGCCTCGGGCGCGGGCAAGTCCTCGCTGCTCAACGCCGGTCTGGTGACCGCCCTGGAGGAGGGCGCGCCGGACGGGGAGGGCGGCGGCCGGACCGTGCTCCAGCTGGTGCCGGGCGCCGATCCGCTCGCCGAACTGACCCGTCGTATACCCGAGCTGGCCGCGGTCGTCGCCGCGGCCGACGTCGGCACGGCCGAGAGCAGAACGGCCGACACCGGCAGGACCGATCCCCCTGCCCGTCTCGCCGGCACCGGCCCCACCGACCACCCTGCCCGTCTCGCCGAGACCAGCAGGACCGACCACCCTGCCCGTTCCGCCGGCACCGGCCCCACCGACCACCCTTCCGGTCTCGCCGACGCCGCCCGGGACGCGGTGGCCTCGTGGGCCCGGCGCGCGGGTTCCGCCGCCCCGCCGGTCGTGATCGTGGACCAGTTCGAGGAGGCGTTCACGCTCTGCTCGGACGAGGCCGCCCGGCGTACCTTCATCCAGCTGCTGCACGCCGCCTGCACCCCCGCCGGGCCGGGCGCCGAAGCCCCCGCCCTGGTGCTCCTCGGCATCCGCGCCGACTTCTACGAGCGCTGTCTCGACCACCCCGAGCTGGCGGACGCGCTCCAGCACCGGCACATGGTGCTCGGGCCGCTGACCGGCGCGGAGCTGCGTGAGGCGGTGGCCGGTCCGGCCCGGGCCGTGGGTCTGGAGCTGGAGCCGGGGCTCGCGGAGCTGATCGTGCAAGAGGTGAGCGCCGACACCCCCCGCGGGGGCGGCGCCTCCCCCACCTTCCGGAGCTCCCCCACCTTCGGGGCCTCCCCCGCCTTCCGGAGCTCCCCCACCTTCCGGGCCTCCCCCGCCTTCCGAACCGCCGGGGAGCACGGCGCGGGTGTGCTGCCGCTGCTCTCGCACGCCCTGCTCGCGACCTGGCAGCGCCGCAAGGGCGGTCGGCTGACCGTGGCCGGCTATCGCGCGGCCGGCGGTATCCAGGGCGCGGTCGCGGCGACCGCGGAGCGGGCCTGGTCCGGTCTGGACCCGGCGGCGCGTACGGCGGCCCGGTTGCTGCTGCTGCGGCTGGTGCGGCTCGGCGAGGACACCCGGACGACCCGTCGGCGCGGTACCCGGCGGGAGCTGGCCGCGGAGTCCAGCGATCCGGGCAAGACCGAGGAGTCGCTGGAGGCGCTGGTGCGCGCCCGGCTGGTGACGCTGGACGCGGAGACCGTGGAGATCACCCACGAGGCCCTGCTGACGGCGTGGCCGAGGCTGCGCGAGTGGATCGACGAGGACCGCAGCGACCATCTGCTGCGCCAGCGCATCGAGGAGGACGGCCGGTTCTGGGAGGGCTCGAACCGCGACTCCTCGCTCCTGTACCGGGGTTCGCGGCTGGAGCAGGCCCGGACGTGGGCGAAGTCCGCCGGGGACACTTATCTGACCCGCAGCGCGGTGGAGTTCCTGGCCGCCTCGGTCCGGCTACGCCGGCGCACGGTCCTGATCGCCCGGGGCGCGGTGTCGGCGCTGGTGGTCCTCGCGATGGTGGCCGTGGGGTCCGCGGTGGTCGCCTGGCAGCAGCGCAACGACGCCGTGTTCGAGCAGGTCGTCGCGGAGGCGGACCGCGTCCAGTACACGGATCCCTCGCTGTCCGCCCGGATCGACCTGGTCGCGCACAAGCTGCGGCCCGACGACGAGGGCACCAACACCCGGCTGATCTCCATCGTCAACGCGCCGCTGGCCACCCCGCTGTCCGGCCACACCGGTGCCGTGTACCTCACCTCGTTCAGCCCGGACGGCAAGCTCCTGGCGACCGCCGGCTACGACCGGACCGTACGGCTGTGGGACGTGCGCGACCGCCGGCACCCCGAGGCGCTCGGCGCCCCCCTCGCCGGTGGCACGAGCTGGGTGAGCAGTGCGGTGTTCAGCCCGGACGGCAGGACGCTGGCCGGTGCGGGCGACGACGGGCAGATCCGGTTGTGGGACCTCCGGGACCCCGGGCACCCGAAGTCCCTCGGCGCTCCCCTGACCGGCCATCGCGGCACCATCTACCTGATCGCGTTCAGCCCGGACGGGCGCACCCTGGCCTCCGCCGGTGAGGACCGGACCGTACGCCTGTGGGATCTGGGTGACCGGGCGCGGCCCAAGCCCCTCGGGGTCCTGACCGGGTCCGGGGCCGCGGTGCGGTCCGTGGCGTGGAGTCCGGACGGGCGCACGCTGGCGTCCGCGGGCGATGACAAAACGATTCGGCTGTGGAACACCACGGACCCGCGCCACCCGAAGGCGTACGACCGTGCTCTCGCGGGGCACACCGGTCTGGTGCACTCGGTCGCCTTCAGCCCGGACGGGACCGAGCTGGCGAGCGGCAGCGCGGACGACACCGTCCGGCTGTGGGACGTGGCCGATCCGTCCGCGGCCGGCCCCATCGGCTCGCCGCTGACCGGCCACGCGGGGCCCATCTGGTCCGTGGCCTTCAGCCCCGACGGCAGCACGCTCGCCGCGGCCAGCGCGGACAGCACGGCGAGCCTGTGGAACGTGAGCGACCCGGCGTACCCCTCGCAGGTCGGCGAGCCGCTCGCCGGGAGCAGCGGGGAGATGTACGCGCTGGGCTTCAGCCCGGACGGCCGCACCCTCGCCACCGGCAGCGGCGACAGCAAGGTGCGCCTGTGGTCGATCCCGCGCGGAGACATGGTGGGCAGCAGCGGGGCGTTCCGGCGGGACGGCAAGGTGCTCGCCACGTCCGGGCGGGACGGCCGGATCCGGCTGTGGAAGGTGACGGACCCGGCCCGGCCGGTGGCGCTCGGCGAGCCGTTCACCCCCGAGGTGCGCGACCCGGACTCCCGGGTGCAGTTCTCCCCCGACGGCCGCATCCTCGCGGTGCTCGCCGTCGGCCGGGTCCACCTGTGGAACGTCACCGACCCGGCCCGTCCGGTCCCCTACGGTCCGGCGCTCGTGCTGCGCTCCCGGTTCATGGGCCCGGACGCTCTGGCGTTCAGTCCCGACGGACGCACCATGGCCACGGCCTACGACGGCCGCACCTTCCAGCTGTGGGACGTGTCCGATCCGGCCCACCCGGTCTCCCACGGTCCGGTCGCCGGTCACCGGGGGTACATCAACAGCCTCGCGTTCAGCCCGGACGGCCGCACGCTGGCCAGCGGAAGCGCGGACGGCACGATCCGGCTCTGGAGGATCACGGGCCCGGCCCGTGAGACGACTCCGCTCGGCAAGCCCCTCACCGGGCATGACGGGCCCGTCAACGCGGTGGTCTTCAGCCCGGACGGGCACACCCTGGCCAGCGGCGGCAACGACGACACGGTCCGGCTCTGGGCCGTGGCCGATCCCCCGCACGCCGCGCAGACGGGTACCGCCCTCACCGGGCACACCGAGGCGGTCGTGTCACTGACGTACAGCCGCGACGGCGCCAGGCTGGCCAGTGGCGGCAACGACAACACGGTCCGGCTCTGGGACGTGGCCGACCCGTCCGCGGCGGGCCCCATCGGGCAGTCGATGAGCCCCAACGCCAAGACCGGCAACTTCCTCTCGTTCAGCCCCAACAGCCGCATGCTCGGGGTGTCCAGCGGCTCGGACACGATCCGGCTGTGGGACCTCGACGTCGACGACGCGATCGACCGCATCTGCGCCACCACCGGGAACGTCCTGAGCCGCCAGGAGTGGGAGGAGTACCTGCCGCGGCTCTCGTACGATCCTCCGTGCGCCTGAGGCATATGACGTGATCCCGATCACAACTTCTCCCCCCGGCTGAGCAGTCCGCTCCCGCTGTTCCATTTGCCTTGTTAGTCTTGGCCACAGCCCGACCGCTGGTGCATCCCCCGTCGCCAGCGGTCGGGTCTTTTCGTTCACGGCCCGCGTTTGCGGCTGGGGGGTGCCCATGACGACCACAACGGCCGTACGGACGAGGTGCACCCGTACGTCCCCGACGGCCCACCGGTGACCTTCCGCCAGGGGCGGCCCCGGCGGACCGGAGGTCACCCGCACGTTCGCACTCGCGCACGCGAGCGGTCGTACGTGAAGGTCCTGGACACCGGCGACCAGCTCACCCCGGGCCCGCTCGCCCATGACCTGACGGGGCTGGAGGCCGATCCCACGGCCGGCTGGTCCCGCGGCGGCGGCTAGCGGTCGAAGTCGAGGTCGAGCATGCGGATCGCGTTGCCCCGCATCAGCTTGTAGATCACCTCGTCCGGGAGCCCGGCCACATGCTCCTCGGCGACCTTCTTGGTGTGCGGCCAGGTCGAGTCGACGTGCGGGTAGTCGGTCTCGAAGGTCGCGTTGTCCACGCCGACGGTCTCGATGGCCTCGATTCCGTGCCGGTCGCGGAAGAAGCAGCAGAAGATCTGCCGGTAGTAGTACGTCGAGGGCGGCTCCGGGATCAGGTCCTTCACCCCGCCCCAGGCCCGGTGCTCCTCCCAGACGTCGTCGGCGCGTTCCAGGGCGTACGGGATCCAGCCCATCTGGCCCTCGCTGTACGCCAGTTTCAGCCGGGGGAACCTCACCAGCACCCCGCTGAACAGGAAGTCCATCATCGAGGCCATGGCATTGTTGAAGGACAGGGACGCCTGGACGGCGGGCGGGGCGTCCGGTGAGGCGGCCGGCATCTGGGAGCTGCTGCCGATGTGCATGTTGACGACCGTCCCGGTCTCCTCGCACGCCGCGAAGAACGGGTCCCAGTAGCCGGAGTGGATCGACGGCAGTCCCAGATGGGTCGGGATCTCGCTGAAGGTGACGGCCCTGACACCGCGTTCGGCGTTACGGCGGATCTCCGCGACGGCCAGCTCGACGTCCCACAGCGGGATCAGGCACAGCGGGATCAGCCGGCCGCCGCTGTCCCCGCACCACTCCTCGACCATCCAGTCGTTGTAGGCGCGTACGCAGGCGAGTCCGACCTCCTTGTCCTGGGCCTCGGCGAAGGTCTGCCCGCAGAAGCGGGGGAAGGTGGGGAAGCAGAGGGAGGCCTCGACATGGTTCATCTCCATGTCCTCGATCCTGGCCTTGGGATCCCAGCACCCCTTGCGCATCTGCTCCCGGGTGATCCCGTCGAGCGTCATCTCGTCCCGCGAGAAGCCGACGGCCGCGATGATCCGCTTGTACGGGAAGAGGAGGCCCTCGTACTCCCACCAGTCCGTGAGCTGCCCTTCCGGGTCGGTGGTGAACCGGTACTTCCCGCCGACGTACGCGAGCTCCCCGATGCCGGCGGTGAGCGGCTTCGGCCCCCTGTCCCGGTACTTGGCCGGGAGCCAGGTCTCGAAGAGGTGCGCGGGTTCGATCACGTGGTCGTCCACGCTGATGACTCTCGGGATGTCCCTGCTGCCAGGTCCGGGTCCGGATCCGGTCCCGCTCTCGGTGGTGACGGCCATTGCCTGCCCCCTAGCCGGTTTCTGATGAGAATCTGATGGGTCGTCAGATTGCAGGCTAGGGGGAGGGATCGGCATCGGCAAGGGGCGAGCGGGGGCAGCCGGGGGCACAGGGAGCGGGCGGTGGGGTGAGACCGGGTGGGGGTGGAAGGCAAGGGGGCGGGGCGGGGCGGGGGGGGGCGAGGTCGGCGTGGCAGGGCCCGGTCACCGCGCACAACGTCGGCGCGACCGGGCGGACACAGCCAACCGGTCGGTCAGGCGGGAGGGCAGGCGGGACGCGCATCCCGAACGAACCGTCCTCGCAACCGAAGTCGACGCGGTCGCAGCAGTCGCAACAGTCGCACGATCACGGCAAGCCGGGGCGGCCGGGCAAGGGGGCACCGCAAATGAAGTCGGCCCGGCCCGGAACGTCACCTCAGCCGCTCATTCACAGCAAGTCGGGCCGACTGCCGTCTCCGCCGGGACGCGCCTGACCGGTGAATCACGGCAAGCGGCGATCAGTTGTTCCAGGTCTCGTCGTACGGGTCGGACGGGGTCGGTACCGGCTTGGCCGCGGTGACCTGGAGGTAGGGGATGGGGCCGCCGTTGACCGCGTCCTTGGTCCGCTTGGCGGTGTAGGTGCCGGTGACCTGCAACCAGCCGTCCGGCTTGAGGACCGGCGGGACCTGCCCCGTCAGGCCGATCTTGACCGGCTGCGCGTCCGCCGCACAGCAGTTGAGGGCCATGCGGACCAGGTAGGGCGCACCGGAGTGGTCCAGGGCGACGAACCCCGTGACGGTGATCGGCCGTCCGGTGAGCCCCTTGCCGTGCTCGTAGACCGCCCGGCCCGCGTAGTCGGCAAGACCCAGCCGCAGCGGGCCGGACGCGGGGAGCTTCTGATAGCCGTACGCCTGCTGAAGTGCCGTACCCGTGCGCATCGCGCTGTAGGAGCCGAGGGCCGGCGGGGCGACGAGGATGAGGGCGAAGAGGGGCAGGACCAGCAGCCAGGAGACGCGCGGTTCGCGATGGACGTGCGCCCCCTCCTCATGGGCCCCCTCCTCATGAGCCCTTTCGTGATGAGCCCCCTCGTGATGGGCCCCCTCCTCCTGCGGCTGCTCTCCGTGGTGCTCCTTGCGCTTCGCGTCGGCCCGCCACTCGTACCAGGCCGTCGCCACCGCCGTCACGATCAGCACCACCCCCGCCGCCAGGACCAGCGGACGCAACCCCGCCTTGACGTACCGCAGGTAGAGGTCGGTGAGGCCCGCGTGCAGGAGGGCCGCGCCGAGGACGAACAGGATCGCGGACTGTGCCTGTCGGTTCACAGCAGCACCCACCCGGTCAGGACCGAGCCCACGATCGCCAGCGCGAGGGTGGCCGGGGCGAAACGCAGGGCGAAGGCGCGGCCGAAGGTGCCGGTCTGCATCGCGAACAGCTTGAGGTCGATCATCGGGCCGACGACCAGGAAGGTCAGCCGCGCGGTCAGCGAGAACTGGGTGAGCGAGGCGGCCACGAACGCGTCCGCCTCCGAGCAGATCGACAGCACCACGGCAAGCCCGGCGAGGGCCAGCACGGCGATCACCGGGTTCTCCGCCGCCGTACGCAACCACGTCTGCGGGACCACCGCCTTCAGCGTCGCCGCCGCCATCGCGCCCACGACCAGGAAGCCGCCCGCGTGCACCACGTCGTGCCGCACCGAGCCCCAGAAGGCGGCGCCCTTGCCCTGGCCCTCGTACGCGTGCCGGGCCGGTGCCTTGATCAGGTCGGCGCGGCCCAGGCGCAGCCACAGCCAGCCCATCGCGCAGGCCACCAGCAGGCTCCCGACCAGCCGGGCCACCACCATCTCGGGATTGCGCGGGAAGGCCACCGCGGTCGCCGTCAGCACGATCGGGTTGACCGCCGGGGCGGAGAGCAGGAAGGCGAGGGCCGCCGCCGGGGTGACACCGCGCCGCACCAGCGCCCCCGCCACCGGCACGGACGCGCACTCGCAACCCGGCAGCACCGCGCCCGCCACCCCGGCCACCGGCACCGCGAGAACGGGGTTGCTCGGCAGTGCGCGGGCGAAGAACGACGGCGGCACGAACACCGCGATCGCCGCCGAGAGCAGCACTCCGAGCACCAGGAAGGGCAGCGCCTGGACGAGCACGGCGACGAACACCGTCATCCAGCTCTGCATCACCGGCGCGCCTAGCGCCGCGCGGATCGGGCCCTGGCAGAGCACCACCAGGAGCATCAACAGGGTCAGCGCGAGGGGGGAGTCGAGCCGCCGCGTCTCCGCGTCCGGCGCACGGGACGGCGCCGGGGAAGGTGCCGGGGGCGACTGGGGCCGGAGCTCCTCGCCGGTGTCCCGCGGCTGCGGGGGTGCTTTGGTGACGGCCACGGCCGGGATCCCTCCGGTGGTGAAATGCTGGCTTCCCCACCGGTGCGTACGGGGGAACGGGTCCGATTGCTCAGTGTGCGCGGCGTTTTGGGGATTTCTTGGGAGTTCACGGGAGCGTCAGGACCCGGTCGTGGCACCACCCGCCCCGGTGAGGCAGTCTTCTCCCTCGTGGGGAGCGTTCCGAACCAGGGTCCCGGAGTGCCGGGCGACACGGCCGCGCACATGGTGGTGTGCGGGGACGACGGGCTCGCGCACCGGTTGGCTGCCGAGCTCAGAGGGGTCTACGGCGAGCAGGTCACGCTGGTCGTACCGGCCTCCGAACGATCCGTCCGGCCACCGGTGGTGGTGCGGACCAGAGCCGCGTCCGCGCTGCTCGACCGGGTGGTGACCGCGGCCGTCGGCCTGACCGGCAACGGGACCGCAGGGGGCAACGGGGGCGCCGGAGCCACCGGGGGCCACGGCAGCCCCGCGCACGCGAGCGGCACCGGTGGTGACCCCCGGGGTGGCATACGGCTGATGGAGGCCGCCGAGCCCAGCGAGGCCGCGCTCGCCGAGGCGGGGGTGGAACGGGCGGACGCGCTCGCCCTCGTGTACGACGACGACGAGACCAACATCCGCGCCGCCCTCACCGCCCGCCGGCTCAACCCCCGGCTGCGGCTGGTCCTGCGGCTCTACAACCGCCGCCTCGGCCAGCACATCGAGGCGCTCCTCGACCAGGCCGCCGCGTTGGCCGCCGGGAGCGCGGACGGCGACTCGGCCGACGGCTCCGGCTTCGACGCCTCCACCACCGTGCTCTCCGACGCCGACACCGCCGCGCCGGCGCTGGCCGCCACCGCCCTCACCGGCACCAGCAAGGTGCTCCAGACCGGCGGCCTGCTGCTGCGCGCGGTGGAACGGCCGCCCGCCGGGGCCGGGGTGAGCGCCGCTCCGGGTCTTGCCACGCTCGCCCTGCTCTCGCCGACCGACCCCACCGGCACCACCGGACCCGGCGGTGACCAGGGACCGACGCTGCTGCCGGACGCGGCGGCGGTACGGGACGGCGGTGAGCGCACGACCGTCGTGCTGGAGCAGGTCTCCTACGCCGGACCCGCGCTGCCCGACGGCCGGGGCGTGATGCCCTGGTTCGCGTCCCTGTTCTCGCGGCGGCTGCGGTGGTCGCTGGCCGGCATGGTGGGGTGTGTGGTCGCGCTCGCCGTCGCGCTGTGGCTGGTGACCGGGATCCATCCGCTGCGCGCCTTCTATCTGACCCTGCTCGACCTGTTCGCGATCGACGATCCCGCGATCGGACAGTCCGTCGGGAGGCAGATCCTCCAACTCTTGTCCGGATTAGCCGGACTGCTCCTCCTCCCGGTGCTGCTCGCGGCGGTCCTGGAGGCGCTCGGCACCTTCCGCACCGTCTCCTCCCTGCGCAAACCGCCCCGCGGTCTCGGTGGACATGTGGTGCTCCTCGGGCTCGGCAAGATCGGCACCCGGGTGCTGACCCGGCTGCGGGAACTGAACATCCCGGTGGTCTGCGTCGAGTCGGACCCCGAGGCCCGCGGACTCGCCACGGCCCGGCGGCTGCGAGTGCCGGTGGTCCTCGGGGACGTCACTCAGGAGGGAGTCCTGGAGGCCGCCAAGATCCACCGCGCGCACGCACTCCTCGCGGTGACCAGCGCGGACACCACGAATCTGGAGGCCGTGCTGTACGCGCGGGCCGTGCGACCCGACCTGCGGGTGGTGCTCCGCCTGTACGACGACGACTTCGCGACGGCGGTGTACCGGACCCTGCGGGCCGCGCACCCGGGTGCCTCGACGCGGAGCCGGAGTGTGTCGCACCTCGCGGCGCCCGCGTTCGCCGGGGCGATGATGGGGCGACAGATCCTGGGGGCCTTCCCCGTCGAACGGCGGGTGCTGCTGTTCGCGGCGGTGGAGGTGGGCGGGCATCCGCAGCTGGAGGGGAAGACGGTCGGGCAGGCGTTCCGGGCGGGGTCCTGGCGGGTGCTGGCCCGGGAGGAGTCCGGGGACGCGCCGGGACTGACGTGGGACCTGCCGGACACGTATGTGCTCCAGCCGTCGGACCGGGTGGTGCTGGCGGCGACGCGGCGGGGGCTGGCGGAGTTGCTGGGGCGGCGGGGACGGGTGGGGACGTAGCGGTGGGTGAAGTGCGCGCCGGGTCAGGTCGTTGTGCGGGTGCGGGTGCGTGGGGGCTGGTCGCGCCGTTCCCCGCGCCCCTGAAGACCTGACCGAACGCCCCTTGGCAGGCGCGGCTGTGACATCAGCGGCTCCGCCGCGGGTGCGCGACCAGCCCCCACGCACCCGCGGACGAAACTCCTCCCCTGCTACCCCAAATGCCTCGCCGCGAAGTCCAGTTCCAGCTTCACCTGCTTGATCCGCTCGTCCACCACGAGTGAGCCGTGGCCCGCGTCGTAGCGGTACACCTCGTGGACCGCGCCGCGGGACTCCAGCCGCTTAACGTAGTTGTCGACCTGGCGGATCGGGCACCGGGGGTCGTTCACCCCCGCCGAGATGTACACCGGCGCCTTCACCTGGTCGACGTAGGTCAGGGGCGACGACGCCTCGAACCGCTCCGGCACCTCCTCCGGTGTGCCGCCGAGCAGCGTCCGGTCCATCGCCTTCAGCGCCTCCATCTCGTCGTGGTACGCCGTGACGTAGTCGGCGACGGGCACCGCCGCGATGCCCAGGGTCCACGCCTCCGGCTGGGTGCCGAGGCCGAGGAGGGTGAGGTAGCCGCCCCAGGAGCCGCCGGTCAGGACGAGCCGCGCGGGGTCGGCGAAGCCGGAGGCGACGGCCCATTCCCGCACCGCCGCGATGTCCTCCAGCTCGATGAGACCGACCCGGTGCTTGAGGGCGTCGGTCCACTCCCGCCCGTATCCCGTGGAACCGCGGTAGTTGACCCTGACGACCGCGTACCCGTGGTCCACCCAGGCCGCGGGGCCCGCCGCGAACGCGTCGCTGTCGTGCCAGGTCGGGCCGCCGTGGATGTCGAAGACCGTCGGCAGCGGTCCGCTCGCCCCGGCGGGCTTCTGGACCAGGGCGTGGATACGGCCCCCCGGGCCCTCCACCCACACGTCCTCCACCGGCACCGAGCCGGGGGACTTCAGGCCGGGCGGGTCCAGCACCACCCGGCCCGTAGTGGAGCGCACCGCCGATGGCTCGGCGGCCGAGGACCACAGGTACTCCACGCTGCCGTCGGGGCGGGCCGTCGCCCCGGACACGGAGCCCGGCGGGGTGGGGACCTTCTCGAGGGTGCCGCTCGCCAGGTCGTACCGGAAGAGCTCGCTGCGCGCCTCGAAGCTGTGCACGATGAGCAGGCCGGTGCCGTCCGGGTACCACTCGGCGCCCACGTCGCCGGGCAGGTCCAGGTCGAGGTCGGTCTCCTCGGACGTGGTCACGTCCCACACCAGCGGTTCCCAACGGCCGCGCCGCTGGTGGCCGATGAGCAGCCGGCCGTCCCCGACGACCGGCGCGAAGCCGAGGACCTCCAGGCCCAGTTCCTCGCTGCCGCCCTTGGTGTCGTCGAGTTCGGCGACCGCGGTGCCGTCGGGGCGGACCACGCGCAGCGCGGAGTGCATCGCGTCGCCGTGCTCGGTGTGCTCGATCGCGATCAGCGTGCCGTCGTGGGAGAGGTCACCGACGCCCGCCGACTCGCGGTGCCGGTAGATCTCCACCGGCTCCTCGCCGTCCCGGACGAGATGGATGGAGGTGCCCTCGTCGTCGGTCGAGCGGCCCACGACCGCCGTACGGCCGTCCCGGCCCAGGGCCAGGCCCGCGGGGTAGGAGGCCGCAAGGCCCGGTGCGGCCGGCTCGTCCGGGCCGCCCTCGAAGGGCTGGCGGCGCCAGACGCCGAACTCGTCGCCGTCCTTGTCGTCGAACCACCAGATCCAGGCGCCGTCCGGGGAGAGCACGCCGTCCGTGGTGCCGTTGGGCCGGTCCGTCACCTGGCGCTGCTCGCCGGTGGCTCTGTCCCAGGCGTACAGCTCGTAGGTCCCGGTGGCGTTGGAGACGAACAAGGAGCGGTCCGGGGCGTCCTCCGCCCAGTCGGGCAGGGACACCCGGGGCGCCCGGAAGCGCTTCTCCCAGTCCGGCATCTCGTTGTTCCGCTCGGCCGCGGCGGACCCGTTGCTCTCAGTCATGACCCCATACTGCCTGCCCTCACAGACAATCCGCAGACGAGGTCCCCAGCCTGTGGAAAACTTCTACCGGCCGCTTACCCGGACCCCTTCCCACCAGGCCCGCGAGCCCGCTCCGGGCCGATTGTCAGTGGCGGGGTGCAGACTCGTCCGCATGACCGATCTGCGCAAGACCGTGGAGAATTTCTGGGCCTTCGCCGAGGCCCGGGACTGGAGCGCGTTCGCGGACACCCTGGCCGAGGACGTCGTCTACACCCTGCCGCAGACCCGCGAGCGCATCAGCGGGCGGGCGCGGTACACCGAGTTCAACCGGGAGTACCCGGGCGACTGGCACGTGCGGATCGAGCGGATCGTCGCCGAACCGTCCCAGGTCGTCACCTGGACCCACTTCACGGTGGGCCTGGAGGAGATGTACGCCGTCTCGTTCTTCACCGGTGACGCGAGCGGCCGCATATCCGCGGTCACGGACTTCTGGCCGGAGCCGTACGAACCCCCGGCGGGCCGGGACCACCTCACCGAGCGGTACTGACCCCGCGCCCCTTCGCCCCGGGGCGGCCCCGTACCGTGGGAGTGTGTACCGGTTTCTGCTGACGCCCCGCTGGTTCGGCATCAACGTCTTCGTGCTGCTCGCCATCCCGTTCTGCATCTTCATGGGGTCGTGGCAGCTGAGCCGGTTCGAGGACCGGATGACGGAGAGCCGGGAGGCCGAGAAGGCGGTCGTCACGGATGTCCGGGAGGCCCCGCGGCCGCTGGCCGAGCTGCTCCCGGTGGACAAGGCGACCTCCGGCAAGCAGGTCACCGCGACCGGGCGGTACGACAAGCAGCTGCTCGTCCCCGACCGGCAGCTGGGCGACCGCCAGGGCTACTACGTGCTGACGCTGCTGCGCACCGACGGCGGCCAGGCCCTTCCCGTGGTCCGCGGCTGGCTGCCGGGCACCCCCGACCCGGCGAAGGCCCCGGCCCCGCCGAAGGGCGAGGTCACCGTCACCGGGGCGCTCCAGGCCTCCGAGACCCCGGGGGACAACGGCGTCAGCGCGCGGGGCGGGCTTCCGGCCGGGCAGACCGCGGCGATCAGCGCGGCCTCGCTGATCAACCTCGTGCCGTACGACGTGTACGACGCGTGGGTCACCCTCAACACCGGTGACTCCGGGATGAAGGCGGTGCCGGCGACCGCGCCCGCCGACAGCGGGCTGGACCTGAAGGCCTTCCAGAACCTCGGCTACACCGGGGAGTGGTTCGTCTTCGCCGGCTTCGTGGTCTTCATGTGGTTCCGGCTGATGCGCCGCGAGGTGGAGTTCGTCCGGGACGCGGAACTGGGGATCGTCCCGGACGAGGCACAGCCGGAACAGGCGAGCCAGGAAGAGGGAGAGCGGGGCCAGTCCCAGGAGAAGACGCCCGCCTGAGGAGCGCCTTCCCCGTCACCGCCGTCACCCTTCGTCAGGACGACGTGAGCACACCCGTCCAGTACACGGTCCCCGCGCACGCGTTGGAGACCGTCGTGGACATCGTCGGGCCGCCCGCCTCTCCCGTGTTGGTCACCAGGACGCTGCCGTCCGCCGTGCCGTCCGCGGTCATCAGCTGGGTGGAGGTCCCGGTGTCGCCGCCGGTGGAGGAGCCCGCACTGCTGGAGGCGTCCGGCGAGGACGTGGGATCGGGGGTGGGGTCGGTCGAGGGGTCCGTGGTGGGACAGGTCTCGGACGGCACCCAGGCGAACTTCACGTCGTAGGAGGAACCGGGCTGGAGCAGCAGCTGCGAGACCTCGGCCGAGGGATCGGGCAGTCCGGTCGCCGGGTCGCCGGAGGCATGCCGCGTCGCGACGATCTTGCTCCCGTCCGCGGCGCCCTGCGGGCTGGCGGTCACGGTGCCGGGACCGCTGACCGTGCAGGCGGCGGTGGAGCCGTTGGTGATGTGGAAGGTGCCGTAGACCGTGCCGGAGGCGTCGGGCGCGGCGGTGCTCGCCGTGGGCGTGCCCAGCTGCGCCGCCGTACAGGCCGGGGTGCTCGCGGCGGACGTGGCCGACGGGTCGGCGCCGCTGCTCGCACCGGCGCTCGCGCCGGCCGACTTGCCCTTGTCCTCGCCCTTCGTCTCGCCCTTGCCCTTGTCCTCGCCCTTGCCGGCGGAGCCGCCGGAGGTGGACTCGCCGCCGTCCTGGTGCTTGCCGTCGCCCGCGCCGCCCTGCATCTGGGAGGTGTGCCCGGCGTTGGAGGTGTTGGCGCTCGTGTTGGCGGAGGAGACGTGCACGACGGCCGGGATCGCGGTGCCGAAGAAGAGCGCCGCGGCCGCCATGCCGACCAGTGCCTGTCGCTTGCGTGCCCGGCGGGCGGGCACCGCCTTGCGCAGATGCTCCAGCGTGCCGTCCCGCGGCTCCATCTCCTGGACCGCCTGCTGAAGCATCCGTCGCAGTGCCAGCTCGTCCGAGTCGAACTCCCCCGTGGAGCTCAGATCGTCGGGGCCGTGATTCACAGTTCCGTTCCCAGCGTGCGATTGCGTGTGCTCTTGCTGTGACCCCCACGTCGGCTCGTGCCACTCGTAGGGTTCGTGGCGCCGTTCCTCGGATCCACTGTCGCCGCTCATGCCGGCGTCTCCATGGCGACGCGCAGCGCGGCGATGCCCCGGGAGCCGTACGCCTTGACGGAGCCCAGCGAGATGCCGAGCGCGTCGGCGACCTGGGCCTCGGTCATGTCGGCGAAGTAGCGCAGGACCAGCACCTCGCGCTGGCGGCGCTGGAGGCCCTTCATGGCCTTGATCAGCGAGTCCCGCTCCAGCTGGTCGTAGGCCCCCTCCTCGGCGCTCGCCATGTCGGGCATCGGCTTGGACAGCAGCTTCAGTCCGAGGATGCGCCGGCGCAGGGCCGAACGGGAGAGGTTGACGACCGTCTGCCGCAGGTAGGCGAGCGTCTTCTCGGGGTCGCGGACGCGTTTGCGCGCCGAGTGGACGCGGATGAAGGCCTCCTGGACGACGTCCTCGCAGGAGGCGGTGTCGTCGAGCAGGAGGGCGGCGAGACCCAGCAGCGAGCGGTAGTGCGCCCGGTAGGTCTCGGTCAGGTGGTCGACGGTGGTCCCGGCTGCCGCCGCTTCCTCGGCGCCGTCGCGCTGACTGGGTATGCGGGCGGGCCGCGCTGCGGGCATGGGCGCGATCACCGGCATGCCACCGGGCGCCCCGGGCCTGCGGGGCCGGAGGACGGCCGCGCCGCTCGGCGCGGCCGGGAAGTCGAGTACCTGAGCCACGCCAGTTGGACACGCTCACCCCCGTGAGGGTTGTACGCGCCTGACCGTCTTCTCTCAGGCAGCACAACTGACCGTGCGTCAAACGCGCTCATGCCTACCCGCTCTTCCCCTGTGTCCTGATGGAGCGAGGCGTCCCCACGCCTCGTCGCGCATCCCGCACCCCCTGAAAGGGCGTTCGCAAAGACGCTCCCCGCCCTCCGCGCGGTTGCGGAGAGCGGGGAGGAAAATCTTCGGACGCCCGGGCGCCGGGATCAAGTGGTACGGACTATTGGTCGCACCACATGTCGCCCACAGATCCTACAAAGCGTTTCGGCCATGGCCAGGACTTTTTCCGTGCCGACACCTGCGTTCGGTCACCCGAACTCGGCCGCCACCAGCTCCGCGATCTGCGCGGTGTTGAGCGCGGCACCCTTGCGGAGGTTGTCCCCGCACACGAAGAGTTCGAGTGCCGTCGGGTCGTCGAGGGCCCGACGGACCCGCCCGACCCAGGTGGGATCGGTGCCCACCACGTCGGCGGGGGTGGGGAACTCCCCGGCCTCCGGATCGTCGAAGAGGACGACCCCGGGGGCGGTCGCGAGGATCTCGCGCGCCTTGCGGACGGTGACCTCGCCCTCGAAGCGGGCGTGCACGGTGAGGGAGTGCACGGTGACGACCGGGACCCGCACACAGGTCACGGCGACCGGCAGCGCGGGCAGTCCGAGGATCTTGCGGGTCTCGTCCCGCACCTTCATCTCCTCCGAGGACCAGCCGTCCTCGCGCAGCGACCCGGCCCACGGCACGACGTTCAGCGCGACCGGCTCCGGGAACGGCCCGGTGTGGTCGCCGACGGCCCGCCGCACATCGCCGGGGTGCGTGCCGAGCTCGGTGCCGGCGACCAGGGACAGCTGCCGGCGCAGGGTCTCCACCCCGGCCCGCCCGGCCCCGCTCACGGCCTGGTAGCTGGACACCACCAGCTCCCGCAGCCCGAACTCGGCGTGCAGCGCGCCCAGGGCCACGATCATGGAGAGGGTCGTGCAGTTGGGGTTGGCGATGATCCCGCGCGGCCGCATCCGGGCCGCGTGCGGATTGACCTCGGGGACGACGAGGGGCACGTCGGAGTCCATCCGGAAGGCTCCGGAGTTGTCCACGACGACGGCACCGCGCGCGGCGGCGACCGGCGCCCACTGGGCGGCCACCTCGTCGGGTACGTCGAACATGGCGACGTCGACCCCGTCGAAGGCCTCCTCCGACAGGGCGATCACCTCGACCTGCTCCCCGCGCACGGCCAGCTTGCGGCCGGCCGAGCGCGGGGAGGCGATCAGTCGGATCTCGCCCCAGATGTCCGCGTGCTGGGACAGGATCTGGAGCATGACCGTGCCGACGGCTCCGGTCGCGCCTACGACCGCGAGCGTCGGGCGGACGGTCATCGTCCGGTGCCGCCGTAGACGACCGCCTCGTCACTGTCGGAGTCGAGGCCGAAGGCGCTGTGGACCGCGCGGACGGCTTCGTTGACGTCGTCGGCGCGGGTGACGACCGAGATGCGGATCTCGGAGGTCGAGATCAGCTCGATGTTCACGCCCGCGTCGGACAGGGCGGTGAAGAAGTCCGCCGTGACGCCCGGGTTGGTCTTCATGCCCGCGCCGACCAGGGAGATCTTGCCGATCTGGTCGTCGTAGCGCAGCGAGTCGAAGCCGATGCCGGACTTGTTCTTCTCCAGGGCGTCGATGGCCTTGCGGCCCTCGGCCTTGGGAAGCGTGAACGAGATGTCCGTCAGCCCGGTGGAGGCGGCGGAGACGTTCTGCACGATCATGTCGATGTTGATCTCGGCGTCCGCGATCGTGCGGAAGATGACCGCGGCCTCACCCGGCTTGTCCGGCACGCCGACGACCGTGATCTTGGCCTCGGAGGTGTCGTGCGCGACACCGGAGATGATGGCCTGCTCCACCTGCTTGTCCCCTTGCTCGATCGGCTCACTGCTGACCCAGGTGCCCTGAAGCCCGCTGAAGCTGGACCGGACGTGGATCGGGATGTTGTAGCGGCGCGCGTACTCCACACAGCGGTGGAGCAGCACCTTCGAACCGGAGGCGGCGAGCTCCAGCATGTCCTCGAAGGAGATCCAGTCGATCTTCTTCGCCTTCTTCACCACGCGCGGGTCGGCGGTGAACACGCCGTCGACGTCGGTGTAGA
>NZ_KQ948741.1:0-196452 GCF_001514195.1 Streptomyces griseorubiginosus | reverse complement strand
AGCGCCACGGCCGTGGTGTCGGAACCACCGCGGCCGAGCGTGGTGATGTCCTTCTTGTCCTGGCTGACGCCCTGGAAGCCGGCGACGATGGCGATGTTGCCCTTGTCCAGCGACTCCCGGATACGGCCCGGCGTGACGTCGATGATCCGGGCTTTGTTGTGGACCGAGTCGGTGATGACGCCGGCCTGGCTGCCGGTGAACGACTGGGCCTCGTGGCCCAGGTTTTTGATCGCCATGGCGAGCAGTGCCATGGAGATCCGCTCTCCGGCGGTCAGCAGCATGTCGAACTCACGCCCGGCAGGCATCGGCGATACCTGCTCGGCGAGATCGATCAGCTCGTCCGTCGTGTCGCCCATCGCGGAAACGACGACGACCACCTGGTGGCCGTTCTTCTTCGCTTCGACGATTCGCTTGGCGACGCGCTTGATGCCCTCGGCATCGGCTACGGAGGAGCCTCCGTACTTCTGCACGACAAGGCCCACGTGCGCTCCTCGCTCAGTCCGTTTGTGTCGGCTCAGTTTAACGAGCGTCCGGTTTCCACCTCTGCGGTATCGCATCGTGAGATTCGGACGCCCAGGTCAGCGCATGCCCAATTCGGCACCCCGGGAAAAGTGCACCGCGTCACACGGCGCTGTGGGACGAGAGCGACAGCTGTGAATTAAGTTTCAAGCATTAGGGTGCGGCTGTGCGCGTACTCCTGGTGGAAGACGATGAGCCGGTCGCCCAGTCCCTCAGACGCGGCCTGATCCGGTACGGCTTCGAGGTGGAGTGGGTCTCCACCGGCGCCGCCGCCCTCGACCACGCCGGGCCCTACGACGTCGTCCTGCTGGATCTCGGCCTGCCGGACACCGACGGCCTGGACGTGTGCAAGGCGCTGCGGCTGCGCGGTGACGTGCCGATCATCGTGATCAGCGCGCGCAGCGACGAGACGGACCGGGTGGTCGGCCTGGAGCTGGGCGCCGACGACTACGTGTCCAAGCCGTTCGGCGTCCGTGAGGTCATCGCGCGGATACGCGCCGTGATGCGGCGCGTGCGGCCCCGTACCCCGCATGCCGACAGCGGCCCCGACCGGTACGGCTCCCGCCTCACCGTCGACCGCAAGGCCGCCCGGGTGCGCCTGGACGGCGAGGAGGTGCCGCTCGCGCCCAAGGAGTACGACCTGCTGGCCTTCCTCACCGAGGAGCCGGGCGCGCTGATGTCGCGCGAGCAGATCATGGAGGCGGTCTGGGACGCCAACTGGTTCGGGCCGACCAAGACGCTGGACGTGCACGTGGCCGCGCTGCGCCGCAAGCTCGCCGGGGCGATCAGCATCGAGGCGGTCCGCGGGGTCGGCTTCCGGCTGGAGATCGTCAAGGACGACGGGGCTTCATGAACCGGCAGCTCATCCGGAGCTACATCCTGCTGGTCGCGGTGGCGATCTTCCTGTTCACGGTGCCGGTGGCGTTCACGCTCACCGACCAACTGCGGGACGACACCCGGCAGTCGGTGCTGCGCGAGGCCCACACGATGGCGCTGCTGCTGGGAAACGGCGACAGGGCCTCCTGCGAGGCGCTGACCAAGGTGGCGACGGCGTACGGCGATGTGGAGGCGACGCCCACGACGGCCTGCGACCCGGGCCTCGACCGGCCCACCGCGGACGCGGCGCTGACCCGGGCGGTGGAGCGGAACGAGCCGACGACCGACTGGGGTTCGGACTTCGTCTGGGGCAGGAACCTCACCGTCACCGTCCCCGCCAAGGGCGACGCGGCCGTACGGATCGTCTACTCGACCTCCGACATGACCAGGCGGCTGTGGCAGATCTGGGGCTTCCGGGCCGCCCTCGCCGTGCTGGTCCTGGCCGCGGCCGCCGCGATCGGCGCCTTCGCCGCCCGCCGTATCACCGCGCCCCTGCGCGCACTCAACGCCATGGCCAGCAGGTTCGGCGACGGCGACCTCACCGCCCGCTCCCCTGTGACGGGCCCGCCGGAGACGCAGACCCTCGCCCGCACCCTGAACCAGGGTGCGGAGCGCCTGGACACCCTGGTCGCCTCGCAGCGCATCTTCGTGGCCGACGCCTCCCATCAACTCCGCACCCCGCTCACGGCGTTGCGGCTGTCGCTGGACAACATCGCGGACGGCGTGGACGACGAGTTCGTGCGCGAGGACGTGGAGCAGGCGACGGCCGAGGTGGTCCGGATGAGCCGGCTGGTGACCGGCCTGCTGGTGCTGGCCCGGGCGGAGGCGAAGGTGACGGCCGCCGAGCCGCTCGCCCTGCGGGACATCGTGGACGAGCGGCTGACGGTGTGGAGGCCGGCCGCCGACGAGCGCGGAGTCACCATCGCGCTCAGGGGGAGTGTGGTCGACGACCGGCCGTCCGTGCTGGCCGGCCCCGGTCATCTGGACCAGGTGCTGGACAACGTGCTCTCGAATGCCCTGGAGGTCTCGCCGGACGGCGGGCGGATCACCGTCGAGGTGGAGTCCCGGGCGGACACGGTGGTGCTGTCGGTGCTGGACGAGGGGCCGGGGATGTCCGACGCCGACAAGTCCCGTGCCTTCGACCGCTTCTGGCGCGGCCAGGGCCTGACCGGGCGCTCCGGTTCCGGCCTCGGCCTCGCCGTCGTCAAGCAGTTGGTGACCGACGACGGCGGCACGGTGACGCTGGCGGACGCGCCGGGGGGTGGGCTGAAGGTGGAGATCAGCCTTCGGGCATCGCCGAGGAGTGGTGGTTGACGATCTTCCACTGGCCGTGCCGCTTCTCGTACTCGTACGTGTAGCGGGCCTCGACGACCCGCTTCGCGCCGGTCTTCGGGTCGGTGAGGGTGAACTCGTAGACGCCGGTGTCGATCGCGGAGTTGCCGTCGAGGACGTTGACGATCGTGTGGACCTTCTTGCCGACCGGCTTGTTCTTCAGGAAGTGCTCGAAGTAGTCGACGATGCCGGCGCGGTCGGTTCTCACCTTGTTGGAGACGGTGGGCAGCAGCACCGCGTCCTTCGCGTACAGGTCGGCGACCTTGTCGGCGTCACCGGTCTGCAGGGCCGCGTTCCAGGTGGTGAACAGGCCCGCGATCTCCTTCTTGGTGGGCTTCTTCGCGTGCGCGGGACCGGCGGTGGCGGCGACGGTGCCGACGGTTCCCACGGCCACGATCGCGGTGGCGGTGACGACGGCTGCGCGCTTGGTTATGGAACGACGGGTCATCGCTGTCTCCAGTGCGGTGAGGGGTGGTGCCGTGAACTGACTCCAGCCTCTCTTCGCGCTGGTTAGGGCCCGTGCAGCCGAGGTACAGGACGAAGACAGCGAACGCCCAATTCACGCTCCGTGTGCGCCGGTTAACAAAAGCAGCGACTTCATGGCACCTTGGCCGTGATGGAAGACGTGCTTCTGACGGGCGTCGTGCTGCTCGGCTCGTCCGTGCAGTGGCTCACCGGCATGGGCTTCGCCCTGGTCGCCGTACCCGCGCTGGTCCTGCTGCTGGGGCCGGCCGAAGGGGTCGTGCTCGCCAACTGCGCGGCCGGGGTGATCTGTTGCGTCGGGCTGGCGGGCGGGTGGCGGCTGGTCCGGCCGCGGGCGATGGTCCCGTTCTGCGGGGCGGCGGCCTGCACGGTACCGGCGGGGACCTGGATGACCCACCGACTCCCGGAGCCCTGGCTGCTGTTGGTCATGGGCGGCCTGGTCACGGTGGCCGTTCTGCTGGTGATGCGCGGTTTCGCGGTGCCCGCGCTGCGCGGCACGAGGGGAGCGGTGGCCGCGGGCGCGGCGGGCGGGTTCATGAACTCCGCGGCCGGGGTGGGCGGCCCGCCGTTCTCCCTCTACGCCCTCAACGCGGGCTGGACGGTACGGGAGTTCGTCCCGAACGCGATGTTCTACGGCGTGATCGTGAACGCGTTCTCGGTGGCGTCGAACGGGGTGCCGGGGCTGAGCGGGACGCAGTGGGTCCTGGTGAGCGCGGCGATGGGCGCGGGCGGGTTGATCGGCAGGGGGCTCGCCTCCCGCATCCCGGAGAAACGGGCCCGCGTGCTGGTACTGCTGCTGGCCCTGACGGGCGGGATCACGGCCGTCGGAAAGGGGCTCTGGGGGCTGTGATCAGTCCGCGAACTCCTTGAGGGGCCCGGTGTCGAGGGTGATGTTCACCGGCTCGGGGAGTTCGACGGTGGCACCGAACGGCAGCTTCTCCTCATGTCGGTACCGGCCGTCCTCGGGCTGGTTGAAGACGACGACAGCGCGCTCGTCGCGGTCGATGAGGAGGTAGACGGGGATGCCGGCGGCGGCGTAGCCGTCGGGCTTCTCGACTCGGTCACGCCGGTTGGTGTCGGAGTCGTAGGAAGTGATCTCCACGGCCATCAACGTGCTGTTGGCCTCCGACCACTCACCGTCCCCCTTGCGGCCGCCCGCAGAGACAAGCACGCCATCCGCGCGGGCACGCCCCTTCCGGTAGCTCTCCGTCTTCAGGCCACTCTCGGCGTGCAGCCAAAGATCAGGGCGGTGCTGCATGCACACTCGTTGCAGCGCCATTGACAACAAAGCTCAGTCCCACCAGAGGCTTGGGTCCGCTGACGATGGATTGCCTGTCCATGCGCGCCTCAGTCCGCTGCTCCACCGTCTCTCCTCGGTGGTCCACGCCGGGTGGAAGTCGACTGTCAGGGCGGCCTGTCCGCGCGTCAGCCCCTGTTCCTGACTGATCTCGCGCCAGTCCTGGAGCCGACGCCGCTCACACCCGGCCCCCGAACAGCGTCACCAGCCCGTGGTCCAGTTCCGCGCCCACGGTCTCCTCGTCAAGAGCGACGACCGTGTACGTGCGGGCCAGGAAGCGCAGCAGGTCGGCGGTGGCGAAGCGGAGCCGGGCCATGCCCTGCGGGGAGCGGAACTCGATGTAGGTGTGGGCCGTACCGGCCGGGCGGACCCGGACGTTGCCGATCCCGGCGGGCGACCGCAGCCCCTCCCCCAGCAGCACCCGCGCAAAGGTCCACGTGGCCACCTCGCCGTCGACCGTGACATGCGGCGGGAAGTCGATGTGCACGGCCGGCGGGTCGGCGGAGGTGTAGCGCAGGGTCGCGGGGACCGCGATCTCCTGGTCCGCGGCAGTGATCAGACGGGCGCCGGTCGGCTGCTGGAGGGTGACGTGCATGCGGGGCTCCGATTCGGGCGGCGGGGGCACGGGCCGGGTGTGGCCGTCGTGCAGTCAGACCACCCCGGATGCCCGCGCATTACGCCGTTTCAGAAGCCTGTTCGTATGACCCGCGTCACAGAGGATCGCAAGGCCCCCGTCCGGAGCCGCTACTTGGACGCCGGCCTTCCCAGGCCCAGCGGACCCGCGATCTCCTCCACCATCACCTTGCCCGCCTCGAACTCCAGCGTCTCGTCGCCCATGGCCTGGTCGGTGTCGAGACCGTCCAGCTCCGCCAGCGGCTGGTTCAGGCGGACGTGCGCGACGACCGACTGGAGGGCGCGCAGCGTCGCGGACGCCGTGGAGCCCCAGTTGGAGAAGTAGGAGAACTGCCACCACCACAGCGCCTCCGTGGTGCGGCCCGCCCGGTAGTGGGCCATGCCGTGGCGCAGGTCGGTGATGACATCGGTCAGGTCGTCCGAGATACGGGCCGGCACCGGGGCCTTGCGGGGCTCGTAGGGGTCGAAGACCTCGGAGTAGACGTCGATCGGGTCCAGCAGCCGGGCGAGGTTCTCGCGGAGCTCGTCCACGTCGGCCTCCGGGCCCAGATCGGGCTCGTAGCGCTCGTCGGGGACGATGTCCTCGTGGGCGCCCAGGCGGCCGCCGGCCAGCAGGAGCTGGGAGACCTCCAGGAGCAGGAAGGGGACGGCCGAGTCGGGCTCGTCGCCCTTCGCCACCTCGATGACGGCCACCAGGAAACTCTCGACCTGGTCGGCGATCTGGACCGCGAAGTCGTCCGGGTCCTGCGCGGACGCGTGCAGTGTGGCGTCAGACATCTAGGAGTCGTCTCCCCTCGAAGGCGCGGCCGAGGGTCACCTCGTCCGCGTATTCCAGGTCGCCACCCACCGGGAGGCCGCTGGCCAGGCGGGTGACCTTGAGGCCCATGGGCTTGATCATGCGGGCGAGGTACGTCGCTGTGGCCTCCCCCTCCAGGTTCGGGTCCGTGGCCAGGATCAGCTCGGTGACCGTACCGTCGGCCAGACGGGCCAACAGCTCTCGTATGCGCAGATCATCGGGTCCTACACCCTCGATCGGGCTGATCGCGCCGCCGAGCACGTGGTACTTGCCGCGGAACTCCCGGGTGCGCTCGATCGCGACCACGTCCTTCGGCTCCTCCACCACACAGATGACGGAGGGGTCGCGGCGGGTGTCACGGCAGATGTTGCAGAACTCTTCCTGGGCGACATTGCCGCAGGTCGCACAGAACCGGACCTTCGCCTTGACCTCCATCAGGCACTGCGCGAGCCGGCGTACGTCCGTCGGTTCCGCCTGAAGGATGTGGAAGGCGATCCGCTGGGCGCTCTTGGGACCGACGCCGGGCAGCCGCCCCAGTTCGTCGATGAGGTCCTGGACCACGCCTTCGTACAACGGACTGCCGTCCTTCCTTGGTTCCTTGCAGTACGTACGCTAGTTGGCCGACGCCCGGCTGTGAAAGACGGGGACCGCCGAAAGACCGGCGCCGCGGGCGGCCGGCTCCCTAGAAGGGCAGCCCGGGGATGCCGCTGCCGCCACCGCCGAGGCCCTGGGCCAGCGGGCCGAGCTTCTGCTGCTGGAGCGTCTGCGCGTTCTCGTTGGCCGCCTGGACGGCCGCCACGATCAGGTCGGCGAGGGTCTCGGTGTCGTCCGGGTCCACCGCCTTGGGGTCGATCTTCAGCGCGCGCAGCTCACCGGCGCCGGTGACGGTGGCCCTGACCAGTCCGCCGCCCGCCTGTCCGTCCACCTCGGTCCTCGCGAGCTCCTCCTGCGCGTTCGCCAGGTCCTGCTGCATCTTCTGGGCCTGCTGGAGCAGCTGCTGCATGTTGGGCTGGCCACCACCGGGGATCACGATCAGCTCCTGTGTCGGTACGGCTGTGTGGGCGAGGTTTTCCTCCCTGGCACGAGCCTACGTGGTCGGGACGGGCGTCGCCCCAGCACTCTTTCGAGTGAGTCGACGTGGAGTCCTATACCTGATCAAGGCCCTCTTCCGAGCGGAAAAGCGACCAAAGCACCCCCTTCGCCACCCATTGGGCGGTAGGAAGGACCGGCACATCAGCATCAGGCGTCACGCAGGGTGACCGATCAGTAGGGAGCGCCGGGTGGCTCAGCCGGAGATGCAGCCCGAGGGCCGGCCTCAGGACGGGAGGGCGGATCTGGCCGGGCGGACGTTTCCGCTCGGCGACTGGGGCGAGCCCGCCGTGCGGCTGGACGAGCTGTACCGGTGGGTGGAGCACGGGGCGCTGGAGACGGCGTCCTGGTATCTCGCGGACCGGGTGTGGAAACGGCGCAGTGCGCGGGCCCTGCGGGGCGGGGCCGCGGCGGGGGCGGTGACCGGGGCGGTGCTGCCGCTGCTGGGTCTGACGGGGGTGGCCGGGACCGGGGTCGCGGCCTGGGGTTATCTGGGGCTGCTGCTGGCGGTGGCCTGTGTCGCCGTGGACCGGTACTTCGGGGTGACGTCCGGCTGGATAAGGGACGTGGCCACCGCGCAGGCCGTGCAGCGGCGGCTCCAGGTGCTCCAGTTCGACTGGGCCTCGGAGAACGTCCGCGAGGTCCTCGGCCCCACGGAGGGCACGGCCGCCGAGGCCACCGAACGCTGCCTGGGCGTCCTGCGCCGCTTCTCCGAGGACGTCACGGAGCTGATCCGCGTGGAGACCGCCGACTGGATCGTGGAGTTCCGCAACGGCTCGGCCCCGATGGGCATCCAGGGCGCGGTCACCTCCGCCGGCCGCCAGGACCCCGGCACCGCCCAGGGCCGCTTCCCCCTCCCTCCGACCCCTCCGACCAGACCGAACATGCCCCGGCAGCGGCCACCGGAGCCACGCTGACGGCGGTCTCAGGGTGAGACCGACACGGAGGACGAAGGTGCCGTGGCCGGGCTGTCGGTGTTCAGGGCCGTGTGGACCGCGCTGCCCGCCCCCAGGGCGACCACCACGGCGACGGCTATCAGGGCCGCCGTGACGGGGCGGCTGCGGCGGGCGGGGGCGTCCTCCTGGTCCGGGGTGCAGGGCGGGAGGTAGGTGCCGGGCGGGAAGTGCTCGCGGGAGGGGCCGTGGTCGGGTTCCGGTTCGGCCGCGGTGTGTTCCTGCGGGTCTTTCCCCGCGGGCCTTCCCCCGGTGTGTTCCTGCGGGTCTTCCCCCGCGGGCCTTCCCCCGATGTGTTCCTGCGGGGCCTCCCCCGCAGGTCTTCCCCCAGGACCCGACCTCGCGGGCCTTCCCCCGAGACCCTCCATCGCAGGCCCTCCCCCGAGACCGCACACCCGCACCGCCGCCGTACACCACCCGCCCCGCCGTACACCCGCACGACTCAGTCCAGTGTCTACGGCCGCCCGTCGTCCGTCGAGAGCTGGTCCAGGACCTTGCTCAGCCGCTCCAACACGCTGACCGCCTCCCCGAGTTCGGCCTCTCCGAAGGCCTGCGCGAGGCGGTCGGCCAGTGCCTCGTGGCCCGGGTTGATCCGCTGTACGGCAGCCCGCCCCGCTTCGGTCGGCGCGAGGAGCTTGGCGCGGCGGTGGGCCGGGTTGGGGCGGTACTCGGCCAGCCCCCGCTCCACCAGCAGATCGGCGATCCGCTGCACGCTCTGCCGGGTGATGCCCATCTCCCGGGCGATCCCGGCGACCGGCAGCGGCTGCCCGAGCACCGCGCCGAGCACCTGCCACCAGGCGGCGGTGAGCCCGGCCGGAGCCGCCAGCTCGTCGGCCACGGAGAGGAACTGGCCGTTGAGCCGGAAGACCCCGAGCGCCGCCCGGCTGAGCAGGTCCTGGCGCTCCCGGCTCACCGCCCGGCCGCCTTCTCAAGCACCGCGTACGCCTGCGGGTCGGAGTCGTGGAAGAGCCGGTACCAGGCGTCCAGCACCTCACCCTCGTAGACCCCGAGCAGCCGGAGGATCTCCCGGGCGAACGCGACGGGCTCGGTGGGCCCGGCGGTGATCAGACCGCCGTCGGTCACGCCGTCCGCGTCGACGTACCGCTCGCCGCCGCCGTATCCCGTGGCCGCCAGATAGAAGGAGACGGCGCCGGTGTGGCGGCGGTCGTCGAGCAGCCCCTCGCGCGCGAGTCCCGCCGTCGCCCCGCAGATCGCGGCGACCGGAACCCCGGCGTCGAGGAACTCCCGCGCCTTGCGGGCGAAGGGGGCGAGGTCGTCGGAGGTGTCCCAGAGGTCCGCGCCCGGGAGGATCAGCAGGGAGCTGCCGGACGGCCGTACGGCGTCCAGGGCGTGGGCCGGCTGGACGCGCAGGCCGCCGAGGGAGGTAACCGGCTCACCGGACGGGCCGACCGTCCGGATCTCGTACCCGGCGCGGGCGAGGTAGGCCGTGGCGTACCCCGTCTCCCAGTCGGCGAAGGTGTCGTAGACGGCGAGATGTACGGGTTTCCCAGTCATGCCAGCATGCTGTCATTTCGACAGCAGACTGTCAATCGGTAGGGCGACCCGGATCATCCGCGGGCGCGACCCGGATCACCCGCGGGCACCCTGGACAACCTGTCGCGGAAAGCCGCCGTCCGCAGACAGGACGCCGATACCGCTTCCGCATCGCGGACATTTACGCTCACCCGCATGACCCCTCAGCCACACCCCGAGGTCGGCGCCGCCGTGAAGGCCGCGGACCGTGCACACGTGTTCCACTCCTGGTCCGCGCAGGAGCTCATCGACCCGCTCGCCGTCGCCGGTGCGGAGGGGTCGTACTTCTGGGACTACGACGGCAACCGCTATCTCGACTTCACCAGCGGGCTCGTCTACACCAACATCGGCTACCAGCACCCGAAGGTCGTCGCCGCGATACAGGAGCAGGCGGCGAAGCTGACCACCTTCGCGCCCGCCTTCGCCATCGAGGCCCGCTCCGAGGCGGCCCGGCTGATCGCCGAGCGGACGCCCGGGGACCTGGACAAGATCTTCTTCACCAACGGCGGGGCCGACGCCGTCGAGCACGCCGTGCGGATGGCCCGGCTGCACACCGGGCGGCCCAAGGTGCTCTCCGCCTACCGCTCGTACCACGGCGGCACCCAGCAGGCCGTCAACATCACCGGCGATCCCCGGCGTTGGGCCTCCGACAGCGCCTCCGCGGGGGTCGTGCACTTCTGGGCGCCCTTCCTGTACCGGTCCCGCTTCTACGCCGAGACCGAGGAGCAGGAGACCGCGCGGGCGCTGGAGCACCTGGAGACGACCATCGCCTTCGAGGGGCCCGCCACCGTCGCCGCGATCATCCTGGAGACCATCCCGGGGACGGCGGGGATCATGGTTCCCCCGCCCGGTTACCTCGCCGGCGTCCGCGAGATCTGCGACAAGTACGGGATCGTCTTCGTCCTCGACGAGGTCATGGCCGGGTTCGGCCGGACCGGCGAGTGGTTCGCCGCCGACCTGTTCGACGTCACCCCCGACCTCATGACCTTCGCCAAGGGCGTCAACAGCGGGTACGTGCCGCTCGGCGGGGTCGCCATCTCCGGAGCCATCGCCGAGACCTTCGGCAAGCGGCCCTACCCCGGCGGCCTCACCTATTCCGGACACCCGCTGGCCTGCGCCGCCGCCGTCGCGACGATCAACGTCATGGCGGAGGAGGGCGTCGTCGACAACGCCAGGCATCTCGGTACGGCCGTCCTGGAACCCGCGCTCCGGGAGCTCGCCGCCCGCCACCCCAGCGTCGGCGAGGTGCGGGGCACCGGCATGTTCTGGGCGCTGGAGCTCGTGAGGAACAAGGAGACCCGCGAGCCGCTCGTGCCGTACAACGCGGCCGGTGCGGCGAACGCCCCGATGGCCGCGTTCGCCGCCGCCGCGAAGAAGCAGGGCATCTGGCCGTTCGTCAACATGAACCGGACGCATGTCGTGCCGCCGTGCAACGTCAGTGAGGCGGAACTGAAGGAAGGGCTCGCCGCGCTGGACGTGGCGCTCTCCGTGGCGGACGAACACACGGAGTAAACCCCCCGGGCCTTCGAACGCGTAAGGTGGCGTGCTCGTAGACATATGTACGAGCACGCCATTTGCACATGCGCGAGGGAGGCGCCCCGACGATGCCCGGCAGCAGCGGCAACGGTGCCGTCACCCGCAGCACGCTGCGGCAGCAGATCGCGGACGCGCTGCGCGACGAGGTACTGGCCGGGCGGCTCCAGCCGGGGCAGGAGTTCACCGTGAAGGAGATCGCCGAGCAGTACGGCGTCTCCGCGACCCCGGTGCGCGAGGCGCTCGTCGACCTGTCCGCGCAGGGACTCCTGGAGGCCGACCAGCACCGCGGCTTCCGGGTCCACGAGTACTCCCTGGACGACTTCCGCGGCATGATCGAGGCCCGCAGCCTGGTCACGGACGGTATGTTCCAGACCCTCGACGCCGGGCACCGCATCTACCAGCAGCTCGACGAGCCCCGTACCGCGGCGGCCGTCGCGGGCGTGCGGCGGCGCGGCGAGGAGGCACGGCGGGCCGCGGTGGCGGGCGACCTGTCCATACTGATCGGCTACGACCTGCGCTTCTGGCGCGAGCTGAGCGTCCTGTTCGGCAACCCGTACCTGGCCGACTTCCTGCACCGGCTGCGCGTGCAGACCTGGGTGTGCACGGTCCAGCACCTGCGCCGCGTCACCGATCTGCGCGGCCGCCTGTGGGCCGGCCACACGGAGATCACCGACGCCCTGTACGAGCACGACACCAAGACGGCCCGTGCACTCCTCGACGGCTACAACGGCCACTATCTGGCCCTCATCCAGGACCTCACCGCCGACTGACCGCCCCCGGCACGGGTAAGGGACCACCACGACCACCCGACCCGCACAGGGGGCCCCGCGCCGGGCCGCCAGCGACTACCCTTCCCTGACCACCGTGTGACGATATCCGCGCACAGCGAGTATCCGAGGAGCTGTCTTTTGGCCTGTGACCTGTGGCTGGTGCCGCTCGTCGACGTGTTGTGCCACACCCCGGACAACCCGTTCGCCGATGAACTCGCGCAATACAACAAGGTGCTCGCCGAGGCCGGCCTGCCACCGGTACCGGTGTACCAGTACATGCCGGGGCTGTCCGGCGAGGTCGCCCCGGTCGCCGGGTTCGACTACGACGCCCTGCACTTCCTGCGCCGCGCCTATCTGCTCCAGGTGTGCGGTCTCCCGGTCACCCCGGTCGACGAACTGGGCGGTGACTACGAGCAGTTGCTGGAGATGTTCGAGACGACGGCCCAGCAGTCCCATCTGGTCTGGCACTACGACCACGCGGGCGCGTACGTCCCGGTCGACTTCCCGCACCCGCTCGCCAACGACGAACTCCTCGCGGGCGGCGGCCCGTTGGGTTCCGCGCAGGCGCTGCTGCGGGAGCTGGAGTTCGTGGCCCCGGTGATCGGGATCGACCCGGCCAACCCGCCGGCGCCCCCCGAGCCGCCCCGCGCGCCCACGGAACTGGAGGAGCCGGCCGTCCCCGCGCCGTACGACCCCAGCCCGTTCGCCCGGGAACGCCATGTCTGGCTCGGGCTGCACGCGGCGGCGACCCGGAGCCTCGCCCAGGGCTCGATGATCATCTTCAGCTGACCTGATCCAAGGTCAACGGCCCAGCTGGGAGAGGCCCTTCTGGACGTCGTCGTAGTTCATCACCGGGGTGTACGTGATCTTGGCGCCCAGGTTCATGAAGAACGGCTCACTGATCACCGGCATCAGCGAGCTGTCCTGCATGTCGAAGACCATGTAGGCGGTGCGCTGTCCGTCCTCGGCGGTGAAGTAGGCCGCTTCGGGCTTGATCTGTTCCATCGACTGCTCGATCAGCTTCGGCAGGGTGCCGTGGCTGATGGCGTCGTTCGCCTTCTCCGTGTCCATGCAGACCTTGAGCAGTACGCGCATCGCACTCACCTTCTCCGGATCGACACGCACAGATGCACGATTCCAGAATAGGCCTGTATGCGTCATTTCTCCCTGACTGCTCCAGCGGCAGCAGCCGCACGGCCTCCCCCGGTGTCCCGACGTCGTCGACGCGATCATGCGCCGGGCACGGGACGGGGACGCAGGGAGGCGTTCCAGGGAGGCGTTCCGAGGCGGCGGGCACGCGGATCGTGGACAGCGCCAGGGCGGTCGACTGCCTTGCGGCTAAAGGGATTTCGGGAACTCCGGCAGAGTCGGTGTCCGGCCCCCGGTGATCCGCTGACCGCCCCGGTGATCCGCCGAACGCCCAGGTGATCCGCTGAACGGGTGAATCACCGCATACGCCCATAAACGGCTGGGCATGCAGCGCGCATGCGCCCCGTCTTGATCACTTCCGTGCTGCTCGCCGCCCTCGCTCCCCTCACCGCCCCGCCCGCGCACGCCGCCGCAGCCGTGCCGCCGGGGCACGTCTACTTCTGGGCCGAGCCGGGACAGATGGGGCCGGGCGGTGCCTGGGACTACGCGCCCCCGGGGTACAAGGAGGCGGCGCCCCGGGTGAAGCGGCACGCGTACTCCTTCGACTCGCACGCGCCGGGCACCGTGTACGCGATCAGCTTCCAGGGCGGCGGCGCCTGTCTGTACCGGGCGATCCGCCCGGACGACTACTCCGACAACTGGAGCTGGGCCACGAAGTTCGACGGGGTCAGCGACACCACCATGGGCTGCGAAGCGGGCTGACCGCCCATGCGTTCCCGTACGGCGGCGGCCCTGGCCGTCCTCACCCTGCTCACCGCGTCGGCCTGCGCCTCCCACCCGGCGCCCGGCGCGGACGACGTCATCAAGGCGGCCACCCGCAAGCTCACCGACGACTGCCTGACCCGCCAGGGGCTGAGCCCCGAGTCGGACCGGCAGCGCGTCGCCGACGCCCTGTTCGGCGCCGGACCGGCCGAACTGTCGCTGCGGCTGCCCACCGGCTACACCGTCCGCGCCCACACCGACGGCTGCCTCGCGGCCGCGCAACGGCGGCTCTACGGCGACCAGGACCGCTGGTTCCACACGTCCGTCGTCGTCAACAACCTGCAACCCGAGGCCGCCAGGACCGGCCGCCCGCTCTCCGAGGTCCGGGCGGCGCACCGCGCGGAGCTCACCGAGTGGCGGCGGCTGCGCGCCCGTGCCCTCACCCAGGCGACCGCCCTGCTGGAGGGCGGCGACATCACCCGACCGAGCACCACCCACCCGAAGGGAAACCAGTGAAGCGCTTCATCGCCGTCCTGTCCGCCGGACTGCTCGCCACCGGAGCCGTCCTCGCCACCTCGGCCTCGGCCCAGGCGGCGGCCTGCGGCAGCGGGAACTTCTGCGCCTGGACGGACGCCAACTTCCAGGGCCAGAAGATCGAGTGGACCGGCGACGACGGCTGGTGGGAGAGCAACATGGCCGACCAGGACTCCTCCTGGGCCAACCACGGCATCACGGGCCCCGGCATCAAGGACCACGTGAAGGTGTACGCCTCCGCGAACCAGCTCGGCCCGATGACGATCTGTCTCGCCCCCGGCCAGGAGGTCGGCTACAACGGGGTGGCCAACGACCGCGGCGACTCCCACACCTGGGCGGCCGGCTGCTGAACCGGCGGCGAGGACGGGGGGCTCCGGGCCGCCGACCGGGCCCCCACCCGTGCTCTTCCAGGTCGCCGACCTGGCCCCCGGTTTTCCTCGGGCCGCCGACCGGGCCCTTCGGTTCTCCTCGGGCCGCCGACCTGCACCCCCCCACCGTTCTCAGAGCGCCGGCACCGGGTCGGCCGGGGGCCGGCGGCGGGTGAGCAGGGTCCATGCGACGGCCGCCACCGCGCTCGCCGCGAGGAGGGCCAGGAGCAGGGTGGTGTGGGAACCGGCGCTGTCGGCGGCCCGGGCGACCGGGTTGGCCAGACCGAGGCGGTCCGCCAGCCAGCCGAGGGCCGCGACACCGGTGAGCGCCGCGCCGGTCAGCCGCAGCGCGGGCTGGATCCTGAGGCGGGCCAGCACCAGCAGCGAGGGCAGAGCGAGGCACACCAGCAGCAGCTGGACCAGCTCGATGCCCAGGTTGAAGCCGAGCAGGCTGGTCACCAACTGGCCAGTCGACAGGTGCATCTCCGCCAGCACGAAGGAGAACGCCATGCCGTGGCCGAGCCCGAAGACCCCGGCCACGAGGGCCTCCCGGCCCGGGAACAGGGGCCGGACGGCGTGGACCGCGCCGACGAGGATGCTGGCCGCGATGAACGCCTCCACCGGCCAGGCGGGGATGTCGAGACGACCGAGCGCGGTGGCGGCCAGTGCGGCGGAGTGGCCGGCGGTGAAGGCGAGGGTGATCCGGCCGATGCGGGCCATGGCCTTCCGGGGGCCGACCAGTCCGTTCCAGCGGCCGTGGCCGGCCGCGAGCGGTGCGGGAAGCAGCAGGATGAGCAGGAACAGCAGGTGGTCGGTGCCGGTGAGGATGTGGTCGCCGCCGAGTTCGAGCATCGCGACGAAACCCCTCCAGGCGCTGCCCGCGCCCAGGTCGACCGTGAGCGCCGGGATCTTCATGGTCCGGGTGTCGATGCGGATCGTGCCGACCTGCGTGGTGCCCTTTCCGCCGACCTTGCCGGCCGCCCAGTCCTGACGGATCGTCACAAGTATTGTGTGCGTGACGACTTGGTGGACGATCGCGTCGTAGCCGAAGGTGAAGTGCCGTAGGTCGGCGCCGGACGGCGGGGTGAGCACGGCATGGGCGACCAGCTCGCGGTACTGGCCGGTGTCGGTCTGGACGGCACGGCTCAGGCCGAGGCGGCCGACGGCGACCTGCCAGGTCCGTCCGTCGGTGGCGGTGGGGTGCACGTGTGCGACCAGGTAGGCGCGGATGGCAGCGGTACGGGCGGTCAGCGTCTTCGCGGACACCTCGATCCCGCTGGCCCGGGTGAAGTCGTCGACGGGCAGTTCCAGGCGGACGGAGACGGAGTGCTCGTACACGTCGAGCTGGACCACCGAGTGCGGCATCGGATGCGCGGCGGCCGGCGACGCCCCGAGGAGGAGCGCCGCCGGTACCGCGATCGCGATCCCGGCGACCAGGCGCAGCGCTGTGGTCAGCCAGTTTCGCGATGTGATCATGAGAAGGAGAACTCGCTCCCGTAGTCGCGGGTGTGGTCGCGGTACACCGTGTGGTAGTGGATCTTGTCTCGGTAGACCACGCCGTCCTGGCACACGAACTCGACCCACACGCCGGGGCCGTCGATGCGGACGTAGTCGCCCTGGGAGGTCAGAGACGTGCTGCCGGAGTAGGCGACATAGGTCTCGTTCAGCTCCTTCGCGTAGGTCTTCATGAGCTGCTTCGCGGTGGCGTCGTCCACGTTGGCGATCCAGGGGTGGATGGCCGCGAGCACCAGCTTCTTCTGCTTGGCGGACAGCTCGCTCGCCTTGATGCCCTCCTTGGTCTCCGGGAAGTTGCCGTCCTGGTCCGGGCCGAGCAGCACGTCGGTGAAGGTCTCGGTCAGCTTGGCCTTGGCCAGCTGCGCGGTGCTCAGGCTGCTGGTCAGTGCGAGCATGCCGTCACGCATGTCGTTCAGGGGCGCGTAGGTGGTGCCGGACGCGTCGGTCCAGCTGGACGGTTCGACGCCGACGAAGTAGGGGCTGGCGCCCGCGACCTTGCCGTTCTTGTAGGTGATGTTCACGGCGAGGTGGTGGCCGCCGAAGTGGAGCTGCCAGGTGCCCGTCTTGGAAGGGGTGCCCAGGAACGCCAGGTAGTAGTTGCCGCTGCCGTAGCCGCCGCCACCCCCGCCGCCACCGCCGGGTCCGCCGGAGGGCGGTGTGCCGGTCGGGGCGTCGGTGGACGTGGGAGCGGCTGTCGCGGACGGGTCGGCCGAGGGGACGTCCGTAGGCGCGCCGGAGGCGGAGCCGGTGCTGCTGCTCGCCGTGTTGAGCACGTCGTCGGCCGCCAGGACCTGCACGGCCTGGTCGTAGCCGGAGTTCTTGCCCGTGCCCAGGGCCGACTTCAGGACGGCCTTGAGCGCGGACAACTGGGCGTCGGTCAGCGTGCTGGTCTGGATGCCGACGCGGCACGAGGAGCCGCACGGCAGGTTCGACCACGCGGTGGCGTTCGCCTGCGTGAAGTCGAGGAGGGTCGCCGACTGCTGGTCGGCGTCGAGCGTGTTGAGGAAGGTGTGGGCGGCGCTGACCACGGCGCCGACGCCGGTCGCCTTCTTGTCGACCGCGAAGTGGGTCGCGGCCTTGGTGCCGCTGGCGCTCGCGGCGTTGGCCGCCACGAATCCACCGCCGACGAGGACGATGCCGGCGGCCACACCGGCCATGCGACGCCGGACCCGCCGCTTGCGCACCTGAACGGTTCTGTCCCTGCTCACGTGGAACTCCTGGGGAAGGGGGGATGGGCAAGCGCGCGCTGGATGAGAGAACTATCAGTGGATTTACCGACAGCTCAACGAGCGCTTGCCCGACCCGGGTCCCTTTTGGGAGTCGTACGCCTTGTATGCGCGAAATAGACAGGGCCGGCTGACAGGTCGCGCTTATCTCAGGTCAAGTTGGCGAAACTTCAACGACCTCAGGAGAAGACCGGCGTTCCGTCCTGCGTCAGTCGCCAGTTGGTGACAGCGAAGTCCTTCGGGTCGAGGGCGCCCTTGGCCGTCACGTAGTCGATCATCAGCTGGCGGATCTCGTTGGTGGAGCTGTAGGCGATGTCGGCGGCGGCGATGTGCGGGTAGCCGGAGCCGCCGTTGGCCCGGTAGTTGTTGACGGCGACGACGAAGACCTGGTCGTCGGCGACCGGAGTGCCGTTCCAGGACAGGTTCTTGATGCGGGAGCCCTCGGCCTGCGCGATGTCGATGTCGTACGAGACGCCGGCCGCGGTGTCGTACATGTAGTCCCAGAAGCTGTTGGCGTTGGTGAGGGTCGCGGTGTCGACCTTCGTCCCGGCCGGGACCCTGTAGTAGTACTTCGCCGCGTACTCCAGGTAGTCCTTGAGCTGGGCGCCGGTGAGCTTCTTGCCGTAGAGGGTGTTGTCGTAGATGTAGAGACCGGCGATGTCCTTGATGGTGACGCTGCCGGCCGGGATGTCGGCCGTGCGGGAGAAGGGCGCGGCGACGGAGATCAGCGGGAGCGCGGCGTCCGCGGTCGAGAGCCCCGCCTTGACCGTGTCCATCTGGACCTGGTGGATGAAGTCCATGATCGGGACGTCCTTCCAGCAGGACTCGGCGGCCGAGAGGTCCTCGGTGCAGGTGCCGACCGGGGTGTTGACGTACTTCACGACCAGCTCGTGGTCGGCCTCCAGGAGCTTCTTGATCTCCGGGTCCTCGTCGACCGTGTTGGGGTTGAGGGTCTGGGCGGTCTTCCTGGTGACCTTCCACTGGCCGCGCACGAGTTCCAGCTCGAAGTCGAAGACGCTGAGCCGGTAGCCCCAGCAGTACGGCTCGGACAGCAGCACGTCCTCGCCGGTCTCCGCGTTCTTCACCGTGTACGACGGCACCTCGACGTGGGTGTGGCCGACCAGGATCGCGTCGATGCCGGGGACCTGCTCGGCGACGAGGTTGGAGGCGTTCTCGACGTACGGGAGCTCGTCGCCGTACGACGAACTGCCGTCCAGGCCCGAGTGGTCGGTGAGGAAGACGACGTCACAGCCGAGCGCGCGCAGCCGGGGCACGTACTTCTTCGCCTGCTCGACGAGGCCGGGGAAGACCATCTTCCCGCTGACGTTGTCCTTGTCCCACAGGGCGATGCCCGGGTTGGTGAGGCCGAGGATGCCGACCTTGATGTCCGGGGCGCCCGGCACGCAGATCCGCTTGACGGTGTACGGCTGGAAGGCGGGCTTCAGCGTCTTCGCGTCCAGCGCGTTGGCGCCCAGGAGCGGGAAGCGGCACTGGCTCTCGAACTTCCTGAGCACCTCGATGCCGTAGTTGAACTCGTGGTTGCCGAGGGCGGCGGCGTCGTAGCGCATGTGGTTCATGGCGACGGCCATCGGGTGCTTGGGGGCGCCCTTGTCGGTGATGGGCTGCACGCGGGCGAAGTAGTAGGCGAGGGAGGTGCCCTGGATGATGTCGCCGGCGTCGACGAGCAGCACGTGCTCCTCGCCCTTGGCGGCGCGCTGCTGCTTGATGAGGGTGGCGACCCGGGCGACGCCGACGGAGTTGCCCTTGCTGTCGGAGTAGGCCGCGTCCTTGTAGTAGTCCCAGTCGAAGACGTGGCTGTGCAGGTCGGTGGTGCCGAGGATGGAGAACGTCCAGGTGCGGTTCTTCTTCGGGGGCTTTGCCGGCCCCCGCTCGGCCGCCTCGGCGGGGGCCGCGGCCACGGTGCCCGCGGCAGCGACGGCCGCCCCGGTGACGGCCGACTTCTTCACGAACGCGCGGCGGTTCATGGGACTGACGGGCATGCGGAGCTCCTGGAGCTGGTGAGGGAGGAGGGACGGAACTACCCGCGTAGATAGTTGCGTTCCCGCGCTTCCCGCCGGAACCAGGAAAAGGCCATGGGCCGGTCAAGGAAGTCCATGACCGGCCCACGGGGTGTTCTTCTCGCGGCCTACAGGAACGAGTTGATCTCGATCGTCTCGTCGCGGCCCGGGCCGACGCCGATCGCGGAGATCGGGGCGCCGGACATCTCCTCCAGCGCCTTCACGTAGTCCTGGGCGTTCTTCGGCAGGTCGGCGAAGGTCTTGGCCTTCGTGATGTCCTCGCTCCAGCCCGGCAGGTTCTCGTAGATCGGCTTCGCGTGGTGGAAGTCGGTCTGGGAGTACGGCAGTTCCTCGACGCGCTTGCCGTCGATCTCGTAGGCCACGCAGACCGGGATCTGCTCCCAGCCGGTGAGGACGTCGAGCTTGGTGAGGAAGAAGTCGGTGAGGCCGTTGACGCGGGTCGCGTAGCGGGCGATCACCGCGTCGAACCAGCCGCAGCGACGGTCACGACCGGTGGTGACACCCCGCTCGCCACCGATCCGGCGCAGCGCCTCGCCGTCCTCGTCGAAGAGCTCGGTGGGGAAGGGGCCGGAGCCGACACGGGTCGTGTAGGCCTTCAGGATGCCGATGACCCGGCTGATCTTCGTCGGGCCCACGCCGGCGCCCGTGCACGCCCCGCCCGCGGTCGGGTTGGACGAGGTGACGAAGGGGTACGTGCCGTGGTCGATGTCCAGGAGCGTGCCCTGGCCGCCCTCGAACAGGACGACCTTGTCCTGCTCCAGCGCCTGGTTGAGCACCAGGACCGTGTCGGCGACGTACGGCTTCAGCTTGTCCGCGTAGCCGAGCAGTTCCTCGACGACCTGCTCCACCTCGATGGCCCGGCGGTTGAAGACCTTGGTGAGGAGCTGGTTCTTGCCGTCGAGGGCCGCCTCGACCTTCTGGGTCAGGATCGACTCGTCGTACAGGTCCTGGATGCGGATGCCCACGCGGTTGATCTTGTCGGCGTAGGTCGGGCCGATGCCGCGTCCGGTGGTGCCGATCTTGCGCTTTCCGAGGAAGCGTTCCGTCACCTTGTCCACCGTGACGTTGTACGGCGTGATGACGTGGGCGTTACCGCTGATCAGGAGCTTGGAGGTGTCGACGCCGCGGTCGTTCAGCCCGTTCAGCTCGGAGAACAGGACCGACGGATCGACGACGACACCGTTGCCGATGACCGGGGTGCACCCCGGCGACAGGATTCCGGAAGGGAGGAGGTGGAGGGCGTACTTCTGATCGCCCACGACTACCGTGTGGCCGGCGTTGTTGCCGCCTTGGTAGCGCACCACGTAGTCGACGGATCCGCCTAGCAGGTCCGTCGCCTTTCCCTTGCCTTCGTCACCCCACTGAGCACCGAGCAGCACAAGTGCGGGCACGCGCGTACACCCCTTCCGGGCGGGGCATGTCCAAGGTCAGGGGTGGACGCGTACGGTTCTCCGTCGCGTGCACCAACGGCCGTCGTCGGCCGCTGCCCGTCGGACCCGGATGCCCCGGAATAGACGAAGCCCCTGGCGCAATAGCGCAAGGGGCTCTTGCACAAAGATGCTACCCGAGGAAGCGAGGCATGGCCGAGGTGGCGACTTCCGCGACTTCCGATCAGCTGCTCGTGGTGATCGATCCGGTCGCCAGGCAGACGGACGGCGAGTCCGTACGGATCGTGAAAGACGTGCTCAGCGCGGGTGCGGCGACGAAGGTGTGTCTGCCGGAGGGACCCGAGGAGTTCGCCAGGGCGCTGACCCGGCGGGGCTCCCGGCGGCCGGTGGTGGTCGGTGACGACCGTACGCTGATGCGGGCGGTGGTGCTGCTGCACCGGCAGCGGGAGCTGGCCGAATGTGTGCTGTCGGTGGTGCCGGTGGGTCCGGCCCTCGGCGTCGCGCACGCCCTGGGGGTGCCCACGGGGGCGGTGGCGGCCGCGCGGGCGGTCCTGGACGGGGCCGAGCGGCGCCTGGACATGCTGGTGGACGACAGTGACGGGGTGGTCCTCGGCGCGCTGCGGATCCCGGCGCTGCCGGCCGCCCCGGCGGGTGACGCCTCGGTCCGTCCCTGGCTGCGGACCTGTCAGTCGCTGGTACGGACCCTGGTGCCGGCCAGGCCGCCGCGCGAGACCCTCGTCCCGGCCCCCGGTCCCGCGCGGCTGCGGGTGGAGGTCGACGGGGTGACGCTGGTCGACCTGGACCACCCCCTGGAGGCGGTCTCGGTGACTCCGGGTACCGGCGGACTGGCCTCGGTGGAGGTGCGCCCGGCGTCGGTGGGCGCGGAGGCGTCCCCGCTGCTGGCCTCCGGCAAGACGGTGACCGTCACGGGCGCGGACTTCCGCTACCGGGCGGACGCGGGCGTGGCGGGGCCGGTACGGAGACGGACGTGGACGGTACGGGAGGGGGCGGTGGGGCTGGTGCTGCCGGTGCGGTGAGGGTCCCTGCTCGGTGGCGGGGGCGAGCACGGGCTCCGCCCGACCGGCGCCGCAGGGCACCGGCCCAGCCTCGACCCCCCTGCCTCAGAGCAGGCGCTCAAGCTCCTCCTCGTGACCGGAGTCGTCCTTCAAGCCCACCCCCGTGAGCCCCAGTTCCCGCGCCCTGGCCATCAGCGTCGCCAGCTTCGCCGCCGCCCTCTCGTACGACAGGCCCCGTGGCGGCCGGATGTTGGAGAGGCAGTTGCGGTCGGCGTCGGTCGTCGTACCGGGGACCGGGCGGTGGGTCAGGTACGCGCCCAGGGAGTCCGCCGCCGACATGCCGGGGCGTTCGCCGATGAGGACCACCGCCATCGCGGCTCCCATGGCGTGGGCCACGTCGTCGCCGAGGGCCACGCGGGCCTGTTCGGCGAGGACGACCGGAGCCACGTTCCAGCCCCCGAGGCGGGCCGTCGTCTCCCGGACGACCACCGCCGCGTGTTCGTGCACGGCCCGGCTGGAGAGCCCGTCCGCGACCACGAAGACCACGTCCCACTCCCCCGTGGGCAGATGGGCCCGGTCCACGGGGTCGAGACGGCGGCCCAGGTCAGGGCGCTGGAGGTAGGTGAGCCGGTCGGAGGCCGTACTGCGGACCCGTACCGTCGGCGTCCCGGGCAGCGCCGCCGCGATCACGTCCGGGGCGAACGGCGAGTGCACCGCGTCCCGGGCCGCCGCGTGCGCCGCCTGGAGTTCGAGGCGGTGCCGGGTGGGCAGCGCGGAGCCGGCCCGGCCGAGGCCGATCCGGGCCTGGGTGCGCCGCCGCAGCGCGGACCACAGATCGGACGCGGGTACGGCCGTCTCGCCCCCGAACTCGCCCGTCTGCAGGCCGACTTCATCCACCTGGTCACCTGTCCGCACGGCGGCCTCAGCCAAAGACTCACCTGCCCGCACGGCGACCTCCCCCACGGCGGCCTCCCCCACGAACTCGCCCTCCTGCACCGCGACATCGCTCATGCCGCCAGCTCCTTCCCGATCGCGGTCAGCGGATGGCCGTCCCCGGAGACCTCGCGGATCCCGCCGCGTTCGTCCAGCAGGCCGATCGAGTCGAGCCAGGCCTCGAACTCCGGTGCCGGGCGCAGCCCGAGGACCTCGCGCAGGTACAACGCGTCGTGGTACGAGGCGGACTGGTAGTTGAGCATGATGTCGTCGCCGCCCGGCGTGCAGATCACGAAGGACGCCCCGGCCACCGCGAGCACGGTCAGCATGGTGGCGATGTCGTCGTCGTCGGCGTCCGCGTGGTTGGTGTAGCAAATGTCCAGGCCCATCGGCAGCCCGAGCAGCTTCCCGCAGAAGTGGTCCTCCAGGGCGGCGCGCAGGATCTGCCGGCCGTCGTAGAGGTACTCCGGGCCGATGAAGCCGACGACGGTGTTCACGAGCAGGGGCCGGTACCTGCGCGCCACCGCGTACGCCCTGGCCTCCACCGTCTGCTGGTCCACCCCGTGGTGGGCGTCGGCCGACAGGGCGCTGCCCTGCCCGGTCTCGAAGTACATGACGTTCTGCCCGACGGTCCCCCGCTCCAGCGCGAGCGCCGCCTCGTACGCCTCGTCGAGCAGCCCCAGGGTCACGCCGAAGGACGCGTTGGCCGCCTGGGTCCCGGCGATGGACTGGAAGACCAGGTCCACCGGGGCGCCCCGGGCCATGAGGTCCACGCTCGTCGTCACATGGCTCAGCACGCAGGACTGGGTGGGGATGGCGTACCGCCGGATCACCCCGTCCAGCAGTTCCAGCAGGTCGCGTACGGCCTTCGGGCTGTCGGTCGCCGGGTTGATGCCGATGACCGCGTCGCCGGAGCCGAGGAGCAGTCCGTCGAGGAGGGCCGCGGCCACGCCCGCCGGGTCGTCGGTGGGGTGATTGGGCTGGAGCCGGGTCGCCAGCCGTCCCGGCAGCCCGATCGTCGAGCGGAACGCGGTGACCACGCGGACCTTGCGGGCCACGGCCACCAGGTCCGCGTTGCCCATGAGCTTGGAGACCGCGGCGGCCATCTCGGGCGTGATGCCCGGTGCCAGCGCGGCCAGCGCCGCCGCGTCCGCCCGCTCGGACAGCAGCCACTCCCGGAACTCGCCGACGCTGAGCCCGGCCACGGGTGCGAACGCGGCCGTGTCGTGGGTGTCGAGGATCAGCCGGGTCACGTCGTCGCTCTCGTACGGGATCACCGGCTCGGTCAGGAACCGGGCCAGCGGCACCTCCGCGAGGGCCCGGCGCGCGGCCACCCGCTCGCGTTCGGAGGCGGCCGCGAGCCCGGCCAGCCGGTCTCCGGAGCGTTCGGGGCTCGCGGCGGCGAGGAGACGGGCGAGGGTCTCGAAGCGGTACCGCTCGCCGCCCAGGACGGACGAATAGCTCATGCGGCGACGCTACGAGCCGCATGTTGCCGCCAGATTTCTAAAGGTCTGGTTGACAAACATTTAACGCACCGAGACCCTTGCTCGACTCATTCGGTCTCCAGAGTTCCGGTCCAGCAGACAGTGCACACGCAAGGAGAGGGGCCAGCCCGATGGCAGTGGACGAGGGAGTCGCCCCAGCGGCGAGGACGGACGAGGGCGGCACGGTTCACCGGCTCAAGCCCAACGCCATCGGCCTGCTGGGCGTGGTGTTCATGGCCGTGGCGACCGCCGCGCCGATCACCGCGATGACGGGCAACGTGCCCTTCATGGTGTCGGCGGGCAACGGCATCGGCGCCCCGGCGAGCTATCTCGTCGCAATGGTCGTGCTGGCAATCTTTTCCGTGGGCTTCACCTCGATGGCGAAGCACATCACCTCCACGGGTGCCTTCTACGGCTTCATCTCCTACGGCCTCGGCCGCACCGCGGGCCTCGCGTCGGGCCTGCTGGCCACCTTCGCGTACGTCGTCTTCGAGCCGGCGCTGATCGGCATCTTCTCGACCTTCGCCACCGGGACGCTCAAGGACCAGACCGGGGTGCACATCCCCTGGTGGGCGTTCGCGGCACTGATGCTCGCGGTCAACGCGACCGGCACCTGGTTCGGCGTCTCGGTCGCCGAGAAACTGCTGGTCGTGCTCCTCGGCACCGAGGTGACGATCCTCGCCGCGATGGCGATCTCGGTCGCCCTGCACGGCGGCGGCCCGGACGGCTTCAGCCTCGCCCCGGTGAACCCGGTGCACGCCTTCCAGGGCACCTCCGCCGGCCTCGGACTCTTCTTCGCCTTCTGGTCGTGGGTCGGCTTCGAGTCGACGGCGATGTACGGCGAGGAGTCCCGCAACCCGAAGAAGATCATCCCCAAGGCGACGATGATCTCCGTCCTCGGTGTCGGCGTCTTCTACGTCTTCGTCTCCTGGATGGCGATCTCCGGCACCGGCGAGGGCAACGCCGTCAAGGTCGCCACCGCCAACCCCCTGGAGCTGTTCTTCGGACCCACCGAGCGCTACGTCGGACACTGGGCGGTCGACGTCATGCAGTGGCTGATGATCACCGGCTCGCTCGCCTGCGGCATGGCCTTCCACAACTGCGCCGCCCGCTACATGTACGCGCTGGGCCGCGAGGGCGTGCTGCCCTCGCTGAAGCACACGGTCGGCCGCACCCACCCCCGGCACGGCTCGCCGCACGTCGCGGGCCTGGTGCAGACGGGGGTGACGGCCGTACTCCTGCTGGCTTTCTGGGCCGCCGGGAAGGACCCGTACACGGGCACCTACGTCCTGCTGGCCATCCTCGGCACCATGGCGATCCTGGTCGTGCAGGCGGTGTGCTCGTTCGCGGTGCTGGTGTACTTCCGCTCGCACCACCCCGAGAGCCGCCACTGGTTCAAGACGCTCGCGGCCCCGCTGATCGGCGGCCTTGCGATGCTCGCGGTGGTCGCCCTGCTGATCTCCAACATGGGCGCGGCGGCCGGCCCGGAGTCGGGTTCCCTGGTCCTGAAGGCGACGCCGTGGCTGGTGGCGGCGGTCGCGGCGCTGGGCATCGGATACGCGCAGTACTTGAAGCGGCGGTCACCGGAGCGCTATCTGCTGCTGGGGCGGACGGTGTTGGAGGAGACGAAGGAGCGGTGAGCAGCTGCTCGCCGGTCAGGCTCTAGGGGGTTCCGAACAGCTTCTCGCGGTGCACCCGCCAGCGTTCCATCATGGCCGCGACCTCGACTTCGACGAACTCGAAGAAGGCGAGCGTCTCGGCCATGCGGCGTCCCGCGGGGGTGTCGGCGCCGAGGCTGGCGACACCCTCGCGCAGGGCGACCTCCCAGCGCTTGATGACGGCCTCGCGGTTGGTGAGGGCCTCGTACCACTGGTCGCCGTGCACCCGGTACCGCTCCCGGCGCGAACCGGGCTCGCGCTCCCGCGAGACCATGTGCGTCTGGGCGAGATAGCGCACCGCGCCGGAGACGGCGGCGGGGCTGATCCGCAGCTGCTCGCCCAGTTCGACCGAGGTCATCGAGCCGTTGTCGCAGGACAGGAGGGCGGCGAAGACGCGGGCCGGCATGCGCTGCATCCCCGCCTCGACGAGCTGGGCCGCGAAGCCCTCCACGAACTTGGAGACCGTCTCCGGGTCCCGCTGCACCGCATCCGTCATGGTCACCACCCTAACCGGGCTTCATACGCTTCCTTAACTTCACAAATTTCTGAAAGAAGCGTACGTTCTGAAGCATGACGAAGGCCATCACCGTCTCCGGACTGCGCAAGTCGTTCGGGCGGACCCACGCCCTCGACGGACTCGACCTGGACGTCGAGACCGGCGAGGTGCACGGCTTCCTCGGGCCCAACGGCGCCGGGAAGTCCACCACCCTGCGCGTCCTGCTCGGACTGCTGCGGGCCGACTCCGGCGCCGCGCAGGTCCTCGGCCGGGACCCGTGGAAGGACGCGGTCGAGGTGCACCGCCGGATCGCCTACGTCCCCGGCGACGTGACCCTGTGGCGCAACCTCTCCGGCGGCGAGGTCATCGACCTCTACGGCCGGCTGCGCGGCGGCCTCTCACAGGCGCGGCGCGCCGAGCTGATCGACCGCTTCGAGCTGGACCCCACCAAGAAGGGCCGCACCTACTCCAAGGGCAACCGCCAGAAGGTCGCCCTGGTCGCCGCGTTCGCCTCGGACGTGGACCTGCTGATCCTGGACGAGCCGACGTCGGGCCTCGACCCGCTGATGGAGGAGGTCTTCCAGCGCTGTGTCGAGGAGGAGCGCGAGCGCGGCCGTACGGTCCTGTTGTCCTCGCACATCCTGAGCGAGGTCGAGGAACTCTGCGACCGGGTCTCCATCATCCGCGGCGGCCGTACGGTCGAGTCGGGGTCGCTCGCCGACCTGCGCCACCTCACCCGCACCAGCGTCACGGCCGAACTCGTGGGCGCCCCGAACGGGTTGGCGCAGCTGCCCGGTGTGCACGACCTCGACGTCCGGGGCCACCGGGTCCGGCTCCAGGTCGACACCGAGCGACTGGACGCCGTGCTGCGGTCGCTGGCCGACTCGGGCGTGCGGTCGCTGACGTCGACGCCGCCGACGCTGGAGGAACTGTTCCTGCGGCACTATCAGGAGACGTCATGACGAGTCTGGCGGGCACGGGCCTCCTGCTCCGCTTCCACCTGCGCCGGGACCGGCTGACGATCCCGGTGTGGGTGGCGGTGAACGCCCTGATGGTCCTCTCGATGCCGACCACCCTGGAGGGTCTGTACGGCACCGAGGCCGAGCGCGCCGACCTGCTGGACCAGGTCGCCGCCAACTCCTCCTTCCGCGCCCTGATCGGGCCCGCCTTCGGCGACTCCCTCGGCGCCCTCACCGCCTGGCGCGTCGGCGTCTACGCGGGCGCGCTCGCCGCCGTCATGAGCCTGCTGATCGTCGTACGGCACACCCGGGACGAGGAGGAGAGCGGGCGGCAGGAGCTGATCTCGTCCGGCGTGGTGGGCAGGCGGGCGTCCCTGACGGCGGCCCTGCTGACGGCGGCGACCGCGAACGCCGTCCTGGCGCTGCTGGTGACGGCGGGCCTGGCGGGCCGGGGCGCCGCCGGGGCCCTGGCGCTGGGCCTGGGGCTCGCGGCGGTGGGGATGCTCTTCGCGACGGCGGCCGCGGTCGTGGCCCAGCTGACGGAGAGCGCGCGGCTCGCGCGCGGGCTGACGGCGGCGGTCCTGGGCGCGGCCTTCGTGCTGCGGGCGGCGGGGGACGCGGCGACGACCGACGGCTCGTCCGTGCTGACCTGGCTGTCCCCGCTCGGCTGGCTGTCGCAGGTGCGCCCCTTCGCGCACGAACGCTGGTGGGTCCTGGCCCTGTTCGTGGCCGCGGTGGCGGTCCAGGGCGCGCTGGCCTACGGACTGGCGGGCCGCAGGGACGTCGGCATGAGCTTCCTGCCCACCCGACCGGGGCCGGCCTCCGGGCGCCTGCGCACGGCCGGTGCGCTGGCCTGGCGGCTCCAGCGGGGCGCTGTGCTCGGCTGGTCGGTCGGCTTCTTCCTCGCCGGGGTGGTCTACGGCGGTCTCACGGACGGCGTGGCCGACCTGGTCGGCGACAACGAGCGGGCCCGCGAGATCTTCGAGCGGATGGGCGGCCAGTCCGGGATCACGGACGCGTTCCTCGCCTCGATGACCGGGATGCTGGGACTGGTCGCCGCGCTGTACGTCGTCGCCGCGGTCCTGCGGCTGCACGGCGAGGAGACCTCCGGGCGGGCGGAACCGGTGCTGGCGAACGCGGTGGGCCGACTGCGCTGGGCCGCCGGCCATCTGGTGATCGCCTTCGGCGGCTCGGCACTGATCATGCTGCTCGCGGGCCTGGGCTTCGCCGTCGGCTACGGCAAGGAGGTGGGCCCGGTGCTGGGGGCGTGCCTGGTGCAGGTGGCGGGGGTGTGGGTGGTCGGCGGTGTGACGGTCCTGCTCTACGGGGTGGTCCCTCGGGTCGCTCCCCTGGCCTGGGCGGTCGCCGGAGCGGTCCTCCTGATCGGCTGGGTCGGCCCCGCGCTGGACGCCCCGCGCGCTGTCCTCGACGTCTCCCCCTTCGGACACCTGCCGAAGCTGCCGGGCGGCGCGATGGACTGGACACCGGTGCTGGTCCTGCTCGCGCTGGCGGCGGCCCTGGTGGCGGGCGGCCTCGCGGGCCTGCGACGCCGGGACCTGACGACCTGAACCGCGGACGCGGCAACGCACGTCCCTCCACCCATGAAACGACGTCTCGACGGAGTGACCTGCGGGGGCTGTGCGCTGTCGGCGGCGGGGGCGACGGCGGCACCCCTGCTGTGGCTGTCGACCCCCCCGCACCGAACGCCACCTGGGCAGAGCCTTCGAGAACGAGGGCATGAACCTCACGGTCCTGCTGACGGAACTCCCCCTGGTGATCCTGGCGGGAGCCTTCCTGCCGGTCCTGATCCTCACCCTGATCGTCCGGGTCTTCCGGAGCTAGTCGACGTACTGCTTGAGCTTCTCGGTGTCGAGTTCGATGCCGAGGGGGTCGTCAACAGGTAAAGGGGAATGCCCGCCGCCCCGTACGCGACGGGCTTCTCCTGGCGACCTCAGCCCCTGCCCCTGGTACAAGTCCAGGTCGGGCCGCGCCTTCATGCAGCGCTTGTTCAGCCACGCGACACGAGGCTACTGATCACCCCACCTCGACGCTCAGTCCCTCCAGGCCCCGGATCACGAAGTTCGGCTTGCGTTGCGGTGGCTTCGACAGGGTCAGGGTCGGGGTCTTCTCCAGCAGGGCTCTCATGGAGGCGGTCAGTTCGATGCGGGCCAGGGGGGCGCCGATGCAGTAGTGGATGCCGGCGCTGAAGGAGATGTGGGGGTTGTCGGCGCGGGTGAGGTCGAGGCGTTCGGGGTGGGCGAAGACGGCCGGGTCGTGGTTGGCGGAGCCGAAGAGCAGGGCGATCTCGGCGCCCCTCGGGACGGTCGTCCCGTCGATCTCGATCTCGTCCAGGACCCACCGCTCGAACAGCTGGAGCGGGGTGTCGTAGCGCATCAGCTCCTCGACGGCCCTCGGCACGAGCGAGTGGTCCGCGCGCAGGGCGGCCAGCTGCTCGGGGTTGCGGAACAGGGCGTACCAGCCGTTGACCGTGGCGTTCACGGTGGCCTCGTGGCCCGCGTTGAGCAGCAGCACACAGGTGGAGATCATCTCCTGCTCGGTGAGCCGGTCGCCCTCGTCGTACGCGGCGATCAGCCCCGAGATCAGATCGTCCCCCGGCTTGCCCCGCCGCTCGGCGATCAGCTCCCGCAGGTACTCCGTGAACTCCACGGAGGCCCGCACCGCACGGGCCGCGGTGTCCTCGGACGGGTTCAGCTCGTACATCCCGCAGATGTCCGCCGACCAGGGCCGCAGCGGCGCCCGGTCCGACTCGGGGATCCCCAGCATCTCGGCGATCACGGCGACCGGGAGCGGCTCGGCGACATCCCGGAGCAGATCCCCGCCCCCCGCCTCGACGAGCCGGTCCACCAGCTCCCCGGCCAGCCCGGTCACGTACGGCACCAGCCGCTCGACCGTACGCGGGGTGAACGCCTTCGACACCAGTCGCCGGATCCGCGTGTGGTCCGGCGGCTCCAGATCCAGCATCCCGTGGTCGTTGAGGGTGTGGAACGGCTCGTGCTCCGCCTGCGGGGCCGTGCGCCCGAACTCCTCGTGCGTGAACCGGTGCTGGTAGGTCCGCCCAAGCCTGCGGTCCCGCAGCAGTGCGGAGACGTCCGCGTGGTGCGGGACGAGCCACTGGTTCGTCGGCTCGAAGTACTGCACACGCCCCTTGGCACGCAGCTCGGCGTAGGCGGGGTACGGGTCGGCGAGGAACGCCGGGTCCCAGGGATCGAAGGCTGCCATGCGGGGACGCTAGCCCGGGAACCCCGCCGCTGACCAGGGGGGACGCTCCCCTACCCCGGTGTCACCAGTCGGGCCTCGTACGCGAACACCGCCGCCTGCGTACGGTCCCTGAGGCCCAGCTTCACCAGGATCCGGCTCACATGCGTCTTGATCGTCGACTCGGCCACCACCAGGCGCCCGGCGATCTCCAGGTTCGACAGGCCCTGCGCGATGAGGACCAGCACCTCCGTCTCCCGTTCGGTCAGGTCGCCGTAGGCCGCCTGGGCGGAGGCCAGGACGCGCGGGGACTCGGACAGCTTGGAGAACTCCGTGATCAGACGCCGGGTGACCGAGGGGGCGAGCAGGGCCTCGCCGGAGGCCACCACCCGCACCCCCTCCGCGAGCTGCCGGGCCGAGGCGTCCTTGAGGAGGAAGCCCGAGGCGCCCGCGCGCAGCGCCTGGTAGACGTACTCGTCGAGGTCGAAGGTGGTCAGCACCAGCACCTTCGACGTGCCGTTCGCCGCGACGATCTCCCGGGTCGCCTCGATGCCGTTCAGCTCCGGCATCCGGATGTCCATCAGGACCACGTCGGGGGCGAGGTCCCGGACCCGGTCCACCGCCTCCCGGCCGTTGACCGCCTCGCCGACGACCTCGATGTCCGGCATCGCGTTCAGCAGCACCGAGAAGCCCTCGCGGACCATCATCTGGTCGTCCGCGACCAGCACCCGGATCGTCATGCCGCGCCCTCGCCGCCGAGCGGCACCGGCAGGAACACCGTCACCTCGTAGCCTCCCTCGTCCGTGGCCTCCGCCGTCATCTCGCCGTTCAGCATGGAGACCCGCTCCCGCATGCCCGTGATGCCGTGTCCGGCCCCGGGCGAGGGCTTCACCAGCGCCGGGTGGGGCAACGGGCCGTTGACCACCCGCAGTCCCAGGCCGCCCAGCACATAACCGATCTCGACCCGCGCGCTCGCCCCCGGGGCGTGCCGCAGGGTGTTGCTCAGGGCCTCCTGGACGATCCGGTACGCCGACAGCTCGACGCCCTGCGGCAGTTCGCGCACCGCCCCGGTGACCGTCTTGTCCACGCTCAGACCCGCCTCCCGCACGTTGTCGAGCAGGGCGTCGAGGTCGGCCAGGGTGGGCTGCGGGGCGTCCGGCGCCTCGTAGTCCTCGGCGCGGACCACTCCGAGGACCCGGCGCATCTCGGTGAGGGCCGCCACCGCGTTCTCCCGGATGGTCGCGAAGGCCTTCTCCAGCTCGGGGGGCGGGTTCTCCACCCGGTAGGGCGCGGCCTCGGCCTGGATGGCGACGACCGACATGTGGTGGGCCACCACGTCGTGCAGCTCGCGGGCGATGGTCGTGCGCTCCTCCAGCAGGGTGCGTCGGGAACGCTCGTGCGCGGTCACCGTCTGCTGGGCGGTCACCGACTGCTGGGCGTCCTTGCGTATGTGCCAGACACTCACGACGAGCAGGAACAGGGCGGAGACGAACAGCAGTTCCAAGGTGTTGGAGTGGCGGTAGTGCCAGACATCGCTGCCGAAGGCGCCCTGCCACACCAGGCCGTAGACCAGGGTCAGCAGCCACATCCACGCCGCTGTGCGCGGCCTGGTGCGCAGGGCCACCACGGTGAGCACCACCAGGTGGCACGCGAAGCTGCCCGCCAGCCAGGGCCATTCCTCCCACTGGGTCGAGGCCAGCGCGTAGGTGATCGCGGTCGCGACCAGCGACAGCCAGAAGGCCATGACCGGGCGGACCATGGTCAGCAGGACCGGGGCCAGGGCGAGCACACCGACGAGGACGTTCGTGGTCGCGCCGCGGCCGCTGTTGTCCGCACCGATGAGCATCGCGAGCAGACCGGCCGCGGTGATCAGCGCGTGGGGTGTCCAGACCGCGTACTCCCGCAGCCGGCCGGACAGCACGCGGGCAAGGCCCCTGTCGGCGGACGTCGGCGGCAGCGGCCGGTAGGCGAACGCGTCGGTGATCAGGTCGTGCCGCAGGCCCCGCAGGGCGTCCATGGCGGCCCGGAACTCCGGGCTGCGGGGCTTGTACGGCTCAACCCCGTCGCTGCCGCCCGGCGAGAGTGTCGTGTGCGTCTCGGTCGTATGGGTCACGGTCGAAACGGTAGGCGGGGCCGGGGGTCGCCGTCGTCACCAGTGAGGGGGGTCCTCGGGGGTCCGTCTCAGGTACTACGGGGCGGGCCGGGAGGGACCGGGGTCAGTAGCCCGACGGTCTCACCAGCCCCGACTCGTAGGCGAACACCGCCGCCTGCGTACGGTCCCTCAGGCCCAGCTTGACCAGGATGCGGCCCACATGGGTCTTCACCGTCTGCTCGGCCACGACGAGCCGTCCGGCGATCTCCGCGTTCGACAGGCCCTGCGCGATCAGGGCCAGGACCTCCGTCTCCCGTTCGGTCAGCTCGCCGACCCTGCTCTTGAGCGGGGCGCGGGGCCGGTCGTCCAGACGGGAGAACTCGGCGATCAGACGCCGGGTGATCCCGGGCGCGAGGAGCGCGTCCCCGGCCGCCACCACCCGCACGGCCTCGGCGAGCTGCTCCGCGGAGGCGTCCTTCAGCAGGAACCCGGAGGCTCCGGCCCGCAGCGCCTCGTAGACGTACTCGTCGAGGTCGAAGGTGGTCAGCACCAGCACCCTGATCCCGGGGCGCTCCCCGGTGATGCGGCGGGTGGCCTCGATGCCGCCCAGCTCGGGCATGCGGATGTCCATCAGAACCACGTCCGGGACGAGTTCGGCGACCTTGGCGACGGCGTCCAGGCCGTCGACGGCCTGCCCGACCACCTCGATACCGGGCTGGGCGCCCAGCAGCACGCTGAAGCCCTGCCGGACCATCTGCTGGTCGTCGGCGATCAGCACGCGGATGCTGCCGGTCGTGCCGTTCATGCCGGTCGTGCCGGTCGTGCCGCTCGTCATGCGGTGTCTTCCTTCGAGTCGTCGGCCCGGTGCCGGGCGGAGGCCGGATCGGTGGGAGTCGTGGCCGGTCGGGTCCTGCCTGCGGCGCTCGGGGATGCGGGGAGCGGGTCCCGGTCGGCCGGGGACGCCGGGAGGTAGGCGTACACCTTGTAGCCGCCCTCCTGCTGGGGGCCTGCCAGCAGGACGCCGCTGAGCATCGCCGCCCGCTCCCGCATGCCGAGCAGCCCGTGTCCGGCGCCCTCGGAGGGAGCCGCACGTCGCGTCGGGCGGGTGTTGGCGACCTCGACGACCACGCCGATCGGCAGGTACTCGACATGGACGTGGGCCTCCGCGCCCGGCGCGTGCCGCAGGACGTTGCTGAGCGCCTCCTGCACGATCCGGTACGCCGACAGCTCCACGCCCGGCGGCAGCGACCACCGCTCGCCACTGCACCGGAGCACCACCGTCAGCCCTGCGGCCCGGGTGTTCTCCACGAGCGCCTCGATCCGGTCCAGGGTGGGCTGCGGGGCGTGCGGGGCGGTGCCGGTGGCGGGGTCGGCGGACGCCTCCGGTGTCTCCGGGTGCTCGGACCGCAGCACGCCCAGGACGCGGCGCAGCTCGGTCAGGGCCTCCAGCGCGTTCTGCCGGATGCCGGCGAGGTTCTCCTTCAGCTCCTCGGACGGGTCCGCCACGAGGTGGGGGGCGACCTGGGCCTGGATCGAGATGACGGACATGTGGTGGGCGACCACGTCGTGCAGTTCACGGGCGATACGGCTGCGCTCCTCCAGCACGGTGCGGCGGGCGCGTTCCTCGGCGGTGAGGGTGGTCTGCTCGACCAGTGCCCTGCTGGCCTCACGGCGGCCCCGCAGGGCGGTGCCGAGCACCACCACGACGGTGAACAGGATCGCCGCGAGCACCCCGGTGGGCTGGAAGTCGGGTGCGCCCAGCACGCCCTCGACGAGGTAGGTGAGCAGCAGAGTCACCGCCAGCGCCTCGACGGCCACCCGGGTGGGCACCCGCAGGGCGAGCAGCAGCAGTACGGCCAGGTGCCCGATGAGTCCACCGGCCGTCCACGGCCAGGTGAAGCCGTGCGAGCCGCCGGCCAGCAGCTGTCGGCGCACTTCGAGAGCGCCGACCATCATGGCCGCGGTCGACAGCCACCACGCGGGGACGGGCCGCCACAACGCGAACACGACGGCCGCGCCCGCCGCGAGACCGATCGCGAAGGCGACACTGCCTCCCACCCCGCCGCCGTCCATCAGGGGCGCCACGACGCCGACCGTCACCCCGAAGGCGACCAGCCACATCACGCCGTGCGGCAGCCAGCGCAGCCACACGGACGGGGGCAGCGGATCGGGCCGCGTCGTCCACAGGTCGTCCCTCAACACCCCCAGCCAGCGCAGCAGTCGGCGCACGACCCTCCGCCGGATCCCCGTCTCCGTCACGCCGACCACCCTAGGCACCACGCACCTCCTTCGTTGCCGCCGGTTCGGTACGGCGGTGGACATGGATCACCCGCGAGGCCCGGCCCCCGGTCCGGCGCGGCCCCTGCTCCAGGGACCGGAAGGCCACCAGGCAGACCGCCAGGACGAGGGCGAACACCGGCAGCCAGACCGGCCGGGCCGCCACCCACCCCAGGCCGTCGGGGACGGTGTGCAGACCGGGGAGCCGGCCCGCGGCGAGGCCGGTGGCCGTGGTGGCCATCAGCGCGGTCTGGTGCCAGAGGAAGATCGTCATCGCGGAGAGGTTGACCAGCGCCACCGCCGCCCAGGCCGTCGGGCGGCGCATGCCGCTGCGCAGTCGGTCGCGCAGCAGGAGGGCTCCTCCGCACTGGGCCAGGCCGAAGGTGACGGCTGCCAGCGTCGGCGGGTTCAGGTTGGAGACGGCGGCGCCCGGCACGCCGACCATCGAGGCGGGATACCCCGCCCACCCGACCAGCACCGCCGTCACCACCGCACCCCCGCCGAGCAGGAGCCACCCCGCGCGCCGCCCCTCCAGCTCGCCGCGTGTCCAGGCAGCGCCCAGGGTGTACGGCACGAGCCAGCCGGCCGGCAGATTGACCCAGCCGAGCCAGTCCGGGCCACCGAGTCCGAAGCGCACCAGATCCACGTGGAGGACGACGGCCAGCGGCCACAGCGGGTTGAGCCTCCGCAGCAGCGGGGTCGCCGCCGTGAGCACGCCGAAGACCAGGAGGAACCACAGCGGGGACAGGGCGAGCTTGACCAGGGTGCGGACCGTGCCGAACGGGGCGCCCGTCAGCAGCAGGGCGGTCGCCGTCACCGTCCACAGCGCGAGGACGGCGGCGACCGGCTTGAACAGCCGGGCCAGACGGCTTCTCAGCCATTGCGGGTACGTCGTCCCGCGGGCGCGTGCAGAGGTGTAGGCGAGGGTCGCCACATGGCCGCCCACCAGGAAGAACACGGCCAGCGTCTGGAAGACCCAGGAGATCGGGGCCAGCCAGGGCATGTGTTGCAACGGGCTCGCGGTGTGCAGGGTGCCGCCGTCGACGACCAGGGCAGTGACCAGCCAGTGGCCGAGGACCACACCGAGGATCGCGAGGGCGCGCAGGGCGTCCACGGCACGGTCCCGCTCGGGAGGTGTCGCCGCGTCGATCCGCTCCGCGGCCTGTCGTACGCCCACGCGTACGCCGCTGCGGGGGTGGTGGGCGCGGTTGCGGGGGTGGCGGGTGCGGTGCTCAGCCACGGGTCACCTCCGCGGTGTCCCCGAGGACGATCCGGGCGAGGTTGGCCAGGGAGACCGAGCCCGGGGTGAAGTAGCCGCTGTGACCGCCCTCGCCCGCGGCGAAGACACGGGCGCCGAAGGCCGGGGAGACCGGGTCGGTGCCGAAGCCGACGGTGACGCCGAACAGGTCGGTCCTCACATGGGGGACGTCACCGACCCAGTCGTCCTTGCCGCGGGCCGCCCAGATCCTCGCGGGGGTGTGCAGACCGGCCGCGGTGTCCGCCCCTGTGCCGGGGCTGCCGATCAGGACCAGGTCGTCGACGTCCAGGTGGGCGGCGGCTCGCGCGCAGACGACGGTGCCGTAGGAATGGCAGACGAGGGAGACGGTCGCTCCGGTGCCGACGATGCCGTGGAGCCGGCCGATGAACTCGCTCAGCGCGGGGGCCGCTTCGTCCGCCCTGTCCGTGGTCAGGACCGTGGTGCTCACCGTGTCCGGGGTGCGGTAGCCGAGCCAGGCGACCACCGCGGTACGGGTGTCCCGGGGAGCGGTCCTGGTCAGTTGCCGGTGCAGAGCCTCGGCGGTGGCCCGGAAGCGGGGGTAGGTGTCCAGGGAGGTGTCGGAGCCGGGGACCAGGACCGCCACACGGTCGGCGCGGGCGAGGTCGCCGAGGACCTCCGTCGCCTCTCCGGTGCCCCGGCCGTCGAAGGCGAGCAGCCGGCGGACGGGGTCGGCCAACTCCCCGTCGGCCTTGGCACGGTGGGTGTCGCCGTGGGCCGCGGCCATCCGGGCGGCCGCCTCGGCGTTGGCGCGGTTGGCCGCGTAGGCACGGTCGAGGGTGGCCGCGGTGAGCGTCGGGAGCGCGGCCGGGGGTGGGGCGGGGATCTGCGGACGGGCGGCGGCGGAGAGCGGGGCGACCACGGCGGTGACGAGGAGGGCGGCGACCAGAGCCCGACGCCATCTGTGGGTACGGCGGGTGCCGGCGGCGGCGTCACGCTCTTGACCGGCGCTTCCGTGATCGCCGTCAGTGCGACGCGACTGCCCGTACCCGCTGCGCGCACCGCGCCGGATCCGCCCCATGGTCGTCTCCCCTCCGCCCGGCCATCGGGCTTGTATGGAGGGGAAGTTACGGAGCGCGAGTCGTCGTCCGCGTCCCGCCAGGGAGCTCTTCCGAGCCGTAGCTCTCAGGTATGACGGGTATCACCGGGAGGGAGCCACACCCCCCACCCGGCGGTCACCAGGCCAATTGGGCGATCTCCTCCGCCACCACCGCGCAGGCGTCCGCCGCCGGGTCGATCAGCGGGAAGTGGCCGGCCTCCTCCAGCAGGGTCAGCCCGACCACCTCGCCCGCCTTGGCCGCCGCGTCCGCGTAGGCCTCGGCGACCGCCTGCGGTACGACCAGGTCGGCCCGCCCCTGGACGAGGGTGGTCGCGATGCCGGTGGGCAGCAGGAGGGCCGGGTCGGCGTACGGCACCCGCTCGGTGAACGCCTCTTCCCCGCCCAGGAGTTGACGGCAGGCCCCACCGCACACGTCCAGCTTGTCGGCCACCGTGAAGTCGGCGATCGGGGCCAGGGCGACGACACCGCGCAGCGGTGCCGGGCGGTCGGTGCGCCAGACGGCGTCGGCCGGCAGGACGTGCCGAGCAGCGGCCCACAGCGCGAGGTGACCGCCCGCGGAGTGCCCGGTGACGACCATGCGGCGAGGATCCGCCTCGGGGAGCGCCTCCCGTACCAGCGCCGGAAGCGCGTCCATCGCGGCGGCCACGTCGTCGAAGGTCTCGGGCCAGCGTCCGGCGACGGGGCCGGCCTCCCCCGCTCCGCGCTGGGCCGGCAGGGCGGCCCCGCCCCGCCGGTATTCCACGTTGGCCACCGCGAAGCCCCGCCGGGCCAGGAAGTCCGCGAACGGCGTCACATGCCGCCGGTCGTACCGGGCCCGCCACGCCCCGCCGTGCAGGACGACGACCAGGGGCACCAGCCGGCCCCCGGGCGCCGGGGTCTCACGCGGGGCGTAGAAGTCGATCACCTGGTCGGGGTCGTCCCCGTACGCCAGGGTGACGTCGGGGTCGACCACCGGGTGCGAGAAGGCCGACTCCTCCTCGGCCGCGGCACGGGCTTCCGCGGCGGCACGGCCTGCGGCGTCGTCGGGCATGCTCCAACCTCTCAGCGACGGAACGGTTCTGACGGACCGTGAAGCTTCCTGGAAGGAAATTCGGCCGTTGGCCGGGACGGTATCAGGCTGGTGACGTGCGCGGACATGGGGATGTCACGCTGGGTGAGGATTGGCGTTCTCCGCCGGTACCTCCGCCTGCACCTCCGCCCGCGCCTCCGTCAGCACCTCCGCCAGTACGCCCGCCGCCCGCTCCACGTCCGCGAACCCGACGTACAGCGGCGTGAAACCGAACCGCAGCACGTCAGGGTGCCGGAAGTCGCCCACCACACCCCGCTCGACCAGCCGTTTCATCACCGCACCTGCGTCGTCGCAGCGCAACGCGATCTGGCTGCCGCGCTCCGCGTGGGCCACGGGGGTCACGCACTCGACGCGGCCCTCGTCGACACGGGACGAGACGCACTCCAGGAAGAAGTCCGTCAGGGCGAGGGACTTGGCGCGCACCGCGTCGATCGACACCCCGTCCCAGACCTCCAGGGCCGCCTCCAGGGCGAGCATGGAGAGGATGTCGGGCGTGCCCACGCGACCGCGCACCGCGCCCTCCGCCGGACGGTAGGACGGGCTCATGCCGAAGGGATCGGCGTGCGAGGTCCAGCCCGGCAGCGGGGAGTCGAAGCGGTCCTGGTGCTCGCGGCGGACGTAGAGGTACGCCGGTGAACCGGGGCCGCCGTTCAGGTACTTGTAGGTGCAGCCGACCGCGAGGTCGACCCCGTGCGCGTCGAGCCCGACCGGCAGGGCGCCCGCGCTGTGGCACAGGTCCCAGACGGAGATCGCGCCCACCCCGTGCACGGCGGCGGTCAGCCCCGGCAGGTCGTGCAGACGCCCGCTGCGGTAGTCGACGTGGTTGAGCAGGACGGCGGCCGTACGCCCGCTGAGCACGCCCGGCACCTCCGCCGGGGTCACCGCGCGCAGCGTGCAGCCCGTCATCCGGGCCGCGGACTCGGCGATGTACCCGTCCGTGGGAAAGGTGGTCGCGTCCACGACGACCTCGTCCCGACCGGAGTCCGGACCGCCCGAGAGCCGCACCGCGCCCACAAGTGCCTTGAAGACGTTGACACTTGTCGAGTCGCCGACCACGACCTGCCCGGCCTCGGCCCCGACCAGGGGAGCGATGCGGTCACCGATCCGCTCGGGCGCGGTCCACCAGCCGCTCTCGTCCCAGGACCGGATCCGCAAGGACCCCCACTGACGCCGTACGACATCCTCGACGCGCCCCGGGACGGCCGCCGGGAGGGCACCCAGCGAGTTGCCGTCCAGGTACACCACGTCGTCCAGGACGAACCGGGAGCGCACGCCCGCCAGTTCGTCACCGGCGTCCAACTCCTGTGCCTTGAATGCGAGTTCAGACATGGGACCGCGCCGTCCACAGCTCGGGGAAGACGTTCTTGCGGGCGCGCTTCTCCAGCCAGGCCACCCCGGCGGAGCCGCCGGTGCCGGCCTTGGAGCCCATCGCGCGGCGGGTGGCGACGAGGTGGTCGTTGCGCCAGCGCCACACCAGTTCGGCGACATCGGTCAACGCCTCACCGAGACGCGCGAGTTCGTCGTTCTCGGGGCCCGAGTAGAGGGCCGTCCAGACGGCCTCCACCTCGTCCGACGGCTCGTACCGGAGCGAGACGTCACGGTCCAGCACCGCTGCCGGGACCGCGTGCCCGCGCCGCGCGAGCAGCCGCAGCACCTCGTCGTACAGGCTCGGCTCGTGCAGCGCCTTCTCCAGCTCCGCGTGGACGCGGGGCGCGCCCCGGTGCGGGACCAGCATGGACGCGGACTTGTCGCCGAGCAGGAACTCCATGCGGCGGTACATCGCCGACTGGAAGCCGGAGCCCTCGCCGAGGGCCGAGCGGTAGGAGTTGAACTGCGCGGGGGTCAGCTGGCCGAGCGGCTTCCAGGAGGCGGTCAGCGCCTCCAGCTCACGCACGGACCGCTTCAGCGCGGCGACGGCCGTGGGCACGTCGTCGGAGCGCAGCGCGGCGGCCGCGGTCTCCCACTCGTGCACGATGACGGTGAACCACAGCTCCATGACCTGGGTGGTGACCAGGAAGACCATCTCTCCGGGATCGTCGGAGAGGGTGTGCTGGAGGTGGGTGAGCACGTCCGCCTTGACGTAGTCCTCGTACGGCGTCGTGCCTTGGAAGTCGAGATGCGGGGTCTCGGGCTCCTGCGATTCCTGAGCCTCATGGGACGACATCGCTGTCTCCTGTTATTACTCCGGGTAGCGGTCCGCCCTGCCGTTACCGACACGGGGCCCCGGTCCCCGCCGGGCATCCTCTTCCATGGTCCGCGCAAAAGGCAAGGCCCGCCTGATCACACAGGCGGGCCCGGAGAACGTACGGCGGATCAGCCCAGCGTCTGGGCCGCCGTCGGCGAGGAGTCCTTCAGGAACTGCGAGCAGCGCTCGTACTCCTCCTGCTCGCCGATGGATCCCGCGGCGCGGGCCAGGGCGTGCAGGGCGCGCAGGAAGCCGCGGTTCGGCTCGTGCTCCCAGGGGACCGGGCCGTGACCCTTCCAGCCGTTGCGGCGCAGCGCGTCCAGGCCGCGGTGGTAGCCGGTGCGGGCGTAGGCGTACGACTCCATGACACTGCCCCGCTCGAACGCCTCGTCGGCGAGCTGGGCCCAGGCGAGGGAGGAGGTGGGGTACTTCGCGGCGACATCCGCGGGGGCGGTGCCGTTCGCCAGGAGCTCGCGGGGCTCCGGGTCGTCGGGGAGGTGGGTCGGGGGCGGGCCCCCGAGAAGGTTTTCGTGAATCGACATGGGTCCAGTTTCCCTCGGCTTGGGGTCCGTCGTTGTCCGCGGGTCCGTCGTGGCTGGTCGCGCAGTTCCCCGCGCCCCTGAAAGCGGTGGGCACAGCTAGGCAGACCCTGACTGCACCCACTCAGGGGCGCGGGGAACTGCGCGACCAGCCCCCACCGGCCCGCAGCCGACCTACGACAACCGCCCCCGCGTCCGCTCCCCCTCCAGCGGCGGTGTCAGAACACTCCCATGCGTCCGGCACTCCGGTCGCCGACACCCCGCCGGCAGCGACCGCACCATGGCGAAAGCCACCACGGACCCCACCACCAACACCCCCGCACAGACCACCATCGCCCGCCCGAACGCACTGTCGAACGCCGAAGCCGACCGGTATGCCTCCGACCCCATCCCCGCGACCAGCGGCAACGCCGCCACCGCGATCAACCCCGCCGCCCGGGCCGCCGCGTTGTTGATCCCGCTCGCCAGGCCCGCCCGCGAGGTGTCCACCGACCCCAGCACCGTCGCCGTCAGCGGTGCGACGAGGGTGACCATGCCGGTCCCGAGGACGAGCAGCGCCGGCAGGACATCGGCGAGGTACGACGCGTCGGGGCCGACCCGCAGCATCAGCAGCATCCCCGCCGCACACAGCAGCGGGCCCACGGTGAGCGGGATACGCGGCCCGATCCGGTCCGCCAGCGCACCCGAACGCGCCGAGAACAACAGCATCAGCGCGGTCGTCGGCAGCAGCGCCGTACCGGCCGCGAGGGCCGACCAGCCCACCACCACCTGGAGCTGGAGGGCGGCCAGGAAGAAGAACCCGCCGAAGGCCGCGTACACGCACAGCGTCACCAGGTTCACCGCCGTGAACTGCCGGGAGGCGAAGATCCCGAGCGGCATCATCGGATCGGGCCGCCGCTTCTCGACGGACACGAAGGCCACCCCGGCGGCCAGTCCGGCGACGGCCGTGACGACGACCACCAGGGAGCCGGAACGGGCCTCGATGAGCGCGTACGTCACCAGCGCGAGCGTCAGCGCGCCGAGGACCGCGCCGAGCACGTCGAAGCGCCCGTGGTCCGTACGGCCGTCCGCCGACTCCGGGACGTGCCGTACCGCGATCGGCGCACACACCAGGGCCAGCGGGACGTTGAGCAGGAACACCCAGCGCCAGCCCGGCCCGTCCACCAGCCAGCCGCCCACGAACGGCCCCACGGCCGCCCCGATGCCGCCGAACCCGGACCACAGGCCGACGGCCCGGCCCCGGTCGTCGGGGTGGAAGGAGGCCTGGATCAGGGCCAGGGACCCCGGCGTGAGCAGCGCGCCGCCGACGCCCTGGAGGGCCCGGGCGGCGACGAGGACACCGGCGTTCGGGGCGAGCCCGCACAGCAGCGAGGCCGCCGCGAACCACACGACGCCGACGACGAAGACCTTGCGGCGGCCGTACCGGTCGCCGAGGGAACCGCCGAGCAGGATCAGCCCGGCCAGCGTGAGCATGTACGCGTTGACCGTCCACTGAAGGGCGGCGAGGTCGGCGTCCAGGTCGCGGCCGATGCGTGGCAGGGCGACGTTGACGACCGTCGAGTCCAGCATCGCCATGCTGGAGCCGAGGACGGTGGTGAGCAGGATCCACTTGCCTTGCGGCGAGGCCAGCCGGACATCGGGCATGACCCAGGTATACAGCGAGCCCGGTGCCGCAGCACCGGGCTCACCGCGATCAGTCGTGCAGGGCCTTACTTGATCTTCGTGCCCGCCGAGCGCAGGTTCTGCGTGGCCTCGACGACGCGGGCGGCCATGGAGGCCTCCGCGAGCTTGCCCCAGGTGCGCGGGTCGTAGGTCTTCTTGGAGCCGACCTCGCCGTCGACCTTCAGGACGCCGTCGTAGTTGCGGAACATGTGGTCGGCGACCGGACGCGTGAAGGCGTACTGCGTGTCGGTGTCGATGTTCATCTTGACCACGCCGTTCTCCAGCGCGGTGCGGATCTCCTCCTCGGTGGAGCCGGAGCCGCCGTGGAAGACGAAGTCGAAGGGCTGGGCGCCGGCCGGCTTGCCGAACTTGGCGGCCACGCCGTCGTTCAGCTCCTTCAGCAGGTCGGGACGCAGGACGACGTTGCCCGGCTTGTACACGCCGTGGACGTTGCCGAAGGAGGCGGCCAGCAGGTAGCGCCCCTTCTCACCGAGGCCGAGCGCCTCGGCCGTACGAATCGCGTCGTCGACCGTCGTGTACAGCGAGTCGTTGATCTCGTGCGAGACGCCGTCCTCCTCGCCACCGGTCGGAGTGATCTCGACCTCGAGGATGATCTTGGCGGCGCGGGCGCGCTCCAGGAGCTCCTGGGCGATGGAGAGGTTGTCGGCGAGGGTCTCCGCCGAGCCGTCCCACATGTGGGACTGGAACAGCGGGTTGCCGCCCGCCTTCACCCGCTCCTCGGACACGGCCAGCAGCGGGCGTACGTACCCGTCGAGCTTGTCCTTGGGGCAGTGGTCGGTGTGCAGCGCGACGGTGACCGGGTACTTCTCGGCGACGATGTGCGCGAACTCGGCGAGGGCCACGGAACCCGTGACCATCTCCTTGCTGTACTGGCCGCCCAGGAACTCGGCACCACCGGTCGAGATCTGGATGATGCCGTCGCTCTCGGCCTCCGCGAAGCCGCGCAGCGCAGCGTGCAGGGTCTGGGTCGAGGTCACGTTGATGGCCGGGTAGGCGAACTTGCCTGCCTTCGCCCGGTCGAGCATCTCGTTGTAGACCTCGGGGGTTGCGATCGGCATGTGTCCGCTCCTTGTATCTGCGGGTTGGCGTACGGCGTACTTACGGCCCTGACCTAGACCTTGTGTGGGGGTTCGACGTCATCGTCGGCCCCATCTTTCCAGACTCGCCCGGATGCTTCGCCCGAGCCGTCTCAGCCTGTGGATAACTCAGGCGAGACCCAGCTCGTCCTTGCCGAACGCGAACAGGTACGGGACGCCCGCGCCCTGTTCGATCTTCTCGGCGGCGCCGGTCGCGCGGTCGACGATCGTCGCGACCGCGACCACCTCCGCACCCGCCTCGCGCACCGCCGCGACCGCTTCGAGCGGGGAGCCACCGGTGGTCGAGGTGTCCTCGACCACCACCACCCGGCGGCCCGCGATGTCGGGGCCCTCCACCCGGCGCTGCATGCCGTGCGCCTTCGCCGCCTTGCGCACGACGAACGCGTCCAGGCGCTGCCCGCGCGCGGCGGCCGCGTGCAGCATGGCGCCGGCGACCGGGTCGGCGCCCATGGTCAGGCCGCCGACCGCGTCGAACTCCAGGTCCGCGGTCAGGTCCAGGAGCACCTGCCCGACCAGCGGGGCCGCCTCGCCGTCCAGGGTGATGCGGCGCAGGTCGACGTAGTAGTCGGCCTCCAGGCCGGACGACAGGGTCACCTTGCCGTGCACCACGGCCTTGTCGAGAATCTGCTGCTTCAGGGCGGCACGCGCGTCAGTCATGCCTGTCAGCTTAGAGGCGCCGCCAGGTCCAGGTCGTCGAGGCCTCCAGCGGCTCCAGGGGCGTGACCAGGCGCGGCAGGGTGTTCAGGCCGTTGGGCGGCCCGGTCTGCGGCTCCACGCAGACGGCGGCCTCCTGCTCGTCGTAGACCACGACCCATTCCTCGCGGCTGGTGACCTTCAGCTCCAGCTGTCCGGGCCAGGTGAGGGTGACGTCCACGCCCTCGGGCATGCCGAAGCAGTCGTCCCATGGACTCGGCTTCGGGTCGACGCGGTGGCCGGTCGGCAGGTGGTCCTCGCCGCGCTCCTCCTGCCAGGCGGGTGTGAAGTCGACCCGCACGCCCTCGCCGCCCAGAGTGCGGTTGAACCAGGGGTGCCAGCCGATCTGGGCCGGGAAGGAGGAGTCGTACGTCTCGACGGAGATCGTGAGCGTGAGGGCGTCCGGGGTGAGCGCCGCGATCTGGGTGACACGGCCGGGCCAGGGCCAGGGCTCGACGAGGTCGTACGTCATCACCGCCTCGTCGGTGCCGCTGCGGGCGACGGTCCAGGCGCCGTCGCGGGCGGTGCCGTGGATGGCGTGCGGTGGGGAGTTGAGCGGCATCTGGTGGGTGGTGGCGCCGTCGCGGAAGCGGCCGTCCCGGATGCGGCCGCACCAGGGAACCATCGGGAAGCAGCCGAAACGCTCGCCCTGCCGCAGCAGTTCGACGCCTCCGACCCGAAGTCCCCCGACGCGTCCGCCGTTTGACGGCTGCAAGGTCACTTCCGCATCGCCCGCGGTCAGCGTGATCTCTTCATGGCTCACGGGACGACAGTACTCAACGCCGTTTCCTCAGCACGCGCGTGACCACGATCGCCGACGCCAGCGCGACGGCCGCGGCGGGGGCCGCCCAGCGCAGGGTCGCGCCGGCGGTGACGGTCTGGGGGGCCGGGACGGGGGCGTAACGGCCGCGCGGGGGCGCGTGGTCGACCTCCTCCGCGCTGCGGCCGATCATCGTACGGCGGGCGTGGGCGGCCTCGGCCGGGGGGTTGAGGGGTTCGGTGAAGTCCTGATCGGGGGCGGGGGTCGGGGCGGTCGGGGTCGGGGGCTCTTCGGGGGGAGCCGGGGACTCGTCGGGCGGAGCCGGAGTTTCGTCGAGCGGCGCCGGAGCCTCGTCGAGCGGCTCCGAGGTTTCTTCGGGCGGCGCCGGAGCCTGGTCGAGCGGCGCCGGGGCCTCTTCGCGCGGCGCCGGGGTCTCTTCGGGTTCGGGCGTCGGCGAGTCCTGGGAGGTCGCTGCCTCCGACCCCTCCGTCCGCTCCGGCCCTTCCGGCTCCTCAGCCTGCTTCCGCTGCTCCAACTCCTCTGCCTGCTCCGACCCTTCCGGCTTCTCCGCCCGGTCCGGTCCTCCCTGCTCCTCAGCCCGCTTCCGCTGCTCCGGCTCCTCCGCCCTGTCCGGTACTCCCCGCTCCTCCGCCCGCTTCCGCTGCTCCGGCTCCTCCTCCCGCTCCTGCTCTTCCCCGTGCTCCGCGCTCTCCTGTACTCCCCCGTGCTCCGCGCGCTCCCGCTCGCCCGTGTGTTCCGCGCGCTGCTGCTCGGCCGGCTCCCGCGCGCCCTTCTCCGCCTCGGCCAACCCCTCCGCGAAACGGTTCAGCAGGCGTACGACCGCGGAGCCGACCGCGTCCTGCGGGAGTTCCGTGATGCGGCCGTCCGCCGTGGCCGTCGCCTCGAAGGCCAGGGTCGTGCCGTCGTCGGTGTCGCGCAGGCGCAGGGTGAGGGAGAGGTGGACCGAGCCGGTGCCGCGGGCCTCGGTGGCCTCGCCGTCGGCGGTGTAGGAGCCGTCGTCGCGGCCGGTGAGGCGGACGGCCCCGCGGTAGGTGACGGAGTGGCTGCCGACCCGCACCTTCAGGCGCCCGGCGACGGGCTCCGCGCCGGCGTCCTGCTGGAGCCCGGGAACCGCCCGGGCCACCCTCGCGGGGTCCCCCAGGGCCTCCCTCAGCCGCTCGGCCGGAACCGGAACGAACACCTCATGCTCCATGCTCGCGAGCCTACCTACGGGGGCCCCTCGCGGCACTCCCGTTCGTCGAAAGTGACCGCGGGTCGCGCCGGAACGCCAAAGGACCGGAACGCCAAAGGACTGGTCGGCCGAAGAACCGATCCACCGAAGGACCGGTCAGCCGAAGAACCGATCCACCGAAGACCCGCCCCGCTCAGTACCGCGGATGCACCAACGTGGACGCGGGCAGCCCACCGATCCTCGTCGCGGCCGCCGCCCTCCCGGCCTCCCGCAGGGCCCCCGGCGTCAGGCGCGCCCCCGGCACCCGGGGGCCCAGGGCCAGCGGCGGGCGGGTGTGCGGGGACGCCAGCACGAAGCCCCAGTCGTCCGGGCTCCTCGACGCGCGGGCCGTGCGGTCGGGACCCGACGGGACGTCCGAGGCGCGGCCGGCGAGGCGGTAGGGCGTGGTGTGCAGGCCGGCCGCGCGCATGGTCGCCTCCACCGTCCAGAAGACCCGGGGGCGGGCGGCGAGCGGCCCGGCGTGCACGACGAGACGGCCGTCGGGGGCGAGGACGCGGCGGACCAGGCCGTAGAACTCCTGGGAGTACAGCTTGGTGCTCGCGGTGATCCCGGGGTCGGGCAGATCGGCGACGACCACGTCGTACGACGGCTCCGGGAGCCCGGTGCGCAGTCCGCGGAAGGCGTCCGCGACGATCACGTGCACGCGCGCGTCGCCGTACACATGGCCGTTGAGGCGGGAGAGCGCCGGGTCGCTGCGGGCCAGGTCCACCACGGTGGGGTCGAGCTCGACGACATCGACGCGTTGGACGCTCGGGTAGCGGAGCACCTCGCGGGCGGCGAGGCCGTCACCGCCGCCGAGGACGAGCACGCGCGCGTGGGGGCCGTTCATCGCGGGGTGGACGAGGGCCTCGTGGTAGCGGTCCTCGTCACGGCCGCTGACCCTGAGCCGGCCGTCGAGGAAGAGGTCGAGGGGGCGGCCGCCGGTGCCGCCGGTGAGGACGACCTCCTGGACGCCGCTCTGGACGGCGACCCGGACGTCCTTGCCGTAGACCGCCTCCCGCGCGGCCCGTTCGAAGTCGTCGACGAGGACGGCGGCGGTGGCGAGGACGCCGAGCACGGCGAGGTTGGCGCCCAGCAGCAGCCAGCGGGCCCTGCGGGTCAGATCGCGCCGGAACAGGCCGAGGACCAGGGTGCCGCCCGCGACCGCGTTGACCGCGCCGGTGAGCAGGGCGCCGGTCAACTGGCCCAGCTGGGGCAGCAGGAGAAAGGGGAAGGCGAGGCCTCCGACGAGGGCGCCGACGTAGTCCGCCGCGAACAGGTCGGCGACGGCGCCGCCCGCGTCCTGGCGGCGGATGCGCTGGATGAGCTCCATCAGCAGGGGGACCTCGGCGCCGATGAGCAGGCCGATGGCGAGCGAGAAGGCGACCAGGAGCCAGCGCGGCCCGCTCGCCCACGGCCCGCCCCAGTCGCCGGTCCAGGCGAAGACGGCGTACAGGGCCATCGCGCTGCACCCGCCGACCAGGGCGAGGAGCGCCTCCAGGGCACCGAACGCGGCCGCGGCGAGCCCGCGCAGCCGCTTGGCGGCGAGTGAGCCGATGCCCATCGCGAAGACCATGACGGAGAGCACCACGGACGCCTGGGTGACGGAGTCACCGATCAAGTACGAGGCCAGGGCGACCAGTTCGAGCTCGTACACCAGTCCGCAGGCCGCGCAGACGAAGACGCACGCGAGGACGAGGAACCGCCCGGTCCCCTGCCGGACCGGCAGCCGCGCGGGCCCGGCCCAGGGCGGCGGAGCGCCGGGCGGGGCGGGGGCGTGCGGCTCGATCACGGTGCGACGTTACGTTACGGCTCGGGCACGCTTCGTCACCCACACGTGTGGAAACGGGGGTCAATCGGGAAACAGGTGTTTGTCATGCCGCCGGACCGCACCACCGGCTCACCCCGACGTCGCGACCGGAACCCGGGCCCCCACCCGGGTCCTGGTGGCCACCAACTGCCCGTCCTGCGGGTACGCGTGCCAGGTCCGCCAGTGCACCTGGCCCTCGTGGCGCTGGGCCAGCATCGCCGTGAACGCGTGCGGGCTGCCCGGGAAGACACCGGCAAGTCCGTTCGGATGGTCGGACACCAGCGCCAGCAACTCCTGTGCGCGGCCCGCGAACTGACCGGGCGACAACCGCTCGAGCCGGGCCGCGAACTCGTACTCCCAGTCACCCACCCGCTTGGCCACGCCCAGCGGCAGCGGTGTGCTGCTGCCGGCGATGCAGGCCACGGTCTCCGAACAGGTGCCCCGCGCCTCCTCGAGGAGCACTTGGTGGGAGGCACCGAGGAGTCTCAACTGAAGCTTCGCCCCGGCGAGTTCGAGGTCGAGCGTGGCGAGGGCGGGCAGCGGCTCACGCCCCAGGGCCCAGGCGAGGTCGGCCGCGCGCGTGTCGGTGTACGAGGTGTTCAGGGTCGTGAGCATGGATCGGCTCCGCTAGCACGCAAAGAAAGGGTGGTGTGGGGTTCCGGCACACCCGGGCGACTGTGGGGGGATCGGCCCGGTCAGCCCAGTCGGCAGGTCAGGACGTGTCCGTAGGACGTCCGAGGGGCTGTGTTGGTGATTGAGAGGGAATCATGAACAGTGGCGCCGACACAGCGTTTTTACCCAACTTCGTGGGGTTTCCATCCCTCCGTGGGCTCCACAGCTCAACTGTTCAACCGCGGCGCACGCCGCGGCGGCCGGAGCGTGCGCCGGAGCACTGCCGCACCGGAGTGAAAGTGCGACAAGCGGGGGCGTGGGTCCCGACCCAGGTCCGGACCCACGCCCCCGCGCTCCCCCCGTCCGCGGATGCGGTTCCCCCTGACGGAGCTCGGCTGCCCCGTGTCAGCTGCCTCCCCCGCATCCGCCCCCGCCGCCGCAGGACGACCCGCCACCACAGGACGACCCACCGCCGCAGGAGTGCCCACCGTGGTGGCCGCCACCCCCGTCGTGTCCGCCGTGGTGGCTGCCGCCCCCGTGGTGTCCACCGTGGTGGCTGCCGCCCCCGTCGTACCCGCTGGAGCTCCCGGAGTCCGACCCGCCTCCGCCGCCGCCGACCCACCAGCTCTGGCTGCCCGCGGCGCCGCCTCCACCGGCGGCCCGGACCCGCCGCCGCGTCGAGCCGTTCCTGAACACGACGGCCGCGACACCCACCAGGAACACGACCACGAAGACCAACAGGATGATGCCGATGACCATGGCTCACCCTCCTTCCGATACCCCCCGAAGCGACCCCCCGTGGGCGCCTCGCCGGTTGCGTGAGCTGGAGATGCCCCTCCGTCTCACGGACCAAAGCAGAGTTGAGGAACTTCAGAGGCTTCTCTACGGGCAACGGCCCCTGACCTGCACAAAAGGGCAGTTCAGGGGCCGTTCGTGGGTCACTGGGCCGTCTGTGGGCCGTGATCTTCCTGAGAGTCGCGCTGGAACACCTTGTCGATGGCCAGGCGGGCACGCTTGCGGCTGTCGGGCATCAGGTGCGCGTACACCCTCAGCGTCAGCCCCGGGTCGGCATGCCCCATGTACTCGCTGACAGCCTTGATGTTCTCACCCGCGTCGAGCAATGCGGATGCGTAGAAGTGCCGTAGGGCGTGCATGCCGTGCTCGCGCGCTGAGTCGTACTTGCCGTCATCGTCTGCGTCCGGGATGAGTCCAGCGACCGCGAGAGCAGGCTTCCACTCCTTGCCGTTGAAGTTGCTACGCCAGACCATGCCCCCTTGCTCCGCTGTGAAAATCAGACGAGCGGATACCTTCGGGCCTTCCGGTACGTCCCACGGCAACGTGATCTCTACGGGTTTGAAGGCGTCCATGTGCGCCCGGAGGGCTTCCGCCACGGAGTCGGGCAGGGGGACGTCCCGTTTCTTGCCTCCCTTGGGGAGGGCGAACACCGGGTGCCCTTCGACGTGCTTGATCTGCCGGACCACGTGAAGCGTGCGGCCGTCGGTGTCGATGGCGTCCTCAGCGAGCCCGAACACCTCGCCCTGCCGCAGGCCGCACCCTGCCCCGACGTTGACCATCGCTTGGTACCGATCCAGAAGGGCCGCGCGAACGGCGAACACCTGGTCGGGCACCCACGGGATGACCGGATGCGCATCGGGCTTGGGGCGCCGGACGGTCCGTGCCCCGCACGGGTTGCGCGACAACAGCGTGTCGTCGACAGCGGCGGACAGGACCGCTTGAACGTCCGCGAAGATGTTCCGGGCGTAGGCAGCGCTGACACCTGGCTTCGCTTCCAGGGCCGCGACAAGGTCCCTGATGTGCTGCGGTCGGAACGTCCCGATCGGCCGGGACCCGAGCACCGGGTAGACGTGCAGCCGCAGACGCCGACCGAGTTCCTTCCTGGTCATCGGGCTCGCAGTCCTGGTGTCCAACCACTTGTCGGCGTACTGCCGGAACGTGATCTGCATGGACTTGGGGTCGGTGTACTGGCCGCGACTCATGTCCGTCTCAACAGCGCTGAGCCACTTCTCAGCGAGTCGCTTCTGACGGTCAGGGAAGCTCTTGGACTTCTCAGTACCGTCAGGGCCGATGTAGCGGGCCCGGTAGCGCAGGCCGGTGCCGTAGCGGTCGGATTTGACGCGGACGGTCTTGCCGGCGGTGTTGGTCTCGGTCTTGTACCAGCGGTCTTGGATGTGGCCTGCCATCTGGGGCGTGATCCCTTCTGGGCATGGGACGGGGAGGGCCACGGTGTGGCCCTCCCCGGGGTGTTGGGTGGTGCGGTGTGCGGCTCTCTCAGGCGACGTCTTCGAGGGCGGTGCGTTCGGCCTCCCACGCCTGTACGGCGGCGGGGTTGAAACGGAGGTAGCGACCGACGCGGAAGCCGGCCGGGCCGATGCGCTTGCGGCGCCACTGGTAGACGGTTTCGACGCTCGGGAGGCTGAACATGGTGACCAGGTCTTCCGGGGTCAGGTAGCGGTCCGGGAGGCCGCCGCGGAGCAGGGCGCGCGGGTCGGTCGGCTCTTTGCTGGCCATGGCTGGTGACTCCTCATGTCCGTCGGGGGGTGGGGTGAGGTGTCCCTCGGTTAGCGGGGGCGGGGCGTGCGTGTGTCCGAGGGGCGGATTTCTGCGTCACCCGCGTCATCTGCGTCATTCAGGCTTCGGACCTGCCGGTTTGCGGTGACGCAGGACGGTGAGGGTGCGTCATCGGTGACGCAGGCTGTTCGTCATCGGTGACGCAGATGACGCAGGATGACGCAGACCTCGGCCGTCTGCGTCACCCCTGTCTGCGCAGGTCACCCGCCGTTTTGCAGGCCGCGGTGACGCAGGTGACGCAGCGTTCCCCTACTTAGGAAAAAGCGGGCCTGTCTTAGTGGTGTCGTGCCGCTCAGATCGTGAAGAAGGAGCCGCTACGCGGCACGACCTGAGCAGGGCGGCGGCGCCGCCGAACAACAAGAAGAGCACGCCACGCCGGGGCTGGTGCTCTTCTTGCTTGTGCGTGCGGCGAGGCCTAGAACACCCGTTCCTGCTCGTGCTGGGGCGGTGGCAGCAACCGGGTCATTTCGAGGTAGCGGCCCTCTTTGGTGCGCCCGGAGTCGATGAGGACACCCCGGGCCGCAAGAGTGGGCTGAAGCCGCTTCAAGCGGTCCGAGAGGACTTTCCCAGTGGTCGGCCACCCTTTGGGGAGTGGGCGGTAGTCCTCGCCGGTGTAGAGGCGGGTGAGGCAGTGCAGCCACTCCGTGGACGTCATCCGCTGGTCCGCGCCCGGTTCGAGCGTGTCAGCGTGCTGAAGGACCGTCTGTGCAAGGAGATCGCCCTCGATGACGTCGTCATTGAGGTCGTCCAGACTGGCCCGGTAGGCGGCGAGGGCACCCAATCCGGTGGCCGCGTCGAGTTGTGCGCACAGGTGCGCGAAGTCTGCCATCCGCAGATCGGTGGGGGTCTCCGCTTCCGCCGCGCGCACCTTGGCCGTGAGATCCAGGAGCGAACCGAGGACCACGGGCAGGATCTCCGCGTACTCGGTCCACAGCTCATCCTCGGTGCGCCGCACCCGGGGCCGCTCCAACCGCAGCGGCAGGAGCCGTTCAGCAAGGTCGGGGCGGATGACGCCGACGTCGATACCGGTCATGAGCAGGGGGCGGCGGTAGCCGACGCGGAAGACGTCCCCATCGGTGAACAGCGCGCGCTTGACGTTCTCCGCTCCAGTGACGATGCAGCACATCGCATCCGACAACTCCGGGGTCATGTGGGAGAGGTTGTCCAGGGCGGTGACCCAACCGGCCGCCACCGCCGTGATCAGGTTCTCCTCATCCTTCGGTGCCCGGCGCAGGTCCCCGCTCATGCCCTCAATGATCCGCACGAGCATCCGCCCACCGGTGGACTTGCCGGCACCCTGCGGACCGGTGAGGAACGGGGCGGGGACGGGCACGGACGGCCCAAGACAGCCGATCAGCCACGCGATGGCCAGGCACTCGGTTTCCGCGGTGGCGAAGTTGCACAACCGCATCAACAGGTCGATGCCTTTGCCGTTGGTGTCCTTGGCCGGCAGGGGCAGTTCCCCCGTGAGCTGGGTGCGGCGCCAGGACACCTCACGCGGGTCCGGTACGGCGATGTCCCATCCGGTGGGGTGGATCCGTACCGACTGCCCGTCCGCGCGGCCCAGGTCCAGCCAGGTGGCCCCGTCGTATCCGGGGGCAACGCGGATGTGGACCGGTTGCACGTCCTCGGTCAGGGCGAGGGCTTCGATCAGGTCCAACGCCTCCTTCAATGCGGTCCCGTTGAACACCCCGCGTCCGTCCCTGAACAGGCCGACCATGAGTTCCTGGCGGTGGCTGCCGGTGGTGCCCTGCGAGCGGATTGGGCGGGCCACGGGGTGGCCGTTGCGCTGCGCGTACACGGTGCCGTCGGCAGTGCGGAAGTAGCGGAAGTGGGCTTGGGCGTAGTCGGTGATGATCTCGCGGGCGGGGTTCTTCTCGTCCTCGGACATGTCACAGTCCCAACGTGGTGCGGGCGTTGGTCCACGCGTCGGTGCAGTGGCGGAGGGATTCACCCTTGGCCTGCGCGGCGGTGAACAGCCGCGCAACGTGGGCATCGGTGAGGCAGCCGCACCCGCCATGCGTCGACAGCACCGCGAGAAACGTGCGATAGACGGTCGCGTGCACCGCGCTGCGGGCCTCGGTAATGCGCTGCTCCGCCATGGCGATGCCACGCTCCAGATAGGTGGGCGTGCGGTGCCGACACTCCCTCTGTACGCCCCCGAGGGGCACTGAGAGCGCCTGTGGCGCCCTGCGGGCAGTGGACGGCTCCTTTACTGCCAGCGCGCGCACAGCGTCCGGCAGAGGGGCCGTGACGCCCTCACCCTTAGCGAGCCAACGGGCGTATGCCATAAGGGACTTGATGTCCACACCGGGCCGGACGCCGTTCACGGACCGCATCACGCCCTGATAGATCCGGTGCTCACCGCGCGTCGTCTTCACGATCCGGGTGGCGGGTAGGGTCGCCCGGGCCCACGCGATGGCTTCCGCGTTGTCGCAGTCCACGATCGTCAGGCCGGCGCCACCGGGGTGGTAGGCGACCGCCGCCGCGTCCCGCCACGCGCCCGCCCACATCGGGGAGTTGATGACGCGGGTGTCGATAGTCGCGGCGGCCCATCCGTGGCAGGGCGCCGGGCAGGTGCAGGGGCCCGGAGTCTTCATGTTCGGCCGGCCGCCGCACGCGTTGCGGACACAGGCCGGGCAGTTCGCGAACGGCAGCTTCCCCGCCCGCAGCGGCAGAGGCGGAACGCCGGCGTCTGCGAGCCGCAGCGCAGTGTGCAGATGCTCGCTCATGCCGCGGCCGGCGTCGCCGTGGCGGCGAGGTAGGTGCGACCGGGACTCAGGCCTCGTACGGGTGGCATGGAGCGAGGGGCCCTCGCCGAATGTGCGCAGTTGGGCCATGCTGTAGGTCTCCTGATTCTGTTTCGTCGGGATGGGAGACCGAGGGCGGCGGGTTGTCCTTGTCCGGGAGCCGCCGCCCTCGGGTAGAGCTAGAACGGGGGTTCGTTGCTGTAGCCCCACGGGTCACGAGCGGCCGTGCGGCGGCGCAGCCAGCGGGGCCGACGCGGCAGGGGAAGCAGGACCCAGCACCGGGTCTCGTTCCAGCAGCCGCAGGGCTCCCAGTTGGTACCGGCGTACTCGCCGTTGTGGTCGCCGTAGTCGTACGCGAACCCGCCCTCGCCCTCGCAGTCTCGGCAGTCTGGGCGGGGGGTGTCGGTCAGGATCAGGGCCCGGGGCCAGTGGGCGACCTGAATGCGCAGTCGGGGCATGAACGCTTCTCCTGTCAGCCGTTGAAGTGGTTGCGCTTGAAGACCGCTTTGCGGATGTGGAAGGTGTTGCCGCCCTTGGCCTCGCCGGGCTTGAAGATCTGCACGGCGACGTAACCGCCGAAGATGACGGCCGCGAGGGTGATGAGCTGTGTGATCAGCGCCGTCAGCGCGGTGACGAACGTGGTCAGCAGCAGCAGGCCGCCGCACACGGCGAGGAAACCGACACCCCCGAGGGCGACGTTCACCGCCGCCCGGGAGACGGCCGGCTTGGCGGCGAGGGGTTCGGGCTGTGTGGGGCTGATGGCGTAGCCGGTGACGACGCGGCCGTCTGGCAGAACGATGCTCGCCACGGACGGGATCGCGCCCGGATGCATGGGAACGAGCGGGCCGGTGTGTGCGGGGGCGAGCGGGGTGGGGGTGTGGACCTCCACGGCCGCCGTGGCGTGTCCGGCCGGGCGGCCGTACGCGGTGGGTTCGTTCACGGTGCTGGTCTCCCTTCGGGTCAGCGGCCGACGTCGGCGAGGGCGCCGGTGACGGCGGCAACGAGCTGGTTGACCGTGTCGGCCGCGCCGGTGTTGGCGAGGTAGAAGCCGAACAGGGCGACGGCGACGGCCGCGCCGGCGCCGACGGCCTTGAAGCGCAGCAGCATCAGGACCACGGCGGCGAACAGCAGAACGAGCGGGATGGTGATGACCATCGGTCCTCCGGGGTGGGGTCAGCGGGTGCCGGCGCGGTAGGTGCGCGCGGCGCGGTTGTAGATCCAGCGGCCGACGCGTATGCGCTTGCCGGTGGCGTCGCAGCGGCGGCAGTCACGGCCGCGTTTGGTGCGGCCCTTGCGGTCGGTCTTGAAGCCGTGGCCCATGCCGTGGCAGCGGCGGCAGTCGCCGAACGGGCTCAGCCAGCACTTGAGGCTGTAACCGAGAGTGACGGCGAGTAGGCAGGCGATAGCAAGGAGGGGAAGGCTCATCAGGGGCCTCTCAGGCGGGTTTTCGGCGTTTCCGCAGGTAGGCCGCTATCTGCTAGCGGCCTGATCAGGGGCGGTTTTGGTCGCTAGCAGGGTTGCTACCGGTAGCGACGCATGCCGCTACCGGTAGCAGGCTGTGAGACCTATCCCGCATCCCGCTTTTCGTTGCGCTGCGTAATCGCGGCGGCGATGTCGTCGCGCTTGATGCCGCGCTTGTTGACCTGTTCGCCGTCGATGCGCCGGCTGATCTGCATGGTGCCGATACCGAACGGCTTGAGCGCTGCGGTGAGCGCTTCCGCCTTAGGCTTGGGCTCCAACTCCGCCCACGGGCCGTAGACATCGGGGCGCAGGTCGGCGAGGCGGTCAACGATGGTCTCGGACCACACCTTGGCCTCGCCCTTGCCCAGCACGGACGCGACGTCGTCAAGGATCGTCGCGGACACCTCCGGCGCCGGGGCCTCGCCGACCGCGTCACCGGTGAGCGTGCCCTCCGCCTCCCGCAGCGCCGCAGCACGGGTGAGGATGCGTTCAGCGTCGCGGCCGTCGGCGAGGTATGTCCGCACGATCCCCGAGTCATCCGACATGCCCTTGAGCAGGCCAACGCCCTTGTGGGACTTGAGCAGCTTGGACGCGTCCAGACCCTCGCTGTAGGACCCGGCACCGAGGATCGTGTCCGAGACCTGGTAGGCGCCGACCCGCAGGGCGAAGCGGGCCTGGTGCTGGTCACGCAGCTCGGAGGGGCACGCCTTGTCGTCCGGCTTCTGCGTCGCCGTCATCACGGACACACCCACCGCGGGGGCGACCCGGGCGAGGTAGACCATCAGGGACAGGATCTCCTTGCCGTGCTCGGGGTGGGTCAGGTACTCCTGCACCTCATCCACCACGAACAGCGTCAGGGGCATGTTCAGCTTCTTGTCCCGGCTGATCTCCGGGGTGAGCTTGCCCTCCGGGCAGACATGCAGCGGCAGTTCGGAGAGCCGGTGGTAGCGGTCTTCGACGTCCGCCTTGAGTTCCCGCAGCGAGGTCAACAGGTGCTGAACCGGGTCGAACCCGTTCTTGGGCACGATGCCGAACCCGATGCGGTGCGCGACCAGCGCGAACTTGCGCCAGTCCGGTGACGCCTTGCCGTCGAACACGTACAGCCGCACGTACGGATCCAGGGCGGCGGCGAGCGCGATCGTGCGGGCAGAGAACGTCTTACCCTGCCGGGGCACGGCGCCGACCAGCAGCGACAGCCACAGCATCGTGGCCATGACCGGGTTGCCGCGCTCGTCGACACCCCACGGGAACGGCTTCCAGAAGTCCACCCGGGTCGCCCCCAACAGCGGGGACTTGCCCGACGGCACGGCGAGCGGGTCACGGTCGGCGATCCAGTAGGAGACCCGCCGCCCGCTCGTCTCGTCCTTGTCCAGGAAGAGCTGAGTGGGGGCGATGTCCATACCGGAGGCGAGCCGGGCGTGAGCCTTCACCGCGTCCTCGAACGTCTTGCCGTAGGGCAGATCCACCACCACCCGCCAGCCGTCGCCGTCCCGGCCGATCGGCCGGGGGAACGCGATGGTCTGGTCTTTGGTGGTCAGCCCGGACGCCTCGTGCGCGCGGATGACGATGTCGGAGGACAGCCGCCGCTTGCGGAACGTCACCTTGGCCATGTCGATCAGCGGCCGATCGGCCGGCGCCCCGACCGCCCCGAGCGTGGTCGTCAGCGTCGCCACGGCCAGAAGAAGCAGCCAGGACGGCGCCATGACGAACAGGGTCAGAGCGGCGGTGAGGCCGACAACTCCCCCGAGGAAGGCGACGATGCCCCGCAGACGGACACGGTCGTTGCGCTGCCGCGACAGCTTCAGGTACTCCGCCACGTCCTCGTTCGCCACCGACGCAAGCCGCAGCGACTTACCCTCCGCGTCGAACACCCACCGGCCGACCGCGGCCGACCAGCGCCACGCCCCGCGCGGCGAGTAGAACAGCACCTTGGGCGTGTAGATGCAGGGCAAGCGCACGGCGTGGTAGCCGACCACAGCCGAGTAGTGCCGCACCGCCCACTTACGCACCGCCGTGCGGTGGTCAGGCAACTTCACCCAGTCCGGCAGGACCGGCAGACGCGCCTTGTCCTTGGCCTCCATCCACTCCGCGACCGAGGGCGGGTACACCTCGCGCGGCGGGTCCACCGGCGCCCCCTCGGCAAGCCCTTCGGCCTCCGGGTCGTCAGTGTCGGGGAGTTCAGCCTCCCACTCCCCCGGCTTGGCCTCGCCCTCGCTCGGAGCAGCGGCCGGCGCGGGCTCGGTCTTCTTCAGCGGGAACGGCAGGACCTCAGCCGTCCGGTCGTCGGTGCTCTCCGGGTCGTCCCGGGGCGGGAACTCAGGGTTTTCCGTCACGATGTACGTGCTCCTTCGGGAGTCGAAGGGTCCGGCCGGCTTGCTGTGGAAGGTGGGCGGCCGGACCCGGGTTCGATCGTGAGGCGGGGAAGGGGCCGTAACTATCACGAGTTCGTGATAGTCGTGGCCAAAGCCTCACTCTGTGAGTTCGTCGAGCATTCAGGTAGCGCGCTGTTCCTCGGGATAAGCGCAGGTCACACACATGCCGAGCGTGGGCGGGATGACGTATCCGGCGTCCCGGTGGCACTCGGGGCAGCGGCGGCGAGCGGCATTGGCCTTGGCCAGGGCCGCCCACCGCGCGGGGGTCATCGGCCGCACCGGTAGGGCGAGGTCGATCCGGTACAGGTACGCGGTCAGCGGCCCGCGACGGCGACGCCGGCGCAGGACCTGCGCCGCGATGTCCTGACCGCCCGGCCGCAGTCCGCGGATCCGGAGTTGGCGGCGGGTGGCCAAGCCGTCCGGCGCCAGGCGCCACGGGTAGGTGGGGATACCGAACGTGGTGCCGTCCGGGTCCCAGAACCGCACGCTCACGCCACGCGCTTCCACGCGGCCCGCAACCGGACCTCGGAGGCGGAATGACCGGCCTGGCGAAACCGGGCCGCCATCTCGCGATACGACAGGGCCGGGGTCTCGCTGTGCGTGATCTCGTCGACCAGCGCGTCAAGGGCCGCGTCGGTGAGCGCGGGTCCCGACTCCAGGGAGAGCGCGGGGACCGGTTCAGTGGGGCCCCACACCGGCAGCTCCCAGCGGGGCGTGACGTCGGGTGTGACGCGGTTCGTCACGCTGGTCAGCGCCCTGCCGGTGTCCTCGCCCTGCCGTGCCTCTTCCAGCGTCGCCCACGCCCGGGAGAGGGTCTTTGCGGTCTTGGCCTGTACGCGGGCGACGCGGGCACCGGCCCCCGTCACGGCCGCGAGCCGGGTCTCCTCGGTCGCCGCATCGGCCCGCAGCCGGGCACGCGCCACGGCCGCCTCATCCCGTGCTTCCTGCTGAATGCCCCGGATCGCGTCCAGGGCGGCGGTGGTAAGCGCGGTGCGCTCCCACAGCCCGTGAACCAACCACAGTGCCTTCGCGGCGATCGGCAGCCACGCCACGGCCAGCCATGCGCCGGCCGACTGTTCGGCGGTCAGCGCGTGGGCGACCAGGACACCGGCCGCGATCAGACCGAAGAACCAGCCGACCGCGGTGACGATCCGGCTGTGGTCGCCCTGCGCGGCGAGGCGGCGTTCGTAGGCGAGGGTGGCGAGCCATCCCCCGTCGATGCCGAGTCCGACGACCAGGGCGACGGGCCACGGCACGGCCGTGCCCAGCCACATCATGACCACGGCCAGGGTGAGCACCATGGACACCGCCGTCATGGCGACGGCGGGCAGTACGGTCTTGGCCCTCATGCCGCTTCCCCCGTTCCGGCCCGGTGGCCGCGCACGGAACGCAGGAACGGCACGGTGCGGGTCAGGGCGTCGGCGTACAGGGCGTCCCAACCGGCGATCTCGTCACCGGCCTCCGCCTCCGCGACCAGGTCGGCGAGGATCTCGCGGGCCGCGTCCTCGCGGGCCGCGCGCTCGCCGGCCGTCTCGAACTCCAGCGGCCCGCGGAACAGGTCGACGTCGATGCCGAGCGCCAGTTCCGCGAACTCGATGTCGCCGTGGGCCTCTTGGCCGGCGACGAAGGTGCGCATACGCATGGTGGTATCTCCTTGGATACGTCGGGATGCGCGGGGCGGTCGGTTGTCCTGTCCGGGAGTGACCGCCCCGCGAAGAACGGGGGTCAGGCGGTGCTAGCTGATCTGCACGTGGCCGCTGGTCACCCGACGGCGGACGTCCAGGTGAGCGGCGCCGGTGATGCGTGCGCTCCCTGAGGTGGCGTTGACCGTGAGGCGGCCGGTGGCCTGCGCGGTGGCGGCCATGCGGACGTTGCCGGAGGTGAGGTTCAGCCGGGCGCAATGGCCGCTGTAGGCGCCGATGTTGACGTTGCCGGACGTGAGGTTGATGTCCAGCGGGCCGCTGACCTCGCCGACGATGACGCTGCCTGAGGTGACGACGGCTTCCAGGTCGCCGACCCGCTCAGCGGTCAGCGTGCCGGAGGTGCCGTCGTACTCCAGCCGCGCGAGCGTGCCGGTGACGACGGTGTTCGCGCTGTTGGTACTGATCGCGGCCACCGACTTGGCGGGCAGGTGGATCGTGGCGGTGATCGGCGTGACCGCGTCCCCGGCCGGACCGTTGGCGGTGACCTCGCGGCCGTTCACGAACACCTTGCCGCCGCCGTGGCCGGTGATGTGGACGTTGCCGTTGACGATCTGTACGCCGTTGCCACCGGAGAAGGTCATGGTGTTGCCGCCCACCCGGATCGTGGTGCTGCCACCCGTGCCGCCGGCCACGTCCGGGACGCGGACCCGGAGGTTCTGCCCGGTGAGGCTGACGGTGGTGTCGCGGATCGCGTCGGCGGACGGGCCGGAGGTCGCCTCTGTCGTCAGCACCATGCGCGCCTGCTTCAGGGCCGGGTCGACGACGACGCGGATACTGCCGGTGTTCATCGCCAGATCCAGGGCGATCGGGCCGACGACGTCCACGGGGATGATGCGCTCGGTCATGGGCTACTGCTCCTGACTGCGTCGGGAAAGGAAGAGCGAGCACGGCGGGATGTCCTGTCCGGGAGCCGCCGCGCTCGGTAGCAGGCCAACGCCGCGCGAAGCGGCAGGCCAAGTGCCCCGGGCCCGATCCGATCGGGCGCCCTCACGGCTGATTGCCGGGGCCGACGGACCTCACCCGGCCGTCACGGGGACGGGGTCAAACCCCGTCGATCTCAAAGCACTCTGTTGAGTTCTCAAGGAACGAACGCTGCCTTCGTACTCACCCCGCGGGCTTTCCTCCGGACGTCGTTGCAGTACCTGTTTTACAGGTACTGCATAGGGTTCAGTCAAGTACTGCGACGGAACCTCTTTGGCTTTGCGCCGGGACTTCTTGGCGCACAATCAGAATCGCCCCAGGTCAGGGGAGTTGGTTACCCCCTACGTGGACAGCTCCCAACCAGCTGACTACCGTCAAGAGCTCCCTAGATGTCCCACGAAGGGGTACGGATGCCCAACGAGCGGTTGCGGTCGGCCCTGTTGGCCCGTGGCATGACCGTTCAGGACCTCGCGGACAAGATCAAGGTCAACCCGAAGACCGTTGAGCGCTGGATCACGCAGGGGAAGGTGCCGTACCGGCGCCACCAGTACGCAACGGCAGCAGCGCTCAAGGTCGACGTGACGACGCTGTGGGAAGACTCACGGATTCAGGACTCCGCGGCTGACCTGAGCAAGGCCGAGATCACGACGGTCTATCCGCATCGACACCTCGTGCCGTCTGGCCTGTGGCACGAGATGTGCGAGCGTGCCAAGGAGCGCATCGACATCCTTGTGTATGCCGGTATCAATCTGGCAGAGGACCCGCTCTTCTTCTCAACTCTGAAGGAGAAGTCCGAGAACGGCGTCCGGATCCGAGTGCTGATGGGCGATCCGGCGTGCGAGGCCGTCATCCGACGCGGCATCGACGAAGGTCACCGCGTCATGGATAGCAAGATCCGCAACGCGTTGCTCAACTACCGTCCGCTATTCACCAGTCACCCCGAGATCACGTTCCGCTTGCATGACACGGTGCTCTATAACTCGATCTACCGCGCTGACGACGAGATGCTTGCCAACACGCACGTGTACGGCATCGGCGCGTACATGGCACCCGTGCTGCACCTGCGGCGGCTCCCCGGAGGCGGCCTGTTCGACACGTTCGCTAATAGCGTTCAGCAGACCTGGGAAGGCGCCAGGCCAGTGACCGAACACGACATCACGGGAGCTTGAGCATGGGACGCATCGACTACTTGCACGACCCGGATGCTCCGCCGGCCAACTCGGTCGTTCCGTCCGTGGTCGCGTTTGTGCAGAACAACGCGGGCCAGGTGCTGATGATCCAGCGATCCGACAACGGGAGGTGGGCACTGCCAGGCGGCGGCCACGACGTGGGCGAGTCGATCAGTGACACGGTGGTGCGTGAGGTGTGGGAAGAGACCGGCATCAAGGCGGAAGTCGTCGACATGTCCGGGATCTACACCGACCCGGGCCACGTGATGCAGTACGACGACGGTGAGGTGCGGCAGCAGTTCAGCATCTGCTTCCGCGCGCGGCCGGTCGGCGGCGAGGTGCGTACAAGTAACGAGACTACGCAGGTCCGTTGGGTGGACCCATCGGACCTGTCGAAGCTGGACGTCCACCCCACTATGCGCCTCCGAATCGAGCACGCCATGGACCGGACCCGCCCGGTTCCCTACATCGGCTGACGCTTCACGGCGGCGACCCGTTCGAGCACACGCGATGTACTCGCGAGGATCTCCGGTTCAGCGCGACGGATGAACGTACCGATCAGGCTGTCCGGCCCGTAGCGACCGGCGATCTCGTTGACGCGATCCACCGGATTCGTGGGCGTGCCGTCCGGAGTCGTGTTCATGTCGCAATAGCAGAGCGCGTCGTTGAGCTCAGCGCTCTCTCTCCGGAACTCGGCCTCAAGTTCCTCGCGTAGTCCCCTGGCGTCCGCTTCCATCCACGAACAGGAGTGGTGCGCGACAAGGTGCACGACCCGCGCATCGGCGTCCGCTACATCCCGGAGGTAGCGAGCCCCATCAAGCGGGTGGAATCCCGTCTTGGCGAGGTCTGGTGCGTAACCGATGTCGTGCAGGACCGCAGCCGCCTCCAACAGCTCCGCGTCCGCGCCCAGGATCGGCGCGATGCTGCGTGCACGCTCGGCGACTCCGACCGAATGCCTCCAGCGACGCGGCAGCGGGTCGGCAAGCAGCGATTCGGCGAGCGGGTACGCCCACTCCGTCAGTCCCGTCACAGTGAGGAACCCTCCTCTCGATTGGGCAGGGCCCGCACGGTCCGTACCTTGCCCTGTCCCCCTTCGGACAGCCAGCCTGCCGCTTCCAGCTTCCCCAACGCCTTGGTGACCGTCGGGCGCGAGACACCGAACCTCTCGCACAGCGCGGAAGCACTCGGGAACGCTGCCCCGACTTGAAGACCGTCATCCGCGAAGACGTCGGTGAGCCGCTCGGCAAGGGACCGACGGTCGGTCTGCTGTCCCTCTCTGACCGCGCGCCAACGTCCACCCGGGACCGGCTCCGCAGCGCCCTCTTTGTGAAGCACGCCGAACGCGCGCAGGACGACTCCACGCGAGACGCTGTAGTCGCGCATGAGGTCGGTGATGGACGGAAGCTCTGTCTGCTCCGGATTCGCCTCGATCTGGGCCTTGACCGCATCAGCAACTTTGAGGAACGTCCCGCGAGGGCTGACCCGTTCGGACACCCGCGCCTCCTGTCTAGTCGTCTCCCGTCTAGCTTCCCATGGGTGGTCACGCAAGGAAGAACGAGTCTCGTCGCCTAACGGTGCCCCCGCCGGCCCTTTCTCACAGCCCGATGCACCTAGCCCGAGGACCTGCACGATGCAGGGAAAGTCATCGCAGCTCCACGCAGGGTCTGACAAGGTATGACTACGGGCTACCAGAGCCCCTCTGACAGTGAGCGAGATTGGGGAGTCATGGCGTACGCCGAGGAGCCGGAATGGGACGACGTCGATGGCGAGGCCGATGACACGACTGAGCCGGTCAGCTCAGAAGACGTCACACGAGCTGTCGTCACAGACACCGACTGGACCGCTGAAACGATCCTGAGCCAGCTCCGACGCGGCAACATTCAACTCAACCCTCGCTTCCAACGGCGCGACGCTTGGACTAAGCCTAGGAAGAGTCGTTTCATCGAGTCCTTGATCCTTGGGCTACCTATCCCTCAAATCGTCCTGGCCGAGGACAAGAACAAGAGAGGGAAGTTCATCGTGCTTGATGGAAAGCAGCGCCTTCTCGCCCTTCGCCAATTTGCAGCAGGCTCTTCGTTCGCCGTATCGGACGGCAGCGAAGATTTTAAGGGTTTCTCTCTCACAGGCCTTGAGGTTCGCGAAGATTTGAAACTCGTTACTCTAAATAAGATGGAGAAGAGTGACGAGCATTTGGATGACCTGAATGCATTCCTTAATGAAACCATTCGGACCGTCGTAGTCCGACGTTGGCCGAATGAGGACTTCCTTAATCTTGTCTTCTTGCGACTGAACACAGGCAGCGTGAAGTTGTCGCCGCAGGAACTCCGGCAAGCGCTACACCCTGGCCCCTTCACCGATTATCTGGACGATGTGGCCACTAGCAGTAAATGGCTGCGCTCAGCCCTGCGAAACGAAAAGCCGGACTTCCGAATGCGAGATGTCGAAGTCCTTCTTCGCTACTTCGCATTTCAGTACCTACTGGAAGACTACACCGGAAACCTCAAGAAATTCCTTGATGACACCGTGAACTATCTAAATGACAGCTGGGAGGCACACGAAGGCGAAATTCGAGAGGTAGGCGTTGCATTCGATCGAGCAATTGAGACCACCTTCGAAATCTTCGGAGAAAATTCGTTCTACCGCTGGTCGGGAGAGCGTTACGAAGGTCGATTCAATCGAGCAGTATTCGACATCATGACGTACTACTTTACTGACGAGTCGGTAGCAGAGACGGCAGTCGACCGAAAAGACGCGGTTGAAGGGACCTTCCAGGCCCTGTGTGAAACGAATCCACGATTCGTCGAGTCTATCCAAACGACTACTAAGACGACTAGTGCCACACATCGCAGACTGTCGCTCTGGGGAAAAGAGCTTTCGGAAGCACTCGAAATGGATATCGACATTCCGACCCTTCAAGAGAATCGCATTGTTCTCTAGAGGGGAACCGATATGCCTTCATCGAGATTTCAGGATCTGGAGACTCGGATCGCAGATCTGGAGAAACACTTAATCCCCTCCCCGTTCGATCCCACGGGAAGTTACGACGATGTCGTTTACGAACTCACACGAGCGTTCAAAGTTCTCGTCCACGCAGAGTTTGAGGCGTTCATCGAGGATCGCGTGATCGAGGTAGTGAATACCGCATTCTCCCGCTGGGAGTATTCCGGGGTAATCTCCACAAGCCTCCTCTCCGTGGTGGCCTACAAGGAATCATTGCACTCAATGCCTGAGTCACTTTCGGATGCATCACAGAAGAAAAAGTATCCGGATCTGAAGGCTAGAGTCGAAGCAGCCAAAAACGAGTTCAATCGATACGTCAGAACTCAGAATCATGGCATTAAGGAAAAGAACATACTTCGATTGCTGATGCCTATCGGAATCACCGAGAAGGAGATAGATCCGGTGTGGCTCAACGCCACTGAAACTTGGGCGACAGCCCGAGGCGAGGTGGCGCATAAGGCTGCCAAGATGCAGGTAAGGCCTGACCCTCAGAACGAGGTCAAGGCCGTGCGTCAGATTCTCGCTGGATTCCGTGATGTTGACGTACTGATGACAACAAAGTAAGGCGACAGCTCGTGGCGCTGAGGTTGGCGCCGTCGAAGGTGCGCGATGGTGGGCCCTCCTACTCTTGCTTTCAACCCCCGCAAGATGGAGGGCTCCCCACCGCGGGATGGCGCCGGCTAGGGCCTCAAAAAGATGTGGCGTCGCGAATCCGGCATCTGCTATCACGAGAACCTGGCTACGACTTCCGGGAGCCCCCCGTGTATTGCTTTCGCGTCCCCTTCACTATGCCGAGTCAGACCCTGCTTGGGCTGACCGAGAACCAGTTCTCCTTGCAGGACGAAGGGGAGCGACAGGTTTGGCTGAAGCCCTTCGGGGACGCTGACCAACGCTTGTGTGATGCCACCGACCTCGTGATCCGAGGCGCGGGATACGCCACTGAGGACGAAGCTGCCCGCGAAGGCGAGCGGTGGCGGGACGTAATTAGTCGTGCCTTCGCTCGCGTGCACCTCGCTGCCGACTTTGGGGATCGACAGCCCGTCAATATGGTGACAAAAGCGGGCGAAAAATTCTTTTCCCATCTAATGGGGCATCCCGTGTTGGCGCACCTGTCCGGCGTCACAGTCTTCGAAGATCAGCCAGGTCTGCGCTTCCTCGGCGCGCCGAGTGTCAAGGGTTGTAAGCGTCCGTCCGAGGAGCGGAACCGTCTAGTGTTCGAGCAGGCCGCCCGCCTCCATGACCCGCTGAACGGCCGTGAGCGGGTAGCCTTTGACCTCTACAGCGGCTCCTTTTTCCAGCCATCGGCAGACTCGCGGCTTCTGATGTTGACCATGGCGATTGAGACCCTGCTCGTTCGCCAGCCCCGCTCGGATGACGCTCAGACTCACGTGACCGCCATGATCGAGGCCACTAAAGGCAACACAGACCTCACCGACCCTGAGCGGAACTCTCTACGTATGAGTCTCAAGGACCTGCGGAGTGAGTCGATCGGGCAAGCCGGAAAACGGTTGGCCCGGACTCTGGAGCCTCGTACATATGCCGGCCAGGCGCCAGACGTGTTCTTCAGTCGTTGCTACACGATGCGCAGTGTGCTCACGCATGGTCACGTGGAGCGCCCTGATCGGCGTGAGGTAGATGCGCTTGCTGCGAGCCTCGAATTATTCGTCGCGGACCTTCTGGCCGGGCGTCTCCTTACTGAGTTCCCTGATTGATGCTGGGCGAGGCAACGTCTCTCAGGCACAGCATCTTCCTGGGTTCACCCCAATGAGAGTTCGATGATGGTTTTTGAGGGGCGTGGGCCGTGTGCGGGCCAGAGCCTTGGTACAGCGCTTACTGCGTAGTTCAGAGGGTGTGGACGTCGTGACCCCTCATCGGTCTTGAAAGCCGTTCCTGTGACGTGCTGGTCTCTTACTCCGAAGTTGTGTCGACTAGACCGGCGGGAGATCCCCAGCCTGATTGGGCACTCGAATCGCGGGTGACCGTTGAGGTTCAGTTACGTCTGCATCGGCCATGTCAATCAACATGCTGAAAAGCCAGACGAGCCGCATGGATCGTAGGACACCAAGAATCAAGAGGGCTTCCATCAGCCAACCAATTGCACCAATCTTCTTCCCGTCATCCATCATCAGGGACAGCAGACTTCCTCCGGAAACTGCGAGCATCGAGACGAGGATTCCCGACCAATTTTTGCGCAGGCTAACGCCGAATCGACGCCGAAGTTCCAACATCCTTCTGCCGTTGGCCGTCGCGTACTGGCTGATGGCGGCCGTACCGAATCCACCAATGAGAGCCGATATTGAGGCTACCGTCATATAGATGTCGCCGCGGCGGTCGGGGTCGATTCCCCGTAATACAGATGAAGATGTGTCGAAATGAGTAACTGCCGAATGAATGACGATCGCTACGACAGATACGCCCCAGTCAACTGCTGGGCGTTCACTCCATATACTTGCTAGGCGTCTGTAAATGCCGCTCGGCCGCAACATGGTCTACCCCCCACTGTTGAGCCCCACGATAGAGCTACCCACTGACAGCGGCCTTGAGGTCGGCCTCATGCTCCTGTGCGGCCTCCATGATGGCCTGCACTGCAACAGCGTGACGCGGTCGGGACTCGTCTTCGAGCACTGCCACCCGCTTCTTCGCTGTGACGTGATGCTTCAGGAAGTCAAGAGCCTCTTCCTTGAAGTGACCGTCGGGGGTAGGTGATGTAACCAGGGCGCGAGCGCGATCGATGCCGCTCGGCCCCACGAGGTAGCCGAGACCAGAGACGAGGCTCACAGCGTCGTCTTGAAGACGCCTGTGCCCGCGTGCTCGCGAGGTCGGGCCCCCGCCACCGCGTTTGGGCACTTCAACCTTGATGGTGACCCGGTGATCGGCGTAACGCTCCCCCGCATCCCGACTGAACCCAAACAGGGAAACTCCGTCCTGAGGCATCCAAGCCGGGTTGGGACGGAAGGAAAATTCCACGTTATGGACGGCTGAGGCGTTTTCTAGTTTTTCCCAAACACTTTTTGAGATCACAGGCCACAGGGCTACATCTTCTGTGATGATCCCGCAGGCGTTCATCCAGCGCTGAATGGCGGATGCTCTAGGCGCTGATTGGTTGCCATGCATTACGCCGATAATGTTTGCGTAATCCAGGAAGCAAACCGTGCTAGTGTCGATGAACCCTCGATTACCTTCAAGGCGAAGTTCCTCGATGTGTCCATGATCGAGATCGACGGTCTGCATATTGCCGGCACCAATGCGTCCAACAATCAGATGCATCTGATTGAAGTAGGCTACGGATTCGCCGATGTAGGTGTCACCGTCTGGTGAAATGAACGTTCTGTACGCAGCGGTGCGACGCAGCATGCCATCTAATGCCTGCTGCCAATTAACCAGTTCCATGCGAGGGTTGTGGTCATCCTTACCCCTGACCACCTCGTAGAACGAAACAGTACGGAAGCGGCTCTGAGTCAAGGTTCCCCCCCGGGTTCCTGGCGAAGATCAGCCTCCGTATGGTACGCCGAACGCAGAGAATCTGACTCTGTGTCTGCTCAGGTGTTACGCGGGCGGAGCCGGCTGGCCGTGGGCCGACTGTGGAGTGACACCCGGACTTGCAGCTCGCAACCCAGGTCAGGGGCTGCGTAAAGCGCGGCCTGTAAATCTGCCGGGCGTACCTGGGTGGGGCCGTCTGTGGGCCGTCCGGCAGCGGCCGACGTCGACAGGCGACGACAGTTGCCGACCACTCTCCCCCTGCTCAGAGGGGGTCCGGTAGGTCCCGCCGCAGGCGCCAAACCCCGGACGTGAGTTGAGGAACTCCAGAGCTTGGGCGCAGGATGACCGGCATGACCTCCAGCGCGCGCCCCCTGCTCAACCGCCGTCTCGCCGAGTTCGGGACGACGATCTTCGCCGAGATGTCCGCCCTGGCGCTCAGCACCGGGTCGATCAACCTGGGCCAGGGGTTCCCCGACACGGACGGCCCCGAGGAGGTCCGGGAGGCCGCGGTGCGGGCGCTGCGCGACGGTCGCGGCAACCAGTACCCGCCGGGTCCCGGCGTCCCGGAACTGCGCACGGCGATCGCCGCGCACCAGGAGCACCACTACGGCCTGTCCTGGGACCCCGACACCGAGGTCCTGGTCACCGCCGGCGCCACGGAGGCCATCGCGGCCGCCCTGCTCGCCCTGGTCGAGCCCGGCGACGAGGTCGTCGCCCTGGAGCCGTACTACGACTCCTACGCGGCCTGCATCGCGATGGCGGGCGGCACCCGGGTCCCGGTCACCCTGCGGCCGGACGACGGTCGCTTCCGTCTCGACCTCGACGAGCTGCGCGCCGCGGTCACCGACAGGACCCGCCTGCTGCTGATCAACACCCCGCACAACCCCACCGGCACGGTCCTCACCCGCGAGGAGCTGACGGCCGTCGCCGAGCTGGCCGTGGAGCGGGATCTGCTGGTCGTCACGGACGAGGTCTACGAGCACCTGGTCTTCGACGAGGCCGAACACCTGCCCCTCGCGACCTTTCCGGGGATGCGGGAGCGCACGGTGACGATCGGCTCCGCCGGCAAGACCTTCTCCTTCACCGGCTGGAAGGTCGGCTGGATCACGGCGGCGCCCGGCCTGGTCTCGGCGGTCCGTTCGGCGAAGCAGTTCCTGACGTACGTCTCCTCGGGCCCGTTCCAGTACGCGGTCGCCGAGGCCCTCGCCCTGCCGGAGAGCTACTTCACCGCCTTCCGCGAGGACATGCGGGCCAAGCGGGACCTGCTGGCGACGGGCCTGAAGGACGCCGGCTTCGAGGTCTTCCGCACGGCGGGCACCTACTTCATCACCACCGACATCCGCCCCCTGGGCGAGACCGACGGCTTCGCCTTCTGCCGCGCCCTGCCCGAACGCGCGGGCGTCGTCGCCATCCCGAACGCCGTCTTCTACGACCACCGCGAGGCCGGCGCCCCGTTCGTACGCTTCGCGTTCTGCAAGCGCACGGAGGTGCTGGAGGAGGCCGCACAGCGGCTGAAGACCCTGGCGGGCTGAGCACCGAGGGTCGCGGGCGGCGGGGGTCGACCGAGCAGACACCGCGCTCGTGATGCTCGCTTATGACCGACTTCTTCTGCAATGTGCTGATGTGACCCATGCCAGCACGCTCGCGCCGTCCAGTGTCGCCCGACCCGGCATCCGCGGCCGTGTCGCACATCCGCTGGTGGCGGCGCTCGGGCTGTTCGCCGTCGCGCGGATCGCCGGGCTCGCCGTGCTCGCCGTGACGGCCTGGGCCGCCGGCCACGGGCCGCTCACGCTGCTCGGGCGGTCCTGGGACTCCCGGTGGTACCTGGGGATCGCCGCGCACGGCTACGTCCGCACCCTGCACATCCGGCCCGGCACCGTCTTCAGCGACCTGGCGTTCTTCCCGCTCTACCCGGCACTGGTCCGCACGGTGACCGCGTTGACCCCGCTCAGCGGGGGCGCGGCGGGCCTCGTGGTGTCCTGGACCGCCGCCGCGGTGGCCGCCGCCGGCATCCACGCCGTCGCCCTGCGCCTGCACGGACGGGCCGTGGCCACCGCCCTGGTGCTGCTGTGGGGCCTGCTGCCGCACTCGGTCGTGCTGTGCCTGGCGTACACCGAACCGGTCCTGACGGCCTTCGCCGCCTGGTCGCTGTACGCCGTGCTGACCGGGCGCTGGGTGTGGGCGGGCGCACTGGCCGCGCTCGCCGGGCTGGCCCGGCCCAACGGGGTCGCGGCCGCCGCGGCGGTCCTCGCGACGGCGTCGTACGAGATCGTGCGGTGTGTTCGAGCGCGGCGAAAAGTTACCCACAGGCTGTGGACGGGCGTCGCGCTCGCCCCGCTGGGCTGGCTCGGGTACGTGCTGTGGGTGGGGCACCGCGAGGGCGATCTGCTCGGCGGCTACTTCGCGGTGCAGCGCCGCTGGGGCTCCCGTTTCGACCTGGGCGCGGGGTCCCTGCGTTTCGTACGGCACCTGGCGCTGGACAGCGACCGGATGGTCTTCCCCGTGGCCCTGCTGCTGGTCGCCGCCGCCGTACTCCTGTTCGCCCTGCTGCTCGCCGACCGCGCCCCGCTGCCGTTGCTGGTCTACAGCGGGGTCCTGCTGCTGGTCGCGCTCGGCGGGTCGGGGTTCTTCGCGTCCAAGCCGCGGTTCCTGCTGCCCGCGTTCCCGCTGCTGCTGCCGCTCGCACGGGCGCTGGTGCGGACGGCGAGAGCCCGGCCCTGGCACGCGGCCGTGGTGACCGCTGCCCTGGCCGGGCTCTCGTTCGGCTACGGCGCGTACCTGGTCGTGCTCGCCGGTACGCCCCTGTAGCGAGACATCCGAGATATCCGAAACACCCGGAACGTCCCGGGGAACGACTACTCGTCGTCCTCGGGCTTCTCCGCGTCGTTGACCTCCTCCTCGAGGCCGAGCTGCTCGACGAGCCACTTGTCGAACTCGATGGCGGCGCGCACCCAGCTGACCGTGGAGGACACGAAGTGCTCCAGGGCGACGCCGGTGCCGATCAGCATCTGCGCCTCACCGATCAGGCGGACGGTGCCGTCGTCGTGGGTGTGGCTGTAGACCTTGGGCCACAGGGTGCGGCGGTTCCAGTCGTCGATCGACTCGAGCAGCTGCGGCTTCTCGTCGATCTGGTGGGGCCGGTCGTAGAACGTCCGCACCGAGAAGACCTGCTGGTCGGCCTCGCCGCGGAACATGAAATACGTACGGAACTGCTCCCACGGCGCCGCGAGGTCACCCTCGTCGTCGACGACATACTTCAGCTCCATCTGGTCGAGGAGCTGCTTCACGAGATCCTGATCCGGGACGACGGGGCCCGCCGGTCCTTGGGGCTGCGGCTCGGGCTGGCCCCCGAAGTTCGGAATCGAGGACGGGTCGATGGTCACCGTGAATTTCCCTTCGTACGGATTCCGCCATCCTCCCCCATCCGGGGAGGGGGGTGGCAAGCCCCGACGGACCCTGTCCTCCCAGGGCTGACATGATCCGGACAGCTCCGGTAGAACGGGGTCCGACCATTGGGGGAACACATGACACAGACAGAGACCGAAACCGTGCCGGAACAGGACGTGCCGGGCAGGACCAGATGGGGGGTCTTCCTGGCGATCCTCGCCGTGCCGACGCTGGTCGTGGCGGCCCTGCTCGCGCTGCTGATCGCCTGGCTCTTCACGGACGACTCGGTCGACACGGACGTGAAGCAGACCTCGTGCGCCGAGGCGCTGGCCTTCGGCGGGGCGAAGGTGCCGACGGGGATGCGCGGCAGCTGGTGCGGGCTCCAGGGCGGGTCCGGACCCCGCTACGAGGCCCGTTTCGACCTGCCGCGCGCCGAACTCGACGCGTGGGTGGCGGCGAGTTTCCCGCAGGGCCCGAAGCTACGGACCTCACAGTGCGGCGACTCCCAGATCGACTCGTGCCTGACCGCCGGCCCGGTCGCGAACGAGCGAGCTTCCGTGCAGATCGACGTCACCTACACCAGCCGCACCTGGACCGAGGTGCGGTACGTGGCGTTCACGCTGTGAGCGGCGGCGGGGGCCCCAGGAGGAGGCCCCCGCCGCACCACTCGGATCAGAGCGTCTTGCCCGTCGCCGGCCCCACGATCAGACCGTCGCCGAACGCGTCCACGCGGACCGTGTCGCCGTCCTTCACCTCGCCGGAGAGGATCTCCTTGGCGAGGCGGTCGCCGATCGCCGTCTGGACGAGTCGGCGCAGCGGCCGGGCGCCGTAGGCCGGGTCCATGCCCTCCACGGCGAGCCAGTCCAGGGCCGCGTCGGTGACCTCCAGGGTGAGCCGGCGCTCGGCGAGCCGCTTGGCGAGCCGGTCGATCTGGAGGCGGGCGATCCTGCCGAGCTCGTCCTTGCTGAGCGCCGAGAAGACGACCAGGTCGTCCAGCCGGTTGAGGAACTCCGGCTTGAAGGAGGCCCGCACGACCTCCAGGACCTGCTCCTTCTTCTCCTCCTCGCTGGTGATCGGGTCGACGAGGAACTGGCTGCCCAGGTTGGACGTCAGCACCAGGATCGCGTTGCGGAAGTCGACCGTACGGCCCTGACCGTCCGTCAGCCGCCCGTCGTCCAGCACCTGGAGGAGCACGTCGAAGACCTCGGGGTGCGCCTTCTCCACCTCGTCCAGCAGCACGACGCTGTACGGCCGCCTGCGCACCGCCTCGGTGAGCTGGCCGCCCTCCTCGTAGCCCACGTAACCGGGAGGCGCGCCGACCAGCCGGGCCACGCTGTGCTTCTCGCCGTACTCCGACATGTCGATGCGGACCATGGCCCGCTCGTCGTCGAAGAGGAAGTCGGCGAGGGCCTTGGCGAGTTCGGTCTTGCCGACGCCCGTCGGGCCGAGGAAGAGGAAGGAGCCGGTGGGACGGTCCGGGTCGGCGATCCCGGCCCGGGTGCGCCGTACGGCGTCCGCGACGGCCTGCACGGCCTCGGTCTGCCCGATGAGCCGCTTGCCCAACTCCTCCTCCATGCGCAGGAGTTTCTGGGTCTCGCCCTCCAGGAGACGCCCGGCCGGGATACCGGTCCAGGCGGCGACGGTGTCGGCGATGTCGTCGGAGCCGACCTCCTCCTTGACCATGGTGTCCTTGGCGGCCTCCTCCTCGGCCTCCGAGGCGGCCTCCAAGTCCCTTTCCAGCGTGGGGATCTCGCCGTAGAGCAGCTTGCTGGCGGTGTCGAAGTCGCCGTCGCGCTGGGCGCGTTCGGCCTGGCCGCGCAACTCGTCGAGCTTCTCCTTGAGTTCACCGACCCGGTTGAGGGACTGCTTCTCCTTCTCCCAGCGGGCGGTCAGGCCCCGCAGCTCCTCCTCCTTGTCGGCGAGGTCGCGGCGCAGCCGTTCCAGGCGCTCACGCGAGGCCGGGTCGGTCTCCTTCTCCAGCGCCAGCTCCTCCATCTTCAACCGGTCGACCCCGCGCTGGAGTTCGTCGATCTCGACGGGCGAGGAGTCGATCTCCATCCGCAGCCGGGAGGCGGCCTCGTCGACGAGGTCGATGGCCTTGTCGGGCAGGAACCGGGAGGTGATGTACCGGTCGGAGAGGGTGGCGGCGGCGACCAGCGCGCTGTCGGCGATCTGGACCTTGTGGTGGGCCTCGTAGCGGCCCTTGAGCCCGCGCAGGATGGCGATGGTGTCCTCGACGGTCGGCTCGGCGACCAGCACCTGCTGGAAGCGCCGCTCCAGGGCGGGGTCCTTCTCGATCCGCTCCCGGTACTCGTCGAGCGTGGTGGCACCGACCATGCGCAGCTCACCGCGGGCGAGCATCGGCTTGAGCATGTTGCCGGCGTCCATGGCGGAGTCGCCGCCGGCGCCCGCGCCCACGACGGTGTGCAGCTCGTCGATGAAGGTGATGATCTGCCCGTCGGAGTCCTTGATCTCCGCGAGGACGGTCTTCAGCCGCTCCTCGAACTCACCCCGGTACTTGGCACCGGCGACCATGGCGCCGAGGTCGAGCGCGACGAGCCGCTTGTCCTTGAGCGACTCGGGCACGTCCCCCTTGACGATCCGCTGGGCGAGCCCCTCGACGACCGCGGTCTTGCCGACGCCAGGCTCGCCGATGAGGACGGGGTTGTTCTTGGTACGGCGGGACAGCACCTGGACGACCCGGCGGATCTCCTGGTCACGTCCGATGACGGGGTCGAGCTTGCCGTCCCGAGCGGCGGCGGTGAAGTCGGTTCCGAACTTCTCCAGGGCCTTGTACTGGCCCTCGGGATCGGCGGTGGTCACGCGGCGCCCTCCCCGGGCTTTCTGGAAGGCGTCCACCAGCTTCTGCGGGGTGGCGCCCTGCTGGGTCAGCACCTCCGCGGCCGGTCCGCCCTTGGCGGCGATACCGATGAGCAGGTGCTCGGTGGAGAGGAACTCGTCTCCGAGGTCCTTGGCACGGGCCTGCGCGTCGGCGATGACGGAGAGCAGGTCGCGGTTGGGCTGCGGGGGCGCGACGGTGGACCCGGTCACGCTGGGCAGCGCGGCCAGGGCCTTCTCGGCCCCGGCCCGCACGGCGGCCTGATCCGCGTCGACGGCAGCCAGCAGGTCGGTGATGTTCTCGTTGTCCTGCCCCTGGAGCAGAGCGAGGAGCAGGTGGGCGGGGGTGAGGTCCGGGTGTCCCTCGGTCACGGCCCGGTTGCTGGCCGCGTTGATCGCGTCCCGGCTCCGGTTGGTCAGCTCGGCATCCACGTGTCCGTACTCCTCCTCGGTGTCAGCTCCTGCGACTCCTGCACTGACTCAGTCAGCGTACATAAAGTTGAGTCTATTCCACTCAATGCAGTTCTCGGGAGACTCGGGAGGACTTGCGGGGACTCGGGGGGCTAACGTCCCGGCATGACCTCCTACGCCCAGGATCCGGGTGCCCCGGACCCGTCGTACCTCAGCTTCTGGCGGGAACGGCATCTGTGCACGCTGACCACCCCGCGCCCGGACGGGACCCCGCATCTGGTCCCCGTCGGGGTGACATACGACCCTGAGGCCCGGCTCGCTCGGGTCATCGCGAGCCGGACCAGCGCGAAGGTGCGGCACGTGCTGGCGGCCGGCGAGGAGGGGGCGGCGGTGGCGGTGTGCCAGGTGGCGGGGCCGCGATGGGCGACGCTGGAGGGAAGAGCGCGGGTCAGCACGGACCCGGAGCGGATCGCGGAGGCGGTGCGGCGCTACGCCGAGCGCTATGAGCGGACCCCGGCACCGAACCCGCTGCGGGTGGTCATCGAGATCTCACTGACGGGCGCGATGGGCCGTTTTTGAGCCACGGGCCGATCCCCGAGCCACGGGGCGATCGTCCGGTACGCCACGGACCGCTCGTCCGTTACGCCGCGGACCGATCGTCCGATACCCGGAAATGTCGCCCACAACACAGCGGCGTCACCGTGTTCAGGTCACGGTGACGCCGCTGCGGGGGGAAGCACCTGAGCGATCTGTTACGACGGGGGAATCGCGTCAGGCACTGCGGGGGGTGGCTGAGATGGTCCGCGGGGTGGGGGTTTCCGGTTCCACCAGCCGATGGTCTCGTTGGTCCAGGTTCACAAAGATCATTCCGTACCGAATGGCACACCGAACGGGCTGCGGCGCCCCCCGAGGCCGCCGCAGACACCGGTACGCCCGCACGTCCTCGTCCTCGTCGCGGGTGACGACCACCGGTTCGCCGAAGACGGTCACCATCAACGAGTCACCGGGGTGGGGGATCGCGGTGACGAGGTCGATGAAGTGCCAGCCGGAGCGGTAGGCGGTGGCCATCTCCCTGCGGAAGGAGCGGTCGTCGGGTGGAGTAGTCATGTCAGTCCCAGACCGTGTCCGCCGGGAATGCCTGCGGCTCGTCACCGGCGACCACGGTTTGCGCGGTCTTGGTGCCACCCACTCCATGAACGTCGCTCTTCGCGCCGGAAAGGCCGGCGACGGCGCCGAGAGCCACAACGGCGGAGAAGGCGGCGACAAGCACCGAGCGAAGCATTCTGTTACGCATAGTCGGCTTCGTCCTCACTTGAAGGTCCCCTTTTCCCCCGTCGAGTAAGACGATGGCTCATTCGGGCACGTCATGGCCACACGAACGGTGCATCATGTTCCTGCATGTTCAGGACCCTGGGGGGTGGAAATTTGGTATCGAATGGGACTAAGGCGACACATCCCCATGCGGTGACCGAGTTGTGTGAGGAAGGTGGCCGTCTTTACGCCAACGCTCTGCGGACAGGCCGCGTCTCGCGGGCGGACGTGGAGTCGGTGCCCTGTCTGCTGGACTTCGCCCTTCTGCACCCCGACCCGGACGACGCGAACTGGATGCTTCCGGTTCCCCCGTCGGTCGCGCTCGCCCAGCGGCTCAACCCGCTGGAGCACGAGATCACCGAGCGCAGACGGATGTCGATCGAGCTGGCCGACGCCTTCGAGCCGTTCATGACGCTGAGCGCCCAGCAGGTGGCGCCGGCGCACTCCATCACGGTCCTGGAGGGGCTCGACCGGATCAACACGGCGCTCGACCTCGCGACCTCCCAGTGCCAGTCGGAGGTGCTCACCGTCCAGCCGAGCCGGGGCCAGCGTCCCGAGAACCGGCTGATCGAGGGGCTGGAGCGGGACCGGACCCTCATCGAACGGGGCGTCCGGATCCGGACCCTCTACCAGCACGTCGCCCGGTACAGCCCCGAGCGGCTGGCCTACATGGAGCAGTTCGCCGACGGCAAGGTGGAGTACCGCACCATCGACGAGCTGGTGGAACGGCTCATCATCTGCGACGAGACGGTGGCCTTCATCCCGGTCCGGGACGACCGGCAGGTCGCCCTGGAACTGCGGCACCCGGGCCTGGTCGGCTACCTGGTCAAGGTCTTCGAGTTCATGTGGAGCCGGGCGGTCCCGCTGAGCGCCGGCGCCCCCTACGAGACCGCGCCGGACGGCATCACGGACATCCAGCACTCCATCGCCAAGCTTCTCGTCGAGGGGCACGTGGACGAGGCGATCGCGCGGCGCCTGGGCATGAACGTGCGCACCTGCCGGGCCCACATCGCCAAGCTCGCGACCGCCCTCGGCAGCGGCAGCCGCGCCCAGCTCGGCTTCCTCATCGCCCAGTCGGGCATCCTCGACCAGGGCCACACGGCGGCGCAGGGGGACGGCCGTCCGTGACCGTGGCCCACCCGCACGGTCCGCGCCACGGCGCCCCGCGGCGACCGCGACGCCGTGAGGAGCGGTCGCCGACGGCATCCGCCGCGCCCGTCGGCGGGCCGACGGAGCGGCCCCCGGCGCCCCCTTCGAGCACCCCGACCAGCGTGGCCGGCCCGAACGCCCCAGGCGCTACGGCCGCTACGAGCACCTCGGACACGACGGCCGTTCCGCACGGCCCCGGCGCTACGGCCACGGACCCCACGACCGCATCGAACACCCCGGACAGCGCGGACGCTTCGAGCACCCCGGACGGCGCGGCCGTTCCAAGCGCCCCAGGCGCTACGGCCGCTGCGAGCGCCCCTGACGCCGTGGCCGTTCCAAGCGCCGCCGGCGCTACGGCCACTGCGAGTGCCCCGAGCACCTCGAGGACCCCGGGTACCCCCAGCACCCCGGTCGCTCTGGACGCCCCGGGAGCAATGCCGACCATCCGGTGCCCCGCGCCCAGCGCCTCCGCCCTCGCCCTCGCCCTCGCCCTCGCCCTCGCCCTCGCCCTCGCCCGCCACGACACCCCCCGGGAAAGCCGCGTCCGCCTCGGCCACCCCAACGGGCAGTCCCGCGTCCCCGAGCAGGAAGGAGCCGCACGATGAGCCCGCCGCACCCCGAGCACGGCGTGGAGGACCTGTGCGCGGTGGGGACGGAGCTGTACACGCGTGCCCTGCGCGAGGGGTACGTCCTCGGGGACGACGCCCGGGACGCGCCCTGTCTGCTCGACTTCGGGCTGCTGCATCCCGCCGTCACCGACCCGGGCCGGCTGGAGCCGGTCGCCCCGGCCGTCGCCCTGCACCGCCTGCTGCGGATCGCGGAGGAGCGCGTCGCGGACGAGCGGCGGCGGGAGGCCCGGCTGGCCGAGACCTTCGAGCCGCTGATGCGGATCGACGGCGGTCGTACGGGCGCCGACGACTCGATGATCGGCGTGCTCAGCGGGACCGGCCTCATCAGCCGGGTCATCGGGCAGGCCATGGCCGACAGCTCCGAACTGCTGTCGATCCAGCCGAACACCAGCGACAGACACACCGAGCCGCCGCCGTTCGTACATGTCGAGGCCTTCGACCGCGACCAGGCCCTGCTGGACCGGGGTGGCCGGATCCGCACCCTCTACCAGCACACCCTGCGCCACGCACCCAGCATCCAGGCCCGCTACGAGCGCCTGCGCGGCGACGTCGAGGCCCGCAGCCTGGACGAGGTGACGGAGCGTCTGATCATCGTGGACCGGACCGTGGCCTTCGTCCCGGCCAACAAGGACCGCACGCTGGCCCTGGAGGTCCGGCACCCCGCGCTCGTGTCCTTCTTCGTCACCGCCTTCGACCGGCTGTGGCGCCTCGCCACCCCCATGCATCCGCAGGCCGTGCACCAGCCCAGCCTGAACGGCGTCACGCCCCGCCAGCGTGCCATCGCCGCCCTTCTCGTCGAGGGCCACACCGATGCCGTCATCGCCGACCGGCTCGGCATGAACATCCGTACCGCCCGCGTCCACATAGCCAAGCTCGCGACGACCCTGGGCAGCGAGAGCCGCGCCCAACTCGGCTACCTCATCGGGCAGTCCGGGATCCTCGGACAGGAGGAGACGGGCGAGTGACCGATACGGCCGCCCACCCGGCGAACGACCCGGCGAACCACCCACACCACCCGCACGACCCCCACCACCCGCACGACCCCCAGGACCCGTGCCCGCGAGCCATCGCGCTCTACGAACGCGCCCTGCGCGAGGGCGGGCTCGACAGGCAGCACGCCGCCTCCCTGCCCTGTCTCCTCGAGAGCGGGTTGCTCGAACCCGCCCGACAGGACCCCACCGTGCAGGACCCCGCCGTGCAGGACCCCACCGCGCAGGACCCCACCGTGCAGGACCCCGCACGGCAGGACCCCGCCCGCCTGACCCCCGTACCCCCCGCCCTCGTCCTGCACCGCCTCCTCCGCGCCGCCGGCGACCGCGTGCTCAGGGAGCGACGGCACAGCGCCCGCCTGGCCGAGGCGTTCGCGCCGTTGACGCGGATCGGCGGACGGAGCGGGACGGAGGCCGACCGGAGCCCGGCGATCAGGGTCGTCAGCGGGACCGGACGGATCAACGAGGCCATCACCGGGGCGATGGCGGGTGCCGTGAGCGAACTCCTGTGCGTGCAGCCCAATCTGCACTACAGCGACAGCCGGGGCGCCGCCGCCCAGGCCGTGGCGATGGACCGGGACCAGGCGCTGCTGGACCGGGGTGGCCGGATCCGTACCCTCTACCAGCACACCCAGCGGCAGATGCCGCTCGTCCTCGCCCGCTACGAGCAGCTGCGCGGCGATGCCGAGGCGCGCTCCCTGGACGAGGTCACCGACCGGCTCATCGTCGTCGACCGGGACGTGGCGTTCCTCCCCGCCGGTGCGGACGGCACGGTGGCGCTGGAGGTCCGGCATCCGGCGCTGGTGGAGTTCCTGGCCGCCACGTTCGACCGGCTGTGGTGGCAGGCCACGCCCCTGTACCCGCAGGCCGTGCACCGGCCCAGCCTGAACGGCGTCACGCCCCGTCAGCGCGCCATCGCCGGACTGCTGGTGGAGGGGCACACCGACGCCGTCATCGCCGACCGCCTCGGCATGAACATCCGTACCGCCCGCGTCCACATCGCCAAGCTCGCGACGACCCTGGGCAGCGAGAGCCGCGCCCAGCTCGGCTACCTCATCGGACGGTCCGGGATCCTTGATCGGGAAGCGTGAGGGGGGCGACGGAGGCCGGGCCGTCCAGGCCCACCTGCGCTATCCGCACCCCCAACTGCGTACGGCTGGCCGCCCCCAGGGTCTCCGACAGGCGCGCGATGTGGGCCCGGCAGGTGCGCACGCTTATGCCGAGCCGTTCCGCGATCACCGCGTCCTGGTGGCCCTCCGCGAGCAGCGCCGCGATGGACTGCTCGCGGTGGGAGATGCCCTCGATGCCGGTGTCGGGGAGCGGGGCGGTCAGCGGGATCGCGAGCCGCCACAGCCGCTCGAAGACGGTCACCAGGTACTCCACCAGCGCGGGGTGCCGTAGCTCCAGGGCGAGGGTGCGGTCGGCGTTGGCGGGGATGAAGGCGACCGTGCGGTCGAAGAGGATCAGCCGGTCGATGACCTCGTCGAGGGTGCGGGCCTGGACCGAACCGCCCATCAGCTCCAGGTAGTTCAGCAGGCCCTGGCCGTGCCGGGCCACGTGCGTGTACAGGTCGCGCATCCGTACGCCCCGGCCGCGCAGCGCCAGCGCCCGGTGCAGGCCCTCGGTGAGTTCGTGCTCGGGGCGGATGCCGCCCGGCTGGACGGTGAGGACCTCCTTCGTGCACGCCTCGGTCGCCTCGTCCATCGCGGCCTGGATGCGGGAGAGCCCGTCGAGGACACGGATCGCGGTCCCCTCCCCCGCGGCGCCCGCGACGACGCTGGGCGCCAGGCCCGCGTACCGCTCGACGGCGGCGACCGCGGCGCCCACCCGCCGCTGGCTCGCGCTGACCTCGTCGTGGACCTCGCGCAGCAGCCGGGTCATGACCTCCTGCGGGGCGGTCGGCACCAGCCAGTCCATGTCGTCGGGGTCCGGGTGCAGCAGGGCCAGTTCCAGCAGACAGGGCACCGGTTCGGCGTCGGCGCGCGGTACCCGGCCGCGCCGTACGGCACGGGAGTAGACCCGGTCCGCGGCCTCGCACAGCCGGTCAGCGCCGTGTGGATGGTCGTCCGCCCCGTAGCCGGTCATTGCCCATCCCACCCCCGGTTCCAGCGTCTACCGCCCTCTTGTCCTTTTTCCCCATCGGGGCCTCGAAGCCCCCTCGGCTCCGCAACTATGCGCGGCCCGGACCGGCTCCGCAACACGGCTCCGCGCGCCACGAGCGCGGAAAACGGCGGGTATGCCCCACTACTTCCAGGGCTCCGCCGACCCGGTTGCATGAAGCTGCTCCCTCGCCGCGTCGGCCCCCACCCCGCGCGGAACAACTCCCTCCGCGCGTCAACGTGCGGAAATCACACGGTGATCAGTTCGTTACGAGCCGCACTTAACGTCAGGCCATGGCGGACATATTTGACGCGTACGCGTTGGCCGACGCGTGGGACGAGATGTTCGAGCGGCCGGGTGAGGTCAGGACCGCCTACGAGCCGGTACTGGCGGCGCTTCAGCCGATCGAACCGAGTGAACTCAGGTTCCGGGCCGACCAGATGGCCCGGGCGTTCACCGACAGGGGCGTGACCTACGCCTTCGCGGGCGAGGAGCGGCCCTGGCCGCTGGACCTCGTGCCCAGGATCCTCGACGCCCTGGAATGGGATCTCATACAACGCGGGGTGAGCCAACGGGTCAGGGCCCTGGAGGCCTACCTCGCCGACGCCTACGGGCACGCCCGCGCCTTCGAGGACGGGGTCGTGCCCTGGCGGCTGCTGCTGAGCTCCCCGCACTTCCACCGCGCCGCCCACGGGATCGAGCCGGTCAACCAGGTGCGCATCCACGTCGCCGGCATCGACCTGGTCCGGGACGAGCAGGGCGACTTCCGGGTCCTGGAGGACAACGTCCGGGTGCCCAGCGGGGTGTCGTACGTCATCGAGAACCGGCGGGCGATGACCCGGGTCTTCCCGTCGCTGTTCGCCGAGCAGCATGTGCTGCCCGTCGACGGTTACGCGCAGAAGCTGCTCGCCGCCCTGCGCGCGGCCGCTCCCGACGGGGTCCAGGACCCCCGGGTGGTCGTCCTGACCCCCGGGCCCAACAACGCCGCCTACTTCGAACACGCCCTGCTCGCACGGCTGATGGGCGTGCAGCTGGTCGAGGGCCACGACCTGGTGTGCCGGGGCAACCGGGTGTGGATGCGCACGACCCGCGGCGAGGTGCCGGTGCATGTCGTATACCGGCGCCTGGACGACGACTTCCTGGACCCGCTGCACTTCCGCCCGGACTCGGTGATCGGCTGCCCGGGCATCCTCGGCGCGGCCATGGCGGGCCATGTCACCCTCGCCAACGCGGTCGGCAACGGCATCGCGGACGACAAGCTGCTCTACACCTACGTCCCGGACCTGATCCGCTACTACCTCTCCGAGGAACCGATTCTGCCCAACGTGGAGTCGTTCCGCCCGGACGAGCCGGGGCAGTTGGAGGCCGTCCTCGACCAGATCGACCAGCTGGTGGTCAAGCCGGTCGACGGGGCCGGCGGGCAGGGCATCGTGATCGGCCCCAAGGCGGACCGCGAGACCCTGGAGAGAACCCGGGAGGCGGTCCGGCAGGACCCCCGCGGCTTCATCGCCCAGCGCCCGGTCGCCCTGTCCACCTCCCCCACCCTCGCGGGTGAACGCATGGCGCCCCGCCACATCGACCTGCGCCCCTTCGCCGTCAACGACGGCAACGACATCTGGGTCCTGCCCGGCGGCCTGACCCGGGTCGCCCTCCAGGAGGGCAACCTGATCGTCAACTCCAGCCAGGGCGGCGGCTCCAAGGACACCTGGGTGCTCGCCGAGGGCCCCGCCGACCCGCCGCCGCCCGCGCACGGCACCGCTCCCCTCGACATCGCGCCGCGCCAGCACGGTCCCGACGGCTCCCCCACCGTCGTACAGGAAGGGGCACAGCAGTGAACGACGTGATCCTCTCCCGGATAGCCGAGGCCCTCATCTGGACCGGCCGCTACGTCGAGCGGGCGGACGCCACCGGGCGGATCCTCGACGCCTACCTCCACCGGATGCTGGAGGACCCCTGGCGCGACGAGGACGCGGCCTGCCGGTCGCTGTACGCGATCCTCGGCGTCGACGCGGGCGCCACCCGGGTCGACATGCAGCAGGTCCTCGACCAGCTCGCCTTCGACGCCCGCTCGACCTGCTCCATCGAGGGCGCGCTCGGGGCCGCCCGGCTGAACGCCCGCAGCGCCCGTGAGGCCGTCTCCTCCGAGATGTGGGAGTGCCTCAACTCCACCTGGCACGCGCTCGCCGACCAGCGGCTCGCGGCCCGCCGTACCGGCCCCTACGGCTATCTGGAACTCGTACGGCGGCGCGCGGCCCTCTTCTTCGGGCTCGCCGACTCCACCATGAGCCGCGACGACAGCTGGCGTTTCGTGGTGCTCGGCCGGAGCCTGGAGCGGGTGGACATGACCGTGCGGCTGCTGTCGGTCCGGGTGCTCGACGCGGCCCACGCGCCCGACTGGCCGACCCTGCTGAGCGCTTCGGGCGCCGACGAGGCGTACGCACGGGTGTACGGCGGCTTCGGCGACACCCCGCGGGTGGCCGAATTCCTGCTCCTGGACCGGGACTTCCCGCGCTCCGCGCTGCACGCGCTGACGACGGCGGAGGAGTGCCTGACCGCGCTCGGCCGCCCCCGTCAGGACCCCGCGCGCCGCCCGATCGGCGGGATGCGCACCCGGCTCGAATATCTCGACCTGCACGCGCTGGAGGAGCAACTCCCCTTGCTGCTCCGGGACTTGCAGACCGCGTGCATGGCCTCCGCGGAGGCGGTGGCGGAGCGGTTCTTCCCGTACCAGGGGCCCGTCGAGTGGGCCCAGGAAGGAGCCGGACGATGACCCGCCTCCGGATCAAGCACATCACCGAGGTGGCGTACGCCCAGCCCGCCTCCTCGTCCCACAACGAGGTCCGGATGACCCCGCTGACCCTGCCCGCCCAGACCACCCTGGACGCCCGGGTCACCGTCAGCCCGACCACGCCGACCTGGTCGTACTGGGACTACTGGGGCACCCAGGTCACCGGCTTCGACCTGATGGACCCGCACGGCCGGCTCACCATCACGGCCACCAGCCTCGTCGAGACGATCCCCCCGGGACCGCTGCCGGCCGCGCCCACCTGGGCCGAGGTGGCCGAACGCGTCGCGGGCTCCCGCCTGTTGGAGTTCGCCGGCCCGACGGGGCGTACGACGGTCCCGGCGAAGCTGGCCAAGAAGGCCCGCAAGGCCGCGGCGGGCCTGGACCCGCACGAGACGGCCCTCGCGGTGTCGACGCTGGTCGCCGACCGGGTGTCGTACCTGCCGGGCGCGACCAGCGTGAACACCTCCCCCGTGGAGGCCTGGGAGCAGGGCGCGGGCGTGTGCCAGGACATCACCCACCTGACCATCGCGATGCTGCGAGCCGTCGGCCTGCCGGCCCGCTACGTCTCCGGCTACCTCCACCCGGAGCGCGACGCCGAACTGCACCGGCCCGTCGCGGGGCAGAGCCACGCCTGGATCGAGTACTGGGCGGGCGAGTGGTGCGGCTACGACCCCACCAACGGGGTGCGCGCCGACGAGTCCCACGTGGTGGTGGCCCGGGGCCGCGACTACGACGACGTGACCCCGCACAAGGGGATCTACCGCGGGGTGCCGGGCGGACCGCCGGAGGTGACGGTGGAGTTCACGAGGGTGGCCTGAAAAAGGCGGGAGGGGCCGGAGGAGAGATCCTCCGGCCCCTGTCCGCGCTTCTTCGCTTCCGCTCTTCGTTTCCGCTCAGGACAGACCCGCCGCCGCGCAGGCGCTCTTGTAGTCCGAGGTGCAGATGTCCTTGACGGAGTAGATGCCGTCCTTGACGACCGTGCTCTTGATGTTGTCCTTCGTCAGCGCGACGACCTGGACGAGCTGGGCCGGGATGTCCTTGTTGGTGGGGCTGTCGACGCTGTCCGTGGCGAGGGCGTCGAACTGGATGTCCTTGCCCTGGATCTTGGTCACGGCCATCTCGGCGGCGGCCTCGGCCTCGTCCGGGTACGGCTTGTAGACGCTCATGTACTGCTCGCCGGAGACGATCCGCTGCACCGCGGAGAGCTCCGCGTCCTGGCCGGTGATCGGCGGGAGCTTCGTCATGCCCGCGCTCTCCATCGCCTGGATGGCGGCGCCGGCCATGGCGTCGTTGGCGGAGTACACGGCCTTGATGTTGCCCTTGCCGATCGCGCTGATCGCCTGGGCCATGTTCTTCTGCGCGATCTCCGGCTTCCAGCCGTCGACGTCGTACGTCTCGGCGATCGTCACCTTGCCGTTGAGCTCGGACATCGCCCCCGCCTTGAACTGTCCGGCGTTCGGGTCGGAGGGCGAGCCGTTGATCATGACGATCTTGTCGGAGCTGTCGATGCCGGAACCGAGCGCCTCGATGAGGGAGCGGCCCTGGACCTCGCCGACGAGCTCGTTGTCGAAGGAGACGTACCCGTCGATCGGGCCCTCGGCGAGCCGGTCGTAGGCGATGACCGGGATGCCCGCGTCCTTGGCCTTCTGCACCATGCCCGCGATGGCGTGCGAGTCGACCGCGTCCAGCAGGATGACGTCGACCTTCTCGTCGATCATCTCCTGCATCTGCCCGGCCTGCTTCTTGGCGTTGGCCTCGCCGTTGGCGTAGACCGTCTTGCCCTTCTTGTCCGTGAGCTCCGCGACCTTCTTCTTGATGATCGGGTAGTCGAACTCCTCGTAGCGGGTGTTCGTCTTCTCCGGCATCAGGACACCCACGGTGATGTCGTCGCCCTTGGTCGGACTCGCCTCGCTCCCGCTCGCGGCGCCGAGCGCCCCGCAGGCGGCCAGCGAGAAGGACATCGTGGACGCTGCCACGGCTATGGCGATACGACGACGCATGGGGCTGCTCACTTCTGATGCTCTCCGGACGTGGGCGCGGCATTGCGGCCCATGTGTCTGAAAAGCCAACGCGGGGCCGACCACCGGCGTCAAGCGGAATCACTTAACGAGTGCGCAACGCCACTCTCCGCCGACGGTGTGAAGACTTGGCGCGAACACTAGTACAACCAACTTCACACCTCAGGTGTCGTGATCACAGCAGCCCCACAACTGCTGTTCCACGTCCGACCAGAGGATCGAAAAGTCAGCCAGCCGTACGACCGCCACGGCGCTCGTCCTCGCCACCGCAGGCACCCTGTTCACGGCGATGGCACCCCCCGCCTCGGCAGCCGCGTCGTGCGCCTCCCCGGTGTTCCAGCGCCAGTTCTACGCGAACACGTCCTTCTCGGGCACTCCGAAGAAAACGGACTGCGACGAGGCGGTCGACCAGAACTGGGGCACGGGTGCGCCCGCCTCGGGGCTGCCGAAGGACAACTTCGGCGTCCGCTGGAGCGTGACCCGGGACTTCGGGTCCGGCGGGCCCTTCGCTCTGCCGGTCTCGGCCCAGGACGGCATCCGTGTCTACCTCGACGGCAGCCGCAAGGTCGACCTCTGGAAGAACGTCTCCACAACGGTCAAGAAGACCGCCAACGTCACCATCCCCGCCGGCAGGCACACGCTCCGCGTGGACTTCGTCAACTGGACCGGCGCCGCGAACGTCTCGTTCGACTACAAGCCCCGCACCACCGCCGACGTCGACAAGGTCAAGCCCCTGACACCGACCGGCACTTCGGTGACGTACGACAAGGCCACCGGCAAGGCGAGACTGACCTGGGCGAAGAACAAGGAGATGGACCTCGCCGGGTACCGGATCTACCGGCGGCTCAAGGGCACCTCCTTCCCGGCCACTCCGCTCGCGACGACCGCCCTCACGTCGTACACCGACAGCACGCTGCCGGTGACCGGTGACGCCTACTACTACGAGGTCCGCGCCTACGACAGAGCGGGCAACGAGTCCGGCGGCACCGCCGACCAGCTCGTCACCACCGTGGACCGTGTCGCTCCGGGCGTGCCCGCCATCACGGAAGCCACCGGTGAGGTGCGGCCGGGCGGTGCCGGTACCGGCGGTCTGGAGGTCCGCTGGGACAAGGTCGCGGACGGGGCGGCCTACCGTGTCTTCCGGGCGACGAGCGAGAACGGCACGTACACGGCGATCGGCCGTACCGACCAGCTCTCCTACCTGGACACCTCGGCCGCCGAGAGCAAGGCCTACTACTACCGGGTCTCCGCCGTCGACGCGGCGGGCAACGAGTCCGCCCGGTCCGCGCCGTACGAGGGCCGGATCTGGGACAACGACCCGCCGCCGCTCGTCACCGGTCTCGACGTGACCCCGACCGAGTACGGCTTCGAACTGAACTGGGACAAGAGCCCGGCGACGGACCTGCGGTACTACACGGTCTACCGGGGCGAGCTCGTGGGCGACGAGGACGACGGCGACGAGCGGGTCTGCCACGGCAGCCTGGTGGAGTACGCCCTGCCCGGTACGACGTCCTACTCGTACACCACGCTCCCGGACGGCGACGAGGTCTGCTTCTTCGTCGACGCCGTGGACGACGAGTACAACTCCGCCGCCCAGTGGAGTCCTGACGGACCCCGTGCCGTGGTCGTCACCGAACTCGACATGACGCCGACCGTGGCGACCCCCGAGGGTTCGCCGCTGCACCTCTCCGTGGAAGGCGCCCGGGGCGACGAGGGCAACCAGCTCACGTGGTCGGGGCCGTCCGCGCAGGGCTTCCGCGTCTATCGGTGGAACCCCGCCACCTCCTCGTACGAGCGGATCGCGGAACTCGCCGGCACCGCCTCGCAGTACGTCGACACCGGAGCGCGGCGCGGCACCACGTCCTACTACTGGGTGACCGGCGTCCTGGCCGACGGCACCGAGACCCTGCCCGCGGGCGACTGGGCGGTCACCGCCCCGGCCCGCGGTACAACCCTCTCCTCCCCCAGCGAGTCGTGATCTTCATGAAGTCAGCCAGACGCACGACCGCGGCGGCCGCCACCGCCCTCGTGCTCACCACCTCGGGTGGTCTGCTCGCCGTGACGGCGCCCTCCGCCTCCGCGGCCGTGAGCTGCGCCTCCCCGGTGTTCAAGCGCCAGTTCTACGCGAACACGTCTTTCTCGGGCACCCCGAAGAAAACGGACTGCGACGACGCGATCGACCAGTCCTGGAGCGGCGCCCCGGTCTCCGGTCTCCCGAAGGACAACTTCGGCGTCCGCTGGAGCGTGACCCGTGACTTCGGGTCCGGCGGGCCCTTCGCCCTCAACGCCACCGGCCTCGACGGGATGCGGGTGTACCTCGACGGGGTCCGCAAGATCGACCTCTGGAAGAACGTCTCCACGACGGTCAAGAAGACCGCCAACGTGACCGTCCCCTCCGGCAAGCACACCCTGCGCGTCGACTACGTGAACTGGACCGGCGCCGCCAAGGTCAAGGTCACCTACACCCCCCGCACCACCGCCGACGTCGACAAGGTCAAGCCCCTGACACCGACCGGCACTTCGGTGACGTACGACAAGGCCACCCGCAAGACCAAGATTGCCTGGGCGAAGAACAAGGAGATGGACCTCGCCGGGTACAAGGTCTACCGGCGGCTGAAGGGGGCCTCGTTCCCGGCCACTCCGCTCGCCAAGGTCACCGGCACCTCGTACACCGACAGCACGCCGCCCACCGGTGCCACCTACTACTTCGAGGTCCGCGCCTACGACAAGGCCGGCAACACCTCGGGCGGCACCGCCGACCAGCCCGTCACCACGGTGGACACGACTCCGCCCGCGGCGCCGTTCCTGGAGATGGACGTGTGCCCGGACGACCAGCCCTTCGCGGGCCCGGAGCTGGTCACCACCGCGGCGAACGCGGCCGACATCGCCCTGTACGAGATGCAGCGGCTCAACCCGGCCACCAACAGCTGGGTGACCGTGTACACCGGTGCCAAGGGCGCGATCTGCGACACGGGGCAGCCCGCCGACGGCAGCAAGGTCACCTATCGGGGCCGGGCCCGGGACGCCGTCGGGAACTGGTCCGCGTACTCGGCGGCCACCACGTTCACCACGTTCGACATGACCCCGCCGGCGACCGCCGCCGACGCGAGGGTGGAGTACCGCTCGGGCGTCCCGCACCTGGTGTGGTCGGCCGTCGACGGTGCCGCCCGCTACGAGGTCCTCCAGTACGACCCGAAGACCGGCGGCTGGCTCGACGCGCTGCCCGGCACGGCCGGCACCACCACGCAGACCGATGTCGTCCCGCGCCAACTGGTCGCCGTCGCCGACTCCTACCGGTACGCGGTGCGCGCCCAGGACACCAAGGGCAACGCCTCCGCGCCGGTGGAGATCGCCCTGCGCATGGCGGACCGGCCGGAGGCGATCGCCCCGTACGGGACCACCGCCACCCGCTCCGCCAAGGGTGTGTACGTCTCCTGGGCGAGCGCCGACCCGTGGACCCATGACAGCGCCCCGCTGCTCACCTACCGGATCGAACGGACCGACCCCGTGACCGGCGAGACGGCCGTCGTGACCACGTGCGGGACCGACGCCACGGACCCGTCGGTGAGCTGGTGGTGGGCGGGCGACGACGCCCCGTCCTACGCGGGCCGCCAGGTGCTGCACGGCAGCTGCGAGGACGTCTCCGGCGCCTCCGAGACGACGTACGAGTACCGGGTCGTGACCGTCGACCCGCACGGCCACGCATCGCAGCCGGGACCGGCGGCCACCGCGACCACCCCGGACACCAAGCGCCCGGAGCCGGTCCGGGACCTGACCGCCGAACAGGTCCCGCTCGGCGTACGGCTGTCCTGGACCCCGCCCGCCGACGACGACGTCTTCACGTACTACGTGTGGCAGGGCACCACCGACCCGGAGACCGGCGAGACCGTCTGGAAGCGGAACTGCTGGAGGGGGCAGTCGCTCGCCGAGACCGAGATCCTCTGCCCGACCGTGCCGGACGGCGCGGCCCACGTCTACCGGGTGGCGGCCGTGGACGTCCTCTGGGACGAGGGGCCGGACTTCTGGCACACGGCCGACATCACGGTCACCCTGCCCGACACCCGGCCCCCGGGCTGGACGGGCACGGAGGTCGGTGAGGACAACTACCCGGAGCTGTACGTCGGCTGCTCCGAGAGTTCCGGACTCGGCGACTGCTCCCGGTTCACGCACTACCGCGTCGAGCGCTGGGACCCGGCGGCGAGCGCCTACGTCACCCTGACCGAGGGAGCCACCGGCGGGCCCACGTGGTACATGGACACCACGGTCCACGACGACGTGCTGGGCCTGTACTACTACCGCGTGGTCCTCCTGGACTCCGCGGGCGCCGAGACGCCGGCCAGGTCGGCGGCGTACGGCATCTGGGAAAGCTGGCTCTGACGAACAGGGGAAGGGGCCCGGAGAGATCTCCGGGCCCCTTCTCGCATCAGTCCGTCTAGTCCCTGGCCTTCTTCGGCCGCCACACCACCAGCGCGCTGGTCTGCTGTACCTCCTGATACGGCACCAGGTCGCGGCGGTACGACGCGTGCACCGCGGCCTCCCGCTGCTGCATCGCCGCGGCGGCGCCCTCGACGGCGGCCTGGAGTTCGGCCACCCGCTGCTGGAGCGCCACGACCTGGTTCTCCAGCTCGATGATGCGCTTGATGCCGGCGAGGTTGATGCCCTCGTCCTGCGACAGCGCCTGCACCTGGCGGAGCAGTTCGATGTCGCGGGCCGAGTAGCGGCGGCCCCGCCCGGCCGTGCGGTCCGGGGAGACCAGGCCGAGGCGGTCGTACTGACGAAGGGTCTGCGGGTGCAGGCCGGAGAGCTGGGCCGCCACCGAGATGACGTAGACCGGGGTTTCCTCGGTCAGTTCATACGGATTGCGTCGACGACCGTCCATCTCGAATCATGCTCCCTTCGCGGCCTGGAACAGCTCCGCCCGTGGGTCCTCCCCCACGGTCGCCTCGCGATACGCCTCCAGCGCGTCACGAGCCTTCCCCGACAGCTCGGTCGGGACACTCACCTCGACGGTGACCAGCAGATCGCCCCGGGTGCCGTCCTTGCGGACCGCGCCCTTTCCACGGGCCCGCATGGTACGGCCGTTCGGGGTGCCCGGCGGCAGTTTCAGCGTCACCGCGGGGCCGCCCAGGGTCGGCACCCGCACCTCGCCGCCGAGCGCCGCCTCCGTGAAGGTCACCGGGACCGTCACCGTGAGGTTGTCGCCCTTGCGGCCGAAGACGGGGTGCGCGGCGACGTGCACGGTGACGTACAGGTCGCCCGCCGGGCCGCCGCGCTCACCGGGTGCGCCCTTGCCGCGCAGCCGGATCCGCTGGCTGTCCGACACCCCGGCCGGGATGCGGACCTGCATGGTCCGGGAGGACTTGGCCCGCCCGGAGCCCTTGCAGACCTCGCAGGGGTTCTCCGCCATCAGGCCGCGGCCCTTGCAGTCCGGGCAGGGGTCCGTCAGCGAGAAGCCGCCGCCGGAGCCCCGGGCCACCTGGCCGGTGCCGACGCAGGTCGGGCACACGCGCGGGTTGCCGTTGGCGTCGCCGGTGCCCGAACAGGCCTTGCAGGGGGCCTGCGAGGACATCCGGAGCGGGACCGTCGCCCCCTCGATCGCCTCGGTGAAGCTGAGGGTGACCTCGGTGTCGATGTCCTGCCCGCGCCGCGGCTGGACGCGCGTAGTCCCGGAGCTGCCCCGGTTGAACAGGCCCCCGAAGACGTCTCCGAGTCCGCCGCCGAAGCCGCCGGCTCCCTGGGCCCCGCCCTGGGCGCCGCCTCCGAAGAGGTCGCCCAGGTCGAAGTTGAAGGAGCCGCCCGCACCGCCCGGCCCCGGACGACCCTGCCTATCAAAGAGGGCGCCGTTGCCGAACAGGGTGCGGGCCTCGTCGTACTCCTTGCGCTTCTTGGGGTCGCCGAGGATGTCGTTGGCCTCGGAGATCTCCTTGAAGCGCTCCTCGGCCTTGGCGTTGCCCTTGTTGGCGTCCGGGTGGAACTCGCGTGCGAGCTTGCGGTACGCCTTCTTGATCTCGGCCTCGGTGGCGTCCTTGGGGACGCCGAGGACCTTGTAGTAGTCCTTCTCGATGAAGTCCTTGGTGCTCATCCCCGACGCCCCTCCTTTCGGTCACCGGCCACGGCTTCAGCCCTCTTCAGAGCTGTTGTCCTTCTCCTCGCCGGCCTCGGACTCGTCCTTGGCCGCCTGCGCGCCCGGCTGCGGTTCGGCGACCGCCACCCGCGCGGGGCGGATGGTGCGCTCGCCGATGCGATACCCCGGCTGGAGAATCGCCACGCACGTCGTCTCGGTGACGTCGGGCGCGTAACTGTGCATCAGGGCCTCGTGGATCGTCGGGTCGAAGGGCTCGCCCTCCTTGCCGAACTGCTGAAGACCCATCTTCGCCGCGACGGTCTCCAGCGACTCCGCGACGGACTTGAACCCGCCGAGCAGCTCACCGTGTTCCCGCGCGCGGCCGATGTCGTCGAGCACGGGCAGGAGTTCGGTCAGGAGGTTCGCGACGGCGATCTCCTTGACCGTGATCCGGTCCCGCTCCACGCGGCGGCGGTAGTTCTGGAACTCGGCCTGGAGCCGCTGGAGGTCGGCGGTGCGCTCCTCGAGCGCCTTGCGCGACTGGTCCAGCTGGGCCGTCAGGCCTGCGATCTGGGCACTTGCGTCCCCGGCCGGGGCCGCCCCCGCCTCCGAGGAGGAGGCGGCGGCCTGCGGCTCGGCGTCGTCGGTGGCGCCGGAGGGGACGTCGGGCTTCTCGTCGAAGCCCGGGGTCTCCTCCGTCACGCGGCACCGTCCTTGCGCTCGTCGTCCACGATCTCGGCGTCCACGACGTCGTCGTCCGCCTTGGCCTGGGAGGCACCGGCGTCCTCGCCGCCGGCGGCCTGCGCGGCCTGGGCGTCGGCGTACATGGCCTGGCCGACCTTCTGGGAGACCGCGGCGACCTTCTCGGTCGCGGTGCGGATCTCGGCTGTGTTGTCGCCCTCGGCGGACTCGCCCTTGAGCGCGGCCTTCAGCTCCTCGACGGCGGCCTCGACCTCGGTCTTGACCTCGCCGGGGACCTTGTCCTCGTTGTCCTTGAGGAACTTCTCCGTCTGGTAGACGAGCTGCTCGCCCTGGTTGCGGGTCTCGGCGGCCTCGCGGCGGCGGTGGTCCTCGTCCGCGTACTGCTCGGCCTCCTGGCGCATCCGGTCGACCTCGTCCTTCGGCAGCGAGGAGCCGCCGGTGACGGTCATCTTCTGCTCCTTGCCCGTGCCCAGGTCCTTGGCGGTCACGTGCATGATGCCGTTGGCGTCGATGTCGAAGGACACCTCGATCTGCGGCACGCCACGGGGGGCCGGCGGCAGACCGGTCAGCTCGAACATCCCGAGCTTCTTGTTGTACGCCGCGATCTCGCGCTCGCCCTGGTAGACCTGGATCTGCACGGACGGCTGGTTGTCCTCGGCCGTGGTGAAGATCTCGGACCGCTTGGTCGGGATCGTGGTGTTGCGCTCGATGAGCTTGGTCATGATGCCGCCCTTGGTCTCGATGCCGAGGGACAGCGGGGTCACGTCGAGGAGCAGGACGTCCTTGACCTCACCCTTGAGGACACCGGCCTGGAGGGACGCGCCGATGGCGACGACCTCGTCCGGGTTGACGCCCTTGTTGGCGTCCTTGCCGCCGGTCAGCTCCTTGACGAGCTCGGCGACGGCGGGCATACGGGTGGAGCCACCGACGAGGACGACGTGGTCGATCTCGTTGATGGAGACGCCGGCGTCCTTCATGACGTTGAAGAACGGGGTCTTGCAGCGCTCCAGGAGGTCCGCGGTCAGCTGCTGGAACTGGGCGCGGGTGAGCTTCTCGTCCAGGTGCAGCGGGCCCTCGGCGGACGCCGTGATGTAGGGCAGGTTGATCGAGGTCTCGGTGGAGGAGGACAGCTCGATCTTGGCCTTCTCGGCGGCCTCGCGGAGGCGCTGGAGGGCCATCTTGTCCTTGGCGAGGTCCACGCCGTGGCCGGACTTGAACTGCTGCACCAGGTAGTCGACGACACGCTGGTCCCAGTCGTCACCACCGAGGTGGTTGTCGCCGTTGGTGGCCTTCACCTCGACGACGCCGTCGCCGATCTCCAGGAGGGACACGTCGAAGGTGCCGCCACCGAGGTCGAAGACGAGGATCGTCTGGTCGTCCTTGTCGAGGCCGTACGCGAGCGCGGCCGCGGTGGGCTCGTTGACGATGCGCAGGACGTTCAGGCCCGCGATCTCGCCGGCCTCCTTGGTCGCCTGGCGCTCGGAGTCGTTGAAGTACGCCGGGACGGTGATGACCGCGTCGGTCACCTTCTCGCCCAGGTAGGACTCGGCGTCCCGCTTGAGCTTCTGGAGGATGAACGCGGAGATCTGCTGCGGGTTGAAGGGCTTCCCGTCCAGCTCCATCTTCCAGTCGGTGCCCATGTGGCGCTTCACGGACCGGATGGTCCGGTCCACGTTGGTGACCGCCTGGCGCTTGGCCACCTCGCCGACGAGCACTTCGCCGTTCTTCGCGAAGGCGACGACGGACGGCGTGGTCCGGGCACCCTCGGCGTTGGTGATGACGGTGGGCTCGCCGCCTTCAAGAACGCTGACGACGGAGTTAGTCGTGCCCAGGTCGATGCCGACCGCACGTGCCATGGTGATTTCCTCCAGCTGACTTGAGTGGAACGGACTCAAGTGTGCATGACGCCGACGGCTCGGTCAACAGACCTGAGTCATGGGGGCTCAACTCTTATCCGTTCCTTACACGCAACTGGGTCGTGGCCTGCGGAGATGCGGGACGCGGGACCACGCCGGACCGTGCGGCGGGCTTCACTCTCGGCCTCACCAACAGCAGTCCGACCACGAGGGCCAGCACCCCGCCGGCCACCCAGAGCACCCCGCTCGCGGCGATCCACCCGAGGTGCACGAGGACCGCGACGAGTACCCCGCCGAAGGCCGTGACACCCAGGAGGACGGACGCGCCCTGCGGGGTGAGTCCCAGCCTGCGCAGCCGGTGGGCGAGATGGTCGGGCCCCGGACGCAGCAGCGAACGTCCGGACAGCCGCCGGGCGAGGACGACCAGGACGACGTCGGCGGCCACCAGGGCGCTCAGCGCGAACAGCATCGCGGCGTTGGACCCCAGCTCCTGTCCCGCGCGGGTCGTCACGGCCGCCGAGGCCAGCACGAACCCGGTGAACAGGGCCCCGCAGGCGCCGAGTCCCGCGCGCGCGGGATGCCAGTTGTGCATCAGGAACCCGGTCAGCGCGGCGGCCAGCACGCTCAGCAGCACCGCGAGCCCGTCCATCACCTCGGCCGCCGCGCAGGCCGCCGCACCGAAGGCGGTGACCACCCCGACGGTCCCGGCGAGTCCGTCGGCGTGGTCGAGCGCCTTGAAGCCGAGGGCGACGAACACGATCCAGCCGACGGCGAGGATCCCGGCGAGCACCCCCGTCTCCTCATACGGCACGACACAGGCCGCCGCCACGGCCGTACCGCCGACGAGGAACCGCGCCTTGACGCGCAGCACGTCGGCGACGAGCCCGAGGAGGGCGACACCGGCGCCTGCGACGAGGAGCCGACCTGCCTCGGGGCCGAGCGGGGTGACCCCCTGCCGGTCGCCCACGGCCGCGACCACACAGGTGGCCGCCACCACCGCCGCCCCGCCGGACAGCGGCATGGGGCGCCGCCACCGCCGGTCGACGATCCCGAGGCGCAGGGCGGGCATCCGCAGCAGGCCGGTGAGCACGGCGGCGAGGAGCAGGGCGGACGAGGCGGCGAGGATCCCATAGAGCACGAGCCCAAATTAGCGCCGTATGCACCAATTCAGCACGAATAACACGATCGGGTTTTAAGGTAACCCTCAGCGATTCAGATCACCCGGCCCCCGGCTACAGTGCGGCGCAGGATGGGGGTAGTCTCAGACGGACTGCATAAGTTACCGCTTAGTAATGACGAGAGTGATGACGGGCACGCTCTTCACGACGACGAGCAAGCCCCTCACAGATCTCCCGTAGACCCCTCGCAGGCCCGAGGAGCCCCGAAATGCAACTCGCCGCGATCATCGTGTCGCTGGTACTGACCGTGGTCGGCGTGGCGCTGCTCGCACGCGCCATCGGCCAGTTCGTCCGGTACTTCAAGCTGGGCCAGCCCGTGCCCGCCGGGAGCAGGACCGACAACCCCTACGCCCGCAGTGTGACGCTGGTGAAGGAGTTCCTCGGCCACACCCGGATGAACCGCTGGGGCATCGTCGGCTTCGCCCACTGGTTCGTGGCCGTCGGCTTCCTGACGCTGCCGCCGACCCTCGCCCAGGCCTTCGGCCAGCTCTTCCAGGCCGACTGGGTGCTGCCGGTCATCGGCGACTTCCTGCCGTTCGAGCTGTACATCGAGTTCATCGGCGTGATGACGACGCTCGGCATCATCGCCCTGATCGTCATCCGGCTGCTGAGCCTGCCCTCCCGCCCCGGCCGCAAGTCCCGCTTCGCGGGCTCCAAGGCGGGCCAGGCGTACTTCGTCGAGTACGTCATCCTCACCATCGGCCTCGCCATCTACGTGCTGCGGGGCCTGGAGGGCGCGCTGCACCACGTGGACCACTACGAGGCGTCGTACTTCGCCTCGTACCCGCTGGTCCTGGCCTTCAAGGGCCTGGGCGTGAGCACGCTCCAGAACCTCGTCTACCTCGTCGCGACGATCAAGATCGGCACGTCCTTCGTGTGGATGATCGTCGTGTCGCTGAACACCAACATGGGTGTGGCCTGGCACCGCTTCCTGGCCTTCCCGAACATCTGGTTCAAGCGCGAGGCGACCGGCGGGACCGCGCTCGGCGGCCTCCAGCCCATGACCTCCGGCGGCAAGCCGATCGACTTCACCGACCCCGGTGACGACGACGTCTTCGGCGTCTCCCAGGTCGAGCAGTTCTCCTGGAAGGGCCTGCTCGACTTCTCCACCTGCACCGAGTGCGGCCGCTGCCAGTCGCAGTGCCCGGCCTGGAACACCGGCAAGCCCCTCTCCCCCAAGCTCCTGATCATGTCCCTGCGCGACCACGCGCACGCCAAGGCGCCGTACCTGCTCGCGGGTGGCGGCAAGACCATGGAGGGCGAGGAGAAGGCGTCGGCCGAGGCTCTCAAGGACGTGCCCGCGGCCGCTCTCGCCGAGGCCGAGCGCCCGCTGATCGGCACCGTCGAGGAGAACGGCGTCATCGACCCGGACGTCCTGTGGTCCTGCACCACCTGCGGCGCCTGTGTCGAGCAGTGCCCGGTGGACATCGAGCACGTCGACCACATCGTCGACATGCGCCGCTACCAGGTGATGATCGAGAGCGCGTTCCCGTCCGAGGCGGGCACGATGCTCAAGAACCTGGAGAAGAAGGGCAACCCCTGGGGCCTGGCGAAGAAGCAGCGCCTGGAGTGGCTCAAGGAGGTCGAGTTCGAGGTCCCGGTCGTCGGCCAGGACATCGAGGACCTCACCGAGGTCGAGTACCTGTACTGGGTCGGCTGCGCGGGCGCTCTTGAGGACCGCGCGAAGAAGACGACGAAGGCCTTCGCCGAGCTGCTGCACATCGCGGGCGTCAAGTTCGCGATCATGGGCGGCGACGAGAAGTGCACGGGTGACTCCGCCCGCCGTCTCGGCAACGAGCCCCTGTTCCAGGAGCTCGGCATGGAGAACGTCATGGCGCTGAACATGGCGTTCGGCGAGGAGCTGGACGACGACGGCAAGGTCGTCGCCGAGTCCGCCAAGCCGAGGTCCGCGAAGAAGATCGTCGCGACCTGCCCGCACTGCCTCAACACGATCGGCAACGAGTACCCGCAGCTCGGCGGCGACTACGAGGTCATCCACCACACCCAGCTGCTCCAGCACCTCGTCGACGAGGGCAAGCTGGTCCCGGTGACGCCGGTCGAGGGCATCATCACGTACCACGACCCGTGCTACCTGGGCCGCCACAACAAGATCTACACGCCGCCGCGCGAGATCATCGCCAACGTCCCGGGCCTGCGGAACGAGGAGATGCACCGCCACAAGGAGCGCGGCTTCTGCTGTGGCGCCGGTGGTGCGCGGATGTGGATGGAGGAGCGGATCGGCAAGCGCATCAACAACGAGCGCGTCGACGAGGCCCTGTCCCTGAACCCCGACATCGTCTCCACGGCCTGCCCGTTCTGCCTGGTCATGCTCACGGACTCCGTCAACGGCAAGAAGAACGACGGCAAGGCCAAGGAGTCCATCCAGGTCGTCGACGTCGCCCAGCTGCTGCTGGAGTCGGTCAAGACCCCGGTGGACCCCGAGGACGCCACGGAGACAGAGAGCGAGCCGGAGCCCGAGCCGGTCAAGTAGCGGTCATGGCCGACACGGCCGTACGACGCCCCCCGTCCGAGGAATCGGCGGGGGGCGTCGCCGTGTACGGGCGCTCGCCACAGTGCGGCGAGGGGCCGGCGCACGCACGAAGGGGCCGCACGAAAATGACCGAACTCACGTACAACCCTTGCCTTACGGCAGCGGTCTCATGATCGCCGACCGCGCTGTGGGCCCGAGGTGAGCCGTGAACCGCTCCCCGGAGAACACGTGCGGTCCCCCCACCCCAGCCACGGGAGGACCCCTCCATGCGCAGAAGCACCGCCGCCGCCCTGACCACCACCCTTCTGGCGACGGGCCTCACCCCGCTGTTCCTCGCCGCCCCCGCCTCCGCCGCCGTCGCCAAGCACTCCGACGACTTCAACGGCGACGGCTACCGCGACTACGCGGCGAGCGGGGACGGGAACACCAAGGGCGGCGGCGTCCGGATCACCTTCGGCACGGCGAGCGGCCCGGGCACGAGGACCCAGTTCGTCAGCCAGTCCAGCTCCGGCGTCCCCGGCAGCGACGAGAGGGACGACATGTTCGGCGCGGTCCGTGCCGCCGCCGACTTCAACGCCGACGGCTACGGCGACCTCGCGGTCGGCGCCCCCGGCGAGGACGTCGACGGCCGCGCCGACCAGGGGACGGTCACGATCCTGTGGGGCAGCAGGAACGGCCTGTCGGGCGGCACGTCGATCCCGGCCAGGGCGAGGACGTCGTACGCCTACATGGGCGGCGACCTGGCCGTCGGCGACTTCAACGGCGACGGCAAGAAGGACCTGGCGGTCGTCGCGGGCGGCAAGGCGTACGTCTACCGCGGCGCGATCAACCGCACCGGCGTGCACGGCACGGTCTCCACCGTCGACAAGTCCGCGTCCCCCTTCTCGGCCACGGCCGTGATCGCGGGCAAGGTGAACGGCGACGGCAAGACCGACCTCGTCGTGATCGGCGACGCCGTCAACACCCGGGAGATCTGGTCGGAGGCCTGGTTCGTCAAGGGCGGCACCACCCTCTCCTCCGGCAGGACCCTGCGCCTGGAGTCCCAGTCGGGCGGCGGGGGCAGCGCGGACCGCGGCGGCGACGGCGTCATCGCCGACTTCAACCACGACGGCTACGGCGACATCGCCATCGGCACGTCCCTGTACGGCGGTTACCAGGGCCGGGTGTCCGTCTGGTACGGCTCCTCGTCCGGCCCCGGCACGTCCGCCCGGATCACCCAGAACACCGGCGGAGTGGCGGGCACGGCGGAGGCGTACGACCACTTCGGCGACAGCGTCTCGGCCGGTGACGTGAACGGCGACGGCTACCAGGACCTCGCGGTCGGCGCGTACGGCGAGGCGCTCGACGGCAACGAGTACGCGGGCATGGTCCACGTCCTGTACGGCCGCTCGTCCGGCCTGACCGGCACGGGTTCCCAGGCGTTCGCCCGCAACTCGGCCGGAATTCCGGGCGCGTTGGAGCCGGACGACTTCTTCGGCGCCACGGTCCGCCTGCGCGACACCGACCGCGACGGTCACGCGGACCTGTTCGTCACGGGCCAGACGGGCTCACTGCGGCTGCGGGGCACCGCGTCGGGCGTGACGACGACGGGCGTGACCTCGGCCCCCGCGGACGGCGTGATCAGCGGAATGCTGCAATAGCCGCGCAGTGGCCGCCCACTTCGGGGAATCCCCGTGACCTCGGGGGATTCCCCGCGAGGCCTTCAGGGATTCCCCGTAAGGGATGTCACAGCTCGGCAGCAAAGCCGTCCCCGAGACGCCGGGCCGGGCACGCGGCTCCCTGGGACCAGGTACGTTCGAAGGCGTGGCTGGATTCAGGATCGGACGGGGCCGGGACAACGGCGCTCCTCACGCGCGACCGCAACAACCTCCCTACGGGCAGCAGCAGGCGCCCCAGGGACAGCCGTCGTACGGCTATCCCCCCGCGCCGCAGCCCCACCCGGGGCAGTGGACCCAGGGCGGCGGCCGGGGCTACGACGAGCCGGAGTACTTCGGCGACGGCGGCGGCGCCCCGCACCCGCAGGGCGGCCATGACCCGTACGCGGCGAACAACCCGGGCCACACCCAGGCGTTCTCGGTCGGCGAGGACCCCTACAACCAGGGCGGCACCTACCGTGCCGGCTCGGCCCCGGCGGGCCCCATCGGCCCCCGTCTGCACTGGAAGGAGCTGCTGAAGGGCATCGTGCTCTCGCCCCAGCAGACCTTCCTCCGGATGCGGGACTACTCGATGTGGGGCCCGGCCCTCGTCGTGACGTTCCTCTACGGCCTGCTCGCGGTCTTCGGCTTCGAGGACGCCCGCAAGGACGCGATCAACGCGACCCTGTCGAACGCGATCCCGATCGTCCTCACGACCGCCGTCGCGATGGCCCTGTCCGCCTTCGTCCTGGGCGTCGTCACCCACGCCCTGGCCCGCCAGCTCGGCGGCGACGGCGCCTGGCAGCCGACGGTCGGCCTCTCCATGCTGATCATGTCCCTCACGGACGCGCCCCGCCTGATCGTGGCCATGTTCTTCGGCGGCGACGCGGGCTTCGTCCAGCTCCTGGGCTGGGCCACCTGGGTGGCGGCCGGCGCGCTCCTCACCCTGATGGTCTCCAAGTCCCACGACCTCCCCTGGCCGAAGGCCCTGGGCGCCTCGGCGATCCAGCTGATCGCCCTGCTGTCGATCGTGAAGCTGGGGACCTTCTAGGCCCCCGTGCTCGCGGCGTCATCACGACGAAGGGCTCCCGGTGATCACCGGGAGCCCTTCGTGTGCCGTCAGGCCGGGAAGTCGCGGTCGAGAGCCGACCGCACCTCGCCGATCTCACGCGTCCAGCGCTCGCTCTCCAGCGTCTCGTGCTCCCAGACGACCACGGGCTCACCGCCGGCCACGCAGTAGCCGTACACCTGGCGCGCGATGTCGGACGTGAAGAGGTGGTCGAAGTGGAAGGCCCCCTCGAACGTCAGCCAGGCGATGCCGTCGGCGTGCGCGGCGGCCCTGCGCAGGCACTCCCGCAGACGGCCGGGGAACTCCGGGTCGTCCAGGCTCTGCTCCGCGACCGTGAGGTCGTACTCCAGGACCGTCGCTCGCCTCTCCTGGGGCTCGGCGGACATCTCGAAGCGCTCGATCTCCTGCGGACGCACGCCGGAGATCTCGAACTCGGCCCCGTCCAGGGGGGTTTCGACCCGCCCGAGGGTGAAGAGGATGACGACCGCGGGACCACTCCAGGTGATCGCGTCCTTGAGCGAACTCACAGCATGCCCCACTCCCGTAGTTTCTTCAGATTCGGCAGCATCCCGGTGATCATCTTGCCTTGGTACGGCCCTTCCGTCGCCACGATGATCGCCACCACCTGACCGTTGATCCTCTTGACAAAGGCCCTGGCCTGAGTGTTGCCGGTCTTCCACGGGAACGTCTTGTCCGGCGCCGTCAGGACCTGCGAGTAGTTGTCCTGGAAGTACTTGAGCTGAGAGGCGACGCTGCCCTTTTTGGGGATGACCCCCTGCTCGATGAGGTGCCGGATGGCGTGGCCGCCCCCCTTGTTCATCCCGGTGAAGACGTCCCCCACCGTGTCCGCCGTGAACCCGATCGGGCAGCTCGCGTTGTGCACCAGGACAGGGGTGTCGCCCGCCAGCACGTAGTACGTGTTGAAGTCGGCGACGGTCATGTTGTGGACCCGCTGCTCCTCCGCGGCCCACGCCCGGCTCGCGCCCACCGTCGCGGCGGCGCCGGAGTCGGTGCGCAGCACGGAGCCGGACGTGAGGTCCCCCGCGTCGACCCAGGTGCCCCGGTCACCGCCCGCCCAGAACGGATGGTTGTCGGTGGCGACCACCGAGCCCGTGGACCGGCCGTCGGGACCGGTGACCGGGACCTCGACCAGGTTCTTGCGTCCGGTGCTGTCGATGGTCGCGCGGACCCGCTTCGCCTCGGTGCGGCCCGTCCGCGGGTCGGTCGAGACGACCCGGTCGCCGATCCGGACGTCCTCGATCTCCTCGGTACGGCCGCCGACCATCAGCACCCGGGTGCCCGGCACGAAGCTGGCCTTCCCGCAGTGCAGCTTCTTCAGGAACTTGAGCTTGAGGGCGCTGAGGGCGAGACCCGACAGACACGAGGGCTTCTTGTTCTGGAGACAGTCCTCGATCTCGTCGGCACCGATGTACCAGGCGATCAGGCGGTCGAGCGTGGTGCTGGTGATGCAGCCCATGCCGCCCGCGCCGTCACCGCCGCAGACCAGCATCGTCTCGCCCGGCTTCAGGTCCCCGTTCTCCAGGACGATGGAGCGGTAGTCCACCAGCCGCCGCTCGAGGGCGGCGCGCAGCTCGTTGTCGCTGAGCGGCTTGCTGGTCTCCAGCTTCGCCTCGTCCTGGATCTGCTTCTTCAGCTCCGCGACCAGCAGATCGGCCGCGGTCTTCATCGCCTCGCCGGCCGCCTTCGCGGCGGCGGCGGAGTCGGCCTCGGCCGCCAGCTTGGACAGACCGGCCTGGTAGGCGGAGTTGTTGGCCTCCAGGGAGTAGCCGTAGGCGATGGCGGCGGAGTGCTGGGCGCGTTCCGCCGAGCGGGCCGCCGAGCGTGCGTCCGCCTGCGCCGAGGCGGCCGCGTTGCGTGCCTTCCTCGCGGACTCGGCCGCCTCGGCGGCGGAGGCCTCCGCCTGGTCGGCGGACTTGTCGGCCTGTTCGGCGTACGTGTTGGCCCGCTTGGCCGCGTCATCGGCCGCGGTGGCCCATTCGGTGGCCTTGGCGGCGTCCTTGCGGGCCTGGGCGGCCACCTTCTGCGCGTCCGCGGCGTCCTTCTGCGCGAGCGCCGCCGACTTGTAGGCGGCCTGGAGCAGGATGTTGACCTCGGCGAGGTGGGCGGCCGCGTTGGCGTCCCGCTGCCGCGCCTGGTGGAGGCCGATCTCCAGGAAGGGCCGCAGCCCGGACGCGGGACCCGACAGCACGGCCTGGGCCGCGGCCCGCACCTCGGGGCCGCCTTCGGCGAGTGCCTCGCTGACCGCGACGCGGTCGTCGTCCTCCTGGGCCGCGTACTGCCCGGTCTCCAGGAACGCCGCCAGGTCGGCGGCGGTGCCGTCCAGGGCCCGGCTCGCCGCGGCCTTCACGCCCGGACCGCCCTCGGCGGCGATCTTGCCGACGGCGACCCGGTCGTCGTCCTCCTTGCCCGGGTAGGCACGGGTGCGCAGCCAGGCCCGCACCTCGCCGATCGGCTTGTCCAGCACGTCCAGCGCGGCCTGCCGCTGCGCCGGGATCGTGGAGGTCGTGGCGATGTGGCCGACGCTCGCGCGGTCGTCCTGTTCCATCGCGACGGCCAGCCGGACGCGGACGAAGTCGGCCACGTCGTCGTCGCTGCCGGCGAGCGCGTCCTCAGCGGCGTCCTTCACCCAGGTCCCGCCGCTGCTCAGCAGGTTGACCGCGGCCCGGCGTCCCTTGGCCGCGGTGACCGAGAGATCGGTGGCGGCGGCCGCCTCGGTGACCAACTGCTCCGTCTGCGCGCCGAGTTCCTGGGCCTTGCCGATCTCCCACTGGGAGGCGGCGACCTTCTCGTCGTGAGCCTCGGCGGCCTCCTCGGCGGCCAGGACCGCCTCGTCCTGCTGCTGCGCCAGCCGCTCGGTGTCGGCCTTGCGGGCCAGCTCCACCACGGTCGAGGCCTGCTCGGCGGCCGTCATCGCACGGTTCGCGGCCTCGGTGGCCGCGTTGGCCGCGTCGGTGGACGCCTTGGCCGCGTCCACTGCCTGACCAGCGGCGTCCGCGGCCTTGTTCGCGGCGATCGCCGCGGCCTCGGCGTGCGCCGCGGTCTCGTTGGCCGCGTCACGCGACTGCCGGGCGGCCGTGGCGGCCTGCCGGGCGTTGGACTGCGCGGAGGCGGCGGCGCGACTGGCCTGGTCGGCGAGCCGCTTGGCCTTGGCGGCCGCGGCGGCCGCCTCCTCGCCCTTGGCGCCCGCCTCTCCGGCCCACCGGCCGGCGTCCGCGGCGGCGGCAGCGGCAGCCGCCGCGTTCGCCCCGGCGCTGGCCGCGGCACCTGCCGCGGTGGCCGCCTGCTCGGCGGCGATACCGGCCTGGTCGGCAGCGTCGGCCGCCTTGCGGGCGCCCGCGGCGGCGGCGTTCGCCTTGTCCGCGGCCTTACGGGCCGCGGCGGCTCGTGACGCGTCACCGGCAGCGGCACCGGCTGCGGCCCTCGCCGCGCTCGCGGCACCGCCGGCCTGACCGGCGGCGTAGGCCGCCTGCGCGGCCGCAGAGGCCGCCATGCGCGCCGTCGCGTTCGCCGCCGCCGCCGCGGAGACCGCCGTACGCGCCGCCTGCGCGGCCCGGTCGGCGGCGGCCGCCGCACGGGAGGCGGCCGCGGCCGCCCGGCCCGCCGACTCCTTCGACTCCTGCGCCTCGGCTGCCGCTTCCTGCGCCGCGGCCTTTGCCGCCTGGGTGGCCTTCGCCGCCTTGGCGGCCTCCTCCTTGGCGGTCTCGGTCAGTTCCTTGGCCCGCTTCTGCGCCGTGTCGGCGAGGTCGGCGAGCTGCGCGACGGTGATCGTCTCCTGGTCACGCGCGGCCGCCACCGCCCAGCCGTCGTCGAGGAACTGCTGTACGTCCTCGTCCGTGCCGTCCAGGGCCTGTCCCGCGAGCAGCTTCACGTTCGGGCCGCCCGTGTACAGCAGCCTGCCGACCTTGACCCGGTTGTCGTCGGCGCGCGCCTTGTACTGCCCGGTGGTCAAGAACGCGCTCACGTCGTCGGCCGTGCCGTTCAGCGCCGTGTTGGCCGCCTTCTTCACGCCCGGACCGCCGAAGGCCATGACCTGCGCGGCCTGGACCCGCTGGTCCTCCTCGTAGGCCGCGATGTAGCCGTCGTCCAGGAAGGCCTGGAGCTCCGTCTCACCGCCGCCCAGCGCGGTGTTGGCTCCCTCGCGCACCGACGGGCCGCCGATGGCCATGATCTGCGCGACCTCGACCCGCAGGTCCTCGAGCTGCGCGGCCGGCAGGTCCTGATCCATGAACGTCTGGACGTCGTCGATCGAACCCAGCAGCGCCGCCTCGGCCTCGCGCCGGACGCCCTCGCCGCCGTGCTCCCACTCGATGAGGACGTCGGCCCGGCTGTACGCCGGTGCCGTGTCCTCAGCCGCGGCGGGGCGCAGATCGATGCCCAGGACCATCACCAGGGCTATCAGCGCCGCCACGGAGCCGCGCCATGCCGGCGCGGTCCGCAATCTGCCACTCAACGTGTTTCTCCCTCGCCGAGCACGGGGGCCGAAAGAAGTGACACATTTGCGTACGCCATCACACGCCCCCCCGCGCTAACTCGTCAGTCTTTAACTGCACCTTACATTTTTCCTACTCAATTCATGCCCCGCATTCATCTCGGCCGACCCCTATGCCCGACTTATCGCGCATCCTCCCAGCATTTTCGTTATCCTTTCTCAATAAGCGCCCGTACAACCCTTTACGAACGTGAGGGACCTCACCCGCTACTGTCAACACTCGTCCCATTTGGGGGAGTTCACGAAGTGGACAGGTTCCCGAACGCGGGGTTGCATAGCCGCTCAAGCAGTTTTCCGGCGGATGGTCAGGGGGCCATTTCATCGCCGGGAGTGGGGGACTGCATTTATCCGAGGCGTGCCTTCACACCCGTGCGCGAAATGCGTTATCCACCATTCCCCGCCCGGAATGAGGAATGTGATGAAGGGACGTTTTCGCATGCCGTCGAGGTATCGAAGAAGACTCATGGGCACCGCCGCGGCCGCCCTGACCGCCGGGGCCCTGGCATGGGCCGCGGTGACCGGGAGCGGTGGCGCTTCCGGCGCGACGGCCCCGGTGGCCGGCGAAGCCCCCGGTTACGCCGTCGAGAACTTCAACTACCCGCAGGCGGACAAGATCCTGGCCGAGAAGAAGATCCTGCTCAAGCGCGGGGACGGCCACATCACGCTCGCGGACTGCACGAGCGGCACCGGGCAGCTGGAGGTCCAGGCGCGCGACAAGAGCAAGGTCTGCTTCGACGTCAAGGGCACCTCGGGCTGGCTGACGCTGGAGCTGCCCTCGGTCTACCTCATCCGCGGCAACGACTACAGCACCGAGGCCGACATGACGGTCGGCAGCGAGCAGCAGTCGTACGACATCGCCAAGAACACCTGGACCCCGGTGGGCGAGAGCGCGGACGAACAGGCCCGCGAGTGGACGCTCCTGGAGCTCCGCACCGCCAAGTAGCGCCTTGGCCGAGCTCGTCTGCCCGATCCGCCACCACCCACCAGGGAACCGACTTCATGACACACGCCAGACCCGCGCGCCTCACCGCGCTGGCCGCCACGCTGACCCTCGGCTCCGCCGTGCTCGCGGCGGGCCCCGCCGCCGCCGTGAGCGGCCCCGCCGTCGGCTCGGCCGACACCACCTACGCCTACACGGCCCAGATCACCGTCGGCGAGAACGACCGCGGCTGCTCGGGCGTCCTCGTCGACCGCGAGTGGCTGCTGACCGCGGCCAGTTGCTTCGTCGCCGACCCCGCCGCCGGCCTCACCGTGCCCGCGGGCAAGCCGGCCACCAGGACCACCGCGGTCATCGGCCGCTCCGACCTGACCGGCACGGCCGGCGCCGCCCGCCAGATCGTCCAGCTGGTCCCGCGCACCGACCGCGACGCCGTCCTGGCCCGTCTGAACCGCCCGGTCACCAACGTCACGCCGATCGCCCTGGCCACCGCCGCGCCCACCGCCGGTGAGACCCTCACCCTCGCCGGCTACGGCCGCACCGCCACCGAATGGGCGCCGCTCAGCCTCCACACCGGCGGCTTCTCGGTCGACTCGTCCGCCGCCACCACGGCCACCGTCACCGGCAAGAACGGCGTGGCCGCGTGCATGGGTGACACCGGCGGCCCCCTGGTCCGCGGCACGGGCGGAACCGCCCAGCTCGCCGCCCTGGCCAGCCAGTCGTACCAGGGCGGTTGTTACGGCATCGACGCGAGCGAGACCCGTACCGGCGGGATCGCCGCCCGCGTGGACGACCTCGGCTCCTGGGTGAGCGCCACCACCGGCGCGGTCCGCGTCACCGACTTCAACTGCGACGGCGTCGAGGACATCGCGATCTCCGACCCGCGCGCGACCGTCGGCGGCGTCGGCGCGGCCGGCCTGATCCGGATCGTCTACGGCGGCGGCAAGGGCACCGCCGAGATCAACCAGGACCTCGACTGGGTTCCCGGAGCCGCCGAGGCCAGCGACTGGTTCGGCGAGTCCCTGTCCACCGTCGACTGGAACGAGGACGGCTGCACCGATCTGGTCGTGGGCACCCCGGCCGAGGACCTCGGCTCGGTGGCCGACGCCGGCATGATCGACATCCTGCACGGCGCCCCGGGCGGCCTCGGCACCGGCGCGGTGAAGAACGTCCACTTCGAGGAGGCCTCCGGCACCGGCGCCCTGGCCGGATCCGTCATCCAGGCCGGCGACCGCTTCGGCGACTCCATCGCCGCGGGCGCCACCGCCGCGGGCGAGCCGTTCGTGGTCAGCGGTGCGCCGGGCGAGACCGTGAGCGGCAAGGCCAAGGCCGGCGCCGCCTTCTACATCCGTCCCAGCACCAACGCCGTCTTCCACCAGGACAGCACCGACGTGCCCGGCGCGGCGGAGGCGAACGACGGCTTCGGCAGCGCGGTCGCGGCCGACGCCAACTTCTTCGCCGTCGGTGCGCCCGGTGAGACCATCGGCGCCGACGCGGGCGCGGGCAACCTGGCGGTCTTCAGCCACACCCTGACCTCGGCGGGCCTGCCCACTCCGAAGTTCGGCCTCGACCAGGACCTGGACACCGTGGCCGGCGGCGCCGAGGCGGGCGACCAGTTCGGCTACTCCCTGGCCATCGCCCCGTACCGGCCCTCCGGTGCGACCAGTGCCACCGACTCGATCCTCGCGGTCGGCGCCCCCGGTGAGGACCTCGACATCGACGGCGTCGCCAAGGCCGACGCGGGCAACGCGATGACCTTCCGCATCACCGCCGCGGGCACCTTCAGCCAGCTCAACACCATCTCGCAGGGCACCGGCGACGACGACGTGACCGGCACCGCGGAGGCGGGGGACCGGATGGGCGCGGCCCTGACCGCGATCAACACGGCACCGCGCGCGGTGAGCACCACGGCGACGATGAAGCTGGCCGTGGGCGTGCCCAACGAGGCCATCGACACGGCGGACAACGCGGGCGCGGTGCACACGTTCTCGCTCCTGGGCGCCCCCGGCGCCAACGACCGTTGGCTGGAGGCGGGCGACGGCGACGGCATCCCCACGGCCCCCGGCGCCAACCAGCAGCTCGGCACGAGCATCCACTACACGGGCACCAAGCTGTACGTCGGCCTGCCCCTGGGCCCGTCCACCTACGGCACCCTGTACGCCCTGCCCCTGTCCAACGTCACCGCGGGCGGCACGGTCGCCCCGGTGACCACGTACCAGCCCGGCACGGGCGGCCTCCCGGCAGCGGGCGACCGCTTCGGCTACGCGGCACGGTAACCCGCCGCCTCACCCCACCACGGAAAGGGCCCTCGACCTGCGTCGAGGGCCCTTTCCCGGCGTGGGTCCTGGTCCGGGACGATCGAGTGCTGGTGCGGGAGACCGCCGAGGAACTGCACACGGCGACGGTGCCGGTCCCGGCACGGGATACCCCCGCAGGAGCTGAGGGAGAACTCCCGACTCAGACTGCTTCGCGGTTGCCCTTGGGCGCCTCGCCCGACCTGTGCACCGGAGGCAGAACGCTCCAGGCGTACTTGACTGAATGAGGGTAGTCGTCGACTCCCTATATACGCAGGTCAGCGTCACGCCCGGCTGATCGGTACTGATGCAGAACGCAAGGACGCGAGGCTGGCAGATGCACAGCCCCGCGTCCGTGGTCAGTGGTCGTGAATCAGGTCAACGCCACACCGGTTCGATCAAGCTGGGGTCGAACTTGCGCCGTCCCCTCCCGGCGGGGTGGATCAAGACTGCCGAGAGGCTGTGCAAGATCAAGGCTTGTTGACGCTCGAGGGGGAGCGCCAAGAAGTCTTCGACGGTATCGACGTGCAGGGACACCGCTTGCTGACGCTTCTTACTGAAGCGCGCTCGTTCCACCTTCAGCTCATCGCGCCGACGCTCCAGGTCCGGTAGCAGTTGGAGCAGCGTGGACACGGTGATCTCTTTAGCCTTCGCGGCCTGTGTCAGGGCAGCGATGTCCGCCTCGACGTCGGCCAACTCGGAGGCATTCGACCACGGTTCGGCCTCTTCGACAGTACTGCTCGCAGCTCGTTCACGCTGCTCAGCCAGGACGAGACTGATGACGAATTCATCGACGGCTTCCCCGGCACGGCCGACCCCTCCGCAGCCACCATTGACGACGGAGCACTGATAGCTGAACTTGGGCCCGGTTGAGCCCGGCTTACGACGCCTATTGACCTGGCCTCGGATCTTGGCGTGGCAGAGCCCGCAGCGAGCGATTCCGGAGAGCAGATACTTCCGGGCGAGGGAGCGGCCAGGGTACTTCTGCTTGCGCTCCAAGACCACGGCGCACACGGCCTCCCACTCCTCAACGGTGTTGATGGTTTCCCATTCGCCGATGACTGATAGCCCGTCGTCGTCGAGGAGGACTTCACCGTGATAGGTGCGGTATCCGCACAACCTAGGGTTGGTCAGCATGTGTTCCACGAGGTGATGAGGGAGCCGGGTAGTCCCCTCGCGGGTGTGGCCGATCCCCCGACGCTGCCAGTCCGTTCGGATGGTTCCGATCCGTACGCCAGCGAGTAGCTCTTTCTGGGCAGCGCGGATGTGCTCGGCGGCGACGGGGTCGACCTTGCGCCCGCCCTTGAGCCACCCGTAAGGAGCTGGGCCACCGCTGGGCTTCCCTTGTCGCGCGAGTTCGAGGTGCTTGCGCTGGATACGGCGGGACGCGTCGTGCGACGACTTGTTGGCGAACGCCACCATGACTCGGGCCATCGTGCGACCATCCGCCGTCCCCAGGTTCACGTCATTGGTGACCGTGGCGAACACAAGCCGCTTGCGCCCGTCGTACATGTCGATGAGCCGCTCAAGGTCTTTCGGCTGACGCGCGAGCCGATCAAGGTCATAGGCCACGACCCCGTCAATCAGCCCGTCCGCCAGGTCGCTCAGCATCAGCTCGAACTCAGGCCGCCGCACGTTCCGCTTGTACGCCGACACGTCGTTGTCCTCATAGATTCTTGCCACGGCCCAGCCCCGGAGGTCCGTCAAGCGTTCACAATCCTCGCGTTGCCGCGTGACCCCGAGGCCGTCGCCCTCGTCATCCCGAGAGATTCGCGTATAGACCGCGATCTTGGGGACCATGACTAGGCCTTGCCTTGCAGGACGAGGAGGCGCTGCACCCACTCTTCGTCCCTCACCGGGGCACGTCGGAGATGCTGTGCGATCCACTCGTCCTTCGTCATCACGGTCTTGCGGGGCGTCTTCTCAGCAGTGCGAGTCATCGAGATCACCTCCATTCAGGTCGGCGAGGGCTTCGCGTGCGGCTTCCCGGTTGTGTTGGAGGTCGCGGCGGATGTTGGCGGCGAGCCAGGATTCGCCGGGGGTGTGGCCGTGTCCGGCGTAGGACCAGTGGGCGAGGGTGAGCGTGGTGGCCTCCGGGTTGTCGTCGGGGTCGGGCAGGCCGAGGGCTTCGCGTTGCTGGGCGGCGCGGTAGTCGGCGCGGGTCTGGCGGAGGGCGCCCAACGTGGTGGAGTAGCGGCGGGACTTGGTGGAGAAGTGGCCGCGGAAGCCGAGCATGTGGGCCCAGTCCCGCAGCTTCCGGTCCGGATAGAACGGGTGCAGGTCGAGGCAGGCCGCGATCAGCCGGGCGGGGTGGTCGGGCACGTCGAGCAGGACCAGCGCTTCCTTGTTGCCGATCCGGCGATCAACGGTGCCGGTGGTCTCGGCTGCTTTGGTGGCGTACTTGGCGACGTAGGCGGCGACCTTCTGTTCGGTGACGTCCTCGCCGTCGCCGAAGGCTTTGATGGGCTGGACATCGAGCTTGACGCCCCAGCGCAGGGTGCGGGCCGGTTCGACGCGGGCAGGCTGGTCGGGGTCCGGCCGATAGGAGGCCGCGGGGACGTCGACGGCAACGCGCTTGCGGGCGGCGCGGATCGCTCCGGTGAGGAGTTCGAGGGTGCCCCAGGCTGGGGGCGGGGAGTCCGGCCCGTCCGGTCCGTCGAAGCGGATCACGGCATGGAAGTGCACGGCCCCGCGCTTCTGGTACTCAGCGACCTTGCCGAAGGAGATCCGGGACTGTTCCTTCGCGTCCTTCTGCGTGAGCCCGGCCCGCTTGGCGATCTCACGGCGCAGGTAGATCGTGAAGTAGCGCCACAGCTCGGAGGCGTGGTTGTTCCACAGCACCGCGCCCGCGTAGTCGTAGGTCGCCGGGTTCAGCGGGGTGCCCAGCTCGGGGGCGTCCTCGGGGTGGCGTACGCCGCAGCGGCAGCGGCCGGTGTCGGGCCGGTTGTGGACCGGGCCGAACGAGGGTGCGGTGAGGGTGGCGAAGACCCGGGGATGGTCCCGGATCGTGTGTGGGGTGCCTTTGGCGGGGTCGCCGACGAGTCCGGCGCGGATGAGGTGGTAGGTGTCTCCGGCGTAGGTCCAGGCGCAGGCGGGGCAGCGGGAGGCCCGCCGGTTGCCGCATGCGATCCGCAGGCGTCCGCCGGGCTCGGTGTCAGTCGAGTAGGTGTGCAGGACCTGTCCGGAGGTAGCGTCGCGGGTGACCGTCGTGCCTTGCAGGTGGATGGGGTCGGAGCAGCCGCCGGTGCGGCGGATCTGGTCTTGGATGCGGTCGAAGCCGTCAGACCCGGCCAGCCTCAGCACGTCGGCGAGGGTGGCCGGGTCCAGGCCCGCCATGGTGGCGGTGTCGGTCATCAGCGGCTACCTCGGTGGGCGGGTCCGTGGTGGGCGGTGTAGTCGTCGACCAGGGCCTTGACGTCCGCGTTGCCGTTGGCGTGGTCCTCGGCACCACAGCCGCCGCAGACGTAGTCGCCCTGAGAGCGGCTGTGCTTGGTGGCGGCCTTGACGCGCAGGCCGGGGCTTTCCTCGGTCGGGGTGAGGTCGGCGGGGAGCTTGCGGAACATGCCCGTCACCTCCCGGCCCGGATGAGGGCGGCGGCGGTGCTGCGGCCGGTGCCCTTGCAGGTGGAGCAGGTGACGGTGAGGGTGGCGCGGGTGCCGTCGTCGTTGCGGGTGCCGGTGGTGATGGCGACGGCGGGGAAGCCGTCGCAGTCGCGGCAGACGGGCGTGTTCAGGGCGTGCTGGGGCATGATGAGACTTCCCTTTCGGGTCCTTTGGATCTGGAAGTGGTCCAGGCGCCCGGGGCGGCGGAAGTTTGGCGACCGAGGCCGCCCCGGGGGCCGTTTAGCGGCGGGAGTAGCCGTGCCCGCGCGGCGGGTAGGCGTCGGTGTCGCCGCAGTCGTCGACGAGGCCCTGAGCGTTCGCGGTGGCCAGCAGCGATCCGGCGACCACGGCCGTGAAGTCGTCGACCGGTCCGGACCTCAGGTCGACCGCGATGTCGGCGAGCATGTGCTGAGTCAGATCGCGGTCAGCCTTCTCGGGGTTGCTGAAGAAGCCCATGTCAGCGGTTCCTTTCGGAGTTGAGGATCGAGCGGATGACGAGCGCGCACACGGCCACCGACATGCCGGTGATGGCGACCGCGAGGAGCATGGAGACGAGGACCGCGCCGACGACGAGGACCACGGCGCCGCCGCCCGCGGCGAGGGCGAGCGCGCTGCCGGGGGTGAGCTGGACGACCGGCCGGTTCGAGGAGACCGGGGCCAGGGCCGGGGCGGCGGGGGCCGCCGGGGCGGGGAGGTCGGACGCCGGGAGCGGCATGGTGTTGGCCGGCGGGGCGGTGTCCTGGGGCGGGTACTTCGGGGTGAACACGGGTGATGTCCCTTCGGGCCGGGGTTACTTGACGAGGGAGTCGACGGTGGGGCCGAGGAAGCTTCCGGCGACGAGGTAGCCGCCGAGCAGGAGCAGGACCACCAGCCAGATCGGTGGGCGGGTGAGCTTGATGCCGAGGTAGCCGACGACGATCACGGCGAGCCAGAGCGGAACGTCCATGACGGGGTCTCCCTTTCAGGCCTTGCAGCGGTGGGTCTGGGCGGCGAGTTCGGCGGCGGAGCGGTCGGTGTAGTCGGCGGAGAAGCCGCAGCCCGGCGCGGTGCACGCCGCGGTGTGCTTCTCACGGCCACGGCCGTCGTAGTACGTGCCGACCTGCACGGGGCCGAAGCGGCGCCGGTCACGGAAGCGGCGATAGGCGGTCACGGGCGAACGTCCCTTCAGATCAGGTGAGTTGGAGTTGAGCGGCGATGGCACCCGCCATAGGGGCGGGCAGTTGGAGCCGGGCCGACAGAGCGTCAGCGGGCATCGGCGATCCGGTGGAAGCGCGGTGTGCGTCGGCGATCTTCCGCGCGTGATCCAGCAACGCGACCGGAACCGCGGGCACATCGGCCGGGGGGACCTCGGGTGCGGCGGGTGCCAGTTCCGGCACCGGGGCCGGGACGGGTTCGTCGTCGCGCTGCATGTCGACGTCCAGCGCCGCCGGATCGTCCACAGCCTGTGCGGGAGCTGCCGGTTCAGTCGGCGAGTGCACGAGGAGGGTGCCACCGAGGAAGGCGAGCGCGGGCCAGCCAGCGACGAGGATGCGCAGCCAGGCGGGCACGTTCGCCAGATCTAGGAGCCCGGCGGTGGCGATGTTCGCGCCCAGCGAGGCGAACAGGGCGATCGTGAACCAGGTCCAGGCGGATCGGTCCCGGCGAGCCGAACGCAGCCGACGCCAGGCGGCGACCAGCAGCAGATCAACCGAGATCGGATAGGCCCAGGCCTTCCAGCCAGATTGCCCGGCGGCTTCGGCAAGGTCGTGCAGATGGGCGAAGGACAGCGCACCGGCGATCACAGCCTGGATCAGCACGGCGTCAGGGCGCAGAAGTCGGGTCATGATCCGTGCCTCCCTTCACTTGACCAGCGATGGAGCGTCGACGGCCGGGGCGGGAACGTGGGGCCGGAACGGGGCGAGGAACGGCAGGTCAGGCACCAGGTGCTCGAAGTCCCGGCAGGTCGCTGCGACCTTGTCGCGGGAGATCTGCGGTGTGCGGATCTTGCACCAGCCGCCGTCCGCATCCGTGGCCACGGCCGTACCGGGCCGGTTCGCGGGGATCACACAGGCGGTCGGGACCGCGGTCGGGGCCACGTCCTTCAGCCCCATCTCAGCCGTCTCCTTGTCGTTGACCCGGTGCACCACCCGGCCCGTGAGCTGAGCGCGGAGCATGGTGGCGCCCTTGCCCAGGTCTGAGCCGAAGCGCTGCCCGCAGATCTCCAGGTAGATGCCGACCGCGCGAGCCATCTGCGCGAGACGGATCAACGCCGTGACGATCCGTGTGCGGCGGTCCTCGTCCTCCTTGCGGGAGATCAGGAACAGTTCGGCGATCTCGTCGACCAGCACCACGACCGGCGCAGGCCGCAGGTCCTCGGGGAGTTCCCAGATGTCCGAGGCGCCGTGCAGGTTCAGCAGGTCGAAGCGGTCTTCCATCTCCGCCACCAGCACATCGGCCAGCGAGGCGGCATCATCCGGGTTGGTCGCCAGAGCGGACAGGCGGGGCGCGTAGGCGGACTGTTCCACCCCGCGCTTGCAGTCCATCCCCACCAGCGCGACCGGCAGTTGAGCCAGCCCGTTGATCAGGTTGCGCTGATACATGGACTTGCCGGAGAAGTTGGCTCCCAGCGTGAGCGCCATGGGGACCTTGCGGTAGTCCCGCTCGAACGCGGTCCCGTCATCGCGCAGCGCGACCGGGACGGCCATGTCGTGAGGCTGGGCCTTGCGCGGCATCCGCACCCGGCGCAGCACGTCATACCCGGTCATCCGCAGTTCGACGACGCCCGGCTTGACGACCACGACGCGCACCGCGTGCACACCCCAGGCGTGCCGAAGCCGCTCCGTCGAGGCGATCACGTCGGCAGGCTCCAGACCGGCCGGAAGCCGCAGGCTCACCCGCAGCCCGGTCGAGGTGGGCCGTATCCGGCGGATCTTCGGCGCTACCGGCTGCACCTCACGACGGGCCACGTTGCGCGCCATGAACGCCCGCAGGCCGGACGGCTGCACCGTCAGCCCGCACACGTCCATCGTCGAGCGGTACGAGTAGGAGAACCGGCCCCAGGTAGCGGGCAGACCGACCAGCGACCAGTACACGCGCGGCGCCCGGTACTTCGCGTACCCGAGACCGCCTGCCGCCGACGCGGCTCCCGTGGCCTCCAGCCACACCGTCCAGTCAGCCATGATCAGGCCACCGGGGTGATCGCGACCGCGCGGAACGAGATCCCGTGCCGCTTCTGGCCGTTGAACTCGTTCTCCCAGTCACGGGCCTTCAGGCCGATGACCTTGACCGGCATACCCGGCGCCAGACCCTCGGGGAGACCCGTCTCCGGCACGGTCACCTGGTAGAGGTTGCCCTCCCCCTCATCCGAGACCAGCAGACCCACGGTCGAAAGGCTCGCGTTGGTCTCCCGGTCCACGGCCCGCTCACCGGTCTTCTTGTTGACCATCTTCGGCTCCGGCGCGGTCGCGACGAACACCAACGCGGACGAAGTGTCGACCTTGAACGACGGCATGAGCACATCCCTCAGTTCATGGAGGTCGCCGTTCGCAACCTCTCTAGACATGTTCCAGTAGGCCACACGTCTCTAGAGACGTCAAGGGAATCTGTATAGAGATGTTGAGGGAGCGGGATCGCGGCTACACGAGAGGGCAGGCGTGGCATACATGGCCTAGGCTGTCTAGAGAAGAAGGGAGGGCTCCCGAATGACCACCACCGACGACGACCGTCGGCCGAAGTACCAGCGGATTGCGGACTCTCTACGCGAGGCGATCCGGTCGGGCGAGTACGGTCCCGGTGATCGGCTTCCGGGAGAGAACGACCTCATGGCCACCCATGGCGTGGCCCGCATGACGGCTCGCCAGGCCTTGAGCGTGTTGAAGGACGAGGGCATCGCCGAGTCCCGCAAGGGTGCCGGTGTCTTCGTGCGATCTTTCCGCCCCCTCCGGCGCCGCGGCATCCAGCGACTCGCGCAAGAGCAGTGGGGCAGCGGCCGGTCCATCTGGTCTGCCGACATCGAGAACCGCACGCTTGTCGTGGATCAGGTGGCGGTGTCCGAAGAAGAAGCACCGGAACGCATCGGACAGGTATTGGACCTGGGCGCCGACGACACCGTGTGCGTACGGCGGAGGCGGTTCGTCCTGGATGAGAAGCCCGTCCTTCTCGCGACGAGCTATCTCCCCACCTCGGTGGTGGCCGGGTCGGCGATCACTCAGGAAGACACGGGACCCGGCGGGACCTATGCCCGTCTTGCTGAACTTGGGTACAAGCCAGTGCACTTCCGCGAGGAGATCCGCTCCCGCATGCCCACGAAGCATGAGGCGGAACAGTTGAGCATCTCCGCAGGTACGCCGGTCATCCTCATTTGCCGGACCGCGTTCGCGGACGAGGGCCGCCCCGTCGAGATCAACGAAATGACGCTCGATGCCGCCTCTTACATCCTGGAGTACGACTTCGACGCGTAGGCCTGCGCGAGCTGTTACAGGTTTCTCTACCTCATCAAGGGCCCGCGCAAGCGCGGGCTGGCCCCTTGGGCCTGGCCCTCTGCGCCTTCGGCGCCGGGCCTGGCCCCTGGGGCCGCAAGCAAGTTACGGCCCTGGGTAGAACCTGGACACACAACGGCCACGGTCAGAACGAGCCTCCGGCGGGGGCGCTCAGGCTCCGAGATGGACGGGGCGCCGTTCGCGAGTGCCGGCCGAATGGTGGCGTGCGCGGGGGAGCTCCCATCCCGTCTGCCATCGACCCAGGCAGAGCCGAGCAGACGCGGCCCATGGCGTCCAGGTCGTTCGTACAGTGGCGCGCTCCACCTGGACGCCATGAACCACGCCCGCTCCACGGTGTGTGGGCCGACGGCAGACGGGATGGGAGCTGGGGGTTGGTGTTGCTGAAGCGATCAAGGGCCGGTGAGTCGCCGCCAGAGGAGACGAGACAAACGACGTACCCCGTTGGGGGGTCAGGTAAATTCACAAGTTCCACACTGTGGGAAACGACGTTTGTCCAGGTCAGTCCACAGTCTAGGTCCGACGGATACCACAGAGGGCCCGCTAGGACCAGACACAACCAAGGGCTATAGTCTGGGCTATAGACCTGTGAGGTTAATAGTCCACTGCTACTGACACAGTCGAAAAGTGGCACCGCATAGGACGTAAGCGGGCTCCAAGCAGAGGGGCTCGGCTCCGGTCTAGCCACCAGAGCCGAGCCCACGCGTGGAGTCGTTGAGCGGGTCCGGCCGACTAGGTAACGGCCGGGCCCGCTTTTCTAGGTCCTGCCATCGTCCGGCTCACAGCTCATCGTCGGCGCGCTAGCGCGCCAGCTGCTCCACACAGCCTGCGAGCGCCGTGATCACCGAGAGGATCGCGATCAGGATCTCGGCCTTTGTGGGGCCCCGTCCATCACCGCGGTCCGGCTCATCCGGCTTTCGCAGATCTGCCATGTCACACTTCCAGTCCGGTCGTGCTAACCCCTGGCGTACTGGGGGTCTTCGGCTCTTAGGTCCGAAGCTCGGGATGGACCGGAAGTGGACGGCAGAAGCATATCGGTCGCCGCCGACAACTACAGGAACACCCTCCGCGACGCCGAACGAGTGAGCGAATCTATAGCGCCTCCTTCGAGGGCACGACCGGCTCCCCCGACTTACGTACTACAGGCAAAACGCTCCACGGGAAGTTGATCCAGTCGTCCGTGCGCTTCCAGACGTACTCGCACTTCACCAGGGACTGGGTCTTCTCGTAGATGACCGCGGAGCGGACCTCGGCGACCGTGTCGAGGCAGAAGTCGCGGACCAGCTTGAGGGTCTTGCCGGTGTCGGCGACGTCGTCGGTGATCAGGACCTTCTTGGAGGAGAAGTCGATCGCGTTGGGGACGGGCGCGAGCATGACGGGCATGTCGAGGGTGGTCCCCACGCCGGTGTAGAACTCGACGTTCACCAGGTGGATGTTCTTGCAGTCCAGCGCGTAGGCGAGACCACCGGCGACGAAGACTCCGCCGCGGGCGATGGAGAGCACGATGTCGGGCTCGTAGCCGTCGTCGGCGATGGTCTGCGCGAGCTCGCGGACGGCGGTGCCGAACGCCTCGTAGGTGAGGTTCTCGCGGGCGGCGGAGGCGCTCATACCTGGGTCCGGTGGAAGTTGAGGAAGGACCGGGAGGCGGTCGGACCGCGCTGGCCCTGGTAGCGGGAGCCGTAGCGCTCGCTGCCGTAGGGGAAGTCGGCCGGCGAGGAGAGCCGGAACATGCACAGCTGGCCGATCTTCATCCCGGGCCACAGCTTGATGGGGAGCGTGGCCAGGTTGGAGAGCTCGAGGGTCACGTGCCCGGAGAAGCCGGGGTCGATGAAACCGGCCGTGGAGTGGGTGACGAGCCCGAGGCGCCCGAGGGAGGACTTGCCCTCCAGGCGGGAGGCGAGGTCGTCGGGCAGCGTGATGACCTCGTAGGTGGAGGCGAGCACGAACTCACCCGGGTGCAGGATGAACGGCTCGTCGCCCTCCGGCTCCACCAGCCGCGTCAGGTCGGACTGCTCGACGGACGGGTCGATGTGGGGGTACCGGTGGTTCTCGAACACCCGGAAGTACCGGTCCAGCCGTACGTCGATGCTGGACGGCTGCACCATGGATTCGTCGTAGGGATCGATCCGCACGCGCCCGGCGTCGATCTCGGTCCGGATGTCCTTGTCTGAGAGAAGCACGTCCCGAGGATACGCAAGGCGCGCGGACCGACCACAATCGGACGGTCCGCGCGCCCGGTACTGCTCACAGCGCTTTCTTGTCCTTCTAGTGCTTCTCCAAGGCCACCGGAACGACGCTTCTGAGCCGGGCACAGCGCGGACAGCGGACGAGCCGTCCGGGGCCGAGGCGCTCGGCCTGCTGCATCGGGAACGAAGCGGTACTGAACACGTGCCCATCGGCACAACGGACGACGGTGCGCTCCATCAAGTCCTAGAGTCCCTTCCCCAAGAGCCGCGTCGGGCTACTGCTCACCTGACGACAAATGCCACATTACGGGATGGGTGGGACGGCCCTCCAGGCGGCACTCCGGTCCCGCCCGGACCCTCTTCCACGCCTCCACCGTACGCCCCAACTCCCTTCCCCCGCAGCCCCGTCCCACCCCTGAGACGCACTCAGGCCCCACGGCTTCAGCGCCGGGGGCCTGGCATGAGGTAAGGTGACAGTGCGTCTCGACACCGGCCCGTCCGGCGTCTCGCGCGGGTGTAGTTTAGTGGTAGAACATCAGCTTCCCAAGCTGAGAGTGCGAGTTCGATTCTCGTCACCCGCTCCATGAAGAAGGCCCAGGTCAGAGACCCGGGCCTTTTTGCTGTGCGTGGTGATTAGCGGTCGCGTGCCAGATTCGTGCCAGAACGCTGATCATCCGCCGTGCCCGGTTGATCATCCGGCACACCAGCAGCTTCCTGGCGCGCCCTGCGTACGGTCGCGTCGAGCCCGGCAGCAACTTCCTGCTGTCGGTCGTCGTCGGAGTGCTGGTAGATCAGCGCCGCCTTCTCGGACGACTGGCCGGCACGGACCATCGTGTCCTTGAGGGTGGCACCCGAGCGGGTCGAGAACGTGTGTCCGGTGTGGCGGAGATAGTAGAAGCGGAAGCCCTCGGGGACGCCCCAGATCCCGGGGTCGGGGATTACCCGTGCTGATGGACAAGCCGCAGCGGGGCTACTGGTGTGAGTGCTGGACCGAAGACCCCGTCCAGGAGAAGCGGCCGGCCCTGTGGGCATCCTTCGACGCGTACTCGGCACCGCAGGCCGACAGATGGGTAGCGGTCGCACTGCGCACGATCTCACCGGCATTGGACGCCGACGCCTCACAGGAAGCCTCGGAGTGGCTGTACGACGGACGTATCGCGACGAGGAAGGCATTGCTGCGCGCTGGGCCCTGCGCAGTAATGCTCACCCAGGCCCACACCCGCATCACCTGGACGATCCGGCCTGTGATCTTCCTACCGCTGACACAGCGACGGGGCACTGAATTGCCGCCTTGTGCAGCCAAGTTCAAGCCCCACACCGGCTAGCAGACCGCTTGACTGCCCGGTCCTCAACTCCAGGCCGGGCCCCAGGCATGCTCAGCTTCATGAGCGCCTACAGCAGCGATCAGGACTTGAACGTCACCGATGCCACCGGGGAAGACGCCGAGGTAGACGTCGCAATCAACCTGTTGGACGGCAACGTGCGCCTGTCGGTGCTCTGGACCGATGTGATCTGCCTGCGCCCTGATGACGCCAAGGGCCCGCGCAAAACGCGGGCTGGCCCCTTGAGCCTGGCCCTCTGCGCCTTCGGCGCCGGGCCTGGCCCCTGGGGCCGCAAGCATGTTACGGCCCGGACGGTAGAGCCCTAGACGGGCAGGCCACGGTCAGAACGATGCCTCCGGCGGGGGATCAGCCGACACCGGGATGGAGGGCGCGCCGTACCCGACCGCAGGTCCGAAGTGGCGTGCGCAGGGAGCTCCCATCCCGACCACCGTCGACCCAGGCAGAGCCGAACAGACGCGGCCCATGGCGTCCAGGTCGTTCGTACAGTGGCGCGCTCCACCTGGACGCCATGAACCACGCCCACTCCACGGTGTGGGTCGACGGCGGACGGGATGGGAGCTGGGGTAAGTGGCGGGCTGAAGAAAACCCAGGCGCGTTGGGGCCCTAGACGCTCAAAATGCATGGATGACGAACGATCAGAGTGACTACCACGAACGAGCCATGTTTCAGCTTGTCGGGCAGATGGTTTCGATGGCGGCCTACCTGGAGATGCGGTTGCAGATGCTCGCCACTCAACTAGTTGAGACGCCTTATGCAGCGCACTGGATCAATGGAGAGAACAGCAGCAGAGTCATCAAGCTGATCGGCGACATCGCGAAGGAGCGTCCAGACGTATCCTCAGCGAGGCGTTCGGAGCTTCAGATGATCCTTGGGGAGTGCACGCGCCTCTTCACTCGGAGGCACGGTTACGTACATGGCGCATGGTCGATTGATGCCGCCGCGCCTGACGAGCGGGGGAGTTGGCAGACGATGCGGTTCACTCGTGGGAAGCACACGCCAACCTTCGCTCCGCTGTCTCCCGAGGACCTCGCTGACTTGATCCGTGGCTTCGACGAAGCACTGTCGAAGGTCATGACCTGGATGGTTGACCAGATCAAGCTTCAGTCTGGCGTACCGATCCAGGACGCGGAGGACGGCTCGAACATATCCGAAGCAAAGCACGACTGACCTTGTCGGGGAGCCTCGATAGCCGGACCCCCAGAGGGCCCCCGACCATTCACCCAGGTCAGGGGCCGCTCTCACTGCTGATCACGCGGTGTGTGGGATCTGAACATGGTGATATAGCTGCCACAGCGGGTTTTCAAGACTGTCGAGGGCTTGACTCGGTCATTGAGGCTCCGCCGACCTCACGGGCGGCGGCGTTCCTCGCATGTGGAACGCGTCTGGGCCACGGCCACTGGGGATCACTGGGCCTCGCGAATCGGTTATTCGGGAGTAGTGCCGCCACCTCGATGCCCATATGCAGCGCAGATTCAAATTCCCATCGTGTCCACTCCGTCATCAGGTAATGTTCGGAATAAACGGCGATGAAAGTTTCCGCGCATTCTAGCGCGTCAACTACAGCGCGGGTTCTGTCAGTGCTTGGATCGTGCACCTCCAGGTCGTCTACATATGTGCAGTCCGAACCGCCGAGGAGTGCCCTTATCTCGCATAGGCGCTCAACGTTATTGTCGCGCCTTGCATAGCTGACGAAATAACGCATAGGCATTCCTACCCATCAAGCCAACCGACCGCATAGGCCCACGCCGCCAGAGCAGACAGCCCACCAAGAATGGCATAGTACGCCATCGAAGCATTGAAGGCTGCGCGCCAGGCAGACACGGCACCTGACGTTGGAATCGTAGGCGGGTCACTCTACGAGGACCCCGGCGCAAGGTGGGTGCAGCGATTCGCCCTGCGCTGCCAGATCTCGGTCATTGCCCCCCTGAGCTTCCGTTGGTAATAATAACTAAAGCTGTCTGCCACCCAGAAAGCGATGATCACTAAGACCGCGGCAAGAAACAATGAGGGCCCTGGCCTTTTGTCGCCAAATGAAGTGATGATGGTGCCGACCGGGACAAGGATTAGTGCGCAAAGCTTCTTCAGTTCAAGGCAGGCCTCAGAGGCCTTTAGTGTAGCTGCATGAAGCTGGTCGAGTTGATCTTTGTCTAGATTGTCTGCAGTGGGTCCACTCACTTCTACGCCATTCGTTTTGGTGGATCGGCCGCGCCAGCATACGCATTCCATCACGAATCGTTGCGCCCCGTAGGCGGATTCGGTGATCTAGAGGTTGCACTCCACGCCATGAGGCCACTTCTCCAGCCGTCAGCGCCTCGCTGGCCGTCTTTGGGTCGCGGAAAGAACGAGTGTTAACGGCCGCGTCCTGGCCAGATCGCCCCCTTGTGCGCCCTTCGTGTACGTGTCACACAGTTCAGAGGGCATGACCGGGGGGAGGGGAGCACTGCATGTCGGTGTTGGGTGGCTATCCGGTGGGGCCGTCGGCCTGGGCCGTCGAGCGGTTTGGGCGGCATGCGGGCGCGCTTACTGCTGCGGTTCCGGTGCAACTGGCCAAGGCGCACGGGAAGGCTCATGCCGCGCACCTCGCTGCGGGTCTGAAGAAGCGGAGTCCGTACGGCCTCGCGCTCGTAGGCGTGGTGCGCGAGAACCTGGCGGAGACGGCGCGGCAGCTAGGGGAAGCCGTGAGAGACGTGCGCGGATACGAGTACGCCGTGATCAACGATCACGCGCTCTTCCCGTTCCGGTACGCGGACAGGCCGAGGCCACTGGATCGAGCTCGGCTGCCGGCCAACGCGTCGCCCACCCGGCATCGGCTGTTCCGGGCGCACGGGCCGCAGCCTCCAGAAGGCCTGTTCGACGTCGATGAGGACCTGGCGACCGAGGAGTACCTGGGGCTGCACGAGGCGTTCGAGGAGCTAGGAGCTTCCACCAGGCTGGTCTGTGTGTTCTTCACGGCCGACGTCGAAAACGGCATCCATGCCATCCACTGGGGAGACGCACACCTCGAACCGGACCGCACCTTTACGTGGCCCTACAGGGAACAGCTCCCCGTCGCTCCCGTGCAGCTGGAATGACAGGCGGCGGCGCTTCGCTGACTGAGCCCTGGGCCGTCCCTGGGCCGTCCGAAGCCGACCAACGCCGACAGTCGGCACCCACAGGTGACCGCCCTTACCCTTCTGTGGCCTGGGCCCCCGGCGATGATCTGCCACACTGGAAGGGTTATGCCTGTACCCGGAGAACTGGCAGTGGTACGAGACGAATGCGCTCCTGACTCGGCACCCTTGTCGTAGGTGCGGCGTCTTTGGCGGGTCAGCTCGCACACTGGACGGCGAGGGGGCGCATCGATGCCATCGCGTGAGCCGGAGCATGGGTACAGGGATTCCAGGTGGTGGCCCATCTCGTTCAGGTCCGCCGGAATGCGCACACCGCCCGATCCGCCCGTGGAGGCCGATCCCTTCGTCGTCGTCTCGCACTACGTCGCCTGGTACGAGAACGAGTTCGCTCGGTTACGGGTGATATCGCGGACCAGGGTGGACCGGGTGATCACGCTCATCGCCGCGCTGAACGCCGTGATCGCGGTCCTCGGGGTCGCTAGCGCAGCGTGGAAATATCCGTGGTTCGGGATATCCAGCACCGCCCTGGCCGGGGTCTCCGGCATCGTGGCTGCGAAGAACAACCTCTTCAGGGACCAGGAGTTGTGGCAGCTGCGCTCCTCGGTCCTCGCCCGGGTACAGCGGCTTAAGCAGGAGATGCAGTACCGCAAGGCGTCCGGCGAGGAGACGGCGCGGGTTGCGGAGGAGGCTCTGATCACCTTGAACGAGATTCTGGACACGGATCTTCAAGGATGGTCTGGGGTGAACCGGTCGGTGCTCCAGGTGACGCCGGGGAGCGAACCGCAGTCTCCGTAGCCGCCCCCCGTCCGCGCTACGACCCGCAACGCCTCGACAACCTCGTCATCTGTCACAGGCTCAGACTCTCAGCCCGGAGTGGTCGGACGTGCCAGATGTGTGCCAGATCCTGCGGAGAATCACGGGGAACAGTGGGGAACAAGTCGGCGACCGCCTGCGCACCCGTTCAGGGTCTACCGCAGGTCAGCGGGACAACCGCCCCCAAAGACTCCGAGCTTCCCAAGCTGAGAGTGCGAGTTCGATTCTCGTCACCCGCTCCATGATGAAGGCCCAGGTCAGCGACCTGGGCCTTTCTTGTCGGTGAGCCATTGCGCACGCTTCGTTGTGGGCGCTGGGCAAGTCCCCTGCAGGAGCGGGCGTTTGACCGCGGAGGGTCCTGCTTCAGAGCGGGAGGTCGTCGGGGAGTACCCGGAACGCCTTGTGACGGCCCAGCGGGCGTACGGCCCGGAAGTCCCGTCGGTCGAGGGTGAGAATCGCGTCGGTGTCGTAGTCGGCGGCAAGCGCCACGTTCACCGCGTCGGTGAGGTCGAGGTCCAGCGCGCGGTAGCGGACACGCACGGACTGGGCTGCGCCCAGGTGGCTCTCCGTGATCTCCGGCAGGACGACACGACCGCGGCTCGTCCAGCGCCGCAGGTCGTCGACCGCACTGAGGGCGGCCTCCCTGCCGAGCTCACGCGTGGCCACGTGATCCAGCTCGGCCAGCAGGAGCGGGGACATGACCAGCAGGCCCGCCGCCATGATGGCCTCGTTCGCAGCCCGGTGTTCCGGGTGAGCCGAGTCCAGCGCTGCCAGCAGGCCGGACGTGTCGGCGATGACAACGATCACGCGGCGGATCCGGAGTCCGGGCCGGTCTCACGCCGGACGGCCTCGGTGACCGTGTCGCGGACCTCCGCCTTGGGGAGCGTGCGCCCCGGCCCCTCGAAGGTGCGCGAGAACAGCGGCTCGTCCCAGACCCGGTTCGCCATGGCTGCCAGGTGGATGCCCTGGCGGATGATCTCGGCCTCGCTTATGCCTCGGCGCTTGGCGGCTTCCTTGATGATCGCGAGGTCCTCGGGGTCCGCGTAGACGTTCGTGCGCTTCATGGACATGTACCAAGCGTAGTCCATGTACCAGATTGATGTATCCGGAGCACCTTGCCATGTCGCCTCGCAGGGTTGCAGGGGTCGCGTGTGCCGTCCGTGGTGGCGATGCGTGGTGGGCGAAAAAAATCTGTGGATCTTCTCGGCAACCTTTTCGGGCTCCCGGACCACTCAGTGCTGTCCGGCCATGTGGTCCGGGCTGTTGCGACGGTTGAAAGAGAGCACAGGCGTGTCCCTGGAACGAGAGCACAGACATGTCCCCGGTTCACCTACGTCACCGGGGGCGTCCCGCGGTGGCGGACACCGTGCCGGTGACGGCGCGCGCGGTGGTCGCCCGAGGCACCGCGAGCGTCGGTTGCTCGCGCGTCGGGGTCTGTGGGCGGGTCTCGCCATGGTGGTCGTGGCCGGCTCGGCCGTCGTGGTCAGCCAGGCCTCGGCGGACCAGAAGACCCTGGATCTGAAGAAGTGGTACGTGCTGGTCAACCGCAACAGCGGCAAGGTGCTGGACGACCGCGGTTCCGCCAAGAACGACGGCGCGGCGGTGGTGCAGTGGGCGCGGCACGGCGGGGCCAACCAGCAGTGGCGGTTCATCGACTCGGGTGACGGCTACTACCGGCTGCAGAACCGGACCTCCGGCAAGGTGCTGGACGACCTCGGCTGGTCGAAGACGGCCGGCTCCGCCGTCGTGCAGTGGAAGGACCAGAACGGCAGCAACCAGCAGTTCAAGCCGGCCAAGTCGTCGAACGGCTATGTGCGGTTGGTCAATCGCTTCAGCGGGATGGCCGTCGGTGTCCGCAACGCCGTCAAGGCCAACGGGGGCAACGTCGTACAGAGCCGCGACCGGAGCAGCGCCGATCAGCAGTGGAAGCTCGTCGAGGTCGGGAACGTCAGCGGCGGCGGTACGGCCGCCACGCCGAGCAGCAGCGCTCCCGCGAGCCCGACTCCGAGCGGCACGCGACCGGCGGCCGCGGCTTCGCCCTCGTCCTCGTCGCCCGCGAGCGGAGGGGGCAGCTCGGCGAAGCGGTTCCTGGGCAGTGACAAGGTGCTCATCGGCGCCTCGATGTCCGACGACTCGGCGGACGCCGCGCCGTTCGACGGGCGCTACGCCTATGTGCACAGCCAGCCCGCGCCCTCCTCGGACTACTACACGGCGGCGAAATGCCACGCCGACTGGTCGGGCTGGTGGGGCTGCTGGAACGGCCCCACCACGGCACCTGGCACCTACGTGACCTGGCGGGACGACGTGGTGTCCCAGGCGACGTACAAGGGCAGCTCGCGTCCGCAGAAGATGCTGTGGACCTGGTACTCATTGCGCGACCTCGGCGAAGCGGCGGGCGAGGGCGACGGTCCGGGTGAGGTCAAGGCCATCAACCGGACCGACCTGCTCACCCGCTACCTGAACGACTACCGCTTCTTCCTCCAGAAGATCGGCAAGACGCAGGCCGCGATCGACCTCGAGCCCGACTTCTGGGGCTACGTCCGCTCGCTCGGCGATCCGCACCAGGTTCCCGCACAGGTGAAGAGCGCGAATCCGACGGACTGCGGGTCGCAGGAGAACAGTGCCACCGGGCTCGCCCAGTGCCTGATCTCGATGGCGCACAAGTACGCGCCGAACGTCGAGGCGGGGATGCACCTCTCCTGCTTCGACTGGGAGACCAACACGCAGGCCTGCGTCAAGTCCTACGAGAGCTTCGGCGCGAAGAACGCCGACTTCCTGGCCACCGACGTGTCGGACCGCGACGCCGGCTGGTACGCGCAGCCGGCCCACGGCGGCCGTGACACCTTCTGGAACGACCAGAAGGCCGCCGCCTCGCTGAAGTTCTGGAAGACGATGGCCGAGTCCGTGGGCAAGCCGGTGGTCCTGTGGCAGATCCCCGTGGGCAACATGGCGCAGAACAACACCCTCAACCACTACAAGGACGACAAGGTGGACTGGTTCTTCGCCCACATGGACCAGGTGGCGGACGCCCACATCGCCGGCCTGTTCTTCGGGCCGGGGCAGCAGGAACAGACCTCGGTCGAGACCGACGGCGGAAACCTGATCAAGAAGACGATCGCCTATCACAACTCGGGCGGTACGCCGCTCAAGTAGGCACAGCCGACGAGATGCGCCCCCGTCCAGGAGACGGGGGCGCATTCGGCGTTCAACAGGTCGGGACGGAGCCCGCGTTCACGGCGTCGGGACGAATTCCCGACGCCGCCCCGTTCACCGGTTCGGAACGAACCCTCCCCGGACCGACGCCGAGCCGCCCGGACCCTGTGCGTCGACGCGGTAGCCGTCGCCCGCGGCACTGCGTACGCCGACGCCGGAGCCGTTGTTGAACTGTGCGGCGAACTCGTGGCTCCCGGCCGGCACGGTCAGGCCCGGCTTGAGGACCCAGCGGTAGACCAGCGCGCCCCCGGCCTCCTGGACGGTGACGGTGAAGTCTTCACCCGGCAGGGTCTGCCAGGTGCCGGTGCTCTTCGTCCCGCCGGTCTGCACGATCCGGATCTCGACCGTGAGCGAGGTGAGCGGCTGCGTCGTCGTGAGGGTGAGGTCGCTCTGCGTCCAGTAGGAGTTGCTCCGCGAGTCGAGCGAGCCGGCCGACCGCAGCGGCCCGTCCTGGCTCCCGTCGGCGGTCGGCGAGGGGCTGGTGGCCGACGGACTCGGGTGCGCGCTGCCCGGACTGGTGGCCGGGGGCGGCGCGACCGGGGTGGGGCGGGCCGATTCCGGGTGCGGGGAGCTGACCGCCGGGGACGGGGTGGCGGCCGGCGTGGTCACGGTGGGCGACGGCGACGGGGTCGCGACGATGGCGGCGACGGCGAGGCCGCCGGTCGTCAGGATGCCTCCGGCGGCGAGCCCGGCCAGGGCGATCCTCGTCCCGGACCTCGCGAACGGTCGCGCGCGGTGCCGGACGGCGGGGCCGGCCATGCCGCGTTCCACCCGGGCCAGCATCCGTGCGCGGTCGGGCCGGTGGGCCTCGGCGGCCTCGCGCAGCCGACGGTCGATGTCCTCGTTCACCGGTTCCTCCTCCCTGGCACCAGGTTCCCGGCCGCGCGTGCGCCCAGGAGCTTTTCCAGCTCCGCCATTCCCTTGGAGGTCTGGCTCTTCACCGTTCCGACCGATATGCCGAGCGCTGCCGCCGTGTCCTTCTCCGACAGGTCGAGGGCGTGCCGCAGCACCACACAGGCGCGCTTGCGGTACGGCAGCCGGGCGAGCGCCGCGCGGACGTCCAGGACGGCCGCCGTGTCCGGCCCCTCCACCTTCTCGGGGCTGCGGGACCAGAACAGCGTGAGCCGGCGTCGTTCGCGGACCGCGCTGCGGATCCGTCCCCGTGCCAGGTTGGCCACCACTCCGCGGGCGTAGGCGAGCGGGTGGTCGGCCTGCCGCAACCGGTCCCAGTGCTGCCACAGGGCGACCAGGGCATCCGCCGCGAGGTCGTCCGCCGCGTCGGTCTCGCCGGTCAGGAGGTGTGCCAGACGGGCGAGCTCGGCATAGTGGCGCTCGAAGAATTCGTGGAACTCCACGGACGCGTCATCGAGGAGCATCCCCCGGTCGCCCTCTCCTTGCCATGACGTGCGAGGTGGTTGCGCGTTCGGCGAGGACGGCGGGCGCAGCCTGGCAGCGCCCGGCCCGGGATGCGAACGGCGGTCGTGCATGGGTGTGTGGTGGCGGTGCAGGCCCACCGGCGGACTGGTCAACGCCGGGCGCACCGGACGAGGGTCGGCTGCTCCGGCTGTACGGCGTCCGACGGCACGGCCGTGCCGTCGACGGTCGGCCGCTCACCGTGGATGCCGGTGGCCCTTGCGCCGCTTCCGCTCCCGGGGGGACGACCCGTCGGCGCGCCGACGACCTGCGGCGCCAGGGGAATGCCCGTGACCAGTCCGCGCCTGCGCCACGGTTGCGGCGCGGCGTGCTTCGTTGCCCTCATGCCCGTCCCGGTAGTTCGATCCAGCCTTCCGGCTTTCAGTTGCCGCGGAGGACGAGAAGGTTGCCGCCCCGACCCTGTTTTCTCGACGGACCTGCGCGAGGGGGACCCTGTGGGCGGGGAGCCCGTGGGCGGGGAGCCCTGTGGGCGGGCACCTGAAACGACCGTTGCAGGTCACAGGTGTCTGTTCCCACGACTGGGTGAAATCTACCTTTGCCAGAGTAGACATTGGGCTCTGCCAGAGTTAGCCTTTTCTTGTCTACAGAGTCCAGAGAGACCCGGCAGACACGAACTGGCGGGTAGCAGTACAGGAAAGTCCGCAGAGCAGATCAGTTCAGGTTCAGAGGAAGGACGGAGGACACAGACGCCATCAGGATCGCCCGGCCCGGGACGCACTCGGCCGGGTACCGCAAGACCCCGGATTGGAAGGTGGTCCCCGGTCACGCAGCCGCGATCCCCGCACCCCCCTTCGACAGGGCTGGTAGCGGAAACAGAAGGTCGGCAGAGCACGAGAGCCGACAGATGGTGTTGAATTTCCTTCGGGGCCCTGGTGCCGTACGGCATCAGGGCCCCTCGACGCGTTGCACAGCGAGGTGACATGACGGCAGACAACCCCCTCAGCGATCGTCTGGACGACGACGACTACCCGGCGTACACCATGGGCCGGGCCGCCGAGATGCTCGGCGCCACTCCGGCTTTCCTCCGGGCGCTCGGGGAGGCTCGTCTGATCACTCCGCTCCGTTCGGAGGGCGGGCACCGCCGGTACTCCCGCTACCAGCTGCGGATCGCCGCGCGCGCCCGCGAGCTCGTCGACAGGGGCACCCCGATCGAGGCCGCGTGCCGCATCGTCATCCTTGAGGACCAGCTCGAGGAAGCGCAGCGCATCAACGCCGAGTACCGCCGACGGGCCGAGCAGGACGCGTCCGACGCCTCCCTTCCCGCTTCCGGCTGATCACCCCTCATCACCCGGTAAAGAGCACTGTGGATCTTCCAACCCGCCGATCGGGCGTGATGCTCGCCGTCGCCTGACTGGCCGTGGTCGTGTTCCTTCTCGCCGCGGTGCTCCCCGGCCTCGCCGACCACGCCTCCGGCCCGGACGCCTACGCACCGTCCGTGCAGGCGATCGCGGGCATCCTCCAGGTCGGTCTGATCTGGCTGCTCCTGAGGATGCTCGGGCGGCGACGCCGTACCGCTTCTGCGGACCTTCGCTCACCGTGAGCCAGGGTTCAGCCGAACCCGAACCCGCACCCGCACCCGCACGCAACCCGCCCAACGGACGAACCCGGTCGGGGCTCAGCGCGACGCCCGTGGGGGGCGGCGGGGACGGCGACACTCGGCGGTGACCTTCGCGGTGGCGGGGTCCACGAGCGCGAGGTGCCGCCGGCCCGTTGCAGGCCCGTACCCGATGACGGCGGTGCTGCTGTCGCCGCCCAGGCCGTCGCTCCCGGCGGCTGCGCGAGCCGGGTGTCGGGGTCGGATCAGTGGATGTGGGAGCCGCCGTTCACGTCGTAGGTCACGCCGGTCAGGTAGCCGGACTCGGGGCGGGCCAGGAAGGCGATGACGTCGGCCACGTCCTCGACACCGCCGATGCGGCGCACCGGAACGTCCGCGACCATGGCCGCCTTGCGCTGCTCGTCCAGCTTGCCCTGTGTGATGTCGGTGTCGATCAGGCCCGGGGCGACGGAGTTGGCCGTCACTCCGGACGGGCCCAGTTCACGGGCCAGGGCCCGGGCGAAGCCCAGCAGGGCGGCCTTCGCGGCCGAGTAGGCCACTCCCCCGAACACCCCGCCCCCGCGCTCGGCGGAGACGGACGACAGGAAGACGACCCGGCCGAAGCCACGCTCGGCCATCCCCGGCGCCACCCGGTGGGTGACCAGGAAACTGCCCCGCACGTTGACCTCGAGGATCCGGTCCCACTCCTCGTGCGTGACGTCGAGGAAGCGGGTCGGGGACGTGATGCCCGCGTTGTTCACCAGGGCGCCGATCGGCGGAAGTGCCGCTTCGGCGGCCGTGATCGCGGCGTCGACCGCCTCGGCGTCGGTGACGTCCGCGGCGAGTCCCAGCGCCTGCACGCCGTGCCGTACGGCGACGTCCCGGGCCGTGTCCTCGGCGGCCTCCTTGTCCAGGTCGAGGACGGCGATGTGGTACCCGGCGGCGGCCAGGGCGTGTGCGGTGGCACGCCCGATGCCACGGCGGGACCCGGCGCCGGTGACGACGGCGGTGCGGGGGGTGTGCTCGGTGGACATGCAGTTCTCCTGCGGAGTCGAACGGGGGAAGGTGGAGGGGGTTGGGGGGCGGAGGGAGGTGGAGGCCGGGGCGGTCAGAGTTCGCGCTTCACCCGTCGTTTGATCGCCTCGACCGAGAGGCCGTAGCGGTCGTGGAGGGTGGGCAGCGCGCCCGCGGCGAGGAACTCGTCCGGCAGGCCGATCGGCACGAGGTGTGCCGTCTGCCGGGCGAAGGCGAGGCAGGACGCGACGGACTCGGCGAGGCCTCCGACGACACTGTGGTTCTCCAGGGTCACGACGAGGCGGCCCTTGGCGGTCTCCCGCAGGACCGTCTCGCGGTCGAACGGCTTGATCGTCGGTACGTGGAGGACGGCGACGTCCACGTGGTCGGCCTCCAGTTCCCGCGCCGCGGTCAGGGCGCGGACCGTCATCAGGCCGGTGGAGACGAACAGGACGTCCCGCCCGCCGCGCAGCTCGGCCGCCTTGCCGAGTTCGAAGCGGTAGTCGTACTCGTCCAGAACGGTGGGCACGGCTCCGCGCAGCAGCCTCAGGTAGGTGGGGCCGGGGTGTGCGGCCAGGGCCGGTACGGCCTGTTCGATGTCCACGGAGTCCGCGGGGTCCACGATCGTCAGACCGGGCATGGCACGCAGGATGGCGAGGTCCTCGGTCGCCTGGTGGCTGGGCCCGTAGCCGGTGGTCAGGCCGGGCAGCGCGCCGACGACGTTGACGTTCAGCCCCGGTTCGGCGATGTCCAGGCACAGGAAGTCGTAGGCGCGGCGGGTGGCGAAGACCGAGTAGGTCGAGGCGAACGGGGTCAGGCCCACCTCGGCGAGGCCGGCGGCCGCGCCCAGCATCGCCTGCTCGGCCATGCCCATCTGGAAGAAGCGGTCGGGGTGGGCCTCGCGGAAGACGTGCATGTCGGTGTACTTGGCGAGGTCCGCGGAGAGTCCGACGACGTCGGGGCGTTCGTCGGCGAGCCTCGCCAGCGCGTGTCCGAAGGGGGCCTTGGTGGTGCGCTGCCCCTCCTCGGCGATCGAGGCGATCATCGCGGAGGTGGTGAGCCTGCGCTGCGGGGCCTGGGTCGGGGTGGAGGTGTTCATCGGAATCGGGTCACTTTCCCTGGGAGCCGACGGATGCGGAACCGGCGGACCCACGGTTGTGACGGTCCGTCAACTGCTTTCGGGCGAGCTGCCATTCGTGCTCCTCGACCCGCATGAAGTGCGCTTTCTCCCGCGTCTCCAGCATCGGCACACCGCACCCGATGCGGGTGTCGCAGATGAGGACGGCGGGCGAGCCACGATGGCCGCGCAGGCTGTCGAAGGCGGCGACGAGGGCACCGATGTCGTTGCCGTCCACGCGGATCGCGTGCCAGCCGAACGCCTCCCACTTGGCGGTGACCGGCTCGGTGCGCAGCACGCCCTTCGTCGGGCCGTCCGCCTGGAGGGCGTTGACGTCGACGAGGGCGGTGACGTTGTCCAGGCCGTGGTGGGCGCAGGCGAGCGCCGCCTCCCAGGTGGAGCCCTCGTCCAGTTCGCCGTCCGAGAGCAGGTTGTACACGCGGGCGCCGCTGCCCTGGTGGCGCAGGCCGAGCGCCATGCCGGCGGCCACGCCCAGGCCGTGTCCCAGGGAGCCGCCGGAGATCTCCATGCCGGGGGTGTACGAGGCCATGCCCGACATGGGAAGACGTGAGTCGTCGCTGCCGTAGGTGGCGAGTTCGGCGACGTCGAGCACGCCGGCCTCGGCGAGCGCCGCGTACAGGGCGATGGCGTAGTGGCCGATCGACAGCAGGAACCTGTCGCGCCCCGGCCACTCCGGGTCGTCGGGACGGTGGTTGAGGACGTCCTTGTAGACGACGGCCAGCAGGTCGGCCACGCCGAGGGCCTGCCCGATGTACCCCTGCCCCTGGGTCTCCCCCATGTCCAGGGCGTGCATGCGGATGCGGTAGGCGGAGTCCTCCAGGGCGGTGAGGCGGTCGGTGGACGGCGCCGCGGTGGCGAACGCCTGAGTGGACATCACGTGGATCCTCGTCTCTTGGGGTGGGGTGACCTGGGTTGTGTGGCCGGTGGTCAGTGGGCGGCCGGCAGTGCCGGCTCCGCCGTCGCCCTCAGGGCCCGGTCGGCTTCGCTGCGCTCGTCGGGGCCCCAGGTCTCGCGCGTCACCAGCGTCGCCACGAGGCCGAGTACGCCGTAGCCGCTGAAGAGCAGCGCGGGTCCGATCCATCCGGTACCGGAGTAGAGGGCGGTGGCGATCATGGGGGTGAACCCGGAGACGACCGCGGACAGCTGGTAGGCCAGGGACGTGCCCGCCGTGCGGGTCCTGGTGGCGAACAGCTCGCAGAACCAGGCGCCTTGGACGCCGGCGAGGGAGTTCTGGCAGACGGCGTAGCTGATCACGAAGGCGACCGTGATGAGCGCCGCCGTCTCCGTGTTGACGAGCAGGAAGAGCGGGACGCCCCAGACGACGCTCACGGCGCAGCCGAAGAGGTAGACCGGTCGGCGGCCGACCCGGTCCGACAGCCGGGCCCACAGCGTGGTGGCGGCGATACCGAGGGCGGCGGCCGTGACGAGGGCGGTCAGGGTGGTCGTACTGGAGGCGTGGGGGGCGTCGTCGTCGCTCAGGTAGGACAGGACGAAGGTGACCGAGACGGCGTACCCCGCGGTCTCCGTGATGCGCAGGCAGAAGGCCCGCAGGACGTTGCGCCAGTCGTCCCGGAGCACCGACACCAGGGGGTTCCTGACGACCTCGCCGGACTCCTTGAGCTCCTCGAACTGGGGCGACTCGTCGATCTTGAGCCGGATGAGGATGCCCACGGCGATCAGGACCGCACTGAGCAGGAAGGGCACGCGCCAGGCCCAGTTGTCGTCCAGGGTGTGCCGACTGAGGAGGAAGGCGAGGTTGGCGAGCAGCAGTCCGACCGGGAAGCCGGCCTGGGTGATGCCCGTGTACAGGCCGCGCCGTTTCCACGGGGCGTGCTCGAAGGTCATCAGGATGGCGCCGCCCCACTCGGCGCCGAAGGCGAGTCCCTGGATCACGCGGACGGCCACCAGCAGGATCGGCGCCCAGACCCCGACCATCTGGTAGGTGGGCAGGCAGCCGATGAGCACGGTCGCCACGCCCATCAGCAGCAGCGAACCGACCAGGACGGGCTTGCGTCCGATGCGGTCCCCGAGGTGGCCGGCGACGATGCCGCCCAGGGGCCGTGCGGCGAAGCCGATGCCGAGGGTCGCGAAGGACAGGAGGGTGGCCGACAGGGGGTCGGAGTCGGGGAAGAAGACGTCGCCGAAGTACAGGGCCGCGGCGGTCCCGAAGCCGATGAAGTCGTACGTCTCGATGGTGGCGCCGACTCCGCACCCCACGGCGACCCTCAGCCGCTCGGGCGATCCCTGTGCCGCCTGGTGCGGCGCCTTGGACTCAGCCATGCCGATCCTCCTTGATCGTGGACGGGTCAGCGGACCCGGGCTGAACTCTCGACTGTTGACTGTTAACAGTCGAGAGTTGATGCTGCGGGGGCGGAGAGAGCGTGTCAACCCGTACGACACAGGTCTTCGCAAATCGCCGATTGGCTAAGATGACCGCTCATGCCGTCGAAGGAGGGTTCGACCGTGCCCGGTCAGGCGCTTTCCGGTCTCACCCGCTCCAAGACCCTTCGGGAGCAGGCGCTCGTGGCCCTGCGGACGGCCATCACCACCGGCCAGTACGGCCCCGGCGACCACCTCGGGGAAGTGGAGATCGCCGAGCACCTGTCGGTGAGCCGCGGCACGGTACGGGAGGCGCTGCGCCATCTCCAGCAGGAGGGGCTCGTCACCGCGGGAGCCCGCGGCATGCTGCGGGTGTCCCGGCTGACGCCGACGGAGGTGCGGGAACTCTTCGAGGTCCGCGAGGCGCTGGAGGGGCTCGCGGTGGCGCAGATCATCGCGTCCTCCCGCAGGCAGGAAGCGGCCGAGGCCCTGCGCGCGGCGCTGGACAGGCTCCGGGACGCCTTCACCTCCGGCGCGGACCTGGCGGCGACGGTCGAGGCGGATCTCGGTTTCCACCAGCTGCTGTGCGAGCTGTCCGGGAACTCGGTCCTCCTCAGGACCTGGCGCCAACTCGAGGGTCCCATGCGGGTGGTCATCATGAGCGCCGCAGGCGACCGCCGCGACGCGGCGATGTCCGCGCCCTCCCATGCGCCCATCGCCGACGCGATCGCGCGCGGGGACGCGGCGGCGGCCCAGGAGATCCTGCACACGCACATGACCTCGGCGGTCGAGCGGTTGGGCATCGGGGACGAGGACTCCCGCGAGGCCGACTGAGCCGCCTGAGCGGGGACGGCGAGACCGGCCGAGCCGGGAGGGCAAGGCGGCAAGACCGGCCGAGCCGGGACGGCGGGACGGCAAGACCGGCCTAGCCGGGACGGGCGGAGGCCCTGGGGGCCGGCCGAGTGTCAACAGTCATCAGCCGACCGTCGTCAGCTACCCTGTCCGCACCGACGAGGAACGGTGACCCCCATGGCCCCGGAAACCCTGTCCAGCCTGGATCGCAGCACCCTGCGGGAACGGGCCCTGCACGCACTGCGGACCGCGATCCTGGCAGGGCAGTACCGGCCCGGTGATCATCTGGGCGAGGTCGAGCTGGCCGGTCGGCTCGGCATCAGCCGGGGCACGGTCCGTGAGGCGCTGCGGCACCTTCAGCAGGAGGGTCTGCTGGTCCCCGCCGCACGGGGCATGCTCCAGGTGCACCGGCTCTCGCCGACCGAGGTGCGCGAGCTGTACGAGGTCCGGGCCGCGCTGGAGGGTCTGGCCGTCGCCGGAGTGATCGCCTCCGCCGGACGGGAGCAGGCGGTCGAGGAACTCCGGCAGGCACTGATCCGGCTCGACCGGGCCGCGGGCGACTTCGCCGCCCAGGTGGAGGCCGACCTGGCCTTCCACCTCCTGCTGTGCGAGCTGTCCGGCAACTCCATGCTGGTCAGGACATGGCGACACCTGGAAGGCCCGATCCGGGTGACCGTGATGAGCGTCGGCGACGAACGACGCCGACTGCCCATGTCCGCCGCGCGCCACGAACCGATCGTCGACGCCGTCGAACGCGGCGACGAGGCCGGCGCGCTGGAAGTGCTGCGGAGCCACATGGCCCTGGCCGCCGCCCAGCTGGCCGGGCCCGGCGACCAGAACTGAGCGAGGCCAGGCCGCCGGGTGGGTCAGAGGCGGAACGGGCCCTTGATGCCTGCCCTTTTCGCCTTCTCGATGCGTTCCGGTCCGGCCGTGTTGCGGTCCTCTTCCCTCTCCCTCCAGTCCCTGGGCTGGAGCAGGAGGAGTTCGCCGCCGCCCGGCACGATCATCGCGCCGCCGAAGGGTTCGTCCCCCGCGAACCAGACGCCGTCGACGATGCCGACGGGCCACCGACCGCGCCCCAGGGCGTCCTTCGCACGCAGGGTGAAGGGGGTGCCCTTCTGGTCTCCCAGACGGAAGTACAGCGTGTGGGTCGACTCCATGCCGATCTTCTCGACCGGGGTGCGGAATTCCAGGGGGTACGTCTGGAAGATCTTCGAGCACTTGCGGATCGAAGTGAGGCGGCCGTAGAGAAGGACCAGCGTGAAGATCATGCCGAACATTCCCACGATGGCCACCGGAAGCAGATATCCGATCTTGGTGAAGAAGATCTGGACCCACAGCAGCAGGAACACAGGGAAGTACTTGAGGAACTTCTTCAGCGCGTTGCGGTAGTGGTAGCGCACCGCGCCCTGGAAGTCCGTCCCGTCCGTCGCGTACGGCGCGGGCGGGGTGTCCGACTCCAGGCCGTGTTTCCACTCTTCCGGCACTGTCATCCGAACGGGCTCCTTTCGTCTGCCCCTGTACCCGAACCCGAGGCCGAGTCGGAGCCGTTGTCCACGCTGCCTTGCGCGGCCGGGTCGTCGAACGTCACCGTCCGGGCGACGCCGAGCAGCACGCCGCGGTAGTCGTCGGCCAGCTCCACCGCAGGGGTGACCAGCTGCACGGTGACGATCGACGAGGTACGGGCGACCGGGATGGCCACCGTGCCCTGCCAGACGGTCCCCTGCGCGGGCTCGTCCTGTCCCTCGGGCGGAGCGGTCGGCGCGAGCGTGGTGCGTTCCGTCTCCAGCAGGTATCCGGTGCCCACGGGCAGTTCCACGGGCACGATGCCGTTGTCCGGGCCCGTGCCCAGCATCTGGAGCAGCACGGCGGCGGGATTCGCCCCCGAGGCCGCGACGGTCGAGACCGTCAGGACGGACAGCGAGGCCCCGCCCTGTTCGTCCGGGTGCATGCCGAGCGCGCACCCCATGACGTCCTGGCTCCGCAGCATCGTCAGGACGACGGCGTACAGCCGGAACACCTGGTCCGCCCGGTCGCGAAGGTCGTCGGGAAGTGCGCTGAGCTGCCGGGCCACCTCCTGGATGCCCTCGGGCGACGGCTGGAGGTCCACCTGGGCATACCCGTAGGGAAGCCCGTACCAGAACTCCGGCTTCGGCTTCTCCCTCTGGTCGAGCAACGCGTTCACAGGCGGACCCCGCTCATCAGTTCGCCGAAGTCCTTGATGAGCTCGGCCGTTCCGCCCTTCAGGCCGGTGGAGGCGGCCGCGCCCTTCGTGAACTCGGAGGCGTCGTGCCCGAGGCCGTTCTTCGGGAACACACCCAGGCTTTCCATGGACGACGCCATGTTCGCCGCCACGTTGACGCCGTTGATGGCGTACTGGAGCGCTCCGGTCTGGGGTGACGTCGCCACGTCGAGAGCCTTGTAGCTGAAGGCGGGCACGATCTCCTTGCCGAACGCACCCAGCCGCGAGCCCAGCGACAGGGCCTCGCCGCCCTCACGGGCGACCGCCACCGCGAGACCCGCCTCGCTGCCGGCCCTGGCGAGGGCACCGACGCCGGGCACCATGCCGAGGGTGTCTCCCGCCACGGAGGCCCAGGCGAACACGCCTTCCTTGAGGCCGTACTCGCCCATCAGCGAGTCCCGGAAGTCCTCACTGGACAGGTTCTTGGCCATGGACACGGCGCTCGCCGCGACCGCGATGCCGAGAAAGACCGGCGCCAACGGCGTAGGCAGCAGCGCCAGCAACCCCGCGATCGCCCCGATCGTCCCCGCGTGCTCCACCAGGAACTCGCCGACCGCCTTGAGGCCCTCGCCGATCGCGCTGAGGGCCTTGTCGAACCAGCCCGGTTCCTTGGGGGCCAGCTTGTCGTCGGCCTCGTCGAGGCTGCGGGCGACGGCCTCGGCGGCGTCGGTGTGGGTGCCCTCCAGCTCCTTCGCCTTGGTGATGACGTCGTTGTAGGCGGCGTTGGCGTTGTTGAGGTGGGTGGTGGCCTCGTCCAGTTCGCGTTCGGCGGTGCGCAGGCGGGCCGTCGCCGCGTCGGCCTCCGCCTGGCTGGGGTACTCCTTGCCGGCGAGTTTCAGGTCCGGGTTGCCCTTGGCCTGGTCGTAGCGGGTCTGCGCCTTGTCGGCGTCGGCCTTGTTGTCGCGGGCGGCGTCGTCGTACTTCTTGGCCAGGTCGCGGTGCGAGGTCAGGTCGCCCTGCCAGGTGCTGAGCGCCGCGGCCGCCTTGTCGAGGGACTGACCGGCGTTCCTCATGGCGGTCTTGAGGTCGCCGTCCAGCGTGTCCCGGAAGGCGCTCGCCGCGTCGCCCTGCCAGCCGGAGCTCGCGCCGAGCAGGTACTCGATCTGACGGTGGCAGTTGTTGAGGGTGTCCGCGGCGGACTTCACCTTGCGGTGGAGCGCGGTGACCTGCTCGGGGATGCCGGGGACCGGGTTCCAGCCGAGGCTCGGGTACGGGTTGTCGGCCACGGTCACTTGCCCCCGGTGTTCGCGGCGTTCGTCTCTTCCATCTTCTTGAGGGCCTGCGAGAGGTTGTCCTCGAACCGGCGGTAGCTCAGCGCGGTCTTCTCCACGCCCTCGTCCACGGCCTTGATCATGTCCTTCAGCTGACCGGTTCCGTACTTCCACCGGTTCTGGAAGGTCTCGCACGCCTCGTCCAGCCGCGGAGTCCCGATCTGGTCGGCGCCGACAGCGGAGAGCGCGCTGCGCGCCTCCTCCAGATCCGTTATGGACTGCTTCAACACCCGGCCGAACGAGTCCAGTTGACTCAGGTCGACCTTGAATTCATCCGCCATGCGGCGGCCCCCTGTCTTCGGCTACGAGCAACGCCCGCCCAGACTAAAGGATGGGCAAAGAGGCATTGCCATCGCTACCGTGCGAACCCGTGGCTCCGGGCGCGGCACGGGTCGCCTCACGCCGCCAGCGGCTCCGCGAAGACCTCGCGGGCGATGGGCGACGACCTCCTCCAGGTCGCCGCCCCGGGCCCGGTCCCTGCGCCACAGGAGGCCGGTCTCCAGGCGGGGATGGAAGTCGGAGAAGGGCAGGAGCGCGACGTTGCCGAGGAGGTGGTTCCGGATGGGGCTTCTCTCGTCCAGCATGGAGATGGAGAAGGCGAGTCCGCCGGCCACTATCTCCGCGACCCCCTCGAAGGTCGCGCCGCCCAGCTCGACGCGCTTGCGAATGCCCAGTTCGTGCAGCTGCCGGTCGAGTCCGCGGAAGTAGGCGTTGGTCACCGCGGACGGGGAGCCCGCGTAGGCGAGTTCGGACAGTTCCGCCAGGGCGATCGACTCCCGGCCCGCGAACAGGTCCCCCGGTACGACCGCGCCCAGGCGCTCCGACATCACCGGCAGCTGCTCCAGCGCCGGGTCGCCCGCGACCGGGAGGCGGGCCAGGGTGAGCGCCAGCCTGCCGTCGCACACCGCGTCGACCAGACGCTCGGTGCCGCCCGGCCAGCGCTTGATCTCGAACCGGTCGCCGGCCCGTTCCGCCAGGGCGTCCATCCGCTCCCGCACGTCCGGGTGGATGCCGGTGGGGACGCCGAGCAGCAGGGTGGCGCGCCGGGGGCGGACCGCCTCGTCCAGGCGCCAGCCGATGGAGTCGACCTGTTCCAGGACCCCGCGCGCGATCGGCAGCAGCGCGCTGCCGGCCCGGGTGAGCTTCACATGGTGGGTGTCCCGGTCGAAGAGCCGGTGCCCGAGTTCCTGCTCCAGGTCCTTGATGCGCCGGCTCAGCGGGGAGGCCGCCATGTGCAGTCTGCGGGCCGCGGTCGAGAAGTTGAGTTCTTGGGCGACGGCGACGAAGTAACGCAGGTGCAGGAGCTCCACGGGCTCACCCTAACCGCCGTGTCGAACACCCCGGGCGAAGGGTGCCCAAGGGTGCCCGGGGTGCGGGCACCGGGAGCAGCCACCGCCCACAGCCACCGCCCACAGCCACCACCAACAGCCACCGCCCACCGGCCGCCGTACACGGCCACCGCCCACCGACCACCGCCCACAGCCGCCGGAGCCCCCCGTATGCCCGCCGACTCGGCGAAGCGAACGCGTTAAGCGGGTGAAGCTTGGGCCCGCCTCCGTGCCGTGGGGCATGGATGAGGCTGCCGGCCGTATCCGGACGAGTCGGTGGACACGACGCGCTGGAGGCGAGCGATGAACCACAGAGCCGAACGAGTCGAACACGAAGAACAGGTCGAACGAACCGAACGAGCCGAACGGGCGGAGCACGTCGGCCCCGCCGTCCACCGGGTCCCCGTCCTCATCGTCGGCGGTTCCCTGGTCGGCCTGTCGACCTCGGTGTTCCTGGGCCGGCTGGGGGTGCGGCACACCCTGGTGGAGCGCCACAGGGGCACCTCCATCCACCCCCGCGGCCGGGGCAACAACGTCCGCACGATGGAGCTGTTCCGCACGGCGGGCGTCGAGCCGATGATCCGTCAGGCGGCCGCCACGCTCGCCGACAACCACGGGATCCTCCAGACCCCCACCCTCGTCGGCGACGCGGGCGAGTGGCTGTTCAAGCAGATCGACGAGGGCGGCGGACTGGCCCGCTTCAGCCCCAGCTCCTGGTGCCTGTGCAGCCAGAACGACCTGGAGCCGGTGCTGCTGGAGCACGCGAGGGAGCTCGGCGGCGACCTGCGCTACGCCACCGAGCTGATGTCGTTCGACAGCGGCCCCGACGGGGTCACCGCGGTGGTCAAGAGCCGTGAGACCGGCGAGCACACCAGGATCCTCGCGGACTACCTCGTCGCCGCCGACGGACCCCGCAGCCCCGCCCGCGAGCAGCTCGGCATCGGCCAGAGCGGCCCCGGTGAGCTGTTCAGCAACGTCAGCATCACCTTCCGCTCCCGCGCGCTGGCCGACGTCGTGGGCGAGCGGCGCTTCATCGTCTGCTACCTCACCGACCCGGACGCCGACGGCGCGCTGCTGCCCGTCGACAACCGGGAGAACTGGGTCTTCCACGCCCCCTGGCACCCCGAACGCGGCGAGACGCTGGAGGAGTTCACCGACGAGCGGTGCATCGACCACATCCGCCGCGCGGTCGGTGTCCCCGACCTCGACGTGGAGATCACCGGAAGGGCCCCCTGGCACGCCGCCCAGCGGGTGGCCACCAGCTACCGCGCGGGCCGCGTCCTGCTGGCCGGCGACTCGGCCCACGAGATGTCCCCCACCGGCGCGTTCGGCTCCAACACCGGTATCCAGGACGCCCACAACCTGGCCTGGAAGCTCGCCGCGGTGCTGGGCGGCTGGGCGGGTGAGGGTCTGCTGGACTCGTACGACGCCGAGCGCCGCCCGGTCGCGGAGGCGACCAGCGCCCGCGCCGCCGTCCGGTCGGCCGAGCACAGCCACCCCGGTTACGCCCCGCCGCCCGGCGCCGGTGGCGGCGGTCCGCAGCGCGGCATCCTGAACGTGGCCCTCGGCTACCGCTATCCGGTGGGCGCGGTCGTCGGCACCGACCCCGCGACCCCCGTCGTACCGGACCGGCTCGACCTGTCCGGCGCCCCCGGCAGCAGGGCGCCCCACCTGGCCGTACGCCTCCGTGGTGAGCCGATCTCCACGCTGGACCTCTACGAGCGGTCGTTCGTGCTGCTCAGCGGCGCCGGCGACGAGGGCGGCTGGCACGCGGCCGCCGTACGCGTCGCCGCGGACACACCCGTCCCGCTGGACGCGTACCGGATCGGCGAGGGGCCCGGCGCCGAGCTGACACCCGAGGGCGGCGCCGACTGGGCTCAGGCGCACGGTACGACGTCCGGGGGCGCCGTCCTCGTCCGGCCCGACGGGTTCGTGGCCTGGCGGGCGGCGGGGCCGGTCCCGGACGCCGAGGCCGTGCTGCGGGACGTCCTCAGGGAGCTGCTGTCCCTGGGCTGACCTCCCCTCACGTCCCGATCAGACGCCACGTCAGGCACCGCGCCGGGCGTGGCGTCAGACGTTGTGTCAGATGTGCGGATGGGGCCCGTCCGCCGCCGCGGGCACGGTCGGGTTCACCCGTGTGACCGCCTTGAGTGGTGAGGTGCGGTCCGCTGGATGACGGTGGATCACGTCGGGGGCGGGCCAATCCAGCTGACGAAGCACCAGCTGCCCGGCCGCCGACGGAAGGAACGTCAGATGCGCTCTGCTCGCATGATTCTGGCCATCGCGGCCGCCTCCACCGTCCTCGCTCTGGGTGCCCCCGGCGCCTACGCGGCGGCCGGCGGCGACTGGGACCAGTCGGACTCCTCCTCCTACAGCAAGGAGCAGGACAAGGAGCAAGGCAAGGAGCACGGCAAGGGCAGCGACCACGACCGTCCGCACGGCGGCATGCACACCGGTGGCGGTGCGCTGACCGCGGTCAACGCCGACGACTGGGGAACCGCCAAGGACCCCAAGTACGACCCGGAGACCTACAAGGACAAGGACCAGCAGGGCGGCAAGGAGTCCGGCGGCTGGAGCGGCAAGCAGGAGGAGGACGGCGGCTGGAGCGGCAGCCACGAGAAGCCCAGCGGCGGCATGCACACCGGAGGCGGCGCGCTCGCCTCGCCGGGCATGACGGCGGGCGGGCTGGCCGTCCTCGCGGTCGCCGGGGCCGGGCTGTACGCGGCGCGTCGCAAGAAGACCGCCGGAAGCCTGGCCTGACCGATGCCGGATGCGATAGCCGCTGAGGCCGCCACGCGTGCGCGCCGCGTGGCGGCCCGGCCGGCCCGCTCCGGGCCCCGTCCCGCCCCGCCGTCCGATCCGCCGCCCTGTCCCCTCCCTCTCCCGTCCGATGGGCCGCCGCGCCCCGGTGAGGTTGATTCCGTTGGCAGTTCGTTCCTCTTCCCCCGCAGACGGCTCCGGCAGCCGCCCCCTCGACAGTCTGAGCGGCGGTGAACCGGCCCGGAACGGGCGGGGATCCAACTCCGGCCTGGTGCTGGCCGCCGTGGCGATCCTGATCCTGGCCGTCAGCCTGTTCGGCGGCCGAAACGACAGCGATCCGTCCGGCCCCGTGCAGGCCGCCCCCCGGTCCACGTCGTCCCCGGTGGCGGGCAACCCGGCGGACGGCGCCGCGCCGACCACGGGGGCGGTGGGCCCGCACCTGCCCCGCTCGGAGCCCGTGCGCCTGCTCATCCCGAAGATCTCGGTCGACGCGCCCTTCACGAAGCTGGTGATCGGCCCCACCGGGCAGCTCCTGCCCCCTCCCGCCGCCGACACCAACCTCGTCGGCTGGTACGCCGACGGCGCCTCCCCCGGCGAGACGGGCACCTCGATCATCGCCGGGCACGTCGACACGGCCACATCTGCGGCCGTCTTCGCCAACCTCGGGGAGCTGCGCAAGGGAGACGTCTTCCACGTCGAACGCGCCGACGGGAGCCGGGCGAACTTCGTGGTCGACAGCGCGGAGACCTTCGCCAAGGACGACTTCCCCAGTCAGCGGGTCTACGGCGACACCGCCCAGGCCCAGGTCCGGCTCATCACCTGCGCGGGCAACTACGACCACGCGGTCAAGGACTACACCGACAACCTGGTGGTCTTCGCCCACCTGACCTGAGCCGGTTCCTGGCGGCCACCGGGCCGGTCACCCGCTCGGTGCATACGAGTCGCGCGCCTCACAGGCGAGGCACAGGATCAAGGCACGCCGACGTCACCCCCCGTGCGGCCGACGTCCGTCCGTCCCCCACGAAGGAGTTGTGCACCGCATGACCACCACGTCCGAACGTGTCACGAAGCCGCTTGCACAACAGGCGTCGCAGTGTGTCTCCCAGTCCGTCTTCGACGGTTCGAGACTCCGGGTCGTCCTGCTGGTCGACGTCTACGACGGCGCCCAGCAGCAGTTCCTGGAGGCCTACGAGCAGCTGTGCAACCAGGTCGCCTCGGTCCCCGGACACGTCAGCGACCAGCTGTGCCAGTCCATCGAGAACCCCTCCCAGTGGCTGATCACCAGCGAGTGGGAGAGCGCCCCACCCTTCCTGACCTGGGTGAACAGCGAAGAGCACGTGCACATGGTGGAGCCGCTGCACTCGTGCGTCCGGGACACCAGGTCGCTGCGCTTCCACATCGTCCGCGAGACCGGCGGCCCCGCCGTGGACACCGGGTCCGAGGAGCGCCGGCTCCAGGCCTCGCCCCGCATCGGCGACGGTCTGATCCGGCACGCGCTCACCTTCACCGTCAAGCCGGGCAGCGAGGAGGCGGTGGCGAAGATCCTCGCCGACTACGCCTCCCCCGACCCGCGCGTCGACGACACCACCCGGCTGTGCCGGACCTCGCTGTTCATGCACGGCAACCGGGTCGTGCGGGCCATCGAGGTGCGGGGCGACCTGCTCGCCGCGCTCCGGTACGTCGCCCGGCAGCCCGCGGTACGGGCCGTCGAGGAGGCCATCAACCCGTATCTGGAGCAGGACCGGGACCTCGACGACCCCGAGTCCGCCCGGGTCTTCTTCACCCGCGCCGCGCTGCCCGCCGTCCACCACGTGACGGCAGGTCAGGAGAGCCCGGACGCGGTGCGGCACGCCCTGTACTACCCGGCCCGCGAGGGTCAGGGCATGCGGCTGGCCGAACTGCTCGCCCGGCGGGACGTGGCGGCCGCGGACGATCCGCGCGGGTCCGTGCTGCGCAGCACGATCTTCCAGCGCGACGACATCGTGGTGCGCCTCGTCGACGCGCGCGGCGAGCTCGCCACCGACGCCGGCCAGGACGCCGAGCTGACCGCGCTGCTGGACGGCGGGGCGGTGTCCTCGATGGACCTCGTCACCGACCGTCGCTCGCCCGACGCCTGACCACCCTCACCGGGGCCGTACCGGCCACGCCCACACGCAGGTGCGGCACACGCAGGTGCAGCACGTCGCTACAGCACATGTTCGGAGGAACGCCGTGATCGATCGTCATCCCGGAATCGTGGATCTCAGCGAGGTCGAGCCCAACACCCGGCGCGGTGGCGACCTGCGCGCCATGCTCACCCCCACCACGGTCGGCTCCACCAGCGGCTTCATGGGCGTGGCCATCGTGCAGCCCGGGGACCGCATCGCCGAGCACTACCACCCGTACTCGGAGGAGTTCATCTACGTCGTCTGCGGGCAGCTGGAGGTGGATCTCGACGGGGAGCCGCACCCGCTCCAGCCCGAGCAGGGGCTCCTGATCCCCGCCCACATGCGGCACCGCTTCCGCAACGTGGGCCGGGTCGAGGCCCGGATGGTCTTCCACCTCGGCCCGCTGGCCCCGAGCCCGCCGCTCGGACACGTCGACACCGAGGACGCCGACGGCGTGCCGATCCCGGTGGAGGCGCACGAGGTCGCCGCCACGGCCGAGCGATCACGGGTGAGCTCATGAGCAGGCGCGTGGCGGTCACCGGCATAGGCATCGTCGCCCCGGGCGGCATCGGGGTCCCGGCGTTCTGGGACCTGCTGACCAGCGGCCGTACGGCGACGCGAGGCATCACCTTCTTCGATCCCTCCGGGCTGCGCTCCCAGATCGCCGCCGAGTGCGACTTCGACCCGGCGGCCCACGGGCTGGACGCGGAGCAGATCGCCCGCGCCGACCGCTACATCCAGTTCGCCCTGGTCGCCGGTGAGGAGGCGATACGCGACTCCGGTCTCGACCTGGCCGCGGAGAACCCCTGGCGCGTCGGGGTGTCCCTGGGCACCGCGGTCGGCGGGACCACCCGGCTGGAGCACGACTACGTGCTGGTCAGCCATGGCGGGCAGCGCTGGGACGTGGACCACCGGGAGGCCGGTCCGCATCTGCACCGGGCGTTCGCGCCCAGCACCCTCGCCTCCGCGGTCGCGGAGCGGTTCGAGGCGCGCGGGCCGGTGCAGACCGTGTCCACCGGCTGCACCTCGGGGCTCGACGCCGTCGGGTACGCCTTCCACACGATCGAGGAGGGCCGGGCGGACGTGTGCATCGCCGGCGCCTCGGACTCGCCGATCTCCCCGATCACCATGGCCTGCTTCGACGCCATCAAGGCGACCTCCCCCAGCAACGACGACCCCGCGCACGCCTCCCGGCCCTTCGACGCCGACCGCAACGGGTTCGTCATGGGCGAGGGCGGCGCGGTGCTGGTCCTGGAGGAACTGGAACACGCGCGGGCCCGCGGTGCGCACGTGTACTGCGAGATCGGCGGCTACGCCACCTTCGGCAACGCCTACCACATGACCGGTCTGACCGCCGAGGGCCTGGAGATGGCCCGGGCCATCGAGGACGCCCTCGGCCAGGCCCGCCTCGACGGCACCGCGATCGACTACGTCAACGCGCACGGCTCGGGCACCCTCCAGAACGACCGGCACGAGACGGCCGCGGTGAAGCGCGCTCTGGGCGCGCACGCCTACGAGACGTGCATGAGTTCCATCAAGTCCATGGTGGGTCATTCCCTCGGCGCGATCGGGGCGATCGAGGTCGTCGCCTGCGCGCTGGCCCTGGCCCACCAGGTGGTGCCGCCCACCGCGAACTACGAGACCCCCGACCCCGAGTGCGACCTGGACTACGTACCGCGTGTCGCCCGTGAGCGCCGGCTGCGCAACGTGCTCTCGGTGGGCAGCGGGTTCGGCGGCTTCCAGTCCGCGGTGGTCATGACCCTGCCGAGGGAGAAAACGCTATGAGCGCCTCGCATGCCCGGCGCGCGGCCGTCACCGGAATCGGCGTGGTCGCGCCCAACGGAACCAGCACCGACGCCTTCTGGAAGGCCACCAGGGAAGGTGTCAGCGTCATCGACCCCATCACCCGGGAGGGCTGCGAGGGGATGCCGCTGCGGGTGGCGGGACAGGTGCGCGACTTCGACCCGCCGTCGGCGATCGAGGAGCGCTACCTCGTCCAGACCGACCGGTTCACCCACTTCGCGATGGCCGCGGCCGACCGCGCCCTGGAGGAGGCCGGGCTCGGCCGGGCCGACACCGACGCCGCGCCGTTCTCGGTGGGCGTGGTCACGGCGGCCGGCTCCGGCGGCGGCGAGTTCGGACAGCGCGAGCTCCAGCAGCTGTGGGGCAAGGGCAGCCGGTTCGTCGGGCCGTACCAGTCGATCGCCTGGTTCTACGCGGCAAGCACCGGCCAGATCTCCATCCGGGGCGGCTTCAAGGGCCCCTGCGGGGTGATCGCCGCCGACGAGGCGGGCGGCCTGGACGCCCTGGCGCACGCGGCGCGGGGCGTGCGGCGCGGCACCGACGTCATCGTGGCCGGTGCGACCGAGGCCCCGCTGGCCCCCTACTCCATGGTCTGCCAGCTCGGGTACGAGGAGCTGAGCACCGTCGCCGAACCGGACCGCGCCTACCGGCCGTTCACCAGCGCGGCCTGCGGTTTCGTGCCCGCCGAGGGGGGCGCGATGGTCGTCGTGGAGGCCGAGGAGTCGGCCCGCGACCGGGGTGCTCCGGTGCGGGCCCTGGTGGCCGGGCACGCGGCCACCTTCACCGGCGCCTCCCGCTGGGAGGAGTCCCGGCAGGGGCTGGCCCGGGCGATCCAGGGCGCCCTGGAGGAGGCCGGCTGCGCGCCCGAGGAGATCGACGTGGTCTTCGCGGACGCCCTCGGGGTGCCGGAGGCGGACCGCGCCGAGGTGCTGGCGCTCGCCGACGCCCTCGGTCCGCACGCCGGGCGGGTGCCGGTGACGGCGCCGAAGACCGGTGTCGGCCGGGGCCTGGCCGCGGCCGCCGTGCTGGACGTCGCGGCGGCGGTGCTGGCGATGGAACAGGGCGTGCTGCCCCCCACCCCGAACGTCTTCGACGTCTGCCACGACCTCGACCTCGTCACCGGCCGCGCGCGGGCCACCGAGACGCGCACGGCGCTGGTCCTCAGCCGGGGACTCATGGGGTCGAACTCGGCGCTGGTGCTCCGGCGCGGTGCCGCCGACGCCTCGTAGCGAGGCCTCGCGAACACAGATCACAGAGCAAGGAGACAACCGTATGAGTGAGCGCATCACCGTGGAAGAGCTGGCCGGGCTGATGAAGAAGGCCGCCGGGATCACCGTCGCCCCGGAGGACCTCCAGCAGCTCAGCGACTCCGGCTTCGACAGCTTCGGCCTCGACTCGCTGGGCCTGCTCGGCATCGTGGGCGAGCTGGAGAACCGTTACGGCACGCCGATGCCGCCCGACGCCGAGAAGTGCAAGACCCCTCGGCAGTTCCTCGACCTCGTCAACAGCGCGCTGCTCGCGGGAGCCTGACATGACCGGACACACGCAGAACGAGGTCACCATCGGGGCCCCGCTGGACCTGGTCTGGGACATGACCAACGACGTGGCGAACTGGCCGAACCTGTTCAGCGAGTACGCCTCCGCCGAGATCCTCTCCCAGGAGGGCAACCGGACCACCTTCCGGCTCACCATGCACCCCGACGACAACGGCAAGGTGTGGAGCTGGGTCTCGGAGCGGGAGGCGGACCGCGACACGCTCACCGTGCGCGCCCGCCGGGTCGAGACCGGGCCGTTCGCCTACATGAACATCGTGTGGCAGTACGAGAAGGTGCCCGAGGGCACCCGGATGGTCTGGACGCAGGACTTCGCGATGCGCCCGGACGCCCCGGTGGACGACGACTGGATGACGGACAACATCAACCGGAACTCCAAGGTCCAGATGGCTCTGATCCGGGACCGCATCGAGAAGGAGGCCGGCGAGCGCCGGCCCGTCTCGGTGCTGTCCGACTGACCGGGACGGAGACCCGACGATGCACCAGTCCCTGATCGTCGCCCGCATGGCCCCGGAGTCGGCCCTCGACATCGCCAAGGTGTTCGAGGAGTCAGACCGGGGAGAACTCCCCCACCTCGTGGGGGTCGCGCGGCGCAGCCTCTTCCAGTTCGACGACGTGTACCTGCACCTCATCGAGTCCGAGCAGGACCCCGGACCCGCCATCGCGAAGGCGGCCGGACACCCCGAGTTCCGGGACATCAGCGAACGGCTGTCGGCGTACGTCACCGCGTACGACCCGGCGACCTGGCGTTCGCCGAAGGACGCGATGGCGCGCTGCTTCTACACCTGGGAGCGGGACGCCCGCTCCTGAACCACCGCCGCTCGCCGGGCACACACCGTCGTGTGCCCGGCGAGCGGCGTTGCGGAACCGGTGCCCGAGGTCAGCTCGGGACCGTGCAGTCGAAGGCGTGCAGATAGGGGTTGACCGGGCGGATGTCGTCGATGACCAGGCCCGCCTCGGTCAGACGGCCGGTCAGGGACTCGGTGGTGTGCTTGGCCCCGCCGACGTTGAGGAGCAGCATCAGGTCCATCGCGGTGCTGAACCGCAGCGAGGGCGAGTCGTCGACGAGGTTCTCGATGACCACGACCCGCGCTCCCGGGCCGCCCGCCTCGACGACGTTGCGCAGGAGACGGGTGGTGCTCTCGTCGTCCCACTCCAGGATGTTCTTGATGATGTAGACGTCGGCCTTGACCGGGACGGCCTCACGGCAGTCGCCGGGCACCAGCCGCATCCGGTCCGCGAGGGCGCCCCCGTCGCGCAGCCGCGGATCGGCGTTGGCCACCACGCGCGGCAGGTCGAGCAGCGTGCCGTGGAGGCCGGGGTGCTTCTCCAGCAGGCTCGCCACCACATGCCCCTGGCCGCCCCCGATGTCGGCGACCGAGCTGCTCCCCGACAGGTCGAGCAGCTCGGCCACGTCCCGCGCGGACTGCACGCTGGAGGTGGTCATGGCCCGGTTGAAGACGTCGGCGGACTCCGGGGCGTCCTCGTTGAGGTAGGTGAAGAACTCCTTGCCGAACAGGTCCTTCACCACGCTGCGGCCCGAGCGCACGGCCTCGTCGAGCATCGGCCACGCCTGCCAGGTCCACGGCTCGGTGCACCACAGCGCGATGGCGCGCAGGCTGTGCGGGTCGTCCTCGCGCAGCAGCCGGGACATGTCGGTGTGCGCGAACCTGCCGTCCGGCTGCTCGGCGAAGATGCCGTAGCAGCACAGGGCGCGCAGCAGCCGTCGTAGCGTCTTCGGTTCGGTCTTCACCTCGGCCGCGAGGTCCTCGACGGCCAGGGGGGTGTCGTCGAGGGCGTCGGCGACACCCAGGCGGGCGGCCGCACGCAGGGCGGCGGCGCAGGCCGCCCCGAACACGAGCTCCCGCAGCCGCATGGACGGCGGGGTGGCGGTCTGTACGGCCGTCATGGGCCGTCCTCCCTTGTCGAGTTCTTCGTTTTGTCTGATGGTCACGGCGGGTCAGCAGAGTCCGGCGGGCCGGGACGCCGTGCAGGCGTTGCCGGTGAAGGTGTTGTCGTGTCCGGTGTCCGTGTCGACGAGGTCGGCCGGGGCGTTGCCCTCCAGCGTGTTGTCGGTGATCCGGTTCCGCTCGCCGGGGGTGCCCACGAAGCTCTTGAACAGGACGATGCCGCCCGACAGCGAGGAGGTGCCGGCGTTGCCGGTGACGTGATTGCCCGTCACCAGGGTGTCCTCGGTGCCGGTGAGCACGATGCCGGAGCCCTGGAGCGCCTCCAGCCGTGCGGTCGCCGGGCAGGACTTGTTGTTGTCCGCAACGGTGTTGTCGCGCACGGTCAGGGCGCCGGCCCGCGGCTTGTTCTCGTCGCCCACGACGAAGACGCCCGCACAGTTGCCGGTGAGGTGGTTCTCGGCGACGGTGAGGTTCCGCAGGCGCCGGACGGTGATGCCGATCCGGTTGCCCTCCAGGCGGTTGTGCTCGACGACGGTGCCCTGGGTGTCGGCGGCGCCCGCCTCCTCCTTGATGGTGTTGGCGAGGAACAGGCCGGCGTCGCCGTTGTCCCTGGCGGTGTTCTTGACGAACAGCCCGCGCACCGAACGCTCCTGGGCGATCCCCCACACGCCGTTGTTCACCGCGGTGACGTTCCGCACGGTCAGGCCGTCGGTCGCCATGGCGAACACGCCGGTCCCGGTGAAATTCCGCACGGTGAGGGAGGCGACGGTGACGCCCTCGACGTCGCGGTCCTTGGTCCCGAGCACGCAGATGCCGTTGCCGTGCTCGGCACAGCTGTCGGCGGCCTTGGTGGTGCCGGGCTCGATGACGGTCTCGCGGCCCGTGCCGCGCAGGGTGAGGCCGGGGGTGCTCACCGTGACGCTCTCGCGGTAGGTGCCGGGGGTCACGAGGACGGTGTCACCGGGCTGGGCGGCGTCCACCGCCCGCTGGATCGACTGTCCCGGGAAGACCAGACGGGTCGTCTGATGCCTCGTCTGATGCGTCGTCTGATGGGCGGCGGCGGTCGGGGCGGCCGTCAGGGCCGCACCGATGATCGCCGCGGCGCAGGCCAGGTAGGAGATATGAAATCTCATCATATCCGTACGTTATGGGGCGAACAGCCTCGAACAGCCCGGATAGCCCACCTGGGGGCGTGTCACGGGGTGAGGACGACCTTGCCGACGACCGTGCCCGACTCGGCCAGCCGCAGGGCGTCGGCGGCCTGGGCGAGGGGCAGCCGGGCGGCGATCTGGGCGCTGATCTCGCCGCGCCGGTGGGCGGCGAAGACCTGGGTGAGGTCGGCGCGCAGCCGGGCGCGGAACCGGTTCCTGGCCAGGGCCTTGCCGGCCCACACGTTGTAGAAGTACGCGCGGCGGCGGTTGGGCAGCGCGTTCCACAGCCACACCCGGCCGAGGAGCTTCAGCACGGGCCACTGCTGGGAGCCCTCGGCGTCCCGGGTGGCGGCGGTGCCGTAGGCGACGAGGGTGCCGCCGGGGGCCAGCAGCCGCCAGGAGTCGACGATGCCGCGGCCGCCGACATGGTCGAACACGGCGTGCACACCGCCCTGCGGGGCGAGTGCGCGGATGCGGGCGGGCAGGTCGGCGGCGCGGTAGTCGACGGGGACGACTCCGCGAGCCCGCAGGGCGTCGTGGTGGCGCTCGGAGGCCGTGCCGATCACGTGGGCGCCCGCGGCCCGGGCGAGCTGGACCAGGACCGAGCCGACCCCGCCGTTGGCGCCGTGCACGACCACGGTCTGCCCAGCCTTGACCCGGGCCTTGCGGTGCAGCATCTGCCACGCGGTGATGCCGTTGACCACGAGGGTCTCCGCCTCGGCCGCGCCGATCCCGTCGGGCACCGGCACCACGTCCGCCGCCTCGACCACGACATGGCTGGCCCAGCCGCCGACCTTGACCAGCGCGGCCACCCGGGCGCCGGCCAGCTCCGGCGCGACACCCTCGCCGGTCGCGAGGACGGTGCCGACGAGGTCGTAGCCGGGCACGAAGGGGAACGGCGGCTGGTCGAAGTAGCGGCCCCGCCGCATCTGCTGCTCGGCGAAGGAGACGCCGGTCGCCTCCATGCGGATCACGACCTGGCCGGGGCCCGCGGCGGGCACGGACCCGCGCCGGATCCGCAGCCCCTCCGGCTCGACCTTGCCCGGCAGGACGACCTCGACGAGTTCCTCGGTGCTCATGGCGACACCCCTCCGAAGAGTTGATTGGCGGTTAGCTGTCTTCGCGTTGGTTAGAAGCTATAACCGCCCATCGGAAGTGTCAATAACTTCAGTGATAACCTCTAACTATGGTGAACTCGGAAGCGAAGACCCCCCGCGAGCGCTACCGCGCCCAGGTCCAGGCGGAGATCAAGGAACGGGCGTGGGAGCAGATCGCCACGGCCGGCGCGTCGGCGCTCTCGCTCAACGCGATCGCCAAGCAGATGGGCATGAGCGGCCCCGCGCTGTACCGGTACTTCGCCGGACGGGACGAGCTGATCACCGAGCTGGTCCGGGACGCGTACCGCAGCCTCGCCGACACCTTCGCGGCGACCGTGCGGACCGGCTCCGACGTCACCGCGCTGGCCCACGCCCTGCGGACCTGGGCCCTGGACGACCCGCACCGCTACTTCCTCGTCTACGGCACGCCCGTCCCCGGCTATCACGCGCCCGACGACATCACCGCGATCGCACGGGAGATCATGGCGCCGCTCCTGGACGCCTGCGCCCGGCTGCCCGAGGACCGCCCGGCGACCCCGTTCGACGAGTACCTCGAAGAACACCGGGACTGGGCGGAGGGCCACCCCGCCCCGGCCGCCGTCCTGCACCGGGCCCTGACGTTCTGGACCCGGCTGCACGGCGCGCTGTCCCTGGAACTGGCCGGCCACTTCACGGGCCTGGGCTTCGACCCGGCCCGCTTCTTCGCCGCCGAGCTCCACGAACTGACCGGCTCCCCCGAGTGAGGGGGGCGGGTCACCGAGTGAGGGGGCGGGTCACCAGGAGACGGCGTCGTCCATGTCCTGCTGCCAGTACGTGACCTTGAGCGAGTCGTCGACGTAGACGCCCTTCGCGGGCAGGGCCGGGGTCGCGCTCCTGCCGACGCTGCCGCTGAGGGAGCGGCCCTGGAACCAGACGGTCAGGGACTTCGCGGTGTGGCCGTGCGCGGCGCTGCCGTCGGTGGCGGACAGGTTCACGGAGGCGTAGCCGGACTGGCCCGGCTCCAGCGTGACCACCGCCTGCGGCTGCGAGTCCTCGATGACCGGCGGCACGGACTGGGCCTCGTCGAACCGGACGGCCGGGTAGCCGTAGAGGAAGCAGGTCCTGCTGCCCGTGTTGGTCACGGTCAGCAGCAGGTGGTTCACGGGACGGGTCAGCGGGGCCGCGACCGTCTTGGTGTTCGACCCCTCGCAGGTGACCGGGGTGGTCGCCGCCGAGGAGCCGGTCGACTTGCCGGTCGAGGAGCCGGTCTTGGGGGTGCGGCTGGCGCTGGACGTCTTCGACGCGGCCTGCCGGGCGCCGGACGCGGCGGTCGGGGCCGCGGCGGTGGAGTCCGTGCGGGGCGCGCCCTCCGGGGTGCTGGCGCCGGTGTCCGTGCTCGCGGAGGCGGAGGGGCTCTTGGTCGCGGCGCCCTCGTCCTGGGTGCCCGTGCCGTCGCCGCACGCGGTCAGGGCGAGCGCCGCGAGGACGGTGCCGGCCGCGGCGGCGACGAGACGGGTGCGGGAGGTGCGGAGGTTCGACATGTCTGCTGTGCCCCTTGGGAGTTCGGGTGGCGGTGGTGATTGGATGACCGGAGCTTGGAAGGTGATCCGTCCCAACCGCCACACCCAGCGGGCAGTTGGGGACGCTGGAACGCCGAAACGGGCTTTGACCAGCAAGAATGCGGTGCCCTTGGAATGCGTTCCCGGGACGCCAGGGGTGAGGGGTACAGGTGTCAGGGGCAACCGGGGCCGGAGAGCCGGAGGCGTTCGCGGAGCTGTTGCGAGAGCTGAAGGACCGCTCGGGACTCAGCTACGGCGTGCTCGCCAAGCGCCTGCACATGAGTACGTCGACCCTGCACCGTTACTGCAACGGCACCGCGGTGCCGGTCGAGTACGCACCCGTCGAGCGGCTCGCCCGGGTCTGCAAGGCGACCCCGCAGGAGCTGGTGGAACTGCACCGCCGCTGGATCCTGGCGGACGCGGCCCGCGGTCGGAGGGCGGATCGGGCGGGCGAAGCCGCCGTGGAGAGCGCGCAGGCCGCGGAGAACGCGGGTGCCACGCAGCACGCGGGCGACGGAAACGGGGACGGCGGCGACGGCGACGGCGACGGCGACGGCCACAGCGACTCCGGTGACCCGGTCGTCATCGACCCGGTGGGTGACGGCACCCCGCCCCGCCGTTCCTCCTGGCCCCACCGTCGCCGTACCGTGCTGATCGCCTCCGTCGCTCTCGTCGCCGCGCTCGGAGGCGTCGCGTACGCCCTGCGCCCGACGGGTCTCCGCGCCGGGGACTCCACGGCACCGACGATCGTCGACACCCGGGCCGCCGACCCCGGCCGGGAGCCCTCCCCCACCCCGTCCGCGGTCCGCGGCGGGTCCGGACCGTCCCCGTCGGTGTCCGCCTCCCCCACCGGCCCGGCCGCGGACTCCGGGTCGGGGGCCTCACGGAGCGCCGGCGAACCCGCCGCCCGGCCGTCCGCCACCGGCGCCCCGCTCGCCGTCGCCACCCGCCCCTACGTCTACGACAGCCCGTGCAGCCAGCACTTCCTCGTCGACAGCGAGCCCGCCCAGGTGGGCCCGCCGGCGAGTGAGCAGGACGCCCCGCGCTGGGCGGCCGCGTACGGGGCGGTCTCCTCCGGTGAGCAGCGCATCGCGCTCACCGTCCAGGGCACCGGGGCGGAGACCGTCGTCCTGAACGCGCTGCACGTCCGCGTCCTCAGCAGGAACGCGCCGCTCGCCTGGAACGACTACGCGATGGGCGTCGGCTGCGGCGGCGGGGTCGGGACCAAGTCGTTCGACATCGCCCTCGACAGCGGCAGCCCCGCGGTCACCGTGAAGAACGGCCAGCGCGCCTTCCCGTACAAGGTCAGCGAGTCCGACCCGGAGGTCTTCTACGTCACCGCGCACACCACGGCGCACGACGTCCGCTGGGACCTCACCCTGGACTGGTCCAGCGGCGACCGCAGCGGGACCGTGCACATCGACAACGCGGGCCGCCCGTTCCGCACCAGCGCCGACGTGGGGCGGCCCGGCTACGACTATCCGCTGGGCGGCAGCGAGTGGATCGAGCGGGTGGGGGGCTGATCCGGGCGCGGTTCCCGCTGGTTCCGGGCGGGGTTCACGCCGGTTCGGGGTGCGGCTGCGGCTCCCGCACCGGCACCTGGGCCGTGTCCCAGCGGGCGACGGTCCGGACGTAGCCGTAGATCACGGAGAGCATGGCCAGCAGGAGCAGCGGGCCGGCCAGCCAGGGGTTCTCGCCCATCTGGACCGGCAGCAGAGCGTACGACAGCAGGAGTGCCGTGAAGATCCCCGTGCCGTAGGCCGTCAGCCGGAGCCCGGCCGGGTCCCAGCCGCGGTCGTAGGTGCGCACGGCCGTCTCGATGGTGAGGGTGAAGACCACACCGGCGATGAGGTCGACGCCGTAGTGGTAGCCGAAGCCCAGCGTGGCGCAGAGCGTGGCGATCAGCCAGAAGGTGCCGGCGACGCGCAGCAGGCGCGGGCCCTTGCGGGAGTGGATGAAGATCGCGGTGGCCCAGGCGGTGTGCAGGCTGGGCATGCAGTTGCGGGGGGTGACGGTGTCGAAGGGTATGGAGTGCGGGGCGGATATCGGCGGCGGGGTCTCGGGCCACAGGTTCGCCACCGCCCAGTGTCCGTCGCTCGGTATCTGCGGGGACCACAGGGCGATCGACGCCCAGTGGTCGGTGCCGGTGCCGTAGGCGAAGACCGGGCCCACCACCGGGAAGATCATGTAGATCGCCGGGCCGAGGAGGCCGATCAGCAGGAAGGTCCGCACCAGGTGGTGGCGGGGGAAGCGGCGCTCGACGGCCACGTTGCGCAGCTGGTAGAGCGCCACGACCACGGCGGCGACCGCGAGCTGGCCGTAGATGGTGTCGAGGAAGTTGAAGCCGATCGCCCCGGTCGCCGTGACGAGCCGGCCCATCAGCCAGGAGGGGTTGCCGAGCGCGTGGTCGGCGGCCGCCAGATAGGGGTCGAGCACCTGCGGGCGGCTCTTCGCGGTGATGACCAGCCAGGTGTCGCCGAGCTTGCGGCCGGCGATCAGCACCAGGCCGAGGCCGACGCCCTTCAGCAGCAGCACGCGTTCCGGGCCGGTGCGGCGGGTGAGGGCGAGGACTCCGCAGCCCAGGACCACCCACAGTGCGCCGTTGCCGAAGGGGTGGCCGTGGGTCACCTCGACGCCGAGGACCCAGCGGACCAGGAGGAGGCCCAGGTCGATGGCGATCGCCGTGCCGAGCGCGATGAACCGCTGCCGCCAGGTCATCACCACCATCGTCAGCGCCAGTCCGGCGTACAGCAGCGGCCCCGACTTCGGCGGGAGGACCGTCTCGCGCACCAGCGTGGTCAGCGGCCCCTCGAGACCGTAGCCGCGCGCGGCGAACTCCAGCGCGACGAAGAGGCCGAGGCCCACGGCCCCCACCGCGGCCCAGAGGCCCGTCCGTGCGTCGATCCGCTGGAGTATCTGTCTCACTGTCGGCCACTTCGCTAGATGTCGTACACAACCGCCCGCCCTCAAGGGGAAGAGGGACGGATCACGGTCTCGGTTCCGGCGGCACGAACCCGCGCACGGTGAGCTGCCCCCTCCCCGAGACACCCGGCGCCCACCGGGTGGAGGTGACCGGCGGCGGGTCCCCTCACCGGACGGGGGTGCGCGGACGCCGCCGAAAGTGCAGCGTATGACACGGCGAGGACCATCGGACAGGGTCCTCCCGGCCGGGCCGGCACCCGCCGCCGCACCCGGGCGCACACCAGGTCGTAACGGACCTGACGGACCGGCGCGCACCGGGTCGTCACGAGATGACCCGCGGTGAGGACCTGCGGGGGCCACTCGACGGCACGACGGGGCGTGGGCGTGGTGCCTCGGGGGCGCCGGTCGGGTGAGGGGTCCGTCTCCTTCTGGTCTGCCGGGGCCGGTTCGCGCGGTCGGTGGAAAACTGTTGGGGCGGCGTCACATTTCCGGGTGGGGCGACGTTAGGGTTGTGTCCATCCGGGCACCCCTGGGACGGGAACGGAACCCGTCGGTGTCCGGTCCTTTCGAGCGCGGTGTCGGGTCGACGGGCCCCCGCGCCCCCGAAACGAAGGTGCCATGTCCGCCGACCGTCTGGACGACGACGACTACCCGGCCTACACCATGGGCCGGGCCGCCGCCATCCTCGGCATCACCCCCGCCTTCCTGCGGGCCATCGGCGAGGCGGAACTGATCACCCCGCTGCGCTCCGAGGGCGGCCACCGCCGGTACTCCCGCGGTCAGCTCCGCATCGCCGCGAGGGCCCGCGAGCTCGTCGACCAGGGCACCCCGATCGAGGCGGCCTGCCGCATCATCGACCTGGAGAACCGGCTCGACGACGCGCTCCGCCAGAACGAGGAGATGCGCCGCCGGCTGGACGAATAACTGTCGCAGCCGCAGCAGAATCACGGACGGGGCGCGGCGAGATTTTCGGAGGGGACCGGCCGAGAATTGCGGACGACTTGGCTCCGCGCATCTACGGTGTGTTACCGTGATAAAAGTTGCAGTTTTGGTTTCCGGAGATTCTTCACGAAGCTCTCCGGGTCTTTCCGGGTCTTACCGGAGGGGTGATCATCGCGGCGACTCGGAATCCGTAAAGTGCGGATCCCGGCACTGCCCCTTAGGGAGATTCAATATGGCATCTGGCACCGTGAAGTGGTTCAACGCGGAAAAGGGCTTCGGCTTCATCGAGCAGGACGGCGGCGGCGCTGACGTGTTCGCGCACTACTCGAACATCGCCACCTCCGGCTTCCGCGAGCTTCAGGAAGGCCAGAAGGTTACCTTCGACGTCACGCAGGGCCAGAAGGGCCCGCAGGCCGAGAACATCGTTCCCGCCTGACGCTGACGCAGTTTTACGGCTGGGGCCCGCACTCTTGGGTGCGGGCCCCAGCCCATTGCCCGCAACTGTTTGCATTGCTTTCTCCCCGGCTCTTTCTTGCGAATTCTCGTGCGGTTTCGCCGCGCCTCGGAGGAATTCCTCGACACGTGCCGCACGCATCGAGGAAGGTTCCCCAGCCATGAACCGCACCCGTCGCACCGGGAACACCGGTAGCGCAGGTAACGCAGGCAAGACCGGGACGAACACGTCCCGCGGCCGCTCCCGTGGCACCGGCCACCAGCGCCCCCGTACGGCATCCGCCCCCCGCGGCGAGTTCACCCTGCCCACCACGCTCACCGAGGCCCTGCCCGCGGTGGAGGCGTTCGCCGACCTCGACCTGCCCGACCGGCTCCAGGCCGCGCTGCGCGCCGAGGGCGTGACCGAGCCCTTCCCGATCCAGGCGGCGACCCTGCCGAACTCCCTGGCCGGACGCGACGTCCTGGGCCGCGGACGCACCGGCTCCGGCAAGACCCTCGCCTTCGGGCTGCCGCTGCTGGCCCGCCTGGACGGACAGCGCGCCGAGCCCCGCCGCCCCCTCGCCCTGGTCCTCGTCCCGACCCGCGAGCTGGCCCAGCAGGTCACCGACGCCCTCACCCCCTACGCACGGGCACTGCGCCTGCGCGCGGCCACCGTGGTCGGCGGCATGTCGATCGGCCGCCAGGCCTCCGCACTGCGGGCCGGAGCCGAGCTCCTCGTCGCGACGCCGGGACGGCTCAAGGACCTCATCGAGCGCGGCGACTGCGAGCTCGGCCAGGTCCGCATGACCGTCCTCGACGAGGCCGACCAGATGACCGACATGGGCTTCATGCCGCAGGTCACCTACCTTCTGGACCAGGTGCGCCCGGACGGTCAGACGCTGCTGTTCTCGGCCACGCTCGACCGCAACATCGACCTGCTGGTCCGCCGCTACCTGCACGACCCGGTGGTGCACTCGGTCGACCCGTCCGCGGGCGCCGTCACCACCATGGAGCACCACCTGCTGCACGTCCGCGACGACGACAAGCACGCCACCGCCACCGAGATCGCCGCCCGCGACGGCCGCGTGATCATGTTCCTGGACACCAAGCACGCGGCGGAGCGGCTGGCCAAGCACCTGCTGTCGGTGGGGGTCCGGGCCTCGGCGCTGCACGGCGGCAAGTCCCAGCCGCAGCGCACCCGCACCCTCGGGCAGTTCAAGGACGGCCAGGTCAGCGTCCTGGTGGCCACCAATGTCGCGGCCCGCGGGATCCACGTCGACGACGTCGACCTCGTCGTCAACTTCGACCCGCCCGCCGACCACAAGGACTACCTGCACCGCGGCGGCCGTACCGCACGCGCCGGCGAGTCCGGCACCGTCGTCACCCTGGTCCTGCCGCACCAGCGGCGCGCGGTGGACCGTCTGATGTCCGACGCCGGTGTCAGCGCCCGGATCACCCGGGTCCGCCCGGGCGAGGCCGAGCTGAACCGCATCACCGGCGCCCGCACCCCCTCCGGCGTGCCCGTCACCCTCCCCGCGCCGGCCGCCGCCGAGCCCGCGCAGCGCACCGGGGCCGGGGCGCGCGGCCGCGGCAGCCGTTCCGCCCGGGGCCGCCGCCGTCCCGCGCGCACCCCCCGCTAGCCGTCACCAGCCACTCCCAGAAGGAGACGAACAGGGCCGCACCCTGGGCGTTCTCACCGTCCCCGTCCGACCGCTCCCCGTGGAGGTGCCATGCGCATCGTCATCGCCCGTTTCCCCTTCGACCTGACCATGAGCGAGGTCGAGAGGTCGATGCAGGGCGTCGAGCCCGAACCCGCCACCGGACCGTGCGTGACCGTGGGCGCCCAGGTGTACCCGGTCAAGCAGGTCGGCCAGGTCATCACCCGGCAGGACCGCCGGGACTTCACCGCCAACGAGGTGTCCCGGGCCCTGACCCGCCTCGGCTTCACCTGCCACGAGGTCCGGCCGCCGCGCCAGGAGGCCTTCAACGACCCGTCGGCGTCCCTCCCCTGGGCCGACACCCCGCTGGGCTGACCCGCTCCACCGGGTGCGTGGCCGCGCCTCCGACCCCCGTACGGCGCGCGGCCACGCACCCTGCTCATTGGCGGCCCGAGGCCCTCAGGCGCACCGCCCCCGGACCGGCACGGGAGGCCGCGCCTGCGCGACTCTCCACCGGCCCGGGATCCGTCCGTTCCGTTCGTGGCCGCCGCCATCGCTTGAGCCGGGAGCCGCGTGGCGGGAGGCTGGGAGGATGGACGGCAGGTTCGGTACTTCCGCAGGCGCCCGGGAGGGACCCGTGCCCGAGGACCTGGCGGTGGTGGTCGACGCCGGCGGGACGATCGCGGTGTGGAACTCCGGGGCGCGGCAGCTGCTCGGCTACGAGGCCGCGGAGGTCGTGGGACGCCCGGCGGCCGAGCTGCTCGCGGCCGACCTGCCCGAGTCCGCGCGCCGCAACATCGCCGAGGGCCGGCGCTGGGCCACCGAGGTGGCGCTGCGACACCGCGAGGGCGAGCGTGTCGTCGTACGGCTGACGGGGACACCGCTCACGGACGGCGACGACGCGCGGCCGTGGCTGATCACCCCCGCCGCCCAAGAACGCGTGTACCAGCCCGCCGAGCCGACCGCGGAGGCCCTGTGGGACCTCACGCTCGCACAGCTGCCCGTGGCGGTCGCGGTCTACGACACCGAGGCCCGCCTGGTGACGGCCAACGAGATCATGACCCGGGTGATGGGCCGGACCGTGGCGGAGATGCGCGGTCTGACCCTGTGGGAGATCGAGCCCACCCCGCCCTTCGACGAGTACGACCGCCTCCAGCGGCAGGTCCTGCGCACCGGCGAGCCGGTCTTCCACGAGAACTACGGCCAGGCGCCCGGCGAGGTCCGCGGCCACGCCTGGTCGATGTTCCTGTCGCCGCTGAAGGACGAGGCCGGCACGGTACGGGGCATGTCCGCGGCCGTGTTCGACACCACCGAGCAGTACTGGGCCCGCCGCCGCCTCGCCGTCCTCAACGAGGCGAGCCTGCGCATCGGCAGCACCCTGGACGTCGTCCGTACCGCGGACGAGCTGGCCGAGGTGGCCGTGACGGGCTTCGCGGACTTCGTCACCGTGGACCTGCTGGAGTCGGTGGCGCTCGGCGACGAACCGGAGCCGGTGCCGCCGGACCGGCCGGTCACCGTACGGCGGACCGCGCAGCGCTCGGTCCTGGAGGGCTGCCCGGAGTCGGTGGTGCCGTCCGGCGGGACGACGTTCTACCCGGTCGGCACACCCCCGATGCGGGCCCTGATCGCCGGCCGCGGCACCCGCCCGGCGTCCGGGGACCCGGGGATGCGGAAGTGGATCGAGTCGTCCCCGGCCCGCGCCGAGACCGTGGCCAAATACATGATCCACTCGGTGATGATGGTGCCGCTGCGGGCCCGCGGGGTCACCCTCGGCCTGGTGCACTTCATGCGTCACCGCAGGCCGGAGCCGTTCACCGAGGACGATCTGCTGCTCGCGGAGGAGATCGTCGCGCGGGCGGCGGTGAGCGTGGACAACGCCCGCCGGTACACCCACGAACGCCGTACCGCGCTCGCGCTCCAGCGCAGCCTGCTGCCCGAGCGGCCGCCGGACCTCGCGGCGATGCAGGTGGCCTACCGCTACCTCCCGGCCGGCTCCGGCGCGGACGTCGGCGGCGACTGGTTCGACGTCATCCCGCTCTCCGGCGCCCGGGTCGCCCTGGTCGTCGGGGACGTGGTGGGCCACGGCATCCACGCCTCGGCGACCATGGGCCGGCTGCGGACGGCCGTGCGCACCCTCGCGGACGTGGACCTCGCCCCCGACGAACTCCTCACCCAGCTCGACGACCTGGTGGTCAGGCTGGACCGGGAGGAGGGGCCGGAGACCCGCGACGACCCGGCGATCCAGGCCCCGACCCCGAGCGAGGTGGGCGCCACCTGCCTCTACGCCGTCTACGACCCGGTCGCGCGCCGCTGCACCATGGCCCGCGCCGGCCACCCGCCGCCGGCCGTGGTCACCCCCGCCGGCGAGGTCCGCTTCCTGGACCTGCCGGCCGGGCCGCCGCTCGGTCTCGGCGGCCTGCCGTTCGAGTCCGTCGAGGTGGAACTGGCGGAGGGCAGTCTGCTGGCCCTCTACACCGACGGCCTGGTCGAGGCGGCGGACCGCGACATAGAGGTCGGCCTGAACCTGCTGCGCGCGGAGCTGGCCGACGCCGCGGGTCCCCTGGAGGAGACCTGCGACCGGGTCCTGCGGACGGTCCTGCCGGCCCGCCCCGCCGACGACATCGTCCTGATGCTGGCCCGCACCTCCGCCCTGGACTCCGCGCAGGTCCGCACCTGGCGCCTGCCCGATGACCCTGCCGCGGTGTCGCGGGCCCGGAAGGCGGCGAGCGAGCAGGTCACCGCGTGGGGCCTCGGGGACGCGTCCTTCGCGACGGAACTGATCGTCAGCGAACTCGTCACGAACGCGGTCCGCTACGGCGCCGAACCGATCGTCCTGCGGCTGATCCGCGACAACACGCTGATCTGCGAGGTGTCCGACGGCAGCAGCACCGCCCCGCATCTGCGGCGGGCGCGGGTGTTCGACGAGGGCGGACGGGGACTGCTGCTGGTGGCGCAGATGGCGGAGCGGTGGGGGAGCCGGCAGACGGCCACGGGGAAGACGATCTGGGCGGAGTTGGGGCTGCCGGAGTAGTTCCTCCCGGGCGGGGTTGGGGCTGCCGGAGCAGTCCGTCCCGGGCGGAGCGCAGGACGTGGCCCGGCGGTGCCGTCGGGGCCGGTCACCCAATGCCTGAATTGCACCCTTCATGCTGTGCGGTAAACGGAACAGTACGTTCACCCACCTGTGCGACGATGCGCCCGTGAACGCACCCTCCACCCCCTCCGCCGGCAGACCCACCACGGAGCCGGCCCCCAAGTCCCCCGGTTTCGCAGCCGAGTTCAAGGACGCCGTGACCTTCCGGGCCTTCGGCCTGGTCCTCGGCGGCCTCCTCGTCCAGCTGGCGTTCGTGCTCTCGTACGTAGGCGCCTTCCACTCCCCCACCCCCCACCGCATCCCCGTGGCGGTGGTCGCTCCCCAGCAGGCCGCCGCGAAGATCGTCGCCCAGCTCAACGCGCTGGACGGCAACCCCGTGAAGGCCACGACGGCTTCGAGCACGGCCGAAGCCCGCGACTGGGTCATGACCCGCAGGACGGACGCGGCCTTCGTCTTCAACGCGCAGGGCACCGAGGACACCCTCCTGGTCGCCTCGGCGGGCGGCCCGTCGGTCTCCCAGACGGCCACCCAGATCGCCCAGAAGATCGAGGCGTCCGAGAAGCGCCGGATCTCGGTGACGGACATCCGGCCCCCCAACCCCGGCGACGGCCGCGGCATGACGTCCTTCTACCTCGTCCTCGGCTGGGTGATCGGCGGCTACCTGACCGCCACGATCATGGGCATGGCCGCGGGTTCCCGCCCGGCCAACCGCCAGCGCACCCTGATCCGGCTGGGGGCCCTCGTCCTGTACGCGGTGGTCTCGGGCGTGGCCGGAGCGATCATCGTGGGCCCGGTCTTCGACTCGCTGAGCGGGCACTTCTGGGCGCTGAGCGCGATCGGCGCCCTGGTCGTCATGGCCTCGGCGGCGACGGCGCTCGCCCTCCAGACCCTGCTGGGGCTGCTCGGCACGGGCCTGGTCATCCTGCTGTTCGTGGTCCTCGGCAACCCGAGCTCGGGCGGTGTGTACCCGGCCCCGCTGCTGCCGCCCTTCTGGAGCGCGATCGGCCAGGCGCTGCCGCCGGGGGCGGGCACGACCCTGGTCCGCAACACGGCGTACTTCTCCGGCCACGCGACGGCGGGCGCCCTGTGGGTGCTGAGCGCGTACGCGGTCGGGGGAGCGGTGCTCGCTTGGGGGGCCTCGTGGTGGCGGGAGCGCCGGGCGGCCGAGGCCGGGCAGGGGACCGCGACCCCGGCCGCTTCCGCGGCGACCGCCTGACGAACCCCCTTGGACGGTCGGGCAGTCGGTCAGTCGCCCCGTTCCCGGTTGTCCGGGAACCACCCCGGGATTGTCCTTGATCGGTAACGGACGCATCCCATGACCGCCCCCGCTCGTCCTGCCAGTTGTCGCAAGACGACCGGCCGATCGTTGTGTGTGTATCGGCACGGGTGAGCAACTGCGGGAGAGCGGGGCGGACATGGCACGGCACGGTGGGCGGGGCTGGTACGGCAAGGTGCTGGGGGCGGCGCTCGGAGTGACGCTGCTCGCCGCCGGCGCCTCGATGTGGACCGCGCAGGCCGGTGCCGTGGGCTCATCCCCGAAGACCTCGACGTCGGCCGGGCCGGCCCGTGCGGTCAAGCCGGTCGACGTGACGATCGTGCACGCCTCGGACAAGGGCGCGCACGGCGTCAACATCACCATCGACGACGGCCCCGACCCGGCCTGGACGCCCCAAGTCCTGGACGTGCTGCGCGAGTACGGGGTCAAGGCGACGTTCTGCATGGTGGGCACGCAGGCCCAGGCCCACCCGGACCTGGTGAAGAAGGTGGTCGCGGCGGGGCACCGGCTGTGCGACCACTCCGTGTCCCACGACACCACCATGGACAAGAAGTCCGAGGCCTACCAGTCCCAGCAGATCCTCGACGCCGAGCGCATGATCACCGAGGCGTCCGGTGGGGTGCGGCCGATGTACTACCGGGCCCCGGGCGGCGCCTTCACCCCGTACAGCCGCAAGCTCGCCGCCTCGCGCGGCATGCGCCCGCTGGGCTGGAACGTCGACTCCAAGGACTTCGAGCGCCCGGGTACGGCCGCGATCGTCGCCACGGTCGAGCACGAACTCCCGAACGGTCCGACGATCCTCTTCCACGACGCGGGCGGCGACCGCGCCGAGACGGTGCAGGCCCTGCGCGAACTCCTCCCCCGACTCCGCGACCAGGGGTACGTCTTCGGCTTCCCGGTCCGCTGAGAACCGGGCTTCGGCGGCCGGTGAAACCCGGTGGTCACCGGCCACGACGTTCTGTACGTTCCCCCCATGGCCGACACCCGAAGGGGCAGTGCCGCGTAGGCGCCCCTCAGCCCTGCGGGGCGACCTGACACAGCGCACGCCCGGTCGGCGGCGGTACCCGCCGATCGACGGCCTCTCCGGATCCTGCGCGGCCGACCTGCGCCGGCTCGAACGGGTCCGCTTCCGGTCCGAGGCCACGGAGGAGGCCTTCTGGCACTGGAAGACCCTGGCCCACGGCCCCCTGAGACACCTTCTCAACGCCCTCGCGGACGAGGACTGCGCCATCCCGACGTGCGGCTGCTACGGCGTCGACTTCCGCGGCCACCTCGAAACCGTGCTGCACGCGCTGCCGAGAAAGAGCGCGCGTGAGCTGCGCTCTCTCGTACGGCCCCTGGACCGGAAGATCCTGGCCAGAGCCAAGGCGCTCCCGGCCCACAGCCCGGACGCGCCGTGGTGGCGAGCCTGACGTCCCGCATCCCGTCTTCGCAACGGTCCTGGACAAGCGGCGACGGGTGGGGGGTCGTGGGCGCATACTGAGGACGATGACTAAACCTGCCGCACCGAAGCGTCATTTGCCCACCAGCCCCTTCAAGGCCCCGGTCGCGCCCGCGCCCAAGCACTTCGCCGTGGGTGACCAGGTCACGCACGACATGTACGGCCTCGGCCGGGTGCTCGGTGTCGAGGACGGAATCGCGGTACTCGTCGATTTCGGCTCGTCGCAGATGAGGATCCTGAGTCCGTACTCGAAGATGACCAAGCTGTAAGCAGCAAGGAGCTCCTCCCATCGACCTGAACTCGCTGTTCTCCGCCCCCGAAGGGCAGTCCCAGCGCACCCCCGCGGCCCTGCCGCCCCTCACCATCGACCCCTTCAAGGCCCCGGACTTCGGGGACGACGAGGACGAGACCTTCCCACGGCCGGAAGCGGCCTAGCTCCCTCCGCAGTTCTCTGCGCACCACGCCATGCCACACCCGTGCTGCCCGTCGGCGCCGGTGCGCTTTCGCCTGCCCTCGCCGCGAGCCCTGCCGGTCGGCGCACATGCCCGCCCCGGCGGATTCCGCATGCGGTGGGATACGGCCACCGTGCCGGGTGTGACTGAGCCCACCCTGTTTCTGACCTGTGGTTCCGCGGTGATTCGCCACAGCTGACGCCCAGCGAGGCATGTCAGCGTGATTTCCGGTTAGGCGCACCGGGATTACTCGAATCAGCCGGCAGGTGAGAAGCGATCTCTTTCATGGCGAAGGCACCGGACTCGACGGACGTGACGGAAGCGGAGCGGGAGGGAACGGACACGGCGGTCGACGCCCGTAGACCCCCAGCCCCGGTCGCACCCCGTGCGAGCCGGGGTTTTCCGTCCGCGGTCTCCCGCACCGGACGGGTGGGAGGCCTCGACGGCCTGCGCACCCTCGCGGTCGCGCTGGTGATCGTCCACCATGTGGAGCCCGAGGCCCTGCCCGGCGGCGCGGTCGCCGTCGACGTCTTCTTCACCATCAGCGGCTTCGTCATCACCCGCCTGCTGCTCGCCGAGTACGTCCGCCGCGGCGGCATCTCCCTGCCGTCCTTCTACCGGCGCCGCTGGCTGCGGCTGGTGCCCGCGATGCTGGCCGTGTGCGCGGTCTGCGCGGTGCTCGGCACGACCACCTCGCTGTGGGGCTTCGAGGGTTCGCTGGAGGCGGCGGGCCTGTCCGCGGCCTTCCTCACCAACGTCGTACGGGCCATGGAGTCCGGCCCCTACTCCGACCTCACCGCGCCGCTCGCGCACACCTGGTCCCTCGGCGTGGAGGAGCAGTTCTACTTCCTGTGGCCGCTCGCCCTGATCTTCCTGCTGCGGAGGTTCCGGGCCCGGACGGTGCTGCTGGGCACCGCGGCCCTGTGCGTGCTGCCGCTGCTGTGGCGCTGCGTCCTGTGGAACCCCGACGCGGCCCACCGCATCTACAACGGCACCGACACCCGCGCCGACCAGCTGCTCGCCGGCGCCCTCGTCGCCGTGGCCCTGGCGCGGCTGCGGGCCGACGACCCGCGCCTGGCCCTCCTGCGCACCTGGACCGGAAGGCTGGCCTGGCCGGCGCTCGGACTGCTGGCCCTCGTCGCGTGGCAGGTGCCGGTGACGGAGGATCTCGGCCGCTGGACGGCCGCCTACTACACGATCGGGTTCCTGGTGGTGGCGGTCCTGTCCGCCACGCTGGTCGCGGCGCTGGAACTGCGGCCCGAGACCGCGCTGTCCCGCCTGCTGGCCCTGACCCCGCTCGCCTGGGTGGGCCGCAACCTCAGCTACGGCGTCTACCTCTGGCACTACCCGGTCGTACGGCTCCTCGCCTCCCTCGGCGTCCAGGAGGGCCGCCTGGCGGCGACGGTGGTGCTCACGCTGCTGATGGCGCTGCTCTCCTACTACGTCATCGAGCGGCCGTTCCTGAGGAGGGCGCACCGGGCGAAGGCACCACGTCCGACGCCGGTACCGGCCACGGCGACGACGTAGGGCCACCGGGTATCCGGCCGGTACCGTTTCCTACACTCGCGGAATGGATGACCTCACCTGCACGCACTGCGGCACCGTCGGCCTGTCGGAAGGCTTCATCGAGGACGCCGGGGAGCACGCCCGCGGCTACGCGCGGTGGATCGAGGGCGCGTTGGAGCGGGGGATCTTCGGGGGCGCCAAGCGGATGGGCCGCCCCCGGCGCCAGATCGTGGCGTTCCGCTGCCCCAAGTGCGGACACCTCGACCTGTTCGCCACGGACCCGGTGTAGCCGGGCCCTCCCGGGCTGCCGGGCGGGTCAGTCGGGGCCGGTCCAGTCGAAGGGGAAGTGCTTGCTCGACTTTCCGGAGCGGTCCCAGGAGAAGCCGAACGCGTCCGCGCGGTCGACGGTGGCCCGGCCCCAGGTGGCGACCTGGCCCGGTCCGACCTCGGCGCCCGGCGCGTTGTGGACCTGGACGCGTGCGCCGTCCGCGGTGGTCGGGCCGGTGAGCGCCTCGGCGGCCGCCGTGACCCGGCCGGGGATCTCGGCCCGCCAGGTGGCGAGGTCGTCGTCCAGCTCGACGTGGATGGGGGCGACGTCCATGCCGCGGATCTCGGGGTGCAGCATCTGTCCGAACCGCGCCGGCCAGCCGCCCGCCTCGCCGCCGAACACGGCCCCGAGAGCACCGCGTTGCTGTTCGTCGGCACGTTCGTCGAGGAAGACGGCGGCGTAGGGGTCGCTGTGCTCGCCCGCCCAGACGTTGCCCGTGAAGGTGCCGAGCATCAGGACGTTGAGGCCGTCGAGACGCACGTCGCCGTAGCTGCCTTCCCTGATGTGCCAGACCAGGACGCCTTCGCAGTCGCCGTAGGTCGGGGGCTGGGCGAACGTGCACGGACAGGGGATGGCGCACTTGCACACATCGAACCAGTCGCCGGTCAGGTGCCAGCGCGTCGCGGTGGTGGCCTGTTCTGTCATCTCGCTTCCCTCCTGCCGAGCCCAGGAGGCTCACTCGGAGTGGCGAGACCGGGTGTACCGAGCCCGGTCCCGGGATCGGGAGACGGTCTCCCTTCCAGCTTGCACCTCGTTCCGCCGGTGGGGAACCCGGCGCCGGGATCACATGTCGTCCATCGACGGCATCGAGTCCCGCAGCCCCGGCAGCAGCCAGTCCTGGAACGGCGCGAGCACCGCCAGCACGAGGAACACGACGCCCATGGCGCGGGCGAGCAGCGGACCCCGGGACCACAGCTTCTCCAGGAAGACCACCACGGCAAGCCCGGCCATCGCCGCCACGTTCATCACGCCCAGCGGAACGAGGACCACCATCAGGCCGGCGCAGCAGCCGACGCAGTAGGCGCCGTGATGGAGGCCCACCCACAGGTCGCGGGCGGGTCCCCGGAAGCCGGAATAGTGCACCAGGTGGCCCAGGGGGTCACGGCAGTGCCGCAGGCAGACGGACTTCAACGGGCCCAGCTGGTACAGGCCCGCGAGCAGGAAGGCAGCCGAGCCGATCCAGCGGCCGACCGTGGGGTGGTCGTCCAGGAGACTGTCGGTGAGGGCCAGCGCCGCGTAGGTGAGCAGCCCTGACGCCGTCCACACCAGCAGATATCCGGCGGCGAACTCGGCGGTCCGGGCGGTCCGGGCCCAGCCGGAGGTCTGCCGGCCGATGCCCCGGACCCAGGTGATGGCCACCGGCGCCATGGACGGCAGCATCATGGCCGCCATCATCGTCGCCCACAGGAGCAGGAACAGCGGCAGGGCCATCCCCATGGTGCCGGGCTCGACCCCCATGTCCCGGGCCTGACCGATCGTCAGCACCCAGGCGGGGACCGCGATCAGGATGACGAGCGACCAGGCGGCCGCGAGATCCCGGGTGGGCAGCAGTCCCCCACCCGTTCCGGTCGGGGCGGCCGACCGGGCGGCGAAGTGAGCGGAACTCCGGCTGGGACGCATCGGCGTGTTCTCCTGCGGCTCCTTCCAGGAGAGCATTTCCCCGCCCGCCACGCGACCCGGCCCGGACGACCCGACCGCCGTGACGACGGCCCCGGCCCGGCGGCCCGCGCGGGCTCCTCGACCGCTATCACCCCCCGAGGGTGAGGCGATCGCCCGAGGGGTGGCGAACGCTGGGCGTGCACAGGTCCGTGACGGTCCCCGCCGTCACGTGACGGCGTTCCCGCACCGAACAGGGGGACCAGGTGAACCGGTACCCGCCCATCGCGGAGCACGGCATGGTCGGCGATCTCCAGACCGCCGCCCTCGTGGCGTCCGACGGAACCGTCGACTGGTGGTGCACACCCCGCTTCGACTCGCCCAGTGTCTTCGCCTCCCTCCTGGACGGTGAGAGAGGAGGCCACTGCCGGCTGGCCGCCGAGTACCCGGACGACGACGGCATGACCGTCCGGCAGCTGTACCTGTCCGACACGGCCGTCCTGGTGACCCGTTTCATGGCGCCCGGCGGGGTCGGCGAGGTGGCCGACTTCATGGTCCCGGACGACTCCTCCACCCCGACCGGCGTCCACCGGCTGCTGCGGGTCGTACGGGTCGTACGCGGCAGTCTGCCCTTCGCGCTGAGCTGTCAGCCGCGCTTCGACTACGGCCGCGCCCCGCACACCCTCGAGCGGCCCGACGAGCACTCCGCGGTCTTCCGCGGCCCGGGCACCGACCTGCACCTCCAGTCCACCGACGGGGTCGTCTTCCACGAGGACGGAAACGACATCAGCGCCCGCTTCACCCTCTCCGCCGGTCAGGCGGTGGCGGTCGTGCTCACCAGCACGCCCGGCGGGCACCCGGCCCCGCCCCGCCCGACCCTGGAGAAGGCCGCCGACGCCCTGGAGACCTGCCGCGCCTTCTGGCAGTCGTGGCTGCGCTCGTGCACCTACCGGGGCCGCTGGCAGGACATCGTGAACCGGTCGGCGATCACCCTCAAACTGCTCACCTACGCCCCCACCGGAGCGCCCATCGCCGCCGCCACCATGGGCCTGCCCGAGCAGATCGGCGGGGAGCGCAACTGGGACTACCGCTACACCTGGGTCCGGGACGCCTCGCTGTCCGTCCGGGCACTGATCGACCTGGGCTTCCACGAGGAGGCGCACGCCTTCCGCCGCTGGCTGCGCGAGCGCATCGAGACCGACCGGCCGCCCTCGGCGGACCCCCTCCAGATCATGTACCGCATCGACGGCGACCCCCATCTGACCGAGGAGACCCTCGACCACCTGGAGGGCTACCGGGGATCCCGCCCGGTGCGGGCCGGCAACGCGGCCGCCGACCAGCTCCAGCTCGACATCTACGGCGAGGCGTCCGACGCGCTGATCGTCGGCGGGGACATCGGCGCGATCCGGGGCTGGCACTCCCTGAGCCAGGTGCTGGACTGGCTGGCCGACCACTGGGACCAGCCCGACGAGGGGATCTGGGAGACCCGGGGCGGGCGCCAGGACTTCACCTACAGCCGGCTGATGACCTGGGTGGCCTTCGACCGGGGTGTCAGCGCGGCCACCAGGTTCTCCCGGCCCGCCGACACCGCCCGCTGGACCGGCGCGCGGGACGCCGTCTTCCGCCAGATCGTCGAACGCGGCTGGCACGACAAACGGCAGGCGTTCGTGCAGCACTACGACACCGACGTCCTGGACGCCTCGCTGCTGCTGATGCCGCGGGTGGGCTTCGTCTCGCCCCGTGACCCCGACTGGCTGAGCACGCTCGACGCGATGGGCGAGGAACTCGTCAGCGACAGCCTGGTCTACCGCTACGACCCGACCGCGTCCCCGGACGGGCTGCGCGGCTCCGAGGGCACCTTCAACCTGTGCAGCTTCTTCTACGTCGAGGCACTCGCCCGCAGCGGCCGGCTGGACCAGGCCCACCACGCCTTCGACAAGATGCTCACCTACGCCAACCATGTCGGCCTGTTCGCCGAGGAGATCGGCCCCTCTGGCGAGCAACTCGGCAACTTCCCGCAGGCGTTCACCCACCTCGCCCTGGTCACGGCGGCCATGGCACTCGACGAGGAAATGGAGAAGGCGCGGAACAGGGCCGGAGGGTGGCGTCCGTGACCGCGACGGCCGGGACGGGGCGTCCGGCACGGCCCGGCCGTGTGCTGGCCGCCCTCGCCCTGGCCCAGTTCATCTGCAGCTTCGCCGGCTCCAACATGAACGTGATGATCAACGACATCAGCGAGGACCTGGACACCACGGTCCAGGGCGTGCAGGTGGTCATCACGGTCTTCCTGCTGGTGATGGCCGCGCTGATGATCCCCGGCGGCAAACTCACCGACCGCTTCGGCCGCAAACGCTGCTTCCTGACCGGGCTCGTCGTCTACGCGGTCGGGGCGCTGCTGAGCGCGGCCGCGCCGGGGCTCGGCGTGCTGGTCCTCGGCAACTCGATCCTGGAGGGCGTCGGCACCGCGCTGCTGATCCCGCCCGTGTACATCCTCACCACCCTCCTCCACCCCGACGTCTCCTCGCGGGCGCGTGCCTTCGGGGTCGTCATGGCGCTGGGCGGGGTCGGGGCGGCGGCGGGGCCGCTGATCGGCGGTCTCATCACCACCGGGATCAGCTGGCGGGCGGCCTTCGTGTTCCAGGCCCTCGTGATCGCGGTGATCGTCCTGCTCAGCCGGCGCATCGAGGACCCGCTGCCGCCGGACCCGACCCGTTCCTTCGACACCGCCGGGGCGGTCCTGTCCGCCGTCGGCCTCGTCCTCGTCGTCATGGGAATCCTGGCCGCGGACGACAACGTCTGGCTCATGATCGGCCTGCTGGTGCTCGGCGCCCTGGTCCTGGCCTGGTTCCTGCACTCCTGCCGCGCCAAGGAGGCGTCCGGCCGGGAGCCGCTGCTGTCGCTGAGCCTGTTCCGCGACCGCACGTCCAACCTCGGCCTCGTCACGCAGAACATCGAGTGGCTGGTGCTCATGGGCACGTCGTTCACGGTCGCCGCGTACCTCCAGGTGGTGCGCGGCTACGACGCCATCCAGACGGGTGTCGTCTTCACGGCGGCCACGCTGGGCCTGCTGGCCTCCTCGTTGTCCGCCGAGCGCCTGGCACGCCGGTACGCCCAGCGCACGCTCATCATGGCCGGGTTCGTCGTCTCCATCGCCGGTGTGGTGGTGCTGATCGTGCTGGCCGGGAGCTTCTCCACCGCGTGGGCGTTCGTCCCCGGGCTCCTCCTCATCGGCCTCGGCCTGGGCGTGATGCTGACCCCGTCCGTCAACGTCGTCCAGTCGAGCTTCCCCGAGGAACGGCAAGGAGAGATCTCGGGCCTGTCCCGCAGCGTGTCCAACCTCGGCTCGTCCTTCGGCACGGCCATCGCGGGCACGATCCTGGTGGCCGGCCTCTCCAAGGGCGCCTACGCCACCGCGATGATCACCCTGGCGTCCCTGGCCCTCACCGGCCTCACGGCAGCGGCCCTTTTGCCACACGGTACGAGCGAGAGCGGGAGGCTGACCGGGACGGGGGCACGGGGAGCTCGTACGCGGCGGTGAGCGGTAGGGGTGAGGGGTCTGGGGGCTGGGCGGGGTTCGGTGCCGGCGGATTGAGGGCCGGGCGAGGGGAAGAGGGCGCCGGGCGGAGGGGGCACGACGTTCGGAGCGGGCGGAGGAGGTGCCGAAGGCAGGGGCGCCGATGCGGCAGCCTGCTCCCGAAGCCCGCACGCAGCGCTGACGCGTCGGGGGCGGGCGGCCTGTGATGCCGAGCGGGGTTCCGTGCCGGCGGATTGGGTGCCGGGCGAGGCGGAGAGGGCGTCGGGCGGAGTTCGGTGCTGACGGGGCGGGTGCCGGTCAGAGGGGTTCCGAGCTGCGGCAGCCGGGGCTCGACGAGCTGCTGCTCCTGAAGCCGGTACGCGGTGCTGACGCGTCCGGGGGAGTTGATCAAGAAGTCGGTAAGAAGGCGTGGGGTCGGGGCAACCTTCGCCGGGTGGGTGGGGTCGCAGTCGGCGTCCGGTGTCGGTCGTCGTGCCGGGGTTCTTCTGTCCCAGCTGGGGGATGTCATGAGTTCTGTCTCCGTCCGACGTGCGGTGTGTGCGGGAGCGGTCGGCGCGCTGGTCGTCGCCGCGCTCGGGAGCGGGGTCGCGTCCGCCGACGGTTCGGATCCGAACGACGGGCTGGAGATCCAGGCGCCGTACGAGCAGGCCGTCGTCGCCGCCCCCGAGGGCGGGGGTACGGCCCCGTACCGGTCCATGGCTCTCGGGCTCCAGCACTACAACTCCGACTACACCGTGACCGACGGACGCCTGACCGTCGACGTCTCCGGGCTCACCGGGGTCGCCGAGGTGCAGTGGCCCGCCGACTGCGTGCCGGACGACGCCGGTACCGTCGCCGTGTGCGACACCGGTGACGTGCCGGTCCGCTACACCCCGCAGGTGCAGCTGAAGCTGCGGGCCGCCCCCGGCGCCGCCGTCGGCGCGCAGGGCACGGTCGAGTACTCCGCGACCGCCACCGGCGGCCCCGACGGCACGCTCTCCGTCCCGGAGTACTCCACCGAGACCTTCGTGACCGTCGGCTCCGGCCCCGACCTCGGCGTGAGCGCCCCGCAGGACGTCTCCGGCGTCGCCCCCGGCACCGACCTCACCGTGCCGTTCGACATCACCAACACCGGCAACGAGGTCGCCCACGGCTTCAGCGTGAAGCTGTGGGCGACCTACGGCCTGGACGTCGCCACCCGCTACCCCGAGTGCACCTACAGCGGGCCGGACGACACCGGCAGCCAGTACCCGTCCATGACGTACGTGACCTGCTCCTTCGACACCGAGGTCGCGCCCGGCGCCACCGTGCAGCTGCCCGCGCCGCTGCGGCTCGCCGTCACCCGCCACGCACTGAACGAGCGCTTCGACTACGAGGTCGAGCCCGCCGGGGACGTCACCGACCTCGACACCTCCGACAACGGCCGCTCCTGGCACATCACCGCCGACAACACCGCGGACTTCGCCGTGCACGGCACCGAGGTGAGCGGCGCGGCCGGGGACACCGTCGCCGCCGGGTTCCGCTTCGTCAACCGCGGTCCGGCCTGGGTCGCGGACGTGGCCTCCGGCGACCCGGTCCCGGCGATCGACTACTACCTCCCGCCGGGCACCACCGCGACCTCGGTGCCCCGCACCTGCCGTACGGCCGCACCGGCCGCCGGCGACCCCTCGGTCCCCCACTACGTCTGCACCCTGCCGACCTGGACCAGCCCCGACCTGAAGGTCGACTTCCCGTTCCGGCTGCGCGTCGACCAGGTCGTCCCCGACGCGACCGGCCGGGTCACCGTCCGCCCCTACGACGGCAGTCCGGCTTTCGCCTTCGACCCGCGGGTCAGGAACAACTCGGCGAAGGTCGTCGTCAACCCGTCTGCCTGAGCGCGGAACGGCGGTGCGGGCGCGGAGCCGGTCCCCTCACCGCCGTGCGCTGCCCATCTCCGCCATGAACACCGTCGGGTCGCTGTCGAAGCCCCGGATCAGTTCTCCGAAGTGCCAGCAGCCCGCCGCGTCCCGGGTGAACTCCGCGATCGTGGCGGCGGTGGCGTCGGCGACGCCCGCGAAGTCGTCGGCCAGCAGCGTGCGGTAGCCCTCGACGACGAGCACCCCGCAGTGGGTGAGGTCGCCGAAGGTGCGGGGGCCGCCGTCCTGGTGGATGGCGACCCCGACGACGACCCGCCCGTAGGCGGACACCATCCGCTCGAACTCCAGCTGGAGCACCTCGACATAGCCGAGGCCGAGGCCGTTCTCGCTGTGCCGGGTCATGTTGATGGTGCCGTCCGGGGCGCGGTTCTCGTGGTAGACGACGTACTCGGGGCGGCCGTGAGGATCGGCCGCCGGATAGGTCGCGGCGATGATGTCGAGGTGCCGGGCCGGCTCCCCGTAGGGACTGGGGTCCCACTTCAGCCGCACCTCGACCTTGCCCAGCCCCGCGCCGTCGGCATGCATCAGCCGCTCCCCGTCAGAATGCCCCGGGACCCTCCCGCTTGCTGAAGTATGTGCTCCGGTCAGCCGGTTGATGCCTTCCTGACGGCCATCTCCTGGTCAGATCTCGGCCAGGTCGCCGTCATCCCGCCCACGTCACCGTCATCCGTCGGCCGCCCCCGTCGCATGCCACAGCTCGGTCGTCTCCTGGGCCGCGCCCGGCGCCACGAGGAGCAAGGGCTGGTTGTGGGACGGGAGTTCGGGAACCGCCACCGCTCCCGCCTCGCGGGCGATCAGCAGGGCCGGGAGGCCGTCGATCGCGTGGAAGGCACCGATCGCCGCCGCCGTCGCCCGGCCCGCCGCGACCTGGGCCAGGGAGAGTGCCGTGGAGCCCATCACCCGTGCCGTGCAGTGCCGTTCGGCGAGTCGGGCCAGGAGGGTGTCCAGGCCGGGCCAGTGGGCGTGCGCCGCCCATTCGGTGAGGAAGACGTGGCCGGTGAGGGTGGTGTGGGCGGCCGCGTACGTACGGGTGCCGTTCAGGTACGCGCCCCGCCCCCGGACCGCGGTGAACGTCTCGCCCCGCCAGGGGTCCGCGACCACCCCGAGCAGCGGGGTGCCGTCGGCGGCGGCCAGGCCCAGCGAGAAGGAGCACCAGCCCAGGCCGTGGGCGTAGTTGGTGGTGCCGTCGACCGGGTCGACCACCCAGTGGGGAGCGCCGGCCGAGCCCTCCTTCGGGTCGTACTCCTCGCCGACGATCCCGTGATCGGGGAAGGCCCGCCCGAGCACCTCGCGGACCCGGGTCTCCACCGCCTCGTCGGTCGCGGTCACGATGTCTGCGGGGCCGTCCTTCTCCCGCACCTCGGCACCTGGGTCCCGGGGCCGCCTGATCGCCTCCGACGCCCAGGCGGCGAGCCCGGTCGCGACCTCCAGTGCCCGGTCGAGATCCACGTCGGCCATGCCGGCCACAGTGTCAGCCATGCCGGTCACAGTACGGGCACCGGGCGGGGGCCCGGCGGCCTCCGGGTGAATCCCCGATGGCCGGCCCCTACCGGTCACCCGTCGCCCTCCCCGCGCAGCGCCCCGCCCGTCACCCATCGCCCTCACCGCGCACCGCCCCGCCCGTCACCCGTCACCCTCCCCGCGCACTGCCGGCTGCAACGGCAGTGCCGTGCTCACCTCGAAGCCGCCCTCCGGCCGCGGCCCCGCCCGCAGTTCGCCCCCGACGGACTGGGCGCGTTCACGCATCCCGATGACGCCGAACCCCTTCGAGGGCTCGGGGCCGGACGCGATGCGCGCTCCCTCGTCCGTGACCGTGATGAGGAGACGGCTGCCCGCGTAGGCGAACCGGACGTGCGCGCGCTGCGTCGCCGCGTGCTTGGTGACGTTGGTGAGCGCCTCCTGCACGATCCGGAACGCGGTCAGGTCCACGCCCGGGGACAGCGGCTGCGGCTCCCCCTCCGTGGTGACGGTGACCGTGATCCCCGCGGAGGCGCACGAGGAGACCAGTTCGGGCAGCCGGGCGAGGCCGGGGGCCGGTTCCAGCGGGGCCGAGGCGTCGTCGCCGTTCTGCCGCAACAGGCCCAGCGTGGCCTTGAGTTCGCGCAGTGCGGAGGAGGTCGTGCCGGTGAGGTCGTGCAGGATCCGCTTGGTCTGCGGGGGGTTGGTCAGCGCGAGGTGCTCGGCGGTGCCGGCCTGGGCGTTGGCGAGGGCCAGATGGTGGGCCACCACGTCGTGCAACTCCCGGGCGATCCGCATGCGTTCCTCGGTGACCCGGAGCCGTGCCTCCTCCTCCCGGGTGCGCTCGGCGTGCTCGGCACGCGCCTGGGTGGCCGCCAGGTAGGCGCGGCGCAGCCGGGTCATCGTGCCGGCGGCGAGCGGGAACATCAGCCAGAAGACCGGGCCGATGGTCCGCAGGAGCAGCGACACATGATCCATGGAGTCGGAGACGGCCGCGGCGACCGTGAGCACTCCCGTGGTCGCGAAGCCGTAGACCCGGACGGTGGCGCGCTCGGTGAGGGTGGCCAGCCAGTACAGCGACGCCATGACGGGACTCAGCAGCAGCGGGGTGAGGAGGTACCCCTGCGCGATCACGGCCGTGGCGCAGACGGCGTTGACGACGACGGCGGTGCGCGGGTGGGTGCGGTGCTTGAGCAGGGCCAGACAGGACACGCCCATGAGCACCACGGCCAGCTGGTCGTCGTCGGGTGGCGTGGCGCCGGGCAGGGTCAGCGAGGCGCCGAGGACCGCGCAGCCCAGCAGTGTGAAGACGAGCGCCAGGTCGACGAGGAAGGGGTGGCGGTCCGACAGTTCCTCCAGGCGGTCCGCGTAGCGCCGTTCCATGCTCGTGGTCATCGTGTTCTCCGGTGCGTGGGCTCGGGTCCCATGGTGAGCGAAGCGGGCCGCCCGTGCCGTACGACACGGGCGGCCCTGGTGGGGGGGGGTGGGGTCAGACGCGGACCGCCTCCTGGTCGGCGGGGGTGGGGGCGGGGTCGGGGGTGTCGGCGGCCCGGGTGAGGGCCTCGCCCTCGACGTCCACCCGGGGCAGGATCCGGTCCAGCCACGCCGGCAGCCACCAGGCCTTGTCGCCGAGCAGGGCGAGCACGGCGGGGACGATGGCCATCCGGACCACGAACGCGTCGAGCAGGACGGCGGAGGCGAGCCCGAACCCGATCATCTTGATCATGGAGTCGCTCTCGCCGATGAACCCGGCGAACACCGCAATCATGATCAGCGCGGCGGCCACGACCACCCGGGCGCTGTGCCGGAATCCGGAGGTCACCGCCTGGGCGGGCGTCTCGCCGTGGACGTACGCCTCCCGCATCCGGGAGACGAGGAAGACCTCGTAGTCCATGGCGAGGCCGAAGACGATGCCGACCAGGAAGATCGGCATGAGGCTCATGATCGGGCCGGTGGTCTCCACGCCGAGCAGGGAGGCGCCGTGGCCCTCCTGGAAGACCATGACGACCGCGCCGAGGGAGGCCAGGACGGAGAGCAGGAAGCCGAGGGCCGCCTTCAGCGGGACCAGCAGTGAGCGGAAGACGACGAGCAGCAGCACGATCGCGAGGCCCACCACCACGATCAGGTACGGCACGAGCGCCGACTGCACCTTCGCGGCGATGTCGATGTTCATCGCGGTGCTGCCGGTGACCTCGAAGGTCGCGCCGGTCCCGGACTCCAGGGCCGGGCGGGCATCGCGGATGGTGGTGACGAGGTCCTTGGTCCTCTCGCTGGTGGGCGCGGTGGACGGCACCACCGAGAAGACGGCGGTGTCACCGGCCTTGTTGAAGCGGGCCGGGGACACCGACACGACGCCCTCGGTCGCGCCGATCTTCCGGGAGATCGTCGAGACCGCGGCCTTGGCGTCGGCGTCGCCCTTCGCGTCGGCGTCGCCCTTCGCGTCCACGACGACGGTCAGCGGACCGTTGAAGCCGGGGCCGAAGCCCTCGGCGAGCGCGTCGTAGGCACGGCGCTCGGTGGTGGAGGTGGACTTGGCCTCGTCGCCGGGCATGCCCAGCTGGAGGGAGGTCATCGGCACGGCGAGGGCACCGAGACCGACCACGCCGAGGATCAGTACCGGCAGCGGTCGGCGCAGCACGAACCTGGCCCACCGGGTGCCGCCGTTGTCCTTGGCCTCCTCCTCGATACGGCCCCTCTTGCGGTCCTTGCGGCGCAGTACCGCGTTCGGCCAGAAGCCGAGGAACGCCGGGACCAGGGTCAGCGCGATGAGGACGCCCACGACGACCGCGCCCGCCGCGGCCAGGCCCATCTTGGTGAGCATCGGGATGCCGACGACGGTCAGCCCGGCGAGGGCGATGACGACGGTGAGCCCGGCGAAGACGACCGCGGAGCCCGCCGTACCGACCGCGAGGGCCGTGGCCTCCCCGGGTTCCCTGCCCTTGGCGCGTTCCTCGCGGTAGCGGGAGACGACGAACAGGGCGTAGTCGATGCCGACGGCCAGGCCCAGCATCATCGCCAGGGTGCCCGTGGTGGTGGACAGGCCGAGAGGGTGGGCGAGGGTGAGGATCGTGGCCATGCTGACGCCGACGCCGAGGATGGCGGTCAGCAGGGGCAGTCCGGCGGCGGCGAGGGAGCCGAAGGTGACGAGCAGGACCACGGCGGCGATCGCGATGCCGATCACCTCGGCCGAGCCGCCCGCGCCGGCGCCGTCGTCCATGGCGGTGCCGCCCGCCTCGACGGTCAGCCCGGTGTCCCGGGCCTGGTCGAGGGCCTTGACCAGCTGGGACTTGCTCGCGTCGGTGAGGTCGTTGGAGGCGACCTTGTAGGTGACGGTGGCGTACGCCGTCGTGCCGTCCTTGCTCACCGCCTTCGCCTGGAAGGGGTCGACGGCGGACGCGACCTGCGAGCCGTCGGCCAGGTCGGCGACCGCGCTCTCGACGGCCTTCCGGTGGTCGGCCGCGGTGACCTTCTCGCCCTTCGGCGCGACGAAGACGACCCGGGCGGTCGCGCCGTCCGCGGTGGCGCCCGGGAAGCGCTCGTCCATGAGGTCGAACGCCTTCTGGGACTCGATGCCCGGCATCGAGAAGCCCTCGTCGGCCGCGCCGGGCGCCTTCAGGGCGCCCAGCCCGACGGCGGCCAGGACGGCCGCCCAGACCAGGGCGACGTACCAGCGTCGCCGGAAGGCCAGGCGGCCCACGCGGTAAAGAAATTCAGCCACGGCGAGGGTCTCCACATCTGATGCCGAACAGTCCCTCCAGACTCGTCGGACGAGACCCGCCGTGTCGTCGTGCGCCTGCCGACATCCCCGCTACTCGGTACGCAGTAGGCGGCGGCCGCGGAGTAGGCCCGCAGGACGACGGACCGGGAGCCGACCCCGTCCGGGAACCATGCGGCGGGATTTGCTGTGTGTCCTCTGTGAGAGAACCGATTCGTCGGTGATGACGACCGATTCACTGAGGCCTGACCAGCCCAAGGGGGAACAAAGACAGTGAAGTTCAGACGACTCAGACTCACCGGAGCGGCGGTGAGCGCGCTCGCCGTGGCCTGGACCGGGGCCGCGACCTCGGCGTCGGCCACCCCGACCACTCCGACCGCCCCGTCCGCACCGCCCGTGCCGGCCCTCGCCTGGTCCGACTGCCAGGGCGGGTTCGAGTGCGCGAACGCCCAGGTGCCCCTGGACTACCGGGAGCCGCAGGGCAGGACCCTCACCCTCGCCGTCATCCGCAAGAAGGCGACCGACCCGTCGAAGCGCAAGGGCACGCTGTTCCTCCAGCCGGGCGGCCCGGGCAACTCCGGCGTGGACTTCGTGCGCAACAACTACGACGACCTGCCGACCGCCCTGCGCGAGGACTTCGACGTCTTCGGCTACGACGTGCGTGGCGTGGGCCGCAGCTCCCAGGTGGTGTGCTGGGACGACCCGACCTACACCCGGGCCGTGACCGCCGCCAAGGGCGTCCCGGGCCCCGACGCCTACGAACCGGCGGTGCGACAGGCCGCCGACTTCGACCAGGCCTGCCAGGACAACGCGGGCGACCTGCTGCCGTACGTCGGCACCCAGTACGTCGCCCGGGACATCGACCTGCTGCGCCAGGCGCTCGGCGAGAAGCAACTCACCTACTACGGACGCTCGTTCGGCTCCTACATCGGTACGGTCTACGCGGCGATGTTCCCGAAGCGGGTGCGCGCGCTCGCGCTCGACGGAGCGTACGACCCCGAGCACTACACGAACCGCCCCTACGCCTACGACCGTCCGCAGTACCTGGCCCTGGACGGGGCGATGGGCCGCTTCCTGGACTGGTGCAAGGCGAACCCGACGACCTGCGGTTTCGGCGACGGGGACCCGCGCGGGGCGTTCGAGAAGCTGAAGGCCGACCTGGACGCCAACCCGGTGCCCACCGCCAACGGGGGCCAGGCCAACGGCTACACCCTCGTCTACCGGCTGATGTTCAACATCAACGAGGGCAAGGTCATCTGGCCGTCCTTCGGGGAGGCCCTGCGCAAGGCGCAGCTGCGCGACAACACGTCGTTCCTGCTGCGGCCGCCGTCCCCGGCGAGCTTCGACTTCCTCAACCCGAACGTCGTGGTCGAGTGCGTCGACAAGAAGTACCCGAGCGACCCGGCACTGCTGAAGCGCGAGGTCACGACCAACGCCAGGCTGGCCCCGCTCCTCGGTCCCGCCATGGCCTACGGCCCGCCCACCTACGACCACCAGCACGCCACGGCCTGCGTCCAGTGGAAGGGCGAGCACACCAGCCGCTACGCCGGCACCTTCCGGGCGAAGGGCTCCGCGCCGATCCTGGTCATCGGCAACACCGGGGACCCGGACACCCCGTACCAGGACGCGGTGGCCCTCTCCCGTGAGCTCGACAACGGCCGCCTCCTCACCTTCGAGGCGGAGGGCCACACGGCGTTCAACCGCAGCGTCTGCGCGACGGACCGGATCACGGACTACCTCGTGAACCTGAAGGTCCCGTCCCGCGGGGCGAGGTGCACGGACGAGACCCAGCCGCCGTCGTCGGAGCCCACGGTGGCCCCGCCGGGGACGACCCTGAAGGAACTCCGCGAGGGAGTGAACGAGCGGGTGGACCGGATCGGTTCGCTGCGCTGACGAAACGAGGGCCCGGGTCCCGGCGGGGACCCGGGCCCTCGCACGTCGTCACGACCGTCTCCCAAGGGACGGTAACAAAAGGAAAAGCGCTGTTTGATTTCCGTGGATATTTCGTGGATACCGGCCCGTAGATCTCCCACGCCAACCATGACGGCCATAGCGGACTGGTACCTTCCGCGTCACCGGCCTGGGGGAACGCGCGGCCGGTATCGACCTTCACAAATGAATTCAGGCGGAATTCCTTGCGCACCATTCGTGAATATCCAGGAGGCCGGCACCGCTGGGTGCCGAAGAACCGGCGCGGGAGAATACTCGCGGCTTCCGGTATGTCCGTAGCGGCACTCGCCCTCGTCGCGCCTCTCGCGTCCGCGGCCCTGACCGACCCCTCCGACCCGGCGCCGGCCCCGACGGACCGCATCACCGACACCTCCCGACTCCCCTCCGGCTGGCAGAAGTCCGGCGACCGGATCGTCACCTACGACGGTGACGCCACCGGACTGCACGTCCTGGTCGCCGACGCGGCCGACGCCTACCGGTGGCACACCGCGGCCACCCTGTCCGAGCCGGGCGTCGACACCGACCAGTGGATCGGCCAGACCTGTGTGACCGGCTCCGGCGACCGTGCCGTCGTGGTCTACGCGCCCCGGCAGGCCGTCAACGACCAACAGGGCTTCCAGCAGGGCGCGTTCGCCGCCGTGGTCGACCTCGCGGACGGCCGTGTGACCAAGCTGCCCGAGCTGGTCTCCCTCGCCTACTTCAACCCCGGCTGCGGCGACGGCGAACAGGCCGTCCTGACCCGGCCGCAGGGCGACGACACCGAGCTGCTCACCGTCGACACCGCCCGGGCGAAACTGGTGCGGCAGCAGACCGTCGCCGGTCAGCTCACCTCCGCCGTGCCCTTCGGGAACGAGATCGCGGCCGCCCGGGGCGACGCCGTGGTCTCCGTGGACGCCAAGGGCGACACCAGCACCCTCGCCAAGACCGGTGGTACGCCGTTCCGGCTGGTGCCGGACGCGCACCGCGGGCTCGCCTACCAGGTACCCGACGGCAAGCAGGTGCAGGTGCGCCGGGTCACCTCGGCGGGTTCCGACCAGCTCCTCGGCTCCGGCGCGCTGGGCTCCCTCGCGGTGCACGGCAACGGCGGCCGCGTCTTCGTGACCGGCCGGGACGCCGAGGACGCCGTCAAGCACTCGGCGCTGCCGAAGAGTTGGCGGACGCTGGACGTGCCGGCCTCCGCCGAGGTCTCCACCACCGGCTCGCTCGCGCTGACCTCCGTCGGCAACGGCACCGAGGCGGCCGGCGGCCGGAAGACGGCCTCGGGCCTCGCGCAGCCGGTCGGCATCGACGCGGTGCTGCCCGGCAGCGACAGCAGCGTCGGGTTCAAGGTCGTCCCCAAGGCGGCGGCCCAGGGCGCCGAGCAGTCCCCGGCCCTGTCCGACGGCGTGCACACCGACAGCGTCCACATGAAGAGCACCGCCGACGACGACCCGGCGACCTCCACCACCGACCCCGACCGCGCCTGCGCCGTCACCCGCAACGACCCGAAGCTCCAGTCGCTCCAGCCCTCGACCGCGCAGGCCGAGTGGGCGACGGACCTCGCCGTGCAGGGCAAGCTCGACGTGCGCCGGCGCAGCGGCTGGAACGGCAGCGAGCTCCCGTCGTACACCCCGCAGGGCCTGTTCCCCTCGACCCCGCTCAAGGGCGGCGGCCGGGTCCCCGCGCAGGTCATGCTCGGGGTGCTCTCCCAGGAGTCCAACCTGCTCCAGGCCAGTTCCCGGGCGGCCGCCGGCGAGAGCAGCAACTTCATCCAGGGCGGCTACTACGGCAACGCCGGCAGCGTCCACACCGTCAACTGGGCGGCCGCTGACTGCGGTTACGGCATCGCCCAGGTGACCAGCGGCATGGCCAAGGCGGACACCACGTACACCGCCGAGCAGCAGCAGGCGCTCACCGTGGACTACGCGGCCAACATCGCCGCGGGGCTCCAGATCCTCCAGGACAAGTGGAACCAGCTCTACGACAGGGGCCTGCTCGTCAACGGCGGCGACCCGAAGTACCTGGAGAACTGGTGGCTCGCGCTGTGGGCCTACAACAGCGGCCTCAACCTGCCCAGTTCGACGGACGCGAGCGCGCCGTGGGGCCTCGGCTGGTTCAACAACCCGGCCAACGGCCTCTACCCGGCCGACCGCACGATGTTCCTGTCGTCCGGCTACGACGACGCCCGCACCCCCAACCTGTGGACGTACCCGGAGCGGGTGCTCGGCTGGGCCGCCTACTCCCAGCAGAAGACGGACCCGGCGACCGGGGCGGCCGTCAGGGCGTTCACCGTCGGCGAGTGGCCCTCCGGGGCGCCTGCCGCCGAGCCCGCGCACGACACCTTCTGCAAGCCCACCGCCAACGACTGTGACATCACCAAGCCCCGCAAGGTCGCGGGCTCCAGCCAGCCCGAAGGGCCGTGCCAGCGCGACGACTTCAAGTGCTGGTGGCACCAGCCGGTGAGCTGGACCGACTGCACGGCGACCTGCGGCACCGAGGTGCTGAAGTACGCGGCGGGTGACCCCGAGCCGAAGGTCGCCGCCCCGCATCCGGCGGCCTGCACGTCCACGCTCCCGGCGAACGCCCTGATCGTGGACGACGTGCCGAACACGGTGAAGTTCCGGGTCGGCTCCACCAACCCCTGTGCGGGCAAGCGGAACTGGACGAGCCGGGGGACGCTGACGTTCACCTTCGGGTCGGCGCAGCAGAACGGGGCGACCGTCTATCCCTCGAAGATCGACTTCCATCAGCTGGGGGCCGGGTTCGGGGGCCACTTCTGGCTGACCCACACGCGGGTGCCGTCGTACACCGACTCGGTGGTCACGGGTACCTGGACGCCGGACCGGAAGGTGGTGGGGTCGGCGGAGGTCATGGTGCATCTGCCGGACCACGAGGCGAACACGCCGTCGGCGACGTACCGGATCGATCTCGGGGACGGGACGGTCGTGGAGAAGACGATCTCGCAGGACACGGGTGGGAAGAACGCGTGGGTGTCGCTGGGGTCGTACGACTTCGCGGGGACGCCGAGTGTTTCGCTGGCCTCGGCCACGGGTGATGGGACGGGGGATGCGTCGATTGCGTGGGATGCGTTGGCTTTCGTCCCGGTGAGGGGGAAGTAGTGCCACGACGGGTCACATCCCGTCTGCCGCGCCGTCGTGGCTGGTCGCGCCCGCGCGGCGGTAGCCGCTGATCGATACAGCCCCGCGCCCCTAAAAGCCCTACCTGAGCGCCCGTCGTCAGTCCACCCGGCCGACGGCGGGCGCTCCCGCGCTTGCACCCCGGCCGACCCGGCGCCACCGGCCGCCCTCACCCCGCGGCGGGCGCTCCCGCTCGTGCCGCCTCCACGAACGCCGTGATCAGGGTCGGGTCCTTCACGCCCCGGCTCGCCTCCACGCCGCTGGAGACGTCGACGCCCCAGGGGCGGGTGACGTCCACGGCCTCGCGGACGTTCTCCGGGGTCAGGCCGCCGGCCAGCAGCCACTTCTCGCCCGCGGCCGCGACCTGCTTGCGCGACCAGTCCCAGGCGATGCCCGAGCCCGGCACCGGGGCGTCCAGGAGCAGCATGTCCTCGCCGAACTCCCCGCAGCGCGGGACGGAGTCGCCGAAGGCGGCGGCGCGGATCAGGGTCCAGCCGCCGGTGGCCAGGGAGGCGTAGTAGTCACGGTCCTCGGGGCCGTGCAACTGGACGGCCCCGATGCCGGACTCGGTGGCCACGGAGCGGACGTACTCCAGGGGCTCGCGGCGGAACACCCCCACCGTCAGGACGTTCTCCGGGATCCTGGCGGCCAGCCGCGCGGCCGTCGCGGGGTCGATGCGGCGCGGGCTGTCGGAGAACACGAACCCGATGGCGTCGGCGCCGGCCTCGACGGCCGTGTCGACGTCCTGCTCGGTCCTCAGGCCGCAGATCTTCACGAAGAGCGTCATGCCGCCCACCGTATCCAATTCGTATCTGTGAACAGCAATCACATACACAGCCGTTGACGTGACCATGGTAAGCGCTTACCGTCCGAGGGGCGTCCGCAGAACATCCGCGGAACACGTGCCCCCCGTCACCACACACCATGGAGACGAACGATGCGCCTGAGACCCCTCATCCCCTCCGTCGGCCTCCTCGCCGGCACGCTCGTCGCACTGTCCGGCACCACCACCGCGCAAGCCGCCCCCAACCGGTACGAGGCCGAGACCTCCCCCGCAGTCTGCACCGGAGCCGTCGAGACCGAGTACGCCGGCTACTCCGGCAGCGGTTTCTGCAACGGCACCAACGCCACCGGCGCCTACGCCCAGTTCACCGTGTCCGCACCCGCAACGGGCACGGCGACCCTGAGCGTCCGCTTCGCCAACGGCACCACCACCGCCCGAACGGCGGACATCATCGTGAACGGCTCGACGGTCTCCTCGGCCTCCTTCGAGTCCACCGGCACCTGGACCGGCTGGACCACCAAGACCCTCACCGTCCCGGTGACGGCGGGCGGCAACACGGTCCGGCTCAACCCCACGACCGCGAACGGCCTGCCCAACGTCGACTACCTGGACGCCGAGACCTCCGGCACCACGACCCCGCCGTCGAGCAGCGCCCTGTACGTGTCACCGACCGGCACCGACGGCGCGGCCGGCACCGTGACCGCGCCCACCACGCTCACCTCGGCCATCAGCCGCGTCACCGCCGGCGGGACCATCTACCTGCGGGGAGGGACGTACGCCTACTCCTCGACGGTGACCATCCCGGCCGGCCGGAACGGCACCGCGGCCGCCCGCACCACGCTCTCCGCCTACCCGGGCGAGACGCCGGTGCTCAACTTCGCGGCGCAGAGCGAGAGTTCCGTCAACCGGGGCCTCCAGCTCAACGCCGACTACTGGAAGCTCTACGGCCTGGTCGTCGAGCGGGCCGGGGACAACGGCATCTACGTCGGCGGCAGCAACAACGTCGTCGAACGCACCGTGACCCGCTTCAACCGGGACACCGGACTCCAGCTCGGCCGGATCGCCTCCACCACCCCGGCGAGCCAGTGGCCGTCGAACAACCTGATCCTGAGCGCCGAGTCGCACGACAACGCCGACTCCGACGGCGAGGACGCGGACGGTTTCGCCGCGAAGCTCACCACCGGCACCGGCAACGTGTTCCGGTACGCCGTCTCGCACAACAACATCGACGACGGCTGGGACCTCTACACCAAGACCGACACCGGCCCGATCGGCCCGGTGACCATCGAGTACTCCCTGTCCTACGGCAACGGCACGCTCAGCGACGGCTCGCAGGCCGGCAACGGCGACCGCAACGGGTACAAGCTCGGCGGCGACGACATCGCGGTCGACCACGTCGTCCAGCACTCGCTCGCCTACGGCAACGGCCACCACGGGTTCACCTACAACAGCAACCCCGGCTCGATGACGATCACGAGCAACGTCTCCGTCTCCAACACCGAGCGCAACTTCAACTTCGAGAAGGGCACCTCGGTCTTCCGCTCCAACACCTCGTGCAACAGCGGGGGCAACGACCGGTACGCCGGTGACGCCGACAGCTCCAACCAGTTCTGGTCCGGCACGAACGGGTCCCGCTGCGCCGCGTACTCCGGCGCCCTGGGCTGGTCGTTCGCCGCGAACGGCAGCCTGGTGGTGACCTTCGGGGGCAAGCAGGTCACGCTGTAGCGCACGGAAGGGGACCCCGGCGCCCAATGCCGGAGTCCCCTTGGCCCGCCCCTGCTTGGGGCGCGGCCTGGTCGGGGTGGCTCTCCAGTACGCAATGATCCCGCAAAGATCATTGACGGCAGGCCGCGGTCGTTGTGCCATCAAGGCGATGAGGAGGAGATGTTGAACACCACTGTTCGCCAGGGCGCCGTTCTCGCCGCCACAGCCGGCGTCCTCGGCGTGCTCGCCGCCCAAGGTGCCGCGACTGCCGCCACGCCGAAGGACAACGCCCTCGGGTACACCTGCCGGTACGGAGCCGTGTCGGTCTCGGACGCTGCCGGATCGGTCGTACCCACCGCACGGAAGCCCGACGTTGCGCTCCATGCCAAGCTCCGGCTCCACAACACCGAGAACGCAGCACTGACCAAGGCCTCGTACGTCTTCGCCATCGGCAACCTCATGAAGAACCGGGGCCCCGCGCCCCACGTGCGCTGGCGCGTCGGCAAGGGCTCCTGGCACTCAATGGCGCTGCACTGGAACAGCAAGACCAACGGCTCGCTGCCCCTGTGGAACTCACAGTCCCTGACCGTGGGCACGATCCCCTCACGCGGCACTGTCACTACGGAAATCTCCGTGACTTTCCCCAAGAGGTCGATCAAGGCCGTCAACTACGACTTCCTGGACGTGCACAGCGGTGCATGCGGCAGGACCCGCCTGGACTGGTACACCGGCAACGGCTTCTCCTACTGGCCGTGGCATGGGACAGAGGGCAAGCCGGCCTAGGCTTCCGGCCAGGACCGAGGAGGACGGTACGGGCCTGCGCGCACGCGATGTCATCGCCGAAGCCACCGGTCACAAGCTGGAGCACATGGGCAAGGTGGCCCGCTGCGACACCGGCGGCAAGGCGTCCGCCCCGGGATCGTCCAGCGCGCACCGGTCGTGCTTCCCGACCCGGCCTGCGGTCCGCCGGAGGCGCGGGCCAGTCGCTCGCGGATCTCACTCCGCGAGCGACAAGCACGCCCGGTTCTCCCAGGCCACGAGCAGGATCACCGCCGCTGACCGAACCCAGGAGCATGAGGGACGTCAGCTTGCTGGTCTAGTCGAGCTTGGGCGCGGCCTGCTGGACGACCTCGAAGCTCCACAGGGTGGCGCCGGAGGCGGCCGGCCTGGGGCGCTCCCCCTCACCGCCGCTCCCGTGCGCGGCCTGTGCCATGCCGGACATCCACTTCTGGAACGACTCCTCGTCCCGCCAGCGGGTGTAGACGAGGTAGGTGTCGGTGCCCTCGACCGGCCGCAGCAGCTCGAACCACTCGAACCCGTCCGAGTTCTCCACGCTCCCCGCCCGGGCCGCGAACCGCTTCTCCAGCGTCTCGCGCTGCTCCTCGGGGACCGTGAGTACGTTGATCTTGACGATGCTCATGTCCGTCATTGTGCTCCAGGGGCCGTCAGCGGGACGTCAGCGAGAGGCGGACCGGGCGGGCACCTCGCCCTTCCTGTCGACGACCGCCCTCTCGATGACGGCGCTGGTGCCGGCCAGGGTCTCGGTCGTGATCCCCCGGTCCGGATCGGTGATGTAGAAGCGGGAGCCGAGCAGGGCCAGGGTCTCCTTGTCGAAGATCCACTCGTAACGGGTCGCGAAGCCGGTGTCGTCGAGGGTGATGGCGATGCCGTGCCGGCCGGTGGCGTCGACGGCGTCGGGGATCTCCCGCACCCCGGGCAGCCGGGCCGCCGCCCGGTAGAAGGCGGCCATGGTGGCGGGCGGCATCACCGTGCCGCCGATCAGATCGCCGATCAGGGAGAAGACCGCCTGGTCCCGCGACTCGCCGTCCACCGGCCTGGCCTCCTTGTACAGCCTGGAGAGCAGGGCGTCGGGATCGGTGGGCAGCGAGGCCAGCCACCGGTAGGTGGGGTGGGCGACCCCGACCGGGACGGGATCGGAGGACTCGACCGGGATGAGCTGACCCGGCATGATCGCGTCCTTTCCGCTCGCCCGGAGCCATCCGGTGATCCGGAGCGGGCCGGGGTCCTGGGCGGTCCAGTGCTCCTCCGTGTGCAGCGCGCCGAGCTCGACCGGCCCGGTGAAGCTCCCCTTGTTCGAGCGGTCCAGCGTCCTGACGTACACGAACTGGTCGTCCCGCACCCGGATCGTGTCGCTCGCCATGGCGGCCGTCGCGATGCGGCCGAGGGTGACGGAGGCGCTGGGAGCCTCGGGGGCGGGGGTGTGTCCGCCGGTCGTGAGCGTGGTGAGCAGGGCCCCCGCCAGGGCCGCGGAGACCAGCGGGACCAGCACGGCCGGCCGGGCGAACCGGCGCCGTACGGAAGGCTTTTGGGCAGCTTGCTTGTCGTCGTCGATGCGCTGCATCAGTACGTCCTTGAAGTGACGGTGACGCTCCGGCGGGAGGTCCCACTCCGCCGTGGCCGCCAGTTCCTCGGCCTCGTTCATCGGGTCTCCTCCTTCAGGAACAGGGCCGCGAGCGCGGCCTCACTCTCCATCCCTCCGTGGGCCGGGGGCGGTTCCGTCTCCGCGCTGAGCCGGGCGAGGCGGGCGCGGGCCCGGGACAGCCTCGACCGCACGGTGCCGACCGGGACGCCCAGGGCCTCGGCGGCCTGCCGGTAGTCGAGGCCGGCCGACACGCACAGCGCGAACACCTCACGGTCCTGGCGGCTGAGCCGGCCCAGGGCGCGGTGCACCGCCGCGAGCCGCCGTGCGTCGTCGATCCGGCCGGCGCTCTCCTCGGCGAAGTCCTCCACCGGGCGCGGCTGCGGACTGCGGGCCAGGAAGGCGAGCCTGCGCCGCAGACCCCGGTTGACGTTGTACGCCTTGTGCGTGGCGATCCCGAGCAGCCAGGGCTTCAGCGAGCCGCCCTCCGGCTCGACCGTCTCCCGGGTCCGCCAGGCGGCCAGGAAGGTCTCGGACATCGCCTCCTCGGCCTCCGCCCAGTTCCCGGTCAGCCGCAGGGCGTGGTTGTACACGGTCCGCGCGTAGCGGTCGTACAACTCCCCGAAGGCCGCCCGGTCCCCGGCCCGTATCCGTGCCCGCTCGGGTTCCGCCGTCTCTGTTTCCCTCACACCCGTAACGCTCCGCTCCGCTGTGCCGAGTTCCTGTGCCCTGAGTCACATGACGTGTGCCGCCGAGCGCATACGCTGCGGAACCATGGAACAGCGCGAGGTCATGCAGAACGTCGTCGGGATCCTCACCGAGGCACTGGAGATGCGCCGGCAGGTGCGGGAACACCCGGATCGGCAGGCCTCGTTGACCGGTGCGGTCTCCGCGCTCCTCGTGGAGACCCTGCCCCGCATCCACCTGCCCGCCGACGCCAGTGGCCACGCCGCCGCGGACGCGGTGGTGGAGGAACTCGGTCCCGCCATCGCGAGCATCGCCAACTGCTTCGCCTTCGCCTTCGTCCAGCTGGCCGAGGTCCATGACGAGGGCCGCACCGACACCTCCGCCGCGGAGGTCCTGCGGCGCATCTCGCTCCGGTTCGCGTCCGGGACCGGGTCCGGGAGCGGGAGCGGGACCGGGACGGACTGAGGGAGCGGGTTCATATCCGCCGAGCACCTCGGATCACCGCCTGGGCAGTCCCAGCCGCCCCCGTGTCGCGATCAGCAGGACCAGCGCCGCCGCCGTCGCCGCGAGCAGCAGGGCCCGCGCCCCGTCGTGCTCGGAGAGCGAGGGGAACATGTCCGTCCAGGCGAGGGAGAGGTAGTTGTTGACGCCGGTGTGCAGCAGCATGACCAGCGGCATGCTCTCGCCGGACCGGTTGAACACCCACGTCATCACGAAGCTGAAGGCGATCGTCATCACGACGAACTGCACCGGCACGGTCCAGGACACGTGCGGCCCGCCGCCCCACTCCGTCAGGAACAGCGGCAGGTGCCAGCAGCCCCACAGCACGCCGACGACGAGGGTCGCGGTCAGGGGACCATGGCGCTGCTGCATCCGCGGCATGGCGAACTCCCGCCAGCCCGGCTCCTCCGCGAGCCCGGTGGTGATCATCTGGATGAGCAGTCCCGGCAGGTACGCGGCGAGGATCATCGCGGACGGCAGCGCGGGACCCCGGCCGGCGAGCACGGCGGAGGCGACGGTCAGGGCGGCCGGCACGGAGAGCAGCACCACCAGGTACCAGCGCCAACTGACCTTGAACCGCAGCATCCGGCGCCGCCAGGTCCGCAGCCCCGCGCGTCCTTCGGTGATCCCGGTGACGAGGAGCGCCGAGGCGATCGGGCCGAGGTAGGCGCCGGGCAGGACACCGGTGAGCTGACTGCCCGCGCGCCCGCCGGGGAAGGTGAACTGCCAGACGTCGAGGCCGTTGCGGGACAGGACGTACGGCGTCCAGGCGGCCCAGCTCAGGGCGAAGGCCAGGGTGAAGAACCAGGTCAGGGGGTTGCGTCGGATGCTTCCGCGCAGCCCTGCGGGCTCGTGCGGAACGGGCGGGTTCTCGATGCCGACGGGGGCTTGGACACTCACCGCGGATCCCTTCCTAGGGGGCTGATGTGATGTCTCCAGCACACCAGCGCGGCGCCCCCGGATCATTGCCGCGCACGCCCCGGATCCCCGTACAGCAGGCTGTACTTCAGCGGGTCCGCCGGGCGTCCTCCAGGTACCGCAGCACCGCCGCCACCCGCCGGTCCACCTGGTCGGTCGGCGCCAGGTCGAGCTTCGCGAAGATGCTGCGGATGTGCTTGTGCACGGCCCCGTCGGTCACGAACAGCCGTTCCGCGACGGCACTGTTGCCCAGTCCCTCGGCCATCAGGGCGAGTACGTCCCTCTCGCGCGGGCTGAGCCGGGCGAGCCGGGCGTCCTGGTGGGACCGGGTGAACAGCTGGGCGACGACCTCGGGGTCGATGGCGGTGCCCCCGGACGCGACCCGGTGCAGCGCGTCGAGGAACTCCTCGACGCGGCCGACCCGTTCCTTGAGCAGATAGCCCAGCCCGCCGACGCCCCCGGTCAGCAGCTCGGTGGCGAAGCTCTGCTCGACATAGGCGGAGAGCACGAGGACGGCGAGACCGGGCCTGCGCCGCCGGGCCTCGACGGCCGCGCGGACCCCCTCGTCGGTGTGCGTGGGCGGCATCCGTACGTCGAGGATGGCCACGTCCGGTTCGTGGGTGTCGACGGCGTCGAGCGCGCCGTCGGCGGTGTCGGCCGTGGCGACCACGTCCAGCCCCTCGGCGCGCAGCAGCAGGGCGAGTCCCTCGCGCAGCAGGGGATCGTCCTCGGCGATCACGATCCGCATGGCAGGTGCACCTCCGGGGTCAGGGGGTCAGGGTCATGGGGGCGCCCGGCCGAGCGCGCTCCCGTACGGCCGTACGGCCGTTCACGTCCCGCACGGCAGCTCCACCTCCACCACCGTCGGACCGCCGGCCGGGCTGGTCAGCCGGAGGCTGCCGTCGTGGGCGGCCACCCGGCGCCGGATGCCGGTGAGTCCGGAGCCGCCGTGCTCGTCGGCGCCGCCCCGGCCGTCGTCCGTGACCCGCAGCAGGAGCCGTGGGCCCGGGGCGCGGACCGTGACGGTGGCCCGGGACGCGCCGCTGTGCTTGGCGATGTTGGTCAGCGCCTCCGCGACGACGAAGTACGCGGTGGCCTCGGCGGAGGCCGCGCACCGCCGTGGCATCTCCACGTCGAGGGTGCACGGCACCGGGCTCTCGGCGGCGAGTCCGGTGAGCGCCCCCGCGAGGCCCCGGTCCGCGAGCACCGGGGGCAGGATGGAGCGGGAGACGGTCCGCAGTTCCGCCAGTGCCTGTTCGGCGGCGGACTGGGCGCGCTCCAGGAGCTCGTCGGCGCCGGCCGGATCGCGGGCGACCATCCTGCGGGCGGCCCCGAGCAGCACGGTCACCGTGACGATCCGGTTCTGGGTGCCATCGTGCAACGACCGCTCGATGCGCCGCAGTTCGGCGGCGTGGGCGTCCAGCGCGGCGGCCCGGGTGGCGGTCAGCTCGGCGACCCGCAGGGAGAGGTCGGCGTCGGGCCCCGCAGACAGGAGCCGGCGTCCCGGGCTCGCCTGGAGGCGGGCCAGGGCGGGGGCGAGCCCCAGGATGATGGCGATCCAGCCGACGCCGAGCAGGCACACGGCGAGGGCGTCCGGCCAGGAGTGCGCGACACCGATCCCGATGGAGGTGGCGGTCGCGTCCGTGGGAGCGAGCCGCCAGTACAGCGGGAAGGCGGTGTCCCGTACGGCGAGCAGCGGCAGCACGAAACCGAGCATGCCCAGCGGCAGCCCCACGGCCAGATGACGCAGCAGCCAGCGGAGTTCGCGCCGGGTGGTGGGGTCGGTGAGGGCGGCCCGCAGCCGCGCGGGCGGCCGGGCGGGGGCGATGACCTCGGGGCCCCAGCGGGTGAGCCGGGCGCGCTCCATGTCCGCGAGGGCGTGCAGCACCCGCACGCCTTTGGGCAGGGCCAGCCACAGCAGCACGAACGGCGCGAGGGCGGCCGTACCGAGTCCGGAGACCAGTTGGCCGAGGGCGGCGGCCGCGGTCGTCGCGGTGCCCACGACCAGGCCCTTCAGGTCGGCGGTGGCCATGGGAACCTCCTGTGGCTGGAGGACAACGACCCTAGGCGGAAGGAGAGTTCACCGCACGGCCGGGAGCGGGAAAGTACAGCCTGCTGTACCCCGGACCGGGTCGCGGGCGGGATCGGCGCGCCGGGGTGCGGGCTCGTAGCGTCGTCGGCACCGAGAACCACCGAGAACCACCGACAACCACCGAGTCCCTTGGAGCACCCCGTGAACCTTCTGCTGTGGCCCCTGCTCGTCCTCAGCGTGCTCGGCAACGCGATCGCGTCCTTCACCCCCGCCGACACCGCCGTCCACCTGGCCTTCGGCACGGTCACCGCGCTGACGGCGACCACCCTCGCCGTACGACGCCTGCGCACGGGCCCCTGAGGGCGGCTCCCGGGAACCGGCGTGCGGGCGGTTACTTGAGGCCGATGGCCACTACTTGAGGCCGATGGCCGCGCAGTCCGCCGCGTACGGGGCGGTGCAGATCTGCTGTGCGGTGTAGACGCCGTCCTTGATGACCGTCTGCTCGATGTTGTCCTTGGTCAGGGCGACCACCGGCACCAGCAGCGACGGGATGTCGTTCTGGGTGGGGCTGTCGACCTTGTCGCGGATCAGGGCGTCGAACTGGAGGTCGCGGCCCTGGATCTTGTAGACCGCGATCTGCGCCGCGTTGGTGGCCTCCAGCAGGAACGACTTGTACACGGTCATGTACTGCTCGCCCGACACCACCCGCTGCACGGCGGCCAGCGTGGCGTCCTGCCCGGTCACCGGCGGGATCCTGGTCGCCCCCGCCTCCTTGAGCTCGTCGATGACCGCGCCCGCCATGTCGTCGTTGGCCGAGTAGACCGCGGCGATGTTGTTCAGGCCGACGGAGGCGATCGCCTCCTTCATGTGGGCCTTGGCGACCGAGGGCAGCCACTCGCGGGTGTCGTACTGCTTGGCTATGACGACCTTGCCGTCGAGCTCGCTGTGGGCGCCCTTCTCGAACAGGGCGGTGTTGGGGTCGGCGGGCGAACCGTTCATCATGACGATCTTGCTGGACTCGGCCTTGTCACCGAGCGCCTGGACGATGGACCGGCCCTGCACCTCGCCGACGAGTTCGTTGTCGTGCGAGACGTAGGCGTCGATCGGGCCCTGGGCGAGGCGGTCGTAGGCGATGACGGGGATGCCCGCGTCCTTGGCCTTCTGCACGGCCGGTTCGATGGCCGCCGCGTCGACCGCGTCCACCAGGATCACGTCCACCTTGTCGGCGACCATCTGCTGGAACTGCTCGCTCTGCCGCTTCGCGCTCGCCCCGGCGTTGGCGTAACTGACCTTGCCCTTGTTGTGGGTGAGGGTCGCCACCTCCTGTTTGATGAGGGGGTAGTCGAACCGGTCGAAGCGGCTGGTGTCCCGGTCGGGCAGCAGCAGCCCCAGGGTGATGTCGTCGCCCTTCTTGGGGCTCACCGCGGTGTCACTGCCGACGACTCCGCAGGAGCTGAGCAGAAGGGCCGACACGCAGACGGCCACGACGGAGGGGACGGTACGCATGGCGATCCTGGGGGTGGGGGGCTGTCAGGTAGGCGCAACAGTAGGTGCCCTCTCCCCCGATCAAACGCCCTGCCGTCTTCCTTCAAGGGATCACCACTCGGCGTCCGCAA
>NZ_KQ948740.1 GCF_001514195.1 Streptomyces griseorubiginosus | reverse complement strand
TTCGGGGTTGTGTCGGTAGTCATTCAGCAGCTCAGCTCAGCTCAGGAGGACGCGAAGATCGTCTTCTTCTGGCGTTCGATCGAGGACAGCAGACTGTCGACGCCCTTGGGGTTCTGGAGGAACTTCTGCAGCGAGGGCTGCATCACCGTCGAGGTGAAGTCCGGACGCGAGTCACGGTCCATGAACTGCGTCAGGCTCTTCGCCCCCGCGATCATCTCGAACGCCTTCTTCTGCAACGGCGAGTACGCCGCCGTAGACGCCTTGTTCGAGGCCGCCACCACGCTCGGGTCACCCTTGAGGTAGAGCTCCTCCGCCGCCGGCGTGCCCAGGTACTCCAGCAGCTTGGTCACCCCCGCCTTGTTCTTGGGCGACTTGCTCACCATGAACCCGTCGGTGGGCGCCTCCACGGTGTCCTGCCCGTACGCCGAGTTGATCTCCGGGAACGGGAAGAAGTCCAGGTCGTCCAGATCGGCCTTGTTGCTGAACTGCTGGCCCACGAACGTGCCCAGCAGGTACATGCCCGCCTTCTTGGACACCAGCGTCTGGGCGGCGTCCTGCCAGGTGCGGCCCATGAAACCGTCCTGGTGGTACGGCAGGATCTCCGCCCAGTGGTCGAAGACGCCCTTGACCTTTGCGTCCGTCCACGACGCCTTGCCCGCCATCAGCTCGACGTGGAAGTCGTAGCCGTTGAGGCGGAAGTTGATCTGGTCGAACGTGCCCATCGCCGGCCAGGCGTCCTTGTCGCCGAACGCGATCGGGACCAGGCCGTCCTTCTTCATCTGCTTGCACAGGGCGACCAGCTGGTCCCACGTGGTGGGCACCTGGTAACCGTGCTGGGCGAAGACGGACTTGCGGTAGAACACCGCCCACGGGTACGTCGTCATGGGCACGAAGTAGTACTTGCCGTCGGCGCCCTTGGACAGCTTCTTCATCGCGTCCGGGAAGTTCCCGCCGATCTTCTCCCACACGTCGTCGATCGGGGAGGCCAGGCCCTTCTGCGCGAAGAACTGCATCCGGTAGCCCGCGAACCACTTGAACACGTCGTCCGGCGTGCCCTGCAGATACGAGTTGATCTGCTCCTGGAACGTGTTGTGGTCCTTCGTGTTCACCTTCACCGTCAGACCGGACTGCTTCTGGAAGGCCGCGTACACGTCCGCGTACGCCTTCTTCGGCACCGCGTCCGAGTCGTTGGAGCCCACACTCACGGACTTCGGGTCCGACGAGCTGCCACTGCTGCCACACGCGCTCAGCAACGGCACACCCGCACCCGCGAGCAGTACAGCACCACCCGCACCCCGCAGCAGACTGCGGCGGCTGGGCGACGGAAGAGAGGGACCCGAGGGGGAGATGTCACGCATTGCGGCTCCTGACAGGGCGGTCGTACCCGGGCTTCGGTACGGCGACCCGATGTGACGGTGGCGAGGAGGACTTCACCAACTGATCAGAATCAAACGTGATCGCACAGAGGCGATCGCGATGCCACGAAGATTGGGCGTTGAACGGGGTCAATGTCAAGACCGTGTGTCCGAATATCTACTGAGACGGGATGCGGCGAGAGCGGCCCCTGCACGGTTTCGCGGCCGGTTCCGGCGTCGGCTGCAAGGGATCGGGTCGTCCCGGCGCCTGGTGTCTGAACAGGCCTGATGCCCTTCTATCCGGACTCCGGGAAAGCGGTTTCCGGGATTCTTCGGACATGGAGCCCAGCTGGAGGGGGCCGGTCCGAACCCTTGACGCGTGCGTTTCGGCGACGTAAACATGACCGCGCGGTCTGACCGCGCGGTCACCCCGTCTGACCTGCGCCGCGGGACATATCCACAGGAGAGTTCATGACACCGGAAGCAGGGCGCGACCGGAACGCGCCCGTGCCACGCAGTGCGGATGTCGCACGGCTGGCCGGGGTGTCCCGCAAGACGGTCTCCAGGGTGCTCAACGACGAGCCGTACGTCTCCGACGAGGCGCGACGCCGTGTCCTCGCGGCCGCGGATGAACTCGGCTACCGCCTGAACCACGCGGCCCGGGCCTTGGCCTCCGGGCGCACCCGCTCCCTCGGCGTCGTCGCCCTGGGCACCGCGGGCTATGGAACCGCTTCCCTTCTGGTGCACATCGAGCACGCCGTGCGGGACTCGGGGTACGCGCTCCGCGTGATCAACACGCCCGACGGTGCCCCGGAGGGCATCGCCGACGCGCTGGGGTCACTGCTCGAGCAGGGCGTGGACGGGGTCATCGTCTCCGAGCCCTTCGTGAAGGGACAGGTACCGCTCCGCGTCGACGTCCCCGTCCTCTTCCTCGGCGCACCGCCTTCCTTCACCGGCTCCCGGACGCTGACGGCGAGCCTGGGCACCCGGGAGCTGGCGCGGGCCGCCACCGAGCACCTGCTGGAGCTGGGGCACGAGACCGTCCACCATCTCGCCGGTCCCCGGAAGTGGTACGTCACCAAGGACCGGATCGAGGGTTGGCGGGACGCGCTGGCCGCCCGGGGGGCGCACGAGCCGCCGCTGCTCAACGGCGACTGGTCGGCGGAGTCCGGATACGCGGCCGGGCGTGCGCTGGCCTCGGACGCGTCGGTGACCGCGGTGTTCGCCGCGGGCGACGAGATGGCCATCGGTCTCGTCCATGCGCTGCGGGAGGCGGGCCGGCGGGTGCCCGAGGACATCAGTGTCGTCGGATTCGACGGTCAGCCCGTGTTCGCCTACGTCTCCCCGCCGCTGACCACCGTGCGTCAGCCCTTCGAGGCGGCCGCACGGGAAGGCGTCAGGGTGCTCGTGCACGCCGTCGAGCACCCCGACGCCGAGCCGGCGTCCGCCGGCGAGCCCCCGGTCGAACTCGTCGTCCGCGGCTCCAGCGCACCCCCACCGCCCGGCCGCCGCCGGTCTCCGCTCCGTACGACCTGATCGCCCTTCTCCGTGCTCACGGCCCCCGCCTTCGTGACCGGACCGTCAGACGGCCGGCCCGGCCAGGACTAAGGTCACCCGCAGAAGCCGTGGACGAGCAAAGGGTGGGAGCACGTGCCGAGTTGGGACCGCAGACTGACGGCCGCCGGGGTGGGGGACCCCGCTCTGCGCGCGGACTACTCGACCGCCGCCCGGGTCTTCGCCCGCCGCATCCTCGCCCACTACGCGGCCGTACGCCTGCTGGTGGCCCCGGCGCTGCACCCGCACGTCGTCGCCTCCTACGCCTTCCTCGCCCGCACCGACGACCTCGCCGACCAGGGGCCGTTGGAGCAACGCCTGCCGCGCTGGCACGCCTGGGCCGAGCAGGTCACCGACGGCCTGGGCTCCGGTCACGCCGACGACCCGGTGCTGCGGGCCTTCCTGCACACCGTCGCCGAACGGCGGCTGCCCCACCACTGGGTGCACACCTATCTCAAGGCCACCACCGAGGAACTGCACTTCGCGGGCCACCCCACCGAGGCCGACTTCCAGCGGTACGTCGACCATCTCGCCCTGCCCGCGCTGATGCTGATCGAGGATCTCCAGCACGAGGGAGGCGGCGACGAGGTCTTCCGGTCCCGCTGCCGGTCCTTCGCCGAGGGTCTCCAGCGCCTGGACTTCCTGACCGACCTCACCGACGACCTGAAGGAAGGGCGCCTCTACCTCCCGCAGGAGGACCTGGACCGCCTGGGCGTCACCCGCGCCGACCTCGAACAGGGGCAGGACACCCCGGCCGTACGGGAGTTGGTGGCCCTGACCTGTCGCAGGACCAGGAAGTCCCTGACCGACTCGCGGGCCCTGGCGGAGGTCACGGTGCCGGGGTTCCGGCCGTTGCAGCGTGCCCTGCTCGACCTCGCCGAGCACCAGCTCTCCCGTGTCGAGAGCGCCGGCGCCGCCGTCACCCGGCGAGGCGTGGGATACGGCGTCCGCGGGCCGCTCGCCGTCCTGTTCCGTGAGTGGCGTCAGGTGAGGCGCGGCGCCTAGACCCGTACTTCGCCGGTCACCGTTTCAGGTCTTCTGCCCGGGGCGGCCCAGCTGAGGGGCTGCGTCGCGGAAGAGGGTCAGGAGGGCGTGCGCCTGTGGGGCATCCGCGTCGAAGAACTGCGTGGCCAGTTCGGGTGGCACGGCGGTTCCCTGCATGCGGACTTCATGGCAGCTGAAGCAGAACGCCGCCTCGAACAACGCAAGGTCGAGAGTGTCCGCGTACGCTCGGACGCTCCAGCCCGGCGAGAAGCCACAGCGGTGCTGCTCGCTGCCGGGCAAGCTCTCGATCAAGGCCATGACGTCGGCTGCCTCGCTCCCGATCCAGTGGGCGCTCGCCACGCCTGGATACGGGGCGCCTCGCTTCGTCGGGCGTTCGGAGATCCTTATGACCTCCAGCAACACGGTGGTGGCCACGGCTTCGGCGGGGAGCTGCATGTGCGTAGTCTGCCCGCGCCCGGCACCGGGGCGGTGCACTTGCCCCCGTGACCGGCTCTCGCACACAGCCTGGCGTTCGACGAGGCGGAAGACGGGCAGGGTCGGGCAGATGACCTGGATGAGGGCGGCGACGCGCCGGTTGTGCTGGACGAAGACGGGTGCGACCCCCCGTTGGCAGTGCCGCCAACGGTCCGGTCAGTCGCGTGAGTTGCCGAACAGCAGGCGGTAGCCGATCAGCAGGACCAGGGAGCCGGCGATCGCCGAGCCCCAGGTGTAGAGGTCGAAGAAGTGGTTCTCCACCGGGCGGTCCAGGAAGCGGGCGGACAGCCAGCCGCCGACGAAGGCGCCCGCGATGCCGATGAGAGTGGTGCCGATGAGGCCGCCCGGGTCGCGGCCGGGCAGCAGGATCTTGGCGATGGCTCCGGCGAGCAGGCCCAGGATGATCCAGCCGATGATGCCCACGTTGTAGTCCTCCGGTCGGGTCGGGGCCGGACGGACTCCGACCGGCCCCGATGCTTCAAGTTGCCTGTTTGCGCAAGCCTATGGACTGATGTGCGGCTGCGACGGGGTCGGCCGGGGACTGGTGGCAAGTCGTCGACGTACTTTCACGGACTTATTACATTGCGCAAGTGATGAACCGACAGTGCGCCCGCCGGGCCCCCGCCCCCGGCCCTTACACTGAGACAGCACACGTGCGTTCACCGTGACCGGGGCGGGGCAGGAGAGGACTGTGGCGACACTCGCAGGTGGCTTCGAGGATCCGTCCGCCGAGGTACTGACCGAGGCGGCCGAGGTGTTCGGGCTGCTCGCCTCCTCCGCCCGACTGCACATCATGTGGGCGCTGGCCCAGGGCGAGAGCGATGTCACCCACCTCGCCGACCGGGTGGGCGGCGCGCTGCCCGCGGTCAGCCAGCACCTGGCGAAACTGAAACTCGCCGGTCTGGTCCGCTCCCGCCGCGAGGGCCGCAGGCAGGTCTACTACGTCGACGACCCCGACATCGTGACCGTGGTCCGCGTGATGGTCGGCCAGCTGACCGCCCGCACCGTCCCGGCCGCCCACAGCATCGCCCCACGCCGCTCTTAGTCCCCCTCCGGTACGAAGGACGCCGGACGGAGGAGGGGGAGAGGCATGTCCGAGGTCCGGGTGTCCTGGCGCCGGCGCCTGCTGCCCGCGGTCGTCCTCGCGCTGGCCCTGTACGTCGTCGTGCGCGCCGCCGGCGCCTCGCAGAGCGACTCGGCGCCTCCCCAGAAGGAGGCCACCCCCACGCCGACCGCGTCGGCCTCACCTTCCGCGGCGGCGACGAGCACGTCGTCGTACGACCCCGCCCAGTACGCCTCCTCCGTGCGCGCCCGTGCCCACCAGGCCGGAGTGAGTGCGCGGCTGGTGATGGCGATCCTCTGCAACGAGGCGTACAAGCCGCACGATCCCGCCCTGGAGCGGGCCTGGCAGAAGTACAAGCCCGACGCGGCCTTCGGTGTCGCGAACATGCATCGCGCCACCTTCGACGAGGTCAAGAAGGGCCGGGACTTCGCGGACCGGAGCTGGGAGGACCTGCCCGACGACCGAGACCTCGCCATCGAGGCCGAGGCCTGGTACCTGCACGACCTGGCGGCCCAGCTGCCCGCCGACCGGTCCACGCGCTACACCGAGGACGAGTTGCTGGCCCTCGGCTACAACACGGGCGCCGGCAACATGCTGGCCTTCGCCCGCGGCGCGACGCCGGGCAGTCAGGCCCGGGCGTACCTGGACAAGCTGCACGCGAACTGGGCCCGGGCGGGGACGGCCTTGGGCGAGGGCTGAGATGTGCACGGGGTTGCCGCGTTCCTCCATGAGATGCCTCACCTGTGAAATCTCGCGGGCTCCGTGCTGGCCGGGCCACGGATTTGTTAGATTGCGCAACTACGCAACCTAGGCCGAGTTCGCGCCCGGCCTGCCCGTACACCGTCGCCCACGCCCGGCCGCCCACCCCTCGGCCCGGCCCGACGGGCCCGACCGTTTCGTGGGAGTGGTAGATGAGCGACCGGTGGGACGTCCCGGGCGGTCAGGCCACGCGCAGCCGCACCGACCAGGTGCCCGGGCAGCGCGCGGGTGGATCCGGCGGAGCACACCGGCCCGGAGGCCGGGCCGCGGCCCGGGCGGCGACCCGCTCGCAGGGCGGCAAGAGGTCGCGCCGCCGCGCGCGCCCGGTGCATCGCATTCGGCGCATACTGCTGATCATCGGACTGTGCCTGACGATCCTGGTGCTGGGCACGGCCGGTGCGGGCTGGTGGTTCTACCAGCACCTCAACGGCAACATCAACAGCGTCGCGCTCGACGGCAAGGGCGGCTCGGAGAAGGCCGACGCCTTCGGCCGCACCCCGATCAACATCCTCGTCATGGGCTCCGACGGCCGCACCAGCAAGGCGGACTGCAAGCTCGGCGGCGGCTGCTCCCGGACCGGTGTGCAGACCGGCAACGGCAACGCGGACGTGCAGATGGTGGTGCACATATCCGCGGACCGCTCCAACGCCACCATCATGAGCATCCCGCGCGACACCATGGTCAACGTCCCGGCCTGCAAGGACAGCGAGAGTGGCGAGTCCACGCCCGGCTACTACGGCCAGATCAACAGCGCCCTCCAGTACGGCCCCGCCTGCCAGGTGGCCACCATCCACCAGCTCACCGGCATCCCCATCGACCACTTCGTCAAGCTCGACTTCTCCGGTGTGGTGAAGATGTCCGACGCGGTCGGCGGAGTCTCCGTGTGCGTCAGCGACAACGTGTACGACACCTACTCGCACCTGAAGCTGTCCAAGGGCACCCACACCCTCAAGGGCCAGGCGGCCCTGGAGTTCGTCCGCTCCCGGCACGGATTCGGGGACGGCAGCGATCTCGGTCGTACCGTCTCGCAGCACATCTTCCTCAGCGCGATGATCCGGAAGTTCAAGAGCGCGGGCACCCTCACCGATCCCACCGCGGTCTACGACCTCGCCGACGCCGCCACCAAGGCGCTGACCGTCGACGACGGCCTCGGCAGCGTCAAGAAGCTGATCTCGCTCGCGGACGACGTGAACAAGGTCCCCACCAAGCGGATGACCTTCACGACGATGCAGACCGCCCCCGACCCGACCAACAGCAACCGTGTGGTGGTGGGATCGGGCGCCAAGGACCTGTTCTCCAGCATCGTCGACGACCAGTCCCTGACCACCGGTTCCGGGAAGAAGTCGGCGGCGGCCGGCGCGAAGCCCTCGGCCTCGGCGGTGCCGGCCTCCCAGGTCGCCGTGACCGTGGAGAACGGCACCACGATCACCGGCCGGGCCTCCGAGGTCGCGAGCGCGCTCACCCAGCAGGGCTTCAGCTCGGCCACGACCACGGCCAACGCGCCCAGCCCCGCGACGACCACCACGCTCACCTACGGCAGCGGTCAGAAGGGGGCGGCGCAGACGGCCGCCAAGGCGCTCGGGCTGTCCGCCTCCCATCTCGAACAGGGCTCGGGCACCGGCCTGACCCTGGTGATCGGCGCGGACTGGACGAGCGGCAGCACCTATCCGGGCGGCGCGTCCTCGCACGCGCCCGCCGACACCAAGGCCGCGGTCTCCAACGCCCACGCCCAGACCGCCGACCAGGCCAAGACCTGCGCCAAGGTCAGCCCCTACAAGACGGTGGAGCTCAACGGGGTCCCGATGACACCGGCGCAGGCCTACGCGGCGGCGACCGGCAAAAAGGACTCCGACGCGTGACACCGGATCGGGGCCGGGGGTTGTACAGTTGCGCAAGCTGGCAACAATGAGCGTTGAGAAGGGACGTACGCAATGCTCCGCAACGGACTGGAACCCTGGCACCTGTTGGTCGTCGTGATCCTCTTCCTTCTGCTGTTCGGGTCCAAGAAGCTGCCGGACGCCGCACGCGGGCTGGGCAAGTCGATGCGCATCCTCAAGAGCGAGGCCAAGGCGATGAAGGAGGACGGCGCCACGCAGTCCACCGCCGCCCCGGCCGAGGGTGCGGCCCCTGCCGAGTCCACGCAGCACGTCATCCAGTCCGCGCCCGGTGAGACCGCAACGGCCCACCGCACGGCGGAGGGCACCCCGGCTCACTGACGCCGGGAGGTCCGACGTCCCGGCCCAGGGGGCGGCGCAGGCTGTCGGTGACGACAACTATGCTCCCGTCCATGAGTGAGGCAGGCGAAGGCCCCGGCAGACGAGTCGTCGACGGGCGCTTCGAGTTGGAGGCCCGCCTCGGCGGCGGCGGGATGGGCACGGTCTGGCGGGCCAGGGATCTGGCTCTGCACCGGATGGTCGCGGTCAAGGAGGTCCGCCCGCCCGACCCGGACCTCGCCGAGTACGACCCGGACGGTGCGCGCACCCTGCGGGAGCGGGTGCTGCGCGAGGCGCGGGCCCTCGCCCGGATCGACCACCCCAACGTCGTGACCATCCATCACATCGTCGACGGCGGCGAGGGCACCTACCCCTGGATCGTCATGGAGCTGGTCACCGGCGGTTCGCTGGCCGACCGCCTCGCCCAGGGACCGATGCCGCCCGCCGAGGCGGCCCGGATCGGCCGGGGAGTGCTGGCCGCGCTCACCGCCGCGCACGAGGCCGACATCCAGCACCGGGACGTCAAGCCCGCCAACGTCCTGCTGCGGCCCGACGGCCGCCCTCTCCTCACCGACTTCGGCATCGCCGCGATCCGCGAGACGACCAGCCTCACCGTGACCGGCTCCATCATCGGCACCCCCGACTTCATGGCGCCCGAGCGGATCTCGGGCCACGAGGGCGGTTCCGCCTCCGACCTGTGGTCGCTGGCGATGATGCTGTACGCCGCCGTGGAGGGCCACCACCCGCTGCGCCGGGGCAACACCCTGGCCACCCTCGCCGCCGTCCTCAACGACGACGTGCCGAAACCGGTCAGGGCCGGAGCCCTCGGTGACGTACTGATGAGCGTGCTGGTCCGCGATCCGGCGGCGCGGCCGTCGTCCGCCGCCCTGGACCGGATGCTGGCCGGGATCGAGTCGGGGCAGAGCGTCCCGACGGCCCCCTGGAACCCGCCCGCCCCCTATCCGCAGCAGCAGGCCGCCCCCCATGCGCCGGCCCCGACGTACACCGGCTCGGCACCCTCGTACCCCGGGGCCTTCGCCGCCCCGACGAACCCCTACGGCGGTGCCGCAGCCGCCGGGGGCGCGACCGTCCCCACCGGTTTCGGGCCACCGCCGGTCCACCCCGGGCCCGGCCTGGTCATGCCCCAGCCGGTGACCTCGCCCGTGGGGGTGGGCCGTGGAAGCCGCCTCGCCCTGAGGGTGGTGTTCGGTGTCGCGGGGACGTCGCTCGCCGGTGCGCTGGTCCTGATGTGGTGGCTGCTGCCGTTGGGGAACGACTCGGGCGGCTCGGGCGCCTCGGCGGATCCCGGGACCTCGGCCGTCGTCTCGGCGCGGGAATCGGCCGGCTCCCCGACCGCCGCCCCCGCCGGCCGGCAGTCCAAGGGCTCGGCCGGCACGAGCCTGCTCACCCCGGACGGCATCCGCACCGCCGTCGCGGCGATCGAGAAGGAGACCGGCCGGGACCGGTTCGGCGACTTCACCGCCTACGACGACTTCGTGTCCGTCGAGGTCATGGTCAAGGGCAGCGACAGCAAGTACGACACCTACACCTACCGTGCGGGGCGGGGCGTGGAGAAGGGCATCATCAAGGGCAGCCTCGCCGGCGGCAACCAGCCCTTCCGGCTCGACGGCTTCGACTGGGACAAGGTGCCGGTGCTGCTCGCGGAGGCGCGCAAGAAGCTCAACGTCGACGATCCGAACAGCAGTTACGTGGTGGTGAGACCGCCCAACGACACCTTCGACACCCCGCTCGGTATGGCGGTCTACCTCAGCAACGAGTACAGCCAGGCCGGTTACCTGGAGGCGACCCCCAAGGGCAAGGTGACCCGGGTCATGCCTGCGGAGGACTGACGGGACTGACGGGACTGACGGGCGAGATCTGCGGCTCGGGCGACTTCGCGGCGTTTCCGTCACCGCCGTCCCCGTCCCCGCCGTTCCCGCTGTCTACGTCCCCGACGCCGCCGGTCAATCGCAGTGCCACGAACGCCGCCGTGCCCGCGAGGACGCCGAAGGTCAGGGCCGCGGGCACGTTCGAGCCGAGCCCCGAGAACAGGTGCACCGGGCCCCATACGGTGACGGTGTCGTCGGCCACCGTGCGCAGGAGCTCGCTCGCCAGCAGCCCGAGCAGGATGGCGCACACCGCCCCGACCGCCATCGCCGGGACCGTGATCCGGGTCAGCAGGCCGGGCAGCAGCCGCAGCGACCACCACACCACGGCCAGCGTCAGCAGATCCGCGGCCCGGTAGAGCAGCCAGTCGCCGAGCGGGGCGGTCGACGGGCCCGCCCAACTGCCCAGCAGCAGCCACTCCCGCAGCAGATCGCCGGGCTCGGACAGCAGTCCCCGGCCGCTGAACGAGGTCTGGAGCCGGCCCGCGACCGAGACGTGGGACAGCACCACCAGCGACACCGCCACCACCGCGGTGCCCACGCTCGCGGTGACACGAGCGGAGCGCGGCGGTACGGCCCGCCGGGGCAGCGGGGCCTCGCCCTTGACCGTGACGCGCGCCACGAGCACCGTGAGCACAGCGGTCGACAGCCCCGCGAACACCGAGACCGGGCCGCTCGACGAGATCACCGACGCCAGCTGGGGCAGGATCCGGTAGCTCCCGTGCTCCCGGGAGGCGAGCAGCCAGGGCGCGGAGAGAGTCACGGCGAGCGTGCAGGCCACCGGGCCCCAGGCCCACAGGGCGAGAAGGAGGGCCGGTGTACGGCCCCGCGTCGGCGGCATCCTGCGGATCAGCAGCAGCGCACCGGCCACGAACACCCCGAAGAGCGCCACGAACCGGATCTGCATCGCGGTCCGGTACAGGTCGGCGTACCGGGTGGCGCCGACCGCGCCGGGGTCCACGGACGCCGTGGAGGCGTCGTACGACCAGGGTGCCAGCCAGCTCCGCAGCTCGTTGACGGAGTCGATGCCCAACACGCTCGTACTGCCGCGCAGTTGGAGCGCCTGGGCGCTCGCGCCCGCCCACCACATCAGCAACGTGATCAGCAGTCCCCCGAACACCGCCGGTATCACCGCACGTCGATAGGTCATGTGTTGTCCCCCGCCTCGGCCCCTGGTCATGGGTGCTTCGATCAGCCGAAGAGTAGGCCAAGGAGACCTTCGGCCGAACCACAGGGTCGGCTCACCGCTCCACGAAGAACGCCAGGTGATCCGGTGTCGGCCGCAGCAGCCCGTCCCGGACCGCCAGGGCGGTGGCCTCGGCGCGGGAGACGGCCCCCGTCTTGCGGAGCAGGTGCTCGATGTGGCTGTGCACGGTCCGCGGGGAGAGGAACAGCGCCTGCGCGATCGCCTGGTTGGTCTGCCCGGTCGCGGCCCGGGTGAGGACCTCCAGCTCGCGGGGGCTGAGCCCGTACGGCAGCTCGGTGGGCGTCTCGTGGACCAGCACGGCGTCCGCCGTGAGTGCCGCGTCCGGCCGGTGCCGGTGGAGGGTGACGCGGTACCAGGTGCCGTCGACCGGCCACAGCAGCCGCAGTCGGTGGCCGCCCGTACCGGCGAACGCCCTGAGCACGCCCCGGAACTCCGGGTCCGTCGGCACCCGGGCGCGGTCCCGGCCCGGCAGGTCGACCGTGCCCTCGGCGGTCACGAGTCCCGCCGCCCCGTGGTCCGGCAGCCCGTGCGCGTCACCGGCGCGTGCCACGGGATCGGCGAGGGCGGCGAGGGCCGGGATGACGGAGGCGAGCAGTCGGCGTGCCTCGACGTCGTAGGCGTCGGCGCCCTCCGTGCTCAGGTGCACCAGCCCGACGAGTCGGTCGTGGTGCCGCAGCGCCCCGGTCACCCCGTCCCGGAAGCCCGCCGGGCGGACCCGCTCGGCGTAGAACCACCCCTGACGGAACCTGGGGCCCAGTTCCACCGGGTCCTCGGCGTCCTCGGAGATCGACGGCGGCAGCCCCTGGCCCACGACGTTGCGGTACCAGGGCGTGGTGACGAACTCGCAGGCCAGGGCGTGGGAGGTCTCGGCGGTGTAGCCGATGCCCGCGATCTGGACGTGACCCCCGGTCAGCGGGTCGATCGTGAGCAGCGTCGCGGCGTCCAGCGGCAGCGCGCGGGCGAGTTCGCGCAGCGCCTGGTCGCAGGCGGCGGCGGTGTCGCGCTCGCGGGTGAGCATGCCGATGCGGGTGGCCGCCGCGATCTGGTGGTGACTGAGCATGTGAGCCTCCGGGGAGCGGCTCAGGGGCATGGTAGGTCGTTTGGGGCCCAACGATATGTGGGGCCCACGATAGAGAGGCGGGTGGCGGCGGGCAAGGGGTCAGGTACCGCAGGCGGCGGGGCCGTCCCCCGGGGTTCGCGCCGAGGAGCGCGGTGTACGCCTGCGCGGCCGCACGTTTCCGCAGGGTCGGTATTTGTACGGATGGTGGCGCGCGGCGCGCGGGGCTTTTCTGTTCGGCACAGCTGGACGCCCGCCGGGAGCGGGCCCGCCCCTCGGAGAGCCCCGCCATGACCACACGCCGGTTCGCCACCGTCCCCTCGGCCACGCGCAGACAGTTCCTCGCGTACTCCGGAGCCGTCGCCGCCGCCCTCACCGCGGCCGGCTGCTCGGCCCCGCCCGGCGCCGCCACCGCCACCCGCCCCTCGGCCTCGTCGGGTGCCCGCCTGACGAAGATCGGCCTGGACTACCCGTTCACCCAACTCCCGCTCTACAGCACGCTGGTCAAGCTCTCCACCGCCGGCGCCAAGAAGCACGGAGCCTCCCTGCTGACCACCAACGACGGAGCGAACGCCGACACCCAGGCCAGCAACCTCACTACGTGGGTCGCCCGCAAGGTCCCCGCCATCGTCTCGTTCCCCATGGTCTTCGAGGCCACCGAGGCGATCGCCAAGGCGGCCCTGGACGCGGGTCTGATCTGGGTGACGTACGGCGGCTCGCTGGAGCACCAGAGCGCCGACATCCAGTTCAGCTTCCGCAAGGGCGGCACCCTGCTCGGCACGGCGGCCGCCAAGTGGGCCGCGGAACAGCTCGGCGGCAAGGGCAAGATCGCCTTCCTGACCGACAGCACGATCGAACTGGGCCGCGAACGCACCAAGGGCATGATCGACGCGTTCACCGAGCTCGCGCCCGGGGTCGACGTGGTCGCCCAGGAGCAGGCCATCGACCCCGACACCGGACTCGCCAAGACCCAGGCGATCCTCGCCAAGCACCCGGACCTCAACCTCGTCCTCGGTGTCACGGACGCCGCCGCGTACGGAGGGTTCAAGGCGCTCCAGCAGGCCGGCCGAAAGAAGGACGACGCGAGGACCTTCGTCGGCGGCCAGGACGGCTCGGCCCCCTCCCTGGTCGCCATCAAGCAGGGCACCTTCTACCGCGCCTCGGCCGCCCTGGCCCCGGACGACATCGCCCACGCCATCGTCGAGGTGCCGCGCGCGGTCGCCGCGGGCAAGGCCGACCCCGGCGTAGAGGTGCCGATCGCGCTGGTCGGTCCGGGCGACACCGCGGCCATCGACGACCTCCTCGCCCAGAACGGCTAGGAGAGCGCCATGACACCGGTGAACCTGCGCGTCCGGGGGCTGAGCAAGTCCTTCGGCGGGGTGCGGGCCCTGGACGGCGTGGACCTGACCGTGCCGATGGGGCAGGTCCACGCCCTGCTCGGCCACAACGGCGCCGGGAAGTCCACGCTCATCAAGTGCCTGGGGGGTGCCTTCCCACCGGACGCGGGCACGATCGAGGTCGGCGGGACGTCGTACACGCGGCTCAGCCCGCGCGAGTCGATCGACGCGGGCGTGGCGATCATCTTCCAGACGCTGAGCGTGGTCGACGCGCTCAGCGTCACCGAGAACATCTTCCTCGGCCAGGAGTGGACCCGGTACGGCCGGATCGACCGACGCGCCCAGGAGGAGGTCGCCGCCGGGCTCCTGGAGCGGGTCGCGGCGAGTTGCTCCCCGCGTGACCGCGTGGGCGAACTTCCCATGGGCCAGCGGCAGTTGGTGGAGATCGCCAAGGCGCTCAGCCGCAGCGCCGCCGTCCTCGTCCTGGACGAGCCGACCGCCGCCCTGTCCACCGCCGAGAGCGCGGCGCTCGCGGAACGCGTCGAGGACCTGCGCACCCAGGGGCTGGCCATCGTCTACGTCACCCACCTGCTGTCGGAGGTCGAACGGCTCGCGGACGCGGTGACCGTGCTGCGGGACGGCCGGGTCACCCACCGGTCGGTCGGAGCCGGACAGACGCGGCGCGAACTGGTCGAGGCGATCGCGGGACGGCCGACACGGGCGCCACAGGTGACACAGGTGACCGGGGGAGTCCCGGCTCAGGTTCCGGGATCCGGGGGTGGGGCGGACGAGTCCGCTGCCTGCGAGGGTGGGGCGGGCGGGTCCGCTGCCTCCGGGGGTGGGGCGGGCGGGTCCGCTGCCTCCGGGGGTGGGCGCGTCTCGGGACGCACAACGGCCGAGCCTCCTGCTTCCACCGCGGCCTCCGGCGCTCCGGCGCACCCGTCCGGCCGCCCCCGGCTCACCGTCGACGGCCTCCACGGACCCGGTTTCGGGCCGGTGAGCCTCACCGTCGCCGAGGGCGAACGCGTCGGTCTGTTCGGGCTCATCGGCTCGGGGCGGACCCGGATCCTGGAGAGTCTGTACGGCGCACGCCGGGCCGTCGGCGGCACCGTCAGCGTCGGCGACCGTACGGTGACCCCCGCGCGGCCCGCCGAGGCACTGGCCGCCGGGATCGCGCTGGTCCCGGCCGACCGGCGCCGCCAGGGGCTGTTCCCGCTGCTCGGGGCGCAGGACAACGCGCTGCTGCCGTCCGTACGGCACCTGGCCCGGGCCGGGATCCGCGCACGGGGCGCCGAGCACCGGGTGTTCGGGGCGCTCGCCGAAGCAGTGGGTCTGCGACCGGCCCGGCCCCGGCTTCCCGCTGCCGCGTTCTCGGGCGGCAACCAGCAGAAACTCGTCCTCGGCCGGTGGATCCACGAGGCCCGGAGCGTGGACGTATTGCTCCTGGACGAGCCGACCCAGGGCGTCGACGTGGGCGCACGGCAGGAGATCTACGAGGTCGTGACCGCACTGGCCGCCGACCGGGGTACGGCCGTCCTGTTCGCGTCCAGCGACCCCGAGGAGGTCGTCGCCCTCGCGGACCGCTGTCTGATCGTCGCCGAGGGCCGGATCGCCGGCGAGCTCTCCGGACCCGGACTCACCGAGGAGGCCCTGCTGTCGGCGATCCATGACGCCGAACCCGCCCCGGACCCCGGCACCCAGCACACCGCCTCCGCCCCAGCCCCATCCCCAGCCTCCGCCTCCGCCGAAGGAGCAGCATGACCGCCGCCGACTCCGTCCTCACCCGTCCCCGTCTCGTGGCCTCGGGCGGGCTGACTACCCTGCGGCGGCAGCCGTTGATCGTCGTCCTCGGGGTGATGGTGGCGGCCTTCCAGTTGTCCACGGGCAGCTTCCTCGACCCGGCGAACCTGCGGGGCATCGCCACCGACGCCGCCACCCTGGCCATCGTGGCGGTGCCCTCCGCACTGCTGGTCATCAGCGGGTACCTCGACCTGTCGGTCGGCTCCACGCTCGCCCTCGGCGGCCTGGTCGGGGGCTGGCTCGCCGGGCAGGGGCAGAGCCCCGTCGTCGCCGTCCTGGGCGCGCTCGCGGCCGGTGCCGCCGTGGGCGCGGTCAACGGCGTCCTGTGCTGCTACTTCGGCCTCTCGGCGTTCATCGTCACGCTCGGCATGCTGACCGCCGTACGAGGGCTCGCCCAGCAGCTCTTCCCGTTGCCGCTCAGCGGCTTCGGCACCGGTTTCGCCTGGCTCGGCGGAGCGCGGATCGCGGGGCTCGCCGCCCCGGTCGTCGTCGCCGCGCTCGTCCTGGCGGCCGGCGCCCTGTTCCTCGCGCTCACCCCGGCCGGCCGGCACGTCTTCGCCATCGGGGTCAACCGGGAGGCCGCCCACCTCTCCGGCATCGACGTCCGCCGAACGCCCTTCGCGCTGTTCGTGATCACGGGCGTCGCGGCCGCCCTGGCCGGGGCGATCAAGGCCTCCGTGCTGGACAGCGTGGTCGCCGGCACCTCGGGCAGCGGGTTCGAACTGGCCGTGCTCACCGCCGTCCTCGTGGGCGGGGTCGCGCTCACCGGCGGTTCCGGCTCGATCCTCGGCGTCCTGCTCGGCGTGCTGTTCCTCGGCTGCCTCCAGAACGGCCTGACCCTGCTGGACGTGCCCACCTTCTGGCAGCAGATGGCGCAGGGCAGCGCCCTGGTGGCGGGAGCGGCACTGGCGTACTTCGCGCCCCGCGCCGCCCGTTGACCCACCCCTGATCCCTTCCGAGAGAGGTTCCCATGCGCCGTACCGCGCCCACGCTCGTCCTGACCGGCGGTCAGGTCCTCACCGTCGACGGCGACTTCACGGTCACCGAAGGCGTCGCCGTACGCGGGCGGGAGATCCTCGCCGCGGGCACCGACGCCGAGATGCGCGCCCTGGCCGGCCCCCGCACCCGGCTCGTCGAACTCGGCGGCCGGACGGTCCTGCCCGGCATCAACGACTCCCACCTGCACGGCGCCGCCTACGGCATGACGAAACCGCCGTTCGCGATCGACGTCGCCCACCCGGCCGTGGGGTCGATCGCCGACATCGCGGCCGTCGTGCGCCGGGCCGCCGCGACGGCCCGGCCGGGGGAGTGGATCATCGGGCTGGGCTGGGACCCCGGCTACCTCGCCGAGTGCCTGGCCGACCCCCGGCGCTTCCCGCACCGCCGCGACCTGGACGCGGTCGCCCCGCACCACCCGGTGTGCCTCACGGACTTCTCCTCGCACATGGTGTGGGCCAACAGCGAGGCCCTGCGCCGGTGCGGCATCGACGCCGCCACCACGCCCCTGCCGGGCGGTGTCGTGGACCGCGACACCGACGGCGAGCCCACGGGCATCCTGCGCGAGGCTGCCCAGCGGCTGGTGCAGGCCGCGCTCCCCGCCCCGACCGTCGCCCAGCGCCGCAGGGCCATCCAGGGCGTGGTGAGCGAGCTGCACACCCGCGGCATCACCAGCTACACCGAACCGGGCCTCGGTCCCGGCGGTACCGGCACCCTCTTCGGCGGCCTGAGCACCGACAACTGGACCGCGTACGCCGAACTCGCGGCGGCGGGCGAACTTCACGCCCGGGTCAGCGTGCTGCTGCTGCCCGCCCCCATGGGCGGCTCCGCCGACGACCTCCTCAAGGGCCTGGAGGAGCTGCGCCGCCCGGAGTCCGCCGACCCGCGCCGGCTCCACGCGATCGGCGTCAAGATCTTCGCCGACGGTGTGCCGCCGAACCGTACGGCCTGGATGCACGAGCCCTACCGCGACGGCGGCCACGGCGCCCTGTGCGTGCACGGCGACTCACCGGCCCTCCAGGTGGAGGAACTGCGCGAGATGATCGGCCTCGCCCATCGAGCCGGATTCCAGCTCGGCGTGCACGTCACCGGGGACCGGGCCATCGACACGGTCGTGGACGCCTTCGTCGCCGCGAACACTGCCGCACCCCGCCGGGACGCCCGGCACTACGTCATCCACGGCGACTTCATCGGCGCCGGCAGCCTGGCGAAGCTGGCCGCGCACGGCTACGGCGTCAACATGAACCCGGCCATCAAGTGGACCATCTCCGACCTGATGGACGAGGTCGTCGGCCCGGAGAGGTCCGCCTGCCAATGGCCGGTACGGACCGCGATCGAGGCCGGCGTCCCGGTGTGCGCGAGCTCCGACGCGCCGATCACGGAGCCCGACTGGCGGCAGGGCGTGGCCGCGATGATGCTGCGCGAGTCCAAGGCGAGCGGCCGCACCAGCGGTCCGGAGCAGCGCGTGACACTCGCCGATGCCCTGCGCGCCTACACCGCCACCCCGGCGTGGCAGGACTTCGCCGACGACTGGAAGGGCACCCTCCAGCCCGGCAAGGCGGCCGACCTGTGCGTCCTGGACCGCCCGCTCCTCGACCTCGACCCGCACGGGATCACCGACGTCCAGGTCGACCTCACGGTCTTTGACGGCACCGTCGTCCACGAACGCTGATCCCGAACCGGCAGCAGAGTAGCGACAGTTGAACCCCTGCTCGCTGGCGCGGGTCGGCGGGTTGAGCGCGCTCATGCCGCCCCGCAACGGCCACGGCTTCCACCCGTTGGGACGCCCGACCCCGACCCCCAGTCGTCCCCACCTCGTCGGCCGATGAGGACCGCGGTTCGGGGTACGGGCATGGTCGCCGGGTGCCCACACTGGAACGGACCCCGGCCACGCGCCGTCCAGAAGGAGACCCCATGCGGTACCGCACACTCGGCAGCTCGGACCTTGAGGTCTCGGAGATCTCCCTCGGCTCGTGGCTCACCTACTCCGGCGGCGTCGAGGCCGACGCGACCCGTGCCTGCACCGAGGCGGCCTTCGACGCGGGCATCAACTTCTTCGACACGGCGAACGCGTACGGCAGGGGAGCGGCGGAGACGGCCTGGGGCGAGATCCTCTCGGCCCACCCGCGTGACTCCTACGTCCTGGCCACCAAGGTCTACTTCCCGATGTCGGACGACCCGGCCGACCGGGGCCTGTCCGCACCGCAGATCGCGAAGCAGATCGACGCCTCCCTCACCCGCCTGAGGACCGACCACGTCGACCTGTACCAGGCACACCGCTTCGACACCACCGTGCCGATCGAGGACACCATCGAGGCGTTCCAGAAGGTCGTCGCTCAGGGCAAGGCCCGCTACATCGGCTTCAGCGAGTGGACCCCCGAGCAGATCCAGGCGGCGATCGACCTCGCGGGGCCCGAGCTGTTCGTCTCCTCGCAACCGCAGTACTCCATGCTGTGGCAGGCGCCCGAGGCCGAGGTGTTCGACCTCTGCGCCGCGCACGACATCTCCCAGATCGTGTGGTCCCCGCTCGCCCAGGGCGTCCTCACCGGCAAGTACAAGCCCGGGCAGCCGGTGCCCGAGGGCAGCCGGTTCGCCTCCGCGGACATGGCGGTCTCCCAGGACCTCGTCTACAGCGACGCCATCCTCGAAGCGGTCCAGCGCCTCGTCCCGATCGCCGAGGAGGCGGGCCTCGACCTGCCGACCCTGGCCCTCGCCTGGGTCCTGCGCCGCAGGGAACTCGCCTCCGCGATCACCGGCGCCTCCCGCCCCGAGCAGGTCCACGCGAACGCGGCGGCCTCGGGGGTCGAGCTGACCGAGGACGTCCTCACCGCCGTGGACCGGGCCCTCGGCGACACCCCCGTCACCGAACCGACCCTCGCTCCGGGGGCGGAGGCGGGCGTCAAGCGCCGGTGAGAGGCCGCGCCCGTGGTGCCGTCGGCTCGACGGCGCCGGGACCCGGACCAGCGGCCACGGCGTGCGAACCGTCGGAACGCCAAAGTCCCCCGCGCGAGCGCGATGAGTTCGGCCCGGGGCCGCAGTCTGTCCCGGTAACCGATCCCCGGTGCCGTACGCCGCGCCCTGCCCGTGGCCGCCGTACGCACCCGTGCACCGCGCCCCGACCCACGGAGGACCCATGCCGACCACCCCCGACGACTCCACCGCGTCCCAGGCCCCCGGTCGCCCGCCCGTGACCGACCTCGCCACCTGGCAGCGCGCCCGCGACGAACTGCTGGTCCGCGAGAAGGCCCACACGCGCGAGGGCGACGCCATCGCCGCGGCCCGCCGGAGACTGCCGATGGTGGAGTTCGACAGCGCGGTCGAGGTCGCCGGGCCCGACGGACCCGTCCCCTTCCTGGACCTGTTCGAGGGCCGCGACGAGCTCGTGGTCTACAAGCACATGTGGTACGACGGCGCGCCGCACCAGGGCCAGTGCGAGGGCTGCACCACGACGGCGTGGCATCTCAAGGACGCCGTCTACCTCAACGCCCGCGGTGTCTCCTTCGCCGTCCTGACCTCGGGACCGGCGGACGAGGTCGCCTCCTACGTCGCGTTCATGGGCTACACGCAGCCCTGGTACTCGGTGCGTGACGTGGCTCCGCCGGTCGGCGGCGACATGGGCCACCTCACCTGTTACCTCCGCGACGGCGACCGCACGTTCCTCACCTACTCCACCACGGGCCGGGGCAACGAGCGGGTCAACGGATCCATGGGCCTGCTGGACATGACGCCCTACGGTCGCGGCGAGGCGTGGGAGGACAAGCCGGAGGACTGGCCCGAAGGCCTCGCCGCGTGCTGGAGCTGGCGCTCGGACGCCGACGGAACGCCCACCTGGGGTCCCACCAGCCGCCCCGTGCCTCAGTGGACCCGCCCCGACGCCACCCCCGTGCACACCCTCGGCCGCCGGGGCCACCACCACTGAGGCCGGCGAAGGCGCTCGCACCCCGCACTTGACCCTCGACCTTGTGCAGGGCCCAGAGTTCCGGGTGTGGAGAACGACATGCGCAGCATCGGCGAGACGGCCCGGGACAGCGGACTGGGTGTGAGCGCCCTGCGGTTCTACGACCGGGCCGGTGTGCTGGTGCCGGCCTGGGTGGATCCGGTCAGCGGATACCGCTGGTACGCGCCCGGTCAGGTCCAGGAGGCCCGGCTGCTGGGCCGTCTGCGCCGGGCCGGGATGCCGCTGGCGGACATCCGGCTGGTGCTGGCCGGCTGGTCCGGTGCGGACCCCGAGCTGGTCCGCACGCTGCTGGAGGCACACCTGGCCCGTCTCGAACGGGGGCTGTCCGCCGCCCGTGACGAGTTCTCCGCGCTCCGCGCCGTACTCGATCACCGGGAGAACGTCATGACCTCGCTCCGTACCGCCCTCCGGCTGTCCCTCGCCGCACCGGAGCTGGCGGCCGCGCTGGACACCGTCCGGTTCGCGGTGAGCACCGACCCGGACCTGCCGATGCTCGGCGGGATCCTGTTCGACATCGAGGGCGAGAGCCTCCATGTCGTGGCCACCGACCGCTACCGCCTGGCGGTCGCGCGGACCGGTGTCGCCGGGCACGAGGGCGGCCGGGTGCAGCTCGTGGTGCCCACCCCGCTCGCCGACGCGATCCGGGCGCTGCTGGACGGTGAGGGTGCGGTCCGGCTGATCGTCGACGGGGACCGCGTGACGCTGGAGGCCGGGGACCGGCAGGCGGCCGGTCCGCGCCTCGACCACGACTTCCCCGACTACCGCCGTCTGATCCCGCCGACCGCGGGGCGCCGCGTCCTCGTCGACGCGTCCGCCTTCCGGCAGGCCCTGGAGACCGGCCCGGTGCGCTCCGGCGAGGACGGGGGTCAGACCCTCAGCGTGCTCGCGGCTCAGGACGACGGCACGGTGACCCTCCACGCCGACGCCGACGGCGCCCCGGACCGGGTGGCGGTCAACCGTGACTTCCTGCTCGACGCCGTGGACGCACTGGCCGCCGGATCACACGACCGACTGGCCCTGGAGCTCGTCACCCCCACGGCCCCGATCACGATCCGCCGTTCGGACGACGAGGAGGCTTTCTCGTTGCTGATGCCGGTCCGCCTCGACGACTGACCCGCCGCCGGTGCCGGGCCCCGCACCCCTCGGGTGCGGGGCCCGCGACCGACGGACCCACACCCCGTCCCGTGAGGATTCCGCTGGGGCGGGTAGGGGTCCACTGTCGGAAGGAGCAGTGGTGGAGGACGTCGTGGACTGGAGTGGTTTCGCCCGGCAGATGGCGGGGATGGCCCGCAATCTCCTGGCGCAGGACTCGGTGTCGGGCACACTCGACCGGATCAGCGCCTCGGCCACGGAACTCGTGGAGGGCTGCACCTCGGCCGCTGCACGACCGCAAGGTCGAGACCCTCTCCGCCACGGACGGGCTGGTCGTCGACAGCGACCGGTTGCAGGAGCGGCTGGCGGAGGGGCCCTGCTACGACGCAGCCCGCACCTCACAGGGCGAACGGACCTACCGGATCGCCGACCTGGACGCCGAGAGCGAGCGATGGCCGGTGTTCGCCCCGCGGGCCCGTGCCCTCGGAGTGGGCAGCATGATGGGTTTCCTGCTGTTCACGGAGGACGACGACCTCGGCGCGCTGAACCTCTACTCGCGCGAGCCGGGCGCGTTCACCGAGGCCAGTGAGCTGGCCGGCTGGCTGCTCGCCTCGCACGCGGCGGTCGCCCTGTCGGCCGCGCGCACCTACGCCCAGATGGAGCAGGCCGTCGCCACCCGCCATGTGATCGGCGAGGCCATGGGCATCCTCATGGGCAGCCGGCACCTCACCGAGGACCAGGCCTTCGACGTGCTGAAGCGCTATTCGCAGGAGAACAACGTCAAACTGCGCGAGGTAGCCCGCCAGGTCTGCGAGAAGGGCACCCTGGACTGACCGGTCGCCTCCGGTGCCGACTCGCTGCGGCCTCCCCGGCTCGTGGCTGAACCGGAGAAGCCTGGCCGGGCGGCTCCCATGGGCTCACCGAACATCCGGCCTGTGCATCAAGTCCCCACCCAGGAGCGAGCTACTCCTGATTGACGCCCCGCCGCCCCCTGCCTACCGTCGGCCCCACACATCTGAACAGGCGGATCGACGATGACAGACACCACGGGGCTACCCGACAGCAGATCCACCGCCCGGCAGCTCCAGGTGGAGACGCACGGGCTGGACGTGATCGGCGACGCCGAACGCAAAGGCACTCCCCGCACCCTGTTCTGGCCGTGGTTCGGCGCCAACGTGTCCGTCCTGGGCCTGAGTTACGGCTCCTTCGCGCTCGGCTTCGGGATCTCCTTCTGGCAGGCACTGGCCGCCGGGGTGATCGGGATCGTCTTCTCGTTCCTGCTGTGCGGCTTCGTCGCGGTCGCCGGCAAACGCGGTTCGGCCCCGACGATGGTGCTCAGCCGCGCCGCCTACGGAGTGCGCGGCAACCGGCTGCCGTCGGTCGTCTCCTGGGTGCTCACGGTCGGCTGGGAGACCGTGCTGTGTGCGCTCGCCACCCTGGCCACGGCGACCGTCTTCAGGGAGCTGGGCTGGGGCGGCGGCACCGGGACCCAGGTGATCGCACTGATCGTGGTCGCGGGGCTCACCGTCGTCGGCGGAGTGATGGGCTTCGACCTGATCATGCGGCTCCAGACCGTGATCACCGTGGTCACCGGCGTGCTGACCGTCGTCTACGTCGGTCTCGTCGCCGACCACATCCACTGGGGCACCGTCAGCGCCCTCCCCGCGGGCTCCGCGCAGGAGTTCATCGGCGCCCTGGTCTTCATGATGACCGGCTTCGGCCTCGGCTGGGTCAACGCCGCCGCCGACTACTCCCGCTATCTGCCCCGCACCTCGTCGAGCCGGGGCGTGATCGGCTGGGCCACGTTCGGCGCCTCCGTGGCCCCCCTGCTCCTGCTGGTCTTCGGACTGCTCCTGGCCGGCTCCTCCACCAAGCTCAGCGCCGCCGTCGCCGCCGACCCGATCGGCGCCCTCACCACCCTCCTGCCCACCTGGTTCCTGGTGCCCTTCGCCGTCGTCGCCGTCCTCGGCCTGGTCGGCGGCGCGGTCCTCGACATCTACTCCTCCGGCCTCGCCCTGCTGTCCGCGGGCCTGCGGATCCCGCGACCGCTGGCCGCGCTCGTCGACGGCGTCCTGATGATCGCCGGCTCCGTGTACATCGTGTTCTTCGCCGACGACTTCCTCGGTCAGTTCATGGGCTTCCTCACCACCCTCGGCGTCCCCATCGCCGCCTGGTGCGGGATCATGCTCGCCGACCTCGCGCTGCGCCGCCGCGACTACGACGAGGCCGACCTGTACCGCCCCGACGGCCGCTACGGCGACGTACCACTCGTTCCCCTGGCCCTCACCGTCCTCGCCACCGCCCTCGGCTGGGGCCTGGTCACCAACTCGGCGGCCGGCTGGCTGGACTGGCAGGGCTATCTCCTCGCCCCCTTCGGTTTGGGCGGCAAGTCCGGCGCGTGGGCCTACGCCAACCTCGGCGTGCTGGCCGCGCTCGCGACCGGTTTCCTCGGCACCCTGACCCTCGGCCGCGACCGGGTCCGCGCCCAGGAGGAGGCCGTATGACGTGCCCAGGAGGAGGCCGGGTGACGTCGGGAGGCCGTACGACGACGGCTGGCCGTACGACGACGGGAAACTGTACGACGACGGGAGGCCGTTCGACGACGGGAGCCCGCGTGGCGGGGGAGGCCGTATGACGGCGGGACGGCTCGCCGTCATCGACATGCAGCGTGTCTTCGCCGAGCCCGACAGCCCCTGGGCGGCCCCGCGCTACGCCGAGGCGGCGGCAGGCGTACGACGGCTGCTGCCGGCCTTCGCCGACCGGGTCACCTTCACCCGCTTCGTCGCCCCCGCGGAGCCCACCGGTGCCTGGCGGGCCTACTACGCGCGGTGGTCCTTCGCCCTCCAGCCCCCGGACGCCCCGCTGTGGCGGCTCACCGACGACTTCGCCGACCGGGCACCCCACGTCCTGGACGCCACCACCTTCGGCAAATGGGCCCCCGAGCTCGCCGCCCGGGTCGCCCCCGAGGGCCGGCTGGTCCTGACCGGGGTCAGCACCGACTGCTGCGTCCTGTCCACGGCCCTCGCCGCCGCCGACGCCGGGGTCGAGACGTGGGTGGTGTCCGACGCGTGCGCCGGCGTGGACGACGACGCGCACCGCAAGGCGCTCGACCTGATGGGGATGTACGGCCCGCTCGTCCGGATCGTCACGGTGGACGAGGTCCTCGCGTCCTGAGGCCGCCGATTCCGCGACCTCCCGTACGCATGCTCTCGGCACGGTCGGGTACGCGAGCAGGACCGCGCCCCGGGCGATCATGTCCGCGGGCGGGCCTGCACGACAGCCGCTACCAGGGGATCTGCCATGGACACACCCGCCAATGACCACACCGCCACACCGGCCCAGCGGGCGCTGGACGCGCTGACGCAGAACACCGAGGACACGACTGCGCTGGACACGCTCGCCACCAGCGAGGTGCTCATCCCGGTGCCGGACGACGCCGCCGACGAGGACACCACCGTGGCGCTGCCCGTGCTGGAACAGCAGGACGGAGCTCCCGTGGTGCCCGTGTTCACCTCCGAGACGGAGATGGCCGAGCTGCTGCCGTTCGTCTCCCGCTACCGCCTGGTGCCGCTCGGCGCACTCGCCGCGCAGTGGCCCGACGGCGACCTGTCGCTCTCGATCGACGCCAGCTCCACGCATCCGCTCACGCTCACCTCCGAGGGCGTGCGCACGCTGCTGGCGCGACCGCAGGGCTGACGGCACAGGACCGCAGGGCTGACCACACAGTGGGGGCCCGGCCACCACTTACGACGGAGGGGGAGCGGCCGGGCCCGCAGAAGGTGCGGACCTGCTCCCGCCACCGCACCCCGGTTCTCGCCCGCGGAACAGAGGATGAGCGGCGCCGACCCTGCTCATCCCCGGTGCGCCGTGCGATCGCCGTGTCCCGACCATAGGACCGATCCGAGAGGCCGTCGCTCCGGAATACGAGGCGCATGTCCGCAAAACGCGGCGGATCGGCGGGCGCGACGGCTCACACCGAGCGCAGGGTCTGCGAGGGCGACTCCCCGAAGCGCTCCCGGTACCGGCGCGCGAAACGTCCCAGATGCACGAACCCCCACGCGTGGGCCACGTCCGTCACGGTCGTCGTCCCCGGCGCCGCCGCCCGCAACTGCCGGTGCACCCGCTGGAGCCGCACCTCGTGGACGTAGGCCATCGGCGACATGCCGACATGCCTGCGGAAGGCTTCCTGGAGGGTGCGCAGACCGACCTGGCCGATGGCCGCGAGCCGGTTGGCGTCGTACGGCTCGGCGGGCAGTTCCTGTACGGCGTCCATGACCCGCTTCACGGACGCCGGCCGCATCGGCGGGGGCGGGGCCTCCAGCGCCTCGCGGAAGGTGTGGTCCGTGGCGAGCAGCATCCCCTCCAGGAGCGTCTGTTCGAGACGGCCACGGATCATGGGACGGCTCAGCAGTCCGTGCGCCACGTCCCGCTCCAGCAGGTTCCACATCGCGAGCCGCATCCAGCTCAGCCCCGGCCCGCGGGAGACGTCCAGATAGGGCCCGAAGCGCGGCGGACGGCTCACCGAGCGGCCCAGGAGCACCTCCAACTGCCGTAGCACGGCCACCTTGTCGATCTTCACGGTGAGGGCCTGGCAGTCGGCGGACCAGGTGTCGACACGGATGTCCCGGCCCGGATCGAAGACCAGGGCCCGCCCCGGGGTCGAGACCTCCACCCTGCCGCCCCCCTCCTGGATGCTGAAGCAGCCGCTGAAGGGCACGGCGACGTGGTAGACGCCCGGTTCGCCGAAGCTCATCCGCATCTCGGTGCCGAACCGCACGTCTCCCACGGTGAGCGCGCCGAGTTCCACTACGTCGAGCCGGGTGGCGAACCGCGCGGCCGGTCCGGCGACTTCGAGCCGCAGGTCGTAGTAGTGGGCCGCGATCGCGTCGTGCGCCTCCTCCAGGGAGGTCGTCGCGTAGCTGCTGAACTCGGCGGCACGCTCCTCGTCCCCGGCCAAGGCGTCGTCAGCCCCTTCCCCGCTCGGCGTCTGCTGTTCAGCATGACCCCGGGGGCGAGACCTCATGCCGGGCGGGAGGGGGCCGGGTTTCACAGCGTCCCTCACGGGGGCGGCCGGTACTGCTCTCGCCGGGCGGATGACCGTGCCGGGACTCGCCCCCGGCGATCTGCTGCCGGGACTTGCCCCTAGCGATCTGCTGCCGGGCCTCGCCCCTTGCGCTCTGCCGGCGAACCCCGCACCCTGCGATCTGCTGCCGCGCCCCGGAACCTATTCGGCCAGCGTGCGGGCGAGCACCTCGCGTTGCAGGGGGAGTACCTCCGCGTGCAGGTCACGGCCCTTGCGGGTGAGGGAGACCCACACGCCCCGCCGGTCCTCCACACACACCGACCGCTCCACCAGGCCGTCCTTCTCGAGGCGGCCGATCAGCCGGGACAGCGCGCTCTGGCTCAGGTGCACCCGGCCGACGAGGTTCTGCACCCGGCACTGGTCGCCCTCCCGGGGCGACTCGGTGGCGAGGATGTCGAGCACCTCGAAATCGCTCGCGCCCAGCCCGTGCGGGTGCAGCACGCGGTCGATCTCGCAGATCGTGCGCGCGTGCACCGACAGGATGTCCCGCCACCGTTCCTCGAGACCGGTCCCGGCCGTGTTCACCGCCATAAGTGAACGGTAACACCGAACCGTCCGTTCGTTGAGTATGCAACTAGTGCATGTGCAAGGAGGGCTCAGGCCTGGGGGTCCTGGGTGATCCCCACCAGGTTGCCGTCCGCGTCCTTGACGAAGGCGATCAGCTTGCCGCCACCGACGTCCTGGACGTCCTGGAGGGTCTCCGCGCCTGCCTCCATCAGCGCCGCGAGCGTGGCCCGGATGTCGTCGACGTGCCAGTAGGGGACCGGCCCGGTCATGCCGCGGGCGTGACCGTTCGGGTCGAGGCCGACGTCCTGCCCCGCGTCCTTGAAGCCGACGTAGTACGGCTCGTCCGCGTAGGGCTCCACCCCCAGCAGCGCGCTGAACAGCGCCTTCGCGGCGGCTAGGTCCTTGACGGGGTAGATGATCGTCTTCAGTCCGGCGGTCATGGTGTGCTCCTCCGTGAGGCGTTCCCGACGTTTTCCGCCGGTGGTCTCACGCTAGGCCGGGGGAGCGGGGACCGCTTCTCCGATCCTGACCGGTCGGGGCACCGCGCTTCACCGGCATCGGCGATCCGCTGCGACCGCGCGGAGGCGGATGGCCCCCCGTCGCGCCGGACAACGCGTGTGCGATCGCCCGCACCGGTCACGTGCCTGCTGAGCACTGAGGCCGATCCCGACCCCACCGGTGGCGGCAGCCCGGCCCTCGGCGTCCCGCCACGCCCGCGGGGACAGGGCATCTACGCCCTCGACGTCCCGCCGCACCCGCGGTGGCGGGAAATCCACGCCCTCGGCGTCCTTCCACGCCCGCCGTCGCGCCGACCGCGGTCGCCGGTCGGGCCTCCTCCCGGAGCGCTACCGACCGCGGTTGAGGGCGGCGCCCTCCTGGAGCGCTACCGACCGCAGTTGAGGGCCGGCGCCCTCCCGGAGCGCTACCGACTGCAGCTGAGGGCCGGCCCCCTCCCGGAGCACTCCCGACCGCAAGCCCCCGCCTGCCGCCCCCCCCCGCGTGCTCACGAGCCAGGTCCGTCCCCACCGCCCCCATACGGCCCCGCTGCCGCAGGCGTCACGTCGACTCCCGTCGCACCAGTTCCGTCGGCAGGATCACCGCCGCCGGGTCCTCGCCGCCGAGCTGGGCCAGCAGGACGCGGACCATCTCGGCGCTGATGCGGTCGTAGGGCTGGCGGATCGTGGTGAGGGCGGGGGTGGCCTCGGTCGCCGCGACGGAGTCGTCGAAGCCGCCCACCGACACGTCCTCCGGGACCCGGCGGCCCGCGCGGCGCAGTGCGGTCAGGGCGCCCAGGGCCATGAGGTCGGAAGCGACGAACACGGCGTCCATGTCCGGCGCGCGGGCCAGCAGGGACTCGGTGGCCGCCTCCCCGCTGCCCCGGCTGTAGTCGCCGGAGATCACGAGCCGCTCGTCGACGCCGATGCCCGCCTCCGCGAGCACCTCCTTGTAACCGGCGAGGCGGTCGACTCCGCCCGGTGAGTCCGGCGGGCCCGTCACGATGCCGATCCGGCGGCGGCCCCGCGACAGCAGGTGGCGCACCATGTCCCGGGCGCCGTCCCGGTCGTCCGCGGCCACGTAACTCACCTTGGAGCCGGACCTCATGGGCTTGCCGCACTGGACGACGGGCACGCCCGCCTTGTGCAGCTCCTCGGCCACCGGGTCGGCGGAATGGCTGGTCACCAGGAGCACCCCGTCGAGGTGGCCGGCCGTGATGAACCGCTTGATCCGGCGCCGCTCGTCCTCGGTGCCCGCCAGCATCAGCAGCAGCGGGATGTCGTGCGCGGCGAGCGCCTGGGTGCAGCCGCGCAGCAGGACGTTGAAGTTGGGGTCCTCGAAGAACCGCTCCTGGGGCTCGGTGAGGAGGAAGCCGACCGAGTCGGAGCGTCCGGTGATCAGCGAGCGGGCGTGCCGGTTGACGACGTAACCCGTCTTGCGGATGGCGGAGTTGACCGCCTCCTGCGCGGCGGGGGAGACGTAGTGTCCGCCGTTGAGCACACGCGAGACGGTGCCCCGCGAGACCCCCGCCTCGCGTGCCACGTCGTGGATCGTCGGCGCTTTGCGCCGGCCCCCCGCATTGTTCATGGTCACGACTCTAAGCCCCGTGCGGGCGGCACGGGGGTGCGTGGCCTACGGGACACCTGGGGCAGCGGGCCCTCCGGCTGGGATCGTGCACAGAAACGGCCGAGGGCAGGCACTTGGCAAGGGTTGTATATGTGCGGTTATCTTGGGCCGCAGGCTTTCAGAACCGTGTGTGCACGTTCCCAACCAAATGACTCGGGAGAGACCCATGCCGGAGACCACCCCCAGGGGCCTCAGCAGGCTCGCCTTCGGCGGGGACTACAACCCCGAGCAGTGGCCGGAGAGCGTCTGGGACGAGGACGTCCGGCTGATGCGCGAGGCCGGGGTCACCATGGTCAGCGTCGGGATCTTCTCCTGGGCCCTCCTGGAGCCCGAGCCCGGCGCGTACGACTTCGGCTGGCTGGACCGGGTCATGGACCTGCTCCACGACAACGGCATCCGCGTCGACCTCGGCACCCCCACGGTCGCCCCGCCCAAGTGGTTCTACCGCGCCCACCCGGACGCGCTGCCCGTCACCGCCGACGGCACCCGCCTCGCCTTCGGCTCCCGCGGCGCCATCTGCCACAGCAACAGCGCCTACCGAGCGGCCGCCGCCGGCATCACCATCCGGCTCGCCGAGCGCTACGGCGACCACCCGGGCCTCGCGATGTGGCACGTGCACAACGAGTACGGCGTCCCCGTCTCCGCCTGCTGGTGCGACTCCTGCGCCGCCCACTTCCGCCGCTGGCTGGAGACGAGGTACGGCGGGGTCGACGGCGTCAACGAGGCCTGGGGCACCGCCTTCTGGGGCCAGCACTACACGAGCCTGGAGCAGATCGACCCGCCGCGCACCGCCGCCACCGTCGGCAACCCGGGCCAGGCCCTGGACTACAAGCGGTTCGCCGACGCCACCATGCGCGAGAACTTCTGCGCCGAACGGGACATCCTGCACCGCCTCTCCCCGGGCGTCCCGGTGACCACCAACTTCATGACCGCGCTCAGCCAGTGCGACTCCGTCGACTACTGGGCGTGGGGCCGCGAGGTCGACATCGTCACCAACGACCACTACCTCATCACCGACGGCCGCCGCACCCACGTCAACCTCGCCATGGCGGCGGACCTCACCCGCTCCGTCGCCGGCGGCGACCCCTGGATCCTGCTGGAGCACTCCACCTCCGGCGTCAACTGGCAGTCCCGCAACCCCGCCAAGGCGCCCGGCCAGATGGCCCGCAACTCCCTCGCGCACGTGGCCCGCGGCTCCGAGGGAGCCATGTTCTTCCAGTGGCGCCAGTCCAGGCGCGGCGCCGAGAAGTTCCACTCGGCGATGGTCCCGCACGGCGGCACCGACACCCGCGTGTGGCGCGAGGTCGTCGAACTGGGCGCCACCCTGGACTCGTTGAGCACCGTCCGCGGCACCCGCACACAGGCCGACGTGGCGGTCCTGTGGGACTGGCACTCCTGGTGGGCGCAGAGCCTCGACTGGCGGCCGAGCGTCGACCACGACGCCCGCGAGCGCGCCGACGCCTTCTACGAGGCGCTCTACGACCGCCACCTCACGGTCGACTTCGCCCACCCGGAAGCCGACTTGTCGGCCTATCCCCTTGTCGTCGTACCGGCGTCGTACCTGATGACCCAGGAGGCCGGGCGCAACCTCGCGCGGTACGTCGAGAACGGCGGCACCCTCGTCGTGTCGTACTTCTCCGGCATCGTCGACGAGCACGACGCCGTGCACGAGGGCGCCTGCCCCGGCGCGCTACGTGACGTCCTCGGGCTCACCGTCGAGGAGTTCTCGCCGCTGCTCCCGGGGCAGCAGGTCCGGGTCACTGGCCCCGACGGCCCCGAGCTCACCGGGGACGTGTGGAGCGAGTTCGTGGTGCCGCGCGGCGCCGAGACCGTGTGGACGTACGCGGACGGCCTGGCCGCGGGCCACCCCGCCGTCACCCGGCACCGCCACGGCCGGGGCACCGCCTGGTACGTCTCGACCCGCCTGACCGCCCGGGGTCTCGACGCGCTGCTCGGCCGGGCCGCCGAGGACGCCGGGCTCCCCTCACGCGCCGACCTGCCCCACGACGTCGAGGTCGTCCGGCGCGAGGGTGCGTCCGGTTCCTTCGTCTTTGTGGTCAACCACACGGCGACGGAGGCCAAGGTGCCCCTGGACGGGGCGGGCACCGAGCTGCTGACCGGTGAACGCACCGCCGGCCGCCTCGCGGTTCCGGCCGGTGCGGTCCGGGTCGTACACCTGGACGGTTGAGCCCTGGTCCCGGTCGTACGCCTCGACCCTGAACCCGTCCGGCCACGCGCCCCGCCGACTCCCCTCCGCCCGCGAGACCACGAGCCGCGGGCGGAGGGGGCCTCCTCCGCCGTCCCGCCCCGGTCAGGGGCCGTCGGCGCCGAACAGCCCCTTGTCGCAGTGGAGTTCGATATCGGACAAGCTCCGCGACCCCGGGACAAGGCGGCCGCCGCTGCGGGACAGTGGTGGGACGCAGAGGGAGGGGCGGAGGGGACGAGATGCTGAGGACTCCGACCGGCCGGCGGCGCCTGGACATCCTGGAGTGGCTGAAGGACCCGGCCGCGCACTTCCCCCCGCAGCGGCACATCGATCCCGTGGAGGACGGCGTCTCCGCGCACGCCGTCGCGGTCAAACTCGGCGTGTCGCGCTCGGTCGCGGAGACCCATCTCGGCCTCCTCGTGAACACCGGTCTGGTGCGCACCAAGAGAATCCGGTGGCGTACGTACTACCGTCGCGACGAGATGCGCATCGCCGAGGTGGCGCGCATGTTCGAGAAGGGCTGGTAGCGACCCGCACCGGAAGGGCAGACAGCACCCATGAACCGTCCCACCGAACTGACCCCACGCCACTACGTCGCGCTCGGCGGCCACGGTCCCGAGGACGTCGTCGCCGACGCCCGGGGCCGGGTCCTGGCCGGCGTGGCGGACGGCCGCATCCTGCGCGTCGACGGCCTCACGGAACCCGTCGCACCCCGTGTCGAGGTCCTCGCCGACACCGGTGGCAGGCCACTCGGTCTCGAACTCCTGCCGGACGGCGCCCTGTTGGTGTGCGACGCCGAACGCGGACTGCTCGGCGTCGACCTCACCGACGGCTCGGTGCGCGTCGTCGCCGACGAGGTGGCGGGGGAGAAGCTGCGGTTCACCAGCAATGTGGTCGCGCTGTCCGACGGCAGCGTGTACTTCACCGTCTCCAGCCGCCGTTACCCCCTCGACCAGTGGATCGGCGACATCGTCGAACACACCGGGACCGGGCGGCTGCTGCGGCTGGCTCCCGGTGACGACACCCCCGAAGTCCTCCTGGAGGGGCTCCAGTTCGCCAACGGGCTTGCGGCGAGCGCCGACGAGTCCTTCCTCGTCGTCGCCGAGACCGGCGCCCGCCGCCTCACCCGCTACCGGCTCGACGGGCCTCGGGCGGGCCAGGCCGAACCCCTCGCCGAGAACCTGCCCGGCATGCCCGACAACATCTGGCGCGGTGGACCCGACGGCCCGATCTGGGTCTCCCTCGCCGGACCCCGGGTCCCCCCGCTCGACCTGCTGCACCGCGCCACACCACCGGTCCGCCGCGCCGCCGCCCGCGTCGCCGTGGGCGCCCCGTACCGGCCCACCGGATTCGTCGGGGTCCTCGCGGTCGACGACGAGGGCCGCACCGTCCACCACCTCACCCGCCGGCGCTCCCGGTTCCGCATGGTCACCAGCGTGTGCGAGGCCTCCGGCCACCTGGTCCTGGGCAGCCTCTGGGAGCGCGGCATCGCGCTGTGCGAGCCGCCCGCCGCGAAATGACCCCGGCCGGGCCCTGGCGTTACCCTGGTCCTCGGTCGCGATCACCGTCGCGACGCGGCGGTGGGGCCCGCCGTACCCGAACCGCGGCGAAGGTGCCGCCAACGGTCCCTACTTGCGATGGAGCGCGCCCGCACGCCCGGGCACCGGCGAGTAGGAGAGACACCACGATGACAGCCCCGGAAAGCCTCCGCGCCCCCGCGCGGCCCCCACGGCAGTCCTTGTGGCAGGGCCAGGCGCCCGTGGTGGCGGTGGTCGCCCTCGGCGGCGCGCTGGGCGCGACGGCTCGCTACGCCCTCGCACTGCACTGGCCCGCGCACCCGGGCGAGTTCCCCTGGGCGACCTTCTGGACCAACGTCGTCGGCTGTGCCGTCATCGGCGTGTTCATGGTCGTCATCACCGACGTGTGGGCCGCCCACCGCCTGGTCCGCCCCTTCTTCGGCACCGGCGTCCTCGGCGGCTTCACCACCTTCTCCACCTACGCCGTCGACATCCAGAAACTCGTCGACCACGGCCGGCCCGTCACGGGCCTGGCCTACCTCGCCGCGACCCTGCTCGCGGCCCTCACGGCGGTGTGGCTCGCGTCCACGGCGGCCCGCCGCGTCCTGAAGCGGAGGCAGCCATGACGAGGCTGACCGGCGGCGCGCTGCGCCTCACCGTCCACATCGGCGAGAACGACACCTGGCACCACAAGCCCCTCTACTCCGAGATCGTGCACCGCGCGCACGCCGCCGGGCTCGCCGGGGCCAGCGTCTTCCGCGGCATCGAGGGCTTCGGCGCGTCCTCCCTGATCCACACCTCCCGGCTGCTGTCCCTCAGCGAGGACCTGCCGGTGGCCGTCGTCATCGTCGACACCGAGACGCGCGTACGGGAGTTCCTGCCGCAGCTCGACGAACTCGTCACCGAGGGGCTGGTGACCCTGGACGCGTGCGAGGTCATCCGGTACGTCGGCCGCGACGACCGCCAGGAGTCGAACCAGGGCAGAACGGGCACGAAGGGTAAGAAGTCGTTGTGAACTGGCTGCTGGTGGTCGCGGGTGCCGTGGTCGGTGCCCCGCTCCGCTACCTCACCGACCGGGCGATCCAGTCGAGGCACGACTCGGTCTTCCCCTGGGGCACCTTCGCCGTCAACGTCACGGGGTGCCTGATCCTGGGCCTGCTCACCGGCGCCGCGGCGGCGGGGGCCGCCGGATCCCACCTCCAGCTGTTGCTGGGCACCGGCCTGTGCGGGGCGCTGACGACGTACTCGACGTTCTCCTACGAGACCCTGCGGCTGGCCGGGACCGGGGCGCGCTTCTACGCCGCCGCGAACGTGACCGCGAGCCTCGTGGCAGGTCTGGGGGCGGCCTTCGCGGGCGTCGCGCTGGCGCAGGTGGTGTGGGCGTAGGAATTCCGTCCTCGCCCGCGTGTAGTAAGACTGTGGCCTCCGCACCCGCCTTCCCCTGAGAAGAACTGGATCCCATGAGCGTCATCAGCGTCGGTCAGGCCGTCGTCCTCGGAGCCGTCGAGGGGGTGACCGAGTTCCTGCCCGTCTCCTCGACCGGCCATCTCAAGATCGTCGAGGGGCTCATGAACATCCCCGTCGACGACGACGCCGTCGTCGGGTTCTCGGCCGTCATCCAGGTGGGCGCGATCGCCGCCGTGCTCGTCTACTTCTTCAAGGACATCGTGCGGATCGTCTCCGCGTGGGGCAGGGGACTGGTCCACAAGGAGGAGCGCTACCACCACGACTACAAGTTCGCGTGGTGGGTGATCGCCGCGACGGTCCCGATCGTCGCGGTAGGCCTCGCCGCCAAGCCGCTCATCGAGGGGCCGCTCGCCTCCCTGTGGGTGGTCGCGGGCTCGCTGATCGTCGGCAGCGGGGTGATGTGGGCGGCGGACCAGATGGGCCGGCACAAGCGGGGTGAGGACGACACCTCCTTCAAGGACGCCATGCTGGTCGGCAGCTCGCAGATCCTCGCTCTGCTGTTCCCCGGCTTCTCCCGCTCCGGCGCCACCATGTCCACGGCCCTCATCCTCGACCTGGACCGCGTCGCCGCGACCCGCCTCTCCTTCTTCCTCGGCATCCCCGCCCTCACCGGCGCCGGCATCTACGAGCTCAAGGACGCCCTGGGCGCGGGCGTGGGCGCGGCACCGCTCGCCGTCGGCACGGCGGTCTCCTTCGTCGTCGCCTACGCCTCCATCGCCTGGCTGCTGAAGTTCGTGGCGAAGCACTCCTTCAACGCCTTCGTGATCTACCGCATCGTCGTCGGCGTCCTCCTCTTCGGCCTGCTGGCCACGGGGACGCTGTCGGGCTGAACGGGGAGGAGGCGGGGTCGTGCTCGATAGGGCCTCGCTGGAGCCGCGGGCCATGTGACCCCGCCCCGCGTCTGTACTGGGCCGACCGTGGGGCGCGGGCGAACGTCGGCGTATCGGAAGGTCGCCTCTGCCTCAGCGCTGACCTGGGGCGCGTCGCCCTCTGCCCAGCTGACCATGTGGCTCCGCTTGCCCGTGCTCCCACCGACGCACGGCGGGACGGCGAGCGCCGATCCCGGCTGTTGCACGTCGGCCGTGTGGCGACGGCCGTTGTGCTGCACGCGCCCGCGTGGTGTGGGCCCGCGACGCCGTGCCGCGCCGAGCGTGTCGCGTCGGCCTCCGTCCGTGCGTGCGGCGGGCCTCTCGGCCATGTCCCCACCTCTGGACGGCCGGCCCAGCCCGCGTGGCGCGAACACCTCTGCACGGTCGGCCCGGCCCGTGCGGCGCGGACTCGCCGCGCGATGCAGGCCGACGGCGCCGTGCCGGCCGCCCCGCGCCCCCGCCTCAGCCTTACTGACTCATGCGGCCACGCCCGCCTCTACGCACTGCCCGCCCGCGCCGTACCCCTGCCGTCACGCCCCATCCGCCCCGTCGGCTACGCCTCACCCCTGCCGTTACGCCCCCATCCGCCCCGTCGGCTACGCCCCACCCCTGCCGTCAAGCCCCATCCGCCCCGTCGGTCACACCCCACCCGAGGCCCGGCGGCGCCCCGCTCACCCTCGGCACGCCGCCCGACTCCGCGACGTGCCCCCCAGGCCCCCGCACCCCAGACGACCCCAGACCCTTGACAGCACCATCCCGTCGCCCGGAGTATCTCTCCCGTGAACCTGTCAGACAGCCGGACAGCCAGTCAGCCTCCGCGGCGCATCAGTGCCATGGAGGCCGTCCTGGCACATCTGCGTGGCGCCATCGAGCGCGGGGAGTACGCCATCGGCGACAAGCTCCCCTCCGAGGCGGAGCTCTGCCGGACCCTGGAGATCAGTCGGCCCGTGCTGCGCGAGGCCCTCAGAGCCCTGCAGACCATGGGACTGACCGTGTCCAAGACCGGCAAGGGCACCTTCGTCGTCGCCGACGCGGTGGAGGACCCCACCTTCGGCGACTACGCGGCCAGCGACCTCCTGGAGGTCCGCCGGCACGTCGAGATCCCGGTCGCCGGGTACGCGGCCGGCCGCCGCACCCCGGAGAACCTCGACCACCTGGCCCACCTCCTGGACCGGATGGAACGGGAGACCGACACCACGGCATGGGTCGCGATGGACACCCTCTTCCATCTCGCCGTGGCCGAGGCCGCCCAGAACCCGGTCTTCCGCCGGGTCATCGAGGAGATCCGCGACGCACTGGCGCGTCAGTCGGCCTTCCTCAACGAACTGGGCGGCCGCCGCGAGCAGTCCAACCGCGAGCACCGCGCGATCGTCGAGGCGCTGATCGACGGTTCCGAGCACGACGCGGTCGAGGCGATGTCCCATCACCTCGACCGCGTCGAGACCACCCTCACCGACATCGTGCGTTCCCCGCGCACGGATGCGGACCCCTCCAAGGAAAGCGAAGCCCAGGCGTGAGCGAGCAGAGCCTGCACGACGATGTGCGGAAACGTTCCAGCCATGTCGACGCCGGAGACGAGGGCTACAGCAAGTCGCTGAAGTCCCGACACGTCAACATGATCGCCATCGGTGGCGCGATCGGCACCGGCCTCTTCCTCGGCGCCGGCGGCCGCCTCGCCGACGCCGGCCCCTCCCTGTTCATCGCCTACGCGGTCTGCGGCGTCTTCGCCTTCCTGGTCGTCCGCGCGCTCGGCGAACTCGTCCTCTACCGGCCCTCCTCCGGCGCCTTCGTGTCGTACGCCCGGGAGTTCCTCGGCGAGAAGGGCGCGTACGTCGCCGGCTGGATGTACTTCCTGAACTGGGCCACCACCGGCATCGCCGACATCACCGCGGTCGCCCTCTACACCCACTACTGGGGCATGTTCGCCGACATCCCGCAATGGGTGCTCGCGCTCATCGCCCTGGCCGTCGTCCTCACGGTGAACCTCATCTCCGTGAAGATGTTCGGCGAGCTGGAGTTCTGGTTCGCCATCATCAAGGTGGGCGCGCTCGTGGCGTTCATGCTGATCGGCATCTTCCTGCTGGCCACACAGCACCCGATCGACGGCCACCACCCCGGCCCGGCGCTGATCACCGACAACGGCGGCGTCTTCCCCAACGGCATGCTGCCGATGCTGCTGATCATCCAGGGTGTCGTCTTCGCCTACGCCTCCGTCGAACTCGTCGGCGTCGCCGCGGGCGAGACCGAGAACCCCGAGAAGATCATGCCCAAGGCGATCAACTCGATCATGTGGCGCGTGGGCCTCTTCTACGTCGGCTCGGTCGTCCTGCTCTCGATGCTGCTGCCCTGGAACAAGTACACGGCCGGCCAGAGCCCCTTCGTGACCGTCCTGTCCAACATCGGCATCCCGGCCGCCGGCGGCGTGATGAACCTCGTCGTCCTCACCGCGGCCATGTCCTCCCTCAACTCCGGCCTGTACTCCACCGGCCGCATCCTGCGCTCCATGGCGATGTCCGGCTCCGCCCCGAAGTTCACCGCGGTGATGAGCCGCAACCAGGTCCCCTACGGCGGCATCCTGCTCACCAGCGGCATCTGCGTCCTCGGCGTCGGCCTCAACTACGTGGTCCCCGCCGACGCGTTCGAGATCGTGCTGAACTTCGCCGCCATCGGCATCCTCGCCACCTGGGGCATGATCATGATCTGTCACCTGCTCTTCTGGCAGAAGACCGAGAAGGGCGACCTGACCCGCCCCGGCTACCGACTGCCGGGATCCCCCTGGACCGAACTCGTGACGCTGGCCTTCCTCGCCTCCGTTCTGGTCCTCATGTACGCCGACGGCGGCGCGGGCCGCACCACCGTGCTGTGTCTCCCGCTGATCGTCGCGGCCCTGGTCGCCGGCTGGTTCGCGGTCCGCGGCCGGGTCGCCCGGGCGGCCACCGCAACCGAACCCACCGGCGTCGACGGGTGAGTGCCCGCGTGGACGCCGGGGCCGACCCCGCCGGCGTCCACGCGGCATGCTCGCGCGCGACCGAGACTCCACATCCACCGGCGCCGACACGCCACCCGCGTGGCGCCTCCCGAGAAACAGGCAGTGATGTTCAGCAGTTCCGTCGCGGACGCACCCCTTGTCCGTGAGCCCCTCCACGCTCCCGTCGCCCACCTCATCCGCGGTGGCCTGGTCGAGGGCATCCACTACGGATCCGTCGTCATCCTCGGCCGGGACGGGGAGGTCCGCTTCCAGCTCGGGGACATCGAGGCCGCGTTCTACCCGCGCTCGGCGCTCAAGCCGGTCCAGGCCGTCGCCATGGTCCGCGCCGGGCTGCCCCTCGACGGCGAGCTCCTCTCGCTGACCGCCGCCAGCCACTCCGGCGAGGAACGCCACCTGGACGGGGCGCGCCGGATCCTGGAACTGGCGGGGATCACCGAGGACGCCCTGCGCAACGTCCCGGACATGCCGTTCGGTCCGGCGGTGCGGGACGAGTGGATCCGGGAAGGACGCGGACCGTCCCGGCTCGCGCAGAACTGCTCCGGGAAGCACGCGGCGATGCTGTACACCTGCGTGCTCAACGACTGGCCCCTGGACGGGTACCTCGACCCCGCGCACCCGCTCCAGCAGGCGATCGCCGAGATCGTGGAGGACCTGACCGGGCAGCGGATCGCGCGCGTGACGGTCGACGGCTGCGGTGCGCCGCTGTTCTCCGTCTCCCTGCACGGCCTCGCGAGGGCCGCCGCCCGGATCACCTCCGCGGCTCCCGGTACGCCCGAGGCGCGGGTCGCCGACGCGATGCGTGCGCATCCGGAGATGGCGTCCGGGGCGGGGCGCGATGTGGCCGCGCTGATGAAGGCGGTGCCGGGGCTGCTGGCCAAGGACGGGTTCGAGGGGGTCGAGGTCGCGGCCCTTCCCGACGGGCGGGCCGTCGCCGTCAAGATCTCCGACGGGGCGAACCGGGCGCGGATTCCGGTGGCCGCGGCGGCGCTGGCCCGTGCCGGGGTCTCGGCGGAGTTGCTCACGGAGTTTCAGGGGGAGGCGTTGCTCGGGGGCGGCCGTGAGGTCGGGGCTGTGCGGCCCGTTCGTTCGCTGGACCCGGTTTCCGTGTCTGCCTGCGCCTAAGAGCTCGGGTCTGCATGTCGTTGTGCGGGTGCGGGCCGGTTGTGGCTGGTCGCGCAGTTCCCCGCGCCCCCGAAAGTACTCACCTGAGCCTCTCTCAGAAGAAGGACCTACCCTCATGAACGCCGCAATCAGTCGCCGTGAGCACGATCTGTTGGGTGATCGGGACGTACCCGTCGACGCCTACTGGGGTGTGCACACCCTGCGTGCCACCGAGAACTTTCCCATCACCGGGACCCCGATCTCGGCCTACCCGCACCTGATCGACGCCCTCGCCGCCGTGAAGGAGGCCGCCGCGCTCGCCAACGAGGAGCTGGGGCTGCTGGAGTCCCGCAAGGCGGCCGCGATCGTCGAGGCCTGCCGGGAGATCCGGGACGGGAAGCTGCACGACCAGTTCGTGGTGGACGTGATCCAGGGCGGCGCCGGTACCTCCACCAATATGAACGCCAACGAGGTCATCGCGAACCGGGCGCTGGAGCTGCTCGGACACGAGAAGGGGCAGTACTCGTTCCTGCACCCCAACGAGGACGTCAACCTGGGGCAGTCGACCAATGACGTCTACCCGACCGCCGTCAAGATTGCGACGGTCTTCGCGGTGCATGGACTGCTCAAGGCGATGGCCGTACTCCAGGACTCCTTCGCCCGTAAGGCCGTCGAGTTCCGTGATGTGCTCAAGATGGGCCGCACACAGTTGCAGGACGCGGTGCCCATGACGCTCGGTCAGGAGTTCTCGGCCTATGCCGTCATGATGGACGAGGACCGCAGCCGTCTTGACGAGGCCGTCGAGTTGATCCATGAGATCAACCTGGGCGCCACGGCCATCGGGACGGGACTCAATGCTCCCGTCGGGTACGCCGAGTCGGCCCGCCGTCACCTCGCCCGGATCACCGGGCTCCCGCTGGTCACCGCCGCCAACCTGGTCGAGGCGACCCAGGACTGCGGGGCGTTCGTCCAGATGTCCGGCGTACTGAAGCGGATCGCGGTCAAGCTGAGCAAGAGCTGCAACGACCTGCGGCTGCTGTCGTCGGGTCCGCGGGCCGGTCTCGGCGAGATCAACCTGCCGCCCGTGCAGGCCGGTTCGTCGATCATGCCCGGCAAGGTCAACCCGGTCATCCCCGAGGTCGTCAACCAGGTCGCCTTCGAGGTCATCGGGAACGACGTGGCCATCACCATGGCCGCGGAGGCCGGACAGCTCCAGCTGAACGCCTTCGAGCCGATCATCCTGCACTCCCTGTCCGAGTCGATCACCCACCTGCGCGCCGCCTGCCTGACGCTCGCCGAGCGCTGCGTGGACGGCATCACCGCCAACACCGAGGTGCTGCGCCGGACCGTCGAGAACTCCATCGGCCTGGTCACCGCCCTCAACCCGCACATCGGCTACACGGCCGCCACCGACATCGCCAAGGAGGCCCTCGCCACGGGCCGCGGGGTGGCCGAACTCGTCCTGGAGAAGGGCCTGTTGCCCGCCGAGACCCTCGCGGAGCTGCTGCGCCCGGAGATCCTCGCCGGCAGTGGCTCACCCGTGGCCTGACGGCCCTCACCTGCCGCGATGCGCCCCACGACCGGCCCGGAGGCACAATAGTGATCATGACAACGACGTCGTCGCTGACCTTCCAGCCGGTCCTGGAGCGCATCGCCGAGGAGATCGCCCGGACCCCGGGCCGCGGCCGCGCCGCCGACTACATCCCGGCGCTCGCCGCCTGCGACCCGCGCAGCTTCGGCATGGCCGTGGCCGAGCTGGACGGCACGGTCTACGGGGTCGGGGACTGGCGCGAGCCGTTCTCCACGCAGTCCATCACCAAGGTGTTCACCCTCGCCCTCGACCTGGCCCGCGAGGGCGACGAACTCTGGGAGCACGTGGGTCGCGAGCCCTCCGGCAACCCGTTCAACTCCCTGGTGCAGCTGGAGTACGAGAACGGCATCCCGCGCAACCCGTTCATCAACGCGGGCGCCCTCGTCGTCACCGACCGCCTGCACAGCCGTAGCGGAGACGCGGCCGGTGAACTCCTGTCCTTCCTCCGCGAGGAGAGCGGCAACCCGGACCTGGCCTTCGACGAGGAGGTCGCCGCGTCCGAGGCCGCGCACGGCGACCGCAACGCGGCCCTGGCCCACTTCATGGCCGCGTACGGCAACATCGACAACGACATCCCCGTCCTGCTCGACCAGTACTTCCGCCAGTGCTCGGTCCGGGCGTCCTGCGCCGACCTGGCCCTCGCCACCGGCTTCCTGGCCCGCCACGGCATCCGCGCCGACGGCACCCGCCTCCTCACCCGCAGCCAGGCCAAGCAGATCAACGCCATCATGCTGACCTGCGGCACGTACGACGCGGCAGGCGACTTCGCCTACCGGGTGGGCCTGCCCGGCAAGAGCGGGGTGGGCGGCGGCATCATCGCGGTGGTACCGGGCCGCTGCACCCTGTGCGTGTGGAGCCCGGGCCTGGACGAACGCGGCAACTCCGTGGCGGGCGTGGCGGCCCTGGACCGGTTCACGACGCTGACGGGCCTGTCGGTGTTCTGAGAGCGCCACGTTCTGAAGCCGCCACGATTCGAGAGCGCCACGTTCTGAAGCCGCCACGTTTCGAGAGCGCCACGTTCTGAAGCCGCCACGATTCGAGAGCGCCACGTTCTTGGAAAGCCCGCGTTCCGGGAGCCCTCCCGGGTGCGAGCGGCCGGCCCGCACCGGTCACACTCCGGTCGCCGCCCTGTCGCCTGACCGCCACCCTCGACTGCCACGCTGCCCACGTGTTGGCCAACATTCCCGTCGATCTCCGCCGCTGCCAGATCCTCGGCCTGGTCGGCACCGCGTTCCTCGCCGCAGGGGGTGAGACCGCGGGCGCCCTGCCCGTGCGCGAGCTCCTCGCCCCGGCCTCGCCGCAGGCCGCGCTGGGGCTGGTGGGTGTCTACTTCGGCGTCGTCCTCCTGATCGCGGCCTGGCTGCTGCTCGGCCGTCTGGTGCGCGACCCCTCGACCCGGCCCGGCACCCATGAGCTCATGGTCGTCCTGGCCGTCTGGTCGGCTCCGCTGCTGCTCGCCCCGCCCCTGTTCAGCAGGGACGTCTACAGCTACCTCGCCCAGGGCGCCATGGCCGACGCCCACATGGACGTCTACACCCACGGCCCGGCCCTCCTCGGCGGCCCCCTCGCCGACGAGGTCGCCCCCATGTGGCGCGACACGGCCGCCCCGTACGGGCCCGTGTTCCTCGGCCTCGCCTCCGCCCTCGCGAAGGCGTCCCGGGGCGAACTCCCCGCCGGTCTGTTCGGGATGCGGCTCGTCGCCCTGCTCGGCGTGGCCCTCATGGCGGCCGCGCTGCCCCGGCTCGCCCGGCACAGCGGCGCCGACCCGGCCGCCGCGCTCTGGCTCGGCGCCCTCAACCCGCTCGTCCTGCTCCACCTGGTCGCGGGCGCCCACAACGACGCCGTGATGCTGGGACTGCTCGGCCTCGGACTGGTCGCCGCACTGGGGAGATGGCCGGTCCTGGGGGCCGTCCTCGTGACACTGGCCGCGCTGGTGAAGGCGCCCGCCGTGCTCGGGCTCGCGGCGATCGTCGTGCTGCGGATCCGGGCCGGCGACCGTCCGGCGAGAGCCGTCCTGACCGCCGCCGCGTCGGCCGCCGCCACCACGGTCGCCGCGACGGCCGTGGCGGGCACCGGCTACGGCTGGATAGGCGCCCTCGACACTCCCGTGTCATCCGGCAACTGGGCCCTGACCAGCCTCCTCGGCCGCGCCACCGCGGCCCTGCTGAAACGGCTCGGCAGCGACCTGGCCCCGCTGGCCGTCCCCGCCTGGCACGCCCTCGGCGTCGTCCTCGCCGTCGCCCTCATCGCCTGGACCTGGCTGCGCCTCCGTCCACGACCCGTCTACGCCCTCGGCCTGAGCCTCGCCACCGTCGCCGCCCTCGGCCCGGCGATCCGCCCCTGGTACGCGCTGTGGGGCCTGTTCCTGATAGCGGCAGCCGCGCCCAGCGCCTCCGTACGGCACCGCGTGGCCGCCCTGACAGGGGTCCTCGCCCTCGCCACCCTGCCCAGCGGCGGCCCCGCCGACGGCGGCCAACTGGTCCTCGCCGTCTCGGGCGGAGTACTCGCCCTGGTCGTGCTCGTCCAGGCCCACCAGACCGCGCGGGCCGCGACGGGACAGGCCCACCGGATCGGCCGGACCGCGCCGACGGGACACACGGCATGAGGGCGCCGGGCACGGACCGCGGCCGACTGCTCCTGGTCCTGACCCTCGCCGCCGCCGTCACCGCGTTCACCGCGACCGTGCCCCTGCTGCGCGACTGGTTCGACCTGCGCGTCTACCACGGAGCCGTGGACACCTGGATCCACCACGGCGGACGGCTCTACGACTACCGGGTCCCGGGGACGCCGTACGGCTTCACCTACCCGCCGTTCGCGGCCGTCGCCATGGTGCCCATGGCCCTGCTCGGCCTGCGCACGGCCATCGCCGTCGGCCTGCTGCTCAACCTGGCCGCGCTCGCCCTGGTCGTACGCCTGCTCACCGGCCGCGCCTGGCGGCGCCTCGGCTGGTACGGCTGCACCCTGGGCGCCTGCGCGCTCGCGCTGTTCGAACCGTTGCGGGACACCTTCAGCTTCGGCCAGGTGAACCTGCTGCTGCTGGCCCTCGTCCTCGTCGACGCCCGGCTGCTCGCGACCGGCCGGGGACGCCTGGCCGGCGTCGGGATCGGTCTGGCCGCCGCCGTGAAGCTCACGCCGGCTCTCTTCATCGGCCTGCTCCTGGTCACCAGGCGTTGGCGTGCGGCGGCGGTCGCCACCGTGGTGGCGCTGGCGGCGACCGGGTTCGCTGCCGTCGTGGCTCCGGACGCCTCCCGCTTCTACTGGACCGACGCGATGTGGGACACGACCCGGGTGGGCCGCCTGGACTATGTCTCCAACCAGTCCCTCCAGGGCATCCTGGCCCGGCTCGGCGAAACGGACCGCGCGGTGTGGGCCGTGGCCGTGCTGCTGACCCTGTGCGTATGGGCCGTACGGGCCCGGCGGGCCGCCGCGGCACAGGACTGGACGGCCGCGTTCGCCCTGACCGGACTGACCGCCTGCCTGGTCAGCCCGATCACCTGGGTCCACCATCTGGTGTGGCTGCTGCCCTCGTTCGCCGTCCTGGTGCGCGCGGGGCACCCACGGATCGCGGGCGCCCTGTACGCCGTGCTGTGCACCAGCGTGGTGTGGCTGTGGTTCGACGACGCGTCCGGCGTCGACGGCTTCCTCGGCGGCAACACCTACGCGTGGATCACCCTCGGCCTGCTGCTGTGGCTGCCGGTCGGTCAGCCCCGGGCCGCCCGCCCGAACCTCGCCCTGAGCGCCAGGGCCATCGACCCCGCCCCGAGCCCGGCCGCGCCCAGGATGGCCCAGGTCTCCAGCCAGCCGGGCCCCGCGGCGGGCGGCGACACCGCCGCCGCGACCGGCACGGCCGCGGGCCCCGGCCTGGGCCGTACCCGCAGCGCGTCCAAGGAGCCCACCGGATCGACCCGCCCGGCCGCGGCGAACCCCCAGTCGAGCAGCGCGCGCGCCTCCTCGTAGACCGTGAAGCCGCCGCCGGACTGGGGGTTCATCACCGTCACGACGAGGGTGCGGTCGCCCCGGCGGGCGGCGGCGACGAGCGTGTTGCCCGCGTGGCTGGTGTAGCCGTTCTTGATGCCGATCAGCCCGTCGTAGCGCGCCACGCCGTTGGCGCCGGTCAGCAGCCGGTTGGTGTTCTGGATCCCGTACGACCATCCGCCCCGGCCCGGGAAACTTGCTGTGGCGGTGCCGCAGTACCGGGCGAAGTCCGCGTTGCGCAGCCCCGCCCGGCCGAAGACGGCGAGGTCGTACGCGGAGGAGACCTGGCCCGGGGTGTCGTAGCCGTCGGGGGAGCGGACGTGGGTGTCCCGGGCGCCCAGCGCCCTCGCCTTGGCCTGCATCCGGGTGGCCGCCGCGCGCCAGCCGCCGCTCAGCCGGGCCAGGACGTGCACGGCGTCGTTGCCGGAGTTGAGGAAGACCCCGCGCCACAGGTCGGCGACCTGGTAGGTCTGGCCCTCGGCGACCCCGACCAGGCTGCTGCCGGGCCCGATGCCCGCGAGATCCTCCGGCCGGACGGTGTGCCGGAGCCCGCCGGGCAGCACGGGCAGCACGGTCAGGGCGAACAGGGTCTTCAGCGTGCTGGCCGGCGGCAGCCTGCGGTGGGCGTCGTGGGCCGCGAGCACCTCCCCGCTGCGGGCGTCGGCCACCACCCACGACAGCGCGGACACGTCCGGGACGCGGGGTGCGCCGGAGTGCGGGCGGGCCTGGGTGCCGGACTGGTACAGCAGGGCGGGTGACACGGCCGGGGTGCGGGGTCTGCCGGGTGCGCCGGGTCCGGAGCCCGTGTGCGCGGCCGCCGTGGCGGGGGCGAGCGCCAGCAGTCCGGTCATGCACAGCGCGCAGGCCGGGACGGCAAACCGGGAGGTAAATCCGATTGTCATACCGCAAAGCTAGGAAGGGACCCGCCGTACACCGTGCTGCCCGGGCCGTGCGGCGCGCGTGAGCACCCGGACGGACGAGGGGCCGCGGGCACCCGGAGGGGTGATGGCCCGTCAGCCACCGGGCCCGTCAGTCAACGGTCGTGTCGGCCACCGGCCCCGTCAGTCAACGGTCGCGTCAGCCACCGGCCCCGAGGCTCGAAGGCCCGTCAGCCACCGGACGCCGAGGCTGGACGGCCCGTCGGTCACCGGTCGCGTCGGTCACCGGTCCCGTCCCTCGACGCCCCGTCAGCCCGTCGGCAGCGTCGGCTGGATGCGGCGCAGGAACGTCGCGTTGTCCGGGGTCTCGCGCATCCGCTCCAGGAGCGTCTCCAGGCTGGCCTGGCCGTCGCGGGTCTGGAGGGCCCGGCGCAGACCGTGGACCGTGGCCAACTCGGCCGACGGGAGCAGGAGTTCCTCGCGGCGGGTGCCGGAGGGGTTGACGGCGACGGCCGGGAACACCCGCCGGGAGGCGAGTTCGCGGTCCAGGCGTAGCTCCATGTTGCCGGTGCTCTTGAGCTCCTCGAAGTAGAAGTCGTCGGCGCGTGAACCGGTCTCCACCAGGGCGGTGGCGAGGATGGTCAGCGAACCGCCCTCCTCGGCGAGCCGGGCGGCACCGAAGAACTTCTTCGGCCCGATCAGCGCGGTCGCGTCGACGCCCCCGCTGAGCGTGCGGCCGTTGCCGGAGGCCGCGTTGTTGTGGGCCCGGCACAGCCGGGTCAGGGAGTCGAGCAGGATGACGACGTCCTCGCCGGCCTCGACGAGCCGCTTGGCCCGCTCGATCACCAGCTCGGCGAGCGCGATGTGCTGCTTGGGCGTGCGGTCGAACGTCGAGGCGTACACCTCGCCCCGCACGGAGCGCCGCATGTCGGTGACCTCCTCGGGGCGTTCGTCGAGGAGCACCACCATCAGGCGGCACTCGGGGTGGTTGCCGGCGACCGCGGCCGCGATCTGCTGGAGCAGCACGGTCTTGCCGGTCTTGGGCGGGGCCACGATCAGCCCGCGCTGGCCCTTGCCGACGGGGGCGATCAGATCGGCCACCCGTCCGGTGAGGCCGGACGCCGGGTGCTCGAGCCGGATCCGCTCGCGCGGGTGCAGCGGGGTCAGGTCGTGGAAGTGGCGGCGGTTCCGGTCGGGGACGCGGCCGTCGACCCGGGCGATCTCGGTGAGGGCGCGCTGCTCGCCGCGGGTTCCCTCGACGAGATCGCCCTTGCGCAGGCCGTACCTGCGGATCAGGGCGGGGGAGACCTGGAGGTCGGAGGGGGTCGGGAGCAGACCGGCGGAGCGGAGGTGACCCTTGCCGTTCGCGTCGATGTCGAGCACGCCGGTGACGGTCCGGACCGGGGTCTGCTGGATCGGGGGGTTTTCGAGTGTGGTGGTCATCAGGGTGGTCCTTTCGAGGACGCGGGGCATGGGACATGCGGAAGGAAGGGGGAGAGCCGCGCACGACGGGAAGGCGGACATGGCGCCTTCGGGCGGCGGAGAGACAGCACCTCGCCAACTACGAGGTGGTGAGGAGAAGCCGGTACAGCGACCGGCGGAGGAAGGAGAACTGGCACCGGCGCCCTGACGGGGCGTACACAAGTGCTAGCAGGACCGTACCACGACGGCTCAGCGCGTGGCGAGGAGTCCGTAGAGCAGCGGGATGCGCGGTGCGGGCAGTCGCCACCAGCCGGACGCGGTGCGCGTCATCCGTTCCCAGCGGGGCCAGGGCAGCTCGTCGCTCTCGCGGAGCCGGCGGACCTGCAGTCCTGCCCCGCTCAACGAGTTCACGACCTCCCCTATTCCGTGCATCCACTCGAAGCTTTCCGTGGCGCCCTCGACGGCGGGGCCGTCGGTGTAGGTGTGGGTCGCGTCGCGGCGGACGGGTCCGTCGCCGCCCAGGTAGTCGTGGCGCAGCAGCAGCTCCGGCCCTTCTCCCTCGCCGGGCTTCGGGCCGAGGGAGTTGAGCAGCGGGTGGAACTCGACGATGTACAACAGGCCGCCGGGGCGCAGGAGTTCGGCGACCACCGCGGCCCACCGCGCCAGGTCCGGCAGGTAGCAGAGCGCGCCCTTGCCGGTGTACACGACGTCGAACCGCCGCCCCTCGAGCGCCTCGACGGCGTCGTACACATTGGCCCGCACGTACTCGGCCTCGACACCCGCCCTCGCCGCGATGTCCCGCGCGGCCGCCACCGACGCCTCCGAGAAGTCCAGGCCCACCGCCCGGGCGCCGCGGCGGGCAAGGGCCACCGTCTCGGTGCCGAGGTGGCACTGGAGGTGGAGCACGTCACGGCCGGTGAGGTCGCCGAGGTCCTCCCACTCGAAGGGGGCGAACCAGCGCTCGGGATCGAGCTCCTGGTCGAGGCCGTAGAACCGGCTGGCGAGGTGGACGGGGGTGCGGGCGTCCCAGTTGGCCTGGTTGACCCGCATCAGCCGCGCGTGCTCGTCGGAGGTCATGACCCCATCCAACCGCGAACCGGGCGGCGACGCGCCGACGTGCGGAAACACGGCCGGATCACAGGTGCTCCGATTTTTTCCGCGGCCGGTGTCGATTCGCCTCGGTCCCGTTCGTCGGTGGGGTGTAGGAAGCTCATGAGGACCGGGAGGAACCATGAAGTACATGCTGCTCGTCTGCGGCGACGACACCAACGACGCCTCGGACATGGCCCCCGTCGAACCCTGGGTCGACGAACTCGGCGACCGCGGCGTACGGCTGCACGGGCACCGGCTCGCCCAGCCCGCCGACGCGGTCACCGTGCGGGTGCGCGGCGGTGAGGTGCTGCGCACGGACGGCCCGTTCGCGGAGACCAAGGAGTACGTCGCCGGCTTCGACATCCTGGAGTGCGACAGCCTGGAGGAAGCGGTCCGGGCCGCCGCCGGGCACCCGGTCGCCACCGTCGGCGCCCTGGAGGTGCGCCCGTTCTGGGAGGACGAGGACGCCGAGGGGGAGATCCGGCGGCTGGACGCCGCACTGACGGATGCGCTCCGTGCGGGGGACGTCGAGCGGGCGCTCGCCTGCTACGCACGGGACGCGCAGGTCGTGGCGGACGGTCGCGCGGAGCGGGGTGTCGAGGCACTCCGCAAGGCCTGGTCGGAGACCGGGCCGGCCACCCGTGAGGTCCTGGAGTCCCGGATCCACGTCGACGAGAGCATCGCCTTCGGGCACGCCCTCGTCCGCACCGACGGCGGGCTCCGGCGCGTCACCACCGGCTACCGCAACGTCGGCCCGCGCTGGCTGATCGTCCACGAGCACGTCACGGAGGCCACGTCATGAAGTACGTGCTGCTGATCTGCACCCCGGTCGACGGCGAGGAACTCAGCCCCGCCGAGATCGCCGAGGACCCCCGCTTCACCTCGTACATCCACGAGGTCCGCACCAGGGACCTGGTCAAGGGCGGTGCCCGGCTGCGTCCCGCCTCCGACGCCACCACCGTGCGCGTCCGGGGCGACGAGGTCCTGCTCACCGACGGCCCGTTCATCGAGTCCAAGGAGTACATCGCCGGCATCGACATCATCGAGGTCGCCGATCTCGACGAGGCGATCTCCCTCGCGTCCCGGCACCCGGCGGCGCTCGGGGGCGGCTCGGTGGAAGTGCGGCCCGTGTGGGAGTGACCCCGGAGGAAGCCGTCGCCGCCGCCTTCCGCGAGGAGTGGGGCCAGGTCGTGGCCACCCTGATCCGGGTGACCGGCGACTGGGACCTCGCCGAGGAGTGTGCGCAGGACGCCTTCACCCAGGCCCTCGACCGGTGGCGGCGCGACGGAGTCCCGCGCCGCCCCGGCGCCTGGCTCACCACGACGGCCCGCCACCGGGCCATGGACGTGCTGCGCCGGGAGGCCGTCGGAGCGCGGAAACTTCAGGAGGCGGCGATGCTCACGGCCCCCGAGGAGCCGTACGACGACAGCGGGGTCCAGGACGACCGACTGCGCCTGATCTTCACCTGCTGCCATCCCGCGCTGCACATCGAGGCCCGGGTCGCCCTGACCCTGCGCACCCTCGCCGGGCTGACCACCCCGGAGATCGCCCGCGCCTTCCTCGTCCCGGAGGCGACGATGGCGCAGCGCCTGGTGCGCGCCAAGAAGAAGATCCGCAACGCGGGCATCCCGTACCGCGTGCCGCCGGCCCATCTGCTGCCGGAGCGCACCACGGGCGTGCTCGGGGTGATCTACCTGCTGTTCAACGAGGGGTACGCGGCCACCTCGGGCGCCGATCTCGTACGGCAGAGCCTGTGCGCGGAGGCGATCCGGCTGGCCCGGGTCCTGGCCCGCCTGATGCCCGACGAGCCCGAGGCCCTCGGCCTGCTTGCGCTGCTCCTCCTGCACGACGCCCGCCGGGACACCCGCGTGGACGCCGACGGCGACCTGGTCACCCTGGAGGACCAGGACCGCACCGCCTGGGACCACGCCGAGATCGAGGAAGGCGCCGGGCTCCTGGAGACCGCGTTGCGCCGGGGCCGCCCCGGGCCGTACCAGATCCAGGCAGCCATCGCCGCCTGTCACACGACCGCACCCACCGCCCAGGACACCGACTGGGCCGACATCGCCGCCCTCTACGGCGAGTTGGAGCGCTTCGTGCCCTCGCCCGTGGTCCGCCTCAACCGTGCGGTGGCCGTCGGCATGGCCCAAGGAGCCGACGCGGGGCTGGAGTTGGTCGCCGAACTGGAGCGGGAGGGCGAACTGAGCGACTACCACCTGCTCCCGGCCACCCGCGCCGACCTGCTGCGCCGCAGCGGCCGTACGAGGGAGGCGGCCCGGGCGTACGAGCGGGCGCTGGAACTGGTGGAGAACGACGCCGAGCGCGGCTTCCTCGAAAGGCGTCTCGCGGAGTGCCGTCCGGCGTAGCGGTTCAGGAGGCGACGGCCCGCGCCTCCGCCTCCTTCGCGATCTCCTCGAACCGTGCGCCCATCTCCGCCGCCAGGGCCTGCGCCGCCGACAGCGGGCGGACCATCACCATGAAACGGTCGATCAGACCGTTCTCGTCGAGATGGAGGAAGTCGCAGCCGTCCAGCGCCCGTTCGCCCACCCGCGTCGAGAACACCAGGGCATGGTCGCGGCCGTCCTCACTGCTCAGCTCGCTCACGTAGCGGAAGTCCTCGAAGACCTTTACCACCGTGTTCAGGATCGCCGCCGTGATGGCCTTGCCCGCGTACGGCTTGAACACCACGGGGCTCGTGAAGACCACGTTCTCGGCCAGCAACGCCTCGACGGCGTCGAGGTCGCCCGCCTCCACTGCTTCTCGGAACGCTCGCATCGGCGGCCTCCATAGTCAATTTGTTGAGTAGGTGCGGAGTAGATTAGTCACTCTGCTGTTAGCGTGTCCACATGTCGCTCAAGTACGCCGTCCTGGCGGCCCTGCTGGAGGGCGAGGCCTCGGGCTACGAACTGTCGAAGGTCTTCGACGTGTCTCTGGCGAACTTCTGGCCGGCGACCCCGCAGCAGCTCTACCGGGAACTGGAGCGCCTGGCGCAGGACGGGCTGATCGAGGCGCGGGTGGTCCAGCAGGAACGCAGGCCCAACAAGCGGCTGTTCACGCTCACCGAGACCGGCCGCCGTGAGCTGGGCGCCTTCGCCGGCGAACCGCCCCGCAGGCCGGCCGCCCTCCGCGACGAGTTCCTGATCAAGATCCAGGCCATGGACGGCACCGACCCCGAGGCCACCCGGGCCCTGTTCGAGGAACGTCTGTCCTGGGCGCGCGGGAAGCTCGCCCGCTACGAGCGGGTACGCGAACGGTTCCTGGACGGCCGCACCGAGGCCGAGTACCTGCGGGACGCCGAGCGCATCGGCCCCTATCTCACCCTGCTGGGCGGCATCGCCCTGGAGAGCGAGACCGTGCGCTGGTGTGAACGCGCCCTCGTGATCCTCGAGGCCCGCGCCGCGCACACCTGACCCGCCCAAGCCCCCGCGCACACCTGACTCGCCCAAGCTGCCCCGCACACCTGACTCGCCTAAGCTGTCGCGATGTTCAGCCCAGAAGGCCCCAGCCTCCGCGAACTCGCCGTCCAGGCGCTGTCGTCCGTCGAGCGCGGCTACGACCTGCTCGCCCCCAAGTTCGACCACACCCCCTTCCGTACGCCCGACTCCGTCCTGGACGCGGTGGCGTCGGCACTCCGCCGGCTGGGCCCCTTCGGCGCCGGGCTCGACCTGTGCTGCGGCACCGGTGCCGGTGTCGGTGTGCTGGCCCGGGTCTGCGGGGAGAGTGTCACCGGCGTCGACTTCAGTGCCGGGATGCTCGACGTGGCCCGGGAGCGGACCGTCTCACGGGGTCCACGCGTGTCCTGGGTGCGGGGGGACGCGCGCACCCTGCCGTTCGCCGACGGCTCCTTCGACCTGGTCGTGAGCTTCGGCGCCTTCGGGCACTTCCTGCCGCGGGAGCTGCCCGGCCTGTTCGCCCAGGCCCGGCGGGTGCTGCGGCCGGGCGGCTGCTTCGCCTTCCCGATCGTCGCCCCGCCGCGCCCCTCGTCCCCGGCCTACTGGATGCTGCTCGGCTTCGACGCCGTGATGCGGGTGCGCAACGCCCTGTGGCGGCCCCCGTTCGTCATGTACTACCGCGACTTCCGGCTCGGGGACGTGCGGCGGGAACTGGAGTGGGCCGGGCTCGAGGTGGAGCTGCACGCGCTGCGCGAGTTCGGCGAGCGGCCGGACGGCAGTCCCCGGGTCCGGCTGGTCGTGGCACGACGGCCCGCTTAGTCGGTCAGGCTGGTCGGTCGGTCGGGCCGGCAGGTCAGGCCGGTGAGTCTGGATTTCCAACTTATCCGTTTGATTTTCCAACTCACCACGTTATGGTGAGGCGCGTGACCACCTCCACCGAGCACGAGAGCCGGATCGACCCCCAGTGGCGGTCCTGGGAAGGGGCGCACGGCGGCCATGTCGCCGCCGTCGCCCTCGCAGCCGTCCGCTCGCGGTTCGCCGGGGGAGCCCGGCCGGTCCGCACACTGACCACGCACTTCCTGGCCCCGGCGGACGCCGGCCCGCTGCACGTCTCGGGCACCGCGCCCACATCCGGGCGGCGCACCGCGGCCTGTGTCTTCTCCGGCCACCAGGACGGCCTGCCGGTCGTCGTCGGCTCGGCCCTGTTCGGCGAGGGGCGGCCCGGGGTGGCGTACGACGGACAGCCCGCCCCGGACGTGGCGGGCCCGGACGGCTGCCGGACCGTGCGGCTGCCCGGCCATCTGGCGCCCTTCGCCCGGCAGTTGGAGATACGGCCCGCCGGCCCCGACCTGCCCCTGGCCGGCGGCGACCGGGCCGAACTGCTCGCCTGGGTGCGCTTCCCGGACGGCCGGCCGCTGGACGCACCGGCGGTCGTCACCCTCACCGATGTGCTGCCGCCCGCGCTGTACGCCGTCTGGGACGTCCCGCGCCCGGTGCCGAGCGCGGAGCTCACCGTCCACTTCACCGACGCCCTCGACGCGGGCGGGAGCCTTCTCGGGGGCTGGGCCCTGGTCCGGATCCGCACCGACCACGCGGGCGCCGGATGGGCCGTCGACGACAGTGCCGTCTGGGCCGCGGACGGCCGCCTCCTTGCTCTGGGCCGTCAGTCCCGCGTGGTGCGCGGCGCGCGTCCGTAGCGCCGCCGAGCGGAACCCGCGGTCACAGCGCGCTGTACAACGCGTCGACCAGGGCCGTCTTGCGCGGGTCGTTGGCGATGTGGGGGCCCATCCGGTTCATCACATACCCCAGGGACACCCCGGACTCCGGGTCGGCGAGACCGCACGAGCCGCCGAAGCCGTCGTGTCCGAAGGCCCGCGGATTGGGCCCGTACGAGCCCTCGGCCCCGCTGAGCCACAGCCCGAGCCCGAGTTCCGTGTCGTTCCCCAGGCCGGCGCCGAGCACCAGGTCACGGCAGCGGCCCTGTCCCTCGCGCACCCGCTCGGCCGCCGCCGGGGACAGGACGCGGTGGCCGCCCCAGGTGCCCCGGCCCGCGAAGATCCCGTAGAGCGCGGCCACGGCCCGGGCCGTGCCGTGGCCGTTGGCGGCGGGTATCTCGGCGGCCCGCCACTCCGGCGTGTTCGCCTCCGCCGCCCCCGCCACCGGGTTGGTCAGCGCGGCGACGGCGGCCGGCGCCAACTGGGCGAAGACCGCCGCCTGTTCGCTGGTCGACACCACCGGCGGATGCACCAGCTCGGCGGCCCGCCCGGCCTCCTTCTCCGGCAGGCCGATCGTGAAGTCGATGCCGAGCGGCCCCGTCACCTCCCGCTCCAGGAAGGCGCCGGGCAGCAGCCCCGAGACCCGTCGGACGACCTCCCCGACCAGGAAGCCGTACGTGAAGGCGTGGTAGCCGGACACCGTGCCGGGCTCCCACCAGGGCTCGGTCGCCGCCAGCCGCCGTGTCGTCAGCTCCCAGTCGCAGAGCTCGGTGAGGGAGTGGGGCTCACGCAGGCCGGACAGTCCGGCCCGGTGCGAGAGCAGGTGCCGTACGAGCACCTTCTCCTTGCCCGCCGCCGCGAACTCGGGCCAGTACACGGCCACCGGGGCGTCGAGGTCGAGCAGGCCCCGGTCGGCGAGGACGTGGGCGCACAGGGCGGTCGGGCCCTTCGTCGTCGACCATACGTTGACCAGCGTGTCCCGCTCCCAGGGGCGGGTGCGGGCCGCGTCGGCCCAGCCGCCCCACAGGTCCACCACCGTCTCGCCGCCGACCGAGACGCTCACCGCGGCGCCCAGCTCGGCGCGGTCCCGGAAGTTCTCCTCGAACGCCGTCCGCACCGCCGCGAAGCGTTCGTCGCAGTGGCCGTGGACAACCGACTGGTGCTCGGACATGGGTCCTCCGTCGTCGCCGGACGTCCGGGCCGCCACGCCGCGACCCGGATCCGCCGAACATACCGACTGGTCGGACCGGTGGGAAGGTGTCAGGCGTGACTCACGCGAGGGCGCGCAGCCAGCGCAGCTTCGCCGCCTCCTGGTAGGGGCCGCCGCCCTCGTGGTCGTTGAAGTCGTAGACCTCGATCTGCTTGTCCTGGTGGCCCCAGGCGTTGAAGGCCGCGAAGACGGTGGAGGGCGGGCAGGTCTGGTCCTCCAGGGCCGCCGAGAACAGCGCGGGCGCGCGGCCGCGGCTCGCGAAGTGCACACCGTCGAAGTAGGCGAGGGTGCCCAGGACGTCCTGGTAGCGGCCGCGGTGCGTCTTGAGGTAGAGGCCGATCTCCCGGTACGGGTGCCGGTCCGTGAGCGTCGCCGCGCGCGGGAAGTCGCACAGGAAGGGCACGTCCGGCGCGACCGCCGCCAGGTCCGGCACCAGACCGCCGACCGCGATCGAGATGCCCCCGCCCTGGCTGCCGCCGAGCACGACCGTGCGCGCGGGGTCGGTCAGCGGGTGCGAGCGGGCCGCCTCCACCGCGCGCACCGCGTCCGTGAACACCCTCCGGTAGTAGTAGTTCTCGGGGGCGTCGATGCCCCGGGTCATGAAGCCGGGGTACGCGGGGGCGCCGCCCTGCGGGTCCGCGGTGCCGCCACCGCCGCCCCAGGCGCTGCCCTGCCCCCGGGTGTCCATCACGAAGTGCGCGCGGCCCGAGGACGCCCACAGCAGATGCTCGTGCGGCAGTCCGCGCCCGCCGCCGTACCCGATGAACTCCACGACCACCGGCACCGGCGCGGAAACCTCGGCGGGGATCGTGAACCATCCCTTGACCGGCTGGCCGCCGAACCCGGCGAAGGTCACGTCGTACACCTTGACCGTGGACAGGCCGGTGTCGACGAGCTCGAAACGGGCGTCCAGGTCGTGCTCGCGGGCCTCCTGAAGTGTCTTGGACCAGAACGCGTCGAAATCCTCGGGCTCGGCGGACTCGCTGCGGTACTCGCGCAGTTCGTCGAGGGGGAGGTCGAACAGTGCCATGCAGGACCGCCTTTGCGAAGGGACGTGCGGGATGATCACACCGTACGTGGGCGGTCGGACGAATCGCCAGGCCAGGTACGAGTTCAGGCCCGGCGGCGGGTCCACTGGGGCTCGGTGAGGGCCCAGTCGCGTTCCCACTCGGAGAGCCGGTGGCGGTGGGCGGCGGCCCGGACGACGGAGTGGCCGAGCAGGATCACGGCGATCGCGCCGCCCGCCCCGCAGGCACCCATCGTCAGGGTGTGCTGCCAGATCGCGGTCCCGTCGGGCGGCGGGGCCACGCTCCGGCCGCGGGAGTCGAACCACACGTCGACCGTGTCGCCCCGGTCCGTACCGGCCGGGACCCGCGCGATGGCCGTCCTCGTCGCCCCGGCCTCCGTCCAGCGCACCGCCACCCGGTACGAGCGCTCGCGCCCGCCCTGGACCGTGGGCGGCGAGTCCGGCACCTGGCCGGTCACCTCGGCGCGCACCCGATGTCGGTCCGCGCGCTGCTCGTCGGCCACCGCCTGTGCGTCGCCATGGGCCCACCAGCCCACGACCGCGCCCGCCAGCGGGGCCGCCAGCAGCAACAGCACCGCGACGGCCAGTACCGTCCACGCCTCGACGACGTCGGACCGACGCCTGAGCGGATTGCGCCGCCAGCGCCAGCCGCGCACCCGGGTTCGCATGTCGACCTCCGCACCACGCACGCCTGTGAGTGGTCACAAAGATGTAGTACCCCTCAACCGGCGTCGTTCACTTGTGGGGGAGCGCACCTGCACAGGGAGTGCACACACGCGTCTCCTGTCAGCCGAACCGCTCGATCCGGATACGGTCCACCGGCTGCCCCGCCGTCAACAGAAGCCGCGAGGCGTGCTCGGCGAACGCGTTGGATCCACACACATAGGCCTCCCACCCATCATCAGGCTGTTCGGCCAGGAGTGCCGCCACATGTGCGGCCGTCATACGTCCGACCGGCACCCCCGCAGGGGCGCTCCGCGTGAACACGGTCGTGGTCTCGGCGCCGAACTCGCGGGCGTAGATGAGCTCCTCCGGCCCCCGCGCCGACACCAGCAGCCGCAACGGCACGGACAGTCCGCGCGCCCGGTGGTGCCGCACCATCGACATCAGCGGTACGACCCCGGACCCGGCCCCGATCAGCAGCGCGGGCCGATCACCGGGCCAGGCGAAGAAACCGCTCAGCGGCCCCCGCACCTCGACCTCGTCACCGGGCGCGGCCTCCGTGTGGAACCAGCCGGACACCTCACCGCCCTCGACGTGGTCCAGGGTCAGCTCGATGTGGCCGGTGTCCTCGGGCGGGGACGCGATCGAGTAGTGCCGCTGGGCCGTGTAGCCGTCCTGGGCGGTGAGCCGCAGCATCAGATGCTGGCCCGGCAGATGCCCCTGCCAGTCGGGCACCGCGAAGCGGAACGTGGACGCGTACGGCGTCTCCCGGCGGATCTCGGTGAGGGTGGCGGTCTGCCACAGCGCGGCGGACCGGTTGCTGACGGCGATCCGCCCGGGCACGGCGAACCGTGTCGCGGGCACGAAGGTCTCAGTCACCGGCGTACCTCTGCTCCTCCCACGGGTTGCCCCGCGCGTGATAGCCGTTCTGCTCCCAGAAACCGGGTTCGTCGTGGTCGAGCAGGGTCAGGCCCGCGACCCACTTGGCGCTCTTCCAGAAGTACAGGTGCGGCACCAGCAGCCGCGCCGGGCCGCCGTGCTCGGCGGGCAGCGGCTCGCCGTCGTACTCCCACACGATCCAGGCCCGCCCGCCGGTCAGGTCCGCGAGCGGCAGGTTCGTGGTGTACCCGGTGTGCGCGTAGGCGACGGCATGAGTGGCCGACGCAAGGGGCCGCGCCTCGGCCAGGAACGCGTCCAGCGAGACCCCCGCGAACCGCACACCGAACTTCGACCAGCTCGTCACACAGTGGATGTCACCCTCGTAGGCCGACGACGGCAGTTCGTGCGCCTCGTCCCAGTCCCAGGTGCGGGACTGTTCGACCAGCCCGTCGACCCGGAACGTCCAGTCGGCCGGCGACAGGTCCGGGGTGACCTCGGCGGAGAGCACGGGCCAGTCGTCGCCCGCGTCGTACTGGCCCGGTGGCAGTCCGGGGTTGTGGACACGGGGGCGTCCCGTGAAGCCTCGGGTGACGTTCATGCACCCACCGTACGCTCTCGTCCCTGGTGCTCCGGCCCAGGTCAGTGCCCCGATCATTGCGGCCGTATGAACAGCGCGCGGCTGCGGGAATAGCCGCCGCGCGCCGCTCCTTGGCGCTGGAGTGCCGGGTCGCTGCCCCGGTGACAGCACGAGGAGAGTGAGGAAGCAGATGCCCAAGGCGTACGTCTTCACGCGGTACGGCGGTCCGGAGACCGAGGCGTTCGTGGACGTGGACCGGCCGAGCCCCGGACCCGGTGAGCTCCTGGTCGCGGTGCGGGCGGCGGGTGTGAACCCGGTCGACTGGAAGATCCGCTCCGGTTACGTGCGGCCCGGCGACACCGGTGAGCGGGTCTTCCCCGCCGTGTTCGGCAGCGAGGTCTCCGGCGTGGTGGCGGAGACCGGCGCGGACGTCGAGGGGTTCGCGGTCGGGGACGAGGTCTTCGGCAACACGCTCACCGGCGGCTACGCCGAGTACGCCCTGATACCGGTCGCCATCGCCGCGCACAAGCCGACCGGGCTCTCCCACGCGGACGCGGCCACACTGCCCGTCGCCGCCGCGACCGCCTACGACGGCGTCCGCCAGCTAGGCCTGCCCGAGGGAGCCACGCTGCTGGTCACGGGCGCGGGCGGGGGAGTGGGCGCGGCCGCGGTGCAGATCGCGCGGGCCCTCGGCCTGAAGGCCGTCGGCGTCGCCGGCGAGGCCAAGAAGGAGTTCGTCGAGGCGCTCGGCGCCGTCCATGTCGCCTCCGGACCCGGCTGGGCCGAGCGGGCCCGGGCGACCGCACCGGACGCCGTCTACGACCTCGTGGGCGGTGAAGTCCTCGTCGAAGCCGCTGAGTTGCTCGCCGACCGGACGAGGCTGATCACCGCCGGGGCCCCGGAGGAGGACGTACGGCGGCTGGGCGGCGCCCGCGTGGTCCGGGCCCGTGACGCGGCCGTACTGGAGGAGGTCGCACGGCTCGTGGTCGCCGGTGACCTGGACCCGCATGTCACCGCGACCTTTCCCCTCGACCGGGCGGCCGACGCGCTGCGCACTGTCGAGGAGGGCCACGCCCGCGGCAAGACGGTGATCGAGGTCGCCCGATGACCGACGACTCCTCGAACGTGCTCACTGGTGATTACGTCCGGCACGTCGACGGACGGGATGCCTCACCGGCCGACGGCGGCGCTCTTCACGGCCTGGCCGGCGATGACGTCCGGCAGGTCGGCGACAGGGATGCCTCACAGCTCGACAACGGCAGCGCTCTTCACGGCCTCGCCGGTACCGGCGCCCCGCACGTCCTCGACAACCCCGCCCTCGCCTCCCTCACCGGTCCGCACGCCCACTTCGCCGAGAAGCGCGGCCGGGTCCTGCGCTACCCGGTCGACGTGTCGCCGTGGCTGGCCCTGCCCGACGAGCCCGACGCCGGGGCCTGGGCCGACCTCGCGGCCCAGGCGGGTCCCGGTGCGGAGGTGATGCTGACGGCGTACGCGGGAGCGGTGCCGGAGGGCTGGGAGATCACCTTCCACGTCGAGGGCGTCCAGCTCGTGGACGACGGCGTCGCCGCCGCGCCCGACCCGGAGGCGGTCCGCCTGGGCCCCGCGGACGTGCCCGAGATCCTCGACCTGATCGCCCGCACCCAGCCGGGCCCGTTCCTGCCCCGCACCATCGAGATGGGCACCTACCTGGGCATCCGCAGGGAAGGCGCCCTGGTCGCGATGGCGGGTGAGCGGCTGCACCCGCCGGGCTGGACCGAGATCAGCGCGGTCTGCACCGACCCCGCCGTCCGCGGCCAGGGCCTCGCGACCCGGCTGATCCTCGCCGTGGCGCACGGCATACGGGAGCGCGGCGAGACACCCTTCCTGCACACCGGCGCCCGCAACACCAACGCCATCCGGCTCTACGAGTCCCTCGGCTTCCGGCTCCGCCGCAGGACCGCCTTCCTGGCCGCACGGGTGCCCGAGCGGTCGCCGGAGGCGGTGTCGTAGCGCTTTCGGGGCGGACCAAACCGGCTGAGCTCGTCCTTCAGCCGGAACGGGACCAGGAGTTGTACCGCACGAGATACCCGGCGAACCGCTCCAGGTCCTCCTCGGACCACTCCGCCAGCCGCTCACCCACGGCGGCCCGGCGGCTCACCGTGACCTGGCCGAGGATGCTCCGGCCCGCGTCGGTCAGATGCAGCACCTGGACCCGGTGATCGGCCGGGTCCGGGCGCCGCTCGACGAGGCCGGCCCGCTCCAGCGCGGTGACCTGGCGGCTCACGGTGGACTTGTCCAGGGCGTAGTGGGCGGCCAGGTCGGTGGCACGGCAGCCGTCGCGCTCCTCCAGATGTCCGAGGAGGGTGTACGACACCAGGGACAGCTCGGGGTGCAACCGGCTCGCCGAGGCTCGGGCCCGCCGCGCGAACACCGTCATCTCGTGCTGGATCGTCTCCACGGCCCTGTCCGCTGCTCGCATCGGACCTCCCTCGCAGTACTACTGGTTGCACAGTACAACTCATCGTGCCCTGGGGTAGGGTGGCCGTCCGGCCGCGGGAGGTCCCGGCCGTGAGGTACCGAGGGGGTGAGACCCATCAACGCTGTGTCAGATCGGGTGCTCCCCTCTCGCATCGGCGCGGATCACCGCCGGTAGGTGACCGCTGGAGCGCCCTTCGGCTCTCGAAAGGCCCCCGGCTCCCATGCCTTCCCTGTCTCCCCGCTTCCCGTCCGGCGACTCGGTCGTCGCCGCACTCCGCACGGCCGGCTGTGTGTTCGCCGAGGACGAGGCCCGGCTGATCCTCGCCGCCGCCCGTACCCCTGACGAACTGGCCGCCATGGTGGACCGGCGGGTCGCCGGGCACCCTCTGGAACTCGTCGTCGGCTGGGCGGAGTTCCGCGGACTGCGGATCTCCGTGGCCCCCGGCGTGTTCGTGCCCCGCCGACGCACCGAGTTCCTCGTCGAGCAGGCCCTCGCCGAGGCACCGGCCGCCTCGGTCGTCGTGGACCTGTGCTGCGGATCGGGTGCCGTGGGCGCGGCCCTCGCCGCCGCGCTGGGCCCGGTCGAACTGCACTGCGCCGACATCGACCCGGACGCAGTGGAGTGCGCCCGCCGCAACACCGCCGGGGCCGGCGGCCGGGTCCACACGGGTGACCTCTTCGAGGCACTCCCCGCCGAGCTGCGCGGCCGTGTCGACATCCTGGCGGCCAACGTCCCCTACGTCCCCACCGAGGAGGTCGCCCTCCTGCCCTCCGAGGCCCGTGACCACGAGCCGCTGGTCGCCCTGGACGGCGGCACGGACGGCCTGGACCTCCTGCGCCGGGTGGCCGCCGGGGCCCTGGACTGGCTGTCCCCGGCCGGCTGCCTCCTCGTCGAGACCAGCGCCCGCCAGGCCCCCGCCGCCGTCGACGCCTTCACCCGCAGCGGCCTGGCCACCCGCCTGGCGGTCTCTGAGGAGCTCTACGCCCAGGTCGTGATCGGCACCAGGCCGTAGCGCCGCCGGTCACGCCCAGTTCGGGGTCCACGTCCCGGTGTCCGGCAGGTCGGGCCGGGTGCGGTGGAGGTGGGAGCGGAGGGCGTCGAGGACCGGGTGGGCGTTGTCGGCGCGCCAGATCAGGGAGTGCGGGTAGACCGGTGTGGGTCCGTGCACCGGGATGCGGCGCAGGTCCTGGCCGGACGGCCAGACCAGACGGGTCAGCTCGCCGACCAGGGTGGCCAGGCCCGGTGAGTCGGCGATCGTGTCGAGGAGGGGGTCGGTGCCGAAGTCGGGCCCGGTGACCTCGATGGTGAGTCCGAAAGAGGCCGCCAGATCGTCGTAGTAGGTGCCCCACTCGGTGCCGGTGACCAGGCCGGGCATCCAGATCCGGTGCCCGGCCAGCCGGTCGGGTGTCACCGAGCGGGCCGTCGCGAGCGCGTGGTCGGGGCCGGTGAGCAGCTGGACCGGTTCGTCGTAGACGCGCACGGACTCGATGCCGTCGGCCGACGGGCCCTGGGCATGGGGTACGGCACGGAAGGACGCGTCGATCGTGCCGGACCGGAGCGCTTCCAGGGCCGCGTCGGCGTCGAAGAGCGTGACCACGTCGAGCTCCACGCCGGGATGGGCGCGGTGGAAGGCGCGCAGCAGTTCGGCGGGGGCGAGCCGGCGGCCGATCACGTCCACCCGCAGGGCGCGGCTGCCGGGGTGGACCGAGGCGGCCGCCCGTTCCGCGGCCCGGAGCAGGTCGCGGGCGTGCGGCAGGAACGCCTGGCCGTCGATGGTGAGCCGGGCGCCGCGCGGGGTGCGGGTGAACAACCGCGCCCCGAGGTCCTTCTCCAGCGCGGCGACCCGCTTGGACACGGCCTGCTGGGTGACCGCCAGCCGGTCGGCGGCATCCTGGAAGCGGCCCGCGTCCGCCACGGCGACGAACGTGCGTACGGCGTCGAGATCCATGCGAGCAGCCTAGGCCGCCCTCGGTACAACCCGGGGTTGTGCCGGTTCGCCGGGCCGGTTGTTTGATCTGCGGGACCGTACTCGGTTGGATGGCGCCGGTTCAACGCGGGGTTGTCGACGAAGGGGTGGGGCGTGGGCGGGAGGCGGTCGCTGGGGCGGCGGTTCGGGTGGCTGTGGGCGGCCTACGCGGTCAGCGCGTTCGGTACCTCCCTGTCCTTCGGGGCCTTCCCGATGATCGCCGTCCTGGTGCTGCACGCCGGCCCGGCCGCGGTGTCCCTGCTGGCGGCCGCGGGCCTCGCCGTGGGGGCGGCGGTGGCGGTACCACTCGGGCCCTGGGTGGAGTTCCGCCGCAAGAGACCGGTGATGGTCGCGATGGACCTCACCCGGTTCGCCGCCCTGCTGAGCATCCCCGTCGCCTTCGCGCTGGGCGTGCTCGGTTACGTCCAGCTCCTGGTCGTGTCCGTGCTCGTCGCGGCGGCGGACATCACCTTCACCGCCGCGTCCGGAGCCTTCCTCAAGTCGTTGCTCGACCCGGAGGACCTGCTGGTCGCCAACGGGCGCTTCGAGGCCACCAACTGGACCTCCATCGTCGTGGGCCCCCCTCTCGGCGGTGCCGCCGTCGGGCTGCTCGGCCCGGTGACGACCGTTCTGGCCGACGCGGTCAGCTATCTGCTGTCGGCACTGGGCCTGCGCGCGATCGGTGGCGGCGAGGCGCGACCCGCCCCGACCGGCGCGCCGAAGGGTTCGCTCCTGGAGGGCTGGCGGTACATCCTGGCCAGTCCCGTGCTGCGTCCCCTGTTCTTCAACACGGTCCTGGTCAACGCCCTGATCATGGTGCCGGTGCCGCTGCTCACGGTCCTCATGCTCGGCCCGCTGGGCTTCGCGCCCTGGCAGTACGCCCTCGCCTTCTCGGTGCCCTGCCTCGGCGGCCTGCTCGGCTCACGGATCGCCCGCCCCCTGGTGACCCGGTTCGGACGGCACCGGGTCCTGCTCACCTCGGGAGTCCTGCGCGCCTGCTGGCCGCTGGGCCTGGCCTTCGTCGGTCCGGGTGCGGCGGGTCTGCTCCTCGTCATGGTCATCGAGCTGGGCGTGATCACCTCGTGTGCCGTCTTCAACCCGGTGTTCGCCACCCACCGCCTGGAGATGACACCGACGGACCGGGTGGTCCGCACCCTCTCCGCCTGGTCGGTGACCGGCAAGCTGCTCACCGCGGCCCTGACCGCCCTGTGGGGCCTGCTGGCCGGCCTCACCGGAACCCGCGAGGCCATCGCCCTCGCCGGGCTCCTCCTCCTGGCCACGCCGTTCCTGCTGCCCCGCCGCCAGAGGCCTCCGCAGGAGACACGGCGGGACGCCGCGCCGTCGTCGGCCCCGGCCCCGTGACGTCGTTCAGGACTCGGGGGCTTGGACCCGGGCGATCAGCAGGGCCACGTCGTCGGAGTTGTCCGGCTGGTGCAGGGTGCGCAGCAGGAGGTCGCAGGCCTCCTCCAGGGGGCAGTCCGGGCAGTCGAGGAGGTCCAGGAGGGCGTCCAGGCGTTCGTCCAGGGGGTGCTGGCGGGTCTCGACCAGGCCGTCCGTGTAGAGGACGAGCCGGTCGCCGGGTCCGAGGTCGACGGTGGTCGTGGAGAAGGCGACACCGCCCACGCCCAGCGGCGCCCCCGTGGGCAGCTCCAGCAGCTCGGGCGGACGGCCCGCGCGCAGTCGTACCGGAGGCAGATGCCCCGCGTTGGCGATCCGGCACTGGCCGAGCCGCGGATCGTGCACGGCGTAGACGCAGGTGGCGATCGAGTGGTCCAGGTCCTGGGTGATCCGGTCGAGGTGTTCGAGCAGCTTGGCCGGATCGAGGTCCAGGGAAGCCAGGGTGTTGGTGGCGGTGCGCAGCCGGCCCATGGTCGCGGCCGCGTTGATGCCGCTGCCCATCACGTCGCCCACGACCAGCGCGGTCTTCCCGCCGTCCAGCGGGATCACGTCGAACCAGTCGCCGCCGACCTCGGCGGTGGCGCCCGCCGGCTGGTAGCGGGAGGCGACCTCCAGGCCGCCGGTCACCGAGGGGTGGCTGGGGAGCAGGCTGCGCTGGAGGGTGAGGGCGGTGTTGCGGGCGTCCTGGTACCAGCGCGCGTTGTCGATCTGCACGGCCGCGCGGGCGGCGAGCTCCCGGGCCAGCAGCAGGTCGTCCTCGCCGAAGGGCTCCGGGTTGCCGACCCGCTTGAGGTCGAGCGCGCCGAGCACCTCGCCGCGCGCGATCAGCGGTACGGCCAGGTAGGAGTGCACACCGGCCCTGCCCAGCAGTGCGGCCGCCTCCGGGGACCGGCTGATGCGGGCGAGGTCGTCCGGACCGACCCGGGACACCAGGACCGGCCTCCCGGTGCGCACGCACTCGGTGACCAGGCGCTCGGGTGCGTAGTGGGCCACCTGCCCGGGCGGGTCCGCCGCGCGCAGCGCCTCGGGGACACCGGCCGCCTCGACGGCCAGCGGGCGCATCACGGCGGGCTCGGCCGGGCGCAGGGTGCTCGGCCGGCCCTGCACGACCGCCTCCAGGAGGTCCACGGCCGCCACGTCCGCGAGCTCCGGCACGGCCACGCCGGCCAGCTCACGGGCGGTGCGGTCCAGGTCCAGTGTGGTGCCGATGCGGGCGGAGGCGTCGGCGACGAGCGCGAGCCTGCGCCGGGCCGCCTCGGCCGCCACCGTCGCCCGGTGGTGTTCGGTGACGTCCAGGACCGACCCCGCCACGCCGAGGACGGTTCCGTTGGCGTCCTCCAGCCGGTACAGGGACACCGACCAGGCGTGTTCGTTCTCGGGGTCCGCGGGTGTGTGGCCGACCGTGTGCTGGTCCACCAGCGGCGTGCCGGTCCGCATCACCTCGAGGGCGGCGGTCTCGAAGGCGCTCACGTCGAGTTGGGGGAGGACCTCGCCGATCTTCCGTCCGACGTGGTCCGCGGCCGGGACCCCGTTCAGCTGCTCCAGGGCCGGGTTCACGGAGACGTACCGCAGCTCGGTGTCGAGCACGGCCAGGCCGATCGGGGACTGGGAGACCATTCGGGTGGACAGGGCCACGTCCCGGTCGAGCCGGCGCACCGTCTCCTGGTCGGCGCACAACCCCAGCGCGTAGACGTCCCCCCGGTCGTCCAGCAGCCGCATGTTGCGGAACTCCACGAGCTTGGTGCCGCCGTCCTTGCGCCGGACCGGGAAGGCCCCGGCCCAGCTCTGACCGGTCTCCATGACGTCGGCGAACAGCTTGACGACCAGGTCGACGTGCTGTTCGTGGATCATCAGATGGGCCGCGTACTGCCCCAGGGCCTCCTGCGCGGTGTAGCCGAACAGCTCCTCGGCCTGCGGGCTCCACAGCACGATGCGTCCCTCGGTGTCCGTGACCACCGAGGCCATGCCCAACTCGTCGAGCAGCCCGCTCGGCCGTACCGCACCGCGCGGGGGCTCCCCGCCCTCGGAAGCGGGTATTCCGGCTGCACCCATTGCACGAACCGCCTTCGACCGTTCTCGCGGCACGTCGTACCCCCGTGCCGACTCCCCTTCGTTCTACCGCGTGCAGCCGTCTCTGTGGCCACGCGGTGGTGTTCTTCCACCATCCCTCAACACGGGGGCGCGCGTCCGGTGAAGTGCGCCGGGGTGACGAACACCCGCCCGCTTCCTTCCGGCGCCCCCGTGTTCATTCACTTGGTCTGTACATGACCGTCACGGGGCGCCAGACTGTCCGCCGAGCCACCTCACCCCCCCGCCCCAGGAGCCCCAGGAGTCCCTCCATGCCCCTGCGCGTCAGACAGCGCTCGCGCGCGGTCCTCGCCGCCCTCGTCACCCTCACCGCGACGGCCCTCCTGGCCGCCGCACCGCCGGCCTCCGCCGCCGACACCTGGACCGAGGTGGGCTCCGACCGTGCCGACCCGCTCACCGAGAGCCAGGGCCTGACCTCCGTCGAGGTCCCGGCCAACTCCGCCAACCGGTACACCGGCATCGGCACCATCCCCTTCGGCGTCTCCACGCGGGGCTGGAACCACGTGGGCGACCCCGACGCCTCCTACGACGGCCACTATGTCGAGCCCTACCAGGCCGACTCCGGCACCGCGAAGATGTACCGCGTGCAGGCCCCGGACGGCACCTGGTCCGAGTACGTCCACACCCTCAGCCCCGGCGAGGCCCTCAACAACTCCTGGGTGGCGATCTCGCCCGACGGTCAGTGGATGCTCACCGGCGAGTGGGGCACCATGACCCGCTTCCTGGTCCTGCCCACGCCCGGCGTCAACGCGAGCACCTCACCCTCGGCGAACCTCCCGCAGGCGGCCACCGTCACCCTCGACCACGCCGTACGGGACGTACAGGGCTGCGACTTCGTGACCGCCACCCGGCTGCTGTGCTCCTCCGACGACCCGGCCGGCACCCTCTTCGGCTACACCAAGCCGCTCCTCCAGGTCGACCTGTCCGCCGCCCCGACCGGCTCGGCGAACGTCACCGGACATGTCACGGCACTGCGCCAACTGCCCCTGCGCAGCTCCTGCTCCGGCTCCTTCGAAGCGGAGGGCATCGACTACGACCGCCGCACCGGAACCCTGCGCGTGATCGTCGTCTCACCCGGCTTCTGTGTGCTGACGGACAGCAAGACGTACCGCTTCACCAGGAGTTGAGCCCCGCGGCGAGAAGTGCCGGCCCTCGCGGAAATGGGGGTCGGCACCGATGGCCGGGCCGGGGGACCGGATGCGACGGTGGAACGCACATCCACTGACGAAGGAGTCGTCGCATCCATCCCCGAAAGGCACAGCACGAACGCCCGACCGCGCCCCCGGGGGAGGTGACCCGTGGGACACGCTGACACCCTCCTCGCCATGGGCGGCGCCTTCCTCGCCGCCGCCTTCCTCGCCCGGCTCGGCGGCCGCATCGGACTGCCGACCATCCCGCTCTTCATGCTCGCCGGCATCCTGCTCGGCCCCCACACCCCGGGCCTGGTGCTGGTCGAGGATCCGCACGACTTCGAGATGCTCTCCGCGCTCGGCCTGGTGCTGCTGCTGTTCTACCTGGGCCTGGAGTTCCACGTCGACGACCTGCGCGAAGGAGGCAGGCGACTGCTCGCCGCCGGCGGGATCTACCTCCTGGCGAACGTCGGCGCCGGACTCGGCTTCGGGTTCGCGCTCGGCTGGGGGACCCGGGAGGCCCTGGTGCTCGCCGGGGTCCTCGGCATCTCCTCGTCGGCGATCGTCACCAAGATCCTCATCGACCTGGGTCGGATCGGCCGCCCCGAGACCCGGCTGATCCTCGGCGTGATCGTCGTGGAGGACATCTTCCTCGCCCTGTACCTGGCCGCACTCCAGCCGGTCATCAGCGGTGCGCGCGGACCCGTGGAGATGCTCCTCCAGGCGGGCAAGGCCTTCGGGTTCCTGATCGTGCTGGCCGTGGCCGCCCGTTACGGGACGCGCTTGATCGGCCGGCTGATCCACGTCCGGGACAACGAACTGCTGGTCATCAGCTTCCTCGGCGCCGCGGTCCTCGTCGCGGGCGTCTCCGAGGTGCTCGGCGTGGCCGACGCCATCGGCGCCTTCATGGTGGGCCTGATCCTGGCCGGCACCCCCTCGGGGCCCCGCATCCGCAGCCTGGTGCACCCGCTTCGGGACGCCTTCGCGGCCATCTTCTTCTTCGCCTTCGGGCTGTCGATCGACCCCGGTGTCGTCACGTCCGTCGCCGGACCCGTCGCCGCCGCGGCCGCCGTGACCATCGTGATGAACATCGTCGCCGGTCTGCTCGTCGCCCGCCTGTACGGCTACGGCGCGCAGCCCGCCGCCGACATCGCCACCACCCTCGTCGCCCGCGGCGAATTCGCCCTGATCCTCGGCGCGATGGCGGCGAGCGCGGGACTCGACGCACGTCTGGCGCCGTTCATCGCCGGGTATGTCCTTGTCCTGGCCGTTCTCGGTCCTGTGGCCGCGGGGCGGGCCCATCTGCTGGCCCGGGCCCTGGGGTCCCGTCGTCGTGCCCGGACGCCCGGGGACGACGACACCACCCCGCGGCCGGTCTCCGTCCCGGTGGGGGCGGACGCGGAACGGTAGCGGACGTCCGCCGTGCGAAGGAGGAGTCATGGGCCGGCCCGACGACGAGCACCTGGTCGACCTCGCGGCACGACTGGAGCGTGACGACCCACGGTTCGCCCGCGCGCTGGGCTCGGGCCGCCCCGCCAGGCCCCGCGAGTACCGGCGCACGGGGGCGTGGGGCACCCTCGCCGTCGCCGTCCTCCTCCTGATCTCCGGCATGGCCCTCCCGGAAGGCATCCTGGTGGCCGCGGGCCTGGTACTCGCCGGCATCGCGGTCCCCCTGTTCGACCCGCACAGGGACGAGCGGCACCGGTGACGTGGAGGGGGGCGGTGTGGGAGTGCGGGGCGTGATGTGGGGGTGCGGGGCGTGCGATGGGGCTGCCGGATGTGCGGTGGGGGCGCCGGGCCGCACATCGCTGGGCGCCCTCCGAGGTGGACGGCCTGCTCCGCGGCACAACCGGCAGCCCAGCATCACGACCTGCGACCCCGCATCAGGACAGGCACCTCACACCACGACGGAGCCCCCGGGAGGGTGATCGCCTGTGCCGGAGGCCGCCAGTCGGGCTCCGGGGGCGCCGGTCGGGCTCTGAGGTCGCCAGCCGCCGTCCGAGGTGCCCGGTCGCCCTCCGACGTGGCCGGTCGCCTATAGAGCGGCCGTCGCCAGGCCCCCCGGTCCGCCGGTAGTGCTCCGGCGGAGGTGGTGGTTTTCTGAGGGTGTGGCGCGGTTCGCGGGGAACCCGGCGGTCCGGTCATCGTCACGGAAGGAGCGACCACGATGGATCGTGAGCGAACGCACGACGAGTCCGTCTCCCTGGAGATCAGCGGATGCAGCGCGGAGGACGCCCGGATCGTCTTCGACACACTGACCGCGTGCTTCGAGTCCGACCGGGGCGCCGACGAGGTACCGCAGAAACTCCACGAGTCGCGGCCGATGGTCTGGCTGGGGACGTTCGAGGTGACCGAGGCGCGTTCCTGCCCGCCCCCCGCCCGGCTGTCGTCCTCCGTGGAGGCCGACGCGCAGGGCGGCTACTGGGCCATCGAGCAGTTGCGGACCACCCTGGACTCGATGTTCACGGTGCGGGACCTCGCCTCCATGTCGGGGGACCAGGAGCGGGAACTGCACGTGCGGCTGGAGAGCCGCTGAGTCGTCATTCGTCGGCCGTGGTGCCGCGACGACCGGTCGCGCGGTTCCCGTCCCTGGGGGGTCAGCCCTGGCCCACCGGTACCACCACCATCTCCGCCACGTTGACGTTCGGCGGGGCCGCCGCCGCGAAGGCGATGGCCTCCGCGATGTCCTCGGCGGTCAGGGCGTTCACGTCGGTGCGCAGCCGGGACAGGGACGCCCGTGTCTCCACGTCCCGCATGTCCGCGCCCAGTTCGGTGGTGGTGACCCCCGGCTCGATGTTCTTCACGCGGACCCCCCGCGGCCCGAGTTCGGCGCGCAGATTGCGGGTGAGGTGGGCTACGGCCGCCTTGGTGGCGCAGTAGACGGACCAGTCCGGGAAGAGGAGGTGCCCGCCGACCGAGCCGACGTGGACGAGGTCCGCCCGGCCGCCGCGGGCAGCCGCGCTGAGGAGGTCCTCCGTGAAGGCGCGGGCGGTGTGCAGCAGGCCGCGCAGGTTGATGTCGATCATTCGGTCCCACTCGTCGGTGGCGGCCCGTTCGAAGGGGGCGCCGAGCATGACGCCGGCGTTGGCCACGACCAGGTCGACGGTACCGAGCGTCCCGGTCACCGTGGCGGCCGCGCGGGAGAGCGCGGCCGAGTCGGTCAGGTCCACGGCCACCGGCAGGATCTGTCCGGCGGCGGTACGGCCCAGCTCGTCGGCCAGTGTCCTGAGCCGCTCCTCGCGGCGGCCCAGCAGGGCGACGCTCGCTCCGCCGGCGGCGAGTCGCCGGGCCGTGGCCGCGCCGATCCCGCTGGAGGCGCCGGTGACGACCGCGACGCGGTGGGTGAGGTTCCAGGTGTCTGTCATGCCGTCCACAGTGCGGGCGGCCCAGGCCTCTGACCAGGCCGTACCACCCCGAGGAGAGTGGATCGTAGGAGTACCGCGGCCACCTTGGGGGCTCCCGCGCACCTCCGGCCGGACCTAGGGTCGACGGCATGGACAGTGACAACCCGCTCGGGCTCTTCCTGCGGGCCCGCCGTGCCCTCGTCCGGCCCGAGGAGGCGGGGCTGCCGGCCGGCAGCCGGCGCCGGGTGGCGGGTCTGCGTCGGGAGGAGGTCGCGGTGCTGGCCGGCGTCAGCACCGACTACTACGTCCGCCTGGAGCAGGGCCGCGAGCGCAGCCCCTCGGCGCAGGTGGTCGACGCGCTGGCCAGGGCGCTGGGCCTGGAGGAGGACGCGGCCGACCATCTGCACCGACTGGCACGCCCCGTCGGCACACGGGCGCGTCCGCAGCCGGAAGCCGTCAGTCCCGCCCTGCTGCGGATGATGGAGGGCTGGCACCGCACCCCGGCGCTGGTCCTGGGCCGCTGCCTCACCGTGCTGGCCCACAACCACCTGGGCGGCGCGCTGTTCGCGGGCCACGCCCACAGCGGGGACCTGCTGCGCCTGGTCTTCCTGGACCCGGACGCCCGGGAGTTCTACCCGGACTGGGACGCCGTGGCGATGAACTCCGTGGCGGCGCTGAGGGCCTGCGCGGGAACCGCCCGGGAGGACCCGCGCATGATCGCCACGGTCGGCGAACTGTCGTTGCGCAGCGAGGAGTTCCGCAGACTCTGGGCCCGTCATGACATCCGTCGCAAGACCCGCGAGAGCAAACGCTTCCGGCATCCGCTGGTCGGCGAGCTGACCCTGGACTACGAGTCGCTGACCGTCAACAGTGCCCCCGACCAGCAGCTGGTCGTGTACCAGGCGGAACCGGGCAGCCCCTCCGAGCAGGCGCTCGCCCTGCTGGGGAGCCTGGTGGCGGCTGAGGTTCCCAGAGCCCGGGCGGACGGACCGGCCGGGGCCTGAGGAAGCCACGTGGTTCTCGTCACCCCGTTATGCAACTAGTTGCATAAACGGGTCGGGGTCCTCTACAACAGGGAGGACGAGACCGCGACGGAGGGCCCCGATGAGCCGTTACCCGCACCTGCTGAGCCCGCTCGACCTGGGCTTCACCACGCTGCCCAACCGCGTCCTGATGGGCTCGATGCACGTCGGCCTGGAGGAGGCCGAGCGCGGCTTCGACCGCATGGCGGCCTTCTACGCAGCCCGCGCGCGGGGCGGCGTGGGCCTGATCGTCACCGGCGGCATCGCCCCCAACGACGAGGGCCGGCCCTACGAGGGCGGCGCCAAGCTCACCACCGACGCGGAGGCCGAGCAGCACCGCACCGTCACCGAGGCCGTGCACCGCGAGGGCGGCAGGATCGCCATGCAGATCCTGCACTTCGGCCGGTACGCCTACCACCAGGACCTCGTCGCCCCGAGCCCCCTCCAGGCACCGATCAGCCCCTTCCCGCCCCGCGAGCTCACCGACGCCGAGGTCGAGCGGACCATCGACGACTACGCCCGCGCCGCCCGCCTCGCCCGGCAGGCCGGCTACGACGGCGTGGAGATCATGGGCTCCGAGGGTTACCTCATCAACGAGTTCATCGCGGCCCAGACCAACCAGCGCACCGACCGCTGGGGCGGCTCGTACGAGAACCGCATGCGCTTCCCGGTCGAGATCGTGCGCCGGGTGCGGGAGGCGGTCGGCGAGGACTTCATCATCGTCTACCGGCTGTCCATGCTGGACCTGGTCCCGGGCGGCTCCACCCTGGACGAGGTGATCACGCTCGCCAGGGCCGTCGAGGCGGCCGGGGCCACGATCATCAACACCGGCATCGGCTGGCACGAGGCCCGCATCCCCACCATCGCCACCTCCGTGCCGCGCGGCGCCTACACCTGGGTGACCAAGCGGCTCATGGGCGAGGTGTCGGTGCCGCTGGTGACCACCAACCGCATCAACACCCCCGAGCTGGCAGAGCAGTTGCTCGCCGACGGCCACGCGGACATGGTGTCGATGGCCCGCCCGATGCTCGCCGACCCCGACTTCGTGAACAAGGCGGCCGAGGGGCGCCCCGAGGCCATCAACACCTGTATCGGCTGCAACCAGGCGTGCCTCGACCACACCTTCAGCCTCCAGATCACCTCCTGCCTGGTGAACCCCCGCGCCTGTCACGAGACCGAGCTGGTGCTGTCCCCGACCCGGCTCAAGAAGCGGGTCGCGGTCGTCGGCGCCGGTCCCGCGGGTCTCGCCTGCGCGGTCTCCGCCGCCGAACGCGGCCACGAGGTCACCCTCTTCGACGCCGCGAGCGAGATCGGCGGCCAGCTCAACGTGGCCCGCAAGGTCCCCGGCAAGCAGGAGTTCGACGAGACGATCCGCTACTTCCGCCACCAGCTCGACGCCCACGGCGTGGACGTACGGCTCAACACCCCGGTGCTCTCCGGCGACTTGACGGAGTACGACGAGGTCGTCGTCGCCACCGGCGTCACCCCGCGCACCCCCGACATCCCGGGCCTCGACCACCCCAGCGTGGTCGGCTACCTCGACGTCCTGCGCGACAACGTGCCCGTCGGCGACCGGGTCGCGATCCTCGGCGCCGGGGGCATCGGCTTCGACGTCGCCGAGTTCCTCACCGACGGCGGCGACAAGGCGCACGAGGACCCGGCGACGTACTTCCGCCAGTGGGGCGTGGACATGGACTACACGGCACCCGGCGGACTCGGCGCCCCCGAGCGCCCCGCACCGCCCCGCACCGTGCACCTCCTCCAGCGCAAGACCAGCAAGGTCGGCGCCGGGCTCGGCAAGACCACCGGCTGGATCCACCGCACCGAGCTCAAGCACCGGGGCGTCACCATGGTCCCGGGCGTGCGCTACGACCGTGTCGACGACGCCGGCCTGCACATCACCGTCGGCGAGGAGAGCACCGTCCTGGAGGTCGACACCATCGTGCTGTGCACGGGCCAGGAACCCCGCCGGGACCTGTACGAGGAGCTCGTCGCCGCGGGCCGCAGCGCGCACCTGATCGGCGGGGCCGACGTGGCCGCCGAACTGGACGCCAAGCGGGCCATCAGGCAGGGCACCGAGGTCGCGGCGGCCCTCTAGAACTCGTCCGGCCGTCCCTAGGATGACTCCATGTCACTCCCGCATGCGATCCTCACCGCACTGCTCGAAAGGCCGTCGGCGGGGCTGGACCTGACCCGTCGGTTCGACAGGTCGATCGGCTACTTCTGGTCGGCCTCGCACCAGCAGATCTATCGCGAGCTGGGAAAACTGGAGGCCGAGGGCTACATCCGGGCCATCCCGGAGGACCGGCCGAGCCGGGGCCAGAAGAAGAGCTACGAGGTCCTGCCCGCGGGCCGCGCCGAACTCGAACGCTGGACGGCCGCGGCGCAGGACCCCAAGCCGCACCGGGACGCCCTGCTGCTGCGGCTGCGCGCGGCCGCCGTCGTCGGCACGGACGGCCTGGAAGCCGATCTGCGCCGCCATCTCGACCTGCACCGGCGGCAGTTGGCGGAGTACGAGCAGATCCAGGACCGCGACTTCCCGCCCGGAAAGGACAGCGCGCAGGCCAGGCTTCAGCACCTGGTCCTGCGCGCGGGCATCGAACTGGAGACCTTCTGGACGCAGTGGCTCACCGAGGCGCTGGAGGAGCTGGCCGAACTCCCGGACAGCTGAGGGTGTTCGGCGAACTCCCGGAGAGCTGACGGCGTTCGGCGAACTCCGGAGAACTGAAGGGGCGTTCGGCGAGCTCCCGTGCCCGGCAGGCGTTCAGAGGCGGTACGGCCGCGACCGGCGGCGCAGGAACCACGCCGTGGCCGCCGCGCCGACCGCCACCAGACCGCCGCCGACCGCCAGCGTCAGGGTGCCGTAGTCCTTGGTGGCCCCGCCCAGACCGCCCAGGACGCCGCGCGAGGGGGAGGCGGAGGCCGTCGACGAGGTCGTGGGCGTGGCCGAGCCCGACACGATGATCGACTGGGTGCCCGCCGTGCTGTTGTTGTAGGCGCACATCACGATGACGGTGTACGTCCCGGGGCTCACGTTCGACCAGGCGGCCGACTGGAGCGAGGTGGTCCCCGACAGGGCCACCTGGCGGCCCTGGCTGAAGTTGGCCTGGCTGCTGGTGAGCAGCGAGGCGGTGCCCCAGCCGCCGGTGGGGGCGGTGCGGGAACATGCCGTCGTGGTGACGGAGACCGTGGATCCGGAGGTGCTCACGGAGATCCCGGGGCCTGCCGCGGCGGACCCGGCGGTCAGGGCGAGCGGCAGCGCGGCGACGGCCGCGACGGTCAGGCCGGAGCGGAGAAGTGGCTGAATAGTGCGCATGGACTGCCCTCCGGCGGCACGGTTGGCGGTACATCCGTGGCGCCGCCGAGGTGGGGGAAGCCCGTGCTGCCTCAGGGGCAGCCAATGCGCTCGCGGCCCCGCCCGCATGCCGGGCGCCGCCGTACAGGTGACGCGGTCCCTCGCCCGGCGCAGGGGTGAGTCGCCGTCACGGGGAGGCGGCGGCGCCCGTCGTGACCGTCCGCTGGGCCGACAGCCCGCCCCAGGTGCCGTCGGGCAGCCGGGCCCTGATCCGCACCCGGTGGCGCTCGCCGGCCTCGCGCCCCAGATAGAAGCTGTACGTCGTCCTCCCGCGCGGCGGTGTCCCGCCGAACACGAGCGAGGTGGCGGCCGCGCCGTCGAGACGGACCTGGTACTCGGTGACGACCCCGTCCGTCCGGGGCGGGAGCCAGGCCAGGTCCAGGTAGTACGCCCCGTCATCGCCGAGCCGGGCCGTGGCGCGGAAGTCCGTCGGGGCGGTGTCCCGGCCGTCGTCGCCGCCCGGCGTGCTGAGCCGAACGTCCGGCGCGGCCGGTGAGAGGTTGCCGGCCGCGTCCCGGGCCCGGACCGTGAACGAGTAGCGCGTGCCCGGACGCAGTCCCGTGACCACGGCCGCCGTCTGGGCCCCGCCCACGCTGTGGATCTTGCTGCCGCCCTGGTAGATGTCGTACGACACCACGTCCCGGTCGTCCGAGGAGGCGGACCAGCTCAGCTGGACGGCCCGGCTGCCCGCCGTCCGGCCGCGCAGTTCGTCCGGGCGGGTCGGGGCCGAGCGGTCCGCCGCCACGGCCGCGGGAGTCGTCGCCCGCACCTGCGGGCTCGGCGGGCCGAGACGTCCCTCGGTGTCGCGGGCCCGCACGCTGAAGACATACCGGGTAGCGGGCCGGAGCCTGGTGACATCCACCATGTGCTGCGAAGCGGGCACATCCTGGACCTTTGTGGTGCCGCGATACACCTCGTAGCGGTCGATCCCCGCGCCGACGGCGTTCCACATCACATGGACGCTCGTGGCGCTGCCCGCGGTCGCGGTGACGCCCCCGGGGGCGGCGGGCAACGGGCCGCTCTCCCCGTCGTCCGGACCGCCGCACCCGCAGGAACCGACGAGCAGGAGTGCCGCGCACAGGGCCAGGGGGACGGGTACGCCTCGCACGTCTCGGCCTCCCCGCAGGACAGCACGGCAATGGTCCGGACCAATATGGCGCCGGGGGTGGGCCCACGGCAAGAGGGGCGACCGCGTGGGCCGGGCTCCGGACGGTTACGTATGCTGAAGCCTCTCCAGGCCGAACTCGCCAAGAGTCACGGGGAGTTCGCGCCGGTGGCGCGGGCCGCCGTCGTCGCTGTTCCCGCGCCCGTACGGGTGGCAGGGTGGCCGGGATCCGCCGAGGACTCCGGCCCCCGGCTCCCGCCCCCTTCGCGTCACCGCGCCCTTCGCGTCAGCGCCCCCCTCGCGTCAGCGCCCCCCTCGCGTCACCGCCCCCTTCGCGTCCCTGCCCCGTCCGCGTCCTGCCTCGTTCCTGCCCCGTCCGGACCCCTTGCGGTGGCCGCTGCGCTGAGAGCGCATCAGATTGGGCTGAGTGCCCGTCAATGCACCCGAGGAGAGGGTCCCTTATCGTGCGTGTCCAGTCGCTGACGCTGGCCGCGGCAAGCGCCGCTCTGCTCGCCCCCACGGCAGCCCCCGCCGTGGGGGTCGCCACCGCCCGGACGGAGCCGGTGGTGCGGCGGGAGGGCACCGTCCCGGCCGCCGACCTGCTGGCCCGGGTGCGGGACTGCGTTCCCGTCTCGCGCGGCCGCTACCGCGCCGACGAGGACAAGTCCGCGACCATCCCGGTCTGCGGCACCAAGGAGGCCGTGTTCTGGAAGGCCGACATGGACATCGACTGCGACGGCCGGCCGGGCAGCCGCTGCAACAGCCGCACCGACCCGCTCTTCTCCGACGCCACCGCCTACGAGCAGTCCGACGGCCGCTATCTGAGTGCCGAGAGCCTGCCGTTCATCGTGGTCCCGGCCCCGAGCCCGATCTGGGACTACCGCGCCCACGGAGTGCACGGCGGCGCCGTCGCGGCCGTCGTGTACGAGGACCGGGTGCAGTACGCCGTCGTCGGGGACGTCGGCCCGAGCGGCATCATCGGGGAGGCGTCCTACGCCACCGCGAAGGCGCTCGGCATCCGCCCCGACCCCCGCGGCGGCGGCACGCCCTCCGGTGTCACCTACATCGTGTTCAAGGACTCCCGGGTGAAGCCCATCGAGGACCACCAGGCCGCCGTGACCTTGGGGGAGCGGCTGGCGCGGGAGTTCGTCCAGGGCGAGGCGGCGAAGAGTCGCAAGGGACGGTGACGGCGTGGGCCTGGCGGGGATGATTCCCCGCCAGGCCCCCACCGCTGCGCACGTCGTCGCGTACTGCCCGTCAGACCTTCCGGTAGCCGTTCAGACCTTGCGGTAGCTGTACGCCTCGGCCGCGGCCGCCTCCACCGCCGTGAGGTCGGCGCCGGCGGCGGCCGTGACCACCGCGGCCACCGCTCCCTCGACGAAGGGGGCGTCCACCAGGCGTGTGCCGTCCGGGAGTTCGTCGCCCTCCGCCAGCAGCGCCTTGACGGTGAGCACCGCGCTGCCGAGGTCGGTCAGCACGGCCACCCCGGCGCCCCGGTCCACGGACGCGGCCGCGGCGGCGATCAGCTCCGCACTCGTACCCAGACCGCCGCCCTCGGTACCGCCCGCCGCGGCCACGGGCACCTCGGTGCCGCCGCCCGCGAGCCCCTTCGCCAGCTCGGCGACCGACGCGGCCACCTCGGCGCTGTGCGACACCAGCACGATCCCGACCCGGTTTGCGTCACTCACCGGCTGCCTCCGCGAGAGCTGCGATCAGGAGGGCGGCCGAGGTGGCGCCCGGGTCCTGATGTCCGATGCTGCGCTCACCGAGGTAACTCGCCCGCCCCTTGCGGGCCTGCAACGGCGTCGTGGCGAGCGCCCCCTCCTCGGCGGCCGTGCGCGCGGCGGCGAAGCCGCTGCCGAGCGCGTCGACGGCGGGCACCAGGGCGTCGATCATGGTCTTGTCGCCGGGCGCGGCTCCGCCCAGCGTCATGACCGCCTCCACGCCCGCCCGCAGCGCCTCGGCCAGTTGTTCCGCGCTGACCTCGGAGGCGTCCCCGAGCGCTTTGCCGGTGCGCCGCAGCAACGTCCCGTAGAGGGGCCCCGAAGCGCCGCCGACCGTCGAGATGAGCTGGCGTCCGGCGAGGGTGAGGACCCCGCCCGGGGTGTCCGGGGCCTCCTTCTCCAGGGTCGCGGTCACCGCGGTGAAGCCGCGCCGGAGGTTGCTGCCGTGGTCGGCGTCCCCGATGGGGGAGTCGAGAGCGGTGAGCCGCTCCGCCTCACGGTCCACTGACGTGGCGGTCGCCGTCATCCAACGGCGGAAGAAGTCGGCGTCGAACACTGGATCTCCTTGCGTGGTCGGTACGTTGATCGCCTGCTCAGACCCCCCAGCGCAGCCCCGCCGTCTTCACCGGCGCGTCCCACAGCCGCAGCAGCTCCTCGTCCACCTGACACAGCGTGACGGAGGCACCGGCCATGTCGAGCGAGGTGACGTAGTTGCCGACCAGGGTGCGGGCGACGGCGACCCCGCGTTCGGCGAGCACCCGCTGCACCTCGGCGTTGAACCCGTACAGCTCCAACAGGGGTGTGGCGCCCATGCCGTTGACCAGGACGAGCACGGGATTGCGCGGGCTCATGTCGTCGAGGATCGCCTGCACGGAGAAGTCGGCGATCTCCCGGGAGGTCATCATCGAGCGCCGCTCCCGACCGGGCTCGCCGTGGATGCCCACCCCCAACTCCAGCTCACCGTCGGGCAGATCGAAGGTCGGGCTGCCCTTGGCGGGCGTGGTGCAGGCGCTCAGCGCGACGCCGAAACTCCGGGAGCTCTCGTTGACCTGACGGGCGATCGCCGCCACCCGCTCCAGCGGCTGCCCCTCGTCCGCCGCGGCGCCCGCGATCTTCTCCACGAACAGGGTGGCACCGGTGCCGCGCCGGCCCGCCGTGTAGAGGCTGTCGGTGACGGCGACGTCGTCGTTCACGAGCACCTTGGCGACCTGGATGCCCTCGTCCTCGGCGAGCTCGGCGGCCATGTCGAAGTTGAGCACGTCACCGGTGTAGTTCTTCACGATGAACAGCACCCCGGCCCCGCTGTCCACGGCGGCCGCCGCCCGCACCATCTGATCGGGCACCGGCGACGTGAACACCTCGCCCGGACAGGCCGCGGAGAGCATGCCGGGCCCGACGAACCCGCCGTGCAGCGGCTCGTGCCCGGACCCGCCACCGGATACCAGGGCGACCTTCCCGGCGACGGGGGCGTCCCGCCGTACGATCACACGGTTCTCGACATCCACGGTCAACTCCGGATGGGCGGCCGCCATCCCGCGCAGGGCGTCCGAGACCACGGTTTCCGGGACGTTGATGATCATCCTCATGGGTGTCTCCTCCAGAGATTGACAGACAAGTCGGTGATCGGCGTTTCGCCGGCTCAGAGTGGATGGATGCAGTTGTCGATCGTGGCGGTCGGGGGTGGTCGCACGGGCGCGGGCGGAGAGCACTGCTGTGGGCAGTATCGACCTTGGGACAGCGAAGGTCACGTCGGGGAACGGGGGCGGGGACGGGGACGCGGGGCCCCGGATCGTCGGAGGTGCCCTCCACGCGGGCGAACCCGGGATCGGTAGGGGCCCCGGTGGCGGGAGGCTCGCCACATGGATCTGCGGAACCTGCTCTGGTGGTGGTGGACCCTGCCCGCCGGGCTGGCGTCGGTGGGGTACGCGTGTGCGCTGGCCGGGCTGACCCGGGCGCAGCGGGCGGTGTGGGTGACGGCTCGGGTCGTGGAGGTGCATCCGCCGGGACACGGCGAGTCGGGGGAGCGCGGGATACCGGTGACGATCGTGTACCAGGACCCCGGCACCGGGCGGGAGTTCAGGCTGCGGCACGAGAACAGACGGGGTGACCGGGTGCTGGTGGCCTGGGTGGGGCAGGAGTTCCCGGTCCGGTTCCCACGGCGACGGCCGGAACGGTTCCTTCTCATGCTGGACAGCGAGGGGCGGACCTCCGGCACCGGCGGGCCGAACTGCATGGTGATCCTGCTGGTCCTGGGACTGGTCGTCCAGTCGTTCTTCGCGTGGGACTGGCAACGGGGGCTGATCTGCGTCGGCTGCCTGCTGCTCCTCGTCGTCGCGCTCAGCCGGGACGGCGCGTACGCCCGGGCCCGCGCCGCTCAGCTCGCCGACGGCGTCACCGTCCAGGGGAGCGTGGTCGCCGTCACCCAGGACGTCCACGCCGACGGAGAAGGCGGCGAGAGCGTCAGCCACGCCTGCGTCCTCGCCTTCACCACCCACGAGGGCGTCGAGGTCACCGCGCTGTGCTCGCGGGGCATCGCGGACATCGGCCGGTCCCTGGGCCGTGAGGTCGCCGTCCGGTACGCGCCCGCCGACCCGTCCCTTCTCACCACCGACCCCGACCACGAACACCGCGAACGCGCGTCGCACGTCCGGTTCGTCTCCACGCTGCTCGTCGCGGGGACCGCCGCGATCGGGCTGGGCGTCCTGTGCCTTCGTCACTCCTGCCCCTTTACCTGACGATGCAGGTCAGGGCGGCCCAGAGAAGGGGCGAGTGCTCGATGCGGCCGCCTGCGCGCCACAGGTCGAGCCGCGCCCGCTGCCAGGTGCCGAGGTGGCGCACCGGGTCGTCGTCCTCGTGGGCCGCGTCCACGGCCACCACCGCGTCCGTGAGCGGCCGCACGGACTCCGGCAGACCGGCCAGACGGTGAAAGGCGAAGCTGGTCGGGAGCACCCAGCGGGTGGCGGTGACCAGTCGGGCACCGTTGTGGATCATCGCCGCGGCCAGGCCGAACGACTCGGCGAAGCGGAGATCGCCCCCGCTCTCGCAGGCGATCAGCGCGACGCGCGGCGGCGCGGGCCACAGCCGGGCGCCCGGCACACCGTCGGCGCGCAGCGCGAGCGTGCCCAGGAGGAGGTCCTTGGCGGACAACGGGCGGTGCGAGCGCACCGGCTCGGTCATCCCCGTCGTCTCGGGGCCGCAGCACAGATGAAGGGTGACGTCCTCGCTCTGCCCGCCCTCGACGGGGGCACCGCTGACATGGCCGACGTACAGCAACCGACGGGCACCTCTGCGCAGGGCCTCGCCCAGCCAGTCGCGGTCGAGATCGGTGCGGCGGAACGCCTCGGCGGGGGTGCCGACGGACGGTACGACGCCGCCCGCGTCGAGCCTGCGCTGCACGAGGGACAGCAGCGCCGGGTCCGACCCGGGCCGCCCCAGGACCGAACCGAGCGGGGAGTCGGCCCGGAAGCCGGGGACACGGGGGTCGAGGATCAGGATCACGGCGTCCGGGTCCGAGTCCTGACCGGTCGGCGTGGTGCTCGCCCGGCGGAGCGACGCCGGTGCCGTGGTGACCAGGTCCACGAGGTCGATCAGCCGTGCGTCGCTGTCGGCACCGTCCACGGCGAGCAGCTCCCACGGGACCTGGGCCACCCGGGGCGACGGCTGGAGCCGCAGCAGCGGCCGCCCCAGGCGGGCGGACACCTGGCGGATCTGGTCGGTCAGCCCCGGCGGCCACAGTACCTCGGCCAGCGTGCGCGAGAGGTGCCGCTCGTCCTCGTACGAGACCAGCGCGCCGGACTCGAACGCCCGCCGCATGCCTTCCGCGCCGCCTCCAGGCAGCGCCGCGTCCAGCGCGCGGACCGCCTCGTCCACGTCCCGCCCCGGCGCGTACCCGGTGCCGAAGCCCTGTGCGCCACGGACCCACGTCCAGGTCATGTGCAGATCACCGGCGTCCGCGAGGCGGACCTGGACCACCGGACGGTTCGGGTCGGTCAGAGCGTCGGCGGACAGAACGGCACCTCTTCCTCGCTCACGATCCGTCGGTGGTAGCGGAACTCCGCTGCCTGGACGTACTCCTGGAGCGCGGTACGGCCGCCTGCCTGCGCCGACATCACGATCTTCGGTGGCGGCGCGACCCGCAGACCGACGGAGGCGGCTGCCTCGGCCGCGACGCCGCCCAGCGTCAGGGGAGCGCCGTCGTCGGGGGCGTACGTCTTCATGGCGGCGTCCGGGAAGACCGGCGCCGCCCGGTCCGCGGTGGACGTGCGGCTCAGCGCGAGGGAGGCGCCCGCGCACCGGTGCTCCACCAGCTCGAAGATCAGCCCCTGGTCGTTGCTGCGGAGCGCCAGTCGGAAGGCCAACTGCATCGCCTCGTCCGCCAGTTGGAGCCACTGACTGCGGGCATGAGCGGACGCGAAGTCGTAGCGGGCCGCCTCCAGGGCCAGGGCGGCGGGCAGGGCGAGGGAGAGCGCGTGCGCGATCGAGGTCCGCTCATGGACGCCGTGGTCGGTCCGGTTCAGGTTGTCCTCCAGGGCGCGCGCGAGCATCAGGTCCACCTGGGCGCACCGCTCGTACACCTCGCGCTCCTGGTACACGTCCCGCGCGCCCTGAGCGAGCCGCTTCATCTCGTCGATGTCACCCCGCTCGTACGCGTGCCGGGCGCCCATCAGCATGGTGTCGGCGGCGGCGACCGCGGCACCGACCTGCTGGAAGCGGGCCAGGCCGGCCGCCGTCAGCGCGGCGGCGCCGGCCGTGTCCCCGCGGTGTGCGGCGATGGCGGCACGGGCCTGTTCGCAGACGGCCAGATCCTCGGCCCGGCCCTGCCGTTCGAAGATCTCCGCGGCCGTCGCGTACAACTTCTCCGCGCGGTCGAGGTCGCCGGCCCGCAGTGCCGCGTAGGCCCGGTGGGCGAGCACCTGGTGGCGTTCCGCGTGGTGGCCCAGCCTCAGATGGGCCTCGTCCGCACGGGCGAAACAGTCCTCCGCCTGCTCGAACCGCACGGTCGAGGCGCAGACCACCCCCAGGCAGTCCAGCAGATACGGCTCGGCGAGCGGCGCGTCCGCCAGCAGCGAGGAGGCCAGTTCCTCGGCCGCGCCCCACGCGCTGCGGTCCATCAGCAGGCGCACCCGGGTCAGGCCGATCTCGGCGGTGCGCAGCCCCTCGACGTCGTCGAACTCCGCCAGCAGGGCCGAAGCCTCGTCCACGGCCTGCTGCGCCTCGTCGAACTGCCCGGTCCTGCGCAGCAGTTCCGCCCCGGCCAGCAGTGTCTTCAGCAGGACCTCCAGCCACAGCCGGCGGCCGTTCGGTCCCATCGGCACGGACGCGATGCCCCGCACCAGCTCCAGGGACCGCTCGACGGACAGGGCCGCCGCGGGCAGATCCGTGGCCGCGAGCTGAACCGTCCCGATGTCCGACAACAGGTGCCCGCGCAGCAGTCGTACGTCCGGCGAGTCCTCCAACGACTCGGCCACGGCGAGGAGTTCGCCGTAGACGGTCAGGGCCGCCGGTGGATCCGGGGTGAGTTGATGGCGTTCGGCCAGCGCGAAGCCGCTGTCGAAGGGCTCACCGTAGCCGAGCCGCACCGCCGTATCCGGGTCCGCCGTGGGCTGGGGGCTGTCCGCGTCCACCGGCATGGCCTAGAAGTCCTCCTCCACGGCAGCGGCGGCCAGGATCTCGGCGAGGAACGGGCCCGACTGCGCGGCCTCGCCGTCGTGCGGCGCCGCCGCCTCGCCGAGCCGCCGCCGGGCCAGGGCCCGCACCGCCTCACGAGCCGCGCGGTCATCGGCACCCGGTCCCGGATCGAACCCCGGCAGCAGGACGCCGACTTCGACACTCGGTGTCGTCGAGGCCCGGATGTCCAGGTTCGCCCGGCCGGTCCACACGTCGTCCCGCCTGGCCAGCGGAACGCGGCTCGGGGGACCGCCGTCCACGTGGACCTCCGCGGCGAGGTGCACCCGCTCCACGGAGACCTCCGCCGCGAGGCGCCCCCCGCCCACGGGGGCCGTGCCACCGGCGACGACCTCCACCTCGATCCACCGTCCCGCGCCGAGCGCGTACACCGTCCAGGTCACGGCGTCCTCGGCCGCGTCGACGAAGCCGGGCGGGTAGCGGCACCAGTTGTTGGTCCCCACGCCCCGGGCGATCACACGGCCGGTCGCGGGGCGCGCACTTCCTGCCGCGAGAGCGAACTCCCCCTGCCGTACGAAGAGGTCGGCGAGGTCGAGCGGAGTGCCGGACGGCCCGTCGTCCTGCTCCAGCGCCGACCGGAGCCGCCCGATCTCCTCCCCGCCCAGCCCGAGACCGTCGGCCGCGTCGTCGATCAGCCGCAGGACTCCGCCCAGTCGGCGAGGCGAGGCCCCCGACTGCCACCAGCGGACCAGCGGGGCGAGCGCCGCCAGATGCTCCTCCAGCAGCTCGCGACCCTCCACCTCGCCTGCTTCGTCCAGCAGTTGCTGGCACTCATGAGTGAGGGCGGCCAACTCCAGCCCCAGTGCGCCCGGTTCGAGTGCGGGGATGCCGTCCAGGTGCGATGCCGGCCACCAACGAGCCGTCCAGTGCCCGAAGGCGAGGCGGGCGGCACTCTCGGCGAGGGCGGTCGGCTGCTCGGGTGCCATCGGCTCGGCAGCGGCTTCCGGTGCACCCGACGCGACGGCGTCGACAGCCGCGGCCGTACGCTCGCCGTAGACCGCCCACAGCCACTGCTGGGCCTGTGCCACGTCGTGGATCTCCGCTGCCGGCAAACCAGTCGGGCCCAGGACGGGCCAGGTCAGAACGGCACCCGCGACATCGAGAACGGCCCGGGTGAACGCGGGACCGGCGATGGGTTCCGTGATCTGCACGGTGCCGTCCTCGGCTCGCGTGACGGCAGGGTGCCGTGCGGGCATCACGCGCTCCTCGGCTCGGCGGCGGGCTCGGAGTTCGCAGACAAGCTGCGCAGCGCCGTACGGACGCGTGCCCGGTGGTCCATCATCACCGAGCGGGCCACCCCGTCCAGCACGCTCCAGGCCGATGCGGCGTCAGGCAGTGCCGCGTCGCGGACGTCGCGCCCGTGCAGTCTCACCCAGAGCCGCCGCATGTAGGCGGCCCACGGGGTGCGCAGGTCCTGGGCGAGGGCGTTCAGCACACCACCGTCGGGGTCGGGGCCGGGGGAGACGGTCATCCTGCGGGCCCTGAGGACCGAAGCCTCCCGCTGCCAGCGGCTGTTGACGATGCGGTGGGCCGCCGTCGGCCCCGTCACGGAGCCCCCGGTGCCCAGCGGATCGAGACCGACCGCGAGTCGGCCGCCGAGCACGACGGTGACGCGCAGGCTCTCGTCGTGCAGGCCCAGGGGGGCGCAGCTACGGCCGACCTCCCGCTCGACGAGCTCCGGCACGGTCGGCAGGTGCTCGCGGTGGGTGGACGTCTGGAGCACGGTGAAGAGCCGTTCGAAGAGGGTGCGGTCGAACGGCGCGGGGAGCGTGGCGGTCGAGGCGCTGCGGCCGACTCCGGGGCGTGGGGGCACACGGTGCGCGGTCAGTCCGAGGTGCGGGGGTACGTCGGAGCGGCCCCAGAGGTCGGCGCGGTCCCAGAGGTCGGCGCGGTCCCCGACGTCGGCCGGGTGTGCCGACCACAGGGCACGCCCGAGCAGGCTGCCGTGTCCGGCCCGGACCATGGCGGCGAAGGCCGGCGACACCGCCCCCGGGACACCGCAGGCGTCGAGAACCTCGTCCGCCGGACCCGTGTCGGCGGCGCCCGTGGCCGCTTCGCGTCCGACCCATGCCGCTGTCAGCTCGGCGTCGAGTCGGGCGCGCCGGGCGGAGTCCGCCAGATGCTCCTTCAGCGCCTCCACGGTCCGTCCGCCGGTGGCGTCCACGACGTCGGCGAGCACCGACTTCGCCGCGGCCTCCGCGCCCGGCCCCGGCGCCCCGTGCTCGGTGGCCAGCTCGAAGCACCGCTGGAAATACAGGTCCTGGGGGTTGCCCGCCACGATCCCCAGGGCGCGGCGGGTCTTCTTGAGCAGCGTGAACCACTGTGCCGTCGCTTCCAGGACCGCGCCGGACTCCCGGATCAGCGCGTCGAGTTGCTCGGCCTCCCGCGCGCCGAGGAAGTCGGCCGCGAACTCCGGCCGCAGCGTGGGCCGGACGATCAGCGGCAGCACGATCAGCTTGACCGTCCGGGTGAGCGGTGCGCCCCCGGGGCCGCTCAACGCCCGGCACCCGGGCCCGAGACCGCGCCAAGCCCTGTCGATGACCATGGCGCGCGGACGGCGCTCGCCGGTCGACGGCTGGCTCGGGGACGGCATGGGCAGAGCGTACGTCCTGGGGAACAGGTGGTCGAACCTGGGATCGGTAGGCGCTGCCCGCCTTCTAACGTCCCCATCACCAGGCAGAACGGACCGGAAGGGCAGGCACGGCATGGGCATCTTCGGCAAGGGCAGGAGCCGCGAGGAGAAGGCAGCCAAGATCGCGGAGCAGGTGGCGGCAGGCAAGGGTTTCTACGGCCGGATGACGCGTGCGGCGCTCGGCCAGGACGACTACGCCCGAGTCCAGCAGTCGCTCGGTGCGTACAACTCCGCGGGGAACGTGCAGCAGTTGCTCGCCATGGGGGTACCGACGATCCCCGCGGTCGTCGTGTCGATCAGCGACACCGGCAAGCTGGTCAACTTCGACCCGGTGGTCGACCTGGTCCTCCGCCCGGCCGGGGACACCGCCGAACCGATCAGGCTCCAGACCCTCGTGTCCAAGCTGCGCATCCCCCGCGCCGGTGATCAGGTACTGCTGATCCAGGACCCCGCGAACCCCGGCGGCTACCTCTACGCGGGCGACGGGCAGACCGGGTGACGAGACCGCGGTACGGAACCGGCCGGGATCCGCGGTTGCCGTCATGCGCCCCGGTCGGAAAGCCTCGCCTCACGCCCCCAGAGGATTGGCGCGAGCCGCCGCCAGGAGGTACCACGCGGTGGCGCCCGTGTGCCGGTACGGGTAGTAGCCGAACCCGAAGCCCGTGTCGAGGGGGCTGCTCGCCGAGACGATCCCGGAGCGGGCGGGGAGCGGCGTGCCGCCGACGGACTGGCCGGCGCCGAGCAGGTCCTGGGCGCGTTCGATCGAACCGAGGAGCCGGCGGGCGCGCTGGTCGTCACCGGCCCTGCCGCGTTCGCGCAGGGCGAGGGCGAGGTGGGCGGTGCCCTCGAACCAGACGCCGTTGCGGTCGGGTCTGGGCTGGCCCGCGGCGATCGGGGCGCTCTCGTCGGCCAGCAGGCTCGCGGAACTGAAGGTGACGCCCTCGTAGGACTGGCCGGCGGGGACCGTGCTGTTGGGACGGTCCGCGGTGTCCCGCACGGCCAGCTCGGACGCGGCCCAGTCGAGGGAGCGGGCGTGGGCCGGGGAGGCGAGGGCGAGGTGGGTCCAGGTCTGGGTGTCCTCCGGGACCGGGGACCTGTTGACGGTGACGCCGTCGTTGGTGCCGGTGTAGAAGAACCCGCCCTTCGGCTCCCACATCTTCTCGACGAAGGCCCGGGCACGCGCCCGGCGCTCTCGCCAGACCCGGTCCCCGGTGAGCCGGGCGAGCCGTCCGAACAGCCCGACCAGGTCGGTGTTGTGCTCGGTCGAGGTGAACGGCAGTTTCACGTCCGCCCCGTCGACGCCGAACTTGTACCCGCCGAGCGGCTCGTCGGTCCGTCCCACCCGCTCGATCCACTCGCCGATCCGCACCGCGCCGGTGAGGAAGCGCCGCTGCCCCGTCCGCCCGGCGAGCGCGGCGAGCGCGATCCCGGCCCACGCCATGTCGCCCACGGCGGTGCCGGTGAAGCCGAACTGCGTCCCGACGTTGGCCGTGCCGTCGGCCCGGACGAACCCGTCCGGCTGCGGGGAGCCGTCGTAGAAGGTGTACGGCCCCACGTTGTAGGCCTGCCGCAACCTGCCGTCGTCGTGGACGGGGTCGTGGGTCTGGGCGTACAGCAGCGCGTCACCGAGGGCCACGGCCCGGGACCCGCCGCCGGGGGAGGCCAGGTGGGCCAGGATCGCGAGCGCGTTGTCGTAGGTGAACGCGGTGCTGAACAGGCCCGCCTGGTCGCTGTAGCTCTGGGTGAGCCGGATCGTGCCGCGGTCCGGGTACGCGTCCATGGCGGCGGCGAGGAAGGCCCGCGCCCGGCCGGCCGGGGAGAGCGCGGAGGCACCCGTGAGGCCCTGCGCCGCCCGGGCGGTGCCGGCGCCGGCCGCGGTGAGGGCCGCGACGCCGAGTCCCGTTCCGATGAGGGTACGGCGGCTGAGGGGCGGGCGCGGGCTGCCGGTCATGGGTCTCCTCGGGGCTGCGGGCCAAGGCGGGTCAGGATGCTGAGAGCGCTCTCAAGAGACGCGGGCTCATTCTGCTGCGGTGGAGTGAAGCGGTCAACGTTTCGGAAAGGAACAGCAGTTGACCGTGATTCCGGCGTCACACGGAGCTTGCTCGCACGCCCCTCCCGGCCCCCTGTTGATCTCCCCGCCCCTGGGTACCCGTGCCCCATGACCACCGCCTACCCACCCCACGCGCTGCACGACTACGCGCTGCTGGCCGACGGTGAGCGCGGGGCGCTCATCGGGCCCGACGGTGCCATCGGGTGGCTGTGCGCTCCCGCCTGGCACGACGACGCGGTCTTCGCCGCGCTGGTCGGCGGGCGGGGGGCGTACGCCATCACCCCCCGGGGTCGGCACGTCTTCGGCGGCTACTACGAGCAGGGCACGATGATCTGGCGCAGCCGCTGGGTCACCGAGGAGGGGATCGTCGAGTGCCGTGAGGCGCTGGCCTTCCCCGGCGACCCGGACCGGCTCGTCCTGCTGCGACAACTGCACGCGGTCGACGGCCCGGCCCATCTCTCCGTCGTCCTCGACCCGCACGGCGAGTACGGCGCGGCGGAGCTCGACTCCGCGCACCGCGGCGACGACGGGGTGTGGGAGCTGCGGACCGGCAGGCACCGGCTGCGCTGGCAGGGCGCCCCGGGGGCGACCCCCGGCGAGCACGGCCTGACCCTCGACATCGAGCTGAAGCCCGGTGAGCGCCACGACCTGGTCCTGGAGTGCTCCGCGTCCCCTTTCCCGGCCGGGCCGCCCGAGCCGCGGCGGACCTGGGCGGCCACCGAGGCCGCCTGGCGCGAGGCGGTCCCGGCGCTCGACGGCACGGCCGCCCCCGGAGACGCGCGGCGGGCGTACGCCGTCCTGCGCGGGCTCACCACGCGGGGCGGGGGCATGGTCGCGGCGGCGACGACCAGCCTGCCCGAGCGCGCCGAGGAGGGCCGCAACTACGACTACCGGTACGTGTGGATTCGCGACCAGAGCTACGCCGGACAGGCCGCTGCCGCCGTGGGCGACCACGTCCTCCTGGACTCCGCCGTCGACTTCGTCACCGCGCGCCTGCACGCGGACGGACCCCGTCTGGTGCCCGCCTACACCGTGCACGGACGGCCCGTCCCGGGCCAGCGCGACCTGGACCTGCCCGGCTACCCCGGCGGCTTCGACCGCGTCGGCAACCGGGTGAACGAGCAGTTCCAGCTCGACGGCTTCGGCGAGGCCCTCCTGCTGCTGGCGGCCGCCGAACGTCACGGGCGACTGGACGGGAGCCACTGGAAGGCCGTGGAGATCGCGGTGCGGGCGGTGTCCGACCGGTGGCGCGAGCCCGACGCCGGGATCTGGGAGCTGGACGACCGGGAGTGGACCCACAGCAGGCTCACGTGTGTCGCGGGCCTGCGGGCCGTAGCGGAGGCGGCGCCCCGCCACCCGCTCGCCGCCACCTGCACGGCCCTGGCCGACACCCTGCTGCACGCCGCCGAGCGGACCTGCGTCCACCCCGACGGCCACTGGCAGCGCACCCCGGACGACCCGTCCGTGGACGCCGCCCTGCTGCTGCCCGGCGTACGCGGCGCCCTGCCCGCCGACGACCCGCGCACCCGGGCCACCCTCGCCGCCTGCCGCCGGGAGCTGGCCGACGACCACTACCTCTACCGCTTCCGCCACGACGACCGTCCCCTGGAGGAGGCCGAGGGCGCCTTCGTGCTGTGCGGGTTCGTCATGGCGCTCGCGGAGCACCAGCAGGGCCGGACGGTCGAGGCGTTCCGCTGGTTCGAACGCAATCGCGGAGCCTGCGGCGCGTCCGGCCTGTACGCGGAGGAGTTCGACATCGCCCAGCGCCAGCTGCGCGGCAACCTCCCGCAGGCCTTCGTCCACGCACTGCTGCTGGAGGCGGCCGCCCGGCTCGGTGAGTGAGCGGGCTGCCGCCTCCAGCAGCGGGTGAGGCGAAGTCAGCTGCCGCCGGGGCCGCCGCTGCCGAAGGATCCGCTGCTGCCCTCGTTCCAGCGGGGCCGCTCGCCCGAACCGGTCCGGGTCGGGCTGTTGCCGCTGTTGGGCAGGTCGTGCGGGGTCAGCCGGGTGTCGCTCCGGGGCACCTCGTCGGGCTCCCGGTGCTCCCTGACCTCACGGACCGGCCCGCCCTCGGGCAGCTTCGGCTGCTCCTCGGGAGTGGGCGGGGGCGACTCACGGCGCCTGACCCGGGAGCCCAGCCAGAAGGCGCCGATCAGCACGGCCACGACCACCACACCCGCGGCGATCACTCCGGCCGCGAGACCGCCCCGGCCCGCCGCCATGTCCATCCATTCGCTGTTCAGGGCTTGGTTCATGGCACCCGAGTACCCCCGGACCCGCGAGCGAACCGACCTCCCGGGAGTGCCGCGAACCCCCGGAACTCGGGGTTTCACGGCCGGCGAACCCCCGGAACTCCGGGTCTGACGGCCGGCGCCCCCTCCCGAACCCCGGGTTTGACGGCCGAGACCCCGGCTACCCGCCCCTTGTGACGACTACGACTTCCCAGCAGGAGCTCTTCCGGTTCCTGGAGGACCGGTTCGCGTGCGCCCAGGCGTGCACCGAGACCGCACGCGCCTGCGCGCTGCGAGCGAGCATGGTCGATCCTGACGGCACCGAGGAGCAGGAGCTACTGCGGCGCAAGGGCATCATGTGCGCCGAGGTGTGCGACGCGACCTGCCGTGTGCTCTCCGAGGAGAACCACCTCGACGAGGCCGGCATCCGCGTCCAGCTGGAATGGTGCCGCTCGGTCTGCCTGGAGTGCGCACAGGTCATGGACCGGCACGCGGGTGCGGAAGCGGCGGCCAAGGCCTGCCGCGAGTGCGCCCAGGCGTGCACGGACTTCATGGCGACCCTGCACTGAGGCGGACGTCCGGTTCACAGGACCTCCCGCGCCCCGAGAGACCCTCTCCTGACCGTTCCCAATTTCTGGAACACGTTCTACCGTGTGCGCCGTCAGGACCGGCCTGGGAGCCTGGAGGCGCCGTGCATCTCGACCACACGCCCGAGCAGCAGCGGCTGCGCACCGAACTGCGCGCCTACTTCGCCGACCTGGTCCCGGACAACGCGCACGCCCGCTTCACCGACCGGGAAGCCCAGAAGCGCTTCTACCGCGACACCATCCGCCGCCTCGGCACCGACGGCTGGCTCGGCGTCGGCTGGCCCAAGGAGTACGGCGGCCGCGGCCTGACCGCGATGGAACAGTTCATCTTCTTCGACGAGGCCGCCCAGGCCGGCGTACCGCTGCCCCTGATGGCCCTCAACACCGTCGGGCCGACGATCATGCAGTACGGCACCGAGGAGCAGAAGTCCTGGTTCCTGCCGCGCATCCTCTCCGGCGAGATCGACTTCGCCATCGGCTACAGCGAGCCCGGCGCGGGCACCGACCTCGCCTCCCTGAAGACGCGCGCCGTACGCGACGGCGACGAGTACGTCGTCAACGGGCACAAGATCTGGACCACCAACGGCGACACCGCCGACTGGGTGTGGCTCGCCGTCCGCACCGATCCGGACGCCCCGCCGCACAAGGGCATCACCATGCTCCTGATGCCGACGACCGACCCCGGCTACTCCTGCACCCTCATCAACACCCTCGCCTCGCACGACACCACGGCCAGCTACTACGAGAACGTCCGGGTCCCCGTCTCGCACCGGGTCGGTGAGGAGAACCAGGGCTGGCGGCTGATCACCAACCAGCTCAACCACGAGCGGGTCACCCTCGCCGCCCACGGCACCATGGCGATCCGCGCCCTCCAGAACGTCCAGCGCTGGGCCATGGAGACCAAGCTCGCCGACGGCCGCCGGGTCGTCGACCTGCCGTGGGTGCGCCGCCGCCTCGCCCAGACCCACACCCGGCTCGACGCGCTCAAGCTCCTCAACTGGCGGATGGTGAACGCCGTCCAGAACGGCACCCTCACCCCGCAGGACGCCTCCGCCGTCAAGGTCTACGGCTCCGAGGCCCGCCGGGACGCCTACGCGTGGCTCATGGAGATCGTGGCGGCGGCGGGCGCCCTCAAGGAGGGCTCGGTGGGCGACGTCCTGCACGGCGAGCTGGAGCGCGGCTACCGCTCGGCGGTCATCTTCACCTTCGGTGGCGGCAACAACGAGATCCAGCGCGAGATCATCTCGTGGATCGGTCTGGGGATGCCCCGGGTACGGCGTTAGCCTTCCGGCATGACGGGTGATCCGGGATTGTTCGGTCCGAGGTCCGTGACCTGGCAGATGCACGGCGACCCGATGATGTGGGTCGCCGGCGTCCGCGCGCTCTACCTCCAGGCACTGCACCCGCGCGCGGTGCGCGGTGTCACGCAGAACTCCGACTTCCGGAGCGAGGCCTGGGGCCGGCTGATGCGCACCGCCGGTTTCGTGGGCACCACGACCTACGGCACCACCGAGGCCGCCGAGAAGGCCGGCGCCCGGGTCCGGAAGATCCACAGCATGCTCGGGGCGACCGATCCCGACACCGGCGAACGCTACGGCGTCGACGAACCCGACCTCCTGCTGTGGGTGCACTGCGCCGAGATCGACTCCTACCTCCAGGTCGCCCGGCGCTCCGGCTTCCGCCTCACCGACGAGCAGGCCGACACCTACATCGGCGAACACCGGGTCAGCGCCCGCCTGGTGGGCCTGGACCCCGACGCCGTACCCGCGAACCAGGCCGAGATGGCCGCCTACTTCGAGAAGGTGCTGCCCGAACTCGCCGTCACGCCCGAGGCCCGCGAAGTGGACGACTTCCTCCTCCGCCCGCCGACGCACCCCCTCCTCGTGCCGGCGCGCGAGCTGCTGTGGCGGCGCGTGGCGCACCTGGCGTACGCCGCCCTGCCGCCGTACGCCCACGAGCTGTACGGCAGGAAGGCCCCCGAACCGGCCACCGTCACCCGTCAGTTGCGCGCCACCGGCACCTTGCTGCGCTGCGTGCCCGCACGGGTGCGCTGGCAACTCCCGCCCCAGCACATCCTGCGGGCCATGGCCCGGCTCGGCCCGGGCTCCCGGCCCGCCCCGTACAAACTCGGACGATAGGTCGCCATACTGGACGGGCCAGGGGAGGGCGGGGCGAGTTCGACGGGGGCGGTCGCAGGAGATGGGGGACAGCAGGCTCATCCAGGGGCGGTACCGGCTGCTCGATCTGATCGGGCGCGGCGGCATGGGCGAGGTGTGGCGGGCCCGCGACGAGTCGCTGGGCCGGCACGTCGCCGTGAAGTGCCTCAAGCCGCTGGGCGGGCAGCACGACCAGAACTTCACCCGGGTCCTCAGGGAGCGGTTCCGCCGCGAGGCACGCGTGGCGGCGGCCCTCAGCCACCGCGGGGTGACCGTCGTCCATGACTTCGGCGAGTCCGACGGGGTGCTCTACCTGGTGATGGAGCTCCTGGAGGGCCGCAACCTCAGCCAGCTCCTGGAGGACAACGAACAGCATCCGCTGCCCGTCGCCGACGTCGTCGAGATCGCCGACCAGGTCGCCGCCGCCCTCGCCTACACCCACCGGCAGGGTGTCGTGCACCGGGACCTCAAGCCCGCGAACATCGTCCGGCTCACCGACGGCACCGTGAAGATCTGCGACTTCGGCATCGCCCGCCTCGGCCACGACATCGGCTTCACCTCCCGGCTCACCGGCACCGGCATCGCGATGGGCACCCCGCACTACATGTCCCCCGAGCAGATCGGGGGCACAGAGGTCGACCAGCGCAGCGACCTGTACTCCCTCGGGTGCGTGCTGTACGAGATCGCCACCGGGGCGCCCCCGTTCGACCTGGGCGACGCCTGGGCGATCCTCGTCGGTCACCGCGACACCGCGCCCACCCCTCCGCGCAGTCACCGCGCCGAACTCCCCGAGTACCTCGACAAGGTCATCCTCGACCTGCTGGCCAAGCGCCCCGAGCAACGCCCCCACGACGCCCGCGAGGTGGGGCGCCGGATCACACTCGGCCGTACGACACCGGCGTACGTGCCGACCGTGGTGACCCCGCAGCCCGAATTCCCGGCGCCCCGACCCGAACGCCCCCGCGAGACCCGGCTGCCTTCCTGGACCCGCGGCATGACCACCGGCCACAAGGCCACCGGCGTCGGCCTCGCCACCACGCCCCCGGACCCCGCGGCGGGCCTGACCGGCGAGTGGATCGCCCGCCCCGCCACCGGCCGCACCGAGACCCCCGTGCCCGCGGAACCGCCGCTGCCGTCCCCGCAGACGATCACCGCGCTGGCCGGACGGCACAACGCGGGACTCAGCCTGGGGCGTCTCGGCCGCTGGGCGGAGGCCGGCGAGGTGCACCGCGCGGTCGCCGCGGAGCGCGAGCACCTGCTGGGCCCCGACCACCCCGACACCCTCGCCAGCCGCTACGAGGTCGCCTTCACCCTCAGCCGCACCGGCCGCGCCGCCGACGCCCTGCGCGAGTACAAGCACGTGGCCGCGGCCAGGACCCGCATCCTGGGCGCCGACCACCCCGACACCCTCGCCGCCCGCCAGGAGATGGCGTACGTCCTCGGCCGGCTGGGCCGGCACTTCGACGCCCACCAGGTCTACAACTCGGTTCTCGAGGCCAGGGAACGGCAGATGGGGCCCGACCACCCCGACACGCTCCGCTGCCGTCACAACCTCGCCTTCAACCTCAGCAGGCTCGGGCGCCTGGAGGACTCGTACCGGATGGCCTGCGAGGTGGCCGCGGCCCGCACCCGGGTGCTCGGTCCCCACCACCCCGACACCCTGGTCACCCGGTACGAAGTCGCTTATGCGCTCGGCCAGTTGGGTCGCTGGGAGGAAGCCCTGCGGACCTACCACGAGGTGGCGGAGGCGCGTGCCCAGGCCCTCGGCCCCGATCATCCGGACACCCTGGCCGCCCGTTACGAGGTCGGCATCAGCCTGGGCCGCCTCGGCCGCAGCGCGGACGCCCTCCAGCTCTACCGCGACCTGATCGAGGACCGCACCCGCATCCACGGCCCCGCCCACCCCGAGACCCTGCGCGCCCGGCACGGCCTCGGAGTCAACCTCGGCCGCCTCGGCCGCTGGGAGGAGGCGCTCGCCGAGTCCCGTGACGTGTGCGCGATCCGGGAACGCGTCCTCGGACCCGACCACCCGGACACCCTGGTCAGCCGTCGTGAGGTGGCCGTGGGGCTCGGCTGGCTCGGCCGCTGGGCGGACGCCCTCACCGAGTACCGCAGAGTGGCCGCCGCCCGTGAGCACGTCCTCGGCGCCGACCACCCCGACACCCTCGCCAGCCGCAACGACGAGGCCCACTGCCTGGAACAGCTCGGCCGGGGCGCGGAGGCGGTGGAGCTCTACCGGAGAGTGGCGGCCCTCAGACAGCAGCGGGCGTAGGGGGCGCAGGGTTAGGGCGCGCAGGCGTAGGGAGGGGCAGGCGCAGGGAGAGCAGGCGTGAGCACCGCGCTGAGCGCCGTGCGCGCCAGTCCCGCCGAGCGCGCGCGGCCCGCCGGTTGCCGCACCTCTGGCCGACCTAGATCATCACGTGTTACGAAGAACCATGCCTGCACATGAGGGACCTCAGCGGAGCTACGACGCCGTCATCGTCGGCGGCGGCCACAACGGCCTGGTCGCCGCCGCCTACCTGGCCCGGGCCGGCCGGTCCGTGCTGGTCCTCGAACGGCTCGGGAACACCGGCGGTGCCGCCGTCTCCACCCGGCCCTTCACCGGCGTGGACGCCCGGCTGTCGCGCTACTCCTACCTGGTCAGCCTGCTGCCGAAGAAGATCGTCCGGGACCTCGGCCTGGACTTCCGCGTCCGCACCCGCACCGTCTCGTCGTACACGCCCGTGGAGCGCGACGGCAGGCCGACCGGGCTTCTCGTCGGCGGCGGCGAGCGCCGCACCCGGGAGGCCTTCGCCAGGCTCACCGGCGGCGAGAGCGAGTACCGGGCCTGGCAGGAGTTCTACGACATGACGGGCCGCGTCGCGAAGAACGTCTTCCCCACGCTCACCGAACCGCTGCCCACACGGGACGAGCTGCGCCGGCGCGTGGACGACGAGGAGGCGTGGCGGGTCCTGTTCGAGGAGCCGATCGGGGTCGCCGTGGAGGCCCGCTTCGCCGACGACCTGGTCCGGGGCGTGGTGCTGACCGACGCGCTCATCGGCACGTTCGCCGACGCCCACGATCCCTCCCTCGCGCAGAACCGCTGCTTCCTCTACCACGTGATCGGCGGCGGGACCGGCGCCTGGGACGTGCCCGTCGGCGGCATGGGCGCCCTCACCGACGCCCTGGCCGGCGCGGCCCGGGACGCCGGCGCGATCCTCGCCACCGGGCACGAGGTGCTGGGCATCTCCTCGGACGGACGCGCGGCGGAGGTCACCTACCGCACCGCGGACGGCGAAGGCGTCGTCGGCGCCCGGCACGTCCTGGTCAACGCCTCCCCACAGGAACTCGCCGTCCTCACCGGCGACCAGCCCCCCACCCCCGCCGAAGGCGCCCAGCTCAAGGTCAACATGCTCCTCAAGCGGCTCCCGAGGCTGAAGGACGCCGAGGTCGACCCGCGCGAGGCGTTCTCCGGGACCTTCCACATCGCCGAGGGCTACCGGCAGCTGGCCACCGCCCACGCCCAGGCCGCCGCGGGACGCCTCCCCGAGGCCCCGCCCTCCGAGATCTACTGCCACTCCCTCACCGATCCGACGATCCTCGGCCCCGGCCTCGTCGAGCAGGGCTACCAGACCCTCACCCTGTTCGGTCTGCACACCCCGGCCCGGCTCTTCGACCACGACAACGACGGCGTCCGCGAGGAACTCCTTGCCTCGACCCTCGCCCAGCTCGACGCCCACCTCGCCGAGCCGCTCGCCGACTGCCTGGCCACCGACGCGGACGGCCGGCCCTGCATCGAGGCCAAGACCCCGCTCGACCTGGAGCGCGACCTGAGGCTGCCCGGCGGCAACATCTTCCACCGCGAACTGTCCTGGCCGTACGCCCAGGAGGACACCGGCCGCTGGGGCGTGGAGACCCGGCACGCCAACGTGCTGCTGTGCGGGGCGGGCGCGGTACGCGGGGGAGGGGTGAGCGGGGTGCCGGGGCACAACGCGGCGATGGCGGTGCTGGAGCAACTCGGGGACTGACACGTGGCCGCGGCCGATCTTCCTCCCCTGACCGGAATCTGACGGAGCATCAGAAAACCTCTTCCGTCGTCCGGAGGACTGCGGCATCCTGCGCCCATGCAGACGGAGCTGAGCAAGACACTGGGAGTCGAGCACGCCGTCTTCGGCTTCACGCCGTTCCCCGCCGTCGCCGCGGCCATCAGCCGGGCCGGCGGCTTCGGGGTGCTCGGCGCGGTCCGCTACACGGCACCCGACGAACTCAAACGCGACCTCGACTGGATCGAGGCCCACGTCGACGGCAAGCCCTACGGCCTGGACGTCGTCATGCCCGCCAAGAAGGTCGAGGGGGTGACCGAGGCCGACGTCGAGGCGATGATCCCCGAGGGCCACCGGCAGTTCGTGAAGGACACCCTCGCCAAGTACGGCGTCCCCGAACTCGCCGAGGGCGAGGCGTCCGGGTGGCGCATCACGGGCTGGATGGAACAGGTCGCCCGCAACCAGCTGGACGTGGCCTTCGACTACCCGATCCGGTTGCTGGCCAACGCCCTGGGCTCCCCGCCCGCCGACGTGGTGGCCCGCGCGCACGACCGGAACGTCCTGGTCGCCGCCCTCGCGGGCAGCGCCCGGCACGCCGTCAAGCACAAGGAGGGCGGCATCGACATCGTGGTCGCGCAGGGCTACGAGGCCGGCGGCCACACCGGGGACATCGCCTCCATGGTGCTCACCCCCGAGGTCGTCGACGCCGTGGCCCCGCTGCCCGTGCTCGCGGCAGGCGGCATCGGCAGCGGACAGCAGGTGGCCGCCGCACTGGCCCTCGGCGCCCAGGGTGTGTGGCTGGGCTCCCTGTGGCTGACCACCACAGAGGCCGAACTGCCCTCGCCCAAGCTGATCGAGAAGCTCCTCGCGGCCGGCTCCGGCGACACCGTCCGCTCCCGCGCCCTGACCGGGAAACCCGCACGCCAGCTCCGTACCGAATGGACCGACGCCTGGGACTCCGCCGACGGACCCGGCACGCTCCCCATGCCCCTCCAGGGGCTGCTGGTCGCGGACGCCGTCTCACGGATCCAGAAGTACGAGGTCGAGCCCCTGCTCGGTACGCCCGTCGGGCAGATCGTGGGCCGGATGACCAGCGAGCGCAGTGTCCAGGCCGTCTTCGACGACCTCACCCGCGGCTTCGAGAAAGCCGTCGATCGCATCAACCGCATCGCCGGAAGGAGCGGCCAGTGACGAGCACACCCCCCGCGGGCTTCTGGGCCCAGGCCGCCCAGGACCCCCAGCGCACGGTCCTCGTAGCCCCCGACGGTTCCTCCTGGACCGCGGGCCGTCTGCACGCCGCCGCCAACCAGCTGGTGCACGGCCTGCGCGCCGCCGGGCTGGAACGCGGCGACGCCTTCGCCGTGGTCCTGCCCAACAGCGCGGAGTTCTTCATCGCCCATCTCGCCGCCAGCCAGGCCGGCTTCTACCTGGTGCCGATCAACCACCACTTCGTCGCCCCCGAGATCGCCTGGATCGTCGCCGACTCGGGCGCCAAGGTGCTCCTCGCCCACGAGCGCTTCGCCGCCGCGGCACGGCACGCGGCCGACGAGGCGGGCCTTGCGGCGACCCACCGGTACGCCGTCGGCGAGGTCGAGGGCTTCCGGCCGTACGCCGAACTCCTCGCCGGACAGCCGGAGTCGCCGCCCGCCGACCGCGAGCTCGGCTGGGTCATGAACTACACCTCGGGCACCACGGGCCGCCCGCGCGGCATCCGCAGGCCCCTGCCCGGCAAGACCCCGGAAGAGGCGTACCTGGGCGGCTTCCTCGGTATCTTCGGCATCCGGCCCTTCGACGACAACGTGCATCTCGTCTGCTCGCCGCTCTACCACACGGCCGTCCTCCAGTTCGCGGCCGCGTCCCTGCACATCGGCCACCCGCTGGTGCTGATGGACAAGTGGACCCCGCAGGAGATGCTCCGGCTCATAGACGCCCACCGGTGCACCCACACTCACATGGTCCCGACCCAGTTCCACCGCCTGCTCGCGCTGCCCGCGGAGGTCCGGGCGCGCTACGACGTCACCTCCATGCGGCACGCCATCCATGGCGCCGCACCCTGCCCCGACCACGTGAAGCGGGCGATGCTCGACTGGTGGGGGCCCTGTGTGGAGGAGTACTACGCGGCCAGCGAGGGCGGTGGGGCCTTCGCCACCGCCGAGGACTGGCTGAAGAAGCCCGGCACGGTCGGCAAGGCCTGGCCCATCAGCGAACTCGCGATCTTCGACGACGACGGCAACCGGCTGCCGCCCGGCGAACTGGGCACCGTGTACCTGAAGATGAACACCGGCGGCTTCGCCTACCACAAGGACGAGGCCAAGACGCGGAAGAACCGCATCGGCGACTTCTTCACCGTCGGCGACCTGGGCTACCTCGACGAGGACGGCTACCTCTTCCTCCGCGACCGCAAGATCGACATGATCATCTCCGGTGGGGTCAACATCTATCCCGCCGAGATCGAGTCCGTGCTGCTCCAGCATCCCGCCGTCGCCGACGCGGCCGCCTTCGGCATCCCGCACGACGACTGGGGCGAGGAGGTCAAGGCCGTGGTGGAACCGGCCCCGGGGCACACCCCGGGGCCGGACCTGGCCGCCGACCTCCTCGCCCACTGCGCCGAACGACTCGCGGGCTACAAGTGCCCGAAGAGCGTCGACTTCATCACCGAGATGCCCCGCGACCCCAACGGCAAGCTGTACAAGCGACGCCTGCGGGACCCGTACTGGGAGGGGCGCTCCCGGCCGGTGTGAGCCTCAGGGCCTCAGGCAACTCGAGATCTCAGGCACTCCGGCCCTCAGGAGCGGACCCGGACGACCCGCAGCGACGGCGACGACAGGATGTCCTTCTCGCAGAACCGGGACGACACCCACTTCTCCGCCGAGAACAGCCCTGTCTGATCGCTGAAGTGCGGCGAGTCGGGGTTCGAGGACTGGGAGTACGTCAGCAGCGTCCGGGCCACCGGGCAGCGGCTGCCGTTCCAGCCGACCGCCTGGATGTAGCTGGACCCGGTCGTCACCTCGGTGTACCCGCCGTTCGCCGGGTCCCAGACCGGCTCGACCTTGTTCCACACGCCCAGCGACTCGGTCCCGCCCGGCACGGCGATCCGCTTGCCGTTCCGCACGACGAACTGGTGCTCGCCGAGCCGGGAGTCGAGCGGTATGCCGGCCGCCCTCAGCTCGGTGACGGTGTCCGCGAGCGCTGTCGCGAAGGCCGGCGCGTCCGTGTTGAGCGTGTTCGGCGTGCCCACCGGGTCGGCCGCCGAGAACGGCACCTTCCACAACTGGGACACCGGCAGCCTCCGCCACAGCCGGTCGAAGAGGAGCGCGCCCCGGCTGCCGGTGTCCGCGGTGCGGTCCCAGGCCGCGAGCACCCCGCAGGCCGCACCGACGTCAACGGCCTTGCCGTCACTGCCGGTTGCCGTCCCGCCCGGCAGCGCCGCACAGGCCTTCGCCGCGTCCGCCGCGACGAGGTCGCCCGCGGTCACCCGGTTGGCGAACTGCTGTGCCTGGAGGTCCCGTACGGTCAACTGCCCGCGCGCGGCCATCGCGGCCACGTCCCGCAACGCCCCGCGGGTCCGCATCGAACGCTGGGTGCCGATGGTGCCGAAGACCCGCTCGTACCCGGTGATCGGACGGTCCGCGTTGGCCAGCCAGGCGCTGTCGTTGGAGTTCTCCGCGTACGGCGCGTCCTTGAGGACGGGCATCTTCGAAGGCCCGAAGATGCCCGGCTGTACGGCGTCCGGATCGCTGCCGAGTGCGCAGTCGCCGCGGGAACCGTCGAGGATCGCCACCCCGGAGGCCGGGTAGGTGACCCTGCCCAGGGGGGTGGAGCAGCGCTGGGCCAGCTCGTCGGTGATCCGGGGGAGCACCTGGGACTGCGTGAACAGCGTGTGGCCCCGCGAGTCCGCGGCGATCGTGTTGACCCACGGCAGGCCCTGGGTGCGCTTCAGCGCGTCGAGCATGTCGGCCGTGCTGCGGGCTTTGCTGAATCCCAGGGCGGTGTCGGAGGCGCGCAGGTTGGTGGCGTTGGGGTCGTTCAGGGCGTAGGCGGTCGTGGACGTCCACGGGAGCGGGAGCGCTGCGCCGAGCGAGGTGACGACCGGGCCGTACCGCGTCCACCACTGGCTCTTCGTCACCGGTTCACCGTCCTTGACGGCGACGGTCACCCTGCGCTCGGTCATCCGCTCCGGCTTGCCGTCCACCAGGTACGCAGTGGGGTCCGCCGGGTCCAGGGTCAGCTGGTGCAGGTTGAGCGTGACGCCGGTGGCCACGGTGTGGCTCCAGGCCACCTGGGCGTTGTGACCTATGGAGACCGTCGCCGAACCGAGCAACGAGCCGCCGGAGACGTTCAGTTCGCCGGGGATGGTCTGCTGCGACTGCCAGAAGCGGCGGCCGCCCTGCCAGGGGTAGTGCGGATTGCCCAGCAGCAGCCCGCGACCGTTCGCCGTGGTGGACCCGCCGAACGCGACGGCGTTGGAGCCCATGTCCGCGGAGTCGGCGGCGAACAGCTCACGGGCGGCGCGGGCGATGTCCTGGGCGTCCGGGGTGCCGGTCGAAGGGGTACCGGCGGACGTGGCGCCGGCCGGCGAGGTGCCGGCCGGCGGGGTGGTGGACGCGGGTGGCTGGGCGGCCGTGATGCCGTCCACGGCCCGCCCCTGGCCGCCGAGCACGGCGAGCGCGAAGTTGCGGGCGGCCACGTCCTGGACCGACACGGGACGCACCCATGCGGCACCCCGGCACGTCGGGTCGGTGATCCGGTTCTTCGCCAGCCAGGTGTTGTAGCCTGCGGCGAAGCCCCGCATCAGCTCCTTCACCTCACGGCCGGGACCGAGCGGCGCGGGCTGGGCCAGCAGCTTCTCCACGGTGCCCGCCTCCCGCACCCCGCGGAAGTACAGGTCGCTGGAGAGGTTCCTGGTGGCGGAGGAGAGCGCGGAGTCGGCGGCCGCGTCGGCCCCGAAGTACCGCGAACGCTCGCCGCGTACGGTCACGAACCCGTCGGCGAGGGCACACACCTGGTCGGCGGCCTGCGCCCATCCGGTGCCGAAGCCCAGGTCGGCGTAGTTCCTGGCGAGGATGTGCGGGATGCCGTACTCGGTGTAGCGGATGGTGGCGGACAGACCGCCGTGGGACGGGTGGCGCTGTTCCTGGTGCTGGTCCTGCGCGGCTGCGGCCGGCAGTGTGCCGACGGCGGCGAACAGGGCCACGGCCGCGACGACCGTGCGTCTGGGGCGGGTGCGCATCGTGCCTCCCAACGTCATTGAGGGAAGGAGCGGTTGAGCGTACCAACCGGTAGGTTGTCCCGTATGACGCCTGGACAGGGAAGTACGGTTGACGGGGTGCTGCGCCGCAGCGCCCGGCGCACCCCGGCGCGCGTCGCGGTGGAGTACGGCGAGCGCTCGTGGACCTACGAGGAACTCGACGACGCGGTCTCGCGCGCGGCGAGCGTCCTGCTCGGGGAGGGCCTCTCGCGCGGCGACCGGGTCGGCGCCTACGGCCACAACTCCGACGCCTACCTCATCGCCTTCCTGGCCTGCGCCCGCGCCGGGCTGGTGCATGTGCCGGTCAACCAGAACCTCACCGGGGACGACCTCGCGTACCTCCTCGACCAGTCGGGCAGCGCGCTCGTCCTGGCCGATCCCGACCTCATGGACCGGCTCCCGTCCGACGTGCGCACTCTGCCGCTGCGGGACGCCGAGCGTTCCCTGCTGGCACGCCTCGACGCGACCGCGCCGTACGACGGCCCCGAATCCCGCAGCGAGGACCTCGTCCAGCTGCTCTACACCTCCGGGACGACGGCCCTGCCCAAGGGCGCGATGATGACCCACCGCGCCCTGGTGCACGAGTACCTGAGCGCGATCACCGCCTGCGACCTGAGCGCGGGGGACCGGCCCGTGCACTCGCTGCCGCTGTACCACTCGGCCCAGATGCATGTCTTCCTGCTGCCGTACCTCGCGGTCGGCGCGACGAACGTCATCCTCGACGCGCCCGACGGCGACCGTGTCTTCGACCTGATCGAACAGGGCCGCGCGGACAGTCTGTTCGCCCCGCCGACGGTGTGGATCGGCCTGTCCAACCGCCCCGACTTCGACACCCGCGACCTCAGCGGGCTGCGCAAGGCGTACTACGGCGCCTCGATCATGCCGGTGCCGGTTCTGGAACGGCTGCGCGAGCGGCTGCCGAAGCTGGGGTTCTACAACTGCTTCGGGCAGAGCGAGATCGGCCCGCTGGCGACCGTGCTCGCGCCCGACGAGCACAAGGGGCGGATGGACTCCTGCGGCCGTACGGTCCTCTTCGTCGACGCGCGGGTCGTCGACGAGGACGGCAAGGACGTGCCCGACGGCACGCCGGGGGAGATCGTCTACAGGTCGCCGCAGCTGTGCGAGGGGTACTGGGACAAGCCCGAGGAGACCGAAGCGGCCTTCCGGGACGGCTGGTTCCGCTCCGGGGACCTCGCGGTGCGGGACGCGCACGGCTACTTCACGATCGTCGACCGGGTGAAGGACGTCATCAACTCCGGTGGTGTGCTGGTCGCTTCACGCCAGGTCGAGGACGCGCTCTACGCCCATGACGCCGTCGCGGAGGTCGCTGTCATCGGTCTGCCCGACGAGCGCTGGGTCGAGGCCGTCACGGCGGTCGTCGTCCCGCGCGGCGAGGTCACCGAGGCCGAACTCCTCACCCACGCCCGCGAGAAGCTGTCCCACTTCAAGGCACCCAAGCGGGTTCTCTTCGTGGACGAGCTCCCGCGGAACGCGAGCGGGAAGATCCTCAAGCGAGAGCTGCGGGACCGGTTCGCGGGCTGACGGGAGGGCTCTGCCCCTGGCAGAACGGCACCGGTACGCCCCGCCGTCCCGGCTACGTTTCCCGGCATGGACACCGTGAAGACGAACGGCATCACTCTCGCGTACCGGACCTGGGGGCCGGAGCACGCCCCGCCGGTCCTGCTGTTGCACTGCCGTGGCGCCGACGGGGCCGACTGGGCTCGGATCGCCGAGCGGCTCGCCACGGGGGAGCGTCCGCGCCGCGTCTACGCCCCTGATCTACGGGGGCACGGTCGCAGCGACTGGCTCGGCGAGGTGCCGGGGGCGTACGCGTACGAGGCGATGCGCGACGACCTGCTCGGTTTCCTGGCTGCGGTCGGGGCCGAGCGTGCCGATGTCGTGGGTCACTCGCTCGGCGGTGCAGTCGCCTGTCTGCTCGCGCAGGCCGAGCCCGCTGTCGTACGACGGCTGGTGCTGGAGGACGTGCCCGCGCCGCTGCCCCTCGACCCGCCCCGACCGCCCGCGCCCGCTCCGGACTCCGAGCCGTCGTTCGACTGGGCCATGCTGCGGGCCACCGACGCGCAGCGCAACGCCCCCGACCCCCGGTGGTGGGACCGCATGGCGCGGATCACCATGCCGACCCTGGTCGTCGCGGGCGGGACCACCAGTCCGATCCCGCAGGACGAGGTCGCCGCACTGGCCGCGAGGATCCCCGGCGCCGCACTGGTGACCGTCGGTGGTGGTCACCTGGTGCACGAGACCAGGCCGGAGCAGTTCCTGGCCGTCGTGGAGCCCTTCCTTCAGGCACCCTTCTCCGAGGCGCTCGCCACTACTTCGCGAACGCCGTCATGAAGCGGTCCCGGAACTTGTCCATGGCCCAGACCGGGGCGTCGTCCGCGGGCTTCAGACCGTCGGTCCAGTGCCAGTCGGCCACCCGGTCCAGGATCTTCGGGTCCTTGGCGACGATCGTGATCGGCACGTCCCAGCTGGTGGAGCCCTTGGTGACGGTCGGCACGGGCTGGTGGTCGCCGAGGAAGACGAGGACCGTCCGCTCGTCGCCGTAGCGCTGCATCCACTGGGTCAGGCTGTCCACGGAGTACTGGATGGCCTTGCGGTACTCGGTGCGCACCCGCTCCTGGCTCTTCCAGACCTCGGTCGGGTTCGTGCCCTCCTTCTTGATCTGCTCGAAGACCGTCCCGTCGCCGAGGTCGTTCCAGTCGATGGTGTGGGCGATCGGCGACCAGGGGTTGTGGCTGGAGGCCAGGATGATCTCCGCCATGATCGGGTCCCGGTTCTTCTTGCCGTGCTCCAGCTTCTGGAAGGCCTCCAGGCTGAACTGGTCCGGCACCGGCGTCCAGCTGAAGTAGGGGCCCTTGTAGCCGAGGTGCTTGGAGTCGTAGATGTGGTCGAGGCCGAAGTACTTGCCCTCGGGCCAGGACTTGCGCACACCCGGCACGATGCCCACCGTGCGCCAGTCACCGGTCTTCTGGAAGTAGCTGGTGAGGGTCGCCCGCTTGCTGGAGGTGAGGTTCAGGTACCGCTGCTGGTTCTTGACCCACAGGCCGGACAGGAACGTCGAGTGGGCCATCCAGCTGCCGGCGCCCGTCACCGGGGACCTCAGCCAGCCGCTGCGCGACGCGAACCCGGCCGACTTGAGCGTCTCGTCGCCCTTCTTCAGCGTCGCGTCCATCTCCGGTGCCATCGCCGGGTCGTCGATCGCCACCCGGCCGTAGCTCTCGATGAAGGTGAACATGACGTCCTTGCCGCGCAGCCCGTTCAGGAGCTGGTCGGGAGGAGTGGCGGCGAAGGCGTCCACCGCGGACTCCTTCTCGAAGACCTTGGCGTCCCCCAGCCCGTTGCGCAGGTGCTGCACCCGGTTGGCGAGGAACTCGGTGTTGCCCTTGGTGGCGAAGGTGACCCCGCCGAACTGCACGCCGACCATGAAGCAGGTCACCCACACCGTCGCCAGGACGAGCGTGGTGCGCACGGCCACGGGGCGGTGCCGGGACATGACGTTCGACAGCCGGACCACCGCGAGCGTGCACAGCGCGAGCACCGCGATCATCAGGACGATCACCCCGATGATCGCGAGCACCTCGCCGGTGCGGCCGAACGACTCCCGGAGCCAGTCCGTCGCGTTGCCCAGCATGATCCAGTCGAAGACCAGGTCGAACGGCCTGGCCAGGGTCTGGTAGAAGCCCATGTCCATGAACTTCAGGAGGCTGAACAGGCCGAGGAACAGCCCGAAGCAGACCGCGGCGATCCGGCGTGCCTTCGGCGGCAGCACGAGCAGCACGGCCGCGAGGACGATCGCCTCCACGGGCAGCCTGAAGAAGGACCGGACGTTCATGTGGTCGAGCCGGTTGGGGAACAGCAGTACGAGCAGGACCAGCAGCCCGGCCAGCACGCTCGTCCCGACGGACACCCCGCGTGCGGTACGGGGGTAGCGGCGGCGCCAGCCGAACCAGCCGGGGCGCGCGTCCGCAGCGAGGGAGGAGTCGGTCACGTCCGTGGCGAGGGGCTCCACCGCGTCCGGCGCCGATGCGCTCTCCTCACCTGCCCCTTCCGTCACTTCTTCCCCCGTGGCACCCCCGCTGTCCGCGTCCCCCTCGCCCCCAGCGGTACCCGGCAGTTGGCGAGAGCGAGTGAAGAGTGACACCCGGTGGTCCTTCCGTGCGGTCTTGCTGTGACGTGCGGTCCTGCCGCGACGGCATGACGAACAGGGCCCGGTGACCGAGCCTGCCACCACCAGTACGGTCGCACGTCACGTTCCGTTCAATCGCACGCGGGTCGGGATTGCGCCCTCACCCGTCGGCCGCCACCGCCACCTTCTGCGCCCACCGGTAGTCCGCCTTGCCGCTCGGGGAGCGGTGGATGGCGTCCGCTATCACCAGCTGACGCGGCACCTTGTAGCCCGCGAGCCGGGTGCGGCAGTGCGTCTGGATCTCGTCCAGGGACATCCCGCCCGCGCCCTCGCGCAGCTGCACCACGGCGGCCACATGGTGTCCCCACTTCACGTCCGGCACCCCGGCCACCAGCGCGTCGTATACGTCCGGGTGGGCCTTGAGAGCCTGCTCGACCTCCTCGGGGTACACCTTCTCGCCGCCCGTGTTGATGCACTGCGAGCCCCGCCCGAGGACGGTGACCACGCCTTCCTCGTCCACGGTGGCCATGTCGCCGAGCAGCACCCAGCGCTCGCCGTCCTTCTCGAAGAAGGTCTCGGCGGTCTTGCGGGGGTCGTTGTAGTAGCCGAGGGGCACATGGCCGCACTGCGCGACCCGCCCCACCTCGCCCACGGCGACGGGCTCACGGGTCGCGGGGTCGACCACCTGGGTACGGGCGTTGACCCGGACGCGGAAGCCGCGCTCGGGACCCGAGTCCTCGGTGGCCGTGCCGTTGAAGCCGGACTCGGAGGAGCCGAAGTTGTTGAGCAGCATGGCGTTCGGCACGAGCGCGCGGAACTGCCGGCTCACGGTGTCCGACATGATCGCGCCCGACGAGGACACGCTGAACACGGACGACATGTCGGTGCCCTTCATGGGCCCTTCCAGCGCGTCGATGAGGGGCCGCAGCATCGCGTCGCCCACCAGCGACATGGCGCTGACCTTCTCCGCCTCGACGGTCCTGAGCACCTCCTCGGGCACGAACTTGCGGTGCAGCACGACCCGTTGGCCGAAGTTGAAGCCGATGAGCGTGGTCAGGGTGGAGGTGCCGTGCATCAGTGGGGGAGTCGGGAAGAAGGTGATGCCGGCTCCGCCCGCGGCGACCCGCTCGGCGAGTTCCTCGGGCCGCCGGACCGGCTCCCCGGTGGGTGCGCCGCCGCCCAGTCCCGAGAAGAACAGGTCCTCGTGACGCCACATCACCCCCTTGGGCATCCCGGTGGTGCCCCCGGTGTAGATGATGAACTGGTCGTCGGCCGAGCGCGCGGGAAAGCCGCGCTCCGGTGATCCGGAGGACTCGGCCTCGGTGAAGGGCACCGCGGCCGGCCCGCCCTGCTCCGTGGCCGTCCCGACCCGCACCAGGTGCCGCAGGCTCCCGGTCTGGGGCTGCGCGGCCGCCACCCGGTCCGTGAACTCCGCGTCGAAGACCAGCCCCACTAGATCCGCGTCCCGGTAGAGGTAGACCAACTCCTCCTCGACGTAACGGTAGTTGACGTTGACCGGGACGATCCGCGCCTTCAGGCAGCCCAGCAGCGTCTGCACGTACTCCACCCCGTTGTACAGGTGCAGCCCCACGTGCTCGCCCGCCCGGATCCCGCTGTCCAGCAGATGGTGACCGATGCGGTTGGCCGCGGCGTCCAGCTCCGCGTACGTCAACCGGCGCTCCGCGCCCGTACCGGGAAGGTCGAGGTACGCCAGCGCCTCACGGTCCGGCACCACGTCGACGACCGACTCGAACAGGTCGGCAAGGTTGTACTCCACCGCTCCTCCTGACCCCACACGGCCTGGTTCTGTGACGGTTCGCCGGTCATCAGAGCAAAGGGCGGCGTGACTGTGAAGGGCTCGCGCGAAGAAATCTGACTGTCTGTCAGAAAACCCTTGAAGTGCGTCGGCGGCTCCTGCAACCTGTTCTCGTTCTGGCAGAGGGGAGACGGGCGATGGGTGGGACGGAACACCTCGACATCCGCCGCGAGGGCGCCACGCTGGTGCTCACGCTCAACAGGCCGGAGGCGAAGAACGCGCTCTCGTTGCCGATGCTCGTGGGCCTGTACGACGGGTGGGTGGAGGCCGACGCCGACGACTCGATCCGGTCGATCGTGTTCACCGGCGCGGGCGGCACGTTCTGTGCCGGCATGGACCTCAAGGCGCTGGCCGGCAAGGGCATCGAGGGCGAGCACTACCGGGAGCGGCTCGACGCCGACCCCGACCTGCACTGGAAGGCGATGCTGCGCCACCACCGCCCCCGCAAGCCGGTGATCGCGGCCGTCGAGGGCCACTGCGTCGCGGGCGGCACCGAGATGCTCCAGGGCACCGACATCCGGGTGGCCGGCGAGACCGCCACCTTCGGTCTCTTCGAGGTCAGGCGCGGCCTGTTCCCGATCGGCGGCTCCACGGTCCGGCTGCAACGCCAGATCCCGCGCACCCACGCGCTGGAGATGCTGCTCACCGGACGCCCGTACACCGCGCGGGAGGCCGCAGGCATCGGCCTGATCGGGCATGTCGTCCCGGACGGCACCGCGCTCGACAAGGCCCTGGAGATCGCCGAACTGGTCAACGCCTGCGGCCCGTTGGCGGTGGAGGCGGTGAAGGCCTCGGTCTACGAGACGGCCGAGCTGACGGAGAGCGAAGGCCTGGCCGCCGAACTGAAGCGGGGCTGGCCGATCTTCGACACCGCCGACGCGAAGGAAGGCGCTCGTGCCTTCGCCGAGAAGCGACCGCCCGACTACCAACGCCACTGAAGGAGCCCGGGCATGCCCGAAGTCCTCAAAGCCCCCCTCGTCGTCGAGTTCCCCTTCACCCGCTCCCTCGGCCCGGTCCAGAGCGCCTTCCTGACCGCCCTGCGCCAACGGGTCGTCCTCGGCGTGAGGACGCGTGACGGCCGCACCCTGGTCCCCCCGGTCGAGTACGACCCCGTCACCGCCGACGAACTCAGCGACCTCGTCCACGTCGGTGTCACCGGAACGGTCACCACCTGGGCCTGGAACCCCGCCCCGCGCCGGGGACAGCCCCTCGACACCCCCTTCGCCTGGGTCCTGGTCAGGCTCGACAACGCCGACACCGCGCTCCTCCACGCCCTCGACGCCCCCGGCCCCGACGCCGTGCACACCGGCATGCGGGTCCGCATCCGCTGGGCCGAGGAACGCGTCGGCGCCATCACCGACATCGCCTGCTTCGAGCCGGACGACGAGGAAGCGGCCGAAGTCACCGTCCACGTAGGCGAGTTCGACGACCCGGTCACCGGCATCGTCGCCGAGGCCCGGCTCGACTACACCTACTCACCGGGCCGCGCCCAGACCGCCTACATCAAGGCCCTGGAGAACGAACGACGGGCCGTCGGCGAGCGCTGCCCCTCCTGCCGCAAGGTCTACGTACCCCCGAGGGGCGCCTGCCCCACCTGCGGGGTCGCCACGTCGGAACAGGTCGAGGTGGGCCCCGCCGGCACGGTCACCACCTTCTGCATCGTCAACATCAAGGCGAAGAACCTCGACATCGAGGTGCCGTACGTCTACGCCCACATCGCCCTCGACGGCGCCGACCTCGCCCTGCACGGCCGGATCGGCGGGATCCCCTACGACCAGGTGCGCATGGGCCTGAGGGTCGAGCCGGTGTGGACCGAGGACGGCCGCTATCCGGACCACTACCGGCCGACCGGCGAACCCGACGCGGAGTACGACACCTACAAGGAGCTGCTGTGAGCCGGGACATCGCGGTCGTCGCCTTCGCCCAGTCCGACACCCTGCGCTCCACCGCGGAACTGTCCGAGGTGGAGATGCTCATGCCGGTCCTGCACGAGGTCCTCGACCGGACCGGCCTGAAGACCGCCGACATCGGCTTCACCTGCTCCGGGTCCTGCGACTACCTCGCCGGCCGGGCCTTCTCCTTCACCCTGGCCCTCGACGGCGTCGGCGCCTGGCCGCCCATCTCCGAGTCCCACGTCGAGACGGACGGGGCCTGGGCCCTGTACGAGGCCTGGACCAAGCTGGTGTCCGGGGACGCCGACACCGCGCTGGTGTACTCCTACGGCAAGTCCTCGCCCGGCTCCCTGCGCGATGTGCTCACCCGGCAGCTCGACCCGTACTACGTCGCCCCCCTGTGGCCCGACTCCGTCGCCCTCGCCGCCCTCCAGGCCCAGGCGCTGATCGACGCGGGCGACACGGACGAGCGCGAACTGGCGGCGATCGGCGCCCGCAGCCGCACCACCGACAACCCGCACGCACAGCTCAAAGGACCGGTGCCGCAAGGGGATTACCTCGTACAGCCGCTGCGCACCGGAGACTGCCCGCCCATCGGCGACGGAGCCGCCGCCGTCGTCCTCGCGGCGGGCGAGCGCGCCCGGGAACTGTGCGAGCGCCCCGCCTGGATCCGCGGCATCGACCACCGCATCGAGGCCCACTCCCTCGGCGTCCGCGACCTCACCGACTCGCCCTCGACCCGGCTGGCCGCCGAGAAGGCCGGGGCGTTCGAACGGCCCGTCGACACCGCCGAGTTGCACGCGCCGTTCACCTCGCAGGAGGTCGTGCTGCGCAAGGCGCTCAGGCTCGGCGACGGGGTGACGATCAACCCGTCCGGCGGGGCCCTCGCCGCCAACCCCATGATGGCCGCAGGCCTCGCCCGCATCGGAGAGGCCGCCGCCCGCATCCACCGGGGCGAGTCCGACCGCGCCCTCGCCCACGCCACCTCCGGGCCCTGTCTCCAGCAGAACCTGGTCGCCGTACTCGAAGGGGATCCGCGATGAGCAAGGAGCCCGTGGCCGTCGTAGGCATCGGCCAGACCAAGCACGTCGCCGCGCGCCGCGACGTGTCGATCGCCGGGCTCGTCCGGGAGGCGGCCCGAAGGGCCCTCGACGACGCCGAGCTGACCTGGGCCGACATCGACGCTGTCGTGATCGGCAAAGCGCCCGACTTCTTCGAGGGCGTCATGATGCCGGAGCTGTACCTGGCCGACGCGCTCGGCGCGGTGGGCAAACCCATGCTGCGGGTGCACACCGCGGGCAGCGTCGGCGGCTCCACCGCCCTCGTCGCCGCGAACCTGGTCGCGGCCCGGGTGCACGGCACCGTGCTCACCCTCGCCTTCGAGAAGCAGTCCGAGTCCAACGCCATGTGGGGCCTGTCCCTGCCGATCCCCTTCCAGCAACCCCTGCTGGCCGGGGCGGGCGGCTTCTTCGCACCCCACGTGCGCGCGTACATGCGGCGCACCGGGGCCCCCGACACGGTCGGCTCGCTGGTCGCGTACAAGGACCGCCGCAACGCCCTCAAGAACCCGTACGCACATCTGCACGAGCACGACATCACCCTGGAGAAGGTCCAGGCCTCGCCCATGCTCTGGGACCCCATCCGCTACTCCGAGACGTGCCCCTCCTCCGACGGCGCCTGCGCCATGGTGCTCACCGACCGGGCCGGTGCCGCCCGCGCGCCCCGGCCCCCGGCGTGGATGCTGGGCGGCGCGATGCGCAGCGAGCCGACCCTGTTCGCCGGCAAGGACGCCGTGTCGCCGCAGGCCGGCAAGGACTGCGCGGCCGACGTGTACCGACAGGCCGGGATCTCCGACCCGCGCCGGGACATCGACGCCGTCGAGATGTACGTGCCGTTCTCCTGGTACGAGCCCATGTGGCTGGAGAACCTCGGCTTCGCCGACGAGGGCGAGGGCTGGAAGCTCACCGAGGCCGGGGTGACCGAGCTGGACGGGGACCTGCCCGTCAACATGTCGGGCGGAGTGCTCTCCACCAATCCGATCGGCGCCTCCGGCATGATCCGCTTCGCGGAGGCCGCGCTCCAGGCCCGCGGACAGGCCGGGGAGCACCAGGTGGACGGCGCCCGCAGGGTGCTCGGCCATGCCTACGGCGGCGGCTCGCAGTTCTTCTCGATGTGGCTGGTGGGGTCCCAGCCCCCGGATGCGTGAAATGCCCGCGCAAAGGTCCCCCTCACGTGGCCTGTCGGCGGCCGAAGTCGATCGCTAGGCTGGCCGCGGACGAAGCGATCGGGAGGAGCACGGACGTGGCCGAGACCACCATCCAGCAGCAGCCGCTCATGGGCTGGGACAAGCCGGAGCTGGACCTGAGCAACGCCGATTGGCACTCGAGCAGCCGTGGTCTGGGGGATGTCCAGATCGCCTTCGTCGAGGGGTTCATCGCGATGCGCAACAGCGACCGCCCCGAGAGCCCCTCCCTGATCTTCACCCCGGCGGAGTGGGGCGCCTTCGTGTCCGGGGCGCGGGAGGGCGAGTTCGACCTCACCTGAGCGACGTCCGCCGGGCGGCGCGAGCCCGTACGACAGCTGCGGCGGGGTCGCCGACGACCCGACCGACCCCGCCGGCAGTCCGTGGCAGGAGGGCGTGACCCGGCGCAAGGGGAGGGGCCGTGACCTCGAAGGCGGCCAGGCGACGGTTCAGGAGGGCCGAGCGGCTCCGGGCGTTCCGGGACACGCGGCGCCGGGACCGGTGGGAGCGGCGGCGTGAGCGATGGCGCAGGGCCGTGGCCGTACTGGTGATCGCCGTCGCGGGCGTGATCCTGACCGGTTACGCCGGTCTGATGCTGACGGGCGCCCTCGGACTGTCCGGGACCCCGGGTGAGCTGCACGTCGAGTCGTGCGAAGTCGTGCGCGACCACAACAAGCCGATCACCGAATGCCGTGGCGAACTGCTGTCCACCACCGGCCGGTTGATCGCCGTGAACGCCGTGCTCGACGCCGACGCCCGCGCCGGCTCCACCGTCGCCGTGCGCGACCAGCCCTATGTCGGCATGGAGACGCTGGGGCCCAGAGCGGTCGTCGGATGGGCGACCCTGATGCTGATCGGCGTGTTCGCGGTCACCAACGGCGTGGTCATCGTGCGCGACGCCGCCGACCAGACCTTCTCGCTCGGCCCCAGGACGCTGGTCGTCCTCCTCGCGGCGATCGCCGCCGGAGCACTGGTCTACGGACTCACCGTCCTGTACGAACACCTCTTCTAGCTCCGACCGGAGTGCGTCGAGTCGGGCTCGCGCGGCACTCCGCAGGCGTACGCTGAGGTGCCTGTAGGTCACGGTCTGCGCTCGCTCCCCGCGCGGGTCCAGCACCGTGACGGGGGGTGCGCCATGACGCAGCGCAGTGCGCGGAGCAGAAGGACTCTCCTGGAGCGGGAGAGCGAACTCTCCGCTGTGGACGAGGCGTTGGGAGAGCTCACCGGGCTGCGCACGGACGGGGCCGAACCGCACGCACGCGCCCGCGGAGCCCTGCTCGCGGTCGCCGGCCGCCCCGGCATCGGCAAGACGACCCTCCTCGCCGAGGTCCGCCGCCGCGCCGCCGCCCTGGGCTGCACCGTGCTGGCCGCCCGCGGCGGCGACCAGGAGCAGCGGGTCGCCTTCCACGTCGCCCGGCAACTCCTCCAGCCGCAGTTCGCCGGCGCCGCCGAAGCGGATCTCCGCGCCCAGCTGGGCAGTTGGTACGACATCGTCGGGCCCGCCCTCGGCCTGTGCGCCCCGACCGACGGAGCACCGCCCGACCCGCAGGGCCTGCGCGACGGACTCGACTGGGTGCTCACCCATCTCGCCGTCCTGCGCGCCCCGATGGTGCTCGTCCTCGACGACGCCCACTGGGCCGACCCCGAATCCCTGCGCTGGCTGGCCGCGTTCGCCCCCCGCGCCGAAGAGCTCCCGATCCTCGTCGTGGTCGCCTACCGGCCCGACGAACTCCCCGAGCACGCCGAGCCGTTCAGGGCCCTGCCCGGCCGTGCCGGGGGACGCCCCCTGGACCTGGAGCCGCTGAGCGCCGCCGCCGTCGCCCGCCTCGTACGGGAGGCGCTCGGCACCCGGGCCGACGACGCGTTCTGCCGCGAGTGCTGGGCCGTCACCGCAGGCAACCCGTTCGAGACCGTCGAGCTGACCGCCAAGGTCCGCGACCGCGGGGTCACCCCGACCGAGGACGCCGCCCACCTCCTCCGCGATCTCGCGGCCGCCGTCAAGGGCAGCGGACTGATCGCCCGCATCGAACGCCTCGGCACCTCCACGGTCCGCTTCACCTGGGCCTGCGCGGTCCTCGGCACCGAGATCCACCCCCACCTCGCGGCCGCCGTCGCCGGACTCGGCCACGAGGAAGCCGCCGACGCGGCCGACGCGCTGCGCGGCGCCCGCATCCTCACCGGCGTCGAGTCCCTGGAGTTCGTCCACCCGCTCATCGCCACCGCCGTCTACCGGGCCATCCCGCCCGGCGTCCGCGTCGCGCTGCACGGCCAGGCCGCCTGGTGCGTGGTCGACGACGGACGGGGCGCCGCCGCGGCCGCCCGCCACCTCCTGGAGACCCACCCCGACGGCGACCCCTGGGTCGTCCAGCAGCTGCGCGCCGCCGCCGCCGAGACCCTCCGCTCCGGCGCCCCCGACGCGGCCCGCCGCTATCTCGCCCGCGCCCTGCGCGAACCCCCGGACCTCCGGGACCGCGCCGCCGTCCTGTACGAACTGGGCAGCGCCTCCCTGCTGACCGAACCGGCCACCACCGTCAACCTCCTGCGCGCCGCCCTCGAAGAGCCCATCACCGCACCCGACCTGCGCCACTGCATCGTCTACCGGCTCTCCCAGGTCCTCGCCCACAGCGACCGGCTCGCCGAGGCCTCCGACACCCTGGCCCGCGAGATCAAGGTCACCGGTGACGCCCGGGTCAAACTGCGCATGGTCGCCGAGCAGTTCATGTGGGACGCCTTCCGCGCCGACGAACCCGACCACCCCTCCCGCTCCCGCCGCATGGCCCGCCTGGCCGACCGCCTCACCGGCCGCGACCTCACCGAGCGGTACATCATCGGCCTGCGCACCTGGGACGCCGTCCTGCGCGGCGAGCCCGCCCACATCGCCCTGCACCACGCCGAACGGGCCCTCGCCGGGGGCCTCGGCTGGGCCGAGCCGGACCGCGGCTTCGAGGTTCCGGTCCTGGTCGCCCTCGCCTTCACCTACGCCGACCGCCCCGGTCGCACCGAGGAACTCTTCGCCGCCGGGATCGCCGACTTCGAACGCCAGGGCTGGCGAGGCGGCCACCTCTCCTTCGCCTACACCCTGCTCGCCTACGTCCGCTACCGCCGCGGCCGTCTCGCCGAGGCCGAGGACTTCGTGCGCGCCGGACTGCGCCTGGCCGAGCGCGTCGGGCCCGGCACCCCGGCCCAGTGGTACGCCCTGGGCGTCCTCATCGAGGTCCTGCTCGCCCGCGGCCGGGTCACCGAGGCCGCCCAGGTCGCCGACGACCACTGCTTCGGGGCGCCCTTCCCGGCCGCAGTGGTCTTCCCCGACGCCCAGACCGTGTACGGCGAACTGCTCCTGGCCCGCGGGCTCACCAAGGAGGCCGCCGTCGAACTGGCCGCGGCGGGCCGCCGCCTGGAACCCCGTGGCGTCCGCAACCCCTCCTGGTGCCCGTGGCAGCTCCACCTCGCCCGCGCCGAGAGCCAGGAGGCCCCCGACCGCGCGGTCGTCACCGCTCTCGAAGCGGTGGCGCGAGCCCGCCAGTTCGGCGCCCCGTCGGCGGTCGGCCAGGCGCTGCGGCTGGCCGCCGAGGTGGTGCCCGGCTCGGCCCGTGTGAAGCTCCTGGAGGAGTCGGTCAGCCACCTGGAACGCTCCCCGGCCGCGTACGAACTCGCCTGCGCGCTGGTGCCCTGGGCGCTGAGCTCCGCCGCGCCGGCCGCGCCCGGGAGGCGGCGGAGAACCTCTACCGCGGTCTGGACACCGCCGTGCAGTGCGGAGCCGACGGACTGACCGAGACCGCCCGCGAGGAACTGACCGCCGCCGGTCTCCGCCCCCGCCGCCTGCACAGCACGGAGACGGACACCCTGACGTCCCGCGAACGCCGAGCGGCGGACATGGCGGCGCGAGGCCACACGGACAGCGAGATCGCGAAGGAACTGAACACGGACGAGCAGGCGGCGGTCCGTCTCCTGTCAGCGGTCTGCCGCAAGCTGGGGACGGACCGTACTGGTCTACGACCGGTGAGTGATCCCACCTAGGGGCGCGGGGAACTGCGCGACCAGCCCCCACTACCCGCAGTCGCCCGACAACCTGTACACCCCGTTACCATGGGCGCATGTCGTTCCTCCGCCGTCGCGCCACCCCCGCCGGTCCAGACTTCGACGTACTGGCCATGGACCCGGGCGACTGGCCCGGCAACCTCGGCGCCGGGCTGCTGCCCGCCCCCGACGGCACCTGCCAGGGCGTCTTCCTGCGCTACGACCTCTTCGGCGGCCGCGGCCCCGCGATGATCATCGGCAACCTCCCCGAGGGCTCCCCGGCGCGTGAGGTCCCCGAGGGCCAGGTCCCCTTCGAGGTGGCGCAGCTGCTGATCGCGCTGGAGAACGACGAGGAGGTGACCGTCACCGACACCGAGGACGTACCGGTGATGCAGGGCGACAACCTCCTGATCGTGCGCCGCCTCAAGCTCTCCGAGAGCCGGATCTCCTGCGTCCAGTTCGACCGCAGCGACCAGGTCCTGGTGACCATCGCCGCCTGGGACCGCCCGATCACGGACGATCTGTACGCCCTTCTCAAGCCCCTGCCGGCGGAGCTGTTCCAGCAGGGCTGAACGCCTCCGGCGCGGTGTCGCCGTGGGATCCGGAAGTCGCCGTGGGATCCGGAAGTCGCCGTGGGCTCCGGAAGTCGCCGTGGGCTCCGGAAGGCCAGTTCCCCCGTCCCTGGCCTTCCGGAGCCGCCCGCGGGCACGGTCGGTCGTCCGGCCCCGCACGGTCACACCCGGGATCCCCCGCTCCGCCCGCCTCGGCGAAGCCCCGGGGTGCCGTGATCCAAGTCTTCGCGACCGCGGAATTGTCCGGCAGCCCCCTTTCACCACTCCAGACAATTCCCGGCCTCCTGCTACACCCCTCTGTCCCACGGCCGGAACTGCCTTGCCCCGCACCGGCGTCCGTCCCTAGCGTGCGAAGATCGGCCACCGGCCGCGCCGACGGGAACGCAGGGGAGAGTCATGGGGCGACGCGAGCGACCGCTGGACCCGACCGAGGGCCCTGTCGCCCGATTCGCCCACGAACTGCGGAAGTTACGCCAGGAAGCCGGGGGTCCCACCTACCGGGCCATGGCGGCACGCGCCCACTACTCCCCGGCGACCCTCGCCCAGGCCGCGGCAGGCGACCGGCTCCCCTCGCTCCAGGTCGCCCTCGCCTACGTCTCCGCCTGCGACGGCGACCCCGCCGACTGGGAGCGGCGCTGGCAGCAGGCGTCCCAGGAGGCGACCGAGGAACGGCGGGCCGCCGACGACCCGGGCCAGGCTCCCTACCTCGGCCTGGCGCGGTACGACACCGGTGACCGCGAGCGGTTCTTCGGCCGCGACCGGCTGGTCGAACGGCTCGCCGCAATGGTCACCGACCACCCCGTCGTCGTCCTCGTCGGCCCCTCCGGCAGCGGCAAGTCCTCCCTGCTCCGGGCCGGCCTGATCCCGAGGACGGCCGGCCGGACGCAGGTGATCTCGCCGGGACCGCACCCCGTCCGGACCCACGGCCACACCCTGGCGTCCGAGGCGTCCCTGATCGTGGTCGACCAGTTCGAGGAACTCTTCACCCTCTGCACCGACCCGGACGAACGCTCCCGCTTCCTCGACCTGCTCCTCCCCGCCGCCGGCCGGCGCACCCGCGTCGTGATCGCCGTACGCGCCGACTTCTACGGCCATCTCACCCGCCACCGCCGGCTCGCCGAGGCCGCCCAGGACGCCACGCTGCTGGTCGCTCCCATGGGCCCAGACGAACTGCGAGAGACCATCGTCCGGCCCGCCGCCCTCGGTGGCCTGGTCGTCGAACGCGCCCTCACGGCACGGCTGTTGGACGAGTTCGCGGACGAGCCGGGCGGGCTGCCCCTGCTGTCCCACGCCCTGCTGGAGACCTGGCGCCGACGCCACGGCCGGACGCTCACCGAAGCGGCCTATGAGGCGGCCGGGGGCATCCACGGGGCCATCGCCCGCACCGCCGAGGAACTCCACGCGAGCCTCACCCCGGCGCAGGCCGACACCGCCCGCCGTGTCCTGCTGCGCCTGGTCACCCCCGGCCAGGGCACCCCCGACACCCGGCGCCCCGCCGACCGCGCCGAACTCACCGGCGCCGACTGGCCCGACACTCCCCACGTTCTCGAACGGCTCGCCCGCGCCCGGCTGATCACCGTCGACGACGAGACCGTGGACCTCGCCCACGAGGCCGTGCTCACCGCCTGGCCCCGGCTGCGCACCTGGATCGACGAGGACCGCGAACGGCTGCGCGCCCAGCGCCTGCTCACCGAGGCGGCCGGCACCTGGGCGGTTGCCGGGCGCGACCCGGACACGCTGTACCGGGGAGGGCGACTGGCCGCCGCCGAGGAGCACTTCAGCGGCGGGTCCGCGGAACTCACCCCGCTGGAGCGGGAGTTCCTCCAGACCGCCGTACACGCACGCCGGCGTGAGCGGTTCCGTCGCCGCGGGCGGGTCGGCGCCCTGTCCCTGCTGGTGACCCTCTGCCTGCTCGCGGGACTCGTGGCCTGGCAGCAGAACCAGGAGGGCGAACGGCGCCGGCTGGAGGCGGAGGCCCGTCGGCTCGTCGGCGTGGCCGAGAGCCTCAGGCTGTCCGACCCGGTCACCTCGATGCGGCTGGGCCTGGCCGCATGGCGGGTGGCCGACCTTCCGGAGACCCGGTCCGCGCTCCTCGCGGCGGCCGACCAGCGCGAGCAGGACGTCTTCACCGATCCGGACGGCGGCAAGCGGACCATGCGCCGTCTGAGCACCGACGGGCGCACCCTGATCAGCGTCGGCACCGACCGGGTGACCCGCTGGGACGTGAGCACCCACCGGAACCTGAGCCGGCAGCCCGGCCTCGGCTCGACGATGGAGAACGCGGGCTTCCCGCACGGCGACACCACCTGGCTCCCGGTCTTCGACGGCACCCACGTCACCCTCCGCGACCTCGCCACCGGCCGCCAGGACCGCACCCCCCTCACGGACGCCGACGGCGGAGTGGAGATGAGCCCCAGCGGCCGCACCCTCGTCGTCTACGACCGTCAGGGCACGAGGGACCACACCCAGCTCTGGGACCCGCACACCCGCCGGAAACTGCTGGACGTCGAGGACCCCGAACGCCCCGCGAGCGTCGACGTCAGCGACATCGGCTGGCCCCGGCTCATGGCCGTCGTGGCCGAACTCCGACAGGACAGGCGCACCTCGATCCAGACCTACCGGTCCACACCCGACGCGACGGTCAGCCCAGACGACCGCCGCCTCGCCCTGTGCGTCCCCGGTGCCCGGCTCCGACTGTGGGACGTCGGGACGCGCAGGGAGATCAGCGCCCCCTGGCTGCCCAGGACGACCGCCCGGCAGTGCCTCCAGGAACAGATCACCTTCAGTCCGGACGGGCGTGCCCTGGGCGTCGTCGGCCCCTCCGGCTTCCGGGCCTGGCGGATCGACACCGGCCGCCTGATCGCCGACGTCGAGTACCCCGGTCTGAAGATCGCCCAGTTCAGTACCGACGGAGCCTTCATGGCCGCCTCCGACGGCGAGGAGATCCTGGTCTGGCGGCTGGCCACCCCCGTCTTCCCGGTCTTCCGCCACCGGCTCGCCGGCGAGACCGTCAAGGACATCCGCCTCGACCCCGCGCGCCGGACCCTGCGCTACCTCGGCGGTCCCGAGGGCACCTGGGGTCCCAGCGTGCACACCCTCGCCCTGGGCGAGGCGGTCACTCCCGACTGGACGACCACGCAGACCATCGGCATGGCCTACAGCCCGGACGGCGCACTCCTGGCCACGGCCCGCCCGGACCCCGACGGCGCCCGCATCCGCTTCCGGCTCCTCACCGCCACGGGACGGTACCTGGCCGACCTCGGCACGGCCCCGTGCCGCGTCCCGGACCCGGCGGCGGAGCTGTACGGGTGCGCCGCCCACCTCGCCTTCGACTCCACCGGCCGCACCCTCGCCTACGGCATCGAGTCGTCGAACGCGCGGCCCGCACCGCCACGCCTCTGGCTCTACGACGTCCCGCACCGCCGTGTGTCCACGGTCCTGACCACGGCCGACCTCGGCCGGACCGCGCCGGCCCACCTCGCCTTCGGCCCCGGCGACCGTTCCCTGCTGCTGACCGACCTGCCGAGCCCCTCGGTCGGCAGCGTCCGGATCCGGGACCTGGAGCGGCGCACGACCACCCTGACCCTGGCCAGCACCGGCGGAGCGGTCGCCCTGCACCCCGACGGCGACCTCGTCGTCACCACCGGAGGCGAGGCCTACCGCCTCCCCTCGGGCAGCCGGCTGCCCGCCGGACGCCTGCCCAGCGGCGGCAGTGCGCTGGCCTTCAGCCCCGACGGCACGTACCTGGCGGTCGGCGACGGGTCCGGCCGGGTCGAGCTGTGGGACGGTCGCCTGCACCGGCGCCTCGGGGTGCTCGCCGACCCCGAGACCACCACCTACCAGTACGTCTCGGCGCTGGCCTTCGCCCCCGACGGCCGGACCCTCGCCGTCGCCGGCGACGAGGGCACCCTTCAGCTGTGGGACGTGGCGTCCCGGCGCCGCATCGGATCACCCCTGCCGACCCCGGGCGACACGGTCACGGCGCTGGCCTTCGGCGCGGACGGCGACAGCCTCCACGCGGCGGGCGACCACACACCACCGCGGACCTACCTCGTCGGACCGGACCGAGCCGCCGCAACCGTGTGCCGACGTGCCGGTGGCGGCCTCACCCCCGAGGAGTGGAGCCGCCACCTGCCCGACGTGACCTACCGGCGGAGCTGTCCCGCCTAGCGCGTGAGCGAGAGCTTCACGTCCACGTCCGCCGCCCGCACGAACGCCACCCGGTGGCCGTACTGGATCTCGTAGTAGAGATCCTTGCCGACCACGACCTTGTGCGTGTCCGTCGCGAAGGTGACCGCGTAGTAGTACTCGCCGGGCACCTTGTCCCCGACCACGTATCTCTGGTCCTTGAGCACCTTGTACGGCAGCGGCGACACCGCCTGCGCGGGCACCCCCGCCGGGTACGCGGAGGCCTCGGGGTAGGCGCGGCCGTACACCGGGACGCTGTCGAGGCCCTTCTTCGGGGTGATCACGAGACCGGCGGCGTTCACCGCGGTCCGGTTGCCGGCCGGGTTCCTGAACCAGGCCTTCTGGCCCAGGTACCAGATCGCCGTCCAGTCGCCGTCCCGGCCGGCGACCGCGTACTGCTGGCCGGTGGACACCCGTGACGACAGGTCGTTGACGTCGGTCGTCGGGGGCCGGCCGCCCCGGCCGATGTCCGTGATGAGGGCGGAGTTCTCGTCGGGGGCAGAGTAGAGCCGCACCTCGCTCGAACCGTGGGCCGCGCAGGGCCGGCCGCTGGTGACACAGCCCGTGTACTGCGGCTGGTTGGTGGCGTAGTCGGGCCGGATCGTGACCAGTCCGCCCTGCTGGGGCGCGGTGGCCCGGATCGGCCGGCCCAGCAGCTCGAAGTAGTGCCGCCAGTCCCAGTAGGGGCCGGGGTCGGTGTGCATGCCCGGGATCGTCGCGGTCGTCGGCCCCGGCACGGTGTCGTGGCCGAGGATGTGCTGCCGGTCCAGCGGGATGCCGTACTTCGCGGAGAGGTACTTCACCAGCCGGGCCGAGGACCGGTACATCGCCTCGGTGTACCAGGCGTCAGGATTGGCCAGGAAGCCCTCGTGCTCCAGACCGATCGACTTGGCGTTGATGTACCAGTTGCCGGCGTGCCAGGCGACGTCCTTCGCCTTCACGTGCTGGGCGATGTGACCGTCGGTCGAGCGCAGGCTGTAGTTCCACGACACATAGGTCGGGTCCTGCACCAGGTTGAGGACACCTTCCCAGGCGCCCTCCGTGTCATGGATGACGATGTACTTGATGCTCTGCGAGGCCGGACGGTCGCCGAGGTCGTGGTTGCCGTAGTCGTTGTCGCCGAACTGCTCGTAGGGCGCCGGGATCCATTCGCAGGACACCGTCCTCGGGCACTCGGTGGCGCCCGCCTTCGGCTTCCTGAGGCCCGCGCGGGCGAGCTGCGCGGTGTCCGGGACCAGGTCGGGGCGGGCGGCCAGGGCGATCCGCTGACCGGCGTCGGTGGTGCGCGCCTCGCCGGTGCGCAGGACGTCGTAGACGTCGTCGGCGTACGCGGCGGCCGTCCCGCTGTCGTCCGCGCCGGAGAAGCGGGCCACCGCGCCGTACCAGTCCGCGGGGTCCTCGCTCAGCGGCTCGCCCAGCTCCTTCTGGGCCGCGGCCAGCAGCGCGGCACCGCCCGCGACGTTCGCCGCGGGGTCGGTCCGCAGGTCCTCGGCGCTCAGACCGGACAGTTCGGCCGCCTTCGGCAGTGTCTCCAGCCGGGCCGGGATCTCGCCGGCCTGCGGCACCTTCCGGTCGGGGAGCAGGGCCGCGCGGGCGCTGTCGCCACGGGCGTCCTCGGTGCCCTCGCTGTGGTGCGGGGCGGAGGCGAGCGCGGACCGGGCGTCGGTGAGGTGCATCGGCCCGTAGCCGCCGGTCACGCTGGGCGCCCCGGCGTGACCGTCCCAGCGGGACTGGAGATAGGAGACGCCGAGCAGGACGCTCTGCGGCACGTGGTACTCGGCGGCCGCCGCGGCGAAGGCCTGCTGGAGCCCGGCGGCGGAGTCCGCGGGCTGCTCCGGGGCGGCGCCGAGCAGGGGCAGCAGCAGGGCGGTGCCGGCCAGGGTGCCGAAGACTCTCCGGGTGGCTCTGTGGGGGGTGGTGGCGGATCCTCGCAATGCGTCCTCCTGGGGCGATCGAGCGCGATGAGCCGAGCGGGGCCGGGCGTGCGTCAGTGCTACCGGCTCCTCGACGATCCGTCAATCATGCCCAGGGGCAGGGGATTTCCCATGTCAATCCGGGTCCGCGGGAGTTTCGCGGCGGTGGCCCGCGGGCCTGCGGGGCGTCAGTGGTGTACACCAATGGCCGGGGCCGCGCCGACGTCCGGACACGCAGAGGCCCGCGGGGCGCCGCTCCACCGGCGCCCCGCGGGCCATCGCCCCGTCAGCGAGTGCCGACCGCCGCGCGTACGGCCCGACGGGCCAACTGGCAGTCGTCGTGCAGCCGCCTCAGCAGCAGCCGCTGTTCCTCGCCGGACGGCGCAGCACCGGGGTGGGCCACGGCCGGTGCCGCCGGGGTCGTGTCGAGCATCGAACGCTGCACGGCCGTCTCGTAGGTCCGGATCTCCCGGGTCAGGACGAGCATCAGGTTCACCAGGAAGGCGTCCCGGGAGGCCGGGCCCGCCGACTGGGCGATCTGGCTGATCTGACGACGTGCCACCGGGGCGTCACCGAGGACCGACCACAGCGTCGCCAGGTCGTAGCCCGGCAGGTACCAGCCCGCGTGCTCCCAGTCCACCAGCACTGGACCGGCCGGTGAGAGCAGGATGTTCGAGAGCAGGGCGTCGCCGTGGCAGAACTGGCCCATGCCCTGCCGGCCCGCCGAGTGCGCGATGCCGTGCAGCAGCTTCTGCAGGTCGCCCAGGTCCCGGTCGGTCAGCAGTCCCAGTTCGTGGTAGCGGGAGATACGGGCCGCGTAGTCCAGCGGGGCGTCGAAGGTGCCCGCCGGTGGCCGCCAGGCGTTGAGCCGGCACACCGAGCCGAGGGCCGCCCTGATGTCCGCGCGCGGCGGGGCCTCCGCCGGGTGCCGGTGCAGCGCCGCGACCCGGCCGGGCATCCGTTCGATGACCAGGGTGCAGTTGTCCGGGTCCGCCGCGATCAGCCGGGGGACGCGCACCGGAGGCCGGTGCCGGACGAACGAGCGGTAAGCGGCTATCTCGTGCCGGATCCGCTCGGCCCATACCGGGGACTGGTCGAGTAAACACTTGGCGACGGCCGTGCTGCGTCCCGTCGTACCGACCAGGAGCACGGAACGCCCGCTGCGGCGCAGCACCTGCACCGGAGCGAACTCCGGGCAGATCCGGTGCACCGACGCGATCGCCGTGCGCAGCTGGGCGCCCTGGGGGCCGGACAAGTCGAGTCTCCCGCTGAGCGGTTGGGTGCCGAGCCCCGGAGCGCGCCGTGTCCTGCCCGTACCCGGTACGGGGGCCGTCGGCCGCGCGGGGTCGAGGTAGGGGCCGCCACCCGCCGGGCGGAGATGCGGCGACCGGGGCGGGGCGGACACGGAGGACGATGCTGCGTACATGGGAGAGACAGATCCCTTCGTGTGCCTGCTGTGCCTGGAGAAGCGGTGGTGCTGGAGGAGCTCTGGTGCGTGGAGCTGTCGTGCGTGGATCTGGGGTGCGTGGTGCCTGGGGAGGCGGTGCGCTGCCCGACCCGGACCGCCGGGTGCACCCTGGGGAATGTCCCTGTGCGGTACGGGTCGGGGTGGCGCATTCCTACCTCACCGCATATGCCGCGTGGCACACCATCTGGCGCACCCTGGCGAACCCTGGCGAATAGTCCCGGAGCAACTGACACGGGGCTACTGTCAACTCAGCCGAGAACCTGGGGGCTTGACGTGAGCGGACAACCCAACACCCGACTCTCGGACCTGTTCGGCCTGGCCGGCTGGTCCAAGGGTGAACTCGCGAGGCTGGTCAACCGGCAGGCGGCGGCCATGGGCCACCCCCAGCTCTCGACCGACACCTCCCGGGTCCGGCGTTGGATCGACATGGGAGAGATCCCGCGCGATCCGGTGCCGCGGGTGCTGGCGGCCCTGTTCACCGAGCGTCTCGGCCGTGTCGTGACCATCGAGGACCTCGGTCTGGTCCGGCACGGGCGTACGGGGAAACGGCAGGGCGACGGGAACGCTGAAACTCCCGACGGCATGCCGTGGGCGCCCGACCGAACCGCTGCGGTCCTCACCGAATTCACGGGAATGGACCTCATGCTCAACCGACGCGGCTTGGTGGGCGCGGGTGCCGCGCTCACCGCGGGATCCGTACTCAGCAGTGCCATGTACGACTGGCTGCACACCGATCCGGCCCTCACCGCCGATGCCCCCCAGTTCGACGACCCCCTGCACGCCGACCCCGCCGGGTTCGACCGTTACGAGGCCGCCCCCATCGGGTCGCAGGAGATCGAGGAACTGGAGCGCTCGGTCGAGGTGTTCCGGGCCTGGGACGCGGCCCGCGGGGGCGGGCTGCAACGCAAGGCGGTCGTGGGCCAGCTCAACGAGGTGGGCGGCATGCTCGCCTACCGGCACCCCGACCATCTCCAGCGGCGCCTGTGGGGCGTCGCCGCCAACCTGGCCGTCCTCGCGGGCTGGATGTCCCACGACGTCGGCCTCGAACCCACGGCCCAGAAGTACTTCGTCATCGCCGCGCACGCGGCACGAGAGGGCGGAGACCGGCCCCGCGCCGGCGAGGCGCTCTCCCGCGCGGCCCGCCAGATGGTGCACCTGGGCCGGCCGGACGACGCGCTCGACCTGATGAAGCTGGCCCAGAGCGGATCGGGCGAGCAGGTCCTGCCGCGGACCAGGGCCATGTTCCACACCATCGAGGCGTGGGCGCAGGCGTCCATGGGCAAGGGCCAGGCCATGCGCCGCACCCTCGGCCAGGCGGAGGACCTCTTCGTCTCCGACCGCGGTGACGTGTCGCCCCCTAGCTGGATGCAGACCTTCAAGGACGAGGACCTGTACGGCATGCAGGCGCTGGCCTACCGCACGCTGGCGGAGTTCGAGCCGGGCGCGGCCGTCCACGCGCAGCACTACGCGGAGAAGGCCCTGTCCCTGCGCAACGACGGCCGGGAGCGGTCGAAGATCTTCGACCATCTGTCGATGGCGTCCGCCTGCTTCATCGCGGACGACCCCGAACAGGCGGACCGGTACGCGCGGTTGGCCCTGATGGCGATGGGCTCCAACTCCTCGGGCCGCACCTGGGACCGGCTGCGCCAGATGTACCGGCTCACCGCCGAGTACTCCAGCTATCCGAAGATCGACGAGCTGCGTGAGGAGATCAGGCTGGCACTGCCCAAGCCCAAGGGAAGGGGTGGCAACAGCCGACGGGCGTGAGCTTGTTATGAAGTCACCTTGGCGATGAGGACGCAGGCGTCGTCCTCGCGCTCGGCCTCACCGAACTCCTCCATGACCATCCGCACACAGTCCTGCGCGGTGCGCGCCCCGCCGAACCGCGGGGCCAGGCCGAGGAGGCGGTTCACGGCAGCCGTGCTGTCGCGCCCGGGCACCAGTCCGTCCGTGTGCAGCAGGAGCAGGTCGCCCGGCTCGAGGGTTTCCTCGGCCTGCGCGTAGACGGCTCCGGAGGTCGCGCCGAGGAGGACGCCGTCGGGGGAGTGCAGCCGGCGCCCCGTCCCGCCCCGGAACAACAGCGGGGCGGGGTGCCCGGCCTGCGCCCAGACCAGGGTGCGGGTCTGGGGTCGGTAGCGGCAGCAGACCGCGCTGCCGAGGGCCGGCTGGACGGTCGCGTCGAGCAACTGGTTGAGCAGGGACATCAGTCGGCCGGGCTCGGTGCCGGCCATCGCCATGCCGCGGACGGCACCGAGGAGGGTCGCCATGCCCGAGGCCACGGAGACTCCGTGGCCGGTGAGGTCGCCGACGCTCAACAGCGTCTGCCCGTCGGCCAGTTCGAGCGCGTCGTACCAGTCGCCGCCGATCAGGGTGCCGGTCGACGACGGCAGGTAGTGGGCGGCGAGGTCGAGGGTCTCGGGGCCTTGGTGCGGGAGTCGCAGGGAGCCACGCCACGGCGGCAGTACGGCCTCCTGGAGCTCGACCGCGAGCCGGTGCTCGTTCTGCGCGCGCTGCCGGTGGCGTTGTAACGAGTCGCGGGTCTCGCTCACCGCCCGCTCGGTCCGCCGCAGTGCGCTGACGTCGCGCAGCACGGCCCACATCGAGGCGGTGCTGCCGTCGGCGGCGAGGACGGGCTCACCCATCATGTGGACGGCACGGATCTCGCCGTCCGGGCGCACGACACGGAACTCGCCGTCGATGCGCTGGGCGTCGACGAGGCAGTCGGTGACCATGGCCGTCAGTCGCGGCCGGTCCTCGTCGAGCACCAGGGAGGGGAGTTCGTCGAGGGTGAGCGGGGGAGCGGCGGGATCGCGGCCCAGGATCCGGTAGAGCTCCCCTGACCAACTCACCTCGTCGGTCAGGAAGTTCCACTCCGCGCTGCCGACCCGGCTGAGCAGCGAGCCGCGCCGGGGAGCGGGCGGCGCGGCTCCTGCGGCGGACTCCGCGCCGGGCGCCGGGGGCGGGCCGTCCCTGAGTTGTGCCAAATGAGCGTCCAGATCGCTGAGTTGGTGCAGTGCGAGGTCGCACAGTGCGCGCTGCCAGCGGTCCTGGGGGTCCGTACCGTCGCTCGGCGCGTCCCGTCGGACGGCGTCCACGTCGCCCTTGAGCCGCCGCGCCTGCGATATGAGCGCGTCGACCGAGCCGCTTCCGGGTGGCTGGGCGGCTGGGCGGTCCGCGGAGAGATGGGACGGCATGACGCGCTCCGATGCGGGACGGTTCGACCAAGGGGGGACGGAGGGACCGTTACGACTGTTGCACAGGCTGCGACGCGCTGTAAGGGATTTGGCGGCACACGATACGGTGGTGCTTCTGGCATATGCCACAGTCTTCGCGGAGCGGTCGTACAGGGCGTCTTGTCTACGCCGGTCAGGGTCTCAAGTCGTAGAGGGCGTACGTGACTTGACGGGTCGTGGGGGTGGTCGGCCCGGTGTTCATTTGTGTGTTCGACGGTCCTGTGTTCTAAGGAGTTTGGCACAGGTGGATCGAGCCGTGCCAGGGGGCGGTTCCTGAGTGTCCGGAGGGCGGGCGTGGCGACGCTCGCCCCGTGCGATGTGATGCAGGTCACACAAATTCACTCCCGCTCAGCCGTAATGAAACGGCGCCTGCGAGGTCGTAACAACACATCGGCACAACCGGGCCGACCTCTCACCGGCAGTGGAGACCGACCATGGACACGACGATCGAGCAGCCCGCCCGCGCCCGACTGATCACCGCGGAGAACCAGGAACTGCCCGTCCCCGCGACCCTGCGCTACAGCTCCGCCGATCCGCTGGCCGTGTGCGTGGACTTCCCGGCCGAGGTCTCCCTGGACGGGCACAGGGTGACCTGGACCTTCGCCCGGGTCCTGCTGGAGGAGGGGCTGGCCGGGCCGGTCGGCGCCGGGGACGTGCACCTGTGGCCGTGCGGCAGTGGCACCACGGTCGTGGAGTTCCACTCGCCGTACGGCCTCGCCCTCCTCCAGTTCGACACACCCACCCTGCGCAGCTTCCTGCTGCGCACCTACACGGTGGTCGGCGCCGGTCAGGAGGACCTCGACGAGGCCGTCGAGAGAGGGCTCAGCGCGCTGTTCGGAGGCGTGTGAGGGGGCCCGGCCGTACACCCCCGGCCTCAGTACCGCAGCACGCCCGCGATGCCGTCCACCCGGCCTCAGTACCGCAGCACGCCCGCGATGCCGTCCACCCCGCCCAGCGTGCCGTCCGGGACGAAGCGGACGTCGGCACCGGTCTCCAGGCACTGCTCGACGATCTCGTCCACGATGTCCTCGCGGGCGTCGAGGTCGCCGCTCTCCGCGGGCACCAGGTGGTCGCCGCCCCCGTCGCGGACCGTGACCCGGTAGTTCTCCTCGACCGCGAGCAGCCGCAGCCGGCCCTCCCGGGCGCTCTGCCAGATCTCGTCGACGCCGGCCGCGAACGCCCGCCGTCCGCGCGCCGATTCGAGCTCGTGGGTCACCGCCTCGGTGCTCCGGCGGGCCTCCGCGGCGACCAGCGGCCGCACGGCCTGCCACACTGCGTCGGGGGTGCCGTGCGCGAGCCCGCCGTGCGCAAGGTGCACCGCGTCCCTGGCGACACTGCCGACGTCGTCCAGGGCCGACAGGGCCGCGGTCTCGCCGGTGACGTAGAGCGGGCGGGGTGCGGCTCGCAGCAGCCGTGCCGTCGCGGTGTCGGCGTCCCTCAGGAAGTGGCGCGTGCCCTCGTCCCGGAAGGTGCTCGGCATGTCGCCGATCCGCTCCAGGCGTTCGGCGTCGAAGTTCTCGCGCGTCCGGATCATCGGGAAGCCGAACGCGTGGTGTTCGGTGACCCGCTCGGCGCCGCCGTTCCACAGCGTGACGCGGTCGGCGGAGACCGACAGCACCCAGAACGGGCGCTCGGAGGCCCGCGCCGACACGAGGTTGCGGGTCAGGAAGGTGTCCGAGAGCACCACCCGCTCCGGCACGGCACGGCTCAGGGACCACACCTGGTGCTCACCCGGCGCCGCGAAGATCGCCAGGCCGTCCTCGGCGTGCGCCAGGTCGATCTCCCCGAGCGCCTGGTCCAGCTGCCGGACCACGTCGACGCGCCGCTCCCTGGGGACGGCGGGATCGGCCTCCAGTCGCTTCTTCGCCTCGGCCACCACATTGCGCAGCCGCACCGGATCCTGGGCGTTCTCGGGTCCTCGGCGGTGGGTCGGCGTCAGCACGGACACCGCGGGATAGGTGCGCGGACGGCGCAGTTCGGAGAGGGTCGCATTGCTGAGTGCGTGCTCCATAACAGCACCATAGGACCGATTCACCGATCGGGCATTCGGGGCAACTTGATCGGCCGGTCAGGGCATTTCGTCCCTGGCGGCGGTGCTCCGGGGAGGGGCCTCAGTCGTCCGGGTCCGGCCCGCAGGAGCTGCCGTTCGGCGGCAGGTTGCCGTACAGCAGGAAGTCGTCGACCTTGCGGTGCACGCACGACGAGGAGCCGTAACCGGTGTGGCCCTCGCCCTTGTTGTCGAGGACCACGGCCGAGTCGCCGAGCCGCTTCGCGGTCTCCACGGTCCAGCGGTACGGCGTCGCCGGGTCCCCGCGGGTGCCGACGAGCAGGATCTTCGGTGTGTCGACGTCGCGCACCTGCTCGCGTATGTAGTCGGTGCCCTTGGGGCGGCCGTAGCACATCAGGTACTCGGTGAGCCGGTAGCGTCCGAAGACCGGGGACGCCTGCTCGTAGGCGGCCCGCAGCCGGGCCAGGTCCTTCGTGATCCGGTCGGCGCCGGGGCGGTCGGGATCGTCCGCGCAGTTGACCGCCATCAGCGCCGCCGGAAGATTGTCGAACGGGATGTCGTCCACGTCCGCGAGCGGACTGTGCGTCGGGTCGTCGGAGAGCGGACGGGCGCGGGGCAGGAAACCGGATCCGCCGCCCGCGAAGGCGAGGATGCCCGTGGTGTCGCCGTCCTCCACCAGCTCGGCCAGCGCCCGCTCCAGCGACGGCCACAGCTTCTCGCTGTAGAGCGCCTGGCTGATCGCGCCCACGAGGTCCTGGCCGGTGAAGGCGGGACCGAAGTCGGTCGGCACCGGATCCGCGTCCAGGGACGCCACCAGCCGTACGACCTGCTCGCGCGCCCCGCGCGCGTCCGTGCCGAACGGGCACGCGATGTCCTTCGTGCACCAGTCGATGAAGTCCTCCAGCGCCGTCTGCTGCCCGGCGGCGCCCGCCACGCCCTGCTCGGCCACCGGCTCGGTGAGGGTGTCCACCCCGTCGAGCACCAGCCGGCCCACCTTCTCGGGGAACTGGGTCGCGTACACCGCGCCCAGCCGGCTGCCGTACGAGAAGCCGAGGTAGTTGAGCTTCTTGTCGCCGAGGGCCTGGCGCATGACGTCCAGGTCGCGGGAGACGTTCACCGTGCCGATGTGGGGCAGGACGGGCCCGGAGTGCTCGGCGCACTGGGCGGCCGCCTTGCGGAGCCTTTCGAGGACGTCCTGAGGGTCCGTGCTGAGGGCCGTGTCGTCGTCCGTGGCCCGCAGCGCCTCGTCGGTCCCCTCGCCGCAGCTGACCGGGGAGGACCTGCCCACGCCGCGCGGGTCGAAGGACACCACGTCGTACTCGTCGGTGAGGTCCATGAAGTCGTGGCCCCCGGCGGCGAGTTCGGGCACGCCCGCGCCTCCGGGGCCGCCGAAGTTCAGCACCACCGAGCCGCGCTTGTGCCGCGCCGTGGACCGGTAGCGGGCGAGCGCCAGGTCGAGGGTGCCGGCGCGGGGGTGGGCGTAGTCGACCGGGACGGTGATCTTGCCGCACTGGAGGTCCTTGGGTGCCTCCATGCCCACGCACTTCGACCAGTTGATCTTCTGGTGGTAGAAGCGCGACAGGTCGGGCCCGGAGTCGTCCGCGGCCGTCGCCGGCAACCCCGCGCCGAGCAGGGCCAGGCCCACGGCGCCGGAGAGAGTGCACCGTCGCCTCGTCACCTTGGCGAGCATCCATGCCTCCAAGAGCGCCCATCTGCGCCCTCGATCACGATATGCGGCCCTTTGCCCGGTCGCCTCCCGAGAGCCGGCCGCCGCCCGGAGGGACGGGATCATGGCGTGGGCCCTGCTCTGTGTGTCCGCTCGATGCCGATGAGTCGGGTTTGCCGCAAGTTCGACAACCATGTCGCTCGATGGGGTGAAAGGCCGATTAGCCATAACTCCGATGGTTCGCCTGCGTTTTACGCGGTGCGGGTGACTGCCCGCGTCCACGTCTGGAAGGCAGGAACCGATGAGACGGGTTACCCGAAACGGCGTGATCGCCGTCGCCGCCGTGTCCGGGGCGATGGCCGTGACGATGCCCGCGTACGCCGGCAGCGCGGCGGACGGAACGGCGGCGGGTTCGCCGGGGCTGGTCTCCGGCAACGTGGCGCAGCTTCCGGTGCACGTCCCGGTGAACGTGTGCGGGAACACGGTGAATGTGGTGGGGCTCCTCAACCCGGCGGCGGGGAACAGCTGCGGCAACGAGGACTCCGGCGGCGGGGTGTCCCGGGGTGGTCAGCGGTCGGTGCTCGTGGCCGGTGGCACCGTGGCGGGCGACGGAGCCCGGGCCGAGGGTGACACCACGGGCTCACCGGGCGTGCTGGCCGGCAACGGGGTACGGCTCCCGGTCCAGCTGCCGGTCAACCTCAGCGGGAACTCCGTGAACGTGGTCGGCCTCGGCAACGCGTCGGTCGGCAACGAGTCCGTGAACGGGCCCGGCGACCACCCCGACGCCCCGGCCCCCGCCGAGCCCACGCCGCTCGCCCCGCCGCGGCACCACCCCGCCCCACGACCGGCACCCCACACCCCGTCGACCCCCGGGACGACACTCGCCCACACCGGCGCGAACCAAGCCCTGCCCGCAGCTCTGACCAGCGCCGGGCTACTGCTCGGCGGAGCCGCGCTCTACCGGCGTACCCGCCCACGCCCCACCCGCTGACGTCCCACCCCACCCTCCCCGTCACCCCATCCCCCTCGCCACCCCCGTCAGCAGCACCATCCCCGAGTCCCCGTAGTCCGGGAGGGTCGGGTCGGGGGGGACGTGGGTGAGGGTGAGGTTCTGGGTGAGGGGGGTGAAGACCTCCTCGAGGGTCTCCGGGGTCACCGGGCAGCCCGGCCACGTCGAGGTCGGGCCGATCCGGTAGGTCGGCATGTTCTCCATGAACGCGGCGACCAGGAGACCGCCCGGCTCCGCACAGCGCACGAAGGCCCGGCAGAAGTCGGTGAACTCGGCGAAGTCCTCCGTGGCGCCCTCAGCGACGAAGTGCATCGACGCCAGCTCATAGCCGCCCGGCTCCAGATCCCGGACGTCGGCGTGGACGACCCGCACCTGCGCCAGCGACCCCGCGAGGGTCCTCGGCACGGCGGGATTGAGCCGACGGCACAGCGCGTGGAACGGCAACCAGCTCGCGTCGGGCCCGCAGACGATCTGCCGTTCCAGATAGGCCACGTTGCCCGCACCCGCCTCCACGGCGTCCACCCGGCGGCTCGCCGCGGACGCGAGGATCAGCGGATAGAGGTTCGGCCCGGCACCGAACTCCACCGACCGCGCCACACCGCCCGGCGGCAGGCGCCGGTAGAACGCCGAGTGATGGGCGATGACCTCCGCGTCCGAGGGGTGCACGTCCCGGTAGTTCTCGGCGAGGTAGTCGGCGACCGGCCACCGGTCCCAGTCCACGTCGTCGTTGTGCGTCAGCATCTCGGTGTCCACATCCGCGTGTCGCCCCCTCAGTGCCTCGACCGCAGCCGGAACCGCTTCGCCAGCGAGGTCAGCGTGCCGTTCAGACGGTCTATGTCGTCGTCGGAGTTGAGAGCCGTGATCTGCACCCGGAAGCCGACCCGGTCGCGCGGGACGAGCGGATGCGCGGCGAGCGTCACATAGACGCCCTCCTCCCACAGGAACGCGCCGACCGCGTCGAGGTCGGAGGGATCCGCCAGCGGGATCTCCACGATGGGCAGCCGGTCCGTGTTGAGCGTGTGCACGTCGAGGTCGGCAAGGTGGTCGAGCACCCGCACGGTCTTGCGGTACAGGTCGGCCCGCAGCGCGTCGCCACGGCGCTCGTTGACGTCGAGCCCGGCCAGTGCGGTGGCCAGCGACGCCGTGGGGGAGGGACCCGAGTACAGATACGGGGCCGCGCTCGTCTTGAGGTGGTTCTTCAGATCGGTGGGCAGCGCGAGGAACGCCAGCAGCGAGGAGTACGCCTTGGAGAAACCGCCGGCCATCACGATCCCGTCGTAGGACTCCCCGGTGTGCCGCACCACGCCGTTGCCGCGCCGGCCGTACGGACACAGCTCGTCCGGCGCGCGCTCCCCGATCACTCCGAAGCCGTGCGCGTCGTCGACGTACAGCGTGGCTCCGCGGTCCCGGCACAGCGCGGCCAGCGCGGGCAGGTCGGGGAGGTTGCCGGTCATGCTGTTCACCCCGTCGAGGCAGACCAGGCGGGTCGTGCGCGCGGGCACCGAGGAGAGCAACGCGTCCAGTTCCTCGGGGCGTTCGGCGTGGAAGCGGTGCAGGGTGGCGCCCTGGCCGCGGGCGACCACGCAGCCGTCGTACACCGTCCGGTGCGCGCTCGCCTCGACGAAGACGTGGCCGCCGTCCGCCAGGACCGGGATCACCGAGGCGTGGATCAGGGTCAGCGTCGGCAGCAGCAGGGTGTCCGGGGCGTCCAGCAGTGCGGCGAGCCGTTCCTCCAGCACCGGGTACAGCCGTGGGTTGCCCAGCAGCCGCGACCAGCTGGGGTGGGTGCCCCACCGGCGTACCTCGGGGCCGATACGGGCCGCGATCTCCGGGTCCCAGTCGAAGCCGAGGTAGTTGCAGGACGCGAAGTCGGTCAGCCAGTGGCCGCCGCTGCGGATCCGGCGCCCGCGCACCTCGTCGATCACCGCGTCGCTCATCGGACTCGTCCGCCGCAGCTGTTCGAGGCCCGCCGTGCGCCGCTCGGCGGCGGCCGACGGCGGGTCGCGGTGGACGTGCCGCCCGTTCGAGCCGCCGGAACCCGGTGCGAGCAGCCCGCCGCCCTGCCGCAACGTCCGCTCGCTCTCCGCCACCGTCATCGGCCGGGCGAACAGGAAACCCTGCCCGAACCGGCATCCCAGCCGGGCGAGCATGTCCCGCTGCGCCGGTTCCTCGATGCCCTCCGCGATCACCTGGAGGCCCAGGGTGTCGGCGATGCGGACGATGCCCTCGACGAGGGCGACCTGCCGGGCGTCGCGCGTGATGTCGTCGATGAACGTCTTGTCGATCTTCAGTACGTCGATGGGGAAGTCCCGCAGATAGCGCAGCGAGGAGAATCCCGTACCGAAGTCGTCGACCGCGATGTGCACCCCCAGGTCCTTGAGGGACTCGAGCACCGCCTGGATCTGGGCGTCCCGGCGCAGCAGCACCGTCTCGGTGAGCTCCAGCTGGAGGGAACCGGGAGCGAGCCCCGGTGTCCGCAGGGCCCGGCCGACCTGGTCCAGGAACCCGGCGTCACGGAACTGCCGGGCCGACACGTTCACACTGACGTACGGCGGTGCCGCCGTTCCCGACAGCTGCTGAAGGCCGGCGACGTCACCGACGGCGTTCTCCAGCACCCACGAGCCCAGCGGAGCGATGTGCCCGGTCTCCTCGGCGAGCGTGATGAACTGCTGCGGCGACACGGGCCGGTCCGGGGGCCGTGGCCAGCGCACCAGCGCCTCGAACCCGACGACCTGGCCCCCGTCGATGTCCACCACCGGCTGGTAGCGCAGGGCGAACTCCTGTGCGGCGACCGCCCGGGCGAGCCGGCTCTGCAGATCGTGCCGCTCGACCATGCGGGCCCGCAGCATCGGCAGGAAGCGCCGCCACTGCCGTTTGCCCGCCGCCTTGGCCGCGTACAGCGCGAGGTCGGCGTGGCCGAGGAGTTCCTCCGCGTCACTGCTGTCGCGGGCCGTGGCCACGCCCACGCTCGCCGACACACTGACCGACTCGTCGCCCAGCACGAACGGCCTGGTCAGCGTCTCCACCACCTGCGCCGCCAGCAGCTCGGCGTCCAGCGGCTCGCGGGCGTCCTCCATCAGTACGGCGAACTCGTCGCCGCCGAGCCGGGCCGCCGTGTCGGTGCGCCGCAGGGTCCGGGTCAGCCGGTTGCCCACGGCGACGAGCAGTCGGTCGCCGGCCGAGTGCCCCATCGTGTCGTTGACCAGCTTGAAGTCGTCGAGGTCGATGAAGAGCAGACAGGTCAGGGACGACTCGCGCCGGCCCCGCAGCAGCGCGCGTTCGATTCGCTCCAGGAGCAGGGTGCGGTTGGGCAGGCCGGTGAGCGCGTCGTGGAAGGCCCGCTGGGTCAGCTCGTGCTCCAGCCTGCGCTGCTCGGTCACATCGCGCAGGGTCACCACGAGCCCCGCCACGGTCCGTTCGTCCCGGAAGTCGCTGCACCGCACCTCCACCTCGACCCGCCCCGCCCGGTGCCGGACCCACCAGTGGTCGTGGGAGCCCTTCGGCCCGTGATCGCGTACGGCGGTCAGCTCACGGACAGCCCGGGCCCGGTCCCGGGGATCCACCAGGTCCGGCAGACAGGTGCCGGTGAGGTCCGTGGTGCCGAACACGGCGGCCGCGGACGGACTGGCGTACCGGATGGTGTCGTCGTCCTCCAGGATCAGGATGACGTCGGAGGTGTGGCGCACCAGGGTGCGGAAGTAGGCCTCGCTCTCCTGCCGGATCACCTCCTGGCGCAGCAGGACCCGTTCCATGGCGAGCCCGGCGTGGGAGGCGAGGATCTCCAGGGAGCCGTGCGTCTCGGTGAGCGCGGCCGGGGGGCCGGCGACCAGCAGGACACCGGGGTCCTGGCCGGCGGGGCGGTCCGGTGAGGTCATGGGGCACACCTGGACGGCCGGGAGCCCGTCCAGCCGGGCGGCGATCTCGGCGCCGAGCTCGGCGGGGGCCACCCGACGGGCCTGGCGGGGGAGCAGGGGCGCGGCCTGCTGGGCGGACAGCACCAGGGTCCGGTGGTCGACCGCCGGACCCAGGAGCATGTCGACGGCCGTCTCGCAGGACCGTACGACGTCCCGCTGCCGGACCGCCGACACCAGGGATCCGGCCGCCTGGCGCAGGGCCAGCTCGCGGGCGACGGCTCCCCGGTGCACCACGACCATGCCCGCCAGCCGCAGGATGACCAGCAGGAACAGGGCGGCCGAGAAGGCCGCGATCACCGCCGTGTGATGGGGGCTGCGGGTGACCGCCTCGTACAGGAGGATCGCGGGCGCGATGAGGGTGGCGGCTCCCAGCATCACCATCCGGTGGGGAGGGGGCAGGGGAGCCTGCTTCTGCGGTACGGCGGCCGTGAGCGCCGCCATCGAGGGGTGCAGGGCGGCCAGGCCCCAGGCCGTGTAGAAGACGATCCACCCGGCGTCCAGCACGGTGCCCGCCTGCCACATCGAGTTGAGCTGGAGGATGCCGTAGGCGATGTCGAAGACGAGCAGCGTCGCGGTGCCGACCACCAGCAACTGCACCGACCTGTTGGGGCCGTCGACCGGGCTCGGGGCCAGCAGCCGGGCCAGCAGGGCCAGGACCAGCACGTCACCGAGCGGGTAGGCGATGCTGATGGCCCGCTGCTCCCAGGTCAGACCGTCGACCTCGGTCAGGGGCTGCACCAGGTAGACCCACACGGGCAGCGCGAGGCCCGCCGTCACGATCAGCGCGTCGAGCAGGCTGGGCAGGTCGTGGCCGGCCCAGCGGTAGCGGATCAGGCCGGACAGGCCGATGGCGAAGAGCGGGTAGGTGGTGAGGTAGAGGGCGTCGGAGGGGGAGGGGAAGGGGTTGGAGGCGTGGAAGTACTGCTCCATGACGTTGTAGTACGTGTCGCCCGCGATGAAGGTGAGCAGCCCCGCCGCCAGCGTCCACCAGGGCCAGCGGTGGGCGGGCCGGTGCAGTCGGACGCCCACGAGCACGGCGCCGACGCCGACGAGCCCGATCACCGCCCAGAGAGCGGAGAGCGCGACGGGGACCGTCATGTAGACGAGCGTGGCGACGGCGACGACGGCGACATGGACGGCCATCGGCCGATGGGCCGACTGCAAGGGCGAGCGCCTCCCCCCTTGGGCCACTGGAGGAGACCGGGTCTTCCACCTGGTCCGGATCTTTTCCGATCGTAGGCACGCGGGTGACGGCCTGCATCCGGGGAGATCGGTGTCAGCGCTGGTGAAACCGGTGGTGCAACTGCCGTACACGCTCCGTGAACTCGGGCACCGGGCCCTCCACCGCCACGCCGGGCGCGATCTCGCCGACCGGCAGGGTCCGCACCGGTGGCGCCGGCACGCCCAGCTCGTCCAGCCACTGGGCGAGTTGCCGGGAGGAGGCGACGTACACGATGCGGCCCAGGCCCACCCAGGCGTGCGCGGCCGCGCACATCGGGCAGTGCTCGCCGGAGGTGTAGACGGTCGCCGCCGCCCGCTCCCGCGGCGACAGGTGGGCCGCCGACCAGCGGGCCAGCTCGAACTCGGGGTGCCGGGTGCGGTCGCCGGAGGCCACCCGGTTGTGGTCCTCGGCGAGGATCTCGCCGTCGGCGCCCACCAGGACCGAGCCGAACGGCTCGTCCCCGGCGTCCAGCGCCGCCTCGGCCAACTCGACACAGCGGCGCAGATACGGCAGTTCGGTGTCCTTCACGACCATGACACCGAGCCTAGGAGCTGTGCCGCCCGGACGGAAACGCGTTCCGGCGGTTCAGGGCCACCACCGTGAGGGCCATCGCGACCAGCGGCAGCGCGGTCCACGGCAGGGCCCCGGCGCCCGGGCCCGACAGCACCAGCCCGCCGGTCAGCGAACCCACGGCGATTCCCGCGTTGTACACCGTGGTCTGGAACGAGGTGGCCACATCCGCCCGCTCGGGACCCGAGACGTCGACCAGCGCCGTCTGGATCAGTGTCGGGGCGCCCCCGAAGGCGAGACCCCACAGGGCCACCGAGACCGGCAGCACACCGGGCGCCCCGGCGGCCAGGCCCAGCGTGGGCATCACGGCCGTGCACAGGCCCAGAGCGCCGAGCAGTGCCGCCCGCGGACGCCGGTCCACCAGCACCCCGGTGATCCAGATCCCCACCACCGTGGCCGCTCCGAACAGCAGCAGCACCAGGCCCGTACGCCCGAACCCGGCATGCGCCGCGAACGGGGCGACGTAGGTGTACATCACCTGGTGCCCCACCAGCAGGAACAGCGTCACGGACAGCACGGCGGGGACGCCGGGCAGCAGGGCCACCCGGGCGAGCGGCACGCGCACGTGCGGCGCCTCCCCCGGAGACCCGGGCACGCGCGCGTGCGTCCACCCCACCAGCCCCACGGCGACCGCGGCCAGCCGTACGCCAGCCCACCGCCCCGGCCAGCGCCGTCCCGGCCGGAACGCCCAGCGACAGCGCGAGGGTGATCCCGGCGAGGACGACCGCGATCGCCCGGCCGCGCCGCTCGGGCGGCACCATCCGCGCCGCGCAGCCGGCGAGCATCGCCCAGAGCGTCCCGCCCGCGCACCCGGCCACCAGCCGCGCCGCGAAGGTGAGGGCGTACGACGAGGACAGCGCGACCACCGCGTTGCTCAGCGCGAACCCGAGCAGGGTGCCGACGAGCACCGGCCGGCGCGGCAGCCCGCGCAGCAGGGCCGTGAGCGGGATCGCGGCGGCGAAGGACGCGACCGCGTACCCGGTGACCAGGAAGCCGATCCGGGCCTCGGAGACACCCAGGGCCGGGGCCATGCTCGGCAGCAGACCGGCGGGCAGCAACTCGGTCAGCACGGCGGTGAAGGCGGCCGTGGACAGGGCGAGCAGCCCGGACCACGGCAGGGGCGCGGACGCGGGCAGGGCTGTGCCCTTGACCAGGGAAGTGGTGGACATGGGACCATGCTCGGACCTTCACATCAGTGTGAAGGCAAGGGAGCACATCATGAGGATCGGTGAACTGTCCCGCCGCACCGGAGTCCCCACCAGACTGCTGCGCTACTACGAGGAGCAGCACCTGCTGGCCCCCGAGCGCGCCGGCAACGGCTACCGGGACTACGGCGAGGGAACGGTCCGGGACGTCCAGCAGATCCGCGGCCTCCTCGACTCGGGCCTGACCACGGAGATGATCCGCGCGATCCTGCCGTACCTGTCGGGCCCCGAGGAGATCCTGCTGCCGCCCGAGCACCTCACACCGGAGACGGCCGCCCTCCTTCAGGCGCACGTCGACCGCATCCAGGCCCGGATCGACTGCCTGGCCCGCAACCGCGACCGGCTCAGCGCCTACCTGGCCGCGGTGCGCACGGGGGCCGAGCGGCCGTAAACGCCATTGCCGCGCAGGCGTCCGGATGATGGAGTGAGTACATGGATCATGTAGCGGTACTCGCCCTCTTCGACCGGGACATGCGCGAAGGCGCACAGCCGGACGGCCCCGGCGCCCATGTGGACCGGGACGGCCGGGTGGTCCGCCAGGTCGCCGCGGACCAGGGCTGGAACGGCCTCGTCTGGTCCGACCTGGACGAGTCGAACGCCGACCGGGCGATCGCCGACCAGATCGCGTACTACACCGGCCTCGGCCGCGGGTTCGAGTGGAAGCTGTACGGCCACGACCTGCCCGTCGACCTCGGACGGCGGCTCAGATCGGCCGGGTTCGTCCCCGAGCCCGAGGAGACGCTGATGATCGCCGAGGTCGCCGACCTCTCGCTGGACGTGGCGCCGCCCGAGGGGATCCGGTTCCTCCCGGTCACCGACGAGGCGGGTGTCCACCTCGTGGCGGACGTCCACGAGAAGGCGTTCGGCACCGACAGCTCCCGGCTGCGGCACCAGCTGCTCGCCCGGCTCCGCGACGACCCCGAGACGGTGGTGGCGGTCGTCGCGCTCGCCGGTGACGAGCCGGTCAGCGCGGCCCGCATGGAGCTGGTGCCCGGCACCCGCTTCGCCGGCCTGTGGGGCGGCGGCACCGTCGAGGGCTGGCGTGGCCGCGGCATCTACCGGGCGCTGGTCGCGCATCGGGCCCGCGCCGCCGTGGACCGCGGATACCGCTACCTCCAGGTCGACGCGCTGCCCACGAGCCGCCCCATCCTGGAACGCCTCGGCTTCGAGCCGCTGACGACGACCCAGCCGTACGTGTACGAGCCCCGGGGCTAGGAATCCGCTCGGCCGCCGCGACGGTCCGGCTGCACTGCGGTCCGCGGCCACCCGGTGATCACAGGTCGAGCTGGTACTCCAGCGCCCGGTGCGTCGGTACGTACCCGAGCGCGTCGTTGACGGCGAGCATCGGCGCGTTGCTCTGGGCGGTGTCGGTGCACAACCCGGCGAGCCGCGGGTGCCGTGCACGGGCGTGGCGGATGGCCGCGGCCTTCATCCAGCGGGCGAGTCCACGGCCCCGGTGCTCGGGCAGCACGGCGGTGCCGTAGTGCTGTCCGTCGCCCGACCCGTCGCCGGCGACGACAAGTTCCGAGAAGCCGACCACCCTGCCGTCGGCCTCGTCCACGGCGGCCACGGTGTGCAGCAGCTCTCCGCGCCGCGCGACGGCCTCCGCGGCCGCGACGACCCGGTCCACGTCCCAGACGACCGTCCCGAAGTCCGTGCCCTCCATCGGCATGTCGTCCATCGCGCGCCGCGCCTCGGCGAACGACCGCGCCAGCTCCGGCGGCACCGTGCCCTCCCACGCGGTCAACCGGTAGCCGGGGTGGGGGAGTCGAACGAGGGCGTCCAGGGCGTCGTGGTCCAGGTCGGCCAGTGCGAGGCGCGCATAGGTGAGCGCCAGGACCTGGCGGAAACCGCGCGCGGCCAGGAACAGATCGGCGGGGGAGCCCTGCACGGCCTGTGCGATGACCGAACGCCGTCGCTCCGCCTTCGCCGCACCCACGGCGGCCTCCAGGAGCCGGGTGCCGACGCCCCGCCGCCGCTCGGCCCCGTGCACCGCCAGGTCCAGCTCGGCGAGGTGCTCCTGTCCCTCCCTCGTGAACAGCCGCAGGAAGGCGGACCCGAGGGGAACGCCGTCCTCGTCCGCGGCCAGCCAGGCCAAGCGGCGGCTGGAGACGCCGGGTTCGGGATCGGCGAGCGGGGTGAGGTGGAAGGACAAGCGGGTCTCCGTCACGGGGAGGGCGGGGGAGGCGAGCGGTTGAAGCTAGCTGCCGCGGCCTGAGGCCCGCAACGGGATTTGCCGGGGCGGTGCGTCGACCTCCGGCGGCCACCGCGGTCCAGGTCCGTCCCAACCGGCGGTCAACAGCCGGTCAATCCTCGGCGAGGAGACCGGAACGAATCTTTCCGGACTTCTCCGTGACATGTACCGTTCAAATTGCCCGGGTATCTATGCGCGTAGTTGCTCCCCTCGCCCCCACCCTCCCCAACTCCCCACGGAGGTATGCGGAATGCTCGGACTCACCGGACCCCGTCACAGAGCCGGCGCGCTCCTCGCCGGACTCGCCCTGGTCACCGCAGGTGTCGCCGTACAGGCCACCGCCACCCCCGCCGTCGCCGCCACCCCGCACCGGATCCTCTTCGACGACGGCCACGCCGAGGAGGCGGGCAACGCGGACTGGATCATCTCCACCAGCAAACCCGACCCGCTCGCCCAGGACTCCTCGCCGTCGTCGGAGACGGACTGGACGGGCGCGCTCTCCTCCTGGGGCGTCGCCCTCCAGAAGACCGGCAACTACAGCCTCAAGACCGCGACGAGCGCCCTCACCTACGGCGGCACCTCGGCCACCGACCTGTCGAAGTTCGACACGCTGGTCCTGCCCGAGCCCAACACGCTGTTCACCACCGCCGAGAAGACGGCGATCATGACCTTCGTGAAGAACGGCGGCGGCCTCTTCATGATCTCCGACCACACCGGCTCCGACCGCAACAACGACGGCGAGGACGCGGTCGAGATCCTCAACGACCTGATGACCAACAACAGTGTCGACTCGGCGGACCCGTTCGGCTTCTCCATCGACTCGCTGAACATCGGCTCCGACTACCCCTCCGCCATCAGCGACAGCACCAACCCGGTCCTGCACGGCTCCTTCGGCACCGTCACCAAGAGCCTGATCGCCAACGGCACCACCGCCACCCTCAAGCCCGCCGACAACTCCTCCGTCGAGGGCCTGGTCTACCGCACCGGTTACTCCGGCAACAGCGGTGCCTTCTTCGCGACCAGCACCTTCGGCAGCGGGCGCGTGGCCTTCTGGGGCGACAGCTCACCCGTCGACGACGGCACCGGCCAGTCCGGCAACACGCTCTACGACGGCTGGAACGACTCCGGCGCCACCAACGCGGCCCTCGCCCTCAACGCCACCGAGTGGCTCTCCGGCGCGAGCGGCAGCAGCGGGGGCGGCACCGGCGGCGGCTCCGGCACCTGCACCGCCGCCCAGTTGCTCGGCAACAACGGCTTCGAGTCCGGCAGCACCACCTGGACCGGCACCAGCGGTGTCATCACCAACTCCGGCAGCCAGTCCGCCCGTACGGGCTCCTACTACGCCTGGCTCGACGGCTACGGCAAGGCCACCACCGACACCCTCGCGCAGACGGTGACCATCCCGTCCGGCTGCACCACCGCCGCGCTCAGCTTCTACCTGCACGTGGACACCGCGGAGACCAGCACCAGCACGGCCTACGACACGCTCAAGGTCCAGGTGCTCAACAGCTCCGGCACGGTCCTCGGCACCCTCGCGACCTACTCCAACCTCAACGCCGCCTCCGGCTACACCCAGCGCGGCTTCAGCCTGGCGAGCTACGCGGGCCAGACCGTCACCCTCAAGTTCACCGGCACCGAGGGTTCCACCCTCCAGACGTCCTTCGTCCTCGACGACACGGCACTGAACGTCAGCTGACCGCCCTTGCCGGTCACGGTGCGCCCGCCGGACACCTCAGGGTGCCGACGGGCGCGCCCGCGTCCCTCCGGGCGCCCAGCCGGAGGCCGTAACCTGCGAGCCGTACCGATGCGACGAGGGTGAGGAGGGGTGGTCAGGTGGAGGAGGCGGCACTCGGCGGCGGCGCGGTCAACGAGGTCGTGCGGATCGGTGACACCGTACGGCGCACACCCTCGCAACGGCCGGGCTTCGTGCGGGAGTTGCTCGGGCTGTTCGAGCGGGCCGGCTGGCCGGGGGCGCCGCGGTTCCTCGGCGTCGACGAGCAGGGACGGCAGATGTTCGGCTACCTCGCGGGCCGGGCCGCCCTGACCTCGCGCGAACGTGCCGCCGCCCGTACGGACGAGGCGCTCGTGGAGGTCGCCCGACTGGTCCGCGCCTTCCACGATCTGACCCACGGCACCGCCCTCGCCGGCGACCAGGACGTGGTCTGCCACAACGACCTGGCACCCAAGAACACCGTCTACGACGACCTGGCACCCAAGAACACCGTCTACACCGACCTCGCGCCAAAGAGCACCGTCCGCACCGCGTGGCGCCCCGTGGCCTTCATCGACTGGGACCTGGCCGCGCCGGGCGAGCGCGTCCACGACCTCGCCCACGTGTGCTGGCAGTACCTCGGTCTGGGGCCCGGCGTCACCGACGTGCGGGACGCCGCTCGCCGGATCCGGCTGATCTGCGACGCCTACGGACTGGACGAGCGCGGCGGTCTGCTGGACACCGTGCGGTGGTGGCAGGACCGGTGTTGGCGGGGGATCGAGGCCGGGGCGCTGCGGGGTGAGCCCGCCATGGTCCGGCTGCGGGCGGGTGGGGCCGTGGAGGAGGTGCGGGCCGCGGAGGAGTGGGTGGCCCGTCACCGGCGCGAACTGGACGCCTTCCTGGACTGACCCGGCCCGCCCGTCCGCTGTGTCGGGGGACTTCCTACGGCCTGGGGGCGCTCCTCGCCGCCGTGGCGGTGCACATCAGCCCCAGGATCACCGCGAGGGCGCCGATGACGATGTTGTTCAGCGCCACACCGGCGTCGGGGCTGTCGCCGACCACCCAGGGGGCGATGATCATCCAGATCCCGACCGCGCAGAAGGCCCAGCTGAGGCCGTACATGCGCTCCGGGGTCTGGGTGAACCCGAGGGCCAGCAGTCCGATCGCTATGCCCACGATGAGGTTGTGGGTCACGAGGGCGGGCTGGCTCGTCGTGTAGTGGAGTATCCAGGGGGACGCGGCGCAGTAGAGACCGAGCAGGAACACCGGTCCGTCCACGAGTGCCACATCGCGACCGCTGAGCATGCGGGCGTAGCGCTCCCGCATTTCCGAAGCATCGGGGTGACTGGTGATGTCACCTCGGTTGTGCGAGACGTCGGCCATGACACGTCTCCTTTGACTCACAGGCCTGACCGCGACTGGTGCGGTGTGCGGTACGCGCCGCCTGTGTTCATTCTGCTCTTATTTTTCCTTTATGTGTAGGGATCGCAGGACCCACCCCCGGAGAGCGCCGACTCCCTCCGAGGGTGGGCCGGGAGCGCGTGCTCCCGCGCGGCGCGAGGGGTGGCGCCGCGGTCCTTGTCGCATTCGACGCCGGCGATCAACGCACCGTTTCCGCATCGAAAGCGAATTCGAGGCCCCGCCGCAGCCGGTGCATTCCGCGCCGCGCGTGACTCTTCACCGTGCCCAGCGGCCACCCCGTGCGCTCGGCGATCTGGATCTGGCTCAGGTCCTCGTAGAACGTCAGCCGCAGCACCCGCTGCTGGGCCGAGGGGAGTTTGGCGAGCTCGGCGCGCACGACCAGCCCGTCCACGGTCGCCTCCGTCCGGTCCTCGGTGTGCGGGGGAAGGACGACCCGGGCGTCCGCCCGGACGGCGAGGTCGAAGCGGCGGCTGCGGGCCCGGAGGGCGTCGGCGACCTTGCGGCGGGTGATCCCGACGATCCAGCCGCCGAGCGTCCCCCGTTCGGGCCGGTACCCCCGCAGTCCGCGCCACAGGCCGATGAAGACCTGCTGGGTGACGTCCTCGGCCTCGTTCGGGTCGCCCAGGGAGCGCCGGGCCAGTGTGTGCACCAGGGGTGACCAGCGGTGGTACGCGAGCGTCAGGCACGCCTCGTCCCCCGCCAGCAGTCCGCGCGCCAACTCCTCCTCGCCGGGGGCCACTTCGGGGAGCGTCCAGGCGGACGGCGGTGCGGACACGGCCCACCGAGGCTCCCCGGCCGCCGTGCCGGGCGGCACCGCCGGGAGAGTGCTCTGCGCGTCCATGGCGGCGGCTCCTCGCGGTGTACGGCTCCTGCGGACGGGCGGCCCACGAGGCGCGGGCATGCCGGGCCCCGCTCGGTCGGAGCGTGTGACGTCGCGGCCATCCTCCGAGCCCCGGGTCAGGGCCCGCAACTTGCATCGGTTCTGCGTCGTATAGTCGGGCCATGCGTGACATTCCGGAGGGCGGAGGACCGTCGGCCCGGCCGGAGCCGGCCTCGTCCCGCGACACCGCGACGAGTCTCACCACCGGGGCCCTGGCCCGTCGGCTGGGCGTCTCGCCGACCACGCTGCGGTCCTGGGACCGTCGCTACGGCATCGGTCCCGCCGTCCGCGCCGACGGACGGCACCGACGGTGGACCGCGCCGGACATCGCCGTGCTGGAGACGATGTGCCGGCTCACCTCGGCGGGCGTACCGCCGGCCGAGGCGGCGCGCGCGGCCAAGCGGTCGGCGTCCCCGGAACCGGCGGGCACCCCGCTCCCGGCAGGGCCCGCGGAACCGGCGGACGGCCCCGACCCGGATGCGCCGCCGGAACCGATGCCCCGGTCCCGGGCGGCCGGCACGCTCCCTCTGGGGGACGTGCGGCAGGAGTGCCGGGGCCTGGCCCGGGCCGCCGTACGTCTCGACGCGCCCGCCGTGCAGGAGCAGCTGGCGGCGGCGGTGGAGACCCATGGTCTCGCGGTGGCCTGGCAGGAGGTGATGGTGCCGACGCTGCACGCGGTGGGCCGCAAGTGGGCCTCGTCCGGGGACCGTTACGTCGAGGTCGAGCACCTGCTGTCCTGGCACATGTCCACCGTGCTGCGCCGCAGCACCCGCCCGCCGGCCCGGCACGCGGACGCACCCGGTCCCGGGCCGGTGGTGCTGGCCTGCGTCCCCGGCGAGCAGCACACGCTCCCGCTGGAGGCGCTCAACGCCGCGCTGACCGAACTGCGCCTGCCCGCCAGGATGTTCGGCGCCGCCGTACCCGCGGAGGCGCTGATCGGGGCCGTGGAACGGCTCGGCCCGGCGGCCGTCGTCCTGTGGTCGCAGGTCCGCTCCACCGCGAGCTTCCCGCTGGCCCGGCACCTGGTCGGCACCGGGTGGGGGGTGAAGGGCGCGCGCAGAAGGCCCCTGGTGGTCCTGGGGGGACCGGGCTGGGCCGGCCGTTCCGGTCAGGGCATGCTGCGGCCCACGTCCTTCCAGGACGCCCTGGACACCCTCGCCGCACTGTACGGGGCCGGATCGCGGAAGCCCGCCGGGCCGCACGGCCGGGAGAGCGGCCTCAGTCGCGGCCCCGGGCGCGCTTGAACCGGGCGAGCCCCTCGTACAGTTCCACGATCGGGTCCGGGTAGTCGAACGCGGCCCGGTCCAGCCCCCGCAGCTTCCACGGCTCGTGCACCGAGGGCCCTTCCAGACCGGCCAGTTCGGGCACCCAGCGGCGGACGTACGCGCCGTCCGGGTCGTAGCGCTTGGCCTGGATGACCGGGTTGAGGACCCGGTTGGGCCGGGTGTCGGTGCCGGTGCCCGCCATCCACTGCCAGTTGAGCTGGTTGTTGGCCACGTCCCCGTCCACCAGCAGGTCCAGGAAGTGCCGGGCGCCGACCCGCCAGTCCACGTACAGCGTCTTGGCGAGGAAGCTCGCGGTCAGGAGACGGCCGCGGTTGTGCATCCACCCCTCGTGCCGCAGCTGGCGCATCGCCGCGTCCACGACCGGGTAGCCGGTCCGGCCCTCCTTCCACGCCTCGACGTCCGCCCGGGCCGCCTTCTCGGAGCGCCAACGGTCGTGCTGGGTGCGGTAGTCGGCGTCGGCCGCGGCGGGGCGCGCCGCCAGCACCTGACGGTGGAAGTCGCGCCACGCGAGCTGCCGCACGAAGGCCTCCGCGCCCGGACCGCCCGCCCGGCGCGCCCGGTGGACCAGCTCGACGGGGGACAGGGTGCCGAAGTGGAGGTGCGGGGAGAGCCGGGAGGTCGCGTCGCCGGCCAGGTCGTCGTGCCGGTCCTCGTACGCGGCCACGCCCGAGCGCAGCCAGGTGGCGAGGCTCTTGCGGCCGGCGATCTCCCCGCCCGCGGCGAGGCCCTCCGAGAGCCCGGACAGGTCCGCGCGCGAGGGCAGCGACTCGGACCCCACACCCTCCGGGACCCGCACCGCCCTCGGTGCCCCGTGCGGCTCCCGCAGCCGCTGCTCCGACCAGCGCCGGAAGTAGGGCGTGAACACGGCGAAGTGGTCCGAGCCCGCCGGGGCCACCGCGCCGGGGGCGACGGCCGTGGACACCGTGTCGTGCACGTGCAGCCGTACGCCCTCGCCCTCCAGGGCCCGCCGCAGCCGCCGTTCCCGCCGGTGGGCGTGCGCACTGGCGTCGGCGGCCATGTGCACCTCGTCGGCGTCCGCCTCGGCGGCGACCTTGCAGACCTCCTCGACCAGGTCACCGGAGCGCACCACCAGCCGCCCGCCCCGCTCGCGCAGACCGGCGTCCAGATCGTGCAGACAGTCGGCGAGGAACGCCAGCCGGTTCGGTACGGCGAACCCGGAGGCGTCCACGCCCCGGTCCCGTACGAACAACGGCACGACCTCCTCGGTGCCGTCGAGGGCCGCTCGGAGCGGCGGGTGGTCGTGCAGCCGCAGGTCACAGGTGAACAGGACGACCGAGATGCTCATGGGGCGTGCTCCGGGTGGAGAGAGGGCCGGGCGGCTCGTGGCGGGTGAGGGGGGGACGTGCTCCGGGAGGCGGAGCGGGGCAGGGGGGTCTGCGACGAAGAGTGAAAGGTGAAGAGGGGTCGGACCGTCATGGGACGGTGGCGTGCTCCGGCCGGTGGGCCGCCGAACTCGCCGCCGTCCGGGCGATGTTGCGGGCCATCCCGCCGAACACCACCGCGTGGAAGGGGGAGACGCTCCACCAGTAGGCGTGACCGAGCAGGCCGTGCGGATGGAACAGGGCGCGCTGCCGGTACCGGGTGCGGCCGTTCTCGCCGCGCTCCACCGACATCTCCAGCCAGGCCAGACCGGGCAGCCGCATCTCGGCGCGCAGCCGCAGCAGCCGGCCCGGCTCGATCTCCTCGACCCGCCAGAAGTCCAGCGAGTCACCGACCCGCAGCCGGGCCGCGTCCCGGCGCCCCCGGCGCAGCCCGACCCCGCCGACCAGCCGGTCCAGCCGGCCCCGCACCGCCCACGCGAGCGGGAAGGAGTACCAGCCGTTCTCGCCGCCGATGCCCTCCACGACCCGCCACAGCGCCTCGGGGGAGGCGTCGACCTCCAGCTCCCGGTGGTCGCTGTAGAGGCTGCCGCCGGCCCAGTCCGGGTCGGTGGGCAGCGGATCGCTCGGGGCACCGGGCACGGACGCCGACGACCACCGGGTCGTCACCTTCGCCTCCCGCACCCGCTGGAGCGCCAGCCGTACGGCGTCGTCGAAGCCGATCGGAGCGGCGGGCGGGCCGGCGAGATACCGGGCGATGTCGTTCTCGTGGCAGACCACCTCGTGCCGCAGCGACTCGGTGAGCGGCCGGGCGAGGGAGGCGGGCACCGGCGTGACCAGGCCCACCCAGTGGCTGGAGAGCCGGGGGGTGAGGACCGGCACCGGCAGGATGATCCGGCGCGGCAGGCCGGCGATCGCCGCGTAGCGGTGCATCATCTGCCGGTACGTCAGGATGTCGGGACCGCCGAGGTCGAAGGCCCGGCTGACGTCGGACGGCATGCTCGCGCTGCCGACCAGGGCGCGGAGCACGTCGCGGACCGCCACCGGCTGGATGCGGGTGTGCACCCAGCTCGGGGTGACCATCACGGGCAGCCGCTCGGTGAGGTAGCGCAGCATCTCGAAGGAAGCCGAGCCGGAGCCGATGACGACGGCCGCCCGCAGGATCGTGGCCGGGACGCCGGAATCGAGCAGGATGTGGGCCACCTCGGCACGGGAGCGCAGATGCGGGGAGAGCTCGCTCTCGGGCACCCCGGCGGGCGTGAGCCCGCTCAGGTACACGATCCGTCGTACGCCCGCGATCCTGGCCTGCTCGGCGAAGATCCGCGCGGCCCTGCGGTCCGTCTCCTCGAAGTCCTTGCCGGACCCCATCCCGTGGACCAGGTAGTACGCCACGTCCACCCCGTCGAGGGCACGCGCCACGGACCCGGGATCGGTCACGTCACCGCCCACCACCTCGGCACGGTCGATCCAGGGATGGTCGCGCAGCCGGCCGGGGGAGCGGGCCAGGCACCGCACCCGGTAGCCCGCGTCGAGCAGTTCCGGAACCAGGCGACCGCCGATGTAGCCGGTCGCGCCGGTCACCAGACAGCGCGGTCGCGGGCGGGTGTCGTCGTGGTCCATCGCGTCCCTGTCCTTCCTTCCGTCCCTCGTGATCACTTCCACCGCTCGGGCCGGTTCGGATGCGGCCCCGGCCCGGGAGCGGCCGGCGCTTCTATACGCTGATCACGTGGCCACACCGAACCAGCGGGAACAGGACGCGCGACCGGAGTCCGGACCGGACCAGCGGCGACAGGACGCGCGACCGGAGTCCGGCACGGGCGGGGCGCCGACCGACCTGTACGCCTTCGCCGTACGACTGCGCCGGATGAACGGCGAGATCAACCGGCTCGTCCAGGGTTTCGCAGGTGACCACGGTCTGCACGCCACCGACATCCAGGCACTCGGCGCGATCATGGACGCGGACGAGCCGATGACACCCAGTGGCCTGCGCCGGCACCTCGGGCTGACCTCGGGCGCGGTGACCGCGTGCGTGGACCGGCTGGAGCGGGCGGGGCACATCCGCCGGGTGCGGGAGAGCGCGGACCGCAGGGTCGTCCATCTGCGGTACGAACCGGACGCCAGGGCGGCCGCACGGTCGTACTTCCGCCCGCTCGCCGAGGCGACCGAAGCCGCCCGTTCCCGGTTCGGCGAGCAGGAGCTGTCCGTGGTGGTGCGGTTCCTGGAGGCGCTGAACGAGGAACTCGCCGAGGCGCGGCCGGGCGGTCGCTGAAGGCCGGGTGGCCGCTGAACGCCGGGCGGTCGCTGAATCCACCGCCGTCGACCGCATCCGCCGACCGGGCGATCGCGGAAGCAGGGGCGTCGTCTACGATCACCGAACCGATGTAACTCAATGATTGAGATAGTTCTTCATTGAGGTACATGCCCTCGACCCTGGAGACCGATGTCCCCCGCCGCCCGCCGCACCCGCGTGCTCGTCCCCCTGCTCCTGCTGGCGCTCTGGCTCGTCGCCGGCGGTGCCCTCGGGCCCTTCGCCGGCCGTCTCGGTGAGGTCGCCACCAACGACCAGGCGGCGTTCCTGCCCCGCAGCGCCGAGTCCACCGCCGTCATCGCGGAGCAGAAGGCCTTCCGGCAGCAGGAGACCCTGCCGGTGATCGTCGTCTGGACCGGCCCCGCGGTCGCCGACCGGAAGGCGGACGCCGACCGGGTGCTCGGCACCCTCAAGAGCGTGGCCGGAGTCGCCGGCCAGGTGTCGCCCGCGATCCCCTCCGAGGACCGGGAGGCCCTCGAAGGCGTGGTGCCGCTGCGCCCCGACCTCGGGGACGCCCTCCCCGGCACCCTCGACCGGATACGATCCGCCGCCGAGCACGTTTCCGGCGCGACCGTGCAACTCGCCGGACCGGCCGCCACCCAGGCCGACCTGTCCGACGCCTTCGCCGGCATCGACGGACTGCTCCTCGCCGTCGCCCTGGCCGTCGTCCTGCTCATCCTGCTGCTCGTCTACCGCAGCGTGCTCCTGCCGCTGGTCATCATCCTCGGGGCGGTCTTCGCCCTGGGCACGGCCTGCGCGGTGGTGTACGCCCTCGCCGACCACGACGTCGTGCGCGTCGACGGACAGGTGCAGGGCATCCTCTCCATCCTCGTGATCGGCGCCGCCACCGACTACGCCCTGCTCCTCACCGCCCGCTGCCGCGAGGAACTCGCCCGCGGCGCCGACCGGTTCACCGCCGCGAGGGCGGCGCTGCGGCGGTCCTGGGCGGCGATCGTCGCCAGCGCGGCCACCGTGGCGCTCGGCCTGCTCGCCCTGCTGCTGAGCGACCTCACCAACAACCGCGCCCTCGGCCCGGTCGGCGCCATCGGCATCGCCTGCGCCGTGCTGACCTCCCTGACCTTCCTGCCCGCCGCCCTCGCCCTGCTGGGCCGCGCCGCCTACTGGCCCGCCCGCCCCCGCCCCGCGGACGAGCGGCCCGAGGGCGTCTGGCACCGGATCGCCGCTCTCGTCGACCGGGCGCCCCGCAAGGTCTGGGCGCTCACCCTCGTCGTCCTGCTGGCCGGTGCCGCCTTCGCGCCCGCCCTCACCTCCCGGGGCGTCCCCCTCGACGAGACCTTCGTCGACGACGCCCCCTCGGTCGCCGCCCAGCAGGCCCTGAGCCGGCACTTCCCGGCCGGCTCGGGCAACCCCGCCGTGATCGTCGCGGACGCCGACCGGCTCACCGACGTCGTCCGGGCCGCCAGGGACACCGAGGGCGTCGCCTCCGCCGCCGCGGTGAGCGCCTCAGGCCGCCCCGGCGCCGACCCGCTGGTCGTCGACGGCCGGGTCCGTGTCGACGTCACCCTCACCGCCGCCCCCGACAGCGACACCGCCAAGAAGACCGTCGCCCGGCTGCGCACCGCCCTGCACGAGGTGCCGGCCGCGGACGCCCTCGTCGGCGGCTACACCGCCCAGCAGTACGACACCCTGCGCACCGCGGAGCACGACCGCACCCTCATCGTCCCGGTCGTCCTCGCGATCATCCTGTTCATCCTGGTCGTGCTGCTGCGCTCGCTGCTGCTGCCCGTGCTGCTGGTGGCCACCGTGGCTCTGAACTTCCTGACCACGCTGGGCGTTTCGGCCCTGGTCTTCCGTCATGTGTTCGGCTTCACCGGCACCGATCCCTCGGTGCCGCTGTACGGGTTCGTGTTCCTCGTCGCCCTCGGCGTCGACTACAACATCTTCCTGATGTCCCGGGTCCGCGAGGAGTCCCTGCGGCACGGACCGCGGCAGGGCATGACACGCGGACTGGTCACCACGGGCGGGGTCATCACCTCCGCGGGCGTGGTGCTGGCCGCCACCTTCGCCGCCCTCGGGGTGATCCCGCTGGCGTTCCTCGCCCAGATCGCCTTCATCGTCGCCTTCGGTGTCCTGCTGGACACCCTGGTGGTCAGGTCCCTGCTCGTGCCGGCGCTGGTGCGCGACATCGGGGCCCGCGTCTGGTGGCCGACGTCCGTCGGCGGAACTGACAAGACGTGAACATGTCCGCCCGGATCCGGGGCAACCGGAACGGTACGAGACGGTTCGTCAGCGATGTTGGAGGTGTCTGCCGCTATGAGCGCGAAGGTGTTGGAGCGGTTTCCAGCGGGAGCTCCGCGCGGATCGTGGCCGGCAGAGGAGTACGCGGCACAGAGGCGGGCGCAGGGTGAGCCCGCGACCGTGGTGATGGACATCCAGTCCGACGCGTTCCTCGTGGTGGTCCCCGGGCGGGACGAGGACTGAACAGGCGGTCAACCGGGGCGGGGCGGGGCCGGCCGGGCTGGTTCGACCGGGCGGGGCGAGGACCGGCCAGGCTGGTTCGACCGGGTGTGACGAGACCGGCCATGCCGGCTCGACCGGCGGGACGAGGACCGGCGAGGAGGTTCACCCCGGCGGGACACAGCCCCAACCGGCGGTTCAGCCGGGCGGGGTGAGCGTTCCGCCCAGCTGCAGGGCCCGGCGTACGAACACCTCGTGCAGGTCGTGCGCGGCCCGCGGCACGGACTCCGCCCTGCGGCGCTGGAGCATCAGCAGCACCCGGGTGGCGTCCCCCTCGATCGGCCGGTGGGTGATCGTGCCCTGCCGCTCCAGCGGATCCCCGACCACGCTGAAGTCCGGCAGCACGGTCACCCCCAGCCCTTCGGCCACCATCAGCTTGCCCATCTCGGCGCCGTCGGTGGAGTACGCGAAGGACGCGTCACGGCCGTCGAGGAGCCGGTGCACGAAACGGTGCATGACATACCCGGTCCGCATCGCGATCAACGGCTGGGTCAGCAGATCGTCCACCCTCACACAGGTGCGCGCGGCCAGCGGGCTGTCCGGCCGCAAGCACACCACCGGCCGCCCGCGCAGCAGTCGCGTCGACTCGAAACCGGCCGGTGTGTCGTCGCCGTCGAGGTGGTTGACCAGCCCCAGGTCGAACCCGCCCTCCGACAGCGCCCGGTGGATCTCGGTCTGCTGCGCACCGACCACCTCGACCTGGGTGACCGGATGCGCGGCCCGGAAGTCCTCGACCGCGGGGATGAGCAGCGGCACGGTCGCCGCGTTCACCGTCCCCACGCGGACCATACGGCTGATGCGGTGCTGCTCGCCCGCCGCCGCCCGCAACCGGTCCACGGCCTCCAGCACGCCGACGATGTGCGGCAGCAGCTCCCGGCCCTCCGCGCTCATCGTCGCCCCGGACCGCTTGCGCTCCAGCAGGTCGACCCCGAGCTCCCGCTCGAGATTCCGCACGGTCTCGCTCAACGCGGGCTGCGAAAGACGCAGTTCCTCCGCGGCCCTGCGCAATGAGCCGAGCCGGGTCACCGCGGCGATGTATTCCAGTTGTTCCGTCCGCATGCCCGCAGAATGCGGGCCCTTTCCCGGCCGGTTCAAGGGTTTCCCTGTCACACGTTCGTGAAATTCAATGGTCCGCGATACGAGACCGGTCGGGTTTTCCTTGACGCCTCTCCCGGGCGGCTGTCACGATCGACGACATGAAGATGCGACTGGACCTCACGCGGCGACGCCACGTCGACCTCGCGCGCGTCTCCAGCGCCTCCTGTTGCGCCGCGGCCTGATCAACCCTCTCCGATCCGCCGCGCTTTCTCCTTTTCCCACCCGAATTCACGCACTGTACCCATGCCCTGAATTCGGCGTGCCCGAAAACATTCCGCAACAGGAGTCACGCATGCCTGCCGCGCCCGTGAAATTCGCCTACTGGGTCCCCAACGTCAGCGGGGGACTCGTCACCAGCAAGATCGAGCAGCGCACCGACTGGGGCTACGACTACAACCGCGAACTCGCCGTCCTCGCCGAGAACAACGGCTTCGAGTACGCCCTCAGCCAGGTCCGCTACATGGCCAGCTACGGCGCCGAGTACCAGCACGAGTCCACCAGTTTCAGCCTTGCGCTGCTGCTCGCCACCGAGCGCCTGAAGGTCATCGCCGCCGTCCACCCCGGACTGTGGCACCCCGGCGTCCTCGCCAAGCTCGGCGCCACCGCCGACCACCTCTCCAAGGGCCGCTTCGCGGTCAACGTCGTGTCCGGCTGGTTCAAGGGCGAGTTCACCGCCCTCGGCGAGCCCTGGCTGGAGCACGACGAACGCTACCGGCGCTCCGAGGAGTTCATCACCGCCCTGCGCAGGATCTGGACCGAGGACCACGCCGAACTCGCCGGTGACTTCTACCGGTTGCGCGACTTCTCGCTCAAGCCCAAGCCCCTCAACACCGAGGAGCGCCCGCACCCCGAGATCTTCCAGGGCGGCAACTCCACCGCCGCCCGGCAGATGGCCGGCCGGGTCTCCGACTGGTACTTCTCCAACGGCAAGGACTTCAACGGGGTCACCGAGCAGATCACCGACGTGCGCAAGGCCGCCGCCGAAGTCGGGCGCACCGCACCGAAGTTCGGCCTCAACGGCTTCCTCATCGCCCGCGACACCGAGGCCGAGGCCCGCGACACGCTCAGGGAGATCGTCGCCAAGGCCGACCACGAGGCCGTCGAGGGCTTCGGCGCCGCGGTCAAGCAGGCCGGACAGTCCACCGGCGACAAGAAGGGCATGTGGCAGGACTCCTCCTTCGAGGACCTCGTCCAGTACAACGACGGCTTCCGCACCGGCCTCATCGGCACCCCGGAGCAGATCGCCGAGCGGATCGTCGCCTACAGGAAGCTCGGCGTCGACCTGCTCCTGCTCGGCTTCCTGCACTACCACGAGGAGGTCGAGTACTTCGGCCGCCGAGTCCTCCCGCTGGTCCGCGAACTGGAGGCCCAGCTGCCCGACCACGAGCCCGTCCCCGCCCAGGTCTGAGGAGGTCACCGACATGAGCACCGTCACCCGCACCGACTGGCAGAACCGTCCCGCCCCCGAGACCGCAGCGGACTGGATCGCCCGCGCCGCCGAGGTCGCCGCCGTCCTCGCCACCGACGCCGCCGCCCGAGACCGCGCCGGGAACACCCCGTACGCCGAGGTCCAGCTCCTCAAGGACGCCGGACTTGTCACCCTCCTCGGCCCCGCCGAACACGGTGGCGGAGGCCAGGACTGGCCCACCGCGTACCGGGTGGTGCGCGAGGTCGCCAAGGCCGACGGCTCCATCGGCCAGCTCCTCGGCTACCACTACCTGTGGTTCTGGGCCGCCCGCCTGGTCGGCACCCGCGAGCAGTGGGAGCACGTGGAGGCGGAGGCCTCCCGGAACCGCTGGTTCTTCGGCGGCGCGGTCAACCCGCGCGACCAGGACGTCGTCGTGACCGAGGACGGCGACGACCTCGTCTACACCGGCCGCAAGTCCTTCTCCACCGGCAGCAAGGTCTCCGACGTCACCGTCCTCGAAGGCGTCCTGGACGGCACCGACCAGCACATCTTCGCCATCGTGCCCTCCGACTCCGAGGGCCTGACCTTCCACGACGACTGGGACAACATCGGCCAGCGGCTCACCGAGAGCGGCGGCGTCACCCTCGACGGCGTACGCACCCCGTGGTCGTCGGCGGCCGGGTACGTGGACAAGCTGTTCCAGCCGCGCGTCTACAACACCCTCAACGTCCCCACCATCCAGCTGGTCTTCGTCAACTTCTACCTCGGGATCGCGGGCGGCGCACTGGAGACGGCCGCCACCTACACCCGCGAGAAGTCCCGCTCCTGGCTGCACGGCGGCTTCGAGCGCGCGGTCGACGAGCCGTACGTCATCGACACCTACGGCGACCTCACCGCCAAGCTCTGGGCGGCCGAGGCCCTCGCCGACGCCGTCGCCGCCGAGGGACAGAAGCTGCACGACGACCCCGACGCGGTCACCGAGAAGACCCGCGGCGACTTCGAGGTACGGGTGGCCGCGGTCAAGGCCCGAGCCACCGACGTGGCCCTGGAGATCGCCGGCCGGATCTTCGAGGTGACGGGCGCCCGCTCCACGGCCACCTCGGAGGGCCTGGACCGGTTCTGGCGCAACGTCCGCACCCACACCCTCCACGACCCCGTCGCCTACAAGCGGCGCGAGGTCGGCCGCTGGGTCCTGGAAGGCGAACTGCCCGAACCCACCTGGTACTCCTGACCGCTTCCCCGGGGCGCCCCCACCTGAACCGGGGGCGCCCCGCCCCTCCTCCCCGAAAGAGGACCGCATGGCCACCGTCCTGTCCGTCTCCGGCAGCCCCTCCGCCTCCTCCCGCACCAACCGGCTGCTGCGCCACCTCGACCGGCGCCTCGCCGCGCAGGGCCACGAGGTGATCCCGCTCGACGTGCGCACCATCCCCGCCGAGGCCCTGCTCGGCGCCGACTTCACGCACCCGGCGATCGTCGAGGCGACCGAGCTGTTCGCGCGCGTCGACGGGGTCGTCGTCGGCACCCCGGTCTACAAGGCGTCGTACTCCGGAGTCCTCAAGGCGCTCCTCGATCTGCTCCCGCAGTACGCCCTGGCAGGCAAGACCGTGCTGCCCCTGGCCACCGGTGGTTCCACCGCCCACGTCCTCGCCATCGACTACGCCCTGCGGCCCGTCCTCAGCTCCATGGGCGCGGCCCACATCGTGCAGGGCTGGTTCACCCTCGACAAGGACATCACCGTGCACGACGACGGCTCGCTGACCGTGGCCCCGGTGGCCGGCGAGGCGCTCGCCCAGGTCGTCGACCAGTTCTCGACCGCGCTGGGCCACCGGCCGGTCCTGGCGGCGGCGAGCTGACGAGCATGTCCGCCCATGTGATCGCCGACGACGCGGAGGCCCTCGCGGCCGCCGCGTCGCTCGCCGCGGAGTTCCGCGCCGGCGCCGCCGCCCGGGACGCCGAACGCAGGCTGCCACGCGCCGAGTTGGACCGTCTCTCCGCCTCGGGGCTGCTCGCCGTCACCGTCCCCGCCGAGCACGGCGGAGCGGACGTGGCCGCGCTGACCCTCGCCGAGATCTTCCGGCTGCTCGCCTCCGCCGACGCGAGCCTGGCCCAGATCCCGCAGAGCCACTTCGCCTACGTCAACGTGATCCGCCGTCAGGGCACCGACGAGCAGCGGAAGTTCTTCTTCGCCGAGCTGCTCGCCGGACGCCGGTTCGGCAACGCCCAGTCGGAGGCGGGCACCAAGCACGTCCAGGACATCCGCACCCGCCTGCACCCGCTGCCCGACGGCTCCTACCGCCTCGAAGGCGTCAAGCACTACTCCACCGGCGCCCTGTTCGCCGACTGGATCCCGGTGCTGGCCCGGGCCGGCGACGACAAACTGCACGTCGCCTACGTGCCCAGCGACGCCCCCGGCGTCACCGTGGTCGACGACTGGGACGGCCTCGGCCAGCGCACGACGGCCAGCGGCACCGTCCGGCTCGACGGCGTCGAGGTTCCCGCCGACCGGGTCCTCCCGCACCACCTCACCTTCGAGGGCCCCCAACTCCATGGAGCTGTGGCCCAGTTGCTGCACGCCGCCATCGACACCGGGATCGCCGGGGGAGCACTCGCCGAGGCGGCCGAGTTCGTGCGCACCAAGAGCCGCCCATGGTTCGAGAGCGGTGTCGACACGGCCGCCGAGGACCCCCTGCTGATCCAGCGCTTCGGTGAACTGGCCCTCCAGGTGCGGGCGGCGGAGGCGCTGCTGCGGGAAGCCGCCCGCGCGGTCGACCGGGCGCAGGCAGACCTGACCGACGACTCGGCGGCCGAGGCGTCCCTCGCGGTCGCCGCGGCCAAGGTGTCCGCGGCCCAGGCCGCGGTGGAGGTGGCGAGCGCCCTCTTCGAGGTCGCCGGCACCCGCTCGGCCCTGAACTCCCTCAACCTGCACCGCTATTGGCGTGACGCCCGCACCCACACCCTTCACGACCCGACCCGCTGGAAGATCCAGCACCTCGGCCGTCATGTGCTCAACGGCACCCGGCCACCCCGCCACGGCCTCCTCTGACGGCATCTTCCAGAGATCGGAGACCCCCACATGTCCCTCACCTTCCACTGGTTCCTGCCCACCAACGGCGACAGCCGCCATGTCGTGGGCGGCGGTCACGGCACACCGGCCACGGTCTCCGGACAGGACCGGCCGCCGACGGTCGCCTATCTGAGCCAGATCGGCCGCGCCGCCGAGGACCTGGGCTTCGTGGGCGCGCTCACCCCCACGGGCGCCTGGTGCGAGGACGCATGGCTGACGACAGCGATGGTCAGCCAGAACACCGAGCGGCTGAAGTTCCTGGTCGCCTTCCGGCCCGGCTTCGTCTCGCCGACGCTCGCCGCCCAGATGGCGTCCACCTTCCAGCGCCAGTCCGGCGGACGGCTCCTGCTCAACGTGGTCACCGGCGGCGAGAGCCACGAACAGCGCGCCTACGGGGACTTCCTCGACAAGGACGCGCGCTACCGCCGTACCGGAGAATTCCTGGAAGTGGTACGGGGGTTGTGGGAGGGCAAGACCGTCGACCTGAACGGTGAGCACCTCCAGGTCGAGGACGCCCGGCTGGCCCGGGTGCCCGACCCGGTGCCCGAGGTCTACTTCGGCGGGTCCTCGCCGATCGCGGGGGAGGTCGCCGCGAAGTACGTCGACGTGTACCTCACCTGGGGCGAGCCGCCCGCGCAGGTCGCCGAGAAGATCGCCTGGATCCGGGGGCTCGCGGCGCAGCAGGGCCGCACCCTGCGCTTCGGGATCCGCCTGCACGTCATCACCCGCGACACCTCCGAACAGGCCTGGGCCGAGGCGAACCGGCTCCTCGCGGGCTTCGACGCCGAGACCGTCAGGTCGGTGCAGGCCGGTCTCTCCCGCAGCGAGTCCGAGGGACAGCAGCGGATGCTCGCCCTGCACGGCGGCGACCGCGACCGTCTGGAGATCCACCCCAACCTCTGGGCCGGCATCGGCCTGGTGCGCGGTGGTGCGGGCACCGCGCTGGTCGGCAGCCACGACGAGGTAGCCGAGCGGATCAAGGAGTACCACGCCCTCGGCATCGACGAGTTCGTGCTCTCCGGCTACCCGCACCTGGAGGAGGCGTACTGGTTCGGCGAGGGCGTCCTCCCGCGGCTGGCCGCACAGGGCCTGTGGCACCACCCGTCGGGCAGGACGGCCGCCCCCGCGGCGCAGGTGCCCTTCGCGAGCTGAGACGACTGCCGCACGCCCGCCGTACAGGCACTAGCTCTTGGCCAGTGCCTCCAGATGCGCCCGTCGCACCTCGGCCGTCTGCCCCTGCACCAGCAGGAACATCCCCTCGCGGAACAGCCGTTGGGCCGTACCGTCGAGGGCCGTGGCCCGGCCGCCGCCGGCCACGACCGCCGCGGTCGTGGCCGTGCGCATCAGGTCGTACGAGCGCGTCTTGAGCGCCAGCCGTTCGGCGACGCGCTCGTGCGGGACGGGATGACCGGCCAGCGCGTACGCCTGCCCGCGCACCTCGTCGAGAGGGCCGCGCAGCGCTTCCGCGGTCTCCGGCTCGCCCGCGTCCTCCAGTACCCGGAGCGCCGCGTACGCCACCCCGAAGACGGCGGGGGAGGCGTTGGTGTTGCGCGGCAGGTCGATGAGCGCGAACTGCTTCTGCGGGGTGCGCAGCACCACCGACTCGTCGGGCAGCCACAGACCGTCCAGGGCCAGGGAGACCGTGCGGGACGCGGTGAGCGCCGCGAGCCGCATCGGCTCCGACGCCCGCAGGCCCGCCTGCTCGCGGGCCTCGGTGAAGGCGAACACCACTTCGTCGGCCTCGGTCACCCCGGCCAGCAGCATCACGTCGTTGAGGCCCCAGCCGGTGTACCAGGGCACCGCCCCGTCGAACCGCCAGCCGCCCCGCTCGGCCGTCGCCCGCACCGGCACCCGCGGAAAGACCCGGACGTGCGCGAACGCGATCCCGGCCAGCAGCTCACCGGTCGCCAGCGCTCGCAGCAGCCGCTCCCGCACCGGCAGGTCGGTCTGCGCGAGCATCCGCACCGGCGTGTGGTGCTGGGTCTGCACGAACCAGGTCGAGCAGCAGGCCCCGGCGAGGATCTCCTGGACCTCCCGCGCCACCGTGTCGGGGGCGCCCGCACCGCCGTACTCGACCGGCGCGCTCACCCCGAGCAGCCCCGACCGCCTGATCGCCTCGATGTGGCTCACGGGCACCCCCTCCTGGTCGACCCGTGCCGCCTGCGGGGCGAGCAGACCGTCGGCGAGCGTGCGGGCGGTGGCGAGGAGCGGGTGCGGTGCGGAGGTCATGGAGAAGATTCTCCCGATCCGGTCGTGCGCGGTGTCGAATCGGGGGTGTGGCGTTCGTGTAGGAGGTGAGACAAGCTCACAGGAGGAGAACGCCATGGGGTACTACCTGCTCAACGTCATGCAGCCCGGCTGGGACGAGCTGCCGCCGCCCGAGGTGATGGCCGAGATCGGCAAGCGGCTCGACGTCTTCCACCAGGAGCTGCACGAGGCCGGCGCCTGGGTCTTCGCCGGAGGCCTGCACGGACCCGACGCCTCGACCGTGCTGCGCCCCCGCGACGGCGACGTCCTGATCACCGACGGACCGTACGCCGAGGGCAAGGAACAGCTCGGCGGCCTGTGCATCGTGAAGGCGCCGGACCTCGACGCGGCCCTGGAGTGGGGTCGCAAGGCGGCACTGGCGACCACCCTGCCCATCGAGGTGCGCCCCTTCCAGCACCAGTCCGAGGACTGATGACCCTCGACATCGAGGCGGTCTTCCGCGCGGAGTACGGCCGCGCGGTCGCCGTCCTGGTCCGCTTCCTCGGTGACATCGACCTCGCCGAGGAAGCGGTCCAGGACGCCTTCGCCACGGCGGTCCGGCGCTGGCCGGAGACCGGAGTGCCGCCCAGCCCGGCCGGCTGGATCATCACCACCGCCCGCAACCGCGCCGTCGACCGGCTGCGCAGAGAGTCCACCCGCGAGGCCCGGCACACCGAGGCCGCCCTGCTGCACACCCCCGACCCGCCGCCCGAGGAGGGCCCCGTGCGCGACGAACGGCTCCGGCTCCTCTTCACCTGCTGCCACCCCGCGCTCGCGCCCCAGGCCCGGGTCGCCCTCACCCTGCGGCTGCTCGGCGGTCTCACCACCGCGCAGATCGCCCGCGCTTTCCTGGTCCCCGAACCGACCATGGCCCAGCGCCTGGTCCGCGCCAAGGCCAAGATCCGCGACGCCCGCATCCCGTACCGCGTGCCCCGCGACGCCGACCTGCCCGACCGGCTGGGCGGTGTCCTCGCCGTGGTCTACCTGATCTTCAACGAGGGCTACGGCGGCACGCCCGAGCTGTGCGAGGAGGCCGTGCGGCTGGGCCGGCTGCTGACCGAACTGATGCCGGACGAACCCGAGGCCACCGGCCTGCTCGCGCTGATGCTGCTCATCGAGTCCCGCCGAGCCGCCCGCACCGACGACACGGGCGCCCTCGTCCCCCTGTCCGAACAGGACCCCACCCGCTGGGACCGGGAGCTGATCGCCGAGGGCCAGTCGCTCGTACGGCGGTGTCTGCGCCGGAACCGGCCCGGGCCGTACCAGATCCAGGCGGCCATCCAGGCCGTGCACAGCGAGCCGCCGACCGACTGGGACCAGGTCCGCCGGCTGTACGACCAGCTCATGGCCGTGGCTCCCGGTCCGGTGGTGGCCCTCAACCGCGCGGTCGCCGTGGCCGAGACGGACGGGCCGGCCGAGGCGCTCGCCCTCGTCGACGCCCTCGACCTCGACGGCTACCACGTCCTGCACGCCGTCCGGGCCGACCTGCTGCGCCGCCTGGACCGCGGGGCGGAGGCCGCGGACGCCTACGCGAGGGCCGCCGAGCTCACCGAGAACCCGGCGGAACGCGCGTACCTGGAGGGACGGCGGCAGGGGCTGCCGAGCCGTCACGGAAAGTAGCGAAGGCGGCCCGGAATTTCCTCCGACCCGAAAAGGTTGCAATATACATCTGACCGTCGAGACCCAGGCCGCAAGGCCCGCGCACCCCAGCGAGGCACCCGTGAACCACCCCGCCCCCGAGCAGCCCGCCGACGTCGTCGCCCGACTGCGCGCCACCTTCCGCAGCGGCCGCACCAAGCCCGTCGAATGGCGCACGACCCAGCTGCGCCGCCTGCGCGAGCTGCTCACGGAGAACGGCACGGAACTGGCCGCCGCCCTCCACGCCGACCTGGGCAAGAGCTCCACCGAGGCCTTCCGCACCGAGATCGACTTCACGATCCGCGAGATCGACCACACCCTGGACCATCTCACCGACTGGCTGCGCCCCGAGTCCGCGCCGGTCCCGGCGCACCTGGGCGCCGACGCCACCGCGTGGACGCAGTACGACCCGCTCGGCGTGGTCCTCGTCATCGCCCCCTGGAACTACCCGGCCCAGCTGCTGCTCGCCCCCGTGGTCGGCGCCCTCGCCGCGGGCAACGCCGTGGTCGCCAAGCCGAGCGAGCTGGCCCCCGCCACCTCCGCGGCCATCGCCCGGCTGGTCCCCGCCTACCTGGACACCGACGCGGTGGCCGTCGTCGAGGGCGGTGTCCCCGAGACCACGGCCCTGCTCGCCGAGCGCTTCGACCACATCTTCTACACCGGCAACGGCACGGTCGGCCGGATCGTCCTGCGCGCCGCCGCCGAGCACCTCACCCCGGTCACCCTCGAACTGGGCGGCAAGTCCCCGGCGTTCGTCGACCGCGACGCCGACCTCGCCGTGGTCGCCGACCGGCTGGTCCGCGGCAAGTTCCTCAACGCCGGACAGACCTGCGTCGCCCCCGACTACGTCCTCACCGACCCGGAGACCGCCGCCACCCTGGAACCCCTGTTCGTGAAGGCCGTCGAGACGCTCTACGGCACCGACCCGGCCGCCTCCGGCGAGTACGGCCGCATCATCAACGAACGGCACTTCGACCGCCTCACCGGCCTGCTGGACTCCGGCCGCACGGTCGTCGGCGGCGAGAGCGACCGGACAGCCAAGTACATCGCACCCACCGTCCTCGCCGACGTCGACCCCGAGGCGCCGGTCATGCGGGAGGAGATCTTCGGCCCGATCCTGCCGATCGTCACCGTCGACGGCCTCGACGCCGCCATCGACTTCATCAACGACCGCGACAAGCCGCTCGCGCTGTACGTGTTCACCGACTCCGACACCACCCGCGGCCGCATCGCCGACGAGACCTCCTCCGGCGGCCTCGGCTACGGTCTCCCGCTCGCCCATCTCACCGTCTCCGACCTGCCGTTCGGCGGAGTGGGCGAGAGCGGCATGGGCAACTACCACGGCCGGTACTCCATCGAGACCTTCAGCCACCGAAAGGCGATCCTGGAGAAGCCGCTCGTCTGACCGCCCGCCGGGAGCGGGCGGTGTGCCGGGCCGAATCCTCTGAACCCCGACCGCGGGCGGTGTCACAGGCCGAATCGTCCGAACGCCGACCGCGGGTGGTGTCACAGGCCGAGTCGGCCGACCAGTGAGCGCGGGCGGTGTCACAGGCCGAACAGGTCCGCCGCGTTGTCGTGGCACACCGCCCGCAGCCAGGCGTCGCCCAGTCCGAGCCGCTCCAGCGACCTGAGCTGGTGCAGGTAGGCGTAGGGGATGTTGGGGAAGTCGGAGCCGAGCAGCACCCGGTCGCCGAGCGCGGTGAGCCGGGGCAGCTCCGCGGCGGGGAACGGCATGAACGCCTCGGTGAAGTCGGTGAACGCCATGGTCGTGTCCAGCCGCACCTCCTCGTACCGCTCGGCGAGGTCCAGGAACTCCGTGTACTCCGGCATCCCCATGTGCGCGACGATCAGCCGCAGCCCCGGGTGCCTCGCCAGCACCCGCGCGATGTTCTCGGGGCCGGTGTGCTTGCCGGGTGCGGGCCCGGACCCGCAGTGGATCACCACCGGGACACCGGCCTCGGCCAGCAGGCCCCAGGCCCGGTGGAGAAGGTCGTCGGCCGGGTCGTAGCCGCCCACCTGCACATGGGCCTTGAACACCCGCGCGCCCGCCTCCAATGCCTCCTGGACATAGGCCTCGACGTCCGGCTCGGGGTAGAGCGTGCAGGTGTGCAGACAGTCCGGGGTGCGGGCGGCGAAGTCGGCGGCCCAGCCGTTCAGCCACCTGGCCATGCCGGGCTTGTGGGGGTACAGCATCGCGGTGAAGGCCCGGACGCCGAACTCCCGCAGGACGGCCGTGCGTTCCGCCTCCTCCGTGCGGTAGGTGATCGGCCACTCCATGCCGCCGGTGAGCGGTCCGACGGAGTCGAAGTAGTCCCAGACCTTGTGCAGGACACGCTCGGGCATGAAGTGGGTGTGGACGTCTACCAGCCCCGGCAGGCCGAGGCGCTCCCAGAAGCGCCGCACCTCACCGGCCTCCTCGCTGACGGGCGCCACGCGGTGATCGTTCATGCCGCCCACCCTCCGCCCTGAGCGGCCGACGAGGCGAGACCTTCCGCGGGCGGCGCGGTGAGGCGTGCGTCACATGCCGTTCGCCCATCCGCGGGAGTTCCCCGGCGGCGGAGCCGACGCGCCCACCGGCTCTCCTACCCTCGAAGGCGACGAGCCGGCGAAGGCCGCGAGCTCTCGAAGGCGACGAGTGCGGCACTGCGGGACACGGGGGGCGACGATGCACGAGTGGGCGATGCCGACGACCTGGACACCCTCGGTCGAGGGCCACCGAGGCGACGGCTTCGTCGCCACCCCGTTCTCCGAGCGCTGCACGGGCCTCGTCGCGGCCGGGCACCACGTGTTCCTCGGGATCAGCCCCGGCAACGGCTGGTTCTCCGAGGACCGGCTCGTCGCGCTGCTGCACTGGGCCGCCGCCCGCTTCACCCGGATCGAGATCGCCCACCCCGGCACCGACACCGTCGCCTGCACCTACCTCGGCCGCGGCTACGAACCCCGGCACGCCCGAGCCCGCGCCCACCGCGACGTACGCCAGACGGCCAACCGCGTCGCCCGAGCCGTGGACTCCGCGCGACTCGACCCCGACCGCCTCCGCGTCGCGCAGTTCCACGACTTCCACGACACCCCCGCGTACCGGGCCGCCCGTGAGCGCATCGCCCGCGCCCACCGGGAACAGCCCGCCTTCCACGCCACCTGCACCCGCATGGTCTCCGGCGTCCTGCGCACCACGATGCCCGCCGACTGGACCCCGACCGCCGACCAACTGACAGCAGGTGCGGAGTACTTGGACAGCGAGCTGCCCTTCCTCCTGGACACCCCGGGCATCCTCGGCGTCCCGGCGTCCGTCTTCGCCTACCGGGCCACCCCGGCCCTCGCGGGCTTCCTCTACGGCCCGGACGCCCAGCTCCCGGCCGCGGACACCCAGGGCTTCGTCACCGTCGAGCCGCTCCCGGCGGCACGCTGACGACGCACCGGGACCCGGGGTGTGCCGTCCCGCGCCGCTTCCGGCAAGCTCGACACCGGACAGCACCACCGCACCCCCGCAGAGAGTTGACGTCATGACCGACAAACTCACCGTGAGCGTCCTGGGCACCGGCATCATGGGCGCCGCCATGGCCCGCAACCTGGCCCGTGCCGGACACACCGTCCGCGCCTGGAACCGCAGCCCCGACAAGGCGCGGCCGCTGGCCGAGGACGGCGTCGCGATCGCCGACAGCCCCGCCGAGGCGGTCCGGGGCGCCGACGTCGTCCTGACCATGCTGTACGACGGCCCCGCGGCCCTGGACGTGATGCGCCAGGCGGCCGAGGGACTGCGCCCGGGCGTCGCCTGGGTGCAGTCGACCACCGCGGGCGTCGAGGCGATCTCCGACCTGGCCGCCTTCGCCCGCGAGCGTGAACTGGTCTTCTTCGACGCCCCCGTGCTGGGCACCCGCCAGCCCGCCGAGGCCGGTCAGCTGCTGGTCCTCGCGGCCGGACCGGTCGCCGCCCGGGACACGGTCTCGCCGGTGTTCGACGCCGTCGGCGCGCGCACGGTGTGGACCGGGGAGGACGGGGCCGAGGGCAGTGCGACCCGGCTGAAGCTGGTGGCCAACAGCTGGGTGCTGTCGGTGACCAACGCGGCGGGGGAGGCGCTCGCCCTGGCCAAGGCGCTCGGCGTCGACCCGCAGGGCTTCTTCGACGCCATCGACGGCGGACCGCTCGACATGGGCTACCTGCGCGCGAAGTCGGGGCTGATCCTGGAGGGCCGCTTGTCCCCGGCCCAGTTCGCGGTCTCCACCGCCGCCAAGGACGCCCGTCTCATCGTCGAGGCGGGTGCGGGCGGCGGCGTACGCCTGGACGTGGCCGCCGCGAGCGCGGAACGCTTCGAGCGTGCCGCCGCGCAGGGGCACGGCGACGAGGACATGGCGGCCGCGTACTTCGCCAGCTTCGACGAGAAGGCGTGAGCGGGGCGGAGGGCCCCTCGTCGACGGCGACAGAGAGGGCCCTCGGGTCAGATCTCGCTGCTCAGCGGGTGACTGAACCCCTGGTCGGAGATGAGCCGGGCGCCCTGCGCGAGCTCGCCGGCGAACCGCTCCACCGCCTCGTACGGGAAGCGGTGGCTGGGCCCGCTCACGGAGAGGGAGGCCACGACCCTGCCCGTGCGGCCGGTGACGGGGACCGCCACGGCGGTGAGCCCCTCGTCGAACTCGCTGCTGCTGACGGCGTACCCGCGCTCGGCGGCCTCCGCGGCCCAGGTCCGCAGGCGCCCGGCCTGCTCCTCGCCCTGCGGTGAGGTGGCCGCGACCCGGCGCAGGAAGGTCTCCGAGGCGTCCCGCAGCAGGATCTTCGAGGAGGCTCCGGCCCACAGGGGCTGCTCGTCACCCACGTCCACGACATGGCGCAGCGGGTGCGGGCTCTCCTCGTGGGCCACGCAGATCCGGTGGACGCCCCGGGCCACGAAGAGGTTGACGGTCTCGCCCAGCCGGTCCGCGAGGTCCCGCATCACCTTGCGGGTCTCCTGCGGCACCTCCCACTGGCCGCGCGCCAGATAGGCCCAGCGCCACAGGGCCGGCCCCGCGGTGTAGCCGGACGGGTGCGCGCCCAGCAGCCCGGACTCCTCCAGGGTCTGCACCAGCCGCAGCGCGGTCGTCTTGGCGAGCCCGGTCGCCTCGGTGATCTCCCGCAGGGTGATCACGGGCCGGTCCTCGGTCAGCAGCGTGAGGATGTCGAAGGCCCGCCGCACACTGCGCACCCCGCCCGACTGCTGGTCGGGCTCACCCTCCGCCCGCGTCCGTCCGTCGCTCACCCACTGCCTCCCCGCCGCGTCCGCTGATGGTCCGACCGTAGTCCGCTCTGCGGACCCAGCAAACCGCGCGACACCGGAAATCCCCGTCGACTCCCCTGATGGAGGGGATCCAGCTCCCTTGTTCGGACGCCCCACACGTCCTAAGCTGACCGCACAGTGGATCGAACGAACCGTCTAGCGGTCCATCGGGGAGTCTCAGTGACAGGGAGCGACCATGCGTAAGTCCATCGCCACCGTCTGCCTCAGCGGCACCCTCACCGAGAAACTCACCGCCGCCGCCCGCGCCGGATTCGACGGGGTCGAGATCTTCGAGAACGACCTCCTGGCCAGCCCCCTCACCCCGGAGGAGATCGCCGCCCGCACCGCCGACCTGGGCCTGAGCATCGACCTCTACCAGCCGATGCGGGACATCGAGGCCGTCCCCGAAGAGGACTTCGTCCGCAACCTCAGGCGCGCCCGGCACAAGTTCGAGCTGATGCGCAGGCTCGGCGCCGACACCGTCCTCGTCTGCTCCAGCGTGTCCCCGCGGGCGGTGAACGACGACTCCCTCGCGGCCGAGCAGTTGAGCCGACTCGCCGACCTGGCCCGGGAGTCCGGTGTCCGGGTGGCCTACGAGGCGCTCGCGTGGGGGCGGCACGTCAGCACCTACGACCACGCCTGGCGCATCGTCGAGGCCGCGGGGCACCCGGCGCTCGGCACCTGCCTGGACAGCTTCCACATCCTCTCCCGCGGCTCCGACCCCAAGGGCATCGAGGACATCCCCGGCGAGAAGATCTTCTTCCTCCAGCTCGCCGACGCGCCCCGCATGGCCATGGACGTCCTCCAGTGGAGCCGCCACCACCGCTGCTTCCCCGGCCAGGGCGGCCTCGACGTCGCCGGACTCCTGCGGCACGTCCTGAACGCCGGGTACGCGGGCCCCCTGTCCCTGGAGGTCTTCAACGACGTGTTCCGCCAGGCGGACGCGGGCCGTACCGCCCTGGACGGCCTGCGCTCCCTGCTCGCCCTGGAGGAGACCGCCGGGGTCCTGCCGCTCCCGGCCCCGGTGGTCCCCTCCGGGGTCGCCTTCGCCGAACTCGCCACCAGTGACCCCGAGCCCGTCGGCGCACTCCTCACGGCCCTCGGCTTCACCCGCACCGCCCGCCACCACGGCAAGCCGGTCGACCTCTGGGCGCGGGACGAGGCCAGGGTCCTGGTCAACGCGGGCGCCGCAGGCCGCCGTACGGACACCGCGCTGGCCGCCGTGGGCCTGGAGACGGCGGATCCGCAAGCCTCCGCCCGCCGCGCCGAAGCCCTGCTCGCCCCCGCCCTGCCGAAGCGCCGGAGCGCACAGGACGTCCCCCTGGAGTCCATCGCCGCCCCGGACGGCACCGAAGTCCTCTTCTGCGCCACCGGCCGCCCCGAACTCCCCAGCTGGACCGACGACTTCACCCGCACGGCGGACAACGCCACGGCAGACCGCACGGCGGACAACGCCACGGCAGACCGCACGGCGGACCGCGCCCCCGCCAACCGTACGCCGGACAGCACCCCCGCCGACCGCACGGCGATCGACCACCTCGCCTTCACCCAGCCCTGGCACCACTTCGACGAAGCCGTGCTGTTCCACCGCACGGTCCTCGGCCTGAGCCCCCACGACACCGTCGAACTCGCCGACCCCTACGGCCTGTTCCGCAGCCGGGCCCTGTCCGCCTCCAGCGACGAGGACGGGCCCCGACTCGTCCTCAACCTCGCGCCCTCCCCGGAGGAGGACGGCGGAACGCGCGCCCGGCACGTGGCCTTCGCCGTCGACGACCTCGTCGCCGCGGTCCGCGGCTTCCGTGCGGCCGGGGCGCGGCTGCTGCGGATCCCCGCCAACTACTACGACGACCTGGAGGCCCGGTTCGACGTCCCGGAAGGGGAGTTGGAGACCTACCGTGAACTCGGCATCCTCTACGACCGCGACGAGCAGGGCGGGGAGTTCCGCCACTGCTACACCGAGACGGTCGGGCAGGTGTTCTTCGAGTTCGTGCAACGCTCCGGCGGCTACCGCGGGTTCGGCGCGGCCAACGCGCCCGTCCGGCTGGCCGCGCAGCGCAGGTAGGAGTTCGGGAAGGGGCACCGATCGCGGGCCCCGGGTGTGCCATCATCCGTCGATGACCTCCGAAACGATCACCGCGGACGCGGCAGGCACCTGGACACTCGGCGATCTCACCGTCAACCGCATCGGCTTCGGCGCGATGCGGCTGACCGGCAGCGCGGCCTTCCACCTCGGCACCCCGAGCGACCGCGAGCGCTCCGTGGCGGTGCTGCGCAGAGCGGTCGAGCTCGGCGTCGACCACATCGACACGGCCGCCTTCTACTTCTCCTCGCTGCGCTCCGCCAACGAGATCATCAACAGCGCGCTGTCCCCGTACTCCGACGACCTCGTCATCGTCGCCAAGGTCGGGCCGTACCGGGACTGGTCGGGGGAGTGGGGGACCTCGGCCCGGCCGGAGGACCTGCGCGGCCATGTCGAGGAGAACCTCCGTCAGCTCGGCCGCGACCACCTCGACGTGGTCAACCTGCGCCGGATGGGGCAGGACTCGATCGCCGAGCACTTCGGGGCACTGGCAGAGCTGCGGGAGAAGGGACTGATCCGGCACCTCGGCATCTCGAACGTCTCACCCCGCCACCTCGCCGAGGCGCAGGCCGTCGCGCCCGTGGTCTGCGTCCAGAACCGGTTCGGGCTGGGCTCCGGCAACCCCGGCACCGAAGAGATGCTGCGGATCTGCGGCGAACAGGGCATCGCCTTCGTGCCGTTCTACGCCATCGCGGGCGAGGGCGGCGAGCAGGGAGCCACCACCGGCCACGACGAGGCGGTCCTGGCGATCGCCGAGGCGCACGGCGCCACCCCCGCCCAGATCCGGCTGGCCTGGACCCTCGCCCAGGGCCCGCACGTCCTCTCCATCCCCGGCACCGGCAACCCGGACCACCTGGCCGAGAACGTCGCGGCGGGCGCGCTCCGGCTCACCGACGACGAACTCGGCACGCTCGACTCGCTCCATCGCAAGGCGGGTTGAGCCGTCAGACGACCCAGGTGCCGTCCTTCATGATGTGCCGCCCGCGCATCTCGTGTATGCCGTGCAGGGCCTGCACCGTGCGCGGGCGCACCTCGAAGAAGGCGTAGGAGGCGCTGTCCTCGCGCGGATCCCAGCCGTGCTTCGCCAGGAAGGCGTCGAGCGCCGCGGCCGGCACTTCCTGGCCGCCGTAGGTCCGCACGTCACCGTCGATGAGCACGACGTCCTGGGTGTCCCCGAAGGCCAGGCGGGTGCGGCCGCCGTCGCGCAGATTGCGGCCCGTGGGGTTGGTGATCCGGGTGGACAGCCACACGCACCCGTCGTGCCAGACGAACCACAGCGCGACCAGACAGGGCAGCCCCTCGGCGTCGGCGGAGGCCACCCAGATGTCCGTCTCCCGCTCCAGGCGGGCCAGTACGTCGCGCTTGCGCTGCTCGGGGGTGCGGCTCTCGGTGATCGTCATGGGCGGGACGCTACCGGTGACCCGGTCACCGGCGCCTCGGTCCCGGGCCCTACGACCTCCGACCGAGCCCGCGGGAGGAGGTCTGCGCTCATCCGAAGAGGCTGACGGCAAAAAGACTTTGAGCGCGGTGGCGCGACGCTGCTAGGTTCCCGGTGGATCGTGAATCGTCGTAGGGAGGTGAGCCCCGTGAACACAGTTACCCGTGGGTGCTCCCTCACTCCGTCACGGTCCGGCGGCTGACGTTCGGTGTCGCCGGGAGCGCCTGAGATCGAGGCACTCCTGGAGGGAGACTCCGATGAACACACAGCCTTTCACCACCCGTCCGAGCGAGCACGCGGTGACGGTCACCCGTGTCGCCGACGGGCAATGGCACGCCCTGGACGACGACTTGGTGGTCGGCCGCGGGCATGCCCTGCACCGGCCCGACGGACGCCTGTTCGTCAGCATCGACGCCTGGCACGACACCCCCTTCGACCGGCTCGCCGAGGCGATGCAGGTGGCACTTCCGGCACCGCTGTACACGGTCGTCGACGAAGCCGACACGGAACTGACGGCCCGTTGGCTGCGAGCCGGGTTCACCGTCCGTCGTCGGGAAGCCGAGTTCGCCGTGCCGACCGACCCGCGTCTCACCGGGCTCGGAGAAGTCCTTCCGCCACCCGGCGTGACGATCGTGCCGGCCGGTGAGGCGGACGAAGGTCTGCTGCGAGCGGTGGACCGGGCGATCCGCGAGGAGGTGGAGGCGGGACCCGGCTGGCAGTCGATGCCCGCGGAGGTGATCCCCTTCCCCGAGGGCGACACCGTCGTCGACCCGTCGAAGTACGCGGTGGCCGCGGCACCGGACGGCTACCTGGGACTGATCCGGGTGGTGACGGTGATCCGGCCGCGCATCGGGCTGCTCGCGGTCCGGTCCGGCGCGCAGCGGCGCGGGGTCGCCAGGGCCCTGCTGGCCCACGCCCTGGGAGCGCTGCACCGCGCGGGGTACGCCGAGGCCTGGGCCGAGGTCCAGGAGACCAACCGGGCGGCCTCCGCACTGTTCGAGAGCGTCGGCGCCCGCCCGGCGAGCAGCAACCTGGAGCTGGTGCGATGACCAAGGACAAGAACGTCATCGAGGTCGAGGGCAGGGTCGTCGAGTGCCTGCGCAGCGCCATGTTCACCGTGGAGCTGGAGAACGGCCACCAGGTGCTCGCGCACATCAGCGGGAAGATCCGCAAGCACTACATCAAGATCATGCTGGAGGACCGGGTCCTGGTGGAGCTCCCGCCGTACGACCTCAGCCGCGGCCGGATCGTCTTCCGGTACCGGAACTGACGCCGGTCGGCATCCCCGGCAGCAGCTGAACCCGGGGCTCCGGTCGGGGCGTCCGCCCGGCCGGAGCCCCGTCGGGCTCAGCCCAGCCGCTCGTGCAGGAAGGGCACCGTGCGCTGCCAGGCCAGGGCGGCGGACTCGGGGTCGTGGACCGGGCGGCCGTCGTTGAAGAAGGCGTGGCCGGCCGGGTACATGCGCAGGTCGGGAGTGATCCCGGACTGCTCGCGGACCGTCTCGCGCAGGGCGTCCAGGTGCTCCGCCGGGATGCTCTCGTCGAGTTCGCCGTAGTGGCCCAGGATCTCCGCCCGCAGCCCGGAGAAGTCGGGCAGCTCGCCCTGGATCACCCCGTAGAACGGCACGGCCGCGCTCACCCGTGGGTCGGCCGCGGCCAGGTACAGCACGAATCCGCCGCCCATGCAGAAACCGACCGCGCCCACGGTCTCCGAGGTCACCTCGGGCAGCGACAGCAGGTGGTCGACCGCCCCGGAGAGCAGCTCCACGCCCCGCCCGACCGGGAGCGCCTGCATCATCCGCAGGGCCTCCGCGTCCTCGTGGGCGACATTGCCGCCGTACAGGTCGGGGGCGAGGGCGACGAAGCCCTCCGCGGCGAGCCGGTCGGCGACGTCGGCGATGTGGTCGGTCAGCCCCCACCACTCCTGGATGACGATGACGCCCGGGCCGCTCCCGGCCGGCGGCAGCGCCAGATAGCCGTGCGCGGTGGTGCCACCGCTCGGGAAGGTGACGTTCTGGTGGGCGGGTTCTCCGGTCGACTTCGGCAGTTCGGTCACGGTGCTCGACTCCTGTGCGGCAGACCTGTGGTGGGGGGCGCCGGGGCTGACGCCCCCGCGGTGATCGCCAGCCTGTCACGCGCGCTCCTGCCCGGCTGCGGCGGCTCCGGAGGAAGAGACTGGCGCCCCTCACGTTTTACGTATAACCTCTCCCGTCAACCACCCCTCCCGGAAGGCTCCGATGAGACGCGTCGCCCTGGTCACCCTCGTCGTCGACGACTACGACGAGGCGATCCGCTTCTACACCGAGGCCCTCGGCTTCCGGCTCGTCGAGGACACCCCCCGCCCCGACGGCTCCCGCTGGGTCGTCGTGCGCCCGGACGCCCGTGAGGGCGGCACCGACCTGCTGCTGGCCCGCGCCAAGGACGAGGACCAGCGCGGCCGGGTCGGGGACCAGACCGGTGGTCGCGTCGGGTTCTTCCTGCACACCGACGACTTCGCCGGCGACCACGCCCGGATGCTCGCCGCGGGCGTGACCTTCCTGGAGGAGCCGCGCCACGAGCCCTACGGCTCGGTCGCCGTCTTCCAGGACCTGTACGGAAACCGCTGGGACCTGCTCCAGCCCACCGCCTGACCCTCCCGCCACACCTGTTCGAGGAAAGACCCCGCCATGACCGCTACGCGCATAGACGCCGCTTCGATCCGCACCCTCCCCAAGGCCGTCCTGCACGACCACCTCGACGGCGGCCTGCGTCCCGCCACCCTCGTGGAACTGGCGGCCGAGGTCGGCCACACCCTGCCCACCACCGACCCCGACGAGCTCGCCGCCTGGTACGTCGAGGCCGCGAACTCCGGCGACCTGGTGCGCTACATAGCCACCTTCGAGCACACCCTCGCCGTCCTCCAGACCCGTGCGGGCCTGCTGCGCGCGGCCGAGGAGTACGTCCTCGACCTGGCCGCCGACGGTGTCGTCTACGGCGAGGTGCGCTACGCCCCCGAGCTGAACACCACCGGCGGACTCGCCATGGCCGAGGTCGTCGAGACCGTCCAGGAGGGCCTCGCGGCCGGTATGGCGAAGGCCGCGGCGGCGGGCACCCCCGTCCGGGTCGGCACCCTGCTGTGCGGGATGCGGATGTTCGACCGGGTCCGCGAGGCCGCCGACCTGGCCGTGGCCTTCCGGGACGCCGGTGTCGTCGGCTTCGACATCGCGGGCGCCGAGGACGGCTTCCCGCCCGCCGACCACCTCGCCGCCTTCGAGCACCTGCGCCGCGAGAGCGTGCCCTTCACCATCCACGCGGGCGAGGCCCACGGCCTGCCCAGCATCCACCAGGCCGTTCAGGTCTGCGGGGCCCAGCGCATCGGCCACGGTGTGCGCATCACCGAGGACATCCCCGACCTCGCGAGCGGCAAGCTCGGCCGGCTCGCGGGCTGGGTCCGCGACCGCCGGATCGCCCTGGAGATGTGCCCGACCTCCAACCTCCAGACCGGTGCGGCCGTCTCGATCGCCGACCACCCGATCACGGCTCTGAAGGACCTCGGCTTCCGGGTCACCCTCAACACCGACAACCGGCTGGTGTCGGGGACGACGATGACCCGCGAGATGACTCTCCTGGTCGAGGAGGCGGGCTGGACCGTCGAGGACCTGCGCACGGTCACGGTCAACGCCCTCAAGAGCGCGTTCATCCCGTTCGACGAGCGCAGGGCCCTCATCGAGGACGTCGTCCTGCCGGGCTACGAAGCCGCGCTCTGAAGCAGCCCCCGCAGATAGGCGGCCTGTCCGACGTGCTGGAGATCGTCGGACATGACGCTCACCAGCCGGACGCCCAGCGTGACCGGCGGATCCCACCGCTCGTCCACGACCCGCTCCAGATCCCCGGCGCTCAGCCCGCGCAGGGCTTCGAGACTCTGGGCGTGGACGGCGTCGTAGTACCCGGTCAGCAGGTCCGCGGAGTCGACCCGCACCTTCGCGACCTGCGCGGAGCTGTGGCCGTACCCGATGTCACGCGGCTTCAGGCCGAGGCCGAACCGCTTCTCCCAGTCCTGCGTCAGCCAGACCTGGTCGAGTCCGAAGGCGCCGGCCACGTGGTCGTCCTGGACCCGGGTGAGATGCCAGACGAGCCAGGCGATCGAGTTGGCGTCGGGGCCGGGGCGGTGGTGGAGGTCGTCCAGGGGCAGGCCCTCGACGACGGCGTGGACTTCTTCCTGGATACGGGTGAACCCGTCGATGAGGATGTCCTTTGCATGCATGACGTCCACCCTCGCGCATCGCACCGGGTTCCGCCTCGCAAAATCCGAACCCGTGTCCCGCTGCGCTCGGCCCGCACCCCGTCTCACCCGTCCGGGATCGCACCCCGTCTCACCCGTCGTCTCACGCGTCCGGGATCCAGCTCCCGTGGAAGCCCAGCGGCACCCGGCCCGGGAGGTGGATGCGGGCCACCGGCTCGGCCGTGAAGTCCTGGGCCGAGAGGATCAGCAGGTCCGAGGCCCCGCGATCCGGGTTGTGGACGTACGCGACGGCGTATCCGTCGTCCTCGGCGGCCCGGGTGTCGCAGGCGTCGGACGGCACGAACACCGCCTCGCTCGCCGCCGCGCCCCGGGGCAGCCGGTGCACCTGCGTGGTCCCGCGCAGCAGGTCGTGCTTGATGAGCGCGTTGCTGAACGCCGCGTCGGGCGGCGGGTGGCCGTCGACCGCCTGATAGGCGGCCGCCATCTCCGCGGCGGCGGCCGCGTAGCCGTAGCGGTGCCGACGGGACACCAGGGCCTCGTTGACCCGCGGGAACTCCTGCGGCCGGTCGTCGAGGGTCCGCACCCGCACCCGGCCCTGCCGCAGGTCGACCGTCCAGCGGTCCAGCCGCGGAGTCCCCGGCCCGTACGGCCCGCCCGAGCCGTTGCCCGCCACGAGGAACGGCCCGTCGAAGTTCGTCGTGTCGATGACGAGGTTCGGACCCTCCTCGTAGGCGTTGAGGGTGTGCGAGTAGTACACCGGGTCCACCTCGAACCAGCGCACCGCACCGCCCTTGCGCGGCAGCACACCGATCCGTGCCGGATGCCGGTCGTTCCAGACGTACGGCACGACGTCGCCGCGCTCGGCGCCCGCGGGGTCGAAGGTGACCGGCATGTCGAGGATCACCACGTAGTGCTCGGTGAGCGCGAAGTCATGGATCATCGGCGCGTCCGCCACCGGGATCCTCGTACTGCGCGCGACCCGGCCGGCCGGGTCGACGACCAGGTGCCGGACGTGGTCCCAGGTCGGGTAGTAGGCGATGGCGTGCAGCTCACCGGCGTGCGCGTCGAACTTGGTGTGGGCGGTGAACGCGCCCTCCAGGGTGCCGCGGAAGTCGTAGGTGCCCACGGTGTTCAGCTCGTCGTCGAGCTCGTACGGCAGCGGCCCGCTCTCCTGAAGCGCGAGGATCCGCCCCCGGTAGGGGATCACATGGGTGTTGCACGGGAAGTCGTCCGGCGGGACCGGGCCCGGGTAGGGCTCGCCGAGCTTCTTCGCCACCTGGGAGGAACGCACCCAGCGGTTGCGGTACCACTCGGCCCGCCCCTCACGCAGCCGCACGCCGTGCACCATGCCCTCGCCCAGCATCCAGTGATGGGCGCGCGGGTCCTCCAGGCCCAGGGCGTTCGGGCCGTTGCGCAGATAGCGTCCGTTCAGCTCGCGCGGGATGCGGCCGGTGACCGGCAGGTCGAAGGCCGTCAGCTCCTCGGTGACGGGCTTGAACGCCCCCTCCAGAAAGGGGAAGCGGCGTGCTGCCCGGGGTGCCGCCGCGGCGGGCGAAGCACCGGCTCCGGTGCCGACGAGCGCTCCGGCCGCCGTGATCGCTGCCGCGCCGCGCAGGACGTTGCGTCGGGTGGGGTCCGTCATCTTCCCTACTCCTGACCGTAGTTGTGCTCGGGAACGGTCACGAGTCTGGTGCGCGGGACGGGTCAGGTCAGGAGGGGTGGGGCCCGTCCTGGGGTGTACCCAGACCCCCTGTTTCCCGCGGGGGCGTCAGGTTTCCCGTACGGACATCAGGCTTCCAGCAGGGACATCAGCGCCCGGGCGGCCGGGCTGGTCGCCTGCGGGGGCGGAAGCAGGGCGACCGTCTCGTACACGGCCTCGCCGGTGCCCTTGACGGGCAGGGCCGTCAGCGCCGGCCGCTTGTGCCGGAAGTGCTGCGGCACGACGGCCACGCCGAGGTTCTCGTCGACCAGGTCGAGGAGGCTGTGGACGTCGTTGACCTCCAGCGTGACGTTCCGGCGCAGGCCCGCCTCGGCGAAGGCCGCGTCGGTGGTGCGGCGCGGGCCCCAGTCGGGATGGAAGTCCACGAACACCTCACCGGCCAGGTCCTCCGGCGTCACGGCCGCACCGGCGGCCGCCAGCCGGTGACTGCGGTGGCACAGCACGGTCATGGGCTCGCTCGACAGGGGTACGACCCGCAGCTGGTCGGTGTCCTCCTGGGCCGCCCGGACGGCGAACGCCAGATCGAGCCGACCGGCCGCGACCTCCTCGGCGAGCGCGGCCGAGCCCGCCTGGCGCAGACAGATCTCCACGTCCGGGTGCTGCCGCCGGAACGCGGCGAGCAGTCCCGCCACATGCAGCCCGGCGACACACTGCTCGGAGCCGATGGCGAGCGTCCCGCGCAGGACCCCCTGCACCGCGGCGACCGCCTCGTGGGCCGACCGCACCTGGGCGAGGATCCGCTCGGCCTCGCCCAGCAGCGCCCGCCCGGCCGGGGTGAGCGTCACCCGCCGGGTGGTCCGCACGAACAGCGGGGTCTGGAGCTCCCGCTCCAGCGCGCGGATGGACGCGGACAGCCCCGACTGGGACACGAGCAGCCGCTCGGCGGCCCGGGTGAAATGCTGGTCCTCGGCGACCGCGACGAAATGCTGGAGATGACGCAGTTCCATGATTGAGAAGCTTATCCGCTGAATTCCATCACATTCTTCTGTTGGACCAATGGCCCGAGGTCGCGACAGAGTGGGCGGAGGATCTGAGGACGGATCCGAGGACCTCCGTGTCAACCCCTCTGGAGTCGCGTTGTACACCGCACACCCCGACCGCTACGCGGACATGCCCTACCGGCGCACCGGCCGCAGCGGCCTGAAGCTCCCCGCGATCTCGCTCGGCCTGTGGCACAACTTCGGTCCGGCGGACCGTACCGTCGAGACCCAGCGGGCCATCCTGCGCCGGGCCTTCGACCTCGGGGTCACGCACTTCGACCTCGCCAACAACTACGGCCCGCCGCCCGGCGCCGCCGAGTCCGCGTTCGGCGAGGCATTGAAGGACGACTTCGCGTCCTACCGCGACGAGCTGGTCATCTCCACCAAGGCCGGCTACCTGATGTGGCCCGGCCCGTACGGCGAGTGGGGATCCCGCAAGTACCTGCTGTCCTCGCTGGACCAGAGCCTCACCCGGATGGGCCTCGACTACGTCGACATCTTCTACTCGCACCGCCCCGACCCGGAGACTCCGCTGGAGGAGACGATGGGCGCGCTGCACTCCGCGGTCCAGCAGGGCAAGGCGCTGTACGTCGGCATCTCCAACTACAACGCCGAGCAGACCCGTGAGGCCGCCCGCATCCTCGGCGAGCTGGGCACCCCGCTCCTCATCCACCAGCCCCGCTACTCGATGCTGGACCGGCGTCCCGAGGACGAGGGCGTCCTGGACGCGCTGGACGAGGTGCAGGCCGGCTCGATCGTCTTCTCGCCGCTGGAGCAGGGCCTGCTCACCGGCCGCTACCTGGACGGCATTCCCGAGGACTCCCGCGCGGCGAGCGACAGCCCCTTCCTGAACTCGGACGCGGTCACCGAGGACCTGGTGGCCAAGCTCCGCGCCCTGAACGACCTCGCCAAGGACCGCGGCCAGACCCTCGCGCAGCTCGCCCTGGCCTGGGTGCTGCGCGGCGGGCGGGTCACCTCGGCCCTGGTCGGCGCGAGCAGCCCGAAGCAGATCGAGGACAGCGTGGGCACCATCGCCCACCTGGACTTCGAGGCGGAGGAACTGGCCAGGATCGACGCGATCGTCAAGGGCTGACCGCGCTCGGAGCGGGGCAAACGACACGACGAACGGGCACCGGCCGCACGCCGGTGCCCGTTCGTCGTGCGTTCTGCGTCTCGGCCCTCAGGCGCCCGCGGGCAACCGGTCCAGGAAGCCGAGCACGGAGCTGATCCGGTCGTCGTCGGCCAGCGTGATCACGTCGGAGCCGGCGACGGGTGCCGACCCGTCCGTCTCGTTCACCAGCTCCCAGGAGAAGCGCGCGATGTCGTGATGGCCCTCCACGGCCCCGGTGAGGCGGAAGGCGAAGCCGGGGAACTGCTCGTGCGCCGCCGCGACGACCGCGGCGATGCCGTCGTGGCCGACCACGTCGGCGAGCGGGTCGGTGTAGGTGCCGCCCGTCGCCCAGGCGGCCGCGACGGCCTTCGTGCGGGCCTCCGGCTCACGTGCGTTCCAGGCTTCGAAGTAGCGGGCGACGGCGTTCTCGTAACGGTCCGTGTTCGCGGGCATGGGGAATCAGCCTCCATCGAGGTCGTCTGTGCTGGTGGGAACCGGTGTCACCACCCTGCCCGCGTCGCCCTGTGCCGTCGATTACTTCTGGGGTCATGACGTTTGAACGAGTACCCGTCAGATTTCGGCCACGGACGCCGGTGAATATGCCAAGAGACTGGCCAAAAAGATGTGGTGACACTGTTTCAGTAGTGAACATACTCGACTGACAGGACCTTCACATCGAGCGAAGTGCCCGTCACTTACAGCAGCAAGAGCCGCGTAAAGCATATGAGCCGCACGGAAGCGAGGCCCTGCCGACAGTCGAACGGAGCAAGCGGGGGAGTGGATCGTGCACGACGAATTCCTGTGCCATGTCACGGGGTACGGCATGTGTGACGGGCGGCGTATCGGTGTACCCCTCGGGACCTATCGCGCGCCCACGCTGGCGCTCGCGCTGTGGTGGCTGCGTGACCGGGCCTCCTGGATCGCGGACCGATTAGACCCGCAGCCCGAGGCCGGGTTCTTCCCCGCCGGCGCCCTCGCCCCGGTCGCCGACACCGTGCTCGACGTACCCGCCGTCATGCGGACCTGGTGTGCCGATCCGGTCCAACAGGACCTGGTCGCCGACGAGTTGGCGGCCGGCCGGCTCATCCGGATCGCCGCGAGCGACGACACCACGGAGTACGAGCTCCTCGCGGAGTCCGTGGACGCGGTAAGAATGCACCGCACGGCGTCCACCCTGTTCACACCGGTGGCCTGAGCCAACTCCCTTGGGTGGACGGGTCATAGGGTTGCTGCTGCTCGCCGGGTCGCGTCGCTCGGCTCCGGCCGCCGGCGCGCTGTCCGTACCTGTACGGGCCTGCGGTACGGCATTGGGTCCCGTCCCCCGCCCGCGCCGATCTCGTCCCTGTTCCCACCCGCTCGACTCGACGCCGCCCACCTCACCCACCCAGGGGCGCGGGGAACTGCGCGACCGGGCCCCACCGGCCCGCAGCCGCCCGACAACCGAACCGGCACCCCCTGGACGCCCGACACCTCTCGGCACCAGCCAAGCCGCCCCCCACCCCCTCCCGCCAGGCGACCAATGGGGTGAATCGGTAGAATTCTGGCATGGCGGAGCGGCCGGTCGCGTCGGTGGCGCCCGAGCTTGTCCTGGAGACCGACACCGGCTCCACGGTGATGAGCCCGGGCCACGACTACCACGTCGGACGCGACCCGTTGAGCGACATCGTCATCGACGATGCCCGGGTCTCGTGGCACCACGCGGTGCTGCGACCCGAGGCCGGCCATTGGACCCTCGAGGACGAGAACAGCACCAACGGCACCTACGCCGACGGCCGCCGCGTCCACGAATGGGACGTCGGCCCCGGCAGCGTCATCCGCTTCGGCAGCCCCTCCGACGGCCCCTGCGCGGTCCTGCTGGGCCTGCCCACCCCCGAGCGCCCCTCGGCCGTGTCGATGCCCGGCCTGACCGGCACCTTCCGGCAGCCCACCGCCGTACGCCCGCTGCCCACCCGCACCGTCCGCATCGGCCGCGCCGACGACAACGACCTCGTGGTCGACGACCTCGTCGTCTCCCGCCACCACGCGGAACTGCGCGCCCTGCCCGACGGCGGCTACGAGATCGTCGACCTCGGCAGCCACAACGGCACCTACCTCAACGGCCGCCCCGTCACCAGCGCCCCCCTCGGCCCCGGAGACATCGTCGGCATCGGCCACTCGGCGTTCTGCCTCGTCGGCGACACCCTCCAGGAGTACGTCGACACCGGCGAGGTCTCCCTCGACGTACAGGACCTCACGGTCGCCGTCGACCACGGCCGCAAGACCCTCCTCGACCACGTGTCCTTCCCGGTCGGCGAGAAATGCCTGCTCGCCGTCGTCGGCCCGAGCGGCGCCGGAAAGTCCACCCTCCTGAACGCCCTCACCGGCCAGCGCCCCGCCGACCACGGCACCGTCCTCTACGACGGCCGCGACCTCTACCGGGACTACGCCGAGCTGCGCCAGCGCATCGGCCTGGTCCCGCAGGACGACATCCTGCACGCCCAGCTGACGGTCCGCAGCGCCCTGTCCTATGCCGCCGAACTGCGCTTCCCGCAGGACACCGCGAAGGCCGAACGCCGCGCACGGGTCGACGAGGTGATCCGGGAACTCGGTCTGGAGCAGCGCGCCGGTCAGCCCGTGCACAGCCTCTCCGGCGGCCAGCGCAAGCGGGTCAGCGTGGCCCTGGAGCTGCTCACGAAACCCTCCCTGCTCTTCCTGGACGAACCGACCTCCGGTCTCGACCCGGGCATGGACCGCTCGGTGATGCACATGCTGCGCGGCCTGGCCGACGACGGCCGCACGGTCATCGTGGTCACCCACAGCGTCCTGAGCCTCGACGTCTGCGACCGCCTCCTGGTCCTCGCCCCCGGCGGGCGGATCGCTTACTACGGCCCGCCCGAGGACGCCCTGTCCTACTTCGGCTTCACCCAGTGGCCCGAGGCCTTCGAGGCCTTCGAACGCGACCAGGACCGCGACTGGGCGGGCGACTTCCGGCTGTCGGCCTTCCAGCACCAGTACGTCGCCGAGGCCACCGCCCAGCCCCGCACCCCACGCTCGGAACCGGTCATCATCGCGCCGCCGCCGAGGCCCCGCAGCCGGGGCGCCCAGCTCGGCACCCTGATCCGCCGCTACGCCGCGGCCCTGAGCGCCGACCGCACCTTCCTCGCCATCATGATCGCCCTGCCGTTCGTCATGGGGGCCATGGCCCGGGCCCTCGCGGGCAGCCGGCTCACCCAGGACACCGCGATGAACGCACTGCTCATCCTCTGCGTCGGAGGCGTCCTCACCGGCGCCGCGAACGCGGTGCGCGAGCTGGTGAAGGAGCGGGTCATCTACCAGCGCGAACGAGCCGTGGGCCTGTCCAGATCGGCGTACCTGATGTCGAAGGTCGTGGTGCTGGGCACGATCACCGTCGTCCAGGCGGTCGTACTGACCCTGGTCGCCCTGCTCGGCGTCGACCTCAACGCGCCCGGCGGCGAAGGTGTGTTGATGCCGCCCCTTGTCGAAATCACGATCGCCGTCGCCCTGTTGGCGTTCACGGCGATGATGCTCGGCCTGCTGGTCTCCGCGCTGGTGCGCAAGGAGGAGGTGACGATGCCGCTGCTCGTCCTGCTCGCCATCGTCCAAGTGGTCTTCTGCGGCGCCCTGCTGAAGCTCCACGGCGTGCCGGGCCTGGAGCAGCTGTCCTGGCTGGTGCCCTCGCGCTGGGCGCTCGGCGCGATGGCCGGCACCATCGGACTCGCCCGGATCGTGCCCGGCGACCTCACCGGCGACCCGCTGTTCAAGCACTCGGCGGGTGTGTGGCTGCTGAACATCGGCATGCTCGTGGTGCTCTCCGCGCTCTTCGGATACGTCGTCTCGCGGCTGCTGCGCCGCCACGAACCCGCGGTCATGCGGAAGTAGGCCGCCCATGACGAGCCCCGCGTTCCGGCCCACCCATGTCGTCCCCGGCCCCGGCATGCCCGCCTGGGAGGTCCCCGACCCGGCCCGCCCCACCGTCCCCCTGGACCCGCTGCTGCCCGTGCAGCTGCTGGAACGGCGCGGCGACTGGGCGTACGTCCTGTGCGCCAACGGCTGGGCGGCCTGGGTCGACGGCCGCCTCCTGATCGCCGTACCGCAGGACCCGCCCGCCCCCGAGGGCCCGCTCACGCGTGCCGCCGACCCCCGCCCCCTGCTGTCCCGCGCCTCCGACGCCCTCGCCCGCTACCGGGCCGCCGTCGAGGAGCTGGCCGGCGGCGGGCTGGACGGGGAGGCGTTCCGCGGGCGCACCCGGGGGCTGCGGATCGGGGTGATCGTCGACGGGGAGGACGTGTGGCTGTACGACGCCGCACACGGGCGGTGGGTGTACGCGGAGGGCACCCGGCTCAGCACCTACGCCACCGACGAGGGGCCGCAGGCGGGCGGTCACGCCCCGACCGAGGTGGTGCAGGCCGACGGAAACCCCCCGACCGAGGTGGCGCAGCCCGGCGGGCACCCTCCGACGCAGGTCGTGACGCGCGATGGCCCGTGAGACCAGCCTCTTCTCGGGCCGTCCCTCCGAACTGGTCGGCCGACAGGTCGCGAGCTACCGGATCGAGCAGGAGATCGGCCGGGGCGGTATGGCCGTCGTCTACCGGGCCCGGGACCTGCGCCTGGACCGCACGGTGGCGCTGAAACTGCTGGCCCCCGAGCTCGCCCGCAACGACACCTTCCGCAACCGCTTCAGCCACGAGTCCCGGGTGGCGGCCGCGATCGACCACCCGCACATCGTGCCCGTCTTCGAGGCGGGCGAGACGGACGGCGTGCTGTACATCGCCATGCGGTACGTCGCCGGCAGCGACCTGCGTCATCTCCTGGACCGTCAGGGCCCGTTGGCGCTTCCCACCGCGCTGCGGATCGCCGCCCAGGTCGCCTCCGCGCTCGACGCGGCCCATGAGCACGGGCTCGTCCACCGGGATGTGAAGCCCGGCAACATCCTGGTCGCACGCGGCACCGACAGCGACCATCCCGAGCACACCTACCTCACCGACTTCGGCCTCACGAAGAAGTCCCTGTCGCTGACCGGGTTCACGACGGTCGGCCAGTTCGTCGGCACGCTCGACTACGTGGCCCCCGAGCAGATCTCCGGCCGCCCGGTCGACGGCCGCTGCGACGTCTACGGGTTCGCCTGCGTGGTCCACGAGACCCTCACCGGCCACCCGCCCTTCCGCCGCGACGACGACATGGCCCTGCTGTGGGCCCACCAGTACGACGAACCCCCGGCGATCTCCCGGTCCCGCCCCGGCCTCCCCACCGGCCTCGACGACGTCTTCGCCAGAGCCCTGGCCAAGACGCCGGCCGACCGCCACGACTCCTGCCTCTCCTTCGTCGCGGCCCTCCGTTCGGCGGCGACGGGCGACCACGGGCCCTCTGCGGCCGCCGCGCGGGTCGCGTACGCGGAGGCCGCCGTGCGGGTCGCGCAGGCGGAGGAGACACGGCCGAAGCCACCGCCCCACTGGGCCCGGCCGGTGGTCAGGGAGCGGTAGTCAGCCCTGGCCAAGGCCGTTCAGCGGCACCCGGCGGGCTCGTAGCGTGCGGTGGCTGATGCGCCAGACCCCGGTGCCGACCCGGACCACGGTGTCCTCGTAGGTCACCGACCCGCACGAGCCGTTCGCCATGACGCCCAGCCCCTTGGAACGCGCGCGGACCCGGTCGGGGGCGACCTCCTCGACCACCACGTTCGTCACGTGGTGCGCCACCGGGTTCCCCGCGCCCAGCACCAGGGCCGCCTCCCGCAGCGCGGCCAGGCCGGACAGCTCTCCCTGGCCGAAGTCGGACAGGTCGTAGCCGACGTCCTCGGTGAAGACCTCGTCCAGCCGGTCCAGTTCCCCGGCGTCCACCAGGTGTCCGTGCAGGGCGATCAACTCGGTGACGGCAAGGCGGTCCTCGAGTGTCAGCGCCATGTGTCCGTCCCTTCCTCGACTGAGCGCACCTTCCCACCTCCCGCCTCATCCGGTGCCCTGTTTGATCTCCCCTTTGCGGCGGACCGGTCGGGCCGGCAGCGCGCCCAGGAAGCCGGTGACCAGGCCCCACAGGGCCCCCAGGCCGACCGCGGTCCAGAGTTCCGGCTTCAGGAACAGCTGTCCGCCCAGGCCGCCGCCGAGGTCGCCGATGCCGAGGACCGACAGGCCGAACCGCGCGGAGATCCGGCACAGCAGGCAGATCATCAGGACGGTGAGGGCCAGGGCGACCGCCAGATGCACGGCGTGACGCCAGGCGGGGACGCGGGCGGGGGAGCGGGCCGCCATCAGGAAGGCGACCGCGAGCAGCAGGACCGCGTCGAGCACCAGGAGCCACCAGACCCGGCCGTCGTGTGCGGCGAGGGTGTGGAGATTGAGCGCCTGGGTGTCCTTGGACCGCAGCACCTCGTCCAGCACGTGCGGCATGGGCAGTCCGAAGGGCCCCTGCACCTTGCCGTTCCAGGTGGCGCCGAGACCGAGCGTCAGCGTGAGCCAGACCAGGTTCGGCATACCGAGCAGGATCACCGCGAAGGTCTCCGGCACATGGCCCCGCGTCGCGGCCACGACCAGGGCGACGAGGGTGCCGAGGACGACGTACGCGAGCAGCAGGATCACCATGGCGTGCGCCGCCGGCCGCACCGACTCCTGGAACGGCAGCAGCCGGCCGGGCAGGGGAGCCCGGCGCGACACCAGCAGTGCCAGGACCAGCACCCCGGCCAGCCACAGCAGGCCGAAGAACAGGGTCGGCGGCACGTCGGTCGTGAAGCCGACCTCGGGCGAGACCCCGAACAGATCGCCCAGGTCACCCAGCGTGTCGTCGCCGAGGGAGAGCTTGAACTTCTGCCGGGCCGTCAACGCCAGTACGACGAGTGCCACCAGCCACAGCACGGCGATCCTGGCGGCCCACCCGGCCAGTTCCCGGCCGCCGGCGACCGCGCGGTGCCGCAGCGGCCGCAGGAAACCCGCGCCGAGCACCAGGGCTCCGGTGAGGGTGACGGAGAGCGGGATCACGGTCAGTCCGGCCTTGCTGTCCGCGAGCCCTCCCGCGCTGCCGGACAGCTTCACGGTGCCGCCGACGGCCGTGACCACGGTCGCCATGACGACCCGCGGGAACGCCCCGTCCGGGAGATCCGCCGCGCCGGCCCCCCACAGCCCCAGCGCGGCCACCAGCACCATCGCGGCCAACGCGCTCAGCACCGCGGTGACGGCCTGCACCCAGCCGTGCCGAGCGACGACTGCCTGGTCGGAGGGGAAGAGGGGGCTCACCCCGCCACGCTAAGCAGCCCCGCGACCGCCCGCCTGCCGGGAGGGCCGTCCGCGTCCGCTTGCGGGCGGCGACGGACCGGTGCAGACAATAGGTATGTCGCGGAGAAATGCGGCTGAATCGGGGCATTGGATCACGCGCCGCAGGAGTCCCGCGCCGGGAAGAAGAGCTCGTGAGCGTCGAACCGCCGTCGTCGGGCCGCCCCACCGGGCCGCCCTCGGGCCCGCTGTCGGGTCCCTCGCAGCCGCCTTCGGGCCCGCCGTCACAGCCGCCTTCGGGCCCGCCCTCGCAGCCTCCGGGCGGTGGCGGAGGAACCTCCGCACCCGAGCCGCGCCGCCCCTGGTGGGGATCGGCACCCCGGGTCGCCCTGATCGCGGCCGCGGTGGTCGCCGCCGTGGTCCTCGCGGTGGTCTTCACCCGCTCCGGCGGGGGTTCCGGCACGGCCGCCGGCAAGGGCGAGATCTTCCTCCAGGCCGCCGGAAAGACCGGTCCCGAGCCGTTCACCGAGTCGACCGCGAAGGACAGCTCGATCCCGCCCGTCACCGCCTCCCCGGCCGGCTCGTCCGAGCAGGCGAACGCCGTCCGCGGCGTGGACGGCTCCGCCCCTGGTCTCTACGGCGGCACCCGCAACGTCTCCAGCTGCGACGTCGAGAAGCAGGTCAGGGCCCTCCAGGCGGACCCCGCCAAGAACGGTGCCTTCGCCGCGGTCGCCGGTGTACGGCCCTCCGAGGTCCCGGCGTTCCTGCGCGGGCTCACCCCCGTCCAGCTGCGCATGGACACCCGCGTCACCAACCACGGCTACCGCGACGGCGCCGCCACCAGCTACCAGGCCGTCCTCCAGGCCGGCACCGCCGTCCTCGTCGACGACCGCGGAGTGCCCCGCACCCGCTGCGCCTGCGGGAACCCGCTGACCCCGCCGATCGCCCAGCAGACCGCGCCGAGGACCACCGGCGACACCTGGTCGTCGTACCGCCCCTCGAACGTGGTCGTGGTCGCGCCCTCGACGACGGTCATCAACGTCTTCGTGATCTACGACGCCGACCACCACGACTGGATCGGCAGGCACCGCGGCGACACCGGTCACAAGGACCACAAGACGGAACCGCCGGTACGGCCCTCGCCCTCGGTGACCGTGACGACGCCGACCCCGCCGACGAGCCCCGGCACCTCGACCTCGCCGTCCTCCCCGCTGCCGTGTGTCTCCCTGTCGCCCGGCGTCGGCGGAACCCCGTCCGCGCCGCCCTCCGGATCCGCGAGCCCGTGCCCGCCGAGTTCCAGCGCCCCGTCCTCGTCAGCCCCGTCCTCGTCACCGCCGAGCCCGCCGTCCTTGCAGCCGCCCAGCAGTGCGTCCTCAGGAGAGCAGCCCCTCGCACCCGACTCCTCGGCACCGGAGTCCCCGGTGGTGTGACGCGTCTCCAAGACTGCGCCGCGTGGCTCGGGGTACGAGCACTGGTGCAGCAGCGTCCGGCCAGTCCGGCATCCGAGAGAGAAACGCATGATCGATCACCTGGACGGGGCAGTGATACCGACTGGTTTCGACGTGCCCGTCGAGCCGCTACGACAGGCGGCGCACTACACGGGCGAGCCGGGATGCATCGCCGAGGCCCGCGCCTTCGCCGCGGACTTCCTCGGCCGGCTCAGGACCGAGTGGTGCGCGGCCATCGACGACCGTGTGCAGGAGGAGGTGCTCCTCGTGGTGAGCGAACTCGTCACCAACGCCGACCGGCACAGCAACGGGCCGTACATCCTCGAACTGGAGGGCACCGACAGCGCGGTCGTCGTCACGGTCTACGACAGCAGCGCCGCCCTGCCGCGCCGGTTCCCCCGGGATCCCGAGCGGATCGGGCGGCACGGTCTGGAGATCGTGCACGTCCTCGCGCGGGAGGTGGCGGCGGAACGCGTACCGGTGGGCAAGCGGGTCCGCGCCGTGCTCGGCCTCGGCGAGAAGAACTGACGCTCGGCGAGAAGAGAAGAACTGACGCTCGGCGAGCAGAACTGACGAAAGACACTGAGCGGAGAACTGACAGAGCGGGTGCCGTCCGTGGACGGCACCCGCTTCGCGTGTTCTCGTCAGGCGCAGCCCAGCTCGCCCAGCATGCCCTCGCGCAGCCGCGTGATGATCCGCTTGATCAGCCGGGACACGTGCATCTGGGAGCAGCCGAGCCGCTCACCGATCTCCGACTGGGTCGCCTCCTCCACGAACCGCATGTGGATGATCTCCCGGTCGCGGTCGCTCAGCTCGGCCATCAGGGGGGCCAGCGACTGGAAGTCCTCGACGAGCCGCAGCCCGTCCTCCTCCACGCCGATGAAGTCGGCCAGCACCGATTCGCCGCCCTCGGGTCCGTCACCCGTGAGGGCCGCGTCCAGGGAGGAGGAGTTGTAGCCGTTCGAGGCGATCTGCGCCTCGACGACCTCCTTCTCGGAGATGTTCATCAGGGTGGCGAGTTCGGCCACGGACGGGTCCCGGTCCAGGCGGCTCGCGAGTTCCTCGCGCGCCTTGGCCAGCTCGACACGCAGCTCCTGGAGGCGCCGGGGGACGTGCACCGCCCAGGTGGTGTCACGGAAGAACCGCTTGATCTCGCCGACGATGTAGGGCAGCGCGAACGACGTGAACTCGACCTCGCGCGACACCTCGAACCGGTCGATGGCCTTGATCAGGCCGATCATGCCGGTCTGGACGATGTCCTCCATGTCGTCCCCGCGGCCCCGGAACCGGCCGGCCGCGAACCGCACGAGGGACATGTTCATCTCGATGAGGGTGTTGCGCGCGTACTGGTACTCGTGCGTGCCCTCCTCGAGTTCCGTGAGGCGCTGGAAGAACTGGCGGGACAGCTCCCGCGCGTCCCGCGGGGCCACGGCCCGCGGTTCCTGGACTCCCGGCAGCGGTGTCCCACCCGTCCTGGTCCCGCTTGCGTGCCCGGCGACCTCTGTCTCCGGGCGGTTCACGGCGGTGACGGCGGTATGCATTGCCTCTCCCACGAAAGTCACGGCTCGACGTCTGCCTCTTCGGCCTTGGTTGTCTCGGGTGCTGAAAGCGATCAGCGGCCTCCCGGGTACCCGGAACGCGCCGACCTATGCATCGCCGCTTCACCGGCTTCACGAAATCTACCCACAGCTCCCTCGGCCTGCGCCTACCCGGGGAGTCACCACGCATGCCCGCTGGGTTCGGAGGCGGCGCAAAATCGCTGGTCGCGGCTGGGGTGATGGGTGATCGAGGCCGTGACGGCGGGCTGTCGAGCAGCCGTTCCGGAACCACGTGGCCGGATCTCGACGCTCGGGACGGCGCCGACGGGCCGTGTCCACTCAGGGCGGAACGCCGCCCCCTTCCCCTCGTCGCCGCGCCACCTAGGCTGATCAGGTGAGCAACGAAGCGCCGAACCAAGCCCGCGTCATCCCCCTGCGCCCGCACCCCGCGCGCCCGGGGACCGCCCGCCCGGTGTCCGAACGCCCCGCCCCGGCACCGCCGCGTCCGACCGCCCCCGCGGACCCCGTCCCGAGCCGGGCCAGGGAACCCCTGTGGCGCGACCTCGTCGGGGACGTCCTGCGTCGTGAGCGCCTCGCCCAGGAGCGCACGCTCAAGGACGTCGCCGACGCGGCCCGGATCTCGATGCCCTACCTCTCCGAGGTGGAGCGCGGCCGCAAGGAGGCCTCCTCCGAGGTCCTCGCGGCCGCCGCCCACGCCCTGGGCCTCGGCCTCGGCGATCTGCTCTCCCTCGCCCAGGGCGAGCTCACCCGGCGCTCCGCCCGCACCCGGCGCACGGTACCGGGAGCGTCGTACGACGGGATGTGCCTGGCGGCCTGACGCACCTGGCGGCCTGACGCCGCAGCCGGCGCCTCAGACCCCCACGAGGCGCCGGCTCACCACCTCGTCGGCCAGCCCGTACGCCACCGCCTCCTCGGCCGTGAACACCTTGTCGCGGTCCATGTCGGCGCGCAGGGTCGCGACGTCGTGGTGGGTGTGCCGGGCCAGCACCTCCTCCACCTGGGAGCGGATGCGGACCATCTCCTTGGCCTGGAGGGCGAGGTCGGAGATCGAGCCGCGGTTGCCGCCGGAGGCGGGCTGGCCGAGCAGCACACGCGCGTGCTCCAGCACCAGCCGGCGCCCGGGATCCCCGCCGGCCAGCAGGACGGCCGCCGTGGAGGCCGCCTGCCCCACGCAGAGCGTGGAGATCGGCGCCTGCACATAGGTCATGGTGTCGTAGATCGCCATCAGTGAAGTGAACGATCCGCCGGGCGAGTTGATGTAGATCGCGATCTCGCTCTCCGGAGCCGACGCCTCCAGGTGCAGCAGCTGTGCGATCACCACGTTGGCCACGCCGTCGTCGATCTCGGTGCCGAGGAAGATGATCCGCTCGGACAGCAGGCGGCTGAACACGTCGGAGGAGCGCTCGCCGTGCGCGGTCCGCTCGACGACGTACGGAATCGTGTAGTTCGCCATGGTCACAGTCCCATCCGTCGCCTGGAGGCGGTCGGGCGGACGTCCGCGAGGGACTCCAGGACCCGGTCCACCATGCCGTACTGCCTGGCCTCCTCGGCCGTGAACCAGCGGTCGCGGTCGCCGTCCCGGGCGATCGTCTCCGGGCTCTGGCCCGTGTTCTCGGCGAGCAGCCGCTCCATCGTCCGCTTGCTGTGGTCCAGGTTCTCCGCCTGGATCTCGATGTCGGCGGTGGTGCCGCCGATGCCCGCCGAGCCCTGGTGCATCATGATCCGCGCGTGCGGCAGGGCGTACCGCTTGCCGGGTGCGCCGGCGCAGAGCAGGAACTGGCCCATGCTCGCGGCGAACCCCATGGCGAGCGTCGACACGTCGTTGGGGATGAGCCGCATCGTGTCGTAGATGGCGAGCCCGGCGTACACCGAGCCGCCGGGGCTGTTGATGTACAGGCTGATGTCGGTGCGCGGGTCCTCGGCGGACAGGATCAGCAGCTGGGAGCAGACCCGGTTCGCGGAGACCTCGTCGACCTGGGTGCCCAGCAGCACGATGCGCTGGGCGAGCAGCTGGGTCGCCAGGTGGTCGTCGAAGCGGGTGGGAGGGGTGTCCCCCTCCTCGGCCCGGATGGTGGTCATGGGCGGTCCTCGGGGTCGTAGGGATGCCGTCGGATCCACTGTTGACCTGGGACGTCGCCCCGATGCGGTTTCTCTGCCCGGAGCAGATCCGCCACGGGCAGAGCGCGGGCCCCGGCGCGTGCCCCGGGGGAGCGCTCAGTCCTTCTCGCGCAGTTGCCGGAAGAACGCCCGGATGTCCTCCACCAGCAGGTCGGGCTCCTCCATCGCCGCGAAGTGCCCGCCCCGGCCGAGCTCGGTCCAGCGCACGATGTTCTCCGTGCGCTCCGCCTTGTGCCGCAGCGGGATCTGGAGCTCCGCGGGGAACAGGGCGAGGGCGGTGGGCGCGGTCGACGGCGCGGTGGGCCGGGCCGCGCTCTCGCCCGTGGCGTGTGCCCGCTCGTAGTAGATCCGGGCGGCCGAGGCGGCGGTCCCGGTCAGCCAGTACAGCATCACGTTGGTCAGCAGGCGGTCCCGGTCCACGGCCTCCTCGGGCAGCTCTGCCGAGTCCGTCCACGCCTGGAACTTCTCGACGATCCAGGCGAGTTGGCCGACCGGGGAGTCGGTGAGCGCGTAACCGACGGTCTGCGGCCGGGTCGAGTTCAGCACGGCGTACCCGGTGCCCTCGCTCGACCAGTCCCGCCACCGGCGCCACGACTCCAGGGTCCGCTCCCGCTCGCCGGGTTCCAGCGCGGCGAGCTCCTCCTCGGTCGGTTCCCGGGTCGCCTGCGCGCCCGGCAGCAGATTGAGGTGGACGCCGACGACCCGCCCGGGGTGGGCCCGGCCCAGCTCCCGGGAGATCGCGGCGCCCCAGTCCCCGCCCTGTGCGCCGAACCGCTCGTAGCCGAGCCGGGTCATCAGCTCGGCCCAGGCTCCCGCGATCCGGCCCGCCTCCCAACCGGTGTCCGCGGGCGGCCCGGACAGTCCGAAGCCGGGGATGCTCGGCACGACGACATGGAAGGCGTCGGCCGGGTCGCCGCCGTGCGCCGCCGGATCGGTCAGGGGGCCCACCACGTCCAGGAACTCGACGATCGAGCCCGGCCAGCCGTGCGTGAGGATCAGCGCGGTGGCGTCCGGCTCGGGGGAGCGGACATGGGCGAAGTGGACGGTCGTCCCGTCGATGACGGTGGTGAACTGCGGCCACGCGTTGAGCTCGGCCTCGGCCGCGCGCCAGTCGTAGGAGTGCCGCCAGTGGTGCGCGAGTTCGCGCAGATAGGCGGCCGGGACGCCGTACGCCCAGCCGGTGGCCGAGAGATCGTCCGGCCAGCGGGTGCGGTCGAGCCGTGCGTGGAGGTCGTCGAGGTCGCGCTGCGGAATGTCGACACGGAACGGCGTGATGCTGTCGGTTGACGTCATACGGGGATGCTAGGTCGCACCGGTGTATGGGCCACCTGGATTAACCGGCCCTCCGACCGATGAGTTCCGCGCCGAGGATCGGTCCACAGAGATGACCGCACCACGACGCTTCAGGAGGAACCCATGGCGAGCAGGCCTTTCACCACATGTCTCTGGTTCGACGGCCAGGCCGAGGAGGCCGCGCACTTCTACGTCTCGGTCTTCAAGGACGCCACCGTCGGGCGCGTCACCCACTACCCCGAGGGCGCGATGCAGCCCGCCGGGACCGTCCTGACGGTCGACTTCACGGCCAACGGGCAGAATTTCGTCGCCCTCAACGGCGGACCGCAGTTCACGTTCACCGAAGCCGTCTCCTTCCAGATCTTCTGCGCGGACCAGGAGGAGATCGACTACTACTGGGCCAAGCTCACCGAGAACGGCGGCGAGCCCGGCCCCTGCGGCTGGCTCAAGGACCGCTACGGGCTGTCGTGGCAGGTCGTGCCCGAAGGGCTGGCCGACATGGTGGGCGACCCGGACCCGGAGAAGGCGGCCCGTGTCACCAAGGCGTTCATGGCGATGGGCAAGTTCGACCTCGCCGCCCTGGAGAAGGCGTACGCGGGCGAGTGAGCGTCAGCCGGCGGGTGTCCGGCCGACCACCCGGGTGATCTCCCGGGCGATCCGCAGGATGCCGGGGGAGCGGACCGGGCACGGCCGGGGCGTGGACGTCGTCGGTGCCAGGCAGAAGTGCAGGTAGTCCTTGTCCAGGTGGAGGGCGGTCCGGTCGCGCTCCGGCTGGGTGCAGTAGACCGGGTGCTCCTTCTCGTACGCGGTGCAGGGCAGGTACTGCACCCAGGACCAGCGGGCCCCGGCGGGCGCCACGGTGGCCCCCGCGTCGGCCACCGCGTCACCCGAGGCGGCCGCCTGCTCCTCGTACAGCTCGTTCACGCGCCGGACCCGGTCGGGGGTGATCGGGTCCGGGCCCTGCGCCACCCATACGATCCGCGGCCGGTGCCGCCCGCCCGCCGCGGCGATCTGGTCGGTCAGTCTCCGCAGGTCCGCCCGGTACCTGCGGAAGTACCTCTGCGGTGCGCCGGCATGACTGATGCCGTCCATGCACCAGGTGTAGCCCCACGCGTTGCCCCAGAACTGCATCACCACGTAGTCCGGGTGCAGCGCCCGGACCAGCGCGGCCGCCTTGTCCCGGTCGGGCACCAGCGACTTCTTCCCGGTGCCCTCCAGGTAGTCGCACAGGGTCGTGCCCGAGTAGGGCGCGCTCGTGTACGTCGCCCGCAGCTCGCGGCGCAGCTCCTGCCCGAGCACCCGCTGGGCCTCCATGGCGAGGGAGTCGCCGAGATAGAGCACGCGCGGGGCGACGACCTCGGGGGCGGCGCTCGGCGAGGCCTGGGAGCGCTGGTGCGTCGTGGCCGCGCGCGGGACGTCCGGGGTCGGCGGGGCCTTCTCCGGCCCGTCCGAGGGGTCGCTGCACGCGCCGAGCAGCAGCACTCCGGCCAGCACCGCCACGATCCACGGTCTGCGCATGTGCGACTGCCGTACCGCCACGATCCACGGTCTGCGCATGTGCGACTCCCGCCCCGGTCGCCGAGAAACGGTTCCCCAGGCAAGCACAGCCGCGGGCAAGGGGGAAGACGCCCGGGCCGGTTCAGTCGGCGCCCTCGCCGGGCTCCTCCAGGAACTCCAGCAGGTCGGTCAGCGGAAGCGGCTTGGTCAGATGGGCGTCGAACCCGGCCGCCCTGGACAGCGCCCGGTCCGTGCCCCGGCTGAAGCCGGAGACCGCGATCAGACGCGGTCGGCCGCCGTCGGGCCGGGCCCGCATCCGGCGGGCGACCGTGTAGCCGTCGATGTCCGGCAGTCCCAGATCGCACAGCACCACGTCGAAGGACCCGCTCTCCGTCGCGGCGAGCGCGTCCGCACCGGTGTGCACGGTCGTCACCCGGTGGCCCTGCCGCTCCAGCAGGGTGTGATACGTCGCGGCCAGGTCCGCGTTGTCCTCCACGATCAGCACGGACAGCAGCGGGGACACCGGCCGGGCCGCGGGCCGGGGCGGACGCGGGACCGCCGAGGCGAGGACCGGCAGCGCCACCGTGAACGTCGCCCCCTTGCCGGGCCCGTCGCTGTGCGCGCCGATGCGGCCCTGGTGGAGCTCCACGACGGTCCGGGCGACGGCGAGCCCGAGACCCAGGCCCTCCGGGGTGTCGGGACCGGCGGGGGCCGCCCGCATGAACACCCCGAACAGCTCCTCGGCCTGACCGGGCTCGAACCCGATGCCGTCGTCGCGCACGGTCAGCCGCGCCTCGCCGCCCCCGGCCACCAGCTCCACCTCGGTGAGCCCGCCCGGCCGGGTGTACTTGAGCGCGTTCGAAAGCAGGTTCGTCAGCACCTGCGCGAGCCGCAGCCGGTCGCCGTCCACGAGCAGCGGCGCCCCGGGCAGCCGTACGTCGAGCGTGCGGCCGTCGTGCGCGAACAGACCACGGATGTCCGCGCAGGCCCCTTCGACGACCGAGCGCACGTCCACCGGCTCCCGCACCAGCTCCAGGCGCCCGGTCACCGCCCGCGTGCCGTCCAGCAGGTCGTTGCTCATCCGCGCCAGCGTGCCGAGCTGCCGCTCCAGTACGGCCAGAGCCGGATGCCCCTCCGGCATGTCCAGGGCGAGGAGTTCGGTGGCGGCGGTCGCGGCCGCGAGGGGGTTGCGCAGCTCGTGCGAGAGCGTGGCGATGAACCGGTCCTTGGCCCGCTGCTCCTCCCGGAGGCGACGCCCCGCCGCGTCCAGCTCGGCGTTGGCCCGGCTCAGCTGTTCGTTCACCTCGCGGATCTCCCGCGCACGGACGAACAGATCGATCTCCATGCCCTCCGCGCGCATCTGCGCGTCGGCGGCCGCCCGCCGCTGCTCCCGCCCCACCCGCCGCAGATGCACGAACTCCGTGACGTCCTCGACCCGGTGCACGACATGGGTCACCCGCCCCTCGTCGTCCAGGACCGGCGCGTTGACCGGGCTCCAGTACCGCTCGGCGAAGACCCCTTCCTCGGCCGTCGGGATGTCGTACCGCTGAAGGGCCATCGTGTCCGTACGACCGCTCGCCACGACCGTCTCCAGAGAGCGCCGCAGATTGGCCACGCCGTCGGCGGTGGGGTCCTCGGGGTTGTCCGGGAACACCTCGAACACCGGCCGCCCCACGATGGATCGGTCGGTGCGGGTGGCCGTCAGATAGGCGCGGTTGGCCTCGACGATGACGAAGTCGGGGGTGAGGACCAGCAGCGGGGAGAGCAGGGAGTCGAACAGGCGCCGGAAGTCCGGGGCGTCGGGCATGGGCGGCCCTCCTGGCCGGGGGACGTCAGGGGTCGAGGCGGTAGCCGTAGCCGCGGAGCGTGGTGATCCGTGGTGCGGGGGCGGGGAGTGCGCCGAGTTTGCCGCGCAGCCGGTACACGTGCTCGACGACGGTCGCGGGCTGCTGCCAGGACGCGCCCCAGATCCGCTCCAGGAGCTGGTCCGCGGAGAAGACCCGGCCGGGGGCCCCGGCCAGCAGCTCCAGCAGGGCGAACTCCTTGGGGCGCAGCGCGAGCGGGATGCCGTCCACGGAGGCCTGTCGTGCGGCCGTGTCGATCGTCAGCGCGCCGGCCCGGACCACCGTCGGCGCGTCCGGGGGCTGCGAGCGGCGCAGCACGGCGTGGATCCGGGCCACCAGCTCCCGCTGCGAGAACGGCTTGACCAGGTAGTCGTCGGCGCCGATCTCAAGGCCCGCGACCCGGTCCGCCTCCGCGCCGCGGCCCGAGACGACGATCACCGGAAGCCGGCTGGTGGAGCGCAGCGCCCGCAGCAGTTCCAGTCCGCTGCCGTCGGGAAGGCCCAGGTCCAGGACGGCCAGGTCCACGCCGCTCTCGTGGAGCACGGACTTGCCTGCGCGGGCGTCCATGGCCCAGGTGACGGTGAATCCGGCCCGCTCCAGATAGGAACGGCACATCAGTGCGAAGTCGGGGTCGTCCTCGATCAGGGCGAGGTGCGGGCGCATTCCCCATCACCTGGCCCGCCCGGCACCCGCCCGTTGTGTCGCTGATGAGCGGGCGTTGATGCCCAGACCATGTGGCGAAGGTAGAACAGGAGACACCACGGTTCAAGGGGGGAGCCGTCCGGGGGAGTTCCGGCGCGGACACGTGCGGTGCGGGGATGTCGGCACCTGCGCACGCGTCCGCGCCGGAGCATGGGCCCCGGCCCGGACGACGGTCACGACAGCTCGGGACAGGGCCCGGCCGCCACCCGGGAGGCGGCGACCGGGCCCTGACTCACACCCGGTCGGCCGCGATGAGCAGGTACTGGAAGCTGCCGTTGCGGTAGGCGGTCAGGAAGGTCTCCTCGATGCCGGTGACCAGGTGGTCTGCCTCCTTGCGCAGCTCCCAGTAGGGCATGGCCGCCTCGGTGAGGTCCTCCACGTGCACCGGCACCAGCCGGTTGCGGGCCAGCGCGCGGAAGTACGCCGAGCGCGGGTGGATGTCGCAGATGTAGTGGGCGTTGATGAGCGAGACCTCGCGGGACGCCCTGCCGTAGGTGTCGTTGTAGCAGCCGGTGATGACCACGTAGCGTCCCCCGCGGCGCAGCAGCCGCGCGTGCTCGGCGAACAGCAGGTCCAGTTCGACGTACATCGTGGACTCGTTGTTCCAGGACGCCGCGTAGGCCCCGGAGGCGAGCCCGGTGTCGAGCATGTTGCGGTGGTGGTAGCGCACCCGGTCGTCGATGCCCCGCTTGCGGGCCTGCGCGTTCGCGAACTCGGCCTGCTTTTCGGAGATGGTGACCCCGTCGGCCTGGCAGCCGTAGCGCAGATGGGCCACGACGCTTCCCCCGCCGCGCCCGCACCCGGCGTCGAAGACCCGGTCCTCGGGAACGAGCGGTCCGAGCCGGGCGGCGAGGAGTTCGGCCTGGGTGTGTTCGAGACGGTGCAGTTCGGCGGTGATGCGCTCACGCCGCCGTACCGGATCCGGTTCCTCGAGGACGGCACGGTCCGCCTCCCCGAGGCCGTAGTGGTGGTGGTAGAGGTCGTCGAGCCTGCCGAGTTCCAGGTTGACCGGGTTCTCCTCGGCGTTCCAGTAGTCCGCGACCCGGTTCTGGTACGTCGACTGGGTCGGCACCTGGGCGGCCCTGGTGCCTGCGTGGGGGGCGATGGTCAACGGTGACTCCTCGTGCTGGTCGTTCTGACGTTCCGTCATGCGGTGGCCCGTCACCAGTAGTTGGGCAGGTGGTAGCGGTGGCTGTTGGTGGCGTGCCACTCGTGGTTCCCGGCCACCCAGTCGGACAGGCTCCGGGTGTAGCGCTCCACCAGCGGTGAGCCGGCGGACAGCAGGGCGGACTGCTCGTCGAAGGCGGCCATGATCCGGTTGTGGATCTCGACGGACTTGAGGTAGGCGGCCTTGAGCCCGCGCTTGTCGTTGGCGGCGACCACCTGGGGCAGGTTGAGGTGGGTGGGGTCGCTCGCCAGTTCCTTGGTGAAGGAGTAGAGGTCGTTGACGATCGTGGTGGCGTTGCAGGCCAGTGCCGTGACCCGCTGGATCTCGGGACGGGCGTAGAGCGCCTCGGGCAGTTCGTAGCCGTCGACGGCGTCCACGATCGACAGACAGGGCCGGAAGTTGTTGAACTGCCGCATCACCAGGTACTCCCAGACCCGCGGCACGTGCCGGGTCTCCGCCCAGGCGGCCTCGGCCAGGTAGCCGAGGTGCAGCCGGGCGATGTCGTGCACGAACCGGTCGGTCTGGCTCGGGGTGGCGAGCGCGGCGTAGTCCCTCAGGGCGAAGTGGTAGGAGCGCAGCGGGCCGTCGGCCTGGACGCCCTCGCGCCACTCCTCCTCCAGCTCGGGGACGCCGTGGTACGGGTCGATCGCCGACTGGGCCATGATCAGCCGTCCGCCCAGGCCCCGGCGGGCGCCGCCGCGCCCCTCGTCCTCCTCGCAGTAGCAGGAGTCGACGACGTTCTCGGCGAGCAGCAGCTCCCCGGCGACCGTGAGCCGGTCGAGGTCGGCCGCCTCGGGGTGCTGGAGGACCACGGCCCGGCCGAACTGGAACCCCGAGAAGTCCCCCTTCCAGGCTTCCGGGAACAGGTCCAGGCGCCGCGCCCAGGCCTCCAGCCTGCGGTCGACCTCCGCGGCCTTCACGGGGTCGGCGGGGGCGACCTGCCGGTACCTCAGGCCCGGGATCGCCCCGCCGCGCCGGGGCGTGCGCAGACGGCTCGCGATGTCGGGGGGACCGGGCAGGGACCGGGAGCTCGTCGCGGTCACTCGGCCGTCCGGCCGATCTGGGCGTTCTCCAGGATCCCCACCGCGTCGGGGACGAGGATGGCCATCGAGTAGTACGCGGTGACGAGGTAGCTGATGATCGAGTTGGCGCCGATGCCCATGAACCGCACGTTCAGGCCCGGTTGGTACTCCTCCGGGATGCCCGTCTGGTAGAGCCCGACGGCACCCTGGTCGCCCTCCCCGGTGCGCAGCGCGATGATGCTGCTGGTGTGCTGCCCGCTGACCGGGATCTTGTTGCACGGGAAGATCGGCACCCCGCGCCAGGCGGGGATCTCGTGCCCCTCGACGCTCGCCGTGCCCGGCACAAGGCCGCGCCGGTTGCACTGCCGGAAGAACGCCGCGATCGCCTTCGGATGGGCCAGGAACAGCTTGGTCTTGCGGCGCATCGCGAGCAGTTCGTCCATGTCGTCCGGGGTGGGCGGGCCCGTGAAGGTGCTGATGCGCTGGCCGTGGTCGGCGTTGTGCAGCAGCCCGAACTCCCGGTTGTTGACCAGCTCCCACTCCTGGCGTTCCCGGATCTCCTCGATGGTCAGGCGGAGTTGCTGCTCGGTCTGGTCCATCGGGTGGTTGTAGAGGTCGGCGACCCGGGTGTGCACCCGCAGCACGGTCTGGGTCAGCGACAACTCGTACTCGCGCGGGGAGAGTTCGTAGTCGACGTAGCCGCCGCCGATCGTCGGCTCCCCGACGTGGCCCGCCTGCACGGGGACGTCGGCCTCGCCCTTGCGGTTCATCGGCAGGCTCTGCCGGCGCGCGTAGGCCTCCAGATGGGCGGCGAGGGAGGGCACCCGACCGGTGAACTCCGTGACCACGGACCACGGCAGCACCAGCACGGTGGCGGCGGTCTCGGCCCGGACCGAGCTCAGCCACAGCGGGTCCGGCTGCCCGATGGCCTCGTCGCCCAGCTGCGCGCCGTCGGTGACGACACCGACGATCTCCTCCTCGCCGTACTTGCCCTCCGTGAAGCGGGTGAAGCGGCCGTGCACGACGAGGAAGGCCTCCGTGACCGGCTGCCCCGCCTCGACGAGGACCTGGCCGGCGCGGACCTCCCGGACGTGGAAACGGGTCGCGACCTCCTTCAGCACCTCGAGGTCGGAGTAGCCCCGCAGGGCCGGGAGCTCGGTGAGCGTGCGGGGGATGACCCGGATGTCGTCGGCGCCGTTCTGCTCGAACTCCACCCGGCCCCGGCCCACCTTGAGCTGGAGGCGCCGGTTCACCCGGTAGGTGCCGCCCTTCACGTCCACCCACGGCAGCATGCGCAGCAGCCAGCGGGAGCTGATGGCCTGCATCTGGGGTTCGGTCTTGGTGGTGGTGGCGAGCTGCCGGGCGGCCTGGGTGCCGAGGCTGGTCGGTTCGGCTCGGGCCGGGGGCTCCGGTTCGTCGACGGCGGCGCCGGTGGCGCTGTCCGGTGTGGACACGTTCCCTCCTGGGAGGTGAGTGGGCTGGCCGTACGCAGGACAAGCCAAACAGCCGCAGTGCCTGTCGATCAGGGCGTGAAGAGGGCGGCTTCACGACAGGGAAGGTGTAAACCTGCCTGGTGAGGCAGTCGGCACACCATGAGTGCCCGCGCGCTCCTCGGGACTGCCCGTGCACCGGGGACCCCGCTTCGAGGGGCGCTCCGCACGGGGGACCCCGCATCTAGGGGCACTCGGCACTGGGGACCCCGCTTCGACGCGCGCTCGGGCCGACCGGTGGCTAGCGTGAGGAAACGGACCTGCCACCGATTCGGGAAGGCCGCGATCATGGCCGTACGACCTGAGGGAACCCCCTGCTGGGCCGATGCGATGTTCGGCGACGTCGAGGGGGCCAAGAGCTTCTACGGAGACGTCCTCGGCTGGACCTTCGGCGAGTCGTCGTCGGAGTACGGCAACTACACCCAGGCCTACGCCGCGGGGAAGGCCGTGGCCGCCGTCGTCCCGCCCATGCCCGGTCAGGAGGGGCAGTCGCAGTGGTGCCTGTACCTCGCCTCGCCGGACGCGGCCGCGACCGCCGCCAGGATCCGTGAGCACGGCGGCGAGGTGCTGATGGAGCCCATGCAGGTGGGCGACTTCGGCACGATGTGCCTGGGCCGCGACCCGGGCGGGGTCGTCTTCGGGGTGTGGCAGGCGGGGGTCCACGAGGGGTTCGAGGCCCCGCCCGAGCAGCCCGGGGCGTTCTGCTGGGCCGAGGTCTACACCCGCGAGCCCGGGAAGTCCGACGCGTTCTTCCCGGCGGTGTTCGGCTACACCGCCAAGCAGATGGAGGGCGAGGCCATGGACTTCCGGATGTTCAACGTCGGCGACGACACCGTCCTCGGCCGCATGAAGATGGGCGAGGAGTTCCCGCCCGAGGTCCCCGCCTACATCAACGTCTACTTCACCGTCGACGACTGCGACGGTGCCGTCGCCCGCGCCACCGGGCACGGGGGCGTCCTGCGGTTCGGCCCGATGGACACCCCGTTCGGCCGCTTCGCGGCGCTCAGCGACCCGCAGGGCGCGAGCTTCTCGGTCATCGACGTGACGAGGACGCAGGGCGAGATTCCCCAGATCTCGGACGTGCCCTAGCCGACCTGTGCCGTAGCCGACCTGTGCGTGGCCGCTTGATCGGTACGTGGGACGTCGGACATCGGACATCGGACGTCGGCCGCTGTCGTCGCGGCGGGGGCCGTCGTCCGCTCATGGCATGATCGGGCGCATGCGTGAACGACTGGTGGCCGCGTGCGACGGGGCTTCGAAGGGAAATCCGGGACCCGCGGCCTGGGCCTGGGTGCTTGCCGACGCGAGCGAGACCCCGGACCGCTGGGAGGCAGGGCCGCTCGGCAAGACCACCAACAACGTCGCCGAACTGACCGCGCTGGAGCGGCTGTTGGCCGCGACCGACCCGGACGTGCCGCTGGAGATCCGGATGGACTCCCAGTACGCCATGAAGGCCGTCACCACCTGGCTGCCCGGCTGGAAGCGCAACGGCTGGAAGACCTCGGCGGGCAAGCCGGTCGCCAACCAGGACCTCGTGGTCCGCATCGACGAACTGCTCGACGGCCGTACGGTCGAGTTCCGCTACGTCCCCGCCCACCAGGTCGACGGGGACCCGCTCAACGACTTCGCCGACCGCGCGGCCAGCCAGGCGGCCATCGTCCAGGAGCCGGCGAGCAGCGCCCTCGGCTCCCCGGAGCCGCCGCCGTCGCCGGACACCCCGAAAGCCGACCGCCCCGCCCGGGCCAAGTCGCCCAGGCGGAGCGGTGGTTCGTCCTCAGGTACGTCCGGTTCGTCCTCCCGCACGATCAAGGCCAAGTTCCCCGGCCGGTGCCTGTGCGGACGCTCCTACGCGGCGGGCGAGCCCATCGCCAAGAACGCCCAGGGCTGGGGGCACCCGGAGTGCCGTACGGAAGGCGCCGGTTAGCCCGCGGCGGTCAGATCACCGCCCCGCGCCACTCACCGGTCTCCCGGCCGCGCTCCTCGATGAACGTCTTGAAGCGCTCCAGGTCACCCTTGGTCTGCCGCTTCACGAACCCGAGCTTGTCGCCGACCTTCTCGGTGATGCTGTCCGGGTGGAAGTCCATCTGGAGCATCACCTTGGTGTGACCCTCGTCGAGGCGGTGGAAGGTGACCGCACCGGCCTGCTTGGCCTCACCGGCGATCGTGGTCCACGCGACCCGCTCGTCCGGGATCTGCTCGGTGATCTCCGCGTCGAACTCCCGGTGCACCCCGTTGACGTTGGTCACCCAGTGCGTGAGCGTGTCGGTCCGCTGCTCGATGCGCTCGACCCCGCTCATGAACTCGGGGAAGGTCTCGAACTGTGTCCACTGGTTGTAGGCGGTGTGCACCGGCACGCCGACCTCGATGGATTCCTCGACCTGCGACACGGGTGAATCCCTCCTTCGTCCTCTCGGTGTGTACGGCGCGGGTACCGCACGCTCCGCGGGGCAAACCGGAGCAAGGCCACTCTTATTCGGTGTCGAAGGTGTAGTGGCTCCTGTGGTCCAGCAGGTCGGCGGGCCGCACGTCGTTCCACGGCCGCATGGTCTCGTCGAGGTCGACGACATCCGGGGTGCCCGCGGCGGGCAGGTACGGGGAGTCCGGATGGCGCCGCTGCCACTGGGCCCACAGCTTGTCCACGTACGCGTGGTGCAGCCAGAACACCGGGTCGTTAGGGGAGACGCCGGTGGCCATCTGCCCGCCGACCCACACATGGACCCGGTTGTGCAGATTGACCCCGCGCCAGCCCTCCAGATGGTTGCGGAACCCGTCCGAGGCACTGTTCCAGGGCGCCATGTCGTATGTCGGCATCGACAGCACGGAGTCCACCTCGGCCCGGGTCGGCAACTCCCGCACCCCGGCCCCGAGGGCACGGCGGAGATACGTACGGCCGTCGACCCGCACGGTGATCGGCCAGTTGCCGCTGTCCGCGGCGAACGGGCCGTCCATCACCCGCCCGTCCCGGCTGCGCCCGGTGCCGCCGAGGAAGTCGGGCGCCCACAGCGAGGCACGCGTCGAGCGGTCGCTGCTCCAGTCCCAGTAGGGGAGCGCGACCGAGGCGTCGACGGACTGGAGGGCTCGTTCGAAGTCGAGCAGGAATCTGCGGTGCCAGGGCAGGAAGGAGGGCGAACGGTGGCCCGTGCGAGCGCCGTTGTCGGTGTCGGCCATGATGAAGCCGTTGTGGGTGGTGACGAACGTGTCGTAGCGGCCGGAGCGCTTCAGCTCCAGGACTGCGGCGGTGAAACGCCGCTTCTCGTCGGCGGACAGGGTGGCCTGGTTCTTGCGGACGGTCATGTGTGCGGATGCTCCAAAGAGGCGTACAAGGCGGCCTGGAAGGCGGCCTGCAAAGCGGCGTACGAGGCGGTCAGTTGGCGGGGAACGGCAGCAGTCGTGCGCCCTGGAGCTCGTCCACGGCGGCCCGTGCGGCCGCCCGCGGGGTGGGCACCGGGTCGTAGTGGCTGACGACGCTGATCCAGGTGCCGTCGGCGTTCTGCATCAGGTGCAGTTCCACGCCGTCGACCGTGACGAGCCAGCCCCCGTGGTGACCGCCGGTGGCCCGGCCCCGTATCCGGCGCCCCCGGTAGACCTCGTCGAAGGCCTCGGGGGAACCGTGGTCGTGGCCCTCGGCGGACGCGCGCGGCGCGGCGACGGTCGCCGCGGCGAGGGCGGCCGTAACGGTGAGCGCGGTACGGCGGGTGAGTTCCGGCATGCGGTGTTCCTCCTGTGTTGACGGACTCCGCATGCCTATCGGCCCTGCCGAGAGCGGGAGAAATCGCTCGAGACGGGTTGGCTGCGATCCAGACAATTCCCTACATGTCGTACAGTGTTGAACAAAGATGATCTTGCTGTGGAGGGGGCTCTCCGGGACCCGGACGGAGGAATTCCTTCGCTCGCGGACCGTGGATTCGATGATCCTTTGCGGGCGGACCCGCAGGCAGTGGCCCGCCTCACGTGCGGAAAGTGACGCGATCCGGAGCGCAGGCCCCGCGGCCTCCGGCTGCTACCCTGCGTTGCCAATTAATCGCTTTGCGTCATGACTAGGGGTGCGTGTGAAGGTCGCCTGCGTCGGCGGCGGGCCCGCCGGCCTGTATCTCTCGATCCTGCTGAAGCAGCAGGACCCGTCCCACGACATCACCGTCCACGAGCGCGACCCGGAGGGCTCGACCTACGGCTGGGGCGTGACCTACTGGCGCGGACTGCTCGACAAGCTGCACGCCCACGACCCCGAGTCGGCCCGCGCGATCGAGGAGGCCTCGGTCACCTGGAGCGAGGGTGAGGCCCGGGTCCGTGACCTCGTCACCCGCCGCCCCAGCGACCTCGGCCACGGCATCGGCCGGCACCGCCTCCTGGAGATCCTCGTCGCCCGGGCCCGCGCGCTCGGTGTCCGGGTGGAGTTCGAGCGCGGGATCACCGCCGCCGACCTCACCGCCGGTGACCTCGCCGGAGCCGACCTCGTCGTGGCCGGCGACGGCGTGAACAGCGCCCTGCGCTCCGCACATGCCGACGACTTCGGCGCCGAGGTCAAGGAGGGCCGCAACCGCTACATCTGGCTCGGCACCGGCAAGGTCTTCGACTCCTTCAGCTTCGCCTTCGTCGAGACCGAGCACGGCTGGGTCTGGTGCTACGGCTACGCCTTCAGTCCCGAGCGCAGCACCGTCGTCGTCGAGTGCGCGCCCGAGACCTGGACCGGTCTCGGCCTCGACCGCGCCGACGAGGCCGAGGGGCTCGTCCAGCTGGAGAAGCTGTTCGCCGACATCCTCGACGGCCACCCGCTGATCGGCCGCTCCGCGGGCTCGGGCCGCGCCCAGTGGCTGACCTTCCGCACCCTGACCAACAGGACCTGGCACCGCGGCAACCTGGTCCTCCTCGGGGACGCCGCCCACACCACCCACTACTCCATCGGCGCCGGCACCACCCTCGCCCTGGAGGACGCCATCGCGCTGGCCGACGCCCTGCGCGAGCACGCCGACCTGCCGGAGGCCCTGGCCCGCTACCAGCGGCAGCGCACCTCGGAACTGCTCTCCGTGCAGAGCGCGGCCCGCTACAGCGCCCAGTGGTACGAGAACCTCACGCGCTACATCGACCTCCCGCCGGAGCAGATGTTCGCCCTGCTCGGCCAGCGGCACTCACCCCTGCTGCCCTATGTCCCGCCGCAGCTGTACTACCGCATCGACAAGGCCGCCGGACAGCTGGAGGCCCTGCGCCGCTTCAAGCGCTGGCTCGGGCCGAAGCTGGCGCGCAGCGTGCACGCGCGGGAGCTGTCCTCCCGCAAGTAGCTGCCGTCCCACAAATAGCCGCCGGCCTCGGAGAAGGGTTGGGTGAATGACGATTCACCGATAGAGTGAATTGTCATTCACCCGCTGCTTTCCCTGTCGAATGCGGAGCGCCGATGGACCAGCAGGGCCCGATACCCCCGCCACGCGGAACCGGCCCGAGCGCCAGACCGACCGTGCCGGTGCTCGCGATGTGCGGCACGCTCATGGCCGTCATGCAGACCGTGGTCGTCCCCCTGCTGCCCGACCTGCCCCGGCTCACCCACTCCTCCGCCGCGGCCGTCTCCTGGATGGTCACCGCGACCCTGCTGTCCGGAGCGGTCCTCACCCCGGTCCTCGGCCGGGCCGGTGACATGTACGGCAAGCGCAGGGTGCTGACGGCGTCCCTGGTCCTGATGACGGTCGGCTCGGTGATGTGCGCGCTGTCGTCCGACATCACCGTGCTCATCGTGGCCCGCGCCCTCCAGGGCGCCGCCGCCTCCGTGGTGCCGCTGTCGATCAGCATCCTGCGCGACGAACTCCCGCCCGAGCGGCGGGGTTCCGCCGTCGCGATGATGAGCTCCACCGTCGGCATCGGGGCCGCCCTCGGCCTGCCGCTGGCCGCGATGGTCGTCCAGTACGCCGACTGGCACACCATGTTCTGGATGACCAGCGCGCTGGGCGCCCTGGGCGTGACCGCCGTGACCTGGGCGGTCCGCGAGTCGCCGGTACGGCAGCCCGGCCGCTTCGACCTGTGGGGCGCCCTCGGACTGGCCGTGGGCCTGGTGAGCCTGCTCCTCGGGGTGTCCCAGGGCGGCCAGTGGGGCTGGGGGAGCCCCCGGGTGCTGGGACTGTTCCTGGGCTCCGCCGCCGTACTGGCGCTGTGGTGGTGGCGCCAACTGCGCACCGAGCAGCCCCTGGTGGACCTGCGGCTGGTCACCCGGCCACGGGTGGGCCTGTCCCATGTGGCGGCCCTGCTCACCGGCTTCGCGTTCTACGCCAACTCCCTGGTGACGGCCCAGCTGGTGCAGGCGCCGAAGGCCACCGGCTACGGACTCGGCCTGTCCATCGTCGCCACCGGCCTGTGCCTGCTGCCGGGCGGCGTCACCATGCTGCTGTTCTCACCGCTGTCGGCCCGCATCTCCACCGCCCGCGGCCCGCGCGTCACGCTCGCCCTCGGGGCCGCGGTCATCGCGTGCGGCTACGCCCTGCGCATCGCCGACAGCCGCGACCTGTGGATGGTCATCCTGGGCGCGACCGTGGTGTCCACCGGCACCACCCTCGCCTATTCGGCCCTGCCCACCCTGATCCTGCGGGCCGTCCCCGCCGAGCAGACGGCCTCCGCCAACGGCGTCAACGTCCTGATGCGCACCATCGGCCAGGCCGCCTCCAGCGCGGCGGTCGCCGCGGTCCTGGTGCACCACACCAGTCTCGTCGGGGGCGCTCCGGTGCCCACCCTGCACGGCTATCTCCTCGCCTTCGCGATGGCCGGCGCGGTCGCCCTCGCGGCCTGCGCTGCGGCCCTGACCATCCCCGGTGACACCGCCCCCGAGGGCACCCGGGAGACCGGGGACCGCACCCGGGGTGCGCGGGGCGGGGTGCGGGAGGGAGCATGAGTGCCGTGAGCACGCAGCCCCCCACCGCCGCCCCAGCCCGCCGGGACGCCGAGGAGACGAAGGCCGCGATCCTCCGCGCGGCCCGGTTCCTCCTGGCCCGCACCCCGCACGCCGACATCACCCTGAAGGCGGTCGCCGACCGCGCCGGTGTCAGCCCGCCTTTGATCGTCAAGTACTTCGGCAACAAGGACACCCTGTTCGCCCGCGTCATGTCCTTCGAGTCCGACGCGACGGCCCTGCTCGACGCTCCCCTGGACGAGCTGGGCCGGCACATGGTCCGTCATGTCCTCACCGGCCAGCTCGAACGCGGCGCCGACCCCCTGCTGCGGATCGCCTTCGCCCCCGTGCAGGGGGAGCACGGCGACATCCTCCGGGTCAACTTCCGTACCCAGGTGGTGGAACGGCTCGCGGAACGCCTCGTGGGCCCCGAGGCCGGCCTGCGGGCCGAACTGGCGGTGGGCACCCTGCTGGGCCTCGGCGTGATGTACGGCATCGCACGGGGCACCGAACTGAGGGCGCGCGCGGTGGAGGACGTGGTGGACCGCTACGCCCCGACCGTGCAAGGCCACTTGACGCCTTGAGCTGTGACGGCCCATCCGGCGCCCCTTGAGTCGTGACGGCCCACCCGGCGCCCCGAGCCGCGCGGCCCGTCCGGCGCTCTAGCGGAAGAGCCGGTCCAGGAAGGCGTTGCCGAACACGCGGTGCGGATCGAGCCGGTCCAGCACCCCGGACGCCTGCCCCCACACCGCCTCCCCGAACGACCCCGGAATCGTCGTGCCGAGCACCTCCTCGTCCTCCCACGCCGCGTCGTCCGTGTACGCCCACCCCTTGGACCACTCGACGCGCGTCCCGTCGTAGCCCTCGAAGAGGAACTGCTCGATCTCCCGCAGGAAGGCCTCCGCGTACGGCGTCCCCGGCAGTGTGAGGATGTCCAGCCACACCGCCGTGTCCCGCTCGGGACGCGCCGCGTCCGGACGCAGCGCCGACAGCAGCGGAGCCCGCGCCCCCGCCACCCCGGCCTCGTCCGGATCGTCGAGCCCGGTCACCCGGATCTCGACGGTCCCGTTGACGGGGAAGCGCCCCCGGGCCGTGTACGCGGCCAGGCGCTCCCGGTAGAAGTCCGTGAACTCCGAGACGATCTGCTGCACCTGGTCCCGCGAGGTGAGGACCGCGTAGCCGTTCGCGGTCACCCGGAGCGTGGTCGGCCTGATGTACAGCAGCGTGTTCTTCGACGGCCCCCAGATGTCCGCCGACAGCGTCGCCGTGAGCCCCACGGTCGCCACGTCCAGCTGCGCGTTCCCGAGCACCGGCGCCAGGTACCAGGCCGCGTCCGACACCATCCGCCCGGCCAGATCGGCGACGAGAGCCGGCACGTTGTCGGAGAAGGGGTAGTTGTACGGCGAGGTCACGCGCCGTGAGGTCAGCGGCCTGGTGGGCGCCACGCTCCACACCTTCAGCCAGGGGAACTCCGTGTAGGCGAACCAGATCGCCTCCACCCGCCCGGACTCCTCCAGGAAGCTCGCGAAGGTCCGCCCGTCACCCCCGGGAGCCGCGAAGAGCTCGGCGGCCGGAATGTCGACCCGGCTCACGCACCGCAGATTGCTGTTCGCCCCGACCCGCAGCACGACCTCGGTGACGAAGGCCCGTCCCAGATGCGTGAGCAGGGCTGCGCTGTCGGCCTCCGTACGGTCGAACTCGCGCAGGGCGTAGGCCCCGCTGCCCTCGTCCCACACCACCGCCGTCAGTGACAGGATCCGGTTGCTGAGCGAGCCGTACGTCTGCCCCGGCAGCCGCTGCTCCCCGGCCGCCGGGACGGCCGTGCCGTGCGCGTCGATGGCGAGCGCCCCGCCCAGGGTGAGGTCGCCGGGCGCGGGCGCGGCGGTGACCCCGAGGCCGTGGCCCTCCAGATAGGTCAGCAGCGCCTCCAGCGTGACGCCGGTGCCCGCCCGCACCGCGGAGGCGGAGTCCAGGGACAGGCCGGTGAGGTGGGAGGCGGTGTCGACGAGCAGGACGGGCGCGTCCGAGGCCGTGCCCTCGGTGATCGTGAGGGGCGACCAGCCGTGCGAGGAACCCCGGGCGCGCACCCGCCAGCCGTGCCGCCAGGCCCAGTTGACGACCTCGACCACCTGGTCGGCGTCCGTGGGCGCGCAGGCCCACAGTCCGTCGGCGGTGATCTCGCCGACCCAGTTCCGGTACGCGGAGCGGTAGAGGCCGACACCGGCCGGGAAACCGGGCAGTTCCTCGGCCGCGGCCGCCGGATCCGCCGGCAGCAGAACCGGTACGGCGGCCAGGGCCGCGGCACTCATGAGGAAGCCGCGACGGGACCAGGGCGGAGTGTTCTGCGGGTGGTTGCTCACGAAACGATCAGTCACGGGGTCACGCTAGGCCGATGTTGACACGTGCATGCCTTACGTCGAGACGTGTCACCCGTGCGAGTGAACAATGCACAGGTCCCGCCCCGGAGCCACCCGTTCCGCGCATGTCGGTGACGGATGACAGACTGCCCCCATGGACGAGCGCACATTCGGCAGGTCGCAGCAGCACGCATCCGTCATCGGCCTCGGCACCTGGCAGCTGGGTGCCGACTGGGGAGACGTCGACGACAAGGAAGCCCTCGCGGTACTGGAGGCGGCGGCCGAGTCCGGCGTCACCTTCTTCGACACCGCCGACGTGTACGGCGACGGACGCAGCGAGCAGACCATCGCCGCCTTCCTGAGCGGCAGGCCCGATCTGCACGTGCTGGTCGCGACCAAGATGGGCCGCCGCGTCGACCAGATCCCCGAGAACTACGTCCTCGACAACTTCCGCGCCTGGAACGACCGTTCCCGCCGCAACCTCGGCGTCGACCGCATCGACCTGGTCCAGCTGCACTGCCCGCCCACCCCCGTCTACTCCAGCGACGAGGTGTTCGACGCCCTCGACACCCTGGTCGAGGAAGAGCGCATCGCCCACTACGGCGTCAGCGTCGAGACCTGCGAGGAGGCCCTGACCGCGATCGCCCGGCCGGGCGTGGCCAGCGTGCAGATCATCCTCAACGCCTTCCGGATGAAGCCCCTGCTGGAGGTGCTGCCCGCGGCGCGCGAGGCGGGCGTCGGCATCATCGCCCGCGTCCCGCTGGCCTCCGGCCTCCTGTCCGGCAAGTACACCCGGGACACCGTCTTCCCGGAGAACGACCACCGCGCCTACAACCGGCACGGCGAGGCCTTCGACGTCGGCGAGACCTTCTCCGGTGTCGACTACGCGACCGGCGTGGAGGCCGCCGCCGAGTTCTCCGCGCTCGCCCCCGACGGCTACACCCCGGCCCAGCTCGCGCTGCGCTGGATCGTCGAGCAGCCCGGCGTCACCACCGTCATCCCCGGCGCCCGCTCGCCCGAGCAGGCCCGTGCCAACGCCGCCGCCGCCAAGCTGCCGCCGCTGTCCGAGGAGACCCTCGCGGCGATCCGCGACCTCTACGACCGGCGGATCAAGGACCAGGTCGAGAACCGCTGGTGAGGCACGCGCGGCTCCGGGACCCGGTCCGCGGTTCCCGGAGCCGCACGGTTGTTTGAACGATCAGTCACCGGATACCCGTAGCGCATGGTCGACACGGTGACACGGACAGGCCGCGACGAGACCGAGGAAGAGCGCGCGGACCGCATGTGGGGCGAACTCATCCAGGAGATACGCGTCGCGCAGACAGGTGTGCAGATCCTCTTCGGCTTCCTGCTGACCGTGGTCTTCACACCGAAGTACGCCAACCTGGCCCACACCGACCAGGTCATCTACATCGTGACCGTGGTCCTCGGCTCCTGCGCCACCGGCGCCCTCATCGGACCGGTGTCCCTGCACCGCCTCGTCTCCGGGCGCCGTATCAAGCCCCAGGCCGTGCGGATCGCCTCCCGGCTGACCTTCGTGGGACTGGTCCTGCTCCTGACGACGATGACCGCGGCGCTGCTGCTGGTCCTGCGGGTCGCCACCCACGACTCGTGGGTGCCCTGGCTCGTCACCGCAGTCGTGGCCTGGTACCTGCTGTGCTGGTTCGTGCTTCCGCTGTGGACCCGGCGCCGCTACACGACCCAGTGAAGCCCTGAGCGGCCAACTGCCGGTCGTGCAGGCGGCTCAGGAGCAGCACCGACACCGTGGCACCGATCAGCGCGCAGAGCATGTCCCACTGGGTGTCCCAGACATCGCCCTGGGTGGCCAGGAAGGCGTCCGCCGCCTGGCCGCCGATCACCGCGGCCGCCCACTCCAGCATCTCGAAGACGGCGCTGAACGCCAGACACGCGCACACCGTCAGCGGCGCCAGCCAGCGGCTGCCCCGCAGCGGTGAGGTACGGCTGAGCAACTCCCGCACCAGGACAGCCGGCACGAAGCCCTGCATCAGGTGGCCGAAGCGGTCGTACGGATTGCGGTCGAGCCCGAACGTGTCGCGCATCCAGTCGCCGAGCGGGACCTGCGCGTAGGTGTAGTGACCGCCCACCATCAGCACCAGCGCGTGCACCGCGAGCAGAGCGCACAGCAGGTCGGTGAGCGGAAAGCGGCGCCAGGTCAGCGCGATCAGGGGCAGCCCGACGAGGACCCACACGGTCTCCAGGAACCAGGTGGTGCGGTCGCGCGGGCCCCAGGCGGAGAGGGCCAGCGCGGCGACCACGGCCCACGCGAGCAGAACGGGCAGCGGCCTTCGCACAGCGGTCATGAGGTGCTCCTTCTCGTAGGAGCCCTCATCGTCGGGGAACCCCGCCGGCGGTGGCATGAGTACGGCTACTCAAGCGGTGTGCGTACCGGCTCGAGCGGCGTGCGTACCGGACCCGGTCCGGGCCCCTGGCTCAGCCGCCCGCGATGACCGAGGCCAGGAAGTCGTCGACGCTGACCTCCTCCTGGCCCGGCGGCACGACCTCACGGGTCTCGCGCAGGAAGGAGGCCATCGCCGGCGCCCAGGCGAAGACCACCGCGTGCTGGCGGCCCCCGTCGGAGCGGGCCTCGCCGTAGAACTCCATGCGCAGCTCTTCCCACACGCCGGTCGACACGGGGCTCAGCCGCACGTCCCCGACGCCGACCGGGCCGCTCAGGCCCTCGGTGAGCATCTCCCGGTCCAGCCGCCAGCGCGCCAGCACCCGGCCGTCATGGCTGAACACCGCGGTGACCGCGAACGGGTCCGCCGCGTCGTACCCCAGGTGGGCGAGCACCGGACATCGGTCCGTGCCGCCCGCCTGGAGTTGCACGACGAGGGTCTTGTGCGCGGTCCTGCGGACGAAGGAGTTCACCTGGAGGCCTCCGGGGGGAACGGGGTAGAGCCCTCTAGTACCCCTCATTCGGCCAAGATGCTCAGCCTTCCGGGTGATTCCCCTTCGCACCGCGCAAGGACGTGATGCAGGAGGCGATGGCGCGCTGGAGTTCCTCCAGTTGCTGGACCATGTCGTCCTCGTAGAAGTCCTGGGCGTCGTCGAAGGTCAGCTCCTCGAACGCCTTGGTCGCCTTCTGGAGGCTGCTGTAGAACTTCGTCCGCCGCTCCTGGACCCGGAGTTCGGGATCGGCCTCCACGGCCTCGGCGACGAGCGACTTCATGGTGTCGAAGGCCTCGGCCGCCCACTCGCCGGTGTCCTCGTCCTCCTCCAGTTCCGCGAGCAGCGACAGATGGCGCTCGGCCTCCTCGCGCAGGTCCGCCGGGGCGTCGATGGTCTGCCCGGCCGGGGTCTTCACCTGACCCGACTCGGCGATCTGCCGCACGTACCCGATCCGGTCGGCGGCCCGGCTCTCGGTGGCCACGGCCTTCTTCAGGTCGTCCGTGCGCACGACGTCCCTGGCCAGCGAGGCCTGGAGCTCGGGGTCCTCCTTGATGCGGTCGAGCAGCGCGCTGCGCGCTGCCCGGGCGGTGGAGGGGTCGGCGAGGATCGCGGCGCGCAGCGCGGTCGGGTTCTCGGCGACCTCCAGGGCCTTCGTCGGGCGGATGCCCTCGGCCTCGGCGGCCTCCGCGATGGCGGTGCCGCGGTCGGAGCCGGCGCTGCTGCGGGAGGAGTAGTAGCTCAGCCACACGTCCGCGTCCGGCAGCTCCACCTCCTGCCCCGGGGACAGCGCCTCGAAGTGCGGCACCATCCCGTCGTCGGCGGCCCGGTCCCAGGCTTTGTAGTAGCGCATGACCCGCTCGGGGGAGCAGCCGGCGAGCTCGGCGAACTCCTTCGCGGATACCTTCGGCGTCTCGTCCGCGCCCTGGCCGCCGGGCCGCACGCTGCGCGCCACCATCAGGCCGAAGGCCCAGCCGCCGGTGCGCGCGTACACCCCGAACTCACGGGCGTCCCGCGCGACGAGGTCGGACAGCGGGGCGGCGGACGGCGCGGCCGAGGGCTCCACCCAGATCTCGGCCGGTGTGTCGACCGGGGTCTCCGCGGGCGTCTCGGACGGGTCGATCGCTGTGGTCACGGGTGCGTCTCCTGGGCAGGCTCGTACGGACCGCACAGGGCCGTGGCCACCACCTTCGGGGCCGCGTCCTGTGCAGCACAGTGCCGCGGCACCATCCTTCGACCGCGTCCTGTGCAGCTCGGAAGCCTATTGCACCCCCGGGTGCCGCCCCGGCAAGCCTCCCGCTCAGGCGAACGCGTCGCGCAGCGCGGGCAGCAGGGTCTTCTCGGACCAGTCCAGGAACTCCGGCTGCGAGTCCCCGCCGATCTGGACCATCGCGATCTCGGTGAACCCCGCCTCCGCGTACGGCCGTACCGCCTCGACGAAGTCGTCCGGGTCGTCCCCGCAGGGGATCGACGCCGCCACGTCGTCGGGGGTGACGAACTGGGTGGCCGCCTCGAACGCATCGGGGTGCGGAAGCTCGGAGTTGACCTTCCAGCCGCTTCCGAACCAGCGGAACTGGGAGTGCGCCCGCTTGATCGCGGTGTCCCGGTCGGGGTCGTAGCAGACGGGCAGTTGGCCCACGCGCGGCTTGCCCTCACCGCCGTGCCGGTCGAACGCGTCGAGCAGGCCCGCCTTGGGCTCGGTCGCGATCACCAGGTCGGCGAGCCGCCCGGCCAGGGCGCACGACTGGTCACCGGATACGGCCAGACCGATCTGCGGCGGCTCGTCCGGCAGGTCCCACAGCCGGGCCGACTCCACGTCGAAGTGCTTCCCGCGGTGGTTCACATGACCGCCCTCGAAGAGCGCACGAATGATCTCGACGGCCTCCTCCAGCATCTCGTGCCGTACGTCGGCCGCCGGCCAGCCGCCGCCCACCACGTGCTCGTTGAGGTTCTCGCCCGAGCCGAGGCCCAGCCGGAACCGGCCCTCCGAGAGCAGCTGCATGGTCGCTGCCTTCTGCGCCACCACCGCCGGGTGATAGCGGAAGGACGGACACGTCACGTAGGTCATCAGCGGGATGCGCGAGGTCGCCTGCGCGGCCGCCCCGAGCACGCTCCACGCGTACGGCGAGTGTCCCTGCGACCGCAGCCACGGAAAGTAGTGGTCCGAGGTCACCGAGAAGTCGTAGCCGACCTCCTCGGCCCGCACCACATGGCTCACGAGGTCACGCGGCCCGGCCTGCTCGGTCATCATCGTGTATCCGATTTGCACCATGGGTTCCGGGTCCCCGCCGACCGCCGGCGAAAACGGGTCTTCCTCGGCTTCCCGATCACCCGGGGCCCTCTCGATCAAGAGCGTCGAACGGGGCAGGATGCCGGCATGACTTCCCTGCCCCCGAGCACCCCCGCAGCCCAGGGCGTCGACGCCGCCGGCGTACAGGCCTTCCTCGACGCCCTCGAATCCGACCCGCGCATCGAGCCGCACAGCCTGATGCTGCTGCGTCACGGCAAGGTCGTGGCCTCGGGCTGGTGGTCGCCGTACGCCCCGGAGCGGCCGCAGCTCCTCTACTCGCTCAGCAAGAGCTTCACGGCCACCGCCGCCGGGCTCGCCGCGGCCGAGGGGCTGATCCGGCTGGACGACCCGGTGATCTCGTACTTCCCGGAGTTCGAGGCCGACGTCACCGACCCGCGCAGCTGCGCGATGCTGGTACGGCACGTGGCGTCGATGGCCAGCGGGCACGAGGCCGAGACGGTGGACCGCGCGCTGGCACGGGACCGTGACGAACTGGTCCGGGGCTTCCTGCTGATCCCGCCGGACCGCGACCCGGGCACGGTCTTCGCCTACAACCAGCCCGCCACCTATACGCTCGCCGCGATCGTGCAGCGCGTCACCGGGCAGACACTCACCGGGTACCTGCGGCCCCGGTTGTTCGAGCCGCTCGGCATCGGCGACACGGCATGGATCCGGGACCGGACCGGCCGCGAGATCGGTTTCAGCGGTCTGCACGCCACCACCGACGCGATCGCCCGGCTGGGCCTGCTGTATCTGCGCGGCGGTGTGTGGGAAGGGGAGCGGCTGCTGCCCGAGTGGTGGGTCGCCGAGGCGACGCGCACCCAGATCGCGCACGAGGCGGATCCCGAGGTTGGTTGGCCGGACTGGCAGCAGGGGTACGGCTTCCAGTTCTGGATGGCCCGCCACGGTTATCGCGGGGACGGGGCGTACGGGCAGTTCTGCGTGGTCCTGCCCGAGCAGGACGCGGTGCTGGCGATCACCTCGGAGACCGAGGAGATGCAGCAGGTCCTGGACCTGGCCTGGGAGCATCTCCTCCCGGCCTTCGGTTCCGGCCCCCTGACCGGCCGGGACGCGGCGGACGCGGCCCTCGCCGACCGGCTGACGCGGCTCGCACTGCCGCCGCTCGGGGGCAAGGCGGTTGCCGCGGAGGGCACCACCGTGTTCACCCCCGCCAGCGGCACCTGTGCGGAGCAACCGACCCTCGCCGCGGTCGAGGTGGGCCCCGGGGGCCGGGTGACCCTGGTCGACGACGGTGAGCGGCTGGACCTCGGGGACGGGCTCGGCAAGGACGGCTGGACGGTCGTCGACGAGCCGCTGCCCGTCGCGGTGAGCGGCGGCTGGACCGACGCGCAGACCCTCGTCGTCGACCTGGCCTTCCTGGAGACCCCGCACCATCTGCTGGTGACGTGCTCCCCGGACGACCGGACGTTCACCGCGCGCTGGCGCACCCGGCCCCTGCACGCCGGTCCGCTGCGGCGGATGCGGGCACCGCGCCAGGTGGGGTGAGGCGCGCGGCCGGGAAGCCGGACGGAACGGCGGTGCGGTTCAGGCCTGCGGCACCCGGAAGGTGCTCAGGAAGGTCTTCAGCGCCTGCTGGTTCGCGTCGTCGTTCCAGTCGTCCGCCGGGGTCGTCCAGCGCAGTGAGTAGCCCTCGCCGCCGCCGATGAGGAAACCGCGGCCGAAGGTGCGCACCCGGGTGCCGTCGACCTCCTCGACCCACTGCATGTCGGCGGCCTCGTGGCCCTGGTAGGTCAACGCGCGGATGTCGCCCAGACGTTCGTAGCCGGGATGCTGCTCGAGGCCCGGCTCCACGTCGTCGCGCCACACGGCCACCGCGTCCGAGCCCACGGCCTTGCTGAACGTCACGGCGAGGGTCCGCGGGTCGCCGGCGGCGCCGAAGGTGACGCGGTAGGCCAGGTCCTCCTGGCGCTTGGTGGCCAACGGCTTGAAGCCCTTGGGCAGCGCGAGGGAGAACCCATAGGGGGAGTGGTACACGCGGAACCCGGCGGGCAGGCCGGTGCCCGCGGTGGCGGACTTGGTCGGCGTGGGCGTCGGCGGCGCGGCGGGGGACTCGTCCACGCGGTTCCCGGGCGTCGAGGCGGACGAGGACGGCGTCGGGGAGACCGACGGGGACGGCGGGGCCGGGGCGGGCGCGGAGGCCGAGGCGGAAGGGGCGGGCGGAGCGGGCGCCTCGCCGGTCGTCGTGGAGTCGCTGCCGGGCAGCGCTTTGGTGACGGTGAGGACGACGGCGGCCACCGCGACCACCGCCAGGGCGGTGCCCGCGATCAGGAGGCGGCCGCTGCGGCTCGGAGCCACGCCGGGCAGCCCGCGCAGCCGCTGCCTGGGCTCCTCGGGCGGTTCCGCACCCGGATCCTCGCTGAGGACCCTGAGGAGGGCGTTGCGCACGGCCCAACGGTTCAGCCGTTCCTGGGAGTTCTTGCGCAGCAGCGCCTGCAAGGTCGGGGTGAGCGGGCCCGCCCGCACCGGGGCGCGCAGCGGCAGCCGGTCGACCCCCTTCAGGGTGGCCGCGGGACGGTCGCGGTCCCGGAAGGGCGGCCGTCCCTCCACCAGCGTGTAGAGGATCGCGCCGAGCGCCCACAGGTCGGAGGCCGGCCCGATGCGCTCGTCACGGGCCTGTTCGGGGGAGGCGTACGAGGGTGCCGACAGCCTCGGGGCGAGGGTCGCGCCGGCCAGCCCGAAACCGGTGACCACGACCGAGCCGTCGTCGCGCACGAACACCTGGCCCGGGCTGAGTTCGCCGTGCGTGATGCCCTCGCCGTGGGCCGCCTCCAGCACCTCCAGCAGTTCCAGGCCCATGCGTGCCGCCCGTGCGGGGTCGAAGGTCCCCTGCTGGGCGAGGAGTTCACCCAGCAGGACGCCGTCGACGGGTTCGGTGACCGTCCAGAGGGCGCCGTCCTGCACCATGGCGTCGACGACCGTGGCGATCCGGCCGGGGGCGACCACCCGCATGGTCTTGGACATCCGTACGACGCCCCCGGCGGTGCGCAGCGCGGTCTCCTCGTCGGTGGAGGCGGGGAGACCGATCTCGGTGAGCAGACAGGGGCGTTCGGTCGAGACGTCCTCGCCGTACCAGCAGATCCGGTTGGTCTCGCGATGCAGGACGTCCAGGGGCCGGTACCGTCCGGCGAGCAACTCGTGTGCGGAGACGTGCGCCTTGACCATGGTCATCCTTCGCTGAACCCCTGGCTCTCACCTTTCACAGAGGTACGGCGGGTGCGGCGGGGTCTGTTCAATCAATTCCCCAACCGGTGGAATCCGCTTTCTGGCCGGTCGGCACCCGGTCGATATCTGACTCAGAAGTCAGTACAGCGAACGGAGTCGGGCAGCTCCCTCACCGCAGTCCGAACCGCTCGGCCCACGCCATGACGTCGGTGGTGGTCGTGTTGCCGCCGCACACCACGAGACCCAGTCGGCAGCTGTCGCCGACCCGCTCCAGCACCCGCCGGGCGGCGGGCAGGAGACAGCCGGCCGCGGGTTCGCCCCACACCTTGGCGTGGTCGGCGAGGTCCAGGCAGCCCTGGACGGCCTCCCGGTCCGGCACCACGAGAACCTCGGTGACCAGCGCCGCCGCGTGCTCGTACGTCAGCTGCGAGACGGCGGGGGCGCTCAGCGTGGACACCACCGAGGACAGCGCGACCGGGACCGGCCCGCCCGCGGCGAGCGCCCGGGACATGGCCTCGGCACCCTCGGTCTCCACACCCCAGACCCTGACCCCCGGACGGCGGGCCCTCAGCGCCGCCGCGACTCCGGCGATCAGACCGCCGCCCCCGACGCTGACGAGGACGTCGGTGAGGTCGTCCGCGTCGTCGGCGAACTCCAGTCCGACCGTGCCCTGTCCGGCGATCACCAGCGGGTCGTCGAAGGGGTGGACCAGTGTCAGCCCCTCGTCCCGCAGCCGGTTCACGAGCGAGAACGCGCCGTCCATGTCGTCCGTCAGCCGCAGTGACGCACCGGAGGCCGCCACGATCTCCACGGACCGGGCGGGCGCCGACCGCGGCATGACCACCGTCGCCTTGACGTCCAGCGCGGCGGCCATGTGGGCGAGGGCGATCCCGTGGTTGCCCCCGCTGACCGCCACCACCCCGGCCGCACGCTCCGCCTCGCTCAGCGACAGCAGCTTGGCGGTCGCCCCGCGCGCCTTGAACGAGCCGGTGCGCTGGAGCAGTTCGAGCTTGACGGTGACGGGAGCACCGAGCAGCGCGGACAGGCCGGGGCTGGGCAGGGTCGGCGTGCGGACGACGTGCTCGGCGATCCGCCCGGCCTGCCGCTCGATGTCCGTGATCCCGATCAAGACGGTGTTCCTTCCGAGAGAGGTCCTCTCGAACCCTGTCCCGGCGGACTGCCACCGGTCAACTCGGCGTGCGGGGCGTCAGAGGTCGCGCCGCAGCAGGTGGTCCAGGAGCGGCCGCAGCGCCTCCACGCTCTCGGCCGACGCCATGTGACGGCGCGCCTCGACCAGTGCGGCGGCCCTGCCGCCGCACTTCTCGACCAGGGCCGCGACCTCCTCGGGGTCGGCGTCCGACGCGAGGAGCCGGGTCAGCCGCGCCGCCGCGGGGGTCGGCGCGGCCAGCGCGGCCAGGACCGGGAACGTCTTCTTCCGCTCCCGCAGATCGCCGTGCACCGGCTTCCCGGTGACCAGGGGATCGCCCCAGATGCCCAGGACGTCGTCCACGATCTGGAACGCCACCCCCAGGTGCCGTCCGGCCCGGTCGAGCGCGGCCACATCGGCGGGCGGTGCTCCGCCGAGCAGGGCGCCGAGCGCGGCCGCGCAGCCCAGCAGTGCCCCGGTCTTGCCCTCGGCCATGACCCGGTACTCCTGCGTGCCGACCTGCTCCGGGCCCCGCCAGGGACGCGTGGCGAACAGCAGGTCGTCGGCCTGACCGCGGACCAGGTCCCGGAGCGCGGTGGACAGCAGGCGCACGGCCCCGGCGCCGGAGTCGGCCAGGGTCTCCACGGCCAGCGCGAACAGGGCGTCGCCGGTGAGGACGGCCGGACCCGTGCCGTACGCCTTCCACACCGTGGGGCGGCCGCGCCGGGTCGCGTCGGCGTCCATGACGTCGTCGTGGAGCAGGGAGAAGACGTGCACCAGCTCCACGGCGACCGCCGCCGGCACCCCGGCCTGCGCGGGCGCACCGGCCGACTCGGCGCCCAGCACGGCCAGTGCCTGCCGTACGCCCTTGCCGCCGGACGCGTCGGCCGGAGTGCCGCCGACCTCGCACCAGCCGAAGGAGTAGGCGGCCATCTCCCCGACCCAGGGGTGCAGCCGGCCGACGGCCTCCCGGAGCGCGGGCCGCACCAACGCGCGGCAACGGGTGAGGACTTCGGGTGCGGTCAGGGTCGTCACCGGACCGCCTCCGCCCGCACACCGAACTCCTCCTGGGCCCGTGCCACCATCTCCCGGGCGTGCCGCAGCCCGGTCCGCTCCAACACTCGTGCCAGATCGTCCAGTTCGGCAGCCGTCTCGGCCCGGTCGCGGCCGAGGCGGGCCAGGGACTTGGCGAGCCCCAGCCGCGCCAGCGCCTCCCCGCGCGGCTCGCTCATGGCGCGGAACTCCGCCAGCGCCTCCTCGTACAGCTCGCGCGCCTCGGCGTGACGCCCGGCCCGGTAGAGGACGTTGCCGCGCATCTTGTGGTTGTAGGCCAGCGCGCTGGAGAGGTTCATCGCGCGGCAGGTCGACTCCGCCTCCGACAGCAGGGCGAGGGCCCGTTCGGTGTCGCCGTCGCGCACCGAGGCGAGGTCCGCGAGCCCGCGCAGTGCCCAGGCGTGACCGCGCCGGTCGTCGGCGTCCGCGGCGATCCGGGCCGCCTCCTCGAACATGGCGAACGCGGTGTCGTAGGAGCCCGTGTTGCGGTGCATCTGTGCGATGCCCGACAGCGCCCACACCGTGTGCCGGGCCTCGCCGCGCCGCCTGGCCTCGGCCAGCAACTGCTCGTGCAGCCTGCCGACCGCCTCGTAGTCGCCCTGGATGCGGCCGGTCTCGGCCAGCCCCGCGAGCGAGTAGCCGCGCACGACGACATCCCCACCGCGCTCGCCGAGTTCGGCCGCGAGCCCCAGCAGCCGCCGGGCGAGGGCGAATTCACCGCGCTGCCGGGCCAGGGTGCCGCCGCTCCACAGCGCCCACGCCCTGCCCGCGGTGTCCTCGGCCCGGCGGGCGGCCCGGTAACTGGCCTTCCACGCCAGGTCGGCGTCGGCGATCCGCCCGAGCCGGCGCTGCGCCTCGGCGACCGCGAGCCCGGAACGCGCCGCCTCGGCGTGCCGCCCGGCCCGCTCGGCCGCTCTCAACTGCTCGATGCCGGCGGCCAGTACGTCCTCCAGCGAGGAGTTCACGGAGAGGGAGGTGAGGGCGCCCTGGTACTCGGGGGCGAATGCCTTGCCGTACATGCATGCCTTTCCGTCGGTATACACCCCATCTATACATGCCGCGTATACATGGTGCGTATAGTGCCTTGAAAAGTGAGCCCCGGCCCGGGGGCCGGGGCTCACCTGTTGCCGATCAAGACGTGGACGGAGCCGGACGGGTTGCCTGTGAGGCGCAGATCACCGTGCGGGCGGCGCGTGTCAGTGCTGCTGCGCCTTCTGCGGGGTCGCCTCGCTCGGGCGCACGACGACATAGCCCGACCCCTGGAGCATCAGCTGCACCGCCTCGCCGGAACCGCCCCGCAGCATCGAGCCGATGGACTGCGAACGGTGCAGCGAGGTGCCCAGGCCCGCGGTCCAGCCGACGACCGCGTCGGTGTCGACGTACACCGGGAACTCGGGGGCGACCGGAATCACCAGCGGATTGCCCTCGCAGACCAGACCGAGCCGGCCGTGGCCGGTGAACACACTGTTGAAGAGACCGCCACCCGCTATGCCCGCGCCCTTCACGGTCGAGATCCGGTACGCCAACGAGGCGTCGAAACACAGGACGTTGCGGCCGTTGACCGTGAACTCGTCACCCTGTTCCACGTCGACGATGAAGCAGTTCTGCGCCTCGTGCGCGAACCAGGCCTCACCCTGGCCGCGCACCGCCATCAGGGGCAGTCCTTCACCGGTGACGGCCCGCTTGAGCATGCCGCCGACGCCCTGGCCCTTGCGCTCGAACTGGAGATTGCCGCGGTAGGCGACCATCGCCCCCTGGCGGGCGAGCATCTCGCCGTGCACCGCGTACCGGATGCACTTCGCGTTCTCGACCGTCATGCCCGGCGCGGTGGCCGGCTGCACCATGTGCTCACTGGAAAAGAGGTCACCCTTCATGGGGGCATCCTGGCCCGGAGCGCTTCCCTCCGCCAAGATCCCGACCCGGATCCTGTCCGGCGCGGGAATCAGCCGCCGAACAGCTGCGTCCAGTACGTGCCCGCCGGACCGCCGCCCGCGAAGCCGACGCCGATGTGGGTGAAGCCGGGCTTCAGGATGTTGGCGCGGTGCCCGGGACTGTTCATCCAGCCCTCGACGACCTCGGCGGCCGAGCGCTGTCCGCACGCGATGTTCTCCCCGATCGAGCGCCGGGTCGAGCCCGCGGCGGCGGCCCGGTCCCAGGGCTGGGTGCCCTCGGGCGAGGTGTGGGAGTAGAAGGCGCGGGCCGCCATGTCGGTGCTGTACGCCTGCGCGGCACGGGCGAGATGCGGATCGGCGGCGAGGGGCGGCAGGCCGGTCCCGGTGCGCTGACGGTTGGTGAGGACGACCACCTCGTCGACGGCACGCGCGAGATCGGCGGTGGTGAGGGGCCTGGCCCACAACGCCGTCCAGTAGGTGTCGCCGGAGCGGCCCCCGGAGACGTACGCCAGGCCGGCGTCCGTGAAGACGGGGTCGTGCAGCGTCCGCCGGGGCTGCTCGGTGCGCAGGCAGTACTCGACGAACTCGGGCGGGTTGCGCGGACCGGAGACGAGGTGCTCGCCGACGGTGACGTACGTGTACCCGGAGGCGGTGACCCGCTGGAACACGGAGACACCGTCCGGCCCCTCGACACCGAGGCGTCCCGCGGAGGCCATCGCGCAGGCGTGCGCGCGGGCTGCTCGGGTCAGGCGGGCGTCGAGGGCGACCGGGCGTGAACCGACCTTGCCGCGGGCCGAGTTGACCAGGGTCAGGAAGGTGTCCAGGTCGGGGGAGAGCGCGGGGGAGGGGGACGTGGGGGCGAGGCGGGGCGCGGGTGGCCCGGGCGGAGCGGGCGGCGCCCAAGGGGCCGGAGGTGCCGCTGGTGTGGGAGATGCGGCAGGACCCGGATACGGCACCGACGCGCCCGTCCTCGTGGTCGCCGGTGTCCCGTCCGCCACCTCCACGCCGAAGTCCCGCGCCAGACCCCCGAGTCCGTCCGCGTACCCCTGCCCCAGCGCCCGCAGCTTCCAGCCGTCACCCCGGCGGTAGATCTCCGCGAGCAGCAGCACCGTCTCCTGCCGTGGCCGCGGTGGGGTGAACCGGGCCAGCGCCCCGCCGCCCACGCGGGAGATCTCGAGAACCGGGACGGGCAGCCGGCCCAGGTCGGTGGCGGGGTCGGCCGGGCTCACGACCACCGTGACCCGGGCGGCGCCCGCACGCAGACGGCGCGGATCGACGGTCAGCGTGTCGCCCGAGAGCCGGGCGCCGGGAGCCGAGGGCTGGTTGTAGAAGACGAAGTCGGCGTCGCCGCGGACCTTGCCGCCCTCGTCCGTGACGAGTGCGGACACGTCGAAGGGGCCGGTCACCCGCACGGTGACGGCCCCCTCGGGAAGGGGCAGATTGCCCCCGGGTACCAACTCGCTCATCGTGCCGCCCTGGTGTCGTCGTCCGCAGGGAGCAACGGGCACCAGGCACCGGGGGTTCCCCGCCCGGCCTCGGTCCAGGAGCAGCGCCCACCAGGCCCCCGGGGTTCGGTCCAAGAGCGGCGCCCACCAGGCCCCCGGGGTTCGGTCCAAGAGCGGCGCCCACCAGGGCCCGGGGTTCGGTCCAAGTACAGCGCCCACCAGGCCCCCGGGGTTCCCCGCCCGGACTCAGTCCAAGGGGACCGCCGGCGTCATGTCCTCGTGCCGCTCGACCGGCGCCGCCTTGCCCCGCGGAGCCCTGCTCGCCGGGCTGCCCACGGCCTTCGTCGCCTTGCCGCAGAACGCCGGGTCCAGGGTGCGCAGCATGGTGGTGAGGACGGTGCCGTTGTTGGACGTGTTGGCAACCGCGGCCAGCGTCCGCTTGCCGTCCTTCGAGGCGAACGCGTAGGTGTAGAAGCCCTGCACGGCGCCGGTGTGGCCGTACACCGAGACCCCGCAGGACAGATCGCGGCGGCGCAGTCCCAGGCCGTACGCCTGTCCGGTCCCGGAGGACGGCAACCACTTCTCCATCTGGGCCAGTTGCGCCGCCGAGGTGAGCCGCCCCCGGAGCAGCGCGGACAGGAAGGTGTTCAGGTCCCGGGTGCTGGAGATCAGCGCGCCCGCGCCCTGCGCCCACGACACGGTCTGCTCGGTGGCGTCGACGAGCGGCGCGCCCGCCTGGTCCGGGGTGAGATACCCACGTGCGTACCGGCCCGGGATCTTCGTGCCCGGGTGCACGTAGAACGTGTCGTTCAGCTTCAGCGGCGCGATGATCCGGTTCTGGTACTCGGTGCGCACCGGGTTCCCGGTCAGCTTCTCGACCAGCATCCCGGCGATCACGAAGTTGGTGTTCGAGTACGAGTACACCGCGCCCGGCGCGCTCGTGCGCGGCTTGCGCAGCGAGAGCTTCACCAGCTCCTCGGGGGTGAAGACCCGCTTGCGGACCGCCTCGAACCCCGGGACCGTCCTGGCGAACATGTCGTTGGTGTAGTCGTACAGCCCACTGCGGTGGCCCAGCACCTGCCGCACCGTGATCCGGTCGTCGGGCAGCAGCCCCGGCAGATAGCGGTTGACCGGCGCGTCGAGCGTCAGCTTCTTCTCGTCGACCAGTTGGAGCAGCACCACGGCGGTGAACGTCTTGGTGACACTGCCGATGCGGAACCGGTCGGTGTCGTCCATCGCCCGCGCGCTCCCGCGGTCGGCGACCCCGGCGGCGGCCCGGAACACCGTGCCCCGGTCCTCGACGCGGACCATCGCGCCCGGCGCGCCCTGGGCCAGCGCGGAACGCAACACGCCGCGCAGACCAGCGAGATCCACCGCGGGTCCGGTGGGCGAATCGGCCTGCGCGGGGCTCGCGAGCAGGGGCAGCAGGACCGCCCCGGCCACCGTCCCGACGAGCACTCTCACTGATGTCATCCGGCTCTTCTCCTTGGCTGAGCACAGCAACGGCACAGGCGATTCTGCTTCTTTTATTGACGTCGGAAAAGAATCCCCCTAGGTTCCCGACCATGCGCCCCACCTCCAGCGCCGAGACCTTTCCCGCCAACACCCCAGCCGCCTCGCAGGTGTTCACCGCCGTCCTCTCGCACGGGCCCCTCGCCCGACTGGAGGTGTCCCGGCGTGTCGGACTGTCACCGGCCGCCGTCACCAAGGCGGTCCGCCCCCTCATCGAGGCCGGCTACCTGGTCGAGGGCGCGGACGAGGAGGCCCGTCCCGCCCTCGGCCGGCCCGCCAACCTCGTCCGGGTGGACGGCGGACGGGCCCTGTTCATCGGCGTGAAGGTCACCGGTGACGAGATCATCGGCGTCCTCACCGACCTGTGCTGCCGTGTCCGGGTCGCCCGGCACCTGCCCCTGCCGGACCGTGATCCCCGGACGGTGCTCTCGGGCATCGCGGAACTCGTCGAGCAGCTCCTGGCCGAGACGGACGGCCCCGCGGCCCCCGTCCTGGGCCTGGGCATAGCCGTCTCCGGCGACGTCGACCGGGGCGAGGGCACCGTGCGCTACTCGCCCTTCCTGGAGTGGCGTGACGTGCCGCTCGCCGAACTCGCCGCCATGACCACGGGGTTGCCGGTCACCGTCGACAACGACGTACGCGCCCTGACGGTCGCCGAGCAGTGGTTCGGCGCCGGTGCGGGACTGACCGACTTCGCCGTCGTCACCGTCGGCGCCGGCATCGGCTGCGGACTCGTGGTGCACGGCCGCGTGGTCGCCGGGGCCCATGGAGTAGCCGGCGAGATCGGCCATGTGACGGTCGACCCGGCCGGCCCGCTCTGCCACTGCGGCAACCGCGGCTGCGTCGAGGCGATCGCGGGGGAGGCCGCGATCGTCCGGCAGGTCCACGAGGCCACCGGCGTTCGACTCACCCACCCGGGAGAGGCGTTGGCCCTGGCGCGCGAGGGCGTCGCCGGAGCCCGGGAGGTGTACGCCCGCGCCGGCGAGGCGATCGGCCGGGGGATCGCCACCGTCGCCAACCTCCTCGGCCCCGAACGCGTGATCATCTCCGGCGAGGGACTCGCCGCCTACGACCTGTTCGCCGAGCAGATCCGCGACGCCTTCGTCACGGCCGCGTTCGGCTCCGCCGCCCAGTGCGACGTCCGCACCCGTCCGCTGCCCTTCGAGGAGTGGGCACGCGGGGCCGCCGCCACCGCCATCCAGTCCTTCATCACCCCGGACACGAGCCGATAAGAACCCGCACCCCATTGGAGGTACGACCCATGCGGTCATCCTCGTACTTCGCCATGCCCACGCGAGCCCTGCTGCCCGCCAGAACCCTGCTGGTGCTCGCCCTCACCGCGATCGCCGTCCCCACGGCCCACGCCGCCGACGCTCCCGCGACCAACGCCGCGGACACCCACGCCGTCACCCCCACCACCCCCGCCGCCAAGCCCTACATGGGCTGGTCCAGCTGGAGCATGCAGTCCTCCAAGTACCCCGGCCTCAACCCGGACGGCGACTACAGCTACCTGACCGAGGCCAACGTCCTCAAGCAGACCGACGCCCTCGCCGCCAAGCTGAAGAAGTACGGCTACGAGTACGTCAACATCGACGCCGGCTGGTGGATGGACAAGACCTGGAAGTCCGGCTTCGACGGGTACGGCCGCCAGAAGCCCGACCCCGTCCGCTTCCCCAGCGGCATGAAGGCCGTCGCCGACCGCATCCACGCCAAGGGCCTCAAGGCCGGCATCTACCTCCCGGCCGGCCTGGAGAAGGGAGCCTACGGCGACGGGAAGACGCCGGTGTGGAACGCCGGGGGCTGCACCACCGGCGACATCGTCTACGACGACCTGCGCACCACCAACGGCTGGGACAGCGCCTACAAGCTCGACTTCGCCAAGCCCTGCACCAGCAAGTACATCGATTCCCAGGCCCGGTTGATCGCCGACTGGGGCTACGACTTCCTCAAGCTCGACGGTGTCGGCCCCGGCTCCGGCAAGAGCGGCGACCAGTACGACAACGTTGCCGACGTGGCCGCCTGGCACCGGGCCATAGCGGACACGGGCCGCCCGATCCACCTCGAACTCTCCTGGTCCCTGGACATCGGACACGCCGCCGACTGGAAGAAGTACTCCCAGGGCTGGCGCGTCGACACCGACGTCGAGTGCTACTGCAACACCCTCGTCAGCTGGGAGAACTCGGTCGACGACCGCTGGGACGACACCCCGGCCTGGACCCGGCACGCGGGTCCCGGAGGCTGGAACGACCTCGACTCCCTCGACGTCGGCAACGGACAGATGGACGGCCTCACCAAGGCCGAACGGCAGAGCTACGCCACCCTGTGGGCCATCGCCAAGTCCCCCCTCTACACCGGCGACGACCTCACCCGCCTCGACCCCTACGGCCTCTCCCTGCTGACCAACCGCGAGGTCATCGCCCTGAACCAGGGCCCCAACCCGCCGGCCCACCCGGTCACCCCGTCCGACCCCCAGCAGGTCTGGGCGTCGAAGAACCCCGACGGCACCTACACCGTCGCCCTGTTCAACCTCGCCGACGCCCCCGCCGCCGTCACCGCCGACTGGACCGCCCTCGGCTTCACCGGCAAGGCGTCCGTCCGCGACCTGTGGAACCACGAGAACCTCGGCACCTACCGGAACAAGGTCACCCAGGCCCTGCCCGCCCACGGCTCCCGCCTCTTCACGGTCACCCCGCGCGGCACCGCCCTCACGTACACCGGCTACGAGGCCGAGTCCGCCGCGAACACCCTCGCCGGCAACGCCTCCGTCGCCGACTGCTCCGCCTGCTCGAACGGAAAGAAGGTGGGCAACTTGTACCTCGGCGGCAAGCTGACCTTCAACGACGTGACGGTCGCCAGGGCCGGCACCTACCAGATCAAGATCTCCTACATCAGCGGTGACGCCCGCTCGGTGGACGTCTCGGCCAACGGCGGCGGCGCCACCCGCCACAAGCTCCCCGCCACCGGCGACTGGGGGACCGTCGCGAGCGTGTACGTGCCCGTGACGCTGAGGGCGGGCGCCAACACGATCACCTTCGACAGCGGCACCGACGGCTACGCGCCGGACCTCGACCGGATCGACGTCCCGAAGTCCTGACCGACGTTCCGAAGTCCTGCTCGACGTCCCGAAGTCCTGACCGAGCCACCAGGAGCCGCCATGACCTCTGCCCCTTCCCGACGCGGTGTTCTCGGACTGACCGCCGTGCTCGCCGCCCTGCCGACCTTCCGGGCCACCGCGGCACCCCGCAGACCCGCCGCCGAAGCCGCCCCCGTCGCCGACCCGCGGCACCGGCTCTGGTGGCAGGCCCCCGCCGACGAGCACTCGATGCTCGAACAGGGCCTGCCCGTCGGCAACGGCCGCCTCGGCGCCCTCGCGAGCAACGACCCCGGCCACGAACTGCTCCTCGTCACCGACGCCACGATGTGGACCGGCGGCCTCAACGACACCCTCGACGCCGACGGCCAGTTCCCCTACGGCCGCCAGGACTTCGGCTCCTTCACCCTGCTGGCCCGGCTCACCGTGGACCTCCCCGACCACGACCTGTCCACCGTCTCCGGCTACCGCCGCACCCTCGACCTCGACCGGGGCGTCAACGGCACCTCGTACGTCCGCTCCGGCGTCACCTACCACCGGGAGATCTTCGCCAGCCACCCCGACGACGTCATCGTCCTGCACTTCACCCAGAGCGGGGGAGGCCACTACACCGGCACCATCACACTGGAAGGCACACACGGCGAACAGCCCGCGGTCTCCTTCGGGGCGGCCCTTGCGAACGGACTGCGCTACGGCGCCGCGATCACGGCGTACGGCAGCGGCGGCCGCGTCCGGGTGAACGGCCCGGACATCACCTTCGCCGGGTGCCGGGAGCTGACCGTGGTGCTCAGCGGCGGCACCGACTACGCGCCCGACGCGGCCGCCGGCTTCCGCGCCCCGTCCCTCGACCCCGAACGGCTCGCCCGCACCAAGGTGCAGGCGGCAGCCCGGCACTCGGCGGCCACCCTGCTCCGCACCCACACGGCCGACCACCACGCCCTGTACGGGCGCTTGGGCCTCTCCCTCGGCACCTCCTCCGCCGACCAGCGGGCCCTCGACACCTGGGAGCGACTCCGGGCGCGCGCCCGTGACGGCGTGCCCGACCCCGAACTGGAGGCCCAGTACCTCCAGTTCGGCCGCTACCTGATGATCGCGGGGTCGCGCGGCAGCCTGCCCCTCAACCTCCAGGGACTGTGGCTCGACGGCAACGACCCGGACTGGATGGGCGACTACCACACCGACATCAACCTCCAGATGAACTACTGGGCGGCCGACCGGACCGGCCTCTCCGCGTGCTTCGACGCGTTCACCGACTACTGCGTGGCCCAACTCCCGTCCTGGACCGAGCTCACCCGCAGGCTGTTCAACGACTCCCGCAACCGCTACCGCAACTCGACCGGGAAGAACGCCGGCTGGACGGTCGCCATCTCCACCAACCCGTTCGGTGGCGGCGGCTGGTGGTGGCACCCGGCGGGCAACGCCTGGCTGTGCAACTCCCTCTACGAGCACTACGAGTTCACCGCCTCCCGGGACCATCTGGAGAAGATCTACCCGCTCCTGAAGGGCGCCTGTGAGTTCTGGGAGGCACGGCTGCTGACCATGACCCTGCCCGGCACCGCACGGGAGGTCCTGGTCGCCGACAGCGACTGGTCGCCCGAGCACGGCCCCCTCGACGCCAAGGGCATCACCTACGCCCAGGAACTCGTGTGGACCCTGTTCGGCAACTACTGCACGGCCGCCGCCGAGCTGAAGAAGGACGCGGGGTTCGCCGCCACGATCGCCGGCCTCCGCAAACGCCTCCACCTCCCCGAGGTCAGCCCCACCACCGGCTGGCTGGAGGAGTGGATGTCCCCCGACAACCTCGGCGAGACCACCCACCGCCATCTGTCCCCGCTCGTCGGACTGTTCCCCGGCGACCGCATCCGCCCCGACGGCTCCACCCCGGCCGACCTCGTCGAGGGCGCCACCGCCCTGCTCACCGCCCGCGGCATGGAGAGCTTCGGCTGGGCCAACGCCTGGCGCGCCCTGTGCTGGGCCCGGCTGAAGGACGCGGACAAGGCCTACCGGCTGGTGGCGACCAACCTCCGCCCCTCCACCGGCGGCGGCAACGGCACCGCCTTCAACCTCTTCGACATCTACGAAGTGGAAAAGGGCCGCGGAATCTTTCAGATCGACGCGAATCTGGGTACCCCCGCAGCGATGATCGAGATGCTGCTGTACTCCCGCCCCGGCCACCTGGAACTCCTGCCCGCCCTGCCCGACGCCTGGGCCGCCGCCGGCTCCCTCACCGGAGCGCCGGTCCGCGGCGGATTCGTCGTGGACCTGCACTGGCGTGAGGGGAAGCCGACCGAAGCCCGGATCCGCAGTACCGGCGGCCGCACCACGACGGTCGCCCACGCGGGAAGCACCCGGACGGTGACGCTGAAGCCGGGGACCGCCGTCACCCTGAGGGGATTCGGCCGATGAGGCGCCGGACCGTCCGCCGCGCCCGCCTGCTCGCCGTCACGGTCGCGGCCGCCACGCTCCAGGCCACCCCCGCCCCCGCCGCGGTCGGCCCGCCCGACGGCGTGATCACCTGGGGTGCCAGTGCCTACCGCATCGGCGACTCGACCGCCGACCGCGGCTACCGCATGGTCGTGCACACCAGCGCCGGCGGCCGCGACCCGCGCGTGCGGCTCTCCAACGCCTTCGGCGACCGCCCGGTGACCTTCGACAGCGTCTACGCCGGCCTCCAGCTGAAGGGAGCCGACCTGGTGCACGGCAGCAACCGCCGGCTCACCTTCGACGGCGAGGCCTCCACGGTCGTGGAACCCGGCTCCACCGTGTACAGCGACCCGCTGCCGGGCAGCCTGCCCGCCGGCTCGGACCTGGTCGTCAGCCTCCACACCCCGGACGCGGCCGGCCCGGTCACCGGCCACGGCATGGCCCTTCAGACCTCGTACGCCACCCAGGGCGACCACACCGCCGAGGAGAGCGGCGCGCACTGGACCGACACCATCGGGTCCTGGTTCTACCTCGACGCCGTCTCGGTGCGCACGCCCGGCGCCACCGGTGCGGTGGCCGCCCTCGGCGACTCCATCACCGACGGCTGGCACTCCACCGGCGACCGGAACCGCCGCTGGCCCGACTACCTCGCCCGCCGCCTCCAGAAGGCGCACACCACCGTCAAGGGCGTGGCCGACGAGGGGATCTCCAGCAACAAGGTGCTGGCCGACGGCGGCGGGCCCAGCGCCCTGAACCGGCTCGACCGGGACGTGCTGTCCCAGCCGGGCGTACGCACCGTGTTCCTCTTCGAGGGCGTCAACGACCTCAAGGCCCACAGCGGCGTCACGGCACAGGACCTCGTCGGCGGCTACCGCCAGATTGTCGACCGGGCCCACGACGCCGGAAAATGCGTCGTCGTCTCCACCATCGCCCCCTTCAAGGGCTGGTCCGAGTGGGACCCGCCCGCCGAGGCCGTACGGCAGCAGGTCAACGACTTCATCCGGGGCCACCGGGAGGAGTTCGACGGCGTCACCGACTTCGACCGGGTCCTGCGCAGCCCCTACGACCCCGAGCGGATGCTCCCGTTCCTCGACGGCGGGGACCACATCCATCCCAACGACAAGGGAATGCAGGCCATGGCGGACTCCGTCGACCTCAACTCCCTGGAATGCGACCGCCGTTAGTCCCGGACCGTCGTCTCCGGGACGATCAGTCCCTGCCGGTAGGCGACCGCCACGGCCTCGGTGCGGCTCGCCGCGCCCAGCTTGGCGAGGATGTTGGAGACATGGACGCTGGCCGTCTTGCCGGTGATGAACAGCTCCTCGCCGATCTGCCGGTTGCTGCGCCCCCGGGCGAGCAACCGCAGCACGTCCTGCTCACGCGCCGTGAGCAGCGACGCGCCGGGGGCCGGGGCCTCGGCCAGCCGGCCGCGCCGGATCAGCTCGTCCACCCGATCCAGCAGCACCTTGGCGCCCAGCCGCGCGAACACCTCACGAGCGGCCAGCGCCTCGGCAGCGGCCTCCGCACGCCGGTCGGCCGCGAGCAGCGCCTCCGCGTACCACAGCCGGCAGCGCGCCGGTTCGTACACGTCACCGAAGTCGAACGCGGCGACCGCCTTCGCCCAGGCCTCGGGATCGGGCCCCGACACGGCCCGCGTCCACTCCGCCTCGGCCCGCGCCAGCCACGCCTGGCCTTCCGGACCCTGCGGTACCCCACCGTGCACGGCGAGAGCCCTGGCCGACTCCACCAGCTCGCTCGCGGTCTCCGCCCACCGGCGCGCCCCTTCCTGGTCTCCCTTGAGACGAAGGTCGGCGGCCCGGTCGGCGACCGCGGACAGGGCGAGGGCCGCCAGCCGGACGGTGACGTGGGGACGTGTTCCGGCGTCGTCGGTGAGGACGTCGACCGTGGACCGCATCCGCTCCACAGCGGCCTCCGCGTCGCCTTGCAGCGCCGCCGCCTCGGTGAGCGCGATGCCCGCGACCAGCGCGGCCATCCAGTCGAACGGCCCCTCCAACAGGCTCCGAGCCCGGTCGGCGGCCCTGAAGTCACCGCGCGCGAGCGCCACATAGAGCGCGGGCCCGACCCGGTACCCGCCGGCCGCGGGCAGCACCTGCGCATCGTCGGCCGCCGCGCGGACACAGTCGTCCCAGCGGCCCAGCGTGTACAGCACCAGCAGCTGGAGATAGCGCATCTCCATCGGGTACGGCGACGACAGCAGCCCGGCCCGACGGGCGCGGTCCAGTCCCTCCGTGATCCAGGGCAGGGACTCCTCGAGGTGCCCGGACTCGTAGGTGCCGACGGCGAGGTTGAACAGCGCGCGCATCTCCACCGGGGCGTTGCCGGAGCTGCGCGCCAGGTCCCGCGCCCGCCGCAGCCGCTCCCGCCCCTCCACCGAGCGACGGCCGTCGCCCTCGATGACCGCCAGGGAGATCAGCAGATCCGCCTGGGCGTCGGCCACGTCCAGCTCCTCCGCCCTGCTCAGGGCCTGCCGGGCGACCCGCCGCGCGGTCTCGTTCTCCCCGACATGGCGGGCGGCCAGCACATGCGTCGCCGCCGCCCACACCCAGGTACGGGACGGCGGCTCGGCGGGGATCATGGCGAGCGCCTCGCTGCTGTAGGCGAAGGCGGCGGTGAGGTTGTCGACGCTCATCAGATTGCCGGCGAGGGTGTACCGCACCCGGGCGGCGAGTTCGGAGTCCGCCTCCTGGCCGGCACCGGCGAGCGCGGCCCGCGTGAGCGAGACGGCCCGGTGCAGTTCTCCGGTGTGCGCGGCGGCGGCCGAGGCCCGCAGCATCAACCGGACCCGGTCCACCCCCTCGCCGGTGGGCCGCGCCGACGGCTCCACCGCCGACCACAGATCGAGGGCCGCCTCCAGATGCCGTAGCTCCTCGGCGGGCGCCCCCACCCGCTGGGCGTGGTCCGCCGCCTCCAGCGAGGCGGCGAGCGCGGACGCCAGGTCATGGCTCTCCCGGTAGTGGTGGGCCCGCTCCGCCGCGCTCTCGGCCCGCGGTCCGCGCCCTTCGATCAGCCGGGCGAACGCCCCGTGCAACCGCGCCCGCTCACCCGGCAGCAGATCGGCGTACACGGCCTCCCGGGCCAGGGCGTGCCGGAACGCGTACGTGTCCCCGGCACCCGGCACCAGCAGCTGCCGTCCGATGGCCTCCCGCAGCGCCCCCTCCAGCTCCTCCTCCGGCAGTCCCACGGCGTCCCGCAGCAGGTCGTGCTCGACGCGCCGCCCGGCCACGGCGGCGGTGCGCAGCACCTGCTGAGCGGTGTCGGACAGCTGCTCGAAGCGGATCAGCAGCACATCGGCGAGCCCGCTGGGCACTCCGCCGTCCCCGCTCCCGGTCGCGGCGAGCAGTTCCTCGGCGTAGAAGGCGTTGCCCTCGGCCCGCTCGACGATCCGCCGCACGGTGGTGTCGGACAGCGGCCCCTCCCGCAGGGACCGCACCAGCCGGGCCACCTCGGCGTCCGGCATCGGCCGCAGCTCCAGCCGCTCCACGGCGGGCAGCCGCACCAGCTCGGCGAGCAGCGGCCGCAACGGATGCCGCCGGTGCAGGTCGTCGGCGCGGTAGGAGGCGAGCACGGCCAGCCGATGCGTGGGCGCCCCGCCCGCCGACCGCTGGAGGATCCCCCGGCTGAGCAGGAACCGCAGCAGATCCCGCGAGGACTGATCGGCCCAGTGCAGGTCCTCCAGGACCAGGAGCAGGGGAGCGAGGTCCGCGAGATCGGCGAGCAGCCCGGCGATCCCCTCGAACAACCGCAGCCGGTCACCGGCCTCGTCGCCGGGACCGCCCCCCATGAGCCGCTCCACCACGGGATACGCACCGAGCACCGGCGCGAACCGCTCGTCCTGAGCAACCGCCCCCAACACCTCGGTGAACGGCAGATACGGCAACCCGACGTCCCCGAGATCAACACAGTGCCCGGTGACCACGGTCATTCCGTCGGCAGTGGCCTGCCCCGTCACCTCGTTCAGCAGCCGCGTTTTACCGACCCCGGCATCCCCGGCGAGGAGCACGGCCCGCGCCTCCCCGCCCCGGACCCGGTCCAGCACCCCGGAGAGCCGGTCGAGTTCGTCTTCGCGCCCGATGAGAGGCGTACTGCTGGAGATCTGCGACACAAGAACATCCTGGCACTCGGCACTGACAGCGCGTCGACCCACCTAGGGGCGCGGGGAACTGCGCGACCAGCCACGACGCACCCGCAGCCGCCATCGGACAGACGGCCCCGGGCTCATCTGCGCAACGTCCGAGCCCAATCAGCCGGAACCCTCCCCTCAGGCCCCGGAGACGGTTGCGACCGAGGGTGACTCTCCGGCGCCGCCAACTGCGGCCCTGCCTCGAACATCTCCTCCGTCTCGAAGTTCCAGAACCACTCCTCACCCGGCTCGAAGCTCCGCGCCAGCGGATGCCCGGTCTCCCGGAAGTGCCCACTCGCGTGCTGACCGGGAGAGGAGTCGCAGCACCCCACATGCCCGCACTGCGCACACCGCCGCAGATGGAACCACCATCCGCCCGCCGCGTCGCACTCCACGCACCCGTCCCCGCTCGGCGGCACGCTCGGGTCGATCCCCTTGATGTCGGTCACTGAGGCTCCTCGGTGGTGTCGTCGGGGTCCACGGCGGTCAGCGGAAGCAGCACCTGGAAGCGGGTGTCACCCGGCGTCGACTCCACCTGGAGCGTCCCGTGGTGCTTGTTGACCACGATCCGCCAGGAGATGTCGAGCCCGAGCCCCGTCCCCTCACCGACCGGCTTGGTGGTGAAGAAGGGGTCGAAGATCCGCCCGCGGATGTCCGCCGGCACCCCCGGCCCGGTGTCCCGGAACTCCACCAGCAGCCGGTCGTGCTCCAGTGCGGTCCGGACGGTCAACGTCCCTTCCCCGCCTACGCTGTTGATGGCCTGCACCGCGTTGTCGATCAGGTTCGTCCAGACCTGGTTGAGCTCGGCGGGGTAGGCGGGGATCCTCGGCAGTGTCCGGTCGTACTCCTTGACGACCTTGATCTGCTGCCCGATCTTCCCGGACAGCATCAGCAGGGTGCTGTCGAGGAGTTCGTGGACGTCGGCCACCTGGTAGGGCGCCCGGTCCAGCTGGGAGTACTGCTTGGCCGCGTCGACGAGATGTGAGATGCGGGCCGTGGAGTCGTTGATCTCGTCCATCAACAGCTCGGTCTCGACGGTGTAGTTGAGCCAGCCGATCGCGTTCGGCAGCATCTCCTCGTCGAGGGCGGCCGCGACCTGGTCCAGCCAGTCGACGTCCAGCCCGGCCTGCACGAAGGTTGGCGCGATCCGCCAGCCGTCCTGGATGCCGTGGTCGTCGAGCCAGTCACCGAGCGCGTCCTCCCGGTCGGAGGCCTCCAGCGGGCTCAACGTCGGCGCTTTGGCGACGCGTTCGGCCGTGCGCTCCTGGATGTCGATGAGGTTCGCCATCACCTCGGGGCTGTACGAGCCCTGGGCGATGATGCCGAGCTTGTGGCGCATCTTGCCCACCCGCTCGCGCAGGGTCGCGGTCGCTCGCACGGCCGCCGCGGCGGGGTTGTTGAGCTCATGGGTCAGTCCGGCCGACAGGGAACCGAGCGCCAGCAGCCGCTCCCGCTGCCCGATGGCCCGCTGGGTGTTCTTCGAACCGAAGAACAGCCCCTCCAGCAGGTGCACGGCCATCGGGAACCATTCCTGCATGAAGTCCGAGAACGTCTCCGCGGGCAGCACGAAGAACCGCGAAGGCTCCGTGACCCGCATGGAGTTGTTGTAGGTCTGCTGCACCCGGTCGCCCAGGTACGCCTGCATGGACCCCGAGTACACCCCGCGCTGCGAGGTGCGGCTGACCTCCACGTCGTCGCCGCCGACCCGGCGGGAGAGCACGACCGTGCCCTCGATCATCACGTAGAAGCAGGTGGCCGGTTCACCCTCGGTGTACACCGGACCGGGCTCGAACCTCTCGACCCGCCCCGCCGCGCACAACTGCCCCAGTTGCTCGGGGGACAGCTTCTCGAACAGGAACAGCGACCCGATCTCCCCGGGGCTGCACGGCATCAACTGCCCGCTCACGACTGCTCCAGATACCGGTGGACGAGCATCACGGCCATGGCTCCCTCTCCGACGGCGGACGCGACCCGCTTCGCGGACTCGGCGCGCGCGTCGCCCGCGACGAACACGCCCGGAATGTTGGTCTCCAGGTGGTACGGCGGCCGGTCCAGCTCCCAGTCCGCCGGCGGTCGCCCGTCCGGGGTGAGGTCCGGCCCGGCCAGGATGAACCCGTGCTCGTCGCGCAGCACCGTGCCGTCCAGCCAGCCGGTCAGCGGGGCCGCTCCGATGAACACGAACATCCACTGCGCGTCGACGCGTTCGGTCTCGCCGGTCCGGGTGTCGCGCAGGGTGAGCTGTTCCAGGTGGTCGGAGCCGTGCGCGGACTCGACGACGGTGTGCGCGCGGACCGAGATGTTGGGGGCGTCCTCGATCTGCTGGATCAGGTAGTACGACATCGACGCGGCGAGGTCGGGGCCGCGCACCAGCAGGGTCACCGACTTGGCGCCCCGGGACAGGTACATGGCCGCCTGCCCGGCCGAGTTGGCGCCGCCGACGATGTAGATGTCCTGGCCCTGGCAGGAGGCCGCCTCGGTCAGCGCCGAGCCGTAGTACACCCCGCAGCCGGTCAGGTCGGTGCAGCCGGGCGCCTCCAGCTGCCGGTAGGAGACACCGGTCGCCAGGATCACGCTGTGCGCGGCCACCGCCGACCCGTCCGTGAAGCGCACGGTACGGGCCGCGCCGTTGATCTCCAGGCCCGCCACCTCACGGGCGGTGAGGATCTCGGCGCCGAACTTGGTGGCCTGGCGCCGGGCTCGGTCGGTGAGCTGGCCGCCGGACACGCCGTCGGGGAAGCCGAGGTAGTTCTCGATCCGGGAGCTCTGGCCGGCCTGCCCGCCGGTCGCCGAGCGCTCCACGAGTACGGTCCGCAGCCCCTCCGAGGCCCCGTACACCGCGGCTCCGAGCCCGGCCGGGCCGCCTCCGATGACGACGAGGTCGTAGAAGTCGGCGGTGGGGGTCGTGGCCAGGCCGACATGGGCGGCCAGGTCGGGCGCCTCCGGCTTGACCAGGGGGGTGCCGTCCGGGGTGATGACCACCGGCAGCCGCTGCCCGTCCTGGCCCGCGGCGGTCAGCAGCCGCTGCCCCTCGGGCTCGTCGGTGGAGTACCAGCGGTAGGGCACCTGGTTGCGGGCCAGGAACTCCCGGACGTCCGAGGAGCGCGCCGACCAGCGGTGTCCGATCACCTTGGTGGCCGGGACGGGCCGGTAGTCGCTGGACCGCCACGCCTCCAGGAGGTCGTCGAGGACCGGGTAGAGCTTCTCCTCGGGCGGGTCCCAGGGCTTGAGGAGGTAGTGGTCGAGGTCGACGACGTTGATCGCGTCGATCGCCGCGTTGGTGTCCGCGTACGCCGTCAGCAGCACGCGGCGGGCCCCCGGATACACGTCCAGGGCCTGTTCCAGGAACTCGATGCCGTTCATCTGCGGCATGCGGTAGTCGGCCAGGATCACCGCCACGAGGTCGCCGCGCAGCTTCAGCTCCCGCAGCGCCTCCAGCGCGGACTCGCCGGACTCCGCGCGCACGATCCGGTACGACTCGCCGTAGCGCCGCCGCAGGTCGCGGGCGACGGCACGGGAGACCCCCGGGTCGTCGTCCACGGTCAGGATGACGGTCCGCGCCGATTCGGCGGCCTGTGCCATACGTCTCCCCACCCCGGGCGGTCCGTGGGGGCACGGCGCCCCCCGGGTCACCGGCCCGGTCCCGCCCATCGTATGTTCGATCGCCCGGCTTCGCGCCGGGATGACGGACCCTGCCGGGGTCAGGCTCGGCGCCGGCCCGGCACGCGGAAGCGTGGGTCGGGCCCGGCGCCGCCCGGGACGCGGAAAGGGCGTCAGGTCCGGCGCTCGCCCAGCACGCAGAACTCGTTGCCCTCGGGGTCCAGGAGCGTCACCCACGACTGCTCGCCCTGCCCGATGTCCGCGTGCCGTGCGCCCAGGGCCAGGAAGCGGGCGACCTCGGCCTCGTGGTCGTCGGGCCGGAAGTCGAGGTGGAGCCGGTTCTTGACGGTCTTCGCCTCCGGCACCGGCACGAACAGCAGCCCCGGGATCCGGTCCTTCTCGGGACGGATCTCGAACTCGTCGGGGGAGTCCTCGACCACCACCCAGCCCAGCGCCTCCGCCCACCAGCGCCCGAGCGCCGCGGGGTCGGCGGAGTCCACGATCACTTGCTCCCATTCCAAGGTCATTCCGGCAGCGTAGTGAAGACTGGGGTTCCACGTCACCGCGATAAAAGGAGGCCACCCCATGCCCGGCCCGATCACCGCAGGCATCGACGGAACCGAGGAGAGCCTCGCCGCACTGGGCTGGGCCGCCCGGGAGGCGGTCCGGCGGGGCACGGGGCTGCGGGTGGTGCACGCCTGGCGGTTCCAGGCGTACGAGGGGATCGACGCCGGCGACCGGGACACGCAGGCGAACTGGGCGCGGGACGCGATGGCCGAGGCCGTGCGGGCCGTCACGGGGCGGCACACCGGTCTTGAGGTGGACACCGACCTGGTGGAGGGCGGCAGCGTGGACGTGCTGGTCGCCGCCGCGGCCGACTCCGAACTGCTGGTCCTCGGCTCCCGCGGGTACGGCCCCGTGGTCGGCTTCCTGCTGGGCTCGGTCGGCCGGCAGGTGATCGCCGAGGCGACCCGGCCCGTCGTCCTGGTCCGCGCCGGCGACCAGGGCACCGCGGAGGCCGCGGGACACGAGATCGTCGTCGGTCAGGAGGGCGACCCGGAGGACAGCGCCGAGACCCTGCGGTTCGCCTTCGAGACGGCGGCCGCCCGGGGAGCCACGGTCCGTGCCGTGCGGGCCTGGACCCTGCCGCCGGTGTTCGCCTACAGCCCCGGCTCGCTCAAACTGCTCGACGAGGCCGGCGGCTTGGAGCCGTACGAGAAGAAGGCCCTGGCCACCGCGCTCCAGCCGTGGCGGGAGCGCTTCTCCGACGTGCCGGTCGCCGAGCACGTGGAGATGGGCAGCGCCGGTCAGGTGCTGCTGTCGATGTCGGCACGGGCGCAGCTGATGGTCGTCGGCCGCCGGGCCCGCCGTACCGCCGTCGGCGCCCGCATCGGCTCGGTGGCGCACGGCGTGCTGCACCACGCGGACTGCCCGGTGGCGGTGGTGCCGCACACCTGAGTCACTCGGCGGTGGCGGGGGTGGGCTGGAGCGTCTCACGGGCCTTGGGGAGGATGTTCGTGATGTAGTCCTCGACGGCCGTGTCGAGCCCGATGTCGTGCTGGGCCCGCTCGGACAGGTACCAGCGGTGTTCGAGCAGCTCGTGGTAGATCTCGGCCGGGTCCATCGAGCCGCGCATCTCCGGTGGCACGGCCCGCACGGTCGGCCGGAAGACGTCCCGTACCCAGCGGTGCGCGAGCACCTCCGGGCGGGCGCCGAGGGGGTCGCCCGGGGCGTAGTCGTCCTGGGTGGCCATCCAGCTCTCCAGGTCGTTGAGCAGCCGCCGGGCCTGGTTCTCCTCGGTGTCCAGGCCGGTCAGGCGCAGCAGCTGGCGCTGGTGGTGGCCGGCGTCCACGACCTTCGGCACGAACGTGACCGAGTCCCCGTTCGGGGCGTGCTCGATCTGCATCTCGGCCACGTCGAAGCCGAGGTCGTTCAGCCGCCGGATCCGGCGCTCGATGAAGTGGTACTTGCCCGCCGGGTACACCGACCTGCGGGTCAGCTCGTCCCACAGGCTGCCGTAGCGCGAGCAGATCTCCATGCCGAACTCGATGGCGTCCACGGAGGGGTGCAGCGCCCCCGAGGCCTCCAGGTCGAGCAGCTCGCCGCTGATGTTGACGCGGGCGAGGTCCAGGTCGTAGTCCCGCTGCCCGGGGCTGAGCTGCGGATGCAGGTCACCCGTCTCGGCGTCCACCAGGTAGGCGGCGTAGGCGCCCGCGTCGCGCCGGAACAGGGTGTTGGACAGGGAGCAGTCGCCCCAGGCGAACCCGGCCAGGTGCAGCCGGACCAGCAGGACGGCCAGGGCGTCCATCAGGCGGTGCATGGTGGCGGGCCGCATGGTCGTCTCGAACATCGAGCGGTACGGCATCGAGCCGCCCAGGTGCCGGGTGACCAGCACCGACTCCAGGGGCGCGTCGTCGGCGTCGGTGCGCCCGGTGACCACGGCCAGCGGGTCGACGGCGGGGATGGCAAGCCGGTCCAGGTCGCGCAGCAGCTCGTACTCGCGCAGCGCCGGGCGCTCGGCCAGTTCCTTGACGGCGATGACCTCGTCGCCGGCGCGCGCGTAACGCACCACGTGCCGGGATATTCCGCGCGGCAGCGGGACCAGGACCTCCTCCGGCCACTCCTCCAGCGGCAGGTGCCAGGGCAGTTCCAGCAGGAGCGCGGGGTGCTCCGGGTTCGTCGCGCTGATCTGCAGTGCCATGGTGCGGTGTCCTTGTCCGGCCGGTGATCGTCACCTCACCTTAGAGCGCGCGGTCCCGCGCCTGAAGTGCCGCTTCACGGACCGGACCGCGGTGGAGCGGACCGTGCCCGGGAAGCAGTGCGTCGCCCTCCAGCCCGGCGAGGACGTCCAGGGAGGCCACGGCACGCGCGCGTTCGTGGTGGAACATGTCCGGCAGCAGCTGGGGCCCTTTGACCCGGGACGTGGCGTGGCCGCTCACCAGGGCGTCGCCGGAGATCAGCACCCCCCGCTCGGGAAGGTGGAAGGCGCAGTGCCCGTCGGTGTGGCCCGGCGTGTGCACGGGCACCGGACGGCCGGGCAGGTCCAGGGCGCCCTCGGCCGGGAACGGCTGCGGGGAGGCGACCGGCACATGGGCGGTGCCGCCCACACGGATCGCGTGTACCGCCCACGGCAGCACACCGGGCCGCCAGCCGTTCTTCAGGACCGTCCCCACGGACACCTGGTGCAGGAAGTCCCGCCGTGCGTGGGGCACTTCGGCCTCGTGCAGATAGACCGGCGTGCCGTAGGCGGTGCGCAGGTACTCGGCGGAGCCCAGGTGGTCGTTGTGGGCGTGCGTGACGAGGACGGCGGTGACCGCCTCCGGTGAACTGCCCACCTCGGTCAGGGAGGCGAGCAGCTGCTCCCGGTCGCCCGGGTAGCCGGTGTCGACGAGCGTGGCGGAGCTTCCCTCGGTCAGGATCACCCAGTTGGTGTTGCTGCCGTGCACCAGATAGGTGCCGTCCGCGACTTGCTGCACGCCCGCGCTCATGATCGCCCCGCCCGCTGAGTACCTGCCCGACGGCACACAGCAAAGCAGACGCTCAGCCGATCCGGAGCGCCGGGTACCGGTCCTCCAGCGCTCAACTTCCCCTGCACTTCCGGCATGTGCTTTCGGCGGGACGGGCTCGGGCATCGGGACCTGCGCGCACAGGGCCCCGCCCGTCCGGCTCGCCGCGGGACGGGGCTGCCTCCGGCACCGTCCGCCGGAGGCAGCCCCCGCGTGCCCCGAAGCGGCCGCCTCTCCGCCTCAGTGCACGCCGTGCGGGCGGAACTGGATGCTGATCCGCGGTCCCGTCGCGCGCGTGGTCTTCGGTACCGAGTGCTCCCAGGTGCGCTGGCAGGAGCCGCCCATCACGATCAGGTCGCCGTGGCCCAGCGGCCGCCGTACCGTCTCGCCGCCGCCACGCGCCGGCCGCAGCAGCAGGTCGCGCGGCGCGCCCACGGAGAGGATCGCGACCATGGTGTCGTAGCGGCCGCCCCGCCCGCCCCGGTCGCCGTGCCAGGCGACGGAGTCCCGGCCGTCCCGGTAGTAGCAGAGCCCGGCCGTGGTGAACGGCTCGCCGAGTTCGTCGGCGTAGTGAGCGGTGAGCGCCGCCCGCGCCTCCTCCAGCACGGGGTGCGGCAGGGCGTCGTCCGCGCGGTAGAAGGCCAGCAGCCGCGGTACGTCGACGACGTGGTCGTACATCGTGCGGCGCTCCGCCCGCCAGGGCACCTCGTCGGCCAGCTGTTCGAACAGGGTGTCGGAGCCGGTGAGCCAGCCGGGCAGTACGTCGATCCAGGCGCCGAGACCCAGCACGGTACGGCGGATCCCGTCGAGGGAGCCGAGCCGGAGCTGGTCGGTCTGGTCGAAGAGGGAGCCCTGGAGGTGCGCGGTCATGGATCCAGCGTACTCCTGATTCGAAAATCTGTTCCAATGGGATCCGTCGAGATGTTCGGCCTTCCCAGGCGCTCGCCTCTTTCGATACATCGGTGTATCGGATACATTCATGTATCGAATGGAGGCGGACATGGCGGTGGAAGAGACGGCCAGGCGTGTGACCAAGCGCCGGGTCCGCACCCGTGCCAACCTCCTCGACGCGGCCTTCGCGGTCTTCGCCGCCAAGGGCTTCGGCCGGGTGTCGATCGAGGAGGTCTGCGAGGCCGCCGGCTACAGCCGGGGCGCCTTCTACTCGAACTTCGACAGCCTCGACGAGCTCTTCTTCGCGCTCTACCAGCAGCGCGCCGAGCTGATCGCGGAACAGGTCGCCGGAGCCCTCGCCCTCGACGGACCGGGACTCGACGTGCCGGCCGCCGTCGACCGGGTGACCGAGGTGCTGCTCCTGGACCGGGACTGGCTGCTGGTCAAGACCGACTTCCTGGTCCACGCGGCCCGCGCCCCCGAGGTCGCCCGCACCCTGCTCGAACACCGGGCGCGGCTCCGGCGGGCGATCGCCGACCGGCTGGCACGCACGCGTGGGGAAGCCGCACTGCCCGCCGTGCTGGTCGACGCGGAGGGGGCCGCCCACGCCGTGGTCGCCGCCTACGACGGGGTCACCGTCCAACTGCTGCTGGACGGGGACCTGGAGCGGGCCCGCGCCTGGCTCAGGCAACTGCTCACCGCGCTGCTCACCGACGGCAGCGACACCACCGTATGAGGGAAGGGACGGTCGCCATGGATGCCGACGTCATCGTCGTCGGAGCGGGGCTCGCGGGCCTGGTCGCCGCGCACGAACTCACCAGCCGCGGCAAGCGGGTCGCACTGGTCGACCAGGAGAACGCCGCCAACCTCGGCGGCCAGGCCTTCTGGTCCTTCGGCGGGCTCTTCCTCGTCGACTCCCCGGAACAGCGCCGCCTCGGCATCAAGGACTCCTTCGACCTCGCCTGGAGCGACTGGCAGGGCAGTGCCGGGTTCGACCGCGTCGACGACGAGGACTCCTGGGCGGTGCGCTGGGCGCGCGCCTACGTCGAGTTCGCGGCGGGGGAGAAGCGGTCCTGGCTGGAGGGGCACGGCATCAAGTTCCTGCCCACCGTCGGCTGGGCCGAGCGCGGCGACCTGACCGCGCACGGCCACGGCAACTCCGTGCCGCGCTTCCACATCGCCTGGGGCACCGGCACCGGTGTCGTCGAGCCGTTCGTCGGCTACGCCAAACAGGCCGCCCGTGACGGACTGTTGACCTTCTACCACCGCCACCAGGTCGACGAGCTGGTCATCGAGGACGGCACCGCGCGAGGCGTGCGCGGGACGGTTCTCGCCCAGGACGACTCCGCGCGCGGGGTGGCCTCCAACCGCGACCCGATCGGCGACTTCGAACTCACCGCCCAGGCCGTCGTCGTCACCACCGGCGGCATCGGCGCCAACCACGACATCGTCCGCCGCTACTGGCCCGAACGGCTCGGCACCCCGCCCGCCGAGATGGTCACCGGCGTGCCCGCCTACGTCGACGGCCGGATGCTCGACATCAGCGCGGACGCAGGGGTCCGCCTGGTCAACCGCGACCGCATGTGGCACTACACCGAGGGCATCCAGAACTGGGACCCCATCTGGCCCGGCCACGGCATCCGCATCCTGCCCGGCCCGTCCTCGATGTGGTTCGACGCCCTCGGCCGCCGGCTGCCCGACCCGTGTCTGCCCGGCTACGACACCCTCGGCACCCTCCGGCACCTGCGCACCACCGAGGACATCGCGGAGCACGGCCACTCCTGGTTCATCCTCACCCAGAAGATCATCGAGAAGGAGTTCGCGCTCTCCGGCTCCGAGCAGAACCCCGACATCACCGCCAAGGACCGCGCGGGCTTCCTCAAGGAGCGTGTCCTCGGCAAGGGCGCGCCCGGGCCGGTCGACGCGTTCCTGCGCAAGGGCGCGGACTTCGTGACCGCCCCGAACCTGGAGCAGCTGGTCGAGAAGATGAACGGCCTCACGGACAAGGCCCTCCTGGACGCCGCCTCGATCCGCCGCCAGATCGAGGCCCGCGACCTCCAGATCGCCAACTCCTACAGCAAGGACGCCCAGGTGCAGGGCATCCGCAACGCCCGCCGCTACATCGGCGACCGTCTCGGCCGGGTCGCCACCCCGCACCGCATCCTCGACCCCGCGGCGGGCCCCCTGATCGGCGTCAAGCTGCACATCCTGACCCGCAAGACCCTCGGCGGCATCCAGACCGACCTCGACTCCCGCGCCCTGGGCACCGACGGCAAGCCGCTCGAAGGCCTCTACGCGGCGGGCGAGGTGGCCGGCTTCGGCGGCGGCGGCGTCCACGGCTACAACGCCCTGGAGGGCACCTTCCTCGGCGGCTGCCTCTTCTCCGGCCGCGCGGCGGGCCGGGCGGCCGCGAAGCAGGTCGGCTAGGGCTGGGGGCAGGCGAGCCGGTGAGCCGGTGAGCGGGGTCCGGCCCACCGGGGCGGGCTAGGACCCCAACAGCCCGGCCAGGACCGTGGCGTGGCTCTGTTCCGGTGTCTTCGACGCCGTCAGCAGGGTCATGTCGCCCTGGTGCGCCAACTCCCTCAGCCCGTCGAGGGACTCGACGGCCTCGGGTGCGGCCAGCTCCGCCTCGTACCGCTCGGCGAACTCCTCGTAGGAACCCTCGCCCGCGTGGTACCAGCGGCGCAGCTCGGTGGACGGGGTGAGCGCCTTCGGCCATGCGTCCACGCGGGCCGCGTCCTTCGACAGGCCGCGCGGCCACAGCCGGTCCACCAGGACGCGGACGCCGTCCTCCGGCTCGGGCGGGTCGTAGACACGGCGGACGCGCACGCTCACGGCAGGCCTCTCGACGAAGTGCTGGGTGTGCCGCGAGCGTACTGTCCGACCTGCCGCGACTTGACCTGATCATGGGTGAGTCGCATCGCGCCCGGCCTTTAGGGTGAGGCGACCATTCGCCCCCCATCTGTAGGAGCGCACGTGCCGAAGGCCGCCAGACGCACCTTCGTCCTCGTCACCACCCCCGTCGCCCTCGTGGCCCTGATCGGCGCCGCGGCACCCGCGGCGACGGGTTCCAAGGGAGTGGGAGACCCCTACTTCCCCCTCGCCGGCAACGGCGGATACCACGTCGAGCACTACGACCTGACCCTCGGTTACGACCCCGGCACCCGGCACCTCGACGGCAAGGCGGTCCTCACGGCCCGCGCCACCCAGCGCCTGACCCGCTTCGACCTCGACTTCAAGGGACTGACGGTCACCGGTCTGACGGTCGGTCACGCCAAGGCCGCCTTCCGCCGCGACGGACAGGAACTCGTCGTCACCCCGAGGCGCGCCCTGAGCAAGGGCGAGCGCTTCTCCGTGACGGTCACCTACAAGGGCAAGCCGGGCCCCGTCAAGGACCCGGACGGCTCGCTCGACGGGTGGATCCCCACCGACGACGGCGCCTTCGTCGCCGGGGAGCCGCAGGGCGCGATGACCTGGTTCCCGGCGAACAACCACCCCAAGGACAAGTCGTCGTACGACTTCACAATCACCGTCCCCAAGGGGCGCACCGCGGTCGCCAACGGCGTGCTGCGCTCCCAGCGGACCACGCACGGGAAGACCACGTTCCGCTGGCGCCAGAGCGAGCCCATGGCCGCCTACCTGGCCACCGCGACCGTCGGGAAGTTCAAGGTCGAGCAGTTCACCACCCGCGACGGCATCCGCGTCTACAACGCCGTCGACGCGCGCGAGGCGGCCGCCGCGGCCCCCGTCCTCAAGAAGCTGCCCTCCGTTCTGGAATGGGAGAGCAAGCTCTTCGGGCGCTACCCCTTCCGCGCCGCCGGCTCGATCGTGGACCACGCCCCGAACGTCGGCTACGCGCTGGAGACCCAGTCCCGTCCCGTCTACGACCGGGCGCCCGACCTGAGCACCCTCGTCCACGAGAACGCCCACCAGTGGTTCGGCGACTCCGTGTCGCTGACCTCGTGGAAGGACATCTGGCTCAACGAGGGCTTCGCGACCTACGCGGAGTGGCTGTACGCCGAGCAGCACGGCGGGGACAGCGCGCAGAAGGCCTTCGACGACCTCTACGCGAAGCCCGCGAGCGACGAGCTGTGGGAGTTCCCGCCCGGCGATCCCGGCAGCGGCGGCAACATCTTCGGCACCCCCGTCTACGCCCGCGGCGCCATGACCCTGCACGTGCTGCGCACGACCGTGGGCGACCGGGCGTTCTTCGGGATCCTGCGCGCCTGGGCGGGCGGACACCGGGACGGCCACGGCACCACCGCACAGTTCGAGCGACTGGCGGAGAAGGTCTCGGGGAAGAAGCTGGACGGACTGTTCAAGACCTGGCTCTACACCCCGGGCAAGCCGAACCGGCCCTAGAACCCGCCGAACCGGCCCTGGAACCCGCCGAACCGGCCCTGGAACCTGCCGAACCGGCCCTGGAACCTGACGAGTTTCTTACAACTCTCCGTCAGAGTCGCATCATGATCACACGCAGAACCCATGTGGCCCTGCTCGCCGCATCCCTTCTTCTGACCGGATGCGGCGGCGGTGCCCTGGCCAGTACGGAGGGCGCGCCCGCGCCCGCACGCGAGACTCCGGAGCCGGTGCCCACGCCCTCTCCGGAGATCTCCGTCGAGGTGGCTCCCCAGCAGATACCCGGCCTCGGCCCGAAGACCTGGGCGAAGGTACCGGCCGACGCCCGGCAGGCCGTCGTCGTCACCGGAGAGGGCCCCGACTCCTCGGACTCGACCGTGGTCCTCTTCCAGCGCACCGAGGCGGGCTGGCGGGCCGGCGAGAGCTGGCCCGCGCACAACGCCCTCAAGGGCTGGACCGACCACCACCTCGCGGGCGACCTGCGCTCACCGATCGGCGTCTACACCCTCACCGACGCCGGAGGACTGCTGAGGAACCCCGGCACGAAGCTGCCGTACGACCGCTCCGGCAGCTTCACCGCACCCGGCACCGGCTTCGAGGGCGAGCCGCTGGCCGGGTCGTTCGACTACGTGATCGCCATCGACTACAACCGGCGGCCCGGCACCTCGCCCCTGGACTGGACCCGCCCGATGGGCGCGGGCCGCGGTGGCGGGATCTGGCTCCACGTCGACCACGGCGGCCCCACCCACGGCTGTGTGAGCGTCTCCGAGGAGCACATGAAGGAACTGCTCCGCACCCTGGACCCCGGCCTGCATCCCGTGGTCGTGATGGGCGACGGCCCGTCCCTGGCCCGCTGAAGCGCTTAGGATCCGCCGGGTGTGCGCACATGTGCTGGTCGCCGAGGACGACGAGATGCAGGCCGAACTCATACGGCGGTCCCTGCTCGCGGAGGGTCACACCGCCACCGTGGTCCACGACGGGCGGGCCGCCCTGGACGCGGCCCGGCGGACTGCTCCCGACCTCGTCGTCCTGGACCTGATGCTGCCCGTGATCGACGGCTTCGGAGTGTGCCGGGTGCTGCGCCGGGACGCGGACATCCCCGTGGTGATGCTCACCGCCCGGTCCGCCGAGGACGACGTCCTGCTGGGCCTGGAACTGGGCGCCGACGACTACATGACCAAGCCGTACAGCCCGCGTGAGCTGATGGCCCGCATCCGGACCGTCCTCAGACGCAGCGGCCGGGGCGTGGACGCCGGACCGCGCGAGGACCCCGTCGTGCGCGCCGGTGACCTCGCCGTCGACCCCGTACGGCACGAGGTCCACTGCGACGGGACGCCGGTGGAGTGCACGCCGGCCGAGTTCGAGATCCTGCTCGCCATGGCCGCCGAGCCCGAACGGGTCTTCTCGCGGCGGCAGTTGCTGGAGGTGACCCGGGGCACCGACCGGGCCTCCACCGAACGGGCCGTGGACGTGCACATCATGAACCTGCGCCGCAAGATCGAGGCCGATCCGCGCCGCCCGGCCCGGCTGCTCACGGTGTTCGGCGTCGGCTACAAGCTGAGCGGCGGCCGCGGATGACCCCCTGGCGCAGGCGGCGGGCGAGCGTCCGGATACCCCTGCACAAACGGCTGCTGGTGCGATTGCTGATCACGTCCGGGCTCATCGCCGTGTGCTCGGTGGCCGCGACGGCCTGGCTGGCCGTGGCCACCACCACCCAGGCCCTGCGCGAGGAACAGGGCCAGGCGCTCGCCGACGACATGGAGGTCCTCGCCGACCTCAGCGGGTACGCGGCCACCCATCCCGATTGGAGTGGTGTCGCCGCCACCGTGCGGAGACTGTCCGAGCGGACCGGCCGGCGTATCGCCCTGACCACCTCCGACCGCCGGCTCATCGCCGACTCGGCACCGCGCGGGACGTCCCTGCCGCCGAGCGCGGCCGCCGCCGTGGACCCGCTGCACACCGACACCTACAGCGAGCGCGGCGCCCAGATCCCCGGCATCGACCCGCGAGCGGTGGGCCCGTACCGCCTCCCCGAGAAGGAACGCGTCACGGTCGCCGCCCTGGCCCGCAAACGCCAACTGTGCTTCTCCCGGCACGGTCTGGAGACCCGACTGAAGCGGACCCCCAGCGGGCGGACGGAGCTCACCGACCCGGACAGCGGCTCCACGCCCGACTACGTACCCGACGCCTGCGCCGACGGACTCCTCAACACCCCCACCCCGACGGAGGAGAAGGCGACCGAAGCGCTCAAGGGGCTGGCCCACGACTGCCTTGCCAAGGTCGGACTGAGCGGTGGGATGGCCGTGCCGGTCGGGAGCGAACTGGGCGGGCTGGACGCGCGCGACCCCCTGTCCGGGAAACTGGGCGACAAGGAGAGGCGCCTGGCCCAGCCCTGCGTCGACGAGGCCCGCCGCACCCAGCTCGACCCCTATGTGGCACCCGTGGCCGAACTCTTCCTCGGCACCGGGGACACCCCCGCCGTGCTCTTCGACATGTCCCCGGGCAACAAGGCCAAGGTCGTCGGCACCGCCGCCCTGGTGCTCGCCGTCACCGTCGCCGCGACCGCCCTGGTTGCCGGCCGGCTGGTACGGCCGCTGCGGGCGCTCACCGCGGCGGCCCAGCAACCGCCCGAACTCCACGTACGGGTGCCGGTCACCACCCGGGACGAGACCGGCATCCTCGCCGCAGCCTTCAACGACCTGACCGAACGCCGTGAGCGCCTCGAGGCCCAGCGCAAGGCGATGGTCAGCGACATCGCCCACGAACTGCGCAGTCCGCTCACCAACATCCGCGGCTGGCTGGAGGTCACCCGGGACGGTGTCGTCGAACCCGACCCGGCGCTGCTCGCTTCCCTGCACGAGGAGTCGCTCGTCCTCCAGCGCGTCATCGACGACCTCCAGGACCTCGCGGCCGCCGACGCCGGCACGCTGCGTCTGCACCGCGAGCCGGTGCGCTGCGACGAACTGCTCCAGCAGGTGGCGGCGGCCCACCGGGTCGCCGCCCGGGTGGAGGTGCGCACCCGGGCCGAGGACGCGCTGTGGCTTGACGCCGACCCCGTGCGGATGCGGCAGGCGCTCGGCAACCTGGTCTCCAACGCGCTGCGGCACACCCCGCCCGACGGCACGGTCACCCTGTCCGCGCGCCGGGACGGCGACGAGGTCGTGCTGGCGGTCGCCGACACCGGCTCGGGCATCGCACCCGAGGACCTGCCGCACGTCTTCGACCGGTTCTGGCGCGCGGAGAAGTCCCGCAGCCGCCGTACCGGAGGCTCCGGGCTCGGTCTGCCCATCGTCCGCCATCTGGTCGCCGCCCACGGCGGCACGGTCGACGCGGCGAGCGAGCCCGGCAAGGGCAGTGTCTTCACGCTGCGGCTGCCTGGCGGCCCGACCCCCTAGCGAGATCCCCGATTTCCTCCGTGGCCTGCGGGTACTCCGTAGAACCGCGAGACAGAGGGAGGTCACGAGATGGATGAGTCGGACGGGCTGCCGGTGGTGCGGACACTGGCGGAACTCGCGGACCTGGCCGGGCGGTACGAGCGGCTGTACGTCCGCTGGTCGCGCGGCCCCGCGGTCGACCTGGCCCGCTCGTCCAGCACCGACGACCTCACCGGGCTGGCCCTGCCGGGGCTCTCGGCCAACCCGCTCGACATGGAGGAGTGGTGGCAGGGGCGGCCGGCGCGACTGTGGGTGGCCCGCCGGCTGTACGACTACTCCCATCTGCCGCACGACAAGGGCCCCGGGGTACGCCCCTGGGTGCTCCAGGGACACGAGCGGGGCCGGGGACCGGACAACGAGCCGCTCGTCGCGGACGTGCGGCCGATGTGCTGGATCGATCCCGTGGTCATCGACGAGGCACGGGACGCGGTGGAAGGCCAGGAGACCGCCTGGGGCCCACTGCGCCGCACGGGCCCCTGAGCGGGGCGGCCCGGACAGTGGCGGGCTGCCTACGGGCTCCGAGCGAATGGCCCAGGCAGCGGCTGCCGACGCGGGAACGGGCCCGGTTCGGCGTCTGGTCCGGACTCGTTGCCGAACCGGACCTGGCGCCGAACCGGGCCCGCCGTCGGACCGGCCCGCTCAGCCGGACCTTCTCCGTGCGGCACTCGCCCGCCGCGCCATCGCGCGGCGTTCCGTCTCGCTGGTGCCGCCCCAGACGCCGATGCCCTGTCCCGTCTCCAGGGCCCACTCGAGGCACTGCTCCTGGACGGGGCAGCGCCTGCACACGGACTTGGCCTGCTCCGTCTGTCCCACAGCGGGTCCGGTGGTGCCGATCGGGAAGAAGAGGTCGGGGTCCTCATCGCGGCACGCGGCATGGGTTCGCCAGTTGTCCATCAAAAGTCACCTGCGATCGAAGTCGTACGTGCCCTCGTGCATGCCTTACTCGCTTTCGGGTGACCTGTCGATCCGCCGTGAAACAAACGGGTCCCGTGGGAATCCCCGAGTCACTGCTCGCGGATGCCCCACGGGGAGCCGTACGCGGTCAGCAACTCCAGGAAGGGGCGGGCCGGGAAGGCCTCCGGTCCCAGCACGCCGGTGCCCGACCAGGCGCCGTCGGCGAGGAGTTCGAGGGCGACGACCGGGTTCACGGCCGTCTGCCACACCACCGCCTGGCTGCCGTACTCCGCCATGGACCACTGGTTGTCGACCACGTGGTAGAGGTACACCTCGCGTGCCGAACCGTCCTTGACGCCCTTCACCCACGTCCCCGCACAGGTCTTGCCGTGCATCCGCTCGCCCAGCGTCGCCGGGTCGGGCAGACAGGCGGCGACGACGTCCCGGGGCGAGACCGCGACCGGCCCCGCGGCGCTCGGCACGGTCACCGGCTCGGTGCGGTCCAGGCCCAGCAGGTGCAGGGTCCTCAGCGTCTCGACGAACTCGCGGCCGAGGCCGTACTTGAAGGTGACCCGGCGGGCGCCGACCCAGCGCGGGACGAGCAGCACCTCCTCGTGCTCCACGTTGACGCACTCGACCGGGCCGATGCCCTCGGGGAAGTCGAAGACCTCGGGCTCGCTGAAGGGTTCCGTGGTGAACCAGCCGCGGTCGGCCTCGTACACCACGGGCGGGTTCAGGCACTCCTCGATGGTGGTCCAGATGCTGAAGGAGGGCGCGAAGTCGTAGCCGTCGACGGTGAGGTTCGCCCCGTCACGGACACCGATCTCCTCGATCTCGTCGAAGAGTTCGTCGGCCGCGTACCGGGCGAAGACGTCGGAGAGGCCCGGCTCCACCCCCATGCCGACCAGGGCCAGCCCGCCCGCCTTCTCCCACTCCTCGGCCAGCGCGAACTGCTCGTCGCCGAGCTTGACCCCGCATTCCTGGTAAGGGCGTGAGGGGTGCGGCCGGGAGAGGGACATCGCCATGTCGACATAGGTCGCCCCGGCGGAGCCGGCCGCCCGGAACAGCGGCATGACGAACCGGGGATCGGTGGCGTTGAGCAGCACGTCGCAGGAGTGCCGCTCCAGCAGCGCGGTCACGGCCGACTCGTCGCTCGCGTCCACGCGCTCGGCGGTGAACCGGCCGGCCCGCTCGCCGAGGGCGGCGACGGCTGCCTCGGCGCGGGCCGGGTCGTAGTCGGCGACGACCATGGCGTCGAAGAAGGGGCGGCGGGCGGCGATCCGGGTGATGGCGGTGCCGACGCCGCCGGCACCCACGAGCAGGACACGCATGACGATGACTCCCTGTTTCGGGTCGAAGGTCGCGGATGTACGGGGCCCCTGCGGGAGATACAACGCCGTGCGCTCGTTTAAGGTCAATGGCGTTGGCATAAGGAGGCCGGTGATGCCCAAGCCCGTCGTCCCCGAGGAGAAACGCCGCCGTCGCAGGCCCACCAGGAGCGGCACGGTGCTGTCGGAGCGGCTGATCGTCGAGACCGCCCTGCGCATGCTCCGCGAGCACGGCAGCACCGGTCTCACCGCCCGCCGCCTGGGCCTCGCCCTGGACGCCGACCCGAGCACGCTCTACCGCTACTTCCGCGGCATGGACGACCTGACGCTGGCGATCGGGGACGCGCTGATCGGACAGGGGCTGGCGGGCTGGGAGCCGACGGGGGAGTGGCGGCGGGACCTGCGCGAGGTGGGCCTGCGCATCCACGCCGCCTACGTGGCCCACCCGCAGGCCGCCCTGCTGACGACGAGCCGGGTCACCGGCCGGGCGAACGAACTGGCGGCGGACGAGGCGGTCCTCGACGTCCTGCGCACGGCGGGCTTCCCGCTGGCCGACACCGTCCGCATCTACCACGCCTTCATCGACCAGACGCTGGCCTTCGCGGCGCTGGACGCGGCGTCCCTGGCCCTGCCGAGCGCGGCCCTGGACGAGGACGAGGCCAGGTGGCGTTCGACCTATGCGCGGCTTCCGGCCGACCGCTATCCGAGGATCGCCGAGGCCGCGCCCCTGCTCGCGCAGCGCATGATCACCAGCGCCTATCCCACGGCCCTGGACATGCTGCTGGACAGTGTGGAGGGACGGCTGGGCAGCGCCCCGTGAGGGGCGCGAGGAACGGCGCGACCAGCCACGACGAGCCCGAGGCGAACGACGGCGAGTCCTATCCGAGCGCTTCCGACGCGGCCTCCGCCACCGCCGACGCCACAGAGGCCAACGCGGGCGAGTCCAGCTTCCACTGCTGCCAGTACAACGGGACGTCGACCGGCCGGTCGGGCGCCAGCGCGACCAGCCGCCCCTCCCGCAACAGCCTCTCCGCCTGCACCTCCGGCACCATCCCCCACCCCAGCCCCAGCGCGACCGCCTCCACGAACCCCTCCGACGTGGGCACCGCATGCCGCGCCGCGCTCGCACCGGCGCAACCCAGCTCCCGCAGGAACCCGTCCTGGATGTCGTCGCTCCGGTCGAAGGTGACCACGGGCGCCTCCCCGAGCCCGGCGACCGACACCCCGCCGAGCCACCGCTCGACGAACCGCGGACTCGCCGCCGCCAGATACCGCATCCGCCCCAGCGGCCGTACGGAACACCCCGCCACCGCTTCCGCCGAGGACGTCACCGCCGCCATCACCGCCCCCTCCCGCAGCAGCTCCGCCGTCCGCTTCTCGTCCTCGCGCAGCAGCTCGAAACAGAGCCGCTCCCTTTCGGGGACCCGGGTCAGGGCCTCCAGGAACCAGGTCGCCAGCGAGTCCGCGTTCACCGCGACCGAGACCCGGGTGACCTCCCCCTCGGCCGGCATCCCCAGCTCGGCGAGCGCGTCCCGTTCCAGCCGCGCCAGCTGCCGCGCGAAGCGCACCACCACCTCGCCCGACTCGGTCACCCGCACCGGCTTCGTCCGCACCAGCAGCACGCGTCCCGTGCGCTGCTCCAGCGCCTTGACCCGCTGGCTCACCGCCGACGGCGTCACGTGCAGGGCCGCCGCCGCGGCGTCGAACGTGCCCTCGTCGACCACGGCGAGCAGCGTCCGTACCTGATCCAGAGGCAGTTCGGTCATCATCACGTCAGCTAATGATACGTAAGAATCTTTAGCTGTACGTACGGTGATCGTCTCCGTACCGTCGAAGCCATGCCAGCCTCCCTGTCCGCCGCTGCCGCCGGTTTCGGCACCGGCCTCTCGCTCATCGTCGCCATCGGCGCCCAGAACGCCTTCGTCCTGCGCCAGGGGATCCGCCGCGACGCGGTCCTCGCCGTGGTCGGGATCTGTGCCCTGTCCGACGCCGTGCTCATCGCCCTGGGCGTCGGCGGGGTCGGTGCCGTGGTGGTCGCCTGGCCGGGCGCGCTGACCCTGGTGGGCTGGATCGGCGGGGGATTCCTGCTCTGCTACGGCGCCCTCGCCGCCCGCCGGGTCCTGCGGCCGGGCAAGTCGGGGCTGCGGACGGAGGGCGCGGCGTCGGACTCCCGCCGCCGCGCGGTGCTGACCTGTCTGGCCATGACCTGGCTCAACCCGCACGTCTACCTCGACACGGTGTTCCTGCTCGGCTCCGTCGCCGCCGACCGGGGCCCGCTGCGCTGGACCTTCGGACTCGGCGCGATGCTCGCCAGCCTGTGCTGGTTCGCCGCGCTCGGGTTCGGGGCACGGCTGCTCAGCGGCTTCCTCGCCAGGCCGGCCGCCTGGCGGTTCCTGGACGGGCTGGTCGCCGCGACGATGATCGCCCTCGGCGCCACGCTCGTGGCCGGAGCGTGAAGTCCGCCCCCATGTGTCCCACGAGCTGAGACATCGCGCTTCGAACTCCTGGGCGGTGCTGCGATAGTGAACCCCGGACCCGATAGATGTAACGAGCAACCAGGACGCGCGTGGACACCGGCGAGAGCAGCACCGAACCCCAGACCCCCCGCGCGGACACCGCACCGCCGCCCCGGCGCGGCTGGCGGCGCTGGGCCATGGACACCCGCCCGCTGCGCATCCCGGCCTACCGCCGCCTGTGGAGCTCGACGATCGTCACGGCCGTCGGCAGCCAGCTCACCGCCGTCGCGGTGCCCAAGCAGATCTACGACATCACCGGCTCCTCGGCCTGGGTCGGCGCCGCGAGCATGGCCGGGCTGCTGCCGCTGATCGTGTTCGCGCTGTGGGGCGGCGCGGTGGCGGACACCATGGACCGCCGCAAGCTGCTCCTGATCACCAACAGCGGCATCGCCGTCACCTCGGTCCTGTTCTGGCTTCAGGCCGTGACCGGACTCCACTCGGTGGCCGCCCTGATGGGCCTGCTGGCGGTGCAGCAGGCCTTCTGGGGCCTCAACTCCCCGGCCCGCAACGCCTCCATCGCCCGTCTGGTGCCCGAGGACCAGCTGCCCGCCGCCAACGCCCTCGGCTCCACCGTCATGCAGACCGGCCAGGTCATGGGCCCGCTGCTCGCGGGTGTCCTGATCCCCGTCATCGGTCTGCCGGAGCTCTACCTCCTCGACGCGCTCGCGCTGTGCGTGACGGTCTGGGCCGTGTACCGGCTGCCCTCCCTGCCGCCGCTGGCGAAGGCCGTGGCCCGCCGGGCGGGCGTGCGCGAGATCGTCGAGGGCTTCCGGTACATCTCCGCGCACAAGGTGCTGCTGCTGTCCTTCCTCGCCGACATCGTCGCCATGGTCTTCGGCATGCCCCGGGCGCTGTTCCCGCAGCTCGCCTCCGAGACCTACGCCTCCTACAACGAAGGGGTCGCGCTGGGCCTGCTGTTCGCCGCCATCCCGATCGGTGCGGTGGTGGGCGGGCTGTTCTCGGGCACGTTCTCCCGGGCCCGGCGGCACGGCTGGATGGTCATCGGCGCGGTCGTCGCCTGGGGCGCGGCCGTCACCGGGTTCGGGCTGAGCCGCAGTCTCTGGATCGCCGTCGTCTTCCTCGCCGCGGCCGGGGTCGCCGACATGGTCTCGATGGTCTTCCGCGGAGCCATCCTGCTCTCCGCCGCCACCGATGAGATGCGCGGCCGCATGCAAGGCGTCTTCACCGTCGTCGTCGCCGGCGGCCCGCGCCTGGCCGATGTCCTGCACGGCACCGCGGGATCGGTCTTCGGGCCGCGCGCCGCGGTGGCCGGCGGCGGCCTCCTGGTCGTCGCCGTGATGCTGGGCCTCGCGTTCGCGTTCCCGGCGCTGCGCCGCTACCGGATCTGAGCCCCGGCAGAGCGGCCCGCGCCTACAGCGCGCTTCTGCGGCGCGAGCCGTACTGCTCCATCAGCCTGCCGCGCGTCGTCTCCAGCCGGTGGGCCAGGATCTCCGCGACGCTGCGCACCAGGATCATCCCGAGCTGGGGATCCTCCTCGCACAGCCGCAGCACCGCCGACGCGTCGAACTCGTAGGCCCGCACCGGGCTGAAGGCCTCCGCGCCGAAGTCCCACTGGTACGGCGGGAACAGCCAGGACCAGCCGAGCAGGTCGCCGGAGCCGAGCCCGGCGACGGTGACCCGGTGCTGGGGGGTCACCTGCTGGGTGAGCGAGACCGCGCCGGAGCGGATGACCCAGAAGCGGTCGGCCGTGCCGCCCGCCTCGAAGATGTGGTGGTCCTCCGGGAAGGAGACCTCCCTGGCGAGCGTCATCAGGCTCTGGCGCTGCGGTGGCGGCAGGGCGGTCAGCAGTTTCGTCGCTTTGGTCATGACGCGGGGCTCCTCGCCGGCCAGGGATTCCGGTGTTGTGCCTATGCCCATTTCAGCGGCTGCCGCCGTCCGGGGCACCTCGGCGGAGGTGAGGATCTGCCCACGGCATGGAAAAGCCCTGGCTGGACGGGGGAGGCCAGCCAGGGCAGTCAGAGGTGGTGCGGAGGAGGATGTCGACCCCGTCACCACGTATGGATGAACCGTAAACCATCCATGGTGATTTCGCGCAATCCGGTGCGGGGCAAGTGACCGGTTTCACTCGGAACTGGTGTTTACCACCCTGATCGTCTCCAACGTCGCATCGGCCGGATCGGGGAGGTTCATGCCCGCGGCCAGTCCGGTCCGCAGGTACTCCAGCACCGGCTCGGTCAGCAGCTCGCCGGGCAGCACGGCCGGGATCCCCGGCGGATACGGGGTGACCATCTCCGCCGCGATCCGCCCCGCGGCCTCGCCGACCGGAACGTTCTCGGCCGGCCCGAAGAACGCGTCCCTGGGCAGCCGCACCTGCTCCAGCCGCAGCTCGGACGGCGGCGGCACCGCCACCCGCGGGGCCGGTCCCCACTCCGGTGCCGCCCGGACGAGATCCCTGAGCGCGTCGAGCAGCTGGCCCGTGGTCTCCTCGTCGTCGCCATGGGTGATCTGCATGCCGATGCGACGGTGGTCGGTGAGGTGGGCATCGATGCTCCGGTGCTCGCGCAGCCAGTCCGCCGCCTGGTACCCGGTGATCCCGAGCCCGGTGACGTCGATGACGCCGGGCAGCGGATCGAAGTCGTCGGCGAGACCCGGCCCGCAGAAGTCGTCCCGGTCGTTGACGTGCAGCCCCTCGATCTCCTCGACGGCGGCCCGGACCCGGGCCGCCAGATCCAGCGCCCCGCCCATCAACTCCTTGCCGTGCAGGGCCATCTGCCGCCGCCAGCCGTCGATCCCGGCGTACAGCAGCACCGAGGGGCTGGTCGAACCCAGCAGGTCGGCGCGCATCTTCAGCAGGTCCGGCGGGACGAGATCGCCCTGGAGGTGGAACACCGACCCCTGTTCGAGACCGCTGCCCATCTTGTGGATGCTGGTCACGCAGATGTCGGCGCCCGCGTCCATGGCCCAGGCCGGCAGATCGGGGTGGAAGGGCAGATGCGCCCCCCAGGCCTCGTCCACGATCAGCGGCACGGAACGGCGGTGGCACACCTCGGCGATGTCCTCCAGCGCCGCGCAGCCGCCGTACGGCGTCGGGCTCACGACGAGGGCGCCCTTCGCGTCCGGGTGGGCCTCGAAGGCCCGCTCGAAGTCGGCGGCGGACGGCGGGTGGGCGAGATGACGCCCGGCGTCCCACCGCGGCTCGACCCACACCGGCTCGATCCCCGACAGGATCAGCCCCGACACCACCGACTTGTGGGCGTCCCGTCCGATCAGCAGCTTCTCGTGCGGGCCGGCGACGGCCAGCATCGCCGCCTTCACGGACAGGGAACTCCCGCAGGTGGTGAAGAAGGTGTGCTCCGCGTGCACCGCGTCGGCCAGCAGCTCCTCGGCACGCTCCAGCACCCGACCGCGGGTCAGCCGGTCGTCCAGACCGCCCGACGCCAGCACATCGCCGAGGAAGACCGCGTCGCCCAGTACCTCCCGTACCGCGGGGTCGGCCCCACGCGCCTGTTTGTGGCCCGGCGGGGCGAACGCCGACAGCCCCTGACGGTGGAAATCGGCCAGGGCCTGCGGAACCGGTGCTTCGGTGTGGTCGACAGTCATGGGCCGCCGGGTGCCCGGACCCGACCCGCGTCAATCAGTCCCCGTCGGACCCCGCCGAAGGCCGCCGGCTGCCCGGTCGCAGCACCTCGTCCAGCACCCGGGTCACCGCCTCGTAGGCCAGCGTGCGTACGGCGGCGTCCCGGGCGGCGCCCGTGTCGGCGGGGCCCAGCTCCTCGCTGCGGGCCCGCCAGGACCGCTCCTCCTCGGCCGCACAGGCCCGGGCTCGTTGGATACGGCGCAGCAGTTCGTCTGAGTCCACGACATCCGTCATGCAGACCGCGTACCCGTCCTGAGCCGACGAATGACCCGGACATCCACCCGAGACGGGGAGGTTTGACCAGGCGCGCACAGGTCAGCCGATTACAGGAGGCCCACGGAGAGTACGCACCGCAGACCGCGGTCACCGTGTTCGCGGGCCCGGGCCGGGCCCGGCTTCTGCTGCACAGACCAGACAGCCAGTCGAATCACCGATCAGGAGCCACGTCATGTGCGACGAGCACAGGACCGACGCCACCCCCGAATCCTCCGTGGCGTTCCGACAAGCACCGGCACGCCCCTACCGGCCGGCCGAGGCGCGCCGCGCCGTCGCACGTGCGGTGTCCGAGCGATGCCGAGCCACTCACACCTCCTGCGACGAGCAGGCCCTGTCGGACGCGCTGCTCGTCGCCTCCGAACTGACCACCAACGCCATCCTGCACGGCGGAGGCATCACCGACTTCGACGTGTGCGTCGATGAGCGGGACGTACGCGTCTCGGTGAGCGACCGCAGCACCGCGCTGCCGGTCGCCAAGGAACCCGTCGACCGGCAGGGCCGGTGGCGGCCCGGCGGCCGCGGCTGGCCCATCGTGTGCCGGCTGGCCCAGGACGTCCGGGTCACCGATCTGCCCGCGGGCGGCAAGTGCATCACCGCGATGGTGCCCCTGAGCTGATCCGGCACTGCTGGGAAAGCTCCGGAAACGGAGTTTCGACAGCGGTGTTTGGGCCGCATGCAGCAGGGCAGACGCAGTTTCGTGCTTCGGACCGGAGGCGCGCCAGCGGGAGCCGTACGGCTTGCTGCGGGCCCCTCTTCGGCGGTCCCGGCGGCCTTCCTCCCGCGGTCATTCCCTGAACCCGTTCTTCAGGAGCGAATCCGCATGCTCACCGACACGTCGACCAGCCGTCCCACCACCCAGGACCGCCCCGCCGCAACCAGGCGGCGGCACGACGACGCCCCCGACACCATGGCCCAGTTCGCCCGGCTGGCCGGTCTGGCGGAAGGACCCGAGCGAGACGCCCTGCGCGACGAGCTCGTCACCGCCTGGCTGCCCATGGCCCACCGCATCGCGGGCCGGTTCCGCGACCGCGGGGAGTCCCTCGAGGACCTGCGCCAGGTCGCGGCCCTCGGGCTCGTGAAGGCCATCGACCGGTTCGATCCGGAACGAGGAGCCTTCGAGAGCTACGCCGTGCCCACCATCACGGGCGAGGTCAAGCGCCACTTCCGCGACCGCATGTGGGCCCTGCGGGTGCCCCGCCGGGTGCAGGAACTGCGCAACAAGGTGCGGTTGGCCCGGCGCGAACTCACCCAGAACCCCGGCTCCCCGGAACCGTCCCCCGCCGACCTCGCCGCCCACACCGGCCTGACCGAGGAAGAGGTCACCACCGGTCTGGAGGCGCTGGAGAGCTTCAGCACCCTGTCCCTGGACGCCGAGCTGTCGGCCGGCGACGACGGCTACAGCCTCGCGGACACCCTGGGCGGCCCCGACACGTCGTACGACGTGGTGGTCGACCGCGAGTCCGCCAAGGAAGGCCTGCGCAGGCTGCCCGAGCGCGAACGCGCAATCCTCTACATGCGTTTCTTCGAGGACATGACCCAGAGCCGCATCGCCGACCAGCTCGGCATCTCCCAGATGCACGTCTCCCGGCTCATCAGCCGCAGCTGCGCACGGGTGCGCGACGAGGCGCTGGCCGACCGGGCGAGGCGGCAGGCCGCCGACGGCACGGCCGGGGCCTGAGGGGACGAGGGGGGAGACAGATGCTGATACCCGATCCCGCGTTCCTGCGGGGGCTCGTCGAGGAGTACGAGGCACTGCGGGCCGCCGAGGCCCGGACGCCGCCGAGCCGAGCCCGCGGGCGCGGGACCTCGCCTACACGCTCTGCGTGGTGACCGGGACCCGGGACGTGCGGCCGGCCCTGGAGACCGCCCACCGGCTCCTCGGGGCCGTCCCCGACCGCGCCCGAACCGCCGACTGACCGTATGCCATACGACCGCCCGCCCAGGGCATCCGTGCCTCAGGATGCGATCGCCCGCCCAGGGCATCCCCAACCCAGGAGTGGACATGAACACTGCCTCCGTGGCGCAGACCGGCCGGACCGGGGCCAGACGCGCGGCGCGCGGCTCCGTGACGAAGGGGGCCGCCCGCGTCGGCTTCACCGCCCGCGGGGTCATCTACCTTCTCGTCGGCGTGCTGGCGCTCCAGATCGCCTTCGGTGACGGCAAGCGCCAGGCCGACCGCGGTGGCGCCCTCGCCACCCTCGCCGACAAGCCCTTCGGCTCGGTCGTCCTGTGGGCGCTGGGCATCGGGCTCGCCGGAATGGCCCTGTGGCGGCTGTCCGAGGCGCTGTTCGGCGCGGCCGGGCCCGACGGCCGCAAGGCCGGCAAACGGCTGATGTCGGCCGGGCGCTTCCTCTTCTACGCCTTCGTCGCCTACTCCGTCCTGTCCTTCGCCGCGGGTTCCGGTTCCGACGGCAGCGGTTCCAGCGACAAGCAGTCCAAGGACGTCACCGCCCGGGTGCTGGAGTGGCCCGGCGGGCAGTGGATCGTCGGCGTCGCGGGCGTAGGCGTCGCGGTGGCGGGCCTGTGGATCGCGGGCCGGGCGTTGATGCGGTCCTTCCACGACAAGCTCAAGCTCCACGAGATGAGCCCGCGGGTCCGCAAGCTGGTCGACGTGACGGGGGTGGGCGGCGGAGCGGCGCGCGGCGTGGTGTTCGCCGCGGCCGGCGCGTTCGCCGTCCGCGCGGCGGTCGACTACGAGCCGGACAAGGCGAAGGGCCTCGACGACACGCTCCGTTCGTTCGTCGACACCCCGCTGGGGCCCTGGCTGCTGGTCCTGGTCGCGGCCGGTCTGGTGCTGTTCGGGGTGTTCTCGTTCGCGATGGCCCGCTGGCGGCGGGTCTGATCGGCGGCTGGTGGGGAACCCGGGGTGTATGAGCGAACCCGAGCTTCCGCCCGACGGTAGGCCCGTGGACGTCTACCTGGACCTTCTGCGCATCCGCATGCCCTCGGAGGACTACGAGCTGCTGCTCAGCGTGGTCCGTCCGGTGCTGCGGGCGATCGACGAACAACGGCTGCCCGCCCTGGACTTCGCCCTTGAGGACAGTCAACAGGACGGGCTGCCCCAGGAGATCCGCGACGAGGCCGCCCTGGTCATCGCCACCGCCGTCACCGGGCGCATGGACAACAAGGTGATCGAACTCCACGTCGACGAGCGGACCGACCCGATCCGGGTGGTCACCGACGCGGACACCGCCGACGATCCGGTACGGCTCGGCGAGATCGCCGAGTACATCCGCGAACGCAGGCGGCTCGACGACGAGTTGCGGGGCATCGCCGAGGTGAGCGGTCTGCCCACGGACCTCTGACCACCCTGCGGACGTCCGAACGACCAGGCGTCCGCTACCTCTTCGGAGCCGAAACCGGCACGTGCAGCGGCCGGGCCAGACCCACCAGGGTCTCGTCCAGCCGCTGCACGTGCCGCAGCACGCGGTCGGTGACCCGGCCGAACCGCGGGGTGCCGGGGACCTCGGTGTCCAGCAGCGAGGCGATGCTCGGCCCGGTCTCGACCGCGGCGGTCGAGTGTTCGTCGCGCACATGCGCGGCGATCGCCGCGATGTTGTCCCCGATGCGCCGGCCCGCCCGCCGCAGCCGGGGATCCGCCGCGATCGACGGGTGCGTGGGCAGCAGTTCGGCCGTCGCCGCCAGGGAACGCGCGTGGTACGCGCAGGTCTCCAGCAGCGCCACCACATAGCGGGCCGTGTCCCGGCGGGCCCGCAGCGGTGTGATCGGATGCGTGAGCGGCTGGGTCGCCGCCCGCAGATCCGCCAGCGCCTGGTCCAGGTCGCGCGCCTGGTCGAGCAGTTCGACCGGGGTGCCGCCGCTGAGCTGGTCCACGGCGGCCTCGGTGACCTCGTCGAGCCGCTCCAGGACGGTGACGAGCAGGTCGTTGGTACGGCGGTCCGTGCGCACCGGCAGGACGAACGCCGCCGCGATCACCCCGCAGGCCGCGCCGAGCGCGGTCTCCTCCACCCGCAGCACCAGCACCGAGAGGCTGTAGGTGTGCAGCAGGGTGTAGAGCAGGCCCAGGGCGGCCGTGACGAAGAACGACATCAGCGTGTAGGAGAGCGGCGCGGTGTAGAACATCGCGAACACCAGCACCAGCACCAGGGCGAACGCGGTCCAGGTGTGCTGCCCGACCGACCCGGCCAGCACGATTCCGGCGAGCACGCCGAGGACCGTGCCCAGCAGCCGGCGGTAGCCCTTGACCAGGATCTCCCCGGTGGACGAGGTGTTGAGGAAGACGATCCAGCAGGTCAGCACGGCCCAGTACCAGCGCTGGCTGGACAGGAACTCACCGCCCACGATGGCGAGCGAGGATCCCACGGCCACCTGCACCGCGGCACGGGTGGTGGGCCGTCGGAGCCCCGTCAGCTCCTCCTGCGCCGCTCCGTCCGCCTCACCGGCGTCGATGACGGCGTCCTCGGCGTCCAGCTCCTCGCGCGAACGGGCCGTTTCCGGGGAGTCGTCCGACTCGTCCTGCGGACCGTCCAGGGCGATCCTGAGGCCCAGGACCGCCCGCGCGGTCTCCCCGATGCCCCGGAAGACGTCCTGGACGGCGGGCGGCGCGGGCGGCAGCCGGTCCTCCTCGCGGTAGCCCAGCAGCCGGTTGCGCACCTGGGACAGCGCGGTGCCGGACCGGGCCGCCGCCGGACGCAGCACCAGCAGCCGCAGCGCCTCCAGATCCCGACGCACCTGCGCCATCGCCTCGTCCCGGCCCGGCATCCGCCCCGCCCGCGGGGCCGGCGCGCCCGGCAGGTGCAGGGTCAGGGTGTCCGCCCGCTCCGCGCTGCGGGCCGTCAGCAGCAGCAGGCCGAGCCGCTCGGCGGCGATCTCGGCGTCCGCGATCCGCCGCTGCACCAGCCGCGCCGTGGCCTCGTCGGCGGTCCCCTCCTCCAGCCGCCCCTGGATCATCAGCGCCGTCTCGTGCAGCCGCGCGGTCCCCTCGCGTACCGTCTCCAGCACCTCGTCGATCTCCTCGGGCCCGGCGTCGAGGAGCCCCAGCTGTGCGGACACCAGCTGGGCGAGCCGGGCCCGGAAGGCCTCCCGCAGCCGCTCAAGGAGGCCCGCCGGGGTCTCCGGCACCAGCAGGAACCGCGCCGCCGCGCTGCACAGGAAGGCCACCGCGAGGACGCCGTACAGCTCGGGCAGGCCGGAGACCGTGGCGCCGACGAACAGGGAGACGAAGTAGACCTGGAAGCCGATGAGACCGAGGGCGGTGCCCCGGTCGCCGAAGCGGCGGCCGTAGACGGCACAGAAGATCAGCGCCACGAAGAACAGGTCACCGGCCACCACCCGGGAACTCAGCAGCGCCCCCAGCGACAGGGAGACCAGCGCCAGCGGCAGTCCCAGGGCGAGCGTCACCGCCTGCGCGGTGCGCTGCTTCTCCCGGATGGCGAAGGTCGCGACCATGGCCGCGATGGCGCCCGCCACCAGATGGCGGACGCTCACGCCCGCCAGACCCAGCACCGCCAGCGTGAGCGCGATCGCCGCCACCGTGCGCAGACCGGCGGCCAGCCGCAGCAGCCCCGGATCCGACGCGGCGACTCGGTCCCGCAGCCTCGCTGTGTTCACTCCGCCGTACTCGCTCCCGTGTCACGTCATGATCCGTTTCCAGCATGGCACGGCGGAGTGGATCACTTCCCCCTGGCCTCGGCGAGGGTGTGCGCCACCAGCGCGTTGGCGTGTCCGTGGCCCATGCCGTGCTCGGACTTGAGCCAGGCGACCAGCTCCATGTGCCGGGTCAGCGGGGAGGAGCGGATCAGTTCCTGCCATTCGGCGACGGGGCGGCCGTACTTCTTCTCGATCGAGGGGAAGTAGCTCGCGGGGCCCTTCACGGTCTCGGCCATGACGGTGTCCTTTCGGGGGACGCGGATGTCGTCCCTCCTGCGACCGCCGACCGGCCGGAAACCGATCGGCGGTCCGGGGTGACGTGCGCCACACCTACGGGTCCAGTCGCTTCGCCCCCTCGACCTGGGCCCGGACCTGTTCCGGGGTCAGATAGGCGTCGGTGTACTCGAAGTCCTTCAGCTTGGCGGGCTTGCGGGCCTGGAAGCCGGTGCGGACGAAATCGTCGCCCGCGACCGCGTTGAGCGTCCAGTTCGTCGCCACCCGGACCTTGGCGACGTTGGTGCGCAGCGCCGCCCAGTGATAGCCGCGGGCCGCGAACTGGGCGGGCAGGCCGCGCAGTTCGATGCCGAGCGGCTTGGAGACGGCGTCCGTGCCGCCGAGGTCGACCACCAGGCCGAGGTCCTTGTGGACGTACGGCTTCAGCGCCTGGCCCCGCAGCGTCGCGATGACGTTGTCGGCGACCACCTTGCCCTGCCGCATGGCGTGCTGGGCCGTCGGCGGGCACACCGCGCTGTCGTCGTCCTTGGCCTTGTCGGGCACGGCGGCGGAGTCACCGAGCGCGAACACCCCGTCCTGGCCCGGCAGGGTCATCTCGGCCGTCACCGCGAGCCGTCCGCGCACCGTCTCCGCGCCGAGCGTGGCGATCAGGGGGCTCGCGACGACCCCGGCGGTCCAGATCAGGGTCCTGGTGGGGACGACCCGCCCGTCGGTGAAGGTGACCTCGTCCGGACCCGCCTTCTCGATGGATACGCCCAGCGACACGTCGATACCGCGCCGGCGCAGGATCTCCTGCGCACTGCGGCCCAGCTTGTCGCCCAGCTCCGGCATCAGCTTCGGGGCGATGTCGATCAGATGCCACTTGATCAGCGCGGGGTCGATCCGCGGGTACCGCTTGACCGCGGCGTGGGTGAGCTTCTGGAGGCAGGCCGCGGTCTCGGTGCCGGCGTAACCGCCGCCGACGACCACGAACTGGAGCCGGGCCGCGCGCTCCGCGGGGTCGTGGCTGGCGTCGGCCAGGTCCAGCTGGGAGATCACGTGGTCGCGGATGTAGGCGGCCTCGGCCAGCGTCTTCATGCCGAAGGCGTGCTCGGTGAGGCCGGGGATGTCGAAGGTACGGGTGATGCTGCCGGGCGCCAGCACGATGTAGTCGTACGGCTCGTTGACGATCTCGTCCGTGATGGTGCGGATCACACAGACCTTGGACTTGAGATCCACGCCGATCGCACCGCCCGGGATGATCCGGGTGCGGTACTTCTTGCTGCGGCGCAGGGAGACGGCGATCGACTGCGGCGTCAGCACGCCGGAGGCGACCTGGGGCAGCAGGGGGAGATAGAGCTGGTAGGCGAACGGCGTCACCAGGGTGACGTCGGCCTCGTCCGGCGAGAGCTTGCGTTCCAGCCGGCGCACGCACTCGACGCCGGCGAAGCCGGCGCCGACCACCAGGATCCTGGGTCGTGTCACGGTGTTCATCCCTTTCTGCGGCTCCAGGCGGTCTGCCTCGAACGCCCTTCGTCTGCCCATGCGGACGCGACGAATGCGTTCGAGGACCACCATGCCCGTCCTGGCCCCAAAACGCACCGGGAGAAAGGTGAAGACGGTGCGCGCAGCGGAGGCCGGGAAACCGCTTGCGAGGCCGTCCGGTCCCGAATGCGCGTGCGGCATACGGGTATTTGGTGCAGTGGGCCCGTGCGCGGCGGACCGCCGGGACCCGTGCAGCGTGCGGGAGGAAAGGAGCAGTGTGACCACCGACAGAATCTGGTCGTACCCGCCGGACAGCGGACTCGTCGAGGGACAGGACCTGACGGGCTTCAGCGTGGACGCGAGCGACGGCACGATCGGGCTCGTGGACCGGCAGGCCGCCCCCGGGGGACTGGCCCACCTCGTCGTGGACACCGGCGTGTGGATCTTCGGCCGCAGTGTCCTGGTTCCGGTGGGCGTCGTGACCCGCGTCGACCTCGAGGGCCGCCGGATCACGGTGGCCTGCACCAGGTCGGAGGTGAAGGCGGCCCCGCGCTTCCGCACCGACAGCGAGACCCGCGACCGCGCCTACCTGTCCCAGGTCGGCGCCTACTACCTGGGCCTCACGGCCACCGCCTGACCGCCGTCGGGCACCTCACCACGACCGTCGGGCACCTCACCACGGCAGGAAGACGTGCACGTCCTTGCCGCGGTCGTCCGGCACCACGCTGACCTGGTCGCACAGGGCGTGGATGAGATGCCAGCCGATGCCGCCGCCGCCCGTGCGGGGATTGAAGGAGCGGGGGGCGGGCGGCGTCGGGTTGGTGTCCCGCAGGGTCACGTGCACACCGTCGAAGGTCCGCCGCATCCGCAGCGCGAACGGCCCGGGTGCGTACTGGACGGCGTTGGCGGCCAGTTCGGTGACGACCAGCAGGATGTCGTCCCAGTGCTCGGGGCTGGCGGGCGGCTCGTTGTCGCCGAGGTCGCTCAGGAATTCCTCGGCAGCGAGCCGCGCACCCGTCACACAGTGCGGTTCGCCCGCGAAACGAGTGGTGCGGCTCGGAATCGCCTCGGAAGTCAGGGTCTCTCCCCACGCGGCTCGGGCGCCGTGCCGCTCGCGCGGCCCGGCGTCAGCGGGACTCTCGGACACCGGTCATGGTGCCACTGATCCGTGTTCCCGACGGCGCGCCGCCCAATCGTTCCGGCCTTCCCGAACGCGCCAGGTGTGACCTCCCCGAACGCGCTAGGTGTGCGCCCCGGTCAGCGGAACACGTCGTCGGAGTCGTCCCAGCTCAGCAAGTCCTCGGCCGCGTTGCGCCGGGCGCCGGCCGAGCGCGCCTGGTACATGGCGTCGATCTCGGCGGCGTACCGGTGCACGATCTCGTCCCTGCGCAGCTTCATCGACGGCGTCAGCAGTCCGTTGGCCAGGTCGAACGGTTCCGACAGCACCCGGAAGACCCTGATCGACTCCGAGCGCGAGACCGTGCTGTTGGCGGCGGCCACGGCCCGGGCGATCTCCTCCCGCAGCAGGTTCTCCTCCCGGGCCTCCCGGACCGCGGGGTCCTGCTGGGCGAGCAGCACGCCACGCCAGTGCGCGAGGAACTCCGGGTCCACGGTGAGCAGTGCGCCGACGCAGGGCCGGTTGTCGCCGACGACCACCGCCTGGTGGATCAGCGGATGCATCCGCAGCCGGTGCTCCAGGGCGGCCGGAGCCACGCTCTTGCCGCTGGTGGTGACGAGGATGTCCTTCTTGCGGCCGGTGATCGTCAGATAGCCGTCGGCGTCCAGCCGCCCCAGATCCCCGGTGGCCAGCCAGCCGCCGTACAGCGCGGCCCGGGTGGCGGCCTCGTCGTTGACGTACCCCTGGAACACCGACGGGCCGCGCACCAGGATCTCCCCGTCCTCCGCCACCCTGAGGTCCACCCCGGGCAGCGGCTTGCCGACGGTCCCGGACTTCTCCCGGCCCAACGGCTGCATGGTGATCCCGCCGCAGGTCTCGGTGAGGCCGTAGCCGTCGTGGACGTAGAGACCGATGCCCTCGTAGAACAGGGAGAGCTCGCGGTTGAGGGTCGAGCCGCCCGAGGTGCCCCGGCGGGCCCGCCCGCCCAGCGCCGCCCGCAGCCTGCGGTACACCGTCCGCTCGTACAGGGCGTGCTGGAGCCGCAGGTCGAACCCGGGGCCCGGACCCTCGCCCAGCCGCTGCCGCTCACAGGCCAGGGCGAAGTCGCGGGCGGTCTCCGCGGCCCGCTCGAACAGGGCACCGCGGCCCGACTGCTGGGAGGCGCGCAGGAAGTTCTTGTAGATCCTCTCGTAGACCGAGGGCACGGCGTAGAAGTACGTGGGCCGGAACGACTGGAGGGAGACGGCCAGCGCCTCCTCGCTCAGGTCGGGCTCGTGGGCCATGAGGAAGCCGCCCCGGATGCACACGCCCTGGATCATGAGGCCGTACACGTGCGAGAAGGGCAGGAAGGCGAGGACGGACGGCTGCTCGCCCGGCGCGGACGTGATCTGCCGCCAGCCCTCCAGCAGGATGTCGCAGGGGGTCGCGAGACCGCGGTGACTGAGCGCGCACCCCATCGGACGCCCGGTGGTGCCGGAGGTGTAGGCGACCACCGCCGTGGAGTCCGGGAGCACGATGCGGCGCAGCGACTCGACCGTGGCGAGCGGGATCACCTCGCCCCGCTCGGCCAGGTCGTCGAGGGCCGCGGCGTCCAGCTGCCAGACGTGCCGCAGCCGGGGCAGCGCGGCGCACACCGAGCCGACCGTCATGACCGCCTGCTCGTCCTCCACCACCACGGCCACACAGCCGGCGTCCCGCAGGATCCACTCGACCTGGTCGCGCGACGCCGTCGGGTAGATCGGCACGACCTCGGCGCCGACCGTCCACAGCGCATAGCTGAGAACCGTCCACTCGTACCGGGTGCGTGCCATGATCGCCACCCGGTGACCGGGCGAGATCCCGCAGGCGACCAGCCCCTTCGCAAGGTCCACGACCTCGTCCCGGAGCTCCACCGCCGTGACCTCCTGCCAGCCTCCCGGGGAGCCCTCGGGGCGGCGGGCGAGCACCGGCAGGGTGGGGTCGAGCTCCGCTCTCTCGAAGACGCTGTCGGCCAGACCCCCGCTGGAGCGCGACAGGGTCCGGGGAGCGAGGGCGAAGTCGCGCATGCGCTGCTCCTGACGTGTACGGGCTGTGACTGCGCCGACGAGCTCGGTCATCCGCGGTGCTCGAATGTAGCCCAGGAGACAGCAAGGGGTGCCTGTATTACGGAAGTAGTCGGTCACCTGTGATCTCGCCGAGATCGGGGGACTCGGACCCCATGAGTCACACGAATCCCGATCCCGAACCCGAGCGCACCACCGGACTGGAGCCGGGCGGCGGCGTACCCCCGGGGGAGACCCCGCCCGGGGAGAGCAGCATGCCCGGCGCCGGCCCCCGGGAGACGCACAACCCGACCAAGGGCTGGGCCAAGGGTCCACTGGCCCTGATCCTGATCCTGGTCGTGCTCGTCGCCGCGTTCTTCCTGGTGTACGCGATCACGCTGGCCCTGTGACGGCCGCGGCCGGTGCGCCGGACGGGGCCCGGGTCGTGCTTCCTGAAGTCGGCCCTAGCCCTGGGTCAGACGCACGCACTCGGTGACCACGTCCCGCAGGCTGCCGGTGCGCTCCAGCAGCTCGCGCTGCACCCGGGCGCCGTTGCCGTGCCGCAGCAGTTCCTCGCAGTGCTCGCGGACCCGGTCCAGGTCGCCGCTGTCGGCGAGCGCGTCCTCGACGTGCTCCAGCAGGGCCCGCACTACCGTCTCGGCGGGCATCCGGTGCATCGTCGCCGGATGCAGCAGCTCCTCGGTCAGCCCGGAGCGCGCGGCCCGCCAGGCGGCCAGCCGCAGCAGGCTCACACTGTGCGTCACCGGTTCCCGTTCCGCCCGCCACTCGCGGGCGGCCGTCTCCACCAGGCCGCGGGCGAGCGTCGCGAGGAGGACGGCGGTGTCCGCCTGGAGACAGACGTCCGAGACCCGGATCTCCACCGTCGGGAAGTTCCGGGACAGCCGGGCGTCGAAGTAGATCATCCCCTCGTCGAGGATCACCCCGGTCGCCACCATGTCCGCGACCCGGCGGTGATAGCGCTCCGCCGAGCGGAAGGGCTCGGTCGGACCGGCCGAGGGCCAGCGCTGCCACACCCGGCTGCGGTAACTGCTGTACCCGGTGTCCTTGCCCTGCCAGAACGGCGAGTTGGCGCTCAGCGCGGCCAGCACGTTCAGCCAGGGCTGGATCCGGTCCACCACGGCGACGGCCTCGTCGTCGGACTCCACGGACACATGGACGTGGCAGCCCATGACGAGCTGCTCCCGGGTGGCGATGCCGTACTGCTCCGCCATCCAGTCGTAGCGGCGCCCGACGGCGACGGACGGGCTGACCGGCAGCGGAGAGGTGGCCAGCGAGGCCACCGCGCAGCCGCTCTCGCCGGCCAGCCGTGCGGCCTCCTTGCGGCAGCGCACGATCTCCGCGTGGAGCGCGTCCATCCCCGACTGCGGGTGGGTGGCGAACTCCAGCATCTGGTTGTGCAGTTCCTTCTCGAACACGACCTGATCCGCGTCGTCCTGCGCGGCCCGGGCGAGGACCGCGGAGGACAGCGCCTGCGGTTCCCCGCTCTCCGGGTCGACCAGGAGGAGTTCCTCCTCCACTCCGACGGTGCGCACGTGAGCCGCCCTTCTGCCGAGACGCCGGTGTTTTTCGTACGCCCCGACTGCCCACAGGACGGGTGATCACACAGGCGTGAGCCACACCGTCGCCAGGGGCGGCAGCGTGAGCCGCAGCGCGCCGTCCTCCGTCTTGACCGGGTCGGGACAGGTGACGTCGCTGCCGCCGTACCGCGCGGAGTCGGTGTTGAGCGCCTCCCGCCACAGGGGGAAGCCCTCGGGGACGGCGAGCCGGTAGTCCTCGCGCACGGCGGGGGAGAAGTGGGAGACCGCGAGCAGTGGTGTGCCCTGCGCGTCGAAGCGCAGGAAGGCGAACACGTTGTCCTCGGCCGCGTCCCCGAGCACCCACCGGAAACCGCCGGGGTCGGTGTCGCGCTGCCACAGCGCCGGCGTCTCCCGGTAGACGGCGTTGAGGTCGCGCACGAGATCCCGCACGCCCCGGTGGTCGGGCTCGGCGGCGTACGCCGGGTCCAGCAGCCACCAGTCCGGGCCGTGCTCCTGCGACCACTCCGCGCCCTGGGCGAACTCCTGTCCCATGAAGAGGAGTTGCTTGCCGGGATGGGCCCACATGAAGCCCAGGTACGCGCGGTGGTCGGCCCGCCGCTGCCGCCAGTCGCCCGGCATCTTGGACACCAGTGCCTGCTTGCCGTGCACGACCTCGTCGTGGGAGATCGGCAGAATGTAGTTCTCGCTGTACGCGTAGACCATCGAGAACGACATCTCGTTGTGGTGGTACTTGCGGTGCACCGGCTCGTGGCTGATGTAGCCGAGGGAGTCGTGCATCCAGCCCATGTTCCACTTCAGGCCGAAACCCAGACCGCCGCTGTCCGTGGGCCGGGTCACGCCGTCCCAGGCCGTGGACTCCTCGGCGATCGTGACGACACCGGGGGCCCGCCGGTACACGGTCGCGTTCATCTCCTGGAGGAAGGCGACCGCGTCGAGATCCTCCCGGCCCCCGAACACGTTGGGGCTCCACTGGCCGGAGTCCCGCGAGTAGTCGAGGTAGAGCATGGAGGCGACCGCATCGACCCTCAGGCCGTCGATGTGGAACTCCTCGCACCAGTACACGGCGTTGGCGACGAGGAAGTTGCGCACCTCCACGCGCCCGAAGTCGAACTCGTACGTCCCCCAGTCCGGGTGCTCCGCCCGCCGCCAGTCCCCGGGCTCGTACAGGGGCTCCCCGTCGAACCGGGCCAACGCCCAGTCGTCCTTGGGGAAATGGGCCGGCACCCAGTCCATGATCACGCCGATGCCGGCCCGGTGCAGGGCGTCGACGAGGAACCTGAAGTCGTCGGGGGAGCCCAGCCGGGAGGTCGGCGCGTAGAAGCCGGTGACCTGGTAACCCCAGGAAGGACCGAAGGGGTGCTCGGCGACCGGCATCAGCTCGACGTGGGTGAAGCCCAGCTCCTTCACATAAGCGGGCAGCTCCTCAGCGAGTTGACGGTACGTCAACCCCTTGCGCCAGGACGGGAGATGGACCTCGTACACCGAGAACGGCGCCTCGTGCACCGGGGTCGCGCCCCGTCGGTCCATCCACTCCTGGTCGCTCCACTCGTAGCGCGAGGAGGTCACCACGGACGCGGTCGCGGGCGGTACCTCGGTGGCACGCGCCATCGGGTCGGCCTTCAGGAACCGGTCGCCGTGCCGGGAGGTGATCTCGAACTTGTACCGGGCGCCCTCGCCGATCCCCGGCAGGAACAGCTCCCATACCCCGGACGCGCCGAGCGAGCGCATCGGGAACGCCTGTCCGTCCCAGTGGGTGAACTCCCCGGCGACCCGGACCCCTTGGGCGTTCGGCGCCCAGACGGCGAAGCGGGTGCCGGTGACGCCCTGGTGGGTGATCGGCTCGGCGCCGAGCGCCTTCCACAGCTGCTCGTGGCGTCCCTCGCGGATCAGGTGGAGGTCGGTCTCACCGAGCGCGGGCAGGAAGCGGTACGGGTCGTGCACCTCCTGCTCCCCGTCCGCGTACGCCACCAGCAGGGTGTAGTCGGGAATGGCGTCGAGGGGGAGCAGAGCGGAGAAGAGGCCGTCGCCCTCCGAGGCCAGCCCGCTGCGCATGCCGTCGATCACGACGCTCACCGCGCGGGCGAACGGGCGCAGCGCCCGGAACACGATGCCGCCGGCGACCGGGTGGGCGCCGAGCAGCGCGTGCGGGTCGTGGTGGGCGCCTGCCAGCAGCCGGGACCGGTCGGTGCCGTCCAGCGGCGGCGCCGGCAGGCACCGGGCCGGTCCGGACGGCTCGGGCAGTGAAGTGTCACGCAGGGCCACGGCTCAGTCTCCTCTCACGGCGAGGCGCTCGATCGCCGCCATCGGCACGGGCAGCCAGTCGGGTCGGTGTCGCGCTTCGTACAGGACCTCGTAGACGGCCCGGTCGGTCTCGTAGGCCCGCAGCAGGCCGTGTTTCTTGCGGGGGTCCCATCCGGCGAGGGCGGCGTAGCCCCCGCAGAAGGACTCCCGGCAGCGGCGCGCCCACTCCGGGCGCCAGGGGCGGCGCTGGCGGGCGGCGTAGTCGAAGGAGCGCAGCATGCCCGCGATGTCCCGCACGGGCGACTGGGCGGTGCAGCGCTCGGCGAGCGGACGGGACGGCTCGCCCTCGAAGTCGATCACGAACCACTCGCGGCCCGCCCGCAGCACCTGCCCCAGATGCAGGTCGCCGTGCACCCGCTGGGCGGGCGGTCCGGCGTCGCAGGTGGCGAGCGCGCCGAACGCGCTCCGCAGGCCCGGCACGAACGGCCGCAGCGCGGGCACGCTGTGCGCGGCCGAGTCCAGGCGTTCGGCCATCGCGGCCGCCGTGGAGCCGTTGTCGCCGTGGACCCCGTCACCGGGGAACGCGGCGGCCAGCGCGAGATGCACCTCGGCCATGGCCCGCCCCAGCTCGTGCGCCTGCACGGTGAAGTCGTCGCCGGAGGCCAGCGCGTGCAGGGCCAGCGTCCAGCCGTCGGAGGCGTCCCGCAGATACGGCTGGAGCACGCCGAGCGTCGCCTCCTGCGGATGCGTGGTCCGGAACCAGGCCACCGGCGCGGGCACCCTGCGGCAGCCCTGCCCGGCCAGCGCGACCGGCACCTCCAGGTCCGGGTTGACCCCGGGCTGGATCCGGCGGAAGACCTTCAGGATGAACTCGTCGCCGTACACCAGCGAGGAGTTGGACTGCTCCGCCTCCAGCAGCCGCGGGGGCAGCCCGGCGGGCACCGGCACCGACGGCGCGCGCTCGAAGCGCAGCGGTCCCGCCGCGCCGGGCTGCCGCAGCCGTTCGAGGAGCAGCTGGGCCGAACGCGGGTCGTGCAGGGCGTCGTAGACCGTGAGCCCCGCCAGGGGGCCCTGCTCCGCACGGCCGATCAGGGCCCGGCCGAGACGCGGCGTCAGGTGCTTGCGCACGCCCAGCAGCAGCTGGTAGCAGTCCCCGGCCGGGGTGCCGCCGCCCGGTGCGGGCACCCCGCCGTGACTGGCGTGGACCAGCAGATGGAGACAGCCCGGGAACAGCTCGGTCATCGACAGCAGACCGAGTTCGCTCACGGGCCGGTCCTTGCCGGCGAACCAGCGCTGGCGCGGCAGCCACTCGCGCAGCAGCCCGCCCAGGGAGGCCATCAGGTCGCTCGCCGGCGCGGGTCTCGGGCTGAGGGGTGCGGTCTTCGGCATGGTGACGCGTCCTTTCGTCGGCACGCTCAAGAGCGTCGGCCGATGCGGGATGCGACTCGGGAGAGCCGGAACCAGTAGAAGCCGTGCCCGCCCAGGGTCAGCAGGTACGGCAGTTCACCGATGGCCGGGAACCGCACCCCGCCGAACAGCTCGACAGGGTGCCGGCCGGCGAACTCGCGGAGGTCCAGCTCGGTGGGCTGGGCGAACCGCGAGAAGTTGTTGACGCACAGCACCAGGTCGTCCTCGTACTCCCGCAGGAAGGCCAGCACGGCGGGATTGGAGGACTGGAGCTCGGTGAAGGTGCCCAGGCCGAACGCCGGGTTCTGCTTGCGGATCTCGATCATCCGGCGGGTCCAGTGCAGCAGGGACGACGGCGACGCCATCGACGCCTCGACGTTGGTGACCTGGTGCCCGTAGACCGGGTCCATGATGATCGGCAGGTTGAGCCGGCCCGGATCGGCCGTGGAGAAGCCCGCGTTGCGGTCGGGGGTCCACTGCATGGGGGTGCGGACGGCGTCGCGGTCGCCGAGCCAGATGTTGTCGCCCATGCCGATCTCGTCGCCGTAGTAGAGGATCGGCGAGCCCGGCAGTGCCAGCAGCAGGGCGGTGAACAGCTCGATCGTGTCCCGGTCGTTGTCGAGGAGGGGGGCGAGCCTGCGCCGGATGCCGATGTTGGCGCGCATCCGCGGGTCCTTCGCGTACTCGGCCCACATGTAGTCGCGTTCCTCGTCGGTGACCATCTCCAGGGTCAGCTCGTCGTGGTTGCGCAGGAAGATGCCCCACTGGCAGTTCGACGGGATGGCCGGCGTCTTGGCGAGGATCTCGGAGACCGGGTAGCGGGACTCCCTGCGGACCGCCATGAAGATGCGGGGCATGACCGGGAAGTGGAACGCCATGTGGCACTCGTCGCCACCCTTGGCGTAGTCGCCGAAGTAGTCGACGACGTCCTCCGGCCACTGGTTGGCCTCCGCCAGCAGCACCCGGTCCGGATACATCGCGTCGATCTCGCTGCGCACCCGCTTCAGGAACGCGTGACTGGCGGGCAGGTTCTCGCAGTTGGTGCCCTCGGCCGCGTAGAGATAGGGCACGGCGTCGAGACGGAAGCCGTCGATGCCGAGGTCGAGCCAGAAGCGGAGGGCGGCCAGGATCTCCTCCTGGACGGCCGGGTTCTCGTAGTTGAGGTCCGGCTGGTGGGAGAAGAAGCGGTGGAAGAAGTACTGCTTGCGGACCGGGTCGTAGGTCCAGTTGGAGACTTCGGTGTCGACGAAGATGATCCGGGCGTCCTGGTACTGCTTGTCGTCGTCGGCCCACATGTAGTAGTCGCCGTAGGGGCCGTCGGGGTGGGCGCGGGACTCCTGGAACCACGGGTGCTGGTCGCTGGTGTGGTTCATGACGAAGTCGATGATGACGCGCATGCCGCGCTGGTGGGCGGCGTCGACGAACTCCACGAAGTCGGCGAGGTCACCGAACTCGGGCAGCACGGCGGTGTAGTCGGAGACGTCGTAACCGCCGTCCCTGAGCGGTGACTTGAAGAAGGGCGGCAGCCACAGGCAGTCGACACCGAGCCATTGGAGGTAGTCCAGTTTGGCGGTCAGGCCCTTGAGGTCGCCGACACCGTCGCCGTTGCTGTCCTGGAAGGAGCGGACCAGCACCTCGTAGAAGACCGCGCGTTTGAACCAGTCGGGGTCCCGGTCCTTTGCCGGGGTGTCCTCGAAGGTGTCGTGGACGGGCTCGTTGACAGTCACGCTGTGGACCCTCCGATCCGGGGCGCCGACCTGCCGACCTGGAACACGTGCCCGGGAGTCCGACCGGGCTCCAGGCGCACGTAGTTGGTTCTGCCCCAGCGGTAGGTCTCACCCGTCAGTTCGTCGTGCACGGATAGGGACTCGTGCCAATCCAGGCCGAGTTGTGGCATGTCCAACGAGACCGTCGCCTCGTGGGTGTGGTGCGGGTCGAGGTTCACGACCACCAGGACCGTGTCGTCCCCGGTGCGCTTGCTGTAGGCGATGACCGAGTCGTTGTCGGTGTGGTGGAAGCGGATGTTCCGCAGGCGCTGGAGGGCGGGGTGGCGGCGCCTGATGGTGTTGAGCCGGGTGATCAGGGGGGCGAGGCTGTCGGGGGTGTCCCAGTCGCGGGCCCTGAGCTGGTACTTCTCCGAGTCCAGGTACTCCTCGCTGCCCTCGCGCAGCGGGGTGTGCTCGGCCAGTTCGTAGCCGGAGTAGATGCCCCAGGTCGGCGAGAGGGTCGCGGCAAGGACCGCGCGCAGGGCGAACGCGGGACGGCCGCCGTGCTGGAGGAAGGCGTGCAGGATGTCGGGGGTGTTGGCGAAGAAGTTCGGCCGCATGTAGGAGGCCGCCTCACCGGACAGCTCGGTCAGGTACTCGGTGAGCTCTTCCTTGGTGTTGCGCCAGGTGAAGTACGTGTAGGACTGCTGGAAACCGATCTGGGCCAGCGTGTGCATCATCGCGGGCCGGGTGAACGCCTCCGCCAGGAAGATCACGTCCGGGTCGGTGGCGTTGATGTCGTCGATCACCCGCTCCCAGAACACCACCGGCTTGGTGTGCGGATTGTCCACCCGGAAGATCCGCACCCCGTGGCCCATCCAGTGCCGCAGCACCCGCACCGTCTCCGCGACCAGACCGTCCATGTCGGCGTCGAAGGCGATCGGGTAGATGTCCTGGTACTTCTTGGGCGGGTTCTCCGCATACGCGATGGTGCCGTCCGGGCGGTGATGGAACCACTCCGGGTGCTTCTGCACCCACGGATGGTCGGGGGAGCACTGCAGGGCGAAGTCCAGCGCGATCTCCAGACCGTGGGATGCGGCCTCCCGCACGAACCAGTCGAAGTCCTCGATCGTGCCCAGGTCCGGGTGCACGGCGTCGTGGCCGCCCTCCGGCGAGCCGATCGCCCACGGCACCCCCACGTCCTCGGGCCCCGCGGACAGGGTGTTGTTGCGGCCCTTGCGGAACGTGGTGCCGATCGGATGGATCGGCGGCAGATACACCACGTCGAAGCCCATCGCCGCGATCGCCGGCAACCGCCGCGCCGCCGTACGGAACGTCCCGTGCGGCCTCTCGGGCGTGCCCTCCGAACGCGGGAAGAACTCGTACCACGAGCCGAACAACGCCCGCTCCCGCTCCACCAACAGCGGCAACGACTCCGACGCCGTGATCAACTCCCGCAGCGGATGACGCGCCAGCACCGCGTCCACCTCGGGGGTGAGCGCACCCGCCAGACGGGTGGCGACCGGCAACGAGTCGTCGGCGAGCGTCTTCGCGGCGGCCAGCAGCACCGCCCGCTGCGGTTCCTCCGTGACGCCCGCCGCGGCACGGGTGTAGAGCTCGGCGCCCTCCTCCAGGACCGAACCGGCGTCGATACCGGCCGGCACCTTGATGCGCGCGGTGTGCCGCCAGGTGCTCACCGGGTCGCTCCAGGCCTCCACGCGGTACGTCCAGCGGCCCTCGACGTCCACGGTCACCTCGGCGCCCCAGCGGTCGCTGCCCGGGGCCAGCTCCCGCATCGGGGTCCAGGGACTGTGCCGGCCTTCGGGGTCGGTGAGGACGACGTTGGCGGCGACCGCGTCGTGTCCCTCGCGGAACACGGTGGCGGTGACCTCGAACGTCTCGCCCACGACCGCTTTCGCCGGGCGCCTGCCCGACTCGACGGCAGGACGGACGTCGCGTACCGGGATGCGGCCGATGGCCGGAGTGGTGCTCATGTTCTCGCCTCCGCCGTGCTCGAGGCCGGGCACTGAGTGCGCCCGGCCGGGGATCGAAGCTGCGCCGGAAGGGTCCTACCTCCCCGCGGGGGAACGTTCCGCCGATCTCGTTGGACTCCGTCGGACGGCGGCGCTCGTGTGCGGGAGGTCGCTCGTCTCCTGCAAGTAGGCGATCACGCTGCTCCGCAGATAGCGCTCGGCGGCGTCGGCGGCCTCGCGGGCGCAGCGCTTGCCCATCAGGACGCACAGCGTGTAACCCGAGTCCTCGAAGGTGCTCCGGACGGTGAGGTCGGCGGGGGAGGCCAGCATGCGGCGCTCCCATGCGCGGTAGCGCCGCAGTTGCCGGGCGACTTCGGCTTTGGCCGGTAGCAGCATGGCGCCTTCACCTTTCGGGGCTGGGGAAGATCCGGGACTCGTGGGATCTTCACTCATGGTGCACGGGTAACGACTCAGCGTCTTGTTGGATCTTCAACGGGATGAGACCAGGCCGAGTCGGCCGACACCGGCAACACGCGCCCCAGGGACCGCTCGTGTTGCACGAATGGCGTAGCACTCCCACTCTGGAGTGACTCTGAAGCGAACAGCGCTCACGCTCCGTGTGTTTCGGGGCCTGGTCCCGCGGGGGCCGGGAGGAGCGGGAGCTTCGCCGGTGAGGAGCGAGCGACGATGAAGACCGCAGTCCCCTGCTACTACCACCTCGACGTGGAGGTCAGCCCGGAACGGGTCGGACAGGTCAGGCGCATCCTGGCCGCCCACCTACGGCTCTGGGACCTGGAGACCCTGGTCGAGCCGGTCTGCCGCGGTGCCGTCCTGCTGCTGAAGGCCATCGACGAGCACGCGACGGACAAGAACACCTCGATCGAGCTGTGGTGGAACGGTCAGCACCTCATCACGGCCGTCGGCGAGAACGACAGCGACCTGCGCCCGGATCTGGATCTGCGCGCCTGCCTCGAACGCATCGCCGTGATGAGCGACGGCTGGGGCTGCTGCGCCACGGAGACCGGCAGCAAGGTCATCTGGTTCTCCCAGCGGGCCCGCTCCGGGGAGCGCGTCCCGCTCGTGCCGACGGCCCCGGAGCCCAGCCTGCGGGAGGTCCTCCAGGTGCCGCGCGAGCTGCCGGTCGCGGCCCTGGCCGCCGCTGCCGCCGAGGGCGGGTGCTGACGTGCCGGCATCCCGGAAGAAGCCGGACGCGGCCGTGAAGAAGCCGGACGCGTCCGGGAGGAAGCCGGACAGGAACGGGAAGCGGGTGCCCGCATGGAGCGGGCGCCCGTACCCGCTGGGCGCCGCCTTCGACGGCGAGGGCACCAACTTCGCGCTGTTCAGCGAGGTCGCCGAGCGCGTCGAACTCGTCCTGGTCGACGACAAGGGCCGCCACCGCACTGTCCCGCTGACCGAGGCCGACGGATTCGTGTGGCACGGCTATCTGCCGGGGGTCGGACCTGGGCAGCGGTACGGCTACCGGGTGCACGGCCCCTGGCAGCCCGAGTTCGGCCACCGGTGCGACCCCTCCAAGCTGCTCCTCGACCCGTACGCCAAGGCGGTCGACGGGCAGACGGACAACCACCCCTCGCTGGTCACCCCCCAGGCCGACAGCGCCGGGCACACCATGCTCGGCGTGGTCACCGACCCGGCCTTCGACTGGGGCGACGACACCCCGCCCTGCCGGGCCTACGCCGACAGCGTGATCTACGAGGCGCACGTCCGCGGACTCACCCGCACCCACCCCGACGTCCCGCCCGAACTGCGCGGCACCTACGCCGGTCTCGCCCACCCGGCGGTGATCGACCACCTGACCTCGCTGGGCGTGACGGCCGTCGAGCTGATGCCGGTGCACCAGTTCGTGCAGGACGGGGTGCTCCAGGACCGGGGCCTCTCCAACTACTGGGGCTACAACACGATCGGCTTCTTCGCGCCCCACAACGCCTACGCCGCCCACGGCACCCGCGGACAGCAGGTCGCCGAGTTCAAGACCATGGTCAAGGCGCTGCACGCGGCCGGTCTCGAGGTCATCCTCGACGTGGTCTACAACCACACCGCCGAAGGCAACGAGAAGGGGCCCACCCTTTCCTTCCGGGGCATCGACAACGCCTCGTACTACCGGCTGGTGGACGGCGACTGGGGCCACTACTACGACACCACCGGCACCGGGAACAGCCTGCTGATGCGGCATCCCTACGTCCTTCAGCTGATCATGGACTCGCTGCGGTACTGGGTCACGGAGATGCACGTCGACGGCTTCCGCTTCGACCTCGCGGCCACCCTGGCCCGGCAGTTCCACGAGGTGGACCGGCTGTCGGCGTTCTTCGACCTGATCCAGCAGGACCCGGTGATCAGCCGCGTCAAGCTGATCGCCGAACCGTGGGACGTGGGCGAGGGCGGCTACCAGGTGGGCAACTTCCCGCCGCTGTGGTCGGAGTGGAACGGCAAGTACCGGGACGCCGTACGGGACTTCTGGCGCGCCGAGCCGCACACCCTCGGCGAGTTCGCGTCCCGGCTGACCGGGTCCTCCGACCTGTACCAGCACAGCCGCCGCCGTCCCCGCGCGAGCGTCAACTTCGTGACCGCGCACGACGGCTTCACGCTGCGCGACCTCGTCTCCTACAACGACAAGCACAACGAGGCCAACGGGGAGGGCGGCCGGGACGGCGAGAGCACCAACCGGTCCTGGAACTGCGGGGCGGAGGGCGAGACCGACGACCCGGCCGTGCTCGAACTCCGGGGCCGTCAGCAGCGCAACTTCCTCGCCACGCTGCTGCTCTCCCAGGGCATCCCGATGATCGGCCACGGTGACGAACTCGGGCGCACCCAGGGCGGCAACAACAACGCCTACTGCCAGGACAACGAGGTCTCCTGGATCGACTGGGCGTTGAGCGAGGAGCAGCGCGAACTCGCCGCGTTCACGCGGTACGTGATCGGGCTGCGCGCCGCACACCCCGTGCTGCGCAGGCGCCGCTACTTCCGCGGGGAGACCGTGACGCACGCGGGGCAGCCGCTGCCGGACCTGGTCTGGCTGCTGCCGGACGCCCGCGAGATGACGGAGGCCGACTGGCAGCGCTCCGACGCGCACTCCGTCGGGGTCTTCCTCAACGGCGACGCCATCGCCGAACCCGACCCGCGTGGTCGGCGGGTGGTCGACGACTCGTTCCTGCTGCTGCTCAACGGCTACTGGGAGCCCGTCGACTTCCGCCTCCCCGACCCCACGTACGGCGAGCGCTGGACGACCCTCCTCGACACGGCGGAGCCCCAGGGCGCCGACGAGGCCGAGCACAAGGCCGGCACGGAGACGACGGTCCAGGCGAGGAGCCTGGTCCTGCTGTCCCGGCCGTCCCGCGGGGGCGGCTGACAGCGGAAAGGGGGGAGGGGCGCCGCGAACCTGGTCGCGGCGCCCCTCTTTCGTCGAGCCATTCGGACGTTCAGCGACTGCGGCGGGACGTCACCGTGAACTGGGCCCCGTCGGGGTCGCGCAGGACGGCCTCGGTGCTGTCCTTGGTCAGCACGCTGCCGCCGTGGGCCTCGGCGGCCCTGGCGCAGGCCGTCACGTCGGAGACCGCGAAGTGGACCTGCCAGTGCGGCCGGATCGAGGGGTCGGGCGCGGAGCCCAGGGCCCCCGACTCGATGCGGGCCACCACGTCACCGCCGCTGCGCAGCACCACCTCGCCGCCCTCGTACTCGACCTCGCAGCAGCCGGGGCGCCCCGTCGCCCACTCCAGGACCTCGCCGTAGAAGATCGCCGCGTCGAACGCGTCGCGGGTGTGCAGCCGCACGAAGGCCGGCTGGGCCCGCCGCCACCTCTCCCAGTCGGCGACCAGCTCGCCCTCCCAGATGCCGAAGGTCGCGCCGTCGCGGTCGGAGAGCAGCGCCGCCCGACCGGGCGGGAAGGACAGCGGCCCCACCGCCAGCGTGCCGCCGCGCTCCTGGACCCGGGCCACGGCCTCGTCCGCGCCGGCCACCGCGAAGTACGGCGTCCAGGCCGCCGCCATCTGCCACATCGACGCCACCGCAGCGATGCCGGCGACCGGCGTGCCGTCCACCAGCGCGACCCGGAAGCGCTCGCCGAGCTTGACCGGCTTCCACTCCCAGCCGAGGACGGCTCCGTAGAAGTCCTCCGTGGTCGCCTGGTCGCGGCAGGTCAGGCTCACCCAGCAGGGGGCTCCGAACACATGGTGGCTGGAGACGACGTCCGCGGTCGTACCGGGGAGTCTCGGGTCGTGGTTCATGGCGGTCGCGTCCTGCTCTCGTCGGGCTGCGGCCAGCGGGGCTTTCGTCCAGTGTCGTTCCGGAACCGCTGCGGCCGCCTGCCGAGTACCCCGGGGGAGTCACCGAAACGGTGCCCCGTACGGCCTGCCGTCCGATGCCGAGGAGCCGTCCGAGTGACACGATGGACGCGTGTCAGGCGTACCCGAGGAACCCGCCGCGGACCCGGACCGGGTCTTCGCGCTCCAGGAGGAGATCGACCAGCTGAAGGAAGCGGTCGCCTCCCATGCCGTCGTGGACCAGGCCATCGGCATGGTGGTCGCGCTCGGCAGGGTGACCCCGGACGAGGGCTGGGCCGTGCTGAAGGACGTCTCCCAGCACACCAACATCAAGCTGCGCAACGTCGCCGACCTCATCCTCATCTGGGGCAGGACCGGAGACATCCCCGAGGGGATCCGGGTCGAGCTCGAAGAGGCCCTGGACCAGTACGGCCCGACACAGATTCCGGGGGCGCCGCCGGAGTGACGGTGCTCCCCGGATCCAGGGTGGGGTCAGCCGGAGTCGGCCAGGATCTCCTCGCGCAGCCGGTCGAAGCAGGTGCTGAGCAGCCGGGAGACGTGCATCTGGGAGATGCCGAGCTCCTCGGCTATGCCGCTCTGGGTCATGCCGCGGAAGAACCGCAGGTACAGGATGGTCCGCTCGCGCTCCGGGAGGGCTTCCAGGCAGGGCCTGGCGGCGACCCGGTCGACGACGACGTCGTAGGCGGGGTCGGGGCCGCCGAGCGCGTCGCCCAGGGCGTAGCCGTCCGTGCCCGGCATCTCCGCCTCCAGCGACAGCGCCGAGAAGCATTCCAGGGCCTCCGCGCCGGCGCGCACCTCGTCCTCGGTGAGATGCGCCTTCTCGGCGATCTCCGCGACGGTGGGCGCCTGTCCAGGGGTCTGCGACAGTTCCTTCGAGGCCTGCCGGACCCGGTTGCGCAGGTCCTGCACCCGGCGGGGTACGTGCAGGGTCCACATGTGGTCGCGGAAGTGCCGCTTGATCTCGCCGGTCACGGTCGGCACCGCGTAGGCCTCGAAGGCGCTGCCGCGGGCCGGGTCGTAGTGGTCGACGGCCTTGACCAGGCCGAGGGCGGCCACCTGGTAGAGATCCTCGAGGGACTCGCCACGGCCGCGGAAGCGGACCGCGATCCGCTCCGCCATGGGCAGCCACAGCTCCACCAGCTCGTCCCGCAGCGCCTTGCGCTCCGGGCCCTCCGGCAGCAGTGCCAGGCGCTCGAACGCCGCGTTGGTGTCGGGGGCGTCGTCATGCGGATGGGGCTTGGTTCTGGTGGCGACGGTCATGTCGCGCACCTCCCTGAGCGGGTGCTGGATGGACAGACACCGTGGGAGGAGAGCACTCGGACCAAAAACATCCGGAACCCGCTCGCCGGGCTCCCACGGGGGTGCCTCCTGTCCGAAGCACTGTTGTACGGATTCCCGCTATCGGGTGATACGAAACAAAAGCACCGTTGATCCCATAAGGGGCTTGACCCTACGGCTTGACTGGTTCTTGGTCGAGATTACCTCTGACACAGAGGTAATCTCCCCGCATGGACGAGGAGACCTTTCCCGAAGAACTGGCCGACGCCCTCGTCGGAGTCCAGCGGCTGCTCAGGCGCAGACTGCGCGCGGGACTCACCGTGCCGCGGCTGCGCGGCGCCGAGGTCGAGCTGCTGCGCCTGGTCGAGTCCCGGCCCGGCATCGGCGTCTCCGAGGCCGCCAAGGAGCTCCACCTGGCCGGGAACTCCGTCTCCACCCTGGTCAACCAGCTCGCCAAGGAGGGGCACCTGGTCCGTGAGACCGACCCCGCCGACCGGCGGGCCGCGCGCCTGCTGCTCACCGAGCAGGCCGAGGCGCGGCTCAGCGACTGGAAGCAGCGGCGTGTCGCACTCGTCGGACGGCAGCTCGCCCGACTCGACACAGCCGAGCAGGAAGCCCTGCGGGCCGCGCTGCCGGCCCTGCGCGCCCTCGCCGTCACCCTGCAAGAGGAAGCCGAGGAGTCATGACAGCCGACGCTGTTTCCTGCACCGGACTCGACTACGCCTTCCATGACACGAAGGCCGTGGACGGACTGGACCTGACCGTGGCGGAGGGCGAGGTCTTCGGACTGCTCGGCCCCAACGGCGCGGGCAAGACCACCGCCATCCGCTGCATCACCACCCTGCTCCCGGTCCCGGCCGGCATGATCCGCGTCTTCGGCCGCGACACCGCCGAGGACGCCATGGCCGTACGGCGGCTGCTCGGCTACGTCCCGCAGCAGCTGTCCGCCGACGCCAACCTGACCGGCCGGGAGAACGTCACCCTGTTCGCCCGCGTCTTCGACGTGTCCCGCAGGGAACGCGCCGAGCGGGTCGCCCAGGCCCTGGCCGCCGTCGACCTCACCGACGCCGCCGACCGGCTCGCCGGCACCTACTCCGGCGGTATGGTCCGCCGCCTCGAACTCGCCCAGGCCCTGGTCAGCGCGCCCCGGCTGCTCATCCTCGACGAGCCGACCATCGGCCTCGACCCGATCGCCCGCACCGGCGTGTGGGAGCACATCAACGCCGTGCGCGAGGCCACCGGCATGACGGTACTGGTGACCACCCATTACATGGACGAGGCCGACCAGTACTGCGACCGGGTCGGCCTCATGCACCGCGGCCGCGTCCGCGCCCTAGGCACCCCCGAGGAGCTTTGCCGGGGGCTGGCCGAGAAGCGGGGCACCGACACCCTGCCGACGCTGGAGGACGTCTTCCGGGACGTCGCCGGCAGCGGCCTCGAAGACGAAGGAGGGGATTTCCGCGATGTCCGAAGCACCCGCCGCACCGCGAACCGTGTCGGCTGACATCGGCCTGCTGCTGAAGCCACCGCAGCCGCGCGCAGGATGGCGGCTGCTGCCCGCCCGGGTCGTGGCGATGTGCGCCGTCGAGCTCCAGAAGCTCAGCCACGACCGCACCGAGCTCTACACCCGTGCCGTCCAGCCCGCCCTGTGGCTGCTGATCTTCGGCCAGACCTTCACCCGCATCAAGGCGATCCCCACCGGGGGCATCCCCTACATCGACTACCTCGCCCCCGGCATCATCGCCCAGTCCGCAATGTTCATCGCCATCTTCTACGGCATCCAGATCATCTGGGAGCGGGACGCGGGCATCCTCAACAAGCTCCTGGTCACGCCCACTCCGCGCTCGGCGCTGACCACCGGCAAGGCCTTCGCGGCCGGAGTGAAGTCGCTGATCCAGGCCGTCGTCGTCGTCATCATCGCCGCTCTGCTGGGCGTCTCGCTGACCTGGAACCCGCTCAAGCTCCTCGGCGTCGGCGTGATCGTGATCCTCGGCTCGGCCTTCTTCTCCTGCCTGTCGATGACCATCGCCGGCATCGTGCTCAGCAGGGACCGCCTGATGGGCATCGGGCAGGCCATCACCATGCCGCTCTTCTTCGGCTCCAACGCCCTGTACCCGCTCTCCGTCATGCCGGGTTGGCTCCAGGCCGTCAGCAAGGTGAACCCGCTCAGCTACGAAGTCGACGCCCTGCGCGGCCTGCTGCTCGGCACGCCCGCCCATCTGGCGCTCGACTTCGGGGTGCTGGCCGTGGCCGCCGCGCTCGGCATCACCGCGGCCTCCTCGCTCCTCGGCCGGCTGGCCCGTTGATCATGGCGGGGGAACGTGATGTGCGGCACGCCCGTGGAAGCGTTTTTCCGGCCGTCTGGCGGATTCTGCCTGCGCACGGCTTGATCAGCGATCAAAGGGGGTGAATTCCCTGGCCACAGCGCATTCTGCTCATTTGACAGTGCATTGAGCACACAGATAGGAAGCAGCTCTCTGAGGTCGAAGAGGTGCACTGTGTACAAGCCGAACGTGGTCGGGGACTGGCAGGAGTACGACGAGCATGCCGGTCTGCGGGTCCGCGTCCACCGTCTGGAGGCGGCCGAGCCGCCGCGCGGGCGGGACGACGCCGCCGAAGGGCTCACCTACTTCAGCGTCCGCGTGACCGTGGAGAACCGCGGCGAGAAGCACCCGACGGTCCACCTCGAGGACGGCCAGATCGACGTGCGGATCGGCCCCGACGGCGAGAGTGCCTTCATCGACTGGCGGAACTCGCAGTTCATCGAGGGCTTCGACGTCTACCCGCTGCGCCGCGCCACCGCCGTGCTGTTCGCGGCGGCCCCGGAGGCGAGCCTGAGCCAGATCGACGTGCAGATCCAGCTGCGGGTCGACGACGAGTGGGCCGACCGGCGGCTGTGGGCGGGCGGCATCGGACTCCACGAAGGGGCCGCGCACACGGGCGCGGGCCGCGAGGGCCTGGCCTGCCAGGTCAGCAACTTCCTGCGGGACCAGGCGGAGGAAGGCACGGCCTGAGCAGTCCGCGCTCCCGCCGCCGCCCGGCCCCCCGTCTCTCAGTGCGGCGCCCGGTCCCCCCGACTGGGTGCGGAGTCCGGTCTCCCCGGGTCAGTGCGGGATGCCGTCGATGATCTCGCGGGCGCCCTGACGCAGCAGTGCCACCGCCACCGACGTGCCGAGCGTGGCCGGATCGAGACGGCCCGCCCACTCGTGGGCGTTCAGCCGCGTCTTGCCGTCCGGGGTGAAGACACAGGCGCGCAGGGAGAGTTCGCCGGTGTGGTCCACGCGCGCGTAGCCGGCGATCGGGCTGTTGCAGTGGCCCTGGAGGACGTGCAGGAACATGCGCTCGGCGGTGGCCTCCCGGAACGTGTCGGGATGACCCAGCGCGCTGACCGCGTCGATCAGTTCGGTGTCGCCCTCACGGCACTGGAGCGCGAGGATGCCCGCGCCGATCGGCGGCATCATCGTCTCGGGGGAGAGGATCTCGGTGATCACGTCCCGCCGGTCGATGCGCTCCAGGCCGGCCACCGCCAGCAGCAGCGCGTCCGCCTCGCCCGCCGCCAGCTTCGCCAGCCGCCGGTTGGCGTTGCCGCGGAACGGCACGCACTCCAGATGCGGATGGGTCGCGGCCAGCTGAGCCACCCGGCGCACCGAGGAGGTTCCGATCCGGGTCCCCTCCGGAAGTTCGTCCAGGGTGAGCCCGCCCGGGTGGATCAGGGCGTCACGGATGTCGTCCCGCTCGAGGAACGCGGCGAACGTGGTGCCCGCCGGGAGCGGCCGGTCGGCCGGCACGTCCTTCACGCAGTGCACCGCGAGATCCGCCTCGCCGGCCAGCAGCGCGGCGTCGACCTCCTTGGTGAACGCGCCCTTCCCCTCGACCTTCGACAGGTCGCCCATCCACTTGTCACCGGTGGTTTTCACCGGTACGACCTCGGTGCGCACCCCGGGATACAGGGCGGCCAACTCGCTTCTGACGCGCTCCACTTGGGCCAGCGCCATCGGCGAGTCACGGGAGACGATGCGGATCAGTTCCGGGAGGGACATGCGGGACACGATAGACCCTGCGGAGGTCCGGTGTTTGAAGGTCGGGGAGCAACGGGTAAGCCATAGCGCCACTTCTGCCCGGCCCGGGCTCCCGGAGAAGACACCTTCGGTCGTCATCCGGCGCCCGCCTCCGACTCCTTCACCGCTGTCCGCGTGACGACGGCCGCCGGTCGGCACAGCACGACCAACGCCACCGCCGTGAGCAACCCCCCGGCCAGGAACGTGCCGCGGGTCCCGGTCAGGGGCAGCAGCGCCCCGCCGAGCAGGGCACCGGCGGCCACGCCCACGTTGAAGGCCGCCGAGTTGGCCGCCAGCGCCGTCTCGGTGCGCCCCGGCGCCACCAACAGCACCTGGCTCTGCGTCGCCATGAACGCGGGCGCCACCGACCCGCCCAGCAGCATGAGCAGCACCACGGTCGCCGTCTGACTGCTCCCGGCCGCGTACAACCCGACCAGGGCCAGGACCTGTCCCGTCACCGGGACGACCAGCGTGGCCCGCGGATACCGGTCCAGCAGCGGCCCGACCGCCGCGACCCCGGCCAGCCCCGCCGCCCCGAACGCCAGCAGTACGGCGCTCACCGCGTCCCGACCGAACCCGCTCACCTCGTCCAGGAAGGCGACGAGGTACGTGAACCCGGTGAACGCCCCCGTCACCGACAGGGCGGTGGTGGTGAGCACCACCGCGAACCGGCGCCGGTCCGGAGCGGCGCCGTAGGCCGCGTGGCTCTCCCGCGGACGTGAGGTCGGCAGCAGCACGGCCACCATGACCAGCGACACGACGGCGAGCGCCCCGAGCACGGCGAAGGGCACCCGCCAGCCGCTGTGCCCGCCCAGCCAGGTGCCGGCCGGTACCCCGGCCACCGTGGCCAGTGAACCGCCCACCGACAGCAGCCCGATGATCCGGCCCCGCCGCTCCGGCGGGAACAGCCCGACCGCGACCGGCCCCATCACCGCCCAGAACAGCGCCTGCGCCAGCGCGGTCGCCACCCGGGCCGCCAGCAGCAGGCCGTACGACACGGTCGTGAGCGCGGAGAGCCAGCTGGCCGCCACGAGCACCGCGAGCAGACCGGCCATCAGATACCGGCGCGGCACGGACCGGGTGAGGTGGGCCAGCGGCAGCGAACCGACGGCCACCGCGAGGCCGTAGCCGGTGACCAGCGCGCCCACCGCGGTGAGGGAGACCCGCAGGTCGTCCGCCATCAGGGACAGCAGGCCCACGGGGAGGTTCTCGGTGGTGTTGAAGGTGAACGCGGCCAGCATCAGTGCCGCGACGACGGCGGCCCTGCGCCAGGGGGCCGGATGTACGCTGCCCATCCAAGTGCCTTCCGGGGGAGGGGAAGAGGGACGGCCAGCGTGCTGCGCCGGGCTGCACGGCTCTACTCTTTCGGTCCAGGACGAATCACTCACGGCCCACTCACGGCCGGCGGGGAGGCTGGTGTGGCGCTGACCCTGCGGCTCGGGAACGACGATCTGAGGCGGAGCCGGTTCGCCGTCTCCCCGCTGTGCCAGACCCATGAGGCGCTGCGCATGCTGCGCCGGTCCGCCCGGCACGGCTACCACCGGGACTGGCTGCGGCGCGCGGCACCCGCGGTGGCCGGGCTCGACCTGTCCCCGCTGTGGCTGTTCATCCCACCGGCCGGCGGCTACACCCCCGACTTCCTGGGGCCCCCGCCCGAGGAGCCCTGCCCGCGCTTCGAGGACGAGCTGGCCCGGGTGCGCGCCACCGATCCCTGCCTCGCCCGTGAGGAGATGGCGCGTTCGCTCGCCTGCACCCCGGGCCTCGCCGAGTCGCCGCGGGGCCGGGCCGCCCTCGACGACCCGGCCGGAACCGTACGGCGGCTCGCCGACCTCACCGAGCAGGCCTGGCAGGCTCTTGTCGCCCCCGACTGGGCGCGTCACCGGGCCGTGCTGGAGGCCGACATCGCCCACCGCTCCCGGCAGGTGGCGGACGCGGGGCTCGACGCGCTGTTCGCCGATCTGCACCCGGATGTCGACTGGGCCGACGGCAGCCTCACCCTCCCGGTGCGCGGGGACATGAGGGACGCCCAACTGGCCGACGGGCGAGGTGTGTTGCTCATGCCGAGCGTGTTCGTCTGGCCGGACGTGGTGAGCGGATTCGCCCGGCCCTGGCAGCCGACGGTGATCTATCCCGCCCGCGGTATGCGCGCCCTGGACTCCGCCGAGGCACCACGTCCGCCGGAGGCGCTCGCCCGGCTCCTCGGCCGCCGACGCGCCGCCGTCCTGGCCGGGTTGAACGACCCGGCCTCGACCACGGACCTGGCCCTCCGGCACGGCCTCGCCCCGTCGACGGTCTCCGCCCATCTGGCCGTCCTGCGCGAGGCGGGCCTGCTGGCCTCGCGGCGGCAGGGCCTCCACGTGCTCTACGAGCGGACGTCCCTGGGCGACTCGGTGGTGTCCGGGGCCTAGACGAGCGGCTCGCTGAGCTCGACCGAGCGCAGGGCGGCCGCGAGGGCCTGCTCGTCCCCGACGTCCAGAGCGGTGTCGGTGAGCTTGATGACGTGTTCGTCGCCGTGGGCGAGGGCGCGCTCCAGGACCTCCTCCGGCGCGAGGCGCCCCGGCGGGACGTAGGCGACCGGCTCCTTCGGCGCGTACATCGCCGTGACCGCCGCCGACGCCGCCCAGGCCGCATGCAGACTGGGGGCCCACTGGTCCCGGGGGAGTGAATCCAGCGTCCGCAGCACGGCATTGGGTGCCGTCGCCGCGTGCACGAGCATGGTGGGCTCGCCGTGGCCGTGGGTGGCGTAGCGATGGGTCGCGGCCCGGACCAGTTCGGTGAGCCGCTGCCTTGCGGTGTCCGGGTCGGTGACCTCCTGCGCCCACGCCGGCAGGTGCCGCACGGCGGACAGCCGGTCCCGGAACCCCACGTGCCCCGGCTCGATCGCCGGTACGGCGTCCAGGGCCTGTCCGGCGCTCGCCCCGCCCGGCACGGCCACGAGACCGGTCACCGGCTGGTACCGGGCGGCCCAGTAGCCCAGCGCGTGGGCGAGTTCGGTGCGCCGGGGCGCGTTCTCCTCGGCCGCCACCGCGCGCACGGCGTGGCCGACCCGGATGACGGTGTGGGTGGCGCCGCCGTACAGGCCGGGCAGCAACCGTGGCCACCACTCGGCGAGGACGTCCCGCCAGGGGCGCTCGGCGAGCGTGCGGGTGAAGTGGTCGGTCCAGTCGGCGATCCGGCGTGGATCGCCAAGCGCCGTGCGCCAGTTGTCGTCCGTGACGGGGGCCGTGCGGTCGGGGAAGTCCTCCAGCCGGTCCCGGTACAGGTCCAGCCACCGGTGCACCGAGTCAGCCCGTCCGTGCGCGGCGAGCGACTCGACGACCATGGGTGCGTGGTTGGACAGCCAGCCCTCTCGCTCCGGGCCGGACGCGTGCACGCGTTCCAGGGCCTCTTCCAGGAGTCCGCCGCTCTCGTTCGTGTGGGTGATGTCCATGACCGAAACGCTAGGCCGGGGGGAATCGGCGAGGATCGGGCGTGGGACGGAATCCGGCGTTGCCGGGTCCTAGGTCCCGCGCCCGATGTCGGTCGTACGGGCCCGGCGGGCGTTCGAACGGGCCTCGCCGGCTCAGGCGTTGGGGTCGAAGGAGATCCCCGACGGCTTCGCCGACGACAGATGGGAGGCGAAGTTGCCGTCCTTCAGGCCGAAGTTGGCGCTGCCGAAGTCGTAGGCGCTGAGCTTGTCGCGCAGAGCCGTGGAGGGGTAGCCGTTCCAGCCGACCAGCGGGGGGTACTGCCACGTGCCCTTGGCGTTCTCCGGCGGCTCGTCGTTCGAGTTGGCCAGCCGGAAGCAGTGCGTGCTGATGCCGTCCTTGTGGTAGACGATCTTCGCGTGCGTGCCCTCGAAGCGGACGCCGGAGGCCGCCGTCACCGTGAACGAGCCGTGGTTCGACGTCGACACGTACTGGACCGTGCCGTTCTGCGTCCAGATCACGACGTGCTCCCAGTCGTTGCGGTGCCCGCCGATGCTGGTGTTCGGCAGCGCCTGGTCCTTCTCGAAGTACAGGCCGTACAGGTAGGCGCACCAGCCGTTGTTGCACTTGTAGCGCGAGTACGTGTTGGTGTTGTCCAGGTCCGAGGCGTCATGGCAGTCGCCGCTCAGCGAACCCGTGGGCTTCAGACCGCCGTTGATCGTGCCGTCGGGGCCGATCGCCGGGGTGGAGTAGCAGCCGTCGGTGTCGTAGTCGAAGGCCGGCTGGTAGGTGAACTCGGCGCTCTCGGCGTTGGCGGGCAGCGCCTTGGGTGGAGCGGCGAAGGCGACGGCGGGGAAGGCCACCACGAGGGTCGCGGCGCCGGCCAGGCCGATGCCGAATCTCGTGCGGTGCTTCATGAACGACGGTGACGACACTGCGTCCTCCTCGTGTCCGGGCGCAGCCCAACGGCTGTGGGTTACTGGGGAGTTCAGCTTCCCGGCTTTCCATGTCCACGCCAAGAGGCGGGAGGCATCGCTCCGGTTACGCCTCGCCCAACAACCGGATCACGCAGGTGGCTCCGGGAGATCGGCGGCCGAGTCCTCCGGGGCGAGATCGGGACGCAGCCGCAGCCAGGACGGCTGACGCAGCAGCCCGGCCCTCGTGCGGGTGCTGTAGCGCACCTCGCCGACCAACCGGGGCAGCACCCAGCGGGCACCCGGAGTCGGCGGCACGGGATCGAAGGGGCACACGTCCGTCGCCGCGGCCGCCAGCAGCGCGGCGAGTTCGCTGCGCTCCGCCGCGCTCCAGCCGGTGCCCACGCTGCCCACGAACCGCAGCCGCCCCTGCGCCCGCTGACCCACCAGCACCGCGCCCGGCAGCCCCGTGAGCCGCCCCTTGCCCGGCATCCAACCACCCACCAGGACGTCCTCGCTGCGCATGTTGCGAATCTTGATCCAGGCCCGGGAGCGCACCCCGGGTTCGTACACCGAGTCCAGCCGCTTGCAGACCAGCCCCTCCAGTCCGTGCTCCCGCGTGGCACGCAGGGCCTGCTCGCCGTGGCCGACGAGGGCGGCGGGCGTCGACCAGCGGGGCCCCGCGAGCTCCAGCTCCTCCAGCCGCGCGCGCCGCTGCGAGTAGGGCAGGGCCAGGAGTGAACGCCGGCCGAGGTGCATCAGGTCGAACAGCACGAGATGCACGGGCGCCTCGGCGGCTCTACGTGCCGCTCTGTCCGGGGCGTGAGCCAGTCCCATCCGCTGCTGGAGCAACTGGAAGTCCGCGCGTCCCTGTTCGTCCAGGGCCAGGATCTCCCCGTCGAGTACCGCCGGGGTGGAGCCGAGGGCACCGCCCAGCGGCGCGAGCTCGGGGTAGGCGCCGGTGATCTCCTCCCCGGACCGGGCCCGCAGCACCGCGCTGCCGTCCCCGGCGAGGTACACCACGACCCGCTGGCCGTCCTGTTTGGTCTCGTAGGCCCACCGGGCGTCCTGCGCCGCGGACGGCAGGGTGCCTGGTGTGGCCAGCATGGGGGCGATCAACGGGAGGGTCACGGGTGAGGTGTCGACACGACCACCGGTCCCCACGCACCCCGGGCGCGGGGTTCCCCTGAACGGGCGCGGGCCGGAGGGCGTTCTCCGCGGGAGGCCACGGGTCCGGTGGTCCGGGTGAGCGCTGGACGGGGGCGGTGTGTTGTGGCGCGGAAGGAGGGACACCATGTGGCGGGCGAGGGGCGAGGGGCGAGGGGCGAGGGGCGAGGGGCGAGGGGCGAGGGGCGAGGGGCGAGGGGTGCGGGGCGGGCGGCGGTGGCGCGGGGTGCGAATCGCGGGGTGAGCGGCACCTGCTCAGCCGTCCCGTCGGCCGGCCCAAGCCCGAGGACTTCGCCCTGGTCGAGGCGGAGGTCCGGCAGCCCGGCGAGGGACAGGTTCTGTCGTGGCGCGTGGCCCGTGGCGCGGGGCGCGGGGCGCGAATCGCGGCGTGAGCGGTGGTGGCGGGGTGAGCGCGGTGTTCGGACGCGCCGTCGGACATCCTGGTGCACGCCGACGACGTCGCCGTCCGGGACCCGCACCACCCCGGCCGGCGCCCTGCGGCTGGGGGGTCGGTGGCATCCAGGTCTCAGAAGCGCGGCGTGGCCCCCGGCCCCTCAGAGCGGCGTGGCTCCGGCGGGCAGGGCGGCGTGCCCCCGGCCGATCGGGGCGGGCGTGACTCCGGCGGGCGTCGCGGCTGGGCCCCGGCCGGTCAGGGCGGCGTGGCTCCGGCAGGCAGCGCGGTGTGGTCTTGGCAGGCACCGCGGCGTGACCCTGGCCGGTCAGATGATGCCCCCGTTCGCCCGGAGCACCTGGCCGTTGACCCAGTGGCCGGCCGGGCTCGTCAGGAACGACACGACGTTGGCTATGTCCTGGGGTGTGCCCAGCCGCTCCAGCGGGGGCTGGGCCGCGAGGCGGGCGACGGTCTCCTCGTCCTTGCCGTCGAGGAAGAGGTCGGTCGCGGTCGGGCCGGGGGCCACGGCGTTGACGGTGACGTCGCGGCCGCGGAGTTCACGGGCGAGGATCAGCGTCACCGCCTCGACCGCTCCCTTGCTGGCCGCGTAGGCGCCGTAGCCGGGAAAGGCGAGGCCGACGACCGAGCTGGAGAGGTTGACGAGCGCCCCGCCCGGTCGCAGCCGGCGCGCTGCCTGCTGGTCGACGACGAAGGTGCCGCGGATGTTGGTGCGGTACAGCGCGTCGAGTTCGGCCAGGTCGAGGTCCGCGATCGGGGACAGAGGCATCCGGCCCGCGGAGTGCACCACCGCGTCGACACCGCCGTAGGTGGCCTCCGCCAGGTCGAACAGGGCGGCGACCTCGGTCTCGTCGGCGACGTCCGCGCGGGCGGCGTACGCGGTGCCGCCCGCCTCCTCGATGGCCCGCACGGCCTCGTCGGCCGCCTCCTTGTTGCCCGCATACCCGACGACGACCGCGAATCCGTCGGCCGCCAGCCGCTGGGCGATCTGCCGCCCGATGCCGCGCGATCCGCCGGTCACGATGGCGACGCGCCGGTCCGTCCCGGGGTGAGTGGTCATGACCGCATCCTTTGTTAGCGCTGATACGAACGAGTCGTATCGACGATAACACGGGTTCGTAGCATTGGTAACCCCCCACTCGTAACGACGCTACGAATGTCGTACGGTAGGGGCATGGATGCGAGGGAAAAGATCCTGGAAGCCGCCACCGAGCTGCTGGCCGGCGCGTCGGCCGCCGACGTCTCCACGCGGGCCGTGTGCGAGCGGGCCGGGGTCGGGGCGCCGATGCTCTACCGGCTCTTCGGCGACAAGGCCGGTCTGCTGGCCGCCGTGGTCGACCGGGGCTTCGAGCAGTACCTCGCGTCCAAACGCGCGGCACGGCCGAGCGAGGATCCCGTCGAGGACCTCAAGGACGGCTGGGACAACCACATGCGCTTCGCGCTGGAGCACCCCAGCCACTACCGCCTGATGTACTCGCCCGAGCTCACCGTGCCCCCGGCCGCCGCCCAGGAGGCCCACGACCTGCTCCACGGCATCCTGGAGCGCTGCGCCGCCGAGGGGCGGCTGACGGTGCCGCCCGCGCTGGCCACCCGCATGATCATGTCGGCCAATGTCGGGGCGGCCCTGTCCATGCTGACCAGACCCGAGCAGTACACCGACGGGAAGTTCGCGGAGCGGCTGCGCGACGCCGTGCTGGACTCGGTGACCCGGCCCGCCGGCACCGCCGTACGGGACGAGGGACGTCAGGTGTCCGTCGCGGCCGCCACCCTGGCCGCTAGGCTCCGGGCCGAGCTGCCGCCGACGCTCACCGTGGCGGAGACGGCCCTGCTCCAGCAGTGGCTGGAGAAGCTGTCCGACAGGTGAGCGGTCAGCGCTCCTCGGGCGGCAGGGCCTGCACCAGACCCGACTGGTAGGCCATCACCACGAGCTGGGCGCGGTCCCGTGCGCCCAGCTTGGTCATCGCGCGGTGGACGTGGGTGCGGACCGTCAGAGGGCTGACGAAGAGCTTCGCCGCGATCTCCTCGTTGGAGTGCCCTTCGGCGACCCAGGCCATCACCTCGCGCTCCCGGGTGGTGAGACCCGTCAGGTCGTCGGCGGCCGCGAGCCGGGTGCCGAGTCCCGGGGCCGACAGGAAGCGGGTGATCAGGGTGCGGGTGGCGCCGGGGGAGAGCAGGGAGTCACCTGCCGCCACGGTCCGGATCCCGGCGAGCAGGTCCTCGGCGGTGACGTCCTTGCCCAGGAAGCCGCTGGCCCCGGCCCGCAGTGCCTGGGCCACGTACTCGTCGATCTCGAACGTGGTCAGGATCAGCACCCGGGTGCCGGAGAGCTCGGGATCCGCGCAGATCGCGGACGTGGCGGCCAGGCCGTCGGTCCCCGGCATCCGGATGTCCATGAGGATCACGTCGGGGTGGTGGACGCGTGCGAGGTCCAGGGCCGCGGCACCGTCGGGGGCCTCCGCGACCACCTCCATGTCGTCGCACGAGTCGATGAGGATCCGGAAGGTGGCCCGCAGCAGGGCCTGGTCGTCGGCGAGCAGCACGCGGATGGTCATGGTGTCCGTTCCTGGCGTTCCGGGCCGGTGGGGAGCAGGGGGAGCCCGGGGTGTGCCGCCTCGTCGGGCCGATCGGTGACGGGTTCGCCCTCGTCGTCCTGCGGTGGCGCGGGCAACCGCAGCCCGGTCGCCGCGGCGACGACCGTACGGACATGATCGTCGGCGTAATCCCGCAGGGGCATGCTCATCCGCTCTCCGGTCGCGTGCTGGACGGCTCCATTCTTCCTGGTCCCGGCCTCCCCGTCGTCGTACCTCCGCCGACCATCACGGCTACTGAGAACGCAGTACGCGCCGGGGTGCGTCTCCTCCCTGGGCAGGACCCATGACGTCTGCGCGGGATGCGGGCGGGCCTCAGGAACCTGCCGGGCGTGCGGGCCGGAGAAACCTGCCGGCCACCGCGCGGTGGCCGGCAGGGCGTACCTCTCAGTTGCCGGACGGCGCTCCCGCCGAGGTCGCCTCCGTGGTGGGTGCGGCGGAGGCCTCCGGCGTCGCGACGCGCGGGCGGGGGATGAACGACGCGATGGCGAAGGCGAGAAGGGCCGCTCCGGCGCCGATCGCCATGACGGTCCTGAAACCGTTCTCGGACGGCAGTGCGTAGCCGCCGAGATCGATCGTCATCTGTGCCAGGACCACACCGGCGATGGCGCTCGCCGTCGACGTACCGATGGATCGCATGAGCGTGTTGAGGCTGTTCGCGGCCGCCGTCTCCGAGGCGGGCACGGCGCCCATGATGAGCGCGGGCATCGAGCCGTACGTGAACCCGATACCGGCCCCGATCACGCACGAGACCATCACCAGGTGCCACACCTCGGACATCAGCACGATGTTGAGCCCGTAGCCCGCGGCCACGATCAGCGCGCCGATCATCAGCGTCACCTTGGGGCCCTTGGCCTTGGAGACCGCCGCCGAGACCGGGGCCAGGGCCATCATCACCAGGCCTGACGGGGCCATGACGAGACCGGCGGTCAGCAGGGACCTGCCGAGGCCGTAGCCCGTTTGGGTGGGCAGCTGGAGCAGCTGCGGCAGGACCAGCGACATCGCGAACATCGAGAAGCCGATCGCGATCGAGGCGAGGTTGGTGAAGAGCACCTGGCGGCGGGCGGTGGTGCGCAGGTCGACCAGCGGCTGGGCGGTGCGCAGCTCGAAGAAGCCCCAGGTCAGCAGGATGAGCACGGCCGCGGCGAACAGGCCGAGTGTGGTGCCGCTGGTCCAGCCCCAGTCGGCGCCCTTGGAAATGGCCAGCAGCAGCGAGACCAGTCCCGCGGCCATGCCGACCGCGCCGACCGCGTCGAAGCGGCCGCCGGTGCGCACCCGGGACTCCGGCACGAACGCCAGGACCAGGATCAGGGCTGTCGCGCCCATGGCGGCCGACGCCCAGAACAGGACGTGCCAGTCGAAGTTGTCCGCGATCAGCGCGGCGGTGGGCAGTCCCAGGGCGCCGCCGACACCCAGGGAGGCGCTCATCAGCGCGGTGGCGCCGGCCAGGCGGTCGGCGGGCAGTTCGTCGCGCATGATGCTGATGCCGAGCGGGATGACGCCGGAGGACAGGCCCTGGAGGGCACGGCCGACGATCATCGGGACCAGGGCGTCGCTCAGGCCGCAGACGACCGATCCGGCGACCAGCATCACCACACTGACCAGCAGCATCCGGCGCTTGCCGAACATGTCGCCGAGCCTGCCGACCACCGGGGTGGCCACGGCGGCGGCGAGCAGCGTCGCCGTGACCGCCCAGGCGGTGTCCGAGGCCGGCGCGTCGAGCAGCTTCGGCAGCTCCGGGACGATCGGGATCACCAGGGTCTGCATCAGGGAGACGACGATTCCGGCGCAGGCCAGCACCGCTACCACGGCGCCCGTCCGCGGCGGGGTCACGGCGCCCGCGTCGGCGGAACTGGCGGGAGCGTCGGTCATGAAAGGCCTCCATGGGGGGCGAGGCGGCAGGGTGCCGGGGGGAGATTAAGTCAGGTGCTTGACTTACCATAAGGGCTCCGGCTGGGTCGGTCGTACGGCGGTCGGGTGTGCCCTGTCGGTCGGACGTGGCGAGGCGGCGGGTGTGCCGAGAGGCCGGTTCGGCTCCGGCGTGCGGTTGCGTAGGCTTCCCGCACTGGAGACCGTCGCACCGCCGACGGCCTCGGGCGGCTCGTGGGACTGGCCGTCGGAGGGGTCAGCGAAGTCCCGGTGCGGTGGTGGTCATGGCGGGCAGGACGGTACGCGAGGAGCAGGTCAGCGCCACCAGGGAGCTGATCCTGACCGCCGCGGAGCGCCTCTTCGCCGAGCGCGGTGTCCTCGCGGTGTCCAACCGTCAGGTCAGCGAGGCGGCCGGGCAGGGCAACAACACCGCGGTCGGCTACCACTTCGGCACCAAGGCGGACCTGGTCCGGGCGATCGCCCGCAAGCACCAGGTCCGCATCGAGGAGATCCGGGCACGGCTGCTGGCCGAGACGGGCGACTCCACCGACGTACGCGACTGGGTGGACTGCCTGGTCCGGCCCGTGCCCGAACACCTGGCCGCGCTGGGCAGCCCCACCTGGTTCGCCCGGTTCTGCGCCCAGGTCATGACCGACCCGGTGCTCCAGCAGATCATGGTCGAGGAGTCCATGACCTCGCCGTCGCTGCGGAAGATCGTCGAAGGGCTGAACCGCTGTCTGCCCGAACTGCCCGCCGACGTGCGTGCCGAGCGCGGTGAGATGGCCCGCCATCTGATCGTGCACATGGCCGCCGACCGCGAACGGGCCCTCGCGGAGAACACCCCGACCCCACGCGCCAGCTGGCACGACGCGGCCACCGGCCTCGGTGACGCGGTGGTCGCCCTGTGGACGGCCCCCGTCACACCGACGGGACGGTAGGGGGCCCTTACGTCCGCCGGGTCCTGCAACCCCCTAGGGGCGCGGGGAACTCCGCGACCAGCCACGACGAACCCGCACCCGCCCGACAAGCGAACCCGGCACTACCTCACAGCCCGCCGCCGGAGGCCGCCGTACCGTCCAGTAATGTGCGCGGCAGCCCCCCGAAGGAGGAACCGTGTCCCGGTCCCCACGTTCGCCCCTGGTGCTCGCCGGACTGCTGGCCACCGCCGGCGTCGCCCATTTCGCCACCCCGCGTTCCTTCGACGCGACCATCCCGCGGGCCCTGCCCGGCGAGCCCCGCACCTGGACCTACGCGAGCGGCGCCGTGGAACTCGCGCTCGCCGCCGGTCTCGCGCTGCCGAAGACCCGGCGTACGGCAGCCCTGGCCACCGCCGCCTTCTTCGTCGGCGTGTTCCCCGCCAACGTCAAGATGGCCGTCGACTGGCGCCACCGCCCCGCGCCCCAGAAGGCGGCGGCCATCGGACGGCTGCCGCTCCAGATACCGCTCGTGCTGTGGGCACGCAGCATCGCCGAGAACGGGAAGGGCCAGGCATGAGCAGGACGATCGAGACCGGGGACATCGTCGAGGACTTCGAGCTCCCCGACGAGACCGGCACCGGCCGCAAGCTCTCCGAGCTGCTCGCCGACGGCCCGGTCGTCCTCTTCTTCTACCCCGCCGCCCTGACCGCCGGCTGCACCGCGGAGGCCTGCCACTTCCGCGACCTCGCCGCGGAGTTCGCCGCGGTCGGCGCCCGCCCGGTCGGCATCAGCGGCGACACCGTGGAACGGCAGCAGGAGTTCGCCGGACAGCACGCGCTCGGCATGCCCCTGCTCTCCGACGCCGACGGCACCGTGCGTGAGCTGTTCGGCGTCAAGCGCGGCTTCTCCCTGGCCCCCACCAAGCGGGTCACCTTCGTCATCGCCGAGGACCGCACGGTCCTGGAGGTCGTCCGCAGCGAACTGCGCATGAACACCCACGCCGACCGCGCCCTCGAAGCCCTGCGCGCCCACCGGTCGTGACGCACGGGGCCCGGTTGCCCCGTTTCGGTTGATGCGGTCCGACAAAGGGACCATCCTGGACGATATGGAGCACGTCTCCGCTACGGCGGTCATCGATACCGCAGGCGTTGTGACGGGCTGGAGCGAGGGCGCTCGGAGGCTGACGGGGTACACGGCCGAGGAGGTCGTGGGACGGGCGGCCCGGGAGCTGCTCGCCGAGGACCCGCCGGGGCCCGCCGTGGCGGCGCTGAAGGGGACCGTCGTCCTGCGACACCGCGACGGTTCCCCTCTCACGCACTTCGTGGAGGGGTGTCCCCTCGCAGGCTCCGACGGCACCCCCGTCGCGTACGTGCTCACCGCCCGGCCGCCCGCCTCAAGGGAACCTTCCGTCGCCGAGCAGGCCTTCCAGCAGGCGTCCATGTCCATGTCGGTGTTCGACCCCGACCAGCACTACCTGCGCCTCAACGACGTGGCCTGCCGGGTGATGGGGGTGCCCGAGGAGGCCCTGCTCGGCCGGCATTTCCCGGAGACCATCGAGGACGCCGAGCACAGCCGGGGATTCCACGCGCATCTGCGCCAGGTCGCCGAGACGGGCCTGCCCGTGCGCTACGAGAGCTTCACCGGCGCCCCCTCCCTCAACCGGGAACACGCCTGGAGCATCGAGATGTGGCCGGTCCGGGACGAGGACTCCGGAGAGGTGACCGGCGTCGCCCTGGCCGCCTTCGACAGCAGCAACCAGTACTGGGCCCGCCAGCGACTGGCCCTGCTCAACGAGGCGGCGACCGCCATCGGCACCACCCTCGACGTGGTGCGCACCGCCGAGGAACTCGTCGAACTGCTCGTGCCCCGCTACGCCGACTTCGCCAGCGTCGACCTCCTCGAATGGGTGCTCGGCGCCGACGAACCACCGACCGTGCTCGAGGGCGACATCGTCCTCCAGCGCGTCGCCCACGGCTCCGGACACGAGGGCACCCCCGAGGCCGCCGTCCGCCTCGGCGCGGCCGACACCTACCACGCCTCCTCGCCCCCCGCCCGGTCCCTGCGGAACGGCCGGGCGGTCGTGAGCCAGGCCGGCGAACCCGAATTCATCAGCTGGGTCGCCGAACGCAACGCCCGCGCCCCGGCCGGCCGCTCCTTCCGCGAGGGCGTCCACTCCATGCTCGCGGTGCCGCTCAAGGCCCGCGGCACCACCCTCGGTGTGGTGGTCGCCGTCCGCATCGCCCACCCCGACGACTTCGGCGAGGACGACGCCGTCCTCGGCGAGGAACTCGCCAGCCGGGCCGCCGTCTGCATCGACAACGCCCGCCGCTTCGCCCGCGAGCGCACCACCGCCCTGGCTCTCCAGAACAGTCTTCTGCCGCGCGGGCTGCCCGGACAGGCCGCGGTCGAGGTCGCCCACCGCTATCTGCCCTCCGGCTCGCTGGCCGGCATCGGCGGCGACTGGTTCGACGTCATCCCGCTCTCCGGCAGCCGGGTCGCCCTCGTGGTCGGTGACGTCGTCGGCCACGGCATCCCGTCCTCGGCGACCATGGGCCGCCTCTGTACGGCCGTGCGCACCCTCGCCGACGTCGATCTGCCGCCCGACGAGCTCCTCACCCACCTCGACGACCTGGTGACCCACCTCGCCTCCGACGACCGCCCCGACGAGGGCATCGAGGTCGCCGAACTGGGCGCCACCTGCCTCTACGCCGTCTACGACCCGGTCTCGCGCCGCCTGACCGCCGCTGCCGCCGGTCACCCGCCGCCCGCCCTCGTCCTGCCGGACGGCACCACCCGGCTCCTCCCGCTGAGCGCGGGGCCGCCGCTCGGCGTCGGGGGCCTGCCCTTCGAGGCCACCGAGATCGAACTGCCCGAGGGCGCCGTCGTCGCCCTCTACACGGACGGGCTCATCGAGGACCGGGACCGCGACGTCGACCACGCCACCGAGGAACTGTGCCGGGCGCTGGCGGCGAGGACGGACACCCTCGACGACCTGTGCGACTCCGTCCTGAAGGCCGTACTGCCCGAGGAGCCCGGCGACGACGTGGCCCTGCTGCTGGCCCGGACCCGGGCCCTCGGCGCGGACCGGGTCGCCACCTGGGACGTCGAACCGGACCCCGCGCACGTCGCCGCGACCCGGCAGGCCGCCACCGAGCAACTCGCCGCCTGGGGACTGGAGGAGGCCTCCTTCGTGACCGAACTCGTCGTCAGCGAGCTGGTCACCAACGCCATCCGGTACGGGGCACCGCCCATCCAGCTGCGGCTGATCCGCGACCGCACCCTCATCTGCGAGGTCTCCGACGGCAGTTCCACCTCGCCGCACCTGCGGCGCGCCCACGCCTTCGACGAGGGCGGCCGCGGGCTGCTGCTGGTCGCCCAGCTCACCCAGCGCTGGGGGAGCCGGCAGACGGGCAGCGGCAAGACGATCTGGGCCGAGCAGTCGCTGGAACCGCTCGACCTCTGATCGCCGTGTCCAGGCCGCTCACCGGGCCGTCCACCGGGCCGCTCACTGGAAGGAGCAGCCGGGGTTCGGCACGTCCTCCGAGTACGGCGAGCCGTGCGGCAGCACGTAGAGCACCTCCAGGACGAGCGGGGTGGTGCCCTCGTTGCGGCCCAGGTGCACATCGCCCGGTCCACCCGGCTCGCGTACGACCGTGCCCTGCGGATAGACGCCGTCGCTCGCGCAGTCGGCGTGATAGTGGCTGAGCGTGCCCTGCTTGACGTACCCGTAGACCGGGCCGTCGTGGTAGTGCCAGCCGGTGGCCTGCCCCGGTGGCACGGTGATCTCCCTCAGCACGTAGTCGGTGTCGCCCACGGTCTTCTGGGCGATCAGCGTGCCGACCACTCCGGGGCCCGGCGGGGTCGCGTGGGCGGTGCCGCCGGCCAGCACGGTGGCGGTGACGACCGCGCCGGTCAGTGCGGTACGGAACGCTGTGCGCATGGGGAAGGCCTCCTGGCTCGGAATGCGTGAGCGACGACGTGTCGTGGACGTCGTTGCGAACATAGAGGCAGAGAAGCGGAGTTGGGGCCGAAAACCCGGATGACACCGCGTGTCGGCACGGCCGGCATGAAGAGATGGCGCGACTCCACGACATCGTCTTCGACCGCGCCAGCCCCGGGGCCACGGCCCGCTTCTGGGCCGCCGCCCTGGACGACCATGCCGTCGCGCCCTACGACGAGGCGGAACACGCCCGTCTGCGCTCCCTCGGGATCGACAGTGCCGAGGACGACCCGACGGTCCTGGTCGAACCGGCGAACGGCGGACCCCGCCTGTGGTTCCAGCTGGTGCCGGAGGGCAAGCGAGTGAAGAACCGGGTGCACCTGGATCTGCGGGCGGCGGACCTCGATGCGGAGATCGAGCGTCTCAGCGGGCTCGGCGCGGCCGTGCGAGCCCGGCACGCGGGTCATGTCGTTCTGACCGACCCCGAGGGAAACGAGTTCTGTCTGGCCCCGGCCGGGTAAGGGACCGCAACGGCCCCCGCAGCTCAGTAGGGACCGCAACGGCCCCCGCAGCTCAGTCCTCCGCCCCCTGCACCGCGACCTGGGCGAGGGTGCGGCCCGTGCGGGCCGAGCGGGCGCGGTGGGGGTCCGGGGTGCCGTGGCCGCGGGACGGGCCCTTGGTGGTCCGGACCAGCAGCCAGTTGTTCTCACGGAACCGGGTGAGGGCGTACTCGCCCCGCAGCTTCGTCCCGTGGAGACGGAACGTGGCGTGCCCGTGCTCCAGCGACTCCGCGAAGTCGACGGGGTTCCCCCTGCGGTCGTGGCTGAGGGGCTCGTACGTGCCGTGGTCCCACACGATCACCGTGCCGCCGCCGTACTCGCCCGCCGGGATCACCCCCTCGAACTCCTCGTACTCCAGCGGATGGTCCTCCGTCGGCACGGCGAGCCGCTTGTCCTTGGGGAGATCGGAGGGGCCCTTGGGGATCGACCAGGACTTCAGCACGTCACCGACCTGGAGCCGGAAGTCGAAGTGCATCGTGCTCGCGTCGTGGATCTGCACGACGAACCGCGGCTCCTCGCCGCCAGGCCCGCCCCGGCCCTCGGGCTCACCGGTCCGGCCGAAGTCCCGCTTGCCGTGGTAGTCCCGCAGACGCTCGTTCATGCACCCCGAGTGCCCCTCCCGCGGCTCAGAACTCCTCGTGCGTCTCCGGGTCCCCGCCCAGGCGCCGGTGTGCGCGGTCGGTGAGCGCCGCCATCTCCGCCTCGGTCAGCTCGAAGCCGAAGACGTCGAGGTTCGCGCGCTGCCGGTCCCGGTCGCCGGACTTCGGGATCGGCAGCGCCCCGAGCTGCACGTGCCAGCGCAGCACCGCCTGACCGGGGGTGACCTCGTGCGCCCGCGCCACGGCGGCCACAGCCGGGTCGTCCAGGACGTCCGATCCCTGGCCCAGCGGGCTCCAGCTCTCGGTCACGATCCCCTTGTCGGCGTGATACGCGCGCAGCTCCTCCTGCGGGAAGAGGGGGTGCAGTTCGATCTGGTTGACGGCCGGCAGGACCCCGGTCTCCCTCTCCAGCCGCTCGATGTGGGCCGCCGTGAAGTTGGAGACGCCGATCGACCGCACCAGACCGTCCTCCCGGAGCCTGATCATGGCCTTCCAGGAGTCGACGTACTGGTCGACGCGGGGCAGCGGCCAGTGGATCAGGTACAGGTCCACGTACTCCAGGCCGAGGCGGGCCCGGGACTCCTCGAAGGAGGTCAGGGTCTCCTCGTAGCCGTGGTGGCGGCCCGGGAGCTTCGTCGTCACGACGACCTCCTCGCGCGGGACCCCGCTGCCGGTAACGCCTCGGCCGACACCCGTCTCGTTGCGGTAGTTGGTCGCCGTGTCGACGAGCCGGTAGCCGCTCTCCAGGGCGGTGCCGACCGCCCGTTCCGCCTCGGCGTCGTCCATCGGCCAGGTGCCGAGCCCGAGGGCGGGGATCTTCGTACCGTCGTTCAGCGTGTGCGCCGGGATGCTGATCACGTGCGGACCTTCCCTTGACTGTGTCGTGCCTCCAGCCTCACGGATAGGGTGAGCGGTGATCAACCTGACGGGCGGGGACGAGGACAGCGGACGGCATGGGAAGCACCGAGGAGCAGCGGTCGGCGGGATCCGGGCGGGCCACGTCACGGGACGTCGCCCGGCTCGCCGGGGTGTCCCACACGGCGGTCTCCTTCGTGTTCAACGGCCGCGCCGAGGGCAACCTCTCACCCGCCACCCAGGAACGCATCCGTGAGGCCGCGGCCGAGCTCGGCTACCGCCCCGACCCCGTCGCCCGCGGCCTGCGCCGCCGCCGTACGGCCGTGATCGGCCTGGTCACCGACGAGATCGCCTCCTCGCCGTTCGCCGGGCGGCTGCTGCGCGGGGCCATGGAGACGGCCTGGGACAGCGACCACCTGGTCCTGACCGTCGACTCCGGCGGCGACCGCGCCAAGGAGGACGCCGCCGTCGCCGAACTCCTCGACCGGCGCGTGGACGGCATCATCTACGCGGCCATGTCCCTGCGCCGGGTCCGGGTCCCCGAGGGCCTGCACCGCACCCACTCGGTGCTCGCCAACTGCGTGCCCGACGACGACTCCCTGCCGTCCGTCGTCCCCGCCGAGCGGGCCGGCGGCCGTACGGCGGCCCGGCTCCTCCTCGACCAGGGGCACCGCAGGATCGCGCTGGTCGGGGGCCAGGACGACATCGCCTCGGTGGAGCGGCTGCGGGGCTTCCGGGACGCGCTGCGCGCCGAGGGGATCACCGTCCCCAAGGAGTGGATCGTCCGCACCGGCGGCGAGATCTCCGGTGGCCACGAGGGTGCCACCCGGCTCCTCGACGGCGTCCCGGCGGACCGGCGTCCCACCGGGATCTTCTGCTACAACGACCGCGTCGCGGCCGGCGCCCTGCACGCCGCGACCCGGCTCGGCCTCACCGTCCCGGGCGACCTCTCGGTGGTCGGCTACGACGACCAGGAGCACATGGCCGCCTTCCTCGACCCGCCCCTCACCTCGGTCGCGCTGCCGCACCGGGCGATGGGCGAGGCGGCCGCCCGGCTGCTCCTGGACGCCATCGACACCGGCAGAACACCGCCCGCGACGGTACGGCGCCTCGCCTGCCCGGTGATCAGCCGCTCGTCGGTGGGACCTGCTCCCATCCGGTGACCTCGGCGTCCTCGCCCGTGACCAGGAGCTCGGGCACGTCGTCGGCGCGCCAGTAGATCCGCTCCGTGACACTCACGCGGTCGTCGACGAAGAGTTCGAACAGCGAGCCGTCGACCAGGAGCCGGACGGTCACTGCCCCGCCGTCGGCGCGGGCAGGACCGAGGGTGACCGGTCCCTGTCCGCCGGTACGCGGCCAGCCGTCGCGGTCCAGGGTCACGCTGCCTGCCTCCGGGTCCAGCGCCACCGTCAACTCCGCACCCGACGCCGAGCGGGCCAGGGACACGGTGGTGCGGGAACGGGCGGTGACCGTCAGGTCGTAGGCCCCGGGCAGCGGCACCCGGACACCGGGGTTCGTCGCGAACGGCTCGGCGGCGCGCAGGAGTTCGAGCTCGGGAGCGGGGGCCACGCGGAGCGTTCCGTCCGGGCCGACATCCATGACGCGGGGCGCGGTGAGGACCCCCGCCCAGCCGGCCCGGTCCGCCTCCTCCTGCTCGCGCGCCTCCCAGGACCAGCCCCACAGCAGGGCCCGCCCGGGCTCCTGGAGCGCGGTGGCCGCGTAGAGGTCGCGGCCGTGGTCGAGCCGGCCGCCGCCGCGCGGCACGAACCGCCCGGACTCCACCCGGCCCGTCAGATACGCGGTCCGCAGCGGCGATCCGTCCCAGAGCGACAGCACCAGAACCCAGTCCCCGCCGGGTGTCTCGAACAGCGCGGGGCACTCCCAGCCGGTCGCCTTGTCACCCAGCACCTCGGCGGCGACCGGGTCCCGGCCGTCGAGGAAGACGCCGGTGAACCGCCAGTCGAGCAGATCCTCGCAGTCGTACAGCAGGACCGACGGTGTCCCGTCGGCGTGCGCGGCGCCGACGAGTGCCTGGCGCCTGCCCTCCGCTCGGAAGACGAACGGGTCCCGGAACATCACCACGTCGAGCCCGGGCGGCGGGCCGCCGACCACCGGTGCGGGCAGCGGCTTCCAGTCGGTGAGCGTCTCGTCGTCCGGTACGACCGCCCGGGCCAGGCAAATGGTGCCGAGACCGGTGTGCCGGCGGTCGACGCCGGTGTACACGGCGGTCGGCACGCCGTCGTCGTCCACCACGCACCCCGACCAGCAGCCCGCCTCGTCCGGGCCGCCCGGTGTCGGGGTGAGGGCGAGGGGATGGTGTTCCCAGTGCGCGAGGTCGGGGCTGGAGACATGGCCCCAGTGGACGTTCGTGTGCCGGGGTTCCTGCGGGTTGTGCTGGTAGAAGAGGTGGTACCGGCCGCGCCAACGGAACGGTCCGTTGGGGTCGTTGACCCAGTGTGCGGGCGGACGGACCCGGAAGCGCGGGGCGTTGCGGTCGTGCGTCAACGGTTGACTCCTGCGGAGGTGATGCCCTCGCGGAGAGGGCGCTGGCCGACGAGGAACACGGCCACGGCGGGGATCATCGAGAGCACGACACCGGCGAGGACCACCGAGATGGAGCCGGTGCCGAGGTTGCCCTGGAGGGAGACCAGGCCGAGCGGGAGGGTGTAGTTCTGGCCTGAGGTCTCCAGGATCAGCGGCCGGAAGAACTCGTTCCAGTGGTAGTTGAAGGCGAGGACGCCGACGATCGCGAGGCCGGGCGTGGCCAGCGGCGCGTACACCGAACGGAAGGTCCGCCAGGGCCCGGCGCCGTCCAGCATCGCCGCCTCGCCCAGGTCCTTGGGCATGCCCAGGAAGTACTGGCGCATCAGGAAGGTGCCGAAGGCGGTCGGGAAGGCCGGGATGATCAGCCCGAGCAGGGTGTCGGTCAGGTGCATCGACTTCAGCACCAGGAACACCGGCACGATCGTGACCTGCAAGGGCACCATCATGGTCGCGAGCACCAGCCCGAACAGCGGCTTCTTGAAACGGAACTCAAGGCGGGCGAAGGCGTAACCCGCCAGCCCCGCGGTGATCATCTGGCCCACCGCGATCAGGGCGGTCACCAGCGTCGAGTTGAGGGCGAGCAGCCACACGTCGATCTGGTCGAAGACCCCGCGGTAGGAGTCGACCGTCGGGTGCGTCGGGATGATCCTCGGTGGCAGGTCGAAGGACTCGGCCGGGGTGCGCAGGGAGGTGGAGACCGTCCAGATGACCGGGCCGAGAGTCAGCAGGGCGCACAGGGTCAGACCGGCGATCCGCGCCCAGGGCGCGAGTGCGTGCCGGGTCCGGTTCATGGTCAAGGTCGCTTGGCTCATGGGGAGTTCACCCGGCTCACTGGTAGTGGACGAAACGCCGGCTGAGCCGGAACTGGAGGGCGGTGACCGCCATGATCAGCACGAACAGCAGCACGCCCACCGCGGACGCCTCGCCGAAGCGCAGCTGCTCGAACGCCGACTCGTAGATGACCATCACGACGGTGCGGGTGGAGTCGCCGGGACCGCCGTCGGTCAGCACGTACGGCTGCTCGAAGACCTGGAGCGCGTTGATGACCCCGACCACGGTCGCGACCAGCAGCGTCGGCGACAGCAGCGGCAACGTCACGTGCAGGTGCTTGCGCAGGCCGGTCGCCCCGTCGAGGGAGGCCGCCTCGTGGATCTCCTTGGGGATGTTGTTCAGACCGCCCACGAACAGCAGGAACGAGAACCCGAACTGCTGCCAGACATAGACCAGGATCACCGCCGCCATCGCCGAGTTCTCCGACGTCAGCCACGGCACCGGGGCGATCCCGATCAGCCCGAGCGCCCAGTTGACGACCCCGAAGTCCTGGTTGAACAGGTACTTCATCACCACCGAGATCGACGCCGCCGACAGCACCAGCGGGAAGAAGAACGCCGAACGGAACACCGAGCGCAGCCACATCGGCATCCGCCCGTTCACCGCGAGCGCCAGCGTCAGGGCGATCAGCAGCTGGAGCGCCACCGCGAGCACCATGAAGACGAGCGTGTTGCGGAAGGACACCAGCACCGTCGAATCGGTGAACACCTCACGGTAGTTGGCTGCCCCGGCCCACCGCGGCGAGTCGATGACGTTCCAGTGGAAGAGGCTCAGCACGAGCGAGCCGACGATCGGCACCACCGTGAAGACCACGATGCCGACGATCGTCGGAGCCAGGAACAGCGTGGCCAGCAGCCTGGTCCCGCGGTCCCGGGCGGAGAGCCGCACGGGGGCCTCGGGGGGAGCGCTTGCCGCCGTGGCGCGGGGCGGTCGTACGTCGGGTACCTGAGTGTTCGTCATACGTCACGCTCCATGGCCTTCTCCAGATCGCGCTGCATCCGGCGCAGCGCGGGGCCCACCGAGCGCCGCGAGGACAGGGCGGTCCCGGTGTGCTTGAGCAGTACCTGCTCCACCTCCGCGACCTGCGGCGGCGCCGGGATCGGCCCGGTGTCGGGGAACTTGTCGAGGGTGTCGTAGAAGACCTGCCAGTGCCGGGGGCCGATCTCCCGGTAGCGGTCCGCGGTCAGCATCGAACGGCGGGCCGGGGTGGTCTGGTTGGTCTCGAACAGCCGCATCAGGGTGTCCCGGCGGGCCGCGAACTTGATGAACTCCCACGCCTCGTCCTGCATCTTCGACGTACGCAGCAGTGCGTAGCCGGCCGCGCCGAACTGCATGCGCTGGGTGCGCCAGCGCGGGAAGTACTGCACGTCGAAGCTGCCGGGCTCCATACCGGCCAGATGCAGACCGCCCGCCCAGAAACCGCCTGCGGGCGTCACGCCGACGCGGCCGGTGGAGAACACCCCGATGAGGTTCTGGCCGTTGCCGCCCTCGGGGCGGGTGCACAGGTCCTCCTGGATGAGGGAGGCGAGATAGTCGTACGACTCCTCGACCCGCGCGTCCGTGGCCTGCGGGGTCGTCCACCGGAAACCGCCCCCGCGCCCCTGGCGCTCGGCGCTCGGGTAGAAGCCGTCCCACAGCCACGCGCCGCCCGGGGCCTTCGACTCGGCGAGCAGGTTGGTGCCGTTGGCGAAGAGCCAGGGGACGACCCCGCCCCAGAGGCGGTTGGTCCAGAAGTAGGGGGTGAACTGCGAGCCGCTCGACTTCTTCATGTCCCGCAGGAGTTCGGTGAAGTCGTCACGGGTCCAGTCGGCGGCCGGGAAGCCCGCGGCCGCCCGCTTGAGCACCTGGTCGTTGAGGTACATGTCGGCCGCGTTGAACTCGACCGGGAGCTGGTAGAGGCTGCCCTCGTACATCATCGACTCCACCAGCGAAGGGTGGACGTCGGCGAAGTACTCGCGCAGTTCGGCCGCGTCCCGCTTCACCCACTTGTCGAGGGCGACGCCGAGACGCTGGGCGAACAGCTGGACGCCCTCGGTGGCGACGTAGACGAGGTCGGGGGCGGTGCCGGCGGCGATCTGGGTGAGGATCTTCGCGAAGAAGTCCGACCAGTCGGTGGCCTGCACCGCGTTGATCCGCAGCTTGATGTCGGGGTGGACCTTCTTGAAGCCCTCGGTGAGCGTGCGGATCGCCTCGGGGCCGTAGGCGGGTCCGAGGGTGGCGACGACGAGGGAGCCGTCGTCGCGTCCGGGAATGTCGGCTCCGGTGAGCCGGTCCCAGCTCGCGGCGGTACCGGCGAGCGCGGCGGCGCCCGCACCGTAGGCGCCGTACCGCAGCAGGGTGCGACGGGTGACGTGCGAGTCGGTCATCCAACAGGGCCTAACTCGTGTTAGTCGGCAAGGGATGCCCCAGATGATGTGAGCGTGTCAGTGCGGTGTCAAGGTGCTGGGAGACTTGACCTTTAACGAGTTAGGTGAGGGGTGTTTCAGGTGAGGGGAGTGGATCGAGCGCACGGCGACGGGGGCGTGGGGCTCAGGGAGTGGGCGCCTGGGACGGGGGGCGTTTGGCTCAGGGAGTGGGCGCGTAGGGCGGGGGTTGGGGCTCAGGGAGTGGGCGCGTAGGACGTGCCGCCACCCGCGGCCATCGACTCGGCGATCAGCCGGTGGGTCTGCCGTCGCTCCTCGTCGGGGACGGGCGGCAGGAGTTCCTCCCACACCGGCAGGAAGGTGCCGCGCAGCTGGAGCAGCCCCGCCGGGCGTGCCAGCAGCCAGAAGTGCAGATGCGCGGCGCCGTCACCCCAGCGGTTGACGTGGACCCGGGCGACCCCGTCGAGGCCGAGCAGGGCCCGCTCGGCCCGCTGGAGCAGGGGGCCGAGTTCTGCGGCGCGCTCGGCGGGGAGGTCGGCCAGGTCGTGGTGGCCGCGGGGTTGCAGCAGGACGACCGCCGGGAGCCTGGACTCGGTGCCGATCGCGTCCAGGCGCCAGTGGTCGTCGGCCCACAGCGCCTCCGTGACCGGCTTGAGGCAGGTGCGGCACTGCTCGGGGCCGTGCTCCCCGTGGCGGTCGGGTTCGGGCAGGACGGGCGGCTGCAAGGGCCTGACCCGGAGGTCACCCTCGAAGGGAAACGTCTCCCAGGCGGCCACCGAGTCGGCGGGCAGGGGCAGCCGCTCGCCCGTGGGGAGGCGCCGTACGAACGCGCTCGGTTCCTGGGGAGTTGAGGAAGTGGCCACGGTGGGAAGTCAACCATGGGTGACACGCCCCGCGGGGCGCGTACCCGCGGTCGCACCACGGACACGGCGAGCTACGGAGCATGCATGACGACGGACAACGCCACGGCGGAGCGGGACCCGGGGATCGAGGTGAGCCCGGTCGCCGGGCACATCGGGGCCGAGATCACCGGCGTCGATCTCGCGGACGACCTCGACGACTCGGTGGTCGCCGCGATCCGGGCCGCGGTGCTGCGCTGGAAGGTGGTGTTCTTCCGCGGGCAGAAGCTCGACCACACCGGGCACGTGGCCTTCGCCCGCCGGTTCGGTGAGCCCGTCGTCCTGCGCAAGCGGGGCGGTGCGTCGCCCGCGGACTTCCCCGAGGTCGAGACGACGGCCGACCGGCTGGAGCTGGGCGGCAAGTTCGGCATGGAGCACGAGGAGTGGCTGCGGCGCAGGCGGCACACGCTGCTGCGCGGCTGGCACTGCGACCACGGCGCCCGTGTCGACCCGCCCGCCGCGACGATCCTGCGCGCCGAGACCGTCCCGCCGTACGGCGGCGACACGCAGTGGTCCAACCTCGCCGCCGCCTACGCCGGACTCTCCGGACCGGTACGGGAGTTCGTCGACGGACTGCGCGCGGAACACCGGCTCGGCGTCGGCTACCAGCCCCGTCCCGGGGACGACGCCTACGTCCGGCATCTGCTGGAGCACCAGGTGGCCTCCCTGCACCCGCTGGTGCGGGTCCACCCCGAGACGGGGGAGCGGATCCTCTACGTCAACGGCTACTACGTCGAGCAGATCGCCGGACTCTCGCGCCCCGAGAGCCGAGCCGTCCTTGACCTGCTCCTCGAACAGGCGGTGCGCCCCGAGTACACGGTCCGCTTCCGCTGGGAACCGGGCAGCGTGGCCTTCTGGGACAACCGCGCCACCATCCACCTGGCCCCCAGCGACAACGCCCACCTGGACTTCCCCCGCACGATGCACCGGGTGATGTTGGCCGGCGACTTGCCGGTGGGCGTGGACGGCAGGGCGTCGGAGGCGATCACGGGGACGGAGGTGGGGCGGTGGTGACGGAGGGTTCGGCCGGGGCTCGGGCTGCGTAGACCCGGGCCCAGGTCGCCCCGAGCAGGCAGGGCTTGGGCTGTCACCTGGACAGACGCAGGCCCTGCCTCGCTACCCGAGCGGACGCCCTTCCCGGATGCGCCGGGCGTCCTGTGTGCCGGGCGAGCACGGGCAGACGCGGGCGCCTGGCGCCACCCGAAAAGGCCCGGCCCCAGGACGCCTCCCGAGCGGACCCACCCAGACGGACGCTCGGGTCGGCCAGGCCCGGACCCGGACGGTCGGGCAGACGTCGCTTCCGGTGCGGCACCGGTCGCGCCGGCAGCCGACGTCGTCCACCTCGACCCTGCCCCGGCGATGTCCTCGGACGGCGCAGCCCGCCATGTCGATGTCGGCCCGGCCCGGCCCGCGCAGGGCGCCGACAGGGCTGCTGTCGGCCTTGGTCGAGGTCGTGAGGGGAGGCGTCCTGTCCAACTGCTCGACCTCGCCAGGACATTAGCTCCCCCGGAAAGCGCCGCACCCTCTTGCATGTTCTATGTCATCCACCTTAAGTTACTAACTGGTAGAGGCATCGCTCGATGCTTCGCCGTAGGCGGGAAGGGAGCGGGATGACCCCACGCAAGGGTGGCAGCCGGGACCGCATGGTGCTCAGCGCCGCCGCGCTGCTGGGCGAGTTCGGGGCCGGCGCCACGAGCATCGACCGGGTGCTCGCGCACAGCAATGCCCCGCGCGGCTCGGTCTACTACCACTTTCCCGACGGGCGAGCGCAACTGATCGACGAGGCGGTCGCGCTCGCGGGCGACTTCATCGCGGGACTGATCGACGCCGCGACGCAGGCCGACGACGCTCTCACGGCGATCGACACGTTCTTCGGGTTCTGGCGTCAGCGGCTCGTCGACAGCGACTTCCGCAGCGGCTGTCCGATCGTGGCGGTGGCCGTGGAGGCAAACGACGACGCTCCGCAGCTGGCCCGCTCGGCGGCGGCCGTGTTCGCCCGCTGGCAGGAGGCCCTCGCCGGCCTGTTCCTGAAGAACGGTCTGCCGGAGGAGCGCAGCAAGCGATTGGCCGCGTTCGTCATCGCCGCCGTCGAAGGCGCGGTGATCATGTGCCGGGCCGAAGAGAGCACCGTCCCCTTGGAGGCAGCCGCCGCCGAGATCCACGAGCTGCTCGCCGCTGCCCTGCCGCGCCGACCCTGAGGCGTGCCACGCGCATCGGCGTGCCGCGCTTTCCCTCCCCATCCCACCGCACCCAGGAGGCCCCATGCCCACTCTCGACCGGCAGGGAAGCGTCTTCGTACTCGACCTCGGGGACGACGAGAACCGCTTTCATCCGGACTGGATCAACGCCGTCAGTGCCGCACTCGACGAGGTGGAGAAGGCGGACGGCCCCCGTGCCCTGGTCACCGCCGCCACCGGCAAGTACTACTCCAACGGCCTCGACCTGGACTGGCTGTTCGCCCACGCCGACCAGCACCAGGACTACGTCGTCTCCGTCCACGAACTGTTGGCGCGGATGCTGTCGCTGCCGGTCGTCACCGTCGCCGCACTACAAGGGCACACCTTCGCCGCCGGCGCGATGTTCTCCCTCGCCCACGACTTCCGCGTGATGCGTGCCGACCGCGGCTACTGGTGCCTGCCCGAAGCGGACATCAACATCCCCTTCACCCCCGGCATGGCCGCACTCATCCAGTCCCGGCTGGCGCCGCAGACCGCCCACGCCGCCATGCTCACCGCCCGCCGATACGGGGGCGCCGACGCCGCGGCCGCCGGCATCGTCGACCAGGCGGTCAGCGAGGACGCCGTGCGTTCCACCGCGATCGAGATCGCCGAGGCGCAGGTGAACAAGGCCGGCGACACCCTCGGCACCATCAAGGCCCGCATGTACGCCCCGGCCCTGGCCACGCTGCGCGACACCGTCCACCCCCTGGGCTGACGGTCCGCACATCCCTGCCCGCCGCCCTCGGCCGCGGGTTCCCACGCCGCGGCTGGTTGGCGGTGCTGACGAGGAGAACCACATGACCGACCAGGCCGACACTGCCAGGTGGCACAAGACGGCGTGCATTCTGTGCGAGAACAACTGCGGCATCCAGATCCAGACCGACGGCCGGCGCTTCGCAAAGATCCGCGGCGACAAGGAACACGTCGCCACCGGCGGCTACACCTGCAACAAGGCCCTGCGTCTGGACCATTACCAGAACGGCATGGAACGTCTGACCACGCCTCTGCGCCGCGAGCCGGACGGCAGCTTCACGCCCGTGGACTGGGACACCGCGGTACGCGAGATCTCCGCTCGGCTCACGTCGGTGCGCGACACCCACGGCGGCAAGTCGATCTTCTTCTACGGCGGCGGAGGCCAGGGCAACCATCTCGGCGGCGCCTACAGCGGGGCCCTGATGGGTGCCCTGGGCGCTCGCTACCGCTCCAACGCCCTGGCCCAGGAGAAGACGGGCGAGGGCTTCGTCGACGCCCATCTGACCGGTGGTCACACGGTGGGGGACTTCGAGAACGCCGAGGTCTCCGTCTTCATCGGGAAGAACCCCTGGCAGACGCACGGGGTCTCCCGGGCCCGTACCGTGCTCAAGGACATCGCCAAGGACCCCCTCCGCACCATGATCGTCATTGATCCGGTGCGGACCGAGACCGCCGACCTCGCCGACATCCACCTGCAGCTGCGGCCCGGAACCGACGCCTGGTGTCTGTCGGGCATCCTCGGCGTCCTGGTCCAGGAGGACCTCGTCGACCACGCCTTCCTCGACTCCCGCACCACCGGGGCGGCAACCGTGCTTGATCAGCTGAAGGCCGTGGACGTCGGCCACTGTGCCGCCACGTGCGGACTCGACGAGGAACTCCTGCGCACGACGGCCCGCCGGATCGCAGCCGCCTCCAGTGTCTCGACGTACGAGGACCTGGGCGTCCAGCAGGGCCCCAACAGCACCCTCGTCTCCTACCTCAACAAGCTGATCTGGCTGCTGACCGGCAACTTCGGCAAGCAGGGCGCGATGCAGCCGCATTCGTGGGTCGCCTCGCTCTTCCAGTACAGCACCCGCCCCCGCCGCACCCCCGTCACGGGCGCGCGGATGCCCGGCGGCCTGGTGCCCTGCAACGTCATCGCCGAGGAGATCCTCAACGACCATCCCGACCGGTTCCGGGCGATGATCATCGAGTCCTCCAACCCGGCGCACTCCCTTGCCGATTCCGCGACCTTCGCCGAGGCACTCGACAGACTCGACCTGGTCGTCGTCATCGACGTCGCGCTCACCGAGACCGGGCGCCGGGCCGACTACGTGCTGCCGGCCGCGTCCCAGTACGAGAAGTGGGAGGCCACCTTCTTCACCTTGGAGTTCCCGCACAACACCTTCCACCTGCGTGCCCCGGTGCTCGACCCGCTGCCCGGCACGCTGACCGAACCCGAGATCTACGCCCGCCTGATCCGGGAACTCGGCACCGTCCCCCGCAGCCGCCTCTCCCTGCTGCGTGCCGCGGCGCGCCTGGGCCGCACCCCGTACAAACTCGCGTTCGCCGCCCTGGCCGTCCTCGACAGGAGCACCATCAAGGCGGCCCCGTATCTGCTGTACGAAACCCTCGGTCCCACCCTCCCGGACGGCGCCCGCTCCGCCGCCGTGCTGTGGGCGCTCTGCCTGCGCATCGCCCACAAGTACCCCAAGGCCATGCGCCGTGCCGGGCACGTCACCGCGGAAGCCCTGTTCGACGCGATCCTCAAGGGCCGTTCCGGGGTCGTCTTCACCGAGGACGAGTACGACGACGCCTGGGACTACGTGCCGCACCCCGGCCGGCGCATCCCGCTGCCCATTCCGGAACTGCTCGATCTGCACGCCGAGTTGGACACCACTGCGGCCGTGCACACCACCGAGGAGTTCCCCATCGTCCTGGCCGCCGGACAGCGGCGTGCGTTCACCGCGAACACCATCATCCGCGACAGCACCTGGCGCCTGCGCGACAAGGGCGGCACGCTGCGCATCAGCCCGCAGGATGCCGAGCGGCTCGGACTCGACGACGGGGCGCCCGCCCGGATCACCACGGAGCGCGGCACCGCGGACACCACCGTCGAGATCGACGACCGCATGCAGGCCGGGCACGCCGCCCTGCCCAACGGCTTCGGTCTCGATCTCCCCACCGGCGACGGCGGGACCGAACGCACCGGTGTCGCCCCCAACACCCTCACCGACCTGCGCCGGCGCGACCCCATAGCGGGCTCCCCCTGGCACAAGCACGTACCCGCCCGCATCGAGGCTCTCCCCGTCTGACCCGCCGCCCAAAAAAGTCAGACCGGTCCGCGGACTCCGGTGTGCCCAGGTCCGCGGACCCGGGCACACCCGCGAGGAACGACCGTGCCGTGTGAGCACCCCGGCTGACACGCGGCGACGGCGAAGACCTTCGCCCAGGGCCCGGAGCAGATCTAGGCCCCGGGGCGCCATCCCAGTGCCGGGCCCAGCTTCGTTGCCATGTCTGTCAGGATCTGTACGTAGTCCTCGTGTTCGAAGGTGAACGGGAGGGCGAAGGCCACCTCGTCCACCTCGCGGAACGCCGCGTGTGCCTGGAGGCGTTCGGCGATCTCCTGGGACGTGCCGACGATGTCCGGTGCGAACATCATCCGGGCCGGGCCCTGGGGCGAGGCCGTTCGAGGGGTGCGCTTCGCGGCGTACTCCTCGTACCTGGCCCGCTGCTCGGAGGAGGCGGAGTCGGTGGGGATGACGACGAGACCCTGCGAGACACGGGCCTGATCGCCGTCGGGGTGGGCGGCGCGGAAGGCCCGGATGTGCGAGAGCTGGATCTCGGCGAAGTCGTACGGCCCCTCGGGCGCCTCCGCCTTGACGACACTGCTGGTCAGGAAGTTCATGCCGTGCTCGCCCGCCCAGCGCGCCGACCGCAGGCTGCCGCCGCCGTACCAGAGCCGCCGGCCCAGGCCGGGGGAGTGCGGCTGGACCCGGTCGGAGAAGACCTCGAAGCCCCGCGTCCCGCTGAAGTCGCTCGCCGGCTTGCCGCGCACCAGGTCCAGGAGGCGTCGCACCCGCTCGTAGGAGAAGTCCTCGGCGTCGGCCGTGTCCGGGTACAGTGCCCCCTTGATGTCGTCGAAGTGCATCGGCGGCCCCACGCTCACACCCGGGTTGATCCGGCCCCCGGACAGGACGTCCACGGTCGCCAGGTCCTCGGCCAGCCGCAGCGGGTTCTCCCAGCCGAGCGGGATGACGGCCGTGCCCAGCTCGATGCGCCGGGTCCGCTGGGAGGCCGCTGCCATGACGGCGACCGGGGACGAGATGCCGTACTGGAGATGGCGGTGGCGCAGCCAGGCACTGTCGAAACCGAGCTGCTCGCCGAGTTCGATGATCTCCAGCGTCGACTCGTGGCCGCGTCGCGGGTCCGACTCGTCGAACAGTCCGATGGTCAGGAAGCCCAGCTTGCGCAGGGGGCGGGGGGTGGACGGCACGGGCTCCTCCGGGAAGCTTGATGAATCAAGTAGTCCTGCTGGGGGAACTCCCGCGCCGCCCACCGTGTTCCCGGTCAGCGCAGCGGAATGATCACCTCGTCCTCGACGGGGGGTTCGACCTCCTGGGCGAGATTGCCGGTGGCCGCGAAGCAGCGCAGACGTACGGCCTCCGGGGTGACGTCCAGCCGCAGGAAGCACTTGAAGAACGGCGGGCTGTAGGTCGCCGAGCTCGGCGAGAACAGCTGGGTGTAGATCTTGCGCACCGGAAGTCGGAACCGTGAGGTGCGGTCGGGCCGGCCCCCTGCGCCCAGGAGACTCGCGACGAGGCGGGTGCGGAAGGTGACCCGGGCGGGCTCGCCGGGGAGCCGGGTGGGCGGGATGCCGAGCCGCTCCGCGATCACCGCGGTGGCCTCGGCCTCGGTCAGGGTGAAGAACCGGCGCAGGTGCAGACGGCGGCCGTAGAGCCTGCTGTAGAAGGCCAGCGAGTCGCCGCGCAGCGGATAGCACCGGAAGTCCTGCTCGGTGACGTCGGCGATCGACACCCGGGGGATGGTGTGGGTGGCGTGCATGAACGCGCCGCCGCCGCCCGAGACGACGTACTGGACGGTCCTGCCGTCCACGTCGACCGGGTAGCGCTGGTAGTTGTGGATGTCGCCGCCTATCGCCGCGACGAAGTGGTGCTCCGGGGCGCGCACGATCTCGTCGACCGTGCCACCGCCCTCGATGGCACAGGGGTGGTGCTCGCCGTCCACGTACAGGGGCGAGCCGGTGATGAGGATCTTCGGGCGGGGGCCCTGGGAGACCTCGCGCAGCCACGCGCCCTGTTCGGCGTCGATGGTGCCGAGCAGTCCGGTGTCGATGCCGATGATGCGCAGCGGACCTGCGTCGACGGCCCAGTACGGGCCCGGCTGTACGGCCTGTTGAGCCGGGTCCGCACGCAACCGGCGTGCCTGGTCGAGGTGTTGACCGTCGTGGGGGCGAGGCCGGTGCCACAGCAGCGAGCGCAGCCAGGAGCGGCTGAGGGGGCGGGCCCGAGGTTCGGGATCGAGGGGCGGGGCGTCGTCGCAGAAGACTCGCATGAACGCGCCGAGGTCCTCGTACCAGTCGTGGTTGCCGGGTATCGCGTAGATCGGCGCCGGATAGTCCTGGTAGGGACGGAAGAACTTGGTGTCGTAGTCGTCCGCGCTGCCGACGGGGTAGATCACGTCACTGGCGACGACCGTGAACCTGGTGTCCTGACTGATTCTCAGAAACCCTGGCACGACGGCGTACTGGGGGTCGTCGCCCTCGCCGGTGTCGCCGATGACCATGAAGGAGAAGCGTTCCGGGTCCGCGCGCCGGATCACCTTGTCGGCGGGTGCGCCGGCCGCCGCGCGCTGGGCCACCCAGCGGTTTCGGGTACGGCCCGTGGGGTCCCCGAGCCAGGAGGCGACCACGCCGTTGCGGGCGGCCCACAGCGTCTTCGGGTTCAGCCACGAGATCTTCTCGACCTTGGGCGGCATCAGCCGCTTGTACTCGCCGAGTCGGGTGGGGCCCCAGCCGGCGCCTTCGGCGGTATCGCGTGAGGAGTCAGACACCGGTGCACCGTAACAACGATCTAGAACCGGCCCGACGGGGGAGTCACCTTCGCGGGCCGCGGGGCACGGCCCACTGCGGATCCTGCGGCGCGCGGGCCTGGACCACCCTGGGCGCCTCATCCTCCCGGAGCGACTGGTTCTCCTGGTTCTCCGAGTGCTCGAAGAGCGAGCCGGACCGCGGGGCGGCGACGACGGCCGACGCCGTTGAGCGGTTCCAGTCGCCGTCGCCGAGCACCAGCAGCGGGTCGAACATGACGACAACTCCCGCCAGGAGCAGGAAGATCGCAGGACCCACCAGCATGGGCAGGAGCAGCGAGGTGGGGGAGTCACCCGCCCACGATCCGCCGGTCCGGCCGTGCACATGGACGCTGACCGCGGACATGCCCGTGTAGTGCATCCCCGTCACCGCGACGCCCATGATCAGGCTGGCGCCCAGGCTCGTCAGGAAACCCCGGATGGTGACGGCCGCCCACAGAGCCGCGGTCGCCGCGACGACGGCGATGGCCACGGAGAGCGCGACGACCAGGGGGTCGTAGTGGATCGTCCCGTTCAGGTGCAGCGCCGCCATGCCGAGGTAGTGCATGGCCGCCACGCCGAGCCCGGTGATCACGCCCGCGAAGGACAGGTTCAGGGTGCTGGCGCCCCGGTAACCGACGATGAACACGCCGATGCCGACGACGACGATCGCCACGGCGAGACTGAGCACCGTGAGCGCGACGTCGTAGCGGATCCGGGTCTCCACGACCTGGAAACCGATCATGGCGATGAAGTGCATCGTCCAGATGCCGCAGCCGATCGAGGCGGCGCCGAGGGCCAGCCAGCCCGGCTTCCACGACTCGCTGCTGAGCAGGGTCCGCACGATGCAGCGCAGTCCCAGGGCCCCTCCCAGGCACGCCATCACAAACGCGGCGACCGGGGTCACCAAGCCGTAGCGGAATCCGTCGACGGTGCCTTCCATGAGCCAACTCCCCCCAGAGTCTTGGCCGGTAGTGGAGGAAGGGTTACGGCTGCGGATCGCGTAAATCAAGCCATTACCGTGGGTAAGAGAGAAACTCGCCGGTGACGGCGTTGAACTTTAGTCACATGAGGGCGAGTTTCGGCCAAGCGTGCTCATGGGGCTCAGGAGTGTGCCAGAGTTGAGCGATTTTCGGCATTTCCGTTGCGGAGACGCCCGGGGGCCGACGGAGAAAAACTGGTGTCGGTCCACGGAGAAAAGCGGTTGTCGCTCCGTCGTCCGGCATGGACGATCTCAGCCCGTGACGACACGCACCGAATCCCCCGCCCGTCCGCTCGCCCTGATCACCGGCGTCGGGCGCACCGTCGGCATCGGCGCCGGGCTCGCCCTGCAACTGGCCTCCTCCGGATGGGACATCGCCTTCACCTACTGGAACCCCTACGACGCGCGCATGACCTGGGGCGCCGAACCCGGCGCGACCGCGAAGATCGAGGGACTGCTGACCGAGCGGGGCGCCGCCACCGCCGCCATCGAGGCGGACCTCGCCGAACCCGACACCCCGGCCCGGGTCTTCGACGAGGTGGAGCGCCGGCTCGGTCCCGTCACCGCGCTGGTCTTGAGCCACTGCGAATCCGTGGACTCCGGGCTGTTCGACACCACCGTCGAGAGCTTCGACCGGCACTTCGCCGTCAACACCCGGGCGACCTGGCTGCTGATCCGGGAGTTCGGACGCCGCTTCACCGCACCGCCGGGCACCGGGCGGATCATCAGTCTCACCAGCGACCACACCGTGGGCAACCTGCCCTACGGGGCGAGCAAGGGGGCGATGGACCGCATCACCCTGGCCGCCGCCCATGAACTCGCCCACCTGGGCGTGACCGCCAACGCCGTCAACCCCGGCCCCGTCGACACCGGTTGGATGTCCGAGGAGGACCGGGCGCACTGCCTCGCGGCCACCCCCCTCGGCCGTCTCGGCACCCCGCGGGACACCGCGCACCTGGTGGACTTCCTCTGCTCACCGGAAGGCCAGTGGGTCAACGGCCAACTGCTGAACAGCAACGGGGGTTTCGCGTGAGCGCGGCCGTGCCGTGACGCACGCCTAGGAGAAGAACTCGCCCAGCAAGGGCAGCAGCAGCGATGTCCGCCGCATGAGCGTCATGTGCCTGGTGGCGGGGAGTACGGCCAACTGCGCCCCGGGGATCAGGTGTTGCATCTCCGCCGCGTGCTCCACGCGTACGAAGTCGCTGTCTCCGACGACCAGCAGCGTGGGCGCCCGCAGTCCGCGCAGCTCGTCGGCGGTCCAGGGAAGCGGGGCCTGTGCCGCCGCGGAGGTCTTCGCGAGGAACTCCTGGAAGTGCTCGGGGTGCGGTGCCACGGCCGCGTAGGCGTCGGCCATCTCCTGGAAGTCCGCCTGGCTGGGCAGCAGGGGCGAGCTGTAGTCCGGTACGCGCACCTCCTCGTGGACGCCTTCCTGGGTGTACATGGTGGAGGCGAGCGCCAGCCGTCCGACGCGCTCGGGGTACCGGACGGCGATCTCCAGCGCGGTCAGGCCGCCCAGGCTGAACCCGAGGAAATCGGCCTGTCGCACACCGAGTTCGTCCAGCAGCGCCACCACGTCGGAGGCCAGACCGGGCACGGAGATGTCACGGTCGATGTCGGCGGTGTGTCCGTGCCCCTGGAGTGCGGGAGCCACCACCCGCCGGTGGGCGGCCAGTTCGGGCAGCACACCCGCGAATGTCAGATCCACGGTGAGGACGCCGCCGTGCAGCAGCACCAGCGGACGGCCCTCCTCGTGGTCCGCGCCATGGATCTCGTAGTACATCTCCAGACCGTTGACCTTGGCGTAGGCGGAGCTGCTCGGCATCGTCATCACATCCGTTCTGCGGAAGTCGTATGTGAGGTAGACCGTGGCAGCGCCGGAAAGTCATCGCGGCCCCGACGGGGAGAGGGGGCTTCGCGGACCTGTCCGGTTAGAGGGCCACCATCCGTTTAGAGGGCCACCATCCGTCCGCTGCGGCCCTGGAGCCGGACCGAGGCCAGGACCGAGCAGACCGCGGCCGTGCCGAAGAGGGTGCCGCAGGCAGTCGCCGCGGTGGGGGTGTCGCCCGCCAGTGCGGCGCGCAAGCCGTGTGCGGCCCAGTAGCCGGGGGAGGCCGGGGCCACGTCCGCGACCCAGCCGGGCAGGACGGCGAGCGGGACGAGCGCGCCGCCGACGCTGCTGAGGAGCATCCCGCCGATGTCGTAGGCGGCGGAGAGCTCGCCCATCGTGCGGACCAGCACCCCGAGCAGCGCCCCGAGGCCGAGCAGCGTGCAGCTCCAGCTGAGCAGGACCCCCAGCAGCAGGAACGGATGCGGCACGCGCAGTCCGAACACGCACACCCCGAAGCCGACGATCAGCAACTGCTGCGCGAGCAGAGCGGTGAGCACGGGCACGGCCTTGCCCAGCAGCAGCTCCGCCGGGTGCAGAGGAGTGCCGCGCAGCCGGTCCCAGGTGCGGCCGAGGCGCTCGGAGAGGATCGCGTTGCCGGAGATGCTGAGGGCGAGCAGCGAGAACGTGACCAGCGTGCCGACGACCGCTTGCTCGGTACCGGCCGCGTGGCCCTGCGCGGACAGATAGAGCGGGCGCAGCAGGGTCATGAAGACCAGCGGCAGGATCATCCGGCTCAGCAAAGGGCCCGGTTCGCGCAGCATCAGCAGCGTGTTGTGGCGGATCAGGACGCCCAGACGGGTCGCGGAGTCACGCGGCTGCATCGTGGGACTCCGTCCGCGTGGGCGCCGCGGCCTGGGCGACCGTGGACTGCTGTGTCGTGGGCTCCGTCGGTCCGGCCTCCGGTGTCGTGGTCTCCAAGGAGTGGTACAGGTCGTCCAGGCCGGGCCGGTGGACGTCGACGGAGGCGGGCGTGCGGCCGGAGGCGAGCAGGGCCGCCAGATCGGCGCCGGGATCCTTGGTCGGCGTGCGGAGTTCGGGTTCGGCCGGGTCGGCGAAGGTGACCCGGAGTTCGCCGGGAAGGTGCCGGGTGAGCTCCTCCTGGGTGCCGCGCGCGATGACCCGGCCGGCTCGCGCGATCGCCAACGTGGCGTCCAGGTCGACGAGTTCGGGGAGGTAGTGGGTCGTGTAGACGACGGCGGCACCGGTTTCGGCGCGAGCCCTCACCGCGGCCAGCAGAGCCGAGCGGGTCTCCGGATCGGCACCGGCCGTCGGCTCGTCGAGCAGCAGGAGCGGCGGTGAGCCGACCATCGCCGTGGCCGCCTGGACCCGGCGCCGCTGTCCGCCGGACAGGATGCCCACGGGCCGGTCCGCGACCGCGGACAGCTGGAGCTCCTCCAGGACCCGGGTGATCCCCGCGTCCCGGCGCCGGCCCCGGAGCCCGGCCAGCCCGGCGAGCAGCCGCAGGTTCTCCCGCACGGTGACACTGCCGTAGAGGGCCAACTCCTGCGGAGCCACCCCGACGAGCCGCCGGGCGTCCCGGCCCTCGCTCAGCGCGTCGAACGGCCCGATGCGGACGCTTCCCGCGTCGGGCCGCACCAGACCGGTGACGATCTCCACGAAGGTCGTCTTGCCCGCGCCGTTGTGACCGATCAGACCGACGATCTCGCCCGGCTCGACCGTCAGATCGAAACCGTCGAGCGCGCGATGACGGCCGTAGGACTTCACCAACCCGTTCGTGACGAGCATCCGCCCCCCTTTGTCTGTTTGTCTGTGCACCAGATGTCTACGGTGTATACGTCTACACTGTAGACCCATGAGTGGCAGACGGGAAGAGATCCTGGACGCGGCCCTGGCCATCGCCGACGAGCGGGGCCTGGAGGCGGTGTCGATGCGCGCGCTGGCCGAGCGTGTCGGGGTCACGCCGATGGCGCTGTACCGGCACGTCAAGGACAAGGCGGCGCTGCTGGACGGGATGGTGGGACGCCTGCTGTCCGCGCTGCTGCCGACGGACGGCGCGGACGGCGGTGACGGGGTGCTCTCGGGCGAGGAGCCGACCTGGGACCAGCGGCTCGACGCTCTCGCCCATGCCTGCCGGGCGGTGACCCAGCGTCACCCCTGGGCGGCGCACCTGCTCTTCTCGCGCCCCGCCGTCACTCCGGACGCCGTGCGTGCGGTGGACATCATCTATCTCGCGCTCGTCGAGGCCGGGGTCCCGGAGTCGGAAGTGCCCCGACTGGAGCGGCTGATCAGCACCTTCGTCATCGGCTTCGCCGCCTCCGAGGCGTCCGGCCGCTTCACCCCCGGTGCCCTCGATCCGCGCGGCCGCCGCGGCCAGCTCCCGGCCGGCGAACTCCCCGGCCACAGCAGGGTCGGACGGTGGCTGGACCTCCCGGTCGACCTCACGGCCGAGTTCGAGGCGGACCTGGCGGACATCCGGCGGATGGTGGTGGGGGCGGCGGCGCGCGGAGGGGAGTGAGGGGCTGAGAGGCGCGGACTGCGGGACGGGTGGCGCACGGCGTCCGCCGGGTCGGGAGCCTTGTGGACGCGAGAGCCTCCGGTCCCTGCGTCACGCCGATGCCCTGTGATGTCCGCCGGGTCGGGAGCCTTGTGGACGCGATGTCCGGCAGGATCAGGCAGATGGACTCACCACAGGGGGACGAGGTGGACGGTGCCGGCGTGGCCGTGCCGTCGGCTGGAGCGGGCCCGGACAGGGACGCCGTATCTGCCGTACGGATCGGTGTTCTCGTTCCGCTGACCCGGCCCGGCTGGGTCGAAGCGGGCCAACACCTGCTGGCCGGGATCGAGTGGGGCGCCGACTCGGTCAACGGCAGCGGGGGAATCGACGGCAGACCCCTCGAGCTGGTCGTCCGGGACACCGCAGCGGATCCGGGAAGGGCCGAAGCCGCCGTGGACGAGCTGGCCGGACTGGGGGTGGCCGCCCTGGCAGGGGAGTACCACAGCGTCGTCGCGCGGGCGGCCGCGGCCCGCGCGGACGCGCTCGGTCTGCCGTTCCTGTGCTCGTCGGCGGTTCTGGACGCGCTCACCGAGCGGCCGACGGACCGGGTCGCGCGCCTCTCGCCACCGCAGTCCCACGGTTGGCGGGTCTACGCCGACTTCCTCCTCGACGCGGGCCACCACCACATCGCCGTGGCGACCCAGCCGAGTGTGTACTGGGCCTCCGGAGTCCGCGTCCTCAGGGACCACCTCGCCACTCGCGGCGGCACCGTCGTCGAACTCGACGTGCGGGAACACTCCCCGACCGTCCTGTGCGACAAGCTCGTCGAGCAGCGCGCGACGGCACTCCTGCTCCTGGTCGGTTCCCCGGTCCCGGCGGTGCCGATCGTCCGTGCGGTCCGCCGCGACCGGCGTCTCGCCGGGATCCTGGTCGGCGCCCCGGCCGGGCAGCCGGAGTTCGCCTCATGGGGGACGACGCTGGGCGACGACGGTGCCGGGATCCCGTTCCTGCGGTACCTGCCGGACGAACTCGGCCCGCTCGCCATGCAGGTCGAGGCGGGCCTTCGTGAGCGGCTGGGCGGACCGCCGTCGTTCGTGGCGTACGAGGGCCACGACACGGTCGCCTTCCTCGCCGCGCTGCTCAGGGAGCACGGCACGGACCGGGCGCGCATCGCCGAGGCCTGGCCGGTTGTCACCGTCGAGGGCACCCGGGGCCCGATCCGGTTCGGGCGTACTCCGGGGAGCGGCGTGTGGCAGTGGACCGGGGCGCCGATCCAGGTGGTGGACCGGGACCCGGAGTGTCCGGACCGCTTTCGTGTCCTGCGGTCCTGGAGGCGTGGCCAGGACCGCTGAGTCTGCCCGAACCGCCGCCTCCCGGCCCCGGAGCCAGCAGGTCTTATTCGGTCCGGCCGGCGCGCTCGTCTTGGTACCGTGCGCCTTCCGCACCGCCATGAACCGGCATGAGGGTGCTCACGGGGGAGGGGCGCTCGGCGATGCAGGTCTCGGAGCTTCCGCGTGCGGTGGCCGCGGCGAGGGCGACGGCCGCGTCACTGGGCCTCGCGGCCGACGAAGCGATCGTGCTCCAGGACTCGAACAAGTTGACTCTGCGACTGCTGCCCTGTGACGTCCTGGCCCGGGTGGCGCCGGTCGCGGACCAGGTCGCTCAGCTCGAAGTCGACATCGCTCAGCGGCTCGCCGAGGTGGGAAGCCCGGTGGCCGCGCTCGCACCTCGCGTGACGCCGGGCGTCCACGAGCGCGACGGCTTCGTGGTCACCTTGTGGACCTACTACGAACCGGCCGTACCCCGAGAGGTCCCACCCGCCGCCTATGCCGACGCGCTCACGAGACTGCATGCCGGTATGCGCCAACTCGACGTCCCCGCACCGCACTTCACGGTCCGCGTCGACCAGGCGCAACGCCTGCTGGCGGACCGCGACCGCACACCCGCGCTGGCCGACGCGGACCGCCGACTCCTCGACGGGACTCTGAGAAGTCTGCGGCGAGCGATCGGCGAGCGCGGTACCGCCGACCAGCTGCTGCACGGCGAGCCGCACCCGGGAAATCTGCTCGCCACCGCGAGCGGGCCCCTCTTCATCGACCTGGAGACCTGCTGCCGGGGCCCCGTCGAATTCGATCTCGCCCACGCGCCCGACGACATCGCCGAGCACTACGCGAACGCCGACCAGGACCTGCTGCACGACTGCCGCCTCCTCGTCCTCGCGATGATCACGACCTGGCGATGGGACCGCCACGACCAACTCCCCAACGGCCGCGGGCTGGCCGCGGAGTGGCTCGGACGGCTGCGGGCGGCATCCGGCGAGGTCCGGTGAGCAGACCCCCTCTTTAATCGAACACGCGTTTTATTCACAGGACCGGTGGTAGGACACCTTCATGTCCCTCACCACCCTCCCCGAACAACTCGTCCGCACCCTCCGCTTCACCCGTGGTGTCCCCGGGCGGTTCGCCGTCGGTGCTGGTGGGGAGACCGTGCTGTTCCTCCGCGGGCGCACCGGCGACGACCCGGTGACCTGTCTGTGGGCCCTGGACGTGGCCTCCGGCAGGGAACGCCTGCTGGCCGATCCCGTTCGGCTGCTCGGGGGTGGGCGGTCGGAGCGCAGGGGGCGGGTGGGAGGTGTCGAGGCGTACGGCGCCGACGCGGCGGCCGGGGTCGTCGCCTTCGCCCTCGGCGGCGGGCTGTGGACCGTGGACTCCGGCAAGGGCGAGCCGCGGCGGCTGCCCGTCGTCGGACCGGTCTCGGACCCCCGGCCCGACCCCACCGGGCGCCGCATCGCCTACGTCTCGCACGGCACCCTGCGCGTGGTGGAGGCGGACGGGACGGGGGACCGGTCGATAGCGCAAACACCCACGCCCGACGTCGAGTTCGGGGTCGCCCCCCACACCACCGCCACGTCCCTCGACGATGCCCGTGGACACTGGTGGTCGCCGGACGGCCACCACTTGCTGTTCGCTCGGACGGACTCCAGGCGGGTCCAGCCCTGGCCGACGGCCGATCCGGCAGCCGATCCCACGGTCGACCCGGCCGGCGGAGGCGACAGGGCGGACGGGATCGACTCACCCGACCTGACGGCCCCCGGCGACCCGGGCCGCGAAGTCCGCCGCACAGCCCTCGCCGGAACGCCCAACCCCGACGTCACGTTATGGGTCTCCCGGCTCGACAGCTCACCGCTACAGGTGAGTTGGGACCGGGTCGCCTACGAATACGTCGTGGGCGCCGGATGGGACACGCACGGGCCCTGGGCTCTCGTGCAGTCACGCGACCAGCGCACCGTCCGCTTCCTCGGCATCGATCCCGGCGACGGCCGGACCGCCGTCCTGCACGAACAGTGCGACGCGTGCTGGGTGCACCTCGTCCCGGGACTGCCCGCCCGCACGGCCTCCGGTGCCCTTCTCGCCCACCACGACACGAGCGGGACCCGGCACCTCACCCGGGACGGAACAGACGTCACGCCAAAGGGACTTCAGCTGCGAGCCGTGCTCGGCATCGACGGCGACGACGTCCTGTTCACCGCCACCGACGAACCCACCGAGACCCACCTGTGGAGCTACGGCCCCAAGTCCGGCCTACGGCAACTGAGTTCGGGGGCCGGAGTCCACTCCGGCGTCCGGAGCGGCGGAACGCTGGTCCGGATCACCCGGGACGCCGAGCGGCCCGGCGGGCGGGCCGAGGTGCTGCGCGCGGGCAGACCGGCCGTCACCGTCCTGTCGTACGCCGAACGCCCGGTGCTCGACGTGCGCGCCGAGCGGTTCGTCCTGGGCCCGCGAGCGCTTCACGCCCGGCTCCACCTGCCCTCCTGGCACCGCCGGGGCAGCGGCCCGCTGCCGGTGCTCGTCGACTCCTACGGCGGCGCGGCCCTCCAGCGTGTCACCGCGGAGCTGGACTCGCGCGTGCTGCTGGCTCAGTGGTTCGCCGAGCAGGGTTGCGCGGTGCTCACGACCGACGGCAGCGGCACCCCCGGCCGCGGACCCGGCTGGGAGCGCGAGGTCCACGGCGACCTGTTCGGACCCGTCCTCGACGACCAGGTCAGCGCCCTGCGCGAGGCCGCCCGCCGGTGTCCCGACCTCGACCTCGGCCGGGTCGCCTTCCGCGGCTGGTCCTTCGGCGGTGCGCTCGCCGCGCTGGCCGTCCTGCGCCGCCCGGACGTCTTCCGCGCCGCCGTGGCCGGCGCGGGCGTCACCGACCAGCGGCTGTACCACGCGCACTGGCGCGAGCGGTTCCTCGGTCATCCCGACCTGTACCCGCAGCGGTACGAGGCCTGTGACCTGCTCCGCGACGCGCCGGGGCTGACCCGGCCGCTGCTGCTGATCCACGGGCTCGCCGACACCAACGTCCCGCCGGTCAACACCCTGCGCCTGTCCGCGGCGCTCAAGGCCGCGGGGCGCCCGCACGAACTCCTGATCCTCCCCGGCGTCGGCCACCAGCCGATCGGCTCGACCGTCACCCGGCAGCTGCTGGAGCGGCAAGTGGACTTCCTGCGCCGCCACTTGGGCGTCGAGCCGCCCCGCTCCGCCTTCTAGAACGTGCGCTTGAGCAGGTCGAGCAGTGCGGCCCAGTGCCGCTCGTCGCCCTCGCTGTGGTACGCGGCGGTGTCGGCCTGGGTGAAGCCGTGCGGGGCGCCCTCGTACACCTCGCAGCGGTGCCGCACCCCGGCCTCGGTCAGTGCGGCCTCCAGACGCTCGATCTGCTCGGGCGGCAGCGAGTGGTCGTTGTCGGCGTGACCGAAGTACAGCTCCGCGGTGATCTGCCCGGCCACCAGGTGCGGGCTGTCCGGGGTGTCGGTGGCCAGGCGCCCGCCGTGGAAGCCTGCCGCCGCGGCGACTCGGTCCGGATAGGTGCCCGCGGTGAGCAGCGACAGCCGCGCGCCCATGCAGTAGCCGGTGAGGGCGACCGGGCCGTCGGCGACCTCGGGACGCTCGGCCAGCCAGCCCAGGTACGCCCCGGCGTCCCGCATCGCGAGCTCGGGCGTCAGCGCCTGCATCACCGGCATGATCTTCTCGAAGATCTCCGGCCGGGCGCCGGGGTCGATGAACTCCGGAAGGTCGAAGACCGGCGCGCGTCCGTGCCGGTAGAACAGGTTGGGCACGAGGACCGTGTAACCGGCCTCGGCGAGCCGGTCGGCCATGGACCTCAGCTGGGGGCGCAGCCCGAACGCGTCCTGGAAGACCAGGACGGCGGGCCGGGGCGCGCCGTCGGCCGGGTGGGCCAGATAGGCGTCGGCGGTGCCGTCCTCGGTGGGGATGTCGACGTCGGTTCCCTGTACGGAGGTCATGGGGGGTGCCTCTCTGTGCATGCGACGGCGAGCAGGTCGCCGGCCCGGCGGAACCGGGCCGGGCACATGCTTGCACGCACCATCGAAGTCGCCGCCATGGCCCCCTCCCACTTGAGCGGGGCTTTACTCGAACCGGCTGGTGTCGCCCGCGCCCTTCCGGACGATCTCCGCCTCGCCGCCCGAGAAGTCGATCACCGTCGTCGGTTCGGTGCCGCAGTCGCCGGAGTCCACGACCGCGTCCAGCACGTGGTCGAGCCGGTCCTTGATCTCCCAGCCCTGGGTCATCGGCTCCTCCTCGTCGGGCAGCAGCAGGGTGCTCGACAGCAGCGGTTCGCCCAGTTCGGTCAGGAGCGCCTGGGTGACGACGTGGTCCGGGATGCGCACGCCCACGGTCTTCTTCTTCGGGTGCTGGAGCATCCGCGGCACCTCCTTCGTCGCCGGGAGGATGAACGTGTAGCTGCCGGGCGTCGACGCCTTGATCGCCCGGAACACGTCCTTGTCGACCCGTACGAACTGGCCGAGCTGCGCGAAGTCCTGGCAGACCAGGGTGAAGTGGTGCCGGTCGTCGAGATGGCGGATGCTGCGGATCCGGTCGATGCCGTCCCGGCTGCCCAGCCGGCAGCCGAGCGCGTAGCAGGAGTCCGTCGGGTACGCGATGAGGGCGTCCGACCGGATGCTCTCGGCGATCTGTGAGATGGCGCGGGGTTGCGGGTTGTCGGGGTGCACGTCGAAGTACTTGGCCATTCGCCGAGCTTATGCCGTCGCGGTGGGACGGCGACGCAGGCCGGGGAGCGGCGCCTCCGACCCGGGCGAGGCCCGACGGGGCCTGTCACCTACGCTCCGGACATGGACCGGGACCGCATGGCCGTACGACTCCACGCCCCTGCCACTGCGAAGGCACCGGCCCTCGTCCTGCGCCCCTGGCGTTCGGAGGACGCCCCCGAGCTGGCCGTCCTGCACCGTGACGCGGAGCTGCGTCGCTGGATCGGCTCCGTCGTGGACGGTGAGGCGGAGGCCGAGCGGTGGGTGCGGGAGCAGGAGCGGGGATGGCACGAGGGGGACCGGTTCGCCTTCGCGGTCGTCGAGGAGGGGGTGCGGTGCGGGCCCGGTGAAGTCGCCGCCGGAGAACGCCTCGTCGGGCACGTCGTTCTCAAACGCCCCGCCCCCGGCGGTCCTCCGGGCGAGGTCGGCTACTGGACGGCGGCGCACGCTCGGGGCCGGGCGGTGGCTCCTCGGGCCCTGGACGCGTTGACCTGCTGGGCGTTCCACGCCTTCGCGGAGGACGGGCTCGTACGGCTCGAGCTCCTGCACAGCGAGGACAACACCGCCTCCTGCCGGGTGGCCCGCAAGTGCGGATACCCCCTGACCGCCCATCTCCCCGCGGCTCCCCCACACTTTCCGCGCGACGGGCACCTTCACACCCGCCTTCTCACCTCCTGAAGGCGTCCGACCCGCCGACCCCAGACCGCACGTGAGGTAACGTACCGGGCGGTATGTCGGGAGGGCGAGAGCGGCGAGGAGAAGGGTGACGTGGCAGGTCAGGAGGGCGGGGCCGGGGGCGGCAGGGCGCAGGACACTGGGGACTCGACGTGGGCGCAGGAACTCCTGGACCATCTGAGGCCGACCGGCCGTGACATCCGCAGGCTCGTCGCCTGGCTCGGGGAGACGGTGCACGGCACGGCCTCCCTCCACGACGCCGCCGGAACCCTTGTCGCAGGCCCCCGCATGACGCTCGACGAGACCCTCGTCGCGGACATCCGCGCCGGCCGGATCGCCTCGGCGGCCTCGGCGGACGGGGACGGCCATGTGCGCCTGCTCAGGGTCGGACACCCGGCCCCGGCAGCGGCCGGCGTGCTCGCGGTGGCCCGCCCCGACCCGTTCGACCGGCGCACCTCCGACATCCTCACGCACACCGCCCAGGTCCTCGAACTCCTGCTGCGCGCCCGGGAGACGACCGCGGCCGACCGTCGCCTGAAGCGGGCCACCTCCGATCTGCGCCTGGCCATACTTCAGCTGCTGATGGTGGAGGACACCGTCGCCGCGCGCCGGGTCGCCGCGGGGCTGTGGCCCGGCCTGCTCGACACGGACACGGCCTGCGTCTACGTCCTCGAAGGCGACGCGGCCGAACGCGACCGGCTCGCCGAGGAGTGCCTCGGCGTCACCAGGGGCCGGGCACTGGTGGTGCGCTGCCCGGCCATGGACGGACACGTGATCCTCGTGGTCGTCGGGGACACCTCCGGCGAAGCCCTGCGCTCGCTCGTCGACCGCAACCCCGGCACCCTCCTCGGCGGCAGCGCCCACCAGAGCCTGGCCCGGACCGCCGCCGCCTACGGACAGGCGGTGAGCGCCCTCGCCGTGGCGCGTGTACGGCCGGACCGGGCGGCCGTGTACGCCGAACGCACCCACCCCGAACGGCTGATGGACCCGACGGCGCTGCGCGCGTGGACCGCCCGGCTGCTGCGCCCGCTCGACACCCTGCCGCACCACACCCGCGCGGAACTGCTCGCCACCACCCGCCTCGGTCTGGAGTTCACCGCCGTGAGCGCCGCGAAGGTGCTGGGCGTCAGCCGCAACACGGTCCGCGCCCGTATGGAACGCGTCGAGGCCCTGCTGCGCACCGACTTCACCGACCTGACCGTCCGCGCGACCGTCCATCTGGCCCTGAGCACGCAGGTCAGCCTCGCCGACGGACAGGACGGACCGGACGGAGAGGGGGGAGAGGGCGGACGGGACGCACAGGACGGCCAGGACGGACGGGACGGCGGCCGCGCGGACGCCCGGCAGACCCGTGCCCGGCTGGGCGACCTCCTGGCCGGACCCGCCCTGGAGGCGTGGGCACGGGAACTGCTCGGCCGCCTGGACAGCGACGCCCGCGACCTGCGCCGCACCCTGCGCCACTGGATCGCGGCCGGCGGCAACGCGGAGCGGGCCGCGCAGACACTGGCCGTGCACGCGCAGACCGTGCGGGAACACGTCCGCAGCGCCGAACCCGTCCTCGAACGCCGGCTCCTCGCCTCCGGCAGTGATCTCTACGAGGTCGTGCTGGCCCATCTCGCGACCGGAGCGCTCGAACCGCCCGTCCTGCCGCGGGACGATCCGGGCCAACCGGACGCACCTGTGCACGGGTGAGTGCTGCGCCCGGCCCAGCGGGCATCGGCGCGATTCACAGGAGTCCGCAGGTCACGTAAGTTCGGACGCACCGCAGGGGGAACGACCGGAACGGGGGACCGGTCGCGCCCCCTGCGAGGCGTTTCCTTCGCGTGCGACGGGTACTCGTCCGGCTCCGGAACGACCCCCGCTGGAGGAGGCCCGGTATGACCAGCAGCACGGAGACCGGCGGCGCGACCGGCACGCCGGACAAGGACTACAACCTGATCTGGTACGTGGAGGCGTGTCTGAGCAACGCGCTGCGGCTGGAGAGCTACATCCAGGACGCGGAACGCGCCAAGGACACCGAGGTCGCCGACCTGTTCCGCAAGGCCCAGGCGGACAGTCGCAAGGGCGCCGAGATCGGCAAGGGACTGCTGCGCTCACGGCTGAACGGCGGCTGACCCTGCGGGCACGGAAGGGCCGGACAGACGGGTGTCCGGCCCTTCCGCCCGCGCAGGGCCACCGGTGTCACACCGGAAGCCGGCCGTACACGAACAGATGCGGTTCCGGCGCGCCCTCCGGGTGGTCCGGCGTGAACTCCACGAGGTGCTCCGACTCCACCACGAGACCCGCGTCCCGCACGACGGCCACCACGTCCTCGGCGGCGAAGCTCGTGGCCCGGACCGGGCGGCCCATGAACTCGATCGCCAGATCCTCGACGTCGGCGGGGACCGTGGCCAGCACCAGACTCCCGCCCGGACGCAGCGCCCGCGCGAGCCGCCCCAGCACCTGGGACTGCTCCGCACGGGACATCTGAAGCAGGGAGAAGTACACGCACACCGCGTCGAACGTGCCTTCCTCCAGCGGCAGTTCGCGGATGTCGGCGAGGCGGAAGGTGGCCCGGGGGACCTGTCGGACTGCGAGCTCCACCATCACGGGGGAGACGTCCACCCCCAGCACCTCATGGCCCGCGTCGGCGAGCGTCGACGCCGTGGGGCGGCCGGTGCCGCTGCCGACGTCCAGGACCCGGCTGCCCGGTGCCAGCCGTCCGAGCAGCCACTCCAGGGACGCCAGATGCGCCTCGGAACGCGCGAACGCCTTCTCGTACGTCAGCCCCAGCGCGTCGAAGACCTCCGCCGCCCGCTGTCCCTCTCCGGCCACGACCTGCTCCCCCCTCGCGGTGTCCCGGCATCGTAGCCCGGCACCCGGTGGGCGTGGCCCGGCTTGCGGTCGAAAGCCGAGGCAGGGCAGGGTGCGGGCGTGGCCACCTTGCTGATCGTGCATCACACGCCCTCGCCGAACTGCCAGGCGATGTTCGAGGCCGTCGTCTCCGGAGCGACGGCCCCGGAGATCGAGGGCGTCCGCGTCGTACGCCGGGCGGCCCTCGCCGCCACCGCCTCGGACGTGCTGGCGGCGGACGGGTACCTGCTCGGCACCCCGGCCAACCTCGGCTACATGTCCGGTGCCCTCAAGCACTTCTTCGACCAGGTCTACTACCCCTGCCTCGACGAGACGCGCGGCCGTCCGTTCGCTGCCTTCGTGCACGGCGGCAACGACGTCACCGGAGCCCTGCGCGGCATCGAGTCGATCACGACGGGTCTGGGCTGGCGCCGTGCGGCCGAACCGGTGACCGTGACCGGCGAACCGGCCAAGGCGGACATCGAGGCGTGCTGGGAGCTGGGGGCGACGGTCGCCGCCGGACTGATGTCCTGACGTGCGCTCTGGGTGGCTGGACCGTGGCCTGACGCGCGCCCTGTGCGGCCGGACCGTGTCCTGACGTGCGCCCTGCACGGCTGGGACCGTGTCCTGACGTGTGCTCTCCGCGGCCGCACCGTGTCCTACCGCGCGCTCTCCGCGGGGCCGCCCGGAGTGATCAGCCCGCTCTCGTAGGCGAGGACCACCGCCTGCACCCGGTCCCGCAGCTCCAGCTTCGACAGGATCCGTCCGACATGGGTCTTCACCGTCGTCGGACTCAGGAACAGCCGCTCGGCCAGCTCGGCGTTGCTGAGCCCGGTCGCCAGCAGCCGCAGCACCTCCAGCTCACGTGGCGTCAGCCCGGACAGGTCGCGGTCCGGGGAGGCCGGCCGCGCGGCCTCCCGGTGGGCGAAGCGCTCGATCAGCCGGCGCGTGATCGCGGGCGCCAGCAGGGCGTCCCCGGACCGCACCAGCCGAACGGCGGCCACCAGATGCTCGGGCGTCACGTCCTTCAGGAGGAAGCCGCTCGCCCCTGCCGTGAGCGCCGCGTACACGTAGTGGTCGAGGTCGTAGGTGGTCAGGATGATCACCCGGATCTCGCCCGCGGAGTCCTCGGCGAGGATGCGCCGGGTCGCCTCGATGCCGTCCATGCCGGGCATCCGGATGTCCATGAGGACCACGTCGGGGCGGGTCCGCAGGACCGCGGCCACCGCCTCCGCCCCGTCGGCCGCCTCCGCCGTCACCTCGATGCCGTCCGCGGCCAGGATCATCCCGAACCCGGTGCGGACCAGGGCCTGGTCGTCGGCGATGACCGCCCTCACCACCTCTGCGCTCACGCCGTCCGCCACGGCAGCTCCGCCCTGATCCGGAAGCCGCCGGCGAGGGTCGGACCGGCCGTCAGCTCGCCGCCGTAGACCCCGAGGCGCTCGCGCAGCCCGATCAGCCCGCGTCCGTTCCCGTCCGCCGGGACCCCGTCGCGGACCCCGCCGGTGTCCCTGACCTCGATCTCCAGCAGGTCGTCGGACCAGCCGACGGTGACGACGGCCTCGGCGCCCGGCGCGTGCTTGAGGGTGTTCGTCAGCGCCTCCTGCACCACCCGGTACGCCGTCAGGTCCACCCCCGGCGGCAGCGGCTCGGCCGGCAGCGACACCGCGACCCCGACCGGGGTCCCCGCGGCCCGCACCCGGTCGATCAGTGCGTCCAACTGCCCGAGCCCCGGCTGCGGTTCGAGACCGTCGGCGGGGGAGTCCGGCCTGCCGGTGTCGGGGGCCGCCAACAGGCCCATCACATGCCGGAGTTCGGCCATCGCTGCCCGTCCGCCGGCCTCGACCGCGAGCAACGCCTCCTTGGAACGCTCCGGTGCCACGTCCATGACCTTGCGCGCCGCGCCCGCCTGGATCACCATCACGCTCACATTGTGGGTCACGACATCGTGCAACTCGGCGGCGATCCTGGCGCGTTCCTCCTCCACGGCCCTGCGGGTCGCCTCCTCGTGGGCCCGTTCCAGGGCCGCGAACCGGTCCCGGCTCGCCGCGAGCCGCCGCTGCCCGAACCGGACCACGCCGGCCAGGACCCCGGCCACCAGCAGCACCACCCCGGGACTGGACCAGCCCGGCAGCACCGGATCCGTCGACCGGAAGACCACCCCCGCCAGCACGGCTGCCACCACGAGACCGGTCATCGCCCCCGCCCGGTACCGGCTGTACATGACGGCGCTGTACGTGCCGATGACACAGGTCAGCACAGTGATCCAGGAGGCGTTGTCACCGATGCCGAGCGCCGCGCCGAGCACCACCGCGAACACGGCCAGCGGAAACCGCCGCCGTACCGCGAGCGGCAGCGCCGACAGCACGACCAGGACCCAGGGCGGGGAGGCCGGCTGCCCCACGTCCGCACCGGGCACGGGCGGCCGGGGCGGCGACGGGGGCGACGGAGGCACCGGCACTCCGTACTCGACCCGCGACACCCGCACCGGCCCGTCACCGGGATAGCGCGCCGCCACCACCAGCGCGACCACCGTCAGCAGCACGGCCAGCAGCACGTCGAAATACACCGAACGCCGCGACAGCGGGGCGCCCTTGGCCTCCGGGCGCAGCGCGAAACGCACCTGCCGACGCCATCCCCGCAGGTACTCCGTCTCCATGCGCCCATTGTGGTGGCCCCTCGGCCCGCCAGGCGTCCGCCCCGGTGACCAGAGCCCCCTCCGCCGGACGTACTCCTCGGGGATGACCCCGGCACCGGGTCCTCCCGGCGACGGGCCGCATGTCGGTGCTCCGGCCGACGCGCCGACGACCCGACCGTCCGTACCTTCGCCACGCCGACGCAACCGCGTGGCCCGGCCGCCCCGCCCGTCAGGGCGCGGACCCGCCCGACGACACCCCCGAAGGGGATCTCCCATGACCCAGGTCATCGAACTGAAGGGCGTGGCCAAGCGCTACGACAGTGCCGGCGCACCCGCGCTCGGACCGCTCGACCTCTCCGTGGCCCAGGGTGAGGCCCTCGCGGTGACCGGCCCCTCCGGCAGCGGCAAGTCCACCCTGCTGAACCTCGTCGCCGGGCTCGACAAGCCGACCGAGGGCACGGTGACCGTCGACGGCCGGCGGATCGACCGGCTCGGCGAGCACGCGCTGGCCCGGTTCCGCCGCGAACGGATCGGCATGGTCTTCCAGTTCTTCAACCTCCTCGACGACCTCACCGTCCTCGACAACATCCAACTCCCCGCCCAGCTCAACGGAGTTCCGCGGCGCACCGTGCGGGACCGCGCGGCGGAACTGATGGAGGTCCTCGGCATCCAGCAGCACGCCCGCGCCCACCCCGGCCGCCTCTCCGGCGGAGAACGCCAACGCGTCGCCGTGGCACGGGCGTTGGTGAACCGGCCCGCCCTGCTCCTCGCCGACGAACCGACCGGCGCCCTCGACAGCGCCTCGGGCCAGGACGTCCGTGACCTCCTCCTCGACCTGCACCGCGGCGGCCAGACCATCGTGCTGGTCACCCACGACCCGGCCCTGGCCCAGGCCTGCGCGAGCCGTACCGTCCATCTCGTCGACGGCCATGTCGCCCTCGACTCCCGTGCGGAGGCCCTGCGATGACCGGACCGCTCGTCCGCGTGGTCCGCTCCGGGGTGGGCCGGCGCCGGGTGCAGACCGCGGTCATCGCGATCGCCACGATGATGGCCGTTGCGGCTGCCGTGGTCGCGGGCTCCCTCATGGTCGTCGCCAACGCGCCCTTCGACCACGCCTTCGCCGCGCAGAAGGGCGCCCACCTCACCGCCGGGTTCGACCCGGCCGAGGTGACCGACGCACAACTGGCCGCCACCGGGCGGCTGGACGGAGTCACCGCGAGCGCCGGGCCCTACCCCACGGCGCTCCTCCAGGTCACGGACTCGGCCGGCCGCAAGCCCCCGGCGATGACTTTCGTCGGACGCACCGGCCCGCACGCCACCGTCGACGACCTGGACCTCACGGCCGGCCGATGGGCGAAAAGACCGGGCGAGGTCGTGCTGAGCTCCTCCTACCAGGGGCCCGCCTTCACGGTGGGCGACACCCTGACGGCCTCCGGCACGACCCTCAGTGTCGTCGGCTTCGCCACCTCCGCCGGCCGGAGCGCCGACGCCTGGGTGACTCCCGCACAGCTCAGGGCGCTCGGTTCGAAGGACGCCCCGGTCACCCGTCAGATGCTCTACCGCTTCGAGGAGGCCGGGTCGACGGGTGACATCGCCGCCGACCGCAAGAAACTCACCGCCGCCGTCCCCACGGGGGCACTGCTCGGCACCCGGTCCTACCTGGACACCAAGCGCGCCGCCGACAGCGGGGCCGCCCCGACCATCCCCTTCCTGATCGCGTTCGGCGTCCTCGGCCTCGTCATGTCCGTGATCATCGTCGGCAGCGTCATCAGCGGCGCGGTCGGCACCGGCCTGCGCCGGATCGGCATCCTCAAGGCCATCGGCTTCACCCCGCGCGAGGTCGTCCGCGCCTACGTGGCGCAGGCGCTCGTCCCGGCGGGCGCGGGCATCGCGCTCGGCGTCGTCCTCGGCAACCTGCTGGCCCTTCCCCTCCTCGACGAAACCGAGCAGGCGTACGGCACGGCCGCCCTGTCGGTCGCCTGGTGGGTGGACCTCGTGGTCCCGGCCGGTGCCCTGCTGGTCGTCGGCGTCGCGGCCTTCGTCCCCGCGCTGCGGGCCGGGCGGCTGCCCACCGTCGAGGCCATCGCCGTCGGCCGGGCCCCGCGCACCGGACGCGGCCGGTGGGCGCACCGGGCGGCGGGCCGCCTCCCGCTGCCCCGGGCCGTGACCTACGGCCTCGCCGCGCCCTTCGCCCACCCGGTCCGCGCCTTCGCGATGCTGCTCGCGGTCGCGTTCGGCACGATCGCGGCGACCTTCGCCGTCGGACTCACCTCCTCGCTCGACGAGGTCGGCCGTATCCAGGACCCCGAGGACCGTGCCGCGGTCACCGTCTTCACCGGCGGCCCCGGCGTGGCACACGGCGAACACGTCCCCGCGCCCGGCACCCAGGAGCCCCGGCAGGCCGACCCGGCACAGGTGAGCGCCGCCATCGAGGCGCAGCCGGGCACCGCCTCCTACTACGGCGAGGCCCAGCAGGACGCCACCGTGGTCGGGATCACCGGAAACGTCCGGGCCGGCCTGTTCACCGGCGACTCGGGCATCGGCGCGTACGCGATGACCGCCGGGCACTGGCTCGACGGCACCGGCCAGCTGGTCGTGCCCCGCCAGTTCCTGGAGACCACCGGGACGGAGATCGGCGACACCGTGCGGGTGACGGTCGGCAAGGAGACGGCCGCCCTGCGGATCGTCGGTGTGGCCTTCGGCAGCGCGGAGGACCAGCTGGAGATCCAGGTGAACGCCGCCGACTTCCCCGCGACCAGGCCCCAGGTGTTCCTGGTCGACGTGAAGGGGGGCGTCTCGCCGACCGTGTACGCCGAGAAGCTCTCCGCGCGGATCCAGCCCCTCGGCGCCGAGGCCACGGCCACCTCCCCTTCCCGGCAGCACAACATGGTCCTCGTCCTGAACACCATGGCCGCGCTGCTCACCCTCATGCTCGTCTCCGTCGCGGGCCTCGGCGTGCTCAACTCGGTCGTCCTCGACACCCGGGAACGCGTTCACGACCTGGGCGTCTGCAAGGCCGTCGGCATGTCGCCCCGGCAGACCGTGAGCCTCGTCCTCGCCTCGGTGGCCGGGATCGGCGTGCTGGGCGGCCTCGTCGGCGTCCCCGCCGGATACGCGCTGCACGGGTTCGTGCTCCCGGTGATGGGACACGCGGCGGGCACCGACCTGCCCCCGTCCGTCCTCGATGTGTACGGAACGCCGCAGCTGCTCCTGCTGGGCCTGGCCGGTCTGGTCATCGCCCTGTTGGGCGCGATGCTCCCGGCGGGCTGGGCGGCCGGGGCCCGTGCGACGGCCCTGCGCACCGAGTAGCCGTCACCCCTGCTGTCGCAGGCCGATCACCAGGTCGCGTGGGAGGCCGTGGGTGTCGTGGAGGTAGTCGTAGTCCTCCTCGCTCAGCGGCCCCCGGTACCTGGGCCCCGACAGCAGACGGCGACCGCGCTCCAGCAGCCGGTCGAAGCCGCGTTCCTCCTCCAGCAGTACCTCCCTGAGGTGATCCGTCCCGCCGGTCTGCCGGAAGTGGTCCAGAGTGTGCCGGAGGAGCTCCACCGGCAGGTCGGACAGGGCACGGGAGGGGTCCTCGCGCCGTAGCGTGGTGAGCAGCCGGCGGACGAGCCGGCGCAGGACGTAGCCGCGCCCCGTGTTGGACGGCCGCACCCCGTCGCCGATGACCACGACGGCGGAGCGCAGATGGTCGCTGACCAGGCGCAGCGAAGGCTCGTCCAGCGACCACGGCAGCAGCCGTTTCCAGGGCTCGAACAGGTCGGTGTCGTGGACCGAGTCACGGCCCTGGAGGACGGTGACCAGTCGCTCAAGACCCATGCCGGTGTCGACAGCGGGACGCTCCAGGGGCTGGAGGGAGCCGTCGTCGAGACGGCGGTACCGCATGACGACGTGGTTCCAGATCTCCACCCAGCGCGGGTCCGTCGTGGGCGTGCCCCGCGGCGGGGTGTCGCCGGTCCACACGAAGATCTCCGAGTCCGGGCCGCACGGGCCCACGGGACCGTTGGACCACCAGTTGTCCTCCCCGGTGAGCTCCACGGGCACGCCCGACTCCTCCCAGGTGCGCAGGGCGTCCAGATCCGGGCCCACCTGCTCGTCGCCGCCGAAGACCGTGGCGTGGAGTCTGTCGTGGGGGATGCCGAAGCCGTCGCGGAGCAGCTCGTACCCCCAGCGCAGGCTCTGCGAGTGGCCGTAGTCGCCGAGCGACCACGAGCCGAGCATCTCGAACACCGTCAGGTGCGTGGAGTCGCCGACCTCGTAGAGATCGGTGGTGCGCAGACAGCGCTGCACGTTGACCAGTCGCCGGCCCCGGGGATGGGGGCGGCCTTCCAGATACGGCGTGAGGGGATGCATCCCCGAGGTCGTGAACAGCACCGGATCGCCGGGCGGCGGCAGCAGGGTGCTCCCGGTGATCAGGTGGTGTCCGCGCTCGCGGTAGAAGTCGGTGAAGACGCGTACGGTCCGGTCGGATTGCATGGCGGGGTCCTTCGGTCTCGTGGGACCGGAAACGACCGCGGCGACGGGAGGCGACCAGGAGATCCTGCACCGGCGGTCCGTTTCCGGCCGCCGGGGGAGTGGGTGAGGTCAGGCGTCGGCAGCCGGCGAGCTGGTCGCTCGCGCGGCTGCGGTGTGGTGCGTACGGCTGATGACCTTCATGCGGCTGACGGTACGCACGGGAACGCCGGTCCGTCACCCGGTTTTCCCCGGACTTTGACCGCGCGCATCAGTACTCCCGGTGCACCAGGGGCCGGCCCCCGTGCTCCGCGCGTGCCTCGGTCAGCGCGACGCGCAGTGCGGGGCGGATCTCCGGGGGCAGCGCGCCGACGGCGGGCCAGTGCACGACATGCAGGGCCACGTCCCGCAGCTTGGTGTTGGTGCGCTGGGAGACGGTCTTCAGGATCTCCCACCCCTGCTCGGACCGCAGGCCGCTCAAGGCGACGATGACCCCGATCGCCTGGTCGACGACGGCGTGCGAGACAAGGGCTTGCTGGAGCTGGGCGACCTCCTCCTGGAGTTCCTCGATCTTCCCGACCAGCTCTTCGCGATCCGTCATGTACCGCCCTGTCGCCCTCTCCCCCCGGTGCCGCCCGGTGACTCCCCGGTCACCGACTCTCCAGTTTCGAAGACGGCGGCCCCGGACCACGAGCCACCCAGCGCACACCTTGTGACCAGGCAGGACAGAAAACGAAACGCGCCCGTGCAGCTTTACGGCTTTCCCGGGTAGGGGGGAAGGAAAAGGCCGAGCGCCGCCGATCAACGAGAGGAAGGACCTGGCCGCGTGGAGACGCTCACCTTCGAGAGCGAGGACCTGGAGCGCACCGAGGAGTTCCTCAGTCACGCCTACGCGAAGATGCGCATCGGCAACGGCAGCCCGGACAGCAGCCGCGCGCTCATCCACCGCAGCGCCATCGCTGGGATCAGCGTCGACGAGCTCGACCTGGACTTCGACATGAGCTACGCCGTGACCCCGCTGGGCCGGATCTGCCTGTGCGTGGTCCACGAGGGCACCATCGAGGACCACGTCTACCAGGGCGTCTCGGACTCCTTCGGGCCCGGCGACGTGGTGTCCTTCGCGCCGCCGGAGCTGTCCTACGCGGGCCGCATCCACGCGGCCCGCTACAACATCACCATGCTCGACCCCGACCTGCTCACCCAGGTCGCGGGGACCGCGGACCCGCTGCGCCCCGAACCGGTACGGCTGACCGGGCACCGGCCGCTCAGCGTGGCCGCGGGGGAGCGGCTGCGCTCGACCATCCGCTATGTCCAGGACCACGTCCTCGCGGACGCCGCCGTCGCCGACCAGCCGCTCGTCGCCTCCACCGCCGCCCAGCACCTGGCCGCGACCGTCCTGGCCACCTTCCCCAACACCGCGTCCGTCGACCCGACGGGCCTCGACCGGCAGGACGCCCGTCCGGCCGCACTGCGACGCGCCCTGGCCTTCATCGAGGGCCACCCCGACCGGCCCCTCACCGTCGCCGAGATCGCGGAGGCGGCCCACGTCAGCGTCCGGGCGCTCCAGTACGCCTTCCGCCGGCACCTGGAGTGCACCCCGCTCGCGTACGTCCGCCAGGTCCGCCTGTCCCAGGCCCACGCCGAGCTGGTGGCCGCGGACCCCGAGACCGGAGCCACCGTCACGGACATCGCCGCCCGCTGGGGCTTCTCCCACCCCGGCCGCTTCGCCACCCTGTACCGCCGCACCTACGACCGCTCACCGCGCCGCACCCTTCAGGACGGCTGACGTCCCGGCCGTCCGCACGGCTCGCCGCGGCTCATGGCAAAGGGTTCGGCGAAGGGCTCAGCGGCTGATGACAAAGCGTCCAGCGAGCCCTGCGTTCTTGTGAGCAACCGCCGGGCAGCGGGCCCGTGGCGGCCTACCGTCCCGGCATGAACACGAGTCGCAGCAGAGCAGGAACGTGGCGTACCGCGGCGCTGGCGGTGCTGCTGACCACCGGGGTGATCACCGGGACGGCCACCGGGTCGGCGTCCGCCGGGAGCGCGCGCACCGAGACGGCCGTCGGATCGAGCGGGGGTGTGACCGAGACTGTCGTCCGCGTGAAGGCACCCCTGCCGGCGTCCTTCGGGGCCCGGCCCGCGGCGTGCGACTGGCTGTCGTACCTGCGCTACCGGTCCTCCGCGGGTCCGGCCTCGGCGGCCGACGCCGACCGGGTCCTCGTCGCCCAGCCCGGCATCCTGGAGGGCGCCGGAGCCTTCGACAGCGTCGCCCGCAACACCGTCACCCGCGCCGCCCAGCAGGGCCGGAACCTGGAGTTCTGGGCTCTGGACCGGCGCTCCAACTGCCTGGAGGACCACACCGGAACCGCCTCCGGCGACCAGCACACCGCCGTCGACTACTACTACCGGGGCAAGCAGGTCGCGGGCCGCACCTTCGCCGGGTTCGTGGGCGACGACCAGCTCGGCTGGATGGCCCGGCTCGGCATCGAACAGACCGTCCGGGACCAGTACGACCTGCTCGCCGCCGAGTTGCCCGACCAGAAGGTCCGCAAGGAGAAGGTGCTGTGCGGCGGGCACTCGCTCGGCGGAGTCGTCACCGGCTACTTCGCCACCGCCGACTTCGACGGCGACCCCGCCACCACCGCCGACGCGGGCCAGAACCAGTGCGCCGGGTACTTCGCCCTCGACACCACCGTCTCCACCTCGCTCGGCGACCTGAGCGGCAGCATCCCGGACGACACCGGCCTGCCCGACATCGGCCTCGGCTACGGAGTCGTCCAGGCCGGACTCGACAGCGGCCTCTTCCCGCGCTCCCTGTCCGCGCCCGTCCTGCTCAACCCCGAGACCATGACCCTGCTCGCCATCGCCGGCGTGGGGGCCGTACAGGACCCGGACGGCGAGTCCGACCTGCCGGGTTACCTGCCCCGGAACACCAACATCGAGGCCACCAACCGGTTCCTCTTCTCCAGGGACCCCGCCACCTTCCTCACCGGCTCACCCGCCGTGAAGGACTTCAGGCTCACCAACGAGGCCGTGCTCGGCGCGCTCATGGACGACCAGTCCGTCCCGCTCGCCTTCCTCCAGAGCAGCGTGGGCTTCTTCGACGGCGGACCGATCACCGACAAGAACTTTCCCGTCACCAACGGGAGTTCAGCACAGCCGGGTCTCTTCGGCACCGAGTACAAGGCCATCCCCGCCGAACCGCACGGCCCGCTCTACACCTGGCGCGACTACGACCGGGTCGGCGACGCCGACGACCCCGGGTACCGGTCCTCCGACGGGACGCCCTTCACCGCCGCGGGCAAGGAGGTGACCGACATCCAGGAACTGGCGCGCAGTATGGGCACGCAGCCGCTGGACTTCACCGAGCAGTACTTCCCGACCAAGCTCGTCACCGACCTCGAACTGTCCACCTCCCCGCAGGTGAAGCGGCTCGTCGTGCACCCCGGTGGGCTCACCGCCCGTCCGACGCTCACGGTTCTCGCGGGCGACGGGCTGCTCGCGGGCCGCATCCCCGCCGATCTGCACCCCGTGGTCGCGGACGGCTACCAGCACCTCGACGTGCTTACCGCGGCACCGGTGCAGAACAACGGCCGGCCCGAGCCGGTGTCCACCGCGCTGACGGAGTTCGCCCGCGATCCCCGGTAGTGGCCAACAGGGAGGAGGGGCCCGGGAGTTCGACTCCCGGGCCCCTCCTCTCGTGCCGAGGCCGCCTGTCGGGACTCAGACCTTGCCCGCCGCGAAGGCCGCCGCCGCGTCCGCGTTCGCGGTGTAACCGAGGTGCGCCAGGGTGTCGTTGCCGCCCGCCTCGCACACCGGGTCGCCCTGGGCGCAGAAGTCGATCGTGCGGCTCTGGTACGTGCCGGTGACGCTCTTGCCGATGGCCCGGATGGGGTTGCCGAACAGCAGCACCGCGGCGACCTTCGGCTCCACCGCGGCGGGCAGCGTGGCCACGATGGGACTGCCCACCACCGCGCCCGCGCTGCTGATACCGATGGAATTGTCGACGACATTCGCGCCCTGTGAATAGCCGACCAGGATGAAACGCTGGTTCGGACACGTGGACGCCTGGCTTTTCACGTGGTTCACCAGATCGGCGTTGCCCTGCGCGGCCGAGGTGGGGGAAAGGTCCGCGGGATAGTTCACCCGGTAGCTCGACAGATTACGGCCCGTCAGTTTCCTTTGCAGGGCCGAGAACACCGGGTCGCCGACGATGAAGCCGAGCGTGCCGGGCTCGAACGTGCCGCGAGCTGCGACGACGTCGAAGTCCGAGCAGGCCGCGGCGGTCGCGGACGGCGCCGTGACGGTGGCCACCGTGGCCCCGCCGACGAGAGAGAGTGCCGCGAGGCACAAGCGAATACGCATGGGGGGGGGATCCTTTGCGGGTGGGGCGTGTGAAACGCCTGTGGAAAGGATGTCCCGAACGTATTCGCTTGGGCGACGGACCTGTTATGGACGGGAATTCAGGAATTCCTCGTTCTTTTGTGCCGTGGTGAGTGCCAGGATGAGATCCAGACGCGCACCGGGATCGTGCAGCGCCTCGCCGAACACCTTGTCCAGCTGACGCAGCCGATAGCGCACGGTCTGCGGATGGACATGGAGACGGGTGGCGACCTCCGGCACGTTGCTGCCGCTGAGCAGCCAGGCCAGAAGGGTCTCGGCGAGCCGCTCGCGCTGCCCCTCCGAGACCGCGTCGAGCGGCGCCAGGGCCCGCGCCCGCAGCCGGCCGAGCATCGGTTCGTCGCTGTGCAGCAGGAGGGTCGACAGGTGGTCCGCGCAGCGCACCACCCCTTGCCGGGGCAGGAGTCCGCGTCCCATCAACCCGAGGGCCCGGACGGCCCAGCGCAGCGAATGGGCGGCCTCCGCGACCGGCACGGTCGGCCCGATCGCGGCCGGCCGCCCACGCAGCGCGAGCCCGAAGGCCCGGCTCCCTGATCGTCCGGAGCCGTCCGGGTCGGGGATCAGCATCCGCGGCGGCCGTGAGTCCATGTCCACCAGTGCCCCGGCGGTGGCCAGCGGCCACTCCTCGACCCGTTGGTCAGGGGTGGCCGCGAGCGCGACCACCGCGACCTGCTTCGGCACCGACCACCGGGCGCCGTGCGCCAGGTCCTGCACCGCCGCCGGCGCCACGGGCCCGTCGCCGAGGAGCAGGTCAAGGAGCCGTCTGCGCCGCCGTTCCAGCTCGTCCGTGTGCTGCGCGCGGGCCTCGGAGTAACCGGCGGCGGCCGCCTCCGCGACCTCGTGCACGGTACGGAAGGCGAGTTCGCCCAGCGCGGTGACGACCGCGGTGTCCAGGCCCAGCTCCTCCGCGGTACGGCCCATCAGCCGCCAGGCGTGCAGTCCGCCCACCCGCAGCGCGGACTGGAGGGCGTCCAGGCTGCGCCCCTCCAGGGCCTCGCCGCGCCCGAGTTCGTAGTACGTCGCCGCGATGGCCTCCCCGCGGCCACGCGGGTCGGCGATGTGGTCGACGAACAGCGTGAGCGCCTGCACGACCCCGGCTCTCAGGTGCTCGCGGTAGGTCCCGTCGGCGGGTCGGGCGTACTCGGGCACCTGCCGGCGGACCTCCTCCTCGACCTCGTCGGCGACCCCCTCCAACTGGGCGCGCAGCAGGTCGGCCAGATCGGGCGGCACCGCGGGGTCACCGCGGCCCTCCGGTACACCGTGCGGGGCGGGGCTGGCCAAGGGGGGCCCTCCTTTCACCCGGAAGCGGCTCACCCTCGGGCCGTTGCCCGTGGGGCGAGGGGTAAGTCCTGTGTTGGACGGACGTCCCCTGCGTTGCGTTCCGTGACCCGACGGTACCGACATCACACCGGCACCCCCAGACCCCGCGCGAGCATCGGCCACGACGAGGTGAACTCCTGCTTCCAGTAAGCCCAGCTGTGTCCTCCGCCGGAGTAGAAGTGAGTGGTGACCGGAACACGCAGCAGCGCGAGGGCGTCGGCGAAGCCGTGCGAGGACGGCCACAGGGTGCTCTCCAGCGCCTCCGGCAGCCAGTCGCCGGTGCCGCCCGCCAGCCCGCTGCCCTGGGAGACGTACAGGGCGGTGCCGCGCAGCCCGGTGGCGCGGGAGCGCGGATTGAAGTCGAGCCAGGTGAGCAGGTTGAGGATCGGACTGCCCCACAGCGAGGCCGGCGCCAGGTTCTCCCGGGCCACGATGGCGTCCATCAGGGTCGGCACACCGGGCGCCAGGGTGTCGAGGATCCCGCTGTAGGAGGCCGCCGCGGCGAACAGGCCCGGGTGTCTGGCCGCGTGCGCCATGGCGCCGTAGCCGCCGGTGGAGACCCCGGCGACGGCCCGCACCCCGGAGGCCCGGTAGTTGCGGGCGAGCAGTGCGGGCACCTCGGTCAGCTGGAAGGTCTCGTAGTCGGGTCCGTCGCGCCAGTCGGTGGGGATGCCGGTGGGGCCCGCGTCGGGCATCGCGACGATCAGGTCGCGGCCCGCGGTGAAGGCCTCGATGTCCGTCTCCCGGGTCCAGGACGTGTAGTCGTCGTGGGCCCCGTGCAGCAGGTACAGCACCGGGTAGGTCCGGGTGGGCTGCGCGTCGAAGCCGGTGGGCAGGATCAGCCGCACCGGCGCGCTGCGGCCGAGTGCGGCGGAGGACACGGACACGTCGATCGTGCGGGACGAGAGCGCGGAGGCGGGCCGGGCGCCGATCAGGGCGGCCAGTCCGGCACCGGCCGCGGCCTTGGCGAGGGTGCGTCGGGACACTGCGGTGGTGCGACGGTGCATGGCGGCTCTCCTCGGATCACGTGCAGTGGGTTCTCGCGGCGAGTTCTCGCCCCAGGTGGGCGGCGATCTCGTCGACGTGCGGCGGGTCGAGCAGCGAAAGGTGGTGGCCTTCGACGGGGACGACGGTCAGGCGCGGGCACACCTCGTCCCAGCCGAGCGCCTGGTCGTCGCGTTCGTAGGCGGGATCGCGCACGGTGTGCGGGGCGGGTTCCGTGGCCCGGTACAGGACCACCGGCCCGTCGTAGCGGCCCGGCCGGTGGGCCTCCCCGATCCTCAGGTCCAGGTAGGAGGAGCGCTGGTGCTCCAGCACGGCGGCGGGCACATCGGCGCGGGCACGCAGGATCCCCAGCACGGTGTCGATCCGCTCGCCGTCGTCGTCCGTCGCGAGGAGTTCGTCGTACGGCAGCTCCAGCCGCACCCCGTAGACGTCCGCGACGTGCCGGGCGAACCCCTCGAAGTGGGCGCGGACCCGGTCGGCCGGTGCGCGGTCGGGGCGGGGGAGGGGCCGCACGGAGTCGATCAGCGCCACGAGCTCCACCTCCCGTCCGGCGGCGGCGAGTTGACGCGCAATCTCCTGGGCGACGAAACCGCCGAAGGACCAACCGCCCAGCAGGACCGGCCCGTCGGGGTGGACCGCGGTGACGGCCTCGGCGTAGCGGCGTGCCTTCTCGGTGACCGTGCGGGCGTCCTGGAGGCGGTCGAGACCGTACACGGGCCGGTCGTCGCCCAGCCGTTCGGCCAGGGCCCGGTAGACCTCGCTCGTGCCGCCGGCGGCGTGCACGAGGAAGACGGGGGGACGGTCGCCGGTGACGTGCAGCGGACGCACGGCGCCCGGCCGGATCCGGTCGGCCAGCGCCTGGACCGTGGTGGCTCCGAGCAGGTCGCGCAGCGGCAGCTGGACGGCGAACTCGCGCTCCAGGGCGGTGCGGATCCGCACCGCCATCAGCGAGTCCAGGCCGAGGTCGGCCAGCGCGGTGGCGGGGGATATCCGGCCGGCGGGGTGTCCGGTGACGGCGCCGATGTGGTGGCACAGGCGGCCGGCGACGGAGGTGTCCTCCGCCGTCTCGACCTCACCGACCAGCTCTTGTGCAGGCGTTGCCGCAGCCCCATGGGCGGGCACCCGCGCTTCCGCATCCGAGGTCACCCGGGCTTCCGCATCCGCGGACACCCGCGTGCGCGCCCCCGCAGCCGTACCCGCCGCCGGCTTCGCGGGTGCCGCGCCCCGCCCGTCCGTCCACCAGTGCCGCACGTGCTTCCAGCGCGGCGCGGGCAGGTCGACGACCCGTCCCGCGGGCAGCGGCAGCCGTCCGCCCGCGCAGTAGAGCGCCCCCAACTGCGCGAGGAAGTCCGCGCAGCCGTCGGCGTCCCGTCGGAGCGTGCCGAGCGCGAGGGCGCCGGGCGCGGTGTCGGTGACGGCCCGCGCGAGGACCGGGTGCGGCGAGATCTCGACGAACACGTGGTGGCCGTCGGCCGCGGCCGCGGTGACGGCCCGGTCGAGCCGTACGGGCCGACGCAGGTTCGCGGCCCAGTGAGCGGCGTCGAAGACACTGCCGCCGCGCGGATCGTCCAGAACGGTGGAGTAGACGGGGACGTGCGGCGCACGGCCGCCGATGTCGGCCAGGGACGCCGTCAACTCCGGCAGGAGCGGATCGACTTGGGGCGAGTGACCGGCCCCGACGACCCGCATGGAACGGGCCGCCCTGCCCTGCCCCTCCAGCCACCGCACGAACCGCGCCACCGCCGGCTCCTCCCCGGTGACGACCTTCTGTCCCGGCGAGGAGTGGACCGCGACGTGCACGCCGGGGAAGTCCCTTTCCAGGAGGCCGAGTTCACCGTCCTCCAGGTCGACGACCGCCATGGCCCCGCCCTGCAACCCGCTCAGCAGCCGGGCCCTGACGGTGACGATCCGGGCGCCCTCCGACACGTCGAGGGCGCCCGCGCACACCGCGGCGGCGACCTCGCCCAGGGAGTGGCCGATGACGGCGGCGGGCTCGACGCCGTAGGAACGCCACAACTCGGCGAGTGCCACCTGGAGTCCGAAGAGAACGGGCTGGGCCACCTCCAGCCGGTCGAGTGCGCATCCGGACGCGAGCCGCTCGTACAGGGACAGCCCGCACTCCGCGTCGAGCTTCTCCACCGCGGCGGCGAAGGCGGGTTCCTCGGCCAGCAGCCGCCGCCCCATCCCGGCCCACTGGCTGCCGTACCCGGAGAACACCCACACCGGACCCCGGCCGACGAGATCACGGCCGCCGGTGACGACCGAGCCTCGCCCGACGAGTTCACGGGTGCCGGTGGCGACTGAACTTCGCCCGACGAGTTCACGGACGCCGGTGACGACCGGACCGTGTGCCGACGTCCCGGGGGTGTCTCCCCGTGCCAACGCGTCCAGTCCGTCGGCCAGTTCCGCGCGGTCCCGGGCTACCACGGCCGCCCGCACGCTCCCGCGACCCGCCCGTCCGGCCAGTGTGCGGGCCACGTCGGCCGGGTGCGCGGAGGCCGTACGCAGCCAGTCGGCGAGCCGGGCCGCGGTGTCCCGCAGCCGCTCCTCGTCGACGTCGGACAGGACGTGCAGCCGGGCGCCGGGCTCCTCGGCAGGGCGCGAGGGCAGCACGCCGGGACGCCATTCCTCCAGCACCGCATGGGCGTTGGTGCCGCCGAACCCGAACCCGGAGACCCCGGCGGTGGCCGTACCGCCGTACCGCGGCCAGGGCTCGCCCTCGGACACCACCCGCAGCCGTACGTCGTCCAGGGCGCTGCCCCCCGAGCAGTGCAGGGACGGCGGGATGACGTCGTGGTGCAGGGCGAGGACCGTCTTGACGAGCCCGGCGATGCCCGCGGCCGACTCCAGGTGCCCCAGGTTCGACTTCACGGAGCCCAGCAGCAGCGGCTGGTCGGGGTCGCGGTCCGTACCGAGGACGGCACCCAGGGCGCCCGCCTCGATGGGGTCGCCGAGCGGGGTGCCGGTGCCGTGCGCCTCGACGTAGTCGATGTGTGCCGGGGACAGTCCCGCCCGTGTGTAGGCGGAGGTCAACAGGGCTTGCTGGGCAGCCGGGTTGGGGGCGAGGAGGCCGTTGGAGCGGCCGTCGGAGTTGACGGCGGTGGCGCGGATGACGGCGAGGACGCGGTCGCCGTCGCGTTCGGCGTCCGACAGCCGCTTCAGCAGGACGGCCGCGCAGCCCTCTCCGCGTCCGATGCCGTCCGCGTCCGCCGAGAACGGCTTGCAGCGGCCGTCCGGCGCGAGGGCACCGGCCCGCCGGAACGCCACGGTGACGGCGGGGGAGAGCAGCAGGTTGACGCCCGCGGCGATCGCCGTGTCGCTCTCGCCGGTGCGCAGGCTCACGCAGGCGTGGTGCACGGCGACCAGCGAGGAGGAGCACGCGGTGTCGACGGCCATGCTGGGCCCCCGGGCGTCCAGCACGTACGACAGCCGGCCCGCGGTCACGCCCAGCGCGCCGCCCGCCGGTGCCCACGGATCCACGGCCGCGGGGTCGGCGCCGGTGAGGGTGCCGTACTCGGGCGCCGAGACCCCGACGAAGACGCCGGTGGCGGTGCCCGCGAGGGAGGCGGCCGGGACGGCGGCATGCGTCAGCGTCTCGTGGACGACCTCCAGGAGGATGCGCTGCTGCGGGTCCATCACGGCGGCCTCGCGCGGGCTGATCCGGAAGAAGTCCGCGTCGAACCCGGCGATGTCGTCGAGGTAGCCGCCGTAGGGGAGCGCGTCCTCGGGCGGGAAGGCGCCGAAGTCGCGCCAGCGGTCCTCGGGCACCCGCCGGATCGCGTCGACCCCGTCGGTCAGCAGCCGCCAGTAGTCGCCCGGTCCGTGGACCCCGCCGGGGAGCCGGCAGCCGAGGCCTATGACGGCCACGGGCTCGCCGGGCGCGGCCGCTGCGGCTGCCGCGAGCGACGCCGGTCCGGGGCGGGGCGTCGAGACGGAGGCCGGCGCGGGTGCCGAGACCGAGGCCGGGCCGGGGCCGGGTGCGGGGCCGCACAGGTGCGCCACCAGCGCCTCCCCGGTCGGCGCCTCCCACAGCAGGGTCGCCGGCAACTCGCGTCCGGTCAGCCGGGCCAGTTCGCCGGCCAGCACGACCGCGTCCCGCGAGGCCATCCCGAGATCTGCCAGCGGCCGGTCCATCGGCACCTCGGCCGCCGGCGTCCCGGTCCACTCCGCGACCCGCTCCACCACCAGCCGGCGCACCGCGCCCGCGTCCACGGCTCTCACCCGGCACCGCCCATCGCGTAGGCCCCCGCCAGGTACCGCTCCCGGGTCAGCGCCCGCGACACCTTGCCGCTGGAGGTGCGGGGCACGGTGCCCGGCGCCACCAGGACGACGTCGGCGAGCCGCAGCCCGTGCCGCGCCGACACGGCCGCCCGTACCGCCCGCACCAGGGCCGGTACGTCGAGTTCGTCGAGGCTGGTGGTCCGGGTGTGCTCGGCCACCACGACCACCCGCTCGCCCGATCCGCCCGCCACCCCGAACGCGGCGAGCCGGTCCCGGCGCAGTGCCGGATGCGTGTCCTGGACGGTGGCCTCCACGTCCTGCGGGTAGTGGTTGCGGCCGTCGACCACGATCAGGTCCTTGAGCCGGCCGGTGACGAGCAACTGGCCCTCCAGGACCGTCCCGAGGTCACCGGTGCGCAGCCAGCCGTCCGCGCCGAAGACCCGCCGGGACTGCTCCTCGTGGTTCCAGTAGCCGCGGCCCACGTTGGGCCCCCGCACCTGGATCTCCCCGACCTCGCCCTCGGACAGGTCGGCCTGGGAGACGGGGTCGGCGATCCGGATCCGCTGTCCCGCCGGGGCACCGCAGCCCGCCAGCAGGACCGCCCTCGGATCGTCGGGGCGCGCGGGCAGCGCCTTGCCCTCGGCGAGCGCGTCCCGGTCGAGCGCGAACCGGCGCAGCGGCTCCCCGGGCCGGGCCGCGCTGACGAAGACGGTCGCCTCCGCGAGGCCGTACGAGGGACAGTGCGTCCCCGCGGCGAGTCCCTGCCCGGCGAAGGCCGCCTGGAAGCGGTCGGCCGTCGTGGGGCGCACCGGTTCACTGCCGTTGATGAGCCCGAAGACGTCGTCCAGCCGCAGCTCCGCCTTCTGTGCGTCGGTCACCGCCGAGGCGCAGTAGTCGTAGGCGAAGTTGGGGGCCGCGCTGAGCGCCCGCGGGTGTGCGGACAACAGCCGTAGCCAGCGCGCGGGTTCGTGCAGGAAGGCCACCGGGTCCATGAGCACCGACAGCAGCCCCCGCACGACCGGGGCGGCCACGCTCAGCACGAGCCCCATGTCGTGGTAGAGCGGCAGCCAGCCCACACAGGTCGCCGGACGGACGTCGGCGCCGTAGGCCGTCAGCGCCTGGCAGGCGTTGGCGACGACGTTGGTGTGCCCGATCTCGACGCCCGCCGGGGTGCGGGTGGACCCCGAGGTGTACTGGAGGTAGGCGACCTCGCCGCCGGCCGGCTCCAGGTCGCTCGCGGCGGCGTCCGGCACCTGGTCCACCGCGACGACCCGCTCGCCCAACTCCCTTACCTGCTCCAGGTGTCGGCTCGTCGTGAGGATCACGGCCGGGCGCGCGTCGGACAGGACCGCCGTGAGACGGTCGTCCTGGCCGGGCAGACCAGGCGGATACAGCGGTACGGCGACCAGGCCCGCACTGAGCGCCGCCAGGAACCCGGTGACGTACTCCAGCCCCTGGGGGCACAGCAGCGCCACGCGGGCTCCGGGCTCGGCCTCTGCCGCGAGGCGTGCGGCCACGGCACGGACCCGTACGTCCAGCCGGCGCCAGGTCAGGGTGCGGTGGACGCCCCGCGAGTCCGGGGCGGGGTGGTCGACGAAGGTGAACGCCCGTCGGTCGGGGGTGGTCCCGGCCCAGTGCCGCAGGTACTCCGGGAGCGTGCGGAACGCGGGGGCGAGCGGGGGACGGCGGCTGTCCATCAGGCAGGTCTCCTCGCGAGACGGGTCAGAGCGGGATGTTGCCGTGCCGGCGCTCCGGCATCGGGGCACGCTTGCCGCGCAGGGCACGCAGCGCGCGGCAGATGTGGGCGCGGGTGTCGCGCGGGGCGATGACGGCGTCGACGTAGCCGCGCTCGGCGGCGGGGTAGGGCGTGCCGTGGGTGTCCTCGTAGGCGGCGACTAGTTCCGCCCGCAGCGCCTCGGGCTCCTCGGCGGCGGCGATGTCGCGCCGGTGCAGGACGCCCACCGCGCCCTCGGCGCCCATCACCGCGATCCGCGCGGTCGGCCAGGCGAGGTTGATGTCGGCGCCCAGGTGCTTGGAGCCCATCACCGCGTACCCGCCGCCGTAGGCCTTGCGGATCACCACCGTCACCTTGGGGACGGTCGCCTCGGCGTAGGCGTACAGCAGCTTGGCGCCGCGCCGGATGATCCCGGCCTGCTCCTGCCGGACCCCGGACAGATAGCCCGGCACGTCGGCGAAGGTCAGCAGCGGAATGCCGAACGCGTCGCAGAACCGTACGAACCGCGCCGCCTTCTCGGAGGCGTCGATGTCCAGCACCCCGGCCGCGTGCGCGGGCTGGTTGGCGACCACCCCGACGGACATGCCCTCGACGAGCGCCAATGCGCAGATGACGTTGGGTGCGAACAGCTCCTGGATCTCCAGCAGTTCACCGTCGTCCACGACGGCCCGCAGGATGTCCCGCATGTCGTAGGCCTGCCCGAGCCGGTCCGGCACGATCTCGTCGAGCGGGATGCCGGAGGGCGGCGGCAGGGGGGCGTACTGCGGCGGCCGCTCCAGGTTGTTGACGGGCAGGTACGACAGCAGCTCCCGTACGGTGTCCAGGGCCTCGGTCTCGTCCGCGGCGAGGAAGTGGGCGTTGCCGCTCAGGGAGTTGCTGGTGCGGGCGCCGCCCAGTTCCTCGGCGCTGGTGCGTTCCCCGGTGACCGCCTCGATCACCTCGGGCCCGGTGACGAACATGTGCGAGGCGCCGTCCACCATCACCGTGAAGTCGGTGATGGCGGGGGAGTAGGCGGCCCCGCCGGCACACGGGCCGAGGACGACCGAGATCTGCGGGATCACCCCGGAGGCCTGGACGTTGCGGCGCACCAGCTCGGCGTAGAGGGCGAGGGAGACGACCCCCTCCTGGATGCGGGCGCCGCCGCCGTCGTTGAGCCCGATCACCGGGCACCCGGTCCGAAGCGCCAGGTCCATGAGGGCCACCGTCTTCTCGCCGAAGGCCTCACCCATGCTGCCGCCGAACACCGTGGAGTCCTGCGAGAAGACACAGACGGGGCGGCCGTCGATCGTGCCGCACCCGGTGACCACGCCGTCCCCGTAGGGGCGGTCCGCGCCGTCCCCGGTCGGCCTGGCCCGCACGAACAGGCCGGTCTCGGTGAAGGAACCGGGGTCCAGCAGCAGGTCGATCCGCTCCCGCGCACTGAACTTGCCCCGTTTTCTGGGCCTGTCCCCGGCGACGGCCCGTGCCTGGCGGGCCTCCAGTGCGAGGACGCGGTCGGCGGTGCGGTCGGGCAGGCGTGTCGTCGTCACCTCTACTGTCACTGCCACCTCCGAAGTGGCCTTCGAATATGGCAGCGCCCCCAGGTGGTGCCGAGCCCTACGGCGTTCTGTTTGCGCGAGGTGAGTCCCGGGAGGCCGGCCTTGCTCCGTGAGTGACAAGCCCCCGTGGACGGCGCAGCGTTCCATGGGCGCCGCATTTGAGCCAACCTGGCCGGAGAGAAGGTGCAGACCTGTTCCGGGGGCTCGCCTTTTCGCAGGCCCCGGGAAGGCGCGTCCATCGCTCGGAGCGCGTGAATGAGTCAGTTTCCTGATCGGGTTCGACCGGCCGGTTGATAGTTCAATGGGGGCGCTGCAACAATCCCGGTCCCGGCCACGTCGTCACCCCGACCCCTCGGCCGTCCGCCCCACAAGGCTCCTCCCCAGGCATGCAATTCCATCCCGTGAATTCCGGATTCGCGTCCCCCACAAGTCCGCTCGGAGCACGACTTCGGCGTGCCTTTGCCGGACGACCGGCGCGGCAGTAAAGAAGGTGCATGTGTCACGGCATTCCACGGGGTTCGGCGGGCCGCCGTTCCCTTATGAGACAGGTCCCGAAGCCGGTTCCGACGGAGAGGGGCAGTCGGTGTCCGGCCTGCCCGCGTACCAGGAGTTGCGCCGCACCCACCGCCGGTTCGGGGTCCGGGCCACCGCCGTCGCCGTCGGCGGATTCCTCCTGTACGTCCTGCTGTCCAGTTTCCTGCCCGGCCTCATGAACACCTCCGTCAGCGGCCACCTCACGGTCGGACTGGCCCTGGGGCTCGGGCAGTTCGTGCTGATGGGCCTGATCGTGTGGCGTTACCTCGTCCATGTGCGCACCGACGTCACGCCGGTGGTGCGCGGCCTGCGCGGCCTGGCTCGCCACCAGGAGAACGCGCGCCGCCGGCACGGCGCCCTCCAGGAACGCACCACCCGACGCGGTGCTTTCGAGGAGCGCACCTCTCAGCGCGGTGCTTTCGAGGAGCGCACCTCCCGGCGCGGTGCGGAGTTCCGGCCGTGGTGAGGCTCGGCGCCTCCGTCGTGGATCGCCTCAGCCTCCAGCTGACCCTGGTCCTGTTCCTGTCCGTGGTCGTCGTGACCCTGTTCACCGCCCTGCTCACCGCGCCCCAGCGCGACGAGATCGGCGAGTTCTACCTCGGCAACCGCACCATGTCCCCGCTGCGCAACGGCCTGGCCATGTGCGGCGACTACCTCTCGGCCGCGACCCTCCTCGGCAGCACCGGCCTGGTCGCCCTGACCGGCTACGACGGACTGCTCTACCTGTGCGGCACCGCCGTCGCCTGGATGATGGTCCTGCTGCTGATCGCCGAACCCCTGCGCAACACCGGCAGGTTCACCCTCGGCGACACCCTGGCCACCCGCCTCTCCCGGATGCAACGACCGGTGCGGCTCGCCCTGGCGCTGTGCACGCTGACCATCACCGTCCTCTACCTCGTCGCCCAACTCGTCGGCAGCGTGGCCCTGTTGACGCAGTTCACCGGGGAACCCAGTGCCGCCACCCGCGCCCTGTGCGTCGTCGTCATCGGCACCGTCGTCATCGTCTACGCGGCCATCGGAGGCATGCCCGGAGCCACCTTCATCCAGATCGTCAAGGCGGTCATGCTCATCTCCGGCGTCACCGTGACCGCCGTGATGGTGCTCCACCGCTTCGACTGGAACATCGAGAACCTGCTGGCCGCCGCCGCGGACAACAGCGGGCAGGGCACGCGGTTCCTGGAACCCGGCCTGCGCTACGGCGCCGGCGTCACCAGCAAACTCGACTTCCTCAGCCTCCAGCTGGCGATCGTGCTCGGCCTCGCCGCCCTCCCGCACGTCATGATGCGGTTGCTCGCGCCGAAGTCGGTCGACGTCCTGCGTACCTCGGTGGTCTGGGCGATGGGCCTGGTCAGCCTCGTCTGCCTGGCGGCCGGCATCCTCGGTCTCGGCGCCACCGCCGTCCTGGGCAGCGAGACCATCGCCCGCAACGACCGCACGGGCAACGCCGCCGTCCTGCTCCTGGCGCACGACCTCGGCGGCGCCGTCCTGACCGCCCTGCTGTCCTGCCTCGCCTTCGTCACCCTCCTCGCGGTCGCCGCCGGCCTGACCCTGGCCGCCGCCTCCTCCCTGGCCCACGACCTCTACGGCGAGGTGATCCGCCGGGGCAGGGCCACCGAGACGGAGGAACTGGCCGTGGCCCGGCTCGCGGCCGCCGTCATCGGTGTCCTCGGCATGCTGCTCGCCCTGGTCTCCTGGGGCGCCAACTCCGCGACGCTCGCCTTCCTCGCCTTCGCCATCGCGGCCTCCGCCATCCTGCCCACCCTCGTCTTCAGCCTCTTCTGGCGGCGCTTCACCGCGCAGGGCGCCCTCCTCAGTCTCTGCGGGGGTCTGCTCTGCTCGGTCGTCCTCGTCGTGTTCTCCCCGGTCGTCTCCGCCGCGCCCGCCGCGCTCTACCCGGACGCCGATTTCGCCTGGTTCCCCTTGCAGAATCCCGGAATCGTCTCCATCCCGGCCGGCTTCCTTCTCGGCTGGCTCGGTTCGATACTCAGTCGTCCCGAACCGAAGGAGACATATGAGGACTTCGAAGTGCGCAGTCTCGTAGGGGCCGACTAGCCGTTTTCCACTTTTCGGCGAAGGGTGTGGTGAACCCGTGGATATTTCGTCTCCGGAGGATCAAGCCTTGCGGAGACAACTCCCGTGCAGTAATTACGTGGTGCATGAACTTGTTCAACCGTGGCACCATGTTCCGCCGCTCGGAACCCGCCGACGCCTCCGCACCCCCCACCGGGTCGTCGGCCACTGCCACAGCCGTCCTTCCGAACCCCGGACTGGCGGCCCTGACAGGGGAGTGGGCCATCGACCCCGCGCACAGCAGGATCGGCTTCTCCGTACGCCACGCCATGGTCACCACCGTGCGGGGCGCCTTCCTGGAGTACCAGAGCCGCCTCTACTTCGACGGCCGCGACCCGTCCAACTCCCAGGCGGAGATCATCGTGTCCACCGGCAGTGTCGACACCGGGGTGGAGCAGCGCGACGCCCACCTGGTGGGACGCGACTTCCTGGACTCCGCGCGGTATCCGCGCATGCGGTTCGCCAGCACCTCCGTCGAGGTCGCCGGACCCGACGTCTACCGGATGACCGGTGATCTCACCATCAAGGCGGCCACCCGCCCCGTGGTCCTGGAACTGACCTACATAGGCCATGTCACCGACCCGTTCGGCTACCAGCGCGCCGGCTTCGACGGCACCACCACCATCAACCGCTCCGACTGGGGCCTGACCTATGACAGCAAGCTCGCCGAGGGCGGCGCGATGGTCAGCGAGAAGGTACGCCTCCAGTTCGACATCGCCGCGATCCGCACCCCTCCGGTCGGCTGACCGCGAAGCGGGCCGCGCACTCGATCCGAGTCCGCGGCCCGCTCAGCCTCCGGTCACCGTCCGCGCACCAGCCCCGCCAGATAGCGCCACAGCGACGAACGCGGGCGTACGGCGGCCCCGTCGGCCGGGTCGGAGCCGGCCGGGGCAGCAGGGTGCGGAGCCTGGGGCACCGGCAGGGCCGGCGCGTCCGAGAGGGTGTACCGCACCGGCAGTGAACGCAGCCCGCGCATGAACGGCGAGGACCGCCAGGGCAGTTGGTCGACCGGCAGCGACAACTCCAGCCCGGACAGCCGCTCGAAGAGCCTGCTGACCCCGATCGACGCCGCCCCACCGGCCAGTTCCCGGGCCGGACACTGCCGGGGCCCGGCACCCCAGGACAAGTGCGCGCGGGTGCTGATGGTCGACTCGGGGCAGACCTTCGCCGCGAACGCCGGATCCGCGTGCGCGGCCCCCACGGACACCCACACCGGGTCCCCCGCGGCGATCGTGTAGTCGCCCAGCTTCATGTCGGCGAGCGGGAACCGCGGCACGAAGTTGATCAGCGGCGGCTTCTGCATCACCACCCGGTTCATGGTCTCCCGGATCAGCCCGGCCGACAGGCTGGCGCTCGCGGGCAGGTTCCCGGTGATGACCTCGACGACCGTGTTGGAGATCAGGATGCCGACGTGGTCCGACGTCATCCCGAGCAGCATCATCAGCTCGCGGGACAACTCCTCGACGCTCAGGCCGGGATGGGAGGCCAGCAGATAGGACGGGAAGTCGTCGCCGGGCTCCTTCATCTTCGACTCGCCGAGCTCCGACAGCGTGGCCAGCAGCCGCTCCAGGGCCGGTCCCGCGTCGGGCCCGGCGTCCAGCACCCGCCACATGTCCATCAGCGCGTCGTCGTGCTGAGAGCCGGGGAAGCCGAGCAGATGACTGGCGACCATGAGCGGCAGCGGCCGGGAGAACTGCGCGGACAGGTCCGCCCAGCCGGTGGGACCGCCCTGGGTGAACAGCGTGATCAGTTCGTCGGCGTCCCGGGTGATCTTCGCCTTGAGCTGCTTGGCCACCGGGTGCCGGGGGTCCTGGAAGGGCCGGAGCGCGGTGTCCCAGGCCACCTTCAGCCCGCGGTAGCCCTCGCCGCCCTGGATCAGCACGTGGTTGACTTCCAGCGAGGGCGCCAGCGGCCAGTCCGCCGGGAGCCGGCCCTCCCGTCGCGCCCGCCAGTTCTCCAGCCCCTTCGGCCACGCGTGGTCGTCCCGGAGCACCTCCAGCGCCTCCTCGTAGCCCAGGACGAGCCAGACGGGCACTCCCAGCAGGTCGACCGGCGCCACCGGACCGTGGGTGCGGCGCAGCCGCTCGTACACGATCGCCGGATCGCGTTCGTAGTCGCGGGTCATGAGCGGTTCGAGGCTCATGGACTCCAGCGACCCGTGGCCGGCTGCCGAGCCGCTGTTCAGTTGGACCCCCATGGCTTCCTTCCCTCGGTCGGGCGGTACGCCAGAGTAATGTGACCCCCCGCACTGGTCTCATGGCGGGGGGTGATTACCGGGCCCCTCGCTCGTGGCGGCCGGGGCGACCACGAACGGCACCGCCCGAGGACGGTGCCGCCGCTGTCCGAAGTCGCCGCCTACGGGGTCCACTTGATGTTCGGGTTGACCTGGCCGGTCCAGTTGAACACGGCCATGTTGTCCCAGCCGTCGCCGCTGCCCGAGATGTTCGTCGGGTCCCAGCCGTTGCCGGTCACCGCGTACCAGGTGGGCTCCCAGTAGAAGACCCCGATCGCGCCGTTGCTGCGGGCCGCGTTCTGCACGGCGGTGAAGTTGTCCGCCTGGCCCTGCCAGCTGAGCGGGTACCCGGAGCAGCCGCTGGTGATGGAGTTGGCGGTGCCGTCCGCGTTGGCCGAGGTGAACGGGTAGGCCGTCTCGGCGATGACGACGTCCTTGCCGTAACGGGACTTCATGTCGGCCACGACACTGCCCATGTTGGCGATCGTGCCGTGCCACGGGCAGTAGTACGACAGCCCGGTGATGTCCCAGTTGACGCCCTTGGCCTTGATGCCGTCGTAGAACCAGCGGGCGTTGGCGTCACTGTCGGCGTCGGCGGTGTGGATGATCACCCGGGTGCCGCTGTTGCACGCCTTGGTCGCGTTGTAGCCCGACTTGAGCAGCAGGGAGAGGTTGGTGAAGTCGTTGTTGACGACCTTGCCCTCGTTCCACAGCATGCCGACGTTGATCTCGTTGCCGATCTGCACGCTGTCCGGGGTGGTGCCCTGGGACTTGAGGCTGTTGCAGACGTCGTACGTGTAGTTGTAGACGTCGGTCTGCAACTGGCCGATGGTGTGGCCGGCCCAGGCCGCGGGCTTGTTCTGGTTGCCAGGGTCCGCCCAGGTGTCCGAGTAGTGGAAGTCGACCAGCAGCTTCAGCCCCTTGGCCTTCACCTGCTTCGCGTACGACAGCACCTTGGCCTTGTTGTTGTAGCCGCTCGCGGGGTTGTTCCAGACGCGCAGGCGGACGTAGTTGACGCCGAGACCCTTGAGGATGTCCAAGGGGTCCCTGGCGGTGCCGCTCGCGTCGTAGTACTTGGCCCCGAGGTCGAGAGCGCGCTGGGCGGTCGAGACATCGGCACCGAGCATGGTGAGGGAGCCCGCGGCGGAGGCGCTGGTAGGCGTGGTGAGCAGGGATGCGGGCAGGGCGAGGGCCGCCGCCAGGAGCAGGGCGGCTCTCACGAGGCGGCGCGGACCTTCGACGGTCATCCCGACCTCCTTGTCTGACATGACCACGTGGTCAGGTTCTGGGAACGTTCACGGTAGGAGGTGCGGATGGCACTGTAAATACATGCGTCAAAGGCACTCTTGCCAGGCTGAAGGGGTCCATGAAGGTGTCTCAGGCTGTGCACGTGCACAAATCAAGTGCGGTGATCAGCACGTCCGGACAGAATGCCCACCATGATCAACGGCTCGCGCACCCTCCACGACCGCCTCGGCGCACAGCCGCGTCCGACCGGCCTGGCACTGGCGCCGGACGGCACCCGTCTGATCCTCTCCGTGCAGGTCCTCGACGACGGGGGATCCCGGTACACGTCAGAGTTGTGGGAGGTGGATCCTGCGGGCGAGAAGGACCCTCGCAGGGTGCCCGGCTCCCAACAGCACGACTTCGCCCCCGCGTTCGCCGCGGACGGCACCCTGCTGGTCCTCTCCGGCCGCGACTCCGGCGAATCCGGGGAGGAGCCGGGACCGTCCCTCTGGTCGCTCTCCGCGCACGGTGCGGCCGAGCGGATCGCCCATCACCCGGGCGGGATGACGGCGTTCACCGTCGCCGCCCGCGCTGCCGCCCTCGCCTGGACGGCCGCCCTGCTGCCCGGCGCCGAGGACGCCCGCACTCACGCGGACCTCCTGCGGCGGCGGCGCCACGCCGGTGTCGGCGCCGTCCTGTACGAGGTGCCCCCGGGCGGCGACGGGGTGGAGCTCGGCCCCGCCGAACCCCACACCTTCGTCCGCGCCGGGCAAGCCGAACCGGTCGACGTGGGCGGTCAGGGCCAAGGCATCGACGGCGCCGGGGACTTGGCCCTCTCGCCCGACGGAACCCTGGTCGTCTTCACCCGGGCCCCCACGCCGGCCGCCCCCGACACGAACACCGTGGTCATAGCCGACGCCCGTACCGGCGAGCGGCACCACGCCCTGTCCCGCCCCGGACACCAGTACTACAGCCCGGTGTTCACCGCCGACGGCACCCGCCTGGTCTGCGAACGGCAGCAGGAGGAGACGTACGACTCCGAGTGGCAGGTCACCCTCGTCTCCTTCGACCCCGTGTCCGGCGAGGAGACCGACCTGCTGCCGGACTTCGACAACTGGCCGTGGCCCGGAAGGCCGGTCTGCTCACCGGTCCCGGGCGACACCACGCTGTGGTTCACCGGCGACGAACAGGGCCGGCGGCCGGTCTTCCGCCGTGCCCCGGACGGCACGGTCACCCGATTGACCGCCTCCGGCGCCTACAGCTCCCTGTGCGTGACGCCCGACGGCTCCACCCTCTACGCCCTGCGCAGCACTCTCGACAGCGCCCCGCACGTGGTCCGGCTGGACGCGGCCGAGGCGGACCAGGAGCCCGAACTCGTCGCAGCGCCGGGTGACCTCGGCCCCCTGCCCGGCACGCTGACCGAGGTGCACGCGACCGGGGACGACGGCTTCGCCCTGCGCGGCTGGCTCGTCCTGCCCGAGGGGGCCACGGCCGAGCACCCGGCGCCGCTGCTCGTGATGGCCCACGGCGGGCCCCAGGGCTCCTGGAGCGACTGGCCCTGGCTCTGGAACCCCTGGCCGTTCGTTGCCCGGGGCCACGGCGTGCTGCTGCCCGACCCGGCCCTGTCCTCCGGGTACGGGCAGCGCATGCAGGAACGCGGACGCGGTGACTTCGGCGGCCGCCCGTACCGCGACGTCATCGCGCTCACCGACGCCGCACTGGCCCGCGCGGACCTCGATCCGCACCGGACGGCCCTCGCGGGCTGGTCCTACGGCGGTTACCTCGCCAACCGGGCGGCCACCCGCACCGACCGATTCAAGGCACTCGTCTCCCACTCCGGACTGTGGAACCTGGAGTCCCTCCAGGCCGCCACCGACCTGCACGCGTACTTCCGGAAGATCTTCGGAGACCCCCGCGTCCGCCGCGAGCGCTACGAGGCCGACTCGCCCCACCTGGACGCGGCGGCGCTGACGACACCGATGCTGGTCGTGCACGGCGGAGCGGACGCCCGGGTGCCCGAGGGCCAGTCCCGGGAGCTCTACCACGAGCTGCAACGCCAGGGCGTGCCCACCGCGTTCCTGTACTTCCCCGACGAGTCCCACGGCGTCGAGGCCCCGGGACAGTTGCGGCTCCTCTACGAGACGGTCCTCAACTTCCTTGACCACCACGTCCTGGGCGAGAAGTGGCGACGCCCGGAGCTTTTGTGACGCCGGGTCAGATCTCAGGTGGGGATGCCCAGGTCGGCGACGACCGAGTCGGCGCGGACGAAGACCGACACCGGGTACTGCTCGTCGCAGTACTTGTTGCCGGACGACACGATGCCCACGACCTTGCCCCCGCTGATCAGCGGACCGCCCGAGTCGCCGGGGCAGATGCTGTCCGTCGTGCCCGGCCGCGGCATGCCGCACAGCATCTTCGCGGGGTCGGTGTCGGGGTCGGTGTACGGCTGACAGTCGGTGACGGGCGACAGAACCAGCTTGGCCCGCTTGAGCCGGGTACCGCTCTCCCCGGGCCCGGTGCGTCCCCACCCGACCACGGTGGCCGTCCGGCCGTCGGCCACCAGCTTGCCGTCCTTGGGACCGGCCACTGGGATCGTCCGGTACGGCATCGGCCGGTCCAGGGTGAGGACGGCGGCGTCGTAGACGTGACCGGGGGAGCCGTACCGGGAGTCCAGCCGGTAGGACGCGATCTTCCGTTCGGTTCCGCCGGTGCCGTCCACATGCGTACGGCCTCCGATGATCCGCAGCGCGGACACGTCACCGGCGTTCACCACGCAGTGGGCGGCGGTGAGGACCTTGGTGGGTGCGATCAGCGAGCCGCCGCAGAACTGGTTGCCGTCGAGCTCGATCAGCATGGCGTACGGCCGCGCCCCGGTGGTGGTCGGGCCGCCGCCCTTGATCGCGGATGCGGGAGCGGCGGTGGACCAGAGCGCGGCCGCGGTGAGCACGGCGGTGGTGGCGACGGCGACGGCGGCGCGGGTTCCGGCGCGAGCGGAACCGCGGAGGCGTACGGTCATGATGTTCCCCCTGAACTACGGCGCGCGAGACCCGACTTGGCCCCGCACGGTGTGGTCGGTGGGGAGGACGAGCCGAGAAGACGCAGTGGTTTCACACGACACACGATTTCTGTCCCGCACGATCACCGACGCCCGCAGGAGGCTGGTCATGCCGAAGGACCGCCCATGGAACCGCGCCGCGTACACCCGGGCGGCCGCCCTCGACGACCTCGACCTGGACAACGCCCGTGACGAGGAGGTCCGTCGCTACTGCCTCCAGCGGGCGCGCGCCTTCCTCGCCAGGGCCGAGGACGAAGAGTCGGCGATCAACAGCCGCCAGCAGCTGGAGATCGCCTCGCAGTACGCGACGATCGCGCAGGCCTTCCGACGGGAACCCGACCTCCCCTGACTCCCGGATCAGGCAGGACGCAGCCGCAACGTGAGGATCTGGAACGGGCGGAGCGTCAGCCGAACGCCCCCCTCGGCCTCCTCGTGACTCGCCTGATCATCCACCGTACGCTCCAGCAGATCCGTCACCACGGCCGAGGCCAGGGGGAACCCGGTGCGCAGAGTCGCCGCCGCCCGAGTGCCGCGCGACTCGTAGAGCCGTACGATCACATCCCCGCTGCGGTCGTCGGCGAGCTTGACCGCCTCGACGATCACGCCCTCGTGGTCGACCGAGACCAGCGGGGCGACCGTCGCACTGCCCGGCAGCACTCGCTCGGGCAGATTGAAGCGGTACCCCTCGCGCCTCGCGTCGGTGACGTCGGCGCCGATCAGCAGGGCGTAGGCGAGCCGGTGGGTGCCCTGGTCCTGGTCGGGGTCGGGGAAGCGGGCGGCGCGCAGCAGGGAGAGGCGGACCGTGGTGGTCGTACCGCCGTCGGGGCGGACGTCACGGGTGACGTCGTGGCCGTAGGAGGAGTCGTTGACCAGGGCGGCTCCCCAGTCGGGCTCGCCGACGTGCAGGAAGCGGTGCGCGCAGGTCTCGAACTTGGCCGCGTCCCAACTGGTGTTGGTGTGGGTGGGGCGCTCGACATGGCCGAAGGGGATCTCGGCGGTCGAGTGGGCGGCCCGCACGTCCAGGGGGAAGGCCACCTTGAGGAACTTCTCCCGTTCGTGCCAGTCGACGACGGTGTCGACGACCAGCGTGCGGGAACCGGCCGGCAGCGACAGGGTCTGCTCGATCCGCGAAGCGCCGAAGACCCGCACCACACGCACCGCGGTTCCGGTCGCCGTCACCGACTCGGCGGCGGTGAGGTCGCGGACCGTGTTGCGGTAGAAGACGTCGACGTCCCAGGCGTCCCACTGGTTCGGGAAGTCCTGATGCAGTTGGAGCAGGTTGCCGACCGCGCCGGGGGCCAGCGCCTCCCGGTCGGCCGTGAGGTCGTAGGTGGAGGTGATCAGGCCGTCGGCGTCCACGACGATGCGGACCAGACCGTTGTCGAGGACGAGCCCGTCGCCGTCGGGCCGCGGGGGCGTGGCCGGAGGGACCGTCTCGGGGCGCAGGCATGCCCCGAGGGCCGCGACGCCGCACCGGGCGTGGGGCGCGGAGTTGAAGACGATGGTGCCCTCGGGCTCTCCGGCCAACGCCTCCTGAGCCGACCTGATCAGCTCCTCCAGCTCCCGTGTCACCGCCGCGTACGTCTCCTCCGCCTCCCGGTGCACCCAGGCGATCGAGGTGCCGGGCAGGATGTCATGGAACTGGTGCAGCAGCACGGTCTTCCACAGCCGGTCCAGCGCGTCGTACGGATAGGCCTCTCCGTGCCGTACGGCCGCTGTCGCCGCCCACAACTCCGCCTCGCGCAAAAGGTGTTCGCTGCGCCGGTTGCCCTGCTTGGTGGCGAGCTGGCTGGTCAAGGTGCCGCGGTGCAGCTCCAGGTACAGCTCTCCCGACCACACCGGTGCGCCGCCGTTCGCCTGGTACTCGGCGTGCGCGCGCCGGAAGAAGTCCGCCGGCCCCTCCAACTCGACACGGGGCGCGCCCTCCAGGTCCCGGAGCCGGTCGGCGCGCGCGAGCATCTCGCGGGTGGGGCCGCCACCCCCGTCGCCGTAACCGAAGGGGATCAGCGAGTGGCCGGAGCCGGACTTGTCCCGGAAGTTGCGTACGCTGTGGGCGACTTCGGCGCCGGACAGCTCGCCGTTGTAGCTGTCGACGGGCGGGAAGTGGCTGAAGATCCGGGTTCCGTCGATGCCCTCCCACCAGAACGTGTGGTGCGGGAACCGGTTGGTGGAGTTCCAGGAGATCTTCTGGGTCAGGAACCACTTCACCCCGGCCAGCTTCATCAGCTGCGGCAGGGCCGCGTTGTAGCCGAAGGTGTCCGGCAGCCACATCTCCTCGGTCTCGACGCCGAACTCCTCCAGGAAGAACCGCTTCCCGTGCACGAACTGGCGCACCAGGGCCTCGCCGCCGCTGATGTTGGTGTCCGGCTCCACCCACAGACTGCCCGTCGGCAGGAACTGCCCGGTCTTCGCCTTCTCCTGCGCCCGCGCGTACACCTCCGGCCGGTGCTCCTTCAGCCAGGCGAGCTGCTGCGCCTGGGACATCACGAACCTGAACTCCGGGTGGTCGTCCATGAGCTGGGTGACGTTGGAGACCGTGCGGGCCACCTTGCGGACTGTCTCGCGCAGCGGCCACAGCCAGGCGGTGTCGATGTGCGCGTGCCCGACCGCGGAGATCCGGTGGGCGCTCGCGTGCGCGGGGGAGGCCAGCACGGGGGCGAGGGCGGCCCGGGCGGCCCGCGCGCTGCCGCTGACGTCCTGGAGGTCGACGGCGTCCAGGGCGCGTTCGACCGCCCGCAGGATCTGCCAGCGGCGCGGGGAGTCCGGGGACAGCTCCGGCATCAGCTGCTGCAACACCTCCAGGTCCTGGACGAGTTCATGCACCTCCCGGTCGAACACGGCCAGATCCAGCCGCCGCAGCCGGTAGAGCGGTTCGCCGGGGTCCGCGTCCGGGTCGCCCAGCCAGGGCGCCCGGCCGCCCACCGACGTGGGCCCGAAGGTCAGCTCGCCCGGAGCGGTGTGCATGACGACCGGGTTGGCGGCGGCCTCGATGTGGACCGTGAACTCCTCGCCGCCCACCGCCCGTTCGGCCACCGGCAGCCAGGTGTTGCGCGGATTGAGCGCCTTCACGGCACTGCCGTCGGGGCGGTAGACCAGCCCCTCGGCGGAGAAGCCCGCCGAGTGGGTCGCGAACCCCAGGTCCAGTACGGCCTCGACCGTCTCGCCCGCCCACTCGGCCGGGATCGTGCCACTGACCCTGAACCAGCTCGTCGACCAGGCGGGCCCCCACCGGTCGCCGACCCGGGCCGGACGGTAGGGAGCGGCCAGTCCCTCGGCGACCGGCACCGGCTCACCGGCGACGCTCCACACCGCCACGTCGAGGGGGACGGACCGGGCGTGCACGGCGGGCCGTATGCGCTCGTCGAGCACGCGGGCGAGCCGCTGTTCGGTCAGGTCACGGTCGTTGTGCATCACGTCTCCGTACAGGTGGGGGGAGTCAGCCCTTGAGCGCGCCGCCGAGCGCGAAGCCGCCGCCGAGCTTGCGGGCCAGCAGCAGATAGAGCAGGACGACGGGCATCGAGTAGAGGAGGGAGAACGCCGACAACTGCCCGTACTGCGTCTGGTCGTGGGCGCTGAGGAAGGTGAACACGCTGACCGAGGCGGGGAGTTTCTCCGGCGACAGCAGCAGGATGAAGGGGACGAAGAAGTTCCCCCACATGCCGATGAACGTGAAGATGGTGACCACCATGACGCCGGGCCGCATCAGCGGCAGGACCACCCGCCACAGCACCTGCATGGTGTTCGCGCCGTCGATACGGGCGGCCTCCTCCAGGACGATCGGGACACCGTCCATGAAGTTCTTCATCAGCCAGATCCCGAACGGCAGCGCGGACGCGGCCAGGAACAGGGTCGTCCCCGGCATCGAGTCGATCAGGTTCAGCTGCACGAACATGCTGTAGACGGGGATCATCACGGCCGTGATCGGCAGCCCCGTGGAGAACAGGATCGTGTAGAGGAACGGCCGCCGCACCCGCGACCGGTAGCGGGAAAGTGGATAGGCGCACAGGACGGACGCCACCACGGTCACCGCTGTGCCGAAACCGCACAGCAGCAGGCTGTTGAGCATCGGCCGGTAGGTGGTGTCGACGTTGAGCACCGCGTCGAAGTTGTCGAGCGTGAGCGCCGAAGGCCACTTCAGCCGGAAGGAGTTGGTGTCGCTCACCGAGGCCAGCAGCATCCACAGCAGCGGCAGGACGTACAGCACGGACACGGCGAGCAGGACCAGGTTGACGGAGAGGCGCCCGGGGCGCACCCGGCGCCCGCGTGGGCGACTCGGCGCCACCGGGGCCTTGTCCACCGTCCTCGCGGGGGGAGTGGCTACGGCGGCCATCAGTCCTCCTCCAGTTTCAGCAGCCGGATGTACACGACGGAGAACAGCGCGCCGACCACCAGCAGGACGAGCGCGATGGCGGTGCCGTAGCCGATCAGGCTGTTCTGGAAGGCCTGTTGGTACATGAAGATCGGCAGCGTCTCGCTCTTGTTGCCCGGGCCGCCGCGGGTCATCGTGTAGATCAGCCCGAAGACGGACAGCGTCTGGAGCGTGATCAGCATCAGGTTCGTCAGGATCGACGGCCTGATCACGGGCAGGACGACCCGCCACAGCCGCTGCCAGGGACCCGCCCCGTCCATCTCGGCGGCCTCCACCAGCTCCTGGGGCACGTCGCTGATGGCCGCGGTGAAGACCATCAGGGAGAACGCGGTGCCGCGCCACACGTTGGCCAGGCACACCGCGAGGATCGGCATCGTGTACAGCCAGTTCTGGTCCGGCAGATGGAGCGCGTCCAGCAGCGAGTTGAGCGAGCCCTCGTTGTAGAAGAAGGCGTACATCAGATAGCCGGCGACCACCTCGGGCAGCACCCACGCGGCGATGACCACCCCGTTCACCACCGCCCTGACCGGCTTGGTCGCCTTCTGCATCAGGACCGCGAGCGCGAGCCCGAGGGTGTTCTGGCCGACCACCGCGGAGCCGACCACGAACACCAGCGTGAGCCACATCGCGTTGAGGAAGTCGGTGTCCTTCAGCGCCCGGGTGAAGTTGTCGAGGCCTGCGAAGTGGGTGCCGGAGGCCCCGGTGAGCTGCATGTCGGTGAACGCGTAGTACACGCAGTACGCGATCGGGCCGGCCAGGAACACCGCCAGCAGGACCACGGCCGGGACCGTCGGCAGACCCCGCAGCAGGGAGCGGACGACGGGGGTGGGCGCCCCGCGGGACCGGCGGCCTGCGCCGGTCCCGTGAGGCGCCGGGGCGAGGGCGGTCACGAAGTGCCCTCCACGGTCTTGTCGTCGCCCACGGCTGCCTTGACATCGTTATCGAACGTCGAGGCGGCCTTGTCCACGGAGGCCTGACCGGTGGTCACCGACTCCATGGCCTTCTGGATCGCGGTCGACACCTGGTTGTACTCGGGCAGCCCGGGCCGGTAGTGGGTGTCGGCGACCAGCTCGGTGAAGAACTTGTTGGTCGGCACCGAGTTCAGGTACGCCGGGTCGGAGGCCACGTCCGTGCGCACCGCGATGTTCGCGTTGGTCACGTTCCACTTCGCCGCGTTGGTCTTCGTCTGGAGCGTGGTCGACAGGAACTTCCAGGCCAGGTCGGGGTTCTTGGCCTTCGCCGGGATCGACCAGGCCCAGCCGCCCGACATGCTGGTGCGGCCCGGCGCCTGACCGTTCTGCGTGGGCATCGCCGCGGTGCCCATCACCGACTGCCACTGCTTCCACGGCTTGGCCGCCGCGTCACTCCAGTTGTTGGGCATCCAGGAGCCGTCTATGTCGATCGCCAGCTTGCCCTCGGGGATGAGTTCGGTGCCCACGGCGGTGCCGAAGTTGGCGCCCAGCGCCTGCTCCTTCGACGGGCCGAGACCCTCGCTGTACACGGTGTGCACGAAGTCCAGCGAGTCCTTGAAGCCCTGGCCGCCCACCACCCACTTCTTCTGCGAGGCGTCGTAGAGCGACTTGTCGGCGGCCGGGGTGCCGTACAGCAGCATCTCGAAGCCCTGCATGGAGGACGCCTCGCCGCCCGCCTGACCGGTGTAGAGGTTCAGCGGGGTGACGCCGGGCAGCTTCGCCTTGATCTTCTTGGCGGCGGCGATGACGTCGGCCCAGGTCTTGGGCTGCCAGGGGACCGGGATCCCGGCCTTCTGGAGGAGCTGCTTGTTGTACCAGATCCCGCGGGTGTCGGTGTCGTCCGGCACGGCGTAGACCTTGCCGTCGGAGGCGCCGGTCACCGCGCCCTTGGCCGCCTTGGCGTACTGCGACCAGTCGGCCCACTTCGCGGTGTAGGCGTCCAGCGGCTTGAGGTAGCCGCCCGCGATGTCGGAGTTGATCAGCGCGGTGTCCTCGTAGACCAGGTCGGGCGCGGTCGCGGGGGAGCGCATCATCAGCTGGAGCTTGGTGTAGTAGTCGTTCTCGGAGGCGACCACCGGGACGAGGGTCACCTTGGTGCCCGGGTTGGCCTGGGTGAACTCCTTCACCATCGAGGCGAGGAAGGTGGCCTGGAGCTTGTTGGTGCTGTCCAGGTTCTGCCAGTAGACGACCTTGATGGACTTGGCCGAGCTGCCTGACGAGCCCGAACCGCAGCCGGCGACGGCCAGGGCGGTGGCGGCGGTGAAGACCGCGGTGGTGACGATTCTCGAGCGCACAGTGGTTCCTCCGGGACGCGAAACCTGAGGGAAAGCCGCGAGTTTTCTGGGGCCGTAAGGCCAGGCCGACGGCGCCCCACGCTCGGCGCCACCTTGCGCTGACTGGCCTGGAAGGCCGGATTTTGTGGGCGTCAGCTAAATCCATTTGATGGATGAAGTCAATGCTTCGAGTATGTAAACTTTCGCCCTGGGGCGCCGCCGGGCGGCGGAGGTGAGGGGATCAGATGACGATGCTCAGCGGGACCAATCTGCCGCGGGTCGGCGGCTACAACCAGGCCGTGGTCCTGGACGCCATCCGCACCACCGGCCAGGTGAGCCGGGTCGAGCTGGCCGCGCTCACCGGCCTGACCAACCAGACCGTCTCCAACGTCGTCCGCAAGCTCCTCGACGCCGGCCTGGTCGCCGAGTCGGGGCAGGCCCCCTCCAGCGGCGGCAAGCGGCGCACCCTGCTGACCCTGCGCGCCGAGGGCGCCTGCGCGGTCGGCGTCCACCTCGATCCCGACGCCGCCGTCATCGTGGTGGTCGACCTGGCCGGCCAGGTCATCGGCAGCCGCCGCCTGAGACTCACCGACCCCGGCGACCCGGCCGACGTCGTGGACCGCGTCGCCCGCACCACCGGACGCCTCCTCGACCGCAGCGCCGTGGACCGCGCCCGCCTCCTCGGCCTCGGCATCGCCGCGCCCGGCCCCCTCGACGGCACCACCGGCGCGGTGGTCTCACCGCCGAACTTCCCCGGCTGGGGCCGCGTGCCCCTCGCCGACATGTTCGCCGAGGCCACCGGTCTGCCCGTCGCCCTCGACAACGACGCCACCGCCGCCGCCATCGGCGAACGCTGGATCGGCGGCGCCGACCGGGCGGGCAGCTTCCTCTTCCTCTACCTCGGCACGGGGGTCGGCGCCGGGATCGTCCTCAACAACACCGTCCTGCACGGCGATTCGGGCAACGCGGGCGAGTTCGGGCACATGGCGGTGGAACCCGGCGACCGGGTCTGCCACTGCGGCGCCCTGGACTGTCTCGGCCCGTACGCCAGCCCGGCCGCGATCATCGACGACCTGCTCCGCCTGCACGGCCGCGCGGCCGCCGACCGGATCGGCCTCACCGGCACGCCCGACGCCGTGCACGACGACTGGAAGGCCCTGCGCCGAGCGGCCCGCGCGGCCGACGCCGACGCCTGCGATGTCGTACGACGGGCCGCGCGCCGCATCGGAGAAGCCGCGCGCGGCGCCGCCAGCCTCCTCGACGTCAGCCGGGTCGTCCTCGGCGGCGAGGCACTGCGCGGCATCGAACCGATCATCCGCGAGGAGGTCGAGTCCGCCGTCAACCGCACCTCCGTCGCCCGTACGATCCGGCCGGTCACCGTCGAACAGAGCGTGATCGGCGAGACGGTGGGCGCGGTCGGGGCGGCGTCACTGGTACTGCACGGAAACTACGCGCCGGGGTGGCGGATGCTGACGGATGTGACGGGCTGAAGTGTGAGGCCGGTGCTCATCGAGTCGGAAGGGGACTGCAAGCCGGTCAGGACTCCGGGCCCCTGGGGTTCGTAGGGCCAGACAGCGACGCACACCGACGCCACCCCGCCCCGCCCCACGGCTGCAACGCGTGGCTGTAGTGCGTCGGCACCAGGGCCCCTTGCCGAACGGTCCCGGTGCACCAGGGGAAGACGGCGGCGCAGGACGATGTCCGGGCGGATGCCGGGAGGAAGGGTTGGGGGCGTGCGAATCCCGCATGTTCCCGTTCCTACCGGTGTCTGGAGTGATCAACAGGTGGCTGCTTTTCTTTACCGGATCGGACGGTGGGCCTTCCGGCGGCGCCGGCTCGTGGGCGGACTGTGGCTGGGAGCCCTGCTGCTGGCGATCGCGGCCGCAGCCCTGGCACCGGCCGCGGAGGACGAGGACCTCTCCATGCCCGGCACCGAGTCGCAGAAGGCGTTCGACCTGCTCGACCAGCGCTTCCCGCAGAGCAACTCCCAGGGCGCGGAAGCCCGTCTGGTGTTCCAGGCCCCGGACGGGCAGCGGGTGACGGCCCGGCAGAACAAGGCGGCCGTCGAGGACGCGCTCGGCTCGCTGGACGGGGGCCCGCAGGTCGCGTCGACCACCGACCCCTATGAGAGCGGTGCCGTCAGCGAGGACGGCACCATCGCCTACTCCACGGTCACCTACACCGCGGACGCCGTCGACCTGACCGCGCAGACGAGGACCGCGCTCGAGAGCGCCGCGGGCCAGGCCCGGGACGCCGGACTGACCGTGGAGATCGGCGGCTCGGCCCTGGACGCGGAAGAGGCGATGGGCGGCACGACGGAGATCATCGGCGTGGTGGTGGCGGCCGTGGTGCTGGTCCTCGCCCTCGGATCGCTGGTCGCGGCCGGACTGTCGCTGCTCACCGCCTTCGTCGGCGTGGCCATCGCCTTCGGCCTGGTCTCCGCGCTGGCCGCGCCGCTGGGCCTGACGTCCACCGTCGCCATCCTGACGCTGATGCTGGGCCTCGCGGTCGGCATCGACTACGCACTCTTCATCACCTCCCGGTTCCGTGACGAGCGCGCCCGGGGCGTCGACCCGGAGGAGGCCGCGGGCCGTGCGGTGGGCACGGCCGGATCCGCGGTGGTCTTCGCCGGCGCGACCGTCTTCATCGCGCTGGTCGGACTGGGAGTCGTCGGAATCCCCGAGCTCACCAAGATGGGTCTCGGAGGAGCGGGAGCCGTGGCCCTCGCCGTCCTCGTCGCACTGACCCTGGTGCCCGCCCTGTTCGGATTCTTCGGCCGGCGGGTGCTGTCCCGCGCCGTCCGCAAGGCCACCCGCCCGGGAGGCACCCACCCGGCAGCCGCCGGGGGCTGGCCCGGTCTCGGCACCCGCTGGGCGCGGTTCGTGCTGCGCCGCCCGGTGGCCGTGCTCATGATCACCGGACTCGGTCTCGGTGCCGTCGCCCTCCCCGCGCTGAGCCTCGAACTCGGGCTGCCCGGCGACGAGTCCAAGTCGGTGGAGACCACCCAGCGCCGCGCCTACGACCTGCTGTCCGAAGGGTTCGGCCCCGGCTTCAACGGCCCCCTGACCGTGGTCGTCGACATGTCGGGGTCCGCGGACACCCGGGCCACCGCGGACCTGGTCGTCAGCATGGTACGGGCGGTCCACGGGATCGCGTCGGTCGGTGAGCCGGTGCTCAGCCGTACCGAGGACACCGCCGTGCTCACCGCCGTCCCACGGACCGCCCCGAACAGCGGCGAGACCAAGGACCTGGTGCACACGCTCCGCGACGCCGCCTCCGGTGTGGAGGTCGACACCGGCGCCGACGTGCTGGTGACCGGCACCACCGCGATGAACATCGACATCTCCGAAGCCATGTCCGACGCCCTCGTTCCCTATCTCACCGTGGTCATCGGCCTGGCGGTGCTCCTGCTGACGGTGGTCTTCCGCTCGATCCTGGTCCCGGTCAAGGCCGCGCTCGGCTTCCTGCTGTCCGTGGGGGCCGCCTTCGGTGTCCTCGTCGCCGTCTTCCAATGGGGCTGGGCAGCCGGTCTGATCGGCGTCGAACAGACCGGACCGGTCATGTCGCTCATGCCGATCCTCATCATCGGGATCGTCTTCGGCCTCGCCATGGACTACGAGGTCTTCCTGCTCAGCAGGATGCGCGAGGCCCACGTCCACGGCGCGTCCCCCGGCGAGGCGATCGTCAGCGGCTTCCGGCACAGCGGACGCGTGGTGGCCGCCGCGGCGATCATCATGACCAGCGTGTTCGCCGGATTCATCGGGATGAGCAACCCGACCATCCAGACGATGGGCGTCGGCCTCGCCGCCGCCGTCGCCTTCGACGCCTTCGTGGTCCGGATGGCGATCGCCCCCGCGGTCCTCGCCCTGCTCGGCCGCCGGGCCTGGTGGCTGCCCCGTATCCTCGACCGTGTGCTGCCGAACGTGGACATCGAGGGTGAGGCACTGAGCGGTCATGTCCCGGGCCCCGCGCGCGAGTCGGACACGTCGGTACGACAGCTGCCGGTCGGCCGGGACTGAGCCGGCCATGACGACGAGTGGCGGCGGCCCGCGACCACGGGGCACGTGGTGGCGGGAGGGAGCGATCACGGCGACGGCGTTCGCGCTGTGCCTGCTCGGCGGTATGGTGCAGGACGACGGCAGCAGGCTCTCGGCGCCCACTGCCGCCGCCTGGCTCCTCGCCCTGGTGACGTGTGCCGTGCTGCCGTTGCGGCACCGGGCGCCGCCGGCCGTCATGGCGGCCACGACCGTGGGGGCGGTCCTGGGGCCGTCCCTGGGCCTCCTGCTGAGTCCGCTCCTCGTGGTGCCCACGGTGATCGCCGCCTACTCCTACGCGCTCACCGCACGCACCGAACGGCGTGCGGCGAGCGCGGTGCTGCTCATCTCCGCGGCACTGCTGGTCGCCTCCGCCCCCTTGCTCGGGGCCCTGTCGTGGCAGGACGCGAGCAGGGTGGCACTGGTGGCGGCGTTCCCGGTGGTGGCCGGTGTGCTGGGGCACTCGGCGCAGAACCGGCGGGCCTACCTGGCGGCCGTGGAGGAGCGGGCCCGGCGGGCCGAGGAGAGCCGGGACAGCGAGGCGCGCCGCAGAGTGGGCGAGGAACGCGTGCGCATCGCGCGGGAACTGCACGACCTGGTGGCGCATCAGATCACCCTGGCCAACGCGCAGGCCACGGTCGCCGCCCACCTCTTCGACAGCCGCCCGGAGCAGACCCGCAAGAGCCTCAAGGAGCTCGTGGAGACCACCGCCGTCGCGCTCGACGACCTGCGGGCCACGGTCGGTCTGCTACGGCAGTCCGGGGACGCGGCCGCGCCCGCCGAACCGGCACCCGGGCTGTCCCGGCTCCCCACGCTCCTCGATTCCTTCCGCCGCGCGGGTCTGGAGGTGTCGTTGCACCAGGAGGGCACGGCCAGGCCGCTGCCACCGGGAGTGGACCTGACCGCCTATCGCATCGTCCAGGAAGCCCTGACCAACGTGACCAAGCACGCCGGCACCGGCAGCGCCCGGGTGGGCCTCGTCTGGAACCGCGACCGCGTGACGGTCACCGTCGCGGACGACGGAGGAGGTGCCCGGCCGGCCGCCACCTCGGCCAGGACGTCTCCGGCGTCCACCGGGTCTACGGCGTCCACCACGACCACGGTGTCCACCGCTTCTACGGCGTCGCGCGGGTCCGCTGTCGGGGACCGACCGCCCGGTTACGGCCTGATCGGCATGCGAGAACGTGCCCTCGCCGTCGGCGGCCGGCTCTCCGCGGGCAGCCGCCCCGAGGGCGGCTTCCTCGTCTCCACCGAGCTGCCCCTCCCACCCGCCAAGGACCCGTTGTGACCCTCCGCGTGTTGCTCGCCGACGACCAGGCCCTGCTCCGAGGCGCCTTCCGGCTGCTGCTGGAGTCCGCCGACGACATCACCGTGGTCGGTGAGGCCGCCGACGGCAGGGAGGCCGTGCGACTCACCCGTCAACTGCGCCCCGACGTGGTGGTCATGGACATCCGGATGCCCGAGGTGGACGGCCTCACCGCCACGTCGGAGATCTGCGCGGACCCGGAACTGCGTGCCAGCCGCATCCTGATCCTCACCACCTACGAGACCGACGAGTACGTCGCCCAGGCGCTGCGCGCGGGAGCCGGCGGCTTCATCGGCAAGGGCATCGGCGCCGAGGACCTGCTGCACGCCGTGCGGACGATCGCCGACGGCGACACACTTCTGTCACCCGCCGCGACCCGCTCCCTGGTCGCCCGTTTCCTGGCCACACCGGATGACGCCCCGTCGCACGACCCGGAGCAGCTCGCCGTGCTCACCCCACGCGAGCGCGAGATGGTGGCCCTGGTCGCGACCGGTCTGTCCAACCAGGAGATCGCCGAGCGGATGTTCCTCAGCCCCTTCACCGTTCGGGCCCATGTGCAGCGCGCCATGACGAAGCTGGGCGCCCGCGACCGCGCGCAACTCGTCGTGATCGCCTATCGGACGGGGCTGGCCCACACCGGCCCCGACCGCACGCCGTAGCACTCCACACACCTCCACGGCAGCCAGAACAGCACGTGCTCCTGCGCGCATGACGGCGCGGCGCCCGTATCAGCCATGCCCCCGTGCTGACTCCCCTCAACGACTTCCCACCACCCACTCACCACCACCCCTGAAAGGGATACGCATGTCCAAAATGGCGACAGCTGTGGTCTCGCCGGCCCGTACCGGCCGTCTGCCGCTGGGTGCGCTCGGCATCCTGGCCCTCGCCCTCGGCGCCCTGCAGTCGGTGGTGGAGCCTGCGCTCCCGCTGCTGCAAAGGGAGTTGGGGGTCAGTCCTGGCGAAGGAGCCTTGATCGGCAACTCGTTACTCGTGACGGGCGCCGTGGTCGCGCCCGTCGCGGGTAAACTCGGCGACCGCTACGGCGGTAAACGGGTCCTGGTCCTGCTGATGGCCGTGGTTTCGGCCGGCGGTCTGTCGGCCGCTCTCGCGCCGAACCTGCCGGTGCTGCTGCTCGGCCAGGTGCTTCAGGGCGTCATGGTGGGCGCGCTGCCGCTCTCCTTCATCCTGATGCGCAAACACCTCCCGGCAGGCACCTCGCAGACGGCGATCGGGCTGGTCGTCGCGCTGTTCACGGGCGGCGGCATGGTGGGCATCCTGTTCGCCGGGCCGATCGCGCAAGGACTGTCCTGGCACTGGATGTTCGCCCTGCCGACGATCGCGGTCGTGGCCGCGACATCGGTCGTGGCGCTGCTGCTGCCGCACGATCCGCCGGTCCCGTCGGACGACGGGATCGACTGGCCCGGAGTGCTCCTGCTGAGCGGCACCCTGCTCGTGTTCATGATCGGGCTCGTGACGGTGACCGGAACCGGCGGCCTGCCGCCCCTCGCGACCGGTGCCCTCGCCGTGGTCGTGGCCGCCCTCGCCTGCGGATGGGTCGTCGTCGAGCGCAGGGCAGCCTCCCCGATGGTCGATCTGCGCATGCTGGCGAAGCCCGGTATGTGGCACTCGGTCGTGTTCACCTTCGTCATCACCACCGCCTCCGGGATGGTGCTCTTTCTCCTTCCGCAGCTGTTCGCGGTATCGGCCGACGGATACGGCTTCGGAGCCGGCACCACCGACATAGGACTGTTTCTCCTGCCCGGCGCCGTCGCCGGGGCGCTGAGCGACGCGGTCGGGGGGATCGCGGCCCGGCGTTTCGGACCGCGTGCCGTCGTCATGGCGGGCACCGTCGTCACGGCGGCCACGATGATCGCCCTGGCGTCGTTGCACTCCGCGGAATGGCAGCTCGTCCTCGCGAAGGTGCTGACCGCGTTCGCCGCGGGCGTCGGCACCACCGCCCTGCTCGCCGGCACCGCCAACGCCATCGGGACCAAGGACATCGGCATCGCCACCAGCCTGCTCGTGGTGACCCGCGTGATCGGCGTAGCCCTGGGCGCCCAGATCGCCGCCGCAATCCTCGACGCCGGGGCCGCATCGGTGACGGGCCTGCCGAGCGAATCGGCCTTCGTCACCGGGTTCACCGTCACCGGCCTGGTCGCCGCGCTCTCACTGCTCTTCGTCCATATCACCAAGAAGGGAACCCAGGCATGACACCGAAGCGCAAGGTGCTGGTCTCCGGGGCCGGCATCTCCGGACCCGCGCTGGCGTACTGGCTGCACCGCACCGGGTTCGAGGTCACCGTGGTGGAGAAGGCGGGCGCGTCACGGGCCCCTGGCTACCCCATCGACATCCGCGGTACCGCGACGGAAGTGGTCCGGCGGATGGGAATCCTGCCGCAGCTGCGGAGCGCGCACGTCGACTCCCCGCGGTGCACCTTCCTCGACGCCGAGGGCGGCACGGTGGCCTCGCTCGCCTCCCACGCCGTCGTCGGCAGTGTCCAGGGACAGGACCTGGAAGTGCGCCGAGGAGACCTGGCCGCGCTTCTCCAGGCGAGGGTCCGCGACGACGTGGAGTTCCTGTTCGACGACTCCATCGCCACCCTCGATCAGTCCGGACGGGGTGTCGACATCACGTTCCACAGCGGGCTGCGGCGCACGTACGACCTCGTGTTCGGCGCCGACGGGCTGCACTCGCCCACCCGGGAGTCGGTGTTCGGCCCCGAAGAACAGTTCCACCGCTACCTCGGCTACTGCTTCGGCCTGTTCACCATGCCGAACACCTTTGGGCTCTCCCACGAGCTCATGCTGTGGAACACCCCGGGGAGGGCGGCGGCCCTCTACGCCGTCGGTGACACCGACCGACTGCACGCCTTCCTGACCTTTCACCGACCGGAACCGCCGTCGGCCGCCCTTCGCAACCCCGAAGCCCGACGGGCCCTGCTCACCACGGCCTTCGCGGGAGCGGGATGGAAGGTACCGGCCATCATCGGCGCCATGCGCGACGCGGACGACCTGTACTGCGACACGGCAGGGCAGATCCGCATGCCCCACTGGTCCAGCGGCCGGGTCGCGCTCGTCGGCGACGCCGCCTACGCCCCCTCGTTCCTCACCGGACAGGGGTCGAGTCTCGCGCTGGTCGGTGCCTACATGCTCGCCCACGCCCTGGCCGCGCACCGCGACCACACCGCGGCCTTCGCCGCCTACGAACGTGATCTGCGCGCGTTCGTCAGCGTGAATCAGGCACTGGTCGACAACGGCGGAGCCAGGCTCTTCCCCACCACCGCGCGAGCCCTGGAGCAGCGCGACGCCATGCTGCGCGACCTGGTCACGATGCCCTCCCCGCCGCCCCGACCGGCCCACTCAGCGCTGACGCTGCCCGTGTTCGCCCCGATGCCATGACTCAACAGGGCTCCGGGGCGCAGGAGTTCTCAGGTCAGGTTCAGGCCGCCGTCCAGCATGATGACCTCTCCGGTGAGGTAGCCGCTGGCGATCACCGACGCCACCAGGTCGGCCACGTCGGACGGCCGGGCCGGGCGGTGCATCGGGGCGCGGTCGCGCCACAGTTCGTGCGCCTCCGCCCAGTCCTTCGTCATCGGTGTGTCCACGAGGCCGGGGGCCACCGCGTTCACCCGGACGTCGGGGCCGAGCGCCGCCGCGAGCAGCCGGGTCACATGGTTCAGCGCGGCCTTGCTCGCCGCGTACGGCACCGAGGACCCCTTGGGCCGTACGCCGGCGTGGCTGGTGATGTTGACGATGCTGCCGCCGCCCGGGGACCGCCGCAGGGCGGGAAGGGCCGTCGTGCACAGCACCCAGGGGGCGATGAGGTTGACCTCCAGCAGGTGCCGCCAGTCCGCCGGGGTCGCCGCCGCGAGGTCCGCGTGCGGGATCGGCCAGCTGATGCCCGCGTTGTTCACCAGCACGTCCAGCCGCCCGAACCGGCCGAGGGCCGCCTCGACCAGCCCGCGGGCCTCCTCCTCCACCCCCAGGTCCGCCTGGAGATAGGCGCCGCCGAGCTCCGCGGCCAGCGCCTGCCCGGCCGCCGCGCTGCGCCGCGAGTGCACGACGACCCGCGTGCCGTCCGCCGCGAGGCGCCGTGCGACGGCCTCCCCGATCCCGGACGTGGACCCGGTGACCAGGGCGACGGGCCGCTCCCGCTCTTCGTTGCTCATGCGGTGGATCCTGTCACGGCACGAAATTGCACCGCGTCACGGCTTGATGCCCACCCCGGCCCATGCGCTGACCTCGGCGTCCGTCGGTTCCGGGGCCGTGCCCCGCGGGTCGTCCTGGCGCCAGCGGTGGGTGAGGGAGATGCCCGGGTCGAGCAGATCGAGGCCCTTGAAGAAGCGGGCCACCTCCTCCTTGCTGCGCACCTGGGCCCGGGTGCCCGCGGCGGCGTAGATGCCGACGAGCTTCTCCCACAGCTCCGGAGCGAAGTCGCCCGTGCAGTGGCTCACCGCCAGCGCGCTGCCCGAGGGCAGGGCGTCCAGGAGACGGGAGACGGTGCCGTACGGGTCCCAGTCGTCCGGCACGAAGTGCAGGATGGCGTTGAGCGACAGGGCGACCGGCCGGTTCAGGTCCAGGGTCCTGGCCACCTCGGGGGAGCCCAGGATCGCCTCGGGGTCGGTGAAGTCCCCCTGGACATAGGCGGTGCGGCCCTCGGGCGTGTTGCGCATCAGGCGCTCGGCGTACTTGAGGACCAGCGGGTCGTTGTCGGCGTAGACGACGCGTGCCTCGGGTGCCACGGACTGTGCGACCTGGTGCAGATTCGGCTCGGTCGGGATGCCGGTGCCGATGTCCAGCCACTGGCGCACCCCGTACTCCTGGGCGAGGACCCGGGTGGCCCGGTGCATGAAGGCGCGGATCTCGCGGGCGCAGGTGAAGATGCCGGGGTAGGTGGCCGCGACGGTCTCGGCCGCCTGCGTGTCGACGTCGAAGTGGTCCTTGCCGCCGAGGTAGTAGTCGTACATCCGGGCGGAGTGGGGCCGGCTGGTGTCGATCTCCCGCGCGGCGTGGGGGTGGGTCATCCTGTCCCTTTCAGGTGGGGTGCGTGGGGGTGTCGGGCAGGTCGCTGCCGGGGCAGGTCCGGCTCGGGTCGTGGGGCAGCCGGCTCAGCCGGCCGTCAGATGGTCGGCGAGACCCCGCTTGACGCCCGCGACGAACGCGGCGATCTCCTGCGGGGTGCAGATCAGCGCGGGCCCGGCCGGATCGGTCGACTGCCGCAGCGCCACCCGGCCGTCGGCCAGGAGCTTGGTCTGCACGCACTGGCCGCCGTTGGGGCCGCTCCACGGGGACTCCCAGCCCTGCTCGCCGAGTTCGGCGGCCGGCATCCCGTTGTAGACGTGACAGTCGGTGCTGGTCATGAGTACTCCTTGCGCATGCGGTTCAGGAGTGCCCTGCTGTCCGCGTCCGAGGTCAGCAGGGACATGCGGCTGTGCGCCTCCAGATGGGCCACCACGTCCGCGCGCTGGTCCAGGTACATCGCGCCGGAGAGGACCTCGGTGTAGACGATGTCCGGCAGCTCGGGTTCCTCGAAGCGGAAGTACGTGAACGGGGCGCACGCGCCCACATGGGCGCCGGCGGTGAACGGCACCACGTCGACACTGACGTGCTCCAGCTCCGCGACCTCCAGGAGCCGTTCGATCTGCTCCCGCATGACCTCGGGGCCGCCGACCACCCGGTGCAGTACGGCTTCTTCCATCACCACCCACAGCGTGGGCGCGTCGGGTCTCTCCAGCAGGCTCTGGCGGCGCAGCCGCAGGTCCACCCGTCTGCCCAGGTCCTCGTCGGGCTCGTGGGGGAAGCCGCTGCGCAGCACGCCGTGCGCGTACGCACGGGTCTGGAGGAGTCCCGTCACGTAGTGCGGCTCGTAGGTGCGCAGGGTCCTGGCCCCGGCCTCCAGACTGACGTAGGCGCTGAACCAGTTCGGCAGCACGTCCCGGTAGGTGTGCCACCAGCCGGGCTCGTTGGCCCGCTCGGCGAGGACGACGAACTCGTCGATCTCCTGCCGCTCGGCCCCGTAGGTCTCGAGCAGCTTCTCCACGTACAGCGGCTTGAGCGCGACCTCCGCCTTCTCCAGGCGGCGGATGGTGAGCGAGGTCACTCTGAGCGCCTTGGCCGCGTCGTCCAGCGACCTGCCCGCGTCCTGCCGCCGCTCCTGGAGACGCCGGCCGAGGATCATGCGCAGCACGGTGGGAGCACTGGTGCCACCCGTGCCCGTACGGCCTTCGCTCACGTCCTGACCTCCTGGGGGGCTGTCACCGGCACGGGCCCCGCGGCGACTTGATGACGCGATCGGGCCGATACCGGCTCTCTGAAATTATCAGGAAGCTGGTTGCAGGTTGAACTTCGTTGCGAGCATGATTGCCTGTGTGAACCGTGCCGCCGAACGCGCGCACAGTGACGTCAACCGCCCCTACCCTCCTGCCGGTTGGCAACGATCCCGACCTCTCCGATGCGTCTCGCCAGGCCGCGCCGCCTCCCCACGGAAGGCCAACACCGTGTCCCCCCACACGACTTCGTCCCCCCAGCTGTTAGACGCCGTGGACCAGGAACGAACTCACTGGATCGAGCTCCCCGCGCACCGCTCCAGCGTCGGGGTCGCCCGCCGCTCGGTCGGCACCCGGCTCAAGTCCTGGAGCCTGCCCGGCGAGCTGCGCTCGGACGCGGTCCTGCTGCTGTCGGAACTGGCCACCAACGCCGTGTGCCACACCCTCAGCGCCCGCATCCTGTGCGGCATCGGACTGGTCACCGAGGGGATCCTCCGGCTGGAGGTGCACGACCACGACCGCTCCCGCCGCAGGCTGCGCCGCTGCCGGGCGGCCCTCGACGACGAGGGCGGCAGGGGCCTGTTCCTGGTGGAGGAACTCGCGGCCACCTGGGGGGTGGACCGCTCCCGACTCACCGGCGGAAACGCCGTCTGGGCGAACCTGACGGCCTGAACCACCGAACCGGACGTCCTGGACCACCGAGCCGGACGTCCTGGACCAGCGAACCAGACCGCCTGAATCACCGAGCCGGACCGCCTCAACCACCGAACCGGACCGCCTGAACCGCTGAACTATCGGACCGCCGGAGTGAGTTCGGCGAGCAGCAGTGTGCGGTCGTCCGAGCGGGCCGGGTCGGACGGGGTGTGCAGCAGCCGTCGGCACAGGGCGGGCAGCGGATCGTGGTCGGCGGCCGCCGTGTCGAGCGCCTCGGCGAGGCGGGCGATCTCCTGGTCGATGTCCGCGTCCCGGGACTCGACCAGACCGTCGCTGTAGAGCACGAGCAGGGCCGGGTCCTCGACGCTCAACACGGTCGGCTCGTAGCTGCCCGCGCCGAGACCGAGCGGCAGGCCCGCGCCGACCAGGGTGACCGGGGCGGTTCGGCCGTCCGGGCCGCGCAGCAGCGGGGGCGGATGCCCGGCGCCCACCAGGGTGCAGGTGCGGTGCCGCGCGTCCCACTCGGCGTAGATGCAGGTCGCGAAGGAGGCGCCGGGGGTCTCGCTGGCGAGCGCGTCGAGCCGTCGTACGAGGTCGGCGGCGGGGATGTCGAGCCCCGCCAGGGTCCGCACCGCGGTCCGCAGCTGGATCATCGCCACGGCCGATTCCGGGCCGTGCCCCATCGCGTCCCCGACGATCAGGCTGACCCGGTCGCCGGGCCGTCTCAGCACGTCGAACCAGTCACCGCCGATGATCGATCCCTGGCCCGCGGGCAGGGACCCGTGGGCGATCCGGCAGCCCTCCACCTCCTGGATGCTCCCCGGCAGCAGGCTGTTGCGGATGGCCAGCGCGGTACGGCGCTCGTGCTCGTAGCGGCGCGCGTTGTCCAGGGCGACCGCGGCCCGGGCGGCCAGCGACTCCACGGCCGCGATCTCCGCGGTCAGGAACGGTCCCCGCTCCGGCCCGCGCGAGCAGGCGACGAAGCCGATCGCCCCGCCCCGCAGCCGCAGCGGCACCACGAGGAACGAGCGCGTCTTGAGGAGTTCGCCGATCCGCGCGTCCTGGCCGGCGGACAGGGTGAGCCGCTCGGCGGTGTGCTCGTCCACCGAGTCGAGCAGCTGGGCGTGTCCGTCGACCAGGGCGCGGGCGTACGGCGTCGCGCGGGGGAAGACGAGCACCTCGCCGACCGGCAGGGTGCGCTCCCAGGACTCGGGCGCGTCCGTGCCCACCCGCAGGGCCAGCCGGCGTGCCTCGATCTGGGCGGGGTCCGCGCCCGCGTACGTGGTCTCCTCGCGGCGCCACCGCTCCAGCAGGTACAGGGACGCCGCGTCGCAGAAACCGGGGGTCAGCGCGTGCACGACATGGCTGCCGGTCAGCCCCAGGTCGAGTTCCGAGCCGATGACGTCGGCCGCCGGCGAGAAGGGCGAGCGGCGGGGCGCGGGCACGGTGGCGGGGGTGTCGTCGGAGGGTCTGTGCGGTTCGTTCCGCAGGGTCGTGGGGCCTTTCCGGGTGGGGGTCCGGGCGCCCGGTGGGGGAGCGCTGATCGCCGGGCCTACGACGGCAACTATATGATGAGGCGTCAAGTACCTTGGTGGGGAAGGACGTTCTGGTGATCGACTCGGATGCACTGCCGCCAGGGGCCGATCCGGACAAGGCGAGCGTAGCCCGGATGTACGACGCGATGCTGGGTGGGGAGCACAACTTCGCCATCGACCGCGAGGCCGTGGCGGCCGTCACCGCCATCGACCCCCAGGTACGGATGCTCGCCCGCGCCAACCGCGCCTTCCTCGGCCGTGCCGTGCGCCACCTGGCCGCAACGGGGGTGCGGCAGTTCATCGACCTGGGCTCCGGCATCCCGACGCAGGGCAATGTCCACGAGGTGGCCCAGGCGGCGAGCCCGGGGGCCCGGGTGGTCTACGTCGACAAGGACCCTGTGGCCGTCGCCCACAGCACCACCCTGCTCGCCGACAACCCGCACGCCGACATCGTCGACGCCGACATCCGGCGCCCCGCCGACGTCCTGTCCTCGCCGCAGGTGCGCAAGCTGATCGACTTCGATCAGCCGGTCGCCGTCCTCATGGTGGCGATCCTGCACTTCGTCACGCCGGAGGAGGACCCGGCCGGTATCGTCGCCGCCTTCCGCGACGCCCTGCCGGAGGGCAGCTGGCTGGCCCTGTCCCACGCGACCGACCAGGACCGCCCGGACACGGCGGCCGCGGTCACCCAGCTGTACCGCTCCCGCGCCACCTCGCCGGTCACGGTCCGCTCCCGTGAGGAGATCCAGGCCCTCTTCACCGGCTTCGACCTGACGGAACCGGGCCTGGTCCACGTCCCCCTGTGGCGCCCGGACGCCGCGGAGGACGTACCGGAGAACCCGTCGGAGTTCTGGGTGTACGCGGGGGTGGGTCGCAAGCACGGCTGAGTCTATTCGCATACTTGAACATCGCTCACGTGGGTGTACAGCCCAGGCCCTGCTGTGCCACGCTCGATCAACTCCCAGGACCCCCCATGGAGTTGGAGGCGTGAGCATGTCTGTTCCCCGCCGCACCGTTCTGGCCACCGCGACCGGCGTCGCGGTGGCCGGAGCGTCCCCGACGCCGGCCGTGGCCGCCGCACCGAGCCTGCGCGCTCTGCGCGAGGCCGCCGACTACGCCGTCGACAAGCTCCGCGCGGTCGCGCCGACCGTGACCGCCTTCCCCGTCGGCACCAAGTTCGAGAAGTGGACCTACTCGCAGAACGGCGACTGGGTCGGCGGCTTCTGGCCCGGCACCCTGTGGATGGCGTGGCTGCACAGCAAGGACGACGACTTCCGCACCTGGGCCCTGGCCTCCGCGGCGAAGCTGGCTCCTCGTCGGTACGACACCGGCACCCATGACCTGGGCTTCCTCTTCTACCCGTCCTGGGTCACCGCCTGGCGGCTGACCGGCGACGAGACCTGGCGGGCCGGGGCCGTGCAGGCGGCCGACTCCCTCACCCGGCGCTACAACCCGCGGGGCCGATTCATCCGGGCCTGGGGCGCGCTCACCGACCCCAACAACGCGGGCCGGGTCATCATCGACACGATGATGAACCTCGACCTCCTGGCCTTCGCGAGCCGGGAGACCGGCGACAGCAGATACCTGGAGATCGCCATGGAGCACGCCAGGACCGCGCAGCGGGTCTTCCCGCGCCCGGACGGCTCGATCCCGCACGTCTACGACTTCGACCCGGACACCGGGGCACCGCTCGGCCCGAACACCGTCCAGGGCTACAGCCCCACCTCCTGCTGGTCGCGAGGCCAGGCCTGGGGTGTCTACGGCTTCACCACCATGTACCGGCGCACCGGGAACCGCGAGTTCCTGACCACCGCCCGCAGGCTCGCCGACTTCGCGATCGGGGCGCTCGGCGCGGACCACGTCCCGGTGTGGGACTACCGGGCGCCGCAGCAGCCGTACGACATCAAGGACGCCTCGGCCGGCGCGATCCTGGCCTGCGGTCTGCTCGACCTCTCCGCGGCCACCGGGCGTGGCTCCTACCGGGACGTGGCGCTGCGGCTGCTCACCGCGCTGGCGGAGACGTGTCTGACGAGGAACTCGGCCCGCGCGGAGGCGGTCGTCGCCCGCTGCACCCGCAACCGGCCCGCCGAGGACGGGATCGAGATCTCGCTGCCGTACGCCGACTACTACCTGCTCGAAGGCATCCTGCGGGTGCTGCGGCCGCAGGACGTCGACCGGGCCATCGACCTGTCGACGTCCTGACGGCACTCGGCACTCGGCACCGGCATCGCTCGCCCGGTGCTCCTGACCCGCCCTTCTCACCCGGCGCTGCTCACCCCGCGATGGAGTCCAGTTGTTCCGCCGCGGGGCGCAGCGCCCACAGGTCGCCGCCGGGCGGCGCCTCCAGCCGCGGAACGGTCTTTCGTGCCCGTGCGTCACCCGCGTCGGCGGCCGCGTGCACCACGTCGGTGGCCGCGTACCGGAGGAACTCCAGCTCCGGATGCGGCCAGGGGGCGGCTCCGGTCGCCGCGGGCAGCAGATAGTCCACCGCCCTGGACAGGCTCTGCCCCTCCGGGCCCCGATAGGCCCACAGGTCGACGCCGACATGTCGGCCGATGGCCGCGAGCCGGGTGTAGGCGACCAGGTCGAAGGTCGAGTAGTGCCAGCTCCGGGTGCGGGTCAGCTCCTGGGGCTGGCTGCCGTCCGCCGCGATCTGCGGTGCGATGCGTCTGCTCCGCGCGTCCAGGACCGTCCGGCGGGCCAGTGCGCGGTCGCCGGTCGCGTGGGCGAGGCCGGCGAGCAGCAGGTCGTAGAAGGTGCCGTGGTTGTTGGCGGCGGCGCCCTCCTGCTTGCCGAAGTCGCTGTCCTTGAGCCAGCGGAGGAAGTCGGTGTTCCACCGCGCCATGCCGCTGCGGTCCTTCCCGCTCCACCCCGGCGCCCCGGTGTTCAGGAGGGCGATCGCGTCGAGCACGCTGGTGTACGACTGGGAGAAGTCGATGATGCCGATGGCGCGGCCGTCGTACTTGCAGGGGATGAACTGGGAGTGCTCCAGATGGGGGTTCATCCGCGTGGCCGGATCGAGGAACCAGGTGCGCACCACCTGCCCGGCCTTCTCGGCGTACTGCTTCCTGCCGGTGTAGTACCAGGCCAGGGACAGGTCGTAGGCGGAGTCGAAGGTCTTCTCCAGGTCCTGGCGGTCGGTCCCCGTGTCCACCTCGGGATTGCGCTGGCCGTCGCGCTGCACGTAGGGGCAGCCCCACGGGTTGTCGGAGGTCGGGGACTGCGACGGCCACCAGTACGGGGCCTGGCTGAGGTAGTCGTGGACATCGCCGCCGGGGGCGGGCCGGGGCTTGTCGACGACCGTCCAGGGGCCCTGGTCCAGCCACTTGTCGGCGCGGGACGTCAACGCCCTGACCGCCCCACGCAGTTGGGGATCACCCAGGTGCTTCTTGGTGTGCTGGAGACGGGCGCCGTCGAGGACCGTGGTGTCCGGGACCGCGGCCGCGGTCCGCGCCGCGACAGGGGCCGTGAGGCCCGAGGTGAACGCGGCGAGGGCCGTCAGGAGCACGAACCACCGGGAGCGCGCGTTCACCGGACCACCCCCTTGAGCCCGCGCTGGGCCTCGTACAGGTTCCGTGGCCGCACCGCCCCCGGACTCCCGTACAGCTCCAGTCGCGTGTGCAGATCGCCCGCGAAGTCGGGCACGTCGATCTGGTCGAACTCCCTGACCTCGTCGATGCCGACGGTCGCGGAGTACGGCGCCAGGCCGTCGATCCTCACCAGCCCCGCCCGGCCGTTGGTGACCCGGATGTTCCAGTGGGTGAACCGGGCACCGAACAGGGGCCCCGCGCTGGCGTCCCCGCCGTGACGGCCGTTGTTGTTCACCGTGATGTCGGTGCGCACATTGGCGAAGGGCAGACCGCGATGGCTGTCGAAGGTACCCATCCGCATGTCCCCGCGCGACCAGACGTTGAACGACGACAGCCCCTCGACGTTGATGCCGTGCAGCTGGGTGCCCGGGGGCGCCGGGCTGGTGCGCTCCTCGATCGTGAAGTCCTCGACGAGGTTGTCGTGCGAACCCTCGCGGCAGAAGTAGGGGTGATGGGAGCCGCGGCCCGCCACCCGCGTGCGGCGCAGCGTGCACGCGGAGGCGGCCACCAAGCCGAAGCCGTTGTCGGCATGACGGACCGTCACGTCGTCGACCCAGCAGTCGTACGCGCACTGGAGGACGACACCGTTGTGTCCCTTGTCCAGCAGGTGCGGCTGCTGCGGGGTCTCGACCGCCTCCAGGGTCAGGCCCTCGACCCCCGCCCCCGTCAACTCGGGGACGTGCGTGGTCAGTTGCGGCTGCCATTCCGCACGCACGTCGAGCGGCAGAGGGCGTTCGAGGGTGACCTCGCAGCCGCGCACGCGGGCGATGCGGACCGGCCACTCGTAGGGGACGTACGACGTCAGCTTCGTCTTGTCGTCCCAGAAGTAGCCCTCGGGTCCCGGCCCGCCGCCGCACATGTGCTCCAGGAGGGTGTGGTCACCGTCGTCCGCGAGCCGCAGAAGGACCAGGGCGCCCGGACGCAGTGCGGAGGCGTCGGCGACCCGCACCCTCCAGGCGCCCCGGCGGGCCGGAGCGACGGTCGTGAGCGTTCGCCACTCGTCGCGCCGGTTGCCCGTCCAGCCCTCGAAGGGCCATGCCCTGGCCCGGATCGCCGCGACGAGGGACTCCCAACGGGCCCTGGGGGCCAGCCAGATCAGGCCTCCGGCCCAGGACCAGGACGACTTGTCCCCGCCGTAGCGCGAGCCGTAGGTGCCGATGAGCTCGGTGAGGTTCTTCGTCGCGTACAACGTCGTACGGCTGCTGCCGGCGCCCTTCAGGGTCACGTTCGAGCGGTCCACGCGGATGACGTCGTCGATACGGAAGGTGCCCGGCGGGATGGTGACCGTGCCGCCGCCCGCCCTCCCGGCGGCGGCGATGGCACGGTTGATCGCGGGAGCGGAGTCGGTGGAACCGTCCGCGACGGCGCCGAAGTCGAGGATGTCGGCGACGACTCTCCGTCGGGGGAAGCGTTCCGCCCCGGTGTGGCAGCCGGCACGTCCGACGTAGGGGACCTGTGGGTGGGTGAAGGGGGTGCGGCGGTACTCGCGCCACAGTGGCGTCGCTTGGGCCGCGGACGCGGTTCCGGCGGTCAGGGCCACGGCGGCGGCGCTGCCCAGCAGTGATCGTCTGGTCATGCCCATGACATTGAACTCGTCCATGCGGGTCGTCCTTCCCGTGCGTATTCATGCATGTGAACGATGTTCATGAGTGCGTTGAGCGGTGAGCATGCCACGACGCTGTGCTGGGCGAAAGAGGGTGCGCAGAGGTTGATGGGTCAGGTCACTGAACCCATGAAAAAGAGGAGCTCCGTCGACAGCGCACGCTGTCGACGGAGCTCCGTGGAGGGGGACTACCGCCGGCCGCCGCCGACGGCGACGAGGCCGGTGATCTTCGCGGCGGTCAGGTTGTCGTAGACGACCTCACCGCCGGCCTTCTTCCAGATCCGCAGGCGGAAGGTGTCCGGCGCGTCGGTGGCGGTGACCCGGAAGGCGTACCCGTCCGTGCCGTTGACCCGGCCGGACCCCTGGTAGACGGCCTGGGAGCCGGATACCACCAGCCAGTCGGACCCTGTCGAGCGGAACTTCAGCTTGGCCGGGCCGAAGTCGAAGGAGACCTCGCCCACCGGCGCCGTGAGTCCCGGCAGGTAGGCCGCCGCGAAGGAGAAGGCGGCGTGGCCCGTCAGCGTCGGCCTGGCCGGGTAGGCGCCGGCCGGGGAGGTGAGGACACCGGCACCGAGCACCGGACCGGCGGCACGCTCGTAGACGACCAGCTCCGCAAGCGTCCGGCTGTCCGAGGCGCCGTCGTCGTCGGTCACGGTGACCACCGGCCGGCGGATCCCGGCCTTGGCGTACGTGTACTCGGCCCGGCAGCCGGAAGCGGTGACCGTGCCGGACCGCGGCGCGCTCCCGTCCTTCCAGTCGACCACGCAGCTGTGCGTGTCACCGGCACCTGCGTCGGTGAACGCGGCCGTGACGACCGCGGGCCTGCCGAGCTGCACGGGGGACTGCGGACCCGCGGCGGAGGTGACCACCGGTGCCGCGTTGGCCACCTTCACCGTCGCCGTGTCGCTGCTGCGGCCGCCGGTGAGCGTGACCCGGAAGGTGCCGTTGTCGGAACACGTCACCGTCGTGGCGGCCGCGTTCGGGTCGGCGAAGGTGCAGGGAGCCCCCTTCTCGGCCGTCCACTTCGGGCTGCCCGCGCCGGAGATCGTGCCGTGCAGCGCGATCGCGCCGCCCTCGGTGCCGCTGCCGTCCGCGCCGGCGTGCACGACGCTCACCGGGTCGATGCTCGTCAGCGTGGGCACGACCTTCCTGATCAGGCCGTCGGCGTCGAACTCCAGCTTGTCGACGGTCGTCTCGCGATGCGTGCCGTCACCGCCGGGGATCGCGAACCGGTGGTAGGCGATGTACCAGTCGTCGGTGTTCGGGACATGGACGACCGAGTGGTGGCCGGGTCCCTTGATGCCGAGCGAGAGGTCCTTCTCCAGGATGACGCCCCGCTTGGTCCAGGGGCCGGTGGGGGAGGGGCCGGTGGCGTAGGCGACGCGGTAGTTCTCGTCGCCGGTGTCGTTCTCCGACCACATGAAGTAGTAGGTGCCGCCCCGCTTGATGACGAACGAGCCCTCGCGGTAGTCGCTGGGCGTGATGTCCTTCATCTTCGTGAGGTCGAGGGAGGTCATGTCGGCGTTCAGCGGCGCCACGTAGGCCCGCCCGTTGCCCCAGTAGAGGTACGACTGCCCGTCGTCGTCCGTGAACACGGCCGGGTCGATCATCTGGCCGCTGTACAGGCCGGCCTTCAGGAGGGGTTTGCCCAGCGCGTCCTTGAACGGACCGGTCGGCGAGTCGGACACCGCGACACCGATGTTGGCGTCGGCACAGAAGTAGAAGTAGTACTTGCCGTCCTTCTCGGCGATCGTCGGCGCCCAGGCCCTGCTGTCCGCCCAGGACACGTCGGGGCCGAGGTCGAGGATGACTCCGTGGTCCTTCCAGTGGACCAGGTCGGTGGACGAGTACGCCTTGAACTGCGTGCCGCTCCAGCCCGGGAAGCCGTCGGTGGTCGGGTAGAGGTAGAAGGTGTCGCCGAACCGCACGATGTTCGGGTCGGCGTTGAGACCGGGCAGCACCGGGCTCTTCATGACGAGCGCCGACACCGTCCAGGTGCGCTTCTTGCCGTCGGACCCGGTCACCTCGTAGGTCACCGGCTTGCTGAAGTCCTGCACGCTGCCGGAGGCGGGGCTGATCGCCGCTCCGTGCGCGAGGGTGAACTCCGGTGCCAGCGCGGTCAGATCGGTGCCCTCCTTCATGGGCAGCGTGACCTTGCCGTCGGCGTCGTCCACGATCGCGTCGACCTTCAGCGCCGGGTGCGTCGCCCTCGCGATGCCCGCGGTGTTGCCGCTGAGCTCCATGACCTCGGCGGCGGTCAGCGCACGGTCGTAGATGCGGAAGTCGTCGACCTCGCCGCCGAAGGACGGGTCGGCCGCGTACAGGGACTTGCCGATGTAGCCGCTGTAGTCCTTGTTCGCGTCGTAGAGCTCGGACGGCTTGATGGTGGTCGTCGTACGGGCCGCCTCGACGCCGTCGACGTAGAGGACCATCCGGCCGGTCGCTCCGTCGAGGGTCACGGTGACGTGCCGCCACTGGCCCGGGGTGAGCTGCGAGCCCGCCGTCAGCTTCGACTCCGCCGACCAACTCGCCTTGGTGATCGCCGAGTAGAGGCTGTTGCCGCCGTTGGAGGGCGTGGCGAACAGGTACCTGTCGCTGTCGGGGCCGAGCCCGAACAGCCACTGGAAGCTGCTGCCGCCCTTCCACTTGGCGTACGTCGACACGGTCACGCTGCCGGCGTTCTTCAGCACACCGTTCGGGATCCTCACGTACGGCGAGCCGGAGTCACCGGACATCTTGAACGAGCCGTCCTCGACGCCGGTGCCGAAGCCGGGCGTGCCGACGTAGGTGCCGTGGTAGCCGTGACCGCTGGAGTCGACCGCGATGTTGCCGGACGTCTCGTCGAAGCCGTAGTGCAGCAGCAGGTCGGCCGGGATGTCGGGACCCTCGGCGGAGACGGTGACCTCGGCCAGGACCGGGATCGCGGCGCCGTCCGGGAGGCTGCCGGTGACCGTGAAGGTGCCGGGCTGGGCGTACTTCGACGCCGGCACGTCCTCCCAGGTGACCGCGACGGGGCGCTTGACTCCGTCGGCGTACGTGGCGATCACGGTGGCGGGCAGGACCGGCGCCTCACCCGTGCGTGTCTTCACGTTGATGTCCTGGACGCTCTCCACGAGCCGGTCGGGCTGGTAGGCGCGCAGCAGCCGGTCGTACTCGGCCTGGGTGACCGGCAGGACGGTGCCGTGCCGGGGTCTGGCCGGCAGGTCGTAGCCGGTCGACGGGGTCCAGACGCCCGAGTCGAGGTCGGTGGTCTCGAAGGGGAGGTAGCCGCGGCCGCCGAACTCGTCGAGGAAGGCGTACCACTTGTTCTCGGTGTTCGACTTGAAGACCAGCGGTCCCTCGGCGGCGCTCATCGTCCCCTTGCCGATGCCCTCGGCCACCGGGGTCCACGAACCGAGGATCGAGTCGCTCTTCTCCTCGAAGATGAACTTGCTGTTGGGCGTGGAGGAGGAGTTGTTCCGCTCGTCCTTCGACAGCCGGTAGTAGGTGCCGTCGTGCTGGATCATCGTGGAGTCGATGACCGAGTAGCCGCGGTCGACCCAGACCCTGGGCTCGCTGAAGGTGTAGAAGTCACGGGTGGTCGCGTACATCATGCGGTTGTAGGTGTCGCCCGAGTGCCCTGCGTTGTCGTACAGCTTCGACGCCCAGAAGACCACGTACTCGCCGCGCTGCGCGTCGTAGAACGCCTCCGGCGCCCAGGTGTTGCCCGCGCTGTCGGGGGAGATCCTGACCAGCCGCTGGTTCGTCCAGTGCACCAGGTCGGTGGACTCCCAGACCATGATGGACTTGCTGCCGGTGCGCTGGGCCGCGTCCCAGTCGCCGTTGCCGTAGATCCTGAGGTCGGTGGCGATCTGGTAGAACTTGTCGCCCTCGGGAGAGCGGATGATGAACGGGTCGCGCAAACCCTTCTCGCCGAGCGTGGAGGTCAGGACGGGCTTGCCGTCGTTCAACTCCCGCCACTTGAGCGGGTCGTCGCCCTTGCTGAGCGCGGCGTAGAGCTGCTCGCCGTCCGAGGTGCCCTCGCCGGTGAAGTAGCTGAACATGTAGCCCTTGAGGGCCTGCTTCGCCGGGAGTTCGGTGACCTTCGCGGTGAAGGTGCGGGTCGCCGTGGCCGCGCCCTTGGTGACGGTGGCGGTCAGTTCGACGGCCGTGGCGCCGGCGCCGTGCGCGGGGCGGTGGACCACGCCGTCGTCCGCGACCACCTCCTTGTCGGCGGAGGACCAGGAGACGGCCGTGCCGTAGTCACCGCTCGTCGGCAGGGTGAGGTTGCCGCGCACGTCGTCGATGGTGTGCACGACGAGGCTCGCGGCCGCCTTCTCGGTGGCCGTCCGGTCGTCGAAGGCCGGCAGGACCGTGACCTCGAAGCTCTTGGTGCCGGTGGCGGAACCCTTCTTCAGGGTCGCCGTGAGGGTGGCGTGGCCGTCCGGCTCGCCGGCGGCGGGGCGGGTCACCTTGCCGGTGGCGGACACCACGTCGGGGTGGTCGCTGGCCCAGGTGATGGTCGACCCGCCGGCCGTGCCGGACTTGGGGAGGACCAGGTCGGCCGTGACCGCGCTGGTGTCGCCGAGGCTCAGCGCGGCCTTGTCGGCGGCGACACCCTCCGCCGCGATCGGCAGGGTCAGCTCGTCGACCTCGGCGGGGCTGAGGGCGCGGTCGTAGACGCGGAAGTCCCGGATGCGGCCCTTGAAGAGCTTGTCGCCCGAATAGACCGACTTGCCCACGTAGTTGGCGGTGGTGGAGCCGGCGCCGATGGAGCCGGGCGTGATGGTGACCGCCGTGTTGCGGCCGACCTCGACGCCGTCCTCGTAGAGGATGCCGGTGCTTCCGGTCTGGGTGTAGGTGAGCTGCTTCCACACCCCGCGGGCCAGGTTGTGCGCGTCGTCGGGCCTGGTGTTCTGCTCGGTCGACCAGTTGCCGCTCGCGATCGCGGTGCGCAGGGAGTTGCCGGTGGCGAACAGGTACCCGTTGCCGGTGCCGCCGCTGGAGTTGCCGAAGCCGTAGAGGAAGTACGGCGTGCTCTGTGCCGGGTCGATCTGCACGTCCATGGAGACGCTGATCGAGGTCATGCCCTTCATGACGTCGTCGGGCACCTTGATGTAGGTGTCGGAGCCGTTGAAGGCGAGCCCCTGCCCCGGGTTCGACCAGTCGGCGGTGCCGTTCAGGGTGCCGTCGCGGCCGTGGCCGGAGGCGTCCGGGACGGTGCTGCCGGAGGCGGCGTCGAGCTTGTACCAGAGGGCGGGCCCGTCGGCGACGCCCGCGGTGTCCGCCGCGTGGGCGGGGAGCACGGGTGCGGTGAGGCCCAGGAGCAGTGCCGCGGCGGTCAGACCGCCCAGGCGGCCCGCCCGGCGTCTCGCGCGCAGGCGCGGACGTGCGAAGTGCGTCATGTGGGGTTCCCTGCTGAGACATGGCGGGGCCCCACCGGGAGGCATGGCGGGGCCTCGGCCGTGAGCACCCTGCCGTTTCGGCGGTGTGACGTCGTGTTGCGAGAGTGTCAATCGCGTCCCACGGGAGCGTCAAGAGTTTTCGAACGATGTCCGACTGGCCGAACAACTCATTTCCCGGCATGTGAAGGAGAGTTGGGGGCAACCGGGCTGTACGGAAGGTCATGACCAAGTCAAATGCCATGACCCAGTCACCTGAAGGGACGGGCCCCATGCTCGCCATCATCTCCGCGGTCCTGTTCTTCATCTCCTTTCTGATCAACGCCGCGGACATCTCGACGAACGACACCTTCACGTCGACGAACATCATGCTGCTCGGCCTCATGGTGCTCGCCCTTCACCTGGCCGGCATCGGCAGCGGCTGGAACGTGCGCGGTCGCCGGTAGTGAGCGGTCGCGGGTGGTGAGTGGCTGCCCCAGACGTGGGGCAGCCCGGCGACATCGGTACGGAATCCTCTGTACGTCAACTCTCCCGCATCCAGGCACGGGTGCCGAAGGAAGCGCACGCCCGCGAAGCCACCACCGCCGCTTCGCGCAAGGCCTCGGTGAACCCGTCCACGGTCAACTCGCCCTGAACCGCGAGGTGATGGGTCAGCGCCCCATGGAGGACGTCCCCCGCGCCCAACGTGTCCGCGACCCGCACGGCCGGCACCTCCACGGTGCCGCCGCCGTCGCCGCCCGCCCACAGGATCGGCCGCTCTCCTCGACTGACCGCCGACCAGGCGACCCCGCGCTCCCGAAGGAACCGCAGGACGTCCTCGGGGCCCTCCGTGCCGGGCGGCCGGAAGTCCGCCGAGCACACGGCCACGTCGATCGACGCCAGCAGCTCCTCCGTCCCGGGTTTCCAACTGCCCCCGTCGAGCACCGTGCGACGACCGGCGGTCCGCGCCGCACGGGCCGCGGCCACCGCCAACTCCCCGTGGTGGCCGTCGAACTCGACGATGTCGCAGCCGGCCACCAGCGCGTCGAGACCGGCGGGCGGTGAGAGGCTCCGCCCGACCGCGTTGGTCGAGGCGACGGCGCGGTCCCCGCTCGATGCGGTGACCAGAATGGACGACACGGCCGGCGGCTCGACCGAACCGGCCGCCAGGTCCACCACGTCCACGCCGAGGCGACCCAGATCCGCCGCCACCGCGACCCCCAGCGGATGTGCGCCGATCCCGGTGAGCAGCCTTGCCGTACCGCCCAGATGGCCGAAGGTCACCGCCGCGTTCGCCGCCGGTCCGCCCGCGGCCACCACCTGCTCACGGGCCGTCAGTTTCTCGTTGGCACCCGGCACATGGTCCACGAGCTGGACGACGTCCAAGGTGCACAGGCCGACGAACAGCCCCACGGGACGTCGGCTGTTCGTCGGCCTGTGCACCCTCTCGACCCTCCTGTCGTCCCGCTTCCCGGTCCCTCAGCCCGCCGCCCGCTTCACCAGCTCACCGATCCGCGCCTCGTCCGCCGCCGTGAGCCTCGTGAGCGCGAAGGCCGTCGGCCACATGGTGCCCTCGTCGAGCTCCGCCTTGTCGTTGAACCCGAAGGTCGCGTACCGGGCGTTGAACTTCTGCGCGCTCTGGAAGAAGCAGACGACCTTGCCGTCCTTGGCGTACGCGGGCATCCCGTACCAGAGCTTGGGAGCCAGGTCCGGCGCGCTCGCCTTCACCACGGCGTGGATCCGCTCGGCCATGACCCGGTCCGAGTCCTGCATCTCGGCGATCTTCGCGACCACGGCGGCCTCGTCCTCCGCCGCCTTGTCGGCCCGCGAGCCACGGCGCGCCGACGCCTTGACCTCCTGGGCGCGCTCCTTCATCGCGGCGCGCTCCTCGGCGGTGAACGTCTCGGTCCTCTTCGTCGTCTTGCGGGTGCCGGTCATGATGTCTCCTCCTGGTGCACGGACGTCACGGAAATCAGTGGGGCAGGGTGTGGCACGAGGGCGGCGGAACGCTCAGGGACATCTTCACGTCCCGAGGGCCGCCGCGCAGGTCATCCCCACGCGCCGGCGATCTGCCGGGTCGTGGCGTTGAGCCGGTTGAACAGGTTGGTCACGCCGACCATCAGGACGATCGCGGCCAGCTGCTTCTCGTCGAAATAGGTGGCGGCGGCGTCCCAGATCTCGTCACTCACCGCGTCGGGACGGTCGGCAAGACGGGTCGCCGCCTCGGCGAGCGCGAGCGCCGCCCGCTCCTCCTCGCTGAAGTACGGGGCCTCGCGCCACGCGGCGACCGTGGCCAGCCGCTCGTCGCTCACCCCCGCCTTGCGGGCGGTCCTGGCGCCGCCGTCGACACAGGCGCTGCACCCGTTGATCTGACTGACCCGCAGATGCACCAGCTCCAGCGTCTGCCCGTCCACCCCGCCGGTGTGGACGGTCTTCATGAGCTGCTGGATGGGCTGCATCGCGTCGGACAGGACGACGGCGGGGTTCTGCATACGGGACTGCATCTGATGCTCTCCTCTGCGGATCGGGTGCCCCGTCCCTGCGGGGCGTGGTTCCATCTCAGCCCAGAGGGGTTGTCAGGACGACGGCCGTGGGACACCGTGGGACAGGCGAAACGGCTTTGAGCAGGCACGATCCGGTCTGGACACGGCGGGCCGCGGCGGGACACAGGGGGCGGGGGACAGTGGTGGAGCACGGCGGAACAGCCGGCGGCGATCCGCAGGAGGAGCTGGCGGCAAGACTGCGCCTGCTCCAGGAGCTGTCGAAACGGGGCGTACGGGCCCTCGCGCGGGACGCCGGGCTCAGCTCCTCGTCCCTGTCCCGCTACCTCAGCGGCCGGACGGTCCCGCCCTGGCCCGCGGTGATCGCCCTCTGCCGCCTGGTCCAGCGCGACCCGCGCCCGCTGCGCCCCCTGTGGGAGCGGGCCTCCAGCCCCCTGCCGGCACCGCCGAGGACCAGCCGCCAGGTCCCGCCCCCGTCGCCGCCCGCCGGGGTGCCGCGGCCGCCCCGCAACGACCTGCCGCGCGACGTGCCCGACTTCACCGGACGTGCGGCCCAGCTGCGAGCGGTGCTCGACGGGGTCGCCGACAGCCGGGTCATCGCCCTCGACGGCATGGCGGGCGTCGGCAAGACCTGCCTGGCGGTGCACGCCGCGCACCGGCTCGCCGCCGACTACCCGGACGCCCAGCTCTACCTCGACCTGCACGGCTTCACCGCGGGCCGTGAGCCGCTCGACCCCGACCGCGCGTTGCGGACCCTGCTCGCCGCACTGGACGTGCCCTCCGAGAAGGTCCCGCAGGAAGGCGGCGTCGAGGAACTCGCCGCCTGCTGGCGCGCCGAGCTCGCGCACCGGCGGGCGGTCGTGGTCCTCGACAACGCGGCCGACGCCGACCAGGTCCGTCCGCTGCTGCCCGGCGCCGGTTCCTCGGTCGCCCTGATCACCAGCCGCAACCGGCTGCTGGGCCTCGACGAGGTCCCGCCGGTCTCCCTGGACGTCCTCACCGAGCAGGAGAGCGCCGAACTGCTGGCCCGCGCCAGCGGCGAGGCCGACGACCCCGAGGGCCGCCTCGCCCGTGACCCCGAGAACACCGCCGAGGTGCTGCGGCTGTGCGGCCGGCTGCCGCTGGCCCTGCGGCTGACCGCGGCCCGGCTGCGGCACCGGCCCGGCTGGACGGTGGGCATCCTCGTCGAGCGGATGGCGGAGGGAGCCGGCGAGTTCGACACCGCCTTCGCCATGTCCGTAAGGCAGTTGGACCGCGCGAAGGCCCGGCTGTTCCGGCTGCTGGGCCTGCTGCCGGGGTCGTCGTTCGACGAGTACGTGGCGGCGGCCCTGGCCGACGTGCCGCTGCGCGACGCCCGCGCGATGCTGGAGGACCTCCTGGACGCGCACCTCGTGCAGCAGCCGGCGGCGGGCCGCTACCGCCTCCACGACCTGGTGCACCAGCACGCCCTGCGCACCACCGTCGAGCAGGACTCCGAGACGGACCGGGACCGGGCGCTCACCCGGGTCCTCGACCACTATGTGCACGCGGCCGCCGCCGCGGACGCCGCGATGCCGTTCCCGGGCCTGCGCCGGCGGCCCTCCGTGGACGGCCCGCCGGCCGAGCTGCCGCGGTTCGACCACAAGATCGCCGCGCTCATCTGGTTCGGCACGGAGTACCTGAACCTCCTGGCCGCGTTCGAGGCGGCGCAGAGGGCCGGCGCCGACCGGCACCTGTGCGAGCTGCCGCGCTTCATGCGGTCGTACTTCGCCCGCCGCTGCGGCACCACCATGCTCAACGGCCTCTTCGAGCACTCCCTGGCCGCCGCGCAACGCCTGGGAGACCCGCTCCAACTCGCGGAAGCACACAGCGACTTGGGCTTCGCCCGCTACAACGCGGGCCGGACGGCGGAAGCGGCGGCCGCGTACGAGTCGGCGGCATCACTGCTGGCCAGGTCGGGCGACCTGCGCGTCGAGGCCGAACTGGCCATGCGGCGCGGCTACTTGCGATGGGACGAGGGGTACGTCGAGGAACCGCTCGACCTGTTCCGGCTGGCGGGCAAGCTGTACGCGGACGCCGACTGCCCCATGGGCACGGCCCACGCGACCGCGTACGAGGCCTGGGCGCTGCTCCAGCTCGGACACCGCGAGGAGGCCGCGCAGCTCGCCCGCACGGCGCTGGAGGTCCCGCACGCCGACAGCGCGTGGCCGCCCACGCTGACGGCCCTGATCACCCTCGGTGTGGCTGTCGCCCACGAGGACCCCGACGCGGCCGGCGAGCACCTCCACCGGGCGCTCGCGCTGGCCCGGGAGGACGGGCACCGGCACAACGAGGCCTGGTGCCTGAACTGTCTCGGCGTGGCCCTGCGCCGGATGGGCCGACAGGAGGAGGCCCTGGCCGCTCACGAACAGGCGTTCTCGCTGCTGGACGAACTCTTCGAGGACCACTGGAAGATCCACTTCCTGCACCCCTACGCCGAGACCTGCCGGCTGGCGGGCCTCCCCGACCGGGCCCTGCGCCTGCACCACGAAGCCCTCGCCCTCGCCCCGAAACTCGGCAACCGTCACGCCGAGGCTCTCGCCCACGAAGGCCTGGCGACGGTTCTCGACACCACGGACCCGACGGCGGCGGCAGAACACCGCGAGGCGGCACGGGCGTTGCTGCCGGAGGTGCGGTAAGGAGTGTCGTCCAGCACGTCAGGGCTTCCCGGTGCGCCTCGTCACGCCCTGAGCCCGGCGACCAGGATTCCGATCAGGCGGCGTGGGTCGTAGCGCGGGTCGGTGTCCGCGCCGATGCAGAGGTTGCCGACGCCGCGCATCAACTCGTACGCCTCGACGCCGGAGCGGATCTCCCCGGCTTCGGCCGCGGCGTCGAGCAGCTCGGTGCACACGGGCACCAGGCGGTCGAGGAAGTACGCGTGCAGCGTGTCGAACCCGGAGTTGTCGGACTGAAGCACGCCCGCCAGCCCGTGCTTGGTGACCAGGAAGTCGACGAACTGGTTGATCCACTGCTCCAGTGCGGTGTGCGCGGTGGGACTGCTCGCGAGCAGGGCGGGGCCGGCCTCGGCGCACGCGTCGACCTGGTGCCGGTAGACGGCGATGATCAGGTCCGCCCGGGTGGGGAAGTGCCGGTAGATCGTGCCGAGCCCCACGCCGGCCTCGGCGGCGATGTCACGCACCGGCGCCTCGACGCCCTTGGCGACGAACACCGCGGCGGCCGCGTCGAGGAGGGTCTCCTTGTTGCGCCGGGCGTCCTTCCGGCGCGGGGCCTCGCGCCCTGAGCTGTCGTTCACCGTGCTGTTTCCTCCCTCGCTTGCAAAAACGGAACGGTGTTCCGTATCGTTCCGGAACGAGGTTCCGTTTGCTCATGATGGCAGAGCGGGACTCTCGCGACCAAGCCATGCCGTGTCGTGCCGTGTGGCTTCACGCCCTTCTGGAGGATCACGCTCATGCAGTACCGCACTTTGGGCCGCACCGGTGTGCAGGTCAGCTCCCTCGCGCTCGGCGCGATGAACTTCGGCCGGATCGGCCGCACCACACAGGAGGAGGCCACCGCGATCGTCGACGCTGCCCTCGATGCCGGGGTCAACGTCATCGACACCGCCGACATGTACGGCGACGGCGAGTCGGAGGAGATGGTCGGCAAGGCCATCGCGGGCCGCCGCGACGACCTCGTTCTGGCCACCAAGGCCGGCATGCCGATGGGCGAGGAGCGCAATCACCAGGGCAGTTCGCGCCGCTGGCTGGTCACGGAGCTGGAGGCGAGCCTGCGCCGTCTGGGCGTCGACCACGTCGACCTGTACCAGATCCACCGCTGGGACCCGAGGACCAGCGACGAGGAGACGCTGTCGGCCCTCACCGACCTCCAACGCGCCGGAAAGATCCGCTACTTCGGCTCCTCGACCTTCCCCGCCCATCGCATCGTGCAGGCCCAGTGGGCGGCCCGCGAGCACCACCTGAGCCGCTACGTCACCGAACAGCCCAGCTACTCCATCCTCCAGCGGGGCATCGAGACCCATGTCCTGCCCGTCACCCAGGAGTACGGCCTCGGCGTGCTGGCGTGGAGTCCGCTGGCCTCGGGCTGGCTGTCCGGCGCGATCCGTGAGGGCCGGGACATCACCACCCATCGCTCGGGGTTCCTGCCGGCGCGCTTCGACACCACCCTGCCGGCCAACCGGACCAGGCTCGCCGCCGTGGAGCGGCTGACGGCACTCGCCGAGGAGGCCGGACTCTCACTGATCCAACTCGCCCTCGGCTTCGTGACCGCGCACCCCGGCGTCACCAGCGCCCTCCTCGGCCCGCGCACGGTCGACCACCTGCACTCCCAACTCGCCGCCGCGGACACGGTCCTGACCGCCGACGTGCTCGACGCGATCGACGAAATCGTCACCCCCGGCACCGACCTGGCCCCGGAGGAGAAGTTCGACACCCCACCGTCCCTCCTCGACACGACCCTGCGCCGCCGACCGCTGCCGCGGGTGTAGGGGACGAAGGGGGCGAGGTGGATTAAGGCGGGGCGAGGGGGTGCAGGAGCTGCCGGGCTGCGCGACACGGGCGCGGGACGTGCACCAAGACGGCTCGTGGCCCCGGGACGTGCACCAAGGCGGCTCGTGGGCCCGACGCCGCCGCTGATCGCTGCCGCGGGCGTGCGTCAAGGCGGCAGGTGGCCCCGACGCAACCCCGCGTCCCCGCTGACCGCTGGCGCGTGCGAAGGGGACCAACGAAGCGAAGGGCGACGAGGGAGCCGTCGGGCCGTGCGGCGCGGGTGCGGGCGTGTACCGAGGCGGCTCACAGCCCCTGCCGTGTGTGCCCGCGCCGCGCATCCCGGCCCGCCCCACCCCGCCTGCCCCCGCCCGGAACCGTGGCCCACGAGCCAGGCCCCGAGCAGCCACGGCCCCATGCCCCGCAACCCGCCGACCCCCCTAACGCCGAGCCGAGTCGAACCGAAGACCCCGCCCCACCCACCGGCCGCCCATCGCCGTACACCTACCCACCGCCGTACAGGAAAGGTCCGCCCATGCCCCACCAACCCCCGCCCAGCTTCGGCATCATGACCGCCCCCATGCAGACCGGCTACCACGACATCCTCCGCGTCTGGCGCGAGGCGGACGCCATCCCCGCGATCCGGCACGCCTGGCTCTTCGATCACCTCATGCCGATCGGCGGCGACCCCGACGGACCGGCGTACGAAGGCTGGACGCTCCTGTCGGCGTTGGCCGCTCAGACCCGGCGGCTGCGGCTCGGCGTCATGGTGACCAGCAACCGGTTCCGGCCGCCCGCCCTGCTGGCCAAGATCGCCACGACCGTCGACATCGTCTCCGACGGCCGGCTGGACTTCGGCATCGGCGTCGGCTCCCGACCAGGCCACCCCCTCGCGAGGCGCGAGTACGAAGCCCACGGGCTTCCCTTCCACCACTCCGCGCACGCGGTGGGCGGCCTCGACGAAGCCTGCACGCTGATCAGGCGCCTGTGGACCGAGGAGAAGCCCTTCGACGCGCACGGCACCTACCACCACCTCACGGGAGCCTTCGGCAACCCCAAGCCGGTCCAGCGCCCCCACCCCCCGATACTCATCGGCGGCCGCGCCTCCTCGACCCTGCGCACCGCCGCCCGACACGCCGACCTGTGGAACATCCCCGGCGGCGACATCGAGGACGCCGCCCGCCGCAGCGCCCTGCTGGACCGCTACTGCGAGGAGATCGGACGCGACCCCGCCGAGATCACCCGCTCGATCCACATCGCCATCTCCTACGACGCCCCCGCCCCCGCCCGCAGGGCCATCGGCAAAGCGATCACCGAGGGCTTCACCCACATCGTCCTCGGCCTGCCGACCCCCTATCCCGCCCAGGTCGCCCAGTGGGTCGCCGACGAGCTCATCACCCCGTCCCTCTGACCCGGCCGTCACTTCCAGCCGTACGCGTACGCCGCCACCCACGTGATCTCCAGCCGCGCACTGCTCCCCGGCGCCGCGACCGGACCCTCCAGCGCGCTCTCGTTCTGGAGGACCCAGGACAGGGGCCGGTCCGGTACCCCGCGGGTGTCATGACCCGTCAGGCGGCCGTCGACGAAGAACCGGACATGCCCCGGCGTCCACTCGGTGGACACGGTGTGCCAGTGCGTCCAGTCGTCGCTGCCCGGGAAGTAACCCTGCTCACCGCCACCGCACGGATGGTGGAAGGAGCTGAGCTCACCGTCCCACTCGCCTTCGGGGTGGTCCATCTCGCAGCCCCCGCCGTAGTGCAGCCAGGCGGACTTGTACCCCGGCGCCGGCTCGGTGACCTTGATGCGCGCGCTGTACTTGCCGTACTTCATCTGCATCACCGCCCGCGGCACCAGGGCCGCCGCATGGACGGGACCCCCGTCGGCGGGCCGCCACATCCGGACCGACATCCTTCCGTCGCCGTCCGCCGCGGGACCGACGCTCACGGTGTCCTCCGGGTGGTAGACCCCCACCACCTGCCGCCCCCGGCTGCGGGCGGTGTCGGGCCAACCCGTCGGATACGCCCACCAGTTGTCCCGGTACTTCCCCTTCAGTCCACCGCAGTAGGCCGCGGACGTGTCCACGTCGTGCTCGCAGTCGCTGAAGGAACCCAGCGGCACCCGGTCGCCGTTGAAGTCCTCGGCGAGGACCTGCCAGAACGGCCCGCAGTCCCCGCGGGGCAGCCGTGTGCTCGCGGTGTGGCAGGCGTCGCCCTCGGCGGGAGCGCCGTCGGCACGGGGGAGGCCCAGGAGCCCGCCGACCACGAGCATCAGGCCCGAGGCCAGCACCAACAGGCGCCTGTTGCGGTGGTGCGGCGCTGCGTGTGAACCCATCCCGGGGCTCCTTCAGGACCGGCGGCCGACGTCGTCCGTGCCGGCCGCGGAGCAGCGGAAGAGCCGTGGACCGCGGGCGCGGACTGCACTGCGCGAAGAGAACATCCTCGCCCGCGGAGGCCCACGGCGCCATCCCCCGACCGTCCGCGCACCATCGTGCGTAACGACTGCGGACCATCCCGCGTACCGACTGCGCACCATCGCCGGTGCCGGCCGCGCACCAGACGGCCAGTTCTGCGCGCGCCTCAGAACTCGCCGTCGATACCCGTTGCGCCCGCCTCAGAACTCGCTGTCGATACCGGTCACGACCGCCTGTCCGAGCGCCGCGTCCCCTTCGGACAGGCCGCTGTCCCGCAGGGCCCGGGAGACCAGCCGTACCGCCTCCGCCTCGGCCTCGGACCGGTCGGCGGCCTCGACCTCGACCCGGGCGGCGAACACGCCGTCGTCCTCCACGCTCAGCAGACTCAGCTCCTCGCTCTCCCCGAGATCGGTGTTCCTCGGGTCCTGGGGCCGCAGCCGTCGCCCGACGTCGGAGCAGACGCTGTCGGGGACCTCGTTGAGGAACGTGCCGGGGACGGTGATCACGTAGGTGGTCACGGGGACTCCTTTCTGACGTCCTTCCCGGTTCCCCACGACATGGATCGGAACCAGGAGATCGCGCCGGAAGGCGGAGACGGCGGGGTCCGGATGATCGCCGGGCATGGTCGAGCGGATCGGGGGTAAACGCGGCCAGGACAACCGCAGTCTCGGGATGGGCGGACGATGACGACGTCGCTGAGGGCCGGCACAGGCCCCATGGCGCTCCCCGCCCCTGCCCTCACGCTGGTGAGGACGTGCCCATGAGGTGAGATCGGCCACGGGATCGGGACCGTGGGGAGGGGTACCCCGCGGGGGCCACGCGGCCGGACCCGCGTGAGCGGTGAATCGGATGGTTGTTCCGACCGTGCTACGGCGTCGCCCCGGCGACGTGCGAAGACGGACGACATGTATGGGCTGGGGAGGTCGGGAGCGCAGTGATCCCGGAGACTGAGGCTGCCGAGTTGGTTCCGACGACGGCAGCCGCTGCCGAGACGGCGTGGGAGCTCTGGGAGCCTTCGGTGCTGCTCGTGGAGGACGATCCCGGCGACGCGGTGCTCGTCGAGGAACTCGTGGTCGACGGCACCATGAAGATGGACCTGCGCTGGGTGCGGTCGATGACCGAGGCCGCCGAGGTGCTCGCCACCGAGACACCCGACTGCGTCCTGCTCGACCTGCACCTCCCGGACGCGCAGGGCCTCGAAGCCGTCTCCCTGGTGCAGGGGCTGGCCGAGCAGGTGGCGATCGTGGTCCTCACCGGGCTCGCCGAGGAGCAGACCGGCCTCGCCGCGGTCGCGGCCGGCGCGCAGGACTACCTGGTCAAGGGCCGGGTCGAGCCCGAGCTGTTCGGACGTGCCGTGCGCTACGCGATCCAGCGCAAGCACACCGAGCAGGCGGCCGTCGCCCTCCAGGCCGGCGCGCTCCAGGCGCAGGAGAACGCCCGCCTCGAACGCGGACTCCTGCCCCGCCCCCTGCTGCGTGCCGAGGGCGTCCGTGTGGTCGCCCGCTACCGGCCCGGCCGTGCGCAGGCCCTCCTCGGCGGCGACTTCTACGACATCGTCCAGGCCGCCGACGGCACCCTCCACGCGCTCATCGGGGACGTCTCCGGGCACGGCCCGGACGAGGCGGCCCTGGGAGTCGCCCTGCGGATCGCCTGGCGCACCCTCGTCCTGAGCGGCATCACCGGGGCGGAGCAGATGGCCCGCCTCGAGGAACTGCTGATGGCCGAGCGTGCCCGGGACGAGGTCTTCGCCACCCTGGTGAGCCTGGCCGCGGTACCGGGGGAGCAGCGGGCGCGGGTCGTACGGGCCGGTCACCACGGTCTGCTGAGACGCACGGGGGCCGATGTCGAGTGGGTGGAGGTGCCGGGCGGACCGGCCCTCGGCATGCTCCCCGGCGGCGCGTGCTGGCCGACCGCTGAGCTGCCGGTCCCGGCGGGTGCGTCGGTGATGCTCTTCACCGACGGACTGTTCGAGGGGCATGTCAGCCGTGGCCCCGAACGCCTCGGCGAGGAAGGCCTGTTGGCCCTCGCCCGGGAGGGAGCGGGCCTGGACCCGGAGGAGTTCGTCGACGGGCTGATCGAGAAGGCCGAGAGCCTGGCCGAGGCGCGCGGCGGACTGGCGGACGACGTGGCCGTCGTCCATCTGAACTGGAACTGAGTGAGCGGGACGTGGTGGCGGAGCACAGAGTGGGACGAGTGACGGGCGTGGCACGGATGGGACGCCGACTGACGGTGCAGGGCTGGTTCTACCTGCTGCTGGCCCTCATGACGCTGCTGGTGGTGGTCGGCAGCTTCGTCGGCGCCCATCTGCTGAGCCGGACGGCGGAGGTGAGCGACCAACTGCTGCGGCGCATCCAGCCGGCCCAGACCGAGGCGTACCGGCTCCAGGCGGCGCAGGTGAACCAGGAGACGGGCATTCGCGGATACGCGATCACCGCCGACCGGCAGTTCCTGGACCCGTACACGCAGGGCAAGCGGGACGAGGCCGACTCGGCCGCGCGACTGCGGGGGTTCATCGGCGACCGCCCGGAACTGCTGGCCGACCTCAGGGCGATCGAGGACCAGGCGGCCGAGTGGCGCCGTGTCTACGCCGAACCCGTCGCGGCCTCGCTCACCCCGGGCAGCCCCCGGCCGCCGGACCGGGCGAAGGCCGACCGGGGCGGCAAGGAGTTCGACCGTCTGCGTGCCCTGTGGGACCGCCAGGACGCCGACCTGACGAAGGCGGTCGAGGACGGGCGCGCCCGTCTGGTCCATGAACGCAAGGTCCGCGACTGGGTCCTCGGCGGCATGGTGGCGGCCTTCCTGCTGGCCGGCCTGGCCTGCGCCGTCCTGGTCCGGCTCCTGGTGACCCGCCCCCTGGAGGCGCTGAGCAGCGCGTCGAGGCGGGTGTCGGGCGGCGACTTCGGCCACGTCATCTCCGTCGGCGGCCCGGCCGACCTGATCGCGGTGGCCAACGCCGTCGAGGGCATGCGCTGGCACATCGTGGCCGAGCTGGAGGCATCCCGCGAACACCAGGAGGCGCTGACCCAGCAGACCGCCGACCTGGACGCACAGGCCGTGGAACTGCGCCGCTCCAACGCCGAGCTGGAGCAGTTCGCCTACGTCGCCTCCCACGACCTCCAGGAACCGCTGCGCAAGATCGCCTCCTTCTGCCAGCTGCTGGAGAAGCGCTACGGCGACGCGCTGGACGACCGGGGCCGGCAGTACATCGACTTCGCCGTCGACGGGGCCCGGCGCATGCAGGTGCTCATCAACGACCTGCTGACCTTCTCCCGGGTCGGACGCGTCAACGACGCCCGGGTGCCCGTCGGGCTCGACCAGGCGCTGGACAAGGCGCTGGCCAACCTGGGGGCCGCCGTGGAGGAGTCCGGCGCCCGCGTGGACCGGCCCGAGCGGCTGCCCGAGATCGTCGGGGACCCGACCCTGCTGGCCATGCTGTGGCAGAACCTGATCGGCAACGCCCTCAAGTTCCGCCGGCCGGAGCTCGCCCCGCACGTGTCCATCACCTGCGACACGGACCCGGACGAGCCGGACAGCCTGCTCATGACCGTCACGGACAACGGCATCGGCATCCCCGAGCAGTTCACGGAGAAGGTCTTCATCATCTTCCAACGGCTGCACGGCCGGGACGCCTACGGCGGTACCGGCATCGGGCTGGCCCTGTGCAAGAAGATCGTGGAACAGCACGGTGGCAGGATCTGGATCGACACCGCTCACACGGACGGCACGCGCTTCTGCTTCACCCTCCCGTCCTTCGTCGAGACCCCGGAGGCGTCCGGGATCGGCACCGAGGAAAAGGCTCTGACATGACCACCCCTGCCGCCAGGCCGATAGACGTGCTCCTCGTCGAGGACGATCCCGGCGACGAGCTGATGACCCGTGAGGCGTTCGAGGACAACAAGATCGGCAACACGCTCCATGTGGTGCGGGACGGCGAGGAGGCGCTCGACTTCCTCTACCGGCGCGGCGAGCACACCGAGGCGCCGCAGCCCGACCTGATCCTGCTCGACCTGAACCTGCCCAAGTACGACGGCCGTCAGGTCCTGGAGAAGATCAAGTCCGACCCGGAGCTGTCCCACATCCCGGTCGTCGTCCTGACCACCTCGGCGGCCGAGGAGGACATCCTGCGCAGCTACCGCCTCCACGCCAACGCCTACGTCACCAAGCCGGTCGACCTGGACCAGTTCATCGCCGCGGTCCGCCAGATCGACGACTTCTTCGTCCAGGTCGTCCGCCTGCCCCGCCACTTCTGACCCGCGAAACGGAAACCCGGCCGGCCGGCCGTCAGTCGTCGCCGGCCGGCGCGGCGCGTGCCGGTGCGCTGAGGAGCGCCCGGCTCAGCGGCGAGTACGCCTTCGTGGCCACTCTCTGGGGACGCCTGGTCGGTGACGCCGTCGACTTCGTTCAAGAGCGTCCCGCGGAACTAATGCTGTCGAACTGAGGTTCCCCCGCCCGTAGTTCGTTCGATTCTCCAAACTTTCGGTGCAGTGGGTTACTGGTCGCGTCGCGCACTGGTAGGAAACATTACTAACAATCAGGTCCGGACCAAGTTCGGGCCAACTCGCCACCCCCCACCTCCACTTGGAGCCCCCGTGGAACCTGACGCAGTGCAGCCGACCGCCCACACCTCCCGCCGTGCCGTCCTCGCCCTCATGGGCGCGGTGACCTGCGCCGGCATCCTCAGCCCCGCGATCGCCACGGCGGCGCCCGCGGCCGTGCCGGGTCTCGACGACCCCGCGAAGAAGGAGATCGCCATGAAGCTGGTGTCGAGCGCGGAGAACTCCTCGCTCGACTGGAAGGCCCAGTACAAGTACATCGAGGACATACGCGACGGCCGCGGCTACACCGCCGGCATCATCGGCTTCTGCTCCGGCACCGGGGACATGCTCGACCTCGTCCAGCTCTACACCGACCGCAAGCCCGGCAACGTCCTCGCCAGGTACCTGCCGGCCCTGCGGCGCGTCAACGGCACCGACTCCCACTCCGGCCTGGACCCGAACTTCCCCGCCGACTGGCGCAAGGCCGCCCAGGACTCCGCGTTCCAGCAGGCCCAGAACGACGAACGCGACCGCGTCTACTTCAACCCCGCCGTCCGCCAGGGCAAGGCGGACGGGCTGCGCGCGCTCGGCCAGTTCGCCTACTACGACGCCATCGTCATGCACGGCGACGGCGGCGACGCGACCAGCTTCAGCAGCATCCGCCGACGCGCCCTGCGCACGGCCAAGCCGCCGGCGCAGGGCGGCAACGAGACCACGTACCTCAACGCCTTCCTCGACGCGCGCGTGTGGGCGATGAAGCAGGAGGAGGCCCACAGCGACACCAGCCGGGTGGACACCGCACAACGCGTCTTCCTGCGCCAGGGCAACCTCGACCTGAACCCGCCGCTCGACTGGAAGGTCTACGGCGACAGTTACCACATCGGCTGACGTGAGAGCGGCCCGGCGAGGGGATCGCCCAGCGTCGGGCCGTACACGCGAACGCTTGTCGTGAAATCGCTCAGGGCGGAGTGTGTTTGGCGTCGGAACGAGCGGTAACGCGATGTCCATGAGTGAATCGAACGAGCAGACGAACCAAGATTCCGCGCCGGCTCGGACGGCCGCTTCCAAGGCCCGGCGCACCACGGCGAAGGCGACGGCTCCCGCGTCCAAGGCCGCGTCCAAGGCCGCCGCCAAGACGGATGACACCGCGTCAGCCGCCAAGAACGCGACCAAGGACGTGACCGAGCGTTCCGCCAAGGCGGTCAGCGGGGCCGCCCAGACCGCGGCCAAGGGTGTCGAGGTCGGCCGGCAGACCGTCGTCGCCGCCTCGGGGCAGGCCGCCGCCGTCGCCAAGACCGCCTGGACGGTGGTCGCCCAGCGCAAGCTCATCGCCGCGGGCGTCGGCGCGGGCCTCACGGTGCTCAGCGTGACGTCGTACGCGGCGGGCCGCCGCGCCGGGCGTCACACCCTCGGGCCGATCACCCGGATGACCGGCGGCCGGATCTGAGCGCCTCCTCCAGGACCTGAGCGATTCTCCCGGACGGGCCTGGTGCTCTGTCAGTTCCCTTGTGACAGAAGGTCGTTGAGGCGGGTACCGGCCGCCCAGCTCCGGAGAGCGGGACCGTCGAGCAGCCGGATCGTCTCCTCCCGCTGGGCCCACCGGACGTCGCGGGCACTGAAGACACCGCGATGCACGACCAGACGCAGCGCCGAGTCCCGCTCCCCGCGGTGCGGGTGGGGATGCGGCAGGTCCTCGTCCGGGAGCGGTTCGGCCACCGGCCGGAAGGCCACGTCGATCCGCCGACCGGCCGCGTCCCTGGCACACAGGCGCGGCCGGTCCGGCGCGGGCAGCAGCCGCACCCGCCACCCGTCCCGGCGCAACATCCGCGCCACCGCCAGTGCGAGCCCCTCGGTGTCGAGGGCGAACAGTTCGTCCGCGGTGTAGTAGCCGAGGCGGCGGCGGGCACCGGGCCGCCCGCGCCGGACCCCGGCCACGACGGCCAGGGCCAGGAACGCCACCCCCGCGACGGGCACGGCGGGCCCGACGGCGTGATAGCCGACGGTGAGCGCGGCGACCACCGCGCACACGACCGCCACCACACCGGCGAAGGCGGGCAGCACATCACGGAACCTGGGCCCGTAGCGGCCCTCGGCGCGCAGTCGGCGCACCAGATGCCGTTTCCGCAGCCGACGGGACGGGACCGGGCCGGACGTCCACGACAGACGTGCCACAGCCCCGGCCCCCCTCTGACGTCGGTTCGCGCCCCTCTCTCCACCGATACCCAGCGCACGGCCAAGTCCCCTGCACGCAGAGGGAATTCGGCCATCCACCCCCAGCGCATCGAAGCGCCGGGGGGCGCGTCGAGAGGCGCCCGCCACGCCCCGCGTACCACCGCCACCACGCGTAGCGCCGGGTTGGCAGCGCCATCCCACCGCCACCACCAGGAGCGCCGGTTCGCGGCGCCATCCCACCGGCCCCCCGACGACGGACAGCAGCCCTCGGTCTGCCACGGCTGGCTTTCGCCGGGCGACCCGGGGGAACCCGGTTGCACCCACACCGCACGGGGTGAGGCTGGATTCACCGACGCGGGGATTCACCGAGGCTGGATCCAGCGAGGCGGGGGACCCGGGAGGGACGGAACCGTCGAGGGTCGTACGCCGTCGCACGGGGCCGACCAGCGAGGAGAGGACGACATGCCAGGGCCGGAGGACACGGAGCCCCGCGGAGAGCCGGCGGCCCCCGCCGCCGCGCTGACCGGTGCGCTGGAAGCCATCGGGACCGCGGCGTACGTGGTGGACGAGGAGGGCCACGTCATCGCCGTGAACGCCCGTGCCCAGCAGCTGCTGGTCCGGCCCGCCGAGCGTCTCCTCGGCCGTGACGCGCACGACCTGCTGCACCGGGACGCCCACGGGCACCCCCTGCCGAGGAGCCAGTGCCGCATGCGCCAGGCCTTCCACGACCGGCGCACCGCACAGGCCGACGAGGACTGGTTCGAGTGCGGCGACGGCACACTGCTGCCGGTCTCCTGGGTGATCACCCCGTACGACGCCGGGGACGGGGAAGCCGGCACGCTGGTGCTCCTGCACGCCCGGCAGGCGCCGGAGCCCGCCCGGAGCCAGGGCCCGGGCACGGCGGCCGGACCGATGCCGGAGCTGCAAAGGCTCGCCCTGCTGGCCGAGACCACCGCCCGGCTGACCTCCACGCTCGACGTCGAGGAGACACTGCGGCGGCTCACGGAGCTGGTGGTGCCCCGGCTGGCGGACTGGGTCGTCGTCGACCTCATCACCGAGCGGGACGAGGTGTGGCGTACCGCCGTCGTCCACGCGGAGGGCGAGGGCCTGGTGCGTCACGAGGACCTCCAGGGGCCGATGCCGCCCGTCCCCGCCCAATCCCCGATGCCGCTGTCCCGGGCGCTGCGCGGGGTGGCCTCCGCGCTCGCCGGACCGCGCACCTACCAGCGGGCACCGGACTCCGGCATCGCCGTCGAGCAGCGCCGCCTGTTCGAGGCGACCGGTATCCGCTCGGCCGTCATCGCCCCCATCCGCAGCACCCGTGCGGTCCTCGGAGCACTGACCCTGGGCCGCGCCAAGGACCCGGTCGACTTCAGCACCGCCGATCTGCCCCTGATCGAGGACATCGCCCGCCGGGCCGGACTGGCCCTGGACAACGCGCGCCTCTACCAGCGCCAGCGCAAGGTCGCCGAGACCATGCAGAACCACCTGCTTCCCCAGCTGCCGCAGGTGCCCGGCCTCCAGATGACGGCTCGCTATCTGCCCGCCCCCGACGCCTCCCAGGTCGGCGGCGACTGGTACGACGCGTTCTCCCTGTCCGACGGGGCCACCGCGCTCGCCGTCGGGGACGTCGTCGGCCACGACCTGGAGGCGGCGGCCGGCATGGCCCAGCTGCGCAACATGCTGCGCGCCTACGCCTGGGCCCACAAGGAACCGCCGAGCCGGATCGTGGACCGGCTCGACGAGGCGATCATGCACATCACCGACGTCAGCATGGCCACCATGATCTTCGCCCGGATCGAGGAGCGGGACGACGGCCACTGGGAGCTGAGCTGGACCAACGCCGGTCACCCCCCGCCCCTGCTGATCAGCCACGACGGCCTGGCCCGCTTTCTCACCGACGGCCACGGCATCCTCCTGGGCACCGGGGTCCGCACCCCCCGCACCGACGCGAGCGCCGTACTGCCGCCCGGATCCACCCTGCTGCTCTACACCGACGGACTGATCGAGGCACCGGGGCACACCCTCGACGAGGGCCTGCACCGCCTGAGCAGACACGCGGCCTCGCTCGCCCACCGTCCCCTGGCCTCCCTCACCGACCAGGTGCTGCGCCGCGTCCGGCACGACCGCAACGACGACGACGTCGCCCTTCTCGCGGTGCGGGCGCCCGCCGACACGTGAACCCGACCCCCACGACCCCGCGGCGACGGACCACCGTGATAGACAACGCCCGTGACGCCACGGGTCCCCGCGCCCGACTCCGGCGACCGCCCGACAACAGGACTTGGTGCCAGTGATTCTGAAGACCTTCCGCTGGGCGTTCGCGGTGACCGCGCTCGGCCTCGCCGTGGGAGTGCTGTACGACGGATGGGCCGCGTTCGGCATCGTGGCCATCCTCGCCGTACTGGAGATCTCGCTGTCGTTCGACAACGCGGTCGTCAACGCCGGGATCCTGAAGAAGATGAACGCCTTCTGGCAGAAGATCTTCCTCACGGTCGGCGTCCTGATCGCCGTGTTCGGCATGCGGCTGGTCTTCCCCGTCGTCATCGTCGCGATCACCGCGAAACTCAACCCGTACGACGCGGTCCAGCTGGCCCTGACCGACAAGGACCGCTACCAGCAGCTGGTCACCGACGCGCACCCGTCGATCGCCGCCTTCGGCGGCATGTTCCTGCTGATGATCTTCCTGGACTTCATCTTCGAGGACCGGGACATCAAATGGCTGGCCTGGCTGGAGCGCCCGCTGGCCAAGCTCGGCAAGGTCGACATGCTGTCGGTCTGCATCGCCCTGATCGTCCTCCTGATCACCGCCTTCACCTTCGCCGGCCACGCCCACCAGCACGGCGGCGCGCACGCCGACAAGGCACAGACAGTCCTGATCTCCGGCATCGCGGGCCTGATCACCTACCTCGTCGTCGGCGGGCTCTCCGGCTACTTCGAGAACCGGCTGGAAGAGGAGGAGGAACGCGAGGAAGCGGCCGAACGCTCCGGCAGGCCGGGCTCGGCGGTCCAACTCGTGGGCCAGGCCGCGTTCTTCATGTTCCTCTACCTGGAGGTCCTGGACGCCTCCTTCTCCTTCGACGGCGTGATCGGCGCGTTCGCCATCACCAACGACATCGTCCTGATGGCGCTGGGCCTCGGCATCGGCGCGATGTACGTCCGGTCGCTCACCGTCTACCTGGTCCGCCAGGGCACCCTGGACGACTACGTCTACCTGGAGCACGGCGCCCACTACGCGATCGGCGCCCTCGCGGTGATCCTCATGGTCACGATCCAGTACCAGATCAACGAGATCATCACCGGCCTCGTCGGCGTGGTCCTGATCGGCTGGTCCTTCTGGTCCTCCGTGCGCCGCAACAAGGCGCTGGCGGCCGCCGAGGACAGGCAGAAGACGGACTCGGTTCCGGTGCCGTAGACCCGACCCGCCGTCATGGCCGGGCGGGAGCGGGGCAACCGACGAGGTATGAAGCCCTTGCCCGTACGGCGTTCGACATCCCTCGTCGCCCTGCTCGCCCTGCTTCCCCTGGCCGCGGCCTGCGGCGGTCATGACGGCGGCACGGGAGCACACGCCCCGCGGAGCCTCCGCGGGGCGGCCGGCCAACAGGTGGTGATCGCCACCGACAACGGCCTGCGCCTGCGCCCGGCCGACGGCGACCAGGTCACCGTGGACGACCGTGTCGACGAGCACTGGTCCCACCACGACGACGTCTGGACGCTCGACCTGACCTGCGACGGCCGGGCCGCCGACGACCGGGACTGCCCCCGGATGCCGTACGTGGAGATCCCCGACGGCGTTCGGGTCACGGCCACCGCCCGCAACGCCGGCGTCGACGTGGCCGGCGTCACCGCGACCCTGGACATCACCACCGTCAACGGCGATGTGACGCTGACCCGTTCGGGCCGCGAGGGCGCCGACGTACGCCTGTCCACCCGCAACGGCTCGGTCCGCGCGACGGGAGTGGCCGCACACCGGCTGTACGCCGCGACCACCAACGGGGACGTGGTGCTCGGCTGTGCCGCGGTACCCACGGGCGTCACCGCCACGACCGTCAACGGCTCGGTCGCCGTCACCGTCCCGCACGACAGCCCCGCCTACCGGGTCGCCGCGTCCACCGACAACGGCCGCGCCACGGTGGCCGTCCCGGTCCGGCGCCCCGACCGGAACCACGCCATGACCCTGACCACCGTCAACGGCGACGTCACCGCCCACCGCGACTGACCGCGGAGGCTGCGTACACGTGGTGCCGCCCCCGCTTGGTTTGGTCCTGCGAACCGGGGGCAGACGGCGGTCAGGTGCTTGGGATCACAGGCCCACCGCGGAAGCGGCCGTAAGCGGCTCCTTCTTGGTACGGCCTCCCAAGGCTCTTCCGTGGCTGACCGAACGACCTGGCGGGAGGAGTGGGTCTCCGACCCTCTCGCCACCCTCACTTCGCAGCTGGAGGAGCACACCATGCTCATGGCCCACCCCGTCCTTCTCACCGATCTCCTCGAGCGCTACGAGGCGTTGCGGGTGCTCCACGCGGAGGACGGCAGCGTCGAGGCACGTCAGCGCCTCGAGGACGTGTCCTACACCCTGTGCATCGCCACGGGCACCCGTGACATCGACTCGGCGCTGACCGCGGCCCGCCGTCAGCTGGCGGGCGCGTCCGATGCCCGACCGGCGTCCGGCGTCTCTGGCGCCCGCCCCGACGACGACGCCCTGATGGCGGGCGCGTGACCCCCAGGGCCCGTACCCTCCCGGCGTGCGGGCCCACTCCGTCGTGCACGCCGGCACCCCGCGCGTGAGTGGGGTGCGCCGACCGGGTACTCGGGTGCTCCGCCACCCCCGGCCGGCGGCCGCCCGATGTGCTGGGCCCAATCGCCGGCCACGAACCGAAGGAGCCCTCGCTCATGACGGATGTGTCCGGTAACGGTCCCGCTCCCGGCGACGACCGCGAGGTACTCACCAACCGCCAGGGCCACCCGGTCCACGACAACCAGAACCAGCGCACGGTCGGCGCCCGCGGTCCCGCCACGCTGGAGAACTACCAGTTCCTGGAGAAGATCAGCCACTTCGACCGGGAGCGCATCCCCGAGCGCGTCGTGCACGCCCGCGGCGTCACCGCGTACGGCTTCTTCGAGGCCTACGGCAGCTGGGGCGACGAGCCGATCAGCCGCTACACCCGCGCCAAGCTGTTCCAGGAGCGCGGCAAGCGCACCGACCTGGCCGTCCGCTTCTCCACCGTCATCGGCGGCCGGGACTCCTCCGAGGCCGCCCGCGACCCCCGCGGCTTCGCCGTGAAGTTCTACACCGAGGACGGCAACTGGGACCTGGTCGGCAACAACCTGGGGGTCTTCTTCATCCGGGACGCGATCAAGTTCCCGGACGTCATCCACGCCCTCAAGCCCGACCCGGTCACCTTCGAGCAGCAGCCGCGCCGCATCTTCGACTTCATGTCCCAGACACCCGAGTCGATGCACATGCTGGTCAACCTGTTCAGCCCGCGCGGCATCCCCGCGGACTACCGCCACATGCAGGGCTTCGGCGTCAACACCTACAAGTGGGTCAACGCCGAGGGCGAGACCAAGCTGGTCAAGTACCACTGGATGCCCAAGCAGGGCGTGCGCAGCATGACCGAGGAGGACGCCGCCAACGTCCAGGCCGACTCCCTGGGCCACGCCACCAAGGACCTGTACGAGGCCGTCGCCCGCGGTGACCACCCGGAGTGGGAACTCCTCGTCCAGATGATGGACGACCACGACCACCCCGAGCTGGACTTCGACCCGCTCGACGACACCAAGACCTGGCCCGAGCAGGACTTCCCGCCCAGGCCGGTGGGCCGGATGGTCCTGGACCGGATGCCGGAGAACTTCTTCGCGGAGAACGAGCAGATCTCCTTCGGCACCGGAGTCCTCGTCGACGGCCTGGACTTCTCCGACGACAAGATGCTCGTCGGCCGGACCTTCTCCTACAGCGACACCCAGCGCTACCGGGTCGGCCCGAACTACCTCCAGCTCCCCGTCAACCAGGCCAAGAACGCCGAGGTGCGCACCAACCAGCGCGACGGCCAGATGACGTACCACGTGGACGGCGGGGGAGAGAACCCGATCGTCAACTACGAGCCGTCCATCACCGGCGGGCTGCGGGAGGCGCAGTACCCGACGCACGACGAGCAGGGACCCGAGATCCACGGGCGGCTCACCCGCAGGCGCATCCCCCGCACCAACGACTACCTCCAGGCCGGGCAGCGCTACCTGCTCCTTGAGGACTGGGAGCGCGACGACCTGGTGAAGAACCTCACCGACCTGCTCGCCCAGTGCGACCGGCCCGTGCAGGAGCGCATGGTGTGGCACTTCCTGCTGGTCGAGAACGACCTGGGCCTCAGGGTGGGCGAGGGGCTCGGCATCGGCCCGGAGGACGTCGCCGGTCTGGAGCCGCTCGCGAGCCAGGACCTCACCGACGAGGACCGCAAGCGGCTGGCCGACCTCGGCAAGAACCCGCCGCGCGACGTCGAGGGCCTGACCATGACCCACTGCGTTCCGGACGAGCGGCATGTCGTGACCCGCTGAGGGCATCCGGGGTCCTGTGCCGGGAGCGCCCCGCCGCCGCCCGACCATGAGATCGTGGGGCCACCGTGCCGCACGGATCATGAAAGGGAGGGGCGGGGCAGGATCCGGAGCGCGCGGACGAGACAGTCACGCGCGCGGGACACACCCCGTACCGGACCGCCCGAGGGATCATGGACGCGATGAGAGCGAACGACGAGGCCGTGCCCGACGGCTCCCGCTTCGAGGCGCAGAACCTCGCCCGGCTCGCGCTGCTCTGTCTGGCGGGAGTGGTCGCGGCGGTCGTGGCGGCGGGCCACTGGCTCCTGCTGCTCCTCGGCCTCGTCGGCATCGCGGTGGCCGGTGCGGGTCTGTGGTGGGCGGTGGCGCACCGGGGCATCGCGCGGGCGTGCGGCGCCCTGCTGGCGCTGGCGGCGCCGATCGCCGTCCTGGTGCTGTACGCGGTCTCCGGCCTGTGGCCGTACGCCGCGGTGGCGCTCGGACTCTGGGCGGCGGCGCTGGCCAGTGCCCGCAGCGCGCTGCGCCGGCTCCGCGCCCCGAGAGGCAGGCGGTCCCGGTCGGTCCGGCCCCCGCGCCGACCCGTACTGATCATGAATCCCCGGTCGGGCGGAGGCAAGGTCGGCGAGCACGGGCTGGTGGAACGCGCCGAGGCCCTGGGCGCCAAGGTGATCCTGCTCGACCTCGACAACGACCCCGATCCGGCGGCACTGGCCCGCCAGGCCGTCGCGGAGGGCGCGGACCTCCTCGGTGTGGCGGGCGGCGACGGCACCCAGGCCCTGGTGGCGGCGGTGGCCGTCGAGCACGGGCTGCCGTTCATGGTGCTGTCCGCCGGCACCCGCAACCACTTCGCGATGGACCTGGGCCTGGACCGCGACGACCCGGCCGCCGGCCTGGACGCCCTCACGCACGGCGTGGAGATCCGGGTCGACCTGGGCGACGTGGCCGGGCGGCCCTTCGTCAACACGGTCTCCTTCGGGACCTACGCGGAGATCGTGCAGAGCCCCGAGTACCGGGACGCCAAGGCGGCCACCGCCCTCGAACGCCTGCCCGACCTGCTGGGCGGCGCGGCAGGGGCGCGGCTGACGGCCCGGGTGGAGGACCAGCAGCTGGAGGAGCCGCAGGCCCTGCTGGTGAGCAACAACCCCTACGCCCTGGCCGACCCCCTGGGCGCCGGGCGCAGACCCCGTCTCGACGGCGGCGAACTCGGTGTGGTCGCGATCCGGATAGCGAGCGCCGCACAGGCCGCCGAACTGGCGCTACGGGGTGAGAAGGCCAGCGGCATCACCACCCTGACCTCCCGGCGCGTGACCGTGGAGGCCGACGCCGAGTCGATCCCGGTGGCCGTGGACGGGGAGGCGCTGATGCTGCCCCCGCCCGTCGTGTGCACCGTACGGCCGGGAGTCCTGCGGATGCGGGTGCCCCGGCACCGCCCCGGAGCGCCGTACACCGCCCCCTCGGTGGACTGGCGCCGCGTCGTCCGGCTGGCCCTCGGCCGGACCTCTCTTCCGACCGACGAGAACCAGGAGCAGAGCCATGCCTGACCGACCCCAGTGGGACCAGCGAGTCGCCCGGGACCTGTTGCGCGATCTGGCCGCGCTCGACCAGGCGCTGTACGAGGCGGTGACCGTCACGCAGACACCGGCCCTGGACCACGCCCTGCGCCGCCTGTCCGCGGCGGCGGACCACTCCAAGATCTCGTTCACGATCGCCGGACTGCTCGCAATGTTCCCCGGCAGGCCCCGGCGGGCCGCCGCGCTCGGGGTCGCGGCCATCGGGGTCGCCTCCGCGAGCGCGAACCTGCTCGGCAAGCGCCTGGTGCGCCGGCCGCGTCCGCACCGCGCCGTGGACTCGCCGTTCCCCGGGCGGCACGTGCCCATGCCGCAGTCCGCGTCCTTCCCGTCGGGGCACACCGCGTCCGCGGTCGCGTTCGCCGCGGCCGTGGGCCCCGCCCTGCCGGTCGTCACGGTGCCGCTCGGACTGCTGGCCTGCGCGGTGGGGTACTCGCGGATCCACACCGGGGTGCACTATCCGGGCGATGTGGTCGCCGGCGCCGTCCTGGGCACCGGCGCGGCCGCGGTGGTCCTCGCCGCCGTGGGCCGGCAGGGGCTCGGACGCCGCGGCTGACCGCCGCACGAACCGCACCTGACCGCATCCGAACCCCGCGTCCGGGCGGAAGGAGGGGGAGGAGAGCCGAGGAGAAGCAGGCACATCACCCCGACCCGCACGGCCAGGGACGGAGGAACCACCATGACGAAGAAGAAGGACGACACGTCCCAGGGCAAGAAGCTCACCCGGGGCGACGAGGTCACCTGGAGCAGCCACGGCGGCACCGCAGAGGGCAAGGTCGAACGGAAGATCACCCGACGCACCGAAGCCGCCGGCCGCACCGTGGACGCCTCGCCCGACGACCCGCAGTACGAGGTGCGCAGCGCCAAGTCGGGCAGGACGGCGGTCCACAAGCCGTCCTCGCTGCGCAAGAAGTGAGCCGGGCCGGATGCAGACGTTCCTGCCCGACCCGGACTTCCGGCGTTCGGCCCTGCTGCTGGACCCGCGCCGGCTGGGCAAGCAGCGGGTCGAGGCCCTCCAGGTCCTGCGCGGACTGACCGTCCCCGGATACGGCTGGCGCAACCACCCGGCCGTCCGGATGTGGACCGGGTACGAGCAGGCCCTCGTGCGGTACGGCCTGGAGGTGTGCCGGGTCTGGCGCGAGCAGGGACACCCGGACAGCTGCGCCGCCTCGCTGCTCGCCGGACTTCCCGCGCTCCGGCCCGGCACCGAGGTGCCTGACCAGATCCAGCTGACCGTCGACGGCGAAGTGCCGCCCTGGCTCGGCGACCGGGCCTTCCACGAGAGCCACCGCTCGGCGCTCATCCGCAAGGACCCGGGGACGTACGCCGAACTGTTCCCCGGAACACCCGACGACCTGCCCTACGTGTGGCCCGCCTCGGACCGGGACCCCCGGCGCGCGCCGGCCGAGCGGTAGGGCGGGGGAGGTTGATCATGCTGACCGCAGTCCGGGACCAGCTGGGACACGCCCTGTTCAGCCGTGTCGCGGGGCCCGAAGGACCGGCGAACCGCGCCCGCATCCACGACACCCCCGGGCCGCGCTGGTTCGCACCGGACCGCCCCATCCGCACGGTCCACGGCGACGCCTCGATGTTCATCGGCGGGCTCGGGGCGCTTCTCCTCCAGTCCCTGCACCCGCTCGCCATGGCCGCGGTGGCCGGTCACTCCGGCTTCCGGGGCGACCCCTGGGGCCGCCTCCAGCGCACCAGCACCTTCCTGGCGGTGACGACCTACGGCACCGCCGAGGACGCGCAGCGGGCCGTCGACCAGGTCCGCGCCATCCACGAGCGGATCCGCGGGACGACCGCCGGGGGAGTGCCGTACCACGCGGCCGACCCGCACCTGCTCGGCTGGGTGCACGCTGCCGAGACGGACAGCTTCCTGCGCGCCCACGAACGCTACGGAGCCCGTCCGCTGGACACCGCCGGCTACGACGCCTACGTGGCCGACACCGCGCGCGTCGCCGAGGCACTGGGCGTCGTGGACCCGCCCCGCGACCGCCGGGAACTGTCCGAACGGCTCACCGCCTACCTCCCCGAACTGCGCGCCACGCCCGAGGCCCGCTCCGCCGCCCGGTACCTGCTCCTGCGGCCCCCGCTGTCGCTCGCGGTCCGCCCGTTCTACGGCGGCCTCGCCGCCAACGCCGTGTCCCTGCTCCCCGCGTGGGCCCGCCCCATGCTGTGGCTGCCGCGCCTGCCCCTCGTCGAGACCATGGCGGTGCACCCCACCGGCCAGGCCCTGACCCGGACCATCCGCTGGGCCATGACACGACCGCAGCGCCCCTCACCCGGCTCCTAGAACCAGGCGAGGGGCGCGCTGTACCCGGGGGAGTCCTGAGGGCAGCTCAGCGCGCCGCGGTGCGCGTCCTGCGGCGGCGCACGGTCAGCACCGTGGTCGTGGCCACCGCGGTCACCAGACCGGCCGCCAGGGAGATCGGCAGAGCCGGCGAGGTGCTGCCGGTGTCGGCGAGATCCTGCGCCTTGAGGTCGGCGACGTAGGGCGCGTACGGCTTCCCGCCGGACGGGGCCGAGGCTGCCCGGGCGTAGTGCGGAATCCGCCGCACCGATTTGACCGAGCCGTCGGCGTTGAGCAGCACCTGCTTGTCGTTGGGGTGCCGGAAGTCGAACATGCCGGCCAGGCTGCCCGCCCGCTGGTCGAACGAGCCGTCACCGATCCTGCCGGTGTGCCAGTTGTCCTCGATGAACCGGGTGATGGACGCCTGCTCGGTGGCGGTGTGGTCGATCGCGTTCACCCTGCTGTAGGGCGAGACGACCAGCAGCGGCTGCCGGGTGCCCGGGCCGCAGCGGTCCGCGTAGCCCTTCGCGGCCGCGGGGCCCGACTGGCAGGCGGGGCTGTCGAGGGCCTTGCCGTTGGAGCCGACGGTGGTGTCCTTGGAGCCGTTGAGGACCTTCGAGGTGACGTGGTCGTACCAGCCGTCGGAGTCGTCGTAGGCGATCACGACCGCCGTGGACTTCCACTGCGGGGACCGCTGGAGCGCGTTGATCTCCTTGACCAGGAAGTGCTGCTCGTCGATCGGGTCCGAGTAGCCGGCGTGGCCGTCCTGGTACTCACCGGCCTTGAGGAAGCTGACGGCGGGCAGGTTCCCGGCCTTGAGCGCGGCGTCGAAGTCGCTCAGGTCGTAGTTGTGGTTGGCGCGCCCCTTGTGGCCGATCTCGGCGACGCTCTTCGGGGCGAGGTGGTGCGGGTTCGCCGTCGAGGCGTAGTAGGCGAACGGGTTGTGGTGCGGGCTGTAGTCGACGGCAGCCGCGCCGCCCACGTTGGGGTGCGAGGTGTCGCACTTGGCGTAGTCGCCCTGCTTGCCGTCCCAGGCGGTGCTGGGCCGGAAGCCGCCCTGGAACCAACCCCAGCTCACCCCCTTGGAGTTGAGCAGGTCACCGATGTTCCTGCCCTGCATGGAGGCGAGCGCGCTGGTGCTGGTGTGGTCCTTGTCGGCGCAGTCGTCGTAGGCCGGGTCGGGGTCGTTGACGAGCGTGCCGACGCCCTTGGCGTTCGGCGAGAGCACGGCGTACGGGTCGGGGGTGGCCGTCTGCTTCGGGTGCTCGGTGCCGGTCGACGGGTCCACGGAGATCACGCCGTGCGTCTGACCGGAGACCAGATTGAGGGCGCCGGGTGTGGAAGGGCCGTAGACCGAGCTGAAGGAGCGGTCGTCGAGGGAGTAGTGCTGGGCGTAGTTCCACAGCGCGGTGACGGTGTTCCCGTCGTAGTAGTCCATCACCAGGCCGGGCTCGCCGAACAGCCCGGTGCACTTGTTGACCTCGGTGTTCTCGACGTACTTGTCGGCCTTGCCGCCGTCCGCCGCGTACTGCTCGGGACCGTAGGAGTGGTTCTGGTCGCAGGTCATCGCCTGCGAACTCGCCAGCCGCTTCGGGGCGTACAGGTTCGGGTTCTTCTTCAGCAGTCCGGCGCTGAGGAGGTTGTCCGCCTTCGGGGTGTGCTTGGCCGCGGTGAACTTCGTGCCGTCGGTGTTCGCCGCCTTGGGGTAGGTGGCGAAGTAGTGGTCGAAGGAGATGTTCTCGTCGTAGATGACCACGACGTGCTTGATCGGCGTCGCGGTCCGCGCGGCCGGGGGGCGGTGGTGTGCGGAGACCGCCGTGGCGGGCACGGCGCCCGCCGCCGCGAGGGCGGCCGCGCCGAGCAGGGCGCCCACGGTTCTTGCTGTGGTCGAGCCGATCATGCTGTCTCGCCTTTCCAGGGAGCACGGGGAAGGGGCTGCTGCCGGAACCCTCCGGCACGGTGACGGCGGCTCAGGGGAGGGGCGATGGCGTGCGAGCGAATGTTCGGTCAGGAATGGTTCATGGGATTTTGAGCCGTTCTTGACGGTTATCGGCGGGTTCGTTTCACGCCATGAGTGAGCGTCCCAGCCAGTCGGACGTGTCGCGCACGCCGGGCAGCGCGAAGAAGTAGCCGCCCCCGAACGGGGTGACGTAGTCGACCAGCGGCTCACCGGCCAGCCGCTTCTGCACGGTCTCGAACTGCCGGGCCACGTCCTGCTGGTAGCAGCAGAACAGCAGCCCCATGTCGAGGTTGCCGTTGCGGTCCGTGCCCCGGTCGTAGTTGTAGCCCCGGCGCAGGATGCGCTGCCCCTCGGTGGCGCTCGTGCGCGGGTTGGCGAGCCGGATGTGACTGTCCAGCGGGATCACGTCGCCCTGCGGGTCCTGCGTGTACCGGGGTACGTCCTTCTCGTGCCGGCCGTCCAGCGGAGCACCCGTGTCCCGGGCCCGGCCGAACATCCGTTCCTGCTCGGTGATCGAGACGCGGTCCCAGAACTCCACCAGCATCCGGATCAGCCGTACGACCTGGTAGCTGCCGCCGACCGCCCAGTCCGGCTCGCCGCCGCCCGCGCCCACCCACACCAGGCGGTCCATCGCCCGGCCGTCGGTGACGTCGGGGTTGGCGATGCCGTCCTTGAAGCCCAGGTGGTTGCGCGGCGCACCGGAGGGCCGCGAGGGGCTCACGAAGCCGTCCATGCGCCAGCGCACCTGCATGCCGCCGCGGGTGTGCCGGGCGAGGTCGCGCAGGGCGTGCAGCACGGTGTCGGTGTTGTCCGCGCACAGCTGCACACTGAGATCGCCGTGGCACCAGTCCGCGTCGAGGTCGTCGTCGGGGAAGGACGGCATCGCGGTGAGCCGGTGCGGTCTGCGGGCGGCGAGGCCGTAGCGCTCGTCGAACAGCGAGGCGCCGACGCCGACCGTGACGGTCAGCCGGTCGGCGGGGATCCGTGGCCCGAGGGTGCCCGAGTCGGCGGGCGGGGCGGTGATGCCGAGCGAGTCCGGGATGCCGCCGGCGGTGAGGAAGCGGGCCTGTTCCGTGATCGTGCGCAGCAGATCGGTCAGTTCGGCGCGGCCGTCCGCCGTGGCGTCGAAGGAGACGAAGGCCGTGGCGCGCTGGGCCGGGGTGAGGATGCCGGCCTGGTGGACACCGTGGAAGGGCACGCTCGCAGGAGTGTCCGCGGCTCCCTCCGGAGCGGCAGCCGCCACCAGTCCCGTGTCCGCCACCAGGCCCGTGCCGGCCACGACGCCGGTGCCCGCCACCGCCGCCGCCCCCGCCAGGAATCCCCTGCGGCCCACCTGGTCTCCGCGGTTCACGCGGTCCTCCGTACGTCGGTGAGGGCGGCGACGTCGGCCAGCCGCTCCACGAGTTCGCCCAGGTCGGCGTCGACCTTCTCGCGCTGGGCGCGGGTCAGCCGGGAGAGCGGGGTCCAGCGACCGTCGTGGTCGAAGGCGTCGAGGGTGTGCCGGGCGCGGCTCATCCAGGTCTCGATGCCGGTCAGGCCGGTGGCGCGCGTCCGCAGCAGCGGGCGCAGGTAGCCGAGCAGGGCCCGGGTGCCGTCGAGGTTGGCGCGGGCGGTGGCGAGGTTGGTGCCGCTGCCGTAGTCCGTTCGGCCGGTCAGTTCGAACTGCACCGTGTTCTCCAGGATCTCGTGCGCCCGCAGGCCCACGTCCGCCGGATCCATCCGCCGGCCGGGCCAGCTGTCCCGCAGCGCGTGCACGGCCCCGGCGAGCCGGTCGGCCGGTCCGCGCAGGCTGCTCGCGGACTCACCGTGCCACAGCCCGAACTCGACCCGGTGGAACCCGGCGAAGCCCGGGTCGCGCACCCCGCCGGACAGCCCCGCGGTGGTCCCGTCGATCTCCGCGTCGGCGTCCCCGAAGGTGCCGTAGGCGGCGCCCATCCGCTCGTACACCAGGTGCGCGGGCAGCCAGGCGGCACGCGCCGCGGCCAGGTCGCCGCGGTCGACGGCGGCCCGCAGCACGTCGGTCCTGCGGGCCAGTTCGACCGTGCGGGCCCCGATCCACTTCTGGTAGGCGAGGGTGGGCGGGATCAGCTCCTGCTGGGTCACGGGCACGGCGGCCGGGCCGCTCCTGACCTTCCCGCCACCGGTGATCCGCACGGTCGGTCCGGTGACGGCGTCGGCGTCGTCGGGCAGACAGGTGAAGGCGTAGGAGCCGTCTCCGAGGGTGACCTGGAGGGTCCGCGTGGTGCCGGGCCCCAGGCCCTCGACCTCGCCGTGGACGGCGCCGGTCCGGGCGTCGACGAGGTATGCCTCGGCCGCCGTGGCGGAGGTGTTGCGCAGGTCGAACACCTGGCGTCCCGCGGCGGGGCGGGTCCAGCCCCGACCGCAGCCGCTGGTGCCGATCTCGACGGTGGTGTGGCGCAGCCCGTCGCCGGCGACCGGCCGCGCATGCCGGCCCGCACCGGCGCCCCCGGCGACCAGGACGCCCGCCGTCACCGCCCCCGCGGTGAGCAGGGCACCGGCGGCGAGCAGGACAGGGCGTCGCCGGAAGGGCAGGACGGGGCGTCGCCGGTAGGTCGGGGCGGTCACGGCGCCGGGCTCGGGTGGGGGCACGCCGGGGCTCCAGTGGGTCGTACGGGATGCGTGGGGTGCGTGGGTCGCACTGACGATGCTAAGCAGCCCGGCCCCCCGTGCACCGCATCCCTGACCAGGTCCTGACCAGCGGGCAAGCCAGAATTCGTCGACGGTTCACCGAAGCCACGCCGAGGCCTTCGCGGGCCTGCCCCGGTCGTCCCGCTCGGATGGCGGTGCGCGTACGATCCCCGCCGGGGAGGTGCGACTTGGGCGCGTCGTGGCTGTACCAGGTGCTTGAACCGCTGCCGGACTCCGCGAGTGCGGTACGGCGGGCGCGCGAGCTGGTGAAGGCCTTCACGGAGTGGGTGGACGAGCCCTCCAGCCCCGAGGTCGGTCCGGCCGTCACCCTGGAGCAGTACGAGCACGCGCGCCGCCTCTTCGCCTTCGGGGTGCTCACGCGCCGTGACGCGGATGCCCTCCCGCTGGACCGCCTCACGGAACTCCGGCGTGTCATCGACCGGACCGGAGCCCTGCGGGACAGCGACCCGTACCGGATGATCGTGGAGCTGCGCCCTGAGTTCGCCCGGCTGTGGCCGCTGGTCGAGGAGGCGGGCCTCCAGATCGAGCTGCCCGGCCGGATCACCCCGCCGTTCGACGCGGGTGAGGAGGACACCACCACCGAGGCGGGGCTGGACCGCATGCTCGAGGCCGTGGGCCCCCTCGCATTCGACGTCGCCTGGGAAGGGAGCCTGCGCGGACTGCCCTCGGCGAAGCTGTGCGGGGTCCAGCTGTGTCTGAACAGTGTATGGACCTCCCAGTGCACGGAGCCCGCCCCCGGGACCCACGCGGTCTACCTCTCCGTCGGTACCCGCAACCTCGACGTCCAGGACGAGTGGCTGCGGCGGACCGAGCTGAACCTCGGCCCCGCGCAGGCGGGTTGGTAGTCGAACGACCGGGTGTGTTCGTCGGCGCTTGTGTGCGCGGCCGTCCGGACCTCTTCCGAAGAGTCCCGATGACCTCCGATGAGTAATGCCGCCCTGCCGGGTCTACAACACAGTTGAACCGGTCTGGATCAGCACACCGCAGGAGGCCGAAGTGTCCACATCCGTGCTCGACATGTCGATGTCACTCGACGGGTACATCGCCGATCCACACGATTTTCTCGGTGGCGACGACGGCGAACGACTGCACAAGTGGGCCGACCTGCCGTCCGAACCGGTCGCGCGGTTCCAGGACGAGTGGAATGCGGCCGGTGCGGTGCTCGCGGGGCGACGCACTGCCGAGCTCATGGACCACTGGGGCGGTGATCACGGTGGTCTCCCGATCTTCGTGCCCAGTCACCGGCCGCCCGGTCCCGCCGCCCGCTGGGGCTATCCGCTGGTCACCTACGTGACCGACGGGATCGAGAGCGCGATGGCCCAGGCCAAGGCCGCCGCCGGGGACAAGGACGTGCAGGTGCGCGGCGCGTACACCGCGCAACGCGCGCTCGAGGCCGGGGTGCTGGACGAGGTGCAGATCCATCAGATCCCGGTGCTGCTCGGTGACGGCCGCCGCCTGTTCGACGTGTTGACGTCGCAGATCGAGCTGGAGATCGTCCGGGTGATCGACACGCCGGAGGCCACGCACATCCGCTACCGCGTCCGTCGCTGAGCCAGGGACCGTCAGACCGTGCGGTGGACCTCCTCGATCGGGGTACACGGCCCCGCATGACACACACTGACGACCCCGTGGCGGCTCGTGCCGCGAGGCAGCTGCGCCGCATGCGGAACTTCTACGCGGCCGGCGTCGCCCTGTGGGCGGCATCCTCGGCCTGGACGACCTGGGACGCCCCCGGCAGCCGGCCCATGTGGACCTCCGTGCTGCTCCTGGCCGTCTTCGCCGCACTGCTGGCCATGGCCTGGCGGTGGCTGCGGCAACTCGAACCCGCCGACGCCACCCGGCCCTCCCACCGCGCCGCGTTCTCCGGCAGTCCCGGGCGCCACGCGCTGTCCAAGCCCTGAGGCACGGACCGCGTCGACCCGGTCATGAGTCCGAACTCCCCGTCCTCCGTTTGCCGCACGTGCGGAGGGAGACCCGGCAGCGCATGAGCGCGCGACGACGTCATCCACGGACCCGGGAGAACCGGCTCCTCAGGCTGCTGGCCCGTCTGGAGCGGGAGCCCCGGTTCGACCCGGTGGCCGAGACCCTCGGGGCGGGGATCCGGTCCCTGCCGCTGGGGCGGGCCCGGGACGTGCTGCACGGCACGTGGCTGGGGCACCCCGTCCACCCCCTGCTGGTGCAGGTGCCGATCGGCAGCTGGCTGTCCGCGGCGGTCCTGGACCTCCGCAAGGACCGTCCTCGTGAGGCGGGCCTCCTGGTGGGCCTGGGTCTGGCCGCGGCCGCCCCCGCGGCGCTGACGGGGGCCGTCGACTGGGCGGAGCTGAATCCCCCGCACAAACGCGTGGGACTGGTGCACGCCCTGTCCAACACGGCGGCCGTCGCCCTCTACACGGCCTCCCTCGCCTGCCGGGCCACCGGCCGGACCCGAGCGGGCCGCACCCTCGGCTTCCTGGGCCTCACGGCGGTCGGGGCGGGCGGCATGCTGGGCGGCCACCTGGCCTACCGACAGGCCGCCGGCGCCAACCACGCCGAGGCCGTACCCCACCTCGTCACGGAGGGCTGGCACCGGATCGGAGCGCTGGACGACCTCCCGCCCGGCCTGCCCGTGCGGCGCAGTGTGGACGACGTGCCCGTGATGGTGCTCCGCGGGACCGACGGGGCGATCCACGCGCTGGCGGACCAGTGCAGTCACCTGGCGGGGCCGCTGTCCGAGGGGACGGTGTCCGACGGCTGCGTCCAGTGCCCCTGGCACGGCAGCGTCTTCCGCCTCTCGGACGGTCTGAACGTGCGCGGGCCGGCCGTCGCGCCCCAGCCCGCCTTCGAGGCACGGGTCGTCGACGGGCAGGTCGAGGTGCGCCTGCGCGGCCAGGACGAGGAAGAGGAAGAGGCCGGGGAACCGAGTGAGGCAGGCCATGAGCACATCCACTGACCGTCGCCTCGGCCGACGGGCCCAGGCCTTCCTCCGGCGCACCGGCCGCACCTACGCGGGCACGAACGACCGGCCCCTGCGCGGCTATCTCGCGGCCATGACGGCGTTCGGCGCCTACACAGCAGGCTGGGCCACCCTCGTACGGCTGCGCGGGCGACCCCTGCCGGACCGGCCGCAGCCCTGGGACGTGCTCCTGACCTCGGTGGCCACGTTCCGGCTCAGCCGGCTGATCAGCAAGGCCTCGGTGACCAGTCCGCTGCGCGCCCCCTTCACGACGTACGTCGGTCCGCAGGGACCCGCCGAACTGCACGAGGAGGCCCGGCCCGAGACCGGCAGGGACACCGTGGGCGAGCTGATGACCTGCCCGTTCTGCATGAGCGTCTGGGTGGCGTCCACCTTGACCGCCGGTCAGCTGCTGTGGCCCCGCGCGACCCGCGCCGCGATGGGCGCGGCGACGGCTCTGGCCGGGGCGGACGCCTTGCAGCTGGCGTACGGAACGCTGGTCTCCAAGGCCACCGACAGCTGACCGACGTGCCCGCTCATGTGATTGAAACCGTCTTCAAACGTGCATAGTGGGGCTTATCGGTCGCCCTCCTGGGCACTTGGGGGTCACCCTGGACATGCGGGACCTTCGGCGACACCCCAAGGAGCGAACGTGGCCATGCGCATCGGTGTAGAGGAGGAGTTCCACATCCTGGAAGTGGAAAGCGGACTGCTCGTGCCACGCGCCGACGCGGTCCTGCGCCGGCTTCCCCGGCGCACCTTCACCACGGAGCTGCACCAGTCCGCCGTGGAGTCGAACAGCGGGGTGCACGCGTCCCTGGCCGGTCTGTACTCCGACCTGGCGAGAACCAGACGGCGGCTCGACGCGGCCGCCGCCTCGCTGGGGCTCGCGGTGGCGGCCGCGGGCACGGCACCCCTCGCGCCGGCCGCCTCCGGGCAGCCCACCGCCGACGCCCGCTACCACCACATGGTCGAGGAGTACCGCCGGGTCGCCGACGAACAGCTCATCTGCGGCGCCCAGGTCCACGTCGACATACCGGACCGGGACACGGCCGTGGGCCTGATGTGCACGCTCTCCCCCTGGCTGCCCGCACTGCTGGCCCTGTCCGCCAGCTCACCGTTCTGGCAGGGGTCCGACACCGGCTACGCCAGCTGGCGCACCCTGCTCTGGCAGCGCTGGCCGACCGCGGGTCCCGTCGGCTGTTTCAAGAGCGCGGCCGACTACGACGCCGCCGTGGACGACCTCGTCCGGACCGGCGTCATCAGCGACCCGGGGATGATCTACTACGACGTCCGCCCCTCCTCGCACCTGCGGACCCTGGAACTGCGGATCTGCGACGCCTGTCCGCGGGTGGAGACCGTCGTGCTCGTCGCCGGCCTGTTCCGCGCCCTGGTGACCGAGGCGCTCGAACTGCGCGCGTCGGGGGCGGCGGTGTGCGACGGCCGTCACGAATGGCTGCGCGGTGCGTCCTGGCGAGCCGCCAGGTCCGGCCTGGAGGGCGCACTGGTGGATCCCAGGACCCACCGGGAGGCGCCCGCCGCCGAGGTCGTCCGCGGACTGCTGGCCCGGTTGCGTCCCGCGCTGGAGGCCCACGGCGACTGGCAGACCGTCCGGGATCTCGCCGAGGGTGCCCTGGCGAACGGCAGCGCCGCCGAGCGCATGCGCCGCAAGGCCCGCGAGGAGGACCTGCTGGCCTGCACCGACCTGCTGATCGCGGAGACCCGCGGCGCTCGGCGGCACCGCAGGCCGGCCGCCTTCGCCCGCAGGAAGGTCCAGCGCTCCGTCCAGGGCGGGGCCGGTTCCGGTGTCCAGGGCGGGGCCGGTTCCGGCATGCCGGAGGTCCTCGGCGGCTGACACCGCCCCTGTCATGTCTTCCACCCGACCGACTCACAGGAGAGGTTTTCGTCGATGTCCAGCTCTTCCGTCCGGGTCGCGACCGTCAGGCGCGGCCCGGCAGCTCCGTCCCCGCTCGTGACCGAGGGCTCCCGGAAAGGGGGCGGCGCCCCATGTGCGGTCTGAGCGGCGAGATCCGCTTCGACGGCGGACGACCCGACCTCGCGGCCGTCGAGCGCATGAGCGACCGGCTCGCCGCCCGAGGACCCGACGGCCAGGGCATCTGGACGAGGGGCGCGGTGGCGCTGGGGCACCGGCGGCTGAAGATCATCGACCTGTCCGACTCCGGCGCGCAGCCGATGACCGACGCCGACGACGAGATCACCGGCGTCTTCAACGGCTGCGTCTACAACTACCGTGAGCTGCGCGAGGAGCTCCGGCGGCTCGGGCACCGTTTCGTGTCGACCTCCGACACCGAGGTCGTGCTGCACGCGTACCGCCAGTGGGGAACCGCCTGCGTGGAGCGGTTCTATGGCATGTTCGCCTTCGCGCTCGTCGAGCACCGCACCGGCCGACTCGTGCTGGGCCGCGACCGGCTGGGGATCAAGCCCCTGTACCTGGCGCCCGGCCCGGGCCGGCTGCGGTTCGCCTCCTCCCTGCCCGCCCTGCTGGCCGCCGGGGACGTGGACACCTCCCTCGACCCGGTCGCCCTCCACCAGTACCTGAGCTGGCACGCCACCGTCGCCCCGCCGCACACCGTGCTCAACGGCGTGCGCAAACTGCCGCCGGCCACCGTACGGGTGGTCGAGCCCGACGGCAGCCACCGGGACCACTCCTACTGGCAGCCGTCCTACACCCGGCGCGCCGAGTGCGCGCAGATGGAGCCCGACGAGTGGCGTGACGCCGTCCTGGACGCGCTGCGCACGGCCGTACGCCGCCGCATGGTCTCCGACGTGCCGGTCGGCGTCCTGCTCTCCGGGGGCCTGGACTCCAGCCTGATCGTCGCCCTGCTCGCCGACGAGGGCCAGCGGGACCTGAAGACGTTCAGCGTGGGCTTCGAGAGCGAGGGCGGCGAACAGGGCGACGAGTTCCGCTACTCGGACCTGGTCGCCCGCGAGTTCGGCACCGACCACCGCCGCATGATGGTGCCCTCGGACCGGGTCTCGAACGCCCTGGACGACGCCGTCGCCGCGATGAGCGAGCCCATGATCAGCCACGACGTGGTCGCCTTCCACCTGCTGTCCGAGCAGGTCTCCAAGGAGGTGAAGGTCGTCCAGAGCGGACAGGGCGCCGACGAGGTGTTCGCCGGCTACCACTGGTACCCGGAGCTGGCCGCCGTCCCGCGCGAGGAGGAGCCGCAGCGCTATGCCGAGACCTACTTCGACCGCCCCCACGCCGACCTCGCGGGGATCCTCCAGCCCCACCTGCTGCCCCGGGAGGACGTCTCGGGCCGTTTCGTCAGGGAGCACATGGCACGCCCCGGCGCGGAGACCGCCCTGGACGCGGCGTTGCGCCTGGACACGCACGTCATGCTCGTCGACGACCCCGTGAAGCGGGTCGACAACATGACCATGGCCTGGGGACTCGAGGCTCGGGTGCCCTTCCTCGACCACGAACTGGTGGAACTGGCCGCGGCCTGTCCGCCCGAACTCAAGCTCGCCGACGAGGGCAAGGGCGTCCTCAAGGCAGCCGGCCGCAAGCTCCTGCCGCGGGACGTCGTCGACCGGCCCAAGGGCTACTTCCCCGTCCCCGCCATCCGGCACATGGCGGGCCCCGTCCTGGAGCGGGTGCGCGAGGCGCTCGAGGCCCCCGAGGCGAAGAAGCGGGGGATCTTCCAGGAGGCGTACGTGGCCGAGCTCCTGGCGGCACCCGACGAGCACCGGACCAAACGGGGTGCCAACGCCCTGTGGCAGGTGGCGCTGCTGGAGATATGGCTCCAGAAGCACGGCATCACGTGACCGGGGAAGCCACGACCGGGACGGCGCCCGAGGCGTCCGACACCCGGACTCCGCCCGGGGCGTCCGACCCCCTGACTCCGCCCGGGGCGTCCGACCCCCTGACTCCGCCCAGGGCGTCCGACACCCGGACCCCGCCCCTACCGGCCCAGGAGCCCGCCCCACCGGAGCCACGGGAGACCCACCGTGCCGCGGCCCCCGCCCCGGTGCCGTTGCCCGAGGCGGAAGGCCCCCGGGACGCCGTGACACGGCTGCGCGCCCACGGCTGCTGGTACCCCTCCGCCGATCCCGACGGCACCGAGGCGGCCTTCATCTGCGACCGGGGCGGCGTCCCCCAGCTGTGGGCCGGGCCCGTGGACGGAGAAGGCGTCCGGTTGCTCGACTCCTCCCCGGACCCGGTGAAGGAGGTGTCCTGGTCGCCCGACGGCCGCTGGATCGCGTACACCACCGCGCCCGGCGGCGGCGAGCACTCACGTGTGCTGTGCGTGCGGCCCGACGGCACCGGCCGCCGTCTGCTGGCCGGTGCCGACCCGGACACCTCGGCCTACCTCGGCTGCTGGGCCCGCGACGGCTCGGCCGTCGCCGTCACCCTGGCCGCACCCGCCGCCTCCCGCGCCCGGCGGGACGGCCTCTGGCAGCCGTCGGACCCCGCACCGGCCCACTGGACCGCCCGGGACGGCAGGGCGACCCTGCTCGGCACCACCGCCCATGCCCCGGGGCCCGGCGGCACACCGGCGGCCCGGACCGGTGCGGGTCTGTCCGCCTACCTGATCGATCCCGACGGCCTGGCCTCACCCGTCCTGCTCGCCACGGAACCGGACGCGCCCACCCTCCGTGTGTGCGACCTGACCGCCGACGGCCGACTCGCGCTGCTGCGCCGGGGGCCGCGCGGGCGCCGGGAGGCGGTCGTCCGGCGCGTCGTCGACACCGCGACCACCTTCACCCTTCCGGTCGCCGACGGAGACCAGTGGATCGGCCGGTTCTCGCCCGACGGACGGACCCTGTGGCTGCGCAGCGACGCCGGACGCGAGTACGCGGCCCTGTTCGCCGTCGCGCTCGACGCCGGCGGCACGGCGCTCGGCACGAGGGTCGTCGCCGAACGCGCCGACAGCGACCTCGACCTGCTGACGCTGGCCCACGACGGCCGGACCGCCGTGCTCGCCTGGAACGTGCGGGGCGCCAGCGAACTCGACGTCGTCGAGACCTCCGCCCGACCCGGCGCCCCGGACACCACCGGACCGCCCCGGCCGGTACCGCTGCCCCACGAGGTCGTCACGCGGATCACGGCGGCCGGGGCGGGACGGCTGCTCCTCGCGCTGTCCGGGTCGCAGCGCCGCCCGGGTGTGTGGTGGGCCCACGAGGGCGTGTCCCTGCTGCGCACCCCGTGGTCCGCCCGGGACGAGGACACCGTCCCGCCGGGCCGCCCGCCCGTGCGCCCGGTCCTCACGCGCCTCACCGCCCGGGACGGCCTCCCGCTCGGCGGCTGGTACTACCGCGCCCCGGGACGCGCCTCGCACGAGCCCGCGCCCTGCGTGGTCCACCTCCATGGCGGCCCCGAGGACCAGGAACGCCCGGTGTTCGACCCGCTCTACCACGAACTCCTCGGACGCGGACTGGACGTCTTCGCCCCCGACGTCCGGGGCTCCGGCGGACACGGCCGGTCCTTCGTCGACGCCGACCTCGGCACCGGCCGCTTCGCCGCGCTCGACGACGTCGCGGACTGCGCCGCGCACGCCGTCACGGCCGGCCCCGCCGACCCGACCCGGCTGGCGGTGATGGGGCGCTCCTACGGCGGCTATCTGACCTTCGCCTCCCTCGTGTGGCACCCGGAGCTCTTCCGCACCGGTGTCGCCGTCTGCGGCATGTCCGACCTGCTGACCTTCTTCGCCGGAACCGAGCCCTGGATCGCGGAGTCGGCGGCGCACAAGTACGGCCACCCCGAGCGCGACCGCGAACTGCTGCGCACCCTGTCGCCGATGAGCCGCATCGACGCGCTGCGGGCCCCGCTGCTCGCCGTGCACGGGGAGCACGACACCAACGTGCCGCCGGGGGAGTCGGAGCAGTTCGTGCGGGCCGCCCGGGAGCGCGGGGTCCCCGCCGAGCTCCTCGTCCTGCGCGACGAGGGGCACGACTTCCTGCGCGCGGAGAACCGGCGCCTGTTCCGCCGGGCCGCCGGGGACTGGATGGAGCGCCACCTGCGCCCCTTCTGACCCGCGCGGGCCCTGCGGGGCGTTTGGACGGGTGGCCGTCTGTCAACCCGGTGTGCAGACCGAAAGGGTCGCAAGGCCGGCTTCGGCACCTGGACCGGGCCGTACGGACCTGGGAGGAACCATGGACCACTCGCGGGCGCCCGTGCTGGAGGCGCTGGAGGAGTTCCGGCGCCGTGGAGACGTGGTCTTCGGGCCGCCCGGCCACAAGCAGGGCCGCGGTGTCGACCCGCGGGTGGCGGAGATCATGGGGATCGACGTGTTCCGTTCCGACGTCCTGTCCCTCAACGGTCTCGACGACCGCCGGCAGTCCCAGGGTGTGCTCGGTCAGGCACAGGACCTGATGGCGGACGCGGTCGGCGCCGAGCAGGCGTTCTTCTCCACCTGCGGCAGCTCCCTGTCCGTGAAGACCGCGATGCTGTCCGTGGCCGGGCCGGGGGAGAAGCTGCTGCTGTCGCGCAACGCGCACAAGTCCGTGATCTCGGGCGTCGTCGTCAACGGCGTCGAACCCATCTGGGTCCACCCCAAGTTCGACCGGGAACGGCACCTCGCGCATCCGCCGGAGCCCGACGACGTACGCCGCATGCTCCAGGAGCACCCGGACGCCAAGGGCATGCTCCTCATCACCCCCACCGACTGGGGGACCTGTGCCGACGTCCGGGGCGTGGCCCGGGTGTGCCACGAGTTCGGTGTCCCCCTCATCCTCGACGAGGCCTGGGGCGCCCATCTGCCGTTCCACCCCGGGCTGCCCGTCTGGGGCATGGACGCCGAGGCGGACCTGGTGGTCACCAGCGTCCACAAGATGGGCGGGGCGATCGAGCAGAGCTCCGTCTTCCACCTCCAGTACGACCGGGTCTCGCCGGAGGCGCTCAAGCAGCGGGAGGACCTGCTCGGCACCACCAGCGCGTCGTCGCTGATCTACATGACCCTGGACGGCTGGCGCCGCCAGATGGTCGAGCACGGACACGACCTGCTGGAGACGGCCCTGCACCGCGCGGAACGCGTCCGGCAGGCGGCGATGGATTTGCCGGGCCTGCGGCCCATGGGTCAGGAGATCGTCGAGGAAGGACTCGCCGCGGACTTCGACCCCCTGAAGATCGTCATCGACGTGCGCGAGCTCGGGATCAGCGGCATGCAGGCCGCCGAGTGGCTGCGGGCCGAACTGCACGTGGACGTCGGGGGCTCCGACACCTGCCGGATCAGCGCGTCGATCACCCACGCCGACGACGACGAGACGGAGAAGACGCTCGTCGACGCCCTGCGCGCGCTCACGGAGGGAGCCGAGTCCATCGAACGCAGGCCGCCGGTACGCCTGCCCGAGCCCTCGGACCTCGAACTGGAGCAGGCCATGCTGCCGCGCGAGGCGTTCTTCGCCGAGGTCGACCACGTTCCCGCAGAGCGTGCGGCGGGCCGTGTCGCCGCGGAGATGATCAGCCCGTATCCGCCCGGCGTGCCGGTGATCGCTCCCGGCGAGGTCATCACCGACGCCGTGCTCGACTACCTGCGCAGCGGAGTCGAGCACGGCGTCCTGATCCCGGACGCCGCCGACCCCTCGGTCGAGACGCTGCGGGTGGTGGCACGGCACTGAGGCCGGGCCCCCGTTCGTCAGTCGGGATCGTGGGGTGATGCCGTCAGAAGGCCCTTCTCGGTGATCGCGGCCAGGGACAGCGTCCGGTATCCCATGGACTCGAACAGCACCGTGACGCGGTCGCCCTCCTCGCTCATCACCGTGCCCTCTCCCCATTCCGCGTGCTGCACTCTGGTGCCCGCCTGGTAGGAGTCGGCAGACGCCGGTGAAGGAGGGGCTTCGTTCGTGTCTCCCACTCCGTCGACGACGGTGTCGCCCGCCGAAGCCGTCGCGCACACGTCGCAGGCTCCGCACGGCCCGTCGTACGGCTCACCGAAGTAGCCGAGCAGGAAGCGCCGGCGACAGCCCGTGGTCTCGGCGTACCCCAGCATCATGGCCAGCCTCGACTCCTCCAGCCTCCTGCGCGACCGGGCCTCTTCCGCCGCGCGCCCGACCGCTTCCTCGGCGGTCGTCCCGTCGGCGGCGCGCACCCGGCCGTCGTCCTCCGTGCGCACGGCCTCCGCCTGCTCCAGGAGATTGACCGCCGCCGTGACACGTCGGCGCGAGAGCCCCGTCTCCTTCGCGAGGACGTCCGGCTCGACGGGACCCTCGTGCTGATGGAGCTGCTCGGCCACCGTGCCCAGCGTCTCCTCGTCCGGCGCGCGGGTCGCGAAGAGGCGTTGGAGGCCGCTGTCCTCGGGCCGGTAGTGGAGCACGGCGACCGCAGGCTCTCCGTCCCGGCCCGCTCGGCCGATCTCCTGGTAGTAGGCGTCGAGCGAGCCGGGCACGGACGCGTGCAGCACGAACCGTACGTCCTCCTTGTCGATGCCCATGCCGAAGGCGGAGGTGGCCACCACGACGTCGATCTCACCGGCCAGGAAGGCGTCGTGCGCCAGGGAGCGCTCATCGGCCGTCAGCCCGGCGTGGTAGGGGGCCGCGGACAGGCCCAGCTCGGCGAGATCGTCCGCGTACGCCTCGGCGTCCCGGCGGGTGGCGGTGTAGACGATGCCCGGCTTGGGCTCCGTCGCGGCGCGTTCGACGACCACCCGGCGTTTGTCGGCGTCGTCCAGGAAGCGGTGCACCTCCAACGCGATGTTGGGCCGGTCGAAACCGGCCACGACCAGCGCGGGCTCCCGCATGTCGAGCCGCTCCACGATCTCCTCGCGCACCGGTGGGGCGGCCGTGGCGGTCAGGGCGAGGACGGTGGGCCGGCCCACCCGCTGGATCGCCTGGGCCAGGCGCAGGTAGTCGGGACGGAAGTCGTGACCCCAGGCGGCGACGCACTGGGCCTCGTCGACGACGAACAGCGAGGGCGCGACCTCGGCCAGCAGCTCGACCACCTCGTCCTTGGCGAGCTGCTCGGGGGAGAGGAACAGGAACTCGGCGTCGCCGTCGCGGACCGCGTCCCAGGCGGCCTCGACCTCTCCGGCCGCCTGGGAGGAATTGACCGCGACGGCCTCCGGGGCGGCGTCGTGACTCAGCAGGCCGGCGATCTGGTCCCGTTGCAGGGCGATGAGGGGGGAGACCACCACCGTGGGCCCCGGCAGCAGCAACCCTGCCACCTGGTACACGGCCGACTTCCCGGCGCCGGTCGGCATGACGGCCAGCGTGTCCCGCCTCCGCACGACCGCTTCCATCGCGGACAGCTGCCCCGGCCGCAACGCGCTCCAGCCGAACACCTCGGCAGCGGTCCGCGTCAACCGCTCCCGGACGCTTCTGTCGGGCATATCGGCTCCCTCCACGGCCTGGGACCAGGGGCGGGTGTCTAGCCCCTGGCGTCTCCCCGGTCGTCGGAGCAACCGCGTTCCCCGTATGGGCAGACACAAGCCCCGTGGACACAAGCCCCGCGGACACAACCCCCGGGTCACGGCCGTGCCTCAGGCCACGCGGATGCCCACGATGCAGGTGTCGTCGTCCGTGTCGGACCTGCTGTGCGTGAGCAGACGGTCCAGCTGCTGGTCCAGCGTCGGCGGGACCGCCCGCGCGACCGTCAGGAACTGCGCGAGGGACTCCTCGACGGACCGGTCCCGGCGTTCGATCAGACCGTCCGTGTACATCAGCAGCGTGTCGTCGACGGCGAGCTGCACCTCGTGCTCCTCGTACACCGCCTCCGGTACGGCACCCAGCAGCAGCCCCTTGACCAGCGGCAGCGGCGCCGCGTCCGAGCCGCGCACCAGGACCGGCGGCAGATGTCCGGCCCGCGCCCAGCGCAGGGTGTGGTTCTCGGGGTCGTACAGGCCGCAGACCGCCGTCGCGGTCACCGCACCGGTCAGATGGTGGGCCACCATGTTGAGCCAGGACAGCAGCTGACCGGGCCCGGCACCGGTCACGGCCAGTCCGCGCAGCGCGTTGCGCAGGACGACCATGCTGGTGGCCGCCTCTATGCCGTGCCCGGCGACGTCCCCCACGCACAGCAGCACCAGCCGGGACGGCAGCACGACCGCGTCGTACCAGTCACCGCCGACCAGGTGCTGGGTCTCGGCGGGCCGGTAGCGCACCGCCAGGTCCAGCCCCGGAACCGCCAGCGGCGCCTGCTCCGGGGGCATGATGGCGTGCTGCAACTGGAGGGTGAGCCGGTTGCGTTCGCTGGCCTCCTGCTCGGTGTGGGCGAGCTGGTCACGCGTGGCGGCGAGCGCGACCTCGGTCCAGTGGTGGGCGGAGATGTCCTGGTAGGCGCCGCGTACGACGTACAGCTGTCCCGACGAGTCGAGGACCGGTTCCGCCACGACCCGGATGTGCCGGGTGACCCCGTCGGGGCGCTGCAGGCGGAACGCGGTGGACGCGGGGCGGCGCTGGTGGAGCAGGGTGCGCAGGAACCGGCCGATGGCGATGGCGTCGTCGGGGTGGGCGTGGGCGGGCAGGTCCTCCAGCGGCACGGGCGTCTCGGAGGCGGGCTTGCCGTAGAGGTGGAAGAGCTGGCCGTTCCAGGTGATCTCGCCGGTGAGCAGGTTCTCCTCGAACCCGCCGATGCGGCCCAGGCGCTGGGCGTGCTGGAGCAGGCTCGCCAGGCGGGCCGTCTCGTCCTCGATGCGCCAGATCAGCAGGACGCTGCCGCCGTGCCGGCTGACGTTGATGTCGGCGACCGCCGCCAGCTGCACGTCGTCCACCAGCGCGGTCAGCCGCATCCGGTGGGCGCGGAACGGCTCACCGGTGGCGTAGACGCGCTCCACCCGCTCGAACAGCTCGCTCTGCCCCGCGGCCATCGGATAGGCCTCGAGGAGCAGCGCGCCGCTCACCACACCGCGCGGGCGCCCGGCCGGGTCGAGGAAGCGGCTGTTGACGTGGTGGATGCGGAAGTCCACGAGGCGCCCGTCGGGCCCCAGGTGCGGCACCAGCACCAGCGCCGGGTCGTGCAGCCCGTCGGCCAGGTCCATCAGCTCGGTGACGTCCGGCAGCAGCCGCGGGCCGGCGGCGCCGTCCGGGCGGTGCAGCGCGTACGTCTCCAGCGTGTGCGCACACAGCTCGGCCAGCGCCTCGACCTGCCGGACGATCGCCGGCAGAGGCGACTCCAGCGGTGCCGGCCAGACGATCTCCAGCACCCCGTGGATGCGCCCGCCCGCCTCGGCCGGTACGGCGACCCGCCCGCCGTCGCCGTGGTGGTGCTGCCCGATGGACGGCAGTCCGGTCTCGGACAGGCTGCGGATCCACTGCCCCGTGCGCTCGGTGAGCCCGCGCCGTGCCACGGTCGTCACGCCCGGCGGCACATGCCGCCAGCGTCCGGCCTCGGCCGGTGCGAACCCGGCGCTGCCCGCCAGGGTGAGCGAACCGTCCGCGCCCAGCGACCAGATGGCCACCGCTTCGGCGCCCAGCGGGGTCAGTGCGTGCTCCAGCAGGGAGTCGGCGACGGCCTGGGTGTCCTGCGCGGCCAGCACCCCGCTCTCGGCTGCTCGCAGCCGTACGGCGGAGGAGTGCGCGTCGGCCGGGTCGTCGCCGGTGCCCCCGTCGGCCGGGTCGGCGGCGGCGGTGGCGGCGAGGAAGGCGCTGGTGACCTCCGAGAGCCGGTCGCGCGAGGCCTGGTTGATCACCTCGACGGCGAACTCCAGCGGGGTCACCCCCGCCTGCTCGGCGAGCTCGGTGAGCTGGCGCGAGGCCTGCACCGGACCACAGCCGAGGCGTTCGACCAGGATGCCCTTGGCCAGTTCGATCAGGGCCCGCCCGTCCGCCTCGGCCTGCGCCGCCCGCACCTCCTCACGCAGCCGGGCCACGGTCGCCGCCAACCTGCCGACGGGGGACGCCTCCTCGCGGAGCTTCGCCCCGGACGGCTTACCGTCCTGGAGCGCGGGCTGTTCGCCCACGGCGGCGCTCTGCGGGTCGGGCGGCTGACGGAGATCACTCACGGTGGGCCTGCTTCTCGGCTGGGTTCGTCACACGGGCGGCTGCTGGTCGGGGCGTGATCTCACGCGGGCAGCCACCGCCGCACCCGGGCCATGAGGTCGCTCGTGTCGACCGGCTTGGTGACATAGTCGTTGGCCCCCGACGCGAGGCTCTTCTCCTGGTCGCCCGGCATGGCCTTCGCGGTCACCGCGATGATCGGCAGTTCCGCGTACTGCGGCATCGACCTGATCTCCGTGGTGGCCGTGTAGCCGTCCATCTCCGGCATCATCACGTCCATCAGGACCAGCGAGATGTCCGGGTGGGCGAGCAGCATCTCGATGCCCTTGCGGCCGTTGTCCGCGTGCAGCACCTGGAAGCCGTGCAGTTCCAGCACCCCGCTCAGCGCGAAGAGGTTGCGGGCGTCGTCGTCGACCACCAGCACCGTCCGGCCGAGGAACGAGTCGTCCACCACCTGCGCGGCGGGCCGCTGCGGTTCCTCGGAACGCACCAGCGACAGCACGTCACCGGGCTGCTCGGCGGCCAGATGCAGGGTGATGCGCTCGCGCAGGTCGTCCAGGCTGGACAGGAAGTCCAGCGGCCGGTCGCCCGCCAGGGCCCGCAGCCCCTGCTCCTGGCCGAGGGACACCCGGTGCCCGGTGTGCACCAGGACGGGCACACTGGCCAGCGCCGAGTCGCCGCGCATGGCCTCCAGGAAGTCCGCGCCCTCGTCGTGCGGCATGCCGAGTTCGAGGACGACACAGTGGCAGGGGTCGGCCGCCAGCGTGCTCGCCGCCTCCTGCGCCCCCACGGCCGTGATGATGTCGATCCCCCCGTGCGGATCGTCGGAGTCCTGCGCGAGATCCGCGACCGCCCGCTCGGCGACCAGCGTGAGCAGGCCGCGCGGCCGCTCCTCGATGACCAGCAGACGGCGCCTGCGCTGCTCGGAGGAAGGCGCCGGGGCCGTGAGAGCGCGGGGGGCCGACTCCTCCACGGCGTCGTCCACGCCGTCGTGCGCCTGCTCCAGCTGCCGCGCCCCGCCGTTCTCCAGCAGCTCCTCGAAGTCGGCGCGGGCCACCGGGAGATGGAGGGTGAAGGTGCTGCCCTGTCCGGGCGTGCTGTCCACGGTGACCGCGCCGCCCAGCAGGTGGGCGATCTCGCGCGTGATGGACAGACCGAGCCCGGTACCGCCGTACTTGCGGCTGGTCGTGCCGTCGGCCTGCTGGAACGCCCCGAAGATCGTCTCCAGTTGCTGCTGCGGGATGCCGATGCCGGTGTCCTTGACCCGGAACGCCACGATCGGTCCGCCGCGGTGCACGCCCGGCGGGACCTCCCGGTCGGCGGCGGGCTCGATGCGCAGCTCCACCCCGCCCTGCTCGGTGAACTTCACCGCGTTCGACAGCAGGTTGCGCAGGATCTGACGCAGCCGGGAGTCGTCGGTGAGCAGGTCGACCGGGGTGCCGGGCGCGGTGGCGACCGTGAACTCCAGGCTCTTCTGGGAGGTCATCGGCCGGAACGTCGCCTCGACGTACTCCAGGAGCTGGCGCAGCGGCACCCGTTCCGGCGTCACGTCCATCTTGCCCGCCTCGACCTTGGACAGGTCGAGGATGTCGTTGATCAGCTGGAGCAGGTCGGAGCCCGCCGAGTGGATGATGCCCGCGTACTCGACCTGCTTCGGGGTGAGGTTGCGCGAGGGGTTCTGCGCCAGCAACTGGGCCAGGATCAGCAGGCTGTTGAGCGGGGTGCGCAGCTCGTGGCTCATGTTGGCCAGGAACTCCGACTTGTACTTCGAGGCCAGCGACAGCTGCTGGGCCCGGGTCTCCAGTTCCTGGCGGGCCTGCTCGATCTGGAGGTTCTTCGCCTCGATGTCGCGGTTCTGCGAGGCCAGCAGGGAGGCCTTCTCCTCCAGCTCGGCGTTGGAGCGCTGAAGTTCCTCCTGCTGGACCTGCAACTCCTCGGAACGTGCCTGGAGTTCGGCGGTCAGCCGCTGTGACTCGTCGAGCAGCTCGTCGGTGCGGACGTTGGCCACGATGGTGTTGAGGTTGACACCGATGGTCGGCATCAGCTGGGCCAGGAAGTCCTGGTGGATCTGGGTGAAGCGGCTGACGGACGCCAGCTCGATCACCCCGAGCACCTGCTCCTCGACCACGATCGGCAGCACCACCAGCGCAGTCGGGGACACCTGCCCGAGACCGGAGGAGATGGTGACGTACCCCTCGGGCAGCTCCTCCACGGTGACCATACGGCGGTTGCGCGCGGCCTGTCCGACCAGCGAACGCCCGACCGGGATCCGCGTGGGCCGCTCCTCGTCGTCCGGATAGCCGTACGACCCCACCAGCCGAAGCTCGTGCCCGCGCACGGTGTCCTCGGCCAGGAAGAAGGCGCCGTACTGGGCCGACACCAGGGGAGCGAGCTCGTCCATGATGAGCTCGGCGACCACGGGCAGGTCCCGGTGGCCCTGCATCAGGCTGGAGATCCGGGCCAGGTTGGTCTTGAGCCAGTCCTGCTCCTGGTTGGCCCGGGTGGTCTCGCGCAGGGACTCCACCATGGAGTTGATGTTGTCCTTGAGCTCGGCGACCTCACCGGAGGCCTCCACGTTGATCGAGCGGGTCAGGTCGCCCTCGGCGACGGCGCTGGCGACCTCGGCGATCGCGCGGACCTGCCGGGTGAGGTTCCCGGCCAGTTCGTTGACGTTCTCCGTCAGCCGCTTCCAGGTGCCCTCGACGCCCTCGACCTCGGCCTGTCCGCCGAGGCGCCCCTCGCTGCCGACCTCGCGGGCCACGCGGGTGACCTCGGCGGCGAACGAGGAGAGCTGGTCGACCATCGTGTTGATGGTCGTCTTCAGCTCCAGGATCTCGCCGCGCGCGTCGACGTCGATCTTCTTCGACAGGTCGCCGTTGGCCACCGCGGTCGTCACCAGGGCGATGTTGCGGACCTGCCCGGTGAGATTGTTGGCCATGGAGTTGACGTTGTCGGTGAGGTCCTTCCAGGTGCCGGCCACGTTGGGCACGTGCGCCTGACCGCCGAGCCGTCCCTCGGTGCCGACCTCGCGGGCGACGCGGGTGACCTCGTCGGCGAACGCGGACAGCGTGTCGACCATGGTGTTGATGACGTCCGCGAGGGCCGCGACCTCGCCCTTGGCCTCGACGGTGATCTTCTGCGAGAGGTCACCGCGGGCCACCGCGGTGGCGACCTGGGCGATCGAGCGGACCTGCCCGGTGAGGTTCGACGCCATCACGTTGACGTTGTCGGTGAGGTCCTTCCAGGTCCCCGACACGCCCCGCACGATCGCCTGTCCGCCGAGGTTGCCCTCGGTGCCGACCTCGCGGGCGACGCGGGTGACCTCGTCGGCGAAGGCGGAGAGCTGGTCGACCATCGTGTTGATGGTCTCCTTCAGTTCCAGGATCTCGCCGCGGGCGTCCACGGTGATCTTCTGGGACAGGTCGCCGTTGGCCACGGCGGTGGCGACCTGGGCGATCGAGCGGACCTGTCCGGTCAGGTTGCCCGCCATGAAGTTCACGGAGTCCGTGAGGTCCCGCCAGGTGCCCTTGACGCCCTTGACGTCCGCCTGACCGCCCAGGCGCCCCTCGGTGCCGACCTCGCGGGCGACACGGGTGACCTCGTCACCGAAGGCGGACAGCTGGTCGACCATCGTGTTGATGGTGTTCTTGAGCTCGAGGATCTCGCCGCGGGCGTCGACGGTGATCTTCTGCGAGAGGTCGCCCTGCGCCACCGCCGTCGTCACCTGGGCGATGTTGCGGACCTGGGACGTCAGGTTTCCGGCCATGAAGTTGACCGAATCGGTGAGGTCGCGCCAGACGCCGCCCACCCCGGGCACCTGCGCCTGACCGCCCAGACGCCCTTCGCTGCCGACCTCGCGGGCGACGCGGGTGACCTCGTCGGCGAACGCGGACAGCTGGTCGACCATCGTGTTGACGGTCTCCTTCAGCTGAAGGATCTCCCCGCGCGCGGGCACGTCGATCTTCTGGGACAGGTCGCCCTTGGCCACCGCGGTCGCCACCTGCGCGATGTCACGGACCTGCGTGGTCAGGTTGCCCGCCATCGCGTTGACCGAGTCGGTCAGGTCCGCCCAGGTGCCGGAGACGCCCGGGACCTCCGCCTGGCCGCCCAGGGTGCCCTCGGTGCCGACCTCGCGGGCCACCCGGGTGACCTCGGACGTGAACACGGACAACTGGTCGACCATGCCGTTGAAGACCGTGGCGATGTCGCCCAGCAGACCCTGTCCGTCGGACGGCAGCCGGGTGCCGAAGTCGCCGTCGCGCACGGCGGTCAGCCCGGCCAGCAACTGCCGCAGTTCCTGCTCGCCCGGGGCCTGCTCCCGAGCCTCCGTGGACGTGCTGGTCATGGCACCCTCGTTCCGCTCCCCAAAGAGCCCCCGCGCCGGGGACTCGGAACCGCGCCGGGCCCCTTCTCGGAGCCCGCTCACCAGCTGCGTTCCCGCACCCCACGGGGCTGCCCGATGAGAAATCCGTCGAAGGTTAACCCAGGTTCCGAGCGGCGGCCAAAGCATGGCGGGAGCGTGGTGACACAGCGAAAATACAGGTCACGCCCCTGGTGTGAGCGGGGCGATCCCGGGTACTCGTCCCCATTTTCAGATATCCGGGTCCGTCGCCGCCAGGGCGTCCTCCAGGGTCGGGTGAAAGGGCACGAAGGTGTCCAGCCCCACGAGCTGCAAGGTGCGCAGCACGGCCCCCCGCGCCCCCACCAGCCGCAGCCAGCCCTGCGCCGTCTGAGTCGAGTGGAAGGCGCCGATCAGGGCGTTGACACCGCTGGAGTCCATGAACGTGACCTGGCTCAGGTCGACCACCACCCGGCGACCGGCAGCCGTGTCCGCCGGGGACAGGGCCCGCGTCAGGCCGCCCACGCTCTGGTGGTCGATCTCTCCGTCGAGACCGACGACGGTGATGTCGTCGGTCTCGGTGCGGACCACGGTCAGTCTGCCGTGACCCACTGCTTCCCGGTTGTCTGCCACTTGTTGCGTCCTCTGCGCGTTCGATGGGTGCTCTCACGCCGTTGTTGCCACCGGTGCCCAGGAAGTCCGAGTGCGAAGCATGCGACGGCTTTTTCGTTCTGCGGCGGCACCGATCCTGGCCGGTACAGGAGTAAGGCGCGCAGGACGGGGTAACCGCGCGCCCATGAACGGGGTACTGGAGTTGGTCGGCGGGATGCGGTTCCTGCCTGAGGAGTGTTCGCGGATGCCGGAAGCCGCACCTGTCGAGGTGACCGTGGCCCTGGACGGAGCGGACGGCTGTATCGCCGACGCGCGGGACCAGACGTCGAAGTTCCTGACGCGGGTGCAGGGGGAGTGGGGGCTACCGGTGTCGGCCCGCACCAGGGATCTGGGGCAGCTGGTGGTGAGCGAACTGGTCACCAACGCGCTGAAGTACGCGCCGGGGCCGGCGCTGCTGCACCTGAGCATCCGTGAGGGCATGCTGGAGATCGAGGTGTGGGACAGCGACCCCACCCTTCCGCTGGCGCGCGCCGCCGACGCCGGACGGGTGGGGCAGCACGGTCTGGAGATCGTGATGGCGGTGGTCCAGGGCTTCGAGGCCCGCAGGGAGTCCGTCGGCAAGCGCATCACGGCCCGGCTGACCCTGTCCGACGGCGGTCCGGACTTCCCCGACTGAGGGGAGCCCGGGCCGGGGGCGACCGGCTCAGTCCAGGTGGTCGGCCACGAGCAGCGCGAACTCGTCGGGGGTGGCGAGCCGGATGCCCAGCTCCTCCGCTTTGGCGCGCTTGGATCCCGCGCCCTCGCCGGCGACCACGAGGGTGGTCTTCCGCGAGACGCTGGAGGAGGAGCGGCCGCCCGCCCGCTCGACGAGTTCGTTCATCTGGTTGCGGCTGAGGCTTGCCAGGGGCCCGGTCATCGCGCCGGTGACGACGACCGTCATGCCGGCGAGCGGCCCTGCGTCCGGGGCGTCGGCCGCTTCGGTGGTTCCCGCCGTGTCGCCCGCGTCCGCCGCGGGCGGGGGTGTGGCGCCGGGTTCGGTCATGTTCACCCCGGCCGCGGCGAGTCTGTCGATCAGCTCCGACAGCTCGGCCAGCTCCGCGACGATGGAGGGCGCCTTCTCGGAGCCGATGCCCTCGACCTGCTGGAGCGCCTCGGCGTCGGCGGCACGGATGTGGTCCATCGTGGCGAAGTGCCGGGCGATGCGGCGGGACATGGAGCGGCCGGTGCCGCGGACCCCGAGCGCGCACAGCACCCGTGACAGCGGCCGCGTCCGGGCGGTGTCGATGGCGGCCAGCAGATTGTCCGTGCTGGTCGCGCCCATCCGCTCCAGCTCCAGCAGCTGCTCCCGGGTCAGGGCGAACAGGTCGGCCAGGTCCGTGACGAGTCCCGCCTCGACGAGCTGCACGACCCGCGTGGCACCCAGGCCCTCGATGTCGAGCTGGTCGCGGCCGGCGGCGTAGGACAGGGACGCCACGAGATGGCAGTTGCGGCCCTGCTCGCACCGCCAGCGTTCCTGACCGGTGTCGATGGCAGAGCCGCACCGGGGGCACACCTCGGGGAACACGATCGGCTGCTCGTCGCCGGTGCGCAGATGGGCCACCGGCGCCTCGATGCGCGGGATGACGTCACCGGCCCGGTGCACCATGACGTGGTCGCCGAGGCGCAGGTCACGGCGGGTGATGTCGGCGGGGTTGTGCAGGGTGGCGTAGGTGATGGTGGCGCCGTCGATCTGCACCGGCTCCAGGACGCCGCGCGGAGCGATGATGCCGGTGCGGCCCACGTTCCACTCCACCCCTACCAGGCGGGTGATCTTCTCCACCGCCGGAATTCTTTGTCGAGTGACTGTTGTTGTTCAGCTTCGTTGAAGGGAGTGTGACAGAGGAACTGGGCATCCCGAGGTACTGGCAGCTGCACCGGCTCGATCTGAAACGCGATCTTGCACAGCTGGAGCCATTCTTCGTCGGGGGTGTTGAGGATCTAGCACAGCGGGCACGGCTACGCGGGGCTCGTCACGGGCAGAGGTTCGTGCTGGGTCCGGATGGAAGACCTGATCCGCGAGTCAATGCCTGCCTGACCTCGGCGAAGTGGCGCAATCTGGGTAGGGAGACGGAGAGGGATTACTCCTACTCGCTTGTGGTGTGGCTCAACTTCCTGCACATCCTCGGCGCGCGGTGGTGGGAGGCCACCGAGGATCACGCGGAAGAGTTCCTGTTCTGGCGTGTCACGGACCCGGCGAACCGTGAGCGCATCCAGACGAACTCCTTCTCCCGGGACCTCGCCGGCTTGAAGAAGTTCTACAAGTGGGTCGGCCGAAAGTATGGGATCGTCAACCCGTTCGAGGACTTAGATGCGCCCGCGATCGCACGGAGGTCGAACGTCAAGTGGTTCGATCCTGCAGGCTTCGCACGCTGGCTTGACCTTGGCATTCGCGGCATGGACCTGGACGGGCGTCCCGACCAGTGGTGGCGGGGCCGCAACGAACAGCGCGACACCGCCTTCTGCCAGGGCCTCTATGGCAACGGACTGCGAGTCGCCGAGTGGGCGAGCGTCGTGATTCCGGAGCTTCCGCACTACGACCGACGGCGGCACTACTACGCCTGCCACCTCGCCGATGCTTGCGCGAAAAGGGGCTACGGACACCCGTACTGGACACCGCGGAGCGCGATAAAGGGTGTCTTGTCCTACATGGAGGGGCCCCGGGCGGCCGCGGTCCGGAGGGCCCAACAGGCGGGACGCTATGAGCGAGTCCAGGACAAGCGCACGGTGCTTGCCACCCACGGTACCGACGCGGTCACTTTGGAGCGCCCGGAGGGTGGCGGTGAGAAGTGGCTGTGGAACGACGTTGGGAAGCTGACCCGGCTACGACTGTTTCACCGGACCGAGCATGGGTTGGAGCCTGTCGCCTTGTGGTTGAACGAGGACGGATTGCCTCGGGTCTGGACCGGCTGGGAACACACGTTTCAGGCCGCGAACGAGCGGATCGAGGGGCTGGGGTTGGAAGGCTTTGTCTGCAGCGCCCACATGCTTCGTCACTCCTGCGCCTTGAAGTGGTATTCGATCGGCAAGCTCGTGCGAGCGGCCCAGCTGGGGCACCTGGGCGAGGAAGAACGGGCTGACTTCCGCGAGGAGTTCGGCAGCACATGGCATCTTGTCCAGACGATGCTGGGGCACCGCAGCGTCGAGACCACGAAGGAGGTCTACCTCGAGCCGTTCAGGATCCTGGACGTCGAGGTGCTGCTGGCGCACGCTGAGGGCTTTTCCGTTGCGGCGTTCATGTCCGAGGTGTTCGCCAACCATCCGCGTGTCCGCACGGATCCGCTGGCGGTGATCCGGTGACCGGTCGGAGGGCCTCCTTACCCCCGGGCGGGCCGAGGACCAGACGGGGTCGCCTCGATGCCGGCCCGGGCAGGATCGTGGTGCGGTGTTTCAGCGCGGACGGCTCCGAGTCCGAGGACTACGACTTCACGCCGCTGACCATGCCGGCAGGGCTGCGGGACGAACTGGTCGCTGCGTTCACCAAGCGCACCGCCCCCGGCGCTGGGCTGACGTCGCTGTACTCGACCAATCATGTCTTCAAGACCGTGAGGAACCTCGACCGCTATCTGGCGACGCTCCCCTGGCCGCCCCGGCAGCTGGCCCAGATGACGGTCGAGCAGTTCGACGGATTCCTCGCCTTTCGTTCGACCGAGACGACCAACGCCGCAGATGAACTAGGGCAGTTGAAACTGCTGTTGTTGCACGGTAAGGGAGTATCGGACACGCTCGCGGCCCGCTTGGCCTCACAGCTTCCGACACGGGACAGGACTAGGTCCGAGGAGAGCACGCCGAGCAAGCAGAGCTACAGCCGGACGGAATTCCAGCGGATCACGGCCGCCGCGCGGGCCGAGCTGCGGGTGGCCGCACGCCGGATCAGGGCGAACCGGAAGCTTCTGGAGCAGGCGAGGCGGGGCGAGGCGGTAGCCAGCACAGGTCCGCTGGCCACCAGGATCCGCCTGCTGGACTTTGTTGACCGCTACGGTGACGTCCCCCGAGAGCCTCGCCCAGTCGGCATCCACAGGGGGAGGTTGTTCCCGGCGAAATGGGTCCAGAAGTTCGGCTCGGTCAAGGAGATCGTCTCCTGGCTCCATCTGACGATCGAAGAGGCGGGGGCCGGGGCGGTGCTGCTGGCAGCGATGACCGGCGAGAACCCGCAAGTGATCTTCAGGGTCCCGGCGGCGCACCATCGCGCGGACGGCTATACCGGGCAGACCGGCACGGCGATCGTCGATCTACTCAAACCCAGACGTCAGCGCCGCGCTCACATGACCCTCGCGCTGAGCGACGTCCCAGACTGGATCAGCGTCCCGGACAAGCCCGAGGACCTCACCACCAGCGATGAACTGCACACGTCCTTTGGGCTCTACGTCCTGCTGCACGAACTGACGGGTCGGTCCCGGGCATTGGCCGGCGGAAGTCGGCTCCTGGTCGGCTATGCCGGCGGCAGTGGTCACAGCATCGGGCCCGGCCTGCGACCTCTGAACCACAACTCGTACATCAAAGCGCGGGGCGTAGCGTGGGGGCTGGTCGCGGACCAGCATGACAAAGACGGAGAGACGGTCCCGTTGCCGCTGCGGCTCGATCTCCTGAGGCTCACACACATCGAGCTCTACCAGCGGCCGGTCGCACACACCGAGAAAACCGCCACGACCTACATGCTCCGCAACCGCGGCAATGTCAATGAGTACCGACAGGTCGTGGCGAAGGCCCTGACCGATGAGGTCGACAAGGCCCGCACACGGGGACGGGTGGCCACCTTGTCCGCCGAGTACCTCGCCAGGGCCGAGGCCGACCCCGAGCGGATGGCCGCCGAACTTGGCCTGACGGCAAAGACGCTCAGGCGCATGATCGCCGGGGAGCTCGACACCGTGTTGGCTGCCTGCAGCGACAACCTCGGCGGCCGGCACGGCCCGCCCGGGGAACCCTGCCGGGCCTCCTTCATGCTCTGCCTGAGCTGCGAGTGTGCCAGGGCGCTGCCGCGGCACCTGCCGGTCCAGGTCCTGGTCCACGACCGGCTGGTGGAGCGTCGCGAACAGGTCGACGCGTTGCGCTGGGCGAGCCGGTTCGCTGGCCCGCAGGCTCAGCTGGCAGACCTGCTGGCCGAGCACGACGAGAGTGCCGTCGCCGACGCCCGTGAGGGCGCCACCGATGCCGACCACGCGCTGGTCGACCGATTCCTGAACAGGGAGCTCGACCTACGATGACGACGCCCGCCTTCGACCTCGAGTGGGGAGAGATCCCCGCCGGGACCTTCTGGCCCCAACCCGACACACTTGTCCTGCTCAAGCGAGATCTGCGGCCCGACGCCGACCGGACGAGGCTGTCCTGCTTCGCTGACACTGTGTGGGACCTCAATGCGGCCATCTTTGAGGACCACTACCGGGCCACTTCGCTCAACTTTGACCTGATCCCCGCAGCCCTGCGGTTGGCAACCAAGCACTACTGCTGGCAGTTGCTGAATCATGGACGGCTTTGGGTCCCGCCCGGCGCGAAGCGGAGCCGGATCAGCGTCACGACCGTGCACCTGCTGTTTGTCAACGAGTTGCAGTTCATTATCGACTGGCTTGCGCAGCGGGGAATCACAGCCTTCTGCCAGATCACCAACGACCTCCTGGACGCTTTCGTCGACGCGGTATTGGACGAGGAGGACCCCCTGACGGGGACCTTCCGCACGCTCACGGAGATCCGTCGGCTCTGGGGCCACCGCGAGATCCTCCCACCAGCGATGCGGCTGCCCCAGGCCCCGCCCTGGGCCGGAGAGGACACCGCCGAGATTCTAAGGACTGGCTCGACTGCCCGCAGAGAGAACCGCACCCCTCGCATCGCTGAGCCCACCATGCAAATGCTGCTGAGCTGGGCGGTCCGCTTCCTGGAGGTCTTCGCAGACCCCATCCTGGCCGCCCGCGACGAGCACGCCGCGCTCTACCTGCGGACACCGGAAGGGCGCCGCTTCACAGCGGCCCAGAACCAGAACCGGAATAGACCCGGCGACCTCGTGCCGAAGGTCCACGCCTACCTCGACAACCTCCGCCAGCAGGGAGGGGCGCTACCCGGTTCCCAGACGCCGGACGGTCGAAGGGTGATCCGCTGGCGCTACCTCGCTCTGATCCTCGACTGCGCGGATTCCATCAAGAACACTGGGACCGGCCGTCTGATCGCCGAGTCGGGGCTCCCTATCGGTGACCAAGCCCTGCTGAACACCAAGTTCACCCTGTCATGCGACGAAGGCCCCTGGCACCAGAACATCACTTACGACGAGGTGCCAGAGCTGGCCCGCTTGCTGAGCACAGCATGTTTCGTGATTGTGGCCTACCTGTCGGGCGCCCGCGCGGGGGAGGTGCTCAACCTGCGACGTGGCTGCGTGACCCGGGACGCAGACACCGGGCTGTGGTTGATGCGGGGGCTCTACTTCAAGGGCTCCCTCGACCGAGACGGCAACAAGATGCCCGAGGGGACCGTCCGACCCGACCCCTGGGTCGTCATCAAGCTCGTTGCGAGCGCCGTCGCGGTGCTGGAGCGGCTCCACCCGAGCCCGCTTCTCTTCCCAAGGCGCCTCGAGCCGTTCCATAAACGATGGGTCAACGAACGACGGCTCGGCGATGCCCGATCGGACGCCTCCATCGCCGGTGACCTGGGCGACTTCGTCCAATGGGTGAACCTGCAATGCACTCGCCTCGGCCGCACTGACCCCATCCCTGACGACGGCCGCGGCCCGCTGAAAGCCAGCCGGTTCCGCCGAACGCTGGCCTGGTTCATCCGCCGCCGACCCCGAGGCCTGATCGCCGCCTCGATCCAATACGGTCACGCCCACGTTCGCATGCTAGAAGGGTACGCAGGGAGCTACGAGTCCGGCTTCCCGGACGAGTACGCCTTCCAGGACTGGCTCTACCGACTCGAATGCTTCGCCGAGGACGAAGCCGCTCTGGCCGAAGGCGAGCACGTCAGCGGGCCGGCAGCCGAGGCCTATCGCACACGAGTCGCCGCAGCGAACCGAGAGTTCGCCGGCCGCGTGCTCAAGAACGAACGGCAGGCCCTGGACCTGATCGGCAACCCGCTCCTGCAGATCTACCATGGTGAGGGCATGACCTGCGTCTTCAACCCGGCCACGGCAGCCTGCCAGCTACGGGGCGACGCCAACGACCCACGGGTCACCCCGGATACCGACGACTGTAGGCCCAAGTGCCCGAACCTCGCACGAACCGACCGCGACATCGAATACGTCCGGAAGAAGATCGCCGACCTCGCCGAAATCATCGCTGATCCGCTCGCGCCACCTATTCGCCACCAGCGAGACTGCCACGAGCTCGAGCGCCTGCAGGCCGTCCTCCGCGGCCACGAGGAAGGAGCTACCAGTTGATGACCGCGATCCCGCTCAACGGCGAGACCGACCCGACCCGACGGGCGATCATCGCTGCCATGAATCGGCTCTTCTCCGGCACCGCCAAGCGATCGGCCGGGCGCCTCAACGTCTCACAGCTGGCCATTGAAGCCGACGTCCAGCGCTGGCACCTGACTCACCAACACCAAGATCTCAAGGATCTCTTCCAAGCCCGGGCGGCAGCCGAGGAAGCCAAACGCGTGACCCACGTCCGCGAGCAGGACGCCTACCAGGAACTCAAGAAGAAGCACGCCGACCTGCAGAAACACGCACGACTCCTCGAAGAGCGTTTACAGCTGTACGCCACAGCCGTCAACTTCCTCAGCCTCGAACTCCAGGCCGTCACCGAGCGCACCGAAGACACAGCCAAGGTCCGGGTCATGCCCCGTCGGCCCCGACAGCTGCCCTGACGATTCTTTGACCAACTGATACGTGAGTGGCGGAAGTTGAGGTTCCGCGCTGATGTGCAGAAAATACCGGATTTTGGGGTGTGCGCCCGAGTGGTGGCGCTCAGGCTGCCGATGGCAGTGCGTCGGCCGTCCATGTAGAGACGGATTTCGCTGGAGGTCTGGAGGCGCATCCAGGACAGCTAGGGGAGGGTCCGCTCGTCCTCTCGAGAAGTAGCAGGGGCTGTTGCATGATCGGTTCTGTCCGGAACATCGGGCTGGTTCGCAGTTAGGGTGGGACACCCCGGTTTCGGGCGGGGGCGAACGCAGTGCAGGCACGGTCCCAGTGATCAAGAAGATGCAGGAGCAGGCACGGACTCGCCAGGTGTTCATGGGACTTCGACACTCACACCCCACCGCGCTGGCCCAACTGGGCCGGACTGCCGCGCCGGTCCCGCTGGAGGACGCGGTCGCACTGTCCGGCTTCCTGGACCTGGTGCCCGACCCGAGAGGCGTCCGTGGCCGCCGCTACCGGTTGTCCGCCCTGGTCGCCGCGGCCGGGGGCGAGTGTCCTGGCCGGTGCCCGCTCGCTCACCGCGATCACGGAATGGATCAGCGACGTCCCCGCGTGGGCCTGCCGGGTTCTCGGCTTCCCCACCGACCCGCTCTCCGGCACCGTGCCCGTCTCGCACCCCCACACCCTGCGCCGTCTGCTCGTCCAACTCGACGGCGACGCCCTGGACCGGGCGATCGGCGACTTCCTCACCGCCCGCGCCGCCCCGGCCGGCCCCGGACTGCGGGCGATCGCTGTCGACGGCAACGCCCTGCGCGGCTCGCGCACCCACGTCACCGGGCATGTCACCCTGCTCGCCGCGATGGACCACACCGGTCACGTCCTGGCCCAGCGGCAGGTCGCCGACGAGAGCAACGAGATCCCCGCCATCCGGCCCCTGCTGGACAGCGTCGACCTGACCGGCACGGTCATCACCGCCGACGCGCTGCACACCCAGCACGTTCACGGCCCATACCTCCGCGAGCGTGGTGCCCACTACATCGCCCAGGGCAAGGCCAACCATCCCGGTCTGTTCGACCGCGTCCGCCGCCTGCCCTGGCGCGAGATCACGCTCGACCACTACGACCGCACTCGGGCCCACCACTGCCTGGAGATTCGGCGGCTGAAGACCGCCGCCTTCACCCACCTCGACTACCCCGACGCACGCCAGGCCCTGCAAGTCGTGCGCTGGAGGGCGGACTTCACCACCGGCAGGCTCACCATCGAGCGCGTCTACCTGATCACCGGCCTGCCGCCCGGCGCGGCTACCGGCGCCCAGCTCGCCGACTGGATCAGAGGGCACTGGAAGATCGAAAATCTTCTGCACCACGTCCGCGACCGCACGTTCCGCGAGGACGACTCCAAGATCCATGCCGGCCATCTCCCGCGCATCATGGCCGGCCTGCGCAACCTCGCCATCGGCGTACACCGTCAGGACGGCCACACCAACATCGCCGCCGCCCTACGCCACACCGCTCGCGACTGGCGAAGGCCCCTGACCGCCCTCGGCATCACCGGATGAACCCGGACAGATCTCGATCATGCAAAGGACCCTGCGAGAAGTAGTGGCAGCCGCAGCATCGCTTTGCCAGTTCCGGTTCTGCGTTGGATCGCTGCTGGGGCGTGTGTCTCCAGCACGGTTCCTCCCGTCAGTGGCAGATTGTTTCGGTTTTAGAGCGCTGCGACGCAGCTGGCGGTGCGGCGCCTTCGGCGGTGGTGGCAACTGCATTCGAAGCTTTGAAATATGTATCGATCCAGGACAACCCTCCCAGGTCGAGTCGTTGGCGGGCACGCGTAATGGCGACATAGGCGAGACGTGCGTCGGCGTCGTTCACTGATTCTGGGATGGGGCGCCCCTCAGCATCGAACTGATCGGTGTTTTTAGGGGGCGGGAAGTCGTCACCGATCCGAACCATGGGCCATTCGCGGCCCTTGGCTTTGTGAGCGGTGGAGACGATTACGTCGGCATCGTCATCGTCGGTGAGTTTGTCGACCGCAGTGAGGATTGCCTCTGGACCGTGCGTGTCGACGAGGTCGACGAAGGGTTGGAGGTCGCCGCCGGCGGGGTCGTATGCCGCGTAGTCCTGCACTTCGCCCCAGGAAGTGAAAAGGACGAGTTCGGGGTGGCTGGTTCGGCGGCCTTCTTTGAGGTCGCGTGCGGCCAAGGCCAGTGCGGAGAGTGTGTGTCCGCCGCGGGCCAGGGCGACGCGGCGGCCTTCGGTGAGGAGCTGTATGACTTCGGCCATGGCGCCGATGTTGGTGCGACAGAGCACTGCATCCGGGTTTGCGATGTCACCAATTTCCGTGGGCATCGTCTCGCTTCCGGTCAACCGGATGGGCGCCTCGACGAGTTCGAGCCAGCGGTTGGCCTGTTCGGCGAGGAGAGGTCCGAAGCGGAAGGAGCGGGTGAGAGGGAGTGCGGTGGCGTCGTCGAAAGCGGTCATCACGTCGCGGGCGCCGCGCCAGCCGTAGATGGCCTGTGCGGAGTCGCCCACCATGACGAGCTGGGCGTGGTCGCGCTGGGCATGGAAGACCTGTTCCAGGACAGGGTTGGTGTCCTGGGCTTCGTCGAGGAAGAGGAAGTCCGCTTCGATCTTCGGCTGGGTCAGGGCCCACATCTTCAGATAGTGATCGTGTTCGAAGTGGACCACACCCTGGTTGGGGTTCTGAAGATCGGCCCACGCTTTCACCGCGAACGGAAAGATCACGTCGGCGAGTTGGGTGTGCTCGGCAGGTGTCGCCAGGCGGCGAAGCCGCGGTACATGGTGGCGGCTGAGAGCTCGGTCAGCGGAGTAGCAGAAGCGCTTCACGGCGCGTAGCGCCGTGTTGGAGAGCGTCCTGTGGCTGATCTCGTGATCGCCGATGCGGACGGGCTGGGTGATGCCGAGGGCCTGACCGGTTTTCCAGGCGGGTTGGCGCGGTCCGTTGAGGCGACCGGCATACCGGTGGCCCAGGGCGGCGTACGCGGTCGCATGGGCGGTTCTGCATGTCACCGTGCGCGGGAAGCGCGTAGCGGCGTGGCAGGCGATGTCCTTGTTGAAGGCGACGTAGCGGCCGCGTCGTTTGGTGCTGGCGGCGAGCATCTCGAGGGTGGTGGTCTTGCCGGTACCGGCTCCCGCTTGCAGGGAGAGGTGGTGTCCTGCTCGGAAGGCGTCGACGGCGTGAACCTGCTCGTCGGTCGGGGTGGACACAGAGGCTCCTTAAGAAGGGGCGGAGGCGCACGTGCCTCTTGGCCGGCGGTGGGGATGGCTCAGGAGTGTGCGCGCGGCGCAGAGCAGTAGCTCTTCCGGGGTGTGCTCGCCCAGCAGTTCTTCCAGCTGGCTTGTCAGATGGCGGGTACGGTTTTCTGCGTCGCGGACAACGGCATCGGTCACGACCTGTCTCAGGAAGTCTCGGGGCCGTTGACCGTGGGCTGCCGCAGCTTGGCGGACGGTGGTGTGGGCGGCAGGGCTGAGGGCGACGTTCAGCAGGACCCGGCCCTGCTGGTCCGGGTAGTGGGTGGTGAGAACGTCGATCGGCAGTACGGCATCGAGCCGGTGGCGTAGCGCCCGCACGGCGCGGCCAGGACTCATGGCGCGCTGCAGGGCCAGCAGTCTGGTGCGGCTGGTGTCGCAGGCCAGAGCCACGACACGACGGGCACGACACAGCTCATCGTCAGTGGCGGGCCGGGTTAGGGCGATTTCGACCGCGTGGTGGCCGGTCATGGCTGTGGCGCCATTCTGCTTCGGTCGGTAGGCCCTGGACGTCGTCTGATCGCGGGGAGCCGGGTGTGGATGTGGTCGTGGTGGACGATCGGATCGAAGGGCTCCCACTCGGCCACGGCCACGTCGGGGGCCGTGGGAATGGCGGCGTGTTCTGGGCAGCGCTGGGCTCGCCAGCGCAGTTGATCGGCATAGGGCAGATGCGTGAGCGCGTAGACGGCCATGACGTCCCCGTGCAACGGAAGTTGGCCGTACGTAGCAGTGGTGGGCACGAGGGTCCAGACGCCTGCCGGGGACCCAGGTGTGAGCAGTGGACTTGTACAGCGGTGACGGCGGCGGGTCTGTGCGACGCACTGGATCTCGTCCACCGGGCGGCTGGCCAGGTAGCGGACGTACAGGAGTTGTACGACAGGTCGGGCCGGCCGACACGTAGCCGTCGGGAAGTCATCGCTGTTCGACGGAGCGGAAGGGAGAACGAATGCGCCGCAGTCGATCAGGCGGCGGGTGTTGACCGCCAGAGCGCGGCGCAGTCCTGCCAATTCGGGGGCAGGAGGGGCGTCGCGGGCAGGGCACACCAGGGCGTGCGGCAGGCGGCACCAGTCGCTGCCGTCGCCCGCTGGATGAGCGACACCGCGGCTGACGTGCCAGTGGCAGGTAGCAGGCACCTTCTCGGCGGGCAGTTCGTCAGGATGCAGGCGGACGGGCCGCTCGTTGGTGCGGTGGTACCACTCGATGCGGTTGCCGCAATCCCGACAACGGTCGCTTTGGCCGCACCGCAGCAGACGGCTGGCACTGTCGCCGCTGATGCGGAGGGAACGCCTGCTGTGGACGTGGACGGGGCTGCCGTCCCGGTGATGTGGGGAAGGGGGTGTGGGGCGCATGTGGGCGAACCTGCCAGCCAACACGCCGCTCGGCCGGTGTCGCTGCCGCAGTTGTCCCCTGGACGGCCGTACTTGTTGAGACTGGCTTTCGAGGGTGCGACAGCGTGTTCGCTTCGGGTCACCAATTCGAGCGGATGGCGAATGCCGTCCCGAAGGCGGTCAGTCGTCCGCCTTCGACGGGGGTTCGTGTCCGGTGCACAGGGTGGAGAAGAACTCATCGAGCGGAGTGCTGAGGGCGTGCGCGAGGGCGTGCCAGGTCTTCAGAGTCCCGATCGTGCGGCCCTGCTCGATCTCGATGAGAGTCCGTCGGGCGAGGCCGCTACGGGCGGCGAGCTCGTCATAGCTCCATCCTCGGGCCGCCCGAAGACGCGCGAGCTCCAGGCGGAGTGCCTCGAAGTCCGGATCGGGAGGAAAGATCGTCACTTGACCATCCGAAGGTGCAGACCCCTGCCCTGTCAGTGCAGACCTCTGCCCTATTTCTCCAGGTGGCGGCTCGGCGGGAGGGCAGACATCTGCACTACCGTGTGCGGCCGTCGCTCTCTCTTGAGCGGACAACGGCGCGGGACGGGACTGGGAGGAGCACGCGCCCTATGAGGCTCCGCACAACACACCCAACGGCGAGGCGTGCCTGGATTGTGGAGTTGCGGCCCAGTTCTGGCGGGCCGCAGCTTGTGTGTCAGCAGTGCGACCACCGGGGCGCGCTGCCCGCTACCGCATCCGCGCGCTCTGCGGCGCTCGAGCATCTGGCTGGACATGCTCGGCGTGACGTTCTGCCGCCATACCTGCGCACCTGTCAGTGCCATGAACGAGGCTGTCGCTGGCACCCCCGGCACCGTGGCTGCGCCGGTCCTATCCGTTTGCTTCTCGCGCGCGAGCGGGGTGGGCGGCTCTGGCGCCTCGCCGATGCGTGTACGGCCTGTGCGTCGGTGACGGAGCAGGCCGCCATGGTTCCGGAAACCTTCCTGTGTACGGCCGTGGTGTCGTCGGACAGTGTCGACCGGCGCCGCAAGCGACGACCCAGGGGGCCGGGTGACCATATTCGGGTCCGGGAGATGCTCAGTTACCTGGCCGCAGCCCTGCCAAGCCACACCGGGGCCGGGGCCCGGCTGCTCGCCGTACAGTGCGCACTACGCATGGACTCTCAAGGGCGGGTCCGGCTGCCGATTGGAGTCCTGCGCAGCCTTCGCCTCGGCCGCGATCCGCTGCCGTGGAGCGAACTGGAGCAGGCGCGGTGGCTCCGTAGAACGCCGATCGTCTCCGGCTCTGCTGGCAGGGTGGTGGTTGCCCAGGTCCTCGACGAAATGTTGTTTGCTCCCGCACGCCCAGACCGCAGGAGCGCTGCTGACTGGGCGCTACGCATGGCGAAAAGCGGCTGTGAGGGCACCGTTGACCCCGTCGTACGGCTGACCGCCCTCTGCCTTGCGGCACACACGGACCCATCAGCCGGTCGAGGGTGCGCTGAGACGGACCGGATCGCGCGTGAGTGCGGACTCGTCCCTGCGGCTCTGTATCCGGTGCTCGACCGGATGGCGGCATCCCTCATCTCCTGGAGCGTGGGCCTTGCCTCAGGGGACCTGCGCTGGGAGCTGCTGCCGAAGGGCGGTCAGTGTCAGCAGGCGGTAGGTCGATCGAGCGGCGCTGGGAGTCCCGAGGGATGACGTGCCCTGGCCGGTGCTTGCTCCGTTATGGAAGGTGTCGGTCGGCTGCAAACCGTTGCCCGTCCGCCCCGTCCTGAGTTGCTGCACCACGCCTGAGTGAGCTGCGTCGAAGAGCCGATTTTCTCAACTGCTCTGCCCGGTTGGGGAGGTGACGGGGTGGTGCCCGTTTCGTTCGTTGCTCACCTCGACCCGCGCCCGGTCGCCCCGTCGGAACCGGCAGCGCGTCTGGTCGCCGACCTCGTGCTGGAACGGGACTGCCTCGATCCGGCGCAGCATCACCGAGCCGTCCTGGGACTCGCCGACAGGATCGGCCAACGCCTCCGCGGCGAAGGCCGGATCGCCGGCGGGCTCACCCTCACCGTGCCCTACGCCGACCGCAGTTCCAGTACGCGTACCCTCATATTGCCGGACCCCACCAACTACTCACCCACCCTCGTAGCGGCGGCCCTGGGTCTGCTGACAGGCCTCGGGCTGCAGCGAGCGTGAGCCCGGTCGTTCGTGATCCGCGCCGACGGCCTGCTGCCGGCAGACGACGTCTGCCAGTCAGCTCTCCCTGGATCCTCGTGACGCTCGTGCCCGCACAGCCGAAGCCGCCGCCGACCGCCCCCGCCGACGCTTCGGGGCGGAGGCCGTTCGTCCAGCCGCCCTGACTGACCGCTGACACCGCGAACCGCTGGTTACTGGCGAAAACTGATCATATGGGGCATGGTGTTTGGCTCCCGTTTCTGGCTTGTGGCGACATCGTCCGCAGGACAGGGCCGGCAGATCTACCGTCAACGCAACATCGTCGGACACTGCTTCAACCTGCTCAAAGGCTTCCGTGGAATCGCCACCCGATACGAGAAGACCGCCACCTCCTACGAAGCAGCGGTCACAGCGTCATTCCTGCTCTGGGCAAGATCAGTTTGCAGACGGACCTTAGTAGGGCCTGGTCAGGTTCGTATGGGGGTGGGTATGTCGCGGTGGCAGGTGGGGCAGGCACCGTTCCAGGTGGCTAGGAGTGTCTGGAGGTCGCGGACGACCTGGTAGAGGCTCAGACCTGCACGGCGTCTTTTGGGTCTCGTGCCAGTCGTTGCAGGGTGCAGAAGGCGTGGGCGGCGGAGACGAGGGTGGCGTGGTGGTGCCAGCCGTTCCAGGTGCGGCCTTCGAAGTGGGCAAGTCCCAGGGCCTGTTTCATCTCGCGGTAGTCGTGCTCGATGCGCCAGCGCAGCTTGGCCAGCCGCACCAAAGTGGCCAGCGGCATCCCGGAGGGCAGGTCTGAGAGCCAGAACTGCACCGGTTCGGGTTCGGTGGCGGGCCACTCGGCCAGCAGCCAGCGTTCGGGCAGTTCAGGGCCGTCGCTGGCCTTGCGGACGCCTCGTCCGGCAGGTCGCACGCGCAGGGCCACGAACCGCGAATACATGCGCTTGAATCCGCTGATCGACTTGCCGGACCGGGAGCCTTCCCTCCAGGACACCGGCCTGGCAGCTGCCCGACCGGCTGCGATGACCAGCTCTTTCATGGTCTGCGCAGGCTCGGGGTACTGCATGGCCGGTGGCCGGCCGGTGCCCGCGTAGGCGGGCTGGACGGGCCGGGCGACCGCTGGATGGGCGGTGTGGCGGGAGGAAATGCCCACCGCATAGGGCAGGTTGCGTTCTTCCAGGCCGTGGCGGAAAGCGGCGGCATCCCGGTAACCGGCGTCCGTGACGACCAGGGGAATGTCGATGCCCCACGACCTGCTCTCGTCGATCATGTCCAGGGCCAGCTGCCACTTCTCCACATGCCCCACCCGGTCGGGGATGCCACAGCGGCTGCGGCGGGCGACCTTGTCCGCATCCGCCTCCGGAGAGGCCGGATCCCAGGACGCGGGCATAAACAGCCGCCAGTTCACCGCGGCCGAAGCATGATCCCGGGCCAGGTGCAGCGACACCCCGACCTGGCATTTGGTGACCTTGCCCGCGGTGCCGGTGTACTGCCGGGACACACACGCCGAGGCGTCCCCGTCCTTCAGGAAGCCGGTGTCGTCGACGATCAACGCCTCGGGCCGATCGCCTCCTGCATTCTCCAGGCCGTCCGGGCCCGCACATGCGCCGGATTTCACGGGCTCGTCGTCACAAAGTGGGCCAGCGCCTGCCGGTTACCGTCCTCACCGAGACGGGCCGCCATCGGCTCCACCGATTTACGTCGGCCGTCCAGCAACAGCCCGCGCACATACGCCTGCCCCCACCGCCGCTGATCCGCACGGAAGAACCCGTCGAACAACTCCGCCGCGAACGCCTCCAGGTCCTCCCGGACCCCGGCCATCTCCTCAGGTGTCACACCACCCCAACGACCCTCATGGACCAGCAGACACTCCACCCACGAGTGAAGATGACCAAGCCCT
>NZ_KQ948739.1:175303-518957 GCF_001514195.1 Streptomyces griseorubiginosus | reverse complement strand
GACAACGAACGGTTGTCGGCTAGAGCTGAACCACACAACAGAAGAGTGTGCTTGTTCGCTCGAAACCATTAGGGTTTCGGTGGTCATAGCGTGAGGGAAACGCCCGGTTACATTCCGAACCCGGAAGCTAAGCCTTACAGCGCCGATGGTACTGCAGGGGGGACCCTGTGGGAGAGTAGGACACCGCCGAACAATCTTTGGAGGACCCCTGGTCCCAGCGTTCAGCTGGGACCAGGGGTCCTTTTGTTTTTAGAATGCTTGCGGTACCGAAGACAGGAGTCACCATGTCCACCAACTCTCCCGACGACCGACCGGAGCGCGACCAGCGGCGACGGGACAGTGGTGACCGTGGCGATCGCGGTTACCGAGGTGACCGTGGTGGCTTCCGGCGCGACGGTGACCGGCCCGCTTTCCGCCGCGACGACCGCGGTGGCAATGACCGCGGGGGCAGCCACGGCAGCGGTGGCTACGGCCGTCGCGACGACCGACGTGACGACAACCGCGGTGACCGCGGTGACCGTGGGGACCGTGGGGATCGCGGTGGCTTCCGTCGGGACGACAACCGCAGCGCCGGCGGTGGCTACGGCCGCCGAGACGATCGACGTGACGACCGACGCGATGACCGTCGTGACGGGGACCGTGGGCCTCGCCCCGCGTTCCGTCGTGATGACCGGCCGTCCGGACCGCGCCGCGACGACCGTGACCGTGGTGGCTTCCGGCGCGACGGTGACCGGCCCGCCTTCCGCCGCGACGACCGCGGTGACCGCGGGGACCGGGGCGAGCGCGTAGAGCGCCGGGACGACAACCGCGGTGGTGGCTACGCACGCCGTGACGACCGACGCGATGACCGCGACCGCGGTGGCTTCCGCCGCGACGAGAACCGCGGTGGCGGCGGTGGCTACGCCCGGCGTGACGACCGCGACCGTGGACCCCGTGGTGATGACCGGGACCGCGGCTTCCGTCGGGACGACCGCGGTGACCGTGGGGATCGCGGTGAGCGCGGTGGCTTCCGTCGGGACGACAACCGCAGCAGCGCCGGCGGTGGCTACCCGCGCCGTGACGACCGTCGTGATGACCGCCGTGGCGACGACCGCGGGGACCGCGGTGGTTTCCGTCGGGACAACGACCGGCGTGACGACAACCGTGGCGACCGTGGCGGTTTCCGGCGCGATGACAACCGGGGTAGCGCCGGCTACGGCCGACGTGACGACAGCCGCCGTGAGGACAGCCGGGGTGGCGACCGCGGTGGCTTCCGGCGCGATGACCGTCGGGACGACCGCAGGGACGACCGTGCTGGGCGCGGTGGCGGCGGCCCCCGCAGGGACGACCGTGGCGGGCGGCCCGGTGGGTTCCGTGGCCGGGACGACCGGCGCGGCGGCGACGACCGTCGTGGTGGTGGGCGTTTCCGTGAGGAGCGTGACCGGGACCGCGAGCCGATCAAGCGGCTGCCGATCCCCGAGGACGTCACAGGCGACGAGATCGACAAGGACGTACGGCAGGAGTTGCAGAGTCTGCCGAAGGGGCTCGCGGAGGATGTCGCCAAGAACCTGGTGATGGTCGCCCGGCTCATCGACGAGGACCCCGAGGGTGCGTACGGCTACTCCAAGGTGGCCCTGCGGCTCGCGTCGCGTGTCGCCGCCGTGCGCGAGGCTGCCGGGTTCGCGGCTTACGCCAACCAGAAGTACAGCGAGGCGCTCGCCGAGTTCCGGGCCGCGCGGCGGATGACCGGGAACGTGGAGCTGTGGCCCGTCATGGCCGACTGCGAGCGGGGGCTCGGGCGGCCGGAGAAGGCGCTGGACATGGCCGGGGCGCCCGAGGTGCACAAGCTCGACAAGGCCGGGCAGGTCGAGATGCGGCTCGTCGCCGCCGGTGCCCGACGTGACATGGGGCAGCTGGACGCGGCCATCGTGACGCTCCAGAGCCCCGAGCTGGCCTCCGCCTCGGTGCAGCCGTGGACCGCGCGACTGCGGTACGCCTATGCCGACGCGCTGCTCGCCGCCGGGCGGGAGGACGAGGCGCGGGAGTGGTTCGCCAAGGCCGTGGAGTCCGACAAGGACGGCAGCACCGACGCCTCCGACCGGCTCGCCGAGATGGACGGGGTCGAGTTCGTGGACGCCTTCGACGAGGACGAGGCCGAGGACGCCGGTGTCACCGAGGCCGCTGACAGCGTCGTAGAGGACGAGGAAGCCGGAGAAGTCGGCGAGGGGGACCTCAAGGACTGACCTGCGGGTCGGTGAGCGATGAGCAAGGGGCGGGATCCCGGTGATCCCGCCCCTTGTTCGTGTCAGACGTCCAGTGCGCGCAGGACCAGGCCCGAGGCCGGTTTCGGGCCGAAGGACGTCGACTTGCGGGGCATGGTGACGCCCTGGCGGGCGAGGTCGCGGACGACCTCCTCGCGGACCGGGTGCATGAGGACCGCGGTGCCGCCGTCCCGTTCCGCCTTCTCGACCGTGGCGGCCGTGTCGTGGATGTAGGCGATGCGGGCGGGGTCGTCCTCGGGGATGTCCCAGACGTGGGCGAGGAGCGTGGCGTGGAGGACCGTCGCGTCCAGGGTGCGCCAGGCGGTGGGGCGGTCCGTGGGGATCGTGCGGGACAGGAGGTCCGGGTCGGGGCGGTCCACGAGGTGGAAGGCGCCGTCGCCGGCGAGGAGGAAGGCGTTGCCCGCGCAGGCCGCGTCGGCGAGGGTGTCGAGGGCCTCCGTGAGGCCGACGTCGAGACGGCTGACCCGGAAGAGCCCCTCCAGGGGCGCGAGGGCCTGTGCCACCGGCACGCCGTGCAGGAGGCGGTGGATGGCGCGCACGCGGAGGGGATAGCGGGCCGTGTCGACCAGCAGGACCAGGCCGTGGTCCCAGGGGCTGGGTGAGGGGTGCTCCGCGCGTAGACGGCGGTAGGTCGCCCAGCGGTGGTGGCCGTCGGCGATGAGGGCCTGGTGCTGGGCGAGGTCCGACTGGATGCGGGACACCTCATCCGGGTCGGTGATCGACCACAGGCGGTGGCGGTAGCCGTCCTCGGTGGTGGTGGCGAGGAGCGGGGGCTGCTCGGCCAGGCGCTCGATCACGGTCGTCGTGGCGGACCGCGAGCCGTTGCCGCGGTAGGTCAGGAGCAGGGGCTCCAGGTTCGCCGAGGTGGCGCGCATGAGGGCCGCGCGGTCGGCGACCACATGGGGCATGACGTCCTCGTGTGGCAGGACCACCCCCTCCGAGGGCTCCGACAGGAGCAGGGTCCCTATGATCCCGCGCTGGAGCAGGCCGGCGCCGTCGTCCTGCTCGTAGACGTACAGGCCGGGCTCGGGGTCGGCGGCCAGGATGCCCTCGGCGAGCCAGTCGCGCAGGGTGCGGGCCGCCTGGGCGTTGCGTTCGGCCGGCGTCCTCGCCTGCGGAAGGATCAACCGGACGATGTTGTACGGGTCGTTGGACTGGAGCTGGTGCAGGCCGTCGGGGCGGACCACGACGTCGTACGGCGGGGAGGTGACGGCGGCGAGGCTGCCGACCCGGTCGGGGTCGTAGCGCAGGCCTCGGAACGGGGTGAGTTCCAGGCCTCGGCGCGCCGTTGCTTCCGGGTGACCTGCTGTGTTCATCCCGGCATCGTACGGGTGTCGGTGGCATGGGGGATGATCGGGGGAAAGCCGTCGAACCGGGAGCGATACGGAATGAGCCAGCGCGTGAGGACGAAGCCCGAGGGCAGTGAGCGGGCCTTGAGCGAGGCGTACGACACCGCGCTGCTCGATCTCGACGGGGTGGTGTACGCGGGCGGGAACGCGATCGCGCACGCCGTCGAGTCGCTCGCCACCGCGCGTGAGGGCGGGATGCACCTCGCCTACGTCACCAACAACGCCCTGCGGACGCCCGACACCGTGGCCGGGCATCTCACCGAGTTGGGGATACCGACCGGTGCCGATGACGTGATCACCTCCGCGCAGGCGGTGGCACGGCTGATCAGTGAGCAGGTGCCGGCCGGGTCGCGGGTGCTCGTCATCGGGGGCGAGGGGCTGCGGGCGGCGCTGCGGGAGCGGGGTCTTGAGCCGGTCGAGTCGGCGGACGACGATCCGGCCGCCGTGGTGCAGGGCTTCGGCGGGCCGGATCTGCCCTGGGGGCGGTTCGCGGAGGCGAGTTACGCCGTCGCGCGCGGGGTGCCGTGGTTCGCGTCCAACACCGATCTGACCATCCCGAGCGGGCGCGGGATCGCGCCGGGCAACGGGGCCGCGGTCGAGGTCGTGCGGATCGCGACCGGTGCCGAGCCTCAGGTCGCCGGCAAGCCGCTGCCTCCCATGCACCGGGAGACGATCCTGCGGACCGGTGCCGAGCGGCCGTTGGTGGTCGGGGACCGGCTGGACACCGACATCGAGGGGGCGTTCAACGGCGAGGTGGACTCGCTGCTCGTGCTCACCGGTGTCACCGACGGCGCGCAGCTGCTGGCCGCGCCGCCGCAGCACCGGCCGACGTATGTGGACGCGGATCTGCGGGGGATGCTCACCGGCCAGCCCGAGGTCACCGAGGCGGGAGACGGCTTCCGGTGCGGGGGATGGACGGCGACGGCCGGGAAGGAGCGGCTGGAAATCGACGGAGACGGGGAGGCGCTGGACGGTCTGCGGGCCCTGTGCGCGGCGGCCTGGACCGTGGCCGGAGAGGGTGTGTGCGAGCTGGACTCGGGGAAGGCGCTGGCCAGGTTGGGGTTGTGAGCTGGCGTCCCCTGCTGTGAGCCGATGTCCCCTGCTGTGAGCCGGTGTCCCGAGCTGTGATTCGGGGTACGTTCCGGCCCGGGATCGTGGCTTGCGGGCAGGGTAGGCTAACCTAACCACGTGTTGGTCGACAGTCCTCCCGAACAGCGCGCGGAGACCGCCCCCGCGCCCCCAACCCGCCGGGCGATACGCGTTCTTGGGCTCTTCGTCTCCCTGGCCGTCCTCGTGGCCGTAGGAGTGGCGAGCATCGCGATCGGTGCGAAGGGGCTGTCCGTCGCAGAGGTCTGGCACGGCCTGTTCCACGACACCGGGACCTACGGTGACGTCGTCGTGGCCGACCGGCTGTCGCGGACGGTCCTTGGACTGCTGGCCGGGGCCGCGCTGGGGCTGTCCGGGGCCGTGCTCCAGGCCCTGACCCGCAATCCGCTGGCCGATCCCGGGCTGCTCGGCATCAACGCCGGCGCGTCCGCGGCCGTCGTCACCGCGATCACCTTCTTCGGCGTCACCTCGCTCAGCGGCTATGTGTGGTTCGCCTTCGTCGGGGCGGCGGCGGTCGGTGCGCTGGTCTGGTTCCTCGGCGGGAGCCGGGGCGCCACTCCGGTCCGGCTCGCCCTGGCCGGTACGGCGATCAGCGCGGCCCTGTACGGCTATCTCCAGGCCGTGATGATCACCGACGACCAGGCGCTCAACAAGATGCGCTTCTGGACGGTCGGTTCGCTGTCCTCGGCGAGCACCTCGACCATCCTCCAGGTGCTGCCGTTCCTCGCGGCCGGCTCGCTCCTCGCCCTCTCGCTGGCCCGCCCGCTCAACGCGATGGAGATGGGCGACGACACCGCCAAGGCCCTCGGCGCCAACCTCAACCGCACCCGGGCACTCGCCATGCTGGCCGCGACCGTGCTGTGCGGGGCGGCTACGGCGGCCTGCGGACCGATCGTGTTCGTCGGCCTGATGGTCCCGCACGTCGTGCGCTCCTTCACCGGCCCCGACCTGCGCTGGATCCTGCCGTACGCGACCGTCCTGTCGCCTGTGCTGCTGCTCGGCTCCGACGTGATCGGCCGGGTCGTCGCCCGGCCCGCGGAGCTCCAGGTCGGGATCGTCACCGCGCTCATCGGCGGGCCGGTCTTCATCTTTCTCGTACGACGGCGAAGGACGGCTCAGCTGTGAGGACCAACCGTGCCCTCAGGACCCCCGGCGGGCTCTCGGTCCGGCTGGACGTGCGGGCCACCGTCGTCGTCGCCCTGATCCTGCTCGCCGCGCTCACCGCGAGTGTCGTGCTGATCGGCACCGGTGACTACCCGATCCCGGCGCGGGACGTGCTCAAGACGCTGTTCGGGGACGGCAACGCCGGGCAGGAGTTCATCGTCAACGAGCTGCGGCTGCCCAGGGTGCTCGTGGGGCTCCTGGTCGGGGCCTCGCTCGGGCTCGGCGGGGCGCTGTTCCAGGCCATCTCCCGCAACCCGCTGGGCAGTCCGGACGTCCTCGGGCTCAGCCAGGGGGCGACGGCCGGGGCGCTCACCATGATCGTGCTGTTCTCCGGGAGCGCGGGGCAGGTGACCACGGGTGCGCTCGTGGGCGGGCTCGTGACCGGGTTCGCCATCTACCTGCTCGCCTGGCGGCGGGGTGTGCACGGTTATCGACTGGTCCTGGTCGGTATCGGTGTCTCCGCGATCGTCACCGCGATCAACGGCTATCTGCTGACCAGGTCCACGCTCACCGAGGCGTCCCAGGCGGTCGTCTGGATGACCGGCTCGCTCAGCGGCCGTGACTGGACGCAGGTGTGGCCGCTGCTGTGGCTGTGCGCCGTCCTCGTCCCGCTCGTCCTCGTCAACGGGCGCGGCCTCAGGATGATGGAGATGGGCGACGACGTCTCCAACGCGCTGGGCGTGCGCGTGGAGCGGGTACGGCTGCTGCTGCTCGTCGCCGCCGTCCTGCTCACCGCCGCCGCCACCGCGGCCGCCGGACCGGTCAGCTTCGTCGCGCTCACCGCCCCGCAGCTGGCCCGCCGCCTCACCCGCTCGCCCGGCCCCAACCTGCTGGCGTCCCTGTGCATGGGCGCCACCCTCCTGGTCACCGCCGACTGGACCTCGCAGAAGGTCTTCGGCGCCGACCAGCTGCCCGTCGGTGTGGTCACCGGGGTCCTGGGCGGCGTGTACCTGCTGTGGCTGCTGGTCACCGAGCGCAGGGCGGGCCGCATATGAACCTCCCGAGCACCCCGAGCACCCCGAGCACCCCGAGCACCCCGAGCACCCCGAGCACCCCGAGCACCCCGGGCACGCCCAGCACCCCGGGCACGCCCAGCACCCCGAACATCCCCAGCACCCAGCGGAGCACAAGGAGCACCGTGAACCGCCTGTCCGCCGACGCCGTCACCCTCGCCTACGACCAGCGGGTCATCGCCGAGCAGCTGTCGGTGGAGATACCCGACAACTCCTTCACGGTGATCGTCGGCCCCAACGCCTGCGGCAAGTCCACGCTCCTGCGCGCCCTGTCGCGGATGCTCAGGCCGAGCCAGGGCAAGGTGCTGCTCGACGGGCAGGTCATCCAGTCGATGCCGGCGAAGAAGGTCGCCCGCACCCTGGGCCTGCTCCCGCAGTCGTCGATCGCGCCGGACGGGATCACCGTCGCCGACCTCGTCGGCCGTGGCCGCTACCCGCACCAGGGCATCCTGCGCCAGTGGTCCACCGAGGACGAGCGGGTCGTCCAGGAGTCCATGCGGCAGACCGGGGTCGCCGAACTCGCCGAGCGGTACGTCGACGAGCTGTCCGGCGGTCAGCGTCAGCGGGTGTGGATCGCCATGGCCCTCGCCCAGCAGACCCCGCTGCTGCTCCTCGACGAGCCGACCACCTACCTCGACATCCAGCACCAGATCGACGTCCTCGACCTCTGCGCCGAACTGCACGAGGAGCAGGGCCGCACCCTGGTCGCGGTCCTGCACGACCTCAACCACGCGGCCCGGTACGCCACGCACCTGATCGCGCTCAAGGGCGGGAAGGTCATCGCCGAGGGCGCCCCCAACGACATCGTCACGGCCGAGCTGGTCGAGGAGGTGTTCGGACTGCGCTGCCAGGTCATCGACGACCCGGAGACGGGGACACCGCTGGTGGTGCCGGCCGCGCGGAAGGCACGCGCGCGTGTGGAGGCAGTCGTAGAAAAGGCGTAAAAGCCCTACAGAAGCTTCCTGAGCTGGAACAGGTCCTTCAGGCCCGCCTCCAGCTTCACCCGGCCCGAGCCCCAGGCCTTCGCGAAGTTCAGCTCGCCGTTCACGAGGGCCACCAGGTCGTCGCCGGACATCGTCAGCCGGATCTGGGCCTTCTCCTTCGGAGGGCCCTGCACGGTGTCGTGCACCACGATCCGGCCGCCCGTCATCCGGCCGACGAAGGTGACGTCGAGATCGGTGATACGGCAGCTCACCGAGCGGTCCATCGCCGCGGCCGCGGCGACATCCCCCTCGGCGTCGCCCATGGAGTCGGAGAGCTTCTCGAGTGCGGCGCGGCACTCCTCGATCGTGGCCATCGCGATCGACGGTACCCCAAGGGTTCGGGGTAGCGTCTGGGCATGAACGACGTGGTGCCAGAGCCTTCACCAGAGGTCCCGGTCGAACCCGACCACGACCCGGCCGCCCCCGCCCCGCTGCAGGTGCCCCGGACCCCCACCGGCAACGCCGAGGTGGACGCCGGTCTGGAGCGGCTCGGCGACGCCGACCACCTCGCCACGGACGGCCACATCGAGGTGTACGAGGATGTACACCGGGGGCTGCGCGACGCGCTGACCGCGCTCGACGTGCGCCCGGGACCTCCGGCGCCCTCGCCGTCGTACGACCAGAGGGCGCCCTCACCCTCGTATGGCACTAGGAGCTGAACCGAACGTGGCAGGAGTCGCACGCCGTCGGCTGGACGCGGAGCTGGTCCGGCGGAAGCTCGCGCGCTCGCGCGAGCACGCCAGCCAGCTGATCGCGGCGGGGCGGGTCACCGTGGGCAAGACCGTCGCGACCAAGCCGGCCACCCAGGTGGAGACCGCGGCCGCGATCGTGGTGCAGAGCGACGACGGTGACCCCGACTACGTGTCCCGGGGCGGGCACAAGCTCGCCGGGGCCCTCCAGGCGTTCGTGCCGCAGGGGCTGGTCGTCGAGGGGCGGCGGGCGCTGGACGCCGGCGCGTCCACCGGCGGGTTCACCGATGTGCTGCTGCGGGCCGGGGCCGCGCACGTGGTCGCCGTCGACGTCGGGTACGGCCAACTCGCGTGGTCTCTCCGGAGCGATGAACGCGTCACCGTCAAGGACCGTACGAACGTACGCGAGTTGACGCTCGAAGCGATCGATGGGGAACCAGTGGATCTTGTCGTGGGGGATCTGTCCTTCATCCCGCTCGGCCTGGTGCTGCCCGCCCTGGTGCGGTGCGTGAAGCCGGACGCCGATCTGGTGATGATGGTGAAACCGCAGTTCGAGGTGGGGAAGGAACGGCTGGGCAGCGGGGGAGTCGTACGGAGCACGCAGCTGCGGGCGGAGGCCGTGCGCGGAGTGGCCGCGAAGGCGGCGGAACTCGGGCTCGGGGTGAACGGGGTCACGGCCAGTCCGCTGCCCGGGCCCTCGGGCAATGTCGAATACTTTCTGTGGCTGCGTGCCGGGGCGCCCGCCCTGGACCCGGCCGATGTCGACCGTGCAGTTGCGGAGGGGCCGCGTTGAGCCAGAACCGAGCTCGTACTGTTTTCCTGCTCGCCCACACCGGGCGGCCCGCGGCCATTCGCAGTGCCGAGCTCGTGGTGAAGGGGCTGCTGCGCTCCGACATCGGCGTGCGCGTCCTGGAGTACGAGGCGGCCGACCTGCCGCTGCCGCCCGAGGTGGAGCTCGTCAAGGAGGCGACACCGCAGTGCCTCGAAGGGTGCGAACTGCTCATCGTGCTGGGCGGTGACGGGACGCTGCTGCGGGGCGCCGAGTTCGCCCGGGCCTCCGGGGTGCCGATGCTGGGCGTCAACCTGGGCAGCGTCGGATTCCTCGCGGAGGCCGAGCGGGACGATCTCGACAAGGTTGTCGACCGGGTGGTGAGCAAGGCGTACGAGGTCGAGGAGCGGATGACGGTCGATGTCGTCGTTCACCGGAACGGGGACATCGTCCACACCGACTGGGCGCTCAACGAGGCCGCGGTGCAGAAGGCCGGCGCCGAGAAGCTCCTCGAGGTCGTGCTGGAGATCGACGGGCGGCCGGTGACGGGGTTCGGGTGCGACGGGATCGTGCTGTCCACGCCCACCGGGTCCACGGCGTACGCGTTCTCTGCCGGGGGGCCTGTGGTGTGGCCCGAGGTGGAGGCGCTGCTGATGGTGCCGATCTCCGCGCACGCGCTGTTCGCCAAGCCGTTGGTGACCTCGCCGAACTCCGTGCTGGCCGTGGAGTTGTTGCCGCACATCCCTCCGGGGGTGTTGTGGTGTGACGGGCGGCGGACCTTCGAGTTGCCGCCGGGGGCGCGGGTCGAGGTGCGGCGGGGGGCTGTGCCGGTGCGGCTGGCTCGGCTGCATCACGCTTCGTTCACGGATCGGCTTGTGGCGAAGTTCGCGTTGCCGGTCTCTGGATGGAGGGGTGCGCCGCACTAGCCGGCTGTGGGGGGTGGTTGCGGAGTGTGGCGGGCTGCGGGCCGGTGGGGGCTTGTCGCGCAGTTCCCCGCGCCCCTGAAGAACCTCCACTCGCCCGAGTGAACAGGGCACCTCGCACTCTCCCGCCCCGACCTCGTAAGGTCTTCACCGTGCTGGAAGAGATGCGGATACGGTCGCTCGGAGTCATCGATGACGCTGTCGTCGAACTGTCGCCCGGGTTCACCGCTGTCACCGGTGAGACGGGTGCGGGCAAGACCATGGTGGTCACCAGCCTGGGTCTGCTGCTCGGCGGGCGGGCTGACGCGGCGCTCGTGCGGATCGGGGCCGAGAAGGCGGTCGTGGAGGGGCGGATCACCGTGTCCGCCGGGGACTCCGTCGTCGTACGGGCCGAGGAGGCCGGGGCGGAGCTCGACGACGGGGCGCTGCTGATCAGCCGTACCGTTTCCGCCGAAGGGCGGTCCCGGGCGCACCTGGGCGGGCGGTCGGTGCCCGTGGGGGTGCTGGCCGAGCTCGCCGACGAGCTGGTCGCCGTGCACGGCCAGACCGATCAGCAGGGGCTGCTCAAGCTGAACCGGCAGCGGCAGGCCCTCGACCGGTACGCCGGTGACGGCGTCGCGGTGCCGCTGGCCAAGTACACCGAGGCCTACCGGCGGCTGCGGGCCGTCACCGTCGAGCTGGACGAGATCGTCACCCGCGCGCGTGAGCGGGCCCAGGAAGCCGATCTGCTGCGCTTCGGGCTGGACGAGATCGCCGGCGTGGAGCCGCGGGCCGGGGAGGACGTGGAGCTCGCGGAGGAGGCGGAGCGGCTCGGCCACGCCGAGGCCCTGTCGTCCGCCGCCACGGCCGCTCACGCCGCGCTCGCGGGCAATCCCGAGGACCCCGAGGGGATCGACGCGGCGACGCTCGTGGCGGGCGCCCAGCGGGCCCTGGAAGCCGTGCGGTCGCACGACCCGGCTCTCTCCGCGCTCGCCGACCGGCTCGGGGAGATCGGGATCCTGCTGGGCGACGTGGCCGGGGAGCTGGCCGGATACGCCGACGACCTGGACGCCGATCCGCTGCGGCTGTCCGCCGTCGAGGAGCGGCGGGCCGCGCTCACCGCGCTGACCCGGAAGTACGGCGAGGACGTCGCCGCCGTGATCACGTGGGCCGAGCAGAGTGCCGCGCGGCTCACCGAACTGGACGGCGACGACACGCGGATCGACGAGCTGACCGCCGAGCGGGACGCCCTCAGGGCCGAACTGGGCGGGCTCGCGCAGGCGCTGACGGACGCGCGGACGGAGGCCGCCGAGAGGTTCGCCGCCGCGGTGACGGCGGAGCTGGCCTCGCTGGCGATGCCCCACGCGCGCGTGTCCTTCGCCATCCGGCAGACCGAGGACCCCGAGGGCGTGGAGGTCGACGGACGTCCGGTCGCCTACGGACCGGCCGGTGTCGACGAGGTCGAGCTGCTGCTCGCCCCGCACCCGGGCGCCCCGCCGCGGCCCATCGCCAAGGGCGCGTCCGGCGGTGAGCTCTCGCGCGTGATGCTGGCCGTCGAGGTCGTGTTCGCGGGGACCGACCCCGTGCCGACGTACCTCTTCGACGAGGTCGACGCCGGTGTCGGCGGCAAGGCGGCGGTCGAGATCGGGCGGCGCCTCGCGCGGCTCGCGAAGACCGCGCAGGTCGTCGTGGTGACCCACCTCCCGCAGGTCGCGGCCTTCGCCGACCGGCAGCTGCTGGTCGAGAAGACCAACGACGGGTCGGTCACCCGCTCCGGTGTGAAGGTGCTGGAGGGCGAGGAGCGGGTGCGGGAGCTGTCCCGGATGCTCGCCGGCCAGGAGGACTCGGAGACGGCCCGGGCACACGCGGAGGAGTTGCTGGCGACGGCTCGCGCGGACGCGTGAGCGGGTGCGTCACTCTTGTGAGGGACGCCGACTCGCCGTGCGCACCCGCGCCCCGTCCTCCGCATTCCCGGAACACCCGTACGTCCTGGCATCCTTGGCAGAGAACCCATCACGCGTAGGAAGCGCGCGGTACACCCCCCGCTCGACACTTCTGTACGTTTCCTCGTGACCGCACGACCCGAACCAGGAGCCCGGCCACGTGACCCCCGTGAGCAGCCACTCACCGCACGGCCAGTCCTCGCTGCGCACCGTGCAGGTGCTGGGCGGCGGCAATGCCGGCAGCAGCGCGCATGTGCGCTCCCTGACCTCGGGGCTCGTCGCGCGGGGCGTGCGGGTCACGGTGTGCGCCCCCGCCGAGGCGGATCGCACCTACGACTTCACCGGGGCCGGCGCCGAACACGTGCACGTACCGCGCAGCAGTGACCCCACCTCCGTGGCCGTGCTGCGGGCGGCCTGCTCGGACGCCGATCTGGTGCACGCCCACGGCCTGCACGCCTCGTTCCGCGCGGTGCTGGCGCTCAGCGGGCGGCGCACCCCGCTCGTCGTCACCTGGCATGACCGGGCGTACGCGGAAGGTGCCCGGGCCCATTTCGTGCGCCTGCTGGAACGCCGGGTCGTGAAGGCCGCCGCCGTGGTCCTCGGCTCCACCTCGGCGCTCGTGGACCGGGCCCGCAGGACCGGCGCCCGGGACGCCCGGCTGGCCGCCGTGGCCCTGCCCGGGCCGCGCGGGGCCCTCGAACAGGAGGACCCCGACCGGCTACGGCCCAAGCTCCGGGCCGAACTCGGGGCCACCGGGCGCCCCTTGCTGGTCGCGGTCGGTGCCCTGGAGCGGCACAAGGGCTACGAGACGCTCCTGGACGCCGCCCGCGCGTGGCGACGGCTCGACCCCGTGCCGCTGGTCGTCGTCGCCGGGGAGGGGCCGCTGCGGACGGTCCTCCAGAGTCGTATCGAGGACGAGGAGTTGCCCGTCCGGCTCATCGGACGCCGTGACGACAGCGCCGAGTTGCTCGCCGCCGCCGACCTCGCCCTTCTGCCCAGCCGCCTGGAGGCGCGGTCCGTGCTCGCCCAGGAGGCCTTCCACGCGCGCGTGCCGCTGGTCGCCACGGCGGTCGGCGGCATCCCCGAACTCGTCGGCGACGCGGCCGAACTCGTCCCGTACGGCGACCCGGAGGCGCTCGCCGGGGCCGTCGTACGGCTGCTCGGGGACCCCGAGCGGCAGGAGCTGCTGCGGGAGCGGGGGACGCGGCAGGCGGCGACCTGGCCCACCGAGGACCAGACCGTCGCGCAAGTGCTCAGCGTCTACGACGAGTTGACCCAGCCCCGGCCCATCTGAGGGCCCCGCCCCACCTGAGGGCCCGGCCGATCTGAGGGCCCCCGCCGATCTGAGGGCCGAAGGAGCGCTACGGCACGTGTCTGCGTGCCCGGAGCGCCAGGCTCAACGCCAGGACCGTCTGCGGGTCGTCGAGGTCCGTGCCGAGCAACTCCCCGATGCGGGCGAGGCGGTTGTAGAGGGTCTGCCGGTTCAGATGGAGCTCGCGGGCCGTCTCCGCCTTGCGGCCCGCGTGCGCGAGGTAGGTCTGGAGGGTGGGCAGCAGCGGCGGCTTGGAGCGGTCGTCGTGGGCGCGCAGGGGGCCGATGGCCCGGTCCACGAAGGCCGCCAGGTCCGGGTGGTCGCGCAGCCGCCACAGCAGCAGGTCGATGTCGAGGCGGCGGGCGTCGTACCAGGGGCGGTCCGGCAGGCCCTGGGCCGCCGTCGCCGTCTCCGCCGCGTGCCGCAGGCCTGCCGAGGCCGCCGTCCAGCTGCCCGCCGCGGCGACCACGACCACGGGCGGCTGGGCGCCCGGCCGCCGCATCCCGGCCCGCTCCAGGCCCGCCCGCAGCGCCGCCGCGACCTTGTCCGACACCGCCTGCCGCTCCGACTCCGAGCGCAGCCCGAGCAGGACCAGGACCCGGCCCTCCACGGGCCGTACGCCGAGCAGGACCGGCACGCCGAGCGAGGCCAGCTCCTCGGAGAGCGCGCGGGCCAGTGCCGTCCAGCCGCCGCCCGAGGAGCCCAGGTGCATCACGATGGGCAGCAGCGGGCCGCCGCCCGGTCTGAAGCCCAGCACGCGCGCCTGCGCGGGGGCGTCCTCGGTGGTGATCCGGCCCTCCGCGAGATCGGTCAGGAAGTCGCCGCGCCCGCGGGCCGCCAGCTCCTCCTCCTGGCGGGCCTGCATCAGGACGACCGCGAGGATGCCCGCGGCCCGTTCCGCCGCCATCCGGTGCACCGGGCCCATCGGCCCCCGCACGGGCAGCAGCACGAGCCGCGCCCGCACCGACCCCGTGCCGGGGCCGCCCCCGGGCACGTCCACCAGGACCGATCCCGCCGGTGGTGTGTCCTTGTGCTGGCCGCGCAGCCCCTCCCAGACCTGGAGGGGGTCGGCGCCCTCGGGCCCGGCCCCGGCGGCGTACAGGAGCCTGCCGTCGGTCGTCTCCAGGAACACCGGGTTGCCGCCGAAGTCGGAGAGGGTGCCGAGGACCTGCGGCACCCCGCCGCCGCCCAGCAGGGCCTCCGTGCAGCGCCGGTGCACCTCCTCCGCCCGCTGGAGCAGGGCGTAGTGGCCGTTGACGATCTCGGTGTGGATCTCCTCGGTGACCGTCACGAACGGCACCTCGCGGTGCAGCTGGACGAGCGGCAGGCCGGTCGCCCGGGCCGTGTCGACGAGGGCCGCGGGCAGCCGGGTGAAGCGCGGGCCCAGCTCCACGACCAGGGCCGCGATACCGCGCTCGGCCAGGGTGCGCACGAACGCGCGCTGTTCGGCGGGCCGGGTGCCGAGCCCGTAGCCGGTGGTCAGCAGCAGCTCCCCGCCCTTCAGCAGGGAGGCGATGTTCGGCACCTCGCCCGCGTGCACCCAGCGCACGCTCCGGTGCAGCCGGTCCGCGCCCGCGAGGATCTCCGGGAGCCCGCTGCGCAGCCCGGGCAGCTCCAGCGCGCGCTGCACGGTGATCCCGGCGCCCTGGGTGTCGAATCCGCTGTTCGTAGCGCTGTCCATGAGCCGGACGCTACCCGAGGCATGCGGGCGAGAGGGCCGGGGTAGCGGCCGGGGCATGGACTTCAGCGTGGTGGCCGTGGCACGGGAGGACGACACTCCGGTCGAGGAGCCGATGCGGGTGGCGGTGACCGCCGACCGGCTCGGGTACCGGGAGGTGTGGGCGGGGGAGGGCCCGACATGGGACTCCTTCGTCCTCGCGACCGCGATCGGGCGGGCCACCGAGCGGGTCGCCCTGACGGCAGGACCGGTGCCGGTGTCCGTGCGCGACCCGTACACCTCGGCCCGGGGCGCCGCCTCCGTCGCGGCCCTCGTCGGGCGGCCGGTCGGGGTCGCCCTGGGCACCTCCAGCAAGCGGGTCGTGGAGGGCGTGCACGACCGGCCGAGGACGCGGCCGGCCGCCGTACTGGAGGAGCACGCGGCAGCCGTACGACGGTTCCTGCACGCTTCTTCGGGGGAAGCGGTCGTGCCCGGCAGCCCCTTCCGCCGCCGTCTGCCCCCGCCCGGAGGTCCGCTCACGGTGGCCGCGTTCGGGCCCCGCGCGATCGCCACGGCCGCCGCGCACGCCGACCGCATGCTGCTGGACGTGGTCTCGCCGGAGCAGGTGCGGGCGCTGCGGGCCGAACTGGACGCGGCGGCGCGCAAGGCGGGCCGTCCGGCGCCCGCGCTCGCCGCGTGGCTGCCGGCCGCCGTCGATCCCGGGCCGGAGGCCCTCGCGCAGGTGCTCGGCAGCATCGCCGGGTACCTCACCGTGCCGGGGTACAGCGAGGTGTTCGCCGAGGCCGGGTTCGGGGACGCCGTGGACCTCGCCGCGGGCGGGGCCGACCGCGAGACGCTGGTGCGGGCCCTGCCCGCGGCGGCCGCGGGCACGGTGGGACTGGTCGGCGACCTGGACGCCGTACGCGCGCGGGTCGAGGCCTACGCCGAGGCCGGGCTGGACGAGATCGCCCTGGTGCCGGCCACGGCGGGGGACTCGGGCGGCGAGCGGACGCTGACCGCGCTCAGGCCGGCCTGATGTTGTGGTTGAAGCGGAACACGTTGTCCGGGTCGTAGCGGCCCTTCACCTCGGCCAGGCGATGGGCGTTCTCGGCGCCCACGCCCGCGGTGACCCGGTCCGGGCCCTCGTCGCCGATGAAGTTGAGGTAGACGTCACCCGTGCTCCACGGCTGCGCGTCCGCGCGGACGTCGCGGACCCACTGGATGCCCCGCTCGTCGTCCGCGGGGTCCTCCCACATCGCGAACGGGTGCACGGCCCAGGGCGCGTCACGGTAGGGCACCGGGTACTCGTGCGGTCCCCGGGCGATGGCTCCGCCCTGCGGGAAGAGCACGTGGATGGTGCCGGTCGGCACCGGCATGGACTCGGCGCGGGCGCAGTACAGGTCCACGTACGGGTCGGGTATGCCCGTCAGGTACTCCGCCGACCAGTAGTTCCGCATGCCGGGCGGATCGTCGATCATGCACTGCACATCGGCGTACGGCATCGCGCCGACGACCTCCGTCTCGTGCGGGAGCGCCAGCAGCGGCTCGGCCAGCTTGCGCATGTCCTGCTCGGGACCGGCGTAGGTGAGCAGGGCGCCGCACAGGAGGCTGCCGACCAGGTGCGGCGGGACGAACTCCTCGGGCGGGCCGGTGAGATAGATGATGCCGCCGCTCGCCTCGTCGGGCGCGTGTGCCATCAGCTCGCGGTAGGTGCGCACCACCTCGGGGCCGAACTCCGGGAGGTACAGCAGCAGCGCGATGGAGAAATCCGGCAGCGAGTGGAGCCTCAGGGTGATCCCGGTCGCGATGCCGAAGTTGCCGCCGCCGCCGTGCAGGGCCCAGAACAGGTCCGGGTGCTCGTCGGCGCTCGCGTGGACGCGCTCGCCGTCCGCGGTAACCAGATCCACGCCGAGCAGGTTGTCGACGGCGAGCCCGCACCAGCGGTCCAGCCAGCCGGTGCCGCCGCCCAGGACGAAGCCGCCGACGCCGGTGGTCGAGGCGCGGCCGCCGGTGGTGGCGAGCGCGTGCGGCTCGCAGGCGCGGTCCAGATCGCTCATCGTGCCGCCGCCCGCGACCCGCACCGCGCGGGCGACGGGGTCGACGGCGACCGCCCGCATGTGACGCAGATCGATGACCAGACCGTCGTCGTTGACCGCCATGCCCGCCACGCTGTGCCCGCCGCCGCGCACCGCGATCGGCAGGTCCAGTTCACGGCCGAAGCGCACGGCCCGTACGACGTCGTCCTCGCTCACGCACTGCGCGATCACCGCCGGCCTGCGGTCGATCATCGCGTTGAACACGGTCCGGGCCTCGTCGTAGCCCGGGTCCGAGGGGGCGAACACGTCGCCGACCAGATCTTCGCGCAGCGCGGCTAGGGCCGCGCCCGCCTTCGACGGGGATGCCATGGGGCGCCCCCTTTCGTGCAGGGGCTGTTGGGTCCCAGCCTAGGCGGGCGCGGGCCGGCGGTCCTGTTCGGCCGCCGGCCGTCACGGCCTCGTAAGAACTCGCGCGGTGTCGTGAGAACGCACGGGATCTCGCGAGAACGCGTGGGGTCCCGTGAGGTTCAGCCGCCGTACGCGCCCGACGCCGTCAGGCGCAGTGCGGTGTCGATGAGCGGGACGTGGCTGAAGGCCTGCGGGAAGTTGCCGACCTGACGCTTGAGGCGCGGGTCCCACTCCTCGGCGAGCAGGCCGAGGTCGTTGCGCAGGGAGAGCAGCTTCTCGAAGAGCTTCCTCGCCTCGTCCACGCGGCCGATCATCGCGAGGTCGTCCGCCATCCAGAACGAGCAGGCCAGGAAGGCCCCTTCGTCGCCGGGGAGGCCGTCGACGTTCTCGTCGCCGCTGGAGGTCGGGTAGCGCAGGATGAAGCCGTCCGGGGTGGACAGCTCGCGCTGGATCGCCTCGATGGTGCCGATCACGCGCTTGTCGTCGGGCGGCAGGAAGCCCATCTGCGGGATGAGGAGCAGACTCGCGTCCAGCTCCTTGGAGCCGTACGACTGCGTGAAGGTGTTGCGTTCCTTGTCGTAGCCCTTCTCGCACACGTCCCGGTGGATGTCGTCGCGCAGGTCGCGCCACTTCTCCAGCGGGCCGTCCGCGTCACCGGACTCGATGAGCTTGATGGTGCGGTCGACCGCGACCCACGCCATCACCTTCGAGTGCACGAAGTGCCGGCGCGGCCCGCGGACCTCCCAGATGCCCTCGTCCGGCTCGTTCCAGTGGTCCTCCAGGTAGCGGATCAGCTTGAGCTGGAGGATGGAGGCGTAGTCGTTGCGGGCCAGGCCGGTCATGTGGCCCAGGTGCAGGGCCTCGGTGACCTCGCCGTAGACGTCCAGCTGGAGCTGGTGCGCGGCGCCGTTGCCGACCCGGACCGGGGCGGAGTTCTCGTAGCCGGGGAGCCAGTCCAGCTCGGCCTCGCCCAGCTCGCGCTCGCCGGCGATGCCGTACATGATCTGGAGGTTCTCCGGGTCGCCGGCGACGGCCCGCAGCAGCCACTCGCGCCAGGCGCGGGCCTCCTCGCGGTAGCCGGTGCGCAGCAGCGAGGACAGCGTGATGGCCGCGTCCCGCAGCCAGGTGTAGCGGTAGTCCCAGTTGCGGACGCCGCCGATGTCCTCGGGCAGGGAGGTCGTCGGGGCCGCGACGATGCCGCCCGTGGGGGCGTACGTCAGGGCCTTGAGGGTGATCAGCGAGCGGATGACGGCCTCGCGGTACGGGCCGTGGTACGTGCAGTGCTCGACCCACTCGCGCCAGAAGTCCTCGGTCGCCTCCAGGGACTGCTCCGGCTCCGGCAGCGGTGGCGGCTGCTTGTGCGAGGGCTCCCAGGAGATGGTGAACGCGATCCGGTCACCCGGGGCGACCGTGAAGTCCGAGTACGTCGTCAGGGCCTTGCCGTACGTCTCGCAGTCGGTGTCGAACCACACCGAGTCCGGGCCCGCCACGGCGACCGTGCGGCCCTCGTGCTTGTGGACCCACGGGACGACCCGGCCGTAGGAGAAACGCATCCGGAGAGCCGAGCGCATCGGTACGCGGCCCGAGACGCCCTCCACGATCCGGATGAGCTGGGGGGCGCCGTCACGCGGGGGCATGAAGTCGGTCACCCTGACCGTGCCGCGTGAGGTGTCCCACTCCGATTCGAGGATCAGGGAGTCGCCGCGGTAGGTGCGCCGGGCGGCGGTGGGGGGCTCGGCGTCCGCCGCGTGCGCGGGGCCGAGCCGCCAGAAGCCGTGTTCCTCGGTGCCCAGCAGGCCGGCGAAGATGGCATGCGAGTCGAAGCGGGGCAGGCACAGCCAGTCCACTGTGCCGTCCCGGCAGACCAGGGCAGCGGTCTGCATGTCTCCGATGAGTGCGTAGTCTTCGATGCGCCCGGCCACGTGCAACTCCAGTCGAACGGCCACGTCACCCCCTGAAGGAAAGGGGGCTGTCGCTTGGTGCGGTCAAGGGGGTCGTTGTAATGCGTCGTTGAGCGGTGAAGCAAAACAGTCATGCCGCTGTGAGGCAAAACGACAACTGTCGCTCAACGAACTGACGAGCTCTCGTTGTTCCGGCTCTTACGGGTGGGGGTGGTCCCGTGTTTCCGGCCGGGCTCGGCAGCGAGTGTCCGAGCAGGATACGACGCACGTAGATGATCTGTGTGCCGCTCCGGACAACGCGCCTGGGCCGAACGGGTGAGCAGCGGGTGAGAAACAGGTGCTCTCGTGCGGTTCCGTGTCGGCTCGTGCGCGGAGCGTGGCCGGAGGCCATCTCCTCACGGCGCTGATACCCTGGTAGCCCGTGGACCGGTGGGCGCCTGACCCCCGAACCGCACCTCCAGATCGCGACCACGGGAGCCCCCTCTTGGCCATGCCCCCTGTTTTTCGAAACAGCACCACGACGACCAAGCACATCTTCGTCACCGGGGGTGTCGCCTCCTCGCTCGGCAAGGGCCTGACGGCTTCCAGCCTCGGCATGCTGCTCAAGGCGCGCGGCCTGCGCGTCGTGATGCAGAAGCTCGACCCGTACCTCAACGTCGACCCGGGCACGATGAACCCCTTCCAGCACGGCGAGGTGTTCGTCACCAACGACGGCGCCGAGACCGACCTGGACATCGGCCACTACGAGCGCTTCCTCGACCGCGACCTGGACGGCTCCGCCAACGTCACCACCGGTCAGGTCTACAACACGGTGATCGCCAAGGAGCGCCGCGGCGAGTACCTGGGCGACACCGTGCAGGTCATCCCGCACATCACCAACGAGATCAAGCACCGCATCCGGCGCATGGCGACCGACGAGGTCGACGTCGTCATCACCGAGGTCGGCGGCACGGTCGGCGACATCGAGTCGCTTCCCTTCCTGGAGACGGTCCGCCAGGTCCGTCACGAGGTCGGTCGTGACAACGTCTTCGTCGTCCACATCTCGCTCCTGCCGTACATCGGCCCCTCGGGTGAGCTGAAGACGAAGCCGACCCAGCACTCGGTTGCGGCCCTCAGGAACATCGGTATCCAGCCGGACGCTATCGTGCTCCGCTGCGACCGCGAGGTCCCGACCGCGATCAAGCGCAAGATCTCGCTGATGTGCGACGTCGACGAGGCCGCCGTGGTCGCCTGCCCCGACGCCCGCTCGATCTACGACATCCCCAAGACCGTGCACGGCGAGGGCCTGGACGCCTACGTCGTCCGCAAGCTGGACCTGCCCTTCCGGGACGTGGACTGGACGACCTGGGACGACCTGCTCGACCGCGTCCACAACCCCGACCACGAGATCACCCTCGCCCTGGTCGGCAAGTACATCGACCTGCCCGACGCCTACCTCTCGGTCACCGAGGCGCTGCGCGCGGGCGGCTTCGCCAACAAGGCCCGCGTGAAGATCAAGTGGGTCACCTCCGACGACTGCAAGACCCCGGCCGGCGCCGCCGCTCAGCTCGGTGACGTGGACGGCATCTGCATCCCGGGCGGCTTCGGCGACCGCGGTGTGCTCGGCAAGGTCGGCGCGATCAAGTACGCCCGCGAGAACAAGGTCCCGCTGCTGGGCCTCTGCCTGGGCCTCCAGTGCATCGTGATCGAGGCCGCGCGGAACCTGGCGGACATCCCGGACGCCAACTCCACCGAGTTCGACTCCGCGACCGCCCACCCGGTCATCTCCACCATGGCCGAGCAGCTCGACATCGTCGCCGGCGAGGGCGACATGGGCGGCACCATGCGGCTCGGCATGTACCCCGCCAAGCTCGCCGAGGGCTCCATCGTCCGTGAGGTGTACGACGGCAAGGAGTACGTCGAGGAGCGGCACCGTCACCGGTACGAGGTGAACAACGCCTACCGCGCCGAGCTCGAGAAGAAGGCGGGCATCCTGTTTTCCGGCACCTCGCCGGACGGAAAGCTCGTCGAGTACGTCGAATACCCGCGCGATGTCCACCCCTATCTGGTCGCCACGCAGGCCCACCCGGAGCTGCGCTCGCGCCCGACACGTCCGCATCCGCTCTTCGCGGGCCTCGTGAAGGCCTCGGTCGAGCGGAAGACTTCGAAGTAACACGACAGTTGTACGGTGGCCGGGGCGCGCGCATTCAAATGACGGGCGTCCCGGCTTTTTTTGCTCACGTGGGGAAGGACAGGGCATGACGATCAAGGACACCCCGGAAGAGTGGGAGATCCGGGGGACCGAGACCCCGTTCGTGGGCAACAAGACCTCCGTCCGCACGGACGAGGTGGTCATGCCCGACGGATCGGTGGTCCGCCGCGACTACCAGGTCCACCCCGGTTCCGTGGCCGTCCTCGCCCTCGACGACGAGGACCGGGTCCTGCTCATCCGCCAGTACCGGCACCCCGTACGGCAGAAGCTGTGGGAGATCCCGGCGGGGCTGCTCGACGTGCCGGGCGAGAACCCGCTGCACGCGGCCCAGCGGGAGCTGTACGAGGAGGCACACGTCAAGGCGGAGGACTGGCGGGTGCTGACGGATGTCTACACGACTCCGGGCGGGTGCGACGAGGCGATCCGCATCTTCCTCGCCCGGGGGCTGTCCGAGGCCCAGGAGGAGCGGTTCGAGGTCGAGGACGAGGAGGCGGACATGGAGCACGCGCGCGTGCCGGTCGCTTCGCTGGTTCAGGGGGTGCTGGCGGGGGAGTTGCACAACAACTGCCTTGTTGTGGGCGTGTTGTCGCTGGTCGCGGCGCGGGCCTCCGGTGGGGTGGAGGGGTTGCGTCCTGCTGAGGCGGAGTGGCCTGCGCGACCGTTTGAGGCGTGAGGTTTCGCGGGGTTCGCCGTTCGGGGTGCGGTTCGTTGCGGGGTGGCGGTTCGTCGTGGCTGGTCGCGCAGTTCCCCGCGCCCCTATGGGTGCGCCATGGAACCGTAGTTCCTATGATCCGTTGATCCGATCGGGGGACTCTGTGTCCGTCACCGTCGCGCTCTGCCAGGAACGTTGCACAGCGTGAACTAGGCTTTTGGTGCCCGATCCGGGGTCACCGGCGGGCTTTGCGCGTGCGGTGGGACGGGAGTGTGGCCCGTGACGGACCAGGCGGTGGACGCAGAGGGCGTACGGCTGTCCTGCGAGGATCATTTCCTGGGGCGGACACGGGAGTTGAAGGAACTGCGCGCCGACATCGAGCGTGCCGGACTGGACACCCTCGCGGGCCGGAAGGCACCCCGCGCACGCGTCCTGCTCATCGCCGGGCGACCCGGTTCGGGGCGTACCGCGCTCGCCGAGGAACTCGTCCGGGCCGTTGCTGAGAGTTACGGCGACGGGGTGCTGCGGGCCCGGCTGGGCGAGCCCGACGGCACCCCTGTCCCGGTCGCGAGCGTGGCCCGGGAGCTGCTCGCCGCGCTGGAGGTGCAGGCGCCGGCGGGAGCCGCCGAGGACGAGCTCTCCGAGGCGCTGCGCCAGGCCCTCGCCGATCGGCGCGCGCTGCTTCTGCTGGACGACGCGGTGGCCGCGGAGCAGGTGGACGCCCTGCTTCCGGATACTCCGGAATGCCTGGTCGTGGCCGTTTCCGGAGGGCCGCTGACCGGGATCGCGGACGTCCGGCCGTGCACCCTCGGCGGGCTGGACACCAAGTCCGCGCTGGAGCTGCTGAGCCGGCACACTGGGTCGGTGCGCATCACGGTCGACCCGCGCGCCGCCGAGCAGCTCGTCGAGATCTGCCAGGCGCATCCGGCCGCGCTGATGCTGGCGGGGGGCTGGCTCGCCGCCCGGCCCAAGGCCGCCGTGGCCGATCTGGCCAAGCAGCTGCATGCGGAGAGTGACGAGGCGACCCCGCTCAGCCGGGTCTTCAAGCTGGTCTACACCTCGCTCCCCGCCCCGGCCGCCCGGATACTACGACTGCTCTCCCTCGCCCCGGCCGGCCTGGTCGACCCGCACACCGCCTCCGCGCTCGCCGGCTGCTCGGTGGGCGGCGCCCGCTCCACCCTGGACGACTTCGTCGCGCTCGGCCTGCTGCACGCCGTGCCCTCCTCACTGCCGGAGTACGAGGTCCCCGGCTGTCTGCATCCGCTGCTCAAGGCCCTCGCGGACAGCCAGGACCGGCCCGCCGAGCTCCAGCTGGCCCGCGCCCGGATGCTGGAGCGGACGGTACGGCTGCTCCAGTCCTCCCGGGCGATCACCGAGACCGACAGCGCCGACGCCCGCGAGAAACTCCAGGGCATGCCGCGCTCCCTGCGCTTCCCGAGCCCCCGGGCCGCCGAGGACTGGCTGCGGATCCGCAAGCCGGCCCTGCTCGCCGCCGCCCGGCTCGCGGTCGCCGACGGGGAGCTGGACACCCTGGCCCGGCGTCTGATGTCCCAGCTCGTGCGCGCGATGGTGGCCCACTTCGGCACCAAGGCCGCCGCCGCCGACCTCTACGGCCTCCACGGTCTCGTTCTCGACGTGGCCGAGCGGCGCGCGCTGCCCCGGGAGAAGGCCGCGGCCCTGCTGAACCTCGCCGACCTGGACGCCCAGACCGGCCGGACCCGGGAGGCGCTGGCCCGCTACCGCGCCGCCTTGGACGCCGGACGGGAGGCGAACGACCCGTATGCGACCGGCCGCGCGATGGAATCCGTAGGAGGCGCGTATCTGGAGCTCGGGGACTACGACCGGGCCGCCGACTGGTACGGCCGGGCCCTCGCCCAGCGGCTGGCCCGGGACGAGCGCGCGGAGGCCGCCCGGCTGTACGGCCGTATCGCCGCCGCGCACACCTACGCGGGCCGCTACGGGGAGGCGGTCAGGAACTGGCGGGCCGCCCTCGCCGGACACCGCAGGACCGGCGATCTCGCGGCCCACGCACGGGCGTTGAGCGAACTCGCCCGGGTCCAGGAGTACGCCGGCCACCCCGAGGAGTCGCTGCGCACCTGCCAGGACGCCGTGGAATGGGCCCGGCGTGCCGAGGACCTCCGGCTCCAGGCGGCGCTCCAGCTGCGGATCGCCGACACCCTGGAGCATCTCGGCGATCCGGCGGCCGCACAGCTGCACCGCGGTACCGCCGAGCGGCTGCTGGGTGAGGACCTTTCGCAGGGGGAACCCGGTGCCTCACAGAGCGAGGAACGGACCGGTGAACGGACCCGTGAACAGACCGAGGAACAGGCCGAGGAACAGGCCGAGGAGCCGAAACAAGACGCTGACGCCTACGAAATCCGTAGTACATCCGCAGAAGATTGATGCAATGAAAGGCTAGACACGGGGAACGCCTTCATTAGACTGGCTCTGCCGCACCTTCTCCTGCGGTGTCTCCTGGTGTGCTCATGCATGCCCGGGTATGTGTTGTATTGCCCCACACACTCTGAGCCAAGGACCGTGATCCACGTGAAGGTCGGCATCCCCCGCGAGGTCAAGAACAACGAGTTCCGGGTGGCCATCACCCCCGCCGGTGTGCACGAGCTGGTGCGCCACGGCCACCAGGTGGTCATCGAGCGCGGCGCCGGCATCGGCTCCTCGATCCCGGACGAGGAGTACGTCGCCGAGGGCGCCCAGATCCTCGACACCGCCGACGAGGTGTGGGCCACCGCCGACCTGCTGCTGAAGGTCAAGGAGCCCGTGGCCGAGGAGTACCACCGGCTGCGCAAGGACCAGACGCTCTTCACCTACCTGCACCTGGCCGCCTCCAAGGAGTGCACCGACGCGCTCATCGAGTCCGGCACCACCGCGATCGCCTACGAGACGGTCGAGCTGCCCTCCCGCGCGCTCCCGCTGCTCGCCCCGATGTCCGAGGTCGCGGGCCGGCTGGCCCCGCAGGTCGGCGCCTACCACCTGATGCGCTCGGTCGGCGGCCGCGGTGTCCTGCCCGGCGGCGTCCCCGGCACCCAGCCCGCGCGGGCCGTCGTCATCGGCGGCGGTGTCTCCGGCTGGAACGCCACGCAGATCGCCGTCGGCATGGGCTTCCACGTCACGCTGCTCGACCGCGACATCAACAAGCTGCGCGAGGCCGACAAGGTCTTCGGCACCAAGGTCCGGGCGATCATGTCCAACGCCTTCGAGCTGGAGAAGGCCGTCCTGGACGCCGACCTCGTCATCGGCGCGGTGCTCATCCCGGGTGCCAAGGCCCCGAAGCTGGTCACCAACGAGCTGGTGTCCCGGATGAAGCCCGGAAGTGTCCTTGTCGACATCGCGATCGACCAGGGCGGCTGCTTCGAGGACTCCCGCCCGACCACCCACGCCGAACCGACCTTCCAGGTCCACGACTCGGTCTTCTACTGCGTCGCCAACATGCCCGGCGCGGTGCCCAACACCTCGACCTACGCGCTCACCAACGCCACGCTGCCCTACATCGTCGAACTCGCCGACCGCGGCTGGGTGGAGGCGCTGCGCCGCGACCCCGCGCTCGCCAAGGGCCTCAACACCCATGACGGCAAGGTCGTTTACCGCGAGGTCGCGGAGGCGCACGGACTGGAGCACGTGGAGCTCGAGACCCTGCTCGGCTGACCCCGGGGTCGTCACGCGGTCGGCGGAGAGCTAAGTCACCTTTTCGTAAAGGCGATACGTCAACAAGGCGCGTCAACGAGGCACATGCGGCCGGACCTTGCCCACAAGGTCCGGCCAGATGTGTGTATGGTCACTTTGCGACTCTCGGTCAACTCGCGTCGAACGTAACCGTTGAACCGATTCGTACACCGGCGAAACCTGCCGTGCGACTGCCGTACGCCCTTGACAGCGGGATGTTTCATTGCCGACACATCCTGCCGGGTCCGGCGGATTGTGTTGCTGTGAACACCCGACACGCCATAGAGTCGCCAACCGTCGGCATGGTGCCACGCTGACCTTGTCTAGAAGTTTCCTGGTCACCAAGGAGGTAAGACGACTTGTGAATGAGTCGACATTTTCTCCCGGGGGTGGTCAACCAGGAATGCCTGCCGGGGCCCAGAGCCCGGCAGGGTTCGAGGCTGTCGGCTCCGTCGCGGTGCGCACCTTCGCAGCCCACCAGAGTCGTCCGCAGACCGTGCGGACAGCACACCAGAGCATGGATGGCCATCACGTGAACGCCATGGCCGGCGACGGAAGTGGCGCGCCCCACAACCACTTCGCCGACTACGACGAACTGCCCGAGGGGCACTTCTACGACCCCGACGCCGAGTACGAGCCGGATCCGGAGTACGCGGCCACGCTCGCGCCCGACGCGGCCCGCCAGCGCCGTGAGCGCGTGGGCCCGACCGGACGCCCGCTGCCGTACTTCCCGATCCCGGGCCCGCTGACCGACCACGGCCCCGCGAAGATCATCGCGATGTGCAACCAGAAGGGCGGCGTGGGCAAGACGACGTCGACCATCAACCTGGGTGCCGCGCTCGCGGAGTACGGCCGGCGGGTGCTGCTCGTGGACTTCGACCCGCAGGGCGCGCTGTCGGTGGGTCTCGGTGTCAACCCGATGGAGCTCGACCTCACCGTCTACAACCTGCTCATGGAGCGGGGCATGGCGGCCGACGAGGTCCTGCTCAAGACCGCGGTCCCCAACATGGACCTGCTGCCGAGCAATATCGACTTGTCGGCGGCGGAGGTCCAGCTGGTCTCCGAGGTGGCCCGCGAGTCGACATTGCAGCGTGCCCTCAAGCCGCTCATGGCCGACTACGACTACATCGTGATCGACTGTCAGCCCTCGCTCGGCCTGCTCACGGTCAACGCCCTGACGGCCGCGCACAAGGTGATAGTGCCTCTGGAGTGCGAGTTCTTCGCGCTGCGTGGTGTCGCCCTGCTGACGGAGACCATCGAGAAGGTCCAGGAGCGGCTCAACCCGGAGCTGGAGCTCGACGGGATCCTCGCGACCATGTACGACTCGCGCACGGTCCACAGCCGCGAGGTCCTGGCCCGCGTGGTCGAGGCCTTCGACGACCACGTCTACCACACGGTCATCGGGCGCACGGTCCGCTTCCCGGAGACCACGGTCGCCGGTGAGCCGATCACCACGTACGCCTCCAACTCCGTCGGCGCCGCCGCCTACCGTCAGCTCGCCAGGGAGGTGCTCGCCCGGTGTCACGCCGAGTGAGTCTGCCGGGGGCCGACGAACTGTTCCGTACGACAGGGGGAATGGCGCTCCAGGCGTCCACTCCCCGGCGGGGGGCCAACGGCGAGGCCCGGGTACCGGCTCCCGCGGGGGAGTCCGACGGGGTCGCCGCGTCCGAGGACGCGCCGCACTCCGTGCCCGCGCAGGGCGGTGACGGCGACGGGGCCGAGCATGTGGCGGCCGACGCCGACGGCTCCGAGGAGGGCGAGTCCCGCAGCCGGGCCGCGGAGCGCTCCGCGCGCGGCCGAGGGGCGCAGGAAGGTTCTGCCTCCGATGCCGGGCAGCCCCGGGGCAAGCGGGGCCGGTCGCCCTCGCGGCGGCCGAGCGGGCGGGAGCGGCACGACGAGAAGATCACCGTGTACGTGTCCGCCGAGGAACTGATGGACCTGGAGCACGCACGCCTCGTGCTCCGCGGTGAGCACGGACTGGCGGTGGACCGGGGGCGCATCGTCCGCGAGGCGGTCGCCGTGGTGCTGGCCGATCTGGAGTCCCGCGGGGACGCGAGCATCCTCGTACGCCGGTTGCGTGGGCGGTAGCGGTAGCCTGCGGGGGCTATGACCTCGAACGACGTTTCTTCCGGTGCCGGTCCCGGCGGGCGGCGGCGCGCGCTGGGGCGGGGGCCGGGCGCTCCGCGGGTTGCGCCGGAGGCAGGCGCGACGCAGGTCCCGGACGAGCCGGAGATCGAGGTCACGGAGTCTGGCACCGTACCGGAGCCCGAGGCCGTCCCGGACCCAGGGCCTGGGGTCGAGCCGGTGGTTGTGCTCGAGCCCGAGCTGGAGGCCGGGGCCTTCTCCGGGACCGAGACGGTCACTGCGCCCGAGGCCGTCGCGGCGCCGGAGGCCGCCCCTGAGCCCGAAGCCCCCGCGCCCCAGGAGGAGGAAACCTCCGACGGCGTCTTCAAGGTGCGGCTCGCCAACTTCGAGGGGCCCTTCGACCTCCTCCTCCAGCTGATCTCCAAGCACAAGCTGGACGTCACCGAAGTGGCGCTCTCCAAGGTCACCGACGAGTTCATGGCGTACATCCGGGCCATGGGACCGGACTGGGACCTGGACGAGACGACCGAGTTCCTCGTCGTCGCCGCCACGCTCCTCGACCTCAAGGCCGCCCGGCTGCTGCCCGCCGCCGAGGTCGAGGACGAGGCCGACCTCGCGCTCCTGGAGGCCCGGGACCTGCTCTTCGCGCGGCTGTTGCAGTACCGCGCGTACAAACAGATCGCCGACATCTTCAACGGGCGGCTCGACGAGGAGGCCCGCCGCTACCCCCGTACCGTCGGCCTCGAGCCGCACCACGCCGAACTGCTGCCCGAGGTCGTCATCAGCATCGGCGGCGAGGGGTTCGCGAAGCTCGCCGTGAAGGCGATGCAGCCCAAGCCCAAGCCGCAGGTGTACGTCGACCACATCCACGCGCCCCTGGTGAGCGTCCAGGAGCAGGCCGGGATCGTGGTCGCGCGACTGAAGGAACTCGGTGAGGCCAGCTTCCGGCTGCTGGTGGAGGATGCCGACGGCACCCTGACCGTCGTGGCGCGCTTCCTGGCCCTGTTGGAGCTGTACCGGGAGAAGGCCGTGGCACTGGACCAGGAGACCGCGCTCGGGGAGCTCGTCGTGCGGTGGACGGGTGGCGAGGGGGACGCCGAGCCCGTGGTGACCGACGAGTTCGACCGGCCGCCCGAGCCGCCCAAGGAGGAGAAGGCGTGAGCGAGGACACCACCGAGGTGCCGGCGGGGCTGTCGGCCGTCGCCGAACTGGACCTCAAGCCGGCCCTGGAGGCCGTCCTGATGGTCGTGGACGAACCCGCGACCGAGGAGCACCTGGCCAAGATCCTGGAGCGGCCCAGGCGGCAGGTCACCAGGGCACTCAGGGAACTGGCCGGCGAGTACGCCGCCCAGGGTCGCGGCTTCGAGCTGCGGCACGTCGCGAACGGCTGGCGGTTCTACAGCAGGGCCGCGTACGCCCCGGCCGTGGAGCGGTTCGTCCTGGACGGCCAGCAGGCCCGGCTCACCCAGGCCGCGCTGGAGACGCTGGCGGTGGTCGCGTACCGCCAGCCGGTCAGCCGCAGCCGGGTCTCCGCGGTGCGCGGAGTGAACTGCGACGGTGTGATGCGCACCCTTCTCCAGCGGGGCCTGGTGGCGGAGGCGGGCACGGAACCCGAAACAGGTGCGATCCTGTACGTGACGACGAACTACTTCCTGGAGCGGATGGGCCTGCGCGGTCTGGACGAGCTCCCGGAGCTCGCGCCCTTCCTCCCGGAGGCGGAGGCGATCGAGGCCGAGACCCAGGAAGGCGTACCGTCGTTCGATCCGGACGCCCCGGACACCGGGGACGCAGACGACAAGACGGAACTTTGATGCGAAGCAGCAGCGGCAGGAACAGCAGCGGAAACAACGGCGGGAGCCGTGGTGGCAACAGCGGCGGCCGCGGTGGGAACAGCGGTGGTCGCGGCGGCGCCGGCGGCGGTCGCGGCGGGAGCACCGGGGGGCGCGGGAACTACCGCGGCGCCGGGAACGACCGCGACGACAAGCAGGGCGGCCGGCCGAAGAAGCCCCGCCCCGAGGAGCGGCGCTACGACGTGGGCCCCGGCGCCTCCCCGGAGGGCCCCAAGTCCGGGCGCGGCGCCTCGGCGCGCGGCGGTGCCAAGGGCGGCCCGAGGCAGTCCCCGGGCACCGGGCGGGGCCGTTGGGCGCCCGCGACCTCCCGTGAGTACGACGCCCGTGCCGAGGAGCGCAACCGGGAGCGGTACGCCGGCAAGAAGGACGTGAAGCTCCCGAAGACCTTCCCGGGCGCCGAGCAGGAGGGCGAGCGGCTCCAGAAGATCCTCGCGCGCGCGGGCTACGGTTCGCGGCGGGCCTGCGAGGAGCTGATCGAGCAGGCGCGGGTCGAGGTCAACGGCGAGATCGTCCTGGAACAGGGCAAGCGGGTCGACCCCGAGAAGGACGAGGTCAAGGTCGACGGCCTGACCGTGGCGACGCAGTCGTACCAGTTCTTCTCGCTGAACAAGCCCGCCGGTGTCGTCTCCACGATGGAGGACAACGAGGGCCGGCAGTGCCTCGGCGACTACGTCACCAACCGTGAGACCCGGCTCTTCCACGTCGGGCGGCTGGACACCGAGACCGAGGGCGTCATCCTGCTCACCAACCACGGCGAGCTGGCCCACCGGCTGACCCACCCCAAGTACGGCGTGAAGAAGGTCTACCTCGCGCACATCGTGGGCCCGATCCCGCGCGACCTGGGCAAGCAGCTCAAGGACGGCATCCAGCTGGAGGACGGCTACGCGCGCGCGGACCACTTCCGGGTCGTGGAGCAGACCGGCAAGAACTACCTCGTCGAGGTCACCCTCCACGAGGGACGCAAGCACATCGTGCGCCGCATGCTCGCCGAGGCCGGCTTCCCGGTCGACAAGCTGGTGCGGGTCGCCTTCGGCCCCATCACCCTGGGCGACCAGAAGTCGGGCTGGCTGCGGCGGCTGTCCAACACCGAGGTCGGCATGCTGATGAAGGAAGTCGACCTGTAGGCCCGCCCTCACGCGCGTGCGGCCGGTTCCGGTGAACTCCGGGACCGGCCGATGCGTTTTGGCCTTCCGCCCGGTCTGTACGGGTGACGGAGGGAGTGGGGATGGACATGAGGGCCGAGATCTGCGACGAGGTGCGTCCGGCACGGCTGGAGGGCCGTGTGCGGCCTTCGCGGCCGGCAGGACGATCGGAGGGCCGGGAAAACCCTCTGAGGCCGTTGTGGGGCTGTTCGGGCGGCTCGGCGGAGGTGCAGTCGTGAGCGCGGGGGAACTGCTGGAGCGTTCGCTCGCCTACGCGCTGGGCAGCGTGGCGGGGGCGCGAAGCGTCTGCCCGGGGTCGGACACACCGTGCGCCGACTGGAACCTGGGCGAGCTGCTGGGGCATCTCGACGACTCCCTGGACGCGCTGTACGAGGGGCTGACCGGCGGGAGCATCGGGCTGCTCCCGCACGCCGACCGGGTCTGCGGCTTCCGCACACGCGCGTGTGCCGTGCTCGGCGCCTGGGCGGCCGGGCCGCCCGAGGACGTCCTGGTCGGTGAACGGCCGCTGGACGTGCGGGTGATGGCCGCGGTCGGTGCCGTCGAGATCACCGTGCACGGGTGGGACGTGGCCCGGGCCTGCGGACTGTCGCGGCCCGTTCCGGAGGACCTCGCGGCCGAACTGCTCCCCGTCGCGCAGTGCGTGGTGGGGGAGGAGGACCGGGGCGTGCGGTTCGCCGCTCCGGTCACCGTGCCGCCCCGCGTGCAGGCCGGGACCCGGCTGCTGTCCTTTCTGGGCAGGCGCCCCTGAGGGCTTGTGGAGAGCCCGCCCGCTCTTTATAGTCGTAGTGACTATTAGTCATGCCGACCATAAAGGGGGTGGGCGCGCGTGGACTACGACAAGTACGCCTACGAACCCTTCGCCGTCACCGTCGACCTCGCCGTCCTCACCGTCACCGAAGGCGCTCTGCACGCACTGCTCGTGGAGCGGGGGCAGGAGCCGTACGCCGGGCACTGGGCGCTGCCCGGCGGGTTCGTGCATCCGGACGAGTCCGCGGAGACCGCGGCCCGGCGTGAACTCGCCGAGGAGACCGGTCTGTCGGACCTCTCCGGACTGCACCTGGAACAGCTGCGGACCTACAGCGAGCCCGGCCGCGACCCCCGGATGCGGGTCGTCTCCGTCGCCTTCGCTGCCCTGCTGCCCGACCCGCCCGAACCGCACGGTGGCAGCGACGCGGCCGACGCCCGCTGGGTGCCGTACGACAGGGCGCGGCCGCTCGCCTTCGACCACGACCGCATCCTGGCCGACGCCCATGAACGCGTCGGCGCCAAGCTCGAGTACACCTGCCTCGCCACCGCCTTCTGCCCGCCCGAGTTCACCCTCGGCGAGCTCCAGCAGGTGTACGAGACGGTCTGGGGCACCACCCTCGACCGGCCCAACTTCCGCCGCAAGGTGCTCGCCACACCGGGCTTCGTCGAAGCCGTGCCCGGTGCCGCGCGGCTCACCGGCGGCCGTGGCAAACCGGCCGCGCTCTACCGCGCGGGACCCGCCACCGCCCTGCACCCCCCTCTCCTCCGACCGTCCCCGGAAGGACGCCCCGCATGACCACGATCCTGACCAAACGCGCCGCCACCGGAACCCTCGTCGGCCTCGCCCTCGGGGACGCCCTCGGCTTCCCGACCGAGTTCAACGACGTGCGGTCGATCCTCGCCAAGTGCGGGCCGTGGCGGGAGATGGAGCTCATCACTCCGGCCGTCGTCAGCGACGACACCCAGATGACGCTGGCGGTGGGCAGGGGGCTGCGGGCGGCGATGGACCGGGGGGTGCTCGGGCCCGAGCTGGCGGAGTCGGTCCGCCGGGAGTTCATCGCGTGGAACCGCTCCCCTGAGAACAACCGCGCCCCCGGCAACACCTGCCTGCGGGCCTGCGACCTCCTGGAGCGCCCTGAGCTGCCCTGGCAGGACGCCAGCCAGATCGGCTCCAAGGGCTGCGGGGCCAACATGCGGGTCGCGCCCGTCGGGCTCGTCCCCGGACTGAGCGACGAACAGCGCGCGGGCGCGGCCCAGTTGCAGGCCGCGCTCACCCACGGGCACCCCACCGCCCTCGCCGCCTCCGACCTCACCGCGCGTGCCGTACGGCTGCTCGCGCAGGGCGCCGAGCCGGGCGAACTGGTCGGGCTGCTGCGGTCGTACGCCCTGGTGAACCGGGGCCAGTACCACGAGCGTTGGCTCGGGGACCTGTGGACGCGCAGCCAGGACCCGACGTCCGGGCAGTTCATGGCGCGCGGCTGGGACGAGTGCCTGGCCGTTCTCGACCGGCTCGACGACGCCGTGCGCACCGCCTCGCCCGAGGACGACCCCTGCCTGGCCACCGGGGCGGGCTGGATCGCCGAAGAGGCCCTGGCGACCGGGCTGTTGTGCTTCCTCCAGTTCCCCGAGGAGCCGCTGACGGCCCTGCGGCGGGCCGCGTGCAGCTCCGGCGACTCCGACTCCATCGCCTGCCTGACGGGTGCGTTCGCGGGCGCCCATCTGGGAGCCGACGCCTGGCCCGTGGAGTGGGCCGACCGGATCGAGTACGGCAGCGAGCTGGTGACCCTCGGGGCGCTCTGGGACGCCTAGTCCCGGGCCGCCTAGGCCAGTTGGATCGAGTCGCCGGTGACCTTGATCTGCTTCTCCGGCAGCGGCTGGTTGGCGGGTGGATTCGCCACCGAACCGTCCGTGATGTTGAACTTGCTGCCATGGCAGGGGCAGTTGATGGTGCCGTCGGAGACGCTGGACACCTGGCAGCCCTGGTGGGTGCAGATGTCGGAGAAGGCCTTGAACTCGCCCTTCTTCGGCTGGGTGACGACCACCTTCTGATCCTTGAAGATCTTGCCGCCGCCGACCGGGATCTCGCTCGTCTTCGCCACCTCGGTGCCGGCGCCCGCCTCCACCGAGCTGGAGCCGGAGTCGTCGTTCCCGCTGCCGTACTCGCTGCAGCCGGCGGTCAGTGCGGCGCCGCCCGTCGCGAGAAGGACCGTGCGCCGCGTCGGGCTGTGCGTCATGTCGTGACTCCGAAGGTGCGGAAGAACCAGAGGGCGGAGGTCAGCCAGAGGATCGTGAGCGCGGTGAAGACGAGCCCGCCGACGATCGGCAGCAGCCATCCGGGAAGTCGCTCCCAGCGGAGCAGCAGCATCTTGGCACTGAAGACCCCGAAGAAGAAGCAACCCAGGAGGGAGTGCCACAGAACGCGTGATTCGTAGGACTGGAAGCCGAACGCGTACAGACAGTGCACCGCGACCGGCACCGCGAGCAGGAAGGCCACCCGGCCGGACCAGCGGTGCAGGGTGCCCGACCAGCGTGGGCCCGGCAGCCTGCCGTACAGCATCAGGGCCGAGACGAGCTGGACGAGCGCGAAGAAGAACGCGGCCGTCGCGAGCCATGACTTCACCGCGCCGGTGCTGCTGAAGCCGGCGAGGTTGAAGGCCGTCCCCGTCGGGTCGTGGACCTTGCCGTAGGCGCCGAGGCCGACCGCCACCGCTGCGGCGACCAGGGCCGGGATCAGATAGCGGACCGGGCTCGGGCCGCGCTCGGGTTCGGGTGCGGGCCAGCTCTGGGTGGCCGCGTTCGGGTCGACGGGCATGATCGGCTCCCTCGGGCTAGGGTCTGTCCGGCGGATCAGGCCGGCTGCAAGAAACGGTGCTGCTCGGTGCAGGTGAGCGGGGCTGGGTGCGTCTGGCTGCAAGGCGGAGGAGGGAGTCGACGCGATGGGGGCCCCTCCCGCGTGAGGTTGTTCGAGCGTGGGGGAGTCGGCGAGTGACGACAACGCGGCAGACGGGCGTGCCCAGCCCCGCGACGCCGGCATGATCCGCCGGACAGGCCCTAGGGTCAGGGGGTTACCGGACGGGCCGTGAGCTGCTGTCCGTCGACCGTCACCGCGCCGGTCTCCGGGTCGATCGCGGGTGCGGGGGAGGGCTTGCCGTCGCGCCTGAGGATGCCGACCTGCTTCCCGTCCGGGAGCACGATCCAGCCGCCCTCGATTTTCGCGCCGGCGACCGTGCTGTTCGCCCGGTAGAGACCGGACGACTTCTTGGACTTCTTGATCGTGAAGGGGTAGCTGCCGCTGCCGACCCTGGCGGTGCCGCGGATCGCCTTGGCCTCCTTGGCCCGGCCCTCCAGGCTCGCGCCGCCCTTGCCGGTCAGGCGCAGGCTGCCGTCGTCCTTCACGGAGCCTTGGAGCCACGATTCGATGTTGCGGCCGTCGCAGACGTACGCGATCGCCTTGTCGCCGCGGACCGTGATCGCGACCGCGGAGGAGTCGTCGTCGGTACGGCCCGTGTAGACGCCCTCGGGCACCGGCGTCCGGGCCGGAGACGGGCTCGGCGGCGCGGACGTCCGTGCCGGTGGGGTGCTCGGTGACGCCTTGGTGCTGGGTTTGCCGGTCGACGGCGGCTTCACGTACGACGACGTGGGCTTCTCTCCCGTCGTGGCGTTGAGCGAGAGCATGAACAGGCCGAGCAGCAGTCCCGCGAGCAGAGTCAGCAGCGGTCCGGAACGCTTCATGTCAGGGGCCTCCCCCGAGGCAGGTTTCCTGCCATGAGAGCGGACCAGGGGGCCCGCGTCCAGGGGCGCACGGGCGTGTTTCACCCCAAGTAGCGGAACCGGGACATTCGGGTGACATTGACCTGGTCCGTGCGGCCGTCTCACGGGGCGGGCGCCGAGCACCCCGTCGGCGCGGGCTGACTAGGCTGGTCGTGCACAGAGCCGGGATCACAGCAGCAAGGAGCAACGCCGTGGCGGTACGAGCGGTCCGGGGCGCCGTCCAACTCGAACAGGACGAGGCCGGCCACATGGACGAGCAGGTCGGGGCGCTGCTCACCGCCATCATGGAGCGGAACGAGCTGACCGCGGACGACCTGATCAGCATCTGGTTCACGGCCACGCCCGATCTGCACAGCGACTTCCCGGCTGCCGCGGCCCGCAAGCTCGGCATCGTGGACGTCCCGCTGATCTGCGCCCAGGAGCTCGACATCGAGGGCGCCATGCCCCGGGTGGTCCGGGTGCTCGCGCACATAGAGTCCGACCGCGCCCGCGCCGACATCGCGCACGTCTACCTCGGCGCCGCGGCCGCCCTCCGCAAGGACATCGCGCAGTGAGGACCGCGCTCGTCGTCGGGACCGGACTCATCGGCACGTCCGCCGCCCTGGCGCTGGTGGCGCGGGGCGTCACCGTGCACCTCGCCGACCACGACCCCGAGCAGGCCCGTACGGCTGCCGCGCTCGGCGCCGGCACCGACGAGGTGCCCGAGGGGCCGGTCGACCTCGCGATCGTCGCCGCGCCGCCCGCGCACGTGGCCGAGGTGCTCGCCGGTGCCATGCGGCGCGGCGTCGCCCGCGGCTACATCGACGTGGCCAGCGTCAAGGGCGGGCCGCGCCGGGAACTGGAGGCGCTGGGGCTCGACCTGTCCTCGTACATCGGTACGCATCCGATGTCCGGGCGGGAGAAGTCCGGGCCGCTGGCCGCCTCGGCGGACCTCTTCGAGGGCCGGCCCTGGGTCCTCACCCCGACCAGGGACTCCGACACGGAGGTGCTCAACCTCGCGCTGGAACTGGTCTCGCACTGCCGTGCGGTGCCGGTCGTCATGGACGCCGACGCCCACGACCGGGCCGTGGCGCTCGTCTCGCACATGCCCCATCTGGTGTCCAGCATGGTCGCCGCGCGCCTGGAGCACGCCGAGGAGGCCGCCGTACGGCTGTGCGGTCAGGGCATCCGGGACGTGACCCGGATCGCCGCGTCCGACCCCGGTATGTGGATCGACATCCTCTCCGCGAACCCGGGGCCGGTGGCCGACCTGCTCACCGATGTCGCCGGGGACCTGGAGGAGACGGTGCGGGCGCTGCGGGCGCTCCAGTCCGCCGACGAGGCCAAGCGGATCGACGGCACGTCCGGGATCGAGGACATGCTGCGACGCGGGAACGCCGGCCAGGTGCGAGTGCCGGGCAAGCACGGGTCCGCCCCGCGGGTGTACGAGGTCGTGGCCGTGCTCATCGACGACCAGCCGGGGCAGCTGGCCCGGATCTTCGCGGACGCCGGCCGGGCGGGCGTGAACATCGAGGACGTGCGGATCGAGCACGCGACGGGGCAGCAGGCCGGTCTGGTGCAGCTGATGGTGGAGCCGCAGGCGGCACCCGTGCTCAGTGCCTCGCTGCGGGAACGGGGCTGGGCGATCCGGCGGTGAGCGGCGCGGCGGTCCGTGTGGCCGGTCCGTGTGGCCGGTCCTCGCGTCTGGTCCTCACGCCCGGTACCCGTGACCGGTCCACCCTTCGGTGCGCGTCCGGACGAGTGACGCGCACCCAGTAACCTGGTGCGGGGCACAGTCGCGCCCTCACACCATCCGCCAGACGCACCCGAAAGGTGTCCCCCCGTGGAAAACGGCGCCGCCCAGCCCGTGATTGTCGCCATCGACGGCCCCTCCGGCACGGGCAAGTCGAGCACCTCGAAGGCTGTCGCCGCGCAGCTGGGGCTGAGCTACCTGGACACCGGCGCCCAGTACCGGGCGATCACCTGGTGGATGGTGAACAACGGGATCGACATCGACGACCCGACCGCGATCGCCGCAGTGGCCGGCAAGGCGGAGATCGTCTCCGGCACCGACCCGGAGAACCCCACGATCACGGTCGACGGCACGGACGTGGCCGGTCCGATCCGCACCCAGGAGGTCACCTCCAAGGTCAGCGCCGTGAGCGCGGTGCCCGAGGTGCGGGCCCGGATCACCGAGCTCCAGCGCTCGCTCGCGACCTCCGCGGAGAAGGGCATCGTCGTCGAGGGGCGGGACATCGGCACCACCGTGCTGCCCGACGCCGACCTCAAGATCTTCCTCACCGCCTCGCCGGAGGCGCGCGCCGCCCGCCGCAGCGGTGAGCTCAAGGGCGCCGACGTCCAGGCCACCCGCGAGGCCCTGATCAAGCGGGACGCGGCCGACTCCAGCCGGAAGACCTCGCCGCTCGCCAAGGCGGACGACGCGGTCGAGGTGGACACCACCGAGCTCACCCTCGCGCAGGTCATCGAGTGTGTCGTGACTCTCGTCGAGGAGAAGCGGGCCGGGAAGTGAGCGGGGACTCATCGGGCAGGGCTCCTTCGGAGCGGACCGTTCCTTCGGAGCGGACTGTTCCTTCGAAGAGGACTGTTCCTTCGGAGCGGGGTGCCGAGGTCGGGCGGCGGATCGGCGTCGGCCTGATGTACGGGCTGTGGAAGCCGCGGGTGCTCGGCGCCTGGCGGATGCCCGCGACCGGTCCCGCGATCCTCGCCGTCAACCACTCCCACAACATCGACGGTCCGATGGTCATGGGTGTGGCGCCCCGGCCGACGCACTTCCTGATCAAGAAGGAGGCGTTCGTCGGTCCGCTGGATCCGTTCCTGCTCGGCATCGGACAGGTCAAGGTCGACCGCTCGGGCGCCGACCGTACGGCCATCACCCAGGCCCTGGACGTCCTGTCGGCCGGCGGTGTCCTCGGGATCTTCCCGGAGGGCACCCGCGGCGAGGGTGACTTCGCCGCGCTGCGCGCCGGGCTCGCCTATTTCGCCGTACGCAGCGGGGCGCCGATCGTCCCGGTCGCGGTGCTGGGAAGCTCCGAGAAGCGCGGACGGTTGATAAAGGGGCTGCCTCCGCTGCGCAGCCGGGTCGACGTCGTCTTCGGGGACCCCTTCGAAGCGGGCGACGGCAGCGGGCGGCGAACGCGCAAGGCGCTGGACGAGGCGACCGAACGCATCCAGAAGCAGCTGAGCAGCCACCTGGAAAACGCCAGGCGCCTGACCGGGCGCTAGGCGACACTGAGTAGTGGATCAGACCGGCGAAAGGGCCGGCGGTTCCACCGATCACCACGATGAACGAGGTACGGACTTCATGAACGACCACATCCACTCCGAGGGCTCGGGCGAGTTGCACGACCACGGGGCGCTTGGCGATGCCGAGTTCGCGGAGTTCATGGAGCTCGCCGCGGAAGAGGGCTTCGACGTCGAGGACGTCGAAGGTGCCATCGAGGAGGCCGGTCACGGGCCGCTGCCCGTGCTCGCCGTCGTCGGCCGCCCCAATGTCGGCAAGTCGACCCTCGTGAACCGCATCATCGGGCGCCGCGAGGCCGTCGTCGAGGACAAGCCCGGTGTCACCCGCGACCGCGTGACCTACGAGGCCGAGTGGTCCGGGCGCCGCTTCAAGGTCGTCGACACCGGCGGCTGGGAGCAGGACGTCTTCGGCATCGACGCCTCCGTCGCCGCGCAGGCCGAGTTCGCGATCGAGGCCGCCGACGCCGTCGTGTTCGTCGTCGACGCCAAGGTGGGCGCCACCGACACCGACGAGGCGGTCGTACGACTGCTGCGCAAGGCCGGCAAGCCCGTGGTGCTGGCCGCCAACAAGGTGGACGGACTGAGCGGTGAGTCCGACGCGGCCTATCTGTGGTCCCTGGGTCTCGGCGAGCCGCACCCCGTGTCCGCGCTGCACGGCCGGGGCACCGGCGACATGCTGGACGCGGTCCTGGAGGCCCTGCCGGAGGCGCCCGAGCAGACCTTCGGCGCCACCGGGATCGGCGGCCCCCGCCGGATCGCGCTGATCGGCCGCCCGAACGTCGGCAAGTCCTCGCTGCTGAACAAGGTGGCCGGCGAGGAGCGGGTCGTCGTCAACGAGCTGGCCGGCACCACCCGTGACCCGGTCGACGAGCTGATCGAACTCGGCGGTGTCACCTGGAAGTTCGTCGACACCGCGGGTATCCGCAAGCGGGTCCACCTCCAGCAGGGCGCCGACTACTACGCCTCGCTGCGGACCGCGGCCGCCGTCGAGAAGGCCGAGGTCGCGGTCATCCTGATCGACGGCTCCGAGTCCATCTCCGTGCAGGACCAGCGGATCGTCACCATGGCCGTGGACGCGGGCCGTGCCATCGTCGTCGCCTACAACAAGTGGGACACCCTCGACGAGGAGCGCCGCTACTACCTGGAGCGGGAGATCGAGACCGAGCTCGGCCAGATCGCCTGGGCCCCGCGCGTGAACGTCTCGGCGAAGACCGGACGGCACATGGAGAAGCTGGTCCCGGCGATCGAGACGGCCCTGGCGGGCTGGGAGACGCGGGTCCCCACCGGTCGCCTCAACGCCTTCCTCGGCGAGCTGGTCGCCGCCCACCCGCACCCGATCCGGGGTGGCAAGCAGCCGCGCATCCTCTTCGGCACCCAGGCCGGCACCAAGCCGCCGCGGTTCGTGCTCTTCGCCTCCGGGTTCATCGAGGCGGGCTACCGGCGGTTCATCGAGCGCCGGCTGCGCGAGGAGTTCGGCTTCGAGGGCACCCCGATCCACATCTCGGTGCGGGTGCGCGAGAAGCGCGGCGCCAAGAACACCAAGAAGAAGTGACGCGGGCATGAGTGAGGGGGCGGTCCCGACCGGGACCGCCCCCTCACTCATGCCTCAGATCCCTCTGCGCGGGCCGGGCGGCAGCGCCGCCGGGACGTGGTGCATCCCGGTGTGCTGCTGCCCGATGTGACCCACCCGCTGCCACTGCGACTGCTGGCGGGCGCTGAACGCCCCCGCGCTGTAGGCGCTGTACGAGCTGCTGAACGAGCCCGAGGCGTGCGGGGTGTTCCCGAACGCGGTGAAGCCCAGCTCCTCCTCGCCGCTGCGGTCACCCGGCAGCGAACGGAAGGTCTTGACGTACTCGGAGTAGAGCGCGTCGTAGATCGGCGTGGCCGATGGTCCGCCGGGAAACCGGCGCGGAGCGTCGTATGGGTGCACGTATGTCCAAACGACCGCGGGACTTCAGGGATGCGGGTGCGTGATCAGGGGGCACCCGCACGTCCCGGCGAGGCGGACCTTCACGCCCCGGCGAGGCGGACCTTCACGTCCCGGCGAGGCGGACCTTCACGCCCCGGCGAGGCGGACCTTCAGGCCCCGGCCGGGCGGACCCTCACGTCCCGGCCAGGGGCATCGCGGCGGCCACCAGCTTCCCGTTGGCCGCGGCCTTGTCGAGGGCGTCCCGGAGCAGGTCCTCGCGCGGCTGGCGGCCGATGGAGCCCACCGGGGCGGCGAACATCAGCACCTGCTGGTGCTTGTTCGCGGCCGCCCGCCAGCTCTCGGTGACCTGGAGCGGCTGGTGCGCCTGCCACCAGGCCACCGGCTGGCCGCCGTTGGCCGACGGCTGGAGCACCGCGTGCAGCTGGCCCACCGCCAGCAGCACCGACCAGCCGTGCAGCACCGACGGCACCGAGTCGATCGTGGTCAGCGGCATGAACCCCTGCTCGATGAGCAGCGGCAGGAAGTCGTCGCCGAGTCCCGTCGCGCCCGGCCGCACGATCGGCCCGGTCGGTTCCACGACCAGCGCCGGGTGCAACTCCCCGGCGATCAGGACGAGTCCGCTGGTCACCCCGAGCACCGCCTGCTCGGGTGCGACCTTGTCCGGGTCGAGGTCCACGGTGTCGCCGGTGATGGACTTCACCGCGCCCTGGAGCTGCTCCTCGGTGACCTGGACGACCTGGGAGGGCAGGCAGGTGGCGTGGGCGAAGGCCAGGACGGCGGTCTCGTCGCCGATGAACAGGACGGTGCTGGTGCGCTCCTGTTCGGAGTCGCCCTGGGTGCGGCAGGACGTGCAATCGTAACTGCCGGGGGCGTTCTCGCCGGCGAGCAGCCGGTCGGCTTCTTCGTCGCCGATCTCGGCACGTACCTCGTCGCTGACGTCGAGCATGCGCGGCACGGGTGGCTCCCTCGGGATGTGGTGCTCGGGCGGGTCCCGGGCTCATGAAGAAGACAACGGGTGATCTGTGGCCGGAGTCACGCTTCAGGGCGAACGGAATCGAACCATCCAGCGCGCAGGGTCACCGCGGGTGCGCAATCGGGCACTCAGCGTCAAGTAGAGGGGAGGTCAAGGGAGTTGGTTGCGTGAACCGGGTCACAGAATGGCAACGGTCCTGTTCGACAAATCAGGAAATCCACTGAAGAAGTGGGTGGCCGGAACATGCCGATACCCGCGGTAACCATCAACTGACCTGGTACGACGAGGAGTTGGTTGCTGTCGCCTCCACAGGCTCTCTACATTCCTCCGCCGTGTGCAGCGAGCACCGCTCGGGAACGTCCGCCGACGCACCAAGCCAGCACTTCGCACCACCTTCGGCGGACGGGGCGGAGCGCGACCACCCGGCCCCTGTGCCGGGAGCGCGCCCCGCCTTGGGGGACCCCGGGTTGTTCGAGAGGGAATCACATGTCCGAATGTGCCGATACCACGCGCGACAGCGCTCGTAAGACCCGGACCACCGCGGCCCTCGCCGGGGCCGCCCTGCTCGCCCCCCTCGGACTGCTGGCCGCGGCCGGCAACTCCGTTGCGGCGGACGGCGGAGTGTGGGACCGCATCGCCCAGTGCGAGAGCGGCGGGAACTGGCACATCAACACCGGCAACGGCTACTACGGAGGACTCCAGTTCTCCGCCGGCACCTGGCGCGCGTACGGCGGTACGGCCTACGCGCCCACCGCCGACCAGGCCACCAAGTCACAGCAGATCGCCGTGGCCACCAAGGTCCAGAACGCCCAGGGCTGGGGCGCCTGGCCGACCTGCTCGACCCGGGCCGGGGCGTACGGCGGCGCGCCCGCCGCCTCCTCCGGCTCCGCGGAGAGCTCGTCCTCGACCAAGGCCGCTCCCGCCAAGCCGGTGAAGAAGCCGGTCCGTTCGGAGGGCCACACCAACCGCAGCGCGTCCCGCGGCGACTACACCGTCCGCACCGGCGACACGCTGAGCAAGGTCGCCACCCGGCACGGGACCACCTGGCAGCGGCTCTACGCCCTCAACAAGGCCGTCATCGGTGCCGATCCCGATCTGATCGTGCCCGGGCAGCGCCTCGAGATCTGAGACACCCCGTAGCGGGCAGCGGGCCCCGTCCGGCCGTCCTTCGGCCGGGCGGGGCCCCGCCCGCATGCGGGCGCTCCGTCTGGTTCACCTCGGCCGCAGTTCCGCTGCCTCTCCGGCGAACACGACCGTGCCGCGCCGCAGTTCGTACACGATCGTCGGCCTACCGAGCAGCGCGGGCGGGAGCCGCTGCTCGGCCACCACCACACACGCGTCCAGCGCGGCGAGGAGCTCGTACGTGCGGTCCGCGACCGCCGGGGACATGCCCTGCGCGGGTTCGTCGACGAGGACCACGCGTGCGCGTGCCAGGAAGGCGCGGGAGAGGGCGAGCATGCGCTGCTCGCCGCCGGAGAGGGTGCCGGCGCGGCGGGCAAGGAGCGGGGCCAGCTGCGGGTAGGCGTCCAGGGCGAGGTCGTGGGCGGGCGCGGCGAGTTCGAGGTTCTCGCGGACGGTGAGCGAGCCGAACACCGCCTGGCGCTCGGGGACCAGGCACAGCCCGCGCCGGGCCCGCTCGTCTGCCGGGACACGGGTCACGTCGGTGCCGTCCCACACCACGCGGCCGTCGGTGAGCTGCACTGTTCCGGCCAGGGCGCGCAGGGTGGTCGTACGGCCGGAACCGTTGCGGCCCAGCAGGACGGTGAGGCCGGGGGCGGGGGCGGTGAGGGTGATGCCGTGCAGGGCCTCCAAGGGGCCGTAGCGCACGCGCGCGTGGCGCAGGGAGATTCCGTTCATACGGCCGTCTCCCGGGCGTCGAGGGTGTCCAGTACGTGGGCCGGGGGCCCGGAGGCGACGATGCGGCCCGCGGTCATCACGTGCACCACGTCCGCGAGGTCGGCGACCAGGTCCAGGTCGTGCTCGACGACGAGGAGGGCCGTGCCGTCGGCGGCCAGGGCTCTCAGGACGCGGGTGAGGGCGGCCACTTCGGCGGTGTCCAGGCCGGCGGCGGGTTCGTCGAGGAGGAGGACGCTCGGGGTGCCGGCGAGGGCTCTGGCGAGTTCGACCCGGCGGAGGGTGCCGGTGGGGAGGCCGGCGGCGGGGGCGTCCCGGAGGGGGCCGTCGAGGCGCAGGAGTCTCAGTGCGCGGTCCGTGGCCGACGGGTCTTCGATGTGGCCCTGTTCCGCGCCGAGCCGGACGTTCTCGGTGACGGTCAGGGTGGGGAAGACGGCGAGTTGCTGGAAGGTGCGGGCGATTCCCAGGCGGGTGCGGGCGTGGGGGGACAGGTGGGTGATGTTCCGGGCGTTGTGGCGGACTTGGCCTCGGGTGGGGCGGAGTGTTCCCGCCAGACAGTGGAAGAGGGTGCTCTTTCCGGCTCCGTTGGGGCCGATGATCGCGGTGATTCTGCCTGGGGGGACGGTGAGGTCGACTCCGGCGAGGGCGGTGAAGCCGTCGTAGCGGGCGTGGAGGTCGTGGGCGGTGAGGACTCCCCGGCCTTCGGCCGGGTTCGTCCTTGTGTTCCCACCCGCACCACCCGTACGGGAATCGCGGTCGGGTGGTGCGGGTGGCCCCTGTGGGGGTGCAGCGCCGTCGGCGGGTGCGGCTGTGTGGTGGGGCGCGGTGGCGTGGTCGGGGGCGGGCGTGGCGTCGGGGGACGGGGCGGGTACGCCGACGGGTGCGGGTGCTCGTGCCGGTCTTGATACCGGTGCCGGTGCCGGTGTCTCTGCTGGCGCCGGTCCTGATGCCTGTGCCGGTGTCGGGGTGGGCCCTGGTGCCGGTGCCCCCGCTGGTGTCTGTGCCTGTGCGCCGGGTGTCGTCCTGAGGCGGTGCCGCACGCGGGAGCCCAGCGGGGTCAATCCTGTCCGCCGGGGTGGCCGCAGGCGTTCCGTCAGGGTTCGGAGGGCGTCGTACGGGCCCCCGGGGAAGCGGCCCACCAGGACCGCCAGCACCCCGATCAGGGCCGCCGCCACCCCGCCCCGTGCTCCCGCGTCCAGGCCGACCAGCAGGGCCGCCGCCGCCAGCGCGCCCAGGGTGCTGTCGGCGCCCAGGACCGTCACCGCGGCGAACCAGAGGAGGCTGCGGACGGGGTCGTAGGCCGAAGGGTCGAAGGCGCGCAGACCCATGGCGAGCATTCCGCCGCCCAGGGCGGCCAGGGCCGCGCCCGCCACGAAGGCCAGCAGCTTCAGGGCGGGGACCCGGACGCCCGCCGCCGACGCGCCCTGCTCGTGGTCGCGCAGGGCGGCCAGGGCCCGGCCCGTGCGACCCCTGCGCAAGGCGTGGGTCGCCAGCAGGGCCAGTGTCAGCAGGGCCAGCTCCAGGACGTAGTACGCCCGGTCGCCGTCGAAGCCCCGGGGGCGGCCCAGGGTGAGGCCGGACGTGGCGTACGGCTGGGCGAAGACGAAGCGGCTCACGCCGACGCCGACCGCGAAGGTCGCGAGGGCCAGTGCCAGGCCACGACGGGTGATCGCCGGCCACCCGGTCAGGAGGCCCAGGGGAGCCACCAGAAACACCGCGAGTGCGAGGGCCGCCAGTTCCGGCAGCCGGGGCAGGCCCGGGAAACGGCCCGCGGCGAGGAGCGCGGTGAACAGGGCTCCCAGCCCCGCGTAGGCCGCCTGCCCGAGGGAGATCTGGCCGCCTCTGCCCGTCACCACCACCAGCGAGAGCAGCACCACACCCAGCGCCGGGACCTGGACCGACGTGTGCAGGTCCGGCCCGGCGAAGCCCAGCGGGAGCAGGAACAGCACCGCCGCCACGATCCACGCGCCCGGCGGCGTCGGCACGCGCGCGGTGGCCGTCCGCGGCAGACCGTCACGGGTGCCGACGCCGGGGAGCACCAGGGACGCGATCAGCAGGGCCACGACGAAGAGGTTCGCGCCCACCGCCTGGAGCAGCGGTGCGCCCCAGCCCGACGGGTGCAGCCTCGTCAACTGGCTCTGGGCGACCCCGATCGTCAGGGCCACCAGGACGGCCACCGGCAGGCTCCGCATCCGTGCCGCCACCGCGACCGCGAGCACCTCCATGACGAGCAGCGGCAGGCCGTAGGGGTCCAGGCGGACGTAGGGAGCCAGCAGCACGCCCGTCAGGCCCGCCGTGAACGACCCGAACGCCCAGCCTGCTGCCGCCACCCGGTCGGCGTCGATCCCGCCGAGCACGGCCAGCCGCCGGTCGTCCACCACCGCCCGCAGCTCCCGCCCGAAGCGCGTCCGGCGGATCACCGCGCCCACCCCGAGGGCCAGGACCAGGACGATCGCCAACTGCCCCCAGGGGTCGGCCGCCACCAGCTCCGGGGCGTCGTCCCGGGCGCCCTGACCCCACAGCAGCGCGGCCCCGCCCACCAGCAGCACGAACACCCCGATGGAGGCCACCAGGGTCTGGGCCGGATCGCCGCCCAGGACGGACAGCGGGCGGAAGACGAGACGCTCCAGCACCACTCCCAGGCCCGGAGCCAGCACCAGGAGGGTCAGCGCCGCCCCGGCCCACAGCGGGCGGCCCCACTCCACCACCCACTGCCGCAGCACATACGCGCACACCATCGCGATCGCCCCGTGCGCGAAGTTCAGCACCCCGGTCGCGCGGTACGTCACGATCAGGCCGACCCCGGTGAGCGCGGCGGCGCTGCCGACCGACAGACCGGCCAGGGTGAGGTCCCAGGTCAGCGAGGACATCAGTCGGTCTCTTCGACGGGCTCGCAGATCGGGCAGGGGCCCAGCTCCCCGCTCGCCAGGAGCTTGGCGTCCACCGGGACCGCCTCCGCCTTCCCGGAGACCAGCGGGCAGTCCGCGCGGTGCCAGAGCGTGCCGCCGGGCACCATCAGCAGGTCCCCGCTCACCGCGAGGGGCGCCCCGGCCGCCGTGCCGGAGTCCTCCGCGGGGCCGGGGTCCGCGGCGACCAGGAGGCCGTACAGCTCCTCCACGCGGGTGGCGGCCAGCGCGCCCCGGCCGTGGGTGAGGAGGACGGCGCCGGCGACGATCAGCGCGGCTCCGGGCACCGTGCAGGAGGCGAGGTAGGGCAGCTGCCGTTCGGCGTAGCGCTCGCCCGAGACGCCGTACCAGCCGAGGACGCAGAGCACCGCGCCCGCGGCGAGGGCGGCCCAGCCGGCCCAGAGGACGGGGTGCACGGTCCGCAGTCGGGCTGTCCGCATCTCTGGCTCCCACATGTCGCGTGCCTGACCCTGTGCAAGTCCACCCATCGCTTGCACTATGCCTTCTTGAAGCTGACCCTGAAAGCACTGGGCGCACGTGGCCCGGACCGACACCCGGTGGTGGTGAGCCAGATGGTTCTCGGGAGCGACCGCACGTGGAGGAACGGCAGCCGGGGGCTGGTGGCGGGGTTCGTCCTCGCCGTGGCCCTCTCGGCGTGCAGCGACGACAGCGGCGGCGGCAGCGAGAGCCCGCCGCCGACGCCCTCGGTGGAGCGGAGCACACCGTCCGCGGCCCCGTCGACCGGCGGACCCGCCGACGCGGCGGCCGCCCGGCGCGAGATCACGACGAACTGGCAGAAGTTCTTCGACCCGAAGACCTCGACCAAGGACAAGCAGGCCGTCCTGGAGAACGGCGACGAGATGGGGCCGGTGCTGCGGGCGTTCAGCGGTGACCAGCGGGGCGGGCAGGTGAAGGCGCAGGTCACCAAGGTGCAGTTCACGAAACCGGACCAGGCGACCGTGACGTACACCCTGCTCCTGAACGGCGCCACGGCCCTGCCGGACGCCTCCGGCACGGCGGTCGAGGAGGGCGGCCACTGGAAGGTGTCGGTCAACACCCTGTGCGCACTGGTCCAGTTGAGCGGCAATGCCACGGCGTCGGCGCTGCCGGGCTGCTGAGGCCGCCCTCGCGGTGCTGCTGCTCGCGGTGGGCACGGCGTGCGGCAGCCGGCTGCCGGAGAGCGACTTCGAGCACCGGGAGCGCGCCGGTCCCGCCCAGGACGCCGGGCCGATCCGGGTCGGGATCGTCACCAGCGCCACCAGCCCGGTCGGCGGCGACGCCTTCACCGGCCCCCGCGACGGGGCCAAGGCGTACTTCGAGCGGCTCAACGCGCGCGGGGGCGTCGACGGACGCAGGGTCGAGGTGCGCGAGTGCGACGACGGCGGCAGCGGCGTCGGCAACAACACCTGTGTGCACCGGCTGCTCGACGAGGACAAGGTGGTCGCCCTGGTCGCGACCACCGCCCTCGACTACGCGGGCGCCTCCCGCGTCTCCCACGCGCGCGTGCCCGACATCGGCGGTCAGCCCATCGGCGCCGCCTACGACACCTGGCCGCACCTTTACGGCATCTACGGCAGCCTCGCGCCCCGCGACGGCACCACCGGCTGGGGCGGCAAGCAGTACGGCGGCACCGAGGTCTACCGCTACTTCAAGCGCGAGCACGGGGCCCGTACGGCCGCTGTCGTGTCGTACAACCAGGCCGCCTCCGTCGCCTACGCACGGCTCGTCGAGCAGGGGCTGAGGGCCGAGGGCTACCAGGTGGTCACCGAGCAGGTCGACTTCGCGCTGCCCAACTTCCGTGCCGTGGCGGCCGATCTGAAGGAGCAGGGCGTCGACCTGGTCTTCGACGCCGTCGACAGCCATGGCAACGCCCAGCTGTGCGAGGCGATGGACCGGGCCGGGGTCGAGGTCACCGCCAAGGTCACCAACGTGCAGAACTGGACCTCCACCGTGCCCGACGACTACAGGGACGCCCCGCGCTGCCGCAACGCCCTGTGGGCCACCGGATCCAGCAGGAACTTCCAGGACACCGGCAATGCGGCCGTCCGCGCCTTCAGGGACGCCACGAAAGGCCTCCGGACGCACTCCCAATGGCAACTGGAGGGCTGGGCGGCCGCGATGTGGTTCACCGACGCGGCGAGGTCGTGCGCGGAACAGGGCATCACGCGCGCGTGTGTCGACGCGTACATGAACCGCAGCCAGGGCTGGACCGCGGACGGACTCCTCGTCCCCGTCAGGTTCGAGCGCCTCTCCGAGCCGCCGGAGCACCGCGAGACCTGTCTCTCGGTGGCCCGCTGGAAGGACGGCCGCGGCTGGGTCTCCCAGGGCGACATGAACGACACCTGCTTCGACGTTCCGCAACTGTCCTACCAGCAGTGACCTGTCGGTGTCCCTCAGCGCAGTGCGCCGAAGAACTCCCTGATGTCGCCGGACAGCAACTCCGGGACCTCCAGGGCGGCGAAGTGGCCGCCGCGGTCGAACTCCGTCCAGCGGACCACGGTGTTGGCCTGCTCGGCCCAGCGGCGGATCGCCACGTCCTCGCCGAAGTTGGCCACCGCGGTCGGCACCCCCGAGTCCGACGTCGGGAACCAGTCGGGCACATGGCTGTTCTCGTAGTACATGCGGGCCGCGGAACCGGCCGTGCCGGTCAGCCAGTACAGCATCACGTTGGTGAGCAGGGTGTCCCGGTCGACCGCGTCCTCCGGCAGGGCCGCTGAGGAGTGCGTCCACGCCTGGAACTTCTCCATGATCCAGGCCAGTTGGCCGACGGGCGAGTCGGTCAGGCCGTACGACAGGGTCTGCGGGCGGGTCGACTGGAGGACGTTGTAGCCGAAGCCGTCCGTGGTGAAGTCGGCGATGCTCGCGAGGCTCCTCAGCTCGCGCTCGGTCAGCCCCTGCCGTGCCTCCTCGTCGACCGGGCCGAGCGGGATGAAGCCGACCGAGGCGGCGTTCACATGGACGCCGACCACGGACTCGGGGGCGACGCGGGCGAGCGCGGGGGAGATCAGCGCGCCCATGTCGCCGCCGTGGGCGCCGTACCGCTCGTAGCCGAGCCTGCGCATCAGCTCCGCCCAGGCGCGGGCGACCCGGTTGACGTTCCAGCCCTTGTCACGGGTGGGCCCGGAGAAGCCGAAGCCCGGGATGGACGGGATCACCAGGTGGAAGTCCTCGCTCAGGGAGCCGATCACGCCGAGGAACTCCACGATCGACCCCGGCCAGCCGTGCGTCAGGATCAGCGGGAGCGCGTCCTCGCGGGCGGAGCGGATGTGCAGGAAGTGCACCCGGGCGCCGTCGATCTCGGTGACGAACTGCGGGAGTTCGTTGAGGGCGGCCTCGTGCTTGCGCCAGTCGTAGGCGTTCCGCCAGTACCCGGCGAGATCGCGCAGATACGGCAGGGAGGCGCCGTACGCCCAGCCGGCGTCCGGGAGTTCGTCCGGCCAGCGGGTGAGGTCCAGGCGGGTGTGCAGGTCGTCGAGCTGGGCCTGCGGGATGTCGATCCGGTGGCTGTGCACGCTGTCGTCTGCCATGAGTCCAAGGTAGGAAGACTTGCGGACAGCTACTGTCCGCGATGACTGGCAGACTCGGCCCCATGCTGGAGACCTCGGCACGACTGCTGCGCCTGCTCTCGCTCCTCCAGGCCCACCGCGACTGGTCCGGCGCCGCCCTCGCCGAACGCCTCGGCGTCACCCCGCGCACCGTGCGCCGGGACGTGGACCGGCTGCGCGAGCTGGGCTACCCCGTCAACGCCAGCCCCGGCACCGGCGGCGGCTACCAGCTGGGCGCGGGCGCTGAGCTGCCCCCGCTGCTCCTGGACGACGACGAGGCCGTCGCGGTCGCCGTCGGACTGCGCACCGCCGCGGGCCAGGGCATCGAGGGCATCGGCGAGACCTCGGTGCGGGCCCTCGCCAAGCTGGAGCAGGTCCTGCCGGGCCGGCTGCGCCGCCGGGTGGGTGCCCTGAACGCCTTCACCGTGCCGATGCTCCGCGGCCCCCAGCCCTCCGCCGTCGACCCGGCCGTCCTCACCGAGCTCGCCCACCTGTGCCGGGACGCCGAGCGCCTGCGCTTCGAGTACAGCGACCGCCCCCAGTCTCGAACAACCTCGACCGGGGGGACCCCCATGGGCGCCGCCAGCCGCCGTACCGTCGAACCGCACCGCCTGGTGTGCAGCGAGCGGCGCTGGTACCTGGTCGCCTGGGACCTCGACCGCGACGACTGGCGGACCTTCCGCGTCGACCGGATCACCCCGAAGCCGCCGCACGGCCCCCGCTTCACCCCGCGCACCCCGCCCGCCGACGACCTCGCCGCCTATGTCTCGCGAGGCGTCTCCACGCGCGCGTACGCCTCGCACGCGGTCGTACGGCTGCTGGTGCCCGTCGAGGAGGCCGCCGAGCGGATCTCGCCGAGCGCCGGGGTTCTGGAGGCGGAGGGGCCCGGCAGCTGCATCCTGCGCACCGGCGCCTCCAGCCTCGACGTCATGGTGATCCATGTGGTCCTGACAGGCTTCGAGTTCGAGGTGCTGGAACCCGCCGAGCTGACCGAGGCGATCAGGACGGTTCGTGACCGGCTTGCTCGCTCGCTTGCTCGCTCTTCGGCTCCGGCTGCGGAGCCTGGGCCGCGTACTCCGGATGGTGCAGGTCGAACGCCGGGGACTCGGAACGGATCCGCGGCAGCGTCGTGAAGTTGTGCCGCGGCGGCGGGCAGGAGGTCGCCCACTCCAGGGAGCGCCCGAAGCCCCAGGGGTCGTCCACCTCGACCGGCACGCCGTACTTCGCGGTCTTCCAGATGTTGTAGAGGAACGGCAGCGTCGACATGCCGAGCAGGAACGCGCCGATCGTCGAGACCGTGTTCAGGGCAGTGAAGCCGTCGGCGGCGAGATAGTCCGCGTACCGGCGGGGCATGCCCTCAGCGCCCAGCCAGTGCTGCACCAGGAACGTGGTGTGGAAGCCCACGAACAGCGTCCAGAAGTGGATCTTGCCGAGCCGTTCGTCGAGCAGCTTCCCGGTGAACTTGGGCCACCAGAAGTAGAAGCCGGCGAAGATCGCGAAGACGACCGTGCCGAAGACGACGTAGTGGAAGTGCGCCACCACGAAGTAGGTGTCCGACACATGGAAGTCCAGCGGCGGCGAGGCCAGCAGCACCCCGGTCAGACCGCCGAACAGGAACGTCACCAGGAAGCCCGTGGCCCACAGCATCGGTGTCTCGAAGGACAGCGAGCCCTTGATCATGGTCCCGGTCCAGTTGAAGAACTTCACTCCGGTCGGGACGGCGATCAGGAAGCTCATGAAGGAGAAGAAGGGGAGCAGCACCGCGCCGGTGACGAACATATGGTGCGCCCACACCACGATCGACAGTCCGGTGATCGACATCGTCGCCGCCACCAGCGTCAGATAACCGAAGATCGGCTTGCGGCTGAAGACCGGGATGATCTCCGTGATGATCCCGAAGAACGGCAGCGCGATGATGTACACCTCGGGATGCCCGAAGAACCAGAACAGGTGCTGCCACAGCAGCGCCCCGCCGTTGCCCGCCTCGAAGACCTGAGAGCCGAAGCGCCGGTCCGCCTCCAGGACCAGCAGGGCGGCCGCGAGCACCGGGAACGCCAGCAGGATCAGGATCGACGTGAACAGGGTGTTCCAGGTGAAGATCGGCATCCGGAACATCGTCATGCCGGGCGCGCGCATCCCGATGATCGTGGTGATGAAGTTGACCGCCCCGAGGATCGTGCCGAAGCCGGCCAGCGCAAGGCCCATGGTCCACAGGTCGGGGCCGACGCCGGGGGAGTGCGCGGAGTTGTTCAGGGGCGCGTAGGCGAACCAGCCGAAGGCGGCGGGGCCGGTCGGCACGAGCAGCGACCCCAGCACGATCAGCCCGCCGAACAGGAAGAACCAGTACGACAGCATGTTCAGCCGGGGGAAGGCCACGTCCGGGGCGCCGATCTGGAGCGGCATCAGCTCGTTGGCGAAGCCCGCGAAGCTCGGGGTCGCGAACAGCAGCAGCATGATCGTGCCGTGCATCGTGAACAGCTGGTTGTACTGCTGGTTGTCCATGATCTGGAGCCCGGGGCGGGCGAGCTCGGCGCGCATCAGCAGGGCCATGACCCCGCCGACCAGGAAGAACACGAACGACGTGATCAGATACAGGTGGCCGATCTTCTTGTGGTCGGTGGTGGTCAGCCAGTCCACGACCAGCCGCCCGCGCCGCCTGTGCCGCCTGGCCCGCACGGGTCCTGCCGTCGCCTGCGCGGTCTGCGTCCCCATCGCTCGCCCCTTCGCTCGGCTCACGCCATGATGCTCGCGCCGTCGTGCGCGGCGACAGGGGGCGTAAGGGGGTTCTGTGCCGGAACCGTGTATTTCTTATGCGGTGTCAGCTTCCCGGTCCCCATCCGGTATAGGCGGGCAAAGGGGCCGCGGCTGTTCTTCGCCCAGCCTTCTCACAGTCCTTTCGGGGAAGTCGGGGGACACGCGGGAATTTCGTTCGAATACCCGCGGAAGGGCTAGGGAAACGCCCGTCCGTGTGACGCACCGCTAGGGAAACGCGGACCTTGATCCTGTGACAGAAGCGTGACAGGAGGGGGGCCGGGTACGGACTTCCGCAGCCACCGGGCAGGGCCTAGCGTGGCGCCATGGCACCCATTCCCACACCGTCCGCCGAACCCGACGACAGCCCGGACACCTATGTCGGCCTCGACTCCGCAGCCGCCGAGCGGATCGCGCGCGAGCGGGGCTGGCCGACGGTCCGGTCGCTGCCGCCGGGGGCGATCATCACGATGGAGTACCGCGCGGGCCGGCTGAACTTCGAGGTGAAGGACGGCTTCGTCGCGCGGGCCTGGAAGGGCTGAGATCCCGGTACCTGGGGGGCTGGATCCCCGGTATCCGCAGGTTCCCGGTATCCGGAGGGGCTGAGGTCCCCGGCGTCCGCAGGTTCCCGGCATCCGGAGGGGCCGAGGTCCCCGGTAGCCGGAGGGGGCGAGATTCCCGGTACGACGACGAAGGCCCCGGCTCCTGGGAGGGAGCCGGGGCCTTCGTCGTCGTACCGCTGCGAGGTGGTGTGCGTACCTGCGACGGAGCCGGTCAGCCGCCGGTCAGCGGGCGGGTGGCCGAGGACGGGGTGCCGCGGACGAGGCGGTCGGAGTGCGGCGGACGGCGGCTGCCGACCGGGGTGACCGGGGTGCGCTCCGAGCGGCTGGTGTGCGGGCCGGGGGACAGGTGGATCGGTGTCCTGGGTCCGCGCGGCGGAGCGACGGCCTCGCGGGCCGCGGTCTCGTTCTGCGGGGCGGTGAGCGGCTTGAGCCGGGCCGGCGCGGGGGCCGTGACCGGGGTGACGGGGGCCGGGGCCCTGACGCCGCCGCGGGCCCGCCAGCGGTCGCGCAGGTCGAAGGCGTAGACCTCGGTGCGGGCGATCAGCGGCTCGAACCAGGGGAGCGCCAGCAGGATCAGCAGCCCCGCGACCCAGCCCAGCAGGACGTCGCTCAGCCAGTGCGTACCGAGGTAGACGGTGGCCATGCCGACGCCCAGCGAGGTCACCGCGGAGATCGCGGACAGCCAGCGGCGGGCTCTCGGGGTGGAGGCCAGATAGGCCAGGATTCCCCAGGTCACCACGGCGTTCGCGGTGTGGCCGCTGGGAAATATATCGCCGCCCATGCCCATCTCGTTCGAGCCGATGACGGTGGCGTAGTGCGGTCCGAGCCGTCCCATGCCGTACTTGGCGGCGCCGACCGTGATGTTCAGCAGCAGCAGCGAGGTGCCGAGGGTCAGCAGCGGGCGCAGGGTGTGCTGCCGCCAGGAACGCCAGCCCAGCCAGGCCGCGACCATCACCGCGGTCGGGCCGCGCTGGCCCAGCACCACGTAGTAGTCGACGAACCAGTGGATGGACGCCCACTGCTGGTACGGCCGGAAGAACATGACCTGCCAGTCGAGGCGGACCAGCCACGAGGTGGTCACCACCAGCCACACGATCGCCAGGTAGAACGCCAGGGCCGCGACCACGAGGACGGTCCGGTGACGGCTCGCTCTCGGCACGCTGAGGTGGGCCGGCCGTTCCGGCTCACGGTCCAGTCTGGCGAACACCCGGTCCAGACGGGTGGGGTTTCGTTCGGTACGCACCCAATCGACGTTACAGCGAGTGAGCTCTGTTCCCTGTCGAATCAGCGGCTTTGTGATGACGATGTGATGTGGGATTCCTCTCAGGCGGGGGTTTATTTCCAGCGATTCCGCAAAGGGGGGCGGCTCCGCCCTTCAATTCCTTTGATCATTCTGGGTTCCGGTTTTATGGCCCTTATGAATTCGTTCACCGAATCATGGGGCGGAATTGTCCGGCCGCTCATGGACGCCCGGGGGGCCGGCCCGTCGATCATGGCGGACCTGAGCCGTTCAGCCAGAACGCGCCGTACAGGGCGGACGCGACGGCGACGGCGGCCACGACCGCGGCTGACCTGCGGGTTCTCGCGCGGGCGAGAGCCAGGGCGAGGGGGAGCAGCAGGGGGAAGGCGGGCATCAGCAGGCGCGGTTTCGAGCCGAAGTAGCTCGACGCGCACAAGGCGAGTGCCGTGACGACCCCCGCGTACACCAACAGGGGCAGCGGCTGGCCCTGGCGCACGCAGATCACGTACAGCCAGATGATCAGCGCGACCCCGACGATCAGTCCGGCTCCGGCGAGGGCGGACGGGAACGACGTGAACTTGTCGCCGACGAATCGGGCGAACGCGTACCCGCCGTCGAACCCGTTCCGCCAGCCGGCCTGGACGTCGAGGTAGCCGAGGGGGCCCTTGCCGGTGCGGTGACCGACCCACAGGACGTAGGCGGCGGTGCCGAGGGGGGCCAGCGCCATGCCGAGGGCCCTGCGCACGCGCGTGCCGCCGCTCTTGCCGACGCCGGGGGAGTGCGACGGGGTGCGTGCGCCTTCCGCGTCCGGGGCGCGCCCGCTCAGGGACGCCGTCCCGGTCTCGGGGGCGTGTCCGACGGCACGGGCGCCGCCCGCATGCGCCGCGCTTCGGTTTCGCCCCGAGGAGGGACCCTCGGGGCGGCTCCGATCACGTTCACAGGCGACCGATGCGGCCTCGCCTTGGCCCCGTTGGTAGGCGGCCGTGGCGGCCTGGCCCGGCTCCTGTTCGCAGTCGGCCGTGGCGGCCTCGCTCCGGTCCCGTTCGCAGGCGACCGTTGCGGCCTCACCCAAGCCCTGTTCGCGGGCGACCGTCGCGATCTCGCCCGGCTCCTGTTCGCAGGCGGCCGTCGCCGCCTCGCTCTGCTCCCGTGCGCCGACGACCGTGGTGGTCTCGCGGCCGGCCTGGTCGCCGGCGGTTGTCGTGGTCTCGTGGCGGTCCCGTCGCTCCCGCAGGAAGGCCGCGGCGCCCGTCGCCCACACCGCCGCCACCACCGCCAGTCCGACCGGGCGGGTCAGGCCTGCCAGGGAGGCCAGGAGGCCCGCCGTCACCCACCGCCCCGTCAGGACCGCGTACAGCGACCACGCCGCGAGTGCCGTGAACAGCGACTCGCTGTACGCCATCGACTGGACGATCCCGACGGGCAGGACGGCCCACAGCAGGACCGCGCAGACGCCGGCCCGGCCGCCGTACACGTGGTCCGTCACCGCGAAGACACCCCAGGCCGCGGCGAGCGAGGCGAGCAGGGAGACCACGAAGCCCGCGTCGGCGTACGACAGAGGGGTCAGCGCGGACAGCAGTCGCTCCAGCCAGGGCAGAAGGGGGAAGAAGGCCAGGTTGGAGTGCACGTCGCCGTTCGGGAGGCGCACCTCGTAGCCGTAGCCCAGTTCCGCGACCCGGGTGTACCAGAGCGCGTCCCAGCGGGCCGTCAACAAGGTGTACGCGCTCTTGTCGCGCGCCGCGCTCCACAGGGCCAGCGTGAGAAGGCCCAGGGCGCGGACGGCCGCGTAGCCGAGCAGTGCCGGGGTGGCTCGGCGCAGGGCCCGTCCGGGGCGCGTTCCAAGATCGGTCACGGGTCCGATTATCGACCGCGCGCCGAACCGCCAGGTCCCCAGGGGCGCGCGGGCGGACCACCGGAGTGGTGTACGCCACACGAGTTCTGTCCCATGTCTGAGAGGTCCACCACTGGGCGAACGCGCGAACTCGCGTACGCTGACGTGTCACCCGCCGTTCGCTGCGCGGGCCGGAGACAGCCGCTCCTCTCCGGCCGAGATCATGGGGAGTCCCCGCCCCGTGTGCCCGCCGAACGCGAGGGAACTTCTGGGAGGTACGTACATGTCCGGGACGACCACGGCCGCCGCAGCGCTGCGCCGTCGGGCGGCCGGGGCCGGTGCAAACCGCTGGGTCGTCCTGGTCGTCCTCTGCGTCAGCCTGCTCCTGGTCGCCCTCGACGCGACGGTGCTGCACGTGGCGGTGCCCGCCGTCACCGAGGACCTCAAGCCCGGCGCGATAGAACTGCTCTGGATCGTCGACGTCTATCCGCTCGTCTGCGCCTCGCTGCTGATCCTCTTCGGCACGCTCGGCGACCGCGTGGGCCGCAGACGCGTCCTCCTGCTCGGCTACGGCCTCTTCGGTGTCGCCTCCGCGGTCGCCGCCCTCGCGGACAGCGCCGAGGTGCTGATCCTGGCGCGGGCCCTGCTCGGCGTCGGCGGCGCGATGATCATGCCCGCGACCCTCTCGATCCTGCGCCAGGTCTTCCCCGACCGGCGTGAGCGGGCGCTCGCGATCGGCATCTGGAGCGCGGTCGCCGCGGTCGGCGCGGCGGTCGGCCCGCTGCTCGGCGGCTTCCTGCTGGAGCACTTCTGGTGGGGCTCGGTCTTCCTCGTCAACATCCCGCTGATGCTGGTCAGTCTGCCGGTCGGCCGACTGCTGCTGCCCGAGTCGAAGGGCGGCGCGGACGGCCCCTGGGACGTGGTCGGCGCCCTGATGGCGGCCGCCGGTCTGTTCGCCCTGGTGCTCGGCGTGAAGCGGCTCGGCGGCGGCGAACTCGACGCCTTCACCGCGGTCCCGCTGATCGTGGGCGCGCTGCTGATGGTCCTGTTCGTACGACGGCAGCGGCGACGCACCCACCCCCTGGTGGACCTGCGGATGTTCGCGCGCCCCGCGTTCAGCACCTCCGTCGGCTGCATCGTCCTCGCCATGCTCGCCCTCGTGGGCCTCGAACTGATCGCGGCGCAGTATCTCCAGCTGGTCCTGGACCTCTCCCCGCTGGAGACCGGTCTGCGTCTGCTGCCGCTCACCGTCGCCGCGATGGCGGCCGGGCTCGCCGGGGCGCGTCTGCTGCGGCGGTTCGGCCCGCGCCGGATGGTCAGCGCCGGGTTCTGTCTCACCGCCGTGGCCGTCCTGCTGCTCACCGCGATGGGCGACAGCGACAACACCGGCCTGCTGCTGTTCGGGTTCGTCCTGCTCGGCTTCGGCCTGGAGACCACGCTGTTCGGGGCGTACGAGTCGATGCTCAGCGAGGCACCCCCGGAGCAGGCCGGCGGGGCCGCCGCGATCGGCGAGACCTCCTACCAACTGGGCGCCGGCATCGGGATCGCCCTGCTCGGCAGTGTGATGAACGCGGCCTACGCCCCCGGTCTGTCGGGCGTGCCCGGGGTCCCCGAGTCGGCGTCCCGGTCGGCCGGGCACTCCCTCGGCGAGGCCTACGACGTCGCCGGCAGCCTCGGTGGATCCGCCGGGGTCGCCCTGCGCCGCGCCGCCCGGGACGCCTTCGTGCACGGTCTGCACGTGACCTTGCTGGTGAGTGCGGGGTTGCTGGTGCTGGGTGCGGTGATGGCGCTGCGGCTGCCGCGCACCATGCAGTGCGGTGAGACGCCGACGGCCGTGGAGCTGCCCTCGCCCCGTGAGGTGGCGGAGTCCCGCGTCTCTGCCTGAGGCGCGTCCTGCCGGGCGGGCGTCTGGCTCTCGGGGGACCCGCGTTGTAACGTCGGCCCAGGACAATTTAATTAGCGCTGCTAGTTTCGAGCCGCCCGCACGCTTGCCCGCTCGCCCGCCGGAGGATGCGCCATGCCCCCGTTCGACCCCGCCGACCCCCTCGGCATCGACGACCTGCTGGAGCCGGAGGACCTGGCGATCCGCGCGACCGTGCGGACCTGGGCCGCCGACCGCGTCCTGCCGCGGGTCGCCGACTGGTACGAGAAGGGCGAACTGCCGGAGATCAGGGAACTGGCCCGTGAGCTCGGGGAGATCGGCGCGCTCGGGATGTCGCTCAGTGGGTACGGCTGCGCCGGCGCCTCCGCCGTGCAGTACGGACTCGCCTGTCTGGAACTGGAGGCGGCCGACTCCGGGATCCGCTCCCTCGTCTCGGTGCAGGGTTCCCTCGCCATGTACGCGATCCACCGCTTCGGCAGCGAGGAGCAGAAGCAGACCTGGCTGCCCCGCATGGCCGCCGGCGAGGTCATCGGCTGCTTCGGGCTGACCGAGCCGGACCACGGTTCCGACCCCGCCTCCATGCGGACGTACGCCAAGAGGGACGGCACGGACTGGGTCCTGGGCGGCCGCAAGATGTGGATCACCAACGGCTCGGTCGCGGGGGTCGCGGTGGTGTGGGCGCAGACCGACGACGGAATCCGCGGGTTCGTGGTGCCGACCGACGTGCTGGGTTTCTCGGCGCCCGAGATCAAGCACAAGTGGTCGCTGCGGGCCAGTGTCACCAGCGAGCTGGTCCTGGACGACGTACGGCTGCCCGCCGACGCGGTGCTGCCGGAGGTCGCCGGGCTCAAGGGGCCGCTGAGCTGTCTCTCGCACGCCCGGTACGGGATCGTGTGGGGGTCGATGGGCGCGGCGCGGTCGTGTTTCGAGGCCGCCGTCGACTACGCGAAGACGCGCGAGCAGTTCGGGCGGCCGATCGGTGGTTTCCAGCTCACCCAGGCCAAACTCGCGGACATGGCGGTCGAACTGCACAAGGGGATCCTGCTCGCCCACCACCTGGGACGCCGCATGGACGCCGGCCGCCTGCGTCCCGAGCAGGTCAGCTTCGGCAAGCTCAACAACGTCCGCGAGGCCATCGAGATCTGCCGTACGGCACGGACGATCCTCGGTGCCAACGGGATCTCCCTCGAATACCCCGTGATGCGGCACGCGACGAACCTCGAGTCGGTGCTGACGTACGAGGGCACCGTCGAGATGCACCAGCTGGTGCTGGGCAAGGCGCTCACCGGACTGGACGCGTTCCGGTAGAGCCTGCGCGGAGGCAGGGCCGGGAAACGGCCCTGCCTCAGCTCTGGTTGAAGAAGCCGTCCGTGCGGTGCTGTGCCGGGTCGCCGTTCACGATCTCCGTGTTGGCGGGGGTCAGCAGGAACACCCGGGTGGACACCCGCTCGATGGAGCCGCGCAGTCCGAAGATCAGCCCGGCCGCGAAGTCGACGACGCGCTTGGCGTCACCGGCCTCCATCGCGGTGAGGTTCATGATGACGGGGACGCCGTCGCGGAACATCTCGCCGATGGCCCGGGCGTCTCTGAAGCTGTCGGGGGTCACCGTGCCGATCCGGCGGCCCTTCTCCTCGGCGACGTCCGAGGCCACCTTGACCCGTGGGTCGGTGACCCAGGCATCCCCGGGCTCGGTCCCTTCGGAGTAGCCGTCGTCGTCGTAGTAACGCTCGTCATCGTTGTCGTCAACGAGGCCCAGCCAGGCACTCGCCTTGCGCACCGATCCCATGGACGCCTCCTCTCACAGCGGTCTCTCTTGCTTATGTATCCCTATGGTCATCCATGATGCGGATCGCGCGCCAAGTGGATAGCCGCCGCGCGGGGGGTTTGTGACGGTACTGGTGCACAGGGAATACGTCGAGAGGCCGGGTGCCCCAAGGGTCGTTTCCCATACGGCTGCTGACTGTGAGTGAAATATGATTCTTCGGGGCGTATGGGTGATGAGTGGGGCAAACGGGTGAGGCGGAGAGTCGTCTGAAGCATCGTCAGTTCTCGTGCGGGGGCGGGAAGATCTTGGATCCAGGTGCCCCGCGACCGGCCGGACATGCCGACGGTGTGCGCACGGTCAGACCTCCCGGGAGAGGAGAAAGCGCGCTGGGTGAGGGGAGGGGTGCTCGTGTGAAGGCGCAGAACGTGGAAAAGCGGGGAGAACGCGAAAGGCGCCCAGCGGAACCGGGGCGCGCAGTGGGTCAGCTCAACAGGAGGAGGACCACACGCGACCGAGGTCGATGTGGGAGCGCTTGACCAGCCACTGCTGTGGATGCATGGGGTAAGTGGAACAGGCATGCGGTTTGGCGTCAACCGACTTGAGACGTACGGCTCACAGTCTGGACGACCTTGACAACAAGGGGAAACGCCCCCGTAGTCTCGAAGGGCGGCCCTGCTGAGGGGCTCGGCCGCAACCGTGTGAAGGCAACCGCCCGAGTTCATTCGACTCGCTGCCACGGAGCCCTCGCATGCCCACGTGCACCCTCGCCAAAGCCCCCGCCGCGCCCGGAATGCCGGAGCGCACCCGATGAGACGCTCACTGGTGATCGTCGGCGCCGGTCCGCGGGGGACCGGTCTGATCGAGCGGATCGCCGCCAACGCCCCCGAGCTGTACGACGGCCACGGCCTGGACGTCCACCTCGTGGACCCGCATCCGCCCGGCGCCGGACGCATCTGGCGCGCGGCCCAGTCCCCGCTGCTGTGGATGAACTCGCACGCCGAGGACGTCACCATGTTCACCGACGAGACCGTGGACATGGCAGGACCCGTGAACCCCGGCCCCACCCTGCACGAGTGGGCCGGCATCGACGGCCGCACCTTCGCCGACCGGCAGCTCCAGGGCGCCTATCTGCGCTGGGTCCACGAACAGGCGGTGGCCGCGCTTCCGGACGGCGTCACCGTGCACCACCACCCGCTGCGCGCCCTGCGGGTGAGCGGACCCCGCGAGGGCCGGCAGCAGGTCTGGCTGGAGGGCCGGCCGCACCCGCTCCTCGCCGACCTGGTCGTCCTGGCCCTCGGCCACCTCGACGCCGAACTCGACGCGGAACAGCACGACCTGGCCGAGTACGCCCGCACCCACGGCCTGGTCCACCTGCCGCCCGACTTCACCGCCGACAGCGACCTGTCCGCCCTCGCGCCCGGCGAACCCGTCCTGGTCCGCGGCTTCGGGCTCGCCTTCGTCGACCTGATGGTGCTGCTCACCGAGGGCCGGGGCGGGCGGTACGACGGGGACACCTACGTCCCCTCCGGCCGGGAGCCGGTGCTCCACGTCGGATCGCGGCGCGGAGTGCCGTACCACTCGAAGATCGGCTACGACTGGACCGGCGACCGGCCGCCGCTGCCCCGCTTCCTGGGGCCGGCCCAGATCGACGGACTGCTCGCCCGGCCCGAGGGGTTCGCCCGCGGCGAAGCCGCTGTCGGACTCAGTCGGGAGGACGTGTGGCCGCTGGTGGAGAAGGAGCTCGGGTTCGCCCACTACCACCGGCTGTTCACCGTGCACCCGGAGCGGACCGCGATGTCCTGGGCCGACTTCGAGGAGAAATACGCCGTGGCGGATCCAGCCGAGCGCGGGGCGCTGGTCGCCGCCGCGGTGCCGGACCCCGGCGACCGGCTCGACCTCGCCCGCCTCGACCGCCCGCTGGAGGGCGTGCGGTTCGGGTCGCACGAGGAACTCCAGGAGGGGCTGCGGGAGTACGTCGAGGCGGATCTCCGCCGCAGGCACGACCCCTCGCACAGCCCGGACCTGGCCGTCTTCCTCGGACTCCTCTCCGTCTACGGGCAGTTGGTGAAGCTCGGGGACATCGGCGGCTGGTGGCACGGCTTCTTCAGCTATCTCGCGTCCGGCCCGCCCGGACCCCGGCTGCGCCACTTGCTCGCGCTGTCCCGGGCCGGGGTGGTCAGGTTCGTCGGCGCGGACATGGAAGTGCGCGCCGAGGACGGGGTGTTCCGCGCGTCGAGCCCGTCCGTGCCGGGAGCTTCGGTCGAGGCCCGGGCACTGGTCGAGGCGAGACTGCCCGAACCCACCGTCGGGCGGGCCCTCGATCCGCTGCTGCGCGAGCTGCACGCCGAGGGGGTCGCCGAGAGCCCGGACGGGCTGCTGCGGGTGGACCGGACCGACGGGCGGCTCCTGGACCGGTCCGGCCGGCCGCACCCACGGCGCTTCGCCCTCGGACCGCACACCGACGGCCGTACCCCCGGCGCCTTCACCCGGCCCCGCACCGGTGGGCCCGCCTTCCGGCAGAACGACGCGACGGCCCGGGCGGTGCTGCTGTTCCTCGCCGAAGCCGCCGAAGCCGCCGAAGCCGCCGAGGTCGCCGAGGTCGCCGGCCGTGAGAAGAAAGCGGTGCTGTGATGCTGCATCTCTCCGTCGCCGTGGATCAGCAGTCCGCCCACGACGCCGACTCCTACGTCGCCCTTGCCCGGCTCGCCGAGCGCGGCGGGTTCGACTTCGTGACGCTGGACGACACCTTCGCCCGGCCCGGCCCCGACGCGCTCGCCGTGCTGTCCCGGGTCGCGCCCGCCACCAGCCGGATCGGCCTGGTGCCCACCGTCACCACCACCCACACCGAGCCCTTCCACGTCCAGGCCGCCGTCGCCACCCTCGACTGGGTCAGCCGTGGCCGGGCCGGCTGGCGGCTCGACGTGTCGACCACCGAGGGCGAGGCCCGCCTCTTCGGCAGCCGGCAAGCGGCCGCCGCCGACGCGCTGTGGCAGGAGGCCGGTGAGGTCGCCGACGTGGCCGCGAAGCTGTGGGACAGCTGGGAGGACGACGCCGAGATACGGGACGTGCCGACCGGCCGCTTCATCGACCGGGACAAGCTCCACCACGTCGACTTCCGGGGCACGTCCTTCTCGGTCAAGGGCCCCTCGATCGTGCCCCGGCCACCGCAGGGCCACCCGGTCCGCGTGGTCGACGCCACCGACGGCCAGGCCCGGCGGACGGCCGCGCGGTACGCCGACGTGGCCCTGGTGCGGGCCGCCGGTGCCGGGCAGGCGGCCGACGTACGCGCACAACTGCGCTCCCGGGCGGCCGAGTACGGCCGTGAGCCCGGTCAGCCGAAGGTCCTCGCGAGCCTGCTCGTCGATCTCGGAGCCGGTGAGCACGCGGCGGAGCCGGGGCACGGCGGGGGCGGCCCCCGGCAGAGCGCACAGGGGCCCCTGTACCGGGGCGGCCCGGTCGACCTCGCGGAACTGATCGCGGGCTGGCACGGCGAGGGCGTCGTCGACGGCTTCCACCTCGTCCCCGCCGAACCGCTCCGCGACCTGGAGCGGCTGGTCAACGGCACGGTGGCGCTGCTCCAGCACCGCGGGCTGTTCCGCACCTTCTACCCGGGCAGCACGCTCAGGGAGCACCTCGGCCTCGCCCGGCCCGCCAACCAGTGGGCCGTGACCGGGGGAGCGTCGTGAGCCGCAGGCAGATGCACCTGGCGGCCCACTTCCCGGGTGTCGACAACACCACCGTGTGGGCCGATCCGGACTCCGGGTCCCAGATCGAGTTCGCCTCCTTCGAGCACCTTGCCCGTACCGCCGAGCGCGGACTGTTCGACTTCCTCTTCCTCGCCGAGGGGCTGCGGCTGCGCGAACACAAGGGCCGTATCCATGACTTGGACGTGGTCGGGCGTCCCGAGTCGATCACCGTCCTGAACGCCCTGGCCGCCGTCACCGAACGGCTCGGACTCGCCGCCACCGTCGACGCCGGCTTCAACGAGCCCTACGAACTCGCCCGCAGGTTCGCCACCCTGGACCACCTCAGCGGCGGCCGGGCCGCCTGGAACGTGGTCACCTCCTCCGACGCCTTCACCGGAGAGAACTTCCGGCGCGGCGGTTACCTGGACCGGGCGGAGCGCTACCCGCGGGCCGCCGAATTCCTCGACACCGCACGGGAGTTGTGGGACTCCTGGACTCCGGACGGGATACCGAGGCCGTTCGCGCACCGCGGTCGGCACTTCGACATCGCGGGCGAGTTCACCCTGCCGCGCTCGCCGCAGGGGCACCCGGTCGTCATCCAGGCCGGGGACTCCGAGGAGGGACGGGAGTTCGCCGCCTCCGCCGCCGACGTGGTCCTCGCCCGGCAGCGCTCGCTGGAGGACGGCCGCGTCTTCTACGCCGACGTGAAGCGACGCCTGGCCAAGTACGGTCGGGCGCCGGGGGACCTGAAGATCATGCCCGGGGTCGGTGTCGTCCTCGGCGACACCGCGGCCGAGGCCCAGGAACGTGCCGCCGAGATCCGCAGGCAGCAGACCTCGCCGCAGACCGCGCTCCTCACCCTGGAGCAGATCTGGGGCGTCGACCTGTCCTCCTACGACCCCGACGGCCCCCTCCCCGACATCGACCCGGTCGTCGACCCGGCGCTCGCCCACGGGCGGACCCGGCGCGGCGACACGGTCGCGATCGCGGAGAAGTGGCGGGCCCTGTCCAAGGAGAAGGGGCTGTCGATCAGGGAGACCGTGATCGAGGCGGGCGGCCGGCACTTCTTCACCGGCACCCCGGAAGCCGTCGCCCGCGAACTCGACGAGCACGTGCGGCGCGAGGCCGCCGACGGCTTCGTCCTCGTGCCCCATCTGATCCCGGGCGGACTCGACGAGTTCGTGGACCGGGTGGTCCCGCTGCTCCAGGAGCGCGGCGCGTTCCGCACCGAGTACCGCGGCACCACCCTGCGCTCGCACCTGGGGCTCCCCGAACCCGGGAACCGGCGCTGAGGGTGGCCGTCCAGGGCGACGGTTCGCCGTGGGCGGTTTTCGGCGATGCGACGAGCGGGGGCAGAAGTCGCCGATTCCGCTTCCTGCGCCCGGCCGCAACGGACGCCGGGGGCCGCACGACGATCGACTCCCACCGGGCGCTGCTGCCGCCGTACGCCTTCTCCGACCACTTCATCTGCCCTTTCCCGCCGCCGGGGAGCACTCCGGGCGTCGCCGTCGCGGCGGGGGAGCGGGACGTGATCCGAGCGCTCCGGGTTCCCTTCGGATCGCAAAGGTGTGTCAAAGTCGCGGCCGAAACGCGCCCTTGCGGCGACCGGTCGTTCGGCCGAATACTCCCCCTCAGCGCTTGTCAGGGGCACGACGTGTTCGCAACCCGGACGGGACGTGCCTCCGACTGCGCCTCACGGGCCCCGACCCCACGCGGGCCCCCGAATTCCCCTGGGAGGGAACGAAACGTGAGGATCAAGCGCACCACCCCCCGCAGCGGCATCACGAGACGCACCCGGCTGATCGCCGGCACCACCGGCCTCGTGGCCGCGGCCGCCATCGCGGTCCCCAGCGCGAACGCGACCGCTGCGACCCCGTTCAGCACCGCCGAACTCAAGAGCGCCAGCAGTTCGGTGCTCAAGGCGGACATCCCCGGCACCGCCTGGGCCGTCAGCGGCAACCGTGTCGTCGTCACCGTCGACAGCACGGTCTCGCAGGCCGAGATCGCCAAGATCAAGGAGCAGGCCGGCAGCAACGCCGACGCGCTCACGATCAAGCGGACCCCGGGCAAGTTCAACAAGCTGATCTCCGGCGGCGACGCCATCTATGCGAGTAGCTGGCGCTGCTCCCTCGGCTTCAACGTCCGCAGCGGCAGCACCTACTACTTCCTGACCGCCGGTCACTGCACCGACGGCGCGGGCACCTGGTGGTCGAACTCGGGCCACACGAGCACCCTCGGTTCGACGGCCGGATCGAGCTTCCCGACGAACGACTACGGCATCGTCAAGTACTCGTCGAGCTACCCGGTCTCGTCGATCTCCGGCACCGTCGGCAGCGTCGACATCACCAGCGCCGCCACGCCCTCCGTGGGCACGACGGTCTACCGGCGCGGTTCCACCACCGGCATCCACAGCGGCCGGGTCACCGCGCTGAACGCGACCGTCAACTACGGCGGCGGTGATGTCGTCTACGGCATGATCCAGACCACGGTCTGCGCCGAGCCCGGCGACTCCGGCGGCCCGCTCTACTCGAACAGCGGTATCGCCTACGGTCTGACCTCCGGCGGCAGCGGCAACTGCTCCTCCGGCGGCACGACCTTCTTCCAGCCGGTCACCGAGGCACTGAGCGCCTACGGCGTCAGCGTCTTCTAGGTTCCGGAGCCCCCGGGGGCCTTTCGCACCCCTGGAGCACGGCCGACACCCGGTGAGCCCCCGCACGCGAGCGCCGTGCGGGGGCTCGCTGCCGGGTCCGGTCCCGTCATCGGGCGGACGGAGCGAGCCAGTCCAGTACGGCGGGCAGTGCCTCCAGGGCGCCGAAGTGGCCGGCGTCCTGATCCAGGACGGGGCGGGCGCGCGGGACGTGGTGCGCGAGCCACTTGAAGTGGCCGACCGGGGAGAGGGTGTCCCCGGCTCCGTGCCAGAGCAGGACGGGCCTGGTCACGGTCGCCGGGTCGAAGCCCCAGTTGCTGAGCAGCGCGAGGGTGTCGTCGAGCCAGCCGTACGACGTGTCGCGCAGTGCCTCGCGGTAGCCCCGCAGCAACTGCTCGCCGATCGCCGGGGCGGCCAGGATCCGACGGTCGGAGTCGGTGAGCCCGTCGCGGAGCGCCACGAGCCGCTGGGCGGGGTCCCGGCGGATGTCGGCGGCGCGGGCGGCGAGCCGGTCGGCGTAGGCGAGCGGGTCGGTGAGGGCCAGGGTGAACTCCTCGACGGCGGAGTCGGCCATGCCGTCGAACCAGCTCAGGTCCCGCGCGTCCGGGGGCGCCGGACAGGCCAGGGCGGCCGCCCGCCGGACCCGGGAGGGCAGCAGTGCGGCGCAGGCCAGGGCGTGCGGGGCGCCGCCGAAGAGGCCGAGCACCGAGAAGGAGCCCAGGTCGAGCGCGTCGGCCACGTCCCGTACGTCCCGGGCGGCGTCGGCCACGCGTCGGCCCGGCTGCCGGTCGGACCCGCCGTAGCCGGGGCGGTCGTAGGAGATGAACCGGGTGCGCGGACGCGCGGTCAGCACGTCCTCGGGTACGACCCCGAAGCGGCCGCCGGGAGTGCCGTGCAGCAGGATCACCGGAGTGCCGTCCGGGTCGCCGTACTCCTCGACGGTCAGTTCGCGACCGTCCTGTGTCCTTGTGCCGAGGGTCACCTGCGTCCTCCGTCTCCCCTTTGTGTACATGCCGGAGTTACCGTCGAAGTACACACCTTGAGCGCCTGGTTCGGACCCTGGGGGTCGCGATGGTCGAGGAGCTGGTGGCGGCGGGCGTCGCGCTCGTGTCCGCCGGAGCGGTGTACACGATGGCGGCCGCGCGGGTCGTCAAACAGTACGAACGGGGCGTGGTCTTCCGCCTCGGCAGGTTGCGGCCGGAGGTGCGGGGGCCGGGGTTCACCATGATCGTTCCGGGCGTCGACAAGCTCCGGAAGGTCAACATGCAGATCGTGACCATGCCGGTGCCCGCGCAGGAGGGCATCACCCGGGACAACGTCACCGTGCGGGTGGACGCCGTCGTCTACTTCAGGGTGACCGGGCCGGCCGAGGCGGTCGTGCGGGTGGAGGACTACCGGTTCGCGGTCTCGCAGATGGCGCAGACGTCGTTGCGGTCCATCATCGGCAAGAGCGAGCTGGACGATCTGCTGTCCGACCGCGAGAAGCTCAACCAGGGGCTGGAGTTGATGATCGACAGTCCCGCGGTCGAGTGGGGGGTGACCATCGACCGCGTCGAGATCAAGGACGTGTCCCTGCCCGAGACGATGAAGCGGTCCATGGCCCGGCAGGCCGAGGCGGACCGGGAGCGGCGGGCCCGGGTCATCAACGCGGACGCGGAGCTCCAGGCGTCGAAGAAGCTGGCCGAGGCGGCCAAGGAGATGTCCGAGCAGCCGGCCGCGCTGCAACTCCGGCTGTTGCAGACGGTGGTGGCGGTGGCGGCGGAGAAGAACTCGACGCTGGTGCTGCCGTTTCCGGTGGAGCTGCTGCGGTTCCTGGAGAGGGCGCAGCAGGGGCAGCAGGTGGTGCAGCAACCGGTGGCGCCGGTGGTGCAGGAACCGGTGGGGCCGGTGGTGCACGAACCGGTGGGGCGGTCGGTTCAGGAACCGGTGGTGCCGGTGCTTCAGCAACCGGTGCAGGAGCAACTTCTGTCTCCTCCGTCCCGGTTGGATGTCGTCTCCGGAGGGGCGGATTCAGGACAGGACTAGACCTCGCGTGGGCGTGATGAATCACGCGGGGGTTGTGTTTGCTCTGTGAACGCGCCTGGCGTGACTGTGTACCGTCAAGGGTCGGTGGGCGCGCAACCGCGTTCTACGCGCGTCCGGAAGTCAACCTTGTGCGCCCCCTGTGGGTTTCGGAAGAGTGGTCGCCCGTCAGCCATCCTTCCGGTCCGTGAGCTCCCCACTAGCCGCGGACCGACCCCCCACAGGAGGACCCGAGTTGAAGCACCGACGTATACCCAGGCGGCGGATCGTCGTGGCGGGTGCGGGTGTTGCCGCGCTGGTCGCGGCGGGAGTCACCTTGCAGACTGCGAACGCCAGCGAGGCGCCGGCCCCGTCCGAGGCCAGGACCCTCTCGGTCCTCGCGGCCGGAAAGCTCGCCTCGACCCTCGGGGCGGATCTCGGCGCGGACGCGGCCGGGACGTTCTACGACGCGAAGACCAGAACGCTCGTGGTGAACGTGCTCGACGAGGACGCGGCGCGGACGGTGACGGCTGCCGGGGCCTCGGCGAGAGTCGTGTCCCACTCGCTCGCCGAGCTGAAGAGCGCGCGCACCACGCTGGCGAGCGACGCGACCGTCCCGGGGACGTCCTGGGTCACCGACCCGACGACGAACAAGGTCGTCGTCACGGCCGACCGCACGGTGTCCTCCGCCGAGTGGGCCAAGCTCACGAAGGTGGTCGACGGGTTGGGGACGGTGGCACAACTCCAGCGCACAAAGGGGGAGTTCAGGCCCTTCGTCGCCGGCGGTGACGCGATCACCGGGTCCGGTGGGCGGTGCTCGCTGGGCTTCAACGTGGTGAAGGGCGGGGAGCCCTACTTCCTCACCGCGGGGCACTGCACCGAGGCGATCTCGACGTGGTCGGCCGGCGGGAGGACGATCGGGACCAACGCGGCGTCGAGCTTCCCCGGCAACGACTACGGGCTGGTGAAGTACACGGCGAACGTCGACCACCCCAGCGAGGTCGACCTCTACAACGGGTCCGCGCAGGCCATCACGGGCGCGGCGTCGGCGACGGTCGGGCAGTCGGTGACGCGGAGCGGTTCCACGACCCAGGTGCACTCCGGGAAGGTCACCGGCCTGGACGCGACGGTGAACTACGGAAACGGCGACATCGTGAACGGGCTGATCCAGACCGATGTCTGCGCCGAGCCGGGGGACAGCGGAGGCTCGCTGTTCTCGGGGAGCAGCGCGATCGGGCTGACGTCAGGCGGCAGCGGTGACTGCACCTCCGGCGGCGAGACGTTCTTCCAGCCGGTGACGGAGGCGCTGTCGGCCACGGGTACGTCGATCGGCTGACGGCCGACCGACCGGTCCGGCGTGCATGGAGCGGAGCCCTGTCCCTCTGGGTGTGTGCGGGGGCGGGGCTTTCGTGTCTCCTGTCATCGTTATCCGTTCGAGACCCTCCTACCCGGATCGTCCTCGTCGTGGCCCGGCAGGCCGACCAGCAGTACGGCGACGCGAGCGACGGCATGGTGGTGCAGGTGGAGGTCGGGGCGCGCCGACGCCGGTCGCGCCGGGGTTCACGTGCGACTACCTGCCGCTCGCCCAGATGACCGTGCGGCCCAACGCGGGACCATCACCCAGGCGGACATCGAGAACAGCGGGTGTTCACCGTGGCCACGGGCGGAGTACTGGCCGCCGGACGCCAGTCCGTGTCCGTACGGACCAGGTTGAGGCCAGCCTTGACGTCGTACAGCCACTGTCCGGCGTAGCCCTCGGCCGGGAGCGACTCGTACCTCTGCAACGGCAGCGTCAGCCTGCCGTCGCGGCCGAGAACCACACCGAGAACCGCACCCAAGAGCCCCCGGAGACGGACACCGCCGGGCCCCTCTGAACCGGTCCCGGCAGTCCGCCCCACGACCGTTTCCGCAGGTGGGAGGCGGTCGTACTGCTGTCGTACGCATGTTCGAGTTTTGGTCTATGGTGGAGGAGAGGCGATAGGGAACTGATGTTCGATACGGGAGGTGTGGATGTCCGGCTTCACTCATCTGCACACCGTTTCCGGGTTCTCCCTGCGCTACGGCGCCTCGCACCCCGAGCGTCTGGCCGAGCGCGCCTCCGAGCGGGGGATGGACGCCCTCGCCCTCACCGACCGGGACACCCTCGCGGGGTCGGTCCGGTTCGCGAAGGCCTGTGCGAAGGCGGGGGTGCGCCCGTTGTTCGGGGTGGAGCTGGCCGTCGAGGAGATCGAGCCCGTACGGCGGGAGCGGCGCCGCGCTCCCGTGCGGGGAGGCGCCTTCGTCGACGAGTCGGCCCCCCGGGTCACCTTCCTCGCCCGGGACGGTGCCCGCGGCTGGGCCGACCTGTGCCGGCTCGTCACCGCGGCGCACTCCGGCAAGGCGGCGGAGGGTCCGCCCCTGCTGCCCTGGGAGGAGAACCGGGGGGACGGGCTGACCGTGCTGCTCGGGCCCGCCTCCGACGTCGGCCGCGCGCTCGCCGCCGGCCGTCCCGACCGGGCCGCCCGGCTGCTCGTGCCCTGGCGGGAGGCGTACGGCGACGCCCTGCGGCTCGAAGCCGTCTGGCACGGGAGGAAGGGCACCGGCCCGGGCTCCCTGCGGCTGGCCGCCCGTACCGTCGGCTTCGCCGCCGAACAGCGGATCCGGCCCGTGCTCAGCAACGCCGTGCGGTACGCCGACGCAGGCCTCGGGCCGGTCGCCGACGTGCTGGACTCCGCCCGCCGGCTCGTCCCGGTCGGCGCGGTCAAGGAACTGGACTCCGGTGAGGCCTGGCTCAAGGACGCCGGGGCCATGCTGGCGGCCGCCGAGCGGATCGTGGAGGCGGCGGGCTTCCGGCGGGACATCGCGCACCGGCTGCTGGAGCAGACGCGGGCGACCGCGGCCGAGTGTGTCGTCGACCCCGAGGACGACCTCGGCATCGGCACCGTCCACTTCCCCGAGCCGCATCTCGTCGGTGCCGGGCGCCGTACCGCCCAGCGGGCGCTGGCCTCCCGGGCGGTGGCCGGGATGGTGCTGAAGGGGTACGCGGGCAGGGCGGCGTACTGGGAGCGGATGCACGACGAACTGGACATCATCGCCCACCACGGCTTCGCCTCCTACTTCCTGACGGTGGCTCAAGTCGTGGACGACGTAAGGGGAATGGGGATCCGGGTGGCCGCGCGCGGGTCCGGTGCGGGGTCGCTGGTTAACCATCTCCTCGGGATTGCGCACGCCGATCCCGTCGAACACCGGCTGCTGATGGAGCGGTTCCTGTCCAAGCGTCGGATCGCCCTGCCCGACATCGACATCGACGTGGAGTCCGCGCGCCGGCTGGAGGTCTACCGGGCGATCATCGGCCGGTTCGGCAGTGAGCGGGTCGCCACCGTCGCCATGCCGGAGACGTACCGGGTGCGGCACGCCGTCCGGGACGTGGGGGCGGCCCTGTCCATGGACCCCGCGGAGATCGACCGGATCGCCAAGTCCTTCCCGCACATCCGGGCGCGGGACGTCCGCGCGGCGCTGGAGGAGCTGCCCGAACTCAAGGCGCTGGCGGGGGAGAAGGAGCGGTACGGCAGGTTGTGGGGGCTGGTGGAAGCCCTCGACGCGCTGCCGCGCGGGGTCGCCATGCACCCGTGCGGGGTGCTGCTCTCGGACGCGTCCCTGCTGAGGCGTACGCCGGTCGTGCCGACCAGCGGCGAGGGGCTGCCCATGTCGCAGTTCGACAAGGAGGACGTCGAGGACCTCGGGCTGCTCAAGCTCGACGTGCTCGGGGTGCGGATGCAGTCGGCGATGGCGCACGCGGTCGCGGAGGTGGAGCGGGGGACAGGGGAGCGGATCGACCTGGACGCGCTGCCGCCGGGCGACCCGGCGACGTACCAACTCATCCGGTCCACCGAGACGTTGGGCTGCTTCCAGATCGAGTCGCCGGGGCAGCGGGACCTGGTCGGGCGGCTCCAGCCGGCCACCTTCCACGACCTCGTCGTCGACATCTCGCTGTTCCGGCCGGGACCGGTCGCCGCCGACATGGTGCGGCCGTTCATCGAGGCACGGCACGGGCGGGCGCCCGTCTGGTATCCGCACCGGGATCTGGCGGAATCCCTGGAGGAGACGTACGGGGTCGTCGTCTTCCACGAGCAGATCATCGACATCGTCGACATCATGACCGGGTGCGGGCGCGGCGAGGCGGACCAGGTCCGGCGCGGGCTGTCCGACCCGGAGTCGCAGGGACGGATCCGGTTCTGGTTCGCCCAGCACGCGGCGTCGAAGGGCTACAGCGCGGAAACGATTCAGCGGGCCTGGGAGATCGTCGAGGCCTTCGGGTCGTACGGCTTCTGCAAGGCGCACGCGGTCGCCTTCGCCGTACCGACGTACCAGTCGGCGTGGCTGAAGGCGCACCACCCTGCCGCCTTCTACGCCGGGCTGCTCACCCACGACCCCGGGATGTATCCGAAGCGGCTGCTGCTGGCGGACGCGCGGCGGCGCGGGGTGCCGATCCTGCCGCTGGACGTGAACGCGTCGGGGGTCGAACATCGTATCGAACTGGTGTCTGAAAATCCTTCGGTGTGGGGTCTGCGACTCGCCCTCTCCGACGTGTACGGCATCAGCGAGGCCGAGGCCGCACGGATCGCGGAGGGGCAGCCGTACGCCTCGCTGCTGGACTTCTGGGAGCGGGCGCGGCCGAGCCGGCCGGTGGCCCAAAGGCTCGCTCAGGTCGGCGGGTTGGACTCCTTCGGCGCCAACCGGCGTGATCTCCAACTGCACTTGACCGAACTGCACCGGGGTGGCCGGGGCGCGGGCGGCGGTCAGCTCCCGCTGGCCGGCGGGCGCAGGACCGCTCCGGCCGGGCTGCCGGACCTGTCCTCCACGGAGCGGCTCAGTGCCGAGCTGGGGGTGCTGGCGATGGACGTCTCGCGCAATCTGATGGACGACCACCAGGAGTTCCTGCGGGAGTTGGGCGTGGTCGGCGCGCGGCGGCTGCGGGAGGCGCGGCACGGGGAGACCGTGCTGGTCGCGGGGGCCAAGGTGGCCACCCAGACACCGCCGATCCGGTCCGGAAAGCGGGTCATCTTCACCACCCTGGACGACGGCACCGGCCTGGTCGACCTCGCCTTCTTCGACGACTCGCACGACGCCTGCGCGCACACCGTCTTCCACTCCTGGCTGCTGCTGGTGCGCGGAGTGGTGCAGCGGCGCGGCCCGCGCAGCCTCAGCGTGGTGGGCGCGGCCGCCTGGAACCTCGCCGAACTGGTCGAACTGCGGGACGGGGAGGGCCTCGACGCGGTGGCGGCGCGGCTGGCGGAGCCGGTTCCCGTGCCGGGGGCTGGGCCGGGTGCGGGTTCCGGTTCGGAAGCGGCCGGTGACGGGAGCGGAGATCCGGTGGAGGGGCGGGCCGGGAATCCCCCGGAGAGGCCCGCCGGGGATCGGGTGGAAAGGCCGGCCGGAGACCCGTCGGGAAGCCGGGACGGAGAGCCGTCGGGAAGGCGGCCGGGGGAGCCGTCGGGAAGCCAGGACGGGGGGCCTCCGGGAAGGCGGTCCGGGGACGCGTCGGAGAGGCGGTCCGGGGATCCGACCGGCGGCCGGCGGATCCACCTGCCGACGGGATACGAACTGCATCCGTGGGCCGATCTGCGGCCGGCGGGTCAAGAGGCTTCACAGGTAAGGAAGTTGTGGCACCAGAGTCCGGGGAGTGCGGGATGACCATCCTCTGCGTACGTTTCCAGCTGCCGCCGACGCGCGAGGCGGCCCTGCCCGAACTGCTCGGCCTCCTGGAGGAGTTCACCCCGGTCGTGGAGGCGCTCCCGCCGGACGGGGCACTGGCCGATCTGCGGGGCGCCGAACGGTACTTCAAGCGTGACGCCGTCGAACTGGCCTCGGTGATCCGGGTCCGCGCCCTCGCCCTGCACGGGGTGGACTGCGCGATCGGTGCCGGACCCGGACCGATGCTGGCCCGCATGGCGCTGAAGGACGCCCGGCCCGGGCTGACCCGGGTGGTCCACGAGGGCGCGGTGGCGGACTTCCTCGCCGGCCGGCCCGTCGCCGCGCTCCCCGGTGTCGGCACCGCGACTGCCCGTGTCCTGTGCGAGTACGGCCTCGACACCCTGGACCGGGTCGCCGCCGCGCCGCTGTCCACCCTCCAGCGCCTGGTCGGCGCCAGGGTCGGCCGTGAGCTGCACGAGAAGGCGAACGGCGTGGACCGCGGCCGGGTGGTCCCGAACGGCGTCTCCCGCTCCCTCGCCACCGAACGCCCCTTCGACCGCGACGAGTTGGACCCCGACCGGCACCGCCGTGCCCTGCTCTCCGCCGCCGAGGAACTGGGCACCAGGCTGCGCGCCCTCGACAAGGTCTGCCGCACCCTGACCCTCACCGTCCGCTACGCCGACCGCACCGCGACCACCCGCAGCCGCACCCTCGGCGAGCCCACCGCCCACTCGGCGGCCCTGACCAAGGCGGCCTACGGCATGTACGAGGCGCTGGGCCTCCAGCGCGCCCGGGTGCGTTCCCTCGCCCTCCGTGCCGAGGGCCTGGACCCCGCCGAGCAGGCCTCCCACCAGCTCACCTTCGACCCCACGGACGAGAAGCTCCGCCGTATCGAGGAGGCCGCGGACCGCGTCCGGGCGAAGTTCGGACCGCTGGCGGTGCTGCCGGCGACGCTGGCGGCGTAGGGGTCAGTTGGCCCACGGGGGAGTGATGCGGCTGCCGTCCGCCAGTTCCGCCTCCAGGCCGATGGAGGTGGTGACCCAGGTGAGGGCGGTGTGATCGGTGGGGTTCTCGACGGCGAAGGTCACCCCGGGATTGACGATCACCGTGTCGCCCGCGGTGATCCGGTGGACGGAGCCGTCGAGGGTGACCTGGAGTTCGCCGATGAGCAGATGGAAGATCTCCTCGCGGTTGACGGTGTGAGCCGGTGCCTTCGTCCCCGCCGGGATCTCACCCCGCCAGGCGCAGAGCTCCTTGGCGCCGCTGAGGGGAGTGGCGTACGAGACGAAACGGGCGCCGTGGATCTCATGGGTGACGGCTTCGGACGAACGGACGACGGGCATGCGGGACCTCCGGTCCAAGATGGTCAAGCAGCTTGACTATATGCTCCCATCGTCAAGCTGCTTGACCAGTTCGTCAAGGGTGTTTCAATGCCTGGGTGCAGAACTCCGAAGCCCTCGCCCTGGCCGCCGCCCTGCTCGCCGCGGCCGGTGACCTGACTCAGCGCATCAACGACGGCGTGGTCGCCCGGGGGTTCGAGGCGCGGCCTGCCTGGGGTTTCGCGTTCGCGAGGCTCGCGCCGGACGGGGCCACGGTCACCGAGCTCGCCGGGCATCTGGGGGTGACCAAGCAGGCGGCGAGTCAGCTGGTCGACGAGATCGTGCGCAAGGGGTACGCCGAGCGGCGGCCGCACCCCGAGGACGCCCGGGCCCGGCTCGTGGTGCTGACCGAGCGGGGGTGGGCCTGCACCCGGGCGGCGGAAGAGGCCGCCGCGGAGGCCGTGCGGACATGGGTCGATGTGCTCGGTGAGGGTGAAGTGCGCGCGTTGCGCGAGCGATTGGGGCGCATTGCTCCCAATGGCCCCATCAAACCTGCCTGGTGACGGTTCATCAGGGGCAGCCCTCGGCACCGGTTATCACTGGAAGTTTTTACTGACGCGTAACTTCACAAGTTCGCTACTCATCCGTAACTTTCGAATTGAACAGCATCCTCGTGATCCGGATCACAGGGCGTACGGCCATCGCACCTCCCTTGAGCCGCAAGGAGATCACCCGATGCTGCCCTGGAAACGAGTGCTCAGACCCCTCGCCGCCCTGTTCCTGACCGCCGCGGTCGCCGTCGTCCCGGCCGCCGGAGCCGCCCAGGCGGCCACCGCCCCGACCAGCGGTTGGAACGACTACTCCTGCAAGCCCTCCGCCGCCCACCCCCGCCCCGTCGTCCTCGTGCACGGCACCTTCGCCAACTCCACCGACAACTGGCTGGCCCTCGCCCCCTACCTGGAGGACCGCGACTACTGCGTCTTCTCCTTCGACTACGGCCAGTTGCCCGGGGTGTCCCTCTTCTACGGACTCGGCCCCATCGACAAGTCGGCCGAGCAGCTGAGGACTTTCGTCGACAAGGTCCTCGCCGCCACCGGAGCCACCGAGACCGACCTCGTCGGCCACTCGCAGGGCGGCCTGATGCCCCGCTACTACCTCAAGTTCCTCGGCGGAGCCGCCAAGGTGAACGCCCTCGTCGGCATCGCCCCCGACAACCACGGCACCACCCTCTCGGGTCTGACCGACCTGCTGCCCTACTTCCCGGGAATCAAGGACTTCCTCACCACCAACACCCCCGCCCTCGCCGACCAGGTCGTCGGCTCCCCCTTCCTCACCAAGCTCAACGCGGGCGGCGACACCGTCCCCGGCGTCAAGTACACGGTCCTCGCCACCAAGTACGACGAGGTCGTCACGCCGTACCAGAGCCAGTTCCTCAGCGGATCCGGCGTCCACAACGTCCTGCTCCAGGACCTGTGCCCGCTCGATCTCTCCGAGCACGTGGCCATCGGCCTCTTCGACCGGATCGCCTTCCACGAGGTGGCCAACGCCCTCGACCCGGCCCACGCCACCCCCACCACCTGTGCGTCGGCGCTGAGTTGAGGCGCTGAGCTGAGGCACAGAGTGGAGCGTCGCCGGGGCCTGTCCGGCCTGAGCCGCCGGTCAGGCCCCGGAGTTCATGCGGTCAACGGCCCAGCCGTCCGACACCGTTCACGGCACGCCTGCGCACCGACCCGAACACGATCGCCGCGCCGGCGGCGAGCGTGGCGGCACCGCCCATCGCGAGATACGGCGTGATGCCGGAACCGCCCGTCTCGGCGAGGCGCCGCGAAGTGCCCGCCGCCTGTGGGGCGTTGGCGTCCGCGGCAGGACCGGCGCTCGCCGCCTCGGCCACCGGCTCCGCCGATGTACCGGCGTCGTCGTCACCGTGCCCGTGATGCTCGACCGTCGACCTGCCGGTGCCTTCCTCGATCTGCTCGTCGGAGGGCGCGGAAGCGCTCGGCTCCGGAGAAGAACCGCCCTTCGCCGCACCGGTCTCGCCCCCGAACGTCACGTCCGAGCAGGAGTAGAACGCCTCCGGGCTGTCCGAGCGCTGCCAGACCGCGTACAGGAGCTGCCTGCCCGAGCGCTCCGGAAGCGTGCCGGAGAACCGGTAGAAGCCGCCCGACGCGACCGGGTCCGTGGCCGTCGCGACCGGGTGCGACAGATCCAGGTCGTCCCAGGCCAGCGGCTGCGCGGGATCGTAGCCGGGCTTGGTGAGGTACACCGTGAAGGTGCCCTTGTGCGGGGCGGTCACCCGGTACTCGAAGGTGTACGACCCGCTGCGCACGCTCGTCGCCGGCCAGTCGGCGCGGGCCAGGTCCAGCCCCTTGAACTCGTCGTTGCCCGCGCTGCACAGCCTGCCGTCCGGGATCAGCTCCTGGTGCCGTCCGTTCGCGTCGCCGATGCGGATGCCGTTCCAGTCGTACAGCGCCTGGGTGCCACCGGCCGCGACCGCCGCCCGGCACGCGTCCGACCGCGGGCTCTCCGGGCCCTCCGCGTAGCACTGCGCGACGCGGCTGACCGGGCCGCCCATCGAGCCGTGCGCGGCCGCGGGCGAAGCGGCCAGCGCGGTCAGGGCGAGCGGGGCCAGGCCGACGGCGGCGACCGTGGCGGCCTTGCGGCGTGCGGGCATGGGGGATCTCCTAGGAACCGGAACTGACGGGTGCCGGATCAAAGAAACCCTGGAATTCTCCGCTTGTGACGGCCGCTGACGATCTTTATGGCTGTCTTAAGGGAGTGCTGAGACTGAGATCAGGTAGCTAGCGTGCAGGGCATGACCAACGACGAGATCAGGCCCGCAGGACCGGCCGACGTGCCGGCCGTGAAGGCCGTCACCGACGCCGCCTACGAGCACTACATCGAGCGCATCGGACTGGTGCCGCAGCCCATGAGACGGGACCACGCGGCGAACGTTGCCGCGGGGCAGGTGTACGTCACCGGCGACCCCGTGGTCGGGCTCGTGGTGGTGGAGGAGCGCGAGGATCATCTGTACCTCGACAACATCGCCGTCCGTCCCGACGCCCAGGGACAGGGCGTGGGCGGACGGCTGCTGCGGTTCGTCGAGGCACACGCGCGTGCGCTGGGCCTGCCCGAGGTCAGGCTCTACACCAACGCGAAGATGTGGGAGAACCAGGAGATCTATCCGAAGTTCGGTTACGAGGTCGTGGAACGGCGAGTGGACGGGCCCTTTGACCGCGTCCACTACCGCAAGCGGCTGGTCTGAGACGGAGCATGCCTGTCGCCGTCAGCCGTCCGGCCACCAGGTCCGGGCGATGTCCTTGCGGACCTCGGGACGTCCCGCGGGGCGCTCCTCGGCCTCCTCGCGGATCCGGCGGGCGTCAGTCCTCTTCAGGGGCTTCTGCACGGTCGTGCGGCGCATGGCTGCCTCCTTCAGTGCCTACCGAGTTCCGCGTTCTCACGGAGGTAGACCCTTTCGGGGAGGGTTCCTCATCGCTCCTGGTCTGTCAGTGGCGGGTGTCACGATTCGAGTGTCAGTGGCGGGTGTCACTCTGGGGGGCATGACGGAACACAGTGGTGGTGGGGGCGTGGACTGGAACGCCGAGGCGGCGACGTTCGACGAGGAACCGGACCACGGACTGCGCGACCCCGAGGTGCGGCGGGCCTGGGCTCGGCGGCTCCGGGAGTGGCTCCCCGAGCGGGCATCCGACGTCCTCGACCTCGGATGCGGCACCGGGAGCCTGTCGCTCCTCGCGGCCGAGCAGGGGCACCGGGTGACCGGGGTGGACCTTTCTCCGGCCATGGTGGAGCGCGCCCGCGCCAAGCTCGCGGGGCGTGACGCGGCGTTCCTGGTCGGTGACGCGGCGCAGCCTCCGGTGGGGGAGCAGCGGTTCGACGTCGTGCTCGTACGGCACGTGCTGTGGGCGCTGCCGGATCCCGGGCGGGTGCTGCGGCGGTGGTGGGGGTTGTTGCGGCCGGGTGGGCGGTTGGTGCTGGTGGAGGGGGTGTGGGGGGCGTTCGGGATATCCGCCGAGGTGGTGAGCGGGTTGGCTGAGCCGCTCGGAGGGTGTGTTCGGGTGGAGCGGCTCTCGGAGGACTCCCTGTTGTGGGGGAAGGACGTGGATGACGAGCGGTATGCGGTGGTGGTGGGGGGCGACTAAAGGGGTGGGAAGGAGCCTTCAATGTCGGCTGCGGGTGCGTCGTGGCTTGTCGCGCAGTTCCCCGCGCCCCTGGGGCGTGCCAGTTGCTCCAGTTCGTTCAGAGCCGCCCATGCCGCCGAAGCGGCCTCGGGATCCGTCTGCGTCAATCCGCTCTCCTCGAACTCGTCCTCGTCCAGGCGCAGTACTTCCTTGCCGTCGGCCGAGACCCAAAGGTCCAGGTCGAGGTCCTCCACGACCAGTTCGGCGCCGTTCAGGACGGCCGGGCGGGTGATGTCGCAGTACCAGCCCTTCAGGGTGCCGTCGGCGTCGCGGACCTCCTTCACCGCGTACCAGCGGTCCCGCCAGTAGTGCTCGGTGAAGACGTCGCCGGGCTCGAAGCGGACGAAGCCGAAGTCGCGGACGCCCTCTCCGGCCCAGGGGGCCCGGACCGTGACGCGGGTGCCGTCGTCGGTGAGGAGTTCGGCCTCGTAACGGATCTTCGTGCGGCCGGCCTTGACCAGGACGACCTCCAACCGCCGGAGAGACTCAGCTGAGTTCGCGGACATGACGTACCTCCGTGGCGCGGATCTCGTACCCGAACCACTTGTTGATCGCGAGCATCGGTTCGTTGCCGGCGTCGTTGCCGGTCAGGGCCTCCGTGCAGCCGGCTGCGCGGGCGCGGTGCAGGGAGTCGTTCTTGGCGAGCTTGGCCAGGCCGCGGCCGCGGAAGGCGCGGGCGGTGCCGGTCATGGCGGTGGCGTAGCGGCCGGTGCCGTCGGTGTGGGCGGCGCTGAAGGCGGCGGGGCGGCCGTCCACGAGGGCGATCGTGGTCAGGGCGTGGTCCAGGAGCGGGTGCTTCCAGTTCTCCTCGACCCACACCTCGTAGTCGGTGAACTCCGTGTCCACATCGCTCGGTTCGTCCAGCGTCGTCTCCGCGTCCAGCTCGAAGAAGGGGCGCGGGTCGTGCGCGAAGTCGGCGGCGGTGCGCAGTTCGACGCCGGGCGGGAGGGGCCGGCGCGGCGGCAGTGTGCCGTTCCTCAGGTCCAGACGCAGGAAGTGCGCGGAGCGGCCGGCCCGGTAGCCGTGCCGCTCGGCGAACGCGCGGTTGTGAGGCTCGTCCAGGACCCAGGAGAACAGCCTGGTCGCCCCGTGTGCCGCCAGGTGCTCCTCGGCGGTGCGGACGAGGAGGTCACCGGCACCGCGCCGGACGCGGTCCGGGCGTACGTAGATGTTCAGGTAGCCCTGGCCCGCCTCCGGACTGTCGTGCGCGAGACCGAGCTGAGCCGTGCCGATCACCTCGCCGTCCTCCTCCGCGACCAGGGAACGGTAGTGGGCGGCCGGGTCGGTGTGGAGCGTGCGGTGGATGACACCGGCCGGCGTCCACAGCACATGAGGCAGGGCCAGATGGCGGGCCCGGGTGAAGTTCTCGACGTCGGCCGGGTCCTGGGGGCGCAGATCTCGCACGATCACGGTCATGAAGGCGCACGTTACGTGCGGGGCCCTGCCGGATGCCTCTCATTTTCCGGCCCGTACGGGACAATCGGCGGGTGACCTTGAAGATCCACATCGACGACAGCGCACCGCCGTACGAGCAGGTACGGGTGCAGATCTCCGAGCAGGCGCGCGCGGGCGCGCTGCCGGTGGGGTACCGGCTGCCGACCGTGCGAGGGCTCGCCGAGTCGCTCGGGCTGGCCGCGAACACCGTCGCCAAGGCGTACCGGGCGCTCGAGAGCGACGGGGTGATCGAGACGCGGGGGCGCAACGGCACGTTCGTCGCCGCGGCGGGCTCGGCCGCCGAGCGGGAGGCGGCGGCGGCCGCTCAGGCCTACGTCGAGCGCGTACGGCGGCTGGGGCTCACGGAGAGCGACGCGCTGGCGGCCGTACGGGACGCGCTGCGGGCGGGTTACGGGGGGAGCTGAACGGCAGCCGGGCGCGCCGGATCAGAGCAGGGACTCGAACGTCATCGCGTCCCTCACGGCCGCCCCGTTCGGGTCGTTGTTGAAGTACGCGTACACGTCCTCGTCGCCGGAGAAGGTCTCGGTGACGCGGTCCGCCCACGTCTTCAGGGACTGCCGGCCGTAGCTCGGCCACGCCCGGGCGCGGCCCTCGTGGAAGCGGACGTAGCCCCAGTCCGTCGTGCGCCACAGCGGGGTGACCGGGCGAGCCCGGACGTCGGCCCAGCACAGGGCCGCGTGCCGGGCCTCCAGCACCTCGCGCACCTCCGCCGTCCACCACGACTCGTGCCGGGGTTCGACCGCCACCCGTGTCGACGACGGGAAACAGGCCAGACACGCGTCCAGGAGGCCCGGGTCCGCCTTCAGCGTGGGCGGCAGCTGGAGGAGGACCGGGCCCAGCCGGGACCCCAGTCCCTCCGCGTGGCCCATCAGCCGCCGCACCGGCTCTTCCGGGTCCTTCAGGCGCTTGATGTGGGTCAGGTACCGGCTCGCCTTCACCGCCACGACGAAGTCGTCCGGCACCCGGGCCCGCCATGCCTCGAAGGTCTCCCGGGACGGCAGCCGGTAGAACGCGTTGTTGATCTCGACCGTCGGGAAGTGCCCGGTGTACTCCTCCAGCCAGAGCCGCACGGGCACGCCCTCGGGATAGAGCACGCCCCGCCAGTCCTTGTACTGCCACCCCGAAGTGCCGACGAACAGGGTCATGCATCCATCAAAGCACTACAGGTACAGCCCCGCGTCCGCCCCCGGCCGGGGCTCCGGCAGTGCCGTCGGCGACGTCCCCCGGCGCAGCGCGTACAGCTCCGCCAGGGTCGCGCCCTCCCGGCCCACGCCCTCCTCGGTGCCGAGCCAGCCCACCGCCTCCCGGCGGGTCAGCGGGCCCACCTCGATGCGGGCGAGGCAACGGCCGGGGCGGACCACGGCGGGGTGCAGGCGCTCCAGGTCCTCGTTGGTCGTCACGCCCACCAGGACGTTGCGGCCCTGGCCGAGGAGGCCGTCGGTGAGGTTGAGCAGCCGGGACAGGGCCTGGCCCGCGGTGTGCTTGGCCTCACCGCGGATCAGTTCGTCGCAGTCCTCCAGGAGCAGCAGCCGCCAGCGGCCCTTGCCCGTGGAGTCCTCCTCGCCGATCGCGATGTCCATCAGGTAGCCGACGTCGGAGAACAGCCGCTCCGGGTCCAGGACGCAGTCCACCTGGCACCAGTCCCGCCAGGAGCGGGCCAGGGTGCGCAGCGCTGAGGTCTTGCCGGTGCCCGGCGGCCCGTGGAGCAGGAGCAGCCGGCCCGCGATGTCCTCCGGTGTCGTCTTCATCAGGCTGTCCATCGCGTCCGCGACCGGTGCCGTGTAGTTCTCCCGGACCTCGTCCCAGGTGCCCGCCGCGATCTGCCGGGTCGTGCGGTGCGGGCCGCGCCGGGGGGAGACGTACCAGAACCCCATGGTCACGTTCTCCGGCTGGGGTTCCGGCTCGTCGGCGGCGCCTTCGGTGGCCTGGTCGAGGATCCTCTTGGCCAGCTCCGGATCGGTCGCCGTGACGGTGACGTCGGCGCCGCGGTTCCAGCGGGAGACCAGCAGCGTCCAGCCGTCGCCCTCAGCGAGCGTGGCGCTGCGGTCGTCGTCGCGGGCCACGCGCAGCACCCGCGCGCCCGCCGGCAGGAGGTTGGCGCCGCTGCGGACCCGGTCGATGTTGGCCGCGTGGGAGTACGGCTGCTCGCCCGTCGCGAAGCGGCCGAGGAACAGCGCGTCGACGACGTCGGACGGGGAGTCGCTGTCGTCGACGTTGAGCCGGATCGGCAGCGCGTCGTGTGGGTTCGGGGACATGCGGCCCATGATCCGGCACGGGACCCCCGCACGCACCCGGTTTCCGCGGTGCGCCGGTCGTGTCGCGGCTGTCCCGTTCCCCACGTTTTGTTGCTCATCTGTTTGTCCACGGCGTCTGCCCGCGCAGGTGTGTTCGCGGATACCGTTGTCCTCAATGGGACGTCATGGGTGGTATTCGGGGGCACGGCGGTGGCGGCTCACCGCACTGCTCGGCGTGGGCGCGGTGGCTCTGGCCCTGGTCGTGACCCTCCTCAACACGCTTCCGGGCAGCGGCGCCGGCACCGACGGCACCTCACGCAACGGCGACCGGGTGCACGGCACCCCGACGACCACCCCTGACGCCGACACCCCGGACGTCGGCTGGGGCTTCACCCACACGCAGTTCAGCGCCGACGAGGGCAGCTCGACGGCCGGCGAGCGGGTCGAACAGGAGATCAAGGACGTCGGCGGCATCCCGCAGAACCAGCACATCATGGGCTGGGGCGCCGACAACCCCGAGCCGGTGAAGGGGCGTTACGACTTCGAGGACCTGGACCGGCGCGTCGACTTCGTCCGCGCCTCCGGCTCCACCCCGACCCTCACCCTGTGCTGCGCGCCGGACTGGATGAAGGGCGGCAGAGCGGGCGTCGGCAACACCGACTGGAGCCAGGCGTCGCTGGAGAAGGCCCCGGACCCGGCGCACTTCAAGGACTACGCGGCGCTCGCCGCGACGGTGGCCAAACGCTACCCGGACGTACGGCACTTCATCGTCTGGAACGAGTTCAAGGGCTTCTGGAACGACGCCGAGGGCCGCTGGGACTACGAGGGGTACACCCAGCTGTACAACCTGGTCTACAAGGCGCTCAAGAAGGTGAACCCCGACATCATGGTCGGCGGCCCGTATCTCGTGATGGACAGTGTCGACCCGCGCTCCACCGACGCCTCCGCGACCTTCAAGGGGCCGTGGGGCGCGATGGACCAGCGGATCCTCGACGCCTTCGACTACTGGAACCAGCACAAGGCCGGCGCCGACTTCGTGGTCGTGGACGGTTCCAGCTACACCAACGACGACGAGATGCTGCCGAACGAGTTCGCGGCCACCGACAAGTTCACGGCGGTGAGCCGGTGGGTGCGGCAGCGGACCGGGAACCTGCCGCTGTGGTGGGCCGAGTACTACGTCGAACCCGCCGACAGCAGGGACGAGCGCGAGGGCTGGTCCGAGGACCGCCGGGTCGCCGTGCAGGCCGCCGGGATGATCGCGCTGGCCAAGGGCGGTACCAGCTCCGCGTTCTACTGGAACCCGGAGAACGAGAACGGCACGGACTGCGCGGGCTGCCTGTGGACGCCGACCAACGGCAGCGGCGGCGGCCGGAAGCTGCCGATGTTCGATCTCGTCAGCAGGTTCGGCAGGGCCTTCGCACCGGGGAGCGCCTTCGAGAACGTCTCCGTGGCCGCCGACGACGTGCCCAACGTCCGGGTCCTCGCCACCGACCGGGCGGTGCTGGTGGTGAACACCCTGAACCGGCAGATCAGCGCGAGCGTTGACGGCAAGCGGTTCGACATGCGGCCCTACGAGGTCAAGTGGCTCACCCGCTGAGCCACTCGACCTCCGAAGACCTCGAGGACCTCACTTCATCGTCATGAACCGCTGCACCAGCGCCGCCAGGAACACCGCGAGCAGCGGCAGCGAGAACCAGAAACTGCTCTGGAGCCAGCGCAGTTGACGCACCCCGGGCCGCACCGCGACCCGCACCACCTCACGCGCCGACAGCAGCAGGATCAGCGCCAGCGCGGCCAGCGCTCCCACCACCGACCAGGGCGTCCAGGTGATCTGCGGTCCGATCGGCCCCGGATCGGGCTGCGGCACCTTGCCCGCAGGCTGGTTCCGCAGGGCGTACATCGTCACGTCCGGGTTGGTGAAGACCCGCTTGAGCTCCTTGCGCTGGTCCAGGTTGTCCAGCAGCCGCGGCTCCCACGTCGTCGAATAGCCCACGTCGAGCCGCAGATACGTGACCTGGCCGGCGTTCACCATCAGATACGAGTTCGGGCCCGCGTCCTTGAGCGCCTTGACCAGGCCCGACACCAGCACCGGGTCCGGCGGCGCGAGCGTCGGCACGTACGACACCTTCTCCATGTCCTTGGCGCCCCACGGCATCGCGGGGGTCACGTTGTTCACGGTGTCGTTGGACAGCCACAGCACCCGGACGGTCGGATCGTCGTGGGCGTACACGTAGTCCATGGCGGCGACCTCGCCGGGCCGGATCCGCTCGAACGGCTCGTTGCCCCAACGGGCCACCAGGAAGCCCCCGATGAGCAGCAGACCCGCCAGCAGCGCGGCCACCGGGGCGAGACTGGCCCGGTCCTTCTCGCGCTCCTCGGCGGTGACACCGGCGAGCGGGAAGAGCGCCAGGGCGGCGAGCAGGCCCGCGCCCGGCAGGGCGAACATGAAGACCCGCAGTGCCATCTCGCCGCCGTACGACTGCATGCCGAAGCCGAGGAACGGCACGAAGGTGAGGACGAGCAGCGCGACTTCCCGGTACCTGTGGTCGCGGCGGCGCCACCAGCCGTAGCAGGCCAGCGCCATCACCCCGCCGGCCAGCAGGACCCGTACGTACAGCACCAGCTTGTGGGTCGAACTGCCGCCCTCGATACGGCCGGAGACCGACGAGGAGACATTGCTGCCGACGCCGCCGACCCCGCCGAACAGGTCGTCGAAGTGGCCGGACCAGTACGGCTCGGCCAGCCAGCCGATCCAGGCGGTCACCATCACGGCGAACAGGACGGGCAGGCCCCGTAGTTCGCTGCGGCGGAACACCACGAGCGCCGCCAGCACACCGAGCATCACGAACGGGGTCAGCTGGTGCGCGGGCACGCTCGCCGCGAACAGGCCGATCAACACCGCGAGCAGTGCCGCCCGTTGCCGCCGGGTCGTCGGCTCCACCTCGGCCTCGCCGGGCCGCCGCCTCGTCCAGATCACGCGCGGGGCACGGAACCACACCAGCAGTACCGCCACGAACACCAGGTAGAGCAGATAGGTGAAGCCCTGCGGGGAGAAGTAGTCCTGGCCGACCCAGCCGCTGAGGACGAAGATCCAGATGCCGGTCCACTTGGCCCGCCAGCCCGCCCGCAGGTGCCGTACGAGGAGGAACATCGGGACCAGGTAGGCGAGTTGGATCGCGGTCGGCCACCAGCGGATGATCTCGGTGAAGTCCGTGACCCCGCAGGCCTTCGCGACGAACGCGGCCACCGCGAAGAAGCCGGGCCAGCTCCAGCGTGCGTCCAGGTCGGGCACCGCGGAGCCGGTCCGGTCGATGTGGTCGATGAACCCGAGGTGCTGCCAGGCGGTCGCGAACCGCGGCTCGGCCTCGATCACCGCGGGCAGCGCGTGCAGCGACACCACCGTCGCCACCAGGGTGACCAGCAGCAGCGCCCGGTGCTCGCGGGCCGGCCAGAGCAGCGAGGCGAAGACCACGACCAGCAGGGCCGCGCCGAGCAGCGTGGGCAGCGGCAGGACCGAGACCAGCCCGAGGCCGCCCATCCGGTCCAGATCGGCCTCGCCCAGGCCCATGACCGGCACCCAGTACAGGAGCAGCGCCACGGCGAGCAGGCCGCCGAGGAACACCCCGAGCCAGTCCGGCTGCACACGCTCCCGCAGGGAGAGGGGGCGCGGGGGCTCCCCGGACCGCGCCTCCACCTCCTCGACCGCGACGGCTTCCTCCGGTACCGCGGTCCCTTCCGGTACGGCGATCTCCTTGCCGGCGTCGAAGGCCACCTCGAAGGGCGCGTCCACCTCCGTCTCGGACGGGCCGCGGGAGGACTCGGCGCCCGGCTCCCTCTCCTCCACCGGCAGGCCGAGCTCGGGGAGTCTCCGCAGGGCCCAGGTCGGGCGGTCTCGCGTGGGGGACACGACCGGTGTCCCCGTGGGCGGGGTGCCCGGGCCCGGCCGGACGTCGGGGCGGCGCTCCTGGTGGTCGAAGTCGACGTGGATGCCGAGCGCGAGGGTGTCCTGGTCGAGCGCCCAGCCGGGGCGGCGGGTGCGGCCGGCGGCCGGTACCTCGCGCGTCCCGAGGTCGGCGAGGTCGCCGTCGGGGGCCGCACCCGCCGGGATCTCGGCGGCCGGGGCGTGCTGGATCGTCCGGTACAGCCGGGGCGCGGCGATGGCGACGATCACCGCGAGGGAGGAGATCTCGGCGACGCCCGCGCCGGTCAGTCCCATCCGGGGGAGCAGCAGCAGGGTCAGCCCGAGCACCAGGGCGCACAACAGGCCCTGGAGCCAGGCGAGTCCGGAGGTGCGGCTCTGTGCGCGCAGCACCGCGAAGTAGGTCTCCATGACGACCCTGAGCACCGCGCCGACCGCGAACCAGCGCAGCAGCGGCGTGGCCGCGTCCGCGTAGCCCGCGCCGAACACCCCGAGGATCCAGGGCGCCCCGACGAACAGGACCGTGGCCACCGGCAGCATGATCCGGGCCATCCGCCTGAGCGCGGCACGGGTGTTGGCGGCCAGCCGGCCCGGGTCGTGCGAGCCCTCGACGGTCAGGGAGGCGCCCATGTTGATGGCGAGCAGGTTGCAGGTGCCGCCTATCGTCGTGGTGATGTAGAAGTACGCGTTGTCCTGGGAGCTGACCTGCGCGGCCACGATGACCGGGACCAGGTAGACCACGGCGAGCGAGAACAGCGAGCCGGTGTAGTCGCCCGCCAGGAACCGCCCGATCTCCCTGACCGAGGGCGGCTTCGCGTGCCCCTCGGTCGCCTTCACATGCCGGGGTGCCAGGCGCCGGAACACCAGCCAGCCCAGCGGCAGCACGGAGACGGCGATCGCCGCGACCCACGACACGAAGACCCCGGCCGTCGGGATCGCCACCGCGAACGCGACCAGGAGACCCAGTTTCACCGCCGAGAAGACGGTGTTGCCCACCGGCACCCACAGCGCGCTGCGCAGCCCGGTCAGCACCCCGTCCTGGAGCGTGAGGACGTTCCAGGCGACGACGGCCGCGATGAAGCCGAGCCCGTTCACCGGCCCGTGCAGGAAGCGGTACGACGGCCCCCACACGTCGAGGGTGAGCAGGAAGACGGCCGCGGCGACCGCCACGACCACCGAACTGGCCGCGTACGTACGGAAGATGAGACGCCCGGTGGCCCGGCCCGCAACCGGTATGAAGCGGGCCAGCGCGCCGGTCAATGTCACCGCGGTCAGTCCGGCGAGGAGCTTCATCGCGGCGATCGCCGCGGAACCCTGGCCGACCGCCGACTCGGAGTAGTAGCGGGCCGCCGCCAGCCAGAAGCCGAGGCCCAGCACCGCGGAGATACCGGTGTTGAGCATCAGGGCGTAGGCGTTGCGGAACAGCTGGTTGCCACCGCCGCCGCCCATTCCAGGCAGCCGAAGACGGCGCCCGGACTGCTCGGGCGCCTTGGCCGCGGTCGACTCGGGCTCGGTCGTGGTCGTCGTGTCAGACACGGGAACGGGAGACCTTCCGGCGGACCTGTCGTGCTCTTCGGACCAACGCGTACCCCTTGGTGAGGGCACGGTCCCTGGCGAAGTCCCGGGCGATCGCACGGCCCTGGACGAGCCGCTCGAACTCCTCGGTCGTGGTGGCGCGGCGCACGGTGAGCCGGGTGAGCGCGTACGGCCCCTGACGGCGGCGCGCGAGAGCGTTGTTCACGGCGAGCGCCTGGCCGTACCCCGTCTCCCGCACCGCCTCGCGCACCCGGCGGCTGGAGTAGCCGTACGGGTAGGCGAGCGAGTCCGGCACGGTGCCGAGTTCGTCGCCGACGATCTCCCTGGAGTGGATCAGCTCGTGGCGCAGCGCGCTGTCGTCCAGCTGGTCGAGCTGCGGGTGGGTGTGGGTGTGGCCGCCGATCTCCACGCCCGCGGAGGCGAGTTCGCGCACCTGGTCCCAGTCCAGCATGGCGTCGAGGCCGCCGCCCATGTCGTGGGCGCCCCGGAGCCAGCCGGTGGAGACGAACACCGTGGCCGGGAAGCCGTGCTTGGCCAGCACCGGCAGGGCATGGCGGTGGACGCCCTCGTAGCCGTCGTCGAAGGTGATCAGGACCGGCCGTTCGGGCAGTGGGCGGCCGTCCCGCCAACGCGCCGCCAGGTCGTCGGTCCTGAGCGGCGTGCACCCCAACGCGCCGATTATGTCCATCTGTTGGGCGAAGGACTCGGGGGACACCGAGAGCACCCGGGTCGCGTCGTTCGGGTCGGTCGCCACCGCGTGGTACATGAGGATCGGTACGGGCGGCTCAGCCATCTCCGTCCCCCTCGATCTCCGCCACCGAGAACGAGGCCCCGCCCCGCCGGGCCCGGACGGTTCCGACGACGTAGCCGCCTGCCGCCGTCAGCACCCCGGCGACGATCGCCCCCGCCCGGCCCGCACCCCCGGGCCGGGCCAGCGCGGCGTCCCGCAGTCCGCGCACCACCCCGGACGGCAGCACCCGGGTGGCGTACCGGCGCTCCGACTCAAGTCCCTTGCCTGCGCCCACACTTCGGGCCACGAGCGCCTTCGACAGGCCTTCCGCGTACGCACGGGTGCGGAAGTAGCCGAAGTGCTCACGCGCCTCGGGCACCCGGTGGTGGATCACCGCCCGGTCGTCGATCAGCAGGACGGCGTCCGGTCTGGCCCGGCTCAGCCGGATGCACAGCTCCGTCTCCTCGCAGCCCAGCGGGCGCTTGTCGCCGTCCCGTCCGATGCCGGTGGCGAAGCCGCCCGCCGCGTCGAACGCGCTGCGGCGGAAGGAGGCGTTGCCGCCCAGGACGTTGCGCACCCGGACCAGGCCGGACGGGAGGCCCCGGTAGGTGCAGCCCACCACCCAGTCGAACTCCTCCGGGAACCAGGCCGGCCGGCGTCCCGAGGCCCAGATCGGCACCGTACGGCCGCCGACCGCCATGACCTGCGGGTCGGCGTAGGCCCCGGCGAAGTGGCGCAGCCAGTCGCGTTCGGCGACGGCGTCGTCGTCCAGGAAGGCGATCACCTCGCCGCGGGAGGCGGCGATCCCGGTGTTGCGGCCCGCGGACAGGCCCCGGGGGCCCGCGTTGGCGAACACGCGGACCTCGTCCACCTCCTTGTACTCCTTGACCAGCCGGTCCAGGAGCGCCGGGTTGTGGTCGACCACCAGCAGCGTCTCCCGGGCCGGGTACGACTGCGCCCGCACCGAGGCGACCGCCGCGAGGATGTCCTCCCAGCGGTCCTCGGTGTACGCGCAGATCACGACGGAGACGTCGGGACCGCTCAAGACACCTCTCCCCGGCGCGAGTCGAGCAGCGGCGAGTGGTGGGCACGGCGGCGCAGCGCCCGCCGGTTGGACCGCTCCCCGAGGATCACCCTGAGCACCCGGAAGCCGTCCCGGACCGCCCGCAGATTGCTGGCGCCGTGGATGCGCAGGTACTCGTAGCTCGGGATCTCCTGCACCTTCAGACCCGCCTTGACCACCCGGATGTTCATCAGGGTCTCCACCTCGAAACCCGTGCAGTCGAGGTCGATCTTGTCGAGGCAGTGCCGCCAGAAGGCGTTGTACCCGTAGCAGAGATCGGTGTAGCGGGCGCCGAACTTGCGGTTGACGATGGTGCACAGCGCCCAGTTGCCGAGCTTGCGGATGAAGGTCATGTCGTCGGTGCCGCCGCCGTTGGCGAACCGCGACCCCTTGGCGAAGTCCGCGCCCGAGACCAGGGCGGAGACATAGGAGACGATCTCGTTGCCGTCGGCGGAGCCGTCCGCGTCGATCATGACGACGATGTCACCGGTGCAGGCCTCGAACCCGGTGATGAGGGCGTCCCCCTTGCCCTTGCCGTGCTGCTTCACGACCTTCACCTCGGGCCACAGCTCACGGGCCACCGCGACGGTGTCGTCCGTGGAGTTGCCGTCCACCAGGACCACTTCGTGGATCCAGTCGGGCAGGGTCTTGAAGACGTACGGAAGGTTCTCCGCCTCGTTCATGGCGGGTATGACCACGCTCACCGGTGGCGCGATGGCCAGGTGGGTGGAGATCGGCCGGTACTGGCCGGCCGGCGGCGCATCCTGGCCCACAGCCGCCGGGCGCAGAACTGAACTCATGAGTCTGGTTCCCTCTCGTCCGGTGGACCGCCCGCCCCTGTGGGCGGTCCGGTTTTTTGCTCCGGTTCGAAAGGGGGGTTCTCACTCACGGCACGCCGGAAGGAATCTCCGTACTCGCCGGGTGAGCTGGCAAAGCTGGCCGGACCGTCGTCCGAGACGACAGCCGGTCGCGCGGCACGGCCCGGTCACCACTGCGGCCACCGAGCACGGCACCCCCCTACCGCGCCCCGCGTCCCCCCGTCGCGGTCCTTGAGCCCTCCCCTAGAGCCGCTCGATGACGGGACGATGCGAGTGAGATGTATGACGGTATTGACGATTGAACCCCTATGGCAAGGCCTGGAACGAGGCCTCACGTTTTTGTTGGTTTGACCGTTACAGTCGCCCCCGAACGGATCTTTCCTATTTTCTTCAGTAACCGGTCGGCTGGTTCGAACAGCTCCGGACGTGTCACCACGGCGTTGCGCAGCGCACGCGCCGGAGCCCGGCGGACGCGGTGTCCGACCGCGACCGGGTGCCGACGGGTCACCCACCCCTCCGACACGGTCAGTTCCCGTGTCTTCAGGGAGTCCTTGTACTCCTTCTGCCCCCGGCCCAGATCGAGGTGCGCGACACCGTCGGCGGCGGCCGCCTCGGCCATGCGCAGATGCAGGATCAGGCCCGGGGAGTACTTCGCGTACTCCGGGTCGTACGCCGGGAACCAGCACGCGAGAACGCGCTCGGTGCGCAGCCCGAAGTGGGCGGCCACCGGCTTCCCGTCGGCGTACAGCACCGAGAGGACCCCCGCGAACGACTCGGACCGGGTGTGGAACAACTGCCGTACGAGACCGGCGATCCACTCGTGCGCGAACCGGTCGCTGCGGCCGGTCCTGCGGTACTGGGCGGACTTCCAGCCCATCAGGGTGCTCAGGGCGGCCGGGTCGCGCTCGTCGTGAACGTAGCGCACCCCGCTCGCGGTGCGCAGGAGCCGGCGTTCCTTGGCGAGGGTGGTGCGGGTGAACTTCGGTGACCGCTCCCGCAGTCGGGCCAGATAGGTCTCGTACCCCTGGTCGACGTCCATGACCGGTGAGGGGAAGCCCTTGGCGGCTGCCGTCCCGAACGGCTCCTGGCCCGCCACCAGATGGTCGAACTCCCAGACGGCGAGTCCGCAGGCGCGTAACAACTCCTGTGCGTCCCAGGTGAATCCGGGCCGGTGCACGATCCCCTGGGCGTCCGAGATCCCGAGCCCGACGGCCCGGCCGACGCCGGTCGCGGTCCGCTGGAACGGGAAGAACGCGACGGGCTCGCCCTGCTCCCGTACGACCGTGATCCGCACGCCCCGTCTGCACCGGCCCACCGCGAGCGCGAACTCGGGGGACAGGAACGGGTTGGCGAGATGGGGTGAGCCCTGGAGATGGGCCTTGGACTGCAGAGCCGTCCACGCCGCCCGGTCGGCGCCGCTGAGCTCGCCGGGGCGGTACACGCTGATGTCCACGTCAGCCGTCCTGCCCCTTCGCCGTCCGGCGTCGTCGCAGCAGCTCCGGCAGCAGGATCAGGGCGCTGAGCACGGCCATCGCCACCACGCCGCCGCGCGGTGACCAGCGGTGCGTGGCCAGCATGGCCTGGGCCACCAGCATGTTGAGGACGACCGAGCCGGCCAGCGCGACCAGCGCACGGGCGAACGGGTCGAGGCCGGGCAGCGCGGCGGCGATGCCGGCGGCGGGTGCCGCGAGCAGGAAGAACAGCACGAGCGGGGCCCGCAGCGGCGAGTCGGAACCGGTGAGCGCGAGCAGCGCCCCGAATCCCCCCACTGCGGTCGCCGAGCCCGCGAGCAACGGCGTCAGTTCTCTGCCGGACGTTCTCGAGGACGTCCGTGTCCGTGTCGTCTGCATGGGCGACCTTTCCCCCCAGAAAGCGCCGGATGCCGGACTTCAATGTCGCGCAGCGCCACGGGAGCCGTCAAGGCCGACTGGTACGGACGGGGACAAGGGTGTTCCCCGGAGGCGCAAAGAGCCTCCGGGGAACGGGACTTCGGGAATTTCAGGCCCTACGGCGACTTCAGGCGCTACGGGACGAGCTTGAGGAGCTTGTTGGGCGAGCCGCTGCCCGGGCTGGTGACCGCGTTGGACGTGGCGCCGTTCACCAGTGCCGTGGCGACCTGGGCCGGGGTGGCCGAGGTGTGACCGGCGAGGTAGACCGCGGCCGCGCCCGCGACGTGCGGGGTCGCCATCGACGTACCGGAGATGGTGTTGGTCGCGGTGTCGCTGGTGTACCAGCCTGCCGTGATGGAGGAGCCGGGGGCGAAGATGTCGAGCACCGAGCCGTAGTTGGAGTAGCTGGCCCGGGCGTCCGTGCTGGTGGTGGCGCCGACGGTGATCGCCTCGGTGACGCGTGCCGGGGAGTAGGAGGAGGCGTTGGCGCTGCTGTTGCCCGCCGCGACGGCGTAGGTGACGCCGCTCGCTATGGAGTTGCGGACGGCGGTGTCCAGGGTGCTGGACGCGCCGCCGCCGAGCGAGAGGTTGGCGACCGAGGGGCCGGAGTGGTTGTTGGTCACCCAGTCGATGCCCGCGATGACGCCCGCGGTGGTGCCGGAGCCGGCGTTGTCGAGCACGCGCACCGCCACGATCTTCGCCTTCTTGGCGACGCCGTAGGTGGAGCCCGCGATCGTGGTGGCCACATGGGTGCCGTGGCCGTTGCCGTCGGCGGCGGTGGTGTCGCCGTCGACCGCGTCGTAGCCGTAGGAGGCGCGTCCGCTGATCTGGCTGTGGGTGATGCGGACGCCGGTGTCGATGACGTACGCCGTGACGCCGCTGCCCGCGCTGTCCGGGTAGGTGTACGTGCCGGACAGCGGGAGCGCGGCCTGGTCGATGCGGTCCAGGCCCCAGGGGGCGCTGGACTGGGTGGTGTCGGCCAGGTGGACGGTCTGGTTCTGCTCCACGGCGGCCACCGACGGGTCGGCGGCGAGTCTTTTCGCCTCGGTCGCCGAGAGCGTGGCGGTGTAGCCGTTGAGCGCGGAGCCGAAGGTCTTCCCGACGGTCCCGCCGTACTCCTTGATGAGCCCCTTGCCCTCGCTGGACGCGGCCTTGAAGCCCGCGTTCTTCTTCAGCGTGACGATGTAGCTGTCCTTGACGGCCGTGGGGGAGCCGGCGGCGAGGACCCTGCCCTCGGCCGGGGCGGCCGGGGCGGCCTGGGCGGGCAGGGTGGTGAGCCCGCCGACGAGGGCGGTGGTCGCCAGGACGGTGGTCGCGGCGAGCCGGAGCTTCTTGCTACGCAGTTGTGCCATTACGAGGGAGTCCTCCTCATGGGCGACACGCGCCTGGGTCGGGCGGGTGTCCGTGGGGGGTGCGCGCGTGATCGCGCACACGGCCTGGAGCGTCGCGTTCCGCTCCCGGCTGAGGTAAAGGCTGGGTCATCTACACGGGCAGAACAAGGGAGTTGAGGAGGAGTCAACAAATCTGTCATGCCCACGAAATCAACGCCGCTTTTGGCATGGACACTTCCCGCCGGTACGTCTGCTTGCTACGACAGATGTGGCAGAGATCCTGCTAAAGGGAGGTTCCATGAGACGTTCCCGATTTGCCGCGTACGTCGGCTCACTCCTCCTCGCCCTCGCCGCCGTCCTCACCGGGACGGGCACCGCCCACGCCGCCACAGGCCCCTATGTGGCCCTTGGGGACTCGTATTCCTCGGGCGTCGGTTCGGGCAGCTACATCAGCTCGAGCGGCGACTGCAAGCGCAGCACGAAGGCCTACCCCTACCTCTGGGCGGCCGCGCACTCACCCTCGTCGTTCGCCTTCACGGCCTGCTCGGGCGCCCGTACGGGTGATGTTCTGGCGAGTCAGCTGACCCCGCTCAACGCCGCCACCGCTCTCGTCTCGATCAGCATCGGCGGCAACGACGCCGGCTTCTCCGACGTCATGACGACCTGTGTGCTCCAGTCCGACAGCGCCTGCCTGGCCCGGATCAACACCGCGAAGGCGTACGTCGACGCCACGCTCCCGGGTCAACTGGACAACGTCTACTCGGCGATCACGTCCCGGGCCCCCAACGCCCACGTGGTCGTCCTCGGCTACCCCCGCTTCTACAAGCTCGGCACCACCTGCCTCGGCCTCTCCGAGACCAAGCGGAAGGCGATCAACGACGCCGCCGACTACCTCGACACGGCCACCGCCAAGCGGGCCGCGAACCACGGCTTCGCCTGGGGTGACGTCCGCTCCACCTTCACCGGCCACGAACTCTGCTCCGGCAGCGCCTGGCTGCACAGCCTCAACCTGCTCAACATCGGCGAGTCCTACCACCCGACCGCGGCCGGCCAGTCCGGCGGCTACCTCCCGGTCCTGAACAGCGCGGCCTGACCGCCCCTCACGGGGACGCAGTGGGGGAGGCCTCGTCGCTGCCGGACGGGGTCTCCGTCACGCAAGTGAGAGTGAAAGGAACGGAGTTGGAGGTCTTCTCGACGGGGTCGCGGACCTCCACGCTGATGGTGTCCTCGAAGGTCCCGCTGTCGTCCTGCGTGGTGATGAACCGCCGCTCCTGCTGCGTCTTCCCGCCCCCTGCGGGGAACGTCAGCGTCTTCCAACTCCCGTTCACCGAACCGTTCTTCGACACCCAGCGGTAGGACACCGTGGCCGGGACCCGCCCCACCTCGAGCGTGACCGTGAAGGTGGGGGCCGCCGACCTGTCCGGCGGACAGCTACCCGTGTAGTCGGTGTTCGAGCCGCTCAGGGAGACGCTCACCGACTGCGGCGGGGGCGCGCTCGTGGTCTTCTCGCTCGGGCTGGGCGAGGGGGTGTCGCTCGGCTCGTCCGTCTTGGTCTGCGCGGGCGAACTCACCGTCGAGCCGGGGTCCTTGGCGGTCTCCCCGTCCTTGTCGCCGTTGTCGCGGTTCAGCAGCGCGTACGTCAGCCCCGCGATCGCCAGCGCGAGGGCCAGCACGCCCGCCACCAGGACCACCCCCGCGCGGCGGTTGCGCTCGGGAGGTGTGGAGGTGGTGACGGGGGTGGACGTCGGCGTCGGGACGGGCCGGTACGGGGTCGATGGCGTCGGGACGGACCGGTAGGGGGTCGTCGGCGGCTCCTGCGGGAAGGGCGCCGCGATCGTCGGGGCGTACGGCCCCGCCTGCACGGCGTCCGCCCCGGGCGTCCCCCCGGCCGCGACGACCCGCAGCTCCTGCTCGGCCCGCTCGGCCGGCAGCCGCTGGGCCGGGTCCTTGCGCAGCAGCCCCTCGATGACGGGGGCGAGCGGACCGGCCCGGTACGGCGGCGGCAGCTCCTCGTCCACGATCGCGCGCAGGGTGCTCAGCGGAGTGTCCTGCCGGAAGGGCGAGTTCCCCTCGACGGCGGCGTAGAGCAGCACGCCCAGTGACCACAGGTCGGACTCCGGGCCCGGGGTGCGGCCCAGCGCCCGCTCCGGGGCGAGGAACTCGGGCGAGCCGATGACCTCGCCGGTCATCGTCAGCGCCGAGCTGCCCTCGACCTGGGCGATGCCGAAGTCGGTGAGCACCACCCGGCCGTCGTTCGACATCAGCACATTGGCGGGCTTCACGTCCCGGTGCAGCACCCCGACCTCGTGCGCCGAGCGCAGCGCGGAGAGCACCTCGGCGCCGATGTGCGCGGTCCGCTGCGGGTCGAGCGGGCCCTCCGCGTCCAGCAGTTCGGCCAGCGAGACACCGCGCACCAGCTCCATCACGATCCACGGCCGGCCGTCCTCGGAGGCCACGTCGTACACCGTCACCACGTTGCGGTTGGCCACCCGCGCGGCCGCCCACGCCTCGCGCTCCAGCCGGGCGTACAGCCGCTCGACCTCCTGCGTCGCCAGGCCGTGCGGCGCGCGTACCTCCTTGACGGCGACCTCGCGGTGCAGCACCTCGTCCCGGGCCCGCCACACGGTTCCCATGCCGCCCTCGCCGAGCGGGGACAGCAGCCGGTAGCGGCCCGCGATCAGTCGCTCACCGCCCGGTTCTTCGGACACGGCCGTCCCCCACTTCGTACTCCGCTCGACTTCGCATGATTTCTTCACAAAAGTAGCTCAGCCGAGTGCGGATGCCGCCCCCTTGAGCACCAAACCAGCCCCAAGGGCCACGACGACGAACGCGGACATCAGCGGTGCGGTCCTGCGCACCAGCGCGGTCAGCGGGCTCGCCGCCAGGCGGGGGCGCCGGTCCAGCACCCGTGTCACTCCGCTACCCAGCCTGACGACGGCGAATCCGGCCGCGGTCAGGGTCAGGGCGAGGCCGACGCCGTACGCCACCACGAGCAGCAGTCCGAACCAGGCCTGCCCGAGCGCGGCGGCGCCGACGAGCACGACGACGGCGGAGGGGCTGGGGACGAGCCCCCCGGCGAAACCGAGCAGGATCGTGCCGCGGACGGTGGGGGCGACGGCGTGGGTGTGGGTGAAGCCGCCGTGGGTGTGTTCGAGGGAGTGGTTGTGGGGGTGCGGGTGGTCGTGAGCGTGCCCGTGCTCGTGCTCGTCGGAGTGGGTGTGGCCGTGGTCGTGGTCGTGGGTGTGGCTGTGACCGTGATGGTGGTCGGAGGCGTGGGTGTGCGAGTGGCCGGGCGCGTGGACGTGCTGGTGCGCCGTTGCCTTCGCCGTCGCCGGGGCGGTCTCCGTGTGGGCGGCGACCAGGACCAGGGAGCGCTCCTGGGGCTCCTCGGCGGCGGGCGCGTGCGAGTGGTCGTGCGGGTGGTCGTGGGAGTGGCCGTGCGGGTGATCGCCCTCGTGACCGTGCCCGTGCCCGCGCCCGTGCCCATGACTGTGATCGCCCCCGTGCCCGTGCTGGTGCGTACGGGTGCGCAGGGCCCGGCGCAGCAAGGTCACCCCCGCCGCGGTCACCATGAGCCCGCTCGCGATGCCCAGCCAGGCGATCACCGAGGGCGCCGCGGCAGAGCCGGCCGTGACGAGCAGGCCGAGGGCGACCACACCGAGGGTGTGGGTCACCGTCACGGACGCGGCCAGGGGCAGGACGTCCTTCATCCGGGCCTTGCCGCCGCGGGCCGCGGCCACCGCCGCCATCAGGGTCTTGCCGTGACCGGGTGCGAGCGCGTGCATCGCGCCGAGGACGATCGCGATGAGCAGGGCGAGCGCCGCGAACCCGACGGTGAGGTCGTGACGGGCGACCAGGGAGTCCAGGGCGCGGGTCCAGCGGTCGGCGCCGCGGGGCAGCACCGAGGCGGCCGGAGCGTCCGTCTTCTCCTCGGCCAGCGCAGGACCACCGGGCCGCACCCGCACCGAGGCGGTCACGGTGTCCGCGGGCGAGGACAGCAACTCCTGCGGATACGTGGTCAGTTCCTTCGAAACCGACTTCGCGGGCACGTCCGACCCGGTGAGCGTCATCCGGTCGCCGCGCGCGGTGATCTCGCGCCAGCCGGGGCCGGAGTCGGTGCCCGCGCTGTGGAAGCCCAGGGAGACGGAGGCCTCCTCCGGCAGCGGGGCGGTCAGCCGGCACTCCACCCGCAGGGTGTTCAGACCGGCCTGTCCGGGACGCAGGCGCGCATGGCTGCTCCTGACGACGAGATCGGCCGGTCGGCCGTCGACGGTGACCTTGGCACCCTCCGCCGCCTTCTGGCAGCGCTGGGCGGCCCACTCGGTGGTGCCGAGCCGCTCCAGGTCCGGCTTGGCCTGGGTGGCCGGGATCTCGGCGAGGTCCTCGACGTGGTCGACACGGAGCTGCCCGGGGGCGGCCACGAGACCGTCGTAACGGTTGACGGTGAAGTTGCCGAGAGGGTGCGCGCTCGCGCTGCCGGAAGGGAGCAGCGCGAGCGCACAAGCCGCCGTCAGGACGGCCGGGAGGGACACGAACAGACGGCGGAGCTTCAACGGGCCATCTCCTTCAGTGCCTTGCGGGCCTCGCGGGCACCGAGCGGGGAGAAGCCGGGGTTCAGCTTCAGGGCGGAGGTGAGGTGGGTCCTGGCGTCCTTCTTGTCGCCCACGGCGAGCTCGATGATCCCGCGGTGGTAGCGGAAGGAGGCGTTGCGGTAGCCGGTGGCGGTGGCCTGCCGGGCGTACGGCAGGGCCTCCTCGTCGCGGCCGTTGACGTGCAGGGCCCAGGCAAGCGCGTCCGCGGTGTGCACCGTGTGCCGGCGGGCCCACTCGGCGCGGGCCGCGCGCAGGGCGGAGGCCTTGTCGCCGTGGTCGGCCGCGGCCAGCGCGGTGTCGAGGTCGGCGTTGACACCATTGGCCCGGGCGAGGGCGATCCAGGCGTCGACGAGCGCGTACTGGTCGCGCGCCCTGGCTTTGTCCCCCTCGCCGCCCCGGTCCTCGTACAGCTCACCGAGTTCGACGAGCGGGCCGGGCAGCGGATACCGCGCCACGACGGCCTCCATGCCCTTGATCGCGGCCGCGCGGTCCCCGCTCGCCGCCTGGGCGCGCGCCCTGCCCTCCAGGGCGGGGAGATAGGTGTCGTCGGCGGCGAGAGCACGGGCGTAGTCGGTCAGCGCGGTCTTGTAGTCGCCCTGGTTCCAGGCGAGTTGACCGAGCGCGGCGGCCACGTACGAGATGTCTCCCGGGGTGGTCGCGGTGGACAGGGCCTGCTCCAGGACGCGGCGGGCGGTGCGGACGTCGCCGCGCAGTTCGTGGACGTAGGCGTAGCGGGTGAACACCGGGATGCCCGGCCGCCGTGCGTCCGCGAGGTCGGCGGTCTTCGACGCCTCGTCGTAGCGGCCCAGTTCGACGAGGGCGTCGATCCGGGAGGACAGGGCGCGTTCGCTGTAGGGGTTCTGCCCTAGGGTCCGGTCGGCGTAGGTGAGGGCGTCCTTGAAGTCGTGCCGGGCGGCCGCGAGGGCGGCCAGTCCGGTGAGGCCCTGTTCGTTGTCCGCCGACAGCTTCAGCGACTTGCGGAGGGCCTGCTCGGCCTGCGGATACCGTGACGGGTCGCCTTTCGTCCTCGCCTGCTCGACGTAGGCGAGGCCCAGGGTGGCCCAGCTGCCGAAGTCCTTGGGCTGGGTGCGGAGATGGGCCTGGATCGCCTTGATCCCCGCGTCGAGGTCCCCACTGGCCATGAGCCCGGGCGAGACCGCCGACGACGAACTGGCCACGGTGGCGGCCCCGCCGTCCCGCAACGCCCCGAAGGCGATCGACCCGCCGGTCAGCGCCACCGCCAACAGCGCGGCACACCCGGCGAGTTGTGCGGCCCGCCAACGCCGCCCGGCCGCGGAGACCCGCCGCACGGCGGCGACCTTCTCGTCCTCGGTTTCAGCTGAGGGCTCCACGGTCTCCGACGAACCGCTCTGCTCGTCCTCGGGTGCGTTGTCGGTCGTAGACCCGGACATGCCCTCTCCTGATTCATTCGTGATCGATCGTGAACTGCGGCGCGGCCTGCACCGTGGGGGATGAGTAGCGCAGGCCGCGCCAGTAAAAAGGGGGGGGGGAGATGAGGGCTTTAGGGGCGCGGGGAACTGCGCGACCAGCCCCCACGCACCCGCAGCCGCCGAACAACGGGCCCTGGCACCTTAGTAGGCACGCCTCCGCATACGCCGCCACCACATCAACGCCGCCCCGATGAGCACGATCCCGGCCGCACCCGCCCCCGCGGACCCGGCGATCAGCGACATGTTGTTCGATCCGGAGGACCCGGCAGGCGACAGCGCGTCACCCAGCTGGTTGCGGACGTCGTTCCCACCGGACGTCCCCTTGGCCAGCGGACCACGGGAACCCTCGGTCGGCAGCGCCAGGTACGGGAAGGACTTCTCGAAGTCCTTGTCGTTCTTGTCGACGGCGTCACCGAGGTCGTTCTTGGATCCGACCAGCTCGCCCTCGACGACCTGGAGCGAGGCGTCGATCACGTCGTCGGTGAGCCGACGGCCGTTCGGGAATCCGGCGTTGTCGCCATCAAGCACACCGAGCCGCTTCGGAGAATCGGTGGGCTTGATGGACGTGTTGAGGCGCAGCTCCTCCGCGGGCCGCACGTAGGGCGGCTGGTTCAGCCCCTTCACTCCCTTGAGGAACACGTCCACGAGGTCGTTGCGAGGCTCCTTCGGGGCGGGGATCTTGTAGATCGCCTCGATGAGCTTCGGCAGTTCGGGGTTGGTCACGTTCTTGAGGAACTGCGCGTCGTCCGTGGGGACGGACGCGTTGAACTTGTCCTTGTCCTTCAGCGGGTTGACGACCTCGTTGACGAGCGGGTTCCCGAGGCGCGAGACCTGGGAGTAGTAGCCGCGGGCGTTCTTGCGCTGGGTCGTCGACCAGATGCCCACGACGGGCTGGTGCGAGGACTCGGCTATGACGTCGTTCGGCACCTGGAGGGCGATCGAGTTGACGTTGTAGCCCTTGAGCGTGTCGTTGCCGACCTCGCTGAGGTTCCCGCCGTACAGCAGGTCGAAGACGCGCAGGTCCGCGAAGAACGGGTCGTCGGCCTGGCCGGCGAAGGCCGTGGCGTCGCCGGGAAGCTTGTAGACCGCCTGGTCGCGCAGCTTCTCGTAGTTCGGCATGGACGCCTTGCCGACGTTCGACGGCGCCACGGGGATGTCGTCGGCGACCTTCGTCTTGTACTGGACCCTGCCGTACTTCAGCCGGAAGAGCTCGATGTCGTACGTCTGCGTGACGTTCAGGTCCGGGTCGTGGAGGCTGTCGACGACGCCGGTGTTGTACAGGAACGACTTCTTGTTCTTGACGTGCGTCTTGAAGGTGAAGCGGTACAGCAGGTCGCCCTGTCCGTCACCGTTGTTGTCGACGTGGATGTCGTACTGCGCGTCCTCGGCGAACTGGTAGAAGTTCGGGCCGCCTCCGGGCTCCTCGAACGGGATCCAGTTGGCGATGATCGTCGTCGTGTCCGGCTTGTCGGGGCTGACGAACGCGTACAGGTCGGTGTTGTCGTACTGCGGGGTCCCCGAGATGAGCGGGGCCTCCCGGTGGCTGGAGGCGGAGGCCGCCCCGGGTTCCAGCGTGGCCACACCGGCGGCTGCGAGCCCGCCGGCGGCCAGCGCACCACATACGAGGGTCGCGAGACTCCTGCGTCCCGAGCCGCTCCTGGAGATAGGTGTCATGCCGTCCGTCCTCAGTCCAACTTGCCTGACGCCCGGTGATTCGGAACGGTGGGCGGGCTGGATTGGTCGAATCTCAAAACTTCTTTTCTGCTGCTCGACCCGCGTTTTCGGCGATCTGATCCGTAACCCCATCCGGAGGTGTGTTCGTTGCGAATACCTCGTGGGACGGGACGGCCCAGGTGCGGCTTTGCGGGAGGGGGCGACGAGTTGGAGGCGGACGAGCTTCTGGTGCTCGTGGCGGGCGGGGACCAGAGGGCTTTCGAGGAGCTCTACGGGCTCGTGTCGGGACCGGTGTTCGGGCTCGTACGGCGCGTGGTGCGTGATCCGGCGCAGTCGGAGGAGGTGTCACAGGAAGTGCTGCTGGAGTGCTGGCGGTCGGCCGCCCGGTTCGACCCGGGCCGGGGCAGCGCGCTGTCCTGGATCCTCACGCTCGCGCACCGCCGTGCCGTCGACCGGGTGCGCAGCGCCCGCGCGGCCGGTGAGCGCGAGCAGCGCGAGGCGCGGCGGGCCCACCACACGGCCTTCGACCAGGTGACCGAGGAGGTCGAGGCCGGCCTCGAACGCGAGTGGGTGCGCCGGTGCCTGGAGCGTCTCACCGAACTCCAGCGCCAGTCGGTGACCCTCGCCTATTACGACGGGTACACCTACCGTGAAGTGGCTGAGCGGCTGTCGCTGCCGCTGGGGACGGTGAAGACGCGCATGCGTGACGGACTGACCCGCTTGCGGGAGTGCCTGGGAGGTGTGGCGTGAGTCTCTTCCGCCGGGAAGATCTCCACTCCCTCGCGGCCCCCTATGCCCTCGACGCGCTGGAGCCGCCTGAGCGGGCCCGGTTCGAGCGGCATCTCAAGGGCTGCGACAGCTGCGCGGCGGAGGTGCGTGCCCTGTCCGAGGACGCCGTACGGCTGGCATGGTCGACGGCCGCCCCGCCGCCGGCCGCGATGCGTGACCGGGTGCTGTCCGCCGTGCGCACCACCCCGCAGCAGCCGGCCGCGCGTCCGGAGCCGCAGCGGGCCCGGCCCGAGCCGGCCAGGGCCCGCAAGTCGCAGCTGCCCCCGCATGTGTGGGGCGCGCAGCCGCCGCCCAGACAGCGTCGGAGGCGTCCGCTCTTCGTGCCCTTCGCGACGGCCACGGCGGCCGCGGCGCTCGTCGTCGCTTCCCTGTTCGCCGTCCAGGCCCACCGGACCCAGGACGAACTGAACGCCCAGAAGGCGCAGGCCAGTGAGATCGCCCACGTTCTCCAGGCCACGGACGTGCTCGCGACCCGGGGTCGGGACGCGCAGGGCCGGAGCATCGCCGTGGTCGCCTCCGCATCGGAGGGGCGCGCGGTCGTCACCCTGAGCGGGTACAGCGCGCCCCCGAGCGGCCGCGTGCGCCAGTTGTGGCTCATGCGCCCCGACGAGCAACCGCGCTCCCTGGGGCTCTTCGCCGCCGACACGCCCTTGGTCGCCACCGGACTCGACAAGTCTGCAACATCACTCGCTGTGACCGTGGAGCCCGACGGGGGCTCACCGCAACCCACTACTCAGCCGGTTGTCCAACTCGCCCTGAAATCTGTTGGATTCGGAGAGTAATCATGGAGGGGTCGTCAACGCCCTTGCGGGGAAGGTGAATCCTGTGACGCCGATACACGTGTGCCTCGACGGGGCGATAGGGTTACCCTGCCCGGGCCGGGTGGACTCGTACGGGTGGGGAGTGACATGGAACAGATAACAGTGCGCAGGGCGAGGGTCCCTGCGATCACCTGCGGGAGCAGCGCGACCAGTTCGCGCCTGGACCGCCATCTCTCGGTGCTGTCGGGGCCCGCCGTCCCGCAGCGCGAGGCGGCCGAGGCGACCTCGCTGATGCGTGAGCTGACCGCGCGTGACACCACCAAGCAGGAGCGCAGCGACCGGGGCGCCCGCATGCGTCGCGTCTCGCTGTTCGCGCCACTGCGCCGACTGCGCCGTTCGCTGTTCGGCGGGCACTGAGCCCCAGCCGCCCGGTTTCGTGCTGCGGTCCTGTCCGTCATCCCCACGGCATGCAGCACGATCCAGGTGAGCGGACCGAGCGAGGGGTGCACCCCACCCCCGGCTCGGCCACCCCGTACGCGCACCACCTTTGGCATGCACGCCTCCGAGGTCGGCCCGGGCCCCGGCAGGGCCCGAACTCTCCTCCCGGCAAGAGGCGTTCAGCGACGGGCTTTCAGTGACAGGCGGTCAGTGACAAGCGGTCAGTGACAAGCGGTCAGTGACAAGCGGTCAGTGGGAGGCGTTCAGCCCTCTCCGCGCCCGTACCGCCGCACGGCGAGCGGTGCGAAGACCGCGAGCAGTACCGCGCACCACAGCAGTGACCCTGCGATCGGATGTGCCACCGGCCAGGCGCCCCCCTCCGGCACCGGTGCGTTCCCGAACAGGTCCCGCAGGGCCGTGGTCACCGCGCTGATCGGGTTCCACTCGGCAAGGGGCCGCAGCCACCCGGGCAGGCCCTCGGTCGGGATGTAGGCGTTGGACAGCAGCGGCAGGATGAAGGTGGCTCCGCCCAGCTGGCCCGCGGCCTCCTCGTTGCGGCTGAGCAGCCCGAGGAAGATGCCCACCCAGGTCGTCGCGAACCGGAACAGCAGCAACAGCCCCACGGCGGCCGCCGCTTGCGGCGCGGACCCCTCCACCCGCCAGCCCACCGCGAGCCCCACCAGCAGGAACGGCACCAGCCCCGCGCCGCTGACCACGACATCCGCGACCGACTGTCCCAGCGGTACGGCCGCCCGGCTGATCGGCAGGGTCCGCAGCCGCTCCGTGACGCCCCGGTGGACGTCCTGTGCCGCCTGGAACATTCCCGTCATGATCCCGTTCGCCGCGGTCGCCACCAGCAGACCCGGCACCAGGTAGGACCGGTACTGCTCGCCCGGCATCGCCAGTGCGCTGCCGAAGACATAGCCGAAGAAGAGCAGCATGGTGATCGGCATGGTCTGGGTCAGGACCAGCAGCCCCGGGTTGTTCCGCACCCGGCGCAGCTGGCGGCCCAGCATCGCGGTGCCGTCGTAGGCCGACATGCTCATGCGGCCACCTCCTCGGTCAGTCGCAGGAACACCTCGTCCAGGGTCGGCGGCCGGATGCTCGCGTCGAGCAACGGCACGCCCGCCGCGTCCAGTTCGCGCACCAGACGGGGCAACGTGAGCGTGGTGTCCCGGGTGGTCGCGGCGACCGCGTTGCGGTCCTTGTCGAACGACGGTTCCCCACCCGTGAGTTGGTCGAGCACGGTGGCCGCTCTCGCCAGGACGCCGGGGTCCGCGACGACGATCTCGACATGCGCCCCTATCAGGGCCTTGAGGTAGGCCGGCGAACCCGTGTGCGCGACCCGTCCCTTGTCCACCAGGGCGATGTCATGGGCGAGTTGGTCGGCCTCCTCCAGGTACTGCGTGGTCAGCAGCACCGTCGTGCCGTCCGCGGTCAGCTCGCGTACGGCGTCGTGGATGAGGTTGCGGCTGGCGGGGTCGAGGCCGGTCGTCGGCTCGTCGAGGAACAGGATCTCCGGACGGCGGACCAGGCTCGCCGCCAGGTCCAGCCGGCGGCGCATCCCGCCCGAGTACGTGGCGGCGGTCCGGTCGGCGGCCTCGGCCAGCCCGAAGCGGTCGAGCAGCTCGGCGGCCCGCTCGGCCGGCCCCCGCACCCGGTGCAGCCGCGCGAACAGCACGAGGTTCTGCCGTCCGGTGAGGTCCCCGTCCACCGAGGCGTACTGCCCGGTGACGGCGATGGAGCGGCGGACCGCCTCCGGCTCCCGGACGAGGTCGTGCCCGGCGACGCGGGCCGAGCCCGCGTCCGGCCGCAGCAGCGTGGTGAGCAGCCGGACGGCCGTGGTCTTGCCCGCGCCGTTGGGCCCGAGGATGCCGCAGACCGTGCCCTGGGCGACCGCGAGATCGAGGCCGCGCAGGGCATGGACCTCCCCGAACCGTTTCTTCAGACCCTCACTAAGTACAGCGTACGTAGAAGTCATGGCAGGACCATAGCGCACTACGTACGCTGTACGTAACTAGGATGGTGGCCGAGGTGATGACCGATGGCGGGCCGAGCGGCCGTACCCGAAGTGATCTGGGCTCGTCCCGAACGGACCGGGCGTGGGCCCAGACCCGCGTTCACCAGGGCGGACATCGCGGCGGCGGCGGTGCGGCTGGCCGACGCCGGCGGGCTGGACGCGGTGTCGATGCGGCACGTCGCGGCCGAATTGGGCTGCGGCACGATGTCGCTGTACAACTACGTCCCCCGCAAGGAGGACCTGTACGAACTGATGGTGGACGCGGTCAGCGGGGAGCACGACCTGTTCGAACCGACGGGGGACTGGCGGGCGGACATGCTCCGCAACGCGCGCCAGACCAAGGCGCTCATGCACCGGCACCCCTGGATGGTCCGGCTGATGTCAGGCGTGTACGGCTTCAGCCCCAACGCCCTGCGCTACCTGGAGCACTGCCTCGCCTGCCTCGATCCGCTGGAGGCGCCCTACGGCACGAAGATCGAGCTGGTCGCGATGCTCAACGGGTGTGTGACGACGTATGTCTCGAACGAGCTGTCCACGGCTGAGCGGGTGCGGTCGCTGCCGTGGTCGGAGGAGCAGGAGAACGCGGTGCGCATCGCTTATCTGGGGGGTCAGGTGGCTTCCGGGGCGTATCCGCGGTTGGCGGCGTCGTTCGCGGAGGACTCGGGGCCGATTGATCTTGATGCGGTGTTCGAGAGGATGCTGGGGCGGGTTCTGGACGGGTTCTCGCCGCGGGGGTGACAGTCCGTATGCCGGGTGCGGCGCCGTTGTGGCTGGTCGCGCCCGCGCGGCGGTAGCCGCAAATCCAACACAGCCCCGCGCCCCTAAGGTGTCACAGCAGCGTGAACTGGCCTTCTGGGCCCTCCTCGTGGTGATCGAAGACCGACGCAGGCTTCCGAGCGCTCTCCGGCACCGGCAGTACCCCCGCCTTGCGCAGGTCGGTCACCGTGATCTGTGAGGGCAACTCGTCCTCCAGGGGCTGGAGATCCGCCAGCAGGGCCAGCACCGTGATCAGCTCAAGGAGTTCCGAGGTCCAGGTCTGGGGCCAGGTCGGCGGGCGGATCGCCGCGAGCGTGCCCGGTTCCGGTTCCTCGATCCGGGCCGTGAACCACTGCTCCAGCACCCGTACCCCGCCCGCCTCGAAGTCCCAGGCCTCCGGCGGTACCGGGGAGATGCGGCCGTCGTCCAGCAGCAGGGCCTCCTCGTCGCGGTCGTAGTCCAGGGTCAGCGGGCGGGACGGCAGCGGGGCGCGGACGTACGGTCGGCGGCCGCCGGGGAGTTTCGGGCGGTCGCCGTCGCGACGCATCAGCCACAGCGTACGGTGGCCCGACTCCACGCCACGGGACCAGAGTTCGGGGTCCGCGGGGAGCGGGACGGTGAGGTCGGGGCGTACCGCAGTCAGGATCCACGCGAGGACGTCCAGCGGTTCCACCGGGACACCGAGCCGCGTCCGCAGGTGTTCCGGCAGACCCGGCGCCAGGTTCGGTTCCGTGCCGTCCGGGCGGCGGTACAGCGGACGGACGCGCCCGGGGCGCAGCAGCGGCAGCAGCGAGGTCGCGAGGAGGTGCGGGCCCCGGCCCTCAGCCGGTGTCTCCACCACGAACACCTGCGACTCGTCCGCCACCCGCCACAGTTCGGGCCGGGCCGCGTCGATCAACCGGTGGTCCGGGATCAGCCACTGCTCGTCGAAGGGAGCGGACAGGACCCGTACCGGCTCCGGACAGGGGCCGGAGGCGCGCGCGAGACGCTCGGTACCGCCCGTCCGTCCCGGCAGCTGTCCGACCGCCGAGCGCAGGGTGCGGGACCGGGTCGGTTCGAACAGGGCCTCCCGGTCGGGGCCCTCGGCCTTCAGCAGCGCGTCCCAGCGGGCCTTCAGGGAGGCCGCGTCGGGGCCCGCCGGCCACCCCCGGCCGAGCCGCGGCGGTGCGACGGACCACGGCATGAGGTCCGCGAGTGGCGGAGCGTCGTCGTGCGTCACGCTGGGCATCGTACGACTTGTCACGGACCGTGCGTTCACGTGGCGTCCAGGGTGACGGTGAAGGAGAAGCGGTCGCCGCGGTAGTGGATCACCGCGGCGTCCAGCACCCGGCCCTCCCCGTCGTACGCCAGGCCCGTGTAGTGCAGGATCGGGCTGAGCAGCGGGACTTGGAGCAGCCGGGCCGTCTCCGGATCCGCGAGCCGTGCCTCCACGGTGTCCGTGATGCGGCTGATGTCCGCCCCGACGACGTCCCGCAGCACCTTCGTCATCGGCCAGCGCACCAGGTCCGACGGGTCGATGCGCGCGGCCAGTTCGGGGCGGACGTAGTTGCGGGCGTGGTTGGTCGGCTCGCCGGTCCGCTCGTCGCTGCGGAGCCGGTGGTACGCCGCCACCTCGTCCAACGCCGGGAAGTGCTCGGCGAGTTCGGGCGGCACGGCGGACTTGCCGTGGTCCAGCAGCTCGGTGGTCATACCGGATTGCTGGGCCACGATCGCGTCCACCGAGCCGAGCAGCCGGACCGGGCTGCCCCTTCTCGCGTCCGGCTCGATGAACGTGCCCCGGCGGCGGTGCCGGGTGATGAGCCCCTCGTCCTCCAGCTCCTTGAGCGCCTGCCGCATGGTCAGCACGCTCACGCCGTAGTGCCCGGCGAGCTGTTCCTCGGTGGGCAGGCGCAGCGGGTCCTGGGGCGAGCGGCCGAGTATGGAGGCGCGCAGCGACTGCGACACCTGGTACCAGAGCGGCAGCTTGCGGTTCAGGACGATCGAGTCCGGAGCGAAGGAGGTCACGGGCTATCCGTACCTTTCGCGGATCGGTCGGTGCAACGGGGGATCGGTGGTGGCGGGCGGATCTGCGGGGTGGGTGGGTCGGTGCGACGGATGGCTCTTTAAGGGAGGCGGGTCGGCGGCGGCGGGCGGATCCGTGAGGTCGGCAGGGCAGTTGGACCGGCGGAATCGCGGGGCGGACAGGGTGAGGCGTCGGGCGGGTCCGCGGGGCGGGCGGGCCGAGGGGTCGGGTGGAATCGCGGGGCGGACGGGGCGAGGCGTCGGGTGGGTCCGCGGGGCGAAGGGGGGCGTCGGGTGGGTCCGCGGGGCGGGTGGGTCAGTTCGGGGTGCGGAAGTGGCGTTCCAGGCCCCGCCACACGTCGTCGTAGTGCGGCTGGAGGTGGTCCGCACGGGCCGCGTGCGCGGTGAGCGTCACCGGCCAGCGGGTCTCGAACATGAACGCGAGTCCGTCGTCGATCTTCTGCGGCCGCAGCTCGGCCGTGCTCGCCCGGTCGAACGTCTCCCGGTCGGGTCCGTGCGCCGACATCATGTTGTGCAGCGAGCCGCCGCCCGGCACGAAACCCCCCTTCCCGGCGGTCTTCGCGTCGTACGCGCCCTCGATCAGGCCCATGTACTCGCTCATCACGTTCCGGTGGAAGTACGGCGGCCGGAAGGTGTCCTCGCCGACCAGCCAGCGCGGCGCGAAGACCACGAAGTCGACGCCGGCCAGCCCCGGGGTGTCCGACGGTGACGTCAGCACGGTGAAGATCGACGGGTCGGGGTGGTCGTAGGAGATCGAGCCGATGACGTTGAAGCGGCGCAGGTCGTAGACGTACGGCACATGGTTGCCGTGCCAGGCGACCACGTCGAGGGGGGAGTGGTCGTAGGTCGCCGTCCAGAGGTTGCCGCAGAACTTGTTGACCACCTCCACCGGCCCCTCCACGTCCTCGTACGCGGCGACGGGCGCCCGGAAGTCGCGGGCGTTGGCGAGGCCGTTGGCGCCGATGGGGCCGAGGTCGGGGAGCTGGAAGGGGGCACCGTAGTTCTCGCACACATATCCGCGGGCGGACTCGTCCAGCAGCTCCACACGGAAGCGCACCCCACGGGGGACCAGTGCCACATGTCCGGGCTCCACATGAAGGAGCCCGAACTCGGTGCGCAGCAGCAGTCCGCCGCGCTCGGGGACGATCAGCAGCTCGCCGTCGGCGTCGCTGAAGACGCGGTCCATGGAGTCGGTGGCGTGGTACAGGTGCACGGCCATTCCGGTGCGCTGGGTGACGTCCCCGTTGCCGCCGAGGGTCCACAGGCCGGCCAGGAAGTCGGTGCCCTCGGCGGGCTCCGGCAGCGGGTCCCAGCGCAGCCGGTTGGGGTCCGGGACCGACTCGGTGAAGGGGGCCGTACGGATCCGGCCGTGGTGGGTGTGGGTGAACGCCGGGTGCGCGGCCGAGGGGCGGATCCGGTACAGCCAGGAGCGGCGGTTGTGGGCCCGCGGCTCGGTGAAGGCCGTGCCGCTGAGCTGCTCGGCGTAGAGGCCGAGGGGGGCGCGCTGAGGAGCGTTGCGGCCCTCGGGGAGGGCGCCCGGGACGGCCTCCGAGGCGTGTTCGTTGCCGAAGCCGGAGAGGTACGCCAGGCCTTCGGCGGTCTTGCGTGCGTCGCCGCGTGTGCTCGCCGAGTCCCCGCTGGGCCTCGCCGCGTCCGCGCGTGTGCTCGCCGCGTTCCCGCTGGTGCTCGCCGCGTCCCCGCTCATGGTCGCTCCCTTGCGATCTGATTCCTATGGACTACCGTAGGATTGCGGTTTCGGCGACGCAAGAGGGCGTCGCGTGGAACCGATTTCCCCGCTCGTGACCTCCTCAGGGATGAGGACGAGAACAGACCACAGGGGGATTCTCGGTGTCGTACCCGTGTTCTAGGCTCGCCGGCATGTCGTGGACGCGGGGACTCCTTGCCGCGCTCGCGGTCTGTGTCGTGCTGGTGACCGGATCCGTGAGTTGTGGCGCCAGTGGGGAGCAGGGACAGGGGGACGGCCAGTCGGTGTCACCGGTGGGCAAGGTCCTCGGCGACACCGACGGCGAGGGGCGGCACTACCGCGAGGTGGACAAGAAGAACGCCCCCGAGGTCGGCATAGAGGTGCAGCCCGCCACGGACGACTGCTGGTCGGTGCGGCTGACCGTCGAGAACTTCGCGTTCTCGCCCGACGGCACGAAGGCCGAGGCGGTCTCCGGCCGAGGCGTCGCCGTCCTCCTCGTGGACGACCGCCCGGTCACCACCCTGCGCACTCCCGCGTACCGGCTGGCCGCCGCGTACGTCCCACAGGGCACCCACAAGGTCACCGCCCGCCTCTACGCCGACGACGGCACCGTGTGGGCCGTGGACGGCGACCCGGTGGAGAGCACGGCGGACGTCACGGCGTCGAAGCCGCAGACGTCGACGGGCCCGGCAACCGAGACCCCCGGGGCGGAGTCGACGACGGGTGCGGACGGGGACGGCTCGGGGGCGGAGTCCCTGCCGGGCGCGGGTGAATCCGGGGCGCGGTTCGCGGCCGTCGCCGGTGGCGGCGGCTCCGGCGCGAGGCTCACGGCCGGTGCCGACGACGACCCCACCGCGACGCAGCCCACCGCGGGCACCCGTGCCACGCGGGTCACGGCGCCCAAGCGCGACGACGCCCAAGCACCGTCGATCACGATCACAGCAGGCGCAGGCGCAGGCATCGCCGCCCTCGTAATTCCGATCACCGCGAGCACCCGACCCGGCGCCCACGCGACGCGGATCACGGCGCCTACCGGAGCCCGCGCATGAGCGCCGCAGGCACCCCGTGGGGTTCACCCGGTCTCGGTGGAAAGGCATCATGAAGCCCGTGCCCCAAGCGACCTCGCTTCGCCGTGCCCCCGTGCAGCGGCGCAGTGCCGAACGGCTGACCAGAATCCTCGACGCCTGCGCCGACCTGCTCGACGAGGTCGGCTACGACAACCTGAGCACCCGCGCCGTCGCCCTGCGCGCCGGCGTCCCCATCGGCTCGGTCTACCGCTTCTTCGGCAACAAGCGGCAGATGGCCGACGCCCTCGCCCAGCGCAACCTCGAACGCTTCACGGAGCGGGTCACCGACCGGCTCAAGGAGTCGGGCGAGGAGGGCGGCTGGCGTACCGCGATGGACGTCGTCCTGGACGAGTACCTCGCCATGAAACGCACCGCCCCCGGCTTCTCCCTCGTCGACTTCGGCAACCAGATCCCCGTGGGTGCCCGGCACGCCGAACCCAACCACCGCGTCGCCGACCGCCTCACCGACCTGCTGTCCGGCTACCTCTCCCGCGAACCCGACGACGAACTCCGCCGCACCTTCCTGATCGCCACGGAGACCGCGGACACCCTGGTCCACCTGGCCTTCCGGATGGCACCGGAGGGGGACGAGCGGATCATCCAGGAGATGCGGGAGATGCTGCGGGCGTATCTGGCGCGCGTTCTGGACTGAGTCCCGGCAACCCCTCCCCTCCGTCCATACCGGTCGGTATGCTCACCGGGACTGGCACCGCTGCCCCGGGAGGACCCGTGTCCCGCACCGCTCTGCGTATCTGCCCCCTGTGCGAGGCCACCTGTGGTCTGACGCTCACGGTCGAGGGGACCCGGGTCACCGGGGCCCGCGGCGACCGCGACGACGTGTTCAGCAAGGGGTTCATCTGCCCGAAGGGCGCCGCCTTCGGAGCCGTCGACGGGGATCCCGACCGGCTGCGCACCCCTCTCGTGCGCCGCGACGGGGAGTTGCGCGAGGCCACCTGGGAGGAGGCCTTCGACGCGGTCGCCGCCGGGATCCGCGGCGTCGTCGAGCGGTACGGGGCGAACTCGGTCGGGGTGGTCCTCGGCAACCCCAACGTGCACACCATGGCCGGCGCCCTCTACCCGCCGGTGCTGCTCGCCGGACTCGGCACCCGGAGCGTCTTCACCGCCTCCACGGTCGACCAGATGCCCAAGCACGTCTCCAGCGGACTGCTGTACGGCGACGCCAACGCCATCCCGGTGCCGGACCTCGACCACACCGACCACCTGCTCCTCCTCGGCGCCAACCCCCTCGAATCCAACGGCAGTCTGTGCACCGCCCCCGACTTCCCCGGCAAGCTCAAGGCGCTCAAGGCCCGCGGCGGCACCCTCACCGTCGTCGACCCCCGCCGCACCCGCACGGCCCGGCTCGCCGACCGGCACATCGCCGTCCGGCCCGGCACCGACGCGCTGCTCCTCGCCGCGATGGCCCAGGTGCTCTTCGAGGAAGACCTCGTGGACACCGGGGAGTTGACCCCTCACCTCCAGGGTCTCGACGAACTCCGGGAAGCCGTAAAGGACTTCACCCCCGAAGCCGTCGCCGCCGCCTGCGACGTGGACGCCTCGCAGACCCGCACCCTCGCCCGCGAACTCGCCGCCGCCCCGACCGCCGCCGTGTACGGCCGCATCGGCAGTTGCACGGTCCCGCACGGCACCCTCGCGAGCTGGCTCGTCGACGTCCTCAACATCCTCACCGGCAACCTCGACCGGCCCGGCGGCGCCCTCTTCCCGCAGGCCGCCACCGACCGCACACCCCGGCCCGCCGGACCCAGCCACGGCTTCGCCCTCGGACGCTGGCACTCCCGGGTCAGTCAACACCCGGAGGCCAAGGGCGAGTTGCCGCTCTCCGCCCTCGCCGAGGAGATCGACACCGTGACCAGCGAGGGCGAGCCGATCCGGGCGCTGATCGCCGTCGCCGCCAACCCCGTCCTGTCCGCCCCCGACGGCGACCGCCTCGACAAGGCCCTCGGCTCCCTCGACTTCATGGTCAGCGTGGACCCGTACCTCAACGAGACCTCGCGCCACGCCCACGTCGTGCTGCCGCCGCCCCCGCCCTCCCAGAGCCCGCACCACGACTTCGCCTTCAACACCCTGGCCGTCCGCAACCAGGTCCGCTACACCCGCCCCGCCGTCCCGCTGGAGCCCGGCCGCATGGCGGAGACGGAGATCCTCTCCCGGCTGGTCCTCGCCGCCACCGGCATGCACGGCGCCGACCCGTCCGCCGTGGACGACCTGGTCGTCGGTCAGACCCTCGGCAAGGCGGTCAAGGAGACCCACTCGCCCGTGCACGGCCGCGACCCGCGGGAACTCGCCGCCCTCCTCCAGGGCGACACCGGCCCCGAGCGGCGGCTCGACATGATGCTGCGCCTCGGCCCCTACGGCGACGGCTTCGGCGTACGACCGGACGGCCTGAGCCTGACGAAGCTGCTCGCGCATCCGCACGGCATCGACCTCGGACCGCTGACGTCCCGGCTGCCGCAGCCGCTGAAGACCCGCAGCGGCAAGGTCGAGCTGCTGCCCGGGCCCATCGCGGACGACCTGCCCCGGCTGCGGGAAGCCCTGCGGCAGCGGGCCGAGGGGCTCGTCCTCATCGGCCGCCGGCACCTGCGCTCCAACAACAGCTGGATGCACAACGTCCCCGCCCTGACCGGCGGCACCAACCGCTGCACCCTGCACATCCACCCCGAGGACGCGGAGGACCTGCGGCTCGCCGACGGCCAGCTGGTCGGGATCAAGGGGGCCGGGGGAGCGGTGACCGCGCCGGTGGAGATCACCGACACGGTACGGCGGGGCGTCGTGAGCCTGCCGCACGGCTGGGGCCACGACCGCCCCGGGACCCGTCTGCGGCACGCGGCCCAGGACCCCGGTGTCAATGTGAACCAGCTGCTCGACGGCACTCTCCTGGACCCCCTGTCGGGCAACGCGGTCCTCAACGGAGTGCCCGTCGAACTGATCGCAAGTCCGTGACCTGGAGTTTTGCGCTTATTGCTCGCACGTCAACGTCTTGTTAACGCCAAACGAACGGACCTAACGTCGTCGAACCGCCGGCCCTGGTGGGAGTTCAAGGGCGAACGTTAGGTATCCACTCATGTTGACCATCCTCGGCTTCGCCATGATCGCGACCTTCCTGGTCCTGATCATGATGAAGAAGATGTCGCCGATCGCGGCGCTCGTGCTGATCCCGGCACTGTTCTGTGTGTTCGTCGGGAAGGGCGCCAAGCTCGGTGACTACGTCATCGACGGCGTCACCAGCCTCGCCCCCACGGCGGCGATGCTCATGTTCGCGATCGTCTACTTCGGTGTGATGATCGACGTCGGCCTCTTCGACCCGGTCGTGCGCGGCATCCTGAAGTTCTGCAAGGCCGACCCGATGCGGATCGTCGTCGGCACCGCGGTGCTCGCCGCGATCGTCTCGCTCGACGGCGACGGCTCGACCACCTTCATGATCACCGTCTCGGCGATGTACCCGCTGTACAAGCGCCTGAAGATGAGCCTGGTCGTGATGACCGGTGTCGCCGCCATGGCCAACGGCGTGATGAACACGCTGCCCTGGGGCGGTCCGACGGCCCGCGCGGCCACCGCGCTGAAGGTCGACGCCAGCGACATCTTCGTCCCGATGATCCCGGCCCTGGCCGTCGGTCTGCTGGGCGTCCTCGTCCTCTCGTACGTCCTCGGCATGCGCGAGCGCAAGCGGCTGGGCGTGCTCACGCTGGGCGACGTCCTCGTCGAGGAGAAGGTCGAGGAGAAGGAGACCGAGTCCGTCCTGGTCGGCGCCGGCTCCGGCGGCTCCGGCACCATCAAGTCCACGGCGGCCACCGGCGGTTCGAGCTCCGGCGCCGACGCCGACGACGAGGCCGACGAGCAGAAGCGCTTCCAGGTCCTCGACCCGAACCGCCCCACCCTGCGCCCCAAGCTGTACTGGTTCAACGCGCTGCTCACGGTCGCCCTGCTCACCTGCATGATCATGGAGTGGCTGCCGATCCCGGTGCTGTTCCTGCTCGGCGCCGCGCTCGCGCTCACCGTCAACTTCCCGCACATCCCCGACCAGAAGGCGCGGCTCGCCGCCCACGCGGACAACGTCCTCAACGTCTCCGGCATGGTCTTCGCCGCCGCCGTCTTCACCGGCGTCCTCCAGGGCACCGGCATGGTCGACCACATGGCCCGCTGGATGGTGGACGTCATCCCCGCGGGCATGGGGCCGCACATGGCCCTCGTCACCGGTGTGCTGAGCCTTCCGCTCACCTACTTCATGTCGAACGACGGCTTCTACTTCGGTGTCCTGCCGGTGCTCGCCGAGGCCGGTGCCGCGCACGGCGTCACCCCGCTGGAGATGGCCCGCGCCTCCCTCGTCGGCCAGCCCCTGCACATGTCGAGCCCGCTCGTCCCGGCCGTGTACGTGCTCGTCGGCATGGCCAAGGTGGAGTTCGGCGACCACACGAAGTTCGTGGTCAAGTGGGCCGCTCTCACATGCCTGGTGATCCTCGGGGCAGGCATCCTCTTCGGCATCATCTGATCCATCTCCAGGGAGACTTGAACATGGCGCCCGGTGGGAACCGCGGCTGGCTGCTCCGCCTCGTCATCGCCTTCAGCTTCACGCAGGGGGCGGTGTCGATGGCACGGCCCGCCGTCTCCTACCGGGCCCTCGCGCTGGGCGCGGACGAACGCGCGATCGGTGTCATCGCCGGTGTGTACGCGCTGCTCCCGCTGTTCGCCGCCGTACCGCTGGGCCGCCGTACGGACCACGGGCGGTGTGCGCCGCTGCTGCCCGTGGGAGTGGTGCTCATCTCCGGCGGGTGCGCGCTGAGCGGGGTCGCCGACTCCCTGTGGACGATGGCGGTCTGGAGCGGGGTGATGGGGCTCGGCCACCTCTGCTTCGTCATCGGCTCCCAGTCCCTGGTCGCCCGCCAGTCCGCCCCGCACGAACAGGACCGCAACTTCGGCCACTTCACCATCGGCGTCTCCCTCGGCCAGCTGGTGGGCCCGCTCGCGGCAGGCGCGCTGATCGGCGGTTCCGACCGGGCGGGCACCAGCGCGCTCGCGCTGCTCGTCGCGGGCGCGGGGGCGGCGGTCTCGTTCACCTCGCTGTGGCGCATCGAGCACCGCGACACGGCGGCCACGTCCCGTAGCGGGCCGGGCGACCGGGTCCCCGTCGGACGCATCCTGCGCGCCAGGGGCGTACCCGGCGGGATCTTCGTGAGCCTGTCCGTGCTGTCCGCCACCGACATCCTCACCGCGTACCTCCCGGTGGTCGGCGAGCACCGGGGCATAGCTCCCTCGGTGATCGGTCTGCTGCTGAGCCTGCGCGCGGCGGCGACCATCGCCTGCCGTCTGGTGCTGACTCCGCTGCTACGGCTGCTGGGGCGCGCGGCGCTCCTCACCGTGACGTGTCTGCTGGGCGCCCTCCTGTGCGCGGGTGTCGCACTGCCGGTCCCGGGGTGGGCGCTGGCGGTGATGCTCGCGCTGCTCGGCTTCTGCCTCGGTGTCGGACAGCCCCTGTCGATGACGACGGTCGTCCAGGCCGCCCCCGACGGCGCCCGCTCCACCGCCCTCGCCCTGCGCCTGACCGGCAACCGCCTCGGCCAGGTCGCCGCACCGGCCACCGCGGGGCTGGTGGCGGGGGTCGCGGGAGTAGCGGCTCCGTTCGTGATGCTGGGCGGCCTGCTGCTGGTGTCGTCGGGAGTCGCGCTGCGCTCGGCGGCGCGGCGCGAGGAGGGGGCCGGACCGGCCGCGGGGGAGCGGCCGAAGCGCTCGGGATTGCGCCGCACGAGCGATATCTGACGGCGCGCCGGGCGTCGATGCGGCCGACCGCCGCACCCATGAAGCAGAGTCCTCGCGAAAGAACGATTTGTATGAAAATCGTCTGAATCGGAGGAGCGCGCATGCCCAGCCTGACACTCCCACGTGGTCTCCGCGCCCGCGCGGGTGCCACTGTCGTCCTCACCGCCCTCGCCGCGTCCGGCGCCTCCTGGGTGGCGGCACCGGCCGCCTCGGCCGCAGGAGAGAACGGTGACATCAGGATCCACCGCGTGGGTGTGCCCTTCGGCGTCTCGAAGGACGACCCCAGGGTCTGCAAGTTCTACCTGGATGCCGTCAACTTCGACACTCTCACCACCATCCCCTACACCATCACCCCCCAGCCTCCGTTGCCCACCGCCGCGACCGTGACCGGCGCCATCCAGCTCGCCGGAGGTGCCGGCCACACCGACCCGCTGGGCGTGGCGGACGGACAGTACAAGATCACGTGGATCGTGGCGGGTGTCACCAAGGAGAAGGTCTTCCGCGTCAACTGCCATGAGGCCAACCGCGACGGCGGGCGCCGTCCGGGCGACCAGATCGAGGACCGGCAGCAGGGCGGCGGCGCGGCCTGGGGTCAGAGCGACTCCAACGGCCCGAAGGGCGGTGTGCACGCGGGTGGCGGCGGTCTCGTCGACACCGCGGCCGCGTACGCGCCGGTGGCCGGCGCCGGCGCGGTCGGCCTGGTGGCGGTCGGCGGCGTCGCCTGGTTCCGGCAGAACCGCCGTCGGCCCCATGGCGCCGCGTAGGCGCAGACGCAGGCCCTGGTACCGGACCCGCGCCTACCGTCTCACCAGGACGGCCCTGCTCACGGTCGTCCTGGTGACGACGGGGGTGCGGTGCACGGCCGATGACGGGCCGCCCCTGCCGGACGGGGCCGGCGGCCCGGACGCCGTGGCGGCCGCCGGCTCGGGCGCCGGCCCGGATGCGAAGGTGGCCGGTGGGCCGGGAGCGGCCGTGGGGTCGACTCCCTCGGCCCGCCGCCCGCCGCGGAGCACCCCGCCGCGCATGCCCCCGCCGCGCCCGTTGTCCCGGTCCCGGCCGACGTCCCTGCGCATTCCGTCCCTGGGCATCAACGCCCCGGTCATGGGCCTCGGGCTCATCAAGGGCCGGGAGCTGGCGACACCGCCGGTCGACAAGCCGAAGCTCGTGGGCTGGTACGAGGGCGGCCCGACCCCCGGTGAGCCCGGCACGGCGATCGCCGTGGGCCACCGCGACACCAGGACCGGCCCCGCCGTCTTCGCCGCCCTCGCCGAGGTGAAGCCCGGCAAGCTCATCGAGGCGCGGCGCGCGGACGGCCGTACCGCCGTCTACGCCGTGGACCGGGTGAAGGTCTTCGACAAGGCGGGCTTCCCCGACAAGGAGGTCTACGGCCGGTCCCGGCGCCCGGAACTGCGCGTGATCACCTGCGGCGGGCTCTTCACGAGACGGACGGGCTACACCAGCAACGTCGTGGTCTTCGCCCACCTCGTCCGGACCCGCGAGCCCCGGCCCGGCCCGACCCGGTCCACCGGGCTCCGCAGTCCCGGGCCGACAGGTTCCGGGCCCGCCAGTCCCGGGCTCCAGAGCCCCGGGTCCTCAAGTCCTGGGTCCTCAAGTCCCGGCTTCCAGAGCCCCGGATCCGCAAGTACCGGACTCCAGAGCCCCGGGCCCGCAAGTCCCGGGTCCTCGAACGCCGGGCTCCCAGGTCCCGGCTCGCGTGCCCCCGATCCCTCGGACAACGGGCCCCGGAGCTCCGTGCCGCAAGGTGCCGACCCCCGGAATCGCGAGCCCGAGATCCCCGTGTGGCAGCTGTCCACGAACGTGGCGGTTCGCTGAACCAGGTCGTCCGCTTTCTCAGGGACTGGACGGGAGTGCCGGATCCCGTCCGGTCCCTTCCCCCCACCGGGTGCGTTCCGTTAACTTCCGTGACCCACAGCCCCGTGCGAGCCGTCCGGGGTCGTCCGAACGCGGAGCACCAACGCCTGAGTCAGCCCCCGGGGGCACTGCCATGACACGCTCCATCTCCCTGCACGACGTGAGCAAGACGTACACCCGAGGCACCCGGGTGGTGGACCGTCTCACGCTCGACATCGCGCCCGGCGAGTTCCTCGTCCTGCTCGGCCCCTCCGGCTGCGGCAAGTCCACCGTCCTGCGCATGATCGCCGGGCTGGAGGAGATCACCGAGGGCGAACTCAGGCTCGACGGCGAGTACGCCAACGACCTGGGGCCCGCCGAGCGGCGCATGGCGATGGTGTTCCAGAACTTCGCCCTCTACCCGAACATGACGACCCGCGCGAACATCGGCTTCCCGCTGCGCATCGAGGCCCCTGGCGCGGACCCGCGCCCGCGGGTGGACGCCACCGCCCGCATGCTGGGCATCGAGGACCTCCTCGACCGCTACCCGGCCCAGCTCTCCGGCGGTGAACGCCAGCGCGTGGCGATGGGCCGGGCCATCTCCCGCCACCCCTCCGCCTTCCTGATGGACGAGCCGCTGTCCAACCTCGACGCCAAGCTCCGCAACCACCTGCGCGCCGAGATAGCGAGCCTCACCCGCGAACTGGGCGTCACCACCGTCTACGTCACCCACGACCAGGCCGAGGCCATGTCGCTGGGCGACCGGGTCGCCGTGATGCGCGGGGGAGTCCTCCAGCAGGTCGACTCCCCGCGCTCGGTGTACGCCCTGCCCCGCAACGTCTTCGTCGCCGCGTTCATCGGCACCCCGCGCATCAACCTCCTGCGCGGCCTGGTCCGGGCCCCGCTGGACGGGGCCATGACCATCAGCCTCGGCAAGCAGTACCTGCGGCTGCCCGAACCGCTTTCCCTGGACCACCAGTTGCTCCGCGTCCAGCAGGGCCGTGAGGTCATCGTCGGGCTGCGTTCGGAGGCCGTCCGCATCGCCCACCCCGGCTCCGCCCGGCCGGGCGAGATGCCGATCACCGGGCTGGTCGAGCACGTGGAGTTCCAGGGGCACGAGGTCCTCGTCCACTTCAACACCGGTTCCCGTCCGGCCCACGTCCCCGACCTGGAGGCCGCGCGGCCCACCGCCCGCCCGGCGGCCCGGCGCCGCCGCGACGGCACCGTCCTGAACCGCCTAAGAGAGCGCGCCGGCTCCCTGCGGGCGGGCCCGGTCGTGGTCCTGGACGACGCGCCGGAGCCCGGTCCCGGCGCCACACCGCCCGACCCCCGCCTCCCCGGCGACCTGGTCGTCCGCACCACCCCGGACATCGACCTCCGCCGCGGCATGCAGGTCCCCCTCCTCGTCGACATCTCCCACCTGTTCGTCTTCGACCAGCACGGCGAACGCATCTGCCCGTCCCCGGACCACCTGCCGGACCTGGACGAGTGAACTCCGTGCGCGCCGAAGGGGCTTGGCACCGGACAGGCCCTGGGCGGTGCGATGCGACCGCACCTCACCAGTACCGGGGCGGTCCTGAACCAGTGCCGGGGCGGTCCTGAACCAGTTCCAGGGCCGTCCTGATCGTCGCCCGTACATCGACACACAGCTCTTCGCCGGCACCGAACGGCCCGACGAGCGGCCGCGGGCCGACTTCTGATCTCCTGGGGTCGTCCGGCCCGCCCTGGCGTCGAAAAACTATCGCCGCTAGTTTGTGGGCTGGACTATGTGAGCCGGACGACGACACGGCCCAGCCCGGGAGGACGCACCATGAAGGCGCACGACGGCATGTACATCGACGGCGAGTGGCGCCCGGCCACCGGACCGGACGTGATCGAGGTCGTGAACCCGGCCGACGAACAGGTCATCGGGCGGGTCCCGGCGGGCACCGCCGAGGACGTCGACCTCGCCGTACGGGCCGCCCTCGCCGCCCTCCCGGCCTGGGCCGCCACCGCTCCGGCCGAGCGGGCCGCCCGGCTGGCCGCCCTCCGGGACGTGCTGGCCGCCCGCAAGGACGAGATCGCCGAGACGGTCACCGCCGAACTCGGCTCGCCGCTGAAGTTCTCGCAGAACGTCCACGCGGCCGTCCCCGTCGCGGTCGCCGGCTCCTACGCCGAGCTGGCCGCGACCCACCCGTTCGAGGAGAAGGTCGGCAACTCCACGGTCCACCTGGAACCGGTCGGTGTGGTGGCCGCGATCACCCCCTGGAACTACCCGCTGCACCAGATCGTCGCCAAGGTCGCCCCGGCGCTGGCGGCGGGCTGCACGGTGGTCCTGAAGCCCGCCGAGGACACCCCGCTGGTCGCCCAGCTCTTCGCCGAGGCGGTCCATGAGGCGGGCGTCCCGGCCGGTGTCTTTAACCTGGTCACCGGCCTCGGCCCGGTCGCCGGACAGGCCCTCGCCGAGCACCCCGGGGTCGACCTGGTCTCCTTCACCGGCTCCACCGCCGTCGGCCGGCAGATCGGCGCGACCGCCGGTGCCGCGCTCAAGAAGGTCGCCCTGGAGCTCGGCGGCAAGTCCGCCAACGTCATCCTGCCGAGCGCCGACCTCGCCAAGGCCGTCAACGTCGGCGTCGCCAACGTCATGTCCAACTCCGGCCAGACATGCAGTGCCTGGACCCGGATGCTGGTCCACCGGGACCAGTACGAGGAGGCCGTCGAGCTGGCCGCCGCCGCTGCCGCGAAGTACGGCGAGCGCATCGGCCCCGTCGTCAACGCCAAGCAGCAGGCACGGGTGCGCGGTTACATCGAGAAGGGCGTGGCCGAGGGTGCCCGGCTGGTCGCCGGTGGCCCCGAATCCCCGCGAGATCAGGGCTACTTCGTCGCCCCGACGGTCTTCGCCGACGTGACGTCCGAGATGACGATCGCCCAGGAGGAGATCTTCGGCCCGGTCCTGTCGATCCTGCGCTACGAGGACGAGGAGGACGCCCTGCGCATCGCCAACGGCACGGTGTACGGCCTCGCGGGCGCCGTCTGGGCCGGTGAGGAGGCGGAGGCGGTGGCCTTCGCGCGCAGGATGGACACCGGCCAGGTCGACATCAACGGCGGCCGCTTCAACCCCCTTGCCCCCTTCGGCGGTTACAAGCAGTCCGGCGTCGGCCGCGAGCTCGGCTCGCACGGCCTCACCGAGTACCTCCAGACCAAGTCCCTCCAGTTCTAGGAGCCTTCACGTGGTTCGCGCAGCAGTCCTTCCCGCCGTAGGCGCTCCCCTGGAGGTCACCGACATCGAGCTCCCGGACCCCGGCCCCGGCCAGGTCCGGGTCCGGCTCGCCGCCGCCGGGGTCTGCCACTCCGACCTGTCCCTCTCCAACGGCACCATGCGCGTCCCCGTCCCGGCCGTCCTCGGCCACGAGGGCGCGGGGACGGTCGTCGCCGTGGGCGAGGGCGTCACCGGTGTGGCGCCCGGCGCCGGAGTCGTCCTCAACTGGGCTCCCTCCTGCGGCAGTTGCCACGCCTGCTCGCTCGGCGAGGTCTGGCTGTGCGCCAACGCCCTCAAGGGTGCCGCCGACGTCTACGCCCGCACCGCCGACGGCACCGACCTCCACCCTGGCCTGAACGTCGCCGCGTTCGCCGAGGAGACGGTCGTCCCGCAGTCCTGCCTCCTGCCCCTCCCCGACGGCATCCCGCTCACCGACGCGGCCCTCCTGGGCTGTGCCGTCCTCACCGGCTACGGCGCCGTCCACCACGCCTCCCGGGTCCGCGAGGGCGAGACGGTCGCGGTGTACGGCGTCGGGGGCGTGGGCCTGGCCGCGCTCCAGGCGGCCCGGATCGCCGGTGCCTCGCGGATCGTCGCGGTCGATGTCTCCCCGGAGAAGGAGGAGTTGGCGCGCGCCGCCGGAGCCACCGACTACGTGATCGCCTCGGAGAACACCGCCCGCGAGATCAGGGGTCTCACCGGAAAGCAGGGCGTCGATGTCGCCGTCGAGTGCGTCGGCCGCGCCTCCACCATCCGCACGGCCTGGGACTCCACCCGCCGCGGCGGCCGTACGACGGTCGTCGGCATCGGCGGCAAGGACCAGCAGGTCACCTTCAACGCCCTGGAGATCTTCCACTGGGGACGGACCCTCGCGGGCTGCGTCTACGGCAACTCCGACCCCGCCCAGGACCTGCCGGTGCTCGCCGAGCACGTCCGGGCGGGCCGCCTGGACCTCGGGATGCTGGTGACCGAGCGGATCGCCCTGGACGGCATCCCGGCGGCCTTCGACAACATGCTGGCGGGCAAGGGCGGCAGGGCGTTGGTCGTGTTCTGACCCACGGTCCTCGCGGACGGGGTCCTTTACGAGGAGTCCGAGGCCTTCTCGGGCTGCGGAACCGGTGCCGTCACGGTCACCAGGCCCGCGGCGTTCCGGTTCCGGGACCGCGACACCGCCACGCCCGCCAGGCACAGCGCCCCGCCCGCGAGGGTGAGCAGCCCGGGGACCTCGCCGAGCGCCAGCCAGGACATCAGGACGACCAGGGCGGGCACCGCGTACGTGGTCGCGCCCATCCGGCTGGCCGTCGTACGGGCGAGGGCGTAGGCCCAGGTGGTGAAGGCCAGGGCGGTCGGGAAGACGCCCAGGTAGACCATGTTGAGCGTGGCGGAGGCGGGGGCGTGGGCCGCCTCCGACACCAGCTGCCCGGCGAACGGCAGGCAGACGACGGCCCCGACCAGGCAGCCGAACGTCGTCACCTGGAGGGGACTCGCCGACCCGAGGGCGGGCTTCTGGGCGACGACCCCGCCCGCGTAGGCGATCGCCGCGAGCAGGCACAGCACCACGCCGAGCACGGAGGAGCCGCCCTCGTCCGTCATCGACAGGCCCACGGTGACCGCGCCCGCGAAGGACACCGCCATGCCGGCCAGCAGCCGGGGCGGCATCGCGTCGCCGAGCAGTCGGGCGCCGAGCAGGGCGATCAGCAGGGGGCCGATGTTGACGACCAGGGCGGCGGTGCCCGCGTCGACCTGCTGTTCGCCCCAGTTCAGGACGACCATGTAGAAGCCGAACCAGAGGATGCCGGAGACGGCGATGCCTCGCCAGGCCTCGCGCGGCGGAAGGCCTTCCCGCCGCACCAGGCAGAGCACGCCCAGGGCGAGTGCGCCGGACAGGAGCCGGCCGAGGGCCAGGGCGCCGGGGGAGTAGGCCTCGCCCGCGCTGCGGATGGAGACGAAGGCGGAGGCCCACAGGACGACGGTGACGGTGGCTGCGCCGGCTGCCAGCAGTTCGGTGCGGCGGGGGTTCATCATGCTTCCGAGGGTAGGAAGGCGCGGGGCCGAAAAGCTCGCGGATTTCGGACGGCTGCGTTGCCGTGCCGGTGCCAACGCCGGTGCTTGAGTGCCCGTTCCCATGCCCGTGCCGGTGCTTGTGTGCCTGTGCCTGTGCCCGTGCCGACCCCGCGCTGGACCGCGGACGTACCGGTGGCGGCCCCGGAGTTCCTCTGCCGGCAGGCGCCGCTACGCGGTGCGTCCGACCTGCTCGTACTGCTGGGCCAGCCCCTCCAGCAGGGCGCCGAGGCCCGTCTCGAAGGCCCGCTCGTCGATCTTCTCCTGCTGTTCCGCGAGCAGGTGGGCCTGGCCGAGGTGGGGGTAGTCGGCCGGGTCGTACGCGCTGGCGTCGTCCACGAAGCCGCCCGCGAAGGAGCCGAGGGCCGAGCCCATGATGAAGTACCGCATCAGCGCGCCGATGGACGTGGCCTGGGCCGGGGGCCAGCCCGCGTCGACCATCGCGCCGTAGACCGCGTCGGCGAGCCGGAGTCCCGCGGGACGTCGGCCGGGGCCCTGGGCCAGGACCGGGACGATGTTGGGGTGGTCGCGCAGGGCGGAGCGGTAGGAGACGGCCCAGTCGTGCAGGGCGGTCCGCCACGGCCGGCCGTCCTGGAACATCGACAGGTCGACCTGGGCGCTCACCGAGTCGGCGACCGCCTCCAGGATCTCGTCCTTCGTGCGGAAGTGGTTGTACAGCGACGGGCCGCTGACCCCGAGCTCCGCGGCGAGCCGGCGGGTGGAGAGGCCCGCCAGACCCTCGGTGTCCACGAGCGCGCGGGCCGTCTCGACGATCCGGTCGGTGCTGAGGAGGGGCTTGCGCGGTCGGGCCATGGCGCACATAGTAGGGCGGCGGAAGCTAAACTAGCAGTGCTAATTTAAAGGTGTCCTTCTCAAGTGAGGTGATCTCGTGGTCGACCTGGGGCTCAGCGAGGAGCAGACCGCCGTCCGGCGGCTGGCGCGGGACTTCGTGGACCGTGAGATCGCTCCCCATGTCGTGGCCTGGGATCGCGCCGAAGAAGTGGACCGTTCGATCGTCAAGAAACTCGGCGAGGTCGGGTTCCTCGGGCTGACGATCGACGAGGAGTACGGCGGCTCGGGCGGTGACCATCTCGCGTACTGCCTGGTCACCGAGGAGCTCGGGCGGGGCGACTCCTCCGTGCGCGGGATCGTGTCGGTCTCCCTGGGGCTGGTCGCCAAGACGGTCGCGGCCTGGGGGAGCGAGGAGCAGAAGCGGCGCTGGCTGCCGGGGCTCACCTCCGGGGAGTACGTCGGCTGCTTCGGCCTCACCGAGCCCGGGACCGGCTCCGACGCGGGCAACCTCGCCACCCGCGCGGTGCGGGACGGCGACGAGTACGTCATCGACGGCACCAAGATGTTCATCACCAACGGCACGTGGGCCGACGTGGTGCTCCTGTTCGCCCGCTCGACGGACGCGCCCGGCCACAAGGGCGTCTCCGCGTTCCTGGTCCCGACCGACACCCCCGGTCTGACCCGCCGGACCGTCCACGGCAAGCTCGGCCTGCGCGGACAGGCGACCGCCGAACTCGTCCTGGAGGGGGTGCGGGTGCCGGCCTCCGCGATGCTGGCACCCGAGGGCAAGGGGTTCTCCGTCGCGATGTCCGCGCTGGCCAAGGGGCGGATGTCGGTGGCGGCGGGATGTGTGGGGATCGCGCAGGCCGCGCTGGACGCGGCGGTCCGGTACGCCGGTGAGCGCGAGCAGTTCGGCAAGCCGATCGCGGGGCACCAGCTGGTCCAGGAGCTGATCAGCGACATCGCCGTGGACGTGGACGCGGCCCGACTGCTGACCTGGCGGGTCGCCGATCTGATCGACCGCGGCCTGCCCTTCGCCGTGGAGTCCTCCAAGGCCAAGCTGTTCGCCTCGGAGGCCGCGGTGCGGGCCGCGAACAACGCGGTGCAGGTGTTCGGCGGATACGGCTACATAGACGAGTACCCGGTGGGCAAACTGCTGCGGGACGCGCGCGTGATGACCCTGTACGAGGGCACGAGCCAGATCCAGAAGCTGGTGATCGGGCGCGCGTTGACCGGTGTGTCGGCGTTCTGAGTACGGGATGAGTATCTGAGCGGATGTGGCCGGGGTCGCCGCAGTCCGAGACTCTGTCCATGAGTGAGACACCGGTCAAGCAGCAGAACACCGCGGCCTTCTACGGACAGGCCGTGGCCTCCTTCGGTGTGGCCATGGCGGCCACGGCCATCGGCATCTTCCGGCTGAACGCGGATGCCTGGGTGCGGGGGTTCCTCGCCATCGCCGTCCTGTACCTCGTCACCTCCGCCTTCACCCTGGCCAAGGTGATCCGTGACCGCCAGGAGGCCGGCCAGATCGTCAGCCGCGTCGACCAGGCCCGCCTGGAGAAGCTCCTCGCCGAACACGACCCCTTCGAGAAGCTCTGAGGCTCCGCCGTCACCGGCCCTCCGCGTGCCGCCACCTGCGGAGGGCGGGGATGACGGCCGCCTTGAGGTGCGCACGGGCCCGTCCTTCCCCGGAAGCACGCCCTTGGCGTGGTGGACGACGTCGAGCCGCCCCTCGCGTCGCCGCCGTACTCGGCCGCCGTCCAGCGGCCTGTGGGGGCATCCTCGGCCGGGCCCCGTCGGGCGATGTGAACTCCGGCCCCGCCGACCCGGTGATCGGCGTCCGCGTCCCATGCCCGCCACGTGCCACCTGTCCTCCCCGCCCTGTCGGCCCTCCCGCGGTCCCCCCGTCCGAGCGGGGAGGCTAAGCGGTTGCTCAGGTTCGGCGGTATGGTGGGGGTTCTGAACGGTGGAGAGGGGTGTGCGATGAGCACGGCGGAGGAGACGGCCGGCGGCGAGACGTCGGCGTGGGGTGAGGTCACGCCCGACGCGGCGCGGCGGCTGCTCGTCGCCGCGGTGGAGGCGTTCGCCGAGCGCGGCTACCACGCCACCACGACCCGCGACATCGCCGGCCGGGCCGGAATGAGCCCCGCCGCGCTCTACATCCACTACAAGACCAAGGAAGAACTGCTCCACCGCATCAGCCGGATCGGGCACACCAAGGCCCTGGAGATCCTCCAGGTCGCCGCCCGCCGCGAGGGCACCGCCACCGAGCGGCTGACCGACGCCGTGAGCTCGTTCGTCCGCTGGCACGCCGGCGGCCGTACCACCGCCCGGGTCGTCCAGTACGAACTCGACTCCCTCGGCCCCGACGCCCGCGCCGAGATCCTCGACCTGCGCCGCCAGTGCGACGCCGTGGTGCGCGGGATCATCGAGGACGGCATCGCCTCCGGCGAGTTCGACGTCCTCGACGTCAAGGGCACCACCCTCGCCGTGATGTCGCTCTGCATCGACGTGGCCCGCTGGTTCAACGTCGACGGGCCGTGGACCCCCGACGAGGTCGGCGCGCTCGACGCCGACCTCGTGCTGCGGATGGTGGGGGCGGCGAAGTAGCCCCCATGGGCCCCTGCGACAGCCCCGCCGGTAGTACCGCGTCTACAGGTAGTACCGCGACACCGACTCCGCCACGCACACCGGCTTGTCCCCGCCCTCGCGCTCCACGCTGAAGGCCACGGTGACCTGCACCCCGCCCGCGACGTCGTCGACTCCGGTGATCCGCGCGGTGGCGCGCAGCCGGGAGCCGACGGGCACCGGCGCGGGGAAACGCACCTTGTTCGTCCCGTAGTTGACGCCCATCTTCACGCCCTCGACCTTGATCAGCTGGGGCCCGAAGAGCGGCAGCAGGGAGAGCGTGAGGTAGCCGTGCGCGATGGTCGTGCCGAAGGGCCCCGCGGCGGCCTTCTCCGGGTCGACGTGGATCCACTGGTGGTCGCCGGTGGCCTCCGCGAACAGGTCGATGCGCTTCTGGTCGACCTCCAGCCAGTCGGTGTACCCCAGCTCCTCGCCCACCGCCGCCTTCAGGTCGTCCGCACCCGTGAAGATCCTCGGCTCTGCCATGTCCCGGCCTCCTCGCCCCATCATGTCTAAGCGACTGCTTAGCATGGTCGGCCGGAGAGCCCCTGTCAACGGACTCGCGGCGGTGGCGGCATGGGTAGGGTTCGAGGGGTGCCCCAGATTCCCGAGAAGATCCACGAGCTCACGGTCGGCCAGCTCGCCGCGCGCAGCGGCGCCGCCGTCTCCGCCCTGCACTTCTACGAGTCCAAGGGGCTGATCAGCAGCCGCCGCACCACGGGCAACCAGCGCCGCTACTCCCGTGACGCGCTGCGCCGGGTCGCCTTCGTCCGGGCCGCGCAGCGGGTCGGCATCCCGCTGGCCACGATCCGCGACGCCCTCTCCGAGCTCCCCGAGGAACGCACCCCCACCCGTGAGGACTGGGCCCGGCTCTCCGAGGCCTGGCGCTCCGAACTGGACGAGCGCATCAAGCAGTTGAACCGTCTGCGCGACCATCTCACCGACTGCATCAGCTGCGGCTGCCTCTCCCTCGACACCTGCGTGCTGTCCAACCCGGACGACGTCTTCGGCGACCGTCACACGGGGTCTCGCCTGCTGGTGCAGCAGAGCGGGGAACGGCGACCGAAAGGGGCGGCGGGGGAGTGCTGTTGAGCCACGGTGGCGGTCACTGCGTCCCGGGGAAATCGCTGGCTCCCCCTTCGAGGGCCTGGTAGCGTCGCGATCTTCGGTCGGCGGCGACACCGCGGCCGGAGTCCTGACGGGACCAACTCCCATGACCTCAACGGCCCTTGCCGCGGCCCTCGCCGACATCGACACCGTGTTCAACGGCTTCGCGAGCCCCACCGAGACCGGCTGCGAGCGGTGTTACGGGCCCGAGGAGATCGCGTATCTGCGTACGCCGTACACGCGCGTGCCCGCCGATCTGGTCCGCCGGTTCGTGTTCGAGAGCCCCGGTCACTTCGAGGACCACCCGGCGGTGATGCGTCGCCTCCTCCCGCAGACCGCGCACGCCATGGCCGACGGCAGTCTGGACGGCATCGGCTGGGCCTGGCACGGCCTGAGCCGCGTCGACTGGCGGGCCTGGCCGCCCCGGCAGGCCGGAGCCGTCGAGGCGTTCGTGCTGGCCTGGTGGGACGACACCCTCACGAACCCCGAGCCGCCGTACCCCGTCCACGACGTGTTCGAGACGTGCGCCATGATCCTGGACGACATGACCCCGCTCCTCGACCGCTTCCGGGACGGGCCCGCCGTCGAGGCGCACCTGGTGAGCTGTGCGAAGGACTGGCTGTACCACCTGATCACCGACGGTTCGCCGTGGCTCTGGTGGATCCAGGACGACGAGGGCTCCGCGGTCGCCGCCCTCCGGTCCTGGCTGGCCGCCCATGCCCCCGCCCGCCTCCGCGCCTGCGGCGAGGCCGACCTGGCCGTCCAGGCCGAACTCCTCGCCCTGCCCTACGACGAGCGCTGGGCGCACCCGTACTGGACCAGCCCCTCGGACACCAACTGAGCGTTGGACACGGCCCGTTGCCCGTCCGGCAGGACCAGCGTGTCCTCCAGGCCCACCCGGGTCGCGAGCCCCAGCCGTCCGGCCAGCCGCAGCACCGGCCAGGCTCCGGCGTCCTCGCCGTGCAGCAGCACCGGGCGGCCGTGAGCCGGGCCCAGGTCGGCGAGGAGGCGGTGCGCTGCGGTCTCGGCCGCCTCCGTGTCGGTCACCTCCGCGAGCACCCGCAGCACCCTCGGTCCGAGCGGTGACCTCGCGAACCGGGCCGCCGCGTCGGTCCCCGACCAGACCCCGGCCTCCACGCCCACCCCGCGCTCGATCAGGGCGGCCGCCACCGACTCGGCACCCGGCTCGTGCCAGTTGACCGAGGCGTGGTCGGGCAGCACGGTCCACTCCCGGACGCGCGCGACCCGGGCGGCGGGGTCCGGCTCGGACCAGGCGCCGGTGGTCACACCGACCGGGACCGACACCAGGGCCCGGATCGCCTCCAGCGTCGCCGCGACCACACGCGGCGACAGGCTGTCCTGTCCGCACGGTGTCTTGGGGTGGACATGGATGTCCGTCGCGCCTGCCGCGACGGCTTCGGCCGCCGACCGGGCCATGGCCTCGGGCGTCAGCGGTACCGCCGTCCCGTCGGCCGCCCCACGCGGACCGTTCAGACACACCTGCACCATCCCCCGATGATGCCAGCCGGCACCGACAGTCCCGCCGGGCCCGGCAAAACAGGGGGTGCGGCATCCCCGGCGCACCCCCAGCGCGCACCTGCTCTAGGCGGACACCAGCTGCCGTCCGCGCCTGGCGTCCGCCAGGGCCTCCGGGGTGAGCACGGGCCGCGGCACCAGGATCCCGCAGTCCACGCAGACCGGACCCGTCGAGGGTTCGTGGTCCAGTTCGTACTTCCAGACGAGCCGCTCGCCGTCGCACACCGGGCACACCGCGCCCGGCTCGCGCTCCAGCGCGGAGATCAGCCGGCGCAGCACCTCCGCCAGCGGCTCACCGGGGTGCACCCGGGGGTCGTCGCACCACGCGACACCGAACCCGCCCCAGGTCAGCCGGTGCCAGTCGTCCACACTGCCCGGCCTGCGCAACCCGTCGTGCTTCTCCTTCTTGCGCCGCTCGGCGAACCCGGCCTCGTATGCCAGCCACACCGAACGCGCCTCCTCCAGTTCCACCAGTGCGGCCACGAGCCGCGCTGGGTCGGGGGAGCGGTCCTCGGGACCGAATCCCGCCCGGGAGCACAAATGGTCCCAGGTCGCCCTGTGCCCGTAAGGAGCGAACCTCTCAAGGCACTTGCGCAGTGAGTAGCGCCGAAGCGCCAGATCGCACCGCGGATCTCGCACCTGTCTCGCCAGACTCCGGAAACCGGCCATCGCCCTGCACCTCCGTCACACCTGCACCTGTACTTCGGTCACTTCGGCGTCGTCGTTCGGACTTCGCCGAATAGACGTATCGACAAGCGATTTGGCTCCATCCGATTTCCGATGCCCTCCATCAGCCCACGCACCCCTGTCAAAACTTGACGCATGTTCATCTTCAAATCTGGGGGCTACCGGCGGTAACCTCCGGCCACACCCCCGTCGGTTGGAGCTGCCATGCCTCGACGTAACCCGCGCACCCTCCTTGACAGACTGAGAACTCCCGGCAGGCTCTCCGGGTTCCTGAAGTCGGCATCCATATGCGTCCTGATTGCAGGTCTTTTGTCCCCGCTCGCAGGGACCTCGGCCACCGCGCAGACCTCGGCCACCGCGGCAGCGGCCGCCGCCAACGACTACTGCGGCGGCCAGTGTTCCGACATCCTGCCGCCCGGTGAGAACGGCAACGCGACCCTCGCGCAGGTCCTCCTCAACCAGGCCTTCGGCACCCAGCCCGACCACGCGGAGGACCAGCTCGGCCCCTACGCCAACCTGGCCAAGGGCTACCCGAGTCTCACCAATTCCACGATCAACACCTTCTTCAACGACGCCTCCTTCGGGGTCCCCTCCGACCAGGTCGCCTCCACCCTCAGCCCGGCCGGCCGCACCGACGTGACGATCGTCCGCGACAAGAAGACGGGTGTGCCGCACATCACCGGTACCACCAGGTACGGCACCGAGTTCGGCGCGGGCTATGCGGCGGCCCAGGACCGGCTGTGGCTCATGGACGTCTTCCGGCACGTGGGCCGGGGCCAGCTGACCGGCTTCGCCGGCGGGGCCGCCTCCAACCAGGGCCTGGAACAGCAGTTCTGGCGCAACGCCCCCTACAGCGAGGCCGACCTCCAGGCCCAGATCGACAACGCGGTCGCGGCCAACGGCGCCCGCGGCCAGCAGGCCCTCGCCGACGCCAACGCCTACATCGCCGGCATCAACGCCTACATCGACGCCTCCGACAGCGGCCGCTACTTCCCCGGCGAGTACGTCCTGACCGGACACAAGGACTCGATCACCAACGCGGGCACCATCGACCACTTCAAGCTCACCGACCTGGTCGCGCTGGCCTCCGTCATCGGCGCCCTCTTCGGCTCCGGCGGCGGCGGCGAGGTCAACAACGCGATCTCGCTGCTGGCCGCCCAGCAGCAGTACGGCGTGACGAAGGGCACCGAGGTCTGGGAGTCCTTCCGGGAGCGCAACGACCCCGAGGCCGTCCTCACCGTCCACAACGGCGAGAGCTTCCCCTACGCCACCAAGCCCACCGACCCGCAGGGCGAGGCGCTGCCCGACGCCGGTTCGGTGAGCACCGAGCCGCTGGTCTACGACGCCACGGGCACCGGCGCGTCCCAGAGCGCGACCGCCGCCTCCGCCGCGGCCACCGCGAACGCCCTCACCTCCGCCAAGCGCGGCATGTCCAACGCCCTCGTGGTGAGCGGGAAGTACACGGCCAGCGGCCACCCGGTCGCCGTCTTCGGGCCCCAGACCGGCTACTTCGCCCCCCAGCTGCTGATGCTCCAGGAGATCCAGGGCCCCGGCATCAGCGCCCGCGGCGCCTCCTTCGCGGGCCTGAGCATGTACGTCGAACTGGGCCGCGGCCAGGACTACTCGTGGTCCGCCACGACCTCCGGCCAGGACATCATCGACACCTACGCCGTCGAGCTGTGCCAGGACGACTACCACTACCTGTACCACGGCACCTGCACGGCCATGGACAAGATCGAGCAGAAGAACTCCTGGACCCCGACCACGGCCGACGGCACCGCCGCGGGGTCGTACACGATGAGGGTCTGGCGCACGAAGTACGGACCCGTCGAGTACCGGGCGACCGTCGGCGGCAAGAAGGTCGCCTACACCACCCTGCGCTCCTCCTACATGCACGAGGCCGACTCGATCATCGGCTTCCAGATGCTCAACGACCCCGACTACGTCAAGAGCCCGCAGACCTTCCAGAGCGCGGTGCAGCACATCAACTACACCTTCAACTGGTTCTACGCCGACTCCTCGCACACCGCGTACTACAACAGCGGCGACAACCCGGTGCGCGCCTCCGGCGTCGACGCCGAGTTCCCGGTGTGGGCGCAGGCCGCGTACGAGTGGCGGAACTGGAACCCGACGACCAACACCGCCGACTACACCCCGCCCTCCGCGCACCCCAACTCCATCGACCAGGACTACTACATCTCCTGGAACAACAAGCAGGCCAAGGACTACACCACCGCGCCCTGGGGCGACGGCTCGGTGCACCGCGGCAACCTGCTGGAGGACCGGGTGAAGAAACTGGTCGCCGCGGGCGGGGTCACCAGGGCCTCGCTGGTGAAGGCCATGGCCGACGCGTCCCTCACCGACCTGCGCGCCGAGGACGTCCTGCCCGACCTGCTCAAGGTGATCAACAGCTCGACGGTCACCGACTCCACGGCCGCCGCCGCGGTCACCAAGCTCCAGACGTGGCTGACGGCCGGCGGCAAGCGCACCGAGACCTCCGCGGGTTCGAAGAAGTACGCCGACGCCGACGCGATCCGCATCCTGGACGCGTGGTGGCCGCTGCTGGCCAAGGGCATCTTCGAACCGGGCCTCGGCACCGCCCTGTACACCGACCTCCAGGCCAACCTGCCCGTCGACGAGTCCCCGTCCGCCGCGCACGGCCCCACCGGCTCCCACGCGGGCAGCTCCTTCCAGTACGGCTGGTGGAGCTACGTCGACAAGGACGTCCGCGCGGTGCTCGGGGAGAACGTGCAGGGCCCGCTGGCGAACAAGTACTGCGGCGGCGGCAGCCTCAGCGCCTGCCGGGACATCCTCATCAGCACCCTGAAGACCGCGTCCGGCAAGACCGCGGCCCAGGTCTACCCGGGCGACAGCCTGTGCTCGGCGGGTGACCAGTGGTGCGCCGACTCGATCGTGCAGCGCACCCTGGGCGGCATCAAGCACTACAACATCAGCTGGCAGAACCGTCCGACCTTCCAGCAGGTGGTGGAGTACACCTCGCACCGGTAACACCGTTCATCAGTACGCCTGTTGGCGGCGGGTCAGTGCACACGGCCCGCCGCCAGCACCAGCCGGGCCAGCTCGCGGTGGCAGATGTCGCTGTGCGCGCCCGAGGGCGGCCCGCCCCGTCTGACGACGGCCGCCGCGTCGACGTTCACACATCCCTGCGCCGGCAGCCCCGTCACGAGGGCGTCGGCGAGCTTCAGGGCTTTCGTGCCCGGCACCGCCTGCACCCCGTCGTGCCCCATCGCGCCCCACCGGTCGCCCAGCATCCGCCCGATGCCGAAGTCCGCGACGCCCTGCGCGTCCCCCGCCATCCGCGACGCGAGCGGGTACAACGTGCCCAGCGCCGAGTCATGGCTGGAGTAACAGCACACCAGCGGCCCGTCGACACGGTTCTGCTGCCCCTGGAGCACCCCTCCCGCGCGCGGGTCGTGCGGCAGCCGGGCCGCGAACGCGTAGTGGGAGAAGGCCCCTTGCAGCAGGGTGACCGACTTGACCGTGTGCACCCCCTCCGGCAGCCCGCGCAGCGCGAACGACACCAGCCGGGCGCCGAAACTGTGCCCGACCAGATGCACCCGCACCCCGGGCGCCCGCTCGGCGAGCTGCCCGATCGCCCGGCCGAGCCCGCGCTCGCCGACGGTGCCCGCGCGCCGCTTCATCGCGTAGTACGTCCCCTGCCGCAGCAGTTCGTGCGCCCCGTCCCACGGGTTCGGGAGCGCGAACCCCCGCATCCCGTCGGGGTCTTCGAGCTGCGCGACGGCCCGCGCGAACTCCTCGCACAGGGTCGCCGTGTCCCCGGCGAGGATCTCGGGCTCGTCCTGAGGCACCCCCTCCGCGAGCGTGTCCGCCGCGAACAGCGCCTGCGGCCCCGGCGGCACGACCTCCACGAGCAGCCGCACCAGCCGCCCGAACTCCGCCAACTCCGCTTCCTCCCGCGGCTGTTGATCCAGCAGCTGGGCCAGCCGGTCGATCACCGTGGCCCGGCCGGGGAAGGTCTCCAGGAGGGCGTGCCGGGTGTCCTTGTCCAGCACCGGACGCGGCGGCAGCTCGGCGGCCACCGCCCTCGGGAAGTCCGGGATCGGCTCGTCCGAGAACCGCATCGACGGCCATACGACCCCCACGTACCCGAGCCTGGCCGCCGGCGCGAGCTCCGGGAACGGGGCGAAGAAGTGGCTGTAGAGCCGGGTCGCCCCCGAGCGGTCGCTGTTCCAGCCGTGCGCGAAGACGACCAGGTCCCTGACGCCCCGGGCCGTCACCTCCGCGAGCAGCCGGTCCCGCCGGCCGGTGTCCGGGTCGCCGTCCGCGTCGAAGGTCAGCTCCCAGTACGGTGTCACGCTCATCGCCGGATCCGCCATGACAGGCTCCCTCGTCCCCGCAGTGGTGCGTATCGTCCTGCTACCGGGCGAAGTTGGCCATACGTCACGGCTCATCCGTAGAGGAGGTAATTCTTTCGAATCCGCCGGAACGCCCTCAGTTCGTCCTGCCAGCCGCCGACGACCTCGTCGGTGCCCGCGCCGGCGTCGATCATCGTGCGGACCCGGGTGGAGCCGGTGAGCTTGTCGATCCAGTTGTCCGGGCGCCAGGCGAAGTCGGACCACGTCCTCCTGGCGGTCACGAGCAGGCCGACGCCGGTGCGGACGGGGTCGTACGCGGGCCTGTCGTGGACGTGGATCTGCACCCCGCCGATCGTCTTGCCCTGGAACTTGGAGAACGTTGGGGCGAAGTAGGCCTCCCTGAAGTGCACACCGGGCAGGCCCAGTTCGTTCGCGGCGGCGGCCCAGCGGCCGTCCAGGCCCTCCGCGCCGAGGAGTTCGAAGGGGCGGGTGGTGCCGCGGCCCTCGGAGAGGTTCGTGCCCTCGAAGAGACAGGTCCCGGAGTAGACGAGCGCCGTGTCCGGGGTGGGCATGTTCGGGCTCGGCGGGACCCAGGGGAGGTCCCAGGCGTCGTAGAACTCCTCGCGCCGCCAGCCGGTCATCAGGACGGTGTCCAGGGCCACCGGGGTGGTCAGGAACTCGCCGTTGAAGAGGCGGGCCAGTTCCGCGACCGTCATGCCGTGCGCCTGGGAGATGGGCTGCCGGCCCACGAAGGTCGCGAACTCCCTGTGCAGGACCGGTCCTTGGGCCCGGCGGCCGGTGACGGGGTTGGGGCGGTCCAGGACGACGAACCGCTTGCCGGCGAGCCGGGCGGCCTCCATGCAGTCGTACAGCGTCCAGATGTAGGTGTAGAAGCGGGCCCCGACGTCCTGGATGTCGAAGACGACCGTGTCCACGGCGGAGGCGGCGAAGATGTCGGCGAGGGCCTGGCCGCTCTTGAGATATGTGTCGTAGACGGGGAGGCCGGTGGCCGGGTCGTCGTAACGGCCTTCCGACCCTCCCGCCTGCGCGGTGCCCCGGAAGCCGTGTTCGGGGCCGAAGACGGCCCCCAGGTTCACCCTTTCATCGGCGTGCATCACGTCGACGATGTGGTGGACGTCGCGGGTCACGCCGGTGGGGTTGGTGACGATTCCTACGCGTTGGCCTCGGAGTGGTTCGTAGCCGGATGCGGCGAGGTTCTCGAATCCGGTGCGTCTGCGATGGTGGGCCGCTTGGGTGGGGGGTGCGGAGGTGAGTGACGCCGTTGCCGTTGCTGCTGCGAGCAGGGTTCGTCTGGATAGGCGCATGAGCTGCACGGTAGGTGCTCCCGCCGGTTGTGGGGAGGCTGCGGGTTCGTCGTGGCTTGTCGCGCAGTTCCCCGCGCCCCTGGGTGGGCCTCCCTTCACCTTCCTTTCAACATACCGACCGGTTAGTCTGGCCACGCAGTCGAGCCGTAGTCGAAGGAGACCGATGGTGGAAGCCCTGCACGACGCCGGAGTGGTTGTTACCGGAGCGGGAGGTGGCATCGGGGCTGCGCTTGCGCGGCGGTTTGCCGCGGAAGGGGCGAGGGTCGTCGTCAATGACCTGGATGCCGGGCGGGCCAAGGCTGTCGCCGAGGAGGTCGGGGGGATTGCCCTGGCCGGGGATGCCTCCGCGGTCGTTCCCGATGCGCTGGACGCTCTCGGTGGGAGCGTCGATGTCTACTGCGCCAACGCCGGTGTCGCCTTCGGCGGGGACTCGCTCGACGAGGGTGCCTGGGCCGCCTCCTGGGACGTCAATGTGATGGCCCATGTGCGGGCCGCCCACGCGCTGCTCCCGGGGTGGCTGGAGCGGGGGAGCGGGCGGTTCGTGTCGACCGTGTCCGCGGCCGGGCTGCTGACCATGATCGGGGCCGCTCCCTACGCCGTGACCAAGCACGGGGCGCTCGCCTTCGCCGAGTACCTGTCGCTGACGTACCGGCACCGCGGGATCAAGGTGCACGCGATCTGTCCGCAGGGTGTGCGCACCGACATGCTCGCCGCCACCGGGAGCGCGGGGGACCTGGTGCTCAAGCCGACCGCCGTGGAGCCCGAGGACGTGGCCGAGGCGCTGTTCCGGGGGATCGAGGAGGACCGGTTCCTGATCCTTCCGCATCCGGAGGTCGCCGAGTACTACCAGGCGCGGGCCGCCACGCCCGACCGGTGGCTGGCCGGGATGAACCACCTCCAGCAGAAGTGGGAGGAGATGCGATGACCGACTCGTTGTACGCGGCCAAGCCGTGGCTCGGGCTGCTGAGCGAGGCCCAGCGTGGTCCGGTCGCGCCCGACGACTCCCTGGTCCACGCCCTGCGACGGGCCGTGGCCGAGGCGCCGGAGCGGCCCTTCCTCGCCTACTTCGACGGACGGCTGAGCTACCGCGAGGTCGACGAGCTCAGCGACTCCGTCGCCGGGCACCTGGCCGCGCGCGGACTGGAGCGCGGGGAGCGGGTGGCGATCCTGCTCCAGAACTCCCCGCTCTTCGTGCTCGCCCTGCTCGGCGCCTGGAAGGCGGGCGCCGTCGTGGTGCCGGTCAACCCCATGTACAAGGCGGGGGAGGTCGGGCATGTGCTGCGGGACGGCGAGGTGGCCGCGCTGATCTGCTCCGACCGGGCCTGGGAGTCGTACCTGCGCGAGACGGCGGCCGGCTCGCCGGTGCGGATCGCGCTCACCGGGTGCGAGCTGGACTTCCAGAGCCGCGGGGACGCGCGCGTGCTCACCTTCGAGCGGCTGCCGCAGGCCGGGGACGCCGATGATCTGGTCGCGGTCGCCCGCGCCGGGCACAAGGCGCCCGAGGGCCGGGACGTCACACCCGGCGACCTCGCGCTGATCAGCTACACCTCCGGCACCAGCGGCACCCCCAAGGGAGCCACCAACACGCACGGCAACATCATGTACAACGCCGAACGGCAGCGGACCGGGCTCGCGCTGCCGGACGCGCCCGTCTACTTCGCGCTCGCACCCCTGTTCCACATCACCGGGATGGTCTGCCAGCTCGGGGCGTGCCTGAACAGCGTGGGCACACTCGTGCTGGCATACCGCTTCGAGGCGGGCGTGGTCCTGGAGGCGTTCGCCGAGCACCGGCCGCACTACACCGTGGGCCCCTCGACCGCGTTCATGGCCCTGGCCGCCCACCCGGCCGTGACCCGCGAGCACTTCGCGTCCTTCGTCAACATCTCCTCCGGCGGGGCCCCGCTGCCGCCCGCCCTGGTGGAGAAGTTCCGGGCCGGCTTCGGGCCGTACATCCGCAACGGCTACGGGCTGACCGAGTGCACCGCGCCCTGTGCGTCCGTGCCGCCCCAGCTGGAGGCGCCGGTCGACCCGGTGTCCGGGACGCTCGCGGTGGGCGTGCCGGGGCCCGACACCGTCGTCCGCATCGTCGACGACCAGGGCGCCGAGGTGCCCTTCGGGGAGCAGGGCGAGATCGTCGTACGGGGGCCGCAGGTCGTGCCCGGGTACTGGCGCCGGCCCGACGCCACCGCCGAGACCTTCCCGGACGGTGAGCTGCGCACGGGTGACATCGGGTTCATGGACCCGCAGGGCTGGCTCTACGTCGTCGACCGCAAGAAGGACATGATCAACGCGTCCGGCTTCAAGGTGTGGCCGCGCGAGGTCGAGGACGTCCTCTACACCCACCCGGCGGTGCGCGAGGCGGCCGTCGTCGGGGTGCCCGACGGGTACCGCGGGGAGACAGTCAAGGCGTACATCAGCCTCCGTCCGGGTGCCGAAACCGACCCCGATGCACTCGCCGCGTACTGCAAGGAGAGACTGGCCGCCTACAAATACCCGCGGCACGTGGAGATACTGACCGACCTGCCCAAGACGGCAAGTGGGAAGATCCTCCGTCGGGAACTGCGTTCCCGACCGCAAGGCAGTGAATGACCTCCAGGAAGGCAGGTGGCGGCACAGTGCCCAGGACGACCGACGGAGACGGTACGCCCGTCCCGCAGCGGCTGCTGGCCGCCGCCACCCGGCTCTTCGCCGAGCAGGGCTACGACCGCACCTCGGTGCAGGAGATCGTCGAGGCGGCCGGCGTCACCAAGGGCGCGCTGTACCACTACTTCGGCTCCAAGGACGACCTCCTGCACGAGGTGTACGCGCGCGTGCTGCGCGTGCAGCAGGAGCGGCTCGACGCGCTCGCGGGCACCGACGAGCCGATCGAGAAGCGGCTGCGGGCGGCGGCCGCCGACGTCGTCGTGACCACCATCGAGAACCTCGACGACGCGATGATCTTCTTCCGGTCGATGCACCACCTCAGCCCGGAGAAGAACAAGCAGGTGCGGGCCGAGCGGCGCAAGTACCACGAGCGCTTCCGCGCGCTCATCGAGGAAGGCCAGGAGGCGGGAGTCTTCTCGACGGCGACCCCGGCCGACCTGGTGGTGGACTACCACTTCGGTTCCGTCCACCACCTGTCCACCTGGTACCGCCCGGACGGACCGATGGGCCCGCAGGAGGTGGCCGACCACCTGGCCGACCTGCTGCTGCGGGCCCTACGGCCCTAGCCGCCCGTCACAGGTACTTCTTCAGCTCCCGCCGGGCCAGCGACCGCTGGTGCACCTCGTCCGGGCCGTCCGCGATCATCAGGGTGCGGGCGCCGGCGTAGAGCTCGGCCAGCGGGAAGTCCTGGCTGACGCCGCCCGCGCCGTGCAGCTGGATGGCCCGGTCGATGATGTCGACGACCGCGCGGGGCGTGGCGATCTTGATGGACTGGATCTCGGTGTGGGCGCCCCGGTTGCCGACGGTGTCCATCAGCCAGGCCGTCTTCAGGACCAGCAGCCGCAGCTGCTCCACGGTCACGCGCGCGTCGGCGATCCAGTTGTGGACCACGCCCTGCTGGGCCAGCGCCTTGCCGAAGGCGGTACGGGAGACCGCCCGGCGGCACATCAGCTCGATCGCCCGCTCGGCCATGCCGATCAGCCGCATGCAGTGGTGGATCCGCCCCGGGCCCAGACGGGCCTGGGCGATGGCGAAGCCGCCGCCCTCCTCACCGATCAGGTTCGAGGCCGGCACGCGCGCGTGGTCGAAGATCACCTCGGCGTGGCCGCCGTGGTAGTGGTCCTCGTAGCCGAAGACCTTCATCGCGCGCCTGACCGTGACGCCGGAGGTGTCCCGAGGTACCAGGATCATCGACTGCTGGCGGCGGATGTCCGTGCCGTCCGGGTCGGTCTTGCCCATCACGATGAAGATCTTGCAGTCCGGGTTCATCGCCCCGGAGATGTACCACTTGCGGCCCGTGACGACGTACTCGTCGCCCTCGCGCTCGATGTACGTGGTGATGTTGGTGGCGTCCGAGGAGGCCACCTCCGGCTCGGTCATCGCGAACGCCGAGCGGATCTCACCGGCGAGCAGCGGCTCCAGCCACTGCTTCTTCTGCCGCTCGTCGCCGAACTGGCTCAGCACCTCCATGTTGCCGGTGTCCGGCGCGGCGCAGTTCAGCGCGGTGGGCGCGAGCTGCGGGGAGCGGCCGGTGATCTCGGCGAGGGGCGCGTACTGGAGGTTGGTGAGGCCGGCGCCGTACTCGGCGTCGGGCAGGAAGAGGTTCCACAGGCCCTGCCTGCGCGCCTCCGCCTTCAGCTCCTCCACCACGGCCGGCGTGTCCCACGGCGAGGCGAGCTCGGCACGCTGCTCCTCCGCGACGGCCTCGGCGGGGTAGACGTACTCGTCCATGAAGGCGAGCAGCTTGGCCCGCAGTTCCTCGGTGCGTGCGTCGAACGCGAAGTCCATGCGGGTCAGCCTTCCTGGATGCGGTCTTGGATGCCGCCTTGAAGAGTGGTCAGACCGTGCCGGATGAAGACCGGGACGAGGTCCCCGATGCGGTCGAAGCCCCGGCCGACCGTCTGGCCGAGGGTGTAGCGGTAGTGGATGCCCTCCAGGATCACGGCGAGCTTGAACCACGCGAACGCCGTGTACCAGGACACCGCCGTCACGTCCCGCCCGGAGCGCTCGGCGTAGCGTGCGACCAGCTCGGCGGGGTCCGGGTGGCCGGGGGCCTCGGCGGTCGTGGAGACGGGGGAGTCGGACATGCCGAGCGGCATGCTGTACATCACCAGCAGACCGAGGTCGGTGAGCGGGTCGCCCAGGGTCGACATCTCCCAGTCGAGGATCGCCTTGATGCGGTCGTCGTCGCCCATCAGGACGTTGTCCAGCCGGTAGTCGCCGTGCACGACCGTGGCCGCGGGGGACTCGGGGAGGTGACGCCCGAGGGCCGCGTGCAGCTCGTCGATGCCGGGCAGGTCGCGGTTGCGGGAGGCGTCCAGCTGCTTGCCCCAGCGGCGCAGCTGGCGGTCCAGGAAGCCCTCGGGGCGCCCGAAGTCCGCGAGGCCGACCTCGGCGGGGTCCACCGCGTGCAGCTCCACGAGGGTGTCGACGAGGGAGAGCACGGCCTCGCGGGTGCGCTCGGGGCCGAGGGGGGCGAGCTGGTCGGCGGTGCGGTACGGGGTGCCCTCGACGAACTCCATGACGTAGAAGGGCGATCCGAGGACTTCCTCGTCCTCGCACAGCAGGACCGGCTTCGGGACCGGTACGTCGGTGGGGTGCAGGGCGCTGATGACCCGGTGCTCGCGCTTCATGTCGTGGGCGGTGGCCAGGACATGGCCGAGCGGGGGCCGTCGTACGACCCATCGCGCGCTGCCGTCCGAGACTGCGTAGGTGAGGTTGGACCGTCCGCCCTCGATCAGCCGTCCGGTCAGGGGGCCCTGCACCAGGCCGGGCCGCTCGCGGTCGAGCAGGCCGCGCAGCCGGTCGAGGTCGAGGCCTGGCGGATGGTCGGGGCTCATCGGGGCTCCTTACGCGCGTGAACGGTTGTGACCATCATGCCGACTGGTCGGTATGTCGTCCAGGGGTGGGGGTGAACGTGATCCGGCCCACGATAGGCCGACAGCTCCCCGCGGGGTGCGGCGGGGAGCTGTCGGCGGTGCCTGTTCTCCGGTTCTCCGGTTCTCCGGTCAGGTCAGTGGTCGTCCCAGTGGCCGTCGTGCGCGGCGTGGCGGTGGCCGTCGTGGAGGTAGTCGACGTGGTCGCCGTGCAGGACGCTCTCGTGTCCGCAGTCCTGGCCGTGCCGGTGCTCGTGACCGTCGTGCGAGACGTGCCCGCCGGCCTCGCACTCGTCCCAGTGGCCGTCGTGCGCGCGGTGCAGGTGCCCGTCGTGCGCGTAGTCGACATGCCCCTCGTGCGGCACCTCGGTGTGCCCGCAGCCGGGGCCGTGGTCGTGCGTGTGGGAGGCGTGCTCGTGGTGGAGGGTGGTCATGATGCGGTCCCCTTCGGGGTGGCGGGCGATGACGTCGGAAAGGGTGCCACGGGAAAGGGGTATATGGGGCGATTCGGGTGGTGTGGCGTGGGGATGGCGGGTGGTGAGTGGTGGGTGGTGGGTTATGGGGGCGTGCGATTGTCGGATGGGTGCGGGTCGGTGGGGGCTGGTCGCGCAGTTCCCCGCGCCCCTGGGGGAGTGCGGGGGGCGTGTGTCGGGGGCTGGAGTGGGGCCGGGCGGGAGGCGCTGGATCGGCTGGCCTTGTCGCGCTCGCCCGTGTGACTTCGCGCTGCGTGCCTGGATGTCTCGCCGGGCCCGGCGCCCTGGATCCGCCGAGCCCGGACCGCCGGACCTCGGTCACCGAAATCCGGGCTCTCGGCCTCCGCCCCTGACCCCCGACCCTCCCGCCTGACGGGCTACCCGGGCCCATGCCTGGGGCTCCCCGATGCGGGCCGCTGGGCCTAGACCGCCCGGACTCCTGGTCTCGCACCCCCGGAGCCCTGACCGTGAACCCTCAAACCCGCGATCTGAAACCCCCAGCCCCTCCGCCGAAGCGCCACCCCCCGTCACCCCCTCACAGCACCAACGCCGCCCCGCAAACCGCCAACGCGACCGTGCACAGCGCCGCTGCTGTTGCGTGGCGGGGGGTGAGGGGGGTCGGGAGGGCTGGGGATGCCAGGGAATGGATGCGGCGGTGGGCGGCGTAGAGGAAGGTCAGCCAGAAGGTGCAGCACAGGGCGCAGGCGATCAGGCCCGCGGGGGACGGTCCGCCGTGCAGTGCGGTCTTCGCGGCGAGGACGGCACAGACGGTCCCCGAGAGAGTCGTACGGCGCCAGGCGAGCCGGGTGCGTTCGGGCTGGAGTCCCGGGTCGCGCTCCCCTTCGGCGCCCTCGCTCACCCCTCCCACCCGAGGAACACGACGACGACCATGGCCACGGCCACCACCGCGACCACGAGACTCAGCAGCGTGGGGAACCGGGACGCCGGCAGATCCTCACCCCGCCGCATCGCCCGCTCGCACCGCACCCAGTGGTTGACCGCCCGCAACGAGCACAGGACCCCCGCCGCGAGCAGCGCCAGCGCCAGCCCGACCCGCCAGCCCCAGCGCAGGTCCGGCAGGAACTGGTCCACGGCGAAGCCGCCGCCGATCAGGGCGAGCGCGGTCCGCAGCCAGGCCAGGAAGGTGCGTTCGTTGGCGAGGGAGAACCGGTAGTCGGGGGTACGGCCCTCCTGTCGTACCTCCTCAGGGGCGAACCAGACGCGGACGTTCCGTGCGAAATCGATCACGCGCACGAGCCTAGCGGCCCCGCTGCGGGAGGACGCCGTCGCCCGGTGTTCACCGGCCGCGCCCGGCGCAGCGCCTCGCGGTTTTCGATATGCCGCCGATACGCGCCGGTTCGTAGCATCGGGACCATGCGTGTGCTGATTGTCGAGGACGAGCCCTATCTGGCGGAGGCCATCCGTGACGGCCTGCGCCTGGAGGCGATCGCCGCCGACGTCGCGGGCGACGGGGACACCGCGCTGGAACTGCTGGACGTCAACTCCTACGACATCGCCGTCCTCGACCGCGACATCCCCGGACCCTCCGGTGACGAGATAGCCGAACGCATCGTCGCCTCCGGCAGCGGGATGCCGATCCTCATGCTCACCGCCGCCGACCGCCTCGACGACAAGGCCTCCGGGTTCGAACTGGGTGCCGACGACTACCTCACGAAACCCTTCGAACTGCGGGAACTCGCGCTCCGGCTCAGGGCGCTCGACCGCAGACGCGCCCACAGCAGGCCTCCGGTGCGGGAGATCGCCGGGCTGCGTCTCGACCCGTTCCGCCGGGAGGTCTTCCGGGACGGCCGCTTCGTCGCGCTGACCAGGAAGCAGTTCGCCGTGCTGGAGGTCCTCGTCGCCGCCGAGGGCGGAGTCGTCAGCGCCGAGGAGCTGCTGGAGCGGGCGTGGGACGAGAACGCCGACCCGTTCACCAACGCCGTCCGCATCACCGTCTCGGCCCTGCGCAAACGGCTCGGCGAACCGTGGATCATCGCCACCGTGCCGGGCGTCGGCTACCGGATCGACCCGCAGCCCGGCGTCGGCTCCAGCGACGACCCGCAGTCCGGCGTCGGCTCCGGCAACGAACCGCAGTCCGGCGTCGGCTCCGGCAACGAACCGCAGTCCGGCGTCGGCTCTAGCGGCGAACCGCAGCCCGGCGTCGAGTCCCGCATCCACCCCCAGCCCCGAGTCGGTTCCCGCATCGACCCGCAGCCGGGCACCGGGGACGCCGGAGCGGGCCGTGGATAGGCGGCCCGGGGTGAGCGTCCGCCTGAAACTCACCCTCAGCTACGCCGGGTTCCTCATGGTCGCCGGTCTCCTGCTGCTCGCCGCGGTGTGGCTGTTCCTGCTGCGGTACGTCCCCGACCGCGGGATGCTCTACAACCCCGACGACCGGCCCGCGGGAGTCTTCCCCATCCGGTCCGCCCTCCTGGAGGTCTTCGCGCCGAGGGCGGCCGCCGTGCTGGCGTTCCTGCTGGTGTTCGGCCTGGTGGGCGGGTGGATCCTCGCAGGCCGGATGCTCGCCCCGCTGACCCGCATCACGGACGCCACCCGCTCGGCCACCCACGGATCGCTCTCCCACCGGGTCCTGCTGCCGGGCCGCAGGGACGAGTTCCGTGAGCTCGCCGACGCCTTCGACGCGATGCTCGCCCGGCTGGAGGCGCACGTCGCCGAGCAGCAGAGGTTCGCGGCCAACGCCTCGCACGAGTTGCGCACCCCGCTGGCCGTCTCGAAGACCCTGCTCGACGTGGCCCGCGCCGACCCGCACGCCGACACCGGCGAGGTCATCGAACGCCTGCACTCCGTCAACGCCCGGGCGATCGACCTCACGGAGGCGCTGCTCCTGCTCAGCCGCGCCAACCAGCGGTCCTTCACCCGCGAGCCCGTCGACCTGTCCCTGCTCGCGGAGGAGGCCACCGAGACGCTCCTCCCCCTCGCGGAGAAGCACGGGGTCGGGGTCGAGACCGGCGGGGACGCCGCCGCCACCGGCGGATCACCCGCGCTGCTGCTGCAACTCACCGTGAACCTCGTGCACAACGCGATCGTCCACAACCTGCCCGACGGGGGCGCGGTGCGGGTCACGACCGGCGTGCGTCCGGGGACGGCGGTGCTCACGGTCGAGAACACCGGCGAGAGACTCACCCCGGAGCGGGCCGCCACCTTCGCCGAGCCGTTCCAGCGGGGCACGGAGCGCGTGCACACCGACCACGCGGGCGTCGGCCTCGGGCTCGCCATCGCCAGGACCATCACCCACGCGCACGACGGCACCCTCGACCTCGCGCCACGTGCGGGCGGCGGGCTCCGGGTCACGGTGGAGCTTCCGGCGGTCAGCCCATCGAGCGGTACGCCTTGAGGCGTTCGTAGGCCGCCAGTCCGTCGGGCACCCACTCCCAGTCGCGCAGCCGCAGCTCCACCTCGTCCTCGGGCAGGAAGTCGTGCCAGGCGACCTCCTCCACCTGGGGGCTGACCGGGAGCTCGCAGCGGACCTCGTAGACCGCGGACCACCAGGTGTGACCGGCGCCATCGTCGTAGAGGAACTTGAAGAGGAACTCCGGCCGGGGCAGCCCGCTCACACCGAGCTCCTCCTCCGCCTCGCGCAGGGCCGCGTCGTCGTAGGACTCACCCGCGCCGACGACTCCGCCCACGAACATGTCGTGGAGCGAGGGGAAGACCAGCTTGGTGTCCGTACGGCGATGCACGAACAGCCGCCCCGCGGCGTCCCGGGCCTGGACGAACACACAGCGGTGCCGCAGCCCCTCGGCGTACGCCGCACCACGGGGGGACTGGGAGACGACGTTGTCGTTCTCGTCGACGATGTCGAGGATCTCGTCAGCAGAACTCATGGCCCCATCCAACCAGGGGCCACGATTCAACCAGGGGCCACGATTCAACCGGCGGCCAGGATTCAACCAGGGCCACCCACGCGAACCCACGGGCGACCGACGCCCCGGAAACCCTCAGCTCGGCTGAAGATCCCGCGCAGGTGCCGAGTTGTCCGCCCCGCACGGCATCGCCGGGTGCATGCCCAGCAGGACGATGCCCGTGACGATCGCCGCGAGGCCCACCGCCTCCCAGGTCAGCGCGGCCGTGTCGGTGCGCAGGCGGTCGCCCAGGAAACCCACTCCGCAGACGATCCCGGCGAGCGGCTGGGCCGCGGTCAGTGCGGGGAGCGACATCCGCAGCGGGGCCGTCTCGAACGCGCTCTGCACCAGGACCAGCCCGGTGACCCCGAGGGCCAGCACGGCGTACGGCTGCCAGCCGGTCAGCAGCTCGGCGAGGCCGCCCTCGGTGAAGCGCTGGCCACTGACCCGGGTCAGCGCGTCCTGGACGCCGTAGAGGAGACCGGCCGCCAGGGCGAGCAGCACCGGGCCCGCGCTCAGCCGGGAGCGCTTCGCGTACGTCGTGAGCAGCAGGGCGAGGCCGATCATCGCGCCGATGATCAGCCAGTGCCGGAAGGGGTCGGTGACCGCGCTGCCCCCGCGCGGCTCGCCCGCCACGATGAACGCGCTCACCCCGCCCGCGAGGAGCGCCAGGCCCGCCCAGCCCTGGCGGCCCAGGGGCTGCTTCGTCTGCCGGCGGGACAGGGCGAGGGCGAAGAGCAGGTTCGTGGCGAGCAGGGGTTCGACCAGCGAGACCTCGCCCTGGCCCAGCGCGATCGCGCCCAGCACCATGCCCACCACCATCAGGCCGATGCCGCCGAGCCACCGCGGCACCTTGACCAGGTCGAGCAGCAGCCGGGGCGAGAGGAAGTCGCTCAGCGGTGCCTGACGGGCCGCGTTCTGCTGGAGCACGAACCCGAAGCCCAGGCAACAGGCCGCACTCACCGCGAGAGTCAGAACCAGAACCGACACGCTGTCTACCTCGATCATCCGGCCGGGCGGCGGCGGGGTGGGGGTGGTGGTAGTCGCCGACTGTAGCGTCCCAGTGCCCGGCTTGCCCCTGGGAGTACCCGCATTCGGACCGTCGACTCTGCCGTCGACACGTCGAAGCCGTGGCCGTCATCGACACCGTGGCCGTCATCGACGCCATCGACACCGTGGCCGTCAGCGACGCCGCCGACCCGGACCTCGCGTCCGTCTCGGCGGCGGGGGTTCCCGTCATGGTGCGGGGCGACGGGAGGCCGCGCCATGGCGTACGCCACAACCATAAGGCCTTGACCGGGCCTCACCAGCACCAATTCACCACAACTTCCCCTTAGGTATGGAGAGTTGACGCGTGTAACGCGCCTTCTGCTCTTGACTCGAACCATGGGTGAGGGGTTGGCTGTGCGTGATCGATCGATGGCGGCGCGAATCAGCCCGTCGATCTGCCCGCATCGGTTGTCGGCCTGCCCGCACCGGGCCGGGCACCCCTGTGTACATTCGCCACGTTCCGTGAGGAAAGCTCACACGGTGTCCCCGCCCCCCTTCGGCCGCAGCCGCAAACGCGCCGCCCAGGCTTTCGACGCGGCCCTCGACGACGCCGAACTCGTCGACGCACGCGCCGCGTTGGCGCAGGGCAGATGGCAGGCGGTCCGGACGCTGCTGTCCCGCACCGGCGACGACTGGGACCGGCGCGGCCACCGCGTGACGGTGCTCGCCGCGGAGTCGTACAGCGAGGCCTGGGCCCGCGACTGGCTGGTGGCCGAACCGGACGCCCCGGACGCCGCCGTACTCCTGGCCCTGGCCCTGGTCCAGCGCGTCCGGCACGGCAAGGGCAAGCCCGACGCCGCCCGTGAGGCCTGCCGGACCGCGGCCCTGCGCGCGCCCGCCGACCCCACCCCCTGGCTCGGCCTGCTCCTGCTGGAGCGCGACCTCGGCGCGGCCGACGTGATGTCCGAGGTCTTCGGCGAGATCAGACAGCGTCACGCCGACCACCACCACGCCCACCACCTCATGGTCGCCCGGCTGGCCGAGCGCCGCGCCGAGGCCGGTCCCGACCCGCTGCACGAGGTGTACGACTTCGCCAACTGGGCCGCCGAGCAGGCACCCGCCGACTCCCCGCTCGCCATCCTGCCGGTCATCGCGCACGCCGAGCGCTACCGCGCCCTGGCCACCGCCGGGCACGAGCCGGGAGACCCCACCGCCTCCGGCCACTGGACCGGCCGCCGGGCCCGCCAGGTGATGAAGTCGGCCTTCGACTGGTGGCTGGAGTGGGAGCACGAGGGCCACCCCCGCCGCCTGGTCGACCTGAACTTCCTCGCCCACGCGAAGGTCTGCGAGGGCCGCGGCGCCGAGGCCGCCGCCCTCTTCCACCGCATCGGCGAACGCCCCACCCCGGCCCCCTGGTCCTATCCGGACCGGGATCCGTACTCCGCCTTCCGTACGGCCCGCGACAGCGCGCTCGGCACGGTGTAGCACCCCCCAGACCCCAGAAGGACGGTCCCATGACCACCGAGAGTTCCAACAAGAGCAGACCAGGCATCAGTACGTTCAAGGGGGAGGACCGCGCGCTGCGGGCCGGCCGCCTGGGCACGGGGGGTCTGCTGCTCTCCGTCCTCGCGGCGACCGCGCCCCTCATGGTCGTCGCGGGTGTCATGCCCACCACATTCGCGGTGATGGGGATCGTCGGCCAGCCCCTGCTCTTCGTCGTCCTCGGTGTCGTCCTCGTGCTGTTCAGCGTCGGGTACGCCGAGATGAGCCGGCACGTCCACAACGCGGGCGCCTTCTACGCCTACATCTCCCGCGGCCTCGGCGGCACCGCGGGCGCGAGCGCGGCCCTGGTCGCCCTGGTCGCCTACAACGCCCTCCAGGTCGGCATCTACGGCATCTTCGGCTTCGAGGTCTCCGGACTGTTCGCCACCTACGCCGACCTGTCCGTGGCCTGGTGGATCCCGGCCCTGGTCGCCGCCCTGGTCGTCGGCACGCTCGGCTGGCTGAAGATCGACGTCAACGCGCGCGTGCTCGGCGTCCTGCTGATCATCGAGGTCGCCCTGGTGGTCATCTTCGACATCGCCGCCGTCTCCGACCCGGCCGCCCAGGGCCTGTCCCTGCACGCCTTCAACCCGGACACCCTCAGCGGGGCCGGCATCGGCACCGCCCTGTGCTTCTGCATCGCCGCCTTCACCGGCTTCGAGCAGGCGCCCGTCTACGCCGAGGAGACCAGCCGCCCGCACGTGCTCGTCCCGCGCGTGATGTTCCTCGCCGTCAGCGGCGTCGCCGTGTTCTTCGCGCTCAGCAGCTGGGCCCTCACCGTCGCCACCGGCCCCTCGGCCATCGTCGGCGAGGCCCAGAAGCAGAGCGCGGGACTGCTCTTCGGGCTCACCGAGGACCGCCTCGGCGCCACCTTCACCGACGTGCTGCACTTCCTCTTCGTGACCGGCATGTTCGCGGCCCTGCTCAGCTTCCACAACGTCGTCGCCCGCTACGCCTTCGCCATGGGCCGCGAGGGTCTGCTGCCCGCCGCCTTCGGGCGCACGAACAGCGCGAGCGGCGCGCCCGGCACCGGCTCGCTCCTCCAGACCGCCGTGTCCGTCGTGGTCATCGCGGTCTTCGCGATCGCCGACGACAAGCCCACGGGCGACCCGACCGAGCCGGTCCTGCACCTGTTCACCTGGTTCGGCAACATCGGCTCCCTCGGCGTGATCCTGCTGATGGCGGCGGCCTCCGCCTCCGTGGTCGTCTTCTTCGTCCGGCGCGGCGCGGCGGGCGCCCAGGCCTGGCGGCTGATCACCTCGACCCTCGCGGGGATCGCCCTGCTGGTGATCGCCGTCTACACGGTGAAGGACTTCGACGTCCTGGTCGGCGCGGGCCCGGACTCCTCGCTGAGCTGGGTGCTGCCCGGCATCATCGGCCTCGCCGTGCTGGTGGGCCTGGCGCAGGGCCTGGTCATGCGGGCCCGCAGCCCCGAGGCGCACGCGCGGATCGGGCTCGGCAACGAGGCGTTCCAACTGGAGAAGGCCGCCGAGGAGACGCCGTAGCACTCCGAGGGCGACGCCGAGGAGACGCCGTAGCCCTCTGAGAGCGGCGCCGAGGAGCCGCCGTAGCACTCTGAAGCACCGCCGAGGAGACACCGCAGCACTCTGAGAGCGGCGTGAGAAGTCGTTACGGAAGTCTGACGAGCACCCGCGATTCCTGGTCCCGCCGGGGTCGCGGGTGTTCGAATGGATACGTGAACTCCGAACAACCCGGGGAGCAGCCCGGCAAGCCGATCGGCCGCCGTGTCCTCCTCGGCACCCTCGGCCTCGGCGCCCTCGGCGTGGTCGCCGCGCCCACCCTGCAACGCGGCCTGGAGGCCTTCCTCGGCAGCGCCGCCGACAAGGACCCCACGGGCCTGACCGGACTGCTCCCCAACGGCGGCGGATTCCGCTACTACTCGGTGACCTCGTCCGTGCCGCACAAGGACGCCCAGAACTACCAGCTCAAGATCGACGGCCTGGTCTCCCGCCCCCGCACCTACACCCTGGCCGACCTGCGGGCGCTGCCCCAGACCCGGCTGGTCAAGGACGTGCAGTGCGTGACGGGCTGGCGGGTCCCGGACACCCCGTTCGAAGGCGTACGGCTCTCCGCGCTGCTGGACGCCGCCGGGGTGACCGCCAAGGCCGGAGCCGTCCGCTTCAGCTGCTTCGACGGGGCGTACACCGAGAGCCTCACCCTGGAGCAGGCCCGCCGCCCGGACGTCCTGGTCGCCCTGCGCATGCAGGACAAGGACATCGGCCACTCCCACGGCGGCCCGGTCCGCCTCTACGTGGCCCCCATGTACTTCTACAAGTCGGCCAAGTGGCTCTCCGGCATCACCGTCACCGAGGACGTGGAACCGGGCTACTGGGAGGACCGGGGCTACGACGTGGACGCCTGGGTCGGCAAGTCGAACGGGCGGGACGATGAACCTACGAGTTGACGCCCCGCCCCGGGCCCAGATCCGGCGCTTCGGCCGCTCCCAGAAGTGGGTGCACCGCACGACGGCCGCTCTGATGGGCGTCTGCGTGGCGACAGCGGCCTGTCTCTACATCCCCCAGTTCGCCGAACTCGTCGGCCGCCGCGAGCTGGTGGTGCGCGTCCACGAGTGGGCGGGCCTGGCCCTGCCGGTACCGGTCCTCCTGGGCCTGGCCTCCCGCGCCTTCCGCGCCGACCTGGGCTTCCTGAACCGCTTCGGCCCGCACGACCGTGTCTGGCTGCGCGCCGCCCTGCACCGCGACAAACGCCGGGCCTCGCGCCCCGCGGGCAAGTTCAACGCGGGCCAGAAGGTCTACGCCGCCTGGATCGCCGGCGCGACCCTCGTCATGCTCGGCACGGGCCTGCTGATGTGGTTCACCCACCTCACCCCGATCCAGTGGCGCACCAGCGCGACCTTCGTCCACGACTGGCTCGCCCTGACGATCGGCATCGTCCTCGCGGGCCACATCGGGATGGCCCTGGGCGACCCGGAGGCGAGGAGAGGCCTCAGAACCGGCGAGGTGAGCCAGGAGTGGGCGGAACGCGAACACCCCCTGTGGCGCCCGTAGCCGCGCCGCCCGCGGGGACCGCCCGACGCCCGGCGATGCTCCACCCCCGGTGACGCTCCCTTGCAGGGGAAACGCCCCTTGCAAGGGAACGCCCCCCCGGGTCCGGACGGATACCACAGGGCCCCCTCGCCACCGCGGGCCCCGCCCTGGGGCGGAGGACCGGAAGGTGGCGAGGAGGCCGGGCCGGGATGCGGTGCCGGGGCCGTCGTACCCCTAGATGACCAGCGACAGCAGCAGTACCAGGCCGCCCGCGACCACCGAGATGATCGTCTCCATGATCGACCAGGTCTTGAGGGTCTGCGGGACGTCCAGCCCGAAGTACTCCTTGACCAGCCAGAACCCGGCGTCGTTGACATGGCTGAAGAAGAGCGAGCCGGCGCCGATGGCGAGGACCAGCAGGGCCGTCTCCCCGGTCGACATGCCTTCCGCGAGCGGCGCGACCAGGCCGGCCGCGGAGATCGTGGCCACCGTCGCCGAACCCGTCGCGAGCCGGATAGCCACCGCGATCAGCCAGGCCAGCAGCAGGGCGGGGATCGACCAGTCCTTGGAGATGTCCAGGACCATCTGACCCACCCCGCAGTCGATCAGGGTCTGCTTGAAGCCGCCGCCCGCGCCGACGATCAGCAGGATGCCGGCGATGGGCGCGAGGCCCCTCTCGACGAGCGGGGAGAGCCGTTCCCTGCCGAAGCCGGCCGGGCGCAGCAGCGTGAAGATGCCCACCAGGACCGAGGCCAGCAGGGCGATCAGCGGGGAGCCGATCACGTCGAAGACGCGCTGGGTGAGGTTCTCCGGGTCGTCGATCACGATGTCGACCAGGGCCTTGGACAGCATCAGCACGACCGGGAGCAGGATCGTGGCGAGCGTCGGACCGAAGCCCGGTCGCTTCTCCAGCTCCTCGGAGGCACGCTGAGGGATCATCCGGTCCGGCGCCGGCACGTCCACCCAGCGGGCCGCGTACCGCGAGAACACCGGACCCGCGATGATCACCGTCGGTATGGCGACCAGGACACCGAGCGCGAGCGTGACGCCGAGGTTGGCGCCGACCGCGTCGATCGCGACCAGCGGGCCCGGGTGCGGAGGCACCAGACCGTGCATCACGGACAGGCCCGCGAGGGCCGGGATGCCGATGCGCATGAGCGAGTAGTTGCCGCGCTTGGCGACCATCAGCACGACCGGGATCAGCAGCACCACGCCGACCTCGAAGAACAGCGGCAGACCGATCACGGAGGCGATGAGGACCATCGCCCACGGCATCGAACGGCCGCCCGCCTTCTCCAGGATCGTGTCGACGATCTGGTCGGCCCCGCCCGAGTCGGCGAGCATCTTGCCGAGGATCGCGCCGAGGGCGATCAGCACACCGACACCGGCGACCGTGGTGCCGAGGCCCGTGGTGAAGCTGGCGATGGCCTTGTCGAGCGGCGCTCCGGCCACCGCGCCGAGCACGAGCGTGCCGAGGGTCAGCGACAGGAAGGCGTGGAGCTTGAACTTGGTGATGAGCAGCACGATGACGGCGATGCCCGCCAAAACGGCGATGCCCAGCTGAGCGTGCCCGGCCGAGGTGATCGGCTCCGGTGCGTCCGCTGCCAGCATCTCGACGCTGAGTCTGGTCACGGGGGTTCCCTTGCAGGTACGGGGGTGTTCTTCGGAAGGGGGATGGGTGTTCTTCGGAAGGGGGCGTTCTTCGGACTTCGGAAGGCGTTCTCAGGACTTCGGCAGAGCGGCTACGGCAGTTCCGCGAGCGCCTTCGCGGCCCGCGCGGTGATCTCCTCGGGGCTGCCGGACACGTCCACCGCGACCCCGGCCTCGTCCTCCTGGAGGGGCTGGAGCGTGCCGAACTGCGAGTCCAGCAGCGCGGTGGGCATGAAGTGCCCCTGCCGGTGGGACATCCGGTCCTCGATGAGGGCCCGGTCGCCCGCCAGGTGCACGAAGACGACCCCGGGCGCCTCGGCCCGCAGCCGGTCGCGGTACGACCGCTTCAGCGCCGAGCAGCTGACCACCCCGCCGAGCCCCGCCCGTCCGTGCGCCCAGGAGCCGATGGCGTCCAGCCAGGGCCACCGGTCGTCGTCGGTGAGGGGGGTGCCGGCGGACATCTTGGCGATGTTGGCGGGCGGGTGGAAGTCGTCGCCCTCGGCGTAGGGAACGCCGAGCCGGGCGGCGAGCAGGGGACCGATGGTGGTCTTCCCGGTGCCCGCGACGCCCATGACCACGACGACCTTCGGGGTACTCATCACTGCCTCGCTGTCCTCGTCGGGTGCCGTCCCCGGCATCTGATGCCGACGCCACTGAAACCGATTAGGTACGACTATTCAAGAGTCTGTGCCAAATAAGTCTGACTTTTTCTCGGCGTGACGCGCCCCGTACTCTGAGTGCATGAGCACATCGGGCCGGGGGCTGCACGGCCGGGTTCTGGAAACCCTCGGCCCCGCGATCACTGCGGGCGAGTACCCGCCGGGCAGCGTTCTGCGCACCGACGAACTGGCCCAGCGTTTCGACGTCTCACGCTCGGTGATGCGGGAGGCGGTCCGGGTCCTGGAGTCGATGCACCTGGTCGAGTCCCGCCGCCGGGTGGGCGTCACGGTCCGCCCGAAGGCCGAATGGAATGTCTACGACCCGCAGGTCATCCGCTGGCGGCTGGCCGGCGCCGACCGCCCCCACCAGCTGCGCTCACTGACCGTGCTGCGCTCGGCGATCGAGCCGGTGGCGGCGGGTCTGGCCGCCAAGCACGCGACCGCCGAGCAGTGCGCCGAACTCACCGAGTGCGCGCTCGGCATGGTCGCCAACTCCAAGGGCCACCGCCTGGAGGGCTACCTCTTCCACGACATCGCCTTCCACCGGGTGATCCTCAACGCGTCCGGCAACGAGATGTTCGCCCGCCTCGGGGACGTCGTCGCCGAGGTCCTCACCGGCCGCACCCGGCACGAGGTCATGTTCGAGGACCCCGACCCGGCCGCCGTCACCCTCCACGTCCGGCTCGCCGAGGCGATCCGCGCGGGCGACGCGGGCCACGCCGAGGCACTGACCCGCGAGATCGCGGAGGGCGCGCTCCACGAACTGGACATCCTCGCGCCCTAGTCCAGGAACTCCCCGTCGACGTACACCCAAGCCCCGTCCACCCGCTCGAAGCGGCTGCGCTCATGCAGGGACCCGCCCCGGAACGAGGCGCGGAAGGTCACCGTGGCGGTGGTGTGGAAGGCCGAACCGTCGGTCGTGTCCAGGATCTCGAGTCCCGTCCAGCGCATGGCCGGGTCGAGCTCCAGCGCACCGGGACGGGTCCGGAGGTGCCAGGTGCGCAGCAGGTAGTCCCGCTCCAGCTTCACGAAGGCGCTGTACCGCGAACGCATCAGCGCCTCGGCCGTCGGCGCGGCGGCCTCGCCCCGGTGAAAGCGGCCGCAGCAGGCGTCGTACGGCTCCGGACGACCGCAGGGACAGCCGGGCCGCTGCCGTGCGGCACGGCGGCTCACGGCTGCACCTTCCCCGAGTTGGTCGGAGGATGCGCCGGCCGTGCCGGACCCAGCGTCGGCAGCGCGGGCAGGGCCCCGCCGTGCACCCAGGCCCGGAACAGGCCGTCCAGCGACTCGTCCGCGTACCGGTTCACGTGGGCCGCGAGGGTCGCGGTGGTCACGGCCCCGCCCTTGTGCAGCCCGGCCCAGCCGCGCAGCATCCGGAAGAACGCCTCGTCGCCCAGCGCACAGCGGATCGCGTGCACGGTGAGCCCGCCGCGCTCGTAGAGCCGGTCGTCGAACATGGACTTGCGGCCGGGGTCCGCGAGGCGCAGGTCCTGGGGGAGCGAGGACAGCAACCGGTGCGCGGCGGCGGCGAGTTGCTGGGCCGTACGGCCGCCGGAGCGCTCGGACCACAGCCACTCGGCGTACTTGGCGAATCCCTCGTTCAGCCAGATGTGCCGCCAGTCCGCGATGGAGACGCTGTTGCCGAACCACTGGTGGGCCAGCTCGTGGGCGACCAGCCGCTCCGAACCCCGGGCCCCGTCCACGTGGTTGGCGCCGAACAGCGACAACCCCTGGGCCTCGACGGGCACATCGAGCTCCTCCTCGGTGACGAGGACCGCGTACTCGTCGAAGGGGTAGGGCCCGAACAGCTCCTGGAACAGGTCCATCATCTGCGGCTGCCGCGCGAAGTCCCGCGAGAACTCCGGCAGCAGATGCGCCGGGATGTGCCCGTGCTGGGGCACCCCGCCGGGGCCCGGGTCGCCGAGCAGCACCGTCTGGTACTTGCCGATCGCCAGCCCGACGAGATAGCTGGACGTGGGCGCGGCCTGCTCGTACACCCAGGTCGTCGTGGACGCCTTGGTCGTACGGGTCAGCAGCCGCCCGCCCGCCACCACCGCGTAGGCCGACGGTGTGGTGACCGAGATCTGGTACGACGCCTTGTCCGCGGGCCGGTCGTTGCACGGGTACCAGGACGGAGCCCCGATCGGCTGGCTCGCCACCAGCGCCCCGTCCTCCAGCTCCTCCCAGCCGAGCCCGCCCCACGGGCTGTTCACCGGCTTGGGATTGCCCGACCAGTGCACCTCGACCGTGAACGCGGCCCCGGGGCGCACCGGCTTCGTGGGCCGGACCCGCAGCTTGCCGCCGCGATGCGTGTAGTGCGCCTGCCGCCCGTCCACCCGCACCCGGCCGATCTTGAAGTCGGACAGGTTGAGCATGAACTCGGCGAGCGGCGAGCGCCCCGCTATGGCGTTGATCCGGGCGCTCGCGGCCAGCCGGTTCGGGGCGGGGCGGTAGTCCAGCGCGAGCTCGTACCGGTGCACCCGGTACCGGGCGTCACCGTGGTCCGGGAAGTACGGGTCCGAACCCGCCGCCTGCTGAACTGCCACTGCCGCTTCCGCTCCCTGCGCCGCGTCGCCACTCGGATCCGCCGGTACACCGCTCACCGACTCCGAGTGGCCCGCGTTCAGGGACGCCATGCCTCGATCGGGTTGCCGAGCCAGCGGGTGTCGTCCGGGACGGACTCCGCGGCCATGACGAGCGACGCGGGACCCAGCGTGGTGCGGGCCCCGACCGTGCTGCCGGGCAGCACGATCCCGCCAGGGCCCAGCGTGGCGCCCTCACGGAGAACAACAGTATCCGTCCGCAAGATCCGGTCGTGGAAGAGGTGGGTCTGGAGCACACAGCCCCGGTTGACCGTCACCGCGTCCTCCAGCGTCACCAGGTCGGTCTCGGGCAGCCAGTAGCTCTCCACCCAGACGCCCTTGCCGATCTTCGCACCGAGCCCCCGCAGCCACGCCGTCATCAGCGGCGTACCGGGCACCGAACCCGCCAGCCACGGCACCGCCAGCACCTCGACGAAGGTGTCCGCGAGCTCGTTGCGCCACACGAAGCCACTCCACAGCGGGTGCTCCCCGCTCCGGTGCCGCCCCACCAGCAGCCACTTCGCGATCACCGACACGAGCCCCGCCGCCACCCCGGCGGCCAGCAGCACCACCCCGGCAAGCAGCCAGGCCCACGGCCCCAGCACACACAGCGCGGCGATCGTCAGCACCGCGAGCCCCGCCGAGCAGAACACCGGCACGATCCGGCACAGCTCCACCAGACCACGCGCCCACAGCAGCCCCGCCGAGGGCTCGTACGTCCGGCTCTGATCGCTGTCGGCCGTGCTGCGCGGCAGCTTCACCGGCGGCAGCCCCAGATACGACGTGCCCTTCTTGGCCTTCTTCGGCGTCGCCGACAGCACACCCACCAGACCGCCGTCCGGTACGGTCCGCCCGGGCGCGGTCATCCCGGAGTTCCCGAGGAACGCCCGCCGCCCGATCTCCGCACGCCCTATCCGCACCCAGCCGCCACCGAGCTCGTATGGCGCGGTCAGCGTGTCGTCGGCCAGGAACGCGCCCTCACCGACCGTGGTCAGGCTCGGCAGCGCCAGCACCGTCGACACCTCGGCCCCGCGCCCGATCCGCATCCCGAGCAGCCGCAGCCACACCGGGGTGACCAGACCGGCGTAGAGCGGGAACAGCGTCTCGCGCGAGCGGTCCATCAGCTGCGTCACGGTCCACGCCTGCCACCCGATGCGGCTGTGCGTCGGATACGTCCCCTCGCGCAGCCCCAGGCTGAGCAACCGTACGGCGACCAGGAGCAGCAGCGCGTAGGCGAGCCCGAAGGCGAGCGTGGCCGGGACCAGCGCGAGGGCCACACCGGCGGCCGTGAGCTCCGGCATGACGATCGCGTGGGCCACGAGGAGGGCCGCCCCTCCGGCGAGCACCGGCAGCGCACTGAGCGCGAAGCCCGTGACGCCGTACATCACCCGCCACCACGTGCCCCGCACCGGCCGCTCCTTCGGCCAGTTCCGCTTGGCCTTGCCGAGCTTGACCGCGGGCGCGCCCGCCCAGCGCTGACCGGTCGGGATCTGACCGGTGACCGCCGAACCCGGTGCCACCTCGGCCCGCTTGCCGACCCGGGCGCCCGGGAAGAGCATGCTGCGGGTCCCGACGACCGCGTGCGCACCCACCTTGACCTGGCCGATCTCCAGCCGGTCGCCGTCCAGCCACCAGCCGGACAGGTCCACCTCGGACTCCACCGCCGCGCCCCGGCCCAGCTTGAGCATGCCGGTCACCGGCGGCAGCGAGTGCAGGTCCACGTCCTGACCGACCTTTGCGCCCAGCGCCCGCGCGTACCGCTCCAGCCAGGAGCCGGTCAGCGAGGTCGCGCCGGTGAACTCGGCGAGCCGCTCGGCCGTCCACAGCCGCAGATGGACGCTGCCACCGCGCGGGTGACGGCCGGGCTGCACCCCGCGCAGCAACAGCCGCGCCCCGCCCGCCGCCAGGGCGAGCCGCCCGGGCGGACTGAACAGCAGCAGGGCCCCGGCTCCGACCAGCCACCAGGAGACGTCCGGCAGCCAGGAGTACGGCAGGACATGGCCGAGCGCGGCCAGCGGCACCATCCAGCGCAGCCCCATCAGGGTGAACAGGGGCAGCAGGACGAGGAGTTGAATCGACTTGGCCCGCAGCGGCACCGGCGCGATCACCCGCGCCGCGCTGTCGTCCTGGGCCGACTCCTCCAGCCGCCGGGCCAACTTCCGCAGCGTGGGCTGCTGGTAGATGTCGAGGACGGCCGCGCTCGGGTAGCGGGTGCGCAGCCGGGTGGTCAACTGGGCGGCGGCCAGACTGGATCCGCCGATCGCGAAGAAGTCGTCACGGGCACTGGAGACCGGCATGCCCAGCACCTCCGCCCACTGCTCGGCGAGCCAGGCCTCGGTGCCGTACAACTCCTCGCTCTGCACGGCGCCTTCGAGCCCCTCCAGCGGCCAGGGCAGGGCGTTGCGGTCCACCTTGCCGGAGGTGCGGGTCGGCAGGTCCTCGACCGGGGCCAGCAACGGCACCAGCGCGGCGGGGAGTTCGGCCCGCAGCTTCGCGACCGCGGCCGCCTGGTCCCAGCCGTCCTGCGTGACGACGTACCCGACCAGGAGCTGGTTGCCGCTGCGGGCGGTGCGCACGGCGGCGGCCGCTCCCGCGACCCCGGGCAGCGCCTGGAGGGCCGCGTCGACCTCACCGAGCTCGATCCGCCGGCCGCCGAGCTTGATCTGCTCGTCGGCCCGCCCGAGGAAGACCAGCCCCTCGGGCTCCGCCTTCACCAGGTCACCACTGCGGTACGCCCGCTCCCAGCCCAGCGACTTCAGCGGCGCGTACTTCTCCGCGTCCTTCTCGGCGTCCAGGTACCGGGCCAGCCCGACCCCGCCGATCACCAGCTGCCCGCTCGCGCCCATCGGAACGGGCTCCCCGGCCTCGTCCACCACGGCCAGCTCCCAGCCGTCCAGCGGCAGCCCGATCCGGATCGGCTCCGCACCGGACATGAGCGAGGCACAGGCCACCACGGTCGCCTCCGTCGGACCGTAGGTGTTCCACACCTCGCGCCCCTCGGTGACCAGCCGCTGCGCCAGCTCGGGCGGACAGGCCTCGCCGCCGAAGATCAGCAGCCGTACGTCGTTGAGCGTCTCGGGCTCCCACAGCGCGGCGAGCGTCGGCACGGTCGACACGACCGTGATCTCCTGCTCGACCAGCCAGGGTCCGAGATCGGCTCCGCTCCTGACCTGCGCCCGCGGCACCGGCACCAGACAGGCCCCGTACCGCCACGCCAGCCACATCTCCTCGCAGGAGGCGTCGAAGGCGACCGACAGACCCGCCATCACCCGGTCACCGGGGCCGATGGGGTCGTCGGTCAGGAACAGGTTGGCCTCGGCGTCCACGAAGGCCGCCGCGCTGCGGTGCGAGACGGCGACGCCCTTGGGCTTGCCGGTGGAGCCGGAGGTGAAGATGATCCACGCGTCGTTGTCGATGCCGGGCCGCGCCGCGGGAGCCTCGGCGCGGCCGTGCACGGTCAGCTCGTGCCCGGCGCCGACCACGGCCCGCACCTCGGCCTCCCCGAACACCAGCTCGGCCCGCTCGTCGGGGTCCTCGGCGTCCACGGGGACGTAGGCGGCGCCGGCGGCGAGCACGGCCAGGATCGCGACGTACAGGTCGTTGCTGCCGGACGGCACCCGGACGCCCACCCGGTCGCCGAGCCCGACCCCGGCAGCGGCGAGCTTGCGGCGCAGCCGCTCCACCTCGACGGCCAGCACCCGGTAGGTGAGCCGGGTCGTGCCGTCGTCCAGGGCGAGCTCGTCGGGGTAGGACCGCACGGACGCGTCGAGCACGTCGACGAGCGTGCGGGGTGAGGCGGCGTGACCCCCGGAGAAACGGGCGGTGTCGCCGAACTGTTCGCGGATCTCTGCGCTGAACTCTTCGTTGAGCAGGCCGAGAGCACTGCTCTCGTGAGTGGCTGCCATCGGTCCTCGCGTCTCGATCCCGGAGGCCTCCGGGGCGCTGGCGGGCCCGCAGGTCTGCCTGGGGTTGTCCGGGTCCAGCTCGTAACAAGCCGGAAATTTTAGTACGAAGCTAGGTCCGTGCGGCTGGATCGGCCATTCCGGTGGACCGTTCGAGGACGGAAAGAGATCATCGGCGACGCTTTGACCTGCGGGTCTTCACTCCGACGAGAGATCGCACACACTGTGCGTGAAACGCAGACGACGCCGACCGATGAATCGGTCGGCGTCGTGCCTGGTGTCCGAGGGGGGACTTGAACCCCCACGCCCGATAAAGGGCACTAGCACCTCAAGCTAGCGCGTCTGCCATTCCGCCACCCGGACAAGGTGTCTGTCGTGCGGGGTCCTCCCCGCGGCGACGAAGGAAACATTACCAGGCTTTCGAGGGGCCCCGATCACCCCCCGACGGCCGCCGGACCTCCCGTGAACGGCGTGTGACGGGCCGGGACCCGTCTTGGGCCGGGCCGGGTCGCGGAGGGAGGATGAGGGGGACCACCAGCAGTGACAGCGGGAGGAACAGCGTGAGCGACACGGACACGGCCAGGGGCGTCACCGGCGAGGACGAGGTCGTGGACCTCTGCCGCGACCTGATCCGCTTCGACACCAGCAACTACGGCGACCACTCGGGGCCGGGGGAGCGCAAGGCGGCCGAGTGGGTCGCGGAGAAGCTCGCCGAGGTGGGCCTCGACCCGCAGATCTACGAGTCGCACCCGGGACGCGCCTCCACCGTGGCCCGGATCGCCGGCGAGGACCCCTCCCGGCCCGCGCTGCTGATCCACGGCCACCTGGACGTCGTACCCGCCAACGCACAGGACTGGACCCACGACCCCTTCTCCGGCGAGGTCGCGGACGGGTGCGTGTGGGGGCGGGGCGCCGTCGACATGAAGGACATGGACGCGATGACCCTCGCGGTGGTCCGTGACCGGCTGCGCAGCGGGCGCAGGCCGCCCCGGGACATCGTCCTCGCCTTCCTCGCCGACGAGGAGGCCGGCGGCACCTTCGGCGCCCGGCACCTCGTCGACCACCACCCCGACCTCTTCGAGGGCGTCACCGAGGCGATCAGCGAGGTGGGCGGCTTCTCCTTCACCGTGAACGAGCAGCGCCGGCTCTACCTGATCCAGACGGCCGAGAAGGGCATGCACTGGATGAAGCTGACCGTGGCCGGCACCGCAGGGCACGGCTCGATGATCCACCGGGACAACGCCATCACCGAACTGTCCGAGGCGGTCGCCCGGCTCGGCCGGCACAAGTTCCCGGTCCGCGTCACCAAGACCACCCGCGCCTTCCTGGACGAGCTCGGCGACGCGCTCGGCACCGAGCTGGACCCCGAGGACATGGAGGGCACCCTCGCCCGGCTCGGCGGTATCGCCAAGCTCATCGGCGCCACCCTCAGCAACACCGCCAACCCGACCCAGCTCGGCGCCGGCTACAAGGTCAACGTCATCCCGGGCGAGGCCACCGCGCACGTCGACGGGCGCTTCCTGCCCGGCTTCGAGGAGGAGTTCCTCGCCGACCTCGACAAGATCCTCGGCCCCAAGGTCAGGCGCGAGGACGTGCACTCGGACAAGGCCGTGGAGACCACCTTCGACGGCGCGCTCGTGGACGCCATGCAGTCCGCGCTGGTCGCCGAGGACCCGGCCGCCAAGGCGATCCCCTACATGCTCTCCGGCGGCACCGACGCCAAGTCCTTCGACGAGCTCGGCATCCGCGGCTTCGGCTTCGCCCCCCTCAAGCTGCCGCCGGAGCTGGACTTCGCCGGCATGTTCCACGGCGTGGACGAGCGGGTGCCGGTGGACGGTCTGAAGTTCGGTGTGCGGGTGCTCGACCGATTTATCGACGCGAGCTGACGGAGGCGCGGGCGCGGCCTTCGGGCTGTTGACGCGTTTATTCGCCTGCGCGTGCGAGATCGCCCGGGAAGAGTGAATGCGCTCATAAGCTGGTATCCCCAATTAACCCTCCTCGTTACAGGTGATGCGATCCGCTGCTTGGGATCGCATTGCCAACAAGGAGGAATAATGATCAAGAAGGTCGTCGCCGCTGCGGCTGCTACTGGTGGCCTGGTTCTGGCGGGCGCGGGCCTTGCCGTCGCCGATGCGGGTGCGCAGGGTGCCGCCGTGGGCTCCCCGGGCGTGCTGTCCGGCAACGTCGTCCAGGTTCCCGTGCACGTGCCGGTGAACGTCTGCGGCAACACGGTTTCGGTGATCGGTCTGCTGAACCCCGCCTTCGGCAACACGTGCATCAACAAGTGACGTTGTGCCTCGCCCTCAGTTAGACAGGGCTGAGCCCGTCGGCCCCGGAGTGCGCGCCATGCGCTCCGGGGCCGACCGGCCTTTTCGAAAAGAAAAGAACCGCGTGAAAGCGGTATTTCGCGACAAGGTCGAAGGCAGGGAATCAGTACATGCGACAAGTCACCCGTAAGGGCCTGATGACAGTGGCGGCGGCGACCGGCGTGATCGCCGCCGCGGGAGGCGCCGCCCACGCGGACGCGGGCGCGAGCGGATCGAGCACGAACTCACCCGGCGTGCTGTCGGGCAACACGGTGTCCGCGCCGGTGCACGCGCCCGTGAACGCCTGCGGCAACACCGTGGACGTCGTCGGGGTCCTCAACCCCGCGATGGGCAACAGCTGCGCCAACAAGAGCGGAAACAGCGGCGGCGGCCACGGGGCGCCCGGTGGCTATGGCGATTCGGGCGGTCACGGCGGCTCGGGTGGTTACGGCGACTCCGGCGACTCCGGCGGCTACGGCGACTCGGGCGGCTACGGCGGTCACGGAAGCCACGGCGGATCCGGGGGGCACGGAAGCCACGGCGGATCCGGGGGCTCGGCAGGCCACGGCGGTCACTGGGGCCACGGCGGGCACGGCGGTCACTGGGGCCACGGCGGCTCGCACGCCGGCGGGCACACCGGTGGCTCGCCCGGCGTGGGCTCCGGCAACCACGTCGAGGTGCCGGTCGACGCCCCCGTGAACGTCTGCGGGAACAGTGTCGACGTCATCGGGATCGGCAACCCCGCCATGGGCAACGACTGCGGAAACGGCTCCGGCGGGCACCACACCCCGCCCGGCTCCCAGACGCCGCCCGGATCGCCGGAACAGCCGGGCAGCCCCGGCCACCCGGGAAGCCCTGAGGTGCCCGGTCCGCCCGGAACCCCGGGCACTCCGCACACCCCCGGAGCCCCGGGCGGCCACGGCAACCACCCCGGCACCCAGACGGTGACCCAGCCCCTGGGCAGCGCTCAGCTCGCCCGGACCGGCAACGACCTGCCGATCGGTCTGGCCGTCCCGGTCGGAGCGGGCGCGCTCCTGGCGGGCGCGGTGCTCTACCGCAAGGCACGGGCCTCGGCGTAAGGCGCACCACGTGAAACGGAGCGGGCCCCGCCTCGGCGGGGCACGCTCCGTTCGCGCTGTCTCACCACGTGGCCCGCACCTGGCGGATGATCCGCCGGCGCAACCGCACCCTGCGGCTGCCGTCGCGCATGAGGCTCAGTCGGTCCAACTCCCAGTGTCCGTACTCGGCATGGTCCGTCAGCAGGCGTGTGGCGTCCTTGCGGGAGACCCCGCGCGGTACGTACACGTCGACAAATTCGTATTCCGGCATCGCATCTATTGTGCGGGCCGGGGCCCGGTACGGATAGCGTCTGCACTATGTCTGATGCTGTGCAGCCCACCGCTGCCGAGGTACGTGCCGCCGCCGAGGCGGTCAAGACCGCGCTCGACCGCCACCTGGCCGCGGTCGAACGGAGGTCGGGGGAGGACGACCCGGCCGTCTACGAGGCCTTCAACGAACTGGCCGCGGCCGCCGAGGTGTACGACGAGCTGCTCTACGACCGCTACGACGAGGTCACCCCCTTCGAGATCCCCGGCGCGGACGACACCGCGCCCTACACCGGCCCCGAGGAGCCGAACGCGCTGAGCGTGCTGATCCGCCGTGACTACTCGGTGGTGGAGCCGCAGCGGCTGCTGGCGCAGGCGCAGCGGGTGGAGGCGGCCGACGAGACGCTCGGCACGGAGGCCTCCGGCACCGTGCACGGCGCGCTGGGCGTGCTCTTCGGCGAGTTCGAGCCGGACGAGATCGCCTCCCGGCACAAGGAGTTCGGCCTGGAGGAGGGCGATTCCACGCTGTGGGTGACCGCGGCGGACGAACCGGCCGACCCGGGGGAGTGGCTGGAGACGCCGTTCGATCAGGTGGACGTGGAGCGGGTGGTGTGCCGGTTCGACGTCAGCGCGATGTTCGACGACGACGATGACGACCTGGCCGACGGCGTCGATCTCGAGGACGAGGATCTGGAGCCGTTGGACCTGGATCAGCGCTGAGGCCCTGCGACGGCGGCCCCGGAGTTCTGGACTCCGGGGCCGCCGTCGTGCTGTCCGTCCGTCGTGCCGTCCGTCCGGTGCCGGTCCGCGCCCTGGACCACTCAGCCGGCCGCCGGTGTGGCCAGAAGGGTGGGGAGGCGGGTCGTGCGGGGCTTGGCCGGGATCTCGGCCACCGCCCTCGGCAGGGCCTGGTCCGCGCCCTGGACCACGGAGAGATGGCGGGCCGCCCTGCCGAAGGCCGTGTAGACCCAGGGCCGGGTCAGGGCCTGAGCGGCGTCACCCGGCAGGACCACCACCACCGCCGGCCAGCGGCCCCCCACCGCCTGGTGCGCGGTCAGGGCCCAGCCGTGCCGTACGGACTGCTCCACCCGCTCCTTCGGCACGACGACGGGCCGGCCGGCGCAGGTCAGGTGCAGGCCGTCCGCGTCCGCCCTGACCACCCGGCCGGGGACCGTACGGCCCGGGGTGGGGGAGTAGGCGACGCGGTCGCCGGGGTCGAAGCCGCCGAAGCGGCCGGGGCCGGGGTTGAGGCGCTCCTTCAGGGCCGCGTTGAGCGCGCGGGTGCCCGCGGCTCCGCCGTGGCCCGGCGTGATCACCTGGGTCTCCTCGGCGGGCACGCCGATCGCCCGCGGTACCGAGTCCGCGACCAGCTGCACGGTCCGGTGCACGGCCTCACCCGCGTCCCGCACCGGCACGATCACGACCTCCTTGCCGGGCGCCTCGACCTTGTTCAGCTCACCGATGCCGATCCCGGAGACCAGCTCGCCCAGCGGTCCGGGGTCCGGGGTGCGCGAGGCGACCTGCGGGCAGATCCGCGCGGCGAGGAGGTCCGCGAAGACCCGCCCGGGTCCCGCCGACCACAGCACCGCCGGATCCCCGGCCAGCACCAGCCGCGCCCCGTCCGGCAGCGACTCCACCAGCAGCGCGGCCGTCTCGACGTCCAGCTGGGGCGCGTCGAGCACGACGAGCACATCGAGATCGAACGCCCCGTCCCCGTCCCGCCCGGGCCCCTCGGCCCCGGAGAGCAGTCCGGCGACGGTGACGACGGGCCCTGCGGCTCCCCGTGGGGCGGCCTCACCGTCCCCGTCGGATCCGAGGAGCGCCTCGAAGCGGGCGAGGCCGAGCGGGCTGTGGGTGGCCGCCCAGGCCCGCAGACCCAGGCTCCGGGCCGCCTCCAGCAGGACCGCCGGTTCGGCCACGGACGCCTCACCGCCGGTGTGCAGCACCAGGCCGTGGGCCGCCGTCGCCCGGATCAGCTCGGCGGCGGAGCCCTTGGCCGACGCGGCCGCGCGCTCCCAGTCCTCGGCCGAACCGTCCGCCTTGGGCACGGAGTTGATCAGCCGGGCAAGACCGTCGGCGAGGCTCTCCTCCGCGAGGGCGTAGCGCTCAAGCCCGACCAGGATCCGCACCGGCCGCTCCGCACCCTCCTCCTGGTCCTCCGCGGGCTCGGGTGCGGTCGGATCGAGGGCGTCCTGGAAGACCAGGGCCTCCGCCTCGGCGATCGTGCTCTGTACGGCCGCCTCGGTGTCCGGCACGCCCCGCTTGGCCAGCGCGGCGGTGAGCGCCGGCATCTCCAGCGCGGTGTGCCCGGCGAGCGCCGCCTGCTCCAGGAGCCAGACGGTGACCGCCCGGCCCCGCCGCTCGTCGTCCGGCGCGCACTGAGCCCCGAGCAACGCCCGCGCGAACCCGTCGGCCTGCTCGGGCCGCACCCCGGCGACCCGCAGCAACTGCCATGGATCCGCCCGCAGCTCGTCGTCCGCAGCTTCCCCGAGCACCGTCGCCACCTGCGGTGCGAGCCCTTCCGGCGCGCCGCCCTCGGCGAGCACCCGCCGCACGGCCTCGACGACCTCCGGCCCGGGCCCGGACCCGACGGGGGAACCGGCCCCACCGGCTCCCGTACCGCCACCGGCACCGCCACCGCCACCGCCATTGGCACCGCCACCGCCACCGCCATTGGCACCGGCACCGGCTCGCTCCGCCTCCGCCGACACCGGTCGGGGCCGAGCCGCCTCCGGCGCCGGTCGGCGCGGCGGCTCGGGCTCGCCGAACACGGCGGCCACCGGCTTCGCCCCGCTCTCCACGGCCCGTACGGCGGCGAGGAGGTCGGCGGCCTTGCCGCTGAGCTTGGCCCCGCTCTCGACGGGCCCCTTCTTCTCGGCCTTGCGCCGGGCGATCCGCTCCCGCTCGACCCGCTGCGCCGCCAGCTCGGCCTCGGCCTCGGAGAGCTGCGCCTTGTCCGCGCCCTCGCCGGCTTCCCCGCTCGCGCCCTCACCGGCATCGCTCCCGGTCGGCTCCGCCTCCGCCTCGGTCGTCCTGCCCTCGGCCTCCGCCTCCGCCTCGGCCGTCCTGCCCTCGGCCTCCGCTCCCGGCTCGCCGTCCGTGTCCTGCGGCTCCGGCTCCGGCGCGGCCTCCCGCGTCCCCGGCTCGGTCTTCTCCGTGGGCTCCGGCTCCGTGCTCACAGCGTGCTCCAGTCGTGATCGGGATAGCGGTGCACGGGCGCCGACACATCGTCGAGCGCCCGGCAGATCTCGTCAGGAAGACTAAGGGCCTCCACTGACAATGCCGCTGTGAGCTGCTGCGAGTTGCGCGCGCCGACGATCGGGGCGACCACCCCCGGCCGGTCCCGGACCCAGGCGAGGGCCACCTGGAGCGGGGTGACGGCGAGCCCGTCGGCCGCGGTCGCCACCGCGTCCACGATGCGGCTCGCCGTGTCGTCGAGGTAGGGCGCGACGAACGGCGCCAGATGCTCCGAGGCACCCCGCGAGTCGGCCGGGGTCGCGTCCCCGCGGTACTTGCCCGTCAGCACACCGCGCCCCAGGGGTGAGGACGGCAGCAGTCCGATGCCCAGATCCAGCGCGGCCGGCAGCACCTCGCGCTCGATGCCGCGCTGGAGCAGCGAGTACTCCAGCTGCGTCGCGGCCAGCCGGGTCCGCACCCCTGGCGCCGCCAGCTGCCAGGTCCCCGCCTTGGCGAGCTGCCAGCCGCAGAAGTCGGACACCCCGGCATAACGGACCCGGCCGCTGCTGACCGCCAGGTCGAGCGCGTGCAGCGTCTCCTCCAGCGGGGTGCGGGGGTCGTAGGAGTGGATGTGCCACACGTCGACGTAGTCCGTGCCGAGCCGGGCCAGCGAGTCGTCCAGCGCGGAGAGGAGGTGCCCGCGCGAGCCGTCGACGCGGCGGTCCGGGTCGGGCACGCTGCCCGCCTTCGTGGAGATGACCAGGTCCCGGCGCGGGACCAGGCCGTCTATGAGGCGACCGAGCAGGTACTCGGCCTCCCCGTCGCCGTACACGTCCGCCGTGTCGACCAGCGTCCCGCCCGCCTCCCAGAACGTTTTCAGGAGGTCCGCCGCGTCGTGCTCGTCGGTGTCCCTGCCCCAGGTGAGGGTGCCGAGTCCGATGCGGGACACGCGCAGGCCGGTACGGCCGAGATGCCTCTGCTCCATGGACGCCGAGATTACTGGCCAGAACCTGTCGCGTGGGGGCCTGTGGACAACGGATTCCAGCAGGTACGGGGAATCCCGTCCGGTCACCGCACGGGCCACCACCTGCCCCGGCCCGTCCGGCCGCGCTAAGGTCTGCCCCCAAGGGACGTTACTGATCGGTAAGGGGAATCGGCCATGCAGCTCGGGATCAACCTCGGCTACTGGGGCGCCGGAATGGACGCGGACAATCTCGCCGTCGCCAAGGAGGCCGACCGCCTCGGGTACTCGGTCTGCTGGGCCGCCGAGGCCTACGGTTCGGACGCGGCCACCGTGCTCACCTGGGTCGCCGCCCAGACCGAGCGCATCGACGTCGGCTCGGCCATCTTCCAGATCCCGGCCCGCCAGCCGGCCATGACCGCGATGACCGCCGCGACCCTCGACTCGCTCTCCGGGGGCCGCTTCCGCCTCGGCCTCGGCGTCTCGGGACCGCAGGTCTCCGAGGGCTGGTACGGCGTCAAGTTCGACAAGCCGCTGGCACGCACGCGTGAGTACGTCGAGATCGTCCGCAAGGCCATGTCGCGTGAGCGCCTGTCCTACGAGGGGCAGCACTGGACGCTGCCGCTGCCCGGTGGCCCGGGCAAGCCGCTCAAGCTGACCGTGCACCCCGAGCGCGAGTACATCCCGCTGTACATCGCCGCCATCGGCCCGAAGAACCTGGAGCAGACCGGCGAGATCGCCGACGGCGCCCTGCTGATCTTCCCCTCCGCGGAGCACCTGGAGGAGACCGCGATCCAGTACCTGCGGGCGGGCCGTGAGAAGGCGGGCAAGACCCTCGAGGGCTTCGACATCGTGCCGACCCTGCCGCTCGCCCTGGGCGAGGACAAGGACGTGACGACGCTCGCCGACACCTTCCGCCCCTACACCGCGCTGTACGTGGGCGGCATGGGCAGCCGCAAGCAGAACTTCTACAACCAGCTCGCCCGGCGGATGGGCTTCGAGGCGGCGGCCACCGAGATCCAGGACAAGTACCTGGCCGGTGACAAGGAGGGCGCAGCGGCGGCGATCCCGCACGACCTGATCGACAAGACGACGCTGCTCGGTTCGGTGGACCGGATCGCGGACCGGATGAAGGAGTACGCGGCGGCCGGCGTCACCACCCTGACCCTCGCCCCCGCCGGCTTCACCCTCGACGAACGCCTCGCCGCACTCCGCGCGGGCACGGAGGCCCTGGAGCGCGCGGGCCTCGCATAGCCGTACCCCGGCACCGTTCGCGGGCGGGCGTCAGGGCCGTACACCCCGGCCCCCGCCCGCCTGGGACACCGCCAGCTCTCCGCGCGGCGGCCGCACCGGCCTTCCGCGCGCACGGGGCCCAGCCCGACGCCTGAGACATCAGCGCGAACTCGGTCCGGCCCCAGAGAGGCCGGAAGCCACCTGGTCGACGCCGGTAGGTCGGTCCGCCGCCGGGAGCGTTGGCGTGCACCCGCCCCGCCTGCCGCCTGCCTCGACACGCACCCGGCCCAACCTGTCGGGGACGTAGGTGCGCAGCCGAATCGCCGGCCGACGACGTCACCGGCACCCTGCGCAACCTGTCGGGGATGCCGGTGCACAGCCGAATCGCCGGCCGAAGACCTCACCCGGCACCCTGCCCGACCGCCGACCGCCGGCCGCATCACCGCACCCCCGCGGCATCACCGCACCCCGGCCGCATCACCGCACCCCGGCCCGCCCGCCGTAACCCCGCTCCGGCCCGGCCCACTCCCGTACCCGGCCCGACCGCCGGAAGCAACCGGCCGTGGTGGGGGCTCGGGGGTCTTCCCCGCCACGGCCGTCATGTGGACCAACGCGCCCGTGCCCGCGCGGTTACGCCCCTGGGGCGACCCCGCTGGTCCTCCTTTTGGCGGAGTTGTCCGACACAGCTGTTGCGGCACCCTTCACGCCGCATTTGACTCGTTCTTTGCGGATTGCCGCGGAGTCCGGCAGAGAGGTGCCCCACGATGCTTTCGGCCAAGAGTCTGTTCCAGGAGATCCTCGACGACGACGAGTCCTTCCGGCTGTTCTGCTCCATCGCGGCCAGCGGGGAGTCCCAGGGCGGCTGGGAGAACGCCCGCATCGCCGCCCTCGTGCCGCCCGGCGAACGCGCCCTCGCCCCCAAGATCACCCGGCACGGCGCGGACGAGGACAAGCATGGGCGGATCTTCAACGCCCTGATGAAGAAGCGCAGGCTCGAACCCGTCCCGGTCCCCCCGGAGACCGACTACACGATGCTCCTGGAGCGGCACGGCATCGGCCTGGCCCACGACAAGCTCAAGAGCGACGAACCGCTCAGCGTGCAGGACATCGTCACCTACCTCGCACACAGCAGGGTCACCGAGCAGCGGGCCTCCGAGCAGATGGAGCTGCTGCGCAAGCACTTCGCCGACCATCCCGAACTCGGCCGCGCGGTGCGGATGATCTCGGCCGACGAGGACAACCACCTCGCCTACTGCCACGAGGAACTGCTCCGCTTCGCCCGCGCGGGCCACGGCCGTGCCATCCAGCGCACGCTCAGGGAGTGCGCGCTGGCCGAGATCCGGGTCTACCGGGACGTCAGCCTCGCCGTGATGGCCCACATGGGCCGCATCCTCGGCTGGTCGCGCGCGAAGTCCGCCGTGCTCGCCGCGGGCATCCACGCCGTCTACGCCTACGAGCGCGCTGCGGGCTGGCGCCGCATGGTCTCGCTGCGGATGCCGGAACGCCGCGACGCTCTCGGCGGCCCGGCCACCTCGGCACCAGAGTTCGCCTGAGTCAGCCAGAGTCAGGCCAGAGGCCGCCTGTACCCCCGCCCGGGGCCCCTATAGCCCTCAGGACCCCCTGAAACCGCCCCAAGGACCCCTACAGCCACCCCCGGCGCTTGAACGTCCGGTACAGCAGTACCTCCAGGACAGCCATCACCACGATGACCGCCGGGTACGACCACACCCAGTGCAGCTCCGGCATGTGGTCGAAGTTCATGCCGTAGATCCCCGCGATCATCGTGGGGACCGCGGCCATGGCCGCCCACGCGGAGATCTTCCGCATGTCGTCGTTCTGCCGCACGCTCATCTGCGCGAGATGCGCCGACAGCACGTCCGACACCAGCCGGTCCAGACCCTCCACGGACTCGTTCACGCGCACGAGATGGTCGTTGACGTCCCGGAAGAAGGGCCGTGCCCGGTCGTTCACGAACGGCACCGTGCCGCCCGACGTCCCCACTCCCGCGAGCCTCGCCATCGGCATCGAGAGCGGGACCGTGGCCCTGCGGAACTCCAGGACCTGCCTCTTGAACGTGTAGATCCGCGACGCGGTGCCCCGTGAACCGCCGCCGTCCGGCGAGAAGACCTCCGCCTCCAGTTCCTCCAGGTCGGTGCCGAGTTCCGTCGCCACCTCCAGGTAGTGGTCCACGACGGCGTCCGCGACGGCGTACAGGACCGCGGTGGGTCCCTTGCCGAGCAGCTTCGGCTCCCGCTCCAGACGCTCACGGACGGCCTTCAGCGGCGAGCCCACGCCGTGACGGACCGTCACCACGAAGGCGTCGCCGAGGAAGAGCATCACCTCGCCGGTGGAGACGGCATCGCTGTCCGGCTCGTACACGACCGGCTTGAGAACGACGAACAGGGAGTCGTCGTACACCTCCAGCTTGGGTCGCTGATGGGCTTTGAGGGCGTCCTCCACGGCCAGCGGATGCAGTCCGAACTCCTTGGTGACCAGCTCGAACTCCTGCTCCGACGGCTCGTGCAACCCGATCCACACGAACCCGCCCGCCGACCGCGCCTCGTCCAGCGCGTCGGACAGGTCCTCAGGTCCATCGGTCCGGTGTCCCTCCCGGTAGATGGCACAGTCGACGATCACGGAGGGTGTTCTCCCGTCGCTCGAAAAACACGGCATTACGGCGTACGCCTACCCTTGCCGCATGCCCACGTTGATCCTTGTCAGGCACGGACGGTCCACCGCGAACACCGAAGGGCTGCTCGCCGGGTGGACGCCCGGGGTCGCCCTGGACGAGCGCGGCGCCGCACAGGCCGCCGCGCTGCCCGGCCGGCTCGACGGCGTGCCGATCTCCGAGGTCGTCGTCAGCCCCCTCCAGCGCTGCCAGGAGACGGTCCAGCCGCTGCTCGACGCCCGGCCCGGCCTCCCCGTGCACAGCGAGGAGCGCATCGGCGAGTGCCACTACGGCGACTGGTCCGGCCGCAAGCTCGCCGAACTCATGGACGAGCCCCTCATGGAGGTCGTCCAGGCCCACCCCTCGGCGGCCGCGTTCCCCGGCGGCGAGTCCATGCGGGCGATGCAGACCCGCGCGGCGGAGGCCGTACGGGAGTGGAACGCGCGCGTGGAGCGTGATCACGGCGCCGACGCCGTCTATCTGATGTGCTCGCACGGCGACATCATCAAGTCGCTCGTGGCGGACGCGCTCGGACTTCATCTGGACCTCTTCCAGAGGATCTCCGTCGAACCCTGCTCGCTCACGGTCATCCGCTACACACGACTGAGGCCGTTCCTCGTCCGTCTCGGCGACACCGGTGACTTCGCGTCCCTGATGCCGCGCGAGGAGACGGCGGGCGGTGACGCCCCGGTCGGTGGTGGTGCGGGCGCACCGTGATCGCCGGGCGCAGTAGGGTGAAGCGGTTCACACACGCGCGTTCACGCATGGACGATCCCAGCGTTTCCACCGTTCCCGTCGTTCCCGTACTCACGAATCCCATGGAGACAGGACGTGTCCCGTCAGGTGTTCCTCTTTGACCCGCCGGACCGCTTCGTGGCCGGCACGGTCGGACTGCCCGGGCGCCGTACGTTCTTCCTCCAGGCCACGGCCGGCCCCCGAGTGACCAGCGTGGCCCTGGAGAAGACACAGGTCGCCGCCCTCGCCGAGCGGATGGACGAACTCCTCGACGAGGTCGTGCGCCGCAGCGGCGGCAGCGCCCCCGTGCCGGCCGTGCCGCCCACCGACGTCGCCGACACCGCACCCCTCGACACCCCCGTCGAGGAGGAGTTCCGGGTCGGCACCATGGCGCTGGCCTGGGACGGCGAGGAACAGCGCATGATCGTCGAGGCGCAGGCCCTCGTCGAGCTGGAGGCCGACTCCGAGGAGGACCTCGCCGAGGCCGAGGAGCGGCTCCTCCAGGACGAGGAGAACGGACCCCCGATGCTGCGGGTCCGGCTCACCGGCGCGCAGGCCAGAGCCTTCGCCAAGCGCGCCCTGGAGGTCGTCAACGCCGGGCGGCCGCCGTGCCCGCTGTGCAGTCTCCCGCTCGACCCGGAAGGACACGTATGTCCGCGCCAGAACGGATACCGCCGCGGAGCGTGACCACGGCAGAGGTGCTCACCCGCGGTGAGCTGACGGTACGCGGGCAGATCCGGGACGCCTCCAACGCGGTGCTCCAGTGCTCCGTCGCGTACGACGGCCAGGAGGTCCTCTGCGTCTACAAGCCGGTGCGCGGCGAGCGCCCCCTGTGGGACTTCCCCGACGGCACCCTCGCCCAGCGCGAGGTCGCCGCGTACGAGGTGTCCGAGGCGACCGGCTGGGGGCTCGTCCCGCCCACGGTGCTGCGTGACGGGCCCTACGGCGAGGGCATGTGCCAGCTGTGGATCGAGGGCGCCCCGGGCAGCGAGCTGCTCGCCCTCGTCGACGCCGAGGAGCCCGAGCCGGGCTGGAAGGCCATCGGATTCGCCGAGGTCGGCGAGGGGCGGACCGCGCTGCTGGTGCACGCCGACGACGAGCGGCTGCGCAGGCTGGCCGTCCTCGACGCGGTGATCAACAACGCCGACCGCAAGGGCGGCCATCTGCTGCCCGCGGAGGGCGGCCGCCTCTACGGCATCGACCACGGCGTGACCTTCAACGCCGAGAACAAGTTGCGCACCCTGCTGTGGGGCTGGGCGGGGGAGCCCCTGACGGGGGAGGCGGTCGAGGTGCTGAAGGGCCTCAAGGACGCCCTCGCGGGACAGCTCGCCGCCCGGCTGGCCGTCCTGATCACCCCCGCCGAACTGGACGCCACGCGCGCGCGTGTCGACGCGCTGCTGGAGACCGGCAAGCACCCCGAGCCGAGCGGAGAGTGGCCCGCCATTCCCTGGCCGCCCGTCTAGCGGCACACTGCACACCGGGCCGTATCGCGCAAGAAGGCCTTACCGGCCATCCGGCCCGGTCCGGTTCGTATACGGAACATCCGTCCGGTTAGGCTCATGACATGCATGCCTGGCCCGCTTCCGAGGTCCCCGCCCTGCCTGGTCAGGGCCGCGACCTGAGGATCCACGACACCGCGACCGGTGGCTTGGTCTCCCTTGACCCCGGTCCCGTCGCCCGTCTCTACGTCTGCGGCATCACGCCGTACGACGCCACCCACATGGGGCACGCGGCGACCTACAACGCGTTCGACCTCGTGCAGCGCGTGTGGCTCGACACCAAGCGGCAGGTTCACTACGTCCAGAACGTCACCGACATCGACGACCCGCTCCTGGAGCGGGCCGAGCGGGACAGCGTCGACTGGGCCGCCCTCGCCGAGAAGGAGACGGCCCTCTTCCGCGAGGACATGACCGCCCTGCGCATGCTGCCCCCGCGGCACTACATCGGCGCGGTCGAGGCGATACCCGGGATCGTGCCGCTCGTCGAGCGCCTGCGGGATGCCGGTGCCGCCTACGAACTCGAAGGGGACACCTACTTCTCCGTCGAGTCCGACCCTAACTTCGGCAAGGTCTCGAACCTCGACGCGGCCGCGATGCGCCTGCTGTCCGCCGAGCGCGGCGGCGACCCGGACCGGCCGGGCAAGAAGAACCCCCTCGACCCGATGCTGTGGATGGCCGCCCGTGACGGCGAGCCCAGCTGGGACGGCGGCTCCCTGGGCCGCGGACGCCCCGGCTGGCACATCGAGTGCGTCGCCATCGCCCTCGACCACCTCGGCATGACCTTCGACGTCCAGGGCGGCGGCTCCGACCTCGCCTTCCCGCACCACGAGATGGGCGCCTCCCACGCCCAGGTGCTCACCGGCGAGTTCCCCATGGCCAAGGCGTACGTCCACGCCGGCATGGTCGCCCTGGACGGCGAGAAGATGTCCAAGTCCAAGGGCAACCTGGTCTTCGTGTCGCAGCTGCGGCGCGAGGGCGTCGACCCCGCCGCCATCCGCCTGGCGCTGCTCGCCCACCACTACCGCGCCGACTGGGAGTGGACCGACCAGGTCCTCCAGGACGCCCTGGACCGGCTCGGGCGCTGGCGTGCCGCCGTCTCCCGGCCCGACGGACCGTCCGCCGAGGCGCTCGTCGAGGAGATCCGCGAGGCCCTCTCCAACGACCTGGACGCCCCCGCCGCGCTTCTCGCCGTCGACCGCTGGGCCGCCGTGCAGCAGGAGCAGGGCGGCACCGACGCGGGCGCGCCGGGTGTGGTGACACGTGCGGTGGACGCGCTCCTGGGCGTGGCCCTGTAGGCAGCACCACCGAAGCACCACCGAAGGGGCCCTCCCGCCGGGGAGCGCCCCTTCGTCCGTCACCGGGCCGGCAAGAAACGCGGGATCACTGTGGAGGCGGCCGTCATGTGATGGGGTAGGAGCGTCGCTTGACCGTTCGGCCGGCCCCGCCGGCCTCCTTGCGGAAGGACGCACGTGGCACACGCAGAACGTTCCTTCGCACGTCGCACACTCCTGACCTCGACCGCCGCCCTGACCGGAGCGGCCCTGCTCGGCGGCACCGCGCGGGCGGCCGACGCCGGGCAGACCTCCGGCGCCGCGCAGGCTTCCGGCACCGCGCAGGCGGCCGGCACCCGGCACGCCCCGTGGCCCGCCCGATTCCTGCTCCCCGACGGCTTCCAGCCCGAGGGCATCACCATCGGCTCCCACCCGTACGCGTACTTCGGCTCCCTGGCCGACGGCGACGTCTACCGGGCGAGCCTGGCCACCGGCCGCGGCTCGGTCGTCGTGAAGGGCTCCGGCCGCCCGACCGTCGGTCTCAAGATCGACCGGCACGGCACGCTCTTCCTCGCCGGCGGCGACAGCGCCGAGATCCGGGTCGCCGACGCCCGCACCGGCGCGACCGAGCAGGTGCACGCCACAGGCGGCACCTTCGTGAACGACGTGGTCCTCACCCCGGGTGCCGCCTGGTTCACCGACTCCTTCAAGCCGGTGCTCTACCGGCTGGCCAAGGGAGCGGTGGAGACCGTACCGCTGACGGGCGACTGGCAGCAGGGGCCCGACTTCACCGCCAACGGCATCGAGCGCACGCCCGACGGCCGCGCGCTGCTGGTGGTGAACGCCTTCGCGAACGGCGGCGGCCTCATGCGGGTCGACCCGCGCACCGGCGCCGCCCGCGCGGTCGACCTGGGCGGGGCGAAACTCCCCAACGGCGACGGCCTGTTGCTGCTCGGCCGGATCCTCTACGCCGTCCAGCAGCAGCAGAACGCGATCGACGTGTTCCGGCTGAACGACTCCGGCACCCGGGGCACCGTCGTCACCCGCATCACCGACCCGCGCTTCCGCATCCCGACCACGGTCGCCGCCTGGGGCAGCCGTCTCTATCTGCCCAACGCGCGCTTCGACACGGAGCCGACGCCGACCACCGAGTACGACGTGGTGGCGGTGGACCAGGTCTGACACGGCCAAGGGCGGTGCGCGGCATTCCGCGCACCGCCCTTGACCGGCTCGGCTCGGACCGGCCGGCTCACTCCTCCGACGGCGAGTCCCCGTCGTCCGGGCCGGTCCCCGGCCCCGTCCCCGCGTCGGTGTCCCGGTCCGCCTCCGGCTCCGCGCCTGTCTCCGGCTTCGGCGCCTTGGGCGGCCTGGCACGGCCGGCGCCGGGGCTGTCCCGCAGATAGGCGGTGCTGTCACTGCCGTCCGCCGTCGCGTGCCCGCCCGGCTGACCCGGCTGGCCGCCGTCCCGGCGCCGCAGATACCGCTCGAACTCCCGGGCGATCGCCTCGCCCGAGGCCTCCGGCAGCTCCGCGGTGTCCCGGGCCTCCTCCAGCGTCTGGACGTACTCCGCGACCTCGCTGTCCTCGGCGGCCAGCTGGTCGACGCCCACCTGCCAGGCGCGCGCGTCCTCGGCCAGCTCGCCCAGCGGGATCCGTACGTCGATCAGGTCCTCCAGACGGTTCAGGAGGGCCAGCGTCGCCTTCGGGTTCGGCGGCTGCGACACGTAGTGGGGTACGGCGGCCCACAGCGACACCGCGGGCACGCCCGCGTGGGTGCAGGCCTCCTGCAGGATCCCGACGATGCCCGTGGGGCCCTCGTACTTGGTCTCCTCCAGGTCCATCCGCTGGGCCAGGTCCGGATCGGACGTGGTCCCGCTGATCGGCACCGGACGGGTGTGCGGGGTGTCGCCGAGCAGCGCGCCCAGGATCACCACCAGCTCCACGCCCAGTTCGTGGGCGAAGCCCAGCAACTCGTTGCAGAACGACCGCCACCGCATCGACGGTTCGATACCTCGGACCAGTACGAGATCGCGCGGCTTCTCACCGCCGACGCGGACCACCGACAACCTTGTCGTCGGCCACGTGATCTTGCGCACTCCGCCGTCCAGCCACACCGTGGGGCGGTTCACCTGGAAGTCGTAGTAGTCCTCGGCGTCGAGCGCCGCGAACACCTCGCCCTTCCACTCCCTGTCCAGATGCGCGACCGCGGTGGAGGCGGCGTCGCCGGCGTCGTTCCAGCCCTCGAACGCGGCCACCATGACCGGGTCGATCAGCTCGGGAACCCCCTCGAGCTCGATCACCCAGCGCCTCCTTCCGACGTGCCCTCGCTTAACGCACCAACCTTACGGCGTCGGGCGGGGGCGACCGCAGCCCCCTTGCACGGGGGAGTGAACGGATCACTGCCCCGTCCGCCACCCCGGAACACCCCCCGTTCCGGTGCTGATCGGCGGCTTCACACAGGCTTCTCACAGGGCGGCTTCCCGCGGACTTCTCACGCGGCGGCTTCCCGCGGACTTCTCGCAGGGCGGCCTCCTGCCGGCTCGTCACAGAGAAGAGCGCAACCACTGCTCCACGCTCGCGATGTGCACGGTCGCCCAGGAGCGGGCCGCCTCGGTGTCCCGGTCGCGCAGGGCCGCGAGGATCGCCCGGTGCTCGTGCAGGGTGCGGCTGACCGCGTCCTCCTGGGTCAGTCCGCGCCAGATCCGGGCCCGGGTGGTGGGCCCGGACAGCCCGTCCATGAGCGAACAGAGCACGGAGTTGCCGGAGCTCTGCACGATCCCGCGGTGGAAGTCCAGGTCGGCGGCGACCAGCTCCTCCACGGACGGGCTGTCGCCGAGCTTGTCCAACTGGGCGCCCAGCGCGTCCAGTTGCTGCTCGCTGATCCGGGAGGCGGCCATCGCCGTGGCGGCCGGCTCCAGGATGCGCCGTACGGCCAGGAACTCCAGGACCGTGTCGTCGCGGTGGAAGTCCACGACGAAGCTCAGGGCCTCCAGCAGGAGTTGCGGATCCAGGCTGGTCACATAGGTGCCGTCGCCCTGCCGGACGTCCAGGATCCGGATGAGCGACAGCGCCCGGACCGCCTCGCGCAGCGAGTTGCGGGACAGCCCCAGGTCGGCGGCGAGCTCGCTCTCCTTGGGGAGCCGGTCGCCGGGGCGCAGCGCGCCGGAGACGATCATGTCCTTGATCTTCTCGATCGCCTCGTCGGTGACAGCCATGACAGGCCCCCTTCTCGCCCCGCACTGTGCTGAGACGTCCGATGTCTCAGCACAGTATGCCGAGTGCGTCGCGTACGCCGGAGTCGACCAGGGGTCATGCGGAGTCCGCCGATGCCGGGCTTCCCCCTTCGTCTCACTCTGTGGACAGGGCGCTCGGTCGCGAGACCCGTTTCCGGGCGAGTGCTCGATTGGCTCGAACTGTGGTTCGCCCAGGTCATGTACGGTGGCGAGAGCCACCGGAACATCAGGAGTATCCCGAAATGCCCCAGGAACTGCGCGCCGTCGAATGGACCGGATCCGGCCTCGCGCTCATAGACCAGACGCTGCTGCCGCAGCGCACCGAGCTGAGAAGTGTCCATGATGTGGACGCCCTGGTCGACGCGATCCAGCGCCTCGTGGTCCGGGGCGCACCCGCGATCGGCGCGGCCGGCGGCTACGGCGTCGCCCTCGCCCTCATCGAGGGGCAGCGCAAGGGGTGGTCCGAGGCCGAGGTGCGGGCGGCCGTCGCCCGGGTCCGCGAGGCCCGGCCCACCGCGGTCAACCTCATGGTCTGCGTGGACCGGGTCATGACCCGCTTCGAGGAGGGCCTGGACGCGGTGCTGGAGGAGGCCGCCGCCGTCCAGCGCGAGGACGTCGCCGCGAACCGCGCGATGGGCGCGTTCGGTGCCGACTGGCTGCTCGAACGGGTCGGCGGGGACCGGCCGTTGCGGATCCTCACGCACTGCAACACGGGAGCGCTGGCCACCGCGGGCTGGGGCACGGCCCTCGGCGTCGTCCGCGAACTCCACGCGCGCGGCCGCCTGGAGGTCGTCTACGCCGACGAGACGCGCCCCCTGCTCCAGGGATCCCGGCTCACCGCCTGGGAGTTGGTCCAGGAGGGCATCCCGCACCACGTCCAGGTCGACGGGGCCGCCGCCGGAACGATCCTGCGCGGCGAGGTCGACGCGGCGATCGTCGGGGCCGACCGCATCGCGGCGAACGGCGACACGGCGAACAAGGTGGGCACCGTGGGCGTGGCCCTCGCCTGCGCCGACGCGGGCATCCCCTTCCTGGTGGCGGCACCGACCACCACGGTCGACCTCGCCACCAAGACAGGCGACGACATCCACATCGAACTCCGCGCCGAGGAAGAGGTGCTGGAGTGGGCGGGCGTCCGGACGGCGCCGGCGGAGTCACGCGGCCACAACCCGGCCTTCGACGTGACACCGGGCCGGCTGATCACGGGGCTGGTGACCGAGCGGGGCGTGCTGGAGATCTCGGCCGGTGAACTGCCGGGCGACCGGCTGAAGCAGTAGACGCACACAGCAGAGGGGATCCCCCGGCCGAGGATCCCCTCCAATGGTGTCAGCTCCCGGTTTCAGCGGCCCGTCAGCTCCAACTCCAGCAGCCACTCCACCACTTCGGTGTGATGCCGGGCCTGGCGCGGATCGGCGCCCCACACGTACAGCCCGTGCCCGGCCACGACCACCGCCGGCATCCGGGGATCGCGCGCCTCCTCCAGCCGGTCGCCCAGCACCTTCATGTCCTGGCTGTTGGCGATGACCGGCAGGGTCACCTCGACCTCGTGCGCGGGCTGACCGACTCCCTTGAGCATCTCCAGGTCGCTGAAGACGATCCCGCCCGGCTCCCGCCTGCCCATGGCCACCGAGGCGACGGTGTGCACATGGACCACGGCACCGGCCCCGGTGAGCGCGGCCACGCGCGCGTGCAGCTCGGCCTCGGCGGACGGCTTGCCGCCATGTACGGCCGCCCCCTGTCCGTCCACCAACACGACGTCCGCGGGCGTCAGTTCACCCTTGTCGTGGCCGCTGGCGGTGACCGCGAGCCGCAGCGGGTCACGCGAGAGCACCACGGACAGGTTGCCGGAGGTGCCGCGCATCCAGCCGAAGGAGGCGAAGCGGGCGGACTCGGCGGCGAGGACCGCCCCTGCCTCTTCCAGGTCGAGTGCGCTGATGTCGGCGGTCACGTGGTGCTCCTTGAAACGGTGATCTCGTCGAACGTCCCCGCCGCGGCGTGGTCGCCGACGCCTTGCTCGAAGTACGGTTCCCCGGGCCGCCGTACGCCGACCGTGTGCCAGCCCGCCGCACGGGCCGCGTCCAGTTCGCCGGGCCGGTCGGACAGGAACAGCAGACGGTCCGGCGCGACGCCGGTCGCGGCGGCGATCCGGCGGTACGACTCCGCCTCCTGCTTGGGCCCGGCGTTCTCGGTGTCGTAGAGCCCGGAGACCAGTGACGTCAGGTCGCCCTCCGGGCTGTTGGTGAACCACGCCCGCTGCGCCGCCACCGACCCGGAGGAGTACACGTACAGCCGTACGCCCGCGGAGTGCCAGGCGCGCAGCCGCGGTACGACGTCGTCGTAGAAGTGCGAGACGAGCTCGCCGCGGGCGAAGCCCTCGGACCAGACGATGCCCTGGAGGGTCTTCAGCGGGGTCGCCTTGACGTCGTCGTCGAGCCAGGAGTTCAGCGCCTTCTCGACGCGCCCGGCGTCGGCGTCCGGTTCGCCGATCTCCTCGCGCACCTGGGCCACCGCCCGCGCCACCTCGGGCTCGTCGGCCCGCTCGGTGAGCAACTCGGCGAAGCGGGCGCGGGAGTAGGGATAGAGCACGTCGACGACGAACCCGGTGGCGCTCGTGGTGCCCTCGATGTCGAGCACCACGGCGTCGACCTCGTAGTGCTGGCTCACGCGTGGTACCCGGCCGCGATGGTGTCGTAGTCCGGGAAGCGGGAGGCGATGGTGGAACCGGTGAAGTTGCCGATCCAGCCGTCCTCCTCGTGGAAGAAGCGGATCGCCGTGAACGACGGCCTGGTGCCCATGTCGAACCAGTGGGTGGTGCCGCGCGGCACGCCCAGCAGGTCGCCCTTCTCGCAGAAGACCGCGTGCACCTCGCCGTTCACGTGCAGGTAGAAGATGCCGGAGCCGGAGACGAAGAAGCGCACCTCGTCATCGTCGTCGTGCGTGTGCTCCTGGAGGAACTTCTCGCGCGCCGCCTTGGCCTTCGCGGGGAACTCCGGGTCGTCGCTGGGGTGCAGACCGAGGACGTCGACCGTCGTGAAGCCCTCCTCGGCGTTCAGCTTGTCGATCTCGGGGCCGTAGGCGGCGAACACGGTCTCGCTGTCGGCGTCGAAGGGGACGTCCTCGCGGACCGGCCACTGCTCGTAGCGCACCCCCAGGGGCTTCAGCGCCTCGGCGATCTCGGCCGGGTCCGAGGTGCGGCGGACCAGGGTCTCGGGGCCGGACTCGGACCAGGTGGTCAGCAGCGTCATGGGAACAACTCCAGGATTCTGGAAGGGAAGTCCGGATACCGAGACAAGCACCGGACGGGCAGGGGAGGAAGAGGGACGGCGGCGGCGGGTCAGCCGTGACACAGCGCGCGGCAACAGCGGCGCACGTCAGGCATGCACATCGCTTTCGTGCCAGCTGTCGTCATCGGGGCCTCACTGTGCCGGGTCGGGTGCCGGTCTTGTGATGGTAACCGGGGTCATGACCTGCACCTGGTGTGACGTAGTCGTTGTCTCACCTGCTGAGAAAGCGGTTCCAAAACATTTGACGCCTGGCTGAAAACGTTCCCATGATCTGCGTATGAAGACGCTGCTGCTCGTGCGGCGGCTGTACGTGGACCTGCTTCGGACGACCACCGCCAGCTGTCGCTGACCTCTTCCGGAGCCCCCTCGCGCCCCGCCACCCTCCTGCTTCGGTGGCGCACTTCCCCTGCCCGCTCCGGGACGCACACCCCTCTTGTCTTCTCCCTCTCGCCCCTGGAGCACCTCATGTCCCGCACCCGTCTGCCCCTTGCCGCGCTCTCCCTCGCGTCCGTGTCCGCCCTCGCGCTCGCCGGCTGCTCGCAGTCCACGGACGCGTCGAAGAACACCGGCGACACCGTCGCCTCCGCCTCGGCCGCCACCGGCAAGAAGCCCGCCCCCTTCAGCGCGGGCCCGGTCAAGGTGGCCCTGGTCCGGCAGAGCGGCGCCGGCGACTACTTCGAGCAGTGGGGCAACGGCGCCAAGGCCCAGGCCAAGGCCCTCGGCATCGACCTGACGGTGTACGACGCCCAGGCCGACAACGCCAAGCAGGCCACCGATCTGTCCTCCGCGATCAACTCCGGCGCCAAGGCGATCATCATCGACCACGGCTTCCCTGCGACCATCCAGCCGGAGATCGACCAGGCCGTGAAGAAGGGCATCAAGGTCGTCGTCTACGACGTGGAGACCCCCACCAAGGGCGTGGTGAGCACCGAGCAGGACGACGCCAGCATGGCCCAGGCCGTCCTCGACGTGATGTCCAAGGACCTCGGCAAGAACGCCAAGGTCGGCTACGTCAACGTCGCCGGCTACGCCGCCCTCGACAAGCGGAACACCGTGTGGGCGAAGGAGGTCGCCGCGCAGGCCTGGAAGCAGCAGTTCAAGGTCGGCAAGGTCACCGACTCCACGGCCACCGACAATGTTCCCCTGGTCTCCGCCGCGCTCACCCAGCACTCCGACGTGACCGGCATCTTCGCGCCCTACGACGAGCTCGCCAAGGGCACGGTCCTCGCCGTGCAGAACAAGAAGCTCCAGGGCAAGGTGAAGGTCTTCGGCGCGGACGTCTCCAACGCCGACATCCAGCAGATGACCGCCGCCGACAGCCCCTGGGTGGCCACGGCCGGCACCGACCCCTCCGCGGTCGGCGCGGCCGTCGTCCGCACCACCGCGCTGGAACTGGCCGGTCAGCTGAACAAGTCCTCCGTGGAGTTCCCGGCCGTCGCCATCACCCAGGACTTCCTGCGCGCGAAGAAGATCGAGAACATGGACCAGCTGCGGGCGGCCCTTCCCGCACTGAACCTGTCCCAGGTCTCCACCGCGGACTGGATCTCGAATGTCGCCCACTGAGGTTCCCGCGGTCGCCCTGACCGACGTCAGCATGGCGTTCGGCGGCAAGACCGTGCTCGCCTCCGTCTCGCTCGACATCGCTCCGGGCAGCGTGGTCGCGCTGCTCGGGGCGAACGGCGCCGGCAAGTCCACGCTGATCAAGATCCTGTCCGGCGTGCACACCGACCACGGGGGCCAGGTGCGGGTCGCCGGGGAGCCCGCGGCCCTCCAGTCCCCGCTCGCCGCCCGCCAGTTGGGCATCCAGACGGTGCACCAGCGCATCGGCGAGGGCATCGTGCCGGGGCTCTCGGTCGCGGAGAACCTGGTCTTCGAGGAGCTGGCGCAGGCACGGGGCAACCCGTTCCTGAACGGACGCCGCCTGCTGGCGCGGGCCCGCGAGATCCAGGCGGGCCTCGAACTCGGCTGGAGCGACGCCGTACTCAGGAAGGATGTCACCGAACTCGGCATCTCCGACCGCCAGTTGCTGATCCTCGCCCGCGCACTGGCCACCCGGCCCCGGCTGCTGATCCTCGACGAACCCACCTCGGCGCTGTCCGCCGCCGAGGCCGAACGCCTCTTCGCGCTCGTGGAGCGGATGCGCGACGACGGCATCGCGGTCCTCTACGTCTCCCACCGCCTCGGTGAGATCGACGCGCTCGCCGACCGCCTGGTCGTCCTGCGGGACGGCCGGCTCACCGAGGACCAGGCCAAGCCCTTCGACTGGGACAGCGCCCTGCGCGCGATGCTGGCGCAGGCCCAGGAGGCGACCACGGCACGACCCGTCCGGGAAGGCGCGGAGGGCGACGTCGTCCTCTCCCTGCGCGGCGTCCAGCTCTTCGAGGGCCGAAAGCCCCTCGACCTCGACCTGCGCACCGGCGAAGTCACCGGCGTCGTGGGCCTGTTGGGTGCCGGCAAGACCGAGCTGGCCCGCGGTCTGTTCGGCGCCGAGCCCTTCACGACCGGTTCCACCGCGCTGGACGGCGAGCCGTACGCGCCCAGGCGGCCCTCCGAAGCGATCCGGGCCGGAGTGCACCTGGTCCCCGAGGACCGGCACGCCGACGCCCTCGTCCCGGGCTGGTCGCTGGCCCAGAACATCTCGCTGCCGTTCCTGAGGTCCCTCTCGAAGGCCGGACTGGTCCAGCGCGCCAAGGAGGACACCCTCGGCCGCGACACCATCGAGGCCCTCGGTGTCGTCGCCCGCGACGAGCACAGCACCGTGGAGGAACTGTCCGGCGGCAACCAGCAGAAGGTCGTCGTCGGCCGCTGGCTCGCCGAGACCCCCCGTGTCCTCATCCTGGACGAGCCGTTCCGAGGCGTGGACATCGGTGCCCGCCGGGACATCGGCCGCCGCGCCCGGACCCTCGCCGCCGAGGGCGCCGCCGTGCTCGTCCTGTCCGCCGACGTCGACGAGGTCCTCGAGATCGCCGACCGGGTCGTCGTGCTCGCCGCCGGCGAGATCCACCTCGACGCGTACGGCGAGGACGCGGAACGCGACCGCGTGATCCAGACCATCTCGGCGTCCGTGTGACCCCGGCTCCCTGAGGAACTACGCCATGACCACCACCCAGAGCACGGAAGTCCCCACGAAGGCGGCGCTCCCGCCCGCCACCAGCACCGCCGTACGGGTCCAGAACGCCGTCATCAAGTACGGCTTCATCTTCGTCACCGTCGCGCTGTTCCTGTACTTCGCGCTGAGCGAGGGCTCCTTCCGCGAGTCGGCGACCCTCCTCGACACCCTCCGCTACGTCTCCGTCGCCGCGATCCTCGGCCTCGGCGTCACCCTCACCATGGCCGTCGGCGGGATGGACATGTCCGTCGGCGCGGTCGCGGGCCTCGGCGTCTCGGTCGCCGCCCAGACGATGGTCGTGCAGAACCAGGTCGGCACGGTCGCCATCGTCGCGGTCCTCGCGGCCGGCGCCCTCGCGGGCCTGCTCAACGCGCTGCTGATCGTCGTACTGAAGATCCCCGACATGCTCGCCACCCTCGGCACCATGTTCGTGATCCAGGGCGGCAAGCTCATCCTGGTCGACGGCCAGTCCATCACCCCCGGCATGACCCTGGACGACGGCACCACCGCCCCCGGCAGGTTCACCGCCGGGTTCCTGCGCATCGACCGCGGCACGGTCCTCGGCATCCCCGTCTCGGTCATCATCTTCGGCGGCCTGACCCTCGCCGCCTGGGTCTTCCTCGCCCGCACCCGCTGGGGCCGGGTGCTCTACGCGATCGGCGCCAACCCCGAGGCCTCCCGCCTGGCCGGCATCCGCGTCGGCGCGTACCGGGCGCTCGCCTACGTCCTCTCCGGCGTCCTCGCCTCCATCGGCGGACTCATCCTGGCGTCCCGCATCGGCCAGGGCGACGTCTCCGCCGGCACCTCGCAGCTGCTGGAGGCGGTGGCCGTCGCGCTCGTCGGCACCTCGGTGCTCGGCCGGGGCCGACCCAACGTCTGGGGCACGGCCCTCGGCGCGGTGCTCATCGGCATCATCACCACCGGCCTGACCATCAAGGGCCTGCCCTACTACACCCAGGACGTCGTCGAGGGCGCGGTCCTCATCCTCGCCCTGGTCTTCAGCTTCACCCTGTCCAAGCGCCGCACCGCATAAGGGAGTTCTCCCACCATGGGCTACCGCATCCTGGAGACCGACGACATCCCGGCGTACCTGCGCGAGCGCGGCCACTGGGACGACCTGGACGACATCGCCGTACGGGAGGTCTCCGACGGCAACGTCAACCGGGTCTTCCTGGCCTCGAACGCCGCCGGCACCCGCAGCCTCGCCCTCAAGCAGGCCCTGCCCTGGGTGCGCGTCGCCGGTCCCTCCTGGCCGCTGAGCCCCGACCGCGCGAACGCCGAGGCCCGCGCCTACGAGCAGCTCGCCAAGGTCGCCCCCGACGAGATCCCGGCGATCCACGGCTACGACCCCGAGAACTACGCCCTCGTCATGGAGGACCTCTCCGACCTGGAGGTCCTGCGCACGGTCCTCAACGAGGGCGCCTCCTACGGCCCCCACACCTCGGCCCAGATCGGCCGCCTGGTGGCCCGACTCGCCTTCTCCACCAGCGACTTCGGCATGCCGTCCGCCGAACGCAAGGCGCTGGTCGCGGCCTCGGTCAACCCGGAGCTGTGCAAGATCACCGAGGACGTGGTGCTGTCCGAGCCGTACATCGAGCACGAGCACAACCACTGGCACGAGGGCGTGGCCGACCTGGCGGCGGACTTCCGCTCCGACCCCGTGCTCCGCACCGAGGTCGCCGACCTCCGCCACGTCTTCATGACCAGCGCCCAGGCCCTCCTGCACGGCGACCTCCACTCGGGCAGCGTCATGGTCGGCACCCGTGACGGCGCCCCGGTCGTGCGCGTCTTCGACCCCGAGTTCTCCTTCGTGGGCCCGATCGGCTTCGACCTCGGCCTGTACTGGGCCAACGCGCTGGTCTCGGAGGAACGGGCCCGTGCCCTGGGCCGCCTGACGGACCATGCCGACCAACTCCGGCTGTCCTGGGAGGCGTTCGAGACGGAGTTCCGCGCCCTGTGGCCCACCAGGGTGGACACCTTCTTCGACGCGGCGTACCTGGACCGCTTCCTGAGGAGGGTCTGGGCCGAGTCCCTCGGCTTCGCGGGCACGGAGATCATCCGCAGGATCATCGGCTTCGCGCACCTGACCGACCTGACCACACTCCCGGACCCGGTGGAGGCATCCCGCAGGGCATTGCTGATCGGCCGCGAACTGATCGTGCGCCGGGCCGAGTTGGCGACGCCGGACGAGGTCAGGGCAGTAGTCGCGACGGACAGATGACGATGGTGCTGACCGTCCCGTCGCCCCACAGGGTGGTGTTCATCAGCAGGCGGCCGTCGAGGCTCATCACGGTGAACTCCGGGACGAACCTGCGGCCCATGTAGAACCGCATCCACGAGGGCAGCGGGCCGTCGTCGCCACCACCCAGGTCCCACGCGTCGAGAAGTCGCACACGGGCCCATGCCCACTCGCTGTCGACGTCCCCGGGGTCCGAGTAGTCGACGCCGAGCAGGAACTCGCGGTCGTCGTCGAGGAGTCCGTACTCGACGGCCATGTCCTGCCAGCCGGCCCGCACCTTCGCCGCCAGGTCCGGGTCGTCGATGTCCACCAGCGGAGAGTCGACCCGGCCGTGCTCGCCCAGACAGCTCGCCGCTCCGCGGTCGGGCGGTGTCGGCAGGGGCGGGACCTCGTCCTCGGCCAGGCGCCGCAGGAAGTGGAAGCCTCCGGGGGCGAGCAGGGCGGCCATCTCGGCGTCGGTGATCGTCACAGCCGTACCGTAGACAGGGCACGGACCTGTGCGCCCGCTCTTTTCCCGGACCGCCGAAGGGACGCGACCGCTGGAGGGACGCGACCGCCGAAGGACCGCGACCGCCGAAGGGGCGGCCCCTCGATCGAGGAGCCGCCCCTTCGCACACCGGCCCCCATAGGGGGAGGGGCCGTTCTCGGGACGCCGGCCCCGGTCGGGGAGGGGTGGGGCCGGGCCGAGCGCTACTTCTTGTCGAGCACGTCCTGCACCTTCGCGCGCACCTCGTCCGTGGCCAGGCCGCGGATCGTGAGGGTCGTACGGCGGCGCAGCACGTCGTCCTGCGTCTCGGCCCACTCGTTGTCCCGGGCGTAGACGACCTGCGCCCAGATCTCCGGGGCGTCGGGGTGCACCCGCTCGCCCAGCTCGGGGTTCTCGTTGGCCAGCCGGGCGATGTCGAAGGCCAGCGAACCGTAGTGCGTGGCCAGGTGCTTCGCCGTGTCGGCGGCCATCCGCGGACCCGGCGCCGGGTTGTCCACCAGCAGCCGGTGCGCGACCGCGCGCGGGTTGGCGACACCGGGCAGCGGAAGCTTCTTCGGCAGCGAGGAGATGGGCTCGAAGTCGTCGCCCAGCGGGTGGCCCGGCAGCGCCTCCAGCTTCTGCATGACCGTACGGCCGATGTGCCGGAACGTCGTCCACTTGCCGCCCGCGACGGACAGCATCCCGCCCCGGCCCTCCGTGACCACGGTCTCGCGCTTGGCCTTCGCGGTGTCGCCGGGGCCGCCCGGCAGCACCCGCAGGCCCGCGAAGGAGTAGGTGATCAGGTCACGGCTCAGCTGCTGGTCGCGGACCGAGAACGCGGCCTCGTCCAGGATCTGGGCTATGTCCTTCTCGGTGACCTGGACGTCGGCCGGGTCGCCCTCGAACTCCTCGTCGGTCGTGCCGAGCAGCAGCATGTCCTCCCAGGGGAGGGCGAAGGTGATGCGGTACTTGTCGATGGGGGTGGCCAGCGCGGCCTTCCAGGGGGAGGTGCGCTTGAGGACCAGGTGCGCGCCCTTGGACAGGCGGATGGACGGGGCCGCGTTCGGGTCCTCCATCCGGCGCAGGTGGTCCACCCACGGGCCGGTCGCGTTGAGCACGAGCCGGGCGTTCACGCCGAACTCGTCACCGGACTGCCGGTCGCGCAGCTCCGCGCCGGTCACCCGGCCCTTGGTGAACCGGAGCCCGGTCACCTCGGCGTGGTTCAGCACGACCGCGCCCGCCTCGACGGCCGCACGGACCGTCATCAGCGCCATGCGCGCGTCGTTCATCTGGTCGTCGCCGTACACGGCCACGGCCTTGAGGTTCTCGGTGCGCAGCTCGGGCACGTCCTGCGCCGCCTTCGCGGGGGACAGGAGGTGGCCGACGCCGTCGCCGAACGCGGAGAGCGCGGAGTAGGCGAAGACGCCCGCCCCGAGCTTCGCCGCGCCGTGCGGTCCGCCCTTGTACACCGGGAGGTAGAAGGTGAGCGGGTTCGCCAGGTGGGGGGCCACCTGGCGGGAGACCGCACGGCGCTCGAAGTGGTTCTCCGCCACCAGCTTCACCGCGCCGGTCTGCAGGTAGCGCAGACCGCCGTGGAGCAGCTTGGAGGAGGCGGAGGAGGTGGCGCCGGCGAAGTCGCCGGCGTCGACCAGGGCCACCCTCAGGCCGGACTGCGCGGCGTGCCAGGCGGTGGAGATGCCCAGGATGCCGCCGCCGATGACGAGAAGGTCGTACGACGCCTTGGCGAGCTGCTCCCGGGTCTCGGCGCGGCTCGGGTTGGAGCCGGAGGCCGGGCGCGTGCCGAGGGCAGGCACGGACTGGAGGGTGGACTGACTGGTCATGTGGGGTTCTAACTCCTCTTCAGAGCCGCAGAGGGGGGTGTTTCTCTCAGCTCTCGTCGTCCTCGAGCCAGCCCATGGTCCGCTCGACGGCCTTGAGCCAGCTCTTGTACTCACGGTCGCGGGCGTCCGCGTCCATGCGGGGGGTCCACTCGGCGGCCCGGCGCCAGTTGGCGCGCAGGTCGTCGGTGCTGGTCCAGAAGCCGACGGCGAGACCGGCGGCGTAGGCGGCACCGAGGCAGGTGGTCTCGGCGACCATCGGGCGCACCACGGGGGCGTCCAGGAAGTCCGAGAGGGTCTGCATCAGCAGGTTGTTGGAGGTCATGCCGCCGTCGACCTTGAGGGCCGCGAGCTCGACGCCCGAGTCCTTGGTCATGGCGTCCGTGATCTCACGGGTCTGCCAGGCGGTGGCCTCCAGGACGGCGCGCGCGAGGTGCGCCTTGGTGACGTACCGGGTCAGACCGGCGATCACACCGCGGGCGTCGGAGCGCCAGTACGGGGCGAACAGACCGGAGAAGGCCGGCACGAAGTAGGCGCCGCCGTTGTCCTCGACGGACAGGGCGAGCGTCTCGATCTCGGCGGCGGTGGAGATCAGGCCCATCTGGTCGCGCATCCACTGCACCAGCGAACCGGTGACGGCGATCGAGCCCTCCAGGGCGTAGACCGGCTTGTCGTCGCCGATGCGGTAGCCGACCGTGGTCAGCAGGCCCGAGTAGGAGTTGATGATCTTCTCGCCGGTGTTCATCAGCATGAATGTGCCGGTGCCGTACGTCGACTTGGCCTCGCCCTCGGCGAAACAGGTCTGGCCGAACAGGGCCGCCTGCTGGTCGCCGAGCGCGGAGGCGACCGGGATGCCGCCGAGCAGGTCGCCCAGCTTGCCGCCGGTGACCTCGCCGTAGACCTCGGCGGAGGAACGGATCTCCGGGAGCATCGACAGCGGCACGCCGATGGACTCGGCGATCTTCTCGTCCCACTCCAGGGTGTGGAGGTTCATCAGCATGGTGCGGGAGGCGTTGGTGACGTCGGTGTAGTGCTTGCCGCCGTTGACACCACCGGTCAGGTTCCAGATGACCCAGGTGTCCATCGTGCCGAAGAGGATGTCGCCGCGCTCGGCGCGCTCGCGCAGGCCCTCGACGTTGTCGAGCAGCCAGCGGGCCTTCGGGCCGGCGAAGTAGGAGGCCAGCGGCAGACCGGTCTCGCGGCGGAAGCGGTCCTGGCCGACGTTGCGGCCGAGCTCCTTGCACAGGGCGTCGGTGCGGGTGTCCTGCCAGACGATGGCGTTGTGGACGGGCTCACCGGTGTTCTTGTCCCACAGCAGCGTGGTCTCGCGCTGGTTGGTGATGCCGATGGCCTTGATGTCGTCACGGGTGATGCCGGCCTTCTGGATGGCTCCGGCGACGACTTCCTGGACGTTGGTCCAGATCTCGTTGGCGTTGTGCTCGACCCAACCCGGCTTCGGGAAGATCTGCTCGTGCTCCTTCTGGTCGACCGAGACGATACGGCCGTCCTTGTCGAAGACGATGCAGCGGCTGGACGTGGTGCCCTGGTCGATCGCGGCGATGAAGGGGCCGGCGGTGTGGGCGTCGGTCACTGTGTGCTCCTGGGATTCCGTGAGGGAGAGGGACGTTCTACCGGTGCTTTAAGCGAAAGCGACGTTGTAGATGCCTGCGGCGATCGCACCGCCGACCAGCGGGCCGACGATCGGAACCCAGGCGTAGCCCCAGTCGGAGCCGCCCTTGTTGGGCAGGGGCAGGAGGGCGTGCACGATACGCGGACCGAGGTCACGGGCCGGGTTGATGGCGTACCCGGTCGGACCACCGAGGGACAGACCGATGGAGACCACGACGAACGCGGTGATCAGGGCGCCCAGGGTGCCCAGGCCCTTGCCGTCGCCGTTGAGGCCCTGGGTGAGGACGGCGAGCACCAGCACGATGGTGCCGATGACCTCGGTGGCGACGTTCTGCCAGGCGACCCGCACCTCGGGTCCGGTGGAGAAGACGCCCAGGACCGGGCCGGCGCCCTTCTCCTGCGCCTCGACGGCCTTGGCGGCGGTGGCCTGCGCGCCCGGAGCACCGACGATCTCCTTGTCGGTGAGGTGCGCGTGGAACTGGCCGTAGTAGGCGATCCAGACCAGGGCCGCACCGATCATGGCGCCGAGCAGCTGCCCGCCCCAGTAGATCGGGACGTCACTCCAGGAGATGCCGTCCTTCTTGAGCGCGAGCGCCAGCGTGACGGCCGGGTTGAGGTGGGCGCCGGAGAGCGGCGCCGAGGTGTACACGGCCGTCAGAACGGCGAAACCCCACCCGAAGGTGATGGCGAGCCAGCCGGCGTTGCGGGCCTTGGAGGCCTTCAGCGTCACGGCGGCGCACACGCCTCCGCCGAGCAGGATGAGTATGGCGGTACCGATGGTCTCGCCGATGAAGATGTCGGAGCTGGACACCCGCGACTCCTTTGTCCTTCGTCCAGGGGACCGAACCCCGGGTCCCTCCGGTGGTTCGAGCTGCCCTCGGGGGTGAGAGCGATGCCGGCCCTTGGCTTGTCACACTCTAGCGCGTATTGCCGGTAGGTGTTCGACAATGCCGACCGATGGACGGGAGTCTTTCTCCGGCGTTACGTGCACGTCAAGAGTTTGGGTGTCGAAAACACGATCGTTATGGATACCTGTGCGTCAACGATCTTGTTCAGGCGATTTGTGGCGTTGTGTCAGGTTACGACTGAGGGCCGGTCGTCACCTGACGTACCGGCCCCTCCCGGTCCTCGGAACCGGTTCCCCCGCAGAACTCAGAAGCGCCCGGCGCCCAGGTCCCGCGACACCGCACGGGCGCAGTCCCGCACCGCCGCGATCAGCTCCGGACGCAGCGCGCCCGCTTCGTCGGACCGGCACAGCCGCTCCACCGCCCCGGTGATGCCGACCGCGCCGACCGGCATGCGCCGCCGGTCGTGGATGGGCGCGGCGACGGAGGCCACGCCCTCCCAGGTCTCCTCGACGTCCGCCGCGTACCCACGCGCGCGCGTGAGGTCGAGGATCTGCTCGAAGGCGTCCAGCTCGCACACGGTCCGGTCGGTGAACGCCTTGCGGTCGCTCTCCAGCGCCTCGCTGTGCGCCACCGGGTCGTACGCCGACAGCACCTTGCCCAGTGCCGTGCAGTGCAGCGGCTGCATGGCGCCGATCTCCAGCACCTGCCGGCTGTCGTCGGGCCGGAAGACGTGGTGCACGATCAGCACGCCCTGCTGGTGCAGCACGCCCAGGTGGACGCTCTCGCCGCTGGAGCGGGCCAGGTCGTCCGTCCACACCAGCGCACGCGCGCGCAGTTCGTGGACGTCCAGATAGGTGGTGCCTAGGCGCAGCAGCTCGGCACCCAGCTGGTACCGCCCCGAGGCGTCGTCCTGCTCCACGAACCCCTCCGCCTGGAGGGTGCGCAGGATGCCGTGCGCGGTGCCCTTGGCCAGGTCCAGGGACGAGGCGATGTCCGACAGGCCGAGTCTCCGCTCGCCGCCCGCGAGGAGCCGCAGCATCGCGGCCGCCCGTTCGAGCGACTGGATGTTCCGTGCCATCGCCGTGCTGCCTCCGTCCCCTTCGACTGCCGATTGTTACGGCGTCGCTGCCGCTGTTCGGCAATGCCGAACACTACCGGTCCATGCCGACCTCCCGCTAATGGTCGGTCGACATCTGTTGCGTCACCGGTCGGCATCTGTTGCATCACTGGTCTCCCACCGGTGACCTGCCCGCCATCCTCGTCCGTCCCGTGGACGCACCGACCATCCGCACCCGGACCCGGCTACCCTGGCGTGGTGCGCCCGGAGCGGGACCTCTCGCGGGCGCCGTGAAGCCGACAGCCGTCGCAACTGAGGGAGCCCCTTCATGGCCTCGTCGCCACTGACCCCTTCCGCCGACAGCCGGACCCGTGTGTCCGCGCTCCGCGAGGCGCTCGCCACCAGAGTGGTGGTCGCCGACGGAGCGATGGGCACCATGTTGCAGGCCCAGGACCCCACCCTGGAGGACTTCGAGAACCTCGAGGGCTGCAACGAGATCCTGAACGTCACCCGGCCCGACATCGTCCGTTCGGTCCATGACGCCTACTTCGAGGTGGGCGTCGACTGCGTGGAGACCAACACCTTCGGCTCCAACCACACGGCCGCCTCCGAGTACGACATCGCCGACCGTGTGCACGAACTGTCCGAGGCCGGTGCCCGGATCGCCCGCGAGGCGGCCGACGAGCACACCGCCCGCGACGGCCGGCAGCGCTGGGTCCTGGGCTCCGTCGGCCCCGGCACCAAGCTGCCCACCCTGGGCCACATCGACTACGCCACCATCCGCGACGGCTACCAGGCCAACGTGGAGGGCCTCCTCGCCGGCGGCGCCGACGCCCTGATCGTGGAGACCACCCAGGACCTCCTCCAGACCAAGGCCTCCGTGCTCGGCGCCCGCCGCGCCCTGGAGGCGACCGGCGCCGACGTGCCGCTGGTGGTCTCGATGGCGTTCGAGACCACGGGCACCATGCTGCTCGGCTCGGAGATCGGCGCCGCGCTGACCGCGCTGGAGCCGCTCGGCATCGACATGATCGGCCTGAACTGCTCGACCGGCCCCGCCGAGATGAGCGAGCACCTGCGCTACCTCGCCCGGCACTCCCGCATCCCGCTGCTGTGCATGCCGAACGCCGGCCTGCCGATCCTCACCAAGGACGGCGCGCACTTCCCGCTCGACCCCGAGGGCCTGGCCGACGCCCAGGAGAACTTCGTCCGCGACTACGGCCTCTCCCTGATCGGCGGCTGCTGCGGCACCACCCCCGAGCACCTGCGCCAGGTCGTCGAGCGCGTCCGCGACCTCACGCCCTCCGAGCGCACCCCGCAGCCCGAGCCCGGCGCCGCCTCCCTCTACCAGACGGTCCCCTTCCGCCAGGACACCTCCTACCTGGCGATCGGCGAGCGCACCAACGCCAACGGCTCCAAGAAGTTCCGCGAGGCCATGCTGGAGGCCCGCTGGGACGACTGTGTGGAGATGGCCCGCGAGCAGATCCGCGAGGGCGCCCACATGCTGGACCTCTGCGTGGACTACGTCGGCCGGGACGGCGTCGCCGACATGCAGGAACTGGCCGGCCGCTTCGCCACCGCCTCCACCCTGCCGATCGTCCTGGACTCCACCGAGGTCCCCGTCATCCAGGCCGGCCTGGAGAAGCTCGGCGGCCGCGCGGTCATCAACTCCGTCAACTACGAGGACGGCGACGGCCCCGAGTCCCGCTTCGCCAAGGTCACCAAGCTCGCCCGGGAGCACGGCGCCGCCCTGATCGCGCTGACCATCGACGAGGAGGGCCAGGCCCGCACCCCGGAGACCAAGGTCGCCATCGCCGAACGGCTGATCGAGGACCTGACGACGAACTGGGGCATCCACGAGTCGGACATCCTCATCGACACCCTGACCTTCACCATCTGCACCGGTCAGGAGGAGTCCCGCAAGGACGGCATCGCCACCATCGAGGCGATCCGCGAACTCAAGCGCCGCCACCCCGACGTCCAGACCACCCTCGGCCTGTCCAACATCTCCTTCGGCCTCAACCCGGCCGCCCGCATCCTGCTCAACTCCGTCTTCCTCGACGAGTGCGTCAAGGCGGGCCTGGACTCGGCGATCGTCCACGCGTCGAAGATCCTCCCCATCGCCCGCTTCAGCGAGGAGGAGGTCCGGACCGCCCTCGACCTCATCTACGACCGTCGCGCCGAGGGCTACGACCCGCTCCAGAAGCTGATGGCCCTGTTCGAGGGCGCCACCGCCAAGTCCCTCAAGGCCGGCAAGGCCGAGGAACTGGCCGCGCTCCCGCTGGAGGAGCGCCTCAAGCGCCGCATCATCGACGGCGAGAAGAACGGCCTGGAGGCCGACCTCGACGAGGCCCTCCAGACCCGCCCCGCCCTCGACATCGTCAACGACACCCTCCTGGACGGCATGAAGGTCGTCGGCGAGCTCTTCGGCTCCGGCCAGATGCAGCTGCCGTTCGTCCTCCAGTCCGCCGAGGTCATGAAGACCGCCGTCGCCTACCTCGAACCGCACATGGAGAAGGTCGAGGGCGAGGAGGCCGGCAAGGGCACCATCGTGCTCGCCACCGTCCGCGGCGACGTCCACGACATCGGCAAGAACCTCGTCGACATCATCCTGTCCAACAACGGCTACAACGTGGTCAACCTCGGCATCAAGCAGCCGGTCTCCGCGATCCTGGACGCCGCCGAGGAACACCGCGCCGACGTCATCGGCATGTCGGGGCTCCTGGTCAAATCCACGGTGATCATGAAGGAGAACCTGGAGGAGCTCAACCAGCGCGGACTCGCCGCCGACTTCCCCGTCATCCTCGGCGGAGCGGCGCTCACGAGGGCGTACGTCGAGCAGGACCTCCACGAGATCTACGAGGGCGAGGTCCGCTACGCCCGCGACGCGTTCGAGGGCCTGCGCCTCATGGACGCCCTCATCGGCGTCAAGCGCGGCGTGCCCGGCGCCAAGCTGCCCGAGCTCAAGCAGCGGCGCGTGCGCTCCGGCGCCGTGGCCGTGCAGGAGGAGCGGCCCGAGGAGGGGCACGTCCGCTCCGACGTGGCCACCGACAACCCGGTGCCCACACCGCCGTTCTGGGACACCCGGGTCATCAAGGGCATCCAGCTCAAGGAGTACGCCTCCTGGCTCGACGAAGGCGCCCTGTTCAAGGGCCAGTGGGGGCTCAAGCAGGCCCGCACCGGCGAGGGACCGACCTACGAGGAGCTCGTCGAGACCGAGGGCAGGCCCCGGCTGCGCGGCCTCCTCGACCGGCTCCAGACCGAGAACCTCCTCGAGGCCGCCGTCGTCTACGGCTACTTCCCGTGCGTGTCCAAGGACGACGACCTGATCATCCTGGACGAGCAGGGCAACGAACGCACCCGCTTCACCTTCCCGCGCCAGCGCCGCGGCCGCCGGCTGTGCCTCGCCGACTTCTTCCGTCCCGAGGAGTCGGGGGAGACCGACGTGGTGGGCCTCCAGGTCGTCACCGTCGGCTCCCGGATCGGCGAGCAGACCGCCAAGCTGTTCGAGGCCAACGCCTACCGCGACTACCTCGAACTGCACGGACTGTCCGTCCAGCTCGCCGAGGCCCTCGCCGAGTACTGGCACGCGCGCGTGCGCTCCGAACTCGGCTTCTCCGGCGAGGACCCGGCCGACGTCGAGGACATGTTCGCCCTGAAGTACCGCGGTGCCCGCTTCTCGCTGGGCTACGGCGCCTGCCCCGACCTGGAGGACCGCGCCAAGATCGCCGACCTGCTCCGGCCCGAGCGCATCGGCGTCCACCTCAGCGAGGAGTTCCAGCTCCACCCCGAGCAGTCCACCGACGCGATCGTCATCCACCACCCGGAGGCGAAGTACTTCAACGCCCGCTGAAGCCCGCCGGGTCGCAGAAGCGCTCACCGAGCACACTGATCGGATAAGTCGTACACTGGTCGGTCCACCGCAGGCCGGTTCCCTTCGTGGGAACCGGCCTGCTCGTCCCTCAAGGAGGTACGTGGATGACCAGCACGGTCCCCGCACCCATGACCCGTACGGCCGACGGCTCCGCCCTCCAGGCCGTCCTCCTCGACATGGACGGCACCCTGGTGGACACCGAGGGCTTCTGGTGGGACGTCGAGGTGGAGGTCTTCGCCCGCCTCGGCCACACCCTCGACGACTCCTGGCGCCATGTCGTGGTCGGCGGCCCCATGACCCGCAGCGCGGGCTTCCTCATCGAGGCCACCGGCGCCGACATCACCCTCCCCGAACTCACCGTCCTGCTCAACGAGGGCTTCGAGGAGCGCATCGGCCGCGCCCTGCCCCTGATGCCGGGCGCCATGCGGCTGCTCGCCGAACTCTCCGCCCACCGGATCCCCACGGCCCTGGTCTCCGCCTCGCACCGGCGCATCATCGACCGCGTCCTCGCCTCCCTCGGCCCCCGGCACTTCGCGCTCACGGTCGCCGGCGACGAGGTGCCGCGCACCAAGCCCCACCCCGACCCGTATCTGTTCGCCGCCGCCGGACTGGGCGCGGATCCGGCCAGATGCGCGGTCGTCGAGGACACCGCGACCGGAGTGGCCGCGGCCGAGGCGGCCGGCTGCCAGGTCGTGGCCGTACCCTCCGTCGCCCCCATCCCGCCCGCCCCCGGCCGCACCGTCGTCGGCTCCCTCGAAGAGGTCGACCTGACGTTTCTGCGCGGCTTGATCAGCTTTCGATGATCCATCGATGACGGAAATGCCTCCGCTGTTCACCCAGCGTGCAACGCGGATAGCGCGGTAATTCCCCAGATCCCCGTCGCCGGAATTCGAACCACGCCGGATGGCCGAATTCCGGTCGGCTGCCGCCCCGTTACGGGTGTGAGGTTCCCCACTCGACGGAGGCTCGACAGCCGGGCCGCGCTGTGCCGGACGCGTCGCTTCCGCAGGCCCGGCCGTGCCCATGTGTCCCGATTCATGGAACCCTGCACTAATCCTTCCCCTGTCGGGTTTTCGGTGCGTCCACGCCCGGTTCCGCTGTGTGATGGCACTTCAACTCCGGTACCCGCGAACCCTCCTTCAGGTGCGGACTAATCTCCTGCTGAGAACATCGCCCCACCCCCGTGATCCGCCGCACCACCCATGCATGCCGGTTACACGGACCCAAGAGCTCTGGAGAAACTCGAGCATGAACCGCAAGACTTTGGTGCTGCCGGCCGTCATCGGTCTGCTCGCGCCGGTGCTCGCCGCCTGCGGCGGGACCGACGCCGGCAGCGGCTCGAGCGACGCGATCGGCGTCGGCACCACGGACCGGTTCACCGCCACGAAGGACGCCCCGGCGCCGCTCGACCCGGCCTACGCGTACGACGTCGGCACCTGGAACGTCCTGCGCCAGACCGTGCAGACCCTGATGATCCAGCCCAAGGGCGACGGCGAACCCGTGCCCGAGGCAGCCCAGTCCTGCGGCTTCAGCGACAGCGGCAACGAGCGCTACGTCTGCACCCTGCGCGACGGCCTGAAGTTCGCCAACGGCCACGCCATCACCGCGGCCGACGTGAAGTACTCCATCGACCGGGCCCGTGCCATCAAGGCCGACTCCGGCGTCTTCGCGCTGCTCTCCACGATCGACACCGTCGAGACCAAGGGCGAGCGGGAGGTCATCTTCCACCTCAAGACCGCGGACGCCACCTTCCCGTACAAGCTCTCGACCCCGGTCGCCGGCATCGTCGACCCCGAGGACTACCCGAAGGACAAGCTCCGCGACGGCTTCGACGTCGACGGCTCCGGCCCCTACACCATGAAGGCCGACGTCAAGAACGACGAGCTGGTCGACGCCGTGTTCACCAAGAACCCCAACTACAAGGGTTCGTTGACCGTGAACAACGACAAGGTCGAGCTGCGCTCCTACGCGGACGCCGACAAGATGGGCGAGGCCCTCGAGAAGGGCGACATCGACCTCATCACCCGCACCATGTCGCCCGCGCAGATCAACAAGCTCTCCAACGAATCCGGCGGCGACGTCGACCTCGTCGAGATGGCCGGCCTGGAGATCCGCTACCTGGCCTTCAACACCAACGCGCCGACCGTGAAGTCCCGCGCCGTACGCCAGGCCATGGCCCAGCTGATCAACCGCAGTGAACTCGTCTCCAAGGTCTACGGCACCCAGGCCGAGCCGCTCTTCTCGCTGGTCCCGGCCTCCATCACCGGCCACTCCAACTCGTTCTTCAACAAGTACGGCGACCCCAGCGTCACCAAGGCCAAGTCCCTCATGGCCCAGGCCGGCGTCAGCACCCCGGTGAAGCTGACCCTGCACTACACGACCGACCACTACGGTCCGGCCACCAAGGAGGAGTTCGAGGACCTCCAGAAGCAGCTCAACGACAGCGGGCTCTTCGACGTCAGCATCCAGGGCACCCCCTGGGACACCTTCCGCCCGGCCGAGCAGAAGGGCAAGTACGACGTCTACGGCATGGGCTGGTTCCCGGACTTCCCCGACGCCGACAACTACCTCGCGCCCTTCCTCGACAAGGACAACTTCCTCGGCTCGCCGTACGACAACAGCAAGATCCGCAACACCCTGATTCCGGACTCCCGCCGCGAGGCCGACCGCATCGCCGCAGCCGGAAGCCTGACCGAGATCCAGGACATCGTCGCCAACGACGTCCCCGTGCTGCCGCTGTGGCAGGGCAACCAGTACGTCGCCGCGCGCGACGACGTCACGGGCACCGCCTACGCGCTCAACTCCTCGTCGACGCTGCAGCTGTGGGAACTCGGCAAGGGCGTGAGCGGCTGACCGGCCGTCACCCCTTAGCCCCGGGCCGCGGGACCGGCCCGGGATCCCAACAGAATCGACGACAAGGCACTCGCACGTGAACAAGCGCTTCCAGTGGCCGGTCCTGCCGATCGTGGCGGGGCTGGCCTCCGGCCTGTTGACCGGCTGCGGTACGGACTCGGGTGACTCCGGTTCCGGCGGCTCCTCGGTGGTCATGGGCATGTCCGACGACGTCCTCGCCACCGACCCGGCCTCCGGCTACGACCCCGGCTCCTGGCTGTTGTTCAACAACGTCTTCCAGTCGCTGCTCAGCTTCCCCAAGGGCGGCACCGAACCGGAGCCGGACGCCGCCCAGAAGTGCGAGTTCACCGACACCAGGACCCAGGTGTTCACGTGCACGCTCAAGGACGGCCTCAAGTTCAGCAACGGTGACGCTCTCACCTCGAAGGACGTCAAGTTCTCCTTCGATCGCACGCTGAAGATCAACGACGACGCCGGTCCGGCGATCATGTTCCCGATGCTCGAGAAGGTCGAGACCCCGGACGCCAAGACCGTCGTCTTCAAGCTCAACACCCCGGACGCCACCTTCCCCAGCAAGATCGCCTCCGGCGCCGGCTCGATCGTCGACCACACCCAGTACGACGCCGACGGCCTGCGCAAGGACGGCAAGGCGGTCGGCTCCGGCCCGTACAAGCTCGACTCGTTCGACGACGACCAGGCCGTCTTCTCCGTCAACGAGAACTACAAGGGCACCGCCGAGACCCACAACTCCGGCGTCACCCTGAAGTTCTTCCACGGCGACCAGGCCGCCCTGAAGACCGCGCTGACCGACAAGAAGGTCGACCTCGCCTACCGCGGTCTGACCGCCGGCGACATCACCGACATCGAGAACGCCTCACCCGACTCCGGGGTCGAGGTCGTCGAGGGCACCAGCGCCGAGGTCCAGCACCTCGTCTTCAACATGAAGGACCCGGTCGCCGGCAAGGTCGGCGTCCGCAAGGCGATCGCCTACCTCCTCGACCGCGAAGCCCTCATCCACGACGTCTACCAGGGCACCGCCACCCCGCTCTACTCGATCATCCCGGCCGGTATCGCGGGCCACAACACGGCCTTCTTCGACACCTACGGCGCCGAGCCCTCCCGGGCCAAGGCCGCCACCGCCCTCGCCGACGACAACGTCACCGGCAAGGTCAAGCTGACCCTGTGGTCCACGCCGTCCCGCTACGGCCCGGCCACCGACCAGGAACTCCGCACCATCGCCAAGCAGCTCAACGCCAGCGGGCTGTTCGCCGCCGACGTGAAGTCCGTGCCCTTCGGCCAGTACGAGAAGGACATCGCCGCCGGGAAGTACGGCGTGTACGTCAAGGGCTGGGTCCCCGACTACCCGGACGCCGACAACTTCACCGCGCCCTTCTTCGGCAAGGGCAACGTGCTGAACAACAACTACAGCAACAGCAAGATCACCGGCACGCTCATCCCCGAGACCGCCGCCCAGCCGGACCGCTCCGCCACGGACGACCACTTCGGCACCCTCCAGGACATCGTCGCCGACGACGTCCCCGTCCTGCCGGTCTGGCAGGCCAAGCAGTACGCCGTCGTCCGCGACGACGTCTACGGCCTGGAGTACTGCCTCGACGCCTCGACCGTCTTCCGCTTCTGGGAGCTCAGCAAGGGCTGAACCGGCCGCCGGCTGAACCGGCCCCGCGGACACGAAGAGGGCGCCCCCGGTCAGGGAGGGGGCGCCCTCTTCGCCGTACGGTGCCGTGCTCGGAGTACGACTGCCGGACTACTGCGCGCCGGGGCGCACCAGCCCGCTCTCGTACGCGTACACCGCGGCCTGCACCCGGTCCCGCAGCCCCAGCTTCGTCAGGACATGACCCACATGCGTCTTCACGGTGGTCTCGCTGACGAACAGGTCCGCGGCGATCTCCGCGTTGGACAGCCCGCGCGCCACCAGCTTCAGCACCTCGACCTCGCGGTCCGTGAGCGTGTGCAGCGTGTCCGGCACCGGCTCGTCACCGGAGGGCAGATGCGTGGCGTACTTGTCGAGCAGCCGGCGCGTGATGCTCGGCGCCAGCATCGCCTCGCCAGCGGCCACCACCCGGATCGCCTGCACGAGCTCATTGGCCGGAGCGTCCTTCAGCAGGAACCCGCTGGCCCCCGCCCGCAACGCCTCCACCACGTACTCGTCGAGGTCGAACGTGGTCAGCACCAGCACCTTCGCCGGACCGTCCCGGCCGGGGCCGGTGATCTGCCGGGTCGCCTCCACACCGTCCATCCGCGGCATACGGATGTCCATCAGGACCACATCGGGCTGGAGCGCCCGCACCTGGTCCAGAGCCTGAAGGCCGTCTCCGGCCTCGCCCACGACCGCGATGTCCTGCTCCGCCTCCAGAATCATCCGGAAGCCGGTTCGCAGCAGCGGCTGGTCGTCGACCAGTAGGACGCGGATGGCCACGTAAGTCTCCTTCGCTAGTCCGGCCCCATTCTGCCCTGCGCATCCGCCGCCGACCCGGCCGCCCTCACCGGCAGCGGATACGGCGGGGGAGTACCGCCGAACTCCGGGCAGTGCTCCTGGTGGTCGCACCAGCCGCACAGCTTGGTCGGACGGGGCCGCCAGTCGCCCGTCTCCGTGGCCTGCCGGATCGCCTCCCACAGCGCCAGCAGCTTGCGCTCGACCCGCTCCAGGTCGGCGAGGACGGGGTCGTACGTCAGGACGTCACCGCTGCCGAGGTACACCAGCTGGAGCCGGCGCGGGATCACGTTTTTCAGCCGCCACACCACCAGGGCGTAGAACTTCATCTGGAACAGCGCGCCCTCGGCGTACTCCGGCCGGGGCGCCTTGCCCGTCTTGTAGTCGACGATCCGCACCTCGCCGGTCGGCGCCACGTCCACCCGGTCGATGATGCCGCGCAGCGTCAGCCCCGACTCCAGCCGCGTCTCGACGAACAGCTCGCGCTCGGCGGGCTCGAGCCGGGTGGGGTCCTCCAGCGTGAACCAGCGCTCCACGAGCCGCTCCGCCTCACCGAGCCAGCGCGCGAGCCGCTCGCCCTCCGGATCGTCGGCGAACAGCTCGACCACCTCGGGGCGGCTCTCCCGCAGCCGGTCCCACTGCCCCGGGATCAACGACTTGGCCGCGGGCGCGGTCCGCTCACCCGCCGGCGCGTCGAACAGCCGCTCCAGCACCGCGTGCACGAGGGTGCCCCGCGTGGCCGCCTCGCTCGGCTTCTCGGGCAGCCGGTCGATCACCCGGAACCGGTACAGCAACGGACACTGCATGAAGTCACCGGCACGCGAGGGGGAGAGGGAGGCGGGCGCGGCGGGGAGTGCCCTGGAAGGTGCCTCGCCCGGGACGGGACCGGAGGCGACCGACTCGACGCCGACGGGGACCACCGGTTCCGCAACGCCGCCGGGGACGAGCGGGAGCCCCTCCTGCGGCGCTGCTCCGGGAGCGGGCAGGGGTGCCGAGGGGGCGGGAGGGGGCAGGGGAGCCGAGGGTGCGGGGGAGGCCTGCGACGTCCCCGAGGCAGCCGTGTCCCGTTCCGCCCCTCCCGGATCGGCCGCCTCCACCCCCTGGCTCGCGCCGCGGTCGGCCGCGTCGGGGGCCTCGACTGCTGCGGGGTCGGCCGCGAGCGCGTCGGCCACTGCGGGCTCGGCCGACGCCGCGTCAGCCGCCACAGGCTCCGCCATGGCCGCGTCGGCTGCTCCCGGCTTGGTCGACACTGCGTGGGCCGCACCAGGCTCAGCCGTGGCCGCGTCGGCCGATTGGGGTTCCGCCGCTCCCGGATCGGGCGTTCCCGGATCGGCCGCTTCTGGTCCCTGGCTCGCGCCGCGGTCGGCCGCGTCGGGGGCCTCGACTGCTGCGGGGTCGGCCGCGAGCGCGTCGGCCACTGCGGGCTCGGCCGACGCCGCGTCGCCCGCTACAGGCTCAGCCGTGGCCGCCGCGGCCGATTCGGGCTTCGTTGCCCCCGGGTCGGCCGCTTCGGGCTCGGACGTGTGGCTCTCGGTCGCCCCGCGTCCGGTCGCGTCCGGGGGCTCGGCTGTCCGGGGCTGCCTCGCGACCGGTGGGGCCGCCGCCTCCGGGGGCTCGACCGGGGCTTCGGGCGCCGACTCGGCCACGCCCTCCGTGCTCGTCTCCATGACCACAGACCATACGGCCCGCCACTGACAGTGACCCAGCCGCGACCGTTACGGCTGCGACGCCTGAGGAAACACAGGGGGTGCCGGGGCGGAACGCGCCGCGACCGCCGCATACCATCGACCCGAGACCCTTCCGCACGGCAGGCGCGGAAGACGCTTCCGGAAGACGTTTCGAACGAGGGGACATCGTGGACGAGAGCGGCGGGAGCGGGCAGCCGCGATCCGGTACGGACGGGTCGGCCGAGCCCCACGCAGGGCCCCCGACCCGGGCCACCGACCCCACACCCCCCGACCCCCACGACAACGGGACCCGGCCGACGTCCGACCGACCCGCCGAGACCACCGACGCCGACGCCGCACCGGAGCCGGATGCGGAGGGGGACCCCGCCCAGGGCACCACGCCGCCCACCGAGGCAGGCGACACCAGCACCTCCGCACCCACCGGCGACGCCCCCGCCGTACGACCGGCCGAGCCCCCCGCCCCGGAAACCGCCGAGCCCACCGACCCCGCCGACGCCGCACCGCAAACCGCTCACCCCCACACGGCCCACGACCGGTTCCAGCCGCCCGCAGGCCCGGCCAAGCCCGAAGGCACCCCCGAACACGTCACCCCCGACCACGGGACCTCCGAACACGGCGCCCCCGACCACCACCGCACCCTCGCCCACTCCGGCACCACCCCCAAGAACCCCCCGCCGCAGTCCCCCCAGCCCCGCGGCGGCCTCCTGATGGGCCGGCCCTTCGGCGTGCCCGTCTACGTCGCCCCCAGCTGGTTCCTCGTCGCCGCGCTCATCACCTGGGTGTTCGGCGGCCAACTGGACCGCGTCCTGCCGGAACTCGGCGCCGCCCGCTACCTCGTCTCCCTCTTCTTCGCGGTCGCCTTCTACGCCTCCGTCCTGGTCCACGAACTGGCCCACACCGTCGCAGCCCTCCGCTTCAAGCTCCCCGTCCGCCGTATCCAGCTCCAGTTCTTCGGCGGCGTCTCCGAGATCGAGAAAGAGGCCGAGACCCCCGGCCGGGAGTTCGTGCTGGCCTTCGTCGGCCCGCTGCTCTCCCTGGTGCTCGCCGGCGTCTTCTACCTCGCGATGCAGCCCGTCGAACCCGGCACGGTCCCCGGGGTCCTGCTCGCCGGCCTGATGATCTCCAACCTCATCGTGGCCGCCTTCAACCTCCTGCCCGGCCTCCCCCTCGACGGCGGCCGCATGCTCCGCGCCGTCGTCTGGAAGATCACCGGCAAGCCCATGAGCGGCACCATCGCCGCCGCCTGGGTCGGCCGCGCCCTCGCCGTCTGCGTCCTCATCGGCCTCCCGCTGCTCACCCAGTCCGGCGCCCTCGGCTCCTCCGCCGAGGACAACGTCGGCATGGACACCGTGATGGACGCCCTGCTCGCCGCGATCCTCGCCGCCATCATCTGGACCGGCGCCGGCAACAGCCTCCGCATGGCACGCCTGCGCGAACACCTCCCCGAACTGCGCGCCCGCACCCTCACCCGCCGCGCGGTCCCCGTCGAGACCGACACCCCCCTGTCCGAGGCCCTGCGCCGCGCCAACGACGCCGGCGCCCGCGCCCTGGTCGTCGTCGACACCGAAGGCACCCCGCTCTCCCTCGTCCGCGAGGCCGCCATCGTCGGCGTACCGGAACACCGCCGCCCCTGGGTCGCCGTCAGCGGCCTCGCCCAGGACCTCACCGACGGCATGCGCGTCTCCGCCGAACTCGCCGGCGAGGACCTCCTGGACGCCCTGCGCGCGACCCCCGCGACCGAGTACCTGGTCGTCGAGGAGACCGGCGAGATCTACGGCGTCCTCTCCGCGGCCGACGTGGAGCGCGCGTTCGTGAAGGCCATGGCCAGGCCCTCCTAGTGGTCGGCGGCCCCTCCCGGGACCGGTAGGCTGTTCACATGTCCGAACCGACCGGTGCCGCCCGCAGGCGCGGGCCCTTCAAGGTCGGGGACCAGGTTCAGCTGACCGACCCCAAGGGCCGCCACTACACGTTCACGCTCGAAGAGGGAAAGAACTTCCACACCCACAAGGGTTCCTTCCCGCACGACGAGCTGATCGGCGCACCCGAGGGCAGCGTTGTCCGCACCACCGGTAACGTCGCCTACCTCGCGCTGCGCCCCCTGCTCCCCGACTACGTCCTGTCCATGCCCCGCGGCGCCGCCGTGGTCTACCCCAAGGACGCGGGGCAGATCCTCGCCTTCGCCGACATCTTCACCGGCGCCCGCGTCGTCGAGGCAGGCGTCGGCTCCGGCTCGCTGAGCAGCTTCCTGCTGCGCGCCATCGGCGACCAGGGCATGCTGCACAGCTACGAGCGCCGCGAGGACTTCGCCGACATCGCCCGGCAGAACGTGGAGCGCTACTTCGGCGGCCCGCACCCCGCCTGGCAGCTCACCGTCGGCGACCTCCAGGACAACCTGTCCGACACCGACGTCGACCGCGTCATCCTCGACATGCTCGCCCCCTGGGAGTGCCTGGAGGCCGTCTCCAAGGCGCTCGTCCCCGGCGGCATCCTGTGCTGCTACGTCGCCACCACCACCCAGCTCGCCCGGACCGTGGAGTCCATCCGCGAGATCGGCTCCTTCAACGAGCCGACCGCCTGGGAGACGATGATCCGCAACTGGCACATCGAGGGCCTGGCCGTCCGCCCCGACCACCGGATGATCGGCCACACCGGCTTCCTGCTCACCGCCCGCCGCCTCGCCGACGGCGTCGAGCCCCCCATGCGCCGCCGCCGCCCCGCCAAGGGCGCCTACGGCGAGGACTACGCCGGCCCCAACGCCGACGGAGGCTCCGGCCGCTAGGGCGGCCCCGTGCCGCAGTCAACGTACGGGCGCCGGGGTGGAGTTCCCGCAGACCAGGGGAACTCCACCCCGGCGCCCTCATGTTGAACGAGCGACACGAGCAGGCGCGGCGCAACCCGCACAAGTACCCACCCCGCCGTTCCCCAGATCTGTGACGTGTGGCACCATGCTGGCCACCCCCCCACCGGCACAGCCCTCACAGGAGACGCTCCTAGTGCAGCAATCCGCCGTCCCGGAACTGGCACACACGCACACCCGTCCGATCCACTGGGTCGCCACCGCCACCGCCGTGGCAGCCGTCGTGGCCTTCTCCTCGGTCCTGCAGCCCAACCCCGCGACGGCGGCACAGGCGGCCGGCCCCGAAGCCAGACCCGCCCCGGTGGTCACCACCGCACCCGACCCCACCCACGTGCACTTCCCGATCGACTGCGGCCCGGTCAAGGCGAAGGTGCAAAAACGCGTCTCCGGAGACCTCGACGGCGACGGACGGCCGGAAACCGCCGTAGTGGTGCACTGCGACGCCCCCATGGGCACCCCGCCCGACGCCGTCTACGTCATCACACGCGCGAAGGACAGCGGCGAACCCCGAGTCGTCGCCACCCTGCTGAGCCCGAAGAGCCGCAACACCGTCACCGACTTCACGGTGAGCGACGAAGCGGTCGAAGCGACCCTGCTCGGCTATTCCACGTCGGACGTACCCAGTTGCTGCCCGGACGTCACGGACAAGGCGAAATGGCAGTGGAAGGACGGCGCGTTCGTCCGCTCGACCCCGGCGGGCACACACACCGTCTGACCGAAGCGATCACACTTGTGAGAAATCAGACAACCCTCACGCGGAGTACCCGAGCGGTCACTCCGCGTCCGGACCGTAGACCTCGACGCTGTCCGAAACGCGCCGTACATGAATGCACTCACCCGGACACTCCTTCGCGGAGTCGACCACATCGGTGAGAAGCGGCAGCGGAACGGGCGTTGTGGCGCCCTTATCCTGCAACAGCTCGTCGTCCGAGCCCTTCACATAGGCCAGACCGTCGATGTCCAGCTCGAACACCTCCGGCGCGTACTGCACACAGATGCCGTCACCCGTACACAGGTCCTGATCGATCCAGACCTCCAGGGTCTCGCCACCGGCCCCGGCCTCCTGCTGCACGCCCATGTCTCCTGCCGTTTACGAGTCGAGCGGAACGGGAATCCGGCCAGCTCTGACGGGTGTTGAACGCTTCGACACTACCTCGGGCTGGGTTCCCGGCACGTTCGCTGGGTATTCCCCTGGCGTGAGGGAGAGCGCAAGGGTGAAGATCGGACACACCCCGACCGTCTTTGTGATCTAGGGGTTTCAATCGACACCCGCCCAGGTAGGGTCTGGAAGCGTCCAGCTCCCCTTGGAGGAGGTGAGGACCGTGGCAGCCCACGACGACGACATGAACCGCGGCATCCGCCCGGGACGAGGGTCCGACGACCCGTCCGGGCAGATTGCCTACCTTGAGCAGGAGATCGCCGTCCTGCGGCGCAAGCTCGCCGACTCTCCGCGACACACGAGGATTCTCGAAGAGCGGATCGTCGAGCTGCAGACCAACCTGGCCGGCGTATCCGCACAGAACGAACGACTCGCCAACACGCTCCGTGAGGCCCGCGACCAGATCGTGGCCCTCAAGGAGGAGGTCGACCGGCTCGCACAGCCGCCGGCCGGCTTCGGCGTCTTCCTCGAAGCGAACGAGGACGGCACCGCCGACATCTTCACCGGCGGCCGCAAACTGCGGGTGAACGTCAGCCCCAGCGTCGAACTCGAAGAGCTCCGGCGCGGCCAGGAAGTGATGCTCAACGAGGCTCTCAACGTGGTCGAGGCCATGCAGTTCGAGAGTGTCGGCGACATCGTCACCCTCAAGGAGATCCTCGAGGACGGCGAGCGCGCCCTGGTGCAGGGGCACACCGACGAAGAGCGCGTGGTACGGCTCGCCGAACCACTCCTCGACGTCACCATCCGCCCCGGCGACGCCCTGCTGCTCGAACCGCGCTCCGGCTACGTCTACGAGGTCGTCCCCAAGAGCGAGGTCGAGGAACTCGTCCTCGAAGAGGTCCCCGACATCGGCTACGAGCAGATCGGCGGACTCGGCGGCCAGATCGAGGCCATCCGCGACGCGGTCGAGCTGCCGTACCTCTACCCGGACCTGTTCAAGGAGCACGAACTGCGCCCGCCCAAGGGCGTCCTGCTCTACGGGCCCCCCGGATGCGGAAAGACGCTCATCGCCAAGGCCGTCGCCAACTCGCTGGCCAAGAAGGTCGCCGAAGTCACCGGCCAGGCCCAGGGCAAGAGCTTCTTCCTCAACATCAAGGGCCCCGAGCTCCTCAACAAGTACGTCGGCGAGACCGAGCGGCAGATCCGCCTCGTCTTCCAGCGTGCCCGCGAGAAGGCCAGCGAGGGCACCCCCGTCATCGTCTTCTTCGACGAGATGGAATCCCTCTTCCGCACCCGCGGCTCCGGCGTCAGCTCGGACGTGGAGAACACCATCGTCCCGCAGCTCCTCGCCGAGATCGACGGCGTCGAAGGCCTCCAGAACGTGGTCGTCATCGGTGCCTCCAACCGCGAGGACATGATCGACCCCGCCATCCTGCGCCCCGGCCGACTCGACGTGAAGATCAAGATCGAGCGTCCCGACGCCGAGGCCGCCAAGGACATCTTCGGCAAGTACCTCACCGAGCGCCTCCCCCTGCACGCCGACGACCTCGGCGAGCACAGCGGCAGCAAGGCCACCACCGTCGCCAGCATGATCCAGACGGCCGTGGAACACATGTACGCCGAATCCGAGGAAAACCGCTTCCTGGAAGTCACCTACGCCAACGGAGACAAGGAAGTCCTCTACTTCAAGGACTTCAACTCCGGCGCCATGATCGAGAACATCGTCGGCCGCGCCAAGAAAATGGCGATCAAGGACTTCCTCGACCACAACCAGAAGGGCCTCCGCGTCTCCCACCTCCTCCAGGCCTGCGTGGACGAGTTCAAGGAGAACGAGGACCTGCCCAACACCACCAACCCGGACGACTGGGCCCGCATCTCCGGAAAGAAGGGCGAACGGATCGTCTACATCCGTACCCTCATCACCGGAAAGCAGGGCGCCGACACCGGACGCTCCATCGACACGGTGGCGAACACCGGTCAGTACCTGTAAACACAGGGCGGCTGCGGGTGCCCTCGACGGGGTACCCGCAGCCGACTGTTTTTCAGGCAACTAACCGGACCAAAGGCGAGCAAGGCAATGACGCAAATGATCTCCCCACCAGCGCAGAGCCGTTCTAGGCTCTTCGGTACCGCCGAGTCGCGCAGTGCGGGGACGGGCACCGCACACGCACCGGAGCGCCAGCGGTACTTGAGCGCCGCCCCCGACCGAGGGCGCCGCCGGGCAAGGAGGGCCGCATGACCGTACGGCGAGTAATGGGCATCGAGACGGAGTACGGGATCTCCGTCCCCGGCCACCCCAACGCCAATGCCATGCTCACCTCATCCCAGATCGTCAACGCCTACGCGGCGGCGATGCACCGGGCCCGCCGGGCCCGCTGGGACTTCGAGGAGGAAAACCCGCTGCGAGACGCACGGGGCTTCGACCTCGCCCGCGAGGCCGCAGACTCCAGCCAGCTCACCGACGAGGACATCGGCCTCGCCAACGTCATCCTCACCAACGGTGCGCGCCTCTACGTCGACCACGCACACCCCGAATACAGCTCCCCCGAGGTCACCAACCCCCGCGACGCCGTCCTCTGGGACAAGGCCGGCGAACGCATCATGGCCGAGGCCGCCGAACGCGCCGCAGCGCTCCCCGGCGCCCAGCCCATCCACCTCTACAAGAACAACACCGACAACAAGGGCGCCTCCTACGGCACGCACGAGAACTACCTGATGAAGCGGGAAACCCCCTTCTCCGACATCGTGCGCCACCTCACGCCCTTCTTCGTCTCCCGCCAGGTCGTCACCGGCGCCGGCCGCGTCGGCATCGGCCAGGACGGCCACGAACACGGCTTCCAGCTCAGCCAGCGCGCGGACTACTTCGAAGTCGAGGTCGGCCTCGAGACCACCCTCAAGCGCCCCATCATCAACACCCGCGACGAACCCCACGCCGACGCCGAGAAGTACCGCCGCCTCCACGTGATCATCGGCGACGCCAACCTCTCCGAGATCTCCACCTACCTCAAGCTCGGCACCACGGCCCTGGTCCTGTCCATGATCGAGGACGGCTTCATCGCCGTCGACCTCGCCGTCGACCAGCCCGTCCGCACCCTCCACCAGGTCTCCCACGACCCGACACTCCAACGCCTGGTCACCCTGCGCAGCGGCCGCACACTCACCGCCGTCCAGCTCCAGATGGAGTACTACGAACTGGCCCGCAAGTACGTCGAGGAGCGCTACGGCGCCGACGCCGACGACCAGACCAAGGACGTCCTCACCCGCTGGGAGGACACCCTCAACCGACTCGAGAACGACCCCATGAGCCTCGCCGGCGAGCTCGACTGGGTCGCCAAGCGGGAACTCATGGAGGGCTACCGGCGCCGTGACGGCCTCGACTGGGACGCCGCCAAGCTGCACCTCCTCGACCTCCAGTACGCCGACGTACGGGCCGACAAGGGCCTCTACAACCGTCTCGCGGCCCGCGGCCGCATGAAGCGCCTCCTCGACGAACAGGACGTCGAGACGGCCCGCACCAAGCCCCCGGAGGACACCCGCGCCTACTTCCGCGGCCGCTGCCTGGAGCAGTACGCCGACGACGTCGCCGCGGCCTCCTGGGACTCGGTCATCTTCGACCTCCCGGGCCGGGACTCGCTCCAGCGCGTCCCAACCCTCGAACCGCTTCGCGGAACGCGAAATCACGTCAAGGAGCTGCTGGACCGCTGCCGCACGGCAGAAGACCTGGTCAGGGTCCTGTCCGGCAGCTGAACAGGTCCATCGGCCGGGTGCTCCCGCAGGGTGGAAAACCCGGCCAGAGGGAATCATCGAGATGGCCCCCGTACGTTGTAGGAACTGCGGGGCCGATGTCAGTCCCTGCAAGTAGGGTCTGATCAAGAACGTCGAACCGAGCGGGGTGAGGGGTTATGGCGACCAAGGACACCGGCGGCGGACAGCAGAAGGCCACGCGCAACACCGAGGAGGTCGAGGAGCAGACCGCGGAGGCGCAGGGCTCCGAAGACCTCAAGGAACGCCACGAGAAGCTGAGCGACGACGTGGACTCCGTCCTGGACGAGATCGACGACGTACTCGAGGAAAATGCCGAGGATTTCGTGCGGTCCTTCGTGCAAAAAGGCGGCGAGTAAAGGTCGATTGGCTACTTTGCCTTCGATGTGAAGGTGCGGGGGATCCGGGTGGCCGAGGAGCCGAGTACCAAGGAATGCCGCAAATGCCGGCGGGATCTGTCTCTCGCGGCTTTCGCGCGTGACAAGAACCGTCGTGACGGTCTCCAGGTGCACTGCCGGGAGTGCGTGGCGGAGTACAGCGCCGCGCACTACCGGCGGCGCCGGGAGGCCATGGGTAAGTCGGTACGGGAGCACGTGGATGTCCCGGACGGATACAAGCTTTGCCGCACATGCGGCGAGATCAAGCCGCACAGCGAGTGGCATCGAAACGCCACGGCCTCAGACGGCCTGTCGACGCGCTGCAAGGCTTGTCGGGCAATCCAGGGGCGGCAAGACCATCTGAAGCGTCAGTACGGCATCACCGAAGCCGAGCGCGACGAGTTGGTCGCCTCTCAAGGGGGCGTCTGCTGCATATGTTTGGCGGCTGTGCCGGAGCATGTGGATCACTGCCACAAGACGGGTAGGGTCCGAGGCGTACTGTGCTTCAGCTGCAATGCCGCACTGGGGCAGTTCAAGGATCGGCCCGATGCCATAAGGCGGGCTGCTGCTTACGTGGAAGGAATCGCGTGGAAGCCAACACTCGTAGCACCGGGCGTCTACCAGCTGCCTTCCTGACGCCTGGGTCGTCGTCCTTCATGGACTTCCTGTCCGAGCATCAGCCGGAGATGCTGCCGGGGAACCGGCAACTGCCGCCCACGCAGGGCGTGATCGAGGCGCCGCACGGGACGACCATCGTCGCGGTCACCTTCCCCGGAGGGGTCGTGCTGGCCGGTGACCGTCGCGCCACGATGGGCAATGTCATCGCCCAGCGGGACATCGAGAAGGTGTTCCCGGCCGACGAGTACTCGGCCGTCGGGATCGCCGGCACCGCCGGTCTCGCCGTGGAGATGGTGAAGCTGTTCCAGCTGGAGCTGGAGCACTTCGAGAAGGTCGAGGGCGCCCAACTGTCGCTGGAGGGCAAGGCGAACCGGCTGTCCACCATGATCCGGTCGAACCTCGGCATGGCGATGCAGGGTCTGGCCGTGGTGCCGCTGTTCGCGGGGTACGACGTGGACCGGGACAAGGGGCGGATCTTCTCGTACGACGTCACGGGCGGCCGGAGCGAGGAGCACAACTACGCGGCCACCGGTTCGGGCTCGATCTTCGCGCGGGGTGCGATGAAGAAGCTCTTCCGTGACGACCTGACCGAGGAGCAGGCGACCACGCTCGTGGTGCAGGCCCTGTACGACGCGGCTGACGACGACTCGGCGACCGGTGGTCCCGATGTCGCCCGCCGGATCTACCCGATCGTCACCGTGATCACCGAGGACGGCTTCCGCCGGCTGACCGACGAGGAGTCCTCCGAGATCGCCCGTTCGATTCTCGAGCGGCGGCTGGAGCAGCCGGACGGCCCGCGGGCCGCGCTGCTGTAGCGGGCTCTGGTCTTGTTCGAGGTGATCGCAGTGACTTCCACAGAAAGGGACGGATAACCGGTGTCGACGCCGTTCTATGTTTCTCCCCAGCAGGCGATGGCCGACCGGGCCGAGTACGCCCGCAAGGGCATCGCCCGTGGTCGCAGCCTTGCCGTGCTGCAGTATGCCGATGGCATCGTGTTCGTCGGTGAGAATCCGTCCCGCGCGCTGCACAAGTTCAGCGAGATCTACGACCGGATCGGCTTCGCGGCCGCCGGGAAGTACAACGAGTACGAGAACCTGCGGATCGGCGGCGTCCGGTATGCCGATCTCCGTGGGTACACCTATGACCGCAACGACGTGACCGCGCGGGGTCTGGCGAACGTCTACGCGCAGACCTTGGGCACGATCTTCTCCTCGGGTGCTGAGAAGCCGTACGAGGTGGAGCTGGTGGTGGCGGAGGTCGGTGAGACGCCGGACGGCGACCAGATCTACCGGTTGCCGCACGACGGGTCGATCGTGGACGAGCACGGTTCGGTCGCGGTGGGTGGCAATGCCGAGCAGATCGGCAGCTATCTGGACCAGCGGCATCAGGACGGGATGAGTCTCGCGGAGGCGTTGAAGCTGGCCGTGCAGGCGCTGTCCCGTGACACCAACGGCACCGAGCGGGAGATTCCCGCGGAGCGTCTTGAGGTGGCGGTGCTGGACCGGACGCGTCCGCAGCAGCGGAAGTTCAAGCGGATCGTGGGTCGTCAGCTGTCCCGGCTGCTGGAGGTCGACGGGGCGTCGACCGAGGCGGAGAGTGCCGAGGAGGCGGAGGGTTCCGAGGAGGAGTAGTCGCTCCGGTTCCGTCCGGCGTTCGCTGACGTTCGCCCTTTCTGTGCCCCGGCCGTTCACTCGGCCGGGGCACAGGGCGTTCAGGGGGCGCTGGGCGGGGCTGTGGAGCCTCGTACGACCAGTTCGACGGGGATGTCTCCCGCGTCGGGTGTGCGGCCCTCCAGGACGGCCAGGAGGGCGCGCATGCCGTGTTCGCCGAAGAGTTCGGCGTCCAGTCGCACGGTGGTGAGCTCGGGGTCGATGGCGGTGGCGAGGGCGAGGTCGTCGAGGCCGGTGACGGAGATGTCGTGGGGGACGCGCAGGCCGAGTCGTCGTACGGCTTTGTAGGCGCCGGCGGCGAGTTTGTCGTCGTCGCAGATCAGGGCGGTGGGTCGGGGGCCGGGTGCGGCGAGGGCGGTTTCGGCGGCGGTGCGGGCGTCCTCGATGGTGATGGGTGCGTGGGCGGTGCGCAGGGAGGTGCCGGGGACGGCGGCGAGCTGTGCGGCGAGTTCGCGTGCGCGTACCTCGAAGGTCCAGGACGGGATGTCGGCGGCGAGGTGCAGGAAGCTGCGGTGGCCGAGGTGCAGGAGGTGGGCGGCAACCTGGCGGATGCCGTCGGCGATGTCGAGGTTGACGGTGGCGGCGCCGAGGTTGGCGGAGGGGTCGCTGTCGAGCATGACGAGGGGGAGCTGGTCGCCGCGGATGGCGGTGAGGGCGTCGGCGGCCATGGAGGAGGCGATGACGCCGTCGAGGGCGGCCTGGGCGGAGGCGAAGGGGTCGCGGGCGGGGCCGATGCCTTCGGGGGAGGGGTAGAGGACGACGCCGAAGCCGTGGTCGGCGGCGACGCGGGCGGCGCCGGTGTAGACGCCGGCGAAGAACTCCGTGGTGAGGGCGGGGACGACCAGCAGGACGGTGCGGGTGCGGCCGAGGCGGAGGTTGCGGGCGGCGAGGTTGGGGCGGTAGCCGAGGTCGCGGGCTGCTTCGCGGACGCGCTGGGCGGTGGCTTCGGAGACGCGGCCGCGCCATTTGTCGCCCAGGACGAGGGAGACGGCGGCCTGGGAGACTCCTGCCGCCTGGGCGACGTCACGGCTGGTGGGGCGCGTGCTGCTGGGTGCCACCGAGGGCGTGCTCCTTCTGCTGGTGCGGGCTTGTGGGCGTGGTGAGCGCCTTTGGCTCGCTCCGGTCGTCTGGACGTCCGAACAGCGCACATGGTACGTATGGGAGGGGACGTTATACGTATGACTTGGAGGCGGGGATGGCCGCGGGGTACCTGGAGATCCTCAGGGCGAGGCACGCGGCGCGCCTGCTGACGGGCACGCTGGTGGGCCGGCTGCCCAATGCGACCGCGGCGATCGCCATGGTGCTGTTCGTGCGCGCCGAGGGCGGCACCTACAGCCTGGCGGGCGGTCTCGCGGCGGTGTACGGCGTCGCCAACGCCGTGGGGCAGCCGGTCCTGGGCCGGCTGGTGGACCTGTACGGCCAGCCGCGCGTGCAGCTGCCGGCCGCCGTCCTGTCGGCGCTCGCGATGGCGGGCTTCGCGTTCTGCGGCATCGAGCCGCTGGCGCTCGCCTACGCGTGCGTGGCGGCCGCCGGGCTGTTCACGCCGCCTCTGGAGGGCGGTCTGCGGGCGCTGTGGCCCTCGGTGCTGCGCCGGGAGGAGCAGGTGCACCGGGCGTACGCGATGGACGCGGTGGCGCAGGAAGTGATGTTCACCGTGGGCCCGTTGCTGGTGACGCTGTGCGTGTCGTTGTGGTCGGAGCGGGCGGCCCTGCTGGTGCTGAACGCCGTGGGGGTGCTGGGCGCGCTCTCGGTGGCCGTGGCGCCGCCCGCGCGCGCGTGGCGGTCGGCGCCGCGTGAGGCGCACTGGCTGGGCGCCCTGCGCTCGCCGGGCCTGCTGGCGATGCTGGGTGCGTTCCTGTTCGTCGGGATCGCGCTGGGGTCCATCACGGTGGCCTCCGTGTCGTACGCCGACGGCCACGGCGGGGACGCGGTGTACGGCTGGCTGATGGCCGGGATCGGTCTGGGCGCGCTGGTGGGCGGGCTGGCGTACGGGGCGCGGCAGTGGGCCGGTGAGCCGGCGCGGCGACTCCAGGTGCTGGTGGGCTTCCTGGCGGTGTGTTACCTGCCGCTGACGCTGATGCCGGGCGCGGTGGCCATGACGCTGCTTGCGGTGCTCGCGGGGGTGTTCCTGGCGCCGGTCATCGCGTGTGCCTTCGTCCTGGTCGACCGGCACGCGCCGGTCGGGACGGTCACCGAGGCCTTCTCGTGGCTGGTGACGACGTTCACCGTGGGTGCCTCGGTCGGAACGGGCCTGGCGGGCCCGGTCGTCGAGCGGGGCGGGGCCCTGTGGGGGTTCGCGGTGCCGGGGGCCGCGGGGGGTGTGTCGCTGCTGGTTCTGCTGGTCACGGGGCGCGTCCTGTCAGCGCCCGTGGGGCGGGCGGTAGTTGCGTCGTCGTCGGAAAATGATCCAAACCGTGCTGCCGAACCCCGTTTCAGCTCGGGGGATCGGGCGTAATGTTCAGTCATGGACCGCCGCATTTTCGGGCTGGAGAACGAGTACGGCGTCACGTGTACGTTCAGGGGACAGCGGCGCCTGTCTCCCGACGAGGTGGCGCGGTACCTCTTCCGCCGTGTCGTGTCATGGGGCCGCAGCAGCAATGTCTTTCTGCGAAACGGCGCACGCCTCTATCTCGACGTGGGCTCACATCCGGAATACGCGACACCCGAATGTGACAACGTGACCGAGCTGGTCACCCACGACAAGGCCGGCGAGCGCATTCTCGAAGGACTCCTGGTGGACGCCGAACGACGCCTGCACGAGGAAGGAATCGCGGGCGACGTCTACCTCTTCAAGAACAACACCGACTCGGCCGGAAACTCCTACGGCTGCCACGAGAACTACCTCGTCGCACGCCATGGGGAGTTCTCCCGGCTCGCGGACATTCTCATTCCGTTCCTGGTCACCCGGCAGCTGCTGTGCGGCGCGGGCAAGGTGTTGCAGACCCCGCGGGGCGCGGTGTACTGCGTCAGCCAGCGGGCCGAGCACATCTGGGAGGGCGTCTCCTCGGCGACGACCCGTTCCCGGCCGATCATCAACACCCGCGACGAACCGCATGCCGACGCCGAGCGCTACCGCCGTCTGCATGTCATCGTGGGCGACTCGAACATGTCCGAGACGACCATGCTGCTCAAGGTCGGCGCGACCGACCTGGTGCTGCGCATGATCGAGGCGGGCACCGTGATGCGGGACCTGACCCTGGAGAACCCGATCCGGGCGATCCGCGAGGTCAGCCATGACATCACCGGCCGGCGCAAGGTGCGTCTGGCCAGCGGCCGGGAGGCCTCCGCGCTGGAGGTGCAGCGCGAGTACTACGAGAAGGCCGTGGACTTCGTGGAGCGGCGCGGGATCCGCACCGGCACCGTCGACCAGGTCCTGGAGCTGTGGGGCCGCACGCTGGACGCGATCGAGGCGGAGGACCTCGACCGGATCGGCACCGAGATCGACTGGGTCATGAAGTACAAGCTGATCGAGCGGTACCGGGCCAAGCACAACATGACCATGTCGCATCCGCGGGTCGCGCAGATAGACCTCGCTTATCACGACATTCACCGCCGTCGTGGTCTCTACTACCTTCTGGAGAGGAAGGGTCAAGCCGCCCGGATCTGCAACGACTTGAAGATCTTCGAGGGCAAGTCCGTTCCGCCGCAGACCACTCGGGCCCGGTTGCGCGGTGACTTCATTCGCAGGGCCCAGGAACAGCGCCGGGACTTCACCGTCGACTGGGTGCACCTGAAGCTCAACGACCAGGCGCAGCGCACGGTGTTGTGCAAGGACCCGTTCCGGTCGGTGGACGACCGGGTGGAGAAACTGATCGCCGGAATGTGAGCAGAGCGTTCCGCGTCACCGTCGGAACGCAACACGGGCGCCGTACGTTTCCCGTACGGCGCCCTTCGCACGCCGTAGAGTTGCGCGCACGCCATCAACAAGATCGACCGATTACGAGGCCCCCACCGTGCGCCGACGCTCACTCATCATTGCCGTTCCCGCAGGACTGGCCACTCTCGCCGCATGCGGTGACGACAAGTCCGACTCGAGCAAGGCGAGCGACAGCACGTCACCCTCGGCGTCGTCCTCGGCCTCGTCGGCGCCACCGCCGAAGATCGTCGACGGTCCGCTGCCGGCGATCACCGCGGGCGCGAAGTTCGGTGAGAAGCCGACGGTCGCCAAGGGCAGCGGTTCCCCGTCCGACCAGCTCGCGGTCAAGACGCTGATCACGGGCAACGGCACCACGGTCGCCGAGGGCGACTACATCCAGGCCCACTACCTGGGCCAGATCTACTCCACCGCGAAGATCTTCGACAACTCCTACGACCGCAAGACGCCGCTGGTCATCCAGCTCGCGCAGAGCAGCATCATCGACGGCTGGCGGTACGCCCTGCCGGGCAAGAAGGCCGGTAGCCGCGTCGAGTTCTCGGTGCCGCCCACCTGGGCGTACGGCAAGGAGGGCAACGCGCAGGCGGGCATCAAGGGCACCGACACGCTGGTGTTCGTGGTCGACATCCAGAACGCGTTCAACGGCAAGAGCTCCGCCAAGGGCAAGAACGTCCCGCAGACGGACTCCGCGCTGCCCAAGGTCGGCACCAACACCGACGGCAAGGCCCCTTCCATCGAGGTGCCCAAGAAGGCCGCGCCCACCAAGCTGGTGTCGGAGTACGTCATCGAGGGCGACGGCGACGAGGTCGCCGCGGACAGCACCCTGCTCGTGCAGTACAAGGGCGTGGTGTGGGACTCCGGCAAGGAGTTCGACTCGACGTACAGCCGGGGGCAGCTGGCCTCGTTCTCGCTCCAGCAGGTCGTCAAGGGCTGGGCGCAGGGCCTGACCGGCAAGAAGGTGGGCAGCCGGGTGCTCATCTCCATCCCGCCGAAGCTGGGCTACGGCGACAAGCCGCCGGCCGGCAGCGGTATCGAGAAGGACTCCACGCTGGTCTTCACCGTGGACATCCTGGCGAAGATGTGACGCTCGGGGGACATGCGCGCAGGTCCTTGGCGGGGATGTAAGACTGGTCCCTGTTGCCTTTCCGTGAACAAGCAGGAGCGAGTGACGTGAGCATCGACAAGCCCGAGATCGACTTCCCTGAGGGCGCGCCCCCGGCGGACCTGGAGATCAAGGACATCTGGGAGGGCGACGGCGAGGTTGCGAAGGCCGGCCAGACCGTCACCGTCCACTACGTGGGCGTCTCCTTCAGCACCGGCGAGGAGTTCGACGCCAGCTGGAACCGCGGTCAGCCCTTCCGTTTCCCGCTGGGCGGCGGCCGGGTCATCAAGGGCTGGGACCAGGGCGTGCAGGGCATGAAGGTCGGCGGCCGTCGTCAGCTGACCATTCCGGCCCACCTCGCCTACGGCAACCAGAGCCCCACCCCGGCGATCAAGCCCGGTGAGACCCTGATCTTCGTGGTCGACCTCATCGCCGTCTGATCGTCGTACCGCGGCATCAGAACAGTCGTAAAAGATCGCGTCGCGGTCGGATCGTCGTACGACATCCGACCGGATGCGATCGACCAGGGCCCATGCCTGTCCGTGCATGGGCCCTCGGCTTTTGCCTTGCTCCTTCGGGGCGGTACGGTCATCGTCCGTAAGCACCATAGGGAGGCGAAGGGCGTCGATGGCCATTGCCAAGGCCGAGCGGCTGATGAATCTGGCGCTGTGTCTGCTCGGGACGCGACGGCCGCTCAGCAAGCGGGAGCTCCGGGAGTCCATCGAGGCCTACCTGGAAGCCAATTCCGACGACTCCTTCAACCGGATGTTCGAGCGCGACAAGGACGATCTGCGCGAACTCGGCCTTGTGATCGAGACCGTTGAGAACCTCGACGGCGAAGTCGGCTATCTCGCCCGGCGGGACAGCAACCGGCTGCCGCCCATCACCCTCGACGCCGAGGAGGCCGCGGCCCTGGGGCTGGCCGCCAAGGTGTGGCAGCAGGCCCGCCTCGCGGGCGCGGCCAGCGGCGCGTTGCAGAAGCTGCGCGCGGCGGGGCTGCCCGAGGACGTCGACCCCTACGAGGCGCACGGCGCCCTGGAGCCGCGCATCCCGGTGCACGAGGCCTCCTTCGAGCCGCTGATGCTCGCCTGCCGCGACCGCCGCCCGGTCGTCTTCGACTACCGCAAGGCCACCGCCGCGCACCCCGAGCCCCGCCATGTCGAGCCGTGGGCCCTGGAGTGCTGGCGCGGCCACTGGTACCTGGCCGGCTTCGACCGCGACCGGGGTGCCGAGCGGGTGTTCCGGCTCTCCCGGATCACCGGCAAGGTCCGCTCGCGCGGGACGCGCTTCACCGCCCCGGTGCCCGACGTCGTCACCGTCCGCGAGACCGTGGCGGGCTGGGCGGGGGAGACCGCCGACCGCAGCGCGCTGATCCGGCTGCGCACGGGCGCCGGGTACCCCTTGCGGGCGAAGGCCACCGCGGTGCGGGAACTCGGCGACGGCTGGGACGAGTTGGAGATTCCGTACGGCCACGGCCTGGACGCCTGGCTGGTGGAGTTCGGCCCCGACGTGGTGGTCCTGGAGCCCGCCGAGCTGCGGGCCGACGTGGTGGACCGGCTGCGTGCCGTGGCCAAGGGCTGAGGGGGAGCGGAAGAGATCATGGCAGGCAAACCGGTCAGGCCGACGAACGCCATCGACCAGACCCGGCGGATGCTCTCCCTGGTGACCTATCTCAAGGAGCGCCCCGGGGCGCGGGTCGAGGACGTGGCCCGGGCCTTCGGGATCACCGAGGACGAACTGGTCTCCGACCTCGACGTGCTGCCCATGTGCGGCACCAGCTTCCGCGGCGGCGACCTGCTCGACATCGACACCGACGGCGAGCGGATCTGGTGGCACAACCCCGCCGCGCTGGGCGAGGAGACGGCCGAGCCGCTGCGGCTCGCCGCCGACGAGGCGACCGCGCTCCTGGTGGCCGCCCGCGCGGTCTCCACGCTGCCGGGCCTCAGGGAGAGCGACCGGCAGGCGCTGCTGCGGGCCACCGCCAAGGTGGAGACCGCGGCCGGGGAACAGGCGGGCGCGAGCTCCCGGCTGTCGGTGACCTTCGAGTCCGAGGGCGGCGTCTTCGCGGACGTCGACCGGGCCATCTCCGAGCGGCGCCGGCTGTGGATCCGCTACTACTCACCGGCCCGCGACGAGGTCACCGAACGCGAGATCGACCCGATCCGCCTGGTCAGCGTCGGTCACACCTATGTCGAGGCCTGGTGCCGGCGCTCCGAGGCGCGGCGCACCTTCCGGCTCGACCGGGTCGCCGAGATCAAGATCCTCGACGAGCCGTCGGCGCCCCCGGAGATCGAGCTCAGGGACCTGTCGGAGGGGCTCGTGCAGCCCGCTGCCGAGGACCCCGAGGTGGTCGTCGAGGTCGGTCCCGGCGGCCGCTGGGTCGCCGAGTACTACCCGCACGACAGTGCGGATGAGCTTTCCGACGGCGGGCTGCGTATTACCCTGCGCACCCCCGACCCGGCGTCGCTGCGGCGCCTGGCGCTCCGGCTCGGCCGCGACGGCCGCATCGTCTCGCCGCGCGATCTCGCCGACAGCGCGCGGGAGGCGGCCCGCGAGGCGCTGGCGGCCTACGACGGGGTCGAGGCGCACGGCGCCCACGGGGCGGGCGCGGGGCGCGAGGGGCGGGGCGACGGTCAGGACGACAGGCGGGAGCAGGGGCTTTGAGCGAGTCGGCGACGTCCGGTGCGGGGATGACGGTGGCGGCCGCCTTCGCGGGGATGAGAAGCGCTGCGCCCGTGACCTTCAAGGCCGGCTGCCCGGACTGCCGGGAGCGGTTCGAGCTGGCCGCGAGCGCCCTGCGCCTGGCCATCGGCGCCTCCAGCCGCACCACCTTCTACTCCTTCACCTGCCCCGAGTGCGGCGCCGCCGTCCGCAAGCCCGCCGGTGAACGGATCGTGGAGCTGCTGACCGGTGGCGGGGTGCGGACGCTGCGGCTGCACTCCACCCTCTAGGCTCGGTGCCATGTTCTGGCCGATGTTCGCGGTAGCCGCGGGTTTCACGGGTCTCGCCGTCCTGGGCGTGCTCGCCGTCCGGGTCTTCCTGGAGGCGCAGCGCCTTGCCCGCCAGGTCACGGAGTCCACGCGGCGCATCAACCGGGCCGCCGAGGACCTGGAACGGGCGGCGGTGAGCACGGCCCGGTCCGCGAACTCCCTGTGAGAGCGGCTGAGAGTCGGGTGTGAGTCGAGCGCCGGAAGCGTTTTGGGACACTTCGCCCTGTCACCGGGCCGGGGTCGGCAGGTACGCTGCTGGTCGCGGTCCGGATAACGAGGCTCGGTCGCGAACCGGGAGTACGCACAGGGATTGCCAGGCGTTCACCCCTGAGCGTTACGATCGCTGCCAGCACGACTGGTCGGACAGGTGTCCGACCGGTCGGACAGCACCCCACAAGCCGCCTCGGTGAGAAGGTAAAGACTTATGTTCGGAAGGCTCGGCGCCCCCGAGATCATTCTCATCCTCGTCGTCATCATCCTGCTGTTCGGCGCGAAGAAGCTTCCCGACATGGCGCGCTCGCTCGGCAAGTCCGCCCGCATCCTCAAGAGCGAGGCGAAGGCGATGAAGGAAGAGGGCAGCGGCGGCACGACCACCCCCGCCGGCCCGCCCAGCACCGACGAGCAGGCCTCTCAGCGCACCATCCAGGCTTCCCCGGGCGACGTGACCAGCTCGCGCCCGGTCACCGAGCCGACGGACACGACCAAGCGCTGACGCGGGGCCGGTGACCTCCGGCCCGCCTGCACGAGATGGGAACGTGGGTTGCTCAAGTCTGCCCGCAAAGAGGAGAAGGATCCCGAGGGGCGGATGCCTCTCGCGGATCACCTTCGTGAGCTCCGCAACCGGCTCGCGAAGGCGATGCTGGCCATCATCGTCGTCACGGTGATCGCCGCCTTCTTCTACAACGACATCATCAACTTGATCACCAGGCCGATCCTCGACGCGGTCGGCTGTGACAAGTCCTTCGCGGAACTGGCCAGGTCGACGAAGTCGACCAAGCCGTGCGCCGAGATCACCATCAACGGCCTCCTGACGCCCTTCACGCTCGCGCTGAAGGTGTCCCTGATGGCCGGTGTCGTCGCGGCATCGCCGGTCTGGCTCTACCAGCTGTGGGCCTTCGTCGCCCCCGGCCTGCACCGCCACGAGAAGAAGTACGCCTACGCGTTCGTCGGCACCGGTGCCCCGCTCTTCCTCGTCGGCGCCTACTTCGCCTACTCGGTCCTGCCGACCACGGCCCAGGTGCTGATCGGCTTCACCCCGGGCGGCACCTCCAACCTGCTGCCCCTGGACGACCTGCTCGACCTCGTCCTGCGCATGGTGCTGGTCTTCGGCCTCTCCTTCGAGCTGCCGCTGCTGCTGGTCTTCCTCAACCTCACCGGGCTGATCACCGGCAAGCGCATGCTCGGCTGGTGGCGCGGCATGATCATGGCCATCACCGTGTTCGCGGCCGTCGCCACGCCGAGCACCGACCCCCTGACGATGCTGGCGCTCGCCGCGCCGATCTGGGTGCTGTACTTCGGTGCGACCGTCTTCTCCCTGCTCAACGACCGCCGCAAGCGCCGCCGCGAGGCCGAGGGGCCCGCCGACGACGAGGCGTCCGAGCTGGACCTGACCCCCGAGGCCATAGGCGAGGTCGAGACCGTCTCCGCGAGCCGGGCGCTGCCCGAGCAGTCGGCCACGGACCGGGTCAACGGTTATGACGACGTGACCTGACGACCGGGGCCCAGCTCATAAGGTCACTTCCGTGACCTGCGAGATCACCCTCTTCGTCAACCCCACCGCGGGCCGCGGCCGGGGCGCCCGAGCGGCGCGGCCGGCCGCTTCCGCGTTGCGGGCGGCCGGCTTCTCGGTGCGGACCGTCCTCGGCGAGAACGCCCCCGACGCCCTCGCACGCGCGCGTGCCGCCGTGCGGGACGGCACCGGAGCCCTCATCGCCGTCGGCGGCGACGGCATGGCCCACCTCGCCCTCCAGGCCGTCGCCGGCACCCGCACCCCCTTCGGCCTGATCGCCGTCGGCACCGGCAACGACCTCGCCCGCACCCTCGGCCTGCCGGTGCGCGACCCCGCCGCCGCGGCCCGGCTGATCGCCGAGGCACTCAAGGACAGCCGCCTGAACGACATCGACCTCGGCCAGGTCGGCGACCACTGGTTCGGCACCGTCCTCGCCTCCGGCCTGGACTCCCGCGTCAACGACCGCGGCAACCGCATGAGATGGCCCCTCGGCCGCTTCAAGTACGACCTCGCCCTGCTCGCCGAACTCGCCGCCTTCCGGCCCCTCCCGTACCGGATCACGCTCGACGACGGCGAGGTGCGCGAGGTCGAGGCGACCCTGGTGGCCGTCGGCAACGGCTCCTCGTACGGCGGCGGCATGCGGATCTGCCCGGGCGCCGACCTCACCGACGGGCTCTTCGACGTCACGGTGGTCGGTGACTGCACCCGTACGACCCTGCTGCGGGTGTTCCCGCGCGTGTACCGCGGCACCCACGTCGAGCATCCCAAGGTCAGCGTCGTGCGGGCGGCCAAGGTCGAGATCGCCGCACCGGACGTGACCGGGTACGCGGACGGCGAACCGCTCGGGCCGCTGCCGCTCACCGCACGGTGCGTCCGCGCGGCCGTGTCCGTCATAGGTCCGTGAACTGCGTGAAGAGCAGGTTTCACGGGATCCGATCCGGATAATGATCGTCCTGTTGTCAGTGGGGCCCGGTACGCTCGAAAGCACGATGACAGAGGACCTCTCACCGGCCGAGCGGTACGCGGCAGCCCGCCTGCGGGCAGCCGAGCAGGCCACCGCGCTCGCGGGCTTCCGCGAGATGTACGACTTCGGTCTCGACCCCTTCCAGATCGAGGCCTGCAAGGCTCTCGAGGCCGGCAAGGGCGTGCTGGTGGCCGCCCCCACCGGCTCCGGCAAGACGATCGTCGGCGAGTTCGCCGTCCACCTCGCCCTGAAACAGGGCAAGAAGTGCTTCTACACCACCCCCATCAAGGCGCTGTCCAACCAGAAGTACGCGGACCTCAGCCGCCGTTACGGCGCCGACAAGGTCGGCCTGCTCACCGGCGACAACAGCGTCAACTCCGACGCCCCCGTGGTCGTGATGACCACCGAGGTGCTGCGGAACATGCTGTACGCGGGCTCGCAGACCCTCCTCGGTCTCGGCTACGTGGTCATGGACGAGGTGCACTACCTCTCCGACCGCTTCCGGGGCGCCGTGTGGGAAGAGGTGATCATCCACCTCCCCGAGTCGGTGACCCTGGTGTCGCTGTCGGCGACCGTGTCCAACGCCGAGGAGTTCGGCGACTGGCTCGACACCGTCCGCGGTGACACCCAGGTGATCGTCTCCGAGCACCGGCCCGTGCCGCTGTTCCAGCACGTCCTCGCCGGCCGCCGGATGTACGACCTGTTCGAGGAGGGCGAGGGCAGCAAGAAGGCCGTCAACCCCGACCTCGTCCGGCTGGCCCGGATGGAGGCCCAGCGGCCGTCGTACCAGGACCGCAGACGCGGCCGTGCCATGCGCGAGGCCGACCGGGAGCGCGAGCGCCGCCAGCGCTCCAGGGTGTGGACACCGAGCCGGCCCGAGGTCATCGAGCGGCTCGACGCCGAGGGCCTGCTGCCCGCCATCACCTTCATCTTCAGCCGCGCCGCCTGCGAGGCGGCCGTGCAGCAGTGCCTGTACGCCGGCCTGCGGCTGAACGACGACGAGGCGCGCGCGAAGGTGCGCGCGCTCGTCGAGGAGCGCACCGCGTCGATCCCCACCGAGGACCTCCACGTCCTCGGCTACTACGAATGGCTGGAGGGCCTGGAGCGCGGTATCGCGGCCCACCACGCGGGCATGCTGCCGACCTTCAAGGAGGTCGTCGAGGAACTGTTCGTCCGCGGACTGGTCAAGGCCGTGTTCGCGACCGAGACCCTCGCCCTGGGCATCAACATGCCCGCCCGGTCGGTGGTCCTGGAGAAGCTCGTCAAGTGGAACGGCGAGCAGCACGCCGACATCACGCCCGGCGAGTACACCCAGCTGACGGGACGTGCGGGGCGGCGCGGCATCGACGTCGAGGGCCACGCGGTGGTGCTGTGGCAGCGCGGCAGCAGCCCCGAGCACCTCGCGGGCCTGGCGGGCACGCGCACGTACCCGCTGCGGTCCAGCTTCAAGCCGTCGTACAACATGGCGGTCAACCTCGTGGAGCAGTTCGGGCGGCACCGCTCGCGTGAGCTCCTGGAGACCTCCTTCGCGCAGTTCCAGGCCGACAAGTCGGTCGTCGGGATCTCCCGGCAGGTGCAGCGCAACGAGGAGGGCCTGGACGGCTACAAGGCCTCCATGACCTGCCACCTCGGCGACTTCGAGGAGTACGCGCGGCTGCGGCGGGAGCTGAAGGACCGGGAGACCGAGCTGGCCCGGCAGGGAGCGAGCGAGCGGCGGGCCGAGGCGGCCGTGGCGCTGGAGAAGCTCAAGCCGGGTGACGTCATCCATGTGCCGACGGGCAAGTACGCCGGTCTCGCCCTGGTCCTCGACCCGGGGCTGCCCGCCGGGCGGTCCAACGGCCACCGCGGCTTCGAGCAGCACGACGGCCCGCGGCCGCTGGTGCTCACCGCCGAACGGCAGGTCAAGCGGCTCGCGTCGATGGACTTCCCGGTGCCCGTCGAGGCGTTGGAGCGGATGCGGATCCCGAAGACCTTCAACCCGCGCTCACCGCAGTCCCGTCGGGACCTCGCCTCCGCGCTGCGCAGCAAGGCCGGGCACATTCCACCGGAGCGGGCCCGCAAGAAGCGGTCCCAGGCCGCCGACGACCGCGAGATCGCCCGGCTGCGCACCGCGATCCGGGCCCACCCCTGCCACGGGTGCAACGACCGGGAGGACCACGCCCGTTGGGCCGAGCGCTACCACCGGCTGCTGCGGGACACCACCCAGCTGGAGCGGCGGATCGAGGGCCGCACCAACACCATCGCCCGCACCTTCGACCGGATCGTGGCCCTGCTGACCGAGCTGGACTACCTGCGCGCCGACGAGGTCACCGAGCACGGCAAGCGGCTGGCCCGGCTGTACGGCGAACTCGACCTGCTCGCCAGTGAGTGTCTGCGCGAAGGGGTCTGGGAGGGGCTCGGCCCCGCCGAACTCGCCGCGTGCGTCTCGGCGCTGGTGTACGAGTCGCGGGTCGGCGACGACGCGATGGCGCCCAAACTGCCGTCCGGGAAGGCCAAGGCCGCGCTCGGCGAGATGGTGCGGATCTGGGGGCGCCTCGACGCCCTGGAGGAGGACTTCCGCATCAACCAGACCGAGGGGGTCGGGCAGCGGGAGCCCGATCTCGGGTTCGCCTGGTCCGCGTACATGTGGGCTTCCGGGAAGGGGCTCGACGAGGTGCTGCGGGAGGCGGAGATGCCGGCCGGGGACTTCGTGCGGTGGTGCAAGCAGGTGATCGATGTGCTGGGGCAGATCTCGGCGGCGGCGCCTGTGTCCGGGGGCGAGGGGTCGTCCTCCGTCGCGAAGAATGCGCGCAAGGCTGTTGATCTGTTGCTGCGGGGGGTTGTGGCGTACTCGTCGGTGGGGTGACGGATCGGTGGGCGGGTGCGGGTTCGCTGTGGCTGGTCGCGCAGTTCCCCGCGCCCCTAGGTTGGTTGCTCTACTCCTTGCTGCGATATGAGCGCCAGCTGCCGTACCGCGTGATGTCCTCGGCGTCCTCCAGTGCGGCCGGTTCGCACAGGAAGCCCGGGAGCCTGCTTCCGTCCGCCAAATCCACGCTGCCCAGCGTCATCGGGCGGGGGAGTGCCGTCAGGAGGCGGCCCAGGCCCTCCGCCGGGAGGCGCCAGATCTCCGTCTCGATCTGCGCGCCGCCCTCGCCCACGTGCACCAACCCCGGCTTCGGGGGGTCCGTGCGCAGGGCGTGCAGGCGGTAGACCGGGGCCGTGGTCGTCGTGCGGTCGTAGCGGGCGCCCAGGGACAGGAGTTGGGGGTTCAGGGGCTGGCCCGTCAGGTGGGCGCCGACCACCGCCAGCCGGGTCTCCGGCTGGAGCAGGGTCGCGATCCTCGCCAGGCGTTCGTCCGTGTGGGCCGGGCCGATCAGCATCACACCGAAGGGGAGGCCGTTCACCTCGCCCGCCGGGGCCGCGACCGCGGCGAGGTCGAACAGGTTCGTGGAGTTGGTGAAACGGCCCAGGCGCGCGTTGGCGCCCAGCGGGTCCGCGGCCACCTCGGCGAGGGTGGGATGGCCGGGCGCCGTGGGCAGGAGCAGGGCGTCCGCGTCCGACAGTTCCGTCAGCGCCCTGTTCCGCAGGGCGGCCAGTCTGTCCATGTCGGCGTAGAGCTGGTGGGCCGGGAGATCGCGGGCCCGGGTGATGATGGCGGCGACCGTCGGGTCCAGGGAGTCGTCGTTCGCCTCTGTCGCCTTGTCGATAAACGCGCCCACCGCTGTGTAGCGCTCGGCGACGAACGCTCCCTCGTAGAGCATCGCCGCGGCCTCGGTGAAGGGCGTGAGGTCGAGTTCGCGGATCACGTCGCCTGCCGTGCTGAGCTGGGCCACCGCCTCCTCGTACGCCTGTGCCCAGCCCTCGTCCAGTTCGCCGAGCTGCTCACGCGGGGGGACCGCGATCCGCCAGGGGCCGGGGCGGCGGCCGGGGAGGGACGGGGCGGTGCCCGTCGTCATGTGCGCGAGGGCCTGTTCGGCCTCCGGGAGGGTGCGGGCGAAGACCGTCACGCAGTCGATCGAGGCGCAGGCCGGGACGACACCGGTGGTGGGGACCAGGCCCCGGGTCGGCTTGAGCCCCACGATGCCGTTGAAGGCGGCCGGGACCCGGCCCGAGCCCGCGGTGTCGGTGCCGAGGGCGAAGTCCACGATGCCCAGGGCCACGGCGACCGCCGAGCCGGAGCTGGAGCCTCCGCTGATCCGCGACGGGTCGTGGGCGTTGCGGACCGCGCCGTACGGGGAGCGGGTGCCGACCAGGCCCGTCGCGAACTGGTCCAGGTTCGTGGTGCCGAGCACGAGCGCGCCCGCCGCGCGCAGGGCGGCGACCACCGGGGCATCGGCCTCGGGGTGGTAGGCGTACGACGGACAGCCCGCCGTCGTGGGCAGCCCGGCCACGTCGATGTTGCCCTTGGCGGCGAACAGGCGGCCCGCGAGCGGCAGTTGCTCGCCCTGCGCGAGTCGTTCGTCGATCGCCGCGGCCTCCCGTTCGACCTCCTCCCGCGGGCGCAGGTCGATCCAGATCTCGGGGCGGTCCACGGCCTCGACTCGGTCGTAGGCGGCCCGTACCCGGGTGATGGTGGTGGACATGGTGCGCTCCTCTTTCACTGTGCGGGCGGGGCCAGGACGAGCAGTGCCGTCCCCGCCTCCACCTGGTCGCCCGGCCTGGCCAGGATCTCCGTGACCACGCCGTCGGCCGGCGCGTGCACCCTGGACTCCATCTTCATCGCCTCCAGGGCGAGGAGCGGCTGCCCGGCCGTCACCTCGTCCCCCGGCTCGACGTTCAACTGCCATACGGAGGCCGCGAACTCGGCCTCGATCAGACGGCCTCCCGCAGGCACGGCGATGTCGGCGGGAGCGGCCGCGGGTACGGCGGCCGACTCGGCCCGGGCGAACTCGCCCGCCGCCTCCCACGCGTCCCGCTCGGCGCCGAAGGCCGCCTGCTGACGGGTCCTGAACTCCCCGATGGACTGCGCGTGTTCCGCCAGGAAGGCCTGGTACTCGGCGAGCGAGAAGGTGCCGTCCTCGATGCGGGGCACGAAGCGTCCGGACGTGATGTCGGCGCGCAGCTCCAGGAGTTCGTCCGCCTCCACCGGGTACCACTTGATCCGGTCGAAGAAGCGCAGCAGCCAGGGCGAGCCCGGCTCGAAGGCGCCGCGCTGCTGCCAGGGCGACCACACCTGGGTCGTCCGGCCCACGAACTGGTAGCCGCCGGGGCCCTCCATGCCGTAGACGCAGAGATACGCGCCGCCGATGCCGACCGAGTTCTCGGCGGTCCAGGTGCGGGCCGGGTTGTACTTCGTGGTCACCAGGCGGTGGCGCGGGTCGAGGGGGGTGGCCACGGGGGCACCCAGGTAGACGTCTCCCAGGCCCAGGACGAGGTACTCGGCGTCGAAGACCGTGCGGTACACGTCGTCCACCGAGTCCAGGCCGTTGACGCGGCGGATGAACTCGATGTTCCAGGGGCACCAGGGGGCGTCGTCGCGGACGCCCGCCATGTAGCGGGCGATCGCCTCGCGGGTGGCGGGGTCGTCCCAGGAGAGGGGGAGGTGGACCGTGCGGGAGGGCACGACCAGTTGGTCGGACGGGGGGAGCGAGGCGGTGATCTCCCTTACAGAGGTGAGGAGTTGCTCTTGCGGGACGCGGCCCGGGTCCGTCTGGATCTGGAGGGAGCGGATACCGGGGGTGAGGTCGGTGATGCCGTCCGGGCCGCGCTCGGCCACCGCCTCCATCAGGGCATGGACCCGCATGCGGAGGGCCAGGTCCAGCTGCATGGGGCCGAACTCGACCAGCAGGTTGTCGTCGCCGCTGCGGCGGTAGGTCACATCGCCGTCGCGGGCGAGGATGCCGCCGTCCACGATGACCGGGCGTTCCGTTCCGTCCGTGTTCACGGGTACGAAGCGCACGGTGTCGCCCGGGCGCAGCTGGCCCAGTTTCCAGCGCTCGGTGCTGAGCACGGTCGCCGGGCAGACGAAGCCGCCGAGGGAGGGGCCGTCGGGGCCGAGCAGGACCGGCATGTCACCGGTGTAGTCGACCGCTCCGACCGAGTAGGGGGTGTCGTGGATGTTGGACGGGTGCAGGCCCGCCTCGCCGCCGTCGGTGCGGGCCCAGCGGGGTTTGGGGCCGACCAGGCGGACGCCGGTGCGGGCCGAGTTGAAGTGGACCTTCCAGTCGGCGGCGTAGAAGTCGCGGATGTCGTACTCGGTGAAGAACTCCGGTGCGGCGTGGGGTCCTTCGACGGCGGCGATGCGCCAGGTGGAGGTGTAGGAGGGGCGGTCGAGGGCCGGGGTGGTGGCCACGGCCGCGTCGGTGCCCGGCGTGCGGGGCGTGCCCACCGTCGGGGGCGTGCCCGTTGCCTGGGGCGTGCCCGCCGTCCGGGGCGTGCCCGTTGCCTGGGGCGTGCCCGTGCTGTCGATGCCGCCGTGCAGTACGTCTCCCGTGCGCAGGGCCCGTCCGCCGTGGCCGCCGAAGCGGCCCAGGGTGAAGGTGCTCGCGCTGCCGAGGAAGGCGGGGATGTCGAGCCCGCCGGCGAGGAGGACGTAGGTGCGCAGGCCGTGCTCGGCCGGTGCGCCCACCTCCAGGGTGCCGCCCGCCGGCACCCGGACCGGCTCCCACTGTGCGACCGGGGTGCCGTCCACGGTGACCGGGGCCGGGGCGCCCGTCACACAGACGGTCGTGGGGCGGGTGAACCGCAACGCCGGCCCCTGCAAGGTGCATTCGAGTCCGGGGGCGCCTTCCGGGTTGCCGAGCGCCAGGTTGCCGAGCCGGAAGGAGCGGTCGTCCATGGGGCCGCTCGGCGGCACGCCGACCTGCCAGTAGCCGGTACGGCCCGGCCAGTCCTGGACCGTGGTGAGGGTGCCGGCGGTCACGACCTCGATGCGCGGGGTCGGGTCGGTCACGCGGGCCAGGGTCGCCGTAGAGTGGGCCGCGGCCTGGAACGCGCTGTCCGACAGAGCCGCCCGGACCAGGCCCAGGTTGGTCTCGATGCCGTCGACGCGGGTGCGGGCCAGCGCCTCGTCCAGCCTGCGCAGCGCGTGGGCGCGGTCGGGGCCGTAGGCGATGATCTTCGCGAGCATCGGGTCGTACGACGTCGTCACCTCGGTGCCGGTCTCCACCCAGCCGTCGACGCGGACCCCGGTGGGGAACTCGACCCGCGTCAACAGGCCCGCGCTGGGCCGGTGTTCGCGCGAGGGGTCCTCGGCGTAGAGGCGGGCCTCGACGGCGTGACCGCGCGGGGAGCCGGGTTCGCGCACCACGTCCCGCTCGCCGCGGGCCAGCCGGAGCATCCACGCGACCAGGTCGACGCCGTAGATCTCCTCGGTGACCGGATGCTCGACCTGGAGGCGGGTGTTGACCTCCAGGAAGTAGGCCTCCTCGCGGGCCGCGTCGTACACGAACTCGACGGTGCCCGCGGAGCGGTAGCCGACCGAGGCGCACAAGTCGCGTGCGCTGGAGGCGAGTTGTGTGCGGACGTGGCCGGGCAGGTCAGGGGCCGGTGCCTCCTCCAGGACCTTCTGGTTGCGGCGCTGGAGGGAGCAGTCGCGGTCGCCGAAGGTGACGACCGTGCCCTCGCCGTCGCCGAAGACCTGCACCTCGACATGGCGGGCCCGCTCGACGAGCCGCTCCAGGAAGACCCCGGCGGAGGAGAAGGAGGCCGCGGCGACGCGCTGCACCCGGTCCCAGGCGTCGGTCAGTTCGGCGGCGGAGTGGCAGGCCGACATGCCGATGCCGCCGCCCCCGCCGGTGGCCTTGAGCATCACGGGGTAGCCGATGGTCTCCGCCGCCTCCAGGGCGTCCTCGACCGACGGCAGCAGGTCCGTGCCCGGCGCCAGCGGCACTCCCGCGGCCTGTGCCGCCGCCCGTGCGGTGTGCTTGGCTCCGAACAGCTCCAGTTGCCGGGGCGTGGGGCCGACGAACACGATCCCCGCCGCTTCGCACCGGCGCGCGAACTCGGCGTCCTCGGACAGGAATCCGTAGCCGGGGTGGACGGCACCCGCGCCCGAGTCCTTGGCCGCCTTCAGGACGAGGTCGGCGTCGAGGTACGACTCCTTCGCGGGGGCCGGGCCCAGGCGTACGGCGGTGTCGGCGAGGCGGACGTGGGGGGCGGAGCGGTCGGCGTCGGAGTACACCGCGACGGTTCTCAGGCCGAGTTGGCGGGCGGTGCGGATGATGCGGACGGCTATCTCGCCGCGGTTGGCGACGAGGAGGGTGTTGAAGGTCATGCGCCGGCCCCGATCGCGGTCTGTACGGCGCCGGTGGTGGTCCCGGCGGCGCCGGTGGTGGCTCCCGCAGCGCCGGTGGTGGTCCCAGCGGTTCCGGTGAGACCTCCCGCAGCGCCGGTGGTGGCTCCCGTGGCTTCGATGGTCATCTCCACCGGCGTGGGGTCGAAGCCGTTGCAAGGGTTGTTGATCTGGGGGCAGTTGGAGACGAGGACGAGGACGTCGCGCTCGGCACGCAGGGTCAGGGAGAGGCCGGGGGCGGAGATGCCGTCGACGATGCCGAGGGTGCCGTCCTGCTCGACGGGCACGTTCATGTACCAGTTGATGTTGGAGACCAGGTCGCGCTTGCCGAGGCCGTGCTTCGCGCCCTCCGCGAGGAAGTTGTCCACGCAGGCGTGCTGCGACCAGGTGTGGTGGCCGTAGCGCAGGGTGTTGGACTCCTTGGAGCAGGCGCCGCCGACCGTGTCGTGGCGGCCCACGTCGTCGGCGGTGACCGTCATCAGCGGGGTGTGCTCGTTGGACATCAGCACGCTGCCGGTGGTGAGGAAGATGCCGCCCTGTGCCTGGATGGTGTCGGGGGCGCTGTAGCGGACGGCCGTGTCGTGGGCGTCGTAGACGAGGAAGTCGACGGCCTGGTTGCCGCGCAGGTCGGTGACGGTGAGCGACTCGCCCTCGCGGATGACGGCGGACCAGGCGGCGCGGGCCGGGACGACCGCCGTCCTGAGCGGTGCTCCGGCCTTCGAGAGGGTCTCCTCGGGCTTCGGGAGTGTCTCCTCGGGCTTCATGCGCGTCCCTTCGAGGCGAGGAAGTCGGCGGTGTTGAGGAAGGCGCGGCGGCCTTCGGGGGTGGCGTCCCAGAGCGGGTCGCCGGGGCGGGTGGGCTCGGCACGCCAGGCGAGCACTTCGAGGGGAGTGCTGACGTAGTCGGGGCGCGGGTCGGCGGGGTGCGGGACGTTCGCGATCAGAACGGTCACGTCCTGCTCGGCGCGGAGGGTGACACCGGCGCCGGGGCCCGCCGAGCCGGTGAAGTCCAGCGTGCCGTCCTCGCGGATCCGCACGCCCTGGAAGAAGGAGAGGGAGGGCGGCAGGTCACGGGGGTCGAGGCCGTTCTTCGCCGCCGCCAGCTTGAAGAGTTCGCGGCCGGCGGGGGAGGGGCTCTGCGGGGTGCCGTCGCCGTAGCGCTCGGTGTTGCGGACCAGGGTGGAGGTGCCGCACAGGGCATCGTGTCGGCCGGAGGTGTCCTGGGTGACGCTCGCGAGGACGCGGCCCTGGTCGGACAGCAGGAGCTGGCCCTCGCCGAGGTAGGCGTTCCACTGGACCTTGACAGTGTCGGCGACGTTGAGGCGCTCCCAGGGGCGGCCGTCCGCGTACAGCAGGAGGTGGGCGCAGGCGTCCCCGCGGAGGTCGGTGAGGCGGAGCTCGGTGCCGCGGGCCAGGACGCGGTGGGTGTAGTTGCCGCCCGCGACGGTCTCCGCCCACACCAGGTGGCCCGCCGCGCAGGGAGGGTCCGGCCAGGCCGCGGCGGGGACGACGGGCATGGCTTCGGCGCGGGTGCCGTCCTGTGCGCGGGCGTGGTCTCGCGCTCCGTAGGTGGTCTCTGTGGCCATGGCGGGACCTCCGGCTGCGGGGGATTTCTGTCGCTTGACAGAAATTAGGGGCGCGGCGGGTCGGGGGGGTTGCTCGGGTGTTGCCGGTTGGTTACCGGGGGCTCACGGGGGTGTGGGCTGGGGCGTGGTGGGGATTCGGGTGCGGCTTGGCGGGCGCGGGGGCGGGGTTGGGTGCGGGGTGGCGGGTGGCTGCGGGTGCGGGCTCATGCGGGGTGGGGTGGGTTCGCTCACGATGTGTCCCGGGTGTCGCTTGAGGCGCCCTCTGCCAGGGGCGGGCGGGCCTCGCGCGCCGCGGGCGTGGCCTAACGGAGTCCTCCGCACCGTGTCGGATTCCTCCGGACCGTGTCGGATTCCTCCGGACCGAGCCGAGCCCTCCTGCCCGTGGCGGGACTGTGCGAGGTCGGTCGGAGATCGTCGCGTGCCCTGTGTGCGAGGATCGAACGCATGGGTACGACAGGTGGTGCGGCGGAGTCGGGGCGGCGGGTCGGGAGGCCCCGTGCTGCTCGGCGGCCGGAGAGCGGGCTCGCGCCGCGTGCGGAACTCCTCGTCGCCGCCGCCGAGTTGTTCACCACCCTCGGCTACGCCGCCACCAGCACCCGTGCCGTCGCCGAGCGGGCCGGCATGCGGCAGGCGTCCATGTACCACTACGTCTCCGGCAAGGAGGAACTCCTCGCCGAGCTCCTGGAGTCCACCGTCACGCCCTCGTTGGCGTACGCCCGCGAACTGCTCGCCGACGACACGGTTGAGCCCGAGCGCCGGCTGTGGGAGCTGTGCCGTGCGGACGTCGAGGTGCTGTGCGGGGGGCCGTACAACCTCGGCGGCCTCTATCTGCTGCCGGAGGTGCGCACGGAGCGGTTCGCCGGCTTCCACGCCGTCCGCGCCGAACTCAAGGACGCCTACCGCCAGTCGATCGCGGCGACGGTCGCGGGCGGCGCCCTCGCCAAGACCGAACTCGACCTCCGTACGGACCTCGTGTTCGGCCTGATCGAGGGCGTGATCCTCGTCCACCGCTCCGATCCCGAGCGCCCGGTCTCCGTCTTCGCGGAAGCCACCGCGGACGCGGCGCTGCGGATCGCCGGGGTCTGAGGCCGCCGGAAGACTCCAGCAAGACGTCGGAAGGCTCCAGGAAGACACCGGGAGGCTCCCGGAAGACGCCGGAGGCGTTCGTCACCCGCCACGGTGAGTGAGTTTCGCACTCCCGTGCCTCATGACTCACCGTGTGCGATTGATGCCTGTGCGTGTAAATGGGCCGAGGGTACTCCAGTCCGGATGTCCGTTTCAGGCGCTTGCTGAATATGACACGGCGATGATCCGGTCGGACTAAGCTCGCCCGCAGCGCACCGAGTTGATGTGTATTCGTGCGCTTGTTCCCTATATGTGCGACTCCCCGTCGATACGTCTCAGAGGGCCCACATGGTGAGTGTTCAGTCCCCCCCAGGACGCCGTGAACTGCCGTATGCGCGCGTGCTGTTGCTCCCCGCCATAGTCATGGCCGCGGCGACCGGGGCCGCCGTCGCGGCAGTGCAGCAGTCCGCGCGGGTCGCCGTGGGCGGCTGCGGTGTCGTCGCCACATTGCTGGTGATCGCGGTGGCGGCAGAAGCCGTCCGGCGCGGTCGTGAACTGCGCGAGCAGCGCATCGAGCACGACGGTCGCGTCGCCGCGCTCCAGCAGCGCATCGCCGACCACGACCGGGAGCAGATCCGGTTCGCGAAGGAGATCGCTCCGGCGGCCCTGGACCGGATGCGGCGCGGAAGTTCCCCCGGAGAGGTGATTCGCCGGCTCGGTGAGATCGACCCCTCATGGGCCGACCTGCCCGACGCGCAGATCCGCCTCCTCAAGACGGTGCTCCACATCGTGGACACCGAGGACATCATGCGGGACGCCGCACAGCGCTCCTTCGTGAACATCGCCCGCCGCGTCCAGGCCATCGTGCACCAACAGGCCAACGAACTGCGGGAGATGGAGGAGGACCACGGCCGCAACCCCGAGGTCTTCGACGACCTCCTGCGCATCGACCACGGCACCGCGCTGATCGGCCGCCTCGCCGACTCCATCTCCGTCCTCGGCGGCGGCCGCCCCGGCCGGCAGTGGCCCGAGCCCGTCGCGCTCTACAGCGTGCTGCGCGGTGCCATGTCCCGGATCCTGGAGTACCGACGCATCGACCTGACCTCGATCGCCAAGGTCAACGTCAAGGGCACCGCGGTGGAGCCCGTGATCCACGCGGCGGCCGAACTCCTCGACAACGCCACGCGCTACTCGCCGCCGCAGAGCAAGGTCCACGTCACCGCCACCGAGGTGCAGACCGGCGTCTGCATCGAGATCGAGGACGCCGGCGTCAGCCTCAGCGAGGAGGCCCGCCTCAGGGCCGAGGGCATGCTGGAACGCGCCAAGGCGGGCGTGGACTTCCAGGACCTCGGGGAGTCGCCGCGCCTCGGCCTCGCCGTCGTGGGCCGGCTCTGCGCGGCGTACGACATGCAGGTCTCGCTGCGTGCCTCCGCGTACGGCGGGGTCCGCGCGATCCTCGTCGTACCCAGCAACATGCTCACCGACGAGCCCGGTGTCGGACTCGCGCACGGCATCGGCGCCACCGCCGTGCCCAAGGCCGAACTCGGCGCGCTGCCCGGCCCCAAGCGCACGATCAAGAAGCGCCGGCCCACCAGCCCCAAGTTCACGACACCGGTGTCCATGGAGGACGACGTCCCCGAGGTCACCGAGTGGACCGCCAACGGGCTTCCGCAGCGCCGCAGTCGGGTCAAGGCCTCCTTCACGCAGCGCTACGCCGAGCAGGCCGAGATCGAACGCGCCGAGCGGGAAGGCCGCCCGACCATCTGGTCGACGGCCCGGCGCGAGCCCGAACCCGAGCCGAAGCCGGACGACACCCCGCCGGGCCTGTGGGTCCAGGCGTTCATGGACGGCCTCAAGCGCCCCACCTCTTCAGCAGTCACCCAAGCGACCGACGAACCGGCCCGTACCGAGGCCGAAGACGAGGGGAACCTCAAGTGATCCAGCAGCGAGGCAACTTCGACTGGATGCTCCAGGACCTCGCCAAAGGCGTTCCGGGCATCCAGATGATCGTGGTGCTCTCCGCCGACGGCCTGCGCATCGCCCGGCACGGCGGCGACCCGGACACCGCCGACCGCGTCGCGGCCGCCTGCGCGGGCCTCCAGAGCCTGGCGGGGGCCGTCGCAAGCGAGATCCCGGGCAGCGACGGCAAGATGAAGATGGTCCTCATCGAGATCCACGGCGGCTACTTCTACCTGATGGCCGCGGGTCCCAACGCCTATCTGGCGGTGCTCTCCGACATCATCACCGAGCCCGGCCACATGAGCGCCCGCATGAGCGACCTGGTCGTCCGGATCGGCGCGCACCTCACCAGTCCGCCCCGGCGCAACGGGCAGACCGTATGACTCCTCCGCAACGCCGACGGCGATTCCCCAAGACCAGTCCGGAACCGGCACCGCAACCCCCGCAGGAGGGCCAGGACACCCCCGAGGGACCCAAGAAGAACCCCGAGCGGCTGTACGTCATCACCGGCCCCGACGGGACCGAGCGCTCGGAACTCGACCTGGTCACCTTAATCGTGGCGCACGCCGACCCACCGCCCTCCGCCACGCCTGAGCAGGCGGCGCTGCTCAGGCTCTGCACGGCCCCCCTGTCCGTGGCCGAGCTGTCCGCCTATCTCAGCCTGCCGTTCAGCGTGGTGACCGTCCTGCTCACCGAGCTGCTGACGGCCGAACTGGTCACGGCCCGCGCCCCTGTGATCCGCCAGGCGCTGGCCGACCGTTCCCTCCTCGAAGCGGTGATGCATGGACTTCAACGGCTCTGACACCATCCCTGGTCCACGAACCGAGGACCACCTGCCCCACACCGCCCAGGCCGCGGTGAAGATCGTCATCGTCGGCGGCTTCGGCGTCGGCAAGACGACCATGGTCGGCTCGGTCAGCGAGATCAAACCGCTGACCACCGAGGAGACCATGACCCAGGCCGGCATCGGCGTCGACGACAACTACGGCTCCGAGACCAAGACGGCCACCACCGTGGCCATGGACTTCGGCCGCATCAGCATCACCGAGCAACTGGTGCTCTACCTCTTCGGCACCCCGGGCCAGGAACGCTTCTGGTTCCTCTGGAACGGCCTGTTCGAAGGCGCACTCGGCGCGGTGGTCCTGGTGGACACACGGCGGCTCGAGGTCAGTTTCGACGTCATGGGGCGGCTGGAGGAACGCGGCGTCCCGTTCGTCGTGGCCGTCAACACCTTCCCGGACGGCCCACGCCACGACATCGAGGAACTGCGCACCGCGCTCGACCTGAGCCCGGAGATCCCGATCGTCGAATGCGACGCGCGACGGCGGGCGTCGAGCCGGGACGTGCTGATGACCCTGATGAAGTTCCTCCATTCGCTGGCGGTGGAGAAGGCTCCTGTGTGAGCCGGCGCTCAGTGCAGCCCTACTGCCGCAGCCCTCTCCCACGCTCCCGTCCTCGCTCGGCCCGCGCGGGCCGAGCCGCCCCATGCCTCCCTTCAGACCAGATCGACTCAGCTTCGGAGCGACAATCGTGACGCCTGAACCCATTTCTCCGGCCGGTACGGACGCCCCCCTGACCGCCCCGCCCCCTGGCTGCCCCGCGCACGGCGTCGGCGTCGGCGGGCTGCGTCGGCTGTACGGCCCGGGGGCGGAGAACCTGGAGGCCCTGTACGAGGAACTCCGCGCCGAGCATGGGCCGGTGGCGCCCGCGCTGCTCCACGATGACGTGCCGATCTGGGTGGTGCTCGGCCACAGCGAGAACATGCAACTGCTGCGCTCTCCCTCGCACTACAGCCGGGACACCCGGTTGTGGACCCCAATGCTGGACGGCGCGGTCCGGCCCGACCACCCGCTCATGCCCCACCTCGCCTGGCAGCCCCTCTGCTGCTACGCGGAGGGCGACGAGCACCTGCGGTTGCGCGGCGCGGTCGGCGGCGCCATCTCGACCATCGACCACCGGGGCATCCGCCGCCACATCAACCGCGCGACTCAGCACCTCGTGAACAAGTTCTGTGAGCGAGGTGAGGCGGACCTGGTCAGCCAGTTCGCCGAACGTCTGCCGATGATGGTGATGTGCGAGATCCTCGGCATGCCCGAGGAGTACAACGACCGGCTGGTAGCGGCGGCCCGCGACCTGCCCAAGGGCACCGAGACGGCCATCGAGAGCAACGCGTACATCATGGACGTCCTCACACGGCTCACCGTTCGCCGCCGGGCCGCACTCGAGGACGACTTCACGAGCCACCTCATCAACCACCCGGCTGGGCTCAACGACGAGGAGGTGAGCCAGCACCTGCGCCTGATCCTGATCGTCGCCTACGAGAGCACGGCCAACCTTCTCGCCAACGTACTGCGGGTGGTGCTCACCGACCCGCGGTTCCGCGCGCAGCTCAACGGCGGCCAGATGACGGTGCCCCAAGCGGTGGAGCAGTCCATGTGGGACGAGCCGCCCTTCAGCACCGTACTCGGCTACTTCGCCAAGCAGGATGCCGAGCTGGGAGGCCAGCGTATTCGTAAGGGCGACGGCCTCCTCATGGGTATCGCGCCGGGAAACGTCGACCCGCGCGTCCGCCCCGACACCAAGGCCAACATGCAGGGCAACCGCTCCCACCTCGCCTTCAGCGGCGGTCCCCACGAGTGCCCGGGTCAGGACATCGGCCGCGCCATCGCCGACGTGGGCGTCGACGCACTGCTGACCCGGCTTCCCGACGCCGAACTCGCCATTGACGAGGATGAGTTGGAGTGGCAGGAAAGCATCTCCAACAGGCACCTGGTGACCCTGCCGGTGCAGTTCGCGCCCAAGTCCCAGCAGGACGTCATGGCGCCCCCGGCGCACCGGACGCCATCCCAGCGCTCCAGCGACTGGCAGATCAGCTCGCCCCCGCCGCAGGCTGCTGCTCCGGAGCCCAGTGTGCCCGCCCCTGCGCCCACACCCGAGCCGATCCGGCAGCCCGCCGGGCTCTTCCAGCGTCTCCTGCGCTGGTGGCGTGGCGACTGAGCCCTCGGCACCGGGGTCAACCCGTCGCCCACTCCTCGTAGGACGACCATGCCCGCAGTACGCGCCGGCTGACGAACCGGTGCTCGCGTCCCGTCACCGGGTCGGTGAACTCAAGTGCACGCGCCAGGAGTTGGAGCGGGCGCCGGAAGTCCCCAGGTGCCAGGGGGTCGGTGATCACCGGGTAAAGGGGGTCGCCGAGGATCGGCACACCCAGGGCGCTCATGTGCACCCGCAGCTGGTGCGTCTGCCCGGTACCCGGCGTGAGCCGGTACCGGGCACGCTCGCCCCGGATCTCCTGCAACTCGATCAGGGTGACGGCGTTGGGTTCCCCCTCGACCTCCTGCGCTGTCAGGACTCCGCGCTCCTTCACAATGCGGCTGCGCACGGTGCGGGGCAGGGCCAGCGCCGGGTCGTACGGGGCCACGGCTTCGTACTCCTTCGCCACCCGTCTGTCCCGGAAGAGGGACTGGTAGGTGCCGCGCTCCTCAGGTCGCACGGTGAACATCACCAGTCCGGCCGTCAGACGGTCGAGCCGGTGTGCGGCGCCCAGCGTGGGGATGGCCAGTTCGCGGCGCAGCCGTGCCAGGGCCGTCTCGGCGACATGGCTGCCGCGGGGGGTGGTGGCGAGGAAGTGCGGTTTGTCGGCGACCACCAGGTGTTCGTCCCGGTAGACGACGTCGATCGGGAACGGGACACGTTCCTCCGCGGGCAGTTCCCGGTGGAACCACACGAACATGCCCGGCACGTACGCCGTGTCGCGCGTCACCGGGCCGCCGGCGACATCCACGATCTGCCCCGCCTCCAACATCCCGTCGATGATCTCGACCTGAGCCGCGAGCCGCGCCACGAGATGGTCCCGCACGGTTGCCCAGGAGTCACCTGGTGGCAGCCGCACCCGCACCGGATCGACCCCGTCGCGCTGCGGCAGGGGAGAGGGCGGGGGCGGAGTGCGGCGTCTCATCGTTGTCGAGTCTATGAGGCGGAACTGACGGAGGGCCGTGGCTATGTCGGGAACCTGCTCGGTGGGCGAGCCGGATGTTGTCCTTGCTCACGGCTGGGGGCGCATGCCGAACCAGCCGGTTTCGGGCCGGAGCCGATAGCGCGGAGTCTCCTGATGCCAGTGAAGACTGCCGCTGATCCACAGGGCCAAGTCCTCCAGCGACTCTTCGACGACCTCCCATTCCGTATCGGTGACCTCGTAGAAATCACGCATGGTGCGCAGGTCGCCGCAGGCGGTCAGAAAGTCGGCGGTGGCTTCGTGAATCATGCGGGCTGCCTTGCTGGCGGCCTCACCCCAGGAACCTCGTCGAGCCTCGCGAAGCACGGCGGTGAGATGGTCGGAGTCGCCTACCGCACAATCCTTGGGTAATGAGTACAGATCATTGGTCCAGCCAATCGCGTCGTTCGCGGCGAATCGCACCATGCGGTACAAGTCGCTCGCGGCCACGCTTTCGGGCAGTTCCCGGTCATGGCCGACTTCCAGGAGGTCGAAGGTCATCTCGGCCCCTGAGTGCAACCTTCGGCGGCGGATATAAGTTGGCACGCTCACGAGTGCGCGACGGCCTTGCCGGTGTGGGCGCGCGCGGAGAGAGAGGGCCAGCCAATCCCGGTAGTGGGAGCGGTATCGACTGCGCCACGCCCGCGAACGTGCTGGTGCTGTCCGGAGCCACAGGTCCGCAGCGGCTGCGGCCAGCGGTCCTTGAGGTTGCGACCGGACTCCGAGGTCCACCGGCATTTGCGCCAGTAGATCCGCGGCCAGCGCGTGCGCCTGTCCGTCGTCGGTGCCCGGGTGGTCAAGGACGTCGTCAACCATCCAGTTGTGGCCGTGCCACCACGCCACCGTCTCCAGGCTGCGTACCCGGGGATAGGTGTAGCCGGCGAAACGGGCGAAGCCGCTGTGCGCGAATCGTTCTCGCTGCCGGGTATCCATGAACAGGCCATGGGAGGCTGCCCATTGAAGGAGGCTTTCCTCTGCGTGATCGGCGTCCGGGTGCATTCGCACTTCGACCGGACCATGGAGAGGGGGAGCGCTGAAACCCTCCGGCATCATGAGAGCATCATTGGCAATCGTCATGATGACGCTTCCCCCCTTTCATCATCGCTGCCGGGGTGATGTGAGTCTTTCTTCCCACCTCGTTTCCTCAGAACCGGGGGTAGTTCAGCGCCTCCAACCGGGCAGCCGAGTTCATCGGTGCAGAGACGCAACTGAGCAGGGCCAGAGCCTTTCACGATGCCCTCCGAATGGCGGAGTCGACCAAGTCCGTGAACTACGCGCTGTACTCCGTACGCCGGATGCGGCGTGTCCGACATGTACAAAAAAGCATCTGTTGCCGAGCCGGCCGCACAGGGCTATGCCAACCGCATACCGGCCGATGCCGTCAGCCGTGGCCTCCGAAGCGGACGCCGGACGGCGTTGACCATACCTGGGCGCCACGGCCACGACAGCAGCGTCGCGGCCGTGGATCATCTCAACCTTCCGGTGTCCCCGTGGGTTTCGTCAACGGTTCAGGGTGGCCGGAAAAGCGACCAGGGCTTCGGCACGCAGCGCCGCCTAGAGCAGGCCGGGCACCAGCCGGTGTTGCGTTCTCGGTAAGCCTCCGAAGGCTCGGACCGGCAGAGACCGACAGCCATGACTGCACCGCTTCGCATTCGTACAGCGACGCACCCACCACACCGGTGCGTCGTGCGGCACACGTTCCGGAGACGCACAGCCGTCAGACGCAGGCATTCGGCCACCACCCCACGGGCCCGGGTGCGACACCGCTCATGCTCGCAATTGCCCTGACAGCCCACCACTTCGCACCATGCGACGATTTCTGGCCGGGCAACAGGGGGCGCAGCCCCGGCGCACGGTGCGGAGTCCCTGGCCGCCGGATGCACGGCCGCGCATTTCAGCCTGCCGGTGCGCTGCGGGTACCACCCCCGTTTGCGGCAGTTGGGGAGCAAGGTGACCTCGGAGGCGGGACGTCCGCATCCAACGGCCTTGATCTGGAGCGTGGTTGGGCGGGCGAGGGTCAGTGGGGGTCGGGGGTCCTCTTGCGTCGGCGGAAAAACCTTTGGGGCGGGCTTCGCGTCGTTGGCAGGATGCGGGCCATGCCGTATCTCACCGCACCGGTCCTGCTCCCCGGCACCCTCTCCGCCACCCTCCAGCCCACCCTCCCCACCCACGACGGGCTGCTCCTGCGACCCTGGCGTCCCGAGGACGCGCCCGCCGTCCACGCCGCGTTCCAGGACCCGGCGATGCACCAGTGGCACGCCCGTGCCGCCGACTCCGTGGAAGAGGTCGGCGGCTGGATCGAGGAGTGGACGGCGGCCTGGGCCGGGGAGACGGCGGCGCAGTGGGCCGTCGTGGAATCCGGCACCGATCTGCTGCTGGGCCGGGTGGCCCTGCGGGAGATCCGTCTCTCCGACGGACAGGCCGAGATGGCGTACTGGACGACCGTCGGGGCTCGCGGACGCGGTGTCGCGGCTCGTGCCGCCGCCGCGCTCGCCCGCTGGGCCCTCGACGACATCGGGTTCCACCGCCTCGAACTGCTCCACGCCGTCCGCAACGAGGCCTCCTGCCGTGTCGCCGCCAAGACCGGGTTCGCGCTGGAGGGAACCAAGCGCAGCGCGGTCCTGCATCCCGACGGCTGGCACGACATGCATCTCCACGCCCGCGTGAGCGACGACCCGAAGGGGCCGCGAGCGGGGGAGCGCTAGGCCGGCGTGCGCCTGCGCAGCGCTCGCCAGGCCACTCCCGCCGCCAGTGTCGCGGCCAGGAACAGCACCGTGAACCACTGGAAGTACCAGTGGCCGCCCGCCGGGTCGTACACCTCCGCCCTCGGCCAGGCCAGGTTGACGGTCATGAGGAGGCCGTAGAGGAGGGCCAGGACGTTGACCGGTGTGCCCCAGCGGCCCAGGGAGAACAGGCGGGCGCCCGTCTCGTCCGTGCCCGACGAGGTGAACTCGCCCTTCACGCGGCGGACCAGCAGGGGGCCCGTGACCATCGCGTACGCCAGGTACAGCATCACGATGCAGGTCGTGCCGATCGCGAGGAACGCCTCGGGCGAGGCGAAGTTGAGGAGGAGCAGCGCGGCCGCCAGGGCACCGACCACCAGGGCGGGCGCGGTGGGCATGCCCGTGCGCGGGTTCACCCGGGCCAGGCGGGCCGCGAAGGGCAGTTGGCCGTCGCGGGCCATCGAGAAGAGCATCCGGCAGGCCGCCGTCTGGATGGCCAGGGTCGCCACGGCGATCGCCACCACCACGTCGGCCAGCAGCACCTTGCCGACCCCGTCGCCGAGGCTGCTCGTCAGGACGTAGCTGAGGCCGTCGACCCCCAGGTGGCCGTCCGTCAGGCTGGGCGCCGCCAGGAGGCCGCCCAGGACGATCAGGCCGCCCAGCAGGCCCGCCGCGCCCAGGGCGGTGAGGATCGTGCGCGGTGCCGTGCGGCGGGGGTTGTGGGTCTCCTCGCTCATCTCGCCCGCGCTGTCGAAACCGATCATCACGTACGCCGCCGTGAACGAACCGATGAGCAGGGCGCCGAACAGACCGTTCTGCGGGATGCCCTCGGTGTGGAAGGTGATGCTCGGCGTGCGCTCGGAGTGCGTCAGCAGCAGCACGATGATCAGCACCGCACCGATGATCTCGGCGGTCACGCCGACCCGGTTGATCAGGGACATCACCCGGTTGTCCACGACGTTCACGAGGGTCGTCAGGACCAGGAGGAGCACGCCCAGGACGGCCGCGTTCGCCGCCCCGTCCGCCGAGGTCGGCGCCGGGTCGGTGCCGACCAGCTGGAAGCCGGACCAGATCGCCGGCAGCACCATCTGCAATGCCAGTGCGGCCGCCGCGACGACCACGATCTGCCCGATCACCATGATCCAGCCGGCGAACCAGCCGAACGTGGGGGTCGAGAGGCGGGACGACCACTGGTAGATCGCGCCCGAGATCGGGTAGCGCGCCGCGAGTTCCGCGAAGCAGGCCGCCACCAGCAGCTGACCGACCAGTACCGCCGGCCAGGCCCAGAAGAAGACCGGGCCGCCGAAGGAGTACCCGAAGGCGAAGAACTGGAAGACGGTCGTCAGGACCGAGATGAAGGAGAAGCCCGCCGCGAAGGACGCGTACCGGCCCAGGCTGCGGTGCAGCTCCTGGCGGTAGCCGAACTCGGCGAGGGACCGGTCGTCGGAGGAGGGGGAAGGGGAGTGGGGCGGATCGGGGCGGACATCGGAGGGACTGGTCGTCGTCACGGCGGCACCTGCCTTCGGCGGGCGAATTCCTGTCGGGCGACAGAAATTAGGTAGGCGCTGTTTCGGGTGCGTGACGCGGTCGTGTCGGAGGTGGGCCCAAGTCCTCACGGCCGGGGCGAACGGGTTCGCTCGGGCCGCGGCGAGTCCGTCGCAGGGCTGGACGAGGCCGACGCGGTCCCCCGGGCACGGCGAAGCGGCGGCACCTCGAAGGTGCCGCCGCCTGGGAAACCGTAACGCCGAAGCCGAGGCCGAGACCCAGGTTGAAGCCGCCGTATGCCTGAGCCGCCGTACGGCTGGGCCGCCGTACGCCTAAGCCGCCGGGGCCGTCCCCTCCTGCTCCGCCTCGATGCGCGCGTTCCACTCCCGCTTGGAGGCCTGCCAGCCGTCCTCGTTGTGGCCCAGGCGCCAGTAGCCGGAGATCGAGAGGTCCTCGCGCGGGATCTCGCGCTCGACCCGCAGCAGATGGCGCAGCTGCTTCACGAAGTGCGCCTCGCCGTGCACGAACGCGCACAGCCGGCCCTCCGGGAACTCCAGTGCGCGTACGGCCTCCACCAGCCGCTCGCCGACCGGGCGGGAGCCGCGGTGCAGCCAGACGACCTCCACGTCGGAGTCGATCTTCTGCTCCTCCTCGGGCCCGGAGACCTCGATGAAGGCGTGCGCGCGGGTGCCGTCGGGCAGCGACTCCAGGGAGCGGGCGATCGCGGGCAGCGCGCTCTCGTCGCCCACGAGCAGGTGCCAGTCGGCGTCCGGGTTCGGGGTGTAGGCGCCGCCCGGGCCCATGAAGTGCACGGTCGCGCCGGGCTGGACGCGGGTCGCCCAGGGGCCGGCGAGGCCCTCGTCGCCGTGGATCACGAAGTCCAGGGTGAGCTCGCGGTGTTCGGCGTCCCAGTGGCGCACGGTGTAGGTGCGGGTCACGGGCCACTGCTCGCGCGGGAACTCCTCGCGGATGCGCTCCATGTCGAAGGGTTCGGGGTAGGTGGCGCCCCCGGCCGGGAAAAGGATCTTGACGTAGTGGTCGGTGCAGGTGTCCGCCGCGAAGTCGGCGAGTCCGTCGCCGCCGAGCACCACGCGCTGCATGTGCGGGGTGAGGCGCTCGGTGCGGACCACCTGTGCGGAGCGAGGTTTCCGCGGCTTGCGTCCCGGTCCTTCTGCCATGGCGGCCTCCCAGTCCATATGCTTAGGCTTGCCTAAGTTAGCATCAACCCCCCTGGCGACGACGTGCCACTCGTGGAAAGCGAGGGCAATATTTACGCGCCCGGACCCACCATCGGCCCCGGAATCACGCGCCCAACGTCGCCACCCGCCCCCGCGTCACGCGCCCAGCGTCGCCACCAGCCGATGCAGTGACCCGCCCAGCCCCCACCGCGTCCCCAGCGCGTCCAGCATCTCCGGATCACGCGGTGCGCGCGGCAGCGCGGTCTCGACCTGCGGCAGCGGGACGTCACCGGCCACCCGCACGACCTTCGGCGCCACGGCCACGTACGGCCGCGACTCGTCCAGCCGCTTGCGCTGCGACGGCGTGAGCTTGGCCTTGGGATCCTCGACCGCGGCCATGATCCCCGCCAGGTCCCCGAACTCGGCGAGCAGCTTGGCCGCCGTCTTCTCGCCGATCCCGGGCACGCCCGGCAGACCGTCGCTCGGGTCGCCGCGCAGCAGCGCCAGGTCCGCGTACCCACGGCCGTCGACCCCATACTTCTCGCGCAGCCAGGTCTCGTCGGTCAACTGGAGCGTGCCGACGCCCTTGAGGGGGTACAGCACGCGCACCTCGCGCTCGTCGTCGACCAGCTGGTACAGGTCGCGGTCGCCGGTGACGATGTCGACCGGGCCCTTCGCCAGCGCGGTGAACGTGCCGATCACGTCGTCCGCCTCGTAGCCGGCCACGCCCACCCGCGCGATGCCGAGCGCGTCCAGGACGGCCTCGATGATCGGGACCTGCGGGGAGAGGGTGTCCGGCACCTCCTCCTCGTCCGGGCCGACCTCGTGCTCCTCGGCGACGCGGTGCGCCTTGTAGGACGGGATCAGGTCGACCCGCCACTGCGGGCGCCAGTCGGCGTCCATGCAGGCCACCAGGGCGTCGGGATGGTGGTCCTTGACCAGGCGGTCGATGAATTCGAGGAGGCCGCGCACGGCGTTCACCGGCGTGCCGTCCGGCGCCTTCACGGACTCCGGCACGCCGAAGTAGGCACGGAAGTAGAGCGAGGCGGTGTCGAGGAGCATCAGTCGTCCGGTCACGCCTCGCATCATGCCGTACGGCACCGACAGCGGCTGTCCTCGCCGTACGGCACCGACACCGGCCGTCGCCGCTCGACCCGTCCGGCGTGTGTGCGTCCTGTGAACCCCGACATCGGCGTGTTTGGCCGAAAGGCACATGGGCAGGCGCGGCCTCGGAGCGAGGCAGGTTGCATCTTCAATTGTTCGCGGCCCCTCGTCTCCCGCCCAGTGGTCCAGAGTCAAGAGGTACGCGTGTCATCACGGCTTGAGGCAGAGCAGCTGTACAAGGTCTTCGGAAGACGGCCCCAGGAGGCCGTCGAGCGGCTCCGCGAGGGCGCCGACCGGGAGAGCCTGCGCGCCGAGGGCATCACCGCCGCGGTCGTCGACGCCTCCTTCACCGTGGACCCGGGTGAGATCTTCGTCGTCATGGGCCTGTCCGGCTCCGGCAAGTCCACCCTGCTGCGCATGCTCAACGGCCTCCTGGAGCCGACCGCGGGCCATGTCCGCTTCGACGGCCAGGACCTCACCGCGCTCACCGACCGCGAACTGCGGGCCGTACGAGCCCAGAAGATCAGCATGGTCTTCCAGCACTTCGCGCTCTTCCCGCACCGCAGCGTCCTGGAGAACGCCGCCTACGGCCTCGCCGTCCAGGGCGTCGCCAAGGCCGAGCGCCTCGAACGGGCCACCGAGGCCCTGGAGCTGTGCGGGCTCAATGGCTGGGAGCAGTCCTGGCCCGACGAGCTGTCCGGCGGCATGCAGCAGCGCGTGGGCCTGGCCCGCGCCCTCGCCACCGACGCCGACCTGCTCCTGATGGACGAGTCCTTCAGCGCGCTCGACCCGCTGATCCGCCGGGACATGCAGGACCAGCTGCTCCAGCTCCAGAAGACCCTGAGGAAGACCATCGTCTTCATCACCCACGACCTCAACGAGGCCATGCGGCTCGGTGACCGCGTCGCCGTCATGCGCGACGGCCGGATCGTCCAGATCGGCAGCGCGGAGGACATCCTGGTACGGCCCGCCGACGACTACGTGGCCTCCTTCACCAAGGACGTCGACCGCTCCCGCGTGCTCACCGCGGCCGCGGTGATGGACACCGACCTGGGCAGCGCCGAGGCCGACTGCGACTGCGCGGACGACTGCGAGACCGCGACGCCCGACACGCCGTTCACCGAACTCTGCGCGATCAGCGCGCGCTCCACGCACCCGGTGGCCGTCCTCGACGACGAGCGCCGGCTCGTCGGGGTGGTGCCCCAGCAGCGGCTGGTGGGCTTCCTCGGGGACGAGGAGGCCGCCCATGCCTAGGATTCCGCTCGGCGACTGGGTCAACGACACCGTCGACTGGCTGCTCGACCACGTGGCCTGGCTCTTCGACTTCTTCAAGACCGTCTTCACCGGCACCTACGACGGCATCGACACCGTCCTCCAGGCGCCCCAGCCTCTGCTCCTCGCGGGCATTTTCGCCGTGATCGCCTTCTGGCTGCGCGGCACCCTCGCCGGCCTCCTCACCTTCGCGGGCTTCGCCTTCATCGACTCCCTCGACCTGTGGGAGGACGCGATGACGACCCTCTCGCTGGTCCTCGTCGCCACGATCATCGCGCTGGTCATTGCCGTGCCCGTGGGTATCTGGGCGGCCCGCTCGGACCGCGTCGGCGGGCTGGTGCGGCCGGTCCTGGACTTCATGCAGACGCTGCCCGCGATGATCTACCTCATCCCGGCGATCCTGTTCTTCGGCACCGGCGCCTCCGCGGGCATCGTCGCGACCCTGATCTTCGCGCTCGCCCCCGGTGTCCGTATGACCGAGCTCGGCATCCGCCAGGTCGACAAGGAGCTCGTCGAGGCCGCCGAGGCGTTCGGCACCACACCGCGCGACACCCTCCTGCGCGTCCAGCTGCCGCTGGCCCTGCCCACCGTGATGGCCGGCGTCAACCAGGTCATCATGCTCGGCCTGTCCATGGCCGCGATCGCCGGCATGGTCGGCACCGGCGGCCTCGGCGGTGACGTCAACGAGGCCATCGGCCAGCTCAACGTCGGCCTCGGCTCCGAGGCCGGTGTCGCCATCGTGATCCTCGCGATCTACCTCGACCGCATGACGAGCGCGCTCGGCACCCAGGTCTCCCCGCTGGGCCGTCGTGCCGCCGCCAAGGCCCGTGCGACCCAGGGCCTCAGGATCTGGTCCTACCGGCCCAGCCCCCAGATCGCCGTGGTCGGTGTCGTCGTGCTCGCCCTCGTGGCGGGCGGTATGGGAATCTTCGGCAGTACCTCCAGTGAGGCCACGGCCGTCTCCGACGGCAAGGACGTCGGCCAGGGCAAGAAGATCAGCATCGGCTACGTCCCCTGGGACGACGGAGTCGCCTCCACCTTCCTCTGGAAGGAGGTCCTGGAGGAGCGCGGCTACCAGGTCGACGCCGAGCAGTTCGACGCGGGACCGCTCTACACCTCCGTCGCCTCCGGCAACGTCGACTTCATGACGGGCGCCTGGCTGCCCACGACCCACGAGCAGTACTGGAAGAAGTACGGGGGCAAGCTCGACGACCTCGGCGCCTGGTACGACAGGACGTCTCTCGAGCTGACCGTCCCGTCGTACATGAAGGACGTCAGCTCCCTCGCCGACCTCAAGGGCAAGGCCTCGCGGTTCGGCGGGAAGATCACCGGCATCGAGTCCAGCGCCGGTGAGACGGCCCTGCTCAAGAGCAAGGTCCTCAAGGCGTACGGCCTCGACAAGGAGTACGAGGTCGTCGACAGCTCCACGCCCGCCATGCTGGCCGAGCTGAAGCGGGCGTACGCCAAGAAGGCCCCGATCGTCGTTCCGCTCTGGTCGCCGCACTGGGCGTACAACGACTACGACCTGAAGAAGCTCAAGGACCCCAAGGGCGCCTGGGGCTCGGGCGACGGCATCCACACGGTGGCCCGCAAGGGCTTCGCCGAGGACGACCCGGTCGTCGGACGGTGGCTGAAGGACTTCAAGCTGGACGAGAAGCAGCTCACCGGCCTGGAGGCAGAGATCAACAAGGCCGGCAAGGGCAGGCAGCAGGACGCCGTCCGGGCCTGGCTCAAGCAGCACCCCGGCCTGGTCGACAAGCTGGCTCCCGTCCAGAAGACGGCGGCGGAGACCAAGCGGCCGGTGAACGTGGCCTGGTTCCCCTGGGACGAGGACATCGCCGTCACCTACCTGTGGAAGAACGTCCTCGAGAAGCGCGGCTACCGGCTCGACCTCAAGCAGATGGACGTCGGCCCGGTCTACACCGGCCTCGCCTCCGGGGACCTGGACGTCAACTTCGACGCCTGGCTGCCGTACGCGCAGAAGAACTACTGGGACCAGAGCAAGGACAAGCTCAAGGACCTCGGCACCTGGTACCGGCCGACGTCCCTGGAGGTCGCCGTGCCCTCGTACGTCAAGGGTGTGAAGTCGTACGAGGATCTCAAGGGCAAGGCCTCGGAATTCGGCGGGAAGATCATCGGGATCGAGCCGGGCACCGGCGAGATGAACCTCCTCAAGACCAAGGTCCTGCCGGGCTACGGCCTGGACAAGGAGTACGACGTCGTCGACGGCTCCACGCCCGCGATGCTGGCCGAGCTCAAGCGGGCGTACGCCAAGAAGCAGCCCGTCGCCGTCGTCCTGTGGTCGCCGCACTGGGCGTACAGCCAGTACGACCTGACCAAGCTGAAGGACGACAAGAAGCTCTTCGGCGAGGGCAACACCATCCGGACCATCTCGAACGAGGACTTCCCCTCGCGCTACCCGCAGCTCACCCGGTGGATCAAGGGCTTCCACATGAGTGAGGCGGAGCTCGGCAGTCTGGAGGCCGAGATCAACGAGCGCGGCCAGGGTCACGAGGAGCAGGCGGTCGCCGCCTGGCTCCAGGAGCACCCGGAGATGGTCGGGCGGATGACACCGTCATAACCGCTCCCCGAGCACGGTAAGGATCCGGCCAACCACATAGAGCTACGCCATCGCCCGAACTCTGGTGCCGACTAGGGGACTTGACGGGCCGAGGGCGGGCGCGTGACCAAAACCCGGCCCCCTGGAACACTTCCAGGGGGCCCTTCGGCTGGCGCGAAGTGTGAGGTACGGTCACCCGCCGTATGACATCGATGTGAAGGCCGCATGAAACAGTTTGCCGAACATGCGTAGGGTGCAGACAACTCATCAGGGGACGGGCCACGGGACCGACGAGCGGAGGAGGGAGCCGGAGCCATGGGCGACCACAAAGAACAGCCCCTTCGGGTCGGCGCGGCCGTGCGCCGCAGGCGCCGCGCGCTGGAGCTCACCCTCGCCGTCGTCGCCGAGCGCAGCGGCCTCTCGGTGCCCTTCCTGAGCCAGATCGAGAACGAACGCGCCCGCCCCAGCCGGGGCTCCCTGGAGAAGGTCGCCGACGCGCTGCGCACCACGGCCGTCGAACTCCTCGCCGCCGCCGACCCGGCGTGCAGCGTCGACGTCGTGCACGCCGACGGGCCCGAGCCGGACGGTCTGCCCCGGATGCGTTCCCTGGTGCGCGGCCACCACCAGATGCACGCCCAGGAGTTCACCGGCGACCATGACGCCGGGCGCGAGTTCCAGTACCGCAACGACCAGCTGATGTACGTCGCAGACGGCGCGGTGGACGTCGAGGCGGAGGGCCGCGCCTACCGTCTGGGCCGCGGCGACACCCTGTACCTGACCGGCGGGGTACGGCACCGCTGGCGGGCGACCGTGGCCGACACCCGGGTGGTCGTCGTCGCCGTCGCCGAGCACATCGAGGCGGTCCAGGACCGGCCCCGGCAGTGAGAGTCGTCTCCCTCGTCCCCTCGCTCACCGAGGCGATCGCCGCCTCGGCACCCGGCGCCCTGGTCGGCGCCACCGACTGGTGCACCCATCCGGCCGACCTCGACGTTGCCCGGATCGGCGGCACCAAGAACCCGAAGCTGGAGCGGATCGTCTCCCTCGCCCCCGATCTCGTGATCGCCAACGAGGAGGAGAACCGGGCGCCGGACCTCGCCGCGCTGCGGGAAGCGGGCCTTGAGGTCCTGGTCACGGAGGTGCGGGACGTCCCGGGGGCCTTCCGGGAACTGGCGAGGGTCGTCGAGGCGTGCGGAGTCTCCGTACGGCCGAGCTGGCTGGACGAGGCCGAGGAGGCCTGGTCCACCCAGGTGCTTCCCGCGCCTCGGGCAACGGCGGTCGTGCCGATCTGGCGCCGGCCCTGGATGGTCCTCGGCCGGGACACCTTCGCGGGCGACGTCCTGGCCCGCCTGGGCGTGGACCACCTCTACGTCGACCACGAGGACCGCTATCCCAAGGTCCCGCTGGAGGAGCTGCGGGCGGCGGCCCCCGACGTGGTCGTGCTGCCCGACGAGCCCTACCGCTTCACGCCCGACGACGGTCCGGAGGCCTTTCCCGGCCTGCCCTGCGCCCTCGTCAGCGGGCGGCACCTGACGTGGTACGGGCCGTCACTGGCCGAAGCACCACGGGCGCTGGGCGAGGCCCTGCGAGCAGCGCTCCGCTGACCAGGCCCCGCGCGGTGTGCAGGGCGGCCGTGCCCCAGGCGGCCACCAGGACGCCGTACAGCCCGACGGCGAGCCACGCGTAGACGACGAGTCCCGTGTGCCGGGCGAGCGCCTCGGCGCCCGTGACACAGGTGCCGACCGGGAAGGTGAACGCCCACCAGGTCATCGAGAACCGCATCCCGAGCCGCCACGCCCGGACGACGTGCGCGGCGGCGAGCGCCAGCCACAGCAGCGCGAACCCCATGACCGGGACGCCGTACAGGACCGCGAGGGCGCCGAAGCCCTGGCTGTAGGGGTCGGGGACGACACCGGGGGCCACGTCGGCGAACTTGCCGACGGCGGTGGTGGACTGGCCGAGCGGACCGAGGACGAGGAAGAGCGTCGGGGTGAGCGCGAGCGGGAGCGGTCCGCCGGTGAGGACCCGGGCGAAGACGAGCGGCAGCATGAGCAGGGTCGCGAGGAGGCTGAGCCCGAACATCGCCAGACAGGCGAGGAGCAGGGTCTCGCGGGGTTGCCCGGCCGGCAGATGCGGCACCAGGAGCGGCCCGAGCGCGGCGGACACCATGGGCGCGACGAGCGGCAGCAGCCACACGGGAGTGGCCTCTCGCGGGTCCGCCCTGTGGTGCACGGCCATGAGGTACGGCACGACGAGGGCGGCCGCGAGCCCCAGGGCCGTACCGGCGGTGAACAGCACGGCGTCGAGCGCGACCGCGGCTGTCGTCCCGATCCAGTACCGGCCGACGGTGAGGGCGCCACCGCCGACCGCCAGGAGGGCCATCGCGAGGCAGCCGTAGAAGGGGGCCGTGGCGGGGTCGAGGAGGTGGGCGCGGGCCTGGTCGGCGTGGTGGCGCCAGTGCAGGGCGCGGGCGCCGAGGAGGACGAGCAGGAGGGCGAGGGACAGCAGCCAGACGGCGGCGCAGATCGTGCGGGCGCCGGGGAGGTGCACGGGGAGCGCGACGCCTGCGGTGGCGACGATCGCGGTGCCCATGACGGTGGCGTACCAGTTCGGCCCGAGGTGACGGACGGCGGTGACCATGTCTTCACGGTGCCGTCGGGGGCGGGCCGCCACCAGGGAGGATGGCTCTATGAGGACATAAGCTGGTCTTATGAGCGGTGGCAGCGGTGGCACGGGTGACAGCGGAGTCGAGGGGCTGCGGCCGACGGTGGGCGGGATGCTCGCGCACCGGGTGCCCGATCTCGGCGCGCTGGAGTTGCTGCTGGCCGTGGCGCGGCTGGGCAGTCTGGGCGGGGCGGCGCGGGAGCTCGGCATCACGCAGCCCGCCGCGAGCAGCCGGATCCGCTCGATGGAACGGCAGCTGGGAGTCGCCCTGGTCGACCGTTCGCCCCGCGGGTCCCGGCTCACCGACGCGGGCGCGCTGGTCACCGACTGGGCCCGGCGGATCGTGGAGGCGGCGGAGGCCTTCGACGCGGGGGCGCAGGCGCTGCGGGACCGCCGGGACTCCCGGCTGCGGGTGGCGGCGAGCATGACGATCGCGGAGTACCTGCTGCCGGGGTGGCTCCTCGCCCTGCGCGCGGGGCGTCCGGACACGGCGGTGTCGCTGCACGCGGGCAACTCGGCGACGGTGGCGGAGCGGTTGCTGTCGGACGAGGCGGACCTGGGATTCGTGGAGGGCCTGACCGTTCCCTCCGGTCTCGACTCGGTGGTGATAGGCCACGACCACCTGATCGTGGTGACGTCCCCGGCCCACCCCTGGGCCCGCCGACGACGCCCCCTGGAGGCCGGCGAGCTCGCCGCGACCCCGCTGATCCTCCGCGAGAAGGGCTCGGGCACCCGCCAGGTCCTGGACGCGGCCCTGGGCGGCCTGGCCCGTCCGCTCATCGAGCTCTCGTCCACCACGGCGGTCAAGGCCGCGGCGGTCGGCGGGGCGGGACCCGCGGTCCTGAGCGAACTCGCGGTCGGAGAGGAACTGGCGATGCGGCGCCTGGTCGCGGTCCCCGTGGCGGACGTCTCCCTGGCCAGGGATCTGCGCGCGGTATGGCCCACGGGCCACCGCCCGGTGGGCCCGGCGAGGGACCTGCTGTCGCTGACGCGGGTCTAGGACCGGGCCGGAGAACGGCGCTGACGCCGGCCCAGGACTGACACGGGTCTAGGACCGGGTCGCCGCCGACACCAACGCCTGCATCACCCTCAGGTCCCCGCCCATCTCCGGGTGCCACTGCACCCCCAGCACCCAGGGCGGGCCCGGGAGTTCGACGGCCTCCACCGTGCCGTCCGCGGCCTGCGCCGACACCGTGAGGCCGGTTCCGAGGCGGTCCACGGCCTGGTGGTGGTAGGTCGGCACGGAGGTCTCCTCCGGGACGACGGTGCCGTACAGCGTGCCCGGCACGGGCTTGACGGTGTGATGGCCGAAGACGCCCGGCACCTGCGCGTGGCCGTCGATGTGCTGGACGAGGGTGCCGCCGAGGGCGACGTTGAGGAGCTGCATGCCCCGGCAGATGCCGAGGAGCGGCAGGCCGGCCGCCAGCGCCTCCTTGATCAGCGCCAGTTCCCAGGCGTCCCGGGCGCGGGCGGGCGGACCCGTGCGCGGGTCGGGGGTGGCGCCGTAGTGGACCGGCTCCACGTCCGGCCCGCCCGCGATGACCAGGCCGTCCAAGCGGGCCACCGTCGCCGCCGCGTGCTCGGGGGCGTCCGGCGGGAGCATCGCGGCGAGGCCGCCCGCGCGCTGCACGAGCCGCGGATACCCGGCCGGCAGCAGCGCCGCCTCCAGCTCCCACAGGCCCCAGCGCGTACCGGCCTCCAGATAGGTGCTGACGCCGATCAGCGGTCGTACGGTCACTCGGCCCTCCCAGGCTTGCAATGGCCCACGGTCATACCTTTGTGCCTCGGTGGGGCCGGAAGCAAGGTCACGCCAGAAATCCCCGCAGCAGTGCCGCCGTACCCGCGCAGTGCTCCCGCATCATCTCCCGCGCCCCGTCCGCGTCCCCGTCCAGGACCGCCTCGACCAGCGCCGCGTGCTGGCGCTGGGAGTGCTCCAGGTTGCGGACCAGCAGCGGTATGCAGTCCAGGAGGTCGTTCACCGAGGCCCGTACCGCCGCGTACTGGGCGGTCAGGGTCGGTGAGCCGCACAGCTCCGCCAGGGTGAGGTGCAGCAGCGTGTCCAAACGGCGGTAGTCGGTCAGCGGGGCCTCCTGGGTGGCGGCCAGCGCCTCCCGCAGCCGCCGCGCCTGCTCGTCGGTGAGACCGTGCGTCGCGCACAGCCCCGCCGCGCCCACCTCCAGCACCTCCCGGAAGCGCAGCACGTCCTCGATGTCCGACTCCGCCATCCGGCGCCGCAGTTCCTCCTCGCCGACCGCGTCCGGCGTACGGGGCAGCACGAACGTGCCGCCGTACCGCCCGCGCCGCGACTCCACGAGCCCCTGGTCCTGGAGCACCTTCAGCACCTCGCGCAGCGTCACCCGGCTGATCCCGAGCCGCTCCGCGAGTTCCCGCTCGGCCGGCAGCCGCTCGCCCCCCGGCACCAGCCCGAGCCGCACGACCTGGAGGATCTGCTCCAGCGCCTCCTCGAAGCCGTTGCCCGCCCTGACCGGCCGCAGCACCGGAGTCAACCGGTCGTCCGGCCCGCCGTCAGCGTCCACCGACATCTGGCCGACCCCCCTTCCCAAGCAATGGTCGTGAGCAATACCTTATGGCTCCCGACCCGGTCGGAAAAACGCAGTAGCCGAAGGAGTTCTCCCGTGGCAGACCGCACACCCCCGCTCAGCGTCGAGGAGCTGCACGCCTTCGTCGCGAGCGGTGAGATCGACACTGTCGTCCTGGCCTTCCCCGACATGCAAGGCCGTCTCCAGGGCAAGCGGTTCGCCGCCCGTTTCTTCCTCGACGAGGTGCTCCACCACGGCACCGAGGGCTGCAACTACCTCCTCGCCGTCGACACCGAGATGAACACCGTCGACGGCTACGCGATGTCCTCCTGGGACCGCGGCTACGGCGACTTCGCCATGCACCCCGACCTCGCCACCCTGCGCCGCGTCCCCTGGAACGCCGGTACGGCCATGCTGATCGCCGACCTCGCCTGGGAGGACGGCTCGCCGGTCGTCGCCGCGCCCCGCCAGATCCTGCGGCGCCAGCTGGAGCGGCTCGCCGAGCACGGCTTCACCGCCCAGGTCGGCACCGAGCTGGAGTTCATCGTCTTCAAGGACACCTACGAGCAGGCCTGGGACGCCAACTACCGAGGCCTGACCCCGGCGAACCAGTACAACATCGACTACTCGGTCCTCGGCACCGGCCGCATCGAGCCCCTGCTCCGCCGGATCCGCAACGAGATGGCCGCCGCCGGGCTCACCGTCGAGTCCGCCAAGGGCGAGTGCAACCCCGGCCAGCACGAGATCGCCTTCCGCTACGACGAGGCCCTCACCACCTGCGACCAGCACGCGATCTACAAGACCGGCGCCAAGGAGATCGCCGCCCAGGAGGGCGTCTCCCTCACCTTCATGGCCAAGTACAACGAGCGCGAGGGCAACTCCTGCCACATCCACCTCTCGCTCGCCGACGCGGCCGGCAACAACGCGATGGCCGGCCCGGACGGCATGTCCGACGTCATGCGGTACTTCCTCGCCGGACAGCTCGCGGCCCTGCGCGACTTCTCGCTGCTCTACGCCCCCAACATCAACTCCTACAAGCGGTTCCAGCCGGGCTCCTTCGCCCCCACCGCCGTCGCCTGGGGCCACGACAACCGCACCTGCGCGCTGCGGGTCGTCGGCCACGGCCGCTCGATGCGCTTCGAGAACCGGCTGCCCGGCGGGGACGTCAACCCGCACCTCGCGGTCGCCGGGCTCGTCGCGGCCGGCCTGTACGGCATCGAGCACAAGCTGGAGCTGCCCGAGGTCTGCACGGGCAACGCCTACACCGGCGAGTACGACCATGTCCCCACCACCCTGCGCGAGGCCGCCGAGCTGTGGGAGAACAGCCCCATCGCCAAGGCCGCCTTCGGTGACGAGGTCGTCGCGCACTACCGCAACATGGCCCGCGTCGAGCTGGACGCCTTCGACGCGGCCGTGACCGACTGGGAGCTGCGCCGCTCCTTCGAACGCCTGTGATCCCGAGTGTCCGAGAAAGGTCCTGCGTTGTCGCACGAGCACGATCCGACCGTCGAGCATGAGCTGACCGTCCTCAACCCGGCCACCGAGGAGGTCGTCGCCACCGTCCCCGCCGCCACCGCCGCCGATGTGGACGCGGCCGTGGCGCGCGCGGCCAAGGCGCAGGAGGGGTGGGCCCAGGCGGCGCCCGCCGACCGGGCCCGGCTGCTGCGCCGGTTCGCCGACGTCGTCGACCAGCACGTCGAGGAACTGGCCCGGCTGGAGGTCCGCGAGGCCGGCCATCTGCTCGGCAACGCCCGCTGGGAGGCCGGCAACGTCCGTGACCTGCTGGAGTACGCGGCCGGGGGAGTGGAGCGGCTCAGCGGCCGCCAGATTCCGGTGCCGGGCGGCCTCGACATCACCCTCCTCGAACCCCTGGGCGTGGTCGGCGTCATCGCGCCCTGGAACTTCCCCCTGCCCATCGCCGCCTGGGGTACGGCCCCCGCGCTCGCCGCCGGCAACGCGGTGCTCCTCAAGCCCGCCGAGACGACCCCGCTGACCGCACTCCGCCTCGCCGAACTCGCCCTGGAGGCAGGGCTCCCGGAAGGCCTCCTCCAGGTGCTCCCCGGCCACGGCCCGGTCGCGGGGACCGCGCTGGTCGAGCACCCCGGTGTCGCGAAGATCGTGTTCACCGGCTCCACCCGCACCGGCCGCGACGTCATGGAGCGCTGCGCCCGCCAGGTCAAACCGGTCACCCTCGAACTCGGCGGCAAGAGCCCCAACATCGTCTTCGCCGACGCGGACCTGCGCACCGCCGTCGACCCCTTCTCCTTCCTCGACAACTCCGGCCAGGACTGCTGCGCCCGGACCCGGATCCTGGTCCAGGAGCCGGTCTACGACGAGGTCCGCGAGCTGCTCGCCGAGGCCGTGGCCTCCGTGGTCGTGGGCGACCCCGCCGACGAGCGGACCCAGATGGGCCCGCTGATCTCCCGTCAGCAACTGGATCGCGTACGGCAGTTGGTGCCCGCCGACGCTCCCGGTCTGCGGGGCAGCGCGCCCGACGGGCCCGGCTTCTGGTTCGCGCCGACCGTCCTCACCGGCGAGGCGCCCGACTCCGCCGCCGCCTGCGAGGAGATCTTCGGACCGGTCGCCGTCCTGCTGCCCTTCACCGACGAGGCCGACGCGATCCGGCTCGCCAACGACACCCCCTACGGCCTCTCCGGCTCCCTCTGGACCCGCGACCTGGGCCGCGCCCTGCGCGTCTCCCGGGCGGTGAAGGCCGGCAACCTGTCCGTCAACTCCCACTCCAGCGTCCGCTACTGGACCCCCTTCGGCGGCTACAAGCAGTCCGGACTCGGCCGCGAGCTCGGCCCGGACGCCCTGACCGCCTTCACCGAAACCAAGAACGTCTTCATCAGCACGGAAGGCCCCGCACAGTGACCTCTTCGACCTCTCCGTCCTCTTCGAGCGACCAGATCGTGTGCCGTCGTCTCGTCGGCCGGACCGCCGTCGTCACCGGAGCCGGCAGCGGCATCGGTCTCGCCACCGCCCGCCGGCTCGCCTCCGAGGGCGCCAACGTCGTGTGCGCCGACGTCGACGAGGCCCGTGGCAAGGCCGCCGCCGAGGAGGTCGGCGGACTCTTCGTCAAGGTCGACGTCACCGACCAGGAGCAGGTCGAGGCGCTGTTCAGGACGGCGTACGACACCTACGGCAGCGTCGACATCGCCTTCAACAACGCCGGCATCTCCCCGCCCGACGACGACTCCATCCTGGAGACCGGCCTGGAGGCCTGGAAGCGGGTCCAGGAGGTCAACCTGACCTCCGTGTACCTGTGCTGCAAGGCCGCGATCCCCTACATGCGGCAGCAGGGCAAGGGCTCGATCATCAACACGGCGTCCTTCGTGGCGAGGATGGGCGCGGCCACGTCCCAGATCTCCTACACCGCCTCCAAGGGCGGCGTGCTGGCCATGTCCCGTGAGCTGGGCGTGCAGTTCGCGCGCGAGGGCATCCGGGTCAACGCCCTGTGCCCCGGCCCGGTCAACACCCCGCTCCTCCAGGAACTGTTCGCCAAGGACCCCGAGCGCGCCGCCCGCCGTCTGGTCCACATCCCGGTCGGGCGGTTCGCCGAGGCCGAGGAGATCGCCGCCGCCGTCGCCTTCCTGGCCAGCGACGACTCCTCCTTCGTCAACGCCAGCGACTTCCTCGTCGACGGCGGCATCTCGGGGGCGTACGTCACGCCGCTGTAGGGCGGGCCGGGGGGACTGCGTCCAGTCGCCGGCCTTCAGGCCGGGGACGGCACTGGGCCCGGGGCGGCACCGCCGTCGTCGTGCGCTTCGTGGGGGGCCGCCAACCGGAAGGGCCGCCGGTCACCGACAGGGGCCGGATCACCTGGTGGATCCGGCCCCTCGACCGCCGACCACCTGGAGGATCCGGTTCGTCGACCGCCGACCACCTGGAGGATCCGGTTCGTCGACCGCCGACCTACAGGAACGTGTGGCCTTCGCCGCGGTACGTCGGGACGGTCGCCGTCACCGCGTCCCCCTCGATCAGCCGCAGCACCTCGAACCGCTCGCACAGCTCACCGGCCTTGGCGTGCCGGAACCACACCTTGTCGCCGATCAGCAGGTCGTCCGCGGGTGCGCCGAGCAGCGGTGTCTGCACCTCGCCGGGCCCCTCCTGGGGGTCGTACTTCAGGCCCTCCGGCAGATACGGCACCGGCAGCCGGTCGGGTCCGGCCGCACCCGAGGCCGGGTAGCCGCCGCCGAGGACGGTCACCACGCCCACGCCCGGCCGGCGCACGACGGGCTGGGCGAACAGGGCCGCCGGACGCCCGCTGAAGGACGTGTAGTTGTCGAACAGCCGCGGCACGTACAGCCCCGACCCGGCCCCGATCTCCGTGACCGAGTCCTCCGCCGCGGTGTGCTGCACACTGCCGGTCCCACCGCCGTTGACGAACTCCAGATCCGGTACGACGGCCCGCACCGCGCGCACCACCGCGGCCCGCCGCTCCGCGAGCTCCTTGCGGGCGGTGGCCTGCATCAGCCGTACGGCACGGGAACGCAGCGGCCGCCCGGCCACCGAGTCACCGACACCGGCGATGTGCCCCTCGTAGGCCATGATCCCCACGACCTTGAACCCGGGGCGCCGGGCCACCGCGCGGGCCATGTCGGCGACCTGGGCGGGGGAGTGCAGCGGCGAACGCCGGGCGCCGACGCGGACCTTGCCGCCGAGGAGCTTCAGCGAGGTGTCCAACTCCAGGCAGACCCGGATGACTTCGGTGCCGCCGGCCCGGGCCGCGTCGATGAAGGCGAGCTGCGCGGGGTCGTCGACCATGACCGTCACGGCGGCGGCGAGCTTGGGATCGGCGGCGAGTTCGGCGTATCCGGCGCGGTCGGCGGACGGGTAGGCGAGCAGCACGTCGTCGAAACCGCTCCTGGCCAGCCACAGGGACTCGGCGAGGGTGAAGGACATGATGCCCGCGAAGCCGTCCTTCGCCAGGACCCGTTCGAGCAGGGCCCGGCACCGCACGGACTTGCTGGCGACGCGGATCGGTTTGCCCGCAGCCCGGCGGACGAGGTCGTCCGCGTTGGCGTCGAAGGCGTCCAGGTCCACGATCGCGAGGGGGGCGTCGAGATGGGCGGTGGCCCGGTCGTAACGGGCCCGGTCGGCGGCGCGCGCAGTCATGAACGAAGCCTGCCAGACAGGATTACCGCAGGGTAGGGGGACGTTCCGGGCAGATGCCCCCGGCCTGGTGGACTGGTTCCCGGTCGGCCCGCCACAACCCGTAGAGTGACGCGCACGTACGCAGGGCTGTTCGCCCTCCCGACGCCGCCGCGCCGGGATGCCGGACCTCCCGTGCGGGTATGCGTGCCCGGACGGCGGTCGTCCACACCGACGACACCGACGCGGGGCCCGCGCGAGACCGAACGGCCCGGACATGAGGAAACGGGGGGTGCATGAGCACGGACGCACGCCGCGCCTCGATTCCTCCACGGCCGGCTCAGCCGCCGAGGGCGGGAGAGGGCGAGTCCGGTTCCGCTTCCGCCCCGGCGCCGTCGTACCAGCCGTCCTCCCGGTCGTCGGAGGAGGCGGCGGGCCGGGAATCCGGGGCGTCCGGCGGCCGTGTGACGGACACCACGGAAACCACTGAATGGCAGGCCTTCGGCGAACGCGTCCGACGCGGCGCGGCAGCGCCGGGGCGGCCGAGCTTCGGCGGCTTCGACTGGCAGGGAGCCGGAGAGAACGCCGGCCGCACATCCGACGGCGCGGGCAGCGCGCCGGGCGGGGACCGGGTTTCCATGCCGAACCCCACGCCGCGCCCCCCGATACGCACCCCGAACGCCGAGGGCGCCGTTTCCACGCCGTCCGGCACGGCCACGGGCGTGGGTGCTGTGCCGACGCCGTCCGGCAGTCAGGCGGGCGTGGGTGCCGTGCCGACGCAGAGCGGCAGCCAGACGGCCGGGGGTGCTGTGCCATCGCCGTCCGGTAGTCAGGCGGGCGTGGGTGCCGTGCCGTCGCAGAGCGGCAGTCAGGCGAGCGTAGGTGCCGTGCCGTCGCAGAGCGGCGTCGACGACCGGCCCGCTTCCGGCGCTCAGGGTGCCTACCGTCCCGGCTCGCCGAAGCCGGGTGTCTCGTTCTCCGACAGTGCTCCGCCGCCGCCCCCCGCTTCGGCCCGCTTCCCGGACACGCCCCCGCCTCCCGGCGCCGGTGCGGGTCGTCCGGCCCCTCGCTCGACGGGCGCGCGGACGTCCGGCCCCGGTCCCATGCCACCCGAGTCAGGGCCCGGTGCCCCCTCGCACGGCGCCGAACCGACGGTGCCCGGTGCCGTGCCGCCCCGGCCGACTTCCCGGCCCTCGGTGCCGCCGGCCCGTCCCGGTGCCCCCGCCGAGGCCGCCTCCGAGACGACCTTCCGGATGCGGCCGGTACCCGGCGGCAGGGAGACCGGTGAGGGACGTACGGGCTCGCCGTCCGCGGCCGCCGAAGCGCGGACCACCCCGTCGGGCGGCCCCGCGACCCCGCCCAAACCCAAGACGCGCCCCGACGCCACGCCACCCGTGCCCGACACCAGCCGCACGGCCTCCGGACCCGTGCGCCCGTTCGTGGACTCCCCCCGCACCGCCCCCGGCCGTCCCGCGGCCGACGCGGGCGGAACCGGTTCCGTGCGCCCGTTCGTGGACCCCAGCCGTACCGTTCCCGACCGTCCCCCGGCCGACGCGGGCGGAACCGGTTCCGTGCGCCCGTTCGTGGACCCCAGCCGTACCGTTCCCGACCGTCCCGCAGCCGGCGCGGGCCGAGCTGCTTCCGGGACCGGCCACCTCTCCGCGGACCCGGGCCGTGCCGCTCGCTCCGCGGCCATGCCCCCGCCCCCGGCTGCCCCACCGCGCCCCCCTTCGAGCCCCACCCCCATGCCCGCCACGCCCCCCGCACCCACCCAACCCCCCTCCAACCAGGCGGCATCGGCCCCGGGACCCCGCGCCACCCCCCTCTCGCCCGACCCCGCCCTCTCCTGGAGCGCCTCGCTGCCCCCGCAGGCCGGACCTCCCGGCAGCGGGCGGCCCGTCGTGTCGTTCGGGGAGCCCGAGGTCGGCTACCGGGAGCGGTCGTGGCGGTTGCGGATCCCGCTGAGGATCGCCGCCGCTGCCGGGTCCGTCGTGCTCGGTCTCGGGCTCATCGGCGGTGCCGTGACCGGGAGTTGGCTGATCGGGGACTCGGGCGAGGACGGCGGCGGCGACCGCTTCGCGCAGGCCGGTGAACTCTGGCACAGCGTGCCCGTGGACCAGCTGTTCCCGCCGACCGTGGACGGCCAGGGCGCCGGTCCCGGCGGAGCCGACCGCACGTGGACGCGGATCGCCGTCGCCCCCGACAGCGGCTGCACCGGCGCGTTCGACCCCCTGCTGCGCAAGGCCCTCGCCCCCGTCGGCTGCGAACGCCTGCTGCGCGCCACCTACACGGACGCCACCCAGAGCTACGTCACCACCGTCGGCCTGCTGTTCACCGACGCCGACGCCACCGCCATGCGCGAGCTCGACCAGCGCTTCACGAAAGAGGGCCTGGACAAGCGCACCGACCTGATGCCCCTCCCGTACGCCGCGAAGAACACCCTCGCCGCCGACTTCGGCGCACGGCAGCGGGGCTCGTGGACGATCTCCGTCCTCACCGACGCCCCGGTCGTCGCCTACGCGGTCTCCGGCTGGGTGGACGGCCGTGCCGTCGACACCCCGGAGCCCGCCGCGAAGGCCATGGAGCCGGGCGACACCAGCCCCGCCGCGCAAGCCGGGCTCGGCAACGAGGCCAAGGGCCTGGCCGACCGTGTCGAACGCGCCCTGCGCAAGACCGTCATCTCGCCCTCGGAGCAGCCGTCATGAGCGTCACGACCCGCAGGGCAGGTCTCCTGAGCGTCCTCCTCGCCGCCTCCGTCGCCCTCGTCCCGCCCACCGCCGCGCACGCCGACGGCATCCGCGCCAAGCAGTGGGCCCTGGACGCCATGCACACCCAGCAGGCCTGGCAGACCACCAAGGGCGCCGGTGTCACCGTCGCCGTCCTGGACACCGGCGTCGAGAACGACCACCCCGACCTCGTCGGCAACGTCCTCACCGGCAAGGACATGATCGGCTTCGGAGCCGTACGGGGGCAGCGGCCCTGGGCCCGCCACGGCACCGCCATGGCCGGCATCATCGCCGGCCACGGGCACGGCGTCGGCAACGACGACGGTGTCATGGGCATCGCCCCCGAGGCCAAGATCCTCCCCGTGCGCGTGATCCTGGAGGACGACGACCCGGCCCGTGCCAAAGCCCGCAACACCCGGGGCAACGCGCTCGCCGAGGGCATCCGCTGGGCCGCCGACCACGGCGCGAACGTCATCAACCTCTCCCTCGGCGACGACTCGGCCTCCGCGCACCCCGAGGCCGGCGAGGACGACGCCGTCCAGTACGCCCTCAGGAAGGGCGCCGTCGTGGTCGCCTCGGCCGGCAACGGTGGCGAGAAGGGCGACCACATCTCCTACCCGGCGGCCTACCCGGGCGTCATCGCGGCCACGGCCGTCGACAAGTTCGGCACCCGCGCCTCCTTCTCCACCCGCCGCTGGTACGCCACGGTCGCCGCCCCCGGCGACGACGTCGTCATCGCCGATCCCGACCACAAGTACTACGAGGGCTGGGGCACCAGCGCAGCCTCCGCGTTCGTGTCCGGCGCGGTCGCCCTGATCAAGGCCGCGCACCCGGACCTGACGCCGGCCCAGATCAAGCGCCTCCTGGAGGAGACGGCCCGCAACGCCCCCGCCGGCGGCCGGGACGACTCCCGCGGCTTCGGCTTCGTCGACCCCGCGGCCGCGCTCAAGGCTGCGGCCCGGCTGCGGCCGTACGACCTCCAGCCGGCCGCCTACGGCGAGAAGTACTTCGGTTCGGGCCCGGACACCGCCACCTCGCAGGACGACACGGCGAGTTGGGCAGCCCCGCTGGCGGGAGGCGTCGGCGTCGGCCTGCTGGTCGTCGCGGTGGTCCTGTGGCGCGGCCGCCGACGCTCCCACGAGGACTTCTGAAACAGCCGCGGCTCAGCGGGACACGGCCGCGGCTCAGCGGGACACGGCCGCGGCCGACGCCCCCGTATCCGTATCCGACTCCGTGAACACCGACACCGCCGCCTTCGCCGCCGCCTCCACCAGCGAAATCCCCTCCGCCTGCGTGGAGTTGCCGTTCGACAGCACGGCCACCAGATACGCGTGCCCGTCAACCGTGACCCTGCCGATGCTGTTCACGTCCCACAGCCCGGTCGTACTGCGGGGCAGCCACCCGTTCTTCAGCGCGAACCCGGAGCCGTCGGCCGCGGCGGAGACCCCCCACCGCTGATCGGCCTCGATCTGGCCCATCAGCCCCTGGAGATACGACCGCGAGGCCTGGTTCAGCGCGGAGTCGTCCCCGAACACCTGCTGGAGCAGCGCGAGTTGGTCGGCCGCCGTGGTCTGCGTCAGTCCCCACAGCGCGCCGTCACCCCCCTCGGTGCCGGTCAACCCGAACGTCCTGTTGGCGGCGTCGAGCCCCGCCGCCTTTCCGATCGCGTCCCACAGTGCCGACGCCGAGGCGTTGTCGCTGTTCTCGATCATCGAGGTGGCGTACGCCTTCTCCCGGGCGCTGAGCGAGGTCCCGGCCTCCTGGTGCCGGAGCAGCAGCGCGGCCAGGATGTCGACCTTCACGATGCTCGCCGTGTCGAAGGCGCCCTCGCCGTACACCGCGCTGTCGCCGGAGTCCACGTCGAGCACCGCCACCGACACCTTGGCCCGGCCCGGCACGGTCACCGACTTCATGGCAGTCGCGAGCCGCTCGTCGAAGTCCACCACCGGCTCCGCCACGGCCGCCTCCTGAGTCGTGGTCGCCGGCGGCGGGGAGGCCGACGGCGTCGCGGCCGACGATACGGCCCCGGCTCCCGAGTGCGCCTGCGCCTTCACGTAGACCGTCCCCGCGGCCGTCGCGCCGACCACGGCGACCGAGGCCAGCGCGAGGGACAGCAGAGGCCGGTGGGACCTGCGGGCGCGGCGCCTTGTGGCTCTGGAGGACTCCATGGCGCCGATGCTCGGGCCGCCGACTGTGCGGGACGTTGGACGGACGTTAGAGCTGTGTCAGCGATCGCTGAAAAACCTGTGAAAGCCGTCACGGACCGGTTTCCGGGCCCGCACAACCGCAAGAGCAACCCCCCGATAGGGTCGGTGACCGTGGCGAACAAGAACATTCCCGACCCCGGCTTCTCCGACGACGACGGCTCCGCCGATCCACGGCTGAGCGCGGCGCTCGCGGCCTGGGCCGAGGACCGCGCCGCCGTGGGCCCCGTCCTGGAGGCGCTCAAGGGCGCCCGGCTGCTCGTCCCGGTGGTCGCCGTGCTCGGCGAGGTCGAGGAGGACGAGAACGGACTGCGCCGCGAGAAGACCAGCGACATGGCCGTGCCGACGCTGAAGGCCGGATCCCGGACCGCCCTGCCCGCCTTCACGTCCACCGACTCCCTGGCCCGCTGGGACCCCGAGGCCCGCCCCGTCGCCGTCCCCCTGCACCAGGCGCTCCAGGCGGCGGCGCACGAGAGGGCGGACACCGTCGTACTGGACCTGGCAGGACCGGTGCCCTTCGAGCTGACCGGTTCCGCCCTGCTGGCGCTGGCCGAGGGCCGCTCGAACGCCGATCCGCTGGCCGATCCGGCCGTGATCGGGGCCGTACGGGACGCCGTGGCCGCCGAGTCCGCCGTGCTGCGCGCGCACCTCGGGCCGGGGCAGGCGGACGGCACCCTGGCCCTCGTGCTGGAGCCGTCCGCGACGCCCGCGGACGCCGCACGGGCCGTGGCCGAGCGCCTGGCCGCCGACGAGACGCTGAGGGCCCGCCTGGTGCGCGGCCTCGACCTTGCAGTCCTGCCGGCCGGGGCCACGCCTCCGGGCGAGCCCTTGTACGTACGGGGATGAAGCACGTACGGGGATGAAGCACGTACGGCATGACCCGGCCGTAGGTCCGGGTCATCCCAGGGAGCCGACCTAGCCGTAGATCGGCCCGGTGTACTTCTCCCCGGGGCCCTGGCCCGGCTCGTCCGGGACCAGGGAGGCCTCGCGGAAGGCCAGCTGGAGGGACTTCAGACCGTCCCGCAGCGGGGCCGCGTGGAAGGAGCTGATCTCCGTGGTGGACGCGTCCAGCAGGCCGGCCAGGGCGGTCACCAGCTTGCGGGCCTCGTCCAGGTCCTTGTACTTGTCGCCCTCCTCGGTCAGACCGAGCTTCACGGCGGCGGCGCTCATCAGATTGACGGCGACCGTCACGATCACCTCGACGGCGGGGACCTCCGCGATGTCGCGGGTCATCTCGTCGAAGCCGGGGGAGTCAGGGGACGCGGGAGGGGTGTCACTCATGTCCCACACGATAGGGCCCGGTGCAGGCCGGTTCGCACCACCCCCTGGATGCTGCTAACCTTGTGTGACGACCGGCCGGACACACTTGTGTGTAAGTGTGACCGGCCCACAAGTGGAGGCTCCGATCTCCCACCCGACCCCCCTTCGGGGAGGCGGGTCACCCCGGTCAGGCGGCCACCATCGTTCCGTACGGACGATGGAGTCGCCCGAAAGCGCGCCCCGCGTCCTCGCGGCGGTGCTCCGGCAGTGTTTGGAGCCCCGTCTGTGATCGTCCGGGGCATTTTTTGTGCTTCGGCGCGGTTAGGTCTTTAGGAAAAAGACATACGCGGCTGTCCGCCAGACCGCCGTGTGGTGCTAACCGAGGAGGATCCATCAGCGCCGAGCCCCGCATCAACGACCGGATTCGCGTTCCCGAGGTGCGACTTGTCGGTCCCAGTGGCGAGCAGGTGGGCATCGTCCCGCTGGCCAAGGCACTGGAGCTTGCGCAGGAGTACGACCTGGACCTGGTCGAGGTCGCGGCGAACGCCCGTCCGCCCGTGTGCAAGCTCATGGACTACGGGAAGTTCAAGTACGAGTCGGCCATGAAGGCCCGTGAGGCGCGCAAGAACCAGGCGCACACGGTCATCAAGGAGATGAAGCTCCGGCCGAAGATCGACCCGCACGACTATGACACCAAGAAGGGTCACGTCGTCCGGTTCCTCAAGCAGGGCGACAAGGTCAAGATCACGATCATGTTCCGTGGTCGCGAGCAGTCCCGGCCGGAACTCGGCTACCGACTGCTTCAGCGTCTCGCGGAGGACGTCCAGGACCTCGGTTTCGTCGAGTCGAACCCGAAGCAGGACGGCCGGAACATGATCATGGTTCTCGGTCCGCACAAGAAGAAGACCGAGGCGATGGCCGAGGCCCGCCAGGCGCAGGAAGCCCGCAAGGCAGACGCGAAGGCCAACCCCGGCAAGTCGCAGAACGCCGCGGAGTCCGACCACGACGAGGTCGTGGCCGACGTCGAGGCTCCTGCCGAGGCATCCGCCGAGGCGTGATCCGACGGGACGCGAGTCCCCGACGACATAACCGACACAACACGACGTTCCACCGTGCCCGGTTTCACGACCGGGCACCGGAACGCCACCGACGAGGAGAGAACGGCGCTATGCCGAAGAACAAGTCGCACAGCGGTGCCAGCAAGCGCTTCAAGATCACCGGCTCCGGCAAGGTGCTCCGCGAGCGCGCCGGCAAGCGCCACCTGCTCGAGCACAAGTCGTCCCGTGTGACGCGTCGCCTCACCGGCAACGCCGAGATGGCCCCGGGCGACGCCGCGAAGATCAAGAAGCTTCTCGGCAAGTGAGGCCGGGCGCCCAGCGCCTGAAGCACCTCTAGACCGGGACCCAATCGATACCGGGCCGTGTGAGTCCAACCACGGCCCCGCTACAAGGAGTTAACAAGTGGCACGCGTCAAGCGGGCAGTCAACGCCCACAAGAAGCGCCGGGCGATCCTCGAGGCGGCCTCCGGCTACCGCGGTCAGCGTTCGCGCCTGTACCGCAAGGCCAAGGAGCAGGTCACCCACTCGCTGGTCTACAACTACAACGACCGCAAGAAGCGCAAGGGTGACTTCCGCCAGCTGTGGATCCAGCGCATCAACGCCGCTGCCCGCGCCAACGGCATCACGTACAACCGCTTCATCCAGGGTCTGAAGGCCGCGAACATCGAGGTCGACCGCAAGATCCTGGCCGAGCTGGCCGTCAACGACGCGACCGCGTTCGCCGCGCTGGTCGAGGTGGCGCAGAAGGCCCTGCCGGACGACGTCAACGCCCCCAAGGCGGCCTGACGCCGCGCTGGGCCCAGGCCGAGTGACTGAACGGACCCGCGGGCTTCTGCCTGCGGGTCCGTTGCGTTGAACAGCGGGTTCTCTGCTGCGGGCCCGCCGCGTCGAACCGATGGTGAGAGTGAGTCCGATGAGTGCTGCCCCCGAGCTGATCTCCCCCCGTTCCGCCCGCGTCTCGGCGGCCCGGCGGCTCGCCCGGCGGAACTTCCGGGGCAAGGAGCGGCTGTTCCTGGCCGAGGGGCCGCAGGCCGTGCGGGAGGCCGCGGGGCACGGACTGGTGGAACTGTTCGCCACCGTGGAGGCGGCGGAGCGGTACGCCGACATCATCGAGGACGCGCGCGCCGTGGGCGCCCGGGTGCACCTCGCCGCCGAGGACGTCATCGCCGACATCTCCACGACCGTCACCCCGCAGGGCCTCGTCGGCGTCTGCCGGTTCCTGGACACCCCCTTCGAGGAGATCCTCGCCGCGCGGCCGAAGCTCGTCGCCGTGCTCGCCAACGTGCGGGACCCTGGCAACGCCGGCACCGTCCTGCGCTGCGCCGACGCCGCCGGCGCCGAGGCCGTCGTACTGACCGACGCGTCCGTCGACCTCTACAACCCCAAGGCCGTACGCGCCTCCGTGGGCTCCCTGTTCCACCTGCCCGTCGCCGTCGGGGTCCCCGTGGAAGAGGCCGTCGAGGGGCTCAAGCGGGCCGGGGTGCGCATCCTCGCCGCCGACGGGGCCGGTACCGACGACCTCGACGACGAACTCGACCAGGGCACCATGGGCGGCCCGACCGCCTGGGTGTTCGGCAACGAGGCCTGGGGGCTCCCGGAGGAGACCCGCGCCCTCGCGGACGCCGTGGTGCGCGTCCCGATCCACGGGAAGGCCGAGAGCCTGAACCTCGCCACCGCCGCCGCCGTATGTCTCTATGCGTCAGCCCGTGCACAGCGCGCCTCCGGAGGGTGCCGCTCCGTCACCGAGAACCAGTAGGGTGACCAGCTCGGGGGCCCCTCAGACGCCTGAGAGGTGGGGTGCGGGGATGAGTGTCGGCACGAGGAGCGCGCACGGCGTGTCCGAGGCCAGCGCCGGTGGTCTCGTCGAGCTCGGCATCGATCCCGACCAGCTGCCCGACGGGCTGGTCGTCGCGGACGAACAGGGCCGGGTGATCTGCTTCAACGCCGCCGCGGCCCGCATCACGGCCCTCCCCGCCGAGGACGCCCTCGGACAGCGGCTGGAGAAGGCCCTCCCCTTAGAGGACCTGGAGGGCCGGCGCTGGTGGCAGCTGACCGATCCCTACGGCGGCCTCGCCATCCGCAGCCGGCAGCCCGAGCGGAACCTGCTGCTGCCCGGCGGCCGTGAGGTCCTGGTCTGCGCTCAGTACGTGCGCACCGAGCCCACCGGACCCGTCCACCGGGTCGTCGTGACCCTCCGGGACACCGAGGCCCGCCGCCGTACCGAACGCAGCCACGCCGAGCTGATCGCCACCGTGGCCCACGAGCTGCGCTCCCCGCTCACCTCCGTCAAGGGCTTCACCGCGACCCTCCTCGCCAAGTGGGAGAGGTTCACCGACGACCAGAAACGGCTGATGCTGGAGACCGTCGACGCGGACGCCGACCGGGTCACCCGGCTCATCGCCGAGCTGCTCGACATCTCCCGCATCGACTCCGGGCGCCTCGAGGTGCGTCGCCAGCCCGTCGACATCGGCGCCGCCGTCGGCCGCCACATCCAGGCGTACGTCGCCGCGGGCCTCGCCGCCGACCGGTTCCTGCTGCGCCTCGAACAGCCGCTGCCCGCGCTCTGGGCCGACCCCGACAAGATCGACCAGGTGCTCAGCAACCTGCTGGAAAATGCGGTGCGGCACGGCGAGGGAACCGTCACGATTGACATCACGCCCACGGCGTCCCCCCGGGAAGGGGAGGACACCGGTACGTCGGTCACGGTGAGCGACGAGGGCCCCGGCATCCCGGAGGAGTCCATGAACCGCGTCTTCACCCGCTTCTGGCGGGGCAGCAAGCGCGGCGGCACCGGACTCGGGCTGTACATCGTCAAGGGCATCGTCGAGGCCCACGGCGGCACCATCACGGTCGGCCGCGCCCCCGAGGGCGGCGCTGAGTTCCGATTTACGTTGCCTGTGAGCGCTCCGGCCTATCTGAGCTGAGTGCCCGCGGGCTCATTCGTACAGCTCCACCCCGTTAGACTCGGCCTTTGGCACCCATGTGTCCTGCACACGGCCCTCTGCGCCGCTCACGGGGACCATCCGCCAGCCAACCGGAAGCACGGGAAGAGATGTCGGCACCGAATAAGTCGTACGACCCGGTAGAGGTCGAGGCCTTGAAACCGGAAGAGATCGAGCGCATGCGGGACGAGGCGCTCGCCGCCTTCACCGCCGCGGACTCGCTCGAAGCGCTCCAGGAGGCCAAGGTCGCCCACACCGGCGGTACCTCCCCGCTGGCGCTCGCCAACCGCGAGATCGGCGCCCTGCCCCCGCACGCCAAGGCCGCCGCGGGCAAGCTCGTCGGCCAGGCCCGGGGCGCGGTGAACAAGGCCCTCGCCGGACGCCAGTCCGAGCTGGAGGCCGAGCGGGACCAGCGCGTGCTGGTCGAGGAGGCGGTGGACGTCACGCTGCCGTACGACCGCGTACCGGCCGGCGCCCGGCACCCGCTCACCACCCTCTCCGAGCGCATCGAGGACGTCTTCGTGGCCATGGGCTACGAGGTCGCCGAGGGCCCGCAGGTCGAGGCCGAGTGGTTCAACTTCGACGCGCTGAACATCGGCCCGGACCACCCGGCCCGCGGCGAGCAGGACACCTTCTTCGTCCAAGGCCCCGAGGGCGGCACCGAGTCCGGGGTCGTGCTGCGCACCCACACCTCGCCCGTGCAGATCCGCTCGCTGCTCTCCCGAGAGCTGCCGGTCTACGTGATCTGCCCCGGTGTCGTCTACCGCACCGACGAGCTGGACGCCACGCACACCCCGGTCTTCCGCCAGGTCGAGCTGCTCGCCGTCGACGAGGGCCTGACCATGGCCGACCTCAAGGGCACCCTGGACCACATGGTCCAGGCGCTGTTCGGCGAGGGCATGAAGACCCGGCTGCGCCCGAACTTCTTCCCCTTCACCGAGCCGTCCGCCGAGATGGACATGGTGTGCTATGTCTGCCGCGGCGAGTCCGTCGGCAACCCGGACCGCCCCTGCCGTACCTGCTCCTCCGAGGGCTGGATCGAGCTCGGCGGCTGCGGGATGGTCAACCCCAAGGTGCTCACCGCGTGCGGCGTGGACCCGGAGAAGTACAGCGGCTTCGCCTTCGGGTTCGGCATCGAGCGGATGCTGATGTTCCGCCACAACGTCGAGGACATGCGAGACATGGTCGAGGGTGACGTCCGGTTCACCCGGCCGTTCGGGATGGAGATCTGATGCGGGTCCCGCTTTCTTGGCTGCGGGAGTACGTCGACCTGCCGGCGACCGAAACCGGCCGTGACGTCCAGGCCAAGCTCGTTTCCGCGGGTCTTGAGGTCGAGACCGTCGAGCACCTCGGCGCCGACCTCAAGGGCCCCCTGGTCGTAGGCCAGGTCCTGACCATCGAGGAGCTGGAGGGTTTCAAGAAGCCGATCCGCTTCTGCACGGTCGACGTCGGCCAGGCCAACGGCACCGGCGAGCCCCAGGAGATCGTCTGCGGCGCCCGGAACTTCTCCGTCGGCGACAAGGTCGTGGTCGTGCTCCCGGGTGCCACGCTGCCCGGCGGCTTCTCGATCTCCGCCCGCAAGACGTACGGCAAGACCTCCCACGGCATGATCTGCTCCGGCGACGAGCTGGGCATGGGCGACGACGGCAGCCACGGCATCATCGTGCTGCCCCCGGAGACCGAGGTCGGCAAGGACGCCATCGAGCTCCTGGAACTGGTCGACGAGGTCCTGGACATCGCCGTCACCGCCAACCGCGGCGACTGCCTGTCCATCCGGGGCGTGGCCCGCGAGGCCGCCATCGCCTACGGCCTGCCGCTGAGCGACCCCGCGCTGCTCGACGTGCCCGGCCCGAACGCCTACGGCTACCCGGTCGAGGTCTCCGACCCGCTCGGCTGCGACCGCTTCACCGCGCGCACCGTCACCGGTCTGAGCCCCGAGGCGCGCTCGCCGATCTGGCTCCAGCGCCGGCTCCAGAAGGTCGGCATGCGCCCGATCTCGCTCGCCGTCGACGTCACCAACTACGTGATGATGGAAGTCGGCCAGCCGCTGCACGCCTACGACCGCTCCCTGGTCCAGGGCACCATCGGCGTCCGCCGGGCGGCCGAGGGCGAGCAGATCAAGACCCTCGACGGCGTCGAGCGGAAGCTGCACGCCGAGGACCTGGTCATCACCGACGAGCGCGGCCCGATCGGCCTCGCCGGCGTGATGGGCGGCGCCAACACCGAGATCGCCGACCACTCCGAGGCCGAGGGCACGACCGACGTCGTCATCGAGGCCGCGCACTTCGACGCGGTCTCCATCGCGCGTACGGCCCGTCGCCACAAGCTGTCCTCCGAGGCGTCCCGGCGCTTCGAGCGCGGTGTCGACCCGGCCGCCGCCGCGGCCGCCGCACAGCGCACCGTGGACCTGCTGGTGCTGCTCGCGGGCGGCACCGCCGAGGCCGGCGTCACCGAGGTCGTCACCCCGTCGGCCCCGCACACCATCAGCGTCCCGGCGGACCACCCCGACAAGGTCGCGGGCGTCTCCTACGGCCGCGAGACCGTCGTACGGCGGCTCCAGGAGGTCGGCTGCGACGTGTACGGGCAGGACGAGCTGATCGTCACCGTGCCGTCCTGGCGTCCCGACCTCCAGGAGATCAACGACCTGGCCGAAGAGGTCATCCGCCTGGAGGGCTACGAGAACCTGCCCTCCACGCTGCCCAGGCCCCCCGCGGGCCGCGGCCTGACCCGGCGCCAGCGGCTGCACCGCCGGGTGGGCCGGGTGCTGGCCGGTGCCGGGTACGTCGAGGCGCCGAACTACCCCTTCCTCGGTGAGCAGGTCTTCGACCAGCTGCTGCTGGACGCGGACGACCCGAAGCGCCGGGTCGTGAAGCTCACCAACCCGCTCAACGACGAGGAGCCCGCGCTCCGTACGTCCCTGCTGCCGGGCCTGTTCGGGGCGCTGCGGCGCAACGACGGGCGGGGCTCGCACGATCTGGCGCTGTTCGAGACGGGGCTGGTCTTCCTGCCGCGCGAGGAGCAGAAGATCGCCGCGGTGCTGCCGGTGGACCGGCGTCCCACCGACGAGGAGATCGCCGAGCTGGACGCCGCGCTGCCCGAGCAGCCCCGCCATGTGGCCGTGGTGCTCGCCGGTGCGCGCGAGCAGGCCGGCTGGTGGGGCAAGGGCCGTCCGGCCGACTGGGCGGACGCGGTCGAGGCGGCACGGGTCGTCGCCCGCGAGGCCGGGGCCGAACTGGTCGTCCGCGGTGGGCAGTACGGGCCGTGGCACCCGGGTCGGTGCGCCGAGCTGGTGGTCGGCGACACCGTCGTCGGTCACGCCGGTGAACTGCACCCGCGGGTCGTGAAGGCGTTCGGGCTGCCCGCGCGCACATCGGCGATGGAGCTGGACCTGGACGCCCTGGAGGCGGCCGGCGACGACACCCCGCAGGCGCCGCGCATCTCCACGTTCCCGGTGGCCACGCAGGATGTCGCGCTGGTCGTGGACAAGTTCGTGCCGCATGCCGAGGTCGAGGCGGCGCTGCGTGAGGGCGCGGGTGAACTCCTGGAAGGGATCCGGCTGTTCGACGTGTACGAGAACGAGGAGCAGCTGGGTGACGGTCGGAAGTCGCTGGCGTACGCGCTGCGGTTCAGGGCCGGTGATCGGACTCTGACCGTGGATGAGGCTTCGGCGGCTCGGGATGCGGCGGTTGCGCTTGCGGGGGAGCGGACGGGAGCTGTGCTGAGGGCCTAGGCGCCGTCGGGGTGCTGCGGAAGTCTGGCGGCTGCGGCTGCGTCGTGGCTTGTCGCGCAGTTCCCCGCGCCCCTGGGGGGTGCGGGGCTGCGCCCCGGCACCCCCCATATCCGGTCACCTCACTCGATAGGGTGAGTTCTTCCGGCGATCTGGTCCCTTTGGTCCATACGCTCGACAGAATCGGACCGGCCTTTCGAGGCCGGTCCGATTGCGTGTGCAGGGCCTAGTTGGGGGGCCATCGGCATGATGCGCTTCAAGGCTGCGGTTCCCCGGCGGGGATTGCTGCGCCGTGTGCTCTCGGTGGGGCTGCCCACCATGTGGGGTGCCGTCGCGATCACCTACAAACTGACCTGCCCGCTCGCCCAGGAGAACGGCCTCGGGGCACGGGTCGCCACCAGCGCCGTGTTCTTCGCCGTGGGCACCGGGCTGATCATCCACGTCCGGCGCGCCCTGCTCCGCGAACTGCGACAGGCCCGGCAGATCGCGGGAGCCGCCCAGAGCGTGCTGCTGCGGCCGCTGCCCCCGCGCATCGACGGCCTCACCGTCGCCGCCGCCCAGCTCTCCGCCGACCGGGGCGCCACCATCGGCGGCGACCTGTACGAGGTCGTCGCGACCGAACACGGCGTGCGGGCCGTCATGGGCGACGTGCGCGGCCACGGCCTCGCCGCCATCGGTACGGCGGCCGCGGTCCTCGGCAGCTTCCGCGAGGCCGTCCACGACGAACCCGACCTCGGCGGAGTGCTTCGCAGACTGGACCGCGCACTCGCCCGCCACCTCCGCGACCGCGCCGAGCGGGACGGCACGGCCGCGGAGGACTTCGTGACCGTGCTGTTGCTGGAGATCGGGCGGGACGGTGAGCTCAGGGCCCTGAACTGCGGTCACCCGTGGCCGTACTTGCTCAGCGGGTCGGTCGTCGAACCGCTCTCCTGCGCGGACCCGATGCCGCCCCTGGGCCCCTTCCCCCTGCCCGCCGACATATCTGGTCTCCAGTGCGGCCACCTGCTGCCGGGAGAGACCCTGGTCCTGCACACGGACGGCGCGGAGGACGCGAGAGACGCTCTTGGCCGCTTCTTTTCCCTGCCGGGGGCCCTGCAAGGGTCCGCGGGGGCTGCGCCGCAGGCGGTGTTGGGCCGGGTCTTCACGGCGTTGCTGAACCACACGGGCAGCACGCCGAAGGATGACGTGGCCTTACTGGCACTTCGCAACGACCGTCAACCGCAACCCCCTAAAGGGGCGCGGGGAACTGCGCGACCAGCCACGAAGCACCCGCAGCCGACAACGCACCTCTAGCCGCACCCCAGATGTCGCACCGTCAAGCCGCCGGCCAGGCCACCGCACTGTACGAGGGGGAGCCGGCGGCCCGGCCGAGGCCTCTTGCGAGGCATTTCAGTCAACCGGCCCGAAACTCTCCGCAACAGCGCGCACACCCTGCGGATTCGCGCACTCCGATCACACCCCGTGTGAAGGCGGACCCACTAATCTGACGGCACCGAGCCACCCGGGGGGCATTCATGCAGCCCAACACTCTGCTCGACGCGATCCTGGACGAAGCCGGGATCTCGCACGCGGGGCTTGCCGCACATGTGAACCAGGCCGGCAGGGCACGCGGCCTCGCACTCAGGTACGAACACACCGCTGTGGCGCGGTGGTTGAAGGGCCAGCGTCCGCGGGGCCAGGTGCCCGACCTGATCTGCGAGGTGCTGGCCGGCCGGCTCCGACGCCCCGTCACCCTCGACGACATCGGCCTCGGCGTGCCCGGTGAGCCCTCCGCCCCGCACGGCACCTCGCTGTCCGGCTTCGTGGAGCGGGCCACCGCCCTGTGGCGCTCCGACGAGCAGCAGCGCCCGCACATCCTGGGCGCCCCCGCGGTCACCGGCACCCCCGCGGTCATGCCGGTGTGGGAGTGGGAGAACCCGCCCGAGGACGTCGACGTCTCCCGCGGCGGCCGGCACCGCGTCACCCGCGCCGACATAGAGATGCTGCGCGCGGCCCGCACCCACTACGAGCAGATGTACCGCAAGGCCGGCGGGGTGGCGACGCGGAGCCGGATCGTCGGCTTCCTCAACGCCGAGGCGGCCCCGTTGCTGCGCGGCAGCTACACCGACGAGACGGGCCGCCAACTGCACCGGGCCACCGGCGGGCTGGTGGCCGTCGCCGGCATCTGCGCCTACGACTCCGACGCGCACGGTCTCGCCCAGCGCTACTTCCACCAGGCCCTCAGGCTCGCCAAGGCCAGCGGGGACAGGGGGCTCGGCGCCTATGTGATCGCGCTGCTGGTCAACCAGTCCCTGTTCATGCGGGAGTACCGCCAGGCGGTCGCCTTCGCCGAGGCCGCGCTGCGGGCCGCCGGCAAGCACATCACCCCCGCGCTCGCCTGCGACCTCTACGCGATGCAGGCCAAGGCGTACGCCCACCTCGGCGACGGCACCACCGCGCTGTCCTGCATCCGGCGGGCCGAGCAGGCCGCCGAACGCATCCGGCGCGGATACGAACCCGACGAGACGGGCTATGTCCAGCCGGGACTCGTCAACGTCCAGGTGGCGGAGGCGCTGCTCAGTCTCGGTGAACTCGCGGCCGCCGCCGCGCACGCCGCGGCCGCCGTCGACAACCCCGCCCACGACCGGGGCCGGGTGCACCGGCTCGCGATGCTCAGCACGATCGAACTGCGCCAGGGCAACGCCGACAAGGCGGTGGCCACCGCCGTGCAGATGGCGGAACAGGCACGGGGAATGGAGTCCCAGCGCCTGCGCGACAGACTCAGAGCGGTCCGTGAGCATCTGGTCCGGAGCGGCTGCGCGGGCACGTCCGAGGCAGCCGAACTGATCGACGGCGCACTGCGCGTGCCCCTGTAGGTCGGCACGCGGACGCCGACACCCCACAGTCCCTGCTGCGATATTGCCACTTACTCGACGGAAGGTGGCAGAACCGTGCAGTGGACGAAACAGAACGAACAAACCGTGTATGAAAACCGCTGGTTCAGCGTCAATCTCGCCGATGTCGCCCTACCGGACGGGCGGCACCTCGACCACTTCCTGATACGGCTGAGGCCGGTCGCGGTCGCCACGGTGGTGAACGAGGCCAACGAGGTCCTGCTGCTGTGGCGGCACCGCTTCATCACCGACAGCTGGGGCTGGGAGCTCGCCGCGGGCGTGGTCGAGGACGGAGAGGACATCGCCGTGGCAGCCGCCAGGGAACTCGAGGAGGAGACCGGCTGGCGGCCGGGGCCGCTCCAGCACCTGATGAGCGTGGAGCCCTCCAACGGGCTCACCGACGCCGTGCACCACATCTACTGGGCCGACGAGGGCGAGTACATCGGGCACCCCGTGGACGACTTCGAGTCGGACCGCCGGGAGTGGGTCCCGCTGAAGCTCGTTCCCGACATGGTCGCCCGTGGGGAGGTCCCGGCCGCCAACATGGCGGCCGCGTTACTGCTGTTGCACCATCTGAGGCTCGGTCAGGACATCCTGTCCTGATCCCCCACCCGGCCGGCCCGAGGCGTCAGTGTCCGAAGGCCTGCCAGACCGCCACGACGAGCGCGCCCACGGCGGTGATCGCCGCGACCGCGGGGAGCGGCCAGCGGGCGTGCTCCAGGGCGATGATCCGTGCGCTCAGATCGTCGATCTCCTTGTCCGTCTCCTTCGTACGATGACTGAGAAGGGCGAGGCCGCCCTCGACCCGTGCGTACGCGACGTCGAGGCGACGTCGTAACTCTGCGAGTTCTCCATGGACCACGGGATGCTCCGGTTCGGCGGTCACAGGTCCGCTCCTTTCCGTAGTCGTCACATCCCTTGCATGCGCATCAAGAGTCAACTCGCCTGGTGGGTGCGTGGGGAGAGTGTGCGAGGGGCATATGCGGGCCCGGGGCGCACACGGTGTGTGAATGACACGGGCCCGGCGCTTCGAGGAGAGCCGGGCCCATGGCCGTAGCACTGTGTCATCGGCACCCTGGAACGGACAGGGTGCCGGCCGGGCACAGGGGGTACGGGTCAGCCGTAGGTGTAGAAGCCCGAGCCGGACTTGCGGCCCAGCCGGCCCGCGTCGACCATGCGCTGCAGGAGCGGGGGAGCGGCGTACAGCGGCTCCTTGTACTCCTCGTACATCGAGAAGGCGACCGAGGCCACGGTGTCCAGGCCGATCAGGTCGGAGAGCTTCAGCGGGCCCATCGGGTGGGCGCAGCCGAGCTCCATGCCGTTGTCGATGTCCTCGCGGCTCGCAATCCCCGACTCGAACATCCGGATCGCGGACAGCAGATACGGGATCAGCAGCGCGTTGACCACGAAGCCGGAGCGGTCCTGGGCGCGGATGGCGTGCTTGCCGAGGAGCTTCTCGGCGAAGGCCTGGGCGCGGGCCAGGGTGCCCTCGGAGGTGGTGAGCGCCGGGATCAGCTCGACGAGCTTCTGCACCGGGGCCGGGTTGAAGAAGTGGATGCCGACGACCTGGTCGGGCCGCGAGGTGGCCACCGCCAGCTTCACCAGCGGGATGGAGGAGGTGTTGGAGGCCAGGATGGCGTCCGGGCGGGTCACCACCTGGTCGAGCACCTGGAAGATCTCGGTCTTCACCTGCTCGTTCTCCACCACGGCCTCGATGACGAGGTCCCGGTCCGCGAACTCGCCGAGATCGGTGGTGAAGGAGAGCCGGGCCTGGGTGGCGGCCAGCTCGTCCGCGCTGATCTTGCCGCGTTCGGCGGCCTTGGTGAGGGAGTTGAACAGCCGGGTGCGGCCGATCTCCAGGGCCTCGCCGGTGGTCTCGGCGACCTTCACGTCCAGACCGGCGCGGGCGCACACCTCGGCGATGCCCGCCCCCATCTGGCCGCAGCCCACCACTCCGACGCGCGCGATGTCTCCCGCCGGGAAGTCCGTCACTTCGTACCTTTCGCTGGTCTTCGCCTGCCGGCAGGTTCGCCGTGGTCCGGCTCCTGCTCCGTTCGAGCACGTTACTCCCAAGTATCGATGATCGATCGCCTGGGGCGGTCATCCGTCGGGCATTCTGGGGCGCTGAGACGATCCGTGACCGAGCGGATCCATGGTGTTGGGGGAGTGTGCACATGGGACGTCTGTCGCGCCGGGCCTTCGCGCTGGCCGCGTTGTCGACCCTCACGACGGCCTCGGGAGCGGTGGCCGCGCCCCGGCGTCCGTGGTGGCTGCCGACCGAGATGCGGGGCGTGTGGCTGGCCACCGTGTCCAACCGGGACTGGCCCTCCAAGCCCGGGCTGACCGCCGCACAGCAGCGCGCCGAGCTGATCGCCCACCTCGACCGGGCCGCGGCGGACCGTCTGAACACGGTGATCCTCCAGGTACGGCCCACCGCCGACGCCCTGTGGCCCTCGCCCTACGAGCCCTGGTCGCAGTACCTCACCGGGACGCAGGGCAAGAACCCCGGCTGGGACCCGCTGGGCACGGCCGTCACCGAGGCGCACCGGCGGGGCCTGCAACTGCACGCCTGGTTCAACCCGTACCGCGTCGCCAACCACACGGACCCGACCAAGCTCGCCGCCTCCCACCCCGCCCGCAAGCACCCGGACTGGGTGGTGCCGTACGGCGGCAAGCTCTACTACAACCCCGGGCTGCCCGAGGTGCGCGCCTTCGTCGAGAAGGCGATCCTCGACGCGGTCCGCAAGTACCCCGTGGACGCGGTCCACTTCGACGACTACTTCTACCCGTACCCGGTGGCCGGCCAGACCTTCGACGACGACGCGGCCTACGACCGCTACGGCGGCGCCTTCGTCAACCGGGCCGCCTGGCGGCGGGACAACATCGACAAGCTGGTCCGGGAGACGGCGGCGGCCGTGCGGCGGATCCGGCCCACCGCGCAGTTCGGCATCAGCCCGTTCGGGGTCTGGCGCAACGCCGTCACCGACCCGCTCGGCTCGGACACGCGCGCGGGGGTGCAGTCGTACGACGACAACTTCGCCGACACCCGCAAGTGGGTGCGCGAGGGCTGGATCGACTACCTGGTGCCGCAGCTCTACTGGAACATCGGGTTCGCCGCCGCCGACTACGCCAAGCTGGTGCCCTGGTGGGCGGAGCAGGCGCGTGGGAGCAGGACGAAGCTGTACCTGGGCGAGGCCCTCTACAAGGCGGGGGATCCGGCACAGTCCGCCGCCTGGCAGGATCCCGCGGAGCTGTCCAGGCACCTCACGCTCGCGCGGCAGTACCAACAGGTGCGCGGACATGTCTTCTTCGCCGCCCGAGAGGTCGCCTCCGACCCGATCGGGGCGATGGCCCGCGTGGGGGCCGACCACTACCAGGTGCCGGCGGTGCCACCGCGTTAGACCAGGGACCGGTCCTGTGCAGGCGGTGCCACCGCGCCGGATCAGCGACCGGTTCGGTGCAGGCGGTGCCTGATCTCGGTGTCGGGGCCCGGTGAGCACACGCCCTCGTGCCCGTCCTCGAAGCGGACGCGGTACGGGGGGTTGCCCTCCTGCCCCATCACCTCGACGATCTCGCCGACCTTGTCCTGCTGTCCGACCACCCTGCCGTGCTGGACGAGCTGGTCGCCCACGGTTGCGCGCATCAGCCGTGCCTCCTCACCGAGTGAGCGGTCCGTGGCCTGATTTTACGGCGCGGGGGCCCACCGGGAACGGCGCGTACGCGCCGCTCAGCCCCGCGCCCGCTGGGTGACCGCGATGCACACCAGCACCGCCGCGGCCGTCAGCGGGGCGGCCACCGTCAAGTGCTCGCCGAGCAGCAGCACCGACCACACCAGTGTGAGCAGGGGCTGGGCAAGCTGCAACTGGCTGGCCTTGGGGATGCCGATCGCCGCCATGCCCCGGTACCAGACGACCAGGCCGAGGAACTGCGAACCTGCCGCCACCCACAGCAGCCCGGCCACGCTGTGCGCGCCGAGGTGCACCGGCTCGTGGGACAGGGCGAGCGCCGCCGCGGGCACGCTGAGCGGCAGGCACAGCACCAGCGCCCAGGCGATGACCTGCCAGCCGGGCATGGTCCGGGCCAGTCGGCCGCCCTCGGTGTAGCCGGCCGCGCACACCAGCAGCGCAGCGAAGAGATACAGGTCGGCGGTGGTCAGGGCGCCGCCGCTCTGCTGCACGGTGAAGGCCACCACCGCGGCCGCGCCGGCGAGCGCCGCCGCCCAGAAGGTCCGCGAGGGGCGGGTGCCGACGCGCAGGGCCGACAGCAGCGCGGTCGTCAGGGGGAGCAGACCGACCACGACGGCCGCGTGGGCGGTGGTCGACGTCCGAAGGGCCAGCGTGGTCAGCAGCGGGAACCCGACGACCACCCCGGCCGCGACCACCGCGAGCCCGGGCCAGTGCGCGCGGGCCGGCAGCGGGATCCGCAGCGCCAGCAGACAGCCGCCCGCGACGAGTGCCGCGAGAACGCTGCGCACCGCGACCAGGGACCAGGGCCCGAACCCCTCCAGACCCCACGCGGTGGCGGGGAAGGTGAGGGAGAACGCGGCGACTCCGAGGGCGGCCTGGACCGTGCCGAAGGACCTCGCGGGGGCGGGAACCGCTATCCGGGTCGGTGCGGTAGCGCTACTCTGTGCTCTCATGCAAGAGCGTAGCAGCGTCGATGAACTGGCGGAACGGCTGAGGCGAGAGCTGGACCGCTACTCTCCGGGTGGAAAGCTCCCGTCGAGCCGGGTCCTCGTCGACCGCTTCCGGGTCAGCCCCGTGACCGTCTCCCGCGCCCTCGCCCAGCTCGCCGCCGAGGGGCTGGTGGTGACCCGCCCCGGCGCCGGTGCGTTCCGTGCCCGGGCCCGTACGGCCGCCACCGCGACCGGGGACACCTCCTGGCAGGAGGTCGCGCTGAGCGCGGACGGCGCCGCCGACCTCGTACCGCGCTCCGTCGACGCGTCCGGCGTCCTGGTGTCGCTGGCCGCTCCGCCGCCCGGTGTGATCGAGTTCAACGGCGGCTATCTGCACCCCTCCCTCCAGCCCGAGCGGGCGATGTCCGCGGCCCTGGCCCGCGCGGGCCGCCGCCCCGGCGCCTGGGGCCGACCGCCCACCGAGGGTCTGCCGGACCTGCGCGAGTGGTTCGCGCGCATCATCGGCGGAGCCGTCACCGCGGCCGAGGTGCTGATCACCGCGGGCGGCCAGTCCGCGCTCACCACCGCCCTGCGCGCCCTGGCCCCGCCCGGCGCCCCCGTCCTGGTCGAGTCGCCCACCTACCCCGGCATGCTGGCGATCGCCCGCTCGGCGGGCCTGCGCCCGGTCCCCGTCCCCGTGGACGCGGACGGGGTGAAGCCCGCCCTCCTCGCCGACGCGTTCCGGGCGACCGGTGCCCGGGTCTTCGTCTGCCAGCCGCTCTTCCAGAACCCGACCGGCGCGGTGCTGGCCCCCGAACGCCGCGGCGAGGTGCTGCGGATCGCCCGCGAGGCCGGCGCGTTCGTCGTCGAGGACGACTTCGTACGGCGGCTGGTGCACGAGGACGCCGGTCCGCTGCCGCGCCCGCTGGCCGCCGACGACCCCGACGGAGTCGTGGTCCATGTCGGCTCGCTGACCAAGGCGACCTCGCCGAGCTTCCGGGTCAGTGCCCTGGCCGCGCGCGGGCCGGTGCTCCAGCGCTTGCGCGCGATCCAGATCGTCGACACCTTCTTCGTGCCCCGCCCGCTCCAGGAGGCGGCCCTGGAACTCGTCGGCTCCCCGGCCTGGCCCCGCCATCTGCGGTCCATCTCGGCCGAGTTGAAGGCCCGCCGCGACACCATGACCACCGCGCTCCGGCTGGAGCTGCCCGAACTGTCCCTCCCGCACGTCCCGTCGGGCGGCTACCACCTGTGGCTGCGGCTGCCCGACGGCACGGCCGAGACCGCTCTGACGACGGCCGCCCTCCGTGCGGGCGTCGCGATCACCCCCGGCCGCCCCTACTTCAGCGCCGAACCCCCGGCCGGCCACCTCCGCCTGAGCTTCGCAGCGGTGGCGGGTCCCCAGGAGATCCAGGAGGGCGTACGACGCCTCCGCAGGGCCTGCGAGGAGGTGCTCCGGGCTCCCGGCACGCAGCCCTGGACGGGGTCGGTGTGACGCGGTGCGGGAAAACCGTTCGACGTCGCCCGCCCCGGCTTGTCAGTCTCCCGGCATGAACGACACCCCGCCCCTCGCCCCGGGCTACGAGATCTCCACCGACGCCGAGCGCCTCGACGTGGACCTGGTGCACCACTGGCTGTCCACCGACGCGTACTGGGCGATCGGGCGCTCCCGGGAAAGGCAGGACCGGGCGATCGCCGGGTCGCTCAACTTCGGGGTGTACGACACGGCCTCGAGGGAGCAGGTGGCCTACGCGCGCGTGGTCACCGACATGGCCACCTTCGCCTGGCTCTGCGATGTCTACGTGGACCGTGCCGTACGCGGCAAGGGGATCGGCGTGGCGCTCGTCGGAGCCGTCCGGGAGCATCTGCGGCCGTACGGCCCGAGGCGGATCATGCTCGCCACCCGGGACGCGCACGGCGTGTACGAGAAGCTCGGGTTCGCCCCGCTCGCCCAGCCCGACATCTGGATGGCGCTGACCGATCTGTGACCGTAAGCCCGCGGGCACCCAGGGTAAATCCCGGGTAACGCCTCTTGACCTGCGCACTTTCGCGGCTCACGATCACCGCATGCAACTTCGGGTCACGTTCGTCGCCGCCGCGCGCAGCTCCTCGCTGCTCACCGAGCGGTTCGAGGACGACCGTCCGCTCGACCAGGCGGGCTGGGACCAGGTGCTGGCCGTGGCGCCCGAGCTGCTGCCGCTCGCGGCGGCCGAGCTGCGGTACTGCTCGCCCACGCCCCGCAGCCGTGCCACCGGCGACGCCCTCGGATACGCGCCCCTCGTCCAACTCGCCCTGCGGGACTGTGACATGGGGCGCTGGCGCGGGCTGACCCTCGGCGAGGCGATGGCCCGCGAGCCGGAGTCCGTGGACGCCTGGCTGGCCGATCCGCGGTCCACCCCGCACGGCGGCGAGTCGCTGCTCGCATTCGTCGCCCGGGTGGGGGAGTGGCTGGACACCCGGCCGATGGAGGACGGCGGCCGGGTCGTCGCCGTCGTGGAGCCGGCCGTGGTCAGGGCCGCGCTGGTGTACGTCCTGAAGGCGCCGCCGTCGACGTTCTGGAACATCGACGTCCGCCCCCTGTCGGCCATCACGGTGACCGGCCGCGCCGGCCGCTGGAACCTCCGCTTCGAGGGGGTCTCGGCACAGCACACGCGGGCGTAGGGCAGTCACGAGCGGCGGGGCGTTCGGCCCACGCGTGCGTACCCGTTCGTCAACGTGTTCCCTCCACGCGCGTGTACGCCGTCCTCAGGACCAGGTCCTTCGCCGGGCCGCCGACCCGCCACACCGTGCGCCAGTGCTCGGGGTCCAGGACGGTGAACTCGCCGCGGTACAGGTCCGCCACGCACGGATGGTCGGCGACATGGCGGCCGGAGCCCAGGTCCAGGTCGTGGAAGGGCCGTCCGTCGGAGAAGCGGACGTCCGCCGTGCCCGGTGTCGTGCCCGGCAGGAACCGGAGCGTCCGTTCGGCGGGGCGCGCAACGCCCTGCCAGACGAAGGTGCCCGACTCCCGGGACAGCAGCCCGCCGCCCTCCAGTCGGCCGAAAGCGGTGGTTCCGGAGAACGTGCCGTCCGACCCGCTCGCCAGGTCCCGCACGGTCCGCTCGGTCCGCCACTCCCCGGCCAGATAGGCCAGCACGTCCGGCACTGGCCAGAACCCGCCCATGTGCCCCTCGCTTCCGATCACTTCCGACACTTTCGGTACCGCGCGACCCGTTGACGCTCCGGAATTCCCCTCCCTATGTTGCCGTTCGATGTGCTGATCAGTGTCCGATATTTCGAACCCACTTCGGTACAACCCAGCTTCGACAGAGCCCCGCTTCAGTAGAACCCCACTTCGACAGAGCCGCGGAGTATCCATGTCACGCACCCGCTGGAGACTCGGTCTCAGCGCCACCGCCCTGCTCGTGCCGGCAGGAACGATCCCCCCGTCCGCCCATGCCGAGGACGTCACCGACTACGCGATCACCGTCGACCCGAGCGCCAGGGGCGCGACGATCGACGACACGATGTACGGCGTCTTCTTCGAGGACATCAACCGGGCCGCCGACGGCGGTCTGTACGCCGAACTCGTGCAGAACAGGTCCTTCGAGTACTCCACCGCCGACAACGCCTCCTACACCCCGCTCACCTCGTGGACGGTCGACGGCACCGCACGGGTCGTGGACGACGGCGGCCGCCTGAACGAACGCAACCGCAACTACCTCGACCTGGGCGCCGGTTCGTCCGTGACGAACGCCGGATACAACACCGGCGTCCCCGTCGAGACGGGCAGGAAGTACGACTTCTCGGTGTGGGCCCGCGCGGCCGCCGGCACCACCCTCACCGTCTCGCTCCAGGACTCCGGCGGCACGCTCGCCACCGCCCGCAAGGTCGACGTCACCAAGAGCGGCTGGACCCGGTACCGGGCCACCCTCACCGCGACCCGGACCAGCAGCGACGGCCGCCTCACCGTGGCCTCCTCGGCGGCTGCCGCACTCGACATGGTCTCCCTGTTCCCGCGCGACACCTACCGCGGCGAACCCAACGGCCTGCGCAAGGACCTCGCCGAGAAGGTCGCCGCCCTGCACCCCGGCTTCGTGCGCTTCCCCGGCGGCTGCCTGGTCAACACCGGCTCGATGGAGGACTACAGCGCGGCCTCCGGCCACCAGCGCAAGCGGTCCTACCAGTGGAAGGACACCGTCGGCCCGGTCGAGACCCGCGCGACCAACTCCAACTTCTGGGGCTACAACCAGAGTTACGGACTCGGCTACTACGAGTACTTCCGGCTCGCCGAGGACATCGGCGCCATGCCGCTGCCCGTCGTCCCCGCCCTGGTGACCGGCTGCGGCCAGAACAAGGCCGTCGCCGACGACGCCCTGCTCAAGCGGCACGTCCAGGACACCCTCGACCTCATCGAGTTCGCCAACGGCCCGGCGAGCTCCACCTGGGGCAACGTGCGGGCCAGGATGGGCCACCCGAAGCCCTTCCACCTCACCCACATCGAGGTCGGCAACGAGGAGAACCTGCCGAACGAGTTCTTCGCCCGCTTCAAGGAGTTCCGGGCCGCCGTCCAGGCGAAGCACCCGGAGATCCAGGTCATCTCCAACTCCGGCCCGGACGACTCCGGTACGACCTTCGACACGGCCTGGCAGCTCAACAGGGACGCCAAGGTCGACATGGTCGACGAGCACTACTACAACAGCCCGCAGTGGTTCCTCCAGAACAACGACCGCTACGACTCCTACGACAGGAACGGCCCGAAGGTCTTCCTCGGCGAGTACGCCTCCCAGGGCAACACCTTCAAGAACGGGCTCACCGAGGCCGCGTTCATGACCGGCCTGGAACGCAACGCGGACGTCGTGAAACTCGCCTCCTACGCCCCGCTGTTCGCCAACGAGGACTACGTCCAGTGGCGCCCGGACCTGATCTGGTTCAACAACCACGCCTCCTGGAACTCCGCCAACTACGAGGTCCAGAAGCTGTTCATGAACAACGTCGGCGACCGCGTGGTGCCCTCGACGGCCACCGGCACGCCCTCGCTGCTCGCCCCGATCACCGGCGCCGTGGGCCTTTCGACGTGGGCGACGACGGCGGCGTACGACGACGTGAGGGTCACGGACGCCGACGGCAGGGAACTGCTCACCGACGACTTCTCCTCCGGCGCCTCGAAGTGGACGCACACCGGAGGCGGCTCCTGGAGCGTCCAGGACGGGCAGTACGTGCAGACCGACGTGAACGCCGAGAACACCATGGTCTCGGCCGGTGACCCGTCCTGGCACGACTACGACCTGAAGGTGAAGGCCACCAAGAAGGCGGGCAAGGAGGGCTTCCTGGTCGCCTTCGGCGTCAAGGACACCGGCAACTACTACTGGTGGAACATCGGCGGCTGGAACAACACCCAGACCGCCGTCGAACAGGCCGTGGACGGCGGCAAGTCGACCCTGATCTCCAAGGCGGGCTCGGTCGAGACGGGCCGTGCCTACGACGTCGACGTCAAGGTGCGCGGCCGCCAGGTCACCCTCTACCTCGACGGTCAGGAGTGGGGCAGCTTCAGGGACGACAAGCCCGCCGAGCCGTTCCGCCAGGTCGTCACCGAGGACCGCAGGACCGGGGAGCTGATCGTCAAGGTCGTCAACGCACAGGACTCGGCGGCCCGTACTGCCGTCGACCTGGGCCGCGCCAAGGTCGCGTCCAAGGCCCGGGTCACCACACTGGCCGCCGCCCCCGACGCCGTGAACAGCGAGACGTCGACGGCGGTCGCCCCGGTGCGGTCCACCTTCGACGGGGCCGCCGGGAAGTTCACGTACACCTTCCCGGCGAACTCGGTCACCTTCCTGAGGATCAGGCAGAGGTAGCCGACGGGTTCCTGAGGATCAGGCAGAGCTAGCCGACGGGTCGGTGGGCTGCTGTCCGACGGGCAGCAGCCCCCGCTCGCCGAAGACCTTCTTCGCCACCGCCGTGGCGTTCAGGGCCCTCGGGAATCCGCAGTAGCCGGCCGACTGCAACAGCGCCTCGACGATCTGCTCGGGAGTCAGGCCCACGTTCAGGGCCGTGTTGATGTGCACCTCCAGCTGGGTCTCGCAGCCGCCGAGCGCGGTGAGCATGCCCAGGGTGACCAACTGGCGGTCCCGCGGCACGAGTTGTGGCCGCGAGTAGATCTCCCCGAATCCCCAGGCGATGACCTGGTGGCCCAGCTCCGGGCTGATGTCGGCGAGCGAGTCGACGACCAGCTGTCCCACCTCGGGGTTGACGCTGCCCAGCATCTCCAGGCCCCGCGCGAAGCGCTCCTCACGGGTGGTGCTCTCGCTCATGTCAGCTCCTTCTGTCCGCACGGTTTCCCTCGGCCTCCGTCGCCTGCGGGTCGTACGGAATTCACTTCACCGCCATCGGCGGTCGGACAACCAACCGTATGCACCCCCTGTCTAAATCGACGCAGTGACGACGCACGGGGCGAACGCCCCGGACGGGGGCTTGAATTGACCAGCGAACAGGGCGTGCGACCGACCATCCCGCCCGAACCGAGGACCGCGCACGACCGGCCGGCCCGCCTCACCCCCGAACCTCCGCCGGGGCGACCGCCCGGCCCGGGTCAGGCCGCCCTGCTCGCCGCGGCGATCACCGTCGCGGTGCTCTGCGCCGCCGACGCCGTCGCGCGCAGCTACCCCTTCGGCCCGCGCACCCGGAACGTCAGCGACCTCGGCAACCAGTACGTGCCCTTCCACGCCCACCTGTGGGACCTGCTCCACGGACGCGGCAGCGGCGGGCTCCTCGTCAACTGGCAGTCGGGCTACGGGGTCGGCTTCCTGCCCGACCTCGGAACCTATCTCACCAGCCCGTTCGCCCCGCTCGTGGCGGTGTTCCCGAGGGACGAGATCGACCTCGCGGTGTACGTGATCACCGTGCTGAAGATCGCGTGTGCCGCGGCCGCCATGACCTGGCTGCTGCTGCGACTGCGACCCGGTCGCTGGTGGGCGGCCGGCCTGCTGGGCGCGTCGTACGCCCTGTGCGGCTGGACCGTGGCGACCGCGTCCTACAACCTGATGTGGCTCGACGGACTGATCGCCCTGCCGCTGCTCTGCCTGGTCGGCGAGTGGGTGCTGACCGGCCGGCGCCCGCTGCTCGGGGTGCTGGTCGTCACGGCCGCCTGGATCGCCAACTTCTACACCGCGTACATGGCCACCCTCGCCGCCGCCCTGGTGTTCCTGCTGCGGCTGTGCCTGGCCGACCTCCCGGCCCGCCGCAGGCTCACCGCCGCGGGCCGGGCCGCCCTGACCTTCGCCCTGGGCATCGGCCTGGCCGCGCCCCTGGTCGCGGTCGTGTACTTCGGCAGCGCGCACGCCTCCCCGGGCCGTTTCACGCAGTTCGCCCGGGTGGACACCGAGGACCTGCTGGCCCGCCTGCTGCCGACGACGTACAGCTTCGGTTCCCCGGCGCTCTTCGTCGGCACCACGGCCCTGCTGCTCGCCCTCGCGCTGCCCTTCCACCGAGCGGCCCCCCGCCGGGTGCGCGCCGGGTGGACGCTGCTGGTGGTCGCGGTGACCCTGTCGATCCAGTGGGGCCCGACGCATCTGCTCTGGCATGCCTTCGCCGCCCCGCAGGGCAGCTCGTACCGCCAGACCTTCGTGGTGTGCGCCCTGCTGGTGATCGCCGCCTGGCACTCCCTGTCGTACGGCCCGCTCGACCGCCGGGCACTGGCGGCGGCGGCCGGACTGCTCGCGCTCGTCGCGGTCGTGGCGAGCGGCAGCCAGCTGGTGCGCTTCTTCGCCTGGCCCGTCTTCCTGACGGCGTTCGTGGGCGCGCTGCTCGGGCTGCTCCTGCTCGGCCGTCGGCGCCCCCTCCTGCGCACGGCCCCCGCCGCGCTCGCCGCCGTGCTCCTCATCGGCACGCTGGCCGGCGAGGCCACCGCCACCTCTGCCGTGGCCACCCGGATGCGGCTCGGGCACATGGACGACTACGCCCCGTGGGGGGACCGGCAGCAGGAGCAGGCGGACGCGATCGCCCAGGCCGACGGCTGGCCCCGTTACCGCACCGACCCGGGCCGGGAGCAGACCGTCGGCAACGACCCGCTGGAGGTCGGCGGCCAGGGCGCGCAGTACTACAGCAGCCACACCTCCGCCGTGTTCAGCAGCACGCTCACCGCACTGGGGTACGGCTGGACCTCGGGCGGGCGCAGCCTCCAGAGCCTCGACAACGCGGTCACCGACGCGATCTTCTCCGTGGGCGCCCGGGTGCACTCCCCGCCGGACCCGCACCAGAACTGGTTCCCGCAGGACGGCAGCGGGGTGACCGTGACCAGGGAGGACGTACCGCCCCTGGTGACCGTACGGCCGTCCCCCGCGACCGGCGCCTTCGGTCCCTCGCCGTACCGCAACCAGGAACTCCTGCTCGGCGCCCGCGTCTACACCGTGCCCCGCGTCACCGTCCTGAACGGAGCCGGGAGGCCGGCGGACCACAGCACGGACCAGCGCCGGGGCGTGCGCGTGGGAGGGCGGGCGACGCTCACCGCCCGGTGTCCCGCGGGCGACGAGGTCTACCTCTGGGCGCCGCACTTCGGGGGCAGCGCACGACTCGCCGGGCCCACCGCCGACGGCCTGACCGGCCGGTTCCGCGCCGACTGGCCCGTCACCAAGATCGCCGCCGTGCAGCGCCTCGGCACGGTCCCGGACTCGGGGCGCCTGACCGTCGAGCTGTCCCCGTACCGGATGGGTGTCGTGCCGGACCGGGCGATCGGCTGCCTGGACACCGGCCGGCTGCGGTCCGCCGTACGACAGCTCAAGGCCACCGGCGCCACCGAGGTGACCGTCTCCGGCTCCGGGGGCACGATCCGGGCGCAGCTTCCGGCGGGCAGCACGGGGGTCGCGGTCGTCGCGGCGCCCCGGATCGCCGGCTGGCGCTGCGCCACCGGTGCCGCCGACGCCGTACCCGCGAAGCAGTACCACGGCCTGATCGCCGTACCGCTGGACGGCAGCTCGACGCGTGTCACCTGCGACTTCCGTCCCCCAGGGCTGCGGCTCGGCTCGACCGTCGGGGCCGGGGCGCTGGTCTGCCTCCTCGGGATCGGCGGGTTCAGGGTGGTGCGCCGGAGGAGAGGCGTGAGTATGCACGTGGTTGCATAAACGTGCAGCGAAACGTATAGTCATGCCATCCAGGAGGAGGATGACATGGCGGTACGTGCGGCGGTGGCCGGAGCGAGCGGATACGCGGGCGGTGAGGTCCTGCGGCTGCTCCTGGCGCACCCCGAGGTCGAGATCGGCGCCCTGACCGGCAACTCCAACGCCGGACAGCGGCTCGGCTCGCTCCAGCCCCACCTGCTGCCGCTCGCCGACCGCGTGCTCCAGGAGACCACGGCGGACGCCCTCGCCGGCCACGACGTCGTCTTCCTGGCCCTGCCGCACGGCCAGTCCGCCGCCGTCGCCGAACAGCTCGGCCCGGACGTCCTCGTCGTCGACATGGGCGCCGACTTCCGGCTGAAGGACGCGGTCGACTGGGAGAAGTTCTACGGCTCCGCGCACGCCGGCACCTGGCCCTACGGCCTCCCCGAACTGCCGGGTGCCCGCACCCGGCTTGCGGGGTCCAAGCGCATCGCGGTCCCCGGCTGCTACCCCACCGCCGTCACCCTCGCCCTCTTCCCGGCCTACGCCGCCGGCATCGCCGAGGACCAGGCCGTGATCGTCGCCGCCTCCGGCACCTCCGGCGCCGGCAAGGCGCCGAAGCCGAACTTGCTGGGCAGCGAGGTCATGGGCTCCATGTCGCCGTACGGCGTCGGCGGCGGCCACCGGCACACGCCGGAGATGATCCAGAACCTCAGTGAAGTGGCCGGCGCGCAGGTCTCCGTCTCCTTCACGCCCACCCTCGCGCCGATGCCCCGCGGCATCCTCGCCACGTGCAGCGCCGCCGCCAGGCCCGGTGTGACCGCGGAGGGCGTCCGGGCCGTCTACGAGAAGGCCTTCGCCGACGAGCCCTTCGTCCACCTGCTCCCCGAGGGCCAGTGGCCCGCCACGGCGTCCGTCTACGGTTCGAACGGCGTTCAGGTGCAGGTCGCCCTCGACGAGGCCGTGGGCCGCATCATCGCGATCAGCGCCATCGACAACCTGACCAAGGGCACCGCGGGCGGTGCCGTCCAGAGCATGAACATCGCCCTCGGACTCCCCGAGGAGCTCGGTCTTTCCACGATCGGAGTCGCACCGTGAGCGTCACGGCAGCCAAGGGATTCCAGGCGGCGGGCATCGCCGCCGGAATCAAGGAGAACGGCAACCCGGACCTGGCCCTCGTGGTCAACACCGGGCCCCGCCGCGCCGCCGCCGGCGTCTTCACCTCCAACCGCGTGAAGGCCGCGCCCGTGCTGTGGTCCGAGCAGGTCCTCAAGAGCGGTGAGCTGACCGCCGTCGTCCTCAACTCCGGTGGCGCCAACGCCTGTACCGGACCGAAGGGCTTCCAGGACACGCACGCCACCGCCGAGAAGGTCGCCGAGGTCCTGGAGATCGGCGCGGGCGAGGTCGCCGTCGCCTCCACCGGTCTCATCGGCGTCCTGCTCCCGATGGACAAGCTGCTGCCGGGAGTCGAAGCAGCGGCCGCGTCCTTGAACGAGCACGGCGGCGAGAAGGCCGCCATCGCCATCAAGACCACCGACACCGTCCACAAGACCTCCGTCGTCACCAAGGACGGCTGGACCGTGGGCGGCATGGCCAAGGGCGCGGGCATGCTCGCTCCCGGCCTCGCCACCATGCTCGTCGTCCTCACCACCGACGCCGACCTGCCGAGTGACGTACTGGACAAGGCACTTCGGGCCGCGACCCGCACCACCTTCGACCGCGTCGACTCCGACGGCTGCATGTCCACCAACGACACCGTGCTGCTGCTCGCCTCCGGCGCCTCCGAAGTCGCTCCGGACCACGAGGAGTTCGCGGAAGCCGTACGGCAGGTCTGCGACGACCTCGGCCAGCAGCTCATCCGGGACGCCGAGGGCGCCAGCAAGGACATCAAGGTCGAGGTGGTGGGCGCGGCCAGCGAGGACGACGCCGTCGAGGTCGGCCGCTCCATCGCCCGCAACAACCTCCTCAAGTGCGCCATCCACGGCGAGGACCCCAACTGGGGCCGCGTGCTCTCCGCGATCGGCACCACGAAGGCCGCCTTCGAGCCGGACCGGCTGAACGTCGCCATCAACGGCGTCTGGGTCTGCAAGAACGGCGGTGTCGGCGAGGACCGCGACAAGGTCGACATGCGCTACCGCGAGGTGCACATCGTCGCCGACCTCGCGGCCGGCTCCGAGACCGCCACCATCTGGACCAACGACCTCACCGCCGACTACGTCCACGAGAACAGCGCGTACTCGTCATGAGCAATGTGACCCGCAAGCACACCGCGCTCCCCAAGGCGCAGATCCTCATCGAGGCGCTGCCCTGGCTGGTCCGCCACAACGGCAAGACCGTCGTCATCAAGTTCGGCGGCAACGCCATGATCGACGAGGACCTCAAGGCCGCCTTCGCGCAGGACGTCGTCTTCCTGCACCACGCCGGGCTCAGGCCGGTCGTGGTGCACGGCGGCGGCCCGCAGATCAGCGCAGCACTCGACAAGCACGGCATCGTCAGCGAGTTCAAGGCCGGCCTGCGCGTCACCACCGAGGACGCCATGGACGTCGTACGGATGGTGCTCGCCGGGCAGGTGCAGCGTGAGCTGGTGAACCTGCTCAACGAACACGGGCCGCTCGCCGTCGGGTTGACCGGCGAGGACGCCCACACCATCACCGCCACCAAGCACCAGCCCGAGATCGACGGCGAGTTGGTCGACATCGGGCGGGTGGGCGAGATCACCGCGATCGACACGGGCGCGATCGAGGCACTGCTCGCCGACGGCCGGATCCCGGTCGTCTCCTCGATCGCCCGGAGCCAGGACGACGGACATGTCTACAACGTCAATGCTGACACGGCGGCTGCGGCACTCGCTGCTGCTCTTGGAGCGGAGACTCTCATGGTCCTCACGGACGTCGAGGGCCTCTATGAGGACTGGCCGCACAGCGACGAGGTGATCAGCCGCCTCACCGCTTCCCAACTGGAGAAACTGCTGCCGGAGTTGAGCTCCGGCATGGTCCCGAAGATGGAGGGCTGCCTGCACGCCGTGCGCAACGGCGTCACCACGGCCCGGGTCATCGACGGACGGGTCCAGCACTCGATCCTGCTGGAGATCTTCACCGACGAGGGCATCGGCACCATGGTCGTGCCGGACGCGCAGGAGGGGGACGCCGAATGACCGGCAACCAGGAGCTCACCCAGCGGTGGCAGGGCTCGCTCATGAACAACTACGGCACTCCCCGGCTGCCCCTCGTGCGCGGTGCGGGCACCAAGGTCTGGGACAGCGAGGACAACCAGTACCTCGACTTCGTCGGCGGCATCGCCACCAACGCGCTCGGTCACGCCCACCCCGCGATCGTCGAAGCGGTCGGCAACCAGATCGCGTCCCTCGGCCACATCTCCAACTTCTTCATGGCGGAGCCCACCGTCGCCCTCGCCGAGCGGCTGCTCCAGCTCTTCGGCCGGGACGGCAGGGTCTTCTTCTGCAACTCCGGCGCCGAGGCCAACGAGGCCGCCTTCAAGATCGGCCGCCTCACCGGACGCGGCCACATGGTCGCCACCGACGGCGGCTTCCACGGCCGGACCATGGGCGCCCTCGCGCTCACCGGCCAGCCCGGCAAGCGGACCCCCTTCCTGCCCCTGCCCGGGGACGTCACGCACGTGCCCTACGGCGACGCGCAGGCCCTGGCCGCCGCGGTCACCGAGGACACCGCCCTCGTCGTCATCGAGCCCATCCAGGGCGAGAACGGCGTCGTGGTGCCCCCCGCCGGCTACCTCAAGGACGCCCGGGCGATCACCGCGGCCAAGGGCGCCCTGCTGGTCCTCGACGAGGTGCAGACCGGCATCGGCCGCACCGGGCACTGGTTCGCGTACCAGGCCCACGAAGGCGTGCTGCCGGACGTGGTCACCCTCGCCAAGCAGCTCGGCGGCGGACTGCCGCTCGGCGCGACCGTCGCCTTCGGCCGGACCGCGGAGCTGCTCCAGCCGGGTCACCACGGCACGACGTTCGGCGGCAACCCGGTCGCCTGCGCGGCCGGACTCGCCGTCCTCGACACCATCGAGACCGACGGGTTGCTGGAGAACGTCAAGCGGCAGAGCGAGAAGCTGCGGGACGGAATCGAGTCGCTGGGACACCCGTTGATCGACCATGTCCGGGGTGCGGGGCTCCTCCTGGGTATCGTGCTCACCGAGCCGCTGGCACCGCAGGTGCAGAAGGCGGCTCAGGACGCCGGTCTCCTGGTGAACGCGCCCGCCCCCGATGTCGTACGACTGATGCCGCCGCTGAACCTCGGCGACGACGAAGTGGACGCGCTTGTTCAGGCTCTTCCCGGCATCCTGGGTGCCGCCGAGGGAGACGGATGATCCGGAGAATGAGACGACGATGAGTCATGCGCAGGAGCACGAGCACAACGGGGGCGCCGGGCCTGCCGTGCCGCAGACGCGTACCGCGCGCCACCGCCGGATCGTGGACATCCTCAACCGGCAACCGGTGCGGTCGCAGAGCCAGTTGGCGAAGCTGCTGTCCGACGACGGGCTGAGCGTCACCCAGGCGACGCTCTCCCGGGACCTCGACGAGCTCAACGCGGTGAAGATCCGCAACACCGACGGCGACCTGATCTACGCGGTGCCGAGCGAAGGGGGTTTCCGGACCCCTCGGGCGCCGCTCGGGGAGTCGGCGAAGGAGGAGCGGATGCGGCGGCTCTCGCAGGAGCTGCTGATCTCTGCGGAGGCTTCGGCGAATCTTGTGGTGCTTCGGACGCCCCCGGGTGCGGCTCAGTTCCTCGCGTCGGCCATTGATCAGGCTGAGCTGCATGACATCTTGGGGACGATCGCCGGTGACGACACGTTGATGCTGATCAGCCGGAATCCTACGGGGGGTCAGGCGCTGGCTGAGCATTTGTTGCGGTTGGCTCAGAACGGGCACTGAGGTTGTTTGTCGGGCGCGGGTCTGTGGGGGCTTGTCGCGCAGTTCCCCGCGCCCCTAAAAAATCTCAGCCGAGCCTGGCTGCCAAGCCCCCCGTGATCAGCACCTCGTCGCCTGCCGTGATGAGCAGAGCCTCTACGTCCGGCAGGCTCTCCAGCCAGGTCAGGCCCTCCCTCGAACCCATGGCGAAAGCCGCTGTCGCCCAGCAGTCCGCCCAGGTGAGAGTGGGCGCTACTACCGTCACCGCCACCAGGTCCGTGACGGCCGAGCGGCCCGTTCTGGGGTCGACGATGTGGGCGCCCCTCTCGGCCGTGCCCGATGTCGCCACCGCCAGTTCCGCCGCTCCCGCCGCCGAGACCACGGCCGCCAGGCCGCCGGGGCGCAAGGGGTCCGAGACGCCTACGCGCCACGGGCGTTCGGGGCCCGGTACGCCCAGGAGCTGGACGTCCCCGCCGCCGTTGACGCTCACCCCGGTCGCGCCCGCGAGAGCGACGCGGCGGGCCGCGCGTTCCACCGCCCAGCCCTTGACGATGCCGGTCGGGTCGAGGCGGCCCTCGTAGCGCATGCTGAACCAGCCGTCGCTCAAGTGCTCGGCCTCGGCGCCGAGTTCGAGGACCTCGGCGACCTCGGGGTCGCACTCGGCGACCGTCAGCTCACCGCGGGCCAACCGGGAGACCTGGCTGTCGTCGCGGTAGGTGCTGAACACCTCGTTCACGCGGTGCAGTTGCGCCACCGCCTCCCGGACCGCCGTCTGTACGGCGACGGGTTCCCCGCCGCGGACGTCGAAGGAGAAGACCGTCCCCATGACCTCCTCCACGTGACGTACCGCGGCGGGAGCTTGTGCCGGCTCGGCCACCGTGTCAGCCACCGGCCTGGTCCAGCGCGGACTGGAGCGACTTCTTGTAGCCCTCGCTGGTGTAGGTCGCCCCGGACACCGAGTCGATGTCCGCGCTGCCCGCAGCCACCGCCTCCTGGTTGAGCTTCGGGATCGACAGCTCCGTCTTCTGGTCGCTGGTCCCGCCCTTGGGCGCCTGGACCGCCTCGGCGTTGGTGATCTTGCCGCCGCTGACCGTGATGCGGACCTGGACCGGCCCGTACTGCGTCTGGGCCACCGCGCCGGTGACCGTCTTGGCCGCCGCCGCTCCACCGCCGCCCGCGGGCTTGGAGGGCTGCGCCGACGGCTGGGCCTGCTGGGCGGCCGCGTTCGCCTTGTCGATCGCGGACTGGAGCGACTTCTTGTAGCCCTCGCTGGTGTAGGTCGCCCCGGACACCGTGTCGACGTCGGACTTCTGCTCGGCGACCGTGGCCGCGGTGAGCTTGGGGATGGACAGCGCGGTCTTCGCGTCGCTCTCGCCGCCCTTGGGCGCCTGGACCGCCTCCGCCTTGGTGATCCTGTTGCCGCTGACGGTGATCCGGACCTGGACCGGGCCGTACTGCGTCTGGACCACGTCACCGGTGACCGCGCCGCCGGCGGCCGCCCCCGTGCCGCCCTGGGCCGACTCCTGCGCCGCCGCCGTCTGCTGCGGCAGCGTGCCGCCCGCCTGGGCGGACGCCGGGTCCGAGGAGGGCTTCAGCGACAGCATCAGCACGACACCGGAGACGGTGGCGGCGGTCGCGAGCACGACTCGACGGACGGGGTGAGACTTCCTCATCGCTTCAACAGCTCCTGGATTCCCGTCGCTCACATCTCGAACGACTCGTGATGGATGCGGCGGGCGGGCACACCCGCCCCGCGCAGTGCTTCGTACACGGCCTGCGCGAAGCCGTTCGGCCCGCACATGAACACGTCGTGCTTGTCGATGTCGGGGAGCTTTCGCTGGAGGGACTCCGCGGAGATGTCCGGGCGCTCCCCATCCGGACTGTTGACCGCGTACATCAGCCGGGCCCCGCGCTCCTCCGCGATGACGGCGAGCTCGTCCCACAGGGCCAGGTCCTGGGTGGTGTTGGCCCGGTACAGGAGGGTGATGTCACCGGCCGCGCCCGGCAGCGTCTCGAACAGGGCCCGCATCGGCGTGATGCCGACACCGCCGGCCACCAGCAGGACCTTGCCGCGGCTGCGGCGCTGGGCGGTCATGGCGCCGTAGGGGCCCTCGGCCCACACCTTGGTGCCCGGCTCCAGCTCGCGCAGCCGTTCGCTGTGGTCGCCGATCGCCTTCACCGTGATCCGCAGCATGCCCGGTCGGGGCGCCGCGGACAGCGAGTAGGGGTGGGAGCTGAACCGCATGCCCGGTGCGAGGAACCGCCAGCGGAAGAAGTGGCCCGCCTCCGCGCCCATCCGGTGCAGCTTGCGGCCGCCGATCAGGACCGACACCACGCCGGGCGTCTCCTCGATGACCGCCTCGACGTACATCCGGTGCCGCAGGTTCAGCCGGATCGGGGTGAGGATGCGGTACCAGACGACCAGCGCGGTGACCGAGCCGTACAGCCCGTACCAGACGGTCTTGGCGACCGGCTCGACCGCGAAGTCGTTGCCGGTGGTCAGCTGGTGCCAGAAGGTCAGGAAGACCGCCGCGTACGTCAGCAGGTGCACGTGGTACCAGGTGTCGTACGGAATCCGCCGGCGCACCCCGCCGATCGAGATCAGCCCGATGAGGAACAGCAGGCCGGTGCCGATGGCGGCCTTGCCCATGTCCGGCAGCTGGTTGATGGAGTCCGTCGTCTGCTGGACGATGTCGCCGAGGCTCTTGCCCGCCTGGAGGGCGTAGCCCCACATGATCAGGAAGACGTGGGCGACGACCAGGCAGAGCGTGTAGCGGCCGGTCATCGCGTGCCAGCGGGCGACCCGGTCGGATCCCACCCGGCGCTCCAGCGCGGGCACCCGGGCCATCTGGAGCACCACGAGGGCCATCAGATAGCCCGCCAGCAGGCCGGTGATGCGGCCCGCGTTGAGGATCTTGCTGTTGTCGTCGGCCACGGACGGGGTGTTGTGCCACCACAGCCACAGCACACCGGCCGCGCCCGCCCATACGGCGATCAGCAGGACGGTCGCCGGGGAACGGCGCGGGCGGATGCGGCGCATCGTCTGGCGGCGGGCGGCGCGGCCGCCTGCGAGCGTCGTGGTCACGTTTCCTCCGGATACGGGGGCAAGGGGGGTGGGCGTGGTCCCTTGGTCCTTGGATACGTGCCGTGACGCCGGTGTGTTCAGCCGCCTGCCGAGTCCAGTGCGGACTGAAGTGACTGGCGGTAACCCTCACTCGTGTACGTGGCCCCGGAGACCGTGTCGATGTCCGCGCTCTGGGCCGTCAGCGCCTCGGTCCGCAGCCGGGGGAGGGCATAGCTGTTGATCTCCTGGTCCCGCGGGTTGTCCGACGGGTAGCTGACCGCGGTGACCTCGGTGAGTCTGCCGTCCTTGATGGTGACGCGGACCTGGACCGGACCCCAGCGGGTCTGGATCGTGTCGCCGGTGACGGTCTTCGTGCCGGTGGTGGCCGAGCCGCTGCCGCTCGACGCGCTCGCACTGCCCGAGGGCGCGGGCAGTGCCAGGGCGGCCTGCGGCGAGGCATGCGGCTTCAGCGACAGCAGCATCACCATTCCGGAGACAGTGGCGGCGCTCGCCAGCACGATCCGGCGCAGCGGACGGTTCTTCTTCAGTGCGTGCACTTCTACGGCCTCACAGGTCTCAGAGTTCGAACGACTCGTGGTGGATGCGGCGGTCCGGGACCCCGGCGGCCCGTAGTTCCTCGTACAGGTCCCGGGCGAAGCCGTGCGGGCCGCAGATGTAGACGTCGTGGCCCGCGAGGTCCGGGACGGCGGACCGCAGGGCGGGGGCGCTCAGATTCGGGCGGCGGCCGTCCGGTCCGTTGAGCGCGTACAGCACCTTCGCGCCGCGCCAGCGGGCCAGGGCCTCCAGCTCACCCCCGAGAGCGAGGTCCTCGGCGGTGCGGGCCCGGTAGAGCAGGGTGACCTCGCCCGGGAGGGTCTCGAACAGGGCCCGCATCGGGGTGATGCCGACACCGGCGGCCACGAGCAGCGACTTGGGCGAGGACTGCCGGTCCCCGGTCAGGGAGCCGTACGGCCCCTCCGCCCACACCCTGGTGCCCGGCCGCAGCAGTGCGACGGCTGTACTGTGGTCGCCCAGTGCCTTGACGGTGATCCGCATGCGGTCACGGCGGGGCGGCGCCGACAGGGAGTACGGCGTCGAGGTCCATCCCATGCCCTCCCCGAGGAACCGCCAGCGGAAGAACTGCCCCGCCCGCGCGCCCAGTTCGTCCAGCCGCCGGCCGTGCACGACGACCGAGTACACGCCGGGCGCCTCCCGGTGCACCGACTCCACCCGCAGCCGGTGCCGCAGGTTCAGCCGCACCGGGGCGAGGACCCGGAACCACAGCACCAGTGCGGCGACGCCGAGGTACAGCGCGTACCAGGCAGCGGTCGCCGCCGTGTTCCCGTTGAAGTCGTTGCCGAGGGCCAGTTGGTGGCCGAAGGAGAGGAACACGGCCGCGTAGGTGAGGAGGTGGACGTAGTACCAGAACTCGTGGCTGGTGCGGCGGCGCACCGCCCGTGCCGAGGTGACGCCGACCGCGAGGAGGATCACCGTGCCGGCGGTCGCCTTGAGCATCTCCGGGTAGTCCAGGACCACGGTGACGGTCTCGTGCCACAGCGAGGCGCCGTCCTGGGCCGCGTACCCGGCGAGGATCAGCCCGACGTGCGCGAGCAGCAGGCAGACGGTGTACCGGCCGGCCATCGCGTGCCAGCGGGCCACCCGGTCCGAGCCGACCCGCCGCTCCAGCAACGGGACCCGCGCCATCAGCCCGACCAGCACCGCGCAGGCGTACCCGCACAGCAGCCCGGCGATCCGCCCGGCCCCGGTCAGCCACCCGGCCGCACCGACCACGGAACCGGTGTCCGTCCACCACAGGGCGAGCACGGCCGCCGCCCCCGCCCAGAGCAGGGCCAGTACGACACCCGCGGGTGATCGTCGCGCGGGCGGCGCCACGGCCGGTGCCGCCCGCCGCTCGTACACGGTGGTCATAGGGGTGTCCTTTCGCCTGTCCTGGCACCACTGTGCGAGGACAACCTCTGAGGACCCTCTGAACGGGCACCCGCTGAGCCCACTCAGAGGAAACTCAGAGCATCCCGCGCTGTCCGACGCCTGCGCCGGGGGAGATCCTGGAAAGGCCATGAACACGACCCGCTCCGGCCGCCCCGCCCTCACCCGCCCCGACGGCACCCCGCTGCGCGTCCTCGTCGTCGACGACGACCCGGACCTCGCCGAGGTCCTCTCCGGCGCCCTGCGCTACGAGGGCTGGCAGATCCGCACGGCCGGGGACGGCGCCTCGGCGGTGGCCGCCGCCCGGGAACTGCTGCCCGACGCCGTGGTCCTGGACGTGATGCTCCCGGACACCGACGGCTTCGCCGTCCTGCGGGCCCTGCACACCGTGAAGGCGGACGTCTGCGTGCTCTTCCTGACCGCCCGGGACGCCGTCGAGGACCGCATCAAGGGCATCACCGCGGGCGGCGACGACTACGTCACCAAGCCGTTCAGCCTGGAGGAGGTGGTCGCCCGGCTGCGCGGACTGCTGCGCCGCGCGGGCATGGCCCGCCAGCTGGACGAGGGCCCGCGGCTGACCGTCGGCGACCTGGTCATGGACGAGGAGGCCCGCGAGGTCACCCGCGGCGGCGAGCTGATCGAACTGTCCCCGACCGAGTTCGAGCTGCTGCGCTTCCTCATGCGCAACCCGCGCCGGGTGCTCAGCAAGGCGCAGATCCTCGACCGGGTCTGGTCCTACGACTTCGGGGGCCGCGCCCACGTCGTCGAGCTGTACATCTCCTACCTGCGCAGAAAGGTGGACGCGGGCCGCGAGCCGATGATCCACACCGTGCGCGGGGCGGGCTACGTGCTCAAGCCGGTGGCGTCGTGAGGATCCCGTGGCCGCACACCCTGCGGGCCCGGCTCACCCTCGGCCTCGTGGTGCTGCTGGCGGTCAGCTGCGCCGCGGTCGGCGGCGCCGCGGTGCTCGGCCTGCGGGGCTTCCTCACCAGCCGCCTCGACGAGCAGCTGACCGAGGCCGGGAACAGGTTCGCGGTGAGCCTGGAGCACCGCGGGCAACCGGTGAAGGACGACCACGACGGTGACGAGCACGGCGACACCCGAAGGCAGGCCACCGGCACCTTCGGCGCCCGCCTCGTGGACGGCACCGTCACCAACGCGGCGGTGGTCCGCTCCACCGGCACCCTGAACGTCGGCCTCACCGCCGCCGACCGCGCCCGGCTCGCCGCGATCCCGGCCGACGGCCGGGGCCACAGCGTCGACCTCTCCGCGCTGGACGACTACCGCATGCTCGCCTCCCGCGGCCTGGACGGTGACGTCCTGGTCACCGGCCTGCCCCTGGAGCCCGTGGAGGCCACCGTCCACCGGCTCGTCCTGGTCGCCGGGATCGTCTTCGGCGCCGCCCTCACCGCCACCGGCGTCGCGGGCGCCCTGTGGGTGCGCTGGGCCCTGCGGCCGCTCAGCCGGGTCGCCGCGACCGCCACCCGGGTCAGCGAACTCCCGCTGGCCAGCGGGGAGGTGGCCCTGCCGCCCCGGGCCCCCGAGTCGGACCCGCGCAGCGAGGTGGGCCGGGTCGCGGGCGCCTTCAACCGCATGCTCGGCCATGTCGAGGACGCCCTGACCAAACGGCACGCCAGTGAGGAGCGGCTGCGCAGCTTCGCCGCCGACGCCAGCCACGAACTGCGCACCCCGGTCGCCTCGGTGCGCGGCCACGCCGAACTCGCCCTGCTGCACCCCGGCCCGGTGCCGCCCGAGGTCACCCGCGCCCTGGAACGCATCGCCGCCGAGTCCACCCGGATGGGCGCGATGGTCGACGACCTGCTCCTGCTGGCCCGCCTGGACGCGGGGCGCCCCCTGGAGTCCGCCCCTGTCGACCTGACCCGTCTGGTCCTCGACGCCCTCACGGACGCGCGGGCCACCGGTTCCGGGCATCGCTGGGAGCTGGACCTCCCCGAGGACCCGGTCACGGTGGCGGGCGACGAACACCGCCTCCACCAGGTCCTGGCCAACCTGCTGTCCAACGCCCGTCTGCACACCCCGGCGGGCACCAAGGTGACGGTGGCCCTGGAGACCGACGGCACCACGGCCACGCTGACGGTCCACGACGACGGCCCCGGCATCCCGGACGACATCCGGCCGGGCGTCTTCGAACGCTTCACCCGGGCCGACCGCAGCACCAAGGCCCCCACCGGCGGCGCGGGCCTCGGCCTGTCGATCGTGGCCGCGGTGGTGGAGGCGCACGGCGGAGAGGTGACCGTGGAGAGCGGGCCGGGATCGACGACGTTCACGGTCCGGCTCCGGACCGGGTGAATGTCAGACCGTGGAGGGTGGCAAGGGGTCAGACCCTGGAAAGCGGCAGGAGTCAGACCGTGGAAGGCGGCAACGGCAGCGGCAGCCCGGGGAGCCCGTCCAGGCTCGTGGCGATGTGCTCCTTCTTGGCGAAGTACGCGCTCAGCGAGTCGTCGTCCTCGCGTGCGAAGCGCTTGCCGTGCAGCTCGCGGTCGCCGTCGTACGACATGTAGGGCACCGCGTAACCGCAGGAGTCCCGGACCACCTCGGCCGTCACGACGACGATCGCCCGCAGGCCGTGCCGGGTCGGGTCGATGTCCGGGAAGCGGGAGAGCAGGTCCGCGAAGCGCGGGTCGTCCCGGAAGACGGGTTCACCGCGTCCGTGCACCCGCACGATGTTCGGCGGCCCCTGGAACGCGCACCACATCAGGGTGATCCGGCCGTTCTCCCGCAGATGCGCGATGGTCTCGGCGTTGGATCCGGCGAAGTCGAGGTAGGCCAGGGTGAGTTCGTCGAGGATCACGAAGGAGCCGCGCAGGCCCTTGGGGGAGAGGTTGACCGTGCCGTCGCCGGAGAGGGGGGCGGTCGCGGTGAAGAAGAGGGGCTGCGCCTCGATGAAGGTGCGCAGCCGGCCGTCTATGCGCTCATAGGTCTTTCCCATGTCTAAGCATTATGGGTGCAAACCTTTTGACTGTCTAAGGAATTCGGGCGTCCACTTGCGCGGACCTGCCCGTGGCCGCCCCGGCCGGCGCTCACACGGGGCGGCCACAGCGCCTGTCACGTCACTTGGTGAGCGTGCAGGCGGCCAGGGAGTCGAGGCCCTGGGGCTTCGCCGCGGTGCGGCCGATGGAGATGGCGATGCGGTCGATGGTCGACTTCCGCTTGTCGGCCAGCGGGCCGAGGATGGCGTTGTTGACGAAGTTGGGGCCGCCCTGTCCGACGGTGTCGACGAGGCGCTTGTTGGCCTCGTTGATCTGGGTCTGGAGCAGGGTCAGGTTGCGGGTGACCTCGGCCTGGGCGGTGGCCGGGATCGCGGGCAGCTTCGAGGCCACGTCCGGGCAGGAGATCGTGCCGACCGCGGCGTTGCCCCCGGCGTTGGCGTTGCCTCCCGCGTTGGCGTTCCCCTTGCCCGCGTTGCCGTTCGCGTTGCCGTTCCCCTTGCCGGCGTTGGCGTTGCCACCGGCGTTGGCGTTCGCGTTGCCGTTGTTGGCGCCCGCCGCGCCGGCGCCGTTCAGAGTGCAGGGCGCGAGCGCGTCCAGGCCCTGCGGCTTGGCCGCGGTACGGCCGATGGCCGTGGCGATGCGGTTGACCGTGGCCACGCGCTTGTCCTTGAGCGGGCCGAGGATGGCGTTGTTGACGAAGTTGGGGCCGCCCTGTCCGACGGTGTCGACGAGGCGCTTGTTGGCCTCGTTGATCTGGGTCTGGAGCAGGGTCAGGTTGCGGGCGACCTCGGCCTGGGCGGAGGCGGGGATCGCGGGCAGCTTCGAGGCCACGTCCGGGCAGGAGATGCTGCCGGGGGAGGCGAGGGTGCGGGCGGTGGTGGTGTTGCTGCCGCTCTTGGAGGTCTCCCCGGCGAGGGCGGTACCGGCGACGATCGCGCCGGTCAGTGCCACGGCGGCGGCGCCACCGATGATCGCCACGCGGCGCTGGTTGTACTTAGGAAGAGCCCTGGACATGCGGATGCCTCACTCGGGGTCGGGAGTGGTCTTCGTTGACAAACGCGGCGCCTGCGTTCGGCGTGAAGTACGGGCAAGCGGTTTCAGGCGTTCAAAGGGACCGCAAATTCTCCGCCCGCGATCCCGAATTGACGAATCATGCAGAGCTCTGCATAATCATGCATAACGTTGAGTGCAGCGGTGAGGAGCAACGCAAGTGAGCAGCAACAGCGGTGACGTCCGGCTCTGGGGCGGTCGTTTCGCCGACGGCCCCGCCGAGGCCCTGGCCAAGCTGTCCGCGTCCGTCCACTTCGACTGGCGGCTCGCGCCCTACGACATCGCCGGTTCGCGGGCCCACGCGCGCGTGCTGCACAAGGCGGGCCTGCTGAGCGAGGACGAGCTCCAGCGCATGCTCGCCGGACTCGACCAGCTGGAGGCCGACGTGGCCGACGGCTCCTTCGTGGGCACCATCGCCGACGAGGACTGCCACACCGCCCTGGAGCGGGGCCTGCTGGAGCGCGTCGGCCCCGACCTCGGCGGCAAGCTGCGCGCGGGCCGCTCCCGCAACGACCAGATCGCCACCCTCTTCCGCATGTACCTGCGGGACCACGCCCGGATCATCGGCGGCCTGATCGCCGAGCTCCAGGACGCGCTGATCGGCCTGGCGGAGGCCCACCCGGACGTGGCGATGCCCGGCCGTACCCACCTCCAGCACGCCCAGCCGGTGCTGTTCGCGCACCACGTCCTGGCCCACGTGCAGTCCCTGTCGCGGGACGCCGAGCGGCTGCGCCAGTGGGACGAGCGCACGGCGGTCTCGCCGTACGGCTCGGGAGCGCTCGCGGGCTCCTCCCTCGGCCTCGACCCGGAGGCGGTGGCGAAGGACCTCGGCTTCGAGCACGGCTCGGTCGGCAACTCCATCGACGGCACGGCCTCCCGTGACTTCGTCGCGGAGTTCGCCTTCATCACCGCGATGATCGGCGTCAACCTCTCCCGGATCGCCGAGGAGATCATCATCTGGAACACGAAGGAGTTCTCCTTCGTGACCCTGCACGACGCCTTCTCCACGGGCTCGTCGATCATGCCCCAGAAGAAGAACCCGGACATCGCGGAGCTGGCCCGGGGCAAGTCCGGCCGCATGATCGGCAACCTGACGGGCCTCATGGCCACGCTCAAGGCCCTGCCCCTCGCCTACAACCGCGACCTCCAGGAGGACAAGGAGCCCGTCTTCGACTCCTGCGACCAGCTTGAGGTCCTGCTCCCCGCCTTCACCGGCATGATGGCCACCCTCACGGTCAACCGGGAGCGCATGGAGGAACTGGCCCCGGCCGGCTTCTCCCTCGCCACCGACATCGCCGAGTGGCTGGTCAAGCAGGGCGTGCCCTTCCGGGTCGCCCACGAGGTCGCCGGCGAGTGCGTCAAGGCCGCCGAGGCCGAGGGCAAGGAACTGAACGACCTGACGGACGAGCAGTTCGCGAAGATCTCGGCCCACCTGACGCCCGAGGTCCGCACGGTACTGAACGTCCCCGGCGCCCTGGCCTCCCGCAACGGCAGGGGCGGCACGGCCCCGAGCGCGGTGGCGGTCCAGCTGGCGGAAGTGAAGACGAACGTGGCAGCGCAGCATGAATGGGTTCGGGCGAAGGGCCTTTAGGGGCGCGGGGCTGTATCGATGTGCGGCTCCGCCGCGTGGGCGCGACCAGCCACGCGCCTGGGTTTTTTTGGGGGCGCGGGGAACTGCGCGAGCAACCACGACGCTCCCGCAGCCGCCGAACCACCGAACAACCCACCCCGTGAGGCGAACGGGCATCCCGCGTTACGTTGGCGGCATGCCCTTCGCCAGACTCGCCACCGCCACAACCCCCACCTCCCACATCGGCCTGGGCCTCGCCGCAGTAGGCCGCCCCGGCTACATCAACCTGGGCCGAGACGAAGACCTGGGAGAGGACCGGAGCGTCGAGACGCTACGAGCCCGCACCCACGAACTCCTCGACGCCGCCTACTTCCAAGGCGTCCGCTACTTCGACGTGGCCCGCTCCTACGGCCGCAGCGAGGAGTTCCTCGCGACCTGGCTCCAGAACAACCCCGGCCGAAACGACGTGGTCATCGGCAGCAAGTGGGGCTACACCTACACCGCCAACTGGACCACCGACGCCGAGAAGCACGAGGTCAAGGACCACGGGGTCCGGACGTACGACCGTCAGCGCGCCGAGACCGCCGAACTCCTCGGCGACCACCTGGACCTCTACCAGATCCACTCGGTGACCCCGGACAGCCCGGCCCTGACCGACAAGGAACTGCACGCCAGGCTCGCGGAGGCGGCAGCCGAGGGCACCACCATCGGCTTCTCGACCAGCGGCCCGGCCCAGGCCGACGCGATCCGCGCCGCGCTGGAGGTGACGGTCGACGGCGAACCCCTCTTCCGTACGGTCCAGTCGACGTACAACGCCCTGGAGACCTCGGCCGCCCCCGCCCTCGCCGAGGCCCACGACGCCGGACTCACGGTGATCGTCAAGGAGGGCATGGCCAACGGCAGGCTCGCCGCACCCCACGCGCCGGACGCCCTGAAGGCCGTCGCCGAGGAGACGGCACTCGGCTGTGACGCGGTGGCCCTCGCACTGGTCCTCCGGCAGCCCTGGGCCGGAGTGGTCCTGTCCGGCGCGGCCACCACGAGCCAGCTCGCCTCCAACCTCCACGCCGCCGTGGTCGACCTGGACGACGAGCAGCTGGCCCGGCTCGCGCAGCTGGCGGAGGAGCCGCAGGCCTACTGGCAGCGGCGCGGGCAGCTGCCCTGGCACTGAGCGAAACGCGGCCTGGGCCGACGTGGATGAGACCTCCGTACCTCGCATGAGACAACAATGTCTCATGCGAGGTACTCTTGTCTCATGGCTGTCGATCGTGACCACGTGCTGCGCAGTGCCGCGGCCCTCCTGACCCGCAAATCCACCGCGACCATGGACGAGGTCGCGAAGGCCGCCGGGATCAGCCGGGCCACCCTGCACCGCCACTTCGCCGGACGCGAGGCCCTGGTGAAGGCGCTGGAGGAGCACGGCATCGCCGAGTGCGAGGCGGCCCTCGACGCGGCCCGCCTCGACGAGGGGCCCGCCGGCGAGGCCGTCCGCAGGCTCGTCCGCGAGATCGAGCCCGTCGCCGGACTGCTGGCCTTCCTCTACGGCGAGAACGAACTGTGGGAGGACGGCGGCGGCGACCCCTGGTCGCGGCTGGACCTCCGGATCGCCTCGGTGTTCGTGCGCGGCCAGCAGAGCGGCGAGTTCCGCATCGACCTCAGCCCGGTCTGGCTCACCGAGGCGCTCTACGGTCTGGTCGCCTCGTGCGCCTGGGCCACCCAGGCGGGCCGCGTCGCCCCCAAGGACTTCACCCACATGATCACCGAGCTGCTGCTCGGTGGCGCACTACGGAGAGAGGAATCATGACCAGCACCCTGCGGCCGGCGACCACGACCGAGGCGGTGCAGCGTCCGGGCCGTTGGCTCGCGCTGTCCGTCCTGGTGCTCGCCGTGCTGCTGGTGGCCGTCGACGCGACCGTCCTCGGTCTCGCGACCCCCTACATCAGCGAGGACCTGAAGCCCACCGGCACCCAGCTCCTGTGGATCGGTGACGTCTACTCCTTCGTCATCGCGGGCCTGCTCGTCTCGATGGGCAGCCTCGGCGACAGGATCGGCCGCAAGCGGATCCTGCTGCTCGGCGCGACGGCGTTCGGCGCGATGTCCGTCCTCAACGCCTATGCGACGACACCCGAGTTGATGATCCTGGCCCGGGCCCTGCTCGGCGTCGCCGGCGCGACCCTCATGCCCGCCACCCTGGCCCTGATCCGCAACATCTTCCACGACCCGCGCGAGCGCAGCCTCGCCGTCGGCATCTGGGGCGCGACCGCGTCCGCCGGTACGGCCGTCGGCCCCATCGTGGGCGGCTTCCTCCTCGAACACTTCTGGTGGGGCTCGGTCTTCCTGATCAACCTGCCGGTGATGGCGGTCCTGGTCCTCGTCGGCATCAAGCTGCTGCCGGAGTCCCGCAACCCGAACCCGGGCCCCTGGGACATGATCAGCGTCGTCCTGTCCCTGGTCGGCATGATCGCCGTCGTCTACGCGGTCAAGGAGGCCGCCTCCCACGGCGTCACCGGGGAGCCGATCGCCGCGGGTCTCCTGGGCGCGGCGGCCCTCTACGCCTTCGTGCGCCGCCAGTTGACCCTGCCGACCCCGCTCCTCGACATGCGGCTCTTCCGCAACCGCGGTTTCAGCGGTGCCGTGCTGGCCGACCTGCTGACCATCCTCGGCCTCTCCGGCCTGGTCTTCTTCCTCTCCCAGTACCTGCAACTGGTCCAGGAGAGGCCCCCGTTGGAGGCGGGTCTGGCCGAACTCCCGGCGGCGGTGGGGGCGGTGGCGGCCGGTCTGGTGGCCGGAGCGACGGCCCGCCGCTACTCGGTGCGCGCGGTGGTCTCGGGCGGTCTCGCGGCCATCGGCCTGGCCCTGGCATCCCTGACCGTGCTCGACGAGTCCACGGGCTACCCGGTCCTGGGCGCGGCCCTGCTGGTCGTGGGCGTGGGCGCGGGCTTCTCGTTCACGGTCACGGCCGACGTGATCCTGTCGAGCGTCCCGAAGGACCAGGCGGGCGCGGCCTCGGCGGTCTCGGAGACGGCGTACGAACTGGGCGCGGCCCTGGGCATCGCGGTCCTGGGCTCGATCGTGACGGGCGTGTACCGAGGCTTCACGGCCCCGCCGGGCACACCGACCGGGGCGCACGAGTCGCTGGGCGGCGCGGTGGAAGCGGCTTCGGGCATGCCGATGAACACGGCTCAGGACCTGCTGGCGTCAGCTCGGGGAGCTTTTGTGGACGGCCTCACCATCGCGGCGGGTGCAGGAGCAGCAGTCCTGCTCGCAACAGCGTTGGCGGCTTGGTTCATGCTGAAGAACCAACGGTTGGGCCTTTAGGGGCGCGGGGCTGTGTCGACTTGCGGCTCCGCCGCGCGGGCGCGACCAGCCCCCACGCACCCGCACCCGACAACGAACCGACCGACAACGAACCGACTACGCAGCCTTCGCCTTCGTCGCATACATGTCCACATACTCCTGCCCCGACAACTGCATGACCTCAGCCATCACGGAGTCCGTCACGGCCCGCAGCACATACCGGTCCCGGTCCATCCCGTCATAGCGGGAGAACTCCATCGCCTCACCGAACCGCACGGTGACCCGCCCGGGCCGCGGCATCCCCGAACCGCCCGGCTGCAACTTGTCCGTGCCGATCATCGCGAACGGCACGACGGGCGCGCCCGTCATCAGGGTCAGCCGGGCGATCCCGGTACGGCCCCGGTACAGCCGTCCGTCGGGCGACCGGGTCCCCTCGGGGTAGATGCCGAAGATCTTCCCCTCCTCCAGGATCCGCCGGCCCGTCATCAGCGCGGCCGCGCCGCCACGGCCACCGTCGCGGTCCACCGGGATCATGCCGACCCCGGTGAAGAACCAGGCCATGAGGCGGCCCTTGAGGGACTTGCCGGTGACGTACTCGTCCTTGCCGATGAAGAACACCTGCCGGTCGCACACCAGCGGAAGGATCATCGAGTCGATGAAGGTGAGGTGGTTGCCGGCGAGGATGACGGGACCGTCGCCCGGGATGTGCTCCGCGCCCTCCACCTGCGGGCGGAACATCAGGCGCATGATCGGTCCGAGCACTGCCTTGATGAGCACGAAGCGGGACAACGGGCCCTCCGATGTCAAGAGAACGGCCAAGGAAACTGTATGAGTCTGTGCAGGTGAGGACATTACTCGCGGCTCGGGGAATCGTGCACATCGAGCACCGCGGGTTCACCGAGGTCTTACGCGTTGTTGACGCTCGTTTACCTGCGGCGAGGCCGCGTTGCCTGCCGGAAACCCGGTCGGAACGATGTGACCGACGTCGCCCCGACGGACGCGTACCCCGGCTCCCCGCCCCGATGCCGACGAGTCGTCAGACATCTGTTCCCATGCGACATCCCACGTCACCCGCGTGTTCCGCCGCAGGTCTCCCGTCCGTCACGGACGCCGACCTACGATCGGCCCGCAGCGAAGAGGCGACGGAAGAAGGGGCCCACATGGGATCGCAGGACGCGCACACGGACGGCACCGGACGACGGGCACTTCTCGGAGCCGCGATGCTCGGCGCCGGGGGAGCGGTCCTGGGACTCTCGGGCACGGCGAGAGCCGCGACCGCGGGGTCCGCCGGGCACGGCAAGGGCGGCCTCGGGAGCCTGCCCGTGCCGACGGTCATCGGGCACCGGGGTGCCAGCGGCTACCGCCCCGAGCACACCTTCGGCTCCTACCAGCTCGCCCTCGACCTGGGCGCCGACATCGTCGAGGCCGGCGACCTCGTCCCGACCAGGGACGGCCACCTGGTCTGCCGTCACGAACCGGAGATCGGCGGCACCAGCGACGTCGCCGACCACAAGGAGTTCGCCGACCGCAGGACGACCAAGGTCCTCGACGGCGTCTCCGTCACCGGCTGGTTCACCGAGGACTTCACGCTCGCCGAACTGAAGACGCTCCGCGCGATCGAACGCATCCCGGCCAACCGCCCGCACAACACGCTCTACAACGGCCGCTGGGAGATCCCCACCTTCGAGGAAGTCCTCAAGTGGCAGGACGAGCAGACCCGCAAACGCGGCAAGCAGGTCTGGATCTACCCCGAGACCAAGCACCCCACCTACTTCCGCAAGCTCGGCCTGGGTCTCGAGGAGCGGGTCGCCAAGCTCCTCCACAAGCACGGCAAGGACCGGCGCAACTCGCCGGTCATCCTCCAGTCCTTCGAGCCCACCAGCATCCAGCGGCTGAACAAGCTCGTCGACAACCCCCTCGTCGTGCTGCTGTCCGCGGCGAACACCCGCCCCTTCGACTTCGTCGAGACCGGTGACCCGCGCACGGTCGCCGACCTGATCACCCCCAAGGGCCTCAGGGAGATCGCCGGCTACGCCCAGGGCATCGGCCCGACCCTGGATCTCGTGATCACGAAGAAGGCGGACGGCAGCCTCGACAAGGAGACCACCCTGGTCGCCGACGCCCACAAGGTCGGGCTGATCCTGCACCCCTACACCATGCGCAACGAGAACCCGTTCCTGCCGGCCGAGTACCGCAAGGGCACCGACGCGGACGCCTACGGAGACGCCTTCGGCGCCTTCCGGCGCTACTTCGCCACCGGCATCGACGGCGTCTTCACCGACAACCCGGACACCGGCGTCCTGGCCCGCCAGGACTTCGTCAACCGCTGAGCCTGCGGCCCCCGATGGGGGTGACTTACGGCCGCCCGGGCAACCCACGCCCCGGGCGGCCGTGTCGTACCGCATATGACGCACGACTTGGTCACCACCCTGCGCCCGCTGCTGACGGCCGAGGCATCCGCTGAGGCACATGCCACCGGTACGGAACCGGGCGACCTCGAGCAGGCGGTCTGGGTCCGCCTCCTGGAACACCTGGAGACCCAGGGCCCGCCTCTCGACCCGCCCGGCTGGCTCCGCCGGGCCGTCCGCTCCGAGTCCCGCCGCAGCCGTCGTACGACCCGTCTCGAACGGCCCTACGACACCGAGCCCGTGGCCGACGACGACCACACCCCCGAGCAGCTCACCCTCGCGGCGGCCCGCCGCAGGGCCGTCCATGACGCGGTCCGCCGGCTGCCCGGCCGCTGCCCCTCTCTGCTGGCCGCCCTCCTCTCCCCGAAGGACCTCACGTACCGCGAGATCGCGGGGGAGTTGGGTATCTCACAGGGCAGTCTCGGTCCGGAACGTTCCAGATGCCTGGGATGTCTTCGCAGATTGCTCACACCGGAGGTTGCGGCACGCCGGGGGCGGGGATAGGAGTGGGGGACAACAGGCGATCAGGTGAGCGGGAGGCGTGCGCACATGGGCATGAGCGTGACCATCTCTGCGGCGGCCGAGCAGGACGCGGAGCAGATCTTCAGGCTGCAGTACCTGTGCTTCCAGAGTGAGGCGGCGCTGTACGGCAACTACCGCATCGACCCGCTCGTCCAGACCCTGGACTCGGTCCGCGCGGAGGTGGCTTCGGACTGCGTCTTCGTGGCCCGCCTGGGCGACGAGGTGGTCGGCTCGGTCCGCGGCCGTGTCACCGAGGACGGCTCGGCCGCCATCGGCAAACTCTGCGTCCACCCCCGCCTCCAGGGCCACGGCATCGGTGCCCGTCTCCTGCGCGCGGCCGAGTCGGCCCTGGCCGAGCAGCGGGGCGCCACCAGCTTCCGCCTCCACACCGGCCACCGCAGCGAGGGCAACCTCCGCCTCTACCGCAAGGTCGGCTACCAGACGGTGGGCACGTCGGAGGGCGAGGACGGAGTCCCGATGATCGTCCTGGAGAAGCCCGCAGGAACATACGCGGCCACCGCATGATCTTTTAGGGGCGCGGGGCTGTGTCGATTTGCGGCTCCGCCGCGTGGGCGCGACCAGCCACAACGGACAGGGTGCCGCCCGACAAACCTCAGGCGGCATCCCCCTTGGGCGCACCCTTCCGCAACCAGTAGATGGCGGACAGCGGCAGCAGCACGGGGATGAACAGATACCCCATCCCGAAGTCCGACCACACGGTCGCATCAGGAAACGCGGACGGCTCGATCAACGTCCACGTGCCGACGGTCAGTACACCCACCAGCTCCGCGATGCAGCACGCGAGCGCCACCTTGCGAGCCGTCTCTCCGCCCCGCACCAGCGTGTACGTGATGAACCCGTACACGACACCTGCCACCGCGGACAGCGAATACGCCAGCGGCGCCCGGTCGAACTCGGTGGAGATCTGGTACGCCGACCTCGACACCGCTCCCACGACCATCACGCCGTACAGCCACACGAGAAGCGTCCCCGGCCCGCTGGCCAAGCGCCGTCGCCGACTCACCTCAGCCTCCCCAGATGTCATAGAGCCGCACCTCCAGAACGGCCAGCACCACCCCGCCGGCGGCAACCGTCACCGACCCCCACCGCGTCCGCTCCGCGAGCGACATGAACCCGGCCGCCGGCACACACGCGAACGCCCCCAGCAGATAGGCGACGAAGATCGTCGTACCCTGCTCCGGCTTCTCGCCCCGCGCGAGCTGCACGATCCCGATCACCAGCTGGACCAGCGCCAGCACCGACACCGCGGCCATCCCGATGAAATGCCAGTCCTTGGTCGGCTGGTCCCGGTACGCGGCCCAGCCGCACCAGGCGGCCAGCAGCAGCGCGGCAACGCCGGTCACCAGCGTCAGGGCATCAAACATGCGGCGAGCCTATTACGGCCCAAAAGACCTGATGCGGCCGCCCCCGCCCGGCACCGTAGGGTCGAAGCCATGAAGATCCATGCCGAAGCCCTTCTGTTCGACAACGACGGAACCCTCGTCTCCTCCCTCGAATCCGTCCACCGCTGCTGGACGCGCTGGGCCGAGGAGTTCGGCATCACCCCCGAGGCCTTCGCCCGGGTCGAACTGCACGGGCGCCCGGCCGTCGAGATAGCCGCCGAACTGCTTCCCGCCGACGTGGTGCCGCAGGCTCTGGCCCGGATCGAGCAGCTGGAGGTGGAGGACGTGCCGAACGGGGGTGTCCATCTGCTCCCCGGGACCAGGGACCTCCTCGACTCGCTGCCCGCGCACCGCTGGGCCGTCGTCACCTCCGCCACCCGACGACTCGCCGAGGCCCGTCTCGAAGCCGTCGGCATCCTCCCCAAGACGCTGATCGCCGCCGACGACGTCACCCGTGGCAAGCCCGACCCCGAGCCCTACCTGCTCGCCGCCAGGGAACTCGGCGTGGACCCGGCCCGCTGTGTCGTCTTCGAGGACGCCCCCGCCGGACTGCGGGCAGGGCGCGCCGCCGGAATGACCACCGTGGCGTTGACCACAACCCACGCGTCCCACGAACTGGACGCCGATCTCGTGGTCGAGGACCTGTCGGCCCTGTCCGCGCTGGTGACGTCCGGCGGAGTGGAGATCGCCCCGCGCCGCTGACCTGTCCGCCGCTGTCCAGCATGTGGACAGCGGCGCTTTGTCAGGACCGTACTTCTGCTTTACTGATCGCATGACCACGACGAGCTGCCGCACCCTTGCGACCGAGGCGACCCTGACGCCCGGTGCTCGTTGTATGTGTCGAATGCGCGCCTGTTAGAGGGCCCCCGCACCACCCCTGTGAGCCTCGCGCCCCGAAGCGAGCCGCCCCGGCACGTCCGTACGCCGTGAACATCCCGTACGTGACCCCTGTGCCCGCGCACGACTTCCTCCCGTACCAGGGCACACCCACGCCCTGCGGTACTCGACAGTGATGGAAACCCAGTGATCACGACATCAGGCCTCACGAAGGTCTACCGCTCGCGCGGCCGTGAGGTCACCGCCCTGGACGGCGTCGACCTCCATGTCCGCGAAGGCGAGGTGTACGGCGTCATCGGCCAGTCCGGCGCCGGCAAGTCCTCGCTCATCCGCTGCGTCAACCTGCTGGAGCGCCCCACCGCCGGCACCGTGACCGTCGCCGGACAGGACCTCACCGCCCTCGCCGGGCGCGGACCTCGGGCCGGCCGGGAACTGCGGCAGGCGCGCAGCCGGATCGGCATGGTCTTCCAGCACTTCAACCTGCTCTCCACCCGGACCGTCCAGGACAACGTCGAGCTGCCGCTCGAGATCCTCGGCACCTCCGGCAAGGAGCGTTCCCGCAAGGCACTCGAACTGCTGGACCTGGTCGGGCTCGCCGACAAGGCCAAGGCCTACCCCGCCCAGCTCTCCGGCGGCCAGAAGCAGCGCGTCGGCATCGCCCGCGCCCTCGCCGGCGACCCCAAGGTGCTGCTGTCCGACGAGGCGACCAGCGCGCTCGACCCGGAGACCACCCGCTCGATCCTCCAGCTGCTGCGCGACCTGAACCGGCAGCTCGGGCTCACCGTGCTGCTCATCACCCACGAGATGGACGTCGTGAAGTCGATCTGCGACTCGGCCGCCCTGATGGAGAACGGACGCATCGTCGAGTCCGGGACGGTGAGCGAACTGCTCGCCACCCCCGGCTCCGAACTCGCCTCCGCGCTCTTCCCCGTCGGCGGCGAGGCGACCGGCGAGGACCGTACCGTCCTCGACGTCACCTTCCAGGGCGAGGCGGCCACCCAGCCCGTCATCTCCCAGCTGTCCCGCACCTACAACATCGACATCTCGATCCTCGGCGCGGCCATCGACACCGTCGGCGGCCTCCAGGTCGGCCGGATGCGCATCGAACTGCCCGGCCGCTACGAGGACAACGTCGTACCGGTCGGCTTCCTGCGCGAAAAGGGCCTCCAGATCGACGTCGTCGGTGAGTCCCAGCTGGTGAAGGAAGGTGCCAAGTGACCTGGTCCGAGATGCAGCCCCTGCTGGAGCAGGCGTGTTGGGACACCCTCTACATGGTCGGCTGGTCCACGGTCATCGCCGTCGTGGGCGGCCTTCCGCTCGGTGTGCTCCTCGTCCTCACCGACCGGGGCGGACTCCTCCAGAACGTCGTCGCGAACAAGGTCATCGGGCAGGTCGTGAACGTCGCCCGCTCGATGCCCTTCATCATCCTGATGGTCGCGCTCATGGGCTTCACCCGCTCGATCACCGGCACGACCATCGGCCGCGAGGCCGCGATCGTGCCGCTCGCCATCGGCGCCATCCCGTTCTTCGCGCGCCTCGTCGAGACGGCGGTCCGCGAAGTGGACGGCGGACTGGTCGAGGCCGTGCAGTCGATGGGCGGCAACACCTGGACCATCGTCCGCAAGGTCCTCGTCCCGGAGGCGCTGCCCTCGCTGATCGCCAGCACCACCACCACGATCGTCGCGCTGATCGGCTACTCCGCGATGGCCGGCACGGTCGGCGCCGGCGGCCTCGGCGACATCGCCATCCGCTACGGCTACCAGCGTTTCGAGACCCAGCTCATGTGGATCACGGTCGCGATCCTCGCCGTCGTCATCTCGCTCATCCAGTTCGCCGGCGACTACGCGGCCCGCTCGCTGCACCGCCGCGGCGGACGCTCCGGACCGGCGCCCAAGCTGCGGCTGTTGAAGGCGGCCACGGCGGACACCAAGACCGTCTGAGCCACCCCCTGTTCGTCCCGTGCACCCCATCACGGGATCGCTGTACCCAAAAGGAAAGGCACTTTTCGTGCGTAACACCGTAAAGTTCACCACTGCCGCGCTCGCCGCCGGAGCCCTCACCCTCGGGCTCAGCGCCTGCGGTTCGTCCGACTCTGGCTCCGCCTCGGACACCAGCGGCCCCCTCGTCGTCGCCGCGAGCCCCACCCCGCACGCCGAGATCCTGAACTACGTCAAGGAGAACCTGGCGAAGAAGGCGGGCCTCGACCTGGAGGTCAAGGAGTTCACGGACTACGTGACCCCCAACACGGCCACCGAGGACGGCTCGGTCGACGCCAACTACTTCCAGAACCAGCCGTACCTCGACGACTTCAACAAGAAGCGCGGCACCCACATCGCGCCCGTCGTCACGGTCCACCTGGAGCCGCTCGGCCTCTACTCCCACAAGGTCAAGAGCGCCGACGCCCTCAAGAGCGGCGCCACGATCGCCGTCCCGAACGACAGCGTGAACGAGGCCCGTGCCCTCAAGCTGCTCGCCGCGAACGGCCTGATCACCCTCAAGGACGGCGTGGGCAACGAGGCGACCCCCTCCGACATCACCAAGAACCCGAAGAACCTCAAGTTCAAGGAGCTGGAGGCGGCCCAGACCCCGCGCTCCCTCGACGACGTGGACGCCGCGGTCGTCAACGGCAACTACGCCATCGAGGCCGACCTCAAGCCCGCCAAGGACGCCCTGGTCCTGGAGTCCGCGAAGAACAACCCCTACGGCAACTTCCTCGCGGTGAAGGAGGGCAACCAGGACGACCCGCGCGTGAAGAAGCTCGCCAAGCTGCTCACCTCGCCCGAGGTCAAGAAGTTCATCCAGGACAAGTACGCCGGTTCGGTCATCGCGTCCTTCTGACCGCCGCAGGGCCGCCCGGCGCGTATACGACGTATCGCCACGCACGGGGTCCACTCGCTCACCATGTGTGGACCCCGTGATGCGGTGCGGTGCTTTCATGCTGCATGCTGGGCAGTTCAGCAGGCACTGAGGCAGGCACTGAGGCAAGCCCTGAGGTTCCCCACGGTTACGGAGCGGCGCATGACAGGCACCTTCCCCAACATCTCCATCAGCACGGAGCGGTTGGTGCTGCGCCCCCTCGACGAGGACGACGTGCCCGCGCTGGCCGAGATGATGAACGACGAGCAGGTCGGGGCCTGGACCGACGTCCCGCAGCCCTACTCCGAGGAGCAGGCGCGCGGCTGGATCACCCGGTACGCGCCCTCCGAACGGGAGTCCGGCCGCGGACTCGACCTCGCCGTCACCGAGTTCCTCACCCAGCGCCTGGTCGGCATCGTCCAGCTCGCCAAGACCGACTGGCACGTCCGCTCCACCGAGCTGTCGTACATCATCGCCCCCTGGGCCCGCGGCGAGGGCTACGCCTCCGAGGCGGCGCTGGCCACCGCCCAGTGGCTGTTCACCGACCAGAAGTTCGAGCGCATCGAGCTGCGCACGGCGGCCGACAACACCGCCTCCCAGCAGGTCGCCCAGAAGATCGGCTGTATCAGCGAGGGCGTCCTGCGCGGCGCCTGCATAGCGCACGTCCGCGCCGAGGACGGCACCTGGAGCGACGTCCGCACCGACTTCATCGTGTGGAGCCTGCTGCCCGAGGACCTCGACGGCGCGGGCGAGCAGTTGGCCGACGCGGACGGCTTCACGCCCTACTCGGACTGGAACTGACCGAGTTCGGCGAAAGCGCTTCCCCGTCCGACGGGGTAACCTCCCGACGAACCACTGCGCATATTCCTGGAGACTGAGACACGATGGCCGACCGGGTCACGGTGATCGGCTGGGACGGCTCGCCGCTGACCGCCGCGGCACGCTCCGCCCTCGGCGCGGCCACCCTCGTGGCGGGCGCCGCCCACCACCTGGCACTTCCCGAGGTGCCGCCCACCGCCGAACGCATCCGTCTCGGCAGCGTCGCCCTCGCGGCCCGCCGCATCACCGGCCACCGCGGCACCGCGGTCGTGCTCGCCGACGGCGACCCCGGCTTCTTCGGCGTCGTACGGACCCTGCGCGCACCCGAGTTCGGCCTGGAGGTCGAGGTCGTCCCCGGTGTCTCCTCGGTCGCCGCCGCCTTCGCCCGCGCCGGGATGCCCTGGGACGACGCCCAGGTGGTCGTCGCCCACCGCCGCACCCTGCGACGCGCGGTGAACGTGTGCCGCGCCCACACCAAGGTCGCCGTCCTCACCTCACCCGGAGCCGGCCCCGCCGAGCTCGGCCTGCTGATGGAGGGCGTCCACCGCACCTTCGTCATCTGCGAGGAGCTCGGCACCGACCGCGAACAGGTCACCGTCGTCACCTCCGACAAGGCCGCCGACCACACCTGGCGCGACCCGAACATCGTCATCGTCATCGGCGGCACCGCCCCCGTGACGCCGGACGGCGGCTGGATCGCCGGCCGTGACCCGGCCGCCGCACCGCGCGGCTGGACGCTGCCCGCCGAGTCCTACGGCGGCCTCATGGGCGAAGGCGAACTGGAACCGCTCCGCGCGGCCCAACTCACCCGGCTCGGACCGCGCGTCGGCGACCTGGTGTGGGACATCGGCTGCGGCAGCGGCGCCTTCGCCACCGAGGCCGCCCGGGCCGGGGCCGCCGTCATCGCCGTCGACCGCGACCTCAGGGCCTGCGAACGCACCGAGGCCAACGCCCGGGCCTTCGGACTCCAGGTCCAGATCGTCGCCGGCACCGCCCCGCACGTCCTGGAGAACCTCCCCGAACCGGACGTAGTCCGCGTCGGCGGCGGGGGAGTGGCCGTGGTCTCCGCGGTCGCCGACCGCCGACCGCAGCGGATCGTCGCCCACGCGGCCACCCGCGACGAGGCCGAACTCGTCGGCCGGGACCTCACCGAACACGGCTACCGCGTCGAGTGCGCCCTCCTCCAGTCCGTCGAACTCGACACCAGGGCCTGGACGGAGACGGAGCGGAGCGTCGCGTTCCTGCTCAGCGGGGTCCTTCCGGACCGTACGGTCTGACCCGGTTCGCCGTCCCCGTGATCCTGTTGTCGTACTGCGCGCGGTAGGCTGGCCGACCGTTGTACCGCAGCAAGCTGCCCGGCATTCGTTCGTCAATGTCCGGAAAGCGCGCCCGTTTTGGGGTGGGTGCGGTACGGCACAACCGGAGGACGCGCAACGTGGCGCAGTCCACAGCGGGTCGTCGCGGATCAAGCTGTCGCGACGGGGGAACGGCCGGGACAATGCCAGTTAATGGCTTTGTCGTCTTTCTCGGCGGGCCGTTCGTGCCGCTGGGCACGCACGCTCGTTCTTCACTGCGGGGGCGGTCGGTGCGCCGTCCCCGGTGAGCTGGTCGTAGAAGCACTAACCGATGGGCGAGGGGTACGCATGACCGACACCGGCCAGGTTCCGGGCGAGGGACTGCCGGAGAACGCAGGCATGGTGGAACAGCCGGGCGTCCCGGGTGCGTACACCTACCTCTCCGAGACCCCCGCCGAGGACGAAGACCTGTTGCTGCTGCCGGGCGCCCAGAGCCCCTGGGGCAACGAGGTCGCCCCGCCCGCGCCGGAGCCGGTCGTCGAGACCCTCCACGAACCGGGACCGCACGAGATGGCCGGCCGCGACAGCGGGGCGCACGACCTCAGCGCCGTCCGCACCCCCCAGCCGCAGGCGCCCAAGGTGCCGATCCCGCCCATCACCCCCCGTCGGCCGCTGCACCTCGGCCCGCCGATCCCCGACTCCTCCGCGAGCCCGGTCCGTTCCCTCGCCGACCGCGGCCCCGCCGGCGCGCCGGTACGGCAGCCGGTCACGGCCGGTCCCGAGTACTTCGACGCCCCCCAGCCGCAGGGCGCGGTCCCGTGGGGCGCGCCGACCGCCGTCCAGACGCCGGTGAGCGCGGTGGCCCCGGCTGCCGAAACGGTTATTCCGGCGCCGGCTCCTGTCGCGGAGCCGGTGGGTGCGGCGCAGGCGGCCGTGGCCCGGCTGACGTCCGAGGCGGGCGCCGTCGGGTACGCGCCCCAGGAGCAGGCTCCCGTGGCCGTTCCGGAGGCCGCGCACGAGGCGGCCCCCGAGCCGCTGCCGGGCCCGGAGACGGGCGCGGTGGCCGACCTCGGCCCGGACGGGGAGCAGGCCGTGAGCGCCGAGGCGGCTCCGGTCGTGGCCGAGGAGTCGGACCCGGGGCAGCTGCCGGGTGACGGCGATCTGCCCGAGGCGGTTCCGGCGGTGGAGGGCGATGCCGCCGACGCCGGGCAGGCGCCCGGGGATCAGGACGTCCCCGGCACCGACCTGGCCGCGGTCGACGGACCCGTGCCCGCGCAGGAGCAGGTCCCGGGTGCCGAGCCGGTGGTCGAGGGTGCGGAGGTGGGCGAGGCCGCGCAGGTGGGCGAGGTCGCCGAACCCGCACCCGAGCTCCCGTCCGTCGCGGTGGACGGGGAGACCGCGGCGGCGGAGCCGGAGGCGGCCCCGCAGGCTGCCGCACCGGAGTCCGAGGCTGCCCCGGTGGCCGAGGCTGCTCCGGCGGTCGACGCCCTGCCGGAGGCCGCCGTTGCCGCGGAGGCCGCCGAGGCCGCCGTTGCCGCGGAGGCTGTCGAGGTGCCGGAAGAGGTCGGCGCCGCCGAGGAAGCCGACGCTGTCGCGGAAGCCGTCGTTCCGGAAGCGGCTGCTGTGGAGGAGCCGACTGTTCCTCCGGTCGCCGAGATCGCCCACGAAGTGACCGCGGCCACGGAAGCGGACGTCGTCCAGGAAGCGGCCCCGGAAATGCCCCAGGCCCAGGCCCCGGAAGCCGACGCCCCCCAGGAGCCCGTAACCGCCCCGCTCGCTGAGGAAGCCCTCACCGCACCCGAGGCGACCGCGCCGGAATCCTCGCTCGCTGCCGAGGACGTCGAAGACACGGCACCCGCAACCACCCCGGCCGTCTCCGAGACCGTCCCCCTCCCGGACCCCACGGAGACCGAGCCCACCGCTCAGCCGACGGAGCCCGCGGCACCCGTCGAGGCCGCTCCTCCCGCCGAGGAACCGTCCTTCGCGGAGGCACTGCCCGAGCCGCTCCCCCAGCCCGCTCACGCAAGCCACTATGACGCCCCGGAGCCGACCGTGGTCCCGGAAAGCGCCCCGCAGGGCCCGCAGCCCGCCGCCCAGCCGCTCCTGGCCGATGTCGCCGACGCGCAGGGTCAGTTCGCGGTGCCCGGCAGCGCGGAGACCCCCGGAGTGCTGCCCAGCGCGGTGCCCATGGAGCCCCACCCGGGCCAGCCGCTCGGCGAGTTCGTGGCGGTGGACGGTTCGGTGCCCACCACCCCGCACCTCGCGCCGACCCCGCCCCACCCCCTGACGCTCCCCGAGGAGCAGGCCGTGGTCCCGGGCCCGCGGGAGGCGGACGGCGACGCCGGACTCGTACAGCAGGCGGACGACCTGGACACCAGGGCGGCCGATCAGGAGGACCAGGAAGCACCGGAAGTGAGCACGGCCCCCGTGGCAGAAGCACGCCAGTCCACGGGTCCCGCCGCGCCCGCCTACGACGACGCCGAGCGCGAGGCCGTGCTCAAGGTCATGCGGGAGCGCCGGGACATCCGCAACGGCTTCCGCAGCGACCCGATCCCGCACGAGGTGCTGCTCCGCGTCCTGGAGGCCGCCCACACCGCGCCCTCCGTGGGCCACTCGCAGCCCTGGGACTTCGTCGTCATCCGCTCCGCCGAGACGCGCGGCGCGATGCACGAACTGGCCCAGCGCCAGCGCGACGCGTACGCCAGGTCGCTGCCCAAGGGCCGGGCCAAGCAGTTCAAGGAACTGAAGATCGAGGCGATCCTCGACACCCCGGTGAACATCGTCGTCACCGCCGACCCCACCCGCGGCGGCCGCCACACCCTCGGCCGGCACACCCAGCCGCAGATGGCCCCGTACTCCGCCGCCCTCGCCGTCGAGAACCTCTGGCTCGCCGCTCGCGCCGAGGGCCTCGGGGTCGGCTGGGTCAGCTTCTTCGACGAGCGCGAGATGGTCCGTGCCCTCGGCCTGCCGGAGCACCTGGAGGTCATCGCCTACCTGTGCGTCGGGTACGTCGACGAGTTCCCGGACGAGCCCGAGCTGATGCAGGCCGGCTGGTCCAAGCGCCGCCCGCTGTCCTGGGTCGTGCACGAGGAGACGTACGGCCGCCGCGCCCTGCCCGGTGAGGAGCCGCACGACCTGCTGGGCGAGACCGTCGCGCAGATCCGCCCGCTGGACGCCAAGGCGCTCGGCGAGGCCTGGGAACGGCAGAAGCGGATGACCAAGCCGGCCGGCGCCCTCGGCATGCTGGAGATCATCTCGGCGCAGCTGTCCGGGCTCTCCCGGCAGTGCCCGCCGCCGATCCCGGAGCCCGCGGCCGTCGCGATCTTCGCCGGCGACCACGGTGTGCACGCCCAGGGCGTCACCCCCTGGCCGCAGGAGGTGACGGCCCAGATGGTCGCCAACTTCCTCGGCGGCGGCGCGGTCTGCAACGCCTTCGCCGGCCAGGTGGGCGCCGAGGTCTGTGTCGTGGACGTCGGTGTCGCGGCCGAACTCCCGGCCACGCCCGGTCTGTTGCCCCGCAAGATCCGGGCCGGCACGTCCGACATGACCACCGGCCCCGCGATGACCCGCGAGGAGGCCAAGCAGGCCATCGAGGTGGGCATCGAGACGGCCCGCGACCTGGTCGCCGCCGGCAACAAGGCCCTGCTCACCGGTGAGATGGGCATCGCGAACACCACCGCGTCCGCCGCCCTGATCTCCGTCTTCACCGGCACCGACCCCGCCGAGGTCACCGGCCGCGGCACCGGCATCAACGACGAGACGCTGGCCCGCAAGACCGAGGTCGTGCGGCGCGCGATCGAGGTCCACCAGCCGGACCCCGCCGACCCGATCGGCGTCCTCGCGGCCATCGGCGGCTTCGAGCACGCGGCGATGGTCGGCCTGCTGCTCGGCGGCGCCTCGCTTCGCACCCCGGTCATCCTCGACGGCGTCAGCGCCGGCGCCGCCGCCCTGGTCGCCCGTGCCATCGCCCCGGAGGTCCTCGCGGCCTGCATCGCGGGCCACCGCAGCGCGGAACCCGGTCATGTCGCCGCCCTGAACAAGCTCGGCCTGCGCCCTCTGGTCGACCTCGACCTGCGCCTCGGCGAGGGCACGGGCGCGCTCCTGGCCCTGCCGCTGGTCCAGAGCACGGCCCGGGCCATGCACGAGGTGGCGACGTTCGACTCGGCGGGGGTCACCGAGAAGTAGCTCCGGAACCGGGGTGGGGTACGCGTCACTGCGTGCACCCCACCCCGGCCGTACGCTGAACCCACCTCTTAAAATCCGCACGTCAGGGCTGCTCCAGCGCCGTAGCACCCATCGCCTTGCCAGGACGAGGAGCCGCACCTCATGGCCGAACACCCCGCCTACCCCGTAGGCCTCCGCCTCACCGGCCGCAAGGTCGTCGTCCTCGGCGGCGGCCAGGTGGCCCAGCGCCGCCTCCCGGCCCTGATGGCGGCCGGCGCGGACGTCCTCCTCGTGTCCCCGGCGGCGACCCCCTCCGTGGAGGCGATGGCGGACACGGGCGAGATCACCTGGGAACGACGGCCGTACCGGGAAGGCGACCTGGAGGACGCCTGGTACGCCCTGATCGCCACCAGCGACCCCGAGGCGAACGCCCGTGCCTCCGCAGAGGGGGAGCGGCACCGCGTCTGGTGCGTCCGTTCCGACGACGCCGACGCCGCCACCGCCTGGACCCCGGCGACCGGCCACAGCGAGGGCGTCACGGTCGCCGTGCTCACCACGAACGCCAAGGGCCGCGACCCCCGGCACACCGCGGCCGTCCGGGACGCCGTGGTCGAGGGCCTGCGCGACGGCACCCTCGTCGCCCCCCACTACCGCACCCGCACCCCGGGCGTCGCCCTCGTCGGCGGCGGGCCCGGCGACCCGGACCTCATCACGGTCCGCGGCCGCCGCCTCCTCGCCGAGGCCGACGTCGTGATCGCCGACCGGCTCGGCCCCCGGGACCTCCTCGCCGAACTCCCCCCGCACGTCGAGGTGATCGACGCGGCGAAGATCCCCTACGGCCGTTTCATGGCCCAGGAGGCCATCAACAACGCCCTGATCGAGCACGCCAAGCAGGGCAGGTCGGTCGTACGGCTCAAGGGCGGCGACCCCTATGTCTTCGGCCGGGGCATGGAGGAGTTGCACGCCCTCGCCGAGGCCGGCATCCCCTGCACCGTCGTGCCCGGCATCTCCAGCTCGATCTCGGTCCCGGGCGCGGCCGGCATCCCGGTCACCCACCGCGGGGTCGCCCACGAGTTCACCGTGGTCAGCGGCCATGTCGCCCCCGACGACGAGCGCTCCCTGATCGACTGGCCCGCGCTCGCCCGGCTCACCGGCACCCTGGTGATCCTGATGGGCGTCGACAAGATCGGCCGTATCGCCGAGACCCTGATGGCCCACGGCAAGTCGCCCGAGACCCCGGTCGCGCTGGTTCAGGAGGGCACGACGGCCGCCCAGCGCCGGGTCGACGCGACCCTGGCGACGGTCGCCGAGGTGGTCGTCGCCGAGGACGTGAAGCCCCCGGCCGTCATCGTGGTGGGCGAGGTCGTCGCCGTAGGGCCGAAGCCGTTGGCGTAACCCGGGGTAACACAACTCGTTCCCAGCCGTTGGCACCGCTCCCAGGACAAGGCAGTATCACCCTGTGGCCGATCTCATCACCGTCGAGGACCCCGACGACCCGCGCCTCCACGACTACACGGGCCTGACCGACGTGGAACTGCGCCGCAAACGCGAACCCGCCGAGGGCCTGTTCATCGCCGAAGGCGAGAAGGTCATCCGCCGGGCCAAGGACGCGGGCTACGAGATGCGCTCCATGCTGCTCTCCGCCAAGTGGGTCGACGTCATGCGGGACGTCATCGACGAACTGCCCGCCCCCGTCTACGCCGTGAGTCCCGAACTCGCCGAACAGGTCACCGGCTACCACGTGCACCGCGGCGCGCTCGCCTCCATGCAGCGCAAACCCCTGCCCACGGCGGCCGAACTGCTCCAGACCGCCCGCCGCGTGGTGGTCATGGAGTCGGTCAACGACCACACCAACATCGGTGCGATCTTCCGCTCGGCGGCGGCCCTCGGCATGGACGCGGTCCTGCTCTCGCCGGACTGCGCCGACCCGCTGTACCGCCGTAGCGTCAAGGTCTCCATGGGCGCGGTCTTCTCCGTGCCCTACGCCCGTCTCGACACCTGGCCCAAGGGCCTGGACTCGGTCCGCGAGGCCGGCTTCACCCTCCTCGCCCTCACCCCGGACGCCAAGGCGAAGACCCTCGACGAGGCCGCCCCGCACAAGATGGACCGGGTCGCCCTGATGCTCGGCGCCGAGGGCGACGGCCTCACCACCCAGGCCCTGGTCGCCGCCGACGAATGGGTCCGCATCCCGATGGCCCACGGAGTCGACTCCCTCAACGTGGGCGCGGCGGCGGCCGTCGCCTTCTACGCGGTGGCCACGGGACGGCCGCAGGCCTGACCAGGGCCGCGAGGCCGGTGGGCCGCGCGTGACCGGGGACGGCGGGGTCAGTCCGCTGCGCCGCCGGCCGGCTGCCGCCGCGGGTCCTGCTGCGTCCCCGGCGGCGGTGCGTGCACCTGCCCCTGCGGCTGCTCCCGTACGACACCGCTGTCACCGCCGAGGCCACGGGACGGCCCCTCGCATCCCTGCGCCGCCGCGATGCCCAGCGCCACGAACAGGGTGACGACGACGAAGACGAACAACCGCTGGCGCAGCAGCCGGGGGTTGGCGGGCCGACGTCCGGTACCGGTGTTCCGCGGCGCGGGACGCCCGGTGCCGCTGCGGGGGGCGGGACGGCTGCCGCTGCCGGCACGGGTCGTATTCCGCCCGGACGGCGTGGGCCGCGTCGCACCGGAACGCGGCGCGGGCGTGCCGTTGCCACGGACGGGCCCGCTGCCGCCCCGGGACGGGACGCCACCGCGCGGCGAAGTGCCGCCGCGCGCCGGGCCGGAACCGCGGGACGGGCTGTCGCCGCGGCTTCCCTGCGTCCCCTGCGTCCCGGGCTGTCCCTGCGGGCGGCGCTGCGCGGGCCGGTCGGGGTAGGTGTCGGCGATCCGCCCGGTGGGCCGGTCCGCCTCGGCGGCACGCGGCGCGGGCGGACGCAGATCGGGCAGACCCTGCGCCTCGCGGGCTGCGATCTCCTTGAGCCGCAGTGACAGTTGGAGCGTGCTCGGCCGCTCCTCGGGGTCCTTCGCCAGACAGGCGCGGATGAGCGGGGCGACCGCGTCGGGCACGCCGTGCAGCTGCGCCTCCTCGTGCACCACGCGGTACAGCATCACCTCGGAACTGCCGTGCCCGAAGGGCGAGTCACCCATCGAGGCGTACGCCAGGGTCGCGCCCAGGGAGAAGACGTCCGTGGCCGGCGTCACCGCGGCGCCGCGCACCTGCTCCGGAGCCAGGAAGCCGGGCGAACCGACGGCGGTCCCGACGTGGGTGAGGGTCGAGGCCCCGGTCGCCCAGGCGATACCGAAGTCGATGATCCGCGGGCCCTTGGGGGACAGCAGGATGTTCGACGGCTTGAGGTCGCGGTGCACCACCCCCGCCTCGTGCACGGCGACGAGCCCCTCGGAGAGGGCGGCCCCGATCGCGGCGACCTCGGCTGCGCCCAGCGCACCCTCGTCCACGACCTTGTCGTGCAGGGAGGGCCCGGGGACGTACTGGGTGGCGAACCAGGGACGGTCCGCCTCCAGGTCGGCCGCGACGAGCCGGGCCGTGCAGCCGCCGCGGATCCGCCGGGCGGCCGAGACCTCGCGCGCGAACCGCGACCGGAACTCCTGGTCCTCGGCCAGATCCGGCCGGATGACCTTCAACGCGACCCGCTGCCCCTTGCGGTCGGAGCCCAGGTAGACGACACCCATCCCACCCGCGCCGAGCCGTCTGTGAAGCCTGAACGAGCCGACGACGCGCGGGTCCTCGCGCCTCAGGCGCATCATCGCCATGTTCATCCCCGCTGCCCGGTCCGTGTGACGAGCGACAGCTTACGTAGTGACGGGCCGCCGCGCGCAGAGGCCGCGCCCTCTCGTCCCGATGGATTGTCAGTGCCGGGTGGGAGAATTGAGAGGTGGTCAGGGAGCCGGAGGGCGGGCGGACTTCGGTTCGGATGTGATCCCAACCACCCGTCCAAGAAGGGGGATTGAACGCGTGAAGGGTGATCGCGTGGAGATAGTCGTGGACGCAGGGGACACGACACGTACCTATGAGGTGGTGGCGAGCAGGGCAGGCCGCCGGGTGGAGACGGCGGTACGACGGGGCGTGGTGGAAGTGAGCGAAGTCACTCGCAACGGCTCGGTGGTCCGGACGGCCCGTTTCATGGCGACGAGGGTGCTGGCGCTGGTCGAGCAGCCGGTGCCGCGCGAGGACGGCTCGGAGAAAGCGGCACAGACCGGGCGACCCCTCCGGGAAGACCCGGAGTCCTAGGTCCTCGTCTCCACCCATGGGAGTACGTCAGCGGTGACGGCTCATCCTCGGGGAGGCCCGGCAATCGGTACGAAGGCATGACGTGCCGCAGGGCCGTGACGCCTAGATTTGAGGTCAAGCGGCGGGTGCAGCACTCGTCCCCCGAGGTCAGACACCCGCCGCTGCCAACGACAACAGAACGGTCAGGAGAGGGACCATGGCTCTTACGGCACCGCGGACACTGTCCCGCACACGTCAGCCCCGCCGTACGGGCCGCCGTCACCCGCTGGTGGCGACGCTCATGGCCCTCCCGCTGGCGGTCCTGCTCCTCGTCGTCTTCGACGGCTGGGAGACAGTGGCCACACAGGCGTCGTCCGTGGGAGTGATGCTGGGGCGCTGAGCGGCGACCCCAGGCCCGGAAGAGCGGTCCGGGCGGGGACATCCACCCATGAAACCCCGTGGGGACGGGGGTGCGGCGGACGGCAAAATGCCGGCGCAGCTGGGGAGCTGCGCCGGCATTGCTTTTGCCTCCGGCGGTTGAGCCGGTTCTGTGTGCGGGTGCGACTCGATGGGGGCGGGCGTTCTGCGCAGGTTGACTGCAACTCCCCAGGGGCGCGGGGAACTGCGCGACCAGCCACGACGGATCGTAAGTCGCCCGACAACCGAACCCGGCACCCTCATAGGCGCCCGGCCCGAGCCCAGCGCAGCGGGGGCGCGGGGAACTGCGCGACCAGCCCCCACGCACCCGCACCCGCCGAACAACCGCACCTGGCACCCCGTAGGCGCCCGGCTCAAGCCCAGCGCAGCGGTCCGGCACATACTGAGGCGCCAGACCCCACAGTCCAGGGAGCCCAGTGACGCACCACCCCCTCCTCACCGAGCTCACCCTCAGAGTCAGAACCGAGGCTCACTCGAGGGACCCCGCGACCTGCCCCTGCGCCGCAGCCACCCTCGCCGACCGCCCCGACGCCACCGTCGTCCGGCACGCCCGCACCGTCGCGAAGGCCCACGCTCCCGACACGGTCGCCGCCGACCTCGCTCCCCGCCTCACCGCGGCCGCCCACCTCCCCGGCATCCTCCTGCCCCCGCTCCGGCCGACGCACGTCGACCTGCACGGGCGGCTCGTCACGTTCTGGCCGTACGGCGAACCCGTGGACCCGGAGGATCCCGACGCCGCCCCCTGGGAACCCGCCGCCACCCTCCTCGCCCGGCTCCACCGCACCCCCGCCCCACCCGGCCTGCCCGCCATGCGGGGCCCGGCCAAGGCCGCCCTCGCCGTCGCCCGGCTGCTCGGCGCCGCCCGGCAGGACCACCACCCCGCCCTCGCCCCCGTTCTCCGAGCCTGGTCCGCGCTGCCGTCCTGGGCGCGGGGAGAGAGCCCCATGCGGGACACCACGACCCTCTGCCACGGCGACCTGCACCTCGGGCAACTCGTGCGGCACCCGGCCCCGGACGGGCCCTGGCGCCTCATCGACGTCGACGATCTGGGCGTGGGGGAGCCCGCCTGGGATCTCGCCCGTCCGGCCGCCTGGTACGCCTGCGGCCTGCTGTCCCCGGAGGACTGGGCCCTTTTCCTCGCCGCCTACCGCGCGGGCGGCGGACCGGCCGTTCCCGCCGACGGCGACCCCTGGCCGGCCCTGGACGTGCCCGCACGCGCACTCACCGTGCAGACCGCGGCACGGGCCGTCGCCAAGGCGATCGACGCCGGCCGGCCGCTGGACGACGTGGAGCGGGCCGTCGTGGACGCCTGTGACCGAATGAGTTCGGTCCCGCCGGAGTTGGCTGACCGTTTCGCGAAGTAAGGTGCAACCGACCAGGGCTGGAACGAGTCTGTCCTGGGGTAACGCCAAGCAGGACCAACGGGCGAGGAGTTGAGCCGACGATGCAGTGTCCGAAGTGTCACGCACCGATGCACACCTACAACCGCAACGGTGTCCAGATCGAGCAGTGCAGCGGCTGCCGCGGGATCTTTCTCGACTACGGCGAGCTGGAGGCGCTGACCCGCCTGGAGGGCCAGTGGGGCGGTGGTCCCGCCGTTCCGCCGCCGCCGGCCGCTCCGCAGTACCCGGCCCAGCCCGGCGCACCGGCCTGGGGTGCCCCGCAGCACGGCGGCGGCCACTACGGCGGCCACGGCGGTCATCACGGCGGCCACCACCGCAACCGCGGCTTCGGCCACATGCTGTTCTCCAGCTGACCGAGGCCGGCTGACGGAGCGACGAAGAAGCCCCCGGCCGCTGGGCCGGGGGCTTCGGTGTGTGCGCGATACTGGGATTGAACCAGTGACCTCTTCCGTGTCAGGGAAGCGCTCTCCCGCTGAGCTAATCGCGCGGGAACCACGATCGGGATCGTGTCTGCTGCGTGCGCGATACTGGGATTGAACCAGTGACCTCTTCCGTGTCAGGGAAGCGCTCTCCCGCTGAGCTAATCGCGCGGGTCAGACCTTCGATGAACTGCTCGAAGATCCAGTGGACGATACTGGGATTGAACCAGTGACCTCTTCCGTGTCAGGGAAGCGCTCTCCCGCTGAGCTAATCGTCCGTGGAGGTGGAGACGGGATTTGAACCCGTGTAGACGGCTTTGCAGGCCGTTGCCTCGCCTCTCGGCCACTCCACCAGGAGTGTTGGGGGTCGGGATGATCCCCTTGCTCTTCCGAGCGAACGACGAGGTTCGAACTCGCGACCTCAACCTTGGCAAGGTTGCGCTCTACCAACTGAGCTACGTTCGCCTGTCCTTCCGATCCGCTTGCGCGGCTCGGCGACGTGTTGAACTCTAGCGGATTCCGGGGCCAGTACAAAAACGCGTTTGCGCAGCGTGCTGCGGTGCGCATGTCGACGTGCGTGGTCAGGGCGCCCTGAACGACATGGCCAGGTCACCTGCGGGACACCCGCCATAGACTCGTCCACGTGCTCGACCTCGCTCCTCTCGCCCGCTTCGGCGACCGCGTCGCCACCGGCCTCCTCGATGTCACCAGCGACCCCGCGGCGCTGGACTCCGCCGGTTTCTGGGCCGTCGCCGCCGATTTCGAGGGCGGTCTGACCTGCGCCCGCTTCGCCGACGTACGCCACGAACCGGTGCCCGCTCCGGTGCCCGGGGCATGGCGGGGGCCGGGCACCGGTGACTGGACGTCGTCCCTCGATCGCGCCGCGTACATGGAGGGCGTACGGCGGATCCGCGCGCACATCGCGACCGGCGAGGTCTACCAGGCCAACCTCTGCCGTGTCCTGAGCGCGCCGCTCACGCCCGGCGCTGACGTGGACGCGCTGACCGCGCTGCTCGCCCGGGGCAATCCGGCGCCGTATGCAGGAACGATTCGGTTGCCCGGGCACGGGGTGGAGATCGCCACCGCGTCCCCCGAGCTGTTTCTGCGCCGGGCCGGGCGGGTCGTGGAGTCGGGGCCGATCAAGGGCACCGGGCGGACCGAGGACGACCTGCTGGCCAAGGACTACGCCGAGAACGTGATGATCGTGGACCTGGTCCGCAACGACCTGGGGCGGGTGTGCGCCACCGGCAGCGTCACCGTCCCCGACCTGTGTGCCGTCGAGAAGCATCCGGGACTCGTCCATCTCGTGTCGACCGTGCGGGGCGAGCTGCGCGAGGGAGCCGGCTGGACCGAGCTGCTCGACGCCGCCTTTCCCCCCGGCTCGGTCACCGGCGCGCCCAAGTCCAGTGCGCTGCGGATCATCGACGCCCTGGAGACCGCGCCCCGGGGGCCGTACTGCGGCGGGATCGGGTGGGTCGACGCCGACCGGGGCACCGCGGAGCTGGCCGTCGGCATACGGACATTCTGGATCGACCGCGCCGAGGGGGCGCTGCGCTTCGGGACCGGCGCCGGGATCACCTGGGGCTCCGACCCCGAGGGGGAGTGGCGGGAGACCGAACTGAAGGCGGCCCGGCTGCTCGCGGTAGCGTCGGGGGCGTACGAGGCGAGTGGAGGGACCCTGACGTGAAGATCTGGCTCGACGGCGGGCTTCAGGACATCGAGACCGCCCGCGTCTCGGTCTTCGACCACGGGCTGACCGTGGGCGACGGCATCTTCGAGACCGTGAAGGCGGTGGACGGCCGGCTCTTCGCGCTCACCCGGCATCTGGACCGGTTGACCCTGTCGGCGCGGGGACTCGGGCTGCCCGATCCCGACCACGACGAGGTCCGTCGCGCCTGCGCCGCCGTACTCGATGCCAGTCCGATGCCGCTCGGCCGACTGCGCATCACCTACACCGGCGGTCACGGTCCGCTCGGCTCCGACCGGGGTGAGCACGGGCCGACCCTCGTGGTCGCGCTCGGCGAGTCCGCCCCGCGGCCCGACTCCACGGCCGTGATCACCGTCCCGTGGACCCGCAACGAGCGCGGCGCGCTCACCGGCCTCAAGACCACCTCGTACGCCGAGAACGTCGTCGCGCTCGCCCGCGCGCGTGCCGACGGTGCCTCCGAGGCGCTGTTCGCCAACACCGTCGGGCAGTTGTGCGAGGGCACCGGGTCGAACGTGTTCGTGGTGCTCGACGGCGAGATCCACACCCCGCCGCTCGCCTCCGGCTGTCTCGCGGGCATCACGCGCGCGTTGACCGTCGAATGGACCGGGGCCAGGGAGACGGACCTGCCGCTGGACGTCCTCGAGCGGGCCGACGAGGTCTTCCTCACCTCGACCCTGCGGGACGTCCAGGCGGTGCACCGCGTGGACGCGCGCGAACTGCCGGGCGCACCGGGGCCGGTGACCGCGAAGGCCATGCGGATCTTCGAGGAGCGGGCCGGGGACGACCTCGACCCGTGAGCGGCCCTGTCCGTGTCAGGCGCCGTACCCGTGAGGGGCCGTAAAGGGCCGCGATATTGAGCTGCCTCCGCGCCCGACAGCGGGTAGAACTCCGTTGATGACCACCACCCTGCGGCCGACCGAGCCGCTTCAGCGCGGTGCCGACGGGGCGCTGTCCCGGCACTACACGGTGTGCGTGAACAGCCGTCCCGTCGGAGCGATACATCTCGCGACCCACCCCTCCTTCGGGCGGACCGTCGCCCAGATCAAGGATCTGCGGATCGACGAACCGGACCGCGGACGCGGCCGGGGCGCGGTCGCCGCGCTCGCCGCCGAGGAGGTGGCACGAGGCTGGGGCTGCGGGCAGGTGGAGATCAGGGTCCCGGCCGACGCCGCTCCCGCGCTGCGGCTCGCCACCGCGCTCGGGTACGTCCATCGCAACCGCGGCATGGAGAAACGGCTCGGCCCCACCGCGCCCGAACTGCCCGCAGGCAGCCGCAGCAGGCCCATGACACAGGCCGAGTTCGGCCCGTGGGCGGAGCGCGGCATCGAGGAGTACGCGCGGGACTGGAGCGAGCGCGGGGTGCCCGAGGCCGAGGCGAGGGCGAGGTCGCGCAAGGACCACCACCAGCTCGTCACGCGCGGCCTGGTGACCGACGAGGCCCTCTACAGCATCCTGGAGCACGACGGCGTCCGGGTCGGGTTCCTGTGGGTGGAGTTCATCGGCGAGAAGGCGTTCGTCTACGACGTCGAGGCCGAGGAGCCCTTCCGCGGCCGCGGGCACGGCCGTTCCTTGATGCTGCTCGCCGAGGGCCAGGCGATCGCCTCCGGGCGGCACCTCCTCGGCCTGAACGTCTTCGCGGGCAACACACCGGCCGAGCGGCTGTACGAGTCCCTCGGGTACGAGACGGTCGGCTACTCGATGTACAAGAGCCTTGTCTGACCAGGAGAGCCTGCTTCGTGCAAGAGCCTCGGCCGACCAGGGGAACCTGCTTCGTACAAGTGCCTCGGCCGACCAGGGGAACCTGCGCCGAGGCGGGTTCAGTCTCAGTCCTGTTCGGCGAGCAACCGGTCGGCGATCTCCTCGATCCGCTCGCGCAGCCCGTCCTGGCTCTTGCCGCCGTCGAGACGCTCGCCGCCGATGACGTACGTCGGGGTGCCGGTCACGCCGATCGCCTTGCCCTCGGCCTGGTCGGCGTCCACGATCAGGATGTGCCGGCCGTCGATCAGCGCGGTGTCGAACTCCTCGGCGTCCAGACCCAGTTCACGGGCGACCTCGACCAGGAAGGGTTCACCCTGACGGTCCAGCTCCTCGACCCGCCCGAGCACGGCCTCGGCGTACTCCCAGCCCTTGCCCTGTTCCAGCGCCTCCTCGGCGGCCTGAGCGGCGGCGAAGGAGTGCTTGTGCTTCTCCAGCGGGAAGTGCCGCAGCCGCAGTTCCAGCCGGTCGCCGTAACGGGCCCGCAGGGCGCGGAGGTCGTCCAGGGCGGTTCGGCAGTCGGGGCACTGCAACTCGCACCACACGTCGAGCACGGGTGCGGCGGGGGAGAGGTCGCTCATACCCCCAGTCTCCCAGCTCCCAACCACCGCTCCGAATCGCCCCCGATCACTCCCCGCGCCGGTCGCACCCCGCGGCCTCGCCCCGTGCCCGGTCTAGCCCCCGCGCCGGTCGCCCCCCGGTCTAGCCCCCGCACCGGGCCGCGCCCTGCCCCGGCCATGTCCCGTGCCTGGCCTCGCCCCCCCGCCCCCGGTCACCGGTCTCGCCTCCGCGCCGAGCCGCCCCCGGCCTCGCCTCCGCGCCGAGCCGCTCCCGGTCACGCCTCCGGCCACGCCCGCCCCCGTCACACCCCACGCCCGGTCTCGCCCCGCGCCGGGCCCCCGGATTCCTCCGGAGCCGGCTGCCTCCTCCGTACGCCCCGGACCGGCACCCTGGGAGGAGGCGACCCGGAGATGTCCCTGATGTCCTGCCGGAGGATGGCTCGGCGGGGGCCGGGAGGTGCAGGATGGACAGTGACGAAGTGGCACACAGACTGCCGAACCCCGCCTGGAGGACCGGATGATTGCCGAGACCGTCTGTTCCGCAGTCGCCGCGGCCGGCCTGGGCATCGCGGCGGTCACCGCGTACCGCAAGCGCTTCCTAGCGGCCACCCGCATCGCCGCCTACTCCCTCGTCCCGCTCGGCCTGGTGATGACCGGGGTGGTCGACTGGCTCGCGGACACCGCGTTCAGCCCGACCGCGTGGGCGGGCTTCGGCGTGCTCGGCCTGTCATGGGTGCTCTTCTCGACCACGCGCGCGGTGGAGCGCCGCAGGGGCGGCACCCGCAAGGAGCGCAGGGCGGCCCGGGGCGCCGGGTCCCAGGAGGCGGTGGCCCCCACCGCGTCGGCTCCCTCGCTCGGACCCGCTGCCCGCACCCCGGCCGCGCGTCCCGCGAACAGGCCGCAGGCCGCCGAGCGGCCCACGGACGACTTCAGCGACATCGAGGCCATCCTCAAGAAGCACGGCATATGACGTCCGCCGGACGGACGGAAACGTTCGCAGGGGGACGCAGGCCCGTCCGCAAGTGATCACGAACCGAAACGGACATCACGGAATTCGGCGAACTCCCGCCCATTCCGGGCGTGTTGATCGCGTCGGGGGTGTCGGCTGCGTCATCATCGCGGCGAGATGCTGGATACGACACAGAGCGACGCCGCGCCGCCTCAGGACGAGCCGCGTGGATGCCTTTTCGCCCTTTCCCAGCCACCGCTGATGATCTTCCTTGCGGTGATCGGGTGTCTGCTGCTCATGGCTGCGCTGCACGACCTGCTGCTGCTCTGAGCCGTACCCGTGGTCCCCGGCGCCACCCGCCGGGGACCACGTCGCGTGCTGTGGCCGGGCTCAGCCCGCGGCCTCCTTGCGTCGCGCCCGGTACGCGGCCACATGCAGACGGTTTCCGCAGGTCCGGCTGTCGCAGTAGCGCCGTGAGCGGTTGCGGGACAGGTCGACGAAGGCGCGCCGGCAGTCCGGGGCCTCGCAGCGCCGCAGCCGTTCCTGTTCGCCGGCGACCACGAAGAACGCCAGGGCCATCCCGCAGTCGGCCGCCAGATGATCGGCGACCGAGGCGCCCGGGGCGAAGTAGTGCACATGCCAGTCGTAGCCGTCGTGGTCGGTGAGCCGGGGCGTGGTGCCCGCGGCGGCGACGAGGTCGTTGATGAGGTTCGCGGCGGTCCGGGCGTCCGGGGCGGCGAAGACGGAGGCGAACCGTCCGCGGATCTTGCGCACCGCCGACAGGTCGAACTCCGAGAGCACCCCGACATCGCTGATGTCGTGGTTTCGTACGAAATCCTCCAGCGCCGCGACATCGGGCAGCGCGTCCGGCGCCGCGTCGTCCTCCGGTGCGGTGTTCACCAGATCGACCACGGTGTCGAGGGCGCACCGGGTGTCGTGGGTGATCAGCACGATTCGCTCCCTGGCCTGGGGGTCGGGCGGACGCCCGCCGATGCTGGCCGATGGTAACGGCTCGCAGGGCCCCGGTGACGGGCCGCACGACAGGCGCCGTGGCTGCGGAGCGCTCCGCAGCCACGGCGCCTGTCATTCTCTATTCGGTTGTGCGAGCCCGAGCCGTCTCCCCGAGTGGACGGCGCCGGGCGGCTCTGTGCGGTCTCGCCCCTAGCTTTCCGCCAGGATGTGCGAGAGCTCCTGATCCAGATCGAAGTGGCGGTGCTCGGTGCCCGGGGGCACGGCGGCGTCCGTCCGCTTCAGGAAGGACTCCAGGGCCCGCGCCGGGGCCTCGAGCAGTGCCTCGCCCTCAGGGGAGCTCAGGGCGATGCAGACGACGCCCTGACCATGACTGCGCGACGGCCAGACTCGGACGTCGCCGGTTCCGGTGGGCCGGTGGAGGCCCTCCGCGAGAAGGTCGCGAGCGAAGACCCACTCGACGGTCTCCTCGGCTCCGGTGTGGAAGGTGGCGTGCACGGCGTAGGGGTCGGCCGTGTCGTACCGCAGGCCTGCGGGGACAGGCAGGGAGGACTCGCTCGACACAACGAGGCGCAGGTGCAGCTCGCAGCTGACCGTGGTGTTCATAAGCGCCAGGGCCTTTCGCTCAGTGTGCGCTCGGGGATTCGCACGTCGGCGAAATCGACATGCCACCTACGGTGCCGTTGTAAACCCCTCTGAGTGTTTTGCGTGCCTTTACGTAACTCTTCCGGCCGAGAGCCTCTTCGGGAGGTACGACCATTCCGGTGATCGGTTTCTCTCCGGTAGGGTTTGTCTGTATGAATACGGGGAGTGACGAGCCGCGCGAGGTCGCCGTGGCACCTGACGAGCAGAGCGGCCGGCAGCCGGACGAGACGCCGGCCGAACAAGGGCTGGGTTCCAAGGCGCCGGAGTTCATCAAATCGAGGCGCCTGCTGCATCTGAGCTGGCAGGTTCTGGTCTTTGTCATCGGTCTCGCGGTCGTGGTCGCAGGCATCATCATGCTGCCGCTGCCGGGACCCGGCTGGGTCGTGATCTTCGCCGGTATGGCGATCTGGGCGACCGAGTTCGTCTGGGCGCAGCTCGTGCTCCGCTGGACCAAGCGGAAGGTGACCGAGGCGGCCCAGCGGGCCCTCGATCCCAGGGTGCGCCGCCGCAACATCATCCTGACCTCGATCGGCCTGGTGGTCATCGCCGCGATCCTCGGGGTCTACCTCTGGAAGTTCGGCTTCGAGATGCCCTGGAACATCAAGGACCAGTGAGCCGCGCGGGGCGGACGGGGGAGACCCGAGGGACCTCCGCGTCACCTCGCGGGACATGACACAGGGCACCCCCTGACATGGGGTAATGTTCTTCCTGCGTCCGGGCGATTAGCTCAGTGGGAGAGCGCTTCGTTCACACCGAAGAGGTCACTGGTTCGAACCCAGTATCGCCCACCCGGACCGACGGCCCGTCTGCGAGATAGCGGACGGGCCGTCGGCGTGTGTGGCCCGGCCGTCGGCATGTGTGGCCGGGCAGTCGCTGTGCGTACGGGCGGGCCGTCGGCGTCTGCACGGCGGACGCCGAGGCTTCCAGCTGGAGCACCTCGACATAGCCGAGGCCGAGGCCGTTCTCGCTGGGCAGGCCGGCGGGCTTCGCCATGTGTACAGCCTGACGTCGAGGCCCGGCAGGCCGCCTCCGCCGCGTGTGGCGGTCCGCGGCGAGCGCCGCCCTCGGCGCCCCCGCCGCCCGTCGTTTTCCGGCCGGGTACTGATCGCGCGCGACGGCGGGTGTCCCGTTCGGCCGGTCGATCCGACGTCTCTCACCTGCGGCATCGTCAGATTGCGCACCGCGCAAGGCGGTTGGAGGCGCACCGGCCTCTCACCAGACTCTCAAGAAATTCCTGTCCGAATCATTGACGCATCTCCGGGCCCTCCGTAGCTTGTGCCAGCAAGCGCTTACTTGAAACGATTCATGCAGGCGGCGACGCTGCGGGGAGGGGTCCGACCGTGGGAACCAGCAGAAATGTCGAGCGGCGAACGATCTTGAAGGCGGCCGGGGCGACGGCGGCGACGCTGGGGCTGGCCGCGACGACCGGGTGCGGTGGCGGCAGCGGCAGTTCCGGAGACGGGACCGTGACACTCCGTTATGCGTGGTGGGGTGGCGAGCCGCGCACCATCGCCATCAAGAAGTCCATCGCGCTCTTCGAGAAGAAGTACCCGAAGATCAAGATCAAGCCTGAATTCACTGACTATCAGGCGTTCTGGGAGAAGTTCCAGACCCAGGCCTCCGGCGGAAATCCGCCGGACGTTTTCCAGAATGCCGTCGGTTTCCTGCGCAAGTACGACAAGCGCGGTGTTCTGCTGGATCTCAAGACGCAGGCGGACGCCGGGAATCTGAGCCTGGACAACTTCCGCAACGGTGTTCTGGCGAACGGTCAGGTCGACGGGAAGCAGCTCGGCGTTCCCGTCGGAGCCAACACCATGGCCCTCGTCATCGACCTCAAGGCCTTCAAGAAGGCGGGCGTCGAGGCGAAGTTCGGCTGGACCTGGGACGAGTACTTCGACGCCCTCCAGACCGTCCAGGACAAGCTGAAGATCGCCGGAGACACCGGCTATTTCAGCATCATGTACCTCTACGACCTGTATCTGCGTCAGAACGGCAAGGCCTTCTTCACCGACTCCGCTCTCGGCTTCACCGAGGACGATCTGACGCAGTGGTGGGCGGACGGCTACAAGCGCGTGAAGTCCGGGCTGGTCGCCGACCCCAAGAAGATCGAGCAGGTCCAGCCCAAGTCGGGCCTCTCGGCCGGTCTCGCCGCCTCCGAGTTCACCTGGGACAACTTCTCCATCCGTTACGAGGGCGAGGGCGCGTCGGACTACGGCCTCGCGCCGATCCCCACCACGGACGGCAAGCAGACCGGCCAGTACCTCGGCTCGCTGATGCTCAGTGCCTTCGCCGGGACCAAGCACCCCAAGGAGGCGGCCCAGTTCATCTCCTTCATGGTCCACGACCCCGAGGTCGGCAAGATCATGGGCTACGACCGAGGCATCCTCGCCACCACCGAGCAGTACGACGCCTTCAAGCCCACCGACCCCAACAACAAGGGTGTCGCGGCCTACGAGGACGAGGTCGCCAAGGCCGGAGTGCTCGGGAAGATCACCCCGCACCCGTCCGGCGCCGACGTCGTCGAGGCGGCCTTCCTGCGCATCGGCAGCGAGGTCGCGCAGGGCAAGACCAAGCCGGCCGACGCGGCCAAGGCGCTGTTCGGCGAGGCCAAGGCCGCGTTCGCGGGCTGAGGGGACGTACCACCATGACGCTCGTCAAGGAAGCGCCCGTGCGCCCCGCCGGGAAGCGGCCCGCCGCTCCCGCCGCCGGGCGGCACGGGAGGCGCCGCGAGAACCTCGTCGGCTATCTCTTCATGTCGCCCTGGATCGCGGGGTTCCTGCTGCTCACGGCGGGGCCGATGATCGCGTCGCTGTACTACGCGTTCACCCGGTACAACCTGTTCACGCCGCCCGAGTGGGTCGGCCTCGACAACTTCACCACGATGTTCCAGGACCCGCGCTGGCAGAAGTCGGTGGAGGTCACGCTCAAGTACGTCGTCGTGGCCACCCCGCTCAAGCTGCTGCTGGCCCTCGGCGTCGCCATGCTGCTCGCGCAGAAGCGGCGCGGACAGGGCCTGTACCGGGCCGCGTTCTACATGCCCTCGCTCATCGGGGCCAGTGTCTCCGTCGGCTTCGTGTGGCGGGCGCTGTTCTCCGACGACGCGATCGTGGACCGTACGCAGAAGGTCTTCGGCATCGACGTGGGCGGCTGGATCGGCAACCCGGACTACGTCCTCTACTCCCTGGTGGCCTTGAGCGTCTGGCAGTTCGGGGCGCCGATGGTCATCTTCCTGGCCGGTCTCAAGCAGGTCCCGCAGGAGCTGTACGAGGCCGCCGAGATGGACGGGGCCGGGCCCCTGCGGCGGTTCTGGAACATCACCCTGCCGATGATCTCCCCGGTGCTCTTCTTCAACGTGCTGCTGGAGTCCATCCACGCGTTCCAGGTGTTCGGCTCCGCGTACGTCGTCTCCAACACCCAGTGCGGGCCGGCCGACGCCACCCTCG
>NZ_KQ948739.1:0-175278 GCF_001514195.1 Streptomyces griseorubiginosus | reverse complement strand
TCTACACCTGCTACCTCTACCAGAAGGGCTTCAAGGAGGCCCAGATGGGCTTCGCCGCCGCCATGGCCTGGACGCTGGTGCTCGCGGTGGCCCTGGTCACGGCGGTCCTGTTCTGGTCGCAGAAGAAATGGGTGCACTACGAGGAGGCCGCCAAGTGACCACCGTGACCAGTCCTGCCGTACGCACCGCGAACGAACGGCGGCGCCTCGGCTCGCTCGCCTGGCACCTCGGCGCGCTCGTCGTCCTCGCGGTCATCCTGTACCCGGTGATCTGGGTCCTCGGTGCCTCGTTCAAGCCGAGCAAGGACATCATCGCCAGTATCGACCTGCTGCCGACAAAGCCGGTGTGGGCGAACTTCTCCGGACTCGCCGACGGCATCTCCGGCATCTCCATCAGCACCTTCTTCCTCAACTCGCTGACGTACGCCGGGCTCGCTGTCGCCGGTGTGGTGCTGTCGAGCTCGCTGACCGCCTACGCCTTCGCCAAGATCAGGTTCGCCGGACGGAACCTGCTGTTCACCCTGATGATCGGCACGCTGCTGCTGCCGTACCACGTCCTGCTCATCCCGCAGTACGTGATGTTCCGCAAGCTGGAGCTCGTCGACACGCTGGTGCCGCTCGTGGCAGGCAAGTTCCTCGCCACCGAGGCGTTCTTCGTCTTCCTGATGGTGCAGTTCATGCGCGGACTGCCGCGCGAGCTGGACGAGGCGGCGAAGCTCGACGGCTGCGGGCATCTGCGCACCTACTGGTCGATCGTGCTGCCGCTGTGCCGGCCGGCTCTCATCACCAGCGCGATCTTCACCTTCATCAACGCGTGGAACGACTTCATGGGCCCGTTGATCTACCTCAACACCCCCGACAAGTACACCGTCTCGCTCGGTCTGATGATGTTCCGCGACCAGGAGGGCATCTCCAACTACGGCAGCATGATCGCGATGTCGCTGGTGGCGCTGATCCCGGTCATTGCCTTCTTCATGGCCTTCCAGCGCTACCTCATCGACGGCATGGCCACGTCCGGACTGAAGTGAGGCGGTCAGCATGGCGCAAGCGCGTGTGAAGGCCCGCAGGGCGTCGGTGTTCGGCGGTGAGCGCTTCGCGGTCTTCGCCGAGACCCTGCTCACCGGCGTGTGGATCGCCGTGGGCTGTCTCGGCCTCGTCACCTACCCCGCGGCCTTCGCCGCCGGGGCCCGGCATCTGCGGCGCCGGACGAGTCATGAGGTGGGCGGCTGGCGGGAGTTCGTCGCGGACTTCCGTAAGGCGGCGCGCCGCGGGTGGCTCGTCGGCCTCGCCGGGTGGGCCGTGGCTGCCGCGGTCTGGGTGGACGTCCAGGCCGCCCGGGCCGGCATCCCCGGTGGGCCGCTCGTCGGGGCCGTCGGACTGTTCGCGCTGATCGGCCTCGTGGTGGCCGGGCTGCGCGCTGCGGCGGTCTGGACGCCGGGCGCCGCCTGGCGGGCGCTGCTCGCCGACGCCGTACTGCGGACCCTGCGCGACCCGGCCGGGTCCTTCCTGATCGTCGCAGGGCTCGCCGTCGTGGCCCTGACCGCGGGGTTCCTCGCACCGCTGGCGGTTCCGGTCCTCGGAGCCCTCGCGGCGGCGGCCGTCGCCGTGGAGGAACGCCACCGGCGCCGCTGACGAGCCCCCCTTGTCACAAGGTCGGTGCCGCGGGCACCGCACCTCCCTCTGTCATGCCCCTGACCAGATCAGCCATGGAAAGGAACGGCCATGTCCCCCATCCCCCGCAGGTCCCTCCTCAAAGTCGCCGCAGTCGCCGGAGCCGCCGCACAGTTCAGCTGGGCGCTGGGGACCAAGGACGCACAGGCCGCGCCGAGAGCCGCCGAGGCCGACGACTCACCCGTGACCCTGGACTGGCTGGAGGACGGCGGCCTCGGTGCCGCGCCCGGCTCCACCGTCGGTGTCCCCTGGCCCAAGGGCGTCCACCAGGAGGACCAGAAGTTCGCGGTCACCGACGCGGACGGCAAGGCCGTACCGGTCCAGTCCTGGCCGCTCGCCTACTGGCCCGACGGCTCGCTCAAGTGGACCGCCCACGCGGTCAGTTCGGGCCACGGCAAGCTCTCCCTGACCGCCGGCGAGGCCGCCGTACCCGACAAGAAGGTCACCGTCGACAGGAGCGGCGGCGCGATCACCGTCTCCACCGGGGTCATCACCGCGAAGATCGGCACCTCGGGCGCGACGCTCGTCAAGTCGGTCACCCGCGGGTCGACGGAGATCGCCAAGAACGGCAGGCTCGTGCTCATCCGCCAGCCCGAGATCGAGGACGAGGACCAGGGCACGGTCAGGACCGAGCGCTTCGAGGGGGCCGTCTCCTCCGTGACCGTCGAACAGGACGGTCCGGTACGGGCGGTGGTCCGCATCGACGGCAAGCACCGCAAGGGCAAACGGAGTTGGCTGCCCTTCTCGATCCGTCTCTACTTCTACGCGGGCGCCGACTCCTTCCGCATGGTGCACACCATCACCTTCGACGGCACGCAGGAGCCGGGCAAGGCGAGCGGCGACTTCATCCGCGGTCTCGGCGTCCGCTTCACCGTGCCGATGCGCGACCAGGCGTACGACCGCCACATCCGCATCGGCGGCGAGGGCACCGGTCTGCTGCGCGAGGCCGTCAAGGGCATCACCGGGCTGCGGCGCGACCCCGGCATCGCCGTGCAGGAGGCCCAGTACGCGGGCAAGAAGCTGCCGGACCCCGCCACCTGGGACCAGCGCGTCACCACCCGGCTCCAGTACATCCCCGAGTGGGGCGACTACACGCTCTCCCAGCTCTCCGCTGACGGCTTCACCCTGCGCAAGCGCACCAAGAAGGGCCACGGCTGGATCGGCGCGGGCGGCGGCCGACGGGCCTCCGGATTCGGCTACGTCGGTGGCGCGAGCGGCGGACTCTCCTTCGGGCTGCGGGACTTCTGGGAGCGCCACCCCTCCCAGCTCGACATCCGCGACGCCCAGACCGACGAGGCCGAGGTCACCCTCTGGCTCTGGTCGCCCGAGGCGCAGCCCATGGACCTGCGCTTCTACCACGACGGCATGGGCCAGGACACCTTCGCCGAACAGCTCGAAGGCCTCAACATCACCTACGAGGACTACGAACCCGAGTTCGGCACGCCCTACGGCATCGCCCGCACCTCGGAACTGCTGTTCTGGGCCAACGAGTCGACGCCGGCCCCCGAGACCCTGGCCGAACAGGTCGCGGCCGTACGGGTGTTGCCACAGCTCGCCGCGCCGCCGAAACAGCTCATCAAGGCGAAGGTGTTCGGACCGGGCCTGTACTCCGAGCCCGACCGCTCCACCCCGGCCAAGGCGAGGATCGAGGACCACCTCGACTTCCTCTTCACCTACTACAAGGACCAGGTGGAGCAACGCCGTTGGTACGGCTTCTGGGACCACGGCGACATCATGCACACCTACGACACCGTCCGGCACCAGTGGCGCTACGACATCGGCGGCTACGCCTGGGACAACTCCGAGCTGTCGCCCGACCTCTGGCTCTGGTTCGCCTACCTCAGGTCGGGCCGCGCGGACATCTTCCGGTTCGCCGAGTCCATGACCCGGCACACCGGAGAGGTCGACGTCTACCACCTCGGCAAGTGGGCGGGCCTCGGCACCCGGCACGGTGTCCAGCACTACGCCGACAGCGCCAAGCAGCAGCGCATCGCCAACACGACGTATCGGCGCTACTACTACTTCCTCACCGCGGACGAGCGGGTCGGCGACCTCATGCACGCCAACGTCGACTCCGACGAGACGTTCCTCGTACTCGACCCGCTGCGCAAGGTACGCACCGATCCGTACACGCCCGACCGGCACGCCCTGTCCATCGGCTTCGGCACGGACTGGAGCGGGCTGGTCTCGGCCTGGCTGACCGAGTGGGAGCGCAAGGGCCCCAAGTGGGAGAAGGCCAAGGCGCGCGTGCTGTCGACCATGGAGGGCATCGCCGCCCAGCCCAACGGGTTCGTGCAGGGCAGTGGCCTCTACGACCTCGACACGGGGCGTTTCGCCGTGGCCTCGGCGCCCGTCGTGGGCGTGTCCCATCTGTCCGCGGTGTTCGGGCTCAACGAGCTGTGCGCCGAGCTGATCGACCTCGTCGACATGCCGAAGTTCAACGAGGCGTACTTCGACTACTGCCGCTACTTCAACGCGACCAAGGCCGAGCAGGCGGCGCGGTACGGGTCCAACTTCGGGACGCTGCTGCTGTTCCAGGGGCACTCGCGGCTCGACGCGTACGCGGCGGTCAAGACCGGGGACGCGAAGCTGGCCGCTCGGGCGTGGGACAAGTTCTACAACTCCGACGGCTACAAGGAGGCTGCGCCGTGGAGGACGGAGGCGTTGAGCGGGCCGGTGTCTTTGGTCGCGGGGAGTGAAGCGGCCTGGGTGTCGAGCAATGACACCGCGCTGTACGGGCTTGCCGCTATCGAGAACCTGGCGCTTCTTGGGGACAAGATGCCGTCGTAGGGGCTGAGGTGGTGGGGAAGTGCGCGTTCGTTGTGGCTGGTCGCGCAGTTCCCCGCGCCCCTAAGGGAGTCAGCTCATCCTTCCTAGGATGTCCCGCATTCTTCGGACGTCCCTGATGCGGCGCTCGTACGTTGCTCCCAGGGCGAGGAGCAGGAGGCCTGCCAGGGCCGGGGGGACCCAGCGGGGGAGGGCGTCCGCCATCTGGACTATGTACGGGGCCAGTTCGTGGAGGGCGTCCAGGGTCAGGACCGAGCCGCCCAGGACCAGGGGGGCCTGGAGGCTGTAGCCGCCGCCCATCAGGGTGAGGGACAGCGCCGCCAGGCCCAGCAGCAGCGGGCGGGTCCAGTCGGGGTCGCCCCAGGCGGTGACCAGGCTCGGCAGGAGCGTGGCGGCCAGACCCGGGCCGTACGCCGTCCAGGACGAGGTCTCCGGGACGCGCCGCCTGCGCAGGTGGCCGACGAAGAGGGCCGGGATCGTGACCGGGAGGGTGTACGCCTCGGGGGTGCCGACCTCCCAGGCCGCCAGACGGACCCAGGTCGCCAGGAGGAACAGGGCGGCCGCTGCGTAGCCGAGGGGACGGCGGTCCTCGCGGATCGCCGTGCCCGCGCTGATCACCGCACACAGGGCCAGGACCAGGGCGAGGATCGGGAGGTCGGTAACGGCCATGCTGATCGCCACCAGTGCGGTCACCGCACCCGTCAGTTCGATCGGCACGGTCGCGGGGGAGTCGCCGAGCCGCCAGGCCAGCAGGGCCGCGGTCGCCGGGACTGTCAGGACGAGCAGGGCGGTGTGCGGAGCCGACCAGTCGGCGGCGGCGCCGGTCGCGCAGGCGAGGGCGACGGCGTACCCGAGGGCGGTCGGCGCTGTGACGGCCGCGGCCCGCCAGGAGGCCGCCGCGAACAGCACGACCAGGGCGCCCAGCGTGATCAGGGTCGCCGACTGGGTGGCGAGGGACAGGAGGGCGAGGCTCGCGGAGGCGACCAGTGCCGGGACGAGCTCGACGGTCCGGGACCGCCACACGGCCACCGCGAGGGCGCCCGCGGTCGTCGCACCCTGGATCAACAGGCCTGCCGCATAAGGCAGTTCCAGAACCGCCGGGACGGTGACCAGCGCGGCCCAGACCAGGGTCGGAGCGGCCGTCAGGGCCCTCGGGCGCCAGGTCGTGTCGCGCACGGCCAGGAACAGGACGCCGGCCAGCACCGCCAGGACCAACGGGACCGTCCCGGCGTACGGCGGCCACGTCAGGTTGACGGTCACCGCGGCGCGGGCGTCCGGCGGGGTGCCGGTCCACGCCTGCGAGGCCCAGGAGAGCGGCCCCAGCACGACCACGCCGACCACGGGCAGCGTCCACAGGAGGGACAGCGCCTGCACCGCACCGGACGCCCACAGCAGACCCCGCCGTACCGTCTCCGGCAGCCGGTCGGCCCGGAGCGCCGCCAACAGGGCGATGCCGAGGGCCAGATGGACCGGGACCGTCCACACCTCGGGCAGCGCGGACCGGGCCACGCCACCGAGGGCGGCCACCATGAGCAGACCGGCGGTGAGAGCGAGAGCGAGGGAGTGTTCGGCGCCGGGCGCGCGGGTCGGCGTACGGCTGCCCTGCCAGGCTGCGCCCAGGGCGGTCGCGCTCGCGAGGAGGAGGAGCGCCGCCGCACGGGCGGCGGCGCTCGGGCCGGAGGCTGCCCAGGTCAGCCAGCCGGCCGCCAGTGTGCCCGCGGCGCCCACGCCGTACGCGCCGATCGTGGCGATCACACGGACGGACCGGCGCGTCACCCGCAGCGCCAGGACGGTGTCGGAGGCGGCCGTCACGAGAAGCGCTGCCGTGAGCCCGTAGGAGTCGGCGTCGGCTGCGATCGCCCAGAAGAACAGCGGGAGTTGGGCCGCGACCACGGCGGCCGGGCGGGGCAGGCGCAGGGTGTCGGCGCCCGGCAGGAAGCCGTACGCCGTCCACAGGCCGGCCAGCAGCGCGGAGGCGACGGCCGTGTAGGGGGCGCCGGCGGTCTCCGGGAACACGGCCCCGTGCAAGGCGACCGCGTCCAGGACCGTCAGGGCCAGACCCAGGCCCGCCACCGACTCGGCCGTCGAGCGCAGCCCCCGCTTCAGCAGGAGGAGCGGGGAGCCGAGCGCCGCCACGGTGACCGCGCCGAGCACCAGGGCCCGGCCGGTGATCCCCAGGTGACCCCAGCTGACCAGCGTGAACACCATCGCCGCGACCGTGAGCAGGGTGCCGCCGAGGATCAGGAGCACGTTCTGCACGCTCGGTGCGCTCGCGTCGGGGCGGGGGACTGCGGGCGTCGATCCGGGCGGCCTCGGCGCCTGCCACTGCGGCTGGAGCGACGGGCGGGCCTGAGGCGTCTGGAGCTGCTGGAGCGCGGCGACCAGCCAGGCCCGACGGGTCAGCAACTGGGAGCGGCGGGCGTCCAGTTGCCACAGCTCGGCGTCGATGAGCCGCAGCTCCTCGGCCGGGGGCGGGGTGTTCGTCATGTCCTGAAGTGTGGGCTCGGTCACGGCGGGCGACATGAGTACGCGTACTCAAGAGGTACTCGGATCCGATGCCAGACTCTGTCCATGGACTGGTGCCACTACCGTTTCCGCAGCCTGTGGGCCCTGCCCGCGAAGCCCGCCGCCGTCTACGACGCGCTGGAGCGCGCCGAGGACTACCCCCGCTGGTGGCCCCAGGTCCGTGAGGTACGACGGCTCGACGACACCAGCGGCCTGATCACCATCCGGGCCACCCTGCCGTACGACCTGGTCTTCACGGCCCGCGAGGTGCGGCGCGACCGGGAGGCAGGCGTGCTGGAGATCGCGATGGAGGGGGACCTGGAGGGCTGGGCGCGCTGGACCCTCACCGCGGACGGCGAGGGCACACTCGCCCGCTACGACCAGGTCACCGAGGTGAACAAGCCGCTGCTCCGGCGCTTCGCCGTGCCCGGACGCCCCGTCTTCCTGGCCAACCACCGGCTGATGATGCGCGCCGGACGGCGGGGTCTTGTCGCCTACTTGGAAGCGGTTTGAAGGAAGGCCGCGGGGACCTGTATTGTTCAGTGCGTTCCCGGGCGATTAGCTCAGTGGGAGAGCGCTTCGTTCACACCGAAGAGGTCACTGGTTCGAACCCAGTATCGCCCACCGGGAAAAGCCGGTCCGTCCCAGACGGACCGGCTTTCTTCATGAACCCCGCTGTCTCATGCCGCCGCCGGCAGGTCCGGGCGCAGTGGCCACGCCGGGTCCACCAGTTCCTCCTGGCCGCTGCGCGCGAACCAGGCCTGGAGGCCCCGGGCCTGGGCCGCGTGCCAGACCGTCTGGAGGTTGTGCAGCTCCGCGGGCGCGAGCCGCTCCAGCCGGGCGGCGAAACGGCGCCCCAGAGCCCGTACGACATCCAGCGCCGCCTGCGCGTCGGCAGCCGCGTCGTGCGCGCCCTCCAGCTCCACGCCGTAGTGCGCGCAGAGGTCGGTGAGGGTGCGGCGGCCCTTGCGGTAGCGGTCCAGGTGCTTGTCGAGGACCCGCGGATCCAGCACCAGCAGCGGTGAGGTGTCCAGCCAGCGGTCCAGGGACGAGGCCCGATGGCGGCGCAACTCCCGGTCCAGCAGCGTCAGATCGAACGGCGCGTTCATCACCACCAGCGGACGGCCCGCCACCGCCTGCTCCGCCAGCACCTCGGCTATCTCGAACATCACCGGCGCCGGCCAGCGGCCGTTGCGCTGGAGATGCTCGTCCGTCAGCCCGTGCACCGCCGTCGCCCCGGCGGGCACCGGCACACCCGGATTGACCAGCCACCGGCTCACCCGTGGCCGGGTGCCCGCCGCGTCCTGGACGACGACGGCGGCCGACACGATCCGGTCGGTCTCGACGTCCACGCCCGTGGTCTCCGTGTCGAAAGCGGCCAGGGGCCCTTCGTACCAGCACGTCATACCTACACAACCCCTCGTTCACCCACGGCAGCTGACGCCCCGTCTTCTGCCAGTTTGGTGATACCCGGGCTGTTTGCGCCGTACGCCGGAAGGACACAACAGGAGTACGGGTCTTTGCAGTTCAGCGGCCCGGTGTGCGATTCATGTGGCCCCTGTGCGGGCATGTCACTTGGCTTGGAAGGCTGTTGGTCATGGCGATAGCGCAGCCCGAGCGGGGCGGGCTGCTGCCCGAACGTACGGGACCCCTTCGCGGCACGCTCGCCACCACCGCCTGCATGGAGACCTTGCAGGTGGGATATCTGCACGCCGTCGCGGCGGCGGCCGGCTGCTCGCTGTCCCAGCCCTTCCCGGACAACGGCATCGACTGGCACGTCAGCCACGGCTCGCCCGGACACACCGTCGACGACGAGGTCACCATCAAGGTGCAGCTCAAGTGCACCTACCAGGTCGCGCCCAACCCCCCGGGCCGCTTCTTCTCCTTCACGCTCGACAACGACCACCTGCGCAAACTCGCCCGCACTCCGGTGTCGGTCCACAAGATCCTGGTGGTCATGCTCGTGCCGAGAACCCAGGACGACTGGCTGCGCGCCAGCCACGACCGCCTCGACCTGAGGCACTGCTGCTACTGGGTCAACCTGGCCGGCCACCCGATCACCGGCCGCACTCGGACCACCGTGCGGATCCCCACCAACCGCATCTTCGACGACCGGGCCCTGTGCGAGATCATGACGCGGGTCGGGACGGGAGGCAGACCATGACCCACCGCCCCATCGAGGAGCCACTGCGCGCGGTACGCCCCCACCCGGAGGCCCACTGGGACCGTCCGCCGACCCCCGGCGAGGTCGACCCCGCCGTCCTGGGCGCCCTGCTGCACCGGCACGGCTGGCAGCGGCGCGGCGGTGCCCCCGGACGCTACGGCCGCTGGACCCCGCCGGGACCGGGCGCGAGCGGGACCAGCCTGCTCGTGCCCGAGAGCCGCGCCTTCCCGGACAGCGAGGACCTCCTCGGCGAGGCCCTCGTCGCCCTGTCCCGCAGCGGCACGCCCTCCGCACGTGAGGTGCTCGTCGGCCTTGCCGTGCCCAGCGACGAGATCCGCTGGTGGCGGGACGTCCCGAGCGGCCCCGCCGACGCCACGCCCTGGACCGTCGAGGAGCACCTGCGCACCGCCGCCCGCCAGACCCTGCTCGCCGGCGCCCTCGCCACGCGTGCGCGGGCCGGCTACTACGGCGCCCGTTACCGCCGTACGGCCGCCGCCGCCCTGGACAACGTCCTGGTCGGCCCCGCCACGGGCGGCCGCCGGCTCACCGCCTTCGTGCCCGTCGGCACCGGCCGGCCGCTCGCCGTCCGGCTGCACCAGGCGCTCTACGCCGCCCGCGAGGCCATCGACTACCAGCGGGCCACCGGCGGCATGGACGCCTTCGACGGGGCCGTCGAGGCGGGGGTCAGCCGGGAGCTCACCGAGGCGCTGATCTCGCTGGTGCGCGGGACGGAGGGCGCCCGGATCGCCGTCGAGTGGGCGCCCGCGGCCGGGGTGCCCGAAGGGTGCGCGGCGCGCTCCGAGGCCGTCGAGTTCTCCCCGGGGGACCTGCCCGTACTGCGCGAGGCAGGGGCCCGCTACCTGCGCGAGGAGCCCTCCGTGCCGGTGCGGATCACCGGCACGGTCGTACGGATGCGCCGGTCGGGGCCGCGCGGGGACGGGTCGGTACGGCTGCGGGTGATCGCCGGCGCCGAGATCCCGCACCTCAGGCTGACCCTGGACGAGGAGGCCTACCGGATCGCCGGGCAGGCCCACCTCGTCGGGCTGCCGGTGCGGGTGCACGGCCGGCTGGAGAGCCGAGGCGGCTTCCGCAGGCTCACCGGGGCCACGGACGTCGTGCCCGTGCAGGTGGACGAGGCCGAGCGGGACCGGCTGATGAAGTCGCTCCAGGAGAATCTCGACTTCTTCGAGGAGGCCTGCGGAGGGGACTGAGACCGGGACTGATTTCGCGGAGGTGGGGGCCGGGTCGGTACGATCCCCTATTGCGCGCGCTCCCGGTATGGGCGCCGCATCCACCTTCAGTCAGGAGAGACCGGTGTCAGACGTCCGTGTGATCATCCAACGCGATTCCGAGCGGGAAGAGCGCGTGGTGACGACGGGCACTACGGCCGCCGAGCTCTTCGCCGGCGAGCGCTCCATCGTCGCCGCGCGCGTGGGAGGCGAGCTCAAGGACCTCGCCTACGCGCCGGCCGAGGGCGAGGTCGTGGAGCCGGTCGAGATCTCCTCCGAGGACGGTCTGAACATCCTGCGCCACTCCACCGCGCACGTCATGGCGCAGGCCGTGCAGGAGCTGTTCCCCGAGGCCAAGCTCGGCATCGGCCCGCCGGTCAAGGACGGCTTCTACTACGACTTCGACGTCGAGAAGCCGTTCACGCCCGAGGATCTCAAGGCCATCGAGAAGAAGATGCAGGAGATCCAGAAGCGGGGGCAGAAGTTCTCCCGCCGCGTGGTGACCGACGAGGCGGCCCGTGAGGAGCTGGCTTCGGAGCCGTACAAGCTGGAGCTGATCGGCCTCAAGGGCTCGGCCTCCTCGGACGACGGCGCCGACGTCGAGGTCGGCGCCGGTGAGCTGACGATCTACGACAACCTCGACGCCAAGACCGGCGACCTGTGCTGGAAGGACCTGTGCCGCGGTCCGCACCTGCCGTCGACCCGCAACATCCCCGCGTTCAAGCTGATGCGCAACGCGGCCGCCTACTGGCGCGGCAGCGAGAAGAACCCGATGCTCCAGCGCATCTACGGCACCGCGTGGCCGACCAAGGACGAGCTGAAGGCGTACCTCGACTTCCTCGCCGAGGCCGAGAAGCGCGACCACCGCAAGCTGGGCTCCGAACTCGACCTGTTCTCCATCCCCGAGCAGATCGGCTCCGGCCTCGCCGTCTTCCACCCCAAGGGCGGCATCATCCGCCGGGTCATGGAGGACTACTCGCGCCGGCGGCACGAGGAGGAGGGCTACGAGTTCGTCTACACCCCGCACGCGACGAAGGGGAAGCTCTTCGAGCAGTCCGGGCACCTGGACTGGTACGCCGACGGCATGTACCCGCCCATGCAGCTCGACGAGGGCGTGGACTACTACCTGAAGCCCATGAACTGCCCGATGCACAACCTGATCTTCGACGCGCGCGGCCGCTCGTACCGTGAACTGCCGCTGCGCCTCTTCGAGTTCGGGACCGTGTACCGCTACGAGAAGTCGGGCGTGGTGCACGGCCTCACCCGTGCCCGCGGCTTCACGCAGGACGACGCGCACATCTACTGCACCCGTGAGCAGATGTCGGAGGAGCTCGACAAGACGCTCACCTTCGTCCTCGGCCTGCTGCGCGACTACGGTCTGACCGACTTCTACCTGGAGCTGTCCACCAAGGACCCGGAGAAGTTCGTCGGCTCGGACGAGGTCTGGGAGGAGGCGACCGAGACCCTGCGCCAGGTCGCCGAGAAGCAGGGCCTGCCGCTGGTTCCCGACCCGGGCGGCGCCGCCTTCTACGGCCCGAAGATCTCCGTCCAGACCAAGGACGCGATCGGCCGCACCTGGCAGATGTCGACGATCCAGCTGGACTTCAACCTGCCGGAGCGCTTCGAGCTGGAGTACACCTCGCCCGACGGCTCCAAGCAGCGTCCGGTCATGATCCACCGCGCGCTGTTCGGCTCCATCGAGCGGTTCTTCGCGGTGCTCCTGGAGCACTACGCGGGCGCCTTCCCGGCATGGCTGGCCCCGGTCCAGGCGGTTGGCATCCCGATCGGCGACACGCACGTCGAGTACCTGGAGAAGTTCGCGGCCGCGGCCAGGAAGCAGGGCCTGCGCGTCGAGGTGGACTCCTCCTCCGACCGGATGCAGAAGAAGATCCGCAACGCCCAGAAGCAGAAGGTGCCCTTCATGGTCATCGCGGGCGACGAGGACATGTCGGCCGGCTCGGTGTCCTTCCGCTACCGCGACGGCTCGCAGGAGAACGGCATCCCCTTCGACGAGGCCATCGCGAAGATCGCGAAGGTCGTGGAGGAGCGGGCGCACGTCTGACGTTCCGTACGCCTGAAGTTCCGTACGTCTGATGTTGCGTACGGCGGGGCCCTCGGGGAGTTCAGCTCCCCGGGGGCCTTTCGTCGTCCTCGCGGGCGAAGACCTGGAGCAGCCAGGAGGCGAAGGTGCCGGTCACGGCGGCGAGCAGGGCCAGCCCGATCATCATCACGCCGACCGCGATCAGACGCCCCAGCGGAGTCACCGGGGCGACATCGCCGTAGCCGACGGTGGTGAGGGTGGCGCAGGTCCACCAGACGGCGTCGCCGAAGGTGGGCATGGTCGTGCCGGGGGCATCGCGTTCCTGCTGGAAGACGGCCAGGGCACCGGTGAAGCCCAGCAGGAGGGTCGACAGGCCGGAGTACGCCATCACCCGCCCGTGCAGCGGGAGCCGGGGCTGTCCGTGCCGGCGCTGGATGGCCTCGTACGCCTTGACGATCCTGAGGGGCCGCAGCAGCGGCAGCAGCAGCACGACGGTGTCCAGCACGTGTCGCCGTACGAAGCGCCGCCCCTGCCCGCTGAGCCGCCAGCGCACCGCGTAGTCGACGGCGAACAGCGCCCAGGCGGCCATGGTGACCGCCAGACAGAGATCGAGCGCGGCCTGGGGAAGACCGGTGGCCAGGACGCGGACGGCGTAGGCGACGAGGAAGGCCATGGAGGCGACGGCGAGCATGATCTCGGTGCGCTGCTCCCAGAGGGTGAGGCGGTGGGGGGCGCCGGGGGCGTGGGCGGAGGGGCTTGTGTCGGTGCCTGGATGGGTGCCGGTGCCGGTGCCGGTGCGCGGGGGCCGGTCGGTGCCGTGGCTCTGGTGCCCACCCGTGCCATGGCCTTCGTGCCCGCCGTCGCCGTGGTCCATGTGATCGTCGTCGGGGTGTGTGCCGGTGTCGTCGTCCACGTGCCCAGCTTGGCCCGGGCCGCTTTTCGCACAACCCCGCCGACACGGCGCGAACGGGCGAAGCCATATGCTGCATGGCATGACGAGTGAGCCGGAGCAGCAGTTGGGAGTGGGGACGCAGGACGCGTTCCAGCGTCTGTGGACACCCCACCGGATGGCCTACATCCAGGGTGAGAACAAGCCGACCGGCCCGGGTGCCGACGACGGCTGTCCCTTCTGCTCGATCCCGGCCAAGTCCGACGAGGACGGCCTGATCGTCCGCCGCGGCGAACTGGTGTACGCGGTGCTCAACCTCTACCCGTACACCGGCGGCCACCTCATGGTCGTGCCCTACCGTCATGTGGCCGACTACACCGACCTCACCGAGCCGGAGACCGCCGAGCTGGCCGCGCTGACCAAGCAGGCGATGACGGCTCTGCGCACGGCCTCCGGCGCGCACGGTTTCAACATCGGCATGAACCAGGGCACGGTTGCGGGCGCGGGCATCGCCGCCCACCTCCACCAGCACATCGTCCCCCGCTGGGGCGGCGACACGAACTTCATGCCGGTCGTCGGCCACACGAAGGTGCTGCCGCAGCTGTTGGGCGACACGAGGAAGATGCTGTCGGAGGCCTGGCCTAAGACAGGCAGCCCGTCCGGCGTTTGAGGACGAGGCCGCAGGCCGAAGGGGGGTCTGGGGGCGCAGCCCCCAGGGACCGCAACCCCGACCCACCCGCACGCCAAAGACGGCCCAACCGCCGGAGGCCTACGCGTCGTAGACGTCCGCCTTCCGCGGCGACACATCCTGCACCTGCGTGCTCAGGAACCCCGCGCGCGTGCCGAACTTCTCGGTGTCCACGCCGTTCTCCGCCAGGACCCTTATCGCCGCCGAGTGCACGACCCGCAGGACCGGAGTCGCGGCGCGCAGCGCGTCGTCGGCCATGAAGCGGTGCCGCCACGGCCGGTCCGCCCAGGCGTGCCGCAGACCGAACGGCTCGGGCAGGGCGAGCGAGCCGCCGAGCCAGTTGAGCAGCGGGGGATAGCGGGTCAGGGGGGCCCGGGCGGCGAGGCGGACCACCTCGTCGGCGTCGACCAGCGGGAGCTTGATCTTCCGGGTCTCCCAGAACCGGATCGACTTGGCGACCTCCTTCTCCTTGGCCGCCGGCTTCGACGTGAACAGTCCGTGCACCGGCCCCAGCGCGTGCCCGGTGACCTCGATGCGCAGCGTCTCGTGCAGCACGGTCACGGTGATCAGCATGGTGAGGACCAGCTGGCCCTCCCACAGCGTCCACTGCACGCCCAGGTAGTGCCGGTCGCCGCCGCCGAACTGCTGCTTGTTGCAGATGTCCTGTATCGCGTGGCTCTTGACCTGGTACGCGTCCACGTCGGTGCCGCCGGGCCGGGACACCTCCTTCGAGCCTTCCGCGATCGGGGTGACGATCCAGTGCCGTACGGTCGGCTTCGGGAAGCCTCCGGTGTTGATGGTGTTGCGCTCCAGCATCCGCAGCTGGTCGTGGATGGAGCGGATGACGTCCCAGCTGCGGAAGGGGTGGATCTCCCGGGTGGGGTCGGCGGAGACCAGGTCCTCGGCCAGCTGCCAGCTGCCCCAGCGGGTGCCCATGCCGAGTATGCCCTTGGGCCCGGCGTAGAAGACCGAGTTGGACTGCTGCTCGGCGCTGAGGTGGGCGAGGGACTGGCGCAGTTGCTCGGCCGCGGTCTCGCCGGGGTTGCTCGGCACCGCCTCGGGCACCTTGGCGCCCACGCTGCTGCCGGCCAGCAGACTCGCCCAGCGCTCCCGCAGATCCGTCGCGGTGCGCTCGCAGATCTGCTTGGCCCAGAACCAGCCGACCACGGGCAGGACCACGCACGCGCGTGCGTACCAGCCCCAGAAGCCTGCGAACGGCATCTTGATCAGGAAGAGCACGGCGAGCGCGCCCACCGCGACCAGCAGTGCGGTGGCGAGCGCCCCGGCCTGCTTGTCCTCGCGCCGGGCGACATTGGTGCGCAGGGTGAAGATCAGCAGCCAGACCAGGAGGCCGGGCAGGAAGAGCAGCCCGCACAGCACCATGACGGCGGTCAGCCAGTTGTCCCGGTCCCGGCGGATGTTGTTGGCCGCGAGGCAGTGCTCGACCACGACCTGGGGCTCCGCGCCGAAGGACTGGATGAGGGGCTTGCGGCCCTTTCCGAGCATGCGGATGATCACCGCAGTGGAGAAGGCCTCGCCCAGGTTGGGGCGGAAGATCCTCGCCCACTTGCGGCCGCCCTTGACGGCCGACTCGTGCCATTCGTTGTTGGCCTTGAGGATCTCCTCCACCGGACTGTCCCGATAGGCCGCCGAGGCCAGCGCGAAGGTGGCCGTCTGTGCCTCGTCACCCGTGCGCGGCACCTGCGGACCGAAGATGTCCGCGTAACCGCCGTCAACGGTCATTCCCGCCCCCGATCGCCGCCGGACTCACCCACTGCGGCCTTCCCGACTTCCGTACTCCGCACACCTGTTGATCAGGTCATCAGCGTATCTGTCGGCGCTGACATTAGTCGGCGGACGGCCGAAGCCGCCCGCCGAATCGGAAGGAAGCGTTCCGTACGGGTCACTTGTGGGGCGCGGAACGCCACCCGTGCGCCGCCGGAAGCCACTTGTCCCCGGTCCCGCACCAACTACGAGGCCTCACGCGCCTCTTCACGGATCCTCTCGGCGATCTGCGGCGGCATGGGTTCGTGCCGCGCGTAGGAACGGCTGAAACGCGCGGTGCCGTGCGACAGGGACCTCAGGTCGACCGCGTACCGGCCGATCTCGATCTCGGGCACCTCGGCCTTGATCAGCGTGCGTGCGCCGTTGGTCTGCTCGGTGCCGAGCACCCGGCCCCGCCGCCCGGACAGGTCGCTCATCACGGCGCCCACGTAGTCGTCGCCGACCAGCACGGACACCTCGGCGACCGGCTCCAGCAGATGGATGCGGGCGTCCGCCGCGGCCTCCCTGAGCGCCAGCGCGCCGGCGGTCTGGAACGCGGCGTCCGAGGAGTCCACGGAGTGCGCCTTGCCGTCCAGGAGCGTCACCCGTACGTCGATGAGCTGATGGCCGGTCGCGACCCCCTTGGCGGCCTGCGCCCTGATCCCCTTCTCGACGGACGGGATGAACTGCCGTGGCACCGCGCCGCCGACGACCTTGTCCACGAACTCGATGCCCGAACCGCCCGGCAGCGGCTCCACCTCGATCTCGCAGATGGCGAACTGCCCGTGCCCGCCGGACTGCTTGACGTGCCGCCCGCGCCCAGCCGCCTTCTGGGCGAACGTCTCCCGCAGCGACACCCGGTGCGGTACGACGTCCACCTGCACGCCGTACCGGCTGCGCAGCCGCTCCAGGGCCACGTCGGCGTGCGCCTCGCCCAGGCACCACAGCACCACCTGGTGGGTGTCCTGGTTCTGTTCGAGCCGCATGGTCGGGTCCTCGGCGACCAGCCGGGACAGGCCCTGGGAGAGCTTGTCCTCGTCCGCCTTGCTGTGCGCCTGGATGGCGAGCGGCAGCAGCGGGTCGGGCATCTCCCACGGCTCCATGAGCAGCGGGTCGTCCTTGGCGGAGAGCGTGTCGCCGGTCTCCGCGCGGCTGAGCTTCGCCACGCACGCGAGGTCGCCCGCGATGCAGTGCGACAGCTGCCGGTGCTGCTTGCCGAAGGGCGCGGACAGGGCGCCGATGCGCTCGTCGACGTCGTGGTCCTCGTGCCCGCGGTCGGCGAGCCCGTGCCCGGAGACATGGACCGTCTCGTCCGGGCGCAGGGTCCCGGAGAAGACCCGCACCAGCGAGATACGGCCGACGTACGGGTCGGACGCGGTCTTCACGACCTCCGCGACCAGCGGGCCCTCGGTGTCGCACGCCTTGATCTCGCGCGGCTTGCCGTCGATGGTCGTGACGCCCGGTGTGGGGTGCTCGAACGGCGTCGGGAAGCCGCCCGTGACCAGTTCCAGCAGCTCGACCGTGCCGAGCCCCTGCCGGGCGCCGTCGGCGGCCGGGGCGGCGGCCAGGACCGGATGGAACACCCCCCGCGCGACGGCCCGCTCCAGGTCCTCCACGAGCGTCTTGAAGTCGATCTCCTCGCCGCCCAGATAGCGGTCCATGAGGGTCTCGTCCTCGCTCTCCGAGATGATCCCCTCGATGAGCCGGTTGCGGGCCTCCTCGATCTCCGGCAGCAGGTCCTCGCCGGGCTCCGACTCCTTGCGCTCCCCGGACGAGTAGTCGAACAGCTTCTGCGACAACAGCCCGGTCAGACCGGTCACGGGCGCGTGCCCGTCGGGTCCCTGCGGGCCGCGCAGAGGCAGGTAGAGCGGCAGTACGGCGTCGGGGTCGTCGCCGCCGAAGGTCTCCGCGCAGATCCGGGTCATCTCCTCGAAGTCCGCCCGCGCGGCCTCCAGGTGCGTGACGACGATGGCCCGGGGCATCCCGACGGCCGCGCACTCCTCCCACACCATGCGCGTGGAGCCGTCCACCCCGTCCGAGGCCGAGACGACGAAAAGGGCCGCGTCCGCCGCTCGCAGACCGGCCCTGAGCTCCCCGACGAAGTCGGCGTATCCGGGGGTGTCCAGAAGGTTGATCTTGTACCCGTCCCATTCGACGGGCACCAGGGAGAGCTGGACCGAGCGCTGCTGCCGGTGCTCGATCTCGTCGTAGTCCGAGACGGTGCCGCCGTCCTCCACGCGGCCCGCCCGGTTCACCGCCCCCGCCGTCAGCGCGAGAGCTTCCACCAATGTCGTCTTGCCCGAACCGGAGTGGCCGACCAGCACCACATTCCGTACGGACGCGGGGTGGTCGGCCGCTGTTGCCCTGCCGGCGGCTCCGGGGTGTGCGTTCGCCTTGTCGCCCATGGCCTTGCCTCCCGTGCACGGTGAGGTCATCTGTGGGCGCGGACATGCGGACCCGCGTGCGGTGCGGCTCCGGTGACGCCCGCGGTCCTTCGAGCTTTCCACTCCCGTCACGGTGCGTCCATACGACGGACGCGATCCCGCCGCGGTCCGGGGCGGCACGTCCGCCACGGACGCTCCGGGTGCCCGGCCGCCGCCCGCGCGCGCGTGGCTACGATGGGCCAGCCGGTGGCCAGCAGGGGCCGAGCCGGCCACACCGACCGTCGGGAAGGCCATGCTGAACAAGTACGCGCGTGCATTCTTCACGCGTGTCCTCACCCCGTTCGCCTCATTTCTGATCAGAAGGGGCGTCAGCCCCGACACGGTCACGCTCCTCGGCACGGCCGGCGTGATGGCGGGCGCGCTGGTCTTCTACCCCATGGGCGAGTTCTTCTGGGGCACGGTCGTGATCACGCTGTTCGTGTTCTCCGACCTCGTCGACGGCAACATGGCCCGCCAGCTCGGCCGCTCCAGCCGCTGGGGCGCCTTCCTCGACTCCACGCTCGACCGCGTCGCCGACGGCGCGATCTTCGGCGGCTTCGCCCTCTGGTACGCCGGGGGCGGCGACGACATCGCCCTGTGCGCGGTCTCCATCTTCTGCCTGGCCAGCGGCCAGGTGGTGTCGTACACCAAGGCCCGGGGCGAGTCGATCGGGCTGCCGGTCGCCGTCAACGGCCTCGTGGAGCGCGCCGAGCGCCTGGTGATCTCCCTCGTCGCGGCCGGTCTCTCGGGCCTGCACAAGTTCGGTGTGCCGGGCATCCAGTACCTGCTGCCGGTCGCCCTGTGGATCGTCGCCGTCGGCAGCCTCGTCACGCTGATCCAGCGGGTCGTCACGGTCCGCCGCGAGTCGGCGGAGGCCGAGGAGGCCGCAGCCGCGGCCCCCGGCACGACATCGACCCCAGCCACGGCCGAGGAGCAGCCCCGGCAGCAGGGGAGCGAGGCCGCGAAGTGAGCGCCCAGGAGCGGCTGACGGACTCGCTGTACGGCCTCGGCTGGGGCGTGGTCAAGAAGCTCCCCGAGCCGGTCGCCGTGCGTCTCGGGCGGAGCATCGCCGACCTGGCCTGGAAGAAGCGCGGCAAGGGCGTCCTCAGGCTGGAGAGCAACTACGCGCGCGTGGTGCCCGACGCGAGCCCCGAGCGCCTCGCGGAGCTCTCGCGCGCGGGCATGCGGTCGTATCTGCGCTACTGGATGGAGTCCTTCCGGCTGCCCGCCTGGAGCAAGGACCGCATCAAGGCCGGCTTCGACCCCAAGGGCCTGCACCACCTCACCGACGGCCTCGCCGCCGGCAAGGGCGTCATCCTCGCGCTGCCCCACATGGCCAACTGGGACCTCGCCGGCGCCTGGGTCACCACCAAGCTGGAGACGCCCTTCACCACGGTCGCCGAACGGCTCAAGCCCGAGACGCTCTACGACCGTTTCGTCGCCTACCGCGAGGGCCTCGGCATGGAGGTCCTCCCGCACAGCGGCGGCACCGCCTTCGGCACCCTGGCCCGGCGGCTGCGCGACGGCGGCCTGGTCTGCCTGGTGGCCGAGCGCGACCTGTCGTCGTCCGGCGTCGAGGTGCGGTTCTTCGGCGAGGCCACCCGCATCCCGGCGGGCCCCGCCCTGCTGGCCCAGCAGACGGGCGCGCTGCTGCTGCCGGTGACACTCTGGTACGACGACTCGCCCGTCATGCAGGGGAGGGTGCACCCCCCGGTCGAGGTGCCCGAGTCAGGTACCCGGGCCGAGAAGACGTCTGTCATGGCACAGGCGCTGGCCGATGCCTTCGCCACCGGGATCGCCGACCATCCGGAGGACTGGCACATGCTCCAGCGCTTGTGGCTGAAGGATCTCGAACCCCGCCCGTCGGACGGGGCCCGCCCGTGAGAATCGGCATCGTCTGCCCGTACTCCTGGGACGTGCCAGGAGGCGTGCAGTTCCACATCCGCGACCTCGCCGAGTACTTCATCCGCCTCGGCCACGAGGTGTCCGTCCTCGCCCCGGCCGACGACGACACCCCGCTGCCGCCGTACGTCGTCTCGGCCGGGCGTGCGGTGCCGGTGCCGTACAACGGCTCGGTGGCCCGGCTGAGCTTCGGCTTCCTGTCGGCGGCCCGGGTGCGGCGCTGGCTGCACGACGGCGAGTTCGACGTGGTCCACATCCACGAGCCGTCCTCGCCGTCCCTCGGGCTGCTGACCTGCTGGATCGCGCAGGGCCCGATCGTCGCCACCTTCCACACCTCGAACCCGCGCTCCCGGGTCATGGTCGCCGCGTACTCGATCCTCCAGGCCGCCCTGGAGAAGATCAGCGCCCGCATCGCGGTCAGCGAGTACGCCCGCCGCACGCTCGTCGAGCACCTCGGCGGGGACGCCGTGGTGATCCCGAACGGCGTGGACGTCGACTTCTTCGCCGAGGCCGAGCCGAAGCCCGAGTGGCAGGGCGGCACGATCGGCTTCATGGGCCGTATCGACGAGCCCCGCAAGGGCCTTCCCGTGCTGATGAAGGCCCTGCCGAGGATCCTCGCCGAGCGCCCGGGCACGCGGCTCCTGGTCGCAGGGCGCGGCGACGAGGAGGAGGCCGTGGAATCCCTCCCCGAGGAACTGCGCGCGCGGGTGGAGTTCCTCGGCATGGTCAGCGACGAGGACAAGGCCCGCTTCCTGCGCAGCGTCGACCTGTACGTCGCCCCCAACACCGGCGGCGAGAGCTTCGGGATCATCCTGGTCGAGGCCATGTCGGCGGGCGCCCCGGTGCTGGCCTCGGACCTGGACGCCTTCGCCCAGGTCCTGGACCACGGCTGGGCCGGCGAGCTCTTCGCCAACGAGGACGCGGACGCGCTGGCGGACGCGGCGGTACGACTCCTCGGCGACCCCGGTCGGCTGGCCGAACTGCGCGAGCGCGGCAGCGCCCACGTCCGCCGCTTCGACTGGTCGACCGTCGGCGCGGACATCCTGTCGGTCTACGAGACGGTGACCGCGGGCGCGGCGGCGGTGGCGGCGGCGGACGACGACCGGGGCACGGGTCTGAGGGCTCGGCTGGGACTGGCACGGGACTGAGCGGCACCGGGGCCCGCGGGCCCAGGGTGCGGTGCGGTGGGGCTTGTGGGCCGAGGGTGCGGTGGGTCTTGAGGGCTGGGGGTGCGCTGGGGCTTGCTTGACCGCCCCCAGTCGAGGCCCCGTGCCTGCCCCACTCCTCCCCACCCGGCCCCGATAGCCTGCTCCCCGTGACTGCCACCCTCATCTGGATCGTCGTCGCGCTCGTCGCGGTCGGCCTCTACCTCAGCTGGACCGCGGGCCGTCTCGACCGCCTGCACGCCAGGATCGACGCCACGCGCGCCGCGCTGGACGCCCAGCTGGTGCGACGGGCCTCCGTGACCCAGGAGCTGGCCACCTCCGGAGTCCTCGACCCGGCCGCGTCGATCGTGCTGTACGAGGCCGCGCACGCCGCCCGGCAGGCCGAGGAGGAGCAGCGGGAGGTCGCCGAGAGCGAGCTGAGCCAGGCGCTGCGGGCCGTGTTCGCCGAACCGGACCAGGTGGAGGCCGTACGGGAGGCGCCCGGCGGGGAGTCGGCGGCCCATGAACTCACCGAGACCGTACGACGGGTCCCGATGGCCCGCCGCTTCCACAACGACGCGGTGGGAGCCGCCCGCAGGCTCCGCCAGCACCGCAAGGTCCGCTGGTTCCGGCTGGCCGGCCACGCCCCCTTCCCGATGGCCTTCGAGATGGACGACGAGCCGCCCGCGGCACTGGTCGACCGGGCCGCGTAGAGCTACGCGTGGGGCCTGAGGGGACCAGGGAGGGCAAAAACGATCCACCGGCTCCTCATTGGCCCTTGCTGTGGCCTGGTCCGATGACGTTTCCTCGGTGCTGCACAAATCCTCTTTTCACTTCAGCGAGGTCAACCCGTGTCCAGCACCGAGAACCAGGCTCCCGAGACCGGCACCGCGCGCGTGAAGCGCGGTATGGCGGAGCAGCTCAAGGGCGGCGTGATCATGGACGTCGTCACGCCGGAGCAGGCGAAGATCGCGGAGGACGCGGGCGCCGTCGCCGTCATGGCCCTTGAGCGGGTCCCCGCCGACATCCGCAAGGACGGCGGCGTGGCCCGGATGTCCGATCCGGACATGATCGAGGGCATCATCGAGGCCGTGTCCATCCCGGTCATGGCGAAGTCCCGCATCGGCCACTTCGTCGAGGCCCAGGTCCTGCAGTCCCTCGGCGTCGACTACATCGACGAGTCCGAGGTCCTCACCCCCGCCGACGAGGTCAACCACTCCGACAAGTGGTCCTTCACGACCCCCTTCGTCTGCGGTGCCACCAACCTGGGCGAGGCCCTGCGCCGCATCGCCGAGGGCGCGGCCATGATCCGCTCCAAGGGCGAGGCCGGCACCGGCAACGTCGTCGAGGCCGTCCGCCACCTGCGCCAGATCAAGAACGAGATCGCCCGCCTGCGCGGCTTCGACAACCACGAGCTGTACGCCGCCGCCAAGGAGCTGCGCGCCCCGTACGAGCTGGTCAAGGAGGTCGCCGAGCTCGGCAAGCTCCCCGTGGTGCTGTTCTCCGCCGGTGGTGTGGCCACCCCCGCCGACGCCGCGCTCATGCGCCAGCTCGGCGCCGAGGGCGTCTTCGTCGGCTCCGGCATCTTCAAGTCCGGCGACCCGGCCAAGCGCGCCGCCGCCATCGTGAAGGCCACCACCTTCTACGACGACCCGAAGATCATCGCGGACGCGTCCCGCAACCTCGGCGAGGCCATGGTCGGCATCAACTGCGACACCCTCCCCGAGGCCGAGCGCTACGCCAACCGCGGCTGGTAACCACCCCATGTCCCACGAAGCCCCTGTCATCGGCGTCCTGGCCCTCCAGGGCGACGTCCGGGAGCACCTCGTCGCCCTGGCCGCGGCCGACGCCGTGGCCAGGCCGGTGAGGCGCCCGGAGGAACTCGCGGAGGTGGACGGCCTCGTCGTCCCCGGCGGCGAGTCCACCACCATCTCCAAGCTGGCCGTCCTGTTCGGCGTGATGGAACCCCTCCGCGCGCGCGTACGGGCCGGCATGCCCGTCTACGGCACCTGCGCGGGCCTGATCATGCTCGCCGACAAGATCCTGGACCCGCGCTCGGGCCAGGAGACGATCGGCGGCATCGACATGATCGTGCGCCGCAACGCCTTCGGACGTCAGAACGAGTCCTTCGAGGCGGCGGTCCACGTGAAGGGCGTCGCGGGGGACCCCGTGGAGGGCGTCTTCATCCGCGCCCCCTGGGTCGAGTCCGTCGGTGCCGAGGCCGAGGTGCTCGCCGAGCACGACGGCCACATCGTCGCGGTCCGCCAGGGCAACGCGCTCGCCACGTCCTTCCACCCGGAACTGACCGGCGACCACCGGGTGCACGCCCTCTTTGTCGACATGGTGCGCGCGAACCGGGCGCCGGAGTCCTTGTAGGATCTCAGGCGTTGGTTGCAGGGATGGGTAACGCGAAGGAGACAGGCAGATGTCCGGCCACTCTAAATGGGCTACGACGAAGCACAAGAAGGCCGTGATCGACGCCAAGCGCGGCAAGCTCTTCGCGAAGCTGATCAAGAACATCGAGGTCGCGGCCCGCATGGGCGGCGTCGACATCGAGGGCAACCCGACGCTCTACGACGCCATCCAGAAGGCGAAGAAGCAGTCGGTCCCGAACAAGAACATCGACTCCGCGGTCAAGCGCGGCGGCGGCCTCGAGGCCGGCGGCGCCGACTACGAGACGATCATGTACGAGGGCTACGGCCCGAACGGTGTCGCGGTGCTCATCGAGTGCCTCACCGACAACCGCAACCGCGCCGCCTCCGACGTCCGCGTCGCCATGACCCGCAACGGCGGCTCCATGGCCGACCCGGGCTCGGTGTCCTACCTCTTCAACCGCAAGGGCGTCGTCATCGTCCCCAAGGGCGAGCTCAGCGAGGACGACGTCCTCGGTGCCGTCCTGGACGCGGGCGCCGAGGAGGTCAACGACCTGGGCGAGTCCTTCGAGGTGCTCAGCGAGGCCACCGACCTGGTCGCCGTCCGCACCGCCCTCCAGGACGCCGGGATCGACTACGACTCCGCCGAGGCCAACTTCGTCCCGACCATGCAGGTCGAGCTGGACGAGGAGGGCGCCAGGAAGATCTTCAAGCTGATCGACGCCCTCGAGGACAGCGACGACGTCCAGAACGTCTTCGCCAACTTCGACGTCAGCGACGAGGTCATGGAGAAGGTCGACGCGTAGCGCTGCCGCGTGCTGAGCCGTTTCGGCGGGCCGGTTGGGACACGTCCCACCGGCCCGCCGCCGTTGTCGGTGGCAGCGGATAGCCTGGCGTGAAGTCAAAGATCACCGAGGGGAGGGCGCGTGCGGGTACTCGGGGTGGACCCCGGACTCACGCGGTGCGGCGTCGGTGTCGTCGAGGGCGTCGCCGGGCGGCCCCTGACGATGCTCGGTGTCGGGGTCGTACGGACGCCCGCGGACGCCGAGTTGGGCCAGCGGCTCGTCGCCGTCGAGCAGGGCATCGAGAGGTGGCTGGACGAGCACCGGCCTGAATTCGTCGCTGTCGAGCGGGTGTTCAGCCAGCACAACGTCCGTACGGTGATGGGCACCGCCCAGGCCAGTGCCGTCGCCATGCTGTGCGCCGCCCGCCGCGGCATCCCCGTCGCCCTGCACACCCCCAGCGAGGTCAAGGCCGCCGTCACCGGCAGCGGCCGCGCCGACAAGGCCCAGGTCGGCGCCATGGTCACCCGGCTGCTCCGGCTCGACGCCCCGCCCAAGCCGGCCGACGCCGCCGACGCCCTCGCGCTCGCCATCTGCCACATCTGGCGTGCCCCCGCCCAGAACCGCCTCCAGCAGGCCGTCGCCCTGCACACAGCCAAAGCAGCACCGAAAGGCCGTCTCGCATGATCGCGTTCGTCAGCGGCACCGTCGCCGCCCTCGCCCCCGACGCCGCGGTGCTCGAGGTGGGCGGTGTGGGCATGGCCCTCCAGTGCACCCCGAACACCCTGTCCACGCTCCGGCTCGGGCAGCCCGCCAAACTGGCCACCTCGCTCGTGGTGCGGGAGGACTCCCTCACCCTGTACGGCTTCGTCGACGACGACGAGCGGCAGGTCTTCGAGCTGCTCCAGACCGCCAGCGGGGTCGGTCCGCGCCTCGCGCAGGCCATGCTGGCCGTGCACGCGCCGGACGCGCTGCGCCGCGCGGTCGCCACCGGTGACGAGAAGGCCCTGATCGCGGTGCCCGGCATCGGCAAGAAGGGCGCCCAGAAGCTGCTGCTCGAGCTGAAGGACCGGCTCGGCGAGCCGATCGGGGCGCCCGTGGTCGGCGCCCCCGTCACCCAGGGCTGGCGCGACCAGCTGCACGCCGCCCTCATCGGCCTCGGCTACGCCACGCGCGAGGCCGACGAGGCCGTCACCGCCGTGACCCCGCAGGCGGAGGCCGTCGAGGGCACGCCCCAGGTGGGCCAGCTGCTGAAGGCCGCCCTCCAGACCCTGAACCGCGCCCGCTAGGAGAACGTCAGTGAACTGGGACGACACCACCGACGACACCGCCGCCGAGCGGCTCGTCGGTGCGTCCGCCGACCGCGAGGACCAGGCCGTCGAGGCCGCCCTGCGCCCCAAGGACCTGGATGAGTTCATCGGCCAGGAGAAGGTCCGCGAACAGCTCGACCTGGTCCTGCGCGCCGCCCGCGCGCGCGGCGCCACCGCCGACCACGTGCTGCTCTCCGGCGCTCCCGGCCTCGGCAAGACCACCCTGTCGATGATCATCGCGGCCGAGATGGGCGCCCCGATCCGCATCACCAGCGGGCCGGCCATCCAGCACGCCGGCGACCTCGCGGCGATCCTCTCCTCCCTCCAGGAGGGCGAAGTCCTCTTCCTCGACGAGATCCACCGCATGTCGCGGCCCGCCGAGGAGATGCTCTACATGGCGATGGAGGACTTCCGCGTCGACGTCATCGTCGGCAAGGGCCCCGGCGCCACCGCCATCCCCCTGGAGCTGCCCCCCTTCACCCTGGTCGGCGCCACCACCCGCGCGGGCCTGCTGCCGCCCCCGCTGCGCGACCGCTTCGGCTTCACCGCGCACATGGAGTTCTACGAACCGGCCGAGCTGGAGCGGGTCATCCACCGCTCGGCCAACCTCCTCGACGTCGAGATCGGCGCCGACGGCGCCGCCGAGATCGCGGGCCGCTCCCGCGGCACGCCCCGGATCGCCAACCGTCTGCTGCGCCGGGTCCGCGACTACGCCCAGGTCAAGGCCGACGGGATCATCACCCGGGACATCGCGGCGGCCGCGCTCAAGGTCTACGAGGTCGACGCCCGCGGTCTCGACCGGCTGGACCGCGGGGTCCTGGAAGCCCTGCTCAAGCTGTTCGGCGGCGGCCCGGTCGGCCTCTCCACGCTCGCCGTCGCGGTGGGGGAGGAGCGCGAGACCGTCGAGGAGGTCGCCGAACCGTTCCTGGTCCGCGAGGGCCTGCTCGCGCGCACCCCGCGCGGCCGGGTCGCCACCCCCGCCGCCTGGGCCCACCTCGGCCTCACCCCGCCGCGCTCCGTGTCCACGGGAAACGGACAACAGGACCTGTTCGGGACGTGATGCCTTTGTGACGGCACGGCATTGGCCGGGGCAGGAACCCAGGTGCGATGCTGAGCGTTGTTCCCTGCGCGCGGACTCGCTTAGACTCCGCCGATGCCGCCTTTGTCGGCGGCATGCACACCCCCAACCATCAGGCCGCTCACCATCGCGGTCGCGTGAAGGAAGTTCCGACCCGTGAGTCTCGTGACCCTCCTCCCGTTCATCGTGCTCATCGGGGCCATGTTCCTGATGACCCGGTCGGCCAAGAAGAAGCAGCAGCAGGCCGCCAGCATGCGGAACGAAATGCAGCCCGGCAGCGGCGTCCGCACGATCGGGGGTATGTACGCCACGGTCAAGGAGGTCGGCGACGACACCGTCCTCCTCGACGCGGGCCCGGGCGTGGAACTGCTCTTCGCGAAGAACGCCATCGGTGCCGTACTGACGGACGACGAGTACAACCGCATCGTCCACGGCATCGAGCACGACCTGAAGTCCGACTCCGACGTCGTCCCGGACGACGCCTCCTCCCTCACCGACGACGAGCCCGCCGACGAAGCTGCCGCCGCCTCCGACGAGAAGTCCGTCGACCTCGGTAAGAAGGACACGGCCGACGAGGCCCCCGTCGACACGCCTGCCAAGGCCGACGCCGACGTGGAGGACGCCGAGGCGAAGTCGGACGACGAGCCGAAGAAGACCGACGGCGACTCCGGCGCGAAGTAGTCGTTTTCCGGGGCGCGCGGTCACCTCCGCGCGCCCCGGAATCCGCGCAGCTCGCACGGAATCCCCAACCATGTCATGGCCGCCCGCCCGCCGACCCGGCGCGAGAGCGGCCCGAGAGGGAGTACGAGAAGGTGGCAGCACCTAAAAGGGGGCGGAGCGCGAGTGCCCAGAGCAAGCCAGGGCGCGCGCTGGCCCTGATCCTGATCGCCATCGTGGCGCTCACCGGTGGAATGTTCCTCTCCGGACACACCACCCCGCGCCTCGGCATCGACCTCGCCGGAGGCACCAGCATCACGCTGGAGGCCAAGGCCGACCAGGGGTCCGCGATCAACAAGGCCAACATGGACACCGCGGTCGAGATCATGAACCGTCGTGTCAACGGCCTGGGCGTCTCCGAGGCGGAGGTGCAGACCCAGGGTGATCGCAACATCATCGTGAACATCCCCAAGGGCACCAACTCCAAGGAGGCCCGCGACCAGGTCGGCACCACCGCCAAGCTGTACTTCCGTCCGGTCCTCGCCCAGGACGCCACCGGCGTCGCGGCCGCCACGCCGAGCCCGTCCGCCAGCGGCTCCTCGAAGGCCTCGCCGAGCCCCTCCGCGAGCAAGTCCGGCACCGGTGAGAAGGCGACCTCGTCGTCCTCCCCGTCGGCCTCCGCCACCTCGCAGGGTCGCGCCGTCACCGACGCCCTGAAGGCCGACTCCACTCCGTCGGCGTCCGCGAGCGCGTCGGGCTCCCCCTCGCCGTCGGCCTCCGCGACCGGCGGCACCGGCACCTCCGCCTCCGACGCCAAGCTCCAGGCCCAGTACGCCGCCCTGGACTGCTCCAAGCAGGCGCAGCGCAACAAGGCGGGCGAGGGCGCCAAGCCCACCGAGACCACCGTGGGCTGCGGCGAGTTCAACGGCGTCTGGTACAAATACCTGCTTGGCCCCGCCGCCGTCGCCGGCACCGAGGTCAAGAAGGCCCAGGCGGTCTTCGACACCCAGACCGCCGCCGGCTGGCAGGTCACCATGACCTTCAACAGCAAGGGCGCCAGCAAGTTCGCCGACATCACCGGCAAGCTCGCGCAGAACACCCAGCCGCTCAACGAGTTCGGCATCGTCCTCGACGGCCAGGTCGTCTCCAGCCCCACCGTGAGCTCCTCGATCACCGGCGGCAACGCGCAGATCTCCGGCAGCTTCACCCAGGAGGAGGCCCAGAGCCTCGCCAACATGCTGTCGTACGGCGCCCTCCCGCTCTCCTTCCAGGAGCAGAGCGTGACCACGGTGACCGCCGCGCTCGGCGGTGAGCAGCTGCACGCCGGTCTGCTCGCCGGCGCGATCGGCCTGGCGCTGGTCGTCATCTACCTGGTGGCCTACTACCGCGGTCTGTCCGTCGTCGCGATGGCCTCGCTGCTGGTCTCGGCGATCCTCACCTACGTGATCATGGCCCTGCTCGGCCCGGCGATCGGCTTCGCGCTGAACCTGCCGGCCGTGTGCGGTGCCATCGTCGCCATCGGTATCACCGCGGACTCGTTCATCGTGTACTTCGAACGCATCCGGGACGAGATCCGCGAGGGCCGCTCGCTGCGACCCGCCGTCGAGCGGGCCTGGCCGCGCGCCCGGCGCACCATCCTGGTCTCCGACTTCGTGTCGTTCCTCGCCGCCGCCGTCCTGTTCATCGTGACGGTCGGCAAGGTCCAGGGCTTCGCGTTCACGCTCGGCCTGACCACCGTGCTGGACGTCGTCGTGGTCTTCTTCTTCACCAAGCCGCTCATGACGCTGCTGGCCCGCCGCAAGTTCTTCGCGAGCGGCAGCAAGTGGTCCGGCCTCGACCCGAAGAGCCTGGGCGCCAAGCCCCCGCTGCGCCGCACCCGCCGTCCCGCCGCCCCCGCCCACACGAAGGAGGCGTGAGCATGTCGAAACTCGGCAACATCGGCGCCCGACTGCACCGTGGCGAGATCAGCTACGACTTCATCGGTCACCGCAAGCTCTGGTACGGCATCTCGATCCTGATCACCATCACGGCGATCCTGGGCCTCGCGGTGCGCGGCCTGAACATGGGCATCGACTTCCAGGGCGGCGCGGTCTTCACCACCGAGAAGACCAGCGTCTCCGTCTCCCAGGCCGAGGACTACGCGAAGGAGGCCTCCGGCCACGACGCGGTCGTCCAGAAGCTGGGCAACGGCACGCTGCGCATCCAGATCGCCGGCATGGACACCCAGCAGTCCGACGAGATCAAGAACAAGCTCGCCTCGGACTTCAAGGTCGACCCGGAGAAGATCGCCGCCGACCTCGTCGGTCCCAGCTGGGGCGACCAGATCGCCAACAAGGCCTGGCAGGGTCTGGCGATCTTCATGGTCCTCGTCGTGATCTACCTGGCGATCGCCTTCGAGTGGCGCATGGCCATCGCGGCACTCGTCGCCCTGATCCACGACATCACCATCACCGTCGGCATCTACGCCCTCGTCGGCTTCGAGGTCACGCCGGGCACGGTGATCGGTCTGCTGACCATCCTCGGTTACTCGCTCTACGACACGGTGGTCGTCTTCGACTCCCTCAAGGAGCAGACGAAGGACATCACCAAGCAGAACCGCTGGACCTACAGCGACATCGCCAACCGCTCGATCAACGGCACCCTGGTCCGCTCGATCAACACCACGGTGGTCGCGCTGCTGCCGGTGGCGGGCCTGCTGTTCATCGGCGGCGGCTTCCTCGGCGCGGGCACGCTCAACGACATCTCGCTGTCGCTGTTCGTCGGCCTCGCCGCCGGTGCGTACTCCTCGATCTTCATCGCCACCCCGCTCGTCGCCGACCTCAAGGAGCAGGAGCCGGCGATGAAGGCGCTCAAGAAGCGGGTCCTCGCCAAGCGCGCCCAGGCCGAGGCGGAGGAGGAGTTCGCGGACGCCCGCGGCGACGCCGTGGACGACGACGAGCCCGAGGACACCGGGCACGCGGTCGTCGGTCCCCGCACCCAGCCCGCCTCGCGCGGCCGGGGCCGTGGCCGTCCCTCGGGGAAGCGCCGATGACCGACATCGAGGAGCTGCTGCTCAGCCGTATCCGCGATGTGGCGGACTACCCGGAGCCGGGTGTGATGTTCAAGGACATCACCCCGCTCCTGGCGGACCCGGCGGCCTTCACCGCGCTCACCGACGCGCTGGCGGCGGTCGCCGCGAGCACCGGCGCCACCAAGGTCGTCGGCCTGGAGGCCCGGGGCTTCATCCTCGGCGCCCCGGTCGCCGTCCGCGCCGGCCTCGGGTTCATCCCGGTGCGCAAGGCGGGCAAGCTCCCCGGAGCGACCCTCAGCCAGGCGTACGACCTGGAGTACGGCTCGGCGGAGATCGAGGTGCACGCGGAGGACCTGTCCTCCGGCGACCGCGTCCTGATCGTCGACGACGTGCTGGCCACCGGCGGTACGGCCGAGGCGTCCATCGAGCTGATCCGCCGCGCGGGCGCGGAGGTCGCGGGCCTCACGGTCCTGATGGAGCTGGGCTTCCTGGGCGGCCGGGCCCGTCTGGAGCCGGCGCTGGCGGGGGCCCCGCTGGAGGCACTGCTCGTGGTCTGACCGCGAAAGCATGGAGAAACGGCCGTTCCGGAACCTCGGGACGGCCGTTTCGTATGGGGGAGCGAAGTGCTGTGACGGCTGTCGCGCCGTCGTGGCTGGTCGCGCAGTTCCCCGCGCCCCTTCAGGGCGCTCCAGCCGCCGGAATGCGGGCGGCAGCCCCTCGTGTTCCACAGGTAGACGTCCCTCACATCGGGCTGGAGGCGATCCCGGGGCGCGGGATCGCTACCATGGGGGTCCGGAGCCTGACCTGGGGACCCGGATCGCGCACGAGGAGTCCTCTTGCCAGACGAGGCCCAGCCCCTGACCGCCGCCAAGCCCGAGTCCGCCTCGGAGCCCGCGGCCAAGCCCGCGCCGGACGCGAAGACCGCGACGAACGACGCCCACGGGCCGGTCGAGCACGCCCAGTCCGCGCCCGTCGACAAGCCCGCAGAGCCGGCCAGGCCCAAGCCCGCCCCGCCCGAGCAGCCGTCGGCCGCGGCGGCCCGCCCCGCCACCGGCCAGCCCGCCCGCAGCGGCTCCTCCAACCGTGTCCGCGCCCGCCTCGCCCGTCTCGGCGTGCAGCGCTCCAACCCGTACAACCCCGTCCTGGAGCCGCTGCTGCGGATAGTGCGCAGCAACGACCCGAAGATCGAGACGGCCACCCTCCGCAAGATCGAGACCGCCTACCAGGTCGCCGAGCGCTGGCACCGCGGCCAGAAGCGCAAGAGCGGCGACCCGTACATCACCCACCCGCTCGCGGTGACCACCATCCTCGCCGAACTCGGCATGGACCCGGCCACCCTCATGGCGGGCCTGCTGCACGACACCGTCGAGGACACCGAGTACGGACTCGACCAGCTGCGCCGCGACTTCGGCGACTCGGTCGCCCTGCTCGTCGACGGCGTCACCAAGCTGGACAAGGTCAAGTTCGGCGAGGCCGCGCAGGCCGAGACCGTGCGCAAGATGGTCGTGGCGATGGCCAAGGACCCGCGCGTCCTGGTCATCAAGCTCGCCGACCGGCTGCACAACATGCGCACCATGCGCTACCTCAAGCGCGAGAAGCAGGAGAAGAAGGCGCGCGAGACGCTGGAGATCTACGCTCCGCTCGCCCACCGCCTCGGCATGAACACCATCAAGTGGGAGCTGGAGGACCTCGCCTTCGCGATCCTCTACCCCAAGATGTACGACGAGATCGTACGGCTGGTGGCCGAGCGGGCGCCCAAGCGCGACGAGTACCTGGCCATAGTGACCGACGAGGTGCAGTCCGACCTGCGCGCCGCCCGGATCAAGGCCACCGTCACCGGCCGCCCGAAGCACTACTACAGCGTCTACCAGAAGATGATCGTCCGCGGCCGTGACTTCGCGGAGATCTACGACCTGGTCGGCATCCGCGTCCTGGTGGACACCGTCCGCGACTGCTACGCGGCCCTGGGCACCGTCCACGCCCGCTGGAACCCGGTTCCGGGGCGGTTCAAGGACTACATCGCGATGCCCAAGTTCAACATGTACCAGTCGCTGCACACGACGGTCATCGGGCCCAACGGCAAGCCGGTCGAGCTCCAGATCCGCACCTTCGACATGCACCGCCGCGCCGAGTACGGCATCGCCGCGCACTGGAAGTACAAGCAGGAGGCCGTCGCCGGCGCCTCCAAGGTGCGCTCGGACCAGCCGCGGACCACCGGCAAGGACGACCACCTCAACGACATGGCGTGGCTGCGCCAGCTCCTCGACTGGCAGAAGGAGACCGAGGACCCCGGCGAGTTCCTGGAGTCGCTGCGCTTCGACCTGTCGCGCAACGAGGTCTTCGTCTTCACTCCCAAGGGCGATGTCATCGCGCTGCCGGCCGGGGCCACCCCCGTGGACTTCTCCTACGCGGTGCACACCGAGGTGGGCCACCGCACGATAGGAGCACGGGTCAACGGCCGTCTGGTGCCGCTGGAGTCGACCCTCGACAACGGCGACCTCGTCGAGGTCTTCACCTCCAAGGCACCCGGGGCCGGACCCTCCCGGGACTGGCTGAACTTCGTCAAGTCGCCGCGCGCCCGCAACAAGATCCGCGCCTGGTTCTCCAAGGAGCGCCGCGACGAGGCCATCGAGCAGGGCAAGGACGCCATCGTCCGTGCGATGCGCAAGCAGAACCTGCCGATCCAGCGCATCCTCACCGGCGACTCCCTCGTCACGCTCGCCCACGAGATGCGCTACTCCGACATCTCCGCCCTGTACGCGGCGATCGGCGAGGGCCATGTCTCCGCGCAGAACATCGTGCAGAAGCTCGTCCAGGCGCTCGGCGGCGAGGAGGCGGCCACCGAGGAGATCGACGAGACGGTCCCGCCGACCCATGGCCGCAGCCGCAAGCGGCGCACCAGCGCCGACCCGGGTGTCATCGTCAAGGGCGTCGAGGACGTGTGGGTCAAGCTGGCCCGCTGCTGCACTCCCGTGCCGGGCGACCCGATCATCGGGTTCGTCACCCGCGGTAGTGGCGTATCGGTTCACCGCAGCGACTGCGTCAACGTGGAGTCACTGTCCCGGGAGCCGGAGCGCATCCTGGACGTCGAGTGGGCCCCCACCCAGTCCTCGGTCTTCCTGGTCGCCATCCAGGTCGAGGCACTGGACCGCTCCCGGCTCCTCTCGGACGTCACCCGCGTCCTGTCCGACCAGCACGTCAACATCCTCTCCGCGGCCGTCCAGACCTCCCGCGACCGCGTCGCCACCTCCCGCTTCACCTTCGAGATGGGCGACCCCAAGCACCTGGGCCACGTCCTGAAGGCGGTCAGGGGCGTGGAGGGCGTGTACGACGTGTACCGCGTGACGTCGGCGCGGAACCGGTCGTAGGGCCTACGACGAGAGGGGCCCCGTACGTGTCACGTACGGGGCCCCTCTCGTCGTAGCCGAAGCCGACGGGCTGATCAGCCGATCAGCCGCCGAACTCCTGGAGTCCCTTCAGGGCCTGGTCCAGAAGGGCCTGGCGGCCTTCCAGCTCGCGCTCCAGCTTGTCGGCCTTGCTGGTGTTGCCCTGGGCGCGGGCCTGCTCGATCTGGCCCTTGAGCTTGTCCACGGCGGCCTGGAGCTGGCCGGTCAGACCCGCGGCACGTGCGCGTGCCTCCGGGTTGGTCCGGCGCCACTCGGTCTCCTCGGCCTCCTGGAGCGCGCGCTCGACGGCGTGCATACGGCCCTCGACCTTCGGCCGGGCGTCCCGCGGGACGTGACCGATGGCCTCCCAGCGCTCGTTGAGCGTGCGGAAGGCGGCACGGGCCGTCTTCAGGTCGCCGATGGGCAGGAGCTTCTCGGCCTCCTCGGCCAGCTCCTCCTTCAGCTTGAGGTTCTCCGTCTGCTCGGCGTCCCGCTCGGCGAAGACCGAGCTGCGGGCCGCGAAGAACACGTCCTGGGCGCCGCGGAAGCGGTTCCACAGGTCGTCCTCGTGCTCGCGCTGCGCACGGCCCGCTGCCTTCCACTCCGCCATCAGCTCGCGGTAGCGGGCGGCCGTCGGACCCCAGTCCGTCGAACCGGACAGCGCCTCGGCCTCGCCGACCAGGCGCTCCTTGGTCTTGCGGGCCTCCTCGCGCTGCGCGTCCAGCGACGCGAAGTGGGCCTTGCGTCGCTTGGAGAACGCCGAGCGGGCGTGCGAGAAGCGGTGCCACAGCTCGTCGTCCGACTTGCGGTCCAGGCGCGGCAGACCCTTCCAGGTGTCCACCAGGGCGCGCAGCCGCTCGCCGGCGGCCCGCCACTGGTCGGACTGGGCCAGCTGCTCCGCCTCGACGACCAGCGCCTCCTTGGCGTGCCGGGCCTCGTCGGACTGCTTGGCGCGCTGCTGCTTGCGCTCCTCGCGACGCTTGTCGACCGTCTCCACCAGCTTGTCGAGCCGCACCTTGAGCGCGTCCAGGTCGCCGACCGCGTGATGCGCGTCGACCTGTTCGCGAATGTGGTCGATCGCGGTCTGCGCGTCCTTCGCCGACAGGTCGGTGGTCTTCACTCGCTTCTCGAGGAGGCCGATCTCGACAACCAGGCCCTCGTACTTGCGCTCGAAATAGGCCAGGGCTTCCTCGGGGGAACCCGCCTGCCAGGAACCGACGACCTGCTCGCCGTCGGCCGTACGCACGTACACGGTCCCCGTCTCGTCGACGCGGCCCCACGGGTCGCTGCTCACAGCGCCTCCTCCACATGATGCCCGCGGGAGGCTTCCGCGCCCCCGGGCATCGTCCACAGTTTCGTCACGGCCAACATAGGCGACCGGCGGGTGGCCTGTCCGCATCCCGCGCGACCGAAATTTCGCAGTTGGCGGTCAGGATTTGGTGACGGTCGCCTTGTTGATCACGACGGTCGCGTTCGGCGCGCCGTCGCCCGCTCCGGTGCTCTCACCGGCCGCGGCGATCTTCTTCAGCACCTTCATACCGGATTCCGAGATGGTCCCGAACGGGGTGTAGCTCGGGGGCAGCTGGCTGTCCTGGTAGACGAGGAAGAACTGGCTGCCTCCAGTGTGCGCCTGTCCGGTGTTCGCCATCGCGACGGTGCCCGCCGGGTAGGTGTTCGCCTTGAGGCTCTTGTCCTTCAGATTCTCGTCCGGGATGGTGTAGCCCGGTCCGCCGCTGCCGGAGCCCGTCGGGTCGCCGCACTGAAGGACGTAGATGCCGTTGGTGGTCAGGCGGTGGCACTTCGTGTGGTCGAAGAAGCCCTTGCCCGCGAGGAAGTCGAACGAGTTCACGGTGTGCGGGGCCGCCGACGCCTTCAGCGCGATGTCGATCGTGCCGCAGGTCGTCGAGAGGTCGAAGGTGTACTTCGCCGACTTGTCGATGGTCATCGCCGGCTCCTTCTTCCAGGTCTCCGTCTTGACCTTGCCGGGAGCGGCCTTCTCGCACGGGTCCGGCGCCTTCTTGGACGCCTGGGCGCTCGGGGTGGCCTCCGCGCTCGCGTTGGCCTTGTCGTCGTCCTTCAGGACCCCGGACGTGTAGAGCGCCAGGCTGCCCACCAGGATCACGCCGAGCACCGACCCGATCACAGAGTTGCGCAGACGGGCCTTGCGTCGCGCCTCCGTGCGCCGCTGCTGCTGCCGCAAGAACTTCTCCCGCGCGAGCTGCCGCTTCCGCTGTTCCTGGGTGACCACGGGGTTCTCTCCTCATGCGTCTCGTCCACCGACCGTTACGCATGCGTCCTATGAGCCGACCGCCTGCGTGTGCCCCGTACCGTATATGGGTTCGCTGAGGAATCGGCAGCGCCGGTAGGCTCTGACCACTGGGGCAGCCGCCCGGAAGACCGCCCGTACCCACACAAAACGAGGACGATCGTGCTCATTGCCGGGTTCCCCGCCGGGGCCTGGGGGACGAACTGTTATCTCGTCGCCCCCGCCGCCGGTGAGGAGTGCGTGATCATCGACCCCGGCCACCAGGCCGCCGAGGGAGTCGAAGAGGCGCTCAAGAAGCATCGGCTCAAGCCCGTCGCCGTCATCCTCACCCACGGCCACATCGATCATGTGGCCTCGGTCGTCCCGGTGTGCGGCGCGCACGACGTGCCCGCCTGGATCCACCCCGAGGACCGGTACATGATGACCGACCCGTCGATGGGTCTCGGCCGTTCGATCGGCATGCCGCTGATGGGCGAGATCACCGTGGGCGAGCCGGACGACGTCCGGGTGCTGACCGACGGCACCAGGCTGGAGCTGGCGGGTCTGGAACTGTCCGTCGCGCACGCGCCGGGCCATACCAAGGGGTCGGTGACCTTCCAGATGCCCGAGACGGCCGAGATCCCCTCGGTCTTCTTCTCCGGGGATCTGCTCTTCGCCGGCTCCATCGGACGCACCGACCTGCCCGGCGGTGACATGGCCGAGATGCTCGACTCGCTGGCCCGCGTGTGCCTGCCGCTCGACGACTCGACCGTGGTGCTGTCCGGCCACGGCCCCCAGACGACCATCGGCCAGGAGCGCGCCACCAACCCGTACCTGCGGGAAGTGGCGGCCGGCCAGGGAGCGGGTCCGCAGACCCCTCCCCGACGAGGAATGTGACGAGAGACTTCGTGAGCACCTTTCAGGCCCCCAAGGGCACGTACGACCTGCTGCCCCCCGACTCGGCCAAGTACCTCGCCGTCCGCGAGGCGATCGCCGCCCCGCTGCGCACCTCCGGCTACGGCTACATCGAGACGCCCGGCTTCGAGAGCGTCGAGCTGTTCGCGCGCGGTGTGGGTGAGTCCACCGACATCGTGACCAAGGAGATGTACGCCTTCGAGACCAAGGGCGGCACGAAGCTCGCCCTGCGCCCCGAGGGCACCGCCTCCGTGCTGCGCGCGGCGCTGGAGGCCAACCTGCACAAGGCGGGCAACCTCCCCGTCAAGCTCTGGTACTCCGGCTCGTACTACCGCTACGAGCGCCCCCAGAAGGGCCGTTACCGCCACTTCTCCCAGGTGGGCGCCGAGGCGATCGGCGCGGAGGACCCGGCGCTCGACGCCGAGCTGATCATCCTGGCCGACCAGGCGTACCGCTCGCTGGGCCTGAGGAACTTCCGCATCCTGCTCAACAGCCTGGGCGACAAGGAGTGCCGGCCGGTGTACCGGGCCGCGCTCCAGGACTTCCTGCGCGGTCTCGACCTCGACGAGGACACCCTGCGCCGGGCCGACATCAACCCGCTGCGCGTCCTCGACGACAAGCGCGAGTCGGTGCAGAAGCAGCTCGGGGACGCGCCGCTGCTGCGGGACTACCTGTGCGACGCCTGCAAGGCGTACCACGAGGAGGTCCGTGAGCTGATCACCGCGGCGGGCGTGGCCTTCGAGGACGACCCGAAGCTGGTGCGCGGCCTCGACTACTACACCCGCACGACGTTCGAGTTCGTGCACGACGGTCTGGGCTCCCAGTCCGCGGTGGGCGGCGGCGGCCGCTACGACGGACTGTCCGAGATGATCGGCGGCCCCGCACTGCCGTCCGTCGGCTGGGCCCTCGGCGTGGACCGCACGGTCCTCGCCCTGGAGGCGGAGGGCGTCGAGCTCGAACTCCCCTCCGCCACCAGCGTGTTCGCGGTCCCGCTGGGCGAGGAGGCCCGCCGGGTGCTCTTCGCCAAGGTCACGGAGCTGCGCAAGGTCGGCATCGCCGCGGACTTCTCCTACGGCGCCAAGGGCCTCAAGGGCGCCATGAAGAACGCCAACCGCAGCGGCGCCCGCTACACCATCGTGGCCGGCGAGCGCGACCTCGCCGAGGGCGTCGTACAGCTCAAGGACATGGAGTCCGGGGAGCAGTCGGCGATCGGCGTCAACGAGATCGTGGCGGAACTGGAGTCCCGGCTCGGCTAGCGGTACGTGACGGAGGGCGCTGGTCGTGCGACCGGCGCCCTTGTCGTCGGTGCTGTCCCTGCCCGACCGCACCGGCAGCGCCTGACGGTCGCCCTCACTGGTCGAGAAGGCCGTACCGCAGGGCGCTGGTGACGGCGGCCGTGCGGTCGTCGACGCCCAACTTGGCGAAGGCGCGCAGGAGATGGGTCTTCACCGTCGACTCGCCGATGAACAGCCTGCGTCCGATCTCCGCGTTGGTGCAGCCCTCCGCCACCAGACGCAGCACCGCGGTCTCGCGCTCCGACAGCCGCGGCCGTTCGGGCCTGGTGCGCAACTGGTCGACCAGCCGCGCGGCGACCGTCGGGGCCAGGACCGTCTCACCGCGTGCGGCCGCCCGCACGGACTCGGCGAGTTCCGCCCGGGGCAGGTCCTTGAGGAGGTAACCGGCGGCCCCCGCCTCCACGGCCCGCAGGATGTCGCGGTCCGTCTCGTACGTCGTCAGCACGATCACCCGGCAGGGCAGCCCTGCCTCCGTCATCCGCGCGATCGACTCCACCCCCGAGCCACCCGGCATCCGCAGGTCCATCAGCACGATGTCCGGCCGGAGTTCGGCCGCCAGTGCCTCGGCCTGCGGCCCGTTGGACGCGTCGGCGACCACCTCCAGGTCCGGCTCGGCGGTCAGCATCGCCCGCAGGCCCTCCCGTACGACCGGGTGGTCGTCGGCCAGGATGATCCGGATCATCAACCACTCCTCGGAGGCGGTACGGGCAGCCGGACGGTGACCGTGGTGCCGCCGCCGGGCGCGCTGTGCACCCGGACCGTCCCGCCGACCTCGGTGGCGCGGGCCCGCAGCCCCGCGAGACCGTAGCCGTCATGCGCGGCCCCGGGATCGAAGCCGTGCCCGTCGTCGCGCACCGACAGGGTGAGGCGGTCGTCGGCGTAGTCCAGGCCGATGGACGCGGACGCCGAACTCCCCGCGTGTCTACGGCAGTTCGTGAGGGCTTCCTGGCATGCGCGCAGGGCGACGACCTCGGGTCCGGCGGGCAGCGGACGGGCCGGCCCGGTCACCTCGAGCGTCGCCGCGTGGCGGGCCGCCAGCCTGCCCAGCGCGTCCGGCAGCGAGGCGCCGTCCAGGTCCGCGGGAGCGCCACCGGCGACCAGGGCCCGGGCCTCGGCCAGGTTCAGCCGGGCCGTCTCGTCCATCAGGGCCAGATGCCTGCGGGCCCCCGCGAGGTCGTGGTCGAGCTCCGCCTCGACGGCCTGGACCAGCATCAGCAGGCTGGTGAAGCCCTGCGCGAGGGTGTCGTGGATCTCCCGGGCCATCCGCTCCCGCTCGGCCAGCGCCCCGTGCGCCGCCGACAGCCGGGACACCTCGTGCCGGCTCGTGGCCAGCTCCGCGATCAGGGCCGCCCGCTCCTGGCTCTGCTCGATGATCCGGATCACCCAACTGCCCACGGCCACCGAGAAGACGAGGGTGACCACCGCGAACAGCCCGTTGAAGAAGACGGCTCGCTCGCTCGGCCACCACAGCAGCGCCCAGCCCGCCACGGGCGCCAGGTTGATGACGGCCACCATGGTGATCGCCCACCGCATCCGCAGGGTCATGAAGCACTGGGGGACCAGCGCGAAGGTCATCAACCGGGTCTCGCCCACCAGGATCGCCGAGGGCAGGAACAGGGCGATCATGGCGACCAGATAGCCGAGGGCCCGGCGCTCGGGCGGCGGGTCCCCCCGCAGCAGCGGACGGCCCGTCCACGCGAACAGCGGGACCAGCGGCACCAGCAGCGCCGCCGCGGCGAGGCGCACGGGCCGGCCCGGCTGGTCCGCGCCGAGCACGAACGCCAGGGTGGCCAGCCAGATCAGGGCGAAGTAGGTGTCCCACAGCCGGAACGAACGCTCCCAGCTGTAGGCGCCGGACGCCTCCGCCACCGCCGTCACCCGTCGCGCCGGTGCTTCCACCGGAAGGTCAGCAGGCACAGCAGCAATCCTCCGACGCACCAGGCCCCGAGCACCAGGGCCACGCGCCCGAACTCCCAGCCCCCGGCCTGCTCCAGGACCTGCGCCGAGTCCGGCAGGAACACCCCGCGCAGCCCCTGGCACATCCACTTCAGCGGGAACAGCGCGCCGACGTCCAGCATCCAGTCGGGGATGGTGCCGATCGAGATGTACACCCCGGAGATGAACTGGAGGACCAGGAACGGCAGGACGACCACGGAGGACGCGCTCTTGCTGGACTCGGGGACCGAACTGATCGCGATGCCCAGCAGCGCGCAGGCCGTCAGACCGAGCACGAAGACCCAGGCGAAGGTGAACCAGCGCCCTGCGTCCGAAGGCAGCTCGACGTCGTACAGCGTGGTGCCGACGAGCAGCAGGAGCGCCGTCTCCATGAGACCGGTGACCAGAATCAGCCAGATCTTGCCCAGGAAATAGGCTGCGGGAGGCATCGGCGTGCCGCGCAGCCGGCGCAGCACCTTCTCGTCCCGCTCGACGGCGATCGAGATGCCCAGCGACTGGAAGCTCGTGGACATGATGCCGGCGGCCATCATCGCCGGGACGTACAGCTGCGAGGCCTTGATGCCCGCGCCCTCCACGTCGTCGCTGAAGATCGACGCGAACAGGAACAGCAGGACCACGGGGAAGGCGAAGGTGAACACCACGTGGTCGCGCTGCCGGAAGAACATCTTGATCTCCAGGGCGCCCCGTCGCAGACCCAGTCCCCAGGCGCCCGGCAGCCGCACCCGGGCCTCCTCACGTGCTTCCCGTACGGCGGCCGTGGTCATCGCGCCTCCTCCTGTCCGGTGAGCCGGAGGTAGACGTCCTCCAGCGTGGGGCGGGTCACCGTCAGGCCCGGGATCTCGCCGTCGAAGCGGTGGGCCAGCTCGGCCACCGTCCTGGTCGGCGTGTCCGTGCGCACCGCGCGCGCGGTGCCGTCCGGCTCCGTCCACTCGACGGTGGCCCCGGTACCGAACCGTTCCCGCAGCGTGGCCGGCTCGCCCGTCGCCACGACCCTTCCCCGGGTCACGACCGCCAGCCTGTCGGCGAGCGCCTCGGCCTCCTCCAGATAGTGCGTGGTGAGCAGGATCGTGGTGCCCTCGACGGCCAGCTTGCGGATCAGGTCCCAGAACTGTCGGCGGGCCGCCGGGTCGAAGCCGGTCGTCGGCTCGTCCAGGAGCAGCAGCTCGGGCCCGCCGATCACACCGAGCGCCACGTCGAGGCGGCGCCGCTGGCCCCCCGACAGGGCCTTGATCCGGCTGTCCGCCTTGGCCTCGAGACCCACCAGGGCGATCACCTCCGCCGGGTCCCGCGGGGCCGGGTAGTAGCGGGCGAAATGCCGGACCGTCTCCGCCACCGTCAACTCGGCGGGCGCGGATTCGTCCTGCCAGACGATGCCGACCCGGGACCGCCACGCGCGGGTGCCGTGCGCCGGGTCCGCGCCGAGCACCGAGACCTCGCCCGCGTCCCGGTCCCGGTTGCCCTGGAGGATCTCCACGGTCGTGCTCTTGCCCGCCCCATTGGGTCCGAGCAGGCCGAACACCTCGCCCGCGCGGATGCCGAGATCGAGTCCGTCGACCGCGGTCACGTCGCCGTAGCGCTTGCGCAGCCCCCGAACATCCACCGCAAGGTCGTTCGTGTGTGTGGTCATGGCTCAGAGCGTCGGCCGGAACCGAACGTTCGGGGACGACCGTGCGTACTTCCTTATGTCCACCGAACGGTGGACGAGGCCCCGTGTGCGGCACAATGGCCCCTGCCAGAAGAAGGTCCAACTCTCAAGCAGACGGATCGGCGTGATGAGCAAGACGACAGTGAAAGACGTCTCCACGGAGTCCGAGCCCTCGACGGCGGGCGTCGACACCGCGCCCCGCACCGTGGGCGGCAGCCGGGCCTTCGCCCTGCTGCTGGTGATCACCGGCGCGGCCGGACTGCTCGCCGCGTGGGTCATCACGATCGACAAGTTCAAGATCCTCGAGGGCAAGGTCAGCGGCAAGACGTTCACGCCGAGCTGCTCCCTCAACCCGATCATCTCCTGCGGCAGCGTGATGGAGAGCAAGCAGGCCGCCGCCTTCGGGTTCCCCAACCCGATGCTGGGCCTGGTCGCCTACGGCATCGTGATCTGCGTCGGGATGAGCCTGTTGGCCCGCGCCACCTTCCCGCGCTGGTACTGGCTCACCTTCAACTTCGGCACCCTTTTCGGCGTGGCCTTCGTCACCTGGCTCCAGTTCCAGTCCCTGTACCGGATCAACGCCCTGTGCCTGTGGTGCTCGCTGGCCTGGGTCGCCACGATCACGATGTTCTGGTACGTCACCTCGTTCAACATCCGCAACGCCTTCCTGCCGTCCCCGGGCTGGCTCAAGCGCTTCCTCGCCGAGTTCACCTGGGTCCTGCCCGTCACGCACTGCGGCATCATCGCGATGATGATCCTGACCCGCTGGGGTAGCAGCCTCTGGGCCTGACCGACGCCCGACGGCGTTGTCAGTGCGGTGAACTAGGGTTTCTGTCGTGGAGCCCGATCTGTTCACCGCGGCGGCGGAAGAGCGCCAGGAGAAGGACCCGGCCGGCAGCCCCCTGGCGGTCCGGATGCGCCCGCGCACCCTCGACGAGGTGGTGGGCCAGCAGCACCTGCTGAAGCCCGGCTCGCCGCTGCGCCGACTGGTCGGCGAGGGCAGCGGCGGCCCCGCCGGACCCTCCTCCGTGATCCTCTGGGGCCCGCCCGGCACCGGGAAGACGACCCTGGCGTACGTCGTCTCGAAGGCCACCAACAAGCGCTTCGTGGAGCTCTCCGCGATCACCGCGGGCGTCAAGGAGGTCCGCGCGGTCATCGACGGGGCCCGCCGCGCCACCGGCGGCTTCGGCAAGGAGACCGTCCTCTTCCTCGACGAGATCCACCGCTTCAGCAAGGCCCAGCAGGACTCCCTGCTCCCCGCGGTCGAGAACCGCTGGGTGACCCTGATCGCGGCGACCACCGAGAACCCCTACTTCTCGGTGATCTCCCCACTGCTGTCCCGCTCGCTCCTGCTGACCCTCGAACCCCTCACGGACGACGACCTCAGAGGACTCCTCAAGCGGGCGCTGAGCGACGAGCGCGGCCTGAAGGACGCTGTCACCCTCCCCGAGGACACCGAGGACCACCTCCTGCGGATCGCCGGCGGCGACGCCCGCCGCGCCCTGACCGCCCTGGAGGCCGCCGCCGGGGCCGCCCTCGACAAGGGCGAGCCGGAGATCTCCCTCACCACGCTGGAGGAGACGGTCGACCGCGCGGCCGTGAAGTACGACCGCGACGGCGACCAGCACTACGACGTCGCCAGCGCCCTGATCAAGTCGATCAGGGGCTCCGACGTCGACGCGGCCCTGCACTACCTGGCCCGCATGATCGAGGCCGGCGAGGACCCCCGCTTCATCGCCCGGCGCCTGATGATCTCCGCCAGCGAGGACATCGGCCTCGCCGACCCGAACGCCCTGCCCATAGCCGTGGCCGCCGCCCAGGCCGTCGCCATGATCGGCTTCCCCGAGGCCGCGCTGACCCTGAGCCATGCCACCATCGCGCTGGCCCTCGCCCCCAAGTCCAACGCGGCGACCACGGCGATCGGCGCCGCCATGGCGGACGTACGCCAGGGCCTGGCCGGTCCCGTCCCGCCCCATCTGCGCGACGGCCACTACAAGGGCGCCGCCAAGCTCGGGCACGCCCAGGGGTACGTCTACCCGCACGACCTGCCCGAGGGCATCGCCGAGCAGCAGTACGCCCCGGACGACATCAAGGACCGCGAGTACTACGAACCCACCCGGCACGGCGGCGAGGCGCGGTACGCGGACGCGGTGGAGTGGACCAGGAAGCACCTCGGTCGTAAGCGGTCCTGAGCAGCCTGTAGAATCCCTCGAAGTGCCGAGTCCCGCGCAGTCAGAGCGGGACACCCGGCCGGAGCCCCCAGCGGGTTCCAGGAGCGTCGCGCACCGTTCGAATGGTGTCGCGGGCAGCCCACCACCGTACGCGGTAGGTGGGCCACTCGCGTGCTGCACGTATGTGCCCAGACCAGGGGAGCGGCTGCCCACCAGGTCCTGATCCAGGATCCGGCGGGTTTCCCCGGCTGCGGATTGCGACCTCCCTCAACGCTGACAAGCCGAAAACCAAGAAATGAGAGATCGTGGCGAACCAGTCCCGCCCCAAGGTCAAGAAGTCGCGTGCCCTCGGCATCGCGCTGACCCCGAAGGCCGTCAAGTACTTCGAGGCCCGTCCCTACCCCCCGGGTGAGCACGGCCGCGGCCGCAAGCAGAACTCGGACTACAAGGTCCGTCTGCTCGAGAAGCAGCGTCTGCGTGCGCAGTACGACGTGTCCGAGCGTCAGCTCGTCCGCGCCTACGAGCGTGCCTCCAAGGTTCAGGGCAAGACCGGTGAGGCCCTGATCATCGAGCTCGAGCGCCGTCTCGACGCGCTGGTCCTGCGTTCGGGCATCGCCCGCACGATCTACCAGGCCCGCCAGATGGTCGTCCACGGCCACATCGAGGTCAACGGCCAGAAGGTCGACAAGCCGTCCTTCCGCGTCCGTCCCGACGACGTCGTGATGGTCCGCGAGCGCAGCCGCAGCAAGACGCTGTTCGAGGTCGCCCGTGCCGGTGGCTTCGCCCCCGACGGTGAGACCCCGCGCTACCTCCAGGTGAACCTCGGCGCCCTGGCGTTCCGCCTGGACCGCGAGCCGAACCGCAAGGAGATCCCGGTGATCTGCGACGAGCAGCTCGTCGTCGAGTACTACGCCCGCTGATCACCGGCAGGCCGTAGCACCACGCACCACCTCAGCCCGCCGTCTCCCCGCCCTTACGGGTGGGCGAGGCGGCGGGCTCGTGCGTTCCCAGGGTCTGGTGAGTCGGTCGCACGGGTCCTCGGGGCGCCGGCAGCACCGCGTGCGGACGGGCCCGCCCCAGCGCCCGGGCCACCGCAGCCTCCCGCCCCAGGGCCCGCCCCTGCCGTACGCACTCCTCGTACCGTCCGTCGCCCAGCCGCTGCCGGGCCTTCGCCTCGCACAGTTCGTGCGGGGCGTTGTAGTAGGCGGAGCCGAACAAGGGGAGACCCACCGAGGGCCACAGCGCCGCCGCCGCGCCCTGGAGCACCGCCGCCTCGGCCGGGTCGCCCTGGGCGACCGTGACCAGGGCGAGCAGTTCGATCGACAGGACCGAGCCGAGCAGGTCGCGGAAGGTGTGCGCACAGCTCAGACAGTCGGTGAGCAGCGCACGCGCACGTGCGGTGTCGCCCTCGCTCCAGGCCGCGTACGCCAGGACGTACAGCGCGTACGACCGCGCCCACCGCTCACCGTGGTCCTCGCAGACCCGCCTGACCTCCTCGCACAGCCGCACGGCGTCCGGCAGGTCGCCCAGGAAGGCGCGGGCCATCGCGAGCTCGACCTGGCCCATCAGCACATTGCTGTTGAGCTCGCCGATCTCCTCGTAGCGCGCCAGGGCCGAGCGCAGCAGGGTTTCCGCGCGCGGCATGTCGTCCGAGACCAGCGCCAGACAACCGGTGCGGTGCTCGGCGTACGCCACCGCGGTCGGGTCCGCGGCCCGCTCGGCCTCCTCGCGGCACCGCTGGAGGGCCGCCAGCGCGGGGACGGTGTCGCCCTGGAGGATCGCCACGTAGCCGAGCACCCACAGCGCCTTCAGCCGGGCGTGCTCGCCGCCGGACCCCGACTCGGGCAAGCCGTGCGGCTCGGGCAAGCCGTGCGGCTGGGGCTCGCGGTGCGCCTCCAGCTCCACGCGCGGGTCGGGCTCGCGGTGCGCCTCCAGCTCCACGCGCGGCTCGGGCTCGCGGTGGTGCGTCCCTGGCTCACCGTGCGCCCCGGGTTCTCCGTGCGGCTCGGGTTCCAGGCTGCGTTCCAGCCAGTGCCGGCCCTCCGAGAGCCGGCCGCAACCGACCCAGCAGAACCAGAGGGAGCCCGCGAGATGCCGGGCCAGTTCCATGCCGTCGGGCTCGGTCAGACAGTGCTCCAGGGCGCAGCGAAGGTTCGGCAGCTCGGCCTCGATCCGGGCGGCCACCTCGTTCTGCCGCGGCGAGAACCAGTCCAGCTCGCACCAGGTGGCCAGGCCCACGTACCAGTCGCGGTGCCGCCTGCGCAGCCGGACCGCGTCACCGGTCGCCTCCAGCCACTCGGCGCCGTACGCGCGCACCGTGTCGAGCATCCGGTAGCGGACCCCGGTCGCGGTCTCCTCGCGGGCCACCACGGACTGGGCGAGCAGCGCGGACAGCACGTCGAGGACGTCGTCGTGGTGCAGACCGCCGCCGCTGCACACGTACTCGGCGGCCTCCAGGTCGAACCGCCCCGCGAACACCGAAAGCCGCGACCACAGCAACCGCTCCTCGGGCGTGCACAGTTCATGGCTCCAGCCGATGGCCGTGCGCAGCGTCCGATGCCGGGGCAGGGCGTCCCGGCCACCGCCGGCCAGCAGCCGGAACCGGTCGTCGAGCCGCTCCAGCAACTGATCCGGGGACAGCGCCCCCAGCCGCCCCGCGGCCAGCTCGACCGCCAGCGGGATGCCGTCCAGACGCCGGCACAGCTCCCGCACATGAGGATCGTCCGCCACCGGCACACCCCGGCGTCCGGCCCGTTCCCGGAACAGCTCCACGGCCTCGTCCTCGGCCAGCGGGCCCAGCGCGAGGAGCTGCTCGCCGGACACCGCCAGCGGCCGGCGCCCCACGGCGAGGACGGAAAGCCCCGGCAGCCGCTCCAGCAGCTCGACGACCAGGTCCGCGCACGCGTCCACCAGATGCTCGAAGCCGTCCAGGACCAGCAGGAGCCGGCGTCCGGCGAGGTGGGCCAGCAGGGTCTCGCGCGGCGCCCGCGTGGTGTGGTCCGTCAGACCGAGCGACTCCACGACCGCGTGGTCGACGAACTCGGGATCGCGTACGGCGGTCAGCTCGACGCGCCACGTTCCGTCGGGCGGTGCACACCTGCCGCCGGTCACCCGCGCCGCGAGCCGGGACTTGCCGATGCCGCCGGGGCCCGTCACCGTGACCAGTCGCGAGGAGTCGAGCGCCCGCGCCAGATCCCGGAGTTCGGCCTGCCGGCCCACGAAGCCGTCGAGCTCCAGGGGGAGGTTGCCGTTCGCCCCGGTGTCCCCGGGCTGATGACCGCGCATGGAACACGGAGCGTACTCAAGCGTGTTCACTCCGTACAATCGCCGTCGGCGACCCGGCCGTGGGCGAGGGGTAATCCGGTGCGGAGCGCCGTGCTCGGCGCGATAGGCTCGGCTGCGTTATCTACAGGTGTTTATGAGAGCAGGTGTCAGGTGTCCGGTGGAGAGGTTGCCGGGATCCTGGTGGCCGTCTTCTGGGCGATCCTGGTCTCCTTCCTCGCCGTCGCGCTGGCGAGGCTGGCCCAGACGCTCAAGGCGACCACCAAGCTCGTCGCGGACGTGACCGACCAGGCGGTGCCGCTGCTGGCCGACGCCTCCACCGCCGTGCGCTCGGCGCAGACCCAGATCGAACGGGTCGACGCGATCGCCTCGGACGTCCAGGAGGTCACGTCGAACGCCTCCGCGCTGTCCACCACCGTCGCCTCCACCTTCGGCGGCCCCCTGGTCAAGGTCGCGGCCTTCGGCTACGGCGTGCGCCGGGCGCTCGGCGGCCGCAAGGACGACGAGGTGCCCGCGAAGGCCTCCCGACGTACCGTGATCGTGGGCCGGGCGGTATCCCGGGGCCGCGGGAAGAGGGACTGAGGCTCTAGAGATGTTCCGCCGTACTTTCTGGTTCGGCACGGGCGTTGCCGCCGGTGTCTGGGCCACCACCAAGGTCAACCGCAAGCTGAGGCAGCTGACTCCCGAGAGCCTCGCGGCCACCGCGGCCAACAAGGCGATCGAGACGGGCGCCCGCATCAAGGACCGCGCGGTCGGGTTCGCGCTCGACGTCCGCGACAACATGGCCCAGCGGGAGGCCGAACTGACGGACGCGCTCGGGATCCGCGAGAGTCCCGAACTGCCCGCTCCCCGGCGCATCGCCGCCATCGAGAACACCACGTACACCACGAAGTCGTACAAGACGCACCCGTACAACCGGAATGAGGACCACTGATGGAGTCGGCCGAGATTCGCCGCCGCTGGCTGAGCTTCTTCGAGGAGCGCGGGCACACCGTCGTCCCTTCGGCGTCGCTCATCGCGGACGACCCGACTCTGCTGCTCGTCCCCGCCGGCATGGTGCCCTTCAAGCCCTACTTCCTGGGTGAGGTCAAGCCGCCGTTCGCGCGCGCGACCAGCGTCCAGAAGTGCGTGCGCACGCCCGACATCGAAGAGGTCGGCAAGACCACCCGCCACGGCACGTTCTTCCAGATGTGCGGCAACTTCTCCTTCGGCGACTACTTCAAGGAAGGCGCCATCAAGTACGCCTGGGAGCTGCTCACCAGCCCCCAGGACAAGGGTGGTTACGGCCTTGAGGCCGACCGGCTGTGGATCACCGTCTACAAGGACGACGACGAGGCCGAGCGCATCTGGCACGAGGTCGTCGGGGTGCCGAAGGAGCGCATCCAGCGCCTCGGCATGAAGGACAACTACTGGTCCATGGGCGTCCCCGGACCCTGTGGCCCCTGTTCCGAGATCAACTACGACCGCGGCCCCGAGTTCGGTGTCGAGGGCGGCCCGGCCGTCAACGACGAGCGGTACGTGGAGATCTGGAACCTCGTCTTCATGCAGTACGAGCGCGGCGAGGGCATCGGCAAGGACAACTTCGAGATCCTCGGCGAGCTGCCCAGCAAGAACATCGACACCGGCCTCGGACTCGAGCGCCTGGCGATGATTCTCCAGGGCGTGCAGAACATGTACGAGATCGACACCTCGATGGCCGTCATCAAGAAGGCCACCGAGCTGACCGGTGTCGCCTACGGCGACGCCCACGACTCGGACGTCTCCCTGCGCGTGGTCACCGACCACATGCGCACCTCCGTGATGCTCATCGGAGACGGCGTCACCCCCGGCAACGAGGGCCGCGGTTACGTCCTGCGCCGCATCATGCGCCGCGCCATCCGCAACATGCGGCTCCTCGGCGCCACCGGTCCGGTCGTGCTCGACCTGATCGACACCGTGATCGCCATGATGGGCCAGCAGTACCCCGAGCTGGTCACCGACCGCGAGCGGATCGAGAAGGTCGCCGTCGCCGAGGAGAACGCCTTCCTCAAGACGCTGAAGGCCGGCACCAACATCCTCGACACCGCGGTCACCGAGACCAAGGCCTCGGGCGGTTCGGTCCTCGCCGGCGACAAGGCGTTCCTGCTCCACGACACCTGGGGCTTCCCGATCGACCTCACCCTCGAAATGGCCGCCGAGCAGGGCCTTTCGGTGGACGAGGACGGCTTCCGGCGCCTGATGAAGGAGCAGCGGGAGCGCGCCAAGGCCGACGCCCAGGCCAAGAAGACCGGGCACGCGGGCGCCGGTGCCTACCGGGAGATCGCCGACAAGACCGGCGAGACCGAGTTCATCGGCTACAGCGACACCGAGGGCGAGTCCACGATCGTCGGCATCCTCGTCGACGGCGCCTCCTCCCCGGCCGCGACCGAGGGCGACGAGGTCGAGATCGTCCTGGACCGCACCCCCTTCTACGCCGAGGGCGGCGGCCAGATCGGCGACACCGGGAAGATCAAGGTCGACTCCGGTGCCGTCATCGAGGTCCGCGACTGCCAGAAGCCGGTCCCGGGCGTCTACGTCCACAAGGGCGTCGTCCAGTTCGGCGAGGTCACCGTCGGTGCCAAGGCCCACGCCTCCATCGACAGCCGTCGTCGTACGGCCATCGCCCGCGCCCACTCGGCCACCCACCTCACCCACCAGGCGCTGCGGGACGCGCTCGGCCCGACGGCCGCCCAGGCCGGTTCCGAGAACCAACCCGGCCGTTTCCGCTTCGACTTCGGCTCGCCGTCCGCCGTACCCACGGCCGTGATGACCGACGTCGAGCAGCAGATCAACGAGGTCCTCGCCCGCGAACTCGACGTCCGCGCCGACATCATGGGCATCGACGAGGCCAAGAAGCAGGGCGCCATCGCCGAGTTCGGCGAGAAGTACGGCGAGCGGGTCCGGGTCGTCACCATCGGCGACTTCTCCAAGGAGCTGTGCGGCGGCACCCACGTGCACAACACCGCGCAGCTGGGTCTGGTGAAGCTGCTCGGCGAGTCGTCCATCGGCTCCGGTGTCCGCCGTATCGAGGCGCTCGTCGGTGTGGACGCCTACAACTTCCTCGCCCGCGAGCACACCGTCGTCGCCCAGCTCCAGGAGCTGATCAAGGGACGTCCGGAGGAGCTCCCGGAGAAGGTCTCCGCCATGCTCGGCAAGCTGAAGGACGCCGAGAAGGAGATCGAGAAGTTCCGCGCCGAGAAGGTCCTCCAGGCCGCGGCCGGTCTCGCCGAGTCCGCCAAGGACGTCCGCGGGATCGCCGTCGTCACCGGCCAGGTCCCGGACGGCACCACCCCGGACGACCTGCGCAAGCTGGTCCTCGACGTGCGCGGCCGCATCCAGGGCGGCCGGGCCGTCGTCGTGGCCCTCTTCACCGTCAACAACGGCAAGCCGCTCACGGTCATCGCCACCAACGAGGCGGCCCGCGAGCGCGGTCTCAAGGCCGGTGACCTGGTCCGTACGGCCGCCAAGACCCTCGGCGGCGGCGGTGGCGGCAAGCCGGACGTCGCCCAGGGCGGTGGCCAGAACCCGGCCGCGATCGGCGAGGCCGTGGACGCGGTCGAGCGCCTGGTCGGGGAGACGGCCAAGTAATGCGCAGAGGCCGTCGGCTCGCGATCGACGTCGGGGACGCCCGGATCGGGGTCGCCTCGTGCGACCCCGACGGGATCCTCGCCACTCCGGTGGAGACGGTCCCGGGGAGGGACGTTCCCGCAGCTCAGCGCCGGTTGAAGCAGCTGGTCGAGGAGTACGAGCCGATCGAGGTGGTCGTCGGCCTCCCTCGCTCCCTCAAGGGGGGCGAGGGCCCGGCCGCGGTCAAGGTCCGCGGCTTCGCCCAGGAGCTCGCGAAGGGCATCTCACCCGTTCCGGTCCGGCTGGTCGACGAGCGGATGACGACCGTGACGGCCGGCCAGGGGCTGCGCGCGTCCGGGGTGAAATCCAAAAAGGGCAGATCGGTCATTGACCAGGCAGCCGCCGTGATCATCCTCCAGCAGGCCCTGGAATCCGAACGGGTGTCAGGTAAAGCACCCGGCGAGGGCGTCGAAGTGGTCATCTGATCGCGATACGGTAACGTTCCGCGCGACTGCGACACTGTTCGAACAGGTGCCGCACAGAGAGAGGCGGATCGGATGCCGGGCCACAAGCCGCGCGACTGCCGCCTCGCGGCTCTAGGGGATCGATGACTGAGTATGGCCGGGGCCAGGAAGGCTCCGAACCGTGGCATCCGCAGGACCCGTACCACGGGGACGGCGGATGGGAAGGGCAGCAGGCCCACACCGGGCATCAAGCTGCCTACGGTGGCCAGCAGCAGTATCCCCAGGCCCAGCAGCAGGAGTACGGCGACTGGGGCAACGGTCAGCAGGGCGACTACGGACAGGCCCAGCAGCAGTACCAGCAGTACGACCCTAACCAGGGCTATGACCAGCAGGGTCACCAGCAGGGTCAGGGGTACGACCAGCAGGGCCAGGGCTACGACCAGCAGCAGTACGCCGCTCAGCAGCACCAGCAGCAGTACGCCCAGCAGCAGTACGCCCAGCAGTACGACAACGGCGGCTGGGGCGCCGGCACACAGGTCCCGTATCCGGACGCCTCGGACCCGTACGGTCAGCAGGCCGCCGCGTACGCCACCGGTGAGCAGTCCGACCAGTACGCCGCCCCCGACGCGTATCCGCCGCCGGAGCCGCCGAACCGTCGCCAGGCCGAGCCGGAAGCGCAGCCGACCGACTGGGATCCCGGCCCTGACGAGGGCGAACACGCCTTCTTCGCGGGCGGTGGCGACGACGAGGACGAGGTCGACGACGAGGGCGGCCGGGGCGACCGCCGGGGCCGCGGCGGCAAGAAACCCAAGAAGCGGCGCAGCGGATGCGCCTGCCTGGTGGTCCTGCTGGTGTTTGGCGGCGGGCTCGGCACGGTCGGGTATTTCGGCTACCAGTTCTACCAAAATCGTTTCGTCTCGGCGCCGGACTACACGGGTGACGGCACCGCCGACAAGGTCGCCATCACCATTCCGTCGGGCGCCAACGGAGCCGAGATGGGGCGGCTCCTCAAGGCGGCGGGCGTGGTCAAGAGCGTCGACGCCTTCGTGGCCGCGTTCGCGCACAACAGCGACTCGGGCAAGATCCAGGCGGGCTCGTACCTGCTGAACAAGGAGATGTCCGCCGAGAGCGCCGTCGCGCTGATGCTCGACCCCAAGAGCCAGAACAACCTGATCGTCCGCGAGGGCGAGCGCAACATCGACGTGTACGACGACATCGACGCACGCCTCAAGCTGTCGAAGGGCACCACGGCGAAGGTCGCCAAGCAGAAGTACAAGGACCTCGGGCTGCCCGACTGGGCGCTTGGCCACTCCAACCTGAAGGACCCGCTCGAAGGGTTCCTCTACCCGTCCGCCTACGCGATCCCCAAGGGCGGGAAGCCGGAGGACGTGCTCAAGGACATGGTCGGCCGGGCCAGCCAGAAGTACGAGGACTTCGGCCTGGAGAAGAAGGCCGAGAGCCTGGGCCTGGACGGCCCCTGGCAGCTGCTCACCGTCGCGAGTCTCGTGCAGGCCGAGGGCACCAGCCACGACGACTTCCGCAAGATGGCCGAGGTCGTCTACAACCGCCTCAAGCCGGGCAACCCGCAGACCTACGGCTCCCTGGAGTTCGACTCCACGTACAACTACGTCAAGAACCAGAGCAAGATCGACCTGACGATCGCGGAGCTCAAGCGGTACAACAACCCGTACAACACGTACTACGTCAAGGGTCTGCCGCCCGGGCCGATCGACAACCCCGGCGAGGAGGCCATCAAGGGGGCGCTCAACCCGACCCATGACGGCTGGTACTACTTCATCTCGCTGGACGGCAAGACCAGCAAGTTCACCAAGACGCTCGCCGAGCACGACAAGCTCGTGCAGGAGTTCAACGCGTCACGGAAGAAGGGCTGAGGACCGCACGTCACCGCCGGGCGGTCGGTCCCTGGTCCTCGCGTGACAACGGATCAAGGAACGGTTCCATGACATCTCGGGCCACCGCCGCCCGCCGGGCCGCCGTCCTCGGCAAGCCCATCGCCCACTCCCTCTCGCCGGTCCTGCACCGGGCCGCCTACGAGGAACTGGGGCTCACCGACTGGTCGTACGACCGCTTCGAGCTCGACGAGGCAGCCCTGCCCGGCTTCGTCGAGGGCCTCGGCCCCGAGTGGGCCGGGCTGTCGGTGACCATGCCGCTCAAGCGCGCGGTCATCCCGCTGCTCGACGGGATCAGCGAGACGGCCGCCTCGGTGGAGACGGTCAACACGGTCCTGTTCACCGAGGACGGCCGCCGCCTCGGCGACAACACCGACATCCCCGGCATGGTCGCCGCACTCCGCGAGCGCGGAATCGAACAGGTCGACTCGGCGGCCATCCTCGGCGCCGGTGCCACCGCCTCCTCCGCGCTCGCCGCGCTCGCCCGGATCTGCACCGGTGAGGTCGTCGCCTATGTCCGCAGCGAGGCCCGGGCCGCCGAGATGCGGCAGTGGGGCGAGCGCCTCGACGTCGAGGTGCGGACCGCGGACTGGGCGGACGCCGCCGAAGCCCTGCGGGCCCCCCTGGTGATCGCCACCACCCCCGCCGGCGCCACGGACGCGCTCGCCCACGCCGTGCCGGAACGCCCCGCCGCCCTCTTCGACGTGCTCTACGACCCCTGGCCCACCGAACTCGCGGCCCGCTGGTCGATGATCGGCGGGGCCGTGGTCGGCGGACTCGACCTGCTGGTGCACCAGGCGGTGCTCCAGGTCGAGCTGATGACGGGCCTCGGGTCGGCGCCCGTGGAGGCGATGCGCAAGGCGGGGGAGCACGCGCTCGCGGCTCGCTGACGTCCGTCTGCCGGCCGGGGACGACGCGCTCGCCGCCCGCCGACGTCCGTCTGCTGGACCTGTGACCGGTTCCCGGCGCCGGACGTGGGAGGATCGGAGACGGCGGGCCGGGGCCGCGCACCTGGTCGCGCCGTTGCCGTACGCGAGGACGCGCGTAAGCAGGGCAGTACCAGGGCGCGAGCACTGAGGAGCACCGTTGAGCAGGTTGCGCTGGCTGACCGCGGGGGAGTCCCACGGTCCCGCACTCGTGGCGACGCTGGAGGGCCTTCCCGCCGGTGTGCCGATCACCACGGAGCTGGTGGCGGACCATCTGGCGAGGCGTCGGCTGGGGTATGGCCGCGGTGCCCGGATGAAGTTCGAGCAGGACCAGGTCACCTTCCTCGGCGGGGTCCGGCACGGCCTCAGCCTCGGCTCCCCGGTCGCGATCATGGTGGGTAACACCGAGTGGCCCAAGTGGGAGCAGGTCATGGCGGCCGACCCCGTCGACCCGGAGATCCTCGCCGGCCTCGCGCGCAACGCCCCGCTGACCCGGCCGCGCCCCGGCCACGCCGACCTCGCGGGCATGCAGAAGTACGGCTTCGACGAGGCCCGGCCGATCCTGGAGCGGGCCTCCGCGCGGGAGACGGCGGCCCGGGTGGCGCTGGGCGCGGTGGCCCGGTCGTACCTCAAGGAGACGGCCGGCATCGAGATCGTCAGCCATGTCGTCGAGCTGTGCTCGGTGAAGGCCCCGGCCGGGGTGTACCCGACCCCGGCCGACGTCGAGAAGCTGGACGCGGACCCGCTGCGCTGCCTGGACGCGGATGCGTCGAAGGCGATGGTGGCCGAGGTCGACCAGGCCCACAAGGACGGCGACACCCTCGGTGGCGTGGTCGAGATCCTGGCCTACGGCGTCCCCGTGGGCCTGGGCTCCCATGTGCACTGGGACCGCAAGCTGGACGCCCGGCTCGCCGGTGCGCTGATGGGCATCCAGGCGATCAAGGGCGTGGAGCTCGGCGACGGGTTCGAGCTGGCCCGGGTGCCCGGATCGAAGGCGCACGACGAGATCGTGAACACTCCCGAGGGCATCCGCCGGGTCTCCGGCCGCTCCGGCGGGACCGAGGGCGGGCTGTCCACGGGTGAGCTGCTGCGCGTGCGGGCGGCGATGAAGCCGATCGCGACCGTGCCGCGGGCCCTCCAGACCGTCGACGTGACCACCGGTGAGGCCGCACAGGCCCACCACCAGCGCTCCGACGTCTCCGCCGTCCCGGCCGCCGGCATCGTGGCCGAGGCCATGGTCGCCCTCGTCCTCGCGGACGCGGTGGCGGAGAAGTTCGGCGGCGACAGCGTGCCCGAGACCCGTCGCAACGTGACCTCGTACCTCGAGAACCTGGCCATCCGGTGAGCCCCCTGGTGGTGCTCGTCGGCCCGATGGGCGTGGGCAAGTCGACGGTCGGGCGGCTGCTGGCCGAGCGGCTCGGCACCGGCTACCGGGACACCGACGACGACATCGTCGCCGAGCAGGGCCGCGCCATCGCGGAGATCTTCGTCGACGAGGGCGAGGCTGCATTCCGTGCCATCGAGAAGGCCGCCGTGGCCCGCTCGCTCGCCGAGCACGACGGCGTTCTCGCGCTCGGCGGCGGCTCGATCCTCGACGCGGACACCCGCGCCCTGCTGGCCGGGCAGCGGGTCCTGTACCTGTCGATGGACGTCGAGGAAGCGGTCAAGCGGACCGGCCTGAACGCGGCCCGCCCGCTGCTCGCGGTCAACCCGCGCAAGCAGTGGCGCGAGCTGATGGAGGCCCGGCGCTCGCTGTACGAGTCGATCGCCACGGCGGTCGTGGCCACCGACGGCCGTACCCCCGAAGAAGTCACCGACATCGCGCTGGACGCACTGGAGTTGAAGGAAGCATGAGCGAGGCAGTGACGCGCATCCAGGTCGGCGGCACCGCGGGCAGCGAGCCGTACGAGGTCCTGGTGGGACGTCAACTCCTGGGTGAACTGGGCGCGTTGGTCGGGGAGAAGGCCCAGCGGGTCGCCGTCATCCACCCCGAGGCGCTCGCCGACACCGGTGACGCGCTGCGCGCCGACCTCGCCGAGCAGGGCTTCGAGGCCGTCGCCATCCAGGTGCCGAACGCGGAGGAGGCCAAGACCGCCGAGGTCGCCGCCTACTGCTGGAAGGCGCTCGGACAGTCCGGCTTCACCCGCTCCGACGTCGTGGTCGGCGTCGGCGGCGGTGCCACCACCGACCTCGCCGGGTTCGTGGCCGCGACCTGGCTGCGCGGAGTGCGCTGGATCGCCATCCCCACCACCGTCCTCGCCATGGTCGACGCGGCCGTCGGCGGCAAGACCGGCATCAACACCGCCGAGGGCAAGAACCTCGTCGGCGCCTTCCACCCGCCCGCCGGCGTCCTGTGCGACCTGGCCGCGCTGGACTCCCTGCCGGTCAACGACTACGTCTCCGGACTCGCCGAGATCATCAAGGCCGGCTTCATCGCCGACCCGGTGATCCTGGAACTCATCGAGTCCGACCCCGAGGCCGCGCGGACCCCGGCGGGACCGCACACCGCCGAGCTCATCGAGCGCTCGATCCGGGTCAAGGCCGAGGTCGTCTCCTCCGACCTCAAGGAGTCGGGCCTCAGGGAGATCCTCAACTACGGCCACACACTGGCCCACGCGATCGAGAAGAACGAGCGGTACAAGTGGCGGCACGGCGCCGCCGTCGCCGTGGGCATGCACTTCGCCGCCGAACTGGGCCGTCTGGCGGGCCGGTTGGACGACGCCACGGCCGACCGGCACCGCACCGTCCTGGAGTCCGTCGGACTGCCGCTGCACTACCGCTACGACCAGTGGCCCAAGCTCCTGGAGACCATGAAGGTCGACAAGAAGTCCCGCGGCAACCTGCTGCGGTTCATCGTCCTCGACGGACTGGGCAAGCCGACCGTTCTGGAGGGCCCGGACCCGGCCGTCCTGCTCGCCGCGTACGGAGAGGTCGGCCAGTAGCTCCCCGTGACGGGCGTTGCGTCGCGGGCGGCGCGGCCGGTCGGTAGGTCCCGTGACGGGCGTTCCGCCGGATTCGCCTTGCGCCAGGGGCACTTCGGGCCGTCCTCGGTCGTTTCACCGAATGCGGGTCCAGGGCGGTACCGTTCGGTGGCGAGCGGGGTAGGTACCGCCCTGTAACCAGCGCCGGCGCCCCGACGGGGCGCGAGCCGACCAAGACGAGACGGAGTGGCACCGGATGCAGCACGCAGTGGGTTCTCCGCTGCCGCCGCCCCACCAGCCGGGGCACGGACCCGCCGGCGGCTGGACGCCGGCCGCACACCACCCGGGACCGCATCACCCGGGTGCGCACCAGGGTTCCGCCCCGGTGCCCCCACCGCCACCGGCTCCGGGCTTCACCCCGGCTCCGGTGCCGCCGACGCCCCCGCACGCCTCGGTTCCCCCGACGCCTCCGCATGCGTCGGTGCCGCCCGCGCCCCAGCACGCACCGGGCCCGCCCGTGCCGGCGCACGCGCCGGGGCCGGTCCCCGACACCACCGGCCATGTTCCGCTGCCCCCCGGCGCCCCGGTGGGCGCGCCGCCCCCCGTCGCGTCCGACTCCGCGGGCACCACGCTGGCCGTGCTGCTGATCGGTCCCGCGGGCGCCGGCAAGACGAGCGTCGCCAAGTACTGGGCCGACCACCGCCGCGTCCCCACCGCCCACATCAGCCTCGACGACGTCCGCGAATGGGTCCGCTCGGGCTTCGCCGACCCCCAGTCCGGCTGGAACGACCACTCCGAGGCCCAGTACCGCCTCGCCCGCCGCACCTGCGGCTTCGCCGCCCGCAACTTCCTCGCCAACGGCATCTCCTGCATCCTCGACGACGCCGTGTTCCCGGACCGGCCCGTGGTCGGCCTCGGCGGCTGGAAGCGGCACGTGGGACCGGGCCTGCTCCCGGTGGTCCTGCTGCCCGGCCTGGAGATCGTCCTGGAGCGCAACGCGGAGCGGTCCGGCAACCGCCGTCTGACGGACGAGGAGGTCGCCCGGATCCACGGCCGGATGGCCGGGTGGTACGGCTCGGGCCTGCCGATCATCGACAACAGCCAGATGGACGTGGAGCAGACGGCGAAGGTCCTGGACGACGTACTGGCGAGGTCGATAGCCAGCCCGCCGAGCTGGTAATCGGGGGTCGCTGTACTTACTCAAGGGGCGCGAGGAACTGCGCGACCAGCCCCCACCGGGCCGCACCCGATCGAGGCCCTTCCCCACTCGGACTCTCTCAGACAGCGCGCTACCTGCGAAGCTCCTACGCTCAAGTCATGTCAGAGGTGTACGCCACCCGAAGAGCCCGCCTGCGCGACCGTTGCCAGGCCGGCGGCAGCCAGTCCGCGCTGATCTCCCGCCCGGCCAACGTCCGCTATCTCGCGGGCGCCGCGCCGCGGGGCAGCGTCCTGCTGCTCGGCAGGACCGAGGACCTGCTGGTGTGCGCCGGCCCTCCGGACGACCGTCCCGGCAGCGGACGCCCCGACGAGACCCTGCGACGGCATCACCTGCCCGGCGCCGGGGGCGACCCCGCCGTCGCCGCCGCCGACCTCGCCACCGGGCAGGGCGTGGACTCGCTCGCCGTGGAGGAGGAGCACCTCACGGTCTCCCGGCACCGGGCCATCCGCTCGGTCGTCCCGCGGCTGCGCCTCGGCGACCTCGCGGGCGCGGTCGAACAGCTGCGCGTCATCAAGGACGAGGAGGAGATCTCCTGCCTGCGCATCGGCGCCGAGATCGCCGACCAGGCCCTGGGCGAACTCCTCGAGTCGATCCTCGTGGGCCGCACGGAGAGACATCTCGCCCTGGAACTGGAGCGCCGGCTCGTCGACCACGGCGCCGACGGCCCGGCCTTCGCCACCTCCGTCGGAACCGGCCCGAACTCCGGCCGGCGCGGCCACCGCCCCACCGACCGCCGGGTCGAGGAAGGTGATTTCCTCTCCGTCTGCCTGGGCGCGAGCTACCGCGGCTACCGCTGCGAGATCGGTCGTACGTTCGTCATCGGCACGTCCCCCGCCGACTGGCAGATCGAGCTGTACGACCTCGTCTTCGCCGCTCAGCGGGCCGGACGGGAGTCCCTGGCACCCGGCGCGGCCTACCGCGACGTGGACCGGGCGGCCCGGCAGGTGCTGGAGTCCGCGGGGCACCACGAGGGCCTGTCATCCCTCACCGGACACGGTGTGGGACTCGAAATCGACGAGGACCCGCAGCTGGCCCCCGCGGCCATGGGTAAACTGGACGCTTGCGTGCCGGTCACCGTCGAACCGGGGGTCCACCTCCCGGGACGGGGCGGGGTCCGGATCGATGACACGCTCGTCGTACGCCCCGAGGCGGACGGCGGACCCGAGCTACTCACCATCACGACCAAGGAGCTGCTCGCCCTGTAGGCAGAGGCGTGCGCCGGGGTCGTCCACGTCAGTCCAGGAGATTCCGCAACCGTGGCTTCCACGAACGACCTCAAGAACGGCCTGGTGCTCAAGCTCGAAGGCGGCCAGCTGTGGTCCGTCGTCGAGTTCCAGCACGTCAAGCCCGGCAAGGGCCCCGCCTTCGTGCGCACCAAGCTCAAGAACGTGCTGTCCGGCAAGGTCGTCGACAAGACGTTCAACGCCGGCGTCAAGGTCGAGACGGCCACTGTCGACAAGCGCGACATGCAGTTCTCGTACATGGACGGCGAGTACTTCGTCTTCATGGACATGGAGACCTACGACCAGCTGATGATCGACCGCAAGACGGTCGCCGACGCCGCGAACTTCCTCATCGAGGGCTTCACGGCCACCGTCGCGCAGCACGAGGGCGAGGTGCTCTTCGTCGAGCTGCCGGCCGCCGTCGAGCTGACGATCCAGGAGACCGAGCCGGGCGTCCAGGGCGACCGCTCCACGGGCGGCACCAAGCCCGCCACCCTGGAGACCGGTCACCAGATCCAGGTCCCGCTCTTCATCACCACCGGTGAGAAGATCAAGGTCGACACCCGCACGAGCGACTACCTCGGCCGGGTGAACAGCTAACCGTGGCTGCCCGCAACACGGCCCGCAAGCGCGCCTTCCAGATCCTCTTCGAGGGCGACCAGCGCGGCGCCGACGTCCTGACGGTCCTCGCGGACTGGGTCCGGCTGTCCCGGGAGGACACCCGGCAGCCTCCGGTGAGCGAGTACACGATGCAGCTGGTCGAGGGCTACTCGGAGCACGCGAAGCGCATCGACGAGCTGATCGCGCAGTACTCGGTGGGCTGGACGCTGGACCGGATGCCGGTGGTCGACCGCAACCTCCTGCGGCTGGGCGCCTACGAGCTGATCTGGGTCGACGAGACCCCGGACGCCGTGGTGCTCGACGAGATGGTGCAGCTGGCGAAGGAGTTCTCCACGGACGAGTCGCCCTCGTTCGTGAACGGCCTGCTGGGCCGGCTGAAGGACCTGAAGCCGTCCCTGCGCCGAGACGAGGCCTGAGCCGAGACCGCCGGGGCGAGGCGTGAGCCGGGACGTCTCGGCGTCCTGAGACCCGCAGTGCCTGAGGGCCCGCAGCATCACCGCTGCGGGCCCTCAGGCGTACGCGTGCGTCGAAGCGGTACACGGCGGCGCCAAAGCGGTGCGAGGCCCGCACAAAGCCGCCGGGGTGGCCGGAACCCTGAAGTTCCGGCCACCCCGGCGGCACGTTTCTGCTGAGGCGGGGAGAGGCTCAGCTCTCCTCGTGGGACACCGCGCGACGCGCGTCCGCGTCCAGCACGCCCCAGCTGATCAGCTGCTCGGTGAGGACCGAGGGCGACTGGTCGTAGATGACGGCGAGTGTGCGCAGGTCGTCCTGGCGGATCGAGAGCACCTTGCCGTTGTAGTCACCGCGCTGGGACTGGATCGTGGCGGCGTAGCGCTGGAGCGGGCCCGCCTTCTCGGCCGGCACGTGGGCCAGCCGCTCCAGGTCCAGGACCAGCTTCGGCGGCGGCTCGGCGGCCCCGCCCGGAGTCGTGCCGGGCAGCAGCTCCTGCACCGGAACGCCGTAGAAATCCGCCAACTCGGCAAGGCGCTGCACGGTCACCGCGCGGTCGCCACGCTCGTACGAACCGACCACGACCGCCTTCCAGCGTCCCTGGGACTTCTCCTCGACACCGTGGAGGGAAAGGCCCTGCTGGGTGCGGATGGCCCGAAGCTTGGCCCCGAGCTGTTTGGCGTATTCGCTGGACATATAGCTCCCCGGACACTGGATCGACGCGACTTCAGTGGTCCCGAGCCGCGCGTCTGGTAACTCACTGTGAGGTTACGCAGCGTGACGCTTCTGCGTCAAGCCGAATGGTCCACACCGACTCTTCCGTGGTCGCGGGCCCCGATTACGCCAAGGGGGTGACGCGAGGCGCCCGAAAGGGCCTGCTACCGTGGATGGCGCAAATCCGACGTCCTTTAAGGTCCGTCCCGTGAGGCGGAGAAGGAGGTCCGTTTCGTATGGACAAGCAGGACACTTCTGATATGGGCGCGTCCGATGCCCGGCCCGTTCTCGAGGGCCCCGACATCGCCCGCGTACTGACCCGCATCGCCCACGAGATCGTCGAACGCGCCAAGGGCGCCGACGACGTGGTGCTCCTCGGGATTCCGACCCGAGGCGTCTACCTCGCCCAGCGGCTCGCCGCCAAGCTCGAGGAGATCACCGACCGCAAGATCCCGGTCGGTTCGCTCGACATCACCATGTACCGCGACGACCTGCGTCTGCACCCGCCGCGCGCACTGGCCCGCACCGAGATCCCCGGTGACGGCATCGACGGCCGGCTGGTCGTCCTCGTCGACGACGTGCTCTTCTCCGGCCGCACCATCCGCGCCGCCCTCGACGCCCTGAACGACATCGGGCGTCCCCGCGCGGTGCAGCTCGCGGTCCTCGTCGACAGAGGCCACCGCGAGCTGCCCATCCGCGCCGACTACGTCGGCAAGAACCTCCCCACGTCGCTGCGGGAGACGGTCAAGGTCCAGCTCGCCGAGGAGGACGGTCGCGACACCGTGCTGCTCGGTGTGAAGCAGACCTAGCAGCAGGTGCATGGGGGCACTTCTCGGTGCGCCCTCGCCTGCCCGGATCCTCCCGATACCTGAACTGCCTTACGGAGCCTGACAGATGCAGCGTCATCTCATCTCGGCCGCCGACCTCACCCGCGACGACGCCGTCCTGATCCTCGACACCGCCGAGGAGATGGCCCGGGTCGCCGACCGGCCGATCAAGAAGCTGCCGACCCTGCGCGGCCGCACGATCGTCAACCTCTTCTTCGAGGACTCCACGCGCACGCGTATCTCCTTCGAAGCCGCCGAGAAGCGCCTCTCCGCGGACGTCATCAACTTCACCGCCAAGGGCTCCAGCGTCTCCAAGGGCGAGTCCCTGAAGGACACCGCGCAGACCCTGGAGGCCATGGGCGTCGACGCCGTGGTGATCCGGCACGGTGCCTCCGGGGCGCCGTACCGCCTCGCCACCTCCGGCTGGATCGACGCCGCCGTGATCAACGCGGGCGACGGCACCCACCAGCACCCCACCCAGGCCCTGCTGGACGCGTTCACCATGCGCCGGCGGCTCGTCGGGCGGGACGCCGGGATCGGCCAGGACCTCTCCGGCAAGCGCATCACGATCGTCGGGGACGTCCTGCACAGCCGGGTCGCCCGCTCCAACGTCGACCTGCTGCACACCCTCGGCGCCGAGGTCACCCTCGTCGCCCCGCCCACCCTGGTGCCGGTCGGCGTCGAGACCTGGCCCTGCGAGGTGTCGTACGACCTCGACAGCACCCTCGCCAAGTCCGACGCGGTGATGATGCTGCGCGTCCAGCGCGAGCGCATGAACGCCGCGTTCTTCCCGACCGAGCGGGAGTACTCCCGGCGCTACGGCCTGGACGGCGACCGCATGGCGCGGATGCCCGAGCACGCCATCGTGATGCACCCCGGCCCCATGGTCCGGGGCATGGAGATCACCGCCGAGGTCGCCGACTCGGACCGCTGCACCGTCGTGGAGCAGGTCGCAAACGGAGTCTCCATCCGGATGGCCGTCCTGTACCTCCTTCTGGGCGGCAACGAGCCCGCCGTCAGCCACACCCGTATCGAGGAGAAGTAAGTCACATGAGCAAGATCCTGATCCGTGGTGCGAAGGTCCTCGGCGGCGAGCCGCAGGACGTGCTGATCGACGGGGCCGTCATCGCCGAGGTGGGCACCGGGCTGTCCGCCGAGGGCGCCGAGGTCGTCGAGGCGGCCGGCAAGGTCCTGCTGCCGGGCCTCGTCGACCTGCACACCCATCTGCGGGAGCCGGGCCGCGAGGACTCCGAGACCGTGCTGACCGGCACCCGGGCGGCCGCGAGCGGCGGCTACACGGCCGTGTTCGCCATGGCCAACACCTTCCCGGTCGCCGACACCGCCGGCGTCGTCGAACAGGTCTACCGGCTGGGGCAGGAGCACGGTTACTGCGACGTGCAGCCCATCGGCGCCGTGACCGTCGGCCTGGAGGGCAAGAAGCTCGCCGAGCTGGGCGCCATGCACGAGTCGGCCGCCGGGGTCACCGTCTTCTCCGACGACGGCAAGTGCGTCGACGACGCCGTGATCATGCGCCGCGCCCTGGAGTACGTGAAGGCCTTCGGCGGGGTCGTCGCCCAGCACGCGCAGGAGCCGCGGCTGACCGAGGGCGCCCAGATGAACGAGGGGATCGTCTCCGCCGAGCTGGGGCTCGGCGGCTGGCCCGCGGTGGCCGAGGAGTCGATCATCGCCCGGGACGTCCTGCTCGCCGAGCACGTCGGGTCCCGCGTCCACATCTGCCACCTGTCGACCGCCGGGTCCGTCGAGATCGTCCGCTGGGCCAAGTCCCGCGGCATCGACGTCACCGCCGAGGTCACCCCGCACCACCTGCTCCTCACCGACGAGCTGGTCCGGTCGTACAACCCGGTCTACAAGGTCAACCCGCCGCTGCGCACCGAGCGGGACGTGCTGGCGCTGCGCGAGGCCCTCGCCGACGGCACGATCGACATCGTCGCCACCGACCACGCCCCGCACCCGCACGAGGACAAGGACTGCGAGTGGGCCGCGGCCGCCATGGGGATGGTCGGCCTCGAGACCGCGTTGTCAGTGGTGCAGGAGACCATGGTGGAGACGGGCCTGCTGGACTGGGCCGGGGTCGCCGAGCGCATGTCCGCCAAGCCCGCCGAGATCGGGCAGGCGCAGGGCCACGGCCGTCCCGTCTCGGCAGGTGAGCCCGCCAACCTCACGCTCGTCGACACGGCATACCGTGGCTCCGTGGACCCCGCGGGCTTCGCCTCGCGCAGCCGCAACACCCCGTACGAGGGGCGTGAGCTGCCGGGCCGTGTCACCCACACCTGGCTCCGGGGCAAGGCCACGCTCGTCGACGGGAAGCTCACGTGACACCAGTAACCCTGCTCGCCGCCGGACTCGCCGCCGAGAAGAAGTCGGCCGAGGTCACCGACTGGGCCGCCCGTGTCGGCTGGCTCGTCGGCCTCGCCCTCTTCGTCGCGCTCGTCTACTGGCTGATGCGCGAGGGCTGGAAATGGCGCGGCACCCTCCAGGGCGACCTGCCCGAGCTGCCCACCGCGCCGGACGACCCCGGTCCGGCCAGACTGACCATGAGCGGCCGGTACCACGGCTCCACCACCGCCGGGCAGTGGCTCGACCGGATCGTGGCGCACGGCCTGGGCACCCGCAGCCGGGTCGAGCTCACGCTCACCGACGCGGGACTGGACGTCGTACGCCCCGGCGCGACCGACTTCTTCGTCCCCCGCGCGGCCCTGCGGGAAGCCGTGCTCGGCAAGGGCATCGCCGGAAAGGTCCTGACCGAGGGCGGGCTGCTCCTGGTGACCTGGGCGCACGGCGAACGGCTGATCGACTCGGGTTTCCGGTCCGACCGCGCGGCCGAGCACACCGAGTGGGTCGACGCCATCAACTCCATGATCAACAAGACGGAAACGGAAGGCGCACGATGACGACCTCCACCAGGGGAACCTCGAAGGTTCCCGCCGTACTCGTCCTGGAGGACGGCCGGATCTTCCGCGGCCGCGCCTACGGGGCCGTGGGGGAGACCTTCGGCGAGGCCGTGTTCTCCACCGGCATGACCGGCTACCAGGAGACCCTGACCGACCCGTCGTACGACCGCCAGATCGTCGTCGCGACCGCCCCGCAGATCGGCAACACCGGCTGGAACGACGAGGACGACGAGTCCCGCCGCATCTGGGTCTCCGGCTACGTGGTGCGCGACCCCGCGCGCGTGCCGTCCAACTGGCGCGCCAAGCGCTCCCTGGACGACGAGCTGGTCGCGCAGGGCATCGTCGGGATCTCCGGCATCGACACCCGCGCCCTCACCCGCCACCTGCGCGAGCGCGGCTCCATGCGCTCCGGGATCTTCTCCGGTGAGGCGCTCGCCGCCGACGCCGAGCTCGTCGCGCGCGTGCAGGCCCAGCCGCACATGAAGGGCGCCTCGCTCTACGAGGAGGTCGCCACCAAGGAGACGTACGTCGTCCCCGCGGTCGGCGAGAAGCAGTTCACCGTCGCCGCGATCGACCTCGGCATCAAGGGCATGACCCCGCACCGCATGGCCGAGCGCGGCATCGAGGTGCACGTCCTGCCCGCCACGGCGAGCGTCGAGGACGTCTACGCCGTCAACCCCGACGGTGTGTTCTTCTCCAACGGCCCGGGCGACCCGGCCACCGCCGACGGCCCCGTCGCGCTCATGACCGCGGTCCTGGAGCGCAGGACGCCCCTGTTCGGCATCTGCTTCGGCAACCAGATCCTCGGCCGCGCCCTCGGCTTCGGCACCTACAAGCTGAAGTACGGCCACCGGGGCATCAACCAGCCCGTTCAGGACCGCACCACCGGCAAGGTCGAGGTGACCGCGCACAACCACGGGTTCGCCGTGGACGCGCCGCTCGACAAGGTCAGCGACACGCCGTTCGGCCGCGCCGAGGTCTCCCACGTCTGCCTGAACGACAACGTCGTGGAGGGGCTCCAGCTGCTCGACCAGCCGGCCTTCTCCGTCCAGTACCACCCCGAGGCGGCGGCCGGCCCGCACGACGCCGCCTACCTGTTCGACCGCTTCACGTCTTTGATGAGCACCGTCATGGAGGGCCAGCGTGCCTAAGCGCACCGATATCCAGTCCGTCCTGGTCATCGGCTCCGGCCCGATCGTCATCGGCCAGGCCGCCGAGTTCGACTACTCCGGCACCCAGGCGTGCCGGGTCCTCAAGGCCGAGGGCCTCAGGGTCATCCTGGTCAACTCCAACCCGGCGACGATCATGACCGACCCGGAGATCGCCGACGCCACCTACGTCGAGCCGATCACCCCGGACTTCGTCGAGAAGATCATCGCCAAGGAGCGCCCGGACGCCCTGCTGCCCACCTTGGGCGGCCAGACGGCCCTCAACACCGCGATCTCGCTGCACGAGGCCGGCACCCTCGACAAGTACGGCGTCGAGCTGATCGGCGCCAACGTCGAGGCGATCAACAAGGGCGAGGACCGCGACCTCTTCAAGGGCGTCGTCGAGGAGGTCCGCAAGAAGATCGGGCACGGCGAGTCCGCCCGCTCGGTCATCTGCCACTCCATGGACGACGTCCTGGCGGGCGTCGAGACCCTCGGCGGCTACCCGGTCGTCGTCCGCCCGTCCTTCACCATGGGCGGCGCCGGCTCCGGCTTCGCGCACGACGAAGAGGAGCTGCGCCGCATCGCGGGCCAGGGCCTCACCCTCTCGCCGACCACCGAGGTGCTCCTGGAGGAGTCCATCCTCGGCTGGAAGGAGTACGAGCTGGAGCTGATGCGCGACAAGCACGACAACGTCGTGGTCGTCTGCTCCATCGAGAACTTCGACCCCATGGGCGTGCACACCGGCGACTCGATCACCGTCGCGCCCGCCATGACGCTCACCGACCGCGAGTACCAGGTGCTGCGCGACGTCGGCATCGCGATCATCCGCGAGGTCGGCGTCGACACCGGCGGCTGCAACATCCAGTTCGCGGTGAACCCCGAGGACGGTCGCGTGATCGTCATCGAGATGAACCCGCGCGTGTCGCGCTCCTCCGCCCTCGCCTCCAAGGCCACCGGCTTCCCGATCGCCAAGATCGCCGCGAAGCTCGCCGTGGGCTACACCCTGGACGAGATCCCGAACGACATCACCGAGCAGACCCCGGCCTCCTTCGAGCCGACGCTCGACTACGTCGTGGTCAAGGCCCCCCGGTTCGCCTTCGAGAAGTTCCCCCAGGCCGACTCCACCCTCACGACCACCATGAAGTCGGTCGGCGAGGCCATGGCCATCGGCCGCAACTTCACCGAGGCCTTCCAGAAGGCGCTGCGCTCGCTGGAGAAGAAGGGCAGCCAGTTCACCTTCGTCGGCGAGCCCGGCGACAAGACCGCGCTCCTGGAGGCGTCCGTACGGCCCACCGACGGCCGTGTCAACACCGTCATGCAGGCCATCCGCGCGGGCGCCACGCCGGAGGAGGTCTTCGCGTACACAAAGATCGACCCCTGGTTCGTCGACCAGCTCTTCCTGATCAAGGAGGTCGCCGACGAGCTGGCCGGGGCCGAGCGCCTGGACGCCGACCTCCTCGCCGAGGCCAAGCGGCACGGCTTCTCCGACCAGCAGATCGCCGAGATCCGGGGCCTGCGCGAGGACGTGGTGCGCGAGGTGCGGCACGCCCTCGGTGTCCGCCCGGTCTACAAGACGGTCGACACCTGCGCCGCCGAGTTCGCCGCGAAGACGCCGTACTTCTACTCCTCCTACGACGAGGAGAGCGAGGTCGCGCCGCGCGAGAAGCCGGCCGTCATCATCCTGGGCTCCGGTCCCAACCGCATCGGCCAGGGCATCGAGTTCGACTACTCCTGCGTGCACGCCTCCTTCGCGCTGTCGGACGCCGGGTACGAGACGGTGATGGTCAACTGCAACCCGGAGACCGTCTCCACCGACTACGACACCTCCGACCGGCTGTACTTCGAGCCGCTCACCCTGGAGGACGTCCTGGAGATCGTCCACGCCGAGCAGCAGGCCGGGCCCGTCGCGGGCGTCGTCGTGCAGCTCGGCGGGCAGACCCCGCTGGGCCTGTCGCAGGCGCTCAAGGACAACGGCGTCCCGGTCGTCGGCACCTCGCCCGAGGCGATCCACGCCGCCGAGGACCGCGGCGCCTTCGGCCGGGTCCTCGCCGAGGCGGGCCTGCCGGCCCCCAAGCACGGCACCGCCACCACCTTCGCCGGCGCCAAGGCCATCGCGGACGAGATCGGCTACCCGGTCCTCGTCCGGCCCTCCTACGTCCTCGGCGGACGCGGCATGGAGATCGTCTACGACGAGACCCGTCTGGAGTCCTACATCGCCGAGTCGACCGAGATCAGCCCCTCGCGGCCGGTCCTCGTCGACCGCTTCCTGGACGACGCCATCGAGATCGACGTGGACGCGCTCTACGACGGCCAGGAGCTGTACCTGGGCGGTGTGATGGAGCACATCGAGGAGGCCGGCATCCACTCCGGCGACTCGGCGTGCGCGCTGCCCCCGATCACGCTCGGCGGCCACGACATCAAGCGGCTGCGGGCGTCCACGGAGGCCATCGCGAAGGGCGTCGGGGTCCGCGGGCTGATCAACATCCAGTTCGCGATGGCCGGCGACATCCTCTACGTCCTGGAGGCCAACCCGCGCGCGTCCCGCACGGTCCCCTTCACCTCGAAGGCGACCGCGGTGCCGCTCGCCAAGGCCGCCGCCCGGATCTCGCTGGGCGCGACCATCGCCGAGCTGCGCCTCGAGGGCCTGCTCCCGGCCAACGGCGACGGCGGCGAACTCCCGCTCGACGCGCCGATCTCCGTCAAGGAGGCCGTCATGCCGTGGTCGCGGTTCCGCGACATCCACGGCCGCGGCGTCGACACCGTGCTCGGCCCGGAGATGCGCTCCACCGGCGAGGTCATGGGCATCGACTCGGTCTTCGGCACGGCGTACGCCAAGTCGCAGGCCGGCGCCTACGGCCCGCTGCCCACCAAGGGCCGCGCGTTCATCTCGGTCGCCAACCGCGACAAGCGTTCGATGATCTTCCCGGCCCGTGAACTGGTCGCACACGGCTTCGAGCTGCTCGCCACCTCCGGCACGGCCGAGGTCCTCAAGCGCAACGGCATCAACGCCACGGTGGTGCGCAAGCAGTCCGAGGGCCCCGGCCCGGGCGGCGAGAAGACCATCGTCCAGTACATCCACGACGGCGAGGTCGACCTCATCGTCAACACCCCCTACGGCACCGGCGGCCGCCTGGACGGCTACGAGATCCGTACGGCGGCCGTGGCGCGGTCGGTCCCGTGCCTGACGACGGTCCAGGCGCTCGCCGCCGCCGTCCAGGGCATCGACGCCCTCAACCACGGTGACGTGGGCGTCCGCTCGCTCCAGGAACACGCGGAACACCTGACCGCGGCCCGCGACTAGCGGCCCCGAGGGGGACACCGGAAACGGTGTCCCCCTCTTCGTGAGGACACCCCTGTCGTCGTGAGGAACCATGTACAAGATCTTCTTCAACCTCGTCTTCCGGCGCATGGACCCGGAGAAGGCCCACCACCTGGCCTTCCGGTGGATCCGCCTCGCCGTCCGGATCCCCGTGCTGCGCACCTTCGTCGCGGCGGCCCTGGCTCCCCGGTACCGGGAGCTGCGCACCGAGGCCTTCGGGCTGCGCATGCACGGCCCCTTCGGCCTGGCGGCCGGCTTCGACAAGAACGCGGTCGCCGTCGACGGCATGGCGATGCTGGGCTTCGACCACATCGAGATCGGCACGGTGACCGGGGAGGCGCAGCCCGGCAACCCCAGGAAGCGGCTGTTCCGCCTGGTGCCGGACCGCGCGCTCATCAACCGCATGGGCTTCAACAACGAGGGCTCGCTGGCCGTGGCGGCCCGCCTCGCGTCCCGCGAGCCGGTCTTCAAGACCGTCGTGGGCGTCAACATCGGCAAGACCAAGGTCGTCCCGGAGACCGAGGCCGTCGGTGACTACGTCAAGTCCGCCGAGCGGCTCGCCCCCTTCGCCGACTACCTCGTGGTGAACGTGTCGTCGCCCAACACGCCCGGGCTGCGCAACCTCCAGGCCGTCGACCACCTGCGTCCGCTCCTGGCCGCCGTCCGCGAGGCCGCCGACCGCATCGTCGCGCACCGCCGGGTCCCGCTCCTGGTCAAGATCGCGCCCGACCTCGCCGACGAGGACGTCGACGCCGTGGCCGACCTCGCCGTCGAGCTCGGCCTGGACGGCATCATCGCCACCAACACCACCATCGCGCGCGAGGGCCTGAGGTCCGAGGCCTCGCTGGTGAAGGAGACGGGCGGGCTCTCCGGGGCGCCCCTCAAGGAGCGCTCCCTGGAGGTCCTCAGGCGCCTGTACGCGCGCGTGGGCGACCGGATCACCCTGGTGGGCGTCGGCGGCGTGGAGAACGCCGAGGACGTCTGGCAGCGCATCCTCGCCGGTGCCACGCTGGTCCAGGGCTACAGCGCGTTCGTCTACGAGGGCCCCTTCTGGAGCCGTGCCATCCACAAGGGGCTCGCCGCACGCCTGCGCACGAGCCCCTACGCCACCCTCGCCGACGCGGTCGGCGCCGACGTGAGGAAGACGGCATGACCTCGTACGAGCCCTTCGGCGCCCGCCTGCGCCACGCCATGGACGAGCGCGGCCCGCTGTGCGTCGGGATCGACCCGCACGCCTCGCTGCTCGGCGAGTGGGGCCTGAACGACGACGTGGCCGGTCTGGAGCGGTTCAGCCGCACCGTCGTCGAGGCACTGTCCGACCGGGTCGCCGTGTTCAAGCCGCAGAGCGCGTTCTTCGAGCGCTTCGGCTCGCGCGGTGTCGCCGTCCTGGAGAAGACGGTCCAGGCGGCGCGGGCGGCCGGTGCGCTGGTCCTCATGGACGCCAAGCGCGGCGACATCGGCTCCACCATGGCCGCGTACGCCGAGGCCTTCCTGCACAAGGACTCGCCCCTGTTCTCGGACGCGCTGACCGTGTCGCCGTACCTCGGCTACGGCTCGCTCGCGCCGGCGGTCGCGCTGGCCCGGGAGAGCGGCGCGGGCCTGTTCGTGCTCGCGCTCACCTCCAACCCGGAGGGCGGCGAGGTCCAGCACGCGGTCCGCGCGGACGGCCGCGACGTCGGCGCGACCATGCTGGCCCACCTGGCCGCCGAGAACACCGGGGAGCAGCCCCTCGGGTCCTTCGGCGCGGTCGTGGGGGCCACGCTCGGCGATCTGTCGTCCTACGACCTGGACATCAACGGCCCGCTCCTCGCGCCCGGTGTCGGCGCCCAGGGGGCCACTCCGGCCGATCTGCCCCGGGTCTTCGGCAAGGCGATCCGCAATGTCGTCCCGAACGTCAGCAGGGGAGTGCTCCGGCACGGTCCGGACGCCGGGGCGCTGCGGGCGTCCGCCGAGCGGTTCGCGGACGAGGTCCGGGCGGCGCTGCCGACCGGGTGAGAAGGTTCGATTTTCTCGTTCGAGTCCCCTGGCGAGTGGTTCGACAGCTGGTTCGACGAGTGGTCACAGGCCCGCTTGAGTCTGAATACATCCTCAAATCCGGGGCAGTATGTCAGGAATGTCCGTCCTGACGGAGGCTGACCAGGACTTTTCCGCTGTTCTCGCTGACTCTGGCGGAGTTGGCCGCTAGTCTCCGAGCAGAGTCAACGGGCAAGCGTGTTGCTCGTGGCTCACCAGGTGTGGGGCGACTAGGTTCCTCACCGGTCCGTATCCGACAGTTCGACATCCGAGGTGACGTAGGCGTGGCTCTTCCGCCCCTTACCCCTGAACAGCGCGCAGCCGCGCTCGAAAAGGCCGCCGCGGCTCGCCGGGAGCGGGCCGAGGTCAAGAATCGACTCAAGCACTCCGGCGCCTCGCTTCACGAGGTCATCAAGCAGGGCCAGGAGAACGACGTCATCGGCAAGATGAAGGTCTCCGCGCTGCTCGAGTCCCTGCCGGGCGTGGGCAAGGTCCGCGCCAAGCAGATCATGGAGCGTCTGGGCATCTCCGAGAGCCGTCGTGTACGCGGCCTCGGTTCCAACCAGATCGCTTCGCTGGAGCGTGAGTTCGGCAGCACCGGTTCCTGAGCCCGGGCACCCCGGGTTTGCTGGAATAATCGCTGTATGAGTGAACGTCCGCGGCTGACCGTGCTCTCCGGCCCCTCAGGGGTCGGCAAGAGCACGGTCGTCGCCCATATGCGCAAGGAACACCCCGAGGTCTGGCTCTCGGTGTCGGCGACGACCCGCAAGCCCCGCCCCGGCGAGAAGCACGGTGTCCAGTACTTCTTCGTCACCGACGAGGAGATGGACAAGCTGATCGCCAACGGCGAGCTTCTGGAGTGGGCCGAGTTCGCCGGCAACCGCTACGGCACGCCGCGTGCGGCCGTGCTGGAGCGGCTGGAGGCCGGTGAGCCCGTCCTCCTGGAGATCGACCTCCAGGGTGCCCGGCAGGTCCGTGAGTCCATGACGGACGCCCAGCTGGTGTTCCTGGCTCCTCCCTCCTGGGAGGAGCTGGTGCGCAGACTCACCGGACGGGGCACCGAGCCGCCCGAGGTGATCGCTCGCCGCCTGGAAGCGGCGAAGGTCGAACTGGCGGCCGAACCCGAGTTCGATGTGACCTTGGTCAACACCTCCGTCGAGGACGTGGCGCGCGAGCTGCTAGCCTTGATGGATGTCCTGTGATCGTCGCCGGTCACTGACACTGATTCTTTCCCATCCATCGGAAGGTAGAGCGTGTCCTCTTCCATCTCCGCGCCCGAGGGCATCATCAACCCGCCGATCGACGAGCTCCTCGAGGCCACCGACTCGAAGTACAGCCTCGTGATCTACGCGGCCAAGCGGGCCCGCCAGATCAACGCGTACTACTCGCAGCTCGGCGAGGGCCTCCTCGAGTACGTCGGTCCGCTGGTGGACACCCACGTCCACGAGAAGCCGCTCTCGATCGCCCTCCGCGAGATCAACGCGGGTCTGCTGACGTCCGAGGCCGTCGAGGGCCCGGCGCAGTAAGTAGTACGTTCAGATTGCAGTTGGCTTTTCCACAGGCCCGGCAGCGCGACTGTCGGGCCTGTGGTGTGTCATGGAGTCGTTGCTTCGACGAAGGGGAGACCTGGTGGACAAGCCGAAGGTCGTGCTGGGCGTCAGCGGTGGCATCGCCGCCTACAAGGCCTGTGAACTGCTGCGCAGGCTGACCGAGTCCGGGCACGAGGTCCGCGTCGTCCCCACCGCCTCCGCGCTGCACTTCGTCGGCGCCGCCACCTGGTCCGCCCTCTCCGGCAACCCGGTCTCCACCGAGGTCTGGGACGACGTCCACGAGGTACCGCACGTCCGCATCGGACAGCACGCCGACCTCGTGGTCGTGGCCCCGGCCACCGCCGACATGCTCGCCAAGGCCGCGCACGGCCTCGCCGACGACCTGCTCACCAACACCCTCCTCACCGCCCGCTGCCCGGTCGTCTTCGCGCCCGCGATGCACACCGAGATGTGGGAGCACCCGGCCACCCAGGAGAACGTGGCGACCCTGCGGCGGCGCGGTGCGATCGTGATCGAACCCGCCGTCGGCCGGCTGACCGGCGTCGACACCGGCAAGGGCCGGCTGCCGGAGCCGTCCGAGATCTTCGAGGTGTGCCGCCGTGTGCTCGCCAGGGGAGTGCCGGAGCCCGATCTCGCCGGCCGGCATGTCGTCGTCAGCGCGGGCGGCACCCGCGAGCCCCTCGACCCGGTCCGCTTCCTCGGCAACCGCTCCTCCGGCAAGCAGGGCTACGCCCTCGCCCGCACCGCCGCCGCGCGCGGCGCCCGGGTCACGCTCCTCGCGGCGAACACCGGACTGCCCGACCCGGCCGGCGTGGACGTGGTCCCGGTGGGGACGGCCGTACAACTGCGTGAGGCGGTCCTCAAGGCTGCGGCCGACGCCGACGCGGTCGTCATGGCGGCCGCGGTCGCGGACTTCCGGCCGCGCGACTACGCCACCGGAAAGATCAAGAAGAAGGACGGCCAGGACCCCGAGCCCGTCGTCCTGGTGCGGAATCCGGACATCCTCGCCGAGATCTCGGCCGAGCGCGCCCGCCCCGGCCAGGTCGTTGTCGGCTTCGCCGCCGAGACCGACGACGTCCTGGCCAACGGCCGCGCGAAGCTGGAGCGCAAGGGCTGCGACCTCCTCGTCGTCAACGAGGTGGGCGAGCGCAAGACCTTCGGGTCCGAGGAGAACGAGGCCGTGGTGCTCGGCGCCGACGGCAGCGAGACCCCCGTCCCGTACGGACCGAAGGAGTTCCTGGCCGAAACCGTCTGGGACCTGGTGGCGGCGCGCCTCTCCTGAATGTTTCATTCGCTTCTCGGTCCCCTCAAACCTCTGCCACAGAGGTGTGGCGCCCCTGGCCAAGCCCGCTCGGAATTGGGCACAATGCGCGTGCCGCAGGTCACAGCCCTCCCGAGAGGCGAGACAGGGGGGCCGATGGCCGAGCACGACCGATAAGCTGTTCTCGGACGATGCCGGGCGCAGCCCCCGAGCCCGTCCGTCAATGATCAGCCAGCAGCCGCTGCAACCCCAGGGAGCGTTGTGTCCCGTCGCCTGTTCACCTCGGAGTCCGTGACCGAGGGCCACCCCGACAAGATCGCTGACCAGATCAGTGACACCATCCTCGACGCGCTGCTCAAGGAGGACCCGACGTCCCGGGTCGCCGTCGAGACGCTGATCACCACCGGTCTGGTGCACGTGGCCGGTGAGGTCACCACCAAGGCCTACGCGCCGATCGCCCAGCTGGTGCGCGAGAAGATCCTGGAGATCGGTTACGACTCCTCCAAGAAGGGCTTCGACGGCGCCTCCTGCGGTGTCTCGGTGTCGATCGGCGCGCAGTCGCCCGACATCGCGCAGGGCGTCGACACGGCGTACGAGAACCGTGTCGAGGGCGACGAGGACGAGCTGGACCGCCAGGGCGCGGGCGACCAGGGTCTGATGTTCGGCTACGCGACGGACGAGACCCCGACCCTGATGCCGCTGCCGATCTTCCTGGCGCACCGGCTGGCCAAGCGCCTGTCCGAGGTCCGCAAGAACGGCACCATCCCCTACCTGCGTCCCGACGGCAAGACCCAGGTCACCATCGAGTACGACGGTGACAAGGCGGTCCGTCTGGACACCGTCGTGGTCTCCTCGCAGCACGCCTCCGACATCGACCTGGAGTCGCTGCTCGCGCCCGACATCCGCGAGTTCGTCGTGGAGCCGGAGCTCAAGGCGCTCCTGGACGAGGGCATCAAGCTGGACACGGACAACTACCGTCTCCTGGTCAACCCGACCGGTCGCTTCGAGATCGGCGGCCCGATGGGTGACGCCGGCCTGACCGGCCGCAAGATCATCATCGACACCTACGGCGGCTACGCCCGCCACGGCGGCGGTGCCTTCTCGGGCAAGGACCCGTCCAAGGTGGACCGTTCGGCCGCGTACGCGATGCGCTGGGTCGCCAAGAACGTCGTCGCCGCGGGCCTTGCCTCGCGCTGCGAGGTCCAGGTGGCGTACGCGATCGGCAAGGCCGAGCCCGTCGGTCTGTTCGTGGAGACCTTCGGCACCGCGAAGGTCGACACCGACCGGATCGAGAAGGCGATCGACGAGGTCTTCGACCTGCGTCCGGCCGCGATCATCCGCGACCTCGACCTGCTGCGCCCGATCTACTCCCTGACGGCGGCGTACGGCCACTTCGGCCGCGAGCTGCCCGAGTTCACGTGGGAGAAGACGGACCGCGTGGAGGCGCTGCGCAAGGCCGCGGGGCTGTAGTACCGCAGAGCCCTTAGACTGCCGCGAGGCCCGGTGCCCCCTTGGGGGGTGCCGGGCCTCGGCGTTTCACGACCAGGGTCCGGCGGGGCTGCGGGAGCCGGGCTTCCGGCTGCGGTGGTTGTCAGTGGGGGCTGGTAAGAATGTCCGGGTGAGCAGCGAGAACGGGGTGACGGGCGAGGGCGCGGAGGGGGCGCCCCCCGAGCAGCTTGCGCTCATTCGGGAGAGCGTGCGCAAGGCCAAGGTGCCGCGGGCCAAGCCGCGGACCTGGCGGGGAGCCGCGCTGGCCAAGCAACTGCCCGTCGCGCGCGTTCTGGTCGACAAGGGCGTGCTGCATCTCGACCGGTACTTCGACTACGCGGTGCCCGAGGAACTCGACGCGGACGCCCAGCCGGGGGTGCGGGTCCGAGTGCGGTTCGGGGCCGGGCGGGGCCGGGTCAGGGACGGGCGGCGCGAGGGCGGCGGCCTGATCGACGGGTTTCTGATCGAGCGGCTCGCCGAGTCGGACTACTCCGGGCCCCTGGCCGCGCTCGCCCAGGTCGTGTCTCCGGAGCGGGTGCTCAGCGAGGAACTGCTGGGCCTCGCCCGGGCCGTCGCCGACCGGTATGCGGGCAGCCTCGCCGATGTGCTCCAGCTCGCCGTGCCGCCGCGCAGCGCCCGGGCCGAGCAGCGGCCCTCGCCCGCACCCCTGCCGCCACCCGGGGCGCCCCAGGCGGGGTCCTGGGGGCGTTACGAGCGCGGGAGCGCGTTCCTGGAGTCGCTGGCCACGGGAGGCGCTCCCCGGGCGGTCTGGAACGCCCTGCCGGGGCCCGAGTGGAGCGAGGAGCTGGCACGGGCCGTCGCCGCGACCTTGTCCTCCGGACGGGGGGCCCTGGTCGTCGTACCGGACGGAAGGGCCGTCGCACGGGTCGACGCCGCGCTGACCGCGGTGCTGGGGGAGGGGCGGCATGCCGTCCTGACCGCCGACGCCGGGCCGGAGAAGCGGTACCGCGAGTGGCTGGCCGTACGGCGGGGGGCCGTGCGGGCCGTGGTGGGGACGCGGGCCGCCATGTTCGCGCCGGTGCAGGACCTGGGGCTCGTCGCCCTGTGGGACGACGGCGACGACAGCCACAGTGAGCCGCATGCCCCGCAGCCGCATGCGCGTGAAGTGCTGTTGTTGCGGGCCGCGCAGGACAAGTGCGCCTTCCTGCTCGGGAGTTGGAGCTGCACGGTGGAGGCCGCGCAGCTGGTGGAGAGCGGGTGGGCGGGGCCGCTCGTCGCCTCGCGGGAGCAGGTGCGGGCCGTCGCTCCGCTGGTGCGGACCGTCGGGGACCAGGATCTCGCGCGGGACGAGGCGGCGCGGGCGGCCCGGCTGCCGACGCTCGCCTGGCAGGCCGTCAGGGAAGGGCTGCGGCACGGGCCGGTGCTCGTGCAGGTGCCGCGTCGGGGGTATGTGCCGCGGATGGCGTGCGGCAACTGCCGTGCGCCGGCGCGGTGCCGGCACTGCTCCGGGCCATTGGAGGGGCAGGAGTCGGGGGCGGCGCTGAAGTGCGGGTGGTGCGGGCGTGAGGAGCCGGCCTGGCACTGTCCGGAGTGCGGGGGGTTCCGGCTGCGGGCCCAGGTGGTGGGGGCCCGGCGCACCGCGGAGGAGCTGGGGCGGGCGTTCCCCGCTGTTCCGGTGCGCACGTCGGGGCGTGAGCATGTGCTGGACACCGTGCCGGGGGCGCCGGCCCTGGTGGTGAGTACGCCGGGGGCGGAGCCGGTCGCCGAGGGCGGGTATGCGGCGGCGCTGCTCCTTGACGGGTGGGCCATGCTCGGGCGGCCGGATCTGCGGGCCGGGGAGGACGCGTTGCGGCGGTGGATCGCGGCGGCGGCCCTGGTGCGGGGGCAGGGCGCCGGGGGGACGGTGGTGGTCGTCGCCGAGCCGACACTGCGGCCGGTGCAGGCGCTGGTGCGGTGGGATCCCGTGGGCCATGCGGTCCGTGAGCTGGGTGAGCGGGCGGAGCTGGGGTTTCCGCCGGTGTCCCGGATGGCCGCGGTGTCGGGGACGGGGGAGGCGCTGGCCGGGTTCCTGTCGGCGGTGGAGCTGCCTGTTGAGGCCGAGGTGCTGGGACCGGTGCCGTTGCCGGTGACGACGGGCGGGGGGCCTCGGAGGGTGGGGGCACCGCCGGTGGGGGAGCAGTGGGAGCGGGTGCTGGTGCGGGTGCCGCCCGGGCGGGGCGCCGCGTTGGCCTCCGCGCTGAAGGCCGCGCAGGCTGCGCGGATGGCGGCGCGGGGGGAGGGGGTGGTGTGGGTGCGGGTGGATCCGCCTGACATCGGGTGACGGTCGTGTGGGCGAGCGAGTGACGGTCTTGTGGTCGAGCGAGGTGACGGTCGTGTGGTGGAGCGCGGGGGGTGGATCGCGGGTCGTGGTGGAGCGCGGGTGACGTTCGGCCGGTGACGTGCTGGCTCAGGACGACGCCAGAGCGTGGACCAGCAGCCACACCATGCCGAGGAGCATGGCCACGAAGACGAGGCAGCCGAGACGGAACACGAAGAGGCTCCCCTTCTCGACCAGCCGACCGGCAGGAGTGTCCAGGCGCCAGGTCGACGGGATCTCGACGCGGCCCTCGGCGATGGTCGACGCGGCTCGCCGGGCATCCTCGGGGTGATAGTGGTGAAAGGTCGGTGCGGCCCCGTAGGTGCCCCGGCTCTCCCCGCCGAACTCGCGACTGCGGACACCTGCGAGAGAGGCGACGCTCGGCAGCCAGTGCTTACGTACCTGCCACAGCTCGGAGACCTCGTCACTGCCGAGCCAGGGCTCCTCGTCTCCTTCGTGGTCCGACCCGGGTCCTCCCGGATCTTCTTCGTGATCCGGCTCCGGTGCTCCCGCATGTTCTTCGTGATCCCGCTCCGGTGCTCCCGGATCTTCTTCGTGATCCGGCTCCGGTGCTCCCGGATGTCCTTCGTGATCCCGCTCCGGTGCTCCTGGATGTTCTTCGTGGTCCGACTCAGGTGCTCCCGGATCCGGCGTTCGCGGCATGGTCCCCCCTCATACGCGGCCCCCAGTACACACCCCGGCCGTCCGTGTCGCCAGAGCGCCTGCCGTACATGCGTCTGCCCTCCCCGGAGAGGGGAGGGCAGAGGAGGGGACGGGTGGGATCAGCCGTTGCGGGGGCTGGGGAAGGCGGTGGGTCTTGCGTCCTCGCGGAGGGCGGGGCTGCCCGCGGTGGGCTGGGTCGGCATGGAGCGGGCCGCGGGGACCGTGGGGACCGACGGGACCGCGGGGATGCCGGTGTTGACGCTGACCGTGCGGGTTCCCGTCGGCTCGGGGGTGCGCTCGGTGTCGGCCGTGGTCTGGGCCGCGGCCCTGCGGGCGCCGTAACGGCGGTGGACCGCCTGCTTGGTGACCCCGAGGGCGGAACCCACCGCGTCCCACGAGAAGCCGAGCGAGCGGTCGAAGTCGACCGCGGCCGTCACCAGGGTCTCGACGCTGTCCCGCAGCTCCTGCGCGAGACGGACCGTGGGGGCGGGGGCGCGTCCGTAGACGACGAAGCCCGTGGAGGGGCCGGAGCGGCGCGGGCGGTAGACGTTGCCCAGCTGGGCGGTCAGTGTGCGCAGTGCGTCCACCTGCCGGCGGACCCGCTCGATGTCCCGCACCAGCAAGTGCAGGCTGGCCCGAGCCTGGGCGTCGTGGGTTGCGTGGTCGGCCATGAACAAGCCTCTCGAACCGGCGTTGAAAAGGATGGGGCCGCGATCGCGGCCCGTTGTGGTCAACTCTTTCTTGACCAACGCGTCTACGCTCCGCTGGTCACGCAGTGGGGGCGTACCGGCATATGCGTGCGCCGGGGGCGGGGAGTGCGCGCCTTGGCCAAGGGTGTGGGGCGCTGCCGCGGGGGTTCCTCGCGGGGCCCGGGTGCGGGGCGCCATAGACTTGTGCGTCGCCCGTCGTCACCCTCGTCCGAGAGGTCCCGCCCACCCATGAAGCTCGTCTTCGCCGGTACTCCCGAGGTCGCCGTTCCCGCTCTGGACGCTCTCATCGCCTCCGGGCGGCACGAGGTCGCCGCCGTCGTCACGCGGCCGGACGCGCCGGCCGGGCGGGGGCGCAGGCTGGTCGCGAGCCCCGTCGCGGAGCGGGCCGAGGAGGCGGGGATCGAGGTGCTGAAGCCGGTCAAGCCGCGGGACCCCGAGTTCCTCGAGCGGCTGCGGGAGATCGCCCCCGACTGCTGCCCCGTGGTCGCCTACGGCGCCCTGCTGCCCAGGGTCGCCCTCGACATCCCAGCCCACGGCTGGGTCAACCTGCACTTCTCGCTGCTGCCCGCCTGGCGCGGTGCCGCTCCCGTGCAGCACTCGATCATGGCGGGGGACGAGATCACGGGGGCCTCGACCTTCCTCATCGAGGAGGGGCTGGACTCCGGGCCCGTCTACGGCACCGTCACCGAGGAGATCCGGCACACCGACACCAGCGGTGACCTGCTGACACGGCTCGCCTTCGCCGGGGCCGGGCTGCTGGAGGCGACCATGGACGGGATCGCGGACGGCACGCTGAAGGCCGTACCGCAGCCGTCCGAGGGCATCACCGTCGCGCCGAAGATCACCGTCGAGGACGCCCGGGTGGACTGGTCCGCTCCGGCGCTGCGGGTGGACCGTGTCGTGCGCGGGTGCCACCCGGCGCCCGGGGCGTGGACGACGTTCCGTGGCGAGCGGCTCAAGCTGATCCAGGTCCGACCGGCCACCGAGCGGACCGATCTCGCACCCGGCGCGCTCGCCGTCGGCAAGAACAGCGTCCACGTCGGTACGGGGTCGTACGGCGTCGAACTGCTCTGGGTGCAGGCGCAGGGGAAGAAGCCGATGAAGGCCGCGGACTGGGCGCGGGGGGTCAGGATCGCGGACGGGGAGAGCGTCGGCGGGTGACGCCGGAAGTGACGGCGGGTCGGTGACGCCGAGCGCCTCACGGGGACCCGCCGGGGCCTCTCGTGGTGAGGCGCTCGTCGGAGGCCGGTCCCGCCCGGCGTGGTGAGGCGCTCGTCGGAGGCCGGTCCCGCCCGGCGGGGTGACGCGCTCCTCGGAGGCCGGTCCCGCCCGGCGGGGTGACACGCTGCTCGGAGGCCGGTCCCGCCCCGGCCGGGGTGAGGCGCACCTCGGAGGGCGGTTCCGCCCCCGGCGGACGTACCCTTGGGGCGTATCCAGCCCATACCCCCGGAGCACTTTTTTCGTGAGCGAGCAGCCCAGCCGGCCCTCAAAGAACGGCAAGCCCGGCAAGCCCTACCGGCGGCCCCAGAAGGACCCCGTCCGTATCCTCGCCTTCGAGGCGCTGCGGGCCGTGGACGAGCGGGACGCGTACGCCAACCTCGTCCTGCCGCCGCTGCTGCGCAAGGCACGGGAGAAGGGCGGCTTCGAGGGGCGGGACGCGGCGCTCGCCACCGAGCTCGTGTACGGGACACTGCGCCGGCAGGGGACGTACGACGCGATCATCGCCGAATGCGTCGACCGGCCGCTCCGCGAGGTCGACCCGCCGGTGCTCGACGTGCTGAGCCTCGGCGCGCACCAGCTGCTCGGGACGCGCATTCCGACGCACGCCGCCGTGTCCGCCACCGTCGAGCTCGCCCGGGTCGTGCTCGGGGACGGACGGGCCAAGTTCGTCAACGCCGTGCTCCGCAAGGTCGCCCAGGACGATCTCGACGGGTGGCTCGCCAAGGTCGCCCCGCCCTACGACGACGACCCCGAGGACCACCTCGCCGTCGTGCACTCCCACCCCCGCTGGGTCGTCTCCGCGCTGTGGGACTCCCTCGGCGGCGGGCGGGCCGGCATCGAGCGGTTGCTGGCGGCCGACAACGAGCGGCCCGAGGTCACGCTGGTCGCCCGGCCGGGCCGGTCCGGCACCGAGGAGTTGCTGCGCGAGGAGGCCGCCGCCCCAGGACGCTGGTCGCCGTACGCCGTCCGGCTGGCCGAGGGCGGTGAGCCCGGTGCCGTGGACGCCGTCCGCGAGGGCCGGGCCGGGGTGCAGGACGAGGGGAGTCAGCTCGTCACGCTGGCCCTCGCGAACGCGCCCGTGGAGGGGCGGGACGAGAAGTGGCTCGACGGCTGTGCGGGGCCCGGGGGCAAGGCCGCGCTGCTCGCCGCGCTGGCCGCCGAGCGGGGAGCCGTGCTGCTCGCCTCCGAGAAGCAGCCCCACCGCGCCGGACTCGTCGCCAAGGCGCTCCACGGGAACCCGGGGCCGTACCAGGTCATCGCCGCGGACGGGACCCGGCCGCCCTGGCGACCCGGCACCTTCGACCGGGTGCTGATGGACGTGCCGTGCACCGGGCTCGGGGCGCTGCGCCGGCGCCCGGAGGCGCGGTGGCGGCGCCGGCCGGAGGATCTGGAGGGGTTCGGGCCGTTGCAGCGGGAGTTGCTGAGCACCGCGCTGGACTCCGTCAGGGTGGGCGGGGTCGTCGGGTACGCCACGTGTTCGCCTCATCTCGCGGAGACGCGGGCGGTCGTGGAGGACGTGCTCAAGCAGTGGCCGTCCACTGAACTGATCGACGCGCGACCACTGTTCCCGGGCGTGCCGGACCTCGGTGAGGGGCCGGACGTCCAGTTGTGGCCGCATGTGCACGGGACCGATGCGATGTATCTGGCGTTGCTCCGTCGGACGGCGTGACCAGCGCCCTCTGTCGTGGGGCCGCCCGGCGACGTGCTCATCCGTCCAGGCGGCCCAGCCAGGCGTCCTGACCGTCCGCCAACGGGAAGGACAGGGGGAGCGGCTCGAAGCGGCAGTGGAACGTCATGCCGTGGTCACGGCCCGCGCCCGTCACGCGGTGGTCCCACGCGTCCGGGACGTTCGCGTCGCCGTCCACCTCCAGCTCGAAGAAGGTGGTGTGGCGGGGGAAGCGGCGGATCGGGTGAGGGGTGCGCTCCTCCGCGACGGGGCGCAGCACCCGTACGCAGGTCAGGCCGCACTCCTCGGCGACCTCCCGCAGCACCGCCTCTTCCAGAGGCTCCGCCGGGGCCACGCCGCCCGCCGGGACGTGGGTGCCGGGCGGCAGGTCCGCGTCGTGGTCGAACACGAGCAGCTCCGGCGGCCGTCCGGCACGTCGGCGCAGGACGTAGGCGGCCACCCTGGTGCGCACCGTCGGCTCTCGCATTCCGGCAGCCTAGGGGTGGCTCGCCGCGATCAGGAGAGCGGGTCCTTCGTCTGCGGCGCCGTCGTGGCCGGTCGCGCAGTTCCCCGCGCCCCTGGGCGGGTCGACCTGTCCCCCTCCCTGGCAAGGCTGTGCGGCCACCAGATCTTCTCGCCCACGTCCAGGAACAGGGACGTCACCAGGACCGACCGCACGATGAACGTGTCGATGAGGACGCCCAGTGCGACCGCGAAGCCGATCTCCGCGAAGGCGACCATGGGGAGGGTGCCGAGGGCGGCGAAGGTGCCGGCCAGGACCAGGCCTGCGGAGGTGATCACGGCGCCGGTCGCGGCGAGGCCCGTGACCACGCCCGGCCGTGTGCCGCGGTGGGCCGCCTCCTCGCGGATCCGGGTGGTCAGGAAGATGTTGTAGTCGATGCCGAGGGCGACCAGGAAGACGAAGACGAACAGCGGGAAGTCCGTGGACTCGCCCGCGTAGTCGAAGAGGTGACGGAAGGCCAGGGCGCTGATGCCCAGGGCCGCCGCGAAGGACAGGATCACGGTCCCGATCAGCAGCAGCGGGGCGATCAAGGCGCGCAGCAGTCCGCACAGGATCAGCAGGACGACCGCGAGCACCAGCGGGATGATCACCAGGTTGTCGTGCGTGGTCGCCCTGTCCATGTCCAGCAGCGCGGCCGTACCGCCGCCGACCTGCGCGTCGGCGTCCGGGATCGCGTGGACCGCGTCCCGCACCCGCTCGACCGTCTGTTTCGCGGCCTCGCTGTCGGCCGGGGCCGTCATCGTCGCCTCGAACAGGACCTTGCCCTCGTAGGCCGGTTTCGTGCCCGGCGGCAGACCGAGGGACTCCGGCACCACGCCCCGTGTGCCCGCGACCGCCTCGCCCACCTGGCGTGCCTGTGCCTGGTTGCTGACGATGACCAGGGGGTCACCGCTGCCCGCCGGGAAGTACTTCGCGGACACCTCCTGGCCGGTGATCGAGTCCGGTTTGCCGGTGAACGCGTCCGCGTTGGAGATGCCCTCGGCGCGCAGCTGGATCAGGCCCAGCGAGCACACCGCGAGGACCAGTGCCGTGATGATCCAGACCATGCGCGGCCGCTGGGCGATCCGGTGGCCGGTGCGGGCCCAGACGCCGGTCTCGATGCGGTCGGGGGCGCCGAAGCGCGGGGTCGCCGGCCAGAAGATCCAGCGGCCGAAGATCACCAGCAGGGCCGGGAACAGGGTCATCATCGCCACCAGGGCGACCATGACGCCGATCGCGGCGACCGGGCCCAGACCGCGGGTCGAGTTCATCTCGGCGGCCAGCAGCACCAGCATGCTCAGGACGACGGTCGCGCCGGAGGCCAGCACGGCGGGGCCCGCGCGGTGCAGGGCGCGGGCCATCGCCTCGTGGCGGTCCTCGTGGTGGTGGAGTTCCTCCCGGTAACGGGCGACCAGCAGCAAGGCGTAGTCGGTCCCCGCCCCGAACACGAGGACCGTCAGGATGCCCGCGCTCTGGCCGTTGACCGTCAGGCCCGCGTGCTGGGCGAGCAGGTAGATGAAGGCCTGGGCCGTGAAGAGCGCCGAGACCACCGAGAGCAGCGGGACGAGGAGCAGGGTGGGGCTGCGGAAGGTGATGAGCAGCATGACGATCACGACGCCCATGGCCGACAGCAGCAGGGTCGAGTCGATGCCCTCGAAGGCCTTGGAGAAGTCCGCGGAGGTGCCGCCGGGCCCGGTGATGTGCACGGCGAGTCCGTCGCCGCCCTTGCCCACCACGTCACGGAGCGAGTCGACCGCCGGCGCGATCTCCTCCCAGCCCTTCTCGTCCATGGTGATCGGGACGATGATCTGGGCCGCGCGCGGGTCGTTCGGCCGGTCGTAGACCGGTCCCCGGGTCTCCGGTCCGCGGATGCCGTGCGCCGTCAGCCGTTTGATCTCGGCGACGTCCTTCGCGATGCCGGCCCGTTCCTGTGCCGTGAGACCGCTCTCGCGCGCGTAGACGACGACCGCGGGGATCTGTTCCGGCCTGAAGTCCTCGGAGATCTGGAGGACTTGGGTCGACTCCGCGGAGCCGGGCAGCCAGGAGGCCGCGTCGTTGTCCTGGGCGTCGGTGAGCTTGGAGGCGAGCGGTGCCGTCAGGAACAGCACCACCAGCCACAGGGCCAGTACCACCCATTTCGCACGCCGTCCGCAGACGAAGTGCGCGATGCCTCGATTTCCGGTCATGGCCACCCCCGGCGCCACCAGTCGAGTCGAGCAGCCGCCCAGCATGGCACGCACAGCTCGTTCACAACATCCGATGAACGGCTTAGGTCCGGACCGGCGCGCCCCGTGGGGCCCCGGCATGGGAGGCTTGGGGTATGGCCGCGCAGATCAACCCCAGCATCCTGTCCGCCGACTTCGCCCGTCTCGCCGACGAGGCGAAGGCGGTCGAGGGAGCCGACTGGCTCCACGTCGACGTCATGGACAACCATTTCGTCCCGAACCTCACGCTCGGCGTGCCGGTCGTAGAGTCGTTGGCCCGTGCGACGGACACCCCGCTGGACTGCCATCTGATGATCGAGGCCCCCGATCGCTGGGCGCCCCAGTACGTAGAGGCGGGGGCCTCCTCCGTCACCTTCCACGTGGAGGCGGCCGCCGCTCCGGTGCGGCTCGCCCGGGAGATCCGGGCCAAGGGCGCGCGTGCCTCCATGGCGCTGAGGCCCGCGACGCCGATCGAGCCGTACGAGGACCTGCTCCCCGAGCTCGACATGCTGCTGATCATGACGGTCGAGCCCGGTTTCGGGGGACAGGCCTTCCTCGACATCATGCTCCCCAAGATTCGCCGGACCCGCGAGTTGATCAGGAAGCACGGCCTCGAGCTGTGGCTCCAGGTCGACGGCGGGGTCTCGGCCGACACCATCGAGCGCTGCGCGGAGGCGGGAGCCGACGTCTTCGTCGCAGGGTCCGCGGTGTACGGGGCGTCCGACCCGGCCGAAGCGGTACGTGCCTTGCGCAAGCAGGCCGAGGAGGCGACCGCCAAGGCGTCGTGGGCGTGCGACCACCAGGTTCTTCCCGGAGGGCCCGGCCGGCAGGAACCGACGGAATCCGGTCCACGCCAGTGAACGGGGCCTGGTGCGTGCAGCTGCGAGGCGGAGGAGGGAGTCGACGCGATGGGGGCCCCTCCCGCGTGAGGTTGTTCGAGCGTGGGGGAGTCGGCGACCGACGACAACGCCGCAGATGGACGTGCCAGGCCACGCGTCCCTGGCCGGGCCCGCCGGGAAGACCCCGGGCGTCAGGAACGTGAACGGCTTCGATCAGGGCTGATCAAGTGCGCCGGATCTGCAAGGATGAACGGCGAATCCAGAGTGTGAACAGCAGTGAGGAGATCGCCGTGTCGGGTATGTCGGCGGGCCGGTCAGCCATGCGGATGGGACCCGCTGAGCTGGTGCAGGCGGCGGCCATGGCCCGCCGCTTCTACCTCGAGGGCAAGTCCAAGATCCAGATCGCGGAGGAGTTCGGCGTCAGCCGCTTCAAGGTGGCCCGGGTCCTGGAGACCGCCCTCGAACGGGATCTCGTACGGATCGAGATCCGCGTGCCGGCCGAACTGGACGCCGAGCGCTCCGACGCGCTCCGCGCCCGCTACGGCCTCAGGCACGCCGTCGTGGTCGAGTCCCCGGCCGATGCCGAGGACTCGCCCGACCCGGAGAACCTGGGGGAAGTGGCCGCCGACCTGCTCGGCGAGCTGGTCGAGGAAGGGGATGTGCTGGGACTGGCGTGGGGCCGGTCCACCATCCACATGGCGGCGGCCCTGGACCGGCTGCCGCCCTGCACGGTCGTGCAGCTGACGGGTGTCTACGACGCCGGGACCGCCGAGCGCGGCTCGGTGGAGGCGGTACGGCGGGCAGCCCAGGTGTCCGGCGGGGACGCCCACCCCATCTACGCGCCGATGCTGCTGCCGGACGCGGCGACCGCGGCCGCGCTGCGCAACCAGACCGGGATCGCCCGGGCCTTCGAGTACTTCGACAAGGTGACGGTCGCCTGTGTCTCCATCGGCTCCTGGGAGGCCGGCATCTCGACGGTGCACGACATGCTCAGCGACGAGGAGCGCGGCCACTACGCCTCGCTCGGTGTCGCCGCCGAGATGTCCGCCCACCTCTTCGACGCCGAGGGCCGCCGCGTCGGCCGGGACCTGGGCGAGCGGTGCATCACCGTCAAGGCCGACCAGCTCCGCCGTATCCCCGAGGTCGTCGCGATCGCGGGCGGGCAGCGGAAGGCGGCCGCGATCGACGCGGTGCTGCGGTCGGGGCTCGTCACCAGCCTGGTGACGGACACCTCCGCCGCGGACTCCCTGATGACGGCGGGCCCCACCCCGAAGCCGGCCCTGAGCCGGGCGGACCCGGACGGGTCCTGACGTCGGGGCATCCCAGCGTGGACGGAGGGGCGGTCACCGTGCGGTGGCCGCCCCTCCGCGCCGCTCGGGAACGCGGTGCGCGGCCGCCCTTGGAGGTTCGTCCCAACGCCCCTCCGGCCGGTCTGGACGATTCGCCCGTGGGTGACTGCGCGGCCGACGTGGGAGAATGAAGTACGTGCTCTTTCCCCCTGGCTGACCTGACCGGGGGCCGCCTCCGATCGACTGGGATGTGCAGCACGTGCGTTTCCTCAACGACATCCAGCCCCCGTACGACCTGACGTACGACGACGTCTTCATGGTCCCGAGCCGCAGCGCCGTCGGCTCGCGGCAAGGCGTGGACCTCAGCTCCCCGGACGGCACGGGGACCACGATCCCGCTGGTCGTCGCCAACATGACCGCCATCGCCGGGCGCCGCATGGCCGAGACGATGGCCCGGCGCGGCGGCCTCGTCGTCATCCCGCAGGACATCCCGATCGAGGTCGTCACCGAGGTCGTGTCCTGGGTGAAGAGCCGCCACCACGTCCTGGACACCCCGATCGTGCTGGCCCCGCACCAGACCGTCGCCGACGCCCTGGCCCTGCTGCCCAAGCGCGCGCACAACGCCGGCGTGGTCGTCGACGAGGCCGGCCGGCCCGTCGGTGTCGTCACCGACCAGGACCTGACCGGCGTCGACCGCTTCACCCAGCTGGAGGTCGTCATGTCGCGCGACCTGCTGCTCCTGGACGCCGCCATCGACCCGCGCGAGGCCTTCAACCGGCTCGACGCGGCCAACCGCCGCTATGCCCCGGCCGTCGACGAGGACGGCAGGCTCGCCGGCATCCTCACCCGCAAGGGCGCGCTCCGGGCCACGCTGTACACCCCGGCCGTCGACGCGCAGGGCAGGCTGCGGATCGCCGCCGCGGTCGGCATCAACGGCGATGTGGCGGGCAAGGCCAAGCAGCTGCTCGACGCGGGCGTGGACACGCTCGTCATCGACACCGCCCACGGCCACCAGGAGTCGATGATCACCGCGATCAGGACGGTCCGGGCGCTCGACCCGCAGGTCCCGATCGTGGCCGGCAACATCGTGGCCGCGGAAGGCGTCAGGGACCTCGTCGAGGCCGGTGCCGACATCATCAAGGTCGGCGTGGGCCCCGGTGCCATGTGCACCACCCGGATGATGACCGGCGTCGGCCGGCCGCAGTTCTCCGCCGTGCTGGAGTGCGCGGCCGAGGCGCGGAAGTACGGCAAGCACGTGTGGGCCGACGGCGGGGTACGGCACCCCCGCGACGTCGCCATGGCGCTGGCCGCCGGCGCGTCCAACGTGATGATCGGGTCGTGGTTCGCGGGCACCTACGAGTCGCCGGGCGACCTCCAGCAGGACGCGAGCGGGCGGCTCTACAAGGAGTCGTTCGGCATGGCGTCCGCGCGTGCCGTGCGCAACCGTACGTCCGAGGAGTCGGCGTACGACCGGGCCCGCAAGGCGCTCTTCGAGGAGGGCATCTCCACCTCCCGGATGTTCCTCGACCCGGCCCGTCCGGGCGTCGAGGACCTGATCGACTCGATCATCGCGGGTGTCCGCTCCTCCTGCACCTACGCGGGTGCGAACTCCCTGGCCGAGTTCGCCGAGAAGGCGGTCGTCGGCATCCAGAGCGCGGCCGGCTACGCGGAGGGCAAGCCGCTGCACGCCAGCTGGAGCTAGGTCCGTCGCGAACGGCCCCCGCCGGGATGCGGGGGCCGTTCGCATGCCCGGTGAGGGGTATGCGCAACGAAGGGCCGCCCTTCGGTGCGGAACGCAACGATCTTGCGAGTGCGTGCAAGGTTGCTGCATTACGGCTGTGACCCCCGGCCTCATAGGGTGCTTCGCTGTACCCACCTGCAACGACGAAGGAGTCAGCGCGTGCTCGACCAAGGCGCACCCCCGCGACAGCGCACCCCACAGGCGACGGGGCTCGGCGCGCGCCTCATGCGGCGCAAGCCGGTGGAACGCCTCGTCGCCGAGGGCGGCCAGGGCGACGGAGGGGCGCTGCGGCGCTCGCTCGGCCTCTGGCAGCTGACGATGATCAGCATCGGCGCCACGCTCGGCACCGGCATCTTCGTGGTCCTCGGCGAGGCCGTGCCGAAGGCGGGCCCGGCCGTCACGCTGTCCTTCGTGATCGCCGGCCTGACCGCCCTGTTCTCGGCCCTCTCCTACGCCGAGCTGGCCGGCACCATCCCGGTCGCCGGATCCTCGTACTCCTACGCCTACGCGACCATGGGCGAGCTCATCGCCTGGATATGCGGCTGGTGCCTGGTCCTGGAGTACGGCGTCTCGGTCGCCGCCGTGGCCGTCGGCTGGGGCGAGTACCTGAACGAGCTGCTCGACGGGACCATCGGCGTCACCATCCCGGACGCGCTGTCCGCCCCGCCCGGCGACGGCGGGGTCTTCAACCTGCCCGCGCTGATCGTCGTCCTCCTCGCGATGGCGTTCCTGCTCGGCGGCGCCCGCGAGTCGGCCCGCGCCAACACCGTCATGGTCGTCGTCAAGATCGCCGCACTGGTGCTGTTCTGCGCGATCGGCGTCCAGGGCTTCCGCTCCGGCAACTACGAGCACTTCATGCCGCTGGGCATGGCGGGCGTGAGCGCGGCCGGGGCCACGCTGTTCTTCTCCTACATCGGCTTCGACGCCGCCTCCACCGCCGGTGAGGAGGCCAGGAACGCCCAGCGCGACCTGCCGCGCGCGATCATGCTGTCGCTGGTCATCGTGACCGCGCTGTACGTCCTGGTCGCGGCCGTCGCGGTCGGCGCCAAGCCCTGGCAGCACTTCAACGACTCCGAGGCCGCCCTCGCCCAGATCATGCGGGACGTCACCGGGCAGAGCTTCTGGGGCACCCTGCTGGCGTTCTGCGCGGTCGTCGCCATCGCGAGCGTGGTGCTGACCGTGCTCTACGGCCAGACCCGCATCCTCTTCGCGATGTCCCGGGACGGGCTCGTGCCGAAGGTGTTCGGGCGGGTCCACCCGAAGACCGGGGCGCCCCGGGCGAACACGGTGATCGTGTCCCTGTTCTGCGGAGTGCTGGCCGCGGCGATCCCGCTGGGCCAGCTCGCCGACGCCACCAGCATCGGCACGCTCTTCGCCTTCGCCCTGGTCAACATCGCCGTGGTGGTGCTGCGCCGGACCCGTCCGGACATGCCCCGCACGTTCCGCGTCCCGCTCTCGCCGGTCCTGCCCGCCCTGGGCCTCGGCTTCTGCGTCTGGATGATGGGCAGCCTGTCCACCGTCACCTGGGTGGTCTTCGGGGTCTGGATGGCCGCCGGGCTCGTGTTCTACTTCGTGTACGGCCATCGCCGTTCCCGACTCGCAACACCCGAAAGCTGATCCACCCACCGTGCTGAACGATCTCGACGAACGCATCGTGCACGCCCTCGCCGAGGACGCCCGCCGCTCCTTCGCGGACATCGGGCAGATCGTCGGTCTGTCCGCGCCCGCGGTGAAGCGGCGCGTGGACCGGCTGCGCGCGACCGGAGCCATCACCGGTTTCACCGTGCGGGTGGACCCGGCGGCCCTCGGCTGGGAGACCGAGGGGTTCGTCGAGATCTACTGCCGGCGCAACACCTCCCCGGAGACCATCCAGCGGGGCCTGGAGCGCTATCAGGAAGTCGTGGCCGCCTCCACCGTCACCGGGGACGCCGACGCGGTGGTCCAGGTCTTCGCCTCCGACATGCGGCACTTCGAACGGGTCCTGGAGCGGATCGCGGGGGAGCCGTTCGTGGAGCGCACCAAGTCGGTGCTGGTGCTCTCCCCGCTGCTGCGGAGGTTTTCCTCCGGGTCTCCTACGTGACCTGCTCGGCGCGGCGCCGGATCCCCGCAAGCAGGCGCCCGGTGAGCAGGGCGTGCGCCCCCGAGGAGATGACCAGCAGTCGGTAGAGGGCACCGGCGGGCCCCGGAAATCGCGCCCGCGTCTCGGCCCGCAGTCGGGTGCCCGCCCCCTCAGGCTCCAGCCGGAAGATCAGCGCGTACGTCGAGAAACGGTGCCGCCCGACGAGGACGAGCTCCCGGCCCGGGACCGCGTCGGCCACCCGGAACCCGGGCACGACCGCCCCCTCGACGAGTGGCCGCGGCCCGGACGCCCTACGGTCGGCGACGCCGACGAGACGTGCGTACCGGGCCGAGCGGGGGCGGCCGAACGACTGCTCCAGGCTCGCGCCGAGCGCGTCCCAGACCTCGACGGCTGTCGCCGCCACGACCGTCGCGTGCTCGTCGACCCGGGGCAGCACACCGATGTCCATCACAACCTCCCGACGGGCTGCAGCCCTACTCCGCCGTCTTGCGGGCCAGGGCGTTGTTGTCTATCGAGTTGTGGACGCTGAAGCTCACCGCGTCCGAGCGGTAGCGGTCGTCCGACCACTCCACCGGGCGGCCCTCGCGGGTCGTGGTGACGCGCCGGACCCGCAGGAGGGGGCTGGTGCGGCGGATCTCCAGCAGCTCCGCGTCCCGCGCCCCCGCGGCCACCGCGTCGATCACGTGCTCCCCGTAGGCGAAGACCAACCCCGTTTCGTCGTACAGGCGTTGGGTGACCGAAGGGCAGTCGGGCTCGATGGTCTCGACGGTCGGGGAGATCCAGTCGGCGTACACCGTGCGCTCCAGCAACACCGGTTCGCCGTCCAGGCCGCGAACCCGCAGGACGTGCAACACGGGTGTGCCGAAGGGCAGTTGGAGGCGGATCGAGTCCTCCTTGGAGGCCGGCCGGTACTCCTGCTCGACGACCTGCCCGGTGGCCTCACGCCCCATCGCCCGGGCCCACTCGGCGAAGCTGCGCAGTTCCGCGAAGCTCTGGCTGCGACGGCTGGCGAGCACCACACGCCGGGCGCCCTGACGGGAGCCGATGAGCCCCTCCGCGGTGAGCGTCGCGACGGCCTGGCGGACCGTTCCGCGCGAGACGCCGTACTGCGCCGCGAGCTCCGTCTCGGCGGGCAGCAGGCTGCCGACGGTGTACTCCTCGCGGTCGATCGCCCGGCGCAGCTCGTCGGCGATCTCCTCGTGTCGCGCCGGCATGCTTCCCCTCTGAGTCGAATGCTGTGCACAGCGTGACCAGCCTAGTCGACGTTCAGGCGGGTTCCCGGGTGCCACGGATTGTGCGGGAATTCGGGGGCCGGTGTTTCGACAGTGTTTACGAACAGGACACCAGCGGCAGCCTTACTGAGGCCAACTTGTTCAGACAAGTTCTCTCCTTCTCGACTCCTGTATGGCTCCTGCACCCTCGCGCGTCCCCCTGGAGAAGCCGTGACCGTGTCCCTGCCGAGAACCGCCGCCGCCGGTGTTCTCGCCACCCTCGCCGCCCTCGCCCTGAGCGCCTGCGGCGCCGCCCCCGACACCACGTCGACGACCGCCGACGGCAAGAGCGCCGCCACCGCCACCTCCGCGGCCGACTTCGGCGGCCTGGACAAGCTGGTCGCCGCCGCCAAGAAGGAGGGCACGCTCAACGCCATCGCGCTGCCCCGCGACTGGGCCAACTACGGCGCCCTGATCGACGGCTTCCAGAAGAAGTACGGCATCAAGATCTCGGACGAGAACCCCGACGGCACCAGCCAGGACGAGATCAACGCCGTGACCTCGCGCAAGGGCCAGGACCGGGCACCCGACGTCCTCGACCTGGGCAGCTCCTTCGCGCTCAGCGCGGCCCAGCAGGGCCTGCTCGCGCCCTACAAGGTCCAGTCGTACGACGACATCCCCGCAGGCCAGAAGGACACACAGGCCCGCTGGTACAACGACTACGGCGGCTACATCTCCATCGGCTGCGACGCCAAGCGGGTCAAGACCTGCCCCACCACCTTCGCCGACCTGCTCAAGCCGCAGTACAAGGGCCAGGTCGCCCTCAACGGCAACCCCACCAAGTCCGGTTCGGCCTTCGGCGGTGTCTTCGCGGCCGCGCTCGCGAGCGGCGGCTCCTTCGACGACATCCAGCCCGGCCTCGACTTCTTCGCCAAGCTGAAGAAGAACGGCAACTACACGCCCGTCGAGTCCACCCCGGCCACCGTCGAGAAGGGCGAGACCCCGATCAGCATCGACTGGGACTACCTGAACGCCGGGTACGCCGACGAGTTCAAGTCCAAGGGCGTCGACTGGAAGGTCACGGTCCCGAGCGACGGCCAGTTCTCGCAGTACTACTCCCAGGCCATCAACAAGGACGCCCCGCACCCCGCGGCCGCCCGCCTGTGGCAGGAGTACCTCTACAGCGCAGAGGGCCAGAACCTCTGGCTCAAGGGCTACGCCCGCCCGGCCCTGATGACCGCCCTGGAGAAGGCCGGCACCCTCGACAAGACCGCCGCGGCCAAGCTGCCCGAGGTCACCGGAACGCCCAAGTTCCCGACCGAGGCCCAGCAGGACAAGGCCAAGACGGTCATCGCCGGCGGCTGGGCGAAGGCCGTCTCCGGATGACGGCCACCGCCGTACGAGTGGACCCGGCGCCCGCCGCCCGAACCGGTCGGCGGCGCCGGTCCCTCGGCTGGGTCGCCGTCGTCCCGCTGCTCGCGTTCGTCGCGGTCGCCTTCGGACTGCCCGCGATCGCCATGCTGGACGGCGCGTTCACCGCCAAGGACCCGGCCACCGGGGCCACTTCGTACACCCTCGACAACCTGACGACCTCCCTCAAGGGCGCCTACCTCACCGCGCTCCTCGGCAGCGTGAAGCTGTCGGCCGTCTCCGCCGCGCTCGGCACCCTGGTCGGACTGCCGCTCGCCCAGGCCGTGGTGACCTCCCGCTTCCGCGCCCTGCGCGAGGCCGTGCTCACCGCGTCCGGGGTCCTCGCGAACTTCGGCGGGGTCCCGCTGGCCTTCGCCTTCGTCGCCACCCTCGGCAACGCGGGCGTCCTGACCCGGCACTTCGGGCTCACCAGCAAGGGCTGGGACCTCTACAGCTTCTGGGGCCTGGTCGTCGTTTACCTGTACTTCCTGATCCCGCTGATGGTCCTCACCGTCACCCCGGCCCTCGACGGGCTGCGCGTCCAGTGGCGCGAGGCCGCCCGGAACAACGGGGCGACGGCCGTGCAGTACTGGCGTTTCGTGGCCCTGCCCGTGCTGCTGCCCACGCTGCTCGGCGGGTTCGTGCTGCTCTTCGGCAGCGCCTTCGCCGCCTACGCCACCGCCGCCGCGATGGTGGGCAGTTCGATCCCGCTGGTCACCCTCCAGATCGCCGACGCGATCTCCGGCAACGTGCTGGTCGGCCAGGAGAACGTGGCGCTCGCCCTCAGCCTCGACATGGTCCTGGTCGCCGGCCTGGTCATGGCCGTCTACCTGCCCCTTCAGCGAAGGAGCGCCCGATGGCTCGCCTGAACCTGTGGCGGTGGGGCGTGCTCGGCCTCGCCGGACTGTACTTCCTGGTGCCGCTGGCCGCGTCCGTCGTCTTCACCGTCGACGTGCCCGGCCAGGGGATCACCTTCGACGCCTACACCCAGATCTTCTCCACCGCCGGATTCGTCTCCAGCCTGCTGCTCTCACTGGAACTGGCCCTCGCCACCATCGCCGTCGTCCTGCTCCTGATGGTGCCCGCGATGGTCGCGCTGCGGCTCGGGGCGCCCCGGCTGCGGCCCGTCGTCGAGGTGGTGTGCTCCCTTCCCCTGGTCGTGCCGCCCATCGCGTTCGTCGCCGGCATCGGTACCGTCCTCAAATGGGGTCCCGACCACCTCTCCCGCACCCCGCTGTTCGAGACCTTCGTGGCGATCCAGAACCCCGACTTCCCCTTCGTCCTGGTCCTGGCCTACGTCGTGATGGCCCTGCCCTTCGTCTACCGGGCCCTGGACGCCGGTCTCCGGGCCGTCGACGTCCGCACCCTCGTCGAGGCCGCCCGCAGCTGCGGTGCCGGCTGGCCGCAGGCCCTCGTCCGGGCCGTCCTGCCCAACCTGCGGGGCGCCCTGCTCAACGCCTCCTTCCTCACCCTGGCCCTGGTGCTCGGCGAGTTCACCGTGGCCCAGCTGCTGGGCTTCCAGCCCTTCGCGGTGTGGATCGTCAACGTCAGTGGCTCGCAGGCCCAGTTGTCCGTCGCCGTGTCCGTGCTCAGCCTGCTCGTGACGTGGGTGCTGCTCCTCGTCCTGGCCGGCTTCGGCGGCCGTACCCGTACCGCTTCCCGGGGATGACCATGACCCTTCTTGACACCACCCAGACGACCGCGGCCACCGTCGAATTCCAGGGCCTCAGGCGGGAGTTCGGCGCGACCGTCGCCCTCGACGGACTCGACCTGACCGTGCGGCCGGGTGAACTCCTCGCCCTGCTCGGTCCCTCCGGCTGCGGCAAGACCACCGCGCTCAGGATGCTCGCCGGCTTCGAACACCCGGACTCCGGGCGGGTGCTGGTGGACGGCGAGGACGTGAGCCGGGTCCCGGCGCACCGCCGGGACGCCGGGATGGTCTTCCAGTCGTACAGCCTCTTCCCGCATCTCGACGCCCTCGACAACGTGGCCTTCGGACTGCGCATGCGCAAGGTCCGCACCGCCGAACGTCGGTCCAGGGCAGCGGAGTTGCTGGACCTCGTCGGGCTCGCCGACAAGGGCGGGCGGTTCCCGCACCAGCTCTCCGGCGGCCAGCAGCAGAGGGTCGCGCTGGCCCGAGCTCTCGCCCTGCGCCCACGCGTCCTGCTGCTCGACGAGCCCCTGTCCGCGCTGGACGCCAAGGTGCGGCTCAGCCTCCGTGAGGAGATCCGGCGCCTCCAGCAGGAACTCGGCATCACCGCCCTGTTCGTCACCCACGACCAGGAGGAGGCCCTGTCCATGGCCGACCGGGTCGCCGTGATGCACGCCGGCCGGCTCGAACAGTGCGCCACCCCGAGCGAGTTGTACGGCCGCCCCGCCACCGCGTTCGTCGCCGAGTTCGTCGGCACCATGAGCCGGATCCCCGGCCGGCTCGCCCAGGACACCGTCGAGGTGCTCGGACAGCGGCTGCCGGTCGACGGTCCGGTGCCTGCGGCGACCGAGGTCGACGTGCTGGTGCGTCCGGAGGCCGTGCGGCTGCGGGCCGAGGCCGACGGGACGTCCCGGGTGGTCGCCACGTCCTTCCTGGGCGCCGTCGTCCGCGTCACCGTCCGGCTCGCCGACGGCACCGAGGTCAAGGCCGACCTGCCCGCCCACGAGTCCGCCGAGCTCACCGCCGGGGCCGCGGTGACCGTGTCCCTGCCCGAGCGGCCGGTGCTGGTGGCGGAACGCGCCCACTGACCGGTGCCGGTGGCGGAGCACACCCGCTGACCCTCCCCGCATCCAGCTCCCACCCGTACGTCCCCCCCCCCACGAAAGAGACAACCGTGAGCCGACCTGCCCTGCACGCCGTCCTGTTCGACATGGACGGCACGCTCGTCGACACCGAGCGGCTCTGGTGGGAGGCGGTGGAGCGGGTCGCCGGGCGGCCCCTGACCGAGGCGGACCGGCCCGACGTGCTCGGCCGCCCGGTCGAGCACACCGCCGCCTGGCTGGCCGCGGCCACCGGCAGCCCCGTCGGGGACCTCGCCGACACCCTCCACCGCGAGTTCGCCGACCGCGTCCGCACCGGAGTCGTGCCCCGCCCCGGCGCCCTCGACCTGCTCGACGCGCTGGCCCGCGAGGGCGTACCGACCGCCCTGGTCACCGCGTCGCCGCGGGCCGTCGCGGAGGTCGTCCTCCAAGCCCTGGGAGGCGCGAGCCGGTTCGCCGTCTCCGTCACCGCCGACGACACCGAGCACACCAAACCCGCCCCCGACCCCTACCTCACCGCCTGCCGCGCCCTCGGCGTGGATCCCGCGAACTGTGTCGCCGTCGAGGACACCGAGACCGGCGTCCGCTCCGCCGAGGCGGCCGGCTGCGCGGTCCTCGCCGTGCCCTCGCTCGCGCCCATCGAGCCGGCCCCGGGCCGTACGGTCCTCGAAGGGCTGGAGGGCGTCACGGTGCCCCGGCTGCGCGCCCTGCTGCCGTACCGGCTCCGCGTGATGACCTGGAACCTCTGGTACGGCGGCACCAAGGTCCACGACCACCGCGCCAAGCAGCTCAAGGTCATCGCCGAGACCGGCGCGGACGTGGTCGGACTCCAGGAGACCTACGGCACCGCCGCCGAGGAACTCGCCGAGGCGCTGGGCTGGCACCACCACAGCGCCGGACCCAACCTCGGCGTCATCAGCCGCTTCCCGGTCACCGCCGTGCTGGGCGACCCGGACGTCGGGTTCTACGGGGCCGCCGGCGCGCGGATCGCCGTAGCCGACGAGGAAGTCGACATCTGGACCGCGCACCTCGACTCCGAGCACTACGGGCCCTACGCGTCCGAGCCGCTCGCCCACGAGGAGGTACGGCTCGGGCAGCTGCGGGAGGCGCTGCGCAGGATCGGGGACAGCACGCCGGCCGTCCTCGTCGGGGACTTCAACTGCCCCTCCCACCTGGACTGGCCGGACGTCGAGTGGCCGGTGACCAAGGCGGCGGAGGAGGCGGGGTTCCGGGACTCCTACCGGGAGGCGCACCCCGACGCCGTGCGCGAGCCCGGGCACACCTGGTCCCCGGTCCACGCCGAGCCCGAGCCCCAGGACCGCATCGACTTCGTGCTGCACCGGGGGCTGCGGGTCCTCGACTCGCGGACGTACGTCACCGGCACGCCCCGGACCTGGCCGGATGTCGAGGACAACGACTGGCCCTCCGACCACGCCGCCGTGATCACCACATTCTCGCTGGGCAGCGGGCCCGGAACTGCCTAACATCGGTGACATGACCTGGCGACATTGATCCACCAGCCGTGCCTCCCGAGGGCCGCCTCGGACGCCGTGCCCACGACGTCCGAACCGCCCTTCCGGGAAGGCCTCATGACACTCTCACCCGCACGTGTGCCCGCGACCGGCGTCCGCCGGCTGACGACCACGCTGTACGGCTACGCGTTCCTCGACGACCTCGTCCTGCTCTACCCGGTGTACGCGCTGCTCTTCGCCGACACCGGCCTGCCGCTGTGGCAGATCTCCTCGCTGTTCGCCCTGTGGTCCCTCACGGCCGTGGTCCTCGAGGTGCCCTCCGGCGCCTGGGCCGACACCGTCTCGCGGCGCCGGCTGCTGTGGATCGGCCCGCTGCTCACCGCGGCCGGCTTCGCGCTGTGGGTCACCGTCCCGTCGTACGGCGCCTTCGCGCTGGGCTTCGTGCTGTGGGGAGCCGGCGGCGCCCTCGGCTCCGGTTCGCTGGAGGCGCTGGTCTACGACGAGATGGAACGGCTCGGGGCCGCCGACCGGTACGCGCGCGTGATGGGACGCACCCGTGCGGCCCGGCTGCTGGCCACGGTGACCGCGATGGGGCTCGCCGGACCGGTCCTCGCGCTCGGCGGCTACCCGGCCGTGGGCGCCGGCAGCGTCCTCGCCTGTCTGCTGGCCGCGCTCACTGCGACCCGGCTGCCCGAGCACCGGGTACCGGCCGCGAAGGGGAGCACGAGCTGGTCGGGGACCCTGCGGGCCGGAATCGCCGAGGCCCGCGGCGACCGGACGGTCCGGGGCGCCCTGCTGCTGATCCCGGCCGTCGCCGCGGTGTGGGGCGCGCTCGACGAGTACGTCTCACTGCTGATCCGGGACCTCGGCGTGGCCGAGACCACCGTGCCCTGGCTGGTCCTGCTGGTCTGGACGCTGGTCACCGTCGGCAGCCTGTTCGCCGGGCCCGCCGAACGCCTCGGCACCCGGGGACTCGCCGCGCTGATCGCCTCAGCCGCCCTCGCCTTGGCCGTCGGCGCCGGAATCCGCACCCCGGCCGGCATCGCCCTGGTGGGCCTCGCCTTCGCCGGCTTCCAGCTGGCCGAGGTCCTCGTCGACGTCCGCCTCCAGCACCGCATCGACGACGCCCGGCGGGCCACCCTCACCTCGGTGGCGAGCCTGGGCACGGAACTGGTCACGGTCGCCGTGTTCGGCGTGTACACGCTGCTCGGAGCGTCGTTGGCGCACAGCACGGTCTTCATGATCCTGTCCGTGCCGTATCTGGTGACGGCACTGGTGCTGTGCCGGGGTCGCCGACGTCCGCGCAACGAATCGCCGCAGGAGCGCCTGAGCACGCAATGAACCGCTCACCGGCGCGCAACGGCTCCTCCTTGTTCGCGCCGGTGAGCCGCCCGTACCTTCTATATGGCCCGCTACGTGGCCCCCACATCCACCCTCCGCCCGGTGAGGATCACGCATGCGCACCGCCCTGCTCCAGAGCTCCGGCCGCCCCGGTTCCGTCGAGGGGAACCTCAAGGTCCTCGACGAGGCCGCCGCCTCGGCCGCCGCCGCGGGTGCCGCGCTGCTGGCCGCTCCGGAGATGTTCCTCACCGGGTACGCGATCGGCGACGACATCGGACGCCTCGCCGAGGAGGCCGACGGGGAGGGCGCCGACGCGGTCGCGGAGATCGCCGTACGGCACGGCCTCGCCGTCGCCTACGGATATCCCGAGCGGTCCGGCGACACCGTGTTCAACTCCGCCCAGCTGATCTCCGCCGACGGCACCCGCCTCGCCAACTACCGCAAGACCCACCTCTTCGGCTGCTTCGAGCGCGACCACTTCACGCCGGGGGAGCAGCCGGTGGTCCAGGCCGAACTCGGGGGTCTGCGCGTCGGGTTGATGATCTGCTACGACGTCGAGTTCCCGGAGAACGTCCGCGCCCACGCCCTCGCCGGGACCGACCTGCTCCTCGTGCCCACGGCGCAGATGCACCCGTTCCAGTTCGTCGCCGAGTCCCTGGTGCCGGTGCGGGCCTGGGAGAACCAGATGTACGTCGCCTACGTCAACCGGGTCGGCGAGGAAGGGGAGTTCGACTTCGTCGGGCTCTCCGTGCTGGCAGGCCCCGACGGGGTGGCCCGCGCCCGCGCCGGACGCGGTGCGGACCTGGTCCTCGCCGACGCCGACCCCGCCTTCCTCGCCGCCTCACGCGAGGCCAACCCGTATCTGAAGGACCGCCGGCCCGGTCTGTACGGGTCCCTGGTCTGAAACACCCCCAACGCCCTGTCTGTGCAAGGAGTCCGTACCCCATGACGTCCACCGTGCCCAACGCCGTCGAGCATGCGGACGAGCAGCAGCTGCCGCCGATCACCATGTTCGGCCCGGACTTCCCGTACGCCTACGACGACTTCCTCGCCCACCCGGCGGGCCTCGGACAGATACCGGCCACCGAGCACGGCACCGAGGTCGCGGTGATCGGCGGCGGTCTCTCCGGCATCGTGGCCGCGTACGAGCTGATGAAGATGGGCCTCAAGCCGGTCGTCTACGAGGCCGACCGGATCGGCGGCCGACTGCGGACCGTGGGCTTCGAGGGCCAGGGCACCGAGGGACTGACCGCGGAGATGGGCGCGATGCGCTTCCCGCCCTCCTCCACCGCCCTCCAGCACTACATCGACCTCGTGGGCCTTCAGACCCGCCCCTTCCCCAACCCCCTTGCGGAGGCCACCCCTTCGACGGTCGTCGACCTCAAGGGCGAGTCCCACTACGCCGAGACGATCGCCGACCTCCCGCAGGTCTACCGTGATGTCGCCGAGGCCTGGAACAGGTGCCTCGAAGAGGGCGCCGACTTCACCGACATGAACCGCGCCCTGCGCGAGCGGGACGTGCCGCGCATCCGCGAGATCTGGTCGCGGCTCGTGGAGAAGCTCGACAACCAGACCTTCTACGGCTTCCTCTGCGACTCCGAGGCGTTCCGCTCCTTCCGGCACCGCGAGATCTTCGGCCAGGTCGGCTTCGGCACCGGCGGCTGGGACACCGACTTCCCCAACTCCATCCTGGAGATCCTGCGGGTCGTCTACACCGAGGCCGACGACCACCACCGCGGGATCGTGGGCGGCTCGCAGCAGTTGCCGCTGCGGATGTGGGAGCGCGAGCCCGAGAAGATCGTGCACTGGGCGTACGGCACGTCCCTGAAGTCCCTGCACGTGGACGGCGAACCGCGCCCCGCGGTGACCCGGCTGCACCGCACCGCGGGCAACCGGATCACGGTGACCGACGCCGGAGGGGACATCCGCACCTACCGGGCGGCGATCTTCACCGCCCAGTCCTGGATGCTGCTCTCGAAGATCACCTGCGACGACTCGCTCTTCCCGATCGACCACTGGACGGCGATCGAGCGCACGCACTACATGGAGTCCTCCAAGCTGTTCGTTCCCGTGGACCGGCCGTTCTGGCTCGACAAGGACGAGGAGACGGGCCGGGACGTCATGTCGATGACGCTCACGGACCGCATGACCCGCGGCACCTACCTGCTGGACGACGGCCCGGACAAGCCGGCCGTCATCTGCCTCTCCTACACCTGGTGCGACGACAGCCTGAAGTGGCTGCCGCTGTCCGCGAACGAGCGGATGGAGGTCATGCTGAAGTCGCTCGGCGAGATCTACCCGAAGGTCGACATCAGGAAGCACGTCATCGGCAGCCCGGTCACCGTGTCCTGGGAGAACGAGCCCTACTTCATGGGCGCGTTCAAGGCCAACCTGCCCGGCCACTACCGCTACCAGCGGCGCCTGTTCACCCACTTCATGCAGGACCGGCTGCCCGCCGACAAGCGGGGCATCTTCCTCGCCGGCGACGACATCTCCTGGACGGCCGGCTGGGCCGAGGGCGCGATCCAGACCGCCCTGAACGCGGTCTGGGGCGTCATGCACCACTTCGGCGGCGAGACCGACCCGACCAACCCCGGCCCGGGGGACGTGTACGACGAGATCGCGCCGGTGGAACTGCCGGAGGACTAGACCTGGTCGAGTCCGAGGTCAGTCCAACAGTGGGGCAGCCGGAAGGCAGACCAACAGGGGGCACCCCGAGGTCAGTCCAATCGTGGGTCAGCCGCAGGTCAGTCCGGCAGCGGGGTCAGCAGCATGCGGCCCGCGAAACCCACCGCCGTGTCCAGGCGCTCGGTGAACTCCTCGGCCACGTCGGGCAGTCCGCGCAGCGCCCACAGGGCACGGGCCGCGGTCCAGGTGGCGTCCCGGGCGCGGTCCAGGCTCCAGGCGCCGAGCAGATGGGTGAGCGGGTCGGCGACCTGGAGGACGTCGGGGCCCGGCATCAGCTCTTCGCGGATCCGCTCCTCCAGCGAGACGAGGAGGTCGCCCACCCGGTCGAACTCGTCCTCCACGTCGGCGGGTTCGCAGCCGAGGCTACGACAGGTGTCCACCACGGCGAGCGCGAGATCGTGCCCGATGTGCGCGTTGATGCCCGCCAGCGCGAACTGCAGGGGCCGTACCCCGGGATGACGACGGAACTGGAACAGCGGCCGCCAGCAGGCCGGCGGACGGTGTCCGCGGGCGACCTCGTCGACCGCGGTCAGGTAGCGCTCCGCGAACCGCACGTCCAGCGTGATCGCGGCCCGCGCGTCCGCGAACCGGCCCGCGTCGACACAGCGGTCCACCGCCTCGGTGACGGCGAGGTAGACGCGGTTGAAGACCGCCACGCCGTCCCGTTCGGGAAGGGCCTCGTCCAGGGCGCGCATACGGGAGACGACCGCGTCGAGGGGGGTGGTGAACTGTTCCAATTGCGCCATGACGGCAGGGTCCCAGTCCTAGGCTGGCCTGGGTACCGGCGGGCCCGACGCTTCCCCAGAACGGGGTAACGCCCCCGCCGTGCGAGGGGGGAGCGACAGGGTGTCAGGCTTACGTGCCCAGCGACTGGCCGCGCGCCGCGCCGCCCGCAGACGGGCCGTGGGCCGCGGTGTCCTGGTCGCGGTGGCCGCCGTGGTCGTCGCCGTCGGCACCGCGACCGGAATGCTCTCCGCGCTCGGCGGCCGTGACGGCTCCGGCGAGGTGCGACCGGCTTCGGCCGGCGACTCCCCGGGGCGGGTCGGCGTACGGGTCCTGCCCTCGCGCTTCGGCGCCCCGTCGGCCGCCCCGTCCGCCCCCGCGTCCCTCTCCGCCTCCGCCGAGGTGAGCGGGTCTCCGTCCTCGTCGCCCAAGGCCAGGAAGCCGAGCCCGGACAAGCCCCGGCCCACCGCCGCCGGCCGCCTCTACCGCCACCCGTCCTCGCAGGTCCTCGACTGGGTGCAGGACAACCCGCGCGACTGGCGTGCCGATGTCATCCGGTCCCGTATCGCCGACCGCCCGGCCGCGGTCTGGTTCGCCGACTACACCCCGGCGACCATCACCTCCAGGGTCCGCGCGGTCACCGCCCGCGCCGCCGCACAGGGCCGGGTGCCGGTGGTCGTGGCGTACGCGGTCCCGGACCGTGACTGCGGCGGCGCGTCCCAGGGCGGGGCACCGGATCTCGGTGCCTACGACGCCTGGATCGACCGGTTCGCCGCGGGACTCGGCTCCCGCGAGGTGATCGTCGTGCTGGAGCCCGACGCGATCGCCCAGTCGGACTGCCTCCCGGAGGCGGGGCGGGCCGACCGGTTCGCCTCGCTGGCCCGCGCGGGCCGGGTCCTGAAGGCCGCGAACCCGAAGGCCCGCGTCTACTACGACGCCGGCCACTCCGGCTGGAACCCTGCCGTGCAGCAGGCGGCCCTGCTGAAGCGGGCGGGCGCCGCCTCGGCCGCCTCCTCCGACGGGATCTTCAGCAACGTCTCCAACTTCCACACCACGTCCGCCGAGATCGCCTACGACCGTCAGGTCCTCGCCGCCCTGGGCGGACCGCCCGGTCTGGGCGCCGTCATCGACACCAGCCGCAACGGCAACGGCGCGCCGCGGGACGGCGAGTGGTGCGACCCCGCGGGCCGGAGGATCGGACGCGCTCCGACCCTGGACACCGGAGAGGCGAGGATCGACGCCTACCTGTGGGTGAAGCTGCCGGGGGAGTCGGACGGCTGCAAGGGCGCACCGGGCACGTTCAGCGCGTCGTACGCCTACGACCTGGCCTCGCCCTAGCCGGGCGCCACCCTGGGCGCGGACGTCAGTGCCGCGGCTCGGAGACCGTCGCCGCCGGGGTGACGACCTTCCGGCGGTCGCCGGCCCGCAGCACCCCCGCGAAGGCCACGAGCCCGCAGGCCAGGAACGTCACCAGGGCGAACGACACCATCAGGCTGGTCGCCTGGGCCAGCGTGCCGATCGCGCTCGGGGCGACCAGTCCCGAGGTGTAGGTGATCGTCGCGACCCCGGCGATCGCCAGGCTGGGGTTGGATCCGCTGCGGCCCGCGGCGGCGAAGCACAGCGGCACGACCACCGCGATGCCGAGCCCCATCAGCGCGAACCCGCCCATCGCCACCGCCGGTTGCCGGGCGAGGACGATGAGCAGCCCGCCGAGCACCGCCAGGACCCCGCTCGTCCGGACCGTGCGCACCGCGCCGAAGCGGTCCACCAGCCGGTCCCCCGCGATCCGTGCGACAGCCATCGTGAGCGTGAAACCGGTGGTGCACGCGGCCGCGAGCCCCGCCGAGGTCTCCAGCCGGTCCCGCAGGTACACCGCCGACCAGTCCAGGCTGGCCCCCTCCGCGAACACCGCGCAGAACCCGATCGCGCCGATGAGCAGCGCCGACTTCGGCGGCAGCGCGAACCGGGGCGGCGGCTCCTCGTCCTCGGGGGCCTGGAGGTCCAGCACCCAGCGGCAGGCAGCCAGACCGAGGAGGGTCAGGGTGGCCGACGCGAGCGCGTGGTGCAGCCGGGCGTCCGAGCCCAGGTGCGCGGCGAGGGTGCCGGCCGCGGAGCCGACCAGGGCACCCACGCTCCACAGGCCGTGCAGCCCGGACATGATCGAGCGGCCCAGGCGGTTCTCGACCTCGACGCCGAGCGCGTTCATCGCCACGTCCGCCATGCCGGCCGTGGCGCCGTAGACGAACAGGGCCAGGCAGAGCGTCGGGAGGTTGGGGGAGAGGGACGGCAGGACCAGGGCCAGGGTCCACAGGGAGATCAGGCCGCGCAGGGCGTTCCGGGCGCCGAAGCGGTGACTGACCCGGCCGGCCAGCGGCATGGCCAGCGAGGCGCCGAGCGCCGGGAAGGCGAGCGCCAGGCCCAGTTGGCCGGCGCTGACCGAGGAGTGCTCCTGGATCCACGGCACCCGCGTCGCGAACGAGCCGGTCACGGCCCCGTGCACGGCGAACACGGCGGCCACGGCGTACCGGGCCCGCCGTACCTCTGCTGATGTGTGGACCACATCGCTCATCTTCGGGCCCCTCCCGGAATTCTCGTCCCCGACTCAAGTCGCGGTGTAAATTATCAGGAACCCTGCCTGATAGATAGCGCATATCCGGCTCCGCGGATCTGAGAGGATTCCCGGCATGCCCGCATCCCCGAGCACCGCCCGGGCCATCAACGACCGGCTCGCCCTGCGTCTCCTCCAGCAGGAAGGCCCGCTGACGGCAGGCCAGTTGAAGCAGCTCACCGGGCTGTCCCGGCCGACCGTCGCCGACCTCGTCGAGCGCCTCGCCGCCGCCGGACTGATCGACGTGGTCGGGGAGTCGGGGGAGCAGCGCCGCGGCCCCAACGCCAAGCTGTACGGCATCGTCGCCGACCAGGCCCACCTCGCGGCCCTCGACGTCCGCACCGAGGGCGTCTCCGTCGTCGTCGCCGACCTGCTGGGGCGGGTGCTGGCCGAGGCGTCGGTGCCGATCGGCGGTGAGACCGGGACGGGCCCCGCGGTCGAGCAGGCCGTCGCGCTGGTCGAGCGGACGGCGAAGGAGGCGGGGGTGGCCGGACTCCACACCGTCGCCATCGGCGCCCCCGGTCTGATCGACCCGGCCACGGGCGAACTCCGCGACTCCGGCGGCCTGCCGGCCTGGCACCGGCGACTGGTGCTGGCCCTTCAGGAGCGGCTCCCGGAGACCCGCGTCCATGTCGAGAACGAGACCAACCTCGCGGCGCTGGCGGAACAGCGCGACGGGGTGGCCCGCGACCGGGACACCTTCGTCCTGCTGTGGCTGGGCCACGGCACCGGCGCTGCGGTGATCCTGGACGGCGTCCTGCGGCGGGGCGCCTCGGGCGGGACGGGGGAGATCGGGTTCCTCCCGGTGCCGGGGACGGCGGGCCTGCCGTCGGCGGTGGACTGCGCGGGGGGTTTCCATTCACTGGCGGGCTCGGCGGGGATCGTGCGGCTGGCGGAGGAGTGCGGTCTGGCGGTGGCGGTGGACGGGGCTGGTGACTCCGGCGAGGACGCTCGCGGGGGCGCGGGTCTCGTGAGGGGGGCTGCGGAGGCAGCGGAGGTGGTGCGGAGAGCGGTGGCGGCCACGGACCGGGCAGCGGAGGCGGTGGCGGCCGCGGACTCGGCCACGAACCGGGTACCGGCGGCGGACTCGGTCCGGAAAGGGGTGGCGGCCACGGGTTCGGTACCGGGGGCGGTCGCGGCCACGGGTTCGGTACCGGAGGCGGTCGCGGCCACGGACTCGGTACGAAAGACGGTCGCGGCCACGGACTCGGTACGGAAGACGCTCGCGGCCACGGACTCGGTGCAGGCGGGCTCGGTGCCGGAGGCGGTCGCGGTGCGCGAGGAGTCCCGTTTCCTGGACGCTCTCGCCGACCGGCTCGCCGTGGGGGTCGCGTCGGTCGTCGCCGTCCTGGACCCGGGGTGTGTGGTGCTGGGTGGCGAGGTGGGGCAGGCCGGTGGGACGGAGCTGGCCGCCCGCGTGGAGCGAAGGGTGCGCCGCATGTCCCCTCTGGCCACGGAGGTGCGGGCAGGCGTGTTGGGCGGAGAGGCGGTTCTGCGCGGCGCACTGCTCACCGCGCGGGACCGCGCGCAGGACGCCCTGTTCGCACCCCGTCAGCCGGTCGATCAGCAGCGTCGACGCGCGGACTGACCCGGCGCAGAAGACCCGGCGGCGGGCAAGGGCCGTCGTCACCGCCGCCGGGTCCGTCTCTACGGGTGTCCACGCAGGGCGACCCTAAAAAGGACTAGACCATTAGGTCAAGGGGTTTCGGCCACGGGTTGTGAGCCACTGCACACGCATCGCCTGTATGGACCACGATCGGGCGTGGCAGACTGGCTGTGTACCAGAAGCAGCGCACTCCGGGGTCGGTGAAAGTCCGAACCGGCGGTTACAGTCCGCGACCCGACCGCTTCCAGCGGCCGGTTGACCAGGTGAAATTCCTGGACCGACGGTTAAAGTCCGGATGGGAGGCAGTGCGCGGCGGGCGGGCATACCTGTATGCGCGCCGCCGTACCAGGCTTCACCCTCGCGGGGGTGGGTCCCGTCCGGCGTCGCCCCCGGTGTCCCCACTCGCTGATTCTGTCGTCATCGACAGCCCCGGAGTCCGTGCCCGAATGAGGCAGGGAGGACCCGGGAAGTGTTCACCGGAATCGTCGAAGAGCTGGGTGAGATCACCGCTGTCGAGAACCTCGGTGACTCCTGTCGTTTCCGAGTGCGCGGCCCCGTCGTCACCGAGGGCGCGAAACACGGGGACTCCATCGCCGTCAACGGCGTCTGCCTCACGGTCGTCGAACACGACGCCGACTGGTTCACCGCCGACGTCATGGCCGAGACCCTCGACCGCTCCAGCCTCGGTGCCCTCGCCGAAGGCTCCCGGGTCAACCTCGAACGCCCGATGGCCCTGGGCGCGCGCCTCGGCGGACACATCGTGCAGGGGCATGTCGACGGCACCGGACAGGTCCTGGAGCGCAAGCCCTCCGAGAACTGGGAGATCATCAGGATCTCGCTGCCCGCGGACCTGACGCGCTATGTCGTCGAGAAGGGCTCCATCACCGTCGACGGCATCAGCCTCACCGTCGTCGACGCAGGCCCCGACTACTTCACCGTCAGCCTCATCCCGACCACCCTCGCCCTGACCACGCTCGGCATCAAGCAGCCCGGCGACCCGGTCAACCTCGAGGTGGACGTCGTCGCCAAGTACGTCGAGCGCCTGCTCGCGAACAGCGGTCAGGGGGCCGGACAGTGAACTCCCTCAACACCGAGGCCTTCACCCTGTTCGGCCAGCACATCCTCTGGTCGGACATGATCGGCAACATCCTCGGCCTGATCGCCCTCGCCCTCGGCTGGCGCCGCAACCTGTGGAGCTGGCCGGTCCAGTTCGCCTCCGGCCTCATCCTCTTCGGCGCCTTCTACGGCCACCTCACCGGCAGCGCCGGCAAGCAGGTCGTCGTCATGCTCGTCGCCCTGTACGGCTGGTGGCAGTGGAACCGCAACAAGGGGCAGTCCGGCGACGGGCACATCGCGCCCCGGTTCGCCTCCTGGCGTGAGCGCGGAGCCCTCGTCGGCGCCGCCGCCGTCGGCACCGTCGCGGTCGCCCTGCTCTTCAAGGCCTACCCGAGCCTGTCCTGGGACCCCTGGCCGGACGCCTACATCTTCGTCGGCACCGTCGTCGCCATGTACGCCCAGGCCCGCGGCATGGTCGAGTTCTGGTTCGCCTGGCTCCTCGTCGACCTCGTCGGCGTCCCCCTGAACTTCGCCAACGGCTACGCCTTCTCCGGCTTCGTCTACGTCATCTACGGCGCGCTCGTCCTGTGGGGCATGCGCGACTGGTGGCTGCGCTCCCGTGAGTCCGCGCGGCCCGTCATGGAAGGAGCGCCGGCATGAGCGCGGCACCGATTCTCTACAGCACCGACGGGTTCGAGGACTTCGCGCTGGACCCGGTCGAGCAGGCCATCGCCGACATCGCGGCCGGCCGGCCCATCGTGGTCGTCGACGACGAGGACCGCGAGAACGAGGGCGACCTGGTCGTCGCCGCCGAGAAGATCACCCCCGAGATCGTGGCCTTCATGATGAGCGAGTGCCGCGGCCTGATCTGCGCCCCCATGGAGGGCGACGAACTGGACCGGCTGAAGCTCCCGCAGATGGTCGACGACAACACCGAGTCGATGAAGACCGCGTTCACCGTCTCCGTGGACGCGTCCGGCGCGCACGGCGTGACCACCGGCATCTCGGCCGCCGACCGCGCCACCACGCTGCGGCTCCTCGCGAGCGGCGACGCCGACCACACCGACTTCGTCCGCCCCGGTCACATCTTCCCGCTCCGCGCCAGGGACGGAGGTGTCCTCACCCGCAACGGTCACACCGAGGCCGCCGTCGACCTCGCCCGGCTCGCGGGACTGCGCCCGGCCGGCGCGATCGTCGAGATCGCCGGCGAGGACGGCCGGATGCTCCGCCTGCCCGAGCTGATCCCCTTCGCCCGCAAGCACGGTCTGACGATCATCTCCATCGAGGACCTGATCGCCTACCGCCGCACCAGCGAGCCAACGGTCCGCCGCGAGGCCGAGACCCGGCTGCCCACCGCCCACGGCACCTTCACGGCGTACGGCTACCGCTCCGGCGTCGACGGAGTCGAGCACGTCGCCCTGGTCCACGGCGAGATCGGCGACGGCGAGGACGTCCTGGTCCGCGTCCACTCCGAGTGCCTCACCGGCGACATCTTCGGCTCCCTGCGCTGCGACTGCGGTCCCCAGCTGGACGCCTCCCTGGAGCGCATCCAGGCCGAGGGCAGGGGAGTGGTGGTCTACCTGCGCGGCCACGAGGGGCGCGGCATCGGCCTGCTGTCCAAGCTGCGGGCGTACGAGCTCCAGGAGCAGGGCCACGACACCCTCGACGCCAACCTGGAGCTCGGCCTGCCCGCCGACGCCCGGGACTACGGCGCCGGCGCGCAGATCCTTCAGGACCTCGGCGTCCGCAGCCTGCGCCTGATGACCAACAACCCCGACAAGTCCGACGCCCTCCTGCGCCACGGCCTCAAGGTCACCGGCCGGGAGCCGATGCCCGTACAGGCGGGCGAGCACAACCTCCGCTACCTGCGCACCAAGCGGGACCGGATGGGCCATGACCTGCCCTGGCTGGACACCGCCCCGGTGTCCACCTGCAGCAACCAGTAAGCACTTCGAGGAGAGTTCGAGAACGTGAGCGGCAAGGGTGCACCGGAGCTGTCCGTACGCAACGTGGGCGACCTGAGGGTCGCCGTCATCGCGGCGCAGTGGCACGAGAAGGTGATGGACGGACTGGTCGACGGCGCCCTGCGCGCCCTGCACGACCTGGGCATCGACGAGCCGACCCTGCTCAGGGTCCCCGGCAGCTGGGAACTCCCGGTCGTCGCCAAGGTCCTCGCAGGGCGCGGCTACGACGCGATCGTCGCCCTCGGTGTCGTCATCCGCGGTGGCACCCCGCACTTCGAGTACGTGTGCCAGGGCGTCGTCCAGGGCCTCACCCAGGTGTCCGTGGAGACCGGCGTCCCCGTCGGCATGGGCGTCCTCACCTGCGACACCGAGGAACAGGCCCTGGACCGGGCCGGCCTCGATGGCTCCAACGAGGACAAAGGACACGAGGCGGTGACCGCCGCGGTGGCCACGGCGGCCACCCTCCGCTCAGTATCTGAACCGTGGCACTGACGAAGGTGTCATTTGGCATAGGGTGAGCGACACCATGTCCAATAAGACGTTCGAGGAGCTCTTCACCGAGCTCCAGCAGAAGGCCGCCACCGGCGACCCCGCCACCTCCCGCACCGCAGAACTGGTCGGCAAGGGTGTCCACGCCATCGGCAAGAAGGTCGTCGAAGAGGCCGCCGAGGTCTGGATGGCCGCCGAGTACGAGGGCAAGGAAGCGGCCGCCGAGGAGATCTCGCAGCTGCTGTACCACGTCCAGGTGATGATGGTCGCGCGCGGGATCTCCCTCGACGACGTCTACGCCCACCTGTAAGCCAGTCGCCGAACACACCCCTGAGAGCAAAGGAAGCCGACCTCATGCTGCGCATCGCCGTCCCCAACAAGGGTTCCCTGTCAGGACCTGCGGCGGACATGCTGCATGAGGCCGGCTACCAGCAGCGCCGCGAGTCCAAGGAACTGCGGACCGTCGACCCGGTCAACGACGTGGAGTTCTTCTACCTGCGCCCCCGGGACATCGCGATCTACGTCTCCTCGGGGCAGCTCGACATCGGCATCACCGGCCGTGACCTGCTGATCGACTCCGGCGCCGACGCCGAGGAGATCCTCCCGCTCGGCTTCGCCCGCTCCACCTTCCGCTTCGCGTCCAAGCCCGGCACCGCGAGCGGCGTCGAGGACCTCAAGGGCAAGACGGTCGCCACCTCCTACGAGGGGATCGTGGCCGCACACCTCGCGGACAACGGCATCGACGCCGCCGTCGTCCACCTCGACGGCGCGGTCGAGACCGCCATCGAGCTCGGTGTCGCCGAGGTCATCGCGGACGTCGTCGAGACCGGCACCAGCCTGCGCAACGCGGGCCTGGAGGTCTTCGGCGAGCCCATCATGAAGTCCGAGGCCGTCGTCATCCGCCGCACCGGCGCCGACGCCGAGGAACCCAAGGTCCAGCAGTTCCTGCGCCGCCTCCAGGGCGTCCTGGTGGCACGCACGTACGTGATGATGGACTACGACTGCCGCGTCGAGCAGCTCGAGAAGGCCGTCGCGCTCACCCCCGGCCTGGAGTCCCCGACCGTCTCCCCGCTGCACAACGAGGGCTGGGTCGCCGTCCGCGCGATGGTCCCGGCCAAGGAGGCACAGCGGATCATGGACGACCTGTACGACATCGGCGCGCGGGCCATCCTGACGACGGCCATCCACGCCTGCCGTCTCTGAGGGGCGTACCGCACATGTCCTCCGAACCTCCCGCTCTCCCCGTCACGTTCCGGCCGGGCCGCACCCGTGTGGTCCTGCTCACCGCCGGTGTCGCGATCTTCGTGGTGATCACGGTGATCGCGCTGCTCCTCGAACAGCTGGGCCCCGGCGAGCGCCTGAGCTTCGTGTTCACCGCGGCCCTGCTCGCCGGTGTGCTGTTCCTGCTGGCCAGGGTGAAGGTCGTCGCCGACGAGTCCGGGGTCACCGTCCAGAACATCGCCAGCAGGCGACGGCTGGAGTGGGCCGAGATCATCCAGGTGAACCTCCGCCCGGGCGACCCCTGGGTGTTCCTCAACCTCAGCGACGGCACCAGCCTGCCGGCGCTCGGCATCCAGCCGGGCATCGCGAAACAGCAGGCCATCGCCGACGCGAGGGCCCTGCGGGCGCTCGCCGAGGCCCGTTCCACGGCCCGCTCCGACGAAGATCAGGGATGACTCGGGGAATTCCACCCTGCCGCATCGGGCCCTGTCTTGATTAATCTGTTGGCGGAGGCGTTTTCACCACGCCTCCGCCTCTCGTTGTTCCTGCTACCCGAGGAGTGACTCCCTCCAGCGATGGACGGATCGTCCTGTAGTACCTGCGCTGCCCCCTCCGTACGTGTCGAGGCGGCAGCATGACCATCCCCCTGCTGCTCCTCGGAGCGGCGTTCCTGCTCATTCTCGCCAACGGCTTCTTCGTGGCGGCCGAGTTCGGCCTCGTCACCGTGGAGGCCACCGACGCCGAGAAGGCCGCCGCGGAAGGCGACCGGAGGGCCCGCCGGGTCGCCGAGTCGCTCAAGGAGCTGTCGTTCCAGCTCTCCGGCACCCAGCTCGGCATCACCATCACCTCCCTGGTCGTCGGCATGCTCGCCGAACCGGCCCTCGCGGAACTGCTGCACGGCCCGTTCACGGCCATCGGCATCCCCGAGGGAGCGGTCTCCGGCGTGGCCGTCGTCGTCGGCATGCTGCTGGCCTCCGCCGTGCAGATGGTGATCGGCGAGCTCGTGCCCAAGAACTGGGCGGTGTCCAAGCCGATGCAGGTCGCCCGCTTCGTCGCCGGCCCGCAGCACGCCTTCGCCCGGCTGTTCCGGCCGGTGATCGCCGCCCTGAACGCGGTCGCCAACCGCCTCGTCCGCGCGCTCGGCATCGAGCCCGCCGAGGAGCTGGCCTCCGCCCGCACCCCCGGCGAGCTGGTCTCCCTGGCCCGGCACTCCGCCCAGGCCGGCGCCCTGGAACAGGACACCGCGGACCTCTTCGTGCGCACCCTGTCCCTCGGCGAGCTCACCGCGCAGCACGTCATGACCCCGCGCGTGAAGGTCAGCTCGCTCCAGGCGTCCGCGACCGCCGAGGACGTCGTCAACCTCACCCGTGCCACCGGTCTGTCCCGCTTCCCGGTCTACCGGGAGAAGATCGACGAGATCGTCGGCATGGCCCACCTCAAGGACGCCCTCGCCGTCCCCGCCCAGGACCGGCTGCGCACCCCCGTGGGCCGGATCGCCCGCCCGGCGCTGCTGGTGCCCGAGACGCTCCCGGTCCAGCCCCTGCTGGCCCAGCTGCGCAGCGAGCAGCCCATCGCCGTCGTCGTCGACGAGTACGGCGGCACCGCCGGCGTGGTCACCCTGGAGGACATCGTCGAGGAGATCGTCGGCGAGGTCCGCGACGAGCACGACGGCCAGGACATCCCCGAACTCGCCGCCGCCCCGCCCGAGGACGGCCGGCTCGCCTGGGACGCCGACGGCAGCTGCCGGGTCGACATCCTCCAGCGCATAGGTCTCGACGTGCCCGAGGGGCCGTACGAGACGGTCGCCGGACTGGTCGCCGACCTGCTCGGCCGTATCCCCGCCGTCGGAGACCGGGCCGAACTGCCCGGCTGGCGGCTCACCGTGCGCCAGGTCGGGCACTACCGCGCCGAGCGGGTCCGCCTGGTCCGCACGGTCCCCGCGGTCAACGTCATGGAGGCCGCCCGATGAGCGTGCTCCAACTCCTCTTCGCAGCCCTGCTGGTGCTCGCCAACGGCTTCTTCGTCGGCGCCGAGTTCGCGCTGGTCTCGGTGCGCCGCAGCCAGATCGAACCCCTCGGCACCGCACGCGCCCGCCAGGTGCTGTACGGCCTGGAGCGGCTCCCCCAGATGATGGCGGCCGCCCAGTTCGGCATCACGGTGTGCTCCCTGACGCTCGGCGCGGTCGCCGAACCGACGGTCGCGCACCTGCTGGAGCCGGTGTTCGAGTGGATGCACCTGCCGCACGGCATGATCCACCCGCTGGGATACGTCATCGCCCTGGCCGCGGTCGTCTTCTTCCACCTCGTCATCGGCGAGATGGTCCCGAAGAACCTCGCGATGGCCGCGCCCGAGAAGCTCGCGCTCTGGCTCAGCCCGGGCCTGGTGGCCTTCGCGCGGCTGTGCCGCCCCATCACCCTCGCCCTAGGCGCCTGCGCCGCCGCCATCCTGCGGCTCTTCCGCGTGGAGCCCAAGGACGAGGTCGAGGCCGTCTTCACCAGCGAACAGCTCAACCGGCTGGTGGAGGACTCCGGCCAGGCGGGTCTGCTGGACCCCGAGGAACAGGAACGCCTGGAGGACGCGCTGGAGCTGGGCTCCCGCCCGGTCACCGACGTCCTGCTCAAGCGCGAGTCCCTGGTGACGGTCCGCCCCTCGGTCACCCCGGGCGAGATCATCGAACTCACCGGGCGCACCGGGTACTCCCGCTTCCCGATCGCCGCGGACAACGGCGTGTTCATGGGGTACCTGCACGTGAAGGACGTCCTCGATCTGGAGGAGTCCCAGCGGGCGGTGCCGCAGCAGGTCTGGCGGCCGATGACGAAGCTCAGGTCCGACCTGCCGCTCGATGACGCCCTCACGGTGATGCGGCGTGCGGCCACGCACCTGGCCCAAGTGGCGGACGGGTCGGGCAAGGTGCTCGGACTGGTGGCGCTGGAGGACGTACTGGAGCTGCTCGTCGGTGAGGTACGGGACCCGGCGCACCGGGAGCTGCCGGAGGTTCGGGTGACCGAGCCGCGGGGCAGCGAGGAGGCGTTGGCGTCGTAGGTTCGGCCGCGGGTTCGTCGTGGCTGGTCGCGCAGTTCCCGCGCCCCTGAGTAGGTGACCGCACCCACTCGTTTTCAGGGGCGCGGGGAACTGCGCGAGAAGCCCCACCGACCCGCAGCCGACGAACTACGTGGCCGACGGATCCTGCGGCCCCCGCCCCGACAAGACCTCCCCGTACGCCTGCATCAGATCCGGCAACCGCAGCGTCGACAGGTCGTCCCGGCTCAGCATCCCCGGATACCCGGACAACCGAAGATCCCGGTACGCGCAGCTCTTCTCGTACAGCGTCCGCAGGAACCGCCCGTTGCCCAGCTCGTCGATCCACCCCTGGTCCACCACGTGCCCGGCGATGGAGCGCAGCTCGTCCAGGGCCTCCTCGTCCCACACGTCCCCGTTCTCGGCGGCCAACACCTCACCGATGGAGGTGAGTTCGAGGGGGCGGTACGACGGGAAGTCGACGCGGGTGGTGAAGCGGGACGACAGGCCGGGGTTCGCGGTGAGCAGCCGGTCCATGCCCTCCGGGTAACCCGCGAGGATCACGACGAGGTGGTCCCGGTTGTCCTCCGCCCGCTTCAGCAGCACCTGGAGCGCCTCGTCGCCGTACGCGTCGCCCTTCCCGTAACCGGAGTTGGAGAGCGAGTAGGCCTCGTCCACGAACAGCACCCCGCCGAGCGCGGAGTCGATCAGTTCGTTCGCCTTGACCGCGGTCTGGCCGAGGTACTCCCCGACCAGGTCCGCCCGCTGCGCCTCCACGAGATGGTCGCCGCCGAGCAGCCCGAGGGCGTAGAAGACGCGCCCCAGGATGCGGGCCACCGTGGTCTTGCCGGTGCCGGAGGGCCCGGAGAAGACGAAGTGACGTTTGGGCGGCTGGACCGGAAGCCCCTGCCCGGCGCGCAGGCGGGCCATGTTCAACTGCGCGGACAGCGCCTTGACCTGGCGCTTCACCGGTTCGAGGCCCACCATGCGCTCGAGTTCGGCGAGCGCTTCCTCCAGGAGGACGGGGTCGGTGGGCCCGGCGGGCAGTGCTCCTGCCAGGGTGCCGGACCGCTCCCGTCCGGCCGGGTCCGTCATCGTGGGCAGTGGCCCGGTCGGCGGCTGCGGATCGGAGAGCTTCAGGTCCCGCCCCTCGACACCGAACAGCGGCTCGATTCCGTCGGGCCCCTCCAGCACGTCCTGTCCGAACCCGGTGAGCGTGATCGACGCGAGGTCGGCGGGGTCGTCGTACCCGTCCCCCTCGGCGATCGCGGCGAGCCGGGCCGAGGTGTCCATGAAGGCGGGGTCGACGCGGTGCACCGCCCGGTAGAGGGGCAGCGCGGCGGCGGACCGGCCGGTGCCCTCGTGGGCCCGGGCCAGCCAGTACCGCAGTTCCTTGCGCTGGGGCTGTTCGCTGCGGCAGCGCATCAGGGCCGCCGAGAGCAGCGGTTCGGCCTGCCCGAACATCTCCAGGCGGACCCGGGCCATGCCCCCGAACAGACCGGCCTCGATGCCGAGCATGGCGTCGTCGATCAGCGGGTCGGTGTGCCGTACCAGCTGCTCCCAGTCCTTGACCAGGTAGGCGCGGCAGGCGTGCAGGAAGCGGACCTGGTGGTCGGTGTCCACCGGGGGCAGCCCCGCGAGGGCCCGGTCGAGCTCCGGGACGTGCCGGCCGTCCAGCCAGTGCGAGGCGTGCGCGAGCAGCAGGTCACGCGGGCTCTCCAGCACCGGCTGCACCCACCAGCCCAGCCAGTACCAGGAGTTGAGGGTCCGGCGGTGGCGTGTGCGTTGCTCGCCGAAGCGTTCGCGATGCCGGAACATCCGCAGCAGCGCGGTCGTCGTGTCGACGCGCAGCGCGTGCAGCCCGAGCCAGCCGTCGGCCATCCCGGGGTCGATCCGCACCGCGGCCCGGAACTCCTCCTCCGCCTGTGGGTAGGCGCCCATCGTGTAGGCGTCCACACCCCGCAGCCAGGCGAGGTCGGCCGGGGCCTCGGGGCCCTGCGTGCCGAAATCCATCACGTCCCCCACAAACCGTGCCCCCGTGGTTCACCACCGGGCCGACGCCCGATGGCCGCCTTCGTCCAACCGCTGTGCCGCGGACCGGAGTTGCAACGGTGCGCAGAGCAGCTGTCCGTAGGTCGCACCGAGGGCATCGTACCTGCGGTGGTGTCGCTCGCCGTAGGGTGCCGCACGGGCCGTTTGACGAGGTGGGAGCAGATGGGGCGCACCGCGCACGGTGACCGAGGGTGAGCGGACGGCGTCTCACCGCGTGCATATTTCTGTATGAGGGCAGAACGAAGCCCCCGATCACGGGGGAACAACCGGGGGCTTCGCGACTGCGGGCGACCTGCATCGGCCGCACATTGAGAACGTAAGACCTGTACGGCCCCTCGGTCAAGCGGAGTTGGGCGACTCAGGCAAGTTCTTACCGGTGGTTCTTCACAGCTTCAACACATCGCCGCTGGACCGTCACCGTGCGTGATGTCGTGGTCCGGTCCAGGAGTCACAGCAGGCCCGTCAGTGGTCTCGTATCCCTGCGGGCACTGGCGTACCAGCGCATCGGCGAAGGGCCGGGAGGGGTCTTCGGCGAAATGCCGTTGTTCCGCCAGGACCCATTCCTCCCAGAACTCCCGCTGTTCCACCCCGTCCCGGGACCGCCCTCGGGCCCAGGACTCCGCACGCGGCAGCTCCATCCACAGCAGACACGCCAGGTGCGGTCTGAGCGCGCGCCGGCCCGCGCCGACTCCCTCGACCAGGACCACGGGCGCCGCCGGCAGATCCCGGGGCGGTCCGAAGTGCCGGGTGCGCCAGTCGTAGGGGGCGTAATGGGCGGTCTCGCCGCGGCCGAGCGGGGTGATCACCTCGCGCAGCAGCCGTCCGGTCCAGTCGAACAGTTCGTCGTGGCTGGCGATGTCGTCGAGATGCAGGACCGGCGCGCCGCCGAGGGCGTCGGCCAACTGTCCGGCGAACGTGGACTTCCCGGAGCCCGCGTGGCCGTCGACGCCGACCAGCCGGACCGGGCCGCAGGACGGGGGGAGCCGGCGGAGCCGGGAGGCGAGGACGTGGATGACGATTCCTGGAGGCGCTCATACGGACGGGCGGTCTGGCCCGTCCAGTGTAGTGAGGAGCCTGCGCTCGCCGCCGGAATCACAGCTTCCCAGGTCATGCCAGTGGTCGAGACCAATATTGGTGGGCGTGGCACGGCCTGAAGTGCTGGCAGGAGCATGGCGCCTCATCCATAGTTGGCGCACAACCGTGCATCGGATCCGTCCCGAAGGACACCTGGGGGTCTTCCCACCCATGAGCAGAGCCGAACAGCCGTCCCGCAGAACCGTTCTCGCCGTCGCGGTCGCCGCCGCGGTGGCCGGCGGCACGGGCCCCGCGGCCGCAGCCGGCACCACGGCCGACGCGGATCACGACGAGCCCGCCCGACTGGTCGACAACCACGCCTGGACCACCTACGGCGACTGGCGCGCCGGCACCGCGCAGGGCGTCCGTGCCGTCGCCGGCAAGCGTCCCGGCGTGGTGATCAGCGCTCCCGCGGGCACCACCGACTACACCGATCCGCACACCGGGACCACCGCCACCTGGGAGTACGCGACCTGGACCTCGCCGGTGCACCGGCTCGCCGTGCCCTCGACGGAGGTGATCGCCTCCTGGAACGCCCACACCCCGGCCGGCACCTGGATCCAGATCGAGCTCCAGGGGACGTACTCCGACGGCACGGCCACCCCGTGGTACGTGATGGGCCGCTGGGCCGCCGGGGACGGGGACATCAAGCGCACCTCGGTCGACGACCAGAGCGACGACAAGAGCAGCATCTGGACAGACACCTTCGCGATCGACGCCCCGGCGACCGGGCTGCGTCTGGCGTCGTACCAGTTGCGGCTGACCCTGTACCGCAAGCCGGGGGCGAAGAACACGCCGACCGTGTGGCGCCTGGGCGCCATGGGCTCGGACGTCCCCGACCGCTTCACCGTCCCGGCCTCCACGCCGGGTGTCGCCCGCGAACTGATCGTCCCGCGCTACTCGCAGGAGATCCACAAGGGCCAGTACCCGGAGTACGACAACGGCGGTGAGGCCTGGTGCAGCCCCACCTCCTCGCAGATGATCATCGAGTACTGGGGTGGCCGGCTCACCAAGGAGCAACTGGCCTGGGTCGACCCGTCGTACGCCGACCCGCAGGTCTGCCACGCGGCCCGGTACACCTACGACTACCAGTACGCGGGCTGTGGCAACTGGCCCTTCAACGCGGCCTACGCGGCCACCTTCAAGGATCTTCAGGGCGTGGTCACCCGGCTCGGCTCGCTGACCGACCTGGAGACGCTGATCGCGGCCGGCATCCCGGCCATAACGTCCCAGTCCTTCCTCAAGGAGGAGCTCACCGGGGCCGGTTACGGCACCTCCGGTCACCTCATGACGGTGATCGGCTTCACCGCCGAGGGCGACGTGATCGCCAACGACCCGGCCTCGCCGAGCGACCCGGAGGTGCGGCGCGTCTACAAGCGGCGCGAGTGGGAGAACATCTGGCTGCGCACCAAGCGGTACAACGCCAGCGGCAAGGTCGTCTCCGGTACCGGGGGCGTCTGCTACCTGTACTTCCCCGCCTGCCCGACTCCGCGCCAGCGCAAGGCGCTCGAAGCGGTGGGCGTGCGCTGAGGTCCGGCCGGGGCCCCGGGTGACCGGGGCCCTGTGACCAAGCTCTCTGCCGCAAAAGCCCCTTTCGGTGGCAAGGTGGACGGACCGGTGGGGGGAGTCCACCCATTCGTCCGAGACGTCCGAGAGCAGCGAGCCACCATGACCGCACAGTCAGCCACCGCCGCCCGCACCCGCACCGGCGGCCCCCGGGACGACGGCCCGTCCGTCGTCGAACACCTCGCGGGCTGGGTCCTCGTCGCGGTGATCGCGATGCTCGTCACGCAACTTGGTCTGCTGTGACCTGACTCATTGTCGTGCTGTGACCTGACTCAAAGGCGACCTGACATACTGCGCTTGTCCCGCCACCAGCCCGAGACCAGGGTCGAAATTTGAATATCAGTGATCAGCGTGAAGCCGCTCGCCCGCGGGCCCGCGGCACCGAGCGCTCGGTTGCGCGCCGCGCCGAACTCATCGCCATCGGGCGGAAGTTGTTCGCGGACACCTCCTACGACGCGCTCTCCATGGACGACATCGCCAAGCAGGCGCATGTCGCCAAGGGGCTGATCTACTACTACTTCCAGTCCAAGCGGGGCTACTACCTGGCGATCATCCAGGACTCCGTCGCCGACCTGGTCACCTACGCGGCGAGCGGCCTCAGGCTGGAGCAGGAAGTGGGGCAGGTGGAACACGTCCACCGCACCCTGGACAGCTATCTCCGGTACGCCGAGCACAACCAGGCCGCCTACCGTACGGTCGTCAGCGGCGGGGTCGGCTTCGACGCCGAGGTGCACGCGGTCCGGGACGGGGTGCGCGAGGCGATCGTCGCGACCATCGCCCAAGGGGCGTACGGCCGTACCGACATCGCCCCGCTGGCCCGCATGGGCCTGCTCGCCTGGGTGTGCAGCGTCGAAGGTGCCACCCTGGACTGGATCGACGGCCCGCCCCAGCTCTCCCGTGACACCCTGCGCGACCTCCTGGTGAAGGCCCTCGGCGGCTCGATGCGCGCCATCGAGGAGATGGACCCCAACTACCCCGCGCCCCGGCCCGCCCGCAGGGACGGCTGACGGCAGGAAGCCCTGACGGCGGGTCCGGTGGCTGACGGCAAGGGGCTTCCGGCGGCTGACGGCAAGGGGCGGAGGCTCGTGGTCCCCCGCCCCAAGTCCCGGTTCGGATCGGCTAGTTGATCGCCTTGATCAGCTCACCGCCCGAGGTGTCCCCGCTCAGCTCCCAGAAGAAGGTGCCGCCGAGGCCCTGCTGGTTCTTGTACGTCATCTTCGTCGCGATGGTCGCGGGGGTGTCGTAACTCCACCAGTTGTTGCCGCACTTGGCGTACGCCGTGCCGCCGACCGTCCCCGTCGCCGGGCACTTGGACTTGAGCACCTTGTAGTCGTCGATGCCCTGTTCGTAGGTGCCCGCCGCCGGGCCCGTCGCGCTGCCACCGGGTGCCGACTGGGTGACCCCGGTCCAGCCGCGGCCGTAGAAGCCGATGCCGAGCAGCAGCTTCGAGGCCGGAATGCCGAGTCCCTTGAGCTTGGCGATCGTCGCCGAGGTGTAGAAGTTCGCCTTCGGGATGCCCGACCAGCTGTTCAGCGCCGAGTGCGGGGCCGTCGGTCCGGCCGCGTCCCAGGCGCCGAAGTAGTCGTACGTCATCGGGTTGTACCAGTCGACGTACTGCGCCGCGCCCGCGTAGTTCGCCGCGTCGATCTTGCCGCCCGCCGTGGCGTCGGCGGTGATCGCGGCGGTAACCAGCGAGCCCCTGCCGAACTTCGCGCGCAGCGCCGCCATCAGGTTCTTGAACGCCTCCCGGCCGCTGGTGTCACAGGTGTTGCCGCACGCGTTCGGGTACTCCCAGTCGATGTCGATGCCGTCGAAGACGTCGGCCCACTTGGAGTTCTCGACCAGGTCGTAGCAGGACTGCGCGAACGCGGCGGGGTTGCGGGCGGCCTCGCCGAAGCCGCTCGACCAGGTCCAGCCGCCGAACGACCAGATGACCTTCAGCCCCGGGTGCTTCTTCTTCAGCTCGCGGAGCTGGTTGAAGTTGCCCCGCAGCGGCTGGTCCCAGGTGTCGGCCACGCCGTCCACCGACTCGGCCGCGGTGTAGGTCCGGTCGGTCGCCGCGTAGGCGTCGCCCATCGCGCACTTGCCGCCGGTGACGTTGCCGAAGGCGTAGTTGATGTGCGTCAGCTTCGCCGCCGAGCCGGAGGTCTCGATGTTCTTGACGTAGTACTTGCGGTCGTAGGTGCCCCATTCGGTGAAGTAGCCGACGACCTTGGAGCCGGCCGCCTGCACGGTGGGGGCCGCCTCGGTGGTCGCGGTCGCGCTGCTCGCGCCGGCCAGCAGGCCCGCGCCGAGGACCGCGCAGCACGCGGCGGAGATCAGCGCCCGGAACCGGGCGCGCTGGGGAAGGTGCATCGGTGTCTCCTCGTGGGGGAGAGGGGAACGCCAGGGGATTGGCATGAACGCGGTAAAGCGTTGCCGGAACAGTAGGAGGACTAGACCACCGCGTCAATGGTTCGGACCAATTCCGGCGCGATCGCGCGGCCGCTTGTCGGTGCCCTGGGCTATCTTGAAGTAAGCGGTCGTTAACCAGTGACCAGGGGTCCCCGATCGGGCATACTCACAGGGCGCAGCCGCTGGTCAGCAGCTTCCGTGACCCGGGAGACGCGAGCAGCGGACGGCGCCCAGTGAGACCGGCGGAGCCGCCCCACCCCACGGCGTGCGTCCGCCAGCGCCCTACAGGGAGGAGAGCGTCGCCATGCCCGACCGCGCCCCGCAGCCGGTGGACCGGCAACTGCCCACGGACGAGGCCCGGGAACTGATCTCGCTCGTCCGCGACATCGCGCAGGCCGAGATCGTCCCGAAGGCGGCCGAGGAGGAGGACGCCGGGCACTTCCCGCGCGAGGTCTTCACCCTGCTCTCCCGGACCGGACTGCTCGGTCTGCCCTACGACTCCGAACACGGCGGCGCCGACCAGCCGTACGAGGTCTACCTCCAGGTCCTCGAAGAGCTCGCCGCGGCCCGCCTCACCGTCGGCCTCGGTGTCAGTGTGCACACCCTCGCCTCCTACGCGGTGGCGACCTACGGCACCAAGCAGCAGCAGGTCGAACACCTGCCCGCGATGCTCGGCGGCGGGCTTCTCGGCGCGTACTGCCTCTCGGAGCCGTCCTCCGGATCCGACGCGGCCTCGCTGCGCACCAGGGCGGTCCGGGACGGCGACGACTGGGTGATCAACGGCACCAAGGCCTGGATCACCCACGGCGGGATCGCGGACTTCTACACCGTCATGGCGCGCACCGGCGAGGAGGGCCCGCGCGGGATCACCGCGTTCCTGGTCCCCGCCGACGCGGACGGCGTCAGTGCCGCCGCGCCGGAGCGGAAGATGGGCATGAAGGGCTCGCCCACCGCCCAGGTGCACTTCGACGGCGTACGGGTCCCGGACGCGCGGCGCGTCGGCGACGAGGGCCAGGGCTTCGCGATCGCCCTGTCCGCCCTGGACTCGGGACGGCTCGGCATCGCGGCCTGCGCGATCGGGCTGGCCCAGGCGGCCCTCGACGAGGCGGTCGGCTACGCGACCGGGCGACAGCAGTTCGGGCGGCCGATCGCGGACTTCCAGGGGCTGCGCTTCATGCTCGCCGACATGGCGACCCAGATCGAGGCCGGCCGGGCGCTGTACCTCGCGGCGGCGCGGCTGCGGGACGCCGGGCGGCCCTTCGCCAAGCAGGCGGCCATGGCGAAACTGCACTGCACCGACACCGCGATGAAGGTCACCACCGACGCCGTCCAGGTCCTCGGTGGCTACGGCTACACCGCCGACTTCCCGGCCGAGCGGTACATGCGCGAGGCCAAGGTCCTGCAGATCGTCGAGGGCACCAACCAGATCCAGCGGATGGTCATCGCCCGTCACCTGGCGGGTCCTGAGACGCGCTGAACTGCCCCGGCCTGACCTGCGGCGCCGCGAGCCGGACCCACTCCGGGTCGTGGCGCCCCGGCAGGGTGCGGCCGCCGACGGCCCAGGTCCGCATCAGATCGCGGTAGATGGGCGGGTCCTGGGGCGGCGGCGGAGCGGGCCGGTAGGACGGGGGAACCGATTCGGCGACCGGCGCGTAGGCAAGGGTCATGCCGGGGCAACGCGACACCCCGCGACCGGGTCACCGCTCCCCGCAATCGAGCGTGAGTTCACCGGCGTCCGGCCGGACATCTGGTCACCGACAGCTCTCTGACGTACCGTCAGCCCCCACCCAGGCAGGGAGGTTGACCGTGCCCGACGACCGCCCGGTACCGCTCGACGAGTACCCCGTGCACCAGGTCCCCCTGTCCATGAAGTATGTGGCGACGGGCGACCGCAACGCCTACGACCGCTGCATCTTCCACGTCCTCGACCACGAGGGACAGGCCCTGCTGATACTCGGGCTCGGGGTGTACCCCAACCTCGGGGTCATCGACGCCTACGCCACTCTGCGCCTCGGCGACACCCTGCACGCGGTGCGCGCCTCGGACGCCCTGCGGGACGACGACCGTACCGACCTGGGCGTGGGCCCGCTGCGCATCCTCGTCGAACGCCCGCTGCGCGACTTCGTGGTGAGCTGCGAGGCCGCCCCGGACGACCCGGACGGACTGTCGTACGAGATCACCTGGACCGCCGACTTCCCCGCCCTGTGGGAACCGCACCACCTCCAGCGGCGGGGCGGCCGGCTCACCCTGGAGGGGCGGCGGTTCGTGCAGGCCGGGCACTGCGACGGGTGGATCCGGGTGGGCGGGCGCGAGATCCGGGTCCAGGGCTGGACCGGGACCCGCGACCGCAGCTGGGGCGTACGGCCGGTGCCGGGGGAGCAGGGCGGCCGGTTCGCCGAGGAGCAGCCGACCGAGGGCTTCCACTGGATCTGGTGCCCGGTCCGCTTCGAGGACCGGTTCCTCATGGTGATCGTCCAGGAGGACGCCGACGGCCACCGCTCGCTCAACGACGCGACCCTGGTCCGCCCCGGCCACCGGGACCGTCAACTCGGCTGGCCCCAGGCCGAGATCACCTACCACCCCGGCACCCGCCGACCCGAACACGCCCTCGTCCACCTCGGCGACGTCCGCAAGCCCATGGAGCTGGAGGTGGAGGTCCTCACCTCCTCGCCCCTCGCCCTCGGCGCCGGCTATCCGCCCGCCGACGACTGGCAGCACGGCACCTGGCAGGGCCGCGACTGGACCGACCGCCGCACCTACGACCTCTCGCGGGAGCACCCTTTGGCCGCGTTCGGCGTCACCGACCACGCGGCCCGCTTCCGTCTGGACGGCCGGGTCGGCCACGGCATCTTCGAACACGGCTCGTTCGGCCGCCACGACCCGAGCGGCTTCACCGGATTCGACTCCGTCGCACCGTAAGGGGACCCGCTCATGGCCACGGCACCCCGCCCGCGCACCACCACCCGCGACCCCGAGGAACTCGCCGGCCGCCTCACCGCCTGGCTCGGCGCCCGTCTCCCCGGAGCCAGGGCCACGGACATCACCGTCCCCGCCTCGAACGGCATGTCCAGCGAGACCCTGCTCTTCACCGTCGAGCACCCCGAACCGCCCCTGCGCCAGTGCGCGTTGAGACTGGCGGCGGACCCGTCGGCGTACACGGTCTTCCCGGTGTACGACATGGTCCGCCAGTACCGCACGATGCGCACGGTGGCGGAGTTCTCCGACCTCCCGGTGCCGAGGGTGCAGTGGCTTGAGGAGGACCCCGGGCCGCTGGGAGCACCCTTCTTCGTCATGGAGCGCGTGGCAGGACGCGTACCGCCGGACGTCATGCCCTACACCTACGAGGGCAACTGGCTGCACTCCGCGAGCGACACCGAACGCGCGCACCTGGAGGCGGCCTCGATAGGCCTGTTGGCGCGCCTGCACGACCAAGTCCCGCTGAAGGAGGCCGAGTTCCTGGCCCTGCCCGGCCAGGGCGACGCGCTGCGCCGACACGTCACCGCCCAACGCGCCTACTACGACTGGGTGGTGGACGGTCTCGCCCGCTCACCCCTCATCGAGCGGTCCTTCGACCGGCTGGAGGAGATCTGGCCGCGCGAGGTGGGCCCGGCCGTCCTCAACTGGGGCGACGCACGCATCGGGAACGTCGTCTACGACGGCTTCGACCCAGTCGCCGTACTGGACTGGGAGATGGCGGCCCTGGCCCCGCGAGAGGTCGACCTCGGCTGGACGGTCTACCTGCACCGCTTCTTCCAGGACCTCACCGTCGGCTTCGGGCAGCGCGGACTGCCCGACTTCCTGCGCCGCGACCGCGTCGAGGCACGCTACGCCGAACTCACCGGCCACACGCCGCGCGACATGGACTTCTTCACGCTGTACGCGGCGCTGCGGCACGCGATCGTCATGCTGAGGATCGCCTACCGCCAGGCGTACTTCGGCGAGGTGGTCGTACCGGACGATCCCGACACGCTGATCCTGCACCACGGCAGCCTGCGAGCCATGGTGCAGGGCGACTACTGGGACTGAGCGAAGCGGCTCAGGCGGCCTGGCGGCGGATCACCGGCACCCGCATGGGGCGCGACCCGGGGCCGCCCACGTGCGAGAACGGCTGGGTCCGCCAGTCGAGTCCCTGAGGGAGCGTCAGCAGGAGGGCCGTCTCCTGCTCCTGGGGCTCCGCGGACTCGTCCGCCGAGCCGGCCTCGGCTGCCCGGCGACCCGTACCGGCACACACCGTCAGGCCGAAGGGGTTCCACGGCGAGGCGCACAGCGCGTGCTCCGGCAGCACCTCCTCGTCCGCGAGGAGCGCGATGGGCTGCGCGCAGTCCGGGCAGATCACCCGGTACATCTCGAAGGTGTCGTACGCGTCGAACTCGTCGTCCAGGGCGTCGAGTTCGACGCCCTCCGGCTCGGGCTCGACGACTGCCAGGCGCTTGGGCGCGGTACGACCAGGGCGCTTAAGACTCTGCATTGGGTTCTCCCCCTCGGGCTGGGCCGTGAAGGCACTGCGGCCTCGACCACAGCAAGCACTTCCCGCCCGGTCACGGAGGTAATCACGAGAACATCACGGAGGCTCCCGCAGGGGTGTGGCCTTCGTCACATGCCGCTCGCAGGTGCCCGTGGCGGTCGCTTTGTCCCCCGGACGGCGCACCGGCGGCGCCCGCCCACATCACGAACCGGGCATGACCTGGGCCGCTCAGGTATCCGAGGAGATCAGGCGCACTGTAGGTTCTAGCGCCATGGAGGAGCTGGACCGACAAATCGTGCAGCTGCTCGTCAAGGACGGGCGGATGAGTTACACAGACCTGGGCAAGGCCACGGGCCTGTCCACGTCGGCCGTGCACCAGCGGGTGCGACGGCTGGAGCAGCGCGGTGTCATCCGCGGGTACGCCGCGGTGGTCGACCCGGAGGCGGTGGGCCTGCCCATGACCGCCTTCATCTCGGTGAAACCCTTCGACCCCAGCGCCCCCGACGACATCGCGGAACGCCTGGCGGGCGTCCCCGAGATCGAGGCGTGCCACAGCGTGGCGGGCGACGAGAACTACATCCTCAAGGTCCGGGTGGCCACTCCGCACGAGCTGGAGGAGCTGCTGGCGCGACTGAGGACCCTGGCGGGCGTCTCGACCCGCACCACGGTGGTGCTGTCGACCCCGTACGAGGCGCGTCCGCCGAGGATCTGATCCGGCGGGGCCCGCGCCCGTACGGCGGGACGGCCCCTGAAACACTGTCCCCATGAGTGAACAGCAGACGGTGCTCCTCCGCCGAGGCGAGGTCCACAGCCCCGCCGACCCCTTCGCCACCGCGATGGTCGTCGAGCGAGGACAGGTGGCGTGGGTCGGATCGGAAGGCGCCGCCGACGCCTTCGCCGACGGAGTCGACGAGGTCGTGGACCTGGACGGCGCGCTGGTCACCCCCGCGTTCACCGACGCACACGTGCACACCACCGCGACGGGCCTCGCCCTCACCGGCCTCGACCTCTCCGGCGCCCCTTCCCTGGCCGCCGCACTGGATCTCGTACGGGACTTCGCGACCGCCCGTCCGGACGACCGCGTCCTCCTCGGACACGGCTGGGACGCGGCCCGCTGGCCGGACGGCCGCCCGCCCGCGCGTGCCGAGCTGGACGAGGCCACCGGTGGCCGCCCGCTGTACCTGAGCCGCATCGACGTCCACTCGGCGGTCGTGACGACGGCACTTCTCGACATGACGGCCGTGGGGCACGCGGACGGCCCCCTCACCGCCGACGCCCATCACGCCGTCCGCGCGACGGCTCTCGCGTCCGTCTCCGCGGCCCAGCGCGCGGAAGCGCAGCGCGCCGCGCTCGCCCACGCGGCCTCCCTCGGCATCGGGACCGTTCACGAATGCGCAGGACCGGAGATCTCCTCGGAGGAGGACTTCACCGGGCTCCTGCGCCTCGCGGACGACGAACCCGGCCCACGGGTCGTCGGCTACTGGGCCGAACAGGACGTCGACAAGGCGCGCGAGCTCGGCGCGGTCGGCGCCGCCGGCGACCTCTTCGTGGACGGCGCCCTCGGCTCCCACACCGCGTGCCTGCACGAGCCGTACGCCGACGCCGACCACACCGGTATCGCCTACCTGGACGCCGACGCCGTGGCCGCCCATGTCACCGCCTGCACCGAGGCGGGCCTCCAGGCCGGCTTCCACGCCATCGGGGACGCGGCCGTGACCGCCGTGGTCGAGGGGGTCCGCGCCGCCGCGGAGAAGCTCGGCCTCGCCCGCGTCCGTGCCGCCCGGCACCGCGTCGAGCACGCCGAACTGCTCACCCCCGAGGCCGTCGCCGCCTTCGCCGAACTCGGCCTCACCGCCTCCGTGCAGCCCGCCTTCGACGCCCTGTGGGGCGGCGAGGAGGGCATGTACGCCCGCCGTCTGGGCCGGGAGCGGGCGAGGCGTCTCAACCCCTTCGCGGCCCTCCTGCGCGCCGGTGTCCCGCTCGCCTTCGGCTCCGACAGCCCGGTGACCCCGCTCGACCCGTGGGGCACGGTCCGCGCGGCCGCCTTCCACCACACCCCCGACCACCGGGTCTCGGTGCGCGCCGCCTTCACCGCGCACACCCGCGGCGGCTGGCGGGCGATCGGCCGGGACGACGCCGGTGTCCTGGTGCCCGGCGCCCCCGCGGACTACGCGGTGTGGCGCACCGACGAACTCGTCGTCCAGGCCCCCGACGACCGCGTGGCCCGCTGGTCCACCGACCCCCGCTCCGGCACCCCCGGCCTGCCCGACCTGACGCCGGGCCGTGACCTGCCCGTCTGTCTGCGCACGGTGGTCGGCGGACGGACGGTTTTCGTACGGCCGGGCGAGTGATCTCCTGGGGTGGCGCGGACCCGCTCACCCGTCCCCACCCTGTCGCGCGACCTGCGCATCCTCCCCACTGACCAGGGCATTGACGGCGGAGCCGCAGGTCAAACGGCTGTTGACAGCCGACGGCAGGGGGCCGGTAGGTTCGGCCGGGTCCACCACCGGACGCCCGACCGCGGAACCTCCGCCCAGTCGTCGCAGCGCCGCTGGGTCAGGGACGGTGTGCCGCACCGGGGCACCGCCACTGGGAGCCAGGCTCAGCGCTCGCGCCACGGCGAGGGAACGTTCCGTCCGGCCGGGAAGGTGTGACCCGGGTGGGGCCCGGACGTTCAGTAGACAACGGCTTTCGGTCGACCCGCAGCCAGCGGGCCCCAGGTCGGCCCGAAGGGCGCCGGGCCCCCATCCGCAGTGCGGCGACCGACGTCGGCGGGGGTCGCATTTCGCCACAGGGGCCGAAAATCGTAGTCTTACCCCGCTCTTGTGGAAACGACACCAGCATACGAACGCCTTGTCACGTCATCGCAGGCCGTGAGCACTATGGTGGACGCCTGCGCAATGACTCGAAGGGGCAGCAGTGAACGACGGTGACGTGGCCCGCACGGCCCAGGAGAGACGGTTCGGCCCGCTCGGCACCGCCTTGGTGATCATCCCGACCTACAACGAGGCGGAGAACGTCAAGTCGATCGTCCGCCGGGTGCGGGCTGCCGTCCCCGACGCCCACGTCCTCGTGGCCGACGACAACAGCCCCGACGGCACCGGCAAGCTTGCCGACGAACTCGCCGTCGAGGACGCCCAGGTCCACGTCCTGCACCGCAAGGGCAAGGAAGGTCTCGGCGCCGCCTACCTGGCGGGCTTCCGCTGGGGTCTGGAGCACGACTACGGCGTCCTGGTCGAGATGGACGCCGACGGCTCCCACCAGCCCGAGGAACTGCCCCGGCTGCTGACCGCCCTCAAGAGCGCCGACCTGGTGCTCGGCTCGCGCTGGGTGCCCGGCGGCCGGGTCGTGAACTGGCCCAAGTCCCGCGAGGTCATCTCCCGGGGCGGCAGCTTCTACTCCCGGGTGGCCCTCGACCTGCCCCTGCGGGACATCACCGGCGGCTACCGCGCGTTCCGCCGCGAGACCCTCGAAGGCCTCGGCCTGGAGAACGTCGCCTCGCAGGGCTACTGCTTCCAGGTCGACCTGGCCCGCCGTGCGGTCAAGGCGGGCTTCCAGGTCGTGGAGGTGCCGATCACCTTCGTCGAGCGCGAACTGGGCGACTCCAAGATGAGCCGCGACATCCTGGTGGAGGCCCTGTGGCGGGTCACCACCTGGGGCGTGGGCGAGCGGATCGGCCGGATCACCGCGCGCGGCAAGCGCCCGCAGGCGTAGCCCCACGGCCTGCCGGGCGAAACCGGTCCACGGGTCCACAGACCCGGCTGATCGTCCCCTTATGCCGTGCTGAGCCACGCCCAGGCACACTGGACATATGACGACAGGCGCTTCGACCCCCACGTACCCCGCCCGGCCCCGACGTTCCCGTGTCCGCACCTTCCTGCCGCTGGGCGTCGCCGCCTGGCTGGTGCTGGAGATCTGGCTGCTGACCCTGGTCGCGGGCGCGGCGAGCGGGTTCGCGGTGTTCCTGCTCCTCGTCGCCGGCTTCGTGCTCGGCTCGGTGGTGATCAAGCGCGCCGGCCGCCGCGCGTTCCGGAACCTGAACGAGGCGCTCCAGCGGGGCGGCGCCCCGTCGGACTCGGACAGCGGTGGCAACGGCCTGATGATGCTGGGCGGCCTGCTCCTGATGATCCCGGGCCTGATCTCCGACGCGGTGGGCCTGCTCCTGCTGATCCCGCCGGTCCAGAAGGCCGTCGGCCGGTATGCCGAGCGCACCTTCGACCGCAAGCTCCGCACCGCCGCGCAGGGCAGCCTGGGTGACGCCTTCCAGCAGGCCCGCATGCACCGCCCCGACGGCAAGGTGGTCCAGGGCGAGGTCATCCGCGACGTGCAGGACCGACCGGAGGACACGCCCGAGGACCGTAGGCCGCCGCTGACCCGCTGACCCGCTGACCCGCTGACCCGCTGACCCGCTGACCCGCTGGTCGGGCTCGGCGCCTGACGGTGCACAGCATGAGGCCGGCTCGTCCGTTGACCGCCGGCCGGCTCACCCGCTGACAGCACAGAACCGCGGGCGCCGTACGTGAATCACGTACGGCGCCCGCGGTTCTACACGTGCACTTGTGCTGTTATGCGGCCCAGTCCCTGCGGGGACTACGCCGACTTGCGGCTGTCCCGGGGATGAACCGCGATGTTCATCGCCCCGGATCGCAGAACCGCCAGACGCTCCTCGAGGACCTCTTCGAGCTCCTCGCGGGTGCGTCGCTCCATCAGCATGTCCCAATGGGTACGCGCGGGCTTGGCCTTCTTTTCCTCAGGGCCGTCGCCGTCGACCAGAAGTGCCTGGGCCCCGCAGACCTTGCACTCCCACTCCGGCGGGATCTCCGCCTCGACCGAGAAGGGCATCTCGAAGCGGTGCCCCTTCTCACATGCGTACTCCACGGCCTGGCGCGGGGCCAGGTCGATGCCGCGGTCCGTCTCGTAGCTGGTCACCACGAGGCGCGTGCCGCGAAGAGCTCGCTCACTCATGAATCGTGCCTCCCGGGCTTGTCGCCCACAGGACAGGTGTCGCTGTCGTCGTCATACCGGTCAACGTCCGGTCGGCGGTAAAGATTCCCGTTCCGGGTCCCGTCCCGGGCAATGCGTCGCCGTCGTAGCCGCCCCTTGTTGTACCCACCAGCGCCCGGTTTGTCACATCTGCTAGCAGATGTCACCCAGCGTTTCAGCATCTTTGACGCGCAGTAACGGTACGCCTGGCAGGCCAAACGCGTACACTACAGCGCTTTGGTGTTGAACGCTAAATCCTTTCGGGTACGGGATTGCCCGCGTCGCTGATCGCCTGCCGTACCGGAACCCTCGCGAGCAGGGCGAATCCGATGACGAAGAAGGCCACCAGGGAGATGATCGCGTCCCGGTAACTTCCCGTCAGCTGGTAGGTGATCCCGAACAGCAGCGGTCCCAGCCAGCTCATGCCCCGGTCGCTCATCTCGTACGCCGAGAAGTACTCGGCCTCCTTGCCGGGCGGGACGAGATGGGAGAACAGCGAGCGGGACAGGGCCTGGCTGCCGCCGAGCACCAGCCCGATCCCGGACGCCAGAACGAAGAACCACACCGGCGCGCCGGCCGGCAGGAAGAACCCGGCCGCCAGGATCACCGCCCAGGCCACCAACGAGCCGAGGATCGTGCGCTTGGCCCCGTGGGTCCGCGCGATCCGGCCCAGCGCCAGCGCCCCGGCCACCGCGAGCACCTGGACCAGGAGCACGGCCGCGATGAGGGTCGACTGGCCGAGGCCCAGCTCCTCCGAGCCGTAGACCGACGCCTGGGAGATGACGGTCTGGATGCCGTCGTTGTAGATCAGGTACGCCAGCAGGAAGGCGAGCGTGAGGGGGTGGCGGCGCATGTCGCGGACAGTGGCGGCGAGTTGTCGGAAGCCCGGGGCCGTGGGCTCCCTCGTCTCCCCGGCGGCAGACCTCCGGTCCCGCAGCCGGCGTAGCGGAATCAGCGTGAAGGCGCCCCACCACAGCCCTGCCGAGGCCAGGCAGACCCGGACCGCGGCGCTCTCGGAGAGGTCGAAGGACGCGTGGCCCATGTACAGGACGAGGTTCGCGACCAGGACCAGGGCGCCCGCCGCGTAGCCGAAGGCCCAGCCCTTGGAGGAGACCGCGTCGCGCTCCTCGGGCGGGGCGATCTGCGGGAGGTAGGAGTTGTAGAGCATCATCCCCACGGACTGCGCCGCGTTCGCGACGACCAGGAGGACGCCACCGAGCAGATACCGGTCGCCGCCGAGGAAGAACATGCCGGTCGTGGCCGCGGCGCCGGTGTAGGCGGCGGCCGCGAGCAGCGGCTTCTTGCGGCCGCCCCGGTCGGCCGCGGCGCCCACCAGGGGCATCACGAGCACGGCCACGATCACCGAGAGGGACACCGAGTAGGCGAAGAACGAGCCCGCCCTTACCGGGATGCCCAGCGGGTGGACGTAACCGTCAGCGTCCGCCGCGTTCTTGGCGACCGACGTCAGATAGGGGCCGAGGAACACGGTGAGCACGCTCGTCGAGTAGACGGAGCACGCCCAGTCGTAGAAGTACCAGCCGCGCTGCTCGCGCCGCCGTTCGGCGGCCTCGTCGGCCGAACCCGCCCGCACGGTGTCGGTGCCCACCCGTGCCCTCGCTTCCCGGTGGTGCCCTGCGCGGACCGGTGGCGGGACGGGTCAGACCCAGGTGCCCCGGTCCTCCATGACCTTGCGCAGAGTGTCGATGTGATCGGTCATGATGCCATCGACTCCCAGGTCCAGGAGCCGGTGCATGCGATCCGGTTCGTTGACGGTCCACACGTGCACCTGGAGCCCGTGCGCGTGGGCGGCGCGCACGAAGCGGTGGTCGACCACCGGGATGCCGGACTGGGCCTCGGGCACCTGGGCGGCGACGGCCGAGCGGCGCAGCGCCGCGGGCACTCCCCAGGAGCGCAGCCGCAGATTGAGCACGCCCCTCGTGCCGTACGACGTCGCAAGGCGCGGTCCGGCCAGCCGCTGGGCGCGCATCACGCGCGCCTCGGAGAAGGAGCCGACGCAGATCCGGTCCCAGGTGTCGGTGCGCTCGACGAGCTCCAGGAGCGGCAGGAGGGCCGGCTCGGCCTTGACGTCGATGTTCCAGCGGGCCTCGGGGAAGGTCTCCAGGAGCTCCTCGAAGAGCGGCACCGGCTCCTTGCCCGCCACGCGCGCGTGCCGTACGTCGGCCCAGGGCAGGTCCGCTATCCGGCCCGCGCCGTCGGTCACCCGGTCCAGCGTCATGTCGTGGAAGGCGACCAGCCTGCCGTCGGCGGTGGCGTGGACGTCGGTCTCCAGATAGCGGTAGCCGGCCTCGACCGCCTGCCGGAACTGGAAGGCGGTGTTCTCCAGACCGTCCGCCGCCCCGCCCCGGTGGGCGAAGGGGATCGGGCCGGGATGGTCGAGGTAGGGGTGGCGTATCCGCGGGGTCACGGTCGCAGTATCGCTCCCCGCGGTTGCCCGACGGCAACGACCGTGCTGCCGTCGGATGCCGGGGACACGGCGAACACCCTCAGGAAGAGCTGGGCGAGCGGGCCGATGGACACCGCGTAGAGGACGGTGCCGACGCCGATGGTGCCGCCGAGGGCGAACCCGGTGACCACGACCGCCACCTCGATCCCGGTCCGCATCAGCCGGATCGAGCGCCCCGTGCGCCGGTGCAGCCCCGTCATCAGGCCGTCCCGCGGCCCCGGGCCGAAGCGGGCCGCGATGTAGAGGCCGGTGGCCACCCCGTTGAGCAGGATGCCGGCCAGCAGGACAGGGATCCGTACGGCGAGACCGTGCACGTCGGGGACGGCGGCCAGGGTGGCGTCCATGGCGATGCCGACCACGAAGACGTTGGAGACGGTGCCGAGCCCCGGCCGCTGGCGCAGCGGGATCCACAGCAGCAGCACCGCCGCGCCCACGATGATCGACACGACCCCGATGGACACACCGGTGAGCTCCGCGAGGCCCTGGTGCAGCACGCCCCAGGGCTCCAGGCCCAGGCCCGCCTCGACGAGGAGCGCGGAGCTGGCCCCGTACAGGGCGAGCCCGACGTACAGCTGGATCAACCGTCGCCCGAGACGGCTCTGTGCGGACAAGGCGGGTTCCCCCTGATCGTGACATGTGAGGTGGTGCGGGTGGCCTGACACATGACACCCTGTGGCTTGGGATGGCATGCCATCTATGGCCAATTCCGGGAAGGTGGACTGATTTCAGTGGCGCAGTGGACCTCGGCGGTGGGTGCCGCGCAGCTCGCCCGGCTCCTCAACTCCCAGCAGGACCGCCCGGCGGGCGCCGCCACGCGCCGCCCGCCGGCCTACCGCGCCCTCGCCGACGGCATCCGCCTGCTGGTCCTGGAGGGCCGGGTACCGGTGGCCGCCCGGCTGCCCGCCGAACGCGAACTGGCCCTCTCCCTGTCCGTCAGCCGTACGACCGTCGCGGCGGCCTACGAGGCGCTGCGGGCCGAGGGGTTCCTGGAGTCCCGGCGCGGCGCGGGCAGCTGGACCGCGGTCCCGGCCGGGAACCCGCTCCCCGCCCGCGGCCTGGAACCCCTCCCGCCCGAGACCCTCGGCTCGATGATCGACCTGGGCTGTGCGGCCCTGCCCGCCCCCGAGCCTTGGCTGACCCGCGCGGTGCAGGGCGCCCTGGAGGAGCTGCCGCCGTACGCCCACACCCACGGCGACTACCCGGCGGGGCTGCCCGCCCTGCGCGCGATGATCGCCGAGCGCTACACGGCGCGCGGGATCCCGACCATGCCCGAGCAGATCATGGTCACGACGGGTGCGATGGGCGCGATCGACGCCATCTGCCACCTGTTCGGCGGACGCGGCGAGCGCATCGCCGTCGAGTCCCCCTCCTACGCGAACATCCTCCAGCTGATGCGGGAGGCGGGCGCCCGGCTGGTGCCCGTCGCGATGGCGGAGGGGCTGACCGGCTGGGACATGGACCGCTGGCGCCAGGTCCTGCGGGACGCGGCACCCCGGATCGCCTATGTCGTCGCCGACTTCCACAATCCGACCGGTGCGCTGGCCGACGAGGACCAGCGGCGCCGGCTGGTGGAGGCGGCGCGGTCCGCGGGGACCGTGCTGGTGGCCGACGAGACGATGACGGAGCTGTGGCTCGACGAGGTCTCGATGCCGCGCCCGGTGTGCGCCTTCGACCCGGCCGGTTCCACCGTGGTCACCGTCGGCTCCGCCAGCAAGGCGTTCTGGGCGGGGATGCGCATCGGCTGGGTCCGGGCGGCACCGGACGTCATCCGCAGCCTGGTCGCCGCGCGGGCCTACGCCGACCTCGGGACGCCGGTCCTCGAACAGCTGGCCGTGAACTGGCTGTTCAGCACCGGCGGCTGGGAACACGCGGTGGAGCTGCGCCGAGGCCAGGCCCGGGAGAACCGGGACGCGCTGGTGGCGGCGGTCCGCAAGGAACTCCCGTCCTGGGAGTTCGAGGTCCCGCAGGGCGGACTGACACTGTGGGTACGGGCCGGGGGGCTGTCCGGTTCGCGACTTGCGGAGGTGGGGGAGCGGGTCGGAGTCCGGGTGCCGTCGGGTCCCCGCTTCGGGGTGGACGGCGCCTTCGAGGGCTATGTGCGCCTGCCGTTCACGGTGGGAGGTGCGGTGGCTGAGGAGGCGGCTGCGCGATTGGCCGCGGCCGCGAGAGTGGTGGAGAACGGCGGGGCTTCGGGCGGGGGGGAATCGCCGCGCACGTTCGTGGCCTGAGGGGACTGCACCCACCCAGGGGCGCGGGGAACTGCGCGACCGGCCCCCACGGACCCGCAGCCGCACGACCGGCCCACACCCCTACGGCGCTTCCGCGACCACCGCTTCCGAAGTCACCGCTTCCGAAGTCACCGTTTCCGAGCCCACCGCGTCCGACGGAACCGTCTCCCCATCGGCCGGAGTCGTCCGCTCCGGCAGCAGCGCCAGCACCGCCTGCCGGTCCGCCTCGCTCGTCGCGTCGTCGTACGGATCCGGGGTCGCCGGAACCTGAAGCCGGTGCACGGGCCCCGTCCCGAGGCGGGCATACCCCCGCCCCGGCGGCACCTGCGCCACCGGAGTCGTGTGCGGCGGCGCCCCCAGCACGGCCTCCAACTGCTCCGCAGTCGCGGGCCCCAGCACCACCCGCGCGCGCGTGTGCTGCCGTACCGGATCGCTCAGCGCCTCCGCGCTGTCGAACTGGTCGGCCACGACCACCGTGACGTTGGCCGCTCGGCCGTGCCGCAGGGGGACCTGGAGCAGGGACTGCGGATCCTTGCGGCCGTCCGCGGCGGCGAGGTGGGTGAAGGCGGTGGGGCGGTCGAGCAGCACCCACAGGGGGCGCTTGGTGTCGTCCGGTGCGGGCCGGCCCGCCTGGCGGGCGTGGTTGACGGCGATCAGGCGGCGCTCGGTCTCGGTCGCCGCCCACTCCAGGCTCGCCAGCGCCCCCGCAAGACCGCACTCGACCGCGAGGACGCCGTCCCGCCCGGTCAGGCACGCGTACTCGCCGGTGCCGCCGCCCTCGACGATGACGACGTCGCCGTACTGAAGGGCCTGGAGCGCGATCGAGCGCAGCAGGGTAGAGGTGCCGCTGCCCGGCTGGCCCATGACCAGCAGATGCGGCTCGGTGGAGCGGATGCCGGTGCGCCAGACGACCGGCGGGACGTCCCGCTGCCCGTCGCCGTGGCCGAGCGGGAGCGTGCGCTGGACCTGGGTGGGGTCGGTGAAGCCGAGGACCGTCTCGCCCGGGGCGGTGACGAACCGCTGGGCGGCGATGTCGGTGGGAAGCGGGGCGAGGACGGTCACGGTGAGTTCGTTGCCCTCCTCGTCCCAGGTGAAGTGGTACTCGCGGCCGCGGCCCGACTTGGCGTGCAGCAGCTGCTCGATGCGGGCCCGGGACTCCGCCTCGCCGTCGGTGAAGTACGCCGGGTAGCGGACGAGCAGATGGGTGATGCGGCCGGTGGCGTCGAAGTCGTAGGCGGGGAAGGCCTTCTCCCACTCGCCGCCGTGCGTGTACAGCGGGTCCGGGTCCTCGGCGGCCGAGAAGTACGGGACGAGTGCTTCGTACAGCGACTGGAGGCGCTGGGTCTGCGACTCGTCGGGTTCTTCCGGCTCCGGGGACTTGCGCTCCCGGCCGTGCCAGGCCGCCGCCGCCATCAGGCTGATGACGGCGAGCAGCGGGCCGTACGGGACGAGCGCGACGACCAGGACCACCGAGGCCACCAGGAACAGCAGCGGCCCGCGTCTGTCCTTGGGGGTCTCGGCCCATCTGCGCCGCCCGGCCGAGGCCAGCCGGCGCAGACCGCGGGTGATCGTGATCAGCGGGTGGAGGACGTCGGTGGCGCTGTCGGCCGCCGTCCGGGCCAGCTCCCGGCTCCGGGCGATCTGCGCGCTGCCTGTGCTCAGGATGCGGGGGAGGGGGCGGCGGGCCACGGCTGTCTCCTGTTGGTGCGTGCGGACGGGAGTGACGACGTCAGAACTTGATGCCGCCGAGGAGGCTCGCCAGGCTCTCGCCGCCGGCCTTGATGCTCGGGGCGATGGCCGTGCTGGCCAGGTAGAACCCGAACAGCGCCGAGATCAGGGCGTGGGAGGCCTTGAGCCCGTCCTTGCGGAAGAAGATGAAGACGACGATGCCGAGCAGTACGACACCGGAGATGGAGAGGATCATGTGAGTGCTCCTGGTTCGTGGGGACAGTCACCATGAGTACTTCCAGCATCACAGCATGTATCCATACGACAAAAGGTGCAAATGGGTGAAATTCTTTTGATTTCACCGGTTTGGCGGAGCCGCGGTGATCCTTACGTCCGGCACTTCGGGTCATGTGCGGCGCGAGCCAGTACCCTTGCGGTTCACCTGAACGGTTGTATGAGAGGCGGTCCGGCCGATGAGCGAAGCCCCCGACCCCGAGGTCGTGGAGCTGGCGACGAAGATCTTCGATCTGGCCCGGCAGGGGCAGACCGAGGCGCTCGTGGCGTACGTCGACGCCGGGGTCCCGGCAGGCCTCACCAATGACCGCGGGGACTCGCTCGTGATGCTCGCCGCCTACCACGGCCACGCGGACGCGGTACGCGCGCTCGTCGCCCGCGGGGCGGCGGCCGGCGGCGTCAACGACCGGGGGCAGACACCGCTCGCCGGAGCGGTCTTCAAGGGCTCCGAGGGGGTCATCAAGGCTCTGCTCGAAGGCGGCGCCGACCCGTCCGAAGGCACGCCCTCGGCCGTCGACACCGCCCGGATGTTCGGCCGGACAGAACTGCTCGAATTGTTCGGCGCGCACTGATCCACATGTTCTGACCAGCGAAAACACACACAACGGGGGAGGCGGTACAGGGCCGCCGAAATTTCGGTCGCGGCAGACGGAAGTGCCGGGTCATCATGACGTCGTGGTTCACGGACGGGATGGCTGGGCAGGTGATGCCGCACCGCGTGGACCGTGAAACGGTCCGCATGGGCCACCGACGAGAGGCAGAGGAAGATGGCTTACAGCAAGCAGGAAACGGCGGGCGCCCCGACGTGTTGTCACGCGGCCAGGTAATGCACGTCCCCGGTTGCGTCGACGCTTGATGTGAGGCTGTTTCCCATGTTCGATCCGGTCATAGCGCCCAGCGGTACGCTGCTCGGCCTGCTCCAGCGGGGCCGCGGCGACGGCACGCTGCACGCGCTCACCGCCCCGCGCGCCGAGGCGCTCGCGGCCCTGAACCACTGCGTGCTGCGCGATCCCCGCCACGACTGGCAGGTGGAGAACCGCTCCCTTTACTACGCCCGTCTCTACCTCGACCTGAACGGCGAGCTGGACGAGATCGAGGCGCACCTCTTCGAGGTGGACGACGTCTTCGACACCGAGGAGTCACGCACGGGCCTCGCCCTCGCCGTCCTCGGCCATCTCGCCTCCTACGGCAGGCGCGACGCGCTCGAACTCCTGCGCAGGTACGCCGCCTCGGGCTCCAACTGGGCCTGGGCGCTCGACGAACTCGCGCTGCGGGACGACGACGCGGGCCTGCGGGCCCTCGCCGCCCCTGTGCTCGCCCGGTTCGGCACCGATCCCGAGGGCGAGGCCGAGCTGGCCGTCGCCGTCCGGGACGCCTTCGAGCCGAGGCCATGGCGGTTGTGGGCCGACGATCCCCGTGAATCCGTCTCCACGCGTGTGCGTGCCGCCCAGGAGGCCGGCTGTTTCGACCGCTGGCAGCGCCAGATGCGACCTACCGGGCCCCGTCCGGGGTGGAGCGTGCGGGCCGTCTTCGAGTGGGCCCAGCAGGGCGTCGAGCGGGGGGCCGCGCTGCATGTGCCCGCCGCCCGCTGCCTGGCCGCCGTGGCCGGACCCGAGGACCGGCCCGAGATCCTCGCGACCGCCGAGGACGGCACCGACGGGGCGCGCTGCACCGCCCTGCGCTACCTCGCCGACAGCAATGACGCCGCCGCCCTCGATCTGATCGAGCGGGCCGTGGCGACCGGCTCCGCGGCCGTCGTGGAGGCCGCGCTCGACTCATTCGAACGCATGCGCAGTATCGCCGCCGTCGACCGGGCCCGGAGCTGGGCGCGACGGCCCGATGCGCTCGGAGCCGCCGCCGGACGCATGCTCGCCTGTCTGGGCGGCGCCCAGGACCGGGACCTCGTGCTCGCGGCCCTCAGAGAGGCCGTCCGGGGCGAGGGCCCCGACGCACCCACCCTGTGGACCCTCGTCGACGGCGCCGGACGGCTCGGCATCGCCTGCGCCGCCCCCGTGCTGCGCCATGTCTACCGGGAGACGGCCTCCTCCCATCTCCGTGGCCGCGCCGCCCACGCGCTCGCCGCCACCGACCCCTCCTTCCCCACCGGCTTCGCCGTCGAGTGCCTCTGGGACTGCGAGGAGACCACCCGCGAGATCGCCGCCCGGCACGCCGAGACAGGTGACGCCCGGGTCGTGGAACGACTGCGCAGGCTGGCCGCCGACCCGGCGGAGGAGGCCGAGGTCCAGACGGTCGTCCGCAGCCGCATCGGACCGGACACCGCCGCCATGTGACACCGGCCCCGGGAGGGGACCGCCGGGCACCGTCAGGCCCGGTCGGTGAACTCGCGGTGACCCGCGGGTCAGGTCGGCATGGACACGGCCTGACCTGCTCGGGTGCGCAGCGGAACGCTCATGGGACGTTCACCGTTCGCAAAGATCCACGTTGACGCGGCCACGTCCAGTACGGCGACAACACCGGTATGCGTGTCGTCATAGTGACCGAATCCTTTCCCCCCGATGTGAACGGCGTGGCCCACTGCGCGCTCCAGACCGCCCGGCACCTCGTAGATCGCGGTCACCTCCCGCTCGTCGTCGCGCCGGCCACCGCGTCCGGCCCCGGGGCCGGCGTGGACGCCCTCGCGCCCTGCCCCGTCGTCCGTGTCCCCTCCCTCCCGCTCCCGGGCTACCCCCAGGTCCGCGTCGCCCTCCCCAGCAGGCGCGTGGCCGCGGCGATCGCCGAGCACCGTGCCGACGTCGTCCACCTGGCCAGCCCCTTCGTCCTCGGCGTCCGCGGCATGGCCGCAGCCGCCCGGCTCGGCATCCCCGCCGTGGCCGTCTACCAGACCGACCTCGCCGGATACGCCCGCACCTACGTGCACGCGGGCGAGGCCGCCGCCTGGCGCCGCATCCGCTCCGTCCACGCCGCCGCCGACCTCACCCTCGCCCCGTCCAGCGCCTCCCTGCGCGACCTGGAGGCGCACGGCGTGCCCCGGGTCAAGCTGTGGCCGCGGGGCGTCGACACCGTCCGCTTCCGCCCCGAACTGCGCGACGAGAGCCTGCGCCGGCAGCTCGCCCCGAACGGCGAGACGATCGTCGGATACGTCGGCCGGCTCGCCCCCGAGAAACATGTCGAACTGCTGGCCGACACCTGCCGCCTGGAGGGCGTCAAGGTCGTGGTGGTCGGCGACGGACCCAGCGAACCCGCGCTCACCGAAGCCCTGCCCGGCGCTGTCTTCCTGGGCCGCCGCACGGGCGACGACCTGGCCCGGATCTTCGCCTCCTTCGACGTCTTCGCGCACACCGGACCCTTCGAGACCTTCTGCCAGACCGTGCAGGAGGCCATGGCCAGCGGGATCCCCGTGGTCGCGCCCGCCTCGGGCGGCCCGCTGGACCTGGTCGCCCACGGGCGCACCGGGTTCCTCGTCCCGCCGCGCGACCCGGCCGCCGTACGGGACGCGGTGCGGTCCCTGGCCGCCGACCCCGGCCTGCGCGCCGCGTTCGGCTCCGCCGCGCGGGCCCTGGTCGAGGGGCGCACCTGGGCTGCCGTCGGCGACCAGCTGATCGGCCACTACGGCGCCGTCCTCGCCGGCCGGAAGACAGCGGTGGCGGCATGAGCGGCCAGTCGTTGCGGATCGTCCGGCTCGCCAACTTCGTCGCCCCCGCCTCGGGCGGCCTGCGCACCGCCCTGCGCGAACTCGGCAAGGGCTACCAGGAGGCAGGACACGAGGCGGTTCTCGTCGTGCCGGGCGACCGCGCGAGCGACCGGCAGACCGAGCAGGGACGCGTCATCACCTTGCCCGGACCGCTGCTCCCCGGCACCGGCGGTTACCGCGTCCTCGCCGACAGGCCCCGCGTGGCCCGGCTCCTGGAGGAACTCGCCCCCGACCGCCTGGAGGTCTCCGACCGGACCACGCTCAGGTGGACCGGCAAGTGGGCCCGCCGCGCCCGGGTCCCCGCCGTGATGGTCTCCCACGAGACGGCCGACGGCGTCCTGCGCACCTGGGGACTGCCGGAGAACGCGGCCCGGCGCGCCGCCGACGCCCTCAACGTCCGTACGGCGCACACGTACGCGCGCGTGGTGTGCACCACGGAGTTCGCGGAACGGGAGTTCGTACGGATCGGGGCCCGGAACGTCGTACGGGCCCCGTTGGGCGTCGACCTGGTCGCGCGGCACCCGGCGCTGCGCGACCCGGACCTCAGGAGCCGGTACGCGCGCGAGGACGAGACACTGCTCGTGACGTGCACCCGGCTCTCCGTCGAGAAGCGGCCGAGCACCGCTCTGGACGCCGTCGAGTCCCTGGTGCGCCGGGGCCGGCGGGCGGTGCTCGTGGTGGCCGGGGACGGGCCGCTGCGGCCGCGCCTGGAGCAGCGGGCCCGGGAACGCGGGCTGCCGGTGACCTTCCTCGGGCACATCTCGGACCGCGGGCTGCTCGGCGCGCTCCAGGCCTCCGCCGACGTGTGCCTGGCCCCCGGGCCCGCCGAGACCTTCGGGCTCGCCGCGCTGGAGGCCATGGCCTGCGGCACACCGGTCGTGGTGAGCGCCTCCTCCGCGCTGCCGGAGGTGATCGGCTCCGCCGGGGCCGTCGCCGCCGACCGCGGGGAGGCGTTCGCGGACGCCGTGGACCAGCTGCTGGAAGGTCCGGAGGCCGAGCGCCGCGGGGTCGCACGCGCGCGTGCGGAATGCTTCGGCTGGAACACCGCGGTGCGGGCGTTTCTCGCCGCCCATGACACGGAGGCACTCGTACGACGCTCCGTGCGCGGGGGTGTGGCATGAGCGGGGGCCTGTCATGAGCCCGGTGGGTCCGTCGAGAGGCCCGCGCTTCGTCGCCCTCGGTGACTCGCTCTCCGAGGGCGTCGGGGACCCCCTCGGAGACGGGTGGCGCGGCTGGGCCGCCCTGCTCGCCGACGGGCTGTCCGACGCGGACGTCGAGTTCACCAACCTCGCGGTGAGCGGGGCGCAGACGCGGGACGTGCTGGAGAAACAACTGCCGGTGGCGCTCGCACTGCGGCCGGACGTCGTGTCCGTGGTCGTCGGCGTCAACGACACCCTGCGCTGCACCTTCGACATCCACGCGGTCGCCGCCCGCCTGGACCGGGTGTACGCGGCCCTCAGCGAGCAGGGCGCGCTGCTGCTCACGGCCTGTCTGCCCGATCCGGGGACGATGCTCGGGCTGCCGGGTGCGCTGGCCCGGCCGCTGGCCCGGCGGCAGCGGTCGGTCAACACCGTGGTGCACGCGCTGTCGGAGCGGTACGGGGCGGTGCATCTGCACGCGGCCGAGGGCGAGTGGACCACCGAGCGGACCATGTGGAGCGCCGACCGGCTGCATCCCGGGGAGCGGGGGCACCGACAGCTCGCGGCGAGGTTCCACGCGTTGCTGGTGGAGCGCGGTCGGGCCACCGGCCCCGCCCCCTCGTCCGAGCCGGAGTTCCCCGTCCCCACCAGGGCGAGGAGTCTGTGGTGGCTGGCGACGGCCGGTACGGGGTGGGTCGTCCGGCGGTGCACGGATCTGCTCCCCCAACTGCTGGCGCTGGCCGCCGACGAGACGCGGCACCGGGTGCGGGGAACCAGCGCCAGGCTGGACCTGCGGACGGCCCACGCGGTCTCCATGGCGCTGGCGGCGCTGTCCGTGGCGGAGCAGCGGCCGGAGGCGGCCTAGGGGCTCGGCGTGGCGAGGGGCCGCCTCCCCACGGCCGGTCGGCGCGGCCCCGTCCTGGGGGCCTGGCCGGCAGGCGCCGGCCCCGCCCGGGGGCCTATCGCCGTCGTACCGCCAGGAAGCGCACCGGTGTTCCGGGCACCGCCTGGGCCGCCGCCGGCAGGTCCGGTTCGCGGACCACTCCGATCACCGGGTAGCCACCGGTGGTCGGGTGGTCGGCCAGGAAGACCACCGGTCTGCCGTCGGGCGGCACCTGGACCGCGCCCAGGACCATTCCCTCGCTGGGGAGTTCGCCCTTGAGTCTCCGCTCCAGGGCGGGGCCTTCCGTGCGCAGGCCGATCCGGTTGCTCGCCGAGGACACCCGGAAAGCGCGGGTCGTGAAGTCGCGCACCGCCTCCGGCGTGAACCAGTCGTTCCGCGGGCCCAGGACGACCCGCACGAGCAGCTCGCCGGGAGGCGCGGGCTGCGGTGCCGTGTCCACGCGCGTGGGGAGCGGTGCCGGGGAGCCCAGGGGCAGTATCGCGCCGTCCGTGAGGGGAGGCGGGCCCAGGCCCGACAGGAGGTCGGTGGAGCGGCTGCCGAGGACCGGCTCCACGGTGACGCCGCCGGAGACGGCCACATAGCTTCGTACCCCGGACACGGCCGCGCCGACGGTCAGCAGCGCTCCCGCCGGTACGTGCACCGGGGCGGCCCAGGAGGCCGGGCGGCCGTCCACCGCGACCGGGCAGGGAGCGCCCGTGACGGCCACGGTGACCGTCGAACGGGGGCGCAACGCACAGCCGTTGAGGGTGGTCTCCAGGACGGCTGCCTCGGGACGGTTGCCGACCAGACGGTTGGCGAGGGCGGCCGCGGGGCCGTCGAGCGCCCCCGAGCGGGGCACGCCGAGGTGGGCGTGACCGGGGCGGCCCCGGTCCTGGACGGTCGTCAGGGCACCGGCCCGCACGACGAAGAGGGCGCGGTCGCTCATGACGCCTCCACGGGACGGTGTGGCAGGTCTGCCACCGGCCTCCTGAGGGTCCGGTTCCTCATGGCGCCTCCACGAAGCGGACCCGGGTGCCCGGTGACAGGAGAGCCGCCGGGACGCGCGCGTGGTCCCACAGGACGGCGTCCGTGGTGCCGATGAGCTGCCAGCCGCCCGGCGACGAGCGCGGGTACACGCCCGTGTACGGCCCGGCGAGCGCCACCGAACCCGCCGGCACGGCTGTGCGAGGGGTGGCCCGGCGCGGGACGTCGTACCGGGCGGGCAGACCGGTGAGGTAACCGAAGCCGGGAGCGAACCCGCAGAAGGCCACGGTGAATTCGGTACCGGCGTGGATGCGGGCCACCTCCCGGGGCGGGACGCCCCAGTGCGCCGCCACGTCGGCCAGGTCCGGGCCGCCGTAGCGCACCCGGAGTTCGACGGCCTCACGCGCGCGTGGGGGAGCGGGCGGCACCTCGGCGGCGGCGAGCTCGGCGGCCAGGCGGGCCGGATCCGCGAGACCGTCGAGAAGGACCGTGCGGGCGGCCGGGACGATCTCGCCGACAGACAGCGAGCCCTCCGCGCGGCGCCGCACCAGCTCGGCGTGCAGGGCCTGGGCCTCCTCGCCCGAGGAGACCTCGACGAGCAGGGCGTGGTCCCCGACCGGCAGCGTCCTCATACGAAGGCTTCCACGCGGATCCCCGAGGACTCCAGCCGCTCCCGGACCCGTCGGGCCAGGTCCACCGCGCCCGGTGTGTCCCCGTGCAGGCACAGGGAGCGGGCATCGACGCCGATACGGGTCCCGGAGCGGGCGATGACCGCGCGGTCCCGGGCCAGGTGCAGCGAGCGCTCCACCACTGCTTCCGGGTCGGTGACCACCGCGCCCTCCTGCCCGCGCGGCACGAGGGTCCCCTCCTCGGTGTACGCGCGGTCCGCGAAGGCCTCTGTGACCCCCGTCAGGCCCGCCGCGCGGGCCGCTTCCAGGAGGCGCGAGCCGGGCAGCCCGAGCACGGGCAGTGCGGCGTCGGCGAGAAGCACGCCCGCGACGACCGCCGCGGCCTGCTCCTCGTCGTGCACGACCCGGTTGTACAGCGCACCGTGCGGCTTGACGTAGGACACGCGCGTGCCCGCCGCCCGGGCGAAGACCTCCAGGGCGCCGATCTGGTAGGCCACCTCGGCCGCAAGCTCGGCGGACGGCACGTCCATCGCGCGCCGCCCGAAGCCCGCCAGGTCCCGGTAGGAGACCTGGGCACCGACCCGCACCCCGCGCGCTGCCGCCAGCTCGCACACCCGCCGCATGGTGACCGCGTCCCCGGCGTGGAACCCGCAGGCCACATTGGCGCTGGTGACCACGGTGAGCAGCTGCTCGTCGTCGGTCAGTCGCCAGCGGCCGAAGCCCTCGCCGAGGTCGGCGTTCAGATCGATCGAGGTCATGGAGCTCTCGGTTCTCCTTGAAGGGACTCGAGCGGCTTCTCAGGCCACTCTGTACTGCTCGTCGCGGGCGTCGGTCAGGAACATCTGGCCCGGTGCGTGGGTGAGGGCGAACGGCGGGCGGGAGGCCATGACCGCGGCCTGCGGGGTCACTCCGCAGGCCCAGAACACCGGGATGTCGTCCGGTTCGGCGGCCACCGGGTCGCCGAAGTCGGGACGGCCGAGGTCGTCGATGCCGAGCGCGGAAGGATCACCGCAGTGCACGGGGCTGCCGTGCACCCCCGGGAGCAGACTGCTCTCCCGGATGGCGGCTGCCAGGTGCTGAGGCGGTACGGGGCGCATCGACACCACCATGGGTCCGTGCAGCCGCCCCGCGGGACGGCACTGTCGGCTGGTCACGTACATGGGAACGTTCCGGCCCTGCTCGATGTGCCGGATCGGGACCCCCGCCCCCGAAAGTGCCCACTCGAAGGTGAAACTGCACCCGATCAGGAAGGAAACCAGGTCGCCGCGCCAATAGGCGCGCACGTCCGTCGGCTCGTCCACCAGTTCGCCGTCCTGCCACACCCGGTAGCGCGGCAGATCGGTGCGCAGGTCCGCGCCGTCCGCGAGGACGGTGGTCCACGCTCCCGCGTCCGTGACGTCGAGGACCGGGCACGGCTTGGGGTTGCGCTGGCAGAAGAGCAGCATGTCGTACGCCCAGTCGGCGGGCACCGAGATCAGGTTCACCTGGGTGTGGCCGGCCGCGACACCGGCGGTGGGGCCGGCCAGACCCGCGCGGAAGCGGGTGCGGGCCTGTGCCGGGCTCCACGCGTGCGCGTGCTCGTCGACCAGGGTGAGGGGGCGGTCCTCGGTCGGGCGGGAAGGTGCAGGGGTGGGGCGGCGGTCCTCGGTCGTGCGGGCCGGTGCGGGGGTGGGGCGGCGGTCCTCGGGCGTGCGGGCCGGTGCCAGGTCTTCCGTGCGGTTCACGCGAGTTCCTTTCCACGGGTCTCCGGCAGTCCGAGCAGGGCCAGTGCGGCGATGCCGTAGCCGATGGCGCCGAAGACCAGCGCCCCGCCCACGCCCCAACTGTCGGCCAGGAAGCCGACGGTGGTCGGGAAGACCGCGCCGACCGCGCGGCCGGCGTTGTACGTGAAGCCCTGGCCCGAGCCGCGCACGGCCGTCGGGTAGAGCTCGCTCAGATAGGACCCGAAACCGCTGAAGATCGCCGACATGCAGAACCCGAGGGGGAACCCGAGCACCAGGAGCCAGGTGTCGGCTCCGCTCGGGAGGTTGCCGTAGGCCACGATGCAGACGGCCGAGAGCAGCGCGAAGAGCCAGATGTTGCGCCGGCGGCCCAGCCGGTCGGTCAGGTAGCCGCCGGTCAGATAGCCGAGGAAAGCCCCCGAGATCAGGAAGGTCAGATAGCCGCCGGTGCCGACCACCGACAGCCCGCGGTCGCTCTTCAGATACGTCGGCACCCAGGTGGCCAGCGTGTAGTAGCCGCCCTGCACTCCGGTGGACAGCAGCCCCGCGAAGATCGTCGTGCGCAGCAGGTCCGGCTTGAAGATGGCCGCGAAGGAGCCCTTGCCTGCGCTCTTCTCACGCACTGCGACGGCCTCGGGGGCGTCCTGGACACGGCGGCGCATCCACACCACCAGCAGGGCGGGCAGCGCACCGGTCCAGAACATCACGCGCCAGGCCGTGCCGTCGTCGAAGACCGAGAAGACCAGCGTGTACATGATCGCGGCCAGGGCCCAGCCCACGGCCCACGAGCTCTGGATCGCGCCCAGGGTGCGGCCCCGGTGCCGGGCGCTCGCGTACTCGGCGACCAGGATCGCGCCGACCGCCCACTCGCCGCCGAAACCGAGGCCCTGGAGGGCGCGGAAGACCAGCAGCGACTCGAAGTTCGGCGCGAAGCCGCAGGCCACGGTGAAGATCGCGTAGGTGACCACGGTGATCATCAGCGCCCGGACCCGGCCGGCCCGGTCGGCCAGCACCCCCGCCAGCGCGCCGCCGATCCCGGAGGCCAGCAGGGTGACGGTGGTGAAAAGGCCGGTCTGGCCGCTGTCCAGGCCGAAGTAGGCGGCCAGCGCGACCATGCTCAGCGGGAGCGTGAAGTAGTCGTAGGAGTCGAGGGCGTAGCCGCCGAACGCGCCGGCGAAAGCGCGCCGGCCTCGCGGACCGAGCGCCCGGAACCAGCCCAGGGCGCCGTCTTCGGTCGTCGTGGCGCTTTCGTGCATGGCCTGAGGGGGACGGGTTGTGCTCATGGGCACCTCGCAGGAGGGGGACGGAGGGTGCGGAGCTGAACCGTGCGGTGTTCCAGCAACGTAGAGGATCGTTCAACGATCCTTCAATACCCCTGTTGTTTCGTTCTCCTCACTGCGGTTGAATTCCGGGCATGGCAGAGCAGTTGAGCGGACTGGCCGACGACCGCGCCCTCCTGGGCCGCACCAGCACGGCCGAGCGGGTCTCGGACATCCTGAGGAGCCGCATCGCCGAGGGCTATTTCCCGCCAGGGACACGCCTCTCGGAGGACAGCATCGGAGGCGCGCTCGGGGTCTCCCGCAACACCCTGCGCGAGGCGTTCCGGCTGCTCACGCACGAGCGCCTGCTGGTCCACGAACTGAACCGGGGCGTGTTCGTGCGGGTCCTGACCGTCGAGGACGTCGACGACATCTACCGCACCCGCGCCCTCGTCGAGTGCGCCGTCGTCCGTGGCCTAGGCGAGCCGCCGTACGCCCTGGACGCGCTCGCCGAGGCGGTCGCCGAGGGGCAGCGCGCGGTACGCGAAGGTGACTGGAAAACGCTGGGCACGGCCAACATCCACTTCCACCGCGAACTCGTCGCCCTGGCCGGCAGCGACCGCACCGACGAACTGATGCGCAGCGTCTTCGCCGAACTCCGCCTGGCGTTCCACGTGGTGGACGACCCTCGTCAGCTGCACGAGCCGTACCTGGCCCGTAACCTTCAGATCCTCCGGGCGCTGGAGGCGGGCGACAGGGGCGAGGCCGAAAAGCTGCTGGAGGTGTATCTGCGCGATTCACTGAAACGCGTGGTCGATGTCTACCGACGGAGAGTGAGCGCCCCTTAGGGGCGCGGGGAACTGCGCGACAAGCCCCCACCGGCCCGAACGTACCCCACGACCTGCGCTCACCCGGCGCCCCGGCGGAGCCGTTCCGCGTCGTTTGGGGAGTTGTCAGACCCAGCACCTAGTCTGTGCACCGTGACTTCGCCTGCATCGACGGACAGCGTTCCGCCCCAGTTCAGCGCGGGGCCGCGCCCCGCTCCGGGCCCGGCCGCCGACGAGGGACTGGCGCGGCGGCTGCGCGCGCTCGCGTGCACCGCGCCGCTGCACGACCTGGACGCGCGCAAGGCGAACCTCGCCGGTGAGTACTCGGTGTACGGCATGGCGGAGGTGGCCCTCGCCGGCATCGACCTGGTCACCCTGAACATGGACTTCGACACCGGCGCCGACCACGACCAGATCGTCGCCCGCCTCATCCCGCGCATCGCCGCGCAGGCCCCGCAGCGGCCCGTCGCCGAGCACGAGCGCGTGGCCCGCTGGGTGCTGGAGAACCTGATCAACGTCGGCAGCGTGGACCGCGGATTCCGGGCGGTCTACGGCACTTTCGCCCCGGACGGCACCTATGTCCGGCGTGACTACGACTTCAAGCTGATCGAGGAGGTCCCGGGCCCCGGCGGCTCGGTCTACCTCCGTACGACCGACGAAGCGGTCAACGTCCTCGTCGGCGCCCTGGACACGGATGTCACCAGCGCCCAGATCGCCGCCGAGGTCAAGCTGGAGGTGCTGATCAGCCGCGGCCGCCTCGCCGACGCCCAACTCGCCGCCGAACAGGCCCGGTACCGCACCGTGCAGTACTCCGAGACCCTGCGCCGGGCCCTGGACGCGACCCGGCGCAATGTCCGGGCTGTCGACTGGCTGAACTCCGTGCCGGACATGATCGCCGAGGCCCTGGACCACGTCGCCGACCGGTACCGCCACGAGAACGCGATCCTCACCAACATCCGCAAGGCACGGGACGAGTCCGAGGACCCCGAGCAGAAGAGGCGGGCCGCCGAACTCGTCGACATCGTCAAGGACTGCATCCGCCGTCACACCCAGCTCCAGTCCCGGCTCCTGGAAGCGGGCCCGCTGTTCCGCGCCGAGCAGGACCGCCAGGCCTTCGCTACACCCATGACCACGGCCGGGATAGACCTCTACGGCCACCTCGTCGCGCCCGTGCTGCCCCTGCCGCTCGAGCAGGCCACGAGGGTCACGGACGCCTTCTTCGCGCGCGGGACCGGCATGCGCACACCGGTGTCGGTGCGGGTGGGCGACCTCGTCGACATACTGCTGACCCCGCCCATGGAGCGGGAGCACCTGGGCGCGGAGATGCCGGAGCCGGACCTGATCGCCACCCCCGACGACAGCCGGTTCAGCGAGGAGCAGCTGGCGGCCGCGAAGGAGCTGCTGGACCTGCCGGCGGACGCGCCCCGGCGCCTGTCGGGACTGCTCGCGGAGGCCCGCCGGGCCGGTGGCTTCGACCTGGCCTACCTGGTGGCCCTGATGTCGATCCACGCGGCCAGCCCCCCGGTCGGCACCGCCTACCGCCAGGGCGAGGAGAAGCTGCTCTTCGCGGTGGACGACGGCACCGAACTCGACGACCCGGACTTCGGCGGCGCCGACCTCATCGTCGGCACCGCCCTGCTGGACGCCCTGGGGATGGCGGCGGACCGGACGGAAGCAGCATGAGTCAGGCGGACCGGACGGAAGCAGCATGAGTCAGCAAGAGCGCGACAAGGAGCCCCAGCCGTGAGTGAGCAAGTCGAGTGGAGCGACACGGAGGCCTCCCCGACCCCGTCGGTGCCCGCCGCCGTCACCCCGGCCGACGCCGCCGACGCCGCCCGGCTCGTCGCCTTCGGACTCCAGCCCAAACTCCAGCCCGCCCGGGACCAGGAGTACGCCGAGCTGCTGCGGCGCTACCGGGAGGACCCGCCGTTCGCCCGGCTCGCCGACGCCGTCGCCGCCGGACTGGGCCTGATCGTCCTCGAGGTGTCCCCGCGCGCGGGGATGGCCGTCACCGCCGCCGAGGACTCGGTGTTCGCCGTGCGGATGGGGGACTACGCGCGTCGTACGTCGGCCGACGGCGGCGACCGGTTCCTGCACGGGCTCGCCCATCTCGCCCTGGCCGCCATGGCGTTCCCGCGGCCCGAGGACCTCGCCGACGACGGATACATCGGGCGCGTCTCGGTCAACGGCGTCGACGCCTTCGTACGGCAGGCCTGCCGCCGCCTGGAGGAGCGGGCCGAGGAGGTCGGCGAGAACACCGACCCGGCCACCGACGCCCCCGGCCTGGAGGCGGCCTGGCGGATCTGGGCCAGACGCAGCGCCGCCGGGGCGACCAAGGACGCCCGTCGGCTCGCCGGGTCCACCACCGGCATCGTGGGCAAGGCCGCCGCCTTTCTCACCGACTCCGGCTTCCTCCAGCGCACCGGGGACGACAACGGCGGTACCTACCGGACCACGGCTCGTTACCAGCTCCAGGTGCGGGACATGGCCGGCAGCGCCGCCATGGCCGAGCTCCTGGAGCTGGGCGTCGTCCCGGTGACCGACGGCACGCCGACCCTGGTGCCCGCCGCGGACGACGACGCGGAGCTGGTGGCCGACGCCGGGCTGCCGTTCCACTCCTGAACCACCCCGACCTGCCGAAGACCTACGAGAGTCCGCCATGTACGAGCTGTCCCGGATCCGCCTCTACTCCATCGGTCCCGCCGGTGCGCGCTACGCCGACACCGTGCTGGACCTGCGCGGTGTCGGCGCCGAGGTGCCCGACCCCGCGCCCACCCAGGCGGAGTTCTTCGAGGAGGAGCCCGTCGGCCCGCCGCGCCGGCCGGCGCCCGCCGGGGTGCTCTTCCTGGAGAACGGAGGCGGCAAGTCCGTCCTGCTCAAGCTGATCTTCTCGGTGATGCTGCCCGGTCACCGCAACACCCTGGGCGGCGCCAGCTCCGGCGTGCTGCGCAAGTTCCTGCTGGCCGACGACTGCGGGCACGTGGCCCTGGAGTGGCAGCACACCCTCACCGGCGAGTGCGTCGTCGTCGGCAAGGTGAGCGAGTGGCGGGGCCGTCAGGTCTCCAACGACCCGCGGAAGTTCGCCGAGGCCTGGTACTCCTTCCGGCCGGGCCCCGGACTCTCGCTGGACAGCCTTCCGGTCGCCGAGTCCACCGGCGTACGGCCGCCCGCCGAGGGCCAGTCGGCCGCGCAGGGCCGTCGGCGCACCATGAAGGGCTTCCGGGACGCCATCACCGAGGCGGGCAAGGCGTATCCGCATCTGGAGGTGCACTGGGAGGAGATCCACGACCGCTGGATCGAGCACCTCGGCGACCTCGGCCTGGACCCCGAACTCTTCCGCTACCAGCGGGAGATGAACGCCGACGAGGGCGAGGCCGCCGGCCTCTTCGCGGTGAAGAAGGACTCCGACTTCACCGACCTGCTGCTGCGCGCGGTCACCGACACCCGCGACACCGACGGACTGGCCGACCTGGTCAGCGGGTTCGGCAACAAGCTGGGGCGCCGTGCCGAACTGATCGCCGAACGCGACTTCACCGCCGGGTCGGTGGACCTGCTCGGCCGGATCGTCGAGGCCGCCGAGGCGCGTTCACGCGCGCGTGACATCCACACCGGCGCCGAACGCCGTACGCGCACCCTGGCCCGGCGGCTGTCCGCGCGGGGCGTCCGGGAGCGGGTGCGGGCGGCCGATCTCGCCCAGCGGGTCACCGCCGCTGCGTACGCCGTCACCCACGCCGAGGGCGGCCGGGAGCGCAGCGCGCTGGTCGCCGCCGAACTCGCCTACCGGCACGCCTCCCTGGCGCTCGCCGCCGCCGAGAAGTCGGCCGCGGCGCAGAAGCGCGAGCTCGCCGACGCGCGCACCCTGCACTCCGCCTGGCAGGCCGCCGAGGCCGTACTGCGGCACCGCGCCGCCGCCGACCGGGTCGCGCGCGTCGCCGCCGCGATCCAGGAGGCCGAGCGGGACGCGGCGCCCGCCCTCGCCGCCCGCGCCAAGGCCGCCGTCGAGCTGGTACGCGCCCTGCACGCGGCCGCCGAGCGCGCCGAGACCCTCGCCAACGAGGAGGAGGAGCGGTCCGCCGCCCTCCAGGAGGTCGGCGAGACGGCCTACCGGGACTCCACCGCGGCCGCCACCGAGGCACAGCGCGCCCGCAGCGAGGTGGGGCACCTGCGCGAGCGGCTGAGCGAGGTCGAGCAGGAGACCGCCGAGGCGGTCCGCGCCGGCTGGCTCGACGACAGCGCCCCCGACGCCGACCCGGCACGCGCGGCGCTCGCCGCGAGTGACGCAGAGAAGACGGCGGTGGCCGCCTGGGACACCGCCCGCGAGGCCTCCCGCCGGGCGAGCGAGCACGCGCGCGAGGCGGCCTCCGCGGAGTCCCGCGCGGAACTCACGGCAGCCCGTGCGGAGGACGCAGCCGCCGCGGCCGAGCGGTCCTACGAGGCCGAGCGCCGGCTCGCCGAGGGCCTGGCGGGGGAGGAGCGGCTCGCGGAGCTGCTGAGCCTGACCGGAGCCCCCGGAGCCCCCGGAGCCCCCGGAGCCCCCGGAGCCCCCGGAGCCCCCGGAGCCCCCGGAGCCCCCGGTTCCGTGTCGGGGCCGCGCACCGGGGCCGACGGCAGGAAGAGCCCCGCGGAGAGTGCCGATCCGCACCCCGACTCCACCGGCGGTCTCACGCCCGAGGAACTCGACCGCTTCGCCGACGAACTGCGGGAACTGCTCGACGACTCGGTCTCCTCCGCCGAACGCCAGCTTTTCGAGCTGCGCACCGCCGCGGCCGACGACTCCCGGATCCTCGGCGCCCTCGGTGACGGCGGGCTGCTGCCGCCCGGCCCCGACGTGCTGGCCACGGTCGAGTTCCTCGGCGAGAACGGCATCCCCGCGCTGCCCGGCTGGCGCTATCTCGCCCAGGCCGTCGACCCGGCCGACCACGCACGCGTGCTCGCCGCGAGGCCGGAACTGGTCGACGGCGTGATCATCACCGACCCCGACACGCACGCGCGGGCCCGCGAGGCGCTGAACGACGCGGCGCTCCTGCCGCGTTCGGCCGTCGCGGTCGGCACCGCCGCCGCACTCCTGGCGCCGACTCCGGCGACCGACTCCCAGAGCGGCGACGTCTTCCTCGTACCGCCGAACCCGGCCATGCACGACGAGCACGCCGCCGACGAGGAGCGCCAGGCGCTGCGTGCACGAGCCGGTGAGCGGGACGAGGAGATCCGGTCGCTCGCCGCCCGGCTCGGCAAGGACCGTGAACTGGCCGCCCGGCTCGCCTCCTGGCGCACGGGCTGCCCGGCCGGCCGGCTCGTCGAGCTGGCGCGCGCCGCCGAGGACACCCGCGCCTTCGCCGAGGAGGCGGAGGCCGAGCTGGCCGAGGCGCGCACCGTACGGGCCGAGGCCGACGAAGCCGCGGCGGAGGCCGCGCAGACGCGCGACGAACGGCAGGAGGCCGCCCAGAGGGCCCGGCGGGCCGCCGACGCCCTCGCGGGCCTCGCCTACCGGCTGCGCGAGCGGGCCGGCTGGCAGGTCAAGCTGCGGGAACTGGCCGACGAGGCCACCGAGTCGGAGGCCCGCGCCCAGACCTGTCTGGAGCGCGCCCGCGCCGCCGACGAGGACCGGCGCGGTGCCCAGCGGGCCGCCGACGACGCCCGCCGCACCGCCCGCGCGCTGCGCGCCGAGCGCGCCGAGATCGCCGGCGCCCCCGACGACGTACCGGAGGACGAGGCCGCCACGCCCAAGGCGTCCCTGCCCGCCCTGCGCGAGGCCTACCGGGCCGCCTCCCAGGTGTACGAGAAGGTCGGCGTGGGCGCCGATCTGCGGGCCGAGCAGGCCCGTGCGGAGAGCGACGAGAGCGGGGCCCTGGCCGAACTGGACCGGCTGAGCAACAAGGTCCGCACGCGCGCGGAGCAGCTGCTCCAGTCGACCGACGGTTCCGACGGGCCCTCCCGGCAGGCTGCCGCCGCGCGCGCGGAGGAGCTGGTGCAGCTCCTCGAGACCCGGATGTCGACCGCGAGCGAGCAGCTCGGCCGGCTGCGCGGGGAGGCCGAGCGGCACGCGCCCGAGGACGGCGAGGCGCACACCGAGCTGCCGGAGGAGCTGGAGCCGCGGGACGCCGAGCACGCGCAGGCGCTGCTGCGTACGGCCACCTCCGAACTCGCCTCGCGCACCGAGGCGTTGGCGCAGGCCAGGGAGGCGCACGCGGAACTGCTCGGCTCCCACCGGGCGGCCGAGGACGCGGCGAGCGGCTTCGACGAGATCGCCGCGATGCTCCGCGACCTGCTCCGTGAGCACGCCGTGGAGGACGAGCAGGAGGAGCCGGAGCCGTACCCGGGCAGCCCGGAGGAGGCCCGGCAGGCCGCGGCGGAGACCCGCCGGTCGCTGCGCGGCTGCGCCGCCGACCTGTCCGCCGCCGAGTCCGCCGTGCGGGAGGCGAGCGATGTGCTCGTCCGGCACGCCAACTCCACGCGCTACGAGCAGGTCCGCACCCCCGCCCGCCAGCAGATCCGCGAGCTGCCCGCCTCCGCGCTGCCCGAGCACGCCCAGAAGTGGGCGGACGCCTTCGCGCCCCGACTCCGGGTGCTGACCGACGAGTTGGCGCAGCTGGAGCGCAACCGCGACTCGATCGTGGACCGGCTGCGCGGGCTCGTCGAGTCCGCCCTCGCCACGCTCAGGTCCGCCCAGCGGCTGTCCCGGCTGCCCGAGGGACTCGGCGAGTGGTCAGGGCAGGAGTTCCTGCGGATCCGCTTCGAGGAGCCCGACCAGGCCACGCTCACCGAGCGGCTCGGTGAGGTCATCGACGAGGCGACCCGCGCCGCGGTGAAGAAGAACTCCGACCTGCGACGCGACGGCATGTCCCTGCTGCTGCGGGGAGTCGCGGCCGCGCTCCAGCCCAGGGGAGTGGCCGTCGAGATCCTCAAGCCGGACGCCGTGCTGCGTGCCGAGCGGGTGCCCGTCGGGCAGATGGGCGACGTGTTCTCCGGAGGCCAGCTGCTCACCGCCGCCATCGCGCTGTACTGCACGATGGCGGCCCTGCGCTCCAACGACCGGGGCCGGGACAAGCACCGGCACGCCGGCACGCTGTTCCTGGACAACCCGATCGGCCGCGCCAACGCCACGTATCTGCTGGAGCTCCAGCGGGCCGTCTCCGACGCGCTCGGGGTCCAACTCCTCTACACCACGGGCCTGTTCGACACCACCGCGCTGGCCGAGTTCCCGCTGGTCATCCGGCTGCGGAACGACGCCGACCTCAGGGCCGGCCTGAAGTACATCAGCGTGGAGGAACACCTCCGCCCGGGGCTGCCGCAGCAACCCCAGGCGGGCGAGGCGGTGCACAGCGAGATCACGGCCACCCGGATGTTCAAGCGTCCGGCGCCCGCGACCTCGTAGGAAAGCACCGGCGGCCGCCGTGACTTCACGAGGAAGTACATGGGGCCGCCGGTGACTCGGTACGACACTAAGTAGCTGTAGCTGTAGCTGTAGCTGTAGCTGTAGCTGTAGCTGTAGCTCAGTAGCCCAGCAGCTCAGGAGTGGGACAGCCGCGCCTTGCTGCCGCCCTGCCGCCGTACGCGCGCCTGTGCCCGCTCGGCGAGACGCGCCTGGCGACGGGCCTTGCGCCGCTCGCGCCGCAGCGCGCGGGCCGTGCTGCTGGGAGTCGACACCACGCCGTTGCGCTGGTTCCACACCTGGCGGGTCACCCACACGTCCAGCGCGCTCCAGGTGGCCACCACCGTGCTGGCCACGCTGCTGATCACCATCGGCAACGCCAGCCATGAACCGGCCATGGTGCACAGGAAGGCCACCATCGCCTGGAGCAGGGTCACGGCGATGATGAGCCCCGCCCGCACCGCCGAGGTCCGCACCGGATCGGGCAGCCGGCGCCTGCGCGCGGGTTCCTCGACCCACAATGGCCGGTACGGCTCCTCCCGGACCGCGTCACGTGCGCTTCGTGCGCCCGCCCTCGCCTGATTGTCGTGAACCGGCGCCCCGGAGCGCCCCGGTGGCCTCGAACGAGCCGTGTCCACGCCGCCCTGCGGCGCCTTCTGCCGTTCCGCCGTGCCCATCACCGTGTCACTCCCCACCGCCGGCAGTCCCCTCGTCCCGGTGTCCGTGGACCGGGCTTCAGTTTGGCTGCCCGGCTTGCGCTGCTTTACGCCGCCCAGTTGCAGATGCGGCTCCTGTGGCCGAATCCACCGCCATTTCCCGAAGAGAAGGACGAACAAGACTCCTTCAAGATTCCCGCACAACGTCAAAGAAACGAAAAAATCAAGCCAACCACGAGACCGGGGCGGTCGGTTCCGGTCTGACGTGGACTGCCTGGTGACGGGAGGCAATCTCCCGCAATGGCCGGACAACTCCCCATGTCCGAACCGTGGAGCGGAAGTTCAGGTTCCGGACGGAGCTTCGAGTTACGCCTGCGTCGGTAGTAGGCTCGCGCCGTTTGTTGACGTACATGTGTACCCCCGGCGGATGGGGGTCGAGCTGGGGGAGGCCATGCGCTTTCGCGGGAAGTCGATCCGCCGGAAGATCGTGGCGCTGCTTCTCGTGCCGCTGGTGTCCCTGATCGCGGTGTGGGGCTTCGCCACGGTGCTGACGGGACGTGAGGTCGCCCAGCTCTTCCAGGTGTCGGCCGTCACGGAGAAGCTCGCCTATCCCATCGAGGACACCGTGCGGGTGCTCCAGCAGGAACGCCGCCAGTCGCTCGTCTACCTGGCCGATCCGCGCGCCTCGGACGCCCTGTCCGCGCTGCGCAACACGCGGAACGCCTCGGACGAGGCCATCGCCAAGTTCCGGAAGAACGCGCACGACCCCGACGTCCGCGACGGCCTGGACCAGGACGACGAAGAACGCCTGACCGCCGTCCAGGACGCCTTCGACGGCATCGACTCGCTGCGCCGCAGCGTCGAGGACCGCACCGTCACCCGCCTCACGGCGCTCGACCAGTACAACCGTCTCGTCGACCCGGCCTACGCCCTCCTCGCCACCCTCGACGGCGTCGACAGCGTCGAACTCGACAAGCAGGCACGGGCTCTGGTCAACATCACCCGCGCCCGCGAACTGCTCTCCCGCGAGGACGCCCTGCTCGGTTCCTCCCTGGTGGTGGGCAAGCTCAGCCACGACGAGATCCGTGACGTCTCCGACCTCGTCGCCCAGCGCACCCTGATGTACGACGTCAGCCTGGCCGTGCTGCCGACGTCCGAGCGCGAGCGGTACGAGCGGTTCTGGAAGAACGCCGGCACGGCGCCCCTGCGCTCCGCCGAGCAGTCCGTCGCCGGCGCCGAACCCGGCACCTTCACCAAGGTGAGTGCCAAGAGCTGGGACGCCGCCGCGGGCACCGCGCTCGACGAACTCGCCAAGCTCGACGACCAGGCGAGCGACCGCCTCCAGGACCGCGTCCAGCCGGAGGCGATCGGCGTCATCATCAAGGCCGCAGCGGTCGGCGTCCTCGGTCTGGTCGCCCTGCTCGCCTCGCTGATCCTCTCCGTACGGGTGGGCCGCGCCCTCATCCGCGACCTGCGGCAACTGCGCCTGGAGGCCCACGAGGCGTCCGGCGTACGCCTGCCCAGCGTGATGCGCCGCCTGTCCGTCGGCGAACAGGTCGACGTCGAGACCGAGGTCCCGCGCCTCGAGTACGACAAGAACGAGATGGGCGAGGTCGGCCAGGCCCTCAACACCCTCCAGCGCGCCGCCGTCGAAGCCGCCGTGAAACAGGCCGAGTTGCGCGCCGGTGTCTCCGAGGTGTTCGTCAACCTCGCCCGCCGCAGCCAGGTCCTGCTCCACAAGCAGCTCACCCTGCTCGACACCATGGAGCGCCGCACCGAGGACACCGACGAGCTCGCCGACCTGTTCCGCCTCGACCACCTGACCACCCGTATGCGCCGGCACGCCGAGGGTCTCGTGATCCTCTCCGGTGCGGCCCCCTCACGGCAGTGGCGCAAACCCGTCCAGCTGATGGACGTCGTCCGCGCCGCCGTCGCCGAGGTCGAGGACTACGAGCGCATCGAGGTCCGGCGGCTGCCCAGGGTCGCCGTGACCGGACCGGCCGTCGCCGACCTCACCCACCTGGTGGCCGAACTCCTGGAGAACGCCACGGTGTTCTCCCCGCCGCACACCGCCGTCCAGGTCCTGGGCGAGCGGGTCGCCAACGGCTTCACCCTGGAGATCCACGACCGCGGACTCGGCATGGCCGCCGACGCGCTGCTGGACGCCAACCTCCGGCTCGCGGAGACACCGGAGTTCGAGCTGTCCGACACCGACCGCCTCGGCCTGTTCGTGGTCAGCCGGCTCGCGCAGCGGCAGAACGTCCGGGTCTCCCTCCAGCCTTCGCCGTACGGCGGCACGACGGCCGTGGTCTTCATCCCCGACGCGCTGCTGACCGACGACGTCCCGGACACCAACGGCATCGGCTTCCGCCTCGACCGCCCCGGGCCCTCGAAGGAGGCCGAACTGGAGGCGGCCCAGCGGGTCTCGCTCACCCGAGGGCCGGCCATGCCGCCCGCGATCCTGGACGGCCCGGTCGAACTGGAGGCTCCCGTCGACCTGGACGCCCTGACCGACTTCCCGGGGGTGCTCGACTCCGAGGACGAGCGCGGCGGGCTGTTCCGGCCGCGCCGCTCCCTGGCCCAGGTGGACGACGACGGTCTCGACACCGACGGGGCCGGTCTCGGCGACGGTCCGGACGACCTGGTGTCGCCACCCCGCCGCCGTACCCCCAAGCTGGTCAGCTCCCACGGCCGCCCGGTCACCGACGAGCGGCCGGGCCGCGAGGAGAGGGACGAGGCGGCCCCGATCGGCCCCGGCGACCCCCGCCCCCATACGGCGCCCTCGGTCACCGCGGACGCCTCGCGCTCCGAACCTCCGACGCTGCCCAGCCGCCGCCGTGCCGCGGCGCTGCGCCGGGGCACGGGCGTGGCCGACCGTCTCGACGAGCTGACCCAGACGCCGACGTCCTCGGCGGCGCGGGGCCGCGACCTCGGCGGCCCGTCAGGATCCCCCGCACTGCCCCGACGCACCCGGCGCGCCGAGATCGCGTCGAGCGGGGGCGGGGCGGACGAGGGGGCGCTCGGAGGTGCTGGGGCGGCCGGCGGTTCCGGAGCCACGGGGGCTTCCGGAATCACGGGATCGACCGGAGTCACCGGCGGCAGGCCCGGTGCTCCCGCTCTCGGCCCCGTCAGGTCCGTCTCAGGCATGGACGCCCTCGGAAGCGGCGGCCAGACGCGCGAGCCGCAGGACTCCGGTCCCGGCGCCACGCCACTGCCCCGCCGCGTCCGGCAGGCCAACCTGGCCCCGCAGCTGAAGCAGGCCCCCGACCGGCGCCCACGGAAGCAGGCGGAGCCCGCCGACCGGGACGCCGACGAGGTACGCAGCCGTATGGCCTCGCTCCAGCGCGGCTGGCAGCGCGGCCGTGAGGAGAACGCCGCGGGCGACGACACGTCAGGCGGCACAGCACCACACCGAACGACAAAGGGGGACGGTCGATGACCGCACCGAAGGCGACCGACAAGTCCGGCGAGCTGAACTGGCTCCTCGACGACCTGGTGGACCGTGTCGCGAGCATCCGCAAGGCCCTGGTGCTCTCCAGCGACGGCCTCCCCACCGGTGTGTCCCAGGACCTGACCCGCGAGGACAGCGAACACCTCGCCGCCGTGGCGTCGGGCTTCCACAGCCTGGCCAAGGGCGTGGGCCGGCACTTCGAGGCGGGCAACGTCCGCCAGACCGTGGTCGAGCTGGACGACGCCTTCCTGTTCGTGACGGCCGCCGGCGACGGCAGCTGCCTCGCCGTCCTCTCGGACGCCGACTCGGACGTGGGCCTCGTCGCGTACGAGATGACGCTCCTGGTCAAGCGGGTCGGTGTGCATCTCGGCGCCGCTCCGCGCACCGATCTGCCTCAGGGCGGGTAGTGAGATGGCATGAGCACAGACGGTCAGGGAAGAAGCCACTGGTTCGACGACGAGGCCGGACCGGTGGTCCGTCCGTACGCCATGACACGCGGCCGCACCACAAGTGCCGGTCAGCACCGTCTCGACCTCATCGCGGTCGTCGTCGCCGAACCCCACACGGACGATCCCGAAGGGGACCAGTCGCTGTCCCCCGAGCACGTGGACATCGTCGACCTGTGCCGGGACAACCCCCAGTCGGTCGCCGAGCTGTCCTCCGAACTCGACCTGCCCATCGGGGTCGTACGGGTCCTGATCGGTGACCTCGTCGCCTCCGAGTGGGTCCATGTGAACCGGCCGGTGCCGCCCGCCGAGCTCCCGGACGAAAGCATCCTGCGCGATGTGATCAACGGTCTCAGGGCCCTGTGACCGTCCACGTCTGACATCGGCGCCGCCCCCAGCAAGCAGCAAGCAGGAGAAAGAGACCAATGATCTTCGGGCGTTCTGAGCGCGGAAAGCCCCCGGTCGAGCCCGTCACGCTCAAGATCCTGGTGGCCGGCGGCTTCGGCGTGGGCAAGACCACGCTGGTGGGCGCGGTCAGCGAGATCAGGCCGCTGCGCACCGAGGAACTGCTCACCGAGGCGGGCCGCCCGGTCGACGACACCAGTGGCGTGGAGGGCAAACGCACTACGACGGTCGCCATGGACTTCGGCCGCATCACCCTGCGCGAGGACCTGGTGCTGTACCTGTTCGGCACGCCGGGACAGGAGCGGTTCTGGTTCATGTGGGACGAGCTCTCCGAGGGCGCCCTCGGAGCCGTCGTGCTCGCCGACACCCGCCGCCTGGAGGACTGCTTCGCCGCCGTCGACTACTTCGAGCGGCGCTCCATCCCCTTCCTGGTCGGCGTCAACTGCTTCGAGGGAGCGGCCCGTTACCCCGAGGAGGACGTACGCCAGGCTCTCGACCTGGACGAGGACGTCCCTGTCGTGCTGTGCGACGCCCGGGACAGGCAGTCCGTCAAGGACGTCCTCGTGGGAGTCGTCCAGCACGCGATGGCGTACTCGGCACGTCAGCGCCGGACCGTCACCACCTGAGGGCACCGGCGGGGATGCGGCCCGTACCCCCGCCGACAGGGGTACGGGCCGCGGCTTCATCGCACCACGCGCGCGTGCCCGGTGCTCGGCACCACGCGCGTGTGGCTAGCTCTCGCCGTCGTCCTCCTCCCAGCCGAAGCTCTTCTCCACGGCCTTGCGCCAGTTGTGGTACTGGCGGTCCCTCACGGACGGCTCCATGTCCGGCGTCCACTCGACGTCCTTCTGCCAGTGGGACTTCAGCTCGTCGAGGTCGTTCCACACACCGGTGGCCAGCCCGGCCGCGTACGCGGCGCCCAGGCACGTGGTCTCGGAGACCTTCGGCCGGACCACCGGCACGTCCAGCACGTCGGCCTGGTGCTGCATCAGCAGGTTGTTCTTGGTCATGCCGCCGTCGACCTTCAGGGTGGTGATCTGCACCCCCGAGTCCTGGTACATGGCGTCCACGACCTCACGGGTCTGCCAGCTCGTCGCCTCCAGCACCGCGCGGGCGAGGTGCGCCTTGGTGACGTACCGCGTCAGGCCCGTGACGACTCCGCGCGCGTCCGAGCGCCAGTAGGGCGCGAACAGCCCGGAGAAGGCGGGCACGATGTACGCGCCGCCGTTGTCGTCGACGCTCGCGGCGAGGGGCTCGATCTCGTCGGCGGTCCGGATGATGCCGAGCTGGTCGCGGAACCACTGGACCAGGGCGCCGGTGATGGCGATCGACCCCTCCAGGCAGTACACCGGCGCCTCGTCGCCGATCTTGTAGCCCATCGTCGTCAGCAGCCCGTTCTTCGACGGCACCGGCCGGTTGCCCGTGTTGAGCAGCAGGAAGGAGCCCGTGCCGTAGGTGTTCTTCGCCGTACCCACGTCGTAGCAGGCCTGTCCGAACACGGCGGCCTGCTGGTCGCCCAGCGCGGACGCCACGGGCACGCCCGCGAGTTGGCCGACCGCGGTGCCGTAGACCTCGGCGGACGACCTGATCTCGGGGAGCACGGCCTCCGGCACGTTCATCGCGGACAGGATCGACTGGTCCCACTGGAGGGTCTCCAGGTTCATCAGCATGGTCCGCCCGGCGTTGGTCACATCGGTGACGTGCCGGCCGCCGTCCGTGCCGCCGGTGAGGTTCCAGATCAGCCAGGAGTCGATGGTGCCGAAGGCGATCTCACCGTTCTCGGCCCGCGCGCGCAGCCCCGGCACGTTGTCCAGCAACCAGGCCGCCTTCGGACCGGAGAAGTAGGTGGCCAGCGGCAGCCCGGTCTGCTCGCGGAACCGGTCCTGACCGTCCGAGCCGCCCAGTTGGTGGGTGAGGGCCGCGGTGCGGGTGTCCTGCCAGACGATCGCGTTGTGCACGGGTTTGCCGGTGGCGCGGTCCCAGAGGACCGTCGTCTCGCGCTGGTTGGTGATGCCCAGCGCGCTGAGCTGGTCGGCGCGGAGTCCGGCCTTCGCGATCGCCCCGGCGACCACGGCCTGCACCTTGGACCAGATCTCGGTGGCGTCGTGCTCGACCCAGCCGGGCTTGGGGAAGATCTGGCGGTGCTCACGCTGGTCGACGGCCACGATCGCGCCGTCCTGGTTGAAGATGATGCAGCGGCTGGAGGTGGTGCCCTGGTCGATGGCGGCGACGAACTTGTCCGTCATGACGTCCCCTTCGTCGGGTTGCTGCTCAAGGCGTTGCTGAGGGAGTGCGTTTCGCGAGCCGTGATCTCAGAAGGCCGCTTTGAAGATGAGTCCGGACAGCGCGCCGCCGATGAGCGGTCCCACCACCGGGATCCACGCGTAACCCCAGTCCGAGGTGCCCTTGTTGGGTATCGGCAGCAGGGTGTGGACGATGCGCGGGCCGAGGTCACGGGCCGGGTTGATGGCGTATCCGGTGGGTCCGCCGAGCGACAGACCGATGCCGACCACCAGGAACGAGACGACCAGGACCGCGGTACCCGACTCGCCGAGCCCCTTGGTGAGCCCGAACGCCAGGATCGGCAGCACCAGACCGACGGTCGCGATGATCTCGGTGACGAGGTTCGCCACGGGATTGCGGATCGCCGGACCGGTGGAGAAGATCCCGAGCGTGGGCTGGGCGATCTCGTCGTCGGCGTTGGCCTGGAACTGCGCGTAGTAGACCAGCCAGCACAGGACCGCCCCGAGCATGGCACCCACCATCTGCCCGGCGATGTACACCGGTACCTGGTCCCAGTCCCCGGTGTCGACGGCGATCCCTATGGTCACCGCGGGGTTGAGGTGCCCGCCGGACAGCGGAGCGGCGGTGTACGCCCCGGCCAGCACGCCGAAGCCCCAGCCGAACGCGATGACGACCCAACCGGAGTCCTTCGCCTTCGAGTAGTTGAGGAGGACGGCGGCGACCACGCCGGCGCCGAAGAGGATCAGAATCGCCGTACCGATGACCTCACCGAGGAATACGTCTCCGTTGCTCATGGCGGCTCCTAGGCCTGGCCCGGGACGGTCCCGCCCCGGTCCACCTCCGTGCAGGGTTGCGGTTCCCTTGGCGAACTGCCGAGGCCAGGGAGGATCCCGCGCCCCGCCCGGCGTCCGCGACGAGCGTGCCGTCGCGGCCGAATCGCCTGTAGGGGCACGGGCCTTGGCTCATGGGGGACCCGCACGGCGTGATGCCTGGAACGCCGAGAATGTACGGCGATGTCGACCGACACCGGAAGTGTTCACCGGGCCCCGGGGGGCGTCAAGGTCGGCGACGGCAACGGTTGGGACGGGCGTGGGCGGCGTCCCCCGGTCACCTCACCGCCACCACCGCCGAACCATGACCGAACAGCCCTTGGTTCGCGGTGATCCCCACGCGCGCGTGTTCCACCTGACGCGGCCCCGCGTCACCCCTCAACTGCCAGGTCAACTCGCACACCTGGGCGATGGCCTGGGCCGGGACCGCCTCGCCGAAGGAGGCGAGGCCGCCGCTCATGTTGACGGGTATGCGCCCACCCGGTGCCGTCGCCCCCTCGCGCAGCAGCTTCGCGCCCTCACCCTCGCCGCACAGCCCGAGATCCTCGTACCACTGCAACTCCAGCGCGGTGGAGAGGTCGTACACCTCGGCGAGCGAAAGATCCTCCGGCCCGATTCCCGCCTCCTGGTAGGCCGCGTGCGCGATCGAGGCCCGGAACGTCCGCTCGGCCGGCTCGACCACCGCCGCGGAGTCGGTCGCGATGTCGGGCAGGTCCAGCACGGTGTTCGGATAGGTCGGCGTCACCGTGGACACCGCCCTGATCCGCACGGGCGCGGCCACGCCCCGCCGCCGCGCGAACTCCATGCTGGAGAGCACCAGTGCCGCCCCGCCGTCCGAGGTCGCGCAGATGTCCAGAAGCCGCAGCGGATCGGCCACCACGGCGGAGGCCGCGACCTCGTCCGCCGTGACCCGCTTCCGGTAGCGCGCGTGCGGATTCAACGCGCCCATGGCGGAGTTCTTGACCTTGACCTCGGCGAAGTCCTCGGGAGTGTCCCCGTGCACGGCCATCCGCCGCCGCGCGTACAGCCCGAAGTACGTCGGGTTGGTCGCCCCGAGAACCCGGAACCGCAGCCAGTCCGGATCGTCGGGCCGATCACCGCCCGCGGGCCTGAAGAACCCCTTGGGGGCCGCGTCGGCGCCCACCACGAGCACCACGTCGGCCAGCCCTGCGAGGATCTGTGCCCGCGCGGCGGCCACTGCCTGCGCCCCCGACGCGCAGGCCGCGTACACGCTGGCGACCCGGGCCCCCTGCCAGCCGAGCGCCTTCGCGAAGGTCGCCCCCGCCACGTAACCCGGATAACCGCCCCGCACGGTGTCCGCGCCGACGACCGAACCGACCTCCCGCCACTCCAGCCCCGCGTCGGCCAGCGCCGCACGGGCCGCCGCCACGCCGTACTCGACGAACGAGCGCCCCCACTTGCCCCACGGGTGCATGCCCGCGCCGAGCACCGCCACCTCTGCCGTCATGCCGCCACCCCCGTCGGCCGCCACCGCCACGTGGTGAAGACCGTCTCCCCGTCCTCGTGCAGGACTCCGGGGACGACCTCCACCTCCGCACCCACCGTCAGATCGGCGACGGTGACCCCGGGAACGGCCTGCCCCAGCACCACGATCCGCTCGGCGGCCAGCTCCACAGCGATCAACGTGCAGGGCTCCCACGGAAGTTCCGGATCCGTCACATAGGGTGACGGCGGCCGGTACCGGCTGTCCGTGTAGGACCAGATTCGTCCGCGTCGCGAAAGGGGAATCTCCGCCAGATCGCCACCGTCGCATCCGGGGTTGCGGCAATGCCCGTCCTCGCGCGGGAAGAAGACCGAGGCGCAGGCGGAGCAGCGGGTGCCCAACAGCGTGAAGTCGGCTCCGTCACCGGTGAACCATCCGGTGACCACTGGTGTACGCGTGCGTGGCAACGTCCCTCCCCGGACCGTATCTGACGGATCGTCAGAAGTGTTGCACGGACCACCGCGAAGAGGCAGAGGGCCCGACGGAATCGAAGCCACCGGTGATCGGATACAGTCCGCCGCGTGTCCGAAACTCAGCACTCCATCCCCAACTCCGGGCCCGGCTCCCACTGTTCGAGCTGCGGAGCGCCCTACGGAGAGGGCGTCGCGGGCTGGCCCCGCACCTGTCCCGTCTGCGCCGCCGTGGCCTACCGCAACCCCTTGCCGGTCGCCGTCGCGCTCCAGCCCGTCTACGACACCCAGGGCATCGCCCTGGTCGTCATCACCCGGACCGTCGAGCCCGCGCGCGGAGGCATCGCCCTGCCCGGCGGCTTCGTCGACGACCGCGAGGACTGGCGGCACGCCCTGGTCCGCGAACTCAAGGAAGAGACCGGCATCGAGGCGGCCGCCCGCGACGTACGGCTCGTCGACGCACTGAGCTCGCAGGACGGCCACCTGCTCCTGTTCGGGGTGCTGCCGGAGCGCCCCGCCGACGGCCTCCCGCTGTCCACCGCCACGAACGAGACAGAGGGCTGGCACCTGCTGCGCAGGCCCGAGGAACTCGCGTTCCCCCTGCACACCGTGGCCGTCCGTGCCTGGTTCGAGGGCCGCTACGCCTGAGCTCAGCGCGCCGGGAGCCCCCGCAGCCGCACCGGGAGGGACGGCTCGCTCACACCGTCCTCGCCCTCCCGCTGGACGACCACCTTCCGGCCCTGCCAGCGGGTGACGTAGCGGTCGATCTCCGGCTCGTCCCACCCGTCGCCCGCGTCCACCACGACCAGGCCGCCCCCGCTCCGTCCCCGGGCGGGGGCCCACACCTCCAGTTCCAGACCTCCGTCCGCGCCCCGCACCGGTATGACGGCACCCGCGCGCGCGAGCACCGGGATCCGCGACAGCGGGGCCTCCACCAGCACCTGGCCCGGCCCCTCGTACGCCTGCTCCGTCACCGTGTCGTACCAGCGCCCGCGCGGCAGCTGGACCGCCCGCCGGTCGCCGCCAGGATCGAGCACCGGGGCCACCAGCAGGCTGTCGCCCAGCAGGAAGGCGTCCTCGCAGTCCCGCAGGGCACGGTCCTCGGGCGCGGACCACCACAAGGGCCGTACATAAGGCGCCCCGGTACGGCGTGCCAACTGCGCCAGCGTCATGAAGTACGGCAGCAGCCGCCGGCGTTCCACGAGCGCCACGCGCGCGTGCTCCAGCACCTCGGCACCGAACTCCCACGGCTCCCTGCACCCCGCGCGCGGGCTCGCGTGCGTACGGAACAGCGGCATACAGGCGCCCAGCTGGAACCAGCGCAGATACAGCTCGGGCGACGGACTCCCGTCGAAGCCGCCCACGTCGGGCCCCGAGTACGGCACCCCGCACAGGCCGAGCCCCATCACCAGCGCCAGCGAGGCCCGCAGGCCCGGCCAGCCCGTGGCCACGTCACCGGACCACGTACCGCCGTAGCGCTGCATTCCGGCCCAACCGGAACGCGAGAACAGGAAGGGCCGCTCGGCGGGCACCAGCGCGCGCAGCCCCTCATAACCGGCCCTGGCCATGCACAGCGCGTAGACGTTGTGGGCCTCCCGGTGGTCGCCGCCCCGGCCCTCCAGGGCGTGCCGGGCCGAGCGCGGCAGAGTCGACTCCCCGAAGGCGTGCAACGACGTGGGCTCGTTCATGTCGTGCCAGAAGCCCGCGAAGCCGGCCGCCAGCCGCTCCTGGTAGAGACGGCCCCACCACTCACGCACGCGCGCGTGGGTGAAATCCGGATAGACCGCCTCCCCGGACCGCACGACCCCCTCCACCAGCCGTCCGGACGCGTCCTTCACGAAGGCGTCCTCGGCCGTCCCGCCGTCGAACACCGCGTTGCCCGGCGCCGCCTTGACCGCCGGACCGACGACCGACACCAGCCGGATCCCGTCCCGCAGCAGTTCCCCGGCCAGTTGCGGAAGCTTGGGGAAGCGATCCTGGTCGACCGTGAACACCTCGTGCTCGTCCAGGTGGTCGATGTCCAGATGCACGGCGTCGAGCGGTAGATCGCGTTCCTGGTACCCGGCGACGATCCGCCGCACCTCCTGCTCGCTGCCGAAGCCCCGACGGGCGTGGTGATGGCCAAGCGCCCACGACGGCGGCAGGGCGGGCGCACCCGTGAGAGACGCCCACGCGAGCAGCACGCGCGCGGGGGTGCCCACCATCACCCAGCAGCGCAGCGGACCGCCGTCCATCCGCAGCTCCGACGCCCCCACCCGGTCGTGCCCGGACCCCGCGCCCTCCTCGCCCTCCCGAAGGGTCACGGTGCCGTCCCAGGACGTGTCGTGGAACACCAGATGGGTGGTGACGTCGGCGACCACCAGCTGCACCGGCATAGTGACGTACAGCGGATCGTCACCCGGCCCGAACGACCGGCCCGGGGCGGTGTTCCACAGCCGGTACGCGCCGTCCCGCAGCCGCGGCCCCGACGCCCGGCCCCCGAGCCCGAAGAACCGCGCGTCGGCGGCCACCTCGGACCGCTGCATCCAGCGCGCCGTGCCGCCCTCCACCGGCTCCCACCACCGGGGCGGCAGATCCCGGCGCACGGTCACCCCGCCGGGCGTCCGCACCTCGACCGCGCCGTGCCGCGACACCACGACCGTCGCCCGCTCGGACACCACCCGCCAGCCGTCGTCCTTGTCCGGCTCGAGAACCGCCCGCGGATCAGGCTCCGGACAGCGGCCCGCCAGCGCGTACGACGGCTCGGGTCCGGCCCCGTCCCAGCCCCAGAAGACCGCCCCGTTCACCGCGACCATGATCCGCAGCTCGGACCGTGCGAACCGGACGACGCCCCCGCCGGGCCCCGGCTCGGCGCTCCGCACCGGACCCGGCACCCGCGCCCGCTCGGCCCCGCGCGCGGGCAGCCCGGCAGCATCGGTACGCCTCCTGCGCCACGCGGCCCGTACGGTACGCAACCCCTGGGACGCCCCCGCCGAGCCGACCGCCTTCACCGAGCGCACCAGGTCACGACCGTTCATGCTGCTCACCCTGCCACTCACTCACCCACACGCGTGTGCCGTTCAACTTCCGTTCACCCGTGCCGGGACCACATCTTCACGACACGGACTATGTGGGCCGCACCCTGGCGTTGAAGTTGATCACATGGCATCGTCCCTGTCAGCCGCGTCACGCGCACACCCCTGGCCCGTGCGCGGAGGACGCACACGACGCGCAGAGTCCGGGAGCAGCCCCATGTCGACCGTGAACCCCCAGCCGCTCTGGCAGCCAGATCCGCAGCGCATCGCCCGGTCCCAGGTCACCAGGTTCCAGGCCTGGGCCGCCGAGCACCACGGCGCCCCCGCCGACGGCGGCTACCCGGCCCTGCACCGCTGGTCCGTGGACGAGCTGGAGACGTTCTGGAAGGCCGTCACCCAGTGGTTCGACGTACGGTTCTCGGCCCCCTACGCGCGCGTGCTGGGCGACCGCTCGATGCCCGGCGCCGAGTGGTTCCCCGGCGCCACTCTCAACTACGCCGAGCACGCCCTGCGAGCCGCCGACACCCGCGCGGACGAACCGGCCCTGCTGTACGTCGACGAGACCCATGAGCCGCGCCCCGTGACCTGGTCCGAGCTGCGCCGCCAGGTCGCCTCCCTGGCGGCCGAACTGCGAGCCCTCGGCGTACGGCCGGGAGACCGCGTCAGCGGCTACCTCCCGAACATCCCGGAAGCCGTCGTCGCCCTTCTCGCCACGGCCGCCGTGGGCGCTGTGTGGACCTCCTGCGCCCCCGACTTCGGCGCCCGCAGCGTCCTGGACCGCTTCCAGCAGGTCGAACCGGTGATCCTGTTCGCCGTCGACGGCTACCGCTACGGCGGCAAGGAGCACGACCGCCGCGCGACCGTCGCCGACATCCGCCGCGAACTGCCCTCCCTGCGCGCCGTCGTCCACATCCCGCTCCTCGGCACCGCGGCCCCCGAAGGCGCCCTGGAGTGGTCCGCCCTCACGGCCACGGACACCGAGCCGGTCTTCGAACAGGTGCCGTTCGCCCATCCCCTATGGGTCCTCTACTCCTCCGGCACCACCGGACTGCCCAAGGCCATCGTCCAGTCCCAGGGCGGCATCCTCGTCGAACACCTCAAACAACTCGGCCTGCACTGCGACCTCGGCCCCGAGGACCGCTTCTTCTGGTACACCTCCACGGGCTGGATGATGTGGAACTTCCTCGTCTCCGGCCTCCTCACCGGCACGACCGTCGTCCTCTACGACGGCAGCCCCGGCTACCCCGACACCGGCGCCCAGTGGCGGGTCGCCGAACGCACGGGAGCCACCCTCTACGGCACCTCGGCCGCCTACGTCATGGCCTGCCGCAAGGCCGACGTGCACCCAGGCCGCGACTTCGACCTCTCCAAGGTGCAGTGCGTGGCCACCACCGGCTCACCGCTCCCGCCCGACGGCTTCCGCTGGCTGCACGACGAGGTCCGCGAGGACCTGTGGATCGCCTCCGTCAGCGGCGGCACGGACGTGTGCTCCTGTTTCGCGGGCGCCGTCCCGACCCTGCCGGTCTACATCGGCGAGCTCCAGGCACCCGGCCTCGGCACCGACCTCCAGTCCTGGGACCCCAGCGGCGAACCCCTCGTCGACGAGGTCGGCGAACTCGTCGTCACCAACCCCATGCCCTCGATGCCGATCCACTTCTGGAACGACCCCGACGGCAGCCGCTACCACGACAGTTACTTCGACACCTACCCCGGTGCATGGCGCCACGGCGACTGGATCACCGTCACCTCGCGCGGCTCGGTCGTCATCCACGGCCGCTCCGACTCGACGCTCAACCGGCAGGGCGTCCGCATGGGCTCGGCCGACATCTACGAAGCCGTGGAGCGACTCCCCGAGATCAAGGAATCGCTGGTCATCGGCATCGAACAGCCCGACGGCGGCTACTGGATGCCGCTCTTCGTGCACCTCGCCCCCGGAGCCGCGCTCGACCAGGCACTCCTGGACCGCATCAAGCAGACCATCCGCGAGAACCTCTCACCCCGCCACATCCCCGACGAGGTCATCGAGGTGCCCGGCATCCCGCACACCCTCACCGGCAAGCGCATCGAGGTCCCGGTCAAGCGCCTTCTCCAGGGCACCCCCCTGGAGAAGGCGGTCAACGCGGGCTCCATCGACAACCTCGACCTGCTCCACTTCTACGAGGACCTGGCCCGCAAACGCGCCTGACCCAGCGGGCCCCCGACGCCCTGGCGGGATCCGAGGCCGGTCTTCGCCTCGGCCGCCGCCACTCACGGTCACGGCGGCCATCGCCACCGGCCCGGCAGACCCGGGCCGCACGCCGTTGTCAGTGCCGCCGGTTACTGTGAGTGAGCATTGATCGACTGCGCACAGGGGGAAAGATGGCGCACACCGACCACCAGAGCATGCGACGCGTCCTGCGCCGCGAAATCGCCGGCACCATCGGCCTGCTCACCGACGAACACGACTTCCGCGCCATGCGGCGCTACCGCAGCTTCACCTTCGACGACCACCCGACCTACCTGAAACAGGTGGAAGACCTCCTGCGGACCCGCGCCGCACAGGGCAGCCACACCACCGTCGCCCTCTTCGACCCGCAGGAATACGCCGAGTTCTGCGCCGAGACGGGCCTGAACCCGGACGTCCCGGCTAGCCGCACACGCTTCACGGCGGAACTCGCCGGCACCGGCCCGACCCTGCCCTACGAGGGCCAGCCCCTGACCCAGCTGGTGCCCGCCCTCGTCGACGAGGCCGTACGCCAGGCCACCTGGGATTACGCGACCACCCTCCTCGCCCGCCTCGGCAGCTGCGGCTCCTGCGGGGAGGACATCGGCCGCGCCGCCTTCACCCGCGCCTCCGACCTCCTCGTCCGGATCCTCGACACCGCCCAGCCAGGCGAACACCACCTCGTGTGCAGCGTCACCGGCACCCCGGAGGCCCTCGTCTCGGTCCTGCACTCCGACGAGAACAGCGACGGAGCCGTCCAACTCGACGAAGCCGAAGCCCTCGAGTTCACCACGGTCCTGGCCCTCGGCATCGCCACCCAGAGCCCCGGCGGACTGGTCATGCGCACCTGCACGCCGGGAGCCACCGACCGCGTCTACGGCTGGCGACTGCGCGGTGACGGCCTCGAACCCCTCACCGCCGGAGAGGTCTTCGACGCCTACTGCACCGACATCGAGTCCGGCGACCTGATCTCCCCGGAATCCGATGTCGACTACTGCGTCCCGCCGGACCTCGGGCCCGAAGGACCGACACCGCGCCACAGCCACTGAACAGCAGGAGGGCGCCCCACCCGCCGGTGGAGCGCCCTCCCAGAGCCGTCGGCAGGACCGGCTTCGTCCCGCTACTCGCCGGACAGCACCGCCTGAGCGGCCTCCCGCGCCTCCTCGGCGCTGTCGGCAGCCCGGGCGGCCGCGGCCGCCCGCTCGCACTGCGCCAGCGTGTACTTCGCCAGAGTCGCCCGGACGTAAGGAATGGACGCGGCACCCATGGAAAGGGAGGTGACCCCGAGACCGGTCAGCACACACGCGAGCAGCGGGTCCGACGCGGCCTCGCCGCAGACGCCACAGCTCTTGCCCTCGGCCTTCGCACCCTCCGCGGACAGCGCGACCAGATCGAGCAGCGCCGGCTGCCACGGGTCCTGAAGCCGGGACACCGCACCCACCTGGCGGTCGGCGGCGAAGGTGTACTGCGCCAGGTCATTGGTCCCCAGCGACAGGAACTCGACCTCCTGAAGAATCGACCGCGCCCGCAGCGCCGCCGAGGGAATCTCCACCATCGCACCGAACTTCGCCCGGAGCCCCGCCTCCCGGCAGGCGTCGGCGAACGCCCTGGCGTCGGCCCGGTCAGCCACCATCGGAGCCATGACCTCTAGGTAGACCGGCAAGCCCTCGGCGGCCTTCGCCAGCGCCGTCAGCTGGGTGCGCAGCACCTCGGGGTGGTCGAGCAGCGTCCGCAGCCCACGCACACCCAGAGCCGGGTTCGGCTCGTCGGACGGCGTCAGGAAGTCCAGCGGCTTGTCCGCACCCGCGTCCAGCACCCGTACGACGACCCGCCCCTCGGGGAAGGCCTCCAGCACCTGCCGGTAGGCCTCGACCTGCTTCTCCTCGGTGGGCGCGTTCTTGCTGTCGTCCAGGAAGAGGAACTCGGTACGGAAGAGGCCCACGCCCTCGGCACCGGCCTCAACCGCGGCGGGTACGTCCGCCGGCCCACCGACGTTGGCGAGCAGCGGCACCTTGTGGCCGTCGGCGGTGGCACCGGGCCCGGTGGAGGCGGAGAGCGCGGCCTTCCGCTCGGCGGCGGCAGTCTCCAGCTCGGCCTTCTTCTCGTCGCTCGGGTTCACGAAGATGTCACCGGTACTGCCGTCGACGGCGATGACCGTGCCCTCCGCGAGCTCGCCCGCACCCGGCAGCGCCACGACGGCCGGTACACCGAGGGCCCTCGCCAGAATCGCACTGTGACTGGTCGGCCCGCCCTCCTCGGTGACGAAGCCCAGCACGAGCGTCGGGTCCAGCAGAGCGGTGTCGGCGGGCGCGAGATCCCGCGCCACCAGGACGTACGGTTCGTCGCTGTCAGGGACACCCGGCATGGGCACCCCGAGCAGACGAGCGACGATACGATTCCGCACGTCATCGAGGTCCGCCACCCGACCGGCGAGGTACTCACCGGCACCGGCCAGCAGCTCGCGGTACGCGGCGAACGCGTCGTACACGGCACGCTCGGCCGTGCTGCCGACGGCGATACGCCGGTCCACATCGGCGATCAGCTCGGGGTCCTGGGCCATCATGGCCTGCGCCTCGAGCACCGCCTGGGCCTCGCCGCCCGCCAGGTTGCCGCGCGCCGTCAGATCGGCCGCCACAGCCTCCACGGCCTGGCGGGCACGCCCCTGTTCGCGCTCCGCGTCCTCAGCCGGTATCTGCTTGGCAGGCGGCTCCAGCACCGCCGTTCCCATATGCCGAACCTCGCCGATCGCCACACCGTGGCTCACGCCGACGCCTCGCAGCGTTGTCTCCATCTCACCCGTCTCCGATAGTGCGGCGGGTCCCGCCGCCGCGATGGTTGTCGTGCCTGTTCGCCGTCCTACGACGGCATGGACGTCACAGCCGGACGCCACTTGCAGAGGTCACTTCCAGGCGTCAGTTCCAGAGGAAGAGGCTGTCGCCGGCCTTCACGTCACCGTTGTCACGGAGCTCGGAGAGGGATTCGGCCGTGGCCTCCAGCGCCACGACGGGGCACACCGCCGACTTGCCGGCGGCCTCGACGGCTGCCGGGTTCCAGCGCACGACAGCCTGCCCGCGGGTGACGGTGTCACCCTTGTTCACCAGCAGCTCGAAGCCCTCGCCGTTGAGCTGCACGGTGTCGATGCCGAGGTGCACGAGCACGCCGTGTCCCGTTTCGTCGACGACGACGAACGCGTGCGGGTGAAGAGAAACGATCACGCCGTCCACGGGTGCGACGGCCTCGGACGGTTCACGTACGGGGTCGATCGCCGTGCCCGGGCCGACCATGGCCCCGGAGAAGACCGGATCCGGCACTGCGGCCAGTCCGATGGCGCGTCCTGCAAGAGGGGACGTCACGGTGGTCATGGGAAGCCTCCCAGGGGTGGAGCTGCGTATACGGGCCGTCACTGCCTGTCTCGGACGGCTCTGTCCAGCAGCGTATGTCAGATGAAGTGAGGGTTCCGCACGGAAGATACCGGCTGGTGGTCTAGACCACCAGCCCGGGAGATTTGCATGGCCTTCGAGGCCCCGTGTACAGTCGTACTCCTGCTTGGGGCTGAGCGACGCAAACACGCGTCCGTGCCTGGCAGCAACCAAACTTGTCAGACCCTATCTCGATCAACTTCTGCATGCCCGCAGGACGGTGGTCAGAGAGTCGGAAAAACACTGATAGAGTTTGAAACACCGAAGGGAAGCCCGGAGGAAAGCCCGAGAGGGTGAGTACAAAGGAAGCGTCCGTTCCTTGAGAACTCAACAGCGTGCCAAAAATCAACGCCAGATATGTTGATACCCCGTCTCCGGCCGGTCATCGGC
>NZ_KQ948738.1:87206-704604 GCF_001514195.1 Streptomyces griseorubiginosus | reverse complement strand
TCCTTTTATAGCTCTGGCTCTTGGGCACTGCCCAAGAGCCAGAGCTTTTTTGCGTTGAGGTAGGGTCAGGGAGCATCGTTGGCACGTTTCCCACAGGAGGCCCCCGGGTGGAGGTCCAGGAGACCCGGGTCCAGACGGACCGGGTCCTCACCATCCCCAACATCCTCAGCATGGCGCGGCTCGTCGGGGTGCCGCTCTTCCTGTGGCTGATCCTCAGGCCCGAGTTCGGGGGGCCGAAGAGTGACACCTGGGCGTTGCTGGTACTGGCGCTGAGCGGGATCAGTGACTACCTCGACGGCAAGCTGGCACGCAAGTGGAACCAGATCAGCAGCCTCGGCCGGCTGCTCGATCCCGCCGCCGACCGGCTCTACATTCTGTCGACCCTGGTCGGACTCACCTGGCGCGAGATTCTGCCGATCTGGTTGACGGCTGCACTTCTCTTGCGCGAGCTGGTTCTCCTGGTGATGGTGGGCATCCTCAGGCGTCACGGTTATCCGCCGCCCCAGGTGAACTTCCTCGGCAAGGCCGCCACCTTCAACTTGATGTACGCCTTCCCCTTGCTCCTGCTCAGTGACGGAACGGGTTGGATCTCGTCACTCGCTGCTATTTTCGGATGGGCGTTCGCTGGATGGGGTACAACCCTGTACTGGTGGGCAGGAGTCCTCTATGTGGTGCAAGTCCGCCGCCTGATTCGCGCGGACGCCATGGCCGATTGAACTCGTCCCTGCGGCACGGCCGAAGCGGCTCGATGGCCGCCGGCGGAAAAGTGCGGGACAATCTGGACGGGTGAAGTCGGCTAGACCGTCATCTCTTGGAGGAGGACGCTTCCGACATGAAGGCCGTCGTGATGGCCGGAGGCGAAGGCACACGCCTTCGTCCCATGACCTCAAGCATGCCCAAGCCGCTCCTGCCGGTGGCCAACCGGCCGATCATGGAGCACGTTCTGAGGCTGCTCAAAAGGCATGGGCTCAACGAGACCGTGGTCACCGTCCAGTTCCTGGCCTCCCTGGTCAAGAACTACTTCGGTGACGGCGAGGAGCTCGGCATGGAGCTCTCCTATGCCAATGAGGAGAAGCCACTCGGTACCGCCGGAAGCGTCAAGAACGCCGAAGAGGCGTTGAAGGACGATGCTTTCCTTGTCATCTCCGGTGATGCCCTGACCGACTTCGACCTCACCGAGCTCATCAACTTCCACAAGGAAAAGGGCGCGCTGGTCACCGTCTGTCTGACGCGGGTGCCCAATCCCCTTGAATTCGGTATCACCATCGTCGACGAAGAGGGCAAGGTCGAGCGCTTCCTGGAGAAGCCGACCTGGGGCCAGGTCTTCTCGGACACCGTGAACACGGGCATCTATGTCATGGAGCCCGAGGTCTTCGACTATGTCGAGGCCGACGTGCCTGTCGACTGGTCCGGTGACGTCTTTCCCCAGTTGATGAAGGAAGGCAAGCCGGTCTACGGCTATGTCGCGGAGGGCTACTGGGAGGACGTCGGTACCCACGAGAGCTATGTGAAGGCCCAGGCCGACGTCCTCGAGGGCAAGGTCGACGTCGAGATCGACGGGTTCGAGCTCTCCCCGGGCGTATGGGTGGCCGAGGGTGCCGAAGTGCATCCCGATGCCGTTCTCCGCGGTCCCCTGTACATCGGGGACTACGCCAAGGTCGAGGCCGGCGCCGAGATCCGGGAACACACCGTCGTCGGCTCCAATGTCGTCGTGAAGAGCGGGGCCTTTCTGCACAAGGCCGTCGTGCACGACAACGTGTACGTGGGGCAGCAGAGCAATCTCCGCGGCTGTGTCGTCGGGAAGAACACCGACATCATGCGTGCCGCGCGGATCGAGGACGGCGCCGTCATCGGCGACGAATGCCTCGTCGGCGAGGAATCGATTATTCAGGGGAATGTCCGGGTCTACCCGTTCAAGACCATCGAAGCCGGCGCCTTCGTCAACACCTCGGTCATCTGGGAGTCCAGGGGCCAGGCGCATCTCTTCGGCGCCCGCGGGGTCTCCGGCATCCTGAACGTCGAGATCACACCGGAACTCGCCGTCAGACTGGCCGGTGCCTACGCGACGACCCTCAAGAAGGGCTCGACGGTCACCACGGCCCGCGATCACTCCCGAGGCGCCCGAGCGCTGAAGCGGGCGGTGATCTCCGCCCTTCAGGCCAGCGCCATCGACGTACGCGACCTGGAGAACGTACCGCTGCCCGTGGCGCGACAGCAGACCGCGCGGGGCAGTGCCGGCGGGATCATGATCCGGACCACGCCCGGGGTGCCGGACTCCGTGGACATCATGTTCTTCGACGGGCGGGGCGCGGACCTTTCGCAAGGCAGCCAGCGGAAGCTGGACCGGGTGTTCGCACGGCAGGAGTACCGGCGGGCGTTCCCCGGTGAGATCGGGGATCTGCACTTCCCGGCGAGCGTCTTCGACTCGTACACCGGTTCGCTGTTGCGGAACGTGGACATCACCGGAATCGCCGAGTCCGGGCTGAAGGTGGTCGTCGACGCCTCGAACGGCAGCGCGGGTCTGGTGCTGCCGAGTCTGCTCGGGAAGCTCGGGGTGGACTCGCTCACCATCAACCCGGGACTCGACGAGTCCCGGCCGACCGAGACGGCCGACGCACGGCGGTCCGGCCTGGTGCGGCTGGGAGAGATCGTGGCGTCCGCGCGGGCCGCGTTCGGTGTGCGGTTCGACCCGGTCGGCGAGCGGCTGTCCCTGGTGGACGAGAAGGGGCGGATCATCGAGGACGACCGCGCCCTGCTCGTCATGCTCGACCTGGTCGCCGCCGAGCGGCGCAGCGGCCGTGTGGCGCTTCCCGTGACGACCACGCGGATCGCGGAGCAGGTGGCGGCGTATCACGGTACGCAGGTCGAATGGACCACCACCTCGCCCGACGACCTCACCAGGGTCGGACGCGACGACTCGACGATCTTCGGCGGTGACGGCAAGGGTGCCTTCATCGTGCCGGAGTTCAGCAGTGTCTTCGACGGTACGGCGGCCTTCGTACGCCTGATCGGGCTGGTGGCGCGGACGCAGCTCACGCTCAGCCAGATCGACGCGCGGATCCCGCGGGCGCATGTTCTCAAGCGGGACCTGGCAACGCCGTGGGCCGTCAAGGGACTGGTGATGCGGCGGGTCGTGGAGGCGGCGGGCGATCGCTTTGTCGACACGACCGACGGTGTCCGGGTCGTCGAGACCGACGGACGCTGGGTGATGGTGCTGCCCGACCCGGCCGAGGCGGTCACCCACCTGTGGGCCGAGGGGCCGGACGACGCGTCCGCGCAGGCCCTGCTGGACGAGTGGTCGGCGGTCGTGGACAGCGCCGGCCGCTGAGCCCACGCACGCGCGCGTGCCGGACATGTGTCCCCAAGGGGGCGTGTCCGGCACGCCGATGGGGCCATTCGGAGGTAGGGGCCGCGACGTGCGACGATGTGCGGCATGCCGCAGCAGCCCCCCATTCGGAGCACCCCCACGCGACCCCCGCGTCCGGACGCCTCCATGTCGCTGCTCACCAACGTCATGGACCACAGCCTCGACGACGGGTACGCCGAGGCGGCGGCCCGCAAGAAGGCCGCCGGCGAGGGTGGGCTGCCCAAGACGTTGCGGGCGAGACTCGGTCTGGCCCTCGGCCTGGTGCTCGCCGCCCTGGTCGTGACCGTGGGAGCGGCTCAGGCGCGGGTGGCGGCTCCGGTGGTGGCCAAGGAGCGCCAGGAGCTCATCGACCGCATCGACCGCGAGGGCGACACGGCTGACACGCTCGAGGAGAATGTCGACAAGCTGCGCGACGACGTGAGTTCGCGGCAGCGGGAGGCGCTCAAGGAGAGCGGGGAGAGCGGCAAGGCGGACCTCGTGGGCATCCTGTCGGGCGCCGCGGCGGTGCACGGTCCCGGCGTCAAGCTGGTCGTGAACGACGCCAAGGAAGCCACCACGGGCGGCGACGGCAACCCGCGTGAGACGTCCGGCTTCTCCGACACCGGGCGGGTGCGCGACCGGGACATGCAGCGTGTGGTCAACGGGCTGTGGGAATCGGGTGCCGAGGCCATCTCCATCAACGGACAGCGGCTGACCGCGCTGTCGGCGATCAGGGCCGCGGGTGACGCGATACTGGTCGACAACAAGCCGCTGGTTCCGCCGTATACGGTGCTCGCGGTGGGGGACGGGCAGCGGCTGAGCACCAAGTTCCAGAACAGCGCCGACGGGCTGTATCTGCACGCCCTGCAAGGGGACTACGGCATCCGGACCGCGATCTCCGTGGAGGACGACCTCCGGCTGCCGGCCGCACCGAGTGTGATCGTACGTACAGCAAAGCCGAGAACTGAGAAGGGCACATCGTGATCGCCGTACTGGGCCTCGTCGTGGGAGTCGTGGCCGGCCTGTTGGTCCGGCCCGAGGTTCCGGCTGTTGTCGAGCCTTATCTGCCGATCGCCGTGGTGGCGGCGCTGGACGCCGTCTTCGGTGGTCTGCGCGCCATGCTCGACGGCATCTTCGACGACAAGGTCTTCGTCGTGTCGTTCCTGTCGAACGTGGTCGTGGCCGCGCTGATCGTGTTCCTGGGCGACAAGCTGGGTGTGGGTGCCCAGCTGTCGACCGGTGTCGTCGTCGTGCTCGGGATCCGTATCTTCTCGAACGCCGCGGCGATCCGCCGGCACGTCTTCAGGGCGTGACGCCGATGAGCGAGCAGGAGGAGACGCCCGGCAACGGGCTGCGCAGGGAACTGCCCGAGGAACTCCCGGCGGAGCAGCCGGCGACGCCTGTCGAGGAGACCGCCGGTCCGGCGGCGGAGCCCGGCCTGACCGGTCGTCAGAGGCTGGTCCAGGGCCTGTGGCCGCCGCGTGTGACCCGGGCCCAACTCATCGTCGCGGTGCTGCTGTTCGGCCTCGGGTTCGGTCTCGCCGTCCAGGTGGCGTCGAACAGTGACAGCGACAGTGCGCTGCGCGGGGCGAGGCAGGAGGATCTCGTCCGCATCCTCGATGAACTGGACGACCGCACCCAGCGTCTTGAAGACGAGAAGCAGGGCCTCGAGAAGCAGCGGGACGAGCTGGAGAACAGCTCCGACCAGGCGGAGGAGGCCCGCAAGCAGACGGTCGAGAAGGAGCGGCAACTCGGCATCCTCGCGGGCACGGTGGCCGCGCAGGGGCCGGGCATCGAGATGACGATCGAGGACACCAAGGGGACGGTCGAGTCGGACATGCTGCTCGACGCGATCCAGGAGCTGCGGGCGGCGGGCGCGGAGGCGATCCAGGTGAACGGCGTGCGGGTCGTCGCCGGCACCTATCTGTCGGACTCCGACAAAAGCGTGAGTGTCGACGGGAACAAGATCACCGCTCCGTTTCGTTTCAAGGTCATCGGCAATCCGCAGGACCTGGAACCGGCGCTCAACATCCCTGGAGGCGTGGTGCAGACTCTTGAGAAGGAGCAGGCCACCGTGGTCGTGGAGCGGTCGGACAAGATCGTCGTGGACGCCTTGCGAGCGGCGAAGCGGCCTGACTACGCTCGGTCGTCCTCCCGGTGAACCGGGGGTGCATGCGGCGCGTCGGGCAAGGGCATGAGGTTGCGGGGGGTCGGCGCACCGATTGGGTGGTGCGTGGTGGAAACTGTCTGGTGGAAACGGACGTTGTCAGGGTGTCCGGGTCGGCCGGTGTGTTCAATCAGGGTTCGTCCTGCCCCACGGGCGGGTCTGTTTCGGTCAAGGGGAATCGCCCGTGAAGTTGTTTCAGAAGTTGTTCGGCAAGAGCGCGCGAGAGGGTAGCGACAACAACGCCACCGCTCGGCACCGCGCACAGCCCGAAGCCGAGGGCCAGCGCCCGCTGTTCCGGGACCAGGTCGGCGGCCCGGGCGGAGACATCTCCGGAGGTCAGGGCGTGCCGTCTGTTGACCCTGCCCAGTCCGGCGGCATAGGTTTCGGGCAGCCGTCAACCTCAAGTACGGGTGGAGGGTTTTCCCCTATGTCGGCCCAGGTGTGTACGAGGTGCGGTAACCGCAACGCGGAGAACAGCCGCTTCTGCTCCAACTGCGGCGCCCCGCTGCGGGCCGGGGCGGTTCCGGAGCGTCCCTCCGAGACGACCTCCACCATCTCCATCTCCGGCCTCGAGGCCTACGACTCGGAGGTCACCGGCCAGACGCAGATGCCGGCGCTCTCCCCGGAGGCCCAGGCGGCCGTGGACGCGCTGCCGCTGGGCTCCGCGCTGCTGGTCGTGCGCCGCGGTCCGAACTCGGGCAGCCGCTTCCTGCTGGACGGCGAGCTGACCACGGCCGGCCGTCACCCGCAGAGCGACATCTTCCTCGACGACGTCACCGTCTCGCGCCGCCACGTGGAGTTCCGCCGGGGCCAGGACGGCTCGTTCACGGTGTCGGACGTGGGCAGCCTCAACGGCACGTACGTCAACCGTGAGCGGATCGACTCGGTCGCTCTGAACAACGGCGACGAGGTGCAGATCGGCAAGTACCGGCTGGTGTTCTACGCGAGCCAGCAGGGCTACTGACCCTCCCAGGGAAGGTCCATGCTTCAAACACCGAGCGGCGGTGCCGGACACGGCACCGCCGCGACGGACAGTGGACTGATGAGCATCGGCACGGTGCTGAACGTGCTGCGCGACGAGTTTCCCGAAGTGACCATCTCCAAGATCCGTTTCCTGGAGTCCGAGGGTCTCATCGAGCCGCAGCGGACGCCCTCCGGGTACCGCAAGTTCAGCGACCGGGACGTCGAGCGGCTCGGCCACGTCCTGAGGATGCAGCGGGACCACTATCTGCCGCTCAAGGTCATCCGGGAGCACCTGGACGCCATGGAGCGGGGCGAGGCCGTCGCGCTGCCCACGGTGGGCCGTCAGCGGGACGGAGAAACGGTCCTGGAGGTCTCCGAGGGACCCACCGCGGCCCGGATCGGCCGGGCCGAGCTGCTGGCCGCCGCCGAGATCGGTGAACCGGAGCTCGCGGAGTGGGAGTCGTACGGGCTCATCACCCCGCTGCCGGACGGGGCGTACGACGCCGAGGCGGTGACCGTGGCCGCGCTCGTCGTCGAACTCGGGCGGTTCGGGATCGAGCCGCGGCACCTGCGGGCGATGAAGGCCGCCGCGGACCGTGAGGCGGGGCTCGTGGACCAGGTGGTGGCTCCGCTGAAGCGCCACCGCAATCCGCAGACCCGCGCGCACGCGGAAGCCCGTGCGAAGGAACTGGCGGGGCTCACGGTGCGGCTGCACGCCGCGCTGGTGCAGACCGCCCTCGGTGTGCGGCTGCCCTGAGGGCGGCACGTGCAGGAACTGTCACCCGTTTCCTGCCCGACTACCCAAACGTCCCGGGCACGGCCTAGGGTTGCTGTGTGAACGAGCTCGATGTCGTAGGTGTCCGGGTCGAAATGCCCTCCAACCAACCGATCGTGCTTCTGCGTGAAGTGGGAGGCGACCGCTACCTCCCCATCTGGATCGGGCCGGGGGAGGCGACCGCGATCGCCTTCGCCCAGCAGGGCATGGCCCCCGCACGACCGCTGACCCACGACCTGTTCAAGGACGTGCTGGAGGCGGTCGGCCAGGAGCTCACCGAAGTGCGCATCACGGACCTGCGTGAGGGCGTCTTCTACGCGGAGCTGGTGTTCGCCAGCGGGGTCGAGGTGAGCGCGCGGCCGTCCGACGCCATAGCGCTGGCCCTGCGCACCGGGACGCCGATCTACGGCAGCGACGGGGTGCTCGACGACGCCGGCATCGCGATCCCCGACGAGCAGGAGGACGAGGTGGAGAAATTCCGCGAGTTCCTCGACCAGATCTCCCCCGAGGACTTCGGCACCAGCAGTCAGTGAGACGGGGTGCGGCCGGTCCGGCGGATCAGTGCTCCGTGACGGGTCGGCCCTGTCCGGTCGTCACCGAAATGCCGGCATTTGCCACCGGCGCGTGAGAGCGTCCTGCGGCCCGTTCGGAGCGCATTCGGCTAGCCTTTCCCCGCGGATGGCTACGGGAAACCACTCTCAGGGTGATTATCACTCGGCGTGCCGAGTGTGGCGATCGTTGACGCACCCCTGGTGACTGCCTACCGTCGAGAAGGCAGGTCAAGGACGGAGGTCGGCGTGAGAAGCAGCGGCGACGGTACGGCTGGGGGTGCCCCCGGACGGAGTCTCGGGGCGAGCGGTCCGTACCCGCTTCACAGCAGCGCGGCCGATCATCACGTTCCGCAGCGACCGGCGGCCGTGCCGAGCAGCGGAGGGGCGACGTCCATGGCGTCCGAGCAGATCGGCTATCGCGGCCCTACGGCGTGTGCGGCGGCCGGCATCACCTACCGGCAACTCGACTACTGGGCGCGCACCGGACTCGTCGAGCCGAGCGTGCGGCCCGCCTACGGGTCGGGGACGCAGCGGCTCTACAGCTTCCGGGACGTCGTCGTCCTGAAGATCGTCAAGCGGTTCCTGGACACCGGCGTGTCGCTTCAGAACATCCGCACCACGGTCCAGCACCTGCGGGAGCGGGGTTTCCAGGACCTGGAGCGCATGACGCTCATGAGCGACGGGGCCACGGTCTACGAGTGCACCTCGCCCGACGAGGTCCACGCGCTGCTCCAGGGCGGACAGGGGATCTTCGGGATCGCCGTGGGTGTGGTGTGGCGGGACGTCGAGAGCGCGCTGTCACAGCTGCACGGGGAGCGTGTGGACACCGGCGAGACGCTCGTCGGGACCAACCCCGCGGACGAGCTGGCGCGACGGCGCAACCGGGCTGTCTGAGGTCCTGCCCCGCTGTCCCGGCGGGGCATTGTCAGTGGCGTAGGGCAGCATCGGACATGTGAGAAAAGCGCCCACGATCCTGCATCTCGACATGGATGCCTTCTACGCCTCGGCGGAGCAGGCGTCCAAGCCGAGTCTGCGCGGGAAGGCCGTCGTCGTGGGCGGGCTGGGGCCGCGGGGTGTGGTGGCCACCGCGTCCTACGAGGCCCGGGTGTTCGGGGTGCACTCGGCGATGCCCATGGCCCAGGCGAGACGGCTCGCGCCGAACGCCGCGTATCTCGTGCCGCGCTTCGGGTTCTACAAGGCGATCAGCGAGCAGGTGATGGGGCTGCTGCGGGAGCTGTCGCCGCTCGTGGAGCCGCTGAGCCTGGACGAGGCGTTCGTCGATCTGGAGGCCGGTGGAACGGCCTGGGACGAGGGGTCGGCCCGGCTGGCCGGAGCGAAGCTGCGGGCCGACATACGGGCCGTCACGGGGCTCACCGGGTCCGTGGGGCTCGCCGCCTCCAAGATGCTCGCGAAGATCGCCTCCGAGCAGGCCAAGCCGGACGGGCTGGTGGTGATCGAGCCGGGGACCGAGCGGGCCCTGCTGGGGCCCATGTCGGTGCGGACCCTGCCGGGGGTGGGGCCGGCGACGGGGGACCATCTGCGCCGGGCCGGGATCCACACGGTCGAGGAGATCGTGGAGGCGGGGGAGGACGAGCTCGTACGGCTGCTGGGGAAGGCGCACGGGCACGGGCTGTACGCGATGGCGCTGGCGCGGGACGAGCGGGCCGTGGTGGCGGAGCGGGAGACGAAGTCGGTGTCGGTGGAGGACACCTACGACGTGGACATCCACGACCGGGTCCGGGTCGGGCTCGAGGTGCAGCGGCTGGCGGACCGGTGTGTGCGGCGGTTGCGGGGGGCCGGGCTGTCGGGGCGGACCATCGTGCTGAAGGTGCGGCGGTACGACTTCTCGACCCTGACGCGGTCCGAGACGCTGCGGGGGCCCACGGACGACCCCGCGGTGGTGCGGGAGGCCGCTCTGCGGTTGCTGGAGGGGGTGGACTCCACCGGGGGTGTGCGGTTGCTGGGGGTCGGGGTCTCGGGGCTCGCCGACTTCACTCAAGAGGATCTGTTCGCCCAGGCCGCGGGGGACGGGGTGGAACACGCGGTGGAGGAGGTTGCCGATGAGGTGCCGGTCGAGGGGCGGGAGTCGGTGGTCGAGCGGCGCTGGGTCGCCGGCCACGATGTGCGGCATGCCGAGTACGGGCACGGGTGGGTGCAGGGGAGTGGGGTGGGGCGGGTGACCGTGCGGTTCGAGACGCCGGATTCCCCGCCGGGGCGGGTGCGGACGTTTCCTGTCGACGATCCTTCGCTGGAGTTGGCCGAGCCGTTGCCGTTGGTCGAGGGGATGAGTGCCCACCCGCACTACCCGTGACGGGTTCGTCGGCGGGTGCGGGTGCGTCGTGGCTCGTCGCGCAGTTCCCCGCGCCCCCAGTTCGGGGCGCTGAACGCAGGTGGCTCAGGGCTCCGCGTCCTCCGTGCCCGCGATCTTGCCGAAGGGGCGGTCCGGCAGGGGTGGTGGTGGGGCCAGGTCCAGGCCGTAGTGGTGGTAGAGCTGGAGTTCCTGGGCCGGGGAGAGGTGGCGGCCCACGCCGAAGTCGGGGGCGTCCTTGATCAGGGAGCGGTCGTAGGGGACCTTCAGGTTGCCCTCGACCAGTTCGCTGGGCTCCAGGGGGACGAAGGCGTCGCGGGAGAAGAGGCCGGTGCGTATCGCCGCCCACTCCGGGACCCCGGTGGCATCGTCGAGGTAGACCTCGTCGACGGTGCCGATCTTCGTGCCGTTGCGGTCGAACGCCTTGCGGCCGATCAGGTGGCGCGGATCGATGTCGGTCTGCACGGGCCCTCCACTTGGTCGCAACTCATCCGAAGCGGTCGTAAGACTACGAAAGAGCACATTGGGGTGGGCGGCCACTCGAACGCTCGATCGCGGACCTCGCTGGTAGGCTTGCAGGCGGCTGTCGACCCCGTGCGGGAGAGTCCTCCAGACGACATCGGAGGCGCCGAAGGAGCAAATCCTCCCCGGAATCTCTCAGGCTCACGTACCGCACGGACGAGGTCACTCTGGAAAGCAGGGCGGGTGTCGACGGCGGCCTCCGCTCTCACCGACGGTGAAAGCCGGTGGCCCCTCGGGCGACCGGTGAAGCTCTCAGGTTGAGATGACAGAGGGGGAGGCCGTCGGGGTACCCGCGCCGGGGTACCCCTCGAAGGTCGCGTCAGACCAGGAGGCCTCCGCAATGACCGCCCACCGCATTCCGCTCGCAGAGCTCGAGCAGGGGATCCCGTTCGAGCAGCGTCATATCGGTCCCGACCACGAGGCCCGGGCCAAGATGCTCGCCCAGGTCGGGTACGGCTCGCTCGACGAGCTCACCGCCGCCGCGGTGCCCGATGTGATCAAGAACGCCGATGCCCTGGAGCTGCCCGGAGCGCGCACCGAGGCCGAGGTGCTGGCCGAGCTGCGGTCGCTGGCCGACCGGAACCAGGTCCTCGCCCCCATGATCGGACTCGGCTACTACGGCACCTTCACGCCGCCCGTCATCCTGCGGAACGTGATGGAGAACCCGGCCTGGTACACCGCGTACACGCCGTACCAGCCGGAGATCTCGCAGGGGCGGCTGGAAGCCCTGCTGAACTTCCAGACCATGGTCGCCGAACTCACCGGGCTGCCGACCTCCGGTGCCTCGCTGCTCGACGAGGGCACGGCGGCCGCCGAGGCCATGGCCCTGTCCCGGCGCATGGGGAAGAACAAGAAGGGCCTCTTCCTCATCGACGCGGACGCCCTTCCGCAGACCATCGCCGTCATCGAGACCCGCGCCGAGCCGACCGGTGTCGAGGTCGTCGTGGCGGACCTGAGCCAGGGCATCCCGGCCGAGATCGCCTCCCGTGAGATCAACGGCGTACTCCTCCAGTACCCCGGCGCCTCCGGGGCCGTACGGGACATCAAGCCCGTCATCGACCAGGCTCACGAGCTCGGCGCGCTCGTGACCGTCGCCGCCGACCTGCTCGCGCTGACTTTGCTGAGGTCGCCGGGTGAGCTCGGGGCGGACATCGCGATCGGCACCACGCAGCGGTTCGGTGTGCCGATGGGCTTCGGCGGGCCGCACGCCGGCTACATGGCCGTGCACGAGAAGTTCGCGCGCAGCCTGCCCGGGCGGCTCGTCGGCGTGTCCGTGGACGCCGACGGGAACAAGGCGTACCGGCTCGCGCTCCAGACGCGCGAGCAGCACATCCGGCGGGAGAAGGCGACCAGCAACATCTGCACCGCGCAGGTGCTGCTCGCGGTCATGGCCGGGATGTACGCGGTCTACCACGGGCCCGACGGACTGAAGGCGATCGCACGGCGGACCCACCGGTACGCGAACATCCTCGCCGCGGGGCTCACCGCCGGTGGCGTGGAGGTCGTGCACGGCTCCTACTTCGACACGCTCACCGTGCGCGTGGCCGGCAAGGCGGCCGAGGTCGTCGCCGCCGCGCGGCAGGGCGGCGTCAACCTGCACCTCGTCGACGCCGACCACGTGTCCCTCGCCTGTGACGAGACCACCCTGAGGGCCCAGGTGGCCGCCGTGTGGGACGCGTTCGGGGTCGAGGGCGACATCGAGGCGCTGGACGCGGCCACCGAGGAGGCACTGCCGGAGGCGCTGCTGCGGGGCGACGACTTCCTCACCCACCCCGTGTTCCACCAGTACCGCTCCGAGACCGCGATGCTGCGCTACCTGCGCCGGCTCGCGGACCGGGACTACGCGCTGGACCGGGGCATGATCCCGCTCGGCTCCTGCACCATGAAGCTCAACGCGACCACCGAGATGGAGCCGGTCACCTGGCCCGAGTTCGGGCAGCTGCACCCCTTCGCGCCCGCCGAGCAGGCCGAGGGCTATCTGACTCTGATCCGGGAGCTGGAGGAGCGGCTCGCCGAGGTCACCGGGTACGACAACGTGTCGCTCCAGCCGAACGCCGGGTCGCAGGGTGAGCTGGCCGGGCTGCTCGCGGTGCGCGGATACCACCGGGCCAACGGGGACGAGCAGCGGACCGTGTGCCTGATCCCGTCGTCCGCGCACGGGACCAACGCCGCCAGTGCCGTGATGGCGGGCATGAAGGTCGTCGTCGTGAAGACCGCCGGGGACGGCGAGATCGACGTCGAGGACCTGCGGGCCAAGATCGAGCAGCACCGGGACGAGCTCGCGGTGCTGATGATCACCTACCCCTCGACGCACGGCGTGTTCGAGGAACACGTCGCCGACATCTGCGCGCAGGTGCACGAGGCCGGCGGGCAGGTGTACGTCGACGGGGCCAACCTCAACGCGCTGGTGGGGCTCGCCAAGCCGGGGCACTTCGGCGGTGACGTCTCGCACCTGAACCTGCACAAGACCTTCTGCATCCCGCACGGCGGCGGAGGTCCGGGCGTCGGTCCGGTGGGCGTGCGGGCGCACCTCGCGCCGTACCTGCCCAACCACCCGATGCAGCCCGCGGCCGGCCCGGAGACGGGCGTCGGGCCCATCTCGGCCGCGCCCTGGGGTTCCGCGGGCATCCTGCCGATCTCGTGGGCGTACGTGCGGCTCATGGGCGGCGAGGGGCTCAAGCGCGCCACGCAGGTGGCCGTGCTCTCCGCCAACTACATCGCCAAGCGGCTCGAGCCGCACTACCCCGTGCTCTACACCGGGCCCGGCGGGCTGGTCGCGCACGAGTGCATCATCGATCTGCGGCCGCTGACCAAGGCGACCGGAGTGAGCGTCGACGATGTGGCCAAGCGGCTCATCGACTACGGCTTCCACGCGCCGACCATGTCGTTCCCGGTGGCCGGGACACTGATGATCGAGCCGACCGAGTCCGAGGACCTGACCGAGCTCGACCGGTTCTGCGAGGCGATGATCGCCATTCGCGGGGAGATCGAGAAGGTCGGCTCGGGGGAGTGGGACGCGGACGACAACCCGCTGCGGAACGCCCCGCACACCGCCGGTGCGCTGGGCGGCGCCTGGGAGCACGCGTACACGCGTGAGGAGGCCGTCTTCCCGGGCGGAGTCTCGGTCGCGGACAAGTACTGGCCGCCGGTACGGCGGATCGACCAGGCGTTCGGCGACCGCAACCTGGTGTGCTCGTGCCCGCCGTTGGACGCGTACGAGGACTGAGTCGAGGTGAGGAGGCCCCGTTCCGGCGGGGCCCTCTTTGCGTGCGCGAGGCTTTCTAGGCGGTGGCCAGGGCCACCTCGGTCGACTTGATCAGGGCGACGACCGGGGTGCCGGTGGTGAGGGCGAGCTCGGTCGCGGATTCCGCGGTGATCGCGGACGTGAGTTCGCCTCCTTCCACGGCGATCCGCACGGTGGCCATGGCGGCTCCGGTGGCCACGCCGGTGACCGTGCCGGGGAGCTGGTTGCGGATGGACACACCGTGGATCGGGGCGGTGGCGAGGGAGACCTCCGTGGACTTGACCAGGGCGCGCACCTCGGAGCCCTGGGAGAGGCCGAGGTCCTCGACGGCGTCGAGGGTGATCGCGGCCGTGAGGTCCTGGCCGCCGTCGAGGCGGACCTTGACCGTCGCCATGGCGTCACCGGGGGTGACGGCGGTGACGGTGCCGGGGAGCTGGTTGCGGATGCTCAGGGTCATGGGGTCACGGTAGGGCTGGTGCGGCGGCGCGGCCGGGAGGGCGCTGCCGGACGCGCTCGCGGGTCAGCCCGTGTGGACGCGGGGGCGGCGGGCGCGGTCCGGTTCCGCCTCGCGCAGGACCTCGCGGGTGACCGGGGCCACCTCGCCCTGGCCGAAGAGGAAGAACCGCAGGAAGTTGTGGAACGGGTTGCCCTCGGTCCACTCGAAGTAGATGTGGGGCGTGCAGCCGGTCGTGTCGCGGATGTGCAGGAGCAGGGCGGCGAGGGCGTTGGGGATGGAGGAGGACTCCAGGGTCAGGACGCGGTACCGCTTGTGCAGGACCTCGCCCCGGACGGTGAGGCCGGCCTCGAACTCCGAGGGGTCCAGGACGGTGACCTCCACGAAGACGAAGTCCTCGCCGGGGATGTCGTTGTCCTCGCGGATCTGCTCGATCTTGTCGCGGTACTCAGCTTTGTCGCGTGAGTCGGGTTCGTTGGCGATGAGGCGGATCTTGCGGCTGGCCATGTCTCGGATGAAACGTTCCGCCATCGGGTCGAGCGTGACGCTGGTGACGCGGAGCTCGAAGGCACGGGCCAGCCGGGACAGCAGGGACACCAGGATGATGGCCGCGATGAAGCAGGCGCCGATCTTCACGCCGTCCGGGCGTTCGATGACGTTGACGACGGTCGTGTAGAGGAACACCGCGGCGATGACCGCGAAGCCGATCGTCCAGCCCCGCTGACCCGCCTTGTGGGCGGCGATGGTCACGGCGATCGCCGCCGAGCTGATCAGCACCAGCACGCCGGTGGCGTACGCCCCGCCCTGGGCGTCGACGTCGGCGTCGAAGATCCACGTCACCAGGAAGGCGATCAGGATGAAGACGATCACCATGGGGCGGACGGCGCGGGCCCAGTGCGGTGCCATGCCGTAGCGGGGCAGGTAGCGGGGCATCAGGTTGAGCAGCCCTGCCATGGCGGAGGCGCCGGCGAACCACAGGATCGCGATGGTCGAGACGTCGTAGACCGTGCCGAAGACTCCACCGAGGTAGTTGTGGGCGAGGTAGGCCAGCGCACGGCCGTTGGCCGGACCGCCCGACTCGAAGTCCTTCTCCGGGATGAGGAGGGTGGTGATGAAGCTGGTCGCGATCAGGAAGCCGCTCATGATCAGGGCGGCGGTGGTGAGCAGCTTCTTGGTGTCGCGGATGCGGCCGGCGGGGCGCTCCTCGGTGTCCTCCGGGTCGCCCTGGACGTGCGGCATGACGGCGACGCCGGTCTCGAAGCCGGAGAGGCCGAGGGCGAGCTTGGGGAAGACGACCAGGGCCACGCCGATCATCACGAAGATGTTGCCGTGCTCGGCCGTCAGGGCACTGGACCAGTCGGTGACGACATGGCCCGCGGTGATGATGTGCCAGAAGCCGACGATCACGACCACGACGTTCAGGGCGAGGTAGATGCCCACCAGGACGACCGCGACGCCGACCGCCTCCAGGAAGCCCTTGAGGAACACCGCGCCGAGCAGGGCGACCAGGACGAGCGTGATCAGCATCTGCTGGTCGTGCAGGGCGCTGTTCAGGTGCGGGTTCTCGACGAGGTGGGTGGAGGCGTCCGCGGCGGACAGGGTGATGGTGATCAGGAAGTCGGTGGCGGCGAAGCCGAGCAGGGTGAGGACGAAGAGCTTGCCCTGCCAGAAGGACAGCAGCCGCTCCAGCATGGCGATGGAGCCCTCGCCCCGGGGGCTCTCCTCGGCGACCCGGCGGTAGACGGGCAGGGCGCCCGCGAGCGTGACGATCACGAGGACGATCGTCGCGATGGGGGAGAGCAGGCCGGCGGCGAGGGCGGCGATGCCGGGCTGGTAGCCGAGGGTGGAGAAGTAGTCGACACCGGTCAGGCACATCACACGCCACCAGCGCTGGCCCCGGTGCGCGGGTTCCGGCTCGGCGTGGGGGCCCGTGTGGCCGCCCGGCTTGCCCATGTCGGACAGGCCTTCCAGCATCCAGGCGCGCAGGCGACTGGCGGGCGGCTGTTCGGTGGTGGCCATCGGGGGGTGCTCCTGCGGTGCGGCTGCGGGGTGGGGCCGCCCGGCAGACGGCGGAACAAGCGTAAGCGGAGAGTGACGTTTGGGCCTTCGGATCGGGGCCGTCTGGGCGTCAAGCTTCCGTTAAGACTCGGTCTGCGGTGGGGCGGAGTGGGCGAAAAGGTGATTCGTCCTGGTTCGGGCTCTGCGGGAGGAAGGGTGCGGGGTGGATACGCAGCGTCATGGTGAGGGGCGGCGGGAGCGGGGGCGTCAAGGAGGACTTCACCGCGGATTGTCGGGTTCGGCTGTCGGGGGGGGCTTCGTCCTGGGCGCCTGGATGATGCTCGCGGGCAGCTCGGCGGAGTGCTCCGTAAGGATCGCTGGATAAGTCGAATGTTTCGGGTGTGAGGGAGTCGGTGACCGCCCGTCACGGTGGCTCGGGGCTGGTCGGGCCGGGGCTCGCCGCGGTCCTTTCCTCGCGCTTGGCTCCCTGTGGGGGGTCTCTCCCTTTGTCGGCCGGAACATCGTCGCCTACGGCATCCACGGTGCCGCGGACTTCGTTCGAGGCGATCACCTCACCCCCTCTCGCGACGAGTTGAGTGGTTGTTCTTCGAACATTCCCTCTGCACAGGGGGTTGCCACCTCTCCGTAGCTGTCTCTAGGGTGCGGCAGCAGCGAAGCTTTCTGGATCTCTTTCGAAACTTTCGAGACGCAGGGCGGACCAGGACGTCTCCGTCCCGTACCCAAGGAGCGCAAAATGGGCGACCCGGCACTGTCCCGCCGTGGATTCATAGCGGCGTCCGCCGCGGCCGGTCTGAGCATGACGGCACTGACCGGCTGCGGCGGCGACTCGGACGGAGGGTCGTCCGACGGCACGACCACGGTGGAGTGGTGGAACATCTCCACCACCGAGCCGGCGAAGACGGTCTGGGCCGGTCTCGCCAAGAAGTTCGAGGCGCAGAACCCCAAGGTGAAGATCAAGATCGTCCAGCTGGAGAACGACGCCTACAAGTCGAAGATGACGGCGCTGACCGCCTCCGGCAAGCTCCCCGACATCTTTCACACCTGGGGCGGCGGTGTCCTCAAGCAGCAGGTCGACGCCGGTCTCGTCGAGGATCTGAGCGACCGGACCAAGCCCTGGGCCGACGGTCTGCTGAAGGTCACCAAGGAGCCGTACATCCTCGACGGCAAGCTCTACGGCGTTCCGTTCGACATGGGCATGATCGGGTTCTGGTACAACAAGAAGCTCTTCAAGCAGGCCGGGATCAGTGAACCCCCCACCACCTGGAGCGGCTTCCTCGATGCCGTGAACAAGCTGAAGGCGAAGAACATCACGCCCATCGCCCTCGCCGGCAAGGAGAAGTGGCCGGGGATGTACTACTGGGCCTACCTCGCGATGCGCACCGCCGGCATCGCCGCCCTCCAGAAGGCCAGCGAGGACAAGGACTTCACCGGCGCCGGCTTCGTCGAGGCCGGCCGCCACCTCAAGGAACTCGTGGACCTCCAGCCCTTCCAGAAGGGCTTCCTCAACGCGGCCTACTCCACCCCGACCGGCCAGGCGGCCGCCGTGGGCAACAGCAAGGCGGCCATGGAGCTCATGGGCCAGTGGGCACCCTCCGTGCAGGCCGACTCCGGCAAGGGACTCGGCTCCGATCTCGGGTTCTTCCCGTTCCCCGCGGTCGAGGGCGGCAAGGGGGCCATCACCGAGGTGTTCGGCGGTGGCGGCGGCCACGCGCTGCGCCGGGGCGCCCCGCAGGCGGCCGTCGACTTCCTGAAGTTCTTCGCCTCCGAGGCCACCGAACTGGAACTGGTCAAGAAGACCAGCATCCTTCCCGTGCTGCCGAACGCGGAGAAGGCGATGACCGACCCCAACCTCAAGCTGGTACAGGCCCAGTTGAAGGCGGCCACCGGCTTCCAGCTCTACCTCGACCAGGCGTACGCGCCCGCCGTCGGCCAGGAGGTCAACGACAGCGTGGCCGCGCTCATCGCCGGCTCCAAGTCCCCGGAACAGGTCGCCCAGTCGATCACGCAGACCGCGAAGGAAGAGCAGTAGCCCGCGATGACCTCCACGTTCCTCGCAGACAAGCGGAGCGGTCCGGGCACCGAACTCCCGCCCCCGGAATCAGTCAGGGCCCGGGGGCGGGGCCGTCGGCGGGTGCTGCACTGGCTCACCGCGGTCGGCTTCCAGCTCCCCGCGCTGGTGCTGTTCATCGGCATGGTCCTGCTGCCGATGCTGTTCGCGCTGTACGCCGCGTTCTTCCGGTGGGGCGGCTTCGGCATGCCGTCGGACTACGTCGGCACCGACAACTTCACGGACCTCTTCGACAACCCGGTCTTCCTGGGCGACCTGTGGCGCTGTCTCCTCCTGGTGCTGCTCTCCCTCGCCTTCCAACTGCCGTTCGCGCTCGCCATGGCCGTCCTGCTCAACCAGCGCCTGCGCGGCCGGGCCGTCTACCGGATGCTGTTCTTCGCGCCCTACGTGCTCTCCGAGGCGATCACCGGTGTGCTGTTCAGCATGGTCTTCGCGCCGGACGACGGACTCGCCGACCATGTGCTGGGCGCGGTGGGGCTCGACGGGGTGGGCGGGCTGTGGTTCGCCGATCCGTCCTACGTCATGGCGACGCTCTTCCTCGTCATGACCTGGAAGTACTTCGGCTTCCACATGATGCTCTACCTCGCCGGACTCCAGTCCATCCCGCGGGAGTTGACCGAGGCCGCGCTCATCGACGGAGCCAGTGCCTGGCAGCGGTTCCGCAACGTCACCCTGCCGCTGCTCGCGCCCACCCTGCGCATCAGCGTCTTCCTGTCCGTCATCGGGGCGATCCAGCTCTTCGACCTGGTCTGGGTGATCACCCAGGGCGGGCCCGACCACCACTCCGAGACGATGGCCGTGACCATGTTCCAGTACGGCTTCAAGCGCTACCAGGTCGGCTACGCCAGCGCGATCAGCGTGGTCATGTTCGGGATCTGCCTCGTCTTCGCCCTCGCCTACCAGCGGTTCGTGCTCCGCCGCGACCTCGAAGGGGCCACCACGACGATGAGGGGGGACGGCAAGTGACCAGCCGTACAAGCGGTGTTCGTACTCTGCCGATGCACGTGATCCTCGTCGTCGTCGGCGCGGTGATGGTCGTACCCCTCGTGTACGCGGTCCTGTCCGGCTTCAAGTCGACCGACGAACTCTCCAGCAACCCGTTCGGGTTGCCGAGGAAGTGGCTCACGAGCAACTACACCGACATCCTCGGTGGGAGCGACTTCTGGCGGCTGCTCGGCAGCAGCACGCTGATCGCGGTCGGTACGACGGTGCTGGTGGTCGCCCTGTCCGCGCTGGCCGCGTTCTCGTTCGCGCGGTTCGCCTTCCGGGGGCGGGAGGCGCTGTTCACGCTCTTCACGATGGGGCTGATGTTCCCCTTCGCGGTGGCGGTGCTCCCGCTGTTCCTGCTGCTGCGCTCGCTCGACCTGCTGGACAACCCGCTCGGCGTGATCCTGCCGCAGGCCGCCTTCGGGCTGCCGATGACGATCATCATCCTGCGGGCCTTCTTCCGGGAGATCCCGGGGGAACTTGAGGAGGCGGCCACGCTCGACGGGTGCAGCTCCTTCGGGTTCTTCTGGCGCGTCCTGCTGCCGATGGCGCGGCCGGCGCTCGGCACGGTGTCGGTGCTCGCCGTCGTCACCAGCTGGAACAACTTCATGCTGCCGCTGCTGGTGTTCACCGACAACACGTGGTGGACCCTGCCGGTCGGTGTGCAGCAGTTCCAGGGGCAGTACTCGGCCGAGTACGCGCGCGTCTTCGCCTATCTCGTGCTGGCGATGGTGCCCGCCCTCGCCTTCTACTCGGTCGCCGAGCGCCAGCTCGTCGGCGGCCTGACCGCCGGAGCCACGAAGGGCTGACGGCGGCGTCCGCACAAGAAAGTACGGCTCACCCACCCCCGCACGTGAGGAGTCGCACCATGCGCAAGAACCGTCTCAGACTCGCCGGAGTGCTGGCCGCGGCCCTGGTCGTCACCGGGCTCGGCGTGCCCGCCGCCCAGGCCCACGGCAAGCCGGCCACGCTCGCCGACCTCGCCCAGCGGCACGGCCGGTACCTCGGCAGCGCCACCGACAATCCCGAGCTCGTCGACGAGCCGTACAAGCAGATCCTCGGCAGTGAGTTCAACCAGATCACGCCGGGCAACGGCATGAAGTGGTACGCCACCGAGCCCGAGCAGGGCGTGTTCGACTTCTCCGCGGGCGACGAGATCGTGAACCTGGCCCGGGCCCATCACCAGAAGGTGCGCGGGCACACCCTCGTCTGGCACAGCCAGTTGCCCGACTGGGTCACCTCGCGCGCGTGGAAGGCGGGTGAGCTGAGGGCCGTACTGAAGAAGCACATCCAGACCGAGGTACGGCACTACCGGGGCAAGGTGTTCGCCTGGGACGTCGTCAACGAGGCCTTCAACGAGGACGGTACGTACCGGGAGACCGTCTTCTACAACACGCTCGGGCCCGGTTACATCGCGGACGCGCTGCGGTGGGCCCGGCAGGCCGACCCGAAGGTCAAGCTGTACCTCAACGACTACAACATCGAGGCGGTCGGGGCGAAGAGCGACGCCTACTACAACCTGGCCAAGGAGCTGAAGGCGCAGGGCGTTCCGCTCGACGGGATCGGGCTCCAGGCGCACCTGGCGCTCCAGTACGGCTATCCGACCACCCTGGAGGACAACCTCCGCCGCTTCTCCAAGCTGGGCCTCGACACCGCGCTCACCGAGGTCGACATCCGGATGATCCTGCCGGCCACGGAGGAGAAGCTGGCCCAACAGGCCCAGTGGTACGCCGACGTCACCGACGCGTGCCTCGCCGTGCGGCGGTGCGTCGGCATCACGGTGTGGGACTGGACCGACAAGTACAGCTGGATACCGGCCTTCTTCGAGGGCGAGGGCGCAGCACTGCCGTGGGACGAGCAGTTCCAGCCGAAGCCGGCGTACTTCGCGATCAGAGGGGCGCTGAAGTAGGGGAGACGCGTACGGGGCTGGGGCGGGTCCGGTCGGGGAGCCTACGGGGGCTGACCGGACCCGTCCTCCGGCCGTGCTCGGGATGGTGATGTCCAGGGGGAGCGGGAGTCCTCGGGGCGGGAGGGCTGGTCCGTGGGCGGACCTGGGGGTTCCAGGGCGGCGGACTCCCGCGGCTCACCGCGCCAACGGCCCAAGCCGGGCCATGGGTTGGCCGCGCCCCCTGGGAGGGCATGCGCCGGTGGCTCGGCAGGGGCGGCCGGCTTCACGGCCCGCCCCGCGGACCGGCGGCATCGCCTGTCGGGGTCGTCCTGCGGGCGCGGGGCGGTCCTGACCGGCGCGACTCCACTCCACCGGCGCGGCTCCACTCCACCGGCGGGGGCATGCGCCGCGTAGTTCGCGGATCCCGCTGCCTGGCGATGGGGTGGCTGCGGCGTGTTCGTCTGGGCGGAGCAGGAGCGACTGGGCGGGGTTCGGGCGGTGTCGTGGTCGTCGGCAGCGCCACCTGCCATAGATCTCCGAGGTGCAGTAGTGGGCGTGGCGTCCTCGGGGCGGGGCGGGGCGGGGCGGACGTGCCGGGGCCGCGCGTGGGGCTCTCTGGGCGTTGTGGTTGAGCGCCGGGTCGCCTGGCAGGGGGGCGTGGTACGGGGTGCTTTGCGTGTGGCGCCACCCGGCAGGCGGTTGTCGGAGTGGCCGTGTCCGCGTGCAGCCCCTCGCCCGGGGCGTTCCCGCGTACGGCGCCCCTCGTCAGGGGGCCGTAGGAGGGGCCGTGCTGGATCGGACCACCAGTTCGGTGCCCAGCTCTACGCGGGGGCTGTCCGGGGGTTCGTTGCGGGTCAGTTTGAGGATGGTGCGGACGGCCAGCTTGCCCATCTCCGAGAGGGGTTGGCGGATGGTCGTGAGCGGGGGTGCGGACCAGCGGACTTCCGGGAGGTCGTCGAAGCCGACCAGGCTCATGTCCTCCGGGACCCTGAGGCCGCGTCGTCGCAGGGCCTCGATCGCGCCCAGGGCCATCTGGTCGCTGGCCGCGAAGATCGCGGTCGGCGGCTCGGGGAGGTCGAGGAGCTTCTCGCAGCCGGCGAAGCCGGACTCCGGGTGGAAGTCGCCCGGCACCACGAGCGACTCGTCGAGGGGGAGCCCGGCGCCCTCCAGCGCGGCCCGGTAGCCGTCGAACCGGGCCCGCGAGCACAGCAGTCGGGGCGGGCCCGCGATCAGGCCGATCCTGCGGTGGCCCAGCGACAGCAGGTGCTCCGTGGCCGCCAGGCCCCCCGACCAGTTCGCGGCGCCGATGGTCGGGGCCTCCAGCGCGGGTGAGCCCGTCGGGTCGACGACCACCAGAGGGACGCCCAGGGCGCGCAGTTCGTCGTGGAGGACGGTGTCCAGCGCCGAGGTGACCAGGATGACCCCGTCGGAGGCGCGGGCGCGGAGGTTGCGCATCCAGTCGCGGGCCGCGCCGGAGCGGCCGTGGATCGCGGAGACCACGGTGCCGACGCCCTCCGCCTGGGCGACCTCCTCGACACCCCGGATGATCTCCACGGCCCAGGGGCTGTCGAGGTCGTGGAAGACCAGGTCGAGCAGGGCGGCACGGGTGCCGGGGGCCGCCGGGCGCCTGCGGTAGCCGTACCGCTGGAGGAGTTCCTCGACCCGGGCGCGGGTCCGGGGGGAGACGTCAGAGCGGCCGTTGACCACGCGGGAGACCGTCGGCACCGAGACTCCGGCCTGCCGGGCGATCTCCGTGATGGTGACTCTGCCCCCGGGCTCGGCACCGGCCTCGCCTGTTCTCATCTGCCCACCTCCGCGTCGTAGCCCGGACGCGTTCGAGTTCCGAAAGGGTCCGCGTGCTGAAGGCACTCCGCGTGCCGAAAGCTTCCGAGCTCCGAAAGCTTCAGCGCTCCGAAACTTCCAGGAGTCTTCCGGAAAAGTGGGTCCATATACAAGGCGTCACAGTAAGTGATCGGCCTCCGACATGCGTCGGGGCCGGTGCGCAGACGGTCGCTGCGAGCCGGCCCCTCAAGGTCTCCGGGCGGTACGGCGGCCAGGCCGTGGCCGCCCGGCAGTGCTCAGGCCGCCGTGGCCCCCGCGAGCGGGCGGTGCGGGGCGATGACCCGGCCGTCGGGCAGGAGCTCACCGGTGTCCTCGAAGAGCAGGACGCCGTTGCACAGCAGGCTCCAGCCCTGTTCCGGGTGGTGCGCCACGAGGCGGGCGGATTCCCGGTCGGCGGAGTCGGCGGTGGGACACGGTGGCTGGTGCTGGCACATGGGTGGGATCTTTCGCTGTGTTGTGGTCATGACGTCCCCCGTCGCGATTACTCAGTCGGAACCCAGTGTTGCCCTACGGGCGTCAATCCGCAGGTATTTCGCATCACCACTTCTTCACAGATTGGAGACGCATCACCCGGCAGGGCGGTTCATCTGAACTGCACTGTCCCTTCGGGTGGTTCGAGGGGGCCGGATAGGGCTAGTCCCCTTGGCCGCACATCGCATTTGGCTCCTTCGAGCAATTCTGCGCTCGTACGAGCGTGGCGATTTCCGTCGGCCCGATGGCGCCGGAAACGCCGACGTACCCCGCGACCCGGAATTCGGGGGCGGGGTACGAGACGGCTCGGGTGCTTCTTCAGGCCGGTGAGCTCAGCAAGGGTGCCGGCGTCAGCCGATGGGTCAGCAGTGGCAGGAGTTCGGCGGCCCGGTGCGGACGGTGGGCGGCGATGCCCGGCGGGGCCGGGGCGAGCGGGACGAGCAGGTCGGTGGCGGCGGGGGCGCCCGTGGCGGCGTCCGCCGCGCAGTCGCCGTGCAGCCACAGCGCGAGCATGTACAGGGCCGGGATCGACAGCAGTCGCGGCTGATACGGCTGCTGCATCACCTCCGCCTGCCGCAGCGCGTGTTCGGTGGACGCCAGGTACGGGCCCTCGAAGAAGTGCGAGAACGTCCAGCCGTCCGCGGTCAGCCTGGTCTCCGCCGCCGCCACCGAGCGCTCGCCGCAGCGGATCAGGAAACGCCACCCGGTCAGTCGGGTGGCGGTGCCGTCCAGTACGTGCACGGGTAGGGGCAACTCGGGTGTGACGGGTCCCTGGGCGCGCAGCAGGGACGGAGTCCGGGCCTCTCGTACGGCGGTGGGCGAGGCGAGGGCGGTGAGGACGGAACGGAGTGCGGGCGCGGGAGCCGGGGGTACATGCAGCGGCATGGTGGGTCGCCTCTCATTCGACAGGCACGATGGCGCGAGGGCGGGGGCGGACGGCGCTGTCAGCTCACGGGGTCAGAGAGGCGGGGGCCGGGGTCCGGTGACGCGGGGGCGAATGAGGATTGCCGTACGTCACCTGACGGCAGGATCCAGGACCGCGGGTGCCAACCCTCTGCCTTGTTCGCGGAGTTTATACGACAAATGTTCACACGGTGTTTCGTCTAGCCGTTTCCCTCGCGCGGGACAAGGGCTCAATCGGTCGGCGATACGCGGGAATCATCCCGAAACCGTGCCTGCTTCACGGCGGTGACCTCGGGAAATGCTCCCGAACTGGTCGGCCAATTCTCGTCGGCGTTTCTCACGAGTTCTTCAGGGAACCCGAAACTGCTGAACGCTTCATGCCGAGTGAATGTGCCACCGGTCACATCCAACAGAGTAGCGGCATCGGGGCCGCCGCGGGGACGTTACCGATCGTTCCGGCTGGGCATCATCCCACCTGACTGATGACGTATCGAGGAGGGACTCCCGATGGGGGAGAAGGTCGTGGCAGGCCGGTTCGACCTGTCCGATCGCCAGAACTACCGCGACAAGCTCCGCAGGTGTCTGACGGGGCTGGAGCGGCTCCTGGCGGAGCAGCGGTTCGATCGACCCAGGAACCTGATGGGCCTGGAGATCGAATTGAATCTGGTCGGTGCCGACGGCATGCCGAGAATGCTGAACGGGGAGGTCCTCGAACGCATCGCGAGCCGAGATTTCCAAACAGAACTCGCCATGTTCAATCTGGAAGTCAACATAGCCCCACATGGGTTGGGTGGGCGCGTATTCGACCGGCTCGCGGAGGAAATCCGTACCTCGCTGGCGTACGCCGACCGCAAAGCCGGCGAGCTCGATGCGGGAATCGTGATGATCGGCATTCTGCCGACCCTCGACCGGGACGACCTGGTCTCCTCGAACCTTTCCGACGTCGACCGCTACACCCTGCTCAACGACCAGATCGTGGCCGCGCGCGGTGAGGACTTCGTCCTCGACATCGACGGCGTGGAACGCCTCACCTGCACCTCGAAGTCCATCGTCCCGGAGGCCGCCTGCACCTCGGTGCAACTGCACCTCCAGGTCACCCCCGGCCGGTTCGCCGACGTGTGGAACGCCGCGCAGGCGGTGGCCGGGGTGCAGATAGCCGTGGGCGCCAACTCGCCCTTCCTGTTCGGGCGCGAGCTGTGGCGCGAGTCCCGCCCGCCGCTCTTCCAGCAGTCCACGGACACGCGCCCGCCCGAACTCCAGGCCCAGGGGGTCCGGCCGCGGACCTGGTTCGGGGAGCGGTGGATCTCCTCGGCGTACGACCTCTTCGAGGAGAACCTGCGCTACTTCCCGGCGCTGCTGCCGATCTGCGACGAGGAGGACCCGCTGGAGGTCCTCGACGAGGGCGGGGTGCCCTCGCTCGCCGAACTCGTCCTGCACAACGGCACGGTGTACCGCTGGAACCGACCGGTCTACGGCATCGCCGACGGAGTCCCGCACCTGCGCGTGGAGAACCGGGTGCTGCCGGCCGGGCCCACCGTCACGGACGTCATCGCCAACGCGGTCTTCTACTACGGCCTCGTCCGCGCCCTCGCCGAGGAGTCGCGGCCGGTGTGGACCCGGCTGCCGTTCGAGGCGGCCGCGGCCAACTTCGACGCGGCCTGCCGGTACGGGATCGACGCGCGGATGATCTGGCCCCGGCGCGGGCGGCACGGCGGCACGGTCGAGGTCGACGCGGTGAGCCTCGTACGCGACGAACTGCTGCCGCTGGCCGAGCAGGGGCTGGCCGGGTGGGGCATCGAGCCCGCCGACCGGGACCTGTATCTCGGGGTGATCGAGGAGCGGTGCCGGCGGCGGACCAACGGGGCGTCCTGGCAGGCGGCGACCTTCCACCGGGCGCTGGAGGCGGGAATGTCACGGGACGCGGCGCTCGCCGCGACGACCCGGCGTTACCGGGAGCTGATGCACCAGGGCGAGCCGGTGCACACGTGGCCGGTGGGGTTGCCGGAGCCGGTGCCCTTGGGGTGACGGGGTCGGACGCAGCCAGGGCGGTGTTCTCGCGCGAGAACACCGCCCTGGCCAATGTGCCGCCGGTCAGCGGTGGCTGTGCTGCCGCGTCCTCCGTGCCGTGAGGAACACCAGCGCGCCGCCCGCCACCAGCAGCGCGGCGACGCCCGTGCGCAGCAGGACGCCGTCCGTGCCCGTGGCGGCGAGTCCGCCGCCCGTCGTCGTGCCGCCGCTCCCGGTGCCCGCGCCGGAGCCGGAGGGGCTCGCCGTGGCCGACGGGGACGGGGTGCCGGACGGCGATGCGGAGGTGCTGGGCGACGGGCTCGGCGAGCCGTCGGCCTGCACCGCGATCACCGCGGTGTCGTTCGCCGTGTCGTCGTCACGGTTGGGGTAGTCGGGGTTCTCCACCGCCTTGACGCTGCCCTGCGCGCCGGGGACGACCCGGTCGATCCGCACCGTGAACTCCTGGGTCACCGCGTCACCCGGGCCGAACTCCGTGCTGGCGATGGCGCAGGTGTAGCTCTTCGCTCCGGCCTTGCGCGGGGTGCAGTTCCACAGCGGCCCGGGGTCGCCCTGCTCGTCGGGGCCGGGGGCGCCGGTGATGGTGGTGCCGGCGGGCGGGGTCACCACGAAGGTGCCGGAGTCGTCGGCGTCCATCCAGCGGAAGTCCATCAGGCCCGGTCCGGCGTTGCGCACACCGACGGTGATGCTCACGGTGTCGCCGACCTTGCCCTCGACGGTGTCACCGATGGCCTGGTAGTCGGCGTGCTGGGAGGTGGCGAAGGTGCCGTACCCGGAGCCGGTGAAGCCGGAGCCGGGGGTGACGGACTTCAGGCCGAGCGGGGCACCGGTGCCGACCGCGGGGAAGTCGGTCGGGTCGAAGGAGTCGGGCGCGGTGCCGCCGACCGGCCACACGACGTAGGTGTTGTAGCCGTACATCGTCTCCGTGGCGGCGGTGTAGCGCAGCGGAGCGTTCGTCTCGTAGGCCGAGCCGGGCGCGATCGAGGTGTCGAACCGGCACCAGGCGCCGGCGTCGGGCCGGTCCGAGTAGTGGCAGTTGGAGTGGTCGCGGGCGAGCTTGACGCCCTCGGAGTCCTGGACCAGCAGCATGACGCCCTTGTCGGCGGGGGCGGTGCCGGTGTTGGCGAAGGCCGGGGTGCGCTCGAAGACGGCGTCGGGCGCGATGTCCTTCAGCGCCGGGTAGGGCCGGGCGACGAGCTTCGGGCCGCCGACCAGGACGTCCGTCCTCCCGGTCACGGTGGGCGCGTCGGAGGCGGTGGCCGTGTAGGTGATCGCGCCGGTGTCACCCGCCTTGGCGGCCGCCGTGGGCTTGAGGAGGAACGGGTCGATCGACTCCTTGCCCGACAGCGCGCCCACCGAGCACGTCACCTTGAGGGCCCCGGTGCTCTCGCAGTCCCCCGTGACCACCATCGTCGCCTTCCCGGCGAGGGAGGAGGCGTCGACCGCGACCGAGACGTCGTGGGCGTCCCCGCCCGAGGCGGTGACGGCGAGGTTCAGGTTGGGGCCCTCGCCCGCGGTGGGCAGGTAGTAGTTCTCCTGGGTGTCCAGGACGAGCGTCGTTCCGGCGGCGTGCGCGGCCGGGGTCACGACCGCGAGGACGGCCGTCGCGAAAGCGGCGGCAGCCGCTGTCCGCCAAGATCTGGATGTCGTCAGCACGCTACATGGACACGCCAGGAGACTCGAAGGTTGCATCCGAGGGGCCGTCAGTTGACAGCCGGGGTGCGTTCCTTCTCTCTCGCGGGCGTCCCGCCGCTGCCGGCGTGCCACCAGCGGCGGGACGCCAGTGCGGCCAGTCCGGCGCCGGCGGTGTTGAGCAGGACGTCGTCGACGGACGACACCCGGTCCAGGTGCAGGACGTACTGAGCCGTCTCGACCAGGATCGAGCAACCAGCCCCGAGCGCGAGAACCCGCCGCAGCGATGCCAGTGCCGTGAACCGCAGCGGGCCGAGGGAACCCAGCGCCGCGAACACCAGCAGGTTGCCGACGATCTGGCCTGCGTCCATCGAGAGCAGGTCCCGCAGCGGCACCAGGTTCACGACCGCCCGCCCTTCGTCGCCCGGCAGCAGGATCAGCCAGACCGGCGGCACGGTCCCGTGGACGATGCCGACCTCGGCGACCGACCTGCGCCACGCGTCGGCCCTCCTGGCGCCGGCGAGCCTGCGCCGACGGGCCAGAGCCCACGCCACCAGCGCCGTCACCGGCAGCGCGGCGACCGTGAGGAGCACTACTCCGGTGAACGTACCGACCCAGCCGTGCCAACTTTCGAGCCGCACCCCGTCACCTCTGATTCCGTCCGGTCGTCTTCAGCCTTCAGGAGTCTCACCGGCGGGGTGTATCGGGGGCGTATCGGATGGATCGGCAGCCAAGAGGGCGACGGGGTGTCGGATGGGCGGCTGGGCGGCGGCGTACAGGGCGGTGGCGTGTCGAATGGGCGGTGGCGTGTCGGATGGGCGGCGGCGTGCAGGGCGGTGGCGTGTCGGATGGGCGGCGGCGTGCAGGGCGGTGGCGTGTCGGATGGGCGGCGGCGTGCAGGGCGGTGGCGTGTCGGATGGGCGGCGGCGTGTCGGACGGATCGGTGGCGTTTCGGACGGCGGTCGAGGCCGACGATCAGCCGCTGCCGCTGCCGCTGCCGCTGCCGCTGCCGCTGCCGCTGCCGCTGCCGCTGCCGCTGCCGTTGCCGCTGCTCTGGGCTCCCGCCGCCACGATCGCCTTCAGGATGACCGTGTGGATCTGGGACGGGTCGTTGACCTGTTGGCCCGAGCCGCGGGTGGCCCCGGCCAGCTGCTGGGCCTCGGCCCGGTCGGCGTCGGGGCCGACCGCGATGACGATGAGGGGGACGGGGCGCTCGCGGTCGGAGAGCCTCTCGAGTTCGGAGATCAACTTCGCCCGCGAGATGCTTCCCGGGTCCTCGTTGACACCGTCGGTCAGGATCACCAGCGCGTTGAACTTGCCCCGGGCGTAGGAGGAGGTCGCCGACCGGTATGCGGCGAGCGTGGTGTCGTACAGCCCCGTCGCCCCGCCCGGCACCGGCTTCAGCCCCCCGAACGCCGCCGACAGGCGCTCGCGTTGGGTGCCGGCGCCGCTTCCGCCCCCGCTGCCGCCCAGCCGCCGCGTCGGCACCAGGACCTTGTAGTCCTTGTCGCCGTCGAGCTTGGTGGAGAACTCCCACAGACCGATCTCGTCCTCCTGGGTGAAGGTCGAAAGGGCTTGGAGGAGGGACTCCTTGGTGACGTCCATCCGGGAACGGCCGGTGCCCGGAACCGTCTCGGACATGGACGCGGACGCGTCGACCACCGTCGTGATCCGCGCGCTCTGCACGGTGATCGTCCAGGTGCCGAGCGCCTGCTGGAGGGCCGCCGCTGAGGCGGGCTCGACTGCGGCCGCCGTATACGGCTGCGGCACCTTCCCGCCGGCCTTCGCGACCAGGGAGGACGACACCTGGTCGTCGGACGTCCTGAACCCCCGTTCCGTCAGCAGCTGTTCCTGCTCGGGCCTGCGCAGATACGTCATGAACCGGATCGCCGCGCGGCTCTCGTCCGTGCTCAGCCGGGTCTGGTCGACGAGCGCGTACGGGTAGTCCAGCCGGGGTGAACCGTCCTTCGGGTAGAAGAAGTCGAGTCCGTCCCCGGAGTCCGTCGAGGAGTTGTGCGCGAACGCCGCCTGTTCGGACAGGACCAGGGCCTGGTTGCGCCGCGGGTTGCCCTGCTCGGTGCCGGAGGCGCCCCGGGGGAGCGTCTCCACCACCTGGCCGTCGCTGTCCGAGATGCGCTGCGAGAGCGACTTCATCATCGCCGCCGCCCGGGTCTCCCCGCCCTTGCCCTGCCCGGCCGCGTCACTGAGCCGGGTGAGGGCGAGCAGTCCGGTCGCACTGCGCGCGGGATCGGCGGCGCCCAGCCTGAGGGAGTCGTCCTTCAGGGTGGCGCCGGCCAGCTCCAGCCAGCCGTACGTCTTCTTCGGCCAGCCCAGCGAGCGCGCGGCGGACGGCACCATCGCCACCCCGACCGGGCTGGAGGCCACGTTCCCGACCCGTGCCACCTCCGTCGCACCGCCGTCCGTGTCGATCTGCTCCACCCACACGTCCGAGTCCGGCACCCACACCTGGGCGCCCGGGTCCTTGCCGGCCGCGAGGGTGTCCCGGACCCTGTACGACTCTCGTGCGGTCACCGAGATGTCGACGCAGCGGCCGTCCGAGGTGAGGTTCTCGTCGTGGGCCCGCTCCGCGGCGGCTCGCAGGGCCGGGGCCACGTCGGGGGAGGCGGCGACCTCCAGCCGTACCGCCTCGTCCCGGCAGGAGGAGCCGAAGGAGAGCAGACCGCCCTGGACGGCGGCGGCCGTACCGCCGGCGGCGGCCAGGGCGAGCGCCGTCGCGATGCCCACGGTCCGGCGGCGTGAGCGTGGACGGGGGTCGCTGCCGCCCGCCCCATACTGATCGGGCAAGCTGTGACGTCCCATGACGGTGGTGCCCTCCCCTGTCGCTCGCTCCGTACCGGCACGGCCGTGCAGGGCAGGACAGGGGCGGTGAACCCCGTACGGCGTCCGTCCCCCCGACGGCCTGGCGCACGATCTTCGTAACTTCTTTCGAAGGACCCTAGCGGGGCGGTGGTGGGGATGAGGCTGGATTACTCAACTGGAGGCAGGTGTGCAGGCGGAGGAAGGGGCAGTGGCCGATTCTTTTCCGCAGCGGGCGCTCTCACGGAAGTTCTTCCGTGACGAGACGCTGCTCGTTCTGGGGCTTTCGCTCGGTGCGAGCGGTGTGTCCGCGCTGATCAGTTTTGTCGGATCGGTCACCAAACCGGGGGGACTCAAGGACCAGGCGGCGACCCTCAACGCCTCGGCCGCGCCCGGCCGTCCCTGGCTGGATCTCGCCTGGCAGCTCTTCGGGATCGCGTCGGCCCTGGTCCCCGTCCTCCTGGTCGCGCACCTTCTGCTGCGCGAGGGCGAGAGCCTCAGGACCCTGGGCTTCGACCGCACCCGGCCTGGGTTCGACCTCGTGCGCGGGGCCGGGATCGCGGCCGTGATCGGCAGTACCGGAATCGCCTTCTACCTGGCCGCGCGGGGGCTCGGCTTCAATCTCACGGTGGTGCCCGAGGCGCTTCCCGACGTCTGGTGGAAGTACCCGGTGCTGATCCTCTCGGCGATGCAGAACGCGATCCTCGAAGAGGTGATCGTGGTCGGCTACCTGCTGCGGCGGCTCGGTCAGCTGGGCTGGACCCCGGGGACGGCACTGGTGGCCAGTTCCGTGCTGCGCGGCAGCTACCACCTGTACCAGGGCGTCGGCGGGTTCATCGGCAACATGGTGATGGGCGTGGTGTTCGTCTACCTGTACCGGCGCTGGGGGCGGGTGGGGCCCCTGGTGGTGGCGCATTCCCTGCTCGACATCGGGGCGTTCGTGGGGTACGCGCTGCTCGCGGGGAAGGTGGGCTGGCTGCCTACGGCGTGACTCGGGGGAGCGGCCTGTTCCTGGCACTCAGGTGAGCAGCTCGCCCTCGATGACCGTGACCGCGCGACCCGTCAACAGGGTGCGCTCGCCGCGCAGGTCGGTGCACACACGGCCCGAGCGGGGTGAGGCCTGGAGTCCCGTGAGTGTCGTACGGCCGAGGCGCCGCGACCAGTAGGGGGCCAGGGCGGTGTGGGCGCTGCCGGTGACCGGGTCCTCGTCGATGCCGACGTTCGGGAAGAAGCAGCGGGAGACGAAGTCGTAACCCAGCTCCGGGTTCTCGGCGCGTGCGGTGGCGATGATGCCCCTCTCCGAGTAGGCGGCGAGCGCCTTGAGATCAGGGTGCAGGGCGTGGACCGTCTTCTCGTCGCCCAGTTCGAGCAGCAGGTCGCCGATGTTCGGGCCGGTGTCGAACGCCGTGAGCGGTTCGGCGCCCAGCGCTTCGGCGACCCCCGCGGGGGTCGCCACCGGGGTGAGCGGGGCCGTCGGGAAGTCCAGGGTGATCGAGCCGTCCTCGGCCGGTGTGGCGACGAGGACCCCGCTGCGGGTGGCGAACCGCACCGGGCCCGCGTGGACGCCGGTGGTGTGCAGGACGTGGGCCGTGGCGAGGGTGGCGTGGCCGCACATGGCCACCTCGGTGGCGGGCGTGAACCACCGCAGCGCCCAGTCGGCCTCGCCGCCCCCGGGGAGCCGGTGGGCGAAGGCCGTCTCGGCGTGGTTGACCTCCAGGGCGATGTTCTGGAGCCGGTCGTCGTCCGGGAAGGCATCGTCCAGGAGCAGGACCCCGGCCGGGTTGCCGGCGAAGGGACGGTCGGTGAAGGCGTCGACGATTCGGATGCGCATGGGCCGACAGTAGGGGCGGATTGGCCTGGAGAAAAAGGCCAATCCGGTGCGACTGGACCGACTTTCTCGACCCCAGAAGTGATCTGGGTCACATCCTGTCACGGTGGTCCGCCGCCCGGTGTCTTGATGCCGAACCCCTTGAGGGACGACCTCGAGGCGGACGCATCCGACACCAAGGAGACACCATGAACACCGAGGTCCTCGTGATCGGTGGCGGCTACGCGGGCGTCATGGCGGCCAACCGGCTGACCCTGCGCGACGACGTGACGGTGACCCTGATCAACCCGCGCCCGGACTTCGTCGAGCGGATCCGGCTGCACCAGCTGGTGGGCGGCACGCACCCCGCGGTCGTCGAGTACCGGAAGGTCCTCGCCGAGGGGGTCCGGCTGGTCGTCGACACGGTGTCGCGGATCGACGCCGACGGGCGCGAGGTGGCGCTCGCGAGCGGCGGCACGCTCGGCTACGACTACCTGGTCTACGCGGTGGGCAGCGGCAGCGCCGACCCGAGCGTGCCGGGAGCGGCCGAGTTCGCCCACCCGATCGCCACCCTGGAGGACGCCGAGCGGCTGCGTCCCCTCGTCGAGACGGTCTCCGCCGCGGCCCCGGTGACGATCGTCGGCGCCGGTCCGACCGGCATCGAGACCGCCGCCGAACTGGCGGAGCAGGGCCACGCCGTGACCCTGGTCTGCGGCGGAGTGCTCGGCCCCTACCTGCACCGGAAGGGCCGGCGCTCGGTCGCCCGCCGACTCGCCGGGCTCGGCGTGACGGTGGTGGAGGGCGTGCGGGTGACCGCCGTGAGCGGCGATTCCGTATGGCTCTCCGACGGCCGTACGCTCCCCAGTGCGCTGACCGTCTGGACCGTCGGCTTCGGCGTGCCCGACCTGGCCGCGCGCAGCGGGCTGACCACCGACGCGCTGGGGCGGCTGCTCACCGACGAGACCCTGACCAGCGTGGACGACGAGCGCATCGTGGCGGCCGGGGACTCGGCGGCGCCCTCGGACCTGCCGCTGCGCATGAGCTGCCAGGCCGCGATCCCGCTGGGCGCGCGCGCCGCCGACACCGTCCTCAGCCGGATCGAGCAGGGGGTGCCGGCGCCCCTCAACGAGGCGTTCGCCGGTCAGTGCATCAGCCTCGGCCGAGGTGCCGGGATCTTCCAGTTCGCTCGCCGCTCCGACGTCGCGGTGGGGGTCCACATCGGCGGTCGTCCCGGCGCGCGGGTGAAGGAGTTCGTGTGCCAGGGCATCATCAAGCACCTCGCGGGTGAGGCGGGCAAGCCCGGTTCGTACCGGCTGCACAAGGTCTCGGGCGGCCCCGCGCGACAGGCGCAGCTCGACGCCCGGCGCGCGGAGACCGCGGCGGCCTCAAAGAGCACGACCGCTTCCGAGAGCACGACCGCTTCGGAGAGCACGACCGCTTCGGAGAGCGCGACCGCTTCGGAGAGCGCGACCACCGGGGAGACCGCGACCACTGCGGGGACCGCGACCACCGTCGAACAGATGGTCTGATCCGCTTGCGATCGGGGGAAGGACCGGAACATGACTGATCACGCCACCGACACGTTCGTGGCCCACCGCAACCTGCTCTTCACCGTCGCCTACGAGATGCTCGGATCGGCGGCCGACGCGGAGGACGTCCTTCAGGAGACCTGGATGCGATGGGTCAAGGTGGACCTGGAGCGGGTGCAGGACCCGCGCGCCTACCTGGTCCGCATCACCACCCGGCAGGCCCTCAACCGGCTGCGGAGCATGACGCGTCGCAAGGAGGCCTACGTCGGCCAGTGGCTGCCCGAGCCGCTGATCACGGCGCCGGACGTGGCCGAGGACGTGGAGCTGTCCGAGAGTCTGTCGATGGCGTTGATGTGCGTCCTGGAGACCTTGTCCCCGACGGAGCGCGCGGTGTTCGTGCTGCGCGAGGTCTTCGACGTGGACTACGACGAGATCGCGGCCGCCGTGGAGAAGAGCCCCGACGCGGTGCGCCAGATCGCGCACCGCGCCCGTCGGCACGTCGACGCGCGCCGCCCGCGCAGAACGGCCTCCGCGAGTGAGACCCGGGCCGCGGTGGAGTCGTTCCGGCTCGCGCTGGAGACCGGGGACCTGCAAGGACTGCTCGACGTGCTCGCGCCCGACGTGGTCCTGGTCAGCGACGGCGGCGGCATCAAGCAGGCGGCGATGCGGCCGGTCGTCACCGCCGACAAGGTCGCCCGCTTCATCTTCGGCGGCATCGCCAAGTTCACCGTCTCCTTCACCTGCGAGCCGACCGTGGTCAACGGCAGCCCGGCGCTCGTGCTCCACGTCAACGGCGAGATGGACGGCGTCCTCGCGGTGCAGGTGGAGGACGGGCGGATCAGCGGGATGTACTACGTACGGAACCCGGAGAAGCTGACGCGGGTGGGGGCGGAGACCCGGTTGACCTTGGAGCCCGGGGAGCCGGGGGTCGGCTGACCGTGAGCCCCGGGGCCCATGTCGAAGGCGGAGCGGCACCGACTGTTGCGCGATGAGCGGTCAGGCCCCCATTATCAGGAATCCTGTTACTTTAAATTTGTAGCGATGGGTGTCCTGTCATGCCGCTCAGCCCCCGAATCCAGGCCAGAGGGATCCAGCTCCTGCTGGGCCGGGTCATGGCCCGGGTCCACAAGGACCTCCGCTTCACCGACATCCCGGCGTACACCGAGACCCTCCGGGTGCAGACCGGCGCCGGCCCGGTGAAGTGCACCGTCTACCGCCCCACGGGCACCGCCGCCGACGCGCCCGCCCCCGTGTACGTCAACTTCCACGGGGGCGGGTTCGTGGTGGCCCGCCCCGAGCAGGACGACCACCTCTGCCGCTACATCGCGGCGACCGCCGGCTGTGTCGTGGTCAACGTGGACTACGCCGTCGCGCCGCAGCGGCCGTACCCGGCCGCCGTGACCCAGGCCTACGACGTCACCGCGTGGATCGCCGGAAACGGCGCCGGGGGCGGCTGGGACGGCTCGCGCCTCGCCGTCGGCGGACACAGCGCCGGGGGCAATCTGACCGCTGCGGTGTGCCGCCTGGCCAGGGAGCGGGGCACCTTCACGCCTCGGCTCCAGATCATCGACTCGGCCCCGCTGGACCAGTTGACCGACCCGGCGACCAAGCGGTCACTCGTCGCCAAGCCGCTGCTGTCCCCGCAGCTCATGCGGATCTTCACGGCGGCCTACGTCCCGGACCCCGCCGACCGCGCCCACCCCCTGGTCTCGCCCGGTCTCGCCGACGACCTGGCCGGCCTTCCGCCCGCGCTGGTCATCACGGCGGAGAACGACCGCCTGCGCGACGAGGGCGACGCCTACGCGAAGGCCCTGGAGGCCGCGGGCGTCCCGGTCACCCACCGCGTCTTCGAGGGTGTGGACCACTACTTCACCCACGTGGGCCCGGCGCCGAGCGGGAGAGCGGCGATCGACCTGATGGCGAGCAGTCTGCGGGCTGCACTGGGCAGTTGAGGCGCTCGGGTCGGCGGGTTTCCCGACCTGGGCGAACGCTGCCGACCCGGTGCCCGTGCACGCGCTCCCGTCGGCCAACGCACGACAACGCACGAGAACTCCGTCGCCGGGCCTTGCCATGCGAACTCTTCCGATATATCGTTGAAGCATCGCGACAGATCAACGATGGAATGGAGTGATTGCGATGCGTTCCCACGGATTCGAGCGTGGACATGGTGGAGCCGGTCGTCAGGGCCGAGGTGGCTTCGAGGGACGGCGTGGTGCCTTCGGGCCGTTCGGTCCCGGAGGGCCCGGTGGTCCCGGTGGACCCTTCGGCGGGCCGGGGTTCGGCCCAGGGCCCTGGGGCCCGAGGGGGAGGGGCGGACCCAGGGGAAGGGCGCGGCGCGGTGACGTACGGGCCTCGATCCTGGCCCTGCTGAAGGACCGGCCCATGCACGGTTACGAGATGATCCAGGAGATCGCCGAGCGCAGCGGCGGGGCGTGGAAGCCCAGCCCCGGCTCGGTGTACCCCACCCTCCAGCTGTTGGAGGACGAGGGGCTGATCGCCAGCGAGAGCGAGGGCGGCAAGAAGCTGTTCTCGCTCACCGAGGCCGGCCGTACCGCTGCCGACGAGGGCCCCGACGCGCCCTGGGAGGAAGCCTCCCGCGGCATCGACTTCGAGGCGCTCGGTGAGATCCGCCAGGCCGGCTTCGGCCTGATGGAGGCCTTCGGCCAGGTCTGGAAGACCGGCAACAAGGAGCAGCGCGACAAGGCGGTGGCCGTCATCAACGAGGCCCGCAAGAAGCTGTACCTCATCCTCGCCGACGAGGACTGACGGTCGTACGGCGGTCCAAGGGCGCCCAGTGGAGAGATCCGCGGGGCGCCCTTCGCGTGCGGGCCGCTCACTTCATGCTCACTCCGGGCTCACTCCACCAGTCCGGCAAGCTTCCGCAGGGACTCGTTCAGTGCCGCGGTCCCCGAGTCCTTGAGCTTGCCCGCCATCAGGGACACGGCGGCGCCGGTGAACTCCCCGTCGATGCGGACGTCGGTGGCGTCGCCGTCGGGGGTCAGTGTGTAGCGCGTGGCCACGCTCACCGCCATCGGACCCTTGCCCCGGATGGCCAGCAGCCGGGCCGGCTCCACCTGGTCGACGGTCCACTCGACCTCGGCGGGGAAGCCCATCAGCTTCATGTTTTCCTGGAAGGTCGCGCCCACTTCGAGCACCGCGGGGCCGCCCTTGGGGAAGCTGGTGTGGGTGGCGTTCCACTCCCCGTACGAGGACCAGTCCGTGAGCTGGGCCCAGACCTTGTCCGCGGGTGCCTGGACGAGTGCCTCCGCGCTGATTTCCGCCATGCGGCCACCTCTTCGTGTCGGGCTGTGGTGTCGCGGAAAGTAGCCGCAGGCGTCGCAACATTCAATACTGATGAACCGTCAGGAAATGACCGTCAGGAAATGGCCGTAGGGAAATGACCGTCAGAAAGGCCGGACCCGGCTCGGGAACGCCGGTTCAGCGGACCGGCCGTATCGTCGCGGCGTCGAAGAGGTCCCACGCGCGCGGGTACGTGCTCTCGTCGTGGCAGTGCCAGGCCTGCCAGAACAGGTCGGCGGGCCGTGCGTCCTCCGGGGCGTACACCCGGTACACGTACTGCTTGCCGTCCACGGCCGGCAGGGCCACCAGCCAGCTCCCGCTCTCCACGCCTGTGGGGGACGAGTGGCCTCGCATCGCGGTTGCGCCGGGGGCGCAGGGCGAGGCGGCGCGCGCCCACCGGGGCACCAGCGCCTGATCTCCTCCCTGAGGAGGAGATTTCGGCCCCTCGGGTCCGCTCTGCGTGGGACGCGGAAATGCTTCGCCTCGGCGATGACGCGCCGGGGTGGGGCTGATGAGGTGGGGGATGTGCACCCCCGTATCCCCCGGCAGTCGGCCCGCGACCAGGACCGCCCGCCGCAGGTCGCCCCCGACGGCGACGCAAGGCTCAGCGCGGAACTGGCAGCGGTCGTCTCCGGCGCCCGCAGGCGCGCCCTCCGGGACGGGGACCGGCAGGTCGACACGGCCCATCTGCTGCACTCCCTGCTGGACGCCGACCCGGAGGCCTGTGCCGTCTTCGAGGACGAGCCCCATCTGCCGCGGCTGCTCGGGTACCTCGTGCAGCGCAGCATCGGCTACGGACTGCGCTGGCAGGGCACGGTCGAGGACTCCGGCGCCGTTCCCGTCGTGACCGCGCCTGGAACCCTCGGCGCCGACCCCGTCACGGCTGCGGCCGAGGGCTTCTCGCCGCTCGGCGCCGAGGCCATGGAGTACGCCCGGGTCCGGGCCGGGCACCGCGACGGCGGCCCGGCCCGGGGCGTCGACCTGCTGGCGGCGATCCTGGTGGACCCCGGGTCCCGGGCCGTGGAGGTGCTGGCCCGCGCCGGGATCGACGCCGGGGAGGTGCGCGCACGGCTCGACGGCCTGCTGCCGGGAGGCCTGGGGGGCCGGCCTGGGCGCAGGGATCGCTAGGGGCGTCCCACGCGGCCCGTCCGGCACGGGAGCGCCCCGCGGCCCATCCGCGCGTCCCATAGCCCGCCCGGCACGGGAGCGTCCCGCGGCCCATCCGCGCGTCCCACGGCGCATCCGGCACGGTCCATCCGATGAGACAGGAGTCAACGGGGGTGACGCTCATGTCCTCCCCTGTCATCATGGGTCGGTGCATACCTCTGAGAGCAGCAGGGCCGGTGACGGCAAAGGCGCAGGACTCGGTCTCGCGCTGGTGTCCGCGCTCGCCTTCGGTGGATCCGGGGTCGCGGCCAAGCCGTTGATCGAGGCGGGCCTCGACCCGCTCCACGTGGTGTGGCTGCGGGTGGCGGGCGCCGCCCTCGTCATGCTGCCGCTGGCCGTACGCCATCGCGCGCTGCTGCGCAGCCGTCCCGCCCTGCTCGCCGGGTTCGGCCTGCTGGGCGTGGCCGGCGTCCAGGCGTTCTACTTCGCCTCGATCTCCCGGATCCCCGTCGGGGTCGCCCTGCTCGTGGAGTACCTCGCGCCCGCCATGGTGCTCGGCTGGGTGCGGTTCGTGCAGCGGCGGCAGGTCACCCGGGCCGCCGCACTCGGCGTGGTCCTCGCGGTCGGCGGACTCGCCTGTGTCGTCGAGGTCTGGTCGGGACTGAGCTTCGACGCCCTCGGGCTGCTCCTCGCGCTCGGCGCCGCCTGCTGCCAGGTCGGCTACTTCGTCCTGTCCGACCAGGGCAGCGACAGCGGCCGGCAGGCCCCCGACCCGCTGGGCGTGATCGCGTACGGCCTCCTCGTCGGCACCGCCGTCCTGACCGTCGTCGCCCGTCCGTGGACCATGGACTTCACCGTCCTCACCCACCGCGCCGACATGAACGGCACCCCGGTCGCCGCCGGGCTGCTGCTCGGCTGGATCGTGCTGGTGGCCACCGTCCTCGCCTACGTCACCGGCGTGGTCTCGGTGCGCAGGCTCTCCCCGGCGATAGCGGGAGTGGTGGCCTGCCTCGAGGCGGTCGTCGCGACCGTGCTCGCCTGGGTGCTGCTCGGCGAGCACCTCTCGGCACCGCAGATCGTGGGCGGCGCGGTCGTGCTCCTCGGCGCCTTCATCGCGCAGTCCTCGACCCCGGCCAAGGGCGCCCTGGAGCCGGTCGCCACCGGCGGCGCCGAAACCCGGTTGTCCGCCCGGGAGAATGCCGCCTAGGCTTCGGGACCATGCACACGCCCCTTCTCGTCACCCCGCCTCCGGCCGCCTGAGGCGGGCCCTCCGGAGTCCACGCCCGGCGACCCGCCGGGCGTGACGGTGCTGCCCGCAGACGAAGTCCGCGGACCCCGCCGATGTGCGGGCGTCCTTTCCGAACTTCCGCGCTGTCGCGCGTCTGCGGAGAGAAACACGTGTCGCATGCTTCCTCAGGCCTGCCCACCGGGCGAGGCCTTCTCTACCTGATCATCGCCGGTACCACCTGGGGCACCGCGGGAGCGGTCGCCTCCCTCGTCTACCGCACCAGTGACCTGGGCCCGGCTGCCCTGTCCTTCTGGCGCTGCGCGACCGGCCTGGCGGTCCTGCTCGCCGTCCGCATCGCCCGGCCACGCGCGCGGACGACCGTCTCGGAGCCCCTGGCCCGGCGGGCACTGCGCGTCGGCGGCTCGGGCGTCGCACTCGCGGTGTTCCAGACCGCCTACTTCGCCGCCGTACGGTCCACCGGACTGGCCGTGGCCACCGTCGTCACGCTGGGCGCGGGCCCCGTCCTCAGCGCGCTCGGCGCACGGCTGGTCCTGGCGGAGCGGCTCGGCCGGAGCGGAGCCGTCGCCGTCGTGGGCGCGCTCGCCGGACTCGGCGTGCTGACGCTCGGCGGCGCGGGGGCGGCCGTACGCCCGCTGGGTGTGTTTCTCGGGCTGCTCTCGGCGGCGGGGTGCTGTGTGATGACCCTGATCACGCGCGCAGGCGACGGGGAGTCCACCGGTACGTCCATCGGGGTGTTCGCGGTCACCAGCCTGTGCCTGCTGCCGTTCGCGGTGGCCGAGGGACTGGTCCCGCACACCGGTCAACCCGCCCTGCTGCTGGGCCTGTTGGCGTATCTGGCGACGGTGCCGACCGCCCTCGCCTACGGTCTCTACTTCGCGGCCGCCGCGGTCGTGCGGCCCACCACCGTCTCCGTGGTCATGCTGCTCGAACCGGTGAGCGCGGCGGTGCTGGCCGTGCTGCTGTTCGGTGAGCACCTCACGGTGACGACTCTGGTGGGCACCCTGCTGATGCTGGGCGCGGTCGCGGGGCTGGCGGTGACGGAGGCGCGCGTGGCCGCGTGACGCGGCGAAGGGGCCCCGCAGTGGCCGAAGGGCCCCTTCGCTCAAGCGCCTTGCCGGCGCAGCAGATGCTCCCGTGCCGCCGCGTCCCCCGGACCGCCCCGGTCCGCCAGGCCCTCCGCGATCCGGTCCCGCACCTGCTCGGTCCGCTTGCCGGCGTACTTGAACTTCGCCCGCACCTGGGTCACTTCGAGCCGCAGGCCCCGAATGCCCGACAGCATCCGTCCGTACGGCACCTCGCCCACCGCCACCTCGGCGGAGCCGCCCTCCGGCTGGAAGTGGCCGACCTGGAGGTTCAGCAGCGCGGCCTTCTCGGCCGGGTCGTCCACCACATGGGCCCGGCAACGGAGTTGGACGGCCGCGTAGAAACTCGTCGGGGTGCCGTGGGCGGCGGGGCCGTCCGGGTCCGCCTGCCAGGGGCCGGGGATGTAGGCGTAGTCGTCGACCACGCTCAGCACGACCTCGGGGTTCGCCTCCAGCGCGCTCCACAGCGGGTTGGGCCGCGCCAGGTGGGTCAGAGCCTCGCCGCGCCCGGGGTCGTAGAAGAAGTGCAGGGGCTGGACGAACGGCGGTTCGCCCGCGGGCCCGTTGACGGCCAGCTGGCCGAAGTCGTGGACGGGGAGCCACTGTTGCCACTCCGCGTCGGACCCGGGTGCGTCCCAGGGGTGGATCAGCATCACAGGGCCGTCAGGTAGCCGGGGACCTCGGTGCCGGGGGCCAGGTCGCCGTCGGCGACGGGGGAGCCGTAGCCCTTGCGCAGCGGGAGGACGCCGGCCCAGTGGGGGAGGGCGAGGTCCTCGGGCTCGTCGTTGACCCCGCCGGTGCGGAGCTTGGCGGAGACCTCGTCGAGGTCGAGGCGGATCACGGCGGTCGCGGCCAGTTCCTTCTTGTTGGCGGGGCGGGAGTCCTGGGCGCGGCCCGGGACCACGTGGTCGACCAGGGCGTCGAGGGCGAGGCGCTTCTCCTCGGGGTCCGTGACGTCGTGGGCGAGGCCGTGCACCACCACCGACCGGTAGTTGATGGAGTGGTGGAAGGCCGAGCGGGCCAGGATCAGCGCGTCGACGAGCGTGACCGTCAGGCACACCGGCAGCCCGGGGTCGGCCTGGCCGGTCATCCGCAGCGGGCGCGAGCCGGTGGAGCCGTGGACGTAGAGCCGCTCGCCGACCCGGCCGTAGAGCGTGGGCAGCACCACCGGCGCGCCGTCCCGGACGAAGCCGAGGTGGCAGACGTAGCCCTCGTCGAGTATCGAGTGCACCAGGTCCTTGTCGTACGAGGCCCGGTCGGCGGAGCGCGTCGGGACGGTGCGGTCGGTCGGCGCGTAGGCGGTCGGCTCCGGCGTGGTCGCGGTGGTCCCCTGCATTGCGGTCTCCATTGCACTAGTGCATAATCTGCTTTGTGCTAGGAGGATATCGGATCGAAGGCCGGCGCGCAGCGGAGATTGCGGCGAGCGTCGAGCGCGCGGTGGGTGCGGGAGAGCTGGAGCCCGGTCAACCGCTGCCGCCGATGCGGGAGTTGGCCGGGCAGCTGGGCGTGAATCCCAATACGGTCGCGGCCGCCTACCGGAGCCTGCGGGAGCGCGGGGTCATCGAGACCGCCGGGCGCCGGGGCAGCCGGGTGCGGTCGAAACCGGCGACCACGGGGCGCGAGTACATCCGCGTGGAGGTCCCGGAAGGCGTGCGGGACGTGGCGAACGGCAACCCGGACCCCGCGCTGCTGCCGCCGCTCGGCCCCGCCTTCGCGGCCGCCGCCGAACAGGGCGACCGGGAGCCGGTCCTCTACGGCGACGCGACGGTGGACCCGGAGCTGGCGCGGCTCGCCCGCGGGGCCCTCGCCGCGGACGGTGTCCCGGCCGGTCCGCTCGCCGTCGCCTCCGGCTCCCTCGACGTCATCGAGCGGGTCCTGGCCGCCCACCTCAAGCCGGGCGACACCGTCGCCGTCGAGGACCCCGGCTGGGGCAGCCTCCTCGACCTGGTCCCGGCCCTGGGCCTGCGCGTCGCCCCGGTGGGCGTCGACGACGAGGGCCCCCTCGCCGAGGACGTACGGCAGGCGCTGACTGCGGGCGCCCGGGCCCTGATCGTGACGGACCGGGCCCAGAATCCCAGCGGCGCATCGGTGACCGCCCTACGTGCGCGTGCCCTGCGCGCGGTCCTCGCGGACCATCCGGACACCCTCCTGATCGAGGACGACCACGGCCATGGCATCGTCGACCTCCCCCTGCACCCCCTCGCCGGTGTCACCCGCCACTGGGCCTTCGTCCGCTCGGTGGCCAAGGCCTACGGCCCCGACCTGCGCCTCGCCGTGCTCACCGGCGACGACATCACCGTCGACCGCGTCCACGGCCGGCACCGCCTCGGCCCCGGCTGGGTCAGCCGGATCACCCAGCGGGCCGTGGTGAACCTGTGGGCGGAGGGCGTGCTGGACACGGGGAAGGTGGCCGCGGCCTACCGCGAGCGCAGGGACCGGTTGATCGAGGCGCTCGCGGTCCGGGGCGTCGAGGCCCACGGGCGCAGCGGACTGAACGTCTGGATCCCCGTCCAGGACGAGACCGGAGCGGTGGCCCGGCTCCTGCACGCGGGCTGGGCGGTGGCACCGGGAGCCCGGTTCCGGATGGGCGCGCCCCAGGGAATCCGAGTGACCGTCGCGAGCCTGAAGGCCGAAGAGGTCACCCCCTTGGCGGACGCCGTCGCCAAGGCCGCGGGCCCGGCGCCCGGCCATGCCCACCCGCACCCCCGCGTGGAAAGGTGACGGGCATGCTGAACCTGGAGCGCCTGCGTACCTCGCATCCCCGCGTGGAAAGGTGACGCGCATGCTGAACCTGGAGAGCCTGCGCACCTCGCATCCGCGCGTGGAAGGGTGACGGGCATGCTGAACCTGGAGCGCCTGCGCACCCTTGACGCCCTGGCCCGGCACGGCTCGGTCAGCGGTGCCGCCGAGGGGCTGCACATCACGACGTCGGCGGTCTCGCAGCAACTGTCCAAACTGGAGCGGGAGGTCGGCCAGCAACTCCTCGCCAGGAACGGCCGGGGCGTGCGGCTCACCGACGCCGGCCGCCTGCTGGCCGAGCACGCGGCCCGCATCCTGTCCCACGTCGAACTCGCCCAGTCCGACCTGGAGGCCCAACGCGGCCAGGTGGTCGGGGAGTTGCGGCTCGCCGCGTTCCCGACGGCGGCCCGCGGCCTGTTCCCGGCCGCGCTCGCCGCGCTGCGCTCCACCCACCCCGGGCTGCGGATCACCTCGTGCGAGACGGACCCGGAACTCGCGCTGCGCACGGTGCTCCGCGGCGGCTACGACCTCGCGGTCGTCCTGGACTGGTACAACAAGCCGCTGCCCGTGCCGGACGGGCTGATGAAGGCGTCGATCGTCGACGACACCGCCGACGTGGCGATGCCCGTCACCCACCGCCACGCGCACCGTGCCGAGGTCGACCTGGAGGACTTCGCCGACGACGACTGGGTGACCTGGGGCGAGAACGAGTTCTGCCACGAGTGGCTGATGCATACTCTGCGCGCCAAGGGCATCGAGCCGCGCGTCGCACACCGCGCGGAGGAGCACGCGACCCAACTCGCCCTGGTCGGGGCGGGACTCGGCGTGTGCGTGGCGCCCCGGCTCGGCCGCGGACCGGTCCCCGACGGGGTGCGGACCGTGCCGGTGCGGCAACCGGTCAGCCGGCACGTCTACGCGGTCTGGCGCGCGGACGCCGACCGCCGCCCGTCGATCCGGGCAGCGGTCGAGGCGCTGAAGTCGGCCGCACGGCAGACCGGTTGAGCTAGGCGGAGCCCAGCTTGCGGAAGTCCCAGGACACGATCTTCTCGGGCGTCAGCCGTATCCACGCGTGCCGGCCGTCATGCGGCATCTCCTCCAGACGGAAGTTCTTGCGCGCGAACAGGGTCTCGGGGACGTCGAGTTCGGCACACAGCTCACCGGTGCGCGGAGCCTCGCCCACGAAGTCCACGGTCCCGGACAGCTCGACGCCGCGCAGTTCGTCGTACTCCTCACCCGTGTCGACCACGATCGCGACCCGTGGATCGCGGCGCAGATCGGTCCAGCGCTTGCTGCGCACCACGGAGTACAGCCACATCGAGGTGCCGTCCCAGGCGAACCACAGGGTGCTCACGTGCGGGGCGCCGCCGCCCGAGACCGTGGCGACCCGGCAGGTGCGCTGGCTGGTCAGGAACTCGTCCAGCTCGCCCGGCGTCATCATGATCTTCCGGCCTCGGCGCTGAGTGACGGTCATGCATCCCCCTCTTTCTCTCACGTCGTGTCAGAGGAGAGATCCTCTGACATCACGTCAGAAAAGGATGGGTCGTCTTCCGTCCGCACGCAATGGTCGCTACTGTCACCGGCCCCGGCCACCCGCGACGAGGGGGAACCGTGCCGTCGTACGGACAACTCAGCCAGCTCCTCGCTCCCGAGACCACCGTGCTGCTCACCGTCGAGTGCCAGCAGGGTGTCGTCGGACCGGACAGCGCGCTGCCCGAACTCGCCCGCGAGGCACGGAAGTCGGGCGCGCTCGCCAACGTCGCCCGGCTCGTCGCCGCCGCCCACGAGAGCGGGGTGCAGGTGATCCACGCGATCGCCGAACGCCGTCCGGACGGGCGCGGCGCGAACCGCAACGCCCGCCTGTTCCACGCCGCCGAACGACTGCCCGTCCAGCAGCTGACCGGGACCGCCGCGGTGCGGGTGGCGGCCCCGATCGAGGTGAGCGAGGAGGACTTCGTCGTACGGCGGCTGCACGGGCTCTCGCCGATCCAGGGCACCGAGGTCGACGCGCTGCTGCGCAACCTCGGCTGCCGCACCCTGGTGGTGACCGGGGTCTCCGCCAACGTGGCCGTGCCGAACGCCGTCTTCGACGCCGTGAACCGCGGGTACACCGTCGTCGTGCCGAGCGACGCCGTCGCGGGGGTGCCCTCCGACTACACCCCCGTGATGATCCGCCACACCCTCGCGCTGGTCGCCACGATCGCGACCACCGACGAGGTGCTGGGCGCGCTCGGCCGACCCCGGCGGACGCGGGTCAGGCCAGCGTGATCGAGTCCCCGCTCACGCTGATCTGCGCGGCCGGCAGCGGCTGGGTCGCGGGCCCCTTCTTGACGCTGCCGTCCTCGACCGAGAACTGGCTGTTGTGACACGGACACACGATGACGCCGTTGGCCACGCTGCCCACCGCGCAGCCCTGGTGGGTGCACTTGGACGAGAAGGCCTTGAAGGTGCCCGCCGTGGGCTGGGTGACCACCACGCCCTTGTCCTTGAAGATCGTGCCACCGCCCTCCGGGATGTCGCTGGTCTTCGCCAGCGCGGTGCCGCCCGAGCCGGACGAGGCGCCGCTGCCGGAACTCGACCCGCCGCCGCTCGCGTTCGCGTCGGCCTGGCTGGTGGACGAGCCCGAGGAGTCGCCGTCCGATCCGCACGCGGTCAGCGCCACGGCGAGCCCCGCCGCGCCCACCGCCGCCACGACGGTACGGCGGGCAGGTGCCGGAACGGATTGAGGCAGTTCGCTGGTCATGCTGAACGTCCTTCCAGTGCGGAAATCGTGTAGCTGTCCAGAGGTACGGCCGCTCGGCGCCCCCTGTTCAGACGATGTCGAGATCTAAACGTCTTCGAGATCAGGCGTCCGTAAGCTGGAGCTGTCGCTTCGCTGTCGGCCAGTAACCTGGGGCGATGCTCAAGGAAGCCATCGCGACCCGCTTCATCACGCCCCTGCGTGAGGGCGGCTCGCTGCCGGGACTCGTCGAGGCCGACGACCGCGGGACGTACGTCATCAAGTTCACCGGCGCGGGCCAGGGCCGCAAGACGCTGGTCGCCGAAGTGGTGGCCGGGGAGCTCGCGCGGCGGCTCGGCTTCCGGGTGCCGCGCCTGCTGACCCTCGACCTCGACCCCGACCTGGGACTCGGCGAACCCGACGAGCGGGTGCAGGAACTGCTCAGGTCCAGCGGCGGCACCAACCTCGGCATGGACTTCCTCTCCGGGGCCCTCGGCTTCGACCCGCTCGCGTTCTCGGTCGACCCCGAGGAGGCGGGCCGGATCGTCTGGTTCGACGCGCTCGTCAACAACGTGGACCGCTCCTGGCGCAACCCCAACCTGCTGTGGTGGCGCAGCGAGGTCTGGCTCATCGACCACGGCGCGACCATGATCTGGCACCACAACTGGCCCGCCGCCGAGAAGTCCGCCGCCCGCCCCTACGACGCCTCGGACCACGTCCTGAGGCCCTTCGCCCCGGACGTCGCCGCGGCCGCCGCCGCCCTGGCCCCCCAGGTCACCGAGGACCTGCTCGCCGAGGTCACCGCGGAGATCCCGGACGCCTGGCTGGCGGACGAGCCGGGCTTCGACACCCCGGACGAGCTGCGGCGGGCCTACGCCCGGCCCCTGCTCCAGCGGGCCGCCGCCGTCCACGAGCGCATCACGGGAATCGAGGGGGACAAGTGAGCGAGCGGCACATCCACATGGCCGGCAGCGTGGTCGAGCGGCACGTCATCAAGGGCGGACGGGTCAGCGAACGGGACGTCTTCGAGTACGCCGTGCTGAAGGTCGTACCCCGCGTCGAGCGCGGGGAGTGCATCAACGCCGGTGTGCTCGTCTACTGCCGGGCGAAGGCGTACGTCGGGGTGCGCACCCACCTCGACGAGGACCGGCTGCGGGCGCTCGACCCCGCCGCGGACGTGGCCGGCGTCCGGGCCGCCCTCCAGGCCGTCGAGGCGGTCTGCGCGGGCGGCGATCCGGCCGGGCCGGCGGCGCGCGACGACGCCGGACGCCGCTTCCGGTGGCTGGTCGCGCCCCGCTCCACGGTCGTCCAGCCGGGCCCCGTGCACACCGGACTCACCCTGGATCCGGCGGCCGAGGCGGAGCGCCTTCTCGACCTGCTGGTGAGGTAATGGATCACACCGGTCCCGTGGGACGTTGACACCGCGTGCCAGGGCTTCTAGCGTCACGTCTGTCGAAGGTACTAAGCGGTCGCTCACCGACCTGGTCGGGCCGAACGTTCTCAACGGCGAGGAGAATCAGCAATGTCCACCACTGAGCAGCGGGTAGCCGTCGTCACCGGTGCCGCGCGCGGCATCGGCGCCGCCACCGCCGTCCGACTGGCGGCCGAGGGCCGCGCGGTCGCCGTCATCGACCTCGACGAGGCCGCCTGCAAGGACACCGTCGAGAAGATCACCGCGGCCGGCGGCAAGGCGATCGCCGTCGGCGCCGACGTCTCCGACGAGGCCCAGGTCGAGGCGGCCGTCGCGCGGGTCGTCGCCGAGCTCGGTGCCCCGACGATCCTCGTCAACAACGCGGGCGTGCTCCGCGACAACCTGCTGTTCAAGATGAGCGTCTCGGACTGGGACACCGTCCTGAACGTCCACCTGCGCGGCTCCTTCCTGATGACCAAGGCCGTCCAGAAGCACATGGTCGACGCCGGCTTCGGCCGGGTGGTCAACCTGTCCTCCTCCTCGGCGCTCGGCAACCGCGGCCAGGCCAACTACTCCGCCGCCAAGGCCGGTCTCCAGGGCTTCACCAAGACCCTCGCCATCGAGCTCGGCAAGTTCGGCATCACCGCCAACGCCGTCGCCCCCGGCTTCATCGCCACCGACATGACCGCCGCGACCGCCGCGCGCGTCGGCATGGGCTTCGAGGAGTTCAAGGCCGCCGCCGCCACCCAGATCCCGGTCGCGCGCGTGGGCGAGCCCGACGACATCGCCAACGCCATCGCCTTCTTCACCGGCGAGGCGGCCGGGTTCGTTTCCGGCCAGGTGCTGTACGTGGCCGGCGGACCGCTCGACTAGAGGAAACGGAACATGACTTCGCAGCTCCCCGAGCTCTCGGGCAAGGTCGCGCTCATCACGGGCGCGAGCCGCGGTATCGGTTACGGCGTCGCCGAGGCGCTCGTCGCCCGCGGCGACCGGGTCGTCATCACCGGCCGCAACGAGGACGCCCTCAAGGAGGCCGTCGAGCAGCTCGGCTCCGACCGGGCCGTCGGCGTCGCGGGCAAGGCGCACGACGAGGCCCACCAGGCCGTCGCCGTCGAGCGCGCCATGGAGGCCTTCGGCCGCGTCGACTACCTGGTCAACAACGCCGGGACCAACCCGGTGTTCGGGCCGATCGCCGACCTCGACCTCAATGTGGCCCGCAAGGTCTTCGAGACCAACGTGATCTCGGCGCTCGGCTTCGCCCAGAAGACCTGGCACGCCTGGCAGAAGGACAACGGCGGCGCGATCGTCAACATCGCCTCCGTCGCGGGCATCGCGCCCTCGCCCTTCATCGCCGCCTACGGCGTCAGCAAGGCCGCGATGATCAACCTCACCCAGCAGCTCGCCCACGAGTTCGCGCCCAAGGTACGGGTCAACGCGATCGCCCCGGCCGTCGTGAAGACCAAGTTCGCGCAGGCCCTGTACGAGGGCCGCGAGGCCGAGGCCGCCGCGTCCTACCCGCTGGCCCGGCTCGGAGTGCCCTCCGACATCGGCGGCGCCGCGGCCTTCCTCACCTCCGAGCAGTCCGACTGGGTCACCGGCCAGACGCTCGTCGTCGACGGCGGCATCTTCCTCAACGCCGGCGTGGGCTGATTCTCCTCGCCTCGGCACGGGCGTCCGTTGACAGTGACGGCGCCCGTGTCGACGCACAAAAGCCGCACAACGGCATCACAGGGTCATCACCAGGACGGTGATCAAGCAGCCTGTGGACGAACCGGTTGAGTGTGCGCGGCCCTGCGGTATGTTTTGCCGACTCTCGGCACGGCATTTCGAGGAGCGAGCGCGTGTTCATGCGGAACCGATACCTGCCGCCTTTCGCGGCCCTCGTGTCCCTTTCCACGGTGGCCGGATGCGGTGTGTTCTCCTCGGGCTCCTCCGACGACGCCAAGACGATCGTCGTGGGGACCACCAGTGCCCCGGCCACGCTGGACCCGGCGGCCTCCTGGGACAACTCCTGGGAGCTGTTCCGCAACGTCTACCAGACGCTCCTCAACTACTCGCCCAACGGCTCCGACCCCGAGCCCGACGCCGCCGAGCACTGCGAGTTCACCGACACGTCGAGCACCGTGTACAGCTGCACGCTGCGCGAGGGGCTGAAGTTCTCCGACGGTCACCCGCTGGACGCCCAGGCGGTCAAGTACTCCTTCGACCGCATCAAGAGGATCAACGTCAACGGCGGCCCCGCGGGCCTGCTGGGCACCCTCTCCCGGGTCCAGACCAAGGGCGACCGCGAGATCGTCTTCCACCTCAGCCAGCCCGACGCCACCTTCCCCCTGGTGCTCACCACGCCCGCCATGTCGATCGTGGACCCGGAGGAGTACTCCGCGACCGCGATCCGCAAGGACGGCAGGATCAACGGCTCCGGGCCGTACCGCCTCGACTCCTACCAGGAGGGCGAGAAGGCCGAACTGGTCCGCAACGACAACTACAAGGGCATAGCGGACCTCCAGAACAACGCCGTCACCATCCGCTACTTCTCGCGGTCCGACGAGATGGTCAAGGCCCTCAAGGACAAGGAGATCGCGGTCGTCTACCGGGGCCTCGGCGCCTCCGACACCGTGGACATCGAGGTCAACCAGCGCAAGGAGGGGCTCCAGCTCGTCGAGAACCCCACCACCGAGATCAGCTACCTGGTGTTCAACCCGAAGGACCCGTGGTCCGCGAAGCTCGCGGTCCGCAAGGCCGTCGCCCAGGTCGTCGACCGCCCGGCCCTCGTCCACTACGTCTACAAGGACACCGTCGAACCGCTGTACTCGATGGTCCCGGCCGGACTGACCGGCCACACCACGGGCTTCTTCGACGACTTCGGGGACCCCAGCGTGCCCAAGGCCAGAAAGCTCCTCAGGGACGCGGGGATCACCGAGCGCGTGCCGCTGACCCTCTGGTACACCAGCGACCGCTACGGCTCCACGACCAAGCCCGCCTTCGAGGAGCTGAAGAAGCAGCTGGAGTCCTCCGGCCTGTTCACGATCACCCTCAAGAGCCGCCCGTGGAAGACCTACGTCCAGGGCTACCAGAACGGCGAGTACCCGGTGTTCGGGCGCGGCTGGTTCCCCGACTTCCACGACGCCGACAACTTCATCTCCCCCTTCGTCGGCAAGCAGAACGCCCTCGGCACCCCGTACGACGCCCCCGAGATCACCGGCAAGCTGCTGCCGCAGTCCCGTGCCGAGAGCGACCGCGGGGCCGTGGGGCCGCAGATCGAGGAGGCCCAGCAGGTCTTCGTGAACGACGCGCGGCTGGTCCCGCTGTGGCAGGGCAAGCAGTACGTGGCGGCGAGCGAGGAGATCGCCGGCCTCGAGAAGGTCATCGACCCGGCGACCATGATGACGATGTGGGAGCTGTACTGGAAGACCAGCTGGTAGCTCCCGGATTCCGGGGCGGTCGCGGATTCCGGGTGATCGCGGATTCCGGGGCGGGCGGCGGCGATTGTCAGTGGTCGGTTGTAGGTTCTGAAGCCTGCAAGAAGGCTTTCGAGCCGGTAAGTGACCGCACATCGTGAGGAATTGACGTGACCGACATCGCCATGCTGCCCGAGTCCTGGCGCGGGGTTCTGGGCGACGAGCTCCAGCAGCCGTACTTCAAGGAGCTGACGGAGTTCGTCGAGGACGAGCGGGCGAAGGGTCCCGTCTACCCGCCGCGCGAGGAGGTCTTCGCCGCGCTGGACGCCACCCCGTACGACCGGGTGAAGGTGCTGATCCTCGGCCAGGACCCGTACCACGGCGAGGGCCAGGGCCACGGGCTGTGCTTCTCGGTCCGGCCCGGTGTGAAGACCCCGCCCTCCCTCCGGAACATCTACAAGGAGATGAAGGAGGAGCTGGGCACCGAGATCCCGGACAACGGCTACCTCATGCCGTGGGCCCAGCAGGGCGTTCTGCTGCTCAACGCGGTGCTCACGGTCCGTGCCGGGGAGGCCAACTCCCACAAGGGCAAGGGCTGGGAGAAGTTCACCGACGCGGTGATCCGGGCGGTGGCCGAGCGGCCCGACCCGGCGGTCTTCGTGCTGTGGGGCAACTACGCGCAGAAGAAGCTCCCCCTGATCGACGAGAGCCGGCACGTGGTGGTCAAGGGCGCGCACCCCTCCCCGCTGTCGGCGAAGAAGTTCTTCGGCTCCCGCCCCTTCACCCAGATCAACGAGGCGGTCGCCGCGCAAGGCCACGAGCCGATCGACTGGACCATCCCGAACCTGGGGTGAGGTTCGTGGCCGGTTCGGTGGGGTGAGGGGTCGAACCGGGGGCGTTCTGGCCGGTGGGGGTGGCCTGCGTTTCGGTGGAGTGGCTCGGCGCGGGGGCGGTTGGGCCTATGCGCGGGCGAGCGTGTGGTGGCCGCGGCGGGGGGCGGGGGCCGGCTTGTGGCGAGCGGTGAGTGACGGTCCGCTGCCGGTGCACCCCGCCGAGCCCGACCGTCGCGAACACCCGCACCCCGGCCAGCGCCGCCAGCTGTGCCGTCGCGGACACCGTGGTCGCTCCGCTCGCCCCGGTGGCCACCGTGGTGGTGTCGCAGATGGGCGTATCGGAGTACGCGCCGTCGACATGAAGGGCGGCGCAGGCCCTAGCGTCGAGGGGGACAGCGTCACAGTCGTACGAGCCCCGGAGGACTCTTTGACGGAGCGACAGGAGCAGGCGGTGCCGGATGCCGTGATGACGCGGATCGGGCAGGTCGTCATGCTGTGTCACGCGGGGGACCGTGAGGAGGCCCGGCACCGCTACCTGGCCCTCTGGGCGGAGATCGGTGAGGACGGCGACCCGCTGCACCGCTGCACCCTCGCGCACTACATGGCCGACGCCCAGGACGACCCCTGCGACGAACTCGCCTGGGACCTCAGAGCCCTGACGGCCGCCGAGGAACTCACCGACGACCGGCTCATCCGTCACGAGGGCGCGCTCGCGGTGCGCGCCCTGTACCCCTCGCTGCACCTGAATCTGGCCGCGGACTACGTGCGCCTCGGCCGCACCGACGCCGCCCGCTCCCATCTCCGTCGCGCCCGCAGAGCCTCGGCCGAGCTCGGCGAGGACAGCTACAGCGACGGGGTACGGGCCGCGATCAGCAGACTGGAGCTGCGGCTCGGCGAAGGTGGCGGGGGCAGCGACGGGTGGGGGCCGCCGCGGCAGCGGCCCTGACCCGACGGCGGCCCTACGGCCGTTCGCCCATCCGCGACCGGACCATCCGCGACCGGCCCATGCGCGACCAGGCCATCCGCGACCAGGCCATCCGCGACCGGGTCCAGCCGATGCCTCGCCCAGCCGCAGCGTCGCTCAGCCGACGCACCGCCCAGCCGCAGCCCAGTTCCTCAGCGCGTGTACGTCTGGTCGCAGATGACCGACTCCGCGCTGCCCTCTTGCCAGCGCCCGTACTTCCTGCCGAGCGCGCAGACGTCCTTCTGGCTCCTGGGGACCGACTTGGGGATCGACGTGGCCACGTCCGGGATCTCGACGCGCGGCGGCCGGGGGCGGCGTACGTCCGAGTGCCGCCGCTCGGGTGGCGCCGCGTGCACGGGGTGCTCCGGACGCGGGTGTTCCGGGTGTCGGTGCTCCGGTCGTGCAGGAGCCGCCGCGGTCCCCGGGGCGGTGCGCGGCGCGTCCCCGCCCGGTTTCGCCGACCGGGACGGGTCGATCATGGACAGGGCCTCCTGGGCCGGAGCCTGCACGATCTGCGGCTCCGCCTGACCGTCCGGCCGGGCGCCCTCCGGGCCCGGCGCCTGGGAGGGCGCCGTGGTGGGCGGCGGCCCGGTCACCGGTGGACGCTGGATCGTCACACAGCCGGTGAGGGCCGAGACAGCCACGGTGACCAGGAGCGTTGCGGTAGTCGTGGTTCGATGCACCCGCGTCACTCTGCTGGTTCGGACGACCCGGGCGACAGCGGACAAGCGCAGGTTGCCCCGCACGGGTGATCTCCGTGCCCGTACGGCGTGCTCATGCCTCCCGGTGCTGACGGCACTCGCCTCATCGCACCGGCCTCCCCGCACTCGCCTCCCGGCACTCGCCTCCCGGCGCCCGCCTCGCCGGCACCGGCCTCAGTCGCCGGTCGAGCCGTCGATGCGCTCGCGGATCAGGTCGGCGTGCCCGTTGTGACGGGCGTACTCCTCGATCATGTGGGTGTAGAGCCAGCGCAGGTTGAAGCGCTCGCCGGTCCTGCGGTGCTTGCCCACGGTGACGTCGTCCAGGCCGAAGCGTGCGGCGTTCTCGCGGGCCTTGTCGATCTCGGCCTGCCAGGTGCCGTACGCCTCCTGCCAGGTGTCGGCCTCGGTGAGACGGAACTCGCCGTCCGGGTCGGCCTCGCTGTAGTAGATCGGTCCCGCGTCCTCGTCGGTCAGGACCCGGCGGAACCAGCTGCGCTCCACCTCGGCCATGTGCCGCACCAGGCCCATCAGGGACAGCGTGGACGGCTCCACCGAGGCGGTCCGGAGCTGGGCGTCGGTCAGTCCTTCGCATTTCCAGGCGAGAGTGCCCCGGTGGTAGTCCAGCCAGCCTTCCAGCATGGTGCGTTCGTCGGCGGTCGTCGCGGGTTCGCTGCGCTCGGTGCTCATGGCCGCATCCTCCCCCGGGGAAGCACCGGCCACCAACGATTTCGCGGCCGCCCGTATGCTTCCGGCAAGGCCCCGCAGACAACCGTTGGAGGAGTCCACGTGAAGGTCGGCTGCATCGGACTCGGTGACATCGCGCGGAAGGCGTACCTCCCGGTGCTCGGCGGCCGTCCCGACGTCGAACTGCACCTCCAGACGCGCACCCCCGCCACCCTCACCAGCGTCGCCGACGGCCTGCACCTCCCGGACGACCGGCGGCACGCCGACCTCGACGCGCTGATCGCCCAGGACCTCGACGCGGCCTTCGTGCACGCCCCGACCGACGCGCACCCCGACATCGTCGAACGGCTCCTCGACGCGGGCGTGCCGACCTACGTCGACAAGCCGCTCGCCTACGAACTCGCCGACTCCGCCCGGCTGGTGGCGCTCGCCGAGGAGCGGAACGTCTCACTGGCGGTCGGGTTCAACCGGCGGTTCGCGCCCGGGTACACACAGTGCGCCGAGCACCCGCGCGAGCTGATCCTCATGCAGAAGAACCGGATCGGGCTCCCCGAGGAGCCGCGCGCGATGATCCTCGACGACTTCATCCACGTCGTCGACACCCTGCGCTTCCTGGTGCCCGGCCCGGTCGACGACGTGACGGTACGCGCGCGCGTGCGGGACGGACTGCTCCACCACGTCGTGCTCCAGCTCGCCGGGGACGGATTCACCGCGCTCGGCGTGATGAACCGGCTCAGCGGCTCCGCCGAGGAGATCCTGGAGGTGTCCGGTCAGGACACCAAGCGCCAGGTGCTCAATCTCGCCGAGGTCGTCGACCACAAGGGCCAGCCGACCGTGCGGCGGCGCGGCGACTGGGTGCCGGTGGCCAGGCAGCGCGGCATCGAGCAGGCCGTGTTCGCCTTCCTCGACGCCGTGCGGGCGGGAAAGGTGCTCAGCGCCCGGGACGCGCTGGCGACCCATGAGCTGTGCGAGCGGGTGGTACTCGCGGTTCAGGAGCGGTCCGCCTGAGCCGGAGCGTGCGCAGGCCGTCGGTCGCGCACCACGCCAGCAGGACCAGCAGGGCCAGGTGCACGGTCCAGTCCCCGAAGCGGACGTACGGCGTCGTGCCGTCGGCCAGCGGTACGTCGTACACGCGCGAGGTGCTGGCGTCGGTGCCGACCCACCCTCCGACGCGCCGGCCGCTCGCGTCGTAGACCGCGGAGACCCCGGTGAGCGTCGAGTGGACCATCGGGCGGCCCGTCTCGGCGGCGCGCAGGGCGGCGAGCGAGGCGTGCTGCTCGGGGGCCCAGCTCTGCTGGAAGGACGAGGTCGCCGACTGGGCGATCAGCACCTGGGCGCCGTCCTCGGCCAGATGCCGGCTCATGTCGGGGAACGCCGACTCGAAGCACACCATCGGACCGACCTTCAGGCCGTGGCCGACGTCCATGACCACCTGCTCGGAGCCGTGCCTGCGGTTCTCCCCGGCCGCCTTGCCGACCGAGGTGGCCCAGCCGAGCAGCGAGCGGGCCGGGATGTACTCGCCGAAGGGGACGAGCCGCATCTTGTCGTAGCGGTCGCCGGTGAGCCCGTCGGGGCCGACGAGGACCGAGCTCTTGTAGATGCCGGGCTTGTCGGAGCGGCGGGCGTCGACGTTGACCAGGATGTCGGCGCCCGTCTCCTGGGAGAGCCCGGCGAGCCGCTGCGCGAGGTCGGGGCGGTCCCCGAGGTCGAAGCCGACGCTGCTCTCGCCCCAGACGATCAGGTCGACGTCCTTCCCGGCGAGATCCCGGGTGAGCTGCTCCTCGCGGGCGAAGCGCTGGTCGGGGCCGTTGATGACACCGGGCTGGACGACCGCGATCCGTGTCGTGCCGCCGCTGTCGGGGCGGGGCGCTCCCACCCAGGCCGCCGAGGTCACGGCGGCCGTGGCGACGAGGCCCGCCACCGCGGGGACCCGGGAGGCGCGGATCGTCACCAGCACGGCGACACAGACGTTGAGGGCCACGATCAGGAAGCTGAGCAGCCACACCCCGCCGACCGAGGCTAGCCGCAGCGCCGGTTCGACCTCCCACTGGCTGGCGCCGAGCACGCCCCACGGGCCGCCGAGGCCCTGCCAGGAACGGACGAGTTCGATGCCGAGCCAGCCGGACGACAGTACGACGACGGCCGCGGCCGTCCGGCCACGCGAGGGCGTCCCGGCCAGGAAGTGCCGTACCAGCGCGCCCCAGGGGGCCCACAGCGCGCCCAGCAGGGCGCCGATGACGAAGATGAACACGCTCAGGCTCGGCAGCAGCCAGTGGTGCATCCCCACCATGAAGCCGAAGCCGCCGGCCCAGCCGTCGTAGGCCGCCCGTTTCGCCGTCGGAGCCGAGCGGATCAGCGCGATCCACGGGACGAGGGCGACGTAGGCGAACCACCACAGGGACGGGGCGGGGAACGCGAGCAGGGGCAGGGCGCCCGCCAGCACGGCGACAGTCGTGCGCCGCCACGGGGAGGCGAGCCAGGGGCCGAACGTCTTCATACGGCGCCTCCTACCCCGTGAGTGTCATCGGTGATCGTGGGGTTGACGATCCGACGGGCGTCGGCTCAGTTGATCACGGGTGCCGGACGCGGGCCGGGCAGACGCCGCCATTTCTCCTGGACGACGACCTCGCGCACCCGCCAGCCGTCGTCGGTGCGCAGGAGGTCGAAGGAGTAGCGGCCCCCGCAGACGAAGTCCGGGGCGGTGGCGTCCGTGCCGGCCAGGCGCATCGGGTTGAGGTAGTCGGCGCGGACGCGGGCCGTGTCGCCGGTGTCCTGCTCCAGGGTGCCGAAGCGGACCCGGCGGTTGACGATCAGGTGCTGTCGCATCGAGAACAGCCCCAGGCTGTCCGCGAGCCAGGCGGCGACGCCGTCCGCGTCGCCCTCGACCCCGCCCGCCGAGCGGTAGTCGGCCCGTCCGTCGGAGGTGAAGAGTCCTCGGTACGCCTCCCAGTCACCGTCGTCCACGGCGGCGGCGTAGTCGGTGACGAGTGCGTCCACGGCCAGCCGGTCCATCACGGTCGCGAGCTCCACACGCTGCGTCATCGGCTCAGTGTTGGGCATGGGGCGAGCGGGGGCTAGGGGCGTGCGGGGACATTCGGTGGCGGCGCGGGGCGGGGGCGGGCGGTGGAGGGGGTTGGCTGGGGCGGGGTGGTGGCCTGGGGTCGGCCCTGGGCGGGGCAGTGGCCTGGGGTCCGCTGCGGGCGGGGCGGTGGCCGCGGTCGGCCGTGGCGGCTCTGGGGCCGGGGTCTGCCGAGGCCGGCATGGGGCCGGGGGTCTGGCGTGGGTGGCTCGGGGCCGGGGGGCCGGCGTGGGTTTTGGGGTGGAGGTTTGGCGTGAGTGGCCCGGGTGGGGCTCGGCGCGAGGGGCCTGGCGAGGCTCTGCGGGTGGCCCGGGAGCCCGGGGGCGCGGTGGGCCGGTGGCCCGGTGGCCCGGTGGGCCCGTGGCCCGAGGTCAGTCCTCGGCCAGGACGTCTACCGGCCAGGCGGCCGAGTGCGGGCCGAATCTGTTCTCGGCGGCGAGGGCGACCAGGCGGGCGTTGCGGGCGTCGGCCTCGGGGCCGTCGGGGAGGTGGTAGTCGTGGCCCGCGCGGGCGGAACTGGTCTGCACGGCCGTGGCGGCCGGCAGGCGCCTGCGGACGTAGCGGTCGAGGGCGTCGGGGACCTCGTCGGGTGCCGTGCCGGTGAGACTGTCGCCGAGGACGGCCGCGTCCATCACGGCCTGGGCGGCTCCCTGGGCCTGGAACGGCACCATCGCGTGGGCGCTGTCGCCGAGCAGGGTGACCCGGCCGAGGCTCCAGCGGCTGAGCGGGGCGCGGGTGTGGATGCCGTAGCGGAAGACCTGGCCCGCCCGTTCGAGGACGGTCAGCAGGCGGGGGTCCCAGCCGGCGAACGTGCGCAGTTGCTCACCGGGTTCCGCCGGCGCGGTCCACGACTCCTCGGCGGCCCGGTGCGTGCCGAACACGGCGACGACGTTGAGGAGTTCACCGCGGCGCAGCCAGTAGTGGACGACATGGCCGCCCGGCCCGAGCCAGCCGGCGTACTCGGGCAGGTCCAGGTCGGCGACCTCGGCGGCGGGGAGCAGGGCCCGGTACGCGGCGGTGTGCGAGAACAGCGCCTCGTCCGCGCCGAAGAGCCACTGGCGGGCGGCGGAGCGGATGCCGTCGGCGGCCACGACGAGGTCGGCCTCCAGGTGTTCGCCGTCCGCCGTGGTCACCCGGGCCGACTTGTCGTCCTGGTCGACCCCGACGACGGCGGTGGCCAGACGCAGGGTTCCGGGCGGTAGGGCGGCGACCAGGGCTTGTTGGAGATCGGCCCGGTGGACCTGGAGGTACGGCGCCCCGAACTCCTCCTCCGCCTCCGGGCCGATGACATAGCGGCAGATCTCGGAGCCGTCGGACCAGGTGCGGAAGCTGACCTGGGTGGGACGGGTGGACCGCCGTGCCACGGCGTCTAGGAGGTGCAACCGGCGCAGTACGCGGGTGGCGTTGGGGGCGAGCTGGATCCCGGCGCCGATCTCGGTGAGCCGCCGCGCCCGCTCGACGAGGGTCACGTCATGGCCGGCCCGACGCAGGCTCAGGGCCGCGGTCAGTCCTCCGATGCCGGCGCCCACGACGATCGCTCGCATGACGGAACCTCGCTTCGAGGGGGCTCGGAGGTGGGTCCGGTCAGGCTATCGGAGCGAACTGCGGTGCTGTACGCGGCATTTCGGCCTGTGAGGGGGGGCTCGGCTCAGGCCGCTTCGATGATGTCGGCGCGGATCGCGGCCGCCCATTCGACCACCAACAGCTCGTACTCCGCGCGCTCCTCGGACGACAGGGTGCCGCCGGCGCGCATCCAGAGCGCCCGGATCTGCTCGTTCACTTCGGCAGCAGACCGCACGGAACCAGGGATCACGGAATCGGGGGACATGCGGACCAGCCTAGGCGCAAGCACTGACAGTCCGCTACCGGACGGCTACGCAGAACGCGTGCGATAGGTCACGGGAACCGGGTCGGGCGCCCTGCCCTCGAAGCCGCGCTCAGTCGATCCAAGTGACCACGCACTGCCCGTGAATCGCGGCCTCGCCGTAGAACTCCCGCATCGCGGTGAGGTGTTCGACGAGGTGACCGCGTACGTCACCGTCCGACAGCGGACCGAGACCGCAGACCGCTGACGCCTCGTCGGGGGAGTCCGGCAGCTCGGCGAGCAGGGCGCCGGGGTCGAGGGCGTCGAGAGCGCGCGCGATGTCGGCCACGGCGGTGGGCTCCAGCAGACGCGGCGGGTCCGTGAAGCCGTCGTACACGCCGTCGTGGTCAAGGAAGGCGACATCGCCGTCCGGATCGCCGGAGACCGCGCGATCCAGCAGGGCCACCGTGTCGGGGTCAGCCCCCGACGCACGGCAGAAGCGGATGAGCCCCCACACTGCCCAGCCCGTGTCCAGGAGGTTCTCGGCGCCCGGGTCCCATTCCTCGGTCCCGGTGCGGAGCCGTTCCCGGTGCTCCGGCGTGACGCGCGCGAACTGCTGGGTGAGGGCCACGGCCGCGTCAGCCCGCCGACTCCGCCGCGTGGGGGCTCAGGACTCCCGCCGTGACCAGGGCGATGATGACGATGCCGAGGGCGATGCGGTACCAGACGAAGGGCATGAAGCTCTTGTTGGAGATCCACTTCATGAACCACGCGATGACCGCGTATCCGCTCGCGAAGGCGATCACCGTGGCGAAGATCGTGGGGCCCCAGGAGACGTGGTCGCTCTCCATCGCGTCCTTCAACTCGAAGAGACCCGAGGCGAGAACGGCCGGGATCGCGAGGAGGAAGGAGTAGCGGGCCGCCGACTCGCGCTTGTAGCCCATGAAGAGGCCACCGCTGATGGTCGCGCCGGAGCGGGAGACGCCGGGGACGAGGGCCATGGACTGGCAGAAGCCGAAGATCAGGCCGTCCTTGACGCCGAGGTCCTCAAGTCCCTTGCGCTGCTTGGGCGCCCGGTGCTTGCCCCCGGTCTCGTCGCGTGCCGCGAGCCGGTCGGCGATGCCGATGACGATGCCCACGACGATCAACATCGTGGCGGTGATGCGCAGATCGCGGAACGGCCCCTCGATGTGGTCCTTGAACAGCAGCCCCAGCACACCGATCGGGATCGAGCCGACGATGACCAGCCAGCCCATCTGGGCGTCGTGGTCGCTGCGCAGCTCCTTCTTCACCAGCGAACGGCTCCACGTCGAGATGATCCGCCCGATGTCCTTGCGGAAGTAGATCAGCACGGCGGCCTCGGTGCCGATCTGGGTGATCGCGGTGAAGGCCGCCCCGGGATCCTTCCAGCCCGAGAAGGCCGCGGTCAGACGCAGATGCGCGCTGGAGGAGACGGGAAGGAACTCGGTCAGCCCCTGGACGAGTCCGAGGATGAGTGATTCAAACCAAGACATGAAGTTACGGCGTCCAAGTGCTGGTCGAGTGAAGGGAGTCGGGCACGCCGCATCACCGGGAGCGGTGATCGGGGTACGGGGGAAGCGTAGCGTCCCGGGGTGACAGCTCCGGCACAGGGGCGGTCAGGCGGCGGCCGTGGGACCGCTCACCGTCCAGCCGGGGGACTGCGGGTGGGCCGTCAGGTCCTCGTGGGCCACCGCGCTCCCGCAGACCGAGCAGGAGACCACCGGCAGCAGTTCGTGGCCGCAGCTGTGCTCGACGACCATGGGCCGGTCGTCGTCCCCCCGCAGGTGCCGGTCGCCCCACGCCATGAGCGTCAGCAGCACCGGCTCCAGCTCCAGACCCGCCCGCGTGGGCCGGTACTCGAAGCGCTGCGGCCGCTCGCTGTAGACCCGCTTGGTCAGGATCCCGGCGTCCACGAGCCGGCGCAGCCGGGTGGCCAGGATGTCGCGCGGGGCCCCGATGTTGCGCACCAGCTGGTCGAAGCGGCCGTTGCCCAGGCAGACCTCCCGCAGCACGAGCAGGGAGTACTTCTCGCCGACGAGCGTCAGGGCGTCGGCGATCGAGCAGGGGCGCGGGTCCTTGGTGGCGGCCATGCGCCCAGTCTAGGTGAGGGTTTGCTTTTCCAACTCACGGAGTTATGGTGAGTTTGGATTTCCTACTCGCTGGTAGCCCGTGGAGGCCCGCACCATGCGTGACGCAGTGATCGTCGAAGCCGTACGCACTCCCATCGGCAAGGGCAAGTCCAACGGCGCCCTCGCCCATGTGCATCCCGTCGAACTCCTCGCCCACACCCTGCGCACCCTCGTGGAGCGCTCCGGCGTCGACCCGGCGCTCATCGACGACGTCATCGGCGGCACCGTCGACCAGGTCGGCGAGCAGGCCATGAACACCACCCGCTACGCGGCCCTGTCCGCCGGCTTCCCGGAGAGCGTCCCGGCCACCACCGTGGACCGCCAGTGCGGCTCCTCCCAGCAGGCCGTGCACTTCGCCGCCCAAGGAGTGATCGCGGGCGCCTACGACATCGTCGTGGCCTGCGGCGTCGAGTCGATGAGCCGCGTGCCGATGTGGTCGAACGTCCCCGAGGGCAAGGACCCCTTCGGCCCCGGCGTCGCCGCCCGCTACGAGGAGGGACTGGTGCCACAGGGCATCAGCGCCGAGCTCATCGCCGCCAAGTGGTCGATCACCCGCGAGCAGATGGACGCGTTCGCCGTCTCCTCCCACCACAAGGCCGCCGCGGCCTGGGAGAAGGGCCTCTTCGACGCCGAGCTGGCACCCCTGGAGGGAGTCTCGCGCGACGAGTGCGTCCGCCCGGGCAGCACCCCCGAGATCCTCGCCGGCCTCAAGCCCGCCTACTACGACCCGCACTTCGCCGAACGCTTCCCCCAGATCGAGTGGAACGTCACCGCGGGCAACGCCAGCCCGATCAACGACGGCGCCTCGGCGGTGCTCATCATGTCCGGTGAGACCGCCCAACGGCTCGGTCTGCGGCCCCTGGCCCGGCTGCACTCGTTCGCCGTGACCGGCTCCGACCCGATCCTCATGCTCACGGGAGTCGTGCCGGCCACGGAGAAGGTCCTGCGCCGGGCGAAGCTCACCCTCGACGACATCGACCTCTTCGAGGTCAACGAGGCCTTCTCCAGTGTGGTCCTGGCCTGGCGGCAGGAGACGGGCGCGGACCTGGCCAAGGTCAACGTGCACGGCGGCGCGATAGCGCTGGGCCACCCCCTGGGCGCGAGTGGCACCCGCCTCACGACGACCCTGGTGCACGCCATGCGGGAGCGCGGGGCGCGCTACGGGCTCCAGACGATGTGCGAAGCGGGCGGCTTGGCCAACGCGATGATCCTGGAGCGGGTCTGAAGGCACATCGTGTGTCTGCTGCGCCGTCGTGGCTGGTTGCGCAGTTCCCCGCGCCCCTGAAGGGGCGCTCAGCGCCCACGCAGATGGTGCCGCTTGCGCCAGGCCACCACGGCCCCGGCCAGCCCTGGCAGGGCGATCGCGGCCATGGCGATCAGGAAGGCGGGTGACGTGGGTGCCGAAGCGCGCGCGCCCGCGACGACGTACGCGGCGGTGTTCGGGATCGACCCGAGCGCCGTCGCGACCAGGAACGGCACGTACCCCATCCGGGAGACGGCGGCACAGTAGTTCGCCGCCCAGAACGGCACCCCGGGGAACAACCGGGCCGCCAGCATCGACCGGAACCCGTGCCGGCTGAGCTGCCCGTCCGCGGCCTTCAGCCACCGCCCCCGCAGCAGCGGCCGCAGCGCGTCCTGCCCGAGCACCCGGCCGAGACCGAAGGCGACCCCCGCCCCGAGCACCGTCCCGGCGAGCGCCGAAGCCAGCCCGAGCTGCGAGCCGAAGAGCGCGCCCGCCGCCAGGTTCAGCAGCGGCCGGGGCACGAACGCCACCGTGCACAACCCGTACGCCACCCCGAACACGATCGCGGCCGCGATCCCGCCGAGCTGGGGCGGCCAGCCGTCCGAGAGCAGTCTCTGCGGCTCGAAGAGCAGGACCGCGGTGGCGGCCCCCGCGAGCAGGGCGATCAGCAGGGAGAGCCGGGCCCACGGCGACAGCAGCACTCTCGTGCAGCGGGTGGTCAGACCCACCGGAGCCGGGACGGGGAGAGCGAGCTCCGTGGCGATGGCCGGGGGAGTGGCCGTGGCGGTGCCCCCAGAGCGGGTGGTGGCATCGAGCATCCTGTGACGGTAACCGACCCGGACGGGTGATCGCCCTACGGATGCCGCCGGTTGTGCGGAGGAACGGCGACGGGCGGCCGTAAAAAACCGTTCGACGTGGGACGACGGGTGGGACATGATCTGCGTCATGTTCCGGTACGCCTTCGCTCTCGCAGCATCCGCAGTCGCGGATGCGCCGAAGGCTGCCGTTCCCTTTTTCCCGGCCGCCGCAGACGGCGCCCGAAGCTGACCCTTCCCGGATCGTCCGGCGGACCCCGCAGGGGGAGGGTCGGCGAGTTCTCGGGGTCCCCGTTCTTCCACGAACACGAAGAGGCTTCGAGGTACAGCCATGTCCAAAACCGCTTACGTGCGCACCAAGCCGCACCTGAACATCGGCACGATGGGTCACGTCGACCACGGCAAGACCACCCTGACCGCCGCCATCACCAAGGTCCTCGCCGAGCGCGGCAGCGGCACCTTCGTGCCGTTCGACCGCATCGACAGGGCCCCGGAGGAAGCCGCGCGCGGGATCACCATCAACATCGCGCACGTCGAGTACGAGACCGACACCCGGCACTACGCGCACGTGGACATGCCGGGCCACGCCGACTACGTCAAGAACATGGTCACCGGGGCCGCGCAGCTCGACGGGGCGATCCTCGTCGTCTCCGCGCTCGACGGGATCATGCCGCAGACCGCCGAACACGTGCTGCTCGCCCGCCAGGTGGGCGTCGACCACGTGGTGGTCGCCCTCAACAAGGCGGACGCGGCCGACGAGGAGCTGGTCGAGCTCGTCGAACTGGAGGTCCGTGAACTGCTCACCGCACACGGTTACGGCGGCGACGCCGTGCCCGTCGTACGGGTCTCTGGGCTGAAGGCCCTGGAGGGGGACCCGCGCTGGACGGCGTCGATCGAGGCGCTGCTCGACGCGGTGGACACCTATGTGCCCATCCCCGAGCGGTATCTGGACGCGCCCTTCCTGCTGCCCGTCGAGAACGTGCTGACCATCACCGGCCGGGGGACCGTGGTGACCGGTGCGGTCGAGCGCGGCACCGTGCGGGTGGGCGACCGCGTCGAGGTTCTCGGGGCCGCCGTGGAGACGGTGGTGACCGGCGTCGAGACCTTCGGCAAGCCGATGGAGGAGGCGCAGGCGGGGGACAACGTGGCGCTGCTGCTGCGGGGCGTTCCGCGGGACGCGGTCCGGCGGGGCCATGTCGTGGCCGCGCCCGGCAGTGTGGTGCCGAGCCGTCGCTTCACCGCGCAGGTGTATGTGCTGTCGGCGCGGGAGGGCGGGCGTACGACGCCCGTCTCCACGGGGTACCGGCCGCAGTTCTACATCCGTACGGCGGATGTGGTGGGCGATGTCGACCTCGGTTCGGTCGCCGTCGCCCGGCCTGGGGAGAAGGTCGTCATGACCGTCGAGCTGGGGCGGGACGTGCCGCTGGAGCCGGGGCTCGGGTTCGCCATCCGTGAGGGCGGGCGGACCGTGGGGGCGGGGACCGTGACAGCCGTTGCCTAGGGGTGGCTGATGTATGTGGGGGACTGCGGGGCCGTTGTGGCTGGTCGCGCAGTTCCCCGCGCCCCTGGAGTTGGCACACTGGACCGGTGACTGACTCCATACCCGTCGGACGCACCACCGACTTCGGGTTCGCCAAGCTCATGCCTGACGTCGACCGTGAGCGAGCCTGGTTGCTCACGGTCGACGATGCCCCGCAGTCCTACGTCGATCTCGACGAGCCGCTGCATCTGGAGTTCGAGTACGCGCGGCGGCTCGGGCATGTGCTGGACCTCGTCGGAGAGGCGGGGCGGGCGCTGGACGTCGTACATCTCGGTGGGGGTGCCCTGACGTTGCCGCGGTATCTGGTCGCCAGTCGGCCGGGGTCCCGGCAGGACGTCGTCGAGGCCGACCAGGGGCTCCTGGACCTGGTCGTCGAGCATCTGCCGCTTCCGGACGGGGCGGGAATCGCGGTGCACGCCGCCGATGCCCGGACGTGGCTGGAAAAGGCCCCCGCCGACTCCGCCGACGTGCTCGTCGCCGACGTCTTCGGCGGGTCGCGGGTTCCTGCGCATCTGACGTCCCTGGAGTACGCCAGGGAAGCCGCCCGGGTGCTCCGCGGTGACGGGGTCTACCTCGCGAACCTCGCCGACTCCGCGCCCTTCGCCTTTCTGCGGTCCCAACTCGCCACGTTCGCCGAGGTCTTCGAGGAGCTCGTGCTGATCGCCGAACCCGCGGTGCTGCGGGGGCGGCGGTTCGGGAACGCGGTGCTCGTCGCGGCGCACCAGCCGTTCGACACGGTGGCGCTGGCTCGGCGTACGGCGGCCGACGCGTTTCCCGCGCGGGTCGAACACGGGGACGGGCTGCGGAAGTTCACCGGCGGGGCGCGACCGGTGTCGGACGCGGACGCCGTGGCGTCACCCGAGCCCCCCGACGGGGCGTTCGGCATCGGTTGACTCCCGCGGAGTGACCTGGGTGACCAGCTTGGTGCTCCGGCGCAGGTTGCGCACGTCCGGTACGCACAGGACGGCCGCCGTCACGGCCGCGACCAGGCCGGCGCAGCCCCACAGGGCCGTACCGCGTCCGAACGCCGACTCCGCGGGGCCCGCCAGCGCTGCCGCGAGCGGCATGAGGGCGACCGAGCCGAACCAGTCGTAGGCCGAGACCCGGGAGAGCTTGTCCTCCGGTATCTCCTGGTGCAGGGCGGTCATCCAGGAGACGCCGAACACCTCGACGGTCGCGCCGGCCACGAACATCGCCGTGCACAGCAGGGGCACCGGGACCGGTACGGCCAGCGCGGCGGACGGCAACGCCATCGGGAACACGCACAGGATGCCCACGAAGAGCAGGCGCTGCGGCTTCCAGCGGGTCATCAGGAGGGCGCCGACGACCGTGCCCGCGCCGAAGAAGGCGAGCGCCACGCCCCAGGGGCCGGGGCCGCCCAGGTGGTCGCGGGCGACGAGCGGGCCGTAGACCGCGTCGGCGGCGCCCACGACTGCGTTGGCCAGGGAGAACTGCACGACGATGCCCCACAGCCACGGCCGTCCCGACACCTCGCGCCAGCCGTCCCGCAGGTCGGCGAGGATTCCGGAGCCCGGTTCGCGGGCCGGGATGTGGCTGACGTCCAGGAAGGCCCGCAGGGAACCGGCGAGCGCGAACGCGACGGCGTCCGCCGCGAGGACCCAGCCCGGGCCGACCGCGGCGACCAGTGCGCCCCCGAGTGCGGCACCGCCGAGCGTCGCGCCCTGCATCGCCATCCGGAACACCGCGAAGGCGCGGCCGGCCTGTTCGCCGCGCACCGAGGACAGCAGCATGCCCTCGGCCGCCGGACTGAAGAACGCCTGCCCGGTGCCGCCCAGCGCGGTGAGCAGCATCATCTGCCAGAGCCGGGGCTCGCCGGTCAGGACCAGGACGGCGAACGCGCCCTGGGAGAGGAAGTTGAGGGTGTTGGCCGCGACCATCACCCGGTGCCGGGGCAGCCGGTCGGCCACCGCGCCGCCGATCAGCAGGAACACCACCAGCGGCAGGGTGCGGGCGGCGGCCACCAGGCCCACGTCGCCGCTGTCGCCGCCCGCCCCCAGCACGGCGAACGCGGCGGCGATGAGGGCGCCGTTGCTGCCGAGGTTGGTCACGAACGCGGCGGCGGTCAGCAGGCTGTAGTTGCGGCTCGCCCAGGCGGGACCGCGGGTGCGGGCGGAGGTGGCGGAGGGGGTCACCGGCCGACTATCGCCGTCGGGGACCCGGCTTGCCAAACCATTTGCGGGCCGAGTACGGGGCGCCGGGCCGCCGGGCGAGAAGAGACGGCGATCACGGGGACCGACCCTGTCCGGGTTGGCTACCCATGGGTAACATCGCGGCATGAGCGCAGACCAGATGTCCGTCGGCGAGATGCTCGCCGCGACCGTGCCCATGGTGCGGACCCTGAACCTCGAGTTCCTCGAGACCGGCCCGGAGAAGGTCGTGGTGGCCCTGCCCGACCAGGGCGAGTTCCACAACCACGTCGGCGGACCGCACGCCGGAGCGATGTTCACGCTCGCCGAGTCCGCCAGCGGGGCCGTCGTGCTGGCCGCGTTCGGCGACCAGCTCTCGCGCGCGGTGCCGCTCGCCGTCAACGCCGAGATCGCCTACCGCAAGCTCGCGATGGGCGCGGTGACCGCCACGGCGACCCTGGGCCGCCCGGCCCACGAGGTCATCGCCGAACTGGACGCCGGGCAGCGCCCCGAGTTCCCGGTCACGATCGAGATCCGCCGCGCGGACGGGGCGGTCACGGGCGAGATGACGGTGGTCTGGACGCTGCGGCCCAACGGCTGAGTCCGGCGGCGAGGGTCGCGGCCTGAGCGGGGTCGTCGCCCTGGGGGCTGGTACCCCTCCAGGGCCCGGCAGGCCGCGAACCCCCGTCGCCTTGCAGCCCCTTCCTCAGGCAGCCGACCGCCGCCGCTCGCCCTCTTCCTTTTGCTCCAGCCCCGCCACGAAGCCCTTCAGCCAGGTGGTGAACTCCGGGCCCAGGTCGTCCCGGGCGCAGGCCAGGCGGACCACGGTGCGCAGGTAGTCCCCCTTGTCGCCGGTGTCGTAGCGCAGGCCGTCGAAGACGACGCCGTGGACCGTGCCGGTGGCCGCGAGGGACTGGAGGGCGTCGGTGAGCTGGATCTCGCCGCCGCGGCCCGGTGGGGTGCGGTCCAGGGCGTCGAAGACCGCGGGGTCCAGGACGTAGCGGCCGATGACCGCGTAGGCGCTGGGCGCGGTCTCGGGGGACGGCTTCTCCACCAGGCCGGTCACCCGCACCACGCCCTCCTCTCCCGTGGGCGCCACCGCCGCGCAGCCGTAGAGGTGGATCTGCTCGCGCGGCACCTCCATCAGCGCGACCACGCTCCCCGCGTACCGCTCCCGGACCTCGAGCATCGAGCCGAGCAGCGTCTCGCGCGGGTCGATCAGGTCGTCGCCGAGCAGGACGGCGAAGGGCTCGTGGCCCACGTGCCGGCGGGCGCAGAGGACCGCGTGTCCGAGGCCGAGCGGTTCGCCCTGGCGGATGTGGTGGATGTTGGCCAGCCGCGCCGGGTCACGCACCGCGTCCAGGCGTACCGCGTCGCCCTTGGCCGCGAGGGCCTGCTCCAGTTCGAAGGCCTGGTCGAAGTGGTCCTCGATGGCCCGCTTGTGGCGGCCGGTGATCATCAGGACGTCGTCGAGCCCGGCCGCCGCGGCCTCCTCCACGACGTACTGGATGGCCGGCTTGTCGACGACCGGGAGCATCTCCTTCGGTGTCGCCTTCGTCGCGGGCAGGAACCGGGTGCCGAGTCCGGCGGCCGGGACGACCGCCTTGCGGACCGTGCGGGTGAGGGCGGGTGTGATGGGGGCGGGCGTGGCGGCCCGGTGGGGGGCGATCATGCGGATCATGCTGCGGCAGCCGGATGAGAGCCCACCGGGAGCCGCCTTGGAACTCCCTGTGGACCGTTCGCGGACCCGTTCGTGCCTCGTGGGCACTTGGAGATTTCGTGTGCCAAGCATCCGGCGGCACACACAACTTGAGGCCGCCGCCCCGCTTAATTTCGAAAACCGGTGCGGATACCGCCGGTAACTTTTCTGAAGCGGACTCGTTTTGAACATAGGTCACTCGAACTTCTTGTTTGCTGTACATCAATCGTGCGAAGGTGATCGCCCCTCCGAAGGCCGGGTCGCCTCTGACCTGGCATAGGTATGCACCAATCAGGCACCTGCTTTCCGGGGACCGGCATATTCCATGCCGTCCTGCGGATTGGAAGGAATAGGTCCCGTGCAATCCGCTCACCCGCCCCGTCCCCCTTACCCCCCGCGCCCCGGATCGAACCCGGGAGAGTCCGACCGCACGCTTCTCGCCCGGCTGGGCGAGGGGCGGACGGACAGTCATGCCATCGCGCTCTTGATGGCACGACACTGGCAGGCGACGTACGAATACTCGGTCATCTGTCTTGCCACCTGGTCGCCTTCGGCCTCCATGGCGACCGCAGCGGCTTTCGACCGAGTGCTCGGCCGGGCGGGTGAAGGCGCGCTGCGTCCTCAACTTCTCGTCGCGGTAAGGGAGTTCGTCAAGGAGTGGGCCGCGGACGACGAAATCTCCGGTGCACTGCCGGAACTTCGCAAGACGATCGGCGGCCGTGGTCTGCGCGCGGCGAGGTCCGTCACCCCCGAAAGGCGACAGCTCGCCGAACGTGCATTCCGGGCTCTTCCCCATGCCTCGCAATGCCTGTTGTGGCATGCCGAGGTCGAGGCCGAACCCATATCCGTACCGTCCGGTCTGCTGGGCGTGGACACGGCCCGTGCGGCGGCCGCTCTGGAGCAGGCGCGCGAGCAATTCCGGGCCGGCTGTGTCCGCGCCCACCGGGAACTCGCGCCCAGCAGTGAATGCCGTTTCTACAACCGTCTCCTGGATGTCCCGATTCGCCGGGGCGGGGACCTGCTGCCCGATGTCCGTGAGCATCTCTCGGAGTGCCGCTACTGCCGGCACGCCGCCGAACAGCTCAGTCATTTCGAGGGCGGTCTGGAGGTGCTGCTCGCCGAGACGGTGCTCGGCTGGGGCGCCCACCGGTACCTCGACTCCCGGCCCGCCCGCGCCGCCGGCCGTCCGGCCCCCGACCTGCACGGGGCGGCACGTCCACGGCCCGGCGGACGCCACCGCCCCGCCGACGCGGGACTGTTCGGCCGGCCGCGGCGCCATGCCAGGACCCTCCTCGTCGGCGCCGGCGTGACCTCCCTCGTCCTGCTGGCGACGGTGCTCGTCACCAAGGGCTGGTCCGACGAAGGCGTGCCGTCGTCCGACGTCACCTGGGGCGCGGCGGCCGGGAACACCGTGCGGCCGAGCCCGGTGGAGGCCTCGCGCTCCGACGGCTCCCCGTCGCCCGCCTCGGTGGGAGAACCCGTCGAGGTCGGCCACGGCCGGCTCCGCAACCTCGACGCCGGACTGTGCCTCGACACCCCCGACGGCCGGACCGCCGCCGGAGCCGAGGCCGTGCTCGCCGAGTGCTCGACCGCCGGGTCCCAGCAGTGGTCGTACCAGGAGGACGGTCTGCTGCGCAGCGCCGTAGACCCGCGGCTCTGCCTCGACTCGGACGCCGGGAAGGGCTCGGTGCTCGTCGCGGACTGCCAGGGGCCGGCGGGTGACGTCCGCTACGACCTCACCGTGCGCGGCGAACTGCTGCTGCGCCGCGGCAAGGGACTGCTGGTCGCGCCCGGCAAGGGCGACACCGTGGTCGTCGCCGCACGGGACGGCTCGGAACGGCAGCGGTGGTCCCTGGAGTTCGCCGACGGGAGCGCGCGGACGGGGCAGGGCACCCCGCCCCCGAAGGGCGCGCAGACCGACGACCCCTCCGAGGCCCCGGACGGGGAGCCGCTCGCCCCGCACCTCGCCACACCACCCGGGGCCGACGGGCGCCCCGACCAGGACTCGGGCCAGGCGCCGCCGTCGGACCAGCACGGAACGCCGTCGAGGCAGTACGAGACCCGGGTGGCGCCGGTCGACGACAGCCACTCCGGCTCGGGCGCCGGGAGTGACTGCGGCTCCGGGCTCACGACGCCGGTCGTCGAGGCGGGGGCGGCGGCCGGGGCCGCGGCGGGCGCGGCCCTGGACAGCCTGACGCCGGTGACGGCACCCCTCTCGTCCGCGGCGACGACCGTCACCTCGACGGTGCGGGGCGCGCTGCCGTAGCGGAGGGGCGGCCGAGTGGGGGCCGGTGGGCCTTTGCACGGACGGGCGGACGGACGGACGTCGGGTAGAGGTCGGTGGGCCGTTGCCCCGGACGGTGGTTCACGTGAGCCGGTAGGCTGCCACGGGGCACGCCGGTACCTGGCGAGGCCCGAACGCGACTCAGGAGGAACCGGCGTTGCACGTCCAGGAATGGCTCGACACCGTGCCCCCGGCCGCCGTCTACGCCCTGGTGGGCCTGGTCATCGGCCTGGAGAGCCTGGGCATTCCGCTGCCCGGCGAGATCATCCTGGTCTCGGCCGCGCTGCTGTCCTCACAGCACGCCGGGATCAACCCGGTGGTGCTCGGCGCGTGCGCCAGCGTCGGGGCGGTCGTCGGCGACTCCATCGGCTACGCCATCGGCCGCAAGGGCGGACGGCCGCTGCTCGCCTGGCTCGGCAACAAGTTCCCCAGGCACTTCAGCGAGGGCCATGTCGCCACGGCGGAGCGGTCCTTCGAGAAGTGGGGCATGTGGGCGGTGTTCTTCGGCCGCTTCGTCGCCCTGCTGCGCATCTTCGCGGGCCCGCTCGCCGGTGTGCTGCGGATGCCGTACTGGAAGTTCCTGATCGCCAACGTGCTCGGCGGAATCGTCTGGGCGGGCGGCACGACGGCCGTCATCTACTACGTCGGGATCGTCGCGGAGTCCTGGCTGAAGAAGTTCTCGTGGCTGGGGCTGGTGCTCGCCGTCCTGATCGGGCTCACCTCGATGCTGGTGCTCAGGCGCAAGGCGGCCAAGGCCACGGCGACGGCGGAGGCCCAGAAGCAGGCGGCGGAGCCGGAGACCGTCCCGGCCGCGGACTGATCCTCAGGGCCGTCGCGGCGCCTGCCTGATCCTCACGACGTCTCGTGCACCTCGTCGTGGGCCTTGGCCAGGTCGGCGTACAGGGTCCCGTTCAGGGTGACCCCCTGACGCTCCTCCTCCGTCAGCTCCCGCCGGACCTTCGCGGGCACGCCCGCCACCAGTGAGCCCGGCGGCACCCGCATGCCCTGCGGCACCAGGGCCTGGGCCGCCACCAGGGAACCCGCGCCGATCACCGCGCCGTTGAGGACGGTGGCGCCCATGCCGATCAGGCAGTCGTCCTCGACCGTCGCGCCGTGCACGACGGCGTTGTGGCCGACGGACACGCGCTCGCCGATCGTGACGGGGAAGCCGGGGTCGGCGTGGAGCGTGCAGTTGTCCTGGATGTTGCTCTGGGCGCCGACTGAGATGCGTTCTACGTCGCCGCGGGCCACCGCGCCGTACCAGAGGCTGGCCCCGGCCCGAAGCGTCACGTCCCCGATCACCGACGCCGTGGGCGCCACGAAGGCCGCTTCGTCGATGGCCGGTTCCTTTCCGCCGATGCCCGTGATCAAAGCCTTGTGCGCCATGTCGCCTCCTGGTTCGGGATATCCCGAACCGTACGCCACCCGGTGGGGCGAAGATCACAAGCCCCGCCTCTCATCCGGGCGCCGTGCGCTCAGTACGGTGACCTCGTGCCGAAAAGCAAGAACACGTTCTCATCCTGGCGGGGCCGCCTCGCACAGCGCGCTGTCCACGCGGGCTGGGCCTGGGTGCAGCGCGCCGGCTCCGTCACCGCCGAGCGCCCCGGACGCCTCCGCTTCGGCGCGCTGGGGGCGCACAGCCGGCTGGCCTTTCCGCTCGGCACGGTCTTCGGTGAGCCGTGGATCCATGTCGGCTCCCACTGCATCGTCGGCGAGCAGGTCACCCTGACCGCGGGCCTCATGCCCGACCTCGACCTCGGCCCGGCACCGATCCTGCGCATCGGCGACGGGGTCGTGCTGGGGCGCGGCAGCCATGTCATCGCCGACACCACGGTGACCATCGGCAGCGACTGCTACTTCGGGCCCTACGTCTACGTGACCTCGACGAATCACTCCTACGACGATCCCCACGAGCCCATCGGCAAGCAGTGGCCGCGGATGGAGCCGGTCGAGATCGGGCCGGGGTGCTGGATCGGGACCGGGGCGGTGATCCTGCCCGGCGCACGGATCGGACGGAACGTCGTGGTCGCCGCAGGGGCGGTGGTCCGGGGTGAGGTGCCGGACCATGCCGTGGTGGCGGGGGCGCCCGCCCGAGTCGTACGGCGATGGACGGCGGAGGAGGGCTGGCAGCCGCCGCTTCGGACACCGGCGCCGGTACCGATCCCTCCGGGGGCTACGGCGGAGGGGTTGAGTGCGTTGGCGGGGTTGGACGAGGCGGCTGTGGCGAGGTTGGCTGAGCTGGACTGAGCGCCCATGGGGGTGCCGGGTTCGCGTGTCCGGCGGCTGCGGGTGAGTGGGGGCTTGTCGCGCAGTTCCCCGCGCCCCTGGTGGGTGCAGTGTCAGCCCGATGGGCAGAGCAGCGCGCCCCACCAGGGCCACATCGCTTCCCTGCTCTACCCCGTTGCCAGGAGCAGCGTGCCCACCAGTGCCAGGCCCGCCCCCGTCGCCTGGAGGGTCCTCAGTCGTTCTCTGAGGAAGCCCCGGGCTGCCAGGGCCGTCACCACCGGGTAGAGGGAGGCCAGTACCGCGGCCACGGTCACCGGGCCGTGCTGGGCGGCGACCGCGTACGTGCCGTTGGCCGCCACGTCCGCCAGGCCGACGAAGGCCAGTGCGGGGAGGGACCGCCAGGGGAAGCCGGTGTCCGGGAGGGCGGGGGTGCCCCGGCGGACCGAGACGTACAGTGCGGCGCCGCCCACCGCCACATTGACCACGCGCTGGACGAACAGGGCCAGGAACAGGCCGGTGACGGTGGCGGACGCCTCCGCGATCAGGGCGAACACCGTGCCGAAGCCCAGAGCCGCGACCAGGGACAGGACGATCGCCCGGCGCTGCACCGGAGCGCCCCGCAACTGGGGGCCGCCGGCCAGGACGACCCCGGTGACGGCTACGGCGATCCCCGCGACCTGTACCAGCCCGGGCCGTTCGCCCAGGAAGAGGCCGACGCCGACCGGGACCGCCACGCCCAGTGTGCCCAGCGGGGAGACGACCCCCATCGGACCCAGCGCGAGCGCCTTGTAGAAGCAGATCAGGGCGACGGGGCCCACCAGGCCCGCGGCGAGGGCGAACCAGAGGCGCGGTCCGGCCTCGCTCCAGCCGCCCGTGGCCACCACGATCGCGCCGAGCACGACTGCCGCGACCGCCTGCGAGACGACCACCACCGTGAGCGCCGGGAGCCGTCGGGTCAGCACCCCGCCGCCGAAATCGGCCAGACCCCAGAGCAGGCTGGTGGCCAGGGCGAAGAATGCCGTCACGGGGTGCCTCGCAGTACAGTTCGGTGAACGATCGGGTGCATCGGGTGCACTCCACCGTAGTTCATTCAGTTGTACCGTGTCATACAGAATATTGGACGTGACGTGTCGGACCTCGACCTGCTGACCCAGTCCCTCGCGCGCAACGTCAAGCGCTGGCGGACCGACCGCGGCTTCACCCTGGACACGCTCGCCGCCCGGGCCGGAGTCAGCCGCGGCATGCTGATCCAGATCGAGCAGGCCCGCACCAACCCCAGCCTCGGCACTGTCGTGAAGATCGGCGACGCGCTCGGCATCAGCATCACCACCCTGCTCGACTACGAGCAGGGACCCAGGGTGCGGGTCGTCCCGCCCGAGCAGGTGGTCCGGCTGTGGAGCACGGAGGCCGGCAGCTGGAGCCGGCTCCTCGCGGGCGCGGAGGCCCCCGGCCCGCTGGAGATGTGGGAGTGGCTGATGATGCCGGGCGAGAACAGCCGGTCGGATCCGCACCCCGTCGGCACCGTGGAGATCCTGCACGTCACGGAGGGCGAGATGACCCTGACCGTCGACGGCGTCGAGCACCGGGTGCCCGCCGGGGCGAGCGTCACCTTCGAGGCCAATGCCGAGCACGTGTACGCCAATCAGGGCGACGTCCCGGCCCGCTGGATGCTGGCGGTCTCGGTCCCGGCCGTGTCCTGAGCGCCTGTTAGCGTGCCGCCATGGACGCGCCCCTCGGACACTTCGACCACGCCACCCCCGCCCCCGACGCCCTCGACGAACTGACCCGCCCGGTCGCCGACGCCGTACGCCACTGGAGCGGCAGCGTCCCCGCCGAGCAGATCGTGTACGTCGACACCGACCCCCGCTGGGCGGACACGGCCGTCTTCGTGGAGCACTACGGCCGTGAGCTCCTGGAGCGGTCGGCGAACTGTGTGGTCGTCGCGGGCAGGCGCGGCGGCGAGACCACGCTCGCGGCGTGCGTGGTGCTCTCCACCGCCCGCGTCGACGTCAACGGCGTCGTCCGCCGCCAACTGGGCGCCCGGAAGGCCTCGTTCGCCTCGATGGACACGGCCACCGGGGAGACCGGCATGGAGTACGGCGGCATCACCCCGCTCGGACTCCCGGCCGACTGGCCGCTGTTGGTCGATCCGGCCGTCGTGGACCTGCCTTATGTCCTCGTCGGCAGCGGGCGTCGGCGCGGGAAGCTGCTGGTGCCGGGGAAGGCGTTCGCCGAACTGCCGGGCGCGGTGGTGCTGGAGGGGCTGGGCGTGGCGTGACGCCTCAGGGGGCCTGGTCTGCGCCGGCCTTGAGCCTGCCCTGCGCCGGCCTTGGGTGCGGCCTGACGTCTCACGGGGCCTGACCCGCTGCCGACCCTGCCTCCCGTTCACCGGGTCGGAGGGTCGGCCTTGGTGCGTCACCGGGCCGGAGCGTGGGGCTGCCCCGTCATCGGCCCGGAGGGCGGCCCCCGCTCGTCGGGCCGGGCGGGAGCGTGGGCCTGTCCCGCCTTCGGGCCGGCGCTTGCGCCCCGTTCACCGGGCCGGGCCGGAGCGTCGGCCTGCCCGTCACCGGGCCGGAGCGTGGTGGGCCAGGGCGTGGTGCGGGTCCGTCTCGCCCGGGACCGGGGCCGGATCCGCGTGCACCAACGCGGCGGTGAGGCGGGGCACGGCGTGCAGCAGGGCGTGCTCGGCCTCGACGGCGACGGCGTGCGACTGACGTACCGTCATCTCGCCGTCCACCACGACCGCCACCTCCGCGCGCAGCCGGTGCCCGATCCAGCGCAGCCTCAACTCGCCCACTGCACGCACGCCTTCGACCGTCCGCAGCGCGCTCTCGGCGCGGTCGACCAGGGCCGGATCGACGGCGTCCATCACCCGCCGGAACACCTCGCGTGCCGCGTCCCGCAGGACGAGGGCGATCGCGGCCGTGATCGCCAACCCCACGATCGGGTCGGCGAGTTGCCAGCCGAGGGCGGAGCCGCCCGCGCCGATGAGCACGGCGAGGGAGGTGAACCCGTCGGTGCGGGCGTGCAGTCCGTCCGCGACCAGCGCCGCCGAGCCGATGTCCCGGCCCACCCGGATGCGGTAGCGGGCCACCCACTCGTTGCCCGCGAAGCCCAGCAGCGCGGCCACCGCGACCGCCGGGACATGGGCGACCGGACGCGGGTCCAGCAGCCGGTCGACCGCGGCCCAGCCCGCGAAGGCCGCGCTCGCCGCGATGGTCAGCACGATCGCGATGCCCGCGAGATCCTCGGCGCGGCCGTAGCCGTAGGTGAAGCGCCGGGTGGCCGCGCGCCGGCCCAGCACGAAGGCGATGCCCAGCGGGACGGCGGTCAGCGCGTCCGCCGCGTTGTGCACGGTGTCGCCGAGGAGGGCGACGGACCCGGACACGACCACCACGACCGCCTGCGCCAGGGCCGTCACACCCAGCACCGCCAGCGAGACCCACAGGGCGCGCATGCCGCGTGCCGAGGACTCCAGCGCGGAGTCGAGCTTGTCGGCGGTCTCGTGGGAGTGCGGGGTGAGGAGGTGGCCGAGCCGGTGGCGGATGCCGGGGCGCGTGTGCTCGTGCGGATGTCTGTGAGGGACGCCGGGGCGCGCGTGATCGTGCGGATGTCCGTGATGGCCGTCGGGGCGCCCGTGCTCGTGCGGATGCCCGTGACGGTGGTCGTGATGGCTCACGTGATGCCCCTTCCGATGCGCGCGGCGGTGGACGTGACGAGCCCACGAAGCCATTATGTGCGTATGAGCGCACGCATGCACCTATCACCTGCGCACGATGCGCATCCGCGTACGCCGGGCGCCGCGCATCCGCGTACCCCGGGCGAGGAGCAGTTCGCCCTCGCCGCCGAGATCCTCGCCCTGCTGGGCGACCGCACCCGTCTCATCCTGCTGCACGCGCTGACCAGGTCGGAGGCCGATGTCACGACGCTCACGGAGGCGGTCGGGGCGGCCCGGCCGGCCGTCAGTCAGCACCTCGCGCGGCTCCGGCTCGCCGGACTGGTGAACACGCGGAAGGAGGGGCGCCGGGTGATCTACTCCCTGCGCGACGGCCATCTGCGCCGACTGCTGGACGAGGCGCTGAACGTGGCCGACCACCGGCTCAACGACCGGCCGGTGCACGACTGACGGCCCGGCCGGGGCCGGCGGTTCAGTACGCGGACGCCGTACCGAGGTACTGCTCCGCGAACGCGGCCGCCGCCGCGGGGGAGGTGAACAGGCGGCGGAGGCGGGCGAAGGTGGTGCCCGCGCGGTACTCGTCGCCCGAGGAGGGGCCGTGGTAGACCTCCGAGAGCCACTGGGAGAACTCCTGGTAGTCCCACACGCGCCGCAGACAGGTCTCCGAGTAGCCGTCGAGGCCGCTGCCGTCGCCCTTGCCGAGGTAGGCGACGAGCGCGTCGCCGAGCAGGAAGGCGTCGTGCAGGGCGAGGTTCATGCCCTTCGCCGCGATCGGCGCGGTCAGGTGGGCGGCGTCGCCGGCGAGGAAGAGCCGGCCCGACGTCATGGGTTCCACGACGTAGTTGTGCATGTCGAGGACGCGCTTCTCGATCAGCCGTCCCTCGGTGAGCGGCGCGGTGCCGTCCGCGCGCAGGCGTGACTGGAGTTCGCTCCACACGCGTTCGTGGGACCAGTTCTCCGGGTCGTCGCCGGGTGGGCACTCCAGGTAGTAGCGCGTGACCTCGGGGCTGCGGGCCATGTGCCCGGCGAAGCCGTGCGGATGGATGCCGAACAGGACGCAGTCGGAGGACGGCGGCGCCTCGGCGAGCAACGCCAGCCAGCCGACGCCGTAGTCGTGCCGCGAGACGGTCGTGGTCGGCGGCAGGACCGTACGGGTCACCCCGCGCGCCCCGTCGCAGCCCGCCACGAACTCGCACTCCACCACGTGTCGTTGACCGGTTTCCGTATCGGTGTACGACACGGAGGGCCGGGGCGACTCCAGGTCGTGGAGCTCGATGTCCTGGACGCCGAAGCGGATCTCGCCGCCCCGCACGTCGGCGTACTCGCGCACCAGGTCCGTCACCAACAGCGGTTGCGGATAGACGAAGTGGTGCTGTCCCGTCAGCTCACCGTAGGAGAAGCGGAAGCGGTCGCCGGCGAAGCGGAACTCGCACTCGGTGTGCAACTGGGCGCGCTCCAGCAGGGTGTTGGCGAGACCGCGCCGCTCCAGACCGCGGACGGCCCACTCCTCGATGACCCCTGCCCGCGGCCGCTGTTCGATGAACGCCCGGGTCTCCGCCTCCAGGACGAGGCAGTCCACGTCCGCGGCCCGCAGGATGTTGCCGACCGTCAGTCCGGCGGGTCCGGCGCCGACGACGACGACCGGAAAACGCTGTGCGGCAACGGAGTTGGGATGGGAGGTCACCGGGCCATTATGTCGACGCCCCGGTGGGCCGGCCACGCAGTGACCGCCACACCGGTGGCACGGGTGTGCGGGCCGGATGCCTCCACGCGCGGAGGCATCCGGCCCGCTCCCCCCTGCCCCCGGCTGTCAGTGCGCGGGGGCGTCCGTGACGACGACCTCCTGGATGCTGCGCTCGATCTGCGCCGCCGGGGACGCGGTGGCGCGGGCCCAGTAGTAGATCGCCAGGGAGAACGCCGCGATCAGCAGGATGTCCCACCACAGGGCGATTCGGCCCGAGCCGCCGAAACCGCCCTGCCAGGAGATCAGACCCATGCCCACCAGGTAGACCGGCAGCCACTGGGCGGCCTTCCAGTCCATGCGGGGCGCGTCCGGCAGCCGCTTGGCGACGGCGTACCAGGCGTAGCCGCCGAGCAGCACATAGCCCAGCACGATCGCGATGCCGAGCCGCCAGAGGGTGTGCCAACCCGCCCAGTAGATGATGAGGTTGGCGACCACGAAGGACACGGGGGACAGGATCGAGCCCGCGGGCAGCCGGTAGGGGCGCTCGTAGCGGGGCAGCCGGTCGCTGAAGACGCCGTACGCCAGCGGGGCGCCCGCGTACATCAGGACGCTCGCCGAGGTGATGAAGCTGACCAGCTGCTGCCAGCTCGGGAAGGGCAGGAAGCAGACCACGCCGGTCACGAAGGAGATGACGAGGCCGAACCACGGCACGCCCCGGTCGTCGGTGCGCTCGAACAGCTTGGGCGCGTAACCGTTCTTGGACAGGCCGTAGGAGACCCGGGAGGTGGCGGTCGTGTAGATGAGACCGGTGCCGCCCGGAGAGATCACGGCGTCCAGGTAGAGCACCACGCTCAGCCAGCCGAGTCCCACCAGGGTCGCGAGACCTGCCCAGGGGCCGCTGATCCCGGCGTAGTCGAGCTTCGCCCAGCCGTGCGCGAAGGTGCTGTGCGGCAGCGCGCCGATGAACACGATTTGGAGCAGCACGTAGATGACCGCGCCGATGGCGACCGAGCCGATGGTCGCGCGCGGCAGGTCACGCTGCGGGTTGCGGCTCTCGCCCGCCAGCTGGATCGCCTGCTCGAAGCCCAGCAGGGCGAAGATGATGCCGCTGGTGCTGATCGCGCTCAGCACACCCTTGGCACCGAACGGCGCGAAGCCCTCGGAGTGGAAGTTGCCCGGGTGGAAGTTGCCGACCGCGATGATGAAGATGGCCCCCAGGGGCACCGCGATCTTCCACCAGGTGGCGGCGCTGTTGGTGTGCGCGAGCACCCTCACGCCAAGGAAGTTGACGACCACGAAGACGGCCATCAGGACGATGGCGACGAGGAATCCGCTCGTGGTGAGCGTCTTGTCGGCGTGCTGGAATCCCTGAGCCCACGACCAGTGACCGGCATAACCGATCATCGCCTCGACCTCGATCGGCGCGACGGTCGCCGCCTGGAGCCAGGAGAACCAGCCGAACGACATTCCGGCGAGACCGCCGAAGGCGTAATGGGGATATCGGGCGGTGCCGCCCGCCACCGGGAACATTCCACCGAGTTCCGCGTGGACGAGGGCGAGCAGCACGATGGCCACCGCGCCGATGACCCACGAGATCACGGCGGCGGGGCCGGCCACGACGACCGCCTCCTGCGCGCCGTACAGCCAGCCCGAGCCGATGATGGAACCGACCGAGGCCCACATGAGCCCGATCAGCCCTATGTCCCGCCGCAGGCTGCTGCCCGGCGTCCCCTTAATTCCAGGTGCTGAATCGACGCTTACCATAATCTAGGGGGCCTCTCACGAAATACACACATTTGCTGTGTGAGGGGCCTCAGGTTACGAATCAACAGCCTTTGGGTTAAAGGAGGTTGTCGCATATTTGACTTGCTTACGGCAATTTTATTGCGAGCGTTTCAGGAATTCGAGAAGGAAGGAGAGGGAAATCGGAATCAGCCCAGGCGGGGGATCTCGATGGCCGGGCACCTGTCCATGACCATCTCCAGACCGGCGGCGCGGGTGCGGGCGTACGCGGACTCGTCCATGACGTCCAGTTGGAACCACACGGCCTTGGCGCCCTTGGCGACCGCCTCGTCGGCGACCGGTCCTGCGAGGTCGCTGTTGACGAACACGTCGACCACGTCGACGTCGAACGGGATCGCCGCCAGGGAGGGGTAGCCCTGCTCGCCGTGCACCGTCTCCGCCTTCGGGTGCACCGGCACGATGCGCTTGCCGTAGCGCTGGAGGACACCGGCCACCCCGTACGCAGCGCGCCGCTGGTTCGAGGACAGGCCCACGACGGCCCAGGTGTCACCGAGCTCGGTGAGGATCTTGCGGATCGTTGCCGGGTCGCCGTACACGCGGGGTCTCCTTGAAGTCGGTGCGGTCGCTGTGGCGCACAACAGTGCGCGGGGCGCGGTGATTCCTCGGCCGTTCCCGGCTTGGCTCCGCGGTCGGTCCTGGCCCGGCTCCTCGATCGATCCCGGCCCGGCCGAATGACGTTCCAAGTAAGCAATCCGCGCCAGTCGCCCGCGCCGAGCCCGCCGTCCGCCTACGCTCGCCCCGTGCTGCGCATCATCGACGCCCGAAACGGCGAGCCCGTCGACGCCGTCCCCGCCCGCAGGGGCCTGACCCGAGTCGAGGCCCATGTACCGGGCCACGACGCCTCCGGGCTCCGCGTCCTGCTCGTCGCCGACGTCCTCCTGCGGGCCCTGGAACTCGGCGGCACCCCCGTGTGGGCGCTGCTTACGGCGGACCGCGACCGGGCCGAACTGCACGCCGGCGCCGCCGACCTCGGTGTCCGGCCCTTCGAGGACGCGGCGGACGTCGGCCCCGCGTGGGGCGAGTCGCAGGTCATCCATGTGGTGGGGGAGGGCGGCGCGACGCCGGACGGCGTACGGGTCGGCGTCGCACCCGTCGAGACCCTGGCCGATGTGGCGGGCACCGACCCCACCGTGCTCCGGCTCGCCCTGCTCACCCCGCCCCGGAACACACCCGTGCGGCTCGACGAGAGCGCCCTGGGCCGGGCCCGGGAGACCCTCGTACGCTGGCGTCGGGCCGTCGCCGCGTGGGCGCGGCAGCCGTCCCGGCCCGTCCCCGACGAGGTGCGCGGACGGCTCCGCACCGCCTGGGAGGACGACTTGGACGTACCCGAAGTACTGCGCGTGCTGACGTGGGTCGAGGAGTCGGAGCTTCCGGAAGGTGCCCGGTTCGAGACGTACGTCTACGCGGACCGGCTGCTCGGCCTCGAACTCGCCCGTGACCTGGGGTGCCCGTCATGATCGAACGCGCCGGAGCGGGCCCGCTGCGCCGACTGGTCGTCCTCAGACACGCCAAGTCCGCCTGGCCCGAGGGGGTCGCCGACCACGAGCGGCCGCTCGGGCCGCGCGGACACCGGGACGCGCCGGAGGCGGGCCGTGTCCTCGCCGCGTCCGACCTGCTCCCCGACCTCGCCCTGTGCTCCACGGCGGTCCGCGCCCGGCACACCTGGGAACTGGCGTCCGCGCAGTGGGGGAGCCCACCGCCGGTCCGTTTCGACCCGGAGCTGTACGGCGCCGACGTACCCGAGCTGCTGGCAGCCGTCCGCGGCACACCGCCCGAGGTGGTGACGCTGCTGCTCGTCGGACACAACCCCGGCCTGGAGGAACTGATCCTGACCCTGGCCGGCGACGGCCTCGACGACTCGCTGGAGGAGGTGCGCCTGAAGTTCCCGACCGCGGCGATCGCGGTACTGGCCTGGCACGGGGCGACCTGGCGATCCCTGGACCCGGGCGCGGCGCTGCTCACGTCCGTGATGGTGGCGCGGGGCAGGAAGTGACCCGGCCCTGAGGATGCCGGCCACCACCTCCCGACGGGCGCGGGGCCGTCTTCGGGCACGGACTAGGCTGGCCGGATGCAGGACGAGTACCGCACCGTGGCCCGCGTGGGTGTGCATGAGGTCGAGGTCAATCGGTCGCGTTTTCTGTGCGCGCTCGCCCCCGTCGCCACCGAGCAGGAGGCGCAGGACTTCATCGCCGGGGTCCGCAAGGAGCACGCCGACGCCAGTCACCACTGCTTCGCGTACGTCATCGGCGCCGACGCCGCGATCCAGAAGGCGAGCGACGACGGCGAACCCGGCGGCACCGCCGGTGTCCCCATGCTCCAGATGCTGCTCCGCCGCGACATGCGCTACGTCGTCGCCGTCGTCACCCGCTACTACGGCGGCGTCAAGCTCGGCGCGGGCGGCCTCATCAGGGCGTACGGCGGCGCGGTCGGCGAGGCCCTGGACACCCTCGGCACCCTCACCCGCCGCCGCTTCCGCCTCGCCACCGTCACCGTCGACCACCAGCGCGCCGGCAAGGTGGAGAACGACCTGCGCTCGACCGGCCGCGAGGTGCGCGACGTCCGCTACGGCGAGGCGGTCACGATCGAGATCGGGCTGCCGGACGCGGACGTGGAGGCGTTCCGGGGGTGGCTCGCGGACGCGACCGCGGGGACGGCGGGGCTGGAACTCGGGGGAGAGGCGTACGGGGACGCCTAGTTGTGCTTTTCGGGCATAACGGGCCTGTCGCAGTGTGGTCATGACGGGTCGATACGGGAGTAACCGCACGTGATGTCAGACCCGGCCGTTAGGGTCGGGGATCATGAGGCTGTTGCACACTTCCGACTGGCATCTCGGCCGGGCCTTCCACCGGGTCTCCCTGCTCGGGGCCCAGGCCGAGTTCATCGGTCACCTCGTCACGACCGTGCGGGAGCGCGCGGTGGACGCGGTGGTCGTGTCGGGAGACGTGTACGACCGCGCGGTGCCGCCGCTCGCCGCGGTCGAGCTGTTCGACGACGCGCTGCACCGCCTCGCCGACCTCGGCGTGCCCACCGTGATGATCTCCGGGAACCACGACTCGGCCCGCCGCCTGGGAGTCGGCGCGGGACTGATCGGGCGCGCCGGTATCCATCTGCGGACCGAGCCCGCCGCGTGCGGCACACCGGTGGTGCTCGGCGATGCCTACGGTGACGTGGCGTTCTACGGACTTCCCTATCTCGAACCCGCCCTGGTGAAGGACGAGTTCGGCGTGGCGAAGACCGGGCACGAGAGCGTGCTCGCCGCCGCCATGGACCGCGTCCGTGCCGACCTCGCCACCCGCGCGCCGGGCACCCGGTCCGTCGTCCTGGCCCACGCCTTCGTCACTGGCGGCGAGGCCAGCGACAGCGAGCGGGACATCACCGTCGGGGGAGTGGCCGCCGTCCCCGCGGGCGTCTTCGACGGGGTCGACTACACCGCCCTCGGTCACCTGCACGGCAGCCAGACCATCACCGAGCGCGTGCGCTACTCCGGCTCCCCGCTGCCGTACTCCTTCTCGGAGGCCGACCACCGCAAGAGCATGTGGCTGATCGACCTGGACGCCGAGGGCGCGATCAGCGCCGAGCGCGTCGACTGCCCCGTACCGCGCGCGCTGGCCCGCATCCGCGGGACGCTGGAGGAGCTGCTCGCCGATCCCCGGCTCGTGCACCAGGAGGAGGCCTGGGTCGAGGCCACCCTCACGGACCCGGTCCGCCCGGCCGAACCGATGGCCCGCCTCACCGAGCGGTTCCCGCACACCCTCAGCCTCGTCTTCGCCCCCGAGCGCGCGCCCGACGACCCCGACGTGTCGTACGCGCGGCGGCTGGCCGGCCGCAGCGACCAGGAGATCGCGGAGGACTTCGTGGCCCATGTGCGCGGCGCCGGACCCGACGAGCGGGAACAGGCCGTGCTGCGTGACGCGTTCGACACCGTGCGCGCCGACGAGTCCGTCCGGGAGGTGGCGCGGTGAGGCTGCACCGGCTCGACCTCACCGCCTTCGGACCCTTCGGCGGCTCCCAGACGGTCGACTTCGACGAACTCTCGGCCGCCGGGCTGTTCCTGCTGCACGGACCGACGGGCGCCGGCAAGACCTCCGTGCTCGACGGGGTCTGCTACGCGCTCTACGGCGCGGTACCGGGCGCCCGGCAGAGCGGTCAGGGACTGACCCTGCGCAGCGACCACGCCGCCGCGGCCACCCGCACGTCGGTGACGCTGGAACTCACCGTGGCCGGACGGCGGTTGGAGATCACCCGGCAGCCGCCCTGGGAGCGCCCCAAGAAGCGCGGCTCAGGCTCGACGCTCGACAAGGCGCAGAGCTGGCTGCGCGAGTACGACGGCACGGCCGGGAGCTGGAAGGACCTGAGCCGGTCCCACCAGGAGATCGGCGAGGAGATCACCCAGCTGCTCGGCATGAGCCGTGAGCAGTTCTGCCAGGTCGTGCTGTTGCCCCAGGGCGACTTCGCACGCTTCCTGCGGGCCGACGCCGAAGCGCGCGGCAAGCTGCTGGGCCGGCTCTTCGACACCCATCGCTTCGCCGAGGTCGAGAAGCGGCTGGCGGAGCGGCGCCGCACGGCCGAGGCGCAGGTGCGGGAGGGGGACGCCGCCCTGCTGGCCGACGCGCACCGCATGCAGCAGGCCGCCGGTGACGCCATGGAGCTGCCCGAGCTCGCCCCCGGAGAGCCGGGGCTGGCCGAGGCCGTCCTGAGCGCTGCCGCCGTCGCCCGCGCCACCGCCCGTGAACAGCTGACGATCGCCCACTGCCGGCTCGCCGCCGCCGAGTCGCGTCAGGCCGCCGCCGAGCGCGACCTGGCCGATGTACGCGAACTCGACCGGTTGCAGGGGCGGTTCGCCCAGGCACGCGAGCGTGCCGCCCTGCTGGAGGAGCGCGCCGACGGCTACCACCAGGCGCAGGCCCGGATGGAGCGGGCGCGCAAGGCGGAGGCGGTGGCGCCCGCGCTGGAGCTGCGGGAGGCAGCCGAGGCCGAGCACCGGCGGGCCGCCGCGGCCGAGGCACGCGCGCGGGGGCTGCTGCCGGAGACCTTCGCGGAAGCCGGTGCCGCCGGACTCGCGAGCGCCGCACGCCGGTCCGCCGAGGAGCTGGGCGGGCTGGACGCCGCCCGGCGCGCCGAGCAGCGGCTCGGTCAACTGGTCGCGGAGCGGGCCGATCTGGAGCACGAGGAGCGGTCCGACGAGGACGTCCTTCAGGAGGCCGAGACCTGGCTCGCCGGCTGGGAGGAGTCCCGCGCCGGACTCCAGCAGGACGTGGAGTCGGCCCAGGAGGCGGCCACCCGCGCCGAACAGCTCGCCGTGCAGCGGGAACCCGCCCGCAAGCGGCTCGCCGCCGCCCGGCAGCGCGACGAGTTCGCCCGGGACACCGACGGCGCCCAGCGGCAGGTGATCGAGGCCACCGAGCGCGCCCTGAAGGCCCGCGCCGAGTGGCTGGAGGTGAAGGAACAGCGGCTGAACGGCATCGCCGCCGAACTGGCCGCACAGCTCACCGAGGGTGCACCGTGCGCGGTCTGCGGGGCCACCGAGCATCCGGCGCCCGCCCGCAAGGACGCAGGGCACGTCGACCGGGAGACCGAGGAGCGCGCCCTGGCCGCCTCCCAGCGCGCCGACGAACAGCGCGCCGAGGCCGAGCGGCGCCTCGCCTTCGTGCAGCGGGCTCTGGCCGCCGCCCAGGGCGAGGCCGGTGACACCTCCACCGAGGAACTCGCCGTCCAGGTCGAGGAGTTGGAGCGCGAGTACACCCAGGCGCGCGGCCTCGCCTCGGCGCTGCACACCGCGACGGAACAGCTGCGCCAGGCCGAGCGGGAACGCGAGCGACGCCTGACCGCGCAGCGCGAGGCCGCCGTACGCACCGCCTCGCGCGGCGCCCGCCGGGACGCGCTGGACCGGGAACGGACCGCTCTGGAAGCGGAGTTGGCCGAGGCGCGCGGCGAGGCCGGCAGCGTGGCCGTGCGCGCCGCGCAGCTGGAGCGGCAGGCCGCGCTGCTCACCGACGCCGCCGACACCGCGCGCGTCGCCGAGGACACCGCCCAGCGGCTCAAGGACGCCGACGCCCGGCTGGCCGACGCCGCCTTCCGGGCCGGTTTCGACACCCCGGCGGCCGCGGCCGCCGCCCTCCTCGACGACGCGGCCCACCGCGACCTCCAGCACCGGCTGGACGCCTGGCAGGCCGAGGAGGCCGCCGTCCGGGCCGTACTCGCCGAGACCGACACCGCCGAGGCGGCCCGGCAGCCGGACGCCGACGTGACCGGGGCCGAGCGGGCCGCGGCCGACGCGGCCGGCCGGGTCCGGGAGGCCGCCTCCGCGCGGGACGCCGCCGCCCGGCGCTGCGCCGAGCTCGACCGGCTCTCCGCCCGCGCAGCCGGCGGCCTCAGGCGGCTGGCTCCCCTGCGTGAGGAGTACGACCGGGTGGCCCGGCTCTCCGCGCTCGCCGCCGGCACCTCCGCGGACAACGAACGCAAGATGCGTCTGGAGTCCTATGTGCTCGCGGCCCGCCTGGAGCAGGTGGCGGCCGCCGCGACCGTCCGCCTCCAGCGCATGTCGTCCGGCCGCTACACCCTCGTCCACTCCGACGACCGCAGCGGGCGCGGGCGCAGCGGTCTGGGGCTGCACGTGGTCGACGCCTGGACCGGGCGGGAGCGGGACACGTCCACGCTGTCGGGCGGCGAGACCTTCTTCGCCTCGCTCGCCCTCGCCCTCGGCCTCGCGGACGTCGTCACCGACGAGGCGGGCGGGGTCCGGCTCGACACCCTCTTCATCGACGAGGGCTTCGGCAGCCTCGACGACCAGACGCTGGACGAGGTCCTCGACGTCCTGGACGCACTGCGGGAACGCGACCGCAGTGTCGGCATCGTGAGCCACGTGGCGGATCTGCGGCGGCGCATCCACGCGCAGCTGGAGGTCGTCAAGGGGCGGTCGGGGTCGGTGCTGAGACAGCGGGGCGGGGGCTGAGGCCGGCGCCTGCGGGTCGGGGTTCAGCGGCCCAGCGGCCGTCGCGGAAGCGGCGAGGAGTACACCACGCTCGTGGTCACCGAGCCCAGCGTGCCGAGCCGGCCCGACACCTCCTCCAGATGGCGCATCGAGCGGGCGGCGACCTTGATGACGAAACAGTCGTCGCCGGTGACGTGATGCGCCTCCAGGATCTCGGGCGTCACGGCGACCAGGTCGTGGAAGGGCTTGTAGTTGCCGGTCGGGTAGCGCAGCCGGACGAACGCCAGGATCGGCAGGCCGAGCCGTTCGGGGTCCACGACGGCGGCGTACCCCTGGATGACGCCCGCCTCCTCCAGCCGCCGCACCCGCTCGGTGACCGCGCTCGCGGACATCGAGACGGCCCGGGCGAGCTCGGCGAAACTGGCCCGGCCCTCCCGCTGGAGGACATCGAGGATCCGCCAGTCGGTGGCGTCCGGGGAATACGCGGTCATGCCCGAGAGATAGCAGGGGATTCCCCGGCGGAGCAAGGTTCACGCCGGGGAATCCCACTTCCCGGCCGCGATCATGGACCGTAGATTTCCTGCCATGACGACAACCGACACCCTCACCGTGAACCCCGTCCTGCGCGTCGCCCCCGCCGCCCCGGCCGAGGCCGCGGCCCACTTCCGCGCGAGCCTCGCCTTCCACGCCGACGTCTCCGACGTCGCCGCCGCGCTCGGGGCCGGCGGGGACCCGGGCTTCGTCGTCCTCGACTCCCGCTCCACCGCCGCCTGGGACCAGGGCCACGTCCCCGGCGCTGTCCACCTGCCCACCGCCCTCATCCCCGAGCAGGCCGGCCAACTCCTCGACAAGGCGGTGCCGGTGGTGACGTACTGCTGGGGCCCCGGCTGCAACGGCGCCACCCGCGCGGCCCTCGCCCTCGCCGAACTCGGCTACCAGGTCAAGGAGATGCTCGGCGGCTTCGAGTACTGGGTGCGCGAGGGCTTCGAGTTCGAGACCTGGGAGGGCCGCGAGCGGCGCCCCGCCGACCCGTTGACCGCGCCCTCCGACGGCGGTGACTGCGGCTGCTGAACGGTGCGCTGCGGCTGCTGAACGGTGCGCCGCAGTTGCTGAACCGTGCGCCGCGGCTGCTGAGCCCCGCGGAATTCAGTGGGGTTCCTGTGCAGGTGCAACCCTGGGATTCCGCTGCGTGTAGGTTCTGGCCCATGGTGCGATACGCGGAGCCGGGCGCGGTGGAGTGGGTGGAGTCGGGCGGCGGTCCGCTCATAGCGGTGCCGGAGACGGTGCTGCCGTTCTGGGCGGGCGCCGACGGCGACGAGACCGCCTCCGACTACGACCGGGCCTGTGAAGTCGACGGCTGTGTCGGCCTGTTGCCGGTGGGGGACGCCGCCGCCCTGGTCCTCGGCGACGAACCCGCCTCGACCTCCTACCTCCCCGACCACGACACGTTCGTACGGTGGTGCGCCGCCGACTCCGAGGACGAACTCCTCGCCGAGGTCCCCGCCGCCCTGGCCACGGCCGTCTGGGAGGAGGAGGTGAGCTGGACGGTACCTGGCCCGGTCGTCCTGTTCGACGCGGCCTGGCCCGGCAACGACTCGGTCACCACCGACCACCTCAAGATCTCGCTCGCCCCCGGCCGCTACACGGTCCGCGCGGCCAACGTGCGCCCCGGTCCCGAGACCTGGCTCGGGCTCGTCCAGTTGCGGCGACTGCCCGACTGACTGCCCGACCGACTGATCGACTCACTGCCCCACTGACGATCGTTCACGCGCGAGGCGCACCCCCACTGCTCGGGATGCGCCTCGCCAGGTGCGTCAGAGCCGGGCCAGCTCGTCCACCAGGTCGTCCAGGCCGAGGGAGCCCTGCGACAGCGCCGCCATGTGCCAGGCCTTGAGGTCGAACGCGTCGCCGTGCCGCTCGCGCGCCTTCTCCCGGCCGAGCAGCCAGGCCCGCTCGCCGAGCTTGTAGCCGATCGCCTGGCCGGGGATCGTGAGGTAGCGGGTCAGTTCGCTCTCCACGAAGTCCGCCGGACGGCTGCTGTGCGCGCCGAAGAACTCCTGCGCCAGCTCGGGCGTCCAGCGCTCGCCGGGGTGGAAGGGGGAGTCCGCCGGGATCTCCAGCTCCAGGTGCATGCCGATGTCGACGATGACCCGGGCTGCCCGCATCATCTGCGCGTCGAGATACCCCAGCCGCTGCTCGGGGTCGGTCAGGAAGCCCAGCTCGTCCATCAGCCGCTCCGCGTACAGCGCCCACCCCTCGGCGTTGGCGCTCACCCCGCCCACCGAGGCCTGGTAGCGGGAGAGGTTGTCGGCGACGTGCGCCCACTGCGCGAGCTGGAGGTGGTGGCCCGGCACGCCCTCGTGGTACCAGGTCGAGACCAGGTCGTAGACCGGGAACCGGGTCTGCCCCATCGTCGGCAGCCAGGTGCGGCCGGGGCGGGAGAAGTCCGGCGACGGGGCCGTGTAGTACGGAGCCGCCGCGCCACCGGGCGGGGCGATGCACGACTCCACCTTCCGCACCCGCTCGGCGAGTTCGAAGTGGGTGCCGTCCAGCGAGTCGATCGCCTGGTCCATCAGACCCTGGAGCCAGTCGCGGACCTCGTCGACGCCGTCGATGTGCTTGCCGTGCTCGTCGAGGTGGGCGAGCGCCACCCAGGGCGTCTCGGCGCCGGGCAGGATCTTCTCGGCCTCCTGCTTCATCTCGGCGAGCAGCCGGTGGTACTCGGACCAGCCGTACGCGTACGCCTCGTCGAGGTCGAGGTCGGTGCCGTTGAAGTAGCGTGCCCAGCGGGCGTACCGCTCCCGGCCCACGGTGTTCGGGGCGCCCTCGATCGTCGGCGCGTACACGTCCCGCATCCAGTCGCGCAGCTCCACCACCGCGCCGGTCGCGACGCGGGCGGCCTCGTCCAACTCCGCGCGCAGCGACTCGGGTCCGGCCGCGGCGAAGTCCTCGAACCAGCCCCGGCCGTTGCCGTCGGTGTCCGCCCACTCGGTCAGCTGCGCGAGGAAGGTGGCGGTCGGGCGTGGCGCCGCGTAGAGCTTGCGCTCCAGACCGAGCGCGAGGGACTCGCGGTAGCCGGCGAACGCGGCCGGCACGGCCCGCAGCCGCTCGGCGATCGCGGCCCAGTCCTCGTCGGTCTGGTTCGGGGTGATCGTGAAGACCTCGCGGACCGAGTGCGGCGGTGTGGCCATGTTGCCGACCGCGCGCAGGCCCTCGTCGGCCTCGTGCACGGCGAGTTCGGCGGTCAGCCGTTCCCTCAGCAGCCGGCCGCAACGGCGTTCGATGTCGCTGTCCGCGCCGGGCTGCCGCTCGGCCTCGTCGAGCTTGGCGAGGGTGGCCCGCAGCAGCTGGGCGAGGGCCTCCTGGCCCGCCGGCGAGGTGTCGGGCAGCTTGCTCGAACTCTCCTTCACTCCGAGATAGGTACCGGTGACCGGATCGAGGGCGATGAGCTCGTCGACATAGGCGTCGGCGACCTGACGGGGCAGCGGGATCTGGGTCTCAGACATGCGGTCCATCCTCATACGTGGACCGCGCGGGAGTCACCCCGATTCCGCTGTCGGCGTGGCAGGCGGCAGCAGCGGCCCGCAGTCCCACTGCTGGAAGATCAACCGCGTCTCCACCCGGGCCACTTCACGATGGGCCGTGAACTCGTCGAGGACCAGCCGCTGGAGATCCGTCATGTCCGCGACCGCCACATGGACGAGGTAGTCGTCGGGGCCGGTCAGATGGAAGACGGTCCGCGATTCCGGCAGCGCCCGGATCCGCTCCACGAACGGCCCCACCAGCTCCCGCCGATGCGGTCTGACCTGCACCGACAGCAGTGCCTCGAGCCCCCGGCCGAGCTTCGCCGGGTCCAGCCGCAGCTGATGGCCCAGGATCACCCCGCAGCGGCGCAGCCGGGCCACCCGGTCCAGACAGGTCGACGGGGCGACGCCGACCTGGGCGGCGAGATCGCGATAGGTGGTCCGTGCGTCGTTCTGAAGCAACCGCAGCAGATGCAGGTCCACCGGATCCAGTACGACTGATTCGGCCATCGGCCGAACGTAGCACGGAGTTCTGCCTCTCTGGGCCGGTGGGTGTTCACCCTGGCGGGCATGGACTCAGCGCGCACACCCACCGCGTCCCGTACCCCGCTCAGAGCACTGGCCACCGAGGCTGTCCACGCCGGCCGCGACGACCTCGCCCGGCAGGGACTGCACGCCCCGCCCATCGACCTGTCGACGACCTACCCGTCCTACGACAGCCGCGACGAGGCCGCCCGCATCGACGCCTTCGCCACCACCGGAGCCGAACCGGACGGGCCGCCCGTGTACGGCCGCCTCGGCAACCCGACCGTCGCCCGCTTCGAGACCGCGCTGGCCCGCCTGGAGGGCACCGAGGCCGCGGTCGCCTTCGCCAGCGGCATGGCCGCACTCACGGCGGTCCTTCTCGTACGGGCCTCCCTGGGCCTGCGCCACGTCGTCGCCGTACGCCCCCTCTACGGGTGCAGCGACCATCTCCTCGACACCGGACTCCTCGGCACGGAGGTCACCTGGACCGACCCGGCGGGGGTCGCCGACGCGCTGCGCCCGGACACCGGACTGGTCCTGGTGGAGTCCCCCGCCAACCCGACCCTCGCGGAGATCGACCTGCGGGCCCTGGCGCACTCCTGCGGCTCCGTGCCCCTCCTCGCCGACAACACCTTCGCCACTCCGGTGCTCCAGCGCCCTGCGGAACTCGGCGCCCGCCTGGTCCTGCACAGCGCCACCAAGTACCTCGGAGGACACGGGGACGTGATGGCGGGCGTAGTGGCCTGCGACGAGGAGTTCGCGGGCCGGCTCCGGCAGATCCGCTTCGCCACAGGCGGGGTGCTGCACCCGCTGGCCGGCTACCTCCTGCTGCGCGGCCTCGCCACCCTCCCCGTCCGGGTGCGGGCGGCCTCCGAGAACGCGGCCGCACTGGTCCGGCGCCTCGCGGCCGACCCCCGCGTCACCCGGGTCCACTACCCGCGCATCGGCGGGGCCATGATCGGCTTCGAGGTGGCCGGGGACCCGCACGAGGTGATCGCGGGCGTCCGGCTGATCACCCCGGCGGTGAGCCTCGGCAGCGTCGACACCCTCATCCAGCACCCGGCGTCCATCAGCCACCGCATCGTGGACGCGGACGACCGGAGGAACGCCGGGGTCGGCGACCGGCTGCTGCGCCTGTCGGTGGGCCTGGAGGACGCCGAGGATCTCTGGAGCGATCTGGATGCGGCGCTGGACTGCTCCGTCAGGGGCGCGGAGCTGTATTGACCTGCGGTTCCGCCGTGGGGGCGGGCTCGGCGTCCACCGGCGCGTCGAGTCGGGCGGTGATCACCAGGGTGCCCTCCTCGATCTGGTAGTCGAGGGGGAGCCCCAGCCCGCGCATGGCCGCGACCATCCCGGTGTTGGACGACTGCGTCACCGCGTACACGCTCTCGCACCCGGCCTCCGCCGCCATGGCGACCAGCCGCTCCAGCAACTCGCCCCCGATGCCCCGCCGTTGCCACGCGTCCTCGACGAGCAGCGCGACCTCCGTCTCGTCCCCGTCCCACAGCAGGTGCCCGAGCCCCACGATCCGCCCCGACGCGGTCTGTACGGCGAGGGTACGGCCGTAGCGGGGACTGAGAAGGTGGTTGAGATAGCGGTCGGCGTCACCGACGGGCCCGTGGTACCGCGTGCTCAACGTCCGCGGGGAGCACCGCTCGTGCATCTCCCGCGCGGCCTCCAGATCACCGGTGTCGGCCCGCCGCACGGTGATGTCGTGGCCCTCGGGCAGCGTCAGCAGGTCCTGGCCGGGCGGGATCCGCGGTCCGAGCCGGGCATCCAGCTCGACCAGGGCGCGGGCCCGGGCGAACTCCGTCGGTGTGAACGGCAGATACGGCCGTTCCACGGTGATCACTCCGCCTTCGGGGGCCCGCAACCGCATCACCGTCTCCTCGAGTACTCCCTCGACGGGCACGCCCTCCGGCCCGCGGCCACCGCCCACCGGCATGGCCGGCAGCGATCGGATCGTGCACCGGCCGAGCAACTGCCGCAGCGCCAGGGGCAGTTCCGCCGCGTCCAGCGCGGTACGGGTGGCCAGGCCCAGCACCCGGGTCGGCGCGTCCACCAGGTCGTGGGCGTCGGCCCGCTCGATCCAGGTGTCGGCACCGCCGGCTTCCGAGACGGCCCGCGTGAGCTCGGAGCCCTCCAGTGCCCCGGGGGCTCGCAGCAGGAACTCGTCGACGGTGCCCTGCGCCAGCGGATGGGTCTGGAGGCTCAGGATGTCCACCCGGTGCCCGGCGAGGGCCGCGCAGAGGGCGGCCAGTGAGCCCGGCTCGTCCTTCACCGTGGTCCGCATCCGCCACAGCGTGCTCTCTCCGGCCACGGGGTCCGCGCCCGGCGCCGACTGGTCGGACGGCCCGGCGGGCTCCCCTTCCAGTGGCCGGGCGCCGGTATCGCTCGTCGGCGGCGCGTGGCCGTGGCGGCGTGCCCACCAGGTGTGGAAGCCCGCCGTGGCCGCCAGGGCGATCGCCGAGATCACCAGCAACGCCGTACCGTCGGGGCCGTGCCCGATCAGGTTCGCCACGGTGTCCGCCACCGCGACGGCCGTGAACAGGGCGGCGAGTTCGATCAGGTCGCGCCGCCAGTGGTGCACGGGGCGACCGTGTTGCGCACGGGTCACACCAGACATGTCTCGAGTCATGCAGCCACTGTGAAGGAGCGGTGTTGCGTGATCACGAACGCATTGTGACTGATCGGTTAAGTGTGGTTCCGCACCTTTTATTCCCTTTTCAACTGTTCAGTAGTGATGGGGGCCGCCGGAAACCGATGACATCGGGAGGCGCTCCGGCACCCCCTACTACGTCATGCAGCCGCCTCCCTGTTCAGCGCGTCGCGCAGTCGACGGGCCTGGGACACCAGCCGGGAGGCGCCGCGCCGGTCGGCCGCCCGCGCCAGGTGCGGGAGTTCACCGCGTGCCCCCGACCGCTCCACGCACTCCGCGGCCACGCCCAGCAGTTCTCCCAGCCCGCGGGCGACGGCCGTGGATCCGCTGGAACCCGGTGCGGCGGCGCCCGCGAGGTCGGCCAGCAGGATGGGAAGGGCGTGTCGCAGCACCCGCCAGACCGTGACTTCGGCCCCCGTCGCGGCCGCTGTCCGGGCGGATTCGGCGAGCCGCGTCGGTTTCACGGCCCCGCGCCGCACCAGTTGTCCGAGGTCGGCGCCCAGCCTGTCCGCGTCGAGCTGTCCGCGTGCCGCGAGCACCAGAAGGGCATCCACCGCCCCTAGCCGGTCTTGTTCGTGTCGCGCCCCGAGCCCGTAGGCAAGACACAGGTGGACGGCCTCGCCCGCCTCGCCGCCGGACTCCGCAAGAGGGGGGAGTATCTCGGCGGCACCTTTCTCGTCGTCCAGGGCGACGGCGGAGAGGTCGCGCAGTATCCGTACGGCCACCAGCTCGCGGCGCTCGGGGAGCACGGCCAGCCAGTGGCGACGCAGTCCGATGTTCCAGTGCCGGTAGCACCAGCCCTTTCGAGGTGCCGCCACACGACGGCCCAGATGCCGGAACTCCTGCGGGAAGTCCGCCTGAAGCTCCTCGACCTCTCCGAACTCGAGCAGGACGCGTGTGTCCGAGGTCCGCTGCCGGTCCAGCGGCAGGGCGGGGTCTCCCGCAGTGAGCCACTGGGCCAGCCGGGTGCCTTCCGCGGTACCGAGTGCCCTCGCCCGCCCAGCGGCGGCTTCGGCGGCCGGCCGGTCCTCGCGCCCTACCCGGAGCAACGCCTGTGCGAAGTCGCACTCGGCTACCCGGACGCCCGAACTCTTGTATGCGTCGAGGCGCTCGACCAGTTCGTCCGGGTCCAGCAGACCGGTGCTCCAGGTGGGCGTGGAGAGCAGGAACGGCAAGGGGTCGGTGCGCAGACGGTGCGCGATCTCCCAGACCCGGGCTTCGAAGGCGCACGCCAGTGGGCCGTGCACACAGCCGGTACTCACCGTCCACCGCTGCAAGGATGCCTGGAGCGTGGCTGTGCCCACCCTGCCCCGGAACGTGGCCAGGATCAGGGCGAGGGCATCGGACGGGTCGGCCAGACCGTGGTGCGTGCTGAAGTGCTGGTCGGCCTGAGACAGGTCACCGGGCTTCGGCCGCTGGTCCCACCAGCAGCGCCCGGCCACGGGGTCCAGGGCCTCCAGCAGTGCTTCCCGGTTCACGTGGGCCTGACGGACGATCCCGTCCAGCGCACCTTCGAAGGCGGCCACGTCGTCGGCCGACTCCAGCAGGGCGCTGATCTCCTCGGCGAGTTCGGTGGCCGACTCGGGGGCGAGGGGGAGGCGGATCGGTTCCGGGGCCGGCGGCAGCACCTCCTCATGCACGAGCGGCTCAGGAGCCGGTGCCGTCGCGCCGAGCGCCTCTGCCGCACGGGAGCGCAGCGACGGGATCAGCTGTTCAGCCGACGCCACCAGTTCATCCCGTGCCTCCGGGGCGGCGACCTTCCCGGCATGGCGCTCCACCAGCTTGAGCGCGCGCTCCTGTACATCCGGGTCCCGGTGCCCGAAGGCCTGTGCGGCGGCGGGCAGCAGAAGATCAGCAGCGGACGGCTCGCGCGCCAATACCTTGCCGAGGAGTGTCAGTTGCGCTCGGACGAGCTTCTTCTCGGTGCGGAACAGCACCGCCTCGGACATCTCGGCAAGCTGCCGGGGAAGCAGGTCGCCGTCCAGGACCAGTGCAGCCAGTACCGACTGCGCGTGCGAGGCCACCAACGACAGCGAGTCGGAGGCCAGGGCCAGCCAATCGGCCGTGCGCTCCCGCTGCTCCTCCCGGGTGAGTGCCAGGGCCTTGAGCAGACGCAGGCACACCCGCAGGCCGTTGGTCTGCCCGCCACGCAGGAGCCGGGCCACACACACGTCGATCAGTGTCTTCCGCTCCAGAACCCTCTCCTCGGCGAGCTGCGAGAGCGCCCCAGGCCAGCTGTCGGGCCCCTCCGAGCCGAGCCACCACAGGGAGCTGCCGACCTCGTTCGTCTCGAACATCGCGGGCACGAGCGCGGCCAGATGGGGCTCCTTGCGGAGCCGCTCGACCAGAGTGTCCCCCTCCCGCCAGGTGCCGCCCAAGTGCCACACCCAGCCCTGGACGTACGCCTCTGTGGTCGGCACCGGGCAGCCGGAGAGCCGGACCAGGCCGGCCATCAGCTCGTAGGGGACGTTGGTGCCGGTCGGGCGCTCGGCGAGACGGTGTGCCACGTCCGCAAGCCAGTCCGGGTCGCGATCGCCCAGCAGATGGAGGAGCAGTTCCGGGGACGACTGGGACCAGCGCATGTCGGTGCCCGCGAGCCAACTCGCCACTGCCGCCGCACCGGTCTGACAGACGGCGCCCGCGGCGTGGAGGGCCGGGTGGGCGCGAGTGGCCTCGGAACTCCACCGGTCGGCCCGGAGCTCCTTGCGGAGCGCCTTCAACTCGGGCAGTTCCGCGCGTCGTTCGGCAGCCGTCATCCCGTCGAGCAGCCCCACGACCTCTGAGGTCCGCCCCGCCCGTACCGCGTCCGTCAGGGCACTCATCGCACACCCCCGTCGACCACTGCCACGTCCCGCCCGGCCGGGGCCGATCCCGCTACCGGCTCCACCGAGGCCTGTCCTACGGTGCCCGGCTCCACCGACCCACTCCGGCGAGCCATTCGCACCGCCAGCGCGTGCTTGCACGGTCCCCGTCCGCCCCGGTACTTCGCCCACCACAGGCAGCTGCAACTGAGCGCGCCCGCCGCCTCGCGGACCCGGTGCACATGTCCGTCCTCCGCGGTCACCGTCGCCACGGAGCCGTCCAGAGTCACCGCTCCCGCGAGGAGCAGCGTCCGAGCCGAGCGCAACCGGGGGTTGTGGCGCTCGACGCGCCCGGCGTCGTACGGCAGTTCGCGGTGGAAGTAAGCCGCCTCCGCGGTGTCGTACCCGACGCGCCCCGAGGTACCCAGGTGGATCAGGGCGGCCCGGACCCGCTCGGGGGTGAGGCCGGCGGCCGCGGCGAGGTCGGTCACGTCGATGCGAGGTTCCCAGGCGAGGAGCACCGAGATCAACTCTGCGTCCCCGGCGGCCTCCTCGGTGGCGAGGGCGTCGAGGACACCGCCCTCGCCCGAGAAACCGCGTGAGGCGTCGGGCGACAGGGTGAGCGTCAGCCGCATGCCGGGCAGCACGATCTCCCAGGCGCTCGCCACCGGTGCCCCCGCGGCCGACGCGACAGCGGGGCCGTACACCCGGAGCGAGGTCGCATGCCGCAGCACCCGCCGGAGCGCGACCAGCCGCTCCGGACCGGGCAGGCACACCGCCCCGGGCACCGCCCTGGTCGTGGGCCTGAGACCGCGTCCGACGGGCACCACCCACCGCGGGCCACCCACTGATCCCCGCTCCCCACCGCGCGGCAGAGCGCGCAGGAACCGGACCGCCTCCGCCGCGGACAGTTCGGCGCGCAGGTCGAAGCCGGCCGCGATCACCTGGGCCTCCGCGAAGCCGCGCAGCCAGCGGTCCGGGAGCGGCACCTTCTTCTCCACGACCGGGCCGTCCAGCGTGGTCACCGCCAACTCCTCGGGTCCGACTCGCAGATGCAGCGGATCGCCGGCGCCGATCCTGGACAGTGCCTCACGCAGCGGGTTGTTGACGTCCACGTTGGTCGTGCCGTGTCCCACCTCGCCGCCGTCCAGGCCCGGCGTCAGCACGTCCAGCCGGGCGTGGACCCCGCCGCAGCCGGAGAAGGACTCGAAGCGCAGCCGGTCGCCGTTGCCCGTCACCACCGGGTCCAGGGAGGCGGACAGCTGCCTCTGGTAGTACCGGGCCGCCGCCACGTCCGCGACCGCGAGCAGTGCCGCCGAGGCCGCCTGAGGAGACGTCAGGAAGCCCGCGAAGAAACGTGGATGGTCCATCGGGCCGACGGGCGTCGCGCCCCGGGAGGTCTCCAGCCCGAGGCGCTGTCCGCCTGCCGCGGACTCCAGTGCGGAGGGTCGGCGGTAGGCCACGGCCTGCAAAGATCGCGTCATGGAAAAACCGTAGAGGCGACCACTGACAATCGGCCCTGAGCTGCGAAGACACCGTGTCCGCCCGGGAGTTCGCGGGCCGCGCGCCGGGGGATGACGCCGGTGCGCGGCCCGGCTTCGAGGGTACGGGAGTTACTGGCCCACCCGGCCCGGCTGGAGCACCTGCGTGAACAGCACCGTGCCGTCCGCCTCGCGCAGCCGTACCGTCAGTTCGCCGCTGTGGCCGTCGATGTCGACCTCGCCGAAGAACTGGTAGCCGCCGGCGGGGGAGACGTTGGAGGCGGTCGGCGCCTTCACGAACACCCGCTCCGGGCCGAAGGTGCCGTCGAGCGCGCTGGCCGGGAAGGCGCCCGCGTTCAGCGGGCCCGAGACGAACTCCCAGAACGGCTCGAAGTCCGTGAACGCGGCCCGCGAGGGCTGGTAGTGCTGGGCCGAGGTGTGGTGCACGTCCGCGGTCAGCCACACCGTGCCGGTGATCCGGCGGTGCTTGATGTACCGCAGCAGCTCCGCGATCTGGAGCTCGCGCCCGAGCGGCGCACCCGGGTCGCCCTGCGCCACCGCCTCGATGTTCGGCTTGCCCTCCGTGGTGTCGGGCACGACCAGGCCGAGCGGCATGTCGGCGGCGATCACCTTCCACACCGCCCGCGAGCACGACAGCTCACGCTTGAGCCACTCCAGCTGCTCCCGGCCGAGGATGCCCTGCGGGTCCACGGTCTGGTCGTCGGGCGAGTTGGCGTTGCGGTACGTCCGCATGTCCAGCACGAACACGTCCAGCAGCGGGCCCTGGTGCAGCACCCGGTGGACCCGGCCCTCCCGCGCGCCCGGGCGGAGCGTGGAGACCGGGAAGTACTCGCTGAACGCGCGCCGGGCCCGGCCCGCCAGTACGTCGACCCGCTTCTCGGTGTAGCGGGTGTCGGAGTCCAGGATCGTCTCGCCCGGGTACCAGTTGTTGCGGACCTCGTGGTCGTCCCACTGGATGATGGACGGCACCTGGGCGTTGAAGGACCGGAGATGGGTGTCCAGCAGGTTGTAGCGGAAGTTTCCGCGGAACTCCGCCAGGGTCTCGGCGACCTTGGACTTCTCCTCGGTGGTGATGTTCCGCCAGGTGCTGCCGTCCGGCAGGGCGGCGGTCGCCGAGATCGGGCCGTCGGCGTAGATGTTGTCGCCGCTGCACAGGAAGAAGTCGGGGTCGAGCTTCGCCATGGCCCGGTAGATGGTGTAGCCGCCGAAGTCGGGGTTGATGCCCCAGCCCTGTCCCGCGAGGTCACCGGACCAGAGGAAGCGCACCCCGTCCCTGCGCTTGCCGGACACCGTGCGGAAGGTGCCCGCGACCGGCTCTCCGGTGCGGCGGGGGTCGTCCGGGTCGGCCAGCAGCACCCGGTAGTGGATCTGCTCGCCCGACGGCAGCCCGTGCAGCCGGGTCGTACCGGTGAAGTCGGTGTCCGCGCCGAGGAGCGGGCCGTGCCACCGGCGCGGATTGCGGAACGACTCGGTCGCGGACGTCTCCACGATCATCCGGGCCGGGCGGTCGGAACGCACCCACACCAGACCGGAGTCGGAGGTCACGTCTCCGGTCTGCACGCCCCAGCCCGCTCCGGGGCGACCGGAGAGCGCGAAGGCCGGGGCGGCTCCGGCCGCAGCGGGCAGGGTGAGGGCCGCCGACGCGGCGAGGGAGCCGCGCAGAACGCTGCGGCGTCCGGGGAGCGGACGGTGTGACATGGAGGCGCCTCCAGGGACGGGATCCGGCCAGTGTGCGCTGCCACAACTACTGGGGCGCCGCAGCGCATACGGAAACCACGGGTGAACAGCTGACCGCGGGAACAGGTGAACCCTGGTGCGAGATGCCGCTGTCATGCCCGGTGTCCCGGTGAGCTCAGCGGCTGCCGTCCAGGATGACGCGCGCGACCAGGGCCGGGTCGTCGTTCATCGGGCAGTGGCCGCAGCCGGGCAGCCGGACGAGCCGGGCCTTGGGGATGATCCGCTTGGCCCGCACGCCCTGGCGGCGCACGAGCAGCATGTCCCTGGTGCCCCAGGCCACGGTCACCGGCAGTCCGGGCACGTCGTCGGTGAACTGGACCGCGGTACCGGACCTGAGCGTCTCGTCGAAGCCCGTGGCCCGCACGAGGGCGAGTGTCTCGGCGACCACCGCCTCGGGGGCGCGCAGGCCCGGGCGTGCGTAGATCGTGCTCGTCAGCATCGTGCGACCGGCCGCGCTGCGCGACAGCCGCTCGACCAGCGGCAGCGGCATCCGGCGGGCGATCTGCCGCATCGTGAGCAGGACGCCGAACGCGTACCGCCGCTCGGCCTGCGACCAGAACCCCGCGGGGGACAGCGCGGTGACGGACCGTACGAGCTTCTCGCGACCCAGTTCCAGGGCCAGCAGCCCGCCCAGGGAGTTGCCCGCCACATGCGGCCGGTTCAGTTCCAGAGCCTCGCAGAATGCCCCGAACACGGAGGTGGTCGTGGCCAGGTCGTAGGCGAGCCCCTCGGGCAGCCCCGGTGAGGCGCCGAAGCCGGGCAGGTCCACGGCGATCACGTCCCGCTCGGTGGCCAGGATGTCCACCACCGGGTCCCAGGCCTGCCGGTGGTGACCGATGCCGTGCAGCAGGAGCAGCGGCTCACCGCGGCCCACGCGCGCGTACGAGACGGTCACGGGCTGCGGCCCCTCGGGGGAGGGGACCTTGAAGGAGACGGTGGCGGACATGAAGGCTCCTTGACGGTGACTCACGGGCGAGGCGGATACGCATCACGGGCTGGGCCGACCCGCATGGCGGTCAGGCCGTAGACAGCTTGTCAGCAATTGCTACTCGCGGGTAGACCCGTCGGGGCGCCGCTTCGATATCGCCTGGACACGAACCGGCGCGTGGGTTGGGATGAACCGGTGGCCACCGACACCGAGACCGACGTATTCGAAGAACACCGTCCCGTGCTCCAGGGCGTCGCCTACCGCATGCTCGGACGCGTCAGCGACGCCGAGGACGTGGTGCAGGACGCCTGGCTGCGCTGGTCGGCCGCGGACCGCAGCGAGGTGCGCGAACCGCGCGCCTATCTGGTCCGCGTCACCACGCGCCTCGCGATCGACCGGCTGCGGCAGGTCAAGGCGCGGGGGGAGACGTACGTCGGCCCGTGGCTGCCCGAGCCGTACGTCACCGACTTCGGGGACACCGTGCCCGACACCGCCGAGCAGGCCGTCCTCGCGGACTCGGTCTCCCTCGCCGTCATGGTCGTGCTGGAGTCGCTCTCACCGCTGGAGCGGGCGGTGTTCGTCCTGCGCGAGGCCTTCGGCTACCCCTACGCCGAGATCGCCGCCATGCTCGACCGCGGCGAACCGGCCGTGCGCCAGCTCGCCGGGCGGGCCCGCAAGCACGTCGACGAGCGACGGCCGCGCTACGAGGTCGACCCGGCCCGGCGCCGGGATCTGACGGAGCGTTTCCTCGTCGCGGCGGGCGGCGGCGACCTGGAGGCCCTGATGTCGCTGCTGGCGCCGGACGTGCGGCTCGTCGGGGACAGCGGCGGCAAGACCAAGGCGCCCCTGCGGGTGCTGGAGTCCGCGGACCACGTGGGCCGCTTCATCGTCGGCGTCGCCGAGAAGGGCGCCCAGGACCTCACCTGGCGCTTCCTGGAGCTCAACGGAGGACCGGCCGCACTCGCCCTGTCCGGCGGCAAGCCCGACTCGGTGTTCCAGCTCGACATCGTCGACGGTCGCATCCAGTCCGTTTACATCATGCGCAACCCCGACAAGCTGCGCTCCCTGCTGAACCTCTGACATTCCGCATGCGACCGGGCCCCCGTTCATGACGGGGGCCTTGCCGTCGTGTTGCGCGCACGGTCGAGCACGAACGCCGCGTGAACGTTCACGGCAACGTGCCCGGGAGTTGCTCCGAGGATCGAGGATTGGTCTTGACCAAGGGTGGGGGCCGCCCTATGGTCGCAGAGAAGTGCAACAACCTTTAATAAACAAGGGCGCTAAAACGCCGCCGGACCACGGCGATTGCGGAGGCAAGGGTGGGGACCACGCAGCTCGAAACGGTGCCGGAACCGAAGTACTGGCACCTCAAGACCGTGCTCAGTGAGGCACTGGACTCCGAATTCTCCGTGGGCGAGATCCTGCCCAACGAGCGCGACCTCGCCGCCCGCTTCGGCGTCGCCCGCGCCACGCTCCGACAGGCCCTGGAGCAACTGGAGCTGGAGGGCAGGCTCCAGCGCCGCCGAGGTGTCGGTACGACCGTCGCGCCGCCCCGCGTGGGCGTGGCCGTCGGCACCGAGCAGCAGGCGTGGCCCGGGTCGGCCGGTGACGACTGGCAGACCGTCGACTGCGCCGTGGCGGTGCCGCCCGCCGCCGTCGCCGACGCCCTGGAGACCGGCCGCGAGCAGCCGGTGCACATCGTCCGCCGCTCCCGGGTGACCCACGGTCAGCCCGTCGCCGCCGAACTGCTCTACGTCCCCGAGACCTCGGTGCCGGAGCTCTCCGCCATCGGCACGCCCTCGGGCGCCGCACGCGCGCGTGCCGTGCTGCGCGAACTCCAGCGCCTGGAGCTGGACAGCCGGGAGAACGCCGTCGAACTCGGCTCGGCTCGCGCGGACGACGCCAAGGAACTCGACCGCCTGCCCGGCGCCCCGGTCCTCGTCGTCACCACGCGCTATCTGGCCGGGGGCCGCACCGCCGCCCTCTCGGTGGCCACCTACCGCGCGGACACCTGCCGGCTGACCTTCGGCGACTCCGGCGCGGTGGAGATCCACGAGGGACCGGAACGCCAGGCCTCCTGAACGCCACGGCGGTGTCCTGGACCCGGACCGAAACCGGGTTCGGGGCACCGCCGTCTGTCATGCGTCGCCCCTGTCGGACCGGTCAGCGCCGGGCCGTCACCGTGCCCTCCACCGCGAACAGTTGCGCCTCCACATGGTCGAGGGCGAGGCGCAGCGCCCCGGTCGCCACGGCGGCCTCGCCGAGGAGCGACAGGGTCACCTTCGGCGGGCGCAGACAGTAGCGGGCCAACTCGCCCCGCAGCGGCTCCAGTACGTCGTCGAGCCCGGTCGCCCAGCCGCCGACCACGACCAGTTCCGGATCGACCGCCAGGACGAGCGCGGCCACGTCGTGGACGAGTCGCTGGATGAACCGGTCCACGGCCGCCCGGGCCCGCTGGTCGCCCTCACGGGCCTGTGCGAAGACCTCGGCGACCGCCTGCTCGTCGAGCGGGTGCAGGGGTTCGTCCGTGGTGGACAGCAGGGTCTCGGGGGTGACCTCACGGCCCAGCAGGTGCAGCGCGCCGATCTCGCCGGCCGCCCCGCCGTACCCCCGGTGCAGCCGGCCGCCGATCAGCGAGCCCGCGCCCGGGCTCAGCCCGGCCAGCACGAACACCACGTCGTCGGACTCGGTGGCGGCGCCCTTCCAGTGCTCGGCGACCGCGGCCGCGTTGGCGTCGTTCTCCACCAGCACCGGGCACTTGAAGGAGCGGCTGAGCCGCTCGCCGAGGCGCAGGCCCGTCCACTCCGGCAGCGCGGCGCACAGCCGTATCGTGCCGTCCGCCTCCACGATGCCCGGGGAGGCGACCCCCACGGCCCACAGCGAGTCCCGCGCGACCCCGGCCCTGCGCAGCAGCTCGGCGACCGCGGTGCGCAGCCGCTCCAGGCGTTCGTCGGCGGACGCCGTCTCGTCGACGTCCTTGGCCACGGCGCCCAGCACCCGGCCGTCCAGGTCGGACAGGAGCGCGGCCACCCGGTGCGGTCCGATGTCCAGGCCCAGCAGATGGCCCGCCTCGGCCCGGAACCGGAACCGTCGCGCGGGCCGCCCCTGGCGCCGGGCGACGCTCTCGTCGGCGGCCTTCTCGACCACCAGACCGCCCTCGATGAGCCCTTCGACGACCCCCTCGACCGTCGGCCGGGACAGGCCCGTCACCCGGGTGATCTCGGTGAGCGTGGCACAGTCCGTGGCACGCAGCGCGTGCAGCACCACCGCGGAGTTGATCCTCCGCAGCAGCGAGGGATCCCCGCCGGTCAGCCGTCCCAACGTCCGTCCTCCCAGCTCGTGCGCGTGTTGGGGCGGATCGTACAGGTCGCTGTGCGAGGTTGCGCCGGGCGCTCGGCCGTTTCTCGTCCGCGACGCGGTCCGTGGCCGGGTCGCACACCCCGGCGGAGCCCGCTCTCGATCCCCGGCGGAGCCCCCTCCCGACCCGTGGTCACCCCGGCGCGACGAACCCCGATTCGTACGCCGCGATCACGGCCTGCGTGCGATCCCGCGCCCCCAGCTTCGCCAGCACCCCGCTCACATGCGACTTCACGGTCTCCGTGCCGACGACCAGCCGCTCGGCGATCTCCGCGTTCGACAGTCCGCGCGCCATCAGCCTCAGCACCTCCGCCTCCCGGTCGGTCAGCCGGGCCCGCTCCATCGCCGCGCGGGCCGCCAGATTGCCCTCGCCCTCGCCCTCGCCGTACCGGGCGGCGAGCTGCCGTACGGACGCCGGGAACAGCAGGGACTCGCCCTCGGCGATCAGCCGCACCGCGTGCACGATCTCGGCCGGCCGGGCCCGCTTCAGCAGGAACCCGTCGGCACCGGCCCGCAGCGCCTCGTACACGTACTCGTCGTTCTCGAACGTCGTCACCACGAGGATCTTCGGCGGCCGATCCACCGTCCGCAGCACCGCGCGCGTGGCCTCGATCCCGTCCAGCAGCGGCATCCGTACGTCCATGGCGACCACGTCGGGCCGCAGTCGCCGTACGAGGGGGATCACCGCCGCCCCGTCCGCCGCCTCACCGACCACCTCGATGTCGGGCTGGGCCTCCAGCACGGCCCGCAGACCGGCGCGTACGAGGGGTTCGTCGTCGACGAGGAGAACGGTGACCGGCATCGGGTCAGCCTAGATCAGCGCAACGGCAGCTCGGCGTGCACCTGCCAGTCGCCCTGGTCGGGGCCGGTGTGCGCGCGGCCACCGAGCAGGGCCGCGCGCTCGCGTATGCCCCGCAGGCCGCTGCCCCGGCCCGGGCCGGGAACGCCCCCCGGGGCGGGATTGCGGACTTCGAGGGCGAGTGTCTCCCGCGAGACCTCGACGCGGACCCGGACCGGGACGGCCCCCGCGTGCCGCAGCACGTTGGTCAGCGACTCCTGGAGGATGCGGTAGCCCTCGCGCGAGACCGGGCCCGGCACGGTGTCCAGCGGCCCGCTGAACTCGGCGTCCACCTTCGCCCCCGACGCGCGGGCGGACTCCAGGAGCCGGTCCGACTCGGCCAGCGTCGGACGGCCGCTCACCGGGCCCCCGGACTCGCGCAGGACGCCCAGCACCCGCTCCAGGTCCTCCAGCGCGGCCCGCCCGGTCTCCTCGATGGCGTTCAGGGCGCGCTCGGTGAAGTCGGGGTCGCCCGCCGCACGGGCCGCCCCCGCCTGGACCACGGCGACGGTCAGCGCGTGCCCGATGGAGTCGTGCAGCTCGCGGGCGATGCGGGTGCGCTCCAGGAGTTGCTCGGTGCGCTCCTCCAGAGCGGCGAAACGGTCGGCGGGCGAGGGGCCGAGCAGCCGCAGCGCGAGCGCGGTGACGAGACGGCCCGCGCCGACCACGGTCGCCGCCAGCGCGGCCAGGGAGAGCGGCGCGAGCAGGATGTGCCACCACCGGTGGCCGTCGAGCAGGACGAGCACGCCTTCGTCCACGTCCCGCCCGAACGCCGACGCCACCAGGTCCACCGTGGTGATCAGCAACTGGACGGAGAGCCACGCCGTCGAGAAGCCGAGCAGCAGCCGCGCCTCCAGCCACAGCGCGAGCCGGCCCCGGTCGCCCCAGGACGCGGACGGCGCGACGACGACGGCACTGCTCTCGCTGTCGTGCCGATGTCCCGTCAGCAGCAGCCTGGCCTGCAATCCCTCCGCCGTGCGCATCGCGGGCACCAGGGCGGCCGGGGCCAGTGTCGCCGCCGCCACCAGCCAGGTCCACCACGCCTCCTCGACGAACATCCACATGGCCGGCCACACGGTGGCGATGAACAGATGCAGCCACCGTGTGTACGTCACCGCCCGGCCGAACGGGCGCAGCAAGCGGACCATGCCGTCATCGTGCCAGCCGCCACCGACAGCGGCCCTCCCCCGCACGGGGGAGACGATCTCCACGCGCGGGGGAGGCCCCGGCCCCGCGCCACCGGCGAGGCTGTGGCCATGACCAGCATCGAAGTCCAGTCCCTCACCAAGGAGTTCGGCACCCGACGCGCCGTGGACGACCTCACCTTCCGGGTTCTGCCGGGTCGTGTCACCGGCTTCCTCGGCCCCAACGGCGCCGGAAAGTCCACCACCATGCGGCTCGTCCTCGGCCTCGACCGGCCCACCTCCGGCACGGCGACGATCGGCGGACGTCCCTACACCGCTCTCGCCGAACCCCTGCGCCATGTGGGTGCGTTGCTCGACGCGCAGGCCGCGCACGGCTCCCGCACCGGCCGCGACCATCTGCGCACGCTGGCCGCGAGCAACCGCATCCCCGGCCGCCGGGTCGACGAGGTGCTGGAGGCGACGGGGCTGGCATCGGTGGCCCGGCGCCGGGTGCGGACGTACTCCCTGGGCATGCGGCAGCGGCTCGGCATCGCGGCCGCCCTGCTCGGCGACCCCCCGGTGGTCCTGCTCGACGAGCCCTCGAACGGACTCGACCCCGAAGGCATCATCTGGATCCGTGGGCTGCTGCGCCGACTCGCCGGCGAGGGACGCACGGTCCTGGTCTCCAGCCACCTCATGAACGAGACCGCGTCCTTCGCCGACCATCTCGTCGTCCTGGGCCGGGGACGCCTGCTCGCCGACACACCCATGCGGGAGTTCATCCACGCACGCGTGCAGCCCGGCGTCCGCATCCGCACCACCGACCCCACCGCGCTCAAGAGCGCCCTCGCCCCGCACGGTCATGACGCCGTGGAGCACGAGGACGGGCACTGGACGGTGCGGCACGCACGCGTGGACGAGATCGGCTCCATCGTCTCCGCCGCGGGCGTCCCCCTCCTCGAACTGGCCGCGGAGGAAGCCACCCTGGAGCAGGCCTATCTCGACCTGACCTCCACCGAGACCGAGTTCACCGCACACCCCCAGGAGGCCTGACATGCCCTTCGCCCCCGTCCTCCACTCCGAGTGGCTGAAGATCCGTACCCTCCGCTCGCTCCTCGGCGCCCTGCTCGCCCTGTTCGCCGCGACCACCGCGTTCTCCGCGCTCGCCGGTGTCTCAGAGACCTCCGACCCCGAGTCCGACCCGCTGTTCATGGCACTCTCCGGGGTCGCGCCGGGCCAGATCGCGGCCATGTGCTTCGGCGCCATGGCGGTGTCCTCGGAGTTCCACGGGGGTGGGCTCCGGACGTCCCTGGCCGCGGTACCGCGGCGCGGGCGCTGGTTCGCGGCGAAGGTCACGGCCATCGCCGTACCCACGCTCGTGGTCGGCCTGGTCACCGCCGTCGCCGCGCTCGTCGTGGCACGTGCCGGTCTCGGCGACGCGGCGAGTGGGCTCAGCCTCGCTGAACAGGTGCGCGGTGTCGTCGGCTGCGGGATCTACCTCACCCTGATGGCGCTCCTGGCGGCCGGTCTCGCGGCGCTGCTGCGCAGTGGGGTGGGGGCGCTCTCGCTCCTGATCCCGTTCGTCCTGATCGTCTCGTTCGTGATCGGGGACGTGGCCGGCGGCGCCACCGACTTCATGCCGGACCGGGCGGGCCAGATCGTTCTGTACGAGTCGTACGACGGACCTCTGGGACCGTGGACCGGACTCGCCGTGACGGCTGCCTGGGCGGCCGCCGCCCTGGCCGCGGGGGCCTGGAGCGTGCGGCACCGGGACGCCTGACCCCGCGGATCGCCTGACGCCCCGCCAAATGTCAGTGGCGGCCGGTTTACTGGATCACATGGACAGCGCGAAGTACCTCGCCGCCATCGACTCGCTGTGCGCCCGCGACCTGACCGCGGCGGACGGCGGGTCGGGCGTGTACCTGTCGGGGCCCGGTTACCGCATCGAGTCGTTAGAGGTGAGCCACGGGACGCGGGACGGCGACGCGGGGCCACGCATGGCGATCGTGGAGGACTTCTACGCCCTCAAGAGCCGCATAGGCCAGGAGTTGGACGACCGCTGGGGAAGACAACAGCTGCCCTGGGGCATGGCCACGCTCAAGGTGCGGCTCGACCGGGGCGAGGAGATACCCGAGCCCTGGTTCACGACGAGCATCGTGACGGACGACCTCGACCTCTGGCAGCCGCCCGGCTCGGACCGCTGGATCGCCCTCGGCGTGGGCTACCGGGACGAGGCCGACGAGGTCCATGTCCTCGCCGTGGCCTCGGACATCGACCCGGTGTGACCTGCGCGAGGGCCCCATCGCGCTACAAGAACAGGCCCTCAGCCCTGCTCCGCCGCCACCCGCAGCCGGGCGAACTCCTCCGCCATCGTCGCCGCCGTCCAGTGCGCGTTGAGGCCGCTCGGGTTGGGCAGCACCCACAGGCGTGTGTCGCCGATGGTCCGTTCCTGCGGCCCGACCTGTGCCTTGCGGTCGTCGAAAGCGGCGCGATAGGCGGTCACCCCCACCACGGCCAGCCACCGCGGCTTCAACCGGGCCACCTTCTCCGCCAGCAGCCGCCCGCCCTCGCGGTACTCCTCGGCGGTCAGCTCGTCCGCCCGCGCCGACGCCCGGGCCACGACATTGGTGATGCCGAGCCCGTACGACAGCAACTCGCCCTGCTCCGAAGGCTTCAGGAGCCTCGGGGTGAACCCGGACAGATGCAGTACCGGCCAGAACCGGTTTCCGGGCCGGGCGAAGTGATGGCCCGTGGCCGCCGTCATCAGCCCGGGATTGATGCCGCAGAACAGAACACGGAGGCCGTCCGCGACGACATCCGGCACGAGCCGGTCGCGGGCGGCCTCCAGGTCCGCGGGGGTCAACCGGGTCAGAGGATCGCCCCCGGCGTGTAGCCCGCGGCGGCCGGGTGCTGCTTGACGATCTCCTCGATCCGGCCGACCACGACGGCGACCTGGTCGGCCGCGGCACCCGTGAAGGACAGCTTGTCGGCCATCAGCTCGTCGAGCTGGGCGCGGTCGAGCGGGATGCGCTCGTCGGCGGCCAGCTTGTCGAGGAGTTCGTTGCGCTCGGCACCCTGCTCGCGCATCGCGAGCGCGGAGGCGACGGCGTTCTCCTTGATCGCCTCGTGCGCGACCTCACGCCCGACGCCCGCGCGCACCGCGCCCATCAGTACCTTGGTGGTGGCGAGGAACGGCAGGTAGCGGTCCAGCTCACGGGCCACGACGGCCGGGAAGGCGCCGAACTCGTCGAGCACGGTCAGGAAGGTCTCCAGCAGGCCGTCGAGCGCGAAGAACGCGTCCGGCAGCGCGACCCGGCGCACCACCGAGCAGGACACGTCGCCCTCGTTCCACTGGTCGCCCGCCAGCTCGCCGGTCATCGAGGCGTAGCCGCGCAGGATGACCATGAGGCCGTTGACGCGCTCGCAGGACCGCGTGTTCATCTTGTGCGGCATCGCGGAGGAGCCGACCTGGCCCGGCTTGAAGCCCTCGGTGACCAGCTCGTGCCCGGCCATCAGCCGGATCGTCTTGGCGAGCGAGGAGGGGGCCGCCGCCAGCTGCACCAGCGCGGTGACGACCTCGTAGTCCAGCGAGCGCGGGTACACCTGGCCGACCGAGGTGAAGGCCTGCGAGAAGCCCAGGTGACCGGCGATCCGGTCCTCCAGCTCGGCCAGCTTCGCGGCGTCCCCGCCCAGCAGGTCCAGCATGTCCTGCGCGGTGCCGACCGGGCCCTTGATGCCGCGCAGCGGATAGCGGCCGAGCAGCTCCTCCACGCGCGCGTAGGCCACGAGCAGCTCGTCGGCCGCGGTCGCGAAACGCTTGCCGAGGGTGGTGGCCTGCGCGGCCACGTTGTGCGAGCGGCCGGCCATGACAAGCTCGCCGTACTCGCCCGCGAGCTTGCCCAGACGGGCCAGGACGGCCACCGCGCGGTCGCGGATCAGCTCCAGGGAGAGCCGGATCTGGAGCTGCTCGACGTTCTCCGTGAGGTCGCGGGAGGTCATGCCCTTGTGGACCTGCTCGTGCCCGGCGAGGTCGTTGAACTCCTCGATCCGCGCCTTCACGTCGTGCCGCGTGACCTTCTCGCGCTCGGCGATCGAGGCCAGGTCGACGGTGTCCAGGACCCGCTCGTAGTCGGCGAGCGCCTGCTCCGGCACCTCGATCCCGAGGTCCTTCTGCGCCCGCAGCACGGCGAGCCAGAGCTGACGCTCCAGCTTCACCTTCTGCTCGGGCGACCAGAGCGTGGCGAGCTCGGCGGAGGCGTAGCGGCCGGCGAGGACGTTGGGGATGCGGGGCTTGGCGGGAGCAGTCACGTGTACGGATTCTACTGGCGATTCGTGCAGGCCAGCGCCGGGGCCCCGTTCGTCGGAACCTACGAGAGCGTTTCCGCGAGCTCCGCCAGGACACCGGCGTGGCACGGCTCGGGTGCGCACCAGCAGGCCAGCGCCCTGCCCCGCAGTTCGGGCACCAGGGCGAGCAGATCCGGCCGCTCCAGCAGATACGCCCGGTACTTCGCCATCACCTCGGCCCGCGTGCCGTCCCGGCGGCGCGTGGGGGTGTCGTAGGCGAAGGGGTTGTAGAGCGGGTGTCGCGGCAGGTCCCAGCCGCCCATCGTCCAGCGGCGGCCGACGTAGACGAGGTCGGCGGGCGCGTGTTCCAGCCGGGGGCCGTACTCGTGGAGCCGGCCCCGGACGTTGACCACGCGCGTGTGCACGGTGTCCTACCGGTCGTAGGGCAGCAGGTCGGGGCGCTTGGGCGGCAGGCCGTCGCCGGAGGAGCGGCCCGTCAGGCGTCGGCCTATCCAGGGCAGCAGGTGCTGCCGGGTGAAGCGGACGTCCGCGATCCGGCGGGCCAGCCACTTCGGCGGTACGGTGGCCGGCAGCGGTGTACGCCACTCCGTGTCCTCGGGGTCGTAGCCGAGGGTCTGCCACACGGCTTCGGCGACGCGGCGGTGGCCTTCCGCCGTCAGGTGCAGCCGGTCCACGTCCCACATGCGCTGGTCGGAGAGCGAGGGCGCGCCGTACAGGTCGACGACCACCGCGCCGTGCCGGGCGGCGAGCTCGTCGACGACCGTGAACAGCTCCTCCATACGCGGCCGGAAACGCGCCTGGACCGGCCCCTCGCGGCCGGGGCTGCGCATCAGCACCAGCTGTTTGCAGGACGGGGCGAGTCGCTCCACGGCCTCCGTCAGCAGGTCGCGCACTCGCACCATGTCGACCTTGGGCCGCAAGGTGTCGTTGAGGCCGCCCACCAGCGTGATCACGTCCGCCTGCATCGCCGCGGCCACGTCGACCTGCTCGTCGACGATCTGCTGGATCAGCTTGCCGCGCACCGCGAGGTTCGCGTAGCGGAAACCGGGCGTGACGGCGGCCATCCGGCCGGCGAGGAGGTCGGCCCAGCCCCGGTAGGTGCCGTCCGGGAGCTGGTCCGACATGCCCTCGGTGAAGGAGTCGCCGACCGCGACCAGGCTGGAGTAAGTGGGATTCGTCTGCATGGCGGAAGAAATGGTATCCCGTGCACATACCCGACGGTCGGTCGACCCGGGGTCACTCAGGGCCGCCGCTCACACCTGCCGGCCGAACAGCTCCCGCAGCACGTCCTCCATCGTCACCAGGCCCGCCAGCCGCCCGTCCGCGCCCAGGACCGCCGCCAGATGGGTCCGGCTGCGCCGCATCGCGGTCAGGACGTCGTCCAGGGGCGTGCTCTCCCGGATCCGGGCGATCGGCTGCATGTCGCGCACCGGGAACGGCAGGTCCCGCGGCGAGGCGTCCAGCGCGTCCTTGACGTGCAGATAGCCGACGATCCGCCGCCCCTCGTCCACCACCGGGAAGCGCGAGAACCCGGACTCGGCCGACAGCGCCTCCAACTGCTCCGGGGTGACGCCCACGCGCGCGTACACGACCCGTTCCAGGGGCATCACCACGTCCCGCACCGGCCGGCGTCCCAGTTCCAGCGCGTCGTGCAGCCGCTCCCGGGCCCGCTCGTCGATCAGGCCCGCCTCGCCGGAGTCCCGGACGATCCGGGCCAGCTCGGCGTCCGAGAAGGTGGCCGTTACCTCGTCCTTCGTCTCCACCCGCAGGAGTTTCAGCAGGGCGTTGGCGAAGGCGTTGATCGCGAAGATCACCGGGCGCAGCCCGCGCGCCAGGGTGACCAGCGGCGGTCCCAGCATCAGTGCGCTGCGCACCGGTTCCGCGAGCGCGATGTTCTTCGGGACCATCTCGCCGAGCAGCATGTGCAGATAGGTCGCCAGGGCCAGCGCGATGACGAAGGACACCGCGTGCCCCGCGCCCTCCGGCACGCCCACCGCGTGGAACACCGGCTCCAGCAGATGCGCGATGGCCGGCTCCGCGACCACACCCAGGACCAGCGTGCACAGCGTGATCCCGAGCTGCGCCGCCGCCATCAGCGCGGAGACGTGCTCCAGACCCCACAGCACGCTCTTCGCCCGCCGGTCGCCCTGCTCGGCGTACGTCTCGACCTGGCTGCGCCGCACCGAGATCAGCGCGAACTCGGCGCCCACGAAGAACGCGTTGACGACGAGGGTCGCCAGACCGATCAGCAACTGGACGACGGTCATTCGGCCCCCTCCCCGCGCTCCCGGACTCCCTGCCCCGCGGACTCCCCGAAAGTTCCTTCGGACTCCCCGGAGCAGTCGGTCGGCGGCGCGTGCAGCAGCACCCGCGCGGCCCGGCGCCCCTGGGCGTCCACCACGTCCAGCCGCCAGCCGGCGACCTCCACCGAGTCGCCGACCGCCGGGATCCGCCCGAGCTCGGTCGCCACCAGTCCGGCCAGCGTCTCGTACGGCCCCTCGGGCGGCCGCAGACCCACCCGGGCGAGCTGGTCCATCCGGGCCGAACCGTCGGCGTGGAACAACTCCCTGCCCTCGTCGTCGGTGCCGGCGGGGGCGAGGTCGGGGGTCTCGTGCGGGTCGTGCTCGTCCCGCACCTCGCCGACCACCTCCTCGACGATGTCCTCCAGCGTGGCCACGCCCGCGGTCCCGCCGTACTCGTCGATGACGACCGCCATCGTCCGCTTGCCGGACAGCCGGTCCAGCAGCCGGTCCACGGTGAGGGACTCCGGCACCAGCAGCGGCTCCCGCAGCAGCTCGGCCACGGAGGCCCGGGGCCGCCGATCGGCCGGCACCGCGAGCACGTCCTTGATGTGCGCGATGCCCACCACCGAGTCGAGGCTGCCGCGGTAGACGGGGAACCGGGACAGCCCGGTCGCGCGTGTCACGTTCGCCACGTCCTCGCAGGTCGCCTGGACGTCGAGGGCGACCACCTGGACGCGCGGGGTCATCACGTTCTCCGCCGTCAGGTCGGCGAGGTTGAGGGTGCGCACGAACAGTTCGGCGGTGTCCGCCTCCAGCGCGCCCTCGCGCGCGGAGTGCCGGGCGAGCGCGGCCAGCTCCTGCGGCCCGCGCGCCGAGGCCAGCTCCTCCGCGGGCTCCACGCCGAAGAGCCGTACGACCCGGTTGGCGGTGCTGTTGAGATGTGTGATGAAGGGGCGGAAGGCCGCACTGAACCAGCTCTGCGCGGTGCCCACCCGCTTGGCCACCGCCAGCGGCGAGGAGATCGCCCAGTTCTTCGGCACCAGCTCGCCCACCACCATCAGGAACACGGTGGACAGCGCGGTGCCGAGCACCAGCGCCAGCGACCTCGACGTGGACGCCGGGATCCCGAGCGACTCCAGGGGCCCGGCGATCAGCGCCGCGATCGACGGTTCGGCGAGCATGCCGACGACCAGGTTGGTGACGGTGATCCCGAGCTGCGCCCCGGACAGCTGGAACGTCAGATTCCGTACGGCTTTCAGGGCGCCGGACGCGCCCCGCTCGCCGCGCTCCACCGCACGCTCCAGCTGTCCGCGCTCGACCGTCGTCAGCGAGAACTCCGCGGCCACGAAGGCACCGCAGGCCAGCGACAGCAGGATCGCGACCAGCAGGAGGAGCACTTCGGTCATCGGGTCACCTCCGTCCCATGATCGGACAGGGTCCCCAGGATCGCCCGTCCTAGCCCGGCGAAGAGCGTCAGGATCGCCGGTTCCGGCCGGCGAGGCGCCTCAGGATCGCCTGTCCTGCCCGGTGAAGGGCTTCAGGATCGCCTGTCCTGCCCGGTGAAGGGCTTCAGGATCGCCCGTCCTGCCCGGTGAATGGCTTCACCCAGCGCCGCCACTTCTCCTCGGGCGCATACCCAGCGGCGCGCCATGCGTGCTGTGCGGTTTCGTTGCGCACCAGCACCATCGCGTCCCCGCGCCGCCCGCCCAGCCGTACGAAACGCTCCTCGGCGGCCGTGAGCAGCGCGGCCCCGATGCCCCGCCGCCTGCGCTCGGGGTGCACCGCGAGCCGGTACAGATGGCACCGCCAGCCGTCGAAGCCCGCGATCACCGTCCCCACCAGCTCACCGTCGAGCTCCGCGAGGATCAGCGCCTCGGGGTCGCGGGACACCAGGCGCTCCACGCCGTCCCGGTCGTCGCTGATGCTCGTGCCTTCGGCGGCCTGCTTCCAGAAGGCCAGCACGGTGTCCAGGTCGTCGGGCCCGGCGGCCCGTATCCGCAGGTCGGTCATACGGCGATCCCATCACGCGAGACGGCACGGCACCCGGAATTCCACCATCCGGACACCCGCCGCCGGCGGCTCCGCCGGTACCGGCCCGCGGTGCGAACGCCTCCATGGATGCCTCCAGCACCCGTCAGATACGTGAAGCCGTACCGCTCGCGCTGTGCCAGCACCCCGGTGAAGGCCGTCATGGTCCCCGGCGGACAGCAGCCGGTCCATCTCCTCCACCGTGTGCCGGAGATGGTCCACCCGCTCGCCCGCCGGCCCGAGGGGTGGGGCTGATCGGGGCGTGGCTCATCAAGGCGAGGCTGATCGGTGCGGGGCATGGACTCTCCTCGGCGGTAAGCGACTTGAGGTGCCCCGCGACGCCGTCATTCGTGCGCGATGGCCGCCAGTACGTTCATGCGCGAGGCGCGCAGGGCAGGCAGCAGCGCCGCCACGACGCCCACCACCGCCGAGCCCACGACGACCGCCACGAGCGTGCCCCAGGGGATCGCCAGCGCGTTCATGCCCTGGAGCGCCAGCACCTGCTGGGTGCACACCCCCCACACCAGTCCCAGTGCCAGCCCCAGCACCGCGCCGAACACGGCGATGACCACCGACTCCAGACGGATCATCCGGCGCAGCTGACGCCGGGCCAGCCCGATGGCACGCAGCAGCCCGATCTCCCGGGTGCGCTCCACGACCGACAGGGCGAGGGTGTTGACCACCCCGAGCACCGCGATGACGATCGCCAGCCCGAGCAGCGCGTACACGAGATAGAGCAGGACCGCGATCTGGTCGTGCACCAGGTCCTTGTAGTCGGCCAGGTCGCGCACCTGGACCTGCGGATACCGGTCCAGCGTCCGCTCCAGTGCCGTGCGCAGCCGGTCCGCGCTCGTACCGGAGGCGGCGTTGACGTAGAGCGCGGACTCCTGGCCGCCCGGCGCGAACCGCTCCAGCGTGCCCAGGCCGAAGTAGATCCCGCCCTGCGTCCCGAACCCGTCCGCGGAGTCCTGGTCGGTGAGGGCGCCGACGGTCAGCTCGGTACGGCGCCCGCCCTGAAACTCGACGGGGATCCCGCTGCCGACCTTCACGTCGTGGTCGCGCGCGAAGTCAAGGTCCATGGCCAGGTGCCCGGGTGCGAGCGCGGCCGCGGTGTCGCCCCGCGCGTAGGTGATGTGGGCGACCTCGTCGAGCTGAGGGTCGTAGCCCGCAGCGGTCGTCTCGACGCGCTTGCCGTCCGGCAGCGTCACGGCGACGGGCGCGAACCTCGACCGTACGACGAGCCCGGCGCCCTCGGTCCTCCGCACCGCGTCCGTGACCTCCTGCGGGAAGGGCAGGAAGTTGCCGTTCTGCACGACGAAGTCGGCGCCCAGGGTCTTGTCGATCTGGTCGTCGAACGACTTGGACATCGAGGCGCTGGCCACCGACATCCCGCCGACCAGGGCGAGTCCGACCATGAGGGCGGCCGCGGTGGCGCCGGTGCGGCGGGGGTTGCGCAGGGCGTTGCGCTGGCTCATCCGCCCGACCGGGCCGAAGAGGGCCGGGAAGGCGCCGCCCAGCACCCGGATCACCGGCCGCACCAGCAGCGGTCCCGCGATCACGGTCGCGAGGAGCGTCAGGACCACACCGAGGCCGAGCAGCGAGGCCGCCGTCGCCGTCCTCGACGCGAGCACGCACCCCACGAGCGCGGCGGCGCCCGCCGCGCCCACCAGGCCGCCCACGATCCCGCGGACCTTCAACGGCCGTCCGATTCCGGCGATCTCGGCGTCCGCGAGGGCCGCCATGGGGGAGACACCGGCCGCCCGCCGGGCCGGGAGGTAGGCCGCGACGAAGGTGACGCCCACGCCGACGACGTACGCCGCCACGGGCGTCCCCCAGCCGACGACCATCTCCCCGGTGTCGATGTTCATGCCGAAGGCGTTCATCAGGGCGATGAGCCCGACCGCCAGCCCGATGCCCGCGCCCAGCCCGACCGTCGAGGCGACCAGCCCGAGCAGGGTCGCCTCGGTGAGCACCGAGCGCCGGACCTGCCGCCGGTCGGCTCCGAGGGCGCGCAACAGGCCCAGTTCACGGGTGCGTTGGGCGATCAGCATCGAGAAGGTGTTGACGATGAGGAAGACTCCGACCAGGACGGCGATCCCAGCGAATCCGAGCATCACGTACTTGATGACGTCGAGGAATCCGCCCAGTTGGTCGATGTCCGACTTCGCCTGTTCCGCAGCGGTCCGGTACTCGTAGGTTCCCGTGCCGAGCGCCGCGGCCACCCGCTGCTTGAGCTGGTCGTTGCTCACGCCGTCGGCGGCGTCGACGGAGATGCTGGTGGCGGCGGAGGCGGAGCCGAGCAGCTTCGTCTGCGCGGTCGGCGGGTCCAGATAGACCAGCGAGGCACCTGGGTTGGTGGTGGTGAAGGTGACGATGCCGACGATCCGCACCGTGAACGAGCCGGGAGCCGCGATCACGGTCAGCGAGTCGCCGATCCGCAGGTTCTTGCGGTCCGCGGTCTCCGAGTCGACCAACGCCTCGTCGGCGCCGTGCGGGGCGTGCCCCGAGGTGAGCTTCACCGGGCTGCGCGAGGTCGGGTTCCAGTCGGTGCCGATGGTGGGGGCGCCGGTGGTCGAGCCCACCGACTTGTTCCGGGAGTCGACGACGGTGATCCCGTCGGCCTCTGCGTCGAAGCGGGCCGCCCCGACGCCGTCGACCCGGGCCACCCGGTCGGCGAGCGCGGCCGGCAGGGTGGCCGTGGTCCCGGAGGGGACGGCCTCCTTGAGGTCCTCCTTCGGGCTGACCGTGAGGTCGGGCGCGGACGAGGCGAAGAGCCGGTCGAAGGTACGGCTCAGTGTGTCGGAGAAGATCAGGCTGCCCGAGACGAAGGCCACGGACAGGACGACGGCCAGAGCGGAGAGAACCAGCCGCCCCTTGTGGGCGAGGAAACTGCGCAGTGTCGCCTTCAGCACGGGGTCAGTCCTTGTCGAGGGTCACGTCGTCGGGGGTGGCGTCGTCCGTGCCGCCCCTCCCGGGGGAGAGCCCTCGTCCCCGGGGGAGGAGCCGCCGCCTCCGGGGGAGGACTGGCCCCGGATCACGTCGAACCGCTTCATGCGCTCCAGCACCGCCTCGGCAGTGGGCCGCTCCATGCTGTCCACGATCCGTCCGTCGCCGAGGAAGAGCACCAGGTCGGAGTGGGCGGCGGCGCCCGGGTCGTGGGTGACCATGACGACGGTCTGGCCCAGCTGGTCGACCGCCTCGCGCAGAAAGCCGAGCACCTCTAGGCCCGCCCGCGAGTCGAGGTTGCCGGTCGGTTCGTCCGCGAAGATCAGCTCGGGCCGGGAGGCCAGCGCCCGGGCGCACGCGACCCGCTGCTGCTGACCACCGGACAGCTGCGCGGGCCGGTGCTTGAGGCGGTCCCGCAGTCCCAGGGTGTCGATGACCTGGTCCAGCCACTTCTCGTCGGGTTTCTTGCCCGCGATGTCCATGGGCAGGGTGATGTTCTCTGCCGCGTTCAGTGTCGGGATCAGATTGAACGACTGGAACATGAACCCGATCCGGTCCCGGCGCAGCCGGGTCAGCTCGCGCTCCTTCAGGCCGGTGATCTCGGTGTCGCCGAGCCACACCTGCCCGCCCGAGACGGTGTCGAGCCCCGCAAGGCAGTGCATCAACGTGGACTTCCCGGAGCCCGAGGGCCCCATCACGGCGGTGAAACGGCCGCGCGCGATGTCGACGTCCACGGCGTCCAGCGCGACCACGGCCGTCTCGCCGCCGCCGTACGCCTTGGTCAGACCGCGGGCGCGGGCCGCGATCCCGTCGGTCGGAGCGGTCTCGGGGGCGTCCTCCGCAGCAGTGGCCATGGGCCGAGGGTAATGTGATCCGCCCCACACCCGATATCCCCCTTGCGGCCGAGGCGCCCTCCCTCCCAGGTCGGGCCCCTGACACCGGTGTAAGGGACACCCCGTGCAAGCGCCATCCTTTCGCCCTGTCCCGGGCACCCCTTGCCGGTGCTAGCGGATCGGCGCTAGCTTCTAGGTATGGCGAAGACTCAGTTGAACGTGCGGGTGGACGAGGGCACCGCCCGCGCCGCCCGTGAACGTGCCCTCGCCCGTGGCGTGAGCGTCAACCGCTACATCGAGGAGCTGGTCATGAAGGACACCGGAGAGGCGGGGCAGGCCTTCGTCGAGGCCGCCGCCGACTTCATGAAGCAGTACGAGTCCGTCTTCGTGGAGGAGTTCGGCAAGGACGGCAAGGAAGACGAGGGTCGTTGAGCGATCTGCACATCGATCTCGCCTGGCTGCTCATGCTCGCCGAGCAGAAGACCCCGGGCGACCCCCAGGTCACCGACTGGGGTGCCCTGGTCGCCGCCGTGGCGCGGCACGAGGCAGAGATCTTCGACATCCCCGTCTACGACAACCCGCATCTGCGCGCCGCCGCGCTGCTGCAACTCCTCATCCACGTCCCGGCGTTGGAGCGCACGAACGCCCTCTTCGCCTGTGCGGTCGCCTACGCCTACCTCGTCGCCAGCGGCCTCAGGGTCGTCACCTCGCCGGTGCTCGTCCGTGATCTCGCCAAGGTGGCCAAGAAGGGCGACGCCTCGGTGCACGACATCGCGCGCGAGCTGCGGAAGTGGACGTTGTGATCAGCGTGCTGCGCGAGTGGGCCCCGTGATCAGCCGTCCGCAGGGACGGCCCTGTGATCAGCCGTCCGCAGGGACGGCCCTGTGATCAGCCGTCCGCAGGGACGGCCCTGTGATCAGCCGTCCGTCGGTGAGGGCCGCCACGCGGTACCCAGCACGCAGAAGGACGGGGGCAGCTTCGGACCGTTCTCCGGCAGCAACATCCGCCGGTAGGGGCCGAGTTCGAACCCGGCCTCGCGCAACGCCCCGACCGGGTCGCGGGCCAGATGGCAGCCGCCGCTCAGCAGCGGCCACACCGTCCGGTCGAGGGCGCGCTGGGTGAAACGCATCCCGGGCCCGCCGCCCCTGCCGTGCTCGAAGAACCGCACGGTCCCGCCCGGCCGCAGCACTCGCCGTGCCTCGCTCAGCGCGCGGGGCACATCGCGCACACTGCACAGGACCAGCGAGACGACCACGGCGTCGAAGGCCTCGCTCTTGACCGGCAGCGCCTCCGCGGTGCCCGGCACCACATCGACCGGTACCTCGGAGCGCAGGGCGGACTCCACGGCCGACTGCCGCAGCCGGCGCTCCGGTTCGATCGCCACGACCTCGGAGACCGTACCCGGGTAGTGCGCGAAGTTCAGACCGTTGCCCGCGCCGATCTCGATCACCCGCCCCGACAGCCCGGCGAGCAGCCGCCGGCGCACGTCGGCCATGCCCAGCCTTGTCTCGGCGGTGACGCTGGCCCGCTCGTAATACCGGGCGAAGAGCGGATGGTGGACGGGATCCCGGGACACCCTGCCGGTGCCGGCGGACCGTAGCGGCATGACAGCCTCCCTCACCGAGGACGGGTCCTACCGCGATTGTCCCCCGTGGGACCCCGTCGCACCCCCTCGGGCGGCTACTGCACGAAGGCGCGCACCTGTCGGTAGACGCCGTAGTCGTTGTTCATGTCGGTGTGCGAGATGCATCCCACCTCGACGTTCGTCGCGCCGTTCAGGATCGCCGTGGTGTCCGGGGTGAGGGCGTCGTCGCAGTTGGACCAGTAACTGGCGTAGGAGACGCTGCCCGGCGTCTCGTCACCGGAATTGAGGGCGGTGAGGAAGGAGCTGCCGGTGTTCATCTCCGCGCACGAGGTGTACAGCCACGCGCACCAGGAGGCCGTGGTCGTCCCGTGGTTGACGCCGGCCGCCGACACGAAGTCGTCCACGTACGCCGTGCCGCCCAGGTTCTTCAGGTAGTAGCGGGCGCTCAGCGCACCCATGGAGTGGGTGACCAGGTCGACCTTGGAGGCGCCGGTCGCCTTCAGGACCCGCTGGACCTCGGTGGCCAGCTGCTGGGCGGTGGTCACGTTCGACTGGGACCAGCTGTACGACCAGGCGTCCAGCTCGGAGGCGCTGTAGCCGTCCGCCTTGAAGTCGGCGATCCAGTCGTCCCAGCTGCTCGCATCGCTGCTGAGCCCGTGCACGAACACGATCGGGTTGTGGCTCGCCGCCTGCGCGGGGACCGCGGCGAGGGAGAGTGCCAGAAGGAGCGAAGAGACCACGGCCGTGCCGGCCGCGGCGATGCGACGCCCGAAGCGCTGCATGATGCCTCCTGAAACGGGTGGGGTTGCCAGGAGTGTCGGGCCGGGTCCACGCGCGTGGCATCGGCGAAATCGCCGGTCTTTACGGGTCAATTAACTCGCCAGTAACGTGAGTTGCGTGGTGACTCCGGTGAACCCTCCGCATCCGAGCCGCACTTCGCCACCGAGACGCGTGATCCAGGCGCTTCCCGAGGGCGTGAGGGTACGGCTGCTGCATTCCGTTTACGGCGATCCGCGTGCCGCCGCCGAGCTCGTGGCGCTGCTGAGCGACCGCCAGTCGGCCGGACTCGACCCGCTCCCCACCGAACCCGCCTCGCTGGCACCGCAGTTGCTGCGCGCACTACGCGCGGAGATCCGGTCCCTGCCCGACGACACCCGCCTGCTGCTGCTCCTCGCGGCGGCCGACCAGTACCCGGTCGCCACCCACGCCTTCTCCCGGGCCGTCACCGCCGCCCGCCTCGACACCCGCCCGCTGGAACGAGCGGAGACCGCGGGCGTGGCGCACTTCGGTACCGGGGGTGTGGTCTTCCGGGACACCTGGACGAGGATCGCCGCGTACGAGTCCGGGTCCCCGGCCGACCGTCGTGACGTCCACCGCCTGCTGGCCAGGGTGCTGCACGGGCACGGCGAGTCACCCCGGCGTTCCTGGCACCGCGGCGCGGGCGCGCTGGGCCCGAGCGCACGGCTGGTGGCGGAGCTGCGGGGTGCGGCCGACAAGGCTCGCCGCACCGGTCAACCCGCCCTTGCCCGGGCACTGTTGGAGCGGGCCGCCACGCTCTGTCCGGATCCTGCGGAGCGCTCGCGTCTGGTGACACGTGCCGCCGCCGACGCCTGGCAGGCCGGCGACGGCGACCGGGCCCGCCGCCTGGTGGCCGACGGCACGGCGGACGACGCCCTCTCGGGCCTGCTCGCGCTCCGCTCGGGCAACGCCACGGAGGCGTTCGACGCGCTGCTGGGCGCGGTGGCGCACCGCGCGAGAACCGGGGGACGGAACGATTCTCCGGAGGGGGAGGGGGCGCCGGGCGATTCTCCGGAGGGGGAGGGGACGCCGAGCGATTCTCCGGACGGGGAGGGGGCGCCTGGCGATTGTCGGGACGCGGAGGGGGCGCCGGGCGATTCGTCGGGCGGGGAGGGGAGGCGGAGCGATTCCCGGGACGGGGAGGGGAGGCGGAGCGATTCTTCGGACGGGGAGGGGACGCCGAGCGATTCTTCGGACGCGGAGAGGGCGCCGAGCGATTCTTCGGACGAGGAGAGGGCGCCGAGCGATTCCTCGGGCGGGGCGCCAGGCGATTCGTCGGACGGGGGCGTGACGTCAGGAGATCGGGGGGCGTCCTTCGGCCCCGCCGCCCACCTCCTCGCCCGCGCCACCGAGGCCGCCGTCTACACGGGCGACCTGCGGCGCTGCCGGGAGGCGGCCCGGGTGGCCGAGCGGCTCGGGGTCGCGTCGCCCGGCACCCTCGGGGGACTCGTCGCAGCCTTCGAGGGGCGGTACGAGGACGCCCGCGACCTTCTCCAGGCGGCCGCCGGGCGCTGTGGGCCGGGCGGGGACCCCACCCTCCTCGTCCACGCCGGCATCGCCGCGCTGATGCTCGGCGACCACACCCGCGCCGCCACCGCGACCCTGCGCGCGGCCGCCTCCGCCCGTGCCCGAGGCGCGACCGGCGTCCAGGCGCAGGCCATGGAGTTCCGTGCCTACGCCGACTTCTGGACGGGCCGCCCGCAAGCCGGCAGGGCCGCCGCGACGGAGGCCCTGCACCAGGCGTACGCCACCGGTCAGGACAACGGGGCCTGTCACCTCCAGGCCGCCCTCGCCATGTTCGCGGCGATCACCGGCGACGCCGACGTCTGCCGTGAACGGGCCGCCGCCGCGCGGTCGTACGCCCTGGCCCGGGGCCTCGGCCTGCCTGCCGCCCTCGCCCAGTGGGCGCTCGCCTTCCTCGACCTCACCGACGGCCGCTTCGCCGGTGCGGCGGCCCGGCTGCGGGCCCTCGCCGGGTTCGGCCCCGGCCACGGGCACCGGGCCATCCGGCACCTGGCCACCCCGCACTACGTCGAGGCCGCCGTCCGCACCGGCGACACCCGGATCGCGCGCGCCGCCCACGCCGACTACCACCGCTGGGCGACGGTCGTCCGCAGCCCCGACGACCTCGCCCTGAGCGCCCGCTGCCGGGCCCTGCTGGCGCCGGGGGAGGAAGCCGTCGAGCACTACCGCACGGCCCTCGCCCTGCACGCCCGCGGCACCCGGGACTTCGAACGCGCCCGCACCGAGCTCCTGTTCGGCAGCGCCCTGCGCCGTCTGCGGCATCGCACGGAGGCCCGGGACCGGCTCCACAGTGCGCTCGAAGCCTTCGACCACTTCGGCGCACCGCACTGCGCCGCCCGGGCGAGAGCCGAACTCCGTGCCCTGGGCGCCCCCGCCGCTCCGACCCACTCCGCCGATCCGGCCACGCGTCTCACCGCCCAGCAGTTGCTGGTCGCCCGCATGGTCGCCGAGGGCGCCACCAACCGCGAGATCGCCGCCCGCCTGGCCCTCAGCCCCCGCACGATCGACCACCATCTGCGGGGCGTGTTCACCCGGTTGGGCATCCGCTCCCGCATCGACCTGGTACGGCTCATCGCCGGAAGCGAGGTCCCCTGACGGCCTGCGCTCAGGGTGCGAGGCCGCGGTCCTCTGACGGCCTGCGCTCGGGGTGCGAGGCCGCGGTCCTCTCGGCCTGCGCTCGGGGCGAGGCCGAGGTCCTCTGAAGGCCCGCGCTCCGGGCGAAGCCGCAGCTCCCTTCACGGCCCGCGCCCCGGGCGAAGCCGCAGGTCCTCCGACGGCCCGCGCTCAGGGCGAGGCCGCAGGTCCCCTCCCGACGGCCTGCACCCAGGGCGAAGCCCCTCAGCGGATCAGCCCGCCTCGCGCACCCCGAACGCCTCCGCGTCCCACGTCCCGTCCAGCCGCGGTGCCAGCCAACTCGGGGCCGCCGCACGGAAGTCGACGGGTGCGAGCCGCCCCGCCCCGGCCGGCAGGGCGCCGAGCAGCGGGGCCCCGGACACCTCCGGGAGGTCCGCGACATTGCAGCGCGAGGCGAGGTCGGGGGAGTCCGGCCAGCTGCCGATCACCACACCCGCCAACTCCAGTCGGCGACGGCGCAGTTCACGTGCCGTCAGTTCCGTGGTGTTGAGCGTGCCCAGGCCCGCCGACGCCACCACCAGGACCGGAGCCCCCAGCAGCTCCGCCGCGTCGGCCAGGGTCCCGCCCGCCTCGTCGAAGCGGACGAGCAGCCCGCCCGCCCCCTCCACCAGCACCAGGTCGTGCTCGGTGGCCAGCTTGGCGGCGGCCTCGGCGATCCCGGCGGGGTGGACCGGTTCCAGAGCGGCCCGGCGCGCGGCCGTCGCGGGGGCCAACGGCTCGGGGAAACGGGCCAGTTCGGCCTTCGTCACGGCACCCGCGAGCCGGGCCACCTCCTCGACGTCCCCGGCCTCGTCCGGCCGTACGCCGGTCTGCGCGGCCTTCAGGACGGCGACCGTCCGCCCGGCCGCGAGCGCCGCCGCGGCGACGGCGGCCGTGGTGACCGTCTTGCCGACCTCCGTGCCCGTGCCCGTGATCACCAGGACCGGCATGTCATCCCTCCTTCGCCGCGGCGCACACCGCGCGCGCGATCCGTGCCACGTCCTCGTCGCCGGTGACGTACGGCGGCATGGTGTAGACGAGGTCGCGGAACGGCCGCAGCCACACGCCCTCGCGTACGGCGGCCTCCGTGGCGGCCCTCATGTCGACCTCGTGGTCCAGCTGTACGACCCCGATGGCGCCCAGAACCCGTACGTCCTGCACGCCCGGGAGCTCGCGGGCCGGGGCCAGCCCCTCCCGGAGCCCCGCCTCGATCCGCTTGACCTCCGCGAGCCAGTCCTGCCCGAGCAGCAGCCCGATCGAGGCGCAGGCGACCGACGCGGCCAGCGGGTTGCCCATGAAGGTCGGGCCGTGGGCCAGCACCGGAACCTCGCCCCGCGAGATCCCCTCGGCCACCCGGGGGGTGCAGAGCGTCGCCGCCATCGTCAGGTAGCCGCCGGTCAGCGCCTTGCCCACGCACATCACGTCCGGCGTCACCGCCGCGTGCTCCGCCGCGAACAGCGCGCCCGTGCGCCCGAACCCGGTCGCGATCTCGTCGAACACCAGCAGCACGTCGTGCGCGTCGCACGCCTCGCGCAGCACCCGCAGATACGCGGGGGAGTGGAACCGCATCCCGCCCGCGCCCTGCACCACCGGCTCCACGATCACCGCGGCCAGCTCGTCCGCGTGCCGCTGGATCGCCGCCCGCAGCTGCTCGGCGTACGCCTCCTCGTATCCGGCCGGGGGCGCGTCCACGAACACCTGGCGGGGCAGCACCCCGGACCACAGCTCGTGCATCCCGCCCTCGGGGTCGCACACCGACATCGGCTGCCAGGTGTCCCCGTGGTAGCCGCCGCGCCACGTCAGCAGGCGCTGCTTGCCGCCGCGGCCCAGCGAGCGCCAGTACTGGAGGCACATCTTCACCGCGACCTCGACCGACACCGACCCCGAATCGGCCAGGAAGACATGCTCAAGACCCTTTGGGGACATGTCGACAAGGAGCTTCGCCAGCCGGACGGCGGGCTCGTGGGTGAGCCCGCCGAACATCACATGGCTCATCCGCCCGAGCTGCTCCCGGGCGGCCTCGTTCAGGACCGGGTGGTTGTAGCCGTGGATGGCCGACCACCAGGAGGACATGCCGTCCACGAGGTCACCGGAGGAGGTGCGCAGCCGCACCCCGCTCGCCGACTCCACGACGAGCGGGTCGACCCGGCCGGGCATCGGACCGTACGGATGCCACACGTGCCGCCGGTCGAGCGCGAGCAGTTCCGGCACCGGCAGGCCGGGCAGATCAGGCATTGGGCGCGAGATCGGTACCGGCACCACGGCGGCGTACGGCGACCAGGTCCGTCCTGGGCTCGCTCACCGCCGGCGCCGAGGCGGCCGTACCGCAGACGCCACCGCCCGCGTGCGACCCGCACCCGGCGTCCGCATCCGCCCCCGCCCCGCACCCGGCGTCCGCGTCCGCCCCCGCCCCGCAGCCGCCGTCCTGGTGCGAGCCGCAGCCACCCGTGGCCGCCGCGTGCGCCCGGTGCTGGGGCAGCGTCACCTCGTCCGCGCCCTCCACCTCGAACCCGGCGTCGGCGATCATCTCCAGGTCGGCCTTGCCGGCCTGGCCCTCGGTGGTGAGGTAGTCGCCGAGGAAGATCGAGTTGGCGAGGTGCAGGGCGAGGGGCTGCATGGTGCGCAGGTGGACCTCGCGGCCGCCGGCGATGCGGACCTCCACGTCCGGGCAGACGAAGCGGACCATCGCGAGGATCCGCAGACAGCGCTGCGGGGTGAGGTTCCACTCCTTGGCCAGGGGGGTGCCCTCGACCGGGATCAGGAAGTTGACCGGGACCGAGTCGGGGTCCAGCTCGCGCAGCGAGTAGACGACGTCCACCAGGTCCTCGTCGGACTCGCCCATGCCGGCGATCAGGCCGGAGCAGGCGGACAGACCGGCCGCGTGCGCCTTGTTCACCGTGTCGACCCGGTCGGCGTAGGTGTGGGTGGTCGTGATGTCGCCGTAGGTCGACTCGGACGTGTTCAGGTTGTGGTTGTAGGCGTCCGCGCCCGCCTCGCGCAGCCGCTCGGCCTGGCCGTCGGAGAGCAGACCGAGACAGGCGCACACCTCGACGCCCTCGTTCTGCTCCTTGATCGCCTTGATGGTGCCGGCGACCCGGTCCACGTCCCGGTCGGTCGGGCCGCGTCCGGACGCCACCAGGCAGACCCGCTTGGCGCCGCCGGCCAGCCCGGCCGCGGCGGCCTCGGAGGCCTGCTCGGGCTTGAGCCAGGTGTACTTCAGGATGCCGGTCGAGGACCCGAGCCGCTGGGAGCAGTAGGAGCAGTCCTCGGGGCACAGCCCGGACTTCAGGTTGACGAGATAGTTGAGTTTCACCCGCCGCCCGAACCAGTGCCGGCGTACCTTCCCGGCCGCCGTCACCACATCGAGCAGCTCGTCGTCGGACGTGGCCAGTACGGCCAGCGCCTCCTCGCGGGTCGGCAGCTCGCGCCGAAGCCCCTTGTCCACCAGCGTGTTCAGCAGGTCCATGAGAGCCGATCCTGTCCTACGGACCCGCCCCGGGCCAAGGTAGGGATTGAACAACTCACCCGCTTTGACGTGTGGGTATTGCCACACCGTGGGTAGCGTTTGCTGCCGCTAGGGTCTGTTCGTTGTCTACAAAAGCCCGGAGGACCCATGGCGTTCGGCTGGATCGACGAGCAGGCGGCGGCGCGCCGCCGGGCCGGACTCGTACGGAGCCTGCGGCCCCGCCCGGCCGACTCGCCGCTGCTCGATCTCGCGAGCAACGACTACCTGGGGCTGGCCCGTCACCCCGAGGTCGTGGCGGGGGCTCAGGAGGCCGCCCGGACCTGGGGCGGCGGTGCGACCGGGTCCCGGCTCGTCACCGGCACCACCGAGCTGCACACCGCACTCGAACACGAGCTGGCCGCGTTCTGCGGGTTCGAGGCCGCGCTCGTCTTCTCCTCCGGCTACGCGGCCAACCTCGCCGCCGTCACCGCGCTCGCCCCGCACGGCTCGCTGATCGTCTCCGACGCGGGCAACCACGCCTCTCTCATCGACGGCTGCCGGCTGGCCCGCGGCACGACCCAGGTTGTCGGGCACGCCGACCCGGACGCCGTCCGCAAGGCGCTCGGTACGCACGACGGTCCCGCCCTCGCCGTCTCCGACACCGTCTTCTCCGTCGACGGCGACGCCGCGCCCCTGGCGGGCCTCGCCGAGGCATGCCGGGAGCACGGAGCGGGCCTGGTCGTCGACGACGCCCATGGCCTGGGCGTGCTCGGCGCCGGCGGCCGCGGGGCCCCGCACGCGGCGGGACTCGCGGGCGCCGACGACGTGGTCGTCACGGTCACGCTGTCCAAGTCGCTCGGCAGCCAGGGCGGTGTCGTGCTCGGCCCCGCACGGGTCGTCGAGCACCTGGTCAACGCGGCACGGACGTTCATCTTCGACACCGGTCTGGCCCCCGCGGCGGCGGGAGCCGCCCTCGCGGCCCTGCGGCTGCTCGGCCGTGAACCCGAACGGGCCGCACGCGCGCGTGAGGTGGCGACCGGACTGCACGCACGCCTGACCGCCGCGGGTCTGGAAGCGGTACGTCCGGACGCCGCGGTGGTCTCGGTGCGGGCACCCTCCCCGGAGGAGGCCGTGCAATGGGCGGCCGACTGCCGTGCGGCCGGGCTGTTCGTGGGCTGTTTCCGGCCCCCGTCCGTGCCCGACGGGATCTCACGGCTCAGGCTGACCGCCCGCGCAGACCTGACCGAGGAGCAGATCGAACGCGCTGTACAGGTGATCGGCGGGACACGACCATGAGTCGGCGTGACACGGCCGTGCGCCGGATGGACTGACGGTCAGAACGCGGCTGTGAAGCCCGCCCAGCTCTCGGGGGAGAAGAGCAGCGCGGGTCCGTCCGGGTTCTTGGAGTCGCGGACGGCGAGCAGCCCGGCCCAGGGCCCGGCCGACGGCCTCGCCGTCTCGACGCAGTTGTTCGCTCCGGTGCTGTGACTGCTGCGCAGCCACCGCACTTCACGCAGATCGGTACTGGAAGGAACGTGCCGAGGCAGTGCAGACATGGTGCCTCCTTACGCGCCGTCACCTATCCCGGCGATGTAATCCAACGATTCCTCGGGCGAAAGGGCGTGGCCCTGAAGGGTGTTGAAGGCCTCGGTGTAGGCCTCCAGGTCTTCTTTCCGTTCGAGGTAGAGGCTACTCGTCAAGTGGTCGAGAACAACCACGTCCAGATCAGAAGTGCTCGAAAATGAGAAGATTACGAAAGGCCCGGTGATGCCCACATGCGCCCCGGCCGTGAACGGCAGTACCTGTAGGCACACTTGTGGCAGCCGGGCCGCCTCCAGGAGCCGGTGCAGCTGCCGGGTCATCACCTCCGGCCCGCCGACCTCCCGCCGCAGCACCGCCTCGTCCAGGACGGCGCTCAGCTCCAGCGGCCGCTCGGCGCGCAGCACGTCCTGACGGGCCAGCCGCACCTCGACCAGCGCGTCCAGCCGCTCGTCGTCGAGCCCGTCCACCGCGGCCCTGGTCACCGCGCGGGCGTACTCGGGGGTCTGGAGCAGCCCGGGCACCACCGAGGTCTCCAGAGTGCGCATCTCGCTCGCCTGGGACTCCAGACTGATGAAGTCCCGGTAGGTCGGCGGCAGTACGCCCCGGTAGGCGTGCCACCAGTGGTGCCGGCCACCGCCGCTCCCGTCGGAACCCGCCAATACCAGCAACAGCTCCCGCAGATCCGCGTCCGTCACACCGAATGCGTCCAGGAGTAACCGCACATCGGCCGGTTTCACCCCGCTGGCGCCGGTCTCGATCCGGCTCACCTTCGACTGGTGCCAGCCCACGAGCCGGGCGGCCTCACCGCTGGTGAGCCCCGCACTCGCGCGCAGCGCACGCAGTTCGGCACCCAGCTTTCTACGGCGTACCGCGGGACCGTGCTGCATGCGCTACTCCTTACTCCTTACGAGCCGCCCAAATACGGTCTCGCGTCGCAGAGTTCACCGCTTCGAGCGACAGATATATGCATATCTTGGTGGATCGGCACCCGTCACCGCCCCGGTAATGGCACTCTGACGAAGAACCACCAGTCCGGGACCGTACTCGAACCATCCGCACCGTGTCGGACTCCGGTCCCGTGGGAAAGGGACGACGTCGCCATGGCAGATCACCTGGAAGCATCCGTCACTCTGCCGAGCGAACCCGCCTCGGTGTCCGCGGCCCGCACCTACGTCCTGAGCACCCTCGCGGAGTGGGGACTGCCCTCGGCCACCGACACCGCCGAGACAGTCCGCCTCATCGTCTCCGAACTCGCCACCAACGCCGTACAGCACACCTTCGGGCAGTCGCCCACCTTTACGGTGGACATCGAGCTGGACCGTGACGAACATCTGCGCATCGGGGTCACCGACAGCCATCCCCGCTTCCCCAAGCGCCTTCCGGCCGCGGTGCAGCAGGACAACGGGCGCGGGATGGTGATCGTGCGCTGGCTCGCCGCCGAGTGCGGCGGCAAACTGAGAGTCAGGCCCACGCGGGAGGGCGGCAAGACCGTCTCCATCGAACTTCCGTGGACGGTACCGGCGCAGCCGGTCAGCGCCGCGGGACAGCAGGAGCCGTAGGTCGGCACCGGTGCGGGCGGTCGACTCGGCTGAGCCGCCACAGAGGGTGCGCCGCCACAGAGCGTGATCCGCCAGAGAGGGTGCTCCTCGGGACGCGACGAACCCCTGCCGTCCGGCAGGGGTTCGCGGCCGCGGCCGTCAGGCGGTGCGCTGCTGGAACTGCTGGTTGGTGCCGGTGCCGCAGGTCCACTGGATGAGGCGGGCGCCGTTGGCGGTGGAGGCGTCCTTCACGTCCAGGCACTTGCCGCTGTGCCGGGCGACGAGGTGGTAGTAGCCGTTGCCCTGGTCCTGCAGGAGCCACTGCTGGTTGGTGCCGGTGGTGCACTTGTACTGGTTGACGTAGGCGCCGTCCGCGGTGGAGGCGTTGGCCACGTCCAGGCACTTGCCGCTGTGCTCGGCGACGACCTGGACATAGCCGCTGCCGGCGTCGGTGAGCCGCCACTGCTGGTTGAGGCCGCTGTTGCAGTCGTACTGCAGGACGACCGCGCTGTCGGCGGCGGAGTTGTCCGAGACGTCGACGCACCTGCCGCTGTGCCGGGTGACGAGGTTGTAGTACGGGCCGCCGCCCACGCCAGTGACGGTTCCGGCCGCCGTGTCGACGGCGATCTGCGGGTACCACGGCAGGTCCATGGTGGTGTTGGTGGGGAAGGTCAGCGGCAGCCAGACGTACTGGGAGTCCTCGACCGTGCCGCCGATGGAGTTGCCCCAGCGGTCACCCATGTACAGGTACGAGGTGCCGGCGGTGCCCTGGACGGGCAGGACGAAGGCCGTCTGGGAGCCGTAGGCCGTGTCGTTGCCGACGTCGGTCATCGCGGTCCAGGGACCGGCCAGGCTGGTGGCCGTGGCGTACCGCTGCTGGTTGGGCTTCCAGCCACTGTTGCCCGAGGTGAGCATGAAGTAGACACTGCCCCGCTTGAACAGTGCCGGAGCCTCGCGGTAGGTGCCGGGCCACGGGTTGGCGACCAGGCTTGCGACCCCGGTGTAGTCGGCGGTGAGCTTGAAGATGTCGAGGTCGGCGTTCTCGTTGGCGGAGGAGACCAGATAGGCCGAACCGTCCGTGTCCTTGTACAGGGTCATGTCGCGCGAGGTGATGCCGAGCGGCCGGAAGCTGCCCAGGTAGGTGTAGGTGCCGTCGACCGTGTCCGACACCGCGACCGCGACGCGGGCCTGGGTGTAGTCGGTGGCCAGCTCCTTGTGCATCCACATGACGTACTTGCCGGTGGTGCTGTTGTAGATGACCTTGGGCCGCTCGATGTTGGCGGTGGCGAGCTCGGCCGCGCTGCTCTGCGTGAGGACGTTGTTGCGGAACTCCCAGGTCTTCAGGTCCGTCGAGCGGTAGACCGACACGTACTTGAAGGAGTTGTCGGGATTGCGGTTCTCGCCGAACCAGTAGTAGTACGTGCCGACCTTGAGGACGCCGCCGCCGTGGGCGTGGACCACGGCTCCGGTGGTGTCGGTGAACTGGGTCGCGTTGGTCACGGTCACGGAGGCGGCCTGCGCGGGCGCGCCGATGGCCAGCAGCCCGGACACGCAGACGAGTACGGCGGACAGCAGCAAGCAGACACGACGGAGCATGGCGGTTCCCTCTTCGAAAGCCGGCGAGAAGGCAGGCGCCGGCGCCGGGTTCGGCTCCTCCCGGGTGGCGGCTCATCCACCCGGGGACTTGGATAAATGTCGGAAGGTGTGCGTTTCTGCTGGAGCACCGTAGGGCTCGGCAAGGGCCTCGTCAACGCTTCGAACGAATCCGATGTCGACCCCCTCGCCCCTGAGTCGCTCCTGTAGACATCCTATGTATTGCTTGATCAGCAAGGCGTCATCGGCGTCTTCTCAGGCTCCACACGGAAACTTGTGTCATCACTCTGGACAGAAGCGCCGTGCGTATTCCTTAATCCATCCAATGTCTTCGGGTGGAGTCGGAGGGAGAGGGGGACTCTCATCGCCCCCGCGGGGGCCCCGGCCGAGCCGTGCCGCCGCCTGACCCAAGGCCGCCACCCCGGGCGTCTCCATGACGATCAAACAGGAGGAACCACGTTGCCGGAATCCATCTCACGCAGATCGGTGCTCGCCGGCATGGCGGCCATGACGGTGGCCGCCTCGGTCGGCTCCCTCGCGATGACCACACCCGCCTACGCCGCAACGGCCACCGATCCCCTGCCCCTGCCGCCTCTGCGCATCCCCAAGACCGACCTGGGGCTGGAGCAGCAGCCCGACGCCAAGATCCAGTGGCTGCAGGACGCCAAGCTCGGCATGTTCATCCACTGGGGTGTCTACTCGGGCCCGGCCAAGGGCGAGTGGTGGATGCACAACGCCCCCGTCACGCCGTCCGACTACCAGAAGTACGTCACCGACGCCACGAGCGAGCAGTTCACCGCGGACGCCTACGACCCCACGGCGTGGGCGCAGTTGGCCAAGGACTTCGGGGCGAAGTACGTGACGCTGACGACGCGTCACCACGACGGGTTCGCGCTGTGGCCGCTGAACCACCCCAACAGCTGGAACAGCGGACAGGCCCCGCTCAGCCGGGACTTCGTCAAGGACTACGTGGCCGCCGTACGAGCGGCCGGACTGAAGGTGGGTCTGTACTACTCGCCGATCAACTGGCGCTACCCCGGCTACTACGACGTCACCGGCACCAACTGCGCGACGAATCCCTGGGGTTACACCACCGATCCGGCGCACAAGGAGAACGCGCGGATCATGAAGAACGAGGTGTACGAGTCGGTCAAGGAGCTGGTCACCCAGTACGGCGTCATCGACGACCTGTGGTGGGACGGCGGCTGGCTGGCGGAGAAGGGCAGCGACGCCGACGCGGCGTTCTTCTGGGAGCCCGGCCAGTACCGGGACACCACCAACCAGTGGCCGGTGGACGCCGCCTACGGCGAGAACGACGCCAGTGGCAAGCCGCTGGGTCTGATGGGCATGGTGCGCAAGCACCAGCCCGACATCGTCGCCAACCTGCGGTCCGGCTGGACGGGCGACTACATCAACGACGAGGGCCCGGGGGTTCCCACCGGGGCGATCCGCACCGGCAACCTCGTCGAGAAGGTCTTCACGGTCGGCAGTTCCTGGGGCTACAACTCCGACAACAAGGTCATGAGTTACGGCACCGCGATGAACATCCTGGTCAACTGCTGGGTGCGGAACATGACCGCGATGGTCAACGTCGGCCCGGACCGGCACGGCACCGTCTCCTCGGGCCAGGCGAGCCTGCTGCGCCAGATCGGCAGCTTCATGACCGCCTGCGGTCAGTCCGTCTACGGCACCCGTGGCGGGCCGTGGAACCCGGCCGACGGCCAGTACGGCTTCACGTACAAGGACAACACCTTCTACGTCCACCTGCTGCCCGGCTACACCGGCACCTCCTTCACCACCCCGTCGATCGGGGACGCCCAGGTCACCCGCGTCTTCGACGTGCGCTTCGGCACCACCCTGTCCTACACGGTCGGAAGCGACGGCCGGGTCGCCGTCAGCGGCATCGACCGCACGACCCATCCGCAGGACAGCGTCGTCGGCGTCACCCTGGACCGGTCCGTGCAGCCCGCGGACATCGCCCCCGGCAAGACCGCCACCGCCGACAGCGAGGAGACCTCCAAGGGCAACACCGCGGGCAAGGCCGTCGACGGGTCCACCGCCACCCGCTGGTGCGCGAACAACGGCAACACCGGCCACTGGCTGAAGGTCGACCTCGGCTCCACCCGCTCCCTCACCGGCACCCGCATCGCCTGGGAGCTCGACAAGACCAACTACCAGTACAGGATCGAGGGTTCGACCGACAACACGACCTGGACCGTGCTCGCCGACCTCACCGCGACGGCGAGCACCAGCCAGGTGCAGGTCGCCCAGTTCCGGGCGCAGGCGCGCTATGTGCGCGTCACCGTCACCGGGCTGCCGACCGGCGTGTGGGCCTCCATCCGCAACCTGGAGGTCTACGACCGGCCCTTCGGCGCGGACCTGGGCACCTTCAAGCTGGTCAACCGCAAGAGCGGCAAGGTGCTGGACGTCAAGGACGCCTCGACCCTCGACGGCGCCAACATCATCCAGTACCCCTGGGGCGGCGCCGGCAGCACCAACCAGCAGTGGAAGCTGCTGCCGAACGCAGACGGTTCCTACCGGCTGGTCAGCGTCAAGAGCGGCAAGGCACTCGAAAGCCCCGACGGCTCCACCCAGGGCGCGATCCTCGACCAGTCGACCGACGACGGCGGCGACAACCAGTGGTGGAACCTGGTCCCCTCCAAGACCAGCGGCTACTACCGCCTCGTCAACGTCCACACCGGCTGGTGCGCCGACGTCAAGGACGCCTCGACCGCCGACAGCGCCTACGTGATCCAGTGGCCCACCACCGACGGCTCCAACCAGGACTGGCAGCTCGTCGCCCTCTGAACGCACGGGCCGTGGTGCCGGGCCCCGCGGGCGCCCCGGCACCACGGCCCACACCACCTGCGTCGCTTCCAGCGCCCACCGCGTCCCCGCTCCGTCCCCTCCCTCTCCGCCCCAGGTCACGCTCCTGCGCCGACGCTGGAGAAGGTCCTCTTCAACTGGCCGCCCACCACCGGCAGCAACCAGGAACACATGGTGGAAGTGCCGGCCCGCGCGTCATCGGCGTCTATCTGAGGGGAGGAGCCTCGCCGGAGCGCAGATGCTCCCTGAGCGACTGTTCGGTGGTGCTCACGTGCAGCAGCGCGGCGGCCTGGCTCAGGGCGGGGTCGCGGATGGACAGGGCGTTGAAGATCGCCTCGTGTTCGGCGAGGGTGCGCCCCGATGCCTGGGTGTCGACCAGGCCACGCCAGATGCGGGCGCGCAGGGTGCGGCCGGAGATGCCTTCCAGCAGGGTGAGCAGGGTTTCGTTGCCGGTGGCCGAGATCACCTCCCGGTGGAAGGCGGCATCATGGGCGGTGAGCCGTTCGATGTCGTCGCGTGCCTCGCGCATCGCGTCGAGGTGCCCCTTGATCTCGGCCAGTTGTCCGTCGGAGATGCGGGTGGCGGCGAGGGCGGTCGCGGCCGGTTCGAGCAGTCGCCGCACCTCCATGAGGTCCTGCAGGGCGGTCGAGTCGCCCTGCAGGAGTTCCACCGCTCCTCCCAGGCCCTCCAGCAGCAGACTCGGCTGCAGGCTGGTGACATACGTCCCGTCGCCGCGCCGGACCTCCAGGACCCTGGCGACGGCCAGTGCCTTGACCGCCTCCCGGGCCAGGTTGCGCGACAGTCCCAGCTGCGCGGCCAGGTCCTGCTCCGGTGGCAGCTTCGAGTTCGGCGGCAGCGCACCGGTGCGGATCAACTCACGCAGCTGGTCTATGGCCTTGTCCGTCAACGACACCGAGGGCTCCCTTCCGGGACGCTCACCGCGGGCGCGTCCGAGCGGACCAGTCCCTGGGCCCGGAGATCGTCCCAGAGGCCGTCGGGGACGGGCAGGCGGTGCAGTTCCGCGTTCCGTGCGACCTGTTCCGGGTTCCGCATCCCGAGCGTGACGTTGACGACGGACGGGTGCGTGAGGGGGAAGGCGATCGCCGCGGCCGGCAGGGTCGTGCCGTGCGCGGCACAGACGTCGGCGATGGCCAGGGCACGCTCGACCAACTCGGGCGGGGCGTCCTGGTAGTCGTACTTCATGCCCTCGGCGGGCCGGTCCTGGGAGAGGAGGCCGGAGTTGAACACGCCGACGGCGACGACGCTCTTGCCGAGTTCCTGCGCGGCGGGCAGGACGTCGTCGAGGGCGGACTGGTCGAGGAGGGTGTAGCGGCCGGCCAGCATGACCACGTCGGCGGCGGTCTCGCGCAGGAAGCGGGCGAGCATGGCGGACTGGTTCATGCCGGCGCCGATCGCCCCGATCACGCCCTGGTCGCGGAGTTCGGCGAGCGCGGGCATGGCCTCGTCGGCGGCCTGCAGCCAGTGGTCGTCGGGGTCGTGCAGGTAGACGACGTCGATGCGGTCCAGGCCGGTGCGCTCCAGTGTCTCCTCAAGGGAGCGAAGCACGCCGTCGCGGCTGAAGTCCCACTGCCTGCGCACGTCGTCCGGCACCATGAAGCCTTCGCTGTCGACGCCGCGGGGCCGCTCGTTGGGGACGAGCAGACGGCCGACCTTGGAGGAGACGACGTACTCGTGGCGTGGACGCCCCCGCAGGGCCGCTCCCAGGCGGCGCTCGGAGAGGCCGAGCCCGTAGTGCGGCGCAGTGTCGAAGTAGCGGATACCGGCGTCCCAGGCCGCCTCGACCGCGGACCGGGCGTCGTCCGCGGGGGTGACTCGGTAGAGATTGCCGATCACGGAGGCCCCGAAGCCGAGTTCCGTCAGCCCGACGGGGGTGTTCGTGATCTTCCGCTGCCTCATGGTCCGATGCGTCATCTGTGCTCCCGTTGCGGTGTGGTGCGGTGGCCGAGGGCCGGTCATCGTCTGACGGCGGCCGAGCCACCCGCCATGAGCGCCTCGACCTCCGCGAGTGAGGCCATGGAGACGTCACCGGGCGTGGTCATGGCCAGTGCGCCGTGGACGGTGCCGTAGCCCAGAGCGCGGTGCAGGCGGGCGGCATCCAGAGGGCCCGTGGGCCTGACGCCGGCCGACGAGCCGCCCTCGTCGCCGTCGCCCGTCAACAGGCCGTAGATCAGTCCGGCCGCGAACGCGTCACCCGAGCCGATGCGGTCCAGGACGTGCAGGCCGGGCATCCGCGGGCCGCGGACGAACCCGGTCCGGGCCGACCAGGCGGCCGAGGACCAGTCGTTGACCCCGGCCGAGGGCACGTCCCGCAGGGTCGTCGCGAGCACCTCCGCCTGCGGCAGGAGTTCGGCCACGGCGACGAGCGCGTCCTGCACCTCGTCCGCCAGGACCCGCAGTGCCCCCGGCCACGGTCCCGCCAGGCCCAGGGCGCCCACGACGACGTCGGCGTGCCGGGCGAGCCGCAGGTCGACCTCGCGTGCCCGCTCCGCGCCGCCCCGCCCGTCCCAGAGACTGGGGCGGTAGTTGGGGTCGTAGGACACCGTCACACCGTGCCGCCGAGCGGCCGTCATGGCCTCGTCGGCGACGTCCACGGTGGTGTCGGACAGGCCGGCGAAGATGCCGCCGGTGTGGAACCAGCGCACCCCGGCCGAGAACACGGCGTCCCAGTCCACGTCTCCCTTGCGCAGCTGCGAGACGGCTGTGCCCGCGCGGTCGCTGACGCCGAGCGCGCCCCGGATGCCGAAGCCGCGCTCGACGAAGTTCAGGCCGTTGCGGGCGGTGCGGCCGATGCCGTCGGCGGGCACCCAGCGGATCAGTGACGTGTCGACCCCGCCCTGGAGCATCAGGTCCTCGACGAGGCGTCCGACCGCGTTGTCGGCCAAGGCGGTGACGACGGCGGTGCGCAGGCCGAAGCAGCGGCGCAGTCCGCGCACGACGTTGTACTCGCCACCGCCCTCCCACACCTGGAAGGTGCGGGAGGTACGGATGCGGCCCTCACCGGGATCGAAGCGGAGCATCACCTCGCCGAGGGCGATCACGTCGGTCACGGCGCGCTCCCGTGCACGGCCTCGGCGGTCAGCCGGCGAATCTCCCCGTACTCGCCCCGCTCCAGATGGACGGCGGTGGCCATCCAGCTGCCGCCGACGGCGAGGACCGCCGGGTGGGCCAGGTAGGCGGGCAGGCGCGATGCGTCGATGCCGCCTGTCGGCACGAACCGAGCCTGCGGGAAGGGCGCCGCGAGGGCGCGCAGCATCGGGAGGCCGCCGAGGGGTTCGGCGGGGAACAGCTTGACGGTGTCGAGGCCGGCCCGCAGGGCGCGCATCAGCTCGGTGGCGGAGGCGACGCCGGGCACGACGGGCACCGCCAACTCCCGGCACTTGGCGACGACATCCTCGTCGAAACCGGGAGAGACGACGAACCGGGCCCCGGCAGCCACGGCCCGCTCGGCCTGCTCGGGGGTGAGCACGGTGCCGGCGCCGACCGCCAGGCCACCGTGGGCCGCCATCGCCTTGAGCGCCTGCTCGGCGTCCGGGGTGCGGAAGGTGACCTCGGCGCACCGGGCGCCGCCCGCCGCGAGCGCGTCCGCCAGCGGACCGGCGCTCGCGGCGGAGGGCACCGTCAGTACCGGCATGAGACGGGCACCGGCCAGTACGGAGGCCAGGGTGTTGCCGGTCATCGGCCGAGCCATCCGCCGTCGACGGGGAGGACGGTGCCGTGGATGTAGTCGGCGGCGGAGGAGGCGAGGAAGACGGTGGCGCCGGCGAGGTCGTCGGCGTTGCCCCAGCGGGCGGCCGGGATGCGCTCCAGGATGGCCTTGCTGCGGGCGGGGTCGTCCTGGAGGGCCTGGGTGTTGTCGGTGGCGATGTAACCGGGCGCGATGGCGTTGACGTTGACGCCGTGCGGGGCCCACTCGTTGGCGAGCGCCTTGGTCAGGCCTGCGATGCCGTGCTTGGCGGCGGTGTAGCCGGGGACGGTGATGCCGCCCTGGAAGCTGAGCAGGGACGCGGTGAAGACGATCTTGCCCTGGCCGCGGGCGACCATGGTGGCGCCGACGGCGCGGGTGAGGGCGAACTGGGCGCTCAGGTTGACCTGGAGGACCAGGTCCCAGTCGGCGTCGCTGTGCTGGGCGGCCGGGGTGCGGCGGATGGTGCCGGCGTTGTTGACCAGGATGTCCACCGGACGCTGTCGGCCCGCGAGGTCCTCGCCCAGGGCCCGCACCGCCTCGGGGTCGGCGAAGTCGGTGCGGATCGCCTCGAAGGTCCGGCCGGCGGCGGTGACGTCCTTCTCCACCGCGCTGCCGGACTCCTCCAGCGAGGCGCTCACCCCGATGACGTCCGCGCCGGCCTCCGCGAGAGCCCGGGCCATGGCGCGGCCGATGCCGCGCCGGGCGCCGGTGACGACGGCGAGCTTGCCTGTCAGATCAAAGGCGTTCACTGGACGGCTCCCTGGGCCTCGTCGGTGCAGTCCACCAGGATCTTCATCACGTTTCCGCCGCCCTCCAGCGCCTCGAAGGCAGCCGGTGCGTCGGTCAAGGGCACGATCTTGGTGATCAGCCGGTCTGCGGGGACGGCACCCTCCGCGACCAGGGACACGGCTCGTTCGAAGTCGGAGCGGTCGTACAACCGGGCACCGACGAGGGTGAGTTCGCGCCAGAAGAAGCGGTGCAGGTTCACCTCGCGGGGCCGGGAGTGGATGGCGACCAGGCACAGCCGGCCGCGCACGCCGAGCACGTCGACGGCCGTCTCCACGCCCCCTTGCGCGCCGGACACCTCGAAGGCCACGTCAGCCCCCGCGTCGGCGGTCCACTCCGAGACCAGCGCGCTCACGTCGGTGGCGGCGGGGTCCCAGGTGCTCAGTCCCAACTCCTCGGCGAGCGACCTGCGGTGGGCGTTGAGTTCCACCACCCGCACGTCTCCGCCGGCGGCCCTGGCGGCCAGGGCGATCAGGACGCCGACGGGGCCGCCGCCGACCACGACGACCCGCTCGCCCTCGCGCACCTGGGCGCGGCCGACGTCGTGCACGGCGACCGCGGTGGGCTCGACGAGCGCTGCCTGGTCCAGCGGGAGGGAGTCGGGCAGTCGTATGAGGGTGGAGGCGGGGACGGTCCAGCGCTGTTGCATGGCGCCGGGGGAGTCGATGCCGATGAAGTCGAGGTGTTGGCAGATGTGCTGGTGGCCGTTGCGGCAGGCGGGGCAGGTGTCGTCCCAGCGCAGCGGCATGACGGTGACTGCGTCACCGGGTGCCCAGCCCTCGACGTCCGGGCCGACGCGTACGACGCGTCCGGACATCTCGTGCCCGAGGACGGCGGGCGCGCTGACCCGGGCGTCCATGTCGCCGTGGAAGATGTGCAGGTCAGTACCGCAGATCCCGACGAAGGCGGGGGCGATCTCCACCTCACCGGGGCCGGGCGGCGCCGTCTGGGCGGGTGCGGTGTCCAGGGTGCGGGCGGAGGTGTAGCGGACGGCGAGTGTCATCGTGGGGTCAGGGTCCCTTCAGCGCGGACGCCGATGGTCAGCAGCAGGTTGGCGTAGGTGCGGATGTCGGCGGTGACGACGACGAGGGCCAGGTCGGGGGAGCGGGCGGCGTCGTAGAACTCGAAGCGGCCGAGGGTGTCGAGGGGGACGGGCGCCAGCATCGAGCGGTACTCGGCGATGGCCGCCGGCTCGGGCTCGCCCTCGGGCGGCACCATCACCTGCGCCGACTCCACGGGAAGGGCCCGCAGCAGCACGTCCAGGACGGTGGTGACGTCCAGGGTGCCCGGCGCGAGATTGAGGTGGACGGTTCTGGCCCGTTCACCGGTGGCGGTGCTCGCGGGGTAGTGGCCGTCGGCGAGCAGGACACGGGCGCCGTGTCCGGCACCCGCCAGGGCTTCGAGGATGCCCGGGTGCAGGAGTTCGGTCAGCAGCATCAGGTGCGCTCCTTCCTTCGCGCGGGATCGAGGCCGTAGAACGCGGTGGCGGTTTCGGTGAGGACCGCCCCGGTCTCGGCGGCGGAGCAGCCGTCGAGGAGTTCCTCCACGGCGGCGGCCCAGCGGTTCCAGCCGCCGGCGAGGACGCAGACCGGCCAGTCCGAGCCGAACATCAGGCGCTCGGGTCCGAAGGCGGCCAGCAGGGTCTCCCACACCGGCCGGATGTCGTCGACGGTCCACTTCGCGGGGTCGGCCTCGGTGATCAGGCCCGACACCTTGCACCGCACGTGGGGGTGCGCGGCCAGCCGTCGCACGCTCCGCTCCCAGTCCTCCAGGTCACGTCCGGCGACGGGAGGCTTTCCGGCGTGGTCGAGGACCAGGGGAAGGCCGGGGAGACGTTCGGCCAGACGGATCGCCTGGGGGAACTGGTGGTCGCGGATCAACAGGTCGTACCCGAGGCCCCGTTCGGCCACCGCCCGCAGTCCCCGCTCCACCGAGGGCCGTTGGAGCCAGGCGGCGTCGGACTCGCCCTGGACGAGATGACGTACGGCCCGCAGATACCCACCGCCGGGCCCGGCGCGCAGCGCGTCCAGTACGTCGCCGACCGCCGGGGAGGTGAGGTCCACCCAGCCGACGACCGCGCCGACGAGCGGGGTGTCGTCGGCGAGGGCGAGGAACTCGCGCGTCTCGTCGACCGAGGCCACGCACTGGACGAGCACGGTGCGCTCCAGCCGCCGTCCCGCGATCGGCCTGGTCGCGGCGGTGCGCAGGTCGTCGACGCCGTGGCTGCGGCGGATCGGTTCGTGACCGGGTTCGTCGAGCCAGGACTGCGGCCGGGTGTCGAGGTCCCACACATGGTGGTGGGCGTCGATGAGGACCTGGGCGTCAGGCACGGGCCGTCCACACGGGGCCGTCGGGGTAGGTGTACTCCTTGAGGGACTCGGGGTGCATCTGGGCGCTGAGGCCGGGGAGCGTGGGGGCGAGGTAGTGCCCCTCGGCGATACGGACCGGGTCGACGAAGTGCTCGTGGAGGTGGTCGACGTACTCGATGACCCGGTCCTCGGTGGTGCCGGAGACGGCGATGTAGTCGAACATCGACAGGTGCTGCACCATCTCGCACAGTCCGACACCGCCCGCGTGCGGGCAGACCGGCACCCCGAACTTGGCGGCGAGCAGCAGGATGGCGATGTTCTCGTTGACACCGCCGACACGGGCGGAGTCGATCTGCACGATGTCCACCGCGCCGGCCTGGAGGAGCTGCTTGAAGACGACCCGGTTGGCGATGTGTTCGCCGGTGGCGACCTTGATGGGGCTGACGCCCCTGCGTACGGCGGCGTGGCCGAGGATGTCGTCGGGGGAGGTGGGCTCCTCGATCCAGTACGGGTCGTAGGGGGCCAGGGCGCGCATCCAGTCGATGGCGGGCTGGACGTCCCATCTCTGGTTGGCGTCCACCGCGATGCGGATGTCCGGACCGACGGTCTCGCGGGCGACGCGCAGGCGCCGGATGTCGTCCTGGAGATCGGCGCCGACCTTCAGCTTGATCTGGGTGAAGCCGTCCGCGACGGCCTCGCGGGACAGGCGGGCGAGCTTCTCGTCGGAGTAGCCCAGCCAGCCGGGGGTGGTGGTGTACGCCGGGTAGCCGCGCTCCAGCAGGTGGTTGACGCGCTCCTCGCGACCGGGCTCGGCCCGGCGCAGGATCTGAAGGGCCTCCTCGGGGGTCAGGGCGTCGGAGAGCCAGCGGAAGTCGACCTGGGCGACCAGCTCCTCGGGCGACATCTCGCCGAGGAAGCGCCACACGGGCTTGCCCGCGCGCTTGGCGGCAAGGTCCCAGGCGGCGTTGACGACCGCTCCGGTGGCCATGTGGATGGCGCCCTTCTCCGGTCCGAGCCAGCGCAGTTGGGGGTCGTGGACCAGGGAGCGGGAGAACGCGCCGAGGTCGGCGCAGACCTCGTCGACGGAGAGGCCGACCACGTGCGGGGCGAGGGTGGCGATGGCGGCGGCCTGGGCGTCGTTCCCGCGGCCGGTGGTGAAGGCGAGGGCGTGTCCCTCCAGCCCATCACCCGCGTCGGTGCGCAGGACGACGTAGGCGGCGGAATAGTCCGGCTCGGGGTTCATCGCGTCCGACCCGTCGAGGTGTTCGGAGGTGGGGAACCGCACGTCCAGGACGTCCAGGGCGGTGATGCGGGCGGAGGCGGGCAGAGTGGAGGACATGGCGGCAACTCCTGTGAGGGCAAGGGGGGATCGGGCCCCCTTGCTACGAGACGTGAACGCGGCGGAGGTCGGGCGGCATGCGGGCCGCCCGGGTCATTCCTGGACCTTGCCGCCGGTGATGCGGGAGATGGCCAGGGCGACCAGGATGATCAGGCCGTTGAGGGCGCCGATCCACTGGGCCGGCACACCTGCCAGAGTCAGCACGTTCTGGATCATGAACAGCAGGAGGATGCCGCAGAACGCGCCGAACATGGTGCCCTTGCCGCCGTTGAGGCTGATGCCTCCGATGACGGCGGCGGCGAAGACGGTGAAGATGTAGCCGTTGCCCTGGGCGGAGGCGACCGAGGCCAGGCGCCCGGAGAGCAGCAGTCCGGCGAGGGCGGCGAGCACGCTGCCGGTGACGATGACGATCCACAGCACCCGGTCGGTGCGGATGCCGGCCGCCTTCGCGGCGTCGACGTTGCCGCCGATGGCGTACAGGGAGCGGCCGAAGCTGGTCCAGCCGAGCACCACGATCGCGGCGGCGAACAGGATCAGGCAGATCCAGATGGAGGCGGGCATGCCGAACCACTCGGCGGTGCCGGGGTAGAGCATCGACTGCGGCAGCTGGAAGAAGGTCTGGCCTCCGGAGATGCCGGTGAGGATGCCGCGCAGCACGATCAGCATGCCGAGCGTGACGATGAAGCCGTTGAGGCCGAAGCGAATGATCAGCAGGGAGTTGATCACGCCGACCAGCACGCCCACGGCCAGGGTGACCGGGATCGCCCAGCCGCCGGGCAGCAGGCCGAGTCCGTGGCCCGCGCCGGTCGGCACCACCAGCCAGGCGGCGACACCCGGGGCGAGGCCCATGGTGGACTCCAGGGACAGGTCCATCTTCTTGACGATCAGGATCATCGTCTGGGCGAGGACCAGCAGCGCCATCTCGGACATCGTCTGCAGGACGTTGATGAGGTTGTCCGCCTGGAGGAAGACCGGGTTGACGATCTGTCCGACCACCGCGATGACGACGATCGCGGGGACCAGGGCGAGGTCGCGCAGCCGGGCCAGGGGAATCCGGCCGCCGAGCAGCGCGGTCCGCTTGAGCTTGGGTTCCACGGCCTGGGCGGCGGTGTCCGCGAGGACGGTTTCAGGCATTGAGGTCCACTCCTTCCATCGCGGCCACGAGGTCGTGGTCGTGCCAGCCGCGGGCTATCTCTGTCGTCACTCGGCCCTGGAACATCACCAGGACCCGGTCGCACATGCGCAGGTCGTCGAGCTCGTCGGAGGCGATGAGCACTCCGGTGCCGGTCTGCGCGGTCTCCTCGACCTTGCCGAGGAGGAACTCCTTGGACCGCACGTCGACACCGGCGGTCGGGTTGATCAGGACCAGCAGCCGGGGGTCGTCGGCCAGGGCGCGGGCCATGACGACCTTCTGCTGGTTGCCGCCGGAGAGCGCGGAGACGGGCAGGTCGGGGCCCGGCGTCTTGATCGCCAGGTGCTCGATCATGCCCTCGGCGAGCCGGTCGCGCCGCCCGCGGTTGAGGAAGCCGTTCTTCCCGAGTCGCTTCGGCACGGACAGGGTCGCGTTGTCGGCGATCGACATGTCGGGGACGAACCCCTGATGGTGCCGGTCCTGCGGCACGAACCCGGCGCCGGCGGCCAGCGCGGCGGGCACACTGCCCGGCCTCGGCCGCCTCCCGGCGATCTCCACCCCACCGCCGTCCGCGGCCCGCAGACCCACGACGGTCTCGGCGACCTCGGTACGGCCGCTGCCCGCGGCTCCGGCCAGACCCACGATCTCACCGGCGCCGATCCGGAAGGTGACGTCCTCGAAGGCCTCGCTGTTCAGGCCCGTCACGGCGAGAGCCGCCGTGGCCTTGGCGTCGAGGGTGCTCGCGCGTTCCTCGAGCCGGTCCGCCGCCGCCTCACCGGTCATGGCGGCGACCAGTTCGGTGCGGGGCAGCTCCGCGACCGGGGCGGTCACGATGTGGCGGGCGTCGCGGAACACCGTCACCATGTCGCAGATCTCGTAGACCTCCTGCAGGTGGTGACTGATGAACAGGAAGGTCACGCCCTGCCGTTGCAGGTCACGGATGCGGTCGAAGAGCCGGTTGATCGCCGCCGCGTCGAGCTGTGCGGTCGGCTCGTCGAGGATGATGAACCGGGCTCCGAAGGAGAGCGCCCGGGCGATTTCCACGAACTGCCGCTGTTCGACGCTCAGATCACCGGCCGGGGCCTGCGGATCGACGTCCACCGACCAGGTCGTGAGCAACTCCTGCGCCCGGCGGCGCACCCCAGGCCAGCTGATCAGCCGGCCCCGGCCGTGGTGGTGCCGGTTCAGGAAGAGGTTCTCGGCGACGGTCAGCGTGGGAATGATCGTCGACTTCTGGTAGACGCAGGCCACGCGCTGTCGCCATGCGTCACGTTCGCTGAGCCGGGGTGCGGGTTCGCCGCCGAAGGTGACCGTGCCCTCGTCCGGGGCGTGCAGGCCCGTCAGGACGGAGACCAGGGTCGACTTGCCGGCCCCGTTGCGGCCGACGAGCGCGTGGGTCTCGCCGGGCCTGATGGTGATCCTGGCGCCGTTCAGGGCCACCGTCGGACCGAATCGTTTGACTATGCCCGCCGCCTCGACGACGGGCGGGGCTGCGGGGGCCCGCCCGTCGTTCGCCGGAGCGGGCGCGGGGGTGACTGCTCGCTCCCCGTCGCTCATCTCAACCGCCTTGTTCTTGTGAGCCGTTGGGTGCCTGAGGGGACGGGTCAGCCGAGGTTGTTGCCCCACAGCGACTTGTCGTCGCTCTTCACGCTGGGCACGCCGCCGTAGGTGCCGCCGTCGGCGGTGACCAGCGGGGCGGACAGCTGGTCCTCGAGGACGCCGTCGCGGACCTGGATGATGGTGCTGTCGTGGTCGGTCTTGCCCGGCTTGAACGTCTTGCCGTCGATCGCGGCCTTCAGGTAGTAGAGGGCGTACTTGGCGTAGAGGTCCGCGGGCTGGGAGACCGTGGCGTCGATCTTGCCGGCGGCGATGTCCTTGAGCTCCTCGGGGATGCCGTCGTTGGACACGATGAAGACGTGCTTCTTGTCCTTCGGGTCGACCAGCAGACCCTTCTGCTTGAGCACCTGGAGCGTGCCGGCGAGGGCGAAGCTGGACTCCATGTAGACGCCCTTGATGTCCGGGTTGGCCGTCAGGTCGGTCTGGAGCTTCTGCGCGGCGACCGCGCCGTCCCAGTTGGTGGCCTCGCCGAACACCTTGATGCCGGGGTAGTTCTTCTTCATGCAGTCGTTGAACGCCTCGGTGCGGTCACGGCCGTTGATGGAGTCGAGGCCGCCCTCCAGCATGACGACCTTGCCCTTGCCGCCGAGCTTGGTGCCGAGGAACTGGCAGGCCTTCTCGCCGTAGGCGCGGTTGTCGGCCCGCACCACCATGTAGACGTTGCCGCTGTCGGGGCGGGTGTCCACGGTGACGACGGGGATCTTCTTCGCCGCCAGCTGGGCCAGCGTGGGCGCGATGGCCGCGGTGTCCTGCGGGGCCATCGCGAGGCCCTTGACGCCCTGGCTGATGAACGTCTGGGCGTTCGCGGTCAGCTTCGCCACGTCGTTCTGCGAGTTGGTCGTCTTCAGGTCCAGGCCCAGCTCCTTGGCGTACTGGGGCGTGTACTTGATGTACGAGTTCCAGAAGTCGGTGTCGGAGCGCGGGTAGTCGACGCCCACGAGCGGCTTGCCGCTCGACGAGGCGGTGGTGCCCGAGCTGCCGCTGCAGGCGCTGAGCAGCGTCAGTGCGCAGACGACGGAGGCGGTGGTGCTGAGAGCGGTTCTGAGTCTCATCGGTGTATTCCTCGCGCTGGTCCCGTAGCGGGAGACGTTTCGCCGGTGCAACTTCTGCATGTCGCCCCCGGAGAGATGGGATGTTTATAGACACCGATGGGCGGCGCTGTCTAGATGGCAGCGGAAAGTTCGCTGAACAAAGGAGACGTAACGGTGGAGAGGGTGCTCTTCGGGCCCCGCTTGGCGATCTATCCATCCCATGGCTGATGCATATCCGTGATGCGCAGCCCCTTGCGATCCCACCTTTTGAGTGCTGGTGAGCGGTGCTGCGCCCTGCATCTGTGAAGACATGGCATGTCTGCGCGGAAATTAATCCTTCTCAATCGGGACAAAAGCCGCATCCTGTCCGGTCCTTGAGTACATTCATCCGCTCGCCTGTTGACATACGGCGGTCACGTCACCGAACTTCGTGCGTAACATTCGGCGCCCTCAGCCCCTGCGAAGGCCGCGCCAGGAGCGCAAGGGGCGGCACTTTCGAACGTCCGCCCCGACCGCCTCGCCTCCGACGTCTCAGAGCCACCCGAAGCCGGGAGTACCCCCATGCCGTCAGGAAGAATTTCCCGCCGTACCCTGCTGGGCGCCGCGGGCGCCGCCGTTGCCGCGAGCGCGCTGCCCGTGCTCCCCGGCGCCTCCCGCCTCCTGCCCCAGGCGGCCGCCGCGGACATGCAGACCAATCTGAGCAACCTGGTGAACATGCGCTTCGGCATGTTCAACCACTTCAACATGGGCACGTTCACCAACGAGGAGTGGGCCAGCCCGAACCAGGACCCCACCCGCTTCGCGCCCACGGCGGTCAACTGCGACCAGTGGGCGGCCGCCGCGGTCGCCGCGCAGATGAAGTACGGGGTGCTGACCACGAAGCACCACGACGGGTTCTGCCTGTGGCCCACCGCCTACAACAAGTACAACGTCGCCTACAGCTCCTACAAGCAGGACATCGTCAAGCAGTACGTGGACGCCTTCCGGGCCCGGAACCTGAAGGTCGGCCTGTACTTCTCCATCTGGGACCGCACCCGTCCCGTACAGGCCTACGGCGGCCACGTCACCGACACCACCCAGGCCATCCAGCCCGGTGACCTCACCTACATCCTCGGCCAGATCACCGAACTGCTCAGCAACTACGGCACCATCGACATGTTCATCACGGACGGCTACGCCTGGCAGATGGGCCAGCAGGCCGTCCCCTACCAGCGCATCAGGGAACACGTGAAGTCCCTGCAGCCCGACATCGTGATGATCGACCACGGTGGGCTGTCGGTCCCCTTCCTCGGGGACGCCATCTACTTCGAGGAGCCCCTCGGCATCACCTCACCGACGGGCAACACCTATGCCTCGCTGCAGGGCCAGACGATCAGCAACGGGTGGTTCTGGCACCCGTCGACCCCCACCGAGTCGCTGCTGAGCCAGCAGAGCATCCTGTCCCACCTGGGGGACCTGGAGCCCAAGTACACCTCGTTCATCCTGAACTGCCCGCCCAACCGCAACGGTGTGCTGGACAACAACATCGTCCAGCGGCTCACCGACGTCGGCAACGCCTGGGGCGGCCCCAACTCCGGCCGGGCGCCCCTGCCCACCCAGATGCTGCGCGTCGAACACCCGGTCACCCCCGTGGCCGCCTACGCGACCGCGTTCCACACCGGTGAAGGCCCCATGAACGCCATCGACGGCTTCAGTGACAAGGGCGTCGAGACCTGCTGGTCCACCTGGAGCCTGTCACTGCCGCAGAGCATCACCATCGACCTCGGCGGCGTGTGGAGCAACATCTCCAGCCTGGAGTACCTGCCCAAGCAGTGGAACCGCAGCAACAGCACCGACGGCGACATCACCGCCTGCACCATCTCCACCAGCACCGACGGTGTCACCTTCACCCAGGCCGCCACCGCCTCCTGGACCGGCGACCGCACCACCAAGATCGTCGAGTGGCCGGCCCGCAACGCCGCCTTCGTCCGCATCCAGGTCACCGCCGCGACCGGCGGCTACGCCAACATCGGCAACCTGCGCATCGGCGGCCGCACCGCCACGCCCGCCCAGGTCTCCCCCCTCTTCCCCGGCGACGGCACCGTGTACCGTCTCGTCGCCCGGCACAGCGGCAAGGCCGCCGACGTCTCCGGAGGCAAGACCGCCAACAACACCCCCGTCATCCAGTGGCCCTGGCAGAACCACTCCAACCAGAAGTGGACCATCGTCGCGGCCGACAACGGCTACTACAAGATCCGCAACGTCAACAGCGGCACGCTCATGGAAATCGGCGGGCTCTCCCGTGCGAACGGCGGCACAGCCGACATCTGGAGCGACGCCACCGCCCCGCAGCAGCACTGGGCCATCACTCCCACCGGCGACGGTTACTACCTGCTCACCAACCGGTTCAGCGGCCTGTCCCTCAACGTCGACAGCGGCTCCACCGCCGACGGAGCCGCCGTCAACCAGTGGAGCTACACCAGCCTCGCCCAGCAGCAGTGGCAGATCGTCCCCTCCTGACCAGAGCAAGAGCCTGCACCCGGTGCGCACAGGCGCCGGGTGCAGGCTCTTTTCCGGCCGCGGGGCCCGGTTGTGCCACAGGCCGACGGCCGCCCGGCGCCACGGCAGGAATGCCGCGCACTCGGTGGGTTCCGGGAGCCCCTGGGCGTGCAGGCGACAGAGGTTCCGGGAGTCCCGGGGGACCGGCGGCAGGTCAGGGCGCCGCCGGCCCCCCGGGGCGTCACTTGACCCGGCCGTACCAGACACTCTTCGTCCAGATCTTCTGCAGTCGCACCACGTCCCCGGTCTTGGGGGCGTGCCAGATCTTTCCCTTCCCGGCGTAGATGCCGACGTGGTAGACGTTCGAGCCCGAGTGGAAGAACACCAGGTCACCGGCCTTGCGGCTGCCGGCCTTGATGTGGCGGGTCTTGTTGTACTGCTGGGCCGCCGTGCGCGGGAGCTTCTTGCCCACCTTCTTGAACGAGTACTGCGTCAGCCCTGAGCAGTCGAAGCGGCGGGGTCCCGTGGCGCCGTACTTGTACGGCGAGCCCTTCTTGGAGGCCGCGACCTTGAGTGCCTTCGTCGCCGGCGTCGCGGCGGCGGCGTCGGCTGCGACACCCGGAACCACGACGGAGCCGCCCACGGCGGCCATGGCGAAGGCCGAGACCGTACCGGCCCGGACCATCAGCGACGGGACACGATTGAGCGCAGTCATGCGCAACCCTTCGTCAGCCGCCTGTGAAGGATGACCTGTCGGATTCGGGCTGGCGAAGTTGCCCGGCCGCTGACGCGGCTTCACCCCAAGGGCTGCTCGGCCCGGTCATGGCGTGACCGTCCCGGCGACCCGTCGTGCTTGGGTCCTCCACTCCTGCCGATCCACTTCTGTCGACCTGTCATCCGCGCGGCGGCAGGACTCGGCGTCCGCCCGGATCGCCCCGCCGCTGCGGCGGGGTCTTGTCGTCAGACAGGGATCTTGGCGTACGGAAGTGCGAAAAACCCAACGCAACCGTGGATTTGTGTTGTTACTCACCACTCACTCGTTTGGGTGAACACCCCTTCGAACGCAGGCGTGTCGAGGGCCAGAGGAGCCCCCGACCTGCACAGAAACCTCTCATTCCACTCCCGTGTCAGGCGTGTTGCGCACCTCTGACGGGCGTGAAAAAGGAGCCGCGCCTCCTCCAACAGGGGGTACGTCGTTTGGTCCGTTTCGACTCAGCTCCGGACGCCTCGTCAACTGTCGGCGGCGGGCGGCACGGTGACCCGAGCCGTACGCCGCTCGCCGTCCAGGACCCGCAGCGCCCGGGCCAGCGTCGCGGCGTGCAGCTCGCGCTCACCGCGCGCGTGCATCAGGACCAGCGCGTCGCGCAGCTCGGCCGCCCTGCTCACCAGGGCCTGCGCCGCGCGCAGTCCGCCGTAGGTGTCCTCGTGCCGCGCCGGGTTGATCCGGCCCAGGAGGTCGACCACGTCGAGATAACGGTCGATCAGCTCGCCCTCCGCGCGCGTGAGCGCGGGCAGCGGTGGCAGGTCGGGGACCATCCGCGGCTCACCTCGCGCCCGGCGTGGTGAGCGAGGACCTGCGGTTCGGGACGATCGCGTCCACCAGGCCGTGGTCCAGGGCGCCCTGCGCGTCCAGGACCGTGTCCCGCTCGATGTCCGCGCTCACCTGTTCGGCAGTGCGCCCGGTGTGCCGCACCAGCAGCTCCTCCAGACGGGCCCGCACCCGGAGCAACTCGTCCGCCTGGATGGCCAGGTCGCTCGCCTGCCCCCGCACCGGCTCGGTCAGGGCGGGCTGGTGGATCACCACCCGGGCGCCGGGGAGGACGGAGCGCTTGCCCGGGGTGCCGGCCGCCAGCAGCACCGCCGCGGAGGAGCCGGCCTGGCCGAGGCAGGTCGTCGCCACGTCGCAACCGACGTATTGCATCGTGTCGTAGATCGCCGACATCGCGCTGAACGAGCCGCCGGGGGAGTTGATGTACAGCGCGATGTCGCGGTCCGGGGCCTGGTGTTCGAGGTACATGAACTGCGCCATCACGTCGTTCGCCGAGATGTCGTCGATCGGCGTCCCGAGGAAGACGATCCGCTCCTCCAGGAGCTTCGAGTACGGATCCATCGTCTTGCGGCCGGCGCTCGTGCGCTCGTGGAACTCGGGCAGGACGTGACGGGCGGTCGGTCGGGTCATGGCGTACCCCTCCTCACGGCAGGCTGTCTGTAAAAAATGTACAGGACGTACGTGACGTTATGATGGGGGCGGATTCTAATGATCAAGCTAAGTGCGCAGGCCAGACGGGCTTTTTCCTCATTGTTAAGGCTCTTTTCTTACATTCCTGTCACCGCTTGACGGGGGCGTCCATGGTCAGCCTGGTCCACCATCATGTTGCGACTCGCTGCCGTATCGCCGAGGTCAGCACCTTGGACGACGGTGCCCCTGCCGAAAACCTCATCCGTATTGGTAGGAGGCGGCGTGCCGGGAACTGCGGGAACATGACCGACCGTTCGCTGCGACGGACGTATGTCGCCGCGGCCCTGCTGTGCGACCGACTCGGTGAGCATGCAGGCTCTGAGAGGGGGGACTGACTGACTGAATCCTCGACCGGGGCATAGTGTGGTTCGAAGACCCACGTGATCACCGGGCGGAACAGGTTCGACCTCGCGATCCCGACGGACAAGGGGCAGACCGGAGGGGGCGCATTTCCCGAACTCATTGAGGATCCTGGATGGCTTCCTGCTCGAACACCCGGCTCAGGCCCTTTCCGCAGATCAGTACCTGACGCTGTAGGGGACCATTACTCGTGGGGGGACGCACGGGTGAAGCCGGCGCAATCGAGTGCGGGCAAAGAAGCCGGACCCCCTGGAAGGAGATGGCTCCGGCCCGCAGGTTTACGGTACCGGTGACCATGCCGAAGCCGTGGCGTTGAGTAGGGTGCCACGCGCGTGCATCGGAGTGTCGTGCGGTCCCCAGTCCTCGTCGGCGAGGGGCTCGGGATCGCGTAGGTGATGCTTCCGGTGACCGCCCTGCCATGGTGGCTAGGAAGGCGTTCAGTGGCTGCAGCCAATCGCTGGTGGCCACTATGAGATGCAGAGGCTCCCCGCCGTCGCCGAGCCGTCTCCCGCCACCGCTTCCTCCTCGTACCCGAAGGTCAGGGGGCACTTCGGCACCCCCTACTTCCCACGCCTCCTCCGTGGGCTGCGTAACCGTCTACCCGAATAGGTCGAGCTCTGCCTGCCCGGCGATGTGGCGCCGGAGGTGGCTGAACATGCCGATGTCATCGTGCTTGTCGAGCTGTAGTTCCGCCCACGGACGAGCGGACGTCATGAAGCGGGTGCTCGGTGATGGCAGGCGCGCGTCCGTGGGCGGCGAAAGAACGAGCCGTGCGAGGGGCAATTCGCGGGCCAGGGAAGGGGCAGGGCCACCGGCTTCGGCCCACGGCCGTAATGGTGACGCGCGCCATCTTGCGACTATGCAACCGTTTTGGTGCATCTGCGGCTTGAAGTGCCGGCCGCGACAGGGGTCGTGTTGCGTTTGGTGGCCCTCGACCATGGGCTTCAGCCCTTCGCTGTCGTGGACGTTGCCGGCCGAGACACCGACAACGAGGGGCAGGCTGTTTGCGTCCGACAAGATGTGCATCTTGGAACCCGGCTTGCCCCGGTTCGCGGGGCTTGGACCTGTGTGTTCGCCCCCTTTTTAGCGCGGACGTGCACGGTGTCCAGGACGAGGCGGTGACATCGACGAGGCCGGCGTCGTCCAGTCGGTGCAGGACAGCCTCGTGCAGCCGGCTCCAGACACCGGCTGTGGACCAGATCAGGAACAGTCGGTGAGCCGTCGACTTCGATATCCCGAAGCACGGCGGCAAGTCGCGCCAGGCGCATCCCCTCACCAGGACGTAGACGATCGCCGCAAACAACGTCTCCTCGGGCGTGTCGTGCGTTCCGCCGCCCTGCAACCGCACCCTGGACGGAGCGACCAACGGCTTCGCGATCTCCCACACCCCGTCCGGAGCGATCCAACTCCAGTGTCCTTGCCCCATGTTGAGGCCAGCGACCGCCTCACCACAGAGGGCACGTGCTTAGTCAGTATGCGGTTCGACGGACCCGGGATCGTGGCGCCGTCGGTAACGCCGAGGGCGGCGTCTGTGTGGACGTGGCACTGGGAGGAAGATGCTGGCCCGCCGCTCTCCCCCGGGCGGCGGGCCAGTTCCTTTTCAGGCGATGTCGGTGACGGTGTTCCAGAAGGTGTTGGTGCTGACGACATTGTGGGCGCCGAGGGTGTACCCGTTGGAGTCGGGGGACTGGCCCATGTTGGCCCACAGACTGCGGTCTGATCCGGACACGATGACGGTGTACAGGTCGGGCAGGCCGTCGCCGTTCTGGTCGCCCGGGCTGGCTGCCAGGGGGCGGCTCGTCTGTGTGAATGCCCCGGTGGTGATCTGGGTACGCGCACCCAGAGCGATCGTGGTGCCGACACTGATGGGGTACTGGTAGATCTCGCCGGTGTCGTTCTTGCGGGTCCACAGGTCAGCGTGTCCGTCGGCGTTGATGTCGCCGGGCGCGAGGACCGTGTAACCGCTCCAGCCAGAGTCCCCCAGCTTGCGGGCCTCGGTCACCTTCCCCGCGTTCGAGCCCAGGAAGAGCCACAGCTTGGAGTTCTCGACGGTGAGCAGGTCGGGGTCTCCGTCGCCGTCCACGTCGCCGGGCGCGATCAGTTGGGTGACGGCACTCCAGTCGGAGGTGTAGCCGGTGCAGTCGCCTGTCACGCAGGCCGGCCGGGTGATGGCGATGCGGTTGTTCTTCGTGTAATAGCGGTTCCCGTTGCCGGCCAGTCCGCCATCGTTGTTGATGTTGTTGCTGTACAGCCACAGATGGCCGTTCTTGTACGCCCACAGGTCGTCGACCCAGGCTCCGGTGGTGCTGTGAGTGCTGCTGGACCGGTGCGCGATCAGGGTGTCGGCCCAGGTGCTGGTGCCGTCGGCGGCCGTGGGGGCGGCAGCGGCGTCGGCGGCAGTAGCCGGGGCGGCGTGCGTTTCCTGGTCGGTGTGTATCAGGGCGAGGTTGCCGGAAGCGGAGTCGCCGGCCAGCAGATCGGGCCGCCCGTCGTTGTCCACGTCGCCGGGGTGGACGCTGCCGGTCGGGTTCTCCGGCACGTAGAAGTGGTAGGCGACGGGCTGGGACTCGTTGCCCGCTTTGTCGACCGCGGCGACCCAGAGGGTGTTGGTGCCCCAGGCGGTGGGTGTGTAGTGGACGATGCCGATCCATCCGGTCGCGTGGGTTCCCCCGTCGTCTGCGAGGTCCGCAGCTGAGGACGTTGACCAGTCGTAGTGGTCCAGGCCGCTCGCCTTGGCGCCTGTGGGGACGGGGTCGGTGGACGAGAACAGGAAGGTGCCGGCGTCGCCCGCGTGGGCGGTGCCGCTGCCGTCGGCCGGGAAGTCTTCGCTGGTGATGGTCGGTCCGGTGGGAGCGGTCGCGTCGTACCAGAAGTAGCAGTTGTCGGTCTCGGCGGACTGGTCGATCGTGTCGTCGGCGCGGACGTGCCAGCCGTACAGATGGCCGTCCTTGAGGGGATGGGTCGTGGGGCTGACGGTGATGTGGACGGTGCCGCCTGATCCGGAGACCGAGGCGGAGTCGCCGTCGGAGTCGCCGGTGGAGATCAGATTGCTGGCGGTGGCGGTGCCGTCGCCGCCCTTGTCCCAGAAGGCGAACTGCCCGCGGATGTTCTGCTTGTCGCCGTCCGGGTCGGACACGTGCCCGGACAGGGTGACGCCGTTGTTCTTGCCGATCCAGCCGTAGGTGCTGGAGGTGCAGCCGTAGTTCGTGGTGCCGTCGGAGTTCAGTGGCATGGGGCTGGAGGTGGTGGCAGTCGGCGTGTTCGGCGCGGTGTTGTAGTCGATCGTGAGGGTGGCCTCCTTTGCGAAGCGCTTGAAGGCGTCGCGGTTGGTCTCGCTGCCAGTTAGGCGGTATGTGACGGTGCCGTCGCCGTCCGCCGCGACGGATCCAGTCACGTCGAAGGCCTGCTTGGTGTCTCCGGCGCAGCCGTCGTTGTTGGAACCGGTGAAGGCCCGGCTGTCCGTCTGGGTGTATGTGCCGGGCTGGTTGTTCCAGGTGGTGGAGGTGCCGATGTGGGCGACGTTGAGTTCGGTGACCGTGTACTTGGTGCAACTCCAGTCGGCTGAGTAGGTCTGGGTGACGTTGAGCAGTGCCTGGTGGATGTGCTTGTCGCCCATCGTGGTGCCGATGCTGAACTGGTAGTACGTGCGTTCCTTCCCGGTGGGCGAGGTCCAGTCCTGGTCACCGGCGCCGGGGTCGGTGCCGGCGGCGTTGTAGCGGCTGGTGTCCGGATAGGCGGACTGTACGTAGGTGTACGCGGCCGAGTCCTTGGTCACCGATACCCAAGTCGGGTCGATGTAGACGGGGAAGTGGGCCGGGTTGGCGCTGGTGAGCAGGGACTGGTCGGGAGTGAGCTGCACTTGACCGTCCCCGTCGACCGCTACGGCGACCTGGGCCTGCCGGGAGCCGGGAGCCGGGCCGTTACTGAGGTCGTCGGTCTTCGGGCTCGCGTCGGCGGCGGTGGCTCGAATGCCTGATGTCTGGGCGTCGGTTGTGAAGGCGGCGCTCTTGACGGTCTTGGTCGCGGTGGCGGTCGCTGAGTCGGTTGCGGATGTCGTGCCGGTGCCCGGCGACGAGTCCCACATCAGCGGGGCTGGCGCGTGGAAGACTTCCGCGCCGGTCGTGGTGTCCGTGGCGGTGAGGTTGCCGGCATGGTCGGCGGCCACGGTGACGCCCGTCCCTATGGTGGTCAGCGCGAGGTGGGCCAAGGCGGGATTTGCGGCTGCGGCCGCGGTTTTCACGACGAGGACTTCGGCGAAGCCGCCCTGGTCGTCTGCGGTGACCTTGAGATCGATGTCCGGGAGGACATTCGTGTACAGCGCGCTGTCGCCGGTCACGGTCGGTGCCGGTAGCGCGGTGGGCCAAAAGACGGACAGTTGTCTGCCGCCGTTGTCCAGCGTGGCCAGTGGGGCGGTGCCGCCTGCGGAGAGAGTCAGGCCGGTCGTTGACGCGGCGGGGGAGTAGCCGCCGTCACCGTTGAGGCGCAGTGTGGCGTCCAACGGGACCCAGGAGCCGTCGTGTTGGACCCGCTCGGGCTCGGAGCTGATCTCCTGGGTGAAGGTGCCGTCGGGTTGTGCGGTCAGGGTGCTGGTGGGGGTCGTCGCGGAGTCCACCGGGACGGGGTGACCGGTCTCCGAGGCCTGGGCCGCTGCAGTGTCCTCGGCCTGCTGGACGGCTGCCGTAGTGGTGGTCGGGGCGGTGTCCGCCCGGGCGGCCGCCACCGGAACGAGCAGCGCGGCGGCAACGGCGGTGGCGGCGACCAGGGCGGGCGATCGTCTGCGGAGGCGTCTGGGCAGGGAGGAGTGGATCATGCGTCCTCGTCTCGGAAGGCGGCCCGGAGTTGGGCGCGAGCGGCTGCGTACGTTAGTGCGAATCTCGCTCGCTATGCAGAGTCGTTTGCGGACCTATGGGCCTTCGCAGATCTGAGCAAGAGGATCGGATCAGAGTTAACTTCCCCAAATCCGCTTGATTCGCCTGCCCGGCAGAAGCGGAATCCTGTCCTCCAGAGATGATCTTCAGGGCAGACCATGTCCTTTTCTTGGGAGAGCCGAGCCCTTGACGTGGATACATTGCGGCGGCTGTCTTGAATCGGTGTGGCATCTGTGGGGGGATCTGTGAGGCTGCGGCAACGTGTTGGTCTGGTCGGCGCCATACGCGTCGGAGTGGTCGGCCTGGTGTCCGTGGCTCTGGCTGCCGGTGGGGCGACGGCATCGAGCGCAGCCACGGATCAGGCCAGGAAGCCGGATCTGTGGTCGCCCTTCTCGCTACCCTCCACGCCGTCGGTCGACGTCACGAACGGGGCATCCGACGTGCCGGCCCGCGCCAAGACCGTCATGGCCAAGTCGCCCCGCATGAAGACGTTCCGTCCCACGGCTCCGCACTGGCCCGCGGCCATCTCCGCCAAGGTGAACCTGTCGGGCGGTTCCGGCCATGCGACCGGCACCCCGGTCACGCTGGGGAAGCCCGGCATGCTCGACAAGGGGCTGCTGCCGCGTACGAAGACGGCAACGCACGCCATCGACCGGGCCGTTACGGCCGGCTCCTTCAAGGTCAGCGTGGCGAGTCGTCCCGCCAGCGCAAAGGCCGGTGTCCAGGGCCTGCTCGTCTCCCTGACCCGAACGGACCGCGCGGACGGGTCGGACGCGACATCTGGCGCGAGCCGGCTCTCGATGGCGCTCGACTACGGTTCGGTCAAGGACGCCTACGGTGGCGACTACGCCTCCCGCCTCCGACTGGTACGCCTGCCTGCCTGCGCCCTGACGACTCCCGCCAAGCCGTCGTGCCGCACCCAAGTCCCGGTCACGGCCTCGGCCAACGACCTGACCGGACACCGTCTGGTCGGCGAGATAGCGCTCTCGGCCACGCCCGCGGCCACCCCGAGTGCGATGAGCGCGGCCGGCACCATGGTGCTGGCCGCGACCGCGGCCCCTGCTGGTACATCGGGCACCTACGCCGCCACCTCGCTCTCCCCGTCGGGCAGCTGGAGCTCCTCAGGGAACACCGGCGCGTTCACGTACTCCTATCCGGTCACCGTCCCCGAGTCGGTCGGTGGCGACGCCCCACAGGTGGCCCTGTCGTACAACTCCGCGTCCGTGGATGGCCGGACATCGGCGACGAACAACCAGGCCTCATGGGTCGGCGACGGCTGGGAGTACAGCACCGGTTTCATCGAGCGCTCATACCGTGGCTGTGCCGACGACGGCCAGTCGGGCGACAATGACGAGTGCTGGGCCGGGGACAACGCCACCTTGTCACTTGCCGGGCACTCCGGGGAGCTGGTACCGGCGGGCTCGGGCAAGTGGCGGCTCGCTGACGACGACGGTTCGCTCGTCGAGGAACTCTCCGGAGCGAGCAACGGCCTGAACAATGGAACCTACTGGCGGCTGACCACCGACGACGGTACCCAGTATTACTTCGGTGCCGACCACCTGCCCACCGCCGCCGGCGGTGACGGCACCGACGCCACGACCAACTCCGCCTGGGGCGTGCCGGTGTACGGCAACGGTTCCGGCGAGCCCTGCCACGCTTCCACCTTCGCAGCCTCGTCGTGCACTCAAGGATGGCGGTGGAACCTGGACTTCACCGTCGATCCCCACCACAACATCATCGTCGACGGCTACAAAGCGGAGACCAACTACTACGGTGCCGGCAGCGCGCACACCCTGACGAAGTACACCCGGGGCGGCTATCCGGCCACGATCTCCTACGGTCAGCAGGTTGCCGACTACGTCGCCAAGGCCACCCCCGCCGCGCAGATCGTGTTCACCGCCGCCCAGCGGTGCGACGGGCTGAGTGGTGTCGACTGCTCTTTGGCTCCCACTGCCTCGACCGCCGCGCACTGGCCGGACGTGCCGTTCGACGAGAACTGCGCCTCCTCAGGGACGTGCACTAACTACACCCCCACGTTCTGGTCGACGATGCGGCTGTCGAAGATCACGACGAAGGTCTGGGACGAGTCGCTGACCACTCCCGCCTGGTCGACCGTCGACACGTACACCCTCGGCCAGACCTACCCGGACCCCGATGACGGCACCAAGCCGGCGATGTGGCTGTCCACTGTCCAGCACACCGGCTCCGACACGCGGGGCGGAGGCAGTGCGATCAGCCTCCCGGCGTTGACCCTCCAGGGACAGGCCACGCTGCCCAACCGGGTGGACGGCCTGGAGGAACCGCAGAACGTCCCGCCGATCAACCGCTACCGGCTCCTGTCGCTTACCACGGAGACCGGCGACAACATCGCGGTCACCTACAAGCCGAGTTCATGCTCGCGCACCAGCCCTCCGACCGAAGACGCGGACACTCAGCCGTGCTATCCGGTCCGCTGGACCCCACCGGGCTACAGCAGCCCGATCCTCGACTGGTTCTACACCTACCCGGTGGCGGAGGTGGACGAGAACGACATCTCCGCCACCGGGTCGCCCTCGCTCGTCACGACCTACAGCTATCTGGGCGGCGCCGCCTGGCACCGAGACGACAGCGAGCTGACGGTCGCCAAGTACCGCACCTGGGGCGACTTCCGGGGCTATGAGCAAGTCGTCACCCACAGCGGCAAGTCCCCGGACCCGATCACCGAGACCAGCACGCACTACCTGCGCGGCATGGACAGCGACACCACCGCGTCCGGCTCCACCACCTCGGTCAAGGTCACCGACTATGTCGGCAACATCCTCACCGACGACGACGCCCTTTCCGGATTCGCCTACGAGACCTCGCAGTACACCCAGGACTCGGGCTCCGGCGGCACAGTCGAGTCGCAGACGGTCGATCACCCCTGGCTGTCGGCCGTCACAGCCACCCACGCTCGCGGAAGCGGGCTGCCCGACCAGGTGGCCCGGTTCTCCGACATCGACCGGACCTACACACGGCAGAAGAAGGCCGACGGCAGCTGGCGTACCTCCGAGACGACCACGGCGTTCGACGGCACCACCGGGCTGGCGACGCAGGTCGACGACAAGGGTGAAGTGGACTCCTCAGGCACCCCCGTCGTAGGTGCCGGCACCCCGGAGAAGTGCACGACGACCCGGTACGCCTCGGACGCCTCGCGCAACATGCGCTCCTATCCCTCCGAGGTGATCACCGAGGCCGGCGGATGCGTCAGCACTCCGGACGCGCACACCCTTGCCGACATCCGAACCTGGTACGACAAGGGGGCCACCGACACCGTCCCCGGCCCCGGCGATGCCACCAGCACCCAGAAGGCCAAGGACTTCGCCGCCGACGGCACGATCGAGTGGGCAACCGCGGCCACCGCGGGCTACGACGCATACGGCAGAGTGACCTCCACCTCCGACCCGCTTGGCCGTGCCACCACAACGACGTACAGCGACAGCAGCAGCACGGCGGCGACCAAAAAGAAGTACCTGCCGGTCACCATCGTGACCACGAACGCCAAGAAGTGGCCGACGACGACCACCTTCGACGCGGGCCGCCAGCTGCCGCTGCTGACCACCGACTCCAACAACCGCGTCACCACGGAGACCTACGACGGACTCGGCCGTCTGACTCAAGTCTGGCTCCCCGACCACACGCAGTCCGCCAACACGTCCACCCCGAACTACAAGTTCACCTACACCGTCTCCAAAACCGCCCCCACAGTGGTGGAGAGCCAGAACTACCGCGATGGCGGCGACTACGGCGCCGACTTCCGGATCTACGACGCTATGCTGCGCCTGCGACAGGAGCAGGCGACCCCGCTGGACGACTCGACGGGACGTCTGATCACGGACACGTCCTATGACTCCCACGGCTGGACGACCAGCAACGACGCCGCCTACTACAACAGCGCCTCGGCGCCGACCGGCACCTTCGTCACGCCGGTCATCGCCCAGGTCCCGGCCAACGCCCGCACGACCTACGACGGCCAGGGCCGCGCTACCGCCAGCTCCTTGTACTCCCTGGGTACCCAGCAGTGGAAGACGACGACCGCCTACCCAGGTGCCGACCGGACCGACGTCACACCCCCGAGCGGCGGCACCCCCTCCACCACGCTCACAGACGCGCGCGGCCACACCACCGAACTTCGCCAATACCACGGAGCCACCCCTACCGGCACCTACGACAAGACCCTCTTCACTTACGACTCCGCCGGCCGCGATGTCACCAAGACCGGACCCCTGGACGCCGCCGCCTCCACGACCGACGCTGCCGCCAAGTCCCTCACCTGGACGACCGGTTACGACCTGCTCGGCGACATCACCAGCCAGTCCGACCCCGACACCGGAACGACCCCGAACACCTACGACGACGACGGCGAACTGACCGAGACAGTCGACGCGCGGCCGAACGGTGCCGGCGCCGTCAGCACGGCCTACGACGCCCTCGGCCGGGTCACCGACACCTACGGCTGGGACGCCGCCACCGGCAGCAGCATCCATCTGACCCACCGGGACTACGACACCCTTGCCAAGGGCGAGCTGACCGACGCGATCGCCTATGAGGCCGGCAAGGCGGTCTACACCGACACCGTGTCCGGATACACCACCGCCTACAAGCCGACCGGTGCGACCATCTCGATCCCCGCCGGGGCCTTCACCAACACTGCGGCGATCTCATACACCACCAAGAACACCTACACCCCGGTACAGGAACTCCTCGACACCTCCGCCATCAGCACCACCGGCACCGGCGGCCTGATCCCGGACGAGACCCTCGGCTTCGGCTACAACGGCGTGGGCATGCCCGTCACCAGCGGCGGCGCCGACACCTACACCTCGTGGATCAACTACAGCCCGTTCGGCCAGGCCACCCGCGCCACCATGGGCGTCAAGCCGCTCCAGGTGGTGACCACCAACTCCTGGGAACCGGCCACCGGACGACTGCTCACCCACACCGTGAACAAGGAGGACGCCACCGCGGCCGTCGACACCGTCGGCTACACCTACGACCAGTCCGGACGGATCACCTCGACCAGCGACGTCCAGGACACCGGCGGCACGGCCAACACCGACACCCAGTGCTACGCCTACGACTACCTCTCCCGACTCACCGACGTCTGGACCGACACCGGCGCCACCCACACCGCCGCCTCACCGACCGTCAACGGAATCGGCGGCTGCGACGACACCAACCCCTCCACGGCCCACCTCGGCGGCCCGGCCCCCTACTGGCAGTCGTACGGCTACGACCTGACCGGCAACCGCACCAGCCGCACCGACCACGACCCGTCGGGCGACACCAGCAAGAACGTCACCACCGACGAGGCCTACGACACGGCCGGCCACGCCCACGGCGTCCACACGGTGAGCACGGGAACGAGCACCCGCGCCTACGCATACGACGCCGCCGGCAACCCGACCACCACGAGCACCACCTCCGCCGGCCAGGATCAGCCCAGCAAGGCCCAGTCGTTCACCTGGAACGCCAGGGGCCAGCTCGCCAGCCTCACCACCGGCCCGGCCACCGCTCCCGTCCACACCAGCGGCTACCACTATGACGCCGACGGCGGCTTGCTGGCCCGCACCGATGACGGTACGACCACGGTCTACCTCGGGATGGATGAGATCACGTTCACCGCCGGGACGGCCGCTTCCGCGGCCCGCTACTACAAGCTGGGCTCGGCGCCCACCGCTGTCCGCGTGGCCAAGGCCGGAACCAGTGGCACCCGGCTGAGCTACCAGACTGCCGATCCTCACGGCACGGCCACCGACGACATCACCGCCGACACCCTTACCGTGACCCGGCGTCTGTTCACCCCGTTCGGCGAGTCACGCGACGCCTCGTCCGCAGCCTGGCCCGGTGACCACGGATTCGTGGGCGGCACCCAGGACCCGACCACGGGTCTGACCAACCTCGGTGCCCGTGAGTACGATCCGGCCCTCGGTCGCTTCCTCGACCCCGACCCGCTGCTGGACGCCGGTGATCCGCAGCAGTGGAACGGCTACTCCTACAGCGACGACGACCCCGTCAACGCCTCAGACCCCACCGGCAGACACCTGCTCTGCGGAAACGACGACCCGGACCACGTCCCCTGCCCCAAGCCACCGAAGCCCAGTACCGAGAAGCCTTCTTCGAGCGACGACGACAGCGGCCCCAAGCGGACGACGACGATCGGGAACGTCACGGTCTCCGGCACCTCCCAGCAGATCGCCAAGCTCAAGAAGCTCTACCGGAAGCTGTACCGGGGTAACGCCTCGGTCCCGCTCGAATGGAACACGGCCGAGGACGGCGACTACCTGGTTCCGCAGGCCGTCCGCAGCTCCTATGCCGACCTCGTGACCTGGGAAGCCGTCTGCCGTAAGCCCGGTATGTGCGGGAAGCTGCTGAGCAGCACCGTGAAGATGGCCGCTGACGGCATGCGCAAGGCCGTGGACAAGAGCATCCATGGCTGGAAGTGCTTTGTCTTCGCCTGGGGCTGCGGAAACGTCCCTACAGCGGCTGCCGCCTATGTGCCGAGATACGTCTACCGCGGCGCCTCGGGGACTTATCAGAGCCTGACACCCCGGCCTGACGACGTCGAGGGCCTGAGTTCATGGGACACTCGGAATCGGATAAACGGCAAGGTCCAGATCATCGACACCCAGAAGCTGGGCGACGATCTGGAAGCGGTACCGGACGGCGGCGGCCATGTCTCCATCCGCCCGAAGGACATGAGCCAGATGGAAGGCTGGATAGCCTCACGCGCAACGGCGAACGACAGTCCGCATCCGTTCACCGAAATGGTGAAGGACGCCATCATCGACGCCTCGGAGATCGCCGAATGAACACCGCTGACCTGACTGAACTGATCCTGCCAAGGCTCGACGCCTCGACCGCCACCCTTTCCGCACGACTGCGGTCCGACGGACTGGAAGCGAAGCGCGAACTGGGCCACTACACTTCCAGGCGGCTTGCCCTGTGCGCCTACGCTTCCTTCGATGATGGGGCGGAGGAGGGCACTATCGACCTGATGCTGGAGGTCACCGAGCGGGGCGACGGTGGCTCGATCGCCCTGGGTATCTACCGCGAATCCGGAAGGATCATCATCGAGGCTCCGCCCATCGAGGTCCCAGGGGAATTCACGGCAGCCGTCTCCGCGGAAGTCATGGACGAGTTCGACACCCTGATCGACCAGGCGTACGCCCTGATCGTCTCGGAGATCCGTGGGACTTCCGCAGGTCATTCGGACGCACAGTAACGACGAATACTGCAGAAGAGTGCTGATCGCCCGACGCGGCGTCGCCCATGGATCCGGACTGGGCACGGTGCGCTGGGTGCGAGCGCACCTCGCCTGGCTACATCAGTTCAAACGGCTCCCTATCTGCTACGAACGACGTGGTGATCTACATCAGAGCCTGCTCGAACTCGCCTGCAGCCTTATATGCCGCCGCCGCCTCCGAACCTCATTCTGAAACGATTAGTTAGCGCGGGGAGGGACTCGGCGGCTTGGTGCAGGTCGACGTGGCGCTCAGCGCGAGGGCGCCAGCGGCCGAAGAGTGCTTATCTGCCGACCCGCCCGGAAGGGGGCCGACACCTGTGATGGCCTCCCAGCCGCCAGACTCCAGGAAGGTGGCGCCTTCGGCATCCACGTCGCCGCGCAGGCGCCATCCGCGCTCCTTGAGGCGGCTAATTACGCGCAGCAGGTCCTTCTCGCCGGGCTCGGTTCGGGAGAAGGCGGTGGAATACGCGACGCATTCACGTTTCATGGGGTCCTTGGCCACGGTCAATCCCAGGTCGAAGGACTTGGTGGCGTAGCGGAAGTCGCTGATCACCTCGTCCCGGGTCTTTGCTGCCGGGGACGGCGAGGCCGCGAGTCCGGCGGAGGCGGAGGCCGCGGAGCGCGACTCCGGTGCGGCAGTCGGGTCCATGCTCTCCTGGCAGGCCGTGGCGAGCAGTACGGCCGCCACGGCCACCGCGGTCCGGGCATGCCGGAATCTGTTCAAGTCTTCCCCCCAAGGAATGGTCCGGCGCTGGGAGCCGGGCAGCACCACATCCTGCCATGGACATGATTCTGTGTTCGAGGAGTCGGTGGCTCACACCCGATGAGTTCCGACCGCTGCTGCCGTCCATACCCGCAGGAGGCGGTCACACCCCTTGAAAGCATGGATCTGGGATGTCTGATGCGAGAAGTGGACGACGCGCGGGTCACGGTGACAAGGGGGCATGGCACGTACGACATCGGTGAGGTAGCCGGTGGCGCGGATGGAACGTGCGTGGCTGAGGATGGTGACGGCGCGCTGGCCGGGCGAGGACCTGGCTCCAGCCCCACGACCGCGAACCCGACGGCCTCTACACCAACAGCGCTACCTCCGAAGCACGGTCGACCCCGCACTCTTGAGCCCCGGGGCAGGGGCTACACGACCGAAGGCTCCGAATGCGGCCCGCCTTCTGCCGCTTTGCAGGAACTCGGCGTACGGCTCCTGCTGTCATCGGCGTGACGCAAGGCTGTCGTGCTTGCGCAGGTACACCAGGGCGCATTGAGCACGCTCGTGCGGCGGGAGCTTGCCCCAGCGGTCATCCTCTCGGGGGTGGCGATGAACATGATGACCCACTCGACCAGCGCGTGCAGGAGGTCGCCTGGGGCATGGAGAATCAATCAACAGGGCGTCTGCGCCGATGAGGTGAGACGTCGAGCACCACCCGCAACGGCGCAGGGGCCTTGTGCGTTACACCCTGCGTCCGGTCGCCCGAGCAGTGCCTGCGCCGAAATGGGTCGCTGGGCCAGTCCACACGACGGGTCGTGGCCTGCGTGGACACGAAAAGCGTGCTGAACTACGTCCAAAAATGTGCGCCTCTCGATCTTGACGGCAAGCATGTCACCGGTGGCAGACCGCTCCTTGCCCCAATACGTGGTCAATCGCCAGGTCTCGCTAGCCGATTCGGCGCTGCATTTTCAGCTACCGCTATTTACTTGACACTTACCAGTTCATGGCATCTGATTTGCCCACCTGTGTGAAGCGTGTGAACAAGGGGTGGGGAATGGGCAACGGGGGACTGTGGCGGCCGCATGCCGTCAGACGGAGACGCGCCAGGATGGTCTCGCTGACGGCGTTCGCCATGCTGGTGACAACCCCCGGCCTGGCGCCGTCCCTTGCCGCCCCGCCGGCTGCAGCGGTCGAGCGCAGCGTCCTGTCGGAGACCGAACAGGCACAGCTGGCCGCGAAGGAGTCTGGTGAGCCGGTCGAAGTGCTCGGCGAACGGACCGAGCGGGAGACTGTCTTCGCCAACCCCGACGGCGAAACGTTCACGTTGGACAAGTCGATCGCTCCGGTGCGGGTGGAACAACCCGGGGGTGGATGGGTGAAGCCGGATGCGACGTTGGTCAAGCGTGCGGACGGGTCCGTGGGACCCAAGGCCGCCGCGGTCGACCTGTCCTTCTCTCCCGGTGGTGACGGCGAAGGTCTCGTGACAATCGGCGAGGACGGGCAGTCGGTCAGTCTGGGGTGGCCGGGGCCGCTGCCCGAGCCCCGTCTGGAGGGACAGCGGGCCGTCTACGAGAACGTGCTCCCGAATGTGAACCTGATCCTGACGGCCACGGTGGAGGGCTTCCGGCAGGTTCTGGAGGTCGAGACTCTGGAGGCAGCGAAGAGTCCTGAACTGGCTTCGCTCAAGTACTCGATGGCCGCCGACGGACTGAATGTCCGTGAGGGCGCGGCCGGCAGTATGGAAGCGGCGGATGGCAACGGCCAGGTCGTGTTCCGCTCACCCTCGGCACGAATGTGGAACTCCGCAGGTGCACGCATGGGCGTCGCGGTGGCAAGGGGGGTCAGCCCGCAGAGTCGTTCAGTGACGGCGATCCAGGCTTCGTCCTCCGAGGAGGAACGCCCCGCCGGTCCGATCGACGAAGGCGATCCGCTATCCGGTCCCGGCATGGGTGACGAAGCGGCGGTCATGGATGTCGATGTCAGCGCTTCTTCGGTGGTCGTCACTCCGGACACGGGATTGATCGCCAGCACGACCGCCGCTGAACTTCCGCTCTACATCGACCCTTCCATTGACCTGGGCGACTCCGAGCGCACCGTTCTGTCCTCCGACGGCGACGTGTTCTACAACTTCTCCGGCGGCGACAACGGCATGAGCGTGGGCCGCTGCGGATCAGCAGTGATCGGCGGTTACCTCTACTCCTGCACCACCGGCAGTGCTTACACCAACCGCATGTACTTCGAGTTCACGCCGGGCAAGCTGAAGGGCAAGCACGTCCTGTCCGCTCAGTTCGAGATCACCGAGACATGGTCGTTCTCGTGCGACCCGCGCTGGGTGGACCTGGAACGCACCAACGGCATCTCTTCCTCCTCCAAGTGGCCGGGCCCCCGCGGACCGAAGTCCGACGGCTCCTGGGACCAGATGAGCGACCGGAATGTGTCCGCAGGCCGCGGCGGGAATTGCACCCCGTCACAACCGCGGGCGCCCATCACCTTCAAGGACAACACCAAGGAAGAGCCGGACGAGAATCTCACCCCGACCGTCAAGGCGTTCGCGGACGGCAAGTTCTCCACCCTCACCCTGATGCTGATGGCGAAGGACGAGTCGGACCCGATCGCATGGAAGCGGTTCGACGACGACGCGACGATCCAGGTCACCTACGTCGGCAAGCCAGCCACCCCGACCGCGTACGGGCTGGACACCGGAACGGCTGAGATCTGCTCGAAGGAATCGGCGCCCACGATGTGGACGGACCCGACACCGAATCTCGCGGCGACCGCGCAGACGGCATCGGGCGGGGAGGCCGACCAGTCGCTGCGAGTGTACTTCGACGTCGACGTCAAGAACGCCGACGGGACCTGGTCGGATGCCAAGGAGCCGGTCTCCGGTTCGGAGAGTCCGCCGACCGGCTACGCGCGGGACGGGGCCGCCCAGAACAAGATCTGGGACGCCACGCTGGCGGACAATAAGCAGTACCGATACCGGGCCGCGACCAGCACCTACTACAACAAAGGGGCTTCCAAGCTGAGCAGCGGCTGGACGCCGTACTGCTACTTCACTGTGGACAGCACGGCGCCCAAGCCCCCGAGCATCAAGTTCGATTCCGTCTACAGTCCGTGTCTGCCGGGTTCCTGCACTGTTGCGGGCAAGCCGAATGTCGCGGGAATGGTCACGTTCGGACCGGCGGACGGAGACGTCAACGCCGCCTACCGGTACAAGCTGTCTACAGACAGCACGTGGCGTGCCTGGAAGAATGGGCTGACGCTCACTGAGTCGATCAGTCCGGTCGACTCCGGTACCGTCACTTTGACCGTTCAGGCGCGGGACGCGGCCGGTCTACCCGGTGGCGAGAACGCCGTTCGTTTCCTGGTCGGTGAGAGTGATGGCCCGATCGGCTGGTGGACGTTCAACGAGGGGTCCGGCGCCGCCGTGGACGTCTCCGCATCCACGCCGGCCTACCGCGACGACGCGACGATCAGCGCAGGCACACGCGTGATCACCGGCCGTCGCGGTGTCGTCACGGAGAACGGGGCAACAGGCGAGGACAAGGCGCTGAACCTGGGCGGTCAGGGCTACGCCGCCACGCCCGGGAAACTGTTGGAGACCCAGGCGTCGTACACGGTGGCCGCATGGGTCCGGCTCGCGGCCACAGGGACCACGCAGACAGTACTGGGCCAGAACGGTGTCAACAGCAGCCCCTTCTTCCTCGGATACTGCGCCGGCACCAATCGTTGGTGCTTGCGTCTGGCGGACGCCGACACCTCCACGACGGCGCTGGACAACCAGCGTGTCGACTCTCTGGAAGCACCGCAGACCAAGGTGTGGACCCATCTGGCTGCCGTCGTGGACACGAGTGCCGGCGGGAAGTCCCTCACCCTGTACGTCAACGGCGTCAAGCAGGGCAATGACGCCCTCACCACAGGCGGCTGGTCGGCGGACGGCGCCTTCCAGATCGGCCGGGTGAAGTCGAAGGGCACCTTCGGCGAGTACTTCACCGGCGACATCGACGAGGTGAAGGTATGGCAGGAGGTCAAGAACGAGGCCCAGCTGGCGAAGGAGGCGGCACTCAAGGACGCCGACAACAAAGCGCTCATGGAACTGGTGGCGCGCTATAAACCTGATGGCGCCCAGGGCGCTTCATTGCCGGACCTGAGTGAGTACGGAAACCCACTCAGCCTGTCCGGCGGCGCTTCGCTGGACGGTGAGGCACTCGTCCTCGACGGCACGGGCGCGGCAACCCTCTCCCGTCCTGTCGTGGCCGACACCGGCTCGTTCACTGCGGCGACGAAGGTGGCCGTCTCGACGAAGGATCTGCTCAGTAAACCTGATGGCTACCGGGCTCAGGTGCTCGGACAGCGGACGGCGAACGGATCGTCCTGGAGCCTTTGGGTGGAGAAGACCGGAACAGTCCCCGAACCGGTGGTCGATAGCGAAGGCAACCCGGTCTACGACGACGAGGGAAATCCGGTCACCAAACCGGAGCCGACGGCTCGCTGGCACTTCGGGCGCCTGACGGCGGACGGCTCCGGCACATCCGTGGTCAGCAAGGAAGATGCCGTCCTGAACTCCGAGGTGGCTCTCGTGGGGGCCTACGACGCACAGACGCGCACCATCACTCTCTACGTCGGGAGCGATGCCCAAAGTCCCCCTCAGGCCTACACGGCCTCGGTCGGCAGCGGTGAGTTCGCTGCTGGCAAGGGCTGGACGAACAGTGCCTGGAGTCACTACTTGTCCGGCCGGATCACCGATATCCGCCTGTGGGCGGGCGCGGTGAAGGACGTCGACCAGGTGGAGACCGTCGTCGGTTTCTGATCCTGCGTTCACCGTCCTGCTCCCACCACACGCACCGGCCGTCCCTTTCCCATGGAGTGCTTGCTGTGTCCTCTGCTCTGTTCCGTCTCCGCTTTCGTGGCCGGCGCACGGCACTGACCGTGCTGCTCGCCGCCGTCATGTCAGTGCCTGCGCCTCTCACCCCGCTTGCTGTGGCTGCCGAGTTGCCGGGGCGCCCGGATGTACCCCAGGTCAAGCCCACCCGGGTGGTGGAGGTGACCTCGCCCAAGGCCGCAGCGGCTCGCAGCATGGTGGCTCGGCAACGGAAGGCCAACCAGCGCCTGTTCGACTCGGCGCGTGCTGAGCGCCGCAGCACCTGGCCCAGGCCTTCCACGACCGAGCAGTCCTTGTCCGGCGCCGGGAAAAAGGGTGCCGTCGTCACGGTGGGATCGGTCAAAGCTGCCGGCTCATCGGGGCGATCGAGTGCCAAGGGTGACGCCGAGGTGGTCGTTCTGGATCAGCGGGCGGCCCGCCGGGCCGGGGTGACCGGTGTGCTGTTCACGGTCGAGGCGCAAAAGGCCGGGGACGCTCAGGTCACCGTCGACTACAGTTCCTTCGCCTCTGCCGTCGGCGGGAACTGGTCCTCACGAATAGGCCTGGTAACCCTGCCGGCCTGCGCACTGACCACGCCCAGCAAGAAGGACTGCCGTATCCCCGAAGCGGAACTGGCCTCCGCCAACAACGTGAAGACCGAGACCCTCACGGCCCGCCTTCCGATCTCCGGCACTTCGCAGAACACGCCCACCGTCATGGCCCTCATGGCGACGACGGCGGCCGAATCCGCCACGGGAGCGGGGGACTTCAAGGCGAGTCCGCTGGCGGCGTCCTCGACCTGGCAGGCAGGCAACTCCTCCGGCTCGTTCACGTGGTCGTACCCGATCACTACCCCGCCGGCAGCTGCGGGGCCTTCTCCGTCCCTGGCGTTGTCCTACGACTCCGGCCGCATCGACGGACGGACCGCGAACACCAACAACCAGGGAAGCCTGATCGGTGAGGGCTTCGACATCACCTCGTCATACATCGAGCGCACCTACGGCTCGTGCGAAGACGACGGCCAGACCGACAAGAGCGACCTGTGCTGGAAGTACGACAACGCCTCGCTCGTGCTGAACGGCCAGGCCACCGAACTCGTCAAGGACGACACCAACACCAAGGACGAGTGGCATCTCAAGGATGACGATGCCTCGAAGGTGGTCCGGCTCAAAGGCGCGGACAACAACGACGAGGACGGCGAGTACTGGCAGCTGACCACCAGCAACGGAACCACGTACACCTTCGGCCTGAACAAGCTGCCCGGCGCCGGCACCGAGCGGACGAAGTCGACGTGGACCGTCCCCGTCTTCGGCGACGACAAGGAAGAACCGGGCTACGACAAGGGCAGCGAGTTCAAGGCCCGTTCCTCAGTCCAGGCATGGCGCTGGAATCTTGACCTGGTCCAGGACGTCCACGGCAACGCCTCCACCTACTGGTACACCGCAGAGGACAACCACTACGCCCAGAACGGTGACACAGCGGCACCGAAGCCCTACACGCGCGGCGGATACCTCGACGAGATCCGCTACGGCCAGCGTGACGACACACTGTTCACCGCACCGGCCTCGGACAAGGTCGCCTTCTCCTACAAGGAGCGCTGCTTCGCGACCAGTTGCTCCTCCCTGACCGCCGACACCGCCGACAACTGGCCGGACGTCCCCTTCGACACCATCTGCTCAGCAAGCGAAACCGACTGCCAGGCGACCGGACCGACGTTCTTCACCCGCAAGCGTCTGACGGCCATCGACACCTACTACTGGTCCCGGGCGGCAGAGCCGGACGCCTTCATGCCGGTTGACTCCTACGCCCTGGGCCAGGAGTTCTGGGACGGGCACGACATCGACAACAGCTCCGACCAGTCCCTCAGTCTCATCTCGCTGACCCGCACCGGCAAAGACGGCACCGCCGTATCAACGCCGCCGATCGAGTTCACCTACCAGCAGCGGCCCAACCGGGTGGCCGGGGGCACCCAGCCGGGTGGCGGCAGCATCCTGCCTCTGACCCGCCCCCGTATCGGCACGATCACGACCGAGACCGGCGCGATCACCTCCGTGACCTTCTCCGAACCCGAGTGCGTGCGCGGCAGCAACATGCCGGCAGCGGAGGACGACAACAGTCTGTCCTGCTACCCGGTCTACTGGGCGATCAACGGCGGCGACACCCAGCTCGACTGGTTCCACAAGTACCGGGTCACCTCCATCACCACCAACGACCCCGCCGCCGGCAACCCGGGCACCCAGCTCTCCTACGACTACTCCGGCCCCGCCTGGCACTACAACGACGACCCGTTCACCAAGAACAAGGAACGCACCTGGTCCGTCTGGCGGGGATACCAGAAGGTCACCTCCTACACCGGTGACCCCGGTACCACCCGCTCGAAGAACGTGAAGCTGTTCATGCAGGGAATGAACGGCGACAAGCGCAAGAACGGCACGACCCGTTCCGCCACGGTCAAGGGCATCGACCTGAGCAACGACTCCGCGGTGACGACGGATGACCTCGATATCGCCGATGTGGCCGACGACGACCGCTACTCCGGACAGCTGCGCCAGGAGATCTCGTACAACGGCGCCACCGCCGTCAGCACCACTGTCAACGACCTCTGGGCCCATCAGACGGCCAGCCAGAAGAAGTCTTATGCCGACATCACCGCGCACTACGTCAGAACGGCTCGCACCTATAACCACACCTATCTGACGACAGCAAAGAAGTGGCGCTCCACCGGCATTGCGTACACCTATGACACCAAGTACGGCATGACGACGAAGGTCGAGGACGAGGGCGACCGTTCCGCCTCCGATGACGAGACCTGCACCCGTACCTGGTACGCCCGCAACGACACCAAGGGCCTGACCGACCTGGTCTCACGCACCCGTACCGTTGCCAAGTCCTGCGCGAAGACGGACGACACTCTCAGTCTGCCCACCAACGCCGACAGCCGCGGTGACGTCCTGTCCGACGCCGCCGTCGTCTACGACACCGCCGGCGCCACCGGATGGACGGCCGGCCAGGTACCCACGCTGGGCCTGCCCACCTGGACGGGACGAGCCAAGGCCTACCCGGCCGCATCCGGCACCAGCGACCGCAACCCTCCGGCCGCAACCGGCTGGCAGACCGTCACCACCACGACCTACGACACCGCTGCCGCAAAACTGGGCCGCCCCCTCACCACCACAGACGCCAAGGGCCGCACCACCACGACCGCCTACTACCCGGCAGCCGCAGGCCCGCTGGCCACCCAGGTCGTCACCGCGCCCAAACTCGCCTCCAACGGCCAGGCCCACCAGTCGAGCACCAGCTACAACCCGTCCCGCGGCACCGTCAACTACACCCAGGACGCCAACCTCAAGCGCACCGAGCACAGCTACGACGCCCTCGGCCGCCTCACCGCAACCTGGCTGCCCGGCCGTTCCAAGACCGCCGACACCCCCAGCGCCAAATTCGGCTACAGCATCGCCCGGAACAAAGCGCCCTGGTCGTCCGTGGCCACACTCAAAGCGAACGGCACCACGTACGACACCACATTCACTCTCTTCGACTCGCAACTGCGCGCCCTGCAGGTCCAGTCACCGTCGGCCCTCGGCGGACGCGTGCTGACCGACACCCGCTACGACAGCCGAGGGCTGGTCTACGAGACCTACGCCGACATCTACGACAGCGCCAACAGCCCCAGCGGCACCTACGCACAAGCGCCGTACGGAGGCGGAGCCCAGACCGAGACCCAGTTCGACGGCGCCGCCCGACCCACCACGGCTACCTTCCTCGTCGACGGCGTGAAGAAGTGGGAGACCACCACGTCGTACACCGGCGACTCGACCGCCACCTCCGCCCCTGCTGGCGGCAACGCCACCCGTACCATCACCGACGCCCTCGGACGCACCACCGAAACCCGCACCTACGCGGGCACACAGCCCAACGACGCCGCCTACGGCTCCACTTCCGGCACGAGCTACACCAGCGTCCGCCACACCCCGACCCGAGACGGCAAACCCGGCATCGTCACCGGACCCGACAACGCAACCTGGTCCTACACGTACGACCTGTTCGGCCGCACGGTGAAGACCGTAGACCCGGACAAGGGCACGACGACCACCGCATACACCGAACTGGACCAGGTCGACACCACCAAGGACGACGAGGACCGCACGCTCCTCTACTCCTATGACGAACTCGGCCGCAAGACAGGCCTGTGGCACAACAGCCGAACCGAAGCCAACAGGCTGTCCGAATGGACCTACGACACCGTCCTCAAGGGGCAGCCCTCCGCGTCCATCCGGTATGAAAACGGCGCGACGTACAAAAAAGAAGTCACGGCGTACGACAACCGCTACCGGCCCACTGCCACCAGCCTCACCCTGCCGACCGACGACCCTCTGGTGAAGTCCGGGGCGGTGCTCAATCCGGTCACCTCCGAGACGAATTACTACCTGGACGGCTCGGTCTCAAGCTTCAAAGAGCCCGCCGCCGCCGGTCTCCCCTCCGAATCGCTCACCAACGTCTACAACAGTGCCGGCCTGCAAACCGGACTCTCGGGCAAATCCAGCTATCTGCTGGCCGCCGACTACACGGCGCTCGGGCAGGTCGGCCAACTCCAGCTGGGAACCTCCGACATCGAAGGCGTCAAGCGCGTCTTCCTCACCAACACCTACGAGAAGGGCACGCGTCGCCTGCTGAAAGCCTCAGCCGACGACCAGACCCGAGGCGCCGTACAGGACCTCACCTACACCTACGATCTCGCCGGCAACGTCACGGGCATCTCCGACAGCGCCAATATCGGAACCGGCGCCGACACCCAGTGCTTCACCTACGACACATACGGCCGTCTCAGCGAAGCCTGGACTCCCAAAACAGCTGACTGCGCTACCTCTGGCCGCACCACGACGAATCTCGGCGGGCCGGCCCCGTACTGGACCAGCTACACCTATACCGCTTCCGGTCAGCGCAAGACCGAGAAGAAGAACACAGCCACCCCAGTCACCAGCACGTACTGCTACGACTCCGCACGTACGCACGCGCTGGCCGCCACCACGACCACAGGTTCCTGCACCGGCGTCGCCAAGCAGTACACCTACGACGACACCGGCAACACGACGACACGCGTCAAGAGCGCCGGCGCCACCATCGCCCAAACCCTGGCCTGGAACGAGGAAGGCAGACTCAGCCGCCTGACCGACGACGCGTCGGCCACCTCCACGAACTATCTCTACGACGCCGACGGCGAGTTGCTCATCCGACGCGACAATGCCTCCAGCGGTGAGACCGTCCTGTACCTCGGCAACACAGAAGTCCACCTCACGACCGGCAAGAAGTGGGCCAACCGCTACTACCAGGCGGCCGGCGCAACCATCGCCCTGCGCACCAACGAATCCGGTACCGAGAAGCTCAGCTTCCTCGCCGGCGACCAGCACGGCACCAGCACCGTCTCCGTCACCAGCGACGCCAATCAAGCTCTGACCAAGCGGTATAGCACACCCTTCGGAACGGGCCGCGGCGCGACCACCGGCGTATGGCCCGACGACAAGGGCTTCCTCGGCATGAGCGCCGACGCCGGGACGGGACTGACGCATATCGGAGCGCGTGAGTACGACCCCAGCACGGGTCAGTTCATCAGCGTCGACCCCCTGCTCCAACTGGAGCTGCACCAGACGCTGAACGGCTACAGCTACGGCATGCAGAACCCGGTCACGCACCCGGACCCGAGCGGCATGGGCATAGCGTGCGGCACCGGCAACGGCTTCGACATTCCGTGCCCCAAGAACGACTCCAACGGTGACGGTGTCACCAATCCCGGTGACATCAACACCAACGTCAAGGACAGAGACACTGATGTCACGTGGGCGGACGAGGGCCCGACGAACACGGACGTGAACGGAGACGGGTACATCACTCTGCTCCCCGGCGTCCACATTCCCGCCGAGTGGCACGGAACGGCAGAATTCGCCAAGCTCTTCTACGCGCGACTGAACCAACTGTCTTACTACGGCATGGACCTCCATCTCGACCACCCGGAGGAACCACTTGTCAAGTTCGACATAACTACGGCTTTGCTGGACGCCTGCAATAAAACGGGATGCCCATCGGAGAAAAAGTTCTTCTTTAACTTCTTCGCCGAAAACGTGGTCGTAGGGATCAGTGAGGGCGGACAGTCAAGCGCTTCTGCCGGCCTTGGACGGCTTCCCTCCTCGAAAAAGAAAAGCTCGGGCTGCCAGTGTTTCCTCGCCGGGACGGACGTCCTCATGGCGGACGGCACGACGAAGGACATCGAGCACGTCAAGGTCGGCGACGAAGTATGGGCGACCGACCCCGAGACTGGCGAAACCAAAGCCGGCGAAGTAACGCGCGTTATCAGCACCGAGAATGACAAGAAGTTCAACGAGCTGTCCATCAAGACCGATCAGGGCATCGAAAAGCTCACCGCCACCTATGAGCACCCGTTCTGGTCACCGTCGGAACAGCGCTGGATCGAGGCGCACCAGCTCACGCCCGGCATGACCCTCCTCACCGAGGACCGCCGGACCGCGACCGTCACGGGCAACAGGGCGTTCGCACATCATGCCAGGACGTACAACCTCACCATCAAGGGGTTGCACACGTACTATGTGCTGGCGGGCCAGACACCGGTTCTCGTTCACAATGCGGGCTGTGATGAGTGGGCAGCCAAGCATGCCGCCGCAAATGGTGGCGAAATCTTCAAATTCTTCGGTCCAGGCGGAGAAAGGCACCCCATGGGTCCGTACCGACCTAAGGGTCCGGGTACTCCAGAACTCGACGAGAGCTGGTTCCATCACACTGTGGTGGTCAGAGATGGGAAAGTGTACGACCAATGGGCGCCGAGAGGAATCGAGATTGACGAATTCAAGAGACGTTTCGATTACGGGGATGATATTGACTTCGGATTCTGATCATGGGTGAGCCGCTAGGTGAATTCCTTCCCGAACTGCGAAGGCATCACGGTATCTATGTTATGCGGCGAACCTATGAAGGAACCTGTGCGTTCCTTTCGGGGTACGAGTTGGGATCGGGCCATTATTTCCTGAAAGAATTCCATAGTTGGCTACTGTTCCGAAACAAAGGGAGACCAGAGCTTTTCTGGCCTCTGCTCGTACTCTGCGAGGTTTATCGCGATGGCTCACTGCCGGACATCAGATACTTCACACCTGAGCAGGATGAACGCATGGTTGCCGTACTTTTCGACCTGCTGGGGGAGTTCTTCAATGCCGCAGGTCAATCGGAGGCTGTTGGAGATTGAATACTTTCCGGTTCGGAAGCGCCGAAGGGTGTCGAATTGATGACCCCGTGGCGACAGCGCTGGCGCAGTCCAGGACGACGCTGGCGGGTTCATCCGGTGAGGCTGAAGGCTGTCGGAATTCTGGGGTAGTCGCGGGTGGGACGTAGGGCGGCGGCGCTGAGACACCGTGAGGAAGTGCGCAGAACTGCAAGAGGTGCACTGGCATTAATCAGTGCTTACCGTGTTCCCGTCAAGTCTCGTTCGTGTACCGATGGGTCACCTCGGAGGCGCTTCCTTGGCCAGTCGGTTCCGCTTGTTCTCCATACGTCACTGGGCATTCAGCGCCTTCTCGCCGCGGCCTCCTCCATCTACTTCGCTGCGCCCGCTGCATGTTCCCGGGAGTCGGCATCCCCGCCACCAATGCCTTCTGCAGGCCGGCCGACCGACTTGAGCGTGTTCGGCAGTATGTCGGTGTTGCCGATCGCCGTCTCCAACGCCTCCCGGGCCGCCTCCAGTTGTTCGGACTGCGCGGCGGCAAACGTCCGGGATCAGGCCGCGCGCATGATGCCCACCACGGCTTGCCGAGATGGAGGCTGGGTGGAGATCCGCCCAGCCTCCGGTACGTCGACGGGCAAGCACCCGCCCGGCCGGAATTCTGTGCAGGGCCGGTCGGAGCGGGGCGTTCCGCCGCACCGGTGACCTGCCAGGATTCAGTGCGACCGGATAGCTCTTCGTCTCACCCCGTCTCACCCATTTCTCACAGACGAGAGCGCACGGGAGCACGGAAGAGCCCCTGACCTGGAACTTTGATGTCGTCATAGACCACGGTGAACCAGATGGACGCCCCGTAAGCTAGGGGTATGGCCTACGAGATTCCGGTGACGCAAGCCAGGGCTGAGCTCGCCGACCTGATCAACCGGGTGGTGTACGGCGGCGAGCGTGTCGTCGTCACACGGCACGGAAAGCCGCTGGTCGCCCTCGTCTCGGCCGCCGACCTCGAACAGCTCGAGGGGCTCCAGGAGCCCGCCGAGGACCAGGTGATCAGCGCGGTCTCGACCGTGCGGGAGGTCGCGTCCGCTCCTCGCGAACAGCAGCGGTTCGGCATCGCCGCCCACCACCGGGGCGCCGGGCCGTCCTAGAGAGGTGTCTCGGCAACGCGTGGACCCCGGCCGCTCGGGCCGGGGTCCGGTGGAGCCGATTCCTCAGCCGACCGGCGTGAGCGCGGGCTCCGCGGAGTCGGACGCGGACGCGGTGGTCTTCGACCGCTCCTTCAGGGCGTTCCCCAGGAGAACCGCGCCCAGCCCCAGCACCGCCCACCAGGTGAGCGTCAGGGCGGGTCCGGTGGCCGCCGCCCCGTCGAAGAACGACACCGAACGCAGCAGGGTCGCGCTCGCGCCCGGCGGCAGCCACTGGCCGACGGCGCCCACCGGCTCGGGCAGCAGCTGCGGGGCCGATGCCGCTCCCGAGAACGGGTTGCCGAGGAACATCACCAGGAAGGCCACGGCACCGATCCCCGCCGGCCCGACCAGGGCGGCGAGACCCGCCACGGCCGCGCTCACCGCCAGCGTCGCAAGACCGAGCGTGCCGGCCTCTGCCCACCAGTTGCCGGTGAGGGCACCGAGCCAGCTGTGCGCGAGCGCGGCCGCGACGACCCCCACCAGGGCGGCGGCGACGGTCAGCGCGGCGACGGCCCGGAATCCGCGCAGTCCGAGCAGGGTCACGACCGCGCCCGCCACCAGGCCGGCCAGCGCCAGCGGCAGCACGGACGAGCTCAGGGCTGCGCCCCTCGGGTCGGACGCGGGGGTGGCGACGACGTCAACGGTCTTCACTTCGCTGCCCCTGGCGGTGGCCTGCTCGGTCACCGCCTGCCGCAGGAGCTGGGCCACGACCGGGCTCGCGGCCGACGCGGTGAGCAGCTCGGGGCCCTCGGGGGTGACGACGACCGCGCCGTAGACGTCCCGGTTCTCGATGGCGGACCGGGCGGCGGCCTCGTCGGCGTAGCGGTGGATCTCGAAGGCACCCTCGTGCCGCGCGAACTGCTGCTCCAGCTGGGCCGTCGCGGTGGCCGGGCCGGCCACACCGAGCGGCAGATCGCGGGGGGCGGTGCGGGCGGCGGGCCATGCGAAGGCCCACAGCGCCAAAGCGGCCAGCAGGGGCACGAGGACGACGACCGCGATCAGGCGGCGGGTGGCCATGGAGACTCCAAAGAGAAGGATCGTTCGTTTTAGTTTCGCCACCACCGTCCCTCCGCTGCCGCTCCTTGTCAAGAAGGAATGTTCGTTTTACTTTGGGTGCATGGCCCGTGTATCCCAGGCGCACCTCGACGCCCGCCGCCGTCAGATCCTCGACGGCGCCGCCCTCTGCTTCGCCCGCAACGGCTTCCACGCCACGTCCATGCAGGACGTACTGAAGGAGGTCGATCTGTCCGCCGGGGCGGTGTACCGCTATTTCAGCGGCAAGGACGAGCTGATCGGCGCGATCGTCGGGGAAGTGCTCGGCCAGGTCCGGGAGGCGTTCGAGGAGGCGGCCCGCAGCACTCCGCCCCCGCCGCCGGACCGCCTCGTCGCCTCGGTGCTCGGGCGGGTCCTCGCCGCCAAGGAGTCCCTGACCGTGGACGGCCGGCCCGCCTTCCCGGGACTGGTCGTCCAGGTGTGGGCGGAGACGATCCGCAACGAGGAGCTCTCGACACTGCTGCGGGAAGGCTACGGCGCGGTGCGCGGGGCCTGGGCGCGGATCGTCGGGGAGTACCAGGACGCCGGGATGATGCGCCCGGACGTGCCCCCGGAGCAGGTGGCCCGGACCATGATGGCGGCCGCGATGGGCTTCATCGCGCAGCAGGCCCTGTTCGGGCCGGCCCCCGCCCACGATCTCGCGGCGGGTCTACGGGCGTTGATGAGCATGGGGGACGACACCGGCGCGCGCTGAGGGGGATGCGGGACGACCGCCGTCGGCCCCCGCCGATCCGCGCTGATGGATCACAGCTCGGTTAACGTGCCTGAAACCGGATCCAACTAGCCTGCGGGTCCACGCCACCAGGGACTTTGCCCGGGGCTGAGGCAACCGGACCCCGCACGGTCCGGAGCGAGGACTGTGAGGTGGGACGTGCAACTGACCCCGCACGAGCAAGAACGGCTGCTGATCCACGTGGCGGCCGACGTCGCCGAGAAGCGCCGGGCCCGCGGGCTCAAGCTCAACCACCCCGAGGCGGTCGCGCTCATCACCTCGCACATCCTCGAGGGCGCACGTGACGGCCGTACCGTCGCCGAACTCATGGCCTCCGGGCGGACCCTGCTGACCCGCGACGACGTCATGGAAGGCATCCCCGAGATGATCCACGACGTGCAGGTCGAGGCCACCTTCCCGGACGGCACCAAGCTCGTCACCGTCCACGACCCGATCGTCTGAGGGGCCCCGATGATCCCCGGAGAGATCCTCTTCGCCGACGGCCCGATTGCCTACAACGAGGGCCGTGAGGTCACCCGTCTGACCGTCCTCAACGCCGCCGACCGGCCCGTCCAGGTCGGCTCCCACTACCACTTCGCCGAGACCAACCCCGGCCTGGAGTTCGACCGGGCCGCCGCCCGTGGCAAGCGGCTGAACGTCGCCGCCGGCACCGCCGTGCGCTTCGAACCCGGCATCCCGGTCGACGTGGAACTCGTCCCGCTCGCCGGCGCCCGTGTGGTGCCGGGGCTGCGCGGGGAGACCGGAGGTGCCCTCGATGCCTGAGATCTCTCGTGCCGCCTACGCCGACCTGTTCGGCCCCACCACAGGCGACCGCATCCGGCTCGCCGACACCGACCTGCTGATCGAGGTCGAGGAGGACCGTTCCGGCGGCCCCGGGCTCGCCGGTGACGAGGCCGTGTTCGGCGGCGGCAAGGTCATCCGCGAGTCGATGGGCCAGTCAAGGGCCACCCGCGCGGAAGGCACCCCCGACACCGTCATCACCGGCGCGGTCGTCGTCGACCACTGGGGTGTCGTCAAGGCCGACGTCGGCATCCGCGACGGCCGCATCACCGGCATCGGCAAGGCGGGCAACCCCGACACCATGGACGGCATCCACCCGGACCTGGTGATCGGCCCCGAGACCGAGGTCATCGCGGGCAACGGACGGATCCTGACCGCGGGCGGCATCGACGCGCACGTCCACTTCATCTGCCCGCAGATCGCCGACGAGGCGCTCGCCTCCGGCGTCACCACCCTGGTCGGCGGTGGCACCGGTCCCGCCGAGGGCTCCAAGGCCACCACCGTCACCCCCGGCCCCTGGCACCTGGCCCGGATGCTGGAGGCGATGGAGCAGTACCCGCTCAACATCGGCTTCCTCGGCAAGGGCAACACCGTCTCGCACGAGGCGATGCTGTCCCAGATCCGCGGCGGTGCCCTCGGACTGAAGCTGCACGAGGACTGGGGCTCGACCCCGGCCGTCATCGACGCCTCGCTGACCGTCGCCGACCGCACCGGCATCCAGGTCGCCATCCACACCGACACCCTCAACGAGGCCGGTTTCGTGGGCGACACGCTCGCCGCGATCGGTGGCCGGGGCATCCACGCCTACCACACCGAGGGTGCGGGCGGCGGACACGCACCGGACATCATGACCGTGGTCTCCCAGCCGCACGTGCTGCCCAGCTCCACCAACCCGACCCGGCCCTTCACCGTCAACACCGCCGAGGAACACCTCGACATGCTGATGGTCTGCCACCACCTCAACGCGGCCGTCCCGGAGGACCTCGCCTTCGCCGAGTCCCGCATCCGCCCCACGACCATCGGTGCCGAGGACATCCTGCACGACCTGGGCGCCATCTCGATCATCTCCTCCGACGCCCAGGCCATGGGCCGGGTCGGCGAGGTGATCATGCGGACCTGGCAGACCGCGCACGTCATGAAGCGGCGCCGGGGCGCCCTGCCGGGCGACGGCCGCGCGGACAACCATCGCGTGCGGCGCTATGTCGCCAAGTACACGATCAACCCCGCCGTCGCCCAGGGGCTCGCGCACGAGGTGGGCTCGGTCGAGACGGGCAAGCTGGCCGACCTGGTGCTGTGGGAGCCGGCGTTCTTCGGCGTCAAGCCCCATCTCGTCCTGAAGGGCGGCCAGATCGCCTACGCGCAGATGGGCGACGCCAACGCGTCCATCCCGACCCCGCAGCCGATCCTGCCCCGGCCGATGTACGGGGCGATCGGCCGGGCACCGGCCTCGAACTCCTTCAACTTCGTGGCCCCGCTCGCCATCGAGGACGGACTGCCGGAGCGGCTCCAGCTCGGCAAGCGGTTCGTGGCCACCGAGTCGACACGCGGGGTCACCAAGGCCGACATGCGCGAGAACGACGCCCGGCCCGACGTCCGGGTCGACCCCGACAGCTTCGCCGTGCACATCGACGGCGAACTCGTCGAGGCCACCCCGGCGGCCGAACTGCCCATGGCCCAGCGCTACTTCCTCTTCTGATGGCGGGGTCGTGATGTCACGGGCCGCACTGCTCGTCCTGGCCGACGGCCGTTTCCCCGCCGGAGGCCACGCGCACTCCGGCGGGGCGGAGGCGGCGGTCGGGGCGGGGCGGATCACGGACGCGGAGAGCCTGGAGGCGTTCTGCCGGGGGCGACTGCACACGGCGGGACTGGTGTCGGCGGCGCTCGCCGCGGCGGCCGTACTCGGCGTGCCGCCGCGGGAGTTGGACGCGGCGGCGGACGCCCGCACCCCGTCCCCCGCGCTGCGGCTCGCCGCCCGCAAGCTGGGCCGACAACTGACGAGGGCGGCCCGCGCGACCTGGCCGTCCGCCGAACTCGACGCGTTGGCAAGGGAGTTCCCCAAGGGCGCCCACCAGCCGGTCGTGCTGGGCCTGGCGGCCCGGGCGGCGGGCCTGGAGGCCGTGGACGCCGCGTACTGCGCGGTGTACGAGAGCGTAAGCGGCCCAGCATCGGCGACGGTCAGGCTCCTGAGCCTGGACCCCTTCGACGCAACGGCCGTACTGGCCCGGCTGGCACCGGAGCTGGACCGGGTCGCGGATCAGGCAGTGGAGGCGGCGCGGAACGTGGCGGACGAAGGCACCGACGCGTTGCCCGCGGCTTCGGCGCCATTGCTGGAGATCGCCGCCGAGCTGCACGCGGCCTGGCCAGTACGCCTGTTCGCGTCATAGGGGCGCTCAGGTAACCCAGTTGGGGGCGCGGGGAACTGCGCGACCAGCCCCCACGCACCCGCACCCGACAACGAGACCAGAGGAGCCGTACATGCACCTGGACCACCACCACAACGGCCCCGCCGCAGTAAGCGCCGACGCTCACCGCAAAGACGGCTCCCACCGAGCCCTCCGCATCGGCCTCGGCGGCCCTGTCGGCTCCGGCAAGACCGCCACCGTCGCCGCCCTCTGCCGCGCCCTGCGCGACGAGCTGTCCCTCGCCGTCGTGACGAACGACATCTACACCCGCGAGGACGCCGAGTTCCTCCTCAGGGAAGCCGTTTTGCCTCCCGAGCGCATCACCGCCGTGGAGACGGGTGCCTGCCCCCACACCGCGATCCGTGACGACATCTCCGCCAACCTGGAGGCCGTCGAGGACCTGGAGGACGAGGTCGGCCCCCTGGACCTGATCCTCGTGGAGAGCGGCGGCGACAACCTCACCGCCACCTTCTCCAAGGGTCTGGTCGACGCCCAGATCTTCGTCATCGACGTGGCCGGCGGGGACGACATCCCGAGGAAGGGCGGCCCCGGCGTCACCACCGCCGACCTGCTCATCGTCAACAAGACCGACCTCGCCCCGTACGTCGGCTCGGACCTCGCGCGGATGGCCGCCGACGCCAAGGCCCAGCGCGCGGAGCTCCCGGTCGTCCTCCAGTCCCTGCGGAGCGAGACCGGCGTCGCGGACACCGCCGCCTGGGTCCGGTCGCAGCTCGCCGCGTGGACGGCGGCGTGACCACGGCCCTGACCGGAGTGCGGGCCACCGCGCGGCTGGTCGCCCGGGACGACGGGCGCGGCGGCACCGCCCTGCCCGTACTGGAGAGCGACGGCCCGCTGGCCCTGCGGCGCACCCGGGGGAGCGGTGCCGAGGCACGGGTCATGCTGGTCGGCGCGATGAGCGGCCCCCTCGGCGGCGACCACTTCACCGTGCGGGCCGAGGTCCAGGAGGGCGCCAGGCTGCACGTCGGTTCGGCCGCCGCCACCATCGCCCTGCCGGGACAGACCAAGGGCGAGGCGCACTACGACGTACGGCTGGCCGTCTCCGAGGAAGCCGAACTGCACTGGCTGCCCGAGCAGTTGATCTCCGCGGGCGGCAGCGACCTGTACGTCACCACGCGCGTCGACCTCGCGGATACCAGCCGGTTCGTGCTGCGCGAGGAGCAGGTCCTCGGAAGGGTGGGGGAGGAGCCCGGGCGGCTGAGCAGCCGGCTCGTGCTGCGGATCGCCGGCCGGACTGTGCTGGACCAGGAACTGACCTGCGGACCGGGCGCCCCGGGCGGCTGGGACGGACCCGCGGTGCTCGCCGGACACCGGGCCGTGGGCCAACTCCTGCTCGCGCGGCCGGAGTTCGCCGAGCATCCCGTGGCGGCACGACAGCTCGCCGAGCACGCCGTGGTCGTCCCGCTGGCCGGGCCCGCCGCACTCGTGAGCGCCGTCTCCCCCGACGCGCTGCGGCTGCGCCGGGTGCTGGACGAGGCGTTGGCTGTCCTGAGTGCGTAGTTCGCCCAGCGAACGACCCCATCCGGTTATCGGATTGGCAAAGAAGAGTCACGCCCCCCTGTTCACGGCGTCTCCATAGCAAGGAGGATCCCCCGTACGCATTCGAAACGATGTACGGGGAGGGGTCCCTCTTGAGGGAGACGCGACCGAAGTGGCGGACGACCGCGCTCGGTTCGGCCGGAGTACTCATCACGGCCACACTCATATCCGGTGCCGTCGCGGCACCCGCGTCCGGCGCCAACACCTACGACGGGGGCGGCCGGCACGGCAAGGACCGGGAGACCGTCGGCGCCGAGATCGCCGCGGCCCGGGCCGCGAAGGCCGGCATCGACTGGGCGGACTGCCCGGCCGACTGGGGGATCGCGAAGCCGGTCCAGTGCGGCTGGGTCAGCGTTCCGCTGGACTACGCCAAGCCGAACGGCAAGCAGATCAAGCTGGCCGTCGACCGCATCGGCAACACCGGCACCCCGGCGGAGCGCCAGGGCGCCCTCGTCTACAACCCGGGCGGACCCGGCGGCTCGGGCATGCGCTTCCCGCTCCGTGTCGTCAACAAGAACCCGATCTGGGCCAACGTCTCCAAGGCCTACGACTTCGTGGGCTTCGACCCGCGCGGCGTCGGCCACTCCGCGCCCATCTCCTGCATCGACCCGCAGGAGTTCGTGAAGGCGCCCAAGGCCGACCCGGTCCCGGACTCCGAGGCCGACAAGCTGGCTCAGCGCAAGCTGGCCCGCGAGTACGCCGAGGGCTGCGCCGAGCGCACCGGCAAGGCGATGCTCCAGCAGATGACCACGCCCAACACCGTGCGCGACCTGGACGTCATCCGTGCCGCGCTCGGCGAGAAGAAGCTCAACTACCTGGGCGTCTCCTACGGCACCTACATCGGCGCCGTCTACGGCACCATGTACCCGGGCCACGTGCGCCGCATGGTCGTCGACAGCGTCGTGAACCCCTCCCGCGAGAAGATCTGGTACGAGGCCAACCTCGACCAGGACATCGCCTTCGAGGGCCGCTGGAAGGACTGGGAGGACTGGGTCGCCGCCAACGACGCCACCTTCCACCTCGGCACCACCCGGGCCGCGGTCGAGGCGAAGTGGCTCGAACTGCGCGCCACCGCCAAGAAGAACCCCATCGGCGGGGTCGTCGGCCCGGCCGAGCTGATCAGCTTCTTCCAGAGCGCCCCGTACTACGACTCCTCGTGGGTGCCGGTCGCCACGGTGTTCGGCAAATACGTCGCCGGCGACACCCAGGCGCTGGTCGACGCGGCGGCCCCGGACCCGTCCGACACCGCGGGCAACATCTCCTCGGAGAACGGCAACGCCGTCTACACGGCCGTCGAGTGCACCGACGCCAAGTGGCCCACCAGCTGGAAGAAGTGGGACCGCGACAACACCGCGCTCCACCAGAAGTACCCCTTCATGACCTGGGCCAACGCCTGGATGAACCTGCCCTGCGCCACCTGGCCGGTCAAGCAGCAGACTCCGGTGAGCGTCAGGACGGGCAAGGGCCTGCCGGGTGTGCTCATCGTGCAGTCCCAGCGTGACGCGGCCACCCCGTACGCGGGCGGCGTCGAACTGCACAAGCGCTTCAAGGGCTCCCGCCTGATCACCGAGAAGGACGCGGGCTCCCACGGTGTGACCGGCCTGGTCAACCCGTGCATCAACCCGCGGGTGGACGCCTACCTGCTCAGCGGGAAGCTGGACACGGCCGACGTGACCTGCGCCCCGCACGCCACGCCGAAGCCGTAACACACGTACACGGGACAAGGCGGCCGGAGCCACCGGCCGCCTTCTCTCATGCGCCGAGCGAGTCGAGGTACGCGTCCTCCGCCGCGTAGTCGAAGAGGTCGCCGTAGGTCTGGAACATCCTCGGGTAGGCCTCCCGCCAGTCCTGGCCGGCCAGCCGGTCCTCGATCCAGGCGACGGTCTCCGGGAGCCGGTCGGCGTACCGTGCCACCACCGGGCGGTAGCCCAACTCCCGTTCCGCGGCGGACATGTCGAAGACGACGGGCACCGGTACCGACCACGGCGTGTCCCCCACGGTGGGCGACGGCGGCGCACCCTCGATCAGCACGGTCTCCGGCTCGACGCCCATCACCGAGTCGATCGCGGCGGCGATCTCCGCCACCGTCGGGGCGTGAGGGTCCACGGCGTTCAGGGCCCTGCTGCCGGGCCGGGCGGCGGCGAGCCGGACCAGTTCGGCGATGTTGTGGACGTTCGCCGGATGGAAGCGGCTCCGGCCGCCGTACGGCAGCAGGCGCCGGGGCCGCCCGTCCAGGTTGCGCTTGACGAAGTACAGCTCGCGCGGGGTCCGGCAGTGCGGTCCGTGGATCGCCCCCGCGCGCAGCAGCGTCGTGGGCAACCGGTCGCCCGCGGCCAGGAGTTCACGCTCCAGACCGGCCTTGCGGGTGCTGTACGACGACTCGCCCGGGGCGACCGTCCGCTGCTCCTCGCCGGTGGGCACCGGATACTCGGGGAAGCCGTCCGGCTCCGCCTGGGTGTCGAAGCTGCGGCCCTTGTCGTCCTCGTACACCGAGACGCTGGAGACCACCACGGCGGAGCCGACCCGGTCGGCCAGCGACACCAACTGCCGTGCGTGCTCCGGCCCGTAGGCCACCACGTCCACCAGGACCTCGCAGCCCTCACCCACCGCGGCGGCCAGCGCCGAGTCGTCCGCCCGGTCGGCCCGCGCGGTACGCACCTCGGCGGGCCAGCTCTCGTCCCGCGCGCCGCCCCGCGAGACGGCGGTCACCTCCCAGCCGTCGCGGGCCAGTGCACCCACGGCCACCCGCCCGATCTGTCCGGTCGCTCCGATCACCACAGCACGTCGTGTCATGCCGTGACCCTACGGTCGGACGTCGGGCGGGCACACGCAGCTCTGCCGACAGCAGAGGTCAACTGAGCGGCAGGCGCGGGAACTTGCGCTCCTTGGCGGCAGCGGCCTCGGCCGCCTTCACCACGGCCGCGTACTCGTCGACGTACTCCTGGTCGGACAGCTTCAGGATGGCGTACATGATCTCGTCGGTGATCGCCCGCAGGATCGCCTTCTCGTTCTCCATCCCGGCATAGCGGGAGAAGTCGAGGGGCTTGCCGAAGCGGATCACCACGGGGTGGATGTTGGGGATGACCTTGCCGGGCGGCTGGGCCTCGAAGGTGCCGATCATCGCGCAGGGGATCACCGGCACCTGGGCCCTGAGGGCCATCACCGCGACGCCGACCTTGCCCTTGTAGAGGCGGCCGTCGTGGGAGCGGGTGCCCTCCGGGTAGATGCCCAGTAGCTCGTCCTTGCGCAGCACGCCGAGACCCTCGCGGATGGCGGCCTGGCCCGCCTCCTTGCCGGAACGGTCGACCGGGATCTGTCCGGCACTGCGGAAGAAGAAGGCGGTCAGCCGGCCCTTGATGCCGGGGCCGGTGAAGTACTCGGCCTTCGCCAGGAAGGTGATGCGGCGCTTGAGCACCGCGGGCATCAGGAAGTGGTCGGAGAAGGACAGGTGGTTGCCGGCCACGATGGCCGCACCCGAGTCCGGGATGTGCTCCAGGCCCTCTATTCGAGGCCGGAAGACCAGTCTCAGCAACGGCCCCAACAGCACGTATTTGAGCAGGTAGTAGAACAAGAGGGGGCGCTCCTCGGTCGGGCGGACGGCTCAACTCCGCGTTCTGGCTGGTCAACCGGCGTGAGATGGGGCTGTCAGTGTAGGCGCAGGCGGCGGGACCCGGAACAGCCCCGACCGCCGCTCCAGCTTGATCCCGTAGCGCGGCCGACGGCAACTCGACGAGCACGGGTGACGCGATACGCGCCACAGGTAGGCCGGGGACTCCCTCTTGCCTTCCACCGGGCGCCCCGGTCCGGCGAGACCCGGCAGCACTCCGCCCGGCGAGGCCCCGGCAGCACTGCGCCCCACCCGCCCTCACAACCGCACGATGACCAGCGCCGTGTCATCCGTCGCGCCGCTGGTGGGCAGGAGCTCCGCGAGGACGGCGTCGGCCAGGGTCTCGGGGTCCTCCTCGCGGTGGCGGGTGAGGGAGTCGGCGAGGCGGGCGAGGCCGATGTCGACGTCCTCGTGGCGGCGCTCGACGAGACCGTCGGTGTAGAGGGCGAGCGTCGCGCCCGCGCCGAACGTGGTGGTCGCCTGCGGCCGGGGGATCGGGTCGGGGCGGGCGTCCAGCGGGGGGTCGGTGGCCTTGTCGAGGCACTCCACCCGGCCGTCGGCGTGCACCAGCATCGGCGGCGGGTGTCCGGCGCTGCTGTAGGTGATCCTGCCGTGCTCGAAGTCGATGAACGTGGTGACCGCGGTCGCCGACTCGGCGCCCTCGATCACATTGGCGTACCGGCCCAGCACGTCCAGGGCCTGCGCCGGACCCTCGGCCACCCGCGAGGCCGCGCTCAGGGCGCTCCGCAGCTGCCCCATGACACAGGCCGCTCCGAGCCCGTGGCCCACCACGTCGCCCACGGAGACGCCGACCCCGCGCCCGCCCACCAGGTCGACCAGGTCGTACCAGTCCCCGCAGACGTTGAGCGCGCCCACCGCCGGCCGGTAGCGGACGGCCGCCCGGTCGTGCAGCGACTGCCGGCTGACCGGCAGCATCGCCTCCTGGAGGGCCAGCGCGACCTCCCGCTCACGCGCGTGTGCCTGCCGCAGCCGTTCGTTGAACTCCTGGATCTCACGGGCCCGGGTGTACAGCTCGGCCTCCAGGACCCGGGCCCGGCTGCCGCGCGGGCCGCCGCGGGCGCGCATCAGCTCGGTGACCTCCTCCACCCGGTGCACCACCAGCGCGACCTTGCCGTCCGGGCCGAGCACCGGGGCGTTGACGGGGCTCCAGTAGCGCACCTGCCACTCGCCGGGCCGCTCGGGGTCCTCCACGTCGTAGCGCTGGAGCGCCATGGCGTCGCGCTCGCCGGTGTCGAGGACCCGCCGCAGCGAGGCGGCCAGGTTGCGCATGCCGGTCGCGGCCCGGTCGTTCGGGTTGTCCGGGAAGACGTCGAAGAAGTAGCGGCCCACGATCTCCTCGCGCCGCCGGCCCGACACGCCGAGGAACTCCTCGTTGACGTCGGCGAACACCAGGTCCGGTGTGACCAGCGCGACCACGCCGGGGAGAGCCTGGAACACCGCCGCGTAGTCGATGGATGTGTCGCTCATGGAAGCCGCCTCGCCGCCGGGATGGCCCATTTTCCCACGATATGAGGGATTCCAGCGATGGGCCGTAGGAACGGATCGCAGAGGGGGCCGTGGATACGGACGCGGTCTCCGGGGCTCAGGCGCCGGGTTCCCGCAGGGACTGCTCGGCCCAGATGACCTTCCCCTCGGGCACGAACCGGGTGCCCCAGCGCTGGGCGAACTGGGAGACCAGGAGCAGCCCCCGGCCGCCCTCGTCGGTGGTCCGCGGATGGCGCAGGTGGGGCGCGGTGGAGCCGCAGTCCAGCACCTCGCACATCAGGGTGCGCGCCCGGATCAGGCGCAGCCGGATCGGTCCTACGGCGTGCCGGATGGCGTTGGTGACGAGTTCACTGACGACCAGTTCCGTGGTGAACGCGAAGTCCTCCAGGCCCCACTCCGTCAGCTGCCGGGACGCCGCCTTGCGGGCCTCGGCGACCTGCGCCGGGTCCACGGGCACGTCCCAGTCGGCGACCTGTTCGGGCCCCAGCAGCCGGGTGCGGGCGAGCAGCAGGGCCAGGTCGTCGTGCGGCTGGTCGGGGGCCAGGGAGTCCACGACGGCCCGGCAGCGCAGGTCGAGCGTGTCGGCCGACCGCTCCAGGGCCTCGCGCAACCGCTCCCGGCCCGCTTCGAGCGACCTGCCCTCACCGTGGGCGAGCAGCCCGTCGGTGTGCAGCGCGAGGGTACTGCCCGGGGCCAGGGCGAGCTCCACGGACTCGAAGGGCGGACCCCCGACGCCGAGGGACGGCCCCTGAGGCAGGTCCACGAAGGCGACGGTCCCGTCGGGCAGGATCACGGCGGGCGCGGGATGCCCGGCGGCGGCCATCGCGCACTGCCCGTCGACGGGGTCGTAGACGACGTACACACACCCGGACCCCACCGCCTGAGCACTGTCGGACTCGTCCGACGGATCGACGGGGGCGGCCAGGGCCCGCGAGTTCCCGGGGGCGGGTGTGGCAGCGGGGCTTCCCGAGCGGCCGGGAGCTGGTGTGTCTCCGGGCACGGCCTCCGACCCGCCCGCGAGCCCCGAGCCCTCCGCTGTCCCCGATCCTCCGGCGAGTCCCGACCCTCCCGCAGCCCCGCACCCCTCCCCGCCCCCCGAGCCTCCCGCCGCCTCGGGGCCCGCGCCCTCCTCCCGTGCCGCCCGGGCCACCAGGTCGTCCAGGTGGCCCAGTACCTCCTCCGGGGGGAGATCCAGGGCCGCCAGCGTTCGTACCGCGGTCCGTAGGCGGCCCATCGCTGCCGCGGCGGCGATTCCGTGGCCGGGGACCTCGCCGACCACCAGGGCGACCCGTGCGCCGGAGAGCGGGATCAGGTCGTACCAGTCGCCGCCGAGGCCGGTCAGCTCGTCGGCCGGCCGGTAGCAGGCCGTCACCTCCACGGCGTCCTGCTCGGGCAGCCGGTGCGGGAGCAGACTGCGCTGGAGGACGAGCGCCGCCTGACGTTCGCGGGTGTAGCGCCGGGCGTTGTCCACGCAGACGGCGGCCCGGGAGACGAGATCCTCGGCGAGGTTGAGATCGTCCTCGTCGAAAGGCTCCTGGCGACGCCGGCGGAAGAAGGTCGTGACGCCGAGCGTGGCACCCCGTGCACGGATCGGCACGACCATCACGCTGTGCAGCCCCAGCTCCAGGAAGGTCGCCGTGCGACCACCGGGTATGTCGGTGGCCCACTCCGCGGCCAGCGGATCGAGCCGCTCCTCCCGCCAGGACGTGCCCTCGACGAGACACCGCAGCGGAGGTGTGCCGGGCAGGTAGGCGGCCACCTCGCCCACCGCGACGACGGCCTCCGGCACCCCCTCGTTCACCGACTGCTGCCCGGCCCGCACCAGCGGCACCTGCATGGTGGGCTCCGCGCCCCGCAACACGGGCTCCAGCAGGTCCACGGTGATGTAGTCGGCCAGCGCCGGCACGGCCACGTCGGCCAGCTCCTGCGCGGTCTGCCGGATGTCCAGACCGCGCCCGATGTGCTCACCGGCCCGGTCGAGCAGGGCCAGACGCTGCCGCGCGCGGTGCCGCTCGGTGATGTCGACGACCGTGTAGTAGACGCCCATCGGCTTGCCCTGGTCGTCGTCGATCCGGGTGAACGACATGGTGTGCGCGGTCTCCCGGTGCGGGGCGGCACGGACCCGTCCGACGTGCTCGTACTCCACGATCGGCTCGCCGGTCTCCAGCACCCGCCGCATCTGCGCCTCGATCGCCTCCGCGTCCAGGCCCGGCTGGATCTCCCCGAACCGAAGTCCCAGCCGCTCGGGCGCCGGAGCGCTGCCGAACTGCTCCAGGGCCGGGTTGGACCACACACAGCGCAGGTCGGTGTCGACGATCGCGATGCCGATGGGGGAGCGGGTGACCATCTGCTCCAGCACCGGGCGGCTCATGTCCCAGCCGGGCGCCTCGGCCAGTTCGGACAGCAGGACGAGCCAGCGGGCGGTGCCGTCCGTGTCGGCCGAGGTGACGCGCACCATGAGCCGGGCGGGCCGGCCCCCCTTGCGGACGGCCGTCAGCAGCCCCGCCCAGCCGCCGTCGGCGCGGCAGCGCTGGGCGAGCTCGGGCACTCGGCCGGCGTCCTCGGCGGTGAGCAGGGCGGCGGCGGTCATCCCCACGGCCTCCGAGGCGCCGTAGTCCAGCAGGCGTTCCGCGTCCCTCGTCCAGCCGGTGACGATGCCGTGGGCGTCGAGCAGCAGTGGCGCGGCATCGGCCACGTCGAACCGGTGCCGCGCGGTGTCATGCCCTTTGTGAGCGCCCACGGACGACCTCTCTGTCGCTGAGAGTGGTCTATCACCTCTTCGTCACATCTTCACCCGGTGAGGTGGGAGTTCGCCTACGGGGGAGGGCGGTGCGGTGGGGGCGCGGGTGCGGGCCGGCGGGGGGCCTTTCGCGCTCCCCCCGCGCCCCTGAAGGCAGGTCCAGTTCCCCGCGCCCCTGAGGCAGGTCAGCGCCTGAGTACCTTCTCCAGGACCCCGAGTGCCGACTCCAACTCCTCCGCCGTGATCGTCAGCGGGGGTGCCAGGCGGATCGTCGAGCCGTGGGTGTCCTTGACCAGGACTCCCTCGTGCATGAGCAGCTTGCTGACCTCGCGGCCGGTGCCGATCTCCGGGTCGATGTCCACGCCCGCCCACAGGCCGCGGGCGCGGAAGCCGACCACCCCCTTGCCGACCAGTCCGGTCAGACCGTCCCGCAGGACCGACCCGAGCTCCGCCGCCCCGCTCTGGAACTCGCCCGTCTCCAGGAGTTCCACCACCGCCGTGCCGACCGCCGCCGCGAGCGGGTTGCCGCCGAAGGTCGAGCCGTGTTCGCCCGGGCGCAGGACGCCGAGCACGTCCCGGCGGGCCACCACCGCCGAGACCGGGACGATGCCGCCGCCCAGCGCCTTGCCGAGCAGCAGCACGTCCGGGACGACCCCTTCGTGCTCGACCGCGAGGGTGCGGCCGGTGCGGCCGAGGCCCGACTGGATCTCGTCCGCGATGAACAAGCAGCCCTTGCGGCGGGTCAGCTCGCGGACCCCGGTCAGATAGCCGTCGTCCGGGATGACCACGCCCGCCTCGCCCTGGATGGGCTCCAGGAGCACCGCGGCCGTCGTCTCGTCGACCGCCGCCTCCAGCGCCGCCAGGTCGTTGTACGGCACGATCCGGAAGCCCGGTGTGAAGGGGCCGAAGCCCGCCCGCGCGGTCTCGTCGGTGGAGAACGACACGATCGTCGTCGTACGGCCGTGGAAGTTCTCGGCGGCCACCACGATCGTGGCCCGGTCGGCCGGGACGCCCTTCACCTCGTACGCCCACTTGCGGGCCACCTTGATGCCGCTCTCCACCGCCTCCGCGCCGGTGTTCATCGGCAGCACCATGTCCAGGCCGGTCAGTTCGGCCAGCCGCTCGGCGAACTCGGCGAGCCGGTCGTTGTGGAAGGCGCGGGAGGTGAGGGTCAGCCGGTCCAGCTGCGCGTGCGCCGCCTCGATCAGCGCCGGGTGGCGGTGGCCGAAGTTGAGGGCGGAGTAGCCGGCCAGCATGTCCAGGTAGCGGCGGCCCTCGACGTCCTCGACCCAGGTGCCCTCGGCACGGGCGACGACCACGGGCAGCGGGTGGTAGTTGTGCGCGAGGACCGGCTCCTCGGCGCGGATGAGATCGGCGGAGGAACGCGTGCTTACGGGTGCGGTCATGAGCGGATCTCCTGGGTGCAGCACTTGATGCCGCCGCCGGCCTTGTGGAGCTCGGAGAGGTCGACGGGGACGGGGACGTAGCCGTGCTCGTCGAGACGCACGGCGAGGGCCTCGGCCTGCGGGGCGATGAAGACGTGCCGGCCGTCGGACACGGAGTTCAGACCGAACGCCATCGCGTCGTCGCGGGTCGCGAGCACCGCGTCCGGGTACAGCCGTTCGAGTACCGCGCGACTGCCCGCCGAAAAGGCCTCCGGGTAGTAGACGATGTTGTTGCCCACCGCCGAGTCGTCGAGCACGAAGAGCGCCGTGTCCAGGTGGTAGAAGTGCGGGTCCACCAGGGTCAGGCTGATCACCGGGTGGCCGAAGAACTCCTGCACCTCGCGGTGCGCCTCCCGGGTGGTCCGGAAACCCGTCCCGGCCAGCACGTACCGGCCGGTCCAGACGAGGTCGCCCTCGCCCTCGCAGACCGACAGGGGGCGCTGGACGTCGTAGCCCGCGCTCTTGAACCACAGGTCGTAGTGCGTGGACTCGGGGCGCCGCTCGGGCGCGTGGAAGAGGGAGCCGAAGACGCGGCCGCCGACGACGACCGCCGAGTTCGCGGCGAAGACCATGTCCGGGAGACCGGGGACCGGCTCCACCGCGTCGATACGGTGCCCATGGGACTCGTAGGCGCTGATCAGCGTCCGCCACTGCTCCTGCGCCAGGTCCACGTCGACGTGGGTGTCGGGATGCATCCAGGGATTGATCGCGTACTGCACGGCGAAGTGTCTGGGTTCGCAGACCAGGAACCGCCGCAGGCGCGGCACACGGGAGTCGGACACAGAGGGGTTCCTCCGCTTCCTGCGCTGTCTACTGAGGGTTGACACCACGGTAGGAAGTGACCCGGGGGCCCGACAAGCAACAAGAATTGCGTGTCCGCGCAGGAATGCTGCGAATATCGCCGGTGAAACGCATGGCTCATGCGTTTATCCGCTACGCCTCCGGTGCCGGCTGGCTCGCCCCCGCCTCGGGGCTTTCCGGGAGGAGGTGGGACAGCACCATCACGCTGATCGTCTTCCGGATGAACGGCTCCACCCGGATGCGCTCCAGCACCTCCTCGAAGTGCTCCACGTCCCGCGCCCGCACATGCAGCAGCGCGTCCGCGCCACCGGTCACCGTCATCGCCGCGGTGATCTCCGGATGGTTGCGGACCACCTCCGCGAGCCGCCGCGGCGGGGCCGCGCCCTCGCAGTACACCTCGACGTACGCCTCGGTGCGCCAGCCCAGCGCCGACGGCCGCACCGTGGCCGTGAACCCGGTGATCACCCCGGTGTCCCGCAGCCGGTCCACGCGCCGCTTCACCGCCGTGGAGGACAGTCCGATCGCCGCACCGATCTCCGCGAAGGAGGTCCGCGCGTTCGCCATCAGCGCGGTGATGATCTTCCGGTCGAGCTCGTCGAACGCGGCGGTCCTGCTGTTCATGTCGGCACTGTATCCAGCGCGGGCGTCCACACCACCGCACGTGTCCAGTCGTACGAATAGCTCCTACACTCCGGGTTCATGCTGCGCGCCCTGGCTGTCGACGACGAACGCCCCTCGCTGGAGGAACTGCTCTACCTCCTCGGCGCCGATCCCCGGATCGGCAGTGTGGAAGGGGCCGGTGACGCCACCGAGGCGCTGCGCCGCATCAACCGCGCGCTGGAGTCGGGCCCGCACGGACCCGAGGCGATCGACGTCGTCTTTCTCGACATCAACATGCCGGGGCTCGACGGCCTCGACCTCGCCCGGCTGCTGACCGGCTTCGCCAAGCCGCCGCTGGTCGTGTTCGTCACCGCCCACGAGGACTTCGCCGTCCAGGCCTTCGACCTCAAGGCCGTCGACTACGTCCTCAAACCGGTCCGCAAGGAACGCCTCGCCGAAGCCGTCCGCCGCGCCGCCGAACGCCTCGACGCAGCGCCCCGCATCCCCGTGCACGAACCCGACCCGGACCACATACCCGTCGAACTCGGCGGGGTGACACGGTTCGTGGCCGTCGACGACATCACCCACGTCGAGGCGCAGGGCGACTACGCCCGCCTGCACACCGACAAGGGCAGCCACCTCGTCCGCATCCCGCTGTCCACGCTGGAGGACCGCTGGCGCTCCCGCGGCTTCGTCCGCATCCACCGCCGCCACCTCGTCGCCCTGCGCCACGTCGGCGAACTCCGCCTGGACGCGGGCACGGTGAGCGTCCTCGTCGGCGGCGAGGAACTCCAGGTCAGCCGCCGCCACACCCGCGAACTGCGCGACCTGCTGATGAGGAGGCCCTAGCCGTGCCCCAGGACCCCGTCGAGCGGCGCGTCGTCGTCACCGGCCCGCCCCGCCGCAGCCGACCCGCCTCCGGCTACTACCGGCCGCGCACCGAGATCGACGAACAGACCACCCTCGGCCACACCTACGTCCGCTCCCTGATGCGCACCCAACTGCGCGCCGCCCTCGCGGTGTTCGCCTTCCTCGCCCTGCTCGTCGGCCCGCTGCCGCTGCTCTTCGCGGCGATGCCCGACGCCCGCCGCCTCGAATGGGCCGTTCTCGGCTTCGGCCTCTACGTCCCCCTGGTCCTGCTGGCCCGCTGGTACGTGCGCCGCGCGGAACGCAACGAACGGGACTTCGTGCGCCTGGTCGAGGACCGATGAACCCCGGGCTGGAAGAGGGCCGATGAACTCCAGCTACTCCGTACCGGCCGTCGCGCTCGTCGTGGTCGCCACGGTCCTCGTCGGCGCCTTCGGCCTGCGCATCTCCCGCACCACCTCCGACTTCTACGTCGCCTCCCGCACCGTCGGCCCCCGCCTCAACGCGGCCGCCATCAGCGGCGAGTACCTCTCCGCCGCCTCCTTCCTCGGCATCGCGGGCCTGGTCCTGGTCCAGGGCCCCGACATGCTCTGGTACCCGGTCGGCTACACCGCCGGCTACCTCGTCCTGCTCCTGTTCGTCGCCGCCCCGCTGCGCCGCTCCGGCGCCTACACCCTCCCCGACTTCGCCGAGGCCCGCCTCGCCTCGCAAGCCGTACGGCGGCTCGCGGGCGCCTTCGTCGTCGGCGTCGGCTGGCTCTACCTGCTGCCCCAACTCCAGGGCGCCGGACTCACGTTGACCGTCCTCACCGGGGCACCCGAGTGGCTCGGCGGAGTCATCGTCGCCGCCGTCGTGGTCGCCACCGTCGCCGCGGGCGGCATGCGCAGCATCACCTTCGTGCAGGCCTTCCAGTACTGGCTCAAGCTCACCGCCCTGCTCGTCCCCGCCCTCTTCCTGATCCTCGCCTGGCAGGGCGACGGCGCCCCCAGCCACGCCTTCGAGGAACCGGCGACCTTCCGCGAACAGCGCGTCGTCAAAGTCGCCGACACCCTCGACCTCACCCTGGACCAGCCGCTCACCGTCACGGTGACCGGCACCGTCGACGGCCGCCCGCACGACGACCAGCAGCTCCGACTCCCCGCCGGCACCCACCACATCGACAAGGGCACCCGCCTCACCTTCGCCAAGGGCACCACCGTCCCGGCCGCCGACCGCCGCACCGGCGACGGCATGTCGACCTCGCTCGCCGCGGGCCGCGAGGACCGGCCCCTGTACGCCACGTACGGGCTGATCCTCGCCACCTTCCTCGGCACCATGGGCCTGCCGCACGTCGTCGTCCGCTTCTACACCAGCCCGCACGGCGTCGCCGCCCGCCGCACCACGGTCGCCGTCCTCGGCCTGATCGGCTGCTTCTACCTGCTGCCCCCGGTCTACGGCGCCCTCGGCCGCCTGTACGCCCCCGAACTCACCCTCACCGGGGACGCCGACGCGGCGGTACTCCTGCTCCCGGAACGGATGATCGGCGGCCTCGGCGGCGACCTACTGGGCGCACTGGTGGCGGGCGGCGCCTTCGCCGCGTTCCTGTCCACGGCCTCCGGGCTCACCATGGCCGTGGCGGGCGTGCTCACCCAGGACGTCCTGCCCGCGCGCGGCGTACGGCACTTCCGGCTCGGCACGGTCCTCGCGATGTGCGTCCCGCTGGCCGCGAGCGTCCTGGTCGGCGGACTGCCCGTCGCCGACGCGGTCGGCCTCGCCTTCGCGGTCTCCGCGTCCTCCTTCTGCCCCCTGCTCGTGCTCGGCATCTGGTGGCGGCGGCTCACCCCGCCCGGCGCCGCCGCGGGCATGCTGGTCGGCGGCGGCTCGGCCTTCCTCGCCGTGGCCGCGACCATGGCCGGTCTCCCCGCGAGGGGCCCGCTGCACGCCCTGCTCGCCTGGCCCGCGCTCTGGTCGGTGCCGCTCGGTTTCCTCACCATGGTGGTGGTGTCGCTGGCCACCGCGAGCCGGGTACCGGCGGGCACGGCGGCCATCCTGGCCCGCTTCCATCTGCCGGAGGAACTGCGGGCGGAGGTCAAGGCGTGAGAGGCCAAGGCGTGAGAGGTCAAGGTCGCAGAGGCCAAGGTCGCAGAGGTCAAGGCGTGAGGGGAGCGGCGCGGTGAGCGGATTCCTGGCCGGTCTCTGCGTGGCGATCCTCCCGCTGCTCGCCGCCGGCTTCTGGCTCGGTCGGCGCACAGCCGGCTCGCAGGCCCTCGGCGGTCTCGGCACCCCCGTCGAGCACGCCACCTTCGAGACCCTGCACACCGCCTCCCTGGCCGCGCCCCCGCTGCGGGCCGGGCTGACGGAGGAGACCGCCCGCAAGTCGGCCCGCCGCCTGCGCACCCTGCTCGGCACGGACGCGCTCTGCCTCAGCGACCAGAAGCAGGTCCTGGTCTGGGACGGCGTCGGCGGCCACCACCGCACCGAGGTCATGGAACGCCTCGCGGGCCCGCTGGAGACCGGCCGCGGCGAGGCCTTCCGGCTCACCTGCGACACCCCGGACTGCCCGGTCCGCTGGGCGGTCGTGGCCCCCCTCACCGTCGACGACCGCGTCCACGGCGCCCTGGTCGCCTGCGCGCCCCGCGAGTCCGCCGTACTGGTCCGGGCCGCCGGAGAGGTGGCGCGCTGGGTCAGCGTCCAGCTGGAGCTGGCGGACCTGGACCAGTCCCGGACCCGCCTGATCGAGGCCGAGATCAAGGCACTTCGGGCCCAGATCTCCCCGCACTTCATCTTCAACTCGCTCGCCGTGATCGCGTCCTTCGTCCGCACCGACCCCGAGCGCGCCCGCGAACTCCTCCTGGAATTCGCCGACTTCACCCGCTACTCGTTCCGCAGGCACGGCGACTTCACCACCCTCGCCGACGAACTCCACGCCATCGACCACTACTTGGCGCTCGTGCGGGCACGCTTCGGCGACCGCCTCTCCGTCACCCTCCAGATCGCCCCGGAGGTGCTGCCGGTAGCCCTGCCCTTCCTGTGCCTCCAGCCCCTGGTGGAGAACGCCGTCAAGCACGGCCTGGAGGGCAAGACCGACAAGTGCCACATCCAGATCACCGCCCAGGACGCGGGCGCCGAGGCCCTCGTGGTCATCGAGGACGACGGCGCCGGAATGGACCCGGTCCTGCTCCGCCGTATCCTCGCCGGGGAGGTCAGCCCCTCGGGCGGCATCGGACTGTCCAACGTCGACGACCGGCTCCGCCAGGTGTACGGCGACTCCTACGGCCTCGTCATCGAGACCGCCCTGGGCGCGGGCATGAAGATCACCGCCCGGCTGCCCAAGTACCAGCCGGGCGTGCACTCGGCGGGCCGCCTCACGGGCGGCTGAGTCAACTGCGGGTGGCCACCATGCCGAGGGTGATCAGACCCAGCACGACCCAGCCGAACCACAGCCAGCCGTTGCTGCCCAGCGCCACCGTGTACGCCGTCACCGCGACGAGACCGCCGACGGTGAGCACCCCCATCGTTCTGGTCGAGCCATCCGTGGAACCGGTACCGGGCATCGCGACACCTTCCTCAGGATTCGTCCCCCTCCATGGTGCCCCCGTTCTGCCTGCGGACGGTGCACACGACGAAATGAGTGCCGTTCTTCCACGGGCCCTCGCTCGTCCAGGACCCCGCCGTGTAGACCGACGGATCGAAGCCGTAGTCGCCCGGAGGCACCTCGCGCGCACACGCCGTGTCCGACTCGGTGCGCGCCTCGGGCAGCGTGACGTCGGGGGCCAATCGGGTGAATCCGAGCACCTGCTCGTCGTAGGAGCCCGCGCAGGAGACCAGCCGGGCGTCCCGGTTGGTGCGCACGTCCAGGCAGTCCCGCCGCTGCATGGTGGCCGTGTCCGCGAACGCCGAACCCGGTGCGCGGTGCGAGCCGATCGGCCCGTACACCGGCCCGTTCGCCCCCAGCACCAGACAGGCCGTGCGCCGCCCCGCGGCCGCGAAGCCCTCCTCGGTCGGTACGACGGCCTGGCCGCGGACGTCCGCGAGCCGGTCCCGGATCTCCCGCGTCCGCTCCTCGCACTTCGCCGGCCCGGTCCGCCGCGCCTCCTCGGCCGAGCCCGCCGGCACGAACGCCATCACCTGGCCGTCCGGCGCCGTAGCGCAGGTGGGGTCCAGCCGCAGCCGGGGCGTCCCCCGGAACCGCTCCGACCCGGGCCAGTCGGCGATCACGCAGTCACCGTCCCGCAGCGGTTTCGCGAGCCCGACGGCCTCACCGTACGGCTGCCGGGCACTCGCCCCTCCGCCTCCTCCGCCGCCGCTTCCGCCTTGCGACGACCGGTCGGCCATGGCGTACCAGACCCCGCCCAGCGCCAGCACCAGCCCCAGACCGCAGGCGAGGACGGCCCGCAGGGCGTGCGAACGCTCCCGCCGCCAACGGCCGCCCCGCGACGGCGGTGCCCCGGGTGACGACCGGTGTCCGTGCGGAACCGGCCCGAACGGCGGCTCCTGCACCCCCGCCCAGGGCGGCTGCGAACCGAGATCGGTCTGCGTCCGCGGATACGGCTCGGCCTGCGTCTGCGTACGCGTCCGCGCATACGGCTCAGCCGGCGGCGCCAGGACCGCCGACAGCGCGGCCTCCGCCTCCGCCGAGGACAGCCGCTGCCCGGGGTCCTTCGCGAGCAGCGCGTGCAGTACGGGACCGAGCGCGCCGGCGCGCACGGCGGGCCGCGGCTCCTCCATGACCACCGCGGTCACCTCGGCCAGATGCGACCCCCGCTCGAAGGGGCCGACGCCCTCCACGGCGTGGTACAGCGTGCAGCCCAGCGAGAACAGGTCGGCGGCCGGGGTGGGCGCCCCGCCCGTGGCCCGCTCCGGCGCCAGATAGCCCGCCGTCCCCACCAGCACCGACGCCAGCGTGTACCGGGTCTCCCCGGCGTCGGGCTGCACGGAGATGCCGTAGTCGGTGAGCAGGACGCGCCCGTGAGGCGATCCCGAGCGGTCCGGAGCCAGCAGGATGTTCGCCGGTTTCACGTCCCGGTGCATCACGCCCCGCCGATGCCCGGCGGTCAGCGCGTCCAGCACGGCGAGGCCGACGCGGGCGCACTCCGCGGGGGCGAGCGGTCCGCGGGACGCGACCAGGTCACGCAGGTCCACGGCGTCGGCCACGTACTCCATGACGATCCACGGCAGCCCGTCGTGCTCCAGCACGTCGTGCACGGTCACCACGTGCGGGTGGCCGCGCAGCCCGGCCGCGTGCCGGGCCTCCGCGCGGGCCCGCGCCACCCGTGCCTCACGCTCGTGGCCGGCCTCCACCGGGTCCCGGAACACGATCTCCTTGAGCGCGACCTCGCAGGCGAGTCTCCGGTCGTGGGCGAGCCACACATGGCCCATGCCGCCGCTGCCGAGCGGGTTCAGCAGCAGATAACGGCCGGCGATGACCCGGCCCACTCCCGACGTCGGTGATCCTGAAGGCATCCGCTGACTCTCCGGTTCCGCGCTGCTTCGGCTCTTGGGTTCTCCGGGCGTTACGTGGCGACGGTGGTGCTCGGCCCGCCGCTGGCGGGTTCGCTGCTCGCGGGCTCACTGGTGGCGGGTCGCGAGGTGACGGTGGGTGGTTCGCCCGTCATGGGCGCGCTGCTCGTGGCGGGAGGCGGTGGAGGAGGAGACGGGGGAGGCGGCGCGCTGCTGCTCGCCGGGGCACTGGTGGACGGCGGGCTGCTCGACTTCTTCGGTGCGGGCGACGCCGAGCCGGGCGACGCCGAGCCGGGCGACGCCGAGCCGGGCGCCGTGCTCGACGGCGGCGGGGTCGAGGACGGCCCCGGCGTGCCGCGCGACGAGGAGGGAGGCGCGGAGGAGGTGCCACCGGACCGGCTGCCGGACGAGGGCGGTGTGCCGGAGGGCGGTGTCCCTGGCCCGGACGGATGCGGCGGCGGGGGAGCCGTCGTGGGCACGGTCGCCGGTCCGGTCTCCCCGCCGGAGGCGCTCCCGTCGCCCTCGGCCACGGTCAGCATCACGTACTGCCCGAACGCCAGCTCGCTCCCCGCGGGCGGATCCGTCACCGTGACCCTCGCGCCGTCGGGCGGGGGCTCCTGCCCGGCGTACCCGGCCGCGAGCCCGGCGTCGATGAGCTCCCGACCGGCCTGGGCGAAGGTCGTCCCGGCGAGTTCCGGTACGACGCGCGGCTTCCCGGCGTCGAAGGCGGCGTCCCTCTCACCGGTCGTCCCGACCGGCCGGTCGATGCCGCGGGCAGGCTCGTGGACGTCGAGCAGAGCGATCCGTGCCAGCTTTCGCGGAGCCGGCCGCACGGCCACGACCGACTTCCGCTCATATCCGGCCCACTTCTTGTTGCCGTCCTCGAACCGGACGGAAATCCGGCCGGTGTCACCCTTGAAGGGCCGCAGCGGATTTCCGCACGAGCATTTCACAGCCGGAAGCCCTTGTTCATCGACGAGAATCGCGATTCCCGCCTGGAGCAAGGAGTTGTACGGGACGGCCTTTCCCTTCTTGTAGTCGTGGTTCTGGACGAGCGTGTCGTGACGCAGCAGCACGGGTGTGAGCCGATCCAGATATTCCGGTATCCGGTCCGTGCGGATGTTCAGCACATCCGCCCACGCCTGGGCCTTGTCGTGATTCCCGGGATCGGTGAGGAATCGTTCGAGTGCGGCGACGTCACAGATGGTCGGCTGCTTGCTGCCGCCGTAGAGACCTGGTGTGTCCCCCTGCTGGAGACTGCCCCGCACGGGCTGCGACCGCACGGCCCCGGCGTCCTTGCCGAGCCCGCTGTCCTCGTCGAAGAACGGTGCGAGCGAGGGCGCACCCGCGGCGACCGCCTTGACCACGGTCAGTGGATTTCCCTTGCCGCAGCCGCTCAGCAGCACTGCGAAAACCGTGAGAACGGCGATCCTGTGCATAAATGCGCGAAGTGTCATGACCGCTCCCCCCGGTGGCGGTTCCCCCAACGCGCTTCATGCTACTGAATGCTCCGGAAGGACGACGTGCTTATTGTCCGCGTGCGTTCAGTGAGGCCAAATAGGCGTTGTACTCCTCGAGTTCCTTGTCGCCGTCCCGGTCGGCGGCCCGGTCCTTGCGCTTGGCCTGCCGCTGTTCGGAGCCGTACCACTGGAACAGCAGTGCGATCAGCACCAGCACGGAGGGAATCTCGCTGAACGCCCAGGCGATACCGCCCGCGTAGTTCTGGTCGGAGAGCGCGTCGATGTGCAGCGAGGCGGGCGGGTTCTTGAACGTCCCCACCATCGGCTCGGACGCCATCATCAACGCGATGCCGAAGAACGCGTGGAACGGCATCCCCGCGAACAGCTCCAGCATCCGCATCAGATACCCCGGCCGGTGCGGTCCCGGGTCGACGCCGATGATCGGCCAGAAGAAGACGACACCGACCGCGAGGAAGTGCACCATCATCGCGATGTGCCCGGTCTTCGACCCCATCAGATAGTCGAACAACGGCGTGAAATAGAGCCCGTACAGGCTCGCGATGAACAGCGGAATGGTGAACGCCGGATGCGTGATGATCCGCATGTACCGGCTGTGCAGCAGGGCGAGCAGCAGCTCACGCGGCCCCCTTCGCCCCTTGCCGGCGACGGGCAGCGCCCGCAGGGCGAGCGTGACCGGAGCGCCGAGCAGCAGGAGGATCGGCGAGAGCATGCTGATCACCATGTGCTGCACCATGTGCACGCTGAACATGACCATGCCGTAGTCGTTCAGCCCGGTGCACATCATCAGCACGATGGTCAGCACACCGATCACGAAGGAGACGGTCCGCCCGACGGACCACGCATCCCCCCGCCGCCGCAGCCGGACCACGCCCCAGGCGTAGAGACCGAGCGCGAGGAGGCAGGCGACGAGGAAGAAGGGGTCGGCCGACCACTGCAGCCCTCGTCCCAGCGTGAACGGCGGCAGATCGTGGACCATGCCGTGCCCGCTGTGATCCATCGCGGCGGCTCCTGATTCGTGGGGGTTGTTCTAGTCTGTCCGCCCTACAGACTAGAACTGCCCCCGGTCACATCTCGGACCGGGGGCAGATTGATCTACCTAGGGGCGCGGGGAACTGCGCGATCAGCCACGACGGCGCCGCACCCGCCGTACGACCTAAAGCACACACTCCGCTTCCGCGTACCGCGCCGACGGCACCGTCTTCAACGTCTCCACCGCCTCCGCCAGCGGCACCATCACGATGTCGGTGCCCCGAAGAGCCGTCATGTGACCGAACTCCCCCCGGTGCACGGCCTCCACCGCATGCCACCCGAACCGCGTGGCCAGCACCCGGTCGTAGGCCGTGGGCGTACCGCCCCGCTGCACATGCCCCAGGATGACCGGCCGGGCTTCCTTCCCCAGCCGCCCCTCCAGCTCGATGGACAGCTGACGGGCGATCCCGGCGAACCGCTCGTGACCGTAGATGTCCTTGCCGCCCTCGTCGAAGGCCATGGAGCCGGGCGCCGGCTTGGCACCCTCCGCCGCCACGACGATCGCGAAGCGCTTGCCCGCCTCGAACCGCTCGCCGACCCGCCGGGTCAACTCCTCGATGTCGAAGGGCCGTTCCGGCACGACGATGGCGTGAGCGCCCGCCGCCATGCCGGAGTGCAGCGCTATCCACCCGGTGTGCCGGCCCATGACCTCGACGACGAGTACCCGCTGGTGGGACTCGGCGGTGGTCTTGAGCCGGTCGAGCGCCTCGGTGGCGACCCCGACGGCCGTGTCGAACCCGAAGGTCACGTCGGTGACCGCGATGTCGTTGTCGATCGTCTTCGGCACGCCCACGATGGGCAGACCGGCGTCCGACATCAGCCGGGCCGCCTTGAGGGTGCCCTCGCCTCCGATGGGGATGATCGCGTCGAGGCCGAGCTCCTCGACGTGGCCCCTGGCCCGCTCCACACCGTCCCGCAGGTGCGAGGGCTGGACGCGGGAGGAGCCGAGGATCGTGCCGCCGCGGGCGAGGATGCCGCCGACGGCGTCGAGGTCGAGCTTGAGGTAGTCGCACTCCAGGAGGCCGCGCCAGCCGTCCCGGAAGCCGATGACCTCGTCGCCGTGGTCGACGAGGGCACGGTGCACGACGGACCTGATGACGGCGTTCAGGCCGGGACAGTCGCCGCCGGACGTGAGGACACCAATGCGCATAAGCCCGCTACAACCTTCTCGACAGGGGCCGGATCCGGACCTCGTCGTCCGGCTCGAACCCCGCCACCCTAGCGGCAGGAGGGGGCGGGGCCGAAGCACGCGTCCGCCTGCTGGACGACCCCGCTCACCTGTGCGGACTCCCCGTCAGACGGGCCGTTGACGGAGGCTTGCAACCGAGCGGGGCGCCCCGCTCAGGCAGGCTGCTGAGCAGCCGCGATGCGCTCGTTGCGCAGCGCCTCGTACCAGCGGTCGTCGGTCGGCGGCAGAGCGTTCACGTCGAGGGCCAGCTTCAGCAGCAGGTCGGCGATGAGCGGGTTGCGCGCCAGCACGGGCCCGTGCATGTACGTACCGAACACGGTGTCGTTGTACGCCCCCTCGGTGCCGTCCCCGGTGCCGTTGCCGTTGCCGAGCCTGACGTTGGCGAACGGGCGGGCGGTGGGCCCCAGATGGGTGACGCCCTGGTGGTTCTCGAAGCCGGTCAGCGGGGGCAGACCGAGCCGCGGGTCGATGTCGGCGAGGACGTCACCGACGCACCGGGCGCCCTCGCCGCGCACGGAGACCACGTCGAGCAGCCCGAGGCCGGGCTCGCGCTGGCCGAGGTCGTTGATGAACTCGTGGCCGAGGATCTGGTAGCCGGCGCACACCGAGAAGACGATCGCGCCGTTGCCCACGGCCCGGTGCAGTCCGCCGTCCCGGCGCAGCCGCTCGGCCGCGAGCCGCTGGGGCCGGTCCTCGCCGCCGCCGATCAGGTAGATGTCGCCGGAGGTCGGGATCGCCTGGTCGCTGCGCACGTCGAGGCGGGCCACGTCGAGACCGCGCTGGCGGGCCCGGCGCTCGATGACGAGGGCGTTGCCCTGGTCGCCGTAGGTGCTGAGCAGGTCGGGGTAGATCCAGACGATCCGGAGTTGGTTGTCGCTCACAAAAGTCCCCTGTGTCTCAGTTGCCGACGCGGCGGCGCAGGTCCTGGAAGGCGGTGTAGTTCGCGATGACCTCGATACGGCCGTGCGGGCTCATCGAGACGGCCTGGTCGAGGTTGTCGCAGACCTGGAAGTTCTGGTTCGCGACCTCCAGACGCACCGCGAGGTCCAGCTTGCGGTCGCCGATCACGCAGATCGGGTGGCCGGTCAGCCGGGTGTAGTCGACGTCCCACAGCCACGAGGTGTCGGTGCCGTCGGCGCCGCGGGCGTTGACGGAGAGGATCACCGGGGTGGGCGGCGGGTCGATCAGGCTGAACGTCTCGAGCCAGCCGGCCGGGTTCTTCGCGAGCAGCAGCCTGAGGTCGCGCTGCTGGAACTGCACCACGTCGTAGCGTCCGGCGACGGCCTGCACCTGGTACATGCGTTCCAGGGCGACCTGCGGCGGTACGCCGAAGACGGCGGCGACGGCCGCGGAGGAGGCGGCGTTGGCCTTGTTGGCGCGCCCGGGCAGCTGGAGGTGGATGGGCCAGGCCGAGCCGTGCGGGTCGAGCACGTGGTCACCGGAGAGCGCCCAGCTCGGCGTCGGCCGGCGGAAGCCGCACTCGCCGCAGAACCAGTCGTCGCCGGGCCGCTGCATCACACCGCCGCAGGACGGGCAGGACCAGGCGTCGTCCTTCCACATCTGCCCGGCGGCGACCCAGATGACGTTGGGGGAGGAGGAAGCGGCCCACACGACGAGCGGGTCGTCGGCGTTGGCGACCACGACGGACTTGCTGCCCGCGAGCCCCTCGCGCCAGTTCTCGGCGAGCATGCGGGTCTCGGCGGCCCGGTCGAGCTGGTCGCGGGAGAGGTTCAGCAGGGCGATGCACTTGGGGTCGGTGTCCCGGGCCACGCCCGCGAGGTACTTCTCGTCGACCTCGATCACGCCGTAGCGGGCGTCCGAGCCGCCCGCGAGGGCGGAGGTGATCCCGGCGGGCATGTTGGCGCCGAGCGCGTTGGAGACGACGGGTCCGGCCGCCCCCAGGGCCTCCGCGATCAACCGGGTGGTGGTGGTCTTTCCGTTGGTCGCCGAGACGAGGACGACGTCCAGGTGCTGGGCGAGCCGGGCGAGGAGGTCGGGGTCGAGTTTGAGGGCCACCTTGCCGCCGATGACCGAACCGCTGCCGCGACCCGCGGCTCGGGATGCCGCCGCGACGGCCTTGCCCGCCGTCACGGCGAGCTTGGCCCGCGGCGAGAGCGGGTCCGAGTTGCCTGTCATCAGTTCTCGATCCTCCTTGCGTACGCGCCGCGCCACAGACTCCGGCCACGTGGTGTGGACCTCAGCCTATCGAGATCCGTAGGCACTCCCGAATCGCCGTACCCTTGCGGCCATGCGAAACGGCTCCATTCCGGGCACCCGTGGCCGGGTCCGGCCCCTCACTCTGCTCGGCGACCCCGTCCTGCACGAACCCTGCGGGGACGTATCGGACTTCGGCCCGGAACTGGCGGGTCTCGTGGAGGACCTGTTCGCGACGATGTACGCGCACGAGGGGGTGGGCCTCGCGGCGAACCAAGTGGGCGTCCCCCTGCGCGTGTTCGTCTACGACTGCCCGGACGACGAGGAGGTCCGCCACCTGGGCCATGTGGTCAACCCCCGCCTGGTGGAGACCGACGGCGTGCTCCTGCGGGGCCCGGAGGGCTGCCTGTCCCTGCCGGGCCTGGAGGCGGGGGTGGAACGCCACGACCACGCGGTGGTGGAGGGTTTCACGGCGACGGGCGAGCCGGTGACGATCCACGGCACGGGCTTCTTCGCGAGATGCCTGCAACATGAGATGGACCACTTGGAGGGAAGGGTCTACGCGGACCACCTGACGGGTCGGCGCAAGCGAAAGCTCATGCGACAGGTGGCCAGATCGTCTTGGCGCAGGGTCAACTGAACCTGCTCAGGGGCGCGGGGAACTGCGCGACAAGCCCCCACCGGCCGGCAGCCGAAAGCCGACCGTCAGAACCCCGGACCCCCCACCTTGTCCCCCGCCGCAGCCAGCCGCCCCCACAACAGGTCCGCCATACTCCGCACCAACTCCCCCCGCTCACACGGCCGTTCCCCCAACCACCAGTCACCCGCCGCGTACATCATCCCGACGATCCCGTGCCCCCACACCCGCGCCAGCAGCTGACTCCCGGGCCCCAGATCCAGCCGGTCCTCGATGACCTGCGCCAACTCCTCACCCATCCTCCGCAGCAGCGGCGCGGAATGCTGGCCGACGTCGAACCCCTGGTCCGCGCTCTGGCCCCCCTCCGCGGGATGCATCAGGAACCGGTACACCTGGGGCCGCGCCTCGATCGCCGCGAGGTAGGTGTCGAGCGTCGCCTCGACCCGCTCCCGCCGCTCCGCCGGGGCGTCCAGCGCGGCCCGCAGCGAGTCCAGCAGCGCGTCGGTGTGCCGCTTGGCGAGGGCGGCGTAAAGTCCCCCCTTGTCACCGAAGTGGCGGTACAGGATCGGCTTGGTGATACCGGCCTCGGCGGCGATCGCGTTCATGGAGGCGTGCGGCCCGTCACGCAGCACCACCCGGTCCGCGGCCTCCAACAACTCACGCCGACGGCGGTCGGCGGACCGCTGCTGATCGGTCCGCTGTGTGGTGTCCATGAGCTCTCCCCACCCGTGCTTAATCGGTGACGCCTGCGCAAACTAACACTCGGCAGGTCGCGCGCATCGAACAGGCTGCTGACCGGTCATCGGAGTTGACTTTTCCTACCCGTGGGTAACAGACTCGGGTTACCGCTAGTAACATGCACGTGTGCCGCCGCTGGAGGGGTCATGGCCGAGTTCACCATGGAGCTCAACGACGAACAGAAGGAGGTCCGGGACTGGCTGCACGGCTTCGCCGCCGACGTCATCCGCCCCGCGGCCGCCGAATGGGACGAGCGTGAGGAGACTCCCTGGCCGGTCATCCAGGAGGCCGCGAAGGTCGGCATCTACTCCCTCGACTTCTACGCCCAGCAGTACTTCGACCCCACCGGGCTCGGTATCCCGATGGCGATGGAGGAGCTGTTCTGGGGCGACGCGGGCATCGCCCTGTCGATCGTAGGCACTGGCCTCGCCGCCGTGGGCGTTCTCGCCAACGGAACCGAGGAGCAGATCGGCACCTGGATCCCCCAGATGTACGGCGACGTCAACGATGTCAAGGTCGCCGCGTTCTGCTCCTCCGAGCCGGACGCCGGCTCCGACGTGGCCTCCATGCGCACGCGTGCCGTGTACGACGAGGCCAAGGACGAGTGGGTGCTCAACGGCACCAAGACCTGGGCGACCAACGGCGGCATCGCCAACGTCCACGTGGTCGTCGCCGTCGTGGACGCCGAACTCGGCTCCAAGGGCCACGCCTCCTTCATCGTGCCGCCGAACACCCCGGGCCTGTCCCAGGGCCAGAAGTTCAAGAAGCACGGCATCCGCGCCTCGCACACCGCCGAAGTCGTCCTGGAGAACGTCCGGGTCCCCGGCCACTGCCTGCTCGGCGGCAAGGAGAAGTTGGACCAGCGCCTGGCCCGGGCCCGGGAGCGGGCGAAGGCGGCGGGCGGCGAGCGGGTGAAGAACGCGGCGATGGCGACCTTCGAGGCCAGCCGTCCCGCGGTGGGCGCCATGGCGGTGGGCACCGCCCGCGCCGCCTACGAGGTCGCCCTCGACTACGCCAAGACCCGCGAGCAGTTCGGGCGTCCGATCATCGACAACCAGGGCGTGGCCTTCCAGCTCGCGGACATGCGGACCTCGATCGACGCGGCCCGGCTGCTGGTGTGGCGGGCCTCCTGGATGGCGATCAACGGCAAGCAGTTCACGGCGGCCGAGGGCTCGATGTCCAAGCTGTTCGCGAGCGAGACCGCGAAGAAGGTCACCGCGCAGGCGGTCCAGATCCTCGGCGGCAACGGCTACACCCGGGAGTACCCGGTGGAGCGGATGCACCGGGACGCCGCGATCTACACCATCTTCGAGGGGACGAGCGAGATCCAGCGCCTGGTGATCGCCCGGACCCTCTCCGGGATGTCCATCCGCTGACGTCGCCCCAGGGGCGCCGAGGGGACATGTCGCTGAAGCCGAGCGACCCCTACGGCGCCCCACCGCCACCAGCGCCCTCTACGGCGCCCCACCGCTGCTGTGCGCGATGCACGCCACGTCGATCCGGTCGGCCAGCTTCGCCAACTCGATGGTCAGCGCGGCAACCGTGTCCTCGTCGAGGCCGTCGGCCCCGGCCTCGACCAAGTGCAGCCACCGTCCGCCAAGACTGCGCAGCAGCTTGCTCACATCGGCGGCGGCCACCTGCAAGGTCCCGCGGTCGTCGACGATCAGAGGCAGAGTCACTTCGCGGTTCACACCGGGATCGTAGCCGCGCAAGCGTCACGCTCCGTGCCAAACCGTCGTGATGTTGCAGAACTCCCTGATTCCGTGCCCGGACAGCTCACGCCCGTACCCGGACCGCTTCACCCCGCCGAACGGGAACGCCGGATGCGAGGCGGTCATCCCGTTGACGAACACCCCGCCGGCCTCCAGATCCCGTACGCACCGGTCGACCTCGGCCTCGTCCCGCGTCCACACGTTCGAACTCAGCCCGAACGGCGAGTCGTTGGCGATCAGCACCGCCTCGTCGAGGTCGGCGGCCCGGTACAGCGTGGCCACCGGGCCGAAGGTCTCCTCGCGGTGGATGCGCATCTCGCGGGTGACGTCGGCGACGACGGTCGGCGGGTAGTACCAGCCGGGCCCGTCGGGCCGCTCGCCGCCGCACAGCACGCTCGCCCCGCTGCGCCGGGCGTCGTCGACCAGTTCCTCCAGGTCGCTCCGCCCCTGTTCGCTGGAGAGCGGCCCCACCTCGGTGTCCTCCTCCAGAGGATCGCCGACCTTGAGTGCCTTCATGCCCGCCACGAACCGTTCGGCGAACCGGTCGTAGACGTCGGTGTGCACGATGAACCGCTTGGCGGCGATGCAGGACTGCCCGTTGTTCTGCACCCGCGCGGTCACCGCGACCTGGGCGGCCCGGTCGATGTCCGCGGACGGCATCACGAGATACGGGTCGCTGCCGCCGAGCTCCAGCACCGTCTTCTTCACCATGTCCCCGGCCGTGGACGCCACGGCCCGCCCCGCGGGCTCGCTCCCGGTCAGCGTGGCCGCCTTGACGCGTTCGTCGCGCAGGATGTCGTCGATCGCGCCCGACCCGACGAGCAGCGTCTGGAAACAGCCCTGGGTGTAGCCCGCCTGGTGGAAGAGGTCCTCCAGGAACAGCGCGGTCTGCGGCACGTTCGAGGCGTGCTTGAGCAGACCCACGTTGCCCGCCATCAGCGCGGGCGCGGCGAACCGGATCACCTGCCACAGCGGGAAGTTCCACGGCATCACCGCGAGCACCGGGCCCAGCGGCCGGTAGACCACGCGCGCGCGTGAGCCGCCGGAGTCCTCGACGTCGGCCTGCGAGGGCTCCTCGTCGGCCAGCAGCGCCTCGGCGTGCGCGGCGTACCAGCGCATCGCCTTGGCGCACTTGGCGGCCTCCGCGCGGGCCTGCTTGACCGGCTTGCCCATCTCGGTGGTCATGACCCGGGCGATGTCCTGCTGAGCCTCGTCGAGGACCTCGGCGGCCCGGTTCAGGAGGCGGGCGCGCTCCTCGAAGGACGTCGTGCGGTAGGTCCGGAACGTCGCCTCGGCGAGCTGGAGCCTGCGCTCGATCTCCTCCTCGCCCATGGCCTCGTACGTCTTGAGCGTCTCGCCGTTCGCCGGGTTCACCGTCGCGATGGGCATGACCGACCTCCTGAAGAGCTGACTTGTGCTTCGACCTTCCCGCGCGGCGGGGGCGACCGCAACGCGTGGACATCAGGCCGAGTGCTCAGCCAGCCGGTCGAGAAACGCGGCCTGCGCCTTCACGATCACGACCTGGGCCGGCTCCAGGCCGAACCACGCCACTCGGTCCAGCTCCGGGAACTCCTGCGTCCGCCCGGACCTGGGCGGCCACTCCATGCTGAACACCCCCGGCACCACGGTCGCCGGATCGAGGTCCGCCTCGATCGCCCACGCCGTGACGACCTTGCCGTTGGTCTGCCGGACCTCGCCCAGGGACACGGCCTCCCCGTCGGGCGGCGGGAGTCCGAGCTCCTCCTCGAACTCCCGCCGGGCCGCGTCCCAGGCCGACTCCGACTCCGGCTCGTACTCACCCTTCGGTACCGTCCACGCCCCGGCGTCCCGGCGCGCGAAGAACGGACCACCCATATGGCCCAGCAACACCTCCAGCCCGTCCTCGGTGTGCCGGAACAACAGCAGGCCGGCGCTCGTCCTCACGGCGTCACCTCGGGGTGCGCGGCCAGCAGCGTCTCCACGGTGTCGGCCTCCTCGGGCCGCTTGTCCTCCCGGTAGCGGACCACGCGGGCGAACCGCAGGGTGACCCCGGCCGGATAGCGGGTCGACCTCTGGAGGCCGTCGTAGGCGATCTCCACGACCAGTTCGGGCCGCACGGTCACCACGTAACCGCTGCTCTCCACCGCCAGCTCCTGGAGGCGCTCGGTCTGCCACGTGAGCATCGCGTCGGTCATGCCCTTGAAGGTCTTGCCGAGCATCGCGAAGCCGCCGTCCGCCGTCCGGGCGCCGAGGTGTAGGTTGGAGAGCTTGCCGGTGCGGCGGCCGTGCCCCCACTCGGCGGCCAGCACCACCAGGTCCAGGGTGTGCACGGGCTTGACCTTGAGCCAGGACGCGCCGCGCCGGCCCGCGCTGTAGGGCGCGTCGAGGGACTTCACGACCACGCCCTCGTGCCCGCGCTTCAGCGTCTCGGCCAGGAACTCCTCGGCCCGCTGGAGATCCTCGGGGCCCGACACCAGGGTCCGCCGCACCCGCATCGGCTCCGGCACCAGCCGGGCCAGCTCCGCGTGGCGTTCGGCGAAGGGCAGGTCCAGGAGGTCCCGGCCGTCGACGGACAGGGCGTCGAAGAAGACGGGGGAGACGGGGACCGCCTCGGCGGCCGTCGTCACGTCCGTGCGGGAGCCGACCCGGCCCGCGGTCTCCTGGAAGGAGCGGGGCCGCCCCGTCTCGTCGAAGGCGATCACCTCACCGTCCAGGATGAACCGATCGCCCCGCAACTCCAGTGCGGCAGCGGTCAGTTCGGGCAGCCGGTCGGTGATGTCGTCCAGGGTGCGGGTGTAGAGCCGTACGGCATCGCCGTCCCGGTGGAGCTGGACGCGGATGCCGTCCAGCTTCTCCTCGACCGCGCACGCACCGAGCTTCTCGACCGCCTCGGCCACCGAGGAGGCGCTGTGCGCGAGCATCGGCAGGACCGGGCGGCCGACGGTGAGACGGAAGCGGTCCAGGGCGGACGGACCCTCGCCGAGCAGGGCCTCGGCGACCGTCTGGAGGGAGCCGGCCAGCATCACGGCACGGCGGACGTCGGCCGGTGGTGCCTGCGTCGCCCGGGCGAGTCCCTCGATGGCGACCGCGTCCAGCGCGCCCTGCCGTACCTCCCCGCTGATCAGCCCGAACAGGAACCGCTGCTCGTCCTCGGTGGCCGCGCCCAGCAACTCACCGACCAGCCGCGTCCGTTCGGCCTGCGAGCCCGCGCCCGCGACCTTGCCGAGCGCGGTGAGACGGTGGTCCACCTCGCGGACGGTCAGGCTCGGCTCGGCGGCGGGTGCGACCGGGCGGCTCAGCACCTTCCACCCGACGCCGAGCCGGCCCTGCGGGAGCCGTCCCGCGAGGTACGGGATGACGATGGGCACGTCGTCCGGCTCCGCCTCCCGGAACAGCTCCGCGAGCAGCGCGATCTTCTGGGAGCGCGCCGAGGTCGCGGCGACCTCCCGGGACACCTGTGCCAGTCGGGCAAGCAACATTCCTCCAGGGTGTACCGGAGGAGCCGGGTCTACACCCCGGCGGCCGTGTCGAGGTCCGCCATCAGCAGGTCCCCGTTGATCGCTGCCCCGGCCCGGTAGCCGCCCGCCGCCGCGTTGATCACCTGCTCACCGAAGCCGACGGCGTTCCCCGCGGCCCACACCCCCGGCACGGAGGTCTGTCCCGTCGCGTCGACGACCGGGTACGCGCCGAACGGGGTCTCGGCCAGTTCGGCCCCGAGCCGCTCCAGAAGGCCGCTGCGGGGGACGGCCCGAGGGGCGGTGAAGACGACCTCGCGCGCAAGGGCGGTCCCGTCCTTCAGGCGTACGGCGGTCAGCCGGTCGTCCGTCACCACCAGCTCGGCGACCTCGCCGGGCACCACCTCTACACCCGCCGCGGCGAGCCTGCGCAGGTCGTCGGCCGCCAGGTCGGCCTCCGCGACCTCGTGCAGGAAGAACGTCACGTCCTTGGACCACTGGGACACCATCAATGCCTGGTGCACGCTGAGCGGGCTCGTGGCCAGCACGCCGAAGGCCTGGTCGCGGACCTCCCAGCCATGGCAGTACGGGCAGTGCAGCACGTCCTTGCCGAAGCGCTCGGCGACCCCGGGCACTTCGGGCAGCTCGTCCTTCAGGCCGGTCGCGACGACCAGGCGCCGGGCCCGGAGCACGCGACCGCTCGCCAGGGTCACGGCGAAGCCCTCCGCGACCTCCACGACCCGGTCCGCGACCTCCACGACCCGGTCCGCGACCAGCTCGACGCCGTACCGCTCGATCTCCTTTCGTCCGATCGCCAGGAACTCGGCGGGCGGCATGCCGTCCCGGGTGAGGAAGCCCTGCATGTGCGCGGCGGGCGCGTTGCGCGGCTCGCCCGCGTCGACGACGAGCGTGCGGCGGCGGGAGCGGCCCAGGACGAGTGCGGCGGACAGTCCGGCGGCACCGCCGCCGATGACGATCACCTCGTACGTCTCGGTCATCTCGTATGTCTCGGTCATGCCGACACCGTCACGCGCGGGTGCGGGATTGACAAACTTCTTTGCCGATTCTGCAATATCCCGCATGAGTACCGATGACGTTCTCGCGGAGGTCGGCCCCCGACTGCGACGGCTGCGCAAGGACCGGGAGGTGACGCTCGCTTCGCTGTCCCGGTCGACAGGGATCTCCGTGAGCACGCTGTCCCGGCTGGAGTCCGGTCTGCGCAAGCCCAGCCTGGAGCTGCTGCTGCCGATCGCGCAGGCCCATCAGGTGCCGCTCGACGAACTGGTCGGCGCCCCGGAGGTCGGCGACCCCCGGGTGCGAACCGCGCCGCTCGAACGGCACGGGCGCACCTTCTGGCCGCTCACCCGGCAGCCGGGCGGCCTCCAGGCCTTCAAGGTGCTGGTGCCGCGCCGGGACGAGGAGCCGGAGCCCCGTACGCACGAAGGCTACGAGTGGCTGTACGTCCTGGCGGGGCGGCTGCGGGTGGTGCTGGGGGAGCACGACGTGGTGATGACGGCGGGGGAGGCGGCCGAGTTCGACACCCGGGTGCCGCACTGGTTCGGCTCGACGGGGGAGGGGCCGGCGGAGTTCCTCAGCCTCTTCGGGCCGCAGGGCGAGCGGATGCACGTCCGCGCGCGACCCCGGAAGGCGTGAGCGACCCGTTCCATGACTCCTGAGAAGGCGTGAGTGCCCCCGCCCGCGACAACTGGCCTGCGGCCCGGGTAAGTTCGCCGGATGGACGAGATATTGCGGCGGCCGCACCGCGCCGCACGGCAGGGTGCCCGGTGACCAGCGGCCACATGACCCGTTCCCCCCTCGTCGAGGACCCCCGCACTTCGGCAGCGCCCCTGAACTGGCAGGACAGGCTTCGCCGGCACGGCTGCACGGCCCGCCCGGCGACCGACGTCCGTGAACGTCTCGTCCCGCCTTTCCCGAAGCGCTCGGTGTGGGACTGGCTGGGCCCGCTGCTCGTGGCGGCCATGGCGGGCGTGATCCGGTTCTGGCACCTCGGCCGGCCGCGGGCGGTGATCTTCGACGAGACCTTCTACGCCAAGGACGCCTGGTCCCTGCTGCGGCTCGGTTACGAGGGCACCTGGCCGGACCGCAAGATCGCCGACCCGCAGCTCCTCGCCGACCCCCAGGTGATCTCCCTCTCCGACACCGGCACCTTCGTCGCGCACCCGCCGACCGGCAAGTGGGTCATCGCCCTCGGCGAGTGGATGTTCGGCCTCACTCCCTTCGGCTGGCGCTTCATGACGGCGGCCCTCGGCACCCTGTCGGTGCTCATGCTGTGCCGCGTCGGACGCAGGCTGTTCCGCTCGACGTTCCTGGGCTGTCTGGCCGGGGCGCTCCTCGCGGTGGACGGGCTGCACGTGGTGATGAGCCGGACCGCCCTCCTCGACCTCGTCGTCATGTTCTTCGTCCTGGCGGCCTTCGGCTGTCTGCTGATCGACCGGGACCACGCGCGGGCCCGCCTCGCCGCCGCCCTGCCGGTCGGCGCGGACGGCCGGCCCCGCCCCGACGAGCACGCCGCCGACCACACCGGGACCGGACCGCGCCCCTGGCGCCTCGCCGCGGGCGTCTTCCTGGGCCTGGCGGCCTCCACCAAGTGGAACGGCCTGTACGTCCTGGTGTTCTTCACGGCCCTGACCGTGCTGTGGGACGTCGGCTCCCGCCGCGTGGCCGGCTCCCGCCGCCCGTACCTGGCGGTGCTGAACAAGGGCCTCGGCTGGTCCCTGCTGTCCCTGGTACCGGTCGCCGTGCTGACCTACCTGGCCACCTGGACCGGCTGGTTCCTGTCCGACGACGGCTACGGACGGCACTGGGCCGACGGCCGCGGCGGCACCTGGTCCTGGATCCCGGCCCCGCTGCGCAGCCTCTGGCACTACGAGCACGCCGTGTACGAGTTCAACGTGGGGCTGCACACCCCGCACAAGTACCAGTCGAACCCCTGGAGCTGGCTGGTCCAGGGGCGCCCCGTGCTGTTCGACTACCAGTCGCCGAAGCCGGGGCAGGACGGCTGCCGCACCGCGGTCGACTGCTCCCAGACCGTCCTCGCCCTCGGCACCCCGCTGCTGTGGTGGTCGGCCTGCGGGGCCCTCGCCTATCTGCTCTTCCGCTGGGCGCTGCGCCGCGACTGGCGGGCCGGGGCGATCCTGTGCGGGGTGGGCGCCGGATACCTGCCCTGGTTCCTGTACCAGGACCGCACGATCTTCTCCTTCTACGCCGTCGTCTTCGTGCCCTACCTGTGCCTGGCGGTGGCGATGACGGTCGGCGCGATGCTGGGCCCACCAGGCTCCGACCTGCGGCGGCGCACCCTGGGCGCGGTGGCCGCGGGCACCCTCGTCCTGCTGATCGTGTGGAACTTCATCTGGTTCTTCCCGCTCTACACCGGCGTGACGATCCCGTACGCCGACTGGCACGCCCGGATGTGGCTGGACACCTGGATCTGAGACGGCCGAACCCTGGTACGTTACGGAGCTTCCGCCGCCCCACGACAAGAGACCGAGCACAGTGACGACCGTCGCGTACCAAGGTGAACCCGGATCCAACTCGGCGACCGCCGCGCACACCCTGTACCCCGGGTGCGCCGAGCAGCCCTGCACGAGCTTCGAGCAGGCACTGGACGCGGTGACGCTCGGCACCGCCGACGTGGCGGTGATCCCGGTGGACAACTCCGCGGCCGGACGGGTCGCCGACGTCCACCATCTGCTGCCCGAGTCGGGGCTGTTCATCATCGCCGAGCACTTCCTCGCCATCCGCTTCGACCTGATGGGCGTGGCCGGGGCGACGGTGGACCAGGTGGAGTGCGTACGCAGCCATGTGCACGCCCTCGGGCAGTGCCGCAAGGTCCTGCGGGAGGGCGGCTGGCGGACCCTCGTCTCCGACGACACCGCCGGCGCGGCGCGCGAGGTGGCCGAGCTGGGGGACCCGCGGCACGCGGCGCTCGCCCCGCCCGCGGCCGCCGCGCGGTACGGCCTCGACGTGCTGCGCGCCGGGGTCGAGGACGACCCCGACAACACGACCCGGTTCGTCGTCCTGTCCCGGGACGCGGTCGTGGCCCCCGACACCGGGCGGCCGACCATGACGAGCCTGTTCTTCTCCGTCCGCAACATCCCCAGCGCGCTGTTCAAGGCGCTCGGCGGGTTCGCCACCAGCGGGGTGAACCTCACGAAGATCGAGAGCTACCAGGTCGGCGCGGGCCTCGACGCCAGCCGCTTCTACGTCGAGATCGAGGGCCACCCCGACGAGCGGCACGTCGCCCTCGCCCTGCACGAGCTGGGCTTCTTCTCCACCGAGGTGCGGATCCTCGGCGTCTACCCGGCCCATCCGCACCGGTCGCGTACGGCGGCGGGTGCGGCTGAGCGCTGAGGGCGCTCAGGGCGCTCAGGGTGTGGGCGGGGCGGGCTTCCAGTCCTCGGCGAGGAGTCCCAGCAGGACCTCGTCCAGGAACTCGCCCATCACCCAGGCCGAGGAGCGCAGGACGCCCTCGCGGACGAAGCCGTTGCGCTCGGCGGACCTCAGCATCGCCTCGTTGTCCGCCAGGGTCTCGATCTGGAGCCGGTGCAGACCGCGCACGACGAAACCGTAGTGGCACAGCACGGCGACCACGTCGGTGCCGTATCCCTTGCCCCGGCAGGACGGCAGCAGTCCGAGGCCGATGTGGGCGCAGCGGTTGTGGGTGTCGATGCCCCACAGGGTCGCGGTGCCGACCAGCGTCCCGCCCTCCAGCTCCACCACGGAGAACGGGACGTGTCCCTCTTCCTCGTCGTCCACCACGAGCCGCGGGTCCTTCGCGCCCGGCGTGATCGGACGCCACGGTCCGCTCCCGGCGCGCGAGGAGTTGACCACGTCGTCGTAGAGCTCGGTCCGCAGCACCGGTATGTCGTCATCGTGGCGGGCCCTCAGCCCGACCTTGGCGCCCTTCAGCATGCGAGCTTCCTATAGGACCGCGCCGACCTGCGGCAACCGAATAGCCGGCGGCGGGCTCGGGTTCAGGCTCGCGCTCAGTGGAAGCAGAGGCAGAACGGATGGCCGGCCGGGTCCGCGTAGACCCGCCAGTTGGCCTCCGGGCGGAGCTGGTCGCTGCGTTCCAGCACGGTCGCCCCGAGGGCGAGCGCCCGCTGCTCCTCGCCGTCGAGGTCGTCCACGTCGAAGTCGAGGTGGAGCTGTTGCGGGTGTTCCTGTCCCGGCCACTGCGGCGGCCGGTAGTCGTCCACCCGCTGGCAGGCCAGCGGTGTGCCCTCGAACCCGTGCACCTCGACCCAGTCGGGATCCTCCGGGTGCTTGACCACCCGGCCGCCGAGCAGTTCCGCCCAGAACTCGGCGAGCCGTACCGGGTCGGCGCAGTCGAGGGCCACCGCTTGCAGTTTTCGAATCATGGAGGGGGCGTACCCACGACCGGGGAGGACATGCGCGGCGGACAGCGGCCTGCCCGGGTAGCTTGCGTCACCGCCTTGACAGGAGACGTGCCCCGAGTGTGCGCGGGTGGAGGCCGTTCCCCGGGGTGGAGCGGACGTGTCCTGCGACCCGGCCAGAGGCTGGAAGTACTACTCGTGCCTGGCCCTCGACCTGGGCCTGTAGGCGTTCAGCCCGCGGTCCTCGCGGGGGAGTCCTTCTTGCGGGCCCGGTACGCGGCGGCCTTGATCCGGTTGCCGCAGGACTCCATGCCGCACCACTGGCGTCGCATGCCGCGCGAGCGGTCGATGTAGACGCGGGTGCACTCGGGGTTGCCGCATTCCTTCATGAGGGGCACGTCGGGGCCGCTCAGCAGCTCCACGGCCTGGCGGGCGACCGTCGCGAGGACCTGCGCGGGCGTCGCGTCGGTGTGCCGGCCCGACAGGGTGAGCGGCGGTGTCGTGGGAGTCTCGCGGGCCGCGGCGTTGAGCACGGCGAGCGCCTCCCGGTCGAACCCCTCGCCGAGACGGCGATCGGTGACGAGCCGGTAGACGGCCTCCCGCACGGTGACCGCCGCCCGGACGTCCGCCTCCCGCCCGGGCGTGATCGCGTCCACGAGTCCGGCCCCCAGATACCAGGCGTTGAGCCGCTCGGGCGACACGAACCAGGTTCACATCACCATCTTGACGGGTGACTGCCTGGCTGGGCAAGAAACGCCGGTCGCTTGAGGATGCCGGAGCGGTGGCGCCCCGCCCTCCGCGGGTGGCGGTACTTTCTCCCGGCGGCTGTTCCCTCATGGCAAGCGACCGCTTAGTATGCGAGAGATCCTGGTCGGACCCCGTCGGACCCGGGATCAGACCCGGCATGACGACGCAGTCCTGTGGAGGCCCCCCATGCAGGCATGGCAAGTGCACGAGAACGCTGAGCCGAGCGAGGTGATGCGCCTCGAGGACGTGGCACGTCCCGTGCCCGGCGACGGCCAGGTCCTGCTGAAGGTGCGCGCCGCGAACATCAACTTCCCGGACGTCCTGATGTGCCGCGGCCACTACCAGGTGCGCCCGCCGCTGCCCTTCACACCCGGCGTGGAGATCTGCGGCGAGACCGAGGACGGGCGGCGCGTGATCGCCAACCCCGCGCTGCCGCACGGCGGTTTCGCCGAGTACGCCGTCGCGGACGCCGCCGCCCTGCTGCCCGCACCGGACTCGCTGGACGACGCCGAGGCCGCCGCGCTGCACATCGGCTACCAGACGGGCTGGTTCGGTCTGCACCGACGGGCCCACCTGGAGGCCGGCGAGACGCTGCTCGTCCACGCTGCCGCGGGAGGGGTCGGCAGCGCGGCCGTGCAGCTCGGCAAGGCGGCCGGGGCCACCGTCATCGGGGTCGTCGGCGGTGCCGACAAGGCCGCCGTGGCCCGGGAACTGGGCTGTGACGTGGTGGTCGACCGGCGGAGCGAGGACGTCGTCGCCGCCGTCAAGGAGGCCACCGGGGGCCGGGGCGCGGATGTGATCTACGACCCCGTCGGCGGCGAGGCCTACACGCAGTCGACCAAAGTCGTCGCCTTCGAGGGCCGGATCGTGGTCGTCGGCTTCGCGAGCGGGACCATCCCGAGCCCCGCCCTCAACCACGCCCTGGTGAAGAACTACTCGATCCTCGGCCTGCACTGGGGCCTGTACAACACCAAGAACCCCAAGCTGGTCCAGCACTGCCACGAGCAGCTCACCGAACTGGCCGCCCGGGGCGCCATCAAGCCGCTGGTGAGCGAGCGGGTGCCGCTGGCGGGGGCCGCGGACGCCGTGCAGCGCCTCGGTGACGGGGTGACCACCGGCCGGATCGCCGTCGTACCCACGGGAGCACAGGCATGACCGACGCAGCCGAACTCCAGCGCCTCACCGCCGAGTTGCTGGCCTCACACCCGCCCGCGAGCACGGACCGCCTGGACTTCCTCAAGGCCCGCTTCGACGCCGGACTGGCCTGGGTGCACTACCCCGAGGGCCTCGGCGGACTGAACGCGCCCCGCTCCCTCCAGGCCGTCGTGGACGCCGAGCTGGAGGCCGCTGGCGCCCCCGACAACGACCCCCGGCGCAACGGCATCGGCCTCGGCATGGCCGCTCCGACGATCCTCAAGTACGGCACCGAGGAGCAGAAGCAGCGCTATCTGCGACCCCTGTGGGTGGGGGAGGAGGTCTGGTGCCAGCTGTTCAGCGAGCCCGGCGCCGGATCCGACCTCGCCGCGCTCGGTACCCGGGCCGTCCGCGAAGGCGACGAGTGGGTGGTCAACGGGCAGAAGGTGTGGACCTCGGGCGCCCACAACTCCCGCTGGGCCATCCTCATCGCCCGCACCGACCCGGACGTGCCCAAGCACGCGGGCATCACCTACTTCATCTGCGACATGACCGACCCCGGCGTCGACGTCCGCCCCCTGCGGCAGATCACCGGCGAGGCCGAGTTCAACGAGGTGTTCCTCACCGACGTCCGCATCCCCGACGACCGCCGCCTCGGCGAGATCGGCGACGGCTGGCGGGTCGCCCAGACCACCCTCAACAACGAGCGCGTCGCCATCGGCGGCATGCGGCTGCCCCGCGAGGGCGGCATGATCGGCCCGGTCTCCAGGACCTGGCGCGAACGCCCCGAACTGCGCACCCAGGACCTGCACCAGCGGCTGCTCAAGCTCTGGGTCGACTCCGAGGTCGCCCGCCTCACCGCCGAACGCCTGCGCCAGCAGCTCGTCGCGGGCCAGCCCGGACCCGAGGGCGCGGGCATGAAGCTCGCCTTCGCCCGCCTCAACCAGGAGATCAGCGGCCTGGAGGTCGAACTCCGTGGTGAGGAAGGTTTGTTGTACGACGACTGGACCATGCGCCGCCCCGAGCTGGTGGACTTCACCGGCCGGGACGCCGGCTACCGCTACCTCCGCTCCAAGGGCAACAGCATCGAGGGCGGGACCAGCGAGGTCCTGCTGAACATCGTCGCCGAGCGGGTCCTTGGCCTCCCGGCCGAACCGCGCACCGACAAGGACGTCGCCTGGAAGGACCTCGCCCGATGACCGATCTTCTCTACTCCGAGGAGGAAGAGGCCCTCCGCGCCGCCGTCCGGGACCTGCTCGCCGACCACTGCGACGCACCCGGCGTGATCGCCCGCACCGAGTCGGACACCCCGCACGACCTCGCGGCCTGGAAGGCCCTCACCGACGGGATGGGCCTCGCGGGGCTGCTGGTCCCGGAGGACAAGGGCGGCCAGGGCGCCACCCACCGCGAAGTCGCCGTCGTCCTGGAGGAGTTGGGCCGCGCGGTCGCCCCCGTCCCCTACCTCACCAGCGCGGTCGTCGCCACCGAGGCCCTGCTCGCCTGCGACGCCGACGACCTCCTCGCCGAGCTCGCCTCCGGGCGGAGGATCGGCGCCCTCGCCGTCGCCCTGAACGTCGCTCCGGGCGGCGCCTACAAGGTCGTACGCCATGAAGACGGCTCACTGCACGGAGAGTTGACGGCGATCGCGGACGCCCAGGCCGCCGATGTGCTGCTGGTGCCCGCGGACGACGGCGGACTGTACGCCGTGGACGCCGACGCGGCGACCGTCACCCCGCAGGTCACCTTCGACCTGACCCGGCCGCTCGCGACCGTCACGCTCGACGGGGTGCCCGGCCGCCTCCTCGGTGACGCCGAGGCCGCCGTGCACCGGGCGCTCAGGGCCGGGGCCGGGCTGCTCGCCTCCGAGCAGTTCGGGCTCGCCGAATGGACGTTGACCGAGACGGTGCGCTACCTCAAGGAGCGCAAGCAGTTCAACCGGCCCGTCGGCGGATTCCAGGCGCTCAAGCACCGGCTCGCCCAGCTGTGGCTGGAGGTCGTCAACCTCCGTGCCGCCGCCCGCAACGCGGCCGACGCGCTCGCCACCGGCGTGGACACGGACGTGGCCGTTGCCGTCGCCCAGGCGTACGCGGCGTCCGTCGCCGTGCACGCCGCCGAGGAGGCGCTCCAGCTGCACGCCGGGATCGGCATGACGTGGGAGCACCCGGTGCACCTGTACCTGAAGCGGGCCAAGTCCGACTCGATCGCGTACGGCACGGCGGGTGCGCACCGCGCCCGGCTGGCCGAACTCGTCGACCTCCAGACGCCCTGAACGTCCCCTCCCACAGCCCGGTGAAGCCCGCCCCACCTGGGGCGGGCTTTCCCATGCCGCGTGCGCGGAAGGAGTGAACGAGGGGCGGCGGTCCGGCCAACTCCTGTCGCGTACCGGTTCATTGGGGTGCGGACGGCCCCATACTCCCTGTGGTTCCGAACCGGCCCACAGGGAGGCAGAACATGGCCCGCATCAGTCGTCGCACAGCCCTCACCGCCTTCGGGGCCACGGCCGCCGCGGTGCTCGCCCCGCCCGCCGGCAGCGCGTGGGCCGCCGACCGCAAGCACCGCCCACGTCCGCTGTGGCGCGCCCACGCACACAACGACTACGAGCATCCGCGCCCCCTCCTCGACGCCCTCGACCACCGGTTCGGCAGCGTCGAGGCCGACATCTTCCTCGTCGGCGACCAGCTCCTGGTCGGCCACACCGTGGACGACCTCGATCCGACGCGCACGCTGGAGTCCCTGTACCTCGACCCGCTGGCCAGGATCGTCAAGGCCAACCGCGGTTCGGTGTACCGGGGTCGGCGCCGCCCGCTCCAGCTCCTCATCGACATCAAGACCGAGGGCTCCTCGACGTATCTCGAACTCGACCGCCGTCTCCGGCGCCACAAGCACCTGTTCACGACCTACGTGCACGGCAAGGTGGTCCCCGGAGCGGTCACCGCCGTGATCTCCGGCGACCGGGCGGCCCGGGTCCCCATGGAGGTCCAGACGGTCCGACGGGCCTTCTACGACGGCCGCCTCGCCGACCTCGGCTCCCCGGCTCCCGCCTCGTTCATCCCGCTGATCAGCGACAACTGGACGCTCAACTTCACCTGGCTCGGAGAAGGCGCCTTCCCCGAGGCCGAGCGGCAGAAGCTGCGGAGCATCGTCGGGCAGGCCCACGCGCGGGGGCAGAAGGTACGGTTCTGGGCCACCCCCGACCTGCCGGGTCCGGACCGGGACGCGCTGTGGGGCGAACTCCTCGCCGCCGACGTCGACTACCTCAACACGGACGACCTGGCGGGCCTCGAAGCCTTCCTGGACGCCCGTCGATAGGCGTTCTCCGACGGGTGGGACACCACACGTCGAAAGGTGTTCTCCGACGGGTGGGACACCACTCGTTCGGAGGACGCTTCCGCCGCACGGACGAACCCTCCGCTACGCCACACTTGCGCCCGAACGCCGCGAAACGGAACCGGCGGCGTGGCGGAGGAGGCTGTCCATGGCGATTTCCATTTCGGTGCTGGTGCTGCTGCTGATCCTGGCGGTGATCTTCCTGCGCAGCGGCGGACTCAAGGTCTCCCACGCGCTGGTGTGCGCGCTCCTCGGCTTCTGCCTCGCGAGCACGAGCATCGCTCCCACGATCCACAGCGGGATGACGGCGACCGCCGACATCGTCGGCAGTCTGCGTCCCTGACCAGGGCCGGGATCAGCCCGAGAAGACCCCGATGCCGTTCGGGACGGGGCGTTCGGCGCCGCCGGAGGGGTGGTTGAGGGCAGTGACGGAACTCGCGCCCGGCAACCGGGCGGCCATGGTCGTCGAGCCGCCGCCGTCCAGGCTGAAGGCGTCCACCGAGCCCAACCTCCGCATGGCGCGGGCGACTTCCGCGATGGTCAGCCCACCGCGGTAGTCGGGCGCTCCGTCCAGTGCGAGGAGATACAGCGTCCGGCCGCCGTCCGAGATGCCCACGGCCGTACGCACCGCCGAGGTGGTGTCGTCGAGGCCGGGCAGCGCTCGGCCGCCCTCCAGCACCGGATAGCCGCCGAGCGCGAAGCGGTACGGGACCCGCGACGAGGCGGCGACCAGCCGGTGCCGCACCTTCACCGTCGAGCCGACCGCGAGCTTCCGCAGCTCCTGCGCGCCCGCCTCCCGGCCCACGAGGACGGTGGTGTTCGCGGCGATCGGCCCGTGGCCCGGGGTGCCGGCCGCCGCGACGACGTGTCCGGCACGGACCGTCACCTCGTAGGTGTCGGTGCTGCACGGGGCCGCCCGGTCGGTGTCCGTCCCGCAGGTCGCCCGCACCCGGGACACGTTGCCCCAGTCCGAGGTGAACGCCCCCACCGAACCGACGGGCAGCGCGTACTGGTTGAGGCCGCCGAGCGGCAGCAGACCCTGGGGTGTGCGCACCGATCCGTCGAGCGTCAGGTCGTCCAGGCGGGCCCGGCGGTCGGTACCCACCCCGAACACGTCCTCGGTGCTCGTGCCGGGGGGCAGCGCGGGGCCGAAACGCTGGCCGTCCGGGACCGCCCCCTTCAGCACCCGCCCGTGCGCGATCGCCGGTCCCACGCTCGCGCCGGTCGCCTCCACGCCCGGGTGCTGGGTCTCGGAGATGTTGAAGAAGTCGCCGTTCACCCCCGCGAGGGCGCCCTGCGCGGTCGCCTGCCGGGACACCGTGGCCCGCGCGGCCACCGCACCCGGATTCAGCAGCTCCACCCGCACCCGCGGAGCGCGCAGGTCGACGCTCAGCACATGGGCGTGCGCCGGTCCCGCGGCCCCGGAGAGGTCGAACTGGCCGTAGCGCACGCCCTTGGCGAGCCGTGTCCACTGCGGGGCGGCGCTCGCGGGTGCCGCGCCCACCAGGGCCGAACCGGCCAGGGTGCCGAGGGCCGCGACAAGCGTCAGTACCGATCTGCCTGCGCCGAAACGTCCTTGACGGTGCGTCACAGCTCTCCCCTGAGGTCTCGTCAACTGTCCCAGAACTCAGGGGAAGTGCACCAGACGACGGGGATCCGCGTGGCTACTCGGCACCGACCACACGCGAACGGATGAGGAAACGCACTCCCTCGGGTGCCTCCAGGGAGAATCCGCTGCCCCGGCCCTCCACGACGTCGACGATCAGCCGGGTGTGCGCCCACACCTCGTACTGGCTCCGCGACATCCAGAACGTCACCGGCGCCTCGACCCCGGCCACGTCCAACTCGGCCAGCAGCACGTCGGAACCACCGGTACGGAACTCGCCCTCCGGGTAGCACATCGGCGCGCTCCCGTCGCAGCAGCCGCCGGACTGATGGAACATCAACGGCCCGTGCGCCTCGTGCAGCCGACGCAGCAACGCGGCGGCCGCGGCCGTGAGCTCGACCCGGGGCACCTCGTCGTACCCGGCACGTGCGGAATCCTCGTCCATGGTCATGGAGTCCAGCACGGGGAAGGTTGCGAAGGGGTTGCATGCTCCGGTGCCCTGAGGCCTCAGGACAGGTCGAGGGGCTCCGGGTTCCACTTGATCCGCTTCACCCAGTTGAACTTCTGGTCGGGCGGGAAGACGCCGAGGAAGATCCCGAGCCGGAACGCGGCGTCGTCGTAGTCCCGCCAGTCGGCCAGGACGTCCTTGAGTACCATGGGCGGCCATCCTTCCTGATCCCGCGTGCCGCGGCGCTAGCAGGTGGCGAAGTCGCAGCCGAAGTCGAGGAGGAAGAAGAAGCCGAGAACGGGCCACAGGACCGCAGCCGCGACGAGCCCCACCGCCAGCAGGAGCGACCGCTTGCGGCCCAGCCGCTGAACACGGTCCGGGTCCTCGCCCTGCGCCACGACCGGGTGCCTCCACTTGGCTGTGAACGACCAGATCGCGACCAGGCCGATCCAGACAACCGCATCGGAGCGGCCCGACCACGTGCTGAGTTGGTAGATGGACTGGCCATCCGCGACGAAGATCACGGGCCGACTTTAGGCCCCTGCTCTGCGAGGGCGGCCGGCGGGGCGTCACGGGTGTGCGTCGCAGGTCGCCGCGTCAGTCCGCATACCGCGTGAAGTACGCCGGCGTGTGGTCGATCGGCAGGTCAGGGCGCCACACCGTAAGGCCCTGCGCGCTGCACACGAACAGGTTCTCCGGGAGGCGGTCCAACGGGAACCAGCGCCAGCCGCCGACGCGTTCGCCCGGCTGGTCGGACGGTTCGCCGTGCCAGGTGGTGACCTCGGTGGCCACGGTCATCCGGACCACCCCCTCGACATGATCGAGGAGCGTGCCCAGGAGCCGTACGTCGGAAGGGCGGGACTCGATCCCGGTCTCCTCGCGGAGTTCGCGGACGACGGTCTCCTCCAGTGACTCCCCGGGCTCCACCGTGCCCCCTGGCAACTCCCAGGTCCCGCGCCGGTGCCTGCCGAGGAGCAGTCCGCGCGGGCCGTACAGGATGGCGCCGACCCCGATCGCCGCGTGCGGGACCGGCGGGCGGCTGCCGCGGGGGCGGGAGGAGACCCTGACCGGTCGGGTCACCCGGAAGATCCGGTAGGAGGCGTGGTTGTCCGCCTCCGGCGCGTCGAGGACTTCCACACCCTCGACCCGCAGACCGTTCTCGGCCAGCAGGTCGGTCCAGAGTTCGGTCGTCAGCACCCACATGTGCACGGTCACCTCGCCGCCTCCCGCCGGCCGCAGCACCTCGGGCCGGGACGCGACGACCGTCGAGGGGCCGTCACCGCGGGAGTTGGTGTGCAGCACCGTGAAGCACAGGGTCCCGCCCGGGCGCAGTGCCGCGGCGAGGGCGGGCAGCAGTCGGCGGGGGTCGATGTACGGCATCCCGTTGACCGAGTAGATGACGTCGTACGGCTCCGCCGTGCCCAGGTGTTCGACGGCGTCGGCCCTGATCAGGTTCAGGCCGGGCACGGAGCCGTGGGCGGCGCGGGCCCGTTCGAGCTGGGCGGGGGAGGAGTCGACCGCGTCCACCGATGCGCCGTGCGCCCGGACCAGGTGCGCCGCGTGCCGGGCCGGCCCGCAGCCGAGGTCCAGCACCCGGCGCCCGGCGAGTTCGCCGAGGATCTCGGCGCCCGGCCCGGTGCCCCAGAAGCCCCAGTCGAACCGCGCCGGCTCCGGCAGCACCGTGCCGCGCCGCAGATGGTGGTCGCCGTAGGCCTGCCAGGCCGCGGCGTTCACGGAATCCGGGTCGACGGGGCGACTGGTCAAGGTGCCTCCAGGGTGCGGTGGTCGAGGCCGCCACCCTATGTGCCGCCCCCGCGACTCCCTTTGCCGTCGCGCATCTTGACGTGTACTTGGCAGAGTGGCTTCCATGGGAGCGCTCCCATTCCTGTGTCCATTCCCGTGCACCCGTTCCGCTTTCCGCCAACCCCACCCACCCCGGAGTCGCAATGAGAGAAACGAGAACGAGCCCCCTGCGCACCCTCCTGGCCGGACTGGCCGCCCTGATCGGTCTCATGGTCCCCGGCGCCCTCTGCCCCGGGACCGCCCAGGCCGCCGTCGAGCCGGGCGCCCAGGCCACCGGGCTGCACATCAGCAACGGCCGCCTCGTCGAGGGCAACGGCAACGACTTCGTGATGCGCGGCGTCAACCACGCCCACACCTGGTACCCCGACAAGCTGGGCTCGCTGGCCGACATCAAGGCGCAGGGCGCCAACACCGTCCGGGTCGTCCTCGCCGACGGGCACCGCTGGACCGCCAACAGTGCGGCGGACGTGGCCGACGTCATCGCCCAGTGCAAGGCGAACAGGCTCATCTGCGTCCTGGAGGTGCACGACACCACCGGCTACGGCGAGGAGAGCGCCGCCGGCACCCTCGACCAGGCCGCGGACTACTGGATCGGCCTCAAGGGCGTGCTCGCCGGCCAGGAGAACTACATCGTCATCAACATCGGCAACGAGCCCTGGGGGAACACCGGTCCGGAGGGGTGGACCGCTCCGACCATCGCCGCGATACAGAAGCTCCGCAACGCCGGTCTCCAGCACACGATCATGGTGGACGCGCCCAACTGGGGTCAGGACTGGCAACAGGTCATGCGCACCAACGCCCGGTCCGTGTACGCAGCCGACACCACCGGCAACCTGATCTTCTCGATCCACATGTACAGCGTCTACGACACCGCGGCCGAGGTCACCGACTATCTGAACGCCTTCGTCGACGCCAAACTGCCCATCCTCATAGGGGAGTTCGGCGGCCCTGCCGACCAGTGGGGCGACCCCGACGAGGACACCATGATGGCGACGGCCCAACAGCTCAAGCTGGGCTACCTGGCCTGGTCCTGGAGCGGAAACACCGATCCGAGCCTCGACCTCGTGCTCAACTTCGACCCGGCGCAGATGACTTCGTGGGGGCAGCGCGTCTTCCACGGCCCCAACGGCATCGCGCAGACCGCCAAGGAGGCCACGGTCTTCGGCGGCGGCTCCACCGACACCCAGGCCCCGACCGCCCCCGGCACCCCGACCGCCTCCGCGGTGACCGCGTCCTCGGCCCACCTCGCCTGGACCGCGTCCTCTGACAACGTTGGCATCGCCGGATACGACGTCGTGCGGGTCGGCGGGGGCACGGAGACCACGGTCGCGTCCGCCACCGGCACTTCGGTGACGGTCACCGGCCTGACCGCCAACACCGCCTACTCCTTTGCCGTTTACGCCCGTGACGCGGCCGGCAACAGGTCGGCCCGCTCGGCGACGGTGAGCGTCACCACCGCCGCCACGCCCGCCGGGAGCTGCTCGGTCGGCTACCGCGTGGTCGGTGAGTGGACCGGCGGCTTCCAGGGCGAGATCGCCGTCCGCAACACAGGAACGGCCGCCGTCACCGGCTGGAAGCTCGGCTTCTCCTTCGCCGACGGGCAGACCGTCTCCAGCATGTGGGGCGGCACCGCAGCGCAGAGCGGTGGCGCGGTGACCGTCACCCCGGCCGCGTACACCAGCACCATCCCCGCCGGGGGCTCGGTGACCGTCGGCTTCATCGGCAGCAAGGGGGCCAAGAACACCGCGCCCGGCGCGTTCACCCTCAACGGGGCGTCCTGCGTGAACGGTTGATGTACCCCAGGCATCAGGTCAACTGTCCCGGACTCTTGACTCGGAACGCGCTCGTCGCGATCCTCGACGCATCTATTGCGCCGGTCATGACAATTCCAAGGGCAGTCAAACTCCCTCGGTCGACGGCGCCCCCGCCGACCGAGGGACGTGTGCCGTGACCGGACGCTCCTGCCGCAGACGCAAGAACATCACCATCGTCTCCGTGCTCTTCCTGGTACTGGCCGCGATCCTCGGCCCCACGCCGAGTTCGGCCGCCACCGACTGGTGGACGCCGACCGCACGGCCCACCCCCGACGCCCAGATCAACGTGACCGGAGCACCCTTCACCGGCACCAACTCCGCGGGCGAGGTACGGGGGTTCGTTGACGCGCACAACCACCTCTTCTCCAACGAGGCCTTCGGTGGCCGGCTGATCTGCGGCAAGGTGTTCTCCGAGTCCGGAGTCGCCGACGCCCTCAAGGACTGCCCCGAGCACTACCCCGACGGCAGCCTCGCGCTCTTCGACTACATCACCCACGGCGGCGACGGCAAGCACGACCCGGCCGGCTGGCCCACCTTCAAGGACTGGCCGGCGTACGACTCGATGACCCACCAGGCCAACTACTACGCCTGGGTGGAGCGGGCCTGGCGCGGTGGCCAGCGCGTGCTCGTCAACGACCTCGTCACCAACGGGATGATCTGCTCGATCTACCCGTTCAAGGACCGTGGTTGCGACGAGATGACCTCGATCCGCCTCCAGGCCAAGCTCGCCTACGACCTCCAGGGCTTCGTCGACAAGATGTACGGCGGCACCGGCAAGGGCTGGTTCCGGATCGTCACCGACAGCGCGCAGGCCCGACAGGTCATCGAGCAGGGCAAGCTGGCCGTCGTGCTCGGCGTCGAGACGTCCGAGCCGTTCGGCTGCAAGCAGATCCTCGACATCGGTCAGTGCAGCAAGGCGGACATCGACAAGGGCCTCGACGAGCTGTACGGCCTCGGCGTGCGCTCCATGTTCCTGTGCCACAAGTTCGACAACGCGCTGTGCGGGGTCCGCTTCGACGAGGGCGGTCTCGGCACCGCCATCAACGTCGGGCAGTTCCTGTCCACCGGCACCTTCTGGAAGACCGAGGCCTGCAAGGGCCCGCAGCACGACAACCCGATCGGCACGGCGGCCTCCGAGGCCGAGGCCGACCTGCCGTCCGGCGTCGACGTCCCGTCGTACGACAAGGCCGCGCAGTGCAACGTCCGCGGGCTCACCGATCTCGGCGAGTACGCCGTGCGCGGCATGATGAAACGCAAGATGATGCTCGAGATCGACCACATGAGCGTCAAGGCCACCGGCCAGGTCCTCGACATCTTCGAGGCCGCCAACTACCCCGGTGTGCTGTCCTCGCACAGCTGGATGGACCTCAACTGGACCGAGCGCGTCTACTCGTTGGGCGGGTTCGTCGCCCAGTACATGCACGGCTCCGAGGGGTTCGCCGCGGAGGCGAAGCGCACGAACGCCCTGCGGGACAAGTACGGCGTCGGCTACGGCTTCGGCACCGACTTCAACGGCATCGGCGACCACCCCGCACCGCGTGGAGCGGACGCCGCGAACAAGGTGACGTACCCCTTCAAGAGCGTCGACGGCGGCTCGGTGATCGACAAGCAGACCTCCGGGCAGCGCACCTTCGACTTCAACACCGACGGAGCCGCGCACGTCGGTCTGATCCCCGACTGGATCGAGGACATCCGGCTCGTCGGCGGTCAGGACGTGGTCGACGACCTGTTCCGCGGGGCCGAGTCCTACCTCGACACCTGGGGCGCCACCGAGCGGCACCAGGCCTCCGTCAACCTCGCCAACGGACGTCCGGCCACGGCCAGTTCGTCGGAGTCCAACCCCTTCACCAGCTACCAGCCGGGGCGGGCCGTGGACGGCGACGACTCCAGTCGCTGGGCGAGCGACTGGAGCGACGACCAGTGGTGGCAGGTCGACCTGGGCTCCACCAACCTGGTCTCCAAGGTCACGCTCGACTGGGAGCGGGCGTACGGGAAGTCGTACCGGATCGAGCTGTCGACGGACGGGACGAACTGGCGGACCGTCTGGTCGACGACCTCCGGCGACGGCGGTCTGGACACCGCCAAGTTCGCCGGTACCCCGGCACGGTACGTCCGGGTCCACGGTCTCGGCCGCGGCACCGACTGGGGATACTCGCTCTACGAGGTGGGCGTCCACAGCGGCTGATCCGTTCGACCGCGGGGGACACGACAGCGGGGGACACACATGGCACGCATGCCGTCGGCCGAGCGGCGCAGACAGCTGACGGAAGCGGCGATCAGGGCGATGGCCCGGGACGGCGTCGCGAAGACGACGACCCGGTCCATCGCCGCCGAGGCCGGCGTGTCCCTGAGCGTCTTCCACTACTGCTTCGACTCCAAGCAGGCCCTGGTCGAGGCCGTGATCACCACGCTCACCGACCACTCGGTGAGCGTGGTGCAGGAGGCGCTGCGCCCGAAGGACACCCTGGAGGAGACCGTCGCCGCCGGTTTCCGGGCCTACTGGGACCATGTCCGCGCCAACCCCGAGGCGCACATGCTCACCTACGAGCTCACCCAGTACGCCCTGCGCGAGCCCGGCTTCGACCACCTCGCCCGACGCCAGTACGAGGTGTACGGCGAGGCCTACGCCGAGCTCATCGAGCAGCTGCGCCGGGACATGGACCTGGAGCTGAGGGTGCCCGTGTCCGTCCTGGCCCGGTATCTCGCGGCCATGACCGACGGGCTCACCCTCAACTACCTCGTGCTCGGCGACGCGGCCGCCTGGTCGGACATCCTCGACACCGTAACGGCGCACATCGCGGGTCTGGTGCGCTGAGGGTGCGCTGAGACCGGTCAGGATTCGAGAAGCGCCGGCCGTGAGCCGTGGCTAGCGTGACGGACATGGACATTCGGGCGAGCTTCCTTCCGCATGACGACCCGGAAGCGTCACTGGCGTTCTACCGGGACGTGCTCGGCTTCGAGGTCCGGGGTGACACCGGCCACGGAGGCCGGCGCCGGATCACGGTCGGTCCCGAGGGCGGCCCCTCGGTGGTGCTGCACCCCGTGGGAGAGGGCCCCGGGCTCCTGCTCACCACCCCCGACCTCGACGCCGCCTTCGAGTGGCTCCAGGCCCGCGCCGAGGTGATCCAGGAGCCGATCGAGCAGTCGTACGGTGTGCGGGACTGCGCCTTCCTCGACCCCGCGGGCAATGTGATCCGGGTCCAGGAGCTGCGCTGAGACGCACGCGTCGACATAGTGTGCGAAGTCGTCGAAACGGGAGGACGAAAGACCATGGGCAAGGCCACTTCGGGCGACCGGCACACCGCTGACAGCCACGACCTGATCCGCGTGCACGGGGCGCGCGAGAACAACCTCAAGGACGTCAGCATCGAGATCCCGAAGCGCCGGCTCACGGTCTTCACCGGAGTCTCCGGCTCCGGGAAGAGCTCGCTGGTCTTCGACACCATCGCCGCCGAGTCGCAGCGGCTGATCAACGAGACCTACAGCGCCTTCGTCCAGGGCTTCATGCCCACCCTCGCCAGGCCCGAGGTCGACGTCCTCGACGGCCTCACCACCGCGATCACCGTCGACCAGCAGCGCCTCGGCGGCGACCCGCGCTCCACCGTCGGCACCGTCACCGACACCAACGCGATGCTGCGCATCCTCTTCAGCAGACTCGGCACCCCGCACATCGGCTCGCCCAAGGCCTTCTCCTTCAACGTGGCCTCCATCAGCGGGGCGGGCGCGGTGACCATGGAGCGGGGCGGGCAGACCGTCAAGGAGCGGCGCAGCTTCAGCATCGTCGGCGGCATGTGCCCGCGCTGCGAAGGCCGGGGCACCGTCAACGACATCGACCTCGCCCAGCTCTACGACGACTCCAAGTCACTGGACGAGGGCGCCCTGACCATCCCCGGCTACAAGGCCGGAGGCTGGAACTACCGCCTCTACAGCGAGTCCGGCTTCTTCCCCGCGGACAAGCCGATCGGGAAGTTCACCAAGCGCGAGCTCCAGGACTTCCTGTACCGCGAGCCGGTCAGGATGAAGATCGCGGGCATCAACATGACCTACGAGGGTCTCGTGCCGCGGATCCAGAAGTCGATGCTCGCCAAGGACCACGAGTCGATGCAGCCGCACATCCGGGAGTTCGTGGACCGGGCCATCACCTTCATGGTGTGCCCCGACTGCGAGGGCACCCGGCTCAAAGAGGGCGCCCGGTCCTCGAAGATCAAGGGGATCAGCATCGCCAACGCCTGCGCGATGCAGATCAGCGACCTCGCCGAGTGGGTCCGCGCGCTGAAGGAACCCTCGGTCGGGCCGCTGCTGACGGCGCTCGGGGAGACCCTCGACTCCTTCGTGGAGATCGGGCTCGGCTATCTCTCCCTGGACCGGCCCTCGGGCACGCTGTCCGGCGGCGAGGCGCAGCGCACCAAGATGATCCGCCACCTCGGCTCCTCCCTCACCGATGTCACCTACGTCTTCGACGAACCGACGGTCGGGCTGCACCCGCATGACATCCAGCGCATGAACAACCTGCTGCTGCGCCTGCGGGACAAGGGGAACACGGTGCTCGTCGTGGAGCACAAGCCGGAGACGATCGTGATCGCCGACCATGTCGTCGACCTCGGCCCGGGTGCCGGTACGGCGGGCGGTTCGGTCTGCTTCGAGGGCACGGTCGAGGCGCTGCGGACCAGTGGCACGGTCACCGGGCGCCACTTCGACGACCGGGCCGGTCTCAAGGACACGGTCCGCAAGGCGACCGGTGTGCTGGAGATCCGGGGTGCGAGCACGCACAACCTCCAGGACGTCGACGTGGACATCCCGCTCGGGGTGCTGACCGTGATCACCGGGGTGGCGGGGTCCGGCAAGAGCTCGCTGGTGCACGGGTCGATCCCGGCCGCGGAGGGGGTGGTCTCCGTGGACCAGGGCGCCATCCGCGGCTCGCGGCGCAGCAACCCGGCGACGTACACGGGTCTCCTCGAACCGATCCGGAAGGCGTTCGCGAAGGTCAACGGGGTGAAGCCGGCGCTCTTCAGCGCGAACTCGGAGGGGGCGTGTCCCACCTGCAACGGTGCGGGGGTCGTCTACACCGACCTCGCCATGATGGCCGGGGTCGCGACGACCTGCGAGGAGTGCGAGGGGAAGCGGTTCCAGGCCTCGGTCCTCGAGTACCACCTCGGTGGGCGGGACATCAGCGAGGTGCTCGCGATGCCGGTGACGGAGGCGTTGGAGTTCTTCGACACCGGTGAGGCGCGGACGCCCGCCGCGCACCGGATCCTGGAGCGGCTGTCGGACGTCGGGCTCGGCTACCTCACCCTCGGGCAGCCGCTCACCACGCTGTCCGGCGGTGAGCGGCAGCGGCTGAAGCTGGCGACCCACATGGGGGACAAGGGCGGCGTCTACATCCTCGACGAGCCGACGACCGGCCTCCACCTCGCCGATGTCGAACAGCTCCTCGGCCTCCTCGACCGCCTCGTCGACTCCGGCAAGTCCGTCATCGTCGTGGAACACCACCAGGCGGTCATGGCCAACGCCGACTGGATCATCGACCTCGGCCCGGGAGCGGGCCACGACGGCGGCCGCATCGTCTTCGAGGGAACCCCGGCGGAACTGGTGGCGACCGGGGGCACGCTGACGGCGGAGCATCTGGCGGCTTACGTGGGGGAGTGACGGGGGTCGGGTCCGGGCGGCGACTTGGTGTGCGGGCTGGGTGGGGCCCGGCCCGCGGGCCCTCTGTCTTCCACGAGCGGGAGTGCCGGGGCTGGGCCGGGCGTGGGCTGGGTCGTACCTCGCCCCTCCCGCCCGTCCTCCGCTCTGGACTCCCCGGCCCCCCCGACCGGCGCCGCGAACGTCCGGTCCCACACCTGTGCAGCCTCCTCCACCCACGGCGCGAATCCCCCGCCCCGCCTCCCCGCCCCCTGCCGCGCATCCCCCTGCCCCACCCGGCCGAATCCGACCCCTTGACCCCCGGCTTCCCCTCCCCGATGCTCGGTTGCGCATAGCGCGTCGTGTCGCGGATGAGGCAACCAAGCCTAGTCGGAGGAGTGACCCATGGCTCATGAGGTTCGTGCTGTCGTCGCCCGGGTGAAGGGCGCCCCCGTCTCCGTCGAGACGATCGTCGTGCCCGACCCGGGGCCCGGCGAGGCGCTGGTGAAGGTGGAGGCGTGCGGGGTCTGTCACACCGATCTGCACTACCGGGAAGGCGGGATCAACGACGAGTTCCCCTTCCTGCTGGGGCACGAGGCGGCCGGCCGTGTCGAAGCCGTCGGGGAGGGTGTCACCGGCCTCGCCCCCGGCGACTTCGTCATCCTCAACTGGCGCGCGGTCTGCGGCACCTGCCGCGCATGCAGCAAGGGCAAGCCCTGGTACTGCTTCGCCACCCACAACGCCCAGCAGAAGATGACCCTCACCGACGGCACCCCGCTCGCCCCCGCCCTCGGCATCGGCGCCTTCGCCGAGAAGACCCTCGTCGCCGCCGGCCAGTGCACCAAGGTCGACCCCGCCGCCCCGGCGACCGCCGCCGGCCTGCTCGGCTGCGGGGTCATGGCCGGCTTCGGCGCGGCCGTGAACACCGGCGCGGTCGGCCGCGGGGACTCCGTCGCCGTCATCGGCTGCGGCGGGGTCGGCACGGCCGCCGTCGCGGGAGCGAGCCTCGCCGGGGCCGCCAAGGTCATCGCCGTCGACGTGGACCCGCGCAAACTGGAACGCGCCACCGGGATGGGCGCCACCCACACCGTCGACTCCCGCGAGAACGACCCCGTCGAGGCGATCCGCGAACTGACCGGCGGCTTCGGCGCCGACGTCGTCATCGAGGCGGTCGGCCGCCCGGAGACGTACCAGCAGGCCTTCTACGCCCGCGACCTCGCCGGCACCGTCGTCCTCGTCGGGGTCCCGACCCCGGAGATGAAGCTGGAGCTGCCGCTCCTCGACGTCTTCGGGCGCGGCGGCTCCCTCAAGTCCTCCTGGTACGGCGACTGCCTGCCCTCCCGTGACTTCCCCGCCCTCATCGACCTCTATCTGTCGGGACGCTTCGACCTCGACGCCTTCGTCTCCGAGACCATCGGCCTCGAAGACGTGGAGAAGGCGTTCGAGAAGATGCACCGGGGCGAGGTGCTGCGCTCCGTGGTCGTGTTGTGACGTTCCTCAGTGCGCATCGCGTTGCGCAAGAGGCAACCCCGAGCGGCAGTCGTGTCCGCCGCCTGGACTCCTTGACAAGGGTTTGCGGGCGCCCGCACACTGACGTTGCGTTCACCGCAATCCGTTTCGCTATACGCACCGAGGTGTCATGATGATTCCCGCGTGCCGTCTCGTGGATCTTCCGCGAGGCGAGGCCTACCGGCTCGACATCGATCCGCCGGTCTCGGTGTTCCACACCGACGACGGCGAGGTCTTCGCCATCGACGACACCTGCACCCATCAGGACGCCTCGCTCGCCGACGGCTGGCTGGAGGGCTGCGAGGTCGAATGCCCGCTGCACGCCTCGAAGTTCGACCTGCGCACGGGTGCCGTCGACGCCCCTCCGGCCAAACGCCCGGTGCGCACCCACGAGGTCCGCGTCGAGGACGGCATGATCTACGTCCAGCTCTCCACCGACGCCCCCAACCTGCCGCCCTGCGTGGCCGTCCGGCTCGCCGGAGGACCCGCGTGAAAACCGTCGCCGTGGTCGGCGCCTCGCTCGCCGGCCTGTCGGCGGCACGCTCCCTGCGCAAGCGGGGCTACGACGGACGGCTCGTCGTCATCGGCGACGAGCTCCACCGCCCCTACGACAGACCGCCGTTGTCCAAGGAGTTCCTGGCCGGCTCCCTGGGCGAGGCGGACCTCGCGCTGGAGACGGACGACGAGGACCTGAGCGCCGAGTGGCTGCTCGGCGTCCGCGCCACCGGACTCGACGGCCCGCGGCGCGCCGTACGGCTCGACGACGGCGGCGAGATCCGGGCCGACGGCGTCGTCATCGCGACCGGCGCCACCGCCCGCACCCTGCCCGGCACCGCGGGCCTCGCCGGGGTGCACACCCTGCGCACCCTGGACGACGCCCGTGCCCTGCGCGACGAACTCGCCCTGGGCGGACGGCTGGTGGTGATCGGCGGCGGCTTCGTCGGCGCCGAGGTCGCCTCCACGGCGTACGCCCTCGGACTCGACGTGACCGTCGTCGAAGCCGCCCCCACCCCGCTGGCCGGGCCGCTCGGCGCCGCCATGGGCGGGATCGTCTCCGCCCTGCACGCGGACCACGGCGTACGGCTATTGTGCGGAGTCGGCGTCAAGGGACTGAGCGGCGAGAGCCGGGTCGAGGCCGTCCTGCTGGAGGACGGCCGCAGCCTGCCCGCCGATCTGGTGGTCGTGGGCGTCGGCGCCCGCCCCTGTGTCGAGTGGCTGGCCGGCTCCGGCATCGCACTCGCCGATGGCGTGGTCTGCGGCACCGACGGACGCACCAGCCTCGCCGGAGTCGTCGCGGTCGGCGACTGCGCCTCCTGGTACGACCCGCGCGCGGGCCTGCACCGCCGCGTGGAGCACTGGACCGGCGCCCTGGAGCGGCCCGACGCGGCCGTGGCGGCGCTGCTGGCCGGGGGCGCGGTGGAACCGGCCGCGCCGAGGCCGCCGTACTTCTGGTCCGACCAGTACGGCGTCAGGATCCAGTTCGCCGGTCACGCGGCCGGTGCCGACAGCGTGACGATCGAGGAAGGCGCCCGGGACGACCGCAACGTCCTGGCCGTCTACCGGCGCGGGGAGCATCCGGTCGCCGTGCTCGGGATGAACCAGCCGCGGCTGTTCATGCGCTGGCGCAAGCAACTCGCCGCCGCGGCCTGACCGTTCACCGCCGCGACTCCCTACAGAACGCCGCCGTTCCCGGTCCGGCGTGTCTCACCGGTCCACGACATCCCGAGGAGTGCCCTGTGACCTCGACCAGCCTGCCGGACAGTCTGATCGCCACCCTCCCCGGCGCCTCCTACACGGATCCCGGGATCTTCGCCCAGGAGCAGGAGCGCATCTTCGAAGCGATGTGGTTCTGCGCCGTCCGCGCCGACGACCTTCCCCGGCCCGGCGCTTTCAAGACCGTGCAGGTGGGCCGGGAGAGCATCCTGATCGCCCGCGCCCGGGACAACTCGATCCGGGCCTGGTTCAACGTGTGCCGGCACCGCGGCGCCAAGCTGTGCACCGAGGAGTCCGGCGAGGTCAAGCGGGCCTTCCAATGCCCGTACCACGCCTGGACGTACGACCTGACGGGCAAGCTCGTCGCGGCGCCGAACCTGACGAAGATGCCGGACGTGGGCCGCACCGAGTACGGCCTGGCGAGCGTGGCCGTGCGCGAGTGGCTCGGCTATGTGTGGGTCTGCCTCGCCGAGGACCCGCCGCCCTTCGACGAGGTGATCCAGGACGTGATCACCCGGCTCGGCGACACCGAGTCCATCGAGCGCTACGACATCGACCACCTCAGCGTCGGCCGCCGGATCGTCTACGACGTGAAGGCGAACTGGAAGCTGATCATCGAGAACTTCATGGAGTGCTACCACTGCGCGACGATCCATCCCGAACTCACCGAGGTGCTACCGGAGTTCGCCGACGGCTACGCCGCCCAGTACTACGTGGGCCACGGCGCGGAGTTCGGCGAGGACATCCAGGGTTTCACCGTGGACGGCTCGGAGGGGCTGGACCGGCTGCCCGGAGTCTCGGCGGACCAGGACCGCCGCTACTACGCGATCACCGTGCGGCCGCAGGTCTTCGTCAACCTGGTGCCCGACCACGTGATCCTGCACCGGATGTACCCGATGGCCGCGGACCGGACGGTCGTCGAGTGCGACTGGCTCTACCTTCCGCACGTCGTCGAGAGCGGCAAGGACGTCAGCCGGTCGGTGGAGCTGTTCGACCGGGTCAACCGGCAGGACTTCGACGCCTGCGAGCGCACCCAGCCCGGGATGAGCTCACGGCTCTACGCCAAGGGCGGTGTCCTCGTGCCCAGCGAGCACCACATCGGGGAGTTCCACGACTGGGTGCAGGCCCGGCTGGGCGGTCAGCCCAGGTAGCCCATGCGGTGACTGATCTCCTGCGCGCCCTTGACCAGGACCGGCGCCAGTTCGTGCAGGCGCTCCTCGGAGAGCCGGTACGCGGGCCCCGAGGCGCTGAGCGCCGCGATGACCTCGCCGTCGCGGTCGCGCACCGGCGCGGCCATGGCGTGCAGCCCCAGCTCCAGCTCCTCCAGGGCCCAGGCGTACCCGCGTTCCCGGGCCTCGGCGAGGTTCCGCTCGAGCTTGGTCTTCGCGGTGATGGTGCGCGGGGTGACCTTCTTCAGCCCGGTCTCCGTCAGCAGCGCGGAGCGCTCCTCGTCGGGCAGGTGGGCCAGCAGGATCTTGCCGCTGGAGGTGGCGTGCAGGGGGGTCAGCTGGCCGACCCAGTTCTGCGCGGTGACGGCACCCGGGCCGCGCACCTGGTAGAGGTTGACCGCGTAGCTCTCCTGGAGCACCGCGAGGTTGACGGTCTCGCCGAGTTCCTCGGCCAGGTCCTCGCAGACCGGGCGGCTCTGCTGGGTGATGTCGATGCGCCCGGTGACCGCGCCGGCCAGCCGCACGATCCCGAAACCGAGCCGGTACTTCCCGCGCTCACCGGCCTGCTCCACCAGACCCCGCGCCTCCAGGGCTCCGAGCAGCCGGAACGCCGTGGACTTGTGGACGTCGATCTCGGCGGCGACCTCACTGACGCCGGCCTCGCCCCGGCGGGCCAGGATCTCCAGTACGTGAATGGCCCGGTCGACGGACTGCACTCCGCCGCTCGACGACCCTGTCGTTTCGTTGTCCGGGTTGTAGTTGCTCACAACGCAACTATACGCACTCTGCGCTACAGCGCGTTTGCGACCGCGACTCCGGGCGGCCCCGCTTCCCGGGCCGGGGGCGGCGCCGCTCACAGGAAACGCCGGATCGGGGTCACGGCCGCCTCCTTGGCCCGCTGGAGCGCCGGACGCCGTTTCCACCGGGCGAGTTCGATGTCCACGCTGTGCTCCAGATCGGCCTCGTAGTCCTGGTCGAGTGCGGCGGTGAACGCCTCGTCCAGCACGGCGAGCATGACCTCCTCGTCGTGGTCCATGGAACGGCGGTTGAAGTTGGTGGAGCCGATGAGGGAGGCGACCGAGTCGACCGTGATGATCTTGGCGTGCATCATCGTCGGCTGGTACTGCCGGATCCGGACCCCGGCCTCCAGCAGCCGCCGGTAGTGCTGCTGACCGGCGAGCTGACAGGCGCGCTGGTCCGTGTGCGGGCCGGGGAGCAGGATCTCCACGCGCACGCCCCGCCGGGCGGTGTCGCACAGCAGGTCGACGAAGTAGGTGTCGGGCGCGAAGTACGCGGTGGCGAGCCGGAACCGCTCCTCGGCGGAGGCGAGCATCACCCGGATGAGGGTCTGCATGTCCTGCCAGCCGATGCTGGCGGAGCCGCGGACCACCTGCACGACCGACGAGCCGGCCTGGCGGTGCTCGGTGAAACGGTCGCGGTCGTCGAAGAGTTCGTCATGGCACTCGGCCCAGTTCTGGGCGAACGCGGCGGCGATGCCGTCCACGGCCGGGCCGCGCACCTGGACATGGGTGTCCCGCCACTCCCCGGGGTGCCGGGCGTCGCCGCACCACTCCTCCGCGATGCCGACACCGCCGGTGAACGCGGTGTGCTCGTCGACGATCAGGGCCTTGCGATGGCAGCGGTGGTTCTGCTTGAACGGCGACAGCCACACCGGCTTGCGGAACCAGGCCACCTGCACCCCGGCGGTGTCCATGAGGTCCAGCAGACTCGGTTCGATCTCCTTGGCGCCGAAACCGTCGAGCAGCAGCCGTACCCGCACGCCCGCCCGGGCACGGTCGGCGAGAGCGGCCGCGAAGTCGCGAGCGATCTCACCGCGCCAGTAGACGAACGTCATCATGTCGATCGTGTGCCGCGCCGACCGGATCGCCCCGAGCATCGCGGGGAAGATCCGGTCGCCGTTGCGCAACGGGATCAGCTCGTTGCCTTCGGTGGCGGCGACGCCGATCAGCCGCTCCAGGCGGCGCCGCAGACGCAGCTTGCGGGCCTCCGCGCCGGATGCTGGGGACACGGGTCTGTCATCGAGGATCACGCCGAATCTCCCGGAGAGCAGGACAGGTGGTCGCGGGCCGCGGTGCGGCCCGGAGAGCGGATGCCCGGCAGCGCCGCGCTCACTCCCGGCCGCCGCGCCCCGGTCCCGGACGAGTCGCGGATGATCCGCGAAGTACGGGCATATGCGCAGGAGGTGGGGGTAGACGGCTGATCGCCGGTCACCGGACCGGCTCGGGCAAGACACCCTGTGGGAGGGGCACATGATGGCGACGACCGTGCAGACTGCCGGACGGACGGCGGGTATGCCGGAGATCACCGACCCTTCGCAGGTGGCTCCGAAGGACGCGCGTGAACTGTCGAAGCTGTTCTTCGAGAAGCTCGCGGTCCTGGAGGAAGGGACCCCCGAGCACCAGTACGCCCGCAACACGCTGATCGAGATGAACATCTCCCTGGTCCGCTACGCGGCCGGCCGGTTCCGCGGCCGGGGCCAGGAGGAGCGGGAGGACATCGTCCAGGTCGGCATGATCGGCCTGATCAAGGCGATCGACCGGTTCGAGCTGACCCGTGAGGTGGAGTTCACCTCCTTCGCCGTCCCCTACATAGTCGGCGAGATCAAGCGGTTCTTCCGCGACACCTCCTGGGCCGTGCACGTGCCGCGCCGGCTCCAGGAGGCCCGGGTGCAACTGGCCCGCGCCAGCGAGGAGCTGAGCAGCCGGCTGGGCCGCACTCCGACCACCGCGGAGCTGTCCGAGCTGATGAGCCTGCCCGAGGAGGAGGTCGTCGAGGCCCAACTCGCCTCCAACGCCTACCGGTCGGCGTCCCTGGACGCGGCGATCAACGGCAGTGAGGACGGGGAGAGCGCGCTCGCCGACTTCATCGGCGGCCAGGACCCGGCGCTCGGCCTGGTCGAGGACTTCCACGCCCTCGCGCCGATGATCGCCTCGCTCGACGACCGCGACCGCAGGATCATCCACTGGCGCTTCGTCGAGGAACTCACCCAGGCCCAGATCGCCGAACGCCTCGGGGTCTCTCAGATGCACGTGTCCCGGCTGATCGCCCGACTGCTGGCCCGGCTGCGCGAGGGCATGCTCAGCACCCGCTGACCCGGCCCCGGCACACGCATCCGCGATCACCAGCGGCACCTCCGGCGCACACCGGAGGTGCCGCTGCCGTTTTTCACCCTGTCTTCACGGCCGTCCGCGCCGGCCTGTGAGGGCGCACTCCGTCGCACAAGGGAACGCCTGACAGGGGCCGATACCACTCGTTCGAGAGAGATGGCACACAACCATCACAGTTCGCGCCGATTCGGGGTAAGCGAGTCGGAGTAAGGGCCGCGAAAGCGCACTGTTGCCGTTTGACAACAATAGTCAGGAGGCAACAAAGTGGCCGTGTCGGACGTGCGCGGGGAAGGACCTGGAATGCTCCGGTTGACGGAGACCGCTCCGTGCGTGGGGCGCCGTCGCCGAGGGGTGACGGCGGCACCGGTGCCGCGTGGCGCGGTTCAGGCGGTCCGGCTGTCGGACCCGTGGGTGTCGTGCAGCTGTGTCGCCGCCGAGGCGCAGAAGGCCTCCAGCCCCTCCAGCAGCGCGACCCGCTGGGCGGCGGGCATGTCCGCCAGCACCCTGCTCAGCTCCTTCTCCCGGCGGGCCCGCAGATCGGCCAGGAAAGCCCGGCCCCGGCTGCTGAGGTGCAGCCTCACCTCGCGGCGGTCCTGGACACCCGTCACCCGCTCGACGAAGCCGGCGGCCACCAGCCGGTCGCACAGCCGGCTCGTGGACGGCGGCGTGGAGGCCAGCGACTCGGCGAGAGCGCGGAGGTTGATGCCGTCATGGTGCTCGAGGATGTGCAGCACCCGCAGCTGGGACGCCGAGGCCGGCGCGGTCGAGGCCCTGCCCCACACGAACTCCAGCAACTCGACGGCCGTCGTGGTCACGCGCGCCACCTCATCGGCGGCGGGGCGGCGGAAGGCAGTCACGGTCACACTCTCGCAGGCACTGGGGTGCCTGTCAGCGTACTAGGCGCGGGCCCGGCCCCCGGCGGGCCGCCGCGACCGACACAGCTCGTGCACATGGCGGGTCTCCCGAGCGAGGTCCCACGTCCCCCGACGAAAGATGGTGTATTGCTCATCGTGAACAGATTCGAGGCCGCTGAACGCGCCCTGCGGACAGCGGCTCCCCACGAGCTTCTCGACGCCGTGCGTGCCGTCCTCGTCGAACGGTACGGCGCCCGGTCCGTCGAGTTGTTCATGGCCGACTACGGCCTGACGGTCCTCCAGCCGGTGTCGGTGCTGCCGCACACGCTGGACCCGGTCTCCGTGCACAACAGTCCGGCCGGCCGGGCCTTCGGTTCCCAGCGGCCGTACCGCGAGGACCTCCGGGACGGGCCGGTCCGTCTGCACCTGCCGGTCAGTGTGCGCGGCGACCGCCTCGGCGTGCTGACGGTCACGCTGGCCACGGCCGACGAGGCCCGCCGGTACGAGTCCGAACTGGTCGAGATCGCCGACGTGCTCGGGCACGAGGTGCTCGTGGCCGAGCGCGACACCGACCTCTACCTCCAGGCGCGCCGCAAGGACCGGCTCACCCTGGCCGCCGAGATGCAGTGGCAGCTGCTGCCCGGACGGGCCTGCTCCCGCCCGGAGTTCGACCTCGCGGCCCAGCTGGAACCGGCGTACGCCATCTTCGGCGACAACTTCGACTGGTCCGCCACCGCAGACCATCTGAGCCTCTACGTGACCAACGGCATGGGGGAGGGCATAGAGGCGTCCCTCCTGACGAACCTGGCCATCAACGCCCTGCGCAACGCCCGGCGGGCCGACATCCCCATCGCCGACCAGGCCGCTCTGGCGGACCAGGCGGTCTACGCCCACTACCAGGGGCGCTGCTATCTGTCGGTCCTCATGTTCGACTTCGACCTGAGCACCGGCCGGGCGAGCGTCGTGGACGCGGGCTCCCCCCAGCTGCTGCGGCTGCGCGAGGGCACCGTGGAACGCGTCGAGTTCGACGCCCAGTTGCCCTTGGGCATGTTCGAGGAGACGGACTACACCGCCCAGGACTTCCAGGTGGAGCCGGGGGACCGGCTCGTCTTCGTCAGTGACGGAGTGCACACCGTGGCCTCCCCGCGTGGCGAGAAGTACGGCGACGCGGCCCTCACACGGGCCATCCACGCCACCCGGCTGCTGCCCGCCGCCGAGGTGCCGCGTGCGATTCTGCGGGAGTTGACCGGTCATCGCGGTGAAGCCCTCGCGGACGACGACGCCTTGATCGTCTGCCTGGACTGGCGCGGGCGGCCCGACGGCGGTGAGGAAGGCTCCGGTCGGTTGTGACGATCCCGTGTTGTTCGGGGTGGGCGGCGACGATAATGTTTGTCATAAGGCAATAATTGCAAGATGGCCCGCGGTGAGGTGGGTTGACGAGACAGCGGCAGGGAGACGATGCAGGTGGCGGAGCACGACACGGCCGACGGGGTGGCGAAGGAACTCGGCGGGTTCCTGGAACGCAGGCGCGAACAGATCGCCCAGCGCTGGGCGGACGCGCCTCTGTTCCGTACCGTCTTCACCGTCTCACGTGACGAGGCCGTCGAGGCCTGCAAGGCCGTCGTGGACGCCCTGGCCGACGTGGCGCGCTCCGGCCGTCTTGAGGACGTGCAGGCCCCGGGCTTCGCCGCCGTCAGGGACCAGCTCGGGCGGATGGCCGCCTCCCGGACCCAGGCCGGATTCAGCTCCTCCCAGATCGCCGGAGAGGTCGCGGGTCTGCGCGAGCCGACTCTCACCCTGCTGAGGGCCGAGTTTGAGGATTCCTCCAGCGAGCACCTCGAGGCCTGTCTGCTCGCGCTGACCGTCCTGATGGGCACGTTGCGCCTGGTGGTCATGGAGACCAGCGTGAGCGCCGGCGAGGAACTCATCGCCCGGCAGCAGCTCCAACTGCTCGAGGTGGCCACCCCCGTCATCAAGCTGTGGGAGGGCATCGTCGCCGTCCCCCTCATCGGCACCCTCGACAGCGCCCGCAGCCAGGTCGTGATGGAGAGCCTGCTGGAGGCGATCGTGGACCAGCGGGCCCGGTACGCCATCCTCGACATCACCGGGGTCCCGACCGTCGACTCGCTGGTCGCCCAGCACCTGATGAAGACGGTCGCCGCGGCCCGACTGATGGGCGCCGAGTGCATCGTCTCCGGCATCCGTCCCGCGATCGCGCAGACCATCGTCCACCTCGGCATCGACCTCGGGACGATCATCACCCGGGCCGGCCTGGCCGACGCCCTGGCCTACGCGCTCACCGAGCAGGGCATCGTCGTCTCCCAGGGCCCGGCCCAGGGAGGGAGCCCGCGGTGAGCGGCCTCCCCGCCACCCCCGCCTCCTCGGTGCCGGTCCTGGCACTGGGAGACGTCCTGCTGGTCACCCTGCAGGGAGAGCTGCACGACGCCACCGCCGAGCAGCTCCAGGACCACATCTCCCACCGCATCGCCCACCACCCGGTGCCGGTGGGCGGAGTCGTCATCGACATCTCCGGGGTGGAGATCGTCGACTCCTTCCTCGGCCGCATCCTCGCCGAGATCGCGGCCAACGCCCGACTCCTCGCCACCCGGACCGTCGTGGCCGGGATGCGGCCCGCCGTGGCCATCACCCTGGTCGAACTGGGCCTCACCCTGCCCGGCCTGGTGACGGCCCTGGACGTCGACAGGGCGCTGTCCCTCCTCGGGCGCGGCCCCGGGTCGGCCGCCCCCGCACACCCGGAAGGGGATGCTTGATGCATGCCCCACCCGCCCCCACCGCCCGGCTGCCCATCGCCTCGGACGCCGACCTGGCCTGGGTGCGCCAGCAGGTCCGTCAGGCCGCCGCCGGACTCGGCTTCGGCCTGGTCCAGCAGACGAAACTGGTGACCGCGGCCAGCGAACTCGCCCGCAACACCCTGGTGCACGGCGGTGGCGGGCACGTGGAGATGACGACCCTGGAGGAGGGCGCCGCCCGCGGACTGCGCCTGTCCTTCGTGGACAACGGCCCCGGCATCCGGGACGTCGACCTCGCCATGACCGACGGCTACACCACCGGGGGCGGACTGGGCATGGGCCTGAGCGGGGCCAAACGGCTGGTCCAGGAGTTCACCCTCGACAGCCGCCCCGGCGAGGGCACCACCGTCACCGTCACCGACTGGGCCGCCGGGTTGCCCTCGCCCCGCACGGGGGCGCCATGAGCAGGGTCTGGGACATCCCGGTCCAGGAGAGCACCCGGGTCCGGGACGCCCGCGTGGCAGCGGAGGCCGCCTGTGCCGAGGTGTCGCTCGACGCCCCCAGCACGGCGGCCGCGGCGCTGGTCGCCACCGAACTGGCCACCAACCTCGTCAAGCACGCCAGCGGCGGCCGTATCGTCATCAACCTCGTCGGCCCCGCCGACTCCCGCGCCGGGACCGAACCCTGCGTCCAGATCGTCTCGCTCGACCACGGGCCCGGCATCGGTGACGTCGGGGCGGCCAGCACGGACGGTTACACGACCTCCGCCGCCTCGCTCGGGGCGGGGCTCGGCACCTGCCGGCGCGTCGCCGACGACTTCGACCTGCACAGCCGGCCCGGGGAGGGCACCGTCGCCGTCGCGCGCATCACCCGGGCGCGGACGTCGCGCGCCGCGGGCCCGGGGCGGACCGGGAGCGGCCTGCGGACCGGCGGCAGCGTCCGGGCCGGGCGGAACCTGCGGGTGGGCGGGAGCGTGCGGGTCGGCGGGGGTGTCCGGGCCAGCGAGAACGTCCGGGCCGGCGGCGTCACCGCCTCCTACGCCCACGCCGAGCACTCCGGCGACGCCTTCGGCTGGGTCCGCTCCGGCCCCCGCGTCACCCTGCTGCTCGCCGACGGACTCGGCCACGGCGAGAAGGCGGCCGAGGCGTCCACCGCCGCCGTCGAGGAACTGCGCCGCGACGCCGACCTGCCGCCCGCCGACCTCCTGCGACGCCTGCACACCGTGCTGCGGACGACCCGCGGCGCGGCCGTCGGGGTCGCCCAACTCGACGAGGACACCGGCCGGTTGTCCTTCGCCGGGGTCGGCAACATCGGCGCCAGGCTGCGCACCGGCACCGGATGGCAGCCGTTCATCTCGCACCCGGGCATCGTCGGGGCGCACTTCCCCGCCACCGTGCCGCTGCGCGAGGCCGAATGGGGGCACGACAGCCTGCTCGTCCTGCACAGCGACGGACTGCCGGGCCGCTGGGTGCCGCCCCTGGACCCCCTGCTCCTCGCCCACGATCCCGCCGTGGTGGCCGCGGTCGTCCTGCGGGACGCCGGCAGCGCCGCGCGGCCGCTGCGGGACGACACCAGCGTGGCCGTCCTGACCCCCGCCGCGGACGGACGTCCATGACCGACGACACCGACGTCTGGAAGATCGCGTCGGCGGCCGACGCGGCCCGTGCCCGTGCCGCCGCCGCCGGGATCGTCGTGGCCGCCGGCACCCCGGCACTGGACCGGGCCCGCTTCCTGACCTCCCTGTCCGCCCGGCTGCGGAACTGCCTCGACCAGGGCGGCACCTGGGAGCTCCGCCTCCTCACGGGCGGAACCGAGCACGAGGGGCGGCTCGACGTCCGGCTGCGGCCCTTCGACGGCGGGACCGCCCAAAATGAGCCGGCCTGCGAGCCGGTCCTCTCCTGCCCGCTGCCGAACCCGCCCGCGCCCGGCGGTCGCGCCGGCCGCCCGACGTCGCCGTCCCGGGCCCTGCTGTCCGCCGACGAGGACACCGCCGCCGTACTGCGCCTCCTGGACGAGCAGGAACGACTCGTCCAGTTGCACCGCGAGGAGCTGCACCAGACGAACCAGGGTGTCCTCGCGCTGCACTCCGACCTGGAAGCCGCCGCGCTCGCCCAGCGGGAACTGCTGGAGGCCGAGCGGTCCGCGCGGGCCGAGGTGGAGCGGGCCCGCCGCCTGCTGAACTTCCTCGCCGACGCCAGCGCGGCCATCACCTCCTCCCTCAGCCCCACCGAAGTCCTGCGCCGGCTGACCGACCTGCTGGTGCCGGAGTACGCGGCTCGCCTCGACGTCTGGCTCTTCGACGAGGAGCAGGGCGACGAGGAGACCGGCCCCGTACAGGAACACTCCAGGGCCGCGGTGGTCGCCGCCCGCACCGGCCGCCCCCAGCACGCCGCCGCGCACCCCGGGAACCTGCCGGGCACCGACGACCTCCCGCCCGCCGCCATGTCGCCGGACCGGCCCCTGCTCGCCATTCCCCTGATCACACACCGCCTGCTCGGTGTGCTCACCCTCATCGCCCCCGGCCCCCGCTTCGACGCGGACACCTGCCTGATGCTCGTCGAACTCGGCCGCCGGGCCGGTGTCGCCCTGGACAACGCCCGCCGGTACGAGCAGCACCGCGACACCGCCGAGGCCCTCCAGCGCGCCCAGCTCACCGAGCTGCCCGACCCCGACGGCCTGCTCCTGGCCGCGCGCTACCTCCCGGCCACCCAGGGCATGAACATCGGGGGCGACTGGTACGACGCCTTCCTCCAGCCCGACGGGAGTCTGCTGGCCGTCATAGGGGACGTGACCGGGCACGGGATGCACGCCGCCGTCGTCATGGGCCAACTGCGCACGGCACTGCGGGCCTACGCCGTGGAGGACAACTCACCGGCGGAGATCCTCACACGTCTGCACCGCATGCTCCGCCATCTGCAACCCCAGCTGTACGCCACCGCGATGATCGCCCGCTTCCGACCCGGGGACCCCGAGGTGGTCTGGGCGTCGGCGGGCCATCCGCCCGCCGTGGTGCGCGACGCCGACGGCTCGGTGCGGATACTGGACGACGCTCCCGGCGTCATGCTGGGCATTCCCATCGCCTTCACCTACGCCGACCACGTCACCCGGCTCCCGGCGGGCTCCTCCCTGGTGCTGTACACGGACGGGCTGGTGGAACGCCGGGCGCACGGCATCGACCCGGGCATCGAGCGGCTCCGCCAGGCGCTGGCCGGGCTCAGCACCCCGGAGCTGGAACAGGACCTGGACGCGGCGGCCGAGGCGTTGCTGAAGCCCCTGATGCACGACTCGGAGCGCGACGACGACGTCTGCCTGCTGCTGTGCCACACCGTCACGTACCCGGCGTCCTGAGCCCACGGCCTCCCCGGCCCGAGGCGTCCTGAGCCCACGGCCTCCTCACCGCACGGCGTTCCCGGCACAGGCCTCCTCGGCCCATCCCTCCTGAGACCGGTTACCCGCGCGATAGCGTGGAGGAGACATGGTGAAAGGGTGGATGTCGTGAACGCCTTCGAGTCGCTTCCCTCCATGGAAGCCCAGCTGCGCGCGGCCCCTCCGCACGCGCTGGTCGTCACCGCCCGTCGTCTGCTGGCCGAGCGGGCCGGCGCCCAGGACGTGACGCTCCTGCTGGCCGACTACGGACTGGCCGTGCTCCAGCCGGTCTCCCATCTGCCGCACACCGAGGAGCCGGTGTCCGCCCACGAGGGCCCGGCGGGCAGCGCCTTCACCCGTCAGAGCCCGGTGGTCGAGGACCTGAGCGACCCGGCCGGGCACCTGGTGCACCTGCCCATCACCGTGCGCGGAGACCGCCTCGGCGTGCTGTCCGTACGGCTGCCCGCGGGCACCGCGGCCCCCGAGACCGTCCTGCACCTCGGTGACTTCGCGACGGCGCTCGGCCACGAGGTCACCACCGCGGGCCGTGACACCGACCTCTACCTCCAGGCCCGTCGCACCCGCCGGCTCACCCTGGCCGCCGAGATGCAGTGGCAGTTGCTGCCCGGCCGCGGGTGCGCGCGCGAGGAGTACGCCCTCGGCGCCCATCTGGAACCCGCCTACTCCATCGGCGGGGACAACTTCGACTGGTCCACCAGCGCCGACCATCTCGTCCTGTCCGTCACCGACGGCATGGGCGAGGGCATCAACGCCGCCCTGCTCACCAGCCTGACGGTGGGCGCCCTGCGCAACGCCCGCCGGGCCGGCATAGGCCTCGCCGACCAGGCCTGTCTCGCCGACCAGGCGGTCTTCGCCCAGTACGGCGGCAAGGTGTACGCCTCCACCCTGCTGCTGGAGTTCCATCTCGCCACCGGCCTCGTACGGGCCGTCGACGCGGGCTCCCCGCAGCTGTTCCGGCAGCGCGGCGAGCGCATCGAACGCGTGGAGCTGGACGCGCAGTTGCCGCTCGGGATGTTCGAGGAGACGCTCTACGACGAGCAGACCTTCCATGTCGAGCCCGGCGACCGGCTCATCGTGGTCAGCTCCGGTGTGCACGGCAGCCGCTCGGCGACGGGCGACCTCTTCGGCGAGCGGGCCCTGCGCGGGATTCTCGGCGCGACCCGGTCGACCCCGGCCTACGAGACCGCGCGCGCGGTCGTGTCCGGCCTGATGGACCACCACGGCAGCAGGCAGCTCCCGGCCGACGCGGCCGTCATCTGCCTGGACTGGCACGGCCGCACCGCCTGACCGGAGTCCCGGGACGACCTCTCCGGGCGGCTTCTCACGGCTCGGGCGTGTCCTGTGCCGCCCGGAATCCCCGGAGGCCTCGGTCCAGGGCCGAGCGCTCGGCCGGGGTCATCGCCGCGAGGACCGAGGCGAGCGCCTGCGACCTGCGGACGCTCACCTCGTCGAGCACCTGGAGGCCCGGACCGGTGAGGCTGAGCCGCACCTCGCGCCGCTTCTGCGGGTGCAGCGCCCGCTCCAGCAGCCCGGCCGCCTCCAGCCGGTCGCAGAGCCGGCTCGCGGTCGGCAGACCTATGTCCATGCTCTCCGACAGCGCGGTGAGGTTGAGGCCGGGCGTCGCCTCCAGGATCTGAAGGGCCCGCAACTGGTGCGGCGACAGGCGGAGGCGGGCGCCCTGGGCGGCGACGGACCAGAGGTTCGCGAGGCGGTCCACGGCGTCGGAGATCTCCCGCGCGAGGGCCATGGGATCCTCGGCCGACCCGTTTGCCTGGTCGTCCCCGGAGCCACTGAGACGCGTCACGAACACATCGCTTTCAGTAATCGCCTGCCCATACAGATGCAACCCTCATTCAAACGCGGTACCCGAAGCATCGTCGAGCAAGCACTCCGAACCGGAGCCATCGTAGGAAGTCCGGCCGGACGAGAAACGCGTTTTCGTCCTGAATCTCCCCGCCAGGTTGCGTCGGTCGCAACCTGGTGCGCATAGCGATACCCGTATTAGCATGCCGCGCATATCTACGGCGCGAGCGAGACGAGGGACCATGGCTCCTCAGCAGTACGACTTCGTCATCGTCGGTGGTGGATCGGCCGGCAGCGCGCTGGCCAACCGCCTGTCCGCCGACCCGGCCCACCAGGTGCTGGTCCTGGAGGCCGGTCGGCCCGACTATCCGTGGGACGTCTTCATCCACATGCCCGCGGCGCTGACCTACCCCATCGGCAGCCGCTTCTACGACTGGAAGTACGAGTCCGAGCCCGAACCGCACATGGGAGGCCGGCGCGTCTACCACGCCCGCGGCAAGGTGCTGGGCGGCTCCAGCAGCATCAACGGCATGATCTTCCAGCGCGGCAACCCCATGGACTACGAGCGCTGGGCCGCCGATCCCGGCATGGAGACCTGGGACTACGCGCACTGCCTGCCGTACTTCAAGCGCATGGAGAACTGTCTCGCGGCCGACCCCGACGACGAGTTCCGCGGCCATGACGGCCCCCTCGTCCTGGAGCGCGGGCCGGCCACCAACCCGCTGTTCACCGCTTTCCAGAAGGCGACGGAGGAGGCCGGGTACGCGCCCACCGACGACGTCAACGGCTACCGGCAGGAGGGCTTCGCCAAGTTCGACCGCAACGTCCACCGCGGCCGCCGGCTCTCCGCCTCCAAGGCCTACCTGAAGCCCGTCAGGAAGCGTCCCAACCTCACCGTCACCACCCGCGCCCTCGTCACCCGCGTCCTGTTCGAGGGCAAGAAGGCCGTCGGCGTCGAGTACCGGCGCGGAAAGGGTGCGCTCCAGCAGGTCCGCGCCAAGGAGGTCATCCTCTGCGGCGGCGCCATCAACTCCCCGCAGCTGCTTCAGCTCTCCGGCGTCGGCAACGCCGAGGAGCTGCGCGCGCTCGGCATCGACGTCGTCCACGACCTGCCCGGCGTCGGCGAGAACCTCCAGGACCACCTGGAGGTGTACATCCAGTACGCCTGCAAGCAGCCCGTCTCCATGCAGCCGTACCTCGCGAAGTGGCGCGCCCCCTTCATCGGCCTGCAATGGCTCTTCCGCAGGGGTCCCGCCGCGACCAACCACTTCGAGGCGGGCGGCTTCGCGCGCAGCAACGACGACGTGGACTACCCCAACCTGATGTTCCACTTCCTGCCGATCGCGGTCCGCTACGACGGCTCGGTGCCCGCCGGCGGACACGGCTACCAGGTGCACGTGGGACCCATGTACTCCGACGCCCTGGGCTCGGTGAAGATCAGGAGCAGGGATCCGCAGGAGCACCCGGCGCTGCGCTTCAACTACCTCTCCACCGAACAGGACCGACGTGAGTGGGTCGAGGCGATCCGGGTCGCCCGCAAGCTGCTCAACCAGCCCGCGCTGGCCCCCTTCAACGCCGGGGAGATCTCACCGGGACCCTCCGTGGAGACCGACGAGGAGATCCTCGCCTGGGTCGCCAAGGACGGCGAGACGGCCCTGCACCCCTCCTGCACCTGCAAGATGGGCACCGACGAGATGGCCGTCGTGGACCCCACCAGCATGCGCGTGCACGGTGTCGAGGGGCTGCGGGTCGTCGACGCGTCCGTGATGCCGTACGTCACCAACGGCAACATCTACGCGCCGGTGATGATGATCGCCGAGAAGGCGGCCGACCTCATCCTCGGCAAGGAGCCGCTCGCGCCCTCCAAGGCCGTCTACTACCGCCACCGCGACGCGCGAACGCAGGCCGGGTAACACGGAATTTGCGCGCGGACGCTTGTTCCGGAAACCGGCCGCAGGCCGCCCGGCCGCACGGCGTCCGCGTGCTCAAACCGTCATCCGCCAACCCCTTGACGTGGGTTCACGCATTCTCCAGAGTGTTCCACCACAAGCAATGCGGTGCGCGATGCGCAACGGAATCGCTCGAAGGGCTCCCGACGTGGCAGACCTGTATGTGGACGGTGAATGGCGGGAGCCGGTGGCCGGAGGCCGCCGGGAGATCCGATGTCCCGCCGACGGCACGCTCTCCGCGACCGTCTCCGAGGGCACCCGCCCCGACACCGAGGCGGCCGTCGCCGCCGCCCGCCGGGCCTTCGACGAGGGACCCTGGCCGCACACCCCCGAGCGCGAGCGCGGCGCCCTGCTGCTGCGCACCGCCGACCTCATCGAGCGCGACGCAAAGGAGTTCGCCCGCGCCGAGTCCCTCGACACCGGCAAACGGCTGGTGGAGAGCGAGTACGACATCGCCGACGTCGTCTCCTGTCTCCGCTACTACGGCGGCCTCGGCGGCACCGACGCCGGCCGCGTGATCGACACCGGGCGGGACGACGCCGTCAGCCGGGTGACCTACGAGCCGGTCGGTGTGTGCGCTCTGATCACACCGTGGAACTACCCTCTCCTGCAAGCGAGTTGGAAGGTCGCCCCGGCCCTGGTGGCCGGAAACACCCTCGTCCTCAAGCCCAGCGAGCTCACCCCCTCCACCTCGATCCTGCTCATCAGGGCGCTGGCCGAGGCCGGACTGCCGGCCGGGGTCGCCAACCTCGTCCTGGGAGCCGGACCCGAGGTGGGCGCACCGCTCTCCGAGGACCCCCGCGTCGACATGGTCTCCTTCACCGGCGGCCTGGAGACCGGCCGACGGATCATGGCGACGGCCGCCGCGACCGTGAAGAAGGTCGCCCTGGAACTCGGCGGCAAGAACCCCAACGTCGTCTTCGCCGACGCCGACTTCGAGACGGCCGTGGACTTCGCGCTCACGGCCGTCTTCCTGCACTCCGGCCAGGTCTGCTCGGCCGGCGCCCGGCTGATCGTCGAGGACTCCCTGCACGACCGCTTCGTCGACGAGGTGGTCCGGCGGGCCCGGCTGATCCGCCTCGGCGGCCCCTTCGACCCCGAGGCCGAAACCGGGGCCCTGATCTCCGCGCAGCACCTGGCAAAGGTCGAGGCGTACGTGGCCGCCGGTCTGGCGGAGGGCGCCGTCCTGCGCTGCGGCGGCGCACGCCCCACCGACCCGGCCCTCGCGAACGGCCACTTCTACCCGCCCACCGTCCTCGACGAGTGCACCCAGGACATGAGGGTGGTCCACGAGGAGTCCTTCGGGCCCGTCCTCACCGTGGAGCGCTTCACCGACGAGGACGACGCCGTCCGCATCGCCAACGACACCGAGTACGGCCTCGCCGGAGCCGTGTGGACCCAGGACGCGGGGAAGGCCCAGCGGGTCGCCCGGCGGCTGCGGCACGGCACGGTGTGGATCAACGACTACCACCCCTATGTGCCGCAGGCGGAATGGGGTGGCTTCGGGCACTCCGGTGTGGGCCGGGAACTGGGACCGACCGGCCTCGACGAGTACCGCGAGACCAAGCACGTCTGGCAGAACATCCAACCCCGGCCGCAGCACTGGTTCCGCGGCTGAACGCCGAGAAGAGGTCGACCATGACCCCCACCAAGACCGAGGTGCCGCCGCGGCGCGGCACCCCCGAGGACGCGGCTCCCACACCGGTGATCTCCGTGCGCGGGCTGTGGAAGGTGTTCGGGCCGAAGGCCGAGCGGGTGCCGGAGTCCGAGGAGCTGTGCGGGCTCAGCCGCCGCGAGCTCATGGAGCGCACCGGCTGCACCGCCGCCGTGCGGGACGTGCACTTCGAGGTCGCGCCCGGCGAGGTCTTCGTCGTCATGGGGCTGTCCGGCTCCGGCAAGTCCACCCTGGTGCGCTGTCTGACCCGGCTGATCGAGCCCACCGCCGGCGAGATCGTCTTCGAGGGCGAGGACATCCGGGACGCCGACGAGCGCCGGCTGCGCGAACTGCGGCGCAGCAAGTTCTCCATGGTCTTCCAGCACTTCGGTCTGCTGCCCCACCGCCGCGTCGTCGACAACGTGGCGTTCGGTCTCGAGATCCGCGGCATGGGCAGGGCCGAGCGCACCCGGCGGGCCCTGGAGGTCGTCGAACTCGTGGGCCTGGCCGGCTACGAGAACTCCTACCCCGACCAGCTCTCCGGCGGCATGCAGCAACGTGTGGGCCTGGCAAGGGCGTTGGCCGGCGACCCGGACGTCCTCCTCTTCGACGAGCCGTTCTCCGCGCTCGACCCGCTGATCCGCCGTGACATGCAGAGCGAGGTCGTCCGGCTGCACCACGAGGTCGGCAAGACCATGGTGTTCATCACCCACGACCTCTCCGAGGCCCTCAAGCTCGGCGACCGCATCCTCATCATGCGCGACGGGAAGATGGTCCAGTGCGGCACCGGCGACGAACTCGTCGGCGCCCCCGCCGACGACTACGTCCGCGACTTCGTGAAGGACGTGCCGCGCGGCGACGTGCTGACCCTGCGCTGGATCATGCGCCCCGTCACCCCCGAAGACCCGCTGGACGGGCCCGAGTTGGGTCCGGACGTCGTCGTCAAGGAGGCCACCCGGGCGGTCCTCGCGGCCGAGAAGCCCGTCAAGGTGGTCGAGAACGGCGAACTCCTCGGCATCGTCGGGGACGAGGAGATCCTCGCGGTGGTCGCCGGGCAGGAAGGCGACGCGTGATGACCGTCGTCATGGAGAAACCCGAGACCTCGGGGGAGGGCCGGCAGAACCCGACGCCCCCGCCGGTCGCCCCCGCGCGCAGGATCAGGCGGTCCGTGGTGATCGCCGGGATCGTGGTCGTCTGGCTCGTCCTGTTCGTCGTCCTGCGCGGGAAGCAGACGCTGTCGCTGGCCGCGGCCGACCTCACCGATCTGCACCGCCGGCTCAACGACGTCAACGACTCCATCGGCGCCGACCGCAACTCCAACCCGCTCTTCCTGTACTTCTTCAACGAGATCCGGCTGGTCATCGACACCCTGGCGACCTTCGTCCAGGACCTCATCTCCCAGCCCTCCGGCGACCGCCCGCTCCCGCAGATCGGCTGGCTCGGAGTCGTCGGCCTGGCCGGCTACGTCTCCTGGGCGGTGGCCAACTGGCGGGTCGCGCTGCTGGCCGTGGCCGGCTTCACCTTCCTCGGACTCCAGGGCCTGTGGCAGGAGAGCATGGACACCCTGGCGCTGACGCTCTCCGCGGTCCTCGTGGCCCTGCTGTTCGCGATTCCGCTCGGTGTGTGGGCGGGCCTGTCGGAACGGGTCAACCGGATCGTCACGCCCTTCCTGGACTTCATGCAGACCATGCCGACCATGGTCTACCTCGCGCCGCTCACCCTGTTCTTCCTCATCGGCGGCGCCTCCGCGACCATCGCCACCGTCATCTACGCGGCGCCACCGGCCATCCGCATCACCGCGCACGCCATCCGCTCGGTGCCCCCGACGACCGTCGAGGCGGCCGAGTCCATGGGCGCCACCCGTGGGCAGTCGCTGCTCAAGGTGCTGCTGCCCATGTCCAAGCGGACCGTGGTGATGGGCGTCAACCAGACCATCATGGCCGCCCTCGCCATGGTGACCATCGCCGCCCTGATCGACGCCCCCGGACTCGGCAAGACCGTCGTCCAGGCCCTCCAGTCCCTCGACGTGGGCACGGCGTTCAACGCGGGCCTCGCGATCGTCGTCCTGGCGATCGTCCTGGACCGGGTCACCACCGCGGCGAGCGGACGTGCGGAGGCGGCCCGGCGGTCCGGCAACCCCCTGCTGAAGTGGCGCCGGCATCTGGTCGTGGCCGGGGGAGCGGTGACGGCCGTACTCCTCTATCTCTCGCACACCTACGTGTGGGCGGCCGAGTTCCCCGGCGACGGCACCATCGGCAGCCATGTCGCCAAGGCCGCCGACGACGTGACCACCTGGGCCCAGGACCACCTGTCCGGGCTGACCAACGGCTTCCGCGACGCCCTCACCAACGGTCTGCTGAACCCCTTCCAGGCCCTGCTGACCGACTCCCCGTGGTGGCTGGTCGGTGCCGCCCTCGTCGGGATCGCCGTGGTCCTCGGTGGCTGGCGGGCCGGGATCACCACGGCCGTCTGCGTGGGTCTGCTGGTCGCCACGGGCCTGTGGGCGGACGCCATGACCACGCTCGCGTCGACCGTGGTGGCCACCGTGCTGGTCATGCTGCTGGGCATGGTCTTCGGGGTGTGGATGGGCCGCAGCGCGCTGGTGGACCGACTCGTGCGGCCCACCCTGGACGCGGCCCAGGTCATGCCGCCGTTCGTCTACCTCGTGCCGTTCCTCGCCCTGTTCGGCGCGACCCGGTTCACGGCCATCGTCGCCGCGATCGTCTACGCGGCCCCGGTCGCCATCAAGATCATCGCGGACGGGGTGCGGACCGTCCCCGCGACCACCGTCGAGGCGGCCACCTCCACCGGGTGCAACACCTGGCAGATCATCACCAAGGTCCAGCTCCCGATGGCCCGCAGCGCCCTGACGCTCGCGACCAACCAGGGTCTGATCTACGTGCTGTCGATGGTCGTCGTCGGCGGCCTCGTGGGCGCGGGCGCCCTCGGCTACGACGTGGTGGCCGGCTTCTCGCAGGGACAGCTGTACGGCAAGGGCCTGGCGGCCGGACTCGCCATCGTCCTGCTCGGCGTCATGTTCGACCGGATCACTCAGGCAGCGGCTCGCCGCACCAGCGCATAAGGAGCACCACACGATGGCAAGACACTGGCGAGCCGGCGCGGCCGGCCTGGCGGTCCTCGGTCTCACCCTCACGGCCTGCGGCGGCGCGAAGGTCGGCGACTCCTCGGAGGCCGGCGGTTCGGGCAGCTCGGGCAAGTGCGGCACCTTCAACCTCGCGGTCAACCCGTGGGTCGGCTACGAGGCCGACGCGGCGGTCGTCGCGTACGTCGCCGAGAACGACCTCAAGTGCAAGGTCACCAAGAAGGACCTCAAGGAGGAGATCGCCTGGCAGGGCTTCGGCACCGGCGAGGTCGACGCCGTCCTGGAGAACTGGGGTCACGACGACCTGAAGAACAAGTACATCACCCAGCAGAAGACCGCCGTGGAGGCCGGCTCGACCGGCAACAAGGGCATCATCGGCTGGTACGTGCCGCCGTGGCTGGCCAAGGCCCACCCGGACATCAAGGACTGGAAGAACCTCAACAAGTACGCGGCGAAGTTCAAGACCTCGGAATCCGGCGGCAAGGGCCAGCTCCTGGACGGCGACCCGTCGTACGTCACCAACGACGAGGCCCTCGTCAAGAACCTCAAGCTGGACTTCAAGGTGGTGTACGCGGGCAGTGAGACCGCGCTCATCCAGGCCTACCGCAACGCCGAGAAGAACAAGCAGTGGGTGATCGGCTACTTCTACGAGCCGCAGTGGTTCCTGTCCGAGGTGCCGCTGGTCAAGGTCGACCTGCCCGCGTACAAGACCGGCTGCGACGCGGATGCGGCCAAGGTGGCCTGCGACTACCCGGTCTACGACCTCGACAAGATCGTCAGCGCCAAGTTCGCCAAGTCCGGCAGCCCCGCCTACGACCTGGTGAAGAAGTTCAACTGGACCAATGACGACCAGAACGTCGTGGCCAAGTACATCGCCGTGGACAAGATGACGCCGGACGCGGCCGCCAAGAAGTGGGTCGACGCGAACCGTGCCAAGGTCGACGCCTGGCTCAAGTAGGCCGGTCCAGGGGGCCCGGTGGGCGGCGCGCGCGGGTGTGCGCCGCCCACCGGGCCTTGCCGTTTCCCGGCCGGTTCCGCGAGGTCACGGACCCTCTTGACACCCACCGGCGCGACGGGCACATTGAGTTGCGCAGCCTGAATCGTGTTGCGTAAAAAGCAACTTATCCGGAGGTGCGGCGATGGCGGGACCCCGAGTGGTCATCATCGGAGCGGGCGTCGTCGGCGCAGCACTCGCCGACGAACTCTCCGCGCGCGGCTGGACCGAGGTGACCGTCGTCGACCAGGGCCCCCTGCCCGCCACCGGCGGGTCGTCCTCGCACGCCCCCGGACTGGTCTTCCAGGCCAACCCCTCCAAGACGATGACCGAGCTGGCCCGCTACACCGTCGAGAAGCTCTGCTCCCTCGACGTCGACGGACAGCCCTGCTTCCTCCAGGTCGGCGGCCTGGAGGTGGCCACCACCCCGGAGCGCGTCACCGAACTGCACCGCCGGCACGGCTGGCTCACCGCCTGGGGCGTGGACTCGCGGATCCTGACCGCCGAGGAGTGCGTCGAGAAGCACCCCCTGGTCAACCCCGACCGCGTCCTCGCCGGCCTGCACATCCCCACCGACGGCCTCGCCAAGGCCGTCCTCGCCGTCGAGGCGCAGATCCGCCGGGCCACCGAGCGCGGAGTGACCTTCCTGGCCCGCCACGAGGTCCTGGACATCCTCCGGACCGAGGGCGAGGTCACCGGCGTCCGCACCGACCAGGGCGACCTGGAGGCCGAGATCGTGGTCTGCTGCGCCGGCATCTGGGGCCCGAGGATCGCCCGCATGGTGGGCATGAACCTCCCGCTCACCCCGCTCGCCCACCAGCTCGCCTGGACCGGCCCGGTCCCCGCGCTCGCCGGCCAGACCGAGGAAGCGGTCCGCCCGATCCTGCGCCACCAGGACGCCGACCTCTACTACCGCGACCGCCACGACACCCTCGGCATCGGCTACTACGGCCACCGCCCCTTGCCGATCACCGCCGACGAGATCCTCTCCTTCGACGAGGCCGACGCCATGCCGTCCGTCCTGAAGTTCACCGAGGACGACTTCGCGGACGCCTGGACCGAGACGCAGTCACTGCTCCCGGCCACGAAGGACGCCAAGGTCGAGGAGGGCATCAACGGCCTGTTCTCCTTCACCACCGACGGCATGCCCCTGCTCGGCGAGTCCCCGGACGTCAAGGGCTTCTGGGTCGCCGAGGCCGTCTGGGTCACCCACTCCGCCGGAGTCGGCCGGGCCGTCGCCGAGTGGCTGGTCGACGGCCACTGCTCCTCCTTCGACCTCCACGAGTGCGACGTCAACCGCTTCGAACCGCACCAGCTCTCCCCAGAGTACGTGCTGGCCCGCGATTGCCAGAACTTCGTCGAGGTCTACGACATCCTCCACCCGCTCCAGCCCTCGGGCGACCCGCGCCCGATCCGCACGAGCCCCTTCCACGCCCGCCAGCAGGAGCTGGGCGCGGTGTTCCTGGAGGCCAACGGCTGGGAGCGCCCGCACTGGTACGAGTCCAACGCGGGCCTGGTGGAAGGCCGTTCGATCGTCACCCCGAACGACTGGGCCGCTCGCTACTGGTCGCCGATCGTTGCCGCCGAGGCCCAGGTCACCCGTGAGACCGTCGCGCTGTACGACATGACGGCCCTCAAGCGCCTGGAGGTCAGCGGACGGGGAGCCGCCGACTTCCTGGAGCGGCTGTGCACCGGCAAGGTCGCCAAGTCCGTCGGCTCGGTGACGTACACCCTGCTCCTCGACCACGACGGCGGCATCCGCAGCGACATCACCGTCGCGCGCCTCGCCCCCGACGTCTTTCAGGTCGGCGCCAACGGCAACCTCGACCTCGACTGGTTCACCCGCCACCTGCCCGCCGACGGCACCGTCCAGGTCCGCGACATCACCCCGGGCACCTGCTGCATCGGGCTGTGGGGGCCGCTCGCCCGGGACGTCCTCCAGCCGCTCACCGACGAGGACTTCTCGGCGACGGGCCTGAAGTACTTCCGCGCCAAGCGCGCCCACATCGGGTCCGTCCCGGTGACGGCCATGCGGCTGTCGTACGTCGGCGAACTCGGCTGGGAGCTGTACACCACCGCCGATCTCGGCCAGAAGCTGTGGGACACCCTGTGGCGGGCGGCGAAGCCGCTGGGCGGCATCGCGGCCGGCCGGGGCGCCTTCAACAGCCTCCGCCTGGAGAAGGGTTACCGCTCCTTCGGCACCGACATGACCTACGAGCACGACCCGTACGAGGCCGGGGTCGGCTTCGCCGTCAAGGCCGACAAGGAGGACTTCATCGGCAAGGCGGCACTGGAGCGGCGCAAGGCCGACGTACGACGGAAGCTGACCTGCCTGACCGTCGACGACCCGCGGGCCGTCGTCATGGGCAAGGAGCCGGTGTACGACGGCGAGCGCGCCGTCGGCTACGTCACCAGCGCCGCCTTCGGCCACACCATCGGCAAGGGCATCGCGTACGCGTGGCTCCCGGCGGACCTGGCCACCCCCGGCACACCCCTCCGGATCGGCTACTTCGACCAGCTGGTGGAGGCCGTGGTCGCCGAGGAGCCCCTGTTCGACCCGGCCATGTCCCGTCTGCGCGGCTGACCCGGCGCGCAGGAGACGCCGTCCCCGCACCCTCCCGGCACCTCAGGAGACATCCGATGAGCCCCCGCACCCCCGGCGCCGAACTCCCCGAACACCCGGACTGGCTGTGGCGCACACCCGAGCCGAAGCGCTCCTACGACGTGATCGTCGTCGGCGGCGGCGGACACGGCCTGGCCACCGCCCACTACCTCGCCAGGAACCACGGCATCACCAACGTGGCCGTGCTGGAGAAGGGCTGGCTCGCGGGCGGCAACATGGCCCGCAACACCACGATCATCCGCTCCAACTACCTCTGGGACGAGAGCGCCGGCATCTACGAGCACGCCCTCAAACTCTGGGAGGGCCTCGCGGACGAACTCGACTACCCGATCCTCTTCTCCCAGCGCGGTGTGCTGAACCTCGCCCACAGCCTTCAGGACGTCCGCGACAGCGTGCGCCGGGTGGAGGCGAACCGCCTCAACGGCGTGGACGCGGAATGGCTCGACGCCGACGGCGTCAAAGAGGTCTGCCCGATCGTCGACATCTCACCCGACGTGCGCTACCCGGTCCTCGGCGGCACCTACCAGCCCCGCGCCGGCATCGCCAAGCACGACCACGTCGCCTGGGGCCTGGCCCGCTCGGCCGACGCGGCGGGCATCGACATCATCCAGAACTGCGAGGTCACGGGACTGGACGTGGTCGGCGGCCGGGTGACCGGTGTCCAGACCACACGCGGCCCCATCGCGGCGGGCAAGGTCGCCCTGTGCTCGGCGGGCCACACCTCGGTCCTCGCCGCCATGGCCGGCATCGAACTCCCGCTCCAGAGCCATCCGTTGCAGGCCCTGGTCTCCGAACTGCTGGAGCCCGTGCACCCGACGGTCGTGATGTCCAACGCCGTCCACGTGTATGTCAGCCAGGCGCACAAGGGCGAGCTGGTGATGGGGGCGGGCATCGACTCGTACAACTCCTACACCCAGCGCGGGGCGTTCCACATCATCGAGGAACAGATGGCGGCCGCCCTGGAGCTCTTCCCGGCCTTCGCCCGCGCCCACGTCCTGCGCACCTGGGGCGGCATCGTCGACGTCAGCCCCGACGCCTCACCGATCATCGGCCTCACGCCCGTCGAGAACCTGTACCTCAACTGCGGCTGGGGGACCGGCGGTTTCAAGGCCACCCCGGGCGTCGGCTGGGTCTACGCCCACACGATCGCCCACGACACGCCCCACCCGCTCAACGCCCCCTTCACGCTCGACCGTTTCACCACCGGCGCGCTCGTCGACGAGCACGGCGCCGCCGCGGTGGCCCACTAGGGATCCTCGAGGAGCCGAACGACATGCTGCTGATCCCCTGCCCGTGGTGCGGACCCCGCGACGAGTCCGAGTTCCACTACGGCGGCCAGGCCCACGTCCCCTACCCGGAGACCCCGGCCGACCTGACCGACGAGGAGTGGGCCCGCTACCTCTTCTTCCGCGCCAACCCGAAGGGCCCCTTCGCCGAACGCTGGAGCCACGCGGCGGGCTGCCGACGCTGGTTCAACGCGGTACGGAACACGGCGACGAACGAGGTGTTGGCGGTGTACAAGGTGGGCGAGAGCCGGCCGGAGGCGACGGTGCCGCTTCCGGTGACTTCGCGCCCTCTTCCGGTCACATCCCAGCCCCGTTCGGCATCTTCAGCCCCTCCGGCGTTTGAGGAGCGGGGGTCCGGGGGCGGAGCCCCTGGAAGCGGGGGCGAAGGGGCGGCAGCCCCTGGATATGGGACGGGTAGGGGCGGCGGGGGCGAAGAAACCCCCCACCGCCACCCCACCCGAGGCCGCATCGCCCGCGACCAACCCCTCACCTTCACCTTCGACGGCACCGCATACCAGGGCTACAAGGGCGACACCCTCGCCTCCGCCCTCCTCGCCAACGGCATCATCCAAACCGGCACCAGCATCAAACTCGGCCGCCCAAGAGGCATCTTCTCCGCCGGCGCCGAAGAACCCAACGCGGTCGTCCAGATCGAAGAACCCTTCCCCGAGCCGATGCTCCCCGCGACCACCGTCGAACTCCACGACGGCCTCGTAGCGAACGGCCTCCCCGGCCAGGGCCGCCTCGCCACCACCCCCGACCCCGCCCGCTACGACGCCGTCCACACCCACTGCGACGTCCTGATCGTCGGCGCCGGCCCGGCCGGCCTCGCGGCAGCCGCCGCGGCAGCGGGCAGCGGCGCCCGGGTCGTCCTCGCCGACGACCAACCGGAGCCCGGCGGGGTCCTGTTGGGCACGGCCGAACACCTCGACTGGGCCGCGGCGACCACGGCCCTCCTCGAAGCCACCCCCGACGTCCGCGTGCTGCGCCGCACCACCGTCTTCGGCCACTACGACGACAACCACCTCCTCGCCGTCGAGCGCCGCACCAACCACCTCGGCGCGGACGCCCCCGCGCACGTCTCCCGCGAACGCGTCCACCGCATCCGCGCCCGCCGCGTCGTCCTCGCCACCGGCGCCCACGAACGCTCCCTCGCCTTCGCCGACAACGACCGTCCCGGAGTGATGCTGGCCGCCTCGGCCCGCGCCCACCTCAACCGGTACGGCGTTCTGCCCGGTCGCCACGCGGTGGTGTTCACCACCAACGACAGCGCGTACGCGGCGGCGCTGGACCTGCACGCGGCCGGCGTGGCGGTGGCGGCGATCGTCGACACCCGTCCCGAGCCGGGGGAGTGGGCCGACCGCGCCCGCGAGGCCGGCATCGAGGTGCTGCCCGGCCACGCCGTCACCGGCACCGAGGGCGAGGCGCGCCTCACCGCGGTGACCGTCGCCCCGTACGGAACGACTGTGGGGCAGCGGGAGTTCGCCGCCGACCTGCTCCTCGTCTCCGGCGGCTGGAACCCGGTGGCCCACCTGTTCAGCCAGGCGGGCGGCACCCTGCGCCACGACGAGACGCTCGGCACCTTCGTCCCGGACTCCTGTCGTCAGGCCGTCGAGGTCGCGGGCGCCGCGAACGGCGTGTGGGACCTGCGCGAGATCCTCGACCAGGGCGCCGCCGCCGGAGCCCGAGCGGTCGAGGCCGAGGGCTACACCGCCCGGACCCCCGTGCTCCCGCAGGTGCCCGCACCGCCCCGGCCGACCCCGCCCATGCAGGTCTTCACCGTCCCGGGCCGCGAGGGCGCCCCCCGCTTCGTCGACCTGCAACGCGACGTCACCGTGGACGACCTGGCCCGCGCCACCGGCGCCGGCATGCGCTCGGTGGAGCACACCAAGCGCTACACCACGGCCGGTACCGCCAACGACCAGGGCAAGACCTCCGGCGTCCTCGCCAGCGGGGTCGTCGCCGAACTGCTCGGCGTGGACGTCTCCGCGCTCGGCACCACGACCTTCCGGCCCCCGTACACACCCGTCTCCTTCGCCGCGCTCGCGGGCCGCGACCGGGGCGCCCTGCACGACCCGGTGCGTACGACCGCCCTGCACGAGTGGCACGTCGAGCACGGCGCCCGCTTCGAGAACGTCGGCCAGTGGAAGCGCCCCTGGTACTACCCGCGCGACGGCGAGGACATGACGGCGGCCGTCCTGCGCGAGTGCGCCGCCGCCCGCGAGGGCGTGGCCTTCATGGACGCCTCCACCCTCGGCAAGATCGACGTACAGGGCCCGGACGCGGCCGTGTTCCTGGACCGCCTCTACACCAACATGATGTCCACCCTGAAGGTCGGCATGATCCGCTACGGCGTGATGTGCCGGCTGGACGGCATGGTCTTCGACGACGGCACCGTCATCCGTCTCGCCCCCGACCGCTTCCTGGTCACCACGACCACCGGCCACGCGGCGGCCGTACTGGACTGGATGGAGGAGTGGCTCCAGACGGAGTGGCCGGAGCTGCGGGTGCACTGCACCTCGGTCACCGAGCAGTGGGCCACCGTCGCCCTGGTCGGGCCGAGGTCCCGCGCGGTCCTCGGCTCCCTCGCGCCCGAACTGGCGGTCGCGAACGACGACTTCCCCTTCATGGCCTGGCGCGAGACCCCCGTCGCGGGCATCGAGGCGCGCTTGTGCCGGATCAGCTTCTCCGGCGAACTCGCCTACGAGATCAACGTGTCGCCGTGGCAGGCCCGCACCCTGTGGGAGGCGCTGGCCGAGGCCGGGGCCCCGTACGGCATCACCCCGTACGGCACCGAGACCATGCACGTCCTGCGCGCCGAGAAGGGCTACCCGATCATCGGCCAGGACACCGACGGCACCGTCACCCCGCACGACCTCGGCATGAGCTGGGCGGTGTCCAAGAAGAAGCCCGACTTCATCGGCAAGCGCTCCTACGCCCGCGCCGACACCGTCCGCCCCGACCGCAAGCACCTCGTCGGCCTGCTCCCCGAGGAGCCGGGCACCCTCCTGCCCGAGGGCACCCAGCTGGTCGCCGACAGCGTGCTGCCCGCGCCGCCCGTCCCGATGCTCGGCCATGTCACCTCCAGCTACCGCAGCGCGGCCCTCGGCCGGACCTTCGCCCTCGCCCTGATCAAGGGCGGCCGGGAGCGGGTCGGCGAGCGGCTCTACGCCCCCGTCGGCGACCGGCTGGTCCCGGTGACCGTCGCAAGCCCCGTCCTCTACGACCCCGAGGGAGCCCGCCGCGATGGCTGACACCGCCGCCCCGACCGCCGCGATGGCCGGAACCGCCCCGACCACCGCCCCGCTCCGCAGCCCGCTGGAGCAGGCGCGGGAGCGCCTGGCCGCCGTGACCCGTGCCTCTGGGGGCGCGGTCCGGCTGGCGGAGCTGCCCTTCCTGACCCAGCTCGACGTGCGCCTCGACCCCAAGGGCGCGGCGGCCGACGCGGTCGGGCTGGCGCTCGGGCTCACCCTGCCCGTGGAGCCCGACACCGTCGTACGCGCCGGGGAGCTCACCGCGCTGTGGCTCGGCCCCGACGAGTGGCTCGTGGTGGGGCCGCCCGGCCGCAGGGACATGGAGAGCCGTATCCGCGAGGCCGGCGGTGACGAGCCGGTGTCCGTCGTGGACGTGTCCGCGCAGCGCACCACCCTGCTGGTCTCGGGACCCCGGGCCCGCGATCTGCTGGCCCACGGCTGTTCCCTGGACCTGCACCCGCGTGCCTTCAGGGCCGGACGCTGCGCCCAGACCACGCTGGGGCGCACCCAGGTGGTGCTGGTCGCCCGCGACGAGCCCAGCAGCGGGTTCTGGGTGCTGGTGCGTTCGTCCTTCGCCGGCTATCTCGCCGACTGGTTGGTGGACGCGGCCGTGGAGTGGACGGGCCCGGACCTCTTGACCGAGCGCCGGCAGATCTCTTGACGGAGCGCCGGCAGATCTTTTGACGGCGCGTCAGCCCAAGTGGCCCATCCGGCGGCTGAGTTCGTCCGCTCCCTCGATCAGGAGGGGGGCCAGCTCGTGCATCCGCTCCTCGGTGAGGCGGAAGGCGGGCCCGGACGCGGTCAGGGCGGCGACGACCTCGCCGCCCGAGGAACGCACGGGTGCGGCCATCGCGTTGAGGCCCTCCTCGTACTCCTCCACGGTCATGGCGTAGCCGCGCTCACGGACCCGGGCCAGTTCCGCGTCCAGGCTCTTGCGGGACGTCAGGGTGTGCGCCGTCATGCGGGGGAGCCCGGCCTCGGCGACGAGTTCGTCCAGGCGCCTGGGGTCGAGGTGGGCGAGCAGGACCTTGCCGCTCGACGTGCAGTGCATCGGGGTGAGCCGGCCGACCCAGTTCTGCGCGGTGATCGCTGACTGGCCGCGCACCTGGTCGAGGTTGATCACATGGTGGGACTCCAGGACCGCGATGTTCATCGTCTCGCCCAGGGTGTCGGCGAGGCGCTCGCAGATCCCGCGCCCGTGCTTGGTGACGTCGATGCGGCCGGTGACCGCGCCGGCCAGCCGCACGATGCCGAAGCCGAGCCGGTACTTCCCGCGCTCGCCCTCCTGCTCGACCATCCCGTGCGCCTCCAGCGCGCCGAGCAGGCGGAACGCGGTGGACTTGTGGACGTCGATGGCGTCGGCCACTTCACTGACGCCTGCCTCGCCGCGCTGGGCCAGGATCTCCAGCACGGTGACAGCCCGGTCCACGGACTGCACACCGCCGCCGGACGCCCCCGCGGACTCGGTGCCGTTGCTGCTCATGGCGGAACCATATGCGAAAGAGGCAACACAGGTCAGCGGAAGACCACCGTGCGCCGACCGTTGATCATGACCCGGCTCTGGCTGTGCCACTCCACGGCCCGGGCGAGGACCTGCGCCTCCACGTCCCGGCCCAGGGTGACCAGGGTCTCGGGACTCTGCGCGTGGCTCACCCGCATCACGTCCTGCTCGATGATGGGCCCCTCGTCGAGGTCGGGGGTGACGTAGTGAGCGGTGGCCCCGACCAGCTTGACGCCCCGCTCGTGCGCCTGGACGTAGGGGCGGGCGCCCTTGAAGCTCGGCAGGAACGAGTGGTGGATGTTGATCGCCCGGCCCTCCAGCTGCTTGCACAGGTCGTTGGAGAGGATCTGCATGTAGCGGGCGAGGACCACCAGGTCGACGTCCAGCCGCTCCACGAGCTCCAGCAGCCGCGCCTCCGCCTCGGGCTTGGTCTCCGGGGTCACCGGCACATGGTGGAAGGGGATGCCGTAGCTCTCGGCGAGCGGCGCGAAGTCGGGGTGGTTGGAGACGATCGCCGGCACCTCGATGTTCAGTGCGCCGGTGCGCCACCGGAAGAGCAGGTCGTTCAGGCAGTGGCCGAACTTGGACACCATGATCAGGGTGCGGGTCGGCGTCGACGCGTTGTGCAGCTGCCAGGTGATCCGGTACGCCTCGGCGACCGGGGCGAAACCGGAGCGCAGCGTCTCCAGGGAGGTGGCCGGGTCGGAGACGTCGAAGTGGACGCGCATGAAGAAGCGGTCCTGAAGCCGGTCGTCGAACTGCTGGCTCTCCCGGATGTTCCCGGAGTGCCGGACGAGGAAGCCGCTGACGGCGTGGACCAGTCCGGAGCGGTCGGGGCAGGAGAGGGTGAGGACGAACTCGCGGTCGGGTTGGGGTCGAAGAGACACTGAGTCCTCCCGAAGGCTGCGTATTACGCAACAGTGCGACTGATACGCAACATGCTCGCGGCAGCGGCGCCTCGCGGTCAAGGGGCCCAGGGGTGGAGTGCTGCGGAAGCGGTACGCCGAGGGTGCCGGCCGTCGTGGGGCTGCTGTGCACCCCGGTTAGGATCTGAGCCACCGGACCTCGGGAGACAGTGATGACGCCAGTGGCAGGACAGGGCGGGAGTCCCGGCGCACCCCGTGCCGTGGACGTCGCCCAGCGGGCCGGTGTCTCGCAGAAGACCGTCTCCCGGGTCTTCAACGGCGAGCGCTATGTGTCGGCGGACGTGCGGGCGCGGGTGCTGGAAGCCGCGGAGGAACTCGGCTACCGGCTGAACACCGCGGCCCGCGCCCTGGCCACGGGGCGCACCCGCTCGATCGGCGTGGTCACCCTCGGCACCGCCCTCTACGGCCCCGCCTCCCTGCTCATCGGCATCGAACGGGCCGCCCGCGACGCGGGGTACGCGCTCCGCGTCGTCAACACGCTGGAGGGCGATCCGGCGGGCGTCGCCGGAGCCGTGGACTCGCTCCTCGCCCAGGGCGTGGACGGCATCGTGGTGTCCGAACCGATCGACGAGGGCTCGGTGGCGCTCGACGTGGGCGTGCCGGTCCTGGTCCTCGGAGCGCCCGCGACCTTCGGCGGTGCGCGGACCGTGGCCGTGGGAGTCGGCGCCGAGTCACTGGCCCGCGCGGCCACCGAACACCTGCTGGAACTAGGTCATGCGACGGTCCATCATCTGGCCGGTCCACAACGGTGGTTCGCCGCCCGGGACCGGCTCCAGGGCTGGCGGACGGCGCTCGCGGCCCACGACCGCGAGCAGCCCGCCGTCATCGAGGGCGACTGGTCGGCCGCGTCCGGCTACGCGGCGGCCCGGACCGTCGCCGCCGAGGGCGGGGTCACCGCGGTGTTCGCCGCCAACGACGACATGGCCATCGGCCTGGTCCGCGGCCTGCTGGAAGCGGGCCTGCGGGTGCCGGAGGACGTGAGCGTCGTCGGCTTCGACGACACTCCCGTCTCCGCCTATGTCACCCCGCCGCTGACCACCGTGCGTCAGCCCTTCGACGCCGTGGCGCACGAAGGGCTCCGCCTGCTGGTCCGGGCCATCGAGGAACCGGACGCCGAGCCGGCCCCGGCGAGCGAACCGCCGGTCGAACTCGTCGTACGCGCCTCGACGGCACCGCCGCCCGGGCCCTGAGAGCCTCGCCCCCAGGGCCGGGGTCAGAAGGCCGCCGTCACCTCTCCCGTGCGTACGGCGCCACCGCGATCCGGTCGATCAGCGGTGCGTACCGGGAGCGCAGCAGCACCCCGGGGAAGGTGTCCGACGCGTAGGTCGTGCCGTCGAAGTTGGGCAGTTCCTCGGAGCGGAAGGAGATCGTGTTCAGTCCCTTCTTCAAGGTGACCGGCACGGTCAGCTCCCAGAAGTCGTTCTGGTGGAAGGTGTGCGGGAAGCCGACCCGCCGGCCCGCGCCGCCGTTGACGGAGATGTCCGCGTGCCGGGCCAGCGGGTCCGGGTTGTAGTGGGTGGCCTCCGACTGCTCGGGGTTGGAGTAGCGCACCCGCAGCGCGTACAGGCCCGCCTTGTCCGCGGTGACGTCGAAGGTCGCGGTGTTGCCGTTGCCCGGGTCGCCGCCGACGCCGGTGATCGCCGTGCCGTCGGTCGCCAGGGACAGCGAGGTGAGGGAAGCGGTGCCCGCGAGCCGGGCGTCCTGGGCCTCGTAGGTCCGCACCGGCAGCGCGCCCTCGGTCGGGGTGACCGTCAGCCGGTCGAGGAGCGTCGGGGCCGAACCGCCGGTCACCGTCACCTTGTTGACGCCTCCGGAGAGGGACACCGCCACCGTCCGCCGGTCCTTGGCCAGGCGCAGCACCTCGTGTCCGTTCACCGAGACCCGGCCGTCCGCGCCGCCGAGGGTGTCGACCCTGAGCGTGGCCTCCCGGTCGGCGGGGGAGTAGACCCAGAACGTGGCCGTCTGGCCCTTCGCGAGCCGGGCCGCGCCCGAGCCGGTGGCCGCCCGCTGCGGCAGGTCGTACACCGCCTGCGCCCCACCGCCCAGCCAGGCCAACTCGCCCTCGTACACCCGGGTGTCGGCGGAGGCGTCCGGCAGGGACAGCGTGAGCCGGTCCACGATGGCGTCACCCTTCGTCACGCGCTTGCCGTCGAGGCTCCTCGCGGCGAGCGTCAGGGTGTGCCTGCCCTTGGTGAGATGCACCTTGGTGTCGGTGTGGTCCCACACCACCCACTTGTAGCCGAGCGGCAGGTACAGCTCCTGCTCGCCGGCGGACTGGCCGTCCACGCGCAGGAAGACGTTGGTGGGTCCCTGCTCCTTCACCTTGTCGAAGGTGTTGAGGGAGTTGGCGAAGACGCTCAGGTCGTAGGTGCCGTCCTCCGGCACGTCCACCGGGAAGTCGAGCGTGACGTCCGAGCCGGTGCGCAGCCCGCCCACGTCGTACCCGCCGGAGGTGTAGAACTTCGACACGTCCGACGTCGAGCCCTCGGGACCGTTCTTGGAGTAGCCCGACCCGGTGTGTGCCGCGTCCTCCGCCTCGTAGGAACCCTGCCAGCGCACCGGCGCGGTCTGTGTGCCCTTCGCCTTGCCGGCCGGGCTCAGGACGATCTCGTACGCCGAGGACTCCTTCAGCGCCGGGAGCGTGCCGTCGCCGAAGTCGACGGTGACCGTGCCGTCGTCCGCGACCTTCAGGTTCCGCTCGGTGAGCAGCTTCGGACCGGAGTTGTCGCCGACCTGCCCGCTCCACTCGATCTCGCGCACCCAGGCGTGCACGCTCGTGCCGAACAGCTTCTTCGGCACGCCCGAGAAGGTGATGTGGCCCTTGCCGTTCGAGCCGCCGAAGAGCAGCCTGGCCTGCTTCTTCTTCTCGTCCAGGGTGGCCACGCCCTGCATGGTGTAGTTCTGGCCGGGGAACGGCGGGATCACCGAGACGGTGTGGCCGCTCATCGAGGCGTACGAGTTCAGCAGCCACCACTGGCCGTTGCCCCGGTTCGACTGCACCGCGGAGTCGGAGAGGTTGCCGTCGATGTTCCAGTACGCGATGTCGGCGTCCACCTTGGACTCCTCGATCGCGGACACCCACTGGATCATCTGGCCGGGGACCGAGGTGTGGTAGTTGAAGGCGTACTCGTTGATGTTGACGGGTAGTTGCGTGCCCTCGCGGGCGGTGCCCTTGAACAACTCCTTCTCCCACACGCGGTACTTGGCCACGCTGGCGCGCACCGCCTCCGGGTGGCTCAGCTCGTGCCAGGTGATGACGTCCGGGAGGGTGCCGGCGGCCAGGGCGTGGGTGAGGAAGCCCTTCACCTGGTCGTACAGGACACTGGTGTTGGGCCCGGCGATCCGCGCCTCGGGCATCCTCGCCTTGATGAGCTTGTACGCGGAGTCCCAGGCCGCGAAGTAGTCGTCCGGGTCGGTCAGCCAGCTGACCCTGTTGTAACTCCACTGCCCGGTACCGAACATGTTGCCCTCGGGCTCGTTGAACGGCACGAAGACGATGTTGTCCTGGTACTGCTTCGGCAGCTGGAGGACCTGGTCGACCTGCTTGGCGATCTTCTCCTCGTACAGCTTCACCTTCTGCGCGGGGGTGTCGCCCGGCCACTCGTAGGGGAAGCCGCGGTGGATGTCGGTCATGTAGATGTACACATCGCCGTCGGTGGAGTCGGCCAGCGGCTTCACCACGTCCAGCGCGTCGGCGCCGGGATGTTGCGGCCCGTCCTGGGCCTTGGTGGAGACCGTGCGCAGGCCCATGCCCTCGATGAGGTTGTTGGTGGGCACGTCCGGTCCGTACACGCCGTACAGGGTGCCGGAGGCGCCGCCGTGGAACGCCCCGGTGTCCGAGCCCAGGTCCACGGTGAGCTGGCCCTCGCGGACCACGGTCACCGTCGCCCGCACCGCCCGTCCGGCCGCGGTCCCGGCCACGGTGAAGGTCCCCGGTTTGGCGTACTTCTCGGGCGGTACGGCGTCCCAGACGATGGCCGTGTCGCGGTCGTAGCCGTCCGAGAAGGTGGCGCGGACGGCGGCCGGGAGCGACGGGGCGGTTCCGTCGGTCGTCCGGACGTCGAAGGACGTCGTCGAGAGGTCCTGGAGGCTCGGCACGGTCCCGACCAGGCCGGCCACCTGATCGGCGCTGAGCGCGGTGTGCCACACCGTGAAGTCGTCGACGGCGCCCTTGAGCAGCGGGTCCGGGTAGAGGGACTTGCCTATGTAGCCGGCCGCGGTCGCCGAACCGCTCAGCAGGTCCTTGGCCTTGATCGCGGTCGCGGCGGAGGACACCGCCACCCCGTCGAGGTAGGTGGTGAGCCGGCCGGCGGCGGTGTCGAGGGTGACGGTGACCGTCCGCCAGCCGTCGGCGGGCAGCGGAGCGTAGCCGCGGACCTGGGTCTCGCCGCCGCCTCCACCCGTGGTGACGGAGGTCTGGAACAGCCCGCTGCCGTTGTACGGGGTGCTGAAGAGGTACCGGGAGGTGTCGGTGCCCAGGTCGAAGATCCGCTGCCAGGGCGAGGTGTCCCCGCTCCACTTCACCCGGGCGGAGACGGTCAGGTCGCTCGCGTCGCCGACCACCTCGCGGGGCAGCCGGACGTACGCGCCGTCGGAGGTGGGCGCCCCGCCGGGCAGGGCCAGCGCCCGGCCGCCGTCGGCGCCCGCGACGGACCGGGCGGTGGTGCCGTTCACCAGACTCGCCGTCAGACCGTTGCCGGAACTGTCGGCGATCTTCCCGGAGGCGAGGTCGTCCTGGTCGAAGGTGTAACGGGCGACGGGCCCCGGCGGTTCGGCGGCCTGCGCGGGGACGGCGGGTGCGGCCAGCAGGCCCGCGCCGAGGGCCAGCGCCATGGCGGCCGGGGCTCGACGGCGCGCGGATCTGTCAGCGGATGGCATGAGTGCGACCTCAATCGTCGGGGGAGGCGGCGTCCGTCCGCCCGCCTCCGTCGTCGACCGGTTCGACTGCGTGACCTGCGGAAGGACGGAGCGGCCTCCGTCGTGGGGATCGGGGCGGGTGCGGCGGCTCTGGTACGAGTGGGGGTGGGGGGTGCCGGGGTCCGGCTGTGTCGAACCGGTTCGGCGAAGCTAGCATCGGGTCCTGGGGCCAGCAATCCCTTGGGCGCAGGGTTCTTCTCGGACGTCCCGTCGGTCACCGGAGGTTCTGTTCCGGGTATTGACAGACGCCCCGCCGATTCCTACGTTCACATCACGCGAACCGGTTCGACGGCCGGTCGCCCATCCCGAGGAGTCGCCGTGAACATCGGTGAGATCGCCCGCCGGGCCGGTGTCTCGCGCAGCACCGTGTCCTACGCGCTGAGCGGCAAACGCCCGGTGTCCGAGGACACGCGCCGCAGGATCCAGCAGGTCGTCGACGAACTCGGCTACCAGCCCAGCGCCAGCGCCCGCGCCCTGGCCAACGGCCGGACCAGCACCATCGGCCTGGTCTTCCCGCCGGCCGGCAACCACTACACCGGGATGCAGCTGGACTTCATCGGCAGCGTGGTGGAGGCCGCAGCGGCCTGTGACTACGACGTGCTGCTGTCGCCCAGCGGGGTGGACAGCGACCGTTCCTTCCAGCGGCTGCTGGGGGAGCGGCGGGTCGACGGCGCGATCCTGATGGAGATCAGGCTGGAGGACGACCGGGCCGACCACCTGGCCCGGCTCGGCTTCCCCTCCGTCGCCATCGGCCGCACCGCCCACGCGGAGGACGGCTGGTTCGTCGGCCTCGACCACACGGCGCTGGCGGCGGCCTGCGTCCACCACCTCGCGGACCTCGGCCACCGCCGGATCGCCTTCGTCAACCGGCCCGAACAACTCCTGCGCTCCGGCTACGAGTCGGCCCACCGCGGCCTCGACGGCTTCACGAAGGCAGCGGCCGAACGCGGGCTCACCGTCCGCACGTACTGCTGCGGCGACGACCCCGCCTCCGGCCAGGCCTGCCTGGAGAGGATCCTGCACGACGACCCGGCCACCACGGGCCTGGTCACCCTCAACGAGGCCGCGCTGGGCGGCCTGTACCGGGGGCTCGCCCACGCGGGCCGCCATGTGCCGCGCGACTTCTCCGTCACCGGGGTCGTCGCCAACCGGTGGGCGGAGACGGTGACCCCGCAGCTCACCGCGGCGGACGTGCCGGCCGCCGAGATGGGCCGGCTCGCCGTCGACCTCCTGGTGGAGCGGCTCGGTCGTCCCGAGGCGCCGCCCCGCCACCACCTCCTCGTCCCCCCGATCTCGCTGCGCGCCAGCACCGGGCCCGCAGGGGCCTGATCACAGCTTTGTCAGCGCCCGACCCTGAAGGCGCTGTTCGGCGTGCCCGCTCACCCTCCCGACCCCTTCCCGCGGCACCCGCATGCCACGAACCCGTAGGAGTCCACCATGAACAGCTTCCTGGGACGGCCCCGCCCGACCGCAGCGGTCCTGCTCGTGCTGGCCGTCGCCACCACCGCCACGGCCTGCGGCTCCGGCTCGGGCGGCAGCGGCACCAAGGCCGCCGACAGCGGCACGTACACCGTCTGGGACCCGTACCCGCAGTTCACCAAGGGCTCGGCCTGGACCGACCTGCTCGACAAGTGCGGCACCGCGGCCGGCGTGAAGGTCAAGCGGACCGCCTTCGACACCAGCGACCTCGCCAACAAGACCCTGCTCGCCGCCCAGCAGGGCAACTCCCCGGACGTCCTCGTCGTCGACAACCCGGTCGTCTCCACGCTGGCCGAGGCGGGAGTCCTCACCACGACCGAGGAGAACAAGCTCGACACCTCGAAGGTCGACCCCAACCTCCTCGCGGCCGGCCAGTCCGGCGGCAAGACGTACGGCACCCCCATCGGCGCCAACACCCTCGCGCTCTACTACAACAAGAAGGTCCTCGAGGGCGCGGGAGTGGACATCGCCTCGGTGAAGGACTGGCCGACGCTCACGGCGGCCCTGGCGAAGGTGAAGAAGGCCGGCAAGAAGGGCATCACCTTCTCCGCGATCGGCACCGAGGAGGGCAGCTTCCAGTTCCTGCCGTGGTTCTGGGGTGCGGGCGCCCAGCTGACCCGACTCGACTCCGCCCAGGGCCAGTCGGCGCTCTCCCTGTGGAAGGACTGGCTGAAGGCCGGCTACGCCCCCAACTCGGTCCTCAACAACACCCAGACCACCAGCTGGCAGGAGTTCGCGACCGGCGACTACGCGTTCGCGGAGAACGGCACCTGGCAGCTCGCCAACGCCAGGAAGGCCGGTTTCGCGTACGGCGTCCTCCCGATACCGGGCGCCTCCGGCGGCAACGCACCCGCCCCGACCGGCGGGGAGTTCGTCACCCTCCCGGCCCAGAAGGACACCGCCCGCTACACCACCTCCCAGAAGCTGGCCGGCTGCCTGACCAGCACCCAGAACCTCTACGCCACCGACACCACCCTGTCCTACGTGGCCCCCACCACCGAGGTCCAGGACAAGCAGGTGGCGGCCGAGGCCGAACTGAAGCCGTGGGTCGCCGCGGTCCGCACCGCCAAGGGCCGTACCAGTGACGACCTGGGCACCAAGTACCCGAAGATCTCGGAGCAGTTGTGGAAGGCCGTCCAGTCCGCCCTCAGCGGTTCCAAGTCCCCGAAGGACGCGCTGACCGAAGCCCAGTCCGCCGCCAAGTGAGCACCTCCCGGAGTCAGTTGACGATCCGCACGACCCAAGCGCCGCCCCCGCGGACCGAGTCCCGGGGCGCGGCCCCCCAGCCCCGGCGCCGGCCTGCCTCCCCCCTGTGGGCCGCCTGGGCCTTCCTCGCCCCCGTCACCCTCTACCTCGGCCTCTTCTACGCCTATCCGCTCTACCGCAACCTCGACCTGAGCCTGCGCGACTACACCGTCCGCTCCTTCGTCCAGGGCGACGCGCCGTTCACGGGACTGGCCAACTACCGCAAGATCCTGGACGATCCGACCTTCGCCCCGGCCCTGCTGCACACCGCGGTCTTCACCGCCGTCTGTCTGGTCTTCCAGTACGCCATCGGACTGGCCCTCGCGGTCTTCTTCCACCAGAACTTCCGGCTCTCCGCCACCCTGCGGGCCCTGTTCCTGGTGCCCTGGCTGCTGCCGCTGATCGTGTCGGCGTCCACCTGGTCCTGGATGCTCAACAGCGAATCGGGCGTCGTCAACACCCTGCTGGGCGCCCTCGGGGTCGGCCCGGTCAACTGGCTGACCTCACCGTCGTGGTCCCTGACCTCGGTGATCATCGCGAACATCTGGATCGGCGTCCCGTTCAACCTGGTCGTGCTCCACAGCGGCCTCCAGTCCATCCCGGCCGGCCTGTACGAGGCGGCCGCACTGGACGGCGCGGGCGCCTGGCAGCGCTTCTGGCGCATCACCTTCCCGCTGCTGCGCCCGGTCTCCGCGATCACGCTGCTGCTGGGCCTCGTCTACACGCTCAAGGTCTTCGACATCATCTGGATCATGACCAAGGGCGGTCCCGCGGACTCGTCCACCACCTTCGCCACCTGGTCCTACCGGCTCGGCTTCGGCAACCTGCTGCCCGCCTTCGGCCCGGGAGCCGCCGTGGGCAACCTGCTGGTGGTTGCCGCCCTGGTCTTCGGCCTGATCTACGTGCGGGTGCAGCGGAAGCAGGCACTGTCATGACACGACCCCTGAAGACGGCCCTCGGCCTGCTGTTCACCGGGATCATGCTCTTCCCGGTGTACTGGATGGTCAACGTGTCCTTCACCCGCGACCAGGACATGCGCAAGAGCCCGCCCGACCTGTTCCCCGTCCACGGCACCCTCGCCGGCTACCGGACCGTCCTCGACGAGCAGTTGCCCTACCTCGGCACCAGCCTGGTCATCGGCCTCGGCACCGTGGTGCTCACCGTGGCCCTGGCCGCGCCCGCCGGCTACGCGCTCGCCAAGCTGCGCCCACGCGGCGGCGGAGTGCTCGGCTTCCTGCTCCTGGCCGCCCAGATGATCCCGGGCATCATCATGGCCATGGGCTTCTACGCCATCTACCTCCAGCTCGGCCTGCTCCAGTCCGTCCCCGGCCTGATCGTCGCCGACTCCACCCTGGCGGTCCCGTTCGCGGTGCTCATCTTCACCGCGTTCATGTCCGGCATCCCCGGCGAACTCCTCCAGGCCGCCCAGGTGGACGGGGCGCGCGCCCTGCGCACCTTCTGGTCGGTGGTCCTGCCGATGAGCCGCAACGCCGTCGTCACGGTTTCGCTGTTCGCGTTCCTGTGGTCGTGGTCCGACTTCGTCTTCGCGGGGACCCTGGTCAACGGCGGCGCCCACGAGCCCATCACGCTCGGCATCTACCACTACATCGGCAACAACAACCAGGAGTGGAACGCCATCATGGCCACCGCCGTCGTGGCCTCGCTGCCGGCCGCCGTCATCCTCGTGCTGGCCCAGCGTTATGTCGCCGCGGGCGTCACGGCCGGCGCGGTCAAGGACTGAGACCGGCGACGCATCCCTCCCTCCGGCGATCCCCGACGATCCCTGACGATTCCTGCTCGAGAAACGAGTGCCTTTTGATGACCGCCGACCGCTCCGGCCCGGCCTTCTCCGTCCATGACATCCCGTTCAGCACGTACGGATCCTGGTTCGGCATCTCCCCCGTGCTGGCGGAGAAGAGGCGGGCCGAGGACCTCCACCTCGTCTCGCACCAGAACGGCATGCACGCCGTCCTGAGCCTCGTACCGCTCGCCCCCGCCACCGGCGAGCGGGCCGAGACCCTGATCGAGGCGAGTCCCGGGCTGCTGAGCTGGACCGGTCCGGACGGCCGGGGCGACCTCGCCTACGAGTCGCCGGACACGGTACGGCTGCGCGGCGCCGGTCTGCCGCTCAGGATCTCGGCGGCGGCCCGGACGCTGACCCCGTTCAGCGGCACCTACTTCTACCGCGAACCGGCCGCCGACGCCTACGTGTTCACGTCGTACGAGACCGGCCGCCGCTACCGTGTCACCGTGCTGTCCGGGAGCGTGACGGACCTGTTCGGCAGCCAGGCACTGGGCGCCGCCGACCGCGGCCTCACCGTCGCCGGTGACAGCTGGGAGCTCGCGGTCGAGGAACTCGACACGGCCCGGCCCCCCTACGTCCCGACGGCCGTGTTCGCCAAGGTGGTCGAAGCCGCGCGGAACTCCTTCGCGGACTTCGCCGACCGCGTGGCCCCCTGGCGGTCGTCCGCCACCCCGGCCGCCGAACTCGCCGCTTACGTCCTGTGGTCCGCGACCGTCCGCCCGGCCGGACTCGTCACCCGGCCCGGCGTCCTGATGTCCAAGCACTGGATGGACAAGGTCTGGAGCTGGGACCACTGCTTCAACGCCCTCGCCCTGGCGCCCGGTTGCCCCGAGCTGGCCCGTGACCAGTTCCAGCTGCCCTTCGACCACCAGGACGAGTCCGGGGCCCTGCCCGACTCGGTCACCCACTCCGAGGTGCTCCACAACTTCGTCAAACCGCCCATCCACGGCTGGACGTCCGGCCTCCTGCGCCGTCGGCTGCCCGCGCCCCCCGACCGGGCGGAACTGACGGTGACGTACGAGCGGCTGGCCCGCTGGACGGAGTTCTGGCTCACCGCCCGGCGTGCTCCCGGCGCCGACCTGCCGCACTACCAGCACGGCAACGACAGCGGCTGGGACAACGCCACCACCTTCGACCCCGAACGCGTCGTCGTCACCGCCGACCTGGCCGCCTTCCTCGTCCTCCAGCTCCGTGAACTCGCCGAACTGGCGACCCTGTTGGACCGCCCGGACGAAGCCGCCCGGTGGACGCGGGTCGCCGAGGAGACCCAGCGGGCGATGCTGGACCAGCTCTGGACCGGCGACCGGTTCGTGGCCCGTGGCGTCGACAGCGGCGACACCTGGAGCACGGCGAGCCTGCTCGACCTGGTGCCCGTGGTGCTGGGCGAGCATCTGCCCCCGGAGATCGGCGCGGTGCTGGCCGACCGTGTCGAGGCCCATCTGACCCCGTACGGCCTGGCCACCGAGCGGCCGGACTCGCCGCACTACCTCTCCGACGGCTACTGGCGCGGCCCCATCTGGGCCCCCGCCACGATCCTGGTCGAGGACGGTTTGCGCCGCGGTGGCCACCACCGGCTGGCGGACGAGATCAGCGCCCGTTTCCGCGCGCTGTGCGAGGCCCACGGCTTCGCGGAGAACTTCGACGCCCTGACCGGCACGGGGCTGCGCGACCGCGCCTACACCTGGACGGCCGCCGCCTACCTCCTCCTCGCAGAGGCCCACCTCCGGCGGGACGCCGGGTGAGGCGTCGGTGGGCTTGTCGGCCGGCCGTAGCAGCGGAAGGTGAGGGCAGCCGGCACTGGTGGGCGGGGCCAGTCCCCGCGCACCGCCCCTGACGCCCTCGCGTTCGACGCGCTGGTCCGGGCCGCCTGCTGAGACCCCCCGCCCGGCGCGGCCGGACCGTGCAGTCCTCGTGAAAACCCGGTGGAAGCGCTGTCGGTGGGTCCCCTTATGCTGCACCGGACGATCACGCGGGACCAGGGGAGGGCGCGTCATGTTCGGCAAGCTGTTCGGTGGGGGCCGGGAGAGACCGACGGCGGATCCGCACGCCCTGCCCGTACCGCGCAAGCAGAAGAACGGGGTGTACGCCCTGCGCGCGCTCGGCGACGCCCGGGTGCTCGCCCTCGTGGAGGCGGCCGACGCCGGAGACTGGGCGGCGGTCAAGGCGGCCCTCGTCCCCTTCGACCTCGGCCGCGAGCAGGCGGTCCTGGGTCAACTGACCGACGTGGACGGCCTGGAGGAATGGATCGTCCGGGCCGCCGAGGAGGACAAGGACGACAAGCGGCTCCGGGCGACCGCCCTGCTGATCTCGGGTGCGCGCCATGTCGCCTGGGGCTGGGAGGCGCGTACGTCCGCCCGTGCCGTGGACGTCAGCCGCGGACAGTGGGAGACCTTCTACGAGCGGCTGCGCATCGCCGAGGAACACCTGCTGGAGGCCGCCGAGTTGCAGCCCGACTGGGTCACGCCCTGGCGCCATCTGCTCACCTCGGGACGCGGCATGTCCGTCGACGACAGCGTCCAGGACGCCCGGCTCGCGGCCGGTCTGCGCCGTGATCCGCTGAACCTGGACCTCCACCTGGAGTGGGTGTCGCACCTCCAGCCCCGCTGGGGCGGAGAGCCCGGCCAGGCCCTGGAGTTCGCCCGCAAGGCCTTCGCCGCCGCACCCGACGGGCACCGGCTCGGCTGTGCCGTCGCCATGGCCCACATCGAGGACTGGGTGGAGTCCGACAGCCGCGACTGCCTCCAGGACCCGCGGATCCGCACCGAGTTGAGGGAAGCGGCGGAGCGCAGCATCCTGCACCACGCGTACGAACGCCGTCTGGGCTGGCAGGGCGACTACAACATCTTCGCGATGGCCCTGTCCCTGGCGGGCAGCAGCACGGCCTCCAACGTCTTCCGCGAGCTGGACGGCGTCTTCACCGAGTGGCCGTGGACCTTCATGGCGGACCCGCAGAAGGTCTACGCCCGCTTCCGCAAGGCCTTCTGAGCCGCCGGGCCGCACACGGTCCCCGCCCGCCCTTCCGCCACGACCTGACCCGGACTGCCCCATGCCCCTGCCGCACGACGCCGCCACCGACCGCACCTTCCAGGTCGACCTCCGCGGCCTGGTGGACCTCCTCTCCCACCACCTCTACTCCAGCCCCCGCGTCTACCTGCGCGAACTCCTCCAGAACGCGGTCGACGCCCTCACCGCGCGGCACGCGATCGAGCCGCACGGCGACTTCGGCATCCGCCTGTACGCCGACGGCTCGGTCGTCCGGGTCGAGGACGACGGCGTCGGTCTCACCGAGGCCGACGTGCACACCTTCCTCGCCACCATCGGCCGCAGCAGCAAGCGCGCCGAGCAGGTCGCCGAGCAACGCGCGGACTTCATCGGGCAGTTCGGCATCGGCCTGCTCTCCTGTTTCCTCGTCGCCGACGAGATCCACGTCGTCAGCCGCTCCGCCCGCACCCCCGACGCGCCCGCCGTGGAATGGCGGGGCCGCGGCGACGGCAGCTACACCGTCCGCACCCTGCCCGCCTCCGCCCGCCCCCGGCCCGGCACCACGGTCACCCTGACCCCGCGCGCCGACGCGGGCGAGTGGACCCGCCCGGCCCAAGTGCACACACTGGCCCGCCACTTCGGCTCCCTGCTGCGGCACCCGGTGACCTTCGACGACGGCACGGGCGGCACCGCCGTCCCGGTGAACCCCGAGCCCGCACCCTGGGCGCGCGCCCACCCGACGCCGGGTGCCCGCTCCCGCGCGCTGGCCGCCTACGGCGAGGACGTCTTCGGATTCACCCCGCTGGACACCATCGAACTCGACCTGCCCGCCGTGGGCCTCAAGGGCATCGCCTGCGTCCTTCCCGAGGCGGTCCCGGCCGGGCGCCGCCACGGGCACCGCGTGCACGTCAAGGGCATGCTGCTGTCCGAGCAGGCCGAGGAGATCCTGCCCGACTGGGCGTTCTTCGTCCGCTGCGTCGTGGACGCCGAGAGCCTGCGCCCGACGGCCTCCCGCGAGTCCCTGTACGAGGACGACACCCTCGCCGCGGTCCGCGACGCCCTCGCCGAACGGCTGCGGGACTGGATCGCCCGCGCCGCCGCCAGCGACCCCGAACTGCTCGGCCGCTTCCTCCAGGCCCACCACCTGGCCGTCAAGTCCCTCGCCGTGCACGACGACGAGATCCTCCGGATGCTGCTGCCCTGGCTGCCGTTCGAGACCACCGACGGGCACTGCACCCTCGACGAGTTCGCCCGCACCCACCCCACCGTGCTCGTGACCTCCAGCGTCGAGGAGTTCCGGCAGGTCGCCGCCATCGCCTCGGCCGCCGGTCTCGGCGTCGTCAACGGCGGCTACACCTACGACCGCGAACTGGTCCACCGGCTGCCCGAGATCCGGCCCGAGGCCACCGTCGCCGACCTCGACCCGGCGACCCTCACCGCCCACCTCGACCCCGTCGACCGGGAGACCGAACTCGCCGCCTCGGCCTACCTCGCCCAGGCCCGTGAGGCCCTCGCCGTCTTCGACTGCGACGTCGCGCTGCGCACCTTCCACCCCGCCTCGGCCCCCGCCCTCCTCGTCGACAGCCGCGAGGCCCGGCACGAACGCACCCGCTCCCGGCTCGCCCGCGAGCAGCAGGGCGGAGTGTGGGGCGACATCCTCGGCGCCCTGCGCCAGGAGGCCCCCCGCGCCCAGCTGATCCTCAACCAGCTCAACCCGCTGGTCCGCACCGCCGTCACCATCGACGAACCCGAACTGGCCCGCACCAGCGCCGAAGCCCTCTACGGCCAGGCCGCGATGCTGTCCCGGCGCCCGCTCAGGCCCGCCGAGTCGAGCCTCATCAACCGCTCCTTCCTCGACCTCCTCGCCCACGCCCTCCGCAAGGACAGCTGACGATGCCGACCGCACCCCAGAACACCGACGAGCTGTACCAGGCCCTCCAGGCGAACGACGAGCGCCCCTACGGCCGTACCCGCACCGTCACCGCCGAGGAACTCGTCGACGCCGCCGAGCAGTTCGAGGAGCCCGTCCCGCTCATCCACGCCCTCCTCGAACTCCAGGAGGCGTACACCTACGGTTCCGAGCCCCGGAAGTCGCCCGTCGTCTTCGCCCGGCTGCTGAACCTCTTCGACGAGCAGCCCGACCTCTTCGACGAGCGGCTGCGGTACATGCTGTTCTGGCGGTTCAAGTGGGTGTCCAACGCCCTGCGCCAGCTGCCCGAGATACCGCTTACCGGCCTGAACCAGTGGCTCACGGAGATGCGCGAGCGCTACGAGAAGGCCGGCCTGGGCCTCCAGCCCTACTACGGGGAGGCGTACCAGCTCGCGGCGCACACCGGCGAGGACACCACCCTCGCCTACGAGCTGTGGGCGGCCCGCACCCGGACCCGGTTCAGCGACTGCGAGGCCTGCGAGATCTGCCGACGCGCCTGCCACCACCTCACCGCCGGTGACGACGAACGGGCCCTGGCCGTCTGGGAGCCCGTCCTCGCCGGCAAGGAGTCCTGCCAGGAGGAACCGGCCCGCTCCGTGTCGTACGCGCTGCTGCCCCTGCTGCGCACCGGCCGCGTCGAACGGGCCAGGGAACTGCACCTCGCCGGGTACCGCGGCTGCCGTCGCAACCCCTCGATGGCCGGCGAGGTCGGCCGGCACCTGGAGTTCTGCGCGCTGACCGGCAACGAGGCGCGCGGCCTCGAACTGCTCGCCGAGAACCGCAACCTCTTCGACGAGGTCGACTCCCCGCTGGAACAGCTCGACTTCCTCACCGGCGTCGAGGTCCTCCTCCAGCGGGTCGAGTCCCTCGGCCACGGCGAGTTGCCGGCCGCCGGCCACCCGGGCCGCACCTGGACGGTGTCCGGCCTGCGCGCCGAGGTGCGGACCCGCGCCGACGACCTCGCCGCCCGCTTCGACACCCGCAACGGCACCACCACCGTGACCGACCGCCGCCGGGCCCGCCTGGACCGGGCCCCGCTCCTGGACGCGCTGGAACTCACCCTGCGCACCCGCAGCCTCGACGACGTGGCCCCGGCCGCACCGGCTGCGGCACCGGCTCCCCGCGCAGCCGAGGCCGTACCCGAATCACTGTCCGAACTCATCCTCCGGGCAAGGGCCCTGGACGAGAAGGGGCACCCGGACACCCGCGCCTGCTGGACCCGCTTGCGCACGCTCGTCGCCGCCCCCGACTACACCCACCCCGACGACCCGGCCGTCGGTCCGCTCGTCCTGCTGCGCGCCGACCTGCTGTCCGACGAGGCGAGCCAGGCCGGCGAGAAGGACGACCACGCCGAGGCCGCCGCCCTCCACGAGGAGGCCGCGGCCCTCTACGAGGACGCGGGAGAACCCGGTCACGCGGCGGTGGAGCGCGGCACCGCCCTCCTCGCCGAGGCCGAGCGCGCCGAGGGAGCCGAGGCGAAGGCCGCCGTGCTCACCGACGCCCACGCGACCATGGTCCGTCTGCACGAGAGCACGACCGGCCTCCCCCCTTACCAGGAGGCCCGCCTGCTGCGCCTGCGCGCCACCCTGCTCGGCATGCGCCTCCAGTGGACGAGGAGCGAGGAGCACATCGCGCCGGTCTTCGCCGAGCTGGACCTGCTGCACACCTTCGCCACCCGGCACGACGTCGCCGGGCAGATCTCCGGCGGCCTGCTGCTGCGCGCCACCACCCATGCCCTGGCGGGCGACCTGCCCGCCGCGCTCGCCGAGATCGACGCCCTGCTCGAACGGCTCAGGTCCCAGGGCCCCGACTGGCACCTGCCCCGGACGCTGGGACTGCGCGGCCGTCTCCAGCTCGGGCTCCAGGACGCCCAGGCCGCATACACCGACTTCGCCGAGGCGCTCCGCCTGTCCGGTCAGTGGCAGGGCGACACGATCGACCCCTCCCGTCTCCTCGCCGACCTCGCCGAGGCCTGTATGCACCTCGGCCGCCCCGACGAGGCACTGCGGCACCTGACCCGCGCCGCGGAGACGGACCTGCGCCGCGACAGGCGGATCGACGCGTTCTGCACCTACAGCAACGCGGCCCGTCTCAGCCTGGACCTCGGCCGCGTCGAGGACTGCATCGCCCTGCTCGACTCCGTGCTCGCCGAACCGGACGTCGCCGCCGGTGAACTGGACGACCGGCTCACCGCGCAGTTGCGCCTGACCCGGGCCCGCGCGCTGCGGGCGGGGGAGGACCTCAAGGCCGCCACCGCGGAGTTCGCCGCCCTCGCCGCCGAGTCGGCCGACTGGGACGACGACCCCGGCAGCCACGCCATGATCGCCGCGGAGACGGCCGTACTCCTCGGTGAGTCCGGCGAGTTCGACCGGGCCCGCGAGGCGGCGGACCAGGCGATCGCCGCGCACCGCCTGGCCCCGCGCCACGAGCAGCTGAGCAACTCCCTGCGTGAACTGGCCTGTCTCCAGGCCCAGCAGCAGGGCCCCGACGGCCTCCCGGCCGCGCTCGCCTACCTCGCCGACGCGGGCAGGATCGCGGACGAGGCCCGGATCGCGGACGAGGCCGGGGAGGCCCGGATCGCCGACGAGAACCGGATCGCGGACGAGGCCGGAGAGGCCGAGCACGGAACCCACGGCGTATCCGAGACCCGCGGTCCCTCCCTGGACACCGCGCTCGCCTACGAGTACGGGCGGGTGAACGCCTACGGCCGCGCGTACGAGGACGCTCTGGCCGCTCTGGAGAAGGCCCAGGCCCTGCTGGGTGAGCCGGGGCCGGAGGACGACTGGGCCGGGCAGTGGGCCGAGTGCGTCCGCCTGACGGGGGTCGTGGAGGGCCTCTACCTCAAGCGCACCGCCCCGGCGCTCACCCGCCTCGACGCGGCGGTCTCCCACCTGACCGCCCTGGGCCACGAGGAAGAGACCGCCCCCCTGGCCTCGCTGGCGGCCCGACTGCGCGACGAGGAGTGACCAGGTTCCGTCGGGGCGGGGAACGAACCGAGTCCCTGGCATCGTTGACGTAGACGTCAGTCGCCCTGTGGTCCATGTCGAGGAGGCAAGGGTGCTCGGAAAGGGCACGTGGTTGGTCGTCGGTGCGCTGGTCCTGGCCTGGATGGTGCTCTCCGGTCCCAGCGCGCCGAGCGGTGCCCTCGACGCCGGGTCCGCGCCCGCCGAGCCGGCCAGGAAGGCCGTACCGAACCGGGTCATGACCTGGAACCTCTGCAACCCCTGCGAGACGGGCAACGACGACCGGGCCGCCGAGATCGCCAAGTACGCGCCCCAGGTCGTCGGCCTCCAGGAAGCCTGCGTGGGTGACGTCGAGAAGATCCGGGACTACCTGGAGAACCTCCACGGGCTCGTCTACCACGTCGAGTACGGGCCGGTCCTCAAGAGCTGGGGCCGGTGCGGGGGAGCGCCGTGGAACCCGGGCGGCTACGGCGAGGCGATCCTGTCGGCGGCCCCGATGACCCATGTCGTCGCCAGGGAGTACCCCGACGGCGGTTCCGAGGACCGCGGGTACATGGAGGTCACCACCACGGTGGGCGGCCGCAAGGTCCGGCTCCTCAACACCCACCTCGCCGAACGACGCCAGGAGGCGGTCCGGGCGGAGCAGGTCGGCGTGCTCGCCGCCGAGGTCGCCCGGTACGACCGCGCGATCGTCATCGGGGACTTCAACGCGGTGCCGTACGCCTCCGAACTCGCCCCGATGTGGAAACTGGCCGCGGACGCGGACCCCGAGTGCCACCCCTCACGGTCCGGCCCCTGCGAGCCGACCACCGACTGGCAGAGCAAGTTCGACTACGTCTTCCTCCGCGACGTCGCCCCCCTCAGCCAGCACGTCCGCCCCACCGCCGTCTCGGACCACCACCTCGTGTACGCCGACCTGTCCCTGACCGCGCGCCCGTAGCAGGACGGACAGCGCACCCCTCGGCAGGACACCGGCGCGTGCTACTGTCGGGGGTTTGCAGTGTCGCCGTGCCGGGTTCCGTCCGGGATTCCAGGCCGGTGACCGCGTCCCCGCCGCGCCTTCCTCGGTACGGTCCCTTCGGAGGAAGGCTTTCAGTGAGCGATGCAGCACGTGCCGACGCCCGGCAGCAGGACGAGGCGCCCGGCGACCTCTCGGTGACGCCCCCGGTGGCGTCCTTCGCCGATCTCGGGCTGCCGGCGGAACTGCTGCGGACGCTCGCCGAGCACCAGGTGACCGTGCCGTTCCCCGTGCAGGCGGCGACGCTGCCGAACGCCCTCGCGGGCCGCGACGTCCTGGGCCGCGGCCGTACCGGATCCGGCAAGACGCTCGCCTTCGGCCTGGGCCTGCTCGCCCGGACGGCCGGGCGGCGCGCCCAGCCCAAGGAGCCGCTGGCGCTCGTCCTGGTGCCCACCCGGGAGCTCGCCCAGCAGGTGGGAGAGGCGCTCACCCCGTACGCCGACGCCCTGCGGCTGCGGCTCGCGACCGTCGTGGGCGGAGTGTCCGTCGGACGGCAGGCAGCCGCCCTGCGCGACGGCGCCGAGATCGTCGTCGCCACGCCCGGCCGGCTGCACGACCTCATCGAGCGCAAGGCCTGCCGCCTGGGACGGGTGCGCGTCACCGTCCTCGACGAGGCCGACCAGATGTGCGACATGGGATTCCTGCCGCAGGTCACCGAGATCCTGGACCAGGTGCGCCCCGACGGGCAGCGCATGCTGTTCTCCGCCACCCTCGACCGCGACGTCGACCAACTGGTCCGGAGCTACCTGCGCGAGCCCGCCGTCCACTCCGTCGACCCCTCCTCCAGCGCGGTCACCGCGATCGAACACCACGTCTTCGTCGTGCACGGCCCGGACCGGTACGCCGTGACCACGGAGATCGCCGCCCGGGACGGCCGCGTCCTGCTCTTCCTGGACACCAAGCACGGCGTCGACCAGCTCACCCGGCACCTGCGGGCCAGCGGTGTGCCCGCCGCCGCCCTGCACAGTGGCAAGTCCCAGCCGCAACGCACCCGCACCCTGGCCCAGTTCAAGAACGGTCAGGTCACCGCGCTGGTGGCGACCAACGTCGCCGCCCGCGGCCTGCACGTCGACGACCTCGACCTGGTGGTCAACGTCGACCCGGCCACCGACCCCAAGGACTATCTGCACCGTGCGGGCCGCACGGCCCGGGCCGGCCGCTCCGGAACCGTGGTCACCCTCGTCCTGTCGGGACAGCGCCGCGAGACGAGCCAGGTCATGGCGGACGCCGACGTCACCCCGCAGATCAGCAAAGTACGGTCGGGCGAGGCCCAGTTGACCCGGATCACCGGCGCCAGGACCCCCTCCGGGGCCCCCCTTGACGGCGGCCCCGCCGCCGCACGCCCCAAGAACCACAACACCCCGTTCCGAGGCCTGGGCAGCACCAAGGACCCGCAGACCGGCTCCGGCGCCAAGCCGTCCCGCCCCTCCCGCAAGACCGACGAGGCCCGCAAACTCGCGGAGGCCCGCAGGGCGGCCCGGGTGCGGCGCGGCGGCTGAGCCCGGACGGGCCGAGTCCCTGACGAAATCACGCCGACCGTGGTCCGGATCGCCTTGCGCGACGGCGGTGCGGCGGACCTGTACGTCAGTTGACGCTGCGCCAGATGTGCTGCTCCGCCTCCACGTCGTAGGCGTCCCGGCTCTCGTCGTCGCGGGGCGCCTGCTCGGGTGCCTCGGCGGGGTCGTCGGCCCCGGCCATGCGGTTCTGCTGCGCGAGATCATTCATGAAAGCGGTCCGTCCTTCCGGTGTTCAGGGCTGTCTCTCGAAACGGGGTCACGAACACGGGTTCCCGGGGTGGTTCGCCTGCGGACGAGCCCACCGCGGCGACGTATCCGCCGGGGAGCCGGAAGGCTCTGAACTCCGCGGCGGCGTAAGGGGTGCGCGCGGCAAGCGGGAAACGGGTGCCCGGGCACTCGAACCCGATATTGCGCAGGCCCGCACGCAGGCCCTGGCCGGTCAGTTTGGCGGCTGCCTCTTTCAGCACCCACAAGGCCGCCCGGCGCTCCTCGCCCCGCGGCACGGCCCTCAGGGCCGCCCGCTCGCCGGGGCCGAGGAAAGCGTGGTCGGGCAGCCGCGTCACACGTGCCACCTGCTCCGTGTCGACTCCCACCCGCGCCTCCAGGGCCGCGGCGGCCAGCGCGTACCGGCCGCCGTGCGCGATGCTCAGTGACAACTGCGGCCTGCCCACCACGTACGGCTGCCCGCCGGGACGCTGCCCGGTGCTCAGGGTCGTCCATGGGGAGCCGACGATGCGTGCGGCCGCCCGGCGGGCCAGCCACCGTCCGATCAGCGAGCGGGTCCGGTCGGCGGCCAGCCGCTTGCGCAGCACCCGCTCGCGTTCGGTCGGCGACAGCACGTTCAACACCGCGTGGGCGAGTTCCTCGGTGCCCGGAGAGCGCAGGTCGTACGCGAGGAGCAGCACGCGCGGGGGGCCGGCGGCGCCCGGGGTCATGTGTCCTCCAGTCCCAGCCGTCCGAGGTGCGCGGCCACCGCCGCGGTGCTCCGACCGTCCGCCCGGTCCTGCTCCGGGCCGGCGGCCACGGCGTGCATCGCTCCGGGGGCGAAGATGCTCAGGGCCACCAGCAGGGGGTGGTCGCCGGCCTCGGCCGTCCCGGCGAGTGTCTCCACCAGGGTGCTCATCGGGCGCCCCCGGACCGATCGGCCCTGCGCCACACGAGGACCCGCCGCTGCGGACGGTCGTCCACCTCCCGGGTGGCGCGGACGGTGAGGACGTCTCCGTCGAGTTCGGCGTCCCGCGACTGCTCGACGCCGATCCAGTCCCGGCGCGACGAGATGTGGATACGGTGCACGAGCTTCCCGTCCTGCTCCCACCACTCGCCCGCGTATCCCATGTACGAAGGGCCCGGCGCCGCGGAGTGGCCGGTGGGCATCATGCTCACCGAGACGTGGCCGTCGGGCGTGTAGATCAGCATGCCCGACGGGGCCGGGCCGAGAGGGCCCTCTCCCACGGGCCGCCCGGCCTCGTCCACGTCGTGGAAGGCGTCCAGGTGCCACACGCCGACGATGTGCTGGGTCATGTCCGGTCCTGCTTTCTGAACGTGGGTCTGATCGGGTCGGGTGTTCGCGATCGGGGAACCAGCGGCCAGGGGAACGAGCGGCCAGTAGAACCAGGAGCAGTAGCACCAGGGGCCAGGGGAACCGGCGGCCAGTAGAACCTGCGGCCAGGGGGGCCCGCAGCGGTGTCAGGCGCTGCGGGAGGACACCAGCGCGGGGCTCCGCTCCGATTCCCGCCACCGCAGGCACTCCTCCGCGAAGCCGAGGGCTCGGAGGTGGTAGGCGCGGGCCGTCCAGCCGAGGCTGATGTTGTGGCCCGCGTCGGGCTGAAGGTCCGTCACCACGCGGGGGGCCGAGCTCAGCCGCGACCGCAGCCGGGCGACCGCCTGCTGGTCGTGCTGCCACCAGGCCTCGTGCTCGGCGAAGGTGAACCGGACCGGCACCCGGATCCGCCCGGCGAAGTCGGCGAACTCCTCCGGCCAGCGCACCGCGTCCGCGAACTCGCGCGGCGGAACCGAGGCGACGACGGCGCCGCTGGCCTGGAACGTCCCCGGCGGATACAGCCGCAGCGGCCCCCAGTTGAGCTGCCAGCCGCGTCGTCCGTGCGTGTCCCGGGCGCTGAACGGCACCGCGTACTCGCCGCCGCAGCCGGAGACGTCGAGGCCGAGCAGGTGCGGCACCGTGCCGTCCGCGGCCATCCGCAGCGTCGGCTTTCCGCCGAACGAATGGGCGAGGAGGAAGACGCCGCTGCCCGTGTCGTACCGCGCCGTCAGGGAGCGCAGGGCCGCGCCGAGCGTCGCCGCCTGTTCCGCGACGCCCTGCCCCTGGGGCAGCTGCCGGGCCGAGAGGCCGTAGCCCGGGCGGTCCACGGCCACCGCCGCGAACCCGAGGCTCGTGGCGAGGTCGAGGAACGACGTGTCCGGGTGGGCCGGTCCGTGGAAGTACGAGGCGCTCATCCCGGCTCCGTGCAGGGCGACGACCATCGCCCTGCACGGAGCCTGTGACGGGAGGGCGAGCAGCGCGGACAGGGTGATGCCGTCCGCGTCCAGGGTGATGCCGCGCACTCCCGCCGGGGCGGCCGGCTGTGCCACCGTCACGGACGGTCGCCCCCGGCGCGCCCCTCGGCGAACGACTTCGCCAGACCGAGGGTCGCCATGCTGTTGGTGCTCAGCGCCGTACGGACGTAGCCGATCGCGTCCTGCAGGGTCGCGTCCGCGCCCAGGATCTTCGCGATGTTCTCGGTGTTGACCGTGAACGTGTGCTGCGAGGAGGCCGTGACGCCGTCCTCGGTCGGCGTGATGGTCCAGCGGCCGGTGTGCAGCGTGATCAGGGCGGGCAGGGTGACCTGCTTGTAGGCGATCCGGTGGTGCGGCAGGCACACGCGGTACGACTTCGTGGTGTGCGAGCTGCCGTCCTTGGACAGGGTGTCCATCTCCAGCGTCTGCACGCCGGGTGCCGGCTCCTCGAGCCGTACCGCGAGGACGTGCGGCAGGCGGTCCGTCCACAAATCCGCCCGGTCGATGAACTCGTACACGTCAGCGGCGGACCCGCTGATCGCGATCGTGTCCTCGAAGGAGCAGGTCCTTTCGTCGGTGGCGCCCTCGGACTCGGCGATCGCCCGCAGGTTCTCCAGTTCCGAGCGGGAGTTGCCGTCCACCACCTCGTCGAGCCAGGCCAGGCTCTCGGTGTCGACCGCCTGGTAGTCGTGGTCGAGGCGCACCAGCGCGTCTCCGGAGGGCAGCGCTTCTATGTGCCAGGTGCCGCCCATCGCGGCCACGGGAGGTGTGCTGACCTCCTGCCGGAACCGGATGCGGAGGTTCTCCGGGTCGAGGATCCGGCGCGAGGTCCAGTTCTTGACGGTGTCACCGGCCGTCGCCCAGATACGGATGCGCTCCTCGCGTTCGCCGCGCTCCACTTGGTCGACGTAGATGTTCGGGGGAAACAGCCGGGGCCAGTCCTCGGCATGCGCGAGCATGCGGTAGACGGTTTCGGCGGGGGCCGAGATCTTGATCTCGTGACGGGACTCGTGCAGCTCCGACGGCATGGGGAACTCCTTCGCGCTCGGGGATGGTCAGAAGTTGCCGAGGCCGCCGCAGACGTTCAGGGCCTGCGCGGTGATGGACGCCGCCGTGTCGGTCACCAGGTAACCGACCAGGCCCGCCACTTCCTCGGGGGTGGAGTAGCGGCCCAGCGGGATCTTGGCCTGGAACTTCTCCAGGATCGCCGACTCCGGGGAACCGGACAGGCGGGAGTAGTTCTGCCGTACCCGCTCCGCCATCGGGGTCTCGACATAGCCCGGGCAGACCGCGTTGACCGTGATGCCGGTGGGGGCCAGTTCGTTGCCCAGCGCCTTGGTGAAGCCGACGACGCCGTGCTTGGAGGCGGAGTACGGCGCGCCGAGGACGACGCCCTGCTTGCCGGCGGTGGAGGCGATGTTGACGATGCGCCCCCAGTCCTTGTGCCGCATTCCGCCCGCGGTCAGCACCTCGCGGGTCAGGCGGAACACGCTGTTGAGGTTGGTCTCGATGATGTCGTCCCACAGCTCGTTCGGGATGTCGGCGGTGACGCCACCGCCGGGGATCCCCGCGTTGTTGACGAGCACGTCGACGGTGCCGAAACGCTCGACGGCCGCCTGGACGAACCCGCGGACCGAGTCCAGGGACCGCACGTCGAGGACCACGCCGTCCACGTCGAGCTGCTCCTCCTGGAGGTGCTTGACGGTCGCGACGACCTTGTCCTCGGAGCGGGAGCCGATGAACACCCGGTGCCCCTGCCCGGCCAGCAGCCGGGTGACGGCGAGGCCGATGCCGCTGGTGGCACCCGTCACCAGGACGACCCGGCTCTTCTGCTCTGTCATGTCCCCTCTTTCCCTGTGGTGTGTCTGTGGTTTTCCTGCGCTGCCGGGCTGTTGCGGTCAGGCGGCCTGGGCGACCAGGTGGGCGGAGACGGCGTCGAGGAGGGCGCGCGGGGTGGTCGCGTCGCCCACGACGGTCTCGTCCAGCTCGATGCCGTACTCCCGCTCGACGCGGCTGGCGGTCTCCAGCAGGGCGAGCGAGTCGTAGCCGATGTCCGCGAAGTCGGTGTCGAGGACATCCCCGTCGAGACCGGTGCCGTCGGGGGCGCCGGAGCCTTCGAGGAGGATCCGCTTGAGGTCGTCGAGGGTGAAGGTGCGGGACATGGTGAGCCTTCCTGTCTGCTTCTGCTTGTGGTGGGAGTGGGAGCGTGTGGAAGAAGGTGCGGTGGCGCTCAGGAGCGCACGACCATGGCCGAGTTGAAGCCGCCGTGACCTCGGGCGAGGACGAGCGCGGTGCGCAGGCGGGCGGCACGGGGTTGGGAGACGACCAGGTCGAGGCCGTACCGTTCGGCCGGCTCGGTGTGGACCGTCGGCGGGATCGTGTCCTCGGCCAGGGCGAGGAAGGCCGTGGCCAGGTCGAGTGCCGCGCCCCCGGCGTACAGCCGCCCCGTCATCGTCTTCGGCGCGGTGACCGGGACTCCGTGCGGCCCGAAGACCTCGACGATCGCCTCTGCCTCGACACGGTCGAGCTCCGGCTCGGCCGCCGCGTCGGCGAACACCACGTCCACGTCGGCCGGAGTCACGCCCGCGTCGGCGAGGGCGAGTTCCACGGCCCTGCGCAGCCCGGGTTCGGCTCCGTCGAAGGTGGCGGCGTACCCGGCGATCTCCCCGTACACCTTGGCGCCGCGGGTCTTCGCGGAGTCGGCCGACTCCATGATGAGCAGGGCACCACCCTCACCGGCCACATGGCCGGCGGCCCGGTCGTCGAAGGGCAGGTAGGCGTGGGTCGGCTCCGCGGCCGTGCAGAGGCGGCCACTGGTGAGCAGTCCTGTCCAGCCCCAGGAGCACAGCAGCGCGTCCACGGCGCCGGCGACGACGAGCGAGGTGCCCTTGCGGATCTGGCGCCGGGCCTGGGCCACCGCGTCCAGACCGCCGGCCTGGTCCGTGACGACCACTCCGCTGGGGCCCTTCATCCCGTGCCGGATGGAGATCTGGCCGGTGTTGACCGCGTAGAACCAGGCGAACGACTGGTACGCGCTCACGTACTGGCTGCCCTTGCTCCACAGGTTCTTCAGCTCCTGCTGGCTGAAGGCGAACCCGCCCGCCGAGCTTGCCGTGCTCACGCCCATGCTGAACTCGGGCAGGTCGGCCGGCGTCACCCCGGCGTCGGCGAGGGCCCAGTCCGCTGCGACGAGCGAGAGCCGGGTGACCCGGTCGGTCTGGGGCATCAGCCTGCTGGGCAGGTGGTCCTCGGCCGTGAAGCCGTTGATCTCGCCGGCGAGCTTCGCCGGGTACCGGGAGGAGTCGAAGTGGGTGAGCGGGCCGATGCCGCTCTTGCCGGCGAGGGTCGCGTTCCAGAAGTCCTGGCCGCCGAGTCCGTTGGGCGCCGCCACGCCCAGGCCGGTCACCACCACTGGGGCCGTCATGCCGCGCTCCTTTCGGGCTGGGCCAGGACCATCGCGCTCTGGAACCCGCCGAAGCCGCTGCCGACCGTGAGGACGGCGTCGACGAGCTGGTCGCGGGACGTGAGCGGCACGTAGTCCAGGTCGCACTCGGGGTCGGGGGTGTGCAGGTTCGCGGTGGGCGGCACCACGTTGTGCTGGATCGCGAGGATCGATGCGGCGATCTCGATGGAGCCGATCGCGCCGAGCGAGTGCCCCACCATGGACTTGATGGAGCTCACCGGGGTGCGGTACGCGTGGTCGCCCAGGCTGCGCTTGAACGCGGCGGTCTCGTGACGGTCGTTCTGCTTGGTCCCCGAGCCGTGCGCGTTGATGTAGTCGATGTCCGTGGGGTTCATCCGGGCCTCGTCGAGGGCGACGGTGATCGCCTCGGCCATCTCCGCGCCGTCGGCGCGCAGGCCCGTCATGTGGTACGCGTTGCTCCGGGTCGCGTATCCCGCGATCTCCGCGTAGATACGGGCACCCCGGCGCCGCGCGCTCTCGAGTTCTTCCAGGACGAACGCCGCGGCGCCCTCGCCGAGCACGAACCCGTTGCGGGTGCCGTCGAAGGGCCGGGAGGCCTGCTCCGGTTCGTCGTTGCGCGGTGTGGTCGCCTTGATCGCGTCGAAGCAGGCGAGGGTGATCGGTGAGATCGGCGCGTCGGTGGCGCCGGTGACCACGACGTCGGCCGTGCCCTCCCGGATCAGTTCGGCGGCGTAGCCCACGGAGTCGAGTCCGGAGGTGCAGCCCGCCGACACCACGCTGCTCGGTCCCTGTGCGCCGACGGCGCGGGCGACCTCGGCCGCGAAGGAGCTCGGTACGAAGTAGTTGTAGAAGTACGGGTCGGCGTAGGTGTGGTCGACCAGATCGAGGCGGCCGTCGTCACTGACCATCCGGTAGTCCTCGTCGAGGCTCATGGTGGAGCCGACGGCGGTACCGACGGTGACGCCGATCCGGTAGGGGTCGAGAGCGTCGAGGGCCAGGCCGCTGTCGGTGACGGCGCCGCGCGCGGCGACCACCGCGAACTGGGCGGCCCGGTCCATCCGCCGGACCTCCTGCCGGGTCAGGCCGTGCGCGTACGGGTCGAAGTCGACCTCGGCGGCCACGCGGGAGCGGAACGGGCTGGGGTCGAAGAAGGTGATGCCCCGGGTCGCGGTGCGTCCCTCGGTGAGCAACTCCCAGAACTTCCGGGCGCCGACTCCGCCGGGGGCGAGGACCTCGACGCCGGTGATGACGACTCGTCGCGCGGTCATGCCGAGGCCTCCCAGAGGTAGAAGCGGTGGGCGATCTGGTCGGCGGTGGAGCGCCAGCGCTCCGGGGCGTACTTCTTGACCAGCGGGTCGAGGTCGGCGCAGATCTTCACGAAGCGCGGGTCGGCCTGCTTCCACGCCTGGTCGATCACGGCCGTGCCGTTCTCGCTCGGGAAGTCCTGGATGTGGAAGTACACGCCGTGGTACGAGAACAGCTGCCGGCGCCGGGTGCCCATCCGGTACGGGAAGTCGGTGGCGTCCAGTTCGCCGAAGAGCCGGGCGACCTCCGGGACGACCTCGTCGGCGACACGGTTCACGATGACCGTGCTGTGCAGGCCGGTCTCCTTGTCCACGGGCGGGTCTCCCTCCCAGTGGTAGAAGGTCGCGGCACGGTCGTCGGCGAGGGTCGGGTCGTATGCCGTGATCAGGGGCGCCAGCCGCTCGCGGAGCTCGGTCGCCCGCGAATCCTTCGCCGCTGCCTCGGCCTTCTTGTCGGCGTTCTCTCCGGTGAAGTCCTGGATGTGGACGAACACGTCGTAGTAGCTGTACAGCTGCCGGCGTTTCAGGCCGGGTATTCCGGGCGCGGTCGCCGCGTCGAATTCGGCGAAGATCTCGGATATCTCCTTTCCGTATTCCCCGTTCAACCTGCCCACGCTCACCACAGTGAACATGCCCTGCCCTCCCGTTCCGTTCCGACGCATCGGATTATGCAGTCACTATTCACCAGGGCTCGTTGTGCTCTCAACACGTTCCACTTCATAAGTTCTACATTTCCGCGAAGGTAAGTGTCAGGTTTGCTCATGCGGAACTCAGCGGCAGGTCAGGGAAATGTCAGACGGGCAGTTCAGGGCATGAGAAAGCCGCCGCCGCAGCTGGAGGAGCTGCGGCGGCGGCCGGAAAAGGCTTTCTCTTCTGTTATGACATCGAGGCTACGTCCGTGTTACGACGTCACCGCTACGGTCGCCCGATGCGGAAGCCGACGCCCCGCACGGTGAGAATCCAGGACTTCTCACCGAGTTTGCCGCGAATGCTGCTGACGTGTGTGTCGACCGTGCGGCGCGACCAGGAGTCGTTCCAGACCTGTCGCATGATGTGCTCGCGCGAGATGACACTGTCGGGATTGGCCGCGAGCAGTCGGAGGAGGTCGAATTCCTTGCGGCTCATCGGGATCATCCGGTTGTGCAGCTGCACTTCGCGGGTGAGGGTGTCGATCCGCAGGGGTCCGTGCTCGATGATGTGCTCACCCTGCCGGCGCGGAGTCGCGCGCCGCATCACCGCGTCCATACGGGCCAGGAGTTCCCGGAATCCGTAGGGCTTGACCACGTAGTCGTCGGCCCCGGCCTGGAGGGCCAGCACGCAGTCCAGCTCGGAGTCGCGGTCGGTGACCACGATGATCGGGATGTCACAGGTGGCCCGGATGGCCCGGCACACCTCCAGCCCGTCGATGTCGGGCAGGTCCGGGCCCAGCAGCACCACATCCGCCTGGTCGTAGACGTCGAGCGCCTTGGCGCCGGTGTCGACGCAGGTCACCTGGTGCACATGCCGGCCCAGCGCCTCGCTCAGCAGCTCCCGCTGCCGGTGCCCGCTCTCGACGAGGAGCACCTGCCAGGTGTCGAACGCCGGCAACGACACGGGCAGAGGCCGCGCCGGCAGCACGGCGGCGCTCCCGCGGTACCGATGCCGATCGGTCCCACCGACCGCCTCCGGCCGTATGTCACTTTCCGATATCACGGCACTCTGATTCATCCATACCCCCATGTTCTGGATGTGCGACAGACGGCAATCTCGATCAATTTTTCGTAAAGCTTTGTTTCCCTTTCACCTATCGATCGAGATTCCGGCCGGGACTCACGTTGACTTCATCGGCAACCGTGGCGAATCAAGCATGTACGGTAGGTCGCGATACGCCAAGGCCGCATAGAAATTTCTGCTCGGTGGCTGAATTCTTTCGGCCTGGCGAGATGTGGTGCGGTATGGCCTGCGCGGGACGGTGTGTCACACCTCTACGTGCCGTACAGCGCGCTCGGGCAGCCACAAGGTGCACAGTGCGGCGCCCGCGACGAACGCGACCGCCACCAGGAGACCCGTCGAGGCCGCCGTCGTGAAGGCCGACGCCCCGTGCCCGCGCTCTCCGTCCAGTACGGAGAAGAAGACCGTGCCGAGCACCGAGGCGCCGAGCGCGTTGCCCACCTGCTGGGCGGAGCTCAGGGTGCCCGCGGCGGAGCCGGTCTCCTCCTCGTCGACGCCCGAGAGCACGATGTCGAAGAACGGCGCGATGGCGAGCCCGGAACCGATGCCGACGACCGCGAGCGCGGGGGAGAGCCACCAGGCGTTCACCGGGTCGTCCTGCACGGCGATCGTGCCCAGTGCGGCCAGCAGACCGGCGGCGACGGCGGCGAACCCGAGGAACATCGTCCGTCGCGCCATTCCGAGCGCCTGGGAGAAGCCGAACCCGAGCAGCATGCCGGCCGCCTGCGCGATCGTGGCGAGTCCCGACTTCAGCGGGCTCATGCCGAGGCCCAACTGGAAGAAGAGGCTGAACAGCAGCGCGCCGCCCATCATCACGCTGAAGAAGAGGATGCCGACGGACAGCCCGGAGACGAACGCCTTCTTCCCGAACAGCGAGGGAGTGATGAGTGTCGACAGGCCCTTGGCCGCCCGCTGGATCTGGTAGCGGACGAAGCCGGCGAGGGCGCCGACGCCAGCGGCCAGCAGCACGAACACCCACCACGGCCAGCCCAGCTCACGGCCCTGCACGAGCGAGAAGATCACGGCGGCCATCCCGGCCGCGGCGATCAGGGCGCCCACCACGTCGATCCTGAGGTCCTTCTGCCGTGTCGACCTGGGCAGCACGGCGAATCCGGCCAGCAGGGCGAGGCCGCCGATGGGAACGTTGACGGCGAAGATCATCCGCCAGCCCCAGCCGAAGTAGTCCGCGTCGACCAGCCAGCCCGCCACGATCGGCCCGGCCACGCCGGACAGCGCCATCGCGGGCCCGGTCACACCGAAGGCCACGGCCACCTTGTCCGGCGGGAACACGCTCCGGATGATGCCGAGCGCCTGCGGAACCATCAGCGCACCGAGCAGACCCTGCAGGATCCGGGCGGTGATCAGGGTCTCCGGGTTGGTCGCCAGCGCCGAGACCAGCGAGGTCGCGGTGAATCCGGCCAGGCCGACCAGGAAGAGGTTCTTGCGGCCGTACTTGTCGCCGAGCCGCCCGCCGATGAGCAGTCCGGCAGCCATGGCGATGGTGTATCCGGCCGCGAGCCATTGGATGAACTCCTGCGAGCCGCCCATGTCGCGCGTGATCGTCGGTCCGGCGATCGTGGTGACCAGCGAATCGAGCAGATCCATGATCTCGCCGATGAGAATGACGCCGACGGCCGCCCATGCCCGCCTGGCAGAGACCCCGGGGCTCTCGGGCAAGGCCACGGACTGCGGCGTTTCGGTAGTGGACATGCCGACCTCCTGGGTCGAGACAGCTGAGGGTGCCGCCCACGGTGGTCGGGACCCCCCGATGAACGGTGTTCTCTGTTGGAATGATGTTGTCTTGCACTGAACGCTGTCACGCAAGCGAACGATGTTCTACTCTAGAATCATGTTCGGCGTCAACCCGAGCCAGAGCACCACGGTCCGATCCGAACCCGCGCCTTCGGGCGCCTGTCCTCACCGGTAAGGTTTTCGAGATGCATCAGAAGTCGAACACCGACGAGGTGCCCGTCCCCCCGTGGGAGGCGCGCCGGAAAGCCGCTGCACCCCCGCGCGTTCCGCTCACGGCGGAGCGGATCGTCGACGCCGCGCTCGCGGTCGTCGACGCGGAGGGCACCGCGGCGGTCACGATGCGCCGGGTCGCGGGCGACCTGGGCGTGGTCGCCTCCAGCCTGTACGCGCATGTGCAGAACCGTGAGGAGTTGCTCCTCCTGGTCCTCGAGCGCGTGATGAAGGAGGTCGGCGTCCCGGAGGTCACCGGGCAGTGGGACAAGGACCTCAAGGCGCACTACACGAAGATGCAGCGGGTGCTGTCCGCCCACGGCGACATCGCCCTCTACAACTTCGCCGCGTTCCCTCCCACCGCCATCGGCGTGGCCATCACCGAGCGGCTGCTGTCGGTGCTGCTGAACGTGGGCGTCTCCGCGAAGACCGCGTCCTGGGCCCTGCACCGGCTCACCCTCTACACGACGGCCGACGTGTACGAGGGCTGGCGGCTGGCGCACAAGGACCTGGACGACTGGCTCGAGCCCGTCCGCGACTACTTCACCTCCCTGCCCGCGGACCGGTTCCCGTCCATCGCCGCCCACGTGGACGTCATGCTGGACGCCGACAGTGACGGCAGGTTCGAACTGGGCCTGGACATGCTGATCTCGGGACTGGCGACTTTCATCACGGACTGACCGGTTGTTTTCCGTGATGGATTTTGCTGCAGTTTTCCGGTCAGAGAATTGACAAAGAGCTGACTCTGGTCTGACGCCCAGGGAAAACAATAGCGCTAACGTTCATGCCGCCCCCCTCGGCTTAACCAAGGGAATAGCCATGAACGAGATCGCGACCGATGCCGTCCCGGAGTTTCCGATACTCCGCACCTGCCCGTTCAGCGTTCCGGACACGTACCGGAAACTGGACGAGGTGGGCGGCCGGGTGCACCAGATCCGGATGTCCGACGGGCGCTTGGCCTGGCTCATCACCAAGAACGAGGACGCCCGGGCGGTTCTTTCCGATGCCCGCTTCAGTTCCGAGAAACTTCGGCCCGGTTTTCCTGAACTGTCTCCGGGTGGACTCAAGGCGCTGACCTATTTCTCGCCGTTCCTCGTGAACATGGACGGCCCCGAGCACTCCCAGGCCCGGCGCGCGGTGCTCAGCGAGTTCTCCGTGCGCAGGATCAACGCGATGAAGCCGCGCATCCAGCGCATCGTCGACACGGCGATCGACCGGTTGCTGGCGCAGCCCGAGCGGCCGGTCGACTTCGTCGCCCACCTCGCGAACCCCGTGCCGACGCTGGTGCTCGAGACGTTCCTGGGCGTTCCGGCGGACGACCTCGACACCATCGAGCGCAACACCGAGAAGATGCTGCGCGAGGCCCGTACGGAAGAGGAGCAGCGGGCCGCCGCCGAGGGGCTCCATGCCCACCTCGACGCCGTCATCGCGGCCAAGGAGGAGAACCCGGCCGACGACTTCCTCAGCCGCCAGATCGAGCGGTCCCGCCGGGAGCGCGGCGGAGCCGCGGACCGGTTCGAACTCGCCAGCCTGGTGCAGTTGCTGCAGATCGCCGGACACGCCTCCAGCGCGGCGATGATCTCCCTGTCGGTGCTCACCCTGCTCTCCGACCCGGAGCAGCTGAAGGAGCTCGCCGCCGACCCCGACCGGACGCCGGCCGCGGTCGAGGAGCTGCTGCGCTTTCTGTCGATCACCGACACCGGGCCGTTGCGGATGGCCCTGGAGGACGTGGAGATCGGCGGCGTTCGCATCCGCGCGGGCGACGGCGTCATCATCCCCACCCTGCCGGCGAACCGGGACGCCGACGCGTTCCCCGACCCGGACCGCTTCGACATCCGGCGCACCCCCGACACCCGGCACGTCGCGTTCGGCTACGGGGCGCACCAGTGCCTCGGCCAGAACCTGGTGCGCGCCGAGCTCCAGATCCTCCTCGACCGGCTCTTCAGCCGCGTCCCGGACCTGCGGCTCGCCGTGGACCCCGGCGCTCTGCCCTTCAAGTACTTCGGCCAGTTCTTCGGCCCCAGCGAACTACCCGTCACCTGGTAGGAGGAACCGCACGTGAGCATACGGCTCGGCTACCACATCCCGTACTTCCATCACACGGAGACGGTCACCGACCTCTTCCCCGCACTGGTCGCCCAGGTGCGAGCCGCGGAGGACTCCGGCTTCGACCTGGTCACCACGATGGACCACTTCTACCAGCCGCCCCTGATCGGCCCGCCCGACGGCCCGATGCTCGAGGCGTACACCCTGCTCGGTGCACTGGCGGCAGCCACCGGCCGGGTGCAGCTGTCGACCATGGTGACCGGCATCGGCTACCGCAACCCCGCCCTGCTGGCCAAGATGGTCACCACGCTCGACGTGATCAGCCAAGGGCGCGCGGTGCTCGGCGTCGGCGCCGGCTGGCACGAGCAGGAACACCGCGAATACGGCTACGAGTTCGGTACCGTCGCGGAGCGTTTCGGCCGGTTCGAGGAGGCGCTCGCCATCGCCGTCCCCATGCTGCGCGGGGCGCGGCCGCGGGTCGACGGGCGTTGGTTCCGGGCCGAGAACGCCATCAACGAGCCCCGGCTCCGGGAGGACCTGCCGCTGCTGATCGGAGGCGGGGGCGAGAAGAAGACGTTCGCGTTCGCCGCCCGGCACGCCGACCACCTCAACATCATCTGCACCGCTTCGGAGCTGCCGCGGAAGATGGCCGCGGTGCGGGCGCGGTGCGCCGAGGCCGGCCGTGATCCGGCGACTCTGGAGACCAGCTTCGCCATGCCGCTGATCATCGACGAGGACGGCGACCGGGCCCGCAAACTGCTGGACGAGGCGTTGCTCAGGTCGGGCGTGAACGTGGCCGAGCTGACCGACTCCGAGCGGGCCGCGGCGACCGACCGGTTCTTCGTCGGTACCCCGGCCGAGGTCACCGAGCAGCTGCGGGAGCGGGTGCTGTGCCACGGAGTCGACGGGCTCATGGCCAACATGCTGGCCAACGCGCACGATCCGGACGCCATCACGCTGGCCGGGCGCACGCTGGCCCCCCTGGTCGGGCTCGCGCCGGAGGCGGGGACGACGACATGACGACAGGCGGATCGCAGCGCCTCACCGGAGGTGACGTACTGATGCAACAGCTGGGGGTGAACCCGCCGGTGCAGCTGCTCTGGCGGGTCCAGGGCCGGCCGGCCCCCGAAGCGCTGGCGAAGATCCACAGCAACCTGGCCCAGGGCCCGTTGAACCGCCGGATGCGGCCGGCCCGGCTGCCGCTGGCCCGCCCGGTCTGGGAGCGGCACACCGGCTGCCGTCCGCTGCGCGTCTCACCGAGGACGGTCGCCCCGGAGGAGGTGATGGACTGGGCCGACGCCTCCTGCCGGGTCGAGCTCGACGCCCATGGAGGCCGCGGCTGGGAACTGAGCGCGGCGCATGTCGCCGACGGTACGTCCGTGGTGTCCCTGGTGGGTTCGCACGCGCTGACCGACGGCCAGGGCCTGATCGGCGCCGCCACGCTCGCCGCCCGGGAGACCGCCCGGCAGGGGCGCTCCGGGCCGCCCTCGCTCGTGGACGACATCACCGACGCGCTGACGGAAGGCGTGTGGACGTACTCCCGGCTGGCCCTGGCGCGGTTGCGCGACAAGGCCGCCGAGGTACCCGCCACCGCCGGCCGGCTGCTGTTCGGGCGGTCGCCGCAGGGTGGCGGCGCGGTGCCCGTCCGTTCCCGGCTCGCCTTCACGGTGTCCGCCGCCGAGGCCGAGCGGGTGGCCGAGCGCGGTGGAGGCAGCGTGACGGGGCTGATGCTCGCCATGACCGCGAACATCCTGCGGGCGGCGCGGGGCACCACCGAGGCGGGCCGGCCGTTCACGCTTGGGCTGCCCGTGAGCTTCCGGCGGCCCGGCGACCTGGAATCGTCCAACATGGTCGGCATCGCCACGCTGTGCCTGGACGGTCTGCGCGGCCGCTACACCGACCTCTCGGAAATCCGCCGACTGAGCAAGGCGGCGTACTCCGAAGCGGTCGGTCGGCACCTCACCGGCTACCCGCAGACGGACGCCGCGCTGTCCAACGCCGGCGAGATCCTGCCGGAGGCCCGGGACGTCTTCGGACCCGCCCTGGGCATTCTCTTCCGCACCGTCTCGGGCGCCGGGGGACCGCCCGGCCGGATGAACTGCTTCGTCCTCCGGGCCGGCGAGACCGTGTCCGTCGGTTTCCAGTCCGCCGGTGTGGAGGTCGATCACGGCCTGGTCGAGCTGGAGTTGGACGCGTGGGGCATCGCCCCGACGCACACCTGGTGATCCCGGGGCATCGCCCCGAGGCACACCTGGTGATCCCGGGGCATCGCCCCGACGCACACCTGGCAATTCCGGGGCATCGCCCCGAGGCACAGCTGGTGATTCCGCGCGTTCTCGCGGGCCCCCGGAGGCCATGACGGCCTCCTCGCGGCGGCCCGCGAGAACGTTGTACTTGCAAGAAAACGTAGTTCACTGCTAGAACAGTGTTCTGAACCGGAAGGCAGAGAGGTGCAGTGATGGACGCTGACGTGATCGTGGTGGGCGCTGGACCCACCGGTCTGATGCTGGCCCACGAGCTGGCCCTCGCCGGCGCACGCGTGGCCCTGCTCGACAAGGGGCCCGGCCGGACCGGCGAGAGCCGCGCCCTGAATCTCCACCCCCGCACCGCGGAGATGCTGGCCCTGCGCGGCATGCTCGACGGCGCGGAGGAGCAGGCCAGGACCCGGCTGGAGACCACCCATTTCGCCCACCTGCCCGTCCCGCTGACGCTGGACGGCTGGAACTCCCGCTACCCGTACCAGGTCGCCATCCCGCAGGCCGAGGTCGAGAAGGTGCTGGAGGAGCACCTCGCCGCCCTCGGGGTGCGGGTCCAGTGGGACGCGGAGGTCACCGGCATCGAGCAGGACGACGAACGGGTCCGCGTCCAGGCCGGGGGCAAGTGGATCGAGGCCCGCTACCTGGCGGGCTGCGACGGCGGCCGCAGTTTCGTCCGCAAGGAACTCGGAGTCGACTTCCCAGGACTGGACGCGCGGTGGTTCGGCACCGTCGCCGACGTCGTGCTCGGTGTCACCGGTGAGGGGATCGCGACGACCTGGGACACCAAGGGCTCGCCCCGGATGCGTCCGGACGGGTCGTTCGCGAACATCTTCCCGATCGGCAAGGAGTCGGACGGCGTCTACCGGATCTTCTACAGCGTCGCCGACCAGGTGATCGACGACCAGCGCGCGAAGGTGCCGGAGGACGAGGTCATCGCGGTGATCCAGGATTTCTACGGCGCGGAGACCGAGGTGAAGGAGGTGCGCTGGGGCTCCCGGTTCAGCGACGCCTCACGCCTCGCGGAGCACTACCGCATCGGTCGGGCCTTCCTCGCGGGCGACGCCGCTCACGTCCACCTCCCGCTCGGCGGACAGGGGCTCAACACCGGCGTGCAGGACGCCATGAACCTGGGCTGGAAACTCGCCGCCGAGATCGCCGGCTGGGCCCCCGAAGGGTTGCTCGACACCTACCACGGCGAACGCCACCCGGTGGGCGCCGGCGTCCTCACCAACACCCGCGCCCAGGTCGCCCTCGGCCAGAAGGGCATCGAGCACGACGCGCTGCGTGAGATCTTCGCCCAGCTGATCAAGCTGCCGGAGGCCAACCGCCTGCTCGGCGGGGCGATCTCCGGGCTCTCCATCCGCTACGACCTCGGGGGCGACGAACCCGTCGGGTCCCGGCTCACCGACTTCGCGCTGCCGGACGGCCGTTGGGCCGGCGAACTGTTCCACCAGGGGCACGGGGTTCTGCTCACCACGCGGACGGAACTCGTCGCCGAAGCGGCGCCGTGGACCGGCCGGGTGGACGCCGTGGAGGTACCGCAGCTCCCCGATCTCGCCGCCGAGGCCGTGCTCGTGCGCCCCGACGGTTACATCTGCTGGGTGCCCGGCACGCCGCTCGTGGAAGCGCTCCACCGCTGGTTCGGCACGCCCTGACCCGTCCTCCTTTCCGTCCTGCACTTCCCCCCCCACAACTCCCCCCACACGCACAGGAGATCCATCGCATGACCGTTCTGGTGACCGGAGCGACCGGCAACGTCGGCCGCAAGGTTGTCGAGTCCCTGCTCGCGGCCGGCGTTCCGGTGCGCGCCACCTCCCGGAACCCGAAGACCGCCGGACTGCCCGCGGGCGTCGACGTACACGCCGGGGATCTGGACGACCCCGGTTCGTTCAAGGACGCTCTGTCGGGCGTGGAGAAGCTCTTCCTGTTCCCCAACCCGTCCGGCATCGCCGAGTTCCTGGACCTCGCCAAGGCGTCCGGGGTGCGGCACGTGGTCCTGCTGTCGTCCGCCGCGGTGGGCGCGCCGGACGTGACCAGCCATCCGATCGGCCTCATGCATCTGTCGGTCGAGCAGGCGGTGGAGCGCAGCGGTCTCGCCCGTACGGTGCTGCGGCCGGGCGCGTTCGCGAGCAACGCGCTGCAATGGGCTCCCGCGATCCGCGAGAGCGGTGAGGTCCGCATCCCGTACGCCGAGAGCACGCTCTCCCCGATCCACGAGCGTGACATCGCGGCGGTCGCCGTGCAGGCCCTGCTGACGGACGGCCACGAGGACGCCACGTACGAGCTCACCGGCCCGGAGTCCATGACACAGCGCCGGCAGGCCGAGCTGATCGGAGCGGCGACCGGGCGTCCGGTGGCCGTCGTCGACCTGGTCGACGGCGCCGCCAGGGCCCAACTGGAGCTGGACTACGGCGGTTTCGGAGTGCCGGGCCTGATCGACTCCGTCCTCGGCACGTACGCCGCCTCGGTCGGTACCGCCGCCCCGGTGACGGACACGGTCGCCCGGATCACCGGCCGCGCTCCGACGGCCTTCGCCGACTGGGCCCTGGAACACCGTCAGGCGTTCACCGCTGCCTGACGCCCGGCCCCCCCACACGAAGGAGCCGCACCCGGTCCGGGTGCGGCTCCTTCTCCTACGGCCCTGACATCCCCTCACGTACGCGCCGCCGCCGTGCTGGAGCGCAGTGAGATCGGTGGGGTCAGCAGGATGTGGCGGGGCGGGGCGTCCGGCGCGGTGATGCGTTGCATCAGGAGAGCCACGGCCTTCTCTCCCATTTCCAGGGCTGGTACGTCCGCCGCGGTGAGGGGCGGGCGGAAGTCCTCCGCCCAGGTCCTGGCCGCCACCCCGGTGATGGAGAAGTCGTACGGCACCGCGAGGCCGGCGTCGGCCAGCGCCCGCTGGATGCCGGGCAGGGCGGCCTCGTTGATCGTGGTCACGGCGGTGAGGCCGGAATGCCCGCGCAGCAGCGCCTCGACGCACTCCTGACCTGAGCGGGCGTCGTCCCCGCACGGCACCTCGATGCCGTCGAGACCGCGTTCGGCCACGGCGGCCGCGAAACCCTCGCCGGCCCTGCGCGCGGGACCGTAACCGGCCGCGACGAGTTCGGCGGAACGCGTGATCAGCGCCACCCGGCGGTGCCCGAGGTCGGCGAGGTGCCGCACGCAGTGCCGGACCAGGCCGGCGTAGTCGACGTCGATCCAGGACATCCCCTGGTCGCCGGCCGTGTGCCCGATGCCCACGAACGGCACCCCGGCAGCCTGGAGGCGGCCCACACGGGGGTCCTCCAGACGGATCTCCATCAGGATGACGCCGTCCACGCGGCCCTCCGAGACCAGCCGTTCGAAGGAGCGGTCGTGGTCCTCGCCGGAGGGGGACAGGAGCACATCCAGGTCGACCCGGGCGGCCGCGTCGACCACGCTGGCCACGAAGTCCAGTTGCATGTGTGTGAGCCGGTTGCCCGCCGGCGGGATGACGAGACCGATCGTCCGGGTCCGGCCCTCCTTCAGGGCCCGAGCGGTCGCGTTGGGCCGGTACCCCAGCTCGTCGATCACGTCCTGCACCCGTCTGCGGGTGCTGCTCGCGACGGGACGCTTGCCGCTGAGCGCGTACGACACCGTGCTGCGGGACACGCCCGCGCGCCGAGCGATCTCCCCGATGTTCATGCAGCCCCCAAGAACCCACCCGGAGGCCGACAGGACGGACCGCGGCCCTCGGTGCTCCGCCGGACACGAGTGCGGGTCCGAATTTCTCGGACACCGGACTCCGGACACCAGACACCAGACACCGTACGGCGCGACGCGAACCGATGCGCGTGCTCGCCGAAACATTTCGAGCCGACGATGCCCTCGACCCGCAGGAATCAGCCGTCGAATCGATTCCGCGACAAGCTTCGCGAGAGGCCGTCCCACGACCTTGACAGCCCGCGGAGCCGGGAGCACCGTCTCCCCCCGAAACCTCTCTGCAATCTCGCGCCCCCAGCGTCACCGCACGACCCGACCGGGTTGCGCCGGCACGGTAGGAGATCAGTCGAGCACCGTGCGGCGGGGCCTCACGCGCCAGCACTGAAGGATGACCATGTCGAGAGCCGAAGTGCTCCGCGGCCGGTGGGCCGCCGCCCCGGTAGCTCTGCTCGCCTTGTTGGCCGGCAGCCTGGCCACGGCCACGGCTGCGTTCGGCGTACCCACCGAGCGCCAAGAGCCTGCCGCCGCCACCCTGTACGTGGATCCGGCTGCCGCCCCCGGCGGGACCGGCACCGCCGAGCAGCCGTTCGCGACGATCGACCAGGCGCGGCAGCCCGCCCACCGCCTCGCGGCCGACGCGGACGTCGTCGTCAACCTGGCCGGTGGCACCTACCGGTTGTCCCAGCCGCTGTCCTTCGGCTCCGGCGACGGCGGCCAGAACGGACACACCATCACCTACCAGGCCGCCCCAGGGCAGCAGCCGGTCCTGAGCGGCGCCCAGCGTATTTCCGGTTGGCAGGTGCATGATCAGAGCAGCAACATCTGGTCGGCCCACGTCGGCAGCGGCGTCAACACACGTCAGCTGTACGTGAACGGCACCCAGGCGCCGCGCGCGGCGATCCAGGTGCCCCGCTCCGCCTTCACGTTCACCCAGACCGGCCTCACCGTCACCGACTCCTCCCTCGACTACCTGGCCGGCCTCTCGGACCAGAGCCACATGGAGGTCGAGAGCCTCAACTCCTTCACCGACCGCTATGCGCCGGTCAAGTCGATCAGCGGCAGAACGATCACCATGCAGCAGCCCGCGTGGAACAACAACTCCTGGGGCTACGACACCGTCAACGCGCCGTTCGCCGGCGGGACGATGTACCTGGAGAACAACTACGCGTTCCTCAAGCAGGCCGGACAGTGGTACCTGGACGCGTCCACGGGCGACCTCTACTACCGGGCCCAGCCCGGGCAGAACCCGAACAGCCTCGACGTCGAACTGCCCCGGCTCCAGAGCCTGCTCGGCGTCAGCGGCAGCTACGGCTCACCGGCGACCGGCCTGAGGTTCAGCGGCATCCGGTTCACGGGAACCTCCTGGCTCGGCCCGAGCGGACCCGACGGCTACGCGGACCAGCAGAGCGGCGCGCACATCACCGGCACCTTCGCGATGCCCGCCAACTGGCTCAGCACCTGCAAGTCGGGGTGCACCCAGTTCGAGGCCACCCGCAACCACTGGGTGCAGATGCCCGCGGCCGTCCAGGTCTCCGCCGCCACCGACATCGCGTTCTCCGGCAACACCTTCTCCGAACTCGGGCAGGCCGGCCTCGGCGTGGGCAACGACGGCGTCGCCACCGCGTCCGGCGTCGGACTGGGCGCCAACGGCGTCACCGTCACCGGCAACACGTTCACCGACATCGCCGGCAGCGGCATCCAGGTCGGCGGGATCCAGCCGGACGCACACCACCCCGGCAACCCGCAGATGACCAACCAGAACATCACCATCAGCAACAACAAGGTCAGCGGGGTGGGCACCGACTACAAGGAGACCGCGGGAATCCTGTCCACCTACGTCACCAACGCGACGATCACCCACAACCAGTGCGACCACCTGCCCTACGACGGGATCGACATCGGCTGGGGCTGGGGGATGAACGACCCGGGTGGCAGCCAGGACTACGTCAACCGCGGCACGTACAACTACCAGCCGATCTACAGCACCCCCACCACACTGAAGAACAACACCGTCTCCCACAACCTGGTCTTCGACACCAAGAACGCGATGTACGACGGCGGCAGCATCTACAGCCTGTCCGCGGCCCCCGGCTCGGTGATCTCCGAGAACTACATGTACGACAACAACCGCACCACCGCGCTCTACCTCGACGAGGGCTCCCGGTACCTGAAGGTGTCCGCCAACGTGGTGCAGGACGCGGGCAACTGGGCTCTCACCAACGCCAACGCGAACAACCACACCGACGACAGCACCTTCTCCGGCAACTGGTACAACGGCGGCAACACCTACGTGGCCACCGGCCCGCCGCACAACAACGTCCTCACCGGCAACGTCCAGGTCAGCGGAACCAACTGGCCGCAGGGCGCCCGGCAGGTCATCCAGCAGGCAGGCGTCCAGCCGACCGGCGGCGGGGAGGGATTCCCCACCGGCCGGCACCAGTTGGTGATCGGCAGCAGCAGCCTGTGCCTCGACGTGTACGGCAACTCCACCGGCGCCGGCGCCGCGATCGACCAGTGGACCTGCAACGGACAGGGCAACCAGCAGTTCGAGTTCCTGCCGGTCTCGGGCGGCTACGGGCAACTGCGCGCGCAGCACTCCGGACAGGTCGTGGCGGTGGCCGGCGGCTCCACGACCGCCGGTACTCCGGACATCGTGCAGCAGGCCCCGGACGGATCGGCCGGCGCTCTGTGGCTGCCGGTGCGGCAGTCCGACGGCTCGTACTCCTTCCAGAACAAGAACAGCGGCCTCTGCCTCGACGTCTACGGCGGCGGCAGCAATCTCGGCCAGCAGCTCGACCAATGGCCCTGCAAGAACACGGCCGGCAGCAACCAGGACTTCACACCCCGCTGACCGGCCCGCGCACTCGTTCACCCCACCCACTGACCCGCACCAGTGAGGAACGCTCATGAAGAAGTACCTGGCCCCCTGGGCCGCGGCGCTGGCGACCGTGCTCGGTCTCGCCGCCGCCCCGCACGCGGCGGCCGCCACCGGCACCGAGTCGCCGCCCTCCGCCGTACGGGCCGCCGCGCCCACCGCCCTGCGGTTGATGCCGCTCGGGGACTCCATCACCTGGGGAGTCGGCAGCTCGTCGGGGAACGGCTACCGGGGCTTCCTGCGGGACCAGTTGGCGGCCGAGGGACACGCACCGGACTTCGTCGGCTCGGGTCGCAACGGCACCATGTCCGACCCGGACAACGAAGGCCACTCCGGCTGGCGGATCGACCAGATCACCGGCATCGCGGACTCCGTGCTGGCCCGCTACCGCCCCAACGTGGTCACTCTGGAGATCGGCACCAACGACCTCAACGGCAACTACCAGATCCCGACCGCCCCCGACCGGCTGCGCGCGCTCATCGACCGGATCACCAGTGCCGCGCCCGACGCGACCGTCCTGGTCGGCACGGTGATCATCTCCACCAGCGGCACGGAGGAGGCCAACCGGCCCGCGTTCAACGCCAGGATCCCCGGGATCGTCCAGGACGCGCAGGCCGCCGGCAAGCACGTACGGCTGGTGGACATGAGCGCCCTGACCAGAGCGGACCTGGCCGACGCCCTGCACCCCAACGACACCGGCTACCGCAAGATGGCCGACGCCTTCAACGCCGGGATCCAGGCCGCCGACGCGGCCGGCTGGATCAAGCCGCCGGTGTCCGCGGGCGGCGCCGAGGTGCGCTCGGGGATCGCGGGCAAGTGCCTGGACGTCAGCGGCGGCAACAGCGCCAACGGGACCGTGGTGGACAGCTGGTCCTGCAACGGCTCCGACGGCCAGCTCTGGTCCGCTCGCTCCGACGGCACCCTGCGGGCCCTGGGGAAGTGCCTCGACGCCACCGGTCGCGGTACCGCCAACGGCACGAAGATCGCTGTCTGGGACTGCAACGGCGGCACCAACCAGCAGTGGCAGACGTACAACGGCGGTTACCGCAACCCGGTCTCCGGCCGCTGCCTCGACATCCCCGCCGGATCCGCCGACGGCACGCAACTGGTCCTGTGGGACTGCAACGGCGGCGCCAACCAGCAGTGGACGGCTCTCCCGGTCTCCTGACCCGGTGAACCTCAGGTGAGGTGACCGACCACCCGCGCCCGGCACGGCGGCCGTCGCCGGACGCGGGTTCCGGCCTGCCCTGACAGCGGCTCCCACATGCGTATACATGGGATGGATACTGTTCTGGTGAGGGGTGACAGGTCTATTGACAGTGCGGGAGGCGTGTGGAATCACTATCGACATGGGATGTCTGAGGGTTTCCTGTGATGCTCCCGAGCGTCCGGGCCCCTTCGGACAGGCACGGCACTCTCTGTCCCCTTCCCCCACTGCCGAGGAACAGAATGCAGCCTTCATCCGTTCAGCCCTGCAGCCCCGCGGCCCTTGGACAACGCTTACCGGCGGCCGCCACCGCATGTGTGATGGCACTGCTGGCCGTGCTGCTGTCGAACGCGCCCTCATGGCCGGCACCGGCGTCGGCGGCGACCCTCGTGAGCTCGGCGTCGGGCCGGTGCCTCGACGTCAAGGGCAACGTCGACACACCGGGCACCGCGCTGGACATCTGGGACTGCAACGGCCAGACCAACCAGGCCTTCGAGTTCACGTCGGCGGGTGAGCTGAGGACGATGGGCGGCACCCGGTGCGTGGACGCCTACGACAACCGGACGGCCCCCGGAGCCCCCGTGGTCATCCGGGCCTGCGACGGCCGCCCGGCCCAGGTGTGGCGTCAGAACTCCGACGGGTCCGTCACCGGCACGGCATCCGGCTTCTGCCTGGACGTCAGCGGAGCGGCAACGGCCAACGGCACCGCGGTCATCCTGTGGACCTGCAACGGCCAGAGCAACCAGAAGTGGAGCACCCCAGCATCCCCGCCGCCTCCGCCCGGCGGCTCCGGCCCCTGTGACCTCTACGCCGCGGGCGGCACGCCGTGCGTGGCCGCGCACAGCACGGTGCGTGCGCTCCTGAGTTCGTACAACGGCTCCCTCTACCAGGTCAGGCGCTCCTCGGACAACGCCACCCGGGACATCGGCGTGCTGGCGCCCGGCGGCTTCGCCGACGCGGCGGCGCAGGACGCGTTCTGCGCGGGCACCTCGTGCGTGATCACGGTCGTACGCGACCAGTCGGGGCACGGCAACGACCTGTGGTACCAGGGTTCGTCCCAGGTCCCCGGGTCGAGTCAGAGCAGCCCCGCGAAGGCGACCTCCGAGTCGCTCACCGCCGGGGGCACCAAGGCGTACTCGCTGTACATCAACCCCGGCAACAGCTACTGGCGGGACGGCCACCTGACCGGCGTACCGACCGGTGCCGCACCCGAAGGGGCGTACATGGTGACCAGCGGTACCCACGTCAACAGCGGCTGCTGCTTCGACTACGGCAACAGCGAGACGACCCGGAAGGCCGACGCCGCCGGTGCGATGGACGCGATCAACTTCGGTACCGAGTGCTGGTTCGGCGGGTGCGCCGGCAGCGGTCCCTGGGTGCAGGCCGACCTCGAATGGGGCCTGTACCCCGGCGGCAGCCAGTCCTGGAACCCCAACCAGCGGGCATTTCCCAGCAAGTTCGTGACGGCGATGCTGAAGAACAACGGCACGTCGAGGTTCGCCCTCAAGGGCGGCAACGCGCAGTCCGGTGGTCTCACCACCCTGTGGGACGGCGGACTCCCCGGCGGATACAGCCCCATGAAGAAGCAGGGGGCCATCGTCCTGGGGAGCGGCGGCGACTGCTGCAAGCCAGGCGGTGGCGCCAACCTGAGCGCCGGCACCTTCTACGAGGGAGCCATCGTCGCCGGCTACCCCTCCGACGCGACCGACAACGCCGTCCAGGCCAACATCACAGCGGCCGGCTACCGCTGAGTCCTTCTGTCCTACGGCGAGTTCTGCCGTGACCCGGCCCCAGGAGCTAATGACATGGGCATGATTACCCGGGTGTTGGCGTGCGCCTTCTCCCTCGCGCTGTTCTGCGTGGGCGTCCCTCTCCTCTCCCTCGGTACGGCACCACCCGCCGCCGCGCTCGGCAACGGGCTCGCACTGACCCCGCAGATGGGCTTCAACGACTGGAACGCGTACGGCTGCAACGTGTCCGAGTCCCTGATCAAGTCCACCGCACAGGCGATGCACACCAACGGCATGCAGGCGGCGGGCTACTCCTACGTCAACATCGACGACTGCTGGATGACCCACAACCGTGACTCCGCCGGCCGCCTGGTGCCGGACCCGGCCAAGTTCCCCGACGGCATCAAGGGCACCGCGGACTACGTGCACTCGCTGGGGCTGAAACTCGGCATCTACGAGGACGCGGGCACCGCGACCTGCGCCGGCTACCCCGGCAGCCTGGGCCACGAGACGACGGACGCGCAGTCCTTCGCGTCGTGGGGCGTGGACTACCTGAAGTACGACAACTGCAACAACACCGGGGCCCCCGCGCGGACCCGGTACACCGCGATGCGTGACGCGCTGGCGGCCACCGGGCGGCCGATCCTGTACAGCCTGTGCAACTGGGGCCAGGACAACGTGTGGACCTGGGGCGCGGACGTGGGCAACAGCTGGCGCACCACCGGGGACATCAGCGCGAGTTTCTCCAGCATGCTGTCGATCTTCCACAGCAACGTGGGACTCGCCTCGTACGCCGGTCCCGGTCACTGGAACGACCCGGACATGCTGGAGGTCGGCAACGGCTCGATGACGGCCACCGAGAGCCGCAGCGAGTTCAGCCTCTGGGCGGAGATGGCGGCGCCGCTGATCGCGGGCACCAACATCCCCTCGGCGAGCGCGGACACGCTGGCCACCCTGACCAACTCCCGGGTGATCGCGGTCGACCAGGACCCCCTGGGCAAGCAGGGCACCATGGTGTCGTCCTCGGGCGGCCTGGACGTCCTCGCCAAGCCGCTGGCGAACGGGGACGTGTCGGTGGCGCTGTTCAACGAGACGGGCTCGACGGCGACCATCTCCACCACCGCGGCCGCGATCGGGAAGACCGGCGCCTCCTCCTACACCCTGACCGACCTGTGGTCGGGGGCGACCTCCGCCACCTCGGGCACGATCAGCGCCTCCGTACCGGCGCACGGCACGGTCATGTACCGGGTCGCGGGCGGCACCAGCGGCGGCGGCTCCGCCGTGACCGGCGCGGTGCACGCCGTGGGTGCGGGCAAGTGCCTCGACGTACCCCGCGCGACCACGACCGCCGGCACCCAGGTGGAGATCTGGAGCTGCAACGGCGGCGCCAACCAGACCTGGACGCACACCGCGTCGAACCAGTTCACCGTCTACTCCGGCAGCAGCCAGATGTGCCTGGACGCCTACAACAACCAGACCACGCCGGGGACCAAGGTGGAGATCTGGTCGTGCAACGGCCAGACCAACCAGCAGTGGACGCTGAACGCCGACGGCACCATCACCGGCGTCCAGTCGGGCCTGTGCCTGGACGTCGCCGGAGGGGCCACCGCCGACGGCACCCTCGCCGAGTTGCGGACCTGCAACGGCGGCAGCAGCCAGCGGTGGACGTTGGGATGACTCCGCATTCGGAACCCGGAGGAGAGCTCCATGCTCGCACCAGGCAGTGATCGCCCACGCAGGCGATGGAAAGCCGTGTTCCTTGTCGCTCTGGCGACGATCGTGGCCGCGTTCGGTGCCCCGGCGTTCGCCACGGCGCCCCGGCCCGCAACAGTGGCTCAGCGTGTTGCCGACGCGTCGCTCCCGTGCGACCTCTACGCCGCGGGCGGTACGCCGTGCGTGACGGCGCACTCCACGACCAGGGCGCTTTTCGCGTCGTACAACGGCCCGCTCTACCAGATCCAGCGGGCCTCCGACCGCAGCTACCGCGACATAGGTCTGCTGAGCGCGGGCGGCTACGCCGACGGCGCGTCACAGGTGTCGTTCTGCTCGGGCACGTCGTGCACGATCACGAAGATCTACGACCAGAGCACCCAGCACAACGACATGCCGATCTCCTGGGGCGGCTACTGGAAGGGCCCCGGGCCCAACGGTTCCGACGTCGGCGCGGACGCCATGGCCCTGCCGGTGACCGCGGCCGGCCACCAGGTCTTCGGCGTCAAGGTCGCCCAGGGCGTCGGCTACCGGCACGACAACGCCAAAGGCGTGCCCACCGGATCCCAGCCCTCAGGCATCTACATGGTGACGTCGTCGAACTACACGAACCAGTGGTGCTGCTTCGACTACGGCCTCGGTGAGAACACCCACACCGACACCGGCAACGCCACCATGAACGCGATCTACTGGGGCAACGCCTGCTGGTTCGGCGGCTGCACCGGGTCGGGGCCGTGGGTGGAGGCCGACCTGGAGAACGGCATGTTCCACACCAACACCGGCTCCAACAAGGACCCGAACAACCCCGGTGTGCACCACCCCTTCGTCAGCGCCTGGGAGAAGAACAACGGCACCACCAACTTCACCCTCAAATACGGCGACGGCGCGAGCGGCGGCCTTACCACCACCTTCTCCGGCCCCCTGCCGAACGGCTACTCGCCGATGAAGGTCGACAGTTCCGTCCTGCTCGGCACCGGGGGAGACAACAGCGTCTCCGGCACCGGCGAGTTCTTCGAGGGCGCCGTCACGGCCGGCTACCCCTCCGACGCCACGGAGAACGCCGTCCAGGCAAGCATCACCGCGGCCGGCTACGGCTCGGGTGGCGGTGGCGGTACCTCGACCGCGCTGCACGCGGTGGGCGCGGGCAAGTGCCTGGAGGTGCCGGGCGCGTCCACGACCCCGGGTACGCAGACGCAGATCCGGGACTGCTCGGGTGCGGCGAACCAGACCTGGTCCCGGACCGGCTCCCGCGAGCTCAGTGTGTACTCCGGCAGCAGCCGGCTGTGCCTGGACGCCTCCGGCCAGGGCACCAGCCCCGGCACCAAGGTCATCACCTGGACCTGCAACGGCCAGCCCAACCAGCAGTGGAACGTCAACGCCAACGGCACCGTCACCAGCGCCCAGTCCGGCCTGTGCCTGGACGTGACCGGCGCCGCCACCGCCAACGGCACCCCCGTGGAGCTGTGGACCTGCAACAGCCAGTCCAACCAACAGTGGTCGCTGAGCTGACCGTGTGAGGGATCCGCGCGCGGCTCCGGGGCGGCATCCGACCGCCGCCCCGGCATGCCGCTGCGCGCACCAACCCCCCGCACCGAAGCCGGCCCTGTCCAGCACGCGCGCCGCAGCGCAGCGGCGCCCAATCGCAGGAGAATCGGATGAGGACGAGAGTGAGATCCGGCCGTCGGGCACTGCTGGCCGGCATCCTCCTGGCGCTCGTGCTGCCGCTGCTGTCGACGACCGTGAGCAGGGCCGCCGAGGGCAGGTCGCTGAGCGTGAACCTGGCCTCGGCCCGCGGGCCGTCGACCGGAGTGGGGGAGGGGTTCCTCTACGGCATCAGCCAGGACGGCACCCAGCCCGTCGACCAGTTCCTCCAGCCGCTGGGCATCAACGCCTTCCGCGGCGGCGGATGGTTCTCCGGCGGCTGGATCAGGGACGGCTACCAGTACGGCTCGGCCACCCGGGCCGACCTCGACTCGATCACCGCTCAGGCGAAACGCCTGACCCGGCCGCCCTACCACGCGCAGTACCAGGTCCTCGTCAGCGACATCTACGGCGCGAACGGCGGCCAGCCGTCCAACACCAGGTACCCGTGCGACAACGGCGACTGCTCCGACTGGCTCCGCTTCATCGACTCCACGGTGGGCGCACTCCAGGCCACGGGGCTCACCTTCTCCTACGACATCTGGAACGAGCCCGACATCTCCGCCTTCTGGACCCGCGGTGTCAACAGCGCCCAGTACTTCCAGATGTGGGACACGGCCTACCGCGAGATCCGGCGGATCGCCCCCGGGGCGCAGATCGTCGGGCCGTCCTTCGCGTTCACCCCGGAACGCAACCCCGGACAGTGGCGGACCTGGCTAGCACACGTGAAGGCGGCCGGAACCGTACCCGACATGATCGCCAACCACAACGAGGGCGACGTCGACGACCCGGTCACCGTCGCGCGCGCCCTGAACGCAGCCCTGACCACGGCAGGCATCGGCCAACTGCCCCTGTCCTCCAACGAGTACCAGCCCGCCGACCGGCAGACCACCGGGGTGACGGCCTGGTACCTCGCCCGGTTCGCGCAGTCCGGCTACACCAACGCGATGCGCGGCAACTGGGTCTGCTGCGTCACCCCCAACCTGACCGGCGTCCTCACCCAGAGCGGCGGCAGCTGGCAGCCCACCGGCAACTGGTGGGCGCTGCGGGAGTACGCCGACATGACCGGCACCCTCGTCGACACCTCCGGCCAGGTCGGCTCGACGGCGATCTCGGCCGCCGTGGACTCCTCCGCCGGGCGGGCGGTCGCGGTCGTCGGGGACTCCAACGGGTACACAGGTGCCGCGTCCGTGACCTTCACCGGGCTGTCGTCCCTGCCCTGGCCGGCGAACGACGGCAACGTCCATGTCACCGTGCACCGCATACCGGACCAGGCGCCCCTCGCGGCTCCCCTGACCGTGTACGACCAGAACGTGAGCACCGCCGGCGGTTCGATCACCGTGCCGTTCACGTTCCAGGGCGCCCACGACGCGTTCACCGTCTATCTGACCCCCGCCTCCTCCGGCGGTACGGGCTTCCCGGCCGGATACCACCAACTCGTCGCCGCCCACGACAACTTGTGCCTGGACGTGTACGGCAACTCGGGCAGCGCGGGCGCCGCGATCGACCAGTGGACCTGCAACGGGCAGAGCAACCAGCAGTTCCAGTTCGTGCCGGCCTCGGGCGGCTACGGCGAACTGCGCGCCCAGAGCTCCGGCCAGGACGTCGCGGTCGCGGGCAGCTCCATGACCGCCGGCACCCCGAACATCGTCCAACAGCCTCCCGGCACAGCGGCCAACGGACTCTGGCTGGCCGTGCGGCAGTCGGACGGGTCCTACGCGTTCCAGAACAAGAACAGTGGCCTGTGCCTGGACGTCTACGGCGCCGGCAACACCACCGGTCAGCAACTGGACCAGTGGCCGTGCAAGAACGCCCCCGGCACCAACCAGGACTTCTTCGTCCGCTGAACCGTCCTGAACCGTCCTGAACCGTCCTCAACCGTCCTGGACCGTCCGTCGACCGCACCGGCCGTGGACACCCCCCACCTTCGAAAGGATCCCACCGTGTCAGCAATCGCACGGCTGTTACGGCGCCTGCGTGTCCCGACGGCCGTCGTCGCGGGCCTCCTCCTGACCGCCGGCGGCGTCGTCGGCACGGCCGCCGCGCCCGCCCAGGCCGCCACCTCCATCACCCTCAACGGCACCTCCGGCGGCCGTGTCTTCGACGGTGTCGGCGCCATCAGCGGCGGGGGCGGCAACAGCAGACTCCTGATCGACTACCCAGAGCCCCAGCGCGGCCAGATCCTCGACTACCTGTTCAAGCCCGGCTACGGCGCCTCCCTCCAGATCCTCAAGGCGGAGATCGGCGGCGACACCAACTCCACCTCGGGCGCCGAGCCGAGCCACCAGCACACCCGGTCCGACCTCAACTGCGACCGGGGCTACGAGTGGTGGCTGATGGAGCAGGCCAAGGCGCGCAACCCGAACCTCAAGCTGTACGGGCTCGCCTGGGGCGCCCCCGGCTGGATCGGCGGCGGCAACTTCTGGTCCACCGACATGGTCAACTACGACCTCGCGTGGCTGGGTTGCGCCAAGAAGCACGGGCTGAGCATCGACTACCTCGGCGGCTGGAACGAGCGCGGCTACAACGTCTCCTGGTACCAGCAGCTACGCAGCGCGCTCAACAGCAACGGCTACGGCAGCGTCAAGATCGTCGCCGCCGACTCGGACTGGGGCGTGGCCAACGACATCAACTCCAACGCGTCGTTCGCCTCCGCCGTGAGCGCCATCGGCACGCACTACCCCTGCGGCTACCGGTCGGCCCAGTCCGACTGCTCGGTGCCCGCGGCGGCCCTGTCGTCCGGCAAGCCCCTGTGGGCGAGCGAGAACGGCTCGGACGACTACAACGGGGGAGCGCAGGCCGTGGCCCGCGGCATCAACCGCGGGTACATCGACGGACGGATGACCGCCTACCTCAACTGGCCGGTCGTCGCCGCCCTCACCCCCAACCTGCCGTACCCCACGATGGGTCTCGCCCTGGCCGCGCAGCCGTGGTCCGGCGCCTACTCGATCGGCAAGAACGCCTGGGTGATGGCGCACACCAGCCAGTTCACCGCCCCGGGGTGGCGGTACCTCGACTCCTCCAGCGGCTACATCGGCGGCAACCGCGCCAACGGAAGCTACGTGTCGCTCAAGTCCCCCAACAACTCCGACTGGTCCACGGTCGTCGAGACGATGGACGCCGGCGGCGACCAGACGCTGAACTTCAGCGTCACCGGGGGGCTGTCCACCGGAACCGTGCACGTCTGGTCCACCGACGTCAGGTCCGGCAACACGGCCGACCACTTCGTGCACGCCACCGACATCACCCCGTCCGGCGGCACCTTCAGCCTGACCGCGCGGCCCGGCCACCTCTACACCCTGACCACCACGACCGGGCAGGGCAAGGGCACCGCCACCGGCCCGGCCAAGGCCTCACTGAAGCTGCCGTACAGCGACTCCTTCGACGGCAACGCCACCGGCACCGAGGCGAAGTACCTCATGGACTGGCAGGGCGCCTTCGAGGCGGTGGGCTGCGGCGGCGGCCGCGCCGGGATGTGCGTGCGCCAGATGAGCCCGCAGAAGCCGATCACCTGGGACTCGCTGACGGATCCGCACGCGTTGCTCGGAGAGACGGGCTGGGGCAACTACACGGTCTCGTCGGACGTGCTGCTCGAACAGCCCGGCTACGTCGAACTGATCGGCCGTGCGGGCGCGCACGACTACGACCGCGGCGGCGGGCAGAACGCCTACCGCCTGCGGGTGAGCGACACCGGAGCCTGGTCGATCCTCAACTCGAACACCAACAACACCGTCGCCACCCTGGCCCGCGGCACGACCGCCGCGCTGGGCACCAACCGCTGGCACACCCTGGGCCTCACCTTCTCCGGCGCCACGATCACCGCGGTCGTCGACGGTGCCACGGTCGGTTCCGCGAGCGACGGCACCTGGGCGACCGGCCAGATCGGCTACGGGACCAGCCAGGGCGAGACGGCTCAGTTCGACAACCTGTCCATCACCCCCGGCAGCGGCGGAAACGACGGCGGCACCACCGGCGCGATCGTGGGGACCGCCTCCGGCCGGTGCGTGGACGTGCCGAACCAGTCGCACACGGCCGGCACCCAGGTGGCGCTGTGGGACTGCAACGGCGGCAGCAACCAGCAGTGGACGAACACCTCGGCCGGTGAGCTGCGGGTCTACGGCAGCGCCTGCCTGGACGCGGCCGGACAGGGCACCACCCCCGGCACCAAGGTGACCATCTGGGACTGCAACGGCGGCGCCAACCAGAAGTGGACGTTCCGCACCGACGGCACCCTCACCGGCGTCCAGTCCGGTCTCTGCCTGGACGCCACCGGCGCCGGAACGGCCAACGGCACCCCGCTCCAGCTGTCGACCTGCAACGGCGGCAGCAGCCAGAAGTGGACGCGCGACTGACCCCGTGACCGGCGGGCGGACTCCCGAGCCCGCCCGATCCTTCCGAAAGGCCCCACATGACTTCCTCCCCCCTGCCGCTCAGCCGGCGCCGGCTGCTGGCGGCGGCCGGTGCCGCGACAGCCGTCGGCCTGCTGCGGTTCGCACCAGATGCCGCCGCGACCGAGGGCCCGCAGAGCTACACCCCGAGCTGGTCCTCCGTGGACCAGCACCCTCCGGCTCCCGGCTGGTTCCAGGACGCCAAGTTCGGCATCTACTACCACTGGGGCGCCTTCAGCGTCCCGGCGTTCGGCAACGAGTGGTACCCGCGCAACATGTACATCGGCGGCTCGGCCGAGAACAACCACCACAAGGCCACCTACGGCGACCCCTCGGCCTGGCCCTACAACAACTTCATCGACGGCGCCCGCGACAAGGCGGGCAACTTTGTTCAGTTCGCCCCCAAACTGGCCTCCCAGGGCGGCAACTTCGACCCCGACGCCTGGGCGCGGCTGTTCAAGGCCGCGGGCGCCCGGTTCGCAGGACCGGTCGCCGAACACCACGACGGCTTCTCCATGTGGAACAGCCGCTCCAACCCGTGGAACTCGGTCCAGCACGGCCCAAAACTGGACCTGGTGGGACTGCACGCCCAGGCCATCCGCGGGCAGGGGCTGAAGTTCATGACCTCCCTGCACCACGCCTACCACTTCAACGGCTACTACGACCATGTGCCGTCCCAGTCGGACCCGACGCTGCGCATCCTCTACGGCCAGCAGGGCTCGGCGGCGGAGAACAAGCTCTGGTACGACAAGCTGGTCGAGGTCGTCGACGGCTACCAACCGGACCTGCTGTGGCAGGACTTCGCCCTGAACCAGGTGCAGGAGTCCTACCGGCTCCAGTTCCTCGCGCACTACTACAACCAGGCGGTCGCGTGGAACAAGGACGTGGCCGCGACCTACAAGGACGGCTTCAACAACAAGGGTGAGGTCTTCGACTTCGAGCGCGGCGGCCCCGCCGGGCTGCTCACCCCCTACTGGCTGACCGACGACAGCATCTCCTCCTCCAGTTGGTGCTACACGGTCGGCATCGGCTACTACTCGACGCAGGCCCTGCTCCACTCGCTGATCGACCGGGTCAGCAAGGGCGGGAGCATGCTGCTGAACATCGCCCCGATGGCCGACGGCACCATCCCTTCCGGACAGCAGTCCATCCTGCTCGCCATGGGGGACTGGCTGGGCCGCTTCGGAGAGGCGGTCTATTCCACCCGCTCCTGGGCCAGTTACGGCGAAGGCCCCACCAAGATGGGTGGGGGTTCCTTCAGCGGACCGGTCGCGGGCAAACCGCAGGACGTCCGGTTCACCCGCAGCAAGGACAACAAGGTGCTCTACGCCACCGCCCTCGGCTGGCAGGGCGGCACCCTGACCATCGCGACGCTGAACTCCAACCAGATCAACCTCAGCAGCCTGACGCGCGCCCAACTCCTCAACAACACCGCCGGCACCTACATCGACCTGCCCGCACCCACCCAGGACGCCTCCGGCCTGCACCTCACCATGCCCTCGTCCAACGCGCCGTTCAGCGCGCTGGCGTACACGGTCAAGCTCACCTTCTCCGGTGAGATCCCCGTCCTGGGCGCGCCGGGCGGCTCCACGACCTGGGTCAGGATCGCCAACGTGACCAGCGGACTGGTGCTCGACAGCGGGGGCAACGTGGCCTCCGGCTCCAACCTCAAGCAGTGGAACTACGACGGCAGCACCAACCTCCAGTGGCAGTTGATCGACCTCGGCAACGGCTACTACCGGATCATGAACCGCACCAACGGCATGGCCGCCGACAGCTGGGGCAACACCGCCAACGGCGCTCCCGCCCGCCAGGAGGCATGGAACGGCGGCAACAACCAGCAGTGGTCACTCACCGGCCTCGGCAACAACCGCTACCAGATCGTCAACCGCGGCACCGGCACCGCCCTCGACGGCAGCGGCAGCACCACGGCCGGTTCGACGACGGTGCTGTGGACGCCGAACTCCAGCACCAACAACGCATGGACCATCACCGCGGTCTGAATCCATGACAGAGGAAGGTGTGTATGAAACGCAAACCGCTCTTGATGTCCCTCGTGGCCGCGCTGCTTCTCGTCCTGACCACTGCGGGCACCTCGTTCAGCAGCGGTCTCAGGGCACCCGCGGCGGCCAGCACCGGCTGCGGCAAGCCCCCGGCGCTCGCCAGCGGTAACCACACGATCCAGAGCGGCGGCCAGAACCGCAGCTACATCCTGCGGGTCCCCGCCGGCTACGACAGCAACCGCCCCTACCGGCTGATCTTCGGCTTCCACTGGCGGGGCGGCACCGCGAACGACGTCGACTCGGGTGGAACGGACGGGTACAACTGGTCCTACTACGGCCTGCGGCGCCTGGCGGACAACGCGAACAACGGCACGATCTTCGTCGCCCCCCAGGGCAACGGCAACGGCTGGGCCAATCCCGGCGGCCAGGACGTGGCCTTCGTCGACGCCATGGTCAACCAGATCGAAGCGGGCCTGTGCGTCGACACCACCCAGTTGTTCGCCGGCGGCTTCAGCTACGGCGGCGGGATGTCGTACGCCCTCGCCTGCTCCCGGGCCACGGTCTTCCGCGCGGTCGCGGTCTACTCCGGAGCCAACCTCAGCGGGTGCAACGGCGGCAACCAGCCCATCGCGTACATGGGACTGCACGGCCTCAGGGACAACGTGCTGCCCATCCAGTCGGGACGAGACCTGCGTGACACCTTCGTCCGGACGAACGGCTGCACCCCGCAGAACCCGCCCGAGCCGGCCTACGGAAGCCTGACGCACATCATCACCACCTACTCCGGATGCAGGTCCGGATACCCCGTCGTCTGGGCCGCGTTCGACGGAGCGGGCCACGACCCCGGCCCCGTCGACGGCTCCACCGGCGACGGCTGGCGCACCTGGACGTCGGCGGCGGTGTGGCAGTTCTTCACCCAGTTCGGCTCGGGCACGACGCCGCCGCCGGACCCGCAGCCGTCCGGCAACCAGAAGATCGTCGGCCAGCAGTCCGGACGCTGCCTCGACATCAACAACTTCACCACCACCAACGGCACACAGGCCCAACTGTGGGACTGCAACGGCGGCACCAACCAGCGGTGGACCTACAGCACCGGAAAGCAGCTGGTGATCTACGGCAACAAGTGCCTCGGCGTGGGCCAGGGGGCGGGCAACGGCACACCGGCCGCGATCTGGGACTGCAACGGCCAGCCGGACCAGCAGTGGAACGTCAACCCCGACGGCACGATCACCGCGGCGCAGTCGGGCCTCTGCCTGGACGCCAACGGCCAGGGCACGGCCAACGGCACGAAGATCCAGCTCTGGAGCTGCTCGGGCGGCACGAACCAGCGCTGGCGCCTCGAGAGCTGAACCGCCACCCCTCCCTCTCGACGATCACGGGAAAGAGGTCCACCTGTGAGACGCGCTCTGCACGCGGCCCTGGCGATGGTGTTACTGCCCCTGGCCGCAGTCCTGACGCTCCTCGCGCCCCAACCGGCGGCCGCGGCGAGCCTGACCCGCGTCACCGGCTTCGGGAACAACCCCACCAGTCTCAACATGTACCTGTACGTGCCCGACCGCCTGGCGTCCCGGCCCGCCCTGCTGGTCCTGGTCCACTACTGCGGGGGCTCGGCCGGGGGGATCTTCGGCGGCAACGGACACGACTACGTCACCGCCGCCGACCGGTACGGCTACATCATCGTCCTGCCGGAGGCCACCCGCAGCGGACACTGCTTCGACGTCTCCTCACCGGCGGCGCTCAAGCGGGGCGGCGGCAGCGACTCCACCGGCATCATGTCGATGGTCGCCTACACCCGGCAGCGGTACAACGTCGATCCGGCCCGCGTCGTCGTCAGCGGATTCTCCTCGGGCGCCATGATGACGAACGTGCTGGCCGCCGAGTACCCCGACGTGTTCAGCGCCGCTTCCGCGTTCTCCGGGGTGCCGGCGGGCTGCTTCGCCACCAGCGACGGTTCCCAGTGGAACGGTCAGTGCTCCGGCGGCAACGTCAGCAAGACGGCCCAGCAGTGGGGTGACCTGGCCCGCTCCATGTATCCGGGCTACAACGGCCGTTATCCGCGCATGCAGTTGTGGCACGGCACCACCGACACGACCCTCGCCTACCGCAACTTCGGCGAGGAGATCAAGCAGTGGACGAACCTCCAGGGCCTGAGCCAGACCCCGTCCGCGACCGACGGTCCGCGGCCGGCCTGGACCCGTACCCGCTACGGCGGCACGGGCCCGCAGGCCCCGGTGGAAGGCATCAGCATCGCGGGCGCGGGCCACACCCTGCCCCAGTCCGGCATGCTCGCCTACGCCCTCACCTTCCTCGGCCTCGACCACTGAGAAAGGACGCCCGACCGCGGATCCCTCCGCGGTCGGGCGGTGGTGGACGTGCGGCACCGCTGCGAGGGTGTCTTCCAAGCGGAGCCCTACGTCGTGGCTCTAGAAGAAACCCAGCTTCTTCGGCGAGTACGACACCAGGAGGTTCTTCGTCTGCTGGTAGTGCTCCAGCATCATCTTGTGCGTCTCCCGCCCGATCCCCGACTGCTTGTACCCGCCGAACGCGGCGTGCGCCGGGTACGCGTGGTAGCAGTTCGTCCAGACGCGGCCCGCCTGGATCGCGCGGCCCGCGCGGTACGCCGTGTTGATGTCCCGGGTCCACACGCCCGCCCCGAGCCCGTACAGTGTGTCGTTGGCGATCTTCAGGGCGTCGTCGAAGTCGGCGAAGGACGTCACCGAGACGACCGGGCCGAAGATCTCCTCCTGGAAGATCCGCATGCGGTTGTCGCCCTCGAAGATCGTCGGCTGGACGTAGTAACCGCCCTTCAACTCGCCGTCGTACTCGATCCGTTCGCCGCCGGTGAGCACACGCGCCCCCTCCTGGCGGCCGACGTCCAGGTAGGAGAGGATCTTCTCCAGCTGGTCGTTGGAGGCCTGGGCGCCGATCATCGTGTCGGTGTCGAGGGGATGGCCCGGCTTGATGAGTTCGGTGCGGGCCACGGCCGCCTGGAGGAAGTCGGCGTAGTTGCCGCTCTGGATCAACGCCCGGGACGGACACGTGCAGACCTCGCCCTGGTTGAGGGCGAACATCGTGAACCCCTCAAGTGCCTTGTCCCGGAAGTCGTCGTCCCGCGCCCAGACGTCGTCGAAGAAGATGTTCGGCGACTTGCCGCCGAGTTCCAGGGTGACCGGCTTGATGTTCTCGGAGGCGTACTGCATGATCAGCCGCCCCGTCGTGGTCTCGCCGGTGAACGCCACCTTCGCCACCCGCGGGCTCGACGCGAGCGGCTTGCCCGCCTCCACGCCGAAGCCGTTGACGATGTTCACCACGCCCGGCGGCAGCAGGTCCGCGATCAGGCTCATCCAGTAGTGGATCGAGGCCGGGGTCTGCTCGGCGGGCTTGATGACGACCGCGTTGCCCGCCGCGAGGGCCGGAGCCAGCTTCCATGTCGCCATCAGGATCGGGAAGTTCCACGGGATGATCTGCGCGACGACGCCGAGCGGCTCGTGGAAGTGGTACGCCACCGTGTCGTCGTCGACCTCGCCGAGCGACCCCTCCTGGGCCCGGATCGCCCCAGCGAAGTAGCGGAAGTGGTCGATGGCCAGCGGGATGTCGGCCGCCAGGGTCTCCCGGACCGGCTTGCCGTTCTCCCAGCTCTCCGCGACGGCGAGCTTCTCCAGGTTCGCCTCCATCCGGTCGGCGATCTTGAGGAGGATGTCGGAGCGTTCGGTCACCGAGGTCCGGCCCCAGCCCGGCGCGGCGGCGTGCGCGGCGTCCAGCGCCCGCTCCACGTCCTCGGCGGTACCCCGCGCGACCTCGGTGAACGGCTGCCCGTTCACCGGAGACGGGTTCTCGAAGTACTGCCCGCGCGCCGGCGGCACGTACTCGCCACCGATGAAGTGGTCGTAGCGCGCCTGGTAGGAGACGATCGCGCCCTCGGTGCCGGGTGCCGCGTAACGGGTCATGCTGGCCAGCCTCCTTCAGCAGCGCCGCCCGCCGTTGGGCGGCTCTGCGCGTGAGGCTAGAAGCGCGGACGTTGCAACCACGTTGCCGTCGGCGCGGCCAGCTCCGACTCCAGCGCGGCCAGCCGGGACCGCACGCTCGCCGTGGGCCGTACGGCCGCCAGCGCCCGCCACACGTCGAGGTCGTCCTCGCCCCACGGCGCGTGCGCCCAGTCCGCCAGCAGGTCGGGATCCCGGCGGGCGATCAACGCCGTGCGCAGCCCGTCGGCGATCAGACGCCTGAGCCGTGCCACTGCCGGGGCCCGCGAGGCGGGCAGCAGCGGACCGGTGTACCCCCGCGCCGCCCCCGTGACCGCCCCGCTCTCCAACCGCCGCTCCACGACGGCCACGTCCGACTCGACCGGCACGGTCAGGCGGTACGGCCGCGACGCCAGCAGCCCCGGACCCAGCACCCGCCGCAGCCTGGCCAGTTCGGCCCGCAGCGTCACCGGCGTCACCGACTCGTCCTCGTACAGCGCGCACAGCAGCTCGTCCCCGCTCAGGCCCTCCGGGTGCCGGGACAGCAGTACCAGGATCTCGCTGTGCCGCCGGCTCAGCCTGATCCTGCGTCCGGCGCTCGCGAACACCGCTTCGTCCCGGCCCAGCGCGCTCAGTTCGGGGGTGTCGGCGGCCGTCTCGGGCGGGAGCAGCAGCGCCAGCTGCGACTCGGCGGCCCGCGCGACCGCCTGGACGAAGCCCAGACTGTGCGGATGGGCCAGCCCGTCCCCGCCGGTGATGTCCACGGCTCCCAGCACCCGCCCGGTCCGCGGATCGTGCACCGGCGCCGCCGCGCACGTCCACGGCTGCACCCGGCGGATGAAGTGCTCGGCCGCGAACACCTGCACGGGCCGGTCCACCGCCACCGCGGTGCCCGGCGCGTTCGTCCCGACCGCGGTCTCCGACCACCGCGCCCCCGGCACGAAGTTCATCCGGTCGGCCTTCCGCCGGGTCGTCGCGTGCCCCTCGACCCACAGCAGCCTGCCGTGCTCGTCGCACACCGCGAGCAGATGCTCCCCGTCGGAGGCGAAGGTCCCCATCAGCTCACGGAACAACGGCATGACCCGCGCCAGCGGATGCTCCGCCCGGTACGCGCCGAGGTCGCCGTCGCTGAGTTCGACGCTCGCCGTCCCGTCGGGCCCCACCCCCGCCCGCGCGGAACGCCGCCACGAATCCGCCACCACCGGGCGCACCGGCCGCTGCACCGTACCCGCCTCGGTGAACGTCTCGTGCGCCCGCAGCAGCATCCGGACCCGCTCGGCGGGGTCGGCACCCGCCTCCAGGGCCACCCATGGATCGGACAACTCGGCCTCCCCGGAACACGATGCGGCTGGGAACATCGTCACTCCGGGTGCCCGACCCGACAACCTCTTCGACCGGCGCCACCCGAACGAGACCGGATCACATGGCTTCCACCATCCTCATGTAGCGCGTCCAGTCCCAGGACGGCCCCGGGTCGGTGTGATCCGAACCCGGCACCTCGTAGTGCCCGATGATGTGCGCGCGGTCCCGGGGAATGCCGTACTTGTCGCAGATCCCCGCCGTGAGCTTCGCGGACTCCTCGTACAGGGCGTCGGTGAAGTAGGCCGGCTTGTCCACCCACCCCTCGTGCTCGATGCCGATGCTGCGCGTGTTGTAGTCCCAGTTCCCCGCATGCCAGGCGACGTCCGCCTCCCGCACGCACTGCGCGACGTGCCCGTCGGCCGAGCGCACGACGTAGTGGGCGGAGACCTGCTTCGCCGGGTTGCGGAAGATGTCCAGGGCCTCGGTGTACGTGGTCTGCGTGACGTGGACGACCACCAGGTTCACCCGGTAGGACCACGGACGGTCCGACTCCGTGAAGTTGGAGGACGTGGCGGGCTGCCACTCGGCGAGGGGGTAGTCGCCGCTCTGCGGAGCCGCCCCCGCCCGTGTCTCGGGAAGCAGTGTGTACGGTACGGCGGCCAGCAAGGCCCCCTTCAGCAGCCGCCGTCGGTCGAACAGCGGCCTGGCGCGTTCCAAGGATCGGTGCCTCTCAGGTCGGCGGCGTTCAGCCCCGAAAGGCCGCCGCGGTCTCACGGAGCCGGTCGTGCACTCCGCGGTGAGTCTCGCGCGCGGGCAGCCATTCCTTGCGGATCTTCGCCACGCACGTGTAGTTGGTGTCGCAGACGTTGGCCAACGGCGATTCCACGGCCTGCGTGGCGAACTGGTAGGCGTCCAGCTCGCTGAACCCGTAGTCGCGGACCAGCCACTGCACCAGGTCGAGCTGGGATATCCGGAACGCGTCCTCCAGCGGGCGGGCCGAGCCGGTCGAGATGATGTGGGTGTCCGACTCGATGCGCGGCCAGGGCGTGGCGAGCCCCTTGAGCAGTTCCACGATCACCACGGTGTTCATCGCGCACTCGACGGCGACCCCGCAGGTCTCTCCCTCGCCCTGCCGGGCGTGGCCGTCACCGAGGCTGAGCAGCGCGCCCTCCACGTTGACCCCGAGGTAGCAGGTGACGCCGGCCCGCATCTCCGGTGTGTCCATGTTCCCGCCGTGCGCGTCGGGCACCAGCGCCGAGCGCACCTCCAGATTGGCCGGCGCCACCCCGACGGTGCCGTGCATCGGGTCCATGGGCAGCTCGATCTCGATGTCGCTGTCGTGCGCCCGGAACAGGGCCGTGCGGCGGGTCCGGTCCAGCTGCCAGATCCACACGGTCTCCGGCAGCGGGGGCTGGAGCGTGGCCGTGGTGTGCGTGGAGGTGAGCGCGCCGAACAGGGGGACCGTGGTGGACGCGGCCCAGTCCCGGGCCGGTTCCACGGACACGAAGTGCACGGCGACGGTGTCGCCCGGCTCGGCGCCCTCGATGTGGAAGGGACCGGTCTGCGGGTTCAGGAAGGGGAATTCGCACACCTCGGACACCAGGTCCTTCTCGGACCGCACCCGCCCCGCGAAGCAGTCCTCGGTGTAGAGGTCGAGCACGGTACCGGGCTTGATGCGGGCCACCGGCGGGGCACCGCCGAACGTCCAGGCGTACTCGCCCGGTTCGGGCCGTACCGTCAGAATTCTGGGGTCGCTCATCGCTGCACGGCTCCGATTCGGTCGGGTTCGCAGAGGACCTCGCGCAGTCCGATGGCGTCACGCCGCAGTTCCGCGGCTGTTTCCGTCGACATGTCACCCCCGCTCGCGTTGTGCGAGGTCGCTGGGTGCCTCGCGTGAATCACGGTACGGGGGGTGCCGATTGGACAGAAGACCGCTTGGTTTTTCCGTGGACAACCTTGGATGTGTGGATAACCCCCTCACCCGGTGGGGTGAAGTGACGGGGGGATCAGGCCCGTTCGCCCACAACCGACGGGTCGTCCAGCACCGCCCGCACCACCGAGTGCGCGGCGCCCAGCAGCGGCCCCTGCGAACCCAGGCGTGACACCGACACAGGACAGGCCTGACCGGCGGTGCGCCGGGCCAGTTCGTCCCGCAGCGAGGGCAGCAGCCAGGGCGCGAGCCCCGCCAGCGCCCCGCCGAGCACCACGCCTTCGGGGTCGAGGAGATTGACCGCTCCGGTCAGCGCGATACCGAGTGCCTCTCCCGCCTCGCGCAGGGCGTCCCGCACGTCCTCGTCGCCGTCCGCCGCGTGCTGCGCGAGCAGCCCGACCCGGTCCTCGCCCTGTTCGAGGCCCGCCGCCCTGAGCACGGCCTCCTCACCGGCGTACTGCTCCAGACAGCCCCGGCCGCCGCACGGACAGCGGGGGCCGTCCGGGCGCACCGGCACATGGCCCAGCTCGCCCGCGAAACCGCGGGTGCCGCGCAGCAGCTGGCCGTCCACCACCAGGGCCGCGCCGATGCCGATCTCCGCCGAGACGTGCAGGAAGTCGTGGGGTGTGCCGTCGCCCAGCCAGAGTTCGGCCAGCGCGCCGAAGTTGGCCTCGTTGCCCACGGTCAGCGGGAAGTCCTCGGGCAGCAGGGCGCCGAGATCGGTGTCGTGCCAGTCGAGGTTGGGGGCGCGGACGACGGTCCGGGCGTCACGCGCCACCAGGCCGGGCACCGCCACGGCGAGTCCCGCGGGCCACAGGCCCTCGCTCTCGGCCTCCGCCACCACCTCGCGGACCAGCGAGGAGAGTTCCGCGATCACCGGCTCGGGCGCGCGGCCCCGGTTCGCGCCGTACCGCACCACCTGTGCGCGGGTCCGGCCACGCAGGTCGACCGCGCAGACCGCGAGGTGGTCCACGCCGATCTCCGCGCCTATCCCGGCGGGGCCCCGCCCGCTGACGGCGAGCGCGGAGCCGGGCCTGCCGACCCGCCCGGGGCGCTCGGGGCCCAGTTCCTCCAGGAGCCCCGAGCGTATGAGCTCGTCGACGAGGGTCGACACCGCGGCCCGGGTCAGACCGATCCGCGACGCCACCGCGGCACGCGACAGCGGCCCCTCGGCGCTCACGGCGTGCATGACACGGGCCAGATTGCGGCGGCGCATGCCCTGCTGCGTGTCGGGCAGGCCCCGGCGGGGGCCCGCCGGGTGGGTGTCGTGCGGGCCACGCGCCGGTCCTGCCGGTGGCGCGTCGTGCGGGCCGCGCCCCGAGGCGGCAGGGCGGGCATCGTGCGGGCCGGCCGGTTCGGCGTTGTGCAGCGGTGCGGTCATGCCTCCCTCACTCCTCAGAGGTCCCCCGCTCCAGCAGCGGCGCCGCGTCGGAGAGTACCCCGGCGATCCTGGCCAGCGTCTCGTCGTCCCGCTCCACGGCCTCCAGCACGGGCCCGGCGGTCGTGTTCCAGCGGCGAGCGACCGCGCCCGGGTCCTCGCCGGTCAGCAGCCCGGCGGCCTGCGCGGCGGCGCCCAGCGCGACCAGCTCCTTGGCCTCCGGCACCTGGACCGGACGTCCCGAGAGCCGTCGTACGGTCTGCTGCCAGGCGGTGCCCTGGGCGCCGCCGCCGATCAGCAGCAGCGGCGTGGAACGGTCGGCGTCCGCGTCGAGCACCAGGTCCAGGGCCCCGAGCAGCGCCTGTACGGCACCGTCGTAGGCCGCCTGGAGGAGCTGCCCGCCGGTGGTGTCGTGGCGCAGGCCGTGCAGGAGACCCGAGGCGTTCGGCAGGTTCGGGGTGCGCTCGCCGTCCAGATAGGGCAGCAGGGTGACCCCCGAGACCGGCTCCACGGCCTCGCGGTCCAGGTTCAGCAGGGCCGCCACGCGGTCAACGGCGAGCGTGCAGTTCAGGGTGCAGGCGAGCGGCAGCCAGTCGCCGTGCGCGTCGGCGAAGCCCGCCACGGTGCCGGTCGCGTCGGTGGGGCGGCGCTTCGACACCGCGTACACCGTGCCCGAGGTGCCGAGACTCATCACCGGCGTGCCGGGGCGCAGCCCGAGGCCCAGCGCGGCCGCCGCGTTGTCACCGGTGCCGGGCGCGACCAGGGTGCCCTTGGAGAACGGCAGGTCATGGCCGTCACGGACGGTGCCGGCGACCTCGCCGGGCCGGACCACGCGGGGGAGCAGCGCGGGGTCGAGTCCCACGTGCGCGAGGATCTCGCTGTCGTACGACTCCGTCGCCGACGCCCACCAGCCGGTGCCGGAGGCGTCACCGCGGTCGGTGGTGCCCTCGCCGGTGAGACGCTCGGTGAGGTAGTCGTGGGGCAGGCGGACGGCCTTGGTGGCACGCAGGGCCTCCGGCTCGTGCTCGGCGAGCCAGGCCCACTTCGTGACCGTGAAGGAGGCGCCCGGCACGCTTCCGGTCCGCTCCGCCCAGGCCTTCGGGCCGCCCAGCTCGTCGATGAGCCGTCTGGCCTGCGGCGCCGAGCGCACGTCGTTCCAGAGCATGGCCGGGCGGACCGGCTCGCCCCGCGCGTCCAGGGTGACGAGGCCGTGCTGCTGACCGCCGATCGACACCGCGGCGGCCTCCCGCGCGGCGTCCCCGCACTGGCGCAGGGCCTCGGAGAGCGCGTCCCACCACTGGCGGGGGTCGCTCTCGCGGCCGGCCCCGGACGACACGGTGTGCGGCGCCTGGCCGCGGGCGACGACCCGGCCGGTGGCCGCGTCGACCACCAGCGCCTTGGTGGACTGGGTGGACGTGTCCACACCGACGACGAGCGGACCCTCGGCTGCTGACATCGGGCTCTCCCTTTTTGCGCGGCTCATGATCTCGATGCGGCCGGTGTCTCCATCCGAAGACACCTTGTCTCTTCCCAGAGACGTGTGTGCATACTAATTTGTAAACCGCCATGACGAAATAGTCCGGAGCAGCAAGGAGCCGCGTCATGAACTACCAGCCCACCCCCGAGGACAGGTTCACCTTCGGCCTGTGGACCGTCGGCTGGCAGGGAAGGGACCCGTTCGGCGACGCCACCCGCCGTGCCCTCGACCCGGTCGAGACGGTGCAGCGCCTGGCCGAGCTCGGCGCCCACGGCGTGACCTTCCACGACGACGACCTGATCCCCTTCGGGTCCTCGGACAGCGAGCGCGAGAACCACATCAAGCGCTTCCGCGAGGCCCTGGACGCGACCGGCATGAAGGTGCCGATGGCGACCACCAACCTCTTCACGCACCCGGTCTTCAAGGACGGCGCGTTCACCGCCAACGACCGCGACGTCCGCCGCTACGCCCTGCGCAAGACCATCCGCAACATCGACCTCGCGGTCGAGCTCGGCGCCGAGACCTACGTCGCCTGGGGCGGCCGCGAGGGCGCCGAGTCCGGCGCCGCCAAGGACGTGCGCGTGGCGCTCGACCGCATGAAGGAGGCCTTCGACCTCCTCGGCGAGTACGTCACCGAGCAGGGCTACGACCTGAAGTTCGCGATCGAGCCCAAGCCGAACGAGCCGCGCGGCGACATCCTGATGCCCACCGTCGGCCACGCCCTCGCGTTCATCGAGCGCCTGGAGCGCCCCGAGCTGTACGGCGTCAACCCCGAGGTCGGCCACGAGCAGATGGCCGGGCTGAACTTCCCGCACGGCATCGCGCAGGCCCTGTGGGCGGGCAAGCTCTTCCACATCGACCTCAACGGCCAGTCCGGCATCAAGTACGACCAGGACCTGCGCTTCGGCGCCGGTGACCTGCGTGCCGCCTTCTGGCTCGTCGACCTGCTGGAGAGCGCCGGTTACGCCGGCCCGAAGCACTTCGACTTCAAGCCCCCGCGGACCGAGGACCTCGACGGTGTGTGGGCGTCGGCCGCGGGCTGCATGCGCAACTACCTCATCCTCAAGGAGCGCGCCACCGCCTTCCGCGCCGACCCGCAGGTCCAGGAGGCGCTGCGCGCCGCCCGCCTGGACGAGCTGGCGCAGCAGACGGCCGCGGACGGCCTCAAGTCGCTGCTCGCGGACCGCACCGCCTTCGAGGACTTCGACGTGGAGGCGGCCGCCGCCCGCGGCATGGCCTTCGAACAGCTCGACCAGCTCGCCATGGACCACCTCCTGGGTGCCCGCGGCTGAACGAGGCCCACGCGCGTGTGCGGTCGGTCGTGAGTGGCCTCCTTCGACGGCATACGCAGATGCCGACGGTCGGAGAGCACGAGCGCGGTCCGACGGTCAGGCGCACGCGCGCGTAGGGGGGTGACCCCGCGCGGAATGTTCCGGAATCATGCGATCCACGGCATGAGCCCGTATCAACTCCCGCGCGGGGGTCGCCCCGTGACCGGTTCGCGGCGACTCTGGACGCTATGGCCATGCCGCCGGTACCGCCCCAGCCGCCCGGACCGCCGGGCGACACACCGCCTCCGGGCGGTGGTTTCGGACCACCTCCTGACGACTTCGGACGCAAGGGACCGAACCCCTACGGGGGTCTGCCCTCGACCCAGCCGATACCGCCCGTCCACGAAGGCCGGGGCGGTGGGCCCAGAGGCCCAGGTCGGCGCCGCGGCCCGCTGTTCGCGCTGCTCGTCCTGGTCGTGGCCGCCGTCGCCGTGATCGCCGTGATCTTCATGGCATCGGGCAATGACGACCCACAGGACAAGAACCCGGCCCCGCAGACCAGCACGAGCGGCTCTCCCGAGCCGTCGTTCAGCCTGCCCACACGGCTCCCGAGCGAGCTGCCCAGCGAGCTTCCGTCGCAGTTCCCCAGCGAGCTTCCCAGCGAGTTCCCGAGCGACCTGGAGTCGTTGCTTCCGTCCTTCGGGTGAGGGCTGGGGGGTGCGGCTGGATGACGGCTGGGGGGTACGGCGCCGCTCCGGAACTCCTCGGCATGGCCTCCCGAACCGGACCTGATCGACGCCGCGGTCTGCATCACTGCCTGGGAGCGCCGCCGGGCCGCACGGAGACGGCCGTCGCCGTGCGGCGCCCCACGCGTGGGCACCTCGGATTCGGCCACGCAGCACGCTCCTGCGGGGGCCGGCCGAACTACTGCTGCGATGCGGCTCAGGCGGACCCCGCCGAGGCCAGCGCCGTCGCCGGATCCAGCGCGGCCGGGCCCGCGGGCACCCAGCGTCCCTGTTCCCGCCGGTACGGCCACCAGCGGCCGTCCCGCCCCAGGCGTATCTGAACGGGCGCGTCCGCGACGGTCCATCGGTTGCCGACCGCCCGCAACGTCGGCCGCTCGTCCTCGTCCCAGGCCGAGTGCAGGTCGGCACGCGCGCGTGCGTGAATTTCTCCCTCCTCGTCCGGCGCCCACTCCTCCTCCAGTACGGCGAGCGCGGCCGCTCCACCGAGCTCCCACGCGCGCGTGGCGAGAGCCAGAGAGTGCGGATCGCGCCCCGATCCCTCGGCCAGTCGCCCCGTCACCGCCTCGTCGGGGGCGTCGACCGCGAGCCGCACCGCGTCCTGAGCGGCCGTCAGTTCGGCGCCTGCGGCGGCGTGCTGGTCGGAGTGCGGCCGGAGGGCCTCCGTGAGCAGCCGCTGCGCCTCCACGGCGGTCCGCGCGGCCAGGTGGCGGAGGGCGGCCGGATCCACTCCCGGCGCCGGCGGAACCTCGGTGTCCAGAGCGGGCGGAAGACCGGGCGGGTGGGGCGGTACCGGCGGTGCGGGCAGCGGCGGCAGGATGTCGCCGGCCGCGTACGCCTCGGCGGCGTCCACGCCCTCCGGTGCGGGGGCCTCCTCCGCGGGAGCCGCGGTGCGGGCCTGGAGGGCGTCCAGGACGCTCTGTTCGCCGCGGCCGCGCATCAGCAGCAGGACGAACGGGTCCTGGTCCACCAGGCGGGCCATCTGGTAGCAGAGTGCCGCCGTGTGCCCGCAGTGGTCCCAGGCTCCGCAGTCGCACTCCGGTTCCAGGTCGCCGAGCCCCGGCAGCAGGTCGATGCCGGCGCTTGCCGCGTCCTCCACGAGGTGCGTGGGCATCTCGCGGTCCAGCAGCGCGGCGACGTACCCCGACCGTTCCACGGCCAGGTCGAGGAAACGGTCCCACTGCTCGGCCGACAGCTCGGCCAGCAGCACGTCGGCACGGTGGGCGGTGCGGTCACGGTCGAGGACGACGGCCGTGATGCGTCCCGCGCGCACGGACACCGCGCCCACCGCACCCGCGCGGGCGAGCCGCCGCCCGGTCTTCACCTGCCCCGAGTCCAGTGCGGCGTCCTCCAGCGCCCGCAACCACGCCTTGCCCCACCATGTCCGCGCGAACCCTCGTCCCTGGGCGGGCGGCAGTGCCGCGAACGTGCGCTCGGTGTCGGTGTCGTGGCCCGTCATCGTGCGCCCCCTCGAAGTTCGACCAGGTCCGCGAGCTCGGCGTCCGTCAGCTCGGTCAGGGCCGCCTCGCCGGCACCGAGCACCGCGTCGGCCAACTCCCGCTTGCGGTGCAGCATGTCGGCGATGCGGTCCTCGATCGTCCCCTCGGCGATCAACCGGTGCACCTGCACGGGACGGGTCTGCCCGATGCGGTACGCGCGGTCGGTGGCCTGTGCCTCGACGGCCGGGTTCCACCAGCGGTCGTAGTGCACGACGTGCTCGGCCCGGGTGAGGTTCAGTCCGGTGCCCGCGGCCTTCAACGACAGCAGGAACACGGGTACTTCGCCCTCCTGGAACCGCGCCACCATCGCCTCCCGCCCGGCGACCGGGGTCCCGCCGTGCAGGAACTGCGTGCGCAGACCGCGTGCCGCGAGATGGCGCTCGATGAGACCGGCCATGCGCACGTACTGCGTGAACACCAGCACGCTCGCCCCTTCGGCGAGGATCGTGTCCAGGAGTTCGTCCAGGAGTTCCAGCTTCCCGGAGCGGGCCGCGATCGTGGGCCGCTCCTCCTTGAGGAACTGCGCCGGGTGGTTGCAGATCTGTTTGAGGCCCGTCAGGAGCTTCACGATCAGTCCCCGCCGCGCCATGCTGTCCGCGGCGGCGATCTCCGCGAGGGTCTCCCGCACCACGGCCTCGTACAGGCCGACCTGTTCCGGGGTGAGCGAGACGGCACGGTCGGTCTCGGTCTTCGGCGGCAGCTCCGGGGCGATGCCCGGGTCCGACTTGCGGCGGCGCAACAGGAAGGGCCGCACCAGCCGGGCCAGCCGTTCCGCGGCAGCAGGGTCCCGGCCGCTCTCGACCGCCTGCGCGTACCGGTCGCGGAACGTGCCCAGCCGGCCCAGCAGGCCCGGAGTCGTCCAGTCGAGGATGGCCCACAGCTCGGACAGGTTGTTCTCGACCGGGGTGCCGGTGAGCGCCACGCGTGCGCGTGCGTCGATCGTGCGAAGCTCACGGGCGGTCGCCGAGTAAGGGTTCTTCACGTGCTGGGCCTCGTCCGCGACGACCATTCCCCATGCCACCTCGGCGAGGCGGGGCGCGTCCAGGCGCATGGTGCCGTACGTGGTCAGCACGAACTCCCCGTCGGCCAGGCCGTCGAGGTCGCGCCGCGGTCCGTGGAAGCGGCGCACGGCCGTACCGGGAGCGAACCTCGCGATCTCGCGCTGCCAGTTGCCCATCAAGGAGGTCGGGCACACCACGAGGGTGGGGCCGGCGGACGTGCTGTCGGTCTGCCGGTGCAGATGCAGCGCGATCAAGGTGATCGTCTTGCCGAGCCCCATGTCGTCGGCGAGACAGCAGCCGAGCCCCGAGGACGTCATACGGGCCAGCCAGTTGAGGCCCCGGCGCTGGTAGTCGCGCAGCGTCGCGGAGAGCGCGGCCGGTTGCGGGACCGGCTCCTGGCCCTCAGGGTCCGAGAGCCGGTCCCTGAGGGCCGCCAGCCATCCGGTGGGCTGTACGTCGACCCTGCGGCCGTCGATCTCGGCGGAGCCCGTCAGAGCGGCGCTCAGGGCGTCGACGGGTGTCACCTTGCGGTCCTGCCGTGCCTGCGCCCGGCGTACCTCGTGCGGGTCGACCAGCACCCACTGGTCGCGCAGCCGTACGACAGGGCGGTTCGACTCGGCGAGCCGGTCCAGCTCCTCGCGCGTGAGCCGCTGGTCGCCCAGCGCGAACCACCAGTCGAACGCGAGCAGGGCGTCGGCGGACAGGAAGGACGGAGCACCCGAGGTGCCCCCGTCGCCGTCCGGCGGCCCGACCGTCGCACGCGTGGTGAGGTTTCTGGTCAGCGCCCGGGGCCAGTGCACCTCGACCCCGATGCGTGCGAGAGCCCGGGCTCCCTCGCCCAGGAGGTCGGTCACCTCCTCGTCCACGAGCTCCACGGCGTCCGGCACCGGTGCCGAGAGCAGCGGGGCGAGCGGCGGCCACGCGCGCGCTGCCCGGCGGAGGGCGAGGAGGACGTCCATCCGCGCGCGTGAGTCGAAGGCCGCGGTTCCCGTCCACACGTCGGCAGCGTCGGCGACCATCGCCGGGTCGCTCACGCTGTGCACCTGGAGCACGGACCGGAAGGAGGGCTGTTCGTCGGCAGCCGGAATCTGGCCTTTGTGATCGGCAGTCGGAATCTGGCCTTCGGGATCGGCAGCCGGAACCTGGCCTTCGGGATCGGTGGCCGGACCCTTGGCTTCGCGATAGGCGACGGCCGGACCCTTGGCTTCGCTGACCAGACCCTCGGCCTCGCGATCGCTGACCAGACCCTGGACCTCGGCATCGGTGACCAGACCTGCGACCTCGATCCGCAAGGAGACGCGTACGCCCGCGTCATGGCCCGCGGCGACCTCCGCCGCCCACGCGCGCTGTTCAGGCAGGTACTGCGGTTCCTGAGCGGCGTAGGCGGGTCCGCCGGTCACGAGGGGTGCCGCGGGGGAGCGGGGCAGGGCGTCCGCGACGGCGTCCAGGAAAGCGCGCAGCAGCTGTTCGGGCTCGGGCAGGCGCAGCGGTTCGGCGCTGCTCAGGGGTACGGCGTGCGCCTCGGGCGGCATCGCGGCGGCGAGCCGTTGGACGCGCTCGATGTCCGCCGCGCCCAGGGGGCCGACGCGCCAGGCGTCATGGTCTGCGGGGGACAGGCCGGGCAGCAGCAGCCCACGCGCCACGCACTGGAGGGCGAGCACGGCCGCGGCACCCCAGAACTCGGTGGCGCGATGCCCTTGCGCCGAGGCACGCGCACGCGTGAGGACCGGCAGGGCGGCGCGGACCGGCAGCAGGACCGCGGGCCGGCTCACCAGTTCCGCGCCGCCGCTGCCGGGCACCACGAGAGCCGTCTCCTCGGCCCTTCCCGCCGCCACGGCGGGCGGCGGGGTGCCGTCCGGCCTCCAGAAGGCCATGACGCCCGTGCGGGCCGGGTCTCCCGGCAGGAACACGGCACAGCAGGATGCCAGTGCGGAGATCTCGGACGGTGTTGCCGCGGGGAACCTCTGGACGGTGATCGCGGTACTCCTCAAACTTGACTACTCGGTCGGAGTGGTCGAGGGTACATCACTCCCCACGGCCGTCGGAGAGCGATCCGAGCCCCTTTGTCGATCCGAGTCGCTTTGCGCGGAGGTGTTGCCAACCCCCCTCTGCCCCCGGTGTTGCCCCCCGTCCCCGCAGGGGGGACTGTCGGATGGTCGCGACAGGTCACCACTTCGTACGTTTCCTCAGGTCAGAACGTTTCCTGAGAGAGCCGGAGTCCGGACATGCCGCAGCGCACCGCAACCCTCGTACCCCACCCGCGCGGTACGTCCGGCTCACCGCCCGGCCCCAGTGAGTTCACGCCACTCCTGCGCGTGGTGAAGAACCGGGGGCTCCTTGAGCGCCGCCACGGCTGGTACGCCCGGACCATCGCCGTCAACGCACTCGCCCTGGCCGGCCTTGTCACGGCCGTGATCCTGTCCGGCGACACCTGGCTGACCCTGCTGCTGGCCCCGCTCCTCGCCGTCTTCTCCGCCCGCACCGCCTTCATAGGCCACGACGCCGGCCACGCCCAGATCACCGGCGACAAGGCCACCAGCCGCGTCATCGGCCTGGTCCACGGCAACCTGCTCCTGGGGATGAGCTACTCCTGGTGGAACCACAAGCACAACCGCCACCACGCCAACCCCAACCACATCGACAAGGACCCCGACGTCGCCGCGGACGTCCTGGTCTTCACCGGTGAACAGGCCAAGCTGCGTACGGGCTTCCGGCGTTGGCTCACCCGCCGGCAGGCCTGGCTGTTCTTCCCCCTCACCCTGCTCGAAGGCATCGCCCTGAAGATCCAGGGCTTCCGGGATCTGCGCCGCCAGGCTCCGGGAGAGCGTGCCGTCGAAGGCGCCCTCCTGGTGACCCATGTCGCCGCCTACGCCACGCTGTTGCTGACCGTCATGTCGCCCGGCAAGGCGCTGGCCTTCGCGGCGATCCACCAGGCGTTGTTCGGCCTGCACCTCGGGATGTCGTTCGCGCCCAACCACAAGGGCATGGAGATGCCCGACCCGGACGGCGAGTCCTGGGGCCACCTGCGCCGACAGGTGCTCACCTCCCGCAACATCCGCGGCGGCGCCCTCACCGACTGGTTCCTCGGAGGGCTCAACTACCAGGTGGAGCACCACCTGTTTCCCAGCATGCCCCGGCCGCATCTGCGCCTCGCACAGCCGCTCGTGCGCGCGCACTGCCGGGATCTGGGTATCCCCTACACCGAGACCGGTCTCGTCGACTCCTACCGGCAGGCGCTGAAGCACATGCACGATGTGGGCGAGCCGCTTCGGACCGACCACTGATCCGGGACGTCTCAGGGGGTGTTCTCAGGGATGTCTCAGGGTCGTGGTCCGGAACTACAGGCAGCGCGGACCCGTTTTTCCGGACAGAGAGCGGCAAGGGCCGCGAAGGAGGCGACACACATGTCGAAGAACGCGAAGATCGCCGCAGGGGGTGTGGCGGTCGGGCTGCTCCTGCTGATCTGGCTGCCCTGGTGGGCCGCACTCCTGATCGTCCTGGGGGTCCCGGCCGCCGCCTACCTCACCCTGGACCCCTCCCAGCGGCGCAGGCTGCGCCGGGTCACCCGCAAGGAACTGGGCCGCTGACCTCCGCGCACCGGCCGGGAGCACGTCAGGCCCGGCCGGTGCGGAGCGGCGGTTCAGCTGGGGCGTACGGCCAACTTGTCGAGCGCGGCCAGCAGTCCCGGCAGCTCCGGGCCCCGCCCCACCGGCAGGACCTCCCCGGGCTCGTCGTCCAGGAGCACGAACGCGATGTCGTCGGTCCGGGCCACCAGCGACCACCCGGGGCCGTCGGCTCGCAGCGTCCGGGAGTCGCCCGACGCGAACGAGGACCTGACTCGACCGAGGGGCGGCGGCGACTCGATGTAGGCACGGGCCTCGGCGAGCACGCGCCGCACACCGCTGTGGCCTTTGCCCGCCGTCTTCCCGGCCCCGCCCGAGGCGTCCGTGACCGCGCCCGTGCCGTCCGAGGAGCCACTCTCCGCGATGCCCCCGCCGGCGGCCTGGCCGTTCGAGGAACTGCCTGGCGAGGAACTGCCTGGCGAGGAGCTGCCAGCCGAGGAGCCGCTTGCCGAGGAGCTGACTTCGGCGGGGCCTTGGTCCGCGGCCTTCTCTTCGGAGGCCTTCCCCGCGGAGGTCTTCTCGGGCGCCGTCGACGCGGCCGACGCGCCGCTCGGGCTCGCGAAGGCCGAGTCGTCGATCTGCTCGCGCCACATCGCCCACTGGAGCGCGATCTCGTCGGCACCCAGGCGCCGCTGGGCCGATCCCCAGGTCGTGGTGTCCGGGGGCGCGAGCACGGGACCGTAGGCGGCATCGGCCTCCGGGTCGTGCGGCGCCGGCACGCCGGGCGCGGCCACGGCGACCGCGAGGGGCCAACCGGGCAGCGCGGCCACCACGGTGTGCTCCTCGGGCGACAGTTCGTACTCCATGCCGCAGTCCCAGGACGCGATCGCCACCGCCACCAGGGAGACGTCGTCGATGACGACCGTCCACCGGGCGCCGGCCCCGTCCTGGCCGATCACCAGGCCGTACCCGTCGGCCAGCGGCGCCAGACCGAGCGCCGCACACGCCTCCGGATAGTCGTCGCCCAGCACGCTCGGGAACTTCGCCGGCGTCAGCAGCACCGCCGTCAGCACATAGAGCGCGTCCTCCGCGGCGGCGACGGCGTCCTCGTCCGTCCCGGCCATCCCAGCCTCCCCATCGGTAAGTCCAACGGCGCGCACCCTAGTGCGCGGGGAAGGCGCTTGTCACGACTGGCAAGAACACCCGGAGCTGCAGTTTTCCGGCTGGACGGGGCGAATCGACCATCCTTTGCCCGTCGATCAGGCCGCCGGCAGTCCGAGGAGCGCGCGGGCCACCTCACGCGGCGACTCGTCGCGCTCCCGGGCGAGGGCGATGACGGCCCGGCACGCGAGTTCGTTGACCCCGAACGACAGCGCTTCGGGCGACACCCAGGCCGCGGCCTCCTCGAGCCGCTCCTGGTCGTCCTCGGCGCAGGCCGAGACATACGCGGCGGCAGCCTCGAACAGGTTGTACGTGCGAGCCGCCCCCTCGGGCTGCTCCTCGATGCGCATCGCGTTCACGAACCGGGTGCCTGACTTGCGGATCCTGCCCCACATGGCGACCACCTTTCCCCCTGAGTGACGTGGTCCTGTCGAACATTCCTCTTCCCCGCTCGACGTGGGTCCGAGCGTCGGCGGCAGAAGAGGGACACGGCGTTCCTAAGGCCGGAAAGCCGTCAACCCACTTTACGGGGCGGGATACTTGTGCCCTTCCACCACGTGGCGACCAAGGGGGCGACCGGTGAAATCTGCCGTACAGAAAGGCCGTTGGGGCGAAGGGGACCGTCGAGGGGAACGGCACGCGGTGGTCGTGGGCGGCAGCCTCGCGGGGCTCCTCGCGGCGCACGCCCTGGCCGGCCACGCCGACCGGGTGACCGTTGTCGAGCGCGACCGGTTCCCGGACGGCCCCAAGCCCCGTCCCGGCGTCCCTCAGGGGCGGCATCCGCACGTCCTGCTGAAGGGCGGCCAGCAGGCCCTGGAGGCGCTGCTGCCCGGCTTCCTGGACGAGCTGCGGGAGGCGGGCGCCCCTCGGGTGGGCATGCCGTCGGACATGGTGATGTGGCAGAACGGGCGCTGGTTCCGCCGGTATCCGGCCACCACGCACATCTACACCGGGTCCCGCGCGCAACTGGAGGAACTGGTCCGGCGGCGGGTCCTCGCCGACCCGGTGATCAGCGTGGTGGACGGGACCGATGTCGTCGGACTCCTCGGTGACGCCGCGCGCGTGCGGGGCGTACTCCTGCGGGAGCGCTCCGGCGACGCCCACGCCGAGGCGCGGCCGCTGGAGGCCGATCTGGTCGTGGACGCCTCCGGCGGCGGAACCAAAGCTGCTCAATGGCTCACGGCGATCGGCGCCGAGGCCGCGCCGGAGGAGACCATCGACACCGGGCTCGCCTACGCCTCCCGCGTCTACCGCGGCCCGGACGGTGTCCTCGACGGCGACACCCTCGGCTACTACGTCTACCCCGGCCCCGACCAGGTCCACGGAGGCGGCGCACTGCCCCTGGAGGACGGCAGCCACCTGGTGATCGTCTCGGGGCTGCGCGGCGACGAACCACCCACGGGCGACGAAGAGTTCGTGACGTACACCAAGAGGCTGGCGCATCCGCTGCTGGACCGGTGGCTGGCGGACGCCGAGCCCCTCTCCCCGGCGTTCGGCTACCGGCGGACCGCCAACGTACGCCGCCGCTACGACGTGCCGGGCCGTCCTGCGGGCTTCCTCGCCACCGGCGACGCCCTGTGCACGTTCAACCCGATCTACGGCCAGGGCATGGCCGTGGCCGCGATGAGCGCGGTCGCTCTGCGCGACGCCCTGGCCGACCCGCGTCGGACGCCCACGACACGGCGCGTGCAGCAGGCGCTCCTCGCCGCCTCCCGGCAGGCGTGGGACATCTCCGCGGGCGCCGACCGGAAGATGCCCGGAGCGGTCGGCAGCGCGCTCGCCGGCGGACCGGCCGACCAGGTCGCCGGCTGGTACCTGCGCCGGGTGCAGGAGCGAGCTCCCGGGAACCCCGTCGTGGGCGCTGCCTTCCGTGCCGTGCTGACCCTCTCGGCCCCCGTCGGCGCACTGTTCGCGCCGCCCGTGGCCCGGGCCGTCCTGTTCGGCCAGGTCCCGCCCACGCCGGCCGAGCCGCCGACGGCGCCGGAGGAGCCCGGTTCGCGCACGTGATGATCATCGCGACCGCGGGCCGGTGGCGCCTGGCGTTCCGCGGACCGGTGACGCCCGGGGGTGTCGGGGCGGGGAGGTCACCCGGCGGTGGTCAGACGGTGCTGGAGTTCCTCTTCCGACAGATCCTCCACGTGCGTCAGAAAGACCCACAAGTGTCCTGAGGGGTCCTTGAGGATGACCGTGCGGTCACCGTGGAACGTGTCCTGCGGAGGCTGGAGGATCTCGGCGCCGGCGGCTTCCGCGCGCTTCGCCAGGCTGTCCACGTCCGGCACGAAGACATGCAGCGCGACGGACGTGCCGCCGCCGAGGGAGGCGGGCGCGGCGAAGGCGCCGGACTCCGCCTCGTCCACGGTGGCGTCGCCGAGCATCAGGGCGGACTGCCCGATGGTGATCTCGGCGTGCAGAATCCCGCCGCCCGGGGCGTCCAGCCTGAAATCCTCGCGAGCGCCGAACGCCCGCCGGTAGAAGTCGATCGCCGCGGCGGCGTCGTCGACCATGATGTGCGGGATCACCGCATAGCGGTAGCGGTCGGGGACCACGGCATGGGCTGGGCGCTCGGTCACGGCGAACCTCCACGAAATGACGCCGCCGGTCGGTCCCGCGGCCCTGGAGGGAACGTAGAAGCTCAAGTTCGCTTGAGGTCAAGCGCCGACGTGGCGCGGCGCCGCCCCGGATCAGCTGTCGAGCGCGGCGATCGTCTCCCGCAGCCAGCCGAGTTCGGCCCGGGACGTGGCACGCGCGATGACCAGCACCCCGCGGCGGAAGGGGTCGTCCAACTCCTCGGCGCTCAACGGCCGGTCGCCCTCGTAGAAGAAGCTGGCGGGCTCCTCCAGGAAGGCGAGCCGTCGTCGCAGCACGGCCGCCTGCGCTCCGGCGTCGTCCAGGTGCCGGAGGAAGGCGAGGACGGTGAACCACCGGTTCTCGTCGGTGATGTCGCGCCGGACCGGTTCGGCGAGCCGGCGCCGAAGCTCTCGCCGTCCCTCGTCGGTGAGCGTCAGGACGTGACGGGGCGCGGCCACGGCGCCGGGTTCCGTCGTACGTGCCAGCAGTCCCGCCGTCTCCAGGCGCTTGATCGCCGGGTACAGCGTGCTCTCGGCGACCGGCCGCACGTGTCCCGCCAGTGCGGTGATGCGTTTGCGCAGCTCATAGCCGTGCAGCGGGGTGTCGTAGAGGAATCCGAGGATGGCCATCTCCAGCATGCACGCATTCTGTCGTACCGACGCTGTACCTCTCCAGTGGTGTACATCTGCTACGCAATACATCGGTGTCGAGGTATTGTCCTGGTGGACGCACAAGGGAGGGCACCATGAAGCAGGCCGAGTTCGACGGCAGGGGAAGCAGGATCCGCTGGACCGAGACGCCCGGCGCGGAACCGGCACGCGTGTATGTGCACGGGCTGGGGGCGGTCTCGGCCGTCTACCACGCGCACATCGCCGCCCGGCCCGAACTCGCCGGGCGGCGAAGCCTGTTCGTCGACCTGCCCGGCCACGGGGCCAGTGACCGTCCCCAGGACTTCGGCTACACGCTGGAGGACCACGCGGACGCCCTGGCGGTCGTGCTGGACGCGGCGGGCCTGACCGGTGTCGAGCTGATCGCGCACAGCATGGGCGGGTCGGTCGCGCTCGTCCTCGCTCACCGCAGGCCCGAACTCGTCTCCCGGCTGGTCCTGACGGAGGCCAACCTCGACCCCTCGCCCCCGTCCTCGGCGGGCAGTACCTGGATCGACGCCTACGAGGAGGACGACTTCGTCGCGGGCGGCCACGCGCGCGTGCTCGAGAAGGCGGGCCCACTGTGGGCGGCGACCATGCGGCTGGCCGACCCGCGCGCCCTGCACCGGAGCGCGGCCGGCCTCAGACGCGGATCGGACCCCATGATGCGTGCGATTCTCGAAGCGCTGCCCATGGAGCGCGTGTACCTCCAGGGCGAGCTCACCGGCGAACTCGAAGGACGCGAGGGCCTGGAGGTGGCGGGCGTGCGGGTCCTGACCGTGCCCGGCGCCGGCCACAACGTCATGTTCGAGAATCCCGACGCCTTCGTGGCCGCGGTCGCCGGGACGGGGTGAGTGCGGTCACTCCCCGTGAGGACACCACGGCCGGGGTGCGCGGCGTCAGCCCTCGCGCACAGCCAACGCCAGAAATCTGGCGGCCTCGTCGGTGTACGACGTCATGTGCCATCCCGAACCGGCCAGCAGTGGACGGAGGTTGGCTTCCGCGCGCAGGTCCTCGGGGGTGATCTGCCGGCCCTGCCGCGCGGCCAGCGCCGCTCTGCCGATCGGGTGGAACAGGGCCAGGACTCCGCCGGGCCGCACGACTCGGGCCAACTCACGCAGACTCTCGGCCGGTTCGGGCAGGTGCGAGATCAGGCCCGCGCCGAACACGGCGTCGAGTGACCGCGAGCGCAGCGGCAGCGCGGTCACGTCGGCGAGCAGCAGCCGGCCGTCCCGGTCCCTGCCCGCCCCTACGGCCGCCTCCAGCATGGCCGGGGTCAGATCGGCTCCCACGACCACTCCGGTGGGCCCCACGGCCGCGCGCAGGGGCGTCAGGGCCCGTCCGGTGCCGCAGCCCGCGTCGAGTACGCGGTCGCCCGCCCGCAGGCCGAGTTCGGCGACCGCGGCGGCGTAGGCGGGACCGTCGTCCGGAAACCTGCGGTCCCACTCGGCCGCACGGGCCGAGAAGAACTCCTGGACATGTGTGTGGTCGTCGCTCATGGTCCGCATGATCCCTCACCGACACGGATGAATACCCGGCGCACACGTTCGAGCGTGACGCGATCGTTCAGATGCCCGTCTGCGTCATATTGCAGCACCTTTCGAAATGCGCCCTCTTTGTGCGCCCCTGACCCCACTAGCGTCCCTTGGCCATGGGACACCTGGACCACGCAGCCCTGGGCTGGCTGACGCCCACACTCTCGTACGTCATGGCGTGCATCGGAGCCGCGCTCGGCCTGCGCTGCACCGTCCGCGCGCTCGGAGCGACCGGCCGTTCGCGGCGCAACTGGCTCATCACCGCCGCCTCGGCCATCGGGACCGGCATCTGGACCATGCACTTCGTGGCCATGCTCGGCTTCAGCGTGAGCGGCACCGACATCCGCTACGACGTACCCCTGACCATCGCGAGCCTCCTGGTCGCCATGGTCGTCGTCTCCGCGGGCGTCTTCGCGGTCGGCTACGGCCGTGACCGGATCCGCGCGCTCTTCCTCGGCGGACTCACCACCGGGCTGGGCGTGGCGAGCATGCACTACCTGGGCATGGCGGCCGTCCGACTGCACGGTCACATCGACTACGACCCGGCGCTCGTCGGCCTCTCGGTCCTGATCGCCGTCGTCGCGGCGACGGCAGCTCTCTGGGCGGCGCTCAACATCAAGTCACCCGTCGCCGTCACCATCGCCTCGCTCATCATGGGGGCCGCGGTGAGCAGCATGCACTACACCGGGATGTTCGCGGTGAGCGTGCGCGTCGCACCCTCCGGGGCCGTCCTGCCCGGCGCCACGGCGATGCAGTTCATCTTCCCGCTCGCCGTCGGTCTCGGCTCCTACCTCTTCCTGACCTCGGCCTTCGTCGCGCTGTCGCCCACGACAGGAGAGCGCGAGGCCACCGCCTCGGCCCAGCGCGCGGCCGAGACCGTCCCCTCATAGCCGCGGCGTCCCCTCCAGGCGGCGGATCCGAGCCCCGGACGGCCCCGACGAGACGCCCCGAACCACTCCCGAGCGAGGAGGCCATGCGTACACCGCGTAGGACCCTCACAGCCGGCGCCGAGCCGCTGCCCCAGACACCCGCACGCGGCCGCCGCGCCCACGCCGGTCCGCCGGCCGACGAAGTGCCCGACGACACGGCGGGCCCGGTAACGGAGGACATACCCGCACGCCCGGGACACTGGCGGATACGCCCGCGCACCGTCCGCGCCAAGATCGTCTGCCTGCTGATGGTGCCCGTCGTCTCACTGCTCGCCCTGTGGGCGTACGCGACCGTCAGCACCGCCCAGGACGTCTCCCGGCTGCGGCAGTTGCAGCGGGTGGACGACGCCGTACGGTCACCCGTCGCCGACGCCGTCACCGCGCTCCAGGCGGAGCGGTCCGCCGCGGTCCGCTACGCCACCGACCCGTCCGCGGCGCAGAGCGACGACCTCCGCACACTCGCCGCACGCACCGACCAGGCCGTGGCCCGGCTGCGGCTCGGCGAGCACAACACCGTCGCCGACGGCGAGGAACTGCCCGCCGGTGTCGCCCAGCGCCTCAAAGCATTCGTGACGGCCGTCGAGCAACTGCGGCCCCTGCGCGCCGCCGTGCTGGACCGCAGCGCCGGATGGGACGAGACGTACGGCCGTTACACCAGGACCATCACCGGTGCCTTCGCCGTGGGCGGTGCCCTCACCGGCATCCAGGACGCTCAGCTCGGCTCCGACGCGCGCGTACTGCTCGAGTTCTCCCGCGCGGGCGAGTCACTGGCCCAGGAGGACGCCGTGCTGGCGAGCGCGCGCCTGTCGGGCGTCCTCGCCGGTGAGCGGCTGCGGCTGTTCACCGGGGCCGTCGACACCCGACGGGCCTTCACCGAGAGCGCCGTGGCCGACCTGCGCGGCTCCGACCGCGAGGCCTGGCGGAAGGTCGCCGGCAGCGGTGCCTTCGCCACCGTGACCGCGGCGGAGGACCGGACACTCGCCGCCGCTCCCGGCGCGCGTGCCGTCGAGTCGACGCCGGAGACCACCTGGCAGACGGCACACGCGCGCGTGCAGAGCGGCATGCGGGCCGTCCAGCAGACCGCCGGGAGCGGGGTCGCCCACCGCGCCGACCCGTTCACCCGGGGCCTGCTCACCCCGGCGGGCGCAGCGGTCCTTCTCGGGCTCGTCGCCGTCGCCGCCTCCCTGGTCATCTCCGTGCGCATCGGACGCGGCCTCGTCGTCGAACTCGTGAGCCTGCGCAACAGCGCCCTGGAGATCGCCCGCCGCAAACTCCCGGACGCCATGGACAGGCTGCGGGCCGGCGACGAGATCGACTTGCGGTCCGAGGCTCCCCCCGGGCCGCCCGCCGAGGACGAGACCGGCCAGGTCGCCGAGGCACTCGCCACCGTGCACCGCGCCGCCCTGCGGGCCGCGGTGGAGCGCGCCGAACTCGCCAGCGGCATCTCCGGCGTCTTCGTCAACCTCGCCCGCCGCAGCCAGATCCTCGTCCACCGCCAGCTGAGCCTGCTCGACAGCATGGAACGCCGCTCCGACGACCCCAACGAACTGAGCGACCTCTTCCGGCTCGACCACCTCACCACCCGCATGCGCCGCCACGCGGAGAGCCTGATCATCCTCTCCGGCGCCGCACCCGGCCGCGCCTGGCGCATGCCGGTGTCGCTGACCAACGTGGTGCGCGCGGCCGTGTCCGAGGTCGAGGACTACGCGCGCGTGGAGGTGCGTCAGCTGCCCGACGCGTCCGTCGTCGGCGCCGCCGTCGCCGACCTCACCCACCTGCTGGCCGAGGTCATCGAGAACGCCGCCCAGTTCTCACCGCCCCACACGCGTGTGCGCGTCACCGGCGAACCCGTCGGCAACGGCTACGCCGTCGAGGTCGAGGACCGCGGCCTGGGCATGGGCAAGGAGACCCTCGCCGAGGCCAACCGCCGGATCGAACAGTCCGAGGCGCTCGACCTGTTCGACAGCGACCGGCTGGGTCTGTTCGTGGTCAGCAGGCTCGCGGCCCGCCACGGCATCAAGGTGCACCTGCGCACCTCGCCCTACGGCGGTACCACCGCGGTCGTCCTGCTGCCGACGGCGCTGCTGCACAGCAAGGCGGCGGAACGTTCACCCGCCGAAGGCGCCGAGGCCGCCAGGGCCGCCGAAGCCGTCGACCGGGAACGGCTCGCACACCGCGAGTACGCGCGCGTGTCCGCCGAACGCGACCAGGAGTCCGTCCCCGCCTCCGCCGAGCGGCCCGCCCTAGTGGCCCCCCGCGCGGTCGCGGCCGACCGGGGAACGGCCGACCGGGGCACGACCGACACACCGCCTGCCGGAGTGACCGCCTTGCGCCTGCACCGACCGTCCGAGGAGCCGGAGGAGTCCGACGACCTGCCCCGCCGGGTCCGCCAGGCGAGCCTCGCCCCCCAACTGCGCGAGCAGCGCTCGCAGGAACCGGCCCCGGCGACCGGCCGCCGGGCCGATGAGGGCCGTTCACCCGAGGTCGTACGGGACCGGATGGCCGCGTACCGGGACGGCTGGGCACGCGGGGGCGGCAGGCAGCCCGGGCGCGCCGCCGCCCCAGATTCCCCAGCGGGCAGAGACAGCAGCGAAGGAGACCGAGGATGATCCAGGACCCGAACATGAGGGCCGACATGGGGGTCCCCCCGCGCGAGCGGAACCGGGAGTGGGGGAGGTCCGGCGAACTCGACTGGCTGCTGGACGACCTGGTGCTGCGGGTGAGCGAGGTACGGCACGCCGTGGTGCTGTCCAACGACGGCCTCGCCGTGGGGTCCTCCACGGACCTGCGCCGCGAGGACGCGGAACACCTCGCGGCCGTCTCCTCCGGCTTCCACAGCCTCGCGAAGGGCGCCGGCCGCCACTTCGGGGCCGGGGGAGTGCGCCAGACCATGGTCGAGATGGACGACGGCTTCCTGTTCGTGGCCGCCGCGGGAGACGGCTCCTGTCTCGCCGTGCTCACCGCGGTGACCGCGGACATCGGCCTGGTCGCCTACGAGATGGCACGGCTGGTCAAACGCGTCGGGGAGCACCTCTACACGGCGCCGCGCGTGGGTGCGCGGCCGCCCGCCGGATGAGAGCGAAGGGCGGTCGGCAGGCATGACCGAGGACATGACGGGCCTCCCGCACGACCAGGGAAGCCAGTGGTACGACGGCGAGGCCGGGCCTCTCGTCCGCCCCTACGCGATGACGGGCGGACGCACCAAACCCGGCCCCACCGGGGTGCGTTTCGACCTGATCGCCCTCGTCACCCTGGACGCGGGCGCGCCCGGCCCGGGCGAGGACAGCGCGCTCGGGCCCGAACACCGTGCCCTGATCGATCTGTGCCGCCTCGAGACGCAGTCGGTGGCGGAGCTCGGCGCGGGCGCCGACCTGCCCGTCGGCGTGGTCAGGGTGCTCCTGGGGGACCTCCTGGAACTCGGCTGTGTCACCGTCAGCCGACCGGTACCGCCCGCGCAGCTTCCCGACGAACGGATTCTGCGCGAGGTGATCGAAGGGCTTCGGGCGCTGTAGATGAACGTTCAGAACCGGGCAATAAGCGGTCGAACCGCCCGAAGGCGAGCCCTAGTTGTCATGATGCTGATTTCGCGACCCCGTGCCGACGTCGCCGCCCGTTGCCGGCCCTCCCGAGAGAAGTGATCGATGGTCTCCGAGAACTCCGACGCCCAGGACGGCGAGCCGACCGCCCTTGCGCTGAAGATACTGGTCGCCGGCGGTTTCGGCGTGGGCAAGACCACCCTGGTGGGCGCGGTCAGCGAGATCAGGCCGCTGCGCACCGAGGAACTGCTCAGCGAGGCCGGCCAGCTGGTGGACGACACCGACGGCGTGGACCAGAAGGTCACCACGACCGTCGCCATGGACTTCGGCCGCATCACCATCCGCTCCGGCCTGTCCCTCTACCTCTTCGGCACCCCCGGCCAGGACCGCTTCTGGTTCCTGTGGGACGAGTTGTCCCAGGGAGCCCTGGGCGCCGTCGTCCTCGCCGACACCCGGCGCCTGGAGGACTGCTTCCCGGCCGTGGACTACTTCGAGCACCGGCACATCCCGTTCGTGGTGGCCGTCAACTGCTTCGCCGGCGCCCGGAGCTACGGCGCCCACGACGTGTCCCGCGCGCTCGACCTCGACCAGGGAACTCCCGTGGTGCTCTGCGACGCACGGGACCGTGACTCGGGGAAGGAGGTGCTCATCCGCCTGGTCGAGTACGCCGGGCGCATGCACACCGCCCGGCTGCTCGACTCGGTGGGCTGACCGGGCGGATCCGTCAGTCGGCGACGCGCTTCTCCGCCAGCACCTTGTCGATCTTCACGCGGACGAGGAGTTCGCCCGGAACGCCGTTGCGGGCCGCGAACTCCTCGGCCCGCTCCTCGCCCATGTACCGCGCGCCGATCCGGCCGGCCCAGTGCCGGACCTCGTCGAGATCCTCCGACAGCCGGGCCCGGCCCTGCACCACCACGTAGTCGAAGGGCGGCCGGTCGTCGTCCACGCACAGGGCGACACGCCCGTCCCGCGCCAGATTGCGCCCCTTGACGGTGGCCTTCCCGGTGTTGAACACCAGATCGTCACCGTCGAGCACGAACCAGATCGGCGCCACATGCGGGCTCCCGTCGGCCCGGACGGTGGACAACTTGCCGGTACGGGTGCCGTACGAGACGAACTCCCGCCATTCCTCATCGGTCATCTTCTGTGCCATGTCCCCATTCTCCTTGCCCCGTTGACGGTCGTGGGGAAGGCTTGCGGGAGATCCTCCGGGCTGGAGGAGACGTCACACGGGGAGACGGGACACATGCCGGAGAAGCAGGGCCTCGGCTGGCTGCTGGACGATCTGACCGAGCGCGTCGACCACGTCCGGCACGCGCTGGTGCTGTCCAACGACGGACTGGTGACGGGCGCGAGCACGGGACTGCGCCGCGAGGACGCGGAACATCTCGCCGCCGTCTCGTCCGGACTGCACAGCCTCGCCAAAGGATCCGGCCGGCACTTCGGCGCAGGTCAGGTACGGCAGACGATGATCGAGTTCGACGACGCGGTGCTGTTCGTCACCGCGGCCGGCACCGGTAGCTGTCTGTGCGTGCTCAGCGGCTCGGACGCCGACATCGGCCAGATCGCCTACGAGATGACACTGCTCGTCAACCGGGTCGGCGAGCATCTCGACGTGGACGCCCGCCAGCCCGAGCGGAGTTCGCCGACAGACCTCTGACCTGCCAGTTCTTCGCCCCCCGTGGGGTTATCCACAGGCCCGCCACGCGTCTCGCCCCACCGGCTACGGTGTGTCACACGGCGAACGCACACAGCGTGAGCGACGACTCCACGGGGGAGCGACCATGTCGAGCAGCACGATCACCCAAATCCGGCGCCACTCCTGCACACCCAGCCGCGCGGCCCGCGAACTGGGCCTCAAGCGCAGCGAGTTCGACCTCGCCGTCCACCTCGGTCTGATCCGGACGATGCCCGACGAAGGAGGCGGGGGCCGCCGCGTGACTCCTTCGGAGATCGACCGGCAGCGGGCCACGGACGGCTTCCCGGACGCACTGCGTGAGCGGGTACGGCTCGTGGGCACCACCGAGGGCGCGGAGGTCATGGACATCCCCGTCGGCAGGTTCACCCGCCTGGCCCGCCTCGGCCTGATCTCGCCGGTGCGCTTCTACCTCAACAGGTACCGGACCGTCGTATGGCTGTATCTGGCCACGGAACTCGAGGAGTTCACGGTGGTCGAGGAGAACAAGCCGCTGCTGACCGGGCGACGCATGCCCGAAGGTCTGCGCGACATGCTGGACGAGGGCGTCGACCTGCGTGCCCGCAACTGGCGCGGACGCCACCGGGGATTCCTCCTGCGCCTCGCCGAAGACCCCTGGGAGAGCGCCGGAGTCCTCGCCGCCTTCCTCGACCCCGCCCAGATCGCGGAACTCGTCCCGGACCCCTACGACCGCTCGCACCTGAGCCGTTTCCGGCCCGGACCGCCCGCCCACGGGGCGCTGGGCTCACCTGCCGCGCACCTCGTCGAGAAGATCATGACGGCGGACGACCCGGCGGAGACCGAATGGCTGAGGAGCGAGCTGGTCCATGTCCTGGACGACGCCCGACGCTTCCGGCCCGCACCACGCCCGGCGGCCCGGCGGACACCCGCCGCGCCGCCACCGGCAGAGCCGTCGGCGCCGGCGGCGCCGCAGGAACCGTCCCGCGGCGGCCTGCTGGGCTGGCTCCGGCGCAGAAGCGCCTGAACGCACCGCCTGAACGCACCGCCTACAGCGCCCGGAACAACCCTTCCTGGACGACGGACACCAGCAGACGCCCCTCCAGGTCGTAGATCCGGCCGCGGGCCAGCCCGCGTCCGCCCGTCGCGATCGGCGACTCCTGGTCGTACAGGAACCACTCGTCCGCGCGGAAGGGCCGGTGGAACCACATGGCGTGGTCCAGCGACGCGATGTCGAAGGTCCGCGGGCCCCAGAGGGGCTGGACCGGGAGGCGGACGGCGTCCAGCAGGGTCATGTCGCTCGCGTAGGTCAGCGCGCAGGTGTGCACCACCGGGTCGTCGCCCAGCGGCCCGACCGCGCGCATCCACACCGCACTGCGCGGCTCGGCGTCCTTGACCTCCTCGGCGCTCCAGCGCAGCCGGTCCACGTACCGGATGTCGAAGGGCTGGCGGCGCGCCATCCGCTCCAACTGCTCGGGCAGCTCGCCCAGGTGCTCCCGGATCTCATCCCCGACCCGCGGCAGGGACTCCGGGTCCGGGACCTTGCGAGCGGGCGGCAGCTGGTGCTCGAACGGACCTTCCTCAGGCTTGTGAAAGGAGGCGGTGAGATTGAAGATCGTGCGGCCCTGCTGCACCGCGGTGACCCGGCGGGTGGTGAACGACCGCCCGTCCCGCACCCGCTCGACCTGGTACACGATCGGCACGCCGGGCCGGCCCGGACGCAGGAAGTACGCGTGCAGCGAGTGCACCGGGCGGTCGCCCTCCGTGGTGCGGGCGGCGGCCACCAGCGCCTGGCCCGCGACCTGGCCGCCGAAGACCCGCTGGAGGGACTCGTGCGGGCTTCGGCCGCGGAAGATGTTGACCTCGATCTGCTCCAGGTCGAGCAGATCGACGAGCCTCTCGGCCGGGTTCGTCATCGGTGGGATTCTCCTTGGCTCACAACGGACCTGGGGCTCACAAAAGACCTGGCCCTCACGGCCGGCATGCGACTCACAGCTGGCCGACGTCGGTGACCCGGACGACCGCGCGGCCCTCCGCGTCGGAGGCGGTGAGGTCGACCTCCGCACTGATGCCCCAGTCGTGGTCGCCGTTCGGGTCGGCGAAGGTCTGGCGGACGCGCCAGAGCCTGTTCTCCGGCTCCTCCTCGATCCGCAGCAGCTTCGGACCACGCGCGTCGGGGCCGGTGCCGAGGTCGTCGTACTCGTCCCAGTACTTGTCCATCGCCTCGCCCCACGCATCGGCGTCCCAGCCGGCCTCGGCGTCCATCTCGCCGAGTTCCTCGACCTGGTCCAGGGCGGCGAGTTCGACGCGGCGGAACATGGCATTGCGGACCAGGACCCGGAAGGCGCGCGCGTTGGTGGTGACCGGCTTGACCTCGTCGGCCCTCTCCTGGGCCTCCTCGGCGGTCATCTCCTCCGGGTTGGCGAGCTGCTCCCACTCGTCCAGGAGGCTGGAGTCGACCTGGCGGACCGTCTCGCCGAGCCACTCGATCAGGTCCTGGAGGTCCTCGGACTTCAGGTCGTCCGGGATGTTGTGATCGAGCGCCTTGTACGCGCTGGCGAGGTACCGCAGCACGATGCCCTCGGTGCGGGCCAGCTCGTAGAAGGACACCAACTCCGTGAAGGACATGGCTCGTTCGTACATGTCACGGATGACGGACTTCGGGGAGAGCGGATGGTCGCCGACCCACGGATGGCTCTTGCGGTACGTGTTGTACGCGTGGAAGAGCAGCTCCTCCAGGGGCTTCGGGTAGCTGACGTCCTGGAGGCGCTCCATGCGCTCCTCGTACTCGACGCCGTCCGCCTTCATCGCGGCCACCGCCTCGCCCTTCGCCTTGTTCAGCTGGGCGACGAGGATCTGCCGGGGGTCGTCCAGCGTGGACTCCACGACCGACACCATGTCCAGGGCGTAGGACGGCGATTCGGGGTCGAGCAGCTCGAACGCGGCGAGCGCGAACGTGGACAGCGGCTGGTTCAGCGCGAAGTCCTGCTGGAGGTCCACGGTGAGGCGGACGATCCGGCCGGCGGCGTCGGGCTCGTCGAGCTTCTCGACGATGCCGCCGTCCAGCAGCGAACGGTAGATGGCGATCGCCCGCCTGATGTGCCGCAACTGCTGCTTGCGCGGCTCGTGGTTGTCCTCCAGGAGGTGCCGCATGGCCTCGAACGCGTTGCCCGGGCGGGCGATCACCGAAAGGAGCATCGTGTGGGTGACCCGGAAGCGGGACGTCAGCGGCTCCGGCTCGGAGGCGATCAGCTTCTCGAAGGTGCTGTCCGACCAGGCGACGAATCCCTCGGGCGCCTTCTTGCGGACGACCTTGCGGCGCTTCTTCGGATCGTCACCGGCCTTGGCGAGCGCCTTCTCGTTCTCGACGACGTGCTCGGGCGCCTGGGCGACCACGAAGCCCGCGGTGTCGAAGCCGGCCCGGCCCGCGCGCCCCGCGATCTGGTGGAACTCGCGGGCGCGCAGGGTGCGGACACGGTTGCCGTCGTACTTGGTCAGTGCCGTGAACAGCACCGTGCGGATGGGCACGTTGACACCGACGCCGAGGGTGTCGGTGCCGCAGATGACCTTCAGCAGACCGGCCTGGGCGAGCTTCTCCACCAGCCGCCGGTACTTGGGCAGCATGCCGGCGTGGTGGACGCCGATGCCGTGGCGGACGTAGCGGGAGAGGTTGCGGCCGAACTTGGTGGTGAAGCGGAAGTTGCCGATCAGCTCGGCGATCTGGTCCTTCTCCTCGCGCGAGCACATGTTGATGCTCATCAGCGCCTGCGCCCGCTCCACGGCCTGCGCCTGCGTGAAGTGCACGATGTAGACCGGCGCCTGCTTGGTCTCCAGGAGCTCCGTCAGGGTCTCGGTGAGCGGGGTGAGCCTGTACTCGTAGGAGAGCGGCACGGGGCGGGTCGCCGAGCGCACCACCGACGTCGGCCGGCCGGTGCGCCGGGTGAGGTCCTTCTCGAACATCGAGACGTCGCCGAGCGTGGCCGACATCAGGATGAACTGCGCCTGCGGAAGCTCCAGGATGGGGATCTGCCAGGCCCAGCCGCGGTCCGCCTCCGCGTAGAAGTGGAACTCGTCCATGACGACCTGGCCGACGTCCGCCTGCTTGCCGTCGCGCAGCGCGATCGACGCGAGGACCTCGGCGGTGCAGCAGATCACGGGCGCGTCGGCGTTGACGGAGGCGTCACCGGTCAGCATGCCGACGTTCTCGGTGCCGAACATCTTGCACAGCTCGAAGAACTTCTCCGAGACCAGCGCCTTGATGGGCGCGGTGTAGAAGGTGACCTCGTCGCGGGCCAGGGCGGCGAAGTGGGCACCCGCCGCGATCATGCTCTTGCCGGAGCCGGTGGGCGTCGACACGATCACGTTCGCGCCGGAGACCACCTCGATCAGCGCCTCCTCCTGGTGGGGGTAGAGCGTGAGACCCCGCTCCCCGGCCCACGACTCGAAGGCTTCGTAGAGGGCGTCGGGGTCTGCGGTCTGCGGCAGCTGATCGATGAGGGTCACGGACCCATCTTGCCTGGCCTCCTCCCCTACAGGGGAATCGGTTGTCGGGAGGAAGATCATGACCAGTACGCTGTGTCGCCGACGGAGCGTCAGCGCAGCCGGTCAACTGGACGGTGGCACACGAGGAATGGGGCGGGCAACGCCGATGATGGGACCAGCACACTCACTGTCGGGCGCCGCGGCCTGGCTGGGCGTAGGAGCGGCTGCCGCCGCCACGGGGCACACCATGCCGTGGCCCGTGCTGCTGGCCGGAGCGCTGATCTGCGCCGGCGCCGCGCTCGCTCCCGATCTCGACCACAAGGCGGCCACGATCTCGCGGGCCTTCGGGCCGGTCTCCCGGGCCCTGTGCGAGATCGTCGACAAGCTCTCCTACGCCGTCTACAAGGCGACCAGGAAGCAGGGCGACCCTCGTCGTTCCGGCGGTCACCGCACGCTCACGCACACCTGGCTGTGGGCCGTCCTGATCGGTGTGGGCTGCTCGGTGGTGGCGATCACCGGCGACCGGTGGGCCGTGCTCGCGATCCTCTTCGTGCACATGGTGCTGGCCATCGAGGGCCTGCTGTGGCGGGCCACCCGGGGCTCCAGTGCCGACGTCCTGGTGTGGCTGCTGGCGGCCACCAGTGCGTGGATCATCGCCGGTGTCCTGGACAAGCCGGGCAACGGCTCGAACTGGCTGTTCACCCAGCCCGGCCAGGAGTACATGTGGCTGGGGCTGCCGGTGGTCCTGGGTGCGCTCGTGCACGACATCGGGGACGCGCTGACGGTGTCGGGCTGCCCGATCCTGTGGCCGATCCCGGTGGGCCGAAAGCGCTGGTACCCGATCGGACCGCCGAAGGTGATGCGGTTCCGCGCGGGCAGCTGGGTCGAGCTGAAGGTGCTGATGCCGGCGTTCATGCTGCTCGGGGGAGTGGGCTGCGCGGCGGCGCTGAACTTCATCTGAGGCCGGCGCGCGAGGGTACTGACACGCTCCCCGGCCCTGGCGCGCCGGGGGCGGCCGGTCGGTCAGCCGTCCTGGCCGGTCCCGCCGCCGTACCGCCGCTCGAAGGCAGCCACGCGGCCCTCCGAGTCCACCGTCCGCGCCTTCCCGGTGTAGAAGGGGTGGCTCTCCGAGGAGATCTCCACGTCCACCACCGGGTAGGTCTCGCCGTCGTCCCACTCGATGGTCCGGTCGCTGGTCGCGGTGGAGCGGGTCAGGAAGGCGTAACCGGCGGAGCGGTCACGGAAGACGACCTCGTGGTAGTCGGGGTGCTTGTCCTGCTGCATGGCGGTTCCTCGTGCGGTGCGGGTGTCGTGCTCTCAGCCGTGCTCCCAGCCGTGTTCTCAGCTGTGTTCTCAGCCGGACAGGGTCTCCTCGTCCACGATGTGCATCGCCGCCTCCTCGGCGGACGCCGCGGCGCCGTCGATGCCCACGTCCGTGGCGACCAGCGCGCTCTCCTCGTCCTCGTGAGCCCCTTCGTCGGGGGCCACGAGACGGCCGGAGCGCATCGCGCCGACCTCGTTGTCCAGGAGTTCGCCGTCGGTGCCGTCCACGTCGCCGATGCCGTCGCCGTCGGACGGCACGAAGTCGGGAAGTTCCTCAGCGAGCCGCTGGTCCAGCGTCTCGCCCTGTCGGCGCTCCGCGGCGGTCACGCCGGTGTGCTCCACCGCCCACGGTCTGTCCGGTGGGGACCAGCCGCGGTCGAGGGGGTCGTCGACCCCGTCGTCCTCCAGGGTGTCCTCCGCGTCGAGCAGCCCCGCGTCGTCCTGGATCTCGGAGCCGTCGGGCTGGTAGACGTCGTCTCCCCATCCGTCGGAGCTGTCCACGGGTACCTCCAGGTGAAGGGGACGGGCCCGATCCTCCGCAGCCCAGGCGGGCCACGGACCCCCGGGGCACTTGCCGCGCCCGCAGGCGGCCCGAGCCGCCCGCACACGCTCCCTGAGCCGGTGCTGCTGTCCAGCCTTCCACCCCGGTTCGGGACAGCGCAACGCCAGGGGCGCTGCACCGGCCGGAGCAGGGGTAGGCGGGGCCGGGGTGTGGGGTGGGGTGGCTGCCGGGGGAGGGGGCGAGCGGGGCGTGGCGTGAGGTGGGCCCACCACCCACCCGACGCCCCCCCCACCCGGCGCCCACCACCCCGGCGTCCGTCACCCCGGCGTCGTCCCGCTCCTCACCCGTGCCAGGACCGCCACAACGCCGCATACGCGCCGTCCGCCGTGACCAGCTCCTCGTGGCTGCCCAGCTCGCTGATGCGGCCGTTCTCGACGACGGCGATGACGTCCGCGTCGTGGGCAGTGTGCAGCCGGTGGGCGATCGCGACGACCGTGCGGCCGTCGAGGACGCGGGCCAGGGAGCGTTCCAGGTGACGGGCCGCCCGGGGGTCGAGCAGCGACGTCGCCTCGTCGAGGACCAGGGTGTGCGGGTCGGCCAGCACCAGACGGGCCAGCGCCACCTGCTGTGCCTGGGCGGGGGTGACGGTCAGCCCGCCCGAGCCGACCTCGGTGTCCAGGCCGTCGTCGAGCGCGCGTGCCCACCCGTCCGCGTCGACCGCGCCCAGGGCCGCCCACAGCTCGGCGTCCGTGGCGTCCGTCCGGGCGAGCAGGAGGTTGTCGCGCAGGGAGCCCACGAAGACGTGGTGCTCCTGGTTGACGAGGGCCACATGCTCACGGACCCGTTCGGCGGACATCCCGGACAGCTCGGCGCCGCCCAGGGTGACCCGGCCGTCCCGGGGCGCGTAGATGCCGGCCAGCAGTCTGCCCAGGGTGGACTTGCCGGCGCCCGAGGGACCGACCAGCGCCAGCCGGGTGCCGGGCGCGACCTCCAGGGACACCTTGCGCAGGACGTCGACTCCCTCCAGGTAGCCGAAGTGCACCCGGTCCGCACGCACCTCCCGCCCGTCGGGCGCGAGCCCGGCGTCCGTACCGGCCGGCTCGACGTCCCGGACGCCCACCAGCCGGGCCAGCGACACCTGGGCCACCTGGAGCTCGTCGTACCAGCGCAGGATCAGCCCGACCGGGTCGATCAGCATCTGCGCGATCAGCGCACCGGTCGTGAGCTGGCCGACCCCGATCCAGCCCTGGAGGACGAACACCCCGCCGACCATCAGCACCGACGAGAGGATCATCACGTGGCTGACGTTGATGCACGGGAAGAGCACCGACCGCAGCCACAGCGTGTACCGCTCCCAGGTGGTCCACTCCCTGATCCGCCGCTCCGACAGCTCGATGCGGCGGGCACCGAGCCGGTGCGCCTCGATCGTGCGCCCCGCGTCCACGGTCTCCGCGAGCGCGGCGGCCACCGCGGCGTACCCGGCGGCCTCCGAGCGGTACGCGGACGGTGCCCGCTTGAAGTACCAGCGGCAGCCGGCGATCAGCAGCGGCAGGGCGAGCAGGACGGCGGCGGCCAGCGGCGGCGCGGTGATCACGAGTCCGCCGAGCAGCAGGGCCGCCCACACCACACCGATCGCCAGTTGCGGTACGGCCTCGCGCATGGCGTTGCCGAGCCGGTCGATGTCGGTCGTGATCCGGGACAGCAGGTCGCCGGTCCCGGCCCGTTCCAGGACGCCGGGCGGCAGGCCGACCGACCGCACGAGGAAGTCCTCGCGCAGGTCGGCCAGCATCTGTTCGCCGAGCATCGCACCGCGCAGCCGCACCTGCCGTACGAAGACGGCCTGGACGACCAGGGCGATGACGAACAGTCCCGCGGTCAGCTCGAGGTGGAGTTCGCGCGCCCCGTCCGAGACCCGCTCGACGAGGTCGCCGAGCAGCCAGGGCCCCACCATGGAGGCCACCACCGACACAGTGTTCACGCCGACGAGGAGGGCGAAGGCGCGGCGGTGCCGGCGGAACAGTTCGGCCACGTAGGCGCGTACGGTCGCGGGGGCTCCGACGGGCAGGGTGTTCGCCGTCGTCGGTGCCGCCGGGTCGTACGCCGGTGGCGCCACGCCGATCATGCGCTCTCCTCGATCTCTTCCAGGGCGTGCAGCACGTCGTGCTCGTGCGGTACGCCGTCCTTCTCGTGCCGTACATGGTTCTCGTGCCGCGCATCGTTCAGCGCGGCCTCGTCGTCCGTCTCGCGGGTGACGACCGCCCGGTACCGCGGTTCCTTGTGCACCAGCTCGCGGTGCACGCCGACCGCCGCGACCTCGCCGTCGTGGACGAGCACCACGCGGTCGGCGCGGTCCAGGAGCAGGGGCGAGGAGGTGAACACCACCGTGGTGCGCCCGCTCCGCAGGTCCCGTACGCCGTCCGCGATCCGTGCCTCGGTGTGCGAGTCCACCGCGGAGGTCGGTTCGTCCAGGACCAGCACCTCCGGGTCGGTGAACAGCGACCGGGCCAGGGCGAGCCGTTGGCGCTGGCCGCCCGAGAGGGAGCGCCCGCGTTCGGTGATGCGGGCGTCCATCGGGTCCTCGGCGTCCAGGGACCCCTGGACCAGGGCGGCCAGTACGTCCGCGCACTGCGCGGCGGCGAGCGCCTCCACGGCACCGACGTCACCCGAGGCGGGCACGTCGAGCAGTTCGCGAAGGCTGCCGGAGAGCAGCACCGGGTCCTTGTCCTGGACGAGAACGGCGGTGCGTGCCGAGTCGAGCGGCAGCTCGTCCAGTGGCACGCCGCCCAGCAGCACGGAGACGCCCCCCTCCGAGGGGTGTCCACCGAGCCGTTCGGCGAGCAGCCCCGCCGCATCCGGGTCGCCGCAGACCACCGCGGTGAGCCGCCCGGAGGGGGCGAGCAGACCGGTGGCCGGGTCGTACAGGTCCCCGGAGGGCATGTCTCCCGGGACCTCCGCAGCCGCCGCCCCGTCGGACGGCGTGGCCCGTTCCAACGACAGCACCCGGGCGGCCCGGCCGGCCGAGGGGCGCGAGAAGGAGTACGCCATGGCGATCTCCTCGAAGTGCCGCAGCGGGTAGGTCAGGATCATCACCGAGCTGTAGACGGCGACCAGTTCGCCGATCTCCACCCGGCCCTGGCGGGCCAGGTGGACGCCGTACCAGACGACCGCGATCAGCAGCAGACCCGGCAGCAGGACCTGGATCGCGGCGATCAGCGACCACATCCGGGCACTGCGCACGGCCGCGTGGCGGACCTCCTGGGAGGCCCTGCGGTAGCGGTCGAGGAAGAGTTCTTCACCGCCGATGCCGCGCAGTACGCGCAGCCCGGCGACGGTGTCGGAGGCCAGCTCGGTGGCGCGGCCCGCCTTCTCGCGCTGGAAGTCGGCGCGTCTGGTCGCCCGGGGCAGCAGGGGCAGCACCGAGAGGGCCAGCACCGGCAGGCCCACGGCGACCACCACGCCGAGCGCCGGCTGGTAGACGACCAGCCCGACGCAGACCACGACGATCGTGACGGCCGCCGCGGTGAACCGGGACCAGGCCTCCACGAACCAGCCGATCTTCTCGACGTCACCGGTGGAGACGGCCACGACCTCGCCGGCCGCGACCCGTCGGGTCAGAGCGGAGCCCAGGTTCGCGGCCTTGCGGGCCAGCAGCTGCTGGACGCGCGCGGCGGCCGTGATCCAGTTGGTGACGGCGGTGCGGTGCAGGAAGGTGTCGCCCACCGCGTTGCCGACGCAGCACAGCGCCAGCAGTCCGCCCGCGAGGGCGAGTCGGCGGCCGGAGTGGTCGACGACGGCCTGTACGGCCACGCCGACGCAGAAGGGCAGCGCGGAGACCGAGAGGAAGTGCAGTAGTCCCCAGGCCAGCGACTTGAACTGACCGCCCAGCTGGTTCCTGAAGAGCCACCACAGGAACCGGGGGCCCGAGCGTGCGTCGGGCACTCCCGGATCGGCATACGGAAGGTCTTGGATCTGCATGAGGGGTGTGTCCCGGTTGCTCGTGTCAGGGGGGTGGGAGGAGAGCCGCGCACGGCGGCTGCAAACCGTGAAAGGTTCGCGGCAGAGCGTGTCCGGAGGCAACAGGTTTTCCGCCGCGACGCATGGAGAACCGGCCCGCCCGCGGCAGGGAAGGGGCACTTCCGCCCCACGCGACGCACAGCAACCGGCTCGCCCGCCCCGCGTGACGCGCGTGCCGCGCACAACCGGCGGCTCGGCCGCCCCGGCGCTCCGGTGCGACGATGGACCGATGGGAGGCGGAGGCGTACGGCGGATCGCGGTGGCCACGACAGCGGTGGGAGTGTTGCTGCTCCCGCTGGGAGCGTGCGGCGGCCCGGGCCCGGCACACACCGGCGCCACCCCCGCGTCCGCCGGCCCCGTCCCCCGCACCGAGGCCGGGGACGCATCCGCGGGCCGACCGACCCGTATCCCCGGCGTCGGCGACCGCCTCCGGACGCGCATCCCCGCGAACTCCCGCCAGGTCGTCGCGGTCTACGGCGACGGGAGGAACTCCGCGGACGCCACCGTCGTGCTGTACGCCAGGCACGGCTCCGGCTGGGACCGTGTCCGCGGCTGGCCCGCCCACAACGGCAAGAAGGGCTGGACCACCGACCACCACGAGGGCGACCGGCGCAGCCCGGTCGGGGTGTTCACGCTCAGTGACGCGGGCGGCGTGCTCCCGGACCCCGGCGCGCGGCTGCCCTACACGAGGTCGGCCGCGATCGCCGCCCCGCGCTGGTGGCCCCGGTCCTACTGGCACGACTTCGACTACGTGATCGCCGTCGACTACAACCGTGTCGAGGGCACCCCGCCCAACAACCAGACTCGGCCCGAGGGTTACGCCAAGGGCGGCGGTATCTGGCTGCACATGGACCACGGCAGCGGTACGTCGGCCTGTGTCAGCGTGTCCAGGTCGGCGATGCGGTATCTGCTGCGCACGCTCGATCCGGACCGCCATCCCGTGGTGGTGATGGGGGACAGGGCGGACCTGGCGGCGTAAGCCGGCCGGGGGAGGCGTCATTGCGGGAGACGCCCGACTCGCCGTAGAACACGGCCATGAAGAGTCGGATAGTCATGTCCATGCTCACAGGGGCGACCCTTCTGGTGAGCACACTGCTCGGAGCGGCCCCGGCCCAGTCGGCGGCGCGCCCCGCACAGACAGCGTCAGCCCGACCGGCGGCGCCCGCAGACCAACCCACCCCCGCTCCCGCCGAGTTCGGCACCGACTGGCACGACCCCGTCACCGCCGCCCCGCCCGTCACCAAGCCCCCGGGCAGGTCCTGCCGGGTCACCGTCGCCGAAGCGCGGTTCCGCGACTTCACGCCGTACACCGGCACCTACGCCCCGCCCAAGGGCTGTGGCGACCGCTGGAGCAAGGTCGTGCTGCGTCTCGAAGGCCACGTCAAGGGACGGCAGTTCGACCGGCTCGGCTATCTGCACATCGGCGGGGTCGAGGTGCTCCGCACGTCCACCCCGCAGCCCTCGCCCGACGGCATCGAGTGGTCCGTGGAGAAGGACGTGACGCGCTACAGCGACACACTCCGCCGTCGCCAGGACGTCGAGATGCTCATCGGGAACGTCGTCGACGACACCTACACCGGCATCATCGACGTGAAGGTGACGCTGACGTTCTACGCAGGCGCACCGGACGCCGGCAGCACTCCCGGCCGCGTGCTCACCCTCGCCGACGGGGCCCTCACCACCCCGCGCAACAGCGAACGCATCGTCGCCGAGGTGTACGCCACCGGCTCCGGCGGCGGCTGCGAGGAGTACTGGTATCTGACGGTGCCGTCGAACGCGCCGTACTCCTGCCGGGCGGACGGTGGCCCCTACCGCGAGGTCCAGATCCAGGTCGACGGCCAACTCGCGGGCATCGCCGCCCCGTTCCCGACCGTGTGGACCGGGGGCTGGTCCAACCCCTTTCTCTGGTACGTCGTTCCGGGCCCCCGCGCCTTCGACGTCAAGCCGATCGAATACGACCTGACCCCTTTCGCCGGGATCCTCAACGACGGGCGCCCGCATCGCCTGGAGGTCTCGGTCGTCGGTGTGCCCGCGGGGCAGTCCGGGTGGAGCACGCCGGTGAACGTCCTCGTCTGGCAGGACACCAGGAGCAGGCACGTCACCGGAGGGCTCATCACGCACGACAGCGGTGACCTCGCCAACTCCTCCGTCTGGACGCCCGGTTCGGAGCAGCGCGTGGACACCGACGGTGACCACCGGCTCACCGTCGCCGGGTACGTGGACACCTCGCACGGCCGGGTGACGACCACCGTCCGCCGCTCACTGGCGAACACGTCCACCCATCGCTGGGGTGACGGCGAGAACCCCGACGCGCTCAAGGCCACTTGGACGGACGACGAATCGGTGACCGTGGACGGCCGTGGCCCGGCCCGCACCACCCGCACCCACCGGACGTACACGATGGACGGCACGACCACGGTCGGCGCGGGTGACCGCCTCCGGACGGTACTGACCCTCGGTGACCGCGCCGAGTCCATGGTGAGCCGAGGCCGCCGCACCGCGGTGTGGTCCCGGCTCGACGACACCTACACGGGCGACGCCACCTACACGATCAACGTCCCGCGCGATCAGCGGCACGCGGTCGGCACGACGAGCGAGCACTACCGGATCCGGGGCTCGGCCGGATGCCACGACCGGTCACTCGTGACCGTGCAGGGAGTGCTGACCGAGGAACGCGACGGCTGCTGAGCCGAGTTGTGTGCGGTGCGTCACAGGGTGCGTGATTTACGCGGCGGAAACACGGCGGTCTCGTAGGCGATCAACGGTCCCTCCAGAGTAGTCCTCACGGAAGCCGCTTTCCGTATCGCAGAAGTCTCCCCTGGCTTCTGTGGCTCCCCGTCCCCCCAAGGAGTGCCCGTGCCGCCGTCCGTCCCGTCCCTGCCGCGACGCGTCGCACACACACTGCGTACCTCTCTCTTCGTCCAGGTCGCCGTCGCGCTGGTCCTCGGCATCGTCGTCGGCAAGCTGTGGCCCGGCTTCGCCTCGGACCTCCAACCGCTCGGCGACGGCTTCACCCGGCTCATCAAGACGATCATCTCGCCGCTCGTGTTCTGTGTGGTCGTCGTCGGCATCGCCAAGGCGGGCGACCTCAAGGCGTTCGGCCGGATCGGGCTCAAGGCGCTGATCTGGTTCGAGGTCGCGAGCACCCTCGCGCTGGTCATCGGACTGCTCGCCGCCAACCTCGTCCAGCCCGGCTCGGGGATGCACGTCGACCCCGCCACGCTCAACTCCGCGGCCGTGGACGCCAAGACGGCCGGCGGACATCTGCCCTCGACGACCGAGTTCATCGTCAACGCGCTGCCCACCAGTTTCATCGGCGCCTTCGCCGAGAACTCCCTGCTCCAGGTGCTCATCCTGGCCTGTCTGGTGGGCGCCGCGCTGCTCCACCTCGGGCACACCAAGGTCCCGCGGGTGCTGCCCGCCATCGAGCAGGCCCAGGAGATCATCTTCGCGATCGTCGGCTTCGTGATGCGCCTCGCGCCGATCGCCGTGTTCGGCGCCATGGCCGTGCTGATCGGCCAGTACGGCCTCGGCGTCATCGAGACCTACGCCAAGCTGATCGTCCTGTGCTACATGGCCGCCGCGCTCTTCATCGCGCTGCTCGCCGTCGCGCTCAAGGCGCTCACCGGGCTCAGCCTGTGGAAGTTCCTGCGCTACATCCGCGAGGAGATGCTGCTCGCGCTCGGCACCGCGTCCACCGAGTCCGTCATGCCGCGCGTGATGCAGAAGCTGCGCAAGGCCGGGGCGCGCGACGACGCGGTGGGCCTGGTGCTGCCGACCGGCTACTCCTTCAACCTCGACGGCGCCTCGCTCTACCTCTCCATCGGCACCCTGTTCATCGCCCAGGCCGTCGGCGTCGACCTCAGCCTCGGCCAGCAGATCACCGTGGTCCTGGTGCTGATGCTGACCAGCAAGGGCATGGCGGGCATCCCCGGCTCGGCGTTCCTCGCCCTGTCCGCCACCGCCGCCTCGCTCGGCGCGATCCCCGCCGGTGCGGTCGCCCTGCTCCTCGGCGTCGACCGCATCATGGACTCGATGCGCGTGGTGACCAACCTCCTCGGCAACTGCGTCGCGGTCTTCGCGGTGTCCCGCTGGGAGGGCGCCCTGGACATCGACAAGGCGAAGAAGGTGCTGGGCGGCGAGGTCGTCCCCGAGGCGGAGGAGGAGCCCGCCCCGGCAGCCGTACCCGAGGCGGAGGAGGAGACCGCCCCGGCTCCGGTCGTCACGGAACCGGTCGTCGAGGAACCGGTCGTCAAGGAGCCCGTCGCCGAGGTGAGTTGACGCTCGCGGTCGCGACGCCCCGAGGCCACCGCTCCGTACGACAGGAGTGGTGGCCTCGCTCGTCCTCGGTGCCGCGAGTGCTGCCCGTCAGTGCTGCCAGTACGGCCCGTCCACCAGCGTGTCCAGCAGCCCTCCGAGCGCCGCGCGCTGCTCGTCCGACAGCGGAGCGAGGATCTCCTCCGCGGCGGCCCTGCGTACGTCGTGCAACTCGCGCAGGGTCTTGACGCCGTCCCCGGTCAGCTCGATGCGGATCACCCGGCGGTTGGTCGGATCCGGTACCCGCCGCACCTTGCCGCCGTCCTCCAGCGCGTCGACGAGACTGGTCACGGCCCGGGGGACCACCTCCAGCCGCTCGGCGAGGTCGGCCATGCGCGGCGGTGTGTCGCAGTGCGCGAGGGTGCGCAGCAGCCTGGACTGCGCGGGTGTGACGCCGAGACCGCGCTGTCCCAGGTGGCGCTTCTGGATGCGGAACACCCGGCGCGTCAGTCTGAGCAACTGCTCGGCGAGCAGGCCGTCGGAATCTGGCGTGGTCATGCGGGAACAATATCAGGACCTGGTTCATTGTGAGTATAGGTAACAATGAGCTAAGCTCCGTTGGTCCTCACCGCCTCACCTTCCGCAGGAGACCATGCCCCGCGATCACATCGACTGGACCCCCACGCCCGGCACCTCGACCGACCAGCCCCGGCAGGTGCGCCGCATCCTCCGGCTCTTCAAGCCCTACCGTGCCCGGCTCGCCGTCGTCGGCCTGCTGGTCGGCGCCTCCGCCCTGGTCACCGTCGCCACCCCGTTCCTGCTGAAGGAAACGCTGGACGTGGCGATCCCCCAGGGCCGCACCGGACTGCTCAGCCTGCTCGCGCTGGGCATGATCCTGAGCGCGGTCCTGACCGGCGTCTTCGGCGTCGGCCAGACCCTGATCTCCACCACGGTCGGCCAGCGCGTCATGCACGACCTGCGCACCGCGGTCTACGGCCGCCTCCAGCGCATGTCGCTCGCCTTCTTCACCCGCACCCGCACCGGCGAGGTGCAGTCCCGCATCGCCAACGACATCGGCGGCATGCAGGCCACCGTCACCTCGACCGCGACCTCGCTCGTCTCCAACCTGACCAGCGTCGTCGCCACGATCATCGCGATGATCGCCCTCGACTGGCGCCTGACCGTCGTCTCGCTGCTGCTGCTCCCGGTGTTCGTGTGGATCAGCCGGCGGGTCGGCAACGAACGCAAGAAGATCACCACGCAGCGCCAGAAGCAGATGGCCGCGATGGCCGCGACGGTCACCGAGTCGCTCTCCGTCAGCGGCATCCTGCTCGGCCGCACCATGGGCCGCTCCGACTCGCTGACCCGGTCCTTCGCCGACGAGTCCGAGAGCCTGGTCGACCTCGAAGTGCGGTCGAACATGGCAGGACGCTGGCGGATGGCCGTGATCGGGATCGTCATGTCCGCCATGCCCGCCGTCATCTACTGGACCGCGGGCATCGCCCTCCAGGCCGGCGGCCCGGACATCTCCCTCGGCACCATCGTCGCCTTCGTCTCGCTCCAGCAGGGCCTGTTCCGCCCGGCCGTGAGCCTGCTGTCGACCGGCGTCCAGATCCAGACGTCGCTCGCGCTCTTCCAGCGCATCTTCGAGTACCTCGACCTGCCGATCGACATCACCGAGCGGGAGGACCCGGTCCACCTCGACCGCGTGAAGGGCGAGGTCCGGCTGGAGGGCGTCGAGTTCCGGTACGACAGCGACGACGACGAGCGCGCCCCCGTCCTCACCGGCATCGACATCGACGTCCCGGCGGGCAGCAGCCTCGCGCTCGTCGGCTCGACCGGCGCCGGCAAGTCCACCCTCGGCTATCTCGTCCCGCGGCTCTACGACGTGACGGGCGGCCGGGTCACCCTCGACGGGGTCGACGTCCGGGACCTGGACTTCGACACCCTCGCGCGGGCCATCGGGGTCGTCTCGCAGGAGACGTACCTCTTCCACGCCACGGTCGCCGACAACCTGCGCTTCGCGAAGCCGGACGCGACCGACGAGGAGATCGAGCAGGCGGCGCGGGCGGCGCAGATCCACGACCACATCGCGTCCCTGCCCGACGGCTACGACACGGTCGTGGGCGAACGCGGTCATCGCTTCTCGGGAGGCGAGAAGCAGCGCCTCGCCATCGCGCGGACCATTCTGCGGGACCCGCCCGTCCTCATCCTGGACGAGGCGACCAGCGCCCTGGACACGCGTACCGAGCACGCCGTGCAGGAGGCCATCGACGCGCTCTCGGCCAACCGCACCACGCTGACCATCGCGCACCGGCTGTCCACCATTCGCGATGCCGACCAGATCGTGGTCCTCGACTCCGGCCGGGTGGCCGAGCGGGGTACGCACGAGGAGCTCCTGGAGCAGGACGGGCGGTACGCGGCGCTCGTACGCCGAGATGCCCAACTGGAACCGACAAGCTGAAAATATGCCGGGTTTGTGGTGATATGCGGGTTACCGTGCCCGCATGTACCAGAACACTCCGCCACGGAGCACGATCCGACTGACGCGCCGGGGGCGTCTCGTCCTCATCGCCACCGGGGCCGTCGTGGCCGGCACCGCCGTGGCGGTGCCGCTGCTGATGCTCGACAGCGGCCAGGGCGCCAAGGAGCCCACCACCCTGCTCATCCCCGAGGGCTGGCGGGCCGGGCAGGTCTACGACGCCGTCGACAAGGCCCTCGGCCGGCCGCCGGGGAGCGCCAAGAGGTCCCTGGCCAAGGCGCACCTCAAGCTGCCGAACGAGGCGGAGGGCAACCCGGAGGGCTATCTCTTCCCGGCGACGTACCCGCTGGAGCGGAACGGCAGGAAGACGACGCCGGAGGCGCTGCTCTCGTTCATGGTCGACACCGCCAACAAGAAGTTCAACGGCGCCCCGATCGCGGCCGGTGCACAGCGCAACGCCATGAACGTCTACCAGGCCGTCACCATCGCGAGCATCGTCCAGGCCGAGGCGGCGACCAAGGCCGACATGGCGAAGGTCGCCCGGGTCGTCTTCAACCGCCTGGAGCGAGGAATGCCGCTCCAGATGGACTCCACCGTCAACTACGCCCTGAACCGCTCCACGTTGCGGACGACCAGCGCCGACACCCGCATCGACAGCCCCTACAACTCGTACCAGCGCATGGGCCTGCCGCCCACTCCGATCGACAACCCCGGGGAGGACGCGATGCGTGCCGCGATCGCACCGGCCGCGGGCAACTGGCTGTACTTCGTGACGGTGAAGCCGGGCGACACCCGCTTCACCGACAACTTCGAGGAACACCGGCGCAACGTGGCCGAGTTCAACAAGAACCAGAAGAACTCGGCCAAGCAGGACTGAAAGTGACGAACCGTCACATGCGGCTGGAAGCGACGCAGTGTCGCTCGGAGCGCCAAGCGATGCCGCGTTGCACGGAGCGCAAAGCGATGCCGCGTCGCACGGAGCGCAAAGCGATGCCGCGTCACAGGGAGCGTCAAGCGGCCACCGGCTCCTCGGCCAGCAGCCGCTTGATGTCCCGTACGGCGGCGCGGCCCGCGCGGTTGGCGCCGATCGTGCTCGCCGACGGGCCGTAGCCGACCAGATGGACCCGGGGATCGGCGACCGCGCGGGTGCCCTCGACCCGGATGCCACCGCCCGGCTCCCGCAGCTTCAGCGGGGCCAGGTGCTCGATGGCGGCCCGGAAACCGGTCGCCCACAGGATGACGTCGGCGTCGACGCGCCGCCCGTCCTTCCACTCCACGCCCTCCGGCGTGATCCGCTCGAACATCGGCTGCCGGTCCAGTACACCGTTCGCGAGGGCCTGCCGTACCGCGTCGTTGAGCGGCAGTCCGGTCACCGACACCACGCTCTTCGGCGGCAGCCCCTGCCTCACCCGCTCCTCGACGAGCGCCACGGCCTCCCGGCCGACGTCCTCGGTGAAGGGGCCCTCACGGAACACCGGCTCGCTCCGGGTGACCCAGGTGGTGGCCGCCGCGTAGGGGGCGAGCTCCATCAGGTGCTGGGTGCCGGACGCGCCGCCGCCCACCACGACCACCCGCAACCCGGCGAACGCCTCGGGCCCCGGGTACTGCGCGGTGTGCAACTGCCGTCCCCGGAAGGTCTCCTGGCCCGGATAGCGCGGCCAGAACGGCCGGTCCCAGGTACCGGTCGCGTTGATCAGCGCCCGGGTCGACCAGGTGCCGTCCGAGGTCTCCACCAGCAGCCTGCCGTCGACGCCCTCGCGCACGGCACGGACGTCGACAGGGCGTCGTACCCGCAGGTCGAAGGCGCGTTCGTACGCGGTGAAGTACTCCGCGATCACGGCCGACGACGGCCGCTCCGGATCGGCGTCCGTGAGCTCCATGCCCGGCAGCGCGTGCATGCCGTGCACCTTGCCGTACGTCAGCGAGGGCCATCGGAACTGCCAGGCGCCGCCGGGCGCGGGGGAGTGGTCCAGGACCACGAAGTCGCGCTCCGGCTCGAAACCGGTGCGGCGCAGGTGATAGGCGCTGGACAGACCCGCCTGACCAGCACCTATGACGACGACCTCGACCTCGCGCGTGTTGTTCACATTTCTACTAACGGCGGCGGGAGGCCGGATCTTCCCACCTCGCCCTCCTGCCACCAGGATGGGAGAACAACTGCGGCACCGGGTCCGGCGGCAGTGCGGTCAGGCCGCCCTCGACCTGGGGGTGGGTGCCTTCGAAGGCGTACGGCTGTGGCGAGGGCCGTGGTGGTCAGCCAGGCGTCCTCGCACAAGGTCCCGGTCGGCGTGAGCACCGCCTTGGAGCCCCGGCACCTGCCCGCTGCGGTTCGAACCGTAGGCGTGCCGGTCCACGAGGGTGCGGTCGTCACCGTCGGTGAGCAGGAACCGGTGGTACCGGCGCGTCAGTTCGTCTCCGAGGGGCGCGGCGCGGTGGTGGAGGCCGGGAGGCCGCCGTTGAACCGCGGGTCCGTGAAGTCGCCGAAGTCGACCTTGCGCGGGATCAGCTTCAACTGGGTGAAGGTGTCGGCGATCTGCTGCTCCGAGGCGATCAGCTGCTGGTCGACCGCGACGGCCACCCGCGTGGTGTACGTCCGCTTCACCGCGGCGAGCGCCACGTCCTCGGGCAGGCCCGTCTCCTTCGCCCAGACCTTCGCCCACTCCGACTCGTGGGAGTAGACCCACTTGTAGGCGCGCCGCAGCCGCTCCAGGTAGTCCTTGATCGCGGCGACCTTCTTCGGGTCCTTCAGCGCGCTCGGCGAAGCCACCTGGAAGGTCAGGCCGTTGGTGATCCCGTCACCGGTGGTCAGCACCCGCCCCTGCTTCGCCTGAAGGATCTGCGAGGTGTACGGGTCCCACACCGCCCACGCGTCGACCTTGCCGGAGGTGAACGCGGCCAGCGCGTCGGCCGGCTGGAGGTACTTGACCTTCACGTCGCTCAGGCTCAGCCCGGCCGCCTTCAGCGAGGCGACCAGCTGGTAGTGGGCGGAGGAACCCTGCGCCACGGCCACCGACCTGCCCTTGAGCTGCGCGGGATCGGTCAGCTTCGAGCCGTTCGGGACGAGGAGGGCGTCGCCCTTGGAGGTGCCGTGCCAGGCCGCCACCACCGTGATCTTCGAGTCGGCGCCGGCCGCGAAGACGGGCGGGGTGTTGCCGACCCCGCCGATGTCGACGGCCTTGGCGTTGACGGCCTCCAGGAGCGGCGGACCGGAGGTGAAGGTCGACCACTTGATCTTGTAGTCGAGGTTCTTGAGTTCCCCCGCGGCGTGCAGGATGGCCGCCGAACCGCCCTTCTGGTCACCGACGTTCAGTGTCAGCGAGCCCTTGCCGTCGGTGTCGGAGCCCGTGCCGGCGGTGGCGTTTCCGCCGCAGGCGGTGAGCAGGAGGGCGAAGGGGAGAAGCAGTGCGGCGGGGGCGAGGCGGCGTCGCATGGGGAGTCCGTTCTGTGAAACCGAGGTGGTGTGCGGGGGAGTTCAGGCGGCTTCGGCGGCGGTGGCGACGCCGAGGCGCTCCAGGAGCTGTCCGCGGATCTCCGCGAACCGGGGGTCGGCGATGTCCCTCGGCCGGTCGAGGTCGATCTCCTGCTCGTGTGCGATGACGCCCTCGTCCATCACGAGGACCCGGTCGGCGAGCAGGACGGCCTCCTCGACGTCGTGCGTCACCAGGAGCACCGCGCAGCCGCGGCGCTGCCACAACTCACCCACCAGGCGCTGGGCCTTGATGCGGGTGAGGGCGTCGAGCGCGCCGAACGGCTCGTCCAGCAGCAGGAGATCGGGCTCGCGCACCAACGCCCGTGCCAGGGAGGCACGTTGGGCCTCGCCGCCGGAGAGGGTCTTGGGCCAGGCGTCACTGCGGTGGCCGAGTCCGACCTCCTCCAGGGCCTGGTCGGCTACGGCGCGTGCGGGCTTGCCTGGCAGGCCGAGCAGGACGTTGCGCCACACCTTCTTCCACGGCATGAGGCGGGGCGCCTGGAAGGCGACCGCCTTGCGGCGCGGGACCAGGACGGTGCCCTCGATGTCCCGGTCGAGCCCGGCGAGGATGCGCAGCAGGGTGGACTTCCCGCAGCCGCTGCGGCCGAGGAGGGCCACGAACTCGCCTGGGCGGACGTCCAGTCGGAGGTCGTCGATGACCGGGCGGCCGTCGAAGGAGCGGGTCAGGCCCTCGACACGGACGGCGTGCGCGGGGCGGGGTGCCGCCGCGGACGCGTCGGTGGTTTCGGTGACTTCCTTGGTAACAGTGACTTCGGTCGCCCTGTCGGCCCCTGTGGGACCGGAGGATGTCTGCGCCGCCTCGGGCGCCGTGGGGCTCACCGGCCGGTGAAGGTGGGTCGCCATTGCAGCAGCAGCCTTTCGAGCGTGCGGACGATGAAGTCGGCCAGCAGGCCGAGGAAGGCGTAGACGATCAGGCAGACCACGATGACGTCGGTGCGCAGGAAGTCCCGTGCCTGCACCATCAGGAAGCCGATGCCGGAGTCCGCGTTGACCTGCTCGGCGAAGACGAGCGCGAGCCAGGCGATGCCGAGGGAGTAGCGCAGGCCCGTCATGGCGCCGGGCAGCGCGCCCGGCAGGATGACATGCCGGACGAGTCCCCAGCGGGAGAGTCCGAGGGACTCCCCGGCCTCGATCAGCTGGGAGTCCACGCCCCGGATGCCGGCGTAGACGTTGAGGTAGAGCGGGAAGGTCACGCCCAGCGTGATGATGGCGATCTTGGGCGCCTCGCCGATGCCGAACCAGATGATGAACAGCGGGATCAGACCGACGAACGGCACGGTCCGCAGCATCTGGACCGGGGCGTCCACAATGTCCTCACCGACCCTGAACAGGCCGGAGACGAGGGCGAGTCCGGTGCCGATGACCGTGCCGAGCAGCAGCCCGCCGGCGACCCGCTGGAGCGAGGTCGTCATCGCGGAGGCCAGTGAGCCGTCGGCGATCAGATCCCCCGCGACCTGGGCGATCCGGCCGGGGGAGGCGAGCACGTCGGGCGTCAGCACACCGGTCGCGCTCAGGAGCTGCCACAGGATCAGCAGCAGCACGGGGCCGGTCGTGCGGCGCAGCCAGCGGGGGACACGGGTGCGGCGGGAGGAGGCGGGGACGATGGGTTCCAGGCCTGTGGCCGTGGCGTCCGGGGTGGCATCCGAGCCGACGGCGTTCCCGGGGCTGTTCACCTGTTGCGATATGTCAGAAATATCGGGTTCTTGGGAGTCGGGTGGGGCATGGCTGATGCTCATGGGAGCTCCACGGAGGGGAGAGCGGCGTGGGGGATGAAGGCGGGCGCCGCTGAGTCCAGCCGCGCGCCAACGGCCGTTCAGCAGCCGGAGATCAGCGCGAACCGGACGTGTCGGCAGGGCGGAGCCCAGGCGCGGGACAGCGGGAGAAAGGCGTCAGCAGCCGCGGCGACACGCGGCGGAGGCCACCCGCAGCAGGTCGATGTGACCGCGCGTGGTGAGCAGGGCTGAACGCAACATGCGGCAGAAAGTAGTCAGTGCGCGCGACGACGGTCAATGGCGTCTCGCGGAGTGGACCCGCCGTATCGCAGAACGGGCCGTCGATGACGAGTGAATCCGGCCGCAGGGGTGAGGATGGGGGCATGTCTGACGCTTTCACCACCCGAGTCCTGAACGTCTCCTCCGGTTCGTCGGAGCGGATCGTCGACCTCACCGGCGACTGCGAGGCCTTCCTGAGGGAGGCGGCCGCCGGCCGTGACGGCCTCCTCAACGTCTTCGTGCCGCACGCGACGGCCGGCGTGGCCGTCATCGAGACGGGCGCCGGCAGCGACGAAGACCTCCTCGCCGCCCTCCACACCCTGCTCCCCGCCGACGACCGCTGGCAGCACCGCCACGGCAGCCCCGGCCACGGCCGCGACCACGTCCTCCCGGCCCTCGTCCCGCCCCACGCGACGCTGCCGGTCCTCAACGGGCGCCTGGAGCTGGGGACGTGGCAGTCGGTGTGCCTGGTGGACACCAACGTCGACAACCCCGAGCGCAAGGTGCGGCTGAGCTTCCTGGGGTGAGCGTCCTCCAAGCCGACCTATGGCCGGAAACAACTATTCGTATTCGTGTTCGGCGCCTCGGTCGCTACGGTGCTGGACCGTGGAGGAAGAAAGCGCACCGCCCAGCCTCCGGTTCGCCCTGCTCGGCCCGCTGCGTGCCTGGCGGGGGCCTGTCGAACTGGCGCTTGGGTCCCCTCAGCAACGTGCGGTGCTCGCGGCGCTGCTGCTCGGCCGGGGGCGGCCGGTCGGGGTGACCGATCTCGTGGACGGCGTCTGGGGCGCACGGCCGTCTCCGGGTGCCGTCGCGATGGTGCGTACCTACGTCTCACGGCTCCGCAAGCTGTTCGAACCCGAGCGGAGGCCAGGGCGGCCGTCCGGGCTGCTGGTCTCCGTCGGGGACGGATACGCCCTGCGCAACGACCGGATCTCCAGTGATCTGGCCGAGTTCGAGGAGGCGTTGACGCAGGCCGAGCGGTGCCGGGTCGTCGGCGACACGACCGGCGCGGTGCGGTTGCTGCGTACCGTGCAGACCGCCGGGGGCGGTGCGCCACTGGCCGGCGTCCCCGGCCCCTACGCCGAGTCCGCGCGGACCGAACTGACCGAACGCCGGCTGGGCGCCCTGGAGTTGCGGCTGTCCATGGAGCTGGAGCTGGGCCGTCACGAGGCGGCGGTGCCGGAACTGCTGGCGCTGCGCACTGCGCATCCGCTGCGGGAGTCGGTGGTCGAGCTGCTGCTGACCGCTCTGTACCGGTGCGGGCGGCAGGCCGAGGCACTGGAGGCCTACGCGAGCACGCGCCGCCTGCTGGTCGACGAACTGGGCATCGAGCCCGGGCCGTCCTTGCGGGCCGTACACGCACGGCTTCTCGCCGCAGACCCCGCACTCGCCGGGCCGACCCTCATCGCACCGGCCCCCGACACCCACACCCGGGACAGCCCCGGTGCAGCGCCACCTCCGGAGCCGGAGGCCTCCTTGCCCAGCCGCCGGCCCGGAGCGGTGAGCCCCGCCCAACTCCCCGCCGATCTCCCCTTGTTCACCGGTCGCCGCGCCGAACTCGACACCCTCGCGGCCCTGCTGCCCGAGGGAGACGGACCGCCCGGCACCCCGGTCATCGGCGTCATCGACGGCATGGCGGGGACCGGCAAGACCACCCTCGCCGTGCACTGGGCCCACCGGGTCGCCCACCGCTTCCCCGACGGCAGCCTCTACGTCAACCTGCGCGGCTACGACCCGCAGGGCTCCCGGATGCTGCCCGGCTCCGCGATCGAGATGTTCCTCGTGGCGCTCGGCATGACCCCGCAGACCGTCCCGGAGGAACTCGACGCGCAGTCCGCCCTCTACCGCAGCATCCTCGCCGACCGGCGCTTCCTGATCGTGCTGGACAACGCCCGCGACGCCGAGCAGGTACGGCCCCTGCTGCCCGGCACACCCGGCAGCCTCGTCATCGTCACCAGCCGCAGACGGCTCGGCGGACTCGTCGCCGGGCACGGTGCCCATCCGCTCACGACAGGTCTGCTGAGCCCCGAGGAATCCCGCGAGTTGCTGGACCGGCGGCTGGGCCGCGCCCGCGTCGACGCCGAACCGGAGGCCGTCGCCGCGATCACCGAGCTGTGCGCCCGGCTGCCGCTCGCCCTGGCCATCGTGGCCGCCCGCACGGCCCACCGTCCCGGCTTCCGGCTCGCCGACGTCGCCCAGGAACTCCGGGACCACCACGGCAGCCTCGACGCGTTCGTCGGCGACGACGCCGGCACCGACGCCCGGGCCGTGTTCTCCTGGTCGTACCACGCCCTGTCGCCCGAGGCGGCCGGACTCTTCCGCCGTCTCGCCCTGCATCCGGGCCCCGACATCACCACCGCCGCGGCCACCGCACTGACCGGTGCGCCACGGCGGGAAGTCCGCGCCCTGCTGAGCGAACTCACCGGGGCGAGCCTGCTCAACGAACACGCTCCGGGCCGGTTCGTCTTCCACGACCTGCTGCGCGCCTACGCCGCCGAACTCGCCGAGGCCGAGGACGGCGAGAGCGCCCGCGGCGCGACCCTGCTGCGGATGCACGACCACTTCCTGCGGACCGCGCACAACGCCTCCTCGGTCCTCGGACCGTTCCGCGAGCCCATCGCCCTGCCGCCGAGCACAACGGGCAGCGAGCCCCTCCGGTTCAACGACCGGGCGCAGGCGACCAGTTGGCTGCGTACGGAGCGGTACGTCCTGAGCGCGATCGTCGAGCACGCCGCCGCCCACGGTTACGACGAACACGCCTGGCGCACCGCGGCCGCCCTGGACGTCTACTTCAACCGGCTCGGGTTCTGGCACGACCTCCTGAAGATCAACAGCGTGGCGCTGGAGGCGGCACGGAAACTCGGCGATCCCCTCGGCCAGGCGTACTCCCTGTGCGGTCTGGGTGTCGCCCACTCACAGCTCGACCATGCGGAGCCCGCGTCGAGGTGCCTCGCACGCGCACTGGACCTGTTCCGTGACGCCGGCGACCCCTTCGGTCAGGCCCGCGCCCATCGTGCCCTCGCCTACCTGGCCAACCGGACGGACCGGCGCCCGGCCGCCCTCGACCACTACGCACAGGCCCGCGCCCTCCTTCGGGCCGAGGGCGACCGCAACGGCGAGGCCGGCGTGCTCAACGAGGTCGCCTGGACCTGGATCCTGATCGGCGACCACGCGAAGGCCCTCGACTGCTGCCGGGAGGGTCTGGCCCTCCACGAGGAGATGGACGACCCCTACGGAGCGGCCTCGACGCAGGACACCCTCGGCTACGCCTACCACCACCTCGGCCGGTACGCGGAGGCCATCGAGCATTTCGAGCGGTCGGTGAGCCTGTTCGCCCTGATCGGCGACCGGTATCTCGAAGCCGACGTCCTGCGTCATCTCAGCGACGCCCGCCGTGCCACCGGTGACCGGGAAGCGGCCCGCGAGGCGCTGCGGTCGGCCCTCGCGCTGCTGGAGGAGCTGGGCCATCCGGAGGCCGAGGAGGTGGCCTCGGCCCTGCGCGAACCGGACACCGACGAGCCGGTGGCACCGAAGGGCCGCTGACGCCCTCATGGGCTTCGGCCGCCCGCTCAGCAGGCTACATCCGTCTCCGCGTTCTCCTGCCATGTCTCCTCCACCACGACTCCGAGCTCCCGCAGAGCGAGGCGCAGGCTGCGCAGCGCGTAGTACACACGGGACTTCACGGTGCCGCGCGGAATCCCCAGGTCCTCCGCGGCCTGCTGGGTGGTGCGGTCCGCGAAGAACGTCGCCCGGAGCACCTCACGGTGCGCGGGCGTGAGCGACTCCAGGGCCTTGTGCAGCACTATCGACGACAGCATCCGTTCGATGTCGTCCACCTCGGCGTGCATGTCGCCCAGCCAGCTGGTGTCGCTGATCTCCAACGGGCGGGCCATCCGGGTCCGGTGCGCGTCGATCACGAGGTTGCGGGCGACCCGGAACATCCAGGGGCGGACGGCCATGCCCTCGGCGTCGGCCAGGTTCCCGTTGCTCCAGCAGCGCAGCAGCGTCTCCTGGAGGATGTCCTCCGCGCGGTGGGTGTCCCAGTCCAGCATGCGCAGGACGTACGAGTACAGGGCCGGACCGTGTTCCAGGTAGAGGTCGCGCAGTGCCCGCTCCTCGGGCGAGACGGCGCTGGCCGAACCGATGGCCGTCACGTTCATGCGAGTGCTCCTGTTCCTCGGGTCGACCGCCCCGGCCCACTGCGGGCCAGGGCGGTGCTCTTGGGGAACGGAGTGTTCCGAGGGGCGGTCCACGTCTGTTTGACGCCTGGTGTACGAGGCGATTGACGAGCCGGTCAGGGGGAGTGCGCCGGAGTGCGCGTGCTCGCGTACGAAAGGTCAGACGTACGCCCCCTCCAGCGCCTCCACGTGTCTGCGGACCATGTCGGCGATCTCTGTGTGGCCGGGCGTCAGCGCACGATGACGGCTCAACATGTCCCACATGTGCAGCAGTTCGCGTCCATGGGTGACGGCGGCCCGGTCGTCGTCGAGCTGCTGCCAGGCCGCCGCCGCGCGTGCCACGTCCATCGGGGCCCGCTCGTCGCGGTCCCGGCACCGGACCCGCGCCACGGCCAGTGCCAGCACGACGGCCTCACGGTGGTCGCCGCGCAGGTGGGCGAGGTATGCCTCCAGGGCCCGCGCCTCCAGCGCGTGCGGATGCTCGGCACCCACCGAACCGGTCAGGCGCTCGCGCAGCGCGGTCGCCCTGACGAACGCCTCGTCGAGCCGGCCGGCGACCCCCAACTCGTTGATCCGGCCCACCTGTTCGGACAGCGCGGCGGGAGGCGTGTCGATGCCGGGGACGGGTTCCCGCACGGTCGGGCCGGGGGCGGGGTCCCGCACGGTCGTACCGGTGACGGCGGTGGCGCGGGCGCGGGCGATCGCGCCGGCGATGGCGGATGAGGAGACTGAGCTGGAGGCGGAGGTCGAGGTGGAGGTGAACCCGGAGTCTGGGGCGACGGGCGCCGCGGTGACGGTGGGGGAGGCCGCACCGTCGGCGGACAGCTCGGAGCCCGGTCCGGGGTCCGGCTCGGCGGCGGCGGACCGCTGGTCGGGTTCCGGATCTTCCCCGGACCCCGACCCGGACCCGGACCCGGACCCTGACCCGGCTCCGGACCCTGACCCGGCTCCGGACGCGAGGACGTGGCTGGAGCCGTCCGGCAGCACCCGGAGGACGAAGTGGGCCGTACCGGGGCCGTCGCCGACCGTGGCGTCCACGGCCGCGCCGGACTCCTCGGCGTACCGGTGCAACGCGTCGAGCACGGCCTCGTGCACGGACTGACCGGGAGCGGGGACGAGCGGGTCGCCGTTGATCTCGGCGAGGCCGTCGTCGGTGACGTACACCTTGAAGTGGTCCAGGTCCATGGCTGTCTTCCTCATGCGGTGGGTCCGGTCGGGTGGGGGAGTGTCAGTTCGTGCCGGTCGGCGTCGAGGTCGGTGTGACCCCGGGGGTGGCGCCCGAGGGCGGGGCGGCGATGCCCTGGTACTTGGCGAACTGGGCGCGAACGGCGAGGACGTAGCTCAGGGCGTCGTTCGACTGCGGGACGCCCTTGGCCGCCTTCACGGCGTCCATTCCGACGGCGTGACCGGCCAGGGCGAGGTCCAGCACGCTGTTGGTGGTGTTGCCGTCCTTGTCGGTGGTCTTCACGACCGTGCCGTTGTCCAGCAACGTCTGTCCCTGGCTCGCCAGATCGCACATGTAGCGGGCCAGGGCCATGATCGAATCCTTGTTGTCCGTCGCCTGGGTCTTGCCGTTGTCGTCGTCGTCCTTGCCGTACTTGCTGAAGGTGTCCGGCGTCAGCTGTGCGATGCCCGTCTCGCCGTGCGGGCCGACCAGGGTGGAGTTGAAGCCGGACGCCTTCTCCAGCTGGGAGGCGATGACGATCGGGCCGATCGCGTCGCACTGCTCGCCGGCCTTCTTGATGGGGTCCACCAGGTCCGAGGGGACCGTGGAGGTGTCCAGCTCGCCCTTCCCGTCGCCCCGGAGGACGGCCACCATCTGGTTCGCGGTGTCGTTGTCGCTGCTGTAGTCGTCGGCGCTGCCGCCGCCCCCTCCGAAGAGCAGGATCAGCGCGATGAGCGGGGCGAGCAGGACGCCGAGCCCGCCGAAGATGATGATCAGGGGAACGGCGCCCGCCACGGCGAGCGGGATCATCACGCAGCCGCCCACGCCGGCGCCGGCCACGCCGTACACGACGGCGCTCGAGCCTGCGCCGTTCTCGCTCTCTGCGGCACCCATCCGCGTCCTCCGCCTTCTTCGACTTGCCTTGAACCGCTGTGGCCACACGGCCCGTTGTGCTGTCCGACGGACCCGCCAGACCGAAACGGGGCCCGTGGCAAAAAGGTTCAGAACAGCGGAAACCGGATGAGACAGAGCAGCGGAAGCACGAGCCAGGAGGGGGGCGGGAAGAACATCGTGGGCACTCCTTCGGCACCACAACCGATCCCGCAGTCATGGGTACGGGGACCCAAGTCCACGGAGCCGGCACACCCGGAGACGGACGGCGGCACGGCCGCCCCCGTCCGGCAGGAGGCACCGGCACCGCGGACGCGGAGCGTCGTGGCGCCCGCCCCACGCCAGATCGCCCCGGCCGTCTCCCGGCCCCCGGCGCCCGCCGCAGGGCAGGCCACCGCCACCGGAGGACCCGCCGCACGGCAGTCGACCGCCCCCGGGCCCCCCGCCGCACGGCAGACCACCGCCCTCGGGTCACCCGCTGCACGGCAGCCGACCGCCCCCGGGCCCCCCGCCGCACGGCAGACCACCGCTCCCAGGGCACCCGCCGCGCAGCAGGCCGCATCCTCGGTCAACTCCTCGGTGCGCAAAGCCTCTTCGGGCCGTCCGGCGGAACAAGGCCGGGGCCGGTCGAAACGAGCCGGGAGGGCGGCGGGCGGCCGGTCGCGCGAGGAGGTCGGGTGGGTCAAGGCCCACGGCGGCTCCGGCGCGACCTCGCTGGTCGAGGCCCTCGGCGGTGTGGACGTGGGTGACCGCTGGCCCGAGCCCGCGCGGGGGGAGCCGTACCGGATCGTCCTGGTCGGCCGGACCAGCGCGCGCGGCCTGCGGTCCGTGTCCCGGGCGCTCGGCGCGCTCAAGGACGGCAACGCCCCGCAGGGGCTCGAACTGCTGGCCGTGGTGCTCGTCGCCGACGCCCCCGGGCGGCTGCCGCTCGGTCTGCTGCGCCGCATCCGCGTCCTGCGCTCCGTCGCCCCTGTGCACCGTGTGCCGTGGATCCCGGCGTGGCGCACGGACGGTCCGTTGAAGTACGTCCCCAGGCAACTCGTCACGCTCTCCCGGCTGGTGGGCAGCGACGTCTACGGCGAGGGAGCCAGGTCGTGATGCAACTTGCCTCCGCCGCGCGGTACTTGGCCGACGGGTACGACCCGGGCGACGACGGTCACCTGATCCTCAACACCCTCGCCTGGTGCGCCTCGGCCTGCGGTGTCGCCGGACTGATCATCGTCGGCATGCAGATGTCGCTCCAGCTGCGCCGGGGCGACCCGGGCGAGGGCGGCGAGCACTTCCGCGGGGTCTTCTTCGTCGCCCTGGGCTGCGTGATCGCCACCACGGCCGGTCCGCTCGTCACGTTCCTCGGCGACCTGACCCTTCTGGGCCCCTGAGACCAACAGGCCTTTCAGCAAAGCAAGTTCACCGCCCGGCCCACCATTCGGCCGGGCGCCGAATCCTCGGAGAATCCTCATGTCCGCAATGCTCTACGAAGCCTCCCACTACCTTGCCGCCAACGTCCCGCAGCCGACCAGCAACGCCCCCGGTCCGCTGACCACCAAGGTGAACCTCGTCCTCGGCATCCTCGCCTGGGCCGGCACCGCGGCCGGTGTCTGCGGCGTGCTGGTCACCGGCGCGATGATGGCCATCTCCGTCAAGCGGGGGGAGAGCTCGGAGCACATGAGCCGCCTCGGCATGGTGCTCGGCGGCTGTGTCCTGGTGGCCACGGCCGGCCCGCTCGTCCAGTTCGTCTTCAACTAGAGAGCGCGGGCCAGTGGGCATCTTCAAGCGCGGAGGACAGCGGTCCGAGGAGTCCGGGCCGTACTGGAAGCAGCGCAGTTGGCAGGCATCGGCGGGGTTCCTCGCGCTGGTCGTGGTCCTGGGCGTGATCGCCACGGTGACGTCGGGCTCCGGCTCCGGCGGCCGTGCCCAGGCGCCGGTGTCCAAAGGCCCGCTGTCCGGCAGCGCCACCCAGAAGGACGGCCGGCCCGGTGGCTGCCGTACCGACGACAGCGCGGGCGACGCGATCCCCCCGTCCGTGCCGAAGGACATCAGCTGGCACCCGGTGAGCATCGGGCGGGTGCCGGTCTCGGCCTCGGCGGGGCCGACCAGGATCGAGGGCGCCGTGTGGTGGTGCTTCGCGCACACGCCCATGGGCGCCGCGCTGGCCGCCACCGGCATCCCCACCCAGATGAGCGGAACGCAGTGGCGCACGGTCACCGACCAGCAGGTGGTGGCCGGGCAGGGACGCGAACTGTTCGTGTTCCAGCGCACCGCCGTGCCCGACACGGACGCCTCGAACAGCGCCCCGGCCACGTCGTCCTACGCAGGGTTCAAGGTGACCTCGTACACCAGGGAGGCGGCGACCGTCAGGCTGCTGATCAGGAACGCGCAGGGCTATGCCGCGACCAGCGTCTCCGTGCGCTGGAGCGGCGGCGACTGGAAGATCCAGCCCGACGGAAGCGGAGGCCTGTACTCGCAGTTGGCCACCGAGCAGAGCGCCGTCGGTTACACACTCTGGGGGGCCTGACGTGGCGGCGTGCAGCAACGGGAATCCGCTCGCGGACGCGATCACCGGGTTCTTCAGCTTTCTCGGCGACCCGGTCGGGACGGTCATCGGTCTGATCGCGAAGTCGATCCTCGCCGCCGCGATCGCGGTGTTCGCGGGGCTGGCCGACAGCGTCCCGACCCTGGACGACACGACCACCTCGAACGACCTCAGTGACAAGACCTCGTGGATCGTGGTCTACCTGGCCGTCGGTTCCCTGCTGTTCGCGGCCGGCAAGATGGCCCTCGAGCGCAGGGGTACCGCCGGTGTCACCGCACTGAAGGGGATCCTGCGCGTCGTCCTCGTCGCGGGCGCGGCCACCACCGTCTGCCTGGCCGCGGCAAGGATCGCGGACAGCTACTCCACCTACCTGTTCAACGACTCCGTGCAGAACGCGCTGGACAACATCGGCGCCTGCGGGGACAACAGCGACATCCAGTCCTTCCTGCTGCTGATCCTCGCCTTCCTGCTGCTGCTCGCGGGCATCCTGCACACGATCCTGATGTACATCCGGCTCGGCGTCATGATGATCATGCTCGGTACCCTGCCGATCGCCGCCGCGGCCTCGATGACGGACTGGGGCGCCGGCTGGTGGCGCAAGCACATCGGCTGGATGATCTCCTGGCTGCTCTACAAGCCCGCGGTAGCGCTCGTACTGAACGCCGGCATGACGATGATCAGCCAGGGCAAGACCGGTACGAACCCCAACGTCAACACCCGTATCGCCGGCATCGGCGTGATGCTGCTCTCCGCCATCGCGCTTCCCGCACTGCTGAAGCTCGTCGTACCCGCCACCGCCGCCATGGGCACCGGCGACCCGATGGCCGCCATGGGCCAGGCGGGCAGCCAACTGGCGACCGGTGCCGTGCAGGTGGGCGCCATGAGCGGCGGGTCCGGCGGGGCCGGCGGAGAGAGCGGACAGAAGGGCCCGAGCGGAGCGAGCGGCACCGGAGGGGCGGCCGGTGGCTCCGGTGCGGACGGGGCATCCGGTGGCAGCGGGGCGGGCGGCGCGTCCGGCCCGGGCGGTCCGAGCGGGGCGAGCAAGGGCGGCGGCGGTGCGGGCAAGGCCGCCGGCGGTGCGGAGGCCGGAGCGGCGCTCGGCGGCCCCGCCGGTATCGCGGTCCTCGCAGCCGTGGCCGCGGCCCAGACCGCGGGTGCGACCGTCTCCGGTGCCGTCGAGGGCGGCGACGGAGACCTCGGCAACAACAAGTGATCCAGGGGGAGTTCACGACACCCGGGCGGTACGCCCGTACCCCGTCCCGGTGCCGCCTCCCCTGACGAACGGCCGCCGGACGCCCTCCCCCCAGGGCGCCCGGCGGTCTCCCCTCGGCCCTCGACTCATGCCGTACCCCCATCACTGCACGAAAGGAAACCGGACACATGTCCACGGAAGCCGTCTCCCATCCGACCTACGGGAACTGGCGCAGGCCGAGGCGCGCGGGGCTCGGACCGCTCGGACTCGTCGGCACCTTCGTGATCTTCGGCGGACTCGTCGCCACCCTGCTGGCGTCCCTGATCTCGCTGTACGCGGCGATCATCGTGTTCGTCCCGGTCGTCCTGTTCCTCATCCCGCTCGCCATCCGCACCCAGGACGGCCGCAACGTCTACCAGCTCTTCGCCCTGCGCGTCGGTTGGTGGCGCCGCAAGGCCGCAGGCGCGCACCTCTACGTCTCCGGCCCGCTGTCCGCGCGGCCCGGCGGCCGGTTCCGCCCGCCGGGACTGCTCAACAAGGTCACCGCGAGCGAGGGCCGGGACGCCTACGACCGCCCCTTCGGGATCCTGCACCACCCGCAGCGCGACCTGTACACGATCGTCCTGGGTTGCGACCCCGACGGTGGTTCGCTGATCGATCCGGACCAGGTCGACGTCTGGGTCGCGCTGTGGGGCGAGTGGCTGGCCCGGCTCTCCCACGAACCCGGCCTGAAGGGCGCCACCGTGATCGTGGAGACCGCCCCCGACCCCGGCACCCGGCTCGCCCACGAGGTGCTGCCCCGCATCCACCCCGACGCGCCCCCCGCGGCCCGCGCCGTGATGGAGGAGGTCGTCGACCGCTACCCGAGCGCCTCCTCCGAGATGCACACCTACGTCACCCTCACCTACGGCAACCCCGCGGGCCAGAAGCGCCGGAAGGAGGACGTGATGACCGAACTGGCCATCCGCATCCCCGGCCTGCTCAGCGGGCTCGTCGCGGCCGGCGGCGGCGCCGCCTACCCGCTGTCGGCCGAGCGGATCGCCGAGGTCGTCCGGGTCGCCTACGACCCCGCCGTCGCCGCCGACGTCCTGAACGCCCGTGCCATGGAGGGCGGAACGGGCCTGGAGTGGGACGACGCCGGTCCCGCCGCCGCCGTGGAGACGGTCAACGCCTACCAGCACGACTCGGGTGTCTCCCGCACCTGGATGCTGACCCTGGCCCCCCGCGGCACCGTCCGCTCCTCGGTGCTGCGCGGCATGCTGGAGGCCGCCCCCGGCACCCGGCGCAAGCGGGTCGCCCTGGTCTACCGGGCCATCGACCCCGCCACCTCGGCCCGTATCGTCGAGGCCGACCGGCGCAGCGCCCAGTTCATGGCCACGTCCGGCAAGGGCATGGTCCAGGCGCGCGCGGCCTCCGAGGTGCGGGCGGCCGAACAGACCGCCGCCGAGGAGGCGTCCGGCGCCGGGCTCGTGGAGTTCTCCCTGATGCTGACGGTCACCGTCGACACCATGGAGGAACTCGCCGACGCCAGCGTCACCGTACGCAACCTGACCGCGGCGTCCCGGGTGCTGATGCGCCCCGCCGACCGGATGCAGGCCGCCGCGTTCAGCTGCACCCTGCCCGCCGGAATCCTTCCGTGGGAACAGACCCTCGTCCCGCACGAACTCCAGGAGGCGCTGTGAGCCGCCGAAGCGAAGAGAAGCTGGCCGAGCGCGCGGACCGGCTGGCCGAGGAGGAGGCGCTCCGGGACCTGGCCGCGGGCGGCTCGGGGCTGGTCGGCCTGGACGGATTCGGCGCCCAGGCCGCCGCGAAGAAGTCGGCGAAGTCCGCGAAGAAGTCCGCGAAGGCGAAGGCCGCCGGGTCCGACGCCCAGCGCGGCGGCAAGGAGAAGGGCCCTGCCAAGCCCCGGGAGCTGTACGTCCCGGCCCGCGGCTGGCAGGGGGCCGGCGGTGGCCGCGTCGGTTACATGGATCCGCCCACCATGTGGCGCGCCACCACGGTCCAGGCCTGCGGCATGTGGCCGTTCGCCGCCGGTTCGGGCTCTCCCATGACCGGAGTGCCGCTCGGGCAGCATCTGTCCACCGGCGCCACGGTCTGCGGCGATCCGCTGAACTGGTTCACCCGGGCCCGCTACATCTCCAACCCCTCCCTGTTCATGCTCGGCATGCCGGGTCTGGGCAAGTCGACCCTCATCAACCGGATGCTGATCGGGCTCGCCGCGACCGGGGTCGTCCCGCTGGTCCTCGGCGACCTCAAGCCCGACTACGCCGACACCGTCCGCGCGCTCGGCGGCCAGGTCATCTCCATCGGGCGCGGCCGGGGCGGCATCAACGTCCTGGACCCGGGGGCCATGGGGGAGGCCGCAGCGAAGATCGGCGGCGAGGCCGGCGAGGTGCTGAAGGCGGAGGCCCACGGCCGGGTGCTGAACATGGTCGCCGCCCTCATCACCATCGTGCGCGGCCGGACCATGGACGACCACGAGCAGTCCGTGCTCTCCGCCGTCCTGCACCACCTGCGCGAACGCACCCCGCCCGGCCGCACGGTGCTGCTGCCCGACGTGCTGCGGGTCCTCACCGAGGGCCCCGACCGGGTCCGCGCGGTCACCCTCGACCGCGGCGACGACGCCCGCTACCGGGACGCCGTGGACCCGCTGCACCGCTCCCTGCTCGGCATCCTCGACGGCCCGCTCGGCGACACCTTCGCCTCCGAGACGTCCACCCGGATCGACGCGAACGCACCCGCCGTGTGCATCGACATCTCCGGCATCGGCGAGGCCGACACCCAGCTGACCGCCGCCGCGATGCTCGCCGCCTGGTCCGACGGCCTCGGCACGGTCGCCGCCTCGCACGCCCTCGCGGACGCCGGACTGGCGCCCCGGCGCTGGTTCTTCACCGTCCTCGACGAGCTGTGGCGCCCGCTGCGGGCCGCCTCCGGCATCGTCGACCGCATCGATGCGCTCACCCGCCTCAACCGCTCCCTCGGCCTCGGCGACGCCAAGATCACCCACACCCTCAAGGACGCCGAGGCCCTCGGCACCGACGCCGACCGCGCCAAGGCGCGCGGCTTCGTCGAACGCGCCGGGATGGTCGTCTGCGCCGGACTGCCGAAGACCGAGATGGAGGACCTCGGCAAGGTCGTCGGACTCTCCCGCCGCGAGATCGAACTCGTGTCGTCCTGGTCCTCGCCGCCCGGCTGGGGCGTGCGGGGCGAGGACGAGGAGCCACCGGGCCGTGGGCGCTTCCTCATCAAGGTCGGTGGCCGCCCCGGCATCCCGATCAAGGTCGCCATCACCGACGCCGAGCGCGAGCTGCACAACACCAACACCCGCTGGACGACCAACGAGGCGGCCATCGAGCAGGCCGCCGCCCGGGCCGCCCGGGAGGTCGCACGACTCTCCCAGGACGGGCCGCTGCCCCTGGCCTTCCCGGGAGACCCCGCCCCCCTCGAACTCCCCGCCGACGACGCGTCGGTCAGGGGGTGGACGGCGTGAGCGGACCCCGCAGCACCGACCTCGGCGACCAGACGCAGTGGGCCATCGCCGCGCTGGCCGCCTTCGGCATCCTCGCCTTCACCGTCGTCTGGGCCGGCGGCACCTTCGGCGCAGGCCTCGCCGGCTACGGCTGGGACGCCCCGCCGTTCGCCCTGTCCACCGCCTCCACCCTGATCTCCCGGGGACCCACCGCCCTGTGGCCGGGCGCCCCGGCCGCCGTGCTCTACGCGGGCATGTTCGGCATGCTGGCGCTCATCGCCGTACCCGCCGCGCTCGCCGTCAACTTCGTCCTGGACCGCGGCAAGGCACCCAAGGGTCTCGCCGGGAAGCGTGAACTCGCCGCCATGTGCCCGGCGGGCATCGAGGCCCGGGCCCGCGAACTGCGCCCCACCCTCAAGGGCCGCGAGGAGCTCCACCCCGACGAGACCGGCAACCTCCTCGGCGACCTCGACCCCAAGGGCCCCGAACTGCGTAGCAGTTACGAGGACGTCGAACTCGATCTGATGGCACCCCGGGCCGGCAAGTCCACCGGCATCGCCGTGCCCCGGGTGCTGCGCGCCCAGGGCGCGGTCCTGCTGACCTCCAACAAGTCAGACGTGTACGCCGTCACCCGCGCCCAGCGCGAAAAGGCGGGCACGGTATGGACGTTCGACCCGCAGGGCATCGCCCACGCCCCGCGCGCCATGTGGTGGAACATCCTCGGCGAGTGCCACACCATCGAGGGCGCCCGCCGGATGGCCGGTCACTTCGTGGCGTCCGTCAACGACGACACCGCCAAGAAGGACTTCTGGATCTCGGCCGCCCAGAACACCCTGACCGCGCTCTTCCTGGCCGCCGCCCGCGGCCGGGCCCCGCTGACCGAGCTGCTGGCCTGGCTCGCCGACCCCGCCGACCGCACCCCGATCGACCTGCTCCGAGAAGTCGGACTGGTCGCTATGGCCGAGCAGTTGCAGGGCACGGTGCGTGGCGCGGTGGAGACCCGGGACGGCATCTACGAGACCGCCCGCCAGACCGCGTCCTGCCTCCTCGACCCGGAGATCCTCGCCTGGGTCACCCCCGATCCCGAACTCCCGGAGTTCCGCCCCCACGAGCACGTCCTCAGCACCGACACCCTCTACCTGCTCTCCAAGGACGGCGGTGGTTCCGCGGCCGGCGTCATCGCGGGTCTCGCCGACGCGACGATGCGGGCGGGTGTCGTGGCCGCCGAGCGGATGGGCGGCCGGCTCGACCCGCCGCTGACCGCGGTCCTCGACGAGGCGGCCAACGTGTGCCGCATCTCCGATCTCCCCGACCTGTACTCCCACTTCGGCTCGCGCGGCATCAACGTCGTGACCCTGCTCCAGAGTTACCGCCAGGGCGCCCGCGTGTGGGGCGACGTCGGCATGGACGCGCTGTGGAGCGCGGCGACCATCAAGCTCCTCGGCGCCGGACTGGACGACGCCGACTTCGTGCAGAAGATCTCCACCCTGGTCGGCCAGCACGACGTGAAGACCCCGAGCGTCTCCCGCAGCAAGGACGGCACGTCCCGCTCCTACTCCTACCGCCAGGAGTCCGTCCTGCCGCCCGACCGGATCCGCGCCCTGCCCAAGGGCACCGCCCTCCTCCTCGCCACCGGCGTCAAGCCGGCCCTCATCCGGCTGCGTCCCTGGTACAAGGAGCCCGGTGCCGCAGAGATCTCGCAGGCCGCGAAGGCGGAGACGGCGGCCATCACGGCACGCGCAGCGGCTCGCCTGCTGCCGGGTCAGGGCCTGACCCTGGAGAAGGGGAACGTCGTGGACCTGGAGGGCTACCGGGACGCCGCCCGAGCGTGACGGTCCGCAGCACCAGTTCCGCCGGCGCGTACCGCACCCGCCCCATGAGCCATACGCCCAGGGCGAGTTGGACGCCGTACAGCACCGGACACCAGGCCAGGACGACGGCGGTGCCCACCCTGTCGTAGAGACCGAGGCCGTAACCGGTGAAGACGAGCGCGAGGACCAGTGACTGTGCGAGGTACTGAGTGAGGGCCATGCGCCCGGAGGCGGCCAGCACCCGCGCCGCCACCGGGCGCACGGCGGTCAGCAGCAGGAGCAGACCGCAGGCGTACGACGCCGTGAGCGCGGGCGCGGTCAGCAGCGACACCGCGTGCCCGACCAGGAACCAGCGGCTGTCCAGCGGCCCGTTCGCACAGCACGCGGTCACCACACCGCCGGCGAGGCCGACCGGCAGCCACCTGACGACGACGGTCTTGAGCCACTTCCGGTCCCGGCCGCGCCGCTCCACCAGGCCCACCTTGGCCGCCGCGAGGCCGGCGAGGAACGCGGCCAGCATGTCGGGGGTGTAGAGCAGGTTCGCGCCGAGGGCCGTCGGCAACTCGTGCAGACGTGCCCCGACCACCGACAGAAAACCGCCGCGATAGCCGGCCACACTCTGCGCGACCTCGGGGGCGTACTGCGCCGGGGTGGCCGGTTGCGTGAAGGCGACGGTCAGCATCCCGTACCCGAGCAGCAGCAGCGCGAGGCCCACCACCAGACAGACCGCGACCCGCAGCGCCGCCCGCGGGCTCAGCCCGCGCAGCGCGTACAGGACCAGCCCCAGGGCGGCGTACGTCATCAGGATGTCGCCGCTGTAGAGCAGCACCGCGTGCACGAGCCCGAGGCCGAACAGCCCTGCCGTCCGCCGGAGATGACGTCCGGCGGACCCGCCGCCCGGCCGCTCCGCGGAGCGTTCCTGGAGGACGAAGCTGTAGCCGAAGAGGAACGAGAACAGCTGGTAGAGGGTGGTGGTCGCGGTCACCGCCCAGGCGGCGCCCCGGTCGAGGCCGGAGGCATCAGGGCCGCCGCCGAACGCGGTGTAAGGACTCGCCATCAGCTGGGCGTTGACGAGCAGGATGCCGAACAGGGCGAATCCGCGCAGCACATCGACGTCCTGGACCCGCCCGGAGCCGACCGTCTTGGGACTGTTCACCGGGTCAGCCGGGTGCCGCACGCGAACACGACCGTCGACGTCAGGAACCACCCCAACGCGGGCGACAGCAGATACCGGGGAGTCCAGAGCCGGGCCGCCGTGGGCCTGTTGCGCGGATAGCAGACGGGCACCGTGCCGCCGACCTCGGGCAGTCCGCGCAGCGGGCCGTACGCGCCCGTGTCGACGACGACGGGCCGCCCCAGGTGGTCGGTGAACAGCACGAGCCCGCTCCGCCGCGGGTCGCCCGCGACACGCGGGATCACGGTGCCCGTCACCAGCACTCCCCGCACCCACAACCGCGCCACGGTCAGCAACTGCCGTACGGCGAGAAGGAGAAACCCGAGACCCACCCCCGTGCACAGGGTGAGCAGCAGCAACTTGGCGTCCATAGGGTCCCTTCACCGGCCGGCCGTCCTACCTCTTCGCGCACAACGTCTCCCGCGCGCGACGGGTTCACGTCCGCACCCCGCCACCGGTTCACGCCGCCACCGCCCCGCTGAACCGCCGTACAGGCGGCGCCCGTTGTGCGTACGCATCCACACCCATGCCCACGAAGGGAGCTTCGGCCCAGATGAGACGGCCCCTGCGCAGACACGGCTACCGGGCGGCGACAGCCGTCGCCCTGGCCTGCGCCCTGACCGCGGCGAGCCAACAGGGCGCCCGAGCCGACCCTCGGACCCTCACCGAGGTACAGAACGAACTGGAGAGCCTGTACCACCAGGCGGAGGTGGCGACCGACAAGTACAACGCGGCCGACGGCAAGGTGAAGGCACAGACGAGACGGGTCAGTGCACTCGACGCCCAGGTCCGCGCGGCCGAGGCCAAGCTGACCCGCCTCAACTCCGCCGCCGGCGCGACGGCCAGGGCCCAGTACCGCGCCGGCGGTGTGCCGGCCGAGCTCCAGTTCGCGCTGGCCAGTGACCCCTCCCGGGCCCTGGACAACGCGGGGTTGGCGCTCCAGGCCCAGCAGAACGCACAGAACCTGCTGACCGAGCTGAAGACGACGAAGTCCGCCCTGCGCACCCGCACGGACGAGGCGGCGGCGGAACTGGAGCGGTTGCGGGCGAGCCGTCGCGCGATGGCGACGCAGCGCAGGACGATCGAGCGCCACATCGCCGAGGCGAAGGCGTTGGAGTCCTCGCTGGCGGCGAAGGAGCGGGCCCGTCTCGCCGCCCTGGAGAAGCAGGAGTCCGACCGGGCCCAGGCGAAGTGGGAGAGCACGGGCATCCTCGACAAGGTCGGCACCGACGCGACGGCCGCCGGCCGGAAGGCCCTCGCCTTCGCCGCCCGGCAGATCGGCAAGCCCTACGTCTGGGGCGCCGAGGGACCCGACTCCTTCGACTGCTCCGGCCTCACGAGCCAGGCGTGGCTTGCGGCGGGCGTCACCATCCCCCGCACGTCGGAAATGCAGTGGGCCCAGCTGAAGCACGTCCCCGTCGAGGACATGCGCCCCGGGGACCTGATCATCTACTTCTCCGACGCGAGCCATGTGGCGATCTACGCCGGGGGCGGGAACATCATCTCCGCGCCGCGACCGGGGCGGTACGTGTACGAGTCTCCGGCGGCCTCGATGCAGATATTGGGGGTGGTGCGGCCGGACGCGTGACACGGGGTACGCGACGACGAGGGGCGGACCGTCGGAGTCCGCCCCTCGTCGTCGCTTACCCGGCGTCCGTCAGTCCTTGCCGGGCGGCTGAGGCGGCGGTGCGAACGGCGGGCGTCACCATCCCCCGCACGTCGGAAATGCAGTGGGCCCAGCTGAAGCACGTCCCCGTCGAGGACATGCGCCCCGGGGACCTGATCATCTACTTCTCCGACGCGAGCCATGTGGCGATCTACGCCGGGGGCGGGAACATCATCTCCGCGCCGCGACCGGGGCGGTACGTGTACGAGTCTCCGGCGGCCTCGATGCAGATATTGGGGGTGGTGCGGCCGGACGCGTGACACGGGGTACGCGACGACGAGGGGCGGACCGTCGGAGTCCGCCCCTCGTCGTCGCTTACCCGGCGTCCGTCAGTCCTTGCCGGGCGGCTGAGGCGGCGGTGCGAACGGATCGACCAGGTCAACGGGCGGAGCCTGCTTCGAGCGGTGCGAGCCCGGCTTGCAACCGGCGAAGGGGCCTGCCGGGTCCCGCAGGATCTGCATGGTCGGGTTCAGGTAGTCGCGGTGCCAGCCGGCAGGCCCGGTCATGCCGGACTCGGAGGCGGTGTCGCTCAACTCCGCCCAGGCGAGCCACAGCCCGTGCAACTGGGCCACCGCCTCCGGGTGCTCCCACCAGCGGGAGCACCACGGGGCCTGGGAGGTGACCTCGCGGCCGTAGACCGGCAGCAGCACGTGATGCACCCACAGGGTCAACTGGCGCAGCGACCGGCCGTATTCGGGCCCCTCCGCATAGAGGATGAACTTCGGAGTGGAGGGCTGTTGCGGAGCATCGGCACGGGGTCCCTCCGGCGCATGTGTCCGGAGCCCCGCGTCGGATGTGGGGACCGTCGTCATGGCTGTCCTCTCTGACGTGCGGTGGTGAAGGGCGGCTCTTTTTCTGGCTGCAACGCATGGGCCCGGCACCCGGTTCACCGAATTCCTTGACGAGCTGAACCGCGAGGCAGCGGGGGGCCGTTCCAACACCGAGACCGCCCTTGCGGCGGAATCGGATCAGCCGAATCTCCGAAGAGGAGGGCCTCGCCATGGTGGCGACGTTCGATCGGGCTCAATTCAACGCGGATGAAACAGCCGTAAGGAAACGGCTGGAGAAGTACGGGCTGCACAAGGACCCCACGTTCATGCGGGCGTTCGACGGCTACATGCACCAGCTGTCCGAGAACGGTCGTTGGATCGAGCAGGGGCACACACCCAACGAGAACTGGGCCGGCACCGCCGCGGACGACCTGATGGCCCAGTTCGACCGCCTGAACGCGCTGCATGTCCCGGCGCAGAAATGGAGGGACGCGTACAAGGAACACAGGACGAGCATCAGCAAGGCCGGGCGTTTCACCAGTGCCTTCACCAGCAAGCTGACACAGATCGCGAACGAGGCCAGGCGGCACAAGTACCTGTGGAGCAAGACGGAACCGTACTATCCGGCGAAGAAGGCGGCGGAGGACGGGGGCATGATTCTGGAGTCCTCACCTCCTGGAGAGATCCTCAACGGCAAGAACTTCGGTTTCGAGAGGTGGTCGGACGCTCCGGTGCAGGCCCGGCTCTGGACGCAGATGTCCGACCACTACGTGGACGGCGCCGAAGGGCCGGGACCCGTCAAGGCGATCATGCTCGGCGGGCGGGTGGCGAGCAGCGTGCTGTCGCGGTACGAGTGGCCGCACCTGGAGAAGATGATCAAGGCGGGGAAGGTTCCCCACATGCACGTCAAGCTCATGGGCTGGAGGAACGAATCCGAGGACTCGGCCAATTGGTCACTGACGACAAGGGAAAGCTTCAACGTCCACTCCCAGGGAACATTCGACCGGATCCCGTCCCCGGACTCCGACTTCGCGGACAAGCAGAACCGGTGGCGTGGCAAGGAGAAGGCGCGGAACGCCAGCAGTTCGTCCAGTTCTCCGAGCAGTTCGGGACAGAGCAGCTCGTCAGGCGGCGTACGGCTCGAAAGCTTCCACGAGGTGTTCGACGATCCGACCGCGGTCGTGTGCATGTCGGACCCGTACGCCGCCGGAGCGGACATCTCGGTAAGTCCGGAAGAACTGTCCAGGGCGTCATCCGGTGGCGGTGTTCTGCTGAGCACCGAGGGGCTGACGGGAGACGACCTGACCAGGGTGAACGTCCTGAACGAGATGGCGGCGCTGGAAGCGGGCAAGCAGTCGCTGCGGGAGAAGATCGCGATCTTCGAGTCGCAGCAGCAGCAGCGGCGGATGAGTGCGGCCACCGAGGCATGGAACACCGAGCAGCTGACCCAGGGCATGTCCAGGATGTCCCCCTACGGTCCTTCCAGCGGGGACGTCTCTCCGCGGACGGCAGCTCCCCACGCCGGGTACTTCCCTCAGACGACGGCGCAGTCCCCCTTCCCGACGAGCCGCTACGGCGTCGATCCGGCCTTGATGGCGTCCTACGGTGCTGCGGCGCCGGTCCAGGGCATCCAGAAGTTCAACCCCACTGCCAGCACCTACGACAACACGGGGTACGCCGCCTCCCATTCCTCTGGAGGCGTCCCTCTGGGGAGTGCCTCCTCCTACTCCGACTCCTCGGGCGGCGGTGTCCCGCTGGGGTACTCGTCCTCGGAGGGCGGGGTATCGGTGGGGAACAGGACTCCCAGTCCGAAGGAGTTCGAGCAGCCGGCGCCGGCCCCGGCGGAATCGGCCTCCAAGCCGAAGAAGAGCGGGGGTGGCGGGGGTGGCAAGAACAAGAAGGAGCCGTCCGCCGCGTTGAAGTGGCTCGCGGGGGCGTCGAAGGGACCCCGCCGCTGACCACCTGCCCCTCCTGGCCGGCACGGTTCAGGAAATGACGAAGGGGGTGGGCGGCGAGACCTTGTCGGTCTCGCCGCCCACCCCCTTGGTTTCGGCTCTAGCGTCCGGCCGGCATCCCGGTGGTCGCCGCCCGGTGCACCGGGGGCCGCGGCTGCTCGGAAACCTTGCCGGTCGGGTTCGACCCCTCCGGGGACGGAGTCCGGGGCATCTGGAGATTGGCCACACCGGCCGCGATCTGGCTCATGCCCTCCCCTTCGGAGGAGGCCGGACTCGGTGTGCGGATCGGCGAGCCGCCTTCCGAACGGGCCTGGCGGTGCACGTCGTAGGTGATGCGCGACGGTTTGTTCAGTCCTTCGAAGCCCATCTCGGCCGCCTGCCTGACCCCGAGGTTGGCGGCCTGGACGAGGGTGACCCGCTCGCCGTGGATCCGGCTCAGGTCGCCCGGGTCGTTCGTGGCGTCCGTACGCCACTCGCCCTGGTTCGTCTTGCCCAGGCTCAGCTGCGGCAGGACACGGGAGTTGCCGACCTGGAACGCCCGCATGCTGATGTCGCTCATCACCTCGGGGCGTACGTTGATGACCGGCATGTCCGCGGAGGTCCCGCCGGGCGGCGTCACCGCTTCGCCGTAGACGAGGTGGATGCCGTCGGCGAGGGCGCTGACCGCCATCCGGCCGATGATGTCGGCGCGGCCCGGGTCCTGGGTGTTGTACTTGGCGGCCAGGAGGTTGTTGTCCGCGAGGTTGATGGTCTCGGGCCGGAACCGCGTGCTGGTGTCGTTCGGCCGGAAGGTGACGTTCCCCTTGCGCACCTCGTCCTGGGACATCTGGGCCAGATAGCCGATGTACTGGCTCGCGGCGGCCTGCGCCACCTGCTGTCCCCGGGTGCCCTCTCGGGTGTACATGGCGAAGACATCGAGGTGCGGCATCATCTGGTAGTCGATGCCGGCCTCGTCGTGCCGCTCCGAGAGCGCCTGGTAACCCGCGTGCAGGACATGCCGGTAGTTGGCGTCCTGGCCGTGCGAGAGGTCGACGATCTTCAGTTCCGCGGTGGAGAAGTCCACCGGCGCCACCACGGCCTCGGAGAAGTTGGGGTCGGCCTGGACCGCGTCCCACTCCTCGCCCGTCATGTGGTGGTGCGACAGGTCCAGGGTGAGGCCGGTGCCGGTGCCGCGCAGCAGGTACTGGGTCAGGTCCTTCGCGGCGATGTAGCCGTGGTTGCTCATCTCCATGGTGTAGATGTCGTTGATGGTGTCCGCGGTGTACTTGCCCTCGACGGCCTTGGCCAGCTGAGCGGTCCGGCCACGGACGTTCACCACCTCGACGCCGTACTGCTCCGCCTCCTCGCGGTATCCGGCCATCAGCTCCGCACGCCGCTGCTGCCCGGCTTCCCCGGGACGGCTCCGCGGCATCACCACGAGCTCCTTCTTCGAGTTCGGGAACCTGAGACTCAGCTCCCGCAGGCCCGCCTTCGCGCTCTGGCTCATCTCCTCGCCGAACCAGATCATCTGGACCGCCTCGGGCTCGTTCGCCGGATCCTGAAGAGGCATGTCCCATTCCTTCCTGCCCCGGTGGCCTGGTGCCACCGGCTGCCACACACAACGGAGCGCGCACGTCAGGAGGTTCAACACCTGGACTGAACCGGGAGTCGCGTCGCCCCGTCGTGCTGGTGACGAGAAGCCCATCGAGCCTACGGAGCACAGACATGACCACCCTCGCGCCGGAGACGACGCAAGAGCAGCCGCAGAAGGGGCAGTCGACGACGGAGCAGCCGAAGCAGCCCGCCTTCATCCTCTACATGGACGGTCCCGAGTACCAGGACGGCCTGAACCGCCTGACCTTGTGGGTGCGTCACCTGCTGCTGCCCGTGTACGGCAGGGAGGTCACCTCCAACGCCCCCTGGTGCAACCGCTGGTGGGAGCACAAGGAAGCGGTGGCGCAGCTGTACGGGCTGTGGATGGCCTGGCAGGAGCTGACCGGCCCCGAGTCCGCCGGAACCGGACCCGCGACCTGGCACCGCGACTACCTCACGCACATCATGGCCGCGCTTCGGGATCCCCAGGGCCCGTTCGCCGGCTGCAAGCCCGGCGCCCATCGCGCCAAGGAGGCGCCGGGCATGGACCAGTACCCCGGCTGAACGGTCCACCGCCTCTCTCCGAGATGCGTGACGGGCACTGGGGCGCGCTCGGTCGGGCGGCCCCACGGCGTGCGTCAGATGAACGGTTCAGCTCCGACACCGCCGTTGAACCGTTCGGCGTGCCGGATCCGTTGGGCATCGTGCATCGGCGTCGGTGCGCGGCCGACCGAGGCCGGTCGGCGGATCGGGGAGGAACGCACATGTCCGAAGGAAACGCAGCCGTGCCCCGTGAGTGCGGGCACTTGGCGCGGAGGTGCGGAGCCATGGGGTGCGCAGACTTGGGGTGCGGAGCCATGGGGTGCGGAGCCATGGGGTGCGGATCCATGGGGTGCGGAGGCGCTCCGTGCGACGCGCCCGGCGCCGCCCTCGACCGGGTGACCGAGCACCAGGACCGGCCTGTCACCGGTGCCGGCCGGTTCGCGCCGGGCGGGCTGCTGCGACGGCGCCGGCCCGGCGCGGACGCGGCGGGGCTCTACCCCCGCCGGGACCTGCCGCGCACGGCCGGCGACGCACCGAGGCCGCCCGAAGTCCCGCTGCCGGCCCGGCTGCTGCTCCTGCCCGCAGGGTTCGAACCGGCGTCGCCGGCGGCGGTGCGGCCGTCCTACGACTCCACGGTCACGACTCCGGCCCGGATCCTGCCCGACGCGGTGCCCGCCGACCGGTGAGCCACGGGCCGCGGCAGCGGACCGTGCGGGCCTCGTCCGGGCTCCGGGCGGCGCCTTTGATGTGAAGGAGAGACGACGTGGCGTTCGACAGCGGGGCAGGCCGGCAGCCGAACGAGGTGAGGAAGAATCCCCCTGGACCGGCACAGGAATCGTCCCTCGGCCGGGTCGGCCGGGTCGGCCGGGTCGGCCGGAGACTCGGCCGGGGGATCGGGCGGATCTTCGACGGCGCCTACGATTCCGCGGCGCGCTTCTCGGCCGAAGTCGACCGGCTCATCGGGGACTTGTGGAACTCACTGCGCCGCGTGGTGAACCGTGCCCTGGGCAGATCCTCGTCAGGGTCGGGCGGGGACTACTTCGCGCTGCCCGGCGACGAGGGCCCCGGCCTGTCACCCGAGCAGGCCGCGCACGCGTACGGCGGGGAAGGGCAGCCGTACGCTCAGGCGGGGGACCGGAGCCGGGTGATGTCGAGGGAGACCTCGCAACAGAGGCTGTCCCCGGAGGAGTTGGCGCTGCTGACCATCGCCCAGGAGGGCGCCCGCGGGCAGCTGGCCCACGCCGAGCGGACCGGAGGACCCGGCTGGACGAATCCGACGCTAGAACACGAGGCCTTCGAGAACGAGATCATGCGTCTAGTCCTGTCCGACGAGAGGTGGAAGGAGGCCTACGAGAAGTACCCGGAGCGCATACCGACCGTCGCGCGGTACGCCGCCAACGCGCAGGTGCGGGAGCTGCTGGAAGGGAAACCCGACGTGGACGCCTTCGATGACCCGGTCCCCGAACACGGGGCGATACGGCTCCCGTTGAACCGGGAGGACCTGCCGTGGGAGGCCGAGTCGGTCGACAGCCACGCCTTCGAAGTGGCGGAGCAGCTCCGCAACGCCACCGTCAGCCCGCACGGCGACACCAGTGCCCATGACAGCAACGCCCTCACCGCACAGCAGGCGTCGGCGCATCTCATCGATGCCCCCTTGGACGACATGGGCCTCAGCCCCATGACTCCGACGTCGCCCGATGGACCGTTCCGGCCGCACGTTCTCGACGAAGCCGGACTGGACGTCCTGCGCAACACTCCCACCCCCGTCTCGCCCGTCACCCCGCGCGCGACCCCGGCAACTCCCGCCGGAACCAGACCCATTGTTCAGAAGGCACCCCCGACCATGCGGCGATGAGGGCTTCCGTCGCCGGATGAACCGTCCGCCACCTCCCATCCGTCGTGCCACCGGCGGCGAGAACCGGTCACCGGTCGAGCCGCACGACCCCACCCCAACGGAGAGGCCCGCCCTGTGCGCAGACGCACCTCGTTCCTCCTCGCCCTGCTCCTGGTCATCGTCGGAGTCACCGGCACCGCCGTAGCCATCCAGACCCACCGGGCCGGCAGCGGTACGAACATCGACGGAACCCCGGCCGCAGACGTGGCCGACCACACCATCACCCTGCAGAACCGCACCAGCAGCCGTATCTGGGTCGGCAGCGAGGTCAACGCGGACGGTTCGACCGCGATTACCGGACTGCCGGTGCTGGACCCGGGCCAGTCCGCCACGATCCGCGTTCCCGAACACGAGGGCGCCGGGCACTGGCGCGGCACCTTCTTCGCCCGCCAGGGATGCAGTGGTGACGAGGGGAGCACGTTCCACTGCGTCGTGGGCGACTGCGGACCGTACGCCGACCACTGCTCCCTCGGCCAACAGCCGACCGGACTGGCGGAGTTCAACTTCGACCCGGCCGACTCCGCGGCGCCCTGGTACGACGTCAGCTACGTCGACGCCGTCGCCGCGCCCATCACCATCACGCCGAACGGCCTGACGCCTCCCGCGAGCGGCGAGTGCGCGGTCGCGGGCTGTGCCGAGGACCTGCTGTCCGCCTGCCCCGCCGACAACCTGACGAAGGACCCGGCAGGCCATCCGCTGGTGTGCACCAACCCGAACCGGGACGCCAAGACCCCGTACAGCGACATGGTCAACCAGAAGTGCCCGACGGCGTACGCCTGGTCGAAGCAGGACGCCGAGCCGGGGAACAAGGTCATGTACCAGTGCATCAGGTGCAGCGGACTGACCGTCGCCTTCGGGACCGGTACCACCGCCCCGGCCGACCCCGCCACCGCCCAGCCCGCCCCCGCCCCCACAGCCGCCCCGGCCCGCAAGGGCGTCAGCCTCAACCCCGTCGACGGCGCCTCCCAGGCGCTTGCCGCCTCGGGCGCCTCCTGGTACCTCAACTGGGCCTCCTCCACCGGCGCGGTCACCAAGCCGGACGGCGTCGACTACGTCCCGATGATCTGGGGCCCCGGCTCCGTCACCGACGCCGAACTGAGCGCCGCGACGCAGGGCGGCACCAAGGAACTGCTCGGATTCAACGAACCCGACAACCCCAAGCAGGCGAACATGACGCCCGAGCAGGCCCTCGATCTGTGGCCCCGGCTGGAGGCCACCGGCCTGCGCCTGGGCGCACCCGCGGTCGCCGCCGGCGCCGACCTGGACGGCGGCTGGCTGGACCGCTTCATGAAGGGAGCCGCCGACCGCAACCTGCGCGTCGACTTCATCCCTGTGCACTGGTACGGCTCCGACTTCGGCCCGGACGCGACCGACCAGTTGCGCGGCTATCTGCAAGCCGTCTGGGACCGCTACCACAAGCCGGTCTGGCTGACCGAGTACGGCCTGATCGACTTCTCCCAGGACACCCCCCGCTATCCCGGCGAGCAGGAACAGACCGACTTCATCAAGTCCTCGACACGGATGCTGGACAGCCTGGGCTTCGTGGAGCGCTACGCGTGGTTCACGCTGTCCACGGTGACCAGCCCGACCGGCCTCTACGACGGCACGACCGCCAACGCCAGCGGCCGTGTGTACCAGGACGCGAGTTGAACGGGGAGGCGAACCGTCCGAACGGAGAAGTGAACCGTCTGAACGGAGAGGTGAACCATCCGAACGGAGAGGTGAACCGTCCTGACCTCCCACCTGTTGTACTGGTGCAGCCTGGCCGTGTCCCCGTTCCCCCCTGGGGCCACGGCCAGGCCGTGACCGGTCTGCGGCCCGGGTCAGGCGGCGCGCTTCGACGCTGCGGATCGCGCCTCCGCGTCCGGCGGTGCGTCCGCCGGCCTGCCGAGGCGCTCACGGATCTTCGCGGCGTCCTGATGGTCGAACTCCACGAAGATCGCCAGTGCCTGACGCCAGCTGTCGCGGGCGGCCTCCGGCTCGCCGGCGGCCAGTTGGGCGTCACCGAGGTTGCCCAGCGTGTGGCCCTCTCCCCACCGGTTGCCGACGTCCCGGTGCGTCCTGAGGGCCTGGTGGTAGTAGTCGACGGCCTCCTCGTAGCGCTGGAGGCGGCGATGGGCCGTACCGAGGATGTCGAGGGCGACGCCTTCGACCCAGGGGTTGGCGCTGGCGCGCAGCACGATCAACGCCTCCTCCAGACAGCCGATGGCCTCGTCGAACCGGCCCTGCCGCTGGTAGACGTCGCCGAGGTTGCTCAGGCAGATTCCCACTCCCCAGGGGCTGCCGATGACCCGTTCGACGGCCAGGCCGCGGCGGATGTACTCCGCGGCCTTGTCGAGCCGGCCGCTCTGGAGATAGGAGTCGCCCAGATTGGTCACGGCCGACGCCCTGCCCTCCGTGTCCCCGAGATCCCGGTAGGCGACCATCGCCCGGCGCAAGTGGTCGATGGCCTCCTCGAACCGGCTCGAGCCGCGCAGCGCGGCGGCCAGGTCCGCGAGGCCTTGAGCCCTGCCCCGGCGGTCGCCGGCGGCATTGGCCGCGGCCAGGCCCGTCCGCGCGGTGTCCACCCAGTCGTGCGTATGGCTGCGGAGGTAGAAGAACCCCCACAGCACGGCAGGCAGACGCCATGCGACACCGGACCGCCCGGACTCCGCCGCCTGGTGGACCGCGGCGACCAGGTTGGCCCGCTCGGTCTCGCACCAGTCCAGGGCCTGGTCGTGCGTCGTGAACTCCAGGGGCGTGCACAGGTCGGGCAGCGGTTCGAGGGGGATCCGGCGACGGTGCGGGGTGATGTGCGGGTAGGCGGCGTCAGCGGTGTGCAGGTACCAGGCGAGCAGCCGCCCCAGGGCTCGCTCCCGCTCCGGAGGCGTCTCCTCGGCGTGGACCCGTTCGGTGGCGTAGACGTGCAACAGGTCGTGCAGGGTGTAGCGGCCCGGGAAGTGTTCGGTCAGCAGGTGAGCGCGGGTGAGCTCGACGAGCAGGGCGCGCACCTCCCGCAGCGGGAGCCCGGCGAGGGCCGCGGCGGCCGGTGCGGAGATGTCAGGTCCGGAGTGCAGCCCCAGCAGGCGGAACAGACACGCGGCGGGATCCGACACCGCTTTGTACGACCAGGAGAAGACCGCCCGTACGTCGGTGCTGATGTCGTCGCCGGAGGCGAAGGCGTCGAGGCTGCCGTGGCTGTCGCGCAGTTCCCCGGCGATGGCGCTGAGCGGGAAGCCGGGGTGCGCGACGGCATGGGCGGCGACGATGGCCAGCGCGAGCGGCAGCCGGGCGCACCGGGCGATGATCTCGTTCGTGGCCTGAGGTTCCGCCGCCAGCCGGTCGGTGCCGAGCCGGCGGGCCAGGAGGTCGTGGGCCTCGGCGGAGCTCAGCTGGTCCAGCGGCAGCGGATGGGCCCCCTCACCGGCGACCAGGCCGGTGAGCTGGTTGCGGCTGGTGACGATGACCAGGCTGCGGGAGGAACCGGGCAGCAGGGGGCGGACCTGGTCGGTGTCACGGGCGTTGTCGAGCAGGATCAGCATCCGCCGCTGGGCGAGCATGCTGCGGTAGAGCGCCGTCTGGGCGTCGAGGCCGGCGGGGATCCGCATCGGCGGGACGCCGAGTGCGCCGAGAAGCGTACGGATGGCCTCGTCCGGCGTCACCAGGGAGCCGGTCGGGTCGAAGCCGCGCAGATTGAGGTAGAGCTGTCCGTCGGGGAAGCGGTCGGCCATCTCGTGCGCCCAGTGCACGGCCAGGGTGGTCTTGCCGATGCCGGCCATACCGCCGATCGCGCTGATCACCACGGTGGCCGGGGCGTCGTCCTGGCCGGACAACAGGGCGCGAGCTCGGTCGAGTTCGGCGTGCCGGCCGACGAACGTCGGCAAGTCTGCGGGCAGTTGGGCCGGACGGCCCGCGGGTAAGACGGGGGGTGAAGCGTCGGGTAATGCGGGGGGCACCGCAGGGGCCGGCGGCACCGGCCGCCCCGGCGAAGGGGCGTCCAGGGACGCGTCGGCCGCCAGTATGCGGTCGTGCAGGTCCTGAAGCGGCGTACCGGGTTCGATGCCCAGCTCGGTGACCAGGGTGCTCCGCGTACTGCGGTAGGCCGCCAGTGCCTCGGCCTGCCTCCCGGACCGGTAGAGCGCCAGCATGAGCAGTCGGCACAGCTGCTCCCGCAGCGGGTACTGACCGGTCAACGCGATCAGTTCGGCGACGACGTCGCTGTGGCGTCCGCGTTCGACTTCGATCTCCAGCCAGGTCTCCAGCGCGACCAAACGCTCCTCGTTCAGCCGGGAGCTCTCGGACTCGGCCAGGGGGCCGGGGAGACCGGCCAGTGCCCCGCCCTGCCATCCGTCGAGCGCCGCGCGCAGCAGTTCGGCGGCGGCGGACAGGTCCCCGGCGGCGCGCTGCTTCCTCGCTTCCGTGACCCGTTGCTCGAACACACTGAGATCCAGGCCGTCCTCCGGCACACGGATCAGATACCCGTCCCCGACCGACACCACCACACTCCCGGCTCCGGTCACCTCCCGCCCCGAATCGATCACCTTGCGCAGGCGCGACACATAGGTCCGGAGCACCGACACCGCGGCCGCGGGCTGCTCCTCGCCCCAGACCGCGTCGAGGAGTTCGGAGAGTGCGACAGCGCGTCCGCTCCGCAGCAGCAGCGCTGCCAGGACGGCCCGCTGCTGTGGCGAACCAAGGTTCAGTTCCTGTTCGCCGCGCCAGGCCCGGACCGGCCCCAGGACGGCGAAACGCACGGAAGTCTCGTAGCCGTTCATCCCCAGGACTGTACTCAACATCCATCCCGCCCCACGCGCCCCCTGACGGAATGTCACCTCGTGGTCGGATCGCCGCAATTTGCTGGTCGGCGGGATTGAACCATTCCCGAACGAGCGCCCGTTGCGCTACCCGGGGACCGCCACACCGTCCCCGATCGGGCCGTTGGGCCGGGACGCGTCAGAAAGGAAGAGCCATGAGCCGGGGTGAAGAGGAAGAGACGGACGAGCCGGTCACGGGGAGCGATCGCCTCGTGCCGGGGCCACGCCACGCGGTGGTCATCTCCGGAGACGGCTCGGCCACCATCGACGGAGAACCCGTCGAGGTCGCGGACGGAGAGTCGGTCGACGCCGCGATCCTCGACAGACTCCAGGGATACGCACGGGACCTGGACGCCGGCGTGACGGCGACCATCTCCGACCCCTCCGCGGGCTACGTGGCGTTCGTCGAGGTCGCCCCGGACGGTTCGAGCAGCCTTCTGGAACAGCGGGAGGCGCTGCCGGAGCCCGCCGAAGTCCCTGTAGGTGTGTCCGCAGCAGTACCCGACCCTGCTGATCTCGAAGCGGACGAAGCCGAAGAAGCCGAAGAAGCCGAAGCGGGCGAAGCGGACGAAGGCGAAGAAGACGAAGGCGAAGAAGACGAAGCGGGCGAAGCGGACGAAGACGATGGCTTCGACGTCGAGCCGTACACACAGGAGCACCAACAGCGACCCGCCGCGCCACCCCCGCCCGTCGTCCGCCTGGCCCCCAAGGTCGCCCCCAAGGTCGCCCCGAAGGCCGCCCCGAGGAACGGAACGCGTCAGTCGGACGACGAGTACAAGTCGCCCGGTCTGCTCCACAAGCCCCTGGTCGTAGGACCGGTGGCGCTCGGCGTGGCCGCCCTGGTCATCGTTCCGCTGGTGATCCTGGGCAGCAGTGCATCGGACGACGGGGGGCGTCAGAAGCAGACAGCCCGTTCGAGCACGGAGACAGAGACTCCCCTGGCCGAGGACACCCCGTCGGCCACGTCTTCGACCGTGCGGCCATCGCCCAGTGCGACAGCCGCCTCACCGTCCGCCAAGCCGAAAGCGTCGGCGAGTGCCAAGGCCCCGAAGAAGAAGGGAGAAGAGAAGGGGGGAGCCGGAGGCGTGGGCGGGGTCACCGTCACCGTGACCGCGAGGCCACCGCGGGCCACCGTGACGGCGAAGCCCGCGCAGGAGACCGCCGCCACGGCGGTGAACCGGCTCCACCGGAGCGACCCGTCCGGGCGGCACATCTGCTACCGCGCGTACCTCTCCGGGCAGGGTTGGCAGAAACCCGTGTGCGACGGCACCCTCGCCGGAACGACGAGCGGAACGCATCCGATCAAGGCCCTCAACATCGCGGTGTACGGCGGAGCCGGCTCGGCCGCCAACGCCTTCGTCCACGATGCGAAGTCGACCGACGGCCGGGGCAAGTGGAAGCCACACTGGACGGCCGTCATAGGCGACGGCAAGAACAACTACATCGGCAGTACGAAGTCGAGCGCCCCCTACATGACGGGCTTCGCCATCAACATCGGCAGCGGCCAACTCTGCCGCTCGACCAAGGTCCACGGCTACGACTGGGGCAGCGCAGACTGCACCCAGCCCCGCCCCGGCTACATCTTCGGAGGCGCCCTGGAGAACACACGCTGGCTCGAGGCGGTCAAGCTCTGGTTGTGAAGCGCATACGAAGACGCTGACCCTCAATAGACCGACAACCCGTAGGCCTCCAGCACTTCCTGGATCGGCTGGTAGTACGTGGTCCCTCCGGTCGAGCAGTTGCCGGAGCCGCCGGAGAGGATGCCGATGACCTTGTCTCCGGCGTAGAGGGGGCCGCCGCTGTCGCCGGGCTCCGCGCAGATGTTCGTCTGGATCAGGCCGGACACGACGTCTCCGCCGCCGTAGTTGACGGAGGCGTTCAGGCCGGTGATCACGCCGCAGCGGACGCCCGTGGTGGAGCCGCGGCGGCAGACGCTCTGGCCGACGCGGGCCGTCGCGGTGCCGGTCACGTCGACGGAGCCGATCGTGCCGGGGTGCGGGACGGCCGGGTTGGAGTACCGGACGACGCCGTAGTCGTTGCCCGGGAAGCTGGTGACGACGGTGGACCCGACCGTCGTGGTCAGGGTGGAGCCGGTGTACCAGGTGGACGCGCCGTCCGTGCAGTGGCCGGCGGTCACGAAGTAGTAGGTGGAGCCGCTCTGCACGTTGACCCCGGCCGAGCAGCGCCACCCGGTCGTGTAGACGCCGTCGCCGCCAGACAGGAGGGTGCGCAGCCGGCCGTCGAGCCGTTCGAGGGTGGCGGTACCCGCCCAACGGCCGGTGGTCCGGCGGACCTTGGCCAATTCCGCGGCCGTGACCGTGGAGTCGGTGAACACCCTCAGCTTCCCGGTGCGTTCGTCCACCGCCCAACTCGTCCCGGCGATCCCGAGGGACTCGACGGCGGAAGCGGCGCCGGTCACCGAGGAACCGGAGGGGGCGACGGGCGCCGCCGTCGTCGCCGCGGTCGCGTCGGACACCGCGAGCGCGGCGGCCAGGAGCAGGCTGATCACCGAGGCGATCACCTGCGGTCGTCCGAAGCCGGTACGGCGAGTTCTCGTCACGCAAGCCTCCCGAGGACGGTGGACGGGGCCACGCCGGTGCACCGGCGACGGTGGACGGGGTCACGCCGGTGCCGACGCCCCAGTGTCCCCGCCCCCGCCCGGCACGGATAGGGCGCCTTCGGTCGCGCTTCCCCGGCGCGAACGGTGAATCGGGCGCCCTCTTGGGGCAATTGTGGCTCTTGCTTTGCCGGTGTTTGCGTTGTGTGCTTCGCTGCCCCGACCTAGCCTGACCGGCGGAACCGTGGGAAGGGCCGCCATGCTGAAGACCGTCTCGGAGCAGGCGCGAGGTCTCACCAGGGATCAGCGCAACGCGTTCCTCGCCGCCTACCTGGGCTGGGCGATGGACGCGTTCGACTACTTCCTGGTGGTCCTCGTCTACAGCGAGATAGCGGACGACTTCCACGTCTCCCTCACCGACATGGCCTTCCTCACCACCGCCACCCTCGTGATGCGGCCGGTCGGCGCCTTCGTCTTCGGGATGTGGGCGGACCGCCGGGGCCGGCGGGTGCCCCTCATGGTCGACGTCGTCTTCTACTCGGTCGTCGGCTTCGCCTGCGCCTTCGCGCCCAACTACGCCGTCCTGCTGGTGCTTCGGCTGCTGTACGGCATCGGCATGGGCGGCGAGTGGGGACTGGGCGCGGCCCTCGCCATGGAGAAGATCCCCGCCGAGCGGCGCGGTTTCTGGTCGGGGCTGCTCCAGAGCGGCTACTCGCTGGGGTACCTGCTCGCCGCCGTGGCGTTCTTCGTCATCGAACCCGTCTTCGGCTGGCGCGGGTTGTTCGCCTTCAGCCTGGTGCCCGCCCTGGTCGCGCTGTGGGTGCGCAGCCGGGTCGAGGAGAGCGAGGTCTGGGAGAAGAGCGTCAAGCTCAACCGCACCCCCGCCCACCAGGTGTTCAGGAATCCGGCGGTGCTCAGGCGCTTCGTGTACCTGGTGGCCCTGATGACGGCCTTCAACTGGATGTCCCACGGCACCCAGGACATCTACCCGACCTTCGTGAAGAAGGGCCTGGGCCTGTCCCCGGACACCTCCATCGCCATCGCCGTCGTCTACAACATCGGCGCCATCATCGGCGGCGCGCTGCTCGGCGCCTTCTCGGAGCGGCTGGGCCGCCGCCGCACGATCATGATCGCGGCGGCCGCCGGCCTGGTCGTGGTGCCCTTCTTCGTGCTGTCCACGACCACGGGCTGGCTGATGCTCTCCTCCTTCCTGATGCAGCTGTGCGTCCAGGGGGCCTGGGGCGTGATTCCCGCCCACCTGACCGAGATGAGTCCGGACGCGATCCGCGGTTTCTACCCCGGCGTCACCTACCAGCTCGGCAATCTCATCGCCGCCCTCAACCTGCCCATCCAGGAGGCCCTCGCCGAACGGCACGGCTATCCCGCGGCGATGACCTGGACCGTCGTGCCCGCCCTGGCGGTCGTCATCCTGCTGAGCGCCGTCGGCAAAGAGGCGAAGGGCATCCGGTTCGGCGGCCCGGCCGCACGGACCGCGGACCCGGCGGCCGCCGACTGCGTGTAGGGCCGATTCCGGCCATCGGTGCGCGCCCAACCCTCAGCCGCTACGCGCCCCCGGTCCTTGCCCGGCCCTCAGCCCCTACGATGGCAACTCGCAGTGCCTGTACACCAGCACGGTCGCGTACCACCGCAGGGAGACATGCCCATGGGTGCCACGGAGCCCGCAGGAACACCTACCGAACACGGACTCCTGGGCGGTGCGTCGGCCGGGCCCATGGTGCCGCGGCTGCTGCTGGGAGCACGGCTGCGCGCACTGCGGGAACGCCAGGACATCTCCCGGGAGACCGCCGGGCACGTGATCCGCGGCTCCCGGTCCAAGATCAGCCGCATGGAGGCGGGCCGCCACGGCTTCAAGCTGCGGGACGTGGCCGACCTGCTCACCCTGTACGAGGTCACGGACGAGGCCGAGCGCGCCACCCTGATGACGCTCGCCGAGGAGGCCAACACCCCAGCCTGGTGGCAGGACTTCCATGACGTCGTGCCCGCCTGGGCCCAGGCCTATCTCGCGGCCGAACAGGCGGCGAGCCTGGTCCGCTGCTTCGAGGTGCAGCGCGTCCCCGCCCTGCTCCAGACCCCGGACTACGCCCGTGCCGCCCTGCGGCGGGCCCACGCCGACGCCTCCCCACAGGAGATCGAGCGACGCGTGGCCTTACTCCTCTCCCGGCAGCGGATCCTGCACCGGCGGCCCGCGACCCGGCTGTGGGCCGTGCTCGACGAGGCGGCGCTGCGCCGCCCGGTCGGCGGAGCCGCGACCATGCGCGCCCAGTTGAGGCACCTCATCGACATGTGCCGGCTTCCCCAGGTGACCGTGCAGGTCATGACGTTCCACGGGGGCGGCCACTCCGCGGAGGGCGGCCCGATCACCGTCGTGCGGCTGCCCGGCAGCGAGTTGCCCGACCTGGTCTACCTCGAACAACTCACCACCGGGCTCTACCCGGACCGGCCCGCCGACATCGAGTCCTACTGGGACGCGCTGAACAGCCTCGCGGTGGAGGCCGAGTCACCGGACGAGACGCCCACGATCCTGCACCGCATCCTCCAGGAGACCTGACTCCAGGAGACCTGACTCCAGGAGACCTGACTCCAGGAGACCTGACTCCTGGGTCCTGACTCCTGGGTCCTGACTCCTGGGTCCGTCTCAGTTCTTGCGCGCGACCCCGCCGTACTGGTGGACCTCGGCCGGCAGACCGAGAGCCTCGGTGTCGGGGCGCCAGCGCGAGCAGGACGCCACCCCCGGTTCGAGCAGTTCGAGACCGTCGAAGTAGCGCGCGATCTGCTCGGGGCTGCGCAGGATGTACGGGATCGAACCGCCCTCGTTGTACTGCTGGATGGCCTCGAGGTAGTCCTTGCTGGTGTCCGTGCTGTCGTACTGCACGAGGAAGCTGCCGGAGGGCAGCCCGGCCACCAGTTCCCGCACGATCGCGCACGCCTCCTCGTGGTCCTCGATGTGGCCGAGGATGCCCATCAGCATGAGGGCGACGGGCTTGTCGAAGTCCAGGGTCCGCGCGGCCTCCCGCAGGATCGTGGCCGGGTCGCGCAGATCGGCGTCGACGTAGTTGGTGACGCCTTCCGGTGTGCTGGTGAGCAGCGCGCGGGCGTGGGCCAGCACCAGCGGGTCGTTGTCGACGTAGACGATCCGGGACTCCGGGGCCACCCGCTGGGCGATCTGGTGGGTGTTGTCGACGTTGGGCAGCCCGGTGCCGATGTCCAGGAACTGCCGTACGCCCTCCTCACCGGCGAGATGGCGGACGGCACGGGCCAGGAAGTACCGGGCGGCGCGGGCGCCGGTCTCGATCCCCGGGAAGATCTCCCGGAAGGCGTCCCCGGCCACCCGGTCGACCTCGTAGTTGTCCTTCCCGCCCAACCAGTAGTTCCAGATCCGGGCCGACTGGGGGACGGAGGTGTCGATCTTGGGCAGTGCCTCCGCTGCCGCGTTCTCCGCCTGATCAGCCATGGACGCTCCTCGTGTGCGCGATGGGGGAACCGCCGAACGGTCGAACGCCGTTCGGGGCCTTCCACGTTAGTCCCCGTGAGTCACCCCATGTGAATCATTGGCCCCAACCGGCCGTTTTCTTACGGTGGTTGGGACACGCCTGTGCCCGGCACGGCGGTACGGCCGTCCCGGGCACAGGTGCGTGGGCAGGTCACTCGGTGATCAGGTAGGCCCTTTCGATCGTCTGGGTCACGGTGTTGCCCGCCCGGTCGGTCAGCTCCGCGCGCAGCGACACGGAACCCGCCTTCGCCGGGTGCTTCAGCGACAGGTGCGTCCCGCCGACGGACTTGGCGGGCTGCCAGGTCCTGCCCTCGTCGTACGACACCTGGAAGGCGAGCGCGGCCGGGCGCTGTCCGGCCGCCGCCCCCTCGACGGTGAAGGGCACCTCGAAGTGCCGGCCCGCCTTCGCGGTGCTCGCCAGGGTCAGCTTCGGGCTGAAGCGGACCGTGGACAGAGGCACCGTGGCGAAGTCGCCCTCGGGGGTCTTCGCCGAGCGGAAGGTCCACTCGGCGTGGACACGGGTGCTGACCGGATACACGGCCGGGTCACGGGAGTTGTCCACGGTCAGCCGGTACGCGGTGTCCCCGGCGGGCAGGGTGTACTCCGTCGGGTCGGTGGTCGGCTGGATGCCGTAGTCGTCGGCGATCTCCTTGCCGTCCGCCTCCAGCCGGGACGTCACCGAGGCCGGCTTGCTCAGACCCCAGTGCCCGGAGCCGTCGCCGAACAGCGGCAGGAAGACCCTGAGGGTGTTCCCGTCGCGGCCGACACCCGGGTAGCCCCTGCCCGGCCCGAGGTCGTCGGGGCCGTTCAGGACCGGTCCGAAGACGCCGACGCCGAATCGCTCGGCGTAGGTGCGGCCGGCCTTCCAGTGCCTCGGCATGCGCATCAGGAAGCCCTCGAAGACCGCGTCCTGGCCGTCACCGAAGCGCTGCCAGGTGCGCACCGACCACTTCACCCCGTTGTCGAGGACGTACTCGGTGCTCCGGTACGGCAGGTCGCCGCGCATGTCGCTCCCGCCGGGCACCAGACGGCCGTCGGGCAGGTGCGGGGTCACCTCGGCCTGGACGCGCCGGCCGTCGACCGGCTCGCCGACCTCCAGTTCCACCTTGGCCAGCTGTCTCCGTGCGATCTTCGCGGTGAAGCCGTCCAGGCTGCCCTCCCGGTACCAGCTCAGGTGGTAGTTGACCGGCCTGCCGTCCTTGTCCTTGCCGGCCCAGCGGCCGGAGAACAGGGAGGTCAGCCCCGTCACCGAGCCGTCCGGGCCGAGCCGCCCGAACCGGGAGCCCACGAAGGTGGGCAACAGGAACTCGAGATGGGCGTCGTCGAGCCCCTCGCCCCGCCCGTACTCCACGGTGACCGCGGCGTCGTCGTTCACGGCCCCCGCGTCCGGCACGGTGACGTCCACCGGCTTCGCCTGCCGGGCGTCCACATCCACCGTCATGTCCCGGTCCAGGCTGAGCTTCGGCTGGACCAGGACGGCGTGCGTGGCGGAGCTGGTCGACGGGTGGATCACCCCGTTGAGGAGGTAGTCGGCCTTGGGCAGCCGGACGGTCAGCTCGCCGTCCCGCTCGTCGGCGTACTCGGCGTAGAAGCTGCCGTTCAGGTCCGCGACGGAGGTCACGGCATCGCCGGTCGCCCTGCCGTCCTCGTCGGTGTGCCGGAGCGTCAGGTCGTACGACTCGACCTCGCGGTCCACCCCGACCGCGGACCGCACCTGGATCCTGCCGTCGGCGGAGGAGGCCGTGACCGAGCCGCCGAAGCTGCCGTCCACGGTTCCGGCGCGGGTGTCCGCGGTGACCTCCGCGCTCGCCTCGCCGCCCGCGGGGACCGTGATCCGCTGCGGGGAGACGGTGAACATGCCTGCGGCGGCGGGCTTTCGGTCCACTCCGTACGCGTCCACGGACAGGTCGAGCGTGACCGGCCCGGTGCCGAGGTTGCGGTAGGTGAGCTTCTTGGTCCGGGCCGTGTCGTCGTCGTGCGGCCACTGCTGGACGCCGAAGTCGAGCGGGCCTTGCTCGGTGACCACGCTCTCGTCCAGCGCCCGGACCAGATCGACCCGTCCGGTGCCCTGCTGGAAGGAGCTGTACGTGCCCGGCTTCGCGGAGCCGGTCAGCACCGCCTTGATCCGCTCACCGCTCCAGCCGGGGTGCTGCTGGGCGAGGATCGCCGCCGCGCCCGCCACATGCGGGGTGGCCATCGAGGTGCCCTCGATCGTCAGGTAGCCGGGGACGTCGGAGGGATACTGCTCCGCCAGGAAACTGCCCGCCGCGGCCGCGGCGGTGATGGCGACCCCCGGCGCGGTCAGGTCCGGCTTGACCCCGCCGTCGCCGACGCGCGGACCGCGGCTGGAGAAGTCGGCGAGCGCGTCGGACTTGTCGACCGCGCCGACGGTCAGGGCGGACGCCGCGCTACCCGGTGAGCCCACGGTCCGCTCGCCGTCGCCCTCGTTGCCGGCCGCGATGACGAAGAGGGTGCCGGACTCGGCGGAGAGCCGGTCGACCGCTTCCTCCATCGGGTCGACGCCGGGGAGATCCGGGCCGCCGAGGCTCAGGTTGACGACGTCCGCGCCCTGGGCCACCGCCCACTCCATGCCCGCGATGATCTCGGAGTCGTCGCCCTCGCCCCAGTCGTCCAGGACCTTGCCGTTGAGGAGTTCCGCGCCGGGTGCGACGCCCTTGTACTTCCCGCCGGACTTCGCTCCGCTGCCCGCCACGGTGGACGCCACGTGCGTGCCGTGCCCGTACCTGTCGGTCGTGCTGCCGGTGCCGCTGAAGTCGTGCTCCGCGACCACCTTGCCCGCGAGATCGGGGTGGCTGCTGTCGATGCCGGTGTCCAGGACGGCGACCTTGGTGCCGGTGCCGTCGAAGCCCGCCGCCCAGGCGGTCGGTGCGCCGATCTGCGGGACGCTCCGGTCGAGCGAGGCCCGGCGCTTCCCGTCGAGCCACAGCTTCTCCACGCCGGCCCCGGAGGCGAACCGCGCCGTCCCCGCGGCCGAGTTGTCGGTCACGGCCTTCCAGAACCCGGCACCGCGCTTCTTCGCGGAGCGCATCGCCCTGCCGTTGACGACCGGCAGCTGCCGGCCGAGCCGTGCCCCGGCGGCGGTGAACGGACTGGTGGAAGGCGCCTTGTTGCCACGGAAGGTGACGATCAGCGGCAGGTCGGAACGGCCCCTGTCGTCGTAGCCGTCCTTGACCAACTGGGTGACGTCGAACAGTCGGGGGTCCAACTTGCCCTGTGCCAGCAGCAGTTGGGCGTCACCGGGAACGACCCGGGTGTGCCCGGCGACGACCCGGACCGAGAACGGCATGCCTTCGCGGCCCTGGGCCCGCTGCACACCGGAGACCTGCCCGGTGCCGTCCACCAGGACCCGGTCGCCGGTGACGAGCGTGACCGTCTTCACCGCCGAGGCGGTACGGCCGCTCTTGCCCGACGCGATGCCGACGGCTCCCGCGCCGACCGTTCCCGTGCCGACGGCTCCAGCGCCGACCGTTCCCGTGCCGACGGCTCCCGCCCCGGTCGGCAGCCCGGCGAGGACCAGGGCCGCGGAAGCCACCCCCGCGGCCAGGGCCGCGTGTCTGTGGCGTACGCGTAACTGCATCTGAACTCCAGTTCGTTGGGGGATCAGGACTCACGGGGCGGTGGGGCCCGTGATCAGGCGGCCGTCGCGGTCGTACGGCCAGACATTGGGGACGCAGCCGTGCAGGCCCTTGATCTGCTGCATCATCGCCGGGGCCGGCCGGCCCTCGCCGGGGCAGGTGACATGGCCGTGGCCGAGGAAGTGGCCCACCTCGTGGTTGATGATCAGGGAGCGGTACCCGACGACATCGTCGGTGTAGAACTCGGTCGCCAGGACCCAGCGTCTGAGGTTGACCATCACGTCGTCGTGCACGCTGCAATTGACCTTGCCGCCGGTGTCGAGGCCGCCCTCGGCGCAGATCGCGTCGACGGTCCCCGGGGTGGCGAGGCGCACCCTGAAGTCGGTGGGCCCGCTCGACACCCGCTGGAACGCCGAGTGGCCGTCGGCCGTCCAGCCGCGCGGGTCGGCCAGGGTCCGCTCCACCTGTGCGGCCACGTCCGCGGGGGAGATGGCGATGCCCTTCTCCACCTCGACCCGGTAGCGCAGGGGTGTGCCCCTGCCGACCTTCCCGCTGTGGCCGGGCGCGGTGACGAAGGTCCCCGGGCCGCTCTCCGGAAGGGGAGTCGTGGAAGGGCTCGACTTGTTCCGTCCCGGCGGCTCACCGGTCCGCGGCGGCGCCGGAGTTCCGGAGGACGCGGGGGAGTCGGTCACCGGACTCCCGGAAGGCGCGGTGGCCGTGGAGGAACCGGTCCCTGAAGGCGCGGTCGCCGTGGGCGGTCGTTTCGCGTCGGACGGCAGCCACGCCACCACCGCGCCACCGACCGCCGCGAAAACCGCCAACGCGGCCAGACCGCCGGTCAGTCGGCCCTGCACGCGCCCCGCGGAGCGTTTCCGGCGACGACCGCCGCCGGGGTTTCGTTTGTGCGCTGTCACGGTCGTTCACGATGTGATCGCCATGTGATCGGACCTGGCCCGGAAGGTAACGAAACGATAACCCTCCTCGTGGTCATGTCGATGTGGATACTGTGCGCATGTCACGCGTACTGCTGATCGAAGACGACCCGGCCGTCCGGGAGGGCGTCGCCCTGGCCCTGCGCCGGCAGGGGCATGACGTCGCCGCCGCCGCGACCGGCGAGGAGGGTCTTGAGCGGCTGCGGTCCTTCCGGCCGGACATCGTCGTCCTCGATCTGATGCTCCCGGGCATGACCGGTCTGGAGGTGTGCCGCACCGTACGGAACCTCGACCAGACCCTGCCGATCATCATGGCGACCGCCCGGGGGGACGAAGTGGACATCGTTGTCGGCCTGGAGGCCGGCGCCGACGACTACGTCGTCAAACCCGTCCTGGCCCGCGTGCTCGACGCGCGCATACGTGCCGTCCTGCGCCGGGCGGCCGGGGCCGCGCCCGGCGCCGAGGGCCTGCCGAAGATCCACACCTACGGCGAACTGGCCGTCGACCGGGCCGGGTTGACGGTCGCGCTGCACGGCGAGCCGATCGCCCTCGCCCCCTCCGAGCTGCGGCTCCTGCTCACCCTGACCGCCTCGCCGGGCCAGGTGTTCAGCCGTCAGCAGCTTCTGGAGGCGGTCTGGGAGCACGACTACCACGGCGACGCACGTCTGGTGGACGCCTGCGTCAAACGCCTGCGCACCAAGATGTCCGAACCGCCCCGCGCACCCCGGTACATCCACACCGTGCGCGGCTTCGGCTACCGATTCGCGGCGCCGTGAGGATGCGCCGGCTGCGCGGGCTCCGGTTCCGCCTGGTGGTGGCCTTCGGGCTCGTCGCCGCGGTCTCCGCGGTCACGACGGGTGCCCTGACCTTCCGGGAGGCCCGCACCGGAGTGCTCCAGCAGAGTCAGGACGCCACCATCAGACAACTGCGCGCCCAGCTCAACCAGCACGCCGCCGAACTCGCCCTCCCTCCCGAGCGGTCGGCGCTGCGGAAGTTCGCGGAGGACACGGCGGCCACCGAGTCCCAGGGCAGCTGGCGGGTCCTGGTGACCTACGGGGACCTGAGCGGCTCCTCCGCCTCCGGCGACCCCTTCACCGAGGTGACTCCCGCCCTGCGCGAGGCCGTCGCGTCCAGCCGGGCCACCGTGTTCCAGCGGGTCCGCCACGACGGCCGCACCTCCCTCGTCGTCGGCATGTCGATCCTCTTCAGCACCCAGCGCATCCCGGACAGCGTCGAGACGGCCAGCGGGGTCCGGGTGTTCCTGGTGGTCCCGCAGACCACCGAACAGGCCTACGTCGACGCCCTGGTGACCGCGGCCGAACGGGCCATGGTGGCCGCCCTGGCCCTCGCCGTGGTGCTCGCCCTCCTCGCCGCGCGCGGCGTGCTGGTCCCGGTGCGCAAGCTGCGGCTCGCCACCCGCCGGGTCGCCGAGGGCCGCCTGGACACGCGGCTCGCGGTCAACGGCTCCGACGAACTCGCCGAGCTGTCCCACACGTTCAACGAGACGGCTGCCGCACTGGAGACCTCGGTCGCGGAACTGCGCGAGATGGAGGCGCGGGCCCGCCGCTTCGCCGCCGACGTCTCGCACGAACTGCGCACCCCGCTCGCCGCGATGTCCGCGGTCACCGACGTCCTCGACGAGGACGCCGCCCGACTGGACCCGGACACCGCCACCGCGGTCCGGCTGATCAGCACGGAGACCGTCAAACTCGCCCGGCTCGTCGACGACTTGATGGAGATCTCCCGCTTCGACGCGGGCGCCGCGGTGCTCCACCTGGACGAGATCGACCTCGCCGAGTCGATCCGGCGCACCCTCGGCTCCCGCGGCTGGACGGACACGGTGGAGACCGAACTGCCGCCGCCGCACGCGGTCCGCGCACGCGTCGACCCGCGCCGCATCGACGTGGTCGTCGCCAACCTGGTGGGCAACGCCCTAAAGCACGGCGCCCGTCCGGTCACCGTGCGCCTGGGCGGGGACGACACGGTGGCCGTGATCGAGGTCCGGGACAGCGGCCCCGGCATCCCGTCCGACGTCCTGCCCCATGTCTTCGAGCGGTTCTACAAGTCCGACAGCGCCCGGATCCGCTCCGAGGGCAGTGGCCTCGGCCTGGCCATCACCGCCGAGAACGTCCGCCTCCACGGCGGTACCGTGCGCGCCGCCGGCCACCCGGCGGGCGGTGCCGTCTTCACCGTGGAACTCCCGCTGCGGCGGGCGGAGCCGACCGAGGAGTACCGGCCATGAAGGCACTGCACCGCGCCCCGCTGCTGGCGTTGCTCGCCCTCACCTCCTGCGGGATCCCCGCGACCGGGGTGGTCGAGGCGGGCGGTCCCGCGAGCGGGGTCCTGCCGCTCACGCCGGTCTACTTCGTCGAGAACGGCCGACTCGTCGCCATGCAACGCAACACCGGCCGACCCGGCGACCCCACGGACGCGCTGCGACTGCTGATCGCAGGTCCGCTGGCCGGGGAGGGCGGCACCGACACCACCGACGGTCTCACCACCGAGCTGCCCCTCCTCCCGACCGCCATGGCACTGCCGTCGGCCGCCGTCGACGTACCGGGGGGCTCGCCGTCGGACCCGCCCGGCGCGGCCGGGAGCTCCGCGTCGGACACCCCGACCGCGACGGTCACGGGGAGCACGATGACGATCCGACTGCCGGTGGGCATGGCCGGGTTGAGTGATCTCGGCGTACGGCAGCTGGTGTGCACGGCCACCGCCGCGTACCGCCTCACCCGCCCCGGCACCCCCTCGATGACCGCGGCGGTGACCGGCGGCGGACACCTGGTCAGGACGTCGGACGCGCGCTGCCCCGCTCGGTGAGCAGGCTCCCCGCCGGGGCGGCCGCGGTGTCCGCCTGCTGGAGCTGGCTCAGGAGCTGGTTCTGGCCGGCGAGGAGCTCGGTGAGGATACGGCGGGCGGCGCGCAGGAGTTCGGCGACGTCACCGCCGGCCAGCGCGTAACTCACCGTGGAACCCTCCCGGATGGAGACCACGATGCCGGACCGCCGGAGGACGGCCAGCTGCTGGGAGAGGCTGGACGGCTCGATGTCGATGTCGGCGAGCAGGTCACGGACGGGCACCGGCCCGTGCTGGAGCAGCTCCAGGACCCGGATGCGCACCGGGTGGCCGAGCATGCGGAAGAAGTCCGCCTTGGCCTGGTAGAGGGGGACCTGCATGGGGCGCTCGCTCCCTGCCGGACGGTACGGGGTCGTCGGTGCCGATCCTGCTGGTCGGGGACGCCGGGCGGCCACGGAATGGACTCATGTGGATGTGGCGACTTGAAGAAGTCTTCACATCGTGGGCGCACGACGACCCCGACCGGAGCGGGCCTATACCTCCAACTGCTCCTCGACCCGCTTGAGTTGGTGGCGGGCCATCGCCAGGTTCGAGCGGGCCTTGTCGAGGACCAGGTACAGGAACAGGCCGTTGCCGTTGCGGCCGGTCACCAGCCGGATGAGGTGGTACTGGTGCTCCAGCGTGATGAGGATGTCCTCGATGTTGCTCTTGAGGCCCAGCTGCTCCATGGTGCGGACCTTGGCCCGGATGACATCGGTGTTGCCGGCCGCCGCGACCGTCGTGTCCAGGTCCTTGCCGCCGCCCAGGGTGCCCAGCGCCATCCCGCTGGTGTAGTCGACGACCGCGGCCGCCACCGCCCCTTCCGTGCCGGCCATCATCTCCTTCAGCGACACTTCCACACTCGCCACGGTGCCTCCCTTGTGCCTGTGGGTCGCGGCGGGCCCTGCCGGGTCCGTCCGCCGGATCCCCGGACCGTATGCGCCGCGCGGCGGCCGGCGGCCGGGGTCTTCGGGACTGCTCCCCGTTGACCGAACACCATCACGAGGCGACCACCTGCCGGGCCACAACTGGCCTTCGGGGAACGGAAGATGACACCGGAGCCGAAGGCGAAGGCGATGTCGGCCGGCAGCGTCCCGTCCGCGCCCGGTACAGGGACTTCGAGGTCGGCCGAGAGCCACGGACGTGACGGTGCTCAGTGGGTGCGGGCCGCCAGCAGGGTCACGTCGTCCTCCGAACTGGCCGGGGCCAGCCGGTCGAGGACGCTGGTGAGGACGTCCGGCAGGGGCCGCCCGGAGGCGAGCGGAAGGGTGGTGAGCGCGGCGAGACCGGTGTCGATGTCCTCGCCCCGCCGCTCCACCAGTCCGTCGGTGTAGGCGAGCAGCAGGGAGCCCGGCGGCAGCGGGCAGCGCCTGCTCTCGTAGCCGTCGGAACCCGTGCCCAGCGGCGGACCGACGGGCAGGTCCGCCAGCTCGGGGGCGGTGTCCGGCCGCACCAGCAGGGGCGGGACATGGCCGGCCGTCGCGAGGACCGCCTCCCCGGCGGCGGGGTCCAGCAGGGCCAGCACACAGGTGGCGACACGGTCCAGGTCGAGGGCGTGAGCCGTGCGGTCGGCCTCGGTGAGCAGCCGGTCGGGGTCGAGCCCCTGGAGGGCCAGCGCGCGCAGCAGTGAGCGGTACTCGCTCATCGCCGCGGCCGCCCGCACCCCGTGCCCCATGACGTCCCCGACCACCAGCAGGGTGCGTCCGCCGGGCAGGGCGACGGCGTCGAACCAGTCCCCGCCGACCTCGGCGCCCCGTCCGGCGGGCAGATAGCGGCTGGCGATCTCCACGCCGGGCCCCGGGGTGTGCGGGGTGGCCAGGAAGGCGCGCTGCATCTCCAGCGCGGTCTCGTGCTCGTGGGTGTAGCGCAGGGCGTGGGCGATCGCCGTCGCGGCCCGCCCGGTCAGCAGCTCCAGCAGTTCGACGTCCTCCGGCGTGAACTCGGGGGAGTCCGCCCGGCGGCCGACGATGACGGCCCCCACGGGCTCACCGCCGGCCATGAGCGGGAGATAGGCCACGGAGTGCACCTTCAGGGCCCGGTAGTGCTCCAGTCGCTGCCGGGTGGGGGCGAGCAGCCGCAGGGTGTCGTCGTCCGGCCGGTTGAGGACCATGGGCCGGTGACCGGTCAGCACCTGGGTCATCGAGGAACTGGCCTGGTGGAAGATCACCTCACCGCTCCTGGTCGTGGGCGTGAGCGGTTCGGGCAGGCCGGGCGCGGCGGCCACCGCCATGCGTCGCAGCCGTACCGGCACCGGGGTGGCCGGGGCCTTGCGCGTGCCCTCCGGGTCGAGGACGTCCACGGCGGCGTAGTCGGCGAACCGCGGCACCAGCAGATCGGTCAGCGCCCGGCAGGCCTCGGCCGCGTCCAGCGTGCTGCCGACCCGGGTGGCGGTCTCCTCCAGCAGTTCCAGGCGGTCCTGCGCCCGCCGCAGCGACTCCCGCTGCCGGATGCCCTCGGTGACCTCCATGACGACCGCGGCGACCCCGAGGACCTCGCCGTTCTCGCCGTCGAGCCGGTGGAACGCGCCGAGCCACCAGCGCGGTGTGTCCGCCGCATCGACCGGCACCCGCCCGTCGAACACGACGGTCTGCGCCCGGCCGGTGCGGAGCACCTCGCGGGCCACCCTCGCAGAGGGCCCCGAGCCCGGGATCACCTCCGGCATCGGGCGGCCCAGGTGATCCTCGACGGGCAGTCCGTTGAGCGCCGCCACGGTGTCGTTGAGGTACAGGTAGCGCAGCTCCGGGTCCAGGACGGCGACGGCCGCCGGTGTCCCGTCCAGGAACCGGCGAGCCGTCCACAGCTCGTCCAGCGCCTGCCCGGTCCCCGCCGCCCGGGCCGTCTCCGACAGCGCCCTGAGGCTCTCCGTGGAGAGAAAGGGCGCGGGACGGGCGGACAGCGGGGGCTGGCTCATCAGGTGTGATTCCTCGAAGGGCGGAGTCCGTTTCGTCATACTTATGGCGTATTGGACCACATTTTGAGCCGGAGAAGCTATGAGCTGAATCTCAGCCCGGCTCCTCCGCCGTCTCGACCAGCCGCTCGAAGAAGAACTCGTGCTTGAGGAACGACGTCTCGTGCTCGGCCCCCGGGTACGGCGGGATCAGCTGCGAGGCCTGGAAGAGCCGCCAGCCGTCCAGCAGGGCCTCGACACCGGTCCGGTACGGCGGCTCGTCGCTGTCCCCGGTGGTCGGGCGGGTGCGGCCGGTGCCGTCGTAGCGCGCCCAGCCCTTGACCCACGAGTCGAGCGCGGAGGTGTCCAGGTACAGGACGAGGACCTGCTGGCGCACGGTGGTGGAGAGGGTCATGCGGTGCTCCTCTGTGCGGCGGGCCGGTTGTCGATCCGGGTGGCCCAGTGCTCGATGTCGAAGTGGGGGTCGCCGGTCAGGGTGCGCCACAGCCGGACCCGGTTCAGGATCTCCAGCCGCGCGGTGGCCTGCTCGTACCAGGGGAAGTAGCGCCCCAGCTCCTCCCGGACGGCCGGCGCGTCCAGGTCCGCGGTGTCCCACAGCCGCACCTGCGGCACGGTCGGGTTGAAGCGGATCTTGTACATGCGGCGGACGATGTCGCTGTCGTTGCGCCGCCCCCCGTGCCAGATCCCGTGGTGCACCAGCACCACCGTGCCGGCCGGGCAGGTCAGCCGGGTCTGGCCGAGCAGGTTCTGGTAGCGGCCGGTGTCGGACTCGTTGATCCGGCGCAGATGGCTGCCGGGGACGATGAGCGTGCCGCCCATGTCCGCGGTGACCTCCTGCGGGTAGTACATGAGCTGGACGTCGAAGGCGTCCGGCCGCACATCGATCAGGGCGTCCGCGTGCAGCGGCTGCGCGCTGCCCTCCCGCGGCTCGCGGACGTGCAGGGCGTGGTGGTCGATCTCCGGACCCGGCCCCACCAGGCTCTCCAGCGCCCCCGCGACGGCGGGCAGATCGAGGAGCCGGCGCGTGAAGGACCCCTCGGGGAACGCCTTCGGCACGGGGGTGCCGTACGGCACGGAGGGCAGCCCGGCGGCGAGGACCTCCAGCGCCTCCTCGTTCATCTCCTGGGGCACGATGCCGTCCAGGCGCAGGAAACCGTGGGCCACGAACCGCGCCACCTGGACGGAGTTCAGCAGCTGTCGTGTGGTTGACATACGGCAACCGTAGGAACTGCGGGCCCGGAAGTCGTGGGCCGTAATCGGCGACCACTGGTAATTTTCCACCATGACGACCCACGTCGACCTGGCCCTCGACCTGCCGCCCCGGGTGGAGAACGCCGGCGTCGGCGTCCACGGCTCCGCCGGCCCGCACGAGGTGTTCCGGCTCCCGCGGCTCTGGCAGCTCCATCTCTACGGCTACTCCGGCACCCTCGGCCTCGGCGGCACCCGGCACCCCATCCGCCCCGGCCACGTGAGCCTGGTCCCGCCGGACACCGAGGTCCACTTCCACTACGACTCCGCGCGCTGCGAGCACCTGTACGCCCACTTCCGGCTGCCCGGCGAGGGCGAGCGGCGCCGGGTCCCGGTGATGCAGGACGCCGGCGCCGAAGCGGGTGTGCTCGGCGGACTGCTGCGGCAGACGGTCGCGGCCGGCGCGCAGTCGAAGGCCAGGGCCGCCGCCGAGCTGTGGACCGTGCTGTGGCGCACCACGGGCCTCACCGCGGCCGAGACCCGCCCCGGCTCCCGGCACCCCGCCCTGCGCACGGCCGTCGCCTACATCGAGGAGCACCTGGCGGGTCCCCTGACCGTGCCCGCCGTCGCCCGCGCCGCCGGGGTCTCGCACACCCACCTGACCAGGCTGTTCCGTGAGGACACCGGCCGTACGGTCGTCGCCTACATCCGGCGCCGCCGCATGGACCGCGCCCGGCACCTGCTCGTCGCCTCGACGCTCGCCATCCCGGCCGTCGCGGCCACGGTCGGCGTCCCCGACCTCCAGGCCTTCAACAAGGCGTGCCGCAAGGAACTGGGGGCGTCACCGCGGGCGGTACGCGAGCAGCACGGGCAACCGAGGGGATGACACCTCTCACGCCGGTGCCGGAACCGCTCGCCGCGCACCCCCGCGCCGGGCGCGGTACCGGCCGACCGCACCGCAGACGACGTAGAACGCGAACGAGACCGTCGTCACGTACGGGCTGATCGGGATGCTGCTGCCCAGGGCGAGCAGGATGCCGCCCTCGATCGAGGCCGTCGCGAAGACCACGCTCAGCAGCGGCAGCAGGACCGGGGACGCGGTGACACGGGCGGCGGCCGCGGCCGGGGTGATCAGCAGGGACAGCACCAGCAGGGCGCCCACCACCTGCACCGACAGGGCGACCGCGAGGCCGAGCACGATCATGAACGCGAAGGAGAGACCGCGCACCGGCACTCCGCGGGCCTCGGCGACATCGGGGTCCGCGCTCGCGAAGGCCAGCGGGCGCCACATCACCACGAGGGCGGTCAGGACGACCGCGGAGGTGGCGAGCAGCCAGGCCGTCTGCGGGGTGTCCACGGCGACTATCTGCCCCGTGAGCAGCCCGAACTTGTTGGCCGCCCGCCCCTTGTACAGGGCGAGGAAGAGCACGCCCAGACCCAGCCCGAACGGCATCAGGATGCCGATCACCGAGTTGCGGTCCCGTGCGCGCGTGCCGAGCACGCCGATTGCTCCGGCCGCGAGCAGGGAGCCGGTGATCGAGCCTGCCACGATGTTCGTGCCCAGCAGCAGGGCCGCGGAGGCGCCCGCGAAGGACAGTTCGCTGATGCCGTGCACCGCGAAGGGCAGGTCGCGCATCGCGACGAAGACCCCGGCGAGTCCGCCGACCAGACCGAGGGCCGCTCCGACGACGAGCGAGTTGCGGACCAGGACGAGGAGTTCGCCGTAGTCGTCGAAGTCGAACAGCTGGTGCCAGACGCTCACGGGTGGACCTCCTCGGGCACGTGGTGCGCGGGGTCGTCGAGGGCGCCGACCACCACGATCCGGCCGTCCACGTGGACGACGTCGACCCGGGTGCCGTACAGCCGGGACAGGGACGCGGAGGTCAGCACCTCGTCGGGGGTGCCGACCCGGTGACCGCCCGGCGCCAGGTACAGCACCCGGTCCACGAGGTCGAGCACCGGGTTGATCTCGTGCGTCACGAACACCACCGCGGTGCCGTGGGAGCGGCGGCGGGCGTCCACCAACTCGGTGACCGCACGCTGGTGGTGGAGGTCGAGGGAGAGCAACGGCTCGTCGCACAGCAGGATGCGGGGATCGGTCGCGAGCGCCTGCCCGACGCGGACGCGTTGACGCTCGCCGCCGGACAGCGTGCCGACCGGGACATCGGCGTACGCCGAGGCACCCACGGCATCCAGGATCTCGTCAACACGCTTGCGTACGGCGGCCGTTCGCAGGCGTGGTCCGAAGCGGTGGCCGTCGATGCCGAACCGCACGAGGTCACGGGCGCGGAGCATCGCCTGAGCGGACAGGGCGGCCTGCTGGGGGACGTACCCGATGTGCCGGGCGGCCTCCCGGGGAGGACGGCCGAGCACCGTCAACTCCCCGGCGGACAGCGGCTGCCGGCCGAGCAGGGCCCGCACGAAGCTGGTCTTGCCCGCTCCGTTCGGACCCAGCACGGCGAGGAACTCCCCTGGCCGGACGTCGAGTTCGAGGTCGTGCCAGACCGTGCGCGGGCCGTAGGAGAGCGCGGCCCCGCGCAGGCTGATGACGGAGCTCACTTGGCCAGCGCGTTCGCGAGCGCGTCGACGTTGGAGGTCATCCAGCCGAGGTAGTCCTTGCCGCTGGGAAGGGTCTCCGTCACCGGGACCACCGGAATGCCGGCCGCCTTGGCCGCCTGCTCGGACTTCTCGGTCTGGGGTCCGGACGTCTGCTCGTTGTAGACCAGAGCCTTGACCTTCTTGCCGGAGAACAGGGCGAGCGCCTCCTGGAGCACCTTGGGGGAGACGTCGGTGCCCTCCTCGACGGCCTCGCTGAACGCGGCGGGCGTCCTGTCGACGAGGCCGCTCGCCGCGGTCATGTACAGCGGAACCGGCTCGGTGATGGCGATCCCCTCACCGGCGTGCTCCTTCTTGATCTGCGCCTCCTTGGCCTCCAGCGGCGCGAGCTGCGCTTTGAAGGCCCCGGCGTTCCTCGTGTAGAGCGCGGCGTTCGCGGGGTCGGCCTTGCCGAGGGCGGCGGATATGCGGTCGGCGATCCTCGCGACGGTGGGGAAGTCGTACCAGACGTGCTCGTTGAGCTCGCCGCCCTTGGGCGCGGTCTTTCCGGAGACCTTCACCGCGTTGATCACCTCGGCGGAGGAGTTGCCGCCGCTCTTGAGCATGCGGTCCACGAAGTCGTCGTAGCCGCCGCCGTTCTCGACGACGACCTTCGCCTTCGACAGGGCCAACTGGTTCTGGGGGCTGGCCTCGTAGGAGTGCGGGTCCTGGTCGGGGTCGCTGATGACGGAGGTGACGGAGACCTTGTCGCCGCCTATGCGCGAGACGATGTCGCCGTAGACGTTCGTGGAGGCGACTACGGCGACCTTGGACGAGGCCGCCGGGGCGGCGGACGCGCTCCCACCGCTCCCGGAGTCCGAGGAGCTGCCGCAGCCGGCCAGCAGGGCGACGGAGGCGCCGAAGAGCAGCGCGATGCGGCGGGACGGGGACGTGGACATGGATCGATCCTCCAAGCGCGTTTCTGATGGCCCCGTCACGCTAGATGGAAATGATTGTCGTAAACAGTCCCGAGTGCCGGTATGTGAAAACCGTTGCCATTAATTGACCTGTTCCTGGTCACAGGCCTGCGACCGGCGGCACCCGGCCGAGGAACGCCCGCTCATTCCTTCCCGGTGAGGAGCCTGCGCGGGTTGGCGATCCGGAAGGCGTAGGCCGCCGCTCCGCCGAGCCCGTGGCCGGGGTGCCCCGGCGGTTCGGCGTACGGCCGGTCCGAACCCTGGACCACGGCGTCCACGCCGAGGGCCCGGACGACGGACTCGACCGCGCGCGGCCCGTACGAGGACGTCTCCACGAACACCAGCGGGTCCGGCTCGCTCCCGCCGTCCCCACGCGCGGCGAACCGTTCGCCGTGCAGCGGGGCGAGCCCGGCCAGCAGCGCGAAGCAGACCCGCAGCCGGGGGTGCCGGGGCCGGCCGAAGGCACGGAAGGCGAACCAGGCGGCGTGCATCTGCTGGACGTACGGGACCATCGCGGGCCACCAGCCGGGACCCGCGGAACCCCCGGCCGCGGGTCCCGGATGGACGAAAAGCGGCAGGTCGCGCTCCTCGAGCAGATCGAGCAGCGGGGCGCAGCGGGCGTAACCCATCGCGTCCACAAGGCTGTTGGCGGGCAGCTGGAGCCCGACGAAACCCTGGTCGAGAGCCTCGGCCGTCCCCCTCGCGTCGATGTCGCGCACCCCGGCGGCCGCCCACGCCCCGAACGGCTCGGGCAGCGCGGCCGCACCCTCGTGATAGGCGTCCAGCAGCGGCCGGGCCTCGGCCGCGGGCAGCCACTCCACGCCGATCGGCGCCGACAGCGAGACCAGCGCCAGACCGAGGCCGTCGGCGGCGGCGAGTTCCGCGCGCAGGGTCGCGTCGTGGTCGGCGGGCGGGAGGTCGTAGGGCGGCTCGCCGTCCAGATACAGGGTCCAGCCGTCGAGAAACGGCGGCTCGCGCCGCGCCCTCAAGGCCGTCACCAGCGAGGGGCTCCACAGATGCTGGTGCACGTCGACATTGGTCATGACGCTCCTCCCACCCAGGCGCGCAAGGTGCTCCGGACATCGCAGGCCCCCATGATCTCGTGGCCGACCACCCCCGCGTCCACCCCACAGGACCAGTGGACCTCACCGGGCCGCGGACACCGACCCGATCTCGACCACGCGGGCCCACGCGGGCGGCGTTTTCGGCACGTACTCCGGATTGTTCTCCCGTCGTGCCTGGCTCACCCCCGGCCGGGAGAAAAGCCCGACGACCGTACGGCACGGGGGGCGCGCGCTCGGCCAGGGCGTCCCGCCGTCGGTCAGGGCCACCACGACGTCCGGGCGGGGACCGGAGCGCAGCGCCTTCCGGAAACCGGTGCGCAGATCGGTGCCCCCGCCGCCGACCAGCGGGATGCCCTCGGTCCGGCACAGCGGACGCACGGCCCCGGCCGCCGCGTCGCAGGACAGGACGTGGACCAGGTCACGGCGGCCGCCCACGGCACGGGCGATGGCGGCGACCTCCAGGAGCGCGCTGCCCAGTTCCTCGTCGCTGACCGAACCGGAGGTGTCGATGATCACGCAGACCCTCGGCGGCCTGCGCCGCAGACTCGGCAGCACCACTCCGGGCAGGCCCGCGGAGCGCCGGGCCGGCCGGCCGTAGCTGTAGTCGTCGCCCGCGCCGCCGGCGGAGACCGCGGAGCGCATCGCCGCGCCGAGCAGTTCCCGCCAGGGCTGCGGGGGATGGAACGCCTCCTCCGCCCACCTCCGCCAGCCCTTCGGCGTGTTGCCTGGCCGCGCGTTGATGCCCTGCGCCACCCGGAAGCGGACCGCGTCGCGTTCCTGCTCGCTCAGCCCGTCGGCGCCGTCGGGCCCCAGGTCCCACTCCCGCTCCAGCCCGTCCGCGCCACTGCCGCAGTCCAGCCAGGACAGGTCCAGGGTGAGCGGTCCGAGGCTGATGTCGCCGACGTACTCCTCCATCAGCCGGTCGTTGGGCAACCGCAGCTTCCAGGGCTCGACGGCACCGGCCGGCCGGACCAGCCCCTCGCCGTACACGTCGTCGTTGATCTCGCAGTCCGCGGCGATGTTCATCCGCAGCCGGTCTCCCAGCCCGGTCAGCCCGCGCTCCCGGGCCAGCCGGTCGCCGCGCCCGTGGTGGTCCCGCAGCAGGTGCGACACCTCGTGCACCCACACCCCCGCCAGCTCCTCCACCGGCGTCCGGGCCACGAACGCCGGGGAGACGTAGCAGCGCCAGTACCGGTCGACGCCCATGGTCGGCACGTGCGGCGACTCGACGGTGTGCAGGGCGAACAGCGCGGTGGCCAGGTAGGGGCGGGTCCGGGCGGCGTGGAGTCGGGCGGCGAAGAGTTTGTCGCGGTCGAGGCGGGCTGGTTGCGGGGTGGGCGGCGGGTCCGCCTCCTCGACGGCCGCCCGACGTGCGGCCGTCGGGTTCGCCTGTCGGCCGGTGTCTTCGGCGGGGTGCGTGTCCGCGGTGCTGTGCGTGCTCATCGGCGACCCTGCGCGGCGACCGCGGCCCGGTCCGCACGGCGGGACAGCGCCACCGTCCCGGCGAGCTTGTCGATCGCCGCGGGTACGTCCCAGTCCTCCTGGCGCAGCGAGGCGAGCGTGGTCGCGGGCACCACCACCAGGTCCGGCGCCCCGGTCTCCAGCGCCCGTACCAGCACCGCCCAGGCCGAGTCCCAGCGGGCCCGCTCAGGACGGGCGCGCACGGCGGCCACCACGCCGTCGAGCACGGCCTGCCGCAGATCGCCCCGCTCGGGCAGCACGGCCCCCGCCGGATCGGCGAGCACGTCCTCCGGGTCCGGCAGGTCCAACCGGTCCAGGCTCGCCAGCAGTTCGAGGCCGGGGCCGTCCCCGACCGTGCCCCGGACCAGCGAGGACAACACGTCCCGCGAGGAGCCTGCCGCGGTCGCGAAGGCGATCAGCGACAAGGTCATGTCCCAGCTGCGGGGCGAGGGCCAGGGCCCGCCCCGCTGAGTCTCCCCGGAGGGCAGCCGGTGCACCAGCGTGGGCCGCGCGGCGAGCAGCCCGCACACCGCGCGCCGGGCGAAGTCCACGGCCTCCGGCAGCCTCGCCGGGTCCAGCCGAGGCAGGGTGGCCCGCGGCCAGGTCCCACCCAGTCCGCGTACGACGACGTCGTGGTCGTGGGTCCACTGGAGATGGACGAACCGGTTGGCCAGCGGCGGGCTCAGCTCCCAGCCGTCGGCCGCCGAGGAACGGGGGTTGGCAGCGGCGACGATCCGCACCCCGGGCGGCAGCCGCAGGGCGCCGATCCGCCGCTCCAGCACCAGCCGGAGCAGTGCGGCCTGGACGGCGGGCGGCGCGGTGGACAGCTCGTCCAGGAACAGCAGCCCCCGGCCGGCCCGCACCAGCCGTACCGCCCAGTCCGGCGGGGCCATCGGCACACCCTGGGTCGCGGGATCGTCGCCGACCACGGGCAGCCCCGCGAAGTCGGACGGCTCGTGCACGCTGGCGATCACGGTGGTCAGCGGGAGGTCCAGGGCGGCGGCGAGCTGTGTCAGCGCGGCCGTCTTGCCGATACCGGGCTCACCCCACAGCAGGACGGGCAGATCGGCGGCCACGGCCAAGGTGAGGGCCTCCAGCTGGTCGTCGGGGCGGGGTTCGGTGGTGGAGGCGCGCAGGAGGGCCAACAGGTCTGCGGCGACGTCGAGTTGGGAGGTGGGGGAGGGGGCGGCAGAAGCGGCGGGCGTGGGCGTGGGCGTGGGCACAGCAATGGGCATGGGGCATCACCTTTGGGGCGTGAGAAGGGAGGGAGGGCGGGTGCGTCGAGGCGAGCGGGTCGGAGTCCGCCGGCCCGGGTGCGTTTAGCGCGGGGTCGCGCGGCGTGGACGGGTGCGGTGGTTCCGGGGGCGGCGGCCGTTCGGGGTCGGGCGGTACCAGGCTGGGCCCGGTCCCGTCATGCCCGTTCTGAACAGGCCGTAGGTGATCCGCTGATGCGCGGCCGCCTCCAGTGCCTCCCGGAGCGGACCGGGACGCAGCAGCGCCTCGGGCCCGAGCAGCCCTTCCACCACGGCCAGGGCGCCGGTGAGGTCCCCGTGCGCGAGGCGCTCGCGCACGCCGTCGAGACAGTGCGGGCGGCGGTGCGCCTCGTCGATGGCCTGGAGGCAGGGGAGCGGCGTGCCGGTGAGCGCGACCAGCAGCTCCTCGCGGCGGATCTCGTCCGGGTCGTGGTCCAGTGGGGCCAGCACCCCGTCGACCAGACCGATCCGGTGGCGGGCACCCCGGCACTCCACGGTGTGCGGTCGCCCCGGCCGGTCGGGAACCGGGGGCGGGCCGGTGGCCGCGTGCCCCGGGACGAGGGCCTCAGCGACCAGGGGGTGGAGCCGGTCCGCCTCGATCGCGCCGGTGCGGAGCAGTTCGAGGTCGGGGAGGATCCAGGTCGCCGCGTCGGGCAAGACGGGGAGGAGGGGCAGGGGACCGTCGCACGGCACCGGAACCGCTCGGTGCGGATCCACCTCCCACACCACCCGCTGCCGTCCGCCGCACCGCACCAACACCCGCCCGGCGGACCGCCCTTCGGCAGCGAGCAGAATCCGGGCCTCGGCGGCCCAGCGGTCCACGGCACAGCCGTCGGGCAGCGGGGCGAGCGACGCAGCACCGGAGGGGGAAGCGCGACCGCCGTCGAACCACTCCCACGGCGGCTCTCCGCAACCGGACCACTGCTGTGGATGGCCGGGCCGGGCGCTCTGCCGGAACTGCCAGGCTGCGTCCTGCCGCGGCGGCTCTCCGGAGCCGGGCCACTGCTGTGGATGGCCGGGCCCGGCGCTCTGCCGGAACTCCCCGGCTGCGTCCTGCCGCGGCGGATCCCCGTCCGCGGACCACTGCCGTGGCTCACCGACCGCGGACCACTGCCGTGGCTCACCCGCCGCGACCCGCTCCAGCGGCTCTCCGGCAGGCGGCAGCCACGGAAACTCCCCACCCCCCGACCGCCCCAGCACTCCCCCCGCCCCCGACCGCTCCCACAACTCCCCGACCCTGCCCGCATCCCACAGATGCCGGTGCAGATCCAGGCGGAAGCGTCGGTTCGGGCGGGGATGCGGGTGGTGTACGGCCTCGTCCGAGGAGCGGGACCACAGCGCGAGGCTGATCCGCTGACCGGAGTCCGCCCACGCGGGTGCGGTCCTGGCCACGAGGTGTACGGGGCCGTCGGCGGCCTCGTACCGCGCCAGCGTCAGGGTCAGCCCGGGCCTCAGCAGCCCGTCCGGGGCGATCCTCGGCATGTGCCAGCGCAGCAGGTCGGGAGCCAGGGCCCGCAGATCGGCGCGGAGCCGGGACATGAGGTCCCGGCCGTGATCGCGGGCCGCGGCACGGAGGGTGAGGTCGATGTCGAAGCCCGCGGCGGCACACGCCCCGGCCCAGTCGCCGGCGAGACGCCGGGCGGTCGCGGTCTCGATCATGGAGGCCGGCACGGCGAACTCGCGCACGCGCGGCCAGAAAGACGTACGGGAGGAGTCCTCGTTCGCAGTCCAAGGGAGCATCAGCACTCACCTTGCGCGGACGGGACCTCCGATCTCTGAGAGGTGTGAGTCGTCATCGCCGGGGAGCGTAACCCCGTGCGTCCGCTCCCCGCCAGGCATTTACCGCCCGGCCGCGGACGGACGGGCGCCGATGCCCGGTTGCTAGCCTCGACACCGTGATCGCATTCCCCCTCGGCGCGACGACCACGCCGGCCGAACTCGCCCGGGACCCGCACCCGCGCCTGGCCGAACTGCGGGCGCACGAGCCGGTGTCCTGGCTGCCCGCGCTCAACGGCTGGCTGGTGACCCGCCGCGATCTCGCGCTCGACGTGATGCGGGACGCCGAGACCTTCACCGTCGACGACCCCCGCTTCACCACCGCGCAGGTCGTCGGACCGAGCATGCTCTCCCTCGACGGCGCCGAGCACACCCGCCACCGCGAGCCGTTCGCCGCGCCCTTCCGCCCGCGTGAAGTGCGGGAAGGATTCGCGGAGTTCATCGAGGAGGAGACCGACCGCCTCCTCACCGCACTCGAACCCCACGGCGCCGCCGACCTCCGCCGGGACTTCGCCGGCCCGCTCGCCGTGGCCGTGGTGACCAAGGCGCTCGGCCTCGTGGACGCCGACACCGGTACGGTCCTCTCCTGGTACGACGCCATCGTGCGGGCCGTGTCGGACCTCACGGCGGGCCACGCGGCGGACCCCGCGGGCCCCGAGGCGTACGCGCGCCTCCGGGCCGCGGTCGAGACCACCGTCGCGAAAGGGGCCGCCGCCGCGAAAGGGGCCACCGTCACGAAAGGGGCCGCCGCCGCGAAAGGGGCCACCGTCACGAAAGGCACCGCGGCCGAGGAGGAAGACACCGCGGCGGAAGCGGAAGGCATCGAGGCGGAAGCAGAAGGCAGCGCCGTCGCGGAAGCAGAACTGCCCACCACCTCGCTCCTCACCGCCGCCGCCGACCGGCTGACCCTGCCCGAAGTGGCCTCCAACGCCGCGGTGTTGATGTTCGGCGGCATAGAGACCACCGAGGCGATGATCACCAACGCCCTGCTGCACCTGCTCCGGCATCCCGACCAACTCGCCCTGGTCCGTGCCGACTCCGCCCTCCTGGACGGCGCGATCGAGGAGTCCCTGCGCCTGGAGCCCGGCGCGGCCGTCGTCGACCGCTATGCCACCCGCGACACCACCCTCGGCGGGGCGCCGATCCGCAAGGGCGACCTCGTCACCGTCTCCCTGGCCGGCGCCAACCGTGACCCCGCGGTCTTCCCGGACCCCGACCGCTTCGACGTGCGCCGCGACAACTCCCGTCTCCAATTGGCCTTCGCGCACGGCCCGCACTACTGCCTCGCCGCCCATCTGGCCCGCCTGGAGACGAAAATCGCCCTACGGCATCTGCTCGACCGCCTCCCGGCCCTCCGCCTCGACCCGGCCCGCCCCACCGCCCCGCAGGGCCTGGTGTTCCGCAAACCGCCAGCCCTGCACGTGCGTTGGGGCTGAACCGGGCCCGCCAGGCGTCTCACCCGGCCCGCTTCACCTCCAGGGACAGGTCGTTGTCGACCGTGTAGTACGGCCGCACGACCGCGCCCCCGACCACGGCACCCGGGTAGACGAAGACCTCCTTGCGGTCCGCCACGTCGTCCAGCAGCCGGGCGAGCCGGATCGGCGCAGCCCCGGGAGCGGGCCGTAGGAACATGTCCCAGATGCCCGGATCCCGGTCCAGGTCCAGCGTGTCGTCGACGGTGTACGAGAAGGCGTGGCCGTCCGCCCGGACCTGGGGCTCCAGCGTGCGTGTGACGTCGTTGTCCCGGCGCAGCCGCAGCTCCACACGGGCGCCCTCGGCGAGCGGGGAGCCGTGCAGCCGGGCCGCGATCGTCAGCGTCCGGTCCGTGACGTCGACGGGCCCGACCTCAGCGTGCGCGGGCCGCAGCCAGGTCCGCACCGCGAGGAAGCCGTCCTTGGTGGCATAGGGGACCCGCACGGCCAACGGCCCCCGCCGCTCCCGCAGTTGCCCGTCCATCAGGGCGCGCAGATCGCGCGGTCCCGGGCGCAGCCGTGTCCGCTCGGTGCCCTGGAGCAGGTACACGTCCCAGCGCCCCTCCGCAAGCACCGGATCGGCACCCAGCACGGCCTGCGCGCGCCCCTCGTCGGCCGAGTCCGGGGCGAGCAGGTCCAGGACGTGCAGGTCCTCCTCGGGCTGCCCCTTCTTCGGACGCAGCCGCAGCAGCAACCGCAGGCCCCCTGCCCCAGGCACCTCGAAGGTGATCCTGCCGTCCGCGTCGACCGCGCACCCCGCGCGTGGTGTGGTCATGACCGTCCCTTCCGTACGAGGCGCAGTGCGCCGCTCGCCGCGGCCAGCGCGGTGTCCCTGGCGGCGGAACCCCGGGCCGACAGGGCCGCGCCCTGGCCACCCCGCACCACGGGCCGTCCCGCCCGGCGTGCCGCGACCGCCTCCGCGATGAGGCCCTCGGCCTGCTCCACGACGGGCTCCGGAGCGAACCGCCGCGCGTTCTCCAGCGCGGCCCTGCTCATCCGGCGGCGCAGTTCGTCGTCCCCGACCAGCTCCAGCAGGGCCGCGGCCAGCGCGTCCCGGTCCCCGACCGGCACCAGCCGCCCGTCGACGCCGTCCGCGATGATCTCGGCCGGACCGTGGGGGCAGTCGGTGCTCACCACGGGCAGCCCGCAGCGCATCGCCTCGACGATGGTCATGCCGAAGGGTTCGAAGTCGGAGGTGGCCGCCCCGATCGAGCCCTTGACCCACTCGGCCTCCATGGGGGCCGCGGGCCCCATCAGGAAGACGTTGTTCCACAGCCTGAGGTCGGTTATCAGCCGGCGCAGCCGGTCCTGTTCCTCCCCCTTGCCGTAGATGCGCAGCTGCCAGTCCGGATGCTTCGCGGCGACCGCGGCGAAGGCCTCCACGAGCAGGTCGTACCGCTTCAGCCCGACCAGTCGCCCGGCCGCGACGACCACCTTCGCGGAACCGTCCGCGGGCGGGAGCACCGGATCCGGCACGCTGTTCGGCAGCGCCTCCACCCGTACGCCGGGCAGCCGCATCCGGCGCCGGTAGGAGGCCGCGTCCGCCTCGGTCACCGTGGTGAGCACGTCGAGCCCGCGATAGGCCCGGCGCAGCGCGGTGCGCAGCCGGGGCGAGTGCTTGTCCAGGGTGAGGTGCTCCTGTCCCACCCGGGCGACATGGCCGGGCGCCTCGCGCGCGAGATGCACGTTGAGCCCGGGCCGGGTGCCGATCACCGCGTCCGCGTCGGTCGTGGCCAGGGCCTCGGCTATGCGCTGGTCCGTCAACTCGCTGTACTGGCCGTACCGGTACTCGGAGCGCGGGAACACCCGCGCCGGTCTCAGGTGCGAAGGGTGCTCCTTGTCCTCTCTGAGGTCGACCAGGGACCGCAGCGAGACCCGGGGGTCCAGCACGAAGGTGGGGAGCTCCCGGTGCCGCAGCACCGAGATGATCTCCACCTCGTGCCGTCGGGCCAGGGTCTGGGCCAGATTGAACGTGGTGGTGATCGTGCCTCCGATCCCGTAGGCGTTGTGCAGCAGGAAAGAGATCTTCATGCCGGGCTAGACCACGTCACATTGCCTCTGGTTGACCTTCGTTACCCTTTCGTGGTGCCCTCGCCGCCTTGGCGTCACGCCGTGTACTGGTATGCGGGATAAGTGAGATAGCCGTTGTCGCCGCCCTCGAAGTACGTGGTCTCGTCCGCGGGGGCGAGCGGCAGCCCGGTGCGCAGCCGTTCGACCAGGTCCGGGTTGGCGATGAACGCTCGGCCGAAGCTGATGAGATCGGCGCCGAGCCCGAGCCAGTGGTCGGCCTCGCTGCGGCCGGTCTGCTTGGCGCCCAGCGGCAGCACCGGGTTCATGACGAGGGCTCCCGGCCACGCCCGGCGCAGGGCGACGAGTGTCTCCTCGGGGGCGGTGGCCTCCAAGTGGACGTAGGCCAGGCCGAGTCGGGACAGCTCGGCCAGGAGAGCGGTGTACAGCTCGGGGACGTCCGTCTCCTCGACTCCCCAGAAGGTGCCGCCGGGGGAGAGCCGGATGCCGGTCCGGTGCGCGCCCACGGCGTCCACGGTCGCGGCGGCCGCCTCCACCGCGAACCGGATCCGGCCCGCCACCGAACCGCCGTAGCGGTCGGTGCGCAGATTGGCGTTGGTGGAGAGGAACTGCGAGATCAAGTAGCCGTTGGCGCCGTGCAGTTCCACCCCGTCGAACCCGGCGTCCACGGCGCGGCGGGCAGCCTCGGCGTACGACCCGGCGTGCTCGGGCACCTCGTCCGTGCGCAGCGCCCGCGGCACCGGCGGGGTCTGCCGTCCCGTGGGGGTGAACAGCTCTCCGGTGGCCGGGACGGCCGAGGGGCCGACGGGCCGCAGTCCGGTGGTGTCCGGGTGCGAGACCCGCCCGCCGTGCATGATCTGGGCGAAGATCCGGCCCCCGTTGGTGTGCACGGCCTCCGTCACCTGCCGCCACGAGGCGACCTGCTCATCGGTGTGCAGCCCCGGAGTGCCCGGATTGGACTGCCCGATCAGGCTCGGCTGCACACCCTCGCTGACGATCAGCCCGGCGGAGGCGCGCTGGGCGTAGTAACGCGCCATGGAGGGCGTCGCCAGACCGCCCTCGGCGGCCCGCACCCGCGACATCGGGGCCATGACCACCCGGTTGGGCAGCCGCAGACCGCCGAGCTCGAATCCGGTGAAAAGCGTCGTCACGTCATGTCTCCTTCATGATCCGTCGTCCCCGTGTCCGGGCACGCGGTTACGCTAAAACCTGACGTCGACGTGAGGGTCAAGTCCTTCCTGGAGGAACACATGCGCATCGGCGAGTTGGCGGCGCGGACCGGGGTCAGTGTCCGAGCTCTGCGCTACTACGAGGAGCAGGGACTGCTCATCAGCACGCGCAGCACGAGCGGACAACGGCACTACATGGAGCAGGCTGTCGAGCGTGTCCTCTTCCTTCAGCGCATGTACGCCGCCGGACTGTCCAGCCGCACGATCATCGAACTGCTGCCGTGCATCGACTCGCCCAGCGAGGAGACCGCCGACGCGGCGCTGGAGCGGATGGCCGAGGAACGCGACCGCCTCACCGACCACATAGCCGAACTGATCCGCACCCGCGACGCCCTGGACACCCTGATGGCCACGAACCGGGCCCACCGGGAGAGGCTGCGGGCGGGGGTGACGGCCGTGAGACCAGACCCCGCGGAGTGCGTGACACGCTGAGACCACCCGAGTCCCCGAGGATGCGGGACATGCGGGGACCACCGTGCATCCCCCCGGACGCGTGACACGCTGGGAGTGACGGAACCGGTCGGATCAAGGAGCCCCCCGTGACGTACGACATCGCCGCCCTCCGCTCCCACTTCCCGGCCCTGGCCGCAGGGACCGCCCACTTCGACGGGCCCGGCGGCACCCAGACCCCCACGCCCGTCATCCGGGCCATCGCGGACGCGCTGGCGCAGCCCCTGTCGAACCGGGGGCGCATCACGCTGGGGGAGCGCAACGCCGAGGCCATCGTCACCGGGGCGCGGCGGGCCATGGCGGACCTCCTCGGCGCGGACCCGTCGGGGATCGTCTTCGGCCGCAGCGCCACCCAGCTCACCTACGAGTTCTCGCGCACCCTTGCCAAGACCTGGTCGCCCGGCGACGAGGTGGTCGTCACCCGCCTCGACCACGACGCCAACATCCGGCCGTGGACACAGTCGGGCGCCACCGTCCGCTGGGCCGATTTCGACCCCGCAACAGGGGAGTTGACGGTCGACGCCATCCGGGCCGTACTGTCCGATCGCACCCGGCTCGTCGCCGTCACCGCGGCCTCCAACCTGATCGGCACCCGCCCCGACATCCCCGCCATCGCACAGGCGGTGCACGAAGCAGGCGCACTCCTGTACGTCGACGGCGTCCACCACACCGCCCACTCCCTCGTCGACCTGGAGGAGTCGGGCGCCGACTTCCACGTCTGCTCCCCGTACAAGTTCCTCGGCCCCCACCACGGAGTCCTCGCCGCCCGCCCGGAGTTGCTGGAGACCCTGCGCCCGGACAAGCTGCTGCCCTCCACCGACGCCGTCCCCGAGCGCTTCGAACTGGGCACGCTGCCCTACGAGTTCCTCGCCGGGACGACCGCCGCGGTCGACTTCCTCGCCGACCGGCTGGACCCGGACGCCACCGGCACCCGCCGCGAGCGGCTGGCCGCCGGGTACGCGGCACTCGAAGCCCACGAACACGTCCTGCGCACCCGGATCGACAAGGGGCTGGCCGCGCTCGACGGGATCACCGTCCACTCCAGGGCCGCAGACCGCACCCCCACCCTGCTCCTGACCTTCGACCACCACGACACGGCCGACGCCTACGGCTTCCTCGCCGAGCGCGGTGTCCAGGCCCCCCTCGGCTCGTTCTACGCCGTCGAGGCCTCGCGTCACCTCGGCCTCGGCGACACCGGCGGCCTGCGCGTGGGCCTCGCCCCCTACAACGACACGGAGGACGTCGACCGGCTCCTGACCGGGCTGACCGACTTCCTGGAGAGGTGAAGGGAGAACCACCCATGACCACCTTCCCCACCGCACGCAACGTACGGACCACACCGGAGGGCCTGCTCTGGGAGCCCAGCGAGCGCTGGGTGCGCGGCCGAAAGGGGGACGTCACGGTCGTCGACAGCCGGCATCCCGTCCTCGTCTGGGAACCCGACGTCCCCGTCCCGCTCTACGCCTTCCCGCGCGCCGACGTCCGGGAGGACCTGCTGCGGCCCGCGAAGAACCCGCGGACCGGGAGCCACACCGGATCACAGATCTTCTACGACCTCGAAGTCGACGGCGAGACCGTGGAGAACGCCGCCTGGACCTTCCCCGCCGCCGACCTCGCCGGCCACATCGCCTTCGCCTGGTTCCGCCGCTGGGGGACCGGCCTCGACCACTGGTACGAGGAGGAGGAAGAGATCTTCGTCCACCCCCGTGACCCGCACAAACGCGTGGACGCCATGCCCAGCAGCCGCCATGTCCGGGTGGAGGTCGACGGCACGGTCGTCGCCGACACCCACCGGCCCGTGCTCCTCTTCGAGACCGGCCTGCCCACGCGCTACTACATCCCGCGCGAGGACGTCCGCCTCGACCTGCTCGAAGCCACCGACCACCACAGCCAGTGCCCCTACAAGGGCACCGCCGAGTACTGGTCCACCGGCGGCCACGCCAACATCGTCTGGAGCTACCCGGACCCGCTCCCCGCCGTCGGAGTGATCAAGGGGATGCTCGCCTTCTACAACGAGGCCGTCGACATCACCGTGGACGGAGAGCGCCAGGAGCGGCCGGTCACCTTCTTCACCGGCACCGTGAAGTGATCATGACCTGGTGACCGCCGGTGCCGTCCCCAAACGGCCTGCGACACGTGACCTGACTCTCATGGCCACGGGCGGTCTTTGCCGACACCATGGGGGCGTCACCGGCAGGCCGAAGGGATCGGGAATGCTCCGCAAGGTACTGGTCGCCAACCGTGGTGAGATCGCGATTCGCGCGTTTCGCGCGGGTTATGAGGTGGGCGCGAGGACGGTCGCCGTCTTCCCCCACGAGGACCGCAACTCACTGCACCGACTCAAAGCCGACGAGGCCTACGAGATCGGCGAACCGGGCCATCCCGTGCGGGCCTACCTCTCCGTCGAGGAGATCATCCGCGCCGCCCGCCAGGCCGGCGCCGACGCCGTCTACCCCGGCTACGGCTTCCTCTCCGAGAACCCGGAGCTCGCGCGGGCCTGCGAGGAGGCCGACATCACCTTCGTCGGCCCCAGCGCCGACATCCTGGAGCTGACCGGCAACAAGGCCCGCGCGGTCGCCGCCGCCCGCGCCGCGGGAGTGCCGGTCCTGGGCTCCTCGGCGCCCTCGGACGACGTGGACGAGCTGGTCCGGGCCGCCGACGACATCGGCTTCCCCGTCTTCGTGAAGGCCGTCGCGGGCGGGGGCGGACGCGGTATGCGCCGCGTCGAGGACCCTGCGCAGCTGCGGGAGTCCATCGAGGCGGCCGCCCGCGAGGCCGCCTCCGCCTTCGGCGACTCGACCGTCTTCCTGGAGAAGGCCGTCGTCGAGCCCCGCCACATCGAGGTGCAGATCCTCGCCGACGGCCAGGGCAACGTCATCCACCTCTACGAGCGCGACTGCTCGGTCCAGCGCCGCCACCAGAAGGTCATCGAGCTGGCCCCCGCGCCCAACCTCGACCCCGGGCTGCGCGACCGCATCTGCGCCGACGCCGTCCGCTTCGCCCGCGAGATCGGCTACCGCAACGCGGGCACCGTCGAGTTCCTCCTCGACCGGGACGGCAACCACGTCTTCATCGAGATGAACCCGCGCATCCAGGTCGAGCACACGGTCACCGAGGAGGTCACCGACGTCGACCTCGTCCAGGCCCAGCTCCGGATCGCGGCCGGCGCCACCCTCGCCGACCTCGGCCTCTCCCAGGAGACGATCCGGCTGCACGGCGCCGCCCTCCAGTGCCGTATCACCACCGAGGACCCCGCCAACGGCTTCCGCCCCGACACCGGCCGCATCAGCGCCTACCGCTCACCCGGCGGCTCCGGCATCCGCCTCGACGGCGGAACCACCCACGCCGGTACGGAGATCAGCGCCCACTTCGACTCCATGCTGGTCAAACTCTCCTGCCGGGGACGGGACTTCACCACCGCGGTCAACCGGGCCCGGCGAGCCGTCGCCGAGTTCCGCATCCGCGGGGTGGCCACCAACATCCCCTTCCTGCAAGCGGTCCTTGACGACCCGGACTTCCAGGCGGGCAACGTCACCACGTCGTTCATCGAGCAGCGCCCGCATCTGCTGACGGCCCGTCACTCCGCGGACCGCGGCACCAAGTTGCTCACCTACCTCGCCGACGTGACGGTCAACAAGCCGCACGGCGAGCGGCCCGAGCTGATCGACCCCGTCTCCAAGCTGCCGACGACACCGGACATCGAGCCGCCCGCGGGCTCCAAGCAGAAGCTCACCGAGCTCGGACCCGAGGGCTTCGCCCGCTGGCTGCGCGAGTCCCCGACCATCGGCGTCACCGACACCACCTTCCGTGACGCCCACCAGTCCCTGCTCGCCACCCGCGTGCGCACCAAGGACATGCTCGCCGTCGCCCCGGCCGTCGCCCGCACCCTGCCCCAGCTGCTGTCCCTGGAGTGCTGGGGCGGCGCCACCTACGACGTCGCCCTGCGCTTCCTCGCCGAGGACCCCTGGGACCGGCTCGCCGCCCTGCGCGAGGCCGTCCCCAACATTTGCCTCCAGATGCTGCTGCGCGGCCGCAACACCGTCGGCTACACCCCGTACCCGACCGAGGTGACCGACGCCTTCGTGCAGGAGGCGGCCGAGACCGGCATCGACATCTTCCGCATCTTCGACGCCCTCAACGACGTCAGCCAGATGCGCCCCGCCATCGAGGCCGTCCGCGCCACCGGCACCTCGATCGCCGAGGTCGCCCTCTGCTACACCTCGGACCTTTCCGACCCGAACGAGCGCCTCTACACCCTCGACTACTACCTGCGCCTCGCCGAGCAGATCGTCGACGCGGGCGCCCACGTCCTGGCCGTCAAGGACATGGCGGGCCTGCTGCGCGCCCCCGCCGCCGCCAAGCTGGTCTCGGCGCTGCGCCGCGAGTTCGACCTGCCGGTGCACATCCACACCCACGACACCGCGGGCGGCCAGCTCGCCACCTATCTGGCCGCGATCCAGGCGGGCGCCGACGCCGTGGACGGGGCCGTCGCCTCCATGGCCGGCACCACCTCCCAGCCCTCCCTCTCCGCGATCGTCGCCGCGACCGACCACTCCGACCGGCCCACCGGCCTCGACCTGCGCGCGGTCGGCGACATAGAGCCGTACTGGGAGAGCGTGCGCCGCGTCTACGCCCCCTTCGAGGCGGGCCTCGCCTCCCCGACCGGGCGCGTCTACGACCACGAGATCCCCGGCGGCCAGCTCTCCAACCTGCGCACCCAGGCCGTCGCCCTCGGCCTCGGCGACCGCTTCGAGGACATCGAGGCGATGTACGCGGCCGCGGACCGGCTCCTGGGCCACCTGGTGAAGGTCACCCCCTCCTCCAAGGTGGTCGGCGACCTCGCCCTGCACCTGGTCGGCGCCGGGGTCGACCCCAAGGAGTTCGAGGAGACCCCGGACCGCTTCGACATCCCCGACTCCGTCATCGGCTTCCTGCGCGGCGAGCTCGGCACCCCGCCCGGCGGCTGGCCCGAGCCCTTCCGCACCAAGGCCCTGAAGGGCCGCGCCGACGCCAAGCCCGTCCAGGAACTGTCCGCCGAGGACCGCGAGGGCCTGGAGAAGGACCGCCGCTCGACCCTCAACCGGCTCCTGTTCCCCGCCCCGACCCGCGAGTTCGAGACCCACCGCCAGTCCTACGGCGACACCAGCCTCCTGGAGAGCAAGGACTTCTTCTACGGCCTGCGCCCGGGCAAGGAGTACGCCGTCGACCTGGAGCCCGGCGTCCGCCTCCTCATCGCCCTGGAGGCCGTCGGCGAGGCCGACGAGCGGGGCATGCGCACGGTGATGTCCACGCTGAACGGCCAGCTGCGGCCCATCCAGATCCGCGACGTCGCCGCCTCCTCGGACATCCCGACCACCGAGAAGGCCGACCGCTCCAACGCCGGCCATGTCGCCGCCCCCTTCGCCGGCGTGGTCACCCTCGTGGTCGCCGAGGGCGACGAGGTGGCGGCCGGGGCGACCGTGGCCACGATCGAGGCGATGAAGATGGAGGCCACGATCACCGCGTCGAAGGCGGGACGGGTGTCCCGGCTCGCGATCAACAAGGTGCAGCAGGTGGAAGGCGGTGACCTGCTGGTCGAGATCGGCTGACACACCTCGGCCGGAACGGTGACACCCGCTTCCGTACAGCTCACCACCATTGCGGTCCGCTCCTCCGAGGCCAAGTCTGGTCACATGTCCCGGGCGGCGAGAGGACCGGCGGATGACGAACGGAAGCGGCACACCCGACGCCGAGCGCCGACGACTGGCCGAGGCGGACGCGGGCACGGTCCCCTGGCGACGCTGGGGGCCCTACCTGAGCGAACGGCAGTGGGGCACCGTCCGCGAGGACTACAGCGCGGGCGGCGACGCCTGGTCGTACTTCACCCACGACCAGGCCCGCTCCCGCGCCTACCGCTGGGGCGAGGACGGCATCGCCGGGGTCAGCGACGACAAACAGCGGCTGTGCTTCGCGCTCGCCCTGTGGAACGGCCGCGACCCCCTCCTCAAGGAGCGGATGTTCGGCCTGACCAACGCGGAGGGCAACCACGGCGAGGACGTCAAGGAGTACTGGTTCCACCTCGACAACACGCCCACCCACTCGTCCATGACGTACCTGTACAAGTACCCGCAGGGCGAGTTCCCCTACGGCGACCTCGTCGCCGGCAACCGGGCGCGCGGCCGCGAGGACGCCGAGTACGAACTCCTCGACACCGGTGTCTTCGACGAGAACCGCTACTTCGACGTCTTCGTCGAGTACGCCAAAGCCGGACCGGACGACCTCCTGATCGAGATCACCGCCCACAACAGGGGCCCCGACGAGGCCGTCCTGCACCTCCTGCCGACCCTGTGGTTCCGGCACACCTGGTCCTGGGCGGGCGGCACGGCGGTGCCGGCACTGAGCGCCGTCGAGGGGGCGATCCGCGCCGACCACGAGGAACTCGGGACGCGATGGCTCCACCACCAGGGCGGCGAGACGCTCTTCACCGACAACGAGACCGACAACGAGCGCATCTTCGGCAGCCCGAACACCACCCCGTACGTGAAGGACGGCATCGACCGGTACGTCGTCCACGGCGCGACGGACGCCGTCAACCCCGCGCGCACCGGCACCAAGGCCGCCGTCCACCACGTGCTGACGATCCCCGCCGCAGACAGCGCCCGGATCCGCCTGCGCCTGACGGACACCGAACTCACCGACCCCTGGGACGGTTTCGACGACGTCCTCGCCTTGCGTCGCACCGAGGCCGACACCTTCTACGCCGACGTCATCCCGCCCGCCACGGGGGAGGAGGAGCGCCGACTCGTCCGCCAGGCCCTCGCCGGGATGCTGTGGAGCAAGCAGTACTACTACCTCGATGTCGAGCGCTGGCTCGCCGAGCACGGCGTGGACCCGCTCGCCGCCGACCCGCGAATCCGCAACAGCGCCTGGTACCACATGGTCAACGACGAGATCATGTCGATGCCGGACACCTGGGAGTACCCCTGGTTCGCCGCCTGGGACCTCGCCTTCCACACCCTCGCCCTGTCCATGGTCGACATCGGCTTCGCCAAGTCCCAGCTCGATCTGCTGCTGCGCCGCCTCTACCTCCACCCCAACGGCCAGATCCCCGCGTACGAATGGAACTTCTCGGACGTCAACCCGCCCGTGCACGCCTGGGCGGTCCTCTTCGTCTACGAACTGGAGAAGCACCGCACCGGCCATGGCGACCGCGCCTTCCTGGAGAACGCCTTCCAGAAGCTGACGAAGAACTTCACCTGGTGGCTCAACCGCAAGGACGCCGACGGCAACAACGTCTTCCAGGGCGGCTTCCTCGGCCTCGACAACATCGGCGTCTTCGACCGCAGCGCGCCCCTGCCCACCGGCGGCCGCCTCGACCAGGCCGACGGCACCGCGTGGATGGCCCTGTACTGCCAGAACCTCCTCGACATCGCCGTCGAACTCGCCGTGGACAACCCGGTCTACGTCGAGCAGGCACAGATGCTCTTCGAGCACTTCGCGTGGATCGCCGTCGCCCTGAACCGCATCGGCCAGGACAACACCAGCCTGTGGGACGAGGAGGACGGCTTCTTCTACGACGTCCTGCGGCTGCCCGACGGCAGCGCCACCCGCCTCAAGGTGCGGTCCCTGGTCGGTCTGATCCCGCTCGCGGCGACCAGCCTCGTCGGCGACCGGGCCAACCGGGCGTTTCCCGAACTGGTCGAGGGAGCACGGGACTTCATCCGACGGCACCCGGCCGTCGAGGCCTTCGTCGCCCAGCAGGGAGCCGACCACCCCGACACCGACGGCCGCTACCTCTTCGCGCTGTTCGGCGAGGACCGGCTGCGCCGCATCCTGGCCCGCATGCTCGACGAGGACGAGTTCCTCGGCCCGCACGGCATCCGGTCCCTGTCCAGGTACCACGCGAAACACCCGTACACCTTCGACGTGCACGGGCAGAGCTACGGCGTCGGGTATCTGCCCGCCGAGTCCGACTCGGGGATGTTCGGCGGGAACTCCAACTGGCGCGGCCCGGTGTGGTTCCCGATGAACATCCTCCTCATCCGCGCGCTGCTGAACCTCCACGCCCACCACGGCCCCGGCTTCACCGTGGAGTGCCCGACCGGCTCCGGACGGCGGCTCAACCTGTACGAGGTCGCCCGCGAGATCTCCGACCGGCTCACCGCCACCTTCCTGCCCGACGCCGACGGCCACCGGCCGGTGCACGGCGGCCGGCCGGTGTTCGCCGAGGACCCGCACTGGAAGGACCTGGTCCTCTTCTACGAGTACTTCCACGGCGACAACGGCACGGGCCTCGGCGCCAGTCACCAGACCGGCTGGACGGGCCTGGTGGCGGCCACCGCGACCCTCTTCCACGCCATCAGCGAGGAGGACTGGCAACGGGGCGGACGGGAGTCGCTGTCATGACGGTCGTCCACGAGATCAACACCCTGGTGTGGCTCGGCGAGTTGAGCCGTCGGTACGGGCGTGACATCACGCTCGGGGAGGTGCCGGAGGAGGTCTGGGACTCCCTGGTGCTTCCCGGTGTCGACACGGTGTGGCTGATGGGCGTGTGGGAGCGCAGCCCGGCGGGACTGCGGATCGCCTTGCAGGACGAGGGGCTGACGGCCTCCTTCCGTGACGCCCTCCCCGACGTCACCGAGGCGGACATCGCCGGATCGCCCTACTGCGTACGGAACTACGTCGTCGATCCGGTGCTGGGCGGCCCCGAGGGCCTCGCCGCCGCCCGCGCCCGACTGGCGGCCCGCGGAATGGGTTTGCTCCTCGACTACGTGCCCAACCACGTCGCCCCCGACCATCCCTGGCTCACCGAACGCCCCGACTGCATGATCCGGGGCAGCGCGGAGGATCTCGCCCGGGACCCGGGAGGCTTCATCGAGACCGGCGGCGGGATCTGTGCCCGCGGCCGCGACCCCTACTTCCCGCCATGGCCGGACGTGGTCCAACTCAACGCGTTCAGCGAGGAGTTGCGGACCGCGACCGTCGAGACCCTGGCGTCCATCGCCGACCAGGCCGACGGCGTGCGCTGCGACATGGCGATGCTGCTGATGAACGACGTCTTCGGCAAGACCTGGGGCGACCGTGCGGGCACCGCCCCGGCCGAGGACTTCTGGCCGTACGTCATCCCCCGGGTACGGGAGCGCCACCCCGGGTTCCTCTTCGTGGCGGAGGCCTACTGGGACCTCGAAGGGGCCCTCCAGAAGCAGGGCTTCGACCACTGCTACGACAAGCGCCTCTACGACCGCCTCCTGCACCAGGACGCCGACTCCGTCCGCGCCCACCTCGGCGCGGACCTCACCTACCAGCACGGTCTCGTCCGCTTCCTGGAGAACCACGACGAGCCCCGGGTCGCCGCGGTGGTCCCCGGGGACCGGGAACGCGCGGCCGCCGTGGCCGTCGCCACGCTGCCCGGCGCCACGCTCTGGCACGAGGGCCAGTTCGAGGGCCGCAAGGTGCGGCCACCGGTGTTCCTGAGCCGCAGACCGCAGGAGACCGTCGACGAACCGCTGCGCGCGTTCTACGGCCGTCTGCTGACCGCCGCCGTCGTCGTGCGCCGGGGCGAATGGCGGCTCGTGACCCCCGTGGGCTGGCCCGACAACGACACCCATCGCCGGCTCCTCGCCTGGACCTGGACCCGCACCGACGCCCGTCACCTGGTCGTGGTCAACGACTCCGACGGCCCCGCCCAGGCCCGGCTGCCCCTTCCGTGGGACGACCTGCGCGGACGGCCGCACCGCCTGACCGACCTGCTCGACGGGGCGGTGTACGACCGTGACGGAGACGAACTGAACGACTCCGGACTGTTCGTGTCCCTCCCGGCCTGGGGGTGCCACGTCCTCGAGTGGTGAGGGCCCCAGCACGGGCGTACGGTCGTACGGAGACCATGAGCAGCGACCCGCAGGCCAGTTCTGCAGCACGGACCACCCCACCGGACTCCGGCGGCGGTGGCAACGCCATTGCGCTGCTGGTCATCGCGTCCTGCCAGCTGATGGTGGTCCTCGACATCACCATCGTGAACATCGCCCTCCCGGACATCCAGCGCTCCCTGGACTTCTCCACGACGAGCCTGGCCTGGGTGGTCAACGCGTACACCCTCACCTTCGGCGGACTGCTGCTGCTCGGCGGCCGGGCCGGCGACATCCTCGGCAGACGGCGGGTGTTCATCTTCGGCGTGCTGCTGTTCGTGCTCGCCTCCCTGCTCGGCGGACTCGCCCAGAACGAGGGCCAACTCCTCTCCGCACGCGCCCTCCAGGGCGTCGGCGGCGCCATCGCGTCCCCGACCTCGCTCGCGCTGATCAGCACGACCTTCCGTGAAGGCCCCGAGCGCAACCGGGCGTTCGGTGTCTTCGCCGCGGTCTCCGCGGGCGGCGGCGCCATCGGGCTGCTGGCCGGAGGCGTCCTCGTCGAGTGGCTGAACTGGCGGTGGGTGCTCTTCGTCAACGTGCCCATCGGACTGCTCATCGCGCTCGCCACACCCCGCTGGATCCGCGAGTCCGAACGCCACCCCGGCAACTTCGACATCATCGGCGCGCTGACCGCCACCGCCGGGATGGTGCTGCTGGTGTACGGCTTCATCCGGGCCGCCCAGGAGGGCTGGCGGGACACGCTCACCCTGTGCTCGTTCGCCGGGGCGGTCGTCCTGCTCGTGGCGTTCGTGATGATCGAGAAGCGTTCCCGGCAGCCCATCACCCCGCTGCACATGTTCGCCGACCGCAACCGGGCGGGCACCTACGGCATCATGCTGTGCCTCGCGGCGGCGATCTTCGGCATGTTCTTCTTCCTGACGCTCTTCACCCAGAACGTCCTCAACTTCAGCCCGCTGGCCACGGGGTTCGCGTTCCTGCCGGTCAGCGCGGTCATCGCGGTCGGCGCCGGACTGGCCTCCCGGTTCCTGCCCATCTACGGTCCCAAGCCCTTCATGGTGGGCGGCGCCATCCTGGCCGCGATCGGCCTCGGCTGGCTGACCCTCACCGATGTCGACTCCACCTACGCGGGCAGCGTCCTCGGACCGATGCTCGTCTTCAGCCTCGGCATGGGCATGGAGTTCGTCTCGCTGACCCTGATGGCGCTCTCCAACGTCCCCACCGAGGAGACCGGCGCGGCCTCCGGCCTCCTCAACGCCACCCAGCAGGTGGGAGGTTCACTGGGACTGTCCATCCTGGTCACGATGTTCGGCACCGCCAGCACCAACGAGGCGGAGAAGCAGATCCCCCGCTTCCTCGCGCAGGCCACCCCGGTCGAGCGCCGGATCTTCGAACGCACCGGGCAACTCCCGGGCCGGTGGGGCGACGAGGTCCTCACGGCCGGAGCCTCGGCCGCCTTCGTCATGGCCGCCATCTTCACCGTGCTCGCCGCGCTCATCGCGATCGTGGTCATCCAGGTCCGCCCCTCCGACCTGGAACGCCTCAAGGGCGGGCCGCCGATGCCGCAGGGATGAGCCCCAGCCGCTGCGCGTGCAGGACCGTGCTCACGCGGTCGTGGGTGCCGAGCTTGCGGTAGATGTTCGCGATGTGCTTGTGGACCGTACGCTCCGATATCCCGAGCCTGCGGCCTATCGACAGGGCGGTGAGCGCGTCGCCGAGCAGGACCAGGACGGTCGTCTCCCGGGGCGTGAGCGCCAGGTCCGCGGCCTGCCCGGACGACGCGTCGAGCCGCCGCAGCAACTGCCGCTGCTGCTCCACGGCCGCCAGCAGCGGCTGCAACTGCTCGGCCAGCCGCAGCTCGTCGTCGCTGAAGTCCCGGCCCGAGCGGTACACCAGACACCCCGTGATCGGGGTGGTCGAGCCGGGCAGGGGGATCCCCAGCACGTGATCGACGTCCAGGAGACGGTCGAGCAGCCGCGCGGTCGGGCTCCCCGGCCAGGCACGGCCGGCCACCCGGCCGGCACTCACCGGCGTCCGGTCCACCCGGCCCGCGTAGTGCGCGGCCAGGGGGTACCCCGCGCGCAGCAGACCCGTCTCCTCGTCCCCGAGCACGGTGAACTCGGCGGTGGCAGCGGGAGACAGACCGAGGGTGCCCTCGCTCTCGTTCCAGTCGTCCAGCTTGTAGATCAGCGCGTCGCCACCGCACAGGGCCGGCAGATCCGCCGCCAGCAGCGGCCACAGCTGCTCCGGGTCGCGTTCGTGGAGCGCGGCCACGGCGACCGACAGCACCCGCTCATACGCAGTTGTACCCATACCGGCCCCGTACCTCGCTGACCCACACTTCATCCGAGCAACATCGATGTTGTCGACATAACTCCAGCACATCGACGCTACGGCGCCGCAGCGGGGGAGACCGGGCACGGGTGGGGATGCCTGAGTCTCTCCTTTTTCGTGCGGGCCGCCGGCACCGGGGACCGGCGGCCCGCGCCACGCCTCACGGCAGGGGCAGGGGCAGGTCAGGCGGGGCGGATCGCGCTCCGGATGATCGACTCGCCGGTCGGGTAGATCGACTCCTCGCGGATCGAGGCCCCGGGGCCGGGCGCGTGGATCATCATGCCGTTGCCGGTGCACAGGCCCACGTGGCTGAAGTCGTCGTGGAAGAAGACCAGGTCACCGGGTTGCATCGCGTACAGCGGGACCGCCGTGCCGGTGCTCGCCTGGCCGAGGGAGGTACGCGGCAGGGAGACCCCGGCGACCTTCCAGGCGGCCTGCGTGAGACCGGCGTTGTCGTACGACCCCGGGCCCGCCGCACCCCAGACGCAGGGCTTGCCGATCTGGGACCGGGCGAAGGCGAGCACCTGGATGACCTTCGAGTCGTAACCGGGGTCCGCGGTCGGGAGCGAGGCGGGGGCGGCACTCTGCGCCGGGGCCTGCCACTGCGGTTCGGGGGAGCGGGGGGAGGGGATGCCGGGAGCCGGCGCGACCGCGGTGAGCGAGGTGCCGAGGTCGGTGGAGTAGTCGGCGAGCGGGGTGGGCTGAGGGGCGTAACCCGGGAGCGGGGCGGCGAACTGGCCGGTGCCGTTCGGGATCGTGGTGCTGAACTGGCCTGTGCTGTCGGGGAGCGGGGCGGTGAACTGTCCGGTGCCGTTAGGGATCGCGGTGCTGAACTGACCGGTGTCACCGGGGAGGGCGGTGCTGAACTGGCCGGTGTCACCAGAGAGTGCGGTGCTGAACTGACCCGTGCTGAACTGACCCGTCGGCTCCGGGTATCCCGTGGCGGATGGCTGTGCCGGGTACTCCGGCAGGCCCGTGGTGAGTTGCCCGGTGTACTCGGGGAGCCCGGTGCTGAGCTGCCCGGCGTACTCTGGCAGACCCGTGGCGACCTGCGTGGCGTACTCCGGTGTCCCGGTGGGGAGTTGTGGGAGTTGACCGCCGCCCTGCGTCCCGTACCCCGGGAGGGCCGGGCCGGTTTGTGTGCCGTACTCGGCGAGGCCGTTGCCGGCCTGCGTGCTGTACTCCGGGAACCCGGTCTCGAGTTGCGGGGCGCTCACGGTGGGTATCTCACCGGTGCCGGTGAGCGGCTGCGACGCCGGGTCCGGTGTCCACACGGGGGGCTGTTCCGGCGCGGGCGGAAGGGCGAGCATCGGCTTGGCGGTCAGCTCGGGCACGGCCTGTTCGGCCGGCTTCGGCGCGCGTGCCGCGGGGGCCTCCGCGGGACGCTGACGACGCGTCTCGGCGGCGGGGGCGGGCAGCCGGTCGCCCGGCAGGGTCGCCTCGACGAACGGACCCAGCTTCGCGCGGCCCACGCCGTACCACTGCTTGGCGAGGGCTTCGAGACCGGGCTCGCTCCCGGACCTGCGGCTCCCGCCGCTGGTCGAAGGGGTACGGCCGCGGGTGCTCGACGCCCTGGTCGCAGCCGCGCGGGTGGCGTTGTAGGTGCCGGAGTCCGTCTCCGCGCGGTCGTAGAGGTTGGTGATCCGCCGGTCCACCTCGTCGCGGCTCGGCGCCTCGTCGGCCGCGGCGTTCCCGGTCTGGGAGAGAAGGGCCGCGGAGGCCATCGCGGCCGTCGCGAGTGCGGAGTTGCGCTTGGCCGGGAGGCTGAACCCTCCATTGCGCGAAGTTCGATCCGGCGCCATGAAAGATGTGCCCCTTCCGTCGTGCTGTTCGACGTAAACCTAACCAACTTGTGAGGCTCACGTGAAGATTGAAGTGTGAAAAGGGCGAGATGTAACTGTGACCTTCGTCGCGTGCGCCCGTTCCCGCAGGTGAGGGGGTCAGCGTCGGACGCGCTGTCGGCGCCAGGCCTCGTATTGGTCGAGAACCGTCTCCTCCACCGGCCGGTAGACGAGGCCGAGTTCGGTCACGCTGCGGCTGTTGTCCACCTCGAAGCGGATGCCGAGATGCTTGCGGATGTAGTCCTGGGTGAGCCCGAACGCGGGGCCCAGGATCCGCACCGGCCAGTGCGGGAGCGCGGTCCGCGGAAGGCGCAGGTCACGGGGGTACCGGGTGCGGATGACGCGGGACATCTCGTGGAACGACGTCATGGTCCGGGCGGCCAGGATGTAACGGCCCTTCGCGTCGGGCTTCTCGGCGGCCGCGATGTGCGCGTCGGCCACGTCACGGACGTCGACCGTGGTGAAGCTGAAGTCCGGGGCGCCGTAGAAGAAGTAGCCCTTGAACAGCTCCTCCAGGAGGAAGAGGCTGCCGGACTCGGAGGCGGGGGTGAGGGAGGGGCCCAGGATCAGGCCGGGGTTGACGGAGACCATCCGCCAGCGGCTCTGCGCGGCCTCCGCGTCCCACGCGGCGCGCTCGGCAACGGTCTTGGCGTAGTGGTACGGGTTGTTCTCCACCGTGCTGCTGGTGTTGAAGTACCGCTCCGACAGGATCCGCCCCTCCATGTCCCGCACGTCGGAGTAGTCGCCGAAGATCGCGCCGACCGTGGAGGTGAACACCAGCCGCTCCACGGACGGCGTCCGCTCGATGCCGGCCAGGACGTTGCGGGTGCCGGTCAGGGCCGGGTCGACCATGTCCTTGCGGCCGTCCTTGATCTTCTCCGGCATGAAGAAGGGTGAGGCGACGTGGAAGACCACCCGGCAGCCGGCCATGGCCTCGTCGAAGGAACCCTCTTGGAGGAGGTCCGCCTCGAACAGGCTGAGTGCGCCGGGGAATTCGTCCTGCATGTCCCGCAACGGCCGTACCTTCGCCGGGTTCGCGAGGCTGCGCACGGTGGCGTGCACCTCGTAGCCGCGCTCCAGCAGACGCCGTACCAGATGACTGCCGACGAAACCGCTGCCGCCGGTCACCAGGACCCTGCCCGACTCCGCACCCATGCCGCCGCTCCTCCGCCCGGGGATGACATTGAAGCACCGGCGGATCTTCCGCGGCAGGCGGTCGGCCACACAGCCAACGGGGAGCTCAGCGGTCGCCGTTCAGGACGCGGGCAGCGTTCGCCGTCTGGATGCGGACGGCGTCCTTCGCGTGAGCGAGTTCCGGCCCCTTCGTGGCCATCATCCGCCGCTGGTAGGCGGTGTCCACGGTGAACCAGACGCCGATCACGTTGGTCTGGCGCTTGCACGCCACGTCCGCCTCGGCCAGGGCGATCTCCTGTCGGGTCGGCGCGGGGCCGGTGAACCGGGGGTCCTTGCCGGGAGCGTCGGTGGGGGCCGCGTAGGAGTATCCCCGTTTCCGCATACAGGCCGACCATGCGCGGAAGACCGCTTTGACGCGAGGGTCGGCCCGCGACTTCTGGTAGCTGACGATGTTGATCTCGCCGGCCAGCGGGTCGTTGCCGAGCGGCCGGCCACCGGTCAGCCGGGCGGTCGCCTGGCCCTGACAACCCCCCTCCGGTACCGCCAGGCCGTGATAGCGGCTCGGGGCCGGTGTGCCGTCGCCGGTGCGTCCCGTCAGGACGGCCAGCGCGTCGGCGTCGGGCCGGGTGGCGGGGGGCTCCTTGGTGGTGCGCTGCCCGGCGTCAGGTGCGAAGTGGTACCCGTGGCGGGCCGCGAGCGCGGGATCCGTGATGCCGTACCGGCGATCCATGTTGGCCGCGTTCTTCATGCCCGAGGGCATGCCCCCGCTGTCGCCCGTGCCCGGGCCGGGGTCCGGCCACGCGAAGCCGAACCGGCGCATGCAGGGGGCCACCAGTTCCTCCCGGGCGCGCAGGACGGCGGACATCTGGCGGTCGGTGACCAGATAGGGCTCGATCGGCAGGACCAGGGACTTCACCCCGAGGATCACCGGGACTCCTGCCACAGGCGGAGTTCCCCTGGCGACATCGGTGCCCTGGTGTGTCGTGCCGTGCGCGGACGCGCGGGGTCGCGGGCTCGCGGTCCCGTCCGAACAACCGGTGACGGCGACGAGACAGGCCAGGACACTGAGCAGCGCGGCGGATCGAACAGCCGCGCCGCCGAGGGCCGTTGACGATGGGCGCATGGACGTATCCCCTCTTGGGGCGGACAGATGAGGGTGGTTGGTGCGACGACGGCCGACTGTGGCGGGCCGGGAGAGGTCTTCCCGGCCCGCCACAGGGTGCGTCGAGGTCAGCCCACGTACGTCCAGTTCAGCGAGGCGTTGTCGTTGCGCACCCCGACCTTCAACTGGCGTGCCTCGCCCGGAAAGAAGGTGTCCACCGCGCCCTGGTAGTTCTCGTTGTACCAAATGTTCGCAGCCCAGTGCTGGTCGTTGTTGAACGCCCGGTTGACGTTGTTCTTCACGCGCTGGCCGTAGCCGTCGACGCCGTTGTTGAAGGTGTCGGAGCCGAAGTCCGTGGTGGGGCCGTAATAGGCCCGCCAGGCGCTGTTGGCCGCGGCGCTGTAGTACAGGTAGATGTATCCGTCCCACGCCGCCCTGGCCGGAGCGGCCGCGGCCTTGGCCGTGGCGGGCGCGGAGGTCTTGCGGTGCTGGTCCGACTTGGCCGGGGCGGCCGTGGCCGTGCCGACGCCGGTCAGCAGGAGCGCGGCGGTGGCCGATCCCGCGACAACGGCCGAAAGAGTACGGGTCCTCATGGTTCACTCCCTGGAAGATCCTGTTCAGGAGCCGGCTGGGTAACCGACCCGGGTTCCGAGCTTTCGGCCCAGCTCATGGGCACGTCGAGACGTTTCCCGTCGACCACCGGCAACGGGAAACAGGGAAACACCTGCCTCTGATCGCCGCCGGGGCCCCAACTGGCCCGCCTGTAGCGTGGAGTTGGGGCGGCGGTGCGAGACGTGACCGACGGGGGGACACGGGCCGCCGCGGGGGAGGTGGCGTGGTCGAGAACCCGCACACGACCGGGGACAGGGCGGCGGACGGTGGGACCGAAAAAGGGGGTTCCGGTGGTGCGCCGCCGGACTTTCCTTCCGAGCTGAGACGGCTGCGGCAGCAAAGAGGGCTGTCGCTCACCGCGCTCGCTCAGCGGGTGCACTACAGCAAGGGATATCTCAGCAAGATCGAGAACGGTTCCAAGCCGGCCACGGAGGATGTGGGGCGCCGTTGCGACGAGGCGCTGCAAGCGGGTGGCGCTCTCCTGCGGCTGCTGACACCGGCCCGCACCGGGGAGAGGCCCGGCCGGTCCGGAGAGCCGGAGCGGGAGTGCCCCTACCGTGGCCTGGCCGCCTTCACCGCACAGGACGCCCGCTGGTTCTTCGGGCGGGAACGGACGACCGCCGCACTGGTCGACCGGCTCTTCGAACGCGTGGGCAGCGGACCGCTGTTGCTCGTGGCGCCGTCAGGGGCGGGCAAGTCCTCGCTGCTCAACGCCGGACTCGTGCCCGCCTTGCGGAACGGCGCGCTGCCGATGGCGGGGTCACGTGACTGGCCGGTCGTGGCCCTCACCCCGACGGCCCGCCCGCTCGACGAACTCCTGTCCCGCACCTCCGCGACACTGGGCCTGGACCTGCCCGTCACGGCCGACGAACTCCGCGAGGACCCGTCCCGGCTGTCCACGGCGATAGTTCGGGCGAGGCGCCGAGCCGATGGCGAGGACCTGGCCCCGGCCGAGCGTGAACCGCCGCCCAGCCGACTGGTGTTGCTGGTGGACCAGTTCGAGGAGGTCTTCACGCTCTGCGCCGACGAGGGCGAACGGCGTGCCTTCATTAGGGCGTTGTGCGCCCTGTCGACGTCGATTCAGGGGGAGAGCGCCGAGCCGGGAGTGGCTCCGTCCGCCGTGGTCATCGGAATGCGGGCCGACTTCACCGGTCGCTGCCTCGACCATCCCGAACTCGCCGCGGTGTTCGCCGCGGGGCTCTTCGTGCTGCGGCCGATGACCGTACGGGAACTGCGCGAGGCGATCACCCGCCCCGCCCGGCAGGCCGGCCTCGAACTCGCGCCCGGTCTCGTCCCCCTGCTGCTGCGGGACGTGGGACTGCGCTCGGACCCGACCGCCGAACCGCACCCACTGCACGCGCTGGACGCACCGCACCCACCACACCCGCACCCACTGCACGCGCTGGACGCACCGCACCCACCGCGGCCGGCGGACGGACCGCCCGACCACGACGAGTCCGCACCCGCCCCGCCGGGCGCCCTCCCCCTGCTCTCCCACGCGCTGATGGCCACCTGGCAGCGCGGCGACGGGCGGACCCTGACCATCACGGACTACGAGCTGAGCGGCGGCATCCAGGGCGCCGTCGCGAGGACCGCGGAGACCGGCTTCGCCCGCCTCTACCCCGCCGAACAGACCATGATCCGCCAGGCCCTGGTGCGACTGGTCCAGCTCGGTGACGGCAGCGAGGAGACCCGTCGCAGACTCGACCGCGCCGTGCTGCTGGACCAGCTCCCCGACCCCGCGGCGGCGGCCGCGGCCCTCGACGCCTTCGTGCGGGCCCGGCTGATCACCGTGGACCGGGACACCGTCGAGATCACGCACGAGGCGCTGCTGCACGTCTGGCCCAGACTGCGCGGCTGGATCCATGCGGACCGGGCCGGACTGCTCATCCGGCAGCAACTCGCCGACGCGGCGGCCGAATGGGAGCGCGAAGGACGCGACCCCTCCCTGCTCTACCGGGGGCCCCGGCTCGCCACCGTCGCGGAGTGGGCACGGGAGGTCGCGGACCGGGCCGAACTGGGCCCCAGGGAGGCGGAGTTCTACGAGGCGAGCCGAGCCGAGGAACTCCGGAGGCAGCACGCCGACCGGCGTCAGGCGCGTCGGCAGCGCCGCCTGCTGGCCGTGCTCGCGGCTCTGCTGGGCCTGGCCGTGACCGCAGGCGGACTCGCTTACCAGCAGCGGTCCGAGGCCCTGCGGCAGAGCCGGGTCACGCTGTCCCAGTCTCTGGCCGTGCGGTCCACCGCGATGGCGAGCGCCCAGCCGGAGGCCGCCCTGCTGCTCGCCGCCGAGGCCTACGCCACCGAACCGACCACGGAGGCCCGCGGCGCCCTGCTCAGCACCCAGGCGCAGTACTTCGCAGGCCGGTTGACCGGGCACGTGGGGCCCGTCAACTCCGTCGCCTTCGCTCCCGGCGGCGGTCTTCTCGCGAGCGGGAGCAGTGACGGGACGGTCAGGCTCTGGCGGACCGCCGAACGCCGGCGGACCGCGGTCCTGACCGCGCCCGGCAAAGTGCGCTCGGTGGCCTTCAGTCCCGACGGGCGCACGCTGGCTGCGGGGGTCGTGGGAGCTGAGGGCGGGACCGTTCGGGTGTGGGACGTTGCCACGCGCCGGGTCGTCGCCACTCTCACCACGGACACTCCGGTGCGGGCCGTCGCCTACGCCCCCGACGGGCGGACCCTGGCATCGGCGGAGTCCGGCGGCACGATCATCCTGTGGCGGGCCGGTGGTGCCCATGACCGGGTCGCCACCTTCAGGGGACACCGGGACGCCGTCAACGCCCTGGCGTACAGCCCCGACGGACGGACCCTCGCCTCGGGTGGCTCCGACCACACCGTGCGGCTGTGGGACACCGTCCGGCACCGGCCCCTGGCCGTCCTCGCCGGGCACACCGCCGAGGTCCTGGGTGTGGCGTTCGCCCCCGACGGCCGCACCCTCGCCTCGGGCGGCGCCGATCGTGTCGTACGGCTGTGGAACCGCGCACGGCTGCGGAGCACCGCCGCGCTGACCGGGCCCAGCGACGACGTGAACGCGGTCGCCTTCACCCCCGACTCGACCACGGTGATCGGCGCGGCCGGGGACGGCGCCGTGCGTCTGTGGGACGTCCGCGGGCACCGGATCACGACCGTCCTGTCTGGGCACACCGACTACGTCCTCGGGGTGGCGGCGGGTCCCGGCGGCACGCTGCTGGCCACGGCCGGGTTCGACGAGTCCGTGGTGCTGTGGGACCTGAGCCGCTCGGCACTGACGGCCCGGCCGTTCACGGAGGTCTGGCAAGCCGCGTTCAGCCCGGACGGGAGGACCCTGGCCGCCGCCGACGCGGATCACACGGTGCGGTTGTGGGACGTGGCCGGGCGTCGGCAGCTGGCGGTGCTGCGGGGGCATGCGGGCGCGGTGTTCTCGGTGGCCTTCGCCCCCGACGGACGCACGCTGGCCTCGGCCGGCTCCGGCGGCACGGTGCGGTTGTGGGACGTGGCCGGGCGTCGGCAGCTCGCGGTGCTGCGGGGGCATGCGGGCGCGGTGTTCTCGGTGGCCTTCGCCCCCGACGGACGCACTCTCGCGTCCGCCGGCCTCGACGGCACGGTCCGCCTGTGGGACGTGGCCCGGGGCAAGCCGCTGGCCACCCTTCTCGGACACACCGACTTCGTGAACGCGGTGGCCTTCAGCCCCGACGGCCATACCCTCGCGAGCGCGAGCGACGACCTGACCGTGCGGCTGTGGGACGTGGCCCGCCGGCAGCCGCTCGCCACACTCGGCGGACACACCGGCGCCGTACGCGCCGTGGCGTTCGCCCCGGACGGGCGGACGCTGGCCAGCAGCGGCAACGACGGCACCGTGCGGCTGTGGGACCCCGCAGGGCACCGGGCCATGGCCACGCTCACCGGGCACACCGGCTCGGTCCGCGGACTCGCCTTCGCCCCGCACGGGCGGACACTGGCCAGCAGCGGTCACGACGGCACCGTACGGCTGTGGGACACGCGGGTGCGAGAGCCGGTGGCCACGCTCACCGGTCATACCAACGCGGTGTGGGGTGTGGCCTTCGCCCCCGGCGGGCGGACCCTCGCCAGCAGCGGTGTCGACGGCACGGTACGGCTCTGGAACCCCGACGTCCGCGACCGGGCCGCCGAGGTGTGCAGACTGACCCGCGCCCAGGACGGCCCCCGCTGGCAGCAGCTCGTCACGGACCTGCCCGTGGAACGCTGCCGGGAGGAGAACTGAGCGGGAGAGGGCGCCCGCAGTCACCCGGGCGCCCTCTCCCTGCGTGGGCAACTCACCAGCGGGGAAGCCGGAGTTCGTAGTCGGGCCGGAAACGGCGCATGTATCCGGTGTCGTCCCGGCTGCGCACCCCGGAGTCGACGTAGAGGCGGTGCAGCCGCTCCAGCACCTCATGGTCGAGCTCCACGCCGAGGCCGGGGCCGGTCGGGACCTCGACCTCGCCGTCGCGGAACTCCAGGACGCCCGGGCGGATCACGTCGTCGGCGTGGTTCCACGGGTAGTGCGTGTCGCAGGAGTGGTCGAGGTTCGGGATCGCCGCCGCGACATGGGTCATGGCGGCGAGGCTGATGCCGAGGTGCGAGTTGGAGTGCATCGACAGGGCCAGGCCGAACGCCTCGCAGACGGCGGCCAGTTCGCGGGTGCGGCGCAGTCCGCCCCAGTAGTGGTGGTCCGTCAGCAGCACCTGGATCGCGTTCTGTTCGACCGCCGGCCGCAGATGCTCCCAGGCGATGACGCACATGTTGGTGCCCAGCGGCATCGGCGCGTCCTTCGCCACCGCCGCCATGCCCTCGATGCCCTTGGTCGGGTCCTCCAAGTACTCCAGGACACCGTCGAGTTCACGCGCCACGTACGTCGACGTCTCCACCGTCCACGCCACGTTCGGATCCAGGCGCAGCGGCTGTCCGGGGAAGGCCTCCGCGAGCGCCCGGATCGCGGCGATCTCCTCGTCCGGCGGGAACACACCGCCCTTCAGCTTGAACGACCTGAAGCCGTACCGCTCCTGCATGAGCCGGGCCTGCTCGACGATGCCCGCCGGGTCCAGGGCCTCGCCCCACTCGTCCGCCACGGCGGCGCGGCCGTCGAGCGCGGGGTGCTCGGCCCACTTGTAGAAGAGGTACGCGGCGAACGGCACCGAGTCCCGGACCCGGCCGCCCAGCAGATCGCTGACCGGGCGGCCGAGCAGCTTGCCCTGCGCGTCGAGACAGGCCACCTCCACGGCCGAGGTGGTCCAGCCCCGCTCGTGCGAGGAGGGCACGGTCGGCATCAAGTTGGCGTCGATCGCGGCCGAGACGACCGTCGCGTCGAAGACGTCCATGCCCACGACGACCTTCGCCGCTGCCTCGAGTCGTTCCAGGCGGGCCACCCCGCCGGGGGACTCGCCCAGACCCACCGTGCCGTCCTCCAGGACGAGTTGCAGGATGATCCGCAGGGCGAGGGGTTCGTGCACGCCGTTGGAGTTGAGCAGGGGCGGGTCCCGGAAGGCGATGGGAGTGACGATCAGCTCTTTGATACGGGTCGGGTCGCTCATGCGCCGACCACCTCCAGTCCACGGTCGATCAGCTTCGCCAGCCGCGCGATGTGCTCGGGGCCCGGATCGACGAGGGGTGCCCGTACGCCACCCACGTCCAGGCCACGCAGGGCCACTCCCGACTTGACCAACGCCACGGCGTAGCCCGGTACTTCGTCGCGGAGCCGGACGAGGGGGCCGTAGAACTCGTCGAGGAGCGTGTCCACGAGCGGTCGGTCGCCCGCGGCGAGCGCCCGGTGGAAGGCGAGGGCGATCTCGGGCGCGAAGGCGAACACGGCGGAGGAGTACAGGGACACGCCGATGCCCTGGTAGGCGGGCGCCGTCATCTCCGCCGTCGGCAGGCCGTTGAAGAACTCGAAGTCCTCCGTGCCCGGTACGGCCCGCACCGCGCGCACGACGCGGTGCATGTGCTCGATGTCGCCGAGGCCGTCCTTGATGCCGACCACCTTGGGCAGCGCGGCGATCCCGGCAGCGGTCTCCGGGGTGAGGCGGGCGGTGCCGCGCTGGTAGAAGACCACCGGCAGGTCGCTCGCGGCGGTGACCTCCTCGACGTAGCGCACCAGGCCCTGCTGCGGAGCCGTCACCAGGTACGGCGGGAGCAGCAGCAGGCCGTCGGCGCCCGCGCGGGCCACGCGGGCGGCCTGGTCGCGGGCGACCGGCGTGGGGCCGCCCGCGGCGGCGAGGACCGGCATGCGGCCGGCGGTCGTCTCCACCGCGACCCGGGTCGCCCGCTCCACCTCGTCCGAGGTCAGGGCGTGGAACTCACCGGTGCCGCAGGCGACGAACACACCGCCCGCACCGGCCGCGACGCCGTTCTCGATGTGCCGGGCGAGGCGTTCCTCGTCCAGCGAGCCGTCCGCGGCGAACGGCGTCACCGGGAAGAACAGCACTCCTTGGAACTTCATGTCTCCCTCGCAACTACGGTGGTCTCAGCCCTTGGTGGCACCGGCGGCGATGCCGGTGACCAGCGAGCGCTGGAGGAGCAGATAGACGATCAGGCTGGGGATCAGGGCGATGACCGCACCGGCCAGCACCACACCCGAGCCGACCACGGGGTCGGTGCGCAGGGTGGCCAGGGCGACGGTGACCGTGTAGTCGGTGGGGTCCTTGGCGGCGATCAGGGGCAGCAGGTACTGGTCCCAGATCATGATGAAGCCGAGCACACCGGCCACGCCGAGCGCGGGCCTGCACAGCGGCAGGACGATCTGCCACAGCATCCGCAGCTCGCCGACGCCGTCCAGACGGGCCGCCTCCTCGATCTCGTCGGGGATGTCCCGCATGAACTCGGTCAGCATCATCACCGAGAAGCCCCAGGCGCCCAGCGGCAGGATGACGCCCCACACCGTGCCCTTGAGGTCCAGGTGCAGGACCGGCACGTCGCCGAGGACCAGCGACAGCGGGATCGCGATGACCTCCTCGGGCAGCATCAGCGTCATCATGAACAGCATCATGATCAGCGCCTGCCCGCGGAACCGGTGCCGCGCCAGCGCGTACGCCGCCAGGGTGCACACCACGAGTTGGAGCAGCAGCCCGCCGCCCGCGATGACCAGCGAGTTGCCGAGGTAGTCCCACATGCCCTGGGCGGCCGCCACCCTGAAGTTCGACAGGGTGGTGTCGTGCGGCAGGAACGACAGCGAGGAGCCGCTCGGGTGGGTGGTGAAGGCGCCGGAGAAGATCGTCAGGAAGGGCGCCGCGAACACCGCGAGGGCGATCAGGCAGAGCAGGACGCGCAGGCCCCAGGCGAGCCCGGGCTTGTCGTTCCAGCCGAGCGCGGTGTCGAAGCGGGCCGGGGTGGTCCGCTGGTCCTTGGTGGTCCGCCCGGCCGGGGTGTCAGGTGCCGCCGGCCGGACGGAGTCGATGACGGGGGCGCTCATCGCGCTTCTCCCCTCGTGCGGAGGTGGTTGACGACGACGGTGAGCAGGAGCGTCACGCACAGCAGCACGACCGAGGCCGCCGAGGCGCCGCCGATGTCGTTGCGGGTGAAGCCCAGGGTGTAGGCCCGGGTCATCCACACCTCGGTCGACCCGGCGGGACCGCCTCCGGTGAGGACGTAGACCTCGGTGAAGACACGCAGACCGCGGATGGTGGCGAGGGTGAGCACGATCATCAGCGCGGGACGGATCGCGGGGAGCGTCACGTACCGCAGCCGCTGCCCCAGCGAGACGCCGTCCATCGCCGCCGCCTCGTACAGCGAGCGGTCCACGCCCGCGAGACCGGCCAGGAAGATCACCATGTTGTACGGGGCCCAGATCCAGATGCCCATCGCCATCGTCGAGTAGAGCGCGATGTTCGGGTTGTCGAGGAACTGCACGGTCCCGAGGCCGAAGAAGTGCAGACCGCTGTTGATCAGGCCGTCCGAGGTCGGGTAGTACATCAGCCGCCACAGCTCACCGACGACGGCGGTCGCGGTGACCGCGGGCAGGAACACCGCCGTCCGCAGGATCTTCAGCGAGCGGGCCTGGCCCTCCAGCAGCAGCGCGAGAGCGAAGCCGACCACGATCGCGCCGACCGACTGCCCGATCCCCAGGACCAGGGTGTGCCCGATGGCCTCCTGGAAGCGGTGGTCGGTCAGGACCCGGGTGTAGTTGTCGAGGCCGATCCACCGGTCGCCGAGGAAGGGCCGCACGTCGAAGAAGCTGAGCCAGATGCCCTTGGCCATCGGCCAGAACTTGAAGACGAGCGCGAGCAGCAGACCCGGGGCCAGGAACAGCCAGGGGACGACGGCCTTCTTGCGGAAGGCCCTGCGCGCGGTGAGGGCGGGTGCGGTCGCGGTCATTTCAGCAGGTCCTGGTCCTTGAGGTCACCGGCGAGGGTGTCGTTCAGTTCCTTGAGCTGGGAGCGGACGTCACCGCCGCAGTACGTGAAGATCGAGTTGAGGGCGTCGGCGGTGTCCTGCTTGATGGGCGCGAAGTCCGGCGCGTTCGGGAACTGCTCGGAGGCGGTCTCGTAGGCCTTCTGCACGACGCTCCAGCGGGGGTCGTGCCGGACCTCGGCCGCGTCCAGGGTCGAGTTGACCGGGATGCGGACGACCGGCTGGTGGCCGTCCACGCTGGTCATGGCGATCCGCTGGCCCTCCGGCGAGACGAGGAACGCGGCCAGTGCCAGCTCCTGGCGGTCCTTGCCGGTCCTCGCGCCGAGGTAGACGTTCTCGCCGTCGGCCAGTACATCGCCGCCGGCCGGGCCCGCGGGGGCGGGGACGACCTCGTACGTCTTCCTGCCGGGCGTGGTGTCGTAGGTGGTGATGTTGTACGGCCCGGTCAGGTACATCCCGGCGTTGCCGTCCTGGAAGTTGGTGGCGGTTCCCGTGACGGCGGTGATCGCGCCGGGCTGGACGATCCCCTTGGCGCCGCAGAAGAGGTTGTCCTTCATCCACGTCACGGTGTTGACCGCGGCGGCCGAGTCCATGGCAGGGGAGTACTTGCCCTTGCCGTCGGGCTTGATGATCTGCGCGCCGCCCTGCCACAGGAAGCTCGAACCCCACATGGCCGCGTAGCCGTTCTGGGCGCTGGCCGGGGCGACGATGCCGTAGGTGTCGGCCTTGCCGTCGCCGTCGGGGTCCTCGGTGGCGAAGGCCTTCGCGACGGAGAGCATCTCCTGCCAGGTCGTGGGCGCCTTGAGCCCCAGCTTCTTCAGCCAGTCCTTGCGGATCATGAGGGTCTGGGCCTGACGGGAGTACGGGATGCCGTAGTGCTTCCCGTCGACGCCCACCGTGGAGGACCAGGACTTCGCGGTGATCTGGTCGCCGCCCGCGAGCGAGTGCGGGTCGATCGGCTTGAGCAGCCCCTGGCTCTGGTAACTGCCCATGAGTGCCGTGTCGTTGATCATCACGTCCGGCAGGTCCTTGGTGGACGCCCGGCTCTGGAGCTGCTGGTCGAAGGTGATGACCGGCTGGTAGTCGATCCTGATGCCGGTCTTCTTGGTGAAGGCGGCGAAGACCCGGTCATAGGTGGCGGCGTCGTCCGGATTGCTCCGGGTCCACACTTCCAGCGTGTTCGGATCGCTGCTGCCCGCGGCGTCGGAGCCGGAGCCACAGGCAGCCGCTCCGAACATCAGTCCCGCGGCGGCGGCCGTCGCGGCCAGGCGGCGTCGTCGTCGGCGATCGCCCATGGACACTCTCCGCTCAGTTCATATCCGTGAACGTCCTTCACGGATCTAAATGATCGGCCAAGCTACGGATTGCGCTTTCTGCATGTCAAGACATGGCGGGGAGTCTTCACAGAGGCTGTGCAGGAGCCCCTCGGGCACCATGGGGGCTGTGCTGACGAGAGAGGTTCAGGTGTACGACGACGGTGACGGCCCGAGTGCGGCGGCGGCGCGACTCACCGGCCGGACGGCGACCGGGGAGCGGCCGGTGTCCGGCGCGCTGACCGAAGTCACCCTCGACGACGGCCGGACGCTGATGGTCAAGCGGGGTGAGGCGCCCGGTGAAGCGGCGGCCGAGGCGGCGGGTCTGCGCTGGCTGGGAAGGGCGGGGACCGGGGCCGTGCCGGTCCGGGTGCCCGTCGTGCACGGCCATGACGACCGGTGGCTGGTCACGGATCTGGTACCCCGGGGCCGGCCGGGCCGGGACGCGGCGGCCGACCTGGGACACGCGCTAGCCGCCCTGCACACGGCCGGTGCCCCCGCCTTCGGCTCGCCGCCGCCCGGCGGCCCGCGGGAGGCGTACATCGGGCGGGCGCCGATGCGGAACGTCGAGGGCGCCGACTGGCCCGAGTGGTACGCCGAGCACCGCGTGCTGCCGTACCTGCGGAGCGCCGTGGACGACGGCACCATCGCCTCGGGGGAGGCGCCGGTGATCGAACGGCTCTGCGAGCGGCTGCCCGACCTCGCGGGCCCCGCCGAGCCGCCCGCCCGACTCCACGGCGACCTCTGGAACGGCAACGTCCTCTGGGGCGCCGACGGTCACGCCTGGCTGATCGACCCCGCCGCGCACGGCGGTCACCGCGAGACCGACCTGGCGATGCTCCACCTGTTCGGCTGCCCGCACCTGGACGAGGTGCTGCGCGGCTACGAGCGGGCCGCCCCGCTCGCCGACGGCTGGCGGGACCGCATCGGACTGCACCAGCTCTTCCCGCTGTTGGTGCACGCCGTGCTGTTCGGGCGCGGATACGCGGAGCAGGCGCTCAGCGCGGCGAAGGCGGCCCTGGAACGGTGAGACACCGTCCGGGACCGCCTGGGCCCGTGACGTCGCGGTGAGGAGAGCGAAGGAGCTGGGGCCATTGCAAGGCCGGTTTTCGAGACCGGTGAGAAGGAAGCCCCCTCATGGCCTCACCGCGAACGTCACATCGAGGGCGAGGAAAGCGGAAGGACTGAAATCCGAGCCCCATGGGGTCTCATCGCAGTGAGAAGGAAGCCCTTCCATGGCCTCGCCAGGCGTAACGCTAACAGTCACTCGGGGATCAAGTCGCGCAGATTTTCCGGGGTGATGACCACCGAGTCCGGGTGCAGACCCTCCGGCCGCTCCAGACCGATGTAGGTCACCGGCTCGTCGGGCACCGCCGCGGCGTCCCAAGTCGCCACGTCCGTACCGCCGTTCGCCATCAGCCCGGTCAGATACCCGACCGTGAGCTGCTCGCGCTCGACGATGCCGCGCAGCAGGTTCGCCACCGACACCTGGTTGCCCTCGACGCGGTTGTGCGCCGGATGCCCTTTCAGGTACAGGTGCAGCCACTTGGCGTGCCAACTCCCGTCCTCCGCACGCCGGAACGCCAGCGGCAGCGCCACCCGGCCAGGACCGCGCAGCTCCGACTTCATGCGCACGGTCCGGGGCTCGAAGGGCCGCCCCTTCTGCTCGCCCTCACGCAGCATGAACCCGAAGAACGACTCCTCGGCCTCCTCGAACTGCTCCCCGGAGTAGATGTTGACCTGCGGGACGACATACGTGCCCTGCACTGCCCCGAGCCGCAGGTTGATGAACTCCGAGGCGCCGTCCGGGGCGTTGGTGATGTCACCGGAGTGCTCGCCCTCCACCGCGCGGAGATTGGTGTACGACAGCCACGACACCGTGTCGTACTCCGCGTCCAGCAGCAGCGCCGACAGGTCGTAGTCGGTCACGCGCTGCTTCTGCTTCCAGTACACGAAGAACCGCAGCAGCTCCCCGTCGACCCGCGAGACGGACCCCCTCGGCCGCATACCGAGCCCGGCCGCGGTCGCCCGCCCGCTGAGCGGAAGCGCCACCCCGAGGACATCGGGATCCACCAACAGCCGCTCAGGAGACGGGAGTCGACGCGCCGTCTCCGCGTCGAGCACCGCGATCAGTCGCTTGCGCTCGTCCTCCGGTACGGCCGGACGCGCGTCGTCGGTGACATGGGCGCGCCCGCCCCGGTTGACGAACACCCGCTTGCGGCCCGTCTCCTCGGCCCGGTTGTGCAGGTACTCGCGCACCGACAGCACGACCCGTCCGGAGACCTCCGGTGCGACCTCCTCGACGGCGGCCACCACGGCGTCCCGCTCCTCCTGGCCGGCGGCGGAACGCAGCAGCCGGTCCAGCCCGCGGAACAGCTTGCCCGGCGCGGACTTGAGCAGCTCCACGGCCCCGGTGACGTCGCCGGCCTCGAACAGCGCCTCCACCCGGCCGTCGAAGGAGTACGCCCTCTTCTCGCCCCGGGCGACGGCGAACACCTCGGCGGCATGCGGCCACCGCGGGTACTCGTGCGGGTGCAGACGCTCGCCGAGCCGCTTGAAGGCTTCGCGGTGCGCGAGGACGTCGGCGAGCTTGGCGGGAGCCCGGGCGACGACGTCGTCCAGCCCCGCGAGCAGGGCGCGGCGCACCGGCCGGGACATCGTGCGGAACCGGGTCGGCTGCTGAAGGCTCACGTCCCCGTCCGACACCGCGCAGGCCAGCCGCAGCACATCGGTCACGGTGTCCAGGAGCGGAGCCGAACCCGCCTTGAGCCGGGCCGCGTTGATGACGGCACGGTTCTCCCGCACCGGGATCGTCTCCGGCTGGGGGCCGTCCGCGCAGTGCCGGGCGAGCACCCCGAGGTCGGCCAGGTGCTCCTCGCCCAGTGGCGTGCTGCTGCCGGCCAGCCCCAGGTACAGGGCGGTGACCTCGGCCTCCAGGGGCTCGCCCAGGTGCAGGACGGTCAGCCGGTCGCCGGCTGCCGCGAGCAGCTCGTCGTGCGCGGCCAGCATCTCCTCGTAGGTGTGCTGGTAGGAGCCGTACGACGGCAGCGTGAGCAGGTTGAGCACACCGGTGCGGAGCTGGGCGATGATGCCGGGCCGGGCCTTGCGGTCCTCCAGCGCCTCGGTCAGGCAGCGCGTCCAGAACTCGAAGGTGTCCGGGACGTTCGCCGGGAAGTCGACGAAGTAGACGTTGTGCCGCACATGGTCGCCGACCAGCTCGCGGACGGTGGCCAGGGTGCGCACGGCGGTGTCGACGACCGTGCCCTCGGACAGCCCCGACAGCGTCCTCAACGCGTCGGCCGACAGCTTGAAGCCGACGGACATCAGCGCGGCGTCGAACTGCCGCGCGGCGACCTCACCCGCCCCGGCGGGGCCCGCGGGGGCGGGGATGCGAAGGGTGTGCCGGATGACCAGGCGTTCCAGACGGTGGATCATGCCGGAATGGTCGCAGAGGTGTTCGACCGGGCGCATCGGAGTTTTCCGGCGGCCCGCGGAGGGTGCTCCCTGACGAGGGGCAGACGCTAGTCCTGCTGCTGGGCCTTCTTCTCCTTCAGGCGGGCGGCCTCCTTGCGGACCTCCGCCTGCGTGGCGCGCTCCTTCTCCAGCCACTCGGGGCCGTCCTCGCGCAGCGCCTCGATCTGCTCGGTGGTGAGCGCCTCGGTGATCCCGCCGCGGGCGAGTCCGGCGATGGAGACACCCAGCCGGGCCGCGACGACGGGACGGGGGTGCGGGCCGTTGCGTCGCAGGTCCTGGAGCCACTGGGGCGGGTTCGTCTGGAGCTCGTTCAGCTCGGCGCGCGAGACGACACCCTCCTGGAACTCGGCAGGGGTGGCGGGGAGGTACACACCCAGCTTCTTCGCCGCGGTCGCGGGCTTCATCGTCTGGGTGTTCTGGTGCGACGTCATGGCATCAAGACTATCGGCCGCGCACGAGACGTCCGACCACAGTGGGTAACCTTGCCGCGTGACAGACTCGCCAGCATCCCCGTCCTTCCGGCTCGCGTACGTCCCCGGGGTGACGCCCGCCAAGTGGGTGCGGATCTGGCAGGAGCGTCTGCCGGACATCCCCCTGGAGCTCCTCCAGGTGACGGCTTCCGAGGCCTCCGACGTGTTGCGCGACGGCCGCGCGGACGCCGGGCTCGTGCGACTCCCGGTCGACCGTACGGTGTTCAGCGCGATCCCCCTCTACACCGAGACCACGGTCGTCGTCGTCCCCAAGGACCACGTGGTGACCGCGGCCGAGGAGATCACCCTGGACGACCTCACCGACGAGGTCGTCGTCCATCCCCTCGACGACGTCATCGGCTGGGAGCAACCGCCCGGCGAACCCGCCTTCGAACGTCCGGCCACCACGGCCGACGCGATCGAGCTCGTGGCGGCGAACATCGGCGTCCTCGTCGTCCCGCAGTCCCTGGCCCGCCTCCACCACCGCCGCGACCTCACCTACCGCCCCGTCACCGACGCCCCGGAGTCCGCCGTCGCCCTCGCCTGGCCCGAGGACGCCACGACGGACCTGGTCGAGGACTTCATCGGCATCGTCCGGGGCCGGACGGTGAACAGCTCACGGGGCCGGACACAGCCGAAACCGGAGAAGGAACCGAAGAAGGGACCGGCCGGAAAGGGCGGCGGCAAGCCGGGAGGAGGCGCCGGGAAGGGCGCGGCGCGGGGAGCCTCCGGCGGGGCCAGGGGCGCCAGGGGAGGCTCCGGGAGGTCCGGCGGAACGGGCGGCGGAACCGGCGGCGGGTCCGGCAGGGCCGGCGGCGCCAAGGGCGGCGCGGCTGGTCGACGGGGCAAGCCCAAGCGCAGGGGATAGGCGTCACAGCCGTTACGGCTGCGGTGGCGGCCCCGGCTGCCACGCTGCGACCGCCCACGGCTGCGATGGCGGCCACGGTGCCACGCTGCGACCGCCCACGGCCGCGATGGCGGCCACGGCTGCCACGTCTGCGACCGCCCACGGCTTCGACGGCGGCCACGACTGCCACGGCGGCCCCGGCTCCGACGGCCGCCACCGCCTCCCGCCTTCCCGCCCGCCCCCTCAAGCCGCCCCCTCAGTCGCCCTCGCCCCCGAACACCCCGTCCGCCCCGAAAACCGCCCCCGCGAACCGTTCCCCCATGAGCCGGTGCGTCGCCGCGTCCGGATGGAGGTCGTCCGGGAGCGGGAGGTCCGCCGCGTCGGGCTCTCCGTACAGCTCACGCCCGTCCAGATAGTGCAGGTGCGGATCCTCGGCGGCCCGCTGCTTGACGATCCGGGCCAGTTCCTCGCGGATGACCTGGAGGGTCAGCTTCCCGGTGGCGCGCTCCGCCGGATCGCCCATCGTCCTGAACCTGAACCGCCCCTCCCCGATCTCGCTGAAGTCCGGGAAGCAGGGCCCCGGCGTCTCCTCGTGGATCGGGCACAGGATCGGTGAGACGACCAGCAAGGGCGCGTCCGGGTGGCCCTCGCGGACCGTGTCGAGGAAACCGTGGACCGCCGGACCGAAGGCCCGCAGCCGCATCAGGTCATGGTTGACGATGTTGATGCCGATCTTGAGGCTGATCACGTCGGCGGGGGTGTCCCGCACCGCCCGCGCGGTGAACGGGTCGAGCAGCGCGCTTCCCGCGAGGCCCAGGTTGATCAGCTCCACCCCGCCCAGCGTCGCGGCGACCGCGGGCCAGGTCCGTGAGGGGCTCGCCGCGTCGGAGCCGTGGCTGATGGAGCTGCCGTGGTGGAGCCACACCCGGCGGTCGGCGGGAGGGGCCGGTTCGACGGGCGCGTCGGTGCGCAGGGCGATCAGCTCGGTGGTCTCGTTGTGCGGCAGCCATATCTCGACGTCCTTGACCTCACCGGACAACCCGTCGAACCGCACGGTCCCGGGCGGGCCCGGCCGCAGCTCGGAAGTCCCCGCGGTCATGTCGACGGTGATGACGTTGCCGTCGAGCACGCTGCCCTGACCGGCCGGTCGTCCGTCGACCACCAGGTCGTACAGGCCGTGCGGCCGCGGTGGGGCCCCCACGTAGGTCCGCTTGGTCGGCAGGCTCTCCAGCTTCACCACGGTCGCCCGGGTGCGGAAGACCAGCCGTACCCCCGCGGGCTGGGACTCGGCCATGGCCAGCTGTTCGTCGGTGTTCTGGGCGCGGGCCCGTGCGGGCAGCCGGTGCGGCAGCACACCGAGCTCGGTCCGCTCCACGTCGAGGGCGCCGCGCAGCAGGTCGGCGGTGACGGGTGTGGTGATCCAGTCGGGCATGTCCTCAGCCTGTCGGTCAGCGGGTGGGCCAGTTGCGCAACAGCGTGTCGAGGGCGTCCAGGATGCGTCTCCAGGACTCCTCGGAGTCGGGTGAGCTGTGGCTGAACCCGCCTGCCCCCTCCAGGCTCGCGTATCCGTGGAAGGTGCTGCCCAGCAGCCGTACGGCATGGGTCCGGTCGGATTCCGGCAGGTCGTAACCGCGCAGGATCGCCCGCATCATCTGCGAGTGCCGTACGCCCGCACTGGCCGCCGCCGTCTCGGGGTCGAGCCTGAGCCGAGTGGCCGCGGCCCGGCCGGGGTGGGTGAGGGCGTAGTCGCGGTAGACGTCGGCGTATGCGGTCAGGGCGTCCTTGCCGGCCCGCCCCGCCACCGCGTCGGCGGAGAGGTCGGCGAGCTCCTCCAGGGCGAACAGGGCGATCCGGGTCTTCAGGTCCTGGGAGTTCTTGACGTGCGAGTACAGGCTCGCGACCTTCACGTCGAAGCGCCGGGCCAGCTCCGAGACGGTCACGTGCTCGAAGCCCACCTCGTCGGCCAGCTCCGCGCCCGCCCGGACCAGTCGATCCGTCGTCAGCCCCACTCGTGCCATGGCCGTCCTCCCAGTCGCCAGAACCGATTATGCGTTTGCCTAAAGCTTTTAGGCAAACTAGCTTGAGGTTATGGAATCGCTGACCGAACAAGAGATCCGTGCCGCCTTCGTCAACTGCACGAAGGGCGAGGCCAAGCGGCTGGCCGTGCCGCGCGATCTGGCCGAGCGGCCGTGGGAGGACCTCGACTACCTCGGCTGGCGCGATCCGCAGGCCCCCGACCGCGCCTACCTCGTGACCGTGCTGGACGGCCGCCCGAGAGCCGTCCAACTGCGGGCCGGTGCGCGCGGCTTCTCGCAGACGCGCAAGAGCATGTGCTCGATGTGCCTGACCACCCACAGCGGGGGCGTCTCGCTGATGGTCGCCCCGAAGGCGGGCAAGGCCGGGCAGCAGGGCAACTCGGTCGGCGCCTACATATGCGACGACCTGGCATGTTCGCTGTACGTGCGGGGGAAGCGGGACGCGGGGGCGGGCGCGCGCCTGCACGAGACGCTCACCCTGGAGGAGAAGGTCCAGCGGACGGTCACGAACCTCACCGCGTTCGTCGCCAAGGTGCTGGGGTCGTAGGGCTTTTCAGGTTCAGGACACCTCTGTCACCCACGCGAACGCCGCCCGCGCCGTGAACTCCTCCTGGCCTCCCCGCAGCAGGAGACCGGCGTGGGCGAAGTCCGGTGCGTCGGCCTGGGCGGGGACGTACGGGATCGCGACGCAGCGCATTCCGGCCGCGTGCGCGGCGGCCGCACCCGGGGCCGCGTCCTCCAGGACCACACAGTCGGCAGGGGCCGCACCCAGCCGGCGGGCCGCCTCCAGGAAGACGTCCGGCGCGGGCTTGCCGTGGGCGACCTCGTCGGCCGAGACGACCGTCCGCAGATACGCGTCCAGGCCCGTCCCGGCCAGAATCGCCTCGATGGCCTCCCGCGACGACCCCGAGGCGACGGCCATCGGCACGCCCTCGGCCGCCAGCAGCTCCACGAACCTCCGCATCTCGGGGTACACGCGCGTGGCGGCCCGGGCCAGCTCCAGATACCGCCGGTTCTTGTCCGCGAGCAGCTCCGCCACGGACGCCCGCAGTCCGTACCGCGACTTCCACCGCGCGACCGTCTCGCGCGTACTGATCCCCACGTACCGCTCGTGGTCGGCCCGGCTGAACTCCGGGACACCGTGCTCCGCGAGGAGCTGCCGGCCCGCCTCGTAGTAGTTCGGCTCGCTGTCCACGAGCGTTCCGTCGAGATCGAAGATGACCGAGATGCCGCTGAGCCTGCTCATGTCTCCAGGATGGCAAAGATCAATTCCGGGCCGCGCGCCCCACCGACTCCACGAGCGGCAGCAGCCGGTGCGCGACCCGCTCCCGCAGCGCCACCTCCGTACGCGTCCGCACCACACCCGGCAGGCTGATCACCGTCTGGATCACGTCCTCCAGATGCGCGTTGTCCCGGGCCACGACCCGCGTCAGCAGATCCCCGCCGCCCGCGATCGAGAACGCCTCCACGATCTCCGGCACCGCCGCCAGCGCGTCCCCCACGTCGTCCAGCCGCCCCTGCGTCACCTCGATGTGCACGAACGCCAGCACCGGATGCCCCAGCGCGGCGGCCGACAGCGAGGGCCCCGTCCCGGTGATCACCCCGTCCCGCTCCAGGCGGTCCAGCCGGGCCTGCAGGGTCCCGCGGGCCACGCCCAGAATCCGGGCGTACTCCCGCACGCTCGTCCGCGGCTGCTCCAGCAGCAGTCGCAGGATCCGGGTGTCGAGTTCGTCCACGGCCATGCCGTACGACCTCCCGCGCTCACTTGTCCGATGGCCCGCCTGGTCCGATGGCTCGCCGATGGACGACCCGGGACCGCTCTTCCTGTACCAATGGCCCAGCATATTCGGCCCCGCTTGAGCCGACAGCGGTGAGGATGCTGCAATGTGCCCGTCGATGGCGCTGCGGATCCCCGCGGCGCCTTTTCCATGCCGGTGTCCGGAGAGTTCCTCCGCGCCGGTCTCCGGAGAGTTCCAGGGGGCGGTACGTGCTGAAGAGGGTGTTCATGGCTCCGGACCCGGGACGGGTCCGGCTGCGCTTCGCCGCGCGAGCGGTGCTCGGCATCGGCTGCGCGGTCGTCGTGTGCGGTCTCGCGGGGCATTCCCTCACCGGTGCCGTCGCCGGCGGCCTGGCCGCGCTGCTCGCCCTGTTCACCGTCACGGACGCCACCGTGCGGGGCCAGGCGGTCACCACCGCGCTGCTGCCCGTCGTCGGCCTGCCGGTCCTCACCGCGGCGGCCGCACTGCACGACCACCCCGTCGCCCGCGACCTCACCTTCCTCGCCGTCGTCGGCGCCGGCGTCCACGCCCGCCGCTGGGGCCCGCGCGGGCACAGCCTCGGGGTCTTCGCGTTCATGACATTCTTCGTGGCGCAGTTCCTGCACGCCGGCACCGGGCAACTGCCCGAGCTGTACGCCGCCGTCCTGCTGTCCGTCCTCACCGCGGCCGCGGTCCGCTTCGGACTGTGGTGCTACGAGCGCCGACTGCCCCCGGCGCCGGTGCCCGCCCCGCCCGCCGGCACCGGCCTGGCCCGCGCGACCACCCGCCAGGCCGTCCAGGCCACGGCCGGCGCGGGCTTCGCCCTCGTGGTCGGCCAGTTGATCTCGGGGCAGCGCTGGTACTGGGCCGTCGGCGCCACCTGGTGGATCTTCGTGAACACCACCTCGCGCGGCGAGACCCTGGTGCGCGGCTTCCGCCGGGTCCTCGGCACGCTGATCGGCATCGGACTCGGTCTGCTCGTCGCCGTACCGCTGCACGGGGCCCCGGCCCCGACGGCCGTACTCGTCGCCGTCTGCGTCTTCGGCATCTTCTACACGGCCGCCGTCTCGTACACCTGGATGATGCTCTGGGTCACCCTGCTCGCCGAGCTCCTCTACGGCCTCCTCGGCGTCCTGGAGCCCGGTCTGCTGGCCCTGCGCCTCGCGGAGACCGGCGTCGGCGCGGTCGGCGCCGTCCTCGCGGTGCTCTTCGTGCTGCCGATCACCACCCACGCCGTCACCGACGCCTGGATCCAGCGCGCCCTGCGCTGTGTGCACGCCTGCACGGCCGAGGCGGCGGCCCGGCTGGCCGGCGTGCCGGACGCCGACCCGGCCGGCCGGGTGGCCGAACTGGAGCAGCTGCTCGGCAGGGTCCGTCTCTCGGTGGCCCCGCTGGTGCACCCCCTCACCCCCATGTCCGCCCGCAAGCGACGCGCCCGGCGGGTGCTCGCCCTCCTCGACGACTGCGCCCGGGAGATCCGCGGCCTGGTCGCCGTCGCCGCCGACCCGGAGGCCTCGCACGACGCCCGGCTGGCCGCCGCGTGCTGGCGGGTGGAGGCCGCGGTGGAGGCGCTCACCGGCGGCAAAGACCTCCCGGTCACGGACCGCCCGCTCGCGGAGGAGCCCGCGCTGGCCCATCTCCACGGTCTGGAAAGGGCGCTCGCGGAACTGGCCACGCCCCTGCGGGCGCCGTCGGGCTCACGGCTGGTCGGAGCCTGACCCCGGCTCCCCGGGCGCCCGCTCGTCCGCTGCACCCGCGAAGGTGGCCGCTGCTGGTCTCGACTTAAGGATCTCGACTTGTGAAGATGACCGCTGCTGGTCTAGACCGGTCGTGATCGACTGCTACCGTCGCCCCGGACGGCACAGGACCGAGAGGGGACCACGGTGGCAGAAGGCGGCGGGCGGCGGCGGGCCTACATCGGGTCGTTCACGGCGGCCGGGGGCCCCGGCATCGTGACGGCGACCGTGTCCCCGGACACCGGGGCGCTGAAGACCCTGGGAGCGCTGAAGGGCGTCCCCGATCCGTCGTACCTTGCCCTGTCGGCCGACCGCGAGGTGCTGTACGCGGTCAGCGAGACGGCCGAGGGCGCGGTGGCCGCGTACCGGGTGACCGGCGAGCGGCCCGAGCCGGCCGGCCCGCCGGTGCCGGTGGACGGGAACGGCCCCACCCATCTCGCCGTGCACGCCGGGCACGTCCTCACCGCCAACTACGGCTCCGGCAGCGTCACCGTCGTACCCCTGCGCGTGGACGGCGCCCTGAAGGCCGCCCCCTCCGCCGTGCTCCGGCACACCGGGGCGGGTCCCCACACCCCCCGCCAGCAGGGCCCGCACGCCCACCAGGTACAGCCCGACCCCAGCGGCCGGTGGATCGTCACCGTCGACCTCGGCACCGACTCGGTGCGGGTGTGCACGCTGACGGACGGCACCCTCGCCGTCCACCGCGAGATCGCCCTGCGCCCCGGCTCCGGCCCCCGCCACCTGGCCTTCCACCCCGGCGGCCGGCACGCGTACGTCCTCAACGAGCTGACACCGACCCTGACCGTCTGTCGCTGGGACGCCGAAGAAGGGCTGTTGAGGCCCCTGAGCGAGACGCGGGTGCTGGCCGGACCCCCGGCGGGCAACGCCTACCCCTCGGGCGTGGTCGCGTCCCCCGACGGCCGGTTCGTGTGGACCGCCACCCGCGGCGAGGACGTCCTGTCGACGTTCGCCGTCGAGGGCGACGAACTGCGGCTGGTCGGCACGGTCTTCTGCGGCGGCGACTGGCCCCGGGCGCTCGCCGAGTCCGGCGGATACCTGTACGTGGCCAACGAGCGCTCCGGCGAGGTGACCTGGTTCGCCGTGGACCCGGACACCGGCCTTCCCCGCTACGAGGGCTCGATCGAGGTACCGGCCGCGTCCTGCGTGGTCTTCGGCTGACACCGCGCCCGCTCGCCCCACGGCGGCCCGCTCGCCCCACGGCGGCCCGCTCGCCCCATGGCGGCCCGCTGCGCCCGGGGCCGGGCCAACCGCACACATGCCGAAGGGACCGCTCCGACAGCTGGAGTGGTCCCTTTCGGCACAAGGGGCGGGGCGGTGCGGTCAGCGCACCGGCGCGCCCTGCGCCTGCTGCGGGGCGATGCCCAGCGCGGTCGTGTACTTGGCGAGGGCGAGCTTGCCGATCGCCGGGTAGGGGCCGAGCGGGTCGGCGGCGGAGCAGCCGGCCTCCTTGGCGGCCTCCTCGATCACGGCGGGATCGATCTCCGGCCCTATCAGGTAGGGCGCCAGCGCCAGCTGCTGCGAACCGGAGGAGCGCAGCTGGTCGGCGATGGACGCGATCGAGCCCTCCTGGTCGAGCGCCGCCGCCATCACCGGCACCGCGAGGCGCGCGGCGAGCAGCATGCCGGTGATCCCAGCCGCCTGCACGGCCTCCTCGCCGCCCACGGCGGCCAGGACGATGCCGTCCGCGGCCGTGGCCACGGTGAACAGCCGGGCCCGGTCGGCACGGGCCAGCCCGGCCTCGGACAGCCGCACGTGCAGCGCCTCGGCGAGCAGCGGGTGCGGGCCCAGCACATCCGTGAGGTCCGCCGCGATCCGGCTGTCCATCACGGCCTGGCGGATCCGGCGCAGCAGCGCGTTGTCCGGGCCGGCGAGCAGCGGCACGACGACGGCGACGGGGCCCTCGGGCTCCCTGACGTCCACACCGGCCGCCTTGGCCTGCTCGTAACGGGCCGTGCGCTCTTCGGCGGCGTGCACCAGGACGCCCTGGAGCGTGGGGAACTCCGAGTCGTCACCGTCGAGGTACCCGATCCGGGCGTCGAGGCCGGGCAGCTCGGAGCGCGCGATGCTCACGACCTCCTCGGCGAGACCGCGCGTGGCGGCACCGGGCGTGCCCGGGACCGCGAGGACGAGCGCGGGCGCGCCCTCGGGAGCCGCCAGGGGCTCGGGTCGGCGGTGCCGCCCGGGCTGGCGAGGTCGCGGCATTCGTACTGGCAGGCCGGACGCGGGCCCAGTGGGGGAGCTCATGGCGACGCATGTTACTGGTTTCCTGGGCTTCCCTGTTCGGGGAGGGTGCAGGTGAGCGGTATCCGTCCGGTTTTGTCTGATGAGTTACGTCCCCTTCAGCCCCTCTTTGGGGTCACCAGGTACACCATCGACTCGTCACTCGGCAGGGCGAACGAACCCCGCGCCAGTTCTGTGGCGATCTGTACCGATCCCTCCAACGGCCCGCCCGCCGCGGGGACGTTCCGGGCGTGCGGCAGCAGCCGCCTCAGCTCTTCCTCCAGCGGTACGACGAGTGCGGCACCCGTCCGGAACAAGCCACCGGTGAGACAGACACGCGGTTCGCCCTCCGTCGGGCAGACCGCGGCCGCCGACCCGGCGATGTGCCGGGCCGCCTCGCGCAGGATGCCGCTCGCGACTGGGTCGCGGTCGGCGCAGGCGGCCACTTGGGGTGCGAAGGAGGCGAGCACGGCGGGCCGGTCCGGCCGCGGGTAGAGCTTGCCGGGCAGTTCCCGCACCGGACCGAACATCTCTTCGGCCAGCGCCAGCAGGGCCGTGGAGCCGCCGGGCCGCCCGTCGTGGGCGCGCAGCGCGGCCTCCAGCCCGGCCCGCCCGATCCACGCCCCACCGCCGCAGTCGCCCAGCAGATGGCCCCAACCGTCCGCGCGGCGCCATTCCTTGAGGTCGGTGCCGATCGCGATCAGGCCGGTGCCGGCCGCGATCACCGCGCCGGGGTGTGGGCCGAGGGCGCCGGTGTAGGCGGTCACCGCGTCCGCGACGAGCGCGACGGTCCGGACCCCGAACTCCCTGGCCAGCGCGGCGGGCAGCTCGGCCCGCAGGGCGTCGCCCAGGGTCGCCATTCCCGCCGCTCCGACGACGGCCGTGCCGAGCGCGGTCACTCCCGCCTCGGGCAGCAGGGACCGGACCATGGGCACGAGCTGCTCCATCAGATGCCCCGGATCGATCCCAAGCGGGCCAGTCCGCACCGGTACCCCGGACTCCCGCGGGGCCGTGGCCTCCCGCCCCGGGACGCCCACGACGGCCCGCAGACCGGACCCGCCGGAGTCGACGGCCAGGAACCCTTCCGTCACTAACTCGCCCCTTCCTGGCCGGCGGCCGCGTGAACCGGCGGCCGCGGGAGCCGCCGGCGCTTTTAGCTGTCGGCCCCGGTGAGCTGTCGGTCCCGGTGAGCTGGTGGCCCCGATAGCCGCCGGCCCAGATGAGCCGCCGACCCCGTTGAGCCGTCGGCCCCGATCAGCCGCCGGCCCCGGTGAGCCGTCGGCCGCGTGAGAGGAGGAAGAGTAGCGGCCCGGGCGCCGGGCCTCCCTGCGTACACGGGGTGTCGGTGCGGGCCAGTAGGGTGACGCGCTGTGGCACCACGACCTTTGCATGAACTAGTTGAAGCGGGCTGGGCGAAGGCCCTGGAACCCGTGGCCGAACGCATCGCCGCGATGGGGGACTTCCTGCGGGCCGAGATAGCGGCCGGCCGGACCTACCTGCCGGCCGGACAGAACGTGCTGCGGGCCTTCCAGCAGCCCTTCGACGACGTACGCGTCCTGATCGTCGGTCAGGACCCCTACCCCACACCGGGGATGGCCATCGGGCTGAGCTTCGCGGTGGCGCCGGAGGTGCGCTCGCTGCCGGGCAGCCTGGAGAACATCTTCCGCGAGATGCACTCCGACCTCGGGCTGCCCAGGCCGTCGAACGGCGACCTGACGCCGTGGACCCGGCAGGGTGTGCTGCTGCTCAACAGGGCGCTGACGACCGCCCCGCGCAAGCCCGGAGCCCACCGCGGCCAGGGCTGGGAGGAGGTCACCGAGCAGGCGATACGCGCTCTCGCGGCGCGGGGCAAGCCGCTCGTGTCGATCCTGTGGGGCCGTGACGCGCGCAATCTGCGCCCGCTGCTCGGGGAGCTGCCCGCGATCGAGTCCGCGCATCCGTCCCCCATGTCGGCGGACCGGGGCTTCTTCGGCTCCCGCCCGTTCAGCCGGGCCAACGACCTTCTCGTCGGGCAGGGTGTGCAGCCGGTGGACTGGCGGCTTCCCTGAGACGCCGGTCCGGGCTGGTCGAGCGGCCGACGCGCCGCTCGACCAGCCCTGCGCGGCACTCAGGGTCCGGTCAGCAACCCGTGGCGTTGTAATTCCAGAACGCGGCCCTGGTCTGCGGACCGGCGATCCCGTCGGGGGTTCCGGCGTTGTACCCGACGTTGTTCAGGAACTTCTGGAGCGCCGTGATCGTGTTGCTCCCGACGATTCCGTCGACGGTACCGGCGTTGTAACCCCAGGCATTGAGCATGCGCTGGGCCGCTTTCCAGCTGTTGGTGCCCAGCTGCCCGTCCTCGGTACCGGCGTTGAAGCCCCATGCGTTCAGGCAGCTCTGCCAGTTCCTGGCCCGGGCCGTGTCCAGGCCGAGGTTGTTGACCGCGAGGGGTGCGAGTCGCGAGCTGCTGACCGCGGCCTTGGTGGCGTGCTGCGGGGCCGCCACGCTCGCACCCGCTCCCGCGAGGCCTCCCAGGGCGATGCCGACGACGGCGCTGGTGGTGACGAGTGTCCTGGCCAGAGAAGTTCGCACTGCTTTCTCTTTCCTGTCGACTGCGACGGATGCGACGCGACCGCCGGCGCCTGCGGTCGCATCGAGCACAGCGTGCCAGGGGAAATGCGCTCGAATCCCGTGCGAATGCGAGCTTCTTTTTCGTATGACTGAATTCGGGCCAAATCCTGAGAATGTGCCGCAAGGGATTTGCGTCAGGAATTCATGAACTCTGGCCGACAAACCACTTGTTCGCCGGACGGGGTGGCGAAGGGCCTCGACGTGATGGTCAAGTGGTCGTTGTCGTAGGGAAGTCGGCGAGTTGCGGGCCATCGGGGGGAGAGACGGGCATGCGAGTGAGGCCGGGTGGCGGGGTGTGCGCGGCGGTGCTGCTGGCGGCCGTGTCGGTGACGTCGTGCACGGCCGACGAGCGCAGCGATGAGGCCCGGGCCTTCGAGGAGGCTCTCCGGCCCCTGGGCGAGGCCAAGTCCTTCCGCATGGTGGGGGAATTCCGTGGCCCCGACGGCTCACGGACCGGTTTCGACGCCCGCCTCGACGGCCACGGCGCCTGCGCGGGCACGGTGGGGGACGCGGAGAGCCTGCTGATCGGGGAGCGGGTGTGGACGCGTTGGGCCGACAGCGCGCTGCCCGAGGCCGTGAGCAGGCTCGCCGGGGACGAGGAGACCCCCGAGCTCGACCCGGTCGCGGACCCGGCGCAGGACGGGCGGTGGACCGCCGTCCGGCTGCTGCGGGGCTCGTACATGGTCACGACCCTGCCCGGTGAGGTGCCGGAGTCGGAGGGCATCGCGCCGGTGTGCCGGACGGGGTCGCTGCTCGCGGAGGCCGCGACGGGCGCCGGTGACGTGGTCTCCGGCTCCGTGACTGTGCGCGACGGGGAGCGGCTGCGCCCGCTGTCCCGGACCGCGGGACCGGTGACCGTCCGGGTGTACGTGCCGGAGCGGTCCGGTCCGAAGGCGCGGCTCGGCGACCACCGGGTCGAGGCCGAGTACCGGGTCGAGGGTGGCCGGTCCTTCTCGGTGCGGTTCAGCGACCTCGGCGAACCCGTCACCGTGCACCGTCCGGACGGGGAGCAGACCGTGGCGTCCGGGGACGTGATGGCGGTTCTGAGGAAGGGCGGGGCCTGAGGACGGTGCGCCAGGACGGCGCGCCAGGACGGCGTCTGAGGGCGGCACGCCAGGACGGCGTCTGAGGACGGCGCGCCAGTGGGCGCCTGAGGACGGCACGCCAGGACGGCGCCTGAGGACGGCACGCCAGGACGGGGCCTGAGGATCGCGCGCCGAACCGCGGGCTCGTCGAAAACCGGCTGCGTGCTCCCCGTCGAGCCGCCTACCGTGCCCTCGTGGAGGATCGCGAAGTGCTGACCGGCGGAATCAACGAGGTCGTGCGCGAAGGGGACCGCGTCAGACGCCCCGCGGCTCCATGGAGCGCGACCGTGCAGAGGTTCCTCGCCCATCTCGCGGCGGCGGGGTTCACCGGGGCACCGCGGCCGTACGGGATGAGTGAGGACGGCGAGGAGGAGATCGTCGAGTTCCTGCCCGGAGAGGTCGGGCACGACTTCGACGCGCCCCAGGTGCGCAGTGACGCGTCTCTGATCGCCGCGGCCCGACTCCTGCGGGAGTTCCACGACGCCTCGGCGAGCTTCGTGCGACTGCTCGACGACGTATGGCAGTTCGCACCGCGCGAGCCCGCGGAGGTCGTCTGCCACGGCGACGCGGCCACCTACAACACCGTCTTCCGTGACCGGCTCCCGGTCGCGTTCATCGACTTCGACACCGCCCACCCCGCCCCACGCCTGTGGGACGTGGCGTACACCGCCTACCGCTTTGTGCCGCTCTACGCCCCGGACGCGGCCGAGCCCTCGCTGCCGGTGCCCGAGGGAAGGCGCCGGCTGAGTCTCTTCGCCGACGCCTACGGCCTGTCCGAGGCGGAGCGAGCGGCACTTCCCACGGCCGCGGGGGCCCGGCTGCGGGCGCTGGTGGAGTGGATGCACGCCGAAGCGGCGGCGGGCCACACGGCCGTACGGCGCCATGTCGCCGAGGGACACGACCGGCGGTACCTCACGGACGCCCGGTGGATCGAGGAGACCTACGGGCCGGACGCGAACGGGCGCTCCTAGGCCCTGCCGGGTGCCTTCACGCGGGATACGCGTGGGTCTGCGTCGCCTTCACCGTGGCCCATACGGTGGCCCCGGGGTGCAGGTCGAGTTCCGCGGCGGCGATGGTCGTGAGGTCGGCGGCGAGGGGGAGCGGGCCGGTGAGCGCGGCGCGGATCTGGTCGCCGTGGGTCTCCAGTCCGGCCACCTCGCAGCGCCAGAGGTTGCGGGCGCTGGAGCCGGTGGGCCGGTCCCGGTGCAGGGTGACCGCACTGGGCGGGAAGGCGACGAAGACGGGACCGGTGAGGTCCTCCGTGGTGGTGACCTCCGCACCGCCCTCCACCCGGACGGTGTGCCCCTCCGCCTCGCCCCGGTACAGGTTGAGACCGACCAGGTGGGCGATGTAGTCGGTGCGGGGATGCCGGGCGATGTGTGCCGGGGTGCCCTCCTGGACGATCCGGCCGTCCTCGACGACGACGAGACGGTCGGCCAGGACCATGGCGTCCAGCGGATCGTGCGTGACGAGGACGGCGACCGCCTCGAACTCTGCCAGATGGTGCCGGAGTTGGGCCCGGACCTCGAGCCGGGTGCGGGCGTCGAGGGCGGCAAGGGGTTCGTCGAGGAGGAGCAGCCGCGGGTGCGTGGCCAACGCGCGGGCGAGGGCCACCCGTTGGGCCTGGCCGCCCGACAGGCGCCGGGGCTTGGCGGACGCGTGCGCGGTGAGGTCCAGACGTTCCAGCCATACGGCGGCCTGCGCGCGGGCCGCCGCCCTGCTCGCCCCGTGACAGCGCGGGCCGAAGGCCACGTTGTCCAGTGCGCTCAGGTGCGGGAAGAGCAGATAGTCCTGGAAGACGACCCCGACCGGGCGGGACTCCGGCGGCGTACCGTCCAACTCGGCTCCGTCCAGCCGCAGATGACCGGCGGACAGCGGTACGAGACCGGCGAGCGCGCGCAGTGCCGTGGTCTTGCCTGCGCCGTTCGGGCCGAGGAGCGCGACCACGTCACCGGGCGCCGCCGCGAGCGTGACGTCGAGGTGGAAGGGGCCGCGCTCGACCACGAGACGGGCGTCGAGGCCCGCGGCGGCGCCGGGCGTGCCGGTCTCGGTCATGAGGCGCTCATCCAGCGGTCGCGCAGTCCGGCCAGGACCGCGACGGAGACGGCGAGCAGGACCAGGCTGAGGGCGATCGCGGACTCCGGGTCGTTCTGGAGGGCCAGGTAGACGGCCAGCGGCATGGTCTGGGTACGGCCCGGGAAGTTGCCCGCGAAGGTGATCGTCGCCCCGAACTCACCCAGCGCACGTGCCCAGGCCAGGACGGCGCCCGCCGCCACGCCGGGCGCGATGAGCGGGAGGGTGACGCGGCGGAACGCGGTGAAGCGGGACGCGCCGAGCGTGGCGGCGGCCTCCTCGTACCGGGGGTCGGCGGCGCGCAGGGTGCCCTCGACGCTGATGACGAGGAACGGCATCGCCACGAACGCCTCGGCGATCACCACCCCGGTGGTGGTGAAGGGCAGCGTGACGCCGAACCAGGAGTCCAGCCACTTGCCGACGACCCCGTTGCGGCCCAGCGCCATGAGCAGGGCGACACCGCCGACCACCGGGGGCAGCACGAGCGGCAGTGTGACCAGGGCCCGTACGAGGCCGCGGCCGGGGAACTCCACGCGGGCCAGCAGCCAGGCCAGCGGCACCCCGATCACCAGGCTCACCGCGGTCGCCGCCGTCGCGCACACCAGGGAGAGCCGGAGCGCCTGCCAGACCTCGGGGCTGGTGAGCAGCTCGGGCATGCTGCGCCAGGGAGCCCGGATCAGCAGCGCGACGAGCGGCAGGGTCAGGAACGCCAGGCCGATCAGAGCGGGCACGAGCAGCGGCAGCGGAGCACCGCCGCGAGCCCGTCGACTCCCACCGAACCCGGAGGCACGGCGACGCTGCGGACCGCCCGTGAGGGTGTCCGTGGCGTCGGCCCGGCCGGGGGAGCGGAGCGTCACGGCTGAAGGAACCCGGCTGAGGTCAGGACCTTCTGGCCCTCGGCGGACCGCACCAGCGCGATGAACGCCTTGGCGGTCTCGGTGTTCTTCGACTCCTTGAGCAGGGCGATCGGGTAGGCGTTGATGGCGTCGGCGGACTCGGGGAACTCCACACCCTCCACCTTGTCACCTGCCGCCCTCACATCGGTCCTGTACACGACGGCCGCGTCGGCCTCCTTCAACACCACCTTGTTGAGGGCCGACTTGACGTCCTCCTCGTAGGACACCGGGGTGAGCTTCAGCTTGCTCGCCGTGAGCGCCTTCTCGGCGGCGGCGCCACAGGGGACCGTCTTGTCGCAAAGGACCACCTTCAGGTCCTTGCCGGTGAGGTCCTTCAGCGAGGCGACCTTGTCGGGGTTGCCGGGCAGGGTGGCGATCTCCAGCTGGTTGCGCACGAAGGTGGCGGGCGCGTCGGCGTTGTCCTTGGCGTCCGTGACGACCTTCATCGTCTTGGGGCTGGCGGAGGCGAACACGTCGGCTGGTGCCCCGCCGGTGATGGAGGCGGCGAGGGAGTCGCTGCCGCCGAAGCTGAAGGTGACCTTCGTGCCGGGGTGGGCCTTCTCGAAGTCCTTGCCGAGCGTCGTGAAGCTCTCCTTCAGCGAGGCAGCGGCGAAGACGGTGATGTCACCGGAGACCTTCGTCCCGGAGCCCGACTGCGAGGCGCCCGACTTCGCGGAGCTCGAGTCGTCGGAGGAGGAGCAGGCGCTCAGGGCCAGCAGCGCGGCGGCGCCCAGGGCGGCCACCTGCACGGACCGACGGCTGCGGGTGCGCACGGAACGGGTCATCACGGGTCCACTCCTCAAGGTCCTCAAGGACCCCACTACGGCCTCACGGCCTGGCCAACGGTCGCTCGACGCCACGCTCGACGGTGCGACCCCCACGGTCGACCATAGTGCCGCATATGCGAGGCAAAAGTCTCTGGTGCCATTGCATGAGCCGGAACCTTGATCCATCAGGTTGGCATGTGCGTTTGTACATGCGACGTACTGGACGCCGGTCGGGGAGGCACCACCCATCGGGATACTTGATCCATGGGGAGTGTGGCGGCGCTGTACCGCTATCCGGTGAAGTCGATGCTGGGCGAGGCCGTGAGCGCGGTGACGGTCACGGAGAGGGGGTTCCGTGGCGACCGGACGTACGCCGTGCTCGACGGGACGGGCGCGGTCGGCAGTGCCAAGCACCCGCGCAAGTGGGGTGCCTTGCTGCGCTGTCGCAGCCGGTGGGACGACCGCGGCCGCGTACGGATCGTCCTGCCCGACGGGACCGCCCTGCCGGCCGAGGACCCCGAGCTGGACGTACGGCTGTCCGAGTTGCTGGGCCGCAAGGTCTTCCTCTCGGCTGTCGCGCCCGAGCACAGCAGACTCGAACGTGCCGTGCCCGAGTACGAGGGCGGGGTCCCGGACGTGGTGCGGGAGTCGGCCTCCGTCGATGCCACTGGGACGAGCATCACGACGGGCAGCGTCGCCCAGGGCACCTTCCTCGACTTCGGCCAGGTGCATCTCCTCACCACGGCCTCCCTGGCCCGGATGCGCGAGGCCCATCCCGCCGGGGACTTCGACGCCCGCCGTTTCCGGCCGAACCTGGTCGTCGACACCGGCGGGGAACCGGGATTTCCCGAGGACACCTGGCCGAGCGCCCGGCTGCGGGCCGGCGAGGCGCTGTTCCGGGTGGTGGTGCCCACGCCCCGCTGCGTGATCCCGACCCTCGGCCACGACGAGCTCCCGCCGGACCCCGGCATCATGCGCGCGGTCGCCCGCGAGCACCGGGTCCCCGTGCTCGACCTGGGCCGGCTCTCCTGTCTCGGCGTCTACTTGGACGTCCTTGAGGCGGGCACGGTCCGAGTGGGCGACACGATCACCCTCTGCTGAGGCCGCCACCGCTTCAGGGGCACCAACTGCCCCGCCCCCTGTGCCCGGGTCAGCCGATCACCGCCGCCCTTACACACAGCACGTCCGGCAGATGGGAGGCCAGCTGCCGCCAGCTGTCGCCGTCGTCGCCCGATGCGTACACCTCGCCGTTGCGGTTGCCGAAGTAGACGCCGGCCGGGTCCGCGTCGTCCGTGCACATCGCGTCCCGCAGCACCGTGCCGTAGTGGTCCTCCTGCGGCAGCCCCGAGGTCAGCGGCTCCCAGCTCTTGCCCGCGTCCGCCGTGCGGAACACCCGGCACCGGCGGTCGGCCGGGACCCGGTCCGCGTCGGCGTTGATCGGGAAGACGTACGCCGTCCCGCCGCGGTGCGGGTGCGCGGCCGTGGCGAAGCCGAAGGTGGACGGCAGTCCCTCGCCGATGTCCGTCCAGTGCCCACCCGCGTCGTCGCTTCTGTACACCCCCCAGTGGTTCTGGAGATACAGCCGGTCCGGGTCGGCCGCGTCCCGCGCGACCTTGTGCACGCACTGGCCGAACTCCGGGTTCGGGTCCGGCAGGAACACCGCCGAGACACCGGAGTTGGACGGCTCCCAGCTCGCCCCGCCGTCCTTCGTACGGAACACCCCGGCCGTGGAGACGGCCACCGTGACCGCACGCGGATCCCGTCGGTCGGTCAGGACGGTGTGCAGGCCCTCACCGCCGCCTCCCGGCACCCACTTCGAGCGCGTCGGATGCTCCCACAGGGGCCGGACCAGCTCGAAGCTCTCCCCACGGTCCTCGGAGCGGTACAGCGCGGCCGGTTCCGTGCCCGCGTACACCACGTCCGGCTCGGCGGCCGCCGGGTGCAGCTGCCAGACCCGCTCCAGCGAGGCCCCGGTGTCCTTCGGGAACTTCACCGCCGGCTGAGCGGGCTCGGTCCAGGTGCGGCCCAGGTCGTCGGAGTGGAACACGGACGGTCCCCAGTGCGCGCTGTCCCCTCCGGCCAGCAGCCGCGGACGATCGCCTCGCGTGTCGATCGCCACCGAGTACACGGCCTGTGCGTTGAAGTAGGGGCTCTCGTCGAACTCCCAGGTGCCGCCGCGCGCCCGCCCGATGAACAGACCCTTGCGTGTCCCCACGGCAAGCAGCTTCTCCGTCATACCGGTCACCTCCGCTGTGCTTCGACGTCTTTGTCCCAGCCACCGGCCAGTCTGCACCCCACCACTGACACTCACCCCTGGAGACGGCTTCGCCGCAGGTCAGAGCAGGTAAGGGCGCGGATGATAACCGTCCGCCGCCCTTGACGGGCGGCTTTCGCCAAGATGCCCGCGCGGGCCCACGGCCGGGGGACGGTGGTGACGGAGAACTCGCCGAGACCCGTGAGCATCGAGGGGAACTCGCCCGTATGGGAGAGCGGTCCGGCATGTTCGTGCGCCCGTCGCTCATGAGGAGGATGCCTTCGATGGCGTTCCGTGGTCCCAAGGTCTGGCTGTGGCGGTGGCGGCGCAATCCGCTCAGACGCCGTGCCGACACCCTCGAGGCGTGGGTCGTGCTCGGTGCCTGGCTTGTCACTCTGTTAGCGGGGGTGGGCGCGGGGCTGGCGGTGAGCCGGGCCGTCGAGCATCAGCTGGCGCGGGAGCGCGTCGAATGGCAGCCGGTCGTCGCCCGGCTCACCGAACACGCTCCCGGCACGGCCGACCCGGGTACGTCCAGTGGCGAGCGGGTGTGGGGCGAGGTGGCGTGGACCGGGGCCGACGGGTCGGACCACACGGGTCAGGTCCGCGTCGACCCCGGCAGCACCCAGGGCACGCCGGTCACGATCTGGACCGACGCCCACGGCCGTCTGATGACCCAGCCCGCGACCGAGGGCCAGGCCCAGATCCGTGCCGCGCTCATCGGCGCCCTCGTCGGTGTCAGCGCCGCCGCCGTCCCCTTCGTCGGCGCCCGAGTCCTCCGCGGCCGTCTGGAACGCCGCCGCCTGGACCAGTGGGACACGGACTGGGCCCACTTCGGCCCCCTGTGGGGCGGGAGACGCGCGGACGGGAGGTGAGCGGCGGGAGCGAGGGCGGGGTCCAGCGTGTGAGCGGCCGGGGGATGGCCGTCCAGCCAGTCCGGGGCCGCCAGGGGGCACGCCCTCCGGACCCGGAAACCCACGCCCATCGGCCCTTGGCCACTCCCGCCCTCCGACCCGGCCCCGGACCTTCCCGTCCTCCGGCCCGGGCGTTCCCGTCCTCCGGTCGCGGCCGGTCACGCCCCTCCCGGCCTTCGTTCACCCACACCCCCTGGCCCAGTCACTCCATCCCCGAAGCCCCCGCCAACACCTCCCCACACGCCCGCACCAGCCGTTCGTCGTCCAGCACGTCCTGGCTTCCGCGGCCGCCGCCCCGCACCGCGAGATGCCGTCGCCGGGCGGTGACTTCCGCGCGGACGAGATCGTGCAGCGGCACGCCCGCGGGGCCCAGCGCGGCGAGGCAGGACGTGATGGTCCGGCGCGTGTACGGGTTCTGCGTCCAGGCCGCTCTCAGCACCGGCGCGGACAGGTCCGCGTCCCCGCTGATCCGCCACACGGCGCACGCGGCGGCGACCCGCTCCCACAGGTCGTCCGCCCGGACCGTCCGCCGCAACTCCGCCAGGGCCCGAGCCGCCGCGGGCCCCAGTCGCGCCAGCGCCCCCGCGGCGGCCCGTCGCCGTGGCCGCCCTTCGGCCAACTCGGCCGTCAGCACAGGCAGTACGGCCGACGCATCGCCCTCCACGGACCACAACGGCCCCGCCGCGACCGCCGCGTACTCCGTCGCCAGCAGCTGACGCAGCACCGGTATGACCTCCGGTGCGTGGGCGCCCGCCCCCTCCTTCCCGACCGCGTCGAGCGCACGAACGGCCGACTCCACGACCGCGTCCCGCAGCCGCGCCCCCGCCGGTACGCCGCGCAACACGCGCAGCACCTCCGGCACCGCCTCCGCGTCACGCAGCGCGGCCACCGCCGACAGCAGGGGTACGGCCCGCTCGAACACTCCGGGGGAGTCCAGGGGAGTCTCGCCCAGCCGTCGGCGCAACGCGGGGGCGAGCGAGGCGGCGGAACGGCCCAGAGGTCCGATCGCGTACCCCAGATCGTCCGGGACGACAGGACCGTCGAGCACCTCCGAGAGCACCGGCACCGCCCGGCGGTCCCCGCTCCTCGCCAGTGCCTTGAGCGGGCCGCCCAGTGTCGGTGCCCCGCGCTCCCACCGCCGCACCCACAGATCGGGGCGGGAGGCCACCAGAGCGGCGAGGTCGTCGGCGGCGGGGGCGGCCAGGGTGTGGAGATCCTCCAGGACGGACACCGCCGCCTCCCGCAACCGGCCCTCCTCGAAACGGAGTTGAGCGCCGATCAGGGACACCGGCTCGGCCCAGTCGGCCCGCCACTCGCGGAGGAGCCCCGCCGCCATCCATACGGCGTTGCAGCGGTCGACCACGTCCGGGCTGGTCAACTGCCCCCGCAGGAGGGCCTTCCGCAGGTCGAGCCGGTCGCCGAGACCGCGGTGCAGGGTGCGCAGCAGCTGCGAGCCCTCGTCGTCCGAGGGCCGTAGCCGCCGTAACCGGCTCGCGAGGGTGTCGGAGTGCGGGCAGCCGACGCCGTCCCGTCCGGCGGACCGCCGCGCGGAACGCTCCCTGAGCAGTCCGACGGCGGCAGGCACCAGGTCCACCGGCAGGTGGTCGGGAGCGCAGGCGACGAGCTGGCCGAGGGCTGCCAGTCGCGGTCCCGGGGCGTACGGCTCGGAGCTGAGGGTCGTCAACAACTCCAGTGCCCCGGCCGCGTGTCCGGGACGGCGGCGGACGAACACACCCAGGCTCTCGGTGAGGGCTTGCAGAACCCGGTCGTCCCGCTCCAGGGCGCAGCGCTCCCGCAACAGCGCCAGCACACGGGCCGGTTCGTCGAGGAAGCCCACCAGTGCGGTGGGTGCGGCCCGGCGGACGGAGGGGTCGGCGTCCCCCGCCAGCCGGACGAACACCTCGGCGCCGGCCCGCACCCCGACAGCGGCACGCGCGCACAGGTCGCCGTCGGCGGCGGCGTGCGCCGAGTCCCCAACAGGTAAGCCCGCGGGGCCCGGGACCCCGTCCTCCCGCCCCTCGCCCCCGATGCTCACCAGCAGTTCGACGATGCCCGCCCGGTCCGCGACCTCTCCGCTCGCCACGAGCGCGAGCAGAAACGGAACGCAGGCCAGGGTCGAGTCGTACACGTCGCCCTGGTGGTGCACGGCGCCGTACATCCCGTCGAGGGCGGTCTCCCGCTCGTCCCGGTCCGCGGAGGCGAGTCCCCGCAGCAGGGCGGGCACGTCCTCCGCGCTGCCGTACGCATGCCGCAGCGAGGCCCAGTCGACCTCGTCGATCCCCGTGAACACGTCGTCCTCCCCAGGCGAAGCACCAACTGATCGGAGTCTGCACCACGGGACTGACAACGAAGCGGAATCGGTGGGTGACGGTGAGCGATCCGGACAGGGCGGGGCCCGGTTTTCGCCAGGAGGTCCTGGAACGGCCTCAGTTGTCGCCGGGCAGCGCCCTTGCGAGGACCGTGTCCAGGTCCGTGGCGTCGGGCAGGGTGCCGAAGGCATGACCCCAGTCGCCGCCCAGCCGGCTTGCGCAGAACGCGTCGGCGACCGCGGCCGGGGCGTGCCGGACGAGGAGGGAGGCCTGGAGCGTCAGGGCCATGTGCTCCACCAGGCGTCGGGCACCCGTCTCGGACGCCGTGGTCAACAGGTCCTTCAACCGGGCCACGGCCGTGTCCAGCCGGGCGTCCGCCCCCTGGGCCAGGGCGAGTTCGCCGAACAGCGCCTCGGCGGTCTCCGGCTCGCGGCGCAACGCCCGCAGGACGTCTAGGGCGTTGACGTTGCCCGACCCCTCCCAGATGGAGAGCAGGGGCGCCTCCCGGTAGTGCCGGGGCATGCCCGACTCCTCCACGTAGCCGTTGCCCCCGAGGCACTCCAGGGCCTCGGCGGTGAAGGCCGGACCCCGCTTGGTGACCCAGTACTTGCCCACCGCGGTGGCGATACGGCGGAACGCCTGCTCACCGGCGTCCCCGCGCACCGCGCGATCGGCCGCGCCCGCCAGCCGGAGCGTGAGCGTGGTGGCGGCCTCGGACTCCAGCGCGAGGTCGGCCAGGACGTTGCGCATCAGCGGCTGGTCGACCAGCCGGGCGCCGAACGCGCTGCGGTGCCGGGCGTGGTGGCCGGCCTCGACGAGGGTCTTGCGCATCAGGGTCGCCGACATCATCACGCAGTCCAGGCGTGTGCAGTTGACCATCTCGATGATCGTCTTGACGCCCTGTCCCTCCGGACCGACGAGCCAGGCCACGGTCCGGTCGAACTCGGGCTCGGACGAGGCGTTCGACCGGTTGCCGAGCTTGTCCTTGAGACGCTGGATGCGGAAGGTGTTGCGGCTGCCGTCCGGCAGGATCCGCGGCACGAGGAAGCACGACAGCCCGCCGGGCGCCTGCGCCAGCACCAGGAAGACGTCGGACATCGGGGCCGAGGTGAACCACTTGTGGCCGCGCAGGGTGTACACGCCGGGCTCGGCGGTCGGCGTGGCCGCCGTGGAGTTCGTGCGGACGTCGGAGCCGCCCTGTTTCTCGGTCATCCCCATGCCCGCCAGCAGCCCGCCCTTCTCGGTCGGGACCCTGAGCTCCGGCTCGTACACGCGGCCGGTCAGCAAGGGTTCGTAGACCTTCGCCAGGTCCGGCTCCCGGCGCAGTGCCGGGATCGCCGCGTACGTCATCGACGTGGGACAGCCGTGGCCCGCGTCCGTGTGCCCCCACACCAACCCGCCCGCGGTGCGGGCGACATGGGCGCCCGGCCGGTCCTCCGCCCACGGGGTGCCGGCCAGCCCTTCGGCCACGGCGGTCCGCATCAGGTGGTGCCAGCTCGGATGGAAGTCGACCTCGTCGACACGATTGCCGTAACGGTCGTGCGTGCGCAGGACCGGCTCGTGCCGGTTGGCCAGATCCGCCCACTCCTGGGCCTCGGCGGAGCCCGCGCGCAGCCCGAGCCGCCGCACCTGCTCCTCGGCCCAGCCGGCGCCCTCGCGGCGCAGCCCCTCCAGCAGAGCGGGGTCGGCGGAGGCGTCGTAGGGGGCGAGGGGCGGCGGCTGGTTGGTGACGGTGTGGGTGGTGGACGCTTCGAGCGCGGGTGGGGTGGCCATGGAGACCATGTTGCACTTGCCCTGCGGTCGTATCAATAGTGCAACAAGACGTACAGTGACTGGCCATGCCTAGGAACGTGTCGGTGCAGCCCGGTGAGGCGGACCTGCGACCGCTCTCCGCGCGGTCGGTCGTGCTGAGCCTGCTGCTCGGCGCGCATCCACCGGAGATGCCGGTGAAGGACCTGATCCGCGCGGTGGAGCCGTTCGGGGTGGGCGGCTCCACGCTGCGTGCCGCGCTCAGCCGGATGGTCGGCGCCGGTGACCTGCGGCGCGTCGACTCCGTCTACGGCCTCAGCGACCGTCTGCTCGCGCGGCAGCGCCGCCAGGACGACGCCGTGCACCCCTCCACGCGCGCGTGGAGCGGCGACTGGGAGATGGTCGTGATCACCGCGACGGGCCGTGGCCCGGCCGAACGCGCCGAGCTGCGCGCCCGGTTGACCGCCCTCAGGCTCGCGGAACTCCGTGAGGGCGTCTGGCTGCGCCCCGCCAACCTGCTACGACGGCTCCCCGAGGACCTCGACGCGGTCGCCCAGCGCTGCACGGCCCGCCTCGAACGCCCCGGGCCCGAACTGGCCGCCGCGTTGTGGCCCCTCGACGGCTGGGCGGCCGACGCCCGGGCACTGCTCGCCCATGTCGCCCGCGCCGAACGGCCCGCGGACCGGCTCACCGGGTTCGCGGCGGTCGTACGGCATCTGCTGGCCGACCCGGTCCTGCCGCCCGAGCTCCTGCCGCCGGACTGGCCGGGGGAGCGGCTGCGGTCCGCGTACGCGGCCTATCGGCGGGAGCTGGCGGACACCGTCCCCCAGCGCGATCGGCGTCTCTGACGCGGCGGCCGTAGGGAGCGTCGGACGGAGACGCTCCGTACGGCCGCCTTCACCTGCCGACGGGACTACCTGTAGGTGATGTCGGAGGTCGTGTACTTGCAATAAGTGCCGTCAGGATCCTTGCCGTTGGTGGTCGGCTCCTTGCCCGTGTTGTTCCCGATGTACTTCTGGCACGGGACGATCTTCTTGCCTGAGTCGCCGACGATCGTGATCTTCTTCAGGGTCGCGCTGTCGCCGTAGTTGGTGTTGATGCCGACGAGCTTGTTCCCGGAGTAGGTCGCCTCGATGGTGTTGAGGTTGATCGTCCTCTTGTACTGCGTCGAGCAGTTGCCGCAGGAGCGCACGAAGGTGCCGAAGTTCTGCACCGCGAAGTTCGACACGTTGAGCGTCCCGGCCCCGTTGAACTGGAACACCTTGTCGCTGGCCGACCGCGCGCCGCCGCCGGAGACGGTGTACACGTTGGACGACGAGGAGCCGCGGAAGGTCGCCGCGTCCTCGCCGACGTCCTCCCACCACACGTTCTGGAGCGTGCAACTGCCCGCGCAGTGGATGCCGTCGGCGGCGGGCGCCCCGATGATGACGTTCTTGAGGACGGTTCCGGCGGCCAGGTTCAGGATCGGCCCCTGGTCCTCGTCCTGGCTGCCGCTGCCCAGGTCGCCGGTGCCGTACAGGCGCTTCATCCCGTAGTCCTTGGTGCCGGACAGCTGGATGGTCGAGGAGACCGCCTGGCTGCCGTTCGCGGAGGGCCAGGTGGCGGCGCTCGCGGTCGGTGCCTGCATGGTCATGATCATGCCAACCGAGAGGCCGAGTGCGGCCGCGGCTCCGGTCAGCGCACGCGTACGCGCGCGGGGAGGTGGCGAAGAAGTCATGTCCCGAGTCCTTCTTCCGTAGGGGTGGACGGTTGAGCGATGTGGGTGGTCAGAGCTTTCCGGCGCCCGCGCCACCGGTCACCGAGGCGACGACGGAGGAGGCGGGTTCGGCGGTGTAGCCGTACGGCGCGGCGGTGAAGGTGCCGACGCGGGAGATCTCGGTGGCGGCTCCGCCGAGGTCGTTGCCGCGCAGGTTGGCGTAGCCGTCGACATCACTGCTCCGGTTCGTGGTGACGGCGACTGCGGTACCGCGGAAGACGTTGTTCTCCACGAGCATCTGGGCGCCCATCCGCGAGTGCACCGCGGTCTCGGCGCCGACGACGTAGTTGTCGTAGAAGTGCCCGGTGCCGAACCGCAGGCTGGGGATGCGCGAGTTGACGTTGTCGAACCAGTTGTGGTGGTACGTCACCTTCAGGTGGCCGGTGTCCTCGCTCGCGTTGTTGTCGCTGTGGCCGACGAGCGAGCCCTTGAAGTGGTCCTTGAAGGTGTTCCAGGACACCGTGACGTTGTCAGAGGCGTGATTGATGTCCAGCAGACCGTCGTAGTAGTCCTTGTCGTGATCGCGGTCCGCCGAGAAGGAGTTGTGGTCGATCCAGACCTTGGTCGAGGCCTGCACCTCGATGCCGTCGGCGGGCGCGAGGGGCTTGCTGATGTTCAGGTTGCGCACGACGACGTTCGTGACCTTCTTCAGCCGCAGCCCGCCACCGGTGAACCCGGACGACGAACCGACGCCCAGGACCGTGGTGTTGGAGCCGACGTCGACCGTGCCGCTCAGTGGGATCAGGCCGTTGACCTTCACGACCTTCGCCGTGCTGCCCGTGACGGCCGTCTTGAACGCGGCCAGGGTCGAGACGGTGACCGCCGAAGCGCTGCCGCCGCCGGTGGTTCCGGCGCCGAAACCCATGGGGGAGGTCTCGGCGGCCCCGGCCGGCTGCGGGACGGCCAGCGCGGCCGCCGTCGCGAGCGCGGCCGCACCGGCGGCCAGAGCGGATCTTTGCGCGTGTGTACGTGGGGGGCGAGTACGCATGCGGGGTGCGTCCCTTCGTGGTGCCTGCGTGGAGCCAGGTTGGACATGTACGTGATCAGTAATCGACCTGCTGAACAGCAGGTGTGATGCAGAGTGCGATGGGTGGGTCGGATATCGCGAGAGTGTTCACATCGCTGAACGGAAGGTAGGGGGCAAGCGCTTTCTAGTCAACGCCTTGCGTCGAGCGAATTCTTTCGAGGTGTGGGAGCGCTTCCATGGGGGCCATGTGCATGCCACGATGCACGCCGGACGCTTCCCTTCCGAGAGATCCCCCCCCATCATCCCGCTGAAGGAAAGGGGCATCGACGTGTCCGCCACCCCCCACAACTCCGCGACGAGGCGGCTGTGTTCGGCGTTGACGGCCGTGCTGTCGTTGCTCGCCGCGGTTCTCCTCTGCACACCCACCGCCTCGGCGCGCACCGAGGCGGTACCGGCTGCGACCCTCACCGAGGTGACGGGCTTCGGCACGAACCCCAGCAACCTCCAGATGTACCTGTATGTGCCGGCCGACGTCTCCCCGCACCCAGCCGTCGTCGTGGCCGTGCACTACTGCACGGGCTCAGGACCGGCCATGTACAGCGGCACCGAGTGGGCCCGACTGGCCGACACCCACGGCTTCGTCGTGATCTATCCCTCGGTCACCCGCGCCAGCAAGTGCTTCGACGTGTCCTCGCCGCAGGCGCTGAAGCGAGGCGGCGGCAGCGATCCCGTCGGCATCAAGTCGATGATCGACTGGACGGTCCGCACCTACTCCGCCGACACCGCCAGGATCTACGCCACCGGCAACTCCTCCGGCGCGATGATGACCAACGTCCTGCTCGGCGACTACCCGGACGTCTTCGCGGCGGGCGCGGCCTTCGCCGGCGTCCCCTTCGGCTGCTTCGCGACCACGGACGGCTCGGAGTGGAACAGCGCCTGCGCGGGCGGCACGATCATCCGTACCCCGCAGGAGTGGGGCAACCTGGTGCGCGCCGCCTACCCCGGCTGGACCGGGCCCCGGCCCCGCATGCAGGTGTGGCACGGCACCGAGGACGACGTGCTGCGCTACCCCAACTTCGGCGAGGAGATCAAGCAGTGGACGAACGTCCTCGGCGTCGGTCAGACGCCCGCGGCCACCGACTCGCCCGTCTCCGGCTGGACCCGCACCCGCTACGGCGCCACCGGTGACCGCGCCCCCGTGGAGGCCGTCAGTCTCCGGGGCGTCGGCCACAACGCCTACGGCGCGGGCATGGCCGCCCGCGCCCTGACCTTCTTCGGTCTGGACGGCGGTGGGTCGGTACCCCAACCCGAGCCCGGCGCCTGCAAGGTGACGGTCACGACCAACGCCTGGAACACCGGTCTGACGGCGTCGGTCACCGTCACCAACACCGGCACGTCGACGATCAACGGCTGGCGACTCGCCTTCACCCTGCCCGGCGGCCAGACCATCACCGGCGGCTGGGGCGCCACGTACGCCCCGAGTTCGGGGGCCGTGACCGCCACGAACGTGTCGTACAACGGGACGATCGCCCCGAACATGAGCGTGGGCATCGGCTACCAGGCGAACCACGGCGGCGACAGCGCGGCGCCGAGCGGCTTCACGCTCAACGGGAAGGCGTGCGCGGCGGGTTGAGCGCCGCACGGCTCGCGCGGGACGTCCGGTGTCAGACCGAGCGGTGGTACTGGTCCGGCACGTGGACGTCCCCGCCCAGCTCGCGCGCCGCGTGCCGGGCCCAGGACGGGTTGCGCAGCAGCTCACGGCCCAGCAGGACCGCGTCCGCCTCGCCGTTGGAGAGGATCTTCTCCGCCTGCTCGGCGTCCGTGATGAGGCCCACCGCGGCCACCGGCAGCGTCGTCTCGGCCTTGACCCGGGCGGCGAAGGGAACCTGGTAGCCGGGGCCGACCGGGATGCGGACGCCGGACGCGTTGCCGCCGCTGGAGACGTCCAGGAGGTCGATGCCGTGCGCCTGGAGGTCGCGGGCGAAGCGGACGGTGTCGTCCGGGGTCCAGCCGCCCTCCGTGAGCCAGTCGGTCGCCGAGATGCGGAAGAAGAGGGGCTTGTCGTCGGGCCAGACCGCGCGCACCGCGTCGACGACCTCCAGTGCGAAGCGGGTGCGGTTCTCGTAGGAGCCGCCGTACTCGTCCGTGCGCCGGTTGCTGTGCGGGGAGAGGAAGTTGCCGATCAGATAGCCGTGGGCGCCGTGGATCTCGGCGACCTCGAAACCGGCGGCCAGGGCGCGACGGGCCGCGTCCGCGAACTGCCCCACCACCGAGGCGATCTGAGCGGTCGTCAGTTCCGCCGGGACCGGGTGCTTCTCGTCGAAGGCCACCGGGCTCGGGCCCAGCGGCTGCCACCCCAGGTGGTCCGGGGTGAGGGGCGCACCACCCTTCCAGGGCTGGTCGGTGGCTGCCTTGCGGCCGGCGTGGGCGAGCTGGATGCCCGGGACCGTGCCCTGGGAGACCAGGAAGCGGGTGATGCGACGGAACGCCTCGACCTGGGTGTCGTTCCAGATGCCGAGGTCGTAGGGGGAGATGCGGCCCTCGGGGCTGACCCCGGTGGCCTCGACGAGGACCAGACCCGTCCCGCCTGCCGCGCGGGCCGCGTAGTGCGCGAAGTGCCAGTCGTTCGGAGCGCCGGTCTCGGGACCCTCCGGAGCGGCCGAGTACTGGCACATCGGCGGCATCCACACCCGGTTCGGAATCGTCACATCGCGCAGGGTGAAGGGCTCGAAGAGTGCACTCACGGCGGGCTCCAATCGTCACGGGACCGGTGCTGGTCGACTCGTACGATAGGCATCGTAGTACGCCGGATGTCAAACTACGAGAGTTCTCGTACTATGGGTTCGCCCGCAGCTTTCCCCGAAGGATTCCCGCAGGACCGGAAGAAGTGAGCCGCCGTGACCTCCCCCGCTGTCAGCAGCCGCGATCTTCCGCACCCCGAGCGCGACGAGATCCGCCTGGAGGGCGTCCTGCACGCGCTCTCCGACCCGATGCGTCTGCGGATCGTGCGGGAGCTCGCCGCCGCCGGCGCCGAGCTCTCCTGTTCGCACTTCGACCTGCCCGTCACCAAGTCGACGACCACCCATCACTTCCGGGTGCTGCGCGAGAGCGGCGTGATCCGCCAGGTCTACCAGGGCACGGCCAAGATGAACGGCCTGCGCGCGGACGACCTAGACGATCTCTTCCCGGGGCTTCTCGACGCCCTCCTCGACGCCGCCGCCCGCCAGGCCGTCCGGATCGGGAGCGGCTGAACCGGACCGCGCGGGAAGGTGGTTGAACAGCAGGTTCAGCACGATCGCCGTCAGACAGCCCGCGCTGATCCCGCTGTTCATCACCGTCTGGAACCAGTCGGGGAACTTCCCGTAGATCGTCGGCACCCCGACCGGCAGCACCCCCATAGCGACCGAGACGGCCACCACCGTCAGGTTGTTGTTGCCCCTGAAGTCCACCTGGGCGAGGGTCCTCAGGCCGCTCGCCGCCACCGTCCCGAACATCACCAGGCCCGCGCCTCCGAGCACGGGTGCCGGAATCGCCGCGACCACCGCGCCCAGCTTGGGCAGCAGTCCCAGCAGCACCAGGATGCCGCCGGCCGTGGCGACGACCCAGCGGCTGCGCACCCGGGTCATGCCGACGAGGCCGACGTTCTGGGCGTACGCCGTGTACGGGAAGGTGTTGAAGACGCCACCGAGCACGGTGGAGAGGCCGTCCGCGCGCAGACCGTCCGCGAGGGAGCGCGGCTGCACCTTGCGGTCCGTCATCTCGCCGACCGCGATCAGGTCGCCGGTCGTCTCGGTCATCGTCACCAGCGCCACCACCAGCATCGACACGATCGCCGAGAACTCGAAGGTGGGCGCACCGAAGTGGAACGGAGTGCTGATGCCGACCCAGTCGGCGTCCCCGACCCCGTCGAAGTCCGTGAACCCGAAGGGCACGGCCACCACGAGACCCACCACGATGCCGATCAGTACGGCGATCCGGCTCAGGAAGGCCGGGGCGAACCGCTGCACACCCAGCACCACCGCCAGCACGAACACGGCCAGCGCGATGTTCTTCGGTGCGCCGAAGTCCGCGGAGCCGGCGCCACCGGCCACCCAGTTGCCCGCGACCGGCAGCAGCGAGATCCCGATGATCAGGATCACGGTGCCGGTGACCAGGGGCGGGAAGAAGCGGAGCAGCCTGCCGAAGACCGGTGCGAGCAGCATGATCGCCAGTCCGGCGACGATCACCGAGCCGTAGATCGCGGGCAGTCCGCCGCCGGTCGTACCGATCAGCACCATCGGTGACACGGCCGCGAAGGTGCAGCCCTGCATGATGGGGAGCCGTACGCCGAAGCGCCAGAAGCCGACGCACTGGATGAGTGTGGCGATGCCGCACACCAGGAGGTCGGCCGTGATGAGGTACGCGAGGTCGGCGGGCGACAGCTTCATCGCACTGCCGACGATCAGGGGGACGGCGACCGCGCCGGCGTACATCGCGAGCACGTGCTGGAGGCCGAAGGCGGCGAGCTGCCGGACCGGGGGGACTTCGTCGACGGGGTGCTTGGTCATGACGGGGTGCGGAGGCATGGCGGGGTGCTGGGTCATGGGGGGACCGTAAGCTCCTTGCACAGTTTGTTGATTTCGGGCGTGTTATCCATGAGTTGCCGGGTGCTCCGAGGGGATCCCCTGGGCGGCATGCAGCAGGGACTGCCAGTCGGGCAGCTTCACCACGCCCCGGCCCAGGGACGCGCCCAGCTCCGCCTCCGCGCGTTCTATCGCGCACCAACCCGCCCATTCCACCGGCACGACTCCGTCCGCTCGCAGCGCGTCGAGCGGGTCTCCGGGCAGTTCGCGCTCTACGAGGGCGGGGGCGTCCTCGAGCAGGGAGGCCACCGTCTCCTTGGCGTCCGGGCGGTTGGTGCCGATCACTCCGGTCGGGCCGCGCTTGATCCAGCCGGCCACGTACTCGCCCCGCATGACGAAGCAGCCGCGCACGACACGGCCGTCGACGTGGGGCACCGTGCCGCACTGCTCGTCGAACGGCAGTCCCTCCACCGGCAGGCCCCGGTAGCCCACCGACCGCAGCACCAACTGCGCCTCGATCTCCTCGAACTCACCGGTCCCGCGCACGCCCCCGCTGCCGTCCGGCGTGGTCCGTTCGAAGCGGACCGCGCCCACCCGGCCGCCGTCGGCGAGGAGTTCGACCGGGCGGAGGAAGAAGCGCAACGAGATCGTGCGGGGTGCCGGCCGCGGGGCGGCCCCAGCCCAGCCCCGCAGCACCTCCACGTTCCGGCGCTGCGGCGCGGGCAGGGAAGCGGGATCCGGATACGCCGGGTCCCGTGCCAACTCGTCCTCCCGCACCGCCACTTCGACGCCAGGCAGCGAGCCCAGCTCACGCAGCTCCTTCGTGGTGAAGCGGGCCTGGGAGGGGCCGCGCCGGCCCACCATGTGGACGTCGGCCACCCTGCTCGCCGCCAGGGCGGTCAGCGCGGACTGCGGGATGTCGGTGGCGCTGAGCTCCGTCGCCCCGCGCGCCAGCATCCGGGTCACGTCGACCGCCACGTTGCCCACGCCGATCACCACCGCCGAGCGGGCGCCGGCGACGAAACCGTCGGCCGTGGAGTCTGGATGCGCGCTGTACCAGGACACGAACTCCGTCGCCGACCAGCTGCCCGGCAGGTCCTCGCCCGGGATGCCCAGACGGCGGTCGGTGGCGGCGCCCACGCAGTGGACCACCGCGTGGTACAGCTCGCGCAGCCGCGCGGCGGGCACTCCGCCCGGACCGATCCCGACTCCGCCGAGGAACCGCACCCGGTCGTGCTCCAGGACGGTGCGCAGGGTGTTCTGGAGCGACTTGATCTTCTCGTGGTCCGGTGCCACGCCGTAGCGCACCAGGCCGTAGGGGCAGGGCAGCCGGTCCAGGACGTCCACGAGCACGTCGGGGTCCTGCTGGACGAGACTCTGGGCGGTGTAGCAGCCGCTGGGCCCGGAGCCGATGACGGCGACACGCAGCACGGCTGAACTCCTTACGAGAGGAGTCGCTGACACCCCCAGGATCGCACCGCCGGAGCTGCTCTGACAGGGTGCCGGAGGGACCTCGGCGTGCGTGTCCGTTCGTATGGAATGTGATCATGCGGTTACGTTGCGTGTGTGCTAGAAGCATCCTTTCTTAATCTTTCTGATCGTTGTCCGACGGACGGCAGCGTGTCCGTGTGGCCCGCGTGGGAAGTGCGGGAGGACGGGGGCGCGACGGCGTGGTTCCACGTCCGGCTGGCCTTCGCCGACGGCGCCAGGGTGGACACGCTCGCGGTCGTGACCGAGAACGGTGTGTCCCTGGAGGACGTCCGGGCGCAGCCCGCGCTGTCGCTCGACGACCTGGGGGTGCTCGCCGACTGGATCGAAGGGCCGCTGTTCGAGGCGTGCGGCAGGGAGCCCGGGGCGGAGGCCACCGATGGAGAGGCGGCCGGGCCGCGCCGCGCCCGCCCGGCCTGGCCCCGCGGGATCGAGGGGCGCTGGCTGATCGCGCAGGAGTACCGGGCCGCCCAGGAGGACGGCGTCGACCCGGTCCTCGCGGTGATGTGCGCGACCGGGCACAGTCGCCGCAAGTCGCTCCGGCTCATCTCGCAGGCGCGCGACGCAGGCTTCCTGACGCCGCGTCACGCCCGGCGCTGAGCGGCTTCGTCGGGCAGTCCCGGGCGGCCCCGTCGGGCGGTCTCGTCGGGCGCGGGGCTCAGAGCATGTCCCGCATCCGGTTGATCTCGCTCGTCTGCTGGGCCACCACGTCGTCCGCCATCTCCTCGATCCGGATGTTGTTGCCCTGCCCCTTCACCTCCGTCGCCATGGTGATCGCCCCCTGGTGGTGAGTGATCATCAGCGTGAGGAAGAGCTCGTCGAACGCCTTCCCCTTCGCCGCGCGCAGGTTCTTCAGCTGTGATGCGCTCGCCATGCCGGGCATCGCGGCGTGCAGGTGCCCGTCGCTCTTCTCGGACTTGCCGTGCTGCTTCAGCCAGGCCCTCATCGCCTCGATCTCCGGCCCCTGGGCGGCCTGGATCCGCTCGGCGAGGGCCTTGAGCTGCGCCGACTCGGCCCGCTGCGGGACCAGTTCGGTCATGTCCAGGGCCTGGGCGTGGTGCGTGATCATCATCCGGGCGTACGAGACGTCCGCCGAGTTGGGGGTGTCGTCGTCGGCGCGCTGTTCCTCCGCGTCCTGCGCGGAGAGCGTGCGGTTCGCCTCACCCGGCTTGCCCGGCACCAGCACCGAAGGCCCGGTCGCCGAGGCCGACTTGGGGTCCGCGTCGGAGTCGCAGCCCGCGAGGGCCAGGGCTGCGACGGCTGCCAGGACGGCCGTCACGAACGGCACACGGCCGAAAAGCACAGTACTCACCCATGGTCCTCTCATTACAGGTTCGTTGCCCTCTGTTGATCTGTGCATGGTGCAGACGATACTGCGGTGACGCGTGAACCGTTCCACATGAACGGCACAGGGAGGAAACAGTGATCCTGTTGAATGAGTCCCGAACCCGGCACAGACGTCTGGGAGTTGCCGCGGCCGCCGCGGGCCTCCTGGCCGCTCTGCTGACCGCCGGTCCGGCCGTCGCGACCCCCGACCCCGGGGACGGGCCGGCCGCGAGCAAGGGGGTGTCCAGGAGCGCCGAGGCCGAGGTGCGCGCGGCGATAGCCGACGGCGAGATCCCCGGCCAGGACGAGATCGTCCACTCCGCCAACATCGAACACCTCGTCAACGTCCCCAAGGACGCACTGCCCGGCACCAATTCGGACCTGGCCTTCCAGGGCCGGTACGCGTTCGCCGGCAACTACGACGGCTTCCGCATCTTCGACATCAGCAACCCGAAGGCGCCGAAGACGATCGCCCAGGTGCTGTGCCCCGGCTCCCAGAACGACATCTCCGTCTCGGGGAACCTGTTGTTCCTCTCCACCGACTCCTCGCGCAGCGACAGCAGTTGCAACAGCACCACCCAGCCGGTGACGGAGAAGTCCTCCTGGGAGGGCATGAAGGTCTTCGACATCAGCGACAAGCGCAACCCGAAGTACGTCGCCGCCGTGGAGACCGCCTGCGGCTCGCACACCCACACGCTGGTGCCGGAGCGCAGGGACGTCTACCTCTACGTCTCCTCGTACTCCCCGAACGCCGCCTACCCCGACTGCCAGCCCCCGCACGACGGCATCTCGGTCATCAAGGTGCCGCGCAACGCCCCCGAGCAGGCGGCGGTCGTGAACTTCCCGGTGCTCTTCCCGGGTGAGGGCCCCGACGGCGGCGGCAACCCCGGCGCACCCACCAACCCCGGCGTCTCCAAGACGACCGGCTGCCACGACATCACCGTGCTCCCGGACAAGGACCTCGCGGCGGGTGCCTGCATGGGTGACGGCATCCTGTTCTCCATCAAGGACCCGGAGCACCCGAAGGTCATCGACCGGGTGCAGGACAACGTGAACTTCGCGTTCTGGCACTCGGCGACCTTCAACCAGAAGGCGAACAAGGTCGTCTTCACCGACGAGTTGGGCGGCGGCGGTGCGGCCACCTGCAACGCGGCGATCGGCCCGAACCGCGGCGCCGACGGCATCTACGACATCGTCGGCAAGGGCGACAAGCGCAAGCTCGTCTTCCGCAGCTACTACAAGATCCCCCGCCACCAGGCCGACACCGAGAACTGCGTCGCCCACAACGGCTCGCTGATCCCGGTCAAGGGCAAGGACCTCATGGTCCAGGCGTGGTACCAGGGTGGCGTGTCCGTCTGGGACTTCACCGACTCGTCGAAGCCGCGGGAGATCGCCTACTTCGAGCGCGGTCCGCTCAGCACGACCACCATGCAGACCGGCGGGGCCTGGTCGGCGTACTACTACAACGGCTACATCTACTCCAACGACATCGTCAAAGGCTTCGACGTCCTGAAGCTCAGCGACAAGCGGACGGATCCGGCCAGGAAGGTGCGGCTCGGGGAGCTCAACGTCCAGACGCAGCCGGACTACTTCGACTGATCCCCGGGCTCCGGGCCCGTATCGAAGTACCGCGACAGATCCGCGTCACACGTCCCGCCGGGCATCTCGGTGCCCGGCGGGACGCCCTGCTCCCAGTCGAGCCGGTACCGCGTGAACAGCTCGGCGCGCAGGGTCGCGAGAGGCATCGGGACGTTGGGGACGACCATGGCGTAGACCGCGCCCATGAGCTGGGAGCGCAGCATCGGATAGTCGGTCTCGACCGTCTGGGAGCCGTGCCGCTCCATGGTGTCGCGCAGCAGTTCGGCCAGGCGCTGCTGCTCCGGGCACTCCACGAAGCCGTCGGTGTCGAGCAGGCCGGCCATGTGCTGACGCATCAGCACGGTCCGGTCCCGGGCCAGGCCCAGGACGGCGTCGATGGCCCGAGCCATCCGCTCCCGGCCGTCCTCGGTCCGCGGCTCGCGTTCCAGGGCCTCCTCCAGCGTGCGGTGCATGAGCCGGTGCACGGCGGACTGCACCAGCCGGCGCTTGCCGGGGAAGTAGTACGACACCAGACCGCGCGCCGAACCCGCCCGGTCCGCGATGTCGCCGAGGGTCGTGGCCTCGTAGCCGCGCTCGGAGACCAGCTCGATGGCCGCCCGCAGGAGCCGCTCCCGGGAACGGCGGCGCAACTCTTCATTGACCGAGGCGCTGCGCGGGGACATGCTTAACTCCTGCGTTGACTGGCTATCAGCCAACTATACTCAGCGCATCGGGGCAGGCCCGCGAAAGGCCTGTTCCGGCTGCCGCCTGCTCTGGGCGACGCGGGGGATCGTCCAGGGCGGGCGAGCTTATGCCCCATTAGTGGCCTCAGGCGACCTTCCTGGCGGGGTGACCGCCCCGTTTTCGGTCGTCGATTTCCGGGCGCCAACCCGGTCTCTCAGCCCACCAGATCCAGGACCGGCCGCAGCCCGTCAGGGCGGCCCGCCACCGGCAGATGGTCCACGAAGTGCACCCCGCAGCCCAGGGCCGCCGCACCGCCGTCCGCCCGCCGGTCGTCGCCGACCATCAGCACGTCCCCCGGCTCGACGCCGAGCGCCGCGCAGGCCGTCTTGAAGAGCCTGACGTCCGGCTTCTGGACGCCGTGCTCGTACGACAGCACATACGCGTCGACGTACGGATCGAGGCCGTGCGCCCGGAAGACGGGCCGCAGGTCCCAGCCGATGTTGCTGACCACACCCACCCCGATCCCGCGCTCGCGCAGCGTCCGCAGCACCTCGGCGGCGTCGGGGTACGGCTGCCAGGCGGCGGGGGACATGTGCCGTTCGTACAGGGCGTCGTGCAGGGCCGGGTCCGGCAGCGGGACCAGCCGCGAGAGGCCGGTGTAGGCCGCCCGGTGCAGCTCGGCGCTCTCGTCCCGCACCCCCCACACGGCGGCGACCTCGTCAGGCATCGGTATCCCGGGCGCCGCCCCGCCGGGCAGCGCCCCCGCGCTCTCCAGCGCCTGCGCGGCACGCGTCAACTCGGCCTCGCCGAGGGTGAGTCCCGCCTCGTCGAGGACGGCCTGCAACCAGGACTCGGTGGACTCGATCCGGAAGAGGGTGCCCGAGAAGTCGAAGAGGACGGCAGTCATGCGGCGATCTTAGGCGTACGTGCTCAGTCGTCGTGCGGGCCCGCCCCCGGCTTCAGTCGTCGTGCGGGCCCGCCTCCGGCTTCAGTTGTCCCTCGGGCCCGCCCGGCCCCCATCGCCGGTGGACCAGGATGGCCAGCGCCACCAGGGTCGCGCCCAGGACCCATCCGCCCAGAACGTCCGAGGGCCAGTGGACGCCCAGCCAGATGCGTGTGAGGCCCACGCCCGCGACGGAGAGCACGGCGACTGCCAGGGCCGTGCCCCACAGTGCGCCGCCGACGCCCTCATGATGCAGGAGCCACAGCAGCAGGCCGCAGACGACCGTGGCCGTCAGGGCATGTCCCGAGGGGTAGGCGGCGAAGTGCGCGGTGTCGACGGGGTCCGGCCAGACGGGGCGTTCGCGGCCGACCGCGGCCTTCAGGGCCTGCTGGACCAGGGTGCCCACCGCACAGGCGGCCACCAGCCATACGGCCGTCCAGCGGGCGTTGCGCCGCCACACCAGCCAGATCGCCGCGACCGCGGCCAGGATGCGCATCGTCCAGGGGTCCCAGACCCAGTCGGAGAGGATCCGGAAGACATGCGTGAGCCCCGGTTCGTCCACCGCCCAGCGGTGGGTGGTGTCGGCGATGTCGCCGTCGGCGGTGAGCAGCGGGCTCCACCCGGCGACGACCAGCACGAGCAGCAGCGCCGAGCACAGGGCGAGGACACCGGTGGCGCGAGCCGTGGTCCGGTGCTCCGGCGGTCGGGGCGGGGAGGCGACGGACGGGGTGTGCATAGCAACGATCCTCGCCGACCGGTGCGCCTTGAGGCGAATCCCCGGGGTCAGGGCGACTGCGAGCGGCCGTGCCGAGGACGACCGAGTGGCCGTGCCGAGGATGAACGGGCGGCCGTGCCGAGGATGAACGGGCGGCCGCGACGAAGGTGAACGGGTGGCCGTGCCGAAAGAGACGACCGGGCGATCACGCCGCAAGCGGCAGGCTCGGCGCGCCCCCGTCTCACATCGTCAGCAGCATGGCCACCATCCCGATGCCCATCGACAGCCGGCACGCCCGCGCGAGTTCGGGCCGGTCGGCCCAGCCGACGGCTCCGACGCCGGCGGTCACGGGTATCAGACGGACGCCGGACAGCAGGACGTATCCGGTGAAGTAGAGGAGCAGCAGGCCCGTCACGAGGGGCACTCCCGCGCCGCCGTGGTGTCCGGTCGAGGACGCCATCGCCACCGCCATGTAGACCATGGCCCCGGCCCCCACCAGGTGGTGCAGATGGTGGGCGCTCGTGCGGGCCGCCCACAGCGCGCGCAGCGCGGCGGCCCCGAACACGGCCGTGTAGAGCGGCCAGGCCCACGACGGCGGCGTGAACACCGCGGTCGGTACGGCCATCGCGGCCATGCCGAAACCCATCAGCGCCTCGCCGCCCGCGGCCCGGCGCTGCTCCTCGACGCCGCTGCGCATCCGCAGCAGGCAGTACGCCCCGGTCGCCGCGCAGAGTGCCACCAGCAGCCAGCCGGGCGAAGCCGGTCCGTGCACGTCCACCTCCCCCGTCGACGGTCGGTCAAGGAATGCCCGGGCCGTGCGGCGCGCAATCGAGCGCAAGGGTGTACGCGGGGAGCGTGCGACGGAGCACGACAGGTCGAAGCAGGTGACGCCAGACGTCAGATCGTTTACTGGTAAAACACCTGTTAAGGTTGTGTCCATGAACGCTCGACTCCCGCTGACCGGTGTGCTGCGCCTGGGCAGGCCCTCGGACATCTGGTTCAAGCCCGCCCTCAGCGTGGTCGTCGCGGTCGCCCCGCCCAACCTGACCCTGCTGGCCCTCGGCCGGCTCGATCTGGCGATGTACACCATGGCCGGTTCCCTGTGCGCCCTGTACGCCCACAGCCGGCCCTACGCCGCCCGGGCCCGCGTCCTGGCCTGGGTGCTGCTCGGCATGGTCACCGGCCTCGGCGTCGCTCTGGTCGCCGCCTCCCTCACCGGCAGCGCGGTCGTCCTCGTCACCGTGGGCGCCCTGCTGGCCGCCGTGCAGAAGGCCCTGTGCGACGCGACCCGGATCGGCCCGCCGGGCCACGTGATCCTGACCTTCATCAGCTCCGCCGCCCTGTTCGCCCCGCAGACCCTCGCCCAGGTCCCCGGCCACCTCGCCCTGGCCCTCGCGGCGGGCGCCTGGGCCTGGCTGGTCTGCATGGCACCCGGCCTGCTGCGCCCGCACGGCCCGGAGCGACGGGCCACCGCCCACGCCCTGCTCGCCGCCGCGGCGTACGTGGAGAGCCGAAACGCCCATGCCGGCCTCGCCGAGGCGAGCCGAAGCGCTCAGGCCGGCCGGACCGAGGCGAGCCGAAACGCCCACGCCGGCCGGACCGAGGAGAGCCGAAGCGCCCACTCCGACCTGACTCCCGAGAGCCGGACCGCCCACACCGCCGTCCAGTCCGCCTGGCACACCCTTCTCTCGCGCGGAGCCCGCTCAGAGACCCGGCGCGCCCTCGAACGCCTCGTCGTCCGCGCCGAGATCGCCCTCGCCGCCCCCGCCGACACGGACCCGGCCCGACTGCGCGCCTGGGCCCGCGCACTGCGCGGCAACGGACCGGTGCCCAAGGCGCCGTACGACGACGAACTCCTCGGCGTGGACGTCGAACTGGCCCTCACCGCCCACCCCTGGTGGCGCGCCCTCGGACCCCTTGCCCCGATCGCCGTACGTACCGCCCTCGGCTGTGCCCTGGCCGGATACGCCTCCCTCGCGCTCGGTGTCGGCCGCCCCTACTGGGCACTGGTCACCGCGGCCTCCCTCTACCAGGCCAACATCACCCTCACCTGGAGCCGGGGCGTCCAGCGGGTCGTCGGCAACCTCGTCGGGGTGCTGGTGTTCGCCGCCGTGGTCCCGCTCGCGCACCTCGGGGCGGCGGCGCTCGTGCTGTGCTGCCTCGCGTTCAACTTCGGCGCCGAGGCGCTCATCGCCCGCAACTACTGGCTGGGCAGCATCTGTGTGACCCCGATGGCACTGCTCATCACCGAGTTCGCCGGATACCAGGAGCCGGGCCGGCTGATCACCGAGCGGCTCGTGGACACCCTCGTCGGTGCCGTGGTGGGGTTCCTCGCCGCCGTCGCCGTCACCAACCGGCGGGCCGGCGACCGGGTCGAGCGGGCACTGGCCGCCGTGGAAGGGGCGCGGGAGCGCACCGCACGGCTCCTCGCGGACCCTCGCCCGGCACCCGGCGCGCTGGATCACGCCCGGCGTGTCCTCGCCGCCGCCCTGGTGGACCTGCGTGCCGGAGTCGAGGCCGCCTCCGGCGAATGGTGGCAGCGGGCCCTGCCCCAGGAGAGGGTCGTGCACGCCGAGCGGAACGGACACCGTACGCTCGCCGCGACGGTCCGGCACCACAGAGCGGAGGGCGCAGACGCATGACGGCAGCGAACGGACGAGCGGCGGACGCGGCGAGGAACGACACCGTCGCCGCCGTCGTCCGGCAGTGGCAGACCGTCCACCCGGGCCTCGACACCGGCCCCATGGAGATCATCGGCCGGGTCAACCGCTGCGCCGCCCTCCTCCAGCAGGCCGAGGACGCACCGCTGCGCCGGGCCGGGCTCAGCCGCCCCGAGTTCGACCTGCTCGGCGCCCTGCGCCGCACCGGCCACGAACTCACCCCCGGCGACCTGGCCCGCGAGACCTTCTCCTCCGGTGCCGCCGTCACCAAACGCCTCAAGCAGCTGACCGAGCGAGGGTTGGTGGAGCGCCGGGGCGACACCCGCGACCGCCGGGTCGCCCACGTCCGGCTCACCGACGCCGGGCGCGAGCTGGTCGACGGGATCCTCCCCGAGCAACTGGCCTACGAGACGGCCGTGCTGTCCGTCCTCGCCCCCGAGGCGCGGGACGAGCTCGCCACCCGGCTCGGCGAACTGCTCGCCCGACTGGAGGGCAGCCTCGGCGTGCTGCGGGCCTGATTGGAGGGCAGTCCCCGAGTGCTGCGGGCCTGACTGGAGGACAGCCCCCGGAGCGCTGCGGGTCTGCCCCCGACCTGCGGTTTCGGAAGTTCTTGAACCTGTCGCCTGTTGACGCGGCGCATCCCCGCTTCCTACGTTCGTCCAGGTCGGTGCGGATCATCGACCGTCGTGCGGAATCTCGAACGAAGGAGGGTTGCCGTGACAGCCGAAGTCCCCACCCCCGACCGGCTCACCATCGACCTCGGCACCGAGACCGGCCCCTTCCACGGCGGAGCGAGCGGCACGCTCTACGGCCTCTACGGCGACGGAGTGCCCAGCCGCGTGGTGGTCGAGGGCATGTACCCGCGCACGGTGACCACCAAGGCCCAGGACGGCGTCCAGCATCCCGGCGGTGACGCCCTGGAGATCCTGCCGCCCTTCGTGGCGGCCGGCGGCAAGGACGTCTACGTCTATCTGCCCGACTTCTACCGCGGTTTCCCCTACGAGTGGCCCGGCGCCACCGGCGAGGAGCGGCTCGCCGGACACCTGGACGTGATCCGCCGCCAGGTCGAACACGTCCTCACCCTGGGGGAGTTGAGGTCGCACGTCGTGTACGTGCCGTTCAACGAGCCCGAGGGCAACATGTTCGGCGAGGGGGAGTGGAGCTACGACGGGGTCTCCTGGCGGATCCGGCCCGACCACTACTTCGGCGCCTGGGAGGCCGCCTACCGTCTCATCAAGGACCTCGACCCGGGCGCGCGCATCGCCGGACCCAACACCTGCGTCCTGTACCCCGAGGTCAGGGACTTCCTGGAGTTCGCGAAGTCCCGGGACGTGCTCCCCGACATCGTCACCTGGCACGAACTGTCCTCGCCCGCCGAGGTCCGCACGAACACAGCCAAGTACCGCGCGCTGGAGCGTGAGTTGGGCATCGGCCCGCTGCCCGTCAACATCAACGAGTACGCCCACAACTACCACGTCTCGGTGCCCGGCCAGATGATCCAGTGGATCGCCGCGATCGAGGAGTCGAAGGTCGACGCCGACCTCGCCTACTGGAACATCGCCGGCAATCTCAACGACTCGGCGGTGGAGGCGAACAAGGCCAACGGCCAGTGGTGGCTGTACAACGCCTACGGACAGCTGACCGGCAACACCGTCCGGGTCGTCGCCCCGCACCCCAACGTGCAGTACACCCTCCAGGGCGTCGCCACCCTCGACCGTGGGAAGCGGCAGGCCCGGGCGCTGTTCGGCGGAGCCGGGGGCGCCGCCGACCTCGTCTTCGAGCACGTGGACGAGGAGGTCTTCGGCTCCGTGGTCCACGTCCGGCTCGTGGAGATCCCCTGGACGGGCCAAGTGGGCGCCTCCGAACAGCCGTTGCGGCTGCGGGACGAGGAACTGCCGGTCGTCGAGGGCATGGTGACGGTCGGTCTGACCGGCCTCGACGCCATGTCGGCCTGCCAGGTGATCCTGTCGCCCGGCGGCAACGGGGCCAAGTCCCTGCCGCCTGCGGTGCGTTGGCGGGGGACGTACGAAGCCGAGGACGCGACCTACACGGGCGGCGGCTACACGAAGAACGGGCCCGAGGGCTCCCCGTCCGCCGTCGACCGGTTCGCCACTTCCGGCGGCTACCACGTGGGCGGCCTGCGCACCGGTTCCGACGGGGTGCTCGCCTTCGATGTCGAGGTCCCGCAGGACGGCACGTACGAGCTGCTGGTGTTCGCCAACTCGCACAATCTGGCGGACCTCGTGCGCGAACAGGGCCCCACCAACGTCTTCCTGCGCGTCGACGGCGAGGACCCGCGCGAACTGCGGCTGCCGCTCGGCTACAAGTGGGCGGTGTGGGGGCACACCGACACCCGGGTGCGGCTGACCGCGGGCCGGCACCGGATCACCCTCGCCGCCCAGGACCCCGAGCTCGGTGTCACCCAGGGCGACGCGGTCGTCGACAAGCTGGACCTCGTCCTGCGGGGCGAGGACGAAACCGCCCTGTACGACGCCGAGTTCGCGGATCTCGGCGGGGGCGCCCGGGTCAGCCACGCCCATCGAGGTGCCTCGGGACCCGGAGTCGCCGTGCTCCCGCGCGGCGGCACCGTCACCTTCTGGGCACACGCGGCCGACGACGGCGAAGCCTCCGTGACCCTCGACGTACTCGGGCCCGGGGAAGGGGTGTTGAGCGTCAACGGCGAGGAGATCGGACGCGTCGAGCGCGGTGCCGTACCGCTCTTCCTGGCCGGCGGCGTCAACAAGATCACCGTCACCGGCGCCTCGGACCGCCTGATCGTGGACCGGCTGCGGATCGCCCCCTCGCGCGGCCTGCTGCCCACGAGCGTGTACGCCGCCGAGGAGGGCGTCCTGACCGGGACCGCGAGGGTGGTCGGACACTCCTGCGCCCACGGCGGCAAGGCGGTCGAGGGAGTCGGCGCCGGGCCGGCCAACGCGCTCTCCCTGACGGTCACCGCGGACCGCGCCGGCCGCCACGCGCTGACCGTGCGCTACTCCAACGGCGAGCAGCCGCCCTCCACCCACTACAACCCGGACCCGGTCTGCCGCCACGCCGACATCTCCGTCAACGGCGGCCCCGCGCACCGGGTCCTGTTCCCCACGACCTTCCACTTCAACAACTTCTGGACGCTCGCCGTGCCCGTCACCCTGCGCCCGGGCCCCAACACCGTCACCTTCACCTCCGACCGGCTCCCCGACCTGGTCGGCGGCACCGAGGACACCTACGGCCGGCGCTCCGCGTACGCCCCCGTCATCGACCAGGTGACGGTGACACCGCTGGCCCAGGGGGAGGGGCCTGCCTGACCGGGGCTGAACCCCTACGGCTCAGGCTCGCCCGGCCGTCGCCGCAGGCTCAATTCCCGCGGCTCAACCCCGCCCGGCCGTCGCCGCGAGCTTCCGCAACCGCCGCCAGTTCAGGCGGGGTTGTTCCACCGGCACCCCGGGGCGTTTCCGCGGTACGCGGACGCGCAGTGCCCCCGGGGCGATACGGCAGTGGACCGGGGTGGGCAGGACCAGCGCCTCGCCGTCGACGCCGACCTCGATCTCCGTCCGGTCGGCGTCGACGACCGCCTCCCGCGCGGACAGCACCACGAGCCCCTGCGGATCGGGAGCGAGCAGCAGTGCCGCGGCCTCGGCCGCGCTGTCCACCTTGACGCCGAGCACGCCGAGTCGCCCGGAGTCGAGCCGTCGACGCCGGCCGAGACCTGCCGGATCGCCGGTGCGGTAGGCGTTGTTGCTCACCAGTACCGCCTGTGGTCCGTCCAGGGTGGTGTCGCCGACCCGCGCGGTCAGGTGCGGGCCCCGCTGGCGGGTGAGCAGGTCGGGCAGGAGCTCCAGAGTGGTGCCGATCTTGTCGTCGCGGTAGGCGGGGCTCTGCACGACCGCCGCGTACGCGCCGAAGGAGGCGTTGTTGACGAACGGATGGTCCCCGGCGAAACCCAGGTCCACGTGCAGTTCGACCCCGTCGGTGAGCGCGTCCAGGCAGGTCGAGGGGTCGGTGCGGTCGAGGCCGAGGTCCATGGCGAAGTGGTTGCGGGTTCCGGCGGAGATGACGAGGAAGGGCAGGTCGTGTTCCGCGGCGACGGCGGCGACCAGTGCCTGGGTGCCGTCACCGCCCGCGACGCCGAGCAGGTCGGCGCCCTCCGCCACGGCCGCCCGTGCCAGCGCGGTCACGTCCTGGTGCTCCTCCGGGTCGAGCAGCACGACCCGCGCCCCCAGCCCTTCGGCCTTCTCCTTCAGCGCGAACCGCTCGACCTTTCCGCCACCGGAACGGGGGTTCATGATCAGGAACGGCCGCTCCACCGGCCGCGCCCGGTGCTCCTTCGTCCGCCGCGGGAGGCGGCCGGTGCTGCGCAGCGCGTACCGTCCGCTCGACACGGCCACGGTCCACAGCGCCAGGGACAGCAGGAGCACCCGGCCCAGCGTCACCGCGAACAGCACCACGAGGAGGGTGGGCGTGACGACCGTGACCACGGCCGACAGCCAGCGCTCCGGGCCGCGCCGGGTCAGCGTCCACCACAGCGCCGCCGCTGTGACGGCCGCGCCCGCGAGGCCGGCCGCGAGCAGCAGCACTCCGCCGAGTCCGCCGTAGGCGAGCGGCAGCAGCACGGCGAGCGCCGCCGCTGCCAGCGACACCCGGGCGGCCCAGCGCTGTCTGTCCCAGGCCGCGCCGGTCAGGTCCACGCTCATCCACTCCTCCACTGCTCGACGCCCTCGGGGCGACGGCGGTCGGCGGAGCATATCCAGGTCGGAGGAACGAACGGTGTCGCGCGGGATGCGGTCAGATTCCGGGCCGGTACCGGATCGGATGGTCCGCCGGCACCTCCACCAGCACGATCGGTGTCCCGTCCGGGTCCGCCACCCACATCTCGACCAGCCCCCACGTCTCCTTCACCGGCGGCCGGACGATCTCGACGCCCTTCGCGAGCAGCTCCTGGTGCGCCGCGGTCACGTCCGGGACCTGGAGCCAGAGCCGGACGTCCGCGGCGGGCGGTGCCTCGGAGCGTCCCGACAGCTCCAGGAAGCCGCCGCCGAGGAAGTAGACGGTGCCCCGCTCCGGGCCCGTCCCGAACTCGCGGTACACGGCGAGGCCCAGCTGGTCGCCGTAGAAGACGCGGGAACGCTCCGGATCGGTGGGCCGCAGCAGGACGCGGCCGCTCAGTACGTGCACCATGCGGGCGAGCCTATCGGGGGCGTTACGCTCGGCCGTGCCCGAGTCGTGCCGCTGAAGTGGAGATGCGCCCCATGGAGACCACCGCCGGACTCACCTTCCGTGATGCCACGGACGCCGATGTGGACACCCTCGTCGCGCTGGTCGAGTCGGCCTACCGCGGGGACGACAGCCGGGCCGGGTGGACCACCGAGGCGGACATCCTCGAAGGGCAGCGCACCGACCCGGAGGGCGTGCTCGCGGTCATCAAGTCGCCCGACAGCCGGCTGCTGACCGTGGAGCGGGACGGCCGGGTGGTCGCCTGCTGCCAGCTCGAACACCGCGGCGACTACGCCTACTTCGGGATGTTCGCGGTCAGCCCGACGCTCCAGGGCGGCGGCCTCGGCAAGGTGGTCATCGCTCAGGCGGAGCGGCTGGCCGTCGAGACCTGGGGCGTCACCGAGATGCACATGACGGTGATCTCCGTGCGGGAGGAGCTCATCGCCTGGTACGAGCGGCGCGGCTACCGCCGTACGGGACGGATGACGCCCTTCCCGTACGGCGACGAGCGCTTCGGCATCCCGCAGCGCGAGGACCTCCGGTTCGAGCTGCTGGTCAAGCCGTTGGTGTGACGTTCCTGCCGTGGGTCAGGCGGTGAAGCGGCCGGTGCGCTTGATCTCGGGGTAGTCGGTCGTGGCGCCGTCCAGCTCCAGGGCGCGCACCAGGCGCAGGTGGTCCTGCGTGTTCACCACCCAGCCGATGATCTTCAGGTCCGCCTTGCGGGCCGCCCCCACGACCTCCAGGGTCAGCCGGCGGATGTTGAGGCAGACCGTCCCGGCGCCGGCCTCCACGGCGCGCTCCACGATGTCGGGGCCGAACCGGCTGCCGATCAGCGCGGTCCGTACGCCGGGCACCAGCCGCCCGATCTCGGCGATCGCCTCGTCGTGGAACGAGGACACCTCGACCCGGGAGACCAGGTCCCGCCGGAGCATGACCTCGGCCAGGGCCCGGGCCGCCGCGATGTCCTTGATCTCGGCCTGGAGCGGCGAGCGGACGGTGTCCAGCACCTCCTCGAACACCGGCACCTGTTCCCCGCGCCCGGCGTCCAGGGCGCGCAGCTCGGTGAGGGTCTTCTCGGCGATCGGGCCGGTTCCGTCGGTCGTGCGGTCCACGTGGGTGTCGTGCATGACGACGAGGGCGCCGTCCTTGCTCAGGTGCAGATCGAGTTCGATGACGTCGAGGCCGGCCTGCTGGGCGGCGACGAAGGAACGGAGGGTGTTCTCGGGTTCGGTACCCATGACTCCGCGATGACCGATGGTAAGGAAGTTCAAGGTTCAACTCGCTTCCGTCGACGGCGGCTCGGTGCAGGGCCGCAGCCTAACGGCTACGCCGTGTGATGGACCCGTGCGTACACGAGGGATCGCGGCGGAACGGGGAAGCCGTTAACTCGTACCCGCAATCGCGGTGTTCATGGCACTCGACAGGAAAAAGTTCGGTGACCATTGCGTTGCGCAGGATAACTTCCCGTGGTCGCTCTTGCTGGAAGGAAGGCCGTATGTATACGGTCTCCATACGCGAGGTTCTCCCGTGGAGGATGGGACATGACGGAAATTCTTGTGCAGGCGACGACGGGGGACCAGGTTCCTCCCATGGCCAGGGTGGTGGAGCACCCGGCATGGCCTGTGCTCAAGGATGCCGTGGAGCGGATCCGGCCATGGCAGTCCAAGGACGGGTCGATCGACTTCGAGGCCGAGGGCGCCCCCACGCGCTCCGACGCCGAGGCCGCCGTTCGGCGTGTCGTCGAGGCCGTGGAAGAACTGTCCCCGCTGCTCCCGCACGACGCCGACTACCACGCGGCCCTCGTGAAGGACCTCAGGCGCTGGGCCGAGGGCGGCTTCGCGGTGCCCGACTTCCTGGACTCCCTGCTGGCCTTCCAGCCCGCCGCGAACCGCGCGGACGGTCTCCAGCACCTGGTCGTCTTCGCGATGTACACGCAGAACGGCAACCCCGACCGCAACCTCGAGGCGGTCGTGCTGCGCATGGTCTGGCCCGACTGGCTGGCCGAGCTGGAGCGCACCCGCTACGACAACCCGCTGTTCTGCGGCATCAAGTTCGAGGACTTCACCGCCGGGTACGACACCAACTCCGCCGTCCTCTTCCCGGAGACGATCGCCGTGCGCGAGGCGCCGGAACGATTCTCCTGGGGTGGCATCTTCTGCGACCGCGAGGCCGCCCGCTTCCGCCGCGTCACCGACGCCGCGGTCGGCATCCTCGGTCTGGAGCTGCCCGAGGACATCGCCGCGATGGTCCACGACCAGAAGCGCTGCGAGGAGGCCTTCGTGCTGTGGGACATGGTCCACGACCGCACCCACAGCCACGGCGACCTGCCCTTCGACCCGTTCATGATCAAGCAGCGCCAGCCGTTCTGGATGTACGGCCTCGAAGAGCTGCGCTGCGACCTCACCGCCTTCAAGGAGGCCGTGAAGCTCCAGGAGGACGGCGTCCCGCAGGCCCGTGACGTGCAGTACGCGGTCCTGTTCGACCGCATGTTCCGCTTCCCGGTCACCGGCGAGCGGGTACGCAACTACGACGGGCTCGGCGGCCAGCTCCTCTTCGCCTACCTGCACAAGCACGACGTCGTCCGCTGGACCGACAACAAGCTGTTCATCGACTGGCAGCGCGCCCCGCAGGTCACCAACCAGCTGTGCGCCGAGATCGAGGACCTGTACCGGGCCGGCATCGACCGCCCGAAGCTGGTCCACTGGTTCGCCGCCTACGACCTGGTCTCCCAGTACCTCGCCCCGCACCCCGGATCCAGGTGGGCCAAGGGCCCGGACGCCCTCGACCTGTCCCAGCCGCCCCGGAAACTCGTCGATGACGTGCTTCCGGACGAGTTTCCGCTGAGCATGTTCTATGAGGCCCTCTCCAAGAAGCTCAAGAACGTGATCGCCTCCACCCGGGGCATCACGGCGGAGAGTGCCGAGCGGGTCGCCGCGTGAGCGACCGCACCACAACTGCTCAGGAGGCGAAGCGCATGGTGGGGAACGGAGCTCTCAGCGGTGCGGTGATCGCGGTGGCCGGAGCGGGCGGTCCCGCCGGCCGGGCGGCACTGCTGCGCCTGGCCGAGGCGGGCGCGACCGTCGTCGGTGCCGACAACGACCCCGAGCGGCTCGCGGAGGCCGTGGACGCGGCACGCTACGCGTCCGGCGGCGCCACCGTCACCGGGGAACCCGTCGACCTGCTCGACCTCGACTCCACCCGCGACTGGGCCACGCACATCGAGAAGGACTTCGGCCGCGTCGACGGCCTGGTCCACCTCGTCGGCGGCTGGCGCGGCAGCGAGACCTTCATCAAGTCCAGCCTCGACGACTGGGACTTCCTGGAACTGCTGCTGATCCGCACCGTGCAGCACACCTCGCTGGCCTTCTACGAGGGCCTCCAGCGCAGCGAGCGCGGCCGTTACGTCCTGATCAGCGCGGCCGGCGCGACCAAGCCGACCGCCGGCAACGCCTCGTACGCCGCCGCCAAGGCCGCCGCCGAGGCCTGGACCCTCGCCCTCGCCGACGCCTTCCGCAAGGCCGGGGGCGCCGACGGGCCGACGTCCGCGGCTGCGATCCTGGTGGTGAAGGCGTTGGTGCACGAGGCCATGCGTGCCGAGCGGCCCAACGCGAAGTTCGCGGGCTTCACCGACGTCGAGGAACTGGCCGAGGCCATCGCCGGTGTCTGGGAGAAGCCCGCCGCCGAAGTGAACGGAAAACGTCTGTGGCTGACCGAGAAGCCGTGAACCCGACCGCCTTCACCCAGGCGCGCCGCCGTCACGACCCGCAGGTCCGCGGATTCGCCAGCGACAACTACGCCGGGGCCCACCCGGAGGTGCTCGCCGCCCTGGCCCTCGCCAACGGCGGGCACCAGGTCGCGTACGGCGAGGACGACTACACCGAGCACCTCCAGAGCATCGTCCGCAGTCACTTCGGTGCCACGGCGGAGGCCTTCCCGGTCTTCAACGGCACCGGCGCCAACGTCGTCGCGCTCCAGGCGGTCACCGACCGCTGGGGCGCGGTGATCTGCGCCGAGAGCGCGCACATCAACGTCGACGAGGGCGGCGCCCCCGAGCGGATGGGCGGCCTGAAGCTGCTCACCGTGCCGACGCCGGACGGCAAGCTCACCCCCGAGCTGATCGACCGGCAGGCGTACGGCTGGGAGGACGAGCACCGTGCGATGCCGCAGGTCGTCTCGATCACCCAGTCCACGGAGCTCGGCACCCTCTACACCCCGGACGAGATCCGAGCGATCTGCGACCACGCGCACGCGCACGGCATGAAGGTCCACCTGGACGGCTCCCGCATAGCCAACGCGGCCGCCTCCCTGGACGTGCCGATGCGGACGTTCACCAACGCGGTCGGCGTGGACATCCTCTCGCTGGGCGGCACCAAGAACGGTGCGCTGTTCGGCGAGGCGGTCGTGGTGATCAACCAGGACGCCGTCTCCCACATGAAGCACCTGCGCAAGCTGTCGATGCAGCTCGCGTCCAAGATGCGGTTCGTGTCGGTGCAGTTGGAGGCCCTGCTCGCCAGGGACCTGTGGCTGCGCAACGCCCGTCATGCCAACGAGATGGCCCAGCGCCTCGCCGAGGGCGTGCGCGCGGTCCACGGCGTGGAGATCCTCTACCCGGTGCAGGCCAACGGCGTCTTCGCCCGGCTCCCGCACGACGTGAGCGAGCGCCTCCAGAAGCGCTTCCGCTTCTACTTCTGGGACGAGGCCGCGGGCGACGTCCGCTGGATGTGCGCCTTCGACACGACGGAGGACGACGTGGACGCCTTCCTGGCGGCGCTCAAGGAGGAGATGGCCCGGTAGGGCCGTGAGCCGGGGCGCTCCTGTGCTTGCATGACGGCGTGAACACGGAGCGCCGGGTCCGGCCGAGGACCGATGACGACGTCGAGGCCTGCGTACGGGTGCTGGAGGAGGTCCACCGCGGCGACGGCTACCCGGTGAACTGGCCTGCCCGGCCCGGCGACTGGCTGTCGCAGCCGGCCGGGCTCGGGGCCTGGGTCGCCGAACTCGACGGCCGGGTGGTCGGCCATGTCGGTCTCTCCCGCAGCGCCGAGGGCGACATGGCCCCCGGGCTGTGGAGCGAGCGGCACGGCACGAGCCGGGAACTGGCCGCGGTCGTGGGGCGGTTGTTCGTCGCACCGTGCGCCCGAGGGCACGGGATCGGCGCGCTGCTGATGGCCCGGGTGACGGAGGAGGCGCGGCACCGCGGACTGCACCCGGTGCTCGACGTCGTCGCGTCCGACGCCGCCGCGGCGGCCCTGTACGAACGGCTGGGCTGGACGCGGCTGGCCACGGTCGAGCAGCGCTGGAGTGCCTCCCAGGCAGTGACCGTGCACTGCTATGCGGCGCCTGCATAAATATACTAAGTACCGTAAATCGATTGACTCGACGGTGATCGTTTTCCTATGCTCTGCCGGCATGGAGCTGATCCAGAACACCCCTGACCTGTCCGCCTACTTGGCGGCCGACGACGTCATCGACCATGACCATCCGGTGGTCCGGGAGGTCGCCGCGCGGCTCGCCAAGGAGTCCGAGGACTCGTATTCCTATGCGCGACTGGCCTTCGAGTACGTCCGGGACGCCATCCCGCACTCCCAGGACTCCGGCGATCCCCGCGTCACCTGGCGGGCGTCGGACGTGCTGGAGCAGGGCACCGGCATCTGCTACGCCAAGGCGCACGCGCTGGCCGCACTGCTGCGCGCCGAGGACATCCCGACGGCGCTCTGCTACCAGAAGCTGGACGTGGTGCACGGTCTGGTCGCCGTGCGCTTCAACGGCGCCTGGCACCGCCAGGACCCCCGGGGGAACAAGCCCGGCGTGAACGCCCAGTTCTCCCTCAATGGCGAGCTGCTGGCCTTCACGCCCGCACCGGGGTCCAGCGAGATGGACTATCCGGTCCTGTACGCTGAACCGCACCCGACGGTCCTGGAGGTCCTGAAAGCGGCCCCGGACCGCCCGCGTCTCTGGCAAACGCTCCCCGTCGCTCTCCGAGGCACTCCATGACCCTCTCCCTGACCGTGTCCGACGAGGTACGTGCCCTCGCGCCCGGCTTCACGCACCTCGTCGTCGAGGCGCACGGACTCGTGAACGGGCCCAGCACCGCGGCCAGTTCGGCGCTCCTCGACGACGCGGTCCGCCGGCTCGCCGTACGACTGGACGGGCGCGCCCCGCACGAGCACCCGCACATCGCGGCCTGGCGGGAGGTGTACACGGCGTTCGGCGCGAAGCCGTCCCGCACCCGCAACTCCGCCGAGGCGCTGGCCAAGAGGGCGTTGTCGGGCGCCGGCCTGCCGCGCGTCAACCTTCTGGTCGACCTCTACAACGCGATCAGCGTCGCCCACCTCGTCCCCGTCGGCGGCGAGGACCTCGACCGGATCCAGGGCGGCATGCGCCTCGTACGGGCCACCGGCGACGAGGAGTTCGTGACGGTGGCCGCGGGGGAGGAGGTCGTCGAGCATCCCGAGGAGGGGGAGGTGGTGTGGCGCGACGACGCCGGTGTGACCTGCCGGCGCTGGAACTGGCGCCAGGGCCCCCGCACCCGGCTCACGGAGGAGACGGTCTCGGGGATCTTCCTGCTGGAGAGCCTGGCGCCGATGCCGGTGGCCGACGTGGAGCGGGCCGCCGCCGAACTGGCCGAACTGCTGGAGAAGTTCAGCCCGGGAGCCCGGATCGAGACGGCGGGGACAGCCGGCTAGCGGGCCTCGGCCTCGCGCACCGCTTCCGGCGTGGGTGCCGTTCCGCCGAGATGTGCCGGCATCCACCAGGTGTCGTCCGGCCCCTTCGGCCGCACCGGATACGCACGCTGAGCCGCTTCCAGCAACTCGTTGACACGTTCGCGGACCTGACGGGTGAGGGCCCCGGCGTACTTGTCCCGGGACGCCTCGATCGCCTCGCCGACCCGAATCGTGATCGGGATGTGGCTGCGCTTGAAGTTGCGCGGGTGCCCCTTGGTCCACAGCCGCTGGGTGCCCCAGACGGCCATCGGGATCAGGGGGACGCCCGCCTCCTGCGCCATCCGCGCCGCACCCGACTTGAAGCTCTTCAGGGTGAAGGACTGCGAGATCGTCGCCTCCGGGAAGACCCCGACGATCTCACCCGACCGCAGCGACTCCAGGGCGTGGGCGTACGCCGTCTCGCCCTGCTGGCGGTCGACCGGGATGTGCTTCATCCCGCGCATCAGCGGCCCCGAGACCTTGTGGCGGAACACCGACTCCTTCGCCATGAAACGCACGAGACGCTTCTGCGGGAGCGCGGCCAGGCCGTTGAAGACGAAGTCCAGGTAGCTGATGTGGTTGCTCACCAGCACGGCGCCGCCCGAGCGCGGGATGTTCTCCGAACCCTTGCAGTCGATCTTGAGGTCCCATGCCTTGAACAGCGCCTGGGCGAATCCGACGACGGGACGGTAGACAAGCTCTGCCATGGGCGGGGTGAGCCCTTCCTGCTCTGCCGGGAGGGGGAGCCGGCATTAAGTTACGCAGCCGTAGGTTTACGGCATCTCGCAGATCGTGCCCGAAGAACGGGCGGGGAGCCAGTCCTGGTGCCCGACGCGGGCGAGATTCTCGTCACGTCCCTCCGGTGATCCACCTCGGGCTTTTAAGCCGCCTTTACTCGGCACGTACCGCCACCCGCCGCACGAGCAGGTACATCTCGCAGCCCAGGCAGTACCCGAACGCGGCATTGAGGAAGGCCGCCGCGAGGGCCAGCCCGGTGGCGGCGAGCCCCAGCCACTCCGGCCCGATCCCGTACCCCACGAGTCCGAGGGCCGCGAAGGCGAGGCCCACCGCCTGCGCGAACCGCGGCGGTTGGGGCGACTCGAACTCGGTCGGCGGCCCGATCCGCGGCCGTACGGCCTTGCGGAACAGCCAGCCGTACGATGAACGCCCCACCCCGCCCGCCGCGCCCAGCGCGAACGCCAGCGTCTGCCAGGCCAGCAGCCAGACGCTGCCCGTGATCAGAACGGCCGCCAGAACGACGGACGTCACGGCCGCTCCGAAGCGCGGCCCCCTTGCGTCAATGTCCATGAATCAAGCATTCCGCAACGGAAAGACTCAGGGGAGGCGGGAATCTTTGCAGTCTCGTGAATGCTTGTGCAGGTGATGACCGGACTTGTGGTGTGTGGGGTGGTGCTCGCGGCGGCGAGCGCCTACGGAGTGCTGCAACGGCGGCGGAGCGGGAGAGTACGGGTGCGCGGGCGCGACGACGGCAAGAGGCTCGGCGCCGCCGAGTTGGGCGCGGAACTCGGCGAACGCGCCACGCTCGTCCAGTTCTCCAGCGCCTTCTGCGCACCCTGCCGGGCGACCCGGCGGGTGCTCGGCGAGGTCGCCGGCATGGTTCCCGGAGTGACCCACGTCGAGATCGACGCCGAGAAGAACCTCGACCTGGTCCGTGAACTCGACATCCTCAAGACGCCGACCGTGCTGGTCCTCGACGCCCGCGGCCGGGTCGTCCGGCGAGCCGCGGGGCAACCGCGCAAGGCCGACGTCATCGCGGCGATCGGGGAGGCGGTTTGACGCGGGACGACCCGACGGTGAGGCATCTCCCAGATGCCGGAACGTACTTGACTGTGCGCAGCACGTATCGTCAACCTGACCGTATGCCTTTGGAACTCCTTCTGTACGGGCGGGTCCATGTCGACCTCGCCCGCACCGCGAGCGCGCGCTGTCCGGCTTCTTGAGCAGCCACGGTCCCGTTCGCCACCCCTCGCAGAAGGAATCCCGCATGACGGCCATCTCCGACCTCGGCACCCCCCGGCTCGCCTCTCCCGACCTCCTGCGCTCCCTCTTCCGGCGGCACGCCGCGGGCGTCGCCGTGATCACCGCACGGGGTGACGAGGGTCCGGTCGGCTTCACCGCCACCTCTCTCGCCTCGGTCTCCGCCGATCCGCCCATGCTCTCCTTCGGGATCGGCACGGGCGCCTCCAGCTGGCCCGCGATATCCCGGGCCGAGCACGTGGGGGTGCACATACTGGGCGAGCACCAGGAGGAGCTGGCCGCCACCTTCGCCCGCAGCGGCGCGGACCGCTTCGGCGCGCCGACGGCCTGGCACGAGGGACCCGAGGGCGTCCCCGTCCTCGACGACGTCCTCGCCTGGACGGTCTGCCGGGTGCACACGCGTGTGCCCGCCGGGGACCACCGCATCGTGCTGGCCGAGGTGCGGATCGGCGACCCCGCCGGGGTGGGCCGGCCCCTGCTGTACCACCAGGGCCGCTTCAACGCCTTGCGCGACTGATTCACCGCGCCGGTCCAGGGGGCGGCACCTCAGGGGCGCGTGCGCCCGATCGGATCGTCGGCTCTTCCTCTGGTGTGCGCGGCCGTCGAGTTCCGATTACGCTGCGTTGCAAAGGTCACAGTTCAAAGCGCTTGCTTAGCGGGCACGTAGTGGGTGTACTGGCGAGTAATATTTCGGCCGGAGCGCAGCCCGCCCCGACCGGGATCGGCCGCTTGGGGCGCCTATGCTGCCTGCAAGAGGCAGCCGAGAAATGACGATGCAGTAGGAGAGCCGGCGTGAGCTTGAGGATCGTTGTCACTGTGAAGTACGTGCCCGACGCCACTGGCGACCGGCACTTCGCCGATGACCTGACCGTCGACCGGGACGACGTGGACGGTCTGCTCTCCGAGCTGGACGAGTACGCGGTCGAGCAGGCGCTGCAGATCTCCGAGAACTCCGACGACGACGTCGAGGTCACCGTCCTGACGGTGGGCCCCGAGGACGCCAAGGACGCGCTGCGCAAGGCGCTGTCCATGGGTGCCGACAAGGCCATCCACGTCGAGGACGACGACCTGCACGGCACCGACGCCCTCGGCACCTCCCTGGTGCTGGCCAAGGCGATCGAGAAGGCCGGTTACGACCTGGTCGTCTCCGGCATGGCCTCCACCGACGGCACCATGGGCGTCGTCCCGGCCCTGCTCGCCGAGCGTCTGGGCGTCCCGCAGGTCACCCTGCTCTCCGAGGTCTCGGTCGAGGACGGCACCGTCAAGGGCCGCCGCGACGGCGACGCCGCCTCGGAGCAGCTGGAGGCGTCCCTGCCGGCCGTGGTCTCGGTGACCGACCAGTCGGGCGAGGCGCGTTACCCGTCCTTCAAGGGCATCATGGCGGCCAAGAAGAAGCCGGTGGAGTCCTGGGACCTGTCCGACCTGGACCTGGAGGCCGAGCAGGTCGGCCTCGAGGGCGCCTGGACCAAGGTCGACTCCGCCGCGGAGCGTCCGGCCCGCACCGCCGGCACGATCGTCAAGGACGAGGGCGAGGGCGGCAAGCAGCTCGCCGAGTTCCTCGCGAGCCAGAAGTTCATCTAAGGGTTCTGGCCCGCTGAGGCTCAACCCCCTTCCGCCCCTCAGACTTCGCAATCCGCAGGAGAGCATTCCCATGGCTGAAGTTCTCGTCTACGTCGACCACGTGGACGGTGCCGTCCGCAAGCCCACCCTGGAGCTGCTGACCCTCGCCCGCCGTATCGGCGAGCCGGTCGCCGTCGCGCTCGGCGCGGGTGCCGCCGACACCGCCGCCGCCCTCGCCGAGCACGGCGCCGTCAAGGTCCTCACCCACGACGCCTCCGAGTACGCCGACTACCTGGTCGTCCCCAAGGTCGACGCCCTCCAGGCCGCCGTCGAGGCTGTGTCCCCGGCCGCCGTCCTGGTCCCGTCCTCCGCCGAGGGCAAGGAGATCGCCGCCCGTCTGGCGCTGCGCATCGGCTCCGGCATCATCACCGACGCCGTCGACCTCGAGGCCGGCGACGAGGGCCCGGTGGCCACCCAGTCGGTGTTCGCCGCCTCCTTCACCACCAAGTCCCGCGTCTCCAAGGGCACCCCGGTCATCACCGTCAAGCCCAACTCCGCCGCCGTCGAGGCCGCCCCGGCCGCCGGTGACGTCTCGGAGCTGAGCGTGACCTTCTCCGCGCAGGCCACGGGCACCAAGGTCACCGGCCGCACCCCGCGCGAGTCGACCGGGCGTCCGGAGCTGACCGAGGCCGCGATCGTGGTCTCCGGCGGCCGCGGCGTCAACGGCGCCGACAACTTCGCGATCATCGAGGCGCTCGCCGACTCCCTCGGCGCGGCCGTGGGTGCCTCGCGTGCCGCGGTGGACGCGGGCTGGTACCCGCACACCAACCAGGTCGGCCAGACCGGCAAGTCGGTCTCCCCGCAGCTGTACATCGCCAACGGCATCTCCGGCGCCATCCAGCACCGCGCGGGCATGCAGACCTCGAAGACCATCGTGGCCGTCAACAAGGACGCCGAGGCCCCGATCTTCGACCTCGTCGACTACGGCGTGGTCGGCGACCTCTTCGACGTCGTCCCCGCCCTCACCGAGGAGATCAAGACCCGCAAGGGCTGATCCCGACTCCGGGCGTACGAGGCCCCCGTGACCGCCGACGCGGTCACGGGGGCCTCGGCTCATCCCAGGGTCACCGTGGCCTGCACCGGAAGGTGGTCGCTCGGGTACTGCCCGTCGAGCGCGAAGGTGTTGACGGAGGCCCGGTGGACGGTGATGCCGGGGGTGGTGAGGATCCAGTCGATGCGGTCGCCGTCGGGCGTCAGGGGTTTGTAGCCGTGGAAGGTGGCGTACTGCCGGCCCCGCTCGGCAGCCGCGTCCCAGGTGTCGACCAGCCCGCCGGCCAGCAGGATGTCGTACGCCCGGTTGTCGTGGGCCGTGGCGTTGAAGTCGCCGGTCACGACGACCGGGAGGGCTGGGTCGAACCCGGCGATCGTCTCGCCGAGGAACTGCGCCGACCGCTCGCGCGCGTACTGTCCCACATGGTCGAAGTGGGTGTTGACGACGTAGAACTCCCGGTCGTCGGCGCTCCGGTCGCGGAAGCGGACCCACGTGAGGATCCGGGGGAGCGACCCGCCCCAGGTGTTCGAGCCGATCACCCTCGGGGTGTCGGAGAGCCAGAGCGTGTCGTGCTCGACGGGGGCCAGGCGCCGGTTGTCGTAGAAGACCGCCGTGGACTCGTCCCGGCTGCCGCCCTCGCGGCCGGTGCCGATCCAGTCGTAGCGCGGTCCGAGGTCGGCGTGGATGTCCAGCAGTTGCTGGTACAGGCCTTCCTGGGTGCCGATCAGTGTGGGCGTCTCCCGGCGTAACAGGCGGCGCATCACCGGGCGGCGGGTGGCCCAGCTGTTGGGTTCGGCGGTGTCGGCGTACCGCAGGTTGAACGTCATGAGATCGAGTCGGCGGTTGGACGGCTTCGCGGCCGATGCCGGCAGCGTGCCCATCAGCGGCACGATGACGGCGGCGGCCACGGCGGTTCTGAGCCCCATGCGACGCGTCAATCTGTGGGTGTCCGGCATGTGAGGTCCCTCCCGACGGACCAGGATGAATGGTCGAACCGGAGTGTGGAAGACGGCGTAGGGGTTCTCGGCAGTTCGGATGAACGTGATCGCTCATGCTGTGGACAGGGTGTTGACCGTCGGGAAGCTTCACGGATAACTTCGTTCTACGGATTGTTGATTCCGTACAGCGGAAAACTGGAGGGTACAGGATGGGTCAGGGCCGGCAGGAGCAGGTCGCGAGGAGCCTCGCGGGCGCCGTCAGCGAGGAGATCAGCGCCTCCCTCGCGCCGGTCGACGCCGAACTGGAGCGCCGCTACCCCGGAGACCCCGGGACCCGCCAGCCCGTGCACACCGTCTACGTCCCGGGCGACGCCTTCGCCGCCGACACGATCCGCACCTGGGGCGACCGGGCCCTCGCCGCCCTGGACGAACACGCCCCGGACGCCGGGTCCTTCGCCGCCGTCCTCGGGCTGTCCGACGAACTCGCCGAGCCCGTGTACACGCGCGTGCGCGCCAAGCTGGAGCACGAGCCGATCGAGGACCTCCGGGTCGACTTCGAGGACGGCTACGGCCCGCGCCCGGACGCCGAGGAGGACGAGACGGCGGCCCGCGCGGCCCGCCTGATCGCCGAGGCGTACGAGAACGGCACGGCGGCGCCGTACATGGGCATCCGCATGAAGTGCATGGAGGCGGCCGTCCGGGACCGCGGCATCCGCACCCTCGACGTCTTCCTCACCGGCCTGATGGCGGCGGGCGGACTCCCCGACGGGCTGGTGCTGACCCTGCCGAAGGTGACGTACGCCGAGCAGGTCGGCGCGTTCGTCCGGCTCCTGGAGGCCTTCGAGAAGGCGCACGGACTGGACGCGGGGCGGCTCGGCTTCGAGATCCAGATCGAGACCAGCCAGTCCATCCTCGCCGGCGACGGCACCGCCACCGTCGCCCGCATGATCCAGGCCGCCGAAGGACGCGCCACCGGACTGCACTACGGCACCTTCGACTACAGCGCCTGCCTCGGCGTCTCCGCCGCCCACCAGGCCAGCGACCACCCCGCCGCCGACCACGCCAAGGCGGTCATGCAGGTCGCCGCCGCGGGCACCGGTGTACGGGTCTCGGACGGCTCCACCAACGTGCTGCCCGTCGGCCCCACCGCGAAGGTCCACGACGCCTGGCGACTGCACTACGGCCTCACCCGCCGCGCCCTGGCCCGCGCCTACTACCAGGGCTGGGACATGCACCCCGGCCACATTCCGACCCGGTACGCGGCCGTGTTCGCCTTCTACCGCGAGGGCTTCGAGCAGGCCGCCGCCCGGCTCGCCCGGTACGCGGGCAGGGTCGGCGGTGACGTCATGGACGAACCCGCCACCGCAAAGGCGCTCAGCGGCTATCTGCTGCGCGGGCTGGACTGCGGTGCCCTGGACATCGGGGAGGTGGCCCGGCTCACCGGTCTGACCCGCGCCGACCTGGAGGGGTACGCGGCCCCGCGGCGCGGCGACCTGACCGTCTCCGCCCAGTAGCCGCGGGGGCGAGACCCGGACCGTCTTCGCCCGTAGCCGCGGGGGCGAGACCCGGACCGTCTTCGCCCGTAGCCGCGGCGACGCCCCGACCGTCTCCGCCCGAAGTCGCGCACGTCGCGGAGCTGTCACAGTCGCAACCGCGCACTGGAGTTGTCACTCCTGCCCCGTAGTCTGTACCGCACGCATTGACATGTCACAGGAACGGGGCAGCGGTGTCTTCGGGGGAGACCAACGGAAAGGGCCAGGACGACGCCGGTCGGCTGCTGGCCGGGCGATACCGGGTCGTGGGCCAGCTCGGCCGCGGCGGCATGGGCGTGGTCTGGCGGGCGGTCGACGAGGTGCTCGGCCGCGAGGTCGCGGTCAAGGAACTGCGCACGTACCACGACGCCGACGGGCCCGAACTGGCGGATTTGCGGCTGCGGATGCAGCGCGAGGCCCGCGCGGCGGCCCGGGTCCGGCATCCCGGAGTCGTCGCGGTGCACGACATCGGCGAGGTCGAGGGACGCCCGCTGATCGTCATGGAGCTGGTCGAGGGCCCGTCCCTCGACCAGGTGCTGCGCAAGAGCGGACCCCTCGACCCGCGCGAGGCGGCCGGCATCGGCGCCAAGGTCATGGACGCGCTCGCCGCCGCCCACCGGGCCGGTGTCCTGCACCGGGACGTCAAGCCCGGCAACATCCTGCTCGACCACTCCGGCCGGGTGCTGCTCACCGACTTCGGCATCGCCACCATGGAGGACCCGGGGGACGGCGCCGCCACCAGCCTCACCCGCACCGGTCATCTGGTCGGCTCCCTGGACTACATGGCCCCCGAGCGCGCCCAGGGCGCGGATCCCGGCCCGGCCTCCGACGTGTGGGCCCTCGGCGCCACGCTGTACGCGGCCGTCGAGGGAGCCGCGCCGTTCCGCCGCACCTCGACGTTCTCCACGCTCACCGCGATCGTCGGCGAACCGCTGCCCGAGCCACAGCGCGCCGGGCCCCTCGCACCGGTCCTGCGACGCCTGCTCGACAAGCGGCCCGAGGCGCGCCCCGGGGCCGAGGAGGCCCGCGACCTGCTCCAGGCCGTGGCGGACGCCCCCGCCACCGACAGTGCGACGACCACGCTGCGCGGTACGGAGGCGCAGGAGACGCGGGTGCGCACGGAGCCGGACGGCGGCCCGGTCCTGCCGGCGGCTTTCCGGATGCCGGGAGGGGCGGGAGCGGCGGGAGCGGCCCATGGGACCGGACCGCAGCAGTCGGAGGGGGCGGGGGCCGGTGGTCTGTCGACCGATCCCACGGTGGTGCCGGGGGCCGGTGGTCCGTCGGCCGATCCCACTGTGGTGCCGGGGCAGGGGACTGTAACTCCGGCCGTGGCCGGGTTCGGGGACGCGGAGCAGGGGCATGCGGCCCAGGTTCACGCTTCGGGTGCAGGGTTTCCGACGGCCCAGGCTCATGCTCCGGGTGCGGGCTTTCCCACGGCTCAGGTTCACGCTCCGGGCGCGGGGCTTCCCGGTGCGCAGGGCGGCGGGTTTCCCGGCGGAGGAGCGTCGGGAGAGGCGGGGCCCCTCGTGCACGGACCGGGCTCGCAGGTCTCCCAGGAGCAGCCGCCGACCGCCGCGATAGCCGCTTCCGGCTCACCTCGCCGCAAGGGGCGGGCCCTGCTCGCCGCCGTGGCCGTCGCCGTCGTGCTCGCCGCGGCCGGGACGACCGCAGCGCTGCTGAACGGCTCGGGTGAGGCCGATGCCGACGCCCGGCCGATCGGGTCCGGGGCGAGCCCGTCGGTCTCCTCCACCCCGTCCGGGCGGACCGACACCGACCGCTCCGCCGGCGCCAAGCCCACATCCGGGGACGAGAAGAAGTCGCCGAGCGCGAAGGCGACCTCCGGCGACAAGGGCGGCTCCGACCCCACGAGCGGTGCCTCCCCGTCCGCCAAGGCGACCTCCAAAGGCGGCACTTCGGGGAAGGGCGACGCGCACGGAGGCGGCTCCGGCGAGTCGGGGAGCGGCGGTCCGACCGACGAGCCCAGCACTCCCGCCCCGGCCTGCACGGCGATCGGCGGCGGCAAGTACAACTGCACGGTCTGGAAGACCGCCAAGTCCTACACGGCCTCCGGCGCCGAGGCCGGGATCCTCTACGCGGGCACCAACTACTTCTTCTGCCAGTCGAACCTGGGGCGCCGCGAGACCTCGGGGGAGTGGACCAACGTGTGGTGGGCCAGGACCGACGACGACAGCGGCAACACCGGGGTGTACGTCAGCGTCGTCTACGTCAAGGGCGGCGGCAACGACGAGCCGGTGCCGGGACTCCCGGTCTGCTGAACCCTCACGTACCGCTCCAGACCGGACTCCGTCACCCGCTTCTCCTCGGCGAAGAGCCGGGTGCCGGCCTCGCACCGCCCGCGGTCGGCGCGGGCCCGGGTCACGAACTCCTCGGGGGTGACCCCGAACAGCTCTCTCAACCGGGCCGATCCCACGAGGAGTTCGGTGAGCAGCTCCCGCTGCCCGGGGTGGGTGCGCGGGAGGCCCGTGCCGTCGTGCAGCACGCCGTGGCGGTTGACGTAGGAGTGGACGCCGGGCAGGGTCACGCCGTCCTCCAGCTCGACCCGCACCTCGGGTGAGGGCAGCCAGGCGCGGCCGTAGTTGCCGTTTCTCAGGGGGACGCCTTCGCTCGCGTCGACGACCGCGAGCTGCTCGGCGTCCAGCCAGATGACGAACAACTCCCGTGTGGAGTCCGGGGCGTGGAAGGGGGAGGCGGAGACGTATCCCATCCGGCTGACATGCGCGGACACCCCGACGCCGACGCCGGTCACGCGCGCCCTGACCATCGGGACCGGTGAGGCGATACCGAACTCGACCATCTTGTGCCGCAGTTGCCCGGGACTGGCGTTGGACCCGATCGCGAGGACGGGGGTGCGGTCCTCGTGCACCAGCCGGTCGAGCGGGTGCAGCCGGTCGCCGTCGAGCAGGCCGGAGTGCGTCGGCCAGGCGCCGGGGTAGAGCAACGGATGATCACGCGGAGCCTCGGCGAGCCCCAGCGACTCCAGGGAGGGGGCGGCCGGGTCAGGGCTCCCCGCCTCCGGCGCCCCTCTCTCGCCGTCGTCCCGGTCCAGCCACGTGACCTCACCCACTCGACGATTCTCCCCGCTCCCCATGCACTCCGCTCAGTCCGCCGGAGGCAACTCGCCCGAGCCGCGTGTGATCAACCGGGTGGGCAGTTCGATGCGTTCCGGGGTCAGGAGCGTGCCGTCCAGTTGGCGGAAGAGTCGTTCCGCGGCCGTGCGGCCCAGGGCCGCCGCGTCCTGGGCGACGACCGTGACGCCCGGCTGGAGGAGGTCCGCGAGCTCGATGTCGTCGAAGCCGACGAAGGCGACCCGCCGGGTGTGCTCGGCGAGGACGCGGACCACGGTGACCGTCACGCGGTTGTTGCCGGCGAAGATCGCGGTGACCGGGGAGGGCCCGGAGAGCATCTCCTCGGCTGCCCGGCGTACCCGCTCGGGGTCGGTGACGCCCAGGGAGGTCCACGCGTCCTCGACCGCTATGCCGGCGTCCTCCATCGCCGCCCGGTACCCGCGCAGCCGCTCGGCGGCCGTGTGGATGCGGGGCATGTCGCCGATGAAGCCGATCCGGCGGTGCCCGTGCCCGATGAGGTGGGCCACCCCGTCCCGCGCGCCCCCGAAGTTGTCGGACAGGACCACGTCGGCGTCGATCCGGCCCGCCGGACGGTCCACGAACACCGTCGCGACGCCCGCCTTGAGCTCCGGCTCCAGATACCGGTGGTCGTCGCCGGCCGGGATCACCACCAGCCCGTCCACGCGCCGCGCGCACAGCGCCAGCACCAACTCCTGCTCCCGCTCCGGGTCCTCAGCGCTGGAACCGTTGATGAGCAGCGCCCCGTTGGCCCGGGCGACCTCCTCCACCGCGCGGCTCAGCGGGCCGTAGAACGGGTCGGCGAGGTCCTCCAGGACCAGGCCGATGCTCGCGGTGCGCCCCTTGCGCAGCACCCGCGCGCTGTCGTTGCGGCGGAAGCCGAGCGCCTCGATGGCCTCCTTGACCCGGTGCTCGGTCTCGGCCGTGACCCCCGCTTCGCCGTTGACCACGCGGGAGACCGTCTTGAGCCCCACGCCGGCCCGGGCGGCCACGTCCTTCATGGTCGGGCGGTTGCCGTACCGGGTCGCGGAGAGACGGTCTGCTCGGCTGTGGGTCTCGGGCACGATACGGCGTCCTGTCCTGTCGTCAGAGCTCTTGGCAAGGTCGTGGCAAAGGGGTGTGGCGGCCCATGATTTTGTATGAGGATGTGGCGTCGAGCATAGAGCCTGGACAACGTTGTCAGATGCAGGAGACACTGTCCACCGCAATCTGCCGGCCTGCGCCCCCACCGCGAGACCGGACTGCCCATTCCTCAAGGTGACGCGGAGAACTGACACTGATGCACACCGACCTCGTGGCTGCGCTCGACATCGGCGGCACCAAGATCGCCGGGGCGCTGGTGGACGGCCACGGCCGGATCCTGCACCGCGCCCAGCGCGCCACACCCGCGCAGGAGGACGGCGAGACCGTCATGCGGGCCGTCGAGGAGACCGTCGGCGAGCTGGCCGGCTCGCCGCTGTGGGGACGGGCCGGCGCCCTCGGGATCGGCAGTGCGGGTCCGGTGGACGCCTCCACCGGCACGGTGAGCCCGGTGAACGTGCCCGGCTGGCGCGACTTTCCGCTGGTCCGGCGGGTCCGGGAGGCGGCGGGCGGGCTCCCCGTCGAGCTGATCGGCGACGGTGTGGCGATCACGGCCGCGGAGCACTGGCAGGGCGCGGCACGCGGACACGACAACGCGCTGTGCATGGTCGTCTCGACCGGTGTCGGGGGCGGTCTGGTGCTGAACGGCCAGCTGCACGCCGGCCCCACCGGCAACGCCGGTCACATCGGGCACATCAGTGTCGACCTGGACGGCGACCCGTGCCCGTGCGGTGCGCGCGGCTGTGTGGAGCGCATCGCGAGCGGTCCGAACATCGCCCGGCGCGCGCTGGAGAACGGCTGGCGGCCCGGCCCGGACGGCGACACGTCCGCCGCCGCGGTGGCCCAGGCGGCCCGGTCCGGTGACCCGGTCGCCGTGGCCTCCTTCGCGCGGGCGGCCCAGGCGCTGGCCGCCGGTATCGCCGCCACCGCGACCCTCGTCGAGATCGACATCGCCGTGATCGGCGGCGGGGTCGGCAAGGCCGGAGACATCCTCTTCGAGCCCCTGCGCAAGGCCCTGGGCAGCTACGCGACCCTGTCCTTCGTCCAGCGCCTGACGATCGTGCCCGCGCAGATGGGCACGGACGCAGGCCTGGTCGGGGCGGCCGCGGCGGCGCTCGCCCGTCAGACGGACACCGCGGCGGCCGTCTGACGGCGGGGGCGGAACGTTCCACCCGGTGAGCGGAGCGGCCAGGCGGAACCCCCCAGCCGGTGGCCAGAGCGGCGGGTGGGACGGCGGCGGAAGGTTCCACCTGGTGGGCTGAGCAGCGAGTGTGATGGCGGCGGACGGTTCTGTCTTGTGGCCCGAGCGGCGGGCGTGATGGCGGCGGGAGGTCCCATCTGGTGGGCTGAGCGGCGAGTGTGATGGCGGCCGACGGTTCCGTCCGGTGGCCGGAGCTGCGGATGGGACGGCTGCGGAAGGTTCCGTCCGGTGGCCAACGCGGCGTGTGTTGTGCCGGCGGGGCATTCCGTCCGGTGGCCTCAGCGCGTGTGAGGCGGCGTCGCGTTTCGTCCGGTGGCCGGAGTGGTGGGTGTAGCCCCGGCGGAGCGTTCCACCCGGTGAGCGGAGTGGGTGGGCGTGACCCATCGCGTGTGGCTGCGTTGATCAGCTCATGAAGAAGCGCAGCATGCTCGCCATCGCCTCCCTCGCCACCGGCTTCGTCGTCGCGGCGGTCACCCCCTCGCACGCCGCGGGCGGTGCGCTCGGTGACCTCGACCTCGACAAGACCCTCACCGCCGTCGACCCCCACCACACCATCGCCGACGCCAGTCTGGACGGCGTGGAGGAGAGTGCGCTGGGGAACAACGTCTGACGGGGCCCGCCCCCGCGAGGCCACGGCGCCGGAGCCCTCGAACGAGGGTCCCGGCGCCGTTTCGTGTGCTCTCAACTGCGGCTGGTTTCCGTGGCAGGGTGGAACGGGCAAGCCACAGGGGGCCAAACAGAAGAGGGGGAGTCCGTGATCGTCTGGATCAACGGCGCGTTCGGTGCGGGGAAGACCACCGCCGCACGGGAACTGATCGAACTGATCCCGAACAGCACGCTCTTCGACCCCGAGGAGATCGGCGCAGCGGTCGTGCGCCTGCTGCCGCCCAAGCACCTCGCCGAGGTCGGCGACTTCCAGGACCTGCCGATCTGGCGACGACTGGTGATCGACACTGCTGCCGCGATGCTCGCCGAGCTCGGCGGGACCCTCGTGGTCCCCATGACCCTGCTGCGCCAGGAGTACCGCGACGAGATCTTCGGCGGCCTCGCCGCCCGCCGGATCAGTGTCCGGCATCTGCTCCTCGCTCCGGCGGAAACGATCCTGCGGGAACGAATAGCCGGGCGGGGCGCCACACCGGCCCTGCCGCTCGGCGCGACGGGCCAGGGCCACTGGGCGTACGACCGCATCGAGCCCTACCGGGCCGCCCTCGCCTCCTGGCTCACCGCCGACGCCCATCCGATCGACACCAGCGGGCTCACCCCGTACGAGACGGCCGTCCGGATCGCCGAGGACCTCGGTGCCGGGACCGTGCCCGCGTGCGACATCGTGCAGACCCCGGAGCCCACCGCCGAGACGGTGGCCGCCGGGGTCCTCCTCTTCGACGAGCAGGACCGGGTGCTGCTCGTCGACCCCACCTACAAGGCAGGCTGGGAGTTCCCCGGCGGGGTCGTCGAACCCGGCGAGGCGCCCGCGCGGGCCGGGGTGCGCGAGGTCGCCGAGGAGACCGGCATCCAGCTGGACGACGTGCCCCGTCTCCTGGTCGTCGACTGGGAACCGCCCGCGCCTCCCGGGTACGGCGGACTGCGGCTGCTCTTCGACGGCGGACGGCTCGACTCCACCGAGGCGGGCCGGGTCCTGCTGCCCGGACCCGAGCTGCGGGGCTGGTGCTTCGCGAGCGAGGAGGAGGCCGCGGAGCTGCTGCCGCCGGTGCGCTACGAGCGGTTGCGGTGGGCGCTCAGGGCCCGGGAACGCGGTGCCGCCCTGTACCTGGAAGCGGGGATTCCGACAGGCTGAGGACCGTTCGAGGCCCCGCCGGCGTTCGCGGCCGGCGGGGCCTTGTCGCGTTCGAAGCATGTTCGGATCTGGCAAGTGGAAGGCGAGAACCCGCCAAGGGAATCGTCGCGTTACCTCCATGTCAGAGCTAACGGAACACCCCGCCCTCGTCAACTCTTGGCAACGAGCGCAAACAATCCCCTTTTCGGTCATTTTCCGGCTTGACCGGCCTTCCGGCGTGTTGCGACAGTCCCGCTCAGCCTCACGGCGCCGACAACGGCCGGCGACCGACGCCTTTTCCTCCAGGGGACAGCCTCATGCCGAGACCCCCGCGCCAGCTTCAGCACATACCCGGGACGTCCGCACGATGACGACGCAACAGCAGCCGATGCCCGCCACCGGCGCCACGCAAGCGACCGGCGAACCCTCGCCGGCCCCGCTGAGCGACGGCACCGCCATCACCGGACGGTCGCCCGCCCGCATGGCCTGGCGGCGCATCAGACGCGACAAGGTCACCATGGCCGCGTTCGTGATCACGGTGCTCTTCATCCTGATCGCGCTGTTGGCGCCGGTCCTGACCGACATCACCGGCTGGGGCCCGATCACCCCCGACGGCAAGGCGATCAACCCCGACACCGGGAACTTCCCCCGCGGCTCGCTGGGCGGCATCAGCCTCACCCATCTGCTCGGCGTCGAACCGGGCACCGGCTACGACCTGTTCGCCCGGATCGTCTACGGCCTGCGCACCTCGCTCTTCGTCGGCTTCGCCTCGGCCGTCCTGTCCACCGTCGTCGGCGTCGTGGCCGGCCTCGCGGCCGGGTACTCCGGCGGCTGGGTCGACTCCGTGCTGTCGCGGATCATGGACGTGATGCTGGCCTTCCCGCAGCTGCTGTTCATCATCGCGCTGACCCCGGTCATCCAGAACGCGATGCAGACCAACGACCACGGAGGCACCGACGAGAACCTGCGGCTGCTCGTCCTCGTCCTGAACATCGCGGTGTTCGCCTGGGCCTACACCGCCCGTCTGGTCCGCGGCCAGGTCCTGTCCCTGCGCGAGCGGGAGTTCGTCGACGCGGCGCGGATCATGAGCGCCGGCAAGTGGCACATCCTCTTCCGGCAGTTGCTGCCGAACCTGTGGGCGCCGGTGCTGATCTCCTTCGCGCTGGCCGTCCCGCAGAACATCACCACCGAGGCGGCCCTGTCCTACCTCGGCGTGGGTGTCATCCCGCCCAACCCGGACTGGGGAGCGCTGCTCTCGGACGCCTCCCAGTTCTTCCTCCAGGACCCCATGTACCTGTTCGTTCCCGGAGTCCTGCTGCTGATTCTCGTCCTGGCGCTGAACCTCCTCGGTGACGGCGTCCGGGACGCCCTGGATCCCCGCGCGGCCCGCGGCTGACGCGGTCCCCCTCAACACCGGCGAGTGCGGCCCCACTTGAGCCGTCGTCGCCGAGCCGTAGAAGAACGGAGTGTTACCTCATGACGCGCAGAAGGCGCTCGATCGCGCTCACGGCCACCGCCGTGGCGATCGCCCTGGGGGCCACCGCATGCGGAGGCTCCTCCAGCACCAGCGGAAGCGGCTCCCCGGCGAAGGGCGGCACCCTGACCGTCCTCGACCACGCCGACTTCGACCACCTCGACCCCCAGCGCGTCTACACGACCGAGGGTTCGAGCATGGACCAGGAGCTCGTGCGCACCCTGACCGGCTGGGACGAGACGGGCTCGACGCCCAAACTGGTCGGCGACCTGGCCACCGACACCGGAACGCCCAGCGCGAACGACACGGTGTGGACCTTCCACCTGCGCAAGGGCGTCGACTGGCAGGACGGCACGCCGGTCACCTCGCAGGACGTCAAGTACGGCGTCGAGCGGACCTTCTCGCCCGACATCAACGGCGGCCCGCCGTACGCCAGTCAGTGGCTGGTCGGCGGCTCCACCTACAAGGGCCCCTACAAGGGCAAGGAACTCGCCTCCATCCAGACGCCCGACGCCTCCACCATCGTCTTCCACCTGAACCAGCCGGTCGCCGACTTCAACCAGACGACCGCCATGCCCGGCTGGTCCGGGGTGCCCAAGGCGCACGACACCGGCGCCACGTACGACACCCACGTCTGGTCCGACGGGCCGTACATGATCAAGTCGTACACCAAGAACAAGGAACTCGTCCTCGTCAGGAACACCCACTGGAAGCAGTCGACCGACCCGATCCGGCAGCAGAACGTCAACGAGATCGACGTGCAGCTCGGCCAGGACCAGTCGGCGATCGACCAGCAGATCAAGTCCGACGCCGGCACCGCCCAGACCTCGATCATGCAGTGGCCGATAGCGGGCTCCGACCTGACGACGATCACCAATGACCCGTCCCTGAAGTCGCGCCTCTACAACATCCCGGCCCCGGGCATCAACTACCTCGCCATCAACACCACCCGGACCAAGAACGTCAAGGTCCGTCAGGCGATCGAGTACGCGATCGACAAGACCACCGTCCGCGGCGCGTTCGGCGGTTCGGCCTACGGCGACTACGCGAGCACCATGCTCAGCCCCGGCATCGACGGCTACCAGAAGTTCAACCTCTACAGCACCAACCCCGCCGGAGACCTCACCAAGGCCAAGGCGCTGATGAAGCAGGCCGGCGACCCCAAGCTCACCATGTCGCTCGCGGTCGAGAACACCCCGACCCTGGAGCACTTCGGCGACGCCGTGAAGACCTCGCTCGCGAAGATCGGCATCACGGTGAACATCACCCCGATCGACGCGGCGAACTACTTCAGCAACATCGACAACGTCAAGAACCAGTACGACCTCACCTGGGGCGACTGGATCGCGGACTGGCCGAACGCCTCCACCGTGCTGCCCGTCCTCTTCGACGGACGCCAGATCGCGAAGCTGCCGCAGTCCAACCAGGACCTGTCGTACCTGAACGACCCCGCGGTCAACGCGCAGATCGACAAGATCGCCAAGATGACGGACGTCAAGCAGGCCGACGCCGCCTACGGCGCGCTGGACCAGCAGATCATGAAGGACGCCGCCGTGATCCCGCTGATGTACATGAAGTTCAGCGATCTGGCGGGCTCCAAGGTGGGCGGAGTCATCTCGGACCCGATCCTCGCCGAGCCCAGCCTGGTCCACGTCTACGTCAAGAGCTGACGCACCCCTCCCAGCCCCGCCGGCGGTCCCGGCCGGCGGGGCACCCCCTCTCACGTCAGGGTCCAGCACGACATGCTTCGTTACCTCATCCGGCGCCTGCTGGCAGCGGTCGCGATCCTCCTGGTGATCACCGTGATCACCTTCGTGATCTTCTTCGCGCTGCCGTCCGACCCCGCCCTCCTGGCCTGCGGCAAGACCTGTTCGCCGTCCCGGCTGGCCGAGATCAAGCATTCGCTGGGGCTCGACCAGACCTTCCTCAAGCAGTTCTGGGAGTTCTTCAAGGGACTCTTCGTCGGCCGGGACTTCGGCGACGAGAGCGTGCACATCCACTGCGGCGCGCCCTGCCTGGGCATCTCCTTCCAGACCGACACCCCGGTCCTGACCACCCTCCTCGACGACTTCCCCGCCGACCTCTCGCTCGGTCTCGGCGCGGCGGTGTTCTTCCTGATCCTGGGCGTCGGCCTCGGCACGGTCGCCGCGGTCCGCCGGGGCAAGGCCGCGGACAAGGCGGCGGTGGGACTCGCCCTGCTCGGTGTCTCCGTGCAGATCTACTTCGTCGGACTGCTGCTGCTCTACCTGTTCGTCGACAAGTGGCAGATCCTGCCCGCCTCCGGCTACACCCCGATCACCCAGGACCCGGGAGCCTGGTTCCAGGGGCTGATCCTGCCCTGGTTCACCCTCGTCATCGTCTACCTCGCGCTGTACACCCGGCTCACCCGCTCCTCCATGCTGGAGGTCTTCGCCGAGGACTACATGCGCACCGCCCGCGCCAAGGGCCTGTCCAGTCAGCGCGTCGTCCTCAAGCACGGCCTGCGGGCCGCGATCACCCCGATCATCACCATCTTCGGCATGGACGTCGGCTCGCTGATCGGCGGCTCCGCGGTCATCACCGAGTCGGTGTTCGGCATCAACGGCATCGGCAAGCTCGCGGTCGACTCGGTACAGAACTCCGACCTGCCGGTCATCCTCGGCACCACGCTCTTCGCGGCCACCTTCGTCGTCCTCGCCAACGTGGTCGTCGACGTGGTCTACGGCCTCATCGACCCCCGCGTCCGCCTCGCCTGAGCCCCTCACCCGCAGCAAGGAAAGCCCGTGTCCCTCCTGACCTCACCGCAACCGGCGGCCGCCGACGACGCGGCCGCGCCCTTCCTCGACGTACGGGACCTGCGTGTGCACTTCCCCACCGAGGACGGGATCGTCAAGTCCGTCGACGGCGTCTCCTTCACCCTGGAGAAGGGCAGCACCCTCGGCATCGTCGGCGAGTCCGGCTCGGGGAAGTCGGTCACCTCGCTGGCCCTGCTCGGTCTGCACAAGGGCACGCGCGCCCAGGTCTCCGGCGAGATACGCCTGGACGGCCGGGAGTTGGTCTCCCTGCCCGAGCACGCCATGCGCTCGCTGCGCGGCCGTACCGTCTCCATGATCTTCCAGGACCCGCTGTCCGCGCTGCACCCCTACTTCACCGTCGGCGCCCAGATCGCCGAGGCCTACCAGGTCCACCACAAGGTCTCCAAGAAGGAGGCCCGGGAGCGGGCCGTGGAGATGCTGAAGCGGGTCGGCATCCCGCAGCCCCAACGCCGGGTGCGGGACTATCCGCACCAGTTCTCCGGCGGTATGCGCCAGCGCGCCATGATCGCCATGGCGCTGGTCTGCGACCCCGAACTGCTCATCGCCGACGAGCCGACCACCGCCCTCGACGTCACCGTCCAGGCGCAGATCCTGGACCTGATCCGGGACCTCCAGGAGGAGTTCGGCTCCGCGGTCATCCTCATCACCCACGACCTCGGGGTGGTGGCCGACATCGCCGACGACATCCTGGTGATGTACGGCGGCCGCCGCATCGAGTACGGCACCGTCCACGACGTGCTCAAGGAGCCCCAGCACCCCTACACGTGGGGCCTGTTGGAATCCATGCCGCAGATCACCGGCGACGTCGGACGACGGCTGAACCCGATCGCCGGCTCCCCGCCCAGCCTCATCAACCCGCCCGGCGGCTGCGCCTTCCACCCCCGCTGCACCTACAAGGGCTGGGTGCCCGAGGGGCGTTGCGCGGTCGACCGGCCCGAGCTGGTCGAGGTGGCCGGCACCGGACGGCACCTCGCCGCCTGCCACCTCACCCCCGAGACCCGGCAAGAGATCCGCGTCCGTACGGCCACGGGGGCCGCGCAGTGAGCGCGGCGGACGAACAGGAGCAGCCCGTGAGCACCACCCAGCCCGCCGCCGGGGAGCACCTGCTCGAAGTCAGCGGCCTCACCAAGCACTTCCCGATCCGCCGCGGAATCGTCTTCCAGCGGCAGATCGGGGCCGTGCACGCCGTCGACGGCATCGACTTCACGGTCGGCGCGGGCCAGTCGCTCGGACTGGTCGGCGAGTCCGGCTGCGGCAAGTCGACCACGGGCCGGCTCATCACCCGGCTGCTGGAACCCACGGCCGGGAAGGTGGTGTTCGACGGGGAGGACATCACCCACACCCCGGAGAACCGGATGAAGGAGGCCCGCCGCAACCTCCAGATGATCTTCCAGGACCCGTACTCGTCGCTGAACCCCCGGCACACGGTCGGCACGATCGTCGAGACGCCGATGCGGCTCAACGACATCAACCCGCCGCAGGGTCACAAGAAGCGCGCCCAGGAACTCCTGGAGACGGTCGGCCTCAACCCCGAGCACTACAACCGCTACCCGAACGAGTTCTCCGGCGGTCAGCGCCAGCGCATCGGGATCGCCCGCGCCCTCGCACTGCGGCCCAAGCTGATCGTGGCCGACGAGCCGGTCTCCGCCCTGGACGTGTCCATCCAGGCGCAGATCGTCAACCTGCTCCAGGACCTCCAGCGGGAACTGGGCATCGCGTTCGTCTTCATCGCCCACGACCTCGCCGTCGTACGGCACTTCTGCGAGCGGGTCGCGGTGATGTACCTCGGCAAGATCGTCGAGGTCGCCGACCGGCAGACCCTCTACACAGGCCCCCGGCACCCCTACACCCACGCGCTGCTCTCCGCGGTCCCCGAGGCCGACCCGGACGCCGTGCACCGACGCGAGCGCATCCGGCTCGCCGGGGACGTGCCCTCACCGGTCGACCCGCCCTCCGGCTGCCGCTTCCGCACCCGCTGCTGGAAGGCCCAGGAGCGGTGCGCGACCGAGGAACCGCCGCTGGTACGGCTCGGGGGCAACGCGGAGGGCCACTTGACGGCCTGTCACTTCCCGGAGGAGCCGAGCGTCGAGGCCCGCGCCGAGGACATCGTGCTCGACCCGGCACTGACGACCCTGGAGGACAACGCGTCCGCCGCTTCGTGAGGGTAGGGCGTCAGTCGGCTCTCCTGTTCCAGGCGCCGGTTGAAGTCCCCTACGACGACGGCGAGTCGGGCGTGACGTGAGATGAGCTCGGCGGCGGCCCGGGGGATGCCCTCGGGGCGCCTGCCGTCCGCGCACGTGCGGATGAAGTCCTCGCGCTCGTCCCGGTCGTAGCCGTACTGGTCGACGACCAGCCAGTGGACGAGGTACGAGAAGACGTAGGCGCGGTCGTAGGGGCGGTGCCGGTCGAGGAAGTCGCGCTCCTGCGGGCCGAGTCGGAAGCGGCCGGACAGGGAGAGGCCGTAGTCGGTCAGGTGGAGCCGGTGCCCGTCGGTGAGGATGTTGCGGAAGTGGGCGTCGAAGTGGACGAGTTGCTGCTCCCGCAGGAATCCGGTGACGGCGTCGAGGCCCTGCTCCACCAGCGCGCAGGCCGAGGCGGCGTCGTCCGTGCGCAGTTGGGCGTGGAACCAGTCGTGGAGGGTGTGCGGCACGTGCTCCAGGAACAGGGTGAGGCTCGCGGAGGCGGTGCGCAGGGCCGCGAGGCGCTCCCTGAGCCCTGGTGAGCCTCCCCAGTAGGCCACGGCCCGCCCCTCGTCGGCGAGTTCCCCGGGCAGCGGCTGCGGGGTGTCGGGCAGCACCCGCCAGTGGTGCAGGAGCGGAAATCCCGGGAACCGGCCCGACCGCACCCAGTTCGTCGTCATCTCGTGCACCGCCAGCTCGCGCCAGGCGCCGAAGCCGGGGCTGCCGATCGCGCCGATGCCGTAGTGGCAAGGGACCGGCAGGTCGAAGACGTTCGCTGTGGAGCGGACGTGGTGCGGACGGAGTTCGGTGTCGGTGAGTGGTACCCGCTTCACGAACACCCGCACCCCGTCCACCTCCAACAGCACCGCCCGCCCGCCGATACCGCTACCGGCGGCCGTACCCGACGCCACGAGCTCCGCGAGGTCGCTGTCGCTCAGGAGCGCGAGGGTGGAGGCGAGGTCGGCGTGGGTGCGGAGGCGGGCGGGAGAGTCCATGGGCCCATGATCGGGTCTCCGTGGCCGACACGGGCGAGCCTTGCAGCGGGTGAGCACGATCCGTCGTAGGCGCCCTTGGATGCCGGCGGCGATCGGCGGCGCCGAACCCGCAGGGCCCGCGTCGATCAGGGGCGACTCGTCGTCGTGGCGCCGGAGGTGGGCCTGGCCGACCTCCGGCAGACGACCGTGGAAAGGCCCCCGGCCGCGGGCGAGGGCCTTTCCGCCGAGCGCGGAGCCGTCGATCAGCTCGCCGCGTAGTTGCGCAGGAACAGGGCCTCCGTGATCGACAGGCGCTCCAGCTCCTGCGGGGAGACGCTCTCGTTCACGGCGTGGATCTGGGCCGCCGGTTCGCTCAGGCCGATGAGGAGGATCTCCGCGTGCGGGTAGAGCGATGCGAGGGTGTTGCACAGGGGGATCGAGCCGCCCTGGCCGGCGTACTGCATCTCCTGGCCCGGGTAGGCCACCGCCATCGCCTCGGCCATCGCCGCGTAGGCGGGGCTGGTGGTGTCCGCGCTGAACGGCTGACCCTGGCCGACCTGTTCGATGCTCACACGGGCACCCCACGGCGTGTGCGCCTCGATGTGGGCCCGCAGCAGCTTGTTCGCCTCCGCCGCGTCGATGCCCGGCGGCACCCGCAGGCTGACCAGGGCGCGGGCGCTCGCCTGCACGGACGGGGTGGCGCCGACCACCGGCGGGCAGTCGATGCCGAGGACCGTGACCGCCGGGCGGGCCCAGATGCGGTCGGCCACCGTGCCGTCGCCGATCAGCTCCACCCCGTCCAGGACCTTCGCGTCCTTGCGGAACTGCTCCTCGTCGTACGCGAGGCCCTCCCAGGACGCGTCCGGGGTGAGCCCGTCGATCGTGGTGGAGCCGTCCTTCGCGCGCAGCGAGTCCAGGACCCGGATCAGCGCCGCCAGCGCGTCCGGGGCGGCACCGCCGAACTGGCCCGAGTGGAGGTTGCCCTCCAGGGTGTCGATCCGGACCCGCATCATGGTCATGCCGCGCAGGGTCGCGGTCACCGTCGGCAGACCGGTGCGGAAGTTGCCCGCGTCGCCGATGACGACGGCGTTCGCGTCGAGGAGCCCGGGGTGCGCCTCGGCGTACCTCTCCAGGCCGCCCGTGCCCTGCTCCTCCGAGCCCTCGGCGATGAACTTGACGTGCACCGGGATCCCGCCGTCGGCCTTCAGGGCGCGCAGCGCGAGCAGGTGCATGATCAGCCCGCCCTTGCAGTCGGCGGCCCCGCGCCCGTACCAGCGGCCGTCCTCGCGCTCGGTGAGCTCGAAGGGCGGGGTCTGCCAGCCCGCCTCGTCCAGCGGGGGCTGCACGTCGTAGTGGGCGTAGAGCAGGACGGTCTTCGCGCCCTCGGGGCCCGGCAGGTAGCCGTAGACCGACTGCGTGCCGTCCGGGGTGTCGAGCAGGGCCACGTCCTGGAAACCCTCGGCCCTGAGCGCGTCCGCGACCCAGTTCGCGGCGGCCTCGCTCTCGCTCCTCGGGAACTGCTCGAAGTCCGCCACCGACCTGAACGCCACCAGTTCGGTGAGCTCCGCCCGCGCCCTCGGCATCAGCGAGGCGACGGTCTCGGCGACCGGATTCGACGACATGGGCACGCTCCTTGTGGGTGCGACGTTGTACCTGTGAGTGCCGTAGATCCTCCCACAGTGGGTTGTGGGCGGGCCCGCCGTAGGATGCGGGAGACAGGTGCGGCAGCGGCTTGATCAGGAGCAGTAGACCATCGTGAGCAGCGAGAACTCTTCGGCGGGCGACCCTTCGACGGACGGCTCTTCGGCGGCCGGCCCCTCGGCGGGCGACTCCCCGGCGGACGGCGTCCGGGACGAGGCGCAGCGGGTGTGGGACGTCGTCGTGGTGGGCGCGGGACCCGCGGGGGCCTCGGCCGCCTACGCGGCGGCGGTCACGGGACGGCGTGTGCTGTTGCTGGAGAAGGCCGAGCTGCCGCGGTACAAGACGTGCGGCGGCGGCATCATCGGACCCTCGCGGGACGCGCTGCCGCCCGGCTTCGAGCTGCCCTTCCGGGACAAGGTGCACGCGGTCACCTTCTCGAACAACGGCCGTTTCACCCGCACCCGGCGCTCCAAGCAGATGCTGTTCGGGCTGATCAACCGGCCCGAGTTCGACCAGCAGCTCGTCGAGCACGCCCAGAAGGCGGGCGCCGAGCTGCGCACGGGCGTCACCGTGCAGCGTGTCGAGCAGCACGGCTCGGCGGTGCCGGACCGGCGCACGGTCGCGGTGGTGCTCCAGGGCGGCGAGACCGTCCTCGCGCGGGCGGTCGTCGGGGCCGACGGCAGCGCCAGCCGGATAGGAGCGCATGTCGGGGTCAAGCTCGACCAGGTCGACCTCGGCCTCGAGTCGGAGATCCCGGTGCCGGAGACCGTCGCCGAGGACTGGAAGGGCCGGGTCCTCATCGACTGGGGCCCGATGCCCGGCAGTTACGGCTGGGTCTTCCCGAAGGGGGACACCCTGACGGTCGGCGTGATCTCGGCGCGCGGTGAAGGCGCGGCCACCAAGCGGTACTTGGAGGACTTCGTCGCGCGGCTCGGCCTCGCGGGGTTCGAACCGAGCATCTCCTCCGGCCACTTGACCCGCTGCCGTGCCGACGACTCGCCGCTCTCGCGCGGGCGGGTGCTGGTGTGCGGTGACGCGGCCGGGCTGCTGGAGCCGTGGACCCGTGAGGGCATCTCCTTCGCGCTGCGCTCCGGCCGGCTCGCGGGGGAGTGGGCGGTGCGGATCGCGGAGGCCCATGACGCGGTCGACACCCGGCGCCAGGCGCTGAACTACGCGTTCGCCGTCAAGGCGGGACTCGGCGTCGAGATGAGCGTCGGCAAGCGGATGCTGACCGCGTTCGAGCGCCGCCCCGGCCTCTTCCACGCGGCGCTGACGGGTTTCAGGCCCGCGTGGAACGCGTTCAAGGAGATCACCCAGGGCGCGACCTCGCTGGGCGAGCTGGTCCGGGGCCGGCCGATGGCCCAGCGGGCGCTGGCCGCCCTGGACCCGCGTCCGGCCGAGCGGGGTGCGGGCTCGGGCGAGCGGGAGACCGACAAGGGCTCCGACAAGGGCGAAGAGGCCGCGTCCTGACGGTCGGTGTCCGTGGGGTGCGCCTGCCCCACGGTCACTTCCTGACCGTGATCCGGAACACCGGGTGGTCCGGGGCGGCCGCGACGATCTCCTCGTCGGAGGACTTCGCGGTCACGCCCTGGAAGTACTGGTTGACCTCCCAGCCCCACTTCTCCAGATAGGTCCGCAGGATCGGCAGCTTCTCCGCGTCGGGCAGCTCCACCGCGGTGAACTCGCGCACCTTGCGGCCGACTCGCAGCTCCCCGCCGCCGGCTGCGCGCATGTTGCGCACCCACTGGGAGTGCCCGCGCGCCGAGACGAGGTACTGCCCGCCGTCGTACGTGTGCGGGTTGACCGGGATCCGCTGCAACTGTCCGCTCTTGCGGCCGCGCACCGACATCTCCGCGGTGCCCGCGAGGCTGAAGCCGTGCCGGGCCAGCCAGCCGATGACGCCGTTGAGTCGGACGTTGAGCGGGCTGCCCTTGAGGTAGTACGGCGACGACGACATGGTGTCTCCCCATCGAGTTGAGAGAGCAGTGCTCTCGTTTCGTGGCATCAGTCTGCACGCATCCGCACGGCAAAGCAAGAGCGGCGCTCTCTCTTGTGTGCACCGCTCTCTTTTTGCGAGACTGAGGCCCATGAACACCGCACAGGGCGCCCGGGCCCGCGCCCGGATCGAAGTCACCGCAGCCATCAAGGACGAGGCGCGCCGGCAGCTCGCGGCCGAGGGGGCGGCCAAGCTCTCGCTGCGGGCCGTGGCGCGCGAGCTGGGGATGGTCTCCTCCGCGCTGTACCGCTACTTCCCGAGCCGCGACGAACTCCTCACCGCGCTGATCATCGACGCCTACGACTCGCTGGGGGAGAGCGCGGAACGGGCCCACGAGGCGGCCGCGGGGGCGGAACCTCTGGACCGGTGGGTCACGGTGTGCGAGGCGGTCCGCGGCTGGTCCCTCGACCATCCGCACGAGTACGCGCTGATCTACGGCTCCCCCGTCCCCGGCTACACCGCGCCGCAGACGACGGTCCCGCCCGCCGCCCGCGTCGGCCTCCTCCTGATCGGCGTGGTGCGCGACGCCCACCACACCCCGGGCGGCCTGCGCACGCTTCCCCCACTGCCCGAGGAACTCCGCCCCGAGGCCGACCGCATCGCCGCCGACCTCGCCCCCGACCTCCCGCCCGAGGCGGTCACGGCCCTGGTGGCGGCCTGGTCCCAGCTCTACGGCCTGGTCGGCTTCGAGCTCTTCGGCCAGTTCAACCGGGTCGTGGAAGCCCGCGCTCCGTTCTTCCGTCATGCGGTACGGCAGTTGGGGTGGGGCGTGGGGCTGCGGTAGCGGTTCCGGACACCGCGGACCGGCCCCTGGCTCGCGTACTTCGCCGGGAGTACGGCTGATCACCCCGCTCAGAGGACGCCCGGACCGGTACGGGGCCCTAGCGTGGCTGTCATGGACGGTGTGCGGGGCGTGCGCGGGGATCGTTCGCCGTGGTGGCAGCGGTTCGGGGGTGAGCGGCAGCAGAGCCGGTGGCCGTGGGTGTCCACCCTGCTGCTGACCCTCTTCGTGCTCGTGGGGTCGAACTTCGCGGCGCACCAGCAGGCCGGGGCACGGGCCGCACTCGATCCGTTCGCGCGGGCGCTCCTGGTGATCGGCTCGGGGCTGCTGCTGTGGCGGCACCGGCACCCGGTCTTCGTCGTCTTCGGGACCGCGGTCGCCGCCGTGCTGTACCTGGGCGCCGGATACCCCTACGGGCCCGTCTTCCTCCCCGTCGCCCTCGCCTGTTTCAGCGCCGTCGTGACCGGACACCGCAAGGCCGCCTGGAGCGCGCTCGGAATGCTCTGGGCCGGGCACGTCCTGGTCGCCCACTGGCTGTTCAGGTGGCTGCCGCCCGACCACGACTCCGCCGCCCCCTGGGGGCAGGAGGGCGTGGTCGCGGCCTGGGTGGTGGCCATCGTCGCCGTGTCGGAACTCGCCCGCACCCGGCGCGAACAGTGGGCCCGCGAGCGCGCCGAACGCGCCCGGGCCGCCCGGCGCCGCGCCGACGAGGAACGGCTGCGGATCGCCCGCGAACTCCACGACGTCCTCGCCCACAGCATCTCCGTGATCAACGTCCAGGCGGGCGTCGGCCTCGCCCTCCTCGACTCGGACCCCGAACAGGCCCGTACCGCGCTCACCACCATCAAGGCCGCCAGCAAGGAGGCGCTCGGCGAGGTCCGCCAGGTCCTCGACACCCTGCGCACCCCGGGCGACGCGCCCCGTACCCCCGCCCCGGGGCTCGACCGCCTCCCCGAGCTGACCTCCCAGGCCGCGTCCGCCGGCCTCACCGTCGAGGTGACCGGAACGGCACCGCCCCTGCCGCCCGGCGCCGACCTCGCCGCCTTCCGCATCGTCCAGGAGGCGCTCACCAACGTCGTACGGCACTCGGGATCGCGGCACGCGCGCGTGCGGCTCGACCACGACAAGGACGCCCTACGGCTCCGTGTCGACGACGACGGACCCGCGACCGGCGCCGACGCGGGCGGCGGCGGCAACGGCCTGGCCGGGATGCGGGAGCGGGCCGCGGCCCTCGGTGGCACCATCGAGGCGGGCCCGCGTCCCGACGGCGGGTTCCGGGTGCTCGCCGTACTGCCGCTCAAGGTGAAGGCCAAGGAGGACGACCGGTGATCCGCGTACTGCTCGCCGACGACCAGTCCCTCGTGCGGGCGGGCTTCCGGGCACTGCTCGACGCCCAGCCGGACATCGAGGTGGCCGGGGAGGCCTCCGACGGCGAGGAGGCGGTCCGCAAGGTGCGTGAACTGCGGCCCGACATCGTCCTGATGGACATCCGGATGCCGCTGCTCGACGGCCTCGCCGCGACCCGGCGCATCACGCAGGACACCGCTCTCGGCGAGGTGAAGGTGGTCGTGCTCACCACCTTCGAACTCGACGAGTACGTCTTCGAGGCGATCCGCTCCGGCGCCTCCGGCTTCCTCGTCAAGGACACCGAACCGGAGGAACTCCTGCGCGCCGTAAGGGCGGTGGTCGGCGGGGACGCGCTGCTCTCCCCGGGTGTGACCCGCCGTCTCATCGCCGAGTTCGCGGCCCGCTCCAAGGAACCCGCGGCCGACGGCGCCCTCGCCGAACTCACCGAGCGGGAACGGGAGGTGATGGCCCTGGTCGGTATCGGCCTGTCCAACGACGAGATCGCCCGGCGCCTGGTCGTCAGCCCCCTGACCGCCAAGACCCACGTCAGCCGCACGATGGTCAAGCTCGGCGCCCGCGACCGGGCCCAACTGGTCGTGCTGGCCTACGAGTCGGGACTGGTGCGACCGGGCTGGCTGGGCTGAGCGCCCTCCCGCCGGAACCGCACCAGCACGCTCACCACCCGCGCCACGAAGAGCAGGGGAGCGAGAACGAGCCCCACGCGGAGCAGCAACAGCTCGACGGAGCCCGGAAGTTCGAACAGCAGCGCAGGCCCGGCCACCGCCCCGAACAGCACCGCCGCCGCGAACAGCGCGCTGCACAGGGCGTATCCGATCTCCACGGTGATGGCGTCCCGCTCGGCCTGGCTCCGGCGTCCCCCGTACGTCTCCATCCTGGAAGTCTCACAGCCGTGCGCCCGGCGGAGCAAGCATGCTCCGCCGGGCGCACGGTGCCGGAGGCGTCCCCCTGGTCGCGCTAGTCGCGTACGGCGACGCGCTCCGCCTCCCGCACGGTGGACTTGGCGACCACGACCGACGGCTGCGGCCGGCGCGCGGTGCGGACTCCCGTGAGGGTGATCAGCAGTCCGGCCGCGGCGACGGCCGTGACCACGATCAGTCCGGGGCGGTAGCTGTCGAGGACGGCCTGCGGGGTGGCGTGCTCGGGGGCGCCCGCGGTCACCACGGCGGTCACGACGGCCAGGAAGATCGCGCCGCCGACCTGGACCGAGGTGTTGAGCAGTCCGGAGACCATGCCCTGCTCGTGGTCCTCGACGCCGTTGGTGGCCTGGATGTTCAGCGAGGGGAAGACCAGCGCGCAGGCGGCGCCGATGAGCAGCATCGACGGCAGGATCGCGGCGGCGTACACGGGGCTGAGGTCGACGCCCAGGAACAGCCCGTACCCGACGACCATCAGTGCGAAGCCGGCCGGGATCAGCCGGTGGGTGCCGAACCGGTCGACGATCGAGCCGACCTTCGTGGACGAAACCGCCACCAAAGCGCCGGCGGGCAGGAAGGCGAGCGCGGTGTGCAGCGCCGACCAGCCGAGCAGCGACTGCATGTACAGGGTCACCAGGAACTGGAAGCCGACGTACGAGCCGAAGAAGGCCATGGCGCCGAGCTGGGCCCGGAGCTGGGAGCCGGAGCGCAGCACCCCGAGGCGGATCAGCGGGCCCGGCGAGCGCCGCTCGACCAGGACGAACACCGTGAGCAGGGCGGCCACGGCGAGGAAGGACAGCAGGGTGCGGGCGGAGGCCCAGCCGGACTCCGGGGCCTGGACGACGGTGAAGACCAGCAGCAGCATCGAGGCGGTGCCGAGAACGGCGCCGGGGACGTCGTAGCCGTTGTGGTCCTTCTCCCGGGCGCTGCGCGGCAGCAGCTTCAGGCCGGCGACCAGGGCGAGCAGCGCGATCGGGGCGGGCAGCAGCATGGTCAGCCGCCAACTGGCCTCGGTGAGCAGGCCGGAGAGCACCAGGCCCATGGAGAAGCCGGTGGCGGCGCAGGTGGTGTAGATGGAGAGCGCGCGGTTGCGCAGCGGGCCCTCGGGGAACGTCGTGGTGATGATGGACAGGCCCGCGGGCGCGGTGAAGGCGGCGCTCAGGCCCTTGATGAACCGGCTGGCGATCAGCAGCGGCCCCGAGTCGACGAGGCCGCCGAGCAGCGAGGCGACCGCGAAGACGCCGAGCGCCACCAGGAAGACCTGACGGCGGCCCAGCAGGTCGGCGGCCCGGCCGCCCAGGAGCAGGAGACCGCCGTAGCCGAGGATGTAGCCGCTGACGATCCATTGCAGCGTCGAGGTCGAGAGGTCCAGGTCGGCGCCGATGGAGGGCAGGGCGACGCCGACCATCGACACGTCCAGCGCGTCCAGGAACATGGCGGCGCACAGCACCAGCAGGGTGCCCCAGAGCCTGGGTGTCCAGCGGACCGCTGAGGAAGGGTCCGCGGGGGTGGTGAGCGGAGAGGTCATGCCGAAGACACTACATGCGTATGCATCGAATGCAAATGCATTTAATTCCGGTGCAATAATCTGTGTTCTCTGCTACGGTGCCGCGCATGGTGGCGATGAAGCCCGAGCGGGAGCTGGCGGAGCAGTGGCGGGGCATCCTGGCCCTGCACGCGCGCACGCAGTGCGAACTGGACCGCGCGCTGCACGGCCACGGCCTGTGCGCGAGTGACTTCGAGGTGCTGGACGTCCTGGCCGACGGCGACTGCGCCTACCGGGTCCAGGAGATCTCCGAGCGCGTCCACCTGAGCCAGAGCGCCCTGTCCCGGCTGATCGCCCGCCTGGAGAAGGACGGCCTCGTCGAACGCGGGATGTGCGCGGAGGACCGCCGGGGCGTCCGGGTGTCGCTCACCCCGAAGGGACGCGCGCTGCACGGCGACGCCCTTCCGGTGCAGCGCGCGGTCCTCACCAGGATGCTGGAGCCCTCCTAGTCCGTGGCGGGCCTCCTGGCCGCGGCAGGCCTCCTGGTCGCGGCGGCCCTTCTGGTCCGCGGCGGCCCTCTTGTCCGCGGCGGCCCTCTTGTCCACGGCGGCCCTCTTGACCACGGCGGCCCTCTTGTCCGCGGCGGCCCTCCTGGTCAGGGGGCGTCTTCCTAGTCCACGGCGGACCGCTGCCGCCAGAGCTCGGCGACCGAGGCGTCCCCGGTCACGCGGGGGAACGGCAGCCGGTTCCACAGCGCCAGATACAGGTCCGCCGCCGGCCCGGACACCTCGCAGTCGGCGGGCCCCTGCTCCCCGCGCTCCGCCGCGGGCGGCTCCTCGCTCAGCCGTACGGTCCACACCGCGCCGTCGGTGTCGCCCGCCCGCACCCGCAGGACCCGGGGCTCGGCGCTGCGGGCCCCGCTCTTCGCGCGGGCGTGGAACCCGCGCAGCAACTCGTCGATGCCGTCGGCTGCGAAGTCCGGCCCGAGCTCGGCCGCGAAGTCCCGGGCGATCTCGCCGTGGGTGCCGCCGCGGGCCGCCTCCGCGTCGAAGCGGTGCACGGCCGTCTCGTGCGCCTGGCGCCGGGCCCAGAAAGCCAGCGGTGAGGGGGCGGGCAGGAAGTGCCAGCACTCCACATCGGGTGCCGCCGAGTCGAGCGTGTCGACGAGACGACGGTGGCCGCTGCGGAACCAGGCCAGCAACTCCTCGCCGTCCAGGGCGGGTTCGTCGGCCATGGGGCGGAACGCGGTGTGTCCCTCGGCCACGAACGCGGTCGCCCACCGATGCACCACCCCCGTGTGCCTGAGCAGATCCCGCACCTGCCACTGCGGGCAGGTCGGCACCTTGGCGTCGGTACCCGCCCGCTCCGCGGCCGACGCCAGCGACCGGCCTTCACGCTCCAGGATCCGGATGAACTCGGCTGTCTCCATGGGGGGAGTGTGCCCCACGGCGACGCCCGGCGGGACTACCAGTCGCGGGCCGCCGCCAGCAGGTGGTCGCGGACCACGGCCACGTGCGGGTTGCCGGAGGTGCCGGGCCGCTGCACCAGGAAGCTGGTGTTGATGGGCGGGTCCTCGGGATCGTGCAGCAGGACCAGTGATCCCGACGCCAGCTCCGCGGCGCACAGGTAGCGGGGCAGCACGGTGAATCCGGTGCCGCCGACGACGGCGGCCTTGACCGCGTTCAGGTCGGGCATGGTCACCTCGGGCTGCCGCACCAGGCGCCCCCCGAACACGTGCCGCCAGTACCGGCGCACGATGGGCAGGTCCTCGGCGTAGGCGACGAGGGGGACGGCGTGCAGGGCGGCCTGGAGGCGGGCGGGGGAGGTGAGCCGTCTCGCCTGGGTGGGGGACGTGACCAGGACGAACTCCTCGTCGGTCAGTGGCAGGGCCGTGAGGGCGCGGCCGCGGGGCCGGAAGGTGGCGATCACCAGGTCGTGCCGGCCCGCGCGCAGATCCTCCAGGAGCGGTTCGGTCAGACCCGGCGTGATGCGTAGCCGTACCCCCGCGTCCACCAGGGGAGACAGCCCCGGCAGCACACAGCGGGACAGCAGCTCGGCGGGGCCGGCCAGGTGTACCGGCTCGGCCGGGGCGTCGTCCGCGCCGTCGGCGGGCCCGGCGACCGCGGCCAGCTCGTCCAGGGGTCGCACGATTCGGGCGGCGAGCTCGTCCGCGTGCGGTGCCGGGGTCACGCCCCGCGCCTGGCGCTCGAACAGCTCGTGGCCCAACTGCCGTTCCAGACTGCGGATCTGGGTGGTGACCGTGGGCTGGGAGAGGCCCAGAAGGCGCGCGGCGGCGGTGAAGGAGCCGGTGCGGTGGACCGTTAGGAACGTCCGCAGCAGATTCAGGTCCAGCGGGGCGGCGACGCTCCGCGCGGGCTCCCCGGAGCCATTGGTGTTCCTATCCCTCATATGCGTGAGCCTATTGGCCCGCCCAGCCGGGGCGGGACTACGGTTTCACCATGTCGAAGATCCTTTTTGTGATGACCGGCGCCGATCACTGGACGCTGGCCGACGGTTCGCAGCACCCCACCGGCTTCTGGGCCGAGGAGGCCGTCGCCCCGTACGAGGCCTTCAAGGCCGCCGGCCACGAGATCGTGGTGGCCACCCCCGGTGGAGTCGTGCCGACCGTGGACAAGGGCAGCCTCGCCGCCGAGGTCAACGGCGGGCAGGAGAACGCCGACCGCATCGCCGGGGTGCTCGCCTCGGCCGCCGAACTCCAGCGGCCCCTGCGCCTGGAGGACGTGCGCCTCGACGACTACGCGGCCGTGTTCTACCCCGGCGGCCACGGCCCGATGGAGGACCTGGCGGTCGACGCGGACTCCGGCCGGCTGCTCACCGCCGCCCTGGAGAGCGGCAAGCCCCTCGGTGTCGTCTGCCACGCTCCCGCCGCGCTGCTCGCCGCGACCGGGGCCGACGGCTCCAACGCGTTCGCCGGGCGCCGGGTGGCCGCGTTCACCAACGCCGAGGAGACCCAGGCGGGCCTCGCCGACAAGGCGAAGTGGCTGCTCCAGGACCGGCTCACCGAGGCGGGTGTGCTGGTCGACGCGGCCGAGCCGTGGGCCCCGCACGTGATCGTCGACGGCAACCTGGTGACCGGGCAGAACCCGGCGTCCTCCGCGCCGCTCGCTGACGAACTGCTGAAGAAGCTGGGCTGAGGCCCCGGGGGGTAGCGCGGGCGGTCGGCGCGAGGCGGGGACGCCCTGCCCGCCTCGTCGGCCGCCCGGGGAGGCGCTCAGACGTCCAGGGCGGGCAGGACCACCGCGTCGACGTAGTCCCGGACGAAGGCGGGGTCGGCCGGCCGGGCCTCCGCCAGCTGGTGGGCGAGCAGCAGGCCGACGAGCGCGTGCGGGACGAAGCGCAGGGCCGGGGTGTCCGGGGAGACCTCACCCCGCTCGACGGCATGTCCCAACAACTCGGCGAGAGCGGTCAGTTCGGGGAACACGAACAGCTCGCGCAGCGCCTCGAGCAGGTCGGGGTGGGCGTGGGAGGCCTGGACGAGCCCGCGCAGCAGTGCGGTGTCCCGCTCGATCTGCCGCTTGCTCAACCGGTCCACCACCGCCAGGAAGTCGCCGCGCAGCGAGCCGGTGTCGATACCGGCCAGGGCGACGGGCTTCTCATGGCGCAGCGCCTCGGCGACCAGCTGCGGCTTTCCCGTCCACTGGCGGTAGAGGGTGGCCTTGCTGCACCGGGTGCGGGCGGCGACGGCCTCCATGGTGAGGCTGTCGTAGCCGACCTCCCGCAGCAGGTCCAGGACGCTCGTGAACAGCTCCGCCTGCCGCGCCCGCGTCAGCTTGCTGCGGCGGTTGCGGGGGACGCGGGCGGTGCCGGTGCCGCCCCTGTCGCTGCCGTCCATGCCCACCTCATCCAAACGAAACGGTTTCGTACATTTTCAGATTACTCCTCGGTTGTTCAATATGAAACTGTCTCGACGGTGAAGCGGGTCCTGGAAGTGAGCCTCTGAAGCTCCTCAAGTCGCTTGGCGCGGGCGGGACATGACCCTCACGATGATCCGCATGCCGGGAATCACGGGACTGAACAAGAAACACAACTTCGTGCTGCTCGTCAGGGACGCCGACCTGGTCGGTGCGGCCCTGCGGCAGGCGCTGGCCGAGGCCACCCCCGAGGAGCGCCCCGGGCTGGAACGCGCCGCCGCCCTCGTCGAGTCCACCGCGGCCGCCACCGAGGCGGAGTTGCGCGCCCGCTGGGTCCGCTCCCGGCTGGCCGAGGTCGGCTTCACGGGTGACATCACCTCGGTGGCGGCGGTGCGGGCGCTGCGCAAGGCGGAGCCGAAGCTGAGTCTGGCGGCGGCCGTCCAGCTGCGGGAGGAGGCAGTGGCTCACGCGGAGTGACGCAACGGGCAGCGGAGTGATGCAACGGGCAGCGGAGTGATGCAACGGGTAACTGATCGCGAACAGACCGCGCGGACCAGCCGTTCTTCCGCGCAGAACGGTTCCTTCCTGCGAAGCTCGGTGTGTGACGTACGTAGTGACTGTGGACACCCGCATCCCGGAAGGCACTCCGGAGATGGACCCCCTCCAGCGAGCGGGCGCCGTGGCCCTCCTCGAGGACGGATTCCAGTCCGTCAAGTCCCTGGAGGGCGCCGACGGTGCGGAAGCCGAGCTCCTCGACAGCATCGTGGCCGTCCACCCGGACGGCGCCCTGCTGAAGGTCTTCGTGGACGCTCCGGCGCTGGAGTTCGCCGAGGACGCGGTGCAGGTCCTGGTGGACGAACTGCTGGAGCGCTCCGAACTGCTCGCGGACTGGCGGATCGAGCGCTGCGAGGTCGAACTCCACCAGGATCTCGCCAAGGAGAGCCTCGACGCCGCCGACGGTCCCGACGTCCCGCCCGACGACCCGGCCGCCCGCAAGGCCCGGCACACACAGCCCCCGGCCGGTGAGCGCGTCGGCGAGGAGTACGACGCGGACGTACGGGCGAAGTCCGTACGGAACCGGATGCTGGAACTGGCGGATCGGCTGCGCTCGTTCCCTCCCGCCGCCCTCGGCGTTCTCGACGGCGCGGAGGGGCGGGAGGACGAGGCCGCGGGCTTCTCCGTCTCTCCGGAGGGTGCCGCGCTCGTGGCCGGTGCGCTCGTCCTCGCGACCGACGTTCTGATCGCCGAGCTGTTCGAGGACGTGCAGGTCCTGACGCAGGAGGACAGCAGCGTCGCCGAATGCGAAGGGCCCCTGTGGCACCTGGAGCGGCTGCCCGACCGGTACGCCCTGCGCTACGACGCCCTGTTCGCCCGCCGCTTCCTGGTGACCGTGATCGCCCTGACCACCCGCTTCACCGACGGAAGCTTCCGGCGGCTCGGCTGTGTGGCCGAGGAGCTCGCCCTGCGGTTCCTCCTGCGCGAGGCGACGGCGACCCTGGAGGTCTACGGCCTTCTCGACGACGACGTCTCGGCGGCGCTCGACGCCTTCGCCGGCCACGTCTTCGAGGACATGGATCACGAGTGGCTCCACGACGGCTCGCTCGACGGCGACGACGAGGAGACGCTCGGCCATCCCCTCGGGATCGAACTCGTGGCGTTCGAGGAGTGGTTCACGCCGTTCGACGAGGGCCGGTACGTCCACCCGTCGGTGGCCGACGGTCCCGAGGAGGCGGGCCGGTAGGGCTGCCGCTCTCCCCGGACCCGGAGCGCCCGGCCTCGGCCCGGTGCCCGGGCGGGGCGTCCACGGGCCAGCTCTCCACCGGCCGCTCGTCGTCCCCGGTCCGCTCGGCCAGCAGGAGGTGTGCGGCCGGCATCCCGCCGTACGCGCCGATCCAGTCCCGGAACTTGTCGCGGGCCGTGGCCTCCCGCGACCACCAGCCGTGCATCACCGGGCGGCCGCTGGAGGACACCGTGAGGTGGAAACGCTGCGGATCGGGCGCGGGGACGGTCATGTGAGTCTGATCCCGCGCGGTCTGTGCGGCTCGCGGGCGATGTACCCGAGCGCCTCGATCCGGCCCAGGTGGTAGTGGACGGAGGAACGGCTGCGCAGGCCGACCCACGCGCCGATCTCCCGCACGGTGGGGGCTTCGCCGCGCTCGGTGATCGACTCGCGGATGCAGCGCAGGATCTGCTCCTGGGTGCTGGTGAGGTAGTCGACCCTGTGGTTCGCCATAGTCGGATTAGATCGCGTGTTCGAATTCGACGGCAAGTCGACATGATCGGTCGATCGGTCGGCGGGAGTGAGGGGGTGCGGTTGCCATGGGGCGGCATGGAGCCGCTGGTCACGGCGCTGAACGCGGGACGGGGAGGGCGGGACTGCGGAGGCGGAGGGCGGGACGGCCGAGGGCGGGACGGCGGAGGGCGGGGGAGTGTGTTCGCGGGGCGGTGGGGCCTGGGGGGTGCGGTCGCGGGGCGGTGGGGCCTGGGGGGGGGTGTGGTCGCGGGGTGGCGGGGGCGGCGAAGTGTGGTGGCGGGGCGGCGGAACAGGCGTACGAGACGGTGAGTCGTAGGCATGCCCCGACGCTGAGTCCTGCCCCGTGCAGCAGGCGGATGGCGGATGTGCCGGGGTGTCCGGGCGGTGACGTCAAGGGGGTCGCGCAGGCCCACCGCCGCCGGGATGCCTTGTTCAGCCCGCCGCCCGGCGGGTCAGCAGGGCGATGGCCGCGGCTGTCGCGGCGAGGACCGCCACGCTGGTGAGGGCGGCGGGTAGGGAGAACCAGTCGGCCATGAAACCGATCGCGGGCGGCCCGAGGAGCATGCCGCCGTAGCCGAGGGTGGAGGCGATCGCGACCCCGTCCGGTCCGGCCAGCCTGCCCGCACGCTCGACGGCGACGGGGAAGAGGTTGGCGAGACCGAGCCCGGTGATCATGAAGCCGAGGAGCGCGGCCCAGACGGAGGGGGCGAGGGCGCCGAGCAGCATGCCGAGTGCGGCGGTGGCGCCGCCGCCCACGAGCGTGCGGGTCTGGCCGAGGCGTTCGAGCAGCCTGGTGCCGGTCAGACGGCCGATGGTCATGGCGAGCGCGAAGCAGGAGTAGCCGACCGCCGCGACCCCGGGTGCGGCGTCGAGGTCGTGCTCCAGGTGCAGCGCGCTCCAGTCGGCCAGGGCGCCCTCGCCGTAGGCCGTGCACAGGGCGATCAGGCCGAAGGTGATGACGAGACCGCGGGTCCGGGGGTTCGGGCGGCGCGGTGCGGAGGGCTGGTGGGTGGTGTCCTCCGGGGCGCTCGGGGGCTGGATGCGCAGCAGGGTCCGGCCCGCGACGGCGGTGACGAGCAGGCCGATCAGGGTGAGCCCGAACAGGTGCCGGACGGGGGAGAGGCTGCCGGCGACGAGTCCGCCGAGACCGGCGCCGATCATGCCCCCGAGGCTGAAGGCTGCGTGGAAGCTGGGCATGATCGGCCGGCGCAGGGTGGCCACGAGATCGACGGCGGCGCTGTTGAACGCCACGTTGAGGCTGCCGTAGGCCGCGCCGAACAGCAGCAGGACGGTGCCGAGCGCGACCGCGGAGTGGGTCAGGGGCGGCAGCGCGACGCTGAGGGAGAGCAGGACGGCGCAGGCGACGGTGACGCGGTGGGTGCCGTAGCGCCCGCACAGGCGGCCGGTCAGCATCATGGTGATCACCGCGCCGGCCGACACGCCGAGGAGGGCGAGGCCGAGGGCGCTGGCGGAGGCACCCGTCCGTTCCTTGATCGCGGGGATGCGGACGACCCATCCGGCGAAGATGAAGCCGTCGAGAGCGAAGAAGACGGTGAGGGCGATGCGGAGCCGGCTGAGGTCGCTGCGACTGCCCCGCACGGCGCTGTGCGACCGGGCTTTGTTTATTTGCGGCACAAAATCAGGGTAGGTGGGCGCTCGGTTGTGGGCAAGGGTGTTCGGTTGAGCGGTCCTGGCCCGTCCGCCCGGCTTCCACGTCATCGCATTCGCGCCGGTCCGCAAGCCGACTTCACTTCCGTGCCGTTGAGTCGGCCGTGCCGGTGGGGATACTGGGCCAGGCGGACGATCCGCCGCCCCGCCGGACGGCGGTGAGGGCTCGGCCTGTTCGGCGGGCCGGTGGTGCGGAGCGGTCCCTCGGGGATGAGGGGAGCCTCTTTGGTGGTTCTCGGTGCACGCGGCACCACGGCTGGGACGGGAGCGGTCGAGATCGCGCGGCTCGGTGGCCTGTGGCGGGTCACGCGGCCCTGGCATCCCGGACTGCGGCCGCACTTGCGCAGTTACGTCGGCTACTGGGAGGCCGTGCCCACTCCGTACGAGGCGAGGCTGGTGCCGACCGGGTGCGCGACCTTGCTGATCAGTCTCGCCGAACCGTTCACGCAGCTGCGCAGGCTCGGCATGCGGGACGAGGGCAGCGGGTCCATCGGGTCGCTGGTGGTGGGGCTGGAGGACCGGCCCGCGATCTGTACGCACCCCGGCGGTCAGGAGGCGATCCGGGTCGAGTTCACCCCGCTCGGCGCGTACCGGCTGTTCGGCATGCCGATGAGCGAGTTGACGAACCTGGCCGTCGAGATCCGGGACGTCCTGGGCCCCGGGGCAGGGGAGTTGGTGGAACGGATGGCGGCCACCCGGGACTGGGCCGCCAGGTTCGACCTGCTGGACGCGGCCCTCCTCGACCGGCTGGGTCTAGGCCCCGATCCCACTGCGGAGGTCGACCAGGCCTGGCAGTTGCTCTCCGGCAGCGCCGGAGCGATCCCGATCGCCCGGATCGCCGCCGAAGTGGGCTGGAGCCAGGGGTACTTGATCCGGCGGTTCACCCAGCAGATCGGGCTCACCCCGAAGGCGTCCGCCCGGGTGCTGCGGTTCCGCCGTGCCGTGACCCTGCTCGGCCGCGGGACGGCGAGCCTGACCGAGATCTCCACGGCCTGTGGCTTCTACGATCAGGCCCATCTCAACCGCGAGTTCCGGGCCATCGCCGGAACCACACCCGGGCGGATGGTGGCGGCGCGGCGGGTCGAAGGGGCGGTGGCGCTGACCAGGAGTGCAAATTCTTCCAAGACCGCGTCGGCCGAGGCCCGGTAGCGTCCCGGCTCGTACGACCGATGGCCGGTCGGATGGCGCGGGGGACCGTCCGACCGGCCGGACCTCGCGGTGCGGGGTGGCGGGCACGCGGCCTCGAGCGACGGCTGCTGTCCTTGCCGGAATCCACGCGACGACCGGAGTTGATTCGGAGCGGCCCTCGCGCGCCTCTCCGCCCAGGCGGACTGGGCCCTCGCGCGCCTCTGCGCCAAGGCGGACCGGGCCCTCGCGCCCCCTCCGCCAAGGTGGACACCCCACGGCCCGGGCCGACCACCCCCGCCTACGACGAGACAGTCCGCTCGTCGGACTCCAGTACCCGTAGGGTCCACAGCCCGTACAGAGCCAGCAGCGGTTTGACGAGCAACCACTCGCCCACGCGGTAGTCCTCCGCGCGCACCAGCTTCGCCGCCAGATCGGGGCGCTGTCGGCGCAGGTACGCGCGGGCCTTGAGCGCGTGAGCCGGCTGCGACACGATCTTGATGCGGTCCACGTCCTCGATCAGCGGGATGACGTTCGTGATGTTCTCCCACGTCGTCGTGGACCGGTCCTCGAGGACCACCGTGCCGTCGAACGCGAGCACCGATCGCGCGTAATCGGCCATCAGTTGGGCCTCGGTGCCCCCGGCGCCGTTCTCGCCACCGCTGAAGATCACGCGGGTTTCTCCGGCATCGACATCGGCATCGGTATCGGTGACGGAACGCAGACCGGCACGGACTCGCCACCGGTTGATCAAGTTCGCCGTCGGCCGGGGATTGCGGTACCCCAACACCACCACGGCCGTCGAAGTGCCCGCTCGGTCTCCCACGAGAACCCGGGACCAGCGCCAGTTCAGCCACTCACCCCACGCGAGGGCGGCAACCGCGGCCGTCGCCAGTCCTGTTGCTCGTCGCATCCGGCGACTCTAGGACACATCGACCTCACGCCGCCCTTGTCTGCCGGAGACGCGCAGGGGACCGTCCGCTTCGGCAGCGACCGCGATCGCATGACCGGGCAGACCACACTGCGGGCACCGTGGCGACCGCGACGGCCGTTGGAGCGGCGCCCAAGTCACCGCTCCCGTCGGGAAGTTCCGCGGCGCGGCAAGGCCCCGGTGCGTGACGACCGGTGAGTTGAGGGGTTGGTGTCCGGGGGCGCAAAACCGCTCCCGGACCCGGTGTCCGAGCGCAGGGCCCGTCCTCACGGGGAAGGTCCCTGAGATCCGGCACCTCACCCGCGCACTGGAGACTCCCTTGGACGTCCACGGCACTCCCGGCCCTTCCCGCCCCGGCCCGCTCTCCCGCCGCACCTTCCTCCAGGCGGCCGGCGTCACGGCCACCGCCACCGCCGTGTCGGCCGCCGGCACACCCGCCTCGGCCGCCGCCCCCGCCCGGCCGGTCAGCCTCACCCTGACCGCCACCACCGGCGGTTCCGCGACCCTCTCCCCGGCCGGTGACCGGCTCGTCGCCGAGGTCCAGAACATCCTCTGGTCGCTGCCGCGGACCGGTGGCACCGCCGTCGCGCTCACCGCGCCCGGACTGGAACCCACCCGTCCGCAGTTCTCGCCGGACGGCAGCCGCCTCGTCGTCTGCGCCTACCGCGGCGGCGGCTTCCACCTCTGGACGCTGCGGCCCGACGGCAGCGACCTGCGGCAGCTCACCCACGGCCCCTGGGACGACCGAGGGCCCGCCTGGTCCCCGGACGGCACCCGGATCGCGTTCGCCTCCGAGCGCGGCGGCGACACCGTGACCGGCAGCCCCTACCGGGTCTGGGTCGTCGACGTGCGCACCGGCGCACTGACCCGGCTCACCGGCCGGCAGGATCCGGGTCCGGCGGGCGGCTGGGAGGACTTCGACCCCACCTGGTCCGCCGACGGCGAGCGCGTGCTGTTCGTGCGCGCGGCCGTCACCGCGGCGGGCGGTCTGCGTGCCGACACCATCGCCTCGGTCGCCGCCGACGGCTCCGGACCGGTCGCCGTGGAGCACACCGACGACTCCGGCGCCCAGCTCATGACCCCGGCCGTCGCACCGGGCGGCCGGCTGGCGTACCTGCGCACCACGCCCGCGCCCACCGCCTCCTGCACCCTCGTCGTGGACGGCACACCCGTCACCGTGGACGGAGACGTCCTGCCCGCCCCGCCCCGCTGGTCCGACGGCGAACGACTCCTGCTCGCGGTCGACGGGCAGTTCCGCCTCCTCGACCCCGAGGCGCCCGCGGCGGGGGAGCGGATCCCGTTCACGGCGGCGATGCCCGTGCGACGACCCCGCTACCGGGTCAAGCCGTACGACTTCGAGGGCGCCGCCACCCGTCCGGTGCGCTCGCTCCACCTGCCCGCACTCTCGCCCGACGGCCGCAGCGTGGCCTTCGCGGCCCTCAACGCCCTGTGGACCGCGGGGACGTCGGGCGGGCGGCCACCGCGCAGGATCCTCCAGGTCCCGCCCACCCGCTATGTGCTCGGACCGACCTGGACCCCCGACGGCACGGGCCTGGTGTACGCCGACGACCGCGACGGACTGTTCGCGGTCCGGCGCCGTGACCTCGACTCCGGCGAGGAGACCGTGCTCGCCGCCGGCGGCCGGGTCTTCCCCGCCCTCTCGCCCGACGGAAGGCGGCTCGCCTGTCTCGACATGTCCGGCAACCTCCTCGTGCGCGACCTGCCCGACGGCAGCGAGAGGACCCTCGTCGCACCCCTCGGCGCCGGCGGGCTGCCCGGCCGCCCCAGCTGGTCACCCGACGGCCGGTACGTCGCCCTGTGCGACCGCAACCGGCTCAACCAGCGCTTCCGCGAGGGCTACAACCTCATCCGGATCGTCGACACCACCACCGGCACCGCCGTCCTGCACGCCCTCGCCCCGCACACCTCCCTCTCGGACCGCTACGACTCCGGTCCGGTCTGGTCACCGGACGGCCGCCACCTCGCCGTGGTCGCCGAGTCCGCCCTGTGGCTGCTGCCGGTCCGCGCGGACGGCACCCCCGACGGGAAGCCGTACCGGCTGACCGACGAGCCCGCCGATCACCCCAGTTGGTCCGCCGACGCCCGCAGCCTGCTCTACCTCTCCGCGGGCACCCTGCGCCTGATCGACGTCCGCGGCGGCAAGGCCCGCACCGTCAAGGTGCCGTTGGACTACCGCCGTCCGCGCCCCGTCGACACCCTCGTGCACGCCGGCCGGTTCTGGGACGGCACCGGGCCGGAGGTCCGCGAGGACGTCGACGTGCTGATCCGGGACGGCCGTGTCGCCGAGGTCGCACCGCACCGCGGCGGACGCCCCGCCGTCAGACGGGTCGACGCGAGCGGGCGGACCGTGCTCCCGGGGCTGTGGGACGCGCACACCCACCCCTGGCAGAGCACCTACGGCGGCCGCCAGACCGCGCTCCAACTCGCGTACGGTGTCACGACCGCCGTCTCGCTGGGCGGCTTCGCCTACGAGCAGGCCCGGATCCGGGAGGCGGTCGCCGCGGGCGTGCTCGCCGGGCCGCGGCTGCTGACCACCGGTGAACTGCTGGACGGGGCCCGCGTCGCGTACAGCATGGGCCGTGCCCACCGGACCCCCGAGGGGCTGCGCCGATCACTGCGGCGGGCGGCCGCGCTGGACTGGGACTTCGTGAAGACGTATGTCCGCGCCCCGGGTTGGGTGATGAAGGAGGCCGCGGAGTTCGCCCATGAGCGGCTCGGTGTCCGCAGCGGCAGCCATCTCTGCACGCCTGGTGTGCAGTTGGGCCAGGATCTGACGACCCATCTGCAGGCGACGCAGCGACTGGAGTTCGGGCACGCGACCAGCGCCACCGGCCGGTCCCACCAGGATGTCCAGGAGATCTACACCCGGGCCGGCTTCCACCTGATCGCCACCCCGTTCACGGCGTTCCCGCTGCTGGGCGCCGACCCCGCGCCGGCCGAGGACCGCCGGGTCACCACGCTGATGCCGCCGTGGGACACCGCGTTGGTCCGGCAGCAGGCGGCGCAGCCTCCCACCGCCGCCCAACTGGCCACCCTCGACCGCGAGCTGTCCGTCTATCGGCGCATCCTCGCGGACGGCGGTCTCGTGGCGCTCGGCACCGACCAGCCGCTCGTGCCGGTCGGGCTGCATCTGCACCTCGCGCTGCGGGCGCTGCACCGCGGCGGGCTCTCCCCGGCCGAGACGCTGCGCACCGCCACCCTGCTGCCCGCCCGTGTCTTCGGGGCGGACGCCGATCTCGGCACGCTGGAGGAGGGCAAGCTCGCCGACGTGACCATCGTGGACGGTGACCCCTTCGACGACTTCGACGCCCTGATCCGCACGGCGGCGGTCCTGCGCGGCGGCGTGCTCTTCGAGCAGACGGACCTCGTGGACGCCTTCGGCTCCGCCCGGCGCGACGGTGCCGCTGCCGCCACGGACTGGCTCGAGGTGTCCCGCCACATGCGACGGGAGGGCTGCTGCGATCCGGGGGCCGCGTTCTGACGGTCCCGGGTCCGAGGTGTCCGACTCCTGCTCCGCGCGCACCCCGGGTCGGTGAGGCACCGCACCGTGCGAAGTGAGCAGGAGCGGCCGCTGGTGCGGGGTGCACGTACCGTGACCGAGTCGTCGCACACCGCCCCGGTGGCCCGCGCTGACTGGGCGAGGAGCGTCCGAGGTGGGACTCTGGGACCGCAGAGGCAACCGCCGGGGGGACTCGGGAGGGCCCTATGGGACGTGATGTGCCGGCTCTGGTGTTCACGCGGGAGGACCGCCGACGGTACCGGGACAAGATGCACACCTGCCTGGACGTCCTCGCCCAGATGCTGCGCGAGTCCGGTTTCGAGAGCGAGCGGCCGCAGGTCGGGCTGGAGATCGAGCTCAACCTGGTGGGCGACGACGGCCGTCCCGCGATGCGCAACACCGAGGTGCTCCGGGCGATCGCCGACCCCGCCTGGTCGACCGAGCTGGGCCGCTTCAACCTGGAGATCAACATCCCGCCCCGCCGGCTCCTGTCCGGCGGCCCCGGCTCCTGGGAGCAGGAGATCAGGGACGCGCTCAACCACGCCGAGGAACGCGCCTCGGCGATCGGCGCACACCTGATCATGGTGGGCATCCTGCCGACGCTGGGCGAGTCGGACGTGGACGAGACCGCCCTGTCCGGCGACCCCCGCTACCGGCTGCTCAACGAGCAGATCTTCGCGGCCCGCGGCGAGGACCTGCGGATCAGGGTGGACGGCGTGGAACGCCTCGCCATGTACGCCGACGCCATCACCCCCGAGGCCGCCTGCACCAGCACCCAGTTCCATCTCCAGGTCGCCCCCAAGGAGTTCGCGGACTACTGGAACGCGGCCCAGGCGGTCGCCGGGGTCCAGACCGCCCTCGCGGCCAACTCACCCTTCCTGTTCGGCAAGGAGCTGTGGCGCGAGACCCGTATCCCCCTCTTCGAGCAGGCCACCGACACCCGTCCCCAGGAGATCAAGGCGCAGGGCGTACGGCCCCGGGTGTGGTTCGGGGAGCGCTGGATCACCAGCGTCTTCGACCTGTTCGAGGAGAACGTGCGCTACTTCCCGGCCCTCCTGCCGATCTGCGACGAGGAGGACCCGCAGCAGGCCCTCGACGACGGCGGCGTCCCGGAGCTCGGCGAACTCACCCTGCACAACGGCACGATCTACCGCTGGAACCGCCCGATCTACGCCGTCACCGACAGCGGCCCCCATCTGCGCATCGAGAACCGGGTCCTGCCCGCCGGACCCACGGTCGCCGACACCATCGCCAACGGCGCCTTCTACTACGGCCTGACCCGCGCCCTCGTCGACGAGGACCGGCCGGTGTGGACGCGGATGTCCTTCTCGGTCGCCGAGGAGAACCTGCACACCGCGGCCCGTGACGGCATCGACGCCCGCCTGTACTGGCCCGGGGTGGGCGAAGTGCCGGTCACGGAACTGGTGTTGCGGCGCCTGCTGCCCCTCGCCCACCAGGGTCTGGAACTGGCCGGCATGGACGCCGAGTGGCGCGAGCCCCTGCTCGGCGTCATCGAGCAGCGGTGTGTCACGGGCCGCAACGGCGCCCTGTGGCAGGCGGAGACGGTCCACCGACTGGAGAAGGCGGGCTGCGACCGGCAGGAGGCGCTCCGCCGGATGACGATGACCTACATGGACTACATGCACCTCAACGCGCCCGCGCACACCTGGCCGGTGGACTGATCACCGCCACTCCTCCACCGGTGTCAGCGGCACCGGGGCGGGCCGCTGCACCGACGTCGACAGCTCGATCCGGCGTCCTTCGGCCGAGGAGCGCAGCAGTGCCGTCATCGTCTCCAGGACGTGCAGGGCGAGTTCACCGCTCGCCCGCGCCGGGCGCCCGCCGTCGGCGGCGACGAAGTCGAGCAGCCCGACCCCCCGAGCGCCACCGACGTACCCGGCCGAGGGCGGGAGCGTGCGCCGCTCGGACCCGCCGAGCTCCAGGAGCCGTACCTCGCCGTCGAAGTGGTTCGGATCCGGGACCGTGAGGGTGCCGGTCTCGCCGTGCACCTCGATCGGCGCGGCCGTGGTGCCCACGCCGTCGAAGCTCGTCGTGAGCGTCGTCAGGGCCCCGCCCTCGTGTTCCAGGACACCGGAGACATGGCTGTCCACCTCGACCGGGATCCGCTCGCCCGCGCGGGGACCTGAGCCGATGACCCGCTCGGAGCGCAGCCGGCTCGACGCCCCGATCACGGCCCGCACCGGGCCCAGCAGATGCACCAGCGAGGTCAGGTAGTACGGCCCCATGTCCAGCAGCGGGCCACCGCCGGGGGCGTAGTAGAAGTCGGGCTGGGGGTGCCAGCGTTCGTGACCCGGGGTGATCATGACGGCCGAGGCGAACAGGGGGCGGCCGATCGCACCGGCCTCCACCGCCGCCCGTGCCGTCTGGACTCCGGTGCCCAGGACGGTGTCCGGCGCGCATCCCACCCGTACGGACGCCTTCGCCGCGGCCTCCAAGACGGCCTGGGCGTCGGCGAGTTCGGCGGCCAGCGGCTTCTCGCCGTAGACGTTCTTGCCGTGCCCGATGGCGCCGAGGGCGATCTCGGCGTGGGCCGCGGGCACGGTGAGGTTCAACACCGTGTCCACGTCAGGGCTGTTGAGCAGTTCCGCCACGGACAGCGCCCGCACGCCGGGCAGTTCGGCGGCCACGGCGGCCGACCGGGAGGCGTCGAGGTCGGCGACCGCGGTGACCCGCACCGCGTCGCGGCCGACGAGGGTGTCCAGGTAGGCACGGGAGATGACGCCGAGACCTACGACGCCGATGCGGTGCGCGTCGCCCACAGCATGCCCCTCTCGATGACGGTACGGACGTTCGGGTTCTCCAGCACGTCGAGGCTGTGTCCCGGGGTCGTCACCACGACTCGTCCCGCGCCCCACTGCCGGGTCCAGACCGCGGGGGAGGTGACCGGCCGGTGCCACGGCTGCCACGGCCGGGCGGGATGGGTGGTGGTGGCGAGGACGTCGACCAGGTCGTCGTGCAGCACCCAGTACTGCTCGGTGTGCAGTTCGAAGTCCTCTATCCCCGCGGTGATCGGATGCTCACGGCCGAGGTCGGTGACGTTGATCGTGTACGGGAGGAAGTTGTCGGACTCGTCGCCCGCGCGCTCGCACGGCTCCTTGCCGGGGTGGGTCGCGAACTGCCCGCCGACCAGGTGGAGGTAGTCGGAGGAGGCCCGGAAGGAGTCGGCGATCCCACCGTGCCAGCCGGTGAATCCGGTCCCCGCCACCACCGCCGCGCTCAGCCCGGACAGCTGCTCGGGCTTGATCTCCGACATCGTCACGCACTGTACGACGAGGTCGGTCTCGGCCATCGCGTCGGCGTCGGCGTACACGTCGGTCGACTCCTCGATCAGGACGTCGTAGGCGTGGTCGCGGAGGAAGGGCAGGAAGAGCTCCGTGGCCGCAACCGGCTGGTGCCCCTCCCAACCACCTCGTACCACCAGGGCTTTCTTCCGCGTCATCGCGTTCCTTCACGTGCGGGGAAAAGGGTCACCCCACTATCGCCCGCCGTCTCCGCCCGACAAAGGGGTGGCAGGTGCGCGAAATTTTCGCGGCCGGAAATTGGTATGGACCTGAGAGGCTGGCGCGGTTAGGCTCTGCCCCGCCACACCACTGAGAGCGCTCTCAGAGAACTCTGCCGTCCCGTTGCCACAACGAAGGGCAATCTCCATGAGACGCAACCGCATCCTGCGCGCGGGCCTCGCCGTGCTGCTCCTGCTCGGCGCCGGCGCCACCGCCGCGACCACCCCCGCCACCGCCGAGGAGAAGGCGCCCGCCTCGGCCGGGCTGCTCACCGCGATGCAGCGGGACTTCGGCCTCACGCGCCAGCAGGCCGAGGCCAGACTCGCCGCCGAGAAGAAGGCCGCCGCCCTGGAACCGGTGGCGCGCAAGGCCGCCGGCGCCTCGTACGGCGGCTCCTGGTTCGACGCCGACCGGGGCACCCTCACCGTCGCCGTCACCCCCGGCACCTCCACCGGCACCCTCCAGAAGATCCGCGCCACCGGTGCCGGTGTGCGCACGGTCGCGCACAGCGCCCGCGCACTCGCCGCCACTCAGGCCAGGATCGACAGGATCACCGCGCCCGACGCCGTCAGCAGTTGGCACGTCGACGCGAAGGCCGGCAAGGTCGTGGTGAACGTTGTCCGAGGCCGACAGGGTGACAACGATGTCCGGGCCTTCCTCGCCCGCGCCCGTGCGGCAGGACCCATCACCGTCCGCGAAGTGGCCTCCGCGCCCACCACCTTCGCCGCCGGAACCGTCGGCGGCGACCCCTACTACACCGGCAACGTCCGCTGCTCCATCGGCTTCTCGGTCTACGGCGGCTTCGTCACCGCCGGGCACTGCGACCAGCACACCGGCAGCGTCTACGGCTGGGACCGCAGCTACGTCGGCACTTTCCAGGGCTCCTCCTTCCCGGACAACGACTACGCCTGGGTCAACGTGGGCAGCGGCTGGTGGACCGTCCCGGTGGTGCTCGGCTGGGGCACCGTCTCCGACCAGCTCGTACGCGGCTCCAACGTGGCGCCCGTCGGCTCCTCCATCTGCCGCTCGGGCTCGACGACCCACTGGCACTGCGGCACGGTCCTCGCCATGAACGAGACCGTCAACTACAGCCAGGGCGCGGTGCACCAGATGACCAAGACCAGCGTCTGCGCCGAACCCGGTGACTCCGGCGGCTCGTTCATCAGCGGCGACCAGGCCCAGGGCGTCACCTCCGGCGGCTGGGGCAACTGCTCCAGCGGCGGCGAGACCTGGTTCCAGCCCGTCAACGAGATCCTCAACCGCTACGGCCTGACCCTGCACACCTACTGAACCGGCCGACTCGGTGGGGGTCCGGCCCAGGTGCCGGGCCCCCAACGCCCGTTCAGGTGACGTCGGGCACCGAGAAGACACCCGGCCCGGTGACCCCGTACAGCACGTCGCCCACCAGCAGCGGCGGTACCGAGCTCGGCGAGAGCTCCTCGAAGGAACGGCCCGTCGTGTCGAAGGACGGGGACGTACGGCCGATCTCCTTGCCCGTCCTTGGGTCCAGCGCCAGGACACTGGTGTCCGGCATCGTCACGTACAACCGGCCGTCGTGGTAGGACGGTTCGCTGAAGACGCGCAGGTCGCGGGAGCTGGACCACAGCGGCTTGCCGCGCTTGACGTCGAGGGCGAGCAGCGTCTCGTTGCCGTAGTCGAAGATGTACAGCGTGTCGCCCACGACGAGCGGCGGCGCCTCCGGCTGGACGCTCCAGGGGAAGTCGATCCGGCGGCTCTTGCCGGAGTGGAGGTCCTGCACGAAGAACTCGGCGGAGACGCCCGAGTCGCCCTCCCAGCGGGCGTAGTAGGCCGTGCTGTCGTGGATCGTGGCCAGCCAGAGACCGCCCTTCGGGGCTGCCACACTGCTCAGCGTCCGGCCGCTCCGCGCGTCGATGCGGGCGATGCCACCGGACCCGCCGCGCAGATCCGCGTAGAGCGTGCCCTCGGGGCCCTCGTGGAAGGGGCTCGACGAGGTGGTGCTCAGCTCGCGCCGCCACAACTCCTTGCCCGTGCGCGGCTCGTACGCCGCGTAGCGCGCGGCGGTCCCGGGGGAGGCGGCGGAGGCGTCGAGCGTGTCGAGACGGACCAGCAGTGCCTTGCCCAGGTAGTCGAAGTCGCCCAGGGGGCCCTTGAGTTGCCACAGGAGCCTGCCGGTTCTCGCGTCGTACGCGTCGACCCCCTGCGAGCGGTCCGCGCTGTAGACGAACACCACGCCGTCCCGGACGACGGGCTGCCGCAGCGAGAAGCTGCTGACCTGCTTGCGGCTCATGGGCCTGGTCCAGTCGGTCTTTCCCGTCGCCGGGTCCAGCCGCATCAGCGCGACCTCTTCGGAGGCGCAGAAGACGCCGAGCGCGTCCGGAGTGCACGAGGGACCGAGGCCCCTCGGCTCGTCCTTCCCGTCCGACCCCAGCGTGTTGTGCCAGGGCCGCCAGCCCGCCGGGACCTTCCCCGCCGACGGCGACCTCGGGGCGGCCGGCACGGCTTCCCCGACGGTGCTCGCCGGGTCGTCCTCCATCATGGCGACCGCGGCCGCCCCGGTCCCGCCGAGAAGCAGCACGGCGGCCACGGCGGCCCACAGCCTCCGCCCGCGCCGGCCCCGAGGTCCACGGCGTTCCGTCCGGAGCGCCTCGGTGCCCCCGAGCGGCGACACCACCGCCTCCGTCGGCGCGGTCTCCGGCGCCCGGGACCGCTCCTCGTCCGGCGCGCCGTCGGACAACTCCTCCGGCAGCGCCGCCAGCGCCTCCAGCACCTCGCTCGCGGTGGGCCGGTCCCCGGGCTCCTTCGCGAGACACCGGGCGACCAACGGGCGCAGCTCCGCGGGCAGTTCACCCAGCCTCGGCTCGCCGTGCACGGTGTTGTACGCGGCCAGGTAGGCGTTCTCCGCCTCGAAGGGGCTGTGCCCGGTGGCCGCGTACACGAGGACCGCGCCCAGCGAGAACACGTCCACGGCGGGACCGACCTCGTGCGGCCTGCTGAACTGCTCCGGAGCCATGAAGGGCGGTGAGCCCATCACCATGCCGGTCTGCGTGCGGACATCGCTGTCGGCCGCGCGGGAGATGCCGAAGTCGATGACCCGCACCGCCCCGTCGTCGCCCTCGCTCTCCAGCAGCAGCACGTTGCTCGGCTTGAGGTCCCGGTGCACGACCTCCGCACGGTGGATCTCCCGCAGCGCCTCGGCGAGTTCGGTGCCCAGGCGGCGCAGTGCGGGCCGGTCCAGCGGCCCCGTCTCGCCGACGCGTTCGGCGAGGGTACGGCCCGGGACGAACGCGGTGGCCATCCACGGCCGTGCCGCCTCCGGGTCGGCGTCCACGACCGGTGCCGTGAACGCGCCGCTGACCCGCCGGGCGGCGGCGATCTCCTGCCGGAACCTGGCCCGGAACTCGGGGTTGTCGGCGTAGCGGGTGTGCACGACCTTGACGGCCACGGCCCGTCCCGACGCCGATCTGCCGAGGTAGACGACACCCATGCCGCCGGTCCCGATCCGCGACTCGATCCGGTAGCCGCCGACGGACTCCGGATCGTGCTCGCGCAGGGTCACCATGTCTCCTTCACCGCTGCCGGCCTGGACGGCTGCGGTCCGGACCCCTCTGACAGGAACTCCTCACTCTAGAGGGGCACCGATCCGCGCGGGACGCCCCTCTCGGCCTTGCCGTGTCCCGAATCGGCAGCCCCACGGTTCGCTGGAGGAACGCAAGGGGTCAATCCCGGCACGTGGCCCTATTCTGAGGAGGATGAAGGGGGCTCGGGGCGGGAGTGCATTCGGTGAGGTTCCGGAATCCGGGGGGTCGTTCGGTCCGCTCGTCGTCACCGGACAGCCGATGCACCTGAGGACCGCGCAGGTCGAACTGCCCGCGGAGAACCCCGATCCGACCGTGCTGCCCTCGATCACCCTGCTGGGCCGCGGCTGGGCCCCGTTCGCCGACGCCCGGGAACTGCCCCTGCCGCCGGGGCGGTTGCTCGCCGGTCAGTACCGGCTCATCCGGCCCCTCGGCTACGGCGGCATGGGCGAGGTCTATCTCGCCCTCGACACCAAGGTCGACGACCGCGAGGTCGCCATCAAGATGCTGCGCCCCGAGCGGGCGGGCGCCGCGGCCGGCGCGCTGGCCCGGGAGCGGCGCGCCCTGGTCGACCTCGGCCACGACGACATCATCCGCGTCTTCAACTACGGCCACCATCCCGAACTCGGCGACTTCCTGGTCCTCCAGTACGTGGACGGGCTCACGTTGGAGGAGGTGCGGGCGCGGGCCAGGCTGAACCCGGGGGAGTTCGGCGACCGGCGCTTCCACGAGTTCGTGCTCGCGTACGGGGTGCGGATCCTGTCCGCCCTCGCGTATCTGCACGCCGACCGGCCCGGCAAGGTCTACGGCGACCTCAAACCCGACAACGTCATGCACGACGGCACCACCACGAAGATCATCGACGTGGGGAGCGTACGTCCGGCCGGGGCGCCGGGGATGACGACGGACGGCTTCAGAGCACCGACGGTCGGGCCGAACGGCGAATCCACCGGCCAGGACGACCTGTTCAGCCTGGGGGAGACACTGCGGCGACTGTGCGGGCTGGGCCGGTCGGCGGAGGACCTGGCGCGGTTGGGGGATCTTCGGACGCTGGAGGAGTTGCGGGGGGTGGGGGAGCGGGGCGTCGGGTCGGGGGCAGGGCCGGGAGCCGCGCAGGGACGGGGGCAGAGGGCGGGGCTGGATTCGGGCTCGGCCTCGACTCCGGTGGCGGCATCGAAGCCGCCGTCGGGGCCAAGGCCGGGGCCGGGGGCCGGAGTCGGGGAAGTGCCGGGTGCCTTGGAGACACCGGGCATCGGCGAGGGGGGCGGTGCCGGGGAGGGCCTCGGAACCGAGGAGGCACCGGGGTGCGAAGGCGCGCCGGGTCGAGAGGGCATGCCGGGTCGAGAGGGCGCCTTGCATCGCGAAGGGGTACCTGGTCGCAAGGGGGCGCCGGGTGTCGAAAGAGCGCCCGGTGGCGAAGGCACGCCGGGTCGAGAAGGCGCGCCGACTCGGGAAAGGGCCTCGCATCGCAACGGGGCGCCGGGTCCCGAAGGGGCACCCGGCACAGAACGCGTGCCCGGCACAGAACGCGTGCCCGGCACAGAACGCGTGCCCGGCACAGAACGCGTGCCCGGCACAGAACGCGTGCCCGGCGCAGAACGCCTGCCCGGCATAGACGGCGTGCCCGGCACAGTAGGCGCCCCCGCTCCCCGCAAGCCCTCGCCGGTCTCCAAGGACGCCTGGTCCGTAGCCGATGCCACCGCCCCCGTCCCCCATGGGCTCGGTCTGGTTTCCCTCGCTCGGGTGCTGCGTCGCGCGACCCTGCGTGTGCCGGCCGGGCGGTTCGCCGACGCGCGGGAGATGGACGAGCAATTACGCGGTGTCTTCCGGGAGTTGAGATCCCTGCGGACCGGCACCGAGACCTTCGAGCCCTCCCCGCTCTTCCTCCAGTCGCCCTACGCCCTCGACGGCGCCCTCGGCTCCGCCCCGCCGCTCGCCCACTGGGCCGCACCCGGCGCCCCGACCCCGTTCGCCCCACCGCCGCCCGCCGAGGTCGCCCAACGCCTGCCCGTCCCGCGCCCCGACCCGCACGACGAGCACCACGCCGAGCTGAGCCGGCTGGCCGACGCCGCTCCTGAGGCCCTGCTCCAGCACATCGGCGACTGGCCGGACTCCACCGAGGTCCATCTCCTGCGCTGCCGACTGCGGTTGCGCAACCCGGCGGACGGACCCGACGCCGCGGCACGGGAGTTGCGCGCGGCCGAGACACGGATCGGCCCCGGGCGTGCCCCCTACGACTGGCGGCTGGACTGGCACCGGGGTCTCCTCGCTCTGGCCCGGGGCCAAGTCACCGCGGCCTGGGGCCACTTCGACCGGGTGTACGCGGCGATCCCCGGTGAGTACGCGCCCAAGCTCGCCCTCGGCCACTGCGCGGAACGCCTCGGCCACGGGCACGCGGCCCTGACCTTCTACGAGGCCGTACGGCTGCGCAACCCCTCCCTCGGCAGCGCCGCCTTCGGCGCCGCGCGTGCCCGCCTCGCACGGGACGGCGAAAGGGCCCACGAGGAGGCCGTACGCGAACTGGACGCCGTACCGCAGCACTCGCGGCACCGGACCCCCGCGCGGACCGCGGCCGTGCGGATCGGCATCGAGTACGTGCGCCGCGCCGAGCGCGACGATGACGTGCCGCGGCGGCTGCGTGAGGTGCTGGACCGGCTCGCCCTGCTCTTCCACGCCCACGGCCTCACCGACGAGGAGGCCAGGGTCCGGATGACCGTCGAGGTCTGGGAGGCCGTACAGGGGGCCCTCGCCCGCGGTGCCCTCGACGCGGCGGGTCTCGCGGCCCTGTCCGCGGGTGCCGACCCCCGGCTCGGTCTCCCGCCCGACGAGCACGCCCTGCGCGAGGACCTCTCCCGCCGCTACGTCACCCTCGCCCACCAGGCCGCCCGTTCCACCGCCGCCGAGGACGCCGCCGTGGCCGAGAGCCTCCTGGACCGTGCCTACGAGACACGTCCGCTCGCTTTCCGGCATCGCCGGGACAGCCCATGGCTCGGCAGGAGATTCGCAGACTGGCTCCGGACGACCGCCCACGCGTCCTCGCGCGGAACGCCCGCCCCCTCCCGCGGGCCGGAACCGCCGTGACGGGCCAACTCGCTCGCCGGACGGCCCGTTTCAACGCCGTCGAGGACGCCCGTGGCTCGGATTCTTCTGGACCGTGCACACCTGATCCGTCCGTTCGCCTCCCGACTTCGCAGGGACACCCCATGGCTCGGCAGGAGATGCGCCCGCTGACTTCCGGCGGCCCCCCACGCGGCCTCACGCACACCGCACGTCGCCTCACGCGGGCCGGAGCCGCCGTGACCGCCGAACTCGGCCGTCGGGTCCGCCGCTACGCCTGGCCGTCGAGCGCCGACCGGCGCAACCGCGGATATCTGCGGGACCGGCTCGTCGCCCTGCCGTTGCTCGCCGTGGTGGCCTTCGGGGCGCTCGGCTGGGCCTACGCGGGCGCGCGCGACGACTCCGCCTACCTGCGCGATCGCGCCGCGCCCGCCCTGGTCGACCTCGCCGACGCCCGGGCCTCGCTGCTCATCGCGCAGGGCGAGGCCGAGCGCAACCTCGACGAGGGGCGCGCGGCCGAGCTCAGCGGGCTCAGCGACCGGTACCGGACCCGGATCGCCCGTGCCACGCAGAGCCTGAACCAGGTCACCCGCAGCGGGGCCCTCACTGTCGCCGAGGAACAGGAACTGCGGGTCGTGTCCGCGCTGGTGGTCGACTACACCAGCCGGATCGGCCGGGCCCAGGGTCATGCGGGCGACCCGGTGCTGCGTGACGCCGAACTCTCCTACGCGCGCAGCATGCTCTGCTCCCGGGCCACCGACGCCACCCGTACGAACCCCTACCCCGCATGCCCGGCCGCGACCGGCTCCGCAGCGACCTCGATCGTGGACCGGGTGACCGGCCTGGAGGGGCGACTGCGCGCACGCCTCGCCGACCGGGCCGCCTGGGGCGCCGGCGGCATCACCGCGGTGGTCGTCGCCGCGCTCGCCCTCGTCCTCCTGGCCGCAGGGCTGTGGCGCACGGTGGCCTTCCTGCGCCGCCGCTTCCGGATCCGGCTGAGCATCCCCCTCGCGGCCGCCGCCCTGCCCCTGCTCGCCGTGCCCTTCCTGGCTGTTGACGCCCTGCTCGCCCTGCACGCCCAGCACGAGACCGTCGCCCTCGCGGACGCTTTGGCCGAACGGACCTCGCCGCCGGTCGAGATGATCGCCGAGGAACGCCCCTTCGCCGGACCGGACCCGCGGGCCGTCGAGACGCTCCGGGTCCGGATCGACGAGACCCTAGCGGACGGACGGTTCGCCGCCCTGGACGGAACCGCCCCGTTCGTGTTCCCCACGGGCCTGGTCGCCGCGGCCGTCATCGCCGGCGCCCTGCACACCTACCGCCGTGAGTACCTCGTCGTCACCCGACCGGGAGCCCTCGCATGAGCCGCCTGCTGCGCACCCTCCTCGCGGCCTGCCTGCTCGCCCTGGTCCCCGGCTGCGGCACGGACACCCGCGACCCGCTCGTCGTCCTCGGCCCCTGGACCGGCGAGGAGGGCAAGGCCTTCGAAGCCGCCCTGGACGAACTGGACGACGGGACGGGACGGACGTACACCTACGAAGGAACCCGCTCGCTCCGCGAGACGCTCGTCTCACAGCTGGAGGCCGACGATCCGCCGGACGTGGCGGTCCTCAACAGCATCGGCGAACTCACCGAGTACGCCCGCCGCGACAAGCTGAGGCCTCTCGTCGACGAGAGTGCCGAGCGGGCCTTCGCGCCCTGGTCGCCGACCCTGATCGTGGACAACAGGCAGCGCACTTTCTGGGTGCCGCTGAAGATCGACCTCAAGAGCCTGGTGTGGAGCAAGCGGGGCGCGCCGGGCGACCGGCCCACGTGGTGTGTCGGCCTCGCCTCGCAGGCCACCTCCGGCTGGCCGGGCACCGACTGGATCGAGGACCTCGTGCTCCACCGGGCCGGACCCGCGCTCTACACCCAGTGGGCCACGGGCCGCCTCGACTGGCGTGACCCGGCCGTCAAAGGGGCCTGGACCAGCTGGGCACGCCTGCTCGGCAAGCGCACCCCGGAGGCGGTCGAGCAGTCCCTGACCACGTCGTTCGAGGGCACGTCCACGGCCGACGGACAGCCGCGCGGGCTGCTCGACTCGCCCGGCTTCGACTGCACGCACGAACACCAGAGCGCCTTCATCCGGTACGTCTACGCCGGCGACGACGTCGAGGTGGAGCCGTCGGCCCGTTATCTGGGCGGTCCGTCCGCCTACCGGGACACCTTCGAGGTCGCCGGTGACATGGCGGCCGTCTTCAGCGACGACCCGGACGCCCAGGAACTCGTGGCGCGGCTGTCGAGCCGGGCCGGGCGCGAACTCTGGCGCGGCGAGGCGGAACCCGAGGTGCGGCCGCTCTTCCCGGACACCGCCGGGCTGGCACTGCCGAAGTCCGCGACCCCGGTCGAGCGCGAGATCCACTCCCTGCTCACCTCCCGCGCCCACACCCTGTGCTTCGACGCCTCCGACGTGATGGCGCCCGAACTCCGCGACGCCTTCCACCGGGCCGTCCTGGAGTTCTTCCGTGACCCGACGGAACGTCAGCTCGACTCGCTTCTCGACCAGTTGGAGACGATCCGCGTCCAGACGAACACCGACTCGGGTACGGACCGCAGCTTCCGCCCGCCCCAGGCGATCTGCGAGCCGCAGGGGTGAACGGTCCGGCGGCCACAAGAACTCGGTCTCACATCCGGGATCTCAGCACATCGACCTCACACCCCGGCGCGAACGGGTCGAAGCCGTGTTCGCCGAGCCAGCGGACGATCAGCAGACTGCGCAACGACCACCACGCGCGGATCACGTCGAGGTCGACGTCCGTGCCGTAGCCGGCGAGGACGTCGTCGAGGTGCTCCTCGTGGCCGAGCGTGAAGGTGGCGAGGTCGTGGAGGGCGTCGCCCCGGCCCGCCTCGGACCAGTCGATGATGCCCGTGACCTCGTCGCCGTCGACGAAGACGTGCGCGATCTGGAGGTCGCCGTGGGTGAACGCCGGAGTCCACGGCCGGAGCGCGGCCTCGGCGACCCGGCGGTTGCGGGCGACCAGGTCGGCGGGCAGGACACCGTTCGCCACGAGCACCTCGCACTCCTCGTCGAGTTCCGCCGCCAACGCCACGACGTCCCGGCCGGCCTGTCCCGGCCGTGGCGGCAGCGGCGCGTCGTGCAGTCGGCGGATGGCGGCGCCCGCCGCGGCCCAGGCCGCCGGCGATCCGGTCGACGGCCCGCCCAGGCGCCCGAGTGTCGTTCCCGGGAGGGCGGCGAGCGCGAGGACGGGCGGCCTGCACCACAGGACTTCGGGGGTCGGGACCGGCGCGAGGGACATCGCCTCGACCTCGGCGTCGAGGCGCGCCCGATCGGCGTCCACCTTCAGGAACACGTCCCCGACGCGCAGAGTCGCCCGCTCGGCATGGGCGACGACGACCTCGACCTCATCCATGGACGCCCAGTATCCCGGCGACGTTCACCGACGTCGCCGGATTTCCCGCGTACGTGCGGTGCCCGGTGCTGACATGGTGGTGTCATGTGCTGGAGTGCGACAGCTGATCTCGTGGCGGGTGCCGCCATCACCTCCGTCGGGGTGGCGTGTGTGGCCGGGACCCGGCGGGCCGGGGACCTCCCGCTGGCCGCGCTGCCCCTGCTGCTCGGCGCTCACCAACTGGTCGAGGCCCAGGTCTGGCACATGGGCGGCGGAACCGGTGCGGCCACCCTGGCGTGGGCCGTCATCGCCCTGCCCCTCCTCGCGCTGTGGGTGCCGGCGGGCGTGTGGTCCGCCTCCGCACGCCGGGCGAGGCGCCGCGTGACCCCCCTCGTCCTGCTGGGGACGGCGACGGCCGCGTTCCTCGCGTACGGGCTCGCCACCCGCCCGGTCCGGGCCGAGATCCGCGGCCACACCATGGCCTACGTCATCGGACTGCCCCACGCCCGACTCCTCGTCGCCGGCTACCTGGTCGCCACGGTCGGCGCCCTGCTGCTCTCCGGCGAGCGCCGGCTCACCGTGCTCGGGATCCTCGTCGGCGCGGGTGCTCTGGTGTGCTGGCTGCTGTGGCGGCTGGAGTTCGTGTCGACCTGGTGCGCGCTCGCGGCTCTCTGCTCGGTGGTGCTGTACGGCTGGGTGCGCCGAGGTCCCGCGCCGAGGCCCCTGCCGGCGTGGGACACCCGGTACTGATCGGTGCACGACAAGGGGTTCAGGCCGATGGTCGCCCTGTGCTCTCCCGGACCACCAGTTCCGGTACGGACACGGGGTGCGGAGCGATCGGCGCGGACTCCTCCAGGACTCCGTGCAGCAGGGCGAACGCGGCCCGGCCCAGCCCGGTGAAGTCCAGGCGTACGGTCGTCAGGGACGGTGTCAGATAGGCGGAGTGCGGGGCGTCGTCGAACCCGGCCACGCTGACCTCGCCCGGCACCGAGCGGCCGGCCTCGTGCAGGGCGCGCAGCACCCCGAGGGCCAGGTCGTCGTTGCCGCACAGGATCGCCGTGACCGAGGGGTCCCGGGCCAGTTTCCGCCCCGCCGCGTGGCCGCCTGCCGGACCCCAACTGCCCTGCACGGGCCGGGGTTGTGCGGCGCCTGCCTCCTTGAGGGCCTGTCGCCAGCCGCTGGTGCGGGCTCCGGTGCGGCGGGTGCTGGAGGGGATGGCGACGTAGTGCACGGTCTCGTGACCGAGGGACAGCAGATGCCGGGTCGCCTCGTAGGCGGCCTGGCGGTCGTCGGTCCACACCCACGGCCGGTTGTCCGTGGGCGGGCTCGCGGGGGTCTCGACGATGCCGACGACCGGGACTCCGGCCGGGACCGCCTCCAGGGCCTGGACGCCCTCCGGGTCGTAGGCGATCACCACGAGTCCGCCGCCCGCGTCGGCGGCGCGCTGCACCTCGGCGGTGACGGCGGCCGGGTCGGCCGACTCGAGGACCCCCACGCCCACCGAGTAGGCTGCCGACCGGGCCGACTCCTCGACGCCCTGGAGGATCGAGGCGTAGCCGTAGTGGGTGGTGTTGGCGGTGAGCACGGTCACGGCCCTGCTGCGGCCCCTGGCCAGGGCGAGCGCGGTGGCGTTGCGGCGGAAGCCCAGCTCGTCGATGGCGGCGAGGACGCGTTCGCGCGTGGACTGCTTGACGCTCGGGTGGCCGTTGATCACCCGGGACACCGTCTGGTAGGAGACCCCGGCGGCCGCGGCGACATCACGGATGCTCGCCGGACTGCGGTTGTGACCGGTCACATTCATGTCTGGAGTCTCGCTGGTCGCTCCCGCGGACGTCAAGGGGACAGGGCGACGGATCACGCTGCTGGACGAGTCGGTGCCGGTTCCTCCGTCAGCGGGGCCGGTACGGCCGGGGCAGGCGCATACCCCGGTCGGCCATGATCTGCCGTACGCGGTTGGGATAGTCCGTGATGACGCCGTCGACGCCCATGTCCATGAGCGCCTCCACGGTGGCCGGGTCGTCGCAGGTCCAGGGGATGACCTTGAGGCCCCGGGCATGGGCCTCGCGGACCATCGTGCGGTCCGCGTAGAAGCGGAAGCCGGGGTCACCGACCTTGCCGCTCTGCGGGAAGCCGTAGTTCGGGGAGAGGGCCTTGACGCCGGGGACGGTGGCGGCGGCCCTCACGAAGTCGCCGCCGTAGTCGTCTGCGTCGATCCCGCCGAGCCAGGGGGACGCGCCCGGTCGGCCGACCTGGAGGAAGTCGTAGTTGGTGAGCGCGACCAGGGGCCACCTCGGCGCCAGTTCGTGCATCGCCTTGAGCGCGCCCCAGTCGAAGGACTGGATCGTGACCTGGTTCTCGATGCCCGAGCGGTGGATCTCCTCGTACACGCGCCGCACGAACAGCCCGCGCGGCGCGGTCTGTTCGGGAGCGCCCGCCTCGACCTTCGTCTCGATGTTCAGCGTGACCTGCCGGGCGCGGTAGCGCTTGACCAGGTTCAGGACGTCCTTCAGCTCGACCATCCGGAAGCCCTGGACGACCTCCTGCTCGGGAAATCCGGGCAGTTGCTGATAACCGCAGTCCAGCGTCCGGATCTGAGCGAACGTCAGATCCTTGATGTACTTGCCGACATACGGGTACATCGGGTCGTCGGGCGTCACCGGCGCCGTGTCACGGCACTTGACCGCGCTGATCTGCCGGTCGTGGTTGACGACGACCCTGCGGTCCTTGGTGACATGGGTGTCCAGCTCCAGTGTGGACACCCCGAGCCGCAGCGCCTTGCCGAACCCCTCCAGGGACTCCTCGGTCGTCATACCGAGGCCGCCGCGGTGGGCCTGGAGGTCGAAGTGGGCCTTCCGGTCGGGCAGTTGGCGGCCGTCGTATGCCCCGGCGGGCACCGCGACCGAGACCGTGAGCAACGCCGCCGACGCCAGGCCGGCGAGGACATGCCTTGCGGACATCGACACCTCACTCGTGGGGGAGCGGGACACCTGCAGACGCTAGTGGGAACACGCGCCGGTTCAAGCCCCGGGACGTGATCCCGCGATGAAGGTCAGGGAAACGCGGCTCCGTTCGGTATCTCCGGTTCGCCTGCCTCCGCGAGGTTGCTTTCTCAGAACCCCGGTGCGGGGATGAGACGCGGCCACCACGGGGGTACGCCGTCGGGGCACACAGGGGTGGCTTCGCCCAGCCAGAGCGAGAGGGTGCACCAGACCAGACCGGCAAGCGCCACCGCGAGGGCGAGGGCATGGACAAGGGGGTGGTTCCCGAAAAGAGCGCCCACCGCGACCCACGCCAGTACCAGGACCGCCCAGAGGCCCGGAATGAAGAGCCATATCAGGAAGGTGCTGTTGGCCGCGTTGTTGACGCCCACGTCACAGGCGTTCCACGCCCTGCCCAGAAGCATGGCGGTGGCCGCCGCGAGAGCCAGCCCCACGACTGTTCCGAGGCATCCGTGCAGCCGTCGAGTTTTCACTGGTCCCCCTGGCGATCGCTGCGCGCATCTTAAATGATCAGCGATCCACTCCCCGTCCTTGACCAGGACGTCGACCGCTGGTCGGTGACGAGGAGGGCCTCCAGACGTACGGCGGCCACCGGGCCGTAGAGCCCGGTGGCCGCCGTCGGTAGGGGTGGGGTCAGCTGCGGCGCCCCGCCGGATCGTGCGCGAGCGTGTCCCGCTCACCGCCCGAGACCGGAGCCGGGGTCGCCGTCGGTTCCTTCGCCCGGTCGGCGTGGCCCGGCCACCAGGCGGCGTGGCCGATCAGGGCCGTGAGGCTCGGGGTGAAGAACATCGCCATGACGAACGCGGCGACGGCGATGCCGAAGGACACCGCGAAGCCCATCTCGGTGAGGAGGGCGTTCCCGGCCAGCATCATCGTGGCGAAGGTCGCCGCCAGGATGAACCCGGCGGCGGCCACCGTGGGACCGGCGTGCCGCAGGGCCATGCCCGCCGCCTCGCGCGGCTCCCGGCCCTCGCGGGCCTCCTCCCGCAGCCGGGCGATCATCAGGATGTTGTAGTCGGTGCCGATGGCGACCACGAAGAGATACATGATCACCGGCAGCATGAACATCAGGCCCGAATGACCGACCGCGCCCTGGAAGATCCAGACCGTCGCACCGAGCGTGGCGCCGAAGCCCAGGCCGACCGAGGCGATCAGGTACCAGGGGGCGACCACACTGCGCAGCAGCAGCCCCAGGATGAGCATGATCAGCAGGGCGGCGACGGGGAAGACCGTCTTGTAGTCGTGGGTGACGGCGGTGTCGATGTCCTTGTAGATCGAGGACATGCCGCCCACCACGGCCTCGGTGCCGGGCGGGGCGTCGGCGTGCGCGACCTCACGGACCCGGCCCACCGTCTCGATCGCCTTGTCCGTGGACGCCTCGTACTTGAGCGTCACGTTGAAGTCGATCGTGCTGCCGTCCTTGTTCAGCTGGGCCAGGCGGGCGTTCGCCACCCCGTCCACGGCCGCGAGCTTCTTCACGTACGCGTCGAAGACCGTCGTGTCGATCGCCTTGCCGTCGGTGCTGGAGAGGTACACGTCGGTGGGTGCGGCGGCACCCGCCGAGTAGGCCTTCTGCATCTCGTCCTGGACGACCATCGACTCCTTGGTCTTGGGCATGGAGCCCGCGGCCAGGTCGAAGGTGGCGTTGAAGCCGAGGGTCCCGAGCGACAGCACGACCAGGACAAGACCGGAGAGCGCGGCGGTGAGCGCCGGACGCTTCTGCACGCCCCGGCCGAGGGCGGCGAACCGGGCGTTCTCCGGCTCCCGCTGCCAGGACTTGGACGGCCAGAAGACCTTCGGGCCGATCAGCGAGACGACGGCCGGGATCAGCGTCAGGCCCGCGATCAGGGTGACGGTGACCGCGATGGCAAGAGCCGGGCCCATCTGCTTGAGGAAGCCCAGCGTGGACAGGACCAGCGCGAAGAAGGCGATGATGACCGCGCCGGCGGCGGAGGCGATGGCCTCACCGACCCGGTCGACGGCGTTGACCATGGCCTGCTTCGGTTCGTCGCCCAGGCGCAGCCGTTCGCGGTACCGGAACATCAGGAACAGGAAGTAGTCGGTGCCCACGCCGAACAGCACCACGATCAGGATCGAGGAGATCGAGCTGTTGGCCTGGAGGCCGAACAGCTTGGTGGCGTACGCGATCAGCCCGTTGGCGATGGCGGACACCAGCCCGATGGTGATCAGGGGCAGGAAGGCCAGGATCGGCGCCCGGAAGATGATCAGCAGGGTCACCAGGATGATGACGAAGGTACCGATGCCGATCAGCGCCTCGCCGCGCTTGGAGGAGTCCTGCTGGTCGAGCGCCTGAGCGGCGGAGCCGCCGAGCTTGACCTCGAGGTTCGTGCCCTTGACGAGTTGTTTGACGTCGTCGCGCAGCACCTTGGCCGCGTCGGCCTGCACGGGCTGGCCCGCGTTCTTGCTGTCCATCTGGACCAGGGTCATGGTGTACCTGCCGTCCGAGGACGGCTGGCCGGGGACCACCTTCTGCACCTGGTCGATCTTCTTCTCGCCGAGCTCGGAACTGATCCGCTCGACGTCCTTCTTGTCGGCGGCGGTCAGCTTGCCGCCGTCGGTGCGCTGGTAGAGCGCGATCGCGGACGGGGTGAAGGCGGCGGGGAACGCCTTCGCCTGGATGTCCGCGGCCTTGATGGATTCATAGCTCTTGGGGAGAAAGCTGCTCTCGTCACTGTTCGAGGGCAGGCTGGGGGCGGTGGCCACGATCGCCACGGCGGCGATGAGCCAGGCCACGATCGTCCACACGGGATGTCGGACGACTACGTTGCCAATACGTCGGAACATGCGGGGGCGTCCTCCTGGACAGGAAGATCACCGCAGCCCGGGGAGCGGTCCCTGGCATCGGCGACCCCGGCCGCCCCGCAGGGCATTCCCCCCTCGGGCGGCCGGATGGTTGTCTTGGGCTCTTTTCTCGGCCCTCATCGTAGGGATCACGAACGAAGATCGCTCGCGAGTTATGGCCGCCGGGGTCGTCGTGGCCGCCGAGCCCGTGCCTACCGGGGATGGCGGGGCAACTCGCCGAGCAGGAGAGCAGGTTGCCCGCCCTCCTTCTGTACTCGGCACGGGCCTGTCGTTACCAGATCGGCATCATGCTCTGCGGGTAGCGGGAGCCGGCCGAGCCGTGCGGGAGGATCTCCTGGACCCGGGCGAGGTCCTCGGGCGTGAGGTCGACGGACGCGGAGGCGACGTTCTCCTCCAGACGGCGGACGCTGCGCGTGCCCGGGATCGGCACGATGTCGTCACCCTGGGCCAGCAGCCAGGCGAGGGCCAGCTGGGTGACCGCGATGCCCTTGGACTCCGCCAGGGCGGTCAGCTCACGCACGGCGGCGAGGTTCTTCTCGTAGTTGCCGGGCTGCCAGCGCTCGTCCCAGCTGCGCATGTCGTCCGACGGGTACTCGGCGGCCGGCCGCACCGCCCCCGTGAGGAAGCCGCGGCCCAGCGGCGAGTACGGCACGAAGCCGATGCCCAGCTCGCGCACGACGGGCAGCACTTCTTGCTCCACGGCCCGCTCGAACACCGAGTACTCGGTCTGGAGCACGGACACCGGGTGCACGGCGTGGGCGCGCCGGAGGATGTCGGGGCCCGCCTCGCTCAGACCGAAATAGCGGACCTTGCCTTCCGCGATCAGCTCGCCGACGGTGCCGGCCACCTCCTCGATGGGCACGGCCGGATCGACCCGGTGCTGGTAGAGCACGTCGATGTGGTCGGTGGCGAGGTGGCGCAGGCTGTTCTCGGTGACCTCGCGGATGTGCTCGGGGCGGCTGTCGAGAGCGCCGAGCTTCGTCGGGTCGCTCAGGTCGAAGCCGAACTTGGTGGCGAGGACGACGTCGTCGCGGACGTCCTTGAGGGCCCGCCCGAGGAGCTGCTCGTTGCTGCCGGTGCCCATGCCGTACAGCTCGGCGGTGTCGAAGAGGGTGACGCCGAGTTCGTGGGCGCGGCGGAGGGTGGCGATGCTGCCCTGCTCGTCCGCGGTGCCGTAGGCCATCGTCATGCCCATCGTGCCGAGGCCGACGGCGCCGACCTCCAGACCCTGGGTGCCGAGCCTGCGGAGCGGGAGGTTCCTCTGGTGCTGAGTCATGGCTCCACGCTAGGAACACGGTGCCCGGACGTCATGGGGCGCTGATCGCATAGGATTGCCTGATCCTCTCAGGCGAAGGGTCCCTCTCATGCTGGACGGACTGGCACGGGTCGTCGAGCGGCACTGCGTGGGGCCGTGGTCGCAGACCGCTGTGCCCCGACTGTCGCTGGTCGCGGTGGACAAGATCATGGAGCCCATCGAGGTGATGTACGAGCCCATGGTCTGCTTCATCGCCGACGGCGCCAAGCGCACCGCGGCGGGCGAGCGCAGCTGGATCACCCCGCCCGGCTCGATGGCGCTGTTCACCCTCGACCTGCCGGTCACCGCCGCCTTCGAGGAGGTGCCCTACCGGGCCGCCGTCATGCGGCTCGACAACCAGGCGCTCTCCGCCCTCCAGCTGGAGCTGGCGACGACCGGACCGCCGTCGCCACAGCCCGCCGCGGCGGCGGTCACCGCGCCGATGGCACCGGAGCTCGTCGACGCGGTCACCCGCTGGGTCCGCCTCCTCGACGCCCCGGAGGACATCGGCCCCCTGGCGCCCCGCATCGAGACCGAGATCCTCTACCGCCTGCTGCGCAGCCCGCTCGGGCCCGTACTGCGCCACTGGTCGCTCGCCGACTCCGCCGCCGCCCGGATCCGTATGACGGCCCGGTGGATCCGCGACCACTGCACCGAGCGGCTCGGCATCGACGAGATCGCCGAGGTGGCCCGGATGAGCCCGGCGACCCTGCACCGGCACTTCAAGGCGGCCACCGGCATGAGCCCCCTGCGGTTCCATAAGCACCTGCGGCTCCAGGAAGCGCGACGGCGGCTGCTCACCGGTGAGGGCACGGCGGCCCAGGTCGCCCAGGACGTCGGCTACGTCAGCGCCACCCAGTTCAACCGCGAGTACCGACGCGCGTACGGGCTGCCGCCCGGCCAGGACGCGGCACGGCTGCGCACCCGGCTGTCCGAGGCCGGCGAAGTACCGCTGCTGCGCGACGCGACGGGCGCGAAGCCCTGACGTGGAGGCGCACTGGTAGCGGCTGCGGCTGCCCGGTGTTCCCCGGTGGCGGCTCCGGGCCCCCGCTCGCCCGCTCGGCGGACGTCGGGTCCGGACACTGATCCCGGTCCCACGGCGAGGCGTGTGTTCTTCAGCACGCCGACCCCTGATAATTTACTAGGACGTCCTACTATTTTCTCAGCCCCGCTCTTCGTCGTGTCTTGGGAAGGCCTCGCCATGAGCGATCTGCACCGCCCCGTCCACCCCGTCCGCCTGGTCACCGCCTCGGCGCTGTTCGACGGGCACGACGCCTCGATCAACATCATGCGGCGGATCTTCCAGTCGCAGGGTGCCGAGGTCATCCACCTCGGCCACAACCGGTCCGTGCGGGAGGTCGTGGACGCGGCACTGGAGGAGGACGCGCACGGCGTGGCGGTCTCGTCCTACCAGGGCGGACACGTCGAGTACTTCGAGTACCTGGTCGCCTCGCTGCGCAAGCAGGGCGCGGAGCACATCCGGGTGGTGGGCGGTGGGGGCGGTGTCATCGTGCCCGAGGAGATCGCCCGGCTCCGCGAGGGCGGGGTGACGATCTTCTCGCCCGAGGACGGCCAGCGGATGGGCCTGGCCGGGATGGTCAACACCGTCGTACGGGACTGCGACTTCGACCTCTGGGACGGCAAGCCGGCCGACCTCTCCGCGGTCCTGGCCGGCGACCGGTTCGCGATCGCCCGGGCCGTCACCGGCGCCGAACTCGGCAAGCTGCCAGCGGAGTTCCGCGCGGAACTGCGGACCGCCGCGGCCGGGCGGCGCGTACCGGTGCTCGGCATCACCGGTACCGGCGGCTCGGGCAAGTCGTCGCTGACCGACGAACTGGTGCGCCGGTTCCGGGTCGACCAGCGGGACGCCCTGCGCATCGCCGTGATCGCCGTGGACCCGACCCGGCGCCGGGGCGGTGGCGCCCTGCTCGGCGACCGGATCCGGATGAACTCCCTCGACGGCGAGCGGGTGTTCTTCCGCAGCCTGGCCACCCGCGGCAGCCGTGAGCTGCCCGAGCACCTCTCCGACGTGATCGACGTGGTGAAGGCCGCCGGGTTCGACCTGGTGGTCGTGGAGACGCCGGGCATCGGCCAGGGCGACGCCGCGATCGTGCCGTTCGTGGACGCCTCGCTGTACGTGATGACCCCGGAGTTCGGGGCCGCCTCGCAGCTGGAGAAGATCGACATGCTCGACTTCGCCGACGTGGTGGCCATCAACAAGTTCGAGCGGCGCGGCGCCAAGGACGCCCTGCGGGACGTGGGACGCCAACTCGTGCGCAACCGCGAGGCGTTCGGACAGCGGCCCGAGGACATGCCGGTGTACGGCACCTCCGCGGCCACGTTCAACGACGACGGCGTCACCGCGCTCTACCAGCACCTCAGGGGCACGCTGGCGGACAGGGGCCTGCCGCTGTCCGAGGGAGCGCTGGACCCGGTGGACGTACGCCACTCCTCCGGCATCCGCCAGGTGGTCCCCACGGACCGGGTGCGCTACCTCGCCGAGATCACCGACGCCGTCCGGGGCTATCACGCCGAGACCCTCCAACTGGCCGAGCGGGCACGGCGGGTGCAGCGGCTGGAGATCGTCGAGGGCGAGCTCGCCGACGCCGGCCTGGACGCCGAGGACGTACGGTCCCTGCTGACCGAGGCGCGCAGGCAGCTGCCGTACGAGATCACGGAGCAGATCAACCACTGGCCCGCGGTGATCGCCTCCTACTCCGGCGACGAGCAGGTGGTGAAGGTCCGTGACAAGGAGATCCGCACCAAGCTGACCCGTGAGTCCCTGTCCGGCAACAAGATCCCCCGGGTCGCCCTGCCCCGCTTCACCGACCACGGCGAACTCGTACGGTTCTGGCGGAGCGAGAACCTCCCCGGCCGATTCCCCTTCACGGCCGGGGTGTTCCCCTTCAAGCGCGACGGCGAGGACCCGGCCCGCATGTTCGCGGGCGAGGGCGACCCCTTCCGCACCAACCGCCGCTTCAAGCTCCTGTCCGAGGGCCAGCCGGCGACCCGCCTGTCCACCGCGTTCGACTCCGTGACCCTCTACGGCCGCGACCCCGACGAACGCCCCGACATCTACGGCAAGGTCGGCACCTCCGGGGTCTCCGTGGCCACCCTGGAGGACATGAAGGCGCTCTACGACGGCTTCGACCTCGTGGCGCCCACGACCTCCGTCTCCATGACGATCAACGGCCCGGCCCCGGCCGTCCTGGCGTTCTTCCTCAACACCGCGATCGACCAGCAGATCGAGCGGTTCCGGGCCGAGGAGGGCCGCGACCCCGCGCCGGAGGAGGCGGCCAGGCTGCGCGCGCACGCGCTCGCGAACGTGCGCGGCACCGTGCAGGCCGACATCCTCAAGGAGGACCAGGGCCAGAACACCTGCCTGTTCTCCACCGAGTTCAGCCTGCGGATGATGGCCGACATCCAGGAGTGGTTCATCCGGCAGCAGGTCCGCAACTTCTACTCGGTGTCCATCTCCGGCTACCACATCGCCGAAGCGGGCGCGAACCCCATCAGCCAGCTCGCCTTCACCCTCGCCAACGGCTTCACCTATGTCGAGGCCTACCTCGCCCGCGGGATGAAGGTCGACGACTTCGCGCCCAACCTGTCGTTCTTCTTCTCCAACGGCATGGACCCCGAGTACTCGGTCCTCGGCCGGGTCGCCCGCCGCATCTGGGCGGTGGCGATGAAGGAGAAGTACGGCGCGGGCGAGCGCAGCCAGAAGCTGAAGTACCACGTCCAGACCTCCGGACGCTCCCTGCACGCCCAGGAGATGGACTTCAACGACATCCGCACCACGCTCCAGGCGCTCATCGCCATCTACGACAACTGCAACAGCCTGCACACCAACGCCTACGACGAGGCGGTGACCACACCCACCGAGGAGTCGGTGCGCCGGGCCCTCGCCATCCAGCTGATCATCAACCGGGAGTGGGGCCTCGCGATGAACGAGAACCCCCTCCAGGGATCGTTCATCATCGACGAGCTGACCGACCTGGTCGAAGAGGCCGTCCTCCAGGAGTTCGAGCGGATCAACGAGCGCGGCGGAGTGCTCGGCGCGATGGAGACCGGCTACCAGCGCGGCCGTATCCAGGACGAGTCCATGCTCTACGAGCAGCGCAAGCACGACGGCACGCTGCCCCTCATCGGCGTCAACACCTTCCGCAACCCACACGCCGACACCGCCGAGCCGGCCGTGGTCGAACTGGCCCGCGCCACCGAGGAGGAGAAGCAGTCCCAGCTGGAGCGCGTACGGGACTTCCACGCCCGCCACCACGACGAGGCCCAGGCCGCCCTGGCCGCCCTCAAGGACGCGGCGGTGCGCGGCGAGAACGTGTTCGCGGTCCTCATGGACGCCACCCGCGTCTGCTCCCTCCAGCAGATCACCGAGGCGTTCTTCGAGGTGGGCGGGCAGTACCGGCGGAACGTCTGAGGGCGCCGGCCCGACCGACCGGGAGGCGGCGGGCGGCACCGGGATCGCGCGGTGCGGCAGCCAGGCGGGCGACATCGTCACCATGTGGACCTCCTCGCCGACTTCGGTGAGGAGGTCTGCGAGGACCCCGGCGGGCTTCGCCGCGACCGCCCGCACGCCGGAACCCAGGGAAGAGCACGAGCAGCAGCAGTGCCGCCGCGACGGTCAGGACACCGCCTCCCGTGACCGTCCACGGGACGCCGAGGGCGGCGCCGACCGTGCCGTGCAGGAGGTTGCCCACGCGCGGCCCACCGACGGCGACCACCGTGTCGATGCCCTGGAGCCGGCCCCGCATCCCGTCCGGAACGGCCGTCTGGAGCACGGTCTTGCGGAAGACCCCCAGCGCGAGGAGCGCGCCCCCGGCGAGCACCAGCCACGCCACCGCCGGGACCAGGGTGCCGGACAGCCCGAACCCGGCGACGGCCGCTCCCCACACGCCGACCGAGACCCCGACCGCGACACCGTGCCGGCCGACCCGTGTGAAGGCCCCGGAGAACAGCCCCGCCAGCACACCACCGGCCGACACGGCGGCGTACAGCACCCCGATGTCCGACGGACGGAAGGTCTCCGCGGCGAGCTGGGGGAAGAGCGCGGTGGGCAGACCGAGGGACAGTGCGGCGAAGTCGGCGACGTAGACCAGAAGAAGCACCTGACGGTCCATCACCAGCCGTATGCCGTCGCCGATCTGCCGCAGTACCGCTCCCTTCGGCCGTTCTCCGCCGTCGTACGGAGGCAGATCCGGCAGCCGCCACACGGCCCACACCGTCGCGCAGACGGCGATGGCGTCCGCCAGGTACAGCGTCCGGCTGCCGACGACCGGCAACAGGCCGCCCGCGAGCAGCGGCCCGGCGATCCCGGCGGCCAGGAGGACGGTCGACTGGAGCGCGTTGGCGGCGGGGAGCAGTTCGGGTGGCACCAGACGGGGAGTGACGGCCCTGCCGACCGTGGAGTTCGCGCCGAACAGGGCCTGTTGGACAGCCACCAGCACGAACAGCACACCGACCGACCGCAGGTTCGCCCACGCCTGCGCCCACAGCAGCAACGACGTGCCGCCGATGCCGATCGTCGTCACCAGCAGCACTCGCCGTCTGTCCCGCAGGTCGGCGAGCGCCCCGCCCCACAGCGCCGCCGCGGCCATCGGAACGAGTCCGACGAGGCCGGCCAGCCCCACGTCGGCCGACGAACCGGAGACCTCGTAGATCTGCAACGGCACGACGACCGCGGTGAGTTGAGCTCCGAGTCCGGTCACGATCCCGGCCAGCCACAGCCGCCGGAACTCGCCCACCCGCAGCGGCCGCACGTCGACCAGCATCCGTTTCGCACGCGTCATGCACCGAGGCTGCGGGTTCCCGCAGGGTCAAGGTCAACCGAGGTGAGCGAGCACCTGCCCGGCCAACTCTCCTGGGCTCGCCTCTCCATCGAGGAACACGGTGTCACCGGGCAGCGTGTCGACGGCGGCGGAACAGGCCTCGATCCGCTCCTTGCACCAGGCGCGGACCCGCTCCTCCCGCGCGGGATCGTCGGGGAAGAAGCTCCGCCCGTCGATCCGCCGTTCCAGCACCTCGGGAGCGACCTTGAGGAAGAAGTGACGGACGTCGAGGCCGGCTTCCCTCAGCGCGCCGAAGATCTCGTCCAGATAGCCCGGGTTCACCAGGGTCATGGGCACCAGCAGCGGCCGCCGGTACTCCTCGACCAGGCCCACGGCCAACTGCGCTACCTGCCGTCGCCACAGCCGGAGGTCCTGGAAGTCGCCGGTCGGCACCTCCACGATCTCCCGCAGCACATAGCCGACCATCTCCGGGTCGAAGACCAGCGACTCGGGCCACCGCGGCCGCAGTTCCTCCACGAGCGTGCTCTTGCCGCTGCCGAACGCGCCGTTGATCCAGACGATCACAGCAATCCCCCTTTTCGATGTACCCGGTTCAGACCGACGGCGGTGCCGTGCTGCCCCTCACCACCAGGGTGGTCGGCACGAGGTCCGTGCCGGGGCGTGCCTCGGTCTGGGCGCGGATCTGCTCCAGGGCCTTCTGGACGCAGCGGTGGCCCACCTCGGCGAAGTCCTGGTGGACGGTGGTCAGCGGTGGCACGAAGAACCCCGCGTCGGGGATGTCGTCGAAACCCACCACGCTGACGTCGTACGGCACAGACAGCCCCCGCTCGTGGAACGCCCGCAACAGCCCCAGCGCCATCTGGTCGTTGGCGGCGAACACGGCCGTGCAGTCCGGCGGTTCGGGCAGCACGAGCCCTGCCTCGTAACCGGAGGCCGCCGACCAGTCCCCGTACAGCGCGGGCGGCACCGGCCGCCCCGCCTCCCCGAGCACGGCCCGCCACGCCTGCGCCCGCCGCTGCCCCGCGAAGGACTCCTGCGGACCCGTCACATGCCACACGGTCCGGTGTCCCAGGTCGAGCAGATGCCGTACGGCCTTCCTGGCCCCGTCCGCCTGGTCGGTGTCGACCACGCTGTAGCGGTCGCCCGCGTCGGAGTCCACCACGACGACATGCACCCCGGGCGGCAGCTGGACCGTCCCGGTGTCGAGGAGATGGATCTCCATGATGACGATGACCGCGTCCACGGCCAGCTCGCCCATGCGGGTGAACGCGCCCAGCACGTTGTCCTGGGTCGGGACGTCGATGGGGATCAGAGTGGTCGCGTACCCCTCGGCCGCCGCGTGCGTGGCGATCGCCTCCACGGTGCGGCTGTTGCCCGTCGAGGACAGACTGAACAGGATCACGCCGATGGTGTTGAACTGGCCGTACCGCAGCGCCCGCGCGGCACTGTTGGGTCTGTATCCCAACTCGCGCATCGCCGCCAGGACCTGCTCGCGCGTCGAACTGATCACTCCCGGGTGACCGTTGGAGACCCGTGAGACCGTCTGCGAGGAGACGCCCGCCAGCTTCGCGACGTCGGCCATGGACACCCGCTGCTTGCGCCGCCCACCGGGGACACCGGAACCTCCCCGCTCGACCACTGCTGCCTCCTTCACACGCGCACGGACGTGTTGCGTATCGCACCGGATGTTACGTGGGGGAAACCTTGACGGCCGCCGGAGCGGATGCCACGATTCCGGCGCCGTCATGTTTACGTAAACATGCTGTCATCCGGAAAGGGTTTGGTCGATGCGCAAGACCCCCACCAGTTCCCCTCGCGCCCCCCACCTGCGTGCCTCCCTCGTCGCCGTCGCGATCGCCGCGATCAGCGCCGCCGGCCTCACCGGCAGTCCCGCCTCCGCCGCCGCGCCGACCACCGACACGACCCAGTTCAAGGGCGTCAACTGGGCCGACCCGCGCGACAACTTCGCCGACGACGAGCTCCAGCTGTCGGGCCTGTCGACCACGGACACCTACGCCCAGACCTACACCAAGGCGAGCCGCGTCATCGCGGCGTTCCGCACCAACCTCGGCGCCAACACCGTACGACTGCCGATCAACCCGTACACCGTCAACGGCTCGTACTGGAAGTCGTACCGGGGCGTCATCGACGCGGCCACGGCCCAGGGCTTCAAGGTCATCGTGTCCTACTGGGAGGGCACGGGAGACCGCAGGGACGGCTTCATCGACGACGAGGCCACCTACTGGCCCATGTGGAACACCGTCGTCAAGGCCTACAAGAACAACTCCCGGGTCTACTTCGAGCCGATGAACGAGCCCCACGGCTACACCGACGCCCAGTGGGCCGACATCGCCGCCAAGTGGCTGGACACCTACCGGTTCGTCCCCCGCAACCGCGTCTTCGTCAGCGGCGCCGGCTACAACGACCACGTCACCACGGTGTGCGCCGACCCGCGCCTGAAGGGGACCTACCTGTCGCTGCACGACTACGGCTTCTGGAAGTCGTACGCCACCTACGACGAGTGGGTGGCCGACGTGAAGACCCGCATCGGCGACTGCGCGAACCGGACGGTGGCCGACGAGTTCGGCGCGCCGATGACGACCGGCCTGAACTACAACGTGAAGACCCCGGACGACAACTACGTCAACTTCATCCAGGCCGCCACCGACACCTTCCGCGAGCTGAAGATGGGCTCGGTGTACTGGCCCGGCCTGCGCACCGACGACATCTACTCGATCCAGAAGCTCGTCGGTCCGGCGGCCCGGCCATGGCTGGAGACCACCAACAGGTCCGGCGCCGACCGGCTCGCCTGGGGCTGGGGCCGCGGCAAGCCCGTCCAGGGCTGACCCGCCCGCCGACCGGCCGCGGTGCCCTCGGGCATCGCGGCCGACCCGCGCCCGGACCCGGCCGTCCGTGACCGCTGGTCGGGCGCTTACGGCACCCGCGGCGCCCGCCTGTTGGCGTCCGACCAGGTGCCTCCGCGGCGCCGACCGCATGCCTTCTGACGTCCGCCGTCGCGCTTGCTGGTGTCCCGCCTTGTGCCTCTGCGGCGCTGAGCGCATGCCTTCTCGCGTTCGCCCTGGCGCTTGTCTGCGTGCGCTGTCGCGCCTGCTGGCGTCCGACCTTGTGCCTGCGCGGCTGCGACCGGCCCGCCTCCTCGCGTCCGCCTGCGCGCCTCCGCGCCTCCAACAGCGCGCTGCCTGCGTTTGGCCTCGCGCCTGCCTGCCTCCGGCAGAGTGCCGGCCCGCGTCAGCCCCCTGCACCTGCGCGCCTGCCTGCCTCCGGCCGAGCGCTCGCCCGCGTCAGCCCCCTGCACCTGCGCGCCTCCCTGCCTCCGACCGCCTGCCCGCCCGCGTCAGCCCCCCGTACCTGCCCGCATCCCACCCCGCCCCTCCTCGGCATCCGGACATGGCCGACTCGCCCCCTACCCGCGCCGCCCCGACCTGCCCAGACTTCTCGGCAGGAGAAGCGGGGGAGGGGAGGCCGTCGTGGCCACGCGTCGATGGGGTGCGGCCGCTGTCCGGCGGCGGATGCAGCGGGTCAAGTGGGGTGAGGTGGGCGGCGCGGCGGCACTGGTCGTCGTGATGACGTACTGGTCCCACGTGTGGCCGTATGTGTTGGGTTTCCTGCTGGTCCGTATCCTCGTGGCCGTCGGCCTGCGACTGTGGCGCACGGACCGGCTTCTGCGCAGCCGGGATCGTGACTGGCGTCGGGAGGACGCGGTGCGGGCGGGGCGGCGCACCCTCGCCGAGGTGGACGCCATGACGGGCACCGAGTTCGAGGAACTGGTCGCGGACCTGTGCCGAAGGGACGGCTGCACGGAGGTCCGGCGCGTGGGCGGTGCGGGCGACAACGGCGCCGACGTCCTCGCACGGCTGCCGGACGGCCGCACGATCGTCGTCCAGTGCAAGCGCTACGCACCGCACCGCGCCATCCCCAACCGCGAACTGCGCGAACTGCTGGGCGCCCGGCTGCACTTCCGCGCCGACCTGGCCGTGCTCGTGACGACCTCGCGCTTCACCGGCCCCTCCGAGAGGTTCGCGCTGGAGCACGACATCCTCGCCGTGCACCGCGACCACCTCGGCCTGTGGAACAACGGGGCCTCGCTGATGTCCCTGAGCGAGGTGAACGGCCGCGGCCAGGGCGACGCCCGCCACCGCAGGCGCTGGAAGCAGGCCTACGGCGAGTAGGCGGGAGACGCAGGTCACATTCGTCCGTGTCACAAACCGTCGGGCTCTTCAGTCATAGGTGTGTAGCCATCGACCACGGCAGAAGGAGCACACCATGGAAGCCCGACTCAACGTCTTCACCAGCCCGCTGGCCGGCAAGCTGCTGAAGCACTTCGCCTCCGCGGGCAAGGTGGTCACGGACTCGGGACTGCCGCTGACCACACAGGAGTTGGTGAAGATCCGCGCCAGCCAGATCAACGGCTGCGGGTTCTGCCTCGACATGCACACCAAGGAGGCCGCCGCCGCGGGCGAGACCGCGCAGCGCCTCCACATGGTCGCCGCCTGGCGTGAGGCCAAGGTCTTCACCGAGGCCGAGCGCGCCGCGCTGGAGCTCGCCGAGCAGGGCACCCGCCTCGCCGACGGGACCGGCGTGTCCGACGAGGTCTGGGAGAACGCCGCCAAGCACTACGACGAGGAGCAACTCCTCGCCCTGGTCTCCCTGATCGCCGTCATCAACGCCTTCAACCGGCTGAACGTCCTCACCCAGCAGCCGGCCGGCGACTACGTCGTGGGCCAGTTCGGCTGAACCTGACGGCCGGGTCGGCCACCTGGGGGCTGCAGACCCCGGGCCGGCCCCGGTTCCTCATCCGGCCAGCGGATAGTGACAGGCCACATGGCGGCCGGAAGCCGTCATCGTGAGCGGCGGACGCTCGACCGCACACAGCTCCTGGACGTAGGGACACCGCGTACGGAACGGACATCCCGTCGGCTTGTCCGCCGGGCTGGGCACCTCACCGGTCAGCACGATCCGCTCGCGCGGCCTCTCGCCCCCGACCGTCCCGTCGTCGATGTCCGGGACGGCCGACAGCAGCGCCTGGGTGTACGGGTGGGCGGGCTGTGCGTACAGGGCGTCGGTCCCGGCGAGTTCGACGATCCCGCCGAGATACATCACCGCGATCCGGTCCGACACATGACGGACCACCCCGAGATCGTGCGCGATGAAGACATAGGTCAGGCCGAACTCCTCCTGGAGATCGGCGAACAGGTTCAGCACCTGGGCCTGGATCGACACGTCGAGCGCGGACACCGGCTCGTCGGCCACGACCAGCTTCGGGTTCGTAGCCAAAGCCCGCGCGATACCGATGCGTTGGCGCTGCCCGCCGGAGAACTCGTGCGGGTACCGGTCCAGATGGGCCGCCGCCAGTCCTACGACGTCAAAGAGCTCCCCGACCTTGCGGCGGACCGCGTGCTTGTCGCCGTACCGGTGGACCAGCAGCGGTTCGGCCACGATGTCCCCGGCACGGCGGCGGGGGTTGAGCGAGGCCTGTGGGTCCTGGAAGACCAGTTGCATGCCCGGACGCACCCGTCGCAGCCGTCGGTTGGACAGCGTCGAGATGTCCTGTCCGTCGAACTCGACCCGCCCGCCGGTGAGTTCGGTGAGCCGGACCAGGCAGCGTCCCAGCGTGGACTTGCCGCAACCGGACTCGCCGACGACGCCGAGGGTCTCTCCGCCGCGCACCTCCAGGGAGACCCCGTCGACGGCACGCAGCACCTGGCGTCTGCCGCGCACGGGGTAGTGCTTGGTGAGGTCGGTGGCGCGCAGCAGGACCTCCCCGGGGGGTGCCGCCTCGTCCACCGTCACGCTCTCCTGGGGCGTCACGACGCCACCTCCCTGTTCACGTCCTCGTCGGCCGCCGCATCGGGTCGTGCGCGGTCCCCGTCGGCCGCCACCCTGAGGCGTGCGCGGTCCTCGCCCGGGAGCCAGCAGGCGTCCAGATGCGTGGGTTCAGCGTTGCCCGCGGTCAGCGCCGGCCGTTCCGCGCATCGCTCGTGCCGCAGTCGGCAGCGCGGGGCGAACGCGCAGCCCTCGGGGATCGCGCCCGGCGAGACAGGAGTGCCGGCGATGGTCGGCAGCCGCCGCACCCGGGCCCCGCCGACCCGCGGCACCGAGTCGAGCAGGGCCCAGGTGTACGGGTGCCGCGGACGGTGGAACACCGCCTGCCGCGGCCCCTGTTCGGCCGCCCGGCCCCCGTACATCACGAGCACCCGGTCGGCGATCTGGGACACCACGCCCATGTCGTGGGTGATGAGCACCATCGCGGAGCCCCGGCTGTTCAGCTCCCGCATCAGATCGAGGATCTGAGCCTGCACGGTGACGTCCAGCGCCGTGGTCGGTTCGTCGGCGATGAGCAGAGAGGGCCCGCAGGAGAGCGCCATCGCGATGACCGCGCGCTGGCGCATCCCGCCGGAGAACTCGTGCGGATAGGCGTGCGCCCGCGAGGCCGCGTGGGGGATGCCGACGTCCGAGAGCAACCGGACCGCACGGGCTCGCGCCTCCTTGCGGGAGACCTGTTCGTGGGCCCGGATCGCCTCGGCGATCTGCCAGCCCACGGTGTACACCGGCGTCAGCGCGGTCATCGGGTCCTGGAAGACCATCGCGATCTCCCGGCCGCGTACCGCGCGCATCTCCTTGTCGGGCAGGGTGAGCAGGTCACGCCCACGGAAGAGGACCTGGCCCGACACGGAGACGTTCGGGTTGGTGAGGAGCCTCAGCACGGCCAGCATCGACACGCTCTTGCCGGAGCCCGACTCGCCGACCATGCCCAGGACCTCACCGGGCGCGACGGAGAACGAGATGCCGTCGACAGCGGTGACGACCCCCTGGCGGGTACGGAAGCGCACGCTCAAGTCGCGTACGTCCAGCAGCGGTTCAGGCATGGCGGGCCCTCGGATCGAGTCGTGCGTACAGGATGTCCACCAGGGCGTTGGCGAGGACCACGAAGAACGCCGCGTACAGCACGGTCCCCATGATCACGGGCAGGTCCAGGTTCTGGAGGGCGTCGAAGGTGAGCTTGCCTATGCCGGGCAGGCCGAAGACCACTTCGGTGAGCAGGGCCGCACCGCCCACCAGCGCCCCGAAGTCCAGGCCGAACAGGGACACGATCGGGATCAGCGAGCAGCGCAGGGCGTGCCGGATCAGGATGCGCCGCTCGGACAGGCCCTTGGCGCGGGCCGTACGGACGTAGTCCTCGTTCAGCGCGGTGACGACCTCCCCGCGCAGCAGCCGGGCGTAGATCCCGGCGTACAGCAGGGCCAGGGTCAGCCAGGGGAAGAGCATGTGCAGCGCCCACTGACCGGGGTCCTGCCCGAGGCCGACGTAGCCGGGCGGGGGCACCCAGGAGAACAGCGAGTCGTGCAACTGCTTCTGGGTGAGGAGGTTGACGACCTCGCCCAGCCAGTAGGCCGGGAGCGAGACGCCGACCACACCGACGAGCATGATCAGCGGGTCGGCGGCTCTGCCGCGCAGGGTGGCCGCCGCGGTGCCCATGAGGATGCCGGCCGTCATCCAGATCAGGGCCGCCCCGACGACCAGCGACAGCGTCACCGGAGTGGCCTGGAGGATCTGCGGGATGACCCGCGAGCCGCGGTTGACGAACGACTCCAGGTCCCGGTCGATCAGCAGATGACGCATCATCAGCAGATAGCGGACCGGCATCGGCCGGTCCAGGCCGAAGGAGTGCCGCACCTGGGCGAGCGTGGCCGGGTCGGCGTTGCGGCCGGCGATACGGGCCGCCGGGTCGACCCCCGGAGTGGCGAAGAAGATGAGGAACACCAGCACACTGATCGCGAACATCACCAGCAGGGCCGAGCCGAAGCGCTTGAGGGCGAAGGCAAGCATGGTCACACCCCTCCGCGCAGCCGGGCGCCCGGGTCGAGCGCGTCACGTACCCCGTCGCCGAGGACGTTGAGTGCGGCCGTCGTCAGCGCGATCAGCAGGCCGGGCGCGATGGTCACGGCGGGCCTGGTGTAGAGGAGCCCCAGACCGTCCTCGATGATCGTGCCCCAACTGGCGTCGGGAGGCTGGACGCCGACGGACAGGAAGGACAGCGCCGACTCGGTGAGCATGGCCAGCGCGGTCATCAACGGCACGAACACGAGTGCCGTGGGCACCACGTTCGGCAGCACCTCCCGGCGCAGGATGCGTGGGGTGGGCGCACCGGAGCCGACGGCCGCCTGGATGTACTCCTTGTTCCGCAGCACCAGCACCTGACCGCGCAACGGCCGCGCGATGTACGGCACGTAGATCGCCGCGATGATCGCGACGGGCAGCCACAGACTCCCGGCGTCGACGGTGAGTGGGCCGAGCTTCAGGCCGTTGGTGAGCAGCACCACCGAAAGGCAGATGGCCAGCAGGTACACCGGGAACGCCCAGATGACGTCCAGGACCCGGGAGATGACCGCGTCCAAGACCCCGCCCGCGTACCCGGCGACGACCCCCACGGCCGTGCCGAGGACGCAGGTGAGCAGCGCCGCCGTGAACCCGATGAACAGGCTCGTACGGCCGCCGTACAGCAGCCGGGCCATGACATCGCGGCCCTGGTTGTCGGCGCCGAGGAAGTAGTGGGCGGGGTCCCAGGTCGGACCGATCGGGGTGACGCCGAGACCGAGGCCGGTGCTGCTCGGGGTGAGCACCGGCACGGTCTTCCCGTCGACCACGGTGGTGCCGGAGACGTGGGACTGGAAGGGGTCGGTGTGGGCGATGTGGTCCGCGTAGAGCGGGGCGCACACCGTCGCCAGCACGACGAGGAGAAGGACCGCGGCCGAGGCCAGGGCGGACCTGTTGCGCAGCAGGTCGCCGGCGGCGGTCCGCCAGGGGCCCGGCGAGCGCCGGGCCCCTGCCGACGGGGCGAGGGTCACTTCACCCACAGCTGCCCGACCAGCATGTAGAACTGCTTGCTGAACCGGTAGTTGCCGACCCGGGTCGAGGTGAAGTCGATCAGCTTCGGGTTGATCAGCGGGACGACCGGCGACTCGCCCATGATCTGCTGGTCGACGGCCCCCCACTGCTTGTCCGCGCCTGCCTTGTCGGTCTGCGAGGTCTTGATCGCCGCCTGCATCCGCGCGTCGACCGTCTTGTCGCAGAACCCGGAGATGTTGATGCTGGAGTCGCTGCCAGGGTGGTAACTCGCGCAGGAGAGCAGCACGTTGAGGAAGTCCGAGGCCGCCGGATAGTCCTGGTACCAGGACGTCAGGGCCAGTTGCACCTTGTTCTTGGTGTTCTGGATGTAGGTGAACTGGATGTTCCCCGAGAGCGGCTTGAGCGTCGCCTTGTAGCCGAGCTGGGTGAGCAGGCTCTGGAGGTACTGCCCGATCGACTTGTTGACGTCGTCGTCCTGCACGACGATCCCGACCTCCTGCCCGGCCGTACCGGACTGCTTGACCAGCGCCTTCGCCTTGGCGAGGTCCGCCGCCCTCCAGGTGGTACCGCCGCCCTTGGTGTAGTCGCAGGAGTTGACGTGTCCGGGGAAGCCAGGCGGCAGGATCGTGCAGGCGGGGGAGGCGAGGTTGGTGCCGCCGTACAGCCGTACCACGGCGGACCGGTCGACGGCCCAGTTGATCGCCTGCCGCGCCAGCTTGTTGTCGAACGGGGCCATGTGGACGTTCAGCGTGGCGTACCAGAAGGCTGTCAGCGGGTTCACATGCGCCTGGGAGGCGTACTTGGTGCCGATCTCGCTCAGCCGGTCGGCGGGCGGGGCGTCGAACATCCAGTCCGCCTGGCCGTTCTCCACGGCGGTCACCTCGGACTCGACCGTCTGGCCGAAGGTGTAGTCGATGACGTCCGGGTACCCCTGCGGTTCGGCTTCCCGCGACCACTCCTTGAAGTGCGGGTTGCGCACCAGCTTCAGCGCCCGGTTGGGGTCGTACGAGGCCGCCGTGTAGGGGCCGGTCGTCGGCAGCGGCTTGGTCCCGGCGTCCTTCGTGGGTGAGTCCTTCGGTACGACGACGGCGTGCGGGACGGCGAGTTTGTACTCGAACTCGGGATCCGGGGCAGTCAGATTGATGGTGACGGTGTTCGTCTTGGCGTCGCCGATCACGCCCTTCGGCAGGGTGCAGGAGGCGGGCGTCTTGAGACAGGCGTCGGCGCCGACGATGCCGTTGTAGAAGGTGCCCGCGGTGGGGCTGGAGACCTTGAAGATGCGCTGGAACGACGCCACCACGTCGTCCGTGGTCAGCGGCTTGCCGTTGGAGAAGGTGATGCCCTTGCGGAGCGTGAAGGTGTATGTCTTGCCGCCGTTGGTCACCTTCGGCATCGCGGTGGCCAGGTCCGGCACGACCGTGAAGGACTCCTGCCCGCCGACCTTCTTGAAGGCGAGCAGCCCGTCGTACATCGACTGGAACAACTGCCAGTACTGGAGCGTGTAGTTGACCTGCGGGTCGAAGCTGCCCGCAGCCGCGTGGGCGACGAGCTTGAGCGTGCCGCCCTTGTGCTGGGCCTGGAACGCGGAGGAACCGGAGCCGGACGAGCTCGGCGCGGAGGAGGACCCCGAGTCGGAGGAGGACGAACAGGCGGCGGTCAGGGCGAGGGCGGCAACGGCTGCGGCCGGCGCGATGCGTCTGGTGGTGCGGGACATGGCGGACAACTCCCGTGTCAGTCGGTGGAGTCGAGGAACTCGCCGACGATCCGGAGGTAGAGCTCCTCCTCCTCGACGTGCGGCATGTGGCTCGAGTGCTCGAACATGTGCCAGCGCACATCGGGGATGTGGTCGGCGAAGGGGCGTACGGTCTCGGGGGTCGCCTCGTCGAAGCGGCCGGACACCAGCAGGGTCGGTGCCTCGATCAGGTGCAACCGGTCGATGACGGACCAGTCCTTGAGGGTGCCGACGACATGGAACTCGTTGGGGCCGTTCATCGTGTGGTACACGGTCGGATCGGCCGCGATGTTGTCCCAGGTGGCCTGCACCTCGGGCGGGTTGGGGGTCAGGCGGCACACATGCCGTTCGTTGAAGACCTGTTCGGCCGCCCGGTAGTCGGGGTGGTCCGTGGTCCCGGCCGCCTCGTGGGCGTACAGCGTGCGCTGGACCTTCTCGGGAAGCGCGGCGCGCAGCTCGGCGGCCGCCGCCAGCCACAGCCCCATGGACGCGGGGGAGTTGGCGATGACCAGTCCCCGAAGGCCGGCGGGGCGCCGTACCGCGTGCTCGGCGGCGAGCATGCCGCCCCAGGACTGGCCGAGAATGTGGTACCCGTCGGCGATGCCCAACTCTGTGAGCAGGTTGTCCAGTTCGTTGAGGAAGAGCTGGACGGTCCAGAAGTCGGCCCCCTTGTCGGGCAGATGGGTGGAGAACCCGGTGCCGAGCTGGTCGTAGTGGATCACGGGCCGGCCCTGCCGGGAGATGCCCGCGATGCTGAGCGTGTAGTGGTGGCCGGCGCCGGGGCCGCCGTGCAGGACCACCAGGGGTGTCCTGCCCGGCTCGCCCGTGATCCGGTACCAGGTGGAATGCCCGTTGAAGTCGACGGTTCCGGTGTGGTTCGGTTCGGGGATCGCCACGAAGAGCCTCCCAGACCGGTCGGAACCAGCCGACCGACGTCTGAAAATAGTTGGGTGTGACGGATGGGTGAGATAGTGGGGCGGTAAAAGGTCAGTCCACAAGACCTTTTAGCTGGGGCAGGGAAAGACGTAACGACGGGTTCACACGGCCCGTGTTCGTTTACAGGAACGACGACTTGCGGGAGGACACCTGACATCCGCATCCGAGCCCGGTGACGAGTTCTCGCGCGTCCTCGACCGCGTGCTCCTGGGCGACGGTCCGACGGCCTCGCTGCGTCCGGTCAGGGTGACTTCGGCGGTCGACGAGGTCACCGACCGGCTGCTCACCGCCATCGCCGTCGGCGACTTCCTGCCCGGCGAGCGGCTGCCCGCCGAACGCGATCTGACCGGACTGCTCGGCGTTAGCCGTCCCACCGTGCGCGAGGCGGTGGCCCGTCTCCAGGCGCTGGGGGTCGTGGAGAGCCGGCGGGGCCGCAACGGCGGGGCGTTCGTCCGCGACAGCTGGACCGAGTCCTCCGGCGCCGCGGTCCGCCGTACGCTGCTGCCCCGCTGGGCGGAGTTCGAGCAACTCTTCGACCTGCGCGGTCTGGTGGAGGGCATGGTGGCCGCGACGGCCGCCCGGCGGCGCCGGCCCGAGGATCTGGAGCCGATGCGCGAGGCACTGTCCGCGCACCTCTCCGCGAGCACACCCCGCGAGGAGCAGGCCGCCGACAGCGCGTTCCACCGGGCGATCTGCGCGGCCACCCACAATCCGCAGATCGCCCAGCTCAGCCGGGACCTGCTCACCCGCATCAGCCTGGGCTTCCCGGTCGAGCCCTGGGGCAGGGGCGAGCGGTCCCACCATGAGCGGGCCGGCCATGGGCACACCGCGCTCTACGAGGCCGTGGCGGCGGGTGAGCCGGAGCGCGCCGAGGAGATCGCGAGGGAGCACTTCATGATCAGCGCGGAGATGATCCGGGACGTCCTGGCACGGGTGCGGGCGACTCAGGCCCCTTGACCGCGGGTGCGGGTGGCTCAGGGCCCCTTGACTTGCGGGTGCGGGTGACTGGGCCCTCTTGTCGCGGGTGTGGGTGGCTTAGGTCCCCTGACGCGCGGGTGTGGGTGGCTGGGGCCTCCTGGCCGCGGGTGTGGGTGGCTCGGGCCCCTCGACCGCGGCCGGACCGCTCCTTATACCTCCCGGTGACCGCTCCCTATGCCTCCCGGTGATCGATCCCCAGCAGACTCGCCGCCGCGCCGAAGTCGGCGCCGTGCCGGCCCACCGCGAGCGACCAGTGATGCCCGACCCCCGTGGCGCTCCACGCGTCCACCCACTCCCCGGGGTCCCGGCCGAAGTCCACCCGGCTGGTCGTGTTGCCGATCTCCAGGACCGGTCCGGGGACGACCGTGCCCTCGGACGTGATGAAGGACAGGCTGCCGTCCGCGTCCTGGCCGAGCCCGAGGAGGGTGACCGGCCCCGGCCGGACGTCGAACTCCACGCTGACGCCCCAGCCGCGCTTGCCGTGGTAGACGCCGAGACCCCGCAGCAGCGGGTCGCGGGAGCTGAGCGCCAGGTGGGCGGGCCCGTCGTGGCCCATCTCCACCACGCCGTCCTCGAAGTTCAGCGCCTGGATCTCCGTGAAGGAGCCCCCGGCGCCGATGCTCTGCGAGGCCAACTGGGCGATACTGGTGCGCAGTTCGAACTCACCGGCCGCGGGCACTCCCCGGGCGGTGAGCAGCGAGGCCCCCAGGATCATCCCGGCACCGATCCGCTCGTGCAGCTCGCCGTCGAGGCCCCGGTGGTAGTAGGCGAGCGAGTCGAGCCGGAAGTCCTCCACCAGCCGGTCCAGGGCCACCGACACGGTCGCGCCCCAGGCGAAGTCCTCGTCGACCACGCTGCCGTCGATGCTGAACACCTTGCGCGCCAGCGCCACCCGCTCCCGGGTCTCCGCCTCGGTCACCTTCTCCACCCGCTGGCGCAGGTCGTCGAACTCCAGCACCTCGACGTGCGAGCCGAAGGTCGCGGATAGCAGCGTCGGATCGGTCTGCACATCGAGCATCCCGGGATACACGTGCCCCATCAGCCCGTGCCGGGCGTGCCGCAGCGCGGCCCGGACGTGCGCGGCCCGCACCCACCGCTCGACGCGCCGCCACGCCGACTCCTGCCGCAGCCAGCCGGACACCGACCGGAAGGGGATCCCGGCCCGCCGGAAGACGTTGCCGACCTCCGGCACCGAGCACTGCGAGCAGTACGCCAGCCAGGCACCCGTGTCGAAGGACGCGTGGTCCATCCGCTCGGACGGCTGGAGGTCGACGACCAGGACCGGGGTGTGGGTCCGCTGGGCGATCGGCAGCACCATCGACGAGGTCAGGTACGTCGTCAGGAACAGCACGATCAGATCGCAGTCCGCCCGGCGCAGCCGCTCGGCGGCGGCCGCGCCCTCCTGGGCGTCGGAGACGAACCCGGCGTCCGTCACCTCGGCGTCCAACTGGCCCAGCCGCTCGGCGACATAGGCCGCCGACTCCTTCAACTGGGGCAGCAGGCCGGGGAACTGCGGCCAGTAGGTGCCGAGTCCGCCGGAGACCAGCCCGATCCGCGGGCGGCGACGGGTCACGGGCGGGAGCAACTCGGCCAGGGCGGCCTGCCGTTCACCGGGACGGGTCGTGGTGGATTCGGTGGTCGCCATGGTCGGCGCTCCTTCGGTGGTCGGTTCAGGTCTGCGCGACCCTGACGTCGGCCGGCGCGGTGACGTCCGGGGCCGCGCGGGGCACGAGGACGCGCACGATGTAGACGCCCGCGATCGCCGACAGCGCCATGCACCCGGTGATCACCCACAGCAACAGGCTGGGGCTCCTGTCCAGGAGTGCGGGCGTGACGAACGCGACGCCCGCGAAGACCCCGCGGGAGACGGCGTAGGTGATGCCCTGCGTGGTGCCCCGGGTGTCCGCGGGCAGCGTCAGCTGCGACCACACCTTGTAGTTGGCCTCGCCCGCGAAGGGATAGGACAGCTGGTAGAGGACGTAGAAGACGAGGAAGCCCACGATGGCGCCGAGGGTGAGGGTGCCGATCGCGAAGGCGGCGATCTGCACGACCGTGGCGACGTAGAACATCTTGTCGCGCCGCGGGCCGTCGGCGATCCGCACGAAGGCGAGCGTCAGCAGCAGACCGATCGGCAGACACGCGAGATTGATGCCGGTCGCCACGCTCTGCGAGGCCCCGCTGACGGTGACCAGCAGATACGTCGTGAACTGGCCCATGGTGTTGGCGCCGAGGCCCCATGTGACGTAGAAGGCGAAGGTGGCGAGCATGGGCACCAGCGCGGCGCGGGTCCAGACGTTCTTCAGGGCCACACCCTGCTGCTCGGCCGGCTTCTCCGTCGTGACCCGGTCCTGCTCCGGGTCCGGCCCGGTGGCCAGCTCCAGCCGGGAGCGCAGATGCCAGGTGAGCAGTGCGGCGACGGCCAGATGGGCGGTGATGAGGCGGGCGCCGAGCATGCCGGTGTCCGACAGGGCGAAGCCGGCGAAGACCACGACGATGATGCCCAGCATCCACATGACCTGCGTGAACGCGATGAGTCTGCCCCGGGCGTGGTCGGGGGCCGCGTCCGAGACGACCGCCAGGGAGGTCGGCAGGTCGGCGCCCGCCGCGAGACCGGCGAGCAGGACACCCACCAGAAGGGTGATGTCGTCGGGCGCCAGCGTGATGATGATCGCCCCGACGGCGTAGCAGAGGATGTCGAGGTTGTAGAGGCGGCGGCGACCGAAGACGTCGGCGAGACGGCCGCCGACCAGGGATCCGACCGCGATGCAGATGGTGACGATCGCGCTGATCGCCCCGGCCATCCAGACGCCCATGTCGTAGGCGTCGCGGTAGATGGCCAGGTTGACGCCGATGCTGACGATGAGTGCGGCGTCGAGGTAGGACGCCATGCCGGAGAGCGTCGCGACCTTCCACAGGCGCTTCTCGATGGGGGGTTCCGGCTGGTTCGGGGCAGGGGAGGTTCGGGCCATGATGCGGCTCCGTCTGGGGAGAGTGGGTCCGAGCGGAGGGGGACGTCGCTGTTCTCGGCCGATTCCAGCGACTATAGGAGCGTAAAAACGTTCCAACAAGACGTCATGCGGCCATCCGTGGAAACGACCTGACGGCCCCGCGGCCCTGGTGGGCTCCTCGGGCCTGTCTTACGGTGAGGCTGATGTAAAACGTTTTTGATCCGTGAGAGTGTCCGGGCCAGTCGGAAGGACCTATCCGTGATCTCTCCAGCTCTGCGACAGCTGTTCGATAACCCGCCCCGGGACTTCGGACCCACCCCGCTGTGGTGGTGGTCCGGCGCCAAGGTGACCCGCGAGCGCCTCGCCTGGCAGCTGCGCCGGTTCGCGGACGGCGGCGTCCACAACCTCGTGGTGATCAACCTGGCCCCGGCCGGCCCGACCTTCGGCGCCCGCACCGACGATCCGGTGTGGTTCGGCGAGGAGTGGTGGGCCCGCTTCACCGACGCCTGCGAGATCGCCGGTGACCTGGGCACCCGCCTGTGGTTCTACGACCAGATCGGCTTCTCCGGCGCCAACGTCCAGGGCGGCATCACCCGACGGCACCCCGAGGCGGCGGGCCGGGCCCTGCGCTCGCGCACGGCCGTCGTGTCGGGCGGCACGGTCGCGCTGCGGGGCGCCGAGGCACTGCTCGGGGCGTACGACAGTTCGGGTGCACGCCTGCCGGTCGGCGCAACGGACTCCGGCCGTCCCACCGGGCTTGCGCGGATCGAGGCCCCCGACGGCACCGAGGTCCGCCTGGTCCTCGCCGTCCCCACCGCCTTCGACTACCTGAACCCCCAGTCGGTCGGTCGCCTGTTCGACGCCATTCATCACGAGTACGACCGCCGCGTCCCCGAGTACCTGGGCAACGTCATCGCCGGCAGCTTCCAGGACGAACTGCCCGCCACCAACTCCTGGACCGCACGGTTCCCCGAGGAGTTCCGCACCAGGCGCGGCTACGACCTCCTCGATTACCTCCCGGCCCTCTTCAGGGGCGACAGCCCGAGGGACCGCAAAATCCGCGCCGACTACTACGCCGTCCGTGCCGAACTCACCGAGGAGGCCCTCTTCCGCCCCCTCGCCGCCTGGCACGAGGAGCGCGGCCTGCTCCTGGGCTGCGACCAGAGCCACCCGGCCCGCTCCGGCTACCCGGCCCAGTCGACCCAGCTCTACACGGACTACTTCCGCACCCACCGCTGGTACAGCGCCGCCGGCAGCGACCACCACGGCGACGCCAAGGTGCACTCCTCCATGGCCCACCTCTACGGCCACGAGCGCGTCTGGATCGAGTCCTTCCACTCCTCCGGCTGGGGCGGCACCCTGGAGGAGACCTACGACTGGCTGCTGCCCTTCCTGCGCAGCGGCGCCAACCTGTACAACCCGCACGCCAGTTACTTCGGCACCGCGGGCGGCTGGTTCGAGTGGGCGCCCCCCTCCACCGACTGGCGCCAGCCCTACTGGCAGCAGTACCCCGCCTTCTCCCGGGCCGTCGCCCGGATCTGCTCGATCCTGTCCTGGGGCACCTACAGCGCCGACGTGGCGGTCCTGCACCCCACCGCCACCATGCAGGCCCTCATCCCGCTCGACGCCCCCGTCCAGCACTTCGGCGACGGCCGCCTCGGCGAGCCCCACGCCGACGAGACCCAGCGCCACTACCTGGAGCTCTGCGGCACCAACAACTGGCTCGAACCCGCCGTGGGCGCCCTCGACCGCCGTCGCGTCTCCTTCGACGTCATCGACGACGCCTCGGTCCAGGGCGCCAAGGCCGGCGACGGCGCCCTGCGCGTCCGGGACCTGGCGTACACCGCCGTCCTGTTGCCCTCGACGAGTGTCCTGGAGCACGAGACGGCCCGCCGGCTGACCGAACTCCTCGACGCCGGAGGCCGGGTCGTGGTCGTCGGCCGACCACCGGCCCACGCCGCGGGGACGTCCGGTGACGACGCCGTCGTGGCAGCGCTGGTGGACCACCCGCGCCTGGAGCGGGTGCCCGACGCCGAGGCCGCCGCGGCCGCGGTCGCCGATGCCTCAGGCTACGCCACGGGGGAGGTGCCGCTGCTCGTCCGCAGGAACGGCGACATGGCGGTCGCGCTGGTCACGGGGGCGTTTCCCGACGCCCGTACGCATCCGCCGAGGGGCCGTCACGAGATCGACCCCGCCCGCTACGCCCGCAGCTCCACCGTCACCGTGCGGGGACCGGTCGCCGAGGCCGAGGTCTGGAACCCGGCGACCGGTGACCGGCGGCCCGCACGGGTCACGGTCACCGACGGCGTCTCCACCGTCGAGGTGCCCCTGGAAGGCGCCCCGGCTGCCCTCGTCGTATGGCGCGAAGGCCCGCCGACGGACGACACACCTCCGCCCGCCAGGCCGGAGCCGCAGGCGTCGCAGACCCTCGACCTGGCGACCGGCTGGGAGGGCAGCCTCGTCCCCACGATGGACAACACCTGGGGCGACCTGGCGCTGCCCGCCGGTTCGTCCGTCGCCGAGCCGCAGATCTGGACCATGCGGTGGAGCGAGGGCGACGGCCCCTGGGAGCGGGCGCGCGTGACCTACGGCAATCGGGTCCGTGTCCTTGCGCCCGTGCCGGCCGCTCAGGCACCGGCTCCCCTCGACGTGGCCGCAGTCGAGCAAGTCCTCTCCGGAGAGCGGGAGTTGGCTCCGGCCGGGTGGGAGGTCTCGCTGTACTCGTCGAGCCGCGGCATCCCGGACCCGAACGGGCTGCTGGGCAACAAGGGGCTCGTCCCCGAGGAGTTCGTCCGCGTTCCCGTGCCCGGGCCGGGTCTCGTCGCCCGGGTCAGGACCGTCGTGCAGACCGACCACCGCGGGCCCGCCGACCTGCACATCGGCGCGGCCGCGACCAAACGCGTGTGGTGGAACGGCAGCAGGGTCGACACCAGCGGCGGCTACCTGGCCTCCGCCCGGGTGGAGGTCGAGCGGGCACGCAACGTGCTCGAGTACGAGCTGTCCGACGCCCAGGACCGCCCGCAGACCATCTCGGGCGCCGCCGGCACCCCCTTGGGCAGCTTCTTCTGTCTGTCCCGTCCGGACGGGTTCGTACCACGCCCGCTGTTCATGCGAGTCCCCGACGGCGTCCGCCCGGACGGCCGCGTGACCTACAGCGGCCGGATCGGCACCCCGGACCCGGGGGCGACGGCGGTCCTCGTCGTGGGCGCCGCGGTGGGCGTCACCGTCCTGCTCGACGGAGCGGTCGTGGCGCGGCAGGAGAAGGTCGAGTACTACGAGTCCGACTGGGGCGCGGTGCCGATGTTCTTCCGGCACGAACTGGCCCTGAGCGCGGGCGGTCACGAGCTGGAACTCGTGACCGACAGCGTGGACGCCCGGGACGCGGTGTTCGTCGACCTGGTGGCGGGCACCACCGCCCTGGTCAGCGGCCCCGGCTGGGAAGCGCGGACGGGGGAGTGGAGCGGGCTCACCGTCGAACACGAGGGCCGCTGGGGGGAGTTGCAGCACTGTGCCGCTGCCGTACGACCGCACCCCCTGCCCGAGGCCGAGTGGCTGGCCGGAGCGCCGGTGCTCGGCTCCGCCGTACTGCCGCTGCGGTCCACCGACGACGTCCGGGAGGCCGAACAGCGCTTCCGGTTCACCGCGCCGGCGGGAACCGTGTCCCTGGAGCTGCCGGTGGAGCTTCCGGCCCGGGTGAGGGTCGGCCGCGGATCTGAAATCGATCTGCACGCCTGCGAGTTGATGCTCAACCAACCCCTGTCCGAGGCAACGGAGTTGGAGGTGGTCACCGCCCCCACGGCCGTCCTGCGCGGTGGTTCGGCCTGGCGCGAGCCGGTGCGGGTGCGCACGGTTCCGGCACCCCTGCCGCTGGGGGAGTGGGGGGAGTTCGGGCTGGGAGGCTGGAGCGGAGGCGTGACGTACACGCGGACCCTTGAGCTGCCGGCCGGGCCGGATCCGGTGCTCGACCTGGGCCGGGTGCGCGGCAGCGCGGCGGTGTCCGTCGACGGGGAGCTCGTCGGGGAGGCCTTCTGCGCGCCGTACCGTTTCACCCTGCGCGGCTGCGCCGGGCGTACCGTGCGCCTCGACGTGACCGTCCACAACACCCTGGCGCCCTACCTCGCCGAGGCCACCCCGACCGCCTGGGCGTTCCCCTCGCAACTGCCGTCCGGACTGCTGGGTCCGGTGACGCTAGAAAGGCCCGTCGGAGGCTGACCGGGTGGAGTCCCGCAGGACCATGCCCGGCGCGAACACCCTTGCCTCGTGGGCGTGTTCGGTCCGGGCCTCCACCTCGTCGAGGAGCATCTCCACGGCCGCCCTGCCGAGCTCCTCGACTGGCTGACGGACCGTGGTGAGGGTCGTGCCCACGAAGCTCGCGATGTCCAGGTCGCCGTATCCGACCACCTGGACGTCCTCCGGGACCTTCACCCCGCGCTCGCCGAGTGCGCGGCACAGTCCCGCCGCCAAGAAGTCGTTGGTGCAGAAGACGGCGTCGGGCAGTTCGTCGAGACCCCGGGCTATGGCGGTGCCGTACGCCACCGTCATCTCCTCGGCGACCACCTGCCCGAGGCGGGCCTCGCGCCGGGTGCGCACGGCCTGGCGGGCGCCCTGGTAGCGGTCGGCGCACTGGCGGATCGTCCGGTCGCCGTTGACGACGAGGATGTCGCGCGCCCCACGGTCCAGCAGGTGCTGCACGGCCATGCGGCCACCGGCGATGTCGTCCACGGAGACCGAACAGCCCTCCTGGGCGGGCATCGCGCGGTCCGCCAGGACCAGCGGTATCCCGCGCTCGCGCAGCCGCGACAATCGGGTGGGGTCGGCGCTGAGCGGGACCACCACCGCGCCCACCGCCCGCTGTTCGACCAGCATGGTGAAGTAGCCCTGCTCCCGCTCCGGGTCGTCGCCGCTGTCGCAGAGCACGAGGGAGTAGCCGTGCTCGTACGCCGCGTCCGCGGCACCGCGCGCGATGCGTGAGTAGAACGAGTTGGCCACGTCCGGCAGCACGAGACCGATCGACGAGGAGTGACCGGTGCGCAGACCGGCGGCTCCCGGGTGCGGGACGTAGTCGAGCGCGGCGACCGCGTCACGGACCCGCTCGGCGGTGCGGGCATTGACCCGCTCCGGACGGTTGAGGACGTTCGACACCGTGGACACGGAGACTCCGGCTGCGGCGGCGACGTCCTGGATGCGGGCGGGGCGAAGCGAAATGGCGTCCACCCCCTCGCTGTTGCGGCCGTTCGACCGGGCGACGCAAGTCTACCCTCGCGGTACGTGAAACGTTTTTCGCATGAGGGGCGACGGACTTCGCCCCGGCGGTCATCGAAAATCCGGTGAACCTGCACACCGCGCACCTCCAGGTCGGAACCGGCCCGAACCATGGCCGCGGTTGTGCCGTCACACGCCTTTTGCGCGTCGGTGCGACGGCGAAGTCTGTGAAGGAAATGACGTGTTCGGTGAGCGGGTTGCGACGCTGGTGAAGCCGGGCGCGACGACCGACGTGCTGCGACTGGCAGTCATGCCCTGGTCATGCTTCGATCCGGGAGCCGTCCCCGGCATTGCTTCCGCGAAAGGAAACGCACGTCATGAACTCCGCTCCCCGCTTCGAGACCATCGAGATCAACGACGCGGACCTCGACACCATCTCCGGTGGTGTGGCCGCCGCCGCGACCTCCGGTCTGCACGTCGAGGCCGGTCCGCTCGCCGTCTGCGCCGACCTCGGCGCGTTCGTCTCGGCCCAGGGTGTCGCCGCGCACGCGAACGCCGACGTCGTCCTCGGCTGACCACGGCATCGCACGTTGCGAGGGCCCCGGATCCGCTGATCCGGGGCCCTTGGTGTTTCCTCTGGAGGGCGACCGTCCCGACACCGCCGACGAGGAGAGTTCCGTGAGCGACACCGAGCCGGCCGGCGCGCCGGCCCCACTGCTGCTGGCCGACGGCAGACCCGCCGCCGAGGCGTGGTCGCTCGACCCCGCCCAACGGCACCTCAACCACGGGTCGTTCGGGGCGGTGCCCCTGGTCGCGCAGGAACGCCAGCAGGCCCTGCGCGCCGAGATGGAACGCTCACCCGTGGTGTGGTTCCCGACGCTGCCGCCGCGCATCGCGGCGGCCCGCGTGGAACTCGCGGCCTTCCTCGACGTCGACCCGGGCGATCTGGCCCTGGTGCCCAACGCCAGTGCCGGGGCGAGCGTCGTCCACCAGGCACTCACCAGGCGCCGCGGCGGCGAGATCGTCGTCACCGACCACGGCTACGGGGCCGTGAGCATGGGCGCCGAGCGGCTGGCCCGCCGCTGGGGAGGCCGGGTGCGCACCGTCCACGTCCCGCTGGGCGCCGACGAGGACACGGCGTACGAGGCCGTCGTGGCCTCGCTGAGCGCCGACACCGACCTCGTGGTCCTCGACCAGATCACCTCGGCGACCGCCCGTAGGCTGCCGGTGGAGCGGATCGGCGCGGAGGCCGGGCGGCGCGACATCCCGGTGCTCGTGGACGGCGCCCACGCTCCCGGTCTGCTCGCATCGCCGCTCGCGGGGGCCACGTACGACTTCTGGACCGGCAACCTGCACAAATGGGGCTGCGCACCCCGCGGTACGGCCGCGCTGGTCGCCCGGGGACCGCTGCGCGAGGCGCTCCACCCCCTGATCGACTCATGGGGCGCGCACGAGCCGTACCCCGACCGCTTCGACCATCAGGGCACCCTGGACGCCACCGCCTACCTCGCCGCGCCGACCGCTCTCGCCTTCGTCGCCGACACCTGGGGGTGGCCCACCGCCCGCGGCTACATGGACCGGCTCGCCGACTACGGGGCCCAGGTGATCGGGGCCGCCTTCGCCGACCTCACGGGTGCCGACTGCGCGGTCGACGTCGGCATGCCCGTGCCCGGCATGCGTCTGGTGCGGCTGCCCGACGGCCTCGGCCTCACCCGCCTCGACGCCGACGCCCTGCGCGACCGGGTGGCCGGAGAACTCGACGTCGAGGCCGCCTTCACCAGCTTCGACGGCATCGGCTACCTACGCCTGTCCGCGCATGTCTACAACACGGCCGAGGACTACGAGTACTTCGCCGAGAAGTGCGTCCCGGTGCTCGGCGAGTGGGCCAGGGCGGCGGGCCGGGACTGATCCTGGAGCGGATCAGTGCGCGGGTGCTGGAGAGATACGTTCCGACCCCCCTCGCACCCTCGGTGCGCACTGATCCGCGGAGTTCCGGACGAGCCCGGATCAGACCGCCGACGGGTACGTCGGGTACTCGACCCCCGAGACGTGCTGGACGACCCGGATGACCTGGCAGGAGTAGCCGAACTCGTTGTCGTACCAGAGGTAGAGGATCGCGTTGTCGCCGTCGACCTTGGTGGCGCCCGCGTCGATGATCGAGGCGTGGCGGGAGCCGACGAAGTCCATGGAGACCGCGTCCGGGGCCGTCGTGAAGTCGATCTGGCGCTTGAGCGGAGAGGTCAGCGAGACGTCACGCAGGTAGTCCAGGACCTCCTCGCGGGTGGTCTCGCGGCCCAGCCGCAGGCTCAGGATCGCGATGGAGACGTCCGGCACCGGCACCCGGATCGAGCTCCCGGTGATCGGCGCCTTCAGGTCGGGCAGCGCCTTGGCGACGGCGGAGGCAGCGCCGGTCTCCGTGATGACCATGTTGAGCGGCGCGGAGCGGCCCCGGCGGTCGGCCTTGTGGTAATTGTCCAGCAGGTTCTGGTCGTTGGTGAACGAGTGGACCGTCTCCACGTGGCCGCGCAGCACGCCGTACTCGTCGGCCATCGCCTTCAGCGGCGGCACGATCGCGTTGGTGGTGCAGGACGCGCAGGACAGGATCTGCTCGTCCGGCTTGACGGTGTCGTGGTTGACGCCGTGCACGATGTTCGGGACGTCGCCCTTGCCCGGCGCGGTCAGTACGACCTTGTCGATGCCGGGGCGCAGGTGCTGCGAGAGGCCCTCGCGGTCGCGCCACTTGCCGGTGTTGTCGATGAGGATGGCGTCCTTGATGCCGTACGCCGTGTAGTCCACCTCGGACGGGTCGTTCGCGTAGATCACCTTGATGGTGTTGCCGTTGGCGATGATCGCGCCCTCGGCCTCGTCGACGGTGATCGTGCCCTGGAACTGGCCGTGGATGGAGTCCCGGCGCAGCAGCGAGGCCCGCTTGACGATGTCCTGGTCACCACCCCCACGGACCACGATCGCGCGCAGCCGCAGGCCGTTGCCGGAACCGGCCTTCTCGATCAGCAGCCGTGCGACCAGGCGGCCGATGCGGCCGAAGCCGTAGAGGACGACGTCCCGCGGCTCGCGGCGCTCGATCTTGTTGCCGCCCGTCGCGCCCGCCACGGCCTCGGCAGTGAACTCGGCGACCGACAGGCCCCGTTCGTCGGTCTTGTAGATCTCGGCCAGGCGGCCGATGTCGATCTGCGAGGGGCCGAGGTCCAGCGTCGTGAGGGCCTGGACGAAGGGCAGCGTGTCGGTGACGGAGAGCTCCTCACCGGCGATCTGCCGGGCGAACCGGTGGGTCTTGAGGATGCTGACCACCGACTTGTTCACGAGGGAACGGCTGTGCAGGAGAACCGTTACGTCCCGCTCCCGGTGCAGCCTCCCGATCATCGGGATCATCGATTCCGCGATCTCTTCGCGGTTCTTCCAGTCGGTGAACGAGTCGTCCTTGACAGTCACAGAATTCTCTTTCGAGCTAGGCAGCGCTCATATGCTAACCCCCTGATGTTTTGATCGATCGTGGGGGTGGCAGAGCTCACTGACCGAGGATCCGGGGCCGCGTGGCGTCCGGGACCGGCCGCAGCAGCGCGGGGTGCGCGTCGACCACCCGCTCCTTCGTGAACGCGGCCAGGATCCTGCGGGCCAGCAGCGGATCGGCCGGGAGCGCGTGCGCGGCGAACCAGCGGGCGGCCGACGGATCGGGGGAGGGCTCGACGAACTCCGCGCCCGCGTAGTCGTCCAGCGGCGGGTCGTAGAGGTAGCCGGAGACCACGTCGTGCCGCACCAGGCGCTGGACGAGCGCGTCGCGGTCGTGGACCAGGAGCGGCACCCGGAAGAGGGGGAGGGGGCCGTCGTGCGCGGTGCGGTCGCGCAGCGCGGGCGAGGCCCACGGTGTGCCCGACAGCAGGGCGACGCCGGCCCTGCGCCGGGCGAGGTCCTCGTCCAGGCGGGCCATCCGCAACCGCAACTGACCGCGGACCAGCGAGCCGTGCCGGGAGCGGTAGCCGTGCAGATCGACCCGGATCCACCGGTCGTAGGCGGTCAGGCCCGGTGCCTCCCGGGCGGCGGCGGCCAGTCGCGGTGCCCGCAGGTCCATCCGGAACGCCTCCCGCTCCATCAGCCCCAGCCGCTCCATGGCCCGCCACACCGGCCGCACCAGGTGGAGCGACCGGACGGCGGACCTCGCCAGCGGACGCAGGGTGGTGGCCAGGTCCTCGCGCAGCCGGCCGGGAGTCAGGAGGTCGTCCCGCAGCAGCTCCAGCTCGCGGCGGGTACGGGCGTCCTCGACGGCGAGGAAGCCGCCGGCCATCCCGGCCACGTGCTTGGAGAGGCTGAACGCGGCCGCCCTGCCGAAGGTCCCCACCGGCTGCCCGTCCACATGGCTGCCGATGGCGTGCGCCGCGTCCTCGAACAGCGGGATGCCCAACTGCTCGCAGCGGCGCCGCAGTTCGAGAACCCGGTCGGGGACGCCGTACAGGTTGGTGGTCAGGACCGCGTCGACGCTCCGCCAGGTCGACTCCGGTACGGCGGCCGGGTCGATGTTGCCGTCCCACACGGACACGGGCGCCTGCACGGGGCGCAGTCCGGCCGCGAGGACCACGAACAGGATCACGTCGTCGTTCACCGGCGACATCAGCACCCGCGCGCCGGGCCGGCACCAGCGCCGGAGCGCAAGGTACAGGGCCAGCCGGGCCGAGGGCGTGTAGACGCACTCGCGGCCCAGTCGCCGTGTCATCGTCGTGGCCAGCAGTGAGCCGTACGGCATCGGCACCCCTTGTGTCGGTGGGCAGAGAAGAGCCGTGCGGGAGGTCGGCGCGCCCGCTGTGGGGAGGCGGTGAGCGGGCTCGACCCGCCCGGGGGCGCGTGCCTCCTGAGGAGCGAGCTCAGTTCGCCAGCGGTCCCGCTCCACCGGAGTCCGTGTGCTGCCGGGAGGTGCGCAGGGTCCCGACGGTCTTCAGCAGGCGGTCGGCGGGCTCGCGCAGGGCCGGGTGCGCGTTGACCGTGTTGCGCAGGCCCCGCACCGGCCGCCGCCACATACGGTGTGCCGTCGCCACCGGGTGGGGACGGGTGGCGAATCCTTCCGCCACGCGCAGCTCCCGGGTCTTGAGCCAGTCCTTCCACTCCTTGTCGCCGCGCCCCATGTCCATCAGCCGCGCCCCCCGCCGCCCCGCCGCCTCGGCCATCCGCAGGTGCATGATCAATCCGGGGGAGTAGTAGCGCAGCTCGGGGTCGTACGCGGTGAACCAGGGGGCGAAGACGGTGCGCGAGATCGGCCCGAAATGCGCGGCCACCGGCCGGTCGCCGGCATACACCACCGACAGGACCCCGGAGAAGTGCTCCTCGCGGACCTGGAAGAGGTCCTCCACGAGACGCACGATCCACGGCCGCGCGAACCGGTCCATCCGGCCCGTCCTGCGGTACTGCGCGGACTTCCACCGCATCAGCGTGCGCAGCGCGCTCGGGTCCCGCTCGTCGAACACGAACCGCAGCTCGCCCAGGTCGCGGGTGAGCCGGCGCTCCTTCTTGAGGGTCGTCTTGGCGAGCCCCGGGTAGGCGCCGCGCAGCCACTCCGGGTAACTGTCGCTTCCCACCTTCAGATCGATCACCGGGGAGGCGTAGGTGCCCGTGACGTACGGGGCGAACGGCTTCTGCTCCTCCACGAGGTGGTCGAACTCGAACACCGAGAGCCCGCAGGCCTTCAGCAGGGCGCGGGTGTCCCAGCTGACCCCGGGGCGGTGCACCAGGCCCTGGCAGTCGGAGAGTCCGAGGCCGACGGCCCGGCCCACACCGAAGCTGCCGCGCTCGTACGGCAGGAAGCCCACGGCCTCGCCCCGCTGGTGCAGGACCGCCACCCGGGTGCCGGCGCGGTGTCTGCCGATCCCGGCCGCGAACTCCGGTGCCAGGAAGGGGTTGGCGTAGTCGGGGGACTCGTCCATCGCCCGATGCCAGGCCCCCCGGAGCGTGGCATCGAGTTCGTCGGGTCTGTGGATCGTGATGTCCGTGTCGCTGCTCGTCGATCGCATGGGCGACCGCCCCCCATTCCCCCATTGCCGATCGAACGGTCGGCAAGGATCAAACGTCGCGAAACAGTACGCACGCTGTCAAGGGTGCCCGCTGTAACGGAACAACGCCGAACGTACGCATATGGTTCCCACGGCCGGTCGCCGGGCGGCCGCGATCGCGGTCGCCGCTCTCGCGAGTACGCGCACGACGACCGACGGGGTTCCGGTGCCCGACTCGCCGTGAATTCGACTTACCTGACGGGGAAGGGCTCGTGGGGGGGCGAGTTCAGGATCCGGGTGACCGGTCGGGGGCTGCGCGCGTTCCGCGTGGAGGGAACGGCCTCGCCGTGTGGTCGGCGGGATGGGGGATGCTGTCTGCGGGTTGGGTCTGGTCGGTCCCGTTTCTTATAAGCAACGCCCGCATGAACCAGCCAGGACAGGTCGATTCAGGTCAACGCTCTGTGTCGCCTGTCCACGCCGAGATCTCCGCGATTCCCTGCCGGACAGCTTCGTCCTGGTCCTGGGCAAGATGCCTACAGGCCGCTGCAACCTCCGGCACGCCGTCCGGTCCCGCGAGCGCGTCGTGCACCCCGGTCTCCAGCCACTCGGCCTGGTTGCCGTCGGCCTCGACAACCGCGAGAGCGATGAGTCTCACGGCGGCCACCGTTCCGATGCGGGCCAGGGCCTCTGCCGTCTGTCGCGTCACCGCCGTGTCCTCGGCATCCAGCAGCAGCCCCACCAGGACTGCCGCGGCCTCAGGAACATCGGCGAAGGAAGCGAGGTCACGGCCGGCACGAACGCGTCGCGTCCACGAAGGAGAGGACGCCTCGGCCAAGGCCGCCTCCAGCCCACTCGTCATCTCTGGCACGACGAGACGGTCTCATGCCCGAGGAAGCAGACCGAACCGCGGGGCCGAAGCGGCGACCCGCTTGCGGAAGGACACAGAGGCAGCCCCCGACGATGTCCGCACCTCGACTCATGTCCGGCACCCCCGGCGGGGTTCGCCCCCGCCCATGCCT
>NZ_KQ948738.1:1468-86484 GCF_001514195.1 Streptomyces griseorubiginosus | reverse complement strand
CCTCGACTCATGTCCGGCACCCCCGGCGGGGTTCGCCCCCGACCATGCCCGCACCTCGACCCATGCCCGGCACCCCACAGAGCCCGCCCCCGACCGAGCGCCCTCCCGCGAGGCACCGCCAGTCCTCCCGCCGAACCCCCTCCACACCCCGCCTCCAGCCCCCACCCCACAACCCGCACCCCGCCCTCCCCGCACCCCCGCCCCACCCCTCCCGGCCCCCTCACCTCCCCCTTCGCTGCCGCCACCCCGGCAAAACCTCCGCCGCCCTCCTCATTAAGCCGCCCCGGGGTCTTGTTCGGACAATCTCCTGGGATCTAGGGTCACTCCGGGGAGCAAGCGCTTTCCCGCACGTCAGCGTCCCGGCACCGGACGCCCGAGGAGGACCGCATGTCCCGTCCAGCCCGTCGCCGAGTCGCCGTGGTCGGCACCGGCGCCATCGTCAGCGGCAGCCACCTGCCCGCGCTCAGGGCCCACGCCGAGCGGGTCGAACTGGTCGCCGCCGTCGACGTGGACCAGGGCAGACTCGACGCCTTCCGCGCACTCGCGGGCGAGGAGGTCGCCGGGTTCACCTCGGTCGACGAGATGCTGGACGCCGTACGCCCCGACCTGGTCCTCATCGGCACCCCGCCCTCCCTGCACCGCGCGCAGACGGTGGCCGCGCTCAAGGCGGGCGCCTGGGTGCTGTGCGAGAAGCCGCTGACGCTGTCGCTCGCCGAGTACGACGAGATCGCCGCGGCCGAGGAAGCCTCCGGCGCCTACGCCTCCGTGATCTTCCAGCACCGCTACGGCTCGGGCGCCGTCCACGCGCGCGACCTCCTCACGAGCGGTGAGCTGGGCGCCCCCCGGGTCGCCCACTGCCAGACCACCTGGCACCGGGACGCCGCCTACTACGCCGTACCGTGGCGCGGGACGTGGGCGAGCGAGGGCGGTGGCCCCACCATGGGTCACGGCATCCACCAGTACGACCTCCTCCTGCACCTGCTCGGCCCGTGGGCGGAGATCCGCGCCATGGCCGCCCGGCTGGTACACGACACCGAGAGCGAGGACGTCTCCACCGCCCTCGTCCGGTTCGAGAACGGCGTCCTCGCCACCGTCGTCAACAGCGTGCTGTCCCCCGACGAGGTGAGCCGCATCCGCATCGACTGCGCCGACGCGACCGTGGAACTCACCCACCTGTACGGCCACCGCAACGAGGACTGGGCCTACACGCCCGCCCCGCATGTCGCTTCCGAGCGGGCCGACGCCTGGCGCACCCCCACCGCCGACGTGCCCAGTTCGCACGCCGCCCAGCTCGGCGCGCTCCTCGACGCGTACGACAACGGTGTCAGGCCTCCCGGCAGCGGCGCCGACGCGCGTGCCACCCTCGAGTTCGCCGCCGCGCTCTACAAGTCCGCCTTCACGGGGCAGCCCGTGACCGCGGGCGAGATCGTGCCCGGCGACCCCTTCTACCCGGCGATGCACGGCGACCACCCCCACTGGGCCCCCAAGGAGCACGCATGAGCATCCGCGTCAGCCACGTCCACGGCGAGCACATCGCCGTCGAGGCGGCGAACGGCACGGAGATCCTCCGCTACGTCTACCGACCCGACCCCGACGCCTTCGAGGCCAAGAAGCCGTACGCGCACCCGGTCCGCACCCTCGGCGGCCGCACGGTCACCGGCTACCGGCCCAACGACCACCGCTGGCACAAGGGCCTCCAGATGACGGCCAGCCATCTGTCCGGGCAGAACTTCTGGGGCGGCAACTGCTACGTCCACGGGCAGGGCTACCAGTACCTCCCGGAGCGCGTCGGCTCCATGCGGCACGACGGCTTCACCGCGCTCACGGCCGCCGAGGACCGGCTCGACCTCACCGAGACGCTGACCTGGGTGGAGAACGGCGGCGAGGAGTGGGCCCGGGAAGAGCGGGGTCTCGCCGTGCACTCGGTCGACGAGGCCGCCGGCTCCTGGGCGCTCGACTGGTCGATCCGCCTGACCAACCTGCGCGCCGAGCCCCTCCGGTTCGGCTCGCCGACCACCGCGGGCCGGGAGATGGCCGGTTACACCGGACTCCAGTGGCGCGGCCCCCGCGACTTCACCGGCGGCAGGGTCTTCGCCCCGGACACGAGCGCCGACGCGGACAAGCTGATGGGCAGCCAGAGCCCGTGGCTCGCCTTCACCGCCGAGCACGACGACGTGAACGCCCACTCGACGCTCGTCTTCGCGCACGCCCCCGAGAACCTCGACCCCGCGAGAGCGGTCCACGAGTCCCACTGGTTCGTGCGTTCCCAGCCCTTCCCGACGGTCGCGTTCTCCTGGGCGTTCTTCGAGGAGTTCGAGCTGCCGCCGGGCGAGTCCTTCGCCTACCGCTACCGGCTGGTCGTGGCCGACGGCGCCTGGGATGCCGAACGGGTCGGTGAGCACCTGGAAGGGCTGCCGTGGTGACCGCGCCCGCAGGAGCGACCGAGCCCGGGCTTCCCCACCCGCTTCCCGGTGCCGTCGGTCTGTCGCACCTCAGCGCCTACGACTGGGAGGCGGCCGACGGCGTCTGCGGCGGCAGCCCCCATCTGCACCTGGTGTGCACGGAGGCGTACGTCGTCACCGGTGGCCGGGGCGCGGTGCAGACGCTGAGCCCCGACGGCTACCGGGAGATCCCGCTGGAGCCGGGCTCCCTCGCCTGGTTCACCCCCGGAACCGTGCACCGCATGATCCAGGGCGGTGATCTGCGCATCACGGTGCTGATGCAGAACAGCGGCCTGCCCGAGGCCGGGGACGCCGTCTTCACCTTCCCGCCGGAGGTCCTCGCCGACCCCGCGCGGTACGCCACCGCGGCTCAACTCCCGCCCGGTACAGGGCCGGAGACCGCCGACGCCGCCCGGCGCCGCAGGGACCTCGCCGTCGAGGGCTACCTCGTCCTGCGCGAGTCCCTGGCCGCCGGTGACAACCGCCCGTACCTGGAGTTCCAGCGCGCGGCCGCCCGCCTGGTCCGGGAGAAGGTGCCCACCTGGCGAGAACTGTGGCGGGCAGGGGCGCTGGCCACCGCCGAGCGCACCGGCACCCAGCTGGACGAACTGGCCTCCGGTGAGCCCTCGTACCTCGGGGAGGCGACCGCGCACGAGGCCGCCCCTACCCGGCTCGGCGGCTTCGGGATGTGCGGCCGACGCGACGAGTACAACCTGCCGGGCACGACGCTTCCGTACGGCGGCGAGTAAGTCCCGGTGATCCGGGGGGAGTTCCGAGGGGGTTCGAGAGGGTCCGAGGACGGGAGTCGCCCGCGTTCAAGGCCGCGCGGCCCGGAACGAGCGCAGCCGCAGTGAGTTGCCGACAACGAAGACCGACGAGAACGCCATCGCCGCTCCCGCGAGCATCGGGTTGAGGAGTCCCGCCGCCGCCAGAGGCAGCGCGGCCACGTTGTAGGCGAAGGCCCAGAACAGGTTGGACCGGATCGTGCCCAGGGTGCGGCGGGCGAGCCTGATCGCGTCCGCAGCCGCTCGCAGATCGCCCCGCACGAGAGTGAGGTCGCCCGCCTCGATCGCGGCGTCCGTCCCCGTGCCCATCGCCAGCCCCAGGTCGGCCTGGGCGAGCGCGGCCGCGTCGTTGACCCCGTCGCCCACCATCGCGACCGAACACCCCTGCGCCTGGAGCCGCTTGACGACGTCGAGCTTGTCCTCGGGCAGCACCTCGGCGATCACCTGGTCGGCGTCGATGCCGACCTCGCGGGCCACGGACGCGGCCACGGCCCGGTTGTCCCCGGTCAGCAGGACCGGGGTGAGCCCCAGTGCCCGCAGCCGGCCGATCGCCTCGCGGCTCGTGTCCTTGACCGCGTCGGCCACTTCGAGGACGGCCCGCGCCTCCCCGTCCCAGGCGACCGCGATCACCGTACGGCCCGCCGACTCCGCAGCCTCCTTCTTGAGCCGGAGCTCTTCCGGCAGTTCGACCGCCCACTCGTCGAGCAACCGCTCACGCCCCACCAGCACGGCGTGCCCCTCGACGACACCCTGCACCCCGAGCCCCGGCACGTTGGCGAAGTCCTCGGGGGCGGGCAGCTCACCCAGCTTCTCCCGCGCCCCGTCGGCGACCGCGCGGGCGACCGGGTGTTCCGAGGCGTGCTCCAACGCGCCCGCGAGCCGCAGCACTTCGGTCTCCCCGATGCCGTGGGCGGGGTGGACGGCCAGCAGGGTCATCCGGCCGGTGGTGACGGTGCCGGTCTTGTCCAGTACGACGGTGTCCACCTTGCGCGTGGACTCCAGGACCTCGGGACCCTTGATGAGAATGCCCAGTTGGGCACCGCGACCGGTGCCGACCAGCAGCGCCGTCGGGGTGGCGAGACCGAGGGCGCACGGGCAGGCGATGATCAGTACGGCGACGGCTGCGGTGAACGCGGCGGCCGTACCCGCGCCGTTGCCGAGCCAGAAGCCGAGGGTGCCCAGCGCGAGCGCGATGACGACCGGCACGAACACCGCGGAGATCCGGTCCGCGAGCCGCTGCGCGGCCGCCTTGCCGTTCTGCGCGTCCTCCACCAGCTTGGCCATTCTGGCGAGTTGGGTGTCGGAGCCGACCCGGGTCGCCTCGACGACGAGTCGGCCGCCAGCGTTGAGGGTGGCCCCGGTGACGGCGTCACCCGGGACCACTTCCACCGGCACGGACTCACCGGTGAGCATGGAGGCGTCGACGGCGGAGGAGCCCTCGACGACGGCTCCGTCGGTGGCGATCTTCTCCCCGGGACGGACGACGAAGCGGTCCCGGACCTTCAACTCGGCCACCGGCACGCTCTGTTCCCGCCCGTCCGCACGCAGCAGGGTGACGTCCTTGGCCCCCAGCTCCAGCAACGCCTGGAGCGCGGCTCCCGCCCTGCGCTTGGAGCGGGCCTCGAAGTACCGCCCGGCGAGGATGAACGCGGTGACCCCGGCGGCGGCCTCCAGGTAGAGGTTCCCGGTGCCGTCGCCGCGGGCGATCGTCAGCTCGAAGGGGTGCTTCATGCCCGGCGTGCCGGCGGTTCCGAGGAACAGGGCCCACAGCGACCAGCCGAAGGCAGCGACGGTGCCGACCGAGATCAGGGTGTCCATGGTGGCCGCGCCGTGCCGGGCGTTGGTGAACGCGGCCTTGTGGAAGGGCCATCCGGCGTACGTCACCACGGGCGCCGCCAGGGTCAGCGACAGCCACTGCCAGTACGCGAACTGGAGGGCCGGGATCATCGCCATCGCGACGACAGGGGCGGCGAGGACCACGGCGGTCACCAACCGCTGCCGCAGGGACCGCAGTTCGTCGGACTCCTCGTGATCGGCAGCGGCGGCCTCCGGTGGCGCCGGTTCCCGGGCCGTGTAACCGGTCTTCTCCACGGTCGCTATCAGGTCCTGGACGGACACCCCGTCCTCGTGCGTGACCCTGGCCTTCTCGGTGGCGTAGTTGACGGTGGCGGTGACCCCGTCCATCCGGTTGAGCTTCTTCTCGATGCGGGCGGCGCACGAGGCGCACGTCATGCCGCCGATGGCGAGCTCGGTCTCGGCGACTGCGCTGGTGGTGGTCATCACTGCTCCTCGTGATACCGGGCAGGGGTATGCTGATCGCGTCTTCTGTATACCCCGGGTGGGTATCTGAGGCAAGTGGCGCGATCGGCTTGACTTGATACCCCCTGGGGGTATCGTGAGCGCATCGAAACCCGGATCGAGCCGGAGGTGCGCCCCATGCACGCTGGACTGAAAATCACCGCGTACGCCGCCGCGCTGGCCGCGACCTTCGGCACCGCCTACGGCGTGGGCCAGGGCCTCGGGCCCGTCGTCCAGGACGAGCCCAAGGCCCGCCATGACATGCGCGGAGGCGGCGCCGGGTCAGCACACTCGGAACACGAGTCGCCCCCGGCCGGCGGCCTCCAGATCTCCGAGAAGGGCTACACCCTCGACCTGGCCACCCCCCGCCTCGCCGCCGGACGCACGGCCGACCTCCGGTTCACCGTCCGGGGCGACGACGGCCGCGCGGTCACGGCGTTCCGCACGGAGCACGACAAGGAACTCCACCTCGTCGTCGCCTCACGCGACCTGAACACCTACCGCCATCTGCACCCCACCCGGGCCGCCGACGGCACCTGGAGCATCCCGCTGTCACTGCCCCGCGCGGGCGGCTACCGGGTCTTCGCCGACTTCACGCCGGAGAAGGAGGGGGCCGAGAACCTCGTCCTCGGCGCCGACCTCGCCGTCTCCGGCGCCTACCAGCCGCGACCCGTGCCGGCCCCGGACGCCACCGCCGAGACCGACGGCTACGAGGTGCGACTCGGCGGCTCCCTGCGTCCCGGCGCGGCCCGCGCACTGAAGCTGACGGTCTCCCGCGACGGCAGGCCGGTCACCGACCTCCAGCCCTACCTCGGCGCCTACGGCCATCTGGTCGCCCTGCGCTCCGGCGACCTCGCCTACCTGCACGTCCACCCGAACGGCGAGCCCGGCGACGGCACCACGGCCGCCGGACCCGACATCTCCTTCACGGCCACGGCCCCCAGCACCGGCACGTACCGGCTCTTCCTCGACTTCAAGCACGACGGCAAGGTGCACACCGCCGCGTTCACGGTCAGGGCCGGGGAAGCGGCCGTGGCGACCGCCGACGAAGCTCCCCACGAGTTCTCCGGCGGCCACAGCCACTGACCTCAGCCGAGCAGGCGTTCCGGCGGACTCGGCTACTGATCTCAGCCGTGCGGGCTTTCCGGCGGCCACAGCCACTGATCTCAGCCGAGCGGGCTTTCCTGCGGCCACGGCCACCGACCTCAGCCGATGCGGGCGCCCGCGCCGCTCACCCGGATCCGGGGGTCGCCCGCGCGCAGGGTCACCGTGAGCTCGCCGGGGCGGCCCAGGTCCTCGCCCTGGTGCAGCGTGAGGACGGCGTCCTCGGGGACCAGGCCGAGCTCACGGGCGTACGCCCCGAACGCGGCTGCCGCGGCACCCGTCGCCGGGTCCTCCACGACGCCGCCGACGGGGAACGGGTCCCGGACGTGGAAGATCCCGGCCGACTCCCGCCACACCAGCTGGACGGTGGTCAGGTCCAGCCGGTGCATCAGGGCTTCGAGGCGCGCGAAGTCGTACGACAGCTCCGCGAGGCGCGCCCGGGTCGCCGCCGCCAGGACCAGGTGGCGGGCGCCCGCGAACGCGATCCGCGGCGGGAACGCCGGGTCGAGATCGTCGGCGGGCCAGTCCAGCGCGGCGAGCGCCTCGGCCAGGTCGGCGTCGCCGATCTCCTCGATGTGCGGCTCGACGCTGGTGAGCGTGGCCCTGACCGTGCCGCCCTCCTCGGTCACCGCCACCGGCACGGTCCCGGCGGGCGTCGAGAACACCAGCTCTCCGGGGCCGATCCGCTCGGCGAGGGCGATGGCGGCCGCGACGGTCGCGTGGCCGCAGAACGGCACCTCGGCCTTGGGGCTGAAGTAGCGGATGGTGAACACCCGGCCCTCCGGGCCGTCGAGCCCCGCCGGGGGCGCGGTCAGGAACGCCGACTCCGAATACCCGAGCTCGGCCGCCACGGCCAGCATGTCGCCGTCGTCCAGGGCGCTCGCGTCGAGGACGACTCCGGCGGGGTTCCCTCCCTCGGGGTCGCTGGAGAAGGCGGTGTATCGCAGGACCTCGGACCGGGGCGCGTTCGTCGTCATGCAGGCGGCAACATGAGTCCGGCCGACGGCTATTCCTCAGCCCAGGGCCCGGTCCAGATTGAAGGCCGCGCTGATCAGGGCGAGGTGGGTGAAGGCCTGCGGGAAGTTGCCCTGCTGCTCGCCGGTGTTGCTGATCTCCTCGGCGTACAGGCCCAGGTGGTTGGCGTAGGTGAGCATCTTCTCGAAGGCCAGGCGGGCCTCGTCGATCCGCCCCGCGTGGACCATCGCCTCGACGTACCAGAACGAGCAGATCGAGAAGGTGCCCTCGTCGCCACGCAGGCCGTCGGGGCTCGCCATCGGGTCGTAGCGGTAGACGAGGGAGTCCGACACCAGTTCCTCGGTGAGCGCGTCCAGGGTGGAGAGCCACTTGGGGTCGGTCGGCGCGATGAACTTGGTCAGCGGCATCATCAGGACGGCCGCGTCGAGCACGTCCCCGTCCTCGTGCTGGACGAACGCCTGCCGGGTCTCCGACCAGCCGTTCTTCATGATCCGCCGGTAGATGTCGTCGCGGCACTCCCGCCAGCGGTTCAGATCGGCGGGCAGACCGCGCCGGCCCGCCATCCTGATCGCCCGCTCGATCGCCACCCAGCACATCAGCCGGGAGTACAGGAAGTTCTTGCGGCCGCCGCGCGTCTCCCAGATCCCCTCGTCGGGCTGGTCCCAGTGCGCGCACACCCACTCCACCAGCGTGCACACGTCGTCCCACTGGCCGCTGGAGATGGGCTTGGCCCACTTGTCGTAGAGGTAGATCGAGTCGATCAGGGCGCCGTAGATGTCGAGTTGGAGCTGGTCGGCGGCGGCGTTGCCGACCCGGACCGGCGCCGAGCCCCGATGCCCTTCCAGATGGACGAGTTCACGCTCCGTCAGATCGGTGCGGCCGTCGATGCCGTACATGATCTGGAGCGGTCCCGAGGGGCCGTGGCCCTCCGGACTGACGTGCCGGATGAGGAAGTCCATGAACTGCTCGGCCTCGCTGGTGAATCCGAGCCGCAGCAGGGCGTACACGCAGAAGGCGGCGTCCCGTACCCACACGTACCGGTAGTCCCAGTTGCGCTCGCCGCCGAGCTGTTCGGGCAGGCTGGTGGTCGGGGCGGCCACGATGGCGCCGGTGGGGGCGTAGGTGAGGAGCTTGAGGGTGAGCGCGGAGCGGTGCACCATCTCCCGCCAGCGGCCCCGGTACTTGGAGGCGGACAGCCAGTGCCGCCAGTAGGCGACCGTGCTGGTGAACTGCTCCTCGGCCTCGGTGCGCGCGCACCGGCGCGGGGTCACCTCACCGCCGACCTGGTCGAGGGCGAAGACCGCCGACTCGCCCTCGGAGAGCTTGAAGTCGGCCCGTACGTCAGGGCCTTCGGTCTCCAGGGCCACCGTCGCGGTCAGCCCCAGCGACAGCTTCGGGGACTCGAAGACCGCTACGTCCCCGACCATGCGCAGGGTGTGCGGCTGGGCGCCGTAGTCGAAGCGCGGTGCCACCCGGGTGCGGAAGGGGATCGAGCCGCGCACGCACAGCACCCGCCGGATCAGCCGGTGCCGCTCCGTCTCCACCGTGTCCCCGTCGACCGGCATGAAGTCCTGGACCTCGCCGACGCCGTCCTCGGTGTAGAACCGGGTGATCAGGACGTTGGTGTCGGGGAAGTAGAACTGCTTGGTGCGGGCCGGTACGGCCGCCGCCAGTTCGAAGCGTCCTCCGCGCTCGGCGTCCAGGATCGACGCGAAGACGCTCGGCGCGTCGAAGGACGGGCAGCAGTACCAGTCGATGGTGCCGTCGGTCCCGACCAGCGCCACACTGCGCAGGTCCCCGATCAGGCCGTGCTCGGCGATCGGCAGGTATCCGCCGTCGTTCCCAGGTGATCCGCTCATCGCAGCCTCCTGCCGATCAGCCTAAGCAGGATCGACCGCACGCGTCAGCGGAACGGCCCTCACGCAGGCCCTGGGTCGTCACACCGTGAGAACCCGCACGCCCGCTTCCTCGAACCGCCCCACCGTCTCCGGATCCGCCGCCGAGTCCGTGACCAGTGTGTCGATCTGCTCCGCCCCGCAGATCCGGGCGAACGCCCGCTGTCCCAGCTTGCTGGAGTCGGCGGCCACGACGACCCGAGCGGCGCGCTCGCACAGCAGCCGGTTGATCGCGGCCTCCGCCTCGTCGTGGGCGGCGGCACCGTGCGTGACGTCGAGGGCGACCACACCGAGGACCGCCACATCGAGGGTGACCTGCCCCAGCACACCGTCCGCGAGCGGCCCGACCAGCTCGTACGACTGCGGGCGCGCCACCCCGCCGGTCAGCACGATCTTGAACTGCGGGCGCACGGCCAGCTCATTGGCGATGTTGAGCGCGTTGGTGACGATCGTGAGTGCGGGGGAGCCGCTGGAGAGGTCCCCGCGCACGGCGAGCGCCCGCGCCACCTCGGTCGTGGTCGTGCCGCCGGTCAGGCCCACGGCCTCGCCCGGCGCGATCAGCTCCCCGACCGCCTTGGCGATGCGCTGCTTCTCGGAGGCGTGGCGGGCGGTCTTGTACCGCAGCGGCAGCTCGTACGACACCCCGTGCACGACCGCCCCGCCCCGGGTACGCACCAGCATCTGCTGCTCGGCCAGCTGGTCGAAGTCACGGCGGATCGTCGCGGCCGACACCGCCAGCTCGGTGGCGGCGTCCTCGACGTCGAGCCGCCCCCGCTCCACGAGCAGCTCCAGCAGCGCCTTCCAACGGGCGTCCCGCGACATCCGCGCCCTCCGTCCCTCGATCTCCGGGCGACCTTAGCGCACCTTGCCGATGTTCGAATGCTTGATTGTGCTTGAAAGGGCGCTATATCTTGCAAGAACAAGCATGACGAAGAAGACGAGGGAAAGGCGGCCGCATGACCCATGTCGAGGACGAGCTGATCAGCCAGCCGGACTGCTGGGAGCGGGCGGAGGCGGAGGCCGCCCGCTGCTCCGGTGCACTGCCCGCGCCCGGCGAGCGGGTCGCGATCGTAGGGTGCGGCACCTCGTACTTCATGGCACAGGCCGCAGCCGTGCTCAGGGAGAGCGCGGGGCAGGGTGAGACCGACGCCTTCGCCGCCTCGGAGTTCCCGGCCGGCCGCTCGTACGACCGTGTCGTCGCCCTCACCCGCTCCGGTACGACCACCGAAGTCCTCGACCTGCTGGGGAAGGTGAAGGGGCGCACCCGCACGACCGCACTCACGGCCGACCCCACCACGCCCGTCATGACCGCCGCCGACGAGGTCGTCGTCCTCGACTTCGCGGACGAACGCTCCGTCGTCCAGACGAGATTCGCGACCACCGCCCTCACCCTGCTCCGCGCCCACCTCGGCCTGCACACCGACGCCGTCGTCGCCGACGCCCGCACCGCGCTCGCGACCCCCTTGCCCGAAGGGCTCGTCGAGTGCGCGCAGTTCACCTTCCTCGGCCGCGGCTGGACGGTCGGCCTGGCGAGCGAGGCCGGGCTGAAGATGCGCGAGGCCGCGCTCGCCTGGACCGAGGCCTATCCGGCGATGGAGTACCGGCACGGCCCCATCAGCGTCACCACGCGGGGCACGGCCACCTGGATGCTCGGTGAGGCTCCGGAGGGGCTGGCCGAACAGGTCGGCGAGACGGGCGGGTTGTGGATCCCCGGCACGCTCGACCCGCTCGCCGAACTGGTCCGGGTGCAGCGCCTCGCGGTCGCCGTCGCCGCCGCCCGCGGCCTCGACCCGGACCGGCCCCGCCACCTCACCCGCTCGGTGATCCTCGCCCGCCCCTAGGAGTCCCCGTGCCCCTCGTCACCACCGGCGAGCTCGTCACCCGGGCCGCCGCCACCCGCTCCGCCGTCGCCGCCTTCAACGTGATCACCCTGGAACACGTCGAGGCCGTCGTCACCGGCGCCGAGTCCCTGGACGCGCCGGTCGTCCTCCAAGTCAGCGAGAACGCCGTGAAGTTCCGCCACGGCCGTGTCCTGCCGCTGGCCCGCGCCGCCGTCACCGCCGCCGAACGGGCCGCCGTACCCGTCGCGTTGCACCTCGACCACGTCCAGAGCGACGACCTGCTCCGCGAGGCGGCCGACGCCGGATTCAGTTCGGTGATGTACGACGCGGCCCGGCTGCCCTACGCCGAGAACCTCGCGGCGACCCGCGCCGCCGCCGACTGGGCGCACTCACAAGGCCTCTGGATCGAGGCGGAGTTGGGGGAGATCGGCGGCAAGCACGGACAGCCCCCGCTGGACGCCCACGCACCCGGCGCCCGCACCGACCCGGCCGAGGCCCGGGCCTTCGTCGCCGACTCCGGCGTGGATGCCCTCGCGGTGGCCGTCGGCAGCGCCCACGCGATGACCGAACGCACCGCCACCCTCGACCACGACCTCCTCAAGCGCCTCGCCGCCGGCCTGGACGTCCCCCTCGTCCTGCACGGCTCCTCGGGGGTCCGCGACGACGAACTCACCGCTGCCGTCGCGGGCGGCATCGCCAAGGTCAACGTCGGCACCGCGCTGAACATCGCCATGACACACGCGATCCGGGAGTTCCTGGCGGCTCACCCCGAGGCGGTCGACTCGCGGAAGTACCTGAGTGTCGGACGGGACGCCATGGCCGAGGCCACCCGGCGGATCATCCGGATGCTCGGGCTGTGAGAACGGGCTGATAGAAGCCGCTGGATGCGGGTTCGTGCCACCGCACGTCCACGAAACCGGCCCCGGACACGAACTCCTCCACCTGCGCACGGGTCAGCGCCCAGGAGGTCGTACGGCGGACCCGCACGGCCCAGTCCCCGTCGGCGGGCACGAGCTGGAAGTGCTCCTGGTCGTAGCGCTCCCCGTCCTCGTGCCAGTGCCACAGCTGGAAGGTGACCATCCGGCCGTCGGGCTCCCCGGAGACCTGCAGGGGCGTCGTGCCGGGCCTGGTCCGGCGGATCTCCTCGTAGTCCCGCATGGTGAGCAGCAGCAGCCCGCCGTCCCGCAGCACCCGTCGCATGCCCGCGAGCGCGGCGGCCACGTCCGGGGCCGTCAGCAGATGGGCCAGCGAGTTGTCCGCGCAGACGACGACGTCGAACGCCGATGAGGCGAAGGGCAGGTGCCGCATGTCCGCGGCCGCGGTCGGTACCGGGGCACCGCGGACCGACGCCTCGGCCGCGGCACGTGCCGCGGCCACGGGACTCAGATCGCTGCCGACGACCCGGTGCCCGGCCAGCGCCAGCCCGATCGCCTGGGTCCCGATCCCGCACGAGCAGTCCAGGATCCGGAGCGGACCGGGGTCCATCAGCGCGCCCAGCGCGGCGGCCTGCCGCGCCATGCTCGCGTCCCAGTCCGCGAAGATCCGGTGGTAGTCCGGAGCCAACGAGTCGTAGAAGTCCCGCGCCGACGTATCAGTCACCCGACTTTTTTACCGCCTTCAGCACCACGAACTTCGGGTCGCCGGCGACGAGTTGACTGTTCCCGAACAGCTTCCGCAGCTTCACGTGGTACCCGAGGTGCCGGTTCCCGACGACCCACAGCTCGCCGCCGGGCCGCAGCGCCCTGCGCGCGCCGGCGAACATCCGCCAGGCCGTCGCGTCGGTCGTCGCCTGGTGCGAGTGGAACGGCGGGTTGTTGAACACCACGTCGACACTGCCGTCGGGCACCCCCGTCAGCCCGTCCCCGACCCGGAACTCCGCACGCCCCGGCGCACCGTTCGCCTTGTACGTCCCCTCCGCCGAGGCCACGGCCTGGAAGGACTCGTCGACGAACAGCACCTCGGCCTCCGGGTTGCCGAGGGCCACCGCCGTGCCGACGACGCCGTTGCCGCAGCCCAGGTCCACGATCCGCTCGGCGCCACGGCCGACCGGGAGGTGCTGGAGGAAGAAGCGGGTCCCGATGTCGAGCCGGTCGGCGCAGAAGACACCGGCGTGGTTGACCACGGCACGGCCGGAGACGGCCCCGACACCGTCCGGGAGCGCATAGCCGTACGGCCACGGGTTGGCGGGCCGTTCGAGCGACGGCTGCGGAGTGCAGAAGATCAGCCGGGCCTTCTTCTCGGCGAGCGAGGTGCGGGTCGGGCCGAGGATCCGCTCGAACAGCTGGAGCGTCGAGGTGTGGATCTCCTTCACCATGCCGGTGCCGACCACGACCGTGTCCGCGTGCAAGGCCGGCGCCAGCCGCAGCAACTGGTCCTCCAGCAGGGCCAGGCTCTTCGGCACCCGCACCAGCAGCACGTCGATCCGGTCGAGTGGTGGGTCCTGCGTGGTGAGCAGCCGGACGGTGCCCGGCTCGACGCCGGCGCGCGCGAGGTTCGCCCGGGTCGCCTCCTGGCCGAGGAAGGAGTCGGTGATCTGCACCGGCCGGTGCGCCGCCAGCGCGGTGACCAGCGCACCCCACCGGTCGCCGACCACCACGACCGTGCCGGACAGCGCCACCCGCTCCGTGGCGAGATGCCGCAGCAGATACTCGTCGGAGGCGTCCCAGGCACGCAGCCGGTCACGCGGGTCTTTGGGGAAGCGGGTGAGCGCTAGCTCGCCCCAGGGGGTCGTCATACGGTCGTCCATCGTGCGTCCAGGCTAGCGGAGCCGCAGTTCAGACCCGCTCGGGCAGGATGGACACCATGGATGCCGAGCTGTTCCCCCGAGCGCGCGCACCGATCGCGCCGGGCGCCGTGCACATCCCGGACTGGCTGGCGCCGGAGCGACAGCGCGAGCTGCTGGATGCCTGCCGCGAATGGGCCCGTCCGCCCGCCGGACTGCGCACGGTGCACACCCCGGGCGGCGGCACGATGACCGCCCGGCAGGTCTGCCTGGGCTGGCACTGGTACCCGTACGCCTACGCCCGCACGGTCGCCGACGGCGACGGGGCACCCGTGAAGCCCTTCCCGCACTGGCTCGGCGAACTCGCGAGTCGAGCGGTACGGGACGCACTGGATGTCGACGCGTCCGGGTACGACATCGCACTGATCAACTTCTACGACGGCGACGCCCGGATGGGCATGCACCGTGACAGCGACGAGAAGACGGACGCCCCGGTGGTGTCGCTGAGCCTCGGCGACACCTGTGTCTTCCGCTTCGGCAACACCGAGACCCGGACCAGGCCGTACACGGACGTGGAACTGCGCAGCGGGGACCTGTTCGTGTTCGGCGGCCCGTCGCGGCTCGCCTACCACGGGGTGCCCCGTGTGCATCCGGGCACCGCCCCGCCCGAGTTGGGGCTGACCGGGCGGCTCAACATCACCCTGCGGGTCAGCGGCCTGTAGCCCGGGTCACTAACGGATCATGGGAGACTCGCCCTCATGAGCGGCAAGGCGGACCCCCGGTCGGCGGGGGAGAGGACCACCTCGAGGGCGCGGCTGGAACGGGGGCGCGGTGCGCTCGGGCCCGCTCTGGAGCTCGTGCACACCGGGCGCGCGCCCACCCGGGCGGTGCTCACCGCGGAACTCGGGGTCACCCGGGCCACGGCCGGAGCGGTCGCAGCCGAACTGGAGGCGCTCGGGCTGATCCGCGTCGACGCCCGGCCCACCGCGGCCGCCGGTTCCCAGGGCAGGCCTTCGCACCGCCTCGCGGTCGCCGAGGAGGGCCCGGTCGTCCTGGCGGCGCAGGTGCACGCCGACGGTTTCCGCGCCGCACTGGTCGGCCTGGGCGGCCGTATCGTCGCCACCGCACCGGCCCGCGAGACCGTCGACGCCGACCCCGCCAAGGTCCTCGGCTCGGTCGTGGAGGCGGGCGCGGACCTGCTGCGCACGACGGGCAGACGCTGCGTCGGCGCCGGACTCGCCGTCCCCTCCGCGGTCGCCGAACCCGACGGCCTCGCCCTGAACCCCCTGCACCTGGCCTGGCCCGCGGGCGCCCCCGTGCGCCGTATCTTCACGGAGTGCGTGCGCGCGGCCGGGATCCCCGGGCCGGTGTTCACCGGCAACGACGTCAACCTCGCCGCACTCGCAGAGCACCGGCACGGCGCCGGCCGCGGCGCCCGCGACCTGCTGTGCGTGGCGACTGGGCACCGTGGTGTCGGCGGCGCCCTGGTCCTCGACGGCCGTCTGCACACCGGGAGTTCGGGCCTGGCCCTCGAGGTCGGGCACCTCACCGTCAACCCCGAGGGCCGCCCCTGCCACTGCGGCAGCCGCGGCTGCCTGGACGTCGAGGCCGACCCGCTGGCCCTGCTCACGGCCGCGGGACTCGACCCGGGCCCCGAGGTGTCCCTGCTCCAGCAGGCCAACGACCTGGTCCGCGACCACTACGACGACCCCGCCGTCCGTACCGCCGCCGAGACCCTCATCGACCGCCTGGGGCTCGGCCTCGCGGGACTGGTGAACATCCTCAACCCGGACCGGGTCATCCTCGGCGGCCTCCACAGCACCCTCCTGGACGCCGACCCGACGCGGCTGCGCGCGGTCGTCGCCGAGCGCAGCCTGTGGGGACAGAGCGGCGGCGTCCCCATCCTGAGCTGCACCCTCACCCACAACAGCCTGGTCGGGGCAGCCGAGTTGGCATGGCAGCCGGTGCTGGACGACCCGCTCGGGGCACTGACCCGTGACTGAACTGCTGGAGGCGGAGGAACTCCGTCTCGTCGAGGTGGCCCCACCGGCGATCCCGGCCGGTACCCGGGCGGCCATGAACCGGGAGTGGGCCGAGGCCGTCCTCGCCAACCCGGCTCTCTTCGACGGCCCGGTCGTGCTCTGCGCGGGCCTCTCGCGGGAGGGCCGGGACGACCTGCTCGTGTCCTGGTCCCGCACCACCTACCGCTACTTCGCCCTGCGCCGCGTCCCCGGCGCCACCGTCCTGCGGTCCCTCTTCGTGAGCGTGATCCAGCCGACGGACGACGGACGCGTACTGGTGGGCCGGATGTCCCGGTCCACTGCCGCGCCCGGCCGATGGCAGTTCCCCGGCGGATCGGTGGAACCTCCCACAGGCGACGAGCCGCTGGACGAGGGGGCCCTGCGCCGCCATGCCGCTCTGGAGCTGGCCGAGGAGACCGGAGTCGACGTCCCGGCCACCGCGCTCACCCGCTGTCTGATCACCTACGGCGACGACGGCCAGGTCGGTGTCCACTACCTTGCGCCGTCCCTGCCCGCGCCGGTGCTCCAGGACCGCTTCGACGCCCTCGCGGCCGCGGAGGCGGCACGGGGACGCGACCCGGAGTTCGACCGGATCGTCTTCGTCGGCTCCCCGCCCGAACTGCCCCGCCTGGAAGGCCCGCACGTGGTCTACCTGGAACCCGTGGTCCGCTGGACGAGCCGCCGAGTAGGCTCGTGACATGCGGATCTCCGTCTCCTCGGACATGGACGAACCTGTGGCGCGCGCCCTCGTCGACGCACTGCGCGCCCGGGGCCACGAGGTGGTCGCGCACGGCGCCCTGAGCCCCGGCGACGACCCGCAGTGGGCGGCCTGTTCGGCAGCCGCGGCCCGTGACGTGGCGGCGGGGACGGCCGATCAGGCGGTGGTGTGCTGCTGGACCGGCACCGGCGCCTCCATCGCCGCGAACAAGGTGCCCGGTGTCCGGGCCGCCCTGTGCACGGACGCCTACACCGCGGACGGCGCCCGCCGCTGGAACGACGCCAACGTCCTCGCCCTCAGCCTCCGCCTCACCTCCGAGCCACTCCTCAAGGAGATCCTCGACGCCTGGTTCACCGCCGCACCGAGCGAGGACGCCGAGGACCGGGAGAACGTGGCCAGGGTGAGCCGCCTGGACGCCGGTCGGGCCTAGCGTTCAGTTGTGGTCCATTGCAACGATATTTTAGCTCTGATCTGCGGTGACGACTCAGTGATGCAATAAATCAGTTGCCCACTCCCTGAACGCAACGTAGCTTTCCGGTGTTGGAAAGCGACGCGTGGACGAGTGGGAGACGGGGGCGGGCCTCATGGCCTTCATACGGTTCGTGATGTTCGGAGGGGGCGTAGGGGTCCTCGCCGGCTTCGCGGTGACGCTGCTCGCCGTGGCCATGCCCTGGGCCGTCGCCAACGCCGTCGTCACCGTCGCCTCCACCCTGCTGTGCACGGAGCTCCACGCCCGCTTCACCTTCCGCAAGGGCCGGGGCGCCGGATGGCGGGAGCACTGGCAGTCCGCGGGTTCGGCCTCCGCCGCGTACCTGGTCACCAGCGGTGCCATCGGGGTGCTGCATCTGCTGCGGCCGTCCGCGGGCCCGGCGGTCGAGCAGATGGTCTACCTCGGCGCCTCGGGTCTCGCCGGCGCGGGTCGGTTCCTCGTCCTGCGCCTGTACGTCTTCGCCACCCGGAGCACCCGCCCCCTGCGCCGACAGGGGACGAGCCCGGTGCCCGTCCTGCTCGCGGCCTGACGCGGGGCGGAGGCCCAGCGGGAACCTCGGAGGGCTCGCGAGCGGGTCAGAGGACGAGCGGGAGGCTCGGAGGGCTCGCGAGCGGGTCAGAGCACGAGTGGAAGGCTCGGAGGGCTGGCGAGCGGGTCAGAGGACGAGCGGGCGGGCCACCTCCAACTCGCCGCGCTCGATCAGCCCGCGCACGGATTCGAGCACGGCGTCCTCCGGCTCGTAACGGGGCGCGTAGCCCAGGACGGTCCTCGCCTTCTCGATGCTGAAGCACTGACTGCGGTGGAGGTGCTCCCAGCTCGCCTCGGCGTGCTCCGGAGACGTGCTCTCACGGAACCGCTCCCAGGACACGGGTTCCAACGTCGCGGTCTGCCCGAACCAGCCGGCCGCGATGTGGGCGTATCCGCGGACGTTCAGCGCGCTGGGGGCGACCACGGTGAAGTCCTCGCCCGCCGCCGCGTCCCGGCGCTCGATCGCGCGCTCGAAACCCTGGGCGACGTCGTCGGCGTGCACGTGGTGCATCGACTCGACCCCGCTGCCCGGCATCGGCAGCGGCTTCCCGGCGGAGAGCGTGGACCAGACGGCCGGGTCGAGGTTGCCCAACGGGCCGATCGGGTGCCAGCCGGGGCCGACGATGTGCCCGGGGTGCAGAGAGGTGGTGACCAGCCCACCCGAGGCGGTCTCCTCCTTCAGCATCCGGGCGATCCGGTCCTTCTGGACGCCGTACTCCCCGACGGGCGGGGTGCCCGTGCTCTCGGAGATCGGCAGCTTGTGGCTCGGGCCGTGCCGCCACACGGTGCCGCAGTGCAGCAGGTGCCCGACCTCGCCGCGCAGCCGCTCGACCAGCGCGGTGGCCGACTCCAGGGTGAAGCAGACCAGGTCGACGACGACGTCCGGGGTCAGCCTGGCCACCCGGTCACCGAAAGTACCCGCGCCGTCCTCCTGCTGCCGGTCGGCCACGACCTGGCGGACCTGTTCCCATTCGGGGGCCCCGACGTAGGCCTCGCGGGTGCCACGGCTGATGTTGATCACTTCGTGGCCGGCTCGCACCAGCCGGGGGACGAGGAAGGTGCCGATGTGCCCACTCCCGCCGATGACGACGACTCGCATACGTTTCCCATCAGCTCGACTGTTGTGCTGGCCCGTTGCTCCGCCGTTCCCGCGCGGGACGGCGGTCTAACCGAGATCGGGCCAGCTCAGGAGATTCTCCAGGACGGCACGGTCCCCTCGCCGCGCAGACTGTCCAGGGGGAGGCGGCGGTGCAGCGTGAGCAGCAGATCGCTCGCCGGCCCGTACAGGTCGGCGTCCGTCCCGTGCGAGCCGTCCACTTCGCGTGCCCCGGACCCTGTCAGCTCGATCAGCCACGACGCGCCCTCGGTGGCGTGCAGGCCGACCCGGGCCGGCCGGTGCGGCCAGGGTCCGGCGGTGCCGTGGGCGACGTCGATGAAGGCGGCCGTGCCGTCCAGCGCGACCACTTCCGGGACAGGCTGGGGAGCACCGGTGGCCAGCTGGGCGTCGAAGGCGTGGACGGCGGCCTCATGGACCTGATGGCGCGCCACGGCACCACTGGTCGTCGGCACGCCGGAGCCGGCCCACCAGGTCCAGCAGCCCGACGCGGGACCGGCGGCCCGCAGCGCACCGACCAACTCCTGGGTGGCCGCGGCCGAAAGGCCCACGAGGTCGGCCTGCTCCGTGCCGGCGACCGGGGTCGGGACCGGCGGTTTCTCGCTCGGCCCCGCGGCGACTGCCGCCGCCCAGAACCGGTGCACGTCGGTCAGATGCCGCACGAGATCCCGGAGCGACCACTCGGGACAGCTGGGGACGCGGACGTCCGGATCGGGCGCGGCGGCGACGGCGGCGCGCAGGGCGGCGGACCGGTCCTCGATCAGGACCAGCAGATCTTCGAAGGCGGGAGTCCGGGACATCCCCAAGTCCTATCAGCCGACTGTCAGTGGCGGAGGCTAGCCTGCGGGGCATGATCGAGACGACCGGGTTCGACCGCACCTTTCCGGCCGCGCTGGCAGCCGTGGCCCGCGCGGAGTTCGACTACGACGACGGTGAGGGCGTGGACTTCGAGCCGTACGACGCCTTCGACTCCGCCGAGGAGACCACGGACTGGCTGCGCAACTGGACGGGCAACCACGAACTGGACGGTGACGCCTTCCGGGTCTTCGGGCAGGACGGCACCGGAGGTCTCGCCGCCCTGTGGTGCGTGCGGCCGGGGCGACCGCTGGTCGAGCAGCCCGTGGTGTTCCTGGGCTCCGAGGGCGAGCGCGGGGTGGTGGCGGCCAACCTGTCCGACTTCCTGTGGGTGCTGGCCGACGGCCTCGGTCCGCTGGAGGTCGTCGAGTTCGAGCAGTACGAGGGCCGAGTCGACCCCGGTCTGACCGAACTCGCTGAGCGCCACGCGGCCACCCCGCGCCGCAGCACCCACGACATCGTCACCGCCGCCCGGACGGAGTTCCCGAACTTCTCGCAGGAAATCGACGCCCTGTGCAGGTGACTTCGCTCAGCAGGACCTGGACGCCCTGTGCCGACGACCTGGCTCAGCAGGGCATGGACGCCGCGTGCCGGTGACGGGGATCAAGGGCCCACGGGGCCGGGCCACTCCACGGCGAATGCCCGGCCGGGGTTGTCGGTGAGGATGCGCCGCACCGCCTCCTCGCCCAGCTCGACCGCCAGCCGCGGACGCACCCGGCGCAGCAGATACGGCATCCCCGGGCCCCCGTTGACCGAGCGGGCGGCCGCGGTCGTCGTGTCGCCGCCGAGGAGCAGCCGGTCCCCGTGTCCCGCCTCGGCGAGGGCCCGCACCGCGTCCGGCATGCGCCAGTCCGTGGCGTGGTGGGTGCGTGAGGGACCGTCGAAGGCGAGATAGCAGCCCGACGCAGCGGCCTCCCGGTGCACCGTGAGGTCGGGGGAGCGGTTCAGATGGCCTAGGACGACCCGGTGCGGCGGGGCCCCCAACTCGCCGCACAGCAGGTCGAGTACGTCGAGGGCGCCGGTGCCCAGCTCCAGGTGGACGGCGATCGGGGCGCCGGTCGCGTGATGGGCCTCGGCGGCCGCGGTCATCGTCCAGCGGGCGTGCGCGTCCAGGGCGTGGAAACCGCCCGCCACCTTGATCAGTCCCGCGCGGACGCCCGACGTCCCGATGCCCTCGGTCAGTTCGGCGACGAACACCTCGGCCAGCCTGCCGCGCAGTCCGGCGAGCGTGGCGTCGTCGTAGTGGACGGCCTGGTGCAGCCCGGTGGCGGCGACGATCCGCACCCCGCTCTCCCGGGACAACGCCGGCAGATCCGCGGCCCGCCGCCCCAGCCCGTACGGCGTCCACTGCACGACGGTGCCACCCCCCTGTGCGGCGAACGCGGCGAGTTCGGCCAGCGCCGCGGACCTGCTCCGCAGCTCCTGGCCGGGAAGGCGGGGGCTGCCGAAGAACAGGTGGTCGTGCGCGTCGCACACGCCGAGCAACCCGCCCGGGACGTCCCCCTCCACCGTCCGGACCGCGCTCACCACTGGCGTCCCCGCGGCAATCGCTCCCGCCCGGGCGCCGAGACGTGCAGCACTTCGAACACGTCACCGGCTGCCTTGGGAGCCTCGTGAGCCCAGAGCGAGAAGTGCACGAACTCCCAACCGGCCGTGTCCACGGCGACGGCGGCGAGGACCGCCCCGTCCTCCCCGGCCAGCCGCTCCGTGTCCGCCACCGCCTCCGCCGTCACCTCGGCCAACTCCACCCCCTCGGGCACCGGTTCACGCCGTCGTACGGCCGACCGGGCGGGGGAGCCGACGGCGCCGCCCTCCTCGTACGACAGCCCTGTCCACTGGCGCACCGACGGACGCCCGAAGTCGTTGCTCAGCCCCTGGAAGCCGCCTCCCCACAGGAAGCCGTTCATGCCCTCCACGGTGTTCCAGAGGTAGAAGGGCGCGTACTGGTTGACCGGTGAGCCGTTCACCCCGCGCTCGCGCATCAGGTACGTCTTGAGGCCGAGGCCCTCCCAGTCGTCGAGCAGATGCCCGATCCGGGCGACCCGGCCGCGGATGACGGTCATGTCGTAGTCGGCCGGCAAGGTGAGCTCGTACTGCATCGCGTGCATCGGTCGCCTCCTCAGGCGGAGTGGTCCTCGGCGGTGACGAGGGCGCCCCAGTCGGTGGTGGTGCCGTCCTCCGCGGCCTCCACGACCGCGAGATGCGTCATGAAGGTGCGCGGCCCGGCACCGTGCCAGTGCCACTCGCCCGGTTCGATCCACACGGTGTCGCCCGCGCGGATCGGTTCCACGGCTCCGCCCCGGCGCTGCACCAGCCCCTCGCCCTCCAGCACGTGCAGCACCTGGCCGTGCGGGTGCCGGTGCCAGGCGGTGTGCGCGCCGGGCGCGAAGTGGACGTTGAACATCCGCAGTCGGGAGGGGGCGGCGGGCGCGGCGATCTCGTCGAGCCACACCGTCCCGGTGAAGTTCTCGGCCGGTCCCTGCCGGGTCTCGGGGCGCTGTCGGGTGATCTGCACTGAGTGAAGTCCTTTACGGGCTCGGTGAGTTACGACGCTCTGGGAGTCACGACGCTCGGGGAGCGAGGAGCGAGAGCAGACCCCGCACCCCCGTGTCGAACGCGGCGGGCGAGCCGGAGGCGCGGGCGAGCACATAGCCTCCCTGGACGGTGGCGAGGACGGTCGCCGCGATCTCCTCACCGTCCAGCCAGGTTGCGAACTGCCCCTGCTCCTTGCCCTCTTCGACGATCCCGGCGATGCGCTCACGGATCCGGTCGAGCGTCTCGTCGACCGGTGCGCGCAGTTCGTCGCTGGCGATCACGTCCGGGTCCATCGTGAGCCGGCCGATCGGGCAGCCGCGCAGTACGTCACGCTCGCGCCGCAGGTACGCCTCGATGCGCTCGTACGGTGTGCCCGGGCCGTCGAGCACGCCCTCGGCGGCGGCCAGCAGCTCCTCGGCGGTACGCCGGATCGCGGCCAGCGCGAGGTCGGGCTTGCCCTTGAAGTGGTGGTACATGCTGCCCTGTCCGGCGCCCGCCCGCTGCAGGATGGCCTTGGGGCTGGTGCCCACGTAGCCGCGCTCCCACAGCAGCTCGCGCGTGGACTCGATCAGTCGGTCCGGAGTGCTCATACGCTCACTGTACATACTAGTAGTTACAGAAGTCGAGCACGCCGCGTACTCCCCACGAGGTACACCCACAGCCGCTCGCCGTACGACGACCCGACCCCCTCCCCGGAGCCACTCTCGAAGCAGCACCGAACGAGATGGTCAGGAACTCCAGGGAGATGAACCGACATGCAGACACTCGCGCACTGGGACGGCGGCCCCGGCCCGTGGATTCTCTTCTTCCCGCTGATCTGGGCGGCCGTCGTGGTCGGCGCCGTCACCGTCCTGCGCCAACCGCATGGCGCGGCCGCCGCGGACCCTGGCGGGCCATGGCCGACTCGGGCCCCTCCGACGACTCGCCGCTCACCCTGCTCGGCCGCCGCTTCGCCTCCGGCGAGATCGACGAGGACGAGTACTGGCGCCGGCTGTCCGTCCTGGACGAACAGTTCGGCCGTACGGCGGGCAAGGGGCGCGGAGTGTGACGTACGGCGGGCAAGGGGCGCGGAGTGCGACGCCGTCCAGCGCGACGGGGCGTGACGCCTGCAACGTGTTCGATTGCGGTACCACCGTCGTGCCGGCGCCGACCCTCGATGGGAAGGCGTTCTCACCGCCCGGTCAGCCGGCAACGGCGGACCGGGCGGGAGCGTGTTCGGGCCTGCGGACCTCGACCTCGGCGAACATGAGCGCGGCCTTCTCCGGTACGGCGACCTTCCGCCGTGGCGGACGCGTGGCGGCGGCGGGCCGTGGCCGAGCGGCGGCGGGCGTGGGCAGCGTGAACCACACGACCTTGCCCGACTCGCCCTCCGGCCGCACACCCCAGCTCTCGCTGACCGCGGCGACCATCGCGAGCCCGCGCCCGCACGTGGCGAGCGGCTCGGTGTCCCTGAGGTCGGCCACGACCGGCAGACGCGGGTCGTGGTCGTGCACCGAGACCGTGAGCCGGTCGAGCAGCAGCTCGATCTCCACGGTGCATGTCTTGTCGGGCTGGGCATGCAGGTGGACGTTGGTCAACAGCTCCGTCACACCGAGTGCGGCCCGGTCGATGAGGGGATCCAGATGCCAGTAGCGCAATTGCGCGGAAAGGATTCTGCGGACCTGGCCGATCCGCGACGGCAGAGCCTGGAGCTCCACCGCGCAGTGCCTGCTCGGATGACTGATCACGGCTGCGACTCCCCGACGTGAGGTCCGGAAGAACACGGAGTTCGGATCGATCCAGCAGGATGCCGGAGTGGAAACGGCCGCCTGCCGTCGTGCCCGGCGGGCTGGTTCGCAGCGTAATCGCCGGTAAACCGAGAGTGATGTGAGAACAGCGTGACGCAGGAGGCGCGGTACCGCAACTCGCGGTCGACCGCCCCCACCCACACCGTGCGACGGCTCAGCCGCGGCGCCCGGCCGCCCTGCGCACGGCCTCGATGAAACGGCGGGCCGCGGGCGGCCCCGGCTCACCCGGAGGCGGATCGTGCTGGCCCAGGGTGAGCAGATACCGGTTCCCGTTGAGGTCCGCGAGGGCCCGGTCCTCGGGCGCGAACCAAGGCTTCGAGGCTCGCACCGCCTGTACCGGCGCGCTGTCGATCTCGCTGCCGTAACTGGTGAGCAGTTCCAGTCGGCCGTCGCTGATCCGGACCTGACCGGCCCGGGTGAGTGAGCGCAACCTCTTGCCGATCCGGACGCCCGTAGCCGTGAACTCCGGCTCCGCCATGCCGTCCCGCCCCTCTTGCGCGCTTCGGTGTGCCGGCCCGTGCTCCCGCGAGGACCGAGAGCCGGCTCCTGTCGTGATCCAGTGTGCGCCCCCGTTCGGGACCTCGTCCCGCGCGGTGCAGTCTGCCCGCCATGGACGCCGAGCACCAGTGCGCATGAGGCCCGGGCGGGCGCGCAGGGAGCACTCTCCGAATGCGCCCCCGGGGTCGGACGGTCGGCGACCCCAGGGGTGCCTTTGGGGCTCTCAAAGGTGCGTTTATGCAGGTGAGAAGCGTGTGGAAGGTGTCTATGATCGAAGAGTCGGCCGCGCGATCCGCCGTCGGCGCGCAGCGTAAGGAGCCCTGTCGTGAGCACCCCTCAGCAGACCCGGACCGGCGACACACTCGATGTCGACCACAGCGACCCCGCCTACCGCGGCTGGCTGAAAGAAGCCGTCCGCAAGGTCCAGGCCGACGCCAACCGCTCGGCCGACACCCACCTGCTGCGCTTCCCGCTGCCCGACAGCTGGGGCATCGACCTGTACCTCAAGGACGAGTCGACGCACCCGACGGGCAGCCTGAAACACCGACTCGCCCGCTCGCTCTTCCTCTACGGTCTCTGCAATGGCTGGATCCGGCCCGGCCGCCCGGTGATCGAGGCGTCCAGCGGTTCGACGGCCGTCTCCGAGGCGTACTTCGCGAAGCTGATCGGCGTGCCCTTCATCGCGGTCATGCCCCGCACGACGAGCGCCGAGAAGATCCGCCTCATCGAGTTCCACGGCGGGCGGTGCCACTTCGTGGACGACTCGCGCACGATGTACGAGGAGTCCGCCCGCCTCGCGGTGGAGACGGGCGGCCACTACATGGACCAGTTCACCTACGCGGAACGGGCCACGGACTGGCGCGGCAACAACAACATCGCCGAATCCATCTTCCGCCAACTGGAGTTGGAGCGTTTTCCGGAACCGGCCTGGATCGTCGCCACGGCCGGCACCGGCGGCACCTCGGCGACCATCGCCCGGTACGTCCACTACATGCAGCACGACACCCGCATCTGTGTGGCCGATCCGGAGAACTCCTGTTTCTTCGAGGGCTGGACCACCGGCGATCCGGACGTCACCTGCGACTGCGGTTCGCGTATCGAGGGCATCGGCCGGCCCCGCATGGAGCCGAGCTTCGTGCCCGGCGCGATCGACCGCATGATGAAGGTCCCCGACGCGGCCAGCGTCGCGGCCGTGCGGGCCCTGGAACAGGCCATCGGCCGCAAGGCGGGCGGCTCGACCGGCACCGGCCTGTGGAGCGCCCTGAAGATCATCGCCGAGATGGTGGCCGAGGGACGGCGGGGAAGCGTCGTCACCCTGCTCTGCGACCCCGGCGACCGCTACCTCGACAAGTACTACTCCGACACCTGGCTGACCGAACAGGGCCTGGACATCGAGCCGTACACCACCGCGATCACCACCCTGCTCAAGACGGGCGTCTGGCCCACCTGAACCCCACCGGCCGCGCCGCTAGTACCTGTCCCGGCGTTTCGTGCCCGTTCAGTCAGCGTCGGGTTCCTGCTTCGTCAGAGTGTCGTAGGCGGCGCGGGCCTCGGTGATGGCGGCCCGATGCCGCTCGGCCCAGCCCACCAGACCGGTCAGCGAAGCGTGGAGCTCCTGGGCCATGGGCGTGAGGCTGTACTCGACCTTGGGCGGCACGGTCGGATAAACGGTGCGAACGAGCAGTCCGTCTCGCTCTAGCCTGCGCAGGTTGAGGGTGAGCATCCGTCGGCTGATGCCACCCGTCACTGAGGTGCTCGACCGCGTGGCGGGCAAGTGGAGCAGCAGGCTTCGTCCCTCAGTGCGTCGGTAACACGGGTGTGACTGCGTGACATGAAAGTGCCTCCTTTCGCTGAGCAGCAAGGTTATCGATGATGACTGCTGTTACAGATGGTGAACCAAGGGGGAACAGATGTCTGTTCGTGCTCTCGTCGTCGATCCGTCGGCATCCGCGGCGGTCCGCCTCACCGAGGTTTCCGACCCCGTACCCGGTCCGGGCCAGGTCCTGGTGGACGTCTCCCACGCGTCGTTGAACTACGGCGACCTCAACGACGCCCGCTCCGGGCGGGTACCTGTGGGTTCGGTGCTCGGTTCGGACGCCGCCGGAGTGGTGATTCAGGCCGCAGCGGACGGGACCGGCCCGGCGATGGGCACCCAGGTGGTGGCGCTGACCGCGGGGGCGTTCGCCGAGCGCGTCGCGATCGACGTGGGTGCGCTTGCCGAGGTGCCGAAGGGCTTGGACCCGGCGAGGGCGGTGGCCCTGCCGGTTGCCGGAGTGGCGGCACTGCGCTCGCTGAGGGCCGCCGGACTCGGCCCGGACAAGAGGGTGTTGGTCACCGGGGCTGCCGGCGGGGTCGGCCGGTTCGCCGTCCAGCTGGCGGCGCGGGCCGGTGCTCACGTGATCGCGTCCGTGGGCTCGGCCGCCCGCGGGGAGGGGCTGGCCGAGACCGGCGCCGACGAGGTGCTGATCGGGCTGGAGGGAATCCAGCGACCGGTCGACGTGGTCATCGACAGCGTCGGCGGCCCCCAACTGGTCGCGGCATGGAACCTGCTCGCCCCCGGGGGCAGCGTGCAGAGCGTCGGCTGGACATCCGGGGAGTCGGCGGTCTTTCCGCCGTATGCGACCGTCGGCCCGGCCAAGTCGCTGACGTCCTTCGTCATCGAGGGCGATGTCGGCGCGGACCTGGCGATTCTCGCCGAGCTGGCCGCTGAGGGGGCCCTTACCGTCGAGATCGGCTGGCAAGGATCCTGGGACCGCTTCGACGAGGCGGCCGAAGCACTTCGCGGACGTCGGATCTCCGGAAAAGCGGTCTTGGAGGTGGCATCCGGTGAGCTGCACACCCTGGTACCTGCTCCGGTACCTGCTCCGCAGGACTAGGTCTGGACGGGCGATCACGTGCGGAGCCAGATAGTCAGGGCTGCAGCGGTGGCAGGGCGAAGAAAGGTGTAGCCGCGTTGGTCATGGCGAGTGGGGTGGCGTGCCGGATGTCCGGCGCCGCAGGGATCACGCGGCAGCGGCCGTTGCTGTATGCCTCATCCGCGCGACGCAGGTCCTAGCGCGCGAGCCGTCGGTCCAGTGTCCTGACCGCGTCCCGGAAGGCCCGGCCGAGTCCGGCGCGTCCGAGCTTCGCGACCATCCGGAACGCCCTCGTGCCGTCCACGGCGAACGTCCAGCGCACCTGGGTGCCCGCCCCCGACGGAGTCAGACGCCATTCCTCGGCTATGGCACGGGCGCCCGGCGCGTTGGCGACGTCGACGCGGTAGGCGTACACCTCAGGCCCCTTCGCCGCGATGACCGTCTCCTGGAAGCGTCCGCCGCCCTTGAGGTGGATCTCGCGGGTCGAGCCGTCCCCCGTGGAGCGGGCGAGGGTCACCGCGGCGAACCACTCCTCCCACCCGGGGACGTCCTCGGCGAGGGCCTGGTAGACCGCCTCGGGCGGCGCCGACATCTCCTGCACGAACACCATGCGTACCGGCGCGGTCTCGATGAAGTCGAGCCCCACCTCGCGCAGTTGGTGAGCCATGGACACACCCTCCCGTGGTGTCAGGAGGTGTCACCCTAGCTGACGCTCAGTCAACTGTCTTCAGCGGCAACGGACTCACCGGAATCCCCGGCCACCACCAGCCGCCGCAGATGCTCCGAGATCTCCGCCCGCGCCGCACGCGGCAGCCCCGCGTCCGTCACCAGCGTGTCGACCTGCTCCAGCGAGGCGAACGAACTCAGGCCCACGGTGCCCCACTTGGTGTGGTCGGCCACCACCACGACCCGCCGTGCCGACTGCACCAGCCGGCGGTTGGTCTCGGCCTCCGCGAGGTTCGGCGTCGACAGGCCGGCCTCGACCGATATCCCGTGCACCCCGAGGAAGAGCACGTCGAAGTGGAGCGCCCCGATCGCCTGGTCGGCCACCGGCCCCACCAGCGAGTCCGACGGCGTGCGCACGCCACCGGTCAGCACCACGGTCGCCGCCCCCTGCCGGGGCCCCGTGGTCCGCTGCGCCGCGTGGAACACGTCGGCCACCCGCACCGAGTTGGTCACGACGGTCAGGTCCGGCACGTCCAGCAGATGGTGGGCCAGCGCGTACGTCGTCGTACCGCCCGACAGCGCGATGGCCGTACCCGGCGCGACCAGCTCCGCGGCGGACCGTGCGATGTCCTCCTTCGCGGTCAGCTCCAGACCCGACTTCGCCTCGAACCCCGGCTCGTGCGTGCTCGCCTCGACCACCGGAACCGCGCCGCCGTGCACCTTCTCGAGCACACCCTGGCGGGCCAGAGCGTCGAGATCGCGCCGCACCGTCATGTCCGACACGCCGAGCTTCCGCGTCAGCTCGTTGACGCGCACCCCGCCGCGGCGCCGGACCTCGTCCAGGATCAGGGAGCGCCGCTGCTCCGCGAGGAGGTTCTGATTCTCACTCACGTACGCTCCGGTCCTTTCGCCTGGGGCCTCCGACATGCCCTGCACACCCACTCCGACTAGGACATTCTGCCCGTCCCCCGGTGCGCGGACGTCCCATACTCGCACGGCCCCCCGGCGACAGCGCCACCGACCGACCCGTCGCGCGCGGGTCACCGGGTGTACACGAAGGGCCACGCTGTCACCCGGATCGGGGAGATTCCGTGACGAGGGGTGTACGAAACGCGACCGGCGGCGATCCTTGTGCCCGCACGGACAGATGCCGACGGCGCGTCACGGGGGAAGTGCGAACAGTGGAACGTGTCCCGATCAAGGGCACCGACGGCTCGGCCGTCCGGCCCGAGGACTCCGGCACCGCCCTGGAACTCCTGGTCCACGGAGTGGGCGGCACCACGCCGGACAAGATGCTCGACGACCCGCGCACGGTGCGGATCACCGGGGACGACGTCGCGGCCGTGTTCCGGCGCGCCGACGACGTCGACGCCGAGAGCAGGCCAGGATCCGGCCGCCCCGGCCCGGTCCCCGAGGCGTACGTCTGGTGCAACCTCACCTCCGGCAACGGCACCCGCGCCCTGTGGCTGCTGTTGCTGCCGTTCATGGTCGTCAACCTTGCCCACTGGATGCGCCCCACCGCGCGGCACAGGAAAAGGACCGTGCGATTGTACGGCCTGCTGGTGCGACTCGCCGGTCTGACCCTGACCGTGCTGCTGGTCGCCGCCGCCTGCGAGGTCGCCCTCGACCTCGCCGCCTGGCAGTGCGCGGGCACACGCGCGTGCGCCGACTCCCACTCCTGGCTCGGCTTCCTGTCACCCGGCGTGTCCGACGACGGCTGGTGGAGCAGGCCCGGCCGCCGCCTCGCCCTGGCCGCCCTCGTCCCGGCCACCCTCACCGGCCTCCTCTGGTACCTGTCCCACCGCACCTGGAGCGCCTACGAGTCCCAGCAACCGCTGTCCCACGAGGGCGAGGCCGAGGAGGACGACGGCCGGACCGCGCTGGGTCGGCCCGGCTTCTGGTACGGCCGCCGCCTGGTCGCCCGGCTGCGCGCCGCGCACACCGCGGCCGGCCTCCTGACGATCGCCGCCGCGGTCAGCTCGACGGCCGCCCGCTTCGACCGCGCGCCGGGCGGCCCCGCACCGCTGGACACCCTCGGCCGGCTCCTTCAGCTGAGCCTCGTCGCCGGCGGCGGGGCGGTCGTGTGGGTGGTGTGCCGCCGCGGCCGCAGCGAGCGGCACCTGGACCGGCAGCTCGACGAGCAGCTAGTACGACGCCTGCCGCTGACCGCTCTCGTCCTGCTCGCCCTCGCCGCGGTGTACGCCGGCTGGGAGCGGCCGGAATGGCAGTCGCAGGGCCGGCTGTCCGGGGACGCCACCTTCGGAGGCATCACCCTCGTCCAGGGCCTCCTGGTCATCGCGCTGGCCGTCGTCGCCCACCTGCTGTACCGCACGCACCCCGATCCGCGCGCCGCGATGCGGGGCCTGGCCGGACCCGCCGTCGCGATGCTGGCCTGCGCCCTGGGCGGTGTCATGTCCGGCGGCGTCTCGCAGCGCGTCGCGGACTGGCTGGACGGCACCGGCGCCACCATCCCCGGCCCACCGGTCCTGCTGACCTGGCAGGCGTCCGTGATCCCGCTGGTCCTGCTCGTGCTCCTGGGGCACCTGGCCTGGCTGGCCCGGCGGACCTGGCGATCGAGCCGGGCCCAACTGGCCACCGTGGAGAGCGAGTACACGGGCGAGCCGAAGGACGCGACACGCACCCGCCGCATCGCCAGGACCCGCGCGATGGCGGCCCTGACGGACCGGGGGCCGCGCCTGCTCGGCGTGACGGCCGCCAGCACCCTTCTCCTCGGCGCCGGAGCGCTCGTGGGCGCCCTGACCACCCGCAGGACCCCGGCCAAGGCCGCCGAGGGGGCGTACGCCTTCGTCGAGAGCGCCGCCGAGACCGCACAGGCTCTGGGATCCTGGCTGATCGGCCTCGGCTTCCTGCTGTTCGTCACCTGGGGCCGACGCGCCTACAAGGACCCCTCCGCCCGCCGCACCATCGGCATCCTCTGGGATGTCGGCACCTTCTGGCCGCGGGCCGCCCACCCCTTCGCCCCGCCCTGCTACGCCGAGCGTGCGGTGCCCGACCTGACCTGGCGCATCGCGACCTGGACCCGCACCACCCGCGGCCGACTCGTCATCTCGGGCCACTCCCAGGGCAGCGTCCTCGCCGCCGCCGCGGCCTGGCAGTTGGAGCCGTCGGTCCGCGCGCGGGTCGCCCTGCTGACCTACGGCTCCCCGCTCGAGCGCCTCTACGGCCGCTGGTTCCCGGCCCACTTCGGCCCGGCCGCCCTCACCGCCCTGCACCACGACGTGGACTGCTGGCGCAACCTCCACCGGCTCACCGACCCCATCGGCGGCCCGGTCCGGCTGCCCGGCGACTGCGGCCCCGAGGTGGACCGCGAGCCCCTCAGGGACCCCCTGGTCTACGGCCGCACCGATCTGCACCCGCTGCCCGCGCCCATCCTCGGCCACTCCGACTACCAGGCCGACCCCGCCTTCGCCGAGGAACGCGCGAAACTGCTGGGCCGACTCCAGCCGGACCTGCCGAGCCCGCGGGTTCAGGACGAGCGCGGTCCGCGGGCTCAGGAGGAGCCGAGCCCGCGGGTTCAGGACGAACCGGGCCCCCGGGTTCAGGACGAGCCGAGCCCGAGGGTTCAGGACGAACCCGGTCCGCCGGCTCAGGACGAGCCGGGCAGATCCTCGGCGTAGAGCAGCGTCAGGTCGTCCGTGGTCGGGTCGGCGACCTGCGCGACCCGGCTCGCGTGCCGCTCCACCATCGCCTCGAACGTCTGCCGCGCGGTACGGCCGTTGCCGAACGCGGGCCCCTTGGGCATGACCGTGAAGTACTTCAGCAGCGCCTCGGGGGCGCCCGGCGCCAGCCGGTACTCATGCTCCTCGGCCTGCTGCTCCACGATGCTGAGCAGTTCGTCCGGGTCGTAGTCGCTGAAGGTGATGGTCCGTGAGAACCGGGACGCCACACCCGGGTTGACCGACAGGAACCGCTCCATCTCGGCGGTGTAGCCGGCGACGATCACCACGACCGCGTCGCGGTGGTCCTCCATCAGCTTCACCAGCGTGTCGATGGCCTCCTTGCCGAAGTCCCGGCCCGAGTCCTCCGGCGACAGCGCGTACGCCTCGTCGATGAACAGGACTCCGCCGCGTGCCCGGTCGAAGGCCTCCTGGGTGCGGATCGCGGTGGAGCCGATGTGCTCGCCCACCAGGTCGACGCGGGACACCTCGACCAGGTGGCCCTTCTCCAGGACCCCGAGGGAGGCGAGGATCTCGCCGTAGAGCCGGGCGACCGTCGTCTTGCCGGTGCCGGGAGAGCCCGTGAAGACCAGGTGGCGCTTGACGGAGGCTGCCTTCAGGCCCGCCTGCTGGCGGCGCCGGCCCACCTCGATCATGTCGGTGAGCGCCCGCACCTCACGCTTGACACTGTCCAGGCCCACCAGCGCGTCGAGTTCACCGAGGACGGCCTTGGAGGCGCGCGCCGGCTTCTCCGGCTCCGCGGGAGTGGCAGGCGGCTCCTGCTCGGTGATCCGCTGCTCGGGGATCGCGCCGAGCAGCCCGGGGGAGCGGGACTCGGTCTGTACGGCGGTCTCCCGGGCCGCGGGCGGCGTGAGGCCGCCGCTCTCGTCGCTCGTGCAGTCCTCGACGACGGGCCCCGAACCGGCCGCCGCGTCGGGGGCGTCGGCGAACTCGTAACCCCCGCGCGCGCACCGTTCCGTACGGCACTTGCGCAGGGTCGAGCGGCTGCCGTCTATCACGTGGAAGCCGTAGCCGCCGCTGCCGGTCACCCGGCAGTTGAGGAAGCTGCCGCGGCCGCCCGCCGACACGTAGAAGCCGGCCTCAGCGGGGGAGTCGACGGTGCAGCGCTCGATCGTCGGGTCGGCGCCCTTGGTGACGATCACGCCGGTCTGGGTGCCGTCCACGGTGCAGTTGTTGAGGGTGCCGCCGCTGCCGTGGTCACGGAACCAGGCACCGGTGGCCGCGTCCCGGATCCGGCAGTCGTCCAGCTGCGCGGTGGCGCCGTCGCTCACGGACACGGCCGTGTTGCGGACCTGGGAGATGTCGCTGTCGACGACGTCCGCGCGCGAGCCGCGGTCCAGGACGAACAGCGCGTCCGGCACGTCGTGCACCCGGCAGGAGTCCAGGACCGCGGTGGCGCCGTCGCTGACCCAGACGGCCGGGTAGTCGCCGGTGCTGTCGAAGATCTCGCACTGGTTGGCGTCCACGCGGGTGCCCGGGTCCCACACCGACAGGCCGTTGCGCCCGAACTGGCGGACGGTGGTGCGGGTCAGGGTCAGGACCGAGCGGGAGCGCAGATCGACGGCGTTCTCCGGGATGTCGTGGATACGGCAGTCGGCCAGGGTCAGCACCGCGTCGGTGTCGAGGGTGACCCCGTCGGCCGTGGTGCGGTGCACATCGCAGTCGGTGAGGTGCGCGGTGGCCCGGCCGGTGATCTGGACCCCGCTGCCGCGGACCTCGTAGACCTCACAACCCACGGCCTCCAGCGCGGAGTTCTCACCGGTCGCCGCCAGGCCCGCGCCCGAGGTGTGGTGCACCCGGCAGCGCTCCAGACGGGGGTGGGCGCCGCCGCGCACCGAGACACCGGACTGGCCGGCCGCCACGATCTCGCACTCCTCGAAGACCCCGCCCGCGCCCTCGAGCACGGCGATGCCGATGCCCGCCGGGTTGTCGACGGTGCAGCGCCGCACGGTCGGCCGGGCACCGCCGCGCACCTCTATGCCGGCCGCGGAGCGGGTGACGACCCTGATGTCGGAGAGTTCCGGGGTGCCCTCCTCGACGAGCAGCGCGGGCGCGGCGGCGTCCTGGCCCTCCACGTGCAGGTCCTGGACGACCGCCGAGGCACGTACGGTCAACGGCACGCCGTCCACGGGCGCGATGCGCACGGATCCCGGCGAGCCCTCCGGGCCGCGCAGGGTCACCGCCCGCTGGAGCACGAGGTTCTCCCGGTAGGTGCCGGGGGCGACGGTGAGGACGTCGCCCTCGGCCGCGGCCTCCAGGGCGGCGGCGAGCGACGCGTACTCACCTGTGCGGCGCCGCCACCGCGATGTACCGGTGTGCGTCACCTGGACCGTGCCCTGTGCCATGGCGTTGCTGTGCCCCCACCTCGTAGTACGCGGGTTTGTGCTGCCGAAGAGGTTCGGCCGGTCCACCGTAGCGTGCGCGCGGGTGGTGGGTTGACCAGAGCCGTAAGGCCGTCAACTGCCGGTGCCGGTCCGGCCCCAGTCCGGGCCCGCGCTGTCCCAGGCCCGGTCCCAGTCGGCGTACCGGCGACGGACCATGCGCCACAGGGCCAGCCGCCGCCCGCCCTCGATCAGCCCGGCCGCCAGCAGGGCCGCGCCGATGCCGGCGAGCACGGCATGGGTGGTGGCGGTCGTCGCGTCCAGCGGGCGGGCCGCTATCTGCCCGTCATGGTCCGTCCAGATGTCGAAGTGGTCGCCGCGGTGCGGGGTCTGGAGGGCGGCCATGACGGAGCCCTGGTGGGTGGTGCCGTCCGGCGCGGTCCAGCCGGCCAGCACCTGGCTTCTGAGATCGCGCCCCGAGGCCGTCTCCGGGTCGGCGTCGAGCGGGGAGCGGTCCAGCTTGCGGATCACCGTCGCCGTCACCAGCTGCCGGGACTCACGCTGCTCCCGCACCGCCCGCTGGAGCGCGCCCTGAGCCACCCCGCCGACGAACGCGCCGGCCACCGGGGCGACCACCAGGATCAGCAGCAGAGCCATGAGACATACCCAGGCCTCGGCCAGGTCGGTCCCGCGGCGCAGCGGGTTGTGCCGCCACCGCCAGAGTCCGCTGATCGCTCGCACCGTCCGCACCCCCTTCCCGCTCCGTGATAACCCCCGGGAGAGGAATTCACGCGTGGCACCGGCCGAAGAGAGAGCCAAATCACCTGCGGCCGGGGCCTCTCATGAACTCCTCATGAAAGCTCCAACGCGCGGGCCCCCGAGCCGGGTTCCCGGCGATCGCACCCAGGTGGATCTTTGACGGAACTTTGTCCGCGACCGCCCCGGCAGCCCCTGGCCGCTCCGGCCAACCCCGGCAGCCTCGACCACCCCGACCACCCCGACCGGTCACCCGGTCTTCCGGTCGAGGACCCTGACGGGGTCACCGACCCGGATCGTGCCGCGGGACTCGGGCACGAGGTTCTGGCCGAAGACCAGGTTGCTGCCGAAGCGCCGGTGGCGGCCGAGCGTGTGCAGAGGCTCCTTGCCGCGCACTGCGCTCGACTGGTCGGTCGTCGTCACCACGCACCGGCCGCACATCTTGACCACCCGGAAGGCGATGTCGCCGATCGCGATCCTCGACCAGTCGTCCTCGGCCCAGGCCTCCGTGCCGCCCACGACGACGTTCGGCCGGAACCGGTTCATGGGCAGCGGACCGTCGGCGGCGTGCCGGCCCTCGGCGATCAGGGAGTTGAGGGCGTCCAGGGAGGCCGTGGAGGTGAGCAGCAGCGGATAGCCGTCGGCGAAGGAGACGGTCTCACCCGGCAGCGCGTACTCGGGATCGACGGGGCGGCGGGTGGCCGGGTCGTCCATGTGCACGAGGCGCGCCGGGACGCCCAGGTACTCGCTGCACCAGCTGTGCGCGGCCGCGTCGGCGGCGGGCACTCCCTCGACCTTCTCCCCGAAGAGCTCCAGCGTGACGGTGGTGCCCGGCGCGGGCGCGGGCACGGTCAGCGGCTCCATACCGGGCGCCGACAGCACGATGCCGCCGCCGGGCAGGAGCTCGGCGGCGGCCAGTGCGAGACGTGGCTGCTGTCGCTGTGTGACGACCTTTCCCCCGTCGTCGACCAAGGCCCAGCGCCGGTCTCCGGCCAGCCCCCAGGGCTCCACCTCGGCTTCCCGGGGCGCGAGACCCCGGAACGCCTTGACCGGATGGACGTGGATCGACAGCAGCTCGGCATTCCCCATGGAGCCATCGTGCCAGGTGGCACCGACAGTCCGGGAGGGGAATCAGTACCCGCGGTACTGCTGGTTGTTGTACGGATCCTGGTAGGGAGCCGCCTGGGCGGGTCGCGGGGCCGCGGGGCGCATCGCCTCGTAGCCCGTGCTCATGCCCATTCCCATGCCGGGCGCGGCCGGGCGGGGCTGCTGCTGCGGCCCCGGATAGCCGCGCGGTGCGGCGGCCTGCTGCGGGATGTACGCGGCGGGCGCCTGCTGGAGCGGCGAGGGCTGCTGCGCCTGCGGATAGCCGTAGGCGGACTGGGAGGGGCCCGCGGGCAGGGCGGGCAGGGCGGACGGCAGCGCCGGCAGGTGGCTGACCGGGACGTCGTACGCGGCGGGGACCCGGATCGGGGCGATCTGCGGGGTGCCCCGCTCGGCCACGAGCGAGTCGTAGATCGGAGTGTCCGGGAAGGAGGCGGAGTAGTAGCCGCCGCCATAAGTGGAGCGGGGGGAGGTCATGGCACATAAGTTAAGCCCACGATGTGCTGGTTGGGGAGACCGATAAGAGGGTTGTTTTCCGTGTCGGCAGTGACCCTGGATCCCCAATGCGAGCGAACTCGGCAAAATAGGACGCCAATCCGGGTTGAGGTCGTGTAAAGGCCGAGTTCCGAGGGGGTTACCGGTGGTTGACCGGCGATCTTGCTGTGCGCGGGATGGGAGTTCGCTGTCATGGGGGAATAGGTTGGGCGGGTAGCACACCGGTGGCCGCCGGGGCGTCCTGGCCTGCCGACACCCGAGGGGGCAGACATGTCAATGCCGAAAGGCTCGAACGTTCCCGTGCCCACGACGGCACTGCGCGTCGAATTGGGCTGGCGTTCCGGACCGGGGGTCCCCGACGCGGATGCCTCGGCCCTGCTCCTGGTCGGCGGAAAGGTCCGTTCCGACGCCGACTTCGTCTTCTACAACCAGCCCCAGCACGCCTCCGGCTCGGTCCGCCACGAGGGCAAGCGCACCGACGGCGGCCGGGTGACGGACACCCTGTTCGTCGACCTCGCGCGCGTGGAGCCCTCGGTCGAGACCGTGGTGCTCGCCGCCTCCGCGGACGGCGGGACCTTCGCCCAGGTCCCGGAGCTGTACATCGAGGTCCGCGACGCCGTGCAGGGCACCGTCGCCGCGCGGTTCGACAGTACGGGCGCCACCGTCGAAACCGCTTTCGTGCTGGGGGAGTTCTACCGGAGGCAGGGAGCCTGGAAATTCCGTGCCGTGGGCCAGGGCTACGACAGCGGACTGGAAGGACTCGCAACGGACTTCGGGATCACCGTGGACGAGCCCCAGCGGACCGCGCCTGTGGGCGAGCCTCAGCGCACCGCGCCCCCGGCGAGCCCACCCGCACCGGCCGCCCCGCCGCCCCCGCCCGCCGCGCCGCCCGTCCGCCTCTCCAAGGTCACGCTCACCAAGGCGGCCCCGTCGGTCTCCCTCACCAAACAGGGCGGCACCTCGGGTGCGATGCGGGTGAACCTCAACTGGCAGGTGCACAAACAGTTCTCCGGCTGGGGCAGCAAGCGCGGCCGCGCGGTGGCCATGCACGCCGACCTCGACCTGGACCTGTGCGCCCTCTACGAACTCGCCGACGGCCGCAAAGGGGTCGTACAGGCGCTGGGCAACGCCTATGGAGCCCTGCACCAGCCGCCGTACATCCATCTCGACGGCGACGACCGCACCGGGGCGGTGGCGAGCGGCGAGAACCTCACCGTGAACCTCGACCACCAGCGGGACTTCCGGCGCATCCTCGTGTTCGTCACCATCTACGAGGGCGCGCGGTCCTTCGCCGACCTGCACGCCACCGTCACGCTCCAGCCGCAGCACGGCGCCCCGATCGACTTCTCCCTGGACGAGTGCACGGTGCCCTCGACGGTCTGCGCGCTGGCCCTGATCACCAACACCGGCCACGACCTCGTCGTCCAGCGCGAGGCCCGCTACCTGGTGCCCGACCGGGGAGTGAGCCCGCAGCGGACCGTGGACCAGGCCTACGGCTGGGGCATGAACTGGACACCGGGCCGCAAATGAGGCTCTGACCGCTTCACCTCTCCTCACCGACCACGGCGTCCGGGCGGGCGTAGGTACGGCCCTTCCAGGCCGCGCCGCGCCCCCGGTAGTGCTGCACCGCCGAGTCGACCGTCATGAGGAGGTAGAGGAACGCCGTGAACGGCAGGAGGGGCGCGAGCCAGAGCGGCTGCCGGTAGTAGCGGAGGATGGGGACGTACGTCCCGGTCATGACCAGCCATGCGCATCCGCCGAGCAGCACGGTCGAGGTGCCGCCTGTCGCGAGGCCGACGACGACGGCGAGCGGCGGGACCAGATAGACCAACGCCAGTCCGAGGACCGTGCCCAGCAGGACCAGGGGGTGGTGGCGGAGCTGGGCATAGGCGCTGCGCGACACCATCCGCCACAGGTCGTGCAGCCGGGGGTAGGGGCGCACACTGTCCACCCGCTCGGCCAGCCCCAGCCAGATGTGTCCGCCGCCGCCCTTGACCGCCCTCGCGAGGGCCACGTCGTCGATGACGGCGTGCCGGATGGCGTCGGGGATCCGCGCCCGCTCGGCGGTAGCGGCGCGCAGCAGGACACAGCCGCCCGCCGCGGCCGCCGTCCGCGCGCCCTTCCTGCCGATCCGCCGGAACGGATACAGCTGAGCGAAGAAGTAGACGAACGCCGGCACCACGAGCCGCTCCCACAGACTCTCCACCCGCAGCCGGGCCATCTGGGAGACCACGTCGAAGCCCCCGCCGTGCGCGGCGGCGACCAGCCGGCGCAGGCTGTCCGGCTCGTGCGCGATGTCGGCGTCCGTCAGCAGCAGGTACTCGGGACCACGCGCGCGTGCCAGGCCGATGCCATGGCGCACCGCCCACAGCTTGCCGGTCCACCCCGCGGGCGGCTCACCCGGAGACGACACGGTCAGCGGCAGCCCGCCCGCGCGGCGGGCCAGCTCGCGAGCCAGCTCCCCGGTGCCGTCCGAGCTGCCGTCGTCGACCAGGAAGACCTCCGCGCGTCCCGGATAGTCCTGCGCCAGGAGGGACGGAAGGCTCGCGGGCAGCACCTCCGCCTCGTCGCGGGCCGGGACCACCACACCCACCGACGGCCAATGCGCCGGGTCCCGCTCCGGCGGCAGCCTCACGTCCGTGCGCCAGAAGAAGCCCTGGAAGAGCAGCAGCCACAGCCAGGCGGCGAGGGATACGGCGGCGGTCCACACGATGGCGCTCACGCGCGCAGTCTGCCCCACGGCAGCGGCCCCCAAGGGCTCATCGTCTATCGTGGCCGGGTGAAGATCGCGCTCTTGGACTCCGGAATCGGTCTGCTCGCGGCCACCGCCGCGGTACGGCGACTGCGCCCCGACGCCGATCTCGTGCTCTCCCTCGACCCCGACGGCATGCCCTGGGGACCGCGGACCCCCGAGGACATCGTCGGGCGCGCGCTGGGCCTCGCCGAAGCGGCCGCCGCGCACGGCCCCGACGCGCTGATCATCGGCTGCAACACCGCCACCGTGCACGCCCTGACCGCTCTGCGCGCCCGCCTCGAACCGGACCTGCCGGTCATCGGCACCGTCCCCGCGATCAAGCCCGCCGCGGCCGGCGGCGGCCCCTTCGCCATCTGGGCCACGCCCGCCACCACCGGCAGCCCCTACCAGCGCGGTCTGATCGCGGACTTCGCCGACGGCGTGCCCGCCACCGAGGTGCCCTGCCACGGCCTCGCCGAGGCGGTGGAACACGCCGACGAGGCCGCGATCGACGCCGCCGTCGCCGCGGCCGCCGCCCTCACTCCCGAGGACGTGACGACCGTCGTCCTGGGCTGCACGCACTACGAACTGGTCGCCGAGCGCATCCGGGCCGCCGTACAGCGTCCCGGCCGCCCGCCGCTCGTCCTGCACGGCTCCGCCGGGGCGGTCGCCGCCCAGGCGCTGCGCCGGCTCGGCGAACAGCCGGCGCCCGAGGCAGCGCCCACCGGCACCCTCACCGTGCTGCTGAGCGGCCGAGAGGGCACCGCGCTGCCCGCGCCCGCCCTGGCTTACGAGGAAGGCCGACTGCTGCGCACGGCCACGCCCGCCCGCTGAGCGCGCCGAGCGGCCGGAACGTTTCACCGGCCAGCTTGAGACCGAGCGCCGCGGGACTGGAACGTTACGTCGGTCGACCGAGGGCCGATTGCCGTTTGCCGTGGAACTGTCCACGGCCATTACCGCCCGGCCGGAATGCCACGCTCAGCGCGGTCACTCTCCGCGACGAACTACCCGCGGGGCGAAACCTGAGTAATCTCGTACGCATGAGGGACCACCCCCGGGACTACCCCCACGGCGAGCAGACCTCGCACCACGCCGACGTCTGGACCGGTCGCGCGTCCAACCGGATCCAGTGGCTGCTCGCGCTCGGCGGCGCGGCGATCGTGGCGCTCGGCGTCGAACTCGCCGTCGACTCGGCGTGGACCTCCGGTGTCGCCCCTCTCGTCATGTCCGTGGTCGGCTGCATCGCGGCCGGACTGCTCGTCCTCTTCCTGACGCTCGCCTTCGTCCATGTCGCCCTCAAGGTCGACACGGACTCCCTGGAGGTGCGCTGCGGCCACATCGGCGTGCCGCGCCGCCGGATCCCGCTGGCGCATGTCACCGGAGCCGAGTTCGTCGCGCACGTCACCCCGCGTCAGTGGGGCGGCTGGGGCTACCGCTGGCGGCCCGAGAAGGGCACCGCGGTCGTCGTACGGCGTGGCGAGGGCGTGGTGCTCCAGCTGTGGGACGGCCACACGTTCACCGTCACCGTGGACGACGCCGAGGCCGCCGTACGCATCATCCGGGACCGGCTGCGGCCCGGGAGCACGGCCCCGCGACGCTGAGTCCGGACCTGTCCCTCATCGCGGAGCCGACTCCTCGGTCAGCGGGTGGGCCGTCGCCAGGCCCGCCAGGAGGCCCGCACCCACCGACACCATGGTGAAGCTGAGCGCGTTGCCGACCGCGGCGATCCCCGCCAGCGCCGTCAGGGCCGCGCCCGCCGTCAGGACGATCGGGGTGGAGCGCCGCGAGCGCCACAGCGCGTACAGCAGCCAGCAGAAGGCCGCCGCCAGCAGCACCACCCCGACCACGCCCTGCTCGGCGGCCATCTGGAGCGGCGCCGAATGCGGTTTCCCGTCGGGCAGCAGCGAGCCGGCCGCCGTGCCGCTCAGCTCCCCGAAGCGCCCCGGTCCCACACCGAGGGCGGTGTTCTCCCGGGCCATGCGCAGGGCGTCGTGCCACAGGTCGATCCGGTGCGGGGTGAGCTGCCCGCGCAGCGACTCGGTGAGCCCGTCCGGCACCGCGCTCCCGGCGACCGCCCAGGTCAGCCCGGTCACCGACATCGCGGCCAGGACGAGACCGAGGAGGCCGGGGCCCCGGTGGTCCATCCTGCTCGCCGCGAGCGAGCACAACAGCACGGCCAGACACGTCACCAGCCCGGAGACCGAACCCAGAACCGCCGAGGTCACCGCGATGGCGACGGCCAGCAGCCGCAGAAGGAGCCTCAGGACGGGCGATCCGGTGGTCCAGGCGGCACAGCACGCCGCACCGGCGGCCAGGGTCAGCAGTGCGGCCGTGGCGCCCGCGTGACCGAGCGGCGCGACGATCTCGGGGCCCGGTGCGAGATGGGGGAGCCCCACCGCGAGTCCGAACGCGGTCACCGCGGCGGCACAGGGTGCGGCGACCGGCAGCAGCGCCCCCGAGATCCGGCCCGCGGCGTAGCCCGCGGACACGGCCAGCAGGGCGAGCAGAACGCCCTCCGGACGGCCGTCGTGCACGGCCGCGGTGATCAGCGACCAGGCGGCACAGGCCCCGAGGACCAGGACGCCCACCCCGTCCGAAGCGTTGCGTCTGTCGCCGTCCGCCGCAGCACCGGCCACAGACGTCATCCCCGTGGAACCCACCCCGCCCCCCGAACCCCGGTCCCCCGACCTGTGGCCCGCCGCCCGGACACCCGCGCGACGAGGACTCCGGCACACCGTAACGGCTGAAGGTCGATTTGTGGACGAGTTGCGCCGGGTTGCCCGGCAGCGGCACGGTTCGAGCGGTCCGGGGGGACCCCGGTCACCAGGCGGACCGCGCTGTCGACGCCAAGGTCAACCGCCGTACACTCCCGGAGTGACCGTCACCGCAACCTCCGTGGACGAGTCGGACCAGCTGGAACCGCCGTCCGCACCCGCCTCCCGCTGGGCCGCCCGGCTCCGCCGTCTCCTGCCGGCCGCCGCCGCGGCGCTCTCCGGAGTGCTCCTCTACGTCAGTTTCCCGCCCCGCACCCTGTGGTGGCTGGCCCTGCCCGCCTTCGCGGTCTTCGGCTGGGTGCTGCGCGGCCGTGGCTGGAAGGCGGCCTTCGGTCTCGGTTACCTCTTCGGACTGGGCTTCCTGCTGCCGCTGCTGGTGTGGACCGGCGTCGAGGTCGGCCCCGGCCCGTGGCTGGCGCTGGTCGCGATCGAGGCGATCTTCGTCGCGCTGGTCGGTGTGGGCGTGGCCGCGGTCTCCAAGCTGCCCGGCGCCCCGGTGTGGGCGGCCGCCGTGTGGATCGCCGGCGAGGCGGCACGCGCGCGTGTGCCGTTCCACGGCTTTCCCTGGGGCAAGATCGCGTTCGGACAGGCCGACGGTGTCTTCCTGCCGCTCGCCGCGGTGGGCGGCACACCCGTGCTGGGCTTCGCCGTCGTGCTGTGCGGATTCGGCCTGTACGACGTCGTCCGGCTGGTCGTGGAGCGGCGGGGGACCGGGGCCGTACGACGCCCGGCGGCCGCCGTGGCCCTGCTGAGCGTGGTCGTACCGGTGGTCGGGGCGCTCGCCGCCCGGGGCCTGGTGAGCGACAAGGCCGAGGACGGCACCGTGACCGTCGCGGCCATCCAGGGCAACGTGCCGCGCGCGGGTCTGGACTTCAACGCTCAGCGCAGGGCCGTGCTCGACTACCACGCGCGTGAGACGGAGCGGCTGGCCGCCGAGGTGAAGGCCGGCAAGGTCGCGAAGCCCGACATCGTGCTCTGGCCGGAGAACTCCTCCGACGTCGACCCCTACACCGACCCGGAGGCGGCGGCGACCATCGAGCAGGCCGCCCAGGCCATCGACGCGCCGATCTCCGTCGGCGGAGTCGTCGAGCGCGGCGGCAAGCTCTACAACGAGCAGATCCTCTGGGACCCGGTCAAGGGCCCCACCGACACCTACGACAAGCGGCAGATCCAGCCGTTCGGCGAGTACCTCCCGCTGCGCTCGCTCGTGGGGGCGATCAACAAGAACTGGACCTCCATGGTCCGCCAGGACTTCAGCCGCGGCACCAAGCCGGGTGTGTTCCGGATGGCCAACGCCAAGGTCGGCCTGGTCACCTGCTACGAGGCCGCCTTCGACTGGGCCGTGCGCTCCGAGGTCACCGACGGCGCCCAGCTGATCTCCGTGCCGAGCAACAACGCGACCTTCGACCGCAGCGAGATGACCTACCAGCAGCTCGCGATGTCCCGGGTCCGCGCGGTGGAGCACAGCCGGACCGTCACCGTCCCGGTGACCAGCGGCGTCAGTGCGATCATCATGCCGGACGGGAGGATCACCCAGAGGACGGGCATGTTCGTCCCCGCCTCGCTGGTGCAGAAGGTGCCGCTGAGGTCGTCGGAGACCCCGGCCACCCTGATGGGCACCCTGCCCGAGATGCTCCTGGTCCTGGTGGCTGCCGGCGGTCTCGGCTGGGCGATCAGCGCCGGGGTGCGGGGGCGTCGTACCGGGGACGTGTAGGGCGTACGACCGCGTCAGGCGTCAGGCGTTGTGCTGCGGGTGCTGCGGGTGCTGCGGGTGCTGCGGGTGCTGCGGGTGCTGCGGGTGCTGCGGGTGCTGCGGGTGCTGCGGGTGCGGCGGGTGACCGGGCGTCCGCCCGTCCTCGTCCGGAAGAACACGGACGTGTCACCGGCGGCGGTTAGGGTCGGCCCATGGCTACCCCAGATTTCATCCGCACCCTCCGGAAGTCCATCGGCCACGACCTGCTCTGGCTCCCCGGCGTCAGCGCCATCGTCTTCGACGACGAGGGCAGAGTGCTGCTCAACCGCCGCTCGGACACCGGCAAGTGGTCGATGCTCGGCGGTATCCCGGAGCCGGGGGAGCAGCCCGCGGACTGTGCCGTGCGGGAGGTCGAGGAGGAGACGGGCGTCCTCTGTGTCGTCGAGCGGGTCGTCCTGGTCCAGGCGCTCAATCCCGTGACGTACGTCAACGGTGACATCTGCCAGTACATGGACATCTCGTTCCGCTGTCGTGCCGTGGGCGGTGAGGCCCGGGTCAACGACGACGAGTCGCTGGAAGTGGGATGGTTCCCCCTGGACGCCCTGCCCGACCTCAACGAGTTCGGGATGCAGCGGATCAAGCAGGCGACGGTGGACGCCCCCACATGGTTCGAAACCATGAGTTCCGAGTGAATTATGGGGCGTGACCACATGTGGCGAGGAGGGGATCCTGCCTAGGGTCGGACCATGACCGCCAGCAGTGTCCTCCCGGGACCCGCATCTCACGCCGCCGCGCTCGATCTCGGCGGCCGCACCGCCCTCGTCACCGGCGCCGCCGGCGGCATCGGCCGCGCCTGCGCGCTGCGGCTCGCGGCCGCCGGGGCCAAGGTGAGAGCGGTCGACCGGGACGCCGCCGGTCTGGAGGCGCTCGCCGAGCAGGCCACGGGACTGTCCGGGACGGTGGAGCCGCATGTCCTCGACCTCACCGACCTGGACGCCGCCGAGCACGCGGCTGCCGGCACCGACGTCCTGGTCAACAACGCCGGCATCCAACTGGTCCGTCCCATCGAGGAGTTCCCGCCCGAGGCGTTCCACACGGTCCTCACCGTGATGCTGGAGGCGCCGTTCCGCCTGATCCGCGGCGCGCTGCCGCACATGTACGGGCAGGGGTGGGGGCGGATCGTCAACGTGTCCTCGGTCCACGGACTGCGTGCCTCGGCCTACAAAGCCGCCTACGTGGCCGCCAAACACGGCCTGGAGGGTCTCTCCAAGACGGCCGCCCTCGAAGGCGCCCCCCACGGAGTGACCTCGAACTGTGTGAACCCCGCCTATGTGCGCACCCCACTGGTCGAACGACAGATCGCCGACCAGGCCAAGGCGCACGGCATCCCCGAGGAGCGCGTGGTGTCCGAGGTGCTGCTCCAGGACAGCGCGCTCAAGCGGCTCATCGAACCCGAGGAGGTCGCGGAGGCCGTGGCGTACCTGTGCGGCCCGCACGCGTCCTTCGTCACCGGCACCTCGCTCGTCCTCGACGGCGGCTGGACCGCGCACTGACCGGGACCGGCCCGGAGTTTTCCACAGGCCTGACGGGGTGAGCGTGCGATGAGCAATCCTGTGGGCATGTCCAGCGATCACACGCAGCTCGACGGTCAGCCGGGGCCCGGCGGTCACCCGCACTCCGCCGAGCCCTCCGCCGCCAGTGCCGAGGCACCCTTCCTCGCCCTGCTGGCCAGGGGCGCGTCCGCCGACGCCTACGAGCAGCCTGTGCTGATCGCCCGCGCCGAGGGCAGGTCCGCCGAGTGGATCGCGGCGCTCGAGGCGGCCAGGACGGTCGCCCTGTGCGTGCGCTCCGAGCTGGAGGGCAGGCGCCGGCGCGAGGCCGAACTCTCCGCCCTGTTCGAGACCGCCCACGACCTGGCAGGGCTCCGGGACCTGGACGCGGTGCTGCGGGCCATCGTGCAGCGCGCCCGGTCTTTGCTCGGCACGGACGTGGCGTACCTGAGCCTGCACGACCCGGCCCGCGGTGACACCTACATGAGGGTCACCGAGGGGTCGGTAGCCGCCCGGTTCCAGCAGCTGCGGCTCGGGATGGGCGAGGGCCTCGGCGGACTGGTCGCCCAGACGGCCCGCCCCTACGTCACCGACGACTACTTCAAGGACGACCGCTTCCGGCACACCCTGGCCATCGACTCGGGCGTACGGGACGAGGGCCTGGTCGCCATCCTCGGCGTGCCGCTGACCCTGGGGCACCGCGTCATCGGGGTGCTGTTCGCGGCGGACCGGCGGGCCCGGGTCTTCGAACGGGAGCAGATCGCCCTGCTCGGCTCCTTCGCCGCCCTCGCCGCGGCCGCCATCGACACCGCGAACCTCCTCACCGAGACCCGCTCGGCCCTCACCGAGCTGGAGCGGGCCAACGAGATCATCCGGGACCGCAGCGGTGTCATCGAGCGCGCCTCCGACGTCCACGACCGGCTCGCCGAACTGGTGCTGCGCGGCGGCGGGGTGCACGACGTGGCGGCGGCCGTCTCCGAGATCCTCGACGGCACGGTGGAGTTCACCGAACTCGCACCCGCCGAGCCACTGGAGACCTCCCGCATCGAAGGCCATGCCGTACGGCACCGGGACGACTGGATCGCCGCCGTCGCCGCCGGCGGCGAACTCCTCGGCGCGCTCGTGCTGCGCGGTCACCCCGGGCTCGACCCGGTGGACCAGCGCACGCTGGAGCGCGCCGCGATGGTCACCTCCTTGCTGCTGCTCGCCAGACGGTCCGCCGCGGAGGCCGAACAGCGGGTGCGCGGCGAGCTGCTGGACGACCTGCTCGACGCCCGGGACCGCGATCCGCGTCTGCTACGGGAACGGGCCGCGCGGCTGGGTGCCGACCTCGACGCCACCCATGTCGTGCTGGCGGCACGGCTCGACGGTCCCGCGGCCGACGCCGACCAGCAGGCGGCAGCCCGCAGACGCCTGTGGTCCGCGGCCTCCCACCTCGCCACGACCCGGCACGGCCTGGCCGCCGCCCGCGACGGCGGGACCGTCCTGCTGTTGCCCCTGACCGACAAGGACACCGCCACCGAACTGGCCCGTCGTACCGCCGGGCACCTCGGCACCGCCGTCCACGAGGCGGTCACCGTGGGTGCCTCCGCCCCGGTGCGCGACCTCGCCGTCCACCCGGACGCCGTGGCCGCCGCCTACGAGGAGGGCCGCCGCTGCCTCGACGCCCTGCGGCTCCTTGGCCGCTCGGGGGACGGGGCGGCGGCCGAGGACTTCGGGTTCCTCGGACTGCTCCTGGCCGGCGACCGGGACATCGCGGGCTTCGTCGAGCGGACCATCGGCCGGGTTGTCGCGTACGACGAGAGACGGGGCACCGACCTCCTGCGCACCCTGGACGCCTACTTCGCCAGCGGGATGAGCCCGGCCCGTACGAAGGACGACCTGCACGTCCACGTGAACACCGTCGCCCAACGTCTGGAGCGCGTGGGTCGGCTGCTCGGTGAGGACTGGCAGAGCCCCGCCCGCGCTCTGGAGATCCAACTCGCCCTGCGTCTGCACCGCTTGTCGGCGTCCATACGGAACTGACCCCCGCACGCGTGGCGTACGGGGGCCGGGTCCGGCTCCGGGCCGTGAGGGCTCAGACGGTCCTGGCGTCGGCGGCGGGGGAGTGGGCCGCGGACCCCGTCTCGGCGGCCGGGGTGGTGGCGGGTTCGACGTCGGCCAGGTCCCGGTGGCGGGTCTCCTGGGCGACGCCGACGGCGACCACGGTCAGGACGGCCGCGGCGATGACGTAGAGGGCGATCGGGGTGGAGGTGCCGTAGTCGGCGAGGAGGGCGGTGGCGATGAGCGGGGCGGGGGCGCCGGCCGCGACGGACGCGAACTGCGCGCCGATGGAGGCGCCGGAGTACCGCATGCGGGTCGCGAACATCTCGGAGAAGAAGGCGGCCTGGGGTGCGTACATGGCTCCGTGCAGGACGAGCCCGACGGTCACCGCGAGGACCAGGTTGCCAAAGCCGCCGGTGTCGACGAGCGAGAAGAAGGGGAACATCCACGCGCCCACGCCGACCGCGCCGAGCAGGTACACCGGGCGGCGGCCGACACGGTCGGACAGGGCGCCCCAGGCGGGGATCACCGCGAAGTGCACGGCGGAGGCGATGAGCACCGAGTTGAGGGCGGTCTGCTTGGAGACACCGGCGGAGGTGGTGGCGTAGACGAGGATGAACGCGGTGATGACGTAGTAGGAGATGTTCTCCGCCATGCGCGCGCCCATCGCGACCAGCACATCGCGCCAGTGGTGCCGCAGCACGGAGACGACCGGCAGCTTCTCGGCCGTCCCCGCGCGCGCCGCCTTGCGGGCCTCAGCCTGCGCCAACGCCTTCTTGAACACGGGCGATTCGTCGACGGACAGCCGGATCCACAGCCCGACGATCACCAGGACCCCGGAGAGCAGGAAGGGGATCCGCCAGCCCCAGCTGCCGAACGCGGTGTCCGACAGGACGGCGGTCAGCAGCGACAGCACGCCCGTCGCGAGGAGTTGCCCGGCCGGTGCCCCGGTCTGCGGCCAGGAGGCCCAGAAGCCGCGCCGGCGCGCGTCACCGTGCTCGGACACCAGAAGTACGGCGCCGCCCCACTCGCCGCCCAGCGCGAAGCCCTGGACCAGGCGGAGCACGGTCAGCAGTACGGGGGCGGCGGTGCCGACGGTCGCGTGGGTGGGCAGCAGGCCGATCGCGAAGGTCGCCCCACCCATCAGGAGCAGGCTCAGCACCAGCAGCTTCTTGCGGCCCAGCCGGTCGCCGTAGTGCCCGAACACCAGCGCGCCGAGCGGGCGGGCGGCGAATCCGACGGCGTACGTCAGGAAGGAGAGCAGTGTGCCGACGAGCGGATCGGAGTCCGGGAAGAACAGCTTGTTGAAGACGAGGGCGGCCGCGGAGCCGTAGAGGAAGAAGTCGTACCACTCGATGGTGGTGCCGATGAGGCTGGCGGCGACGATGCGCTTCAGGTTGTTCGGCGTCGGGGGAGCGGATGCTGCGGAGGCCATGTGCGCCACTTCCTCGTGTGCGGTGGGGACGGGTGGGTGTCCGGACACCGTAGGAACGCGCATCGCGAGGGCACATGTGGCGGGGCAACATAGTTCGGGCATTGGCTATGCGTGAGACCGCCATGCCGGGGCGTGGGATGGTGCTTCAGGTCTGCGTGCAGGGGTGATGTCCGACATAGTCTCCGATGTCCCTCGGTCAGCATGTGCCACAGCAGCAAATCCCAATTCCCCAACGAATCAAGGGTTGTTACGATCATCCGGCTCGCGCGGCGAGGAATATGGCGCCGCTCCAATCGTGTATGACCAACACGGGAGATATGCCATGCGTTTGAGCCGGACGTTCGCGTCCCTCGGTGTGACCGCCACCGCCACCGCCGGTCTGGTGCTCGGAGTGGCCCCGCAGTCGAATGCCGACGCGGGACTCACCTGTCCCGATTCCCAGACCTACTGCATGCGGTTCCACTACAACACCGGCTTTGCCGGTTCCCGTACCGTGTTCCGCGGCTTCGACCATTACAGCCTGAACGGCTACACGTTCCTCGGTGACGGCGCCGGAAAGGGCCAGCCCGTCAAGAACAACGCCGCCTCCGCGGTCAACATGGCGCCGTACAACCTGGTGATCTACTTCAACAGCAACCTCCAGGGCGCGTGCGACTCCCTCCCCGAGTTCGGGACGGCGTACCAGCTGAAGAACACGTACAACAACAACGCCTCCTTCGGGTACGGCCGCAACGACAACACCTGCTACAAGTTCTGACCCGCGTGCGACGCCTGGCACCCCTGTGCCTGGCCCTGGCCGCCGCCCTGCTCGGCTGCTCCTCCGGGAGCGGTCCGAGCGAGGGCGGCGCCCCGGCCGGGCCCTCCAAGACGCCCGTCACCTCCAGCGGTTCGGCGGCAAAGCCGCAGGTCACCTTTGGTGAGCGGTTGCCCATTGCCCGCTACAGCTACACCGCTGACGAGTCCGCCGTCATCGAGTCCGCGCAGCAAATTCTGACCAAACGCTGTCTGCGCACCTACGGGATCACGTACGAGCCTGCGAAGCGGGAGGCCGAGACCTCCACGTCCGCCGACCGCCGCTACGGGCTGTCCAGCTCGAGCGAGGCGGCTCGCCTCGGATACCACCCCGACCTCGGCCCGCTGCCCGCGGGCCCCGACCTTCCCGAGGACGCCCTGCGGGTGTTCTACGGAAACCGAGGTGCAGAACCGGGCACTGCGGAAAAGGTCGTCTACAAAGGAAGGGAAGTGCCGAGGAACGGCTGCTTCGGCCAGTCGGTGGCGCAACTCGCCAAGAAGTACGACGCCCCGGAAGCCGCTGAGATCGCCCGGGCCATCTCCACGCAGAGCTACCAGGATTCGCTCACCGAACCGAAAGTGAAGGAGGTATTCCGGAACTGGTCCGCCTGCATGCGGAGTTCAGGATTCCGATATACCACTCCGCTCGAACCGGCGAACAACAGGGAATTCCAGCGCGAGGACATCTCCACGAAGGAGAAAGAGACCGCGCGCGCGGATGTGCGCTGCAAGGAGAAGACGGACCTGCTCGACATCTGGTTCAAGGCCGAATCAGCCTTGCAGAAGGCGGAAATAGACAAGAACTCCAAGCCCCTGAAAGAGCTCCTCACGGCCCACCGGAAGAAGACGGAGGCGGCACGCAGGATCGTCGCGGAGGGCTAGGAGCCTTCGTGGGGTCAGCGGGCGCAGGGACGGCGAACCCCGCCGGGCGGCTTGGTGGGGCAGGGAGGCCGAAGTCGTTGAAGGACTGGATGTGCCCGCCGCTGTGCCCTGCTGGTCTTCGGCGCATGAGGTGGAGCAGTTCTCCTGGTGTCTTGCCGGAGAGGGCACGGAAGTCGCGGCTCATGTGTGACTGGTCGTGGTAGCCCGCCAGGCCGGCCAGGTCGACGAGCGAGTCCGGACCTGTCGATGCCACTGCCAGGGCGCGGTGGAATCTGACGATGCGGGAGAGCGTCTGAGGGGGCAGTCCGATGTGCTCCCGCAGCAACTGCTGGACACGGCGCTGACCGAGGCCGGTGGCCCGGGTCAGCTCTCGCAAGGAGACGGCCCCGCCCCGCTCCCGTAGCAGGTTCCACGCCTGAACGGCGGCAGGCGACGGGAGAGTTCCGGCGCTGAGGCGCCGGGCGAGCAGAGCGTCGAGAATCTGCCAGCGGCGAGGCCAGGACAGTGCTGCGGCCAGCCGTTCGGTGGTGTTCGCGGCCCAGCCCGGTCCCATGATGTGGTCCGGGGCGATGACCGTTCTTGCCAGGTGGTGCAGGGGGAGATGCAGGAGCTGGTACGCGCCGAGTGGCGTGAGGTCGATCTCGACGGCATACCCGGCCCCGTCGAAACCCGCGACCGTGGGCGCAGTCTGCGGGCCCGCGATCATCGCAGGCCACGAAGCTGGTGCCACTCCTTGTGCCGGCCCGCTCCGGATGGTCAGCGGCTGCTCCCATCCCAGGAGGAGAGTGACGCTCGCCGAGGGCAGGGTGACCCTCGCGGGCCTTGCCCCCGCCATGTAGTGGCCGCGATAGCGGATGACGATGCCGCGTAAGGATGCGGCCGGCCGGCCGATGAACTCGCCGGGCTGGTCGATCGGTTCGGACACTGCTGATGTTCCTCCGCTGCGATTGCGTCTTCGTACAAGACTCCCGGCGCTCGGCCCTGAAGGCTAGGAGCTGCTCGGTCAGCCGGGCTGCAACTCGTGAGCGGATGAGGGGATCACCGCATCCGCTCCCGTCGACTCGAAGCTCTGCCTGCGACTATGCAGGCCACCCGCCAGGGGGAAACATGCGCAAGGTGATGAGTGCCGCCGCCGCGTTCGCGACCGCTGCCACGGCAATGGTGGTGATGAGCGGTACCGCCCAGGCCGGCGACGACACGGTGTACGGATGCAGGTCCGGCAACGTGTGTATCTGGGCCCAGGGTGTCGAACCCTTCGACGACCCGCACCCGACGGTCCAGTACTCCAGCTACGGCTACCACAACCTGAGGAACCAGTACGGGGACCACTGGGTCCTCAACAACCAGTACGGCGGCGCCACCGCCAGCCTCTGCTACAACTACGGCGGCACCAACTGCTACGAGACCCTCTTCCAGGACGATTGGACGTACGAGAACCTCACGCCGGTCAACTCCATCACCCTGAACCGGCCGTAGCGGTCCTTCGCCACGGGGGAACGACCGCCGGGCCGGACCACACCGGTCCCGGCGGTCCCGTTCTCGCCGACTACCGGGCTGATCCCGTACGGCGCGGCTTCGGTGTACCTCGGTGCTAGGAACGGCAGGTGTTGTGGTGGGCGATGTCGAGGACGAAGCGTTCGGGGCGGTGTAGTTGCTTCGTCGTGTAGGAGGGCTTGCTGTTGAACGCGGCCCCGAAGGTGACGACGCCCTCGAAGTCGCCGGTCAGTGCGAAGCCCTTGAGTTTCGGCAGATTCAGCTTGATCAGGCGCGGGCCCTTGTAGACGTTCCTGCCCGCGTCGTCGTGGGCTGCTGCGGGGGAGAGCTTGATCTCCAGGAAGTACTTCCCGGCCAGCGGGACCTTCTTCCCGGAGCTGTCGTAGCGGAGTTCCTTGACACGCTTGACGGTGGCCGGCGGCAGTTTGCCCTTCACGTCGATGACGACCCTGTCGTAGGAGCAGTGACCGGCGATCCTGGCGTTGACCACGAGACTCGTGGCCGGTGCCGAGGACGTGGCGGCGGCAGAGGTCGACGCCGCGGTGCCGGCCAGCAGGAGTGCGCTCGCGGTAGTGGCCATGAGGCGGTGGCGGGTATGCATGACGCCCCCCTATGAGACGTCGGGGACTGATGGTCACAGTATGAGACATATGCGAGGGTCATACGGTTGCACGCTTCGGTGAGACTCTCTTGTCCCCGAACTCAGAGTGAACTCAGTGCACCGGGATGATGTCGGGGGCGCCGAGCCGTACCGCGTCGGCGGTCTGGTCGTCCGGCTGCTGCTGGGCCTCGCGTTCGGCGGCCACTCGCTTCAGGTAGTGGTTGACCTCACGGTCCCGGTGCGCCTGGTCCCACCCCAGGTGAGGCGCCATCAGGTCCGCCACGGTCCGCGCCGCGTCCACACCTCGGTCCCAGGACTCGATGGAGATCCGGGTACGACGGGCGAGCACGTCCTCCAGGTGGCGGGCTCCCTCATGGGTCACCGCGTACACCGCCTCGACCCGCAGGTAGTCGTCGGAGCTCGGCAACGGGGCGCCGAGCGAGGAGTCGGCCGCGACCAGGGCGAGCAGCTCGTGCACCAGGGAGCCGTAGCGGTTCAACAGGTGCTCGATGCGGGCGACATGCAGCCCGGAGCGCTCGGCGAGGATGTGGCGGGAGTTCCAGAGGGCCGGGTAGCCGTCGGCGCCGAGCAGCGGAACGCGTTGTGTGACACAGTCGGGCACCTTCTCGTCCAGGCCGCGGGCCGCCTCGTCGACCGCGTCCTTGGCCATCACCCGATAGGTCGTGTACTTGCCGCCGGCCACCACGACGAGACCGGGGACCGGGTGGGCGACCAGGTGCTCACGGGACAGTTTGCTGGTCTCCGCGGCCTCGCCGGACAGGAGGGGACGCAGACCGGCGTAGACGCCTTCGACGTCCTCCGGAGCCAGCGGCGTCGCCAGGACGCTGTTGACGTGGTCCAGCAGATAGGTGACGTCCTTGGAGCTGAGGGCGGGATGGGCCTTGTCGAGTGTCCAGTCGGTGTCGGTGGTCCCGATGATCCAGTGCCGTCCCCAGGGGATGACGAACAGGACGCTCTTCTCGGTGCGGAGGATCAGCCCGGTGCGGGAGTTGATCCGGTCGCGGGGGACCAGCAGATGTACGCCCTTGGAGGCGCGGACGTGGAACTGGCCCCGTGTACCGGCGAGGGACTGGGTGTCGTCGGTCCACACGCCGGTCGCGTTGATGACCTGCTTGGCCCGCACCTCCGTCTCGTCGCCCGTCTCCAGATCCGTGACCACGGCTCCCACCACCCGCTCGCCCTGCCGCAGGAAGCGGCTGACCCGGGTGCGGTTGGCGGCCAGCGCTCCGTAGGCGACGGCCGTGCGGACGAGGAACAGGGTGTGCCGGGCGTCGTCGACCTGGGCGTCCCAGTACTGGATCGCGCCGACCAGGGCGTCGGAGCGCAGCGCGGGCGCCTCGCGCAGGGCTCGGCGCTTGAGCAGATGGCGGTGGTGGGGCAGGCCTCTGGAGGTGCCGGAGGCCGTGGCCATGGTGTCGTACAGCAGCACGCCGGCGCCGACGTAAGGCCGCTCCCGGATCCGGTGTTGCAGGGGGTAGAGGAACGGCACCGGACGCACCAGATGCGGAGCCAGGACCTGAAGCAGGAGTCCGCGTTCCTTCAGGGCCTCGGCGACGAGCCGGAAGTCCAGCATCTCCAGGTAGCGCAGACCGCCGTGGATGAGCTTGCTGGAGCGGCTGGACGTGCCCGAGGCCCAGTCCCGGGCTTCGACGAGGCCGACTCGCAGGCCACGGGTGGCCGCGTCCAGGGCCGCGCCGGCGCCCACCACGCCGCCCCCGACGACGAGGACGTCGAGCTCCTTCTCTCCCAGTCGGTGGAGAGCCTCCGCGCGTGCCTCGGGCGAGAGGGCCACCGGGTTCGCCATGGTCTTCTCCTCGTGCAGCGGGTGCGGGTGCAGGAGCGGGTGATGGGGTGGGTGCGGGAGCGGGAGCGGGAGCGGGTGCGACTGCTGGGGCGGGTGCGGGTGCGGGTGCGGGGGCGGCCGGTGCACGCGGCGCCGGCGGCCCCCTTCGGTCGCTCCCGGCCGGAACCTATTCGACCTTGGCCCAGTCGAGCGTCCGCTCCACCGCCTTCTTCCAGCCCGCGTATCCCTCCGCGCGCTGTTCCTCGGACCACTGGGGCTCCCAGCGCTTGGACTCCTGCCAGTGGGTGCGCAGTTCGTCCGTGTCCTGCCAGAAACCGGTGGCCAGACCGGCGGCGTAGGCGGCGCCGAGCGCGGTGGTCTCGGCGACGACCGGGCGGCTGACCGGGACGCCGAGGACGTCGGCCTGGATCTGCATGCACAGGTCGTTGGCCGTCACGCCGCCGTCGACCTTGAGCACGTCGAGGTGGACGCCGGAGTCCTGCTCCATGGCCTCCACCACGTCGCGGCTCTGGTAGCAGATGGCTTCCAGGGCGGCCCGCGCCAGGTGGCCGTTGTCGTTGTACCGGGCGAGGCCGACGATCGCGCCGCGGGCGTCGGAACGCCAGTACGGGGCGAACAGGCCGGAGAAGGCGGGCACGAAGTAGATCCCGCCGTTGTCGTCGACGGTGAGCGCCAGGCGTTCGCTCTCCGCGGCATCGCTGATGATCTTCAGCTGGTCGCGGAGCCATTGGATGGCGGAGCCGGTGACGGCGATGGAGCCTTCGAGGGCGTAGATCGCCGGGCTGTCGCCGAACTGGTAGGCCACGGTGGTCAGCAGGCCGTGCTGGGACCGCACCAGCTCCGTGCCGGTGTTGAGCACCAGGAAGTTGCCGGTGCCGTAGGTGTTCTTGGCTTCGCCGGGGGCGTAGCAGACCTGTCCGACCGTCGCCGCCTGCTGGTCGCCGAGCACACCGGTGATGGGGATGGCCGCCCGCAGAGGGCGGGACGTACGGGTCTGTCCGAACGCCTCCCGGTGGGAGGACGGGTTGATGGTCGGCAGCATCGCCCGGGGAACGCCGAAGAAGCCCAGCAACTCGTCGTCCCAGTCGAGGGTCTCCAGATCCATCAGCATGGTGCGGCTGGCATTGGTCACGTCGGTCGCGTGGACGCCGCCGTCGGGGCCGCCGGTGAGGTTCCACAGCACCCAGGCGTCGGTGTTGCCGAAGAGGGCATGGCCCTGCTCGGCCGCCTCACGCACTCCGTCGACGTTCTCGAGGATCCACTGGATCTTGCCGCCGGAGAAGTACGTGGCCGGTGGCAGTCCCGCCTTGCGGCGGATGACGTCGCCCTGGCCCGAGCGGTCCAGCGCTGCCGCGATGGAGTCCGTACGGGTGTCCTGCCAGACGATCGCGTTGTAGTACGGGCGGCCGTTGCGCGGGTCCCAGACGACCGTCGTCTCCCGCTGGTTGGTGATGCCGATGGCCGCCAGGTCCTCCGCCGAGAGGTTGCCGTTCCGGAGCGCCGTCTGGATCACCGAGTTGGTGCGCTCCCAGATCTCCACCGGATCGTGTTCGACCCACCCCGAGCGCGGGAGGATCTGTGAGTGCTCCAGCTGGTGCCGCGCCACCTCGTTGCCGGCATGGTCGAAGATCATGAAACGGGTGCTGGTGGTCCCTTGGTCCACCGCGCCGACGAAGTCCGCCATGGGATGCCGCCTCTCCTAGGGCGCTCCCGGGGCAGCCGGAGCCCGGCCACCCCGGGAGCCGGTCAGTTCTCGTCCGGGGCCGGGACCCGTCCCGGGGGCTCCGGCTCGGCGTTCGGCAGGAACCGGCCGATGAAGACCTTGTACAGGCCCGCTCCCAGCAGGCCTCCGACCACCGGACCGACGATCGGCACCCAGAAGTAGAAGTTCCCGTACTGATCTCGCCACGCTCCGCCGTACCCGGTGAGGAAGCTGGCCAGCCGTGGACCGAAGTCGCGTGCCGGGTTGATCGCGTAACCCGCGTTGGTACCCCAGGCCATACCGATGGCCACGACGATCAGACCGACGATGAACGGTGCCAGGTTGGCGCCGGGGGGCGTGTTGAGCAGGTCCGTGACCGCCAGGATCAGCAGCAGCAGGATCGCGGTGCCGATGACCTGGTCGCGGAATGCGCCCCATTCGTGGACCGGCAGATTCGGGTTGCCGTTCGCGGGCAGCGTGGAGAAGACGCCCTGCGTCTTGATCGTGTGGGTGGGATCCGCCTTCGCGAGCGCCTCGGTGTAGTTCCACCGGACGATCAGGGCTGCCACGAAGGCGCCGGCTGTCTGGGCCAGCGCGTAGGGAGCCACTTTGCTCCACGGGAACCCCTTGAACGCCGCCAGCGCCAGGGTCACCGCGGGATTGAGGTGCGCACCGCTCAGCCTCGCCGCGACGTACACACCGAGGGTGACGCCGAGGCCCCAGGCCCAGGCGATGCTGTCGTGGTTTCCGAGGCCGCCCGCGGGATTGGTGAGGGCCCCGCCGGCGACCACCTGAGCCACCACGCCACAACCGAAGAGGATGAGGATCATCGTGCCGGCGAATTCCGCTGAAAGCTCGCCGACCAGTCCTGATCTCTTGAGTCGCTCAGCCATGGGTGCCCGCTTCCCGCCGGCCCGAAGGTCGGCTGTCGACTGCCCCGAGCCTTCAAAAATCATTGTATGACCGGCCGCAGGTATGCGCGTGCGGGACGCCAGAGGCATGCGATTGCGGGGTGCGGGGTGCGGGGTGCGGAGGGCGGAGGGCGGGGTGCGGGGTGATCGCCGTCATCCCTGGCAGGGCAGGTGGCGGTCGCCGTCATCCCGGGCAAGTGCTGCGCAGACGGCTACGGGGGCGCGCTCCCAGGACCTGCGGCGCTTCGACGGCGCCCTGGCCGCCCGACCGAAGTGGCCGCACCCCCTCTCTGCCCGGAGGGCCAGCGCGCACGCATCGCGGTTGTCCACCGGGTGGCGGCACACTGGTCGTGGGGCGTGCGATCGCGAATGCGTCCGCCCGTCCGGCGATGCCCGAGCTCCGTGAGGACCCTCAGCTCCGTGAGGACTTTGAACTCCGTGAGGACAGGGGGCAGAGGCTCGGCCGCCGGTTCCACCCGGGAGGTGCCATGAAGATGCTGATCAACAGTCCGGAGACCGTGGTCGCCGATGCCCTGTCCGGGTTGGCCGCCGCCCACCCGGACCTGGACGTGGACGTGGAACGGCGGGTGGTCGTACGGCGGGACGCGCGCGAGAGCGGCCGGGTCGGGCTGGTGTCCGGCGGCGGTTCCGGGCACGAGCCGCTGCACGCCGGGTTCGTCGGGTACGGGATGCTGTCGGCCGCCTGTCCCGGGGAGGTGTTCACCTCGCCCGTCCCGGAGCAGATGCTGCGCGCGGCAAGCGCCGTCGACGCGGGGCAGGGCGTGCTGTTCGTCGTCAAGAACTACACCGGGGACGTGCTGAACTTCCAGATGGCCGCCGAGCTCGCCGAGGAGGACGGTGTCCGGGTCGAGAGTGTCCTGGTCAATGACGATGTCGCCGTCACCGACAGCACCTACACGGCCGGGCGGCGGGGCACCGGGGCGACCCTGTTCGTGGAGAAGATCGCCGGGGCGGCCGCCGAGGCGGGCGCACCCCTGGAGCAGGTGGCCGAGATCGCCCGGCGCGTCAACGAGTGCTCGCGCAGTTTCGGCGTGGCGCTCAGCGCGTGCAGCACTCCCGCGAGCGGAGGACCGACCTTCGACCTGCCGGACGGGGAGATGGAGCTCGGGGTCGGGATCCACGGCGAGCCGGGCCGGGAGCGGCGCGCGATGATGCCGTCCCGGGAGATCGCGGAGGTCGCGGTGGGTGCCGTCTTCGAGGAACTGCGGGAGCTGCCGCCGGCCGACGGGCCGGTACTGGCCCTGGTCAACGGGATGGGTGCGACGCCCCTGCTGGAGCTGTACGGGTTCCACGCCGAGGTGGCCCGGCTGCTGGAGGCCCGGGGCGTGCCGGTGGCGCGGGCGCTCGTGGGCAACTACGTCACGTCGCTGGACATGGCGGGCTGCTCGGTGACCCTCTGCCGGGCTGACGAGGAGATGCTGCGGCTGTGGGACGCACCCGTGCAGACGGCCGCGCTGCGCTGGGGCCGCTGAGCCTGTTGTGGAGCTGGGGCCGCTGAGCCCGTGGGGGAAGTGGGAGCGACCCCGCTGCTGCGGAGGCCGTGCGCGCCACTTCCCCGGTGTGCGGACAAGTGCGGGCACCGGAGGCCATGCGCGCCACCTCCTCCGGTGTACGGACTCCGCCCACCCAAGGGACCGCGCAAGTCAACGCTGCTGCGCTGAGCGGAGCACCAGCAGGGTGATCTCGCTCGGCGCGAAGACCCGGAACGGCGGGCCCCAGAAGCCGGTGCCGCGGCTGGTGTAGAGCAGGGTGCGGACACCGTGCCGGCTGAGACCCGCGAGGGCCGGCTGGTCGAGGCGGACCAGGTGGTGGAAGGGCCAGATCTGCCCGCCGTGGGTGTGGCCGGAGAGCTGGAGGTCGATCCCGGCCGCCGCCGCCCGGTCGACGAACTTGGGCTGGTGCGCCAGGAGCAGCACGGGCAGTTCGGGGTCGGCGCCGTCCAGGGCTCCGGCGAGGTGGGCGCGGTGACCCGCCAGCCCGGAGGACTCGGCGGTGACGTCGTCCACGCCGGCGACCACGAGGGTGTCGCCACCGCGTTCGAGCAGCAGATGGCGGTTGCGCAACGGCTCCCAGCCCAGCTCGTCCATCAGGTCGACCCACCCCTGGGCCTCGCTGTAGTACTCGTGGTTGCCGGTGACGTAGACCCGGGCCTCCGTGGCTCGCACGGTCGCGAGCGGGGTGGCCTGGGCGCGGCGGCGTTCGGCCGTACCGTCCGCGATGTCCCCGGTGTGGCAGACCAGGTCGGCTTCCAGGGTGTTCACCGTCTCGCACACCCGGGCCGACCAGCGGGCACGGTCGAGAGGGCCGTAGTGGGTGTCGGTGATCAGTACGACACGCAGACCGTCCAGCCCGGCTCCCAGTCGGGGGAGCGGCACGTCGAGCCGGCGCACCCGGGGCACACGGCGGGCCTCGACGTACCCCCAGGCGAGCAACGCGGCGGACACGCCGAGCACGGCCCAGGTGACGATCCGGGCCCGGTCCTCGCTCTGGCCGACGCCGGCCACGGTCAGGGCGAGCCGCAGCAGGACTCCGAGCAGGACGGACCAGGTGAACAACACCCAGCTGCCGCCCAGCAGGGTGTCACCGATGATCGCCGCCCGGTCCTGCTGACGCCGGCCGTGGCCGCGCATCATCGCGAGCGGCATCGCGGCGAGCCCGAGGACGAACAGGGCGGTGCCGGCCACGGTGACGGGGAGCGGCCAGTGCTGGCCGGTGAACAGGAGCACCCAGCAGGGCACGGCCCACAGCAGGACGGGAGCGATCAGGGGGAGGTAGCGCAGCAGGCGGAGCAGCCGGCTCTGCCTCGGTGCTTGTGCCTCGCCCTCGGCGGGCCGGGCGTTGCTGGTGTCGGTCACGTTGTTCCTCCCTGACCGGGCTGCCGTCTCGCGCACTGTAACCGGTCGCCCGGTGGCGGCCGCACGGACGTTCGTGACAGCGGCCCCTCGGGGCAACCCGGGCAGCGGGACCCTTGGGGCAACGCCGACAGCGGGACCCTTGGGGCAACGCCGACAGCGCTCCCTTCCGGGGCAACGTCGGCAGTTCCTCCGGCGTTCCCGACAACGAGGGGTACCGCGCGGGCAGCCGCGGATACCCTCGCCCCGTGATGGAGCGCTGGAAAGGACACGTAACCCGTCATCCGGTCTGCGGCGCCGTGGAGTTGACGCTCGCCTGGCATGTCGTGCTCCTGCTCTTCGCCAAGGTTCTGCTGCCCCCACTCGCCCCGGCATGGTTCCCCGGCCTGGGCGCCACCGTGATCAACGCGATCTGCCTCACCGGCGTCTGGTGCGTGCTGTGGCGGTGGGGATGGCTGCGGGTGTCCGGCACCACCACGTTCGGCCGCCGACGGCGCTGGTGGCTGGCGCTGCCGATGCTGCTGATCGCCGGTTCGTACGCGCTCGCCGGGCTCGACGGCCGTACGACGGTAGTCGTCAGCTCCCTGGTCTCGCTGCTGTGGGTCGGTATCGACGAGGAGGTCTACAGCCGTGGCCTCGTCCAGCAGACCCTCACCCCGCTCGGCCCGTTGCGTGCGGCCACCGGTGTGGCCGTCCTCTTCGGCCTCGGGCACCTCCAGAACCACCTGTTCTTCGGGGCCGCGTGGGACGACACCCTGTGGCAGATGCTGTCCGCCGCGCTGTTCGGCTTCACCTGCGCGGGACTGCGCTTCGCGATCGGGTCGGTCTGGCCGATGGTGGTCGTCCACGCGCTCGACGACTTCTTCCAGATCCGCTCCCCGGGCTCGGCCCCGGACTGGTGGCAGGTGAGCGTGTACGTCTTTCAGGCCGCGTACGGCTGGTGGCTGTTGCGCCGTTACGCCGACCGGGACCGGCTTCCGCCGCGGAACGCCGCCGGGGACGACGACCCGCGCCCCGAGGCGGCCGGGTCCATGGACTGACCGGCGGTGGAGCACCGGGTCCCGGTTGATGCGTTTCAATCGAGCAAGATTGGGAGATTCGCACGCTCCGGTCGGGCCGTCAAGACCAGCCGCGCCGATCGACCAGTTCAACCGACCGCGGGCGGGTTCCGGAGGAGTCGTTCCGGCGCGGGCCGATCCCGCAGACGCCCGTGCACGGTAGGGCACCGCGCAGCCCTCGGCTCCCGGGTGACCAGCCGATATCGCTCGGTCTCCGCCCCGGCGTGCGAACCGCCCGAACGACAACCTTGGAGCGTTTCAAAACCCGTCATGTATTCTGCGCCTTGTCGGCGACAGCCTGGTCACTGTGGGTGCCGTGCGGTCCCGGGTTGGAACGAGACCGGAGGTCGAGGAGCGCTGTGGCAACCGCCCGTCCGCGAGCAGTTCAGGGGCATGCCAGTCCGAGCATGCAGGACGTCGCCGACGCCGCCGGCGTCTCGGTCGGCACGGTCTCCAACGTGCTGAACCACCCGGCGAAGGTGAGCCCCGCGACGGCGGAGCGCGTCCGTGAGGCCATCGGGCGCCTGGGCTTCGTGCGCAACGACGCCGCCCGGTCGCTGGTGTCCGGTTCGACCAAGAGCATCGGCATGGTCCTCGCCGACATCGAGAACTCCCTGTTCATCGACATGGCGCACGGCGCTCAGGACGCCGCCCGGGCGATCGGGCAGAACCTCCTGCTGGCCAACACCGCGTGCGACATGCGCCTCCAGGACGACTATCTCGACCTCTTCGACGAGTCCCGGGTGACCGGTGTGCTGCTGGCGCCGATGGAGGACTCCACGGCCGGCATCGCCCGCATCCGCTCGCACGGCCGCCAGGTCGTGCTGCTCAACTACGCCCCGCGGCCCGGCACTTGCTGTTCGGTGCTGGTCAACAACGAGCACGTGGGGTATCTGGCGGCCCGCCATCTCATCGACACCGGGCGCACCCGGCTGGCGTACGTGGTCGCGCACGACGACTACCAGCCGGTGCGCGACCGGCGCAGGGGAGTGCGGGCGGCGGTCGAGGAGGCGGGTCCCGGCGTCACCCTGGAGGAGATCGACAGCGTCGGTCTGACCACGTCCCACGGGCATGTGGTGGGGGCCGAACTCGCCCGCCGGGCGCCCGAGGAGCTGCCGGACGGCCTGCTCGTCGTCACGGACGAGCTGGCCAACGCCATCATCCACGAGCTGCACACCGTGGCGGGGATCCGGGTGCCGGACCAAGTGGCGGTCGTCGGCTGCGAGAACAACCGTGCGGCAGGCGCGGCGGCGGTGCCGCTGACCGCGGTGGACATGCCGGGCCGGATGATGGGCCAGGAGGCGATCCGGCTGCTGATGGACGAGGTGGCCTCGGGCAAGCAGCACCGGCACGCCACGGTGGTGCTGGAGCCGGAGCTGATCGTGCGGTCCAGCGCGCCGAACTAAGAGGGGTCCCCGCGCCGATCGGGGGCGCGAGCCGATCGCGCGGGCCGGCACGCAGAAGTGACAGGCCGGGAGCTGCCGAGCCGAACCGGGTGCCGTGGCGCTCCTCAACGATCTGACCAGCACTTTCCGCATCCCTGTCGCCTGCAACCCTGACCGCCCGCGCCACCCGCCCCCCTCGGACGCGGTTCAGAAACGTCCCCGACAAATCCTTGACACACGCCGAACCGGGTCATAGGTTCCCCGCATCTCCTAATTGAAGCGTTTCAACGCTCTGTGTGCCGAGGAGCACCCGTGCACAACACCCTCAGAAACACCCTCAGGACCCGCCGTGTCGCCCTCGTCGCCACGGCCGCCACCTCCGCCCTGCTGCTGAGCGCCTGCGGTGGTGGAAGCGGCGCCGGCAGTGCCGCCAAGGAGTTCAGCCTCACCATCAACGACGACAACCACATCGTCCAGCAGGAGCTCACCACCCTGGGCAAGGGCGCCTGCGCGGCGCAGAACAAGGCCCTGCCGCTGAAGATCCAGACGCTTCCCATCGGCAACGTCGACCAGAAGGTGCAGCTCCTCGCCGGTCAGAACGCGCTGCCGGTGCAGTTCGCGGCGGGCGGCACGCCTCAGCTCACCAAGACGCTGGACAAGGCGGGCCAGGTCCTCGACCTGGAGAAGACGCTCAAGGACCTCGGCGTGTGGGACGACCTCCAGCCCGCGGCGATCAAGACCGTCGAGAACCTGTACGGCAAGTTCAACGTCATGCCCTACCAGTTCAACATCGAGGGCATCTGGTACAACAAGAAGCTCTTCGCCGACCAGCACGTGGCGACCCCGACCACGTACGACCAACTGGTCGCGGCCGCCGCGAAGTTCAAGGGCGCCGGAGTCACCCCCTTCGCCGCCGACGGCAAGGACGGCTGGCCCCTCACCCGGCTCATCAGCGGCTACCTCTACCGCGAACTCGGCCCGGACGCCCTCCAGGCGGTCGCCGACGGCAAGGCGAAACTGACCGACCCCGCCTACGTGAAGGCCGCGCAGGCCGTCGCGGAGCTCGGCAAGGCCGGCTACTTCGGCCAGGGCGTCGGATCGATCGACTACGACACCGCCACCCAGCAGTTCCTCACCGGCAAGGCCGCCATGTTCTACATGGGCAGTTGGGCGCTCGGCGATTTCAACGACAAGACCAAGAACAGGATCGGCGCGGACAACGTCGGCTTCATGCCGTTCCCGACCGTCGCCGGTGGCAAGGGCAGCGCGGACCAGATCCCGGCCAACGTCGGCCTCCCCGTCGCCGTCTCCGCGAAGTCCTACGACGCCAAGGTGGGCGACTGGCTCACCTGCATCACCAAGAACTACGGCGCCGCCTCCCTGAAGGACCAGGGCACCGTCTCCGGGTTCAAGCCCAACGGCGACACCGGCACGCTCCCGCCGCTCACCCAGACCGTGCAGGACACCATCTCGAAGACCACGACCAGCACCCTGTGGTTCGAGGCCCTGTTCAACACGAAGGCGACGGAGACCAGCCAGACCAACGCCGCGCCGCTCGTCACCGGCTCCCTCTCGGCCAAGGACTTCATGCAGAAGATCCAGACCGACCTCGACAACGGCTGATCCCGCCGCACCACCGCCGTCCGCACCGAACCCTTCGTGAGAGAGCCGTCATGCGTTCAGTTCTGGGAGACCGCCGCGCCATCGCCGTCCTGCTCGGCCCGGCGCTGCTGGTCTACACCCTGGTGATGCTGGTGCCGATGGGCTGGTCCCTCGGGTACACCTTCTTCAAGGGCAACGTCATCGAGGGCTTCACCTTCGGCGGGCTCGGCAACTTCGAGAAGCTGTGGCACGACCCGCAGGCCCACTCGGCGCTGTGGTTCACCTTCAAGTACGCGCTCGCCGTCAGCGCCGGGCAGGTCCTCTGCGGGTACCTGCTCGCGCTGCTCTACGTGTTCGTGCTGCGCAGGTCGTCCGCGGTCGTGCGCACCCTGGTGTTCTTCCCGGTGATCCTGCCGACCGTCGCCGTGGCCCTGATGTTCCAGAAGCTCTTCGCCGTCGCCCCGCAGAACGGCCTGGCCAACATCGCCCTCGAAGGGCTGGGGGTGCACCACGGCGACTGGTTCGCGAGCGCCGGCGGCTCCTTCGTCGTCCTCGTCGTCATGGACGTGTGGCGCTCCATGGGCTTCTACGGCGTCCTCATCTTCGCCGGGCTCCTCGACATCCCCGAGGAGACGCTCGAGTCGGCGCGGCTGGACGGCGCCACCGGATGGCGGCTGATCCGGCACATCGTCCTGCCGCTGTCCGCGCCCGTGCTGCTGTCCTCGGTGGTGTTCAGCATCAACGGCACCCTCAAGGTCTTCGACTCGGTCCTCGCCCTGACCAACGGCGGCCCGGGCAGCGGCACGACCCCCCTGACCCTCTACATGTTCCGCACCGCCTTCTCCTACGGCGACTACGGCTACGGCAGCACCATCGCCTCCCTGCTCACCGTCGTCTGCCTCGGCGTCACCCTCGTCGTCTTCCGCTTCTCGCGCCGCGACCTGACCAAGGGCTGAACCCCCATGACCGACACCCTCACGGCCCCGCCGCGGGAACTCCTGCCCACCCCACGGCCGGCCACCGTCCGCAAGCGCGGGTACGCCCGGCGCCTGACCCGCAACCTGCTCGTCGCCCTGCTGGTCCTCGTCGAGGTGACGCCCCTGCTGTGGCTGCTGCTCAGCTCGTTCAAGACCCAGTCGGAGTTCGTCAACGACCCCGCCTGGTCACTGCCCGGGAAGTGGGACTTCCACAACTACGCCGACGCGTGGACGACCGGCCATGTCGCCCTCTACCTCCGCAACAGCCTCCTGGCCACCGTGCCCTCACTCGCGCTCATCATCCTGCTCGGCACCGCCGCCGGCTTCGCCCTGGAGGTCATGATCTGGCGCGGCCGCCACCAGGTGCTCCTCGTCTTCCTGGTGGGCATCATGGTGCCGAGCCAGATGATCCTGCTCCCGTTGTTCCGGGTGTACTTCCAGAGCGGTCTGTCCGGCACCCTGTGGCCGCTGATCATCACCTACACCGCGGTCGGCCTCCCGCTCACCGTCTTCATGATGGCCACCTACTTCCGGGCGGTACCGCGCGAGATGTTCGAGGCCGCCACCCTCGACGGCGCCGGCATGCTCACGGCCTTCTGGCGGATCGGGTTCCCCGTCGTGCGCAACGCCGTCTTCACGGTCGCGCTCGTGCAGTTCTTCTTCATCTGGAACGACCTGCTGGTGTCCCTCACCTTCACCACCAACGACGACCTGCGCACCGTCCAGGTGGGCCTGCTCAACTTCACCGGCCAGTACGGCGAGACGGCCTTCGGCCCCCTGTTCGCCGCGATCAGCATCAACGTCGTCGGCGCCCTGGTCCTCTACCTGCTCATCAACCAGCGCATCATCAAGGGCCTGACGGCCGGGGCGGTGAAGGGATGACCCCCGAGCGCATACCCACAGTGGCCGCCCCGACCGCGGAGCACCACCGGGAGCCGTTCGGCATCGGCGAGTCCGCGCCCCGGCTCTCCTGGAAGACCACCGCGCCGACCGGCTGGACCCAGCACGCCTACCAGATCGAGGCGACGCGCGCCGACGGGACCCACCGCACGGACTGGGTGACCTCTCCCGACTCCGTGCTGGTCTCCTGGCCGCTGCCGCCCCTGGGCTCCCGGGAGGCCTGCGCGATCCGGGTGCGGGTCCGGGGCGCCGACCAGGTGGCCGGCGACTGGAGCCCGCCCCTGCACATCGAGACGGGCCTGCTGGCCCCCGGCGACTGGACGGCCCAGGCCGTTTCACCGCGGGGGAGCGACAGCGACCGGCGTCCGCCCCTGCTGCGCAAGGAGTTCACCGCCGCCGCGGACATCGAGCGCGCCCGGCTGTACGTCACCGCCCACGGGCTCTACGAGATCGAGATCAACGGCCGACGAGTGGGCGACCACGCCCTCGCACCCGGGTGGACCAGCTACCACCACCGGCTGCGCTACCAGACCCACGACGTGACCGGGCATCTGCGCGCGGGTGCCAACGCCATCGGTGCCTGGCTGGCCGACGGCTGGTACCGGGGCCGCCTCGGCTTCGGCGGCGGCCACGCCGACCTCTACGGCGACCGGGTCGCGCTCCTCGCCCAGCTGGAGATCGTCCACCGCGACGGAAGCGTCACCGTCATCGGCACCGACCCCTCCTGGCGGGCCGCCCAGGGCCCGATCCTGTCTGCGGGGCTGCTCGACGGCGAGACGTACGACGCCCGGCAGGAACTGCCCGGCTGGTCGAGACCCGGTTTCGACGACGGCGACTGGTCACCGGTGGACGTCGTCCCCCGGGACCCGGCGACCCTGGTCGCGCCCACCGGCCCACCCGTGCGCTGCACCGAGGAGATCCACCCGGTGCTGGTGACCGCGCTGGACGACGACCGGCTGCTGGTGGACTTCGGGCAGAACCTCGTCGGCCGGGTCCGCATCACGGTCTCCGGACCGGCCGGGCACACGGTCGTCATCCGCCACGCCGAAGTGCTCCAGGACGGCGAACTGTGCGTCCGCCCCCTGCGCGGCGCCACCTCCACGGACCGCTACACCCTGCGCGGCGGCGGCCCCGAGACCTGGGAGCCGCGCTTCACCCTGCACGGATTCCGGTACGCCGAGATCACCGGCTGGCGTGGTGGCGGCTTCCCCGGGCGCGACATCGTCGCCCGCGTCCACCACACCGACATGGCGCGCACCGGCTGGTTCGCGTGCTCCAACGACCAGGTCAACCGCCTGCACCAGAACGTCGTGTGGAGCCTGCGCGGCAACTTCGTCGACCTCCCCACCGACTGCCCCCAGCGTGACGAGCGGCTCGGCTGGACCGGCGACATCCAGATCTTCGCGCCCACCGCCGCCTTCCTGTACAACTGCCACGGCATGCTCGGCTCCTGGCTGCGGGACGTCGCCGTGGAACAGCACGACGACGGGACCGTCCCCTGGTACGTCCCCGAGATCCCCGGCGGCGAGCAGTGGACCCCCGCCAGACCGGGCGCCGGCTGGGGCGACGTCGTGGCGCTGACCCCCTGGGACCTGTACCGGGCCTCCGGTGACACCGGACTCCTCGCCGCCCAGTACGACAGCGCGCGGCGCTGGGTCGACCTCGTCACCCGGCTCGCCGGCCCGTCGGGTCTGTGGAACCGGGGCTACCAACTCGGCGACTGGCTCGACCCGTTCGCACCCCCGGACGACCCCGGGGCAGGCCGCACCGACCGCCACCTCATCGCCACGGCGTACTACGCGTGGTCCGCGCGCCATGTGGCGTGGACGGCCGGTGTCCTCGGCCGCCCCGACGAAGGGGACCGCTACGGGGACCTCGCCGACCGGGTCCGGCAGGCGTTCGTCGACGCGTACGTGCTGCCCGGCGGCCGGATGACCAGCGACACCCAGACCGCCTACGCCGTCGCCCTCCAGTTCGACCTCCTCCCGGACACGGAGGCCAGGGCCGCCGCCGGGCGCCGGCTGGCCGAACTGGTCGCCGAGGGCGGCCACACCATCCAGACCGGCTTCATCGGCACCCCGCTGGTGGCCCCCGCGCTGAGCGCCACCCGCCACGACGACACCGCGTACGCCCTGCTCCTCCAGCAGGAGTGCCCGTCCTGGCTCTACGCGCTCAAGCACGACGCCACCACCGTCTGGGAACGCTGGGACAGCATGCTGCCCGACGGCAGCGTCAACCCGGGCGAGATGACCTCGTTCAACCACTACGCCCTGGGCGCGGTGGCCGAGTGGCTGCACGGCACGGTCGCCGGACTGGGCGCGAGCGAACCCGGCTACCGCGGCATCGTCTTCCGGCCCCGGCCGGGCGGCGGCATCACCTGGGCGCACGCCGCCCACGAGTCGCCGTACGGGCGCGTCGAGATCCGCTGGGACCTCGACGAGAGCGGACTCACCGTGCGGGCGACCGTGCCGACCGGCACCACGGCACGCGTCGACTGGCCCGACGGAGGCGTGACCGTCCTGCCGACCGGCACCACCACCGTCCGACGGGCGCATCACCGTTGACCTCCTGCCGACCGGCACCACCACCGTCCGGCGGGCGAACCACGGTTCCGACGCCGGCTGACACACCCACCCCCCCCGGCTGACACACCCACCCCCCGGCCAACCACGCAGCGGCACAAAGGAGTTTCGCATGCACAGACCCCCGACATCCGGCGAGAGGCGCACCCGCGCGGGGCGTTCCGTCCTCGCCGCGCTCATGGTCGCCCTGATGGCCCTCCTCGGCCTGGTGACCGCCGGTCCGGCCCAGGCGCTCAGCGGTGACCTGCGGATGCACGACCCGAGCGTCATCAAGGTCGGCAGCTGCTACTACGGTTTCTCCACCGGGTTCGAGAACGACCCGCTCAACCCCAGCGGGTCCATCACGATCCGCAAGACCTGCGGCGGCACCGCTGCCTCCGGCTGGACCAAGGTCGGCAACGTGTGGTCGTCCACCCCGTCCTGGATCACCGCCAAGCTGGGCTCGACCCCGCCGAACATCTGGGCCCCGGACATCAAGTACTTCAACGGCAGCTACCACCTGTACTACGCCGGTTCGCTCTGGGGCTCCAACTACGCGGTGATGGGCGTCGCCACGGCCACGAACATCGAGGGACCGTGGACCGACCAGGGCATGGTCACGGACGTCAACTACCCGATCGACCCCAACGTCGACTGGGGCCCCGACGGCCGGCTCTACATCTCCTGGGGCTCCTGGACCGGCAGCGGCACCTACATGCACGTCCTGGACCAGACCACCGGCAAGCTCTCCACCACCGACAACAACCTCTGGCACATCGCCGTCGGCATCGAGAACCCGACGATCATCCTCAACGGCGGCTACTACTACCTCTTCGGCTCCAAGGGCCTGTGCTGCAGCGGGGTCAACAGCACCTACTACACGGTGGTCGGCCGCTCCACCAGCATCACCGGCCCCTATCTCGACCAGAACGGCACGGACATGGCCTCGGGCGGCGGCACCACCGTCCTCACCGGCGCCTATCCCAGGGTGGCCGCGGGCGGTGCCGACGCCTACGACGACGGCACGACCAAGTTCCTCGCCTACCACTACTACGACGGAGACAACTCCGGTCAGGAGACCCTGGACATCCGCCAGGTGACCTTCGCGGGCGGATGGCCGGTCCTCGCCGCTCCACTCGGCACCGCGAACAACCACCTGCTCAACCGCAACAGCGGCAAGTGCGCCGACGTGTGGTACCTGAGCACGGCGGACGGGGCCTCGGTGAACTCCGGCAACTGCAACTCCGGTGCCAACCAGCAGTGGGTCCCCACCGCGGTGGGCTCCGCCTACGAGCTGGTGAACGTCAACAGCGGCAAGTGCCTCCAGATCTCCGGCGGTTCGACGGCCGACGGGGCGGTGGCCGTCCAGTCGACGTGCACCGGCGCCCCGCACCAGCTGTGGACCAGGACGGCCGTGATCGGCGGCTACGTCACCTTCGCCAACGTCAACAGCGGCAAGTGCCTGGAGGTCGCCGGGGCGTCCACCGCCAACGGAGCCGCCCTCGACCAGGCGAGCTGCACCGCGGGCGCCAACCAGCAGTGGATGGTCGTCTGAGGCCGCGAGGCCCCTTGGCAGCGAGCCCTGTTCTCCCCTGAACGGAGAGCAGGGCTCGCGTCTGTCAGGGAACGACCCGTGTGCCCCCGTCGTCGCCGCGCAGTGAACGGATCATGCTCTTCAGGGCCCCGAACGCGGCCGCCTGCTCGGCCCCGGTCAGCCCGGACAGCATTCTCGCCTCGACGGACCGGACGGCCGCGCTCGCCTTTTCAAGACTGCGCCGGCCGCTCGGCGTGAGCCGGGTGGGCAGCACCTTCCCCACCGGCGCCTCGGCGGGCCTGGTCACGTAACCGTCCCGTTCCAGGGCCTGGAGCAGCACGTTCATCGTCTGCCGGGTCACGAACGCGCCCCGCGCGAGCTCGGAGTTCGACAAGCCGGGTCGCTGCGCCAGCAGTTCGAGGCAGGAGTAGTGCGTCACGCTCATCCCGAGCGGCCGCAGCACCTCCTCCATCGCCGTGCGCAGGGCGCTCGACGCCTCCTTGAGCAGATAGCCCAGTGACGTCTCCAGGTCGATGCCGACACCTTCTTGACTCATGTCAGGATTCTGACATAGCTTCCTGCGTGTCAGAAAACTGACACGAAAGAAGGAGCGTCACCATGCCCGCGACCGGCCCCGACTTCATCTCGCTGCAAGTGCGCGACCTCGACGCCTCGCAGGCGTTCTACGAGCGCTACCTCGGCCTCGTCCGCTCGCCGGCCGGGCCTGCGCACGCCGTCGTCTTCGAGACGAAGCCGATCGCGTTCGCGCTGCGCGACCTCCTTCCCGGCACCGACCTCGACTCCGTCGACCAACCAGGCATCGGCGTCGCCCTCTGGCTCCACGCCACCGACGTCCAGGGCATCCACGACGCACTGGTCGCCGACGGACGCACCATCGTCTCCGCTCCGGTCGACGGCCCCTTCGGCCGCACCTTCACCTTCGCCGACCCCGACGGCTACCAAGTCACGCTCCACGACCGCACCTGAGCGACCGGGCGTACGAGGGCGCACGCGGGATCACGCGGTCCGGTCCCACGCGGACGCTCCACGACCGCACCGCAGCGACCGGGCGCACGCGGGATCACGCGCTCCGGTCCCACGCGGACACTCCACGACCGCGCCTGAGCGACCGGGCGTACCAGGGCGCACGCGGGCCCACGCGGACGCTCAGCCCTCCCGCACCCCACCGCGGTCCCCGCGCTGTCCGCCCCGGGCGAAGAAGTCGGCCAGCGGCAGACTCGCGGCGCCGACCGTCACCGCGTCCGGGCCGAGTTCGCCCAGGTCGATGGAGACCCGCTCGGCGGGATGGCGCAGGGCGTGCGCGTCGGCGTACCGGCGTACGGCGGGCAGGAGACGCGGCCCGAGCTGGAGGCCCGCCCAGCCGCCGATGAGGATGCGTTCGGGCTGGAAGAGGTTGATCAGGTCGGACAGTCCGGCGCCGACGTACTCGGCGGTCTCCTCCAGCACGGCGAGCGCCACCGGGTCGGCCTCTCGGCCCCCTTCGTCCCCGTCACCCGTGTCCGGATGGGCGGCCCGCAGCATCGCCGTCAGTGCGCTCTCCTCGTCCACGCCCCGCGGTGGCCGTCCGCCTTCCTCCCGCCACCGCTCCAGCATCGACTCGGCGCCCGCGTACGCCTCCAGGCAGCCCCGTGCTCCGCAGCGGCAGCGGCGCCCCCCGACCTGGACGGTCAGGTGCCCCCACTCCAGCGGGCGGCCGTACTCCATGTCCTCGGTGACGAGACAGGCGCCGACGCCCGAGCCGAAGAGCACCACGACCGCGTTGCGACAGCCCCGGCCCGCTCCGAACCACAGCTCGGCCTGGCCGAGGGTGCGGGCCCCGTTGTCGATGAAGTACGCGACGGAGTCCGGGAGTTCACCGCTCGAACGCAGCAGGGCCTCCAGCGGCACGGCGTCCCAGCCGATCGTCTGGCCGTGGACCACGGCGCCCTGCCCGGGAGCGCGGGCCACGATGCCGGGGACCCCGATCCCGACACCCAGCAGCTGCCCGGGGGCGATGCCGGTGGCGGCGAGGACCTCGGCGACACCGTCACGGATGTGCCCGACGACGACCTCGACGTCGTAGCCGTGATGCTCCAAGGGCCTCTCGGTGCGGGCCAGTTCGGTCAGGGTGAGGTCGAAGAGCTCCACGCGCACGCGGGTCTCGCCGACGTCGACGCCGATCATGTGCCCGCCGCCGGGCGCGACGCGCAGCAGGGTGCGGGGGCGGCCGCCGTCGGACTCGACGGTGCCGGCCTCCTCGACCAGGTCGTCCGCGATCAGGTCCGCGACCACGTTGCTGATGGAGCCGGCGCTGAGTCCGGTGGCCGGGGCCAGCGCGAAGCGGCTCATGGGGCCGTCGAAATACAACCGTTGTAGTACGGCGGTGCGGTTGCCCCGTCGCAGGTCGCGCACCGTCCGCCCGTTCCGCACCGCCATGTGAACCCCTCCGGATCGGCCCCGACCTGCAAGATACCCCGGTCCGAGCCCTTGACGCGCGTTTCCTTCGCGTCTTAAATCACGCCATAAATTAACTCCTGGGTGGGCGTTCGGGAAGTGAACGCACCCAGGGGTCTCCTCTGGAAGGGACGCCAGATGCGCAGAACCCGGGTCGCGGCCGCCGGAGCCGTCACCGCCTCGCTGCTGACGCTCGTGACCGCCTGCGGCGGCGGATCGTCGACGAGCGACGGGTCCAACGACTCGCCGAAGACCCTCACCTACTGGGCCTCCAACCAGGGCGCCAGCATCGAGGTCGACAAGAAGGTCCTCCAGCCCGAGCTCGACAAGTTCGAGAAGCAGACCGGCATCAAGGTCAAGGTGGAGGTCGTCCCCTGGTCCGACCTGCTCAACCGCATCCTCACCGCGACCACCTCGGGGCAGGGCCCCGACGTCCTCAACATCGGCAACACCTGGAGCGCCTCCCTCCAGGCCACCGGCGCCCTGCTGCCCTGGAACGCCAAGAACTACGCCGCGATCGGCGGCAAGGACCGCTTCGTGGACTCCGCGCTCGGCTCCACCGGCGCCCAGGGCCAGGACCCGGCCGCCGTCCCGCTCTACTCCATGGCCTACGCCCTCTACTACAACAAGCAGCTCTTCGCCGACGCCGGCATCAGCAAGCCCCCGGCCACCTGGGACGAGCTGATCGCCGACGGCAAGAAGATCCAGGCCAAGGGCAAGTCCGCGCTCGGTGCCGAGGGCGCGAACCTGTCGGAGAACATCCACCACGTCTTCGTCTTCGCCCGGCAGCACGGCGGCGACTTCTTCACCCCCGACGGCAAGCCCGACTTCACCAACGACAAGGTCGTGGCCGCGGTCAAGCAGTACGTCGACCTCATGGCCAAGGACAAGGTCATCCCCACCGGCGACGCCGAGTACGCCCAGAACCAGTCCGTGAGCGACTTCGCCAAGGGCAACCAGGCCATGCTGCTGTGGCAGTCCGCCTCCGCCAACCTCGAGTCCCAGGGCATGAGCGCGGACAAGTACGGCATCGCACCGGTGCCCGTGCAGTCCGGCACACCCGGCACCGGCACCCAGGTCAACTCTGCCGTCATGGGCATCAACCTGGCCGTCTTCAAGAACACCGACAACATCGACGGCGCCAAGAAGTTCGTGAAGTTCATGACCAGCGACGCCGAGCAGAAGATCCTCAACACCGCCTACAGCTCCATCCCGCCGGTGAAGTCCGTGCAGTCGGACAGCACCTTCAGCTCGGGCGCCAACAAGGTCCTCAAGGACACCCTCGCCACCAGCGCCGCCGCGCTGCCGCAGGTCGCCGACGAGTCACAGTTCGAGACCGCCGTAGGGACCGCGGTCAAGGAGCTGTTCGCCGACGCGGCCGCCGGGCGCGCGGTCACCACGGACTCGGTGAAGGCGGCGCTGGAGAAGGCCCAGCAGCAGATGCCGACGAAGTGAGCACGATGACCACCACCGCTCCCGCGGAGCAGTCCGTGGACAAGACCCCTTCCGGGGCGGCGCATCCTCATCCCCGCCGCCGCCCCGGAAGGATCCGCCGCATCGGGCTGCCGTACCTGCTCCTGCTGCCGGCCCTGCTCCTCGAACTCCTGGTCCATCTGGTGCCGATGGTCATCGGCACCGTCATGAGCTTCAAGGAGCTCACGCAGTTCTACATCCGCGACTGGGGCGCCGCGCCCTGGTCAGGCCTCGACAACTACAAGGTGTCGGTGGACTTCGACGCCCCGGTCGGCGAGGCCCTGCTGCACTCGTTCCTCGTCACCGTCGCCTTCACGCTGCTGTCGGTCGGCCTGTGCTGGCTGATCGGCACGGCGGCGGCCGTCTTCATGCAGGACACCTTCCGCGGCCGGGGCCTGCTGCGCGCCCTGTTCCTGGTGCCGTACGCGCTGCCGGTCTACGCGGCCGTCATCACCTGGGTGTTCATGTTCCAGCACGACAACGGCCTGGTGAACCACGTCCTGCACGACCAGCTGCACCTCACCGACAAGCCGTCCTTCTGGCTCATCGGCGACAACAGCTTCTGGGCATTGCTGACGGTGTCGGTGTGGAAGGGCTGGCCGTTCGCCTTCCTCATCGTGATGGCCGGACTCCAGAACATCCCCGGTGAGCTGTACGAGGCGGCGGCGCTGGACGGGGCCGGCCTGTGGCAGCAGATCCGCCGCATCACGCTGCCGTCCCTGCGCCCGGTCAACCAGGTGCTGCTCCTGGTGCTGTTCCTCTGGACGTTCAACGACTTCAACACGCCCTACGTCCTGTTCGGCAGGTCGGCACCGGAGGCCGCGGACCTCATCTCGGTCCACATCTACCAGGCGTCCTTCGTCACCTGGAACTTCGGCACCGGCTCGGCCATGTCCGTCCTGCTGCTGCTGTTCCTGCTCGTGGTGACCGGCGTGTACCTGCTGCTGACCACCCGGGGAAGGAAGCCGGCCGATGTCTAGCCCCCACTCGCCCATGGCGCCGCCGCGTTCGTTCCTGTGGTCCCGGCGGATCTTCCTCACCCTGCTCACCGGATTCGTGCTGCTGCCGGTGTACGTCATGGTCTCCAGCTCGCTGAAGCCACTCGCCGACGTCACCGGCCAATTCCACTGGCTTCCCAGCGAGTTGACGATCCGGCCGTACATCGACATCTGGTCGACGATCCCGCTCGCCCGCTACTTCGTGAACTCCCTGATCGTGGCGGGCGCGGCGACCGTCTGCTCGGTCGTCATCGCGGTCTTCGCCGCGTACGCGGTCAGCCGCTACGACTTCCGGGGCAAGCGCGTCTTCACGGTCACCGTGCTGTCCACGCAGATGTTCCCCGGCATCCTCTTCCTGCTCCCGCTGTTCCTGATCTACGTCAACATCGGCAACGCCACCGGGATCGCCCTGTTCGGCTCGCGCGGCGGACTGATCCTGACGTACCTCACCTTCTCGCTGCCGTTCTCCATCTGGATGCTGATCGGATACCTCGACTCGGTGCCGCGCGACCTGGACGAGGCTGCCCTGGTCGACGGCTGCGGGCCGCTCGGCGCGCTGTTCCGGGTCGTCGTGCCCGCCGCGATCCCCGGGATCGTCGCGGTCGCCGTCTACGCCTTCATGACCGCGTGGGGCGAGGTGCTCTTCGCCTCCGTCATGACCAACGACACCACCCGCACCCTCGCCGTCGGCCTCCAGGGCTACTCCACGCTCAACAACGTCTACTGGAACCAGATCATGGCCGCCTCGCTGGTCGTCAGCGTCCCCGTGGTCGCCGGGTTCCTCCTCCTCCAGCGCTATCTCGTCGCCGGGCTGACGGCGGGCGCCGTCAAGTGACCCACGCCGAAAGGACTTTCGTGACCATCGACCTCGCCGCACTCCCGCACGACTTCCTGTGGGGCACGGCCACGGCCGCCTACCAGATCGAGGGGGCGGCCGCCGAGGACGGCCGTTCCCCCTCGATCTGGGACACCTTCAGCCATACCTCCGGCAAGGTCGCGGGCGGCGACACCGGCGACGTCGCCTGCGACCACTACCACCGCTGGCGCGAGGACATCGACCTCATGCGCCGACTCGGCACCAACGCCTACCGGATGTCCGTCGCCTGGCCGCGCGTCGTGCCCGGCGGGGACGGCCCGGTCAACGACAAGGGCCTCGACTTCTACGACGAGTTGATCGATGCCCTCCTCGCCGCCGGCATCACCCCGTCCGTCACCCTCTACCACTGGGACCTGCCCCAGATCCTCCAGGACCGCGGCGGCTGGCCCTCCCGCGACACCGCCGAGCACTTCGCCGCGTACGCCTCCGTCGTGGCCGCGCGCCTGGGGGACCGGGTCAAGCACTGGACCACGCTCAACGAGCCCCTGTGCTCGGCGTGGATCGGCCACCTGGAGGGCAAGATGGCCCCCGGCCTGACCGACCTCACGGCCGCCGTCCGCGCCTCCTACCACCTGCTCCTCGGCCACGGCCTGGCCACCCGGGCGATCCGCGCGGCGGCCCCGGGCGCCCAGGTCGGCATCGTCACCAACCTCTCGACGATCCACCCCGCCACCGACCGGCCCGAGGACGTCGAGGCCGCCCGCCGCATGGACGGCCACACCAACCGCTGGTGGCTCGACCCGATCCACGGCCGCGGCTTCCCCGAGGACATGCGCGAGGTCTACGGCGTCGAACTCCCCGAGCGGGCGGGTGACTTGGAGACGATCGCGGCGCCCCTGGACTGGCTGGGCCTGAACTACTACATGCCGGCCACCGTCGCCGACGACCCCGACGGCCCGGCACCCCGGGTCCGCGAGATCGCCCGCCCCGGTGTCCCGCGCACCGGCATGGGCTGGGAGATCGACGCGAGCGGCATCGAGACCCTGCTGCTCCGCCTGACGCACGAGTACGGCGCCCGCAGGCTCTACGTCACCGAGAACGGCTCCGCCTACCCCGACGTCGTACGCCCCGACGGCACGGTCGACGACCCGGAACGCCAGAAGTACCTGATCGACCACCTCGCCGCCTGCGCCTCCGCCGCCCGCAAGGGAGCCCCGCTGGCCGGCTACTTCGCCTGGTCCCTGCTGGACAACTTCGAGTGGGCCTACGGCTACGAGAAGCGGTTCGGGCTCGTCCACGTCGACTACCGGACCCAGAAGCGCACCATCAAGGGGACAGGTCACCGGTACGCCGACGTCATCCGCGCGCACGCGGAGAGCGGCGGTCGCAGGGCCGCCTGACCGTGCCACGAGCGGCGATGCAACGGCTGCTACCTTCACTCGCGTGACGGCTGTGGAGAACGCGGGCCACCGGCTCGGCCTCGCGATCAAGCTGGAAGCGGAGCCCTCCCGGCACCGCGTGGCGGCGGTCCGGCGCGAGCTGCGGAAGACCGGTGCGTTCTCGCTCGGCCAGGGCATCTGGGCCGTACCGGACGTGCCGGTCCTCGGCGACGGCGATACTCGGGCGCTCGCTCCGACGGTGAAGGCCGGCGGACAGGCGATGACGCTCACCCCGTCGGGGCGCGGGCCGCGGGACGCGGCCCGCCTCCGCGAGCCGTGCGGCGCGGCCCGGTCGGCCGACGGGGCGAAGTTCCCTGCGGACTGCGGCCGGTTCGAGGAGGAGCCGGCCGAGGAGATCCGCATCGCCAAGTTCACCCTCGCCGAACTGGAGGAAGAGGAGCAGTCGCCGGAACGGCTGCGAGGCCGGCACCGCGACCTGACCGCACGGGACGTCTCCGGCACCCCGGAGGCGGCCCGGGCCGGCGAACGCCTCGGGCAGCGCACGGCCGCCTGTGAGGACTACGCGGAGCGGGTCTTCGCGGCCCTCCACGAGATCCCGGCCGACCAGCGATGAACCCGACCGAGGCACCCCGACAGGCGGCCCCGGCCCGCGCGATGTGGCCCCTCTACGCGGCCGGCTTCACCACCGCCTTCGGCGCCCACGGCATCGCCGCGAACCTCGGCGGCTTCTCCGACGACGCCGTCACCTCACTCCTCGTGCTGGGCGGCCTTCTCGCCCTGTACGACGGCGCCGAGGTCGTCCTGAAGCCGCTGTTCGGCTGCCTCGCCGACCGGATCGGCGCCCGCCCGGTGCTGCTCGGCGGCCTCGTCGCCTTCGCCGTCGCCTCCGCGCTGTACGTCGTCGCGGACAGCCCGGGCTGGCTGTGGGCGGCCCGCCTCGGCCAGGGTGCCGCGGCCTCGGCCTTCTCCCCGTCCGCGTCCGCCCTGGTGGCCCGCCTCAACCCGGCCGCCGGGCACGGCCGCGCGTTCGGCAGCTACGGCTTCTGCAAGTCCGTCGGCTACACCCTCGGCCCGCTGCTCGGCGGGGTGCTGGTGTGGGCCGGGGGACTGCGGCTGCTGTTCGCGGTGCTGGCGGTGCTGGGCGCGGCCGTGGCGGTCTGGGCCGCCGTCGCCGTACCCGTCGTACCCCCGCTGCCCAAGGCCCGGCAGACCGTGCTGGACCTTGCGCGGCGCCTCGCCGACCCCGTCTTCCTCGCCCCGACAGCCGCCCTGGCCGGGGCGACCGCCGCCCTGTCCGTCGGCGTGGGCTTCCTGCCGGTCTCGGGCCGGGCCGCGGGCCTCGGCACGGTCGCCACCGGTGCCGCCGTGTCCGTGCTCGCCGCCTGCGCGGCCGTCGTCCAGCCCAGGGCCGGGCGTGCTCTCGACGAAGGGCGCCTGACGACCCGCTCCGGCCTGCTCGCGGGACTCCTCGTCACCGCGGCCGGCCTGGCCTGCGCGATGCTGCCGGGCCTGGCCGGCGTCCTGTGCGCGGCCGCGCTGATCGGCGCCGGAACCGGCCTGATCACCCCGCTCGGCTTCGCCGCGCTGGCCTCGTCGACCCCGCCGGGACGCCTCGGCCAGACCATGGGTTCCGCCGAACTCGGCCGCGAACTCGGCGACGCGGGCGGTCCGTTGCTCGTCGCCGCTGTCGCGACGGCCACGACCCTCACCTACGGCTACGCGGCCCTGGCCGTGCTGCTCGCGGCCGGGCCGCTCGTCGTGCTCGCGCACCGCCCCGGGAAGCGGTGAGACCCGGCGTGGCCTGATTCGCACGGCTGCGGGTATGCGACGGCACTGACGGCAGAGGTCGCGGGGGAGTGGTCCCCGGGGCCCGTAGCGGTACCCGCTCCGCCGAGGACGGCTCGGCGGAGCGGCGATAGGGTGTTCGTACGAATGACCGAAGCGGGTGGTCGTGGTGGAGTGGCGGGAATTCGCCGAGTCGATGGCCCAGCTCGCGCGGAACCTGCTGGCGCAGGACTCGGTGCAGGGCACGCTGGACGAGATCGCGGCCTCGGCGGTGCGACTGGTGGACGGCTGCGACGCGGCCGGGATCCTCGCACTGCGCAAGGGCCGGGCGGTCACGCTGTCCTCCTGCGGGGACGTCGTCGAGGCGTCCGACCGGCTCCAGGGCGAGCTGGCCGAGGGGCCCTGCTTCGATCTCGCGCAGCACCCGGACGGCGAGCGGGTGTACCGGATCGCGGACCTGCGCGAACCCCAGCCGAGCTGGCCCCGCTTCGCCGTGGCCGCGCGGGAGCTGGGCATCGGCAGCATGACCGGAGTGCTGCTCTACACCCACGACGACGACTTTGGCGCGCTGAACCTCTACTCCCGCCGCCCCGGAGCCTTCGGCAAGGACATCGAGACCGCCGGCTGGCTGCTCGCCTCGCACGCCGCCGTGGCCGTGGCCGACGCACGCACCATCGACCAGCTCGAGGACGCCATGAAGTCCCGGCACGCCATCGGCGAGGCCATGGGCATCCTGATGGAGCGGCACGGGCTGAGCGAGGACGACGCGTTCAGCGTGCTGCGTCGTATCTCCCAGCACCACAACATCAAGCTGCGCGATGTGGCCCAGCGGGTGCGCAAGGACCGGCCCGACCAGACCTGACCCCCATGTTGAACATGTTCAAAAACGGCGGCTAGGCTGGTGGCGAGCCACGCTGAGGGGGATCTCATGAAGTTTGTGCTGCCCGGCGGCACCGGACAGGTGGGCACGGTCCTCGACCGTGCCCTGACGGCCGCCGGCCACGAGGTCACGGTGCTGACCCGACGACCCACCCGCCCGCACCACTTCGCCTGGGACGGCGTCACCCTCGGCCGCTGGGCCGAGGCGATCGACGGCAGCGATGTTGTGATCAACCTGGCCGGGCGCAGCGTGTCCTGCCGCTACACCGCCGAGAACCTGCGGGCCATGATGGACTCCCGGGTGGACTCGGCACGCGTGGTCGGCGAGGCCGTCGCCGCAGCCGCACGGCCGCCGCGGGTGTGGTTGCAGATGAGCACGGCGACGATCTACGCCCACCGCTTCGACGCCGCCCACGACGAGACCACCGGCGTGATCGGCGGCTCCGAGGCCGGGGTGCCGGACTACTGGGCCCACAGCGTGGAGATCGCGAAGAACTGGGAGAGTGCGCAGACCGAGGCGCGGACGCCCGCGACCCGCAAGATCGCCCTGCGCGCGGCGATGGTCATGAGCCCCGACCGCGGCGGCGTGTTCGACGTCCTGTCGCGACTGGTCCGACTCGGACTCGGCGGCCCGGTGGCCGGCGGCGCACAGTACGTGTCCTGGATCCACGCCGATGACTTCGTCCGCGCGGTGGACTTCCTGATCGCCCGCGACGACCTCTCGGGCCCGGTGAACCTCGCCTCGCCCGGCCCCCTGCCGCACCGCGACTTCATGCGGGCGCTCCGCACCGCCTGGGGTGTCCCGGCCGGGCTGCCCGCGACCCGCTGGATGGCCGAACTGGGCGCGTTCGCACTGCGCTCGGACACCGAGCTGCTCCTCAAGAGCCGCCGGGTGACACCGGGCCGACTGCGGTCGGCGGGCTTCACCTTCGAACACCCGGAGTGGGAGACGGCCGCGCAGGATCTCGTACGGCGGTGCAGGCCGACCCACGCGACGGGGGACCGGCGCCGGACCCCGACGAGCCGCGCTGCCTAGCCGGCTCTGGGAGCGAGCCGTCCCACCGACCACGACCGCCGAACGGCCGGGCGACCGGGGGCCGGCAGGAGGGCGGACCGGAGCGCCGGTCCGGCTCGGCGGACGCAAGCTGACCCCGGGGCGATGGCCGCCGAACGAGACCCGGCCTGGAGTCCCCGCCCGGCCGGAGCCGACCCGCATCGGCGGGGTGCCCGGTGTCCCGGATGGGGTCTCCCGGGCCCCGGATCACCGAACGGACTGGCGCCGGCTTTCAGCGCCTCACCACCGGTGACCTGGCGGGCGGGACTCGCGTGCCCGGGTATGCCCGGTGGGCCGTGGCCGGCTTTCAGCGCCTCAGCAACGACGACCTGGCGGGCGGAACTCAGGTGCCCCGGGACACCGACGGACAGGGTGAGGACTCCAGTGCCCCGGGACACTGACGGACAGGGTGAGAACTCCAGTGCCCCCGGGACACCGACGGCCCGGTCAGGACTCCAGTGCCCCCAGCACCACCGACCTGGCCTCCTCCTGGACCTGGTGGAGGTGGTCCTGGCCGAGGAAGGACTCGCCGTAGATCTTGTAGACGTCCTCCGTGCCCGAGGGACGGGCCGCGAACCAGGCGTTGGCGGTGGCGACCTTGATACCGCCCAGGGCGGCGCCGTTGCCCGGAGCCTCCGTGAGGACCGAGGTCACCGGCTCCCCGGCGAGGGTGTCGGCGGTGACCTGGCGCGGCGACAGCTTGGCCAGCAGGGCCTTCTCCTCGCGGGAGGCCGGAGCGTCCACGCGCGCGTACGCCGGAGCGCCGAAGCGGTCGGTGAGCCCGGCGTAGTGCTGCGAGGGGGTCTTGCCGGTCACCGCCGTGATCTCGGAGGCGAGCAGCGCCAGGATGATGCCGTCCTTGTCGGTGGTCCACACCGAGCCGTCCCGGCGCAGGAAGGACGCACCGGCCGACTCCTCACCGCCGAAGCCGAGCGTGCCGTCGGCCAGACCGTCCACGAACCACTTGAACCCGACGGGGACCTCGACCAGCGGCCGGCCGACGTCCGCCGCGACCCGGTCGATCATGCTCGACGACACCAGCGTCTTGCCGATCCCGGCGCCCGCGGGCCACTGCTCCCGGTGCGAGAACAGGTAGGAGATGGCCACGGCCAGATAGTGGTTGGGGTTCATCAGACCCGCGTCCGGCGTGACGATGCCGTGCCGGTCGGCGTCCGCGTCGTTGCCGGTGGCGATGTCGAAGCGGTCGCGCTGCTCGATCAGCGAGGCCATGGCGTACGGCGACGAGCAGTCCATGCGGATCTTGCCGTCCCAGTCCAGCGTCATGAACCGCCAGGTGGGATCCGTGAGCGGGTTCACCACCGTGAGGTCGAGCCGGTGCTGTTCGGCGATCCGGCCCCAGTAGGCCACCGACGCACCGCCCAGTGGATCGGCGCCGACGCGCACCCCGGCGGACCGGATCGCCTCCAGGTCCAGCACGGCCGGCAGGTCGGCCACATAGGTGCCGAGGAAGTCGTAGCGGCCGGTGCCGGGCGCGGCGAGGGCACGGCTGCAGGGGATGCGCCGTACGTCCTTCAGACCGCCGGTGATGATCTCGTTGGCGCGGTCCTGGATCCAGGAGGTCGCCTCCGAACCGGCCGGACCGCCGCTCGGCGGGTTGTACTTGAAACCGCCGTCGGCGGGCGGATTGTGCGAGGGCGTGACCACCACACCGTCGGCGAGCCGGGAGGCGCGCCCGCGGTTGTGGGTCAGGATGGCGTGCGAGACGGCCGGGGTGGGTGTGTAGCCGTCGGCCTCGTCGATGAGCACGGTCACGTCGTTGGCCGCGAAGACCTCCAGCGCCGTGATCCGCGCCGGCTCCGACAGGGCGTGGGTGTCGGCGCCGAGGAAGAGCGGACCGTCGGTGCCCTGGGCGGCACGGTACTCACAGATGGCCTGACTGGTGGCCGCGATGTGGTCCTCGTTGAACGCCACCGCGAGGGACGAACCGCGGTGCCCCGAGGTGCCGAACGCCACCCGCTGCCCCGGCTCGGCCGGGTCGGGGTGCAGTGCGTAGTACGCCGTGACCAGACGTGCCACATCGATGAGGTCCTCGGGTCCCGCGACCTGTCCCGCTCGCGCGTTCTGCATTTCCCCGCTCCTCAAGGGTCGACCGTTGGGTACGGCCCTCATTCTCCCCTGCCGGGCCCACCGGGACGCCCCCGACCTCAGGGGGCGACCAGGTGACGACGGACCGGGGCCGAGCGGGGAGGGGCCGCCGCGACCTCCCCAGGTGTGGCGGCCCCTCCCCGCTCGGCATGACCCGGCTACCCGGAAGATCCGCACTCATGCCCGACTGGGACGCGCCATTTCACGGCCGGTTCCGCGGCTCGCGAACGACCGCCGCACCCCCCGGCGGGACGGTGACCCAACCGCTGACGTCCTTGCCCGTGAGCAGCTCGACGCCCTCGGCCGGGACCTCGGCGCCGCTCCCGGCGTGGTCGATCAGGAACAGGTACTCGGCGTCGGCGCCGGTGCGCCGGACCACCTCCACACCGGTCGGCACACCGGCCACAACCGGCTGCACCCCGGCCTCCTCGCAGATGCGGGCGAGCAGGGCGGCGAGGGTCGCGGGGTCGGGGCGCGTCGCCAGGTACCAGGCGACGCCCTCGCCGTAGGAGTGCCGGGTGACCGCCGGGACTCCGGTCAGGGGACCCGAGGTGTACGACGTGACGGTCTCCGCTCCGGCGAGCGCGACCCGCTCCGACCACAGGGAGGCGGTGCCGCCGTCGCTGAGGGTGAGGGACTCGCCCGGCAGCAGCGGGAAGAGTTCGTCGGTGCGCACCCCGAGGGCCTCCCGGAAGGCGCCCGGATAACCACCCAGCCGCACATGGCAGTTGGCGTCCACGGCACCGCTGTGGAAGCCGACGGCCAGCGTGCCGCCGCGCTCGGCGAAGCCGGTCAGGTTGGCCGCGCCCGCGTCGTCGACCAGGTAGAGACTCGGCGCGAGCACGAGACCGTACCCGGACAGGTCGGCGTCGGGGCGTACGAAGTCCACGGCTACACCGGCCTGCCACAACGGCCGGTACCAGTCCCGCACCAGGTCGACGAAGCGCAGTTCGCCGCTGGGCTGGGACTCCGCCTCGACGGCCCAGTGCGCGTTCCAGTCCCACACCACCGCGACCCGGGCCGCCGTCGTGCTGCCCCGCACCTCGGCCAAGGCGCCCAGGTCGGCGCCCAGTTGGACGACGTCCCGCCAGATCTGGCTGTCGGTGCCTGCGTGCGGCAGCATCGCCGAGTGCCACTGCTCGGCGCCCGCCTTGGCGGCCCGCCACTGGAAGTAGGCGATGCCGTCGGCGCCGCGGGCGACATGGGCGAGGGCGTTGCGGCGCAACTCACCCGGTGTCTTCGCCCGGTTGACCGGCTGCCAGTTCACGGCGCCTGTCGAGTGCTCCATCAGCAGCCACGGCCCGCCGGCCAGCGAGCGGACCAGATCACCGCTGAGCGCGATGTCGATCTCCGACTCGGGGTCGGTCGAGCGCAGGTAGTGGTCGTTGGAGACGATGTCCAACTCCGGTGCCCAGCGCCAGTAGTCCAGCGCCTCGAAGGAGAAGTTCACCATGAAGTTGGTGGTGGCGGGGATCTGCGGAGCCAGTTCGCGCAGCAGGTCCCGTTCCGCCGTGTACAGCGACAGCAGTTCGTCGGAGCAGAACCGCCGCCAGTCCAGCCTGTGGGTGGGGTTGGGGACGGCTCCGGTGGTGCGGGGCGGGATGATCTCGTCCCAGTCGTAGTACCACTGGCTCCAGAAGGTGGTGCCCCAGGCGTCGTTGAGGGTGTCCAGGTCGCCGTAGCGCTCGCGCAGCCAACGGCGGAAGGCCTGGGCAGAGGTGTCGCAGTAGCACTCCGCATTGTGGCAGCCGTACTCGTTGTGAATGTGCCACATCACCACGGCCGGGTGGTCGCCGTAGCGCTCACCGAGGGCGCGGGCGATCCGCAGGGCCGCCTCGCGGTAGGCGGGGCTTGAGGGGCAGAAGGTCTGGCGGCTGCCGTACGACAGCTGCCGGCCGTCCCGGTCGACGGGCAGGGCCTGCGGGTGCTTGCGGAAGAACCAGGCGGGCGGGGCGGCCGTCGGTGTCGCGAGGTCCGCGGCGATGCCGTGCTCGTGCAGCAGGGCGAGGATCCGGTCCAGGCGCGAGAAGTCGAACTCGCCCTCGCGGGGCTCCAGCAGCGCCCAGGAGAAGATGTTGACGCTGACCATGTTCACCCCCGCCTCGCGCATGAGACGGACGTCCTCGGCCCAGACCTCCTCGGGCCACTGCTCGGGGTTGTAGTCGCCGCCGTAGGCGATTCCGGGAAGGCGAAGACGGCGTGCGGTAGTCATGCAGGAGTCG
>NZ_KQ948738.1:0-526 GCF_001514195.1 Streptomyces griseorubiginosus | reverse complement strand
GCGCCACACGGAGGCGCCGTCGACGAGGGCGGCCTCGGTCAGCTCGTGGGGCAGCATGCGCATGTAGTTGGACAGGACGAAGGCGCAGAAGCCGGACTGGAAGGCGATGTGGATGAGGACCAGGCCGAGCGCGGAGTCGTAGAGCTTGCCGGACATGGTGATGCCGGGCAGGTCGATCAGCAGGTAGAGCCGGTACAGGGGGGTGATGATGACCTGCTGGGGCAGCAGGTTGCCGGCGGTGAAGACCAGCAGCAGCGCGATGTTGAGGCGGAAGTCGAAGCGGGAGACGTAGAAGGCGACCATCGACGACAGCAGCAGGGTGAGCAGCACCGCGGGCACGGCGATGATCAGCGTGTTGCCGAAGTAGTGGAGCATGTCCGACTGCTCGAAGGCGTTGGTGAAGTTCTCGAGGGTCAGCTTGTCGGGCCAGGACACGTAGCCCTTGTTGCTGGTCTCCGCGTAGGGGCGCAGGGCGGCGAAGACCGCCCACAGCAGGGGGGCCAGCCAGGCCAGCGCGGTGACGGCG
>NZ_KQ948737.1:390011-987818 GCF_001514195.1 Streptomyces griseorubiginosus | reverse complement strand
CCTTCCAGGGTCAGGTCGCCGGTCAGCTCGGTGAGCTCGACCAGGCGGGTGGGCAGGTTGGGGCCCAGCGCCTCCCACGCCTTGAGCTTGCCCTGGTAGGAGTCGCGGATGTGCTCGATCACCAGCGGCGTGGCCACGAACCGGGCCTCGGGGAAGGCGTCGGCGACGACCTCGGCGCCGAAGTAGAAGTCCGGGTCGGCGTGCGAGACGAACACGGTGGTCAGGCTCTTGCCGGAGTCCAGGATCTCCGCGGCCAGCCGGTGACCGTCGGCCCGCGTGAACCCCGCGTCCACCAGCAGCGCCTCCCGCTCACCCGTGACCAGGGTCGCGGTCTTGTTCTTGCTGCCGGCCGGGAAGTCCAGGTCCAGGACCTTGAAATCGAGGGTGCTCATCACGGTCTCCTAGTTGGTGTGGGAAGAGGAGGTGCGGGTGGCTTCGAAGGCTGTGAGACGCCGGTCCACGTCGTCGGCGGTGGCGTGTCCCAGGGCCAGCGGGACGACGTGCCCGCCGTCCACGGCCAGGAGCGTGGGGAAGCCGGTGACGCCGAGTTCGGCCGCGCGGCGGAAGTCGTCGGCCGCCGTACCGGCACTCACGGGGCTCTCGAACGCGGCCACCACGGCGTCGGCGTCCAGACCGGCCTGAGCCGCGAGTCGCCGGTAGGTAGCGGGGTCGGACAGGCTCAGTCCGTCGACGTAGAAGGCCTGCTGGAGCGCGGTGGCCAGTTCCACCGCGCGGTCGGGGGCCACCCGGCGCAGGGCCGCGACCCCGCGGGCGGCGGCCTCGGAGTCCATCACGAACGAGCCGTCGGCGATCAGCCGCTCGTAGCCCTCGCCGAAGCCGGCGCCGGTCTGCGCGGCGATCTGGGCGTTGGCCCCCTGGACGTAGCCGAACTCGCGGATCGGGACCCGGCGGCCACCGGTGAACAGGCCGCCGGAGACGACCTCGACCGGCAGCTCGGGGTGCCGGGAGACGGTCTCGCGCAGGGTGGCGGAGAAACCGTGGGACCAGCCGCAGTAGGCGTCGAAGACGTAGACGAGCTTCATCGAGGACCTCGGGGGACGTGGCGCCCACCTGGTGCGGGCACTCACCCCTGAGAACATTATCTGACGCATCAGATATTTCAACGAGGGGAGGCCCGATCGCGTGACGCGCCTCTCAGGGCTCCTGCTCGGCACCCGTGCGTTCCGTGGGTCCCGTGCGTCCCGCGTGGGTACTGCCCCCCGTCCGACGCCCCGCCCGGTGCCGCGTCAGGGCAGCTGTGGCAGGGCGTCCCGGGCCGAGTGGCTGAGGATGCGCAGGTCCTCCGCGAAACGCTCCCGGTGATCCGCGGGCAGCGGGTTCAGGAAGTACTGCTCGATGTTCGCGACGTGCAGCCGGGCCGCGCGTACGACGGTCTCCTCGCCCAGGGGTGTCAGGCGCACCAGGCGCCCTCGCCGGTCTTCCGGGTCCGTGACGCGCAGCACAAGACCCGCCGCCTCCATACGGTCCACCAGGCGTGTCGCGCCGCCCGTGCTGAGCACCTGCTCCTGGCTGATGGCCCGCATCGACATCCCCGGCTCGCCCGCGCGGCCCAGGATCAGCAGCACCTCGAACATCAGGTGGCTGATCCCGCACTCCTCCTCGATCCGCCGGCCCAGGATGTACTCCAGCCGGTTCGCGGCGCCCTGCAACCGCCCGAACGCGAGGACCAGCGCGTCGTCGGCCGCCTGCTTCGCGGTCGTGATCTCCCTCTGAGCGTCCTGCTCGCCCACAACACCTCCGTTGGTTCCCAGAGGCGGAACCTATCGTGCCCGCCGCCCGGGGGTCGTTCGACCGGGTTCGAGACCACGACGTTCCCCGCCTGGCCCCTCCGGCGACCACGGCCGCCGTTTCTCGCGTCCGGGCGTCAGCAGGCGGGCTCCCCTCCACCCACGTCATGGCGTGCCGAAACGGCCCTCAGTGCCGGCTCCGACGGGTCGGCTCGTCGTCCCATGCCTCGAAGCCCTGGCCGAAGGTTTCCGGGCGCCGGGTGTCGGAGACGGCGGCCAGGGCCAGGGTGTCGGGGTCCGGGGCGGCTCCCGGGGCCCGGTAGGTGATCGTGTCGGGCAGCATCGCCAGCGCGGTCGTGCCCTGGCCCTGGTCGCCCGGGCGCAGCTGGACCCGGACACCGTGCCGGTCCGCCAGTCGGCCGACCACGTACAGGCCCATGCGCTGGGAGATCGCCGCGTCCACGGTGGGCGGTTCGGCCAGGTGGTGGTTGATGTCGGCCAGGTTCTCGGGCGGCAGCCCGATGCCCCGGTCGTGGATCTCGACCATGATCCGCCCGTCGGGCAGCCGCGCCGCGGTGACCCGGACCTGGGAGTGCGGCGAGGAGAACGTCGTCGCGTTCTCCAGGAGTTCGGCGAGCAGGTGCACCAGGTCGGTGACGGCCCGGCCGTGGATCTCGGCCTCCGGGACCCCCGACAGCTCGACGCGCTCGTACTGCTCGACCTCCGAGGCCGCGGCCCGGATGACGTCCACCAGGGGCAGCGGCTGGTTCCACTGCTGGGCGGGGGTCTCGCCGCCCAGCACGAGGAGGTTCTCGCCGTTGCGGCGGACCCGGGTGGCGAGATGGTCCAGCTTGAAGAGGTTGGCCAGCTGGTCGGGGTCGGCCTCCTTGCCCTCCAGGTTGGTGATCAGGGCGAGTTGGCGTTCGATCAGGGACTGGTTGCGACGCGCCAGGTTGCTGAAGATCGTGTTGATGTTGGCGCGCAGCAGGGCCTGTTCGGCGGCGAGCCGTACGGCCTCGCGGTGCACGTGGTCGAAGGCGCGGGCGACCTCGCCGATCTCGTCCGTGGTGGTGATCGGGATCGGCGCCACCTCGGAGTCGACCCGGCCGGGTATGGCCCGGGTGAGCTGGGTCAGCAGTGCGGGGAGCCGCTGCCCGGCGATCTCGTGGGCCGAGGCGCTCAGCCGGCGCATGCTGGTGCTCATCGTCCGGGCCACCCACGCGGCCAGCAGGAAGGCGACCAGGACCGCGGTCAGCACCACCGCGGCGTTGACGACGGCGTCGTTGCGGGCGTCGTCGGCGATGCTGCGGCTGTTCGCGAGGGCGGTGTCGGTGAGGTAGACCTCGACGCTGCGGTAGGCGTCGAAGCTGAGGGTGGCGGCTGCGAAGTAGGTCTCGGGCGTGATGCCCTGCGCGGCGAGCTGCGCCGGGGACTTGCCCGAAGCGATCTCGCTGTTCATCTTCGCCAGGCCGGGCGGGACCACGAACGTCTTCCCGGCCGCCTCGGCCTGCCCCTGGGCCGTCGCCACCTGCTCCTTGCCCCGTCGCTCCGCGTCGGTCAGAGCCTTGCGCAGCCGGGCCGTGTCGTCACCGGTGCCGGCGCCCGCGTACTCCTGGAGGCCGACCTGTTCGAGGTAGACGTAGGAGCTGAACGAGCCGAGCAGGGTCTGGAGTTCACCCGGCGCGAGTTGGGAGCGGTCCTCGGTCAGCAGGTGGGTGCCGATCGCCCGGATCAGGGACTCGGCGGCCTGGGTGAGCGAGACGGAGTAGAGGGTGCGGCCGTAGCTGGCCTGGTTGGTGCTGCCGAAGCCCAGCTCGTTGGATATCTCCATGAGCGGGTGCTGGACGGCGTGGTAGCTCTCCTCGGTCTGCACACCGGTCATCCGTGAGGTGAAGGCGTTCGCGCGCACGGACGCGAGCTGCTTCTCGCCGGCGCGGACGAGTGCGACGCGGCGCAGCAGGCCGGGGGTCTGCGGCATCCGCGCCACCGCTGCGTCGAACAGCTTCGCGTCCGCGTCGGTGACGGCCCGGGCCCTGGTCACCACGCTCGACGTCCGGTCGCCCTTGAGCAGGGGGATGACCGACACGTCGCGTTCGTTGATGGCGTCGTTGGCGTACTTGTTGGCCGCCTGGACCAGTTCCGCCACCCGGACCGCCTTGTCGGCGTCCTGCCAGGTGTCCACCGAGCGTTTGACCCGGATGCCGCCGAGCACCAGCGCGATGAGTACCGGGATCAGCAGGATGGCCTGGAGTTTTCTGGCCACGCGCCAGTTGCGGGTCCCCAGGCCCAATAGGGCTGCGGGCGTTCTCTTCGACAAGATGGCCTCACGGTTCCGGGTCGTCTCGTTGCTTCACTCTTAAACTACGTGGGAGGCCCGTGGAGTTGTTCAGATTGCGGAGTATTTCGTCTGCTGTCACAGATTCCGCCGCTGTCCTGTCCTGCTACCGAGGGGTTCCGTCACCGAGGGATCCCGTTGCCGGGGGGACCCGGACAGGAGAGGGAGACAGAGATGAAGATCGTCGTCGTCGGAGGCACCGGCCGCATCGGATCGCAGGTGGTGGGCCTGCTCGACGCCAACGGCCACGAGGCGGTGGCGGCCGCGCCGAGCACGGGCGTGGACACGCTCACCGGGGAAGGGCTCACGGAGGTGCTCAAGGGCGCGGACGTGGTCGTGGACGTGGCGAACTCCCCGTCCTTCGAGAAGGAGGCCGCCCTGGACTTCTTCACGCGCGCGATGCGGAACCTCACGGCTGCGGAACGGGAGGCCGGGGTCCGCCACCATGTGGCGCTCTCCATCATCGGCGTCGACCAGGTGCCCGGGCTCGGCTACTACCTGGCCAAGGTCGCGCAGGAGGACGCCGTACGGGCGAGCGGCGTTCCCTTCACGATCGTGCGGGTGGCCCAGTTCTTCGAGTTCGTCGCGCCCGTGATGGACCTGACGACCCAGGGCCGGGACGTGCACCTGCCCTCCACCCAGCTGCGCCCGATCGCCGCGGCGGAGGTCGCCGCGGTCGTCGCCGAGGCGGCGCAGGGTTCACCGGTGAACGGGCTGCGTCAGTTGGCGGGCCCCGAGATCCACCGCCTCGACCGGCTCGCCGAACTGACCCTCGCGGCCCGGCCGGACGGCCGCCGTGTCGTCACCGACGAGAGCGCGGGCATGTTCGCGGGCATCCCGGACGGCGTCCTCACCGGCGACGCCACGGTCCCGACGGCACGGACGCGTTACGAGGACTGGCTCAAGCGGGGCTGACGGGGTGGGCAGGCCGGGGGGCTGACGGGGTGGGGAGGCCCCGGGGCGGGCTGGGTGGTGAAGTCCGCCGAGGGCAGTACGGCGGCCCCCTCCCGACCTACGCCCGCCCCGAAGACCTCTCGTACGCACGTAGCTTCTCCGGTGCCAGGACCCAGTACAGGCCGTCGATGCCGTCCGGGCCCACCGTCGCGCTCACCAGGCCGACGGTCTCGCCGTTCCTGCGGAGCAGCAGGGCGGGCAGGCCGTTGGCCTCGGTGAAGGCGAACTCGGCGCCGGGGAGGAACTTCTTGACGAACGCGCTGATCTTCGCGACGCGCCCGGCGCCCACGACCTCCAGCCGCGCCACGCCCCGCAGCCCGTTGCCGTCCGCGTAGGCGACCACGTCGGCGGACAGCACGCCCTCCAGCGCCGCCACGTCACCGTCCCGCGCCGCCGCGACGAAGGCGTCGAGGAGCCGTCGGTGCTCCGCCGTCCCGACCCGTTCACGGCGCTCCGCGGACAGCCGTTTCCTGGCCCGGCTGACGATCTGCCGCACATTGGCCTGGCTGAGCTGGACGATCCCCGCGATCTCGTCGTACGGATAGTCGAACGCCTCCCGCAGCACATAGGCCGCCCGCTCCACCGGATTCAGCTTCTCCAGGACCAGCAGCACGGCCAGTTCCAGCGCCTCGCCGCGCTCCGCGCCGACCAGCGGGTCCACGCTCGTGTCCACGGGCTCCGGCAGCCACGGACCGACGTACGCCTCACGCCGCACCCGGGCCGACTGGGCCACGTTGATCGCCAGCCGGGTCGTGGTCTTCGCGAGGAACGCCCCGGGATTCAGCACCCCGGCCCGGTCGGCGCCCTGCCACCGCAGCCACGCGTCCTGCACCACGTCCTCGGCCTCGGACACACTGCCCAGGATCCGGTAGGCGATCCCGAACAGCCGGGGCCGCAGCCGCTGGAACGCGTCCGCCTCCGCGTCGAGAGAACCGTCGGCGGGCAGCGGAGACTTGTCCATGGAGCCGATGCTACGGGCCCGAGCCGCCGGAGCCGGAGCCGGAAACGCAGCCAGAGCCGCAGCGGAGCCGGTGGCACGAACCAGAGGCCTCAGTGCCGCCGCGACCGCCGCACGGTCAGCACCGCCACATCGTCCTGCTGGCCGTTCGGCCCGGCGAACGTACGGGCGTCCTCGTGCAGGGCCTGCGGCAGCTCCGTGGGGGAGAAGTCCACGTACTTCGTGAGCGCCTCGTCGACCGGGTAGAACGTGCCGTCCGCGGACCGCGTCTCGGTCAGCCCGTCCGTGCTCAGCAGCAGCGTCGCGCCTACGGGGAAGTCGAACCAGCCGACGGTCGTGGGTTCGGCGGCGAGCTCCGCCAGGCCCAGCGGGACACCCGCCTCCAGATCCAGGGCGCTGACCTTGCCGTCGTACAGGACGTACGGCAGGACGTGCCCGCAGTTGACGGCCTGCACCTCCATCTCCGCGTCGACCCCGAGGACGAGCGCGGTCACGAAGCGTTCGTCGTCACCGGTGTGCGTGGCGTAGGAGTTGTGCCGTACGACCGCCGCGTCCAGGGCGTCCACGAGCGCGGTGAGGGTGGGCTCGCGGTGGGCGGCCTCGCGGAAGGCGCCGATGACGGCGAACGCCGCGCCCACCGCGGTCAGCCCCTTGCCCTGCACGTCCCCGATCAGCACCCGGGTCCCGAACGGTGACGCGACGACGTCGTAGATGTCGCCGCCGACGAGCCGGTCCTCCTGGAGCGGCTCGTACACACCGTTGACCAGGACGTCGTCGGTGACCAGGGGGAGGGGGTGCAGGATGTGCCGCTGCATCGCCGCGGCGGTGGACCGCAGCCGCAGCATCGCCTCCTCGCGCCTGATCCGCCGGTGACAGCCGTAGACCGAGATCGCGGCCAGGCCCAGGGTGAACAGGACGAGCAGGAGCCGGTCGAACCAGTGGCCCGCCTCCCGGTCCCGCAGCAGCACGGTGACGGTGACGACGACCGTGGTCCACACCGCGACGAACGTCGTCTGCCGGACCGTGCCCAGCGCCGAGGCCGCGCCCGGCAGGAAGACCAGGAGGCCCAGGAGCCACACCTCGGACCCCGACAGCACGCCGAGGGCCTCCACGAGGACGGTCACCGAGACCACCCCGACGACCACCTCGGCGTCGCCGGGGGGCTCGATGGCGTCGAAGGCGTCGCCGGGTCTCTTACGACGGCTACCGGACATGCGTGCTCCCGGGCAGGTGGTGATCTCCCTCTACGGTATGCAGCCTCGCTGTGACCCGGTGCGCCGCCCCGCCGATCGACGCGGCGAGTCCTCGGTGCCTCACGCCCCTGGCGGGCGTCAGCCCTCGTACTCCCGCAGCTTGCGGTACAGCGTCGCCCGGCCGATGCCCAGGGCGGCCGCCGCGCGGGACTTGTTGCCGCCGTGGCGGTGCAGGGTCTCGAGGATCGTGGCGCGCTCGGCGTGCTCCATCGGGCTGAGCGGACGGACGGCGGGCCCTTCGCGCACGGTGTCGGGCAGCTCGGCCCGGCGGATCGGTCCGGAGGCTCGGCGGTGTTCCGCCAACGCCTGCACGACATGGGCGAGTTCGGTGACGTTGCCGGGCCAAGGATGCTGTTCGAGCGCGCGCACGGCGTCCAGGGTCCAGGTGAGCGGAGGACTGCCCGGCGCGGGGCGTGGCGCCAGGGCCGTCAGCAACTCCTGGATGTCCTCGGCGCGTTCACGCAGCGGCGGCAGGGTGACCGAGCGGGCGGCCAGCTTGTCCAGGAGGCGCTGGAGGCATGGTCCGGGCGGGGTGCCGGGGGTGTGGGTGATCAGCAGCCGGGCGTCCGGGTGGGCGTCGAGCAGGGAGTTCAGCACGGCCACGGCAGGTTGGGTCAGCCGCTCCGCGTGCCGCAGCAGCAGCGGACCCCGCGCGGCCCACCTCACCAAGTCCCCTTCGAGCGAACCGACTTCGAGCGAACCGGCTTTGAGTGAACCGTCTCCGAGCGAGCCGGCTTCGAGCGAGCCGGCTTCGAGCGAGCCGGCTTCGGCCGCGTCGACGACCTTGACGGGCGACCGGCCCAGCAACTCCCGGGCCAGCGCGGTCTTGCCCGTGCCGCGCTCGCCGGTCAGCAGCATCGGCTCCGGCGAGCGGGCCAGATCGGCGGCGCGCTCGACGGCGTACCGCCAGGGAAGCGAGGAGCCGGCCAGGGCGGGGAGGGCGCGTGGCCGGGGCCGCGGTGCGGTCTCGGTCCGCGACTCCAGGACGGCCACGATCCCGAGGACCGCGCCGTCCTGCCGTACCACCTCGATCCGGGCCGTGCACCCGGCATCCTCGGGAAGAGTGGGGGCCGGCGGCGGGTCCGAGTGCCGTGCCGTCACCGCCGTGCGTTCGAGGGCCCGCAGCACCTCCTCGCTCGCCAGCCGTTCCGCTGCCGCGCTGAGCAGCCGGTTGCGGCCGTCCAGCGCGGCCACCGCACGGTCCTCACCGCGCGTGGCCCGCAAGTAGGCGTCGAGGAGCAGCTGTTCGGGGCGTCCCGCCCGGGCGAGCAGTTCGGCCTCCACCGCGGTGGCGGCGGCCTCGGCGAGAGCCGCCTGCGGATGCGGCGGGCGGCCGCCGCACAGCCGGCAGGCGACGGTGAGGGTGCCGAGCGCGTGGCCGCTCTTCGGGGCGAGCACCGGCACGCTGACCGCCGACACGTCCTGCCAGACGTCCAGGAAGTGCTCGGGTCCGTGCACCTCGGCCCGGCGCCGGTCGCGCAGCGCGAGTGCCGCGCTGTTGTGGCCGACCTCCTGCTCCGACAGACCTGGGCACGGGGGCAGCCCGGGAGCCACGCCGGACGTCCACAGGACCCGCAGCCGCGCGTCGGTCAGCAGGAGCACCGAGGGGCCGGGGCCCAGGGCGGGGGCGATCCGTTCGAGCACCGGCCGGGCGGCGCCGAGCAGGGGCGAGTCGGCGGGCCGGGGCGGGGCGGCGGCGGGTTCTCCCAAGTCGTGCGGCACACCGAAGAACCGCGCCCGGCGCCAGGCGGCGAGCACGTCCTCCGGTACCCACTCCGGCACCGGCCGCCCGGACAGGAAGCGTTCCCGCGCCACTCCCAGCGGCGGGAGGGCGTGGACTGCGGGCGACGGCTCAGTGGTGGTCACGAGGCAACCACCGTAGCGGGTGCAGTTGAACGCGCAACGACTGCCCCGCGCGAGCCCGCAACGACTGCCCCGCGCGAGCCCGCATCGACCGCCCCGCGCGAGCCCGCATCGACCGCCCCGCACGAGCCCGCATTGACCGCCCCGCGAGAACCCGTATCGACTGCCTCACACGAGAACCCGCATCGACCGCCCCGCACGAGACCCCCTAACGACCGCCCCGCACGACAGGGACCCGTCCACCGCGAGCCGGTGTATCGAATTGAGACACCCGCACTCCGCCCCGCCCCACCATGATCAAGACTGTCCGTCGTCCGTGAGCCCGCCTGGAGCGCCCCGTGTCCACCGTCGTCGAGACCGACGTCCTGATCGTCGGCAGCGGGCCGGCCGGTGCCTCGGCCGCGCTCGCCCTGAGCACCTACGGCGTCCCCAACATCGTCGTGACGCGCTACGCGAGCCTCGCCGACACCCCCCGCGCGCACATCACCAACCAGCGCACGATGGAGGTCCTGCGCGACCTCGGCGTCGAACAGGACGTCATCGCCCGGGCGACCCCGCAGCACCTGATGGGCAACACCACCTTCTGCACCAGCCTGGCCGGCGAGGAACTCGGCCGGGTGCGCTCCTGGGGCAACGACCCGCTGGTCCAGGCCGCCCACGAACTCGCCAGCCCCACCCGCATGTGCGACCTGCCCCAGCACCTCATGGAGCCGGTCCTCGTCGACGCGGCCGTGGCCCGCGGCACCAGCCTGCGCTTCGAGACCGAGTACCTCTCCCACACCCAGGACGCCGACGGTGTGACGGCCACGGTCCGGGACCGGCTGCGCGGCGACACGTACGAGATCCGTGCGAAGTACCTGATCGGCGCCGACGGCGGCCGCTCCAGAGTCGCCGAGGACGCCGGACTGCCGATGGGCGGCCAGATGGGGGTGGCCGGCAGCATCAACATCGTCTTCGAGGCCGACCTGACGAAGTACACCGCGCACCGGCCCGCCACCCTCTACTGGGTCCTCGCCCCGGGCGCCACCGTAGGCGGCATCGGCGCCGGCCTGGTGCGCTGTGTGCGGCCGTGGAACGAGTGGCTGATCGTGTGGGGCTACGACGTCACCGCGGGCGCCCCCGACCTGACCACGGAGTACGCCGAGTCCGTCGTACGGCAGCTGGTCGGCGACGACGAGATCCCGGTGACGATCAAGTCGTCCTCGGCGTGGACCGTCAACGAGATGTACGCCGAGCGCTACTCCAACGGCCGGGTCTTCTGCGCCGGAGACGCCACCCACCGGCATCCGCCGTCCAACGGACTGGGCTCCAACACCTCCATCCAGGACGCCTACAACCTCGCCTGGAAACTGAAGCTCGTCCTCGACGGCAGCGCCTCGCCGAAGCTCCTCGACACCTACACCGCCGAACGCGCCCCCGTCGGCAAGCAGGTCGTCACCCGCGCCAACCGGTCCATCGGCGAGACCGCCCCCATCTTCGAGGCGCTCGACGGGCTCTCCCCGCAGACCCCCGAGCAGCTGTGGGCCAACATCGCCGCCCGCAAGGAGGCCGGCGAGGCCGCCGAGAAGCAGCGGGCGAAGCTGCGCGAGGCCATCGCCTTCAAGGTGTACGAGTTCAACGCGCACGGCGTCGACCTCAACCAGCGCTACACCTCCGACGCGATCGTCCCCGACGGCACCCCGCCGGAGACGTTCCCGCGCGACCCCGAACTGCACCACCAGCCCACCTCCCGCCCGGGCGCCCGCATCCCGCACGCCTGGATCACCTCCGGGACCCGGACGCTGTCCACGCTCGACACGGTCGGCCAGGGCCGCTTCACCCTCCTCACCGGCATCGGCGGCGAGGGCTGGATCCGGGCCGCCGAGGCGCAGGACGTGGACATCGCCACCGTGGTCATCGGGCCGGGGCAGGAGTACGAGGACCCGTACGGCGACTGGGCGCGGCTCAGCGAGATCTCCGACGCCGGCGCCCTCCTCGTCCGGCCCGACGGCTTCGTGGCCTTCCGGCACGCGACCGCGGCGCCCGACGCCCGTGAAGTCCTCTCGGACGCGCTGCGCCGCATCCTCGGTCGCGCCCGATAACGCGCGACCATGGCAGGAGCGGAAAGCCGTCGAGCACGAGGAGCCGGGATGACCACCGACACGATCGGAAGCAGCGTCACCGAGGAGGCCGTCACCAGTCTCCGCGCGACCGCCGATCCACGCCTGCGCGAGCTGCTCACCGGCCTCATCCGTCATCTGCACGACTTCGCGCGCGAGACGCGGCTCACCCAGCAGGAGTGGGAGCAGGCGATCGCCTTCCTGACCGCGACCGGGCAGAAGTGCACCGACACCCGGCAGGAGTTCATCCTTCTCTCGGACGTGCTCGGCCTGTCCATGCTGGTCGAGACCCTCAACGGCGACCGGGTGCAGGGCGCCACCGAGTCCACCGTGCTCGGCCCCTTCCACATGACCGAGTCGCCCGTCCGCGCACTCGGCGACGACATCGACCTGGTCGGCGGCACCGAGCCCTGCGTGGTCAGCGGCCGGGTCCGCTCCGCCGACGGCACCCCGCTGCCGGGCGCCGTCCTCGACGTGTGGCAGGCCGACGAGCAGGGCTTCTACGACGTCCAACAGCCCGACGTCCAGCCGGCGGGCAACGGCCGCGGACTGTTCACCGCGGACGCCGAGGGCCGCTTCTGGTTCCGCACCTGTGTCCCGGCGCCGTACCCGATCCCGACCGACGGCCCGGTCGGCGACCTGCTCCGCGCGACCGGACGGCACCCCTATCGGCCCGCGCACATCCACTTCATCGTGGGCGCCGAGGGCCACACCCCCGTCACCACCCACATCTTCGTCGCGGGCAGCGACTACCTCGACTCCGACGCCGTCTTCGCCGTGAAGCGGAGCCTGGTGCAGGACTTTGCCGTCACCGACGACCCGTCCCTGGCCGCCGAGTTCGGCGTGCCGAACCCCTTCCGGCACGCCCGCTTCGACCTCGTGCTGGAGCCGAACGCATGACGTTCACCGGCGACTTCACCTACGAGAGCCGTCCGGGCCGGGTCGTCTTCCGGCCCGGCGCCGCCGTGAGCGCCACCCCCGCCGAGGCCGAACACCTGGGTCTGCGACGGCTGTTGGTGGTGTGCGGCAGGCGGGGCGAGGCCGTCGCGCGGGCGGTCGCGGACGCGCTCGGCGACTCCTGCGCGGGCCTGCACGCCGAGGCCCGGATGCATGTTCCCCTCGAGGACGCCGACCGGGCCGTGGCGGCGGCGCGCACGGCCGGGGCCGACGGGGTCGTCGCGGTCGGCGGCGGCTCCTCCATCGGCCTCGGCAAGGCGATCGCGCTGCGCACCGGACTGCCGCTGATCGCCGTCCCGTCGACCTACTCGGGCTCCGAGATGACCCCCGTCTGGGGCCTGACCGAGGCCGGCGTCAAGCGCACGGGGCGGGACCCGAAGGTCCAGCCCCGCAGTGTCGTCTACGACCCCGAACTCACCGTCTCCCTGCCGGTGCCCCTGACCGTCACCAGCGGGGTCAACGCCCTCGCGCACGCGGTCGAAGCCCTCTACGCCCCGGACACCTCCCCGCTCATCGCACTGATGGCCGAGGAGGGCGTGCGGGCCATCACCGAGGCGCTCCCCGCGCTCGCCGCACGGCCCGACGACCTGGACGCGCGCGGACGTGCGCTGTACGGGGCGTGGCTGTGCGGGGCCTGCCTCGGGTCCACCACGATGGGCCTGCACCACAAGCTCTGCCATGTCCTCGGCGGCACCTTCGGGCTGCCGCACGCCGAGACCCACACCGTCGTCCTGCCGCACGCGCTCGCCTACAACACGCCCGCCGTTCCCGGCGCGTCGGCCGCGCTGAGCAGGGCACTCGATGCCGAGAACCCGTCACAAGCCCTGTGGGACCTGGCCGGACGCCTCGGCGCTCCGCGCTCCCTCGCCGAACTCGGCCTCAAGGAGACCGACGTGGCCGAGGCGGCCCGACAGGTGGCGGGACAGCCGTACGCCAATCCGCGTCCCGTGACGACGGAGGGTGTGCGGGCGGTGCTCCAGGCGGCCTTCGAGGGCCGCCGACCGTGAGCCCCGCGGCAGAACAGCACGTCCCCTAGGAAAGGTGAACATCATGGCCCTCGCACTCCTCAGGCGCAGGCGGTCCAAGGCTGCCCTTGCCGAGGCGGCGGGCCTCTCCGTCCCCCTCCCGGAAGGCGCGGGCGCCGTGGCACGTGAGATCGTCGACCCGATGGGCTCGCCCATGTCGGGCGCCGACGTCACCGTCACCGCCCTGGACACGCACCGGGTCGCGGCGCGCGGAATGTCGGACCCCTACGGCTACTTCGTCGCCGTGCTCCCGCCCGGCCGCTACAGCCTGATGGCTGCGGCCGAGGGCCTCCAGCCGCACCGCGAGACCGTCGAGGTCGGGCCCACCGGGGCCGGGCCCGCCGAGCGGGTCTGGCTCCAGCCCGCCCAGGCTCTCCAACTGCCCACCCCCGGCGTGTGGTTGTTCGATCCGCCGCACACCGCGATCCGCTTCATCGCCAAGCACGTGGGCATGGCCCATGTGCACGGCCGCTTCGAGCGCTTCGACGGCGGCATCCAGATCGCGCAGGACATGTCGCAGTCCCGGGTCCAGGTCCGGATCGACGCCTCCAGCATCACCACCGGCAACACCACCCGCGACAACCACCTGCGCTCCGGGGACTTCCTCGACGTCGAGCGCTTCCCGCACATCGACTTCGTCAGCACCCGCTTCGTCTACCGCGGCGGCAGCAAGTGGACCCTCCAGGGCAGCCTGACCATGCACGGCGTGAGCCGCTCGGTCGCCCTGGACACCACGTATCTGGGCACGGTCAACGGCGGCTACGGCGAGGAACTGCGCTGCGCGGCCCTCGCGACGGCGGAACTGCACCGCGAGGACTACACCCTCAACTGGCGTTCCATGCTGGCCCGGGGCATCGCGGTCGTGGGCCCCACGGTCCAACTGGAACTGGACGTCCAGGCCATGTACCGCACCCACGACACGCCCACCCCGCCGGAGTAGGCGCGCACGGGCGGCAGGGCGGTGTCAGACCCGGTCGGTACCGTCGGCGCATGAGAGCAGACGGAACATTCAGCGTGAAAGCGTTCGTGCCGACCGAACTGAAGCCCGAGCCGCCCGTGACCACCGGGCTCCCGGTCGGTGTCGGGACGATGGAGAAGCACTTCCGGGGCGAAGTCGCCGGCCGCTCGGCGACCTTGTTCACCGCCGCGTACGACCAGGAGTCCGGCGTGGGCACCTATGTGGCAATGGAGTCCTTCGAGGGCTCCCTGCACGACCGGTCCGGTACCTTCAACTTCGTGCACTCCGCGACCACTTCCGGCAGCGACCGCAGCGCGGAGTTCTTCCACGTCGTCCCCGGCAGCGGCACCGGTGGGCTGGCGGGCATCTCCGGCACCGGCGGCCTCGCGGTCGACGCGGACGGTACGCACCGCGTCTGGTTCGACTACGAGGTGGACGCCGCCGACGCCGGCGTCTGACAACTTCACGGAAAGCTCACAGACACCAACTGAAACTTTATGTTTCAAGCGTTACGCTCACCGTCATCCGAGTGCACGGGGGGAAGCGGACTCGTCCGTCATGGCACTCCCTCCCCCCACGGTTTCAGGAGACTCGGCGTGAGTGACGGCGATGTAGTGGTGATCGGCGGCGGATATGCGGGCGTCCGCCTGGCCAAGAGACTGGACCATACGGCCCGGGTCACGCTGGTGGACCGCAAGGACGTGTTCTTCCACCGCATCTCGTCCCTGCGCGCCGGGGTGCGCAGCGAGTGGACGGTGACCCCCTTCATCCCGTACGACCGTCTGCTGCGCCACGGCCGGGTCGTCCTCGGCAAGGCGGTCGCCATCGACACCGCCGAGCGGCGGGTGCTGCTGGCCGACGGGACGCGGCTGCCGTACGACGTGGTCGTGATCGCGACCGGCGCCGACTACCCGGCGCCGGCCCGGTTCGGCGGGAGCACCACCGAGGAGGCGGTGAAGACCTTCAACGAGCACCAGCAGAAGATCGCCTGCGCCGAGCACGTCCTCGTGGTCGGTGGCGGGCCCTCCGGCGTCGAACTCAGCGCGGAGATCCGGCTGGCCCGGCCCCAGGCCCGGGTCACGCTCGCGCACTCCGGTCCCGCGCTGCTCGACGCCACGGGCAGCGAGCGGGCCGGACGCCGGGCGCGCGCCTGGCTGGAGGCCCACGACGTGGAGATCCGGCTGAACTCCTTCATGTCCCCCGGCAACGACTTCGGCACCTACCGCGACGCCCACGGCGAACTCATCGCCGCCGACCTGTCCTTCTGGGCCACCGGCACCACCCCCAACACGCTCTGGCTGCGCCTCGCCGGCCACGGCGACTGGCTGAACCACTCCGGCCACGTGAAGGTCGACCGTGCGCTGCGGGCCGAGGGGCACCAGGACGTCTTCGCGGTCGGCGACGTCAACGACGCCAGCGAGCTGAAGATCACCCCGGCCGCGCTCGCGCAGGCGGACCTCGCCGCCTGGAACATCCGCGCCCACCTGAACAGTTCGGGCCGGCACCGCAGGGAGCCGCGCTTCTACCGCCCCGTCCACCGCACCCCGCTGATCGTCCCCTTCGGCCCGGCGGACGGCGTCACGATGCTCCCGGTACCCGGCGGCGAGACCGCGGTCCTGGGCGGCCGCACGACGACGCTGGCCAAGGCGAAGACGCTGATGACGCCGTACATGCGGCGGCAACTCGGCTACACGGCAGCGTGATCGCGCCGCGGGGGTGTGGCCGACCCTGGTCCCGGTCGGCCACGCCTCACGCGTGCAGGACGTGCTGGGACGGGGTCACCAGTCCCGATTCGTAGGCGAAGACGACCGCCTGGACCCGGCCGCGGGCGCCGATCTTGGTGAGGATGTTGCTGACATGGGACTTCACCGTGGTCGGCGCGATGGAGAGCCGGTCGGCGATCTCGGAGTTGGAGTCGCCGGAGGCGACCGCGGCGAGTACGTCGCGCTCGCGGCCGGTGAGGCTGCCCAGCCGATTGCCGGAGGCCGGTCCGCCCACGGTCCGCTGGTTGCGGACGGCGTCGATGAGCGCGCGGGTCAGCCCGGGGGAGACGACGACGTCACCCGCGGCCACCACCCGCACGGCCGCGACGAGTTCCTCGGCGGTGGCCCCTTCGGGCAGGTGCCCCGCGGCCCCGGCGCGCAGGGCGGCGTAGGGCGAGGTGTCGTCGTCCGCGGTGAGCAGCAGGACGTGGGAGACGGGGCCGTCCGGGGCGTGGGCGATACGGCGGACCGTCTCGGCGGTGTCCGGGTCGGTGCTCCGGCAGTCCAGCAGGACCACGTCCGGTCGGAGCCGGGCGCTGAGGCGGACCGTCTCGGGTCCGGGTGCCGCCTCGCCGACCACGGTTAGATCGGGCTGCGACTCCAGGAGCATACGAAGGCCGACACGCTGAAGTGCCTGGCCGGTGGCGATGAGGACGCTGGTCATGGCGTGCGTGCTCCATCCTCGCCCAGCGGGCAATCGTGCTAAACGAAACCGTTTCGTTTCCGTGGGATCAGCGTAACTCCGGAGCTATCGAAACGGGCGCGTATCGATTGTGGGTTGGCTCACATCCTGTTCCGGTTTGGGCGGGCGATGACCACACGAGCCGCTCAACGCCGTGCGATAGGTTCCCCGCCATGGCTGAACTCGGAACCGTCGCCTGGCCACCCGCCCCGATCCGGACCCGACGGCTCGTGCTCCGCGCCTCCGAGGCCCGGGACCGAGCGGCGTTCATCGACCTGTTCGCCTCACCGGAGGTGCACGCCCATCTCGGCGGCCCACGACCCCGTGACGAACTCGAACGCCAGGTCCCCGAGGTGCCCGGGCGGCGGCCCGGCCTCTTCGTGATCGAGCTCGACGGCACCATGATCGGCATCGTCGAGCTCAACCGACGGGACGCGGAGCACCGGAGCCAGGTCCGTCCCAGCGCCGGGGAGGCCGAACTCGGCTATCTGCTGCTGCCCGCGGCGTGGGGACACGGATACGCGACCGAGGCCTGCGCTGCGGCGCTCGACTGGTTCGCCGGCGAGCAGCCCGGCGCACCCGTGGTGCTCTCCACCTCCACCGCCAACGAGCCCTCCCTGAGCCTCGCCCGGAAACTGGGCTTCACCGAGGTCGGCCGCTTCGAGGAGTGGGGCGCCGAACACTGGGACGGGGTCTGGGTACCTGTCACGAGGACCGCCTGACCTCGTCGCGAGGTGCGTGACCCGGCAGGGTTCTCGTGACGACCCAGTGGTGCCTGCCGATCCGCCGGGTGCGCCCGAAGCCCTGCGCCTCGAACATCGCCACGGTCCCGTTGTGCAGGAACGAGGAGGACACCGCGCGGTCCCCGGCGTCCTCGGGGTAGCTCTCCACCGTGCCGCCGCCCAGCCGCGCGATCTCCCGCAGGGCGCCCGCGAGTGCGGCCGCCGCCACGCCCTTGCGCCGGCAGCTCTTGTCCACGAAGAAGCAGGTGACACGCCAGTCGGGCGGAGTATCCAGGCCCTGCTCGTAGACCCGCCGGTGCTTGATCCGGGGCAGTTCACCGGTCGGCCCGAACTGGCACCAGCCCACGCACACCGAGCCGTCGTACACGAGTGCCGCGTGCGCCCGGCCCTCCCGGACCCGCTGTTCCTTCTCCGCGCGGTTCTGCTCCGGGGACTTGTGGCGGCCCACTCCCTCGGCGTGGAAGGCCATGCACCAGCAGCCGCCCCACACGCCGTTGTGCCGCTCGACCAGCGACACGAAGTCGGGCCAGGTCGTCTCGTCCAGAGGTCTCACGCGGTAGGCGTCCTTCGGCACGCGACCAGGCTGCCATACGAGACCGCCAACCAGGCCCTAGACCAGACTCTGGGTGCCGAGGACCGAGATCAGGCGCAGCTTCTCGGCGTCCTCGGTGCCGGGCTCCGCCGAGTAGACGAGGATGTGGAGATCGCCCTCGTCGACCCGGAGCAGGTCGCAGTCGAGGGTGAGGGTGCCGACCTGCGGGTGCTCGATCGTCTTGCGTGAGGCCGTGAGCCGACCCACCACCCCCGCGTCCCACAGGTCGGCGAACCGCTCGCTCCGGCTCCTCAACTCGCGTACCAGGAGCGGGATGTGACGATCCGCCGGATAGCGGGCCGCGGTCGCCCGCAACTCGGCGACCATGCCCGTCTCGAAGGCCGCCCACTCCTCGGGGGTGTGCCGCACCCGGCTCGGCATCCGGGTGAAGTTCCGCCAGACACCGTTGCGTTCGAGGCCGCGCAGGACGGACGGATCGCCCAGCAGCGCCGCGTACATCGGGTTGGTCACGAGCAGCGTCATCGCCGCGTCGGAGACCGCGACGGGGGTGTCCACCAGCCGGTCCAGCAGGCGCTGGACACTGGGCGTGATGAAGGCCGGCACGACATCGGGGCCCGGTGGCACCTGGCCCGCGAGCCCGAACAGGTACGTCCGTTCGTCCCCCGACAGCCGCAGCGCGCGGGCCAGAGCCTCGACCACCTGCACCGACGGATTGACCGCACGGCCCTGTTCGAGTCGGGTCACGTAGTCGACCGAGATGCCCGCCAGCAGGGCCAGTTCCTCGCGGCGCAGTCCGGCCGCGCGCCGGTGCCCACCCGAGGGCAGCCCGGCCGCGTCCGGGGCGACCCGGTCACGCCAGCGCCGCAGTGCCTGTCCCAGTTCCGTCGCCGCCATGCCCCTCAGTGAACACCGTCGGCCGCCGATGTGCCTGGTACCGCCAGTCCCAGGAAGAAGGGTCTTCTGGCTGCCCCCGGGACGGCGCGGGACGGTGGGTGCCATGACGACAACACTCATCACCGGAGCCAACAAGGGCCTCGGCTTCGAGACCGCCCGCCGGCTCGTCGCCGCAGGCCACACCGTCTACGTCGGGGCCCGTGACGCCGAGCGCGGCCGGCGCGCAGCCGAAGAGCTCGGAGCCCGCTTCGTCCTGCTCGACGTCACCGACGACGCGTCGGTGGAGGCGGCCGCCAAGACGGTCGAGGCCGACGGGGGCCTCGACGTCCTGATCAACAACGCCGGCATCGAGACCCGTACCGACGACAACAGCGTGCCGGTCGCCGAGACCGTCACCGCGGACCACATGCGCACCACCTTCGAGACCAACGTCTTCGGTGTGGTGCGCGTCCTGCACGCCTTCCTGCCGCTGCTCCGGCGCTCGGCCGCGCCCGTCGTGGTCAACGTCAGCAGCGGACTGGCCTCGCTGACCCACCTCTCCGACCCGGAGCACCCCGCGCACTTCTATCCGGGCATCGCCTACCCGACCTCCAAGACCGCGCTCAACATGCTCACCGTGCAGTACGCGAAGGCGTTCCCGGACCTGCGGATCAACTCCGTGGAGCCCGGCTTCACCCGGACCGACCTGAACGGCAACACGGGTACGCAGACCGTTGCGGAGGGCGCCGAGATCATCGTACGGATGGCGCAGGCCGGACCGGACGGCCCGACCGGGGGCTACTTCGACATCGACGGCCCGCTGCCGTGGTGACGCACGGCTGAACCGGGCGAGCATCCGCGGGTCCCGGTGCCGCACGGTTGAACCGGGCGAGCCCCCGCGGGTCCCGGTGCCGCCTGCCCCCGGTGCGGCCCGGGACCGGCGGGCTCGTCAGTTCCGGCGGTCCGGCGTGCAGAGCACCAGTACCGCGCGGGCGACGAGTTCGCCGGCCCCGCCGAGCTCCTGGCGATAGCGGTCCGTGATCTCCCGCACGGTCTCGGTGAACCCGGGGTCCGCCGCGCGGGCCCGGGCCGGAGCGGGCAGCTCCTGCGCCATCTCACGGCGACGCGCGAGCAGCGCGATTATCTCCTCGTCGAGACGCTCTATCCGGGTGGGCGACACGTCGTTCCCGGGGGCGGTGGCCTGGTTCGTCGGCACGCTGAAACTCCGTTCCTCTGCGCGAGATGCACGAAACGCGGCGCGTTCCTTCACGGCTGATCCCTGAAGACCCTGCCCGTGGCGGTCGGCGGGAATGCGTCCCGGTACTAGGAGTCGAAGCCGACGCCCACGATCAGGCGGGTACGCCGAGGGTCTCGACCGCCTTGACGAGAGGGGCGAGTTCGGGATTGCGGGCGGCGTCGTCGAGCGCCTCGCGCAGGGCCGCCTCGTTGGTCGGGCGGGCCGCCTCCAGCAGGGTGCGGCCGGCGTCGGTGACGTCGGTGTAGATGCCACGCCGGTCGGTGGGGCACAGATAGCGGGTCAGCAGCCCGCGGTCCTCGAGGCGGGTGACCAGCCGGGTCGTGGCGCTCTGGCTGAGGACGACCGCGTCGGCGACCTGCTTCATCTGGAGATGGCCGCCCTCCCCGTCGTGCTGCCGGCTCAGCACGTCCAGCAGGGAGTACTCCCGCACGCTCAGCTCGTGCCCGGCCTGGAGGGCACGCTCGATGTGGGCCTCGATCCTGCCGTGCAGGAGGGAGAGCGCACACCAGCCCTGGGCGAGCGCGGTGAGTGCCGGGTCAGTCGCGGTCATGGCGCTGGGCCTCCGTCCCGAAGTGGTGGGATCCAGAATATGTCATCGGTGAAATAGTCGGCGTGGGCCTGTTGTACGTGTACGCAAGCTTCGGCAGGTCGCGACCGCCGTGCGCCGCCTGATACACCCGTGCCATGACAGCCGACGCATCCGCTTCCTTCGTCAGCGGCCAGACGGCCCTCGTGGTGCCCGTGCCGGAGGCCGAGCCCGCGGTACGGGTCTGGCGCGACCGCTTCGATCCGGCGGCCCGGGCCGGTGTCCCGGCACATGTCACCGTGCTCTTCCCGTTCCTGCCCGAGCCACTGGTCGATGCCGGCACCCGCGCCGCCCTCGACGAGATCTTCGGCAGCCATCCCTCCTTCGACGTGCGGTTCGAGGACTGCGGCCGCTTTCCCGGACTGCTCTACCTCGCCCCCGCCCCCGACGCGCCGTTCCGCCGGCTCACGGAGGCGGTCGTCGCACGCTGGCCGGAGGCCCCGCCGTACGGCGGGAAGTACGAGCCGCACCCGCATCTGACGGTCGCCCAGTCCCACGACGACACCCTCCTGGACGAGGCCGAGGCCGACATCCGCACCGGCCTCCCCTTCTCGGCCCGCGTGTCGAAGGTCGACCTCGTCGCCTACACGGGCACCGACTGGCAGCACCGGACGTCGTTCGCGCTGAGGTAGCCGACCGCACCCGCAGTGCCCGGAAACCCGGTGGCCCGGCCGCTTCTCCCACCGGTACCGTCCAGGCTCCCGACCCGGCCGCACCGGCGGCCGGTCCCTGCGGAGAGCGAACCCATGACCGGCCGGCCACCGACGACGACCCTCTGGCGCCCCACCGGCCCGGTGGAACTGGACCTGGTGCGCAAACTCGACTGGCGCGCCTGGCCGCCCAGACTCCCCGAGCAGCCGATCTTCTACCCGGTCCTCGACGAGGACTACGCGATCAGGATCGCCCGGGACTGGAACGTCAAGCACGACGGCGCCGGATTCGTCACCCGCTTCGAGGTCGACTCCGATTTCGTGAGCCGATATCCCGTCCAGCAGGCAGGCGGCCGTACGATCCTCGAACTGTGGGTCCCCGCCGAGGAGTTGGACGAGTTCAACGCGCACATCGTCGGGACGATCGAGGTCGTGCACGAGTTCCGCTGAGCGCGGCGGGGCGGTTCCCTCACGACCGGGTCAAGTGCCGCATCGTGAGCGCCAGTTGCAGCCGCAGCCGACCCTGGGGGGTGCGCAGCGGCCAGCCCAGCAGATGTTCCGCGTGGGACAAGCGGTCCTGGAGCGTGGAGTGGTGGACGTTGATCTCGGCGGCGGCCGCGCGCAGGCTCGCCGTCGAGACCACCGCGTCCAGGGTGGCCAGCAGCCAGGGCGTGCTCGCCCCCGCCGCCTCCAGGGCCCGGACATCGGGCGGCGCCTCCGCACCCGGTGCCACGAGGTCGGCCAGCAGCGCCACACCGCCCAGTTCGTCGGCGTGCACGACCCTCGGCCCCGGGTCCTGGGCGGTGCCCTCCGCGGTGAACCGCAGCGCGGTACGGGCCTGCGCCCAGGAACTAGGCAGGTCGAGCACGGGCACCTCGGGGCCCACTCCGACCCGTCCGGTGCCGGTACGGCCGGTGAGCGTCTCGGCGTCGACCCGTCCGGTCATGACGAGGGGCCGCCCGTCGAGCGGCGCCAGCGCACGCGCCGTTCCCCCGGGATCCAGCCCGAGCCCTCGTGCCGCGTGCACCCGCGCCGCCTCCGGGGCCCCGGAGTCCAGCACGGTCTCGACCAACGCGGGGTCGTCCACGGGCGCCCGTCCGCGGGTACGGTCCAGCACGAGCCGTACGGCCCCCGCGGCCCGCTCCAGGATCACCGCGTCCACGACACTGGGCGCCGCCTCGGCCCGCTCCAGCCACAGCGCGGCGGCCCCGCCTGGTACGAGCGCGGCGGAGGGCCAGCCGGGATCCGGCGGGGCTCCGGAGTCCCGGCGCGTCCCGTCGGCCTCGACCCGCACCCGCACCCGGCGTTCCGCGTCGACCAGCCTCGCGGGCACCCCGGCCAGCACGGCGGCGCCCCGTACCAGGGCCTCCAGCCCTGCTCGGGACTCGGACAGCCGATCGAAGTAGGCGATGACCCGCACGGCGGCACCGGCGTCCGGATCCAGCGCGGTCAGGCGCCCGGCCAGCTCTTTCATACGGCTATGGTGCGCCATCGGCGCGGCGAAGTGCCCAGGGCGGCCGCGGGGAACTGTACGGCCTCGGCGCCGCGAAGTGTTCTGAGAGGGCGGCGGGAACGACACTGCTTGGCGCGGCGAAGTGCCGTGAGCGTTCGCGGGGAACCGTACGGCCATGGCGCCGCGAAGTGCCGAGAGGGAGGCGGGAACGACACTGCTCGGCGTCGCGAAGTGCCGTGAGCGTTCGCGGAGAACTGCACGGCGTCGGCGTCGCGAAGTGCCCTGAGCGGTCGCGGGGAAGGACGCTGCTCGGCGACACGAAGCGCCCTGAGAAGGCGCGGAGAACCGCACCGCCGGGTCGCGGCGGAGCCGGGGTCGCTTCGTGCGGGGAATGGGGTGGCACGCCCCGGCGCTGCCGCGACCGCTCGACGCGCCACCCCGCAGCACCCCTCCCACACCCTCAGTTGCCCAGCAGCCTGCGCAACCACGTCACCTGAGCCGCGCGTGCGGTCTGTGACAGCGCCGCCTGCGGAGCGAAGCCGTCGAAGCCGTGGAACCCGCCGGGCCACACGTGCAGTTCGGCCGCCCCGCCCGCCTGCCAGATCCGGGACGCGTACGCGACGACCTCGTCGCGGAACGTCTCCGCGGAGCCCACGTCGAGGAAGGCCGGCGGCAGCCCCGAGAGGTCCTCCGCCCTGGCCGCCGCCGCGTACGCCGGTACGTCCGGTCCGCCCCGCCGCTCGCCCAGCAACGCCGTCCACCCGGTCTCGTTCGCCGTGCGGTCCCACACCCCCAGGCCCGCCATCTGGTACGTGGACGGGCTGTCGTTGCGGTCGTCCAGCATCGGGCACATCAGCAGCTGACCGATCGGCCGGGGCCCCTTCCGGTCCCGGGTGAGCAGGGCCAGCGACGCCGAGAGACCGCCACCCGCGCTCGCTCCCGCGATGACGATCCGCTCGGCGTCGCCGCCGATCTCCCCGGCGTGCTCGGCGGTCCACACGAGCCCGGCGTACACGTCCTCGATCGGCGCCGGATACGGATGCTCGGGCGCCAGCCGGTACTCCACCGACACCACCACCGCGTCCAGTTCCCGCGCCCAGGCCAGCGGACCGTCGACGCCGAGCCGGTTGTTGCCGAGGACCATGCCGCCGCCGTGGACGTGGTAGATCACCGGCCGTCCGGTACCACCGGGCTCCGGGGTGACCGGCCGGGCGATGAGCAGCGAGATCTCCGGCGCACCCGCCGGCCCGGGCACCGACCGGTCCTCCACCTTGAAGAACCCGTCCAGCGTCAGGTCCAGCTCGGCCAGCATCTGGATGGCCGGTCCCTGGCGTACGGCGTCGATCTCGTCCAGGGTGAGGCCGGGCGAGATCACGTCCTTGATCAGTTCCAGGGCGGCACCGAGTTCGGGGTCGAACGGGGGCGGCACATGCGTCATGGCTTCTCCTCACGCGGGGCGCGGCGGCTCGTGGCGCCATGATCGGCCCGTCGGCGCCGGTCCGGGGCGCCGCCGTACGGCGGAACCTGCCCGCCGTACGGCGGGTGACAACGGCGAGAACCGCTCCGCTCACGCCTGACCTGCGAGTCTTTTCCCTCGCGTGACCCGTTGTTCACCTTCCGCAGGTGGATGGGATGCGCGGAGGTGGCCAGGCTGTCGATGCCCCCACGCACCTGGAGAACCAGTGAACGTCTCTCTCACCGTCTGGCTGCTGACCGTGGTCGCCCTGTGCGTCCTGGTCGGAGCGGACTTCTTCATCGGCCGCAAGCCGCACGACGTCTCGGTGAAGGAGGCCGGCGTCTGGACCGTCGTCTGGGTCGTGCTGGCCTGTCTCTTCGGGCTCGGACTGCTCCTGTTCGGCGGTGCGAGGCCCACGGGTGAGTTCTTCGCCGGGTACATCACCGAGAAGTCCCTGAGCGTGGACAACCTCTTCGTGTTCGTCCTGATCATGGGGAAGTTCGCGGTGCCCTCGCAGTACCAGCAGCGGGTGCTGATGGTCGGTGTGATCATGGCGCTCGTGCTGCGCGCCGGGTTCATCGCGGCCGGCGCGGCGATCATCTCCACGTTCTCCTGGGTGTTCTACCTCTTCGGCGCCTTCCTGATCTGGACCGCCTGGAAGCTCGTGCAGGACGCCCGCAAGGGTGGGCACGAGGAGGAGTACGAGGAGAACAAGCTGCTGAAGACGGTGGAGCGGCGCTTCGGCGTGGCCGACCGTTACCACGGCACCAAGCTGTGGGTCGAGGAGAACGGCAGGCGGGTCATGACGCCGATGCTGGTCGTGATGCTCGCCATCGGCTCCACCGACGTGCTGTTCGCCCTGGACTCCATCCCCGCGATCTACGGCCTGACCCAGGACCCGTACATCGTCTTCACCGCCAACGCCTTCGCCCTGATGGGTCTGCGCCAGCTGTACTTCCTCATCGGCGGCCTGCTGAAGAAGCTGGTCCACCTCAGCTACGGCCTCTCGATCATCCTCGGATTCATCGGCGTCAAGCTGGTGCTGCACGCCCTGCACGAGTCCGGGGTCCACGTCCCCGAGATCAGCATCCCCTTCTCCCTCGGCTTCATCGTCCTCGTCCTCACGGTCACCACCCTGACGAGCCTGCGGGCGGCGAAGCGGCAGGAGGGGGTGGAGGCGGAGCGGGCGGTGTGACGGGGAGCGGCGCGGGTGTCTGAGGGCCCGCGTCGGTGTCCAGGCGGCTTCGCCGCCGACTGACCGCCGGGCGGCTGTAGCGCGCCGGACGGAAGACGGCGGGCACGGCCGGTCGGCGTCCCCGGCGCCCTGCGCGTCCGCGCCCGCGAGGACCTCGTCGGGTCTGCGGAGGCGCCCGGAGCCCGCCGCCCGTCGGGCATCGACCTGTGCAGATGGCCGGCGGCTCCCACTCATCGTGCATCCGCCCCATGGGCCGTCGCCCGCCGGCCTCGTCGGCGTCTCCCACGGAAGCCGCCACCCGCTACGGCAGGACGGTTGGCAGGCGGCCGTGGCGGCCTCAGCCGCCCTCACCCGTTATGCCCGAGGCCCCGCCTCCACCGAAGGTTGGAGACGCGTACCCCCCGCACCTCCCTCCCCCCTTGACTTGGAGCGCGCTCCAAGTCGTAGCGTCGCCGTCGTCGGCCAAGTCCCGTGAGCGGAGACGTCATGCGTGTGGGTGTGCACATCAACCGGTTCGACCATCCCGCGGGTGGCCCCGCTCTCGGTGCCGAGCTCGCCGCCGCGGGCCGGGCGGCCGAGGCGGCCGGGGTGAGCTGGCTGTCGGTGATGGACCACTACTTCCAGATGGAGTTCAACGGCGGTGCCGAGGACCCCATGCTGGAGGCCTACACGACCCTCGGCTTCCTCGCGGCCCACACCGAGACGGTCCGACTCGGCGCACTGGTCACCGGAGTGACGTACCGTCACCCCGGCCTGCTCGCCAAGATCGCGACCACGCTCGACGTGCTCTCCGGCGGACGCGCCACCCTCGGCATCGGTGCCGCGTGGTACGACCGTGAGCACGAGGGCCTGGGCGTACCGTTCCCGCCCGTCGCCGAGCGTTTCGAGCGACTGGAGGAGACCCTGCGGATCTGCCTCCAGATGTGGGACCCGGCGACGAACGGTCCCTTCGAGGGCACCTACTACCGGCTCGCCGAGACGCTGTGCGTACCGGCTCCGGTCAGCAGCCCGCATCCCGAGATCATGATCGGCGGCAGCGGAGAGAAGAAGACACTGCGGCTCGTCGCCCGCCATGGCGACGCCTGCAACCTCTTCACCACCTCGCCCGAGGAGGTCGCCCACAAGCTCGACGTGCTGCGCGGCCACTGCGACACCGAGGGACGCGACTACGACGAGATCCGCAAGACCGTCCTCTACGCGGGCGAGTCCGCCTCCGAGGGCGACCTCGACACCTTCACCCGGGACATCGCCCGCTACACCAAGCTCGGCATCGACACGGTCATCCTCGGCCCGCGACTGGGCGCCCCGGCCCAGTGGATCGAACAGTTCGCGGCACCCGCCGTGCAGCGCCTGTCGGAACTGGACTAACCGGCCCCGGCGACGGCGGGGCGACTGCGCGAGACGATCCGCGTGCCCCCGCCGTCAGCCACGCGGACCTGCAACGACCCGCAGGCGCACCGAGTCCACACCGTGCGGCCGTCGCCCGTGCCGTGCCGGGACACCACCTGGAAGGGCTCGGCGTCGTCCGGCCAGGCGCAGTGCGGGCAGACGGCGCGGGTGGGGCTGGTCATATCGACTCCTTCGCATCCACTGACTGGGTACGGCCGTCGCGACACAGCCAGCATGCGATGGGGTCTTCGTTCACGTCCACGTTGACTTCCTGGACTTGACCTTGAAGTGTGGGCTTCATGATTGACCTGCGCCGACTCCACGTCCTGAGGGCGGTCGCCCACTACGGCACGGTCACCGCTGCGGCCCGGGCCCTGCACTTCACCCCGTCCGCGGCCTCCCAGCAGATCCGCCAGCTCGCCCGCGACCTGGGCGTGGACCTCCTCGAACCCCAGGGCCGCGGGATCCGTCTCACCCCGGCCGCCGAGAGCCTGCTCGCGCACGCCGACGCGATCCAGGCCCGCTGGGAACAGGCCGAACTGGAGCTGCGCGCCGACCAGGACGAGCCCGCGGGACCATTGCGGGTGGGCGGACTGGCCGGTGCCGTCTCGGCGCTGCTCGCTCCGATGGCGGTCCGGCTGCGCGAGCGGCACAGCCGACTTACCGTCAGCATCCAGGAGTTGGGCCTGCCCGAGAGCTTCGACCTGCTCTTCGAGGGGGCGATCGACGTGGCGGTGGTGGAGGCGACCCCGCACAATCCGCCCCTGAGCGACGCGCGATACGACCAACGGCCCCTGCTGGACGACCCGTTCGACCTGGTCGTCCCCGCGGACCATCCCCTGGCCCGGCGTGACCGGGTGGATCTCGCGGACGCGGCCCACGAGGACTGGATCGCCCCCGTGGTGGACAGCGCCTGCCGCACCCACGTCATGTCGGCCTGCGGCGCGGCCGGCTTCACCCCGAGCGTGGTCCACCAGGCCGTGGAGTGGAACGTCACCGCCCACCTGGTCGCCCACCGCCTGGGCGTGGCATTGATCCCCCGCCTGGCCCACCTGACCCCCGATCTGCCGATCACGAGGATCCGCTGTGTGGGCAACCCGCACCGGAAGATTCTGACCTGCACTCGCACCGGAGCCCACGAACGCCCGGCGGTCGCAGCGGCGCTCAGGGAACTGAGAGATCTGGCTCCGGCAACGGTGACGTGACGCGCCCCGAAGGGGCGCGGGGAACTGCGCGACAAGCCCCCACCGGCCGGCAGCCACAACACGGCAAGGGGCCGGAGTACAAGAACTCCGGCCCCTTGCGGGGTACCGCTCACGCACCGCAGGTTCAGGCCGCGGCCGCCTCGTTCGTGTTGCTGTGCAGCTGCGCCACGACCTCGGCCAGCTGTGCGGCGACCTCCGCGTCGTCCGCGGGGTGCGTCTCGGCGAACCGGACCACGGAACCCGGGATGGACAGCTTGACGTCCTCGAGCACCTTGCCGCCGGCGATGCCCACGGCCTTGCGGGTCTCGTCCTGCGCCCACACGCCGCCGAACTGGCCGAACGCGGTGCCGACCACGGCGACCGGCTTGCCGCCGAAGGCGCCGGCGCCGTACGGACGCGACAGCCAGTCGATGGCGTTCTTCAGGACGGCCGGGATGGTGCCGTTGTACTCGGGGGAGAAGAACAGGAACGCGTCGGAGGCCTGCGCGGCCTCGCGCAGCTTGGCGGCGGCCGCCGGGACGCTGCCCTCGACGTCGATGTCCTCGTTGTAGAAGGGGATCTCGGCCAGGCCCTCGTAGAGCACGATCTCCGCGCCCTCGGGAGCGTGCTTGACGGCCGCCTCGGCGAGCTGGCGGTTGTGCGAGCCGGCGCGAAGGGATCCGACGAGCGCCAGGATGCGAACAGACATGCGTTACTCCAAGGGTGCTGAAACACTGCCGTAATGTTCCGGACCGGGGTCCGTTTAATGTCTAGCATCCCAAACGGACCGGGGTCCAGTTTTCTTCCCGATGCTTTACGCTGGCTTCATGTCCGAGACCCTGCCCCCGTTGCCGACGCCCCAGGAGCCCTCCGACAAGCCCCGTCTCCTGGAGGTCGGATTCGCCCCCGACGAGCCGTGCCTGCGTGCCGACGCGGCCCGCAACAGGGCTCGGCTGCTGGAGGCCGCGACCCGGCTGATCGCGGAGCACGGGGTGGCGGGAGTCACCATGGAGGCGGTGGCCACGGCCGCCGGAGTCGGCAAGGGCACGGTCTTCCGCCGCTTCGGCGACCGCACCGGGCTGCTCCTGGCGCTCCTCGACCACTCCGCTCACCGGTTGCAGTCCGACTTCCTCGCCGGCCCGCCCCCGCTGGGCCCCGGAGCCCCGCCGGTGGACCGGCTGCGGGCGCTCGGCGTGGCCGTGCTGTACCGCTACGCCGAACAGCTGGACCTGCTGCTGGCCGCGCAGTCGGAGCCGACCCGCCGCCACTCCCACCCGGCGGCCCGCGCCCTGCACATGCACACCGCCATGCTGCTGCGGCAGATACTCCCGGACGCCGACTGCGAGCTGCTGGCCCAGACGCTGGTGGGGTATCTCGACCCGGCCCTCGTCCACCACCTCACCCGGCAGTGCGACATGCCGCTGGAGCGCCTGGAAGCCGGCTGGAACGACCTCGTGACGCGCGTGACCGGCGCCGATCCGCAGCGCTGAGCGGGACCCCGGTAACAGCGGCAACCCCACATGTGGGCGCCGTCACAGCTTCTGCAAAGATGACGATCGTCATGGTGCAGATACAGAACACGTCCGCGTCCGCATTACCGCGTTCCGTGCCCACGAGTGCCGATGTGGCCCGCCTGGCCGGCGTCTCGCGCGCGACCGTCTCCTACGTCCTCAACAACACCAGCGCTGTCCGGATCAGCGAACCCACCCGCCGCCGGGTCCACGCCGCCGCGAAGGAACTCGGGTACGTCCCGCACGCGGCCGCCCGCAGCCTGCGCGCCGGCCACAGCCGGATGGTCCTCATGCCGGCCCCGTCCATCCCGGTCGGCCCCCTCTACAGCCAGTTCATCAGCGAACTCCAGTGGGCCCTCGGCCGCCTCGACTACACCGTCGTCCAGTACGGCAGCGTCGGCCTCCAGGGGGAGGAGGCGGCCCGCGCCTGGGCCGAGCTGCGCCCGGTCGCCGTCCTGGTGCCCGGCACCGGACTCGGCCCGCAGGGTGTCGCCCTGCTCCGCCGCTCGGGCGCCCGAGCCGTGGTCACCCTCGCTCCCGAGGCCGTCGAGGGCGCCCACGCCCTGCTCATGGACCACGAGCGGGTCGGCCGGTGCGCAGCCGACCACCTGTACGCGCGCGGCCGGCGCCGCATCGGCGTGGTGGTGCCCGAGGAGGCCGGCCTGGAGGCCTTCTCCCTGCCCCGCCTGGCGGGTGTGCGCCGGGCCCTGCTCGGCACGGACGCCACGCTCACCGAGCTGTCCCTGGCCTTCGAGGAGCAGTCCGCGATCAGGCTCGCCGCCCGCTGGCGGGAGCTCGGACTCGACTCCGTGTTCGCATACAACGACGAATACGCGATGCTGTTGATGCGGGCCCTTCAGGACGAGGGGCTGCGCATCCCGGAGGACACGGCGGTGATCGGCGCCGACGACCTGCTCCTCGGCCGGCTGCTGCGCCCCCGGCTCAGCACCGTCCACATCGAGCTGCCGTCCGGCCGTGACCTGGCCGAACTGGTCGACCGCGCGGTGCGCGAACCGGGCGCCGCGACCGAGACGCACACGGTGCTGGGTGCCACGGTGGTGCACCGCGACTCCAGCTGACGGACGCAGGGAGGCCTGCCATGCGCACCACGGTCGGGATCGTCGGCGGCGGCCCCGCCGGACTGCTCCTCGCGCGCATGCTGCACCGCGCCGGCGTCGACTGCGTGGTCCTGGAGAGCCGGACGCGGGAGTACGTCGAGCACCGCCAGCGGGCCGGGATGCTGGAACAGGGCACCGTCGACGCCCTGCGCGCCTGCGGGGCCGCCGACCGTCTGGAGGCGCAGGGCCTGGTCCACCGGGGCATCGAGCTGCGGTTCGCGGGGGAGCGGCACCGCATCGACTTCCCCGCGCTCACCGGCGGCCGTACGGTCACCATCTACGCCCAGACCGAGATCGTGAAGGACCTCGTCGGACTCCAACTGGCCGAAGGGCCACCGCTGTTGTTCGAGGCGGAGGCCCTCGCGGTCGAGAAGCCGGACAGCGACGCCCCCGTGGTGCGGTTCCGGCACGAGGGCCGGGAACAGACGCTGGCCTGCGACTGGGTCGCCGGCTGCGACGGCTTCCACGGCGTCTCCCGCAGGGCCTTCCCGGCGGCGACGAGCCGGACGTACGCACGCGACTACCCGTACTCCTGGCTCGGGATCCTCGCCGATGTCCCGCCCTCCTGCGAGGAGTTGATCTACGCCCGCGGCGAGCGCGGCTTCGCCCTGCACAGCATGCGCTCCCCGTCCGTCTCCCGCCTCTACCTCCAGGTCCCCAACGGCACGGACGCCGCCGACTGGTCCGACGAGCGCATCTGGGACGAGCTCGCCGCCCGCTTCGCGATCGACGCCGACTGGACCCTCGCCAGGGGTCCGATCACCGCCAAGTCGGTCACCCCGATGCGCAGTCACGTCCACGAACCCATGCGTCACGGCCGCCTGCTGCTGGCCGGGGACGCCGCGCACATCGTGCCGCCGACCGGGGCCAAGGGGCTCAACCTCGCCGTGTCGGACGTGTCCGTCCTCGCCCGGGCCCTCACCGAGGTGCACCGCACCGGATCCACGCAACTGATCGACAGATATTCGGAGTTGTGTCTTTCTCGTGTGTGGCAGGCCACGCGCTTCTCCTACGACATGACTAGGATGTTGCACGCTCAACCAAACGGGGATGCGTTCGAGAGCCGGATGCAGCTCGCACGGCTGCGCCGCATCACCGCATCCCGCCATGCGGCCGCCGAACTGGCCGCGAACTACACGGGACCACCCCTTGCCGTGTGAGTCCCGCAGGTGATCGAACGGAGAGCCGTCATGTCGTTGCTCGACCCCAAGAGCTGGCAGTCCCACCCACTTTCGGGACCTGAGTACGCGGTCACCGAGCCCGCCACCGGCGACACCCTCGCCGCCGTCACCCTCGCCACCGGCGAGGACGTGGAGCGCTCCGCCGAGGCCGCCCGCGCGGCCCAGGCCGAATGGGCGCGGCTCCCGCACTTCGTCCGGGCCGGGGTACTGCGCAAGGCCGGTGACCTGTTCGCCGCACACGCCGAGGAACTGCGCGGATGGCTCGTCCGCGAGTCCGGGTCGATACCCGGCAAGGCCGACTTCGAGCTGCACGTGGCCGCCCAGGAGTGCTACGAGGCCGCCGCCCTCGCCTCCCGCCCCGCGGGCCAGGTCCTGCCCAGCGAGGCGCCGCGGCTGTCGTACACCCGCCGGGTCCCGGTCGGCGTCGTCGGCGTGATCTCGCCCTTCAACGCCCCGCTGATCCTGTCGATCCGCTCCGTCGCCCCCGCGCTCGCCCTGGGCAACGCGGTGATCCTCAAGCCCGACCCGCGCACCGCGGTCTGCGGCGGCCTCTCGCTCGCCGCCGTCTTCGCGAAGGCCGGGCTGCCCGAGGGCCTCTTCCACGTCCTGCCCGGCGGTCCGGACGTCGGCCAGGCCCTGGTCGCCGACCCGCGCGTCCCCGTCATCTCCTTCACCGGGTCCACCGCCGCCGGCCGTGCGGTGGGCGAGGCGGCGGGCCGCCACCTCAAGCGCGCCCACCTGGAACTCGGCGGCAACTCCGCCCTGATCGTCCTGGAGGACGCCGACATCGAGGCCGTCATCTCCACGGCCGCCTGGGGGTCCTTCTTCCACCAGGGCCAGATCTGCATGACGACGGGCCGCCACCTCGTGCACGAGTCGCTGTACGCGGAGTACGTCGAGCGGCTGGCCGCCAAGGCCGACTCGCTCGCCGTCGGCGACCCGAACCGGGAGCAGGTCCACCTCGGCCCGATCATCGACGACAACCAGCTCGCCAAGGTGCGCGGCCTGGTCGACGCCAGCACCGCCCAGGGCGCCAAGCTGGCCGCGGGCGGCACCCACGAGAAGCTCTTCTACCGGCCGACGGTCCTCGCGGGCATCGACGACAGCACCCCCGCCTACGCGGAGGAGGTCTTCGGGCCCGTCGCGCCCGTACGGTCCTTCGCCACCGTCGACGAGGCGGCCGCGCTGGCCGCCGCGGGGCCCTACGGCCTCTCGCTGGGCATCGTCACCAGGGACGCGGCCCGCGGTCTCGACCTGGCGGAGCGCATCCCGACCGGCATCGTGCACATCAACGACCAGACCGTGAACGACGAGGCCGTCGCGCCCTTCGGCGGCATCGCCGCGTCCGGCACCGGCGCCCGGTTCGGCGGCGAGGCCAACGTGGAGGCCTTCACCGACGTGCGGTGGACGACGGTACGCGCGGACGTGGCGACGTACCCCTTCTGATCAGGGGCTCTACTGGTCGTTCTGCTCGGCCTGGGCCTGCTGCGCGGCCACGGCCTTGCGGACCTCGTCCATGTCCAGCTTGCGGGCCTGCCCGATGACGTCCGTCAGGGCCGACTCGGGCAGCGCGCCCGGCTGGGCGAACACCGCGACCTGGTCGCGGACGATCATCAGCGTCGGGATCGACTGGATGCCGAAGGCCTGGGCCAGCTCCGGCTGGGCCTCGGTGTCCACCTTGCCGAAGACCAGGTCGGGGTTGTCCTCGGCGGCCTTCTCGTAGACCGGCGCGAACTGGCGGCAAGGACCGCACCAGGACGCCCAGAAGTCGATCAGGACGAACTCGTTGTCCGTGACCGTCTGGTCGAAGTTCTCCTTGGTGAGCTCCACGGTGCTGCTCATTGAGCCAACCCTCTTCCTGGTATCGGGGAAACCGTCCGGCACAACACGCCCGGCCGGGCACGTATTCCACGCGCTGTCCCGCGCGCTTACCCATGTGGCCCCGGCGCACACCACCCACCAGACTGGGCCCATGACGGAAACGGAAGACATCGCGAACAGCACCTACGACGTCGTGGTGCTCGGTGCCGGACCCGTGGGGGAGAACGTGGCGGACCGCACCCGTGCGGCCGGCCTCACCACCGCGGTCGTGGAGAGCGAGCTCATCGGCGGAGAGTGTTCCTACTGGGCCTGTATCCCCAGCAAGGCCCTGCTGCGCCCGGCGATCGCCCAGGCGGAAGCGCGCCGCCTGCCCGGTCTGAGCGCCTCGGTGCAGGGCCCCCTCGACGCGGCCGCGGTCCTCGCGCGCCGGGACTACTGGGCCTCGGACTGGAAGGACGACGGCCAGGTCGGCTGGCTGGAGAGCATCGGCGCCGAGATCCACCGCGGTCACGGCCGCCTCAGCGGAGAGCGTACGGTCACGGTCACCGCCCCCGACGGCACACGGAAGGTGCTGACCGCCCGGCACGCCGTGGCCGTCTGCACCGGCACCCGGGCGGTGCTGCCCGACCTGCCGGGCCTGGAGGAGGTCAGGCCCTGGACCAGCCGCGAGGCCACCAGCGCCAAGGCGGCACCGGGACGCCTGGTCGTGGTCGGCGGTGGTGTGGTCGCCACCGAGATGGCCACGGCCTGGCAGGCCCTCGGTTCCCGGGTGACGCTCCTGGTCCGCGGCAAGGGCCTGCTCAACCGCATGGAGCCGTTCGCCGGTGAACTCGTCGCCGAGGCGCTCACCGAGGCCGGCGTCGACGTCCGCACCGGCACCTCGGTCGAGTCGGTCACCCGGGAGAACGGCACGGTCGTGGTGGTCACCGGCACCGGCGACCGCATCGAGGCGGACGAGATCCTCTTCGCCACCGGACGCGCCCCGCACACCGACGACATCGGCCTGGACACCGTCGGCCGGAAGCCCGGCAGCTGGCTGGAGGTCGACGACAGTCTCCGGGTGACCGGCAGCGACTGGCTCTACGCCGTCGGCGACGTCAACCACCGTGCGCTCCTCACCCACCAGGGCAAGTACCAGGCCCGCATCGCCGGCGCCGCCATCGCCGCCCGCGCCTCGGGGGCCCCGGTCCAGTCGGACCCGTGGAGTGCCCACGGCGCGACCGCGGACCATGACGCCGTGCCCCAGGTCGTCTTCACCGACCCCGAGGCCGCCGCCGTGGGCCTCTCCCTGGCGGAGGCCGAGCAGGCGGGTCACCGGGTCCGCGCGGTCGACTACGACCTCGGCTCGGTGTCGGGCGCCGGCCTCTACGGCGACGGCTACCGCGGCCGTGCCCGCATGGTCGTCGACCTGGAGCGCGAGATCCTCCTCGGCGTCACGTTCGTCGGCCCCGGCGTCGGCGAACTGATCCACTCCGCGACGATCGCGGTCGCGGGCCAGGTCCCGATCAGCAGGCTCTGGCACGCGGTCCCGGCGTTCCCCACGATCAGCGAGGTGTGGCTGCGGCTCCTGGAGGCCTACCGGGACAACTAGGAGGGCATCTCGAACCCGAGGGACGCGGCCGCCTGGTCCGGGGTCGGCTGCGTCCAGCGTTCGGCCATCGCCTGGTTCGAGGACAGGGAGCGCAGTTCCGCCCGGTCCAGGTAGAGGGTGCCGTCCAGGTGGTCCGTCTCGTGCTGGACGATCCGCGCGGGCCAGCCCGTGAACACCTCGTCCACCGGCCGGCCGAGCTCGTCCTCGCAGGTCAGCCGGACCGCGGCGGGCCGTGCCACCACGGCCTGCCAGCCCGGCACGCTCAGACAGCCCTCGAAGAACGCGGCCCGCTCGGGGCCGGCCGCCTGGTACGACGGATTGACCAGCACCCGGAACGGCTGCGGGACGCGTCCGCGCGCCAGCCGCACCTCCTCGGGCACCGGAGCGGGGTCCTCGATCACCGCGATCCGCAGGGGGACCCCGACCTGAGGGGCGGCCAGCCCGACGCCGGGCGCCGCGTGCATCGTGATGCGGAGGGCCTGGACGAAGCGGGAGAAGAGAGCGGCGTCCAGGTGGCCGTCGTAGGGCTCGATGGTGGTGCGCAGCACCGGGTCGCCGGCCGCGACGATCGGGAGCGGGCCGTCCGTGGCGAGGAGTTCCTCGATCAGGTCGGCAAGGGGCTTGCGGGGGCTCGGGGTTGCCATCGCGCCAGGATGCCATGGGCGCCTCATGTGTGATGCGGGTCACTCGAAGTGCCGGGAACTCGGCGGCCCCGCTCTCCGACTACTGGACCGCCACCGTCCCCAGCCCCCGGAGAAGCCGCCCATGTCCACCGCTCCCACGACGACCACGGACGAGGCCCCCGGGCCGGCCGCTCCGGCGCCGGCCCCCGGCAGATGGGCGCCGCTGCGCCCGCTCGTGCTGCGTCTGCACTTCTACGCCGGCGTGTTCGTCGCGCCCTTCCTGCTGATCGCCGCCGTCACCGGCTTCCTGTACGCCGGTGCCTTCCAGGCCGAGAAGATCGTCTACCGCCACGAGATGACCGTCGCCGCCGTCGGGGAGCGTCAACTCCCCGTCTCCGAGCAGGTGGCCGCCGCGCGCAAGGCCCACCCCGAGGGCACCGTCTCGGCCGTACGGCCCTCTCCCGAGGCCGACGCGACGACCAGGGTGATGCTGTCGGGCGTGAAGGGTGTCGACCCCGGTCACACGCTCGCCGTGTTCGTCGACCCGTACACCGGCAAGGTCCGCGGCGCGCTGGAGCAGTACGGCTCCACCGGGGCGCTGCCCCTGCGCACCTGGATCGACGAGTTCCACCGCGACCTCCACCTCGGCGAGAACGGCCGCCTCTACAGCGAGTTCGCCGCGAGCTGGCTCTGGGTGATCGCGGGCGGCGGCGTCGTGCTGTGGTTCTCCCGCCGCCGCGCCCTGCGCAAGGTCCGCGGCACCAGCGGGCGGCGCCGCACCCTCGGCCTGCACGGCACCGTCGGCGTGTGGGCGGCGGCCGGCTTCTTCTTCCTGTCCGCGACCGGCCTGACCTGGTCCACGTACGCGGGCGCCAACATCGACGAACTCCGCACCTCGCTGGGCCAGTCCACCCCGTCGGTCTCCTCCGCCGCGGGCGGCGACCACTCCGGCCACGGCGCTTCCGCCTCCGCCGGGGACGCCGAGCACGGCGTCGGCCTCGACAGGGTGCTGGCCGCGGCCCGTGCCAAGGGTCTCGGCGACCCCGTGGAGATCGTCCCGCCCGCCGACGCGTCCTCGGCCTACGTCGTACGACAGGTGCAGCGCAGCTGGCCCGAGAAGCAGGACTCCGTCGCCGTCGACCCGACCACCGGCAAGGTCACCGACACGCTGCGGTTCGCCGACTACCCGCTGCTCGCCAAGCTGACCCGCTGGGGCATCGACCTGCACACCGGCGTCCTGTTCGGCCTGGTCAACCAGATCGCCCTGATGATCCTCGCCCTGTCGCTGGTCCTGCTGATCGTGTGGGGCTACCGGATGTGGTGGCAGCGCGGCCGGGGCTCCGCCTTCGGACGGCCGATCCCGCGCGGGGCCTGGCAGCAGGTGCCGCCGCAGATCCTGGTGCCCGGCGTGGTCCTCGTCGCCGTCCTCGGCTACTTCGTGCCGCTGCTCGGCATCCCGCTGGCCGGGTTCATCGTGGCCGACGTGATCCTGGGCGAGATCGCCCACCGAAAGGGGAGGGGGGCGCCGGCGGCCTGAGGGTGGGTGCTACGTCAGAGCGGCCAGCTCCCTGTTGGCCCGCTCGGTGATGAGGCTCAACACCCGCCCGGCCACGGCGAGTTCCTCCTCGGGGATGCCGTCGTAGACCCGGGCGGACAGGGGGGCCGTCTCCGCGGACGTGGTCTCGTACAGCTGCCGCCCGGCGTCCGTGATCCGGATCCGGGAGGGCTGCTGGGGGCTCAGGGCGCCCGAGGCGATCAGTTCGTCGACTACAGCGTCCGCCTCCGCAGCCTCGATCTTGAGGGAGTCGACCACACCGTCGACGAGGTGCTGCCGCTCGACCGGGCCCTCGGCGACGGCGGCCAGTCGCAGGGTGACGGACTGCTGGAAGGTCAGGCCGTGGCGGGCGAGGACGTGCTCCAGGATCCCGCGGGCCGCGTAGTGGGCCAGGGCGATGAGGCGGGGGTTCAGGAGAGGAGGGACGGGAGTAACGGGAGGGACGGAGGTGGTCATGGCTGCTCCTTCGGGTGGTCGTTCGCCGGGTCGAGGGGAGTGTCGAGCAGGGTCGCCAGCTCGCGCTTGAACTCTCGCGTGCGGGTGCTGTCCAGGCCTCCGAGGGGCGCCAGCAACTGCTCCAGGAGTCCCTGGACCACCTCGATGGCCTGCCCGGTCCGCTCCCGGCCCTCCTCGGTGAGCGCCAGTTGCACCGCGCGCGGGTCGCGCGGGTCGCGGGTGCGCTCCAGGAGCCCCGCGCTCTCCAAAGAGCGCGCGAGCTTCGAGACGTAGAGCGGTTCGAGACCGGTGTGGTCGGCGAGGCGCCGCTGGCTGGGCCGTTCGCCGCCGCGCTGCATGCCGTACAGCGAGGCCATCAGGGAGTACTGGGCGTGGGTCAGGCCGAGCGGGGCCGTCGCGCGATCGACGGCGACCCGCCATTTCATCGACAGTCGCCAGACCAGGAAACCGGGCGTCGCGCCCTCGGGTGCCGTACTCATGCTCGATACAGTACATGGCTACTATATCCATGGCTACTGTTTTCTGGTCGCGGCTGGTGTCTTACGGCGCGCGCCCCATCCCGTGCCTGTCCCTGTGCCCGGCGGACGGCCTGACGCGAAACGCTTCACGGGGCTAGGTTGGGCGCCATGAGCAATCTTGATCGCGAGGCGGTACCCGCCCTGTGCGGTGGCCGCGGCTTCGTGGTGGCGGAACCCGTGCGCGAACTCCTCAGCCCCCGCCGCGTCAAGCTCGGCGAGTCCAGCGAGGTGCGCCGGCTGCTGCCCAACCTGGGCCGCCGCATGGTCGGTGCCTGGTGTTTCGTCGATCACTACGGACCCGACGACATCGCCGACGAGCCGGGCATGCAGGTGCCCCCGCACCCGCACATGGGCCTCCAGACGGTGAGCTGGCTGCACCAGGGCGAGGTGCTGCACCGCGACTCCACCGGCAGCCTCCAGACCATCCGCCCCCGTGAGCTGGGCCTGATGACCTCCGGCCGCGCGATCAGCCACTCCGAGGAGAGCCCCCGGTCCCACGCCCGCTACCTGCACGGCGCCCAGCTCTGGGTCGCCCTCCCCGACGGGCACCGCCACACCGACCCGCGCTTCGAGCACCACGCCGAACTGCCGCAGATCACGGCACCCGGTCTCACGGCCACGCTCATCCTGGGCGACCTCGACGGCGCGCGCTCACCCGGCACGGCGTACACCCCCATCGTCGGCGCCGACCTGACCCTGGCCGGCGGCGCGGACGTACGCCTGCCGCTGGAACCGGACTTCGAGTACGCGGTGTTGTCCATGTCCGGCGAGACGCACGTGGACGGGGTGCCGGTGCTGCCGGGCTCGATGCTCTACCTCGGCTGCGGCCGCACCGAACTCCCGCTGCGCGCCGAGTCGGACGCGGGCCTGATGCTCCTGGGCGGCGAGCCGTTCGAGGAGGAGCTCGTCATGTTCTGGAACTGGATCGGGCGCTCGCAGGCGGAGATCGAGGAGGCACGCCGGGACTGGATGGAGGGCACGCGGTTCGGGGAGGTGAAGGGGTACGACGGGACGCCGCTGCCCGCGCCGGAGCTGCCGCCGGTGCCGTTGAAGCCTCGGGGGAGGGTGCGCTGAGCTGCGGGAATGCCCCGCGGCGCTAAGTGCCGGGGTGGTGGGCGTCTGGCGTCTTGCTGGAATCCGTCTGCCGTTTGGCGCGCACCACCTCTCTGACAGTGCCTGCCAGGAAGCCCGCCGCCGGCAGCCCGATCACGATCGAACCCTGCCGGATTCCATCGACGTCATGTCCGTCGAGGTACGCAGTGGGGCGGACTTCCGTGGGCCGTGCCGGGTTGTAGACGACGGGGATGCGCGTTCCTGGCTTCGCATCGGTTGCTGAGCCGGCCTGGACATCGACTTCCGCCTGCACAGGGCCGGACGGTGTGGCAAAGCGCACGGTCACGGCCGTCGCCCAGCCTTCCTCCGTCCGGCCGGTGATCTCGACTACGGTCGCGTCCGTCCTGAGGCCCTGGTGCCGGAGGTTCGCCAGCGTCCGGTACTCCTGAGCAGCGCTCCATCCGATGCCTGCGGCGATGGTGGCGAGCACCAGGAAACCCCCGGCGACCGATCGGGCTTTGGCCCAGTGGGGGGCCGACAGCCACGATTCCGGACCGAGCCGCAGCCGGCCCCGCCACGAGCGGGGCCGGCTGCGGCAGACCCCGGCCCCGGTGGCGTACCAGCAGCCAGGAGACATCGTTCACTCCCAGCAGGGCCAGCGCCCAGCCGAGGCCGTAGAGCCACAACGGCCCAAGCGGCCCGACCGCGAGCCACGCCACGGTGGCCACGACTCCTGTCAGCGAGCCCCAGGTAAACGGAGAGACGTACTCGTCCCGGCCCCTGTCCAGTACGGACTTGCGCTCATTCATCTGCGCCTCCACACCCGTCAGGGCATGAGACTCACCGGCTGCCGCGCTGGTTGCACCAGTCCCGGGTACGCAGCGGAAGGGGACGACCTGATGCTCCGACAGCAGAAAGGCGCCGGGCTGCGAGAAGCCGTCGTACGGCATGGGGATGTGAAACGGACGCGAATGTCGACAAGTTCGATCGCTGAGAACTCGAGGGCACCGGCGTTGTCAAGGAGGCGTTCGATGCCACTCTGCTCGCTGCGTCTACGGCGCTGTGAAAAGCAGCGGGAAGCGCAGGCCGAGCCACGGTTTTCGGCCCCAGGCGACGACCTTGGCGCGGGCCATGGCGGTGGGGGCGGTCCAGCGGCCGAGGGCGAGGAGGAGGAAGGCGACGGGGTCGATGGCGATCGTGCAGTCGGGCCGCCGGGGCGGGGCATCGGTGACCGTGGGCACACCGTCCGAGAAGGTGACGGCGAAGCGGTCGCGGCCGACCCGCAACAGATAGCACGCATGGTGGTCGGTCGCGCCGGCGTTCACCACACGTGGCATGGCCAGTCGCATGAAGGGCAGCGTGAACGCGACCACTTCCCGGTCGACCATGTGGGGCCCGCGCAGCGCGACCGCGATGTCGTATCCGTGCCCGAGCAGGTGCGTGAGCAGGTACGAGCCCATGGTGGCCATGTTCATCGGCCCCATCGGCGTCAGCACCGCCTCCCCCGGATCGCGGTCGGCCGCGACCGCGACGAACCGCCGGGCCGTGTCGGCGATCTCCGCGCCGAGGACCGCCGGATCCCGCTGCGGGAAGACGGCCAAGGCCACCCGGTTGGCCGCCGCGAGACCGCCCGGCGTCCCATCGCCGTAGGGGCGTTCCTCGCCCGCCCCGATGTCCGCCATCAGCCTCCCCGCCAGGGCGAGGTGCGCCGCCGCTTCCCCCACCGTCCACTCCGCGCCGCGCAGCGGGGTGTGCGGGTCGGCCCCTGCCTGCAACAGCGCCGCGATCCGGTCGGCAGTGACGACAATGGCATCCTCGGCTGTCATGAACGCGATCATGTCGGCACTCGGGCGGGCTGTCCAGCATCCCGTCGGTTCCGCTCCCGCCCCTTCCCGGCAGGGCGAGGACCGTGCCCACGTGGGTGACTCGTTCACCCCTCGACCACGCCCCAACGGCACTGTGCGACGTTCTCAGTGCACCGGGGCGGACGTCCGGGTGAGCAGCCGCTCCACCTGCCCGAGTGGCCGCAGGACGCAACGGCCCAGCAGCAGGGAGGGGCTGATCAAGGTCGAACCGACCTCGTGGCTGTCCTTGACACAGGCGTACGGCGAGCTGTGCACCTGTATCTCGCGCCCCACCGCAGTGATCTGCCGGGCCAGCGCCACCTTGGGTGCGCAGACGGCCACCGGCCCGACGACGTCCGCCGTCAGGCGGCCCGCCCGCACCCGGCGGGCCCACAGCGCCTCGATGATCAGGTGTTCGCGCACGGAGAAGCCGCCGATGGCGGTCCCCAGGACCCAGCCGTCGTCGATGCCGCCGAGCAGTTCGGTCTCGGACCGCGTTCCCGGGCCCACCTCGAGCACGCTGCACCGAGGCGCCACCGCCCCGGGCGCTCCGCGACCGTGACCGGTGCTGCGTCCCGCGCTCAGCGCGCGGGTGGCGCGGTCGGTGAGCAGCCCGGCCCAGCGGCCCTCACGCACCAGCGGGACGGCACGGGGCACGGTGCCCTCGTCGTCACGGACATAGCTGCCCGCGTAGGGACGAGCCGTCGGGCGGTCCCACACCGTCAGCGGCGCTCGGGTCCACACATCGCCGAGTCCCAGGCCGAGTGCCTTGCGGTGGACGAGGTAGTTGTCGGCCTCACTCGTGTGCCCGAAGCACTCGTGCACCAGCACCCCGGCCGCCGACGGCGTGAGCAGCGTCGGTCCCGACACCGGTCCGGGCAGCGGGCGGCGCCGAGCCACCAGTGCACGGTCGTCGAGCAACTGCCGTACACCGGAGGCCACCTCGCCCGCCACGTAGGTGCGGTCGTAAGCGGCGACACCCCATTGCGGCGTTCGGCCGTGCCGCGCAGGTCCGAGCGTGATGCGCACCCGGCACAGCCCGTCCGATTCGTCGCGGACGATGCGCGCCCCGGCTCCGAGTCCGGTGCGGGCCGTCTCAAGTGCCGCGCGCAGGGCCTGTTCCCCGGAATCGCGCGTGGCGGCAGGCGGACCGGTGGTGGCGTCAGGCATGGTTCAGCCGGCTGATCGCCTCCCGGCACCCCGCGATGATCCGGGCACCGTGCTCGGTCGGCTCCGCCACTTCGAGGAGGTTCTTCTCGGCCACGCGCAGCTGATCGGTCTTCAGGGCGCAGTAGCGCTCCAGGCGCCCCCGTTCGAGCGGATCGGACTCGGTCCGCAGATGGCGGTCGGCCGCGTGGACGTCGTTGATGAAGGACAGGATCCCGTGCAGGATGTGCCCGAGCGGGCGTTCCGCGTCGACGAACGGGGAGTGGTGCGTGGCCTGCGGATTGCGCACCACCGCCACGCAGTCGAGGATCCCGCTGAAGCGCTGGTGGGTGGCCTCATGGACCAGCGTCTGGGCGAGCATGTAGGCGGGCCGCTCACTGGTGAGCACCAGACCACGCAGACCGTGGATGCTGAAGTTGAGCGGCCGCAGCCCGCGGTGGTTGCCCAGTGCCGCGAACGCCTGGATGTCGATGGCGGCCATGTCCCGGCCCTCGGGCCACACGGCAGCCAGAGCGTCCGCTCCGTCCCGTACCCGCGCGGCGAAGGCCCCGGCCCGCTCGGCGGTGAGGTCGAGCGGATCCTCGTCGCCCTCGCAGGCCCACGCGAACAGCTGGGCGGAGCGGGCGCCGGCGCCGGTGGTGATCACCGGGGCCGCGGTGCGCCGGGGACCGAGGTGCACGGAGACCTGCGGCTGCTCCGCGGCCAGGCACCTGCCGAGTTGGTCGAGAAGCTGCGCGGGGTTCGCGTCGGACATGGTGCTGCGCCAGGTCCAGCCCGTGACATCGGGGCGAACGGCCCAGTTCAAGGCCTCGTCGACCTCCCAGCCGTCCACCAGTTCCAGCACCCGCGCCGGCTCGGACGCGCCGGGATGGTCCTCGCAAAGTCGCTTCACCCCGCGCAGCAGCCGTACGAGGTACTGCCGGGCGACGACCCGGTGCAACTGCTCGTTGGCGGCGACTGCCTCGGCGTCCTCGGCGAGGACGATCAGCGCGAGGTCGGGCAGTCCCCGGGCGGACCTGTCCGCGGCAAGTTCCTTCAGCCTCACGTCTCCCCCTTCGCGGAGCGGGTCACGTTGCGCAGTGCCCGCAGCAGTGCCTCTTCGAGTCGGTCTGGGTCGGCCCCAGCCAGGGGCAGCGGCTGCCACCAGGCGTCCTCCGCGGCCAGTGCGCGCAGCAGCGGTTTGAGGTGGCTGCCCAGCGCATAGCGCGCGTTGTACGAGAAGGAGACGCTGACCGAGCCCTGCGCCGGGCCGTCCGGATCCTCGACGCCCTCGTGCGGGGCGAACAGCGGGAGGTAGAGCACGTCGCCGGGGTGCAGCACCACCTGCCACGGGGGCTCGGGGAACCGTCCGGAGGGCACGAACCCCTTGGCCTCCAGCATGCGTTTGCGCTGCCGCTCGCGGCCGGTGTGTTCCGGAAGACCTACCAGCCAGCTCTTCGAGCCCTGTTGCTGGACGACGAAGTTGTCGCTGTGATCGAAGTGGCAGCCGATCCCCGCGCCGCTGCCGCGGGTGACGGACAAGTCGGCCGTGCACTCCTCCCAGCCCATGAGGTCCGCCAACCGTGCGCAGGATGCGGCCAGTTCGGGCATGGTGTGCTGCGCCTGGTTGACGAAGAGCACGCTGCCGTCGGGGCGCCGGTGCACACCGGCTCCCGAGGTGTCGCCGTCCAGCCGGGCCTCCAGCGCCTCGACGTCGGACCACTCCAGGGCCGGGGCGAGGAAGGTCTTGCCGCAGCCGCGCAGTACCAGGGGGCGGCGGCGCCAGTGGTCACGGTAGAAGCGCTCCGGGTCGAACCGGTCGATCTCGTCGGGCCGTCCCGCGTAGGCCACCGCGTCGATCTGCGCCGGATCGTTCATCGCAGCCCCCAGGAGCTGAGGCGGTCCTCGAGCGAGGCCCGGACGGACGGCGTGAGCGCGTCGGGGCGGCCGTCGAGGAGGCTGGTCAGGGCGTCGAACAGCGGACGGCGGGCCGGCCCGATCACGCAGCGTCCGGCTCCGGCCAGGAACATCGTCGGTTTCAGTTGCCATGCGGCGGGCGCCTCGGCGTACTCCCGGAACCCGCACAGCACGTCCCCGTGGAAGGCCATGTCACGCAGTCCCACGTCGAAGGTGGCGTGGGCGCCGGTGGCGACCGCTCGGGTGACGGCGGCGGCCGCCTCGTGGTGGACGAGCGGCTCCAGTTCGCCGGAAGGGTCGAGGTCGGCGGGCCGTGCGGCCATGAAGCGGTGGAAGCACTCGGGCAGGGTCCTGCCCCGGCCCCGGGGCGAGAAGGGGACGTCCCGGAACTCCTGGAAGGCCGCCGAGGCGATGAACGCCTCGGCCACGTCGTTCACCGGGGCGTGGCGCCCTTCCCGCAGCGCGTCCAGCGTCCTGGGGAAGGACCCCTTGAGGCCGGGCCCGGTACCGGTGCCGCCGGAGACGACCTCGGAGCGGATGTTGCGTCCCACCAGTGCCAGTTCGTGCACGTCCACCCGGTCGAACGCGTCGAGGAGGTCCTCGTCGAGCGCGACGCGTGCGCCGGCGGGGCCGTCCTCGGCGAACGCGGTGCGGAAGTCCTTCTCGTACAGCAGGCGGTCCAGCACCCGCAGGATGCGGTCGTGCCTGAGGGCTTCACGCTGCACGGGCGTCGTCCTCCTTCCAGGAACGGACGAGGGTGAACAGCCGTTCCGCGTTGGGCCGCGACTTGGGCACCAGCTCTCCCTCGGCAGTGAACTTGGGGTCCTCGTAGGTGACTCCGGCCAGGTTCGGCATCAGTGGCAGCAAGTGCTCGAGCAGGGTGAGCTGTTCGTCGAGCAGCACGCCGTGGTGCAGGTCGCGAAAGCGTCCGTCGACGATCTGACACCCCGACAGATGCACTTCGTGGCAGCGGTCCAGGGGCAGCGCCTCCAGCCCTTCGAACATCCGCTCCCCAGTGCGTCCCTTCAGCCACTGGTAGGCGAGGATGTGACCGATGTCGATGGTCGCCAGGGCGCCGGTCTCGCGGATCACCGTGTCGTAGAAGGAGAAGGCGTCCAGCTCGCCGACGAGGAAACTGCCACCCTCGGTGAAGCCGGGGAACTCCACGGACAGGGGGGCTCGAAGCCGCCGCACCCAGTCGGCTACGCCGCTCACGCACCGCCGCAGGCCCTCCGTGGTGAGCACCGGCGGCATGGGGTAGGGCAGGCTGCGGCCGGCCAGGGACCAGATGCCGAGGTCCTCGATGACCCACCGGAATCCGTACCGCTCGATGAGCGCGTTGGTGAAGTCGGCAACCGCGGCCCGCTCGTAGTCCTCCGGGCTGCCGGTGTTGAGCAGCGTGTGGTGGAAGGCGCGTGGGCGCCGTGCGCCGAACAGCTCGAAGAGCCGGTCGTACGCCGGGACGTAGCGCTCGGGAGCGAGCGGGCCGTAGTCGATGGGCTGGAAGGCCACGAACATGTAGTCGTAGGCATGGGCGTTGCGCTCGAGGAAGGCGGCCACCTGGTCGGTCGGACGGCCGGAGCCGGTCTTGTCGAAGCCGATGCGTTCCCCCCAGACCAGGTCCATCCCCAGTCCGAGTCCGAGTTTCTCCATCACGCACTCCTCCCTTCGAGGGCGTCGGGCGCCGACGGATCCGGCACCAGCAGGCGTTTGTCGAGCATCCGGTGCAGCCAGCGGTGGGTGGCCGGGTCGTCCGCCGTGAACCGGCCGTCCCGGTCGGGGGCGAGGGCAGGAGGCACGGCCGCCATCCGGGGCCAGGCCACGTCCGCCAGGAACCAGCGGCCGCCCACCTGCTCCAGGGCGACCGCGAAGCGCGGGCGGGCCGCCGGCGCCGGCCCCGGCGCGGGCCGCCGGTGGGCCACCCGGTCCTCGGAGGGCGGCTCGCCGCCACGGTGCGGCAGGTCCGGCCGGCCGGCCCGTTCGGCGTCCGGGACCGCCTCGACGGTCATCCGCAGCAGTCGCTGCCTGGCGGCCTCGGTCGCGGTGTCGTCCACGACCGCTCCACCCACCCGTCCCGCGGCGAACGCCAGACCGTCGTTGGTGACCAGAGGCTCGTCGTCGGGCCGCTCCCGTTGCGCCCACAGGTAGCTGCCGGGTTCGGCCACCACGAGCTGCATGGTGTCCAGGCCCAGCTCCGCCGGGTGCCGCTGGATCACACCGACGGTGTCGTGGTAGCCGTCGACGGCGTTCGGATGGTCATAGCCGTCCATGAAAGACAGGTTGGTGACGATGCCCGCACGGGTGAGGTTGAGCACCGCGCGTTCGGCGTGCGCCGCGTCCTGTCCCTTGCCCAGGGAGTCGAGGATCTCCTGACGGGCGGTCTCGAATCCCGTCGAGAGCTGCACACAGCCCGACTCCCGCAGCCGACGACAGAACCCGGGGTCGGCGAGCTCCGGCTCCAGCCGCGCCCGGACCCGGAACGTCAGCTCGGCGCCCCTGCGGCGTACCGCCTCCATGACCCGCAGCAGATGCCGCAGCCCGGTGTTCTCGTCGGCCACCGCCACATCGGTGATGCCGAGCCGTTCGGAGAGCGCGATCAGGTGGTCGGCCGCGGTGTCGGGGTGGATCTGCTGGAAAGCGCGGGCGTCGCGGTAGCGGTTGCCGTACGAGCAGAACGTGCATCTGCCCCAGTAGCAGCCGACGGTGAGGCGATAGGGGAACTGGTGGGCCTGGTTGCTGTAGTCGGCGAAGTCGAACTGCCCGAAGTCCGGCATCGGCTGATCGTTGAGCACGAAGGCGTCCCGCAGGCCCTCCGCGGCGTGTGCGGGCAGGGGAGTCGGCTGTCGGACCGACGCCGCCGCGCCCGCCGATCGCGGCGGCAGGATGTTCGTGAGGAAGTCCTCGCCGTGGCCGAGGCACCAGTGGTCCACCGAGCGGGCAGCCTCGGTGCGGCGCAGCAGAAGGGCCGCCCACATCTGCACGGTCGGCCCACCGAGCGCGATCCTCAGGTCCGGCCGGCGCTGCTTGAGCAGAGTGGTCAGGACGAGGGTGGGGACCACTTGGCTGAAGAAGGGAACGGAGAAGGCCAGGACCCGTGGCCGCTCCTCCTCGATCACCGCCTCCAGTCGGCCGGCGCACCAGCGCGCCGACCAGGTGTCGCGGGCCGCCTCGACCAGTTTGTCCAGCTGTCCCAGCCGGGGCGTCCCGGAGATGACCCAGCCGTCCCGGGCGGCCTGCTGCGCCACATAACGGCCGGTCGCCTGGATGGCGGTCTCCTGGGCGAAGCCCGTGGAGCGGTCCCGGGCGGTGCTGAGCAGCAGGGCTCCGTGATCCGACCGGTAGCGCTCGCTGACGTTGCGGTAGATGTCCCCGGCGCTCCGCGCGGCGGCGTCGTCCGCACGCTCCCGGGCCGGACCGCGGCACACCAGCACCTCGTCGCGGTATTCCAGGTTGAGGTCGAGGGCGCGCACCGTGTGGCCGCGGGCGGTCCAGGCCGCGGTCAGCTGGGGCAGGGCCAGGTAGGGGAACTGCACGGCTTCGCTGACGGGTGGCATGACGAGCAGTGCGTCGATCACGCGCCCTCCACCTCCGGTTCGGCGGCGCCGGGCCCGGACAGCCGGTCCAGCAGCCGCAGTTGGCCCTCGGCGGTCCGTGCCGTGTCCATGTCGCCCTCGGCGCGGGCAAGCATCCGTATCGTCTTCCAGACGCCTCTGCGCAGCGGCAACTCGGCGCCGAGAGCCTGGAATTCGGACAGGGCGGCGGCCGGTCCCTCCAGGCGCAGGGTGGCTCGGGCACCCATGATCCGGGCGTGTGCGCCGAGGGTGTCCTGCGGGTCGAGGCGGACGGCCTCCCGCAGGTACTGGCGTGCCGTGCGATGGTCGCCGTTGGCATAGCGGGCTGCGCCGATCTTGTAGGCGAGCCAGCTGGAGTGGTAGCCGTGCCCGGCCGCCTGCTCGAAACACTCCTGTGCCCGGTCGGGACTGAGACCGGCCTGCGCCAGGCCGTGCAGGGCGACGGCGATGCCCTGCTCCACCCCTCCCTCCTCGTCAGCCGGTCCGGCCGCGGGGGCCGCGGTGCCCTGGTGGACACGCAGCATCAGGTCCTCCGGCCAGGGCGTGGCGGGCAGGAAGGAGGACTCCCGGGCGCGCAGCCCGAGCCGTGCGGCGACGTCCGCTCCCACGGTCCGGTACTCGGAGGGCAGGAACCCGGACCGGGTCGACCAGGTCATCGCGGCCAGCTCGCCGCCGCAGACGCCGACGAGTTCGGCCAGGTCCTGCGCGGAGTGCTCGAACCTGCCGTGCTCGTCGACCAGCCAGTCCAGGTCGATGTCGGTCACGACGTCCGTGCGCACATGCCGGTCCAGGTGCCCGGCGAGGAGATCGGGTGGTACGACGGCCAGCCTGACGCCGCACAGGGTGACCGTCAGACAGCACGGCCGTGTGCTGGGCCGGGTCGGTCTGCCGCCGGTCGTGATGAGGGACACGGAGTCCACCGCGTGCGCCTGCCAGCCCTCGTACGACCGCCAACTGGGCACCCACACCAGGTCGGTGAGGCCGGCGACCACTGCGGCGGCGGACCAGAAGTCGTCGAGACCGAAGGCGCCGGGCACCCCGCGGACAGGGAGCCTGCGCACCAGCTCGGCCGGGGAGACGTTCCCGTCGGCGGTGGCGCGCAGCGCCTCCTCGCCCCCCGGCGCCAAGGGTTTGAGGTCGAGATGGCGGTCGAAGCACACGACCGTACGGCCGTGGTAAGGGCGGTGTGGCCAGAGTGCCGCAACCTCGCCGTGTTCCTCGAAGAGATCGACGTCCACCGACATCCGGTCACCGTTCCACGAGGGGTGTCTGCGCGGCGGGCACGGATGCGGCGGCCGGCGCGGAGGAGAAGCGGCGGACGTCCGGGCGCAGGGTCACGGCAGCGGTCGAGACCAGGACGAGGGCGCCGCCCCACAGCATGATCGTGCGAGGGTCGGCGAAGCGGAGCAGGGCGGCGCCGAGGAGCTGGCCGAGCGGAAGGGAGGCGAAGGAGAAGAAGAAGTCCGCCGAGAAGGCACGGCCGTGCAGTTCCTCGGGGACGTCCCGGCGCAGTCCCGTCATCTTGGCCACGTCGAACGCCTGTTGTCCGATGCCGCCCGCGACGAAGGCGACGGTCAGCAGCACGAGCGAGCCGCTCGCCACGGGCGCCAGCACGGTCAGGCCGTACAGGGCGAGCAGGGCGAGTGCGTACAGGCCTCGGCGGGGGCCGCCGATCCTGCCGCCGACCAGGGCTCCGACGGCGTTGCCGATGGCGAAGGCGCCCAGGACGAATCCGTAGAGGGTGGCGCTGTGACCGCCCTCGACCAGGAAGACGGGCAGCGCGACCATCCAGGGGCCGACGGCGAACACCACATGGATGACGGCGAGGAGTTGCACACTGCGCAGCCAGGGGATGCGCCACAGGACGATCAGCCCCTGGAGGGCGGAGTGCAGGAGGGAGGGCTCGGGCTCGGGCTCGCCGGGACCGTCGCTACCGGGTCGGGAGGTCTCCGGCTCCGCACGGGCGGGGTCCGGCTTCTGCGCCGGTGCGCCGGACCGGGAACCCGCGACGAGGTGCGCGCCCGCCCAGCGCGTGGCGACGGCGGACAGTCCGAAGGTGACCGCGGCGAGGACGGCGCCGGCGGACGAGCCGAGCCCGGCCACCACGGCGGCGGCCAGCGTCGGGCCGACCATACCCGAGACGTTGCGCAGGCCTTCCAGGAGTCCGTAGGCGGCGGTGACCTCGGCGTCTTCGGCGTCCTTGGCGTCCTCGGCGGGCGCGGGGCCTGCCGTGGGCCCGGCCGCGGCCGTCGGGCTCCTCCCGTCGAGGACGCGGGGCGCGATGACCAGCAGGGCGGGTTCGCTCACCGCCTCGCACAGACCGACGAGCACGGCGACGGCGACGACGACGGCGTCCAGCCGGCCGTCCCACGCAATGGCGAGCACGGCGAGGGCGACGACCCGCGTGGAGTCCGCGACGACTGCGGCCCGCACCGGATCGAATCGATCCAGGAGCGCACCGCTGAAGAGGACGACACCCCCCAGTGCGACGAAACGCGCGGCGAACACTGCGCCGATGGTCTCCGCGGGAGTTCCCGCCTTCGCGGCGGCCACCACGACAATGATGGGGAAAAACGCGTCACCAATAAGAGAAACAATCTGACCGGAACAGAGTCCGGCGAAACGACGATGCCGGAACAACCGAAAGTAGATTCCCACCGGGGGCCGTGAAACCTTTCTGGCAGAACGCGCCGGGCACTGTACGCAACACGTCACCGCGCCGGTGGGCGGGCCGGCCACCCGGCCCGCCCACCGGCATCATGCCTGACTGGCGTTGGCGCTAGGAACGGAAGCGGAACGCGTGGAACGCGACGCTGTCGTCGAGGTCCTCCGCCTCCAGAACCTCCAGGGAGTCGAGGTCCTCAATCTCCTCGAGGATCTTCTGCTCGTCGTTCGACTCGCGCATTTTCTCTCCCTCGAAAATACGGCGCGCCAGGCCAACCCCGTCGCGCTCCGGAATGAGCGTAACGAGATCTTTCGGGAAGCCACAGAAGGCATGGAAAGGTTGGCCAGAAACAGCGAAAAAAGACATATGTTTGGCAGGCCGAACACCGGTTTCGCGCGGGAGAACGAGGAAAGCGGAACGGAATCCACCACTCCATAAATGGCCAAACGGCCGATTCTGATCGCTTCCGACATTTCTTCGGAGGAAACAGCGGTTGCGCGCTCGGTGCGTCACACGGTGGTGGTCAGGGCTGCTCCGGCAGGCCCGCGCCCCCGGCCGCCGCCGCGCTGTCCCGCAGGAAGGTCACGAAGGCCTCGGCGGCCGGGGTCAGGGCGTGGTCGCTCATGCGGACGAGGAGGATGCGGCGCACCGGGGCGGGGGGCAGCAGCGGCAGGACGCTGACGCCGCCGCGGATGCCTTCCAGGGCCAGGGTGGGGGCGAGGGCGACGCCGATGCCGGCGGCGACCATCGCCTGGGCCTCCTGGTAGTCGTGCGCCTCGTAGGCGATCTGCGGCTCGAATCCGGCCGTACGGCAGCTGCGGGCCAGGGCCTCGGCCACCGGGTGGTTCTCCGCACGGGTGATCCAGGCGTCCTCGGCGAAGTCGGCCAGGGCGGCGGAGGGGCGGCCGGCGAGGGGGTGGTCCGCGCCGACGAGGAGCGCCGGAGGGTCGTCGACGAGCGAGGTGACCACGATGTCCTCGCGGTCGATGCGGTTCCAGTCGTAGTCCCACATCAGCGACATCTCGACCTCGCGGTTCTCCAGCATCGCCCACAGTCCCGCGATCCGGGCGCTGCGCACGGTCAGTCGTACGTCGGGGTGGGTGCGACGGAAGGCGATCACCGCCCGGGGGAGCAGGGAGGCGCCGACGGTGGGGAAGGTTCCGACGCGGAGTGTGCCCGCCCGCAGTCCCGCGAAGTCGGCGAGTTCGTTCTCCGCGGCCGTCAGTTCGCGCTCGATCCGCTCGCCCCGCTCGGCCAGCGCGCGCCCCGCGTCGGTCAGGGTGACCCCGCGCGCATGACGCTCCAGGAGGGGCTGTCCGGCCTCCGCCTCCAGACGGCTGACCTGCTGCGACACCGCTGAGGGCGTGTAGTTGAGGGCGCGTGCGGTCGCCGTGACGGAACCCCGGCGGGCGACCTCGGTGAAGAGCAGAATGCGCCGGACGTCGAGCATCCCGCCACCTCCAGCGTTCAGTTCAGGTTAATACCCATGCAGATTTTCGAGATTGTACTTCACGCTGCCCACGCCCACTGTGGATCGCAGCCCGCACGGAGATGCCGTCGGGATGTCCCTGAGGAGTCCGTTGTGTTGCGTGTGCAGGGCGAGATGATCCGCGGCGGAACCAGCAAGTGCTGGATCTTCGACCACCACGACGTGGTGGCGACCGGCGTGGACGCCGACACCCTGCTGCTCGCCGCCTACAACGCCGCGGACCCCCGCCAGATCGACGGCGTCGGCGGCGCCTCCTCCACCACCTCCAAGGCGGCGATCGTCCGGACCTCGACGAAGCCCGACGTCGACGTCGAGTACGCCTTCGCCCAGGTCGGCATCGGCGACGCGCGGGTGGAGTGGACCAGCAACTGCGGCAACTGCGCCACCGCCGTGGCCCTGTACGCCGTCCACCACCAACTGGTGCCTCTCGCACCGGAGTCGACCACCGTACGGATGCTCAACATCAACACGGGAGCCCGGCTCAGCGGCACCATCCCCACCCCGGGGCGGACGGCCCCCGACGCGGGGACGGCCCGGGTGCCGGGCACCGCCGCGCCCGGCGTGCCGGTGCTCCTCGGCTTCGAGGACCCCGCCGGCACGTCGACCGGCCGGGCCCTGCCGACCGGCCACGCCCTGGACACGCTGACCGGGCCCACCGGCACCGTCGAGGCCTCCCTGGTCGACGCCGGCGCCCCGGCGGCGCTCTTCGAGGCCAAGGCGTTCGGACTCGACGGCACCGAGTCCCTCGCCGACTTCGCCACGGCGGTGCCCGCCCTCACCGTGCTGCGCCGGCAGGCCGCGCTGGCCATGGGACTCGTCAAGGAGAGCGACCCCGTCAGCCACGCCGTCCCGAAGGTCGGAGTGGTCGCCCGCCCTGTCACCTACCGCACCACCGATGGCACCCTCGTCCCACAGGACGCGTACGACCTGGCCGTGCGCATGGTCTCCATGCACGCGCCGCACCCGGCGATCGGTCTCACCTCGGCCGTAGCCCTGGCCACCGCTGCCGCCATCCCCGGCACCCTCGCCCACCGCGTCGCCCGGCAGACCGCCGACGGGACGCTGCGCCTGGGCACCCCGGCCGGTGTCATCACCGCCCGAGCCGTCCCCGCGAAGCAGGGCGCGTCCCCCACGGTGCTGCTGCACCGCGCCGCCCGCCGCATCGCCCGAGCCGAACTCCTCGTTCCCGTCCTGGAAGGACGCCCCGCATGAGCCGCAACGACGCCGCCCCGGGTACCGTCGACGCACCACCGAGCCGCCTGCGCGGTCTGCTGTCACTGCTCTACGTCCAGTGCCTGATCGGCGTTCTGGCCGGGGCCGCCGTCGGCGCGCTGTGGCCCTCGTTCGGAGCCGATCTCAAACCGCTGGGCGACGGGTTCATCGCGCTGGTCCGCATGATGATCGCGCCCGTCATCTTCTGCACCGTGGTGCACGGCATCGCCTCCATGGGCAACGCCCGTGCCGTCGGCCGGGTCAGTCTCAAGGCGCTGATCTACTTCGAGGTCCTGACGACCGTCGCCATGGTGATCGGACTGGTCGTCGTGAACGTCGTCCAGCCCGGCAGCGGGCTGCACGTCGACCCCTCGACCCTGTCGACCAAGGGGCTGCCGCCGGAGGCGACCGCGAGCCACGAGAGCGTCTCCGCGTTCCTGCTCGCCATGATCCCGGACACCCTGCTCAGCGCGCTGACCGGCCACGAGATCCTGCCCGTGCTGCTGATCTCGGTCCTGTTCGGCTTCGGTCTCAACGCAGCCGGCGAGGCGGGCGCGGGGCTCACCCAGGGCATCGAGAAGCTCTCCAGGGTCCTGTTCACGCTCATCCGCTGGATCATGCGGCTGGCCCCGATCGGCGCCTTCGGCTCCATGGCGTTCACCATCGGCAACTACGGCCTGGACACCCTGCGCCACCTCTTCCTGCTGGTCGGCTCCTTCTGGCTCACCGCCCTGTTCTTCGTCCTGGTCGTCCTCGGCACCGTCATGCGCCTCAACGGCCTGCGCCTGCTGCCCTTCCTCCGCTACATCAAGGAGGAGCTGCTGATCGTCCTGGGCACCTCGTCCTCCGAGCCGGTGCTGCCGCGCATGATGGCCAAGCTCCAGCACGCCGGCGCCTCGAAGCCGGTCGTCGGGATCACGCTGCCCGCCGGGTACTCCTTCAACCTCGACGGCACCGCCATCTACCTGACCATGGGCTCGGTCTTCCTCGCCCAGGCCCTCGGCATCGACCTCAGCCTCACCCAGCAGCTGTCCATGCTCGCCGTCATGCTGCTGACCTCCAAGGGCGCGGCCGGGGTGACCGGTTCCGGCTTCATCGCCCTGGCGGCCACCCTCAGCGCCGTACCGCACGTGCCCGTCGCCGCGCTGGCCCTGATCTTCGGCATCGACCGGTTCATGTCCGAGGCCCGCGCCCTGACCAGCGTGGTCGGCAACGGCGTCGCCACCCTGGCGGTCGCCAAGTGGGAGGGGCAACTCGACGAGGAACGCGCCAGGGCCGTCCTGCGCGGCGAGCTCCCGTACACCTCCACGCCGTCGGGTGCGCAGCCCGAACCGACGCCCGCTCCGGACGCCGAGGACACGGCCCCGAAGGTCGCGGCCGGTGAGGCCGAGGACGCCGACCGGAAGGCGGCAGCGGGGGCGGGCCGAGAGCCGGTACCCGCCGCCGGCTGACCCACCCCGCACGGCCGGTCCGGAGCACGCCCTCCGGACCGGCTCTTCTGCGCTACGGCTGTCTCGTCCCGGACTACGGCCGTCCCGTCCCGGACTACGGCCGTCTCGTCCGGGACTACGGCTGTCCCGTCCCGGACTACGGCCGTCCCGTCACGGAGCACGGCACACGCGGACGCCACACGGTCGTGCCGTACTCCGTGACGGATCGCATGGTCCGGCCGTGCTTGACGGTGCGACCGGCTTGGTAGCCTCGTCGGGCCAGTCGAGCCACATCCGAGGCCAGGGAATCCGGTGCGAATCCGGAACTGACGCGCAGCGGTGAGGGGGACGGGCGGGGCACGGCGCCACTGGGAGACCGGGAAGGCGCCCCGTCCGGACGAACCCGAGTCCGAAGACCTGCTGGCACCTCCGCGCCCCGGCGCGGGGGACGTCCGTAGGCCAGGCTCCGCGTAAGAGCCCCGACCCCAGAGGCATGCCCGTGCTCCGTACCCCCGCCCTGTTCCGTACCCCGGCGCTCCTCCTCGTGTCAGCCCTGCTGCTCACCGCGTGCGGTTCGTCCGACGCGAAGGACGCGAAGTCGCAGGCGACCGCCGCCGGTTACCCGGTGACCCTCGACAACTGCGGTCGCGAGATCACCCTGACGTCGGCCCCGAAGCGGGCCGTCTCCCTCAACCAGGGCTCCACCGAGATCCTGCTCTCCCTCGGCCTCGCCAACCGGACCGTGGGTACGGCCACTTGGACCGACCCGGTGATGAAGGGACTGGAGAAGGCCAACGCCTCGGTGCCACGCCTCGCCGACAACAACCCCTCCTTCGAGAAGGTCCTGGACGCTCAACCCGACTTCGTCACCGCCTCGTTCGTCTCCACCCTCGGCAAGGGCGGGGTCGCCACCCGCGAACAGTTCGAGAAGCTCGGGGTGCTCACCTATGTCTCACCGTCCGACTGGTCGGGCAAGGACAACGAAAGCGGCGGCGACGGATCGCGCAGTGAACCGCTCACCCTCGACGCCGTGTACGGCGAAATACGCGACCTGGCCCGTGCGTTCGGCGTCGAGGAGCGCGGCGAGAAGCTCGTCGGCGCGCTGAAGAAGCGGGTGAGTACGGCCACCGCCGGGATGGACGCCTCGGACGTCTCCCTGATGTACTGGTTCGCCAACTCCCAGTCGCCCTACCTCGCCGGCTGCTGCGGCGCGCCGGGTGCCATCACCCGTGCGGTCGGCGCGCGGAACGCCTTCGCCGACACCCACGACGAGTGGCCCCAGATCAACTGGGAGACCGTCGCGGACCGCGACCCCGACGTCATCGTGATCGGCGACCTGACCCGCAGGCAGCAGACCGCGGAGACCGCCGAGGCGAAGATCCGGTTCCTGGAGACCAACCCCGCCACCCGCAACCTGACCGCGGTGCGGAAGAAGCGCTACGTCCTGCTGTCCGGCCAGGCGATGAACCCGTCGATCCGTACGGTCGAGGGCATCGAGAAGGTCGCGGCGCGACTGCGGGACTTCGGACTCGCCAAGTGAGCCTCCGCACGCTGCTGTTGACCGGCGGGGGCCTGGCCGCGCTGCTCGCGTCGATCGCCGTCGCCGTGACGATCGGACCGGCGGACATCTCGACGGGGGACGTCTGGGCCGCCGTCGCGGCCCATCTCGGCGTCGGCGAAGGCGTGTCGGCGCCGCTGCGGGACGGCATCGTCTGGGATCTGCGCATGCCGCGCACGCTGCTTGCCGCCGTGTGCGGGGCCGGGTTCGCGGTCTGCGGGGCGGTGATGCAGTCGCTGCTGCGCAATCCGCTCGCCGACCCGTTCGTCCTCGGCGTCTCCTCCGGCGCCTCCACAGGAGCGGTCGCCGTGGTCGTGCTGGGAGTGGGCGGGGGAGTGGTGTCCCTGTCGGCGGGCGCCTTCCTCGGTGCGCTGCTCTCCTTCGCCCTGGTCCTCCTGCTCAGCCACACCCTCGGCGGCAGCACCGACCGGGTGGTGCTGTCCGGGGTCGCCGCCATGCAGTTGTTCTCCGCGCTGACCTCGTTCGTCGTGCTGACCTCCGCCGACGCGGAGACCACCCGGGGCGTGCTGTTCTGGCTGCTCGGCTCGCTCGCCGGCGCCGACTGGGGACAGGTGCTGCTCTGTGCGGTCGTCCTGGCGGGAGTTCTCGTCGTCTGCCTCGGGTACGCCCGTACGCTCGACGCGTTCGCCTTCGGTGACGAGGCCGCCGCCGGACTCGGGGTCCGGGTCGCCCGTACCCGCCTGGTCCTGCTCTGCGCGACCGCACTGCTCACCGCTGCCCTGGTCAGCTGTGCTGGGGCGATCGGCTTCGTCGGCCTGGTCCTCCCGCACGCCACCCGTGCCCTCACCGGCGCGGGCCACGCACGCCTCCTGCCCGTCACCGCGCTCACGGGCGCCGTGTTCCTGGTCTGGGTGGACACGCTGGCCCGTACCGTCCTCGACCCCCAGGAGGTCCCGGTGGGCGTGGTGACGTCCCTCATCGGTGTGCCCGCGTTCGTGGCCGTGCTCCACCGCGGAAGGAGAAGGGCGTGACCGGCCTGCACGCGGACCGCGTCGTACGGCGCCTCGCCGACCGGCTCGTGGTCGACGACGTCACCCTCACCCTGCGACCCGGTCAGACCGTCGGACTGCTGGGCCCCAACGGCTCAGGAAAATCAACCTTGTTGAAGCTGCTGGCAGGTGTCCTCGCGCCTACCGCAGGGGTCGTGACCCTCGACGGACGTCCGCTGCCGGAGGTCGGCCGACGCGCCACCGCCCGCCGGATCGCCACCGTCGAGCAGCACGCCGACACCGGGACCGAACTGACCGTCCGGGACGTCGTCGCCCTGGGCCGCATCCCGCACCGCCGTGCCTGGACCCCACCGACGGCGGCCGACGCCGCGGCCGTCACCGAGGCGCTGGCCCGCACCGGTCTGACCGACCGGGCCGACCAGTCCTGGCACACCCTCTCCGGCGGCGAACGCCAACGCGCCCAGATCGCCCGCGCGTTCGCCCAGCAACCCCGCGAGCTCCTCCTCGACGAACCCACCAACCACCTCGACATCCAGCACCAGTTGGACCTGCTGTCGCTCGTCGCGAGCCTTCCGGTCACCACCGTGATCGCCCTGCACGACCTCAACCTCGCTGCGATGTACTGCGACCGGCTGCTTGTCCTGCGCGAGGGCCGCGCGGTCGCGGAGGGCACACCGGCCGAGGTTCTGACACCCGTCCTCATCGAACAGGTCTACGGCGTCCGAGCCGAGGTCACCCATGACTCCGGCCACCCCGCGATCCGCTACCTGCGTCCGGCGGCCCCGGACGAGCTACAGGAGGGTGTGACGGGCGACGTTCCGACCGCGCACTGAGCGAGCGGGCAAGGGGGGCAGACCCCTGGCAGTCCCCTGTGAGTGACCGGTGACCGGAGCTGCGACCGTCAGTGCGCGTCACCACCACGACCCGCCCCCGCCCGTCCACCTCTCCCGGACCGATGGGAGATCACCTGCTCGACCGCCTGCCGCCAGGCCTGCTGGACGGCGGTGTGCAGGTGCGCCGTGGCGTCGGGGAGGTCGCCGGTGAGGTGGATGGGGTCGGCCACGTGGACGTGCAGGGCCGGGCGGCGCAGCGGCGCGGTCAGCAGGCCGCCGATCTGCTTCGGCACGCTGCCGGAGACGATCCGGCGGGCCCCGGCATGCCCGAGCGGGACGACCGGGGCGCCGGTGGCGAGCGCGAGGCGGGCGACGCCGGTGCGCAGGCATGCGGGGGCGCGGTCGGCGGAGTCCGGGCGCCGTGGGATGCGGCCCTCCGGGTAGATCACCACGACCCGGCCGGCGGCGAGTGCCTGGGACGCGAGATCGAGTGCCGCGGCCGCCTGCCGGCTCCCACGGTGAACCGGTATGTGGCCTTCCCTGGTGAGGAGTCGGCCCAGGACGGGGACTCTCCAGAGTCCGGCGGCGGCGAGGACGACGGGCTCGGTGCCCAGGCCGCGCAGCGCGGTCAGGACGACGCCGGGATCGATCAGCGCGGTGTGGTTGGGCGCCACCACGCTGCCGGGGGCGATCGCGCCGACCGTACCGGTGGTCACGGACAGCCGGCCGAGGACGGGGACCACGGTGCGGGCGAGGGTGGTGAGCACGAACTGCCGTTCCTTTCGGCGTCTCGGAAGCCGGACGCTGTCTGCCTGTCTGCCCAGCGTGCAGGTGACCGTCATCGTGGCACCCGGTATCCCGCGCCGCATGAGTACGTGTACTCACCCGGGGGGAAGCTCCGACGTGTGCGTGGGGCTGTTCTCGGTCACAGTCAGGGGGGATGCGTGTGGAGGACCAGGGGTTGCCCGCGGCTGTGGTGAACCTGCTTCTGGGGGACGGCGAGGTCACGCCGAAGGCCATCGAGACAACTGCCCTGGAGATGGCCCGCATTGGTCGGTTGAAGGCCGAGCACAAGGCGGACGGCACGATGACCGTACGGCCGGTTCCCGGCAAGGCCGGCCCGGCGTCGCTGCGCCCCTTCGAGGAACTCCTGGTCGAACGCGTCCGGCACCGCTGCCGCAACGGCGTCGACCGCGTCCCCGTGGGCGCTCTCGGACCGGGCGACGGTGACGAGTTCTGGGTGTGGTGGCGCGGCTTTCAGCAGAGCGTCCGCGAAGAGGCCAAGGCCCTGAACCTGATACGGCCGGCACGCAACACCTACCTGACCCTGCTGTTGCGGACCATCGTGCTCGTGGCCTGGTTCGGGTCCCTGTACGCCGTCCTGCCGTGGTGCCCGCCCTGGGCAGGTGCGGTGGTCCTCGTCGTCCTGCCGCTGAGTGCGGTGGTCGCGGTGCAGCGGCCCCCGTTCCGGGTCCGGTCCGGCCCCCGGCTGACGGCCGCCGGTCGACAGGCCGCACGGGAGGTGCGGAACCGCACCGACGTGGCAGCGCACCGGCTGCCGAAACGGCAGGTGGGAGCGGACGGTCCCGAGTCGGCGCTGCCCGTACGGGAGTCGCGCCTCATCTGGTCCTCGTACGGCAGGTCCTGGCATGTCGTGGACACCGCGCCCCTGGATCCGCCGCGCTGGGGCCACACGTGGCAGCTCGTCATGCTTGTCGTGGCCGTCTGCGCCGTCGCCACGACCACGCTGATCGCCACCCTGACCAGGCACATCCCCTACGGTGGGGCACTCGTGGCGGCCACGGTTCTGGTCGGTGGCCTGCTCTGGGTCCTGCTGCTGCCGGCCCGGCGCCGAGTCCTGGCCGTCCCCGCCGAGTTGAGCTTTCGCGGTGTCGTCATCTCCCGCTGGGACTACGACACCCACTACGACGACCCTCTGACCGACATCACGCACTACTGCTGCGCGATCGAGGACCCCGCCTCACACCAGGCCTGGTCCTTCGAGGTCCACCGGTGGAGCCGGCCGATGTTCTCGGGCCGCAAGAACCAGGAGCTCGCGGACCGGTTCCGGGTGGGCGACGTCGTCGACGTGCATTGCAGTCCGCGTCACCGCAAGGTCCACCGGATCAGCGTCGTCGAGGCCGTGCCACGCTGACCGCCCGAGGTCCCTGCGAGCCACCGGCCCGGTCACCCCTTCTTGTCGAACCATCCGGCCGACCGGCCGACCGAGGCGCCGATGAAGAGGATGCCGAGAGGGACGATCGTGAACCAGAGGGGAGCGGCTTTCACGGATGCGAGCAGGGCGATGGAGGCGATCGCCAGCGCGAGGAGGACCAACATGCCCACCAGGACACGGATCTTGGAAACCAACGGAGCACTCTCCCCTGTTCAGCCGGGCTTTGGTGCGAGTCTTCCAACCCTCCCTTCCGGAGGCGTTCGTAGAACTACGTAATCGCGTACCTAGGTTCACCGGCCCCCGCCCTTGGCCGTCTCGCAAGGCGCCGTTCAGGCCATGTGGCCGGCCAACGGGATGACCTAGTATCCGAATTGACTGGTAACAGACGGTGTGCTCGTTCGTGTGCACGTCCGTGCGAAGGAGGAGCCACTTGCCCCCCAAGGATCAGGCCAGGGGGAACGGTGCCGTTCTCGTCGGCAGACAGACGCAGACCGAGTGTCTCTCCACGGTGGTCAGGGATCTGGCCGACGGTCGGGGAGTGGTTCTGGAGGTCGCCGGAGAGCCGGGGATCGGGAAGACCACCGTGCTCGGTCTGCTCGCCGAGTGGGCCGCCGAGGCAGGGGCCGTGGTGGCGCGAGCCCACGCCGCGCGCGGTGCGACACGGCCCGGCCAGCTCATCACCGAGATCCTGGAAGGTCTGGAGGAGACGGATCGCTCGACGGCGCGGGAGCCCGCCGCCGGGGCCGAAGCCGAGCTGCGGGGCCTGCTGGGGCGTTGGGCGGCGCGGCGCGGCGGCGTCCTCGTCCTCGACAACGTGCACCTGTGCGACGAGCACTCCGCGACACGGATCGCCCAGCTGGTGAGGACACCCCCGCCCGGCCCGTTCGTGCTGGCGCTGGCGCACCGTCCGCGCCAGTCCGGCCCGTTGCTGCGAGAAGCACTCGAACACGGGGTGGAGACCGGCTCGGTCGTCCGCATGAGCCTCTCCGCCCTGGACGTCCGGGCGATATCCGATGTCCTCGGCCAGGACGGCCGGCACACCGACGCCCTCTCCCCGTATGCCGTCTCCCGCCCGGCGCCCGACCGCCCCTGCACCGAGTGGCGCACCCAGGACGCGCCCGTGGGCCACGGCACGTACGTCGAGCAGCTGCACGCCGCTTCCGGCGGCAACCCCCGGATGCTGCGCATCCTGCTCGCGGCGCGGTGGGACCCGGACGAGTGGCCGCTCAGTGCCGGTCCCGACCGCGACGGCATGCTCCGGGCCGCCGTCCCCGTCGTCACCGAGCTGGACGCCCTCACCGCCGACGCCGCGCGCTCGGTCCAGGTCGCCGCCGTTCTGGGTGATCCCTTCCTGCCGGGGGACGTCGCCGAGGTGTCCGGCCTCGGTCTGGACCGGACCCTCGCAGCCCTCACCGAGCTCGTCGACGTCGACCTGATACGGCCGCTCCCCTGGGGCGGCGGCTACGCCTTCCGGCATCCGGTACTCGCCCACGTCGCCCTGGCACACGCTTCGCCGGCCCTGCGCGTCGAGGCGCACGGGCGGGCCATGGACCTGCTCACCGCTCGACGGGCGCCGGCGCTCCTACGGGCCCGGCAGGCTGAGCACCTGGTGGGCGCGGGCAGTGCCGAGGCCCGGCAGGTGCTGGTCGACGGTGCGGCGGAGATGATGGCCAAGTCCCCGGCCACCGCGGCCCGTTGGCTGCGCCTGGCGCTGGACCACCTGCCCGCCGGAGAGCAGATCGACGCTCCCCGGACCCTGCTCGTGCTCGACCAGTGCCAGGCCCTCAGTGCCGTGGGTCGACTCCAGGAGGCCCGCTCCCTGGTGCACGAGCTGCTCCGGCACCGGGCGGACCTCTCCGAGGACCTGCTGCTGAGGGCCTACGCGGTCTGCGGAGAACTGGAGCGGCTGCTGGGCCGTCACCAGGAGGCCGAGGCAGTGGTCCGCACAGCGCTCGACCTCGTGCCCCGCCCGCTGCCGGTTCCGCTCCCGCCGTCGGCGGCCGAACTGATCACCGCGTACGGGCGGGTGCAGCTGTTCCGGGGCGCTTACGGCGAGGCACGTGACGTGGTCCGAGAAGCGGTGGAGGCCGCCGGGACCGTCGACCCGGTGGTGCCCTACCTGCGTGCTCTCGCCGCCCTCGGCGACACCCAGCTCGGGCTGCTGCCGCAGGCCGTCGCAGAGGTCACCGCGTGCGCACGGATCGTGGACGCCCTGCCGGACACCGAGGCCGTCACCCTGCCCGACGTCCTGGCGATGCTCGGCTGCGCGGAGTTGTTCCAGGAGCGGCTCCATGACGCCTACCGGCATCTGGAACGAGGTCTTCAGGCGACCACCGGTGCCACCCGGCGCCTGATCCGGGTCAACCAGCTGGTGGCGCTGTGCCACCTCGACCAGCTGACGGGGCGTCTGGAGACAATGTGCCGCCGTGCCGAGGAGGCCCGTCTGCTCGCCAGGACGAGCGGGGTCGACGAAGCCGCCGGCATCGCCATGATCCTGCGGGCCACCGGACTGCTCTGGACACGTTCGCGGCGGGACACCGACAGGCTCCTCGAACTCGCCGACGAGGGGTACTCCCTCGCCGTGGCCAAGCGGGGGTGGCGGGCAGCCGTGGCCGTGGGCCTGCGCGCCCAGGCCCAGTTCCTCGGCGGGGACCCGGAAGGCTGTCTGCGCACCCTCGTCGAGGAGGGCGGCCCCCGGCTGGAGCTGCTCGTGCGTGCCTGGCAGCCTTCCCTCCTGGCCCTCGCCGGCGTCGCGGCCCTGCGATGCAAAGACATCGACGCCGCCCGGGACTGGGTCGAAGCGGGGGAGGCCGCGGCCGCACAGCTGGGGCTGCCGCTGCAACTGCACCACGTGCGCAGGGCCCGGGCCGAGCTCCACGCGGCCGAAGGGGAGCACGCTCCGGCGGCGGAGCTGTTCTTCGAAGTCGCGGAGTCGTTCCGCCGTGCGGGCCTACCCCTGGAACACGCCTGGACCCTGGTGACCGGCGCGCCCTCCGTCCACGCGGCCCACGGTATGCAACAGGCGCTGGAGTGGCTCGACACGGCGGGAAAGGCCGCCCGGTCCTGCGGAGCACAGCGGGTCATCGAGGAGGCGGCGAGGATCAGAACCCTCCTGACCGCGTCCTGCGCCACCGCCGGTTCCTCGGTCGAGACGATGCAGGAGGCGAATGTCCGGGCGACGGTGGCCCTTCTCACCGAGCGGGAGCGGGAGATCGCGGAACTGGCGGCGGGAGGCAAGCGCACCAAGGAGATAGCGGAGGAACTCTTCGTCAGCTCCAGGACGGTCGAAGCCCACCTCGGCCGCATCTACCGCAAGCTCGACATCCCCTCCCGCGCGGCCCTGCCGCGCGCGCTGGGCGCGGTGGTCCACCGGCCGCCCGTCTGACCGGCCGCTCCGGTCCCGGCTCCCGGCCCGGGCGGGTCAGGAGCGCAGCTTGGGCAGCAGCGTCCGGACGGTGACCGCCATGGCCGGCCAGGCCGCCTTGACCTGCTGGTCCGTCAAGGGCTTCAGGCTCTGGACCTGGACCTCGCATTCCATGTTGCTGTCCCGCACCACCAGTCGCAGGTCGTCGGCGAACGGTGCGGCGTCCTTGACGTTCCGGTACCGGAAGGCCTCCCCGCCGAGGCCCGACTCCTTCACCACCGCGCCCTGAGCTTCCTTCGGGGCCGAGGACAGTCGGTACGCGTACTGCTTGATCGCGATGGGGACGTCCTTCCAGGCGCTGCAGTAGACGGTCGAACGGCCGTCAGCCTTCGTCCCGGTCGTCCTGAAAGCCTGGAGGCAGGCGGCGCCGGCGGCCGTCGACGGATCGGAGCCGGTCAGCTGCCCCTTCGGCGCACCGGCCGTGGGCGCGACGGCCGCGGTCAGCGGCCCGAAGTCGATCTTCGGGCACAGGGCCGTCGGCGGACGGTAGTCGCCCGGTCCCTTCGTCGCTTCGGCAGCCGCCGAGGAGGCTCCGGCGTGGGCGGACGGCTTCCCGTCCCCGCTGCTGCACCCGGCCAGTGCGGCGAGAACGACCAGCGTGCCCGCGCCCCATCGCGCCGCCCGCATCCCGTGGCCGGACGTCCCCATGTTCTCTCCCCTCGGCGCCGCCTGCTCGCGGCTGACGAAGGCCCCACCCTCGCAAGGCACGGCCACGGATCCATCGGGGAAAACACGGAATCCGCTACGTAGAGCGAGGCGCCGCGAAACAGCGCTCACGCCCTGACCCGGCCCTAAGGCGCCACTTCGGCGGTGCGCGTCTCCAGGGCGTGCAGGACCGCGACCATGTCCTCGTCGCCGTGGCCCTGTTCCACGGTCTCGCCGAACAGGGCGTGGCAGACGTCCAGGAGCGGGGAGGCGACACCGGTCTTACGGGCCGCCTCGGCGATCAGGCGGTTGTTCTTGAGGACGTCCGCGGCTCCGGCCTGGACCGCGAAGTCGCGGGCCAGCAGCTTGGGGGTCTTCATCCGGGACACGGAGCTGGCCATCGGACCCGCGTCCAGGACGTCCCGGAGCAGCCCCGGGTCGAGTCCCTGCCGGGCGGCGAAGTGGAACGCCTCGGTCAGACCGGTGACCAGAGTGATCAGGAACAGGTTCACCGAGAACTTGGTCAGCAGCGCGTCCGGGACGGGACCGCAGTCGAACGCCTCCCGGCACATGGGGGACAGCAGGGGTCGTACGGCCGCCACGGCGTCGTCGTCACCCGCCAGCATCGCCACCAGCTCGCCCCGCTCGGCCGGCACCCGGGAACCGGACACCGGCGCCTCGACGTACCGCCCGCCGGCGGCCCGAACGTCGTCCTGGAGGCCGGCCGAGTACTCCGCCGAGGTCGTCCCCATGTGGACGACGGTCCGGCCGGACACGCGGACCGGGAAGTCGGGGGTGCCGCGTCCCAGGACCGCGTCGACGGCGGTCTCGTCGGCCAGCATGAGGAACACCGTGCCGGCCCGCTCGAAGACCTCGGCCGCGCTCGCCGCGACCTCGGCGCCCGCGGCGCGCAGGGGTGCGCACCTGGCCGGGGACCGGTTCCAGACGACCAGCGGCGTTCCCGCACGCGCGAGATTGAGGGCCATGGGCTGCCCCATGACACCCAGCCCGACGAAACCCACGTACGCCATGACGCTCCACCGCCTCCGTCGACTATGACCGCCGTCATAGTAGTCGGGATTATGACGGCGGTCATAGAGTGGGCGCCGGAAGATCGAGGAGCGGAGCCCGACATGACGGTGTCCGAACGCGGACCACGCGAGCGGATGGTCTTCAGCGCGGCCCAGCTGATCCGGCGCGGCGGGGTCTCGGCCGCCGGGATGCGGGACGTCGCCGAGCACGCCGGTGCGCCGCGCGGCTCGCTTCAGCACTACTTCCCCGGGGGCAAGGAACAGCTGGTCAACGAGGCCGTGGGCTGGGCCGGACGGTACGCCGCAGGGCGCGTCGCCCGTTTCCTGGCCGCCCTGCCCGTGCCGACGCCGAGCGGGCTGTTCGGCGAGATGGTGCGCCAGTGGACCGACGAGTACGAGACGTCCGGGTTCGCGGGCGGCTGCCCGGTCGCCGCCGCCACGGCGGACTGCGCCGAGCGCGTCGACTCCACCCGGCAGGCCGCGTCCGCCGCCTTCGCCCAGTGGCACGGCGCGGTGGCGGCGGCCCTGGCGGACATGGGCGTCACGCCGGAACGGGCGTCCGCGCTCGCCACGCTCATGCTCAGCTCCCTGGAGGGGGCGATCCTCCTCGCCCGCGCCGAGCAGGACATCCGCCCCCTGACGACCGTCACCCGGGAACTCGCCCCGCTGCTCGACGCGGCGGTGACCGGGAACTCGCCCCGCTGCTCGACGCCGCCGTGACGCGTTGACGCACCGGGTCCCCCACCCGGACGGCACGTCCGTGCACGGCGTTGGCCGGATCGCCCACCGGATCCGACGCATTTCCTCCGGCGCCCTCCCACCGGGAACAGGGGGCTGCCCCGGCCTGGTTGCATCGGGCAAGTGATTCACGACGTATCTCTGCTGGAGGACTGTTTTCATGACTGACCGGCCCTTGACGCTCATGGCGGTGCACGCACACCCCGACGACGAGGCCACCGGAACCGGAGGGGTCCTCGCGCGGTACGCCGCGGAAGGTGTCCGCACGGTTCTCGTGACCTGTACCGACGGAAGCTGCGGTGACGGACCAGGGGGCATCAAGCCGGGCGACCCCGGACACGATCCGGCGGCGGTCGCCGCGCTGCGACGGCAGGAACTGGAGGAGAGCTGCGGGGTCCTCAAGGTCACCGATCTGGAGATGCTGGAGTACGCCGACTCCGGGATGGCGGGCTGGCCCGGCAACGACGCCCCCGGGTCCTTCTGGCAGACCCCCGTGGAGGAGGCCGCGGCCCGGCTCGCCGAGCTCATGCGGCACTACCGTCCCGATGTGGTCGTCACCTACGACGAGAACGGCTTCTACGGCCACCCCGACCACATCCAGGCCCACCGCATCACCATGGCGGCGCTGGAGCTGATCGATCTGACGCCGAAGGTGTACTGGACCACGATGCCCCACTCGGCGATGGGGCGGTTCGGCGAGGTCATGCGCGAGTTCGGCGAGGACGTGCCGGAACCGGATCCCGCCGAGGCCGCCGCGATGGCCGAGATCGGTCTGCCCGACGACGAGATCACCACGTGGGTGGACACCACCGCGTTCAGCGACCAGAAGTACGACGCGCTGGCCGCGCACGCCAGTCAGGGCGAGAACATCTTCTTCCTCAGGATGGGCAAGGAGCGGTTCGGCGAGCTGATGGGCACGGAGACCTTCCTGCGGGTCCAGGACCCGACCGGAACCCCCGTACCCGAGAACGACCTCTTCGCCGGACTGCGCTGACCCGCGCGGGAGCGCCCCGTAGGCCACGAGGGCGACCCCCCGGCCGTGACTGCGGCGGTCACCCGTCGGTGTGGCGCAGGCTGCCCCTGCCGCCACACCGGCGGCCCGTGTTCCAGCCCAAGGAGAGGTTCATGCGCTACATGCCCCGACTCCCGCATCTGGCCGCCGTCGCCACGACCGCCGTCGCCCTCGGCCTGCTCGCGACGGCTCCCGCGTCCGGCGACGAGCCGCTCGTGTCGCACCCCCGGGTGGTCGCCCACTTCGACTTCGCCGCGGGCGAGACCCCCGAGAACATCGCCGTCGAACCCGACGGCTCCGCCGACCTGACCTTCGCCTTCGCCCGCCAGGTCGCCAACGTCTCCCGGCACGGGGACATCCGCGGACGCGTCACCCTGCCGGGCGTCGCGAACCCGAACACCCCCATCGTCCACAGCGCCATCGTGCTCGGCATCGCCCGCGCCCACGACGGCACCCTGTACGTCACCTACGCCACCGGCACCAGCGAGACCGGCGTCTGGCGCATCCCGGCGGGCGGCGGCACGCCCCGGCAGATCGCGAAGCTGCCGGCCGACGGACTGCCCAACGGCCTCGCCCTCGACGAGCACCGGGGCGTCCTCTACGCGGCCGACTCGGTACGGGGCACCGTCTGGCGGGTGCCGGTGACCGGCGGTCCGCGCATCGCCTGGGCCACCGGTACGCCCCTCACCCCGGTACCGTCCGGAACCGGCTTCGGCGCCAACGGCATCAAGGTCCACCACGGCGCGGTCTGGGTCTCCAACACCGACCGCGGCACGCTGCTGCGCATTCCGGTACGCCCCGACGGCTCCGCGGGGCCGATCCGCACCCGGGCGACCGGACTCGCCGGCATCGACGACTTCGCCTTCACCTCCCGCCACCACGACACCGTCCTCGCCGCGATCAACAGCAGCAACCAGGTCGTCGTGGTCCGCCCTGACGGGAGCCACTCCGTCGTGCTCACCCAGCAGGACGGCCTCTCCAACCCGACCTCCGTGGCCGTACGCAAGCGGACGGTCTACGTCCCCAGCGCCTCGTACTTCGCCGCCGTACCGGACCCGAACCTGCTGCTGGCCCGGCTGAACCGCCGGTGAACGCCGGCCCCGTGGGCTCCGGTCCGGTGCGCTCCGGTCCGGCATGAGTGAAGGGGCGGGCCGCGTTCCGGGCCCGCCCCTCGCGCTTGGCCGCCCCTTGCTACTGGGCGGTGAACGTCCACAGCAGGTTGGTGCTGGAGCCGTACGTCCACTGCTTGGTGACCGAGCCGGACGACACGTTGCCGCCGCCGTCCAGGACGAGGCCGGTGGTGCGGTTGGCGATCGAGTAGCGGCCGTCTCCGCGATGGGTGATCTGCCACTGCTGGTTGCTGCCGCCGTTCCACGCGGCCTCGCGGGCGGGGGAGCCGTTGTCCGTCGTGCCCCAGCCGTCGGCGACCATGCCGTTGGTGCGGTTGACCAGCTTGTAGTAGCCGCCGCCGACCTCGACCGCCTGCCACTGGAGGTTGGGGCTGCCGTCCCAGGCCCACTGCTTGAGATTGGAGCCCGAGGCCACATTGCCGCCGCTGTCCAGCGCCAGCCCGTTCGTGACGTTGAGGACCTGGAAGTACGTCGACGGGTTGAACTGCACCTTCAGCGACGTCACCGCGTCGTTGTTGCCGGTGGTGCGCAGATCGGCGTTGTCGGCGGTGAAGGTCCACGCGGTGCCGGTGAAGTTGTCACCGGAGTAGCCGATCACCTGGTGGCCAGGGGCGAGCCGCAGCGAGGACAGGGTGCCCGCGCCGAGTCCTGCCAGGGCCAGGGCGTCGGCGGTGTAGTCGCCGATCCCGAGGACGGTGCCGGTGCCCGCGTAGTTGACATCCTGGAAGGTCACGGCTCCGGCCACCGGTCGCAGGCCGGGTATCTGGCCGCTGAAGGTCAGCTTCAGCACGTACGCGTTGGCGCTGAACGGTGCCGACGACGGCAGGGCGACCGTGAGACCGCTCGCGCTCTGGGTCGGGGTCGCCAGAGTGGTGTAGGTACCGGCGGTCGAGTTGAGCAACTGGACCGACTGGAGTGAAGTGACTTTGATCCGGGAGGAGTTGAGCGTCTTGATGGTCAGGGAGCTGCCGGGCCAGCCGAGGACGGTGGCGTACAGCACGGTGTTCGCCTTGTTCCGGGTGAAGCGGATGTCCTGGGCCGTGCCGGCGGTCGGGTTGGTGAAGGCTCCGCCGCCCATCTTCGTGGGGCCTTCGCCGTACGCCGTCCACGCCCGGGTGTCGTAGATCGACTCCCCGAAGCGCTTGAGGTAGTCGCCGATGGCCAGCAGGACGTCCTTCTGGCCCTGCGGGATGGTCCCGTCGGCCATGGGCGCGATGTTGAGCAGCATGTTGCCGTTCTTGCTGACCCGGTCGATCAGCGCGTGGAGCATCTGCTGGGTGGAGTAGTAGCCGATGCCCTGGGTGTAGCACCAGCTCGAGCTGGAGATGCTGTCGTCGGTCAGCCAGTAGGGGTCGGTGAGGTCGCCCGGGCCGCCGCGCTCGTAGTCGAAGACCTCGCCGTGGCTGTCGAACCCGTCCTTGTAGGTGGCGACCACCTCTTTGCCCCAGGAGTTGGCCTGGTTGTAGTAGTACGACAGGAAGTTGAGCCGCTGCTGCTCGTCGACCGCGCTGAGATCGAAGTCCTGCCAGAGGATGTCCGGCTGCGCCCGGTCGATGACCTCCTTGAGCTTGTCGTACCAGAGCTGGTTCTCGGCCGTCGAACCCAGCTGCCCGTAGAGCTTCTTCAGGCTCGCGTCGGTCTGCGCGGGGGCGTGGTCGTAGTAGCCGTTGAAGTTGTAGGCGTGGTGCATGGCCACGAGCAGCTTCAGGTTCTTTGCGCGGATGGCGTCGGTGAACAGCCGCAGCAGGTTCAGGCCGGGGCCCTTGCTCACCGAGTTCCACTCGTTGACCTGGCTGTCCCACATGGAGAAGCCGTCGTGGTGCTCGGCGACCGGGCCGGCGTATCTCGCTCCGGCGTCCACGAACAGCTGCGCCCACTCGTTCGGGTCGAAGGCGCCGCCCGCCGACTTGAGCTTCGGGGCGAACTGCACGGTGTTGCCCGCCAGGTCCTTCGCCCCGTTGATGAAGTTGTGGTACGGCCAGACCGAGGGGTCGCCGTAGGTGGCCTTGTGATGGGTGTTGGCGTTGCTCCCGCTGATGTACATGTTGCGCGGGTACCACTCGCTGTCGTACGCCGGAACGCTGAAGACGCCCCAGTGGAAGTAGATGCCGAACTTGGCGTCGCGGAACCACTCGGGGGCCGCCGAATGCTGGTTCACGGAGTTCCACGAAGCGGTGTACGTGGTGGGGGCGGCCAGGGCGCGGCCGGCGGTGAAGGCGTCGGCGGTGACCGCTGCCGCCACGACGGCCGTGGCGCCGGCGACGAACTGACGTCTGCTGAGCGAACTGGGCATGGGACATCCCTGGTGCGGAGGGGGACACGGAGACCCGGAAGCCGGATGTTACGGATGAAGGTCGGCCCTGTGTCCGGTCCGTGTCAACACGCGTGCAGGGATGAATACTTGAGTTTGACCGGCGGTAATGTCTATTTGAGCGGTTATGGCCCGTTTCCAAGCTCCTAGACATCACATGAATCGCGCTTTGGCGTAGACCTGTCGAGCCGGGACGTATCATCAACATCGCTGAACGGCCGCGGAAGGAGTTCGGGGTGTCCCTGACGGACAAGGCCATCGAGCAGATCCGGGAACTGATCCGTTCCGGTGCGCTGCCTCCCGGCTCGAAACTGCCGCCGGAACCGGACCTCGCGGCGCAGCTGGGCCTGTCCCGCAACCTCGCCCGCGAGGCGGTCAAGGCCCTGGCGGTCGCCCGGGTCCTGGAGGTGCGCCGGGGCGACGGCACCTACGTCACCAGCCTCCAGCCCAGCCTGCTGCTGGAGGGTCTCGGCGGCGCGGTGGAACTCCTCCAGGGCGACTCGGGAGCCCTGCGGGACCTGATGGAGGTGAGGCGGCTCCTCGAACCGATGGCCACCGCGCTCGCCGCGACCCGCATCTCCGACGAGCAACTGGCCGAGGTCAAGAAGCACTTGGACGCCATGCGCGAGGCGCGCGAGGACGTCGAACTGCTCAACGCCCATGACGCCGCGTTCCACCGCGCGGTCGTCTCGGCCACCGGCAACGAGTCCCTGCTCACGCTCCTGGAGGGCATTTCCGGCCGTACCCTGCGGGCCCGGATCTGGCGTGGCCTGGTCGACTCACAGGCCGCGGGCCGCACCCTGGCCGAGCACGAGGCGATCTTCGCCGCCCTGTCCCGCCGGGACGCCACGCTCAGCCAGGCCACCGCGCTGGTGCACGTCAGCAACACCGAGGAGTGGCTGCGGGCCCACCTGGAGGCCGACGCCGAAGCCGACGCGTGACGCACGACGCGTGACGCACGACGCGTGACGCACGACGCGTGACGCACGACGCGTGACGCACGACGCGTGACGCCGGTACCGGGCGGACCCGGTACCGGCGCGAACTCCCTTGTCAGCAGTACAGGTTGCCCCCGGGAGCGACCCCGAGGATCGACGTGAACCGGTTGTAGGCGTCGACCCGGCTCTGCACCTGGGCCGGGTTGCGGCCGTCGCACTCCAGGGACCCGTTGATGGAGCGGATCGTCTGGCCGAACCCGGCCTGGTTCACCATGGCGTTGTGCGGGGTCATGGTGCCGGGGCCGGACTGGGTGTTCCAGTACCAGAGACCGGTCTTCCAGGCCACGGCGGAGTCGTTCTGCACCAGCCAGGGGTTGCCCAGCAGATCGATCCCCAACGCGTCGCCCGCCGCCTTGTAGTTGAAGTTCCACGACAGCTGGATGGGTCCGCGCCCGTAGTACGCGGCCTGTCCGGCCGGGCAGCCGTACGGCTGCCCGGCGTCGCAGTAGTGCAAGTAGTTGGCGGTGTTCTGCTCGACGATGTGGACCAGACCGCCGGTCTCGTGGCTGACATTGGCGAGGAAGGCGGCGGCCTCCTGCTTCCGCACCGTGTCGCTGCCCGTGTTCGCGAACCCGGGATAGGCGCTCAGTGCCGCCACCAGGCCGCTGTAGGTGTAGAAGGAGTTGCGGCCCGGGAACATCTGGTTGAACTGCGCCTCGCTGACGACGAATCCGGACGGCTGGCTGCCGCCGCCGCTTGCGGGCGCGTTCCACTTCTGGTTGGCGGTGCCGGAACAGGTCCAGATCTGCAGGCGGGTGCCGTTGGCGCTGTTGTTGTCCCGCACATCCAGGCACTTGTTCGCGGCCGGGTTGACGATGTCCCGGGCGCCGGAGACCACCCACTGCTGGTTGGCGCCGCCCGAGCAGTCCCACAGCTGGACGGCCGCGCCGTCGGCGGTGCCGCGGTCCACGACGTCCAGGCACTTGCCGAGCGCCCGCAGGGTGCCGTCGCCGGGGTTCGACCAGACCTGGGCGCCGGTGCCGTTGCAGTCGTAGAGCTGTACGGCCGTGCCGTTGGCGGCGGACGCGCCCGCCACGTCGACGCACTTGCCGGCCAGGCCGGTGATGGTCCCGGAGGCGGCGTGGGCGGGAGTCACCGTGCACAGCGGGGTGAGCACGCAGGCAAGGGCGGCGAGGACCGCTAGGCGGCCTGCGCGCGGGGAGAAGGACATGGGTGAGCACGCTCCTTGAAGGGGTGGGGGGACGCCGGTCCTTGGGGGTGGGGGACGCCGGTCCTCGGGGGTGGGGCGCCGGGGAGGCCGCCCCCGTCGATGCGGGGGCGGCCGGAGGGCGGAGCTCTACGGGTAGCTGGTCAGATTCGCCACGTTGGTCGCGGAGTTGGACGGGCCGCCGGTGCCGTTCACCACGTGCCGGATGGTGCCGGTGCCGCCGAGGGAGACCGTCACCATGCTCTGGAAGCGCACGCCGGTCCTGTTCGGGGCCTCGATGGCCCGCTCGGCCACCACACCAGGGTTCACGTTGAAGTAGCAGTAGCTGCCGAGGCCGTAGGCCTGGTGGCTGGTGACGGAGTCGGCGACCTTGTAGGCGGCCCAGCCCTGCGTCGAACCGTTCGTCCAGGCCGCCTGGTTGGGCGGGTCGTAGGGCATCTCGTTCTGGTAGAAGTACGTGCGGCCGCCGTTGCCGTTCCAGACGGTCTGGTACTTCTGGTAGTGCTCGACGAACAGGCCGTACGCCGTGACGTCGTCGCCGTTGACGATCAGGCCGGTGTCCGCGGTGTTGGTGTTCCAGCCGACGCCGCTGCCGTGGTCGGCGCGCCAGATCCACATGTGGTCGCCGATCACGTTGTCGCTGTTGATCACGAGGCTGGTGGTCGCCTTGCCCACGCCCGCGCCGCCGACGCGGAAGTACACGTCGTGCAGGGAGGTCGGGTTCGCGGCGTGGGAGGCGGCGGAGCCGGCGGGCCCCACCTCCATCAGGGTCGGCGAGTTGACGGTGCCCGCGTCGAAGAGGAGGCCCGCGACCTTCACGCCGTCGACGTCGGCCACCTTCATAGCGGTGACGCCGTTGTCCGGGACGAAGGTGGCGAGGCCCAGACCGAGGACGACGGTGTTGGCGCGGTTCACCTGGAGCGTCTGGTTCAGGTGGTACACACCAGGGGTGACCAGGAGGTTCTTGCCCGCCGCCAAAGCCCCGTTGATGTCCGCTGCACTCGCGCCCGGCTTCACGACGTAGAAGGTGTCCAGTGACAGGGAGCTGCCCGAAGGGGAGCCGCCGGCCCAGCTGGTGCCCGTCGAACTGGACCGCACCGACGGCACGAACACCTTGTAGGAGCCGTCGCCGTCGACGTACAGGAAGGGCTTCTCGCGGCTGACCGGGGTCTACGCGACCGTGGTGTACGGCGGGTTGGGGAAGCTGGTGCCGGGGACGCCCTGGCTGCCGACGAAGACCATGTTCCAGTTGGACCCGGTCCAGCTGCCGAGCTGGGAGTTGCGGGTCAACCACTGTTGCTGGCTGCCCGAGTTGACCTGTCCGTCGATCTTCGTGTCGGCGAGCAGGCCGCCGCTGGACCAGCCGTTGTCGTCCAGGGCGAGGTTGCCCCGCAGATGCATGCGGCGGTAGGCGGCGGCCTGGGAGACGGCCCAACGGTCGCTGCCGTTCACGGGGTTGACGGAGAGGTTCTCGGCGCCGCGCCAGAAGTTCTGCGTCGCGTTGCCCTGGAACCAGTCGGCCTCCGCGTGCACCGCGCCGTTGATCGTGACCGCGTCCGGCGTCAGGCCGAGTCCGGCGACCTGGGTGTAGAAGCCGACGTTCGCGTCCGCGGTGTAGGAACCCGGCTTGAACAGGACGGCGTAGCGCTGGGAGCCGAACTGGTTGGTCTCCTGCTGCTGGAAGATCGAGTTCAGCCTCGACTGGATCGTCGAGGACGACATGGAGGGGTCGAAGACCACCACGTTCGGGCCTAGGTCCGGGTCGCCGGCCGCCGGGGTCACCGGGACCACCTGGAAGCGCTGGGCCGCGCTGCCGTTGCACGTGTACTGCACGAACTGCACGCTGTCGGCGGTCGAGGCACCCGGATCGTCCAGGCACTTGCCGCTGTTGCGGTTGACGAACCGGTACGCGCCGCCGCCCTCGTCGACGGGCAGCCACTGCTGGTTGGCGCCGCCGCCGTAGGTCCACAGATGCACGGGCGCGCTGTCGGCGGTGGAGACGTCGGCGACGTCCACCACCTGGCTGGTGTTGTTGCGGTTGTCGATGCGGACGTAACCGTCGCTCGTGGCGGTGAGACGCCACTGCTGGGCCGTGGTGCCGTTGCAGGCGTACTGCTGGACGGCGGTGCCGTTGGCGGTGCCGGCCGATCGGGCGTCGAGACAGCGACCGCTTGCCGCGTTCATGACAGTAGAGAAGCCGGTGGGGATCGCGGTGGCGGCGCTCGCGGGTGCGGGGGTGAACGTCAGAAGCGACGCGGCGGCCGCCGTGACGAGCGCGGCGGCGCCGGATCCGCGGAGGCGGGTGCGGGTGGGCATGCACGGAGCCCTTCGTGGGGGTGAGGTGGTGCGAGGTGTCTGGCTGCCCCCGGAACCTAAAGGTATGGACCACTTGCGTCAAGAGGTGAAGTAAGGTTTGAGGGAAGGGGCTTGGCGGCCGTCGATGCCGGAGACGTCTCGACGACTCGCGCAGGAACGGGTCGCAGGCCGACGACCAGACCCACGATCACCACCGCGATGCCCAGCCACACCGAGGGCCCCGGAGTCCCCGTGCCCGAGACCGCGCTCACGACCGCCGCGGCCAGGGGCGCGATGCCGGTGAGCAGCCCGGCCCGTCCGGCCCCGACCGCGCGGACCGTCGAGTACCACAGGACGAACGCGACCGCCGTCACCATCAGCGTGAGGTATCCGGCGGCAGCCCACTGACTCGCCGTCACCTCCCGTACAGCGGTGGGTCCTTCGATTGGCCCGCCGAGAACGGCCAGCAGCACACCGCCGATCCATGTCGCGTGGATCGACACCCCCCAGGGCGTGTGGCGTGCCAGCACCGGCACCGCGAGCAGCGTGAACGCGGCCTCGCACCCCAGGGCAAGGCCCGCCCAGGCCACCCCGGCCGCGTCCGTGCGGCCCGTCCCCTCCACCAGCACCGCGCCCGCCATCACCACGGGTGCCGCGATCAGCACCTGCCGGCTCGGCCTGCGCCGCTCCAGCAGCGGTCCCACCACCCCGAGCACCAGCGGTACGCACGCCACCGCCACGGCGATCACCGCCGGCTCCGCGTGTGCGACGCCCCGGACCACGGCCACGTTGAACAGCACCAGACCGGTGACGGCGAGCCCGGTCAGCCACAGCCACTCCCGGGCGCGCGGCCGCACCGGCCGGACGCCGGCGAGCCGGGCGAGGAGGACGAGGATCACGGCCGCGGCCAGGTACCGGACCGCCTGGGTGGTGAACAGCGGGGCGTCCACCAGGGTGTGCGAGACGCTGACGCTGCTCCCCACCAGGATCATCCCGATCATGCCGGGGACCAACTGGGTCAACGAGGTCGAAGGTGTGTCCATACCGCCCACCCTGCCCGCACAATGGACGCCATGGGCAGGTCCACGAAGTCATCGTCCGAGGGGTCCAAAACCGGGTCCAACGCGCAGAGCGCCGACGCGGCCGCGGGCTCGGACTTCCTCCAGCTGGACATCGGACAGGCGCCGGCCGGCGGCCGTACCGCCTGGCTCGCCGACCGGTTGCGGGCGGCCATCGCCGACGGCCGGCTCCCGGTCGGGACCCGGCTGCCCGCCAGCCGGGTCCTCGCCGGTGAACTGCGCGTCACCCGGGGCGTGGTCACCGAGGCCTACCGCAGGCTCGGCGAATCCGGCCAGATCGCGGGCCGCGGCCGGCTCGGCACCGTCGTCGTGGCCGCGCCCGCCGCGCCCGCCGCACCGCGGGAGAGTGTCACTCCCGCTGCACCTCGCGACAGCGCGCCCGACGCCGCCGGACCGGGCCCGGCCCTCTTCGCGTCGGCCGCCCGTGACGGCGTCGTCGACACCCTGCGCGCCCTGCCGTGCCGTATCGACCTCTCCCCGGGCCTCCCGGACCTCGCCGCCTTCCCCCGCACCGCCTGGGTGCGCGCCGAGCGGGCCGTCCTCGCGGGCGTCACCCCGGCCGACTTCGGCTACGGCGACCCGCGAGGTGCCCTTGCCCTGCGCCGGGCCGTCGTCGGCTGGCTGGCCCGCAACCGCGGCATCCGCGCCGACCCCGACGAGGTCGTGGTGGTCGCCGGGGTGGCGCAGGCCCTCGCCCTCCTCGGGGGGTTGCTGCGGGAGGACGGCGTCCACCGCGTCGCCGTCGAGGACCCCGGATCGCTCGGAGCGCGCCAGCAGTTGGAGTACGGCGGCCACACCGTCGTCCCCGTCCCCGTGGACGCGGGCGGACTCGACGTCGGGGCCCTGCGCGCGAGCGGTGCCCGGGCGGTCCTGACGACCCCGGCCCACCAGTTCCCCACCGGCGTCGTCCTCGACGGGGAACGCCGTCGCGAACTCCTGAGCTGGGCCGCCGGGGGAGGGGTCGTCATCGAGGACGACTACGACGCCGAGCACCGCTACGACCGGCCGCCCGTCCCGGCCCTGCGCTCGCTGCTGCCCGACGGGGTCTGCTACGCGGGCAGCGTCTCCAAACTCCTCGCGCCCGCGCTCCGGGTGGGCTGGTTGCTGGTGCCGCCGGACCGGCTGGACGCCGTGGTGCGGGCGAAGCGGTACGCCGATCTCGGCAACGGCGTCCTCGCCCAGCTGGTTCTCGCGCGGCTGATGGAATCCGGCGAGCTGGAACGCCATCTGCGCCACGTCCGACTGCGCCACCGCCGGCGGCGGGACGCGATGCTGCGGGCCGTCCGGGCCCGGCTGCCCGGCGCCCGCGTCCACGGAGCCGCCGCGGGTCTGCACCTCATGGTCACCTTCGACGACCGGGGGACCGGCCTGCGGGACACCGACCTCGCCGCGGCCGCGCTGGCCCGGGGCGTCAAGGTGCACCCCCTGTCCTGGCACCGGCTCACCCCCGGCCCGCCCGGCCTGGTGCTCGGCTACGCGGCGGGCGCCGCACACGACATCGAGGAGGGCGTCGCGCTGGTGGGCGAGGCCCTGCACGGCTTGGCCCAGGGCTGACTGACGGCCCCAGGTCCCCGGCTCAGCGGCCGGGCGCCGGCCCGCAGCTCGCGCGGACCACGAGATCGACCGGGATCGGGGTCTCGGGGCGAGGTGGCCGCGTGCCGCCGTCGATGCGGCTCAGCAGGAGCCGCAGGGAGCGCGTGCCGATCTCCGCGAAGTCGGTGCGCACGGTCGTCAGCGGCGGCAGCAGATGCGCGGCCTCGGGGATGTCGTCGTACCCCACCACGCTGACCTCGCCCGGCACCGAGCGGCCCGCCTCGTGGAAGGCGTGCAGGACGCCGAGGGCCATCTGGTCGTTGGAGACGAACACCGCGGTGACGTCGGTGCGCCGGGCCAGCCGTCGGCCCAGGTGGTAGCCGGAGTCGGAGCTCCAGTCACCGAACAGCGGCTCCGGGACCCGGGCACCGGCCGCCGCCAGCGTCGAGCGCCAGCTCTCCAGGCGGTGGTCGGCCGAGGTCCAGCCGCTCGGGCCCGCGATGTGCCAGACGGTCGGGTGCCCGAGCCCGAGCAGATGCTCGGTGGCCATGCGGGCGCCCTCCCGCGAGCCGCCGGTGATCTCCTCGGTCTCCGGGTCGAAGCCGTTCTCCAGCACCACCAGCGGGGTGTCGAACCGGGCGTCCGCCAGGGCGTGCCCCACCCACAACTGCGGGGCGATGGCGATCACGCCGTCCGCGCCCTCGGCCGAGAGCCGGCCCACCGCCTCGACGACCGTGTCGTGCTCGGCCGTGTCGAGGGCGATGGAGCTCAGCAGGTAACCGGCCTCCTGGGCCGCCGTGTTGATCGCGGTGAGGATGGCGGCAGGCCCGTAGCGGGCCGCGTCGAAGGAGATGACCCCGAGCATCCGGGTCCGCCCGCTGGCCAGCGACCGGGCGCTGCGGCTGGGCCGGTAGCCGAGGGTCCGCATGGCCGTCAGCACCGCCTCGCGGGTCTCGGGCCGCACCGACGGATGCTCGTTCAGCACCCGGGAGACGGTCTGCTTGGAGACACCCGCCAGCCGGGCCACGTCGTCCATCACCGGGCGCGAGCCCGCGAAGTTCCGTCGGCTGCGCCCCTTCGGCACGGCTCCTTCGGCGGCGCTTGGGCTCATGGTGGCGGTTCCTCGACCTGGTGGGGGGTGTGGGTGCGGCTGGTTTCTCGACATGACCGGACGACGGCGGGGGTACGACGGCAGCCGGGACGGCAGTGCCGGTGGCGTCGGTACGGCGGCCCCGGCCCACCCGGTGGCTCAGCATAGGCGGGCCGGGACCGGGAATCCGGACTCCCGGCAGGTCAGCCGGTCCGGACCTTCCGGGTGCGCCGGATGATCCACTCGGCGTGTGTGACGGCGGCCGTCTCCCGTTCGGCGCACGCCTGTTCCGGCAGCTGGACCGGCGCCCGCGCGTGCAACGGCAGCACCCGCACCCGCAGTCCCTCGCCCCGCACCGCCTTCGCGGGCAGCCGGTCCACGCCGATGTCCCAGACCCGCCCCGCGGAGAACTGGTCGGCGACGAGGGTCCCGCCCACGTACGCCCGTCCGACGTCCCCGTGCCAGTGCAGCCGCAGCAGCGTCCCCGGCGGCAGCCCGTCCGGCACCTCGATGCGGTACTCGGCGGCCACGGTGTCGAAGTACTTGTCGGCCGGGACGCTCGCCCGGCCCTGGACCCCGGTGACCGCCTCGGGGGCGGCCCCGGCGGGCCTGACCAGCGTGACCTCGACGGCGGGGACCTCGTCGCCCGAGTCCGACGGGACCGCGTAACGCGTGAACACGCCGTCGGTGACCGCCTCCGCCGCCACCCCGTCCACCACGGGCGCCCGCTCCGGCGCCGGCAGCACGGCGAACGACGTCGCGGTCCCCGTGGCGTGCAGCCGTACCTCGTCCCGGTCGAAGACCACACCGTCCGTGCTCAGCACCAGCCGTTCCGCGCCCCAGGCCGTACCCCGGTAAGCGGTACGGGCCGTTGCCGCGTCAAGGACCAGCAGTCCGGCCCGGCCGCCGTCGGCGGTCTCCACCTCCACGAGGGCGTCGGTGCCGGGCCGCAGCCCGGTCACCAGCAGTCGCTCGCCGACCGGTACGACATCGCCCGTGGGCGTGCTCACCGACGCCACCGTGTCCGCGTCCAGGGCGAGTTCGGGCGCGATGCCGTCGGTGGCTGCCAGCACCAGGACCGTACGGCCCCCGACGTCGAGCCGGCACACCGGCTGGGCGGTGGCCCACTCCAGCCGCAGTCCGGCCAGCTCCATCCGCAGCGGCCAGCAGAAGTAGGCGCCGGGCGGAACGGTGACGGGAGTGCTGGGCAGCGTCAACTCACCTCTCCCACCGGCGAATTCGACCGTGAACGTCGTCTCCGGGTGCTCCGGGAGCGGCTCGTGCGGCTGGTGGTTGTTCACGAACAGGAAGCCCGAAGCGCCGTCCCCGCGCACGGCCCACCGCAGGGTGTCCCGGTCGAACTGCCCGGCGGGACGCTCCCCGGGGAGCACCGACTCCATGGGGGCGAGCAGGTGCCCGAAGTCCGCCAACAGCAGGTGCTGGAGCCGGAGTTCGTGATACGTGCGCCGGTACTGGCCGTACTCGCCGAGCGGCGCCTGGAAGTCGTACGTCAGCACCGGCAGCTCGTTCGGATAGCCCGTGGCGTGCGACTCCTGGAGGGTGCTGAGCTCGCCCGGCGGGTTGGTGCCGCCGTGGAACATGTAGAAGCCCTGCCAGACCGAACCGCAGCCGATCTTGGTGAGGCCGAGCGCGCCGATGTCGTCCGGATCGACGTACGGCCGGCGGTGGTACGACACCGCCATGCCGCCGCCCAACTCGCAGGTGGCCCAGGGGAACCGGTCCGCGAAGGCGTCCGGCTCGCTGCCGCGCACCGTCACCGGGCGCAGGTCGGAGCCGATGCCCTCGTCGTCGCGCTGGTGGGTGAAGAAGAAGTGCTTGCGACAGGTGTCGGGCCAGCGGCCGTCGGCCTCGGTCCAGAAGGCCTCGGTGTAGCCGCCGTACAGCGGGAGCAGTTCGTCCGGCGGGAGTCGCACCCCTCCCCAGGCGGTCGAGGTCCACAGGGGTGCGCTCAGGCCGGCCTCCTGGGCCATCCGCTTCAGCGTCAGCAGGTGGCCGGGCTGGTCGTAGAGCTCGTTCTCGATCTGGATCGCCACGATCGGGCCGCCGTGCGCGCGGTCCAGGCCCTTCAACTGCTCGGCGATCGCCGCGAACCAGGGCCGTACCGCCGCCAGATACGCGGGGTCGTCGGTGCGGGGTTCGCAGTCGCGGGCCAGCACCCAGTCGGGCAGACCGCCGCCCCGGACCTCCGCGTGCGACCAGGGGCCGATGCGGGGGACGAAGTCCAGGCCGTGCCGGGCACACAGCTCGGCGAAGCGGCGCAGATCGCGGTCGCCGTCGAAGCGGACGTGTCCCTCGATCTCCTCGTGGTGGATCCAGATGACGTAGCTCGCGACGGCGGTGACCCCGCCCGCCTTCATCTTCAGCAGCTCCTCCTCCCACTCCCCGGCGGGGTAGCGGGAGTAGTGGAACTCGCCGGACACCGGGAACCAGGGGCGGCCGCCGCGGGTGAGCCAGCGGCTGGTGACCTCGATCGGGTCGGCCGCGCCCGGCGCGTCGGTGAAGGGCAGGTGACCGGTGAGCGGGGGAGCGGCGGGCGCCGGGACGCGCAGTCGGTGAGCGCGGGTCACCAGGTGTTCTCCGGGCCGAGGTCGGCGCTGTCCGTGAGCCGGGCACGGGTGGCGGTGGTGGCGTGCAGTTCGAGGACGACGAGCTCGTTGGAGCCCTGGCGCAGGACCGGCGCGGGCACGTACAGGGTGTGCTGCGGGCCACGGTTCCAGTACCGGCCGAGATGGAAGCCGTTGACCCAGGCCTGTCCCTTGGTCCAGCCGGGCAGGGCCAGGAAGGTGTCGGCGGGCGTGACCACCTCGAAGGTGCCCCGGTGGAAGGCGGGTCCGGCGGAGGGGCCCGTCTCGTACGCCCCGAACGGCACGGCGGCCGGATCGTCCACCGGCACCGGGCGGGCCTCCCAGCCCTCCAGCGCGGTCCCCTGGAAGGAGACCGGGCCGAGCAGCCCCTTGGGCGCGCCGATGCGCGGCCCGTAGTTGACGCCGCCCATGTTCTCCACGAGCACCTCAAGGACGGCACCGGCGTGCGGCACCCGCACCACCAGCGTCTCGTCGTGGCGCTCCCGCTCCAGTACGCCGAGGCAGGCACCGTCCACGAACACCAGGGCGCGGTCACCGACCCCGCCCGCGAAGTGCAGCAGGCCCTCACCGGAGTTGGGGAGCGTGGTGCGGTACAGCACGTACCCCGAGCGCAGCCCGAGTTCGTTCATCGTCGCCGGGTGCCCGGTGCGCACAGCGGCGAGGCCGCGGACGTACGGCAGCAGCGGCGCCCGGTGGTCCAAGTCGACGTCGGTGACGGGGAGTTTGGGCGCGGGGGCCGGGGCCGGTTCCTCCGGGACGCCGGCATGGCGGGCGATGACCTCCCGGAACGCGTGGTACTTGGGGCCGGGGTCCCCGCTCTCGGTGAGGGCCGCGTCGTAGTCGTAGGAGGTGATGGTGGGGGTGTAGGCGTGCTTGTGGTTGGCGCCGTTGGTGAAGCCGAAGTTGGTGCCGCCGTGGAACATGTAGATGTTGACCGAGGCGCCGGTCGCGAGCAGCCGGTCCAGGTCGGCGGCGGCGTCGGCCGCGTCGCGCACGTGGTGCGGGCCGCCCCAGTGGTCGAACCAGCCGATCCAGAACTCCGCGCACATCAGCGGCCCTTCGGGCTGGTGGGCGCGGAGCGCGGCGAGGTTCTCCTCGACCCGGCTGCCGAAGGTCGTGGTGGCGAGCGTGCCGGGCAGCGTGCCGGCCGACAGGTGCTCGGGGTTGGCCTGGTCGCAGGTGAACAGCAGCTCCTCGACACCCCGTTCACGCAGCGACTGGTGGACGTGCTTGAGGTACGCGGTGTCGTCGCCGTAGGCCCCGTACTCGTTCTCCACCTGGACGGCGATCACCGGACCGCCGTGCGCGGCGAGATACGGCCGCAGGGCCGGGAGCAGCAGGTCCACGTAGCCGTCGAACGCGCCGGTGAAGCGCGGGTCGCTGGTGCGCAGCCGGATGTCGGGGTCCGCGAGCAGCCAGGACGGCAGCCCGCCGTCGTCCCATTCGGCGCAGATGAACGGGCCCGGACGCAGGATCACCTGGAGCCCCTCCTCCTGGGCCAGGCGCAGCCAGCGGGGCAGGTCGAGGAAGCCGTCCAGGACGAGGGTGCCGGGTTCGGGCTGGTGGTGGTTCCACGGCAGATACGTCTCGACGGTGTTGAGACCCATCAGCCGGGCCTTGCGCAGCCGGTCGGCCCACTGGTCGGGGTGGATCCGGAAGTAGTGCATGGCTCCGGAGAGGATCCGGAACGGTTCGCCGTGCAGCAGGAAACCGTCGGTGGACGTCGTCAGAGCGGGCATGCGGGGCATCCCTTCGAAGGGGCGGGAGTTCAGGGGGAGTCGGGTGCTGCGGACGGGCTGACGAGCTGACGAGCGTGCGCGTGGGTGTCGATGTTACCGGTAACTCAAGGGCCGTCAAGATCTTTCGACGCGCCAGGGGGGCGAAGGTGATTGGACTGTTGGTCCAGCGATTGGATTGGTAGTCTAGATCCGCTGACGGAGACAGGAGGCGTGTGATGGAGGCCGAGCGGGACGCGATCCTTGCCGCGCTCAGACCGGTCGTCGACGGGATCGCGGCGACCTTCGGGCCGGTGTGCGAGGTGGTGCTGCACGACTACCGGAGACCGGAGCAGTCGGTCGTGGCCCTCGCCGGCGCGGTGACCGGGCGCTCGGTGGGCGGGGCCATGAGCCAGATCGGCCTGCGCATGGTCGCCCGCGGCGACGAGGCCGCCGACGAGCTGAACTATGTCACCCGGACCGACACCGGCAAGCTGGTCAAGTCGTCGACGATGCTGCTGCGGGACTCCTCGGGCGCGGTCTTCGGCGCCCTGTGCGTCAATGTCGACGTCGGCGCCGCGAGCGAGGTCCACGCCCTGCTGGGAGCGCTGGCCGGGATCGGCGGCGCGGTCCCAGCCGAACCTCCGGTCACCACCTTCAGAGACGACATCGACTCGGTCGTCGACGTCATGCTCGACGCGCACCGGCACCAGTCGTGGGCGCTGCTCGACCGCGCCGGGCGCCTGGACCTGTTCCGCAGCCTGGACGAGCGGGGCGTGTTCGCGGTGCGGCGAGCGATCGAGCAGGTGGCGGGACGGCTCGGGATCTCGCGGGCCTCCGCGTACAGCTATCTGTCCCAGTCCCGGAAACAGCCCCTAACCGGGTCCCGCGACGGGGGTCGGGACGGGTCCCGCGACGGGGCTCGGGAAGGGGGTCGAGACGGGGCTCGGGAAGGGGGCCGGGGCGGGGTTGGAGAAGGTGCTCGGGCCGGGGTTGGAGAAGGGGCTCGGGGCCGGGTGCGGGACGCCGCTGGAGACTGGGCGAACGATGGGGACGAGGCTCGGGACCGGGTCAACGAGGGAGGGCATTCGTGACGAGCATTCCACCGGTCACCCTGGACGACGTCCTGGACGCGGCCGCCCGGCTCAAAGGGGTCGCCCACCGCACGCCGGTGCTGCGCTCCCGCACCCTCGACGCGCTGGTCGGCGCCGAGGTCCACCTCAAGTGCGAGAACTTCCAGCGGGTCGGCGCCTTCAAGTTCCGCGGCGCCTACAACGCGGCCTCCCGGCTCTCCCCCGACCAGCTGGCGCGAGGCATCGCCGCCTACTCCTCCGGGAACCACGCCCAGGCCGTCGCGCTGGCCGCCCGAGAGCTCGGCACCACCGCCGTGATCGTGATGCCCGAGGACGCCCCGGAGTCCAAGCGGGCGGCCACCGAGGCCTACGGCGCCGAGATCGTGACCTACGACCGCTACACCGGCGACCGCGTGGCCATCGCCGAGGCCCTCGCCGCCGAGCGGGGGTTGGCGCTCATCCCGCCGTACGAACACCCGCACGTGATGGCGGGACAGGGCACGGCTGCTCTGGAACTCCTCGATGAGACAGGTGAGTTGGGTGCCCTGCTGACGCCGGTCGGGGGCGGTGGACTGATGGCGGGGAGCGCGACCGCGGCCAAGGGTCGGTATCCGGGCATCCGCATGATCGGGGTCGAGCCGGAGACCGGCGACGACACCCGACGCTCCCTGGAGGCGGGGCGGCGCGTCAGCATCGCGGTCCCGAAGACCATCGCCGACGGACAGGCCCTGCACACACCGGGCGAGCTGACGTTCTCGGTGAACCGCCGACTGGTCGACGAGATCGCGCTCGTCTCCGACGACGAGATCAGGGACGCCATGCGGTTCGCCTTCGAGCGCCTGAAGATCGTCGTCGAACCGAGCGGCGCGAGTGCGCTGGCCGCGTTGCTCAGTGGCCGGGTGAGGGGTCTTCCGGGCCGGGTGGGGGTGATTGTCTCGGGCGGGAACGTGGATGCGGAGCGGTTCGTGCGGTTGTGCGGGGCGTGAGGGTCGGTGCCGGTGGGCCGGAGTTCCGGCTGCGGCCAGGGCACGTCTTTTGAATCTTGCTCCGTGGGGTTTCATGCGGCCATAGAGTGCACGCCGTGGGCATACCCGGCTGGTTCGACTGGATCTTTCTCGTTCTGTTCTCATGGCAGGTCCTCGTCCTCTTCGCGGTCCTTAGTCGACTGCGGGAAGCCGACTCCGAGGGGCGTTTCAAGGCGCGCCTCGACCTGCTGGACGCCGTCGGCTCCTTGCTCCTCCTCGGCGGCGGCCTGCTGGGACTCGTGGCCGGGGAGTCCTGGTTCTGGCTCAGCCTCGCCGGCTTCCCGCTCATGACCGCTGTCTACGCCGTGAAGGGCGTCCAATGGCTCCGGGCCCGCCGCCACCCCACGACCTGATACGGACGACTTCTCCCCGTGGGTCACCCGAATGGCGGCCCTGGCTGGACAGGCGGACGATGGAGGCGTGGGACCGGCCCCGCCGGTGCCGCCCGGGACGGGTGGGAGACGGAGACCGGCCCTGGCCGTACCGACACGGCCGGAAGGGAGATCCGTCATGTTCGAGGTGAAGACGCTCGACAAGCCGGACGAGCGCCGGGACTTCCCGCGGGGCCACCTGGAAGCGGTCCACATGAGCGGGCTGGACTTCGCCGTGGGCACCTTCGAGCCCGGCTGGCGCTGGTCGGAGTCGGTGGCGCCGATCGCGGGCACCAAGAGCTGCGAGGTCCACCACAACGGCTACGTGGTCTCGGGCCGTATGCACATCCTGATGGACGAGGGCGGCGGAGAGCGCGAACTGGGCCCCGGGGACATCTTCGTGGTGTCTCCAGGACATGACGCCTGGGTCGTGGGCGACGAGCAGTGCGTGGTCTACGACTTCGCGGGCGGCATGGCGAGGGACTACGCGAAGGAGCGGTGAAGGGACCGCGCGAAGGAGCGGTGGCGCGACTGCGCGAACGGCGGTGGCGGGACCAGGCCGACGAGCGGTGGACGGGCCCCGTCCCGGGCGGTCGTCGCGCAGGTCGTTGCCGAGCCCCGCGACCTCACACCGTGATCACGATCTTCGCTCGCGCGTGCTCCACCTCCAGATGCCGGATGGCCTCGGCCGCCTCGCTCAGCGGGTACATCCGCTCGACGGCCGGGGCGATCCTGCCGGCGTCGACGAGCTCCCGCAGCACGGCCAGATTCGCCTTGCTCGCCTTCGCCGTGAGCGGGAGCACGCGTTGACGCACGAAGGGGGAGGCCAGGCGGCCGCGCACGATGAGCCGCACCGGGCCCAGGAGACTGCCGCCCTCGAACACGCCCCCTCCGGAGAGGACGACGGTCCCCGAGGGAGCCGTCGCGCGCCGGAGGTCGGCGAGTGAGCGGTTGCCGACCAGATCCAGCACGACGTCGTAACGGCGACCGGCGCGGGCGAAGTCCTCCCGCGTGTAGTCGACGACGTCATCGGCCCCGAGCGATCCGACCAGTTCGACATTGCGCGCGCCGCACACCGCGGTCACCTCGGCGCCGTACGCCTTGGCGAGCTGTACGGCGAAGCTGCCCACCCCGCCCGAGGCGCCGTTCACCAGCACGGACTGGCCGGCCCGGAGCCCGGCCACGTCCCGCAGGCCGATCAGCGCGGTGTTCGCGGCCAGGGGGATCGCGGCCGCCTGCTCGAAGCTGAGGCCGGCGGGCTTGAGGTCCGTCTCGCCGTCCTTGGCGCACACGAACTCCGCGAACGTGCCGTCCGCCTCGCCGTACACCTCGTCCCCGGGGTGCAGGCCTTCGACGCCGGGACCGACCGCCGCCACCCGGCCCGCGAAGTCCCGGCCCCGGATCCGGACCTTCGGTGAGCGCATCCCGAGCGACAGCCGGGCGATCCTGGGATCGCCGTGCAGGTAGTGCCAGTCGTAGGCGTTGACCGACGCCGCGTGCACGCGCACGAGCACCTCGCCGGCCCCCGGCACCGGCCGGTCGACCTCCCTCAACTCCAGTGTGTCCGCCGAGCCGTAGCCATCCTGGACGACTGCCTTCATGCGACCCCCTCCGTCACTGCGGAGCGTAGGGAACAGACCCGCCATCGGAAACCGGTCGGGTTGTTCGGGGGAGGGGTCAGATCGGCAGCAGTCGCCCCACCAGCGCGCTGAGTTGCCGTACGTTCCGGCACTCGTGCATGTCCACCAACTCGGCGTACTCGTACGCGGCCGAGTCGCCCGTGCCCCACTGCGCCCGCGCCTCCGGGTTCAACCAGTGGACGCGGCGGGCCCGTTCGGTGATCTCCCGTACGGCGGACAGGTTCGGGTCGCTCATGTTGGTGCGGGCGTCACCGAGCACGAAGACGGTCGTGCGCGGGCTCAGGGCGGACCCGTACCGCGAGGCGAACTCGCCCAGTGCGACGCCGTAGTCGCTGCTGCCGTGCCAGCCGGTGAGCGTGGCCTCGGCCCGGATCCGGGCGCCGAGTCCCTCCGGGTCGGCCGCTCCGTGCCGCAGCAGCCCGGTGACCTCGTCGAGCCGGTTGACGAAGGCGAACACCCGAACCTTGCTGAACTGGTCGTGCAGCGCCTGCACCAGCAGCATCGTGAAGTCGGAGAACCCCGACACCGAGCCCGACACATCGCACAGCAGCACCAGTTCGGGCCGGGCCGGCCGGCGCCTGCGCAGCACCGGCTTCATCGGCACCCCGCCCGTCGACAGCGAACCGCGCAGTGTCCGCCGCAGATCGATGCTGCCCCGCGCGGCACGGCGGCGGCGGGCCGCCAGCCGGGTGGCCAGCTTGCGTGCCAACGGCTGGACCGTGCGCCGGAGTTCTGCCAGCCGGTCCTTCCCGGCGAACAGGAAGTCGACCCGGTCGGTCGTCGGGGCCACCGCCCGGCGTGCGATCTCGTCCCGGTCCCGGCGCTCCGCCACCCGCCGCCGGGCCTCCGCCGCCACCAGGGCCCGGAACGCCTCGATGCGCCGCCGGATCTCGTCCTCCAGCAACCGGTCCGTGAACCCGGACCCGTCCTGCCGCCCCCGCACCTCGTCCCGGACGCGGGCGAGCAGGGTCTGCGGACGCAGCCGGTCGAGGGTCTGGTAGGACGACCAGCCGTCCGACGAGGGCGAGTTGCCGTATCCGCCGAACCCGTCGACGGCTTCGGCGGCGAGCCGGGCCATGAGGGCCTCGTCGTTGGCGGCGAGGGCCCGGGCGAGACGTTCGCGCAGTTCCTCCCGGTCCGCGGGACGGGTGTCGGGGGCGCCGACGCCCCGCGGGAAGTACAGGTCGAAGACCGGGTCGAACACCCGCCGTTGCGCGGTGCCGTGCAGCAGCGTCGCGGCCAGCCCCTCGCGCAACCGCTCCCGGTCCGCGAGGCCCAGCGCCTCGACCGCCTGGGCGGCGTCCACCGTCTCGCCGGTGCCGATGCGCACGCCGTGCGCGCGCAGGGCGCCGACCAGGGAAGTGAGCCGCTCGGCGGTGCTCACACCGCGTCCAGGTCGAGCTTGGCCCCGGCCTTGAGGATGTCCTCCTGGTGCTTGAGAAGCACGCCCAGGCTGTCCCGTACGACCGTCTCGTCGAGGTGGTCCGCGCCGAGCGCGAGGAGGGTGCGGGCCCAGTCGATGGTCTCGGCGACCGAGGGCACCTTGCGCAGGTCCATCGCGCGCAGCGCTCCCACCACCCGCACCACGGACCTGGCCAGGGTCTCGTCGAGCCCAGGCACCTTCAGCCGTACGATCCGCCGCTCCAGCTCCTGCTCCGGGAACCCGATGTGCAGGAACAGGCAGCGGCGGCGCAGGGCCTCCGACAGTTCGCGGCTGGCGTTGGAGGTGAGGACGACGAAGGGGCGGCGGGAGGCGGTGATCGTGCCCAGCTCGGGGACGGTGACCTGGAAGTCGCTCAGCACCTCCAGGAGGAGTCCCTCGACCTCGACGTCCGCCTTGTCCGTCTCGTCGATCAGCAGGACCTTGGGCTCGTCGCCGCGGATCGCCGTCAGCAGGGGCCGGGAGAGCAGGAACTCCTCGCTGAAGATGTCGGTGCGCGTCTCGTCCCAGGTCTCGTCCCGGCCGGCGCTGATGCGCAGCAGCTGCTTGGCGTGGTTCCACTCGTAGAGCGCCCGGGACTCGTCCACGCCCTCGTAGCACTGGAGCCGCACCAGCCGGGCGCCGGCGACCTCGGCCACGGCCTTGGCCAGCTCCGTCTTGCCGACCCCGGCGGGGCCCTCGACGAGGAGCGGCTTGCCGAGCCGGTCGGCGAGGAAGACGGTGGTGGCGACGGCGGGGGAGGCGAGGTAGCCGGTCTGCGCGAGGCGTGCGGAGACGTCGTCGACGGATGTGAACAGCAACGGGGCCTCCAGCTCGGCGTGAACGCGGTTCCCTACTATCTAAGCGCTTGTTCACCGCTTCTGTCACGGGGCGGCAGTCGCTGGAACCCGTGACGCGGGGGCGTTGTCAGTGGTGCCTTGTACGTTTCGGGGCATGGGGATCTATCTGGTGAGCGTGGGGGCGCAGGAGTGGTTCGACACCGACGAGGAGGAGGGCCGCGCGGCCGTCTCCACGGGGTTGAACGAGGAGCTGCGCCGCAGGGGGCTGCCGTCGTACGAGTCCGTGCCCGAGGACACGGAGTTCGTCCGCGGATCGGGGACGCGGTTCGAGGAGAAGCTGGTGCCGCCCATCGACGGCTTCGTGCGGCTGGCCCGCGCCCGTCTCGGGCCCTCCGAGCCGGAGACCCTCCTCGACTGGTCGGTGCTGGTGCCGGTCTCGCTCGACGAGGAGATCGAACTGCCCGTCGAGTCCTCCTACTCGGACACCACGGTGATCGCCGGAGCACCCCAGGTGCTCGACCTGACGCGGCGGCTCGCCGAGGCGGTGCGACTGCCCCTGGACGAGATACCGGCGACCTGCGACAACCTCGACCTGACCTTCTGGTTCCTGGAAGGCGACGCGGAGCGGGTGGCTGCCGCCAGGCCGGGCCCGTGGGCCGAGGACCTGGACGCGGCGTTCTACGTGGCGCTGTACCTCCGCGCGGCCGAACACTCCCTGCGGCGGGGCTGCCCGATCGTCTACAGCTGACGTGGGGAGGCGATGATCGTCGTGCTGTTCGGTTCGCGGGCCGGTTTCGCCCTGGAGTTCCACGTGGAGCAGGATCCGAGTCTGCTGTGCGTGGACGTCTTCGTCGGCGGAGTCCACGTGAACACCTGGGACAACGCCTTCTATCCACCGCTCCTGGTCAAGAAGCTCAAGGACGAACTCGCTCGCCTTCGCACGCCGAGCCCGTGGCCGGCAGGGAGTACTTCGCCCTCGGGGGAGGACCTCGCGCGGTGGGAGTTCCTGGAGTGGGGCGAGTGCACGGACCAGGTGATCGCGTTCGCGTCGCCCGACGGGGACCTGGTGCACCTCACCTGCCGGATACGCGAAGAAGGCGAACCCGGCCAGGGGGCCGTGGCCCGGAGTGAATCGGCGGAGGCGTCGGTGAGCCGGACCGCGCTCGTCGAGGCGCTGGAGGGCGCCCTCGCCCTGTCCGAACGCGAGTGGTCCGCCCGACTCGCCGCCCTCACGGGTCGTGCACGGTGACGGATCCGGGTGCGGGGCCGACGGCAGGGACGCCCGCCGATGTCCTCCGGACGGTGGCCGGGTCGGGCGTCACGGTGTATTCGAGCGAGGACGTAGGTGAACGCAACGCCACCTACGAAGTCGCCCTGTACGCACCGGGGTTCCTCCTCGTGGGCGACGACGGCGGAGGTCGCGGATTCCTCGTGCGGACCGACGATCCGGACTCCGCCGTGTTCTCCTCGGGCCTCGGTGATCTGGAGCCCGCGGACTTCGAGATCGTGTCCGCGAGCTTCCCGGAGTGGCTCGCGTCGCTCGGCACGGCCCACTGACGAGGGACGGCGGCGAGTCGGTCGGTGTCCTGGGCCCACGACGTCGGGTGGCCCCAGGCGCATGTCCGGCAGCGGATCCGCCCCTGCACGGACATCAGCCGGGCTTGGCGACCGGGGAGCCGCCGACCCGCTCCGGGATGTGCTGCTCGCCCCCCTGGCGGAGCTGGGCCGGCAGCAGTCACATCCCGGTGCCGTGCGGGCGTCCCCGGTCCCCTCGGCGTGGGGTCAGCTGGTCACGCGGAAGGTGGCGTCGCTGCGTCCCGTCGAGGTGGTGATCGGATCGAGGCGCAGTTCGTAGGCGTAGTGGCGGATGTAGCGGTCGGGGTAGTTGTACGACTGGAACGAGGACCACCCGGCGTCGGCGAGGCCGGCGACCTTACGGAAGGTGGCGTCCGCGGCGAACTGGCTGCTGCCGTCGTTGCGCACGAGCTGGAAGTCGTAGTTGGCGTGGCGCAGGAAGTAGCCGGGGTAGTTGACCGACTCGAAGGAGACGGTGCCGGTGCCCGCGAGGCCGGGGCGCAGCCGGAACTGGGAGTCCTCGACGGGGCTGACGTTCGGGTCGATGCGCACGTCGAAGTTGGACTGGCGCACGTACCGGTCCTGGAAGTTGTACGACTGGAGCCCTTGCGCGGGGGTGTTGGGCCAGCGGGCGAGCACGCGGCTCTCCTCGGCGGCGGTCAGGTTCATGATCCAGCCGTGGCGCTTCTTCGTGCCGCCCATGCTGTAGCTGCTCGACGCCTGCTTCTGGTAGCTGGCGGGATCGGAGGGGTCGGTCGTCAGGACCGGCATGTAGCCGCCGCTGGTGGCGTACTGGTCGAGGTAGAGCGCCCACTTGTTGGTGCCGTTGAACTTCATCCACATCGGGCCCTCGACCATCGACCCGGTCAGGCCGATGCCGGAGAGGTCCCCGAGCCGGGTCCAGGTTCCGAGGATGGAGTTGCTGCCCTCGAGGGTGATCTGGCCGTCACCGGAGGCCCGCACATAGCGGTAGCTGCCCACTCCGGCCGGCATCTCGATGATCTGGGTGTCGATGATCTCCTGCGCGCCGGGACGCTCGATGTAGGTCTGCGGGGTGGTGATGGTGCGGAAGTCGCTGGTGCGGGCGTAGTAGATGCGGTGCTTCGTCTTGCCGTTGAGGGGCACGTTGGTCGCCCAGTACAGGACGTAGTCGTTGGTCTCAGGGTCGAAGATCGCCTCGGGCGCCCAGGCGTTGCGCCCGTCGGGGATGGCGCCGGCGACGTTGAGCAGCCACGGCTGCGACCAGGTGACCAGGTCCGTCGACTCCCATACGACCAGGTTGCGGCTGCCGTTGTTGATGGAGCTGTTCCAGTCCTGCCCGCAACTGATGCACAGGTCGGTCGCGATGATCCAGTACTTGCTGCCGTCGGGGGATCTCACGAACGCGGGGTCACGCACCCCCTTCGTGCCGACGGTGGAGCGCAGGACCATTCCGCCGCCGTTGAGGTCGTTCCAGTGCAGGCCGTCCGTGCTGTGCGAGAGGTACATCTGCTGGTTGGTCGCCCCCTCACCCGTGAAGTGCACCATCAGGTACCCCGGATCGGCTGCTTGGGCCTGTTGGGGTGTGGTCAGGGTCTGGCCGGCGAAGAGGAGGCAGGCGGCGAGAAGTATCACCGTCAGCCGGGCGCGGAGCGCGGACATGTGGATCTCCTGTCTTCGTGCAGGTGCCACCGTCAAAGCGGGGAGGAGCGGGGTGGCGGGGAACTCTCGGTGGGGGGAATGGGCGGGACGGGTGCCGCACGATCCGGAAGGGTTTCGTTCGATATGGCGAACGGTGTTCGCAGAATCGGGCAGACAGTAAGAGTGGCAACCGGGACGCGTCAATACATCCGACATCCACAGGTGCTTCGCGCTGCACGTCGACGAACTCGCCGCATCCTTCTCTGATCAAAGCGTTGACGAGGGGTGAGTACAGGGCTTACGTTCTGGCCGATTTCGCGAACGGCGTTCGAAATGACGGACGTTGAGTGGCCGGCTTCTCTGCGCCGCCTGTACCAAAGGGAGCAATACGTGAGACCTGCCCTCACCCGTCGATCGGTGCTCGGCATCATCGCCGGCTCGGCGGCCGCCACCGTCACCGGTGTCTCGGCCGGGTCCGCCCACGCCGCCGTGCCGGCGTCACCGGGCGTGACGTACAGGAACACGATCGCCGAGCAGCGGGCCGACCCGCACATCTTCAAGCACACCGACGGCTTCTACTACTTCACCGCCACGGTGCCGGAGTACGACCGCATCGTGCTCCGGCGTGCCACCACGATCCAGGGGCTGTCCTCGGCCGCCGAGACGACCATCTGGACCAAGCACGCTGCCGGTGCCATGGGTGCACACATCTGGGCCCCGGAGATCCACTTCATCGACGGCAAGTGGTACATCTACTTCGCCGCCGGTGATGCCAACGACATCTGGCACATCCGCCCCTACGTCCTGGAGTGCGCCGCCGCGAACCCGGTCACGGGGAGCTGGACGGAGAAGGGACGTATCGCGCTGCCGCTGGACACCTTCTCGCTGGACGCGACGACCTTCACCGTGAACGGCACCCGCTACCTCGCCTGGGCGCAGAACGACCCGGCCGTCGGCCCCGGCACCAACATCTACCTCGCCCGGATGGCCGGCCCCTGGAGCATCACCGGCACCCCGGTCATGCTCAGCAGGCCGACCGCCGCGTGGGAGACCGCAGGAGGCGAGACCGTCAACGAGGGCCCGGCCGTGATCCAGCGGAACGGCAAGGTCTTCCTGACCTTCTCGGCCAGCGCCACCGACGCCAACTACTGCATGGGCATGCTGACCGCGTCCGCCTCGGCCGACCTGCTCAGCGCCTCGTCGTGGGCCAAGAGCGCCGGCCCGGTCTTCGCCAGTTTCGCCGCCACCAGCCAGTACGGCCCCGGGCACAACCAGTTCACGGTCTCCGAGGACGGAACCTCGGACCTCCTCGTCTACCACGACCGCAGCTACAAGGACATCAGCGGTTCCCCGCTCAACGATCCCAACCGCCGTACCCGTGTCCAGAAGATCTACTGGAAGGCCGACGGCACGCCCGACTTCGGCATCCCCGTCGCCGACGGTCTCACCCCGATCCGGCTCTCGTCCTACAACTTCCCCGACCGGTTCATCCGGCACTGGGAGTACCGCGCCAGGATCGAGGCGAACGTCGCCCCGATCGCCGACTCGCAGTTCCGTGTCGTCACCGGACTGGCCGGCAGCGGCACCGTCTCGCTGGAATCGGCCAACTTCCCCGGCTACTACCTGCGCCACAAGAACAACGAGGTGTGGGTGGAGAAGAACGACGGGACGTCGCTGTTCGCCAGTGACGCCTCCTTCTTCGCCCGGTCCGGTCTCGCGGACTCGGCGGGGGTCTCGTACGAGTCGTACAACCTGCCGGGCTGCTACGTCCGCCACTACGACTACCTGCTGTACGTGCAGGCCGTGAGCACCACAACCGGCCGCGCCGACGCCACGTTCTACACCCAGTGACTCACCCCGGCGTCCCGTGACCCCTCGGGCAGCTCCGACCCCCATCGGGCCGGGGCTGCCGATCGAACCGGCACCTGCCGCGCCGGCGTTCCTCCCTCTCCCACCCCGATCGGCGCCCTCCGAACCGGGCAGAACCACCCTCCGGTTTTGCCCGGCACACACGCGCGCCTGGCCCACATCCGCCCGTCGGCCCAGTAGACACGTGGGGAGACAGCGACCGACTCGCACCGCAGACTGGGCTGAATCGACACCTCTCCCAGTGGGCCGAAGGGACACCGGCATGACCGACGGAGACGACCGCACCGCCGTCGAGGGCCTCACCGTGGAACACCGCACCACCCCGCTGGGCGTCGACGCGGCCCGTCCCCGATTCGGCTGGCGCACCGCCTCCCGGGTCCGCGGCCGGCGCCAGACGGCCTACCGCCTCCTCGTCGCGTCCACCCCCGACCGTCTCACCGTCGGCCGGGCGGACGTCTGGGACAGCGGCCGGGTCGACTCGGCGGACTCGGTGGCCGTGCGCTACGCCGGCCCCGCGCTGAAGCCCTCGACGCGCTACCACTGGACGGTGGAGCTCTGGGACGAGAACGGCCGCCCGCTCCCCGAGGCCCCCACCGCCCGCTTCGAGACCGGCCTGCTCAGCACCGACGGCGTGACCGGCTGGGACGGCGCGCAGTGGATCACCATGGCGGGCAAGGCTCCCAACAGTCCGGGCGCCCCGCTCCTGAGGAAGCAGACGGCCCTCGACGGCGGCCGGGTGCACGAAGCCCGGCTCTACGTCTCCGCGCTCGGCGTGTACGACGCCTACGTCAACGGCCGCCGCGTCACCGTCCCCCAGGACGGCCGCGCCACCCACGAACTCCTCACCCCCGGCTGGACCAACTACGACACCACCGTCAGCTACTTCACCTACGAGGTGACCGGTCTCCTGGCCGACGAACGGCAGGTCACCCTCGCGGCCGTGCTGGGCAACGGCTGGTACAACGGCCGGATCTCCGAGAACAGCGTCTACCACTCGCCGGACGGCAACCGCCTCGCCCTCAGGGCCAAACTCCTGATCCGCTACGAGGACGGCTCCACGCAGACCGTCGTGACCACCCCCGACGGCGACTGGCGGGCCACGGACACCGGCCCCTACCGCGCGGACGACCTCTACGACGGCCAGACCTACGACGCCCGCCGGGAACTGCCCGGCTGGACCGCGAACGGCTACGACGCCTCCGCCTGGTCCGGAGTCGAGGTGCACGACTTCACGACCAGGTTCCCCGGCTCCCGACTGGTCGCCTACCCGGGGGAGTCGGCCCGGCTGATGCCGCAGTGGGATCGCAGGCCGCAGTCGATCGCCGTCCACACGGGCGGGAGCGACTTCACCGCCGACCCCGTCCGCACGGTCACCGACCCCACCCGGGCCGCCGCTGCCGCCCTGACCCTGCACCCGGGCGACACCGCCGTGATCGACTTCGGGCAGAACCTGGTCGGAGTGCCCCGCTACACCCTCCGTGGCCCGTCCGGCGCCCAAGTCACCTTCGCGCCCGGCGAGATGCTCAACGACACCAGCGCGGGCGCCGACGGCCCCGAAGGCTCCGTCTACCGGGCGAACCTGCGCACGGCCAAGGCCACCAGCACCTACATCCTCAAGGGCGACCCGAAGGGCGAGACCCACCAGGACTCCCTGACCTTCTACGGGTTCCGCTACCTCTCCGTCACCACGACCGAGACCGTCACCCTCACCGGTCTGACCGGCCGGGTCGCCACCTCCGCCCTCCGGGACATCGGGCAGGTCACCACCGACGATCCCGACATCAACCAGCTGATCAGCAACGTCCGTTGGGGCCAGCGCGGCAACTACCTCTGGGTCCCCACCGACTGCCCGCAGCGCGACGAACGCTGCGGCTGGACCGGCGACACCCAGGTCTTCGCGGGCACCGGCCTCTACAACGCCGACGCGGTCAGCTTCCTGAGCCACTTCCAGGACATCCTGACCGACTCCCAGCGCACCTACGGCGCCGACGGCGCGCAGTTCCCCTGGATCGCACCCGGAGCCCGCTACAACGAGCCCGTCGGAGCGAGCGGTTGGGCCGACTGCGGGATCGTCGTGCCCTGGACCGTGTGGCAGATGAGCGGTGACTCCACCGTCGTCGACCGCAGTTGGGACGCGATGACGGCGTACATGGACTGGATCCGCGCACGCACCGGGGACACCTGTGCCGGGCAGGGCGCGATCTTCGGGGACTGGCTGGCCTTCCAGGTCACCAGCACCCGGCTCGTCAGCGACGCCTACTACGCCCACAGTGCCCGGCTCATGGCGGACATGGCCCGCGCCACCGGCCGCACCGCCGAGGCGCACGCCTACGACGATCTCTTCGCCCGGATCAAACGGGCCTTCGTCACCACGTACCTGAGCGGCGAGGAAGGCCGGCTCACCGTGCGTTCCAGCCTCGGCGACCCGCCGCCGTACACCCCCGGGGACAGCCCCACCCGGCCCGAGGACGACACCCAGACCGCCCTGCTCTGGATCCTCAAGCTCGGCCTGTACGACACCGGGGAGCAGCGTCGGCGGCTCGTCGAGCTCCTCGCCGAGAACATCGGCAACTCCGCCGCCTACAAGGCCGCCCACCCCGACAGCACCCGCGCCGGACACGCCGAGAACACCCTGTCCGTCGGTTTCCTCGGCGTGAACGTGCTGGCGCCCGTACTCACCGAGGAGGGCCAGGTGGAGCTGGCCTACAAGCTGCTGCACCAGGACGCCATGCCGTCCTGGCTCTACTCGGTGCGCAACGGCGCGACGACCGTCTGGGAGCGCTGGAACTCGTACTCCAGGGAGGACGGTTTCGGGCCGGTCGAGATGAACTCCTTCAACCACTACTCCTACGGCGCGATCATGGAGTGGATGTACGAGAGCATGGCCGGCATCGCCAAGGACCCGGCGCACCCGGGGTTCAAGCACTTCTTCCTGCGGCCCCACTTCGACCCGACCGGCCGGATCACCCGGGTCAGCGGCTCGCACCTGTCGCCGTACGGCGAGATCGTCAGCGAATGGGCCGTGCGGGACAGCCGGTTCACGCACCGGATCGCCGTGCCCGCCAACAGCACGGCGACCCTGCGCATCCCCACGGCCGCCCCGGACTCCGTGTGCGAGGGCCGCACCCCCCTGTCACGCGTCCGGGGAGTCGAGCACCTCGGCTTCGAGGGCGGCGTCGCCTCCTACGAACTGCCGTCGGGACGCTACGAGTTGACCTCCGCGCTCGCCTGATCCGCCACCAGCACCACCTCCAGGGTGCGCGGACCGTGCACCCCCTCGACCCGGTCCAGCTCGATGTCGCTGGTCGCCGAAGGACCGGAGATCCAGGTCAACGGGCGTACCGGGTCGAGGCGTTCGAGGCCCTGCGGCACCGAGGAGACGACCTGGTCCGGGACCCGTACGACACAGATGTGGTGGTCGGGGACGAGCGTGATGCGGCGGCGGCCCTGGTCGGGCGAGCCGTCCAGGACGATCGTGCCGGTCTCCGCGATGGCCACCGCGCACGCCGTCACCACACTGTCGATCCGGTCCAGCTCGTGCGGGGTGCTCCCGGCCCGGTCCGGCACCTGATCGGCCCCGGCCTCCGTGAGCCAGGACGGGTCCAGACCCGGCGGCACGAGCACCGTCTTCGCGCCCCGCGCCGCCAGCATCCCGGCGAGGGTGGCCGGAAGATCGGCCGTGGTGCAGCGGTGCACGATCGCCCGGTAGTCGGCGAGGTTCTCGGCCAGCAGCTCCACGGTCTCCTCGACCGTGCGGTCACCATGCTCGCGCAGATAGGTCCGCTCGATCGGAGCGTCCTCGCCGGAGACGTCGGACAGCGCGCGCCGCACCCGGCCCAGGATCCGTTCCCTGCTGCTCACTTCGAGCCCCCCTTCTCCGAGCGGCCGCCGTCGGTCCGCTGCCACCAGTCGCGGAACGGCTCCGCGGGCACGGCCGGAAGGTCCCGGGTACCGCTCCACGCCTTGCCGGGACCCGGAAGCGAACGCGGATGCAGCCGCCGGGTGCGTGAGGCCGCCCGCTGCCCGGTGCGCAGAACACCCGGGCGGGCGAACGTCCAGCGGGCCGCCCGCATCGCCGCCCGCTCGGCCGCATGCCCCTTGGCGGGCTTGAGCACCACCTTGTTGCCCTCGCGGACCACAGGACCGCCCTGAACGACCCGCTCCCGCAGATGCACCAGCACCTCGGGGATGTCGATGGCGACCGGGCAGACCTCGTAGCAGGCCCCGCACAGCGAGGAGGCGTACGGCAGCGAGGCGTCGATCTCGCTTTCCGTGCCGCGCAGTTGGGGGCTGAGGATCGCGCCGATGGGGCCGGGGTAGACCGAGCCGTAGGCGTGCCCGCCGGCCCGCTCGTACACCGGGCACACGTTCAGACAGGCCGAGCAGCGGATGCAGCGCAGTGCCTGGCGGCCGACCTCGTCGGCGAGGGTGTCGGAGCGGCCGTTGTCGAGCAGCACCAGGTGGAAGGTGCTCGGGCCGTCCTCGTCGGTGGTCCCGGTCCAGGTGGACGTGTAGGGGTTCATGCGCTCGGCCGTGGAGGAGCGGGGCAGGGTCTGGAGGAAGACCTCCAGGTCCTGCCAGGTCGGCACGATCTTCTCGATGCCGACGACCGAGATCAGCGTCTCCGGCAGGGTCAGGCACATCCGTCCGTTGCCCTCGGACTCCACGACCACCAGGGTGCCGGTGTCGGCGACCATGAAGTTGGCGCCGGAGATACCGACCTTGGCCCGCAGGAACTTCTCCCGCAGGTGCAGCCGTGCCGCCTCCGCCAGTTCGGCGGGCGTGTCGGTGAGCCCCTCGGGGGCCGGTCGGCCCCACTCGCTCATCTCCCGCTCGAAGATGTCCCGGATCTCCCCCCGGTTGCGGTGGATGGCCGGGACGAGGATGTGCGAGGGCCGGTCCTTGCCCAACTGCACGATCAGCTCGGCGAGATCGGTCTCGTAGGCCCGGATGCCCGCCGCTTCGAGGGCCTCGTTGAGCCCGATCTCCTGCGTGGCCATCGACTTGACCTTGACGACCTCGGTCTCACCGGTCATCTGGACGAGCTGGGTCACGATCTCGTTGGCCTCGTCGGCGTCTGCCGCCCAGTGCACGGTGCCGCCCGCCGCCACCACCGACTCCTCCAGCTGCACGAGATAGTGGTCGAGTCGGCGCAGCGTCCGGTCCTTGATCCGCTTGCCCGCCTCGCGCAGCTCCGCCCAGTCCGAGACCTCGGCGACGGCCTTCTCCCGCTTGGCGCGGATCGTGTGGGTGGCGTGCCGCAGATTCCCGCGCAACGTCGGGTTGCCCACGGCCTCGTGCGCGGCCTTCGGGAAGGCCGGCATTCCTACGAACGTCCCGCTCATACGGCCGGCTCCTCCTCCGTGCTCGCCAGGATCTCCGCGATGTGCACCGGCCGCATGCCCGACTCCAGCCGGCCCATCGTGCCCCCGATGTGCATCAGACAGGAGTTGTCGGCCGCGCACAGCACCTCGGCGCCCGTCGACTCGGCGTTGCGCACCTTGTCCGCGCCCATCGCCGCCGAGACATCGGAGTTCTTCAACGCGAAGGTGCCACCGAAGCCGCAGCACTCGTCGGCGCCGGGAAGCTCCTTGAGTTCGAGCCCCTTCACCGCCTCGAGCAGGCGCCGGGGCCGGTCACCCAGCCCGAGCCCCCGCAGACCGTGGCAGGTCGGGTGGTAGGTGACGGTGTGCGGGTAGTAGGCCCCGACATCCGTCACCCCCAGCACGTCCACCAGGAACTCCGTCAGCTCGTACGTCTTCGGCACCACCGGCGCCAGGGCGGCCGCGAGGCCCTCCCCGCGCCCCTCGGCCCGGGCCCGCTCACCCATCCGCGGATACAGCTCCCGCACCATCGCCCCGCACGAGCCGGACGGCGTCACGATCGCCTCGTAGTCCCGGAATACATCGGAGAAATGCCGGGCCAACGGCTCCGCCTCATGCCGGTATCCGGTGTTGTAATGGGCCTGCCCGCAGCAGGTCTGGGACATCGGGAAATCGACGTCAACCCCCAGCCTGGTCAGCAGTTTCACCACGGCGCGCCCGGTGTCCGGATACAGCGTGTCGTTGACGCAGGTCAGGAACAGGGCGACACGCATCGCGGCTCCTTCGTGGTCGATCATCGGATGAGTGCAGCGTAACCGGGACGCGGGATCCGGGGGAGACCCGGGGTCAGATCCGGACGAGCCGGGCCTGCGCCTCGAGCCAGCGCCCGGGATCGCCCCGGGGCTCGTACCGGGTCAGCGGCTGGGTCCGGGTGAGCAGCTCGCGCCCGCCCGCGAGGTCGCCGACGAGCCCGTGGGCCCGCGCCTGGACCAGGACGTTCCCGAGCGCGGCCGCCTCGGTCGGCCCCGCCACCACGGGCAGCCCGCAGGCGTCGGCGGTCAGCTGGCAGAGCAGGGCGTTGCGGGTACCGCCCCCGACGACGTGCACGACGTCCACGGGATGGTCGGCGAGCCGCTGCGCGTCCTCGACGGCCCTGCGGTGGGCCAGGGCCAGCGAGTCGAGGATGCAGCGCGTAATCTCGCCGCGGGAGACGGGCACCGGCTGGCCGGAGGCGCGGCAGGCCTCGGCGATCCGCTCCGGCATCCGCCCCGGCGGGAGGAAGGCGGGATCGGAGGCGTCGACCACCGACCGCAACGTCGGCGCCTCGGCCGCCTGGCGCAGCAGCTCGCCCAGGTCGGGGTCGCCCCAGGCCCGCACGCACTCCTGGAGCAGCCACAGCCCCATGATGTTCCGCAGATACCGGACCGTGCCGTCGAGCCCCAGCTCGTTGGTGAAGTTGGCGGCCCGGCTCTCCTCCGTGAGCACCGGTGCGTCCAGTTCGAGGCCCGCCAGGGACCAGGTCCCGGTGCAGATGTAGGCGAACCGCTCACCGGACGCGGGCACGGCGGCCACCGCGGAGGCGGTGTCGTGCGAGCCGACCGCCGTCACCGGCACGGGCCCCGCGAGTCCGGTCTCCTCCAGCACCTCGGGCCGCAACAGGCCCGCCGGATCACCGGGTTGCCGCAGCGGGGCGAACAACTCCAGGTCGATGCCCAGCCGTTGCGCGATGTCGTACGACCATCCACGCGTCCGGGGATCGATCAGCTGGGTCGTCGAGGCGTTGGTCAGCTCGGTGCCCTGCTCACCGGTGAGCCAGTAGGTGAGCAGATCAGGGATGAGCAACAGCCGCTCGGCGCCGGTGAGTCGATCGGCGACTAGCTGGTACAGGGTGTTGAAGGGCGCGTACTGGAGTCCGGTCGCCGCGTACAGCTCGGGCGCGGGCACGGTCGCCCACACCTTCTCCGCGACACCCTCGGTGCGGGAGTCCCGGTAGTGCACGGGGTTGCCGAGCAGCCTGCCGTCCCCGTCCAGCAACCCGTAGTCCACGGCCCAGCTGTCGATGCCTACGGAGTCGACCCGGCCGGCCGCCTTGAGCCCGTCCAGGACACCGCCGTAGAGCGACAGGATGTCCCAGCGCAGGCCCTCGGGCAGCCGCACGGGCCGGTTCACGAACCGATGGGCCTCGGTCAGCTCCAGGCTGTCGGGGCCGACCCGGCCGACCATGACCCGTCCGCTGGACGCGCCGAGGTCGACCGCGGCGTACGACTTCACGTGCCCGCTCATCGCAGGAAGGCGGCCGCGACACCGGCGTCGACCGGGACGTGCAGGCCGGTGGTGTGGGTCAACTCCCCACCCGTCAGCGCGAACACGGCGTTCGCCACGTGCTCGGGGAGCACCTCGCGCTTGAGGATGGTCCGCTGGGCGTAGAACTCGCCCAGCTTCTCCTCCTCCACGCCGTACACGGCCGCCCGCTGGGCACCCCAGCCACCGGCGAAGATCCCGGACCCGCGCACCACACCGTCCGGGTTGACGCCGTTGACGCGAATGCCGTGCTCGCCCAACTCGGCGGCCAGAAGGCGCACTTGGTGGGCCTGGTCGGCCTTGGTGGCGGAGTAGGCGATGTTGTTCGGGCCGGCGAACACGGCGTTCTTGGAGGCGATGTAGACGATGTCGCCGCCCAGCTTCTGCGCGATCATCACCCGGGCCGCCTCGCGCGAGACGAGGAAGGAACCGCGCGCCATGATGTCGTGCTGGAGGTCCCAGTCCCTGGCGGAGGTCTCCAGGAGCGGCTTGGAGATGGAGATGCCGGCGTTGTTGACGACGAGGTCCACCCCGCCGAAGGCCAGCAGGGCCGCCTTGAACGCCCCGGCGATCTGCTCCTCGTCCGTCACGTCGACCGTCACGGCGACGGCCTTGTCGGACCCGCCGAGTTCCTCGGCCACGGCGGCCGCGTTCTCGCCGTTGAGGTCGGCGACCACGACACAGGCGCCCTCGGCGACCAGCCGCTGCGCGATGGCCTTGCCGATCCCGCTGCCCGCACCGGTGACGAGCGCGATGCGCGTCGCGAGCGGCTTGGGCTTCGGCATCCGCTGGAGCTTGGCCTCCTCGAGAGCCCAGTACTCGATGCGGAACTTCTCGGACTCCTCGATCGGCGCGTACGACGACACCGCCTCGGCGCCCCGCATCACGTTGATCGCGTTGACGTAGAACTCGCCGGCGACCCGGGCGGTCTGCTTGTCCTTGCCGAAGGAGAACATGCCGACCCCCGGGATCAGCACGATCGCCGGGTCGGCGCCGCGCATGGCGGGGGAGTCCGGCAGGGCGTGCCGCCGGTAGTAGGCGGCGTACTCCTCGCGGTACTCGGCGTGCAGCTCCGCGAGCCGCGCGACGGCCTCCTCCACGGGAGCGGTCGGCGGCAGGTCGAGGACGAGCGGCCGCACCTTGGTGCGCAGGAAGTGGTCGGGGCAGGAGGTGCCGAGCGCGGCGAGCCGCGGGTGCTCGGCCCGGGCCAGGAAGTCCAGGACCGGCTCGGAGTCGTTGAAGTGCCCGATCTGAGGCTTGTCCTGGGAGGCGAGCGCGCGGACGTACGGCGCGAGCGCGGCCGCCCGCTCCCGTCGCTCGTCGGCGCCGAGCGCGCCGTACCCCTCGATGACCGGCCCGAAGGGCTCGGCCTTCCCGCGCTCCTCCAGGAACGTCTCGGCGGTCCGGATGATGTGCAGCGAGTTCTTCTCGCACTCCTCGGCGGTGTCACCCCAGGCGGTGATCCCGTGCCCGCCGAGGACGACGCCGATGGCCTGCGGGTTGGCGGCCTTGATGGCGGCGATGTCCAGCCCGAGCTGGAACCCCGGCCGCCGCCACGGCACCCAGGCCACGGTGTCCCCGAAGCACTCGGCGGTCAGCTTCTCCCCGTCGGCCGCACAGGCGAGAGCGATACCGGAATCAGGATGCAGATGATCGACATGAGCGGCCTCGACGAGTCCGTGCATGGCGGTGTCGATGGAGGGAGCGGCCCCGCCCTTCCCGTGCAGGCAGTAGTCGAACGCGGCGACCATCTCGTCCTCGCGCTCAACTCCCGGATACACATCGACAAGCGCCCGCATCCGATCCAGCCGCAACACGGCCAGCCCCGCCTCGGTCAACGTCCCGAGATCACCCCCGGACCCCTTGACCCACATCAGCTCCACATCACCCCCGGTCACGGGATCGATGTCGGTGCCCTTGGCGGAAGCGTTCCCACCGGCGTAGTTGGTGTTACGGGGATCGGAGCCCAGCCGACGGGACCGGGCGAGAAGAGCGGCGGCTTCGGGGTGGGTTGCCATGACGTTCGGTTCCTTACTGAGGAGAGGGCGGGGATGTGCTTTTAGGGGCGCGGGGAACCGCGCGACCAGCCACAGACGGCCGGCAGACCGCAGACTTCAGAAGGGAGCAGACTCTTACGCCCCCCACCCGGCCTGCTCCCCACCAACCCGCTCGGCCACGATCTTCTCGGCCCACCCGGACCGCTTGTACGCACCGATCGGATCAGCATCCAGCCCCAGTTCCTCGCGCACTTCACACAGCAACGGCCGCACATCCGTGTTGTACGCATCCATCAGCACGGCGTTCGCATCGAGAACATCCCCCGAAGCCTGCGCAGCAGACAGCGCATCCCGGTCGACCAGCAACGCCTTCGCCGTAGCTTCCTGCACGTTCATCACGGACCGGATGATCGCCGGGATCTTCGCCTCGATGTTGTGGCACTGGTCGAGCATGAACGCGACGTCCGGCGTGAAGCCACCGCCCCGGATGACCTCGTACATGATCCGGAACAGCTGGAACGGATCGGCCGCCCCCACCATCAGGTCGTCGTCCGCGTAGAACCGCGAGTTGAAGTCGAACCCGCCGAGCTTGTTCTCCCGCAGCAGCGTGGCGACGATGAACTCGATGTTGGTCCCGGGCGCGTGGTGACCCGTGTCGACGACGACCTGCGCCTGAGGCCCGAGCTTCAGGCAGTGCGCGTACGCCGTCCCCCAGTCCGGCACGTCCGTCGAGTAGAAGGCCGGCTCGAAGAACTTGTACTCCAGCAGCATCCGCTGCCCGTCACCCAGTCGGTCGTACACCTCGGAGAGACCTTCGGCGAGCCGGTCCTGCCGGGCCCGCAGATCGTCCTGACCGGGGTAGTTGGTGCCGTCGGCGAACCACAGCTTCAGGTCCGTGGACCCCGTGGCGTCCATGATGTCGACGCACTCCAGCAGGTGATCCAGCGCCTTGCGGCGCACCGAGGCGTCCGGATGGCAGATGCTGCCCAGTTTGTACGCGTCGTCCTGGAAGGTGTTGGAGTTGATGGCGCCGAGCTTCACGCCCCGCTCCTCGGCGAACTTCGCCAGCGCGGCGTAGTCCTCGACCTTGTCCCACGGGATGTGCAGCGCGACGGTCGGGGCCACCCCGGTGAAGGCGTGCACCTGAGCCGCGTCCTCCAGTTTCTCCTGCGGGGTACGCGGTACGCCCTGCTGCGCGAACACCTTGAAACGGGTCCCGGAGTTCCCGTACGCCCACGACGGTGTCTCGACGGCCTGGGTCTTGAGCGCGGCCTTCACCGCGGCGAGCTCGGTCACTTGAGGGCTCCTGTGACGTCGGGTCCGAAGGGCTTACGAACTGCTTCACTGTGAAACGATTCAAGACGGGAAAGTATGAGCACCCGGCAGAGGTGTCAACCCCTGCGACCAAGGCTGTTGCTCGTGACCCTGCTGTTACCTGAGTCCATCGAAAGTTTTTCGACACGAACCCATTGACGTGACATGCGCTCCATGCCTAACGTCCCGGCAACCCAGTTGAAACCTTTCACGACGCCGTGAGGGCCGTCCCGCCGGCGTCGTCGAGGAGCCCCCAATGACCCACCCGTCCACCACGGGTCCGGCGCCGGTACTCGCGCTCAAGGACATCTCGAAGTCCTTCGGCGCGGTCCGCGCCCTGCGGGACGTCTCCCTGGAGCTGTTCCCCGGGGAGGTGCACGCCCTCGCCGGCGAGAACGGCGCGGGCAAGTCGACCCTCATCAAGACCCTCGCAGGAGTGCACCGGCCGGACACCGGCCAGGTGCTGCTCGACGGCGAGCCCGTCGTCTTCCACGGTCCCGGTGACGCCCGCGACGCCGGTATCGCAGTGATCTACCAGGAGCCCACGCTCTTTCCCGACCTGTCGATCGCCGAGAACATCTTCATGGGCCGCCAGCCCCGGCGCGCCCTCGGCCGGATCGACCACAAGGCCACCCACGCCGCGACCCTCGCCCTGATGCAGCGCCTGGGCGTCGAACTCGACCCCGACCGTCCGGCGCGCGGCCTGTCCATCGCCGACCAGCAGATCGTCGAGATCGCCAAGGCGCTGTCCTTCGAGGCCCGCGTCCTGATCATGGACGAGCCCACGGCGGCCCTGACCGGCAGCGAGGTGGCCCGCCTCTTCGGGGTCGTCAAGACGCTCCGTGAGCAGGGTGCCGCGGTGCTGTTCATCTCGCACCGCCTGGAGGAGATCTTCCAGATCTGCCGGACGGTCACCACCCTGCGCGACGGCGCCTGGATCTCCAGCGAGCCGATCGAGGGCATGACCGAGGACGACCTCGTGCGCCGCATGGTCGGCCGTGACCTCGAGGAGCTCTACCCGAAGCAGGACGTACGGCCCGGCGAGGTCGCGCTCACGGTGAGCCGGCTGACCCGGGAGGGCGTCTTCACCGATGTCTCGTTCGAGGTCAGGCGCGGCGAGATCGTAGGGCTGGCGGGACTCGTGGGAGCGGGCCGCACCGAGGTCGCCCGGGCGGTGTTCGGCATCGACCGCTGGGATGCGGGCGAGGTCTCCGTGGGCGGAAAGGCGCTGGTCAACGGTGCTCCCTCCACGGCGATGGCCGCCGGTCTCGCGCTGGTCCCCGAGGACCGGCGCGCCCAGGGCCTGGTGATGGACATGTCCATCGAGCGGAACATCGGTCTCACCGGACTCCGCACCACCGTCAAGGCGGGCTTGATGGACCGGAGCGCCGAGCGCAGCCGGTCCCTCGACTGGGCCGTCAAGCTCCAGGTGAAGTACGCCCGGATCGCCGACACCGTGAACACCCTGTCGGGCGGCAACCAGCAGAAGGTCGTCCTCGCCAAGTGGCTGGCCACCGGCCCCAAGGTGCTCATCGTCGACGAGCCGACCCGGGGCATCGACGTCGGCACCAAGGCCGAGGTGCACCGGCTGCTCAGTGAACTGGCCGCCGACGGGGTGGCCGTCCTGATGATCTCCTCCGACCTGCCCGAGATCCTCGGCATGGCCGACCGCGTGCTGGTGATGCACGAGGGCCGCCTCACCGCCGAGATCCCACGCTCCGACGCCACCGAGGAAACCGTGATGGCCGCAGCCACCGGGAGGGCCGCCGCATGACGGTGACGACTCCCAACCAGGCCCCCGTGACCGAGGTGCCCAAGTCCAGCGGCACCCGCCTGGTCGACCGCGTCTTCAAGATGCGCGAACTCGCCATCCTGGTCGTCTTCCTGGTGATGATCGTCGTCACCCAGATCGGCAACAGCGACTTCCTCACCGAGCAGGGCATCAAGGACCTGCTGCTCAACGCCACCATCCTGGTGCTGGTCGCCACCGGACAGTCGCTGGTCGTGATCACGAGGAACGTCGACCTCTCGGTCGGCTCCACCCTCGGCATCAGCGCCTTCGCCGCCGGTACCTATCTCCAGGGCGGCGGCAACCCGGTCGTGGCGATCGTGCTCGCGGTCCTGCTCGGCATCGGTTTCGGCCTGCTCAACGGCCTCCTCGTGAGCCTCGGCCAGGTCCCCGCGCTGGTGGTCACCCTGGGCACGCTCTACATCATCCGGGGCATCGACTCCATCTGGGTCGGCTCCCGCCAGATCACCGCGGCCGACCTCCCGGACAGCTTCGTGAACTTCGGCTCCGGCGGCATCTCCGCGGTGCCCTGGCTGGCGCTGATCGCGCTGGCGGTCCTCGTCGCCACCGCCTACTACCTCAAGCACTTCGGCAGCGGACGCGAGCTGTACGCGCTCGGCTCCAACCCCGAGGCCGCCCGGCTCGCCGGCATCCCGGTGCGCAAGCGGATCCTGGCCGCGTACACCTTCTGCGGCGCCCTCGCAGGCCTCGCCGGGGCGATGTACCTGGCCCGGTTCGGCAACGTCGACTCCGGGACCGGCACCGGCTACGAACTGACCGTCGTCAGCGCGGTCGTGGTCGGCGGTGTCGTCTTCACCGGCGGCTCCGGCAGCGTCTACGGCGCGGCCCTCGGCGCCCTGCTGCTGACCTCCATCAACAGCGTGCTGCCCGCCCTCGGCGTCAGCTCGGTCTGGGTGCTCGCCATCAACGGCATCCTGCTCATCCTCGCCATCGCGGTCGACCGGGTCGTCGCGCTGCGCGTGGCCTCCGCACTGAAGAAGAGGAACGCCCGCCATGCCTGACTCCCTGACGCGTGCGATCCGCTGGGACACGGTGGTCGGGGCGCTCCTGATCGTCGTCCTGCTGCTGTCCTTCGGCACGGTCGACGGCTTCGGCAACGCGCTGAACCTGTCGTTCCTGATCGGCAACACCCTGCCGATCGCGTTGATCGCCCTGCCCATGACCCTGCTCGTGGTCTCCGGCGAGATCGACCTGTCGGTCGCCTCCACCGCCGGCCTGTCCGGCGCGGTGATGGGCGCACTGTGGAACAAGGGCCTGACGATCGAGATGATCATCCCGATCTGCCTGGTCCTCGGCGTGGTGTGCGGGCTGGTCAACGGCATGCTGGTCACCCGGCTCGGACTGCCCTCCCTCGCCGTCACCATCGGCACCCTCGCCGCCTACCGGGGCATCGCACAGATCGTGCTCGGCTCCGACGCGGTGACCGACTTCCCCACCCCGTACCTGAACTTCGCTGCGGGCCGGGTGGGGGACACGTTCCTCCCGCAGGCCTTCCTGCCCTTCCTCGTCCTCTTCGCGATCGCCGTGGTCGCCCTGCACGCCACGCCGTTCGGACGGTCGGTGTTCGCGACCGGCGCGAGCGAGGAGGCGGCCCGGTTCGCCGGCATCCGCGTCAAGCGGCAGAAGCTGATCCTGTTCACGGTGACCGGACTGATGGCCTCCCTCACCGGCATCTTCTGGGCCCTGCACTACGCGTCCGCTCGGTACGACAACGCGACCGGGCTCGAACTGTCCGTCATCGCAGCGGTGTTGCTCGGCGGTATCGACTTCGACGGCGGCAAGGGGACGCTCGGTGGTGCCATCGCCGGGGTGTTCCTGCTGGGGGCGTTGCAGAACGTGATGAGCCTCCAGGACGTCTCGGCACAGTCGCAGATCGTCGTCACCGGTGTACTTCTCGTCCTGTCCGTACTCGGCCCCAGGGTCGCGCGCCAGGTCGCTGTGGCGAGGGCGGCACGCTCCGCTGGATAGGCCGTACTTCAGCTGCCGGTCCGTCGTGGCTGGTCGCGCAGTTCCTCGCGCCCCTCGGGGCGTCTCCGCTCACCCTCGTTCAAAGGAAACCGTCATGCGCAAGTCATCCCTCCGCCGTGCCTGTGCCGCGCTCGCCGCCGGTACCTCCCTCGCCCTCGCCCTCACCGCCTGCGGCGGCACCACCAAGAAGGACGTGCAGGACGAGGGTGCCTCGGCCGCCTCCACGGCCAAGGCCGACCCGAACGCGGCCACCAAGAAGGGCCTGACCGTCGGCTTCCTGCCCAAGCAGGTCAACAACCCGTACTTCACCTCCGCCGACAAGGGCGGCGAGGCGGCCCTGACCGAGCTGGGCTCGAAGTACAAGGAGGTCGGTCCCTCCAGTGCCACCGACACCGCCGGACAGGTCTCCTACGTCAACACGCTCACCCAGCAGCAGGTGAACGCGATGGCCGTCTCCGCCCAGGACCCGGGCGCCCTGTGCACCGCCCTCAAGCAGGCGATGTCCAACAAGATCAAGGTCGTCACCTACGACTCCGACACCAAGCCGGACTGCCGCAACGCCTTCGTCTCGCAGGCCTCCGCCGAGGACCTCGGCCGCACCGAGGTGCAGCTGCTCGCCGAGCAGATCGGCTACAAGGGCGAGATCGCGATCCTGTCCGCCGCGCAGACCGCGACGAACCAGAACACCTGGATCGACTTCATGAAGGACGAGCTGCAGCAGGACAAGTACAAGAACATCAAGCTGGTCAAGGTCGCGTACGGCAACGACGACGCCCAGCAGTCCTTCCAGCAGACCCAGGGCCTGCTCCAGGAGTACCCGAACCTGAAGGGGATCATCTCCCCGACCACGGTCGGCATCAAGGCCGCCGCCCAGTACCTCTCCGGCTCCAAGTACAAGGGCAAGGTCAAGCTGACCGGCCTCGGCACCCCCAACGACATGCGCAAGTACGTCAAGAACGGCACCGTCGAGGCGTTCGAGCTGTGGGACCCGGCGAAGCTCGGCGCGCTGGCCGCCCAGACCGCGGTCGCGCTGGTCTCCGGCCAGATCACCGGCAAGGAGGGCGAGAGCTTCAAGGCCGGCGGCACGACGTACACCATCGGCAAGGACGGCGTGATCAACCTCGGCAAGCCGACCGTGTTCGACGCCAAGAACATCGACCAGTTCAACTTCTGATCTGCCCCTGAAGGAGCGGTACTTCATGCAGCGCGTCTGTTTCCTGCTCAAGGTCCGTGAGGACCGGATCGCCGAGTACCGCGAACGCCACGCCGCCGTGTGGCCGGAGATGCTCCAGGCACTCTCGGCCACCGGCTGGCACAACTACTCGCTCTTCCTGCGTGACGACGGCCTGCTCGTCGGCTACCTGGAGACCGAGGACTTCGAGGCCGCCAAGGCAGGTATGGAAGCCACCGAGGTCAACGCCCGCTGGCAGGCCGAGATGGGCGAGTTCTTCGAGTCCCTCGACGGCGCCCGTCCCGACGAGGCCATGAAACCGCTCACCGAAGTGTTCCACCTCGCCTGACATCCCCCCTCAGGAGCCGCACCGATGAACAGACGTACGCTGCTGGGCGCCGCGCTGACCGGAGCCGTCATGACCCCTGTCCTCGCCTCGGGAACCGCCCGCGCCGCGGACCCCGGCCCCTCCGTCACCCGGACCGGCACCACCACGCTCGACAGCCAGGCGGTCTTCTTCGTCTCGTACGACGGCCTGGTCAACAACAACTCGTTCCAGAAGAACGGCCTGTTGACCTACAAGGGCTACCAGTACGCCGTCTGGTACACCGCCGACAAGAACGCCGTCGTCGGCCGCCGCGTCCTCGGCGGCAGCACCTGGTCCACCGTCCAGGTGGGGCACACCCTCAAGGCGAGCGACTCCCACAACGTCATCTCCATGGGCGTCTCCAAGGTGGACGGCCGCCTCCACCTCAACATGGACTCGCACAGCGACGGCTTCACCTACGTGAAGTCGGTCGCCGGGCTCATGGACAACCCGGCCGGGCTGAGCTGGACCGCCGCCCGCTTCGGCGCGCCCCAGAACACCCTGGACGGCCTCGCCCTCACCTCGCAGTTCACCTACCCGCAGTTCATCGACACCCCGGACGGCAAGCTCCAGTTGAGCTACCGGGCCGGGATCTCCGGCAACGGCCGCAACGCCCTGGCGGAGTACGACGGTTCGGCCTGGACCGACCTCGGGGAGTGGTCCAGCGCCACCGGCACCTACACCAGCGAGCACGGCTCCTCCACGGCCCGCAACATGTACCTGCACGGCATCGACTACGACCGCAACGGCCGGCTGCACTCCTTCTTCACCTGGCGGGAGCAGAACGCCGCCGTGATGTGCTCGTCCGGCGGCATCACCAACCACGACACCGGCTACGTCTACTCCGACGACCGCGGCCGCACCTGGCGCAACAACGCCGGCACGGTCGTCGGCACCACCGGAGCCTCCGACAAGGTCGCCGTCACCGACGCCGGGCTGGTGATCGACGCGCTGAACCCGGACCACTCCCTGATGAACCAGGAGAGCCAGTTCACGGACTCCGCGGGTCTCCCGCACGCCATCATCAGCTATGTCCCCGGCCGCTTCGGCCAGTGCACCACGAACTACGTCGCCGACCGCACCGCCAACGGCCGCGCCTTCCACGTCCGCAAGAACTCCTCGGGCGTCTGGCAGAAGACCGAGATCCCGGTCGTGCTCGGCTCCAGCCAGCGCACCAAGCTGCTCCTGGACAGGTACGACAACGCCTACGCGGTCTTCCCCTTCGGCCGGATCGCCGCAGCCTCCAAGGCCTCCGGGTACACCGACTGGAAGATCCTCTTCGACGGCAGCGGCCTCAACGCCTTCGGCGAGGTCGTGATCGACGAGACGCGGGTCGCCCAGGACAACGTGCTGTCGTTCCTGTACCAGGAGAAGTCGAGCGGTACGACCCCCTCGGCGCTCCACGTCGTGGACTTCGCACTGCCCGCCTGACCGGACATCGGTGGGGGAGCGGCCCGGCGATAATGTGAAGACCGTCCGGCCGCCCCCCGTCCACCTGGAGGTTCCTGCCCCATGGCCCAGTCGGTGGGTATCAAGGACGTCGCCCGCGCCGCCGGAGTCTCCGTCGGCACGGTCTCGAACGTCATCAACCGCCCGGACTCCGTCGCCACCGAGACCCGGGCGCGCGTGCTGTCCGCGATAGACCGGCTCGGCTACGTCCGCAGCGAGTCCGCGCGGCAGCTGCGCGCGGGGCGCAGCCGGATCATGGGCCTGCTCGTCCTCGACATGGGCAACCCGTTCTTCGTCGACGTGGCGCGCGGCGCCGAGCGGGCCGCGCGCGAGGACGGTCTCGGCGTGATGGTCTGCAACAGCGCCCAGAGCGCGAGCGAGGAGTCCGAGTACCTCGCCCTCTTCGCCGAACAGCGGGTGCGGGGCGTGCTGCTCACCCCGACCGACGCCTCCGGCCGCAACATCGCCTCGTTCCGCCGGCACGGCATCCCCTTCGTGCTGGTCGACCGGGTCGCCGAGGGCACCACCGAGTGCTCGGTCTCCGTCGACGACGTGGCCGGCGGCGCGCTCGCCGTACGCCACCTGGTGGACGCGGGCCACCGCTCCATCGCCTACGTCAGCGGTCCGCCCGGCCTCAACCAGGTCCGCGACCGCCGCACCGGTGCCCTGAACGCCCTCGCCGAGGCGGGCCTCGGTCCCGAGCACCTGCGTGAACTGCCCACCGAGCGGCTCGACGTGGCCGCGGGACGGGACGCCGGCGCCCGCCTCCTCGGCCTCGCGGACCGCCCGACCGCCGTGTTCTGCGCCAACGACCTGCTCGCCCTCGGTGTCCTCCAGGCCATGTACGCGGCGGGGGTGACGGTCCCGGACGACCTCGCCATCGTCGGTTACGACGACATCGAGTTCGCGGCCGCCGCGGCCGTCCCGCTCACCTCGGTGCGCCAGCCCGCCGTCACCATGGGCGCGCTCGCCGCCGAGCTGCTCCTGGAGGAGACCGAGGTGGAGACCACCGGCAAGCGGCACGAGCACCGCCGGGTGGTGCTCCAGCCCGAACTGGTCGTGCGCCGCTCCAGCCTCGCCGCCCGCTGACCCGCAAGTCAGTAAGATTTCATGATCGAAGGGGTCCGGCGGCGGACGAACATGTGCTGAACTGGGACGCGCCCTGAAGAATCCGTCCGTCCCGGGAGCCCTGTTGTCCGCGACCTACCGTCAGCCCGGCCTCGTCCTCACCGACCGGCGCTTCACCGTCCCCCTCGACCACGACGACCCGGCCGGGGAGACGATCGAGCTCTACGCCCGTGAGGCCGTGGCGAGCGACAAGGCGGGCCAGAACCTGCCGTGGCTGGTCTACCTTCAGGGCGGCCCCGGCTTCGGGGCGAACCGCTTCATCGGCAAGGGCGCCTGGTTCGGCCGGGCCCTGAAGGAGTTCCGGGTCCTCCTGCTCGACCAGCGCGGCACCGGCCACTCCAGCCCCGCCAACCGCCAGACGCTCCCGCTGCGCGGTGGCCCCGCGGCCCAGGCCGATTACCTGGCCCACTTCCGCGGCGACTCCATCGTGCGGGACTGCGAGGCGATCCGCGCCCAGGTCACCGGCGGCGCCCCCTGGACCGTCCTCGGCCAGAGCTTCGGCGGCTTCTGCACGACGACCTACCTGTCCATCGCCCCCGAGGGGCTGGCCGCGGCCCTCGTCACCGGCGGTCTGCCCTCCCTCGACGCGCACGCGGACGACATCTACCGGGCCGCCTACCCGCGCATCGAGCGCAAGGTCGCCGCGCACTACGCCCGCTACCCGCAGGACGTCGAACGGGCCCGCCGGATCGCCGACCACCTGCTCACCCATGACGTCACCCTGCCGAACGGCTACCGGCTGACCGTCGAGGCCTTCCAGTCCCTCGGCATCCTCCTGGGCGGCGGCGAGGGCAGCCACCGCCTGCACTTCGTGCTGGAGCACGCGTTCGTGCGCACCCCTGCCGGCCACGAGCTCTCCGACGCCTTCCAGGAGGAGGTCCAGGGCCTCCTGTCGTACGCGTCCCACCCGCTCTACGCCCTCATCCACGAGGCGATCTACGGCCAGGACGAGCGCCCCACCGCCTGGTCCGCCGAGCGGGTCCGCGCCGAGTTCCCGCAGTTCGACGCGGCCAAGTCGCTCGCCGGGGACGAGCCGCCGCTGTTCACCGGCGAGTCCATTCACCCCTGGATGTTCGACTGCGACCCGGCCCTGCGCCCGCTGCGCGAGACCGCCGAACTCCTCGCCGCCCGCACCGACTGGCGGCCCCTGTACGACCCGGCCCGACTCGCGCGCAACGAGGTCCCGGTCGCGGCGGCCGTCTACCACGACGACATGTACGTCGACACGGCCCACTCCCTGCAAACCGCCCGCGCGATCCGCGGACTGCGCACCTGGGTGACCGACGAGTTCGAGCACGACGGTGTCCGCGCGGGCGGCCCCAGGGTCCTGGACCGGCTGCTCGCGCTCACCCGCGACGAGGTCTGAGGGGCCACGGACCCCGGGCGACATGCCTCCTCCTCGATTCCGGCATAAGGTTCTTTTCGGTCAGGAGTCGACGCCGGAGTCGAGAGGACGTCACCCGATGAGCACACCGTCACCCCACGGACGGTCCCGGATCGCCGCCCTCGCCGTGGCCCTTGCCGCCGTGAGCACGCTCGCCCTGGCGGCGTGCGGCGACGACTCCGGGGACTCGTCGAGCTCCTCGGCGACGCCCACCGCCCCGGACACGGCGTCCTTCTCCGGCAACGCGGCCTCCGCGCTCGCGTCCGTGGAGGCCTCGGTGCGGGCGAAGGCCTCCGAGCGGGCCGCCTCCGCCTCGGCGGCCGCCTCCTCCTTCGAGGCCTCCGTCTCCGCGGAGACGGAACGTGCCAACGAGGCTGCCCGGACCGAGCTCGCCAAGGTCGACGGACAGGGCAACGCGATGTCCGAGGTCACCATGACCGGCAAGCCCCGCTCCACGACCGGCGGCCTGCTCGCCGTCGTCGTCACCATCACCAACAAGACCGACAGGACGGCCTCTTACGCCGTCCAGGTCGACTTCCTCGACTCCTCGGGCAAGACGGTGGAGACCCGGTACGTCGGCGCCGAGGACCTCAAGCCGGGGGAGAAGGCCCAGCCCCTCGCCGTCAGCCGCAAGCCCGCAGAGCCGGTGCTCACCCCCAAGCTGGCGAAGGCGCAGCGTTACTGAGGCCTGTCCGGCGCCCGCTAGGCTGGGCCGCGATGCAAGAACAAATGATCGAGCTGCGCGGCGACTGCGGAAGCTGCTTCGGACTGTGCTGTGTCGCCCTGCCCTTCACCGCCTCCGCGGACTTCGCGCGCGACAAGCCGGCCGGCACCCCCTGTCCCAACCTCCGGGAGGACCACCGCTGCGGCATCCACGCCAGGCTGCGGGACGAGGGCTTCACCGGATGCACCGTCTACGACTGCTTCGGCGCCGGCCAGAAGGTCTCGCAGGTCACTTTCGGCGGCCGGGACTGGCGTACCGGCTCCCGCGAGGACGCCCGCCGCATGTTCGACGTCTTCCCCGTGGTGCGCCGGCTCCACGAACTGCTCTGGTACCTCACGGAGGCGCTCACCCTGCCCGCGGCCCGTCCGGTCCACGCCGACCTGCGCCGCCTGCGGGAGCGGACCGAGGCCCTCACCCGGGGGACCGCCGAGGAGCTCGAGGCCCTGGACGTCCCCGCCCACCGGGAGGAGGTCAACGCCCTGCTGCTCAGGACCAGCGAGCTGGTGCGAGCGGGGGTCGGTGCCAAGGGCAGGAAGAAGAACCGCCGGGGCGCCGACCTCATGGGCGCCCGCCTCAAGGGAGCCGACCTACGGGGGGCGACACTGCGCGGCGCCTACCTCATCGCGGCCGACCTCACCGGAGCCGATCTGCGCGGCGCGGACCTCATCGGTGCCGACCTGCGGGACGCCGACCTCACGGACGCGGACCTGACCGGCGCCTTCTTCCTCACCCAGCCCCAGCTGAACGCGGCCCGCGGCAGCTCCGGCACCCGGCTCCCGGACTCAGTCACCCGCCCCGCTCACTGGACAGCGTGACTCCGGCACCGGTGCCGGTTCGTCGGTGTCCGCCGCCGTGGCGGCCGCGGTCCGTCGCTCCAGGTGCAGCCGCAGCCCGTCCGGCATCAGCGTCAGCCGCTCGGTCACGGTGAGCCGGTAGTCGGGGTCGGCCCGCAGTGCGTAGCGGCGCAGCAGTAGACCGAGCACCAGCGTGGCCTCGTGCAGCGCGAACTGCCGCCCGATGCAGGCCCGCGCCCCGGTGCCGAAGGGCTTGAAGACATGCGCCGGGCGCGACCGTACGGCCTTCGGGTCGAAGCGGTCCGGGTCGAACCGTTCGGCGTCGGCACCCCACACCTCGGGGTCGCGCTGGAGCATCGGGGTGAGCACCAGCGTCCAGGCACCGCGCCGCATCGGATACCGCCCGGCCAGCACGGTGTCCCCCAGGGCCTCCCGGGCGAAGGCGGGTGCGGTCGGCCACAGCCGCAGCGACTCGTCCAGCACCCGGCGCACGTACCGCAGCTTCGCCACCTGGTCGTAGCCCGGCCGTTCCGCGTCGCCCCAGACCCGGTCCACCTCGGCCCGCGCGCGTGCCGCGACCTCGGGGTGGCGGGAGAGGTAGTGCAGGGCGAAGGAGAGCGCGCCCGAGGTGGTCTCGTGGCCGGCCACCAGGAAGGTGATGACCTGCCGGCGGACGTTCTCCGGGGACAGCCGCTCACCCGTCTCCGGGTGGGCCGTCTCCAGCATCCGGTCCAGCAGGTCACCGTCCCCGCTCGCTTCGCGCCGGGCGCGGACCAGTTCGTCGACCATGCGGTTCAGGTAGGCGATGTCGGCCGCGTTGCGCTGCGCGGCCCGTCGCAACAGTGCCGGGAAGGGGACCGAGTTGAGCCGCTGCGCGTACGTCAGCGTGCCGACCATCGCCGTCACGAAGGGATGCGGCCGGTCCCGCTCGAAGGAGCCGAAGTCATGGCCGAACCCGGTTCGGGCGATGGTCTCCAGGGTCAGCTTGGTCATGTCCCCGGGCACGTCCACGGAGCGGCCCGCCGCCTGCTCGCGGTCCCAGCGGTCCGTCAGCCGTGCGGCCACGTCCAGCATCATCGGGTGGTAGGCCGCCATCGCCTCCCGGCTGAAGCCCGGAGCGAGCACGTCGTGGGCCAGTTGCCAGTTCGGCTCGTGGTTGTACGCCGTGAACAACCCGTCCCCGGCGATCGGCCGCAGATTGGCGACCCCGAGCCCCACGTGCTTGGCGAACCGTGACTCGTCCGCCAGGTCCGCCACCAGGTCGGCGCCCCAGGTGAACACGAACTCCCGGTTGAAGGCCTTGCGCCGGTAGATCGGCCCCAACTGGCGGGCGAAGCGCAGGGAGTCCTGGAGCGGTGTGGCCCGGTTGACGCCCAGCACGTCGCCGAGCAGCGGGAGCCGGCGCGGGGGGTGCGGAATGCGGCGCAGCTCGGGCCAGCCCAGCTCGGCACTGCGGAAACCCGTCGGCTGTGGGGCGGTGGCCGTCGTCTCCGCCATGGCGAGATCTCCTTTGATCCAGCGGCAGTTCAGCGCGTTGTACGCGAGTTCAATAACGCGCCTCAGTCTGGTCTCCTTGTTGAACCGGCGTCAAGTAAAGTGCGGGCATGGCCGGGAAGCAGGGCGAGCGCACGCGCCGCAGGCTCAGCACCGGGGAGCGCCGCGAGCAGCTCCTGTCGGTGGGCGCGAAGCTGTTCTCCGAGAGCCCGTACGACGACGTGTGGATCGAGCAGGTCGCCGAGATCGCCGGGGTCTCGCGGGGGCTGCTCTACCACTACTTCCCGACCAAGCGGGACTTCTTCGCCGCGGTCGTCGAGCGGGAGAGCGAGCGGATGCTGGCCATGACCGCCGCCGTGCCCGGCGTCCCGGTGCGCGAGCAGCTCTCCGCCGGCCTGGACACGTATCTGGAGTACGTCCACGCCCACGCGCACGGCTTCCGTGCCTTCCATCGCGCCGACGCGGCGGGGGACCAGGCGGTGCGCCGGGTCTATCAGCGGGCGCTGGCCGCACAGGAGCGGCAGATCCTCGCCGCGCTGGCCGCCGACCCGGAGTTCGGTCCTGCGGCGCAGGCGCGCCCCGATCTCCGGCTGGCCGTCCGGGGCTGGCTGGCCTTCACCACGGCGGTCTGTCTGGAGTGGCTGCGGGGCGCGGACCTCTCCCGTGAGCAGCTGCGCGATCTGTGCGCACGGGCCCTGCTCGGCGTTCTCGCGCTCTGACCGGATCTCACGCGTCCGTGGTTGGCTTACTCTCCGATCTTCGATAGGTTAGGCAAGCCTTACCTAAGGAGGAACGGATGGGTGACAGCCAACCCTGGACGGCCGCGCCGTCCGCGGCCGAACACGCCCGGTCGGTGCTCGCCGCCGCCTGGTCCTGCGCGGTGACCGCCGAAGGCGGCCGCGAGGAGTTCGTCGGCGCGCACACCGTCACCGAGGACGGACGGGTGACGCTGGACGTCCCCGAGGACAGCACCCTGGCGACGGCCGCGATCTGCGCGCCCCGCGGCGAGCCGTCCGCCGTCCTGGAGTTCGCCGACGTGGCCCCCGTCCCGGTGCGCAGCCGGATCCGCGCCCGGCTGTGGATCGCCGGCCGGCTCGTCCCCGCCGATGGCAAACTGGGGTTCGAGCCCACCCGCGCGGTGCTGCGCAGGCCCTCCGGCGCGGTCGTCGTCGACCTGGACGAGTTCGCCGCCGCCGCGCCCGACCCGCTCGCCACCGCCGAGGCCCGGCTGCTCACCCACCTCGCCGACTGCCACCCCGACGCCGTCGAACGGCTCACCCGGCTCGTCGACCCCGACAGCCTGCACGGCGCGGTCCGCGTCCAGCCCCTCGCCGTGGACCGGCACGGACTGACCCTGCGCATCGAGCGCGCCCGCGCCCACGGCGACGTACGCCTGCCCTTCCACGCGCCCGCCGACGACGTGGCGCGGCTGACGGAGCGCATGCACGTCCTGCTCACCCAGGCGAGCGCCGCGTCCTGCCCGCGAGCCCTACAGCGGCAGCGCACAGACGGCGACGGGTGAGGCGAACGGCTCTCCCGCGAGCCTCAGTTCACCGTCGGCCGCGTTCACGTGGAAGACGCTGACCGTGCTCGACCTCTGGTTCGCCGCGAAGAGCAGCGAGCCGTCCGGCGAGAAGGCGATGTGCCGCGGGAAGTCCCCGTGCACCGGCACGGTGTCGAGCAGCCGCAGCCGGGCGCCGTCCGCCTCCACCGCGTACCGGGTGAGGCTGTTGTCGCCGCGGTTGGCGAGATAGGCGAACGCACCGTTCGCCGTGACCAGGAACTGCGCCGGGTAGCTGGTGCCCGGTCCGGTTCCGGTGGACTGCGCCGCCCCGATGCTCAGCCGGCCGCTGCGGATGTCGTAGCCGCACACCGCCACCGTGTTGTCGGACTCGTTGGCCAGATAGGCGTAGCGGCCACCGGGATGGAAGGTCAGATGGCGTGGCCCGGCACCGGGCCGGGTGTGCGCCTGCGCGACCTCGGTGAGCGCGCCGGTGCGCTCGTTCAGGCGGTAGCTGTAGACGGTGTCGGTGCCCAGGTCGACGGCGAGCACATGGCCGCCGTCGGGAGCGGTGAGGAACTGGTGGGCGTGCGGCCCGTCCTGGCCGGGACCGGGCGCGGGACGGGAGTGCGTCACCGTCTCCCGGCGCTCGCCGAGCGCGCCCGAGGAGTCGATCGGATGCACGGCGACACTGCCGGAGGTGTAGTTCGCGCTCAGCAGCCAGCGCCCGCCCGGATCCACCGACAGATGGCACGGCCCCGCCCCGCCCGAGCTCCGGCTCCCCAGCACCTTGCGGTCGGCCAGGCGTACGGCGGTCACGGCACCGGCGTCGTGCTCGGCGACCGCGTACAGCGTGCGGCCGTCGGGGTGCAGGGCGAGGTAGGACGGGTTGATGAGCCCGGTGATCGCGCCGGTGCCGGTGATCCGGCCGCTGTCGGTGTCGTAGCGGGCCACCCCGACACCGGGCCCGCCGCCCTCCACGGTGGTGTAGGTGCCTAGGTAGAGGGGGCGGGGGCCGGCCGGAGCGGACGTGGCGGGTGAGGGCGTGCCCTTCGGAACCGGTGACCGGGACGCTCGGGAACTCGCCGGTGTCTCCCGGGGAGCCGACTCTGCCGACGATCCGGAGGGCGACGCGCAGGCCGTGAGGCCCGAAGCCGCTCCCGCGAGGGCGCCGACGAACCGGCGCCTGCTCCAGCAGCCGTTCGTCCTGCCCATCCGTGCGCACTCCGGGTGATCGACCGTTCCTGACCTGAACAGCCACCTTCGCCCGGATCACCCGGCCGGTGCAACCCGAGGCAGACGGGCCGCTACCAGTCGCCGTCCTCCACCGGCTTGCCCGGCGCGTCGCCCAGCGGCTTGACCTGCGTGGACGTCGGCGGCTGCCACGGCTCGTGATCGTCGCCGAGCCAGTCCCCGACCGGCTTCACCCCTTCCAGGGCGTCCGTCGGGGCGAGGTCCTGCGCGTCCTGGTCGTAGTAGTCGAACCAGGGCAACCCGGCCCTGGTGTAAGCCGCGCGGTCCACCGGGGACGGCGGGGGAGCCTCGCCGGTGATACGGCGCCACTCCGGCGGGGTCACCAGGTGCACGAACACCCGGCCCGCCGGGGTGCCGGCCCAGTCCGACAGGGGCCGTTCGTCGCGGTAGACCTCCTGGCGCATCGAGCCGCCGACGCCGAGTCCCATCGCCGAGGCCCTGCGGGGCGCCGCCGCCGGAGCCGCGGGCGCCGCCATGGCCATGGGCGCGGCGGCGCCGTAGCCCCCGGCGGGTCCGCTCGCCGACCGCATCTGCTGCTGCGTCTCACGCCACTCGGCCAGCCGCTCCTTCTTCAGCGCGTAGGACTGGAGCTGCACACCGCCCCAGACCTCCTCGCCCGTGACCTGCCCCTCGACGGTCGCGCCGTGGCCGAGCGGCACCGCCACGAACTGGCGGACCGTCCCCTTGCCGGAGTTGATGCCGTCCAGCCAGGGCTGACGAGGCAGCACCACGTAGTTCTGCGGGTCGCGGGCGAGGCGGTCGCTCCACGGCTTGCCGGAGACCGCGCACACCTTGCCCACCCCCACCTGGAGGGCGGCCGGCTCGAGGGTGCCGCCGAAGCTCAGCCACATCGCCTCGCGCAGATACACGGGCAGCATCACCCCGCCGCGCGCCCGCCACTGCTCCGGCACGGTGTCGGGGTAGTCCGAGACCCGGCGCACCGGGAACTCGCCGAGCCCCGGCGGCAGCGGATGCGTGCCCGTCTCGGGCAGCCGCAGGGTGCGGATGAACCGCACCGCCGCACCGCCCGGCAACCGCAGCGTGTTCCCGTCGATCCGCACACCCGTGTCGCCCATCGGCCCCCCTTGATCGCTGTGCCTGTCTCACCTAGAACGACGGGCGAGTGCCCGGCGGTTCCGGCGCCAGCTCTCCTGCAACCGGGTCAGATGCGGCATCCGCTCCCGCTGCTCGCGCGCGGCCCGGTCCAGCTCCTCCAGCAGACGGCGAGAGCGGTGCTCGGTGTCCAGCTCGTCGAGGATGCGGTTGACCTCCGTCAGGACGGCGCCGTGCAGCTGCCAGTGCCGGGAGTCGCGCTGGATCCCCTCCAGGAGCAGCTGGGCGAGCTTGTCCCGGGTCGCGGAGGCCTGCCGCAGCTCGGCGGTGAGACGGCCCTCCGCGGACTCGGCGCTCACGCTGACGTGGGTGGTGACCAGGACGGCGAAGCTGACCACGGCGTCCCCGATCTCGGACAGCAGCTGCTCCACCGTGCGCCCGGTCTCCGGGCCGAACAGCGGCTCGGGATCCTGGTCCCTGTCGAGCAGGCCCGGATCCTCGGCGAAGGGGTCGCGTTCCTTGGCGAGGTCGGTCAGGGTGCGGGCGAGAACCCGCAGCACGACCGTGCAGATCTCCAGGGTGTCCAGACCGGTGCGCAGCACCACCCGGTGCAGCAGGCCCTCCTTCACCCTGGGATTGAGCTTGAGACTGTCCTCGGCCTGCCGGAGCGCGGCGTCCACCTCGACGATGTCGTGGTCCAGCTCGCGCGCCTCGTACAACCGGGCCGTCGCCAGCTCCACCGGCGGCCGGCCCGCGGCCTCCTCACCCATCCGCAGCATCAGCTTGCGCACCCGGCGGGCCAGTCCCTCGATCGACTCGCCGGCCTCGTCCACCCACACCGGGGGAGCGAGCAGCAGATTGCAGGCGAGCCCGACGACCGCGCCGATCAGCGTCTCCAGCACCCGCGCCCAGGCGGTGTCCCCGACGGTGGTCACGCCGAGCACCAGCATGGCGCTGATCGCCACCTCGGGCACGAACTCCTCGACCCGCACCAGCCGTCCGACCACCAGCGACGCCACGATCAGCAGGCCCAGGCTCCACCAGGTCAGCCCCACCAGCAGACTGAAGGCGATGGCGACGAGGACGCCCGTCACCACCGAGTTCACCCGGCGGACACCGGTGGTGAGCGTGGAGTAGAGGGTGACCTGCACGACGAGCAGCGCGGTCAGCGGTGCGGTGAGCGGGGCCGCCTCGGGACTGAGCCGCAGTGCGATGACGTACGCGATCGTGGCCGCGGCCGCCGATCGCAGGGTCTGCACCACCACGGGGTCCCGGCGCCGCCTCGCCCAGGCCACGAGACGCGCCGTCCACTCACGTACACCTTGCATGCTCTGGTCTGTTCCCGTTTCGCAGAAGCGTCCACACATCGCCGCGGACCATCTGGTCCGCGAGCTGCCCAAGCGTGCGGGCTCGGGCTTGTCGCGGCAAGGGGCCCGGGCGGTGACGGCGGACACGCCGTGTCCGGGGGCTTCAGCGTGTGACGCGGCTCCGCGCTCGGTATCCCGCGATCTTCGCCAGGTTCCCGCAACGGTCCATCGAACACCAACGGCGCCGCCTGGCCTGCGAGTCGTCCAGGAACAGCAGGGAGCAGTCCGGGTTCTCGCACTCCTTGACCCGCTCCAGGAGCGGCCCCCGCACCAGGAGCACGGCGTCCCGGGCCACCGTGGCGAGAGCCGCGCGTGCCGGGCCGCGTGCCGTCCAGCGGGCGGCGCCCAGCTGCGGTGCGAGATCCGGCTGGGCGGCGACCGCGTTGACCCGTGACACATCGGCCGGGTCCGGCTCGGCTCCCGCCATCGCGGCGCGGAGCAGCCCGTACACCGCCTCCCGCAGCGAGCGGGCGTCGGCCAGGTCACGCGCGCTCACCCGCACCGGCTCCGCACCGGCGGCCAGCTCCGCCTCCGCGAACCAGCGGGCGAGGGCCGCGGGGTCGGGGATCCGCTCCAGCGGGGTGGCGTGCCGTCTGCCGAGGGTCGCGACGAAGTCCAGGCAGGGGCGCCCGCCGATGAACGGGAAGGCGAGCGCCGGGTCGGCGGGGGCGGGGCTGCCGGTCATGCCGTCGAGCGTACACCGGTTCATGGGGTGTCGGATGCGGGGCGGCGGGGTGTCCGGCCGTCGGATGTCGGGCCGTTTGATGCACGGCCGTCGGATGCCGGGCCGTCGGATGTGCCGGCCGCCCCCTCTTGACACCGGTTGATGCGGTGTCGGAGGGTGACACCAGTTCAACTGGTGTCAGTCGTCCGGGTGCGGCTGCGGGAGAGAGCGGGTGCGGTATGCGTGCGGTGCGGATCGACAGGTTCGGCGGACCGGAGGTCCTGGTGCCGGTGGAGGTGCCCGACCCGGAGCCGGGTCCCGGTGAGGTGCTGGTGCGGATCGTCGCGGCGGGCGTGAACCGGGCGGACGCCCTGCTGCGGTCCGGCCGTTACCACCGTGCCGGGCAACCGCCCCTGATCCCGGGCGCGGAGGCGGCGGGTGTCGTCGTCGCGGTGGGGGAGGGCGTAGCGGAACTCGCCCCGGGGCAGCGGGTCGTGGCCCTGGACGGCGGCAGGTCGTCCGGCTTCTACGCCGAGTTGGCCACGGTGTCCGCCGACAACGTGGTGGTGCTCCCGGACGGCGTGGACCTGACCCGGGCCGCCGCCCTGCCGATCGCCTGGCTCAGCGCCTGGTACTGCGTGCGGCATCTCGCCCGGGTCTCCAAGGGGGACACCGTGGTGGTGAAGGCGGCGGCGAGCGGAGTCGGTACCGCGGCCGTGCAGATCGCCGCCGAGGCGGGGGCGCGGGTGCTCGCCCTGGCCGGCTCGGCCGAGAAGGCCGCCTGGGCGGGGGAGTTCGGCGCCGACGTCACCGTCGACACCTCCGCCCACCCCGACGACGCCGAGGTCGAGGAGGTGCTGCGGCTCACCGAGGGGCGCGGGGCCGACGTGGTCCTCGACACGGTCGGCGGGCCGGCTTTCGGGCGCAGCCTGCGCGAGGTGGGACACGCCGGCCGGGTCGTCGCCCTCGCCAACGTGGCCCTGGAGCCCAGCACCGTGGACACCCGCGACTTCTATCCCAAGAACGCCTCGATCCTCGGCTTCCAGCTCACCGACCTCCAGGTCCACGGCTACGACCCGCGTCCCGACCTGCGGGAGATCGCCGAGCGGGTCGCGGCCGGCGCCTTTCGGGTACCGGTCGAGACCGTCGTACCCCTTCAGGAGGCGCGGACCGCCCACGAACGGCTGGAGCGGCGCGACAACCGCGGCAAGATCGTGCTGTCGGTCGCCCCGGAGTCGGTCAAATGAGGTGCGGGCCTCCGCCTCCTCGGGTGATCATCCAGTAGGTCGTCGAGGAGTCGTCGAGGAGGGGAACCGTGAGTCCAGCGAGGTCGGCCCGGGCGGCCCTGAACCATGTGGCGGCCCTCTCGCAAGGACCGGCCGTCGCCCCGGACGTGCGCATCACGCTGAACTTCCACCCGGACCGGCTCGCACGCGGGCTGCCCCTGCTGGAGGCGCTGGCCCAGGACGGCGTGTACCACTCGCAGTTCGTCACCGGCACCAGCAACGGCGGGCTGACCGCGCACCCCGGCGGCGACCGCTGGCGCTGGGAGAGCCGGATCTTCGGCGGGGCCTACGACGACGCCGCCGCGCACGAACGACCCGTGTACGGTGCGCTGAACTTCCGGCGTCAAGTGGTCGGCGCGGCCCCGCGGTTCGGCTCCTCGCACTTCCGGCTGACCGGCGAGACCCTCGCACGGGCCACCTTCTGCTATCCCGACAGCGCCGCCGAACCGGTCCACTTCGGCGTCGCCGCCGGCATGTCCCTGATCGCCCTCGCGCAGGCCGACGAGCAGGACCCCCTCAACGACTACATCGAGGCCCAGGTGCACGGCGGGGTCGATCTGGCCCGTCATGTGGAGGCCCTGGTCCTGGACGCGAGCTACCGCGGCACCCCCGTCGAGGACGCCGCCCGCCTGCTGCCCGTCCCCGTCGAGTGGCACCCCGGCTACCGCCTCACCGTCGCCGCGCTCCACGACCACGCCGACTACCGCGGCCAGGAGTACGCCGACCTGGGCGCGAGCATCGCCGAGGACGGGCTGGTCGACTCGCGGATCATCGGCGACGCCGCCCGCACGGGCCGCCACGAACTCCAGCACCTGAAGATGGTGTGGCACACCCTGGCCCGCTTCGGGGCGCCGGAGGGGGCGGGCACCGCCTTTTCGGGGGTGGCCGCGGGGGCGGCTCGCTCGACGCAGGTCGCCGGGACGCCGTAGACGCCGTAGAGGCAGTTGCGGCGACGGGGCCTCTGTCGCCGGTGTCGGGTGACGGCTCGGGTGCGGGTTCCGGCACACCGTCACCATGGTCAGGCGGTGAACATCGTCGTGACGGCGGCGATCCTTCCTTCGCGGACGGTGATGACGTCGATCCCGCGGACGGCGGGCGCGTCGGGCGGACCGAAGGCCCAGGCGAGTGCTCCGGTGCCGGGGCCGGCGTAGCGTCGGCCGTCCTCGGTGAACGCGAAGTCGGCCGGGGCGTCGGCGAGGAGGGCGGCGGCCTTGTCCGCGAGGGCGTCGCGGCCGGTCGTGGTGGCCTCGGGGTCGGTGAAGACGACGTCCTCGGTGTAGATGCGGTCGATGGCCGCGCGGCGGCTCTCGGCGTCGCGGTTGCCGAAGACCTCGTGCAGGTTGGCCGCGAGCAGGTCGGTCACGTCGCTCATGATTCCCTCCAGGGTGTGCGGGACGACCGGGGCGACCGGCCGGCTCGGCAGAACTCGGCAGGCCGCCCCGGGGTGCGTCGGTGTCAGATGCGAGGCGGGGGACGGTCGGTTGGGGTGGTGGGCGGTCAGATCTGGCTTGCGCCGCCGTCGACGTATATCTCGGCACCGGTCATGAAGCTGCTGGCGTCGCCGGCGAGGAAGAGAACCGTCTCGGCGATCTCCTCCGGGCGGCCGAGACGCTGCATGGGGACTCCGGCGGCCAGGCCCTGGAGCAGCTGTTCGGCCGCCTCGGGGCCGCCCGCGAGACCGCTGAGGCCGGGCGTCTCGACCGGGCCGGGCGCGATGCTGTTGACGCGGATGCCGCGGGTGACGAGTTCCGCCGCCCAACTGCGGGTCAGGGAGCGGAGCGCGGCCTTGGTCGCGGCGTAGACGCTGAAGGAGGCGGCGCCCTTGGTGTCGATGTTGGAGCCGGTCAGGATGATCGAGGCGCCCGGGTTGAGCAGCGGTAGCGCCTTCTGGACGGTGAACAGGGTGCCCGCGACATTGGTGTTGAAGGTGTCGGCGTAGTGCTCCCAGGTGATGTCGGGCAGGGCCGCGAACTGTCCGCCGCCCGCGTTGGCGAAGACGATGTCGAGGCTGCCGTGCTGCTGGATCCGGAGAAAGAGGCGGTCGAGGTCGTCGAGGTCCGAGACATCGGCTCGTACTCCTGTGGCGCGGTCGCCGATGGAGGCCACCGCCTCGTCGAGCGCCTCCTTCCGGCGGCCGGTGAGGAAGACGTGGGCTCCTTCCGCCGCCAGCCGCCGTGCGGCGGCCAGGCCGATGCCGGAGGTGGCACCGGTGACGAGGGCGGTCCTGCCGTCGAGCTGTCCCATGAGGGGCTCTCCTTTTCTGTACCGTTCGGTACTCAAGTCGTTCGCCAGGGAGAACCGCAGCGTCGGGAACGCTATTCCGTACCGCTCGGTTAAAATTTCGGGGACCGACACAGGAGGGCGTCATGGCGGTACGCGGCAGACCCCGGGGCTTCGACGCGGAGGCCGCACTCGACCGTGCGGTGGAGGTCTTCTGGCGCCAGGGCTACGAGGGCGCGTCGCTCGCCGACCTCACCGAGGCGATGGGCATCAACCGCCCGAGCATGTACGCGGCGTTCGGCAACAAGGAGGAGCTCTTCCACCGCGCCGTCGCCCGCTACGCCGAGGCCGACATGGCCTACGCCCGCGAGGCTCTCGCGGAGCCGACGGCCTACGCGGTCATCGCGTCCTTCCTCCGCGCCAACGTGGAGGCACTGACCCGCCCCGACCGCCCCTCGGGATGCCTGTCCGTACAGGGCGGCCTGGCCGAGGGCGGCGAAAGCGGCCGCATCGCCCGGTTCCTGGCCGACAGCCGCCTCGCCGGGGAGCACGCCCTCGCGCAGCGCCTGGCCCGCGCCGTCGAGGAGGGCGACCTGCCCGAGGACACCGACCCGCACGCACTCGCCCGCTACGTCATGGTCGTCAGCGAAGGCAACGCCGTGCACGCGGCCGCCGGCGCGACCCGAGCGGCCCTCCACGCCACCGTCGACATCGCCCTGCGGGCGGTACCCCGGCGCGGAGCGACCGGCGCGGCCTACTCGCCGGAGACCGACGGTGGCCAGACGCCGGCCGTGAGCACCCCGAGCGCGTAGGCCCGCGCCACCAGCTCCGTACGGTTCGCCGTGCCCCACCGCGCCGACAGCCGCCGCAGGTGGTAGTTGACCCCGTCCACCGTCAGTCCCGTCTCCCGGGCCGCGTGCGCCGTCGTGGCGCCGGTCGCGAGCAGGGCCAGGACGCGGGCTTCGACCGGGGTGACGCGGACCGGCTCGGCGGCGGGGGAGTGCTCCCGCTCGCCCTCGACCCGCAGCATCACCAGCAGCGACGGCGTCTCCTTCACGCTGTCGCTCACCGGGTCGGCCGTGAGCTCGCCGAACCGCTCACCGCCTCCCGGTGCCCGCCAGCACACCGACACCTGGTAGCGCGAGCGGTGCCGCAGCCGCAGCGCCTCGGCGATCCGCTCCACCTGGGTCGCCTCCTGCGGCCGGAACAACTCCAGCACGTCCCTGCCCCGCAGCCGCCCCGGTGTCGTGCCGCACTCCGTGGCCATCGCGGGATTGGCGAGCAGGACGGAGCCGTACACGTCGCACACCGCGACCGGCACCGAGACCCGGTCGAAGAGCATGAGGGCGCGGTTGCGCCAGACCACCGCCTCAGGGTGGGACCGCTCCGGACGAGACCGGTCCACCACCACCTCCAACCGCTGCGCGCGAGCGCCGGGCGCGTACGTGCCCCACTCCATCATGGAGTGCGATCGACTATCGAACATCCAGCTCAGAGGGCGCACGGCTCAACTGTTGGCTCGTCGTCTGCTCTCCTCTCACGGAAGATGTCCTGTTCTCCACCCACCCCGGTCATCAACTCTGTTCGCTGCATTGACATCTCGCTCGGAAGACCCGAGGTTGGGAGCGCTCCCATCACAGCCTCGCAACTGGAAGGAGTCCCCCCACATGCGCAAGAAGAGTCCGTTGGCCAGGCCTTCGCGAGCGTCCCTCCGCCGGCCTCTCCAGGTGCTCGTCATGCTGTTCGCCGTGGTGGTCGGCGCCCTCACCTGGTCGTCCCCCGCCCAGGCCCACGGCACGGTCGTCAGCCCCGCCACCCGCGCGTACCAGTGCTGGAAGACATGGGGCAGCGACCACATGAACCCGGCCATGCAGACCCAGGACCCCATGTGCTGGCAGGCCTTCCAGGCCAACGCCGACACCATGTGGAACTGGATGAGCGCGCTCCGCGACGGCCTCGGCGGCCAGTTCCAGGCGCGGACCCCCGACGGGACGCTCTGCAGCAACAACCTCTCCAGGAACGCCAGTCTGGACAAGCCGGGACCGTGGAGGACCACCACCATCGGCAACAACTTCTCGGTCCAGCTGTACGACCAGGCGTCCCACGGCGCCGACTACTTCAAGGTCTACGTGAGCAAGCAGGGCTTCGACCCCAAGACCCAGACCCTGGGCTGGGGCAACCTCGACTTCATCACGCAGACCGGGCGCTTCGCCCCGGCGCAGAACATCACGTTCCCCGTCCGGACCTCCGGCTATACCGGACACCACATCCTGTTCGTGATCTGGCAGGCCTCGCACCTCGACCAGGCGTACATGTGGTGCAGTGACGTGAACTTCGGCTGAGCCGCGCAGCACCGCAGCCCCGTCGGGGCGGGGCCCGTCCGACCGCCCTGCCCCGACGGGGCTTCCCGCGTGCCGCGCCTGACCTCCGACCCGGACGTGGAGTGCCGCCGTGGGCTCACGCAAGCCTGGTCGGACGCTTTCGACTACACGATCATGTAGTGCGCCGGGCCGGGCCCCCGGACCCCGTCGACCAGTCTGGATCGCAGTACTCCCGTACCGCGAAAGGCAGTTGCCGCGCCATGTCCCCCACCGCGCAGACCACCCCCGCCGCGCAGACCACCCCCGCCGCGCAGACCACCCCCGCCGCGCAGACCACCTCCACCGCGCAGACCACCCCCGCCGGACTCCCCGTCGTCGACATCTCGGCCACCGGGCCCGGCCACACCCCGATCCAGCAGATCATGGGGCTGATGCGCGAGCACGGCCCGCTGCTCGTCCGGCGGCTGCACGGGCGGGACGTCACCTTCGTCTCCGACCTCGACCTCGTCACCGAACTCGCCGACGAGACCCGGTTCGCCAAGGCCGTCGGGCCCGCCCTGGAGAACGTCCGGGAGTTCGCCGCGGACGGGCTGTTCACCGCGTACAACGACGAACCCAACTGGGCCAAGGCGCACGACATCCTGATGCCCGCCTTCGCGCTGGGCTCGATGCGCACCTACCACCCGGTGATGCTGCGGGTCGCGCAGCGGATGATCGGCGCCTGGGACCGCGCCGCCCGGGACGGCCGGCCCGTGGACATCGCCGACGACATGACCCGGATGACCCTCGACACCATCGGACTCGCCGGGTTCGGCTACGACTTCGGCTCCTTCGAGCGGAGCGAACCGCACCCCTTCGTCGAGTCCATGGTGCGCTGCCTGGAGTGGGCCATGACCCGGCTCGCCCGCACCCCGGGCAGTGACCACTCGGCCGCGGACAGGGCCTTCCAGGCCGACGCCGACCACCTCGCGCAGGTCGTCGACGACGTGATCAGCGCCCGTCTGGCCTCCGGCGACACCGGAACGGAGGACCTCCTCGGGCTCATGCTCAGCGCCCCGCACCCCGCCGACGGGACCACCCTCGACACCACCAACATCCGCAACCAGGTCATCACCTTCCTGATCGCCGGGCACGAGACGACCTCCGGCGCGATGTCCTTCGCGATGTACTACCTGGCGAAGCACCCGGCCGTGCTCGACCTCGTGCGGCGCGAGGCCGACGAACTGTGGGGCGACACCCCCGACCCGGAGCCGACCTTCGACGAGGTCGGACGGCTCACGTACACCCGGCAGGTCCTCAACGAGGCGCTGCGGCTGTGGCCGACGGCCGCCGCCTTCAGCCGCCAGGCCCGCGAGGACACCCTCCTCGGCGGCCGGATCCCGCTGCGCGCCGGACAGTCCCTCACCGTCATCGCGCCGATGCTGCACCGGCAGCCCGTGTGGGGCGACAACCCCGAGCTGTTCGACCCCTCCCGCTTCACGCCGCAGGCCGAGGCGGCCCGCTCCCCGCACGCCTTCAAGCCCTTCGGCACCGGTGAACGGGCCTGCATCGGACGGCAGTTCGCCCTCCACGAGGCGACCATGCTGCTGGCCCTCCTCGTGCACCGCTACCGCCTGCACGACCACGCCGACTACCGGCTCACGGTGAAGGAGACCCTCACCCTCAAGCCGGACGGCTTCACCCTGAAGCTGACCTCCCGCACCCCGGCCGACCGCGCCCACGCGCCGCTGCCCGGAGCGGCCCCACGGACCGCGGCCACCCCTGCCGCCGACACCGCCCTGCCCTCCCGGGTGCTGCCCGGCACCCGCGCCCTGTTCCTGCACGGCAGCAACTACGGCACCTGCCGCGACTTCGCCGCCGGGCTCGCCGACGAGGCCGCCGCCCTGGGCTGCGACACCGAGGTCGCTCCCCTGGACGCCTATGCGCACGGCCTGCCCACCGACCGCCCGGTCGTCATCACCGCCGCCTCCTACAACGGCCAACCCACCGACGACGCACGGGAGTTCGCGAGGTGGCTGGACGGCACCCACGACCTGACGGGCGTCGCGTACGCCGTCCTCGGCGTCGGCGACCGCAACTGGGCCGCCACCTACCAGCACTTCCCGACCCGGATCGACGAGCGGCTCGCCGAGCTGGGCGGCCGGCGCCTCCTGGACCGCGCCGCGGGTGACGCCTCCGGCGACCTGACCGGCACGGTCCGCACCTTCACCGCCGGTCTGCGCACCGCGCTCCTGGAGTCCCACGGCGACCCGGACACCACGGCAGCCGACGCCGAACCGACCGCCGCCTACGAGGTCCGCACCCTGACCGGCGGCCCCCTCGACGCCCTCGCCGCACGCCACGCCCTGGTCCCGATGACCGTCACCGAGGCCCACGACCTCACCGCCCCCGGCCACCCCCGCCTCAAGCGGTTCGTACGGCTGGCCCTGCCGTCCGGTACCACCTACCGCACCGGCGACCACGTCATCGTGCTCCCGGTCAACGACAAGGCGCTCGTCGAGCGGGCCGCCGACGCGTTCGGCGCCGACCTGGACGCCGTTCTCGACATCCGCCCCACCCGTCCGCGCCGCGACGGACTCGCCCTCGACCGGCCCCTCACCGTGCGCCAACTGCTCACCCACCACGTCGAGTTGCGGCAGCGGCCCACCGCCGAGCAGATCGCCGCCCTGGCCGCGGCCAACCCCTGCCCGCCCGAGCGGGCGCGGCTCGCCGCCCTCACCGACGACCCGCGCACCCTCGTGGAGCTGTTCGAGGCGCACCCCGCACTGCGCGGCGCCCTCGACTGGCCGGCCCTGCTCGACCTGCTGACGCCGCTGCGCCCGCGCCAGTACTCCGTCTCCTCCTCGCCGCAGACCGACCCGGATCACATCGACCTGATGGTCTCCCTGCTGGAAGCCCCCGCACGCTCCGGCAACGGCACCCACCGAGGCATCGGATCCGGATACCTCGCCGACGTCCAGCCCGGCGACACCGTCCTCGCCCGGATCCAGCCCTGCCGGGACGCCTTCCGCGTCGACCACTCCGCCCCCGTCGTCATGATCTCGGCGGGCACCGGCCTCGCCCCGTTCCGCGGGGCGGTCGCCGACCGCGTCGCCGCCCTCGGCCGGGGCGAGCAACTCCCGCCCACGCTCTGCTACTTCGGCTGCGACGCCCCGGACGCCGACTTCCTGCACGCCGACGAACTGCGCTCCGCCGAGGCCGTCGGGGCCGTACGGCTGCGCCCGGCGTTCAGCGCGGTGCCCGGCAGCGGCTACGTGCAGCACCGCATCGCCGCCGAGTCGGCCGAGGTGTGGGAACTCCTGCTGGCCGGTGCGCGTGTGTACGTCTGCGGAGACGGATCACGAATGGCTCCCGGGGTGCGGCACGCGCTGCGTACCCTGTTCCGGGAGCACACGCCGCACGCCGACGAGTCGGCCGCCGAGCGGTGGCTGGACGGTCTGGTGCGGGACGGGCGGTACGTCGAGGACGTGTACGCCGCCGGGTGACGGAAGGGGCGGAACGTTGGCGGACTCCTGGGAATGGGGTCGACAGGTGCTGGAGGACGCGGGACTCGACCCGGATCGGCTCACCGCGGTCCGGCCCCTGAGCGGCGGCACGTACAACACCGTCGAGGAACTCCTTCTCACCGACGGCACCCGGTACGTGGTCAAGGTCCCGCCCGCGGCCACCGTCCCCGGCCTGAGCTACGAGCGCGGACTCCTCGTCGCCGAGGCGGAGTTCTACCGCAGGGCCGCCGAGGCCGAGGTCGCCGCACCGCACGTGGTGGCCTTCGGGACCGGCGCCGCCGTACCGCATCTGCTGATGACGGCCTGTCCCGGCGAGCCCTGGGACGCGTCGGTCACCGCTGCCGAACGCCCGCCCCTGCGCAGGGAGCTGGGCCGCCAGGTGGCCCGGCTGCACTCGGTGACCGGGCCCGGCCACGGCTACCCCTCCCGCGCCCTCGGTCCGCTCGCCCCCGACTGGCGGACCGCGTTCACCACCATGATCGACGCGATCCTCGGCGACGCCCGGGACTACGGGGCGCGGCTGCCAAGGTCCCTCGCACAGGTGGAGGCCGCGGTCCGGGCCGGTTACCCGGCCCTCGACGAGGTCACCGTCCCCGCGCTGGTCCACTTCGACCTGTGGGACGGCAACATCCTCGTCGACCGCCCGGCCGGCGGGGAGCCGCGCATCGGCGGGCTGATCGACGGCGAGCGGATGTTCTGGGGCGACCCCCTCGCCGACTTCGTCTCCCTGGCGCTGCTGGGCGACATCAAGCAGGACGAGGCGTTTCTCACCGGCTACCGGGAGGCGGGCGGCCGGGCCGAGTTCGACGTCCCGGCCCGGGTGCGGCTCGCCCTCTACCGCGCCTACCTCTACCTGATCATGCTCACCGAGACGGTCCCCCGGGCCGTCGACGTCGAGAGGGAACGCTGGGTCCAGTCGACGGTGGCACCGCACCTCGTCGCGGCGCTGGACGAGATCGAGGCCCTCTCCCGGGTCACAGGAGTCAGAACCCCTTGAACGGACGCACCGTACGCGACCTCAGACGCGCCAACCGCACAGCCGTGCTCCAGCGCCTCTGGTTCGACGGACCCCTCAGCCGCTTCGAACTCGGCCCCGCCACCGGACTGAGCTCCGGCTCGGTCAGCAACGTGGTCGCCGACCTGATCGCCGACGGGCTGGTCGAGGAGGCCGGCAGCGTCGACTCCGACGGCGGCCGGCCCCGCACCCTGCTGCGGGTGGCGCCCGGCAGCGGGCACATGATCGGCGTCGACGTGGGCGAGACCCGGGTCCGCGTCGAGCTGTTCGACCTGACCCTCACCGAACTCGCCCGCGCCGAAAGCCCGTTGACCGGACGCGGCTACGACGTCGAGGTCGTCGTCGGCCACATCCGCGACGGCATCGCCGAGGTGCTCGCGGACGCCGCCATCGAGCCCGGGCGACTGCTCGGCGTCGGCATCGGCGTGCCCGGCATCGTCGCGCACACCCCGGACAGCGGGGCCGTCGTGCACGGCCAGACCATCGGCTGGGACGCCGTCCCGCTGGAGGCGCTGCTGCGCACCGGCTCCCCGCTGCCCGCCGGCGTCCGGTACTTCATCGACAACGGCGCCAGGACCCTCGGCCAGGCCGAGATGTGGTTCGGCGGCGGCCGCGGGGCCCGCAGCGCGGTGGTGGTCCTCTTCGGTTCCGGCGTCGGCGCCTGTCTGGTGACGCCCGAGGTGGAGCACGGCCGGGCGGTCGAGTGGGGTCATCTGACCGTACGGGTCAGGGGGCGCCGCTGCCGCTGCGGAGCACTCGGCTGCCTGGAGGCCTACGCGGGCGCCGAGTCGCTGCTGGAGCGCTGGCGCGAGGAAGGGGGCCGGCCGCCCGAGGGCGCCGACGAGGAGACCGCGCTGACCGCGCTGCTCGCCGCCGCGTACCCGTCCGGGGACACCGAGGGCGACCCGGTGGCGCTCGCCGTGCTGGAGGAGACCGCCGAGTACCTGGGCGCCGGCCTGTCCGACCTGATCAACCTCTTCCAGCCCGAACGCATCCTCATCGGCGGCTGGGCCGGGCTCCAGCTGGGCGAACGGTTCCTGCCCGCCGTACGGCGGCACGCCACGGCGTACGCGCTGCGCTACCCGGCAGAGAAGGTCACCGTAGAGCTGGGCCGGCTCGGGCCCGACGCGGTCACCGTCGGTGCGGCCATCCTCCCGCTCGCCGACTTCTTCGGCCGGGGTGGCCGTCGCCCCGAGCCCGCTCCCGAGGGGCCGGCACCGGCCTGGCGGGCCGCCCTGGACGACCGCGCCCCACGCTGACCTCCTCCGACCTGCGTTTCGTCGACCCGCACAGAGGTACTCGCGCTCCCGCCGACCCCAAGAACGAACGCCGAGAACGAAAGGGATGACGTCGTGGACCACCGCAGCGAAGGGCCCGGAGAGAACGGCGACCCGATCCCGCGGGACCTGCCGGACCAGCAGGCGGGCGAGGGCGAGGACCCCTGGGAGGTCGCCACCGTGCCGGGCGAGGACGAGGGCGCCGACGACCGGCCCGAGGACGTCCCCGACACCGACGAGGCGGGCACCAGCCGCCGGCAGGGAGCGCAGCGGTCGGACACCGTGCACCCCGAGCACCCGGAAGCGCAGGAGTCCTCCGGCTGACCACCGGTCCCTTCGAAGACCTGCGGGTCCGGAGACCCCCGCGCGGAGACCCCCGCGCGGAGACCTACGGGTTCGGAGACCCCCGCGCGGAGACCTACGGGTTCGGAGACCCCCGCGCGGAGACCTGCGGGTCCGGACCCCCGCGGCCGGGGCTCAGCCGACCTTGCGGCCCCTCATCGGCTCCGTCGGCGCCCCGGCGCCCTGCTGCATCCCGTGCAGGAACTCCTCCAGGACCTCGGTCGCCGTGTGCTCCGGGTACCAGCCCAGTTCGGTCCGCGCGCGCGTGCAGTCCATCAGCGGCAACCGCAGGACCGCGTCGAACAGGTGCGGGGAGGCGGGCAGCAGGTGCAGTCCCCACGCGGCCGCGATCGCCGAGCGGGCGGCGGTGCGGGGCAGCCGTACCGGACGGGCGCCGAGCAGCTCGCCCAGCAGCTCCGCGTCCACCGGCGGCTCGCCCGCCAGGTTGAAGGCGCCCCGCACCTGCGAGCGCACCGCCAGCACATAGGCCCGCGCCGCGTCGTCGGTGTGCAGGGCCTGCACCCGCAGTCCGGGGATGTCCGGCAGGAAGGGCAGCAGTTCGGGCCGGGCCAGCTGGCCGGGCAGGAAACGGCCGCCGAAGATCCGGCGCTGCTCGCTGGCCGACTCCCGCTTGAAGAGGAACGCCGGACGCATCCGGACCACCCGGACCGCCGGGTGGTCGCGCTCGAAGGTGTCCAGGGCCCGTTCCAGGTACGCCTTCTCCCGGGTGTACGCCGCGTCCGGCCAGCCGTGCGTCGGCCAGGACTCGTCCACCGCGTGTTCCTTGGGTCCGGGGGAGTACGCGCCCACCGAGGAGGCGTGCACCAGCGTCGGCACCTTGGCCGCCGCGACCGCCTCGAACACGCGGATGGAGCCGAGGACGTTGGTGCGCCAGGTCGTCGCCGGGTCGTGCGTCGGCTGGAACGCCCACGCCAGATGGACAACCGTGTCGGCGCCCGCGAACTCCTCGGCCAGATCCGCCTGCGCGGACGCGAGATCGACCGCCGACCACTCGGTGCGGGCGGGCGACCAGTCCGGGATCCGCCGGGCCAGGCCCCGTACGGAGCCCACCTCCGGATCCTCCGAGAGAAGGCGCACCACGCTGGTTCCCACGTTGCCGGTGGCGCCCGTGACCACGATCCTGCTGCCGCTTGAAGTGCTCACCTTCGGCTCCTTCGGGCCGCTGGGGCGGGGAACCGGCCGAGTACCCGCCCTCTGGTGATGCAGGCGGTGCCGCCCGCCGGGGATGCATGCGGTGCGGGGCGGCGCCCGGCGCCACGAGATGATCGCCCCATGAGTGAGATCATCCTGATGTCCGACGCCCGTGTCGCCGCCGTGCCCGTCGAGGAGAACGGTGAGCCGCTGGTGGACGTCCGCGGCCGGCTCCTGGTCGACGACCGCAAGCACGAGGACTCCCAGGGCGCGGAGGTCCATCTGCGCCAGGGCGTCCTGGACCGGCTGCTCGCCGCCGAGGCCCTGCTGCCGGACGGCCTGCGGCTGCTCTTCGTGGAGGGCTACCGGCCGCCCGCGCTCCAGCAGCACTACTTCGAGACGTACGCGGACGCCCTGCGCGCGGACCACCCGGACTGGTCCGCCGACCGGATCCGCACCGCGGCCAGCCGGTACGTCTCCCCGCCCGAGATAGCCCCGCACAGCGCCGGAGCGGCCGCCGACCTCACCCTGGTGAGCGCCGACGGCCGCGAACTCGACCTGGGCACCGCCCTGAACGCCAACCCGGAGGAGAGCGACGGCGCCTGCTACACGGGCGCCGGCAACATCACCGAGGAGGCGAAGGCCAACCGGGCCGTGCTGGGCGAGGCCCTGGCCGCGGCCGGGCTGGTCAACTACCCGACCGAGTGGTGGCACTGGTCGTACGGCGACCGCTACTGGGCGCTGGAGACAGGCGCGCCGGCCGCGCTGTACGGGCCGAAGGAACTCGACCAGTTGTAGAGCCGTCGGCTCAGGCTCAGGCGAACGCGTTCACGCCCGTCAGCTCCGCCGACAGCGTCCACAGCCGGGCCGCCTGCTCCGGGTCGGTCGCCCAGGCCCGGACACCACCGCTCTGGTCGCCGTCGACGGCGGGCTCGGCGATGTCGCAGTCCTCCAGGTAGACACCGCCCATGCCGTCCAGCTGCGGCGAGGTCGCCGCCCACACCTGGGTGGCCGCGCCCTGCTCGGGGCTCTTGAAGCCGGACGGGTTGAGGGCGTTGCCCTGTTCGTCGATCCAGCCGCGCTCGACCATCTCCGCCTTGGGCAGGTGGCGCTGCAACGGGGTGAGGATGCCGCCGGGGTGGAGCGAGAAGGCCCGCACGCCCCGCTCGGCGCCGAGCTTGTCGAGGTGGACCGCGAACAGGACGTTCGCCGTCTTGGCCTGGCCGTAGGCCTGCCACTTGTCGTAGCCGGTCCGCCAGTGGACGTCGTCCCAGCGCATGCCGGAGAAGTGGTGGGCGCGCGAGGACACCGACACCACACGGGCGCCGCCGGACTCGATGGCCGGCCAGAGGCGGTTCACCAGGGCGAAGTGGCCGAGGTGGTTGGTCGCGAACTGCGCCTCCCAGCCGGGCCCGACCCGGGTCTCCGGGCAGGCCATGATCCCGGCGTTGTCGATGACGAGGTCGATCGTGCGGCCGGAGGCGAGGAAGCGCTCGGCGAAGGCGTGCACGCTGTCCAGGTCGCCGAGGTCGAGCACGTCCTGTTCCACCCCGTCGAGGCCGGCGAGGGCCTCCTTCGCGGTGTCGGGACGGCGGGCCGGGACGACGACCCGGGCGCCCGCCTTGACGAGGGCCTTGGTGGTCTCCAGGCCGAGCCCGGAGTAGCCGCCGGTGACGATCGCGAGCTTGCCGGACAGGTCGACGCCCGCGAGGACGTCGTCGGCCGTGCTGTGGGCGCCGAACCCCGAACCGATCTTGTGCTGTGCAGTGCTCATGACCGGAACGCTACGAATTGGAGTGCGCTCGAAGTCAAGCCCGGCCCGGTCGGGGAACAGCGCCTGAAGAAGAGAAAGCCCGCGAGAGAAAAGGGGAAGCCCCGACCGGACGGGGGAATCTCGGTCGGGGCGGTCAGGTGGTGGGCACGGATGGCGGTCGCCTCTCGGCGAAACGCTCCACAGGGCTTCAGCCGAACGATCGTCCCTGTGGGCAAAAGGTGAGGCCCGGGGACACTGTCCCATCCGCACCCACGGTCTGTTCAACGGGCAACGACCCCTTGGTGTTCCTCCTCAGGTGCCGCTTCGGCGTGAGCCGTGTCACCCCCCGGCTCGTGTCACCCCGGCCCGTTGCATCCCCGCCCGTGTCATCCCGTCCGGCCGGTCGGAAGGGTCTCGCTCCACAGGTTCTCGGCCTGGAGCAGCAGCGTCCCCAGGACGGTCGTACCGTCGGCGCCCTGTCCGGCGTGCTCCCGCAGCCCGTCGTGGAGCCGCCCGCGCAGCTCCCGCATCGTCTCCATCGCCTCGTCGTCCGGATGCACGTCGTCGCCGGCCCCCAGTATCCGGCGGGCCTCCGCGTGGCAGGCGTCGCCGATCAGCTCCAGGAGCCGGGCGTAGGAGTCCAGCACGGTTCCCGAGGGCGCGGTGGGGACGCGCTCGTCGTCGGCGGCGACGGCCAGGGTCCGGGTGAGCGCGCGGATGTGCCCGGTGACCCGGCTCCAGCGCTCGTCGTCCTGCTCGGGCGGGGCAGGCTCGGGAGGCCGCCGTACCGCTCGCAGCGGGGCGGCGGTCAGCCGCAGGCTCTCCCGGCTCCAGCCCCGGGCGGAGCGCAGCGCCTCAAGACGGTGTTCGAGATGGGCCGAGGCGTGGGACCAGCCCTGGCTGTCCCACTCGCCCTCGCGCAGGTCACCCGCGACCCTGCGCAGGACGTCACCCGCCTCCCGGGCCAGGGCTGCCAGGTTCTCGCGGACGTCCCGCAGATGGATCGGCGGCAGCACGAACGCGTTCACGGCGAGGCCGATGACCGCGCCGAGCGCGGCCTGCCCGACCCGGTGCCCGACGGAGGACGCACTGGCGGCACCGGTGGCGAGGGTGAACAACGCGGTGGTGGCCCCGTAGATCCCCTGGTCGCCGAAGCGGGGCCAGTTCGCGAGGAGCACCAGCGGCGGCACGGACAGCGCCACCGCGCCCAGCGTGCTCCCGGTGGCGGCCAGTGCCACCGCCGCGAGCACGGTCCCGCAGCAGATCGCCGCGAGCTGCCGCGCCGCCTGCATGAGGGAGCTGAACACGGTGGCCTGCACCAGCACCACCGCCACCCAGGGCGCCATCAACGCCATCGGGTCACCCATCCACACGCCCGCCACCAGCCAGGCCAGGATCGCCGCGGCCGACGCCTTGAGGGACTGCACCACCAGGTCGCGCTGCCGCCCGGGACCACGCCAGGCGGCACGGGCCGCCCGGCCCACGGCACCGGCTTCCCGCTGGAGGGCGTACGCGGGCCGGGACAGCCTCCTCACCACTTCCGTCACATCGGTCATCCGCTGTGGGTTCCGCGGAAACCCCCAGGTCATGCCAGGAAACTGTCCCCCAGGTCCGCCAGGAGGTGTGCCGGGTCGTCGTAGATCGCCCGCGCGCCCGCCTCTTCCAGGTCGGCGCGGGGGATGCCGCCGCACAGGACGCCCACGCAGCGCACCCCGGCCCGGGAGCCCGCCTGCATGTCCCAGACGGTGTCCCCGACGAAGACCGCGTTCTCGGCCGGTACCCCGGCCAGCTCCAGGGCGTGCTCGACGGGTTCGGGAGCCGGCTTGCCCTCCTCGACGTCGTCGGCGCTCGCCGTCGCCATGATCGCGTCGTCCGCGTCGATCGCCCGGCGCAGCGCCGACAGTTCGGCGCCGCCCGCCGAGGTCGCCAGCACCACCCGCCAGCCGTCGTGATCGAGCCGCCGCAGCAGCCGCCCCGCGTCCCGGAGGGCCGGCAGCCGGTCGAAGTACTGCCCGTAGAGGGCCTTGTGAGCGGCGCTCAGCTCGGCGTCCCGGTCCTTGTCGCGGTCGTCACCGAGCAGATGGGCGACGAGGTCCTCGGAGCCGAGGCCGATGGCCCGGTGGACGGCGTGCATGGGAACCTGGTGGCCTGCCTGCCGCAGTGCTTCCCACCAGGTCGTCACATGCAGGTGGTTGGTGTCCACCAGGGTCCCGTCGACGTCGAACACTGCCGCCCGTTCCATGTACTGCCCCTTTCCTGTCGTGCCGTTCCGGGTACCACGTCAGGCGGTCGCCACTCGGGACGGCACCCGGCCCTCCCGGGACCAGGCCAGCAGCTCGTCCATGCCCCAGGTGGTCACGATCCGCTCGGCGGGCACCCCGCACTCCTCGGCCCTGGCACAGCCGAGGATCTGCCAGTCGAGCTGTCCGGGGGCGTGCGCGTCCGTGTCGACGGAGAACAGCACGCCCGCCTCGACGGCCCTGCGCAGCAGCCGGCGGGGCGGGTCGAGGCGCTCGGGGCGGCTGTTGATCTCCACCGCCGTGCCCGACTCGGCGCACGCGGCGAACACCTCGTCGGCGTCGAACTCCGACTCCGGCCGCCCCCGCCCGGTCACCAGCCGCCCCGTGCAGTGCCCGAGGACGTCCGCGTGCGGATTGCGTACGGCGGCCACCATGCGCCGGGTCATCGCGCGGGCGTCCATGCGCAGCTTGGAGTGCACGGACACCACCACCACGTCCAGGCGGTCCAGGAGTTCGGGTTCCTGGTCCAGCGAGCCGTCGTCGAGGATGTCGCACTCGATGCCGGTGAGCAGCCGGAACGGGGCCCAGGTCTCGTTCAGTGCCGCCACCACGTCCAGCTGTTCCCGCAGCCGCTCCGGGGACAGCCCCCGGGCCACGGTGAGCCGGGGGGAGTGGTCGGTGAGCACGGCCCACTCGTGGCCGAGTTCCGCCGCGGTCCGGCCCATCTCCTCGATGGGGCTGCCGCCGTCGGACCAGTCGGAGTGCAGATGGCAGTCGCCGCGCAGCAGCGCCCGCAGTTCCGCGCCGCCGCCGGTGAGCGGAGCGTCGGCCTCGCCCTCCAGCTTCTCCAGGTAGCCCGGCACACCTCCGGCCAGCGCCTCCCGCACCACCTGGGCCGTCTTCGGACCGATGCCCTTGAGCGACTCCAGCGATCCGGCCTCGGCCCGCTCGCGCACCTCGTCCGCGGACAGCCCGGCCAGCACCCGGGCCGCCGTACGGAAGGCACGGACGCGGTACGTCGGCGCCAGGGCGCGCTCCAGCAGGAAGGCGATCCGCTCCAGCGCCTCGACGGGATCCATGGCCACCTCCTCCACCCAGCGTTCCCCAGGGACACGGGGGCCGCACGGTGGGCGAGCGGTTTGTCCGGTACGCCCTCGGGTACTGCGATGCCTCGTCCGAGCCCCCGTCCTTGCCGACGCTCCCGTCCCGAGGAGGCCGAGATGTCCACCCCCAGCGATCCCACCGCATCCCACACCAAGGTGGCCGTGATCACCGGAGCCGACTCCGGCATCGGCAGGGCCACCGCCGTCCGGCTGGCCCGGGCCGGGATGGACGTCGGCATCACCTGGCACAGCGACCAGAAGGGCGCGGAGGAGACCGCCGAGGAGGTCCGTGCGCAGGGGCGGCGGGCCGAGGTGGCCCAGATGGACCTGACCCGGCTGCCCTCCGCCGCCGACACCGTCGACGAGCTGTGCGACCGGCTCGGCCGCCTCGACGTCCTGGTCAACAACGCGGGCACCGGCACCATGACACCCTTCCTCGACCTGGAGCCGGACACGGTCCGCGAGGTCCTCGACGTCGACCTGGTCGGCCCCTTCCTGTGCGGGCAGCGGGCCGCCCGGCACATGATCCGGCAGGGCTCCGGGGGCCGGATCGTCAACGTGACCTCCGTCCACGAGCACCAGCCCCGCGTCGGTGCCGCCCCGTACTGCGCGGCCAAGGGCGGCCTCGGGCTGCTCACCCAGGTCATGGCCCTGGAGCTGGCCGAGCACGGCATCACCGTCAACGCGGTCGCGCCCGGCGAGATCGCCACGCCGATGACGGGCCAGGAGGACACCGACGTCCGCACCGAGGAGCGCCCGGGCATCCCGCTGGGCCGCCCGGGTGACGCCCGCGAGGTGGCCGCCGTGATCGCCTTCCTCGCCGGCCCCGAGGCGACCTACGTCACCGGGGCGTCCTGGAGCGTGGACGGCGGGATGCTCCGCATGGGCCCACAGGCGGGCTCGCACCTCGGCGACGACCGGTGGCGGCGCCCGTGAGACCGCGGTACCGGTTCGCGGGCCGACGGTGGCGCCCTTGACCCTGCACGACGGCCTCACCGACCGACGATGGTGCCCTTGACCCACGACGGCCTCACCGACCGACGGTGGCGCCCTTGACCCTGCATAACCGACCTCACCGCCCGACGATGGCGCCCTGAGACCCGCGCACCGGCTCACCGAGACGCGGCGCTCGCCTCACCGAGACGCGGCGCTCGCCTCACCGACCGATGGTGCCGCCCCGCGACCGCCCACCGGCTCACCCGGGACGCGGTGGCCGCCCTGCTCGCTGGGGTGCGCCCGGCTCTCCCTCCCGGGGGATGCGTTCTACGCTCGTTCCATGACCGAAATCGCGAGCCCGCACATCGCCAATCCGCGGATCATCGTGCTCGGGGTCCAGCCGACCACCCCGCCCTTCCGGATCGTGGAGATCGACGGGGAGGTGGTCGGCGAGGCGCGGACCGTCACCGACGTACTGGAGGCGGCCGCCGCCTTCGGCATCACGGTCCACGACCTGGACGATCCCGACGTGGTCCGCTGGGTCGGCGGCGACAAGTTCACCTGGACCCGGCACTGACCCACCGGCTCAGCCGACCGTCCACTTCTGGTTGGCACCGCCCGTGCAGCTCCACAGCTGAAGCCGGGTGCCGTTGGCCGGGTTGTTCCCGGTCACGTCGAGGCACTTGCCGGACTGCGGGTTGACGATGTCGCGCGCGCCCGTGACGGTCCACCGCTGAGCCCCGGAGCCGTTGCAGTCGTAGAGCTGGACCGTTGTGCCGTCCGCGGTGCCGCCGCCCGTGACGTCCAGGCACTTGCCGAGCGCCCGGACCGTGCCGTCGGCGCCCACGGTCCACTGCTGGGCCGCGGTGCCGTTGCAGTCGTAGAGCTGGACGGCCGTGCCGTTGGCGGTGTTCGCCCCGGCGACGTCCACGCACTTGCCCGCGAGGCCCCGGATCGGCGCGCCCGTCGCGGAGTCGCCGGTGGTCACCGAGACGTGGTCGACCACGAGTTGCTGCGGGAAGGACGTCGAGCCGTCCGGGTCGCCGGGCCAGTAGCCGCCCACCGCGAGGTTCAGGATCAGGAAGAACGGCTTGTTGAACACCCAGGTCCGGCCGCCCAGGTCGGCGGGGGTGCGCCGCTGGTAGACGTTTCCGTCCACGGACCAGGTGATCGAGGCGGGTGCCCAGTCGACGGCGAAGGTGTGGAAGGCGTCCGCGAAGGCCTGGCCGTTCGGCAGGGTGTAGCCGGCGCCGATGCCGCCCGAGCCGGAGTAGCCGGGGCCGTGGAGGGTGCCGTGCACGGTCGAGGGTTCGAAGCCGACGTTCTCCATGACGTCGATCTCGCCCGAGTCGGGCCAGTTGACCGGCGTGCCGAGCATCCAGAACGCCGGCCACATGCCCTGTCCGCGCGGGATCTTCATGCGTGCCTCGACGTGCCCGTACTGCGCGGTGAACCTCCCCGAGGTGTTCAGCCGGGCCGAGGTGTACTGGCAGGTGCCGTACCAGCACTGGTAGCCGGCCGGGTTCTCGCGCCGGGCCGTGATCACCAGATGGCCCTGGCCGTCCAGTGCGGCGTTCCGGTTACCTGCCGTGTAGTACTGCCGCTCGTGGTTGTTGACGTTGTCGCCGGTCTCGATCTGCCACTTCGAGGAGTCGACCGCGGCTCCGGCGGGCCCGTTGAAGGTGTCGGAGAACGTCGTCACCGCGGCGGCCGACGCAGCGGGTGCGTCGGCCGCCGCGGTGCCTGAGGCGAGCAGAACGGCGGACAGAGCGGCGAGGAGACATCTGCGCAGCAGGCGTGAGGAGGCCACGGCACATCCTTCGAGGTGGGGGGTGAAGGCGTCGCCTCTTGATTTAAGGAGTGAGCTAAGGGGTCGTCAACCCTTTGGTACGGACCAGAAGTCGAGCGACCCCGGAGCCCCCTTGAGCCCCCTACGCCTTGTTCGCCGTCGGCTTCCTGGCCGCGGGCTTCTTGTGCACCGCACGGCTCAGCCGCCGTCCCAGCAGCAGATAGCCGATCAGGGCACCGGACGTGTTCAGGATGACGTCGTCGATGTCGAAGGCCCGCCCCTCCACCAGGGCCCCCTGCGCGAACTCGACCAGCAGCATCACCACGGCCGTCAGCAGCGCGATCCGCAGCAGCCCGCGGGTCTTGGGAGCGATGATCGGCACCAGGATCCCGAACGGCACGCCCAGCAGGATGTTCCCGCCGATCTGCTTGATCGCGTCCCGCATCTCGGGCTGGTCCAGATAGAGCTTGAGGGACGCGCCGGGATGCAGGTTGGTGTGGGTCAGGTCCACCGACGCCGGCGAGGGCTCCAGGGTGAGCCGGGCCAGCACGACGGCGAACGCCACCATGAAGGCGAAGGCGAACACCATCGCCACGAACCGGACGACGAGGGAGAGCGGACTGCGCCGGGGGCGGGCGGGTTTCGTCTCCGGCTCCTTCTTGGCGCGTTTCGCCTCGGGCTCCTTCTTGGCGGTGCCGGCGTCCGACGCCGTTCGCGAACGTGAGAGCACCCAGGCCATTGCTTCCTCCACTGTCCAACTTCCCTTGGTGGGAGGGCTATTACCCCCGAAGGATCCGGAGATGCCGTCGCGTCCCGGCCACCCTCGGTTTCCCTTCGTACGGTCGGGGCACTGGGGCCTCAGTACCGCGCGCGTCGCCCCCGCCCGCCCCCGGCGCGGTGTTTGGATGGCGCGCGACGGCCGTGTCCCACGGCCGTGTTCCGAGGAGGTGGCGCATGACCGGGCGGACCACGCTGCTCGCCGCGGCCGAACTCCTCGCCTGGTGGGCCGCGCTCGCCGCGCTCTGGCTCGTGCTCATCAGCACCGTGGACCCCCTGGAACTCGCCGTCGGCGCGGCCGTCGCCGCCCTCGGCGCCCTGGCCGCCCGCGCCGCCCGCCGGGCGGTGAGCGCGTGGTGAACGGCTGGATCCTCGCGGCGGCCGTGATCCTGGCCGGGGGAGTGGGCGCCACCGTGTGGGGCGTCGCCACCGGTCCGCTCAGGCGCCGGGTCGTGGCACAGAACCTGTGCACCGCCTTCGCCTGCCCCGCCCTGCTGCTCCTCTCCCAGGGCTACGACCGCCCCTCCTACGTCGATCTCGCCCTGGTCCTCGCCCTCCTGGGCCCGGTCGGAACCCTCGTCTTCGCCCGGCTGCTCGCCGACGAACTGGCCGACGACCCGCCGAGCGCCTGGGGACTGACCTACGCGGCCGCCGCCGTCGGCGCGCTGGTCGTACCGGCCGTGTGCGTGGCCGCCGGACCGAGCCGCGCCATGGCCAAGCTGCTGTTCGTGGGCGTCCTGCTGATCGGCGGGAACGTCGTGGCCTCGCGCGCCCTGTCCGGCGGATTCCCGGAGGCCCGCCATGGCTGACGCGGTGATCGTCGTCGCACTGCTCCTGGTCGCCGCCTCCGCGACGGCGGCGGTGGCCGCTCGCGACCCCGTCCGCCAGGCCCTGGTCCTGTCCGTGCTCGGTGTGGTCCTCGCGATCCTGTTCACCGTGCTCCAGGCACCCGACGTGGCCCTGTCGCAGCTCGCCGTGGGCTCCGCGCTCACGCCGCTGTTGCTGCTGCTCGCGGTCCACAAGGTGCGGCGGCGCGGCCGCAGGGAAGGACCCCGCAGGTGAGCCGGCGCTTCCGGCTGTGGCTCGTGGCGGTGGGCGGCGCGGGCCTGGCCGCCCTGTTCACGGCCGCCGCCCTCGACCTGCCCGCCTTCGGCGGCGACCACCACCCCTACGGCGACCGGGCCGTCCACGCCTCCCTGAGCCGGCACACCGCCAACGTCATCGCCTCGGTCAACTTCGACCAGCGCGCCTTCGACACCCTCGGCGAGATGACCATCCTCTTCGCGGCGGTCATCGGCTGCGGGGCCCTGCTGCGCCAGACCCGCGACGAACACCGCGCCACCCCCGAACCCCAGGAGGTGGCCCGCCCCGTCCGCCGCTACGCCCTCCTCGTCCTGCCCGTCGCCCTGCTGACCGGCCTGTACGTGATCGCCCACGGCCAGCTCAGCCCCGGCGGCGGCTTCCAGGGCGGAGTGGTCGCCGCGACCTCCCTGCACCTGCTCTACCTGGGCGCCGACTACCGGGCCCTGGAACGCGTCCGGCCGGTCGCCCTCTACGAGACCGGCGACGCTGTCGCCACCTCCGCCTACGTCGTCACCGGCCTCGCGGCCCTGATCGGCGGCTCGGCCTTCCTCGCCAACACACTGCTGCCGTACGGCACTTTCAACACGCTGTCCTCCGGAGGCACCGTCCCCCTGCTGAACGCGGCCGTCGGCATGGAGGTCGCCTGCGCGGTCGTCGTGCTGCTCGCCCGTTTCCTGGACCAGGCCGTCGAGATCGAGGAGGGGAACGGGACTTGATGGGCGTCCTTCCGTACCTGGTGGCCGGCTGGGTCTTCCTGACCGGCTGCTACGGCCTCGCCACCAGCCGCAACCTGATCCACGCCGTGGGCTGCCTGTCGGTGTGCCAGGCCGGCACCTATGTCCTGCTGCTGGCCGTCGGCTACCGCCACGACGCCACCGCACCCGTCTTCTCCGACCTGAAACCGGGCTCCCGCCCGGTCGTCGACCCGCTCGTGCAGGCCCTGACCCTGACCGACGTCGTGGTCGGCGCCACCGTCACCGCCCTGCTGCTCGCCCTCGTCGTGCAGATCTCCAAACGCCACGGCACCGTCGACCCCGACGAACTCTCCGAACTGCGCGGCTGATGGACGACCTGCTGCCCCTGCTGGTGGCCGTACCCCTGCTCGGCGCCGCGCTGCTCGTCGCGGGCGGCCGCCTGGTGCCGCGGCCCGTCGCCGAGACCGTGGGCTGCGCGGTCGCGGCGACCACCGCCGCCCTCGCGCTCGTGCTGCTGCTGAACTCCTCGCCGCCGTTCCTGGAATGGGCCGGCGGCTGGACGCCCGTGAACGGGCGGAGCGTCGGCATCGTCCTGATCGGCGACGGCCCCGGCCTGGGCATGGCCGCTCTCGCCTCCCTGCTCACCCTGGCGGCGCTGGCGTACTCCTGGCACTACTTCGACGAACCGCCCAGCGGCCACGCCGGGTCCTTCCCCGCGCTCCTGCTGCTCTTCCAGGGCGGCATGTGCGGCTTCGCGATCGCGGGCGACCTGTTCAACGCGTTCGTCTGGTTCGAGCTGATGGGCGTCGCCGCGTACGCCCTCACCGGCCACCGGGTCGAGGAGGCCAGGGCCGTGCAGGGGGCGCTGACCTTCGCCGTCGTCACCTCGCTCGGCGCCTACGCCCTGCTCATGGGCATCGGCCTGCTGTACGCCCGTACCGGCGAGCTGGGGATGCACGCGATCGGCCGGGGCCTCGACGCGCACGGGCGGCCGGACGCCCTGGTCCTGGCCGCGTTCGTGCTGGTGATGACCGGGCTGCTGGTCAAGGCGGCCGCCGTCCCCTTCCACTTCTGGCTGCCCGACGCGCACGCCGTCGCCCCGACCCCGGTGTGCATGCTGCTGTCGGGCGTCATGGTCGAACTCGGCACCTTCGGCGTCTGGCGGGTCTACGGCACCGTCTTCGCCGGGCCCGGCGGGGTCCCGGCCCCGGAGTTCGAGCGGACCCTGGTGACGCTGGGCGCGCTGGCGGCCGTGATCGGCGCGGTGATGTGCTGGTACCAGCGGCACATCAAACGACTGCTGGCCTACTCGACGGTCGCCCACACCGGGCTCTTCCTCATCGGCGTCGGCGTGCTGAAGCCCGAGGCCGACGACGGGATCGCCCTGTACCTCCTCGGCCACGCCGGGGTGAAGGCCGCCCTGTTCGCCTGCGCCGGCATCCTCCTCGACCGCTACGGCAGCGTCGACGAGCACGCGCTGCACGGCAGGGCACGCGAACTGAAGGGCGTCGCCGTGCTGTTCACGCTGGGCGGCCTCGGCCTCGCGGGGCTGCCGCCCTTCGGCACGGCGCTCGGCAAGTCCGTCACCGAGGAGGCCGTCGGCGGCCCGCTCACCGTGCTGTACGTGGCGGCGAGCGCGGTCACCGCGGCGGCGGTCCTGCGGGTCGCGGGACGGGTGTTCCTGGGCCTCGGACCCAAGCCCGCCGACGGCACCGGTTCCGGGTACGAGACGACCGGGTCCGGTGAGCGGCCCGAGACCCGGCACCGGCTGAGCCGGATCCCGGACACCATGACGGCGGTGCCCGCGGTGCTGGTCGCCGGATCCCTCGCCGTCGGCGTGGTCCCGGGCTTCGCGAAGGTGGTCGCGCACTCCGTCAACGAGACCGGCTCCGCGGGCGTCGCCGCCTCCGCGCACTGGACCCCGGCCGGCGTCCTGCTGGGTCTGCTCTCGACCCTGCTGGCCGGGGTCCTCGCCCTCCTCGCGGTCACGCGTCCGAAGACGTTCGCCGCACCGGACCGGGCGCTGTGGCTACGGCGCCTCCAGTCCGGGCACGTCGGCGACTACGTGGCCTGGGTGCTGGTCGGCGCCACCGTGCTCGGCGCCCTCACCCTGCCGGGCCTGCTCGGGGGCTGATCAGCTGCCGTAGACGACCTCGACCTTCTTGAAGCCGAGGGAGCCCAGCAGTCCCTTGAGCATGGTGGTCGTGTTGATCTCCGCCCGCTTGGTCAGTTCGCTCTCCTTCGCCGCCTCCGTGATGTGCTTGACCGCGAGCTTCTGCACGGCCTGCTCGCTGTTGGGGTTGTCGGAGAAGAAGTCGCCGAGCCGGTCGAGCAGCCCGCGCTGCTTGGAGACCGCGTAGGAGCGGTCCGCGTCCAGCGTGGCCTTGCCGAGCTGGGCGTGCGGCAGATGGAGCGTTGCCGCCGTGCGGTCCTCGTTGACCGTCACGTCGTTCTTCGCGACCTTTCCGAGGTCGACGTAGGCGTCCACGGCGCCCGCCCCGACGTAGAGGGTGCGGGAGCCGCGGATCGCGTCGGGCAGGAACTTGGTGTCCTTCTCCAGGTCGACCACGACCTGGAAGTTGCCGGAGGCTGCGTCGTAACGGCTGATGTCCTGGATGGACTCCAGAAGTGCGGGACCCGACCGGTCGTGGGTCTCGGTGCCGAACAGGTCCTTGAGGCCGGGAATCACACTGAGCCTGATGCCGGCGAAGAACACCACGAGCACCACCACGACGGCGGTGAGTACCTTCGCCCAGCCGGGCATGCGCCTGGACACGCGCCTTATGGGAGTCGTCATGCGACGGCCCTCCTTCCTGACTGCACGGATGCCCGGCCACGACCCTCAAAAGCACGGCGGCACCGTCTTGTTGGCTGATTGGAACACTGCCGGGACACTCGGGGGCGCACTAACGTGGGGAACTCCGCGTACGGCGTGTCTGGAGACCCGGATGAGCACGGACAGTACGTCCCGGAACCTGCGTCCCATGCACCGCATCCCCCTGCCCGAGTCCGGTCCGCCCCGGCTCACCACCCTGGCCACCGGCACCCCGGTGTGGCTCGTGACCCGCTACGCCGATGTCCGCCAGGTGCTCATGGACCCCCGCTTCGACCGGAAGTCGCTCCGGGACGAGGGCGCCCCGCCGCTGCTCCTCGTGCCGAACCTGCTGGACTCCCCGGACGGCCTCCTCAACCAGGACGGACCGCCCCACCAGGTGCTCCGGAGCACCGTCCAGCGGGCCTTCACCCCGCGTGCGATCGCCCGTTGGCGGCCCTGGACCGCCTCCGTGGTGGAGACCCTCCTCGACGACCTGGCCCGGCAGCCGCAACCGGCCGACATCGTGGAGGCGTTCACCCGCCGGCTGCCGGTCTCGGTGATCTCCCGGCTGATGGGCCTGGAGGACGCCGACTGGGAGCGCATCCGCGGCTGGGCCGACCACGCCCTGTCCGGCGGCGCGCACACGGCAGAGGAAGTGGGCGCGGCGATGCGGGAGTTCGGGCTGTTCTGCGCGCAACTCGTCGCCGAGCGGCGCAAGGAGCCGGGCGACGACCTGGTGAGCGCGCTGGTCGTGGCGGGAGACGGCCTCGGGATCGAGGAGCCGCGGCTGGTCGTGCTGGTCCTGGGGCTGGTCGTCGCCGGACACGAGACGACGATGACGGCTCTCGGCAACATCGTGGTCCACCTCCTGACCGACGCCCGCGAGGCCTGGCCGGGCCTCGCCGAGAGCCAGGAGGCGGCCGAGACCGCCGTCGAACAACTGCTGCGGACGATTCCGCTCAGCGAGGGCAGGGTGCTGCCCGGCCTGATCCGCCGGGCCGTGGCCGAGGCCGAGGTCGGTGGCGTGACGATTCCGGCGGGGGCGGTGGTCGCCGTGCAGACCAACGCGGCCAACCGCGACCCGGAGGTCTTCCCGCAGCCCGACGAGACCGACCTGTTCGCCCCGCTCACCACACCGAGCGTGGTGTTCGGCGCGGGCCCCCACCACTGCCTGGGCGCATGGCTGGCCCGCCTGGAACTGGGCCTCGCCCTGCACCGGTTGGCGGTCCGTTTCCCGGGCCTGCGGGCCGAGTTCACGGCGGAGACGATCGAATGGCGGGAGGGGCAGATGACCCGGGGGCCGCGGAGGCTTCCGGTGTCGTGGTGAGAACCTTCAGCGGGACGTGAGCTCGCGGTCACCCGACCCACGCGACCACCACACCCCCTCACCCCAGGTGAGCCCCGGCAGCCGCAGTTCCATCTCCCGCACCCGCCGGGCTGGAAGCTCTCCAGTGATCACCCATGCCGGATCACCACCCGTGGTCCCCGTGAACTCCGCGCCGAGTGAAACGAGTTGCGCGGTCACCGGCGCCAGAGCGGCCGACGGCACCTCCACCTCGAATGCATGGCAGGGCTCGAACACCCGCGTCCCGGCCCGCTCCAGCGCCTCCCGCAGCACGATCGGCGTGAGCCCGCGAAAGTCGGCCGCGGTGCTGAGCGGCCCCACGAATCCGGACCGGATGAGGGTGACCCGGTAGTCCGTCACGGCCGCCCCGGTCAGCCCGGTCGCCATGCCCGCGTGCACCGATTCCTCGATGGCCTGGTGGAACGCTCGCGGGAGCGCCCCGAGTTCGGTCTCGTACCCGAAGACGCCCCCGGAGCCGCGGTCACCGGGCTCGACCCGCAGCCCGACCGTCGCCCAGTACCGGGTTCCCTCATGCCAGGGGGTCTGCGCACTGGCCTCGCCCGTGCTCCGCGGCCGCTCCAGGTACCGGATGCGGCCCGGCGCGAAGTCCGCCTCCACGCCGAAGTCCTGGGCGAGGGTCGCCGCGAGCACCTCCATCTGGACCTCGCCGTACAGGAGCAGGGTGGTGGCGCCTTCTGCGGTGGGGCGGGCGTGGATCAGCGGGTCCTGGTCGGCGAGGGCGAGCAGGGCGGAGCGCAACCGGTTCGCCTGGGCCGGGTGGCGGGCCGTGACCAGGGTCTCCAGCGTGGGGGGTGCGAACTGCGCTGCACGGTCCTTGAGTTCACCGAGACGGTCGCCCACGCGGAGGCCTGGGGAGAACGTCAGCGCCGCGATGTCACCGGCGGCGAGGGGCCCGCTCAGCCGGGTCGCCCGACCGCGGATCCGGCTCGTCACACCGTCGACCCCGCGCCTCAGGAACGTCAGTTGCTGACGCTCCGTCACCTCACCCCCGTACAGCCGCAGATAGGCGACGCGCTCACCGCCGGGGGCCGTGCGTACGGCGAACACCTGGCCGCGTGGCTCGGCGTCCCGTGGTGCGGGTGCGGGCGGGATCAGCCGGGTCACGGCCTCGACCAGTTCGGGCACACCCTGGCCGCCGAGGGCCGAGCCGAAGTGCACCGGGTGGAAGGAGCCGTCGGCGGTGCGGGCGGCCAGGGCCCTGCACAGGTCGTCCGGGGTGGGCTCGGGGCCGTCCACGAGCGCCGCGAGGATGCCGGGGTCGACCTCGGCGAGTGCTTCGGCTGCGGAGCCGATGCCCAGCGGTCGCACCCGCGCGTCGGACGAGCCGATGCCCGTCACCCGGGTCAGCGGGGCGACGTACGGCGTCAGCCTGCAACGGATGTCCGTGAGCAGGTCCTCGTCGCGGGCGCCGGGTCGGTCGATCTTGTTGACGAAGATCAGCGTGGGCAGCGCCAGTCGGCGCAGGGTCCGCATCAGGACGCGGGTCTGTGCCTGGACGCCCTCCACCGCGGACAGCAGCAGGACCGCGCCGTCGAGGACCTCCAGGGCGCGCTCGACCTCGGCGATGAAGTCGGAGTGCCCGGGGGTGTCGATGAGGTTGATCCGGGTGCCGTGGGCCGTGAAGGTGGCGACCGCGGAGCGGATGGTGATGCCGCGCTGCCGTTCGATGGCGCCGTCGTCCGTGCGGGTGTCGCCGGTGTCGACGCTGCCGAGCCGGTCGATCGCGCCGTGGTCGAACAGCAGCCGCTCGGTGAGGCTGGTCTTACCGGCGTCGACGTGGGCCAGAATGCCGATGTTCAGGGTGTGCATGCGGGGTCGAGTCCTCGAGAACCGTGGGCCGAAGGGGGCACTGGGTCGTGACGAGGAGACGGCGCATGCGGGTGTCCTGACGTGAGGGGAACCGGGCGTCGCCATGATGGCTCCCGCCCACCGGGAGTCCGCAACCGGTTTTTCGGTGAGGAGCGCGGGTCAGATCGCCGGGATCGTGAGGTGACCCGCCGTCATAACGAGCCGGACGTGGCCTCGGGCTGTTCCAGGGCCGCGTCCAGCGACGGCTGCGGGGGCAGCAGCCGGGTCAGGCCGGTCACCCGCATGATCCTCAGCGTGAGCGGGTGCGTGCAGACCAGGAGCAGCCGGCCGTCCCGGTCGAGGACGCGGGACCTCGCGCGGTACAGCAGCCGCAGCCCCGAGCAGTCCAGGAACTCGACGAGGGTCAAATCGATGACCACGCGGGCGTCGGGACGGGCCGTGGCACGGTCCAGGTGCGGCAGGATCTCGGTGGCCGCGGCGATGTCGATCTCCCCGCGGAACTCCAGCACGGTGTGACCGCGTTCCTCGTGGACCCGCAGATGCCGGGACGGTGGCGCGGGTTCCTGCTGCACGACGACATCGCCTCCCACCGACTCCGCGCAAATGGGTTCCCCGCCCTGCAAGTTACCCCCGATGGAATGAATTTGAGCATGTTCGATTGACATATGTCTTCGAATTGCGACCGTCGGTTCGCCACCGGTTCACGCGGGGCTCGCGCCGGGCTCGGGAAGGGGCTCGCGCAGGGCTCGGGCGAGGGCTTGGGCGGGGCTTGGGCGAAGGCTTGCGCCCGGCTCGGGCGAGGGCTTGCGCCCGGCTCGGGACACGCCTCGCGCCGGCTCAGGAGAGGGCGTGCCAGGCCGTCGTGAGGGCCTGGCGGAACTGCTCGGTCTGGTGGGCGGTGAGGTCCCGCACCATCCGCTCCTCCAGCTCCCGCACCGGCGCCTCGTGCCGGGCGAGCAGCGCGCGACCCTCCTCGGTCAGCAGGATCAGCAGCTCCCGGCGGTTGTTCGGATTGCGCTCGCGGCGTACCAGCCCGCGCGTCTCCAGGGAGCGCACCAGGTCGGCGATCGACTGCGCGGTGACGAACGAGTCCCGGGCCAGCTGCGCCGCCGACAGTCCGTCGTGCCGCTGGAGCACGGTGAGCGCCGTGTACTGGAGCGCGGTGATCCCGGAGGGCCTGACCAGGTCGTCCAGGTGGGAACGGACGACCAGCTCCACCTGTTTCACCATGTAGAGGAGCGACGGGGGCGCCTTGGTCACCTGTGTCTCGAGCATGGGTTCAGGCTAGAGCATTGACAGGAAACCTGTCTGTAAAGAGACTGCGAACCAACAGGAATCCTGTTTGTTGAAATCTTGGCGACGATGCTGAGGAGCGGTGATGTCCCCCATCGAGATCGAACCCGGACGGCTCTTCGTGGGCGGCCGGTGGCGCGAAGCCGCCGACGGCGCCCGCACCGAGGTGATCGACCCGTCCCGGGGCACGGTGGTCACCACCGTCGCGGAGGCCGGCGCCGCCGACGTGGACGCGGCCGTGCGCGCCGCCCGGGAGGCCTTCGACGCCGGGACCTGGTCCGGCCTCAGCGGCCGTGAGCGGGGCCGGATCCTGTACCGGGTCGCCGAGCTGATCCGCGAGAACGCCGACGAACTCGCCCGGCTGGAGAGCCTCGACGTCGGCAAGCCGATCTCGCTGTGCCACGCCGTCGACATCACCAACGCGGCCAACGACTACGAGCACTTCGCCGCCCTCGCGCACTCCCTGGACGGCGCGGTCCGCGACACCCCCATGAACGCCCTCGCCTACACCAAGCGCGAGCCGCTCGGTGTGGTCGCCGCCATCACCCCCTTCAACTTCCCGCTGATCCTGGCCGGTTCGAAGATCGGGCCCGCGCTCGCCGCCGGGAACACGGTCGTGCACAAGCCCGCCGACGAGACCCCGCTCAGCGCCCTCTACATGGCCGGACTGCTCCGGAAGGCCGGAGTCCCGGACGGAGTCGTCAACGTCGTCACCGGAACGGGCCCGGTCGCCGGTGACGCCCTGCTCCGCCACCGCGGCGTCGACAAGGTCGCCTTCACCGGCTCCACCGCGATCGGCCGCCATGTCGCGGCCACCGCCGGCGAGGCCCTCAAGCCGGTCACCATGGAACTCGGGGGCAACGCCGCCAACCTCGTCTTCGAGGACGCCGACCTGGAGAAGGCGGTCGGCGCGATCATCAAGGCGTTCGTCTTCAACACCGGCCAGTTCTGCATGGGCGGCCCGCGCCTCCTGGTGGCCCGGCCGGTCTACGCCACCCTGCTCGGCATCCTCGCCGACGCCGTGCCCGGGGTCCCGGTCGGCGACCCGCGCGACCCCGGGACCGTCGTCGGCCCGATGGCCGGGGAGAAGCATCTGAAGAAGGTCGAGGAGTACGTCGAGCTGGCCCGCAAGGAGGGCGGCAGGATCGTCTGCGGCGGTGAACGCCTCGACCTCGACGGCGGGTTCTACTACAAGCCCACGGTGATCGCCGACCTGTCCAACGACTCCCGCGTGGTCCAGGAGGAGATCTTCGGACCGGTCCTGACCGTGCAGCCCTTCGACACCGAGGACGAGGCGGTCGAGCTCGCCAACTCGACGCCGTACGGCCTGGCTTCGGGTGTGCAGACCACCAACCTGGCCCGCGCCCACCGGGTCGCCGACCGGCTCCAGGCGGGCATCGTCTGGGTCAACGACTGGGCGATGCTCGACCCCGCGGTGCCCTTCGGCGGGGTCAAGGACTCCGGTTACGGGCGCGAGTACGGCCCCGAGGCGCTCGACGCCTACACCAAGGTCAAGTCCGTCGTCGTCTCGCTCGACTGAGCCTTCCCAGGATTCGCCCTCGACCGAGCGTCCCCTCTCGACCGAGCGTCCCCCCTCGGCCGAGCATGCCCAAGGAGTCCGTACGATGCCCATCACCACCCGTGCCGCCGTGGTCGAGTCCGGCGGCGCGTCCTTCACCCTCTCCGACGTCACCCTCGACGACCCCGGGCCGCACGAGGCCGTGGTCCGCCTGGTCGCCACCGGTCTGTGCCACACCGACCTGGGTGTCGCGAGCGGCGGACTGCCCTTCCCGCTGCCCGGGGTCCTCGGGCACGAGGGTGCCGGGGTCGTCGAGGCCGTCGGCTCCGCCGTCACCGGCGTGGCCCCCGGCGACCACGTCGTGCTGTCCTTCACCTCCTGCGGCGACTGCCGCAACTGCGACGGCGGGCACCCCGCCTACTGCGCGACCTGGCTGCCGCTGAACCTCCTCGGCGGCCGCCGGGCCGACGGCTCCAGCACCCTCAGCCGGGACGGCGAACCGCTCGGCGGCCACTTCTTCGGCCAGTCCTCCTTCGCCGAGCGCGCCCTGGTCGACGAGCGCAGCCTCGTCAAGGTCGACCCGGACGTGCCGCTGGAGTCCATCGCCCCGCTCGGCTGCGGAGTGCAGACCGGGGTCGGCGCCGTGTGGAACGTGCTGAAGCCTCTCACCGGCTCCACGATCGTCGTCCTCGGCGCCGGAGCCGTGGGCCTGTCCGCGGTCATGGCCGCCGCCCTCACCCCCGCCACGACGATCGTCGCCGTCGACCGGGTCGGCGAACGCCTCGCGCTGGCAAAGGAGTTGGGCGCCACCCACACCGTCGACGCGGCCGCGGAGGACCTCGGCGATGCGCTCGCCCGGATCACCGGCGGCCGGGGCGCGGACGGCGTCGTGGAGACCACGGGCAACGTCACCGTGCTGCGCCAGGGCGTCGACGCGCTCGCCGCCCGCGGCACGGTCGTCGTCGTCGGCGCCCCGCCGTTCGGCAGCGAGGTCTCCCTGGACGTCAACGGGCTGCTGGGCGGCAAGCAGGTCGTCGGTCTCACCCTCGGCGACGCCGAGACCCAGAGCTTCATCCCCGCCCTGGTCCGCCTGGTCAAGGAGGGGCGGCTGCCGCTGCACCGCCTGATCAGCACCTATCCGTTCGCGGACATCGACCAGGCGGTGCGGGACATGAGCGCGGGCAAGGCGATCAAGCCCGTACTGACGTTCTGAGCGGCCGACCGCAGACCAGCGGTCAGTCGACCACCAGGACCAGCTTCCCCGTCGTACGGCCGGTGTCGCCCAGCGCATGCGCCTCGGCGGCATCGGCCAACGGGAAGGTCCTCTCGATCGTGGCGCGCAGTTCGCCCTTCTCCACCAGGTCCACGATCGCGTTCATCCCGGCGCGGTCGGCGTCCACGAGCATCCGCAGGGCCCTGACGCCCAGCCGCTCGGCCTCCTTGCCGAACTCGTCCGAGCCGACCGGCAGGATCGACACCACGATCCCGCCCGGCCGCAGCACCTTCAGCGACCGCACGGACGTCTCCCCGCCGAGCGTGTCCAGCACCACGTCGACGTCCTTGACGACCTCGGCGAAGTCCGTCTCCCGGTAGTCGATCGCCTCGTCCACGCCCAGCTCGCGCAGGAAGTCGTGCTTGCCCGCGCTCGCCGTGCCGATCACGTACGCGCCCCGGGCCTTGGCGATCTGCACCGCCACGTGGCCCACCCCGCCGGCCGCCGCGTGGATCAGCACCCGCTGCCCCGGCCGCAGGTCCGCGTTCTCCACCAGGGCCTGCCAGGCCGTCAGGGACACCAGCGGCAGCGCGCCGGCCTGCGTGTGGTCGATCGACGCCGGCTTGTGGGTGAGCGCCCGCACCGGCGCGATGACGTACTCGGCGTGCGAGCCGTGGCCGTAGGGGTAGGGCAGCATGCCGAAGACCTCGTCGCCCGGCTCGAAGGTCGCCACTCCGATGCCGACCGCCTCGACCTCGCCGGAGACGTCCCAGCCGAGGACGAACGGCGGTCGGCCGAGGAAGCCGCCGTTGGCGCGGTGCTTCCAGTCGGTCGGGTTCAGGCCGGCCGCCCGCACCCGGACCAGCACCTGGTTGGGCCCCGGCGCGGGGCGTTCGACCTCGATCTCCTTGAGGACCTCGATACCGCCGAGGGTGTCCTGACTGATGGCTCGCATGGTGTTCACAGTGCTCATGGTCGACCAGCCTGCCGGGAGCCGCCCGCCGAGAAAATGGCATGATTGCCAACATCCGATAGAATCGTGCCATGGTGCATGTGGAACGAGTCGTGGTCCTGGCGCTCGACGGCGTCTACCCGTTCGAGCTGGGTATCCCGGCCAGGATCTTCAACGCCGCCGGCGGCAGGTACGAGGTCTTCACCTGCTCGGTCGACGGCCTCCCGGTCCGCACCAACGCGGACTTCACGATCGGGGTCGAGCACGGCCCCGAGCTGCTCGGCACGGCCGACACCGTGGTGATCGCCCCCGTCGACTCCGGTCGGGTGAGCGGGGAACTGCGGGACGCCGTCCGGGCGGCCCTGGAGTTCGTCCGCCCCGACGCCCGTATCGTCTCCATCTGCACCGGTGCCTTCGTGCTCGCCGCCGCGGGACTGCTCGACGGCCGCCGGGCCACCACCCACTGGTCCCTCGCCGACCAGTTCCGGCGCATGTTCCCGCAGGTGGACCTCGACCCGGACGTGCTCTTCGTCGAGGACGGCCGCATCCTCACCTCGGCCGGTGCGGCCTCCGGGGTCGACGTGTGCCTGCACATCGTCCGCGCGGACCACGGCGGGGAACTCGCCAACTGGGTGGCCCGCTGCTGTGTCGTCCCGCCCTTCCGTGACGGCGGTCAGGCCCAGTACATCGCTCAGCCGGTACCGGAGCAGGGCGCCGCCAGTACGGCCGCGACCCGCGTCTGGGCGCTGGAGCGGCTCAACGAGCCCCTCACCCTGGCCGAGCTGGCCGCCCACGCCCGGATGAGCCTGCGCACCTTCGCCCGCCGCTTCCACGACGAGGTCGGCCTCAGCCCCGGCCGCTGGCTGATCCAGCAGCGCGTGGCCCGCGCGCGACACCTCCTGGAGTCCAGCGACCTCTCGGTGGACCAGATCGCCGGCCGCGTCGGCTTCGCCACGGGTGCCTCCCTGCGCCAGCACCTGCACGCGGCGATCGGGGTGTCCCCGCAGGCGTACCGGCGCACGTTCCAGACCGCCGCGGCACGCTGAACCGAGCCGGCCTCACCGGCTGGCGTGCAGGGCGACCAGCAACTGCCAGACCTGGTCGGCGATTTCGCCGGCGGACGCGTCGAGCAGGCCGTGCAGCCAGTCGGCCAGGACACCCGCGAAGGTCGCCGCCACCGCGGAGGCGACCAGGGGGGCGTCGGCCGCGCCCGCGAACTCCCGCTCCCGCAGGCTGTGGGCCCTGAGGTCCCGGTGCAGCACCCTGCCGAGCGGACCGCCGCCGCCCGGGGTGAGCAGGGCCCGGTACAGCGCGGAGTGCGGGGTGAGCGAGGTGAAGAACTCCCCGAGCGCGGGCGGCGCGTGCACCGGGTCGGGGCGCCCGCGCCAGGCGTGCAGTGCCTCCACGGCATCCCGTACGACGTCCGCGCACGCGTCGACCGCCAGCGCCTCCAGGCCGTCGTAGTGGACGTAGAAGGTGGCCCGGCCGACCCCTGCGCGCCGCACCAGGGCGGCCACGCCGACCTCCTCCAGCGGACGCTCGGCGCACTCCGCGAGCAGCGCCTCCCGCAGTCTTGCGCGGGTGCGCGCCGCTCGCGGGTCCTCGGGGGCGGCGCGGGTCACTGCGCGACGAGGACGGCGGCCAGGGCGACGGCGCCGGGCAACGCCTGGGCGAAGAGGATGCGGACGTTGGCGGTGGCGGCGCCGTAGACGCCGGCGACGATCACGCACAGCAGGAAGAAGACCTGCGCCCGGAACCCGGTGGGATCACCGGCGACCAGTCCCCAGACCAGGCCCGCCGCGAGGAAGCCGTTGTACAGGCCCTGGTTGGCTGCCATGGCGGCGGTGGCCCGGGCCATCTCCGGGTCGAAGCCGTGGAAGGACATCCCCGGCTTCTTCTGCCACAGGAACATCTCCATCACCAGGATGTACACGTGCAGCGCCGCCACCAGGCCGACCAGCACGTTCGCCAGGATCTCCATCAGCTCTTCCCTCACTTCTTGGACGTGTGTCCACTATAGCTGGACACTCGTCCAGGAAGTCCACTGTCAGTGCCGGCCGCTACGGTGCGGACCATGACTGATCACGAGCCGACCGTCCGCCCGGCCCGCCCCGAGGACATCCCGGGACTGGTCGCCTCCAGCGCGGGCCTGTTCGCCGAGGACGCCGGCACCAGGGATCCGAGCGTCGATGTGGACTGGCCGCGCCGGCACGGGGCGGAGTCGTTCGCGGCAGCCCTCGCGGACCCGGCGCGGCTCGTGCTGGCGGTGGATCACGGCGGCGAGGTGGTCGGCCACCTGACGGGCACCCTGACCGAACCCTCGGCCGTACGGCCCGTGAAGTCGGCCACGCTGAACGCCCTGTACGTCCGGCCGGCCCATCGGCGCGGGCGGGTCGGCGGCCGGCTGGTGGCGGAGTTCCTGTCCTGGGCCGAGGCGCGGGGGGCCACCCAGGCGGAGGTCGCCGCCTACGCGGCCAACCCGGACGCGATCCGCTTCTACGAGCGCCAGGGGTTCGGGGCGCACGCGGTGACACTGCGATCCGTCCTAGGTCGAAAGGAGGAGGTGGGAGGGGGAGGTGAACGACGAGACTGAGCAGGCCAGTTGACGCCCGAGCAGAAGGACCGAGTGCCCATGACCCCGCAGCCCGCCCGCTCCGCCGAGCAGCGCAAGAAGGACACCCTGCACCGACTGGAGCACGACGAGGACGTCTGGGTCGCCACCGCGCCGGACGACGGCTCGGGGGTGCCGTATCTCGTTCCGCTCTCGTTCCTCTGGGACGGCTCCACCCTGCTCCTGGCGACCCCCGCCGACAGCCCCACCGGCAGGAACCTGAGGGCGACCGGGAGAGTGCGGCTCGGTCTCGGGCCCACCCGGGACGTCGTGATGATCGAAGGCACCGTCGAGACCGTGACGCAGGCCGAGTTGGGGGAGGAGGAGGGGGACCGGTTCGCGGCCGGCACCGGCTTCGACCCCCGCGGACTGACCACGCCCTACCTGTACTTCCGTGTCACCCCGCAGCGCGTACAGGCCTGGCGGGAGGCCAACGAGCTCACGGGGCGTGAACTCATGAGGGACGGCCGGTGGTTGGTCGCCGACTGAATCGGCCGTGCCGGGATATCCGCAAGGAACAGGGCCGCGGGGCACGACGCCTCGGGGCGGACCTTTCGGAGGAGACATGGCACTGGTGAAAGCGGGGTTCGTCGTGCTCGACTGTGCCGAGCCCGAGAAACTCGCCGTGTTCTACAAGGAGCTGCTGGAGGCCGAGGAGACGGACGCCACCGCCAACCGTGTGGAGATCAGGGGGGCCGACGGCTTCCGGCTGGCCTTCCGCCGCGACGTGAACGCCACACCGCCGAGCTGGCCCCGCCCCGAGAACTCCCTCCAGGCCCACATCGACTTCGTCGTGCACGACCTGGACGAGGCCGAGCGCAAGGTGGTGGAACTGGGCGGCCGGCCCTTGGACACGAAGGACGCCGCGGGCCCCTTCGAGGAACGCGGCTACGCCGACCCCGCCGGCCACTCCTTCACCCTCCGCCTGATCACCCCGACGGCCCCGAAACAGGGCTGACCGACCCAGGATGCCGAGAGGACGGGGCTGAGCGGGTCCCGGCTGCGCCCACCTGCGACAGCCGGGACCGTGTGCAGCGGGTGCGGGTGCGGATGCGGTCGGTCGCGGTTGAGCCGGTCCACCACGCTCACGTACAGCCGCGCCTGCCCGAACCGCTCCCGCACGGCCCCGCCGACCCGCTCAAGCCCCGCGCAGCGTCAGTCGCGGCCGCCCTTTTCCGAGGCCGGCCAGACTCCTGTGGAGCGTTCGATGGCCTTTGCGCCGGTGCGGTCCACCGCGCTGCGTACCGCGGCGAAGATGGCGCCCTGGATCGCGGCCGCGAGGAGGATCTCGCCCCAGCCGCGGTCCCGGTCCAGCGCGTCCGGCGCGTCCTCCTCGTGCCGGATGGCCATCCAGGTCTTGCGGAAGGCGAGCCCCGCCAGCCAGCCGCTCGACCAGCCGAGCGCGAACCCGAGCGGCTGGTAGGCGAGGGGCAGCTTCAGCTTCTTCTTCTTGGCCATGTGGATCTCCTCGTTCGAGTCGTTCGAGTCGTTGGAGTCATCGGGTGTGGCGTCGGTCAGGGACGTCCCCGAGCGGGCACCTGCTCCGCGGCCGGAGGCGGCCCCGGCGGGGTGCCGTCGCCGAACGGACGGCCGCCCAGCTCCGCACGGTGGTGCGGGGTCAGCCAGCCCGACAGATCGGGTCCCAGCGGCACGATGCCGGTCGGGTTGATACCGCTGTGCACCTGGTAGTAGTGCCGCTTGATGTGGTCGAAGTCGACCGTGTCTCCGAATCCCGGCGTCTGGTACAGGTCACGGACGTACGCCCACAGCACCTCGTTCTCCGTCAGCTTCCAGCGGTTGCACTTGAAGTGACCGTGGTAGACGGCGTCGAAACGCACCAGTGTGGTGAAGAGCCGGATGTCCGCCTCGGTGATGGTGTCCCCGACGAGGTACCGCTGCCGGGCCAGCCGCGGGGTCAGCAGGTCGAGCCTGCGGAACACGCCCGCACACGCCTCCTCGTACTCCTCCTGGTCGGCGGCGAAGCCGGCCCGGTACACCCCGTTGTTGACGTCCTCGTAGACATCCGCCATCACCGTGTCGATCTCGTCCCGCAGCGCCCTCGGATACAGGTCCGGCGCGCCCTCGCGGTGCAGGGCCGTCCACTCCGTGGCCAGGTCCAGGGTGAGCTGCTGGTAGTCGTTGGTGACGAGTTTCCCGCTGGGGACGTCCACCAGCGCGGGCACGCTCACCCCGCCCGGATAGTCGCTCTCCCGCTTGTCGTAGGCCTCGCTGAGGTAGCGGATGCCGAGCACCGGGTCACGGCCCTCCGGGTCCAGGGTGAAGCGCCAGCTGCGGTCGTCCTGGATCGGGTCCGCGATCCCCATCGACAGGGCGTCCTCCAGACCGAGCAGCCGCCGTGAGATCACGGCCCGGCTCGCCCAGGGACACGCACGGCTCACGACGAGACGGTAGCGCCCGGCCTCCACCGGCCACCCGTCCCGGGCGTCGGCGGTGACCCGGTCCGCGAAATGGCTCTTGGACCGTTTGAACGCCTTGTGGCCGTACGCGCTGTTGCCGTCGCCGGCGGTGTCCATGCTTCCTCCCGTGTGAGCCGTCCTGGTGGACGCGTTCCCCGTTTTCGGGAGTCGGCACGGTGTGAGTGCCCGGGCGGTGGGCAATCGGCGAGGGTGAGCGGGACATCGACGAAAGAAAACGCGGACCGGAAAACACGCGTCACCGTGCTGGTGGCGCTGGCGGCGAACCTGGTGATCGCGGTCGCCAAGGCCGTGGGAGGCATCCTCGCGGGCTCGCCCGCGCTGCTGTCGGAGGCGGCGCACTCCGTCGCCGACAGCCTCAACGAGGTCTTCCTGCTGGCCGCGCTGAAGCGCAGCCGCCGCCCCGCCGACCGGCGCCATCCCTTCGGCTACGGCAAGGAGCGGTTCTTCTGGTCGCTGATCGCGGCCGTCGGCATCTTCGTCATGGGCGGCTGCTTCTCCGTCTTCCAGGGCGTCGAGGCGCTGCGCAACGGGGCCGAGGAGAAGTTCAGCGGCTATGTGGCGGGCCTTATCGTGCTGGGCGTCGCGTTCCTCGCCGAGGGCATCTCGCTGCTGCGGGCGCTGCACCAGGTGCACAAGCAGGGCGGCGCCGCCCAGGGCATGCGGGACCCGGCCCTGCGCACGGTCGTCGCCGAGGACGGTACGGCGGTGCTCGGCGTGACCCTGGCCATGGTCGGCATGGCGCTGCACATGGTCACCGGGCAGGTCGTCTGGGAGGCGTCCGCGTCCCTGGCCATCGGTGTGCTGCTGGTGTACGTGGCCTACCGGCTGGGACGCGAGGCCAAGGGGCAGCTGATCGGCGAGGCCGCCGACCCGGAGGCCAGTGCCCGGATCCGGGAGCTGCTGGATGCCCAGCCCGAGATCGACAGCGTGGAGGCGTTGTTCACCATGAAGATGGGGCTGGACTCGGTGCTGGTGGCCGCCCGGGTCGACCTGGTGCCGGGCCTGGACAGCGAGCGGGTCGAGGAGGTCGCCGTACGGATCAAGAGGTCGGTCGCCCGGATCGTCACCGAGGCGGACCAGATCTTCCTCGACGTCACCGACCGGCCGGCCGAGGAGGCACGGGAAAGCCCCGCCGCGACGGGGGAACGCGGCGGGGCCTGACGCTCAGGTGCCCGGCCGTGACCGGACCATGCGTCCTCGACGCAGAATTTCTCGGAGACGCAGAACTTCTCGGAGCCGAAGAGTTTCTCCGAGAGGCGTCAGTCCTCGAGGGACGTCAGCCCTCGTCGACGGGCTCCAGCACGAAGACCGGTATGACCCGGTCCGTCTTCGTCTGGTACTCGGCGTACGGTGGGTACGCGGCGACGGCCCGGTCCCACCACTCGTCCCGCTCCACGCCGGTGATCTCACGGGCCTTGAAGTCCCGCTTCACCGGCCCGTCCTGGAGCTCGACCAGCGGCTCGGCCTTGATGTTGTGGTACCAGACCGGGTGCTTGGGCGCGCCGCCCTGCGAGGCGACCACGGCGTACCGGCCGTCGTGCTCGACACGCATCAGCGGCGTCTTGCGGATGCTGCCGCTCTTCGCGCCCCGCGTCGTCAGCACGATGACCGGCAGCCCCGTGTCCAGGAGCGTGGTCCCCTCGGTACCACCGGAGCTCTCGTACAACTCCACCTGGTCACGCACCCATTGGGTCGGGCTGGGCTCGTACGTGCCGTCAAGAGGCATGTTCCCACTCTCCTAGTCGTCCGCTGCGGGATCCCGCACGGGACGTCAACATCGTCGCGTGCGGGATTCATCCCCACCGGGATACCCAGCGGCGGGCTCTTGTCACAGCAGGACCATCCGCACGGCCAGTGCCGTGATCACGGCACTCGACACCAGCGCCGTCACCAGACGTCCCCGGTGTCCTGTCAGCGTCCGCCCCAGCAGGGCGCCGCCACCGGCCAGCAGCAGCTGCCAGCTCGCCGAGGCGACGAACGCCGCCAGCACGAACACACCCTGTTCCAGGGGGCGTACGGCTTCCTCGGCCCGGGTGCCGAGGACCAGCGCCGCGAAGTAGATCACGGTGGTCGGGTTGAGAAGGGTGATGCCGAGCAGGCCCAGGTAGGCACGGCCCGGACCCGGGGGCGGCGGGGTGGTGCGGGTGGCGAGGTGGCGGGCCCGGTACTCGCGTACGGCCGTCACCGCGCCGCGTGCCGCCAGCACCACCAGGACCAATGCCGCCGCCCAGCGCAGCGGGTCCAGGACCGGCCGCAGCAGCGCGGCGACCGCGGATCCGCCGACGGTGGCCACCAGGGCGTACAGCCCGTCGGCGGTGGCCACGCCGAGCGCGGCGCAGACACCGGTGCGCAGGGACGTGCGGGCAGTGAGGGAGACGAGGTAGGTCGCGACCGCGCCGACGGGAACGGCGATGCCGTATCCCGCGAGCAGCCCCGCGACGAGCGCGGCGGTCACGAGCGCGGAAGCGTAGGTCCCCACGGTCGGCCGGGCTGCTGCTGGACGCGCACCGGAAGGACGGCGGTGGCGGTCGGCGGCAGGAAGGCTTCGGTCGTCAGCATGGCCAGATCATGCGGGCCGGGAACCGGCCACGGCAAGCGCATTTCCGAGGTGGGCCCCGTGCGCCGGGAGGGCCGCCGTCCGTTTCCCGCTCCACGGCGGCGGTCCTCGGCCAGATTCCCGCCGTCACCGATCTGGCCGAACTTCCCGTCGCCCCAATAGGTGCCCTGGGCATCTAATGAAGATCTGCACGACGCACCCTTCGTCTGCGAGGTCTTCCATGACGGAAACGGAACCTGTCGCGTTCCCCCAGGACCGGACCTGCCCCTACCACCCGCCCACCGGCTACGACCCCCTGCGCGCCGCGCGCCCGCTGACCCGGATCACCCTCTTCGACGGGCGGCAGGCCTGGCTGGTCACCGGTCACGACACCGCACGGACCCTGCTCGCCGACCCCCGGCTCTCCACCGACCGCACCCGTGACGGCTTTCCGGCGCCCACGGCCCGCTTCGCCGGTCTCAGGAAGCGGAGGACGGCTCTGCTGGGCGTCGACGACCCCGAGCACCGGGTCCAGCGACGCATGATGGTGCCCGGTTTCACGCTCCGCCGGGCCGCCGCGCTCCGCCCCCGCATCCAGGAGATCGTCGACGAGCGCATCGACGCGATGATCGCGCAGGGGCCGCCCGCCGAGCTGGTGACCGCCTTCGCGCTGCCCGTCCCCTCGACCGTGATCTGCGCCCTGCTCGGCGTGCCCTACGTCGACCACGACTTCTTCGAGGGGCAGTCCCGGCGGCTGCTGCGCGGCCCCGCGGCCGAGGACGTCATGGACGCGCGGGATCAACTCGAGGAGTACATCGACGAGTTGATCGACCACAAGCAGAAGCGGCCGGAGCCGGGCGACGGGGTGCTCGACGAACTCGTCCACGGGCAGCTGCGGAACGGCGAGCTGACCCGTCAGGACGTCATCGCCTTGGCGATCATCCTGCTGGTCGCCGGCCACGAGACCACCGCCAACATGATCTCCCTCGGCACCTTCACCCTCCTCCAGCACCCGGACCGGCTGGCCGAGTTGCGCACCGACCCGGCACTGGTCCCGGCGGCGGTCGAGGAACTCATGCGGATGCTGTCGATCGCGGACGGACTGCTGCGGATGGCCCTGGAGGACATCGAGGTGGCCGGGACGACCATCCGGGCGGGCGAGGGGGTCCTCGTCTCGACCTCGGTCGTCAACCGCGACGAGGCCGTCTACGCCGACCCGGACACCCTCGACTGGCACCGGCCCGCCCGCCACCACCTCGGGTTCGGCTTCGGCATCCACCAGTGCCTGGGCCAGAACCTGGCCCGCGCCGAACTGGAGATCGCCCTGCACACCCTCTTCGACCGGCTGCCCACGCTCCGCCTCGCCGCCCCGGCCGAGGACATCCCCTTCAAGCCCGGCGACACGATCCAGGGGATGCTGGAACTCCCCGTGACCTGGTAAGAGGCCCCGCTCATGCACATCGACATCGACAAGGACCTCTGTATCGGGGCGGGCCAGTGCGCCCTGGCCGCCCCGGCCGTCTTCACCCAGGACGACGACGGCTACAGCACACTCCTGCCCGGCAGAGCGGACGGCGGCGCAGACCCCATGGCCCGCGAGGCCGCCCGCGCCTGCCCCGTCGCCGCCATCACGGTGTCGGGGACGGCGGGCTGACCCGGCCAGGTCGGCGTGCCGCGGAAGGCGGGCCCACCCCGGCGGACACAGCGCCGCAGGGTGGGCCCGCCGCCCTCTGCGTGGACGGCCACTCCTCGACGTGAGAACGTACGTTCCCGCCCGGCCGTCCCGGAGGATGACATGACCGACCGCCCACTGCTGCCCCCCTTCACCGGCGAGACCGCCGCCCAGAAGGTGCAGGCCGCCGAGGACGCCTGGAACACCCGCGATCCGCAACGGGTGGCGCTCGCCTACTCGGAGGACTCCGTGTGGCGCAACCGCGGCACCTTCGTCACCGGCCGCGCGGAGATCGTCGAGTTCCTCACCGCCAAGTGGGCCCGCGAGCGGGAGTACGCGCTGCGCAAGGACCTGTGGGCGTACGACGGCAACCGCATCGCGGTCCGCTTCCAGTACGAGTGCCGGGACGCCGAGGGGCAGTGGTGGCGGTCCTACGGCAACGAGCTGTGGGAGTTCGACGAGCACGGGCTGATGACCCGGCGCGAGGCGAGCATCAACGACGTGCCGATCGAGGAGGCGCAGCGCCGGATCCACGGTCCGCGGCCCGAGACGGAGCGGGGACTGTCCCTCCCCCTTCAGTAGGGTTCCCGCGTGACCGAACAGGACGAGATACCGCCCTTCCTCTACGTCGTCGTCTGCGCCGCCGGCATCGCCGCGGGCGTCGGCAAGCTGATCACCGCCGCGCAGGAACGGGAGTGGCAGGTCGGGGTCATCGCCACGCCCACCGCCATGGACGGCTTCTTCGACGCGGCGGCCGTCGAGGCGCAGACCGGCTATCCGATCCGCTCCGCCTGGCGCCGCCCCGGAGAGCCGCGGCCCTTCCCGGAGCCCGACGCGGTCGTGGTCGCCCCGGCCACCTTCAACACCGTCAACAAGTGGGCGGCGGGCATCGCCGACACCCTCGCCGTGGGCACGCTGTGCGAGGTGACCGGGCGGGGCGTCCCCATCGGCGTCCTGACCTGCGTCTCCGACGACCTCGCCGCTCACCCCGCCTACCAGGACAGCCTGATCCGGCTGCGGGGGATGGGCGTGCGCTTCGGGTATCCCTACCAGGGCGCCGAGGGCGAGGAGTTCGCGTGGGAGCGGGCGCTGGACCTGGTCGAACAGCACCGGCCCCGGCACGGACCCGCTTCGGCCGCGGGACGGGGGACCTGATCGCCCTCGAAGCCGTACGCTCCCCTTCGAACCCCTCTCGAAGGCAGGAGCAGCAACGATGCAGTACGTGAAGCTCGGTTCGACGGGCCTGGACGTCTCGCGGATCTGTCTGGGTTGCATGTCCTACGGCCTGCCGGACCGCGGCGTGCACGAGTGGACCCTCGACGAGGAGGCGTCGCGGCCACTGATACGGCAGGCCCTGGACGCGGGCATCAACTTCTTCGACACCGCGAACGTCTACTCCGACGGCACCAGCGAGGAGATCGTCGGCAAGGCCCTCGCGGACTTCGCCAACCGCGACGAGATCGTGCTGGCGACGAAGGTGAACGGCCGGATGCGGTCCGGGCAGAACGCGGCGGGGCTGTCCCGCAAGGCGATCATGACGGAGATCGACCACAGTCTCAGGCGCCTGGGCACCGACTACGTCGACCTGTACCAGATCCACCGCTTCGACCCGCACACCCCGGTCGAGGAGACCATGGAGGCCCTGCACGACCTGGTGAAGGCCGGCAAGGTGCGCTACCTCGGGGCCAGTTCGATGTTCGCCTGGCAGTTCTCGAAGATGCAGTACACGGCCGAGCGGCACGGCTGGACCAAGTTCGTCTCCATGCAGAACCACTACAACCTCCTCTACCGCGAGGAGGAGCGCGAGATGCTGCCGCTGTGCGCCGACCAGAAGGTCAGCGCCCTGCCGTGGAGCCCGCTGGCCCGCGGCCGGCTCACCCGGGACTGGGGCACGGTGACCGACCGCAGCGCCACGGACAACTTCGGCAGCCGCCTCTACCAGGAGGGCGACCGCAGCATCGTCGAGGCCGTCACCCGCATCGCCGGCGACCGGGGCGTCCCACGTGCCCAGGTCGCCCTGGCCTGGCTGCTCGCCCAGGACACCGTGGCGGCGCCGATCGTGGGCGCGGGCAAGCCGCACCACATCGAGGACGCCGTGGCGGCCGTGGACCTCGAGCTCAGCGACAAGGAGATCGAGGAGCTGGAGGCGCCGTACACGGCCAGGCCGGTGGTCGGCCACAGCTGACGCGAGCCCTCCCGGCCGACCGGTCCGTGGGGGACGGCCCGCCGCCGCCGACCGGTCCGTGGGGGACGGCCGTTGCACCCGGCCGGCCGGCCCGGCCGGTCCGTCGCGTCCGGTCAGTGCGGTCCGTGCGGTGCGAACTCCGTCCCGCACGGACCCGCCCCCTCGCTCTCCGGCAGCGGCACCCGCGCGCCGCTCATCGACAGCGTCCGGTAGTAGTGCCCGATCCGCTCGGTGGACGCGCCCACGTAGTGCCCGATGAACGAGCGCCGGAACCGGCCGGCCGTGCGGTTGGGCTGTGACCCGTGCACCAGGCTGCCGTTGAAGAACAGGACGTCGCCCGGCGCCATGTCGACGGGCACCGTGGCGAGCCCGGGAGGCGGCGCCACGTACTCCCTCGCGAACGACACCTCGGAGTCCGCCAGTTCGGGACAGAACAGGTCCATGCGGTGCGTGCCCGGGACGACTTCGAGACCGCCGTTGTCCCGGTCGATCTCGTCGCAGGCCACCCAGGCGGCGACGCAAGTGCCCGGCTCGACCCGCAGATAGAAGTTGTCCTGGTGCAGCGCCTGCCCCCGCGCCCCCGGCGGCTTGAAGTAGAACATGCTCTGCGCGGCCAGCACCTCCTCGCCCAGCAGCGACTCCAGCACCTCCCGCAGCCGCGCGTCCAGCAGGATCTCCAGCGCGAGCGTGTTGATCTCGTGCGGCTGCATCACCCGCGGATACCGGCGCAGCGGATCCGTGGACTCGCTCGGCTCGAAGTGCCCCGGCACCGGGCCGCCCGCGTGCAGTGCCGCGAACTCCGCGCACAGCCGGTCGATCTCCTCGCGTGCGAAGAGCCCGCGAACGACCGTGAAGCCGTCCTCCGCGAACTGCCGGACCCCGCTCTCGATGCCCGTGACGGTCATGTGTCCCCTCCTTGGTCACCTGTGTTCCACTCGTCACGCTAGGCCGCAGCGCAGGTGAGGAGGATGTCCATGACCGCCGAAGGATTGCCCGGGACTGTCGCGCCGGGCGACCCCGGCCCACCGCCGGGCCTCGTGGTCGTCGGCCGCTACGACGAACTCCCCGGCTACACCGTGCAGCGGCCGCACGGCGCCGACAGCTGGCTGTTCACATGGACGCTGAGCGGCCGGGGAACCCTGCGCCAGGGACGGACGGAGACCGCTGCGGGCGCCGGGGACCTCGTGGTGCTCGCCCCGGGCGTCCCGCACCGCTACGGCGTCCAACTGGGCTGCGACCATTGGGAGTTCTGGTGGGCGCACTGCGGAGCCAGGCCCTCCTGGACCGCCTGGCTGGCACCGCACGGCAGGGGTGACGGCCTGTACGCCGTCGCCCCGGACCCCACCGGCGAGGACCCGCGCAGCCGCGTCGAGGCGGCCTTTCGCCGCATGTTCGCCGACGCCCGCAGACCCGGCACCGGCATCCCGCCCGGGCCTGTGCCCGTCGGCGACCGTGCCGCCGTGGCCGTCGCCCACGGCGCCACCGCCCGCGAACTCGCCCTGAACGCGCTGGAGGAGGTCGTACTGCTCGCCGCGGGTGCCGTCCACCGGACCCGGACCGGGGCGGCGGCCGGCGGGGATCCCCGGGTGCGGCGCGCCCAGGAGCTGATCGAGGCCGACCCCGGCGCCCCGCACACCGTCCGGTCGCTCGCCGCCGAGGTCTCGCTCTCGCCGTCCCGGTTCGCCCACCTCTTCACCCGGCAGCAGGGGCACTCACCGATGCGGGCGCTGCGCGAGGCCCGGCTCCAGCACGCCGCCCGGCTGCTGGAGAGCACCGACCTGTCCGTGGGACGCGTCGCCGCCGCCTCCGGCTTCGCCAGTCCCTTCCACTTCAACCGCGTCTTCCGCGAACGCTACGGCACCCCGCCCGGCGCCTACCGTGCCGCCGGGTCAATGGTTGGTGCCTGACGTCGCGACGCCGTCCGGACAGGCCGTGGAGTGGCGCTTCAATGGTTTCCTGGATCGCTTCGCGGAGTTAACTGAATCCTGTTTCCAATGGGTGTTGACGAACCGTCTATCTACGCGCGGCACGCGGAATCTGAAAATCCGCGAGATCACTTGTTGGGCGTCCCTGACCTGTGCAAAGGTGTGCGTTGTCAGCACACAGACAATGCACATTTCGACGCCCCTGTGTGCTCATGACCCCCTCCGTACGCCTCATGCTTCAAAAGAGCGGACAAGGGCGGACGCACCCATTGGTATGGACTTAATGCAACGCAGCATGCCCTCGGGAGGAAATGCCGCCGTGAAGGACGCAGGCCTGTCGAATTCCCCGTCTCCGGTTCGTCCGTACGACGTCACGGACGAACAGCTGAGCGCAGAGCTCAAGAAGTGGAGCGGTACGACTCCCGCCCTGCAACCCGTCGGTGAACTCCTCGACCGGCACTGGGAAGCCGCGTTCGCCTACGCCCGGCTGTGCACCGACGGTCCCCGCCCCGCGGGCATGCTGACCACGGCCGCGTTCACCCGCCTGTTCGGGGAGTCGCTGCGCCAGACCGGACCGAGCGCCGCCTGGCGCCCCCATCTGCTCGTCACCGTCCGCCGCATCGCGGCCGAGTGGGACGCCGACGGCCGGCGCGAGATGCTCAACCCCGAGCTGCGCTCCGAGGGGGACGGCGAGCGCGTCGCGGCCCGGCTGCTGCCGCCCGACGACCGCCGGCTGCTGTCCGGCGCCTTCCAGCGGTTGCAGCAGTCTGCCCGCTGCCTGTTGTGGCACACCGAGGTCGAGGCGGAACCCATCGGTGTCCCCGCGGCCCTCCTCGGTCTGGACGAGGAGGCCGCCGGCATCGAACTCCGCCGCGCCCGCGACCGGCTGCGCGAGGAGTGCCTCCAGGTGCACCGCGAGCTCGCCCCCGAGCAGGAGTGCCGGCACTACCTGCGGCTGCTCGACGTGACCTACCGGCGCGGCGGCTTCGAACTCGACCCCGATCTGCGTGCGCACCTGGAGCGGTGCAGGCACTGCATGCACACCGCCGACCAGCTGCACCAGTTCAACGGCGGCCTCGGCCTGGCCCTCGCCGAGGCGGTGCTCGGCTGGGGCGCCGGCGCCTACGTGACCTCCCGGATGAGCGTCGACGACACCGGTGCCGCTCAGGAGGCCCGACAGCACGCGCCGGCCAGGCCGTTCGTGGCGGAGGCCTTCGGAACCCCGCTGCCGCCCACCACTCCGCCCGAGGGGACCGAGCCCGGCGACCCCGCCGTACCGGGCCCGCGCTCCAGGGCCCGCGCGGCCTCCCGCCGCTCGGCCCACCGGGGTGCCGCCCGGCGCACTTCCCGCCGCAACCTCACCGCCGCCGTCCTCACGGTGAGCGGTCTCATAGTCCTGCCGCTGGTCATGTGGTCCGCGCTCGGTTCGTCCGACGGCGACCACGCGTCCGCCGCGGGTCCCTCCGAGGCGCCCGGCTCCGACACGGCCTCCTCGACCGGCGATCCGTCCCAGGCGGGCGCGGGCGAGGCCCGCAAGGGAGACCTGCGCGGCCGTCTGCACAACGTCGAGTCGGGGCTGTGCGTCGGTGTCGTCGGCAAGGAGATCGCCCAGGGCGTCGAGACCCAACTCGCCGAGTGCTCCGGCGCCGAGGGCCAGCAGTGGACGTACGAGACGGACGGACTGCTGCGCAGCGCGGCCGACCCCCAGCTGTGCCTGGACTCTCACCTCGGCTACTCGGTGCGCCTGGCGCTCTGCACGGGCGAGACCAGCCCCGGCGGCAAGAACATCCGCTACGACTTCACGCTCCAGGGCACCCTCGTACCGCGCTGGAACCAGGACCTCGCCCTGACACCGGCCGCGACCGACGGCTCCGGCGCGCTGGTCCTGAAGAACCGCGACGAGGGCTCCGCCCAGCGCTGGGTGTTCGACACCTCCAAGACCGAGCCGCAGATGCAGGCGGTCAACTGGGACGCGGAGGGCAGCCCCACCCCGACCCCGAAGTCCGCCCCGGCGCCCACGAAGACACCGACGGCGACGCCGACCTCCGCACCGCCCACCCCGCAGACCACGCCGACCCCGTCGAGCAGCGCCCCGTCGGGCCAGGACTGCTCCTCCAACCCGTACGCCTGCTCCTGGGGCGGCCCGCCCGGAGGCGGCTACGGCGGTGGGTACGGGGGCGGCGGCTACGGCGGTGGTTGGGGCGGCAGGCACTGAGCCCCGACCGGTCCTCCCGCTCGTCGAGCGCGGCGGGATGCGACCGGTCCGGCTTGCCGCTCAGGCCCCCACGAGCTGGAGCGAGCCCCACAGCGCCACCACGGCCGCGGCGAGCGCGGCCGGTACGGTCAGCAGGCCGAGCCGGGTGAACTCGCCGAGGCCGACCTCGTGGTCCTGCCGGTGCAGGATGCGCCGCCACAGCAGGGTGGCCAGGGACCCGGCGTAGGTGAGGTTCGGGCCGATGTTCACCCCGAGCAGCACCGCGAGGACCGCGCCGGGACCGGCCGCGGCGGTGAGCGGGAGCAGCACCAGGACCGCGGGCAGGTTGTTGATCAGGTTCGCCAGGACGGCGGCCAGCGCGGCGATCCCCAGCAGCGCGAGGAGCCCCGCCCCGTCCGGCAGCACCCGGTGCAGGGCGTCCGCGAGGCCGTTGTCCACGACCGCGCGCACCACGACGCCCAGCGCCAGCACGAACGCCAGGAACGCCGGTGCCGCGGCCCGCACCACCGTGGCCGGGGTGGCCTTGCGCCGGACCAGGGCACGGCCCGCCAGCACCAGCGCTCCCGCGCACGCGACCCAGGCGGGGTCGACGCCGAAGGCCGACGCCACCACGAACCCGGCCAGGGTGCAGCCGACGGTGACCAGGGCGAACAGCGGCAGAGGGGGTTCCTCGGCCGACCCGGGGGAGTGGTCGACCACCGTGAGGTCGGTGGCGAAGAAGCGCCGGAAGACCACGTACTCGACGGCGATCGCGGCGATCCAGGGCAGCGTCATCAGCAGCGCGAAGCGGGTGAAGCTGACCCCGCTCGCCTCGAAGGCCAGCAGGTTGGTGAGGTTGGACACCGGCAGCAGCAGCGAGGCTGTGTTCGACAGATGGGCGCAGGCGTAGACGTGCGGTTTGGCGCGGGCCCCCATCCGGGAGGCGGTCGCCAGCACCACGGGCGTCAGCAGCACGACGGTGGCGTCCAGGCTCAGCACCGCCGTGATCGCCGACGCCAGCAGGAACACCCCGGTCAGCAGCCGTCCGGGCGAGCCGGCCGCGCGTCGCGCCAGCCAGGCCCCGCAGGCGTGGAACAGCCCCTCGACGTCACAGAAGTGGGCGAGCACCAGGACCGCCGCCAGGAACCCGACGACGGGCCCGAGCCGTTCGGCCTCCGCCCAGGCGTGCTCGGGGGAGATGGCGCCGGTCAGGATCACCAGCCCGGCAGCGGGGACGGCGACGACCGCCTCCGGCCAGCCGAAGGGACGCAGGACCGCCCATGCGAGTACGGCTACGAGCAGGGCGATGGACAGGGCTTCGGCGAGCGGGGTGTTCAGGGCGGGTCCTTCGTGAGGTGAGCAGATCGTGCCCGGTCATGAAACCAGGCGAGGGTAAGAACTTCCCGATTCCCCCGACCTCGACCCCGATACCCCCGGTCCTGGATCCGACACGTCCGACCTCTTCCCGGACGGTCCGCCTCGGCCGCTCAGGCCCCCGTGCCCGGGCTGAACGGGATGAGCCGCACCGACGACTCGTCGCCGGAGACCGGGACCGCGCCGCCCTTCCAGGTCACCTTCAGCGGGTCCTCCTCGTCCGGCGGGGTCACGAGGAGCGCGGCCGGGGTGGCGGTCGCGGCTTCGCTGATCTCCGGGTTGGAGAAGGACAGTCCGGCCCAGGCGCTGCCGCCCGGCGGCAGCTTCACGGTCTCCGGCTTCCCGGCTGACCGCTCGGGGTCCGGGCCCAGCTGCTTGCCGGACGCGTCGACGAAGGCGGTGCCCGGATAGCCGTACAGCGTGCACGTGCGGTGCGACTCGTTCGTCAGCACCACCGGGAAGTTCTCCTGCCCGGCGCCGGGGTTGTTGCGGCCGACGGAGGCGCTCAGCTCGGAGGTGTGGCAGCGGGTGGCGGACGCGGACACCGGGGGCGCGGACGGGGTGAGGGAGTTGCTCACCGGGTCGGTCGGGACGCCGCTCGTCCCTGTGGGCGCCCCGGTGGCGGACGACGTGGCAGTGCCGGACTCCGTACGCGGGGCGCTGGACGTCCCGTCACTGCTGCCGCCGTTGCCGCAGCCCGCCACCAGACCGAGCAGCGCGACCGAACCCGCCGCCGTCACGGCCCGCCGTACACCGAGGAACCTGTTCGTCATGTCTCCACACTCCCGGAGATCTCCCGCACGCGCCCGTACGGCGTCTCGTGCCCCGTCACCAGGGTCGTCATCAGGGTCCGACGCGGCCCGGGCCGGAAAGGTTCGCTCACGCCAGGCCTCACTCCTCGTCGAGGAGGCCGATCTCCGCCCAGATGGTCTTGCCGTCGGCCGTGTGCCGGCTGCCCCAGCGCTGGGTGAGCTGCGCGACCAGGAGCAGCCCCCGGCCGCCCTCGTCCCAGGTCTTGGCGCGCCTGAGGTGCGGGGCGGTGTGGCTGCTGTCGGAGACCTCGCAGATCAGCGTGGTCGCGTCGTGGATGAGCCGCAGCCGGATGGGACGGGCGCCGTAGCGGATCGCGTTCGTCACGAGCTCGCTCGTCACCAGCTCGGCCGTGAACGACGCCTCGGCCAGTTCCCAGCGGGCCAGCTGTTCCACGACCTGCTTGCGCACGGGCCCGACCAGGGCGGGGTCCGCCGGGATGTCCCAGGTCGCCACCTGGGAGGCGGGCAGCCCCCGGGTGCGGGCCAGCAGGAGGGCCACGTCGTCGGCGGAGCCGGTCGCCGGGAGCAGTGTGTGCAGCACCCGGTCGCAGGTCTCCTCCAGGGAGTCGGCGGGCACCGCGAGGGCCTCGCACAGCAGCGCGTGGCCCGCGTCGACGTCCCGCTCCGGGGAGTCGATGAGCCCGTCCGTGTACAGGGCCAGCAGGCTCCCCTCGGGCAGATCCAGCTCGGCGGACTCGAACGGCAGCCCGCCGAGGCCCAGCGGCGGCCCCGCGGGCAGGTCCACCTCGCGGGCGACTCCGCCCGGCGTCAGCCGCACGGGCGCCGGATGCCCGGCCCGCGCCAGCGTGCAACGCCGGGACACCGGGTCGTAGACCGCGTAGAGACAGGTGGCCCCGACCTCGCCGGGGCTGCCCTCGCCGCCGGCCTCCGCGGACAGCCGTACGACGAGGTCGTCGAGGTGGGTGAGGAGCTCGTCCGGGGCCAGGTCGATGTCGGCGAGGGTGCGGACGGCGGTGCGCAGCCGGCCCATCGTCGCGGAGGCCTGGATGCCCTGGCCGATCACGTCCCCGACGACCATCGCGACCCGCATCCCGGACAGCGGGATCACGTCGAACCAGTCGCCGCCGACGCCGGCCCGCGCGGCCGGGAGATAGCGCGAGGCGGCGTCCACGGCGGCGGTGCGGGGCAGGGAGCGGGGCAGCAGACTGCGCTGGAGGGCGAGCGCGGTCTCACGCTCACGGGAGAAGCGGCGGGCGTTGTCGACGCAGATCCCGGCCCGCGCGGTGATCTCCTCGGCCAGCAGGACGTCGTCCGGGGTGAAGGGGTCCGGTCGCCGGTACCGGGTGAGGACCGCGACCCCGAGGGTCTGGCCGCGGGCCTGGATCGGCACGGACATCGTGGAGTGGATGCCGAACTCCTTGACCCGCTCGGCGCGGGTCCTGTTCCAGTCGAGCCACCGGTCGAGCCGTCCGGAGGCCACCGTGGCCACGATGGTGGAGCCCGCGACCAGCGAGTCGGCCTGCGGAGAGCCGACCGGGTACACCTCGGTGTGGCCCGGCTTGACCACGGCCATCGGGTTGCCGGGATCCACCGACTGATGGGCGGCGCGCCGCAGCTCGACCGGCGCGGTCAGCACCGGCGGGATCTCGCCCTGCTCCTGAGGATCCAGCAGGTCGACGCTGACGAAGTCGGCGAGCGCGGGAATGCAGACGTCGGCCAGCTCCTGGGCCGTGCGTGTCACGTCGAGGGTGGTGCCGATGCGCACACTGGCCTCGTTGACCAGCTGGAGCCGCTCCCGGGCGAGGAAGTTGTCGGTGAAGTCGTGGGCGGCCAGACACACGCCCCGCACCCGGCCCGACGGGTCGGTGATCGGTGCCATCCGGGCCAGCCAGGCGTGCGCGCGCTCCTGGCCGCCGGTCCGCATGTACGTCTGCACGTCCTTGGCCTCGCCGCTGCTGAGCACGTGGAGCAGATGCTCCTCCAGTTCCACGCTCTGCCGCTTGCCGCCGATCTCGGACAGTCTGAGGCCCTGGATGCGCTTCTCGGGCAGGCCGATCACCTCGGCCATGGCGTCGTTGATCCGGCGCAGCCGCAGCTGGTCGTCGTAGACGGCGACGGCGCAGGGCGACTGGGTGAGCACGGCCGTGCCCAGCGGGTCGTCGGGGGAGCGGGGGCCGCCGGGGTCCAGCGGGGTCACCACGAGCCAGTGCCCGGGGCCGCCGTCCGAGGAGTTCTGGTGGTGGGCGAGCAGCCAGGCCGATACGGCGGTGCCGTCCCGGTGACACAGGGTGAGGACACCGTCCCAGCGGGCGCCCACGGGCCCGACGGGCATCTCCTGGCCTCCGTTGACCAGCAGGTTCACCGCGGGTCTGCCCACCACCTCGGCGGGTGACCAGCCCAGCAGGCGTTGCGCTCCGGCGTTCCACGCGACCAGCGTGCCGTCCTCGCCGACGACGGCCCGTGCTGTCGCCGTGTCGTCGAACGGGTACACGAGGGTCATCGTCGCCACTCCATCGCGGGCACTCTCAGTGAACAAACCGGTCACTTGGGCTCCAAGACTAGTGCGTCGCGCTCGCGCGCGGACGGCGAACCCCTGCCGGCCGGGAGATGCCGGTCAAAGGGGAAATCCGGCGGGGGCGGTGCGGCGGGCGGCGGCGGCTCACCGTGTCCTGGACAGCAGGGTGTGGCTTACCGTCAGGTCGTGTGCGGTCACGATCAGTTGTGGGCGCTTCTGGGCCTCGATGAGTGAGGGGCGTCAGGCGATCGCGCGACAAGTTGGCGCTGCCCGGTGGTTGACGCCGTGTCATGCCTGCAACAAGCATGGCGGGCGTCCGCTTCTGGGAGCGCTCCCATCACGAGCGTCGCCCGCACCTCTCCAGAGGAGCCCAGACGTGAAACGACGCAGAACCGCCCTGTTGGCCCTGGCGGCCCTCGCGGGGACGGCACTTGTCGGCCTCCCCGCATCCGGAGCCGCCGCCGAGGAGGTCGAACAGCTCAAGAACGGCACCTTCGACTCCACCACCGCGCCCTGGTGGACGACCAGCAACGTCACCGCGGAAGTGTCCGACGGACAGCTCTGCGCGGACGTGCCCGGCGGCACCGCCAACCGCTGGGACGCGGCCGTCGGCCAGAACGACGTGACCCTGGTGAAGGGGGAGTCGTACAAGTTCTCCTTCACCGCGAAGGGTTCGCCCGAGGGGCACGTCGTGCGCGCGATCGTGGGGCTGCAAGTGGCGCCCTACGACACCTGGTTCGAGGTGAGCCCGCAGCTGAGCGTGTCCGGGAACTCCTACTCCTACACGTTCACCTCGCCCGTCGACACGGCACAGGGCCAGGTCGGCTTCCAACTCGGCGGCGGCACCGACCCGTTCCGCTTCTGCATGGACGACGCCTCCCTGCTGGGCGGGGTCCCGCCCGAGGTGTACGTGCCCGACACCGGACCGCGCGTGCGGGTCAACCAGGTCGCCTATCTGCCCGCCGGGCCGAAGAACGCCACCCTGGTCACCGACGCCATGACCAAGCTGCCCTGGCAGCTCAAGAACGCCTCCGGCGCCGTCGTCGCCCACGGCTCGACCGTGCCGCGCGGTGTCGACGCCTCCTCCGGGCAGAACGTCCACTCGATCGACTTCAGCGCCTACCGCAGGAAGGGCACCGGGTTCACCCTGGTCGCCGACGGCGAGACCAGCCGGCCCTTCGACATCGGCGCCGCGGCCTACGAGCAGCTCCGCCTGGACGCGGCCAAGTACTACTACACCCAGCGCAGCGGCATCGCGATCCGCGACGACCTGCGCCCGGGCTACGGCCGCGCCGCCGGTCACGTGAACGCGGCTCCCAGCCAGGGCGACAAGAACGTGCCCTGCCAGCCCGGTGTGTGCGACTACACCCTCGACGTCACCGGTGGCTGGTACGACGCCGGCGACCACGGCAAGTACGTCGTCAACGGCGGCATCTCCACCTGGGAGCTGCTCAGCACGTACGAGCGTGAACTGCTCGCCCGCACCGGGGAACCGGGGAAGCTCGGTGACGGCAGCCTCGCCATCCCCGAGAGCGGCAACAAAATCCCGGACATCCTCGACGAGGCCCGCTGGGAGCTGGAGTTCCTCCTGAAGATGCAGGTGCCGGACGGGAAGCCGCTGGCCGGGATGGCCCACCACAAGATCCACGACGAGCAGTGGACCGGCCTGCCGCTGCTGCCGAGCGACGACCCGCAGAAGCGTGAACTGCACCCACCGTCCACCGCGGCGACCCTGAACCTCGCCGCGGCGGCCGCCCAGGCGGCCCGCCTGTACAAGCCGTACGACAAGGCTTTCGCGGCCAGGGCCCTGACGGCCGCCCGCAAGGCCTGGGCCGCCGCGCTCGCCCACCCCGACCTGTACGCCTCGGAGAGCGACGGCACCGGCGGCGGCACCTACGCCGACAACAACGTCACCGACGAGTTCTACTGGGCGGCGGCCGAGCTGTACCTCACCACGGGTGAGAAGACCTTCCAGGACCACGTCCTCGCCTCACCCGTCCACACCGCCGACATCTTCGTCCCCGTCGGCTACGACTGGGCCCGTACGGCCGCCGCGGCCCGGCTGGACCTGGCGACCGTGCCCAGCAAGCTGCCCGGCCGCGACAAGGTCCGCCAGTCGGTCGTCAAGGGCGCCGACGGCTACCTGGCCACCCTGAAGGCCCACCCGTACGGCCTGCCGTACGCCCCGGAGGGCAACCTCTACGACTGGGGCTCCAACCACCAGATCCTGCACAACGGCATCGTCATCGCCACCGCCTACGACATCACCGGCGCCTCGAAGTACCGGGACGGCGCCCTTCAGGGCATCGACTACATCTTCGGCCGCAACGCCCTCAACATGTCGTATGTGACCGGCTACGGCGAGGTCAACTCCCACAACCAGCACGCCCGTTGGTACGCCCACCAGCTCGACCCGAACATGCCGAACCCGCCGAAGGGCACCCTCGCCGGCGGGCCGAACTCGGGCATCCAGGACCCCTACGCACAGAGCAAACTCCAGGGCTGTGTCGGCCAGTTCTGCTACATCGACGACATCCAGTCCTGGTCGACCAACGAGCACACCATCAACTGGAACTCGGCCCTGACCCGGATGGCGTCCTTCGTGGCGGATCAAGGCTGACCTTCGGATGCTCCACCAGCTCACCGGGCCGCTCGTGCGCGGTGAGCTGGTGGAGCCGGGCCTGATCGAGCGGCTGGTGCACCTCGACGTACTCACCGTGCGGCAGCCGCTTGATCACACCCGTCTCCCGGCCGTGCAACACCAGTTCCCGGTCGCGGAGTTGGAGCCCCAGGCAGATCCGCCGGGTGACGACGAAGACGACCGCGGGGACGACGAACATCCCGATCCGTACGGCCCAGGTGACCGTGTTGATGGACAGGTGCAGCCGGGTCGCCACGATGTCGTTGCCGCCGCCCGCCAGCAGGATCAGGTACAGGCTGATCCAGGACGCGCCGATCGCGGTGCGCAGAGGCTTGTTGCGCGGGCGGTCCAGCAGGTGGTGCTCCCGCCGGTCCTTGGTGAACCGGGCCTCCAGGAACGGGTAGACGCCGATGAAGACCAGCAGCAGCGGGAAGACCACGACCGGGATCAGGACCCCGAGGATCAGCGTGTGGCCCCAGAGGGTCACCTCCCAGCCCGGCATCACCCGCACCAGGCCCTCCGCGAAGCCCAGGTACCAGTCCGGCTGGGCGCCCGTGGAGACCTGGTCGGCGCGGTAAGGGCCGTAGGACCACACGGGGTTGACGGACGCCACGGCCGCGATGAGGGTGAGCGCCCCGAAGACCAGGAAGAAGAAACCGCCCGCCTTCGCCAGGTACACCGGGAAGAACGGGGTGCCGACCACGTTGCGTTCGGTCTTCCCGGGGCCCGCGAACTGGGTGTGCTTGTGGTACACGACCAGGATCAGGTGGGCCAGCACGAGGGCCGCCATGATGCCGGGGATCACCAGGATGTGCAGCGAGTAGAAGCGGGCCACGATGTCATGGCCGGGGAACTCGCCGCCGAACAGGAACAGCGCGAGATACGTCCCGACGATCGGCACCGACAGGGTGGCGCCGTAGACGAACCTGAGGCCCGTGCCCGACAGCAGGTCGTCCGGCAGCGAGTAGCCGAAGAGGCCCTCGAACAGGCCGAGGAACAGCAGCAGCCAGCCGAACACCCAGTTGACCTCACGCGGTTTGCGGAACGAGCCGGTGAAGAAGTGCCGCATCATGTGCGTGAGCATCGCGGCGACGAAGATCAGCGCCGACCAGTGGTGCAGCTGGCGGATCAGCAGTCCGCCGCGCACGTCGAAGCTGATGTCCAGGGTCGAGGCGTACGCCTCCGACATGCGCACGCCGTTCAGGGGCGTGTAACTGCCGTGGTACGTCACCTCGTTCATCGACGGATGGAAGAACAGGGTGAGCCACACCCCGGTCAGGATCAGCACGACGAAGCTGTATAGACAGATCTCGCCGAGCAGGAAGGACCAGTGGTCCGGGAAGACCTTGCGCAGGTACTTCGCGCCGAGGGTGCGGGTGCCGAGCCGGCCGTCGAGCCAGCCGGACAGCCGCTCGCCCCTGCCCGGCTCCGCCCGCTGTTCCCTGGTGGTCAACGAGGGTGTCATGCCTCCTCCTTGTCGACGTGCGTGAGCTTGTCCGGGTTGGTGACGACGAAGAGGTTCGCGACCCGGTCGCCCTCCGGGGTGAGGTCCAGGACGATCACCGCGTACGGCGAGTCGTGGGAGAACAGCACGGCGGCGTCGTCGCCGTTGACCCGCCGGTGGCGCAGCTCCAGGTCCAGGTGGGCGCCGCCCCGCCTGGCGTACCCGGTGAGGAGCCGGGCGGCCTTGTCGCGCCCGTGCACCGGCCGCAGGGCCTGCTTGCGCATGCCGCCGCCGTCGGTCCACACCGTCACGTCCGGGGCGAGGATCTCCATCAGCTCCGCGATGTCCCCGCCGACGGCGGCCCGCACGAACCGCTCGGTCGCCTCCCGGCGCACCCGCGGATGCGCCTCGTACAGCGGCCGGCGAGCCTGCACGTGGTCCCGCGCGCGATGCGCCAACTGCCGTACGGCGGCCGGTTTCCGGTCGATGATCTCCGCGATCTCGGTGTGGGCGTACCCGAACACCTCGTGGAGCACGAACACCGCGCGCTCCAGCGGGGACAGCGACTCCAGGACCACCAGCATCGCCAGCGACACGGACTCGGTCCGCAGCGCCGGGTCGTCCGCGCCCGGCTCCTCGGTGACCAGGGGCTCGGGCAGCCACGAGCCGACGTACGTCTCGCGGCGGCGGTCGACCACGGCCCGCCGCTTCAGGGCGTGGTTGACGGCGATCCGGACCAGGTAGGCACGCGGGTTGTCGACTCCGCCGGTGCCCCGGCGCGACCACGACAGCCAGGTGTCCTGGAGGACGTCCTCGGTGTCGGTGACGCTGCTCAGCATGTTGTAGACGACGCCGAACAGCAGTTCACGGTGCTCGACGAAGACGCCGGTCGGGTCTTCGGTGCCGACGGGCACGGGGATCTCGGTCATCGGGTGGGCCTCCCAGTGGCGCGCTCACTCCTGCGAGGGCTTCCGGGGCCCGGAATGTGACATGGAGGGGGCGGAGTGTGACTCACGCCTCATCCGCGGCCGCCGGGGTATCGACCTCGCGGTACCGCCGCAATACGACTCTGAGCTGGGAGTATTTACGGTGGAGTACCCCGCGCGGTACCGTGAGGGCATGCCTGCTCTCAATGTGGAGTTCAGCGATCGCGAGCTGGAGGACCTGCGGCAGATCGCCAAGGAGCGCGGTACGTCGATGAAGGCCCTCGTGCGGGAGGCCGCCGCCGCGGACATCGCGCGGCACCGGGCCCTCCAGGAAGGCGCGGAGGCCTTCCGCCGGTTCTTCTCCGCCTACGCCGACGAGTTCGCCGCCGCCTTCCCCGAGGACGAACCGGCGGGCAAGGGCGCGGGGCGGGTCGCCTGACCGATGGCTTCCGTCGTCCACATCGACGTGCCCTGGCTGCTCCAGCGGCACGAAGAGGTCCTGCCCGAACAGCCCACGATCAACGACTTCTCGGCGCTCGTCGCCGCCGTCGCCCGGCACCGGGTCGATCCGCCGCGTCTCGGCGTGGACTCCGACCCGGCCTGGCGAGCCGCCGCCCTGCTGCACACCCTGGCCCTGCTCAAGCCCTTACCGTCCGCCAACGCCCGCTTCGCCTGCGCCACCGCCGTGGCCTACATGTTCGTCAGCGGTGTGGGCATCGATCCGCCCTACGGCGCCTTGGTCGACCTCGCCCGCGACCTGATCTCCGGCAAGACCGACGTGTACGGCGCGGCGGACCGACTGCGCTCCTGGCAGATCTGAGGCTCTCAGGGGGGCGCTGGGGCAGGGTCCGTGCGAAGCCATGGGGAACGACCCGGGTGCCGTGGACGTGGGGAAGGGGACCCGGGTCGAGCCGCTCCCGCCCGGTCCCCCCGCCCCGGGGCCGCCGACCGAGGGCGGGAGGAACGGGGTCGGCGGCCGGGGTTTGGCGCGGGAGAGCCGCCGTTCCGCGCGGGGCCTCCGAGAAGGGCCGGTACCCAGTGCACTACCGCCCGCCGCACTCCGGGAGCGTGCGCGGCGCTCCGGCGCGTGCGCGGGGTTCACACGGGGCGCATGGAATGTCGAAAGCCAGTGTGGGAAGGCGCAGTTGCGGCGGCCTCCGACTGACTTTCCATTGACGTGGATGTTGCCCAGGTGCCTTGTTGGCCGTGAGTGACTTGTGCAAGGGTGAACCACCTGAGTGGGGGGCAGGGCCGGGTCGTATTCGTCTCGTGGGGAACCGGGTCGAAGAGGCGTCGGCGAATTCGTGCTTCCCACACCGCGCCCAAAAGGGATGCCCCGTCCGGCACTTCTTTTCGGCAAGGAGAACTTCTGTGAGTCCCATGCCCCTGGGAAGGAATCCGCTCAGTGCCCACCCCCCACCCCCCGCTTCCGCCTTACCCGCCGCCGGGCGGCGCGTCCGGAGAATCCGACGAGGATCTCGCAGCCCGGCTCAGGGGGCGTCCCGACGGTGAGGCCGCCCAGTCCGTCGCCCTGCTCATGGCCCGCCACTGGAAACCGGCCCACGAATACGCGGTGATCTGTCTGGCGTCCCCGTCCGAGACCGCCTCCATGGTGGCCGCGGCCGCCTTCCACCAGGTCCTGGACCGTCTCGCACTCGGCGAACCGGCCCTCGCCCTGCGCCCGAGAACCCTCGTGGCCGTGCGGGACACGGTCAAGGAGTGGACGGCGCAGGACCGAATAACGGGTGTGCTGCCGGACTTGGTGAAACCGAACGGCGGCCGCGGGATGCGGGCCGCCAAGTCGATGACCCCGGAAAACCGCAAGCTCGCCGAGCGGTCATTCCAGTCCCTTCCCGGACTCGCCCGCTGCTTGCTGTGGCACACCGAGGTCGAGGCCGACTCGATTGCGGTGCCCGCCGCACTCCTCGGCATGGACACCGACACCGCGTCGGCAGCGCTCGAACAGGCGCGTGAAAAATTCCGGGAAGGATGTGTACATGCCCATCGGGAACTCGCGCCGACCAAGGATTGCCGCTTCTACAACCGTCTCCTCGATGTTCCGATTCGACGCGGCGGCGCCCTGCTGCCGGATGTCGAGCAGCATCTCTCGGAGTGCCCCTACTGCCGTTCCGCCGCGGAACAACTGAGCCATTTCGAGGGCGGTCTCGGTGTCCTCCTCGCGGAGGCGGTGCTCGGCTGGGGTGCCCGGCGCTATCTCGAACTGCGCGCCGGGCGTACGCCCCAGGACTCGGCCCGCGGCCGGGGAAGCGGCCGGCACGGCGCGGAACGCCGCCGCATCCTGGCGCGCATCCCGACGCCGGGCCGCCGGCCCCCCGGCACCGGCAGCGGTCTGCGCTCCTCGCGCACGGTGCTCACCGGGGTGGGCCTGACCTCCGCCGGGATCCTCGCGGCGATGCTCGCCACCGGCCTGTGGTCGCACGACGACGGCGCCGACCCGGCCGCCTCGACCAGCGCCACCGGCAACGACACCGTGCCGAGCGCGAGCCCCCGCACCCCGGGCCCCGCCCAGCTGCCCACCGCGCCGGCCGTGACCCGGCTGCGCAACGCCGCCTCCGACCTCTGCCTCGACATCCGGGGCACGGTGAAGGAGGGCGCCGGCACCGAACTGGCGGCCTGCTCCACCGATGTGACCCAGCAGTGGTCCTACGAGGCCGACGGGCTGCTGCGCAGCGAGGCCAACCCGGAGCTGTGCCTGGACTCGCACGTGGACGCGGGTGTGGTCATCCTCGGCGAGTGCGCCGAGGACAAGGCGAAGCGGGCCCAGGACGTGCGCTACGACCTCACCGTGCAGGGGGAGTTGATCCCCCGCTGGGACGAGCAGCTGGCCCTCGCCGCCACCACCGGGGAGGCGGGCGCGGACATCGTCGTCAAGGTCCGCGACGGCTCGAAGGAGCAGCGCTGGCTGACCGACCCGTCCTCGGTCGCGAGCCCCGGATCGCTGTCGGTCACCGGGAGCGGGGCCCCGCAGGCCCGGCCGGCGACGCTCAGGAACCGGGTGTAGCGGCGGGCCGGCCACGAACCGGGCACGACAGGGAGGTCTCCGTCCGCGGCGGCCTCCCCTCGGGCGGAGACCTCCCCCTCAGGCGGACACCTCCCCTCAGGCGGGGTCCTCCACGAGGTCCTCGGGGCCGATCGTGGCCGGTGTCGCGTGGCCCGACAGGGCGAGGGTGAGGTCCAGTTCGGCGAGCAGACAGCGGATCACGTGCTCGACGCCCGGTTGTCCGTCGAGCCCGAGACCGTAGACGTACGGCCGCCCGAGCAGCACCGCGCGGGCGCCGAGGGCGAGGGCTTTGAAGACGTCGTCGCCGGTGCGGACTCCGCTGTCGAAGAGCACCGTCAGCCGGTCACCCACGGCCTCCACCACCCGGGGCAGCGCATCGGCCGCCGCGATGGACCCGGCCACCTGCCGGCCGCCGTGGTTGGAGACCACGACCCCGTCCATCCCGGCGTCGGCGGCGAGGCGGGCGTCGTCCGGGTGCAGGATGCCCTTGAGCACGATCGGGCCGTCCCAGTGCTCCCTGATCAACGCCAGGTCGGGCCAGGTCTTGCCCGGGTCCGCGAACATGCCGACGAAGTGCAGCACGGCCGCGTTGGGGTCCTCGTGCACCGGCTTGGCCAGACCCGCCCGGAAGGCCGGGTCGGAGAAGTAGTTGGCGGTGCCCACGCCGTGCAGGAACGGAAGGTACGCCTGGTCGAGATCGCGTGGCCGCCAGGACAGCAGCGGGGTGTCCAGGGTGACGACCAGGGCGGTGAACCCGGCGGCCCTGGCCCGGCCGAGGAAGCTGAGGGCGACCTCCGGGTCCTTCGGCCAGTACAGCTGGAACCAGCGCTCGGCGTCCCCCATCGCCTCGGCGACCTCCTCCATCGGTGTGCTGGAGGCCGACGAGAGGATGTACGGCACGCCCTGGGCCGCGGCGGCGCGGGCGGCGGCGGACTCCGCCTCGGGGTGCATGATCGACAGCACGCCGACCGGCGCCAGGGCCAGCGGTGCGGGCAGGGTACGGCCCAACACCTCGACGGACAGGTCGCGTTCGTGCACGTCCCGCAGCATGCGCGGGACGATCCGACGCCGTCGGAGAGCCGCCCGGTTCGCCCGCGCGGTACTGCCGTCCCCCGCGCTGCCCGCCACATAGCCCACCGGCCCGGGGCCCAGCCGCTGTTCGGTGAGTTCTTCGAGGCGGGTCAGGTCCGTGGGCAGCCGGGGCACCGCGCCGGACATCCCGTTCAGGTAGATCTCGTACTGGAAGTCCGCCCAGTGCTTGGCCATCGGTCCCTGCCGCCTCTCCTCGTCGAGTGCGCCGACGATATCCGGGGCCGGCCGCCGCCCGGGGAGCGGTGGCCGCTCGGGCCGCGACAGCCGCTCAGGAGGCGGTCGTGCCGAGCTCCGCGAGGACGCGGGCCAGTTCGCGGGGCTGGGAGAACATCGGCCAGTGCCCGGTGTCCATCTCGACCAGTTCCCAGCTGTCGTTCTTCAGCAGCTCGGCCACGACCGGCATCGGTTCCTCGCCGTCGAGCAGGCACTTGACGTAGGTGGCCGGGAGCTCGTCCAACGGGCCGGTGAGGACGGCGGGTTCGGTGAGGGTGGCGCCGGGGTGCGGGGACGCACGGGTGATGAGCCGGGATATCTGCGCGTCCGTAAGACCCTGGTCGGCGTAGTGCTCCGGACCCACCGGGAGCCAGAAGCCGCCGCTCTCCTCGATGGTCCTGCGGACGTCGTCGCTGGGCCAGCCGTCCAGGAAGGACTCCCCGTCGACGGGGACGCTCGCGTCGACGAACACCACGCGCCGCAGCCTGTCACCGATCAGCTGGGCCGCCTGTCCGACCGGGACGCCCGAGTAGCTGTGCCCGACCAGCACCACCTCCCGCAGATCCAGCCGCTCGACCTCGTCGACGATGTCCCGCACATGAGTCCGCTGTCCCGCCGGGACACCCTGCTTCTCCGCGAGGCCCGACAAGGTCAGCGGATGCGGTGCGTGCCCGGCCGCGCGCAGCTCCGCCGCGACCTCGTCCCACGCCGACGCCCCTAGCCTCGCGCCCGCCACCAGTACGTAGTTGGTCATGAGCCGCAATGTAGCCGAGGGCACTGACCATGCTGCCTGCCGTCGGGTCCGGTCACCGGGTGGCAGGAGCGGGCCGTTTCATCCGCTCTCGGTGCTCCCGTCGGCGGAGTCGCCCGCCTCGTCGGCATCCGGCCCCTGGGCCCGCACCCGTTGGACGTGCTCCAGGGACTCCCGCAGTTCGGCCAGCCAGTCGTCGGTGTGGCGCTGCACCAGCCGGACGCACCAGGCGAGCGCGTCGCTGCGGCTGCGGGCGACCCCGCCGGCGATGAGGGTGTCCAGGACCTGGCGCTCGGGCTGCCGCAGCCGGGTCATGACGGGGGCCGCCACATGCGTGAACAGGGCGCGCTCGCCGTCGCACTCCACGCCCCACGACACCTTGCGGCGGAAGGCGTGCTCGGCCTCGCGGGCGACCTCCACGCGCTCCTCGCGGGTGCGCTCCCGGAACTCCTGGATCCGGCCCTGCACGGCGGCCTCGCGCTCGGCGGCCGAGACGCCCTCGGTGAGCCGCGGTCCGGGGATGCGGCCGATCACGGTGATCTCCTCGCGGTCGACGGTCACCTCGACCAGCGCCTCGAAGAGATCGTCGGGCAGACGGCCGGTGAACCAGCCGCGCAGCTTCTCTCGCTGTTCTGGAGTAATTATGTAATGACGATTACTCCAGTGTTCCATGAACGCAAGGGGTCTCGGCGGGGTGCGCCGAGAGCGGAAGCGGAATGTTTCAGGCCTATTGCGGAGGCGGGGTAAACAGGCCATCCGGCCGGAACGAGTGATCGAGATCCGTGCGGTTGAGGGGCTCGACTGTTCGGATGATGTGACTTCGCGCCACTGATTCAACACGCAAGGTTACTGAAAACTGTGGGGCTGATGTGAAGTTCGGGCCAGGACTCGGCAGACTCGCGCTCGCCGCTCCGGCACCGACCGAGTCGGACGGCGACACCCTCGAATCCAGCGGAAGGATGCACACAATGCGGAACACCGCGCGCTGGGCAGCGACCCTCGGCCTCACGGCCACCGCCGTCTGCGGACCCCTCACCGGGGCCGCGCTCGCCGAGCCGGCCGCCGCCCCCCAGAGCCTCTACGCCCCCTCGGCTCTCGTGCTCACCCTCGGCCACGGCGACAGCGCCGCCACCGTCACCCCGGAACGGGCCGTGACCCTCACCTGCGCCCCGAGGCCCTCGGGCACCCACCCGGCCGCGAGCCCGGCCTGCGCCGAACTGCGGGCCACCGACGGGGACTTCGACGCCCTGGGGGCCGGCTCCGACGTCCAGTGCACCCGGGAGTACAACCCCGTCGTGGTCACGGTCGACGGCGTCTGGCGGGGCAAGCGCGTCTCCTACGAGCGGACCTTCGCCAACGAGTGCGTGAAGAACTCCTTCGGGACGAGCGTCTTCGCGTTCTGAGAGACCGGGATCGTGGGGTGCCGTGACCTGCCCGAGGGGCCCGCAACAGGGGAGTGCTACCCCTCTCCTCACGGAACCCGGCGATCCCGCTTCGAGGGCCGGCGGACGGAGTGGGGCCGTCCGCCGGCCCCTCGGTCACTGCGCCCGGGGGATCGCCGGCAGCGGCGTGACGCGGGCCCACAGGCCCGTGGCGCGCAGCAGCCGGTGCAGCCGGGGATCGTCGGTGACCACGCGCAGGCGTCCGCCGTGTTCCCTGGCCCGGGAGTCGGCGCGGCAGAGCACGCGCAGCCCCGAGCAGTCGAAGAACTCCACGTCCCGCAGGTCGACCAGCACATCGGGCCGGGCGGTCGCGGTCGCCGCGTCGAGGTGCTCGGCGAGGAAGCCCGCCGTCGCGAGGTCGAGTTCGCCGGCCGCCGCCACGACCGTGAAGCCGCCGTCCACCCGGGTGCGGGCATACGGGTTCGCCGCGGGCGGTTCGGGAGCGTGGTCGTCGGACTCCGGCGTCATGGCCGCTCCACCTCGGCGAGGGACGCGTTCGGGCTCCGTAGTTACCCCGGAGCGGCCGGGACCATCCATCCCCTGAGGGTCCGCAAGAGCTGGTTCACTCGACCCGGTGAATCTCCGGCAACCGCATTGACTTTCTGTCTATAGGCGCTTGCGTTCCCGATGGCTGGTGTCGCACCAGGGGTAGCGCTTGCTGCGCCGGCATGTGCACAGGGCCACCCGGAAGCGGTCGGAGGCGACCGTGCTGCCGTCCTCCAACTCCACCTCCACGGGGCCCTCCACCAGCAGCGGGCCCCGGTGCTGGATCCGGACGCGGCACGGACGCTCGTCGTCAGACGGGGAGTTCGGCACGGACGACCACCAGCTCTTCCTTCTCCTCGGCGGCGTCGCCGGCGTCCGCGGACAGCAGGCCGCGTTCCCGCAGCCAGTCCACCCGCTCCCGCAACACCGGTCCGAAAGCGATCCTGTGACGGCGGGTCACCGCGGCCTTGAGGCCCGCCCCGCGCAGATGCCGTACGGTCCGCCCGGGATCGCTCAGCGCGGAGTGCACGATCAGCAGCACTCCGCCGGGCCGCAGCAGCCCGGGTGCCTCCCGGCAGACCCGGTCCAGCACGGAGCGCCCGTCGTGGCCCGCGTCCCAGGCCCGTGCCCGTCCGCGCGGCGGCCGTCCGTCCCGCACGGGGGCGGGGACGTACGGCGGGTTGGTCAGGATGAGGTCGAACGACTGGTGCCGTACGGGCGTGAAGAGGTTCCCGCGGTGGACCCGGACCGATGCCCCGGTCAGCCAGGCGTTCGCCTTGGCGGTGCACACGGCACGCCAGGACACGTCCACCGCGGTCACCCGGCTGCCCCGGTGTGCGGCCTGGAGCGCCAGTGCGCCGGTCCCGGTGCCCACGTCCAGGACATGGGCACCGGGGTGCAGCGGTTCCTCGGACAGAGCCCCTGCCAGGAGCGCGGTGTCCTCCTGCGGTGTGTAGACACCGGGGAGGGCCAAAGGCGGTATCAGTGATCTCACGTCGGCCAAGTACCCCGGCATTCAGGAAATATGGGAGATTTCGGAAGCCTGGCGGGTGCGCAGGGACGAACGCCCGGCGCGCCAGTCGTCGAGCAGACGCTCCCCGAGGCGGTCCTCGACGAATCCGGTGGCGTCGATGCCGAAGGCGACGTCGGCGGCGAGATGCGGTTCCTCGGCCAGCAGACCGCCGATGACGTCGTGGCGCACGACCTGCTCGTGGACCGCGTCCGCCTCGACGTGCTCGTCGTAGAAGTGCTCGGCGGCCGGTCCCGCGCCCGTGCGGCGCATGGCGTCGGCCAGGCGCCGGGAGCCGGGGGAGGAGGTGATCTCGACCGCCGCGAAGTGACCCACCAGCGCCCCGCGCAGGCTGCGGTGCAGGCCCAGCAGCGACATGAGGTTCACCGTCGCGAGCATCTCCGCGCAGGCGTCGTCCAGATAGTGCCCGTACGTCGTGTCCAGGTCCAGGTCCGTCATCAGGTCGGCGAAGAGGCGGGCGTGGACGCGCTCGGGGCGGCCGCCGCCGAACTCGTCGAACTCCACCGCCGCCATCCCCGCCTTGGCCCGGCCCCACAGCCGCGGCAGCACCCACGCGTGCGGGTCGGCCTCCTTGAGGTGGTACAGCGAGCGCTGGGCCGCGTACTCGCGGACCTGCCACAGCTCGCCCTCCTTGCTCAGGAAGTGACTGACCCCCGTGCCCTCGACCGGTTCCACGAGCAGGTCGGCGACCGCGTCCTCGACGCTGTCGTGCGCCGGGGTGTCGGTGCGCAGCGCGGACAGGAAACGGTGCTCCAGGGCCGCGCGGGTGCGCAGCAGGTCCGGGTCCCACTCCCGCTCGGCCGGGACGCCCGCGAAGCCGCGGTAGTGCAGTTCGTAGCAGAGGTACAGGGCGAGCTGGAGGTCGTCGCCGTACACGTCCGCGCCCGCGACGGACTCGTGGCGGGGCAGCGCTCCGGTGCCGAGCAGATACTCCCCGACGGCCACGGAGACCGGGCCCCGGGCCGACGGCAGTGCTGGTTCCTGGTGAGGATCGTGTGGCATGCGCGCCGAGTACCCGAGACCGGGTGTGTCACCCGCCCGCCTGGATCCGCCCCTCGGGGGTACTCCGAGGCGGCATGAAGGCACTCGTGCTCAACTGCACCCTGAAGAGGTCGCCCGACCCGTCCAACACCGAGGCGCTGGCGGGCGTGGTCGTCGAACAGTTGGAGAAGGACGGCGTGGACGTGGAGGTCGTACGCGCCGTCGACCTGACCATCGAGCCGGGCGTGGTCAGCGAACCCGTGCGGGAGGGTGACGCCTGGCCGCTCGTGCACGCCAAGCTGCTGGACGCGCAGATCCTGGTCGTCGCCTCGCCGACCTGGCTCGGCCGGCCTTCCTCCGTGGCCCAGCGGGTGCTGGAGCGGATGGACGCGATGCTCTCCGAGACCGACGACGAGGGCCGCCCGGTCGCCTACAACCGGGTCGCGGGGGTGGTCGTCACCGGCAACGAGGACGGGGCGCACCATGTGATCAGCGAGATCTCGGGGGCGCTCGCCGACATCGGCTACACCGTGCCCGGCCAGGCGTGGACGTACTGGCACCTCGGTCCGGGGCCGGGCCCCGACTACCTGGACGACGAACGCGGCCGCGCCTGGTCGCACCGGACGGGCCGGGCCATGGCCGCCAACCTGTACGGCGTGGCGAGCGCGCTGGCAGCGCGCCCGCTGGGCGCGCCGCCGGAGTAGGTCACTCGCCCTCGGACTCCTCCTGCGCGCGGGTGTTGGGGGTGAGGGCGTCCCCGGCCTCGCCCCGGTGCCCGCGCTTGCCGTCGGACTCGCGGGTGCGCTTCTCGGCGTCCTCGACCTCGCGGACGACCTCGTCGAGGGCGGTGTCCGGCTTCTGCCTCTTCTCGGACACGGGTGTCTCCTTCCTGTCGGTTTCCGTTCAGCGGGTGGCGGCCGCGATGCGCAGCGGCACCGGGTCCGGGGCAGCGGGCTCCTCGTTGCGGCGGGCGATCTCGGCCCACCAGGACGGGCCGTCCTCGATGTGTCGCAGCAGCACCCCCTCACGGATCGCCCAGGGGCAGATCGTGACGGTCTCCAGGCCGGTGAGCTTCATCGCCGTGTGCCCGATCACCGCGCCCGCCAGGCTCTGGAGGGCTCGTGGGGCGGAGATGCCGGGCAGTTCGGCCCGCTGCGAGGAGGGCAGCGCGGCCAGAGCGGCCACGGCCTCGCGCAGGTCGGAGCGGCGCAACTGACGTTCCACGAACGGGCCGTGGCGTCCCGCCGGAGCCCCGCACAGCCGTCCCAGCTGCTGGAAGGTCCGTGAGGTGGCCACCGCGGTGCGCGGGCCCTCCCAACGGATCCGCGCCGCCACGTCCCGCAGCTGATGGCGGACCTTGCGGCGCAGCGCCCGCACCAGCTCGGCGGGCGGCGGGTCCTGGCCCTCGAAGAACTCATGGGTCAGCCGTCCCGCGCCCAGCGGCAGCGAGGCCACGAAGTCCGGCATCCGGCCGCGCCCGAAGGCGACCTCGAACGAGCCGCCGCCGATGTCCATCAGGGCGAGCGGCCCGGCCCGCCAGCCCATCCAGCGCCGCGCCCCGAGGAAGGTGAGTTCGGCCTCCACCTCGCCGGGCAGGGTGTACAGCCCGACGCCGGTGCGCTGCCGTACCGTACGCAGCACCTCCTGACGGTTGGGCGCCGCCCGCACGACGGCGGTCGCGAAGGCCAGCGGCCCGGCCGCGCCCCATCTCGCCGCGGTCCGGTCCGCCTCCTCGACCGCCTTCACCAGCCGTTCCACGGCCTCCTGCGGCACCGGCCCGCCCGGCCGCACGTCGTCGGACAGCCTGAGCCGCCACTTCGCCGTGTGCACCGGAAGCGGCACGCCGTCCTGGGCGTCCGCCACCACCAGACGGACCGTATTGGAACCCACATCCACCACGCTTATTCGCATGGCCCTGTGGGTACCCATCCCGAGCCTCCTCCAACGCTCGGCGGCCATTCCGGCGTCGCTGTGAGCCACAGGGGCCCTACGGTGCGTGCGCCGGCCCGGTCGACCGCCACGGCAACGGGAAGGGCCGCCGTCTCCCTGCTGACGGCGGCCCTTCGTGCGGCTCCGTGCGGAGCGACTACTTGTGCAGGCGGCTACATGTGCACGACGGGAGCGGCGCTCGCGTCCTGCTCCGGCACTCCCCGCCGGAAGAGCAGGAAGGCGATCACCGCACCGGCGGCGAACAGACCCGCCGACCACCAGAAGGCGGTGGTGTAGCTCTCGATCGTGGCGTGGGCCTGGACCAGCTTGTTCCTCGGGTCCTTGCCGACGAGGTAGTCGGTGGCGGCGCTCGCGGCCAGCGTGTTCAGCAGCGCCGTGCCGATCGAACCGCCCACCTGCTGCATGGCGTTGACCGTGGCGGAGGCGACTCCCGCGTCCTCGGCCGCGACCCCGCCGGTGGCCAGCTGCATGGCGGGCGGCATGACCAGACCGAGGCCGAAACCGGTGACGATCAGCTGCGGCAGCACGGCGGACGCATAGCTGGAGCCGACACCGATGCCGGTGAGCCAGGCCATGCCGACCGCGGCGATCGCGAAGCCGAGCGGGATGATCGCCTTGGGGCCGATCCGGGGGACCAGCTTGGTGGTGCTGACCTGGGCCGCGACCATCAGCGCGGCCACCATCGGCAGGAACGCCACGCCGGTCTTGGTGGGGCTGAAGCCCAGGTTCAGCTGGAGGTAGTACGTGAGGAAGAGGAAGACACCGAACATGCCGCCGCCGGAGATCAGCACGGCCAGGAAGGAGGCGGCGCGGTTGCGGTCGAGCAGGATGCGCAGCGGCAGCAGCGGATGCGCGGCGCGGGTCTGCCACCAGGCGAAGGCGGTCAGCAGCACCCCGCCCGCGATCAGGAAGCCCCAGGTCTCGGGCGAGTTCCAGTCGTGCGTCTCGGCGTTGGAGAAGCCGTAGACCAGGGAGAACAGTCCGGCCGCGACCAGCAGGGTGCCGGGGACGTCGAGCTTGGAGTTGGCGGCGTCCCGGTGGTTGTGCAGCAGGATCCAGCCGCCCGCGAAGGCGAACACGGCGATGACGACGTTGACGTAGAGCGTCCAGCGCCAGTCCAGGGCATCGGTCAGCAGGCCGCCGAGCAGCAGGCCCACGGCACCGCCGGCGCCGGCGATGGCGCCGTAGACGCTGAACGCCTTGGCCTTCTCGCGGGCGTCGGTGAACGTCGTGTTGAGCAGGGAGAGCGCGGCCGGCGCCAGGAGTGCGCCGAAGGCACCCTGGAGGGCACGGGCGGTGACCAGCATCTCGAAGTTGGTGGCGGCGCCGCCGAGCGCGGAGACGGCGGCGAAGCCGGCGACTCCGACGAGGAACGCCGTCTTGCGGCCGAAGAGGTCGGCGATCCGGCCGCCGAGCAGCAGGAGCGAGGCGAACGCGAGCGCGTAGGCGGTGACGATCCACTGCCGGTTGCCGTCGGAGAAGCCGAGGTCGGCCTGGGCCGAGGGCAGCGCGATGTTCACGATGGTCGCGTCGAGGACCACCATCAGCTGGGCGAGGGCGATGACGGCGAGAATCCACCACCGCTTGGCCGAGGCTTCGGGCTGCGCGTCGACGGCGCTCTCCCTGCTGCTCTCGGTCAGGGTCTTCTCGGACATGGGACAGCACTCCAGGGAAGGTCGACGGGGCGTTACCGATCCGTAAACGAAACGGTTTCGTACACATCGAGATTAGTCCAGTCTCAGCGAAACGGCAACGTTTCGCTGGGGGTGACGGCGGTCACGCGTATTCCTTGACCGGCATATAACTGGCGAGGCATATTGGACACATGTCCGACCCCGCGCTCTGGACCGCCCTCGCCGACCCCCACCGGCGGGCCATCGTCGCGCTGCTCCTGGAGCGGCCCCGGCCCGTCGGGGAGATCGTGGAGGCCTGCGGACTGAGCCAGCCGAGCACCTCCAAGCATCTGAAGGTGCTCAGGGAGGCGGGTCTGGTCCGGGTGCGCCAGGAAGCGCAACGGCGTGTCTACGCCCTGGACCCGGCCCCCATCGCCCGACTGGACATCTGGCTCGCCCCCTACCGCGAGCTCTGGAACCGCAGCCTGGACGCGCTCGGCAGCCGTCTGGACGAGACGGCGCCGGACACCCCCGAGGACCCCGCCCCGAAGGACTGATCCACCATGGCCGCAGACCTCACCGGCAGCTACCTGACCCTGGACGACGGCCGCCCCGCCGTCCGCTTCAGCCGCACCTACGACCACCCCGCCGACCGCGTCTGGCGGTTCGTGACCGACGCCGACGAACTCGCCCACTGGTTCCCGTCCCGCGCCGAGATCGAGCTGCGTCCCGGCGGCACCATCCGCTTCAGCGGCGACCCGCACATGCCGGACTCCACCGGCCGCGTCCTCGCCGTCGACGAGCCCCGGCACCTCTCCTTCGAGTGGGGCGGCGACGAACTCCACTTCGACCTGGAGGAACTCGACGAGAAGCGGACCCGCTTCACGCTCACCAACGTCCTCGTCGCAGCCGACACCGCCGCCCGCAACGGCGCCGGCTGGGAGGTCTGCCTGGCCGCCCTCGACGCCCACGCCCGCGGCGAACACCCCGGGAACCGGCCGTGGAAGGACCTCTACGAGGCGTACGTCGACGCCGGGGTCCCCTCCGGCGCCCCGGTGCCCGGGACGGACTGAGCCCTCAGGCCATCTGCCGCCGCACCAGCTCGTGCAGACGACCGCCCGTGTCCGCGAGCAGCTGCGCGGGCGGGCCCTGCTGGGCGACCTTGCCGTTCTCCATCACGATCACACGGTCCGCGTCCAGCACCGTGGACAGCCGGTGGGCGATGACGATCCGGGTCGCGTTGAGGGCCTTCGTGGACTCGATGACCGTGCGCTGGGTGTCGTTGTCCAGGGCGCTGGTCGCCTCGTCGAAGAAGAGGATCCGGGGCCGCCGGATCAACGCCTGGGCGATCATGAGCCGTTGGCGCTGGCCGCCGGAGATCGCCCCGCTGCCCGAGACGATGGTGTGCAGCCCCATCGGCATCCGCTGGATGTCCTCCGCGAGCCCCGCCATCGCGGCCGCCGCCATCGCCTCCTCCGGCGTGTACGGCTCGGTGCCGCAGATGACGTCCAGGATCGACCCGGTGAACGGCTGGGCGTGCTGGAGGACGACCCCGCACTGCCGGCGCACCGCCGACTGGTCGAGGGCGGCCAGGTCCTGGCCGTCGTACAGGACACTCCCGGACAGCGGGCGGTCGAAGCCGATCAGCAGCCGGAGCAGGGTCGACTTGCCGCAGCCGCTCGGGCCGACGACCGCCACGAACTCGCCCGGCCGGATCTCGAAGGACACGTCGTCGAGGATCAGCGGGCCGTCGTCGGAGTAGCGGAAGGAGAGCCGGCGGGCCTCCAGCGCCCCGGTGAGCGGACCCGGCCGGGTGCTCGCGGTGCGCACCTCCGGCTGCGCCTCCAGGACCGGCTTGATCTCCTCGAACAGCGGGAGCGCGGCCACCGCCGAGACGAAGGCGCCGGTGAGCGAGGTGACCGCGGTCAGCAGCATGGTCACCGAGGTGTTGAAGGTGAGGAACGCGGCCGCCGACATCGAGCCCCGTGCCGGGCCCGCCAGCAGCATGAACATCAGCAGGGTGCACAGCGGCAGATACACCGAACCCAGCACCGTGGTCAGGTTCTTGATCCGGCCGACCTTCTGCTGGAGCTCACGGCTGCGGGCGAACTCCGAGGCCCAGGCGGCGTAGGCGTAGTTCTCGGCCGCCGCCACCCGGAGCTTGGGCAGCCCCCGCAGGGTCTGGAAGGCCTGGTTGTTGAGCTTGTTGCCGAGCACGACCAACCGCCGCTGCCAGCGCACCTGCCACAGCCCGAGACCGAGGAAGCCGGCCGCGATCACGACGAGCATGGCGATCGCTGCCATCGCCATCGGCACGCTGTACCAGAACAGCAGGCCCAGATTCATGGCGCCGACCGTCACCGACTGGGCGACCGTGGGGCCGATGCCCGCCATCATCCGGCGGATCGAGCTGATTCCCATGGCCTGACTGGCCAGTTCACCGGTCGAGCGCTCGGTGAAGAACTTCGTCGGCAGCCGCAGCAGCCGGTCCCAGACGGCCGGCTGGAGGGTCGCCTCGATACGGCCCTCCAGGCGGAGCATGGTGAGGTTCTGGAGCAGCATGAAGGCCGCCGTCACCACACCGCTGACCATCACGGCCAGACACACCTGCACGATCAGCCCGGTCTGCGCCTTCGGCACGAACTCGCCGAGCACCTTGCCGGTGGCGATCGGGACCAGCGCGCCGATCGCCACCGTCACCAGACCGCTGAGCAGCAGGTTCGTCACATCGCCGCCGGTGCCGCGCATGCTGAACCGCACCAGCCCGAGCGGGCTGAGCTTCCGGTCGGGCAGCGGGCGGTAGAACATCACCGCGCGCGGCTCGAACTCCTCGGCGTTGTCCTTCTCGATCGGCGTCTCACGCCCGGTCGCCGGATGCACGGCCACATAGCCGCCGCGCCGCCACAGCAGCGCCACCGGCGCACCCGACAGAGCCCGGTGACCCACCAGCGGACCCACGTCGTCCCGCCACCAACTGCCGTCCAGGCGCACGGATCTGATGCGGACGCGGGAGGCGAGAGCGATCCGCTCGACCGGGTCGAGACGGTCGCTCTCGGTGCCGCTGTGGCCGTTCTCGGCGAGGGTGATCCCGGCCGCGTCGGCGACCAGCCTGCACGCCGCGTAACTCGCGTCCGCGTCGGCGGCCGTCGCCCGCCGCTTGGACCGGCCGATGGACGCCAGCAGGGTCCGGTCGGCCTGCGCGCGAACCGCCTCACCGGCCTTGATGCCGGCGGCCGTCCGAGTCTCGTGGGTGCGCTCCAACTGCTCGATCCAGCGGTCCAGCGTGGTCAGCAGCCGGTACTGCTGGTCGACCATGGACTGCCACACCGCCGGGTCCATCAGCAGGTCGGCCGCCGCGTCGGCGCCGTAGAGCGAGCCGTACTGAACACTGCCCGGCGGGACCTGCATCCAGAACACGTCGTCGTCGGTCGGGGCGGCGGCCCGCTCGTCGGCCAGCGGCGCCTGGAAGAGGATGGACAGGCTCCGGCCGACGCCGAGCGCGAGGGCGTACTCCAGCGGGCTCGTCGTCGGGGGCACGTACTGGGGGTTGCCGTACTCGTCGTACGACCAGGTCTGGGTGTGTGCCGGTTCGTACAGCTCGCGCAGGCCGATGCGGTGCACCACGCAGTCCCGCAGCGGGCGCGCGACCAGGGTGTGCTGCGGGCCCGCCACCGGCCCGAGCAGCAGCGCGCCCGGCTCCAGACGGCCCAGGTGGTGCCAATGGCCCTGCTGTTCGGCGTCCACCGCGAACAGGTCCACCGCGCCCGACACGACCAGCCACAGCACCTGCGGGCCCTCGAGATCGATACGGCTGAAGCCGGCGCAGTCGATGCGCGTGCCCATCCGGCCGAGGGCGCCGAGGACCACGTCCCCTTCGTGTGCGGTCGTCATCTCACCGTTCCTTGACCAGCGCCGCGTACGCGCCGCCGCGCGCCACCAGCTCCTCGTGCCGCCCGCGCTCCACGATCGTGCCGTGCTGGAGCACGACGATCTCGTCGCTGTCGCGCACGGTGCTGAGCCGGTGCGCGATCACCACACAGGCGCAGCCGCGCCGACGCAGGTTGTCCATGACTACCAGCTCGGTCTCCGCGTCCAGCGCGCTGGTCACCTCGTCGAGGACCAGGATGCTGGGCCGGCGCACCAACGCCCGCGCGATCTCCAGGCGTTGGCGCTGACCGCCGGAGAAGTTGCGCCCGTCCTGCTCGACCCTGCTGTGGATGCCCCCGGGCCGCCGCACGACCACGTCGTACAGGGCCGCGTCCCTGAGCGCGTCCACCACGGCGTCGTCCGGGATCGACGGGTCCCACAGCGCCACGTTGTCGCGCACCGACCCCTCGAAGAGAAACACGTCCTGGTCGACGAAGGACACCGAGGAGGCGAGCGCGCCGCGCGGGATGTCGTCCAGGCGCTGCCCGTCGATGCGGATCACGCCCTCCCAGGGCGCGTACAGGCCGGAGATCAGCCGCGACACGGTCGACTTGCCGCTGCCCGAGCCGCCCACCAGGGCCACCTGCTGTCCCGGACCGACGGTCAGGTCGAACCCGGTCAGCAGCGGCTTGTCGAGCGGGTTGTAGCCGAAGGTGATGTTCTGGAGCTCGACGTGACCGTGCAGGCGGCGCGTCGACTCGCCGGCGCCGGGGCGGCCGTAGAGCGGGTCGGCCTTGAAGTTCTCCACGTCCTTCAGCCGGGCCACGTCCGCCGCGAAGTCCTGGATGCGGCCCGCCACGCCGTTCAGGCGGGTGATCGGCGCGGTGAACCGCGTGACCAGGGCCTGGAAGGCGACCAGCAGACCGACCGAGATACCGCCCTCCACGGCCCTCATGCCCCCGATCCACAGGATGAGCGCGCTGTTGAAGGTGGCCAGCATCGGCGCCACCACCCCCAGCCAGGCGCTCGGCACCCCGAGCTTCTGCTGCTCCTCCAGGGTCGTGGCGTGCTGTCCGGCCCACTTGCGGAAGTAGCCGTCCTCGCCGCCCGTCGCCTTCATCGTCTCGATCAACTGGAGCCCGGTGTAGGCGGTGTTGGTGAGCCGGGCGCTGTCGGCACGCAGCTTGGCGGTACGCGTGGCCCGCAGCCGGATCACGATCCGCATCGCCACCACGTTCAGCAGGGCCACGCCGATGCCGACGAAGGTGAGCTGCGGATCGTAGGTGTACAGGAGGACCGCGTACAGGACGACGACCACCGCGTCCACGCCCGCCGCCGCGAGGTCGCGGGCCAGGGTCTCGGCCACCTGGTCGTTGGACTGGAGCCGCTGCACCAGGTCGGCGGGGCTGCGCTGGGAGAAGAACGTCACCGGCAGGCGCAGCAGGTGGCGCAGGAAGCGGGCGCTGGACAGGGTCGAGGAGATGATCCGGCCGTGCAGCAGGTTCGCCTGCTGGAGCCAGGTCAGGGCGAGGGTGAGGGACACGCAGGCACCCATCGACGCGAACAGCGTGCCGAGCAGCGAGGTCTGCCCGCCGATCAGGAACAGGTCGATGTAGGTGCGGGAGAGCGCGGGGGTGGCGGCGCCGACGAGGACCAGCAGCAGGCTCGCGAGGACCGCGGCCGGCATGGTGCCCGCGGTACCGCGCAGCCGGGCCGGCATCGCGCCCAGCACACCGGGCTTGCGACCGCCCTTGGTGAAGCCCTCGCCGGGCTCCATCACCAGGACGACACCGGTGAAGCTGCCGTCGAAGTCCTCCATGGGGACGAAACGACGGCCCTTGCCGGGGTCGTTGATGTACACCCCGCGGCGGCCGAACCGGCGGCCCATGCCGTCGTAGACGACGTAGTGGTTGAACTCCCAGAACAGCACGGCCGGGGTCTTCACCTCGGCGAGGGCGGCCGTGTCCATCTGCATGCCCTTGGCCGTCAGACCGTAACTGCGGGCCGCCTTGAGGAGGTTGCTGGCGCGCGAGCCGTCCCGGGAGACTCCGCAGGCGATCCGCAGCTCCTCCAGCGGGACGTGCCTGCCGTAGTGGCCGAGGACCATCGCGAGGGAGGCGGCACCGCACTCCACGGCCTCCATCTGGAGAACGGTGGGTGTACGGACCGTCTTCGACTTCCCCGTGGGGACCGGGCGTTTGGGCGGGGCGGAGCGGCGCCTGCCGCGGGTCTCCTGTGCGGTGCTCACGGCAGCAGCCAATCGACGGGGCGCTGATCGGCCAGCCGGATCGAACCCGAGGCCACGGTCATCGAGGTGAGGGCGAAGGGGGGACCGTCCGCGGACGACCACCGGTAACCGCTCTTCGTGCCCTTCGACTTGTCCAGCTTCACCAGGACCGCGACGGGGCGGCCGTCCTTGGTGAACTGCTCGCCGAGCTGGCTGTCCCCGAGGAACGCGGCGATCTGCTGCGCCGACTGGGCCGAGCGGTCCACCGACTTCACATGGCCGCGCAGCACGCCGTACTCCTGGGTGGGCACCGAGGACACGGTCAGGTCCACGGCCGCGTCCTCGGGTATGGAGGCCGCGTTCTCCGTGGGCACGTACACGGTGGCGTACATCGGATCGTCGGCGTGGGCGACCTTCTCCACGGCGGCGACGTTCGCGCCGGTCGAGATGATCTGCCCGATGGTGGCCGCGAGCGCGGTGATCCGGCCGGCGGCGACCGTGCGCACGACGGTGTCCCCGTCGGCGGTACGGACCTTGAGCACCGGGGAGTTCGCGGGCAGCCGGACGCCCTCCTCGGCGATCACCTGGGTGACCTGCCCGGCGACGGGGCTCTGGAGGATGTAACTGCCCTGCCCGTGGGTGAGGATGGCGGGTGCGCTCACCGTGGAGGCGACCGAGCCGGTCACCGCCCACACGGATGCGGCGGCGATCACCACCACCGTCACGGCCATCACGAGCCAGCCCTGCGGACGGGCGAAACGCACCGGAAGGTCGAGTTCCTCCGGCGACTGGAGCTTGGCGAGGGCCTGTTGGCGGAACTGCACGCGACTATCCCTCACCTCGAGATGGCGAGCACCCGAAAGTCCCGGAACCGCCGGTTTGCGGTCCGGGACGGGTCGACCACAAGAGTGTGATCAGATCGCAGGAAGTGCGATCAGAGGCCGGCGACCAGGCCGGTGACCGGGGCGGTGTTCAGGCCGGTCACACCCTCGACGGTGCTGACGGCCGTGTTGACCAGGCCGGAAACCGGGGCGACGCCGTCCACCAGGCCGGTGACGGTGCCGAGGGCGTTCAGCTGCAGGCCGCCGGAGACGTTGTCGAGGTCCGCGTCGGAGATCTCGACGGTCTCAACCTGGGGGGTGGAGTTCATGATGGAACTTCCCTTCGTATGGGTATTCACAAGGGGGGAGCGGCCCCCTCTGGGGGACAGATGACGGCCGCATTCGCATGGCGCCGAATCCCGTTTCCGGGAGCCCCGACTGCCTTGCGGTGCGATGGATCAAAGCACGCCGCCGCTGTGCCCTTCCAATCAACCACCCGTCTCACCAGGGAACTTGAGTCACAGAAGCCTTCATCCGTGCAGAATTGCGCACGCCTTGGTGCCCACTTCTTCACATGTGATGTTGCGGTCCTGTGTACGGGCCCTTGTCGGCCACGAGGCGAATGCGACACTCCTCGCCAATGTCATGAGCGGCGGCGCGCGATTGTGCAGAACTTCCGCCCGCGGTGGTCCGGTTGCGCATTCGATGTGCAGATTCGCTGAAGGGAGGATTCGAGGCGCTCCGCACAACGGACCGCAGTCGCCCGCTCGCTGAGCGTGTCAGCCCATCAGTGCGTAGACCGTGCTCGCCCTTGCCGCGAGGTCACCGGACGCGGAATCCGTCAGCGTGATGTCGGCGAACGCCATGCGGCGGCCCAGCTTGGTGAGGACCGCCGTGATCAGGACATCCGAACCCGTCACCGCCCGTTGGAAGCTCGTGGACTGCTGCACCGTCGTCATCGGCACGAAGGCGCCGCGGGCCGCCGACACCGCGATCACGGTCGCGGTGTCGGCGGCGGCCATCAGCGCCTGGCCACTGAGCCCACCGCCCTCCCGGGCCAGTCTCTGTGACCAGGGAAGTCGCAGAACCGCGCGGTCGTCGCCGAGCGACTCGACCGTCAGGCCGAGATCGAGGACCCACGGGGCGAAATTGTCGGCGAGGACCTTGTCGGCTTCGGCGGGCGTCATCGTCATATGGGGGATTCTTCCCGCCCACAGCCGGCACACAACCCGCGCGGTATCGCCCGTGGCCGAATCGGCATGGCAATCCAGGCGTAAAGAAACGGCATTGAACGCACCGCGCGCACCGCCCGTACCCATGGCCATCCAGGCGTCCCGAACAGAACAACTGCCGTACGGCGGTACAGACTCCGGTCCCCCAGGAGGTCGAGAAGTTTGAGTCACAAGCGAATTCCGAAGCGCAAGGCCGCGTTCGCGGCAGGCACCGTCGTGGCGCTCGGAGCGGCCGCGATTCTGCTGCCCAACGCCAACGCGTCCCAGGACGGCTCGTCCAACGACGCGGCGGCCGTCGCGCCGAAGCCGCTGAAGGCGACGGACGCCTCGGACCTCGCCTCGCAACTCCAGAAGCTGCTGGGCGACGCCTTCGCCGGGTCCTACTACGACGCCGACAGCCGGCAGCTCGTCGTGAACGTCACCGCCGGCAACACCAGTGTCGTCGTCCAGGCGAAGCAGGCCGGCGCCAAGGTCCGCGTGGTCGACAACAGCCTCACCGAGCTGGCGGCCGGCGCGAAGACCCTGAAGGACAGGGCGACCATCCCGGGCACGTCCTGGGCCGTCGACCCCAGGACGAACAAGATCCTGGTCACCGCCGACAGCACGGTCACCGGTGCCAAGTGGAACACCCTCGAGTCGACCGTGAAGAGCCTCGGCTCCGACATGGCCACCATCAAGAAGTCGGCCGGCACCTTCAAGACCTTCGTCTCCGGCGGTGACGCGATCTTCGGCGGCGGTGCCCGCTGCTCGCTCGGCTTCAACGTCACCGCGGGCGACGGCAGCCCCGCCTTCCTGACGGCCGGTCACTGCGGGGTCGCGGCCGAGCAGTGGTCGGACTCCGAGACCGGCCAGCCGATCGCCACCGTCGACCAGGCCACCTTCCCCGGCAACGGCGACTTCGCGCTCGTCAAGTACGACGACCCGGCGACGCAGGCGCCCAGCGAGGTCAACGTCGGCGGCGGCCAGACCGTCGCGATCCAGCAGGCCGCGGACGCCGAGGTCGGCTCCCAGGTCTTCCGGATGGGCTCCACCACCGGACTCGCCGACGGCCAGGTCCTCGCACTCGACGCCACCGTGAACTACCCCGAGGGCACCGTCACCGGCCTCATACAGACGAACGTCTGCGCCGAGCCCGGCGACAGCGGCGGCTCGCTGTTCACCCAGGACGGCTCCGCCATCGGTCTGACCTCCGGCGGCAGCGGCGACTGCACGGTCGGCGGCGAGACCTTCTTCCAGCCGGTGACCACCGCTCTCCAGGCGGTCGGCGCCACGCTCGGCGCCGGTGACGCGGCCGGCGGCGCGGGCGGCGACCAGGCCGGCGGCGGGGACGCCGGGGCCGGTGCCGGCGACGAGGCGGGTGCGGGCCAGGAGGCCGGTGCCGGCGGCGACGCGAGCGCGAGCCCGGGTGACGAGGCCGGCGCGGGCCAGGAAGTCGGCGGCGAGCAGGCCGGCGGTGACGTGATCGGCGGCCAGGACACGGGCAACGGTCAGGACGCCGGCAATGGCCAGGACGCCGGTAACGGTCAGGACGCCGGTAACGGCACCGGCGATGCGGGCCAGTCCCACAACTGATCCCGCCCCACCGTCCCACCGCACCTCACCCCGAACCGGCCGCGTCGGCAGCGGTCCCCCCACACCCACCTGTCCGCTGCCGACGCCGGCCAGTACGAACACCTCCCGGCCACAGCGCGGTTCCCGGCCCGGGAGGTGCGACGGTCCGGCCCTCCGGCGGGAGGGCCGGACCGTCGCGTGATTCCGCGGACGGGACCGCCCCCCCCCGTGGGGTGAGGGCCCGTCAGCCGTCCCGTGGGGTGAGGGTCCTGGTCCGTCAGCCGTCCCGTGCGGTGGTGGTCCGGGGCCGTAAGCCGTCCCATACGTTGAGCGTCCGGATCCGTCAGCCGCCCCGTCGGGCGCGGGCCCGTCAGTCGTCCGCCCGCAGCAACAGCAGCGCCACGTCGTCGCTCCGCTCCCGTGCCGCCGCGCCACGGTGGACCAGTTCGTCGGCGAGTTCGTCGAGCGGACGGTCACCCGTCTCGGCAAGCTGCCCGCCCAGCTCCGCGAGCGCGTCCTCGATGTCGACGCCGGGCGCCTCGATCAGACCGTCGGTGTAGAGGGCGAGGACACAGCCCGGGGTCAGCTCCACATCGGTCGTCGGATAGGCGGCCGCGCCGTCGACCCCCAGCAGGGGCCCACCGGCCAGGTCCAGCACCCGCACCCGGCCGTCCGGCCGCCGGAGCAGCGGCGGCGGATGCCCCGCCCGCGCCATGACCGCCCGCCCCCGTTGCGGATCCAGCCCCAGGTACAGACAGCTGGCGAACAGGTCCGCACCGAGGTCGATGAGCAGCCGGTTGGTGGAGCGCATGACCTCCTCCGGCGTCTGGCCGACGGTCGTGTACGCCCGTACCGCGGTCCGGATCTGCCCCATCAGCCCGGCCGCCGTCACGTTGTGCCCCTGCACGTCCCCGATCACCGCGGCCGCCTTGCCGTGCACCGGCACGAGGTCGTAGAAGTCCCCGCCGATGTCCATGCCCTGGGTCGCCGGCAGATAGCGGGCCGCCGCCTCGATGCCGGGCAGCACGGGCAGGGTGTGCGGCAGCAGGGCCGCCTGGAGGCCGTGCGCCAGCTGGTGCTTGGCGTCGTACAGCACGGCCCGCTCCAGGGCCTGGGCGATCAGCCCGCCCAGACTGGTCAGCACCGCCCGCTCGTCCGCGGGGAAGGGGTGCCGTTCCGCGTAGGCCAGCACACAGGTGCCCACGGGCCGTCCGGAGGCGATCAGCGGCAGATACGCCCAGGCGGCGAACCCGTCGGGGGTGGCCTGCCGCCCCGGGTACAGGCGCTCCAGCTGCTCACGGGAGTCGAAGAACGCGGGCACACCGGTGGTCAGGGCCTGGGTGCCCGGTGTCGGTTCGGTCAGCGGCATCCCGTCGAACCGCTCCACGATCCGCGCGTCGGAGTATCCGCGGTGCCCCAGCACATGCAGCCGCCCGGCCCGGGAGCCGAGCAGGACCAGCGCCTGGCTGCCCACCGCCGGAGCGATCTCGTCCGCCACCAGCTGCACCACGTCCTGCACGCCCACCGCCTCGGTCAGCGCCCCGGCCAGGCTCAGCACCTGCGAGATCGTCACCAGCCGGGCCGGTGAGTCGCCGGGCCGCGGGCCGGACCGGTTCATCTCCGCCACCGCCCTGGCCCGGGTGATCCGCACGCTCAGTCCGGTCGTGCTCGGGTACAGCCGGAACGAGAGCCAGTCCCCTGGCGGCCGCAGCGCCACGAACGACGTGCTGTGCTGACTGAGCAGCGCGGCCCGGTAACGGTCCTCGTAGACCGGGTCGTTGAGCCAGGGCACCGCCGCCCACAGCTGCGAGCCCAGCAGCTGGGAGACCGGCACACCGATCAGCTCGGCCGCCGCCGCGGTGGCGAAGGACACCCGCCCGTGCAGATCGAGCGAGCACAGCCCGTACGGCAACCGGGCCACCATCCGTGCGGCCTCCACCGTGCCCAGCGTCCCGGCCGGGCCGCCGACCGGCGGCACCCCCAGCAGATCCGGTTCGGCGTGCGGCGGCACGCTGTCCTCCACCGCCCGCTCCAGCCGCACCGCGAGCCGCCCGCAGGCCGCGAGCAGATGGTCCCGCTCCCGGTCGGACAGGTCCGGCGGGTGCGCACCGGGCCAGGTCACGAAGACCGCGCCGTACACCTTGGACGGGGTCGCCACCGGCACCGCGGCCAGCGCGAAGGGATACGGCAGCACCACCGCGATCCGGGGGAAGCGGCGGGCCATCTCCTCTTCGCCGCCGACCCACACCAGCCGCCGCTCCCGCGCCGCCTCGGCCACCGGGATCGGCGCGCTCAGCCCCACCCGCTCCCAGGGGGCCGCGAACGCCCGGGGCAGGCCCGCCATCACCGCCATCTCCAGCACCGGTTGGTCGGCGGCCAGCAGATAGACAGCGCCGGAGTGGGCGTGGACCTCGTCCATCATCGACGCGAGCGCCAGGGAGAGCAGGGGGCGTCCCACGCGGGTCCGGGCGCTCGCCGGCGCCGGGGCCGACGTATGTCCGTCGGACACGCCGACCACCTCCTCGCACGGGGCGCGTCCCGAGGGGGCGCGGGCCGCTGTCGCGAGCCGGGCTCCCAAGGATCAAATCTCCCCCCTCCCGGCACGTCCCGCACGGCGAACCGCACGCGTGCGGGCACACGGGTGCCCCTGCGACGGCGAGGAGGCCCGCGTACCCGCTTCCCCTTTGGCCATGCCCCCTCAGTCGAAGCGCGCGACGGCACACGGGCGCCCCGTGTGCGCCCCCGCGCATCCTGATGGCCGATTCCTCGCGCCCGACAGCGGTCCAGGACACGAACAATGGGGCACGCGTTCATGACCACGGAACCGAGCGGGCGAGTCAAAGGGGACGAGCAGTGATCCGGGTGCTTCTGGTGCACGACGCGTGTCTGGAGAGATCGGTACTGGCGGAGTGGCTCCGCCGGGAACCCGACCTCGGGGTGTTCGACACCCCGTGGCACACCGCGCCGGGCCGCCTGCGATCCGTGCGTCCGGACGTCTGCGCGGCCGACCTCGAATGCTCGGACGCGTACGGCATCCCGCCCCTGGGGGAGTTATCCATGCGCGAGCCGGACAGGAGTCCGCCGCGCTTACTGGTGATGGCCAGCGCCAACCGTCCCGGTCTGCTCAAGCGGGCCGTCGAGGCGGGGGCACTCGGATACGTGGACAAGGAGGGGGCCGCGCCGGAGCGATTGGTGCGGGGGATCCGCCGGGTCGCCGAGGGGAAACGTTTCGTCGATGACTCGCTCGGCTTCGGGTTCCTCCAGGCCGCGGAGATGCCGCTGACCCGGCGGGAGCTGAGCGTGTTGTCCCTCGCGGCCGAGGGGGCCTCCATCGCGGAGATCGCGGGAAGCCTGCACCTGTCCCACGGGACCGTGCGCAACTACATGGCCGCGATCACCCGCAAGACCGGGGCCCGCAACCGCATCGACGCGATCCGGATCTCGCAGGGCCAGGGCTGGCTCTGACCCGCTCACGGGTGAGCCGTGCTGATGCGGTACGGCCGGCCGCCCACGAGTTCGCGGTACGCCGGAGACTCGCGCACCAGCTCGTCGTGCGTGCCGTACGCCGTACGCGGGCCGTCCATCAGCAGCACGTGCCCGGCGCGGCGGGCCGAGCTGATGCGGTGGGCGACGACGACCAGCGTCGTCCCCGGCCGCTCGGCGAAGGCCCGCTCGGCGCGCTCCTCGGTCCCCGGGTCGAGGTGGCAGGTCGCCTCGTCGAGCAGGACCAGGGGGGCGGGTGACAGATAGGCCCTGGCCAGCGCGACGAGCTGCCGCTCACCCGCGGAAAGGGCGGCCGGGTCCACGCTCGCCCCCGGCCCGCCGAGCGTTTGCATCAGCGGGGCCAGCCCGACCGCCTCGGCGGCCGCGAGGAGCTCGGGCTCGGGCACCGGCCCCTCTCGGAGGTGGGTGAGGTTCTCGGCGAGGGTGCCGGTGTGGACGTACGCCTCCTGCGGGATCAGCACCCGCCGGGCGGCGGCACTGGCGGAGGGCACGCAATGCCCGAGCAGCCGGATCCGCCCACCCGTGGGCCGCAGCAGCCCGGCGACGAGAGCGGTGAGCGTGGACTTCCCGATCCCGCTGGGCCCTACGACGGCCAGGTGGGCCCCTGGCGCGAGGGTGAGGTCGAGCCCGTCGACGACGGGGGTGGCGGTGGGGCCGTAGGCGAAGGTGAGGGAGGTGAGCTCCAGGGCGGGTGTTCCGGTGGACGACGGCGGGGAGGCGGAGGCGCGTGCCGGGGCCGCCGCGGCGGGTGCGGTCCAGGAGTCGCGCTCGGCCGCCCGAGCCGCGGGGTGCGGGCGCCGGCCTCCCTCACCCGCCCACCGCTCGTCGGGACCCAGCACACCGGTCTCCGTTTCGACGCGGGGCGGGTTCACCGGGGACATGGGCGGAGAGGTGGAGCCGGCGGACCGGGTGCTCGAGGCGTGCTCGGGGTGGCGGCCCGGCTCGGCGGCGTACGGGTTCGCCGTCGCGGTGGCGGGCGGGTTCTGTAGCGGTCCGGCGTCGTCGATGTGCGGGGGGTCGTGGTCGGCCGCGTTCCGGACCGGGGCGGGGTGCTCCGGGTGGTGGGGGTCCGGGTCCGGTCCGTCCTCCGGTGTCGGCTCGCGGATCAGGCGGCGCAGTACCACCACGAGCCTCGACCCGCTCGTGCCCAGGCCGTGGACCAGGTTGTGCAGGGCGGGGAGGAGGGACTGGGTGACGTAGGCGAGCGCGCCGACCAGGGCGCCCGTGGTGACGCCCCGGGACAGGAGCCAGGGGGCGCAGACCAGCAGGAGCACGATCGGGAGCTGGCCGCCGAGGGTGAGGGAGGCCACGCGCAGGACGGACCAGCGGGCGAGGGAGTACGCGGCCCGCTGTTCCGCCTCGACGAGCCGCCCGGTGTCCTCGGCGACCCGCTCCTCGGCGCCCGACGCCGTGATGTCCCGCAGGCCCGGACAGACCCTCCCGAGACCGTCGGCCAGTGCCTCGTCGGCGACCAGGAAGTCCTCCTGGCGGCGGGCCAGCGGCCGCAGGGTGGCCGCGAACAGGCCCAGTCCGGCGGCCAGCGGCGGGCCGACCACCAGCAGGAGCAGCGGGTCCAGCGAGGCCAGTCCGACGACCGCCCCGACCGCGGTGAACACGAACGAGCGCGACACCATCACCAGCCCCGCGAAGGTGTCCCGGGCGATCTCCACCTGCTGGGTGAGCCCGGACAGCGCTCCCGGGTCCGCCTCCCGCACCCCGCGCCCGACGACCCGCCCGACCAGCGCGTCCCGCAGCGGCTCGACCAACGCGGCGACGGCGGCGTACACCCGCACCGTCCCGAACGCCCCGACCAGCACGCCGAGCCCGGCCACCCCGAGCCACCCGAGCCCCACGGCGGTCCGTCCGGCCAGGAACCCCTCGTCGAGCGCGCGGGCGGGCGCGTACCCGGTGAGGAAGGTCTGCGCGGTCTCCAGCACCGACCATCCGCCGAGCCGCACCAGAACCCGCCACCGCGCCCGCAGGTACCGCAGCCCGCGGGCGGGGACACCGTCGCTCACCGCCGCACCCCTCGCCGTGGTCATGTCGGCCCCCTGTTCGAGGCGTCCCTGTCGGCCGCCTCCCCGCCCTCCCCGAACACCGCCCGGTACTCCGCCGTCCGCCACAGCTCCGCGTGCGGCCCCACCGCCCGCACCCGCCCCCCGTCCAGCCAGGCGACCGCGTCCGCGCGGGCCGCCGTGGCGGCGCGGTGGGCGACCAGGAGCCGGGTGCCGTGCGTGCCGTCGCCCACCAGGGCCTCGGCGATGCGGGCCTCGGTCACCGTGTCGAGGCTGGAGAGGGCGTCGTCGAGCACGAGCAGGCGGCCGCCGTGGGCGAACGCCCGGGCGAGGCCGAGCCGTTGGGACTCCCCGCCGGAGCGCGGGGCGTCGGCGACGAGGGTGTCGTAACCGTGCGGCAGGCGGCGGACGAAGTCGTCCGCACGGGCCGTGCGGGCCGCCCGGCGGACCCGGGCGGGGGAGGGGGAGGGCAGGCCGAGCCCGATCTCCTCCTCCAGGGTGCCGCCGAGCAGGGCGGGCCGCTCGAAGGCGTAGCCGATCGCACCGCGCACCTCGTCGTGGGTGAGCTCGCGCAGCGGCACCCCGTCGAGCAGGACCTCGCCGGAGTCCGGGTCGGCGAGCCGCCCGGCGACCGCGGCGAGCAGCGACTTGCCCGCCCCGGACCGGCCCACCACGGCGAGGGTGGTGCCGCCGGGCACGACGAGGTCGACGCCGTCGAGCACGGCCCGTCCGCCGCGCAGGGCGGTGACGCCCCGCAGTTCCAGCCGTCCCGGGCCGGGCGGCAGCCTGCGGGTGCCGTAGCCGACGGGCGGCTCGGCGAGGACCTCGTCCAGGCGGCCGGTCGCGGCCCGTGCCCGGGCGAGACCCGCGAGCTGTCCCACCAGGACGCCGACGCCGGTCGCGAGGAGGGCGTACCGGGAGGCGGCGAGGACCTCGCCCACGGTGACCCGGTGCCGGGCGAGCAGGACGCCGGCGACGGCCACGACGCCGAGCTGGAGCAGCGGGGCGATGGCCACGGACTGCCCCGCAGCCCGGCCCTGCACCCGCCACATGCGGTGACCGGCCGCGGACAGCTCGGGCAGCGGGCGCAGGACGCGCGCGGTCTCGCGGTCCTCCGTCCCGGCGGCCCGGATCGTGCGGTGGCCGCCGACGGCCTCCGACAGCGCCTGTGCGATCCGCCCCTGCACCTCCTGGTAGCGCGTCACGCACTCCCGGGTATCCCGGGCGAAGGCGCGCAGCAGCAGGGCGAGGACCGGTGCTCCGGCCAGGAACACGGCCGCGAGCCAGGGGGAGATGAGCCCGAGGGCCACCACGGCGCCGACCGGTCCGGCGAGTGCGGCCAGCAGCGCGGCGCGCGCGGCCGGTGCCGTGCCGGCCTGGGCCGCGTTGCCGACGAGACGCGCGACGAGGTCCCCGGGCCCGAAGCGGGCTGTGGCGCGCGGGCCGACGGCCAGGACATGGCCGGTGAGACGGCGGCGCAGCCAGGAGGTGGTGCGGGCGGTGACGGTGCCGCCGAGGACGGTCTCCGCCGCGTCGAGCAGGGCGAGCAGCAGGACGAGGGCGGCGCAGGACAGCACCCAGCGGGTCGCCGGTTCCCGGGCGAGCAGCAGGTCGAGGGTGCGGCCGAGTGCGGTGGGCAGCAGCAGAGAGGCGCCGGTGGAGGCCGTGCTCAGCAGGCACAGGGCCAGCCAGCGGGCGGGTGCCGGACCCAGGCGGCCGTGCGGGGCGGGGCTGCTGTGCGGGGACGGGCGGTTGTGCGGGGCCGGGGGCGCGGTGCTGGTCGTCATGCGGCGGCCTTCCCGAGGTGGGCAGGACCCCGAGCGGCCCCTCCCTCGTGGGAGTGACCGCCCGGAGTCACGGGCGCACGGTGTCTGTCAGAGACAGAGCGTGACGCTCGCGGCGCTGACGCAGGACAGCAGGCTCAGCGTGCTGTTGCCGCCGCCGCCGGTGTGCTCGTCGGACTCCATCGTCTGCAGGTCGAGAAGTGCCATCTCGGTTTCCTTTCCTCGGTGTCGTCCACCCGTGGGGACGGGGTTGGGTCACGGCTCCGTCAGGTCGCGGAACCGCGTATCGGGGGCCGCCCGAGCGGCGGCAGGAACGGCAGGTGTGCGGTGGTGGGAGCGCCGGGCGCCGCGGGGTCCTGTCGGCTCCCTCGGACCTCTTGGACCGCTTGGACCTCTTGGACCGCTTGGACCTCTTGGGCCGCTTGGACCGCTTGGACCTCTTGGGCCGCGCCGAGCGCGAGCAGGCACCCTGCCGTTCCGGTGCCCAGGTCCATCGACAGACGCATCATCTGGTGGCCGGGGAAGGCCAGTTGGCCCTGGTAGTCCATGGCGAGCCAGCCGAGACCGTCGATCTGTTCGGCGAGCCGCTCCCGGCCCGCGCCCGGCGTGTCCGTGCGCGCGAGGTGCAGGATCATCCCGGCGCGGCCCTGGAAGAGACCGGGCTGCACGTAGAAGCGGCTGGTGGCGGCGGTCAGGATGCCGGCCCGCGCCCGCTCGAACTCCCCCTCGGTGTCGGCGCCGTGGGCGAGGAAGTCGTCCAGCACCATTCCGATGCCCGCGCTCCCCTCCCCGAGGTAGGGCAGCGTCCGCCAGCCCTCGTCGACCTCCAGCGAGCCGCCCGGATGCGTCACACAGCACTCCAGGTCCCTGCGCAGCGCCACCTCGGCCGCCCGGAGCAGCAGCGGCTCACCGGTGCGTTCGTACTGCCGCAGCAGGAACAGCGCGGGCCCGGTCCAGCCCCGCAGCAGCCCCGCCCGGCGCTTCCTGGGCGAGTCCGGCAGGGGCTGCGTGAGCCGCCGTACGAGCACGTCGGCCGCCTCGGTCGCACGGTCCCGCAGCTCCGACTCGCCCGTGGTGTCGGCGAGTTCACCGAGGACCAGGCCGAGGCCCGCGAGGCCGCCGTGCAGGTCGGCGGAGAGGTTCTGCCAGCGTTCCGCGAGGATCCGCCCGACCAGATCGAGGGCGCGCTGCCGGTGGCCGAGCCGGTCCAGGACGTGGGCCACGCCCGCGAGGCCGTCGTAGAGACCGAGCGGGGTGCCCGTGGGCGGGGGTGCGGTGCGCTCCAGGAGCCAGCGCTCGCCCTCCTCGTACCGCTCGGCGCCGATCGCCTCCAGCGTGTACAGCACGCCGGCCGCGCCGTGCGCGAGTCCGAGGCCGCCGCCGTCGTTGAACTGGGTGATGTCGCCGGGGAAGAGCCGGTCCGTGCGCTCGGGGGTCGCCGAGGCGAGGATCGCCTTGACCATGGAGTCGCGGCTGTGGGGCCAGTCGCCCGGCTCGACGAAGGTCGGCGCGGCCAGGGAGGTTCCGGCGCTCGCGGGGGCCTGGGGAGCGATGTCCCGGGTGATCTCCGCGACCGCCTCGTCGAGGAACTCCTTGGGCACGTCCGGGAACTGACGCAGGATCACCTCGGCCAGGTGGGCCGCCTTCCCCCGGTCCACCACGAAGAGCGTGGTGACCGGCAGGAACAGGGCGATCCTGAGACAGGCCAGCGCGTAGCGGTCGACGTCCACGCCCTTGCGGTCCGGCGGGGCGAAGAAGCCGGGGTGGGCGACGACCTGGCGGCCGTTCTCCTCGACCGGCGCCGCCGCCTCGAAGTCAAGCAGGGACACCGACTCCTCGTCGGGGCCGACCATGATGTTGAAGACGTGCAGGTCGTTGAAGACGATCCCGCGGGCGTGCACCGCCGCCACGGCCCGCTCCACCGCCCCGTGGATGCGCACCGCCCACGCCGTGTAGTCGGCGACGGCCTTCGGGTCGGGGTCCGGACCGAGCAGCGGATGCCGCTCGGCGAAGAACGAGTTGAGAGGTCGACCCTCCAGGAAGTCCATGACGAGGAAGCGGTGGTCGCCGAGGGTGAACCAGTCCCGCACCTCGGGCACCACGCCGGTGCCCGCGACCCGCTCCAGGGCGTCCTTCTCCCGCTCCAGCCGGGCGATCGCGTCCGCCCCGTCCGCGGCGAGCCCGGCGTGCGGCCGGCCCTCCTTGAGGACGACCTTGCGGCCGTCGCGGGTGTCGGTGCCGGTGTAGACCCCGCCGCCGTTGGAGAAGTGCAGCGCCTTCTCGATCCGGTACGGCAGCTCGCCGACCGTCGTGGTGTTGCGGGCCTCCAGATGCGGCGCGAGGAAGTCCGGGAGCGTCACCCAGTCCGGCACCTGGAAGGACGGCTCTCGCCGGTCCGGCACCAGAGTGCCCTCGCCGTTGCGCACCGCCGGCACCAGTGAGCCCCGCTCGTCGACGACGAAGGTCCGCGCGAACGCGCCGTAGCGGACGTAGAGCGGGCCCTCGTACCAGCGCAGGTCGGTGAGGATGTAAGGGCCCTCGAAGCCCTCCAGGAGCTTGCCGAGCTCGCGGAGCACCTCGTGCAGCTGCTCCTCGTCGGCCGGGTAGATCGTCACGAACTTGCCGCTGGTGTCGCGGGCCGCGTACTTGGTGTTGCGCAGGTGCAGCAGGTGGGGGGCCGGGACGAACTTGAACGAGATGCGCCGGGGCACGCAGTAGTCCCACACGATCGCGGCGATCCGGTCGGCGTTCTCCCGGGTGGCCGAGGCGTGGATCTTCCAGCCCTGCGAGGGGCCGGGCGCCGGCCTTCCGTCCGGACCGAGCGGCGTCAGCGTCAGCCAGTCACCGATCCGTGCCGCGTCCCAGCCGTCGGGCACCGCCCGGCGCGCCGTCTCGTAGCCGGGCGCCCTGCCCGCCGCTCCCGCCTCGCCCGCCGAGATCCGGTCGGGCGTCTCGTAGAAGTGTCTGTCGGCGAGCGCGTACACCTCGTAGCGCTTGTCCATGTGTCCCCCTCCTTGGCCCACCGCAGAGCTTTCCAGCGCGGCGGTGGCCACGGACAGTCACGGCTGTCACGAGATCGCCGTGCGGAACGCACGGGTTTGGAAGTGTCAGGAGGGGTACCGGCGCGACCCCCGCCGGATGCCCCTCGGAACGCCCACAGGGGCTGCGCACGTGCCGTATTAGCGCTGTAATGGCGAAGTGGTGAGTGAGGGCGCTGCGGGACGCGGAGCGAGAACGCTGCGTGCCGAGAACGCCCTGGCCACCCTCACGCACAGTCCCGGAGCGCCCGAACGCCTGCACCGTGTCCTCGAACAGGCGCTGGTCTTCGCCGGGGCGTCCTTCGCCGCCGCGTACACGCCCGGCGACGACCCGGACCTGTTGTTCCTCGTGGAGTCGGCCGGCGTCCCCCGGACGGTCTACGGGCTGCGCGACAGTTACGACGGCTCCGGCGGCTCACCGCTCGCCGAGGCGCACCGCTCGGGGCGGCCCGTCTTCCTCGGCCCCGAAGAACTCGCCGCGGGCGCCGAGTCCGGCGCAGTTCAGCCGCGGGACGTCCACCTGGCCGTGCTGCCCGCGCACGGCAGCGACGGCCGGGCCTGTCTGCTCGCCGTCAGCGAGGCCCCGCGCGGCTTCGGCGACGAGGACCGCAAGTGCCTCGAACTCATCGCCGACGCGATGGTCTGCCCGCCCCCCGCCGCGGCCCCCGAGGGCGCCGAACCGCTCGCCGACGCGTTCAGCCTCGCCATGGACACCGGCCACATCGAGGTCGGCGACGAGATCCTGGACCTCTTCGGCATGGACCGGGCCGACTTCGACGGCAAGGTCGAGACCCTGCTCGGGCGCACGGTCCCCGAGGACCTGCCGTCCCTGATGTCCCTGTTCGAGGCCGGTCACATGTCCCTCGGCGACCGCGAGCTGGAGTTCCGGGTCCTCCAGCCCTCGGGCCCGCCCAGGTGGCTGAGGCTGCGCGGCCGCATGCTGCCGGGCGGCGAGGGCCGGCCCGCCCTGCTCGTGGGCACCGTCGCCGACGCCTCCACCCTGCGCTCCGACGTCACCGACGTGGCCCGGGTCCAGCGGCTGGCCGCCGCCCTCTCCACCGCCGGCACCGTCCGCGACGTCAGCCAGGCCGTCGTCTCCGCCCTGCGGGCCCCGCTCAGGGCCGACCGCATCGCCCTCGCCGAGCTGGAGAACGACCGGCTCGTCGTCACCGTCCTCGACCCGCCCGAGGCGGAGTCCTGGCCCGAGCTGTGGCGCCTGGAGTGGCGCGGCGAGTGGCCCGAGGCGCCCGTACGGGCCATGCCCACCCTGGCCGGCGCCCTGCGCGAGGGCCGCGCCCAGATCTGGCCGGCCGGCACCGTCCTCGAACCCGCCCTCGCCGACGTCGGGCCCGGCGGCCTCGCCGTGCTGCCGCTGCCCGCCGCAGGCCGCATGGCGGGCGCCTGCCTCATCGGCTGGGACACCCCCCACCACTTCGGCCCCGACGAGCGCGCCCTGCTGACCGCCTCCGCGGGCCTCGCCGGACAGGCCCTGATGCGCGCCCACGCCCTGGACGCCGAGCACGAACTCGTCGGCATGCTCCAGCGCCAGCTGCTGCCCCGCAGGCTGCCGGAGCTGCCCGGCGCGACCGCCGTCGCGCGCTATCTGCCCAGCACCGCCGGTCTTGAGCTGGGCGGCGACTGGTACGACGTGATCCCGCTGCCGGACAACCACGTCGCCCTGGTCATCGGCGACGTCCAGGGGCACAGCGCGGCCGCCGCCACCCTCATGGGCCAGATGCGCACCGCCCTGCGCGCCTACGCCGTCGAGGGCCACCCGCCCGACGTCGTCGTCGCCCACGCCAACCGGCTCCTCATGGACCTGGAGACCGACCTCTTCGCCACCTGCACCTACGTCGACCTCGACATGGAGGAGGGCACCGCCTGGTGCGTCCGCGCCGGCCACCTCCCGCCGGTCCTGCGCCACCCCGACGCGAGCACCGACATCGCGGAGTCCGACGGCGGCCCCCCGCTGGGCGTGATCGCCCAGGCCGACTTCCCGATGACCCCGCTGCGGCTGCGGCCCGGCACCCTGGTCGCCCTGACCACCGACGGACTCGTGGAGTCCACCGAGGCCGACATCGACGAGGGCATGGAACGCCTCGCCCGCGGACTGTCCCTCGCCGACCCCGCCGACCTCGGCCTGGTCGCCGACGCCCTGCTGGGCGGAGCCCGCCGCAGCGACGACGTCGCCCTGCTCCTGCTGCGCTACGACGGCATGGCCACCCACCCGCTGCGCGACGGCTGGACGGTGTGGCGCGTCCCCCAGGCCGCCGGGCACGCCCGCCGCTTCACCCGGCGCGTCCTGCGTGGCTGGGGCGTGCGCGGCGAGCCCCTGGAGACCGCCCTGCTGGTCGTCTCCGAACTCGTCACCAACGCTCTCGTGCACACCGACGGCCGGGTCCGCCTCGACCTGACCCTGGTCGGCCACCGGCTGCGGATCTCCGTCACCGACGCCTCGCCCCGCACCCCCGCCAAGCCCACCAGCATCGGCTGGGAGGCCACCGGGGGCCGTGGCCTCCTCCTCGTCGAGACCGTCTCCGCGAACTGGGGCACGCTCCCCGTCAGCGGCGGCAAGCAGGTGTGGAGCGAGATCGCGGTGGACTCCTGAGGAGGGGTACCCGGGGCCCACCAACCCGCGAGCAGAGGGGTACGTCATGACCCAGCACGTCAGCGACATCATGACCAGCGCGCCGGTCACCGTGGAACCGCAGACCTCCGTGACCGCCGTCGCCCGGATCATGCGCGACCAGGACCTCGGCGCCGTCCTCGTCACCGACGGCGACGAACTGCGCGGACTGGTCACCGACCGCGACCTCGTCGTGCGGTCCCTCGCCGACGGCGGCGACCCGGAACAGGTCACCGTGGCCGGCGCGTGCAGCGCGGACCTGGTGACCGTGGCTCCCGAGGACGACCTGGACCACGCCATCGAGCTCATGCGCGAACACGCCGTACGCCGGATCCCGGTCGTCGAGGGCGGCCACCCCGTCGGCATCGTCGCCCTCGGCGACGCGGCCATGGAACGCGACCCGGAGTCGGCCCTGGGCGACATCAGTGTGGCCCGCCCCAACACCTGAGCCGGGAAGGAGAGTTCGACCGGCCGTCAAGCGGCCGGGTGGCCGCTCACCGGTGAACGGGTGTGCGGCACCGGTGCCCTGACGGCCGGACCGGACCCGTTTGACACGGCCGGCACCGGGGACCCGGAGGAGCAGCATGGAAGGACGGTGAACCGCCGTGACCCCGCAGACCGCACAGAAATCCGTCGTACGCCGGCCCGAGACGGGCTGGTCCAGGGCCCGCCGCCTGCACGGCAAGGGAGACCTGCGGACGTGCCTGCCCGCGGTCGAGGAGCAGGGCGGACCCACCACCGCGCACACCGCGGAGGACAACATCGTCCGTGGCGAGGACTGAGCGCTCCCCGAGCCCTCCTCGCCCCCGTCACCGACGCTCCACCATCACGTCACCCCCTGACACGGCCGGTCCCTCCGGATGCGGGCTAGGGTGACGCAGATGAAGGCTCTCGTGCTGGCCGACGGAGCCGGCACCCGGTCACGGCCGTGCATGCTCCCGTCGGCCACCTCATCGCGTGCTCTCCCGCGCCTGATCGACGGGCGTGCTCTCCCGCGCCTGATCGACGGCAAGGTGCGGACCGCGTCATGAGTTCCTCCACCCGGAGGTTCACCTTCCGGCTTCCCGTCCTTACCAAGCCCTTTCCCTCGGGATCGCGCTCCTCGCCGCGAAGTCCTGTCATGGGAAGCTCACAGCAGGTATGTTCCACGGAACCGGTCTTGGCCGGGGCAGCCGGGCCCGCACCTCGCCCCGCCGCCGGCGCCCTCGGGTGCGGCCGGAGGACGGGGGCCGCGCCGGACTCGCACCGGGACCGGCGGTCCGCCCTGCACGAAGCACTGCCACACATCCGCAAGGAGATTTCCCAGTGAAACGTCACGAGTTCCTGCGGGGGCTCCACAAAGCCAGCGCGAACCGCAACTACCTGGAGATCGGCGTCAACGACGGCCGCAGCCTGACGTTCTCCCGGGTACCGAGCATCGCGATCGACCCGGCGTTCAAGGTGGTCTCCGAGATCCGCTGCGACGTCCACCTGGCGAAGGCCACCAGCGACGACTTCTTCGCGCGCGAGAACCCGCTCCAGCACCTCAAGGGCGGCCGCCACCCGCTGCGGAACATCATCCGCAACCGCAGCCCGTTCGGGTACTGGAAGGACGTCACGCTCGACCTGGCGTTCATCGACGGCATGCACCTGTTCGAGTTCGCGCTGCGCGACTTCATCAACGTGGAGAAGTACGCGGACTGGGCCAGCGTGATCGTCTTCGACGACATGCTGCCGCGCAACGTGGACGAGGCGGCCCGCGACCGCCACACCAACGCGTGGACGGGCGACGTCTACAAGGTGATCGAGGTCCTGAACCGCTACCGGCCCGACCTGGTGACGGTCCTGGTCGACACCGAGCCCACCGGCCAGCTCGTGGTGTTCGGCGCGGACCCGACCAACACCGTCCTCAAGGACAAGTACGACGAGATCATCGCGGAGTACGTGGTCCCCGACCCGCAGAAGGTGCCCGAGACGGTCCTGGAGCGGACCTCGGCGATCAAGCCGGAGGCGCTGATCGAGGCGCCCTTCTGGAAGGCGCTGGTCAACGCCCGCAACCGGGGCAGCAAGCGGGACCGCAGCTGGGAGCACCTGCGCACGAGCCTCACGCAGCTCAACAACGCGGGCTGACCACTGCACCCATGGCATGAGCAAGGGGAGGACGCTTCCGGCGTCCTCCCCTCACTGCTGTGCTGTGCCCTTGCCGCTACTTGCGCCGGGCCCTGATCCGGGCCAGCACCTTCCGGGCGAGCGGCCTGGCCCTGCGGACCAGTCGCTGTCCGACACCGGGCCGGGGCGGACGTACGGCGGTGACCTGGACCCGGCCATCCTTCACCCGCAGGGCGAACGGCAGGGGGTGGAAGCGCGGCTCCGGGGCGTCGGGCGCCGGGCTCAGCGCCACCTGCCAGGGCGTCTCCCCGAGGTCGCCGAGCGGCAGCACGGCCTCCAGCAGGGCGGCGGAGTCCTGGGGGCGCAGCGTGCCGGGCACCTGCCTGGGCGAGGTGCCGGAGCCCCCGGTCAGCTTCAGCAGGACGGGCGTGTCACCGGGCACGTGGAACGGCACCGGCACCTCGACCCGGTCGCCGGAGACGGTCACCTCGCCGGGCGTCAGACGGCCGAGCTCCAGGCGCTTGCCCGCGGTGTCGACGTCCAGGGCGAGCGTGCCCTGCTTCGCGGTCCAGTACGGCAGCACCACCCGGCCGCCGGCGACCCCGGCCTCCGCCGCGGTACGGCCCTTGAGCGCGACCGGACCCAGCCGGCTCTGCTTGGTCCAGCCGCCGAGCTTGACGCGCACGAACACGTCGTACAGCCCGGCGTCCAGCGGACCGCCGTCGGCGGCGGTGGCCGGGTCCACGGTCGTGGTGCCCCGCAGCACGAGCCGCACCCGGTCGTCCCCGTCCACCGGGACGGTCTCCCGGGTGAACTCCACCGGCTGGAAGAACTGCGCGGAGCTGGTGCGTTCGGTCAGCAGCACTTCGACGGTGGCGCGGCCGAAGCCGGCGACGCTGTGGGCACCGACCCAGTCCACCGCCTCCCGCACGGAGGCCGGCGGCCCGGCCAGCGGCTTCTTGCTGCCCTTCGCGGGGAACGTCATCGGCGTGCCGTCCGACGCGAGCTCGGCGGACAGTCCGATCCGCAGCACCCCGCCGTCCCACTCGACACCGTCCGGGGTGGTCGTCGCGGTGACGGACACCTCCCACTCGGCGAACGCGACCAGGTCGTCGAGCCGGCCGTCGGCGATCAGCGCCGCGACGACCTGCTGGGTGGGCTGGAGACCCGCCGCGACACCCGGACCGAAGCGCTCGACGACGACGGAGCGGATCTCCTTGAAGAGCTCCTGACGGTAGTCCTCGGGGGCGGAGAGCAGCCGCTTGCCGCGCATCCGCTCGACCATCTCGTTCCGCAGCCAGCGCCGGAAGAGCCGGTCGCGGGTCTTCCCCGGCTCGGTGTACTTCTCGACGACGTCGAGCGCCTCGCGCAGGTTGGCGAAGTAGCCCACCGGGTCGAAGCGCTGGAAGCCCGCGTTGGAGGCGTCGTCGCGCTTGAGGTGGTAGTAGCAGACGTAGTCGCTGAGCACGGAGACGTTGTCCGCGCGCAGATACGCCTCCGTGACGAAGACGTGGTCCTCCAGCCGGCGCCGCCCCTCCGGGAAGCGCAGCCCGATCCGGTCGAGGAAGGCCCGCCGGAACATCTTGTGGGGCGTGAGACTGTCGATCAGCGGGGCGTTGTCGACCGTGGCGCGCGGGTGGTTGCGGCGGAACAGCTCCACCGGCACGCCCCGGCCCTTGCCGGCCATCTTGCCCACGACCACGTCGGCGCCGTTGGCGACCGCGTAGTCGTACATCCGCTCCAGGGCCTCGTCGCCGAGGTAGTCGTCGTTGTCGACGAACATGACGAACTCGCCCTCGGAGGCGGCGATCCCGACGTTGCGAGGCTTGCCCGACCAGCCCGAGGCCTCCTGGTGGATGACCTTGATGTTCTCGACCTCGGCGGCCACCGCGTCCAGCCGGGCCGGCGTGTCGTCGGTCGAACCGTCGTCGACGAAGATCGCCTCGAACTCGTCCGGGGGCAGGGACTGCCTGCGCAGCGAGGCGATGCAGTCCTCGATGTAGGCCCCCGGGTTGTAGACGGGGATGACGACGCTGACCTTGACCGGCATCGGTGTCCGGACTCCTTGAGTGGCTTGTGGCTTGCGTCACGGATCGACGCGTTGTGCGCCGATGTTAACGCCGCCTGGGCAAGTGCCGGGGCAGAGGGCTGCCTTGACCGGCAGGACATCCGGCATGAGTGAAGATGACAGACGGGCGTCGCCGGTTCCGCGACATCGACATGGATGTCGGGGCCGGCACCGGCGCGTCCTGCACAGGGCGCCCGTCTACGCTGACCCCGTGCGCCTGCTGCTGATGTCCGACACCCACCTCCCCAAGCGTGCCAAGCAGCTCCCCGACCCGCTGCTCGACGAACTCCCGCGCGCCGACGTCGTGTTCCACGCCGGGGACTGGGTCGACACGGCCACCCTCGACCTGCTGGAGAGCCGCAGCGCCCGGCTCGTCGCCGTGTACGGCAACAACGACGGGCCTGAGCTGCGCGCGCGGCTGCCCGAGGTGGCGTACGCCGAACTCGGCGGCCTGCGCTTCGCCGTCGTCCACGAGACCGGCGCCGCCCAGGGCCGCGAGGCCCGCTGCGCCGCGCGCTTTCCCGGCACCGACGTCCTGGTCTTCGGCCACAGCCACATCCCCTGGGACACCGTCGCCCCGGGCGGACTGCGACTCCTCAACCCCGGCTCGCCCACCGACCGCCGCCGTCAGCCGCACTGCACCTACATGACCGCGACCGTGAGCGACGCCAACCTCACGGACGTACGCCTGCACCGGCTGCCGCCCCGCCCTGCCGCGCGCTGAGCCCGCGGGCCCGGTGCGGGCTTCGGACCGCTCGGCTGGTTCGGCGCGGACCCCCGGACGGGCCTCACACGCCCCGCTTCCCGGGCGGGTGGATCGCTCCCGCCGTCGCCGTCAGCGGGACTCCGCTGCCGCCCCAGCGCAGCGCGACGATCTCGGCGGCCACCGACACCGCGACCTCCTCCGGTGTCCGGGCCCCGAGGTCCAGGCCGACCGGCGAGCGCAGCCGGGACAGCTCGGCCCCGGTCAGTCCCGACTCGGTCAGCCGCTTCATCCGGTCGTCGTGCGTACGGCGGCTGCCCATCGCCCCGATGTACGCCGCCGGCCGACGCAGCGCCTCCTCCAGCAGCGGTACGTCGAACTTCGGGTCGTGGGTCAGGACGCAGATGACCGTGCGCTCGTCGGTGCCGGTGCCGCGCAGATAGCGGTGCGGCCAGTCCACGACGACCTCGACGCCCTCCGGGAAGCGCTTCGGCGTGGCGAAGACCGGGCGGGCGTCGCACACGGTGACCCGGTAGCCGAGGAAGGCGCCGATCCGGGCGACGGAGGCCGCGTAGTCGATCGCGCCGAAGACAAGCATGCGCGGCGGCGGGGCGAAGGAGTGCAGGAAGACGCCGACCGAATCCTCGCGCCGCTCGCCGTGCGGGCCGTACCGCCTCGTGCCCGTCGCGCCCTGGGCCAGTTCGCCGCGCGCGTCGGCCGTGACCGCCGCGTCCAGGCCGGTGGCGCCCAGGGTCCCCGCGACCCGGTCCGGCCACACCGCGAGTGTGGCGCCGAGCGGTGCGGGGCCCTCGGCCACGGTCGCCAGGGTCACCGGGCGGTCCTCCGTGACGGCCTGCGCGACCTCGCCGAACACGGGATCTAGGGCGGCCGTCACGGGCCGTACCAGCAGGGTGATCTCCCCGCCGCAGGTCAGCCCCACCGCGAACGCGTCCTCGTCGCTGTACCCGAAGGTCGCGAGGCGGGCCGCGCCGCTCGCCACGACCTCCTGGGCCAGTTCGAAGACGGCCCCCTCGACGCAGCCGCCGGACACACTGCCGACGACCTCGTCGCCCGGGCCCACGGCCATGGCCGCGCCGGGGTCACGCGGCGCGCTGCGACTGGTCGAGACGACGGTGGCCAGCCCGAACGGCAGCCCTGCCCGGTACCAGCCGGCCAGCACCGGCAGGATGTCACGCATCGTCGGCTCCTCTCACCACCACCGCCCCACACTGCCACGGCGGCTCACCGACCCCGGGTACCCCCGCGCCGCGACGCGTCGAGCGTTAATCCGTTGCCGTCGTCCGCGTGCACCTGCTGGACTCTCCCTGTACTCGTCGTACTCGTCGTCGCACGATCCAGGAGCCGCAATGCGCACTGCGTCCATGTCCCCCCAGGAAGGAACGACCCCTCTCTCCAAGGACATGACGCCTCGTGCACCTGCTCAACCTCGGGATCCTCGCCCACGTCGACGCCGGTAAGACCAGCCTGACCGAGCGGCTGCTGCACTCGGCCGGAGTCATCGACGAGATCGGCAGCGTCGACGCCGGAAGTACCCGCACCGACACCCTCGCGCTGGAGCGCCGGCGCGGCATCACCATCAAGTCCGCCGTCGTCTCCTTCACCGTCGGCGACGTCACCGTCAACCTCATCGACACCCCCGGCCACCCGGACTTCATCGCCGAGGTGGAGCGCGTCCTCGGCGTGCTGGACGGGGCGGTCCTGGTCGTCTCGGCCGTCGAGGGCGTCCAGGCGCAGACCCGGGTCCTGATGCGGACCCTCCAGCGGCTGCGCATCCCGACCCTCGTCTTCGTCAACAAGATCGACCGACGGGGCGCCCGCTACGACGGCCTCCTGCGCTCCCTCGCCCAGCGGCTCACCCCGGCGATCGTGCCGATGGGAACCGTCGCCGGACTCGGCACGCGCCAGGCCCGCTTCAGCCCGGGGACCGGCCCCTTGGACGTCCTCGCGGACCACGACGACGACCTGCTGTCCGCCTACGTCGAGGAGCGGGTCGACGAAGGACTGCTGCGCCGGGCCCTCGTCGAGCAGACCCGGCGGTCCCTGGTGCACCCGGTGTACTTCGGATCCGCGGCCACCGGCGCGGGCGTTCCCGAACTGGTCTCCGGCATCCGGGAGTTGCTGCCCCCGGCCGACGCGGATCCCGAAGGGCCCGTCTCCGGCACGGTGTTCAAGGTCGAGCGGGGACCGGCGGGGGAGAAGATCGCCTACACACGGATGTTCTCGGGGACGCTCGGCACGCGCGACCGCGTCCCGTTCGGCGAGGCCCGCGCGGAGGGCCTCGTCACCGCGATCAGTGTCTTCGACGGCGGTTCCGAGACCCGCCGGGACACGGTCCCCGCGGGCCGGATCGCCCGGCTGTGGGGCCTGTCCGGCGTGCGCATCGGCGACACCCTCGGCGAACCCCGCAAGACGCACGGCCGCTTCTTCGCCCCGCCCACCCTCGAAACGGTCGTCGAGCCGGGCCCGGGCACCGACACCAGGTCCCTCCACCTTGCCCTCACCCACCTCGCCGAGCAGGACCCATTGATCGGCCTGCGGCACGACGAGAGCCGCCAGGAGACCTCCGTCTCGCTCTACGGCGAGGTGCAGAAGGAGGTCCTCCAGGCCACCCTCGCCGAGGAGTTCGGGCTCGACGTCACCTTCCGCGAGACCACCCCGCTGTGCGTGGAGCGGCTGGTCGGCACCGGCTCGGCGGTCCGCTTCAACAAGCAGGGCGGCAACCCGTTCCTCGCCACCGTCGGCCTGCGCGTCGAACCCGCCCCGGTCGGTTCCGGGGTGGAGTTCCGGCTGGAGGTGGAGCTGGGCGCCATGCCGTACGCCTTCTTCCGGGCCGTCGAGGACACCGTGCGCGAGACGCTCGGGGAGGGGCTGTACGGCTGGCCCGTCCCGGACTGCGCGGTCACCATGACCCACTCCGGGTACTCGCCCCGCCAGAGCCACGCGCACCAGGGCTTCAACAAGGCCATGTCCAGCACCGGCGCCGACTTCCGGGGCGTCACCCCGGTGGTCCTCGCCGAGGCGCTGCGCCGGGCGGGCACCCGTGTCCACGAACCCCTGCACCGGTTCCGCCTGGAGGCTCCGGCCGACACCCTGGGCGCCCTGCTGCCGGTGCTGGCCGCGCTGCGGGCCGTACCGGAGAACACCGTGGTCCGTGAGGAGACCTGCCGGGTGGAGGGTGTGGTTCCGGCAGCGCGGCTGCACGAGCTGGAGCAGCGGCTGCCCGGACTCACCCGCGGCGAGGGCGAGATGGAGAGTGCCTTCGGGCACTATGCGGCGGTCACGCAGGGGCCGGTCCCGTATCGGGCGACCCCTACCCGAAAAAGCTGAAACTTACTCATCAGTCATAAGTGTTGACGGTGTGCCGGATGAGTCGGACTGTTATGGACATGCCGAATATGCGTGCGCGTCTGCTCGTTGTTCTGGTTGTCCTCTGCGGATTCCTGACGGTCGCGGGCTCTCCGTCCGCCACCGCCGCCCCCATCGCCGACTCCCTCGCCTTCGACGGCACCGCCCTCACCGTGGCCAACGGCCGGTTCGTCGACGGCAACGGCCGCGAGGTCGTCCTGCGCGGCTACAACGTCTCCGGTGAGACCAAGCTCGCCGAGAACAAGGGCCTGCCCTTCGCCTCGGTGGCCGACGCCAGGAAGTCGGCGACCGCCCTCAGAGCCCTCGGCGGCGGCAACTCCGTGCGCTTCCTGCTGTCCTGGGCCTACGCGGAACCGGTGAAGGGCCAGGTCGACACCGCGTACCTGGCGGCCGCCACCGAGCAGATGCGCGCCTTCCTCGACGCGGGCATCCGGGTCTACCCCGACTTCCACCAGGACCTGTACTCGCGCTGGCTGTTCAACTCCGGCAGCTGGTACACCGGCGACGGCGCCCCCGCGTGGGCGGTGGCGCTCGGCAACTACTCCGCCGAGTCCTGCGGCATCTGCTTCACCTGGGGTCAGAACATCACCCAGAACGGCGCGGTGAAGGCGGGCCAGTACGACTTCTGGCACAACAGGTACGGCCTCCAGGACTCCTTCCTGGCCACCGCGCAGAAGACCATGGCGTACGTCAAGGCCAACCTCTCCACCGAGGAGTTCGCGGGGGTGGTCGGCTTCGACCCGTACAACGAGCCCTATGCCGGCAGCTACGACTCCGGCCAGAACAGCCGCACCTGGGAACGGGACCTGCTGTGGCCCTTCTACGTGAAGTTCCGGGCCCGGATGGACGCGGCCGGCTGGACGGACAAGCCCGCGATGGTCGAGCCGAACCTGTTCTGGAACGGCAACGTCAGCAAGGAGGAGGGCGGTCTCCTCGACGCGGGCACGCTCGGCTCCCGCTATGTCTTCAACACCCACTTCTACGACCAGAAGGCCATCTCCGGCATCCTGATGTGGGGCAACGCCTCCGACGGCCAGTACGTGAGCGACTTCGGCACCGTCCGTGACCGCGCCTCGGCGCTCGGGACCACGTCCGTGGTCAGCGAGTTCGGTCACCCGCTGAACGGCTCCACCGCGGGCAAGGCGCCGACCGTCCTCAAGGCCATGTACCAGGCCCTGGACTCCCGGGTGAAGGGCGCCAACTGGTGGGCCTCGCCCGCGACTTCGGGCCCCGTGCTGTCCGGTTCCCAATGGCAGTGGGACATCTACAACGGCCGCCACCACGAGCTGATGAATGACAACCCCGACAAGGTCATGACCTCGGGTGACGCCTGGAACGACGAGGACCTCTCGGCCGTCCGGCTCGACGACTCCGGTACGGCCGTGCTCCGCCAGGACGCCCGGCTGCTCGACCGCATCTACCCGAGCGCCACCTCCGGCTCCACGGTCGCCTTCACCTACGAGGACCGCTCACGCGACGGCTCCACCACCCTGACCTGGAACCCGGTGCCGAGCAGCCTGCCGAACGTGGCCTCGCTGGTCGGCTCCGGCCAGTACTCGCTGCTGGTGTGGCGGTCGGGCGCCGGCTCGGCACCCACCGAACTCCACCTCCCCGCCTCCTTCCCGACCGCGACGACCACGGTCGTCTCCGACCTGGGCACGGTTTACGGCCCTCCCGCGTACACCTCGTCCACCCCGATCGGCGCGGCCCTCGAACCGGGCGGCACGGGCAGCCGCCGCCTCCTGCTCACCGACGCGGACTCCGGCGTCCTGCACTACGCGCTGGTGACCAACGGCGCGACCTCGCCGTCCGCGTCCCTGCTCAACGCGGCCAAGGCCGAACTGGCGTCCTGGGCGGCGTCGAAGATCGGCTGACCTCACCGGGCTCGGAGGAAACCGGTTGAGTGTGCCGAGGCGGCTCGGCACACTCGCCGGGTGGCCAACTCGGATGTGATTGAGGGAAGTTGGGACGAGCCGTGGAGAGCGACCGTGTTCACGCACGGCTCGACGACGACTGACCGCTCCGGCCCCGCGTGCGGGAACGGAGCAGTCAGGAGGCGTCCGGGGGAGTGGCGGGGCTAGGACGCCGGGCTCGTCCAGTTCGCGGCCACGTGTCCCAGCCGCACCCGCTGCGGGTGGTCGCCCACCGCCACCGACGCGGTCTTCTGGCCGGTCGCGAAGTCGATCGCGGTGACCTGGTCGGCGCCGCTCTCGGAGATCACACAGCTCTTGCCGTCACCGCTGACGGTCGCCCAGTACGGCTTCGAGGCGGGGACCAGCGGGCCCTCCTGGAGGGTGGTGCGGTTGACCACCGTCGCGTAGTCGTCCATCGTGCCCGCGACACACAGCTTGCTGCCGTCCGGGCTCATGGAAATGCCGTGGTGGCGCGAGTCGTTGACCATGGTGGTGCGGTCGTCGCTGGTCGCCGGGTTCTTCGGCAGGGTCTTGGTGCGGGTGATCCTGTCGGTGGCCACGTCGTACTCGAAGAAGCCGTTGAAGAACGACACCTGGAAGTACAGCTTGGACTCGTCGGGCGAGAACACGGCGGGCCGCACCGCGTCCGAGTAGTCCTTGAGGCCGATCGCGTCCAGTTTGTCCCGCATGTCGATGGTCCTGACCTGCTTGTACGTGGTCGCGTCCACCACCGTGATGTGCCGGTCGCCCTTCGTCCAGTCCAGCCAGGGCGCGTCGGAGTCGGTGTTCACGTCACCGATCGCCATGTTCCAGATGTACTTGCCGTCCTTGGTGAAGATGTTCTCGTGCGGCTTGTCGCCGGTGGCGAAGGAGCCCAGCTGCTGGCCGGTGTTGATGTTCAGCACGTGCACGGTGTTCGCGGTCGAGGCGGACACCGCGACCCGGGTGCCGTCGGGGGAGACCGCCATGTGGTCCGCCCGGTACCCGGAGACCTTGAAGCGCCAGTTGATCTTCCCGGTGGCCAGGTCGATGGACACGACGTCCGCGAAGCTGGGCCGCGAGACGACCACCGACTTGCCGTCCGGGGTGGAGTACATGTCGTCGACGAACTGGTCGTGACCCTCGCCGACGCTGTTGCGGATCGCCATGAAGTAGATCCACTTGATGGGGTCGGCGTTGATCTCCGCCATCCGGGCGTCCTTGTCCGGGACGACGTTGATCCGGCCGATCTTCGCCAGATCGCCGGAGGACTTGATGACGTCGGCGGTGCCGTCCCAGTTGTTGCCCACGAACAGCACCTCGCGCAGGGCGGTGCCGTCCGCCGCGGAGGCGGCGGTCACGGGGGCGGTGACGGTCAGGACGACGGCTGCGGCCAGGGCACACAGGTGCCTGGGGCGGATAGCGGGCAAGGCGGGTCTCCCTACGGGGCGGCTCAGACGGGGCGGCGCATTCGGGCGGCTCGAACAGACTCATGGCGTGGGCATGCCAGAGGTGAATCTGAAGATGTGTGCATTCAGAGTGAACTTACTGCAAAGTAAGGAAGGGGCGCCCTTCTCCACAAGACTGCGTGCACGACAAAATTGCACTTCTACGGGTGGCCGGACCTTCCGGCCCGAACAGGAGGTGCGGTGACGGGCAGGCTCAGGGCCCCGACCGGTCGCTACGGCGGCAAGACCGCCGCGGAGCGGCAGGCCGAGCGACGCCGCCGCTTCCTGGACGCGGCACTCCAGCTCTTCGGGGACTCGCCGGGCTACCGCGCCACGACCGTCGCCGCCCTCAGCGAGGCCGCGGGCCTGTCCACCCGCCAGTTCTACGAGGAGTTCCGCACCCTCGAGGACGTCCTGGCCGCACTCCACCTGGAGGTCAACGACTGGGCGACGGCGGCCGTGCTGGCCGCGGTGGCCGACGCCGACCAGCTGCCGCTGACCGAGCGGGCGGCCGCGATCTTCCGGGCGTACGCGGCCAACGTCACCTCCGACCCGCGGCGGGTGCGGATCACGTTCGTGGAGATCATCGGGGTCAGCGCGCGGATGGAGGAGCAGCGCCTGGCCCGTCGCGCGCACTGGGTCGACCTCGTGTGTGCCGAGGCGGAGCGGGCGGTCTCCCGGGGGGAGGCCGCGCCCCGGGACTTCCGGCTCGCGGCGACGGCCTTCATCGGCAGCGTGAACGGCCTGCTGCACGACTGGAACGCGGGATGGGTGGACGCGACGCTGGACGAGGTGGTGGAGGAGCTGGTCCGGCAGCTGGTGGGGATCCTCCAGCCTCCGGGGTGGGAATCCGGCCGGGTGTGAGTTCTGATTCCGCCTGAGGGTGAGCCGGGATTCCACCCAGGTGTGAGCCGCGATTCCGCTCAGGGGTGAGCGGGGCGCGCTACCGCCCCAGCCTGTTCACCGCATCGAGCACCGGTGTCACGCCGTCCTCCTCGCGGATGTGCGCCCCCAGTGCCCGGGCCCGCTCCCGACGACCGGCGTCGCGGGTCGCCTCGGTCAGCGCCGCCGCCAGCGCCTCGGCGGTCAGTCGCCGCAGCGGTACCGCACGCGGTGCCACGCCCAGTGCCACCAGCCGGGCCGCCCAGAAGGTCGCGTCGAACTGGATCGGCACCGGTACCGCCGGGACTCCCGCCCGCAGGCCCGCCGCCGTGGTGCCTGCGCCCGCGTGGTGCACCACCGCCGCCATGTGCGGGAACAGCGCCGAGTGCGGCACCTCGTCGATCGTCAGCAGGTCGTCTCCCGTCGCCGCCAGGCCCGCCCAGCCGCGCTGGATCACCCCGCGCAGCCCGGCCAGCCGCAGCGCCCGCACGATCGCGGCGCTGACCCGCGCGGGATCGGGTACGGTCGCGCTGCCCAGCCCGACGAAGACCGGTGGCGGCCCCGCGTCGAGGAACGCCCGCAGCTCGTCGGGGAGCGGCGCGTCCGCGTCGTACGGCCACCAGTAGCCCGCCACCTCGAGCCCGCGCCGCCAGTCACGGGGCCGGGCGACCACGCGCGGGCTGAACCCGTGCAGCACCGGCCAGCCGTGCCGGTCCCGGGCCCGCAGGGCCGTGACCGTGCTCACCGGAGGCAGGCCCAGACGGCTGCGCACCTGGGGGAGGGCCGCGCCGAAGACCTGTTCCACGGCCAGGTTCAGGGCCGTCCCGGCGACCCGGTTGCCGAGCGCGCCCCAGGAGCCGGTGCCCAGCATGGGCGGCCCGAACTCCCGGGTGGCGGCCAGGGGTTGGAGGTTGAGGCCGAGGCTGGGCAGTCCGAGGCCCTCGGCGACGGCGTGCCCCAGCGGGGCCACCGAGCCGGACAGCAGCAGCGCGTCGCTCGACCGGGCGGCGGCCACCAGGTCGTCGCTCATCTCCACGGCCAGGGTCCGGGCCATCGCGACCACCCGCACCAGCTTGCCCACGCCGGTCGTGCTGCGGTGCAGAGCCCGCCCGCGCGAGGACTCCAGCTCCGCCCGGGGGTCGACGGGCAGGGCGTGGAACCCGAGGCCGGCTCGGGCCGCGAGCGGCTCGAAGCGGGCGTGGGTGACCAGGGTGACCTCGTGACCGGCCCGCGCCAGACCGTGCCCCAGACCGGTGAACGGGGCGACATCGCCCCGGGACCCCGCTGTCATGATCGCTACCCGCACGCCGGACAGTATGGCGCCGGGTCCCGGCCTGCGGGGCGAACGACCCGTGCGTACCGGTCAGTTCAGGCCGGTCGCGGGCGTAGGCGTCACCCTCCCGTGGTCATGGTGGCTCTTGGGCCGGGCTAGCCCTGCTGGGCGGCGGTCTCGGCCGCCGTCACCGTCTGCTCCAGCAGCGTGGCGATGGTCATCGGGCCGACGCCGCCCGGCACCGGTGTGATCAGCGAGGCCCGTTCCACCGCGGAGTCGAAGTCGACGTCACCGACGTTCCCCTCGTTGTACCCGGCGTCGACGACCACCGCACCGGGCTTGATGTCCTGGCCCCGGATCAGCCGGGGCCGGCCCACCGCGGCGACCACGATGTCCGCCTCCCGCACGGCCGCCGACAGGTCGCTGGTGCGGGAGTGGCAGTAGGTCACCGTGGCGTCCCGGGCGAGCAGCAGCATCCCGGCCGGCTTGCCGAGGATGGCGCTGCGGCCCACGACCACCGCCCGCTTCCCGGCCGGGTCGACGTCGTACGCGTCGAGCAGCCGCATGATCCCGCCGGGGGTGCAGGACACGAACCCCGGCAGGCCGAAGCTCATCGTCGCGAAGGAGGCGAAGGTGACCCCGTCGACGTCCTTCTCCGGCGCGATCGCCTCGAACGCCGCCCGCTCGTCGATGTGCGCGCCCATCGGATGCTGGAGCAGGATGCCGTGCACGGTCGGGTCGGCCGACAACTCCCGCAGGGTGCCGACCAGTTGCTCGGTGGTGGTGGCCCCCGGCAGTGCCACGTGCCGTGACTCGATGCCGGCCGTGCGGCAGCGGTTCCGCTTCATCCGGACGTAGGTGACGGAGGCCGGGTCCTCGCCGACGAGAACCGTCGCGAGACAGGGCGCGCGGCCCGTGCGAGCGGTGAGGTCCGCCGCGCGCTCGGCGGTCTCCTCGACGATGCGCCGGGCGAGCGCGGTGCCGTCCATGATGCGGGCCTGAGACATGATCCACTCCTGGGTCGATCGCGGGAATCGCCCAGGCGCACGGCTTCGGAGTCATGGACCGCTCCCCGGTGGTGCTCCACCTCAGCGCCAGTCACGGCCCGCCACCAGCCTAACCGAGGCTCCGGAACGCCGGTCAGGCGCGGGTCTCCGGTTCAGTAGTCGCCCTCGGATCCGCCCTCGGTCTCGGGTTCAGTAGCCGCCGTCGGATCCGCCCCGGGGCTCCGGTTCTGGAGCCGCCGTCGGGTCCACCCCGTCCAGGAATCCCGTCGTCTGGGCGTGCAGCCGGTCCGCCCCGATCGCCTCGGCCCAGCGGGCGACCTCCCGGGCCAGCGCCCGCGCCCCCGCCTCGTCGCCGGCGTCCCGGGCCAGGACCGCCAGCAGCAACTGCTGGGCGAGGACGCCGGGGACCAGGCCCGCCCGCGCCCCGAGGCCGGTGGCCCGCTCCCAGCACTCCACGGCACGTTCGTGGTCGCCGGCGTCGTGCGCACGGTCGCCGAGGTGGCGCAGGGCCTCACGGGTCAGGAGGTCGTCGCCGCCCTTCCCGTCCTCGCCGCCCGCCTCGCCCGCGCGCAGGGCGTCCTCGTAGTGCGCGGGCGCGGCGGCGCGCTCGGCGAAGAGGTTCTCGACGACCAGCCCGAGGTACATCGACGCCCAGCCCCGCCGCACCTCGTCGGGGGCGCTGTCCCGGAGAGACAGCGCGCTGCGGCGGATCCCGGCCAGCGTCTCGGGATCCTTGCCCTCGGGGCCGGGGTGGAACACGCCCTCACGCAGCAACTGACAGCGGTAGTCGTGGCGCAGCCGGATGAAGCCCAGGTCCCAGCCCGCGCCCGGCGCCTCCTTCTCGGCCCGGTCCGCGCGGGCGGCCGTGAGATCCGTGCCCGCGAACCAGTCGCTCAGCAGGGCGACTTCGGCGGCGGCCAGGGCGAGCCGGGCACGGTCGTCAGGGTCGGCGCAGTCCGTCGTGTCCAGCAGGCCCAGCGCCCGTTCCCATCGGCCGGCCAGGGCCAAGTCGTGTGCGGCGGCGAGGAGTTGGTCGAAATCCACGGTAGTGCTCGCGGTGTGCGTCATGGCAGGGGAAGGTAGTCAGACGAAAAACCATCCACAAGAAAACCATTGCAGGGGACGGGTAATGCGGGACTCGGTCGACCGGCACGTCGAGGTGTGGGGCAAGGAGCTGGACTGGATGGACCCGGTCAAGGAGGCGATCTTCGCCCGGCTGGCCGTCCTGGCCCGGCACGCCGCACAGGCCCGGCGGACCGGTCTCGACTCCGACGGTCTGCGGAACTGGGAGTACAAGGTGCTGCTGACCCTGCGCCGACTCGGACCGCCGTACACCGGGAGCCCTTCACAGCTCGCCGACCACCTCGGGCTCACCCGGGGCGCCCTGTCGGCCCGTCTGGCACCGCTGGAGGAGGCGGGGCTGATCGCCCGGACCCACGAGGACCCCGACCGGCGGCGGGTGCGGGTCCGGCTCACCGAGGCCGGGCACGCCGCGTTCGAACAGCAGGTCGCCGCGGAGGAAGAGGGCGAGCTCGCGCTGCTCGCGGCGCTGACCCCCGCGGAGCGGCGGACACTCGCGGACCTGCTGCGGAAACTCGTCGTGGCCGCCGAGGCGGAGCCGAGCGCCCCGGCGCCGCCCGCACCGAGAAGGTCCAGGTCGGACGGGGTGTGATCTGGACCCTCGGCGCCCTTCTCGTTACTCGTCCCAGGCCTGGATCATGGTCTGTTCGGTGATCTTGCCGTCCTTGAGGGTCAGCATCGACTCCGACAGGACGCGCACGCCGTCGGAGTACAGACAGGACTCGCTGAAGGCGACATGATCGCCCTCCATGACGCACCCTTCCAGTTTGTGTGTCATGTCGCGGCTGTAGACGTCGTCGAGCATCGCGGCGATCTGGTCCTTGCCGTGCACCACCATGGGGTGGCTGGGTTGCGTGTTGCGGTCGACGATGCGGATCTCGGCGTCGTCCGCGTAGAGCGACAGAAGATCGGCCGCGGAGTTCCCTTCGACGCCCCGGCGCAGGGTCTCGCTGGTGAAACCGGTGTTTGCGGCAGTGCCCATGGTGACCTCCTTCGAGGGCCACGGCCCGAGGAGGAACGGGCCGGGCAGGGCTTCTTCCTACGAGACTCCTCCGCCCCGGCGGTCACGGCAAGCGCAGTACGGGCGCTCCGCCTGACGGGTGAGCGGCGCCGGGCGGCCGTGTCCGGGAGCGGTCGCCGGGCGTTGCTGACAACATGATCTCAACTCGACGTATCGTCGCCGCCGTCGGTCTCGCCGTCGGCGTCACCGGTCTCGCCGCTCCCCTCGCGAACGCGGCCGGCGCGGCCGCCCAGGACGCGAGCCCGCTCAGCCCGATGGCCACGCTCGACTCGCTCGCGGTGAGCGAGATCCCGGCGGAGCACAGGGCCCAGTTGCCGAAGGTCTCCGAGCAGCTCAACAGGGCCAACGACCTCTACCGGCTGAACGAACTGCACCAGGTCACCGACCTCGCCGCGCCCGTCACCGGGCTGGTCCCCGCGATCGAGACCTGATCGCTCCCGCACGACCACACCGAGGGCCGCCCGGATCGCCGGGCGGCCCTCGGCGCGTCCTGGGACGTCCCGTCCTGGCATGTCCCGGGGCGTCCTGGTGCGGACACCCGGCTCATTCGGCCGTGGCCAGGAACTGCGTGGCCGCCAGTTCGGCGTACAGCGGGTCCCCGGCGACCAGCTCCCGGTGCGTCCCCACGGCCCGTACCCGCCCCGCGTCCATCACGACGATCCGGTCGGCCGTCGTCACCGTCGACAACCGGTGCGCGACGACCAGCACCGTGGTCGTACGCGCCACGTCCGCCACCGTGTCCCGAAGGGCCGCCTCGTTCACCGCGTCCAACTGGGAGGTGGCCTCGTCCAGCAACAGCAGCCGGGGTCGCCGCAGCAGCGCCCGCGCGATCGCGACCCGTTGCCGTTCACCGCCCGAGAGCTTGGTCCCGCGATGGCCGACCAGCGTCTCCAGCCCGGCAGGCAGCCGCGCCACCAGCCCGTCCAGCCGGGTCGTCTTCAGGACCCGGGTCACCGCGTCCTCGGCCGCGTCGGGATTGCCCAGCAGCAGGTTCTCGCGCAGTGACCCCGACAGCACGGGCGCGTCCTGCTCCACGTACCCGATCGCGGAGCGCAGCTGCGGCAGTTCCCACTCCGCGAGATCCCGCCCGTCCAGCGTCACGACCCCGGACTCGGGGTCGTAGAACCGCTCGATCAGCGAGAACACCGTCGTCTTCCCGGCTCCGGACGGTCCGACGAAGGCCGTCAACCCCCGGGCCGGCACCTCGAAGGAGACGCCGTGGTGGACGTAGGGCAGATCGTCGGCGTAGCGGAACCGGACGTCCGTGAAGGCGACGGCCGCGGGTTCCGCCCCGGCGGCGGGCAACGGCGCCGCGGGGGCGGCCGGTTCGGCGGGCAGCCGCAGCGCCTCCTGGATCCGGGCGAGCGCGGCCGCGCCCGTCTGGTACTGCGTGATCGCCCCGACGACCTGCTGGATCGGGGACATCAGATAGAAGACGTACAGCAGGAAGGCCACCAGGGTGCCGACGCCGATCGCCCCGGTGGCGACCCGGGCCCCGCCCGCCGCGAGCACCGTGATGAACGCGATCTGCATCGCCAGTCCCGCCGTGTTGCCGGCGGCCGCCGACCACTTGGCGGCCCGCACGCTCTGCCGCCAGGACTCCTCGGCGGCCGCGTGCAGGGTCCGCTCCTCGCGGTGCTCGGCACCGGACGCCTTCACCGTGCGCAGCGCGCCGAGGATCCGCTCCAGGGAGGCGCCCATCACGCCGACCGCGTCCTGGGCCTGCCGGCTCGCCCGGTTGATGCGCGGCACGATCACACCGAGGACCGTGCCGGCGGCCAGGATCACCGCCAGCGTGACCCCCAGCAGCACCGGGTCGACCAGGGCCATCAGCACCACGGTCGCCACCAGCGTGAGCCCGCCGGTGCCCAGGCCCACGAGGGAGTCGGTGGTGACCTCGCGCAGCAGTGTGGTGTCCGAGGTGATCCTGGCCATGAGGTCGCCGGGTTCGGTGCGGTCCACGGCGGTGATGCGCAGCCGCAGCAGATACGACGACAGGGAGCGCCGTGCGCCGAGGACCACCGACTCCGCGGTGCGCCGCAGCACGTACGAACCCAGCCCGCCGATGGCCGCGTTGGCGATCACGAGCCCCGACATGGCGACCAACGCCCAGGTGATCGTGCGGTCGTGGGAGAGATCCTCGATCAACTCCCGTGCGACCAGGGGCAGCAGGAGGCCGGTGACGCCCGTCAGGAGCGAGAGCAGGGCACCGGCCAGCAGGGTCCAGCGGTGCGGCCGTACGTAGTCGAGGAGCAGTCGCCAGGTGGGCGGGCCGGGCGTGGTCTCGGTGGTGCCCACGGCGCTCCTTCGGGGTCGGCGGTGAAGACCTTCAGGCTACGTCGGCGGCCTGCCGCGACGGCGCGGGTGGCGAGCGCGACTCCCGCCGGGGCGGCGTGACTCGGCGGTCAGGACATTCCACCGGCTCGCCGCGGCTCGGCGGGTTAGGACGGTTGAACCTCCTCGAAGAGGGCGAGGGCGGTCGCCGGGTCCGGGCTCACGAGGCGCTCCAGGCCGGCCGTGGTGATCTCCGCCCACTTGGCGGCCCGTGCCCACATCCGTTCCTCGAAGGCGCGGACCGTGCCGTCCAGATCCTCGGGGCCGGCGGCGACAGCCTCGGCCAGTTCGGCGCCTTCCAGCATCGCGAGGTTGGCGCCCGCCCCCAGGGGAGGCATCAGATGGGCGGCGTCGCCGAGCAGGGTCACCCCGCGCACATGGGGCCAGGTGTGGGCCACCGGCAGGACATGGAGGGGGCGGTGCACGAAGGCGGTGCCGTGACGGAGCAGGTCGAGCACCGGGGCGGCCCAGCCGTCGAACAGCGCCAGCAGGCTCGCGCGCACGGCCTCTATGTCGGCGGGGTCCAGGTCCGCGTGCCAGTCCTGAGGCGCACGGAACTTGGCGTACACCTTCACATGGCCGCCGCTGTTGCGCTGGGCGGTGAGGCTGCGGTTCGCGCCGTACACCGCCATCGAACCGTCGCCGATCAGCCGGGCGAGGTCGGGGTGGCGGCGGTCGACGTCGTCGAGGGAGGTCTCGACCGTGGTGACGCCGGTGTAGTGCGGCGTCACCGACGAGACGGCCGGGCGGACCCGTGACCAGGCGCCGTCCGCGCCGACCACGAGGTCGAACACCTCCTGCCGTCCGTCCGCGAACTCGACCCGTACGCCGTCCCGCGTCCCCGGCACCACTTTCGTCACGCCCCGCCCCCACTGGACGTCCAGCGGGCCGCGCAGCAGGTCGCGCAGGTGCTTGCGGTCGATCTCGGGATGGGCCCGCTCGTCCGGGCGGGGCCGCCAGTCGCGCAGGACCGTGCCGTCCGTGTCCAGGATGCGCATGGCCTGTCCCTCGGGGCGGGACAGCTTCTGGAAATCCGCCATCAACCCAGCTTTGTCCAGGGCGAGTTGGCCCATCCCTTCGTGCAGGTCCAGGGTGCCGCCCGGGGGGCGGGCGTCGGGGGAGGGGTCGCGTTCGAAGAGGGCGACGGCGTGACCGTGGCGGTGCAGCACACGGGCGAAGGTGAGGCCGCCGGGACCGCTCCCGACCACGGCGATGCGATGTCTCATGTCGATACACTGTATTGAAACGCTACACCGCATCGCAACAGTACGATGTCACCATGACTGTGTGGGACCGACCGGAGCCGCCGCCCCGCCCCGTGCCGCTCGACCGGGAGCGGATCGTCGCCGCCGCCGTCGCGCTCGCCGACGAGGGCGGCCTGGAGGTGGTGTCGCTGCGCAAGGTCGCCGCCCGGCTGAACGCCGGGCCGATGCGGCTGTACGGCTTCATCGCCACGAAGGAGGAACTGTTCGACCTCATGATGGACGAGGTCCAGGCCGAGATCCTCCCCGATGAGCCGCCCGGCCACTGGCGCGAGGCGCTGAGCGGTCTCGCCCACCGCACCCGGCGGGCGGCGCTCCGGCACGAGTGGCTGGCCGACCTGCTCGGCGGCCGCCCCAGCCCGGGCCCCAACGGCCTCGCCGTGACCGAGTCCACCCTGGCCGCCCTGGACGGACTCGCCGACATCGACACCGTCATGCGCGCGGTGGAGACGGTCGGTTCCTACTCCACCGGCGCGATCAGGCGCGAGATCGCGAACCTGCGGGCCGAGCGCGCCACGGGTCTCAGCAAGCGCGAATGGCAGCGCGCCCACGGCCCCCATCTGACGAAGATGCTGGCCACCGGCCGCTTCCCGGCCCTGAGCAAGGCCGTGTACGACGGCACGCATGTGGACGCCGAGACCTCCTTCACGACGGGCCTGGAGTGGGTGCTCGACGCGGTGGCCGCCAAGCTCGGCCAACCCTGACCCGACCGCCCCCGATCAGGTCGCCGGCTTGCCCCCAACGCCCCGGCCAGCGGGAATCGGTGCCGTTACCGATCATTCGCGCGTAGGGTCGGAGGGACGTACACCGGGCGACGGAAGGGGTCAGGCCATGGCGCAGGAGGTACGCGGAGTGATCGCACCCGGCAAGGACGAGCCGGTGCGGGTGGAGACGATCGTGGTGCCGGATCCGGGCCCCGGGGAGGCCGTCGTACAGGTGCAGGCCTGCGGGGTCTGTCACACCGACCTGCACTACAAGCAGGGCGGGATCAACGACGAATTCCCCTTCCTGCTGGGCCATGAGGCGGCCGGTGTCGTCGAGTCGGTCGGCGAGGGGGTGACCGACGTCGCGCCCGGCGACTTCGTGATCCTCAACTGGCGTGCCGTGTGCGGCAACTGCCGGGCCTGTCTGCGTGGCCGGCCCTGGTACTGCTTCAACACCCACAACGCGCGGCAGAAGATGACCCTCACCGACGGCACCGAGCTCTCGCCCGCCCTGGGCATCGGCGCCTTCGCCGAGAAGACCCTGGTCGCCGCCGGACAGTGCACCAAGGTCGACCCGTCGGCCTCCGCCGCGGTCGCCGGGCTCCTGGGCTGCGGGGTGATGGCCGGCATCGGCGCCGCGATCAACACCGGCAACGTCGGCCGCGGTGACACCGTCGCCGTCATCGGCTGCGGCGGGGTCGGCGACGCGGCGATCGCCGGGTCGAACCTCGCGGGCGCGGCCCGGATCATCGCCGTGGACATCGACGACCGGAAGCTGGAGAAGGCCCGCACCATGGGCGCCACCCACACCGTCAACTCCCGCGAGAACGACCCCGTCGAGGCGATCCGCGAACTGACCGGCGGCTTCGGCGCCGACGTCGTCATCGAGGCGGTCGGCCGCCCCGAGACGTACCAGCAGGCCTTCTACGCCCGCGACCTCGCCGGCACCGTCGTCCTCGTCGGCGTGCCCACCCCCGAGATGAAGCTGGAACTGCCGCTCCTCGACGTCTTCGGGCGCGGCGGCTCGCTCAAGTCGTCCTGGTACGGCGACTGCCTGCCCTCGCGTGACTTCCCGATGCTGATCGACCTGCACCTGCAAGGCCGCCTGGACCTGGAGGCGTTCGTGACCGAGACCATCCGACTCGACGAGGTGGAGAAGGCGTTCGAGCGCATGCACGACGGCGACGTCCTGCGTTCGGTGGTGGTGCTCTGATGGCCGCCCGCATCGAACGCCTCGTCACCTCCGGGCAGTTCAGCCTCGACGGCGGCACCTGGGACGTCGACAACAACGTCTGGATCGTCGGCGACGACCACGAGGTCGTCGTCATCGACGCCGCCCACGACGCCGACGCCATCCTCGAGGCGGTCGGGGACCGCAGGTTGACCGCGATCGTCTGCACCCACGCCCACAACGACCACATCGACGCCGCGCCCGCCCTCGCCGAGCGCACCGGCGCCACGATCTGGCTGCACCCCGACGACCTGCCGCTGTGGAAGCAGACCCACCCCGACCGCGACCCCGACGCCCATCTGCGCGACGGCCAGGTCATCGAGGCCGCGGGCGCCGACCTCCAGGTGCTGCACACCCCGGGGCACGCGCCGGGCGCGGTCTGCCTCTACGACCCGGGCCTCGGCACCGTCTTCACCGGCGACACCCTCTTCCAGGGCGGCCCGGGCGCCACCGGCCGCTCCTTCTCCCACTTCCCGACGATCATCGACTCGATCCGCGACCGGCTGCTCGCCCTGCCGCCCGAGACGAAGGTCCTCACCGGCCACGGAGACCCGACGACGATCGGCGCCGAGGCCCCGCACCTCCAGGAGTGGATCGCCCGTGGCCACTGACGACTCCGTGACCACCGGCGCCCCCGTGGTCGCCGACGAGATCGTGCCCCTGAACGGCGTGAACGTCCTGCACTGCGCCCCGGACGGACCGCCACTGGACGGCGAGCGGGCCGCCCTCGACCTGATCGGCGACGCGATGGGCCGTGACGCCGAGGTGGTCGCCGTACCCGTGGCACGGGTCGGCGAGGAGTTCTTCCGGCTGCGGTCGGGCGTCGCCGGCGCGGTCATGCAGAAGTTCGTGACCTACCAGGTCCGTCTCGCTGTCGTCGGCGACGTCACCCGCCACACCGACGCCAGCACCGCCCTGCGCGACTTCGTCCACGAGACGAACCAGGGCCGCCACATCTGGTTCCTGCCGGATCTGGACACCCTGGACGAGAGGCTCCGCGCGTCCGGGTGACCCTCCCGTAAATCACGACAGAGGCTGTCCGGTTTCCCGGCGATGCTCGACTCCACATCGCACACAACGGGAGGTCGGACATGCCGCAGCCGCTGAAGGACAAGGTCGCACTGGTCGCCGGGGCCACACGGGGAGCCGGACGCGGGATCGCCGTGGAACTCGGGGCGGCGGGCGCCACCGTCTACGTCACCGGACGCAGCACCCGCGCCGGCCGCTCCGAGTACGACCGCCCCGAGACCCTGGAGGACACCGCCGACCTGGTCACCGCGGCCGGCGGCCACGGCCTCGCGGTCCCCACCGACCACCTGGACCCGGCGCAGGTCCGCACCCTCGTCGACCGCGTCGCCGACGAGCAGGGCCGCCTCGACGTCCTCGTCAACGACATCTGGGGCGGCGAACACCTCTTCGCGTGGGACGCCCCGGTGTGGGAGCACGACCTCGACAAGGGCCTGCGGCTGCTCAGGCTCGCGGTCGAGACCCACGCCATCACCAGCCACCACGCCCTGCCCCTGCTGCTGCGCCGGCCCGGTGGCCTGGTCGTCGAGATGACCGACGGGACGGACGCCTACAACCGCGAGAACTACCGCGTGTCCTTCTTCTACGACCTCGCCAAGACGTCCGTGCTGCGCATGGCCTTCGCTCTCGGCCATGAACTCGGCCCGCGCGGCGCCACCGCCGTCGCGCTCACGCCCGGCTGGATGCGCTCGGAGATCATGCTCGACACCTTCGGGGTGCGGGAGGAGAACTGGCGCGACGCCCTCGACCGGGTGCCGCACTTCGCGATCTCGGAGACCCCGCGCTATGTGGGCCGTGCCGTGGCCGCGCTGGCCGCGGACCCGGAGGTGGCCCGCTGGAACGGCCGGTCCCTCGAGGCCGGCTCCCTCGCCCGGACCTACGGCTTCACCGACCTGGACGGCAGCCGCCCGGACGCCTGGCGCTACCTGGTCGAGGTGCAGGACGCGGGGAAGCCGGCGGACGTGACCGGCTACCGCTGACGCCGGGGGAGCCGGGGCGAGCGATGGCCTCGGCGGGAGGGGAGCCGTGAGGTCAGGAGGACCGCACGGGCGGCAGCTGCCACCGGACCGCAAGGCCCGGTGGCAGCGCCAGATCGTCGCGTACGGCCGCGTAGTAGCCGTCCCGCCCATTGCGGTGCCGCTCCAGCAGGACCCGCCACGCCTCGGGATCGCGGGTCCCGTCGCGCAGGAACTGCTCCATCTCCAGCACCACCGTGACCCAGACCCGCGCCTTCTCCACCACCTCGGGACTCCCCAGCAGGAGCAGCGCCTCCCCGTCCGGGTCGCGGGCGAGCGTCGACTCCGCCAGCAGCGGGGCGGCCTCCTCCGGGGAGAGCGGGTGCGGGTGCGGGTCGTTGCCGAAGTGGGCCGCCACCCGGCACACCAACGTGATCGTCTTCTTCAGCGTCCGCGCGTAGTCCGAGTACACCCCCAGCCGCCGCTCCTCCCACCGAGCGGCCTGCTCCCGCCGGAACCGCGCCCGATCACTGCGCACGACCGCCAGATACGAACCGAGTGCACCGACCACCACACCGATGAGCGCGGGCAGTTGCTGTATGAACGCCGACATGACCGCACGCTATCGGCCGACTTGATCAGCCGGGGACTACCTTCGGCCGCATGACGCCTACACAACGCTTCGAGGGACACGGAGTTCTCGTCACGGGTGCGGCCCGAGGCATCGGCGCGGCGACGGCCCGACGGCTGGCCGAGGAGGGCGCGCGGGTCCTGCTCACCGACCGGGACGCGGCGGTCGTGGAGAGGACGGCCGCCGGGCTGCGCGGACGGGGACTGGACGCCCGCGCCCTGGCGTGCGACGTCGCCGACCGCGCGGCTGTCGAGGCGGTCGTCGCCCACGCCGTCGAGGAGTTCGGCTCGCTCGACGTCCTCGTCAACTGTGCGGCCCGCTGCACCCCGGAAACCCCGCTCTTCGAGGACGACTCCGACGACGAGTGGGCCCGGGACCTGGACATCACCCTGGGCGGCCCCTACCGCTGTTCGCGCGCCGCGCTTCCGCACCTGGTCGCCTCCGGGCGCGGCGCCATCGTCACCATCGGTTCCGTCAACGGCCTCCAGGACTTCGGCAACCACGCCTACAGCGCGGCGAAGGCCGGCCTCGCTTCCCTGACCCGCACGCTCGCCGGGCACGCGGGCCCCCGCGGGGTTCGCGTCAACCTGGTCGCTCCGGGTACGGTGCGTACTTCCGCCTGGGACGGGCGTGAGGACGAGCTCAGTGAGCTGCGACGGCTGTATCCGCTGGGTCGGGTCGGCGAAGCCGAGGACGTCGCCGCCGCCGTCGCCTTCCTCGCCTCCCGCGACGCGGCCTGGATCACCGGGACCACCCTCGTCGTCGACGGCGGCCTCACAGCCGTCAACACCGGCTTCCACACGGCGGTCCACCCCGGCCGGGGTGCCTGACCCGGTGCGGACATTGTCACTGTTCCGTCGCAGGGCGGGCGTCGGTACAACGGACTGGTGCGTGGGGCCGTCTACCTGGTAGAGATCGCACACACGTACTCGAGGGGACAGGGGAAAGGCCATGGGGGACATACGCAGACGAGGTGCCGTCGCGCTCGGGATCACCGGGCTCGTCGCGCCGCTGACGATCGCGCTGGGCGCCGCGCCCGCGCAGGCGGCGAGCTGCACCACGCAGGCGGGCCCGTACCAGAAGCAGGTGGAGAAGTTCCTCGGCCGCCCGGTCGACGGCAAGCAGTCCACCGCCGACTGCAAGGCCATCAAGGCCTTTCAGACCAAGCACGGCATCAGCCCGAACATCGGCTACGCGGGATCCGTCACCTGGGGCGTGATGGACCTCATGACGAAGCAGAAGGCCGTCGGCACCCACCCCAACCGGGACGGCAAGTGCCCGACGAACAAGGGCCGCATCGCCTGCGTCAACCTCACCCTCCAACTGAGCTGGATCCAGGACGGCGACCGGCTCGTCTACGGCCCCGTCCCGGTCCGCACCGGCCGCGACGGCTACGAGACCCGCACGGGTCTGAAGAAGATCTACTGGCGTGACAAGAATCACGTCTCCTCGATCTACAACGTGCCGATGCCGTACTCCCAGTTCTTCGACGGCGGCCAGGCCTTCCACTCGGTGAACCTCTCCATGTGGAACCCGCCCGGCTCCCACGGCTGCACCAACATGACCCCGAAGGACGCCAAGAAGTACTGGTCGCTGCTGAAGAAGGGCGACGACGTCTTCGTGTACGGCCGCAAGCCGGGCACCTGAGCGAGCGGGCACCCGGCCCCTGGCCCCTACTGAGGCGCGTCCCCGAAGTCCGGGATCTCCAGCCGCGCTCCACCCTGTCGCGCCGAGTCGTGCGCGATGATGCCCGGCAGGGTGTAGCGGGCCGCCACCCAGGCGTTGACCGAGGGCAGCGTGCGGGTGTTCACGGCGGTCACGAAGTCGTCCACCAGGAAGTGGTGGCTGCCCTCGTGCCCGTTGTGCAGATGGTCGAAGGCCCTCGGCAGCCGCTCCCGGTCGTGCACCGGCGCCGACCCGGAGGTGAACGCGGCCCGCAGTTCCGGCGCGATGTGCTGGAGCGACGGGTCGTCGGGAGACATCGTGGGCTTCGGCTCGAGGAGTTCGCTGATGTCCTTCACCCCCTTCTTGTCCTGCCACAGCGCGACCGTGGCCAACTGCTCCATGCTGGCCTCGGTCCCGAAGAACCGGAATCGGGACTCCCGGATGTGGGACGGGTAGCCGACCCGCCGGAACTCGTTCGTACGGAACGACCCGCCGCCCGCCACCTCGAACAGCGCGGTCGCGTTGGAGAAGTCGTTGCCGAACCGGCTGACCTCCTTGTCGAACACGCCGTCCCCGCGGTCGTCGACCACGCCGATCGCCGACACGCTCACCGCGTGCGTCTGCCAGGCACCGAGCACCCCGCCCACCGAGTGCGTCGGGTAGAGCAGCGGGGGATAGCTGGCGGTCTCCTTCCACCGCTCGCCGCCGCTGTACTGGTACGCCTCGTAGAACCCGAGGTCCATGTCGTGAACGTAGTCGCCCTCGGCGTAGAAGAGCCGCCCGAACGCGCCCTCGGCGATCTGGTTGCGGGCGTGCACGGTCGCCGGGTTGTACTGGCTGGTCTCACCCATCATGTACGTCAGCCCGGTGGCCCGGACCGCGTCGATGATCGCCGCTATCTCCTCCGTGGTGATCGCCATCGGGACCGCGGAGTACACGTGCTTGCCCGCGTCGAGGCCCTGGAGCACCAAGGGGCCGTGGGTCCAGCGCTGAGTGAAGATCGCGACCGCGTCGACCTCCTTCGACTCCAGCATCGCCTCGTACGACGGGAAGGTGCCGGCGAGCCCCTGCGCGGCGGCGAGTTGCTCGGCCCGCTCGGGCAGCAGATCGGTGACGTACACGTCGCCGACGCCGGGGTGGGCCTGGAACAGCGTGGCGAACTGGCCGGAGAACTGGCCTGCGCCGACGATGCCGAGAGAGAACGTCATGAAGGCATGCCCTTCGAAGGTCGACTCACTGGTCGAGAATCAGATTGATCTGGTCGGTGGTCTGGTCGAGGCTGTCCACGGACGTGCGTTGCCGTGGATGTCCTGCATTTCCGGATGCGTCAACGCGTACACGTCTGGGGCGGCTCGTCCTCGACCACTTACTTTTGTCGCGGAACAATCCACGCGTCAAGAGCCAGGTCGGCGCCGTGCAGAGCGGCTCTCGTGACCCCACGCTGGTCACATTGCTTTCACTTCAGAAGAAATCATGTGGGAGTCTGACCTCCATGACCGCAGTAGCCGCCAGCTGGCTCCCCCTGAGTGCGGGCGAACGCTCGGTGGCGATCGAGGTGCTCGTCCACGGCCCGTTGTCGCGCACCGAACTCGCCCGCCGCCTCGACCTGTCCGCCGGCAGCCTCACCCGGCTGACCAAGCCCCTCATCGAGTCGGGCCTGCTGATCGAGGTCCCCGAGGCGGGCACCCCGGCCGAGGTGCGCCAGGGGCGCCCCTCCCAGCCCCTCGACGTGGTCGCCGAGTCCGGCTCCTTCCTCGGCTTCAAGATCACCGAGGACATGGTCTACGGCGTCGTCACCACCCTCAGAAGCGACATCGTGGCCCGCCACGACCGGCCCCTGACCAGCCATGACCCCGCCGAGGTCGCCGACCTGCTCGCGGAGATGACGGACGAGCTGGCTCGCGAGCACCCGCGTCTGGCGGGCATCGGCATCGGGGTCGGCGGCCTGGTCCACGAGCGTGCCGTGGTGGGCGAGTCCCCGTTCCTGCACTGGCGGGACGTGCCGCTGGGTGAACTCGTCGAGCAGCGCACGGGGTTGCCCGTGGTCGTCGAGAACGACGTGGCCGCCCTCGTGGAGGCCGAGACCTGGTTCGGCGCGGGGCGCGGCCTCGACCGCTTCGTCGTCCTGACCATCGGCGCGGGCATCGGCTACGGCCTGGTCCTCGGCGGCCGGCGCGTCCCCTACGCCGAGGAGGACCGCGGCTTCGGACGGCACTGGATCATCGACCCCAACGGCCCGCTCACCCCCGAGGGCGCCCGCGGCAGCGCCGTCTCGCTGCTCGCCATCCCCAGCATCCGCTACCAGGTGCGGGCCGCCACCGGCCGCGACCACAGCTACGAGGAGATCCTCGCCCTCGCGGCGGCCGGCGAGCCCATGGCCGCCCGTGTCGTCGACGAGGCCGGACGCGCCCTCGGTGTCCTGGTCGCCCAGATCGCCAACTTCGCCATGCCGCAGAAGATCCTGCTCGCCGGAGAGGGGGTCGGGCTGATGGGCGTGGCCGCCAGGACCGTCGAGGACACCGTCCGCGCCCACCGCCATCCGCTGGCCGCCCCGATCGACCTGGAGACCAAGGTCTCCGACTTCCACGACTGGGCCCGGGGGGCCGCCGTACTGGCGATCCAGGTGCTGGTGCTGGGTGTGGCCGAAGTGTGAAGCAGGCCACAACCCTTGACAGGAACGCGTGTTGACAGATGGACGTGATCAGTAACACGGTCCGGTATGTCCTTTTCTGGCGTGATTACTCACGGCGCCTTCACTTCCGGAGCCGTATGCTTCACACCATGTCCACCACCGTTGAACCCGTTACCGATCGATCGGCCGACGAGGTCAACGAGGAGATCCGGGCCCTGTGGCGCCGGGCGGGCGGGACACTGAGCGGCGAGCAGCGTGAGGAATACCAGCGCCTCGTCCTGGAGTGGGCCGCCGCCGCTCCGCAACCGGTCCCGGCGGCCTAGCCCCGAGAACCCCTCGGGGCATCACCGCCCCGCCCCCGGGCACCCCTGACGGGACGGCCCTCTCCTCGCACCGACCTCGGCGGTCTGCTACGGCATCGTCGACTTCACCTACCACAGCCGAACCGGCGGGATGCTGCCCGCCGGCCCCGGCAGCGGCGCGGGCCGCCGCCGTACCAGTGATCCCACTGCCCGACGCGCTCGGCTTCCGCCTGCTCCTGCTCGCCGCCCGACGGCCATCGCCGTCGGGCGCAGTCGTGCCCCCTGCTCCACCCGGCCCTCCCCGTGAACCTCGGACGGACCTGGCCTGCTGAGCGTGGGATGACCCGTGGCTCAGCCCCAAGTCGCCGAGTAGTAGCGCTGATACGCCTTGCGGTCCTGTTCCGAGCGGATGTAGCGGGCCGCCACCAGGGCGATCAGGCTGCCTCCGACGACGAGCAGGCCCGGACCGACGTTGCGGGTGTCGGTGAGGCGGCTCAGGAACGGGGTGCCCGCGGCCCCCTCGACCGTGGCCGAGGAACCGGGTGAGGCGCCGCCGGGTGCGATCGCACCCTGTGCCGAAGTGGCCGACGGCGCGGGGGAGGCCCCGCCGGCCGCGGCCGGGTTCGACACGATCAGCTGCATGCCGAGATCCTTGAGCGCCTTGGTCACCGGCTCGAAGAACGTCGTCCCGCCCTGTGTGCAGTCACCGCTGCCGCCCGAGGTGATGCCGAGCGCGATCCCCTCGGAGAACATCGGACCACCGCTGTCCCCGGGCTCCGCGCACACGTTGGTCTCGATCAGCCCGGTGACCGTGCCCTCCGGGTAGTTCACGGTCGCGTTGACCGACGTCACCTGCCCGTCGTGCAGCCCGCTGGTGCTGCCGCTGCGGAACACCCGCTGCCCGATGGAGGGATCGCCCGCCCCGGTGATCTGCACCCCCTTGCCGTTCCCGATGAACACGACGCCGGCCCCGTCGCCGGCCTTCCCGTTGGCGTACTGCACCAGGGAGTAGTCGTTGCCCGGGAAGTTCTGGGTGACCGTCCTGCCCAGCTGGTTGGTGCCGCCGGTGTCCGCGAACCACACCGAACCGGTGGGGCCGCAGTGCCCCGCGGTCAGGATGAAGTCGCTCTGGCCGTTGGTCACGTTGAAGCCGGCCGAACAGCGCCCGCCGGTCGACAGGATCGGCTGCGCCCCGTTGAGGCGGGGCGTGAAGGTGCCCGCGGTGCGCTCCGTCTTCACGAAGCCGCCGATGCCGTCCGCGACCTTCTTCATGCCGGCCCAGTCGGACGCCGAGACGGTGCTGTCGCCCTGCACCACCACCTGGTTGGTGCGGTAGTCCATGGACCACGCCGTCCCCGCGACCCGAGGTGCCGAACGCAGCGTCTTCGCCGCCGACTTGAGCTCGTCCATGCTGTGCTCGACGACCTTCGCCTCGGCCCCCGCCGCGCGCACCTCGGTGGCCGCCTTCGCGTCGGTGACCGCGACGACGGGCTTGCCGTCGGCGCGGATCCAGGTGCCTGCCGTACGGGCGGAACCGAGCCGCGCCACGATGTCCGCCCCCGTGCCCCCGGCCTGCTGCGCGAAGGTGCGCGGCGGCGCGGTGGCGGGAGGTTCGCTCGCGACGGCCCGCGTGACCATCGTGCCTCCCAACAGGAGTCCGCCGACTGCCGCCAGCTGTGTCACCCGCCGGACGACTCGTCGTCGTGCGTGCCTCATGCATGGCTCCCGAACCAGAACAAGCGGTGTCAGCACCGCGGGGCCCTCCGGTCGTTGAGTGCCCTCCTCTGCATACGGCGCCGGAGCCGGGCGCGTTCACGGCAGTTGGTGTTCCTGTGGCAAAGTCGGCGAACTTCCTCGGCGAGTCCCGTCCCGCACACCGGTGTCATCGGTGAGGACGAAGTCCCGTGCGTCGAACCGGCCCACCTCGCTGCGCAGTCGACCGGTCGACCACGGCCAGCTGAAGCTGTTGCGGCCGTTGGCGTCGAGGTAGTAGCTGCGGCATCCGCCGGAGTTGTAGACGGTGCCGGCCAGGGCGGCCTGGAGCCGGACGTTGTACGCGGACTGCACCTCCTCGCGCACCTCGATGGCCGCCCAACTCTGCTGCCGTGCGGCCGTGATGGCGCCCAGGACGAGGTCGAGCTGCGCCTCCAGGATGGCGAACGCCGACGAGTGCCCGGTGCCCAGACCGGGGCCGAGCAGCAGGAAGGCGTTCGGGAAACCGGCGACGACGGTGCCGAGATACGCCTCGGGGGAGCCCTGCCAGTGGTCGGAGAGGGTGCGGCCGGTGCCGTCGCGGACCAGGCCCGCGAGCGGGGTGTCGAGGATGTGGAAGCCGGTGCCGAGGATGATCGCGTCCACCTCGGCACAGCTGCCGTCCGCACCGCGCACGGTGCTTCCGTCGACGGCCCGCACGGCGGCCGCGTGCACCTCGACCTGCGGCCTGGTCAACGCGGGGTAGTAGTGGTTGGAGAACAGGATGCGCTTGCAGCCGATGGTGTAGTCCGGGGTCAGCTTGCGGCGCAGCGCGGGATCGCGCACGGTGGCGCGCAGATGGGCCCGGGCCACGGCCTGGACGCCCCGCATGAGACCGGGCCGCCGGAATCCGTGTCCCAGCGCCTCCATGACCCGGTACTCCAGCGCGGCCACCGCTGCCCGCGCCCCGGGCACATGGCCCATCGCCCACCGTTCGGCCCTCGGCACGTGGTGGTCCGGCTTCGGCAGCACCCACTGGGCGGTGCGCTGGAACAGATGGAGCCGGGCCACGTCCGGGACGATCCGCGGGACGAACTGCACGGCCGAGGCACCGGTCCCGAGCACCGCGACCCGCTTGCCGCGAAGGTCATAGGCGTGGTTCCAGCGCGCGGAGTGGAACACCTCGCCCGGGAACCGGTCGAGACCGGGCACGTCCGGGACGAGGGGCTCGTTCCACGGACCGGCACCGGCGATCAGGAACCGGGCGGTGAACTCCCCGGCGTCGGTGCGGACCAGCCAGCGCGCCGGGCCGGGCTGCCACCGCGCTTCGGTGACCCGCACCCCGAACCGGGTGTGCTCGCGCAGCCCGTACGTGTCGGCCACCCGCCGCACATAGGCGAGGATCTCTGGCTGGTGCGCGTAGACCCGTGTCCAGCGGGGGTTCGGGGCGAAGGAGTAGCTGTAGAGGCGGGACGGGACGTCGCACTGGCAGCCGGGGTAGGTGTTGGCTCGCCAGGTGCCGCCGAAGTCGCCGGCCGCCTCGACGATCAGGAAGTCCCGCACACCGGCCGCGCGGAGCCTCGCCCCGGCGCCGACCCCGGAAATCCCGGCGCCCACGACGAGGACCTCGACATGGGTGCTCATGCCGCCACGCTCCTTTCGAGGGCCCGCTCCACGCGGCCCGGGGCGGTGCGCAGGGAGGCGTCGAGGACGGCCGGGAGGGGCCGCGGGTCCATGAAGTTGGCGCCCATCGCCGCCAGTTCCTCGGCGCCCGGCTCGACTCTGACGACGCGGCAGCCCGCCGCGCGGAGGATGCGTTCCTCCCGGTCGACGGTGCGGGTCATCCAGCGGCGCAGCATCCGTTCGAGCCGGCTCAGGCCGGTGGCGGGGGCGCCGCCTGAGGTCGACATGGGGGCCACGATCACCACCTCGTCCAGCCCGAGGGGCGCGAGGAGGTCAGCCGACGTGGGCGACACCGCCCCGCCGTCCAGATAGCTCCGTCCCCCGATCCGCACCGGCGGGAACCAGCCGGGGATCGCCCAGGACGCGGCGAGCGCGGTCCCGAGATCCGTCTCCGGCGATCCGGGCGCCCCGAACGGGACCCGGCGGCCCGTGCGGGTGTCCGCAGCGACCAGCCAGGTCTCCGTGGCGTCCGGCCACGGCCGCCCGTCCGTCAGCGCGGCGCCGAAGCGGCGCAACCAGTGCGCGTCGCCCCGGCCGCGCGGCAGCAGCCCCACAAGGCCCGACCCCGGCGACACCCTTCCCCGTAAGGCGGCCGTGACCAGCCCCGCCCCCGGCAGCGCGGGCAGCGGCACCGGGGGCAGCGGGCCCGGGTGGGTGCGGACGTGCGTGTGCAGCACCGGATCCGCGCCGCGCTCTCCCCGAACCGCCGCGAGCAGGTCGGCCGGGGATCGTCCGCACCCGAGGGCGGACGCGATCTCGGCCCCCGCGGAGGTCCCCACCAGCACCTCGGCGGTCCGTGTGTCCCAGTCCAGCGCGTCCTCTACTGCGGTGAGCGCGGCGACCGTCCAGGCGAAACCGAGGGTGCCGCCGCAGCCGATCACCAGCGCACGTCGTGGAGCCATGGATTCTCCCGGTATTCAGATCTCAAGGGAATCCGGAAGCTAGCGGTATTCTGCGGGCGTGGCAAGACTGACCCGGGCCGAGAGCCAGGCCCGCACCCGCGAACACGTCCTCGAGACCGCGTACGAGCTCTTCCTGCGCGACGGCTTCACGGCCACCTCCATCGAGCGGGTGGCGGAGGCAGCCGGATACTCCAAGGGCGCCGTGTACTCCAACTTCGCGACGAAGAACGACCTCTGCCTGGCCGTTCTGGACCGCATCGCCCTGCGGCAAGTGGCGCTGATCGCGGCCGAGATGGGGGACGCCGACGGCATCGAGGAGCGGCTGGCCGGGTTCGCGCGCTGGGCCGAGCGGCACATCGGCGACAGCTCGTGGACCGCGCTGGAAGTCGAGTTCGCCACCGCCAACCGCCGTGACCCACAGGTCTGCGAACAACTCGCCCAGCGGCGACAGGCGGTCACCGCGGCCCTCGCCGACCTCATCCGCACCCAGGTGCGGGAACTGGGCGTGACCCCGAGCATGGCCCCGGACACGGCCGCACTGATCCTGCTCGCCCTGGGGATCGGCATCGGTGTCCAGCGGGCCTTCGACCCCACGGTCCCGGTGCAGCCGGTCATCGACCTGCTCGGCCGGTTCCTGGTCGAATGACCTTCCGAGGGGACCGCGCCTAGACTTCCGTCATGGACGACACGCCGCTGGAGCGGCTCGGCGCGGGCAAGTACCTTCTGCTGACCAGCTTTCGGAAGAACGGCACCCCGGTCGCCACCCCGGTGTGGGTGGTCAGGGACGGGGACACGCTCGGTGCGTGGTCGGCCGCCGACGCCTGGAAGGTGAAGCGGATCAGGGCCCGCGCGGACGTCCTGGTGGGCCCCTGCGACGTGCGCGGCAACCCGACCGGCGACCAGATCCCGGCCACCGCGGAGATCGTCGACGCGGCGACCACCGGACGCTACCGGCAGCTCCTGGCCCGGAAGTACGGCGTCCTGGGCCGGCTCACCCTCCTCGGCAGCAGACTGCGACGGGGACGGGACGGCACGGTCGGCATCCGCGTGACCCTGTGAACCGGGTGGGACGCGGTGAAGCCGGGGCGATCTCTGGAGCGAGCGGGAGCGGGTGGCGTCGGCGTGAGCTGGTGACGCCTGTGTGACCTCGCGGAGCGCGGGGCCCGGGCACTCCGGGCCCCGCGCGTGAGGGCGGTCACGAACCGTGAGGGCGGTCACGAACCCTCGCCGTCGTGCCTACGGCTGGTCGAGCACCGTCCCCGTCAGCACCGGCCGGTCGGGCAGCGGCCGGGCGTCGCGGTCGGTCATCGCGAGGCGCATCGACTCCGTCGGCTCGGCCACCTGGTCCCGGACGGTCGGCGTCACGAAGTCCACGCTGGTGCTGCCCGCGGGGATGGTCAGCCACGCCCACAGACTCGCGTCGGACAGCCGGCGCTCGGGGTCGGGCTCCTCACCCGACCACTCCTTGAGCCACTGCGGGTCCACGTCCTTGGTGGACAGTTCGGCGCCCTCGGTGACCGGGAGCACCCGCACCGGCTGCCAGAGGTCCACCGCGGCGGGGGCGTCGATGGACAGCCGCCAGGTCAGCGTCCCGCCCTCGGTGACCCGGTCCACGACCGGCGACAGGGTGATCACCGGCTCGGGGTCGTCGTTCTCGACGGTGAGCCCGCCCCGGTGCTTGCCGACGACGGAGTGGTGGACGGCCTTGACCGCGATGTCGTGCTGCACGTCGTCGCCGAAGACGGTGTCGCCCTTCACCTGGACCGGCACGTCGATGGCGTGACTGCCGGGCCGAACCGTCACCAGCTTGCTCTTGGCCCGCCCGCTGCCCGGCTCGATGACGTACACCCGGACCTGACCGCTGCCGTGGCCGGAGATCCGCACCGGGACCCGGTAGGTGCGGGTGCCCGAGTCGCCCTCCTTGACGAGGGTGCGGCCCACGTCGACGCGGGTCAGCGCGGCGGCCTTCACGGCGGGGGTGCCCGGCGCCCAGCCCCAGGCGTCCATCAGCCAGGCCTTCCCGGACCGCGAACGGGGCGTCAGTTCAAGGGACTTGACGTGCCGCAGATCGAGCCCGGCCCGGGTCGCCGCGGTCAGGGGGACGCGCAGCTCCTGCGCCCAGTAGGACGCGGTCCGCTCGGAACCAGGCAGACCGGCCAACTGGGCCCGGCCCAGCGTCGCCCGGCGTCCGGCGGAGTCGGTGACGGACACGTCGAACTTCGTGCCCGTGGTGTTCGGCGGGACGAAGACCCGCAGCGCCAGTTTCTGGGACCCGTGCAGGGAGAGCGGCTTGGCGGGGGTGACGCGGGCGGGTGTGCCGGGGGCGGACCACTTCAGGGCCACCGCGCTGCGGCCGGTCTCCTTCTCCGTCTCCCACCACGCGAAGTGCGGCGACGAGCCGACGGTCGCCGGGTTCAGACAGACCACGGCCGGGTTCGGGTCGACCGCCGAGCACAGCCGGGCACCGGTCACCTTGGCGCCGCCGTCCGGCAGGAAACCGCCGGTGCGGCGGCCGCCGACCGCGTGGGTCAGGACCCGGGCCGGGTCGGCGGAGGGCGCCCGCCTGCCGGAACCGTCGAGCAGCGGAAGCACCCGGTCGTCCCCGGCGACGAAGAGCCGGGCCGCCGCCGCGATGTAGGTGGCGCCCGCCTTGTGCTGCTGCTTGGCGGTCAGCCGGGTCGCCGCGCCCGGCGAGCAGACCGGGTCCCGGTGCTCGGGGTCGTCCCCGAAGTCGTCCGCGGCCGGGGCGACGGCCTCGCCCGGGGTCCACTCGCTGTTGAAGAAGTTGTGGTTGGCGCCGACCATGTAGACCGCGCTGTGCAGGGCGGTGCCCCGGCTGACGCCCCGGGTGCCGTCGACGAAGTCCTCGCCCTGGAGGTCGGAGACATCGCCGTCGCAGCCCGGCAGCAGGGTCACGGACGGCACGTCGGCGACCGGATTCTGGCCGAAGATCGTCGGTCCGATCAGCACGGTCCCGCGCACCTTCCAGCGCACCTGGCCGCGGTAGCCGTCCTCGGCCCTGGGCGGCGGGTACAGGCTGTCCATGGCGGCCCGGTTGACGCCCTCACCGCCGCGCGAGTGGCCGACGAGCAGGACCTTGGAGAGGTCCGCCTTCGGCGCCGCGCGCACCACGGCCGGGGCGGTCGTACGGTGGGCGCTCCACTCGGCCCAGCGCGCGAGGTGCTGCCGTACCAGGGAGGAACGGGCCTGTGCGCCGGCGTCCTCGGCCTGCCAGTCCTGGGCGTTGATGCCGTTCGCCGCGATCGACACCGTCACATAGCCCTGGGAGGCCAGGAGTCGCTGGTCGCGCAGATAGCCCTTCTCGCTGGGGATCGGCCTGTAGCCGTCCGTGCAGGGCCAGTCCTGGTTGTCGTTCTCGGTGCCCGGCTTGTAGCAGGTGGAGTGGCGGCCGTGCAGGAACAGGACGAGCGGGCGGCTGCCGGTGGCTCCCTTCGGCGCCACGACCTGGGCGCGCATCTCCACGGGGGTGGCGTACCCGGGCAGGCGCACCGGCGCGAGGTCGTATCCGCCGCTGACCGTGCGGTACGGGCCGGACTTGCCGGGATCGACACCGTTCGCCGGTGCCTGCGCGGGGAGCCGAACCCCCTGGGCGCCGGAAACGCGCGGCTCCTCGGCGGCCGCGTCCAACCGCCTTCCCGCTGCGGTCACTTGCAGATCCGTCAGTCCCGCGGTTCCGATGTCGTCGAGCGGGAGCCGGAAGGTGCGCCCGTCCTTCGCCGGCTTCGGCACTCCGAGCAGCCGGTTCCCGGTACGGAACTCGACGCGTGCGTCCCCCGTGGGAACGGCCTCGCCGGAGCGCCAGACCAGCTCACGCGCTCCGCTCTTCCCGTCGATCCGCCACCCGGGCGGAAGTCCGTTGCCGTCTCTCGCGCTCAACGGCCCTGTCGAGGGCGGCTGTTGGGCTTGCGCCAGTCCGGGCGAGCCCGCCAGGGCCGCCAGTACCGCCACGGCGGTCACGCATATTCGCCGGGCACGGATCAATGGTTCTCTCCTCAAAACCCCGTGCGCAGACGTCCCGTCGGTCCCGGGCGCCTCTCGCGTCACTTAGGACGGGGCGGAGGCGCCTGTGGGTTGTCTGTGTGTCGGCGGATTTCGCGGGAGAGCGACGCGATCAGGCCGTGGGGTCAGGGGAGCGGCGGCAGGGGCGGTCCCGGCCGCGCGTCGGCGGGCCGTCAGCTCCAGGCGCGGTAGGGCTCGTCGACCAGTTGGAAGACCGGCTCGCCGCGGACCGGGTCCTTGGCCGTCGACATCCGGACCCGGTCGCCGCTGTGGATCGCGGCGGGCGGGCCGATGACCCGGCCCCGGACGACGAAGCCCTCGGCCAGCTCGACCAGGGACACATTGCGCGCGGCGGGGGTGTTGCGGTGCACCACGGTGGCGTGGCGGACCGTCCCGACGCCCTCGCTGCGCTCCGTGCGCAGGTCGCCGCCCTGGCAGACCGGACACAGCAACCGGTGGTACATCGCCGTGCCGCACCAGGTGCAGCGCTGGAAGAGGATCGCGTCCGTGGCCGGGGCGACGGGATCCAGGAGGCTCGTCGCGGAGCCGCCTGCCGTACGGGCCATGCTGCCTGAGTGGTGGTACACGCTGGTCAACTCCTTGCGCTCGGCCGGAATCGCGCGTGCGCGGAGCACCGGGCACGCCTGTGCGCGGTTCCCTGTGCCACCGTGCACGGCGTCAGCGTATGGCACTCAGTGCCAGGAGTAAAGGTACTGGGTACCCCTATCGGTCCCCGGATTTTCGCCCCCCCCCGGCACCCGGGCACCCCCTCTCAGCCCCCGTCGAGCGTGGACTCGATCTCCTGGACCACCCGCCACATCGGGGCGCCGCGGCGCGAGACGATCACCACCACGTCCTCGGACTCCTGGTCGGCGGCCGGCGCGCCGCGTCCCCCGAACGAGCTCTGCACATAACCGAGCGCGTGCTCCACCGCCTCCTCCGGATCGTCCTGTCCGTCCGAACGCAGCCAGGAGCGCAGGGCGTTGTTGTGCGCCGCGGCCACGGCGGCGGCGATCACGTCGGCCCGGAGCGTCCCGTCGTGCAGCCCCTTCAGCCGTCCGCGCAGATACGCGGCGAAGGACCGCTCGTAGCGCCACACCACGGACAGCTCGTAGGCGCGCAGGCCCGGAACCTGCTTGGTGAGGCGGTAGCGCTGCACGGAGAAGGTGGGGTTCTCGGTGTACATCCGCAGGACCAGTCGCACCGCCTCGCAGACCCGCTGCACCGGGTCGCACCCGGGGTCGCTGGCGTCGAGGAAGGCCGTCACGTCGGCCAGGCAGCGCTCGTGGTCGGGGAAGACCACGTCCTCCTTGGACGGGAAGTACCGGAAGAACGACCGGCGCCCGACTCCGGCGAGCGCGACGATGTCGTCGACGGTGGTCTGCTCGTAACCCCGTTCCAGGAACAGCCGGAAGGCGGCCGCGACCAGCGCGTCCCGCATGGGGGGCTTGGTGGAGCTCATGGTCGCGAAAGTAGCACCTCGACCCCGACTGTGGCACTCGGTGCTGCCGTGCGAGGGAACTGAGTGCTGTCCGGGGCGACGAGGGAGGACCTGGCCGTCGTGCTGAACTCCCTGCCCCGTGGCCCCGTATCTCTCCCCGGGGGACGGCGAAACACCCATGCGCACGGGACGGAAGGAGAACAGGATGACCACACCGTCCGACCGAGGGGTGCCGCCGGACGATGCGGCCATCGAGCCCATCCGGGTGCTGCGCCCGCGCCGCACCGACGCGCTCGCGGAGCTGCTCAAGGACCTGCCGCCGCGCCCGACCGTCGGCTACGAGCCCATCGTGCTGCCCGGCCGCCCGTCGGGGACGGAGGACGCCACCGAGGAGCTGCCGCCGGTCAGGGACGACCCTCACGTCCGGGACCTCCCGCGGGGCCGGGTGCCCGGCCTGCGCCGCACCGCGGTCGCGGCGGCCGTGACCGCCGCCGCGGTGATCGGCTTCGGCGGCGCCCTCCTGCTCACCGACCGCACGGAGAGCACCGCGGTCGCCGCCCCCCGTCCCTCGGCGACCGCCCCCGCGGCCCCGGTACCCACCCCCACCCCCACCCCGACCCCCTCCGGCGACAGCGACCCCGACGGTGCCGGCACCCTGCGCGAGGGGGACAGCGGACCCGAGGTGACCGACCTCCAGGAACGTCTGCGGCACATCCCGAACGTCTACGACAACGGGTCCACCGACGGCACCTACGACGCGACCCTGGCCGCGGCCGTGGCCCGCTTCCAGCTCTGGTACGGCATCCGCGGCGACGAGGACGGGGTGTACGGCGACGACACACGGCGCGACCTGGAGTCCCGTACGGGCGGCGGCTGATCGCGGAGGATGGCGGGCATGGACGCTTTCATCGACCGGCTGGACCCCGACATGTGCGTCGTGACCGCCGCCGCGGACGGCGAGCGCGCCGGCTGTCTGGTCGGGTTCGCCTGCCAGTGCTCGATCGAGCCCGTGCGGTACGTGGTGTGGCTGTCGAAGGCGAACCGCACCTACCGCGTGGCCCGCACCGCCGACCGCCTCGCCGTCCATCTGCTCACCCGCGAACAGCGCGACCTCGCCGAGCTGTTCGGCGGGGAGACGGGGGACCGCACGGACAAGTTCGCCAGGGTCCGCACGCGGCGGGAGGCCGGCGGGGCCGTGGTGCTGGAGGACGCGGCGGCCTGGTTCGTCGGCACGGTCGTCTCCCGCACCGACGGCGGCGACCACGTCGGATTCTTCCTGGAACCGCAGACGTGGGGCGCCCGCGAGGACACCGCGCAGACGCCTCTGCTACGGCTCTCCGACGCGGTCTCCATCTCGCCGGGCCACCCCGCGGACTGACCCGGGCCTCGAAGCGGCGGACCGGTCACCGCGGTGCGCCGGGCACCCGGATGTCCACCACGCACACGTCGTCGCGCCGTTCGCCCTCCAGGACCGCGGTGAGCAGCGGGAGCAGCGAGCCCGGCTCCCGGGAGTCATGGGCCGCGACGGCCGCGGCGAGCCGGTCCAGGCCGTGGTCGAGGCCCTCCGACGGCCGCTCCACCAGGCCGTCCGTGTAGAGCAGGACCCGGTCGCCCGGTTCCAGCACGCAGCGCGCCTCCACGAAGTCCGGGGCGGCGCAGGCCCCCAGCAGCATGCCGACCGGGCGCTCCAGATAGCGCACCTCGCCGCCGCGCACCAGCAACGGAGGTGGATGACCGGCCTGGGCCCACACCAGACAGCGCTCGTCCGGGACGTAGCGGGCCAGGACCATGGTCGCGGTGGCGTGCGCGTCGTGGGAGCCGCGGGCGTGCAGGAGCAGGGTGTTGAGCCGGGTCAGCGCCCCGGTCAGCGACGACCCGGTGATGACCATGCCCTTGGCGGTGAAGCGCAGTTGGGCCATGGTGGCCACCGCGTCGATGCCGTGGCCGGCGACGTCGCCGACCACGAACAGGGCCTCTCCGTCGGGGAGTTCGATGGCGCTGAACCAGTCGCCGCCGACATGGATCCCCGACTGGGCCGGCAGGTAGGCCACTTCGACCCGGAGTCCGGCGAGGGCGACCGGCCGGGTGGGCAGCGGGAGCAACGCGTGCTGGAGCCGGGCGGCCAGCGCCCGTTCGGCGTGCAGCACACCGTCCTGGGTGAGGATCGCCCGCTCGCTCTCGACCAGGGCCAGTTCGGCGCTGCGCTGGGCGGTGAGGTCCTGCACGAAGCCGTGCACCTCGACGGGCTGGTTCTCGCTGTCCCTCACGACCTCGGCGACCATCCGCAGATGGCGGACCCCGTTGCCGGACCTGATCCGGAAGGGGAGGTCGAACTGGCTTCCTGTACGCACGAGTTGCTCAACGGCCCGGGTGAGGACCGGCGCGTCCTCGGGTACGGCGAGCCCCGGGAGGTCGGCCAGGCGGACCGGTCCTAGCGCGGGGTCGCGTCCCATGACCAGGAAGGTCTGGGAGGACCAACTGCCCTCGTCGGTGACGAGGTTCCAGTTCGCCCAGCCGAGCTTCCCCAGCCGTTGCACGTCCGCCAGGCGCTGCTCCTGGCGGTCGGAGGAGTCGTGCCGGACCCAGGTGAGGACCAGGGCGTCGCCCAGCCGGGCCGCGTGCACGGTGTACGTGGACAGCTCGGCGCTGCCGCCCACCACCGACTGGTGGGCGAACGGCTTGCCCTCGAACGGCTCACCCGTGGTCAGGGTGCGCAGACAGCCGTGCCACACCGCCTCGTCCGCCATGCTCGGCAGACACTCCAGGATGCGCCGGCCGAGCAGTTGCCGACCTGTGCGGCCCACGACGTCGACCGCCTCCTCGGTGGCGGCGTCGATCCGGTAGTCGCCGACCGCGCCTTCGGTTCCGCGCAACGGTGTGAGCAGCATCGCCGAGCCCGGCAGCGAGTCGAACACCGGCTGGGCGGCGGCGGCCGTGGCCCCGGGAGCGGGCGTCCGCCGGGCGCCGAAGGAACGGAGCCAGCCCGCGCACAGCCGGGCGACGGCCCGCAGCAGGTGCCGTTCCGCGGGGGAGAAGGCGCCGCCGCGCGTCCGCAGGATCCCGATGCAGACCTCGACCTCGCCCTCCGCCGGCACCGGCAGCCAGGCGCGGGACAGCCAACGTTCCGGAGGATCCCCGATGAGCAGATGACGCTCCTGGTCCCGCGCGAAGTCCTCCAGCCAGCGCGGCTCCCGCGCGCGGAGCGCCTCGAGCGCGGCGATGCCGTCCAGCGGCGGCACCATCGCCCACTGGCCGGCCAGGGTGTCGTCGATCCCGGCGTGCCCGATCAGTTCGAGGCCTCCGGTGGGCAGGGTCCTGAAGAGCATGAGCGCGTCGGCGTCGACGTCCGCCGTGAGCTCGTCCAGCAGGCACCGGGCCAGGTCGTGGGGCGTGGCGGCATGGACGAGGGCCTTGCCGAGGCGACCGAGCGCGGTGAATCCGTCGTCCGGACCGGCGTCGGGCTGCCCGTCGGGAGGACCGGCACTGTCCTGCGCCCCAGGGGGACCGGCGCTCCGATCGGTGTCCGGAGCGGTGCTGTCCCGTTCGTCGGCCGGGCCGGTGTCTGCCCTCGCGGACCGCGGACCGGCGGGACCGGCGGGACCGGCGGGGCCGAGAACGGCGGAGAGGTGGGTGCCGGGGCCCGCGGACGGGTCGATGCCGGTGGAGCTCCCGACGGTGCCGGACTCCGGGGCGGTCCCGGGCAGTGGGGGCACCAGGGCGCCGAGGCTGATCCAGCACTCCTCCAGGAGGGTGCGGTCACCGGCCTTGGCGCGCCGCAGCAGTTCCTCGCCGGCCGCGTCGGGGGTGCAGCCGGTCTGCGCCATGAGGGCACCCTTGGCCCGCTCCAGTACCGCCGCGGTGGCGGCCTGGTCCCGCAACCGGTCCATCTCCGCACGCTGCCTGGCCACGACCTGGGCCATCGCGGCCATGTCGGGCGCGGTTCCGGCCTGCGAAGGGCCGACAGGCTCGCTCGTCACGGGTCGAGCATCGCACAGGTGGCCAGGGACGCCCCCGCCTCCGTCCGCACACATCGCACGCACCGGTGACCCCGCCGGTTGACGAAACCGACCGCACCCCCCGGTTCGGTAAGGGGCGCCACGGTCACGCGTACCGCGCGGACGAGTTCAGTGGCCGGGCGCCGGATACAGCCACCGGCGCAGCAGCCGGCTCAGCACGGGCATGATCAGGTACGTCAGCACCGGCAGCAGGACCACGGGGAACACCGCGGCCCGCAGCGGCAGCGGCCACGCGGCGGTCCTCGGCGTCACCAGCCACTGGATCAGCAGGGTGCAGGGGAAGGCGCCGAGGAACGTGGTGAGCACCATCTTCCAGCGGACCGGCGGCCGCACCGTGGTGCCGGGCAGGCTGAACCAGGTCTCCAGACCGGTGGTGGACTGCCGCTCGCCGCCGAGTTCCGTGGCGACGCCGTCGATGCGCGTGTGCCAGTCGGCCCGTTCGTCGGACTCCAGCCAGGCGGTCAGCCGGTGCGCGTCCGACCAGCGCAGCACCGCGTGGTAGCGGTGTCCGTCCTCGGGCCGCAGCCAGGACACGCCCTCGTTGCCGGGGAACCGTCGGGCGCAGCGGGTGATGCCCTGGGTCCAGCGCTCGAACTCCCGCTCGTGGCCGGGGCGCACCTCCCACGTCAGGACCGTGGTGATCGGGTCGCCGCGCCGTACTTCGGAGGTGGTGCTCATGCTCACCCCGGTTCCACGTACGGCGTGGATCATGCCCTGCGGGAGGGGCAGCGCACTCCCAGGTGGTGCGCGATGCCCTTCGCGTGGTCAGCCGCCCGGGTTATGCCCTTCGGAAGGCCAGCCGCCCGGGTTATGCCCTTCGGGAGGTCGGCCACCCGGGGCAGTGCTCGATGCCCCGCGGGAGCGTCAGCGGCCCTGGTGGTGCTCGACCAGCGCCTGGGTGACCTCGCGGACACTGCGGGCGATGTGCTGGAGCTGGAGGACCTCGGCGGCGTAGAGCTTGATCGTGTGCTCGATGACCGACTCCGGCAGTCCGAGCGCCGGCAGGTCGGCACGGGCGGTCTGGAGCGCCGTGCGGGCCACCCGGATCTCGTGCTGCACCTGGATCTGGGCGTGCCGGGCCAGCAGTACGGTGTGCCGCATCAGGGCCGGATAGCTCGCGTACCGCGCCGGCACCAGGTCGCGCAGCCACTTGGCGGCGGAGCGCTCCCAGTCGTAGCTGCCGGGGGTCTTGACCTGGCAGGGCCAGTCCGGACCGGTCCGGATGAAGGTCCGCGTGGTCGTCAGGGTCATGATCATCGCTTCCGGTGTGCGGCGTCGTGCGGCTGGTCCGACGGGTTGGGCGGCCCCGGCCTAGGGGATGACCGGGGCCGCCACGGGCCCGCGTGCAGGCGGGCCCAGCCGAACACCCCGGGCGCCGACGCGGGTAGGTGACGACGGCTCGGGATGTCCGTGAAAGGAGCCCTTTCGGGCGGTTGGGGGTGGGACGGGGACAGGGGTGCGGACGAGTCCCCGGAGCGGTCCCGGGGTGATCCGTGAGCAGTATTTATATATGCCGTTCGCTTTGCAAGGAGTATGAAAACATTCATGCTTGATTTATTACGAAAGGTCCCGTTGTAAAGCGGTATGACCGGGGAGGGGAGCTCAGTCCCTGAGGAAGAACTGGTGCTGGTCGGAGATCTGCTCGTACTCCTCCAGCCGCGCCTGGGTCCGTTCCGGATCCGCGTCGGTCATGGCCTGGAGCAGCGCGGCGGCGATGACGCCGGGTGCCGCGTAGGAGTCGAAGACCAGGCGGGAGCCGGTGCCGGTGGTGAACAGGACGTCCGCCTCGTCGGCCACGTGCCCCAGCGCCAGGTCGGTGACGAGCGCGACCTTCAGCCCGGCGCTGCGGGCGACCCGCAGCGCGGTCAGCGTCTCCTGGGCGTGCCGGGGCATCGAGAACGCGAGCACCCAGGTGCCGCCCGCCTCGCGTGACTGGAGGAGGGCGTCGTAGGCGACGCTGCCACCGCGGGTGACCAGCCGTACGTCGGGATGGATACGGCGGGCCGCGTACGCGAAGTACTCCGCCAGCGAGGCCGAGATGCGCAGGCCCAGGATGGTCAGCGGGGTCGACTCGGACAGCTTGCGGCCGAGGTCGATCATCCGGTCGGGGTCGGCGAAGTCGCGGCGCAGGTTCTCCAGGTTCTCGATCTCCGCGTCGACGGCGGCCTGGAGTTCGTTGCCGCGGGACTCCTCGTCCGCCACCGGGCCGCCGGCGAGCGTGCCGAGCGCGATGGCCTGGAGCTTCTCCCGCAGGGCGGGGTAGCCGCTGAATCCCACGGCGGCCGCGAACCGGGTCACCGAGGGCTGGCTCACCCCCACCCGCTCCGCGAGGTCGGTGATGGAGAGGAACGCCGCCTCGGTGATGTGCTCGATCAGGTACTGCGCGATGCGCCGCTGCCCGGGCGAGAGCCGGGGCCTGTCGAAGAGCGTCCGCAGCTGGGAGGCCGGGGCGGCCTCCGCTTCCGGTGCGCTTTTGCCCGAGGTGATCGCGGATGCCTGTGCACGTGCCTGCTGCGGCGATGGCACCGGGGCGCCTCCTTTGTCTCCCACGGGGAGTCAACATAGCTCACACGCCCCGGTGACCAGCGTCGGTGCGACAGCGCCGGGTCGGCGCCGATCGGGACGGGTACGCCGCCGCCGATCGGGAACCCGCTGCCGGGCAAGGACTTCGAGCACACCTTTCGACGACACCCAGGAGCGGCCCCGTATGACGGTCCCCGAGGACAACCGGCGCACGACCGACACCACCGACGAAGTCCTGAACTCCCGGCACCGGGAGGGCGAGCCGCCCGCCCCCGGCGGCAGTGGACGGACCCTGCGCGAGGCGTTCGAGGAAGCGCGGGTGGAACCCGACGACTTCGCCCAGGAATGACGCCGTACGCGAACCAGGCAGGTGAGTGGGAATGGGTGCGCTGAGCGCGCTGGAACAGGCAATGGAGCACGGCTGGGAGACGCTGTGGTCGCGGATCGTCGGCCGCGAGCCCGTCGAACTCCTCGAGGCGTTGCGCAACGAGTGCGACAGCAACGTGGTCGTGTGCAGTGAGAGCCGGGTGGTGGTCCCGAACGCGTACGACGTCGAACTCGCGGACTTCGCCTACGACGAGCTCGAACGCCGGGGCAGCGACGTGGGCCAGGAGCTCACCGACAGCCTCGCCCGGCACGGCGAGCGCCAGGGTTACGAGTGGGCGGGACCGCTCACCGTGCACATCACCAGGTCCGGCCAGGTACCCAACGGCCGCTACCGGGTGGTGAGCCGGGCGATGCCGCACGTGAGTGCCGAGGGGTTCCAGCTCGCGGCCCGCTGAGCGGCGAGGCCCCGTACCCGACCGGGTGATCATCGGCGGTAGATCGTGATCGAGTGGCCGACCTCGTCGACGGGCCGGCTGCTGTCGATCAACTCGGCCAGCCGGCCCTTCGCCTTGGCAACCGAGGAGTCCGAGACGACGAGCAGTCCGCGGACCTGTCCGACCGGCACCCCGCGCGGGTCGGACGCCTCGATGCCGTAGGCGGAGGGCACCCCGCTGCCCTTGTACACGAGCCAGATCCGCTCGTGCGGATAGCGCTCACGCAGCCGGTCGGCGAGCCGGCCGAGGTCCTGTCCCCAGTCGACGTTGGAGTCGTGCAGCCGCAGATGCGTGGCGGACGGTCCGCCGAACGCCTCGTTGGAGTACGGCAGATAGTAGGGGAACGTCCGCAGCGAACTGACGGCCACGAACAGCACCAGCGCCGCGGTCGCTCCGGTCGCCCACCGCCGGCGCACCGCGAGGACACAACCGGCCGCCACCGTCAGGAACATGGGCAGGAAGAGCGTGTACCGGGTGCCGAAGTCCCGCACCCCCGTCATCGCCGAGGCCAGCAACACCCCCGCGGGGACCAGCAGATACGGGGCCGCGGGCCGCAACCGCCGTACCGTCACCAGCACCACGGCACCGGCGGCCCACAGCGCGAGCAGACCCAGCGGGGTCTTCACGAGCAGGGCGGCCGGCAGGTAGTACCAGAGGTGCCCGGTGTACACCCGCCCGAACAGGAAGCCCTCCCACGGGTGGTTCTCGAACCGGAACTGAAGGAGCATCCCGTCCGTGTACGCCCGGGGAAGCGGCAGCAGATGGGCCAGCGTCCCCCGCAGCCCGTGCACCACCGGCACCGGGTCCTGGGACTGCCAGCGCAGCCGCGGGTCGACGACCAGGTACGACGCCCATACGACGGCGATCGCGGCCACCGCCGTGACGGCCGCCCCCGCGAGGACCCGGAGCAGCCTGCCGCGCCGCTCGGTGTCCGGTTGCGCGTGCCACACCGACAGGGCGGCCAGGCCCATGCACACCGGCACCGCGGGCAGCGCGCTCATCTTGGTGGCGAGCGCCGCCCCGAGCGCGAGACCGGCGAGCGGCACGTACCGCCGCGGCCGCAGACGGGCCCGCCACAGCAGCCACACCGAGGTGAGCAGGAAACCGGCCGTCGGGACGTCGAGGGTGGCCAGCGAACCGTGGGCGACGACGTCGGGGGAGAAGGAGTACAGGGCCAGGGCCGTGAGACCCGCGGCCCGTCCGGCGAGCTCGCGGGCGAAGGCGAACACCACAAGACCGAACAGCAGGGTCAGCACGATCACCGGGAGCCGGCCCCAGAACATCAGGGTCCAGGGATCGTTGCCCGACTCGTAGAGCAGATGGGGGCCTAGGTCGATCTGGGGGCCGTGGAAGCCCGTGTCCACGTGCGGGTCGGCGATCGCCACCCCGGCGGCGATGACGAGCTTGCCGAGCGGCGGGTGCTCGGGGTTGTAGCGGATGCCCTGACCGTGCAGGTACTCGGCGGCCGTGGCCACGTAGACGGGTTCGTCGATCGTCGGGGTCTGCTGGACGGCGGTCGTGACCATGACGGCCGCCATCTGCGCCAGCAGCACGACGACGAGGAGCGGCACCAGCCACCGCCGGGCGGCTCGCGGCCGCCGCTGCTCGTCGTCGCGTGACCCGGACCCGCGGACCGGGTCCAGGACCGCGTGTTGCTCGCTCGTCATCATCCGCCCCGCGGCGACGCCGGGCGGGCGGTGGCGGGAGCGATCCGGAGGGCCCTCATGAGGGCCACTCTCGCACCGGCTCCCGCCCCGCGGGCGTCATCGCTTCAGGAGTCGTACCGACAGACCTTCCGCCGTGTAGACGGGTACGGCCCTGAGCGTGCCGGAGTTCAGCTCGACGCGGTCGAACTGGCCGCGCAGCGCCGACGCGGAGAGGACCCGTACCCGCTGACCGGCCTTCGGGGGCTTCTTCGCGTCCAGCGTCAGCCTCAGCACGCTGCCCTTGCCGAGCACCGCGCGCCGGGTCACCTCCAGGACCGGCTCCTGGCCGGAGCGCAGGGTGAGCTCCAGCGCGGCGGAGTCCTGGGTGTAGGTGCCGTGGACCTGGAGCGACCTGCCGGCGAGCGTGAGCTTCCCGCCCCGTACCCGGACGTCGCCGTGACCGAGGGCGTGGGCCGAGGCGGCCACCAGGGTGCCCTCCTGGAGCACGGTCCCGCCGGTGTAGCGGTTGTGGCCGGTCAGGGTGAGGGTGCCGCTGCCCTTCTTGGTCAGTCCGCCGCACCCGTCGATGTCGTTGCGCCAGCTGTCGGCCGTGTGGAAGCCGCCCGCGGCCGCGTCGAGGGTGACGGTGACGTCGGAGTCGAAGGAGCCGTACCCGTCCGCGGCGGCGAACAGGTTGAGCCGGCCCCACTGCTCCCAGCCGTCCAGCAGGACGTACCCGGAGGGCAGCGCGGTGGTCCGCAGCACCTCGCGGCGCTGGGCGGCGTCCAGGTAGGGCTGCCGGGTCTCCAGGAGCACCTCGGCGCCCTTGGGCACGGTGAACGGCTTGCTGCGGCCCTCCCGCTTGAGCACGTAGGTCAGCCGGGGCGTCACGGCACGCTCGTTGGCGTCCCGGTCGGCGTACGGGTCGGCCGGGTCCGAGTGGGCGTAGGCGAACAGGGTGTCGGCCGTGGTGCCGGTCCGCTGGGTGAAGTAGGCCAGTGCCTGGGCCCGGGCGTCCGCCTTGAGCTGCGCGTTCGCCGGGTCGGCCAGGGTGGCGGCGGCCAGCGCGGTGGCCATGATCCGGCCGCCCATGACGTCGACCGTGGAGTGCATGCCCGCCACGATCCGGGTGTGGCTCAGCTCCATGGCGCGGGTGACCAGCTCCTGGAAGCGCTCGGGCACGGCGTACGCGTAGGCCAGCGAGGCCAGGTGGTAGGCGTTGGTGTGACCGCTGGGGAAGCCGCCGTCGTCCGCCGGGGAGGTGCTGCGCTGGCGCAGCAGCTGCGGGGCCACGACCACCTTCGACTCGTAGACCGGGTAGCCGAGCGCGTCCTTCCGGCCGGTGTCGACGACCTGGCTGTCCTCGTTCATGCGCCACGGGCGCGGGTACAGGTAGGCGTACTTGGACGGGTTGCCCGACGCCCAGTTGCCGCGCACGGTGTCCACCAGCGTGGCCACCTTGCCGAGGTCCGAGTCGTGCGAGCCGGCGCCGAGCGCGGAGCCGGCCGGGGCGTCGGCGGGCAGGGTGTCGTCGATGGTGGTCGGGGGAGTGCCGTCGGGTGCGCTGGTGATCGACGTGACCGCCTTGGCACCGGCCTTGTAGAGGGGGGCGAGCGGGCCGAGGCCGTCGATCGTGGAGTAGCTCTGGTGCATGCGGTCGTAGAGGAACGCGGTCTTCGCCTCGGCCGGGGTGCGCCGGGTCGTGATGTCGATGCTGTAGCGCACGTTGGCGCGCAGGATGTCGTTCCGCAGCGGCGTGCCGGTGTTCCAGGCGTCGCCGGTCTTCCATATCTGCGCGAAGCCGCCGAGGGCCCGCACGACCGCGTTGGTCTCGGGGGTGCGGTTCGCGGAGAGGTTGGTCTTGTAGTCGTCGACGAACGCGAGGGGCGCGGCGGCAGCCTTCGCGTCGGCGGCGGCCAGCCAGCTGACCAGGGTGGGCGCGGCCACGACACCTGCGGTGGCGCCCAGGGAGGTCTTCAGGAAGCCCCTGCGGTTCACGGCGCGTCCGGTGGCGCGCACGGGGGACTCCTGCCCGGCGGATGACGGCATGGATGTGCCTCTCTGTTCAGTTCTGCGGCCGTACGGCCGGGGCGGTGGTGCACATGACAGTGGTGCGGATGCGACTCATGATGCGCCTGAGGACTGAGCGTCGAATGCGCTTTCCGGAGTCGTACGAGCGAAGATCTACGGGCGAGTCATGTCGGAGCGGAGGAGACTCGGCGACGAGGGCATGTCACACAAGTGAACGGGCCATCGCCACGGCCCCCTCGACCGGCGGTGCCCGCAGCGGACGCGGCCGGGCCGTGGGCACGCTCTCGGCGAGCGCCGACACGAACGCGTCGTACAGCGGGGGCTGGGCGAGGACGGTGCTGCCCGCGACCACGACGTCGTCGACCACGACCCCGCGCGCGGCGAGGCGTGCGACGAGTGCCGCCAGGGCGTGACCCGCCTCCGTGATCACGGTGCGGGCGAGCGGGGATCCGGCCTCGGCGGCGGCGAAGACGGCCGGGGCGTGCCGGCCCCACTCGGCGGAGGCGGCGGTGACGTGCTCCAGCGCGGCGCCGAGCGCGGGCACCTCGGGGACGTCGAACCCGGCGAGCAGACCGTGCGCCAGCGCGTCGGGTTCCTCGCCGCGGTCGTGCGCCGCCCATACGGCACGGACGGCCTCGCGGACCAGACCGGCAGCCCCGCCCTCGTCGCCGAGGAGCGCACCCCAGCCGCCGACCTGCACCGGGGTGCCGTCGGCGAAACGGCCCACGGCGACCGAGCCGGTGCCGGCGACCAGGCCGACGCCCTTCTCCACTCCCGCGGCCGGGACCAGCAGTTCGGCGTCGCCCACGACCAGCGCGGGCGCGTCGAAGTGCAGCTGGAGAGCGGTGCGGATCTGGGCGCACTGGCGCGGGGTCTCACAGGCGTGGCCGCCGACGGCGAGCGCGGACGGGCGAACGCCCGCGGGCAGGGCCTCGGCGGCCAGTGCGGCCAGCCAGCCGGCCGCGGCCACGGGGTCGTGCGGCCGCCAGCCGCCGCTGGAACGGATGTGATCGGCCACGAGGGTGTCGCCCGCGTACGCGCGCAGCTGGGTCTTGGTGCCGCCCACGTCGATGCCGACCACCAGGGGTGCGGTGTCCTGCACGGATCCTCTTTCGTCGGTGCGCTGGGTGCTGCGACGGTGGGCGAACCGTGCCTGGAGGCAAGGCAGTTGATGAACTCGGGAAGCCCCGGGACGGGCTTCTGGCGGACCACGGCAGGCGAGTACCGTGACGTTCGTTAGGAAGTTAACTAACGAAGTACAGTGCCTGTCAATAGGCGTTGCGCACCCGGCTTCCCGGGCATCCTCCCCGGGCCGGGAACGCGCGGCGCCCGAGCAACCCATCGCCGCCTCCCGCCGAGCCGCTCGGGCCGGGAGAGGGCCTGTGACCTGGGGGAACTGTGGAACACGACGTGGCAAGAGCCCCCCGTCTGACCGAGAGCGCGAACGCCGTATTCGCCGTGCTGGCCCAGGCGGGCACGGCGACCCGGCCGCAGCTGGCGAGTCTCGCGCGCCTGTCCAAGCCGACGGTCTCCTCCGCCGTGGCCGAACTGGAGGGCGTCCACCTCGCCGCCCACTCCGGCACCTCGTCCGGGGCCACGGGCCGCAGTGCCGCCGTCTACCGACTCGGCCCGGCCGCGGGCGCCGTGCTCGCCGTCGACCTCGGCCCCGCCCTCACCCGGGTCCGTGGCTGCGCCCTGGACGGCACCCTGCTCGCCGAGGCCACCGGGCCCCGGGAGGACGCCGCCGACGTGGTACGGGAGGCGCTGTCCGCGCTGCCCCCGGACGCGCCGCTGCGCACCATCGTGGTGGCCGTCGGTGACGTCACCGCCCCGCAGCGGCTGCGCCCCGCCACCGCCAAGGCCGGTCCCGTCTTCGACGCGGTGACGGTGGCGCTGCCGCCCGGAGTCCCCGTCCACCTGGAGAACAACGTCAACTGCGCCGCCCTCGCCGAACTGCACGAGGGCGCGGCCCGCGGCCGGCACACCTTCGGCTATCTGCGGATCGGCGTCGGTATCGGTCTCGGCATCGTCGTCGGGGGACAGGTGCTGGCCGGCGCCAACGGGGCAGCCGGTGAGCTCGCCCGGCTGCCCTACCCCTGGGACGACGACCTGGAGCCCCGCCACGAGGCCCTGGAGGAGTACATCGGGGCCCACTCCCTGCTGCGCCGCGCCGCGGAAGCCTGGCCGGAGTCCGACGGGACCTGCCCGCGCACCGCCGAACAGCTCTTCGCGCTGGCCGGGGAGGGGGTTGACACAGCCCGTGCGATCGTCGACCGGCACGCCGTGGACGTGGGCCGGCTGGCCGCCGCGGTGACCGCCGTACTGGACCCCGGGCTGCTCGTCCTGGGCGGCAGCACCGGGGCGTTCCCGCAGCTCCTGCCCGGTGTCCGGGCCGAGCTGGAGCGGCTGAGCTGGCCCACCGAGGTGGTCAGCAGCCAGGTCGGCGATCTCGGCACCGTGGTGGGCGCCGCCCGCCTCGCGGTCGCCAGAGGAGTCCAAACCGTGACCCAGCCTGTGCGAACGAAGGATTGACGGTTTCGGACTCGGTCTGCCAATGTCCGGACAAGCGCTTTCTAAGTCGGCCGGGACGCCGGCTTGGGGCGAGCGTCCCGCCCGTACTCGATGTACGGCAACCGCACGAGGGCGTGCCCGTGCGGCGACGGTCCAAGGGACCGGGGACCCTCCCCCGTCAGGATGACGCGGCCGGGCGAGGCCGCGCCCTCGGAAAGCCAACCTCCTGCAAACTGCACCAGTGCCGCCAAGATCGGCGCCGTGCTCCGTCCCCTACGACGAAAAAAAGGGATCGAAGATGACCACTGTGGGTGTGCGGCGCTCTCGCCGTCTCGGCCGCGGCGGCACGCGCCGCCTGGTTTCCCTCGCTGCCGCTGTCTCGGCAGGTGCTCTGACGCTCACCGCCTGTGGCGGGGACGGCGGCTCCGGCGGTACCTCCAAGTCGCTGACCTTCTGGATCTCCACCGTTCCGGGTCAGGACGCGGGCTGGAAGAAGGTGGTCGCCGACTACAAGAAGGAAGCCGGCGTCAGCATCAAGCTCGTCAACATCCCCTACGACGGCTACACCACGAAGCTGCACAACGCCGCTCAGGCCAACTCCCTGCCCGACGTGGCGGCCGTCCCGGCGCTGGACCCGATCTGGTCGAGCAAGCTGATCGACCTCAAGTCCATCGCGGACAACAAGAGCAACAACATCAACCAGAACTTCCTTGCCAAGGACTCCTCCGGCAAGGTGCTCTCCATCCCCTCCGACGTCACCGCGTCCGGCCTGTTCATCAACAAGTCGCTCTTCGAGAAGGCCGGGGTCTCCTTCCCGACCGACCCGGCGAAGACCTGGACCTGGACCGACTTCATCGCCGCGGCCAACAAGGTCCGCGAGAAGACCGGCGTCAAGTACTCGCTCACCTTCGACCAGTCGCCGTCGCGACTGCGCGCCATGGTGTACGAGATGGGCGGCAAGTACGTCCACGCCGACGACTCCGGCAAGTTCTCGGTGGACGCGGCGACCAAGAAGGCCGTGAACACCTTCGTCGGCTGGAACGACGACAAGACCATGCCGAAGTCGGTGTGGACCTCCGGCGCCGACCCGTCCGCCATGTTCCAGAGCGGTGACGTCGTCGCCTACTGGTCCGGCGTGTGGCAGGTCGCCGCCTTCGCGGACAGCATCAAGAAGTTCGAGTGGGCGAGCGTCCCGACCCCGGCCCAGCCGGTGCAGGCCAGTGACGTCAACAGCGGCGGCATGGTCGTGGGCTTCAACAACAACGGCGACGCGTCCAAGGCCGCGACGAAGTTCCTGTCCTGGCTGTACGAGCCGGCCCACTACAAGGTGCTGTGCGAGACGTCCGGCTTCCTGCCGGTCGAGAGCGGTCTGAACCCGGCGTACCCCTTCAAGTCCGACGCGGCGCAGGCGGCGTTCAAGCTCTACAACCAGGAGATCCCGCTCTACGCCCCGATCTCCGGCTACTTCAACAACGCGCAGACGGAGTGGGTGCTGAAGGGCAAGAGCCTGACCGAGGACCCGACCAAGACGGAGCTCGGCAAGGCCATCAACGGCCAGCAGTCGGCCGACAAGGCCCTGGAGAACATCGTGGCCGGCTACAACCAGCAGGTCGGCGGCTGATCACAGGCCACCGGAGTCCGGGCGGCGGCGTCCCCACCCCGCCGCCCGGCCCCGGCCGCCCCCCGGCCGTCGGGCTCAGGGCCTGAGCCCACCGCAATCCCTTCCACCAGCACGGAGACAGGAAGATGACAAAACGCGCCTCGGACGTGTCGGTGAGCCCGCCGAGTCGTCCCAGCAGACGCAGTAAGTACACGCTTGCGCCGCTCGTCCTCATCGCGGCCAACGTCGTGCTCTTCGCGCTGTTCTTCGTCTGGCCCGCGGTGATCGGGCTCATCTACTCCTTCACGAACTACACGGGCGTGGGGGTGTTCCAGTGGGTCGGCCTGGACAACTACCAGAACCTGTTCGGGGACTCCACGTTCTACGACGCGCTGACCCGGACGCTGCTGTACACGGTCCTCTTCGTCCCGCTGAACTTCGTGGTCTCGCTGCTCGCCGCCAACCTGGTGGTGAGCAAGCACGCCAAGGGCGGATCGGTCGCCCGTGTCATCTTCTTCATCCCGTGGCTGCTGTCGCCCATCGTCGTGGGTGTCCTGTGGCGGTGGATGTTCGGTGAGAACTTCGGCCTGGTCAACTACGTCATCGAGAAGTTCGGCGGGGACGCCGTGCCGTGGCAGTCGAACGCGGACCTCTCGCTCCTCGTGGTCGTGATGGCGGCGGCCTGGGCGTGGACGGGCTTCACGATGCTGCTGTTCATCGCGGCGATCAAGAACGTGCCGGTGTCGTACTACGAGGCGGCCTCGCTCGACGGCGCCGGACCCTGGCGCCAGTTCTTCAGCATCACCCTGCCGAGCATCGCGCCCACCTCGTTCATCGTGATCCTGCTCAACACGATCAACTCGATGAAGGAGTACCCGGTGTTCGTCGCCCTCAACAACGGCGGACCCGGCACCTCGAACAACCTGCTCGTCCAGTACATCTACGAGACCGGCTTCAAGCGGGGCCAGATCGGCTACGCGAGCGCCGCGTCGTTCGTGCTCATGCTCATCCTGATGGCCGTCGCGATCATCCAGCTGATCGTCAACCGACGGGTGGAGAACCGATGACAACCACCGACATCCCGCGCCCGGCCGACGTCGGCTCCGGGCGGAGCGTCTCCAGGAAGCGGCCCCGCAAGACGGCCACCGGTGGGCTCCGGCAGGCGGTGTCCGCGACGACGCTGCTGTGGATCATGGCGTGTCTGTACGGCTTCCCGGTGCTGTGGTTCGTCCTCAGCTCCTTCAAACCGTCCAGCGACCTGTTCTCCTACCCCCTGACGCTGGTCCCGCACAACCCCACCCTGTCGGGGTTCAAGGCGGCGTGGGACAGCGCCAACTTCTCCCAGTACTTCATCAACACGGCCCTCGTGTGCGTGATCACGACGATCCTCACCGTGGGCGTCAGCTGCTGCACCGGCTACGCGCTGGCGAAGTACGACAACAAGTGGCTCAAGGCCTTCTTCATCTGCATCCTGGCCACCACCATGCTGCCGGGCGAGGTCATGCTCGCCCCGGAGTTCCTCGTCGTCCGCAACCTGGGCCTCTACAACTCGTTCGCCGGCATCATCCTCCCGGCCGTGCTCACCGCGACCGGCTGCTTCATGTTCCGCCAGTTCTTCCTGACGGTCCCCGACGAACTCGTGGAGGCCGCCCGCATCGACGGCGCCCGGGAACTGGCCATCTTCGCTCGGATCATGGTGCCGCTGTCCCGGCCCATCATGCTGACCCTCGCCATCCTGTCCTTCCAGTGGCGCTGGAACGACTACATCTGGCCGCTGCTGATGCTGAACGACCCCAACAAGTTCACCGTCCAGATCGGTATCCAGAGCATCGTCGGCGCGCAGAACATCAACTGGTCGGTCCTGCTGGGCGCGTCGGTGATCTCGATGATCCCGCTGATCGCGATCTTCCTGGTCTTCCAGAAGTACGTCATGGGTGCCGACATCAACGCCGGACTGAAGGACTGACCTTGCCCTTCCCGCTCGACCACGAGTTCGTCCGCGCGGCAGCGCTCGCCGCCGACGGGTCCTCCGACCCGTCGGCGGAGTTCATCGAGCCGCACCGCGCCCTCGCCCGGCGGGTGAAGACCCTGGTCGCGGCGTACCGCTCGCCGGAGTCGGCCCTGCACGGCAGCGAGCGGGCCGTCGCCGCCGCGCTGACCCACCTGCGTGCCCTGCGATCCGTGCAGACGGCCTCCGGTCTCTTCGCGGGCGGCGACAACGTGCAGTCGCCGCCGGACTCCGCGTTCACCGTCAACGACGTGTGCGACGCGTATGTCCTGGCGGCGGCCGCGGGGCCCGACATGGCCGACGTCTCGGCCGCGCTCGCCGAGATCGCCGGCGCCGCCACCGAGAGTCTCCTGACCGGTGGGGTGCACACCCCCAACCACCGCTGGGAGCTGTCCGCGGCGCTGGCCCGGCTGCACCGGTCCTTCCCCGACGACCGGCTGCTCGCCCGCGCCGAGGAGTGGCTCGCCGAGGGCGTCGACATCGACGCCGAGGGTCTGTACTCGGAGCGCAGTGCCGTCTACGCGTCCATCGTGACCATCCCGGCGCTGCTGCTCCTGGCGGAGGTGCTCGGGCGTCCCGACCTGGTGGACGCCGTCGAGCGCAACCTCACCGCGACCCTGGACCTCATCAGGCCGGACGGCACGGTGGAGACCGTCCACTCGCGCCGCCAGGACCAGAAGCAGTCCTTCGCGCTGTGGCCCTACCTCCCGCACTACCGGTTGCTCGCGATCCGCACCGGCCGGGGCGACTTCGCCCGCGCGGCCCGTCTGGCGGCCGCGGACGGCATCCACGACCCCGACCTGCTCGCCCAGATCCTCCTCACCCCGGATCTGGCCCGCCCCCTTCCGGCCCCGGACCCGGAGGAACTCCCGCGCGACCGGTACCTCCCCACCGCACGCCTCGCCGCACACGTCTCGGACACCGCGCACACCGTGGTGTACGGCGGCTCCGACGTGCCCGAGCACCGGCGCATCCGCTCGGGCCTGGCCTGCAACCCCACCTTCCTGCGCCTGTTCGCCGGTGCCGCCGTCCTCGACGCGGTCCGGCTCTCCTGCGGCTTCTTCGACCTGGGCCCCTTCCGCGCCGCCGGCATGGAACGGCTCGCCGACCACCGTTACCGGCTCACCCAGACCCTCACCAGCGCCTACTACCAGCCCCTCCCGAAGGACCGCAGGCGCGACGACGGCGCCTACCGCCTGGTGGACGAGGGCCGCTTCTCCGCGGCGATGGCCTTCCCCGACCGCCCCCAGGACGAGGTCTCCCACACCACCCGGATCGAGGTCGACCTGCGGGACGACGGGGCCGACCTGCGGATCGACATCAGCGGCCCGCCGGTGCCGTGGTCCCTCGAACTGACCTTCCGGCCGGGCGGCGAGCCGCAGGGCGCCGTACCGCTCGGCGACGGACGCTGGTGCATGACGACCGAGCCCCTGACCTACCGTGTCGGCGACGACGAGATCCGGGTCGAGGCCGCCGTCGAGACGGGCGAACCGCTCGTCGGACCGGACCGGAGCGACGTGCTGAGCTACGACCCCGGGCAGGACTACACCGTGGCCGGCGGCACCGACGCGACGACCGGGAACCGCGTGTACCTCGGTGGGCACGGACCGCAGACACTGACCCTCGCACTGCGTGCCGGCTCCCCGGCCTGAAGGGCTGATCTCCTTGCACCTCCCACGCCAGCTCGCGCCGCTGCACGACCTGCCGGACACCCCGGAGGCCTACGACGCCGTCCTCGCCGACGTCACCGAACAGGCCCTCGCCCGCCTCACCCCCGAGGGCAACCTCGAACACCCCGACTGCGACGACGACATCGGCGACACCTCCCTCGGCATCACCTCGCTGCTCGCCCACGCCTGGCAGCGCGGCAAGGACCCGAGGCTGCCGGAGGCGGTCGCCCGCAGCCTCGCCTTCCACCTGCGCGAGCGGGTCTACACCGACGACAACCCGGGCTATCCGAATCTCAGGGTGCGCAACTCCGGTCTGCCGTACGCCCGTTACACCCTGGCAGCCGGCGCCCACCCCATCGGGGACTGGCCGAGCACGGTGTGGGCGCTGCTCCAGGCCGTGAACCTCCTCGACGCCGCCGACGGCCTGGTCGACGACGCGCAGCGCGCCGAACTCCTGGACGTGGCCCGCGGATACTGGCGCTGGCTCACCGAGGCGACCTTCTTCAACCCGCAGGAGGCGGGGAACCAGGCCATCGGCTGCGTGGTCGGCGGTCTGATGCTGGCCGCCCATCTCCCGGGCGCGGAAGGGGAGTCGGTCCGTGCGCGGGCGCTCCGGCTGTACACCGACGAGATCCACGCGCACCGCGTCACCGACCGCGGCGCGGCCCTGCCCCCCGAGCACGGCGGCGCCTACGACAACAACTACGGCCCGATCTCCCTGTCCTTCCTGGCCCAGGCCCACCGCGTCAGCGGCGAGGAGATCTTCGCCGAGGACGGCGACACGCTGGCCCGTTACATCGACGCCCGGCTGACGGGCGGCGGCTTCGACAACGGCGGCCCGCGCTACAGCGAGCAGCACTCCGCCTTCGAGTCGGTCCTCGGCCTGCGCTACTTCGGCGCCCGGATCGGCGCCGACCTCGGCCGCTACCGCGCCGACAGCCGCTGGGCCCGTCATGCCGTCAAGGAGGACGGCGGGGTGGACGGCCACTTCGCCTGGATGCTGGTCTGGCAGAGCCAGGACACCTCGCGCTGGCACCGGGATCCCTCCATTGCCATCGCCCGCCACCAACTGCGCGCGGGCACGGTCTCGGTGGCCTTCGACTCGAGGATGACTCCCGCGGTCGTCGAGGCGGCGGGCACCTACTACCTGCCGGCGGCCGTGAACCGCCAGCACGGCTTCGGACCGGTCGTCGACGGCTTCCTGCTGTGCCGCCCCATGGGCGAGGTCCGGGTCCGTGACGTGCGCTCCGACGGCCTCACCGCCAAGCTCGTCACCAAGCCCGTCGTCGGCCGCGACCACGTCCTGCGGCACGTCCAGTCCCTGTACGTCACCGACGGCACGAGCCTGTGGACCACGGTGACCGTGGAACGCCTCCCCGGCACGCCCTACCTGCTGGCCGGGCTGCCCTACGCCGAGGACGACGGCGACCGGGTGCGCCGTACGGCCGAGGGCGAGGTGACCTCCGTGGGTGCGCTGCGGCTGACGCACCCGTCGGATGAGGGCATCGACCACTTCGACGCCCGTACGGAGACGACCCAGGAGCTGGCCGCGTTTGCGCTGGCCGAGGACCCGCGCGGGTACGGCAACCCCGACGAGGGGTGGCGGCACCTGGTCAGTTCCACGGCGCTGGAGGCGGACCCCGCCCCCGAAGCCCCGGACGACCTGCACGCCTTCGCCGTCCGGTACGGCCCCGGCGAAGCGCTCACGGCGACCTTCACCCGGGACGGCGCCGGGCTCACGATCCGCACGGAGGCGTTCACGGCGCAGCTCGGGGAGGTGGCGGGCGACGCCCACGGGGAGCCGGAACTGACCCTGTCGGCCGGCTGACGGACCGAGCTTTTCCTGGACATCAGCAGTTCTGATGATTTCATCGGTTTAACTGTGGCGTAACTCTTGACGCCCATTCCATCAACCCTGATGCTTTCATCACTGCTGCTGCTGTGCCGCGCTCTCACGGCTTCTTCCAGGAGGGCTCCCCGTGCCCCTGCGTACCGACATCCCCGTCTACCGGCCTGATCTGTACTCGGCCTCGGCCATCCGCGACACGTATCCCCACTACGCCGCACTGCGGGAACTCGGCCCCGTGGTCTGGCTGAGCAAGCACAAGGTCTACGCCCTGCCGCGCTACGCCGAGTGTAGGCAAGTGCTGCTGGACGACGACACCTTCGCCTCCTCGGGAGGCGTCGGCCTCAACCCGGTCGCCAACCGGGTGGGCCAGGGGACCACGCTGTTCAGCGACGGTGAGGACCACGCCCGCCGCCGCTCCCTCCTCGCGCACCGCCTCACTCCCCGGGCGCTGCGCACGATGAAGGACACCGTCGACCAGCAGGCCGCCGCCGTCGCAGAGGACGCCGTGGCCCGCCGGACCGTCGACGCCGTCGAGGTCGCCACGGCGCTGCCGATGTCCGTCGTCCCCGACCTGGTCGGCTGGCCCCAACAGGGCCGTGAGCACCTGCTGCGCTGGGCCGGCGCCACCTTCGACGCCCTGGGCCCCCTCAACTGCCAGGCGGCCCGCACCCTCCCCGCGTCCCTCGGCATGATGCGCTACGCGCGCGCTGTCGTGCGCGACCGGTCCGCACTGGACGGCAGCATGGGCCACGACCTGCTGCTCGCCGCCGACGAGGGCCGGATCATGCCCGCGGAGTGCGCCACCATGATGATCGACTACCTGGCGCCCTCCCTGGACACCACCATCAGCGCCATCTCGAGTGCCCTGTACCTGTTCGCCCTTCACCCCGAACAGTGGCGCCTTCTGAAGGCCGACCCGGACCTCGTCCCGAAAGCGGTCAACGAGGTCGTCCGCCACCAATCCCCGATCCGGGCCTTCTCCCGGACCGCCACCCGCGACACGGAGCTCGCCGGCACCGCCATCCCCAAGGGCTCCCGGCTGCTGGTCCTCTACGGCTCCGCCAACCGCGACCCGCTCGAGTGGGACGACCCGGACACCTTCGACATCCGTCGCGACGCCGCCCGCCAGCTCGGCTTCGGGCAGGGCACCCACGGCTGCGCCGGACAGGGCCTGGCCCGCATGGAGACCTCCGCGATCCTGCGCGCCCTGGTCGAACGCGTCGACCGCATCGAGACGACCGGCCCGCCCGAGTGGGCCCTGAACAACGTCATCCACCGCCTCGAACGCCTGCCGCTGGAACTCATCCCCGCCTGAACGGACAGCACCATGAAGATCTCCGTCGACTACCCGCGCTGCGAAGGCCACGGTCTGTGCGCCGACCAGGCCCCCGACGTCTTCAGCCTGGACGACGACGCCGAACTCACCTACCGCTTCGAGGGCACCGTCGTCCCCGACGAGAGCCGGCCCGCCGCCCGGGCGGCCGTCAACGCCTGCCCGGTCGCCGCCCTGCGAGTCCTCACGTGACCGCTGCGCGCTCGGTGCTCGTCGTCGGCGAGTCGCTCGCCGGCACCACCGCCGTCCGCCACCTGCGTGCCCTCGGCCACGCCGGGCCGCTCACCCTCGTCGGCGCCGAGGAACAGGGCGCGTACTCCCGCCCGCCCCTGTCGAAGGTGGTCCTGAAGGACCCCTCCGCCGACGAGACGCTCGGCCTGGCGCTCGACGGCCTCGACGTCGACGTCATCCGTTCGCCCGCCGTCGCCGCCGACACCGACCGGCGCACCGTCACCACCGCCGACGGCCGCCGGATCGGCTACGACGCGCTGATCGTCGCCACCGGCGCGGGCGCCCGCCGGCTCGCCGCCCCCGGACAGCGGGGCGAACTCGTCCTGCGCACCCTGGAGGACGCCCGCCGGCTCCGCGCCCGCCTGGCGGACGCCACGTCGGCGATCGTGGTCGGCGCCGGTTTCCTCGGCATGGAGGTGGCCAGTGCCTGTGCCGCCCGCGGCATCCCGGTGACCGTCGTGGACACCGACCGGCCGCTGGAACGCGTCCTCGGCGCCTACCTGTCCGCCGAGATCACCGCACGTGCCGCGACCCACGGCATCCGCTTCCTCCAGGCCAGCGGCTTCGCCACCCTGACCGGCGACCCGGTGCGCGGCGTGGCGCTCCCCGACGGCACCGAACTCACCGCGGACCTCGTGGTCACCTGTGCCGGAGAAATCCCCTGCGTCGACTGGCTGGAAGGGACGGGCCTCGCCGGCCGCCTCGGCGTCGGCATCGACCACGCCTGCGCCACCACCGTGCCCGGGGTGTTCGCCGCCGGTGACGTCACCTACCTCCGTGCCCAGGGCACCCAGCCCGACCGGCGTGCGCCCTTCTGGTCCAACGCCGTCGCCCAGGGCAGGGCCGCCGCTGCTTCGGCACTCGGCCTGCCTCTGCCGGGGCCGGCGCACGACGACTACTTCTGGACCGAGGTCACCGGTCTCTCCGTCAAGGTCGTCGGCCGTCTGCCGCTCCTCGGCGAACCGACCGCGGTGCAGGGCAGCGTGGCCGACGGGCGCGCCCTGCTGACCTGGAACCATGCCGACGGCACGTCGACGGCGGTCGCCTACGGACTGCGCAAGCCGGTCGCGGCGCTACGGGCGCTGGCGGCCACGTCCTCCTCAGACTGACGCCACGGGCCTGGCGGCCACGTCCTCCACAGAGTGACGCAGCCGTCAGCGTCACCGTGACAGAGTGACTCAGCCGTCAGCGTCACGGTGGCCGCAAGCCTCAGACCAGCACCGTCGCCGGCACCACGAGATCCGCCCGGTCCCGGGTCGCCGCGACCAGCTCCGCGTTGGGCTGGTCCGAACGCAGCACCCACGCCACCGCCTCCGCGTGGGTCTTGCCGAACTCCTCGTGCCGGGCGATCAGCCGGCGCAGCCGCTCCTCCTCGTCCGGCTCGCAGAACCACACCTCGTCCAGCTGTGACCGGACCCGCGGCCACAGCAGCAGGTAGTTGCCCTCGGTGACGATCAGACGGGCGGTCGGGAGCACCGGGACCGCACCGGCGATCGGCTGCTCCAGGACCCGCTCGAAACCCGGCGCGTACACCACGGCGCCGTCCGGCTCCTCGCGCAGCCTCCGCAGCAGTGCCGCGTACCCGGCCGCGTCGAAGGTCTCGGGCGCCCCCTTGCGGTCGCGCAGACCGAGCCGGTCCAGCTCCACGTCGGCGAGGTGGAAGCCGTCCATGGGGACGTGCGCCACCCAGGGCTCGCCCGGGCCGTTCAGCGCCCGCACCAGCCGTTCGGCAAGGGTCGTCTTGCCCGAGCCGGGGGAGCCGGCGATCCCGAGGACCGCCCGCCGGTCGTCCTGGGCGAGGGAACGCGCTCGGATCACAAGGTCGTCGAAGGTCAGCGGCACACGCCGAGTCTTTCATTCGAGGACCGCAGGCCGACCAGGCACCCTGGAGTGCGGAAGGGGGAGAAAGGAGCCCCAGCCGTGCCCCAGTACTCCTACCGGACCGACGCCCCGGACGCCGGGGACGACGAGGCGCAGATCCGCGCCCTCGTCACGGCGTGGGCCGCCGCCGTGCACCGCGGTGACCTCGCGGGTGTGGTGGCCGACCACGCCCAGGACATCGTGCTGTACGACGTGCCGCCGCCCCACCACGGCATCCGGGGGCTGGCCGCCTACCGCGCGCACTGGCCGCCCTTCTTCGCCTGGCAGGCCCAGGGCGCCTGCTTCGACATCGAGACCCTCGACGTCACCGCCGGCACCGACGTCGCCTACGCCCACGCCCTGCTGCGCTGCGCCACCCCGGAGGAGCTCGCCGCGCACCCGGACGTCCGCCTCCGGCTCACCCTCGGGCTGCGCAAGGAACGCGGCCGTTGGCTGGTGGCGCACGAGCACCACTCGTTCCCGCACGACTGAATCGACCTGCTGACGAAGCCGAAGACACTGAATCGATCTGTTGACGAAGCCGAAGACACCGAATCGACCTGTTGACGAAGCCGCAGACCGGGAACCGGTCCCTGTATGACGGATCTCGGTCTCCCGGAAGACATCAAGGCCTGCCTCTTCGACCTCGACGGGGTCGTCACGAAGACGGCCGTCGTGCACGCGGCAGCCTGGAAGGAGATGTTCGACGCGTTCCTGCGCGAACGCGAGGGCGAGGACTTCCGGCCCTTCGACGACCACGACTACGACCAGTACGTCGACGGTCTGCCACGGGCCGACGGAGTCCGCACCTTCCTCGCTTCCCGCGGCATCGACCTGCCCGAGGGGAGCGCGGACGACCCACCGGGCGCCGAGACGGTCAACGGCCTAGGCAACCGCAAGAACGCCCTCGTCCTGGAGAAGATCCGCACCGACGGCGTCGAGGCCTACGACGACACCCTGGCCTACATCCGCGAGGCCCGTGCCCGGGGGCTGCGCACCGCGATCGTCTCCTCCAGCGCCAACTGCCGTGATGTGCTGCGCGCGATCGACGCCGAGGACCTCTTCGACGTACGCGTGGATGGCGTGGTCGCCAAGGAGCGGAAGCTGCCCGGCAAGCCGCGCCCGGACACCTTCCTGGCCGCCGCCGAGGACCTGGGCCTGGACGCACGACGCTCCGCCGTCTTCGAGGACGCCCTCGCCGGCATGGACGCGGGCCGCGCGGGCGGCTTCGGATACGTCGTCGGCCTCGACCGGGTCGGACAGGGGGACGCCCTCTACGAGCACGGCGCCGACATCGTCGTGAAGGGTCTCGCCGAACTGGGAGGACACGCGTGATCACCCAACGCTCCTACACCGTCGAGCCCTGGGCGGTCCGCGAGACCGCCCTCAACCTCGACGTCCTCGCCCAGAGCGAGTCCGTGTTCGCCCTGTCCAACGGCCATGTCGGCTGGCGCGGCAACCTCGACGAGGGCGAACCGCACGGCCTGCCCGGCTCCTACCTCAACGGCGTCCACGAACTGCACCCGCTGCCGTACGCCGAGGCCGGATACGGCTACCCGGAGTCCGGCCAGACCGTCATCGACGTCACCAACGGCAAGATCCTGCGGCTCCTCGTCGACGACGAGCCCTTCGACCTGCGCTACGGCCGTCTCGTCTCCCACGAACGCACCCTCGACCTGCGCCGGGGCGTCCTGGAGCGGACCTGCGAGTGGATCTCGCCGGCCGGCTCACGGATCAGGGTGCGCTCCACCCGGCTGGTCTCCCTCACCCAGCGGGCGATCGCCGCCGTGGCCTACGAGGTGGAGCCCGTCGACAGCCGCACCCGAGTGGTGATCCAGTCCGAGCTGGTCACCAACGAGAGCCTGCCCTCGCCGAACGGCGACCCGCGCGCCGCCAAGGCCCTCAAGTCGCCTCTCGAACACGAGGAGGGCTTCGCCGACGGCACCCGGCTGCGCCTCGTGCACCGCACCCGGCAGAGCGGACTGCGGGTCGCCGTGGCCGCCGACCATGTGATCGACGGACCCGGGCGCACCACCACCAGCAGCGAGGAGATGGTGGACCTGGCCCGGCTGACCGTCACCTCCGTGCTGGAGCCGGGACAGCGGCTGCGGGTGGAGAAGCTGGTCGCGCACGGCTGGTCCGGTGTCCGCTCCCGGCCCGCGATGAGCGACCAGGTGGACGCGGCTCTCGCGGCCGCCGCCCACAGCGGCTGGGACGGTCTCCTCGACGAACAGCGCGGCTACCTCGACGACTTCTGGGCCCGCGCCGACGTCGAGGTCGACGGCGACGAGGAGATCCAGCAGGCGGTCCGCTTCGCCCTCTTCCACGTCCTCCAGGCCGGTGCCCGCGCCGAGCAACGGGCCATCCCCGCCAAGGGGTTGACCGGCTCCGGCTACGACGGCCACGCCTTCTGGGACACCGAGACCTTCGTGCTGCCCCTGCTCACCTACACCGAGCCCCGAGCCGTCGCCGAGGCCCTGCGCTGGCGGCAGCACACCCTGCCCGCCGCTCGCGATCGCGCCGTCCAACTCGGCCTGCGCGGCGCCGCGTTCCCCTGGCGGACCATCGACGGCTCGGAAGGATCGGCGTACTGGCCCGCCGGCACCGCCGCCTTCCACGTCAACGCGGCCGTCGCGGACGCCGTGGTGCGCTACACCGAGGCCACCGGCGACCTGGACTTCGAGCGCGACACCGGAGTCGAACTCCTCGTGGAGACCGCCCGGTTGTGGCGCTCGCTCGGCCACCACGACCACCGGGGCGTCTTCCACATCGACGGCGTCACCGGGCCCGACGAGTACAGCGCCGTCGCCGACGACAACACGTACACCAACCTGATGGCCCGTGCGAACCTCCTGGCGGCCGCCGAGGCATGCGCCCGCCACCCGCACCAGGCAGCGGCCCTCGGCGTCGACGACGAGGAGAGCGCGGCCTGGCGCGACGCCGCCGAGGCCGTGCACATCCCCTACAACGACGAACTCGGCGTGCACGAACAGCACGCCGGCTTCACCCGTCACCAGCAGTGGGACTTCGCCGGCACGCGCGCCGACCAGTACCCGCTCATGCTGCACTTCCCCTACTTCGACCTCTACCGCAAACAGGTCGTCAAACAGGCCGACCTGGTGCTGGCGATGTACCTGTGCAGCAACTGGTTCGAGGAGTTCCACGACGAGGAGCGGATCGCCCGCAACTTCGCCTACTACGAGCCGCTGACGGTCCGCGACTCCTCTCTGTCGGCCTGCGTCCAGGCGGTCGTCGCCGCCCGCGCCGGACACCTGTCCCTGGCCTACGCCTACACGGCGGAGGCGGCCCTGATGGACCTCGCGGACCTGGAGAACAACACCCGCGACGGACTCCACATCGCCTCCCTCGCCGGCACCTGGACGGCCCTGGTCGCCGGATTCGGCGGACTGCGCCGGGACGGCGCCTCGCTCCGGTTCGCCCCCCGCCTGCCCGAGCGGTTCAGCCGGCTCGCCTTCAACCTCCGGCTCCTGGACCGGTGTCTGCGGGTGGAGATCGGCCCGGACAAGGCGACGTACACCCTGGTGTCGGGCGCCCCGCTGACGATCAGCCACCACGGCACCCCGCTGACCCTGAACGGCGACGGCCCCGTCGTCCGCCCCGTCCCCGCGCCGCGCGACCGCCCGGCCCCGGACCAGCCCCCGCACCGCGCCCCGCACGCGCGCTGAGCCAGGACGGCGATCCGGCCAGTCGCCGCTTGGCCGAACTCCACCCTGCACCCCCCTGCGCCGCGGGTTACTTTGTCCCTGCCTTTGTGTAATGGACCAGTCCCCGCGGCAGCCGGGGTGAGGGGTGGAAGAGGACGATGGCCCACGGCGACAGCGCCCTGCTCGACGGTGCGCGGCGACGTACCGAGCCGGATCCCCCCGGCACGTCCTTGCGAGACCGGGGCCAGTGGCTGATCGCGGCGGTGGCCGCCGCCTTCACCCTGGCCCAACTCGTCCTCGTCCGACCCGGGATGGGCCTCGGCTGGGACGAGACCGTGTACGTCAGCCAGGTCGGAACCCAGGCCCCGGCCGCCTTCTTCAGTGCCCCGCGCGCCCGTGGCGTCTCGCTCCTGGTGGCCCCGATCGCGAGCTGGTCGACCTCGACCGAACTCCTGCGCGTGTACCTCGCCGTCCTGTCCGGCCTCGCCCTCTACCTGGCCCTGCGCACCTGGCGCGGCCTCTTCCCGGACCGCGTCCTGGCCGTCGGCGGCGCCCTGTTCGCCTCCCTGTGGATCACCGTGTTCTACGGCCCGCAGGCCATGCCCAACTACTGGGTCGCCGTCGGGGCGCTGGGCACGGTGGGCTGCTTCCTGCGGGCCCGCGAGCACCCGAGGGCCCTGTGGGGAGTCGTGGCCGGTGCCGCGCTCATGGCGTGGATGCGGCCCACCGACGCCGTGTGGACCACCCTTCCGCTGTTCGTCGTCGCCGCCGTCACCCGGCGCCCGCGCCCCGCCGTCGCGCTCGTGGCCGGGCTGGTCCTGGGCGGTGTGCAGTGGGTGATCGAGGCGTACATCAGCTACGGCGGTCTCGCCGAGCGACTGCACGAGGGATCCCGCATCCAGGGCGGCCTCGGCCCGCAGTTCGCCGTCGTCGACCAGCTGCGCAGCCTCGGCGGCCGGGCCCTGTGCCGCCCGTGCACCGGCCCGCTGCCCAACCCGGCGATCATGACGTGGTGGGCCGTTCTGCCGCTGCTGGCCGCCGTCGGTCTGGTGGTCGCGGTCCGGGCCGGGCGCACGGCCCGCACCCTCGTCCCGCTGGCCTGCGCCACGACGGCCGCCGTGCCCTACCTCTTCCTGATCGGCTACGCGGCCCCCCGCTTCCTGCTGCCCGCCTACCTCCTGATGGCGATTCCGGTCGCCGACGCGCTGTTCCACCTCGCGACCACCCCGGCGGGCCGGTGGCGTCCGGTCGCGGCGACGGTCCTCGCGATCGGGCTCGCGGGGCATCTGGCGGTGCAGTACGCCGTGCTGGAGCGCACCGTGAAACGCACCACCGACTCCCACCAGGACTGGGCGGACACCGCGGCCGAGCTGCACCGCCTGGGCGTGCGGCCGCCCTGTGTGCTCACCGGCTACCTGTCGGTCCCCGTCGCCTACTACGCCGGGTGCCACTCGGCCGCCGCCTTCGGCCCCAACACCAACAGCACCGAGTCCAGGATCCTCGGCGCGTCCCGCCGCATGCCCGTCGCCGTGCTCACCGAGCACGGTGCCGAGCCGCCCGCCTACGCCCGCGACTGGCCCACCCGGCCCGCCGCCGGGATGGACCTCCACATCGCGCCGAGCCAGAGCGAACGCGGCCCGACATGACGGCCGACCAGGTCACCGCCCCCGGCCGCAGGCGCGTGTACGGGCAACTCGCCCTCACGCTCGCCGTGCTGACGGCCACCGGGTACCTGGCCCGCAGCCACTGGTCCGCGCTGGAGACCGGTGCGCTGCGGCTCGCCCTGGCCGATCCGGGCTGGCTGCTCGTCGCCGCCACGGCCGCCGCGGTGACCTGGATGTGCTCGGCACTGGCCCAACAGGGCGCGGTGCTACGGACGTTGCCGGCCAGACGGCTGGTGGCCGCGCAGTTCGCCGCCGGTGCCGCGGGCCAGCTGGTGCCCGCCGGACTCGGCAGCGGCGCGGTCAACCTGCGCTTCCTCATGCGGTGCGGGATGTCCGCCGGACGCTCGGCGACCGCGCTCGCCGTGAAGGCCACCGCGGGCGGGCTGGTGCGGGCCGCCCTCATCGCCGTCCTCGCGACGGCCTGCCCCGGTGTCCTCGGGCTGCCTCGCCCGTACGCCGGGTGGCTGGTCGCGGCCGGGGCGGGCGCCACGATCGCGGGACTCCTCACGGCCGTGCTGTGGCCGCGGTGCCGGGGAGCCCTGGCGCTCGTCCTGGCCGACATCAGGGCGGTCCACGCACGACCCTGTCGCGCGCTCGCCCTGTGGGGCGGCTCGCTGGGCTTCGCCGTACTGCACGCGGTCGTGCTGATCGCCGTCACGCGCGCCGTCGCGCTGCCGCTGGCCCCGCCCCTGGTGGCGCTGCTCTACCTCACCGCGAGCAGCGCGGCCGCCCTGCTGCCCACCCCCGGCGGCCTCGGCTCCCTCGACGCGGCGCTCGCCCTCGCCCTCACCGCGGGCGGAGCGCCGGGGGTGGCGGCCGCCTCCGCGGTGCTCGGCTACCGGTTGCTGACGGTGTGGCTGCCCCTGCTGCCCGGCCTGGTGGTGCTCGCTCTGCTCGTCCGCCGCAAGGCGCTGTGAGCCCGCACGGGGGCGATGGGCGCCGACTTCATGGGCCTGCGGCCCCTCCCGGCCGTCCCCGACGCCGCTCTGCACACCAGATCCCGGCACCTACGACGAGGACCTCGACATGGGTGCTCATGCCGCCGCGCTCCTGTCGAGAGCCCGCTCGACGCGGTCGGGGGTCGAGGCGGCCGGCGAATTCGGCGGAGTTTCCGGGCGCCGTGCTTCTGGTAGGACTCCGGATGTCGGCCGAAGGCGAGGGGAGTGCCATGACGGGGAACGAGCACGGCGGGCGGCTGGGGGAGGAGTTCTTCACCCCGGGCTCCTCGTCCTTCACCGAGTTCCTCGCGGCCCACCGCCCCGAGCTGCTGAGCACCCGCAGGGTCCTGCCCGACGGTGTGCGGGCCGCCCCGGAGCAGGTGCCGCACGGCACCACCGTGCTCGCCCTCTCCTTCCGCGACGGCGTCCTCATCGCCGGCGACCGCAGGGCCACCATGGGCAACCTGATCGCCCAGCGCGACCTGGAGAAGGTGCACCCGGCCGACGACCACACGGCGGTCGCCTTCGCCGGCACCGTCGGACTCGCCCTCGACATGGTCAAGCTCTACCAGGTCGAACTCGCCCACTTCGAGAAGATCGAGGGCGTCGCCATGACCCTCGACGGCAAGGCGCGCCGCCTGGCCGGCATGATCCGGCAGAACCTCGGCCAGGCCATGCAGGGCCTCGCCGTCGTCCCCCTCCTCGTCGGCTACGACCCGGCCCGGACCGCGGGTGAACGGGGCCGCATCTTCAGCTTCGACATCGCGGGCGGGCTCTACGAGAAGGCCGGCTTCCACGCCGAGGGCTCCGGCTCGCCGTACGCCAGAGGCGCGCTCAAGAAGCTGTTCCGCACGGGACTCGACCGCCGCGAGGCCGCGCTCACCGCGCTCCAGGCGCTCTACGACGCGGCCGACGACGACTCCGCGACCGGTGGCCCGGACATCAGCCGGCAGATCTTCCCCATCGTCTCCGTCATCACCGAGGACGGCTTCGAGCGACTGCCCGAGACGGAGACAGCGGCACTCAGCCGGGAGATGGTCGAGCAGCGGCGGTCCAGGCCGGACGGGCCGAACGCGACGCCCTGACCGGGTACTTTCCCCAGTCGTGACAAAGACCTGCCACGGGCTTTACTGCACATGACTTGCAGGTACCGGAGGATGGCACAAGGCTGCTGAGCGCGGCCGTACCTCCTCGCAAAGGATGCTCCGCCCGATGACGGCCGCCCCTGACTCCGCTCCGCCCCTCCTCCCCGCCACCGCCCCCGCGAGGGGCTCGGTATGGCACCGCGTCCGGCACTCCATGACGCGGCAGGAGTGGGTCAGGGCGGGCGGCATGGCCGCGGTCGTGGTGGCGCTGCACGTCGTCGGCTGGGTCACGCTGGTGGCGATCGTCGCCCCGCACCACTACAGCGTCGGCGAGAAGTCCTTCGGCGTCGGCATCGGCGTGACCGCCTACACCCTCGGGATGCGGCACGCCTTCGACGCCGACCACATCGCGGCGATCGACAACACCACCCGCAAGCTGATGGGGGAGGGGCAACGGCCGCTGTCGGTCGGGTTCTGGTTCTCGCTCGGCCACTCCAGCGTGGTCTTCGTCCTGGCCCTGCTGCTCTCGCTGGGCGTGAAGGCCCTCGCGGGGCCCGTGCGCGACGGTGACTCCCGCCTCCACGACGTGACCGGCCTGATCGGCACGACCGTCTCGGGCGCGTTCCTCTACCTCATCGCGGCGGTCAACCTGGTGGTCCTCGTGGGCATCTGGAAGGTGTTCCGGCGGATGCGCTCGGGCCACTACGACGAGGCGGCGCTGGAGGAGCAGCTGAACAGCCGTGGCTTCATGAACCGCCTCCTGGGCCGGGTCATGCGGTCGATCACCAGGCCGTGGCAGATGTACCCGCTGGGCCTGCTGTTCGGCCTGGGCTTCGACACGGCGACGGAGATCGCCCTGCTGGTCCTGGCCGGCTCCGGCGCCGCCTCGGGGCTGCCCTGGTACGCGATCCTCACCCTGCCGGTCCTCTTCGCCGCCGGCATGTCCCTCCTGGACACCATCGACGGCTCCTTCATGAACTTCGCCTACGGCTGGGCCTTCTCGAAGCCGGTCCGCAAGGTCTACTACAACCTGACGGTCACCGGTCTGTCGGTCGCCGTCGCCCTCCTCATCGGCACGGTCGAACTCCTGGGCCTGCTCGCCGACAAGCTGAACCTCCAGGGCCCCTTCTGGACCTGGATCGCCGGCCTCGACCTCAACCTGCTCGGCTTCGTCATCGTGGGCCTGTTCTTCGCCACCTGGATCGTCGCCCTGGTCGTGTGGAAGCTCGGCCGGATCGAGGAGAAGTGGACGGCGGGCCTCGCCGAACAGCCCACCGACTGACCGGCCGTCGGGACGGCGCCGGCCCGCAGCTCAGGTGCGCACCCTGAACTCCTTGCGCCACTTGGTGAACTGCTGTTCCGCCTCCCCGGTGTACGACCACGGGGCGCGCGTGCCGCGGCGGTCCAGCATGCGCAGCAGGGGGACGGCGACCTCCGCGAGGCCCGCCAGACAGGCGGCGTGAGCCAGGTAGTTGAGGTCGCGGAGCTCGCCCGGGTGCACGGTGGGGTCACTGCGGCCCACGATCCAGCGCTGCCAGGTCCGCCGTACGTCACTCACCGCCCCGTCGTGCTTCCAGTGCTGCCCGAGCCCCACGGACGCCTTGCGGTCCCCGTCGGCCGCGTCCACCGCCGCCCGGTACTCCTCGACCCGCGCGTACTGCACCAGCACCGGCAGCGCGGAACCCGGCGGCGCCACCCCGGCCGCGTCGCGGGCGAAGTCGTACATCAGGCCGTTCGAGCCGTGCCAGCGCGACGAGTAGTAGTGCAGCACCTGGAGGTGGCCCTCCACGCTGTACGGATCCCGGGCGTGCAACTCGTCCCACCAGCGGCCCAGTTCCTGCCGCCGCACCCCGGCCGGGTAGAGCCGGGCCACCGAGATCAGCGAGATCCACGGCGTCGGGTCGTCCACGAAGGCCTCGGACGCCTGGAGACAGGCCATCACCGCCGCGTCGATCCGGCGCTGGTCGATCGGCATCCCCCGCCCCGCCGCGATGGCCAGGTTGAACGCCCGGGCCGTCTCGGTGGCCGCCCGCAGCACCAGCGCGTCGCCGTTGTGCGGCTCGGCCGCCAGCCACGACTCCACCGTGGAACTCCCCGCGCAGGCCTGCGCGAGCGTGCGGACCCGGTGCCCCCGCGCGAGCCAGTCGGGGCCGGTCGCGCGCAGCAGTTCCCGCAGCCCCTGCCAGCGGCCGATGACGATGTCCTGGCGGGCGGTGGTGAGGGGGACGTCCCCGCAGTCGGGGTCGAACTCGGGGGTGAAACGGTCTCTCGCCATCGCACAACCCCTCAGAAGTCGGTCGGGAGACCCTCGTGGACCAGCGAGGGCCCGGCCGCCGCGCCGTCGGGAACCCAGTCCGTCGCGACCGTACGGCTCGCGTCGAGCCGCGCGGGCCGGTAGTAGTCGCTGCCCTTCCTCCAGTACCAGAGCATCGGAACCAGCCCCACGGCCAGACCGCCCACGCCGATCGAGATCGCCGCCGTGCTCAGGTCGCCCAGCGACTCCACGAAGATCCAGAACATGAACAGCGCGCCCAGCAGCGGCCACAGCCCGCCGAGCAGGAAGTCGGTCGGGGACTTCAGCAGCATCTTGCGGTACGCGACGACCACGGCGAGGCCCGTCAGGCCGTAGTAGACGGCGATCTGGAGGCCGATCGCGGAGATCGCGTCGGAGAGGATGTCGCCCACCGAGCCCAGCGCGTTGGAGGCGATGAACATCGCCAGCGCCACCGCGCCGACCACCACGATCGCCACCCACGGGGTGTTCCAGCGGCGGTGCACCCGGCCCAGCGCGGACGGCATCGTGCGGTCCCGGCCCATCGCGAACAGCGAGCGCGTGACCTGGATGAGCGTGGTCTCCAGGGTGGCGATGGTCGACAGCATCACGGCGACGATCAGCAGCTTGCCGCCCCAGCCCGGCAGGACCTCGTCGCCCAGCACGGCAAGGACGTTGGCGTTGTTGTCGTCGATCTGCTTCGAGGTGAGGATGACGTTCACCGCGATGGTGAACACCTCGAACAGCAGGAAGACGATGCCGACGCCGATGAGGCCCGCGAGGCCCGTCGTACGGCGGCTGTTGCGGGTCTCCTCGCTGAGGTTGCTGGTGACGTCCCAGCCCCAGTAGTAGAACGCGGCGATCAGCGCGCCCGAGGCGAAGCCCTGCATGCCGTCGAAGTGGCTGAAGCCCAGCCAGGACCAGTCGAAGGCGTGTGCGCCGCCCGTGTGGAAGAGGGCGAGGACCGCGAACAGCGCGAGGATCGCCAGTTCGACGCCGGACATGATGAGCTGGGCGCGCACCGTGAGCCGGGCGCCACCGAGCACCACCAGCAGCATCAGCACGAACCAGGCCGCGCCCACCACGGTCGACAGCGCGGTGTTGTCCGCGAGGCCCTGGTCGAAGAGGGACAGCGTCATCGAACCGGCGGGCAGCGAACCGGCCACCATGAAGATGGTCGCCGAGATCACCAGCGCCCAGCCGCTGACGAAGCCCAGAAAGGGATGGAGCGTACGGCCCACCCAGGAGTAACTGGCGCCCGCGTTCACGTCGATGCGGCTGAGGTAGCTGAACGCGAGGGCGATGCCCAGCATGGGTATCGCGCAGTACAGCAGAGCCGCCGGACTGGCCAGACCCACCGCGCCGACCAGGACCGCGGTGGTCGCCGCGATCGAGTAGGCCGGCGCGCTGCCCGCGACGGCCATCACCACGGTGTCGAAGGTCCCGAGGGCGTTGGCCTGGAGCCCTCTGCCCCTGTTGATGCTCATGGTTGCGCTGCTTTCCGTAGGGCACGCCGTACGGCCGCGGGGGGACCGTACGGCGCAGAGGAGTGGGGGGTGGCTCCGCCCCGGGACCGTAGAGGGATGGCCTCGGCCGGGGGAGGTGTCGAGAGGAGTCGAGGCATACGGGGGCCGCCCGATCGCTGTGTGGGCCGACGGTCACTCCGTGTGTGCGTGTGATGATAGCCCTATTCCTTGACCCTTCAAGATTAACTGGGGGGTAACCTTCCGAAACGGTGAAAGCCGTGCTCCGCGCACCTTTTGAGGTTGGACAGCGCGTTCGGGGAAACGCGGATCAGGACCGTGGATCAACCCATGCGCGAAGGAGACATTCATGTCCGGCGACCCGATGGCCGACGACGTCTACCAGCCCACCGGCACCAACGAGGAGCAGGAGGACGCGGCCCCGCTCGACCTCCAGGACGCCCTGGACGAACGGACCTACGACGACACCCTCGACGAGGGCTACTCGCCGCCGGAGAAGCCCCTCGGTGTGACCCGGTACGGCACCACCGCGGCCGAGCAGCACGACGGCGAGACCCTCGACCAGCGCCTCGCCCAGGAGGTCCCCGAGGCCGGTGAACCCGTCGGCGACGGAGTGGGCGACCTCCCCGGCGGCGAGGGCGAGCCGGTCGATCCCGAGGCCGGCGGCGAGCGCGCCGGGCGTCTCGTGGCCCCCGACGAGGGCGCCCACTCCGACACCGTCAAGGAGGAGGTCGCCACCGACGTGGGCATCGACGCGGGCGCGGCCGGTGCCGAGGAGGCCGCCATGCACGTGATCGAGGACCCCGAGGCGCCCTGAGGCAGGCCCCGGCGGCCCGGCGCGGCTGAGCTTCAGTCCCCGATCCGGTCGATCTGGCGGAGCTTGTTCGTGGCGTCCAGGGCGGCCACCTTGTACGACTCGGCGAGCGTCGGGTAGTTGAACACCGCGTCGACCAGGTAGTCGACGGTGCCGCCGCAGCCCATCACGGACTGGCCGATGTGGATCAGTTCGGTGGCGCCGGAGCCGAAGCAGTGCACGCCGAGCAGGGAGCGGTCCTCGGCGGAGACCAGCAGCTTCAGCATGCCGTGCGAGTCGCCGATGATCTGCCCGCGGGCCAGTTCCCGGTAACGGGAGATGCCGACCTCGAACGGCACCCGGTCCTCGGTGAGCTGATCCTCCGTCCGGCCCACGAAGCTGATCTCCGGGATGGTGTAGATGCCGATCGGCTGGAGGTTGTGCATCTGCCCGACCGGCTCGCCGCAGGCGTGGTAGGCCGCCGCCCGCCCCTGCTCCATCGAGGTGGCCGCCAGTGCCGGGAAGCCGATCACGTCGCCGACGGCGTAGATGTGCGGCACCTCGGTGCGGTAGTGCTCGTCCACGGTGATCCGGCCGCGGGGGTCCGCCGACAGGCCCGCCTTGTCGAGGTCGAGGCCGTCGGTGAGCCCCTGCCGGCCGGCCGAGTACATCACCGCGTCGGCCGGGATCTTCTTGCCGCTCTCCAGCACGGTCAGCGTGCCGCGGGGATGGCGTTCGACCGCGGCCACGGTCTCCCCGAAGCGGAACGTCACCGCGAGGTCCCGCAGGTGGTACTTGAGGGACTCGATCACCTCGACGTCGCACATGTCGAGCATCCCGGCGCGCTTCTCGACCACCGTGATCTTGCTGCCGAGCGCGGCGAACATGGACGCGTACTCCATGCCGATGACACCGGCCCCGACGATGACCATGGACCGCGGAACCCGTTCCAGGTTCAGCACGTTGTCCGAGTCCATGATGGTCCGGCCGTCGAACTCGACGCTGTCGGGCCGGGCGGGCCGGGTGCCGGTGGCGATCACGATGTGCTCGGCGCTGAGCAGCCGTTCGTGGCCGGTGACCTCGCGCAGGGCGACGGTGTGGTCGTCGACGAAGCGGCCGGTGCCGCCGTAGAGGGAGACGTGGTTGCGGGAGAGCTGACTGCGGATCACGTCGACCTCGCGGCCGACCACGTGCTGGGTGCGCGCGGTCAGGTCGGCGACGGTGATGTCCTCCTTGAGCCGGTAGCTCTGTCCGTACAGGTCGCGCTGGGTGAGACCGGTCAGGTACAGCACCGCCTCGCGCAGCGTCTTGGAGGGGATGGTGCCGGTGTGGATGGAGACCCCGCCGACCATGTCGGGGCGGTCGACGACGGCGACCCGGCGGCCCAGCTTGGCCGCGGCGATGGCGGCCTTCTGGCCACCCGGACCGGATCCGATGACGAGCATGTCGAAGTCGGGCACCCTCGCAAGTCTGGCAGCCGGTGGGCCCCTTCCGAAAGGGTGAGCGGCCAACCGGCCCTGGCGTCCCCGAAGGACAGCCGCGCCGCGAACGGGCGGACCGTGCCGGCCGAACGCCCCCGGACGGCGGCGGATCCCTCACCACGCCCCTCCGGCGGGTCCAAGTGCTGTGCCTGGAGGGCGAGTCGCGGCGGTACGGGGACGTCCTGACGCGGCTGCCGGACGACAGCCGTCTGCACCGGAGGGGGCACCGGATCCGGCTGCGCACGACAGCGGCGTACGCCGGGCGCGGCAGCCGGACGACCGACGGGGCGAGGCGTCGCACGACAGCCGGGTCCGGGCCCCCGCTGCGGCAGCAGCTTGTCCAGGGCCGCCGGGCCCTCCGCGGCCGGCTTGCGTGGGCCCCCGAGGCCGTCCCCGAAGAACAGCCGCGCCGCAGACCGGCCGTGCCGAACGGCCCCGGAACGGCGCCGGGTTCGCCCACCCCCCTCATCCGGCGGGTCCAAGTGCCGTGCCTGGAGGGCGAGTCGCGGTGTCACGGCGATGCGCGGACCCGGCTGCCCCGCGACAGCCAGGTCCCCCGGCCCTCCCTACGGCAGCAGCTTGTCCAGGGCCGCCGGGCCCTCCGCCGCCAGCTTGCGCCGGGCCCATTCCAGGTTGTGCGGGGTGATGTCCTTGCCCGAGGCGAGGACGACGTCCTCCGGCGACACCTCGGTGCCGGTACGGGCGTGGAGCAGGGCGTCCGGGGTGGCGCGGTCCTCGAAGGACCCGGACGCGTCGGGCTGTGACGTCGGCATGATCTCGGCTCCTCGGATCCGGAAGGCGATGCGGCCCCGGTGAGGTCAACGGGTCCGATATCACCATTCAACGCCCGGGCCGACCCTGCATCCGGAGCCGCCGCGGCGACGCGTCTTCGGGATGCCCCGGTGATGCGACAGGCGTGTAATGGGGGTACTGAGCACTCGGGGACGGCAGGGAAGACGACGCCATGTCCACCACCAGCCGGAAGAGCACGGAGAAGCAGGCCCAGGCACCGAAGGGCGTGCTGCGCAGACTGGGGGAGTGGTGCGCCCGGCACTTCGTGATCGTCGTGGTGGCCTGGCTGGTGGCCCTGGTCGCCCTCCAGGCCCTGAACCGCTCCTTCGGCGGGGACTACTCCGACAACTTCTCCCTGCCCGGCGTGCAGTCGCAGGAGGGCCTCGACGTCCTGAAGAAGCACGACCCGGCGGCCGGCGGCTACAGCAGCCAGATCGTCCTGCACGACGGTGACAAGGCGCTCACCTCCCTCGGCTCCCAGATGTCCACGACCGTCGCCGACCTCCAGAAACTCCCCCACGTCCTGGCGGCCCAGAACCCGCTCTCCGTGCCCGCCTCCAAGGTCGGACCGGTCTCCTCGGACGGGAAGACGGGCTACATCACCGTCCGCTTCGACGTCCAGCCCTCCACGCTGGGCGACGGCTACCTGCACGGCGTGGACAGTGCCGTACAGCCCCTGCGGTCGGCCGGGGCCGACGTCGAGTACGGCGGACCCCTCGGCGAACTGGCCCGGCCCGCCGCCAACGACAAGATCAGCGAGCTGATCGGGTTCGCCGTGGCCATCGTCGTCCTGCTCATCGGCTTCGGCAGTGTCATCGCCGCCGGCATCCCCCTGGTGACCGCATTGATCAGCGTGATCGGCGGACTCGCCTGCCTCGGCCTGCTCGCGGCGGCCTTCACCTTCGCGACCGTCTCGCCCACCCTGGCCACGATGATCGGACTGGGCGTCGGCATCGACTACGCGCTCTTCCAGATCACCCGCCACCGGCAGAGCCTCATGGACGGCAAGGATCCGGTGCACGCGGCGGGCCGGGCCACCGCCACCAGCGGACGGGCCGTCCTCGTGTCCGGCTGCACGGTGATCATCGCCCTTGCCGGGCTGTCCGCGTCCGGGGTGGGGTTCATCGGGAAACTGGGAGTCGCCGCGGCGGTGACCGTCGTCTCCGCGGTCCTGGGCGCCCTGACCCTGGTCCCGGCCCTGCTGGGCCTGATCGGCAGACGTATCGACCGCTACCACGTGCGCCGCCCGGTCGCCGAGACCGACGCCCCCGAGGGCGAGACACCGCACGGCACGTGGCACCGCTACGCCCAACGGGTCGAGCGGCGGCCGTGGCAGTACCTGGCCGCGGGCGTGACGACCGTCGCGATCCTCGCCATCCCGCTGTTCTCCATCCAGCTGGGCCACATCGGCGACGGCGCCGACCCCACCTCCTTCACCGACCGGCGCGCCTACGACCTGATGACCGACGCCTTCGGACCCGGCTCCAACGGCCCCCTCACCGTGGTCATCGACCAGACCTCCGTACCGTCGTCCCAGCGCTCGAACCTGTCCACGCAGGCCCAGAAGACCCTGAACGCCGTGCCCGGCGCCGCCACGGTCACCCAGCTGAACCCCACCCAGGACGGGGACGTGCTGCTCGCCACCGTGTACTCCAAGGAGTCCCCGCAGAGCGCCACCACCACCGACCTCACCAACCGCCTGGTCGACACCACCCTGCCCGCCGCGGTCTCCGGCACCGACGCCAAGGGCTACGTCACCGGCACCACGGCCGCCCAGGTGGACTTCCGGGACATCGTCGCCGGCCGGCTGCCGCTGATCATCGGCGTGGTCGTCGCCCTCGCGTTCCTCGTCATCCTCGCGGTGTTCCGCGGGCTGCTCGTCGCCGTGAAGGCGGCCGTCCTCAACGTCCTGTCCATCGCCGCCTCCTACGGCGTCGTCGTCGCCGTCTTCCAGTGGGGCTGGGGCGGCCCCGCGCTCGGGGTCTCCGGGAAGGTGCCCATCGAGAGCTATGTGCCGATGATGATGTTCGCGATCATCTTCGGACTGAGCATGGACTACGAGATCTTCCTGCTCTCCCGCGTCCACGAGGCCTGGCTGCGCACCGGGGACGCCAAGGCCTCCGTCGCGCACGCCCTGGAGATCACCGCGCGGGTCATCACCTGCGCCGCGCTGATCATGGTGAGCGTCTTCGCCGCGTTCATCGTGAGCGACAACATCGTGGTCAAGATGCTCGGACTGGGCCTCGCCGTGAGCGTGCTGATCGACGCGACCGTCGTACGGCTGCTCATGGTCCCGGCCGTCATGACCCTGCTGGGCCGGCACGCCTGGTGGACGCCCCGGTGGCTGGACCGGATCCTCCCGCACATCGACGCCGAGGGGGAGCACGAGACGGACGAGGCGGTCAGCGCGGTTCGACAGGGCCGGGCGCGAGAACGAGCATCGTGACGTCGTCGTCGAGCTCCGGGGCGTAGCGCACGAGGTCGGTCCACACCCGCTCGGCGAGCACCGGAAGCGGCACCGGGCCGTCCGGGCCGTCGGCCGAGAACTCGACCAGCCGGTCCAGCAGCGGGTAGAAGGCCCCGGCGGAGTCCCGCGCCTCCCAGACGCCGTCCGAGGCCAGGAAGAGGCGGTCGCCGGGCCGCAGCGGGACCGTGAGCCCGGCCGGCGTCCCGTCGGACAGACCGAGACCGAGCGGGGTCCCCACCGGCGCGTCCAGCTCCACGGCCCGCCCGTCCCGCAGCAGCACAGGGCCGGGCTGACCGCAGGCCACGATCCGCACCGCCCTCGCGCCACCGCCGAACTCCAGCACCACCGCCGTCGCGAACAGCTCCGAGTGCCGTACGGCCGCGGAGTCCACCATCAGCCTGCGGTCCAGCCGCGCCGCCACGGACTCGGGGTCGGGCCGGTCGAGGACCGCCTCCCGGAACGCCCCCAGCAGGGAGGCGACGGTCGCGACGGCCGACAGCCCGTGTCCCTGCACATCGCCCATGACCGCACGCACCCCGCAGGGCCCCTCCCGGACGTCGAAGAAGTCGCCGCCCACCAGCGTCCCCTGCTGCGCGGCCACGTACAGCCCCGCGCACCGCACGCCGCCCACCCGCTCCGGCAGCGGCGGTACGACGGCCCGCTGAGCGGCCTCGGCGACCGCGCGCTCGGTCACCAGCTGCGCGTCACGCCGACTGCGGACGTAGGAGACGAGCACACTCAGAGCGGCGACGAAGCCCACGGTCAGGGCGTCCTCGGCACCCGGGTCGTTCAGCCGGAACGCCGGGATGTTCAGCACGGCCAGGACCAGCACACCGAGCACCGCGGTCGCCGCCGGGCCGTACGACAGCACGGCCAGCGGCGGGATGGCACCCAGCAGGAACCCGATGTCCAGGGGATCCGGGCTCACGAGGGTCGACACGCACACCCCGGCCAGCAGGGCGGCGGGCAGCACCCGCACCCAGCGGGGCGGCGGCGCGCCGCCCCGCAGCCAGGTCCGACCGTCCCGGTCGCGGCGCGCCGACCGGCCGCCCACTCCGCTCACACCACTACGCTGCTACGCCACGCCGGGCGCCGCACCCCGAACCGTCCTCGCGGACCCCTGGAAGGGCGTGAGCGTCAGCCGTGTCCCGGTCGGTGCGGTGTCCTGGACGTAGGAGGCGAAGTCGGCCATGTCGAAGGCGGCCCGAGGGTCAGCCGGTCCAGTCGGTGGAGGCGGCCGTACGGGCCTGGGGCTCGATGTCCGCGAGGCGGTCGCGCAGGGCGGTGGTGATGAACCGATGGGAGTCACTGCCGAGGACGAGCCGGAGCGGGGCGGGAGTCCGGGTGGTGCTCTCGATGATGCGGGCGGCCATCTTGGCGGGGTCGCCGAGCGAGGGACGGCTGCGGTCGCCGGCCGCGCGGGTCATCGCGGCGGGACTGTCGTCGTACGCCGGCATCGGGGCCGCGGTGCGGAGGCTGTCGTAGCGGAATTCGGTGCGGGCTCCGCCCGGCTCGACGATGGTGACCTCGATGCCGAACGGGGCGACCTCCTTGGCGAGGGATTCCATGAACCCTTCGATGCCCCATTTGCCGGCGTGGTAGAGCGAGGCGCCGGGGTGGGTGGCCTGACCGCCGTAGGTGGAGAGCTGGATGATCCGACCACGGCCTTGCGCCCGGAGGTGGGGCAGGGCGGCGCGAGCGACGTGGATCGAACCGGTCAGGTTGGTGGCGAGGATGTGGTCGATCTGGTCGTCCGTGAGCTCCTCGGCTGCCCCGAACAGCCCGTAGCCGGCGTTGTTGGCCACCACGTCGATGCGGCCCAGGTCGGCGAAGGCCCGGTCCACGACCGTGCGGATCCTCGCCCTGTCCGTGAGATCGAGCCGTGCGACCCACAGCCGGTCGCCGTACCTCCCGGTGAGATCGTCGACCGACCCCTCCTTGCGGACGGTGCCCGCAACGCGATGGCCCGCGGCAAGGAGCTGCTCGGTGAGCGCGCGGCCGAAGCCGCTGTTGATGCCCGTGATGAACCAGGTGTCCTGCGACATGGTGTGTCGTCCCTCTGTCAGGTCTCAGGTGGTCGTCCCCAGGTTCCGTCGGCCGCGTGCGGGCAGGGAGATCCCCCGTGTCACTGGTAGTGACAGGGACAGTCACGCCGATGTCGTCCCTGCCCGCCGAGCGCCTACTGTGGCCGCATGGCAGCGACATCGGCAGAGGGAGGCAACGCCCTCGGCGCCTTTCTGCGCGCCAGGCGCGAGCTCGTTCGTCCGGAGGACGTCGGCATCCCCGCGCGCGGGCTTCGGCGCGTCCCCGGTCTGCGGCGCGAGGAGGTCGCGCTTCTGGCCGGCGTCAGCGCCCAGTACTACCTTCGGCTGGAGCAGGGCCGCGACCGTCACCCGTCGGTCCAGGTGCTCGAGGCCCTGGCCGGTGTCCTTCAGCTCGACACCGAGTAGACCGCCTATCTCATGGAGCTGGCCCGGCCGCGTGTCCGACGCCGGGCCGGGCGACGTGCCGAGCGCGTGCCGACAGGGACGCTGATGCTGCTCGACACGCTCAACGTGCCCGCCTTCGTCGTCAACCGGTACCGCGACGTGCTGGCCGCGAACCCCCTGGCGGTGGCGCTCTCGCCGCTCATGGCGCCGGGCACGAACCGTCTGATCGCCCTGTTCACCGATCCGCTGGCGGCGGACTATCACCCCGACTGGGAGCAGAACACCGCCGGCGTCGTCGCCCAGCTGCGTGCCGAGGTCGGCACCGACACCGACGACGAGCGCTTCCAGGCGCTCGTCGGGGAACTCTCCCTCAAGAGCGAGCGGTTCCGCCGACTGTGGGCACGGCACGAGGTACGCCGCGCGGGCAGCGACGCCGGAGTGATCCGCCACCCTCAGGTCGGTGACCTCTGCCTGCGGCGGGAGAAGTACGCCGTCGTCGGCACCGACGGGCTCCTGATGGTGGTCCATCACGCGGAACCGGGCAGTGTTTCCGCCCAGCGGCTGGCGCTGCTCGCCTCGTGGGCAGCCTCCGAGCCTCGGCCTCAGCAGGCAACGGAGCGGCCCCAGGAGCACAGAGACGCAACCCAGCAGTGACGACTCAGGCCGATCCGCAGGACTTCGTGGAGGCGTCCTGCCCGAGCCCAAGCCCGCGATGCACCGCTTTGTGTCGGTCAGTGCAAGGACCGGCCAAGTCGCTTCAGCGGCAACGCAGTTGCGCACGAAAGCCGGTGGACGCCGCCGCACGGATCCCGTAGCGTGAGCCGCCACGCCTGGGGACCAGCGGAAGGAGGCGAGTGCCATGCAGTTCACGACCGTCCAGCGCTCCCTCTCCGTCGTCCCGGCGTGCCTCGTCTGACCGGGAGCGCCCCACGCAGTACGCATCCCGGAGGAACCCACCCATGACCGATCTGGTCATTCGCGCGCTCGACGAGAGCGACGCCCACCTGTTCGACGCCCTGCCCGACCCGCTCGGCGCCCGCGAGTCCCACCGGCTCACCCGCCACCGACCCGACTGGAAGCGCGTGGCCCTGCGCGACGGTCGGGTCGTGGCGCGCGGTGCCTGGTGGGGCGGCCCCGACGCCACCGCGCCCCTCAACATCAACTGGTTCGACGTGGCCGAGGGGGAGGAGGAGGCCGGCGCCGAGCTCCTGCGCACCGCGCCCTGGCAGGTCGAGTTGGAGATGAACCTGCCCGCGGGCTGGCGCGCGGACCCGACGCTGCGGGCGGCCGCCGAGACCTGCTTCAGCGCCGCGCGGAAGGCCGGGCAGGAGCTGATGGTCGAGCGCTTCCTGTACCGCTGGACACCGGAGTGCGGACTGCCCGATCGCCCCGGACGCCTCGCGTTCCGCCCCGAACCGGACGACGCCGTCTTCTTCGGCCTCCTGCGCCGCATCCACTCCGCCACCCTCGACGCGCACGCCCTCAAGGCCATCGAGGAGGGCGGACTCGACCGGGCGGCCCAGGAGGAACTCGACTTCTTCCACTGGTGCCCCTCGCCCCGCGAGTGGTGGCAGATCGCGTACACCCCCGAGGGCGACACGGTTGGCATCCACATCCCGGCCCACAACCCGTCGGGCCCCTGCGTCGGCTTCATCGGGGTCGTCCCGGAGCACCGGGGCCACGGCTACGCCTACGACCTCCTCGCCGAGTGCACCCACTACCTGGCCGAGCAGGGCGCCGACTTCGTCTCCGCGGCGACGGACCAGGGCAACTTCCCGATGGCCGCCAACTTCACCAAGGCGGGTTATCCGGTGGTGCGGGAACGGTTGAACTTCGTTCCCGGGCAAGCGGATTGACCTTCACCTGAGCCTGCCTGGCCCCGGGCCGTTTCACCGCCGGCCCGGGGTTCGAGGTCCTACTGCGCATCGAGGGGGAGCGGGCTCGGTTCCGGTGCCTACCGCTACCGCTACCGCTACCGCTACCGCTACCGCTCCAGCAACGCCTCCGCCTCCGTCAGGATCTCCGTGACGCGCAGGGCGAAGGCGGCGTCGCACGGGTGGGGGCGGCCGGTGCGGGTGGCGGTGAGGAGTGCGTCGGTGGCTCGGATCAGGGCCGGTACGGCGCCCTCGGACGACTCAGGGAGCCGGGCCACTCCGCCCGCGCCCCGCAGTTCCACGCCCGCTCCCGCCGCCGCGGGCGGAGCCGTCAGGCTCAGTGTCAGGGTGCTCGACGCGCCGGAGGCGTGCCGCAGCACCACGTGGACCGTGTCCCCGGGGCCGTGCGCGGCCGCGGCCACCTCGCGCACCTCGCCCAGGATCGGCAGCAGCACCGAGAGGGCGTGCGGGCCCACGTCCCACAGGGCGCCCTTCTCCCGCCGCCACGGCGAGTCCGAGAACGGGCTCTCGCCGGTGAACACCGACCCGAGCCACTCGGCCCGGCCCGTGAACCAGCCGTCCACCGAGGCCTGTTCAGTGATCCACGCCTCGGTCTCGGTCAGGAAGCGCGAGGTGAAGAACACCACCGAGGCGACCCCGGTCTCCCGGACGGCCTCGACCACCGCCCGCCCCTGCTCGACCGTCGTGGCGAGCGGCTTGTCCAGCAGCAGATGGCGTCCCGCCCGCGCGGCCCGCGCCGCGAGATCGGCCTGCACGCCCGGTGGCAGGGCTACGGCGACCGCGTCCACGTCGGCCAGGAGCGCGTCGACGTCGTCGTACACACGTGTCCCGTGCTCGTCGGCCACCTCCTTGGCGGCGTCCGGACGGCGCCCCCACACCCCGGCGAAGTCCACGTCCGGGTGCGCACTGAGCGCGGGGGCATGGGCCATCCGGGCCCAGGGACCGGTTCCGAGCAGTCCGATACGCATGCCGCCGCCTCTCTCACCACAGCCGATTCCCACCACGACCGGCCACGGTGCCACCGGGCGGTCGAGGTGAGCGTGTCACACCCGGGTGGCCGCCGCGCAACCACCGCCATTCAGTTCTCCGGTCGCTGAATCCGTTCTCATTCTTCTATTGGACCCTCGAGTCGGAAGGCGGCCACCCTGGAAGGAGCTCGTCCGCCCCGCCGGTGCGAGCTCGGTTCCGCTGGACAGCCGAAAGAGGTCAGAAGCCATGCACACCCGCCGCATCGGTGATGTCGACGTCAGCTCGATCGGCCTGGGCGCGATGCCCATGTCCATCGAGGGGCGACCGGACGAGGAACGCTCCATCGCCACCGTGCACGCCGCGCTCGACGCGGGCGTGACCCTCATCGACACCGCCGACGCCTACCACCGCGACGCCGACGAGGTCGGCCACAACGAGACCCTGATAGCCAAGGCGCTCGCCTCCCACGAGCGGGGCGGTGACGTCCTCGTCGCCACCAAGGGGGGCCACCTGCGCCCCGGTGACGGCAGCTGGACCCTCGACGGCAGCCCCCGGCACCTCAAGCAGGCCTGCGAGGCGTCCCTGACCAGGCTGGGGGTCGAGGCGATCGGGCTGTACCAGTTCCACCGCCCCGACCCCCGCGTCCCCTACGAGGAGTCCGTGGGCGCCGTGCGCGACCTCCTCGACGAGGGCAAGATCCTCATGGCGGGCGTCTCCAACGCGAACCCGGAACAGATCCGGCTGGCCAACGACGTCCTCGGCGGCCGACTGGTCTCCGTGCAGAACCAGTTCTCCCCGGCCTTCCGCTCCAGCGAGCCCGAGCTGCGCCTGTGCGACGAGCTCGGCATCGCCTTCCTGCCCTGGAGCCCGCTCGGCGGTATCTCCCGCGCCGGCGAACTGGGCTCTGCGCACGCCCCGTTCGCGCGGATCGCCGAGAAGTACGGCGTCAGCCCGCAGCGCGTCTGCCTGGCCTGGATGCTCGCCAAGTCCCCGGTCGTCGTACCGATCCCGGGCTCGAGCCGCCCGGAGACCATCCGCGACTCCCTCGCCGCCACCGACCTGGTGCTCGGCGCGGACGAACTCGCCGAGCTGGACGCCGCCTGACATCCCCACGGGCTCTCGCCGGTGCCGTCCCCCAGGTTCGCCACGTCGCTGGTCCGTGGCATTTGACCCCGTGCGGACTGGCACCGGCGATCGTGGTGTCTCTAGGATGGACTCCCTGCCCTGCCAGGCCAGTTGGCGGCAATAGCTGGGGGAAAGATGAGCACCGGTAAGAAGCTGTCCACCTCGATCGACGCATCCGTACCCACGGCCGCGCGTATGTACGACCACTATCTGGGCGGCAAGGACAACTACGCGGCCGACCGCGCGGCCTGCGAGGAACTCGACAAGGTCGTCCCCAGCACCCGCAGGCTGGCCGTGAACAACCGGCGGTTCCTCCAGCGGGTGGTAAAGACCCTCGCCGCGGAGCACGGCATCCGTCAGTTCCTCGACCACGGATCCGGCCTGCCCACGCAGGACAACGTCCACCAGGTCGCCCAGCGCATCGACCCCACCTCGCACGTCGTCTACGTGGACAACGACCCGATGGTCCTGGTGCACGGCCGCGCGCTGCTGGAGCAGGACGAGCGGACCGCCGTCATCCACGCGGACATGCGGGAGACCGAGGCGATCTTCGACCACGAGGACACCAAGCGCCTGATCGACTTCTCCCAGCCGGTGGCCGTGCTGTTCAACTCGGTCATGCACTGCATCCCCGACAGCGACACCGACGGGCCGGCCGCCCTGGCCCGCCGGGTGCGCGAGCGCCTCGCGCCGGGCAGCTTCATGGTGATGTGCCAGCTGGTCAGCGAGGACGCCGAAGTGCGGGCCTTCGTCACGGACTTCATGGACAAGGCGACCCAGGGGCACTGGGGCCGGGTGCGGGAGCCGAAGGACGTCGCCGAGTGGTTCGAGGGTCTGGAGATCCTGGAGCCGGGCCTCGTGGAGGTCTCCACCTGGCGTCCCGACTCCGAGGTGGCCCCCCGCCAGCTCACCCACGAGTGGATCGAGTTCGGCGGAGTCGGCCGACTGGTCTGACCCGCGCACCGATGCCCTTGGCCCGCCTGCGAAGGTCCGGTGCCAGGGGCACACGTGTGTCGGCGACAGCGCGCTGAGGGTCGGTGGTTCAGCCCTGCGCCACGCACCAGGCACGTCCGGGAAGGGACGCCACGGACATGGACCGCACCATCCGCACCACCGAGGACGTCCTCCGACTCCTCGACACCCTCTTCCCTCCCCAGGCCGACCGCTGGACGGCGGACGCCGGTTCCTGGTGGGACGGCTTCTACGCCGACCGCTCCCGGCCGGTGCCCTTCTTCGCGGACGCACCCGACGAGAACCTGGTGTCGTACGTCGACCGCGGTCTCGTCACCCCCGGCCGTGCCCTCGACCTGGGGTGCGGTCCCGGCCGCAACGCGGTGTATCTCGCCTCGCTCGGCTTCGAGGTCGACGCCGTGGACCTCTCACCCGCGGCGATCGACTGGGCCCGCGAGCGCGCCCGCGAGGTGCCCGGCGAGGTGCGCTTCCTGTGCGGCGACGCCTTCCGTCTGGCGGGCACCGAACTCCGCGGCGACTACGACCTGATCTACGACTCCGGCTGCTTCCACCACCTGCCACCGCACCGCCGCGTCAGCTACCTCGCCCTGCTGGAGCGGCATCTCGCACCCGGCGGTCGCTTCGGCCTCGTCTGTTTCACCGACGGCGCCATGGGATCGGAGCTGTCCGACGAGGAGTTGTACCGGCAGGGCCGGCTCGACGGCGGCCTCGCCTACAGCGCGGACTCCCTGCGCCGGATCTTCCGCGATCTCACGGAGATCGAACTGCGGCGCATGCACGACGAACCGCCCGAGTCGCCACGCTTCGGTGAACCCTTCCTCTGGACCGCCCTGTTCGGGCGCGACCACTGACGTCGGACCGTCAGCCGCCGTAACGGCTGTCCATCGTCTCGCGCAACCGCTCGAGCGAGGCCCGGGGTTCGAGCGCGTCGTCCGCCAGCCGGTCCAGGGCGAGGCGGTACTCCTCCGTCTCGTCCCGGTCCTCCAGGAAGTTGGCGCTCTTGATGTGCTCCAGATAGACGACGTCCGGCAGATCGAGACCGCCGAAGCGCAGATAGGTGATCGGGATGGCCGGGGCGGAGGCGTTGGTCACGTCCAACGGGATGATCTGCAGGGTCACGTTGGGACGCTGGGCCATCTCGACGAGGTGCGCGAGCTGGTCCCGCATGACCTCCCGGCTGCCCAGCACCCGCAGCAGCACGGACTCGTCGATGACCGCCCACAGTTGAGGTGCGTCCTGGCGCAGCAGCAACTGGGCGCGCCGGGTGCGCAGTTCGACGCGCCGGTTCACCTCGCTCGCGGGCGCGGTCGGCAGTCCGCGCTCCACCACGGCCCGGGTGTAGTCAGGGGTCTGGAGCAGGCCGGGGACGTACTGGATCTCGAAGGTGCGGATGGCCGCGGCCGCCTCCTGGAGCCCCACCAGCCGGTCGAACCACTCCGGCATCAGCCGCTTGTCGTAGCGCTGCCACCAGCCCGGCTCTCCGGCGCGCTGGAGCAGCTTGAGGAGCACCGAGGACTCGTAGTCCTCGGTGCCGTACAGCTCCAGAAGGGCGCGGACGTCGCTCTCCGACGGGGGCCTGCGGCCCGTGCCCGACTCGATGCGGGACAGCTTGGCGGGGCTGAACCCGAGGGACTTCGCCGCCTGGTCCTGGGCGAGCCCGGCATCCTCCCGGAAGCCCGCCAACTGGACGCCGACCAGCATCTTCAGCAGCGTGGGAGCAGGTTCGGACCGGTCCAGGTACGGTTCCAGGCGGGAGATGCGGTGGGACGCGGCAGACATCCTGACTCCCAGTAAACCGGCACAGAGACGACTCACACTATCGCACGCAGCGTGGCCGTACCGCATCATTCCGTAGGAGCCGGTCGGCGTACGGGAGTTGAGGCCGGAGTCCCCACGCCCCTCGCACGCCCCTCCCGCGCCTCAGAGCAGGTGGTCGAACTCACCGTCCTTCGCGCCGGCGACGAACGCCGCGACCTCGGCCGGTGTGTAGACCAGCGCGGGACCGTCGGGGTAGCGGGAGTTGCGCACCGCGACCCCACCGTCGACCAGTGAGGCCACTTCGACGCAGTTGCCCTCGGCGTTGCTGTGACGGCTCTTGACCCAGCGGGCGTCGAGCGAGCTCGCCCGCACTCCGTTCTGCACTCGTGGCACTGCTGTCTCCTTGCTGTTCACGTACGGCGCCGAGCCGTGTCGCCCGGCCGCCCGGCCGGGAGGGGGCGCACATCCACAACCTCCGTGGCCCCACCCGTCCTTCGCGCAATTTCTCGTGCAATTGCACGCGGGCGCCTTCAGCGTGGATAATAGCTCCAGCGTCAACCCCTGCGGTTGCGCCCCGTCTTGACGTCGCATCAGGGAGATGCCGTGTCATCACCTGCGAAAGATGTACTCCGGCCGCCGGGCGAGGCTGTGCCGGGGGCGGGTGATGCGGGCACGGCCGGTGTGTCCCTGCGGCGCCCGGATCCCCTCGGCGCCCGGCGCCCGCCCTCGGCCGGACCCCTGGTCTCCGCCGCGTTACTCGTGGCGTGCAGCGGGGAGGGGTTCGCCCGGGCCCGTGCCTTCACCCGCGAGACTCTCGGCGGCTGGTCGATCGGCCACCGCAGCGACGACGCCACCCTCGTGATCACCGAACTCGCCGCCAACGCCGTGGCCCACGCGGTGCTCCGGCCGGCGGCGGACGGTTCGGCCGAGGTGTGGCTGGGGCTGTCCCTGGGCCCCGGCCATCTGCTGGTCACCGTCTCCGATCCCGGGGACGAACCACCCGCGTACACGCCCACCGACGACTGCGCCCTGCGGGAGCACGGCCGGGGGCTGTACATCGTCGACGCCCTGGCGGAGGAGTGGGGCTGGACCTCGCGGCCCCCGGCCGGCAAGACCGTCTGGGCCAAGCTGTCGACCGCCCCTCCTCCCTGACATGACCGCCGCGGAAAGGTCTCACGCCATGCGCACCGCTCCGGACCAGCCGAGCCACGAGCGCACCAGCAGCCCCGCTCCCACCGCCGGGGTGGCGCGCACCACGCCCCTCACGGCACTGAGCCGGGTCCCCTGGGGCGAGATCCAGGACTCCACCGGCAACGCGGCGGCGATCCCGCTCCTCCTCAACAGCGTCGCCTGGGGCGATCCCGAGACCGCCGGTGCCGCCCTCGTCGATCTGCGCCGGCGCATCTGCCAGTACGGCTTCGTCGTCGAGCAGGCCACCGCCGCCACCGTCCCCTTCCTCTGGGAGCTCGCCCAACTGCCGCAGGTGACCTGCCGGGCCGAGATCATCCAGCTGCTCAGGAGCATCGCCGGGGCCCGCCAGTGGGAGAGCACCGCGGCCGTCTACCCCAAGTTGCTCAACCACCGTGAGAACCCGGTGGTCTGGGAGCGCCAGGCCCGCCAGGCCGTCCGGGCCAAGAGCGGTGCCCTCAAGAGCCTGATGGCCGACGACGACACGGAGATCGCCCACGCCACCACGGAACTCGCGCGCGCTCTGGACGAGTAGGAGCGGCGGCGCCTACACCCCTGCCGCATGGCAGGCAGCTCGCCCGAACCACCGGCCGGCCGCTGGATGTCACGCCGCGCTGCTCCGGGGCACCCGGCGTGGGCACGTCGAGTCGTGGTCGGTGCCGCAGCTCGTCCACCAGCGCTCGCAGCACGCGGTCTTCAGCTCGGCGCGGACGATCGCGTCGGCCGCCTCCGCGCCGGGGCCGCCCGGAGCGGCCGTGCTCCTGCGCATCTCGGCCAGAGCCTGCCGCTGGTCGCAGAGGACGCACTCCCGCACGACGGCGATCACCGGCACCAGGCTCGCCGCCGCGAACAGACACGCGGCCCACGCCGGGCCGTCGCGCAGCGTCAGGGCCGCCGTCCAGACGAGTCCCGTGGTCGTGGCGAGGTAGAGGGCACTGAGGAGTCCTGCGGAGCGGTTCATGGGCGTATACCGTTCATGGTGCGAGGGATGCCCCTTGTCCAACGGTTTGCGACCCCTCGGGGAAGCGGGTGCGGTCGCACGGTATTGCGCCAATTGCGTGCCGGACGGCGGCCGATGGGATTGGTCCGGGCCAGACCGGGCATACGCAGCGAAAAATCGAGAGAGGGGCACTTCGTGCTCGTGCCGGACCCGAAGGCCGTCAGAACGCTGCTGACCCGCTACGCGTCGCTGAGGATCGCGCAGGCGGAGCGGGAGAGGCCGGCGACGGCCCGTGAGCTGGCCGACGTCAGCTACTCACTGTGCGTGATGATGGGCACCACCGACGTCGCCGAGGCGGTGGCCAGGGCGGACGCCCTGCTGCCGACCGTGGGACACACGGACCCCGAAGGGGAGAGCGGCCTGCCGCTGGCCGTCTGAGGAAACCGGGCCGCCGCGCCCGGGACGCACAGGGCCCGGCCCGGGAGTGCAGCGCCCGGCCCGGGAGCGCAGGGCCCATGACGCCGGACCCGGCGGGCGGTCAGATTCGGGCCGCCGCCGGGACCGCGTCCTTCGCGTGGAAGGCCGCCCGGTAGGACTGCGGAGTGGTGCCGACCACCCGGCGGAACCGCTCCCGGAAGGCCGTCGGGGAGCCGAACCCCGCCTGCCGCGCTATCCGTTCGACCGGGTGCGCGGTGTTCTCCAGCAGGTACTGGGCGCGTCGCACCCGGGCCCGCAGCAGCCACTGCAAGGGCGTGCTGCCCGTCTGCTCACGGAACCGGCGGCTGAAGGTGCGCTCGCTCATCCCCGACCGTGCGGCCATCGCCCCGAGGGTGATCTCGTGGGCCAGGTTGTCCTCGACCCACTCCAGCACGGGCTCCAGCGTCGAACCGCGCGGCACCGGCGGATGGTCGTACACGATGAACTGGGCCTGTCCGCCCTCCCGCTCCAGCGGCATGACCGACATCCGGGCGGCGTGCGCGGCGACGGCCGAGCCCAGGTCCCGGCGGATCATGTGCAGACACATGTCGAGGGCGGCGGCCGCGCCGGCCGAGGTCAGGATCTGACCGTTGTCCACGTACAGCACGTCGGGCTGGACCTCGACGGCGGGGAAACGCCGCGCGAGCTCGTCCGCGGCCACCCAGTGGGTGGTGGCGCGCAGCCCGTCCAGCAGTCCCGCCTCGGCCAGCACGAACGCGCCCACGCACACGGACGCGATCCGGGTCCCGGCCGCCGCCGCGTCCCGCAGTGCGGCCAGGACGCGCGGAGACGGTGGTCCGGCCGCGGGGGAGCGGCCCGGCACGACGACCGTGTCGGCCTCGGCGAGAGCGTCGAGGCCGTGTTCGACGCGCAGGGAGAAGCCGCCGTCCGCGCGTACCTCGGGTGATTCCGCACACAGGCGGACGCGGTAACCGGGGCGGCCGTCGGGCAGGCGCGTCCAGTCGAACACCTGCATGGGCGCCGCCATGTCGAAGGGCACCACGTCGTCGAGAGCCAGGATCGCCACGGAATGCATGCCCGCCACGATAGGCGGATTCCCGCCAGGGCCGTACACCCTGGTCATCTGTGGGAACGCCCTGCCGGAGAGGTTGGCGGGAACCCGTTGGAAGCTGTCGTTTCTGCCGCTGTGTGATCGTCCCGCGGGTTCCTAGGGTGATCGGGCACCGCCGACCGCACCGGAGAAGGACACCCCACCCCATGACCAAGTTCCTGCTGGCCCTGCACGTCCTCGCCGCGATCGTCGCCGTCGGGCCGGTGACCGTCGCGGCCAGCATGTTCCCGCCCGCCGTCCGCCGGGCTCACGAGGAGGCGACCGGGGTCGGCACGGTCCGTCTGCTGCACCGCATCTGCCGCGCCTACGCCGCTGTAGGCATCGCCGTCCCGGTCCTGGGCGTCGCCACCGGGGCCGCGATGGGGGTCCTCGGCGACGCGTGGCTGACCGCGTCCATGGCCCTCACCGCTGCCGCCGCCGGCGTCCTCGCCGCTTTCGTGCTGCCCCGGCAGGGCGAACTTCTCGAGGAACTGACCGGGCGGGGGAGCGTCGAGCGCCGCGGTACGGTTCAACTCGCCATGTTCACCGGGGTCTTCAACCTGCTGTGGGCGACCGTGACCGTCCTGATGATCGTCCGCCCGGGGTCCACCACGGGCGCATGAGGCCCTGCGGACCGTCAAGCCCGACGCCGTAATTCGCACGTCGGTGCGTGGGGGCGCCTAGACTCGGCAGCCGTGCCCACGCGCGTGGGCCGTGAGAACGAAAGGCGCGTTGACGGGTGTTCCAGGATTCCCCCATCTACGACCGACTCGTCGCCGAACGCGGCGACGTCCCCGCTCTGACCCGCAGGGAGGCCGAGCGCGTACGCAGGGAACTGGAGTACGTCATGCGGCCGTACCAGTCCCTGATGTCCCCGCCCGCCCCCGAGCGTCCCGCCCAGCCCGGCCAGGGCTGGGTGCCCGCGCTTCCGCCCGCCGCCCCCCGGCCCTACTGACCCGGCCTCAGTTCACCGCCGAGCCGGCCCCGTTCGCGGAGGAGCGGTCCTCCGGCCCAGGCCGGGCCAGCCACGCGGCGATGCTGCGCGCGATGGGCTGACCGGTCTCCACCTCGATGAACCCGAACTGCCCCGACTGGTTGCACTCCAGGAACCACCAGGTCCCGTCCCCGTCCTCGGCGAAGTCGAACGCGCCGTAGGCCAGTTCGGCGGCCCGGAGATACTCGCCGACCGCCGTGGCGACCCGGGGCGGGACGTCGACCGGCTGCCAGGAGGAGGCGGACCGGGCGAACCGGACGTCCACCTCGTCGTCCGGGCCGGCGGCTTTCCGGGCGGCCAGCATCGTCTCTCCCACGACGGTCAGGCGGATGTCGGCCCGCTTGGCCACCCGCCGCTGGAGCAGCGTCGGGCCGAACGCGACCGCCGCGAAGTCGGCGTCCGGGGCGACCCGGCTGGTCGGCACCGCCCGCGGCGGATCCTGCGGATGGGCGCCGGAGACCGGCTTGACCACCAGATCCGGATAGCGCTCGGCGAACTCCCGGGCGGCCTGCGGAAACGTTGTCACGATCGTGGCCGGCACGGGCAGCGAACAGCGCTGCGCGAGCCGTAGCTGCCAGGGCTTGTGCCGGGCCCGGCGGGCCGCGTCGGGATGGTTCATCCAGCGGGCGTCGCTGCCCCGCAGCATGCCGTACAGCGCCTGGCCGGACTCCTCGGTCAGCCACTCCGAGGGCGCGGCGGCCCGGGCCGCCGGGGTGCCCGGGCGGCGGACCCAGATCGAACGCAGCCCGGAGATGCCCACCAGGCGTCCGCCGGCCGACAGATGGCCGCGGAAGCGGCCGTGCACGTACTCGCCGGACAGCGCGACCCCGTCGGTGAGATCGGCCGGATCGAGCCGGACCACCGGAACCCCCGTGGCGTCGAGGTGCACCACGACCATGTCGGCCGTCACATCCTCTTCGCAGGTCAGAATCAACACGGTCATCAGTGTCGACCTGTGTTCAGTCGTCGAAGTGAGTCTTGGAGCCCGCCGTGGAGGTGGTGGTCCCCAGTTCCCGCATCAGGGCGTGGTCGCGGGCCGCGACCCGGCCGTCCATGAGCACGTTCAACTGCCGCCCGGAGTCGTAGACGTACGGAGTGGTCGCCTCCAACGCCGCTGCCGGGCGTGCGTAGTTGAGCGCGAACGGTTGCATCGTCTCTCCCTCGCCTGTACTGCTTCCAGCGGACGGCCGTCTCCCCACGACGCCGTCGGGTCACCGACTTCCTTCGGCTCCCAGAGACTTATACGAATCGAACGGGTGGTTGGTTTCCTTACACTGCGTAATCACGGTCGGCGGGAGGCCGGCCGGTCGTCCTCGCCGAGCCGCAGCGCCGCCCGGTCGGCGGCGGAACCACGCATCGTGCGCAACGCGAGCAGCAGGACCCCGATGTCGTCGAGATACACCGGGTCCGGCACCAGATCGGTGGGCAGCACGAGGTAGAGCAGCGCGCCCCAGAACACCCAGCGGGGGCCGGTGGGCAGCCCCGCCCGGCGCAGCCCGCGCCGGGTCCTGACGAGCCGTACCAGCAGTCCCACGGCCACCGCCAGCGCCAGCGCCGCGAGCACCGCGACGACGACGATCAGTGCTGTGGTCGAATCCACGGGCCGACCTCCTCCTCGGGGCGCTCGACGCAGCGCTGTCCGACGGATTCCCCCGTCCGGCCGCAATAGGCCTGCCGAGGGCGGCACTCACACCCGTGGCTCATCCGAGTGGCACGCCGTCGTGGACCCGCTTACGAATGGGAGACCTCAAGCGGTCGCACGACGGGGGCGCGTAGCAGCGACCGCACCCTGTGTCTGGAGCAGAAGCATGACCACCGGCCCGTCAGCACCCCGCCCGAACGACCCCGCCATACCGATCGAGCCGTCGTACGGCGACACCGTCGGCGACCTGGTGCGTGCCGCCGTGGCCGACCGTCCCCTGGAGGACGTCGTCCACCTCATCACCCTGCTGGAACAGTCGCCCCAGTACGCGCAGGCCACGGCCGCGGCCCTCCGTGCCGTCGGTATGGACCGGTCCGTGGAGGACGTCACCCGGCTCGTCTCCCTGCTCACCCGGCCGCCCCGCGACCCGGACAGCGCCGACGAGGCGATCCGCGCCGCCGCCGAGTCCCGCCCCGTGGCGGAGGTGACCCGCCTGGTGTCCCTGCTTAACCGCGCCGAGCTGGAACCCCACTGCGGTCAGGAGGCGGTGCGGGCGGCCGCGACCGGACGGCCCGTCGAGGAACTCGTCGAGCTGATCGGCAGACTGGCCGAGGAACGGCCCGCACGGCCGGCGCACGAGCCGTCCGAGCCGCTCCTGGCAGCGGAGTCGCCGCCGGAGTACGAGCTGCCGGTCGCGAACGTGTTCCCGGCGCCGCCGCCGCACCCCCCGGCACTCCGTCGGCCCGCGCGGACTCCGGCCTGGCCCGGCCGCCTCGCCGCCCTGGCACTGCTGGTGTGCGCCGTCCTCTGCTTCCCGGCGCACCGGGACGGGGCCTCGCTGCCGGTGTACGGGTTCGCCCTGGGCGTCTCGGCGCTCTGCGCCGCCCTGGCCCTCCTGCTGGCGATCCGGCCCGCCGTGCCGCTCCTCGCCCTCGCGGTGGTCCTGCCGGCCGGAGTGGCCGCGGGCCAGCTCCTCGACGGCCGCTTCCGCTCGGCGGGGTTGTCCCAAGCCCTGGAGCTGCCGTTCGCCCCGGCGTGGATCGCCGGTACGGCGGCGGTGTGCGCGTCCCTGGCGGCGCTGACCGCACTCGTGGTGCAACTGGCGGTGCCGGCCCGGCCGGAGCGGGTCCCGGCGGACCGGCGGCTCGTGGAGAGACCGTCCCGGGAGCGGCCGGACGCGCAGCTGACGCCGTAGCCGAGGCCCCCTGGCGGTTGCGGCCGCCGTATGCCGCGGCTGCCGGCCGCCGCTGGAAACGCGGTTGCCGATCGCCGCGAGCCGCTGGAAACGCGGTTGCCGACCGCCGCAAGCCGCTGGAAACCCGGTTCCCGACCGCCGCAAGCCGCTGGAAACGCGGTTGCCGACCGCCCCAAGCCGCTGGAAACCCGGTTCCCGACCGCCGCAAGCTGCTGGAAACCCTGTTGCTGACCGCCGTAAGCCGCTGGAAAGCGCGGTCGCTAGCCTCGGCAAGCCGCTAGAAACCGCGGGGAGCTGCCCCTCGCCCGATGCCGCCGAGCACGCGGTCCGGTGTGAGGGGCAGTTCGCGCACGCGGGTACCCGTGGCGTGGAAGACGGCGTTGCCGATCGCGGCCGCCGTCCCCACGATGCCGATCTCGCCGATGCCCTTGCTGCCCATGGGGTTGAGGTGGGGATCGTCCTCGTCGATCCAGTGCGCCTCGATGTCGGGCACGTCGGCGTGGGCGGGCACGTGGTACGAGGCCAGGTCCGACTCGGTGAAGTCGCCGAACGCGGCGTCCATCGTGCTGCCCTCGGTGAGCGCCATCCCGAGGCCCATGGTCATCCCGCCGACGAACTGGGAGCGCGCGGTACGGGAGTTGAGGATGCGCCCCGCCGCGTACACGCCCAGCAGTCGGCGGACCCGGGTCTCACCCGTGACGGTGTCCACGGCGACCTCCGCGAAGTGCGCGCCGAAGGCGTGCCGGGCGTAGGGGCTGTCGGCGTCGGCCTGGCCCGCGGTGTCGGCACGCACCTCCAGTCCCTCCGCGGGCACCGGCCCCCCGGCCAGCCGCTCCGCGAGCCGGGCGCACGCCTCGTGCACCGCCCAGCCCCAGGACGCCGTGCCCGAGGAGCCCCCGGCCAGCGACGCGGCGGGCAGATCCGTGCTGCCCACCTCGATCCGCACCCGGTCCACGGGCACCGCGAGCCGGTCCGCGGCGATCTGTGCCAGCACGGTCCGGGCGCCGGTGCCGATGTCGGTGGCGTTGATCCGCACCAGGAAGTTCCCGTCGGACAGCGCCCGTACCGCGGCCGTGGACGGCTGTGCCATGACGGGGTACATGGCGGCGGCCACTCCCGACCCCACCAGCAGCGGACCCTCCGCGCGGGAGCCCGGCCGCGGGTCCCGTCGGTCCCAGCCGAAGCGCCGGGCACCCTCGCGCAGACACTCCACCAGGTGCCGGCTGCTGAAGGGCTTGCCGCTGTCCGGCTCGGTGTCCGGTTCGTTGACGATCCGCAACTCCACCGGATCCATGCCGAGTTCGCCGGCCAGCTCGTCCATGGCCGACTCCAGGGCGTACATGCCGGGAGCCTCACCGGGGGCCCGCATCCAGGACGGCGTGGGCACGTCGAGGGGCGTCACCCGGTGTGCCGTACGGGAGTCGGGGGCGGCGTACATCACGCGGGTCGGTACGGCGGCCTGCTCCACGAACTCCTTGACGCGCGAGGTGTGGGTGGTGACCTCGTGGATCAGGGAGACGAGCCGTCCGTCGGGGCGGGCACCGAGCCGCAGCCGGTGCAGGGTCGGGGCGCGGTGTCCGACGACGGCGGGCAGGAAGCGGCGGGGCAGCGCCAGGGTGACCGGCCTGCCGGTGTGCCGGGCCGCCATGGCGGCGAGCACCACGTCCGGACGCGGCGTGCCCTTGGACCCGAAACCGCCGCCCACATGTTCCGCGTGGACGGTGACGTGATCCTCCGGGACGCCGAACAGGCCGGCCAGGACGGCACGCACGGTCGTGGCGCCCTGGGTGGAGGTGTGCACCGTGAGCCGGCCGTCCTGCCACTCGGCCGTCGTCGCGTGCGGTTCCATCGGGTGGTTGTGCAGCGGCGGCACGCTGTAGCCGACGTCGACCCGGACGGGGGCGGACGCGAACGCGCCCTCGGGATCGCCGTGTTCACGGGTCCCGGGGTATCCGCCGTTCGCCTCCTCGGGGGCGTAGGCCGCCGGATGGTCGCGGGTGAGGGTGACGTCGTGGTCCTCCACCGCGTAGTCGACGCGGACGGCGGCGGCACCCGCGCGGGCGGCCTCCAGGGTCTCGCCCACCACCAGCGCGACGAACCAACCCCGGTGCGGGACACGGGAGTCGCGCAGGACGGCGAGCATGGCGTCGTCCGGCTCGGAGAGCCGCGGCGCGTTCTCGTGACTGAGCACGGCCAGGACCCCCGGCAGGGCCAGCGCCGCCGCGGTGTCGATGCCGGTGACCCGGCCGCGGGCGACCGAGGCGGGCACGGGCCAGGCGTGTGCCCGGCCGGGGCGGGGCTGCTCGGCGGCGTAGCGGGCGGTGCCGGTGACCTTCTGACGGCCTTCGCGGCGCTCCACGGGAGCGCCCAGGGCGGACTCCCCGTTCTCGCGGCGCTCGACAGGAACTCCCGGTGTGCTCGGCGCGGTGGCGTCCATGCGTTCTCCTCCTCAGGCCCCGGCGGCCCGGGCGAGCCGGGTCAGCACGTCCACGGCGAGCGAACGCGCCAGCGGCACCTTGTAGGCGTTGTCCCGCAGCGGCTCCGCGGCGGAGAGCTCCAGGTCGACCGCGTGCTCGAACGCGGCCTGTGTGGGCGCGGCGCCCAGCAGCGCCTGCTCGGCCCGCCGCGCCCGCCACGGCCGGTGGGCCAGCGCGCCGAACGCGATCCCGGCCTGGTCGACCACCCCGTCCGTCACGCGCAGCACCACCGCCACCGAGGCGAGCGCGAAGGCGTACGACGCCCGGTCCCTGGCCTTGCGGTAGGCGGACGGCAGCCCGGCACCGGCCGCGGGCAGCAGCACCCCGGTGACGAGCTCGCCCGGCGCGATCTCGGTGTCCCGCTCCGGATGTTCCCCGGGCAGCCGGACGAAGTCGGCCACGGGCACGCTCCGGGCGCCCTCCGTGCCGTACAGCTCGACACGCGCGTCCAGCGCGGCGAGGGCGACGGCCATGTCGGAGGGGTGGGTGGCGATGCAGTGCGGGGAGTGCCCGAGCACCGCGTGGTCCCGGTGCACGCCCTCGCGGGCCCCGCAACCACTGCCCGGTGCACGCTTGTTGCAGGGTTTGGAGATGTCCTGGAAGTAGGGGCAGCGGGTGCGCTGGAGCAGGTTGCCGCCGGTGGTGGCCGCGTTGCGCAACTGCCCCGAGGCGCCAGCGAGCAGGGCCTGGGAGAGGACCGGGTACCGCTCGCGCACGGCCGGATGGGCCGCCAGGTCGCTGTTGCGGACCGTGGCGCCGACGCGCAGCGAGCCGTCCGGCAGTTCCTCGACCTCGTCCAGGGGCAGCCGGCTGACGTCGACCAGCGCGTCGGGCTGTTCGACGCCGAGTTTCATCAGGTCGACGAGGTTGGTGCCGCCGCCGAGGTAGCGGGCGCCCGGGCGGGCGGCGAAGAGCTCGGCCGCCTCTTCGGGGGAGGCGGCCCGTACGTAGTCGAAGGTCTTCACGGGATCACGTCCTCGACCGCGTCGACGATGCGTGGATAGGCGCCGCAGCGGCACAGGTTGCCGCTGAGCCGCTCGCGGATCTCGTCGCGGTCCAGCGGTACGGGACGGCCTGCCGGGACATCGGTGGTGACGCGCGAGGGATGACCGGCGGCGGCCTCGTCGAGCATGCCGAGCGCCGAGCAGAGCTGGCCGGGCGTGCAGTAGCCGCACTGGAAGGCGTCGCGGTCCAGGAAGGCCTGTTGCAGAGGGTGCAGGTCCTCGCCGTCGCCGGCCAGGCCCTCGACGGTCCTGACCTCGCTGCCGTCCAGGGCCACGGCGAGCAGCAGGCAGCTGTTGACGCGGCGTCCGTCCACCAGGACCGTACAGGCGCCGCACTGGCCGTGGTCGCAGCCCTTCCGGGCACCCCACAGCTCCAGGTCCTCGCGCAGCACGTCGAGCAGGACGCGCCGGTGGTCGACGAGGAGGGTGTGGGGTTTGCCGTTGACCGTGAGTGTCGTCTCGGAGCAGGTGGAGCCGGGGTCGTTCGAGCCGCTCATGATGAGGGTGACCTTCCGGACGGGCGGAGGTGCTGTCCCCACCGCGTATCCACAGTCGGCGCTCTGACACCTCTCGCCTCCGGGCGGTACACCCCGCCTAGGCTGACCCGCATGAACGCCGACGTACTGCGTGCCGCCTACGGGGCCTTCGCGGCCGTCGTGCGGCCCCTGGGGGACGAGGAGTCCTGGCGGCCCACCGGCTGTACCGGCTGGGCCGTGCGGGACCTGGTCTTCCACTGCACGGGGGACGCCCAGCGCGCCCTGGTCGCCCTGCACACACCCGCGCCCGGAGCGCCCGACCGGGACGCCGTGACCTACTGGCGGGACTGGGCTCCGGACCCCGTCGGCGCGGCGAACGGGCGGCGCTGGAGCCGGGTGAGCGCCGGCATGTTCCTCGACTTCCGCCAGCTGCGCGATTTGTACCTGGAGACCGCCGCGGCCACCGTGCGGGCCGCCGCCGACACCCCTGCGGAGCTGCGGGTCCGCACGCAGGGGCATGTCCTGACCGCCGCCGACCTGGTGACCACCCTCGCCGTCGAGGCCACGATCCACCATCTGGACCTGGTCACCGACCTGCCGGACGCGCCCGGTCCGGCACCCGAAGGGCTGGCCGCGGTCCGGGCCACCCTCGACGGACTCCTCGGCCGCCCCCTGCCTCTCGACTGGAGCGACGAGCACTACGCCCGTGCCGCCACCGGACGCGCACCGCTCACGGACGCCGACCGGCGCACGCTCGGCGCGGACGCGGACCGTTTCCCGCTCTTCAGCTGACCCACCGACGTGGACTGCTTACCGCTGTTCAGCTGTTCAGCTGTTCAGCCGATCCGCTGGTCCGGGTCCTCCTCGCGGGCGGTCGGCCGCAGGGTGCCCTTCCAGCGCTCGAAGGTCTTCGAGAGCTGCTGCAAGGGCGAGCCGGCCTGCGGATCGGCCGGGGTCTCGGGTGACGCCGGGGCGTTCTCGCGGTAGATGGCCAGCGCCTCGTTGGCGCGCTCGGCGGCCTCCCGGTACAGGTCCCGGGACTTGGTCATGGCCTCCAGCGCCTCGGCGTACATCGCCACCAGCGCGCGCTCGCGTTCGAGTTCCTCCTGAAGGGTCAGCAGCTGCCACTGCTCCCGCAGCGCGGTCACGGCCGCCTCGCCGCCCTCGGGCAGCGGCTTCGGCATCGAGGCGTAGCGCGTCACGGCCGCGAGCAGTTCGGTGGGCTCCGAGCCGTCGAGGAACACCGTGCGTACGGCGTAGTCCTGGCCGTCGTAGCCGGGCGGCACCGGCGTCCCGGGCAGCACCACGGCACCGCCGCGCGGCACCTCCACGCCGAACTCCTTCACGGCCCAGTTCAGCACCCGCAGCTGGTGCGGCTGCGCCCGGTGCTCGACGACCCGGTGGCGCAGGCCGGGCGGCAGCATGTCGGCCAGGGGCCGGCGGCCGCCCTGGCCGGGGGTCATGGCCTCGTGCACGACGACCTGCACGGCCCAACTGCCGCGCACGGCCTGCCGCAGCACCCGCCGTACCTCCTTGTCGTCCTCGGGCAGCACGCTCAGGTCCCGCAGGCGCAGGCCCGTGGCCGCGTCCCGGTCCCAGAACACGTCGTCGTTCTCGGGCCAGAACATGGTCGCGGGGGAGGGCCAGCGCAGATCCCAGGGCTGTTCCGCCTCGGCCACCAGCACCCACTCCTGGCTGCCGCTGGAGAGGGCGGACAGCGAGAGGCGGGCCCGGACGGTCACCTCGTCCCCGACCCGCCAGCGGGCCTCGAAGATCCGCTCCGGGGCGTCGTCGGGCCCGGACGGCTCCTTGAAGTCGTCGATGACCGCGCTCTCCTTGAGCCGCGCGAGACTTCGGCGCAGGACGTCCGCCGCGTCGGATCCGAGATGGCGGCCGCGGGCCAGCCACACGGTGGAAGGTGCTGTGGAGTCTGCCGTGGGAGTGCTTGACATGGGTCCATCTGTGAGAGGGGGTGGTGCGTGCCACGGCCAAGTATCGTCGCCGCCGGCCCGCCCGGGCCAGGCGGGGTCCGGCAGCCGGACAGCGCACGCGCACACGGGGCGCACAAGGTCCACACCGAGCAACCTCCTTTCACCTGTGCCCTGTTCACGCTCCGCACGCCAGAATGACCTCACGAACAGGGCCGGCCCACCATCCGCATTGGGGCCGGCCCTGTTCGTCGTGTCCACCCGATGTCCACCGGATCGCGCGATTCGGCTCGCTGAATATATCGGGAGCCGATATATTCGTGTTCATGGCACCGAGGAACATGACACAGGCGGCGTTCTTCGTACTGACCGCGCTCGCCGACCAGCCGCGGCACGGCTACGGCATCCTGCGCGAGGTCGAGGAACTGTCCGGGGGAGCCGTCCAGATGCGCGTCGGCACCCTCTACGGCGTACTGGACCGGCTCACCGCCGACGGGCTCATCGTGCTGGACCGCGAGGAGGTCCAGCAGGGCCGGCTGAGGCGCTACTACCGTCTCACCGACGAGGGCACCGTGGCCCTGGCCGCGGAGGCGGAGCGGCTGGCCGCGGGGGCGAGCGCCGCGAAGAAGCGGATCGCCGAGGGACGGCGCAGCCCTCGACCTGCCCCGGGGCGCACGTCAGGAACGACCGACGGGCCCCTCGCCGGTCCCGGACTCGCCGGAGGTCTGGCATGACGACCCTGCTGGAGACCCGCTACCGCGCCGTCCTGCGCCTGCTTCCCGCCTACTACCGGCGCGAGCGCGAGGAGGAGATGGTCGAGACCTACCTCTGGGACGTCGACCAGGAGACCCAGGACCAGAGCCGGCCCACCCTCGGCGAGGTGGCGAGCATCGTCGCGCTGGCCGTCCGCAGCAGGCTCGGCGCCGGGAGCGCGCCCCGCCGCTACGCCGTACTGGGCTCGGCCGTCCGTCTCTTCGCGCTCTTCGCCGTCCTGCTCCAGGCGGCCTCCGCCGTGGTCGACCGGGTGCTCGGGCTGACCTGGGCGTCCACCCGCGGCGGCAGCCAGTGGGCGCTGTTCACGGACGGCTTCACCGGCCACGGCGTGTGGGCCGGTGCCGGCGCGATCGCCCAGTGGTTCCTGCCGTTGCTGTGGACGGTCGCCTGGTTCGCCCTGCTGCGCGACCACCGCCGGCTCGCCCAGGTCTCCGCGCTGGTCGCGGCGCTGCCCACGCTCTGGCCGCTGACCGACCTGTGGACGCTCGACTTCGCGCCCTCCGATTCCGGCTATGTCGTCGCGGCGACCTTCCTGGCGTGGTCCTCGGCCCTGGCGTTGTGCGCCGCGCACCACCGCGACGCGCCCCCGGCCCGCCTTCCCGTGGGCACGCCCGGCCTGGTCTTCGCCGCCTGCTGCGTGCTGATGGGCGGCTCGGTGGTGGCCCTGCCCGACGGGGTCGACACCGCCTGGGCGCTCGTCACCTGCTACCTAGTGATGGCCCTCGCCTGGCTGCTGTACCGAGCCCGGACCGGGAGCAGCGGCTCCGCCGCGGGGGAGGGCGCGGCCCTGGCGGCACTGGGTCTGCTCCTCCTGGCGGTCCGGATCACCGCGGTCTACCCGTGGCTCGACGAGCTGCCCGGCACGCTGCGGGTGGGTGTCCTCACCCAGGCGGCGGCCCTGGTCGCGCTGACCGCCGCGCTGGCCGTCGTGAGCGGACGCGACCTGCTCAGCCGTGGTACGTGATGTACCCGTTGCCGTCCGGGTCGTTGGCGCTCTTGGTGTACTTGTGGGTGTCGGCGTGCGCTCCGGAAGGCTTGTAGAGGTAGATCGTGTCCCCGGGGTTGTTCCACATGAAGTTGCAGTTGTTGCGGTAGACGACGTTCTTCGCGTCCGAGTCGGTGCCGTGGCCGCCGCGCAGCTTCACGTAGTCGCCGGGCTGGAGCGAGTGGCTCCTGGTGAACGTGAACGTGTTGCCGGTCGCGTCCTTCACGACATAGCCCTTGAGGTTCACGGTCGCGGTCGACGAGTAGTTCTTGATCGTCAGGTACTCCTCGTCGGTGTTGCCGGTGGTGCAGTTGTTGGAGTCCCGGCCGGGGGCGTCGTACTGGATGCCCTTGACCTTGAGCGCCGACGAGTACTCGGTGGCGTGAGCCGGGACCGCGCTCAGCGCGGTCAGCACGCCCGCGGCCGCGACGGCGGCTATGTGTCCTCTGCGCATGGAAAAGCCCCCCTGTGAAGGTCTCGTGAAGAAGAGCTGGAGCGTATACAACGCGGACCGTCAGGGGGGCTTTTTCGGAGAAATCAGTAACCGACTCGGAATGTCGCGTCCTGCTTGTCGGTCGTGGTGGAGACCGGGTCGATGCGCAGGACGTAGTCGGCGTGACGGAGGTAGCGGGTCGGGTTGTTGTACGACCTGAAGGACGTCCAGCTCGCGTCCGCGAGGCCCGCCGTGCGGGAGAAGGTCGCGTCACCGGCGAAGGTCGACGTGCCGTCGTTGACGTCGAGCCGGAGGGCGTAGTTGTAGTGCCGCAGGTAGCGGTCGGGGTAGTTGTCCGAGCGGAAGGAGACCCCGGAGCTGTCGGCGAGCCCCGGGACCAGGGTCCACAGGGAGTCCTTGTACGGCTCGATCGGGTACTCGTCGATCCGGCCCACGTAGTCGGCGTGGCGGATGTAACGGGCCGGGAAGTTGTAGGACTTGAGCCGGTTCCAGGCCGGGGCGCCCCACTTGGCGAGCAGGTTGGTGTACTCGGACGTGGTGATCGTCGCGATGCCGCAGTGCTTGGAGTTGACCGGCTGGGTGTAGGTCTTCTGGTCGAGGGCGGTCCAGGAGCCCGTGGCCGGACTGCTCGACTGCCATGCGTAGAACACGCCGTTGGGTGTGTACGTGTCGCCCCAGAGCCACCAGTTCCCCGTGGTCAGAGACTTCACGACCGTCGGCGCCTCGGTGCCGCCGTGCGCCACGCCCGCGCTGTACTCGGTGAAACTGCCCGGGTTCAGGGAGGTGGAGCGCGCGGAGACCAGGGTCTGGTTCTTCTTGTAGAACAGGTAGTTGTAGCCGCTCACGCCCACGGCCATGTCGCCGTCGATGACGTCGTAGCCGGGGTCGAAGAAGACCTGCGGGGCCGACGCGGTGACGAAGTCGCTGGTGTAGTTCACCATGATCACGTTGTGGCCGCTGGAGTTGACCGACGAGTAGATGACCGCGTACTGGCCCCGGCCCGCGTCCCAGAACGCCTCCGGCGCCCAGCTGTGGGTGGTCATGTCGTGGAGTTTCAGGCGCCGGTAGCCGGTGAAGGTGCGCAGGTCGGCGGAGTCCCAGACGTGGATGTACTGGCTGTTGTAGTTCCAGTCGGTGCCCTTGAGGTCGGTGGCGAGCACCACGAACGTGCCGTCCTGCTTGCGCATCAGGAAGGGGTCGCGCAGACCCAGGGCGCCGGCGGTGGGGGTGACCAGCGGGTTGTTCTGGTTGAGCGGGGTCCAGTTGAGCCCGTCGGGGCTGACGGCGAGGTGCAGGCCGTAGTCGGTGCCGTCGCCGAGGTTGGTGGACTCGGTGAAGTAGACCATCGCGTACGCCGAGTCGGCGGCCCGCGCGGTGCCCGCGCCGAGGGTCAGGGCGAGCGGGACGGCGGCGGTCATGCCCAGGAGGCCGCGGCGGGACAGGTGGGGGTTCGCGCTCATCGTGTCTCTCCAAGGTGCGTGCGGGGGACCTGGAGGTGGCGTGGGGGGCACCTCAATGACCGGTATTTCGAACGGAGTTCGGCAAATCGATCAGAAGCTAGGGCCTGGCCATGAGCGCGTCAATCATTCGGTCGCACTTTTGTGATTCCTGTGCGTGCTGGGGGCGGCGCGGGGAGGGCGCGCCGCCCCCAGCACGGTCGGGTCAGCGCTGGGTGTAGATGAAGCCGATCTTGTCGACCTCGTCGCCCGTGCGGCCGTGGAAGCCGGCGATCTGCCAGCCGCTCGGTGCCGTGCGGGTCACGCAGTCCGAGGTGGTCGAGCCGCCGGCGAGCGTGCGGCCGAGGTTGGTCGTGAACTTGGCGTAGAAGATCCGGGTGTTGCCGTCCTTGGCGGCCTGGCAGAGCTGGGCGGTGGTGACGTACTCACCGCTGCCGAGGGTGAGCGAGGAGGCGGTGCCGCCGGTCCCGCCGTGGGTCAGCGTGGTGCCGTTCGCCAGGGTGATGCTCATCTGGTCGACCCGGGTGCCGGCCCGCAGCCCGATGGTCGTGGCACGGGCGCCCGCGGGGACGCCGGCGATGTCGTTGAAGTAGTCGCCGTGCGGGCCGCCGTACTGGTCGCTGAACTGGTAGGCGGCGTTGCGCTGCCAGGTGAAGCCGACCGTGATCGGGTCGTGGTCGGAGAGCATCTTGTTGTCGCTGGTGAGGAACTTGGCGTGCTCGTTGTTGTACGACGTGGCGTTCAGCGAGACCAGCTTGCTGCCGCGGTAGAGGACCTTGTCGACGACCTCGCAGGTGTTGGGGACGGTCGTCCCCGTCTGGTCGCAGACCAGGGCGTCGCTGCCCTTGGCCGGCGGGGTGCCGCCGCGGATCAGCTGGACCCAGGCGTCGGTGAGGCCGTTGGCCGCGGCGAACTCGCCGATGGTGTCGCCGGTGCGGGTGTAGCGCGTGTTGGTGTCGCCCATGACGACCACCGCGTTGCCCTTGGAGTGGCTGTTGATGAACGCGGTGAGCTGGTTGAGGTTGTCCGCGCGCGAGGCGAGGTCGCCGTCGTTGGTGCCCGCGTTGGTGTGCAGGTTGTAGAAGTCGACGTAGACGCCCTCGGCGAGGCGCTCCCGCATGAAGGTGAAGCCCTTCGGGGTCAGGCAGTCACCCGAGTCGTACTGGCAGGAGTTCCACCGCACGCGCTCGAAGTCGTCCACGTCGTAGGGGATCTTCGAGAGCGTGTTGAGGCCGCTGCCGATGCCGGCGCCGCCGCTGGTGGGCGTGCGGTAGGCGTGGTTGGTGTCGCCCGCGTAGAGGTAGGCGTGGTAGTTGAAGTCCTCCTCCACGTGCACGATGTCGTACGGCGCGATCCGCTGGCCGATCGCCGTGGTGCTCGACTCGCGCGGGGTCGGTGCGCTGGAGAGGGCCTCGGGCAGGCCGGCCACGTTGTAGGTGAGGACGTTGAAGCTGCCCGAGTCGGCGGCTGAGGCGGCCGGGGCGGCCGCGGTGAGCCCGCCGAGAACGGCGGTGGCCGCCGCCAGGCAGGCGAGGAGTCTGCGCATGGGGAGTTTCTCCTGGAGGAGTGGCGCGGGTGAGTGGAGCGGGTGGGACAGAAGTTACCGCTGGTTACCCCATGTTGTCGCGGTCTCGGAAGACCATCTTCCGTCAAGTCGCCTGATGTCGGGGGGCTGTTGAGGGCTCGCGCCGGCCTTCGTTCATCTCTGCTTCACGCGCGGTGGCTGAATCTCGGTGCTGTGGATGCCCCGGTTCCAGACCGAGAAGAGTTGTGGAATTTTCGCGCGGCATATCTGTCTACGATATGGAGGTCGTACGGAGAGGGAACGCGCGTGAGTGAACCACCAGTCCTCGTCTGCCCTGAGTGCGGGGCGCCCAGGGCGGCGGACGGTACCCCCTCCTGCGCCTGCGCCCACCGCGCGGCCGAGGCCCACCTGGAGTCCCGTACGGCCGAGGCAGCGGCCGCCGAGGACTTCGACCCCGTGCGGATCCGGCCGTTCGTGGCGGTCGGCGAGGAGCCCGTGGATCCCGCCGACGACCTCGAACGGCCAAGCCTCACAGGGGACTTGGCGACCGTGGACGAAACGGTGCGGACGCCCGTCGTGGAGCCGGCCGTGGAGTCCCCGGCCGTCGCCGGACCCGGCCGCCGCAACCGGCGGCCGGTGATCGTCGCCGGGACCGGCGCAGCCGTCGCGGTTCTGGTCACCGGTGGATTCGTCGGCGGACTCTTCTCGTACAACAGCCCCGCCCGCGACGGCTCGGTGGCCGGCGGCGTGCGGGCGGGCGTACCGGAGGAGCAGCCTTCGTCGAGCGGCCCCTCCGCTGTCTCCCCTTCCCCTACGGCGACTTCGGCCTCGTCCCCGCCGCCCACCTCCTCGCCGAGCGCGACCGCCGACGCCGGCGCGAGCCCGTCGGACACGCCCACTCCGGTCGGCGCTCCCTCCAGCGTCGCCGCCTCCGTGACGGCGGCCCCCGGACCGACCTCGTCGAACGGACAGCCCCCGGTGCTCCGTTACGGCGACCACGGCCCCGAGGTCGTCGAACTCCAGCTCCGCCTGAAGCAGGTCGGGCTCTACAGCGGGGAGGCGGACGGCGACTTCGACGGCACGGTCGAGAGCGCGGTACGCACCTACCAGGTCACCCGGGTCGTCTTCCAGGACGAGTCGGGTGTCTACGGCGAGGCGACGCGGGCCTCCCTCGAATCCGAGACGACGGAGCCGTGAGCCGATCGCCGGTCAGAGCCGTGGCCGGTGCGCGTCGGACGGGTGGGACCTGTCGTAGGGGCGGGGGTAACTCGCGGGCACGTACGGGACATAGCGAGCCGCGGACGACGGATCGGCTTGCACGGCACGGGAGTTGAGGTCCGCGGGATCGCTGTCGCGCCAGTGCCCGTGGGTGATCCGGTCCTCCAGGGTGTGCAGGGCGGCGATCTGCTCGCCCGGGCTGAACGTGCAGTGGCCCGCGTTGTCGACGTAGCGCTGGCGCAGCAGGGGCGTCGAGCCCGCGGCCGTGGCGGCCCGGCGGTAGGCGCTCTCGGACTGCACCGGGATCAGTGCGTCCCCGGTGGTGTGGATGTTCAGCTGGGGCTTGGTGAGACGGCCGGTGAAGGTGCTGGTCCGGCTCATCCACCGGACGGCCTTCGCGTCGGCGCGGACGCGTGGGGCCTTGTCGAGGGCGTTGAGGTCGGACCTCAGGGACAGGCCCGCCTTCGCGTACAGCTCCTCGACCTCCTTGAGGTAGGGCGAGCGCTGGAGCAGGGCGCGGTAGTCGACGCCGGTGTTCCACGCCATGCTGCCGCCCGCCCGCGACTCGGCCTCCTGTCGCCAGACGAAGGCGGGGAACCGCACCAGCCCCACGACGGCCTGGTACTGCCCGCTCTGCTGTGCGTCCCAGTCGGTGGGGGCGGGCCGGGGCTGTGAAGGGTCGTTCCAGCCGGGGATGTTGTGCAGGGCCGCGGCGAGCGCGATGCGGGCCCGGCCCTCGGGGGTCCGCTGCGCCCCGGTGACCACGCCGGTCATCGCGTCGGACGCCTCGGTCGCGGCGGCCTGGCTCGGCAGCCGGGTCAGGGGGATGTCCGAACCGGGGGCGAGGAGTGTCCTGAGCGCGAAGACGGGGTCCAGCGTGCTGTTCCAGTTGGCGACCCCGCCCTGCACCAGCCCGCACATCGACAACGAGCCGGCGAGGCGCGACGCGTGACGCTCCGCCAGGGCGGTGGTGACCAGGCCGCCGTAGGAGGTGCCCCAGGCCAGGGTGCGTCCGGCGCGGCCGAAGCGGGCCGTGAACGCGTCGAGGGTGGCCAGCTGGTCGGGCACGGCCTCGGTGACCGCCCAGCCGCTGGTGGCGTAGGAGGACCCGATCAGGGCGTAACCCTGGTGCAGCAGAAGGGACTTGGTGGTGTCGTCGGGCGCGTTGCGGGCCGGGTTGGGGGCGCCTGCCGGGGTGTAGCCGTGGCTGTAGAGGAGGACCGTGCCGTTCCAGTCGGCCGGTACGTCCATGAGGTAGGTCGCTCCGGAGGGCAGCCGGCCCTCGACATGCACGTCCTCGGTGGCGGCGTGGGCGGCCGGGGCGACGGGGGCGGCGAGCAGCAGTGCCGCGACGGCGACGAGCGTACGGGTGCGGATGCGGTGCATCACGAGACGTGGGCTCCTTGGCGCAGTCCGTTTTTCCTGCGGTCGGGGGGACTGACACCGCGAAACTAGGCGTGTACATTGCGGGCGTCAATGATGTGCACAACATCAATGGGCGGGTCGTGAGGTGTCTGACCCCTCGTCAGGAGGGCTCCATGCGAAGGCGCATGCTCGGACTTGCCGTGGCGGTGATGACCCTCGCGGGTGCCGCCGGATGCGGATCGTCGGACTCCGGCAGCGGGGGCTCGTCGTCCGACGGCGGCGGGAAGAAGATCCAAGTGACCGTCGGGGTCATCCCCATCGTCGACGTGGCACCGCTCTATCTGGGGCAGAAGAAGGGGTTCTTCGCCGACCGCGGGATCGAGCTGAAGACGGTCACCGCGCAGGGCGGGGCGGCCATCATTCCCGGGGTGGTGAGCGGCCAGTTCCAGTTCGGCTTCAGCAACACCACCTCCCTGATGCTCGCGCAGACCAAGGGCGTTCCGGTGAAGTCGGTGGTGAACGGGGCCGCGTCCAACGGCAAGGTGGGGGCCGACGTCACCGCGGTCCTCGTGAAGAAGGACAGCCCCGTCAAGTCGGCGAAGGACCTGGCCGGGCGCACGGTCGCGGTCAACACCCTCCAGAACATCGGGGACACCACGGTCCGCGAGTCGGTGCGCAAGGACGGCGGTGACCCGGCGAAGGTCAAGTTCGTCGAGATCCCCTTCGACCAGATGCCGGCCGCGCTGGACGGCGGACGCGTGGACGCCGCCTGGATGGGCGAGCCGGCCCAGACCGTCGCCAAGGCGCAGGGCGCCCGGGTCATCGCCTCGCCGTTCGCCGAGACCGACCCGAAGCTGACGGTCGCGACCTGGTTCACCTCCGCGAAGGTCACCCAGCAGAACCCGGCGCTGGTGAAGAACTTCACCGAGGCGATGACGGAGTCACTCCAGTACGCCACCGGCCACCCGGACGAGGCCCGGCAGATCCTCACGACCTACACCAAGATCAGCGGCGATGTGCTGAGCGGGCTCATCCTCCCCAGCTGGCCTGCCCAGGTCGACACGGCCTCCCTGGAGAAGCTCGCCGCCCTCGGTGAACAGGACGGCATCTTCGGCGGCAGGAAGCCGGACATCCCGGCCCTGTTCTCCTGACCGGCCGGTCAGGCCTTCGGGCGTCGGCCGCTGCGGCGGGGGGCGGGCTCGGCGCCGTCGAGCAGGGTGCGGCGGCGCTCCTCGCCGTGCTCCTCCACCTGGAGGACGACCTGCCGCAGCCCCTCCGCGAGACCCCGGCACTCCGCGTCGCTGAGGCCGGCCGTCACGAAGGCCTCCTCCTCGTTGAACGCCGGGAACACCCGCTGCATCAGCTCCTCGCCCTGGCCGGTGAGGCGCAGCAGCACCAGACGTCCGTCGGTCGGGTGCCCGGAGCGGCTCAGCAGTCCGCGCGACTCCAGGGTGCGGGCCACGCCGGTCAGGGTGCCCTTGGAGATCCCGGCCTCCTCGGCGACATGCCGGGTCTCCGACTCGCCCCACACCCACACCACCCAGAGCACGACGAACGCGGTCCACGTCAGGTCGGAGCCGCGCAGCACCGAGTTCTCCAGGTGCTGGCGCACCGCGGAGGCGGCCCGGTAGATGTTCGCCACGGCCGCCATCTGCTCCCGGCGGATCGGGAACCCGCCGAGCTTCTCGGCCGCGAGCTTCTCGGCTTGGGTGATGGATCGCTGGCCGGGCACGGGCGGCTCCTTCGTCGGGCGCAGGTCGTTCGGGCTCAAATTCTAGTCGGGGCCACGGCAGGGGGACCGGGCGTGAGAGCTGTCGCCCTATGAGCCCTGCCCGTGGTGGGCCGGTCGCGCGGCCCAGAGGTCCGTGTCCCAGTCCAGGAGCCGGGCGAGTTCCTCGTCCGGGGCGGGCCGGGGGGCGGTCGACGGGGTGTGGGTGCCCCGGGAGATGTTGCCGCTGACCGTGATGTTGTGCTCCACCCGGGGACGGCGGAGTTCCTCGTACAGGGCCAGGGCGCTGTCCGTGTCCGGCGCGTCCCGCAGGGACTTCGCGAGGACGACGGCGTCCTCCAGGGCCATCGAGGCACCCTGGCCGGTCGCGGGGGAGGCCGCGTGCGCGGCGTCGCCGATGAGCAGGGTCCGGCCGGAGCGCCAGGGCGTGCCGGTGGGGATCTCGGTGGCGTTGGTGACCATGAGGTCCTCATCCGTGGCCGCGACCAGGTCCGCGGCCGGGCCGGCGTCCGCACGGAGCAGGGGCAGCAGCAGCTCGCGCCAGTGGGCGGGGGTGCCCTGGGCCAACTCCTCGGCGGTCAGCGGATCTCCGTTCACTCTGGCGAACCAGTACGTCTCGCCGTCGGGCGACACGGCGTAGCCGAAGGCGGCCCCGCTGCCGCGGACCATGGTGATGCACGCCTCCGGGCCGGAGGGAGCCGCGGCGCGTGTGTAGCCGTAGAAGACGTACTGGCCGGAGGGGAACGGCCGCGTCGTGGGCGAGATCGACCGGCGCACGACGGAGTGCAGGCCGTCGGCGCCGATCAGCAGGTCGCCGCTCGCGGTGCCGCCGTCGGTGAAGCGCGCGGTGACGCCGTCCGGGCCGTCCTCGACCGACGTGAGGCGGGCGCCGTGCCGCACGGGGATGCCCCGGCGGGCGGCCTCTGTCTGGAGCGCGGTGTTGAGCTCCCCGCGACGCAGGCACCGGTAGGTGAGCAGGGGGTCCGAGACCTCGCCCATGGGCGCGTGCGCCAGTTCGGTGGCCCGGTCGTCCAGGAGCCGCAGCGAGGTCAGCGGGAAGCCGACCGCCGTGACCGCCGCCGAGGCGTCCAACTGGGCCAGCGCGCGCATGCCGTTGCTCGCCAGGGTGAGGAACGCGCCGATGTCCTCGGCCGAGTCCGGATGAGCCTCGTGCACCTCGGCCTCGAAGCCCGCCTTGTGCAGCGCCAGGGCCGTCGCCGTACCGGCGACACCGCCGCCGATGACCAGTACGCGTGCCACACCCACCCCGTTCGTCCCGCGTCCGCCCGCACGGCCGTACGGGCATGAGAGGAACGACCGGCCGGGCGCGCGGGTTCCGTGCACAGCGCAATGCCGGTCGGGCCGAGCGGGTTGCGCTCACGGCCCGATGCCGGTCGTGCCGAGCGGCATTGGGTGCACAGCACGACGCCGGTCGTACCGCCCCTGAGAGGGGTCACGGCACGACCGGCGTGCGGTCGGCTCCTGCGGGTGGGCTCACGCCCAGCCCGGTCGGATCGCTGCGGGTGGGCTCACTCGCCGCCCGGTCGGTTCCCCGCGCGTCGGCTCACGCGCCGCTCTCCCGCAGCATGTCCTCGCGCTCGACGAGCTTGACGCGCTCACGGCCCTGCGGCTCGCCCAGCGCCTTCTCGGCGGCGTCGAGCTTGTACCAGCCCTCCCAGGTGGTGAAGCGGACGTTGCGCTCGGCGAGGAACGCGTCCACGGCCTCCGGCTCGGGCGAACCCGGCGTCTGGAGACGGTCGTTCGCGAAGTCGTCCAGGAGGTTCGACACCGTCTCGTTGGCGTCGCCCTTGGTGTGGCCGATCAGGCCCACCGGGCCGCGCCGGATCCAGCCGGTGACGTACGTCGACTGGAGGTGCTCGCCGCTCTCCTGCATGACCCGGCCACCCTCGTCCGGGACCGTGCCCGAGTCGATGTCCCAGGGCAGCTTGGGCAGCTTGTCGGAGAGGTAGCCGACCGCGCGGTAGACCGCGGAGACGTCCCAGTCCTTGAACTCGCCGGTGCCCTTGACGTTGCCGGTGCCGTCCAGGGCGGTGCGCTCGGTGCGCAGGCCGACGACCTTGCCGTCCTCGCCGAGGATCTCGGTGGGCGACTCGAAGAAGTGCAGGAACAGCTTGTGCGGACGGTCGCCCACATCGCGGATCGCCCAGTTCTCCAGGGTCTTGGCGACCATGTCGGCCTGCTTGTTGCCACGCCGGGTCTCGATCGAGCCCTCGTCGTAGTCGATGTCCTCGGGGTCGACGATGACCTCGATGTTGGGGGAGTGGTCCAGCTCCCGCAGCTCCATCGGGGAGAACTTCGCCTGCGCCGGGCCGCGGCGGCCGAAGACGTGGACCTCCAGCGCCTTGTTGGCCTTCAGGCCCTCGTGGACGTTCGGCGGGATCTCCGTCGGCAGCAGCTCCTCGGCCGTCTTGGCGAGGATGCGGGCCACGTCGAGCGCCACGTTGCCGACGCCCAGCACGGCGACCTTCTCGGCCTCCAGGGGCCAGGTGCGCGGCACGTCCGGGTGGCCGTCGTACCAGGAGACGAAGTCGGCGGCGCCGTAGGAGCCGTCGAGCTCGATGCCCGGTATGCGCAGCTCGCGGTCCGCGGTCGCGCCGGTGGAGAAGATCACCGCGTCGTAGAAGGCGCGCAGGTCGTCCAGGCTGATGTCGGTGGGGTAGTCGACGTTGCCGAAGAGGCGGATCTGCGGCTTGTCGAGCACCTGGTGCAGGGCCGTGATGATGCCCTTGATCCGGGGGTGGTCAGGGGCCACGCCGTAACGGATCAGCCCGAACGGAGCCGGCATCCGCTCGAAGAGGTCGATGGAGACACCGGGTTCGGCGGCCACGTCGGACTTGAGCAGCGCGTCGGCCGCGTAGATCCCGGCGGGGCCGGCTCCGACGATGGCTACCCGCAGGGGGCGCGGCATGATCAGGTTCCCTTCGAGCGGTGACAGATCGACTCGGGGGAAGCCTAAGCTAAGGCAAGCCTAAGTGGGTACGCGGGTCCGGTCTATGGGCTCATAAGGTCCGTTTATGGGCGAGGCCGGCGATCGACGAGGGCTACGGCAGCGGCTGTTCCGTCCAGATCACCTTGCCCGCAGGGGTGTACCGGGTGCCCCAGCGCTCGCTGAGCTGGGCCACCAGGAAGAGCCCGCGGCCGCCCTCGTCGGTCATCGCCGCGTACCGCAGATGCGGTGAGGTGCTGCTGCTGTCGAAGACCTCGCAGATCAGGGAGCGGTCGAGGAGCACCCGGACCCGGATGGGATCGCCGCCGTAGCGGATCGCGTTGGTGACGAGCTCGCTCAGGATCAGCTCCGTGGTGAACTGAAGTTCGTCCAGCCCCCACAGGGACAGCTGACGTGACACGGACGCCCGGAGATCCGACACGGCCGCGGGGTCGCCGGGGACCTGCCACTCGGCGATCCGCTCCGCCGCCAGCGCCCGGGTGCGCGCCACGATCAGGGCGATGTCGTCGATGGCCCGGGACGGCGGCCGCGCGTCCAGCACGGCCCGGCAGGTGTCCTCGGGGGACGGCCCGGACCGCTCCAGCGCCGCGCGCAGCAGCTCCAGACCCACGTCGATGTCGCGCTCCCGGTCCTCCACGAGCCCGTCCGTGTAGAGCACCAGACGGCTGCCCTCGGCGAGTTCCAGGTCGGCCGTCTCGAACGGCAGGCCGCCGAGGCCCAGCGGCGGACCGGCGGGCACGTCGGGGTACTCGACGCTCCCGTCCGGGTGGACGAGGGCGGGCGGCGGATGGCCCGCGCGGGCGATCGTGCACCGCCGGGCGACCGGGTCGTACACGGCGTACAGGCAGGTCGCGCCGGTCACCGGGGAGTTGCCGCTCTCCTCCGCCTCGTCCTGGTCGATCCGGGCCACCAACTCGTCCAGCAGGGACAGCAGTTCGTCGGGCGGCAGATCCAGGGCGGAGAAGTTGTGCACCGCGGTGCGCAGCCGGCCCATGGTGGCCGCCGCGTGCAGCCCGTGCCCCACCACGTCACCGACCACCAGCGCGACCCGGGCACCGGACAGCGGCAGTACGTCGAACCAGTCGCCGCCCACCCCCGCCTGCGCGGGCAGGTACTTGTAGGCGATGTCCAGGGCGTCCTGCTCGGGCAGCCGGCGCGGCAGCAGACTGCGCTGGAGCGTCACCGCCATGGTGTGCTCGCGGGTGTAGCGGCGGGCGTTGTCGATGGAGACCGCGGCCCGCGTGACGAGCTCCTCGGCGAGGGCGACCTCCTCGGTGTCGAAGGGCTCCGGCTTCTCCGAGCGCCAGAAGCTGACCGTGCCGAGCACGAGGTTGCCGGCCCGCAGGGGGACGGCGATCAGCGAGTGGATGCCGTACTCCATGACCTGGGCGGAGCGCTCCGGGTCCTGCGCGTGCCAGCCGGTGGCCTCGGCGAGCCGCGGCTCCAGGACGGCCTTGCCGCTGCTGATGCCCCGGGCCTGCGGAGCGGAGTCGACCAGGGGAATGCGCTCGCCGACCTTGTACAGCGGGGCGTCCTCGCGGATCCCGCTGAGCGCGGCGCGGCGCAGGGTGGTCGCCTCCTCCGGCTCGCCGCCGCTGAGCACCGGGTCGAACAGGTCCACGGTGACGAAGTCCGCGAACCGCGGCACGGCCAGCTCGGCCAGCTCCTCGGCGGTACGGGTCACGTCCAGGCTGGTGCCGATGCCCACCGTGGCGTCGTACAGCATGTCCAGGCGCTCACGGGCGACCTCGGCACGCCCGGACAGGGCACGCAGCTCGGTGGAGTCGCGCAGGGTGGCGACGCTGCCGGGCGGGCCGCCCTGGATGTCGGTGGGCCGCTGGTTGACCGCGAGGAGCCGGTCCCTGACCCGGTGCACCTCGTCGGTGGCGACCCGTCCGGAGGCCAGCAGGCCCGCGATGTCGGCGGGCAGGTCGAGGTCGAGGACGTGCCGTCCCTCGGCGTCGGCCGGCAGGTCGAGGAGCCGGTGCGCCTCGTCGTTGGCGAGCAGCAGCCGGCCCTCGCCGCCGACGATCAGCACGCCCTCCCGTACGGCGTGCAGGACCGCGTCGTGGTGCTCGTACATGCGGGTCATCTCGTGCGGGCCCAGACCGTGCGTCTGGCGCAGCAGACGTCTGCTGACGAGGTAGGTGCCGCCCGTGGCGAGGGCGAGTCCCACGGCGGCGGCCATCAGGAGCAGCGGCAGCTGCTGGTTGGCGGTGCCGCCCACCTTGGCGGTGGTGATGCCCGCGGAGACCAGGCCCACGACCTTGCCGTCGGCGTCCTTGATCGGGACGACGGCCTGGACGAGCGGGCCGATGGTGCCGGTGATGTCCTCGGTGGTCACGCGCCCGGCCAGCGCGGGGCCGATGTCCCCGACGAACTTCTTGCCGATCCGGTCCGGCTTGGGGTGGGTGTAGCGGACCCCGTCGGTGTCCATGACGACGATGAAGTCCACGTCCGTCGCCCGGCGGGCCGCCTCGGCGCGCGGCTGGAGCACCGCCGACGGGTCGGGGCTCTGCAGGGCCTCCAGGGTGCCCGGCGCGTTGGCGAAGGCCTGTGCCACGGCGACGGAGCGGTTGCGGGCCTCCACGGTGCTGTCGTGCCGTACCTGGAGCACCAGTGCCACCACCGCGGCTACGACGAGCAGCAGGACGATCACCACTTGCAGGACGAACACCTGTCCGGCCACGCTGCGCCCGCCGACCGCTGCCCGCAGCGGCCCCCGCCGGTTCCGGGCCCCGTCGCGCTCCACCCGGGTCGGTGAACTGCCCCGCGCCGGGCCCTCGTCCCGGTCGTGAGTCCGGTCGGGTGTCTGCGGTGGGCGGCGACCGTCGGGGCGACGGGCCGACCCGCCCCCGGAACGGCCCGGGAGTCGGACCATGTGCCCATGTCTACACTGCCGCGCCGCAGGAGGCGAGGGGCGTCACAAGGTGTGACAGAACAGCGACAGAGCCTTCGACATGTGCACGCAGAGCGACGTCGGGCGGGCGCGACGTGGGTGAGGGGCCGGGCCCCAAGGGGGACCTGAGTGGGCTCCGGTCGGGGGTGTCCCGCGTACTCAGTGCGACCCGGCCGCGGGCGCCCCGCGTCGCGTCGCGAGGAGGAGGGCGATGTCGTCGGGGCGGTCGGTGGCGTGCCGGGCGGTCGCCGTCAGCCGGTCCGCGACGCCCGCCAGGAACCGCTGGCCCGGACGGGCGGGCGCCCCGGCCTTCGCCAGTGCCACCCGCAGCGCGGTGATCCCCTCGTCGATGTCGTGGCCGGGCCGCTCCACCAGCCCGTCCGTGTAGAGCGCGAGGACCGCGCCGGGGTCCACCTGGAACTCGGAGACCGGATAGCGGGCCCGCGGGTCCACCCCGAGCACCACCCCGCCGGGCAGGTCCAGGACCCGGGTACGGCCGTCGGCCTGGCGCAGCAGCGGGGGCGGGTGTCCGGCGCGGGCCGCGCGGGCCAGCCCGGTGGCGGGATCGAGGCGGATGTAGCAGCAGCTGGCGAAGAGCCCGGGGTCGAGGTCGATCAGGAGGTGGTTGGTGCTGCTCATGACCTCGTCCGGGGACCGGTCGCCCAGCGCGAAGGCCCGGACCGCGCTGCGCAGTTGGCCCATGGTGGCCGCCGCCTGCACACCGTGCCCCTGGACGTCCCCGATGACCAGCGCCAGCCCGCCGCCGGACTCGACCACGTCGTACCAGTCCCCGCCGACGTCCATCCCCGCGGTGCCGGGCAGATAGCGGCCCGTGGTCTCCAGCTGCGGGTGCGCCGACAGCCGGCGGGGCAGCAGGACCTGCTGGAGGCCCCGGGCGAGCGCGGTCTCCGACTCGTAGCGCTGTGCCTTCTCCATGGCGTGGGCGATGAGTCCGGCCAGCGCGGTGAGCACCGTGCGTTCCTCGGTGGAGAAGCTGCGGGGCCGGTCGAAGCCGAGGATGCAGGAACCGACGGACCGGCCGGAGGCGATCAGCGGCAGGAAGGCCCGCGCACCCTCGGCCGCGTCCAGGGCGATCCCGGGGTACGCGGCCGTCAGCTGCTCCATCGAGTCGAAGAACAGCGGCCGGCCGCTGGTGAGGGTCTCCACACCGGGGAGCCTGGTCTCCAGGCCCACGCCGTCGAAGGGCGAGAGGAAGCCCTTGGGGAAGCCGGTCTCCCACTCCAGGTACAGATGGCGGTCCTGGAGCAGGTAGATCGCGAGCCTGCGGCCACCGAACGCCGGGAGCAGCTCCCGCATCACCACGGCGGACACCTGTCGGACGGTGACGGCCTCGTTCAGCGCGATGGCGAGGGCGATCGGCCGGTACAGGGGTGCCAGGGGGCTCCCGCCGGCCTCGGCCGACTCACCGTCCCCCCGCGCGGCAGGACTGTCCGCCACCCCGCTCGCGGGCCGCACGGTGCAGGTCAGCCGGTCGGGCCCCGGGTACACGGACACCGCCAGCCAGTCGCCCTCGTACGGCTGGGGGGCGGGCTCGGTGTGCTGCGGTGACGGCACGGACGGCGGCGGTTCGCTGTGCGGGGCGGGGGCGGGCTGATCGTGGTTCTGGGTGGGGGCGGGTTGATCGTGGTTCTGTGCGGGGGCGGGTTGCTCGTGGTTCTGCGCGGAGGCGGGCTGATCGTGGTTCTGGGCGGGGGCGGGCTGATCGGTGTCCCGGGGCCGTGGCTCGGAGTCGCCGCCCGTGGTGGCCGGCTGCCCTTCCTCGTCCCCCGCGCTGGGCCCGGCTTCCTGCGTCGGCCGGTTCGGCCCGGGTTCCGGCGTCGGAGGCCGTTCGAGATGGAAGTGGACCGGGTCCGGGGCCAGCAGGGCCGCACGCAGGTGGTCCTCGAAGTCGGGGCGGCCCAGCCAGGGCACGGCCTCCCACAGGTCACGGCCGACCAGCTCGGCGCGGGGGCGGCCGAGGAGCTCCGCGGCGCGCGGATTGGCGTAGACGACCAGGCCCAGCCGGTCGAGGCAGAACACTCCGTCGGGAAGCAGGTCCGCGGCGGAGTCGGCGGTGGGGGCGGGCCCCGGCGCCACGACGACGCCCCGGACCTCGGGGGCGGCGGGCGGCTCGTAGGCGTTCCACAGGTCCAGCAGCCGCAGTTCGCCGTCCGCGTCCCGCAGGTAGAGCGGCAGCGCGGGCGGGCGACCGGCGGCGGTGTCGCGCAAGGTCCCCAGGATGCGGTGGGCGTCGCTGGGGGCCACGGCGTCGGCGAAGGCCTCGGCGGTGCCGGGGAACTCGCTCGGCGGCACGCCGAGGAGGGTGTGCAGATCCTCGTCGAGAGTGATGGCGGTGGTCGAGGGGTCCCAGGCGAAGCGGCCGACGCGCCCCACGGAGGTGGACGCGGTCGGCGGCCGCAGATACATCGGCTCACCGTCCCAGGCGACCTGGTCGGGGTCCTGCTCCTCCAGGACACGCAGCGCCGCACCCAGCTCCTGGGCGAGCCGCACCACGCGGTCGCGCCCGGAGAGCACCTCGGCCGCGTCGGCGACGGCCGGGCGCAGCACGGTCAGCACGCCGTACGTCGTGGAACCGCTGACGACCGGTACGTAGAGCGAGCCGAAATGGAAGGGCAGGCCGGCCGCGAACTGCGGATAGCGGCGCATGGTCTCGGTGGCGTTCGGCAGGATCACCTGGACGCCCAGCCGGTAGGCGTCCGCGACGGGGAAGGGGCGGTCGACGTGCATCCGCCACCAGGGGCGGAACAGGGGACCGGGCAGGCCGGACAGGACGGCGAGCCTGAGCAGTCCGGGCGTGCGGGAGCGCAGATAGACCCCTCCGGCGTGGCCGCCGGCCGCACTGATCGCCTCGGTCGAACTGTCGATCAGCAGCGCCGCCAGCCGCCCGGCCGTGGGCTGTGCCTCCTTGACGCTCCCAGTCATCCGGCCCTACCTCGTCCGTGCGCCGTCCCGCGGGCGACACAGCAAGAATGCGCCACCAGGCCACCGACCCGCACCCGGGCGGCCCATATGTATACCTCGATCACCCCGCTGGACAACTGTCGGTCAGACTCTTAGATTGACTGTCCAGATCTGGACAGCTAGTCCAATCGAGTGGCGGCGGGGCGGTGGGCGGACATGCGAGGCGCGTCGTCGAGGGTGCGGACCGGCACCGCGTCGCCGCGGCCGATGATCGTCCTGGCCCTCGGTCGTATGTTCCTGGGGTGGCAGGTGGACCGCCGGGGCCACATCGCCCCTTTCCCGAGGACGGACCCTCCGCGTGACTCCCGACAACCACCCCGTGGCCGCCGACCGGCTCACCCTGGCCGACCCCGACACCCCGTTCGCGGTCGTCGACGTGCGCCGGACCCGGCGCAACATCGGGCGACTGGCCGCCAGGGCCGACCGGCTCGGCGTCGCCCTGCGCCCGCATGTGAAGACGGCCAAGAGCCTCGACGTCGCCGCCCTGCTGCACGAGGGCGCGAAGCCCTGCCCGGTGACCGTCTCCACCCTGGCCGAGGCGGAGGCGTTCGCCGAGGGCGGGTACAACGACATCACCTACGCCGTGGGCATCGACCCCCACAAACTGCCGCGTGTCCTCGCCCTGTCGCGGCGCGGGGTGACCTTGCGCGTGCTGCTGGACAGCACGGAACAGGCGGAGTTCGTCGCCGACGCGTCCCGCCGGGCGGCGATCCCGGTGCCGGCCCAGATCGAGATCGACTGCGACGGCCACCGCGGCGGTCTCAGGCCTGACGCCCCCGAGCTTCCCGGGATCGGCCGCGTCCTGCACGAAGCGGGCTGCCTGGACGGGGTGCTGACGCACGCCGGGGAGTCGTACTTCGCCCCCACCGCCGAGGACCAGCGGCTGGCCGCGCTGAACGAACGGGACAGCGCCGTCGCCGCGGCCGGACGACTGCGCTCGGCCGGCCTGCCCGTGGCCACCGTCAGCGTCGGCTCCACCCCGACCGCCCACGCCGCCGAGGACCTCACCGGCGTCACCGAACTGCGCGCCGGCAACTACGTGTTCTTCGACCTGGTGATGGCCGGCCTCGGCGTCTGCGACCTCGACGACCTCGCCCTGTCGGTCGTCGTCACGGTCATCGGTCACCGCCCCGAGTACGGCTGGATCGTGACCGACGGCGGCTGGATGGCCATGTCCCGCGACCGCGGCACCGCCGCCCAGGCGCAGGACCAGGGATACGGCCTCGTCGCCGACCTCTCCGGCGCACTCCTGCCGGGCCTGGTCATGACGGCCGCGAGCCAGGAGCACGGCACCCTCACCGCCCGCGAGGGCGTCCCCCTCCCTGACCTGCCCATCGGCACCCGCCTGCGCATCCTGCCCAACCACGCCTGCGCCACGGCGGCTCAGCACCGCGGCTACCACGTCGTCGACGGCTCCCGGCCGACCGGCGAGGCGCCCGCTGTGGCGGGGTTCTGGAACCGGGTCAGCGGCTGGTGACCCACCGGCGGAACCGGACGGGCCAGTCGTCCGGACGGGCGAGGTGTCCATAAGCCTTGGCTTATATAAGCGCCGGGTGGCATAGTGGGTCGCGTGCACGCGTTCGACGTACTAGGAGATCCGGTCAGGCGCCGGATACTGGAACTGCTCGCCTCGGGGGAGCAGGCGTCGGGCGAGGTCAGTGCCGTGATCCGGGACGAGTTCGGGATCTCCCAGCCGGCCGTCTCACAGCACCTCAAGGTGCTGCGGGACAGCGGCTTCGCCTCCGTCCGCGCCGACGGCAACCGGCGGCTCTACGCCGTCGACGCCGCACCGCTGAGGGAAGTGGACGCCTGGCTGGAGCGCTTCCGCGGTTTCTGGGACCAGCGGCTCGACGCGCTCGGCACGGAACTCGCGCGCGGTAAGCGGGAGCGCAGACGGCAAGGAGAGATGAGCCGAGATGAGTGAGATCGCCGACGAGATCAACCGACTGCACCGACGGGTCGGCACCCGGCAGGTCGAGACCGGCGAGGCCCGGACCGTCCTGCTGCGCCGCACCTACGACGCGGAGATCGCCGACGTGTGGGACGCGGTGACCTCCCCCGAACGCATCGCGCGCTGGTTCATGCCGGTCACCGGCGAGTTCAAGGTCGGCGGCCGCTACCAGCTGGAGGGCAACGCCGGTGGCGAGATCCTCGAGTGCGTGGAACCCGAGCGGCTGAGGGTGAGCTGGCTGTTCGGCCCCGACCCGGGGTTCAGCGAGGTCGAGGTGCGTCTCACGCCCGAGGACGGGGAGCGGACCGTCCTCGAACTCGAGCACGTGTCGGTCGTACCGGAGGGGTTCTGGGACCAGTTCGGCCCCGGTGCCGTCGGCGTCGGCTGGGACCTCGGGCTGTACGGACTGCGGCTGCACCTCGCGGGCCGCGGGCTCAGCAAGGAGAAGGCCGCGACCTGGCACACCACACCCGACGGCCGTGCTTTCATCACCGGCTCCGGCGAGAGCTGGGGCGAGGCCTACGCCGCCTCCGGCGCTGACGCCGGGACAGCCGCCAGGACGACGGCCGCGACGATCGCGTTCTACACCGGAACCGAGGCCTGACGGGCGCGTGGCGGCGATGGGGGAAGCCGTGTCGACCTTCGACTTCGAGGAGCACTGCCAGGCGATCGTCGCCCAGACCCGCCTCCTCGCCGACCACGCCGAGGGCGCCGACCTCACCGCGCCGGTGCCCACCTGCCCCGGCTGGCACCTCGGCCGGCTGCTGCGGCACGTGGGCGGCGACCACCGCTGGGCGGAGGAGATCGTACGGACCCGGGCCACACGGCCGATCGACGACGAGCAGGTCAACGACCCGGCCGCCCATGCCCACCTCGACGACCGGAGCCTCGGCGACTGGCTGGTGGAGGGCGCCGACAGGCTGGCCGGGAGCCTCCGGGCGGTGGGCCCCGACGTGCGGGTGTGGACGCCCGCCGACGAGGAACTGGTCGAGCAGTCCACTGGGTTCTGGGCCCGCCGCATGGCCTACGAGACCCTGCTGCACCGCGCCGACGCGGCCCTGGTGACCGGCGCGGAGTTCGTGGTCGACGAGCGGCTCGCGGCGGACGCCGTGGAGGAATGGCTCCTGTTCTCGACCGTCCCCGAGGCCTACGAGCCCCAGCCCGGCGTACCCGACCTGCTCGGAACCGGGCGGGCCCTGCGCTTCGACGCGGGAACGGCGGGGGAGTGGCTGCTCGACCTCGGCGGAGAGCGACCGCGATGGCGGCGAGGCGGCGGGGTGGCCACGGCGAGCGTCCGCGGACCCGTGACCGACCTGCTCCTCTTCCTCTACGACCGCCCCGCGCCCGGTGTCAGGACGCGAGGCGACTCACGGCTGCTGGATCTGTGGCTCGAACGCACCCGGTTCTGGCTGGAGGCCTAGCGGGAGATGTTCCGGCTGAGGGCCCGGCGTGAGAAGTCCTGGCTGGGGGGCGGCGCGAGAAGTCCTGGCTGAGGGCCTGGCGGGAGAGGCGCCGGTGTGGCCGAGACCACGTGCCCTACGAGGTCGGAGCCATGTCGTCCTCCCCGGCCCGCGGGCTACCGTTTCGGCCAGACCCCCCTTCCACCGGCAATTCGGGCGGCCCGGCAGTGCATGCAGATCTCTCCCCGGTCATCGCGGCGACCGCCCACTGGCTGAACCGCGCCTATCCGCCCTCGGGCGGCGCGCTGGCCGCCGCGCTGTGCGAGGTGCAGGCCCGGCAGGCCGTGACGGTCGCCGCGTGGCTGCGCTATCCGACGGCGATGGACGCCGCACTGCTCGGCACGGCGGGCCCGGGCGGCGCCGCCCGCCTCGACTGGGTCACCGGCGCGGACGCCCACGACGACCGGGACGGCGAGGAGCACGCCTGGCGGACCTGGGTCGACGAGGTCGTGGCCAGCTGGGCGGCCTGTCTGCTCACCGATCCCGAACTGGCCCGACTGGCGGTGACCGAGGTCGCCGCCGGGGGCGAGCACACGACGGCCACACCGGCCGCGTTCCGCCGCCTGCTCACCCCCGACGCCACGGACCGCCGCGCGGCGGCCCTGCTCAGGCACCCGGACCTGCTCGCGCCGGTCGCCGGACTGCACCGAACCCAGCTGCTGGCGCGGCTGGGTTCGGACGAGGCACTCATCGCCTGAGGACCCACGCCCCTCAGTGGAGGAACGCCTGAGGGGCCCGTGCCGCTGAGTGAGGGAACGCCTGAGGGGCCTGAGCCGTGGACGTCAGTCCTCCTTGCCGCGGCCCGAGAGCGCGTCCCGCAGCCGGTCGACCAGCCCGGCGCCGGGAGCCAGCAGCTTGTTCGCCGGAGGAGTGTCCGGGGCCGACGGATGCGGGCGGGTCGGCGCCATCTTCTTGGCACGGCGCACCTTGTCGCCCAGGTCGTCCAGCTCCTTCTCCGAACAGGCGACCCGCAACTGCGGGAAGAGGGTCTGCTCCTCCTCGGCGATGTGCGAGCGGACCTCGCTCATCAGCTCCCCCACGAGCCGGTCGAACTCGGGGTCGTCCGCAGCGCAGCCCTCCAGGTCCTTCATGAGCTGCTCGGCCGTGGAGTGGTCCTCGATCTCCCGGTCCGCCATGGTGTTGCCGTTGACCAGATGTTCCCGTACCGCCGGGTACAGGTACTCCTCCTCGGCCACCGAATGCCGGATCAGCTCCATGGTGGCCTGGTCGGCGTACACCTTCCGCTTCTTGTCGCCGGGCGGCAGCGCCTCGATCTTCCCGAACAGTTCCTCCACCTCACGGTGATCGGTCACCAGCTCGTCGATGACGTTTCCTCCGTGTCCCATGTTCATCACCTCCGGCCCCCGAGTGCCCGGGGTCGCACCCCTTATTCCTGGTCTTGTTCCTGGTCACAGGCTCGTCAGCAGCTGCGGGGACAGTTGTTTGACCATGGTGTCGCTCCAGCGCAGCTGCCGCAGCGTCTGCGGATGGCACGCCGACACCAGGCTGAGCAGCCGCTCGTCCCGGCTCGCCTGAGCGGCCTGCGCGAGCATCTCCCAGTGCAGCGAGTTCTCTGTTGCGGCCAGATGCAGGGCGCGCAGGTCGTGCAGGAGGAGAAGAGCGCCCGGTCCGTCCGCGGGGAGGGGCTCGGGGATGTCGTCGTCGAGGCGCAGTCCGTCACCCGCGGCGAGTTCCGCGAGCCGTTCGGCGTGCTCGCGCGACCACGCCGCGAGGTCGGTGGCGACATGGTGGATCTCGTGCTCCTCGGCGTGCCGCTCGGCCGCGGTCGAGAGATCCCGGGCCAGCCGCCGCTCCCCGCGGTGCAGGGCGCGCAGGATGTGGGCGATGCCGTCCTTCATGAGCCGTCCTTCACGAGGCGTTTTTCTGAGCCGTCCTTCATGAGGCTTCCTTCATGACGTGCCCCCCGGCTCCGCCCGCCCCGGGGCCTCGCCGTAGCCGGGGTTCTGGGTCGCGTACGCCTGCCGGCCGCCCGCCGTGACCGGCGCCGCGTCGGGGTGTGCCGGGGCCGACGCCGTGGTGGTGGGGGCGGGTGCGTGCCGGCCGTCGGCGCGGGCGACGAGGGTGAGGTCCGCGGCCGCCGTCTTGAACAGGGGCTGCTTGGACGCGGGGTCCCAGTCGGTGATCGTCGTCTCGTTCGCGGCCCGCCCCGGGCCGCCCCTGTCCGGGCCGTCCCCTTCCTTGGTGTCCCAGTAGCCGTAGTGGAAGGGCACGAACAGCAGCCCCGGCCGGATGCCGGTGACCCGCAGCCGCCCCTCCAGGCCACCGCGCGGGGTGGTGACCTTCACCAGGTCGCCCTCGCCGAGCCCGAGCCGCTCCGCGTCCGCCGTGCTGATCTCCACCCATACGTCGGGCGCGGCCTCGTCGAGCTGTGCCACCCGCCCGGTCTTGGTGCGGGTGTGGAAGTGGTAGAGGGTCCGGCCCGTCGAGAGCTGGAAGGGGTACCGCTCGTCGGGCATCTCGTGCGGCTCGATGTAGGCGGCGGCCTTGAGCACGGCCTTGCCTTCCGGGTTGAGGGAGCGGTACTCCACCGGGTCCACGGCCGCGCCGGTCTCCAGGTCCTTGCCGTAGCTCTCGCAGTCGTCCGGGTGGGCCCAGGTGATGCCGTCCGTGTAGAGACGCGGGGTGCCGTCGGGCCGTGCCCCGGTGCAGGGCCACTGGATGCCACCGGCCTGGCGCAGGCGGTCGTAGGACAGGCCCGTGTAGTCGCAGGGCCGGCCCGCGCTGCACCGCTTCCAGGCCTCGAACGCCTCCTCGGGCTCCCGCCAGCCGATCAGCGGTCCGCCGTCCTTGTCGCGGAAGTCCATGCGCCGCGCGAAGTCGAGGAAGATCTCCAGGTCCGGCCGCGCCTCGCCGGGCGGCTCCACCGCCTGCTCGCAGAGGTGGACCGTCCGGTCGGCGTTGGTGATCGTGCCGGTCTTCTCGCCCCAGGTCGCGGCGGGCAGCACGACGTCGGCGAGCCGGGCGGTCTCCGTCAGGAACAGGTCCTGGACGACCGTGAAGAGCCGGTCCTGCGCCAACAGGGCGCGGATACGGGCCAGTTCGGGCAGGGACACCGCCGGGTTGGTGCCGCTGATCCACAGCATCCCGATCGAGCCCTGCTCGGCGTACCGGAACATCTGCATCGCGTGCGTGGGCGGCGCGAAGTGCGGGATCCGGTCCGGCTCCACGTTCCACACCCTCGCCAGGTCGGCGATGTGCTCGTCGTTCTGCCAGTTGCGGAAGCCCGGCAGGTCGCCGTCGGCGCCGCACTCGCGGGTGTTCTCCGCGCTGGGCTGTCCGTTCATCTGGAGCACGCCCGCGCCCGGGCGGCCCAGCATGCCGCGGATCAGGTGCAGGTTGTTGACCTGCACGGCCGCGGCGGTGGCCTGGTGCGCCTGGTAGACGCCCTGGAGGACCGTCGACAGCAGGGCCTCGGCCGTACCGACGAGTTCGGCCGCCTCGCTGATCCGCGCGGCCGGCACGTCACAGATGTCCGCGGCCCACTCGGGTGTGCAGGAGGAGACCCGCTCGGACAGTTCCTCGAAGCCGACGGTGTGGGCGTCGACGAAGTCGTGGTCGACCCGGTCGTGCCGGATCGTCTCGTGCAGCAGGGCGTTCAGGAGCGGCACGTTGGTGCCCACCCGCGGTGCCAGGTGCACGGCCGCGTGCCGGGCCGGCTGGGTCGGGCGGGGGTCCACGCACAGCAGGCGCGGCGGGTCGACGCTCGCCAGCCGGTCCAGGATCCGCGCCCACTGCGCGGTCTGGGTCTCGGCCATGTTGTGGCCGAACAGCGCGATCACGTCCGCGTGGTCGAGGTCGTCGAAGCTGCCCGGCTGGCCGTCGCAGCCGAACGACTCCTTCAGCGCCTCGGCCGCGGTCGCCGTGCACAACCGGGTGTTGCCGTCGAGGTGGTTGGTGCCGATGCCCGCCCGGGCCAGCACCGCGAGCGTGTAGTAGTCCTCCAGGAACAGCTGACCGCTGGTGTAGAACCCGATCGCGCCTGGTCCGCGCTCGTCGAGCAGTTCCCGGGTACGGCCCACCACCCGCTCCATCGCGGTGTCCCAGTCCGTCTCCACCAGGTGCCCGTCCCGCCGGACGAGCGGCCTGGTCAGCCGGTCCTGCGAGGCGTTCGCCTGCCAGCCGAACAGGTCCTTGGGCCCCAGCCTGCCGCGGTTGACCCGGTCCACCGCCCGTCCGCGCACCCCCGCCATCCGGCCGTCGACCACGGCGATGTCCATGGCGTCACCGCCGGAGTGCAGCAGCGAGGCCGCAGGCACCCACCGCTCGACCGCCCCCGGTTCCACGCCTTCCGCCAGGAAGGTGTCCACCCTCGCCGGCCAGGACCCGTGGCGTCGGTACGGCGTCCGGGCACCCCAGGGATCGGCGATCCGGTCCGCCTGCATAGCGGCCTCCTCGACGAGTCGCGCTGACCGCTCCTGAGTACCCCCGCCCCCGGGCCGGTAACGGTTGCCCTGGTGTAAGCCGCCCCGCTCGATGGAACCCGGACGGGTACGCGGAACGTGACCGGACCGCGACGCGGACGGACGAGACCGAACGGGAGGACGATGTGACCGACGCCGTGGACGAGGTGCTCGCGCGGGTGCACGGGGAGGTGGCGGCGCGGGCCGAACGGCTCTGGGACATGGCGCGCATGCTGCACTCCGACCCGGAGTACGCCTTCGAGGAGCACCGGGCGGCGGCGCTGCTGTGCGGAGAGCTCGAATGGGCGGGATTCCAGGTCCGGCGGGACGTGGCCGGCCTGCCCACCGCGTTCACCGCCCGCTCCGGCACCAGGACCCGCCCGGCCGTCGCCCTGATGCTGGAGTACGACGCCCTCCCCGGCCTCGGTCACGCCTGCGGCCACAACCTGATCGCCGCGGCCGGCCTCGGCGCCGCCCTCGCCGCGCGGGCGGTGCTCGACCGGGACGCCGGCACCGTGTGGGCCATCGGCACCCCGGCCGAGGAGGGCGGCGGAGGGAAGGTCGCCGAGACCGAGGCCGGGGTGTTCGACGACCTCGACGCGGCCCTGATGTTCCATCCCGGTGTGCACAGCTGGCAGTGGGCGCCGCTGACCGCGCAGGCCCAGTACCGGGTCGGCTTCCACGGCCGGGCCGCCCACCCGACCGGCAACCCCACCGAGGGCGTCGACGCCCTCGCCGCGCTCGTCCAGCTCTTCAACACCCTGGCCGTGGTGGGGCGCAGGCAGCCCGAGGGCTCACACGTCCAGGGCATCGTCACCGACGGCGGCCGGGCCACCAACATCGTCCCCGAGTACGCGGAGGGACTGTTCGGGCTGCGCGCGCTGACCACCGGCGCCCTGGAGGACCTGGCGGGCGAGCTGCTCACCTGCGCCCAGGGCGTCGCCCGGGCGACGGGGACCACGGTCACGGTGGAGCGCGCCACGCCCCGCTACGAGCACTTCCGGGACAGCTCGGTGCTCTCCGCCCGGTTCGCCCGGCATCTGGCGGGCGCGGGCATCGAGATGACCCCGCCCGCACCCGGCGTCTACCTGGGCTCCTCCGACGTCGGCAACGTCAGCGGACGGGTGCCCGCCATCCACCCCTTCGTGGCGATCATGGGGGAGGACGGCTCCGACCACACCCCCGAGTTCGCCGTCGCGGCCGGCTCCGAGCGCGCCCGTCAGGTGATGCTGGCCGCCGCCGAGGCGCTGGCCCGCACGGCGGTGGAGGTGCTGCTGCGACCGGAACTGCGGGACGCGGCGTGGGAGGACCACGACCGGGCGAAGGCGCGCAGCTGACGTCCCTGTCCTAAAAGGAACACGACAGGGCGACGGCGCCCAACTGACGTCCACGTCCCGGGAGGACCACGACAGGGCGACGACACGGAGCTGACGTCGTCCTGTCGGTTCGCGTCAGGGGGCGGCCGTCGCGTGCGGGAGTGGCGGCCGGCCGGTCAGTTCTCGTGCAGGTGGTAGACGTTGAAGGCCCGTCGGATCACCGGCTGGGCCACGTTCCGCACCCGCACCCCGCCGGCCGTCATCCCGTGCTCGGAGCCCGCGTGGGCATGTCCGTGCACGCTCAGGTCGGCTCCCGCGGTGTCGATCGCCTCGGCCAGCAGGTAGCTGCCGAGGAACGGATAGATCTCCAGCGGCTCACCGGCGAGCGTGTCCGCCACGGGGGAGAAGTGGGTGAGCGCCACCCTGGCCGCGCAGTCCTGCCGGCCCAGTTCCTCCAGTGCGGAGCGCAGCCCGTCCGCGCAGCGCCGTGAGTACCGTACGAACTCCTTCATCAGCGGCTCGCCGAACTCACCCGCGCTCCGGCCCACGAACCCGCCGCCGAACCCCTTGGTCCCGGCGACGCCGACCCGGGTGCCGCCGCACTCCACGACGGTCCCCTCGCCCTCCAGCACCCGCACCCCCGCGTCCTCCAGCAGGGCGGCGACCTTCTCGGGCTGCTCGTCGTGATGGTCGTGGTTGCCGAGAACCGCGACGACCGGCACCGGCAGGTCCCGCACCTCCTGCGCCACCACGCGCGCCTCCTCGGGCGTGCCGTGCCGGGTGAGGTCGCCGGCCAGGAGCAGCAGATCGGCACAGTCGGACAGGGTGTCGAAGGCCGGGCGCAGCACGCCCTGGCTCTCCGGGCCCATGTGGATGTCCCCCACGGCGGCGACACGGATCACGGCAGTTCCTCCGCATGATCGGGCGTGGCGGTCTCGGCCACCAGCACGTCGGTGTGCACGGCGAGCCCGGCGAGTTCCTCGCGGACGGTCCGCAGCACGGTCTCCCGGCACTCCGCGGACGGCACGGTCCCGCTGACCACGACCGCCCCCGGCCGCACTTCGGCCCGGACCCCCAGCTCGCCCAGTTCCTCCGCGGCCAGCCGGTCACGGAAGTGGGCGACGCGGTACTCGACGTTCTCGCCGGCGCCCTCCGGCGCGGACCCGCTCATGACCGACCCTCCTCGCTCATCGCTGTCCTGTCCTGCGATTCGATGACCCCGAGCCGCTCCAGGAAGTAGAAGAACGCGTCCGGCATCGGCGCGTCCCCGCAGCCCCGGCGTACGGCGTCCCAGTCGACCTTCTCCCGCAGGGTGCGGGCGATCGGCAGGACGGCCCCGAAGTCGCAGTGGTGCTCGGAGAACGCGGACAGCAGACTGTGCAGCAGGTCGGTGGGGGACAGCACCGGCATGAACACCGAGTCGACCGAGAGTTCGTCGGCCCGTGCCAGCAGCTCCCGGGTGACCGGCTGGTGGGCCAGCTCGAAGATCAGGTCGACCTGCTGGCCCAGGCAGTCGGCCTTCAGCAGCCAGTCCTCCGGAGGCGTGCGTACCTGGAGACCGGCCTCGCGGAGGGTGTCGGCCACGGACTGGGCGTCCTCGGGGAGGATGGCGAAGTCGACGTCGTGCTGGAGGTTCTGGGAGCCGCCGTGCGCGTACACGGCGACACTGCCCGCGAGCGCGAAGGCGTGCCCCTCCCGTTTCAGGATCGCGCCGACCTGCTTGGCCGCCTCAAGGATCGCCTGGTTGCGGTCCACGGGCAGACTCCGGGCGAGCGCCTCACCCGCGGCCTCCCCGGTCGCCAGCCGCAGTCCGGTGACGCCCCCGTGGTGGGCGACGTCGTCGTCGGCGTGCTGCGTCATCAGTGCCCCCTTCCTGGCCGGCCCGCACCCGGGGCCGGGACGGGCGGACCGGGTACCCGGGAGGGCGGGTTCGACACGGTGGAGCACGACGCGAGCGCGCCGACTCGTCACCCGGCGGCCCGGCTGGACGCCGACACGTCCCGCGAGGCCGTGTCCTGGCTGTTCACAGCGGTGGCCGCCGGACGGTGGAGCGGCCAGGTGGTGGAGCCGCCGGGCCGTGGAGCGAGCGGGCCACCCCCTCCCGGGCCGGTGCTCGCCTGGGCATGGCCGGCATGGCCGGCATGGCCGGCATGGGCCACATCGGCCGCGAACCGCCCTGGACGGCGCACGCCGCCTCTGGCACGGAACGGCTACTACCCCGAGCCCACCCCGGCCCCCGCCGACGACCGGCACGGCCTTAGCGCTACGGGGAGAACCCGCCGTATGCCGTGGGCGGGTGACGGAGTGACGGACCGTCACGGAGGGGACTCGGCGGGGGAGTCGATGCTGTGGCGGCCTCAGAAGGTCCACGGCAGTTGGTGGAACCCGGTGTTCCGTATGAGAGTGCTGTGAATTTCCGATGCGGTTGAACACGCGGGGCTCGGCGTCCGTATGGGGCCGGGGGATTTGCATGCCCGGAGAGCCGAGACGCGCAGGAGTACATCCGTGGGACGCAGCAATCGCAGACGACCGACAGGCGCACGACGTGCGACCTTCGCCGCAGTGGCCCTGATGCTCGGGGGTGGTGGGCTGGTCGCGGCGAACGTGTACGCCTCCGCCACGGAGAGCGGCACACCGCAGCAGACGTCGTGGGGAGCCGTCACGATCGACTGCCCGGACGTCGGGGACACGCTCACCAACGTGCCCGACGGCTCGCGGGCGGAGGTCGACCAGGAACTCGCCCGGCTGGACCAGCAGATAGCGGAGGCGTACCAGCAACTCCAGGACCCGTCGATCCAGGACCGCGACGCCGCGCAGAGCCGTATCGTCGATCCGCTCCAGCAGAACCGCGCCGCCACCATCGAGCGCATCGGCGCCGCGTTGCAGCGCTCGGGTGAACAGCCCCAGGGACTCGGCGACATGGCCGGCTGCACCCTGCGCCAGACCGACAACCAGAACGGTGGCGGTCAGGGCGACCAGCAGGGGGAGGGCCAGGACCAGCAGGGCCAGGGCGACCAGCAGAACGGCGGTCAGGACCAAGGCGGTCAGGGCCAGGACGGTCAGCAGCAGGGCGGCCAGCAGGGCGGTCAGCAGCAGGGCAACGGCGGTCAGGCCGGCAACGGTCCCGTGGCCGCTGACTACGCCGACATCAACAGCGCACCACCCGCCGCACAGGCGCCGCCGGCTCAGGGCGACGCCTCCCGCGGCACCTTCGTCACCAGCTGCGGTGTCAACGCGAACGGCCTGTTCAACTCGGACAACGTCATCGTCGCCCCGGGTGTCTCCAACGGCGCCCACCACTTCCACGACTACATCGGCAACCAGTCGAACACCGCCTTCGCCAGCGACCAGGACCTGGCCAATGCCCAGACGAGCTGCGTCGACCAGGGCGACAAGTCGACCTACTACTGGCCCGTGATCCGGCTCCAGAACGGCACGCAGGAACAGGACGCCGCCAAGCCCGGCGGTGGCATCGAGGGCAACGCCGGCAAGATCGTCACGCCCAAGGAAGTCACGCTGACGTTCGTCGGCAACCCCCGCAGCAAGGTCACTGCCATGCCGCGGCTGCTGCGCATCATCACCGGTGACGCCAAGGCCTTCGTCAACGGCCCCGCCAACGCCAACGCGTCCTGGAGCTGCACCGGGTTCGAGGACCGGCAGCTGAAGGACAAGTACCCGCTGTGCCCGCAGGGCAGCGACGTGGTGCGCACCTTCAAGTTCCAGAGCTGCTGGGACGGCCGCAACATCGACAGCGCCAACCACCGCACCCACGTGGCGTTCGCCCAGAACGACGGCACCTGCCCGAACGGCTTCAAGGCCATTCCCCAGCTGGTCCAGCGGATCGTCTACGACGTCGACGCGCCGAGCCTGAACGACGGCGGCCGCACGACCCCGCTGTTCGCGGTCGACTCGTTCCCCGAGCAGCTGCACAAGCCTGTCACCGACCACGGCGACTTCATCAACGTCTTCGACGAGAACCTGATGAACGAGATGGTCGGCTGCATCAACGACGGCCGCCAGTGCGGCGTGGGCACGGGTCAGGACGACCCGGGCAACGGCGACAACGGCAACAACAACGGCGGTGGCGACGGCAACAACAACGGCGGCGACAACGGCCAGAACGGCGGCGGTCAGAACGGCGGAGACACCGGCAACGGCACCGACCCGACCCCCGGCAACGGCAACGACGGCAGCAACGGCAACGACGGCGGCAACGGCAACGGTGCCGAGGAGAACCCCGGAAACGGCGGCGACCCCCAGCAGCAGCCCGCCCCGGCCACCGAGGCCCCGGCCGGTGACCAGACCACCGCTCCCGCCGACAACCAACCGAAGACCTACAGCTCACCCACCGCCCACAGCACGTCGGCACCCGACACCACGAACGCCGACGGCTCCGGCGACGAGCCGACGAACCAACCGGCCGAGTCGAGCCGGCCCGACCCCCAGGACGACACCGCGACCACCGAGCCCGCAGCCGTCGCACAGCCCCCCGTGGCCGCGCAGCCGGCGCCGCAGGGCGACCAGGGCAGTCTCGCCGAGACCGGCACCCAGCTGTGGCCGGGCGCGATCGGCGCGATCCTGCTGATCGCCGGATTCGTCCTCCTGCGACGCACCAGCCGCCGCTCGATGTGACACCGGGGTGGGTCCCCGCCACGCGTTCCCGTGGCGGGGACCCACTCGTGCGATGGCACGAAAAGAACAGGAGCGGTCCTCCCGCAGGCTCCCGACGAGACGTCGGTGTACATGCAAACTAAGCTGAGGAACAAGCGACCGCTGAAGACCGCAGACCCCCGCGGGGCGAATTCACGGCACCCCTTGGTGCCCCAGCCCATGGTCCGTATGCAGCAGTACCGGAAGCACGGGAACGCCACTCCCGGTGAGGCTTGACGGGCCATGCCGTCCCCTCCCCAGGGAGCCCCCATGTCTGCACGCCGAACCCGTCTGCGAGCGGGGTCCGTCCTCGCGGTCTGCCTCGCCGCACTCACCTCGACGACGGCTGGTGCCGCCACCGACCCGCCCGACCGGCACGAGCTTCAGCGTCAGCTCGACGAGTTCGTGCGGAGCCCGGGCGGCCCACCCGGAGCCATCGCCGTCCTGCGGACCGAGAACGGCACGCGTGTCGTACGCGCCGGAGTCGCCGACATCCGCACCGGGCGCGCGCCCCGGCCCGACGACCACATGCGCATCGCGAGCACGGCCAAGGCCTTCAGCGGGGCGGTGGCCCTCACACTCGTCGACCACCGCGTCCTGCGGCTCGACGACACCCTGCACAAGTGGCTTCCCCAACTCCCCGACGCCTGGGGCAAGGTGACTCTTCGTCAACTCCTCAACCACACCAGCGGTCTGCCCGACTACTCCCGCAGCGACGGCTTCGTCGCCGCACTACGGGCGGATCCGCGCCATCAGTTCGACTCCCGGCGCCTGCTCGACTACGTCGCCGACCAGCCCCTGCTCTTCACGCCGGGCAGCGAGTACCGCTACTCGAACTCGGACAACATCGCCGTGGCGCTCATGGCGGAGGCGGCGACCCGGACGACGTACGAAGAACTCCTGCGCAGACTGGTCTACCGGCCCCTCGGCCTGCAGTCGACCAGCCTCCCGCAGGGCTACCGGATGCCGAGTCCCTATCTGCACGGCTATGACGTGGACCCGCCCGCGGCTCCGCAGGACGTCAGCGAGGTCATCGGGATGTCGGGTGTCTGGGCCTCCGGAGGGATCGTCTCCACACCGGCCGACATGACCCGCTTCATCCGTGGCTACGCGAGCGGACGGCTCTACGGCGGCAGGGTCGTCGAGCAGCAGCGGCAGTGGATCGAGGGCTCCTCCGAGCCCGCCGGGCCCGGCCGCAACTCCGCGGGTCTGGCCGTCTTCCGCTACCAGACGCGGTGCGGTGTCGTCCTGGGCCACACCGGCAACACGCTGGGCTACACCCAGTTGATCGCGGCCACCCCCGACGGCCGCCGTTCCCTGACGTTCTCGGTCACGTCACAGGTCATTCGGTCCACCGACGCCGCGCGGCTGAAGAAGATGCGTGCCCTTGAGGAGAATTTCGTCTGCGCGTTGCTGCGCGGCGGGGGTGCATGACTGTTCCGTGGGAATGCGCCTGGCCTGACCGGGAATTCAGCGCGCGTCGACGGGAATCACTCCACCACCGTTTCCCAGGTGTCGACGGCGTAGTGGACCGACATTCCGTTGCGTGCGTACAGCTCGGGCGCGCCGGTGGCGTTCTCGGTGTCCACGCCGAGGCCCACGGTGTCGCGCCCCCGGGCCGCGAACGCGGCGAATGCCTGGCGCAGCAGCAGACCGCCGAGGCCCCGGCCGCGGGCCTCGCGGCTGACGGCGAGCGTGCGGATCCAGCCCATGGCCTCACGGTCGTCGCGGGCGATCAGGAAGCCGACGTCCCCGAGGTCTTCGGTGGAGACCAGCCACACCAGGGACCAGTCGATGCGGTCGGCGTGGATGTCGTGCAGCCACTGCTCGTAGGAGCGGGGCTGGAAGTCGAAGTGCTCGGCGAAGCCGACCTGGTGCAGGGCGTGGACCTGCCGCCGGTCCGCCTCGTCGGCACACGGCCGTACCCGCACGCCGGCCGGCGGCTCGGGCGGCAGGTCCGCGTCGGCCCGCAGCGGCCGCTCCAGCACGTGATAGCGCCGTACGGCCTTCCAGCCCCGGTCCCGTATCAGTGCGAGGTCGGTCGTGGGCGCCGAGTTGAGGTGCAGGTGGATCACGGCCCGTGCGGCCCCGTTGGCCCGCGCCTTCTCCAGCGCTCTGGTCTCCAGCGCCTCCAGGAGCAGCTCACCGGCCTTCTGGTGGTCGGGAAGGACGTAGTGGTCGGCGTCGATGCGCTCGCCCTTGGAGTCGTCCCACACCAGGGCGTACGCCACCAGCCGTGAGCCGTCGAAGGCCAGCCAGGAGTCGCGGTCGAGGTCGATCTCGGGGTGCCCGAGGTCGCTCTCCACCGTGGGCAGGTCGGTCTCGGGCCGCCCGATCTCGATGCGGTCGATCTCGTTGAGCAGCTCGGTGACGGCCGGCGCGTCGGTGAGCGCGGCAGCGCGCAGGAGGTAGGACATGGGCCCAAGCGTCCGGAACAGGGCCCGCCGCCGCAAACGAGTTTCGCCGGGGGACCTGCGTGGAGACGGGACAAGTGTGACGGCTGCTACGCCTGTTGACACCGAGGTCAACTGATAAGATCATCGCACTTTTCAGTGGGCTGATGACGCGTCATACGCGCGGTGCGCGGTCAGTCTCCCGACGCGAGGCGACTTGAAAAGAGTCTCATGACGTCATTGTTCGAAGATCCACTCCTGTGGATCCTGCTCGTGGCAGTCGTCGCCGCGGTCTTCGCGGGGATGCGCGTGCCAGGCCGGCCCGCCGAGCCGGTCGACCACACCGGCAGCCGGTTCCGCCGTCCTGTCGAAAGCATCTCGGTGCTCTGCGGCGGCCGGCGCAACCGGGGCGTGGGCGCATGACACGGCAGGACGAGGACGCTCCGGTGACCAGCGACTTCGTCCGCTCCTACGTCGTCACGGGCGGCCGTATCACGGGGAGCCGTATCGCGGGGGGCCGTATCACGGCGGCCCTTATCACGGGGGGCCGGCGTCTCCCCTCCGAGGATGCCGTGGCTCTGCGCTCGCTGGTGTGCACCGCGCCCGAGCGGACCCTGCCGCTGGGTGCCTGCCCTGAGGCGCGGGCGATCTGGGAGCTCTGTTCGGGCGGCTGTCTGTCGGTCGCCGAGGTCGCCGGGGTCGCCGGGCACCTGGGACTGCCCGTCGGCGTGGCCCGACCGCTGCTGACCGAGTTATGCGAGCAGGGGCACCTCCTGCCGCGCTGATCCGGCCCCCGCCCAGCACCTCCCCCGAGCGACACTCGAAAAGGTTCTGCATGGACTCGAAACCCTCACCATCGGCTGACCCCGGGGCGAACGGCTCCATCTACGTGTCCGCCGACGTGATCACCGCTGCGAAGATCCTGGTGGTCGGGCATTTCGCCGTGGGCAAGACGACCTTCATCGGGTCGCTGTCGGAGATCACCCCGCTGCGCACCGAGGAGAAGATGACCCAGGCGTCCCTGCACATCGACGACCTGCGCGGGGCCCCGGACAAGGCGACCACCACCGTGGCCCTGGACTTCGGCCGGCTGACCCTGAGCGACGAGCTGGTGCTGTATCTGTTCGGCACCCCGGGGCAGCAGCGCTTCATCGAGCTGTGGGAGGAGATGGCCCGCGGCGCGCTCGGTGCCCTGCTTCTGGTCGACCCCTCGCGGCTCGAGGAGACGTTCCCGGTCATCGACCTGATCGACGAGTACGGCCTCGAGTACGCGGTCGCCGTCAACACGTTCTCGCAGGCCGGCCACTTCGAGGAGGAGGAGATCCGCGAGGCTCTCGACCTGCTCCCGGACACCCCCGTCACCTACTGCGACGCCCGCGACCAGCGGTCCTCCGCCCGGGCCCTGATCGCCCTCGTACGCCATCTACTCGACCGCGCCGCCTGAACCACCGCCCCCGGACCGTACCGTCCGGACCTCACAGGGAGACGGACAGGGAGACGGACAGGGAGACGGACGGGAGACGGACAGGGATGCTCACGGCGCGGCCGCGACGGGTGCGGCCGGATGCCCCATGCGCGAGCCTCTTCCGCCACCGCTGACCCGGCACCCTCTTCGCCCCGCGACCGCCACCGCTGGGCCCCGGGGCTGCCCTCGACGACGGCCGAGTCCCGCTCGACAGCGTGTTCCTCGCCCCCCCGTGGCGCCGGAGCCGGCCAGGAAGGGGTTCTGGAGCAGCTTGCTGAGGATCTTCCGTGTGTAAAGGCTCAGCCCTCCCCGGCTCAGCCTTCTCCCGGTCAGTCAGCCCTCCGCCCGGCTCAGCCGACCCGCCTCGACCCGTCCCGGCGCCTGCGTTCGTTCGGGGGACAGATCCGCTCCCACGGGTCCGAAAGCCCCTTCCTCGGGCAGAATCGACTCCCGTACGGCCCGGTCAGTGGTGCGAGGTCAGCGGTGCGAGGAGCGGCAGTGGCGATGGAGTACTACGACCTCGGCTCCCACGGCCGACCCGTCACCACCGAATCCGCCGAGGCCCAACTCTGGTTCGACCGGGGCCTGGTGTGGACGTACGCCTTCCACCACGAGGAGGCCGTGGCCTGCTTCGAGAAGGCGGCCGCCGCCGATCCGGACTGCGCGATGGCCCACTGGGGCATCGCCTACGCGCTGGGCCCGAACTACAACAAGCCCTGGGAGTTCTTCGACGCCCGCGACCTGGCCCGGACCGTCGAACGCACCCACCTGGCCGTCGAATCGGCGCACGAGAAGGCGGCCGCCAGGGCCACCCCGGTGGAGCGGGCCCTGATCGGCGCCCTGCGCGCCCGCTACCCACAGGCCAGGCCCGCCGAGGACTGCACGGTGTGGAACCCGCCGTACGCCGACGCCATGCGTGCCGTCCACGAGCTCGCCCCGGACGACGCGGACGTGGCCGCCCTGTACGCGGACGCGCTGATGAACCTCACGCCCTGGCAGCTGTGGGACCTGCGCACCGGCGAACCCGCCCTCGGCGCGCGCACCCGCGAGGCCCGGGCCGTCCTGGAACGGGCGCTCGCGAGCGCCACCGGACGCGACCACCCCGGCGTCCTGCATCTGTACGTCCACCTGATGGAGATGTCGCCCACGCCCGAACTGGCGCTGACCGCGGCGGACCGGCTGCGCGGCCTGGTGCCCGACGCGGGACACCTCCTGCACATGCCCTCCCATCTGGAGGTGCTCTGCGGCGACTACCGGCGGGTGGTGTCCGACAACAGCGCGGCGATCGCCGCCGACGAGAAGGTGCGGGCCCGGGCGGGCGCGCTGAACTTCTACACGCTCTACCGCTCGCACAACTACCACTTCAAGATCTACGGCGCGATGTTCCTCGGGCAGTCGCAGGTGGCCTTGGAGACGGCGGCGCAGCTGGAGGCCTCGATCCCGGAGGAACTGCTGCGGGTCGAGAGCCCGCCCATGGCCGACTGGCTGGAGGGCTTCCTCGCGATGCGCGTCCACGTCCTGGTCCGCTTCGGCCGCTGGACCGACATCCTGGACCTGCCGCTGCCTAAAGACCCGCGGCTGTACTGCGTGACCACGGCGATGCTCCACTACGCCCGCGGAGTCGCCCTGTCCGCCCTCGGGCGCGTCACCGAGGCGGAGGCCGAACGGACCCTGTTCCGGGCGGCGGTCGCCCGGGTCCCCGAGACCCGGATGCTCTTCAACAACACCTGCGCCGACATCCTCGCCATCGCCTCGGCCATGCTGGACGGCGAACTCGCCTACCGCAAGGGTGAGTTCGACACCGCCTTCGCGGCCCTCGCCCGGTCGATCGACCTGGACGACAACCTCCCCTACGACGAACCCTGGGGCTGGATGCAGCCCACCCGGCACGCCTACGGCGCCCTCCTGCTGGAACAGGGCCGGGTGGCCGAGGCGGAAGCCGTCTACCGTGCCGACCTCGGCCTCGACGACACCCTCCCGCGGCCACTCCAACACCCGGGCAACGTCTGGGCGTTGCGCGGCCTCCACGAGTGCCTGACCCGTGCCGGAAAGAACGCGGAGGCACAACTCGTGGCCCACCAACTACGCACTACCACCGCCCTGGCCGACGTCCCCATCGAGGCATCCTGCTTCTGCCGGACGGAGAGGGACTGCTGCGGCTAAGCCTCCCAATGATCTCCCGACCCGCGAGGCACCCGACCCGCGAGGCACCCGACCCGTGAGCCCCCCGCCCCCTCCAGACCTCCGAGGCGCCCAGCACCCCGGGACCCGCGACGCACCCGGCGCCCCGGGCCCCGCGACGCACCCGCCGCCCCGGGTCCGCGATGCACCCGGCGCTAATGTCCTCGGTATGAGCGAAAACTCTCTGCGGTCCGTCAGCGTCGAGCGCACCGGGGCCGGGCACTACGTCGCCACCAACGCACGCGGCGGCACGATCGTCTTCGGTACCGGTTCCGACGACGAGTTCACCCCGGTCGAACTGCTGCTCGCCGCGCTCGGTGGCTGCACGGCCGTGGACGTCGACCTCGCCACCAGCCGTCACGCCGAACCCGCCACCTTCACCGTCCAGGTGGCGGGCAACAAGGTCGACGACGAGCTCGGCAACCGGCTGACCGACCTCACGGTCACCTTCACCGTCGCCTTCCCGGACGGCGAGGGCGCCGAGCGGGCCCGGACGATCCTGCCCCGCGCGGTGAAGACCTCCCACGACCGGCTCTGCACGGTCAGCCGCACGGTCGAGATCGGCACGCCCGTCACCGCCACGGTCCAGGACGCCTGACCGCTGCGTACCCTGTCCCCGTGCCCGCCTCCCGCCTCCGTCGTGTCGCCGTGCTCGTCCTCGAAGGCGCGAAGCCCCTGGACGTAGGGATTCCCGCACAGGTGTTCACCACCCGGGCGAGCATGCCGTACGAGGTACGGCTGTGCGGAGCGGCCCCCGGCCTGGTGAGCGGCGGGGACGGGCTGTCGTACCACGTCGCCCACGGGCTGGACACGCTCGGCTGGGCGGACATCGTGTTCATCCCCGGCTACCGGTTCCCGGACCGCGAGGACCCGCCACCGGCCGTCGTCGAGGCCCTGGTCGCCGCCCACGGCCGCGGCGCACGGCTGGCCGCGATCTCCACGGGCGCCTTCGCGCTGGCCGCGACCGGACTCCTCGACGGCAGGCGGGCCACGACCCACTGGCACTACACCAGGGCGCTCGCGGCGAAACACCCCCACGTGCGGGTCGACGAGAACGTCCTCTTCGTCGACGAGGGCAGCGTCCTGACCTCGGCCGGCGCCGCCTCCGGCATCGACCTGTGCCTGCACATCCTGCGCGGCGACCTCGGCGTGGCCGCCTCCAACCACGCGGCCCGGCGCCTGGTCGCGGCCCCCTACCGCAGCGGCGGCCAGGCCCAGTACGTGCCGCGCAGCGTGCCCGAGCCGCTCGGCGAGCGCTTCGCCGCCACCCGGGAGTGGGCCCTGCGCCGGCTCGACGAACCCCTCACCCTCGACCTCATGGCCCGGCAGGCCGCCGTCTCGCCGCGCACCTTCTCCCGTCGCTTCGTCGAGGAGACCGGATACACGCCGATGCAGTGGGTCATGCGGGCCCGTATCGACCGGGCCCGTGAGCTGCTGGAGCGCTCGGAGCGCGGGGTCGAGCAGATCGCGGCCGATGTCGGACTCGGGACCGGCGCGAACCTGCGGATGCACTTCCAGCGGATCCTGGGCACCACCCCGAGCGAGTACCGGCGCACCTTCACCCGGGGTGAATAGCTCTCCCCGCGGGCCTGGCGCGATCCTTTTGAACCATGGCGATCCCGCCACTGTCAGCGGCGCACGCCGCGCGCGAGCCTGGTGGCCATAGGGAAGGGACACCATTCATGACTCGCATCGCCATCAACGGATTCGGCCGCATCGGACGCAATGTGCTGCGCGCGCTCCTCGAACGCGACACCGCCCTGGAGATCGTCGCCGTCAACGACCTCACCGAGCCCGCCACCCTCGCGAGGCTGCTCGCCTTCGACAGCACGGCCGGCCGGCTCGGCCGTCCGGTCACCGTCGACGGGAACACCCTGGTCGTCGACGGCCGCCGGATCACCGTCCTCGCCGAGCGTGAGCCGGCGCAGCTGCCGTGGGCCGAACTCGGCGTCGACATCGTGCTGGAGGCCACCGGGCGCTTCACCTCGGCCAAGGCCGCCCGCGCCCACCTCGACGCGGGCGCGCGCAAGGTCCTCGTCAGCGCGCCCTCGGACGGCGCCGACGTCACCCTCGCCTACGGCGTCAACACCGACGCCTACGACCCGGACCTGCACACGATCGTCTCCAACGCCTCCTGCACGACCAACGCGCTCGCCCCGCTGGCCTCGGTGCTCGACGAACTGGCCGGGATCGAGCACGGCTTCATGACGACGGTGCACGCCTACACCCAGGAGCAGAACCTCCAGGACGGCCCGCACCGCGATGCCCGCCGCGCCCGGGCCGCCGGTGTCAACATCGTGCCGACCACCACGGGTGCCGCCAAGGCGATCGGCCTGGTGCTGCCCAACCTGGACGGCAAGCTGTCCGGCGACGCGATCCGGGTCCCGGTGCCGGTCGGCTCGATCGTCGAGCTCAACACCACCGTTGCCCGCGACGTGACCCGCGAGGACGTGCTCGCGGCCTACCGCGCCGCCGCCGAGGGGCCCCTCGCGGGCGTCCTCGAGTACTCGGAGGACCCGCTGGTGTCCTCCGACATCACGGGCAACCCCGCCTCGTCGATCTTCGACTCGGCGCTCACCCGCGTCGACGGCCGCCACGTGAAGGTGGTCGCCTGGTACGACAACGAGTGGGGATTCTCCAACCGCGTGATCGACACCCTCCAGCTGCTCGCTCAGAGCTGAGCCGCACGCGGACCGCGGGGCAGGGGCGGCGCTGGATGGTCGAGTTCTCGCCGCCCCGGAGATACATCGGAGGAGTGGAGTGGGATTGGTCTGGGCCTACTGATGTCCAGGTCGGGGCCCGATTGCCGACCCGTGGCGCAACTGCCCTGCGATCCCCATGGTGTTGAAGTCATTGACAGGTGCATAGGTCCCTCCTAGGTTCCTCGATACACCCGATGTATCGACGATCCGTCAGGTATGGAGGACGACGATGACCTCACCCTCGGAGAGACACCCGCACCCGGCCCGCAGGGCCGTGCTCGGCACCGCGTTGGGCGGAGCGGCCGCGACCGCGTTACCCGGCACGCCGGCCGCCGCGTCACCCGGCACGGCCCACCCCGGAGATCCGACGCCCGCCCAGGCCGCCGCCGGGCGCCCCTGGACACTCCGCGACACCATGAGCACCGACGACGCATGGGCCCGCTTCCTGCGCGACCAGGACCTGTTGTGGAGACGGCTGCCCACCCTCTGGTACGAGGGCCCCTTCCTCGGCGACGGCCAACTGGGCAGCATGGTCTACCAGGAACCCGGCGCCAACAAGATCCGCTTCACCGTCCAGCACGGCCGGGTCCAGGACCACCGCCCCGAGTTCGGCAGCGGCTGGGGCACCTGCCGACTCCCCGTCGGCCGTCTCACCCTCGAACCGGCCGGCACCATCACCGCCGTCGACTGGCGCCTCAGCCTCTGGAACGCCGAACTCACCGGAACCGTCACCACCACCGCCGGCACCCTCACCCTCGCCGCCCTCGTCCATGACGAGGTCCTCGCCGTCCGTGTCACGGCCCGCGGCGACGAGCGGGCCACCTGGACCTTCCACCCCGAGGAGGCCGTCAGCCCCCGGAAGATCAGTGAGGCCCCGCCCGCCGACTACACCGCCAACCCGCCGTGGACCACCCGCATCGCCCCCGACGGCACCGAGCTGGTCCTCCAGCCCCTCACCGGCGGCGGACAGACCGCCACCGCCCACCGCCGCACCGGCGACGACCTGCTGCTCAGTGTCGGCCACAGCCACCCCTCCGACACGGCAGCCGAGGCCGACTCCCTGCGCAACCTCCGCCGCGCGAAGTCGTACAGCGCGCTCCGGAAGCGGCACACCAGCTGGTGGCACGCCTTCTACCGCAAGAGCTTCGTGTCGTTCCCCGACCAGCGCCTCCAGAGCTTCCACTGGATCCAGCTGTACAAGGTCGCCTCCGCCAGCCGCGCCGGCGGACCCGTCATGGCGACCTCAGGGCCCTGGCTGGAGCCCACGCCCTGGCCCGCGGTCTGGTGGAACCTCAACGTCCAGCTGGAGTACTGGCTCATCAACGGCTTCAACCACCCGGAGCTGGACTCCCTCGCCACCACCCTGCGCCAGAACCAGGAACAACTGACCACCAACGTGCCCGCCGCCTACCGCGCCGACAGCTCGGGCGTGGGCCGCAGCTCCGACATGTTCGCCAACCGCAGCGTGGGCCGGCCCGGCACCGGCGCCGAAGTCGGCGACCTCACCTGGGCGTTGCACAACGTGTGGCTGTCCTACCGCCACTCCATGGACACCGCCCTGCTGCGCGACACGATCTACCCGGTGCTGCGCCGGGCGATCAACTACTACCTGCACTTCCTCACCCCGGGCAGCGACGGCAAGCTGCACCTGCCCAGCACCCTGTCGCCCGAATACCCGGTCGTACCGCCCCAGGACACCAACTACGACCTCTCCCTGATCCGCTGGGGCTGCCGGACCCTCCTCGAATCCGCCGAACTCCTCGGCATCGAGGACGAGTTGGCCCCGCGCTGGCAGGAGGTCCTCGCCAGGCTCACGCCCTACCCGGTCGACGACAACGGCTTCATGATCGGTGCGGACACCCCGTACGCCCAGTCCCACCGGCACTACTCCCACCTGCTGATGGTCTACCCGCTCTACCTCGTCAACTGGGACCAGCCCGAGAGCCGCGACCTCATCACCAGGTCGATCGTCCACTGGCACGCGCTCACCGGCGCGCACCGCGGCTACAGCTACACCGGTGCCGCCTCCATGTACGCCATGACCGGCGACGGCGACACCGCGATCACCTATCTGCGGAAGTTCTTCGACCCCACCACCCGCTATCCCTGCCGCGCCAACACCCACTACACCGAGGCCGGTCCGGTCATCGAGACCCCGCTGTCCGCCTCGCAGTCCCTGCACGACATGTTCTGCCAGAGCTGGGGAGGGGTGATCCGGGTCTTCCCGGCGGTCCCGACCGCCTGGGCGGACCTCACCCTGCACAACTTCCGCACCGAGGGCGCCTTCCTGGTCAGCGCCGTCCGCAAGGCGGGAACCACCCGTTTCATCCGCGTCCGCAGCCTGGCCGGCGAACCCCTCGAGCTCAAGCACGGCCTCACGGGACGGGTCACCGCCGTCCTCGACGACGGCACCCCGGCCCGCACCCACGACCTCGGCGGCGGCACCCTCGCCATCGACCTTCCCCGCGGCCGCGAGGTGCTCGTGCACACCGGTACCCGCCCCGACCTCACCCTCGCGCCCGTCGCCGTCAGCGAGCCCGGACCGGCCTGGGGACTGCCGTAAGGACCACACGACTCGGAGGACATCGATGTCAGTTCCGATCAGAACGGCGGTCACCGCAGTCTGTGCCTCGCTGGCGGCCGCACTCCTGGGCGCCGCACCCGCCCAGGCCGAACAGCACGACCAGGCATGGTCGTTGTCGGCGGGAGCACACGCGCCGCGCGCCGAGGTCGGCCTCGACGACACCACCGGCCGGCTGACGCTCGCCGTGTCCCGCGACGGCCGTACGGTCATCGAGCCGTCACCCGTCGGCCTCGTCACCGAACAGGCCGACCTCTCCAAGGACTTGCGCTTCCTGCACCGCAAGAGCCGTAAGGTCGAGGAGCGTTACCGCACCAGGTCCGGCAAGCGCCTGGACCGGCGGGTCCGGATGAACGAGACCCGGCTGTCCTTCGTCGGCGCACAGGGCGCCCGGCTCGACCTCGTGGTCCGCGCCGCCGCGGACGGCATCGCCTACCGGTACGTCCTGCCCACCGGGTCCGGTGACGTGCTCGGGGAGGCGTCCGCCTTCACCCTCCCGGCGGACGCGAAGGCGTGGCTCGGCGCCTACCGGGCGGACAACGAGGGCCAGTTCGCCCAGTACACCGCCGCGACCGCGCCCACCGGCGCGTACTCCGACCAGGCCCTGTTCTCGACCGACGGCGGGTACACCCTGCTCGTCGAGTCCGACCTCACGGGCGACTACTCCGGTGCCCGGCTCGCCCACGACCAGGGCACCGGTACCTATCGCGTCGAGCTCGCCGACGAACGGGTCGCCGCCACCGGCCCGTTGGCCACCCCGTGGCGCGCGATGGTCACCGGCGACCTCGCCACCGTCACCCGCTCCACCTTCACCGACGACCTCGCCCCCGCCTCCAAGGTGCGCGACACCTCCTGGATCAGGCCAGGCACCGTCCTGTGGACGTGGCTCGCGGGCGGCAGGGAGGCGGGACAGAGTCTCGCCGCGCAGAAGGCGTACGTCGACCATGCGGCCCAACGCCACTGGCCCTACGAGGCAGTCGACGCCGGCTGGTACTACCGGCCGGGGGAGTGGGACGTCACCGACCCCGACTGGCAGACCGACAGCTGGATGCCGGAACTCGTCCGGTACGCCCGCGCCAAAGGTGTCGGCATCATCGTCTGGATCCACCAGCGCGACCTCGACACCCCCGAGGAACGCGCCCAGTGGCTGCCCACCCTGGAGCAGTGGGGCGTGCGGGGCGTCAAGATCGACTTCATGAACTCCGAGGCGCAGCCCATGCTCCGCTGGTACGACACCATCCTCGCGGAGACGGCCGCCCACCACCTCATGGTCGACTTCCACGGCTCCACGATCCCCAAGGGCATCCAGCGCACCTGGCCGCAGGTCATGACCCTGGAAGGAGTCGCGGGCGAGGAGAAACGCACCAACACCGCCGCCCACCTCACCACCCTGCCCTTCACCCGCAACGTCATCGGCTCCATGGACTTCACCCCCGGCGCCTTCCAGCGGGTCGGACTGCGCCCCAACTCCGACGCGGCCGAGGTCGGCCTCACCGTCGCCTACGAGTCGGGCCTCCAGATGTTCGCGGGCACCCCCGAGTCGTACGAGGCAAGGCCGCTCGCCCGGGCCTACTTCGACCAGGTCCCGGCCGCCTGGGACGACACCCGGCTGCTCGCCGGCACACCCGGCCAGGAGGCCGTGCTGGCCCGCCGCAGCGGTGACCGATGGTTCCTCGGCGGCCTCTACGCGGGAGCCGCCCGCACGGCCCGGGTGCCGCTGGCGCTCGGTCCGGGCCGGTGGCTGGTGGAGACGATCCGGGACGGCGCCGAGGGCCTCGTCCAGGACCGCCGGGTCCTGCGCGGCGGCGACACCCTCACCGTCGACGTCGTCGCGAACGGCGGCTTCGCCGCGCTCGCCTGCCCGTGGCGGCCGGGCCTCACCACCTGCCACCGCTGAGCGCGAGGTCGTTCCGGGAGCCGTGTCCGATCGGCGAGAGGTCGATCGGATACGGCTCGGACGGCCGGCATCCTCGCTAGGCTGGCCGCCGGAGGTGCCCAAGTGGCGGAAGAGGCAAGCCAGTTGCAGGTCGATCCCGCATCGGCGGCGGTGTCGACGACGGTCGTGGTGATCGGCGCGGGTCCGGCCGGGATGACCCTCGCCACCCTGCTCCAGCACAGCGGCGTCCCCTGCGTCGTGCTGGAGCGCCGCTCCCGCGAGCACGTGGCACAGCGCCAGCGGGCCGGCATCGTCGAGACCCGCGCGGTCCGCATGTTCGACTCCTGGGGGCTGGCCGACCGCGTCCTCGGCGGCATCCCGTACGACGGCATCCTGGAGATCCGCGTCGACGGCTGCAGCCACCTGGTCTCCGACCGCGACGGCTCGGACGGCCCGGTGGCCCGGCTGTGCCCCCAGCAGGTCCTCGTGCAGAAACTCACCGAGACCTTCCTGGAGGGCGGCGGCGACCTGCGCTTCGAGGCCGCCGACGTCTCCCTGCACGACCTGACCGGCGACCGCGCGACCGTCAGCTACCGCACACCCGACGGCACCCCACACGCCCTGGCCTGCGACTTCGTCGCCGGCTGCGACGGCGACCGGGGAGTCAGCCGTACGGCCGTCCCCGACGGTGTCCTCACCGCGCACGCCTTCGACCACGGCATCGGCTGGCTCACCGTCCTCGCCGACGCACCGCCACCCGCACACCCCCTCCTGGCCACCGGCCCCCACGGCTTCGCCGCCCACTTCCCCCGGGGCCCGCACGCGAGCCGCTACTACCTCCAGTGCCCGCCCGACGACACCCCGGACGACTGGCCCGAGCAGCGCGTCTGGGACACCCTGCGCACCAGGCTCGGCGACCCCGCCCTCGGTTCCGGCCCGATCACCGACCGCGAGGTCTTCCGGCTCCGCAGCCTCGTCCACGACCCCATGCGCCACGGCCGTCTCTTCCTGGTCGGCGACGCGGCGCACATCGTGTCGCCGATGGGCGGCAAGGGCATGAACCTCGCCCTGTACGACGCCGACCTGCTCGCGCGGGCCGTGCGGGACTTCGTCCGGGACGGCGACGACACCGCGCTGGACACCTACTCGGCACGCTGTCTGCGCCGCGTCTGGAACGACCAGGAGTTCTCCCACTGGCTCACCAGGACCCTGCACGACGCCGGTGACGCCGATCCCTTCCTGCGCCACCTCGCCCTGGCCCGTCTCGACCGGCTCTTCCACTCCCCGGCGGCGGCCCGCGCCTTCGCCGAACTCATGACCGGGCTGGACCCGAGCGGCGGCGCGGTGCCTGTCCTGGAACCGTTCGGCGACCTTTCCGCGCGCGGCGGCGACTGACGGATCGCACCCGGCACCGCGCGGGCCTGCACGGCGAGGGGGCGCGGGTGGCCCTCGCGATCAACCTGCCTGCCGCACAAGCCGGTTGCCGCGGCCTGCCTCGGCTCGCGTGAGATCATCCGGCCATGAGCAGTGATCTGGAAGTAAGTGCTCTGGCGATCAATGTCGTGATCCCGGAGGCGCTCCGCTGGACGGACACTCGGCGCGGTGAGGCGTTCGCGCTGACCACGCTCAACGTCAGGCTTCTCCCGGACGGTCATCTCGCCGTCAAGGCTTACGGCAGGCCGGTCGGTGGTGGCCGTGGCGCGTACGTCTCGTTCCCTGTGCCCGACAAGCCCGAACTGACGGCCCTGGTCTCCGAAGCCGCCAGCCGCGCCGGGGTGCTGTGGGCCGGCCATCGTGGTCTCGGGTGAGGGCGTTCAAGTCCTAGCGGGGCAGCAGCGCTTCGTCCGGTGTGGCGGGCAGGCGGAGGGTGAAGACCGTTTCCGTGCCGGGGGTGCTGGTGACCGTGACCGTGCCGCCGTGCGCCTCGGTGAGCTGGCGGACGATCGCCAGGCCCAGGCCGCTGCCACCGGTCTGCCGGCCGCGGGCCCGGTCGGCACGCCAGAAACGGTCGAAGACGCGGGGCAGGTCGGCGGCCGCGATACCGGTGCCGGTGTCGGCGACCTCGATCACGATCTCCTCGCCGTCGCCGCGGCAGCCGAGCGTGACGGTGCCCCCGGCCGGCGTGTGCCGGATCGCGTTGGACAGCAGGTTGCCGACCGTCTGGCGCAGGCGCGCGGGGTCGGCGTACAGGGTCGGGGCGTTCTCGATACGGGTGGTGAGCGTGACCCCGGCGGTCTCGGCCCGGCCCCGGTGGGCCGCGGCCACCTGGTCGAGGAGATCCCGTGGGCTCAAGGGTTCCGCGTGCAGCCGGAGGCGGCCCGCGTCGGCCTGCGCAAGATGCTGGAGGTCGTCGACGATGTGCTGGAGCAGCAGGGCCTCCTCCAGGAGCGAGGCGACGAACGCCTCGTCGGAGGCGGCCAGTCCGTCCTGGGCCGCCTCCAGCCAGCCGCGGATCGTGGTGAGCGGAGTACGCAGTTCGTGGGCGACGTCGCTGACCATCGCCTTGCGCTGCTCCTCCAGCCGTTCGCGGCGCTCGGACAGGTCGTTGAAGGCGGCGGCCAGATGACCGATCTCGTCATGGGTCGTCACCGGTACCCGCAGGTGCTCCTGTGTCGGGTGGCGGGCCGCGTCGGTCAGGGCACGCAGGGGCCTGACCAGCCGGGTGCCGACGGTGACGGTGACCGCCAGGGTGAGGACGAGGACCAGCGCGGCGACGCCGGCGACCTTCGCCGTGTTCGCGGAGGAGAGGTCGAAGCCGGGAGCGGCGGGCGATCCCGCCGCGCTCGCGACGAACAGCAGCACGGGCGGCGCGACATAGGGCGCGAGCTGCTCACGACGGGCGGTGTCGACGCATCGTCGTACGGGCTCGCTGACGCTCTCGGCGGGAGCGAAGCCGAGACCGACCACGACCGGATCCAGCCCCTGCCGCTTCAGGCAGCCGCCGACCAGGGCGTTGAGCCGGTCGAGCGCCCGCTTCTCGGTCCTGGTGGGTTCGTCGAGTGCGAACACGCCGCACACCTCGCCCACTTTCCGCTGGATGCCGGTGTCGCCGGTCATGACGAGGGACGGCCTGCCGCTCGCCCCTTCGGTGACCCCGGCGGAGAAACCGGTCCCGCGCAGACAGGTCCGCAACGTCCGTGCCAGGTGGCTCAGTTGCTTGCGTTCGGCGGCGGGCAGCCGGTACGGACCGACCGCGCGCGGGTCGATGCCGTCCGCCTGGACGCCGGGCAGCAGCGCCGGGTCGGCCCGCAGCGGGTCGACGAGCGCCGAGGCCCTGGTGGGCAGGTCCTGGGAAGCCGGGCCGGACACGGCGACGGGCCGCCGGTCCTGGGTGGTCAGGGTGATGTGCCGGCCCGTCCGCTCCGCCAGCCGTGCCAGTGCGGGCTTCACCGCTGACCAGTCGGTGTGAGCGGCCGCGTAGCCCATCAGGGTGTCGTAGATCCGTGCGTCGTCGGCGAGGACCTGTCCCTGTTCCCGCTGGAGGGCACTGGTGGTGGTGCGCGCGGCGAGCCAGGCGGTGGCGGCGACCGAGCACACGGCGATGGTGATCGACGCCGCCAGCAGCCGGACCAGCAGACTGCGGTGCCAGGGCAGCCGACCGGGCCGGGCCGCCCGCCCTCCGGTACGCGCCCGCCGCTCAGCGGCCACGGGTGCCGTCGGTGAGGCGGTAGCCGACGCCGAACACCGTCTGGAGATAGACCGGTCGGCGGGGGACGGGCTCGATCTTCTTGCGGAGGTTCAGGACGTGGACGTCGATGGTGCGCTCGGTGATGTACCGGTCGTCCCCACGGGTGCTCGCCAGCAACTGGCGCCGGGTGAAGACCCGTTCCGGTTCCGCGGCCATCGTGGCGAGGACGTCGAACTCGCCCGGTGTGCAGACCACGTGCCGTCCCTCCACCTCGACCGCCCGGCGGACCGGGTCCACCGCGAGGGCGCCCACCCGCAGCACCGGGTCCGCCGACGGGGTGCCGGACGCCCGGGTCCGCCGTAGCAGCGTACGGATGCGGGCCATCAACTCACGTGGACTGTAGGGCTTGGTGAGGTAGTCGTCCGCGCCGAGGTCCAGGCCGAGCAGCAGGTCCTCCTCGGTGCTGCGGGCGGTCAGCATCAGCACCGGAAGATCGCTCTCGCGGCGCAGGATGCGGCACACGTCGAGACCGTCGACGACCGGCATCATCACATCGAGGACCAGCAGGTCGGGCCGGTGGCGGCGCACCTCGTCCAGGGCGGCGCGCCCGTCACGGACGAGCAGGGCGGTGTGGCCCTCGCTCTCCAGATAACGGCGGATCACCTCGGCCTGTCTGGTGTCGTCCTCGGCCACGAGCACACGGGCGTTCATGGGGCCAGAGTAGGGGCGACCGGATCGGACGAGACGGCTTTCTGACCGCGTCCTGACAGGATGCTCATAACTTCGGGCCAGGGTCTGCCCCCATGTCGAACCTCTTCCATCGAACCGCGGCCCGCACCGCCGCCGGCCTGGCCTGCCTGCTCCTGCTGACCGCCTGCGGAGGCGTCGGCGGAGACGACGACGCGGTCAAGGACGGCGACGGCGAGGTCGCCTCGCTCACCACACCGGCGACAAACGGCGGTTCGGCGAGCGCGAGCGCCGACCCCGACGCGGGCCGTCCACGGATCCGGCTGGACAGCACCAACGAGGAGACCAACCGCATGTACGACGCGTGGCTCTCCTGTCTGAAGGACCACGGGGCGGAGGAGAAGTACAAGCGCAAGCCGAACGACCCCGCGGTGCTGGCCTGCCGGACCAAGGAACCGCTCAGCCCGCCGGAGCTGGACCCGGCCAAGAACCCGGACTACAGCGACGACGTACGCGAGATGGTGAAGTGCATGAAGGGGCACGGCATCAAAGCCCTGGTCCACGAAGGCAGTTGGGCCCTGGAGACCGGGGACGAGCTCAACCGCCCCCACTACGACGAGTACGAGATCGACTGCCAGGTGAAGGCGTTCGGTGGACACAAGTAACCACACCGGGAGCCCCCGTCGGCCGGGCGGACGGCGGTTGGCCGTCGCAGTGGTGGTACCGGCGGTCGTCGTGGCGGGCGCGTTCACCGTGACCGCGTGGCAGGACGACGACGGCAGGGCGGACACCTCGAAAGGCGACACCGTGCGGACCGCGACCGCAGTCGTGACCAGGAGCGACCTCTCCAACGCCCAGACCCTGGACGGAACCCTCGGCTACGGCCGGGCGACCACGGTCAAGGGCGGCCGGCCCGGCCTGGTCACCTGGCTGCCGGCGGCGGGGACGACGGTACGGCGCGGCGAGCCCCTGTACCGGGTCGACAACGTCCCCGTGCCGGTCCTCTACGGCGCCACCCCGCTGTACCGGACCCTTCGGGCCAGGGGCACCACCGGACCGGACGTGCGGACGGTGGCCGACAACCTCAGGGCACTCGGGTACGACATCGGCCCACAGCCTCCGATCGGCACGTGGGTCACTCCACGCCCGGTCACGCAGGACGGCGTCACCGCGGGCGAACCGGCGCCCACAGGCACGGCCTCGGACGCGCCCCCGACCCCGGCCGCCCCCACCCCTTCCCCAACTCCCTTACAGGTCAAGCGCGGTGACGCCGTCCTGACCGGCTCCCTCATCGCCGCCGTGAAGCGGTGGCAGACCGCCGCCGGTATGCCGGCCACCGGAGTGCTGGGTGTCGGCGACGTGGCGGTCCAGTCCGGTGCCGTGCGGGTCGACGGCGTACAGGCACAGCTCGCCGACGCAGCCGACGGGACTCTGATGACCGTCACCTCCACCACCAAGTCGGTGGCCGTCTCGGTGGATCCGTCAGAGGCGGGCTCGATGAAGCGCGGCGACCGGGTGACCGTGACCCTCCCCGACGACTCCACGGCCCGGGGGACCGTCACGGCCATCGGCGCCACCGTCCGCAGCAGCGACGCGTCGAGCGGCGACGACACCTCCGGACAGGCCCGGCTGACCGTCTCCGTCGCCCTGCGCGACACCGGGGCGGTGCGGGGAGTCAACTCGGCGCCGGTGCGGGTGAGTTTCACCTCGGAGACCCGCGAGAACGTGCTCACCGTGCCCATCGGCGCGCTGATGGCGCTGCACGAGGGCGGCTACGCGGTGCAGTTGCCGGGCGGCCGACTGGTCGCGGTACGGACCGGGATGTTCTCCAAGGGCCTGGTGGAGATCAGCGGCACGGGCATCGACGCCGGAACCAAGGTGGTGACGACCTCGTGAGCGGACACCCGGTCCTCGCGGTGCGCGGCGCGAGCATGGTCCACCCCGGCGGGGTCACGGCACTCGACGACGTCTCGCTCACCGTCGAGCAGGGCGAACTGCTCGGCATCGTCGGCCCGTCCGGCTCCGGCAAGTCGACCCTGCTGAACATCATGGGCACGCTGGACCGGCCGACCAGCGGCACCGTGGAGATCGACGGCCAGGACGTGGCGGAACTCTCCGACCGCCGGCTGTCGGCGCTGCGGGGGCGCCGACTCGGCTTCGTGTTCCAGCAGTTCCACCTCACGGACGGGCTGACCGCCGCAGAGAACGTCGCCACCGGACTGCTGTACGCCGGGGTGGCGCGCCGCAGACGCCGCCCGCTCGCCCTGGAGGCGCTGGAGCGCGTCGGGCTCGCCCGCCGGGCCCGGCACCTGCCCCACCAGCTGTCCGGCGGCGAGCGCCAGCGGGTGGCCATCGCCCGCGCGCTCGTCAACCGGCCCGTCCTGGTCCTCGCGGACGAGCCCACGGGCGCCCTCGACACCGCGAACGGCGTCGCCGTACTGGATCTGCTGACCGCGCTGAACCGTGAGGGGACCACCATCGCGGTCGTCACCCACGACCGGGACATCGCCGCCCAGCTGCCCCGCCGGGTGGAGATCCGCGACGGCCGCATCCGCTCCGACGCCCGCACCGACGTCTACGCCTGCACGGAAAGCCGCTCATGACCCACACCTCCACGAGAACGGCCGCCCGGCGCACCGGCGACAGGCCGGTACGGCTGGCCCCGTCGGACATCCTGGGCCTGGGGCTGCTGGGCATCCGTACCCGCAAGGTGCGGGCCGCCCTGTCGGCCCTCGGCATCTCGATCGGCATCGCCACCCTGATCGTCGTGACCGGGATCCCGGCGTCGAGCCAGAAGGCCCTGATGCGGGAACTCTCCGCACTGGGCACCAACATGCTCCAGGCCGTGCCCGCCCGGCAGGACCCACCGGTGCTGCTGCCACCGGAGTCGGTGGACATGGCCCGCCGGATCGGGCCCGTCACCACGGCCAGCGCGGTCGCCAACACCCACACCGAGGTGCTCCGCAACGACCGTCAGGGCGACGCCGACTACACGGGACTCACCGTCCTGGCCAGCAGACCGGACCTGCTGGGCGCGATCAACGCCGAGGTGGGTTCGGGACGGTTCCTCAGCGCGGACACCCAGCGGTTCCCGACCGCAGTGCTCGGCTCGGTCGCCGCCGCTCGGCTCGGCATCCCGAAGGTCGTCCCCGGCCGGAGCGCCCCGCAGATCTACATCGACCACCGCTGGTTCACGGTGATCGGCGTCCTGCACAAGACCCCGCTGTCGCCGGACATCGACCGCTCGGTGCTGGTGGGGTGGGACGCGGCACGCGCCCTGCTCCGGTTCGACGGCCACCCGACCGTGATCTACCTCAAGGCGAAGGAGTCGCGGATCGAGGCCGTACGGGACGTGCTGCCCGCCACCCTCAACCCCGAACTGCCCGGAGTGGTCCAGGTCAGCCGTCCGTCCGACGCGCTGGCCGCCAAGCGGGCCACCGAGTCCACGTTCTCGGCGCTCTTCCTGGGACTCGCCGGGGTCGCCCTGCTCGTCGGCGGCATCGGGGTCGCCAACACCATGGTGATCTCCGTCCTCGAGCGCCGCCGGGAGATCGGCCTGCGCCGCGCGCTCGGCGCCAACCGGGGCCAGATACGGGCCCAGTTCCTCACCGAGTCGGTCGTCCTGTCCGGTCTCGGCGGCCTGACCGGCATCGCCCTGGGCGCCCTGGCGACCCTCGCCTACGCCACCCACCAGCACTGGCCGCCGGTCGTCCCCCTCACCTCGGTGACCGCCGGGTTGGCCGGGGCGATCCTCATCGGCATGCTGGCCGGCGTCTACCCGTCCGTGCGGGCCGCTCGCCTGACACCGACGGAAGCGCTGGCGACGGCGTAGGGAGGTACGGCTCAGCGGGCCGGGGACCAGGCCGGTGCACGCCGGGGCTGTCGGCTTGGTCTGCAACGGGCATCTCGCCACGGTCCGGACCGGGGCTGTCGCCCTGCCCGTGCCGTACCCGATCATGGCCGTATGCGTGCTCGTTTCCTCGGGATCGCCGAGCTGACCGAAGTCCCGTCGGTGGCGGTCGTGGTCGATGTCATGCGGGCCTACACGGTGGCCGCCTGGGCGTTCGCCCAGGGGGCGGAACGGATCGTCCTCGCCGGATCGCTCGACGAGGCCCTGGAGCTCAAGGCCCGCCACCCGGACTGGGTGGCGCTCAAGGACGGGCCGCCCGCGCCGGGGTTCGACGCCGTCAACTCGCCCGGCATGCTGCGGTCGACCGACCTCGGAGGGCTGACCGTCGTGCAGAAGACGACGGCGGGAACCGTCGGCGCGCTGGCCGTCCGGGAGGCGTCCCTGGTGCTGTGCGCGGGCTTCGTGGTGGCGGAGGCCACGGCGCGTCTGCTGCGGGCCCGGGGATGCGACGACGCCACCTTCGTGGTCACCGGCGAGGACGGCCGGGCGGAGGAGGACCTGGCGTGTGCGCAGTACATCGCCGGACGGGCCGGTGGGGCGGCGACGAACGCGGCCGGGTACCTCCGGCGGGCCCGTGCCTCTCGGGCCGCGGCCGAACTGACGCAGGGGGTGCGGAAGGGCGTCCACCCCGACGACGTGGACCTCTGCCTCGAACTCGACCGGTTCTCCTTCGCCATGGTGGCGGCAGAGGAGGACGGGCTCATGGTGCTGCGCCCGTGGGCCGCCCCGTCGTCCGACGGCGAGGTGAGGCATGGCCGGTGAAGGCCCCGGCGGCTCGGCCGGGTGGGCGAAGGCCCTCACCGCGTTCGTCCTGCTCGTCCTCCTGCCCCTGGTGATCTGGTTCCTGGTCTCGTTCAGGGGGTCCGGCGCGTTCCCTTGGTGAGCGGGTCAGCGCCGAGCCGGGGCGACACCGGGCAGGTCCGCCCCCGTCGACAGGGTGGCCCTGACGGTGACGCGCGGATGCGGGGGAGCGGGTACGGCGAGCGTCCGGCCCGGCTCGCGCGCCGAGACGCTGCCGCCGATCGTGAGGGCCGTGACGGCGCGGCTGCCGGCCGCAAGCACGTACCACTTGTTCTTCGGCGACCGCCAGCCGGTGGCGGCCGCCACATGCCTGCCGAACCGTCCGCAGACCGCGGTCGACCGTTCCCGGGAGACGGTCCGCTCCGGTGCGCCGGGTCCGTCCGCCGCGCTGCGCAGCGTCACCGTCACGTCGCCGGGCCCGCGCCACGTGCTGGTGCGGGCGCACGTCCACACCGCGTGGCCGCCGCCGTCCGGGAGGTCCTGCTCGGCGAAGTCCCACGCGTGGACCGCGCTGACACCGCCGCCCCGCAGCGCCCCCAGGGAGCAGGCGTGCTGGGACCAGGCGGACAGGGCCGCCGGACCGGTGGCCTCCCTCGGCTCACGGGAGGGCGCCCCGGGTCCGGGCAGCGGGGTGTAGGTGAGGTGGACCGGGGACAGGCCGTCCAGCCCGGCCAGCAGGAAGGCGTGGTGCTCGGCGATCCGTTCCGACGACCGCAGTTGCAGCACCGGGACACTCGTGCAGCCGTCCGGCGCGGCCACCGGTCGTACGGGCTGGGTGATCCCCTCGCGCGACACGCCCAGCGGACGCCCCAGCACGTCGGGGCGCAGCAGGTCCCGGATCTCGGTCTCCGCGACCCAGGGCGCGATCAGGTAGCGCACACCCGCGCTGCCCGAGGTGAGGGCAACGGCGGCCGCGGTGGTCACGTCCGCGTCGTCGGCGCGGGCGACCGTCAGCGACCTGGGCCCGTCCGCCGACCGGGGCTCGGTGTAGCGGGCGAGCCGCCGGCCGTCGTGGAACAGGACCACGGCCAGGCCGCCCACGTCTCCGGCGTACAGCAGCTGCGGCGCGTCAGAGGGCGCCACCGTGGGCGTGCCGGGGGTCACGGCCAGGCGGGTACCGGGCCCCGGGCGGGTCCAGGTGCTCAGGGCCCGCCCGAGGAGGTTCTCGTCCCGGACGCGGGAGCCGCGGGGCGGCCAGGCGGTGAAGTCGACACGTGAGGTGTTGTCCCAGAGGTCGGCCGGGGCGCGGGTGAGGTCGGCGGGCCGCAGCCCGGAGCGCGTGGTCGCCGACGGCAGGGCGGTGCGCCGGGGCGCGGGGTCCGGGGGCGTGTCCGTGAGCACCGCCCCCACCACCAGCACCGCGAGCGCCGCCACGGCTCCCAGACGCACCCTGCGCCGACGGCGCAGCAGATCGGTGGGGCTGGCCCGCAGGGCACAGGCGTCGAACTCCTGCGGAACGAGGCCGTGCGAAACGAAGCCGTGCGGAACGAAGCCTTGCGGAACGAAGCCTTGCGGAACGCACTCTTGCGGAACGACGCCCGGCGGGACCCGCGCCCCGTCGGCCTGCTCGGCCGCGAACGCCCGGGCGGCGTGCAGCGCGCCCGCCGAGTCGGCCACATCGGCCGCCGTCAGCACATCGGCGACGGCCTCGTCCGGCATCCCCGGCAGCAGGCGGAGCATGAACGCGGCCCGCGCCGGGGCGGGAAGCTCCGACAGGGCCTGGGCGAAGCGCAGTTCCTCCGGGCTGCCCGAACCGGGGAACAGGCGCAGCCCCAGCACGAGCGGCAGACGCGGCAGCAGGGTGCGCGGCGGCGCCAGCCGGGCCGGCCACAGAGCCGGCCGACGGCCGAGCGCGAGAGCGTCGCGCACCACGGTCACCAGGTACGACCGCCGCAGCTCGGCCCGGTCCTGGCGGCCCTCCCGGCGCGGCAGCGGCACGCCCGGCACGACTCGCCCGGGGTGAGCGGCGGGCAGGACGCGCTGCACCACGGAGTGCGCCAGCAGGACCCGCCGGTGCCGGCCGAGGGAAGCGGGCAGCACGACGTGTGCCAGGCGGACCAGATCGCCGTACTGCCCGATGAGGGTGCTTTCGGCCTCCAGGACCGCGGCTCGGGAGGGACCGGCGGAGGGCGGGAAGGGGCGAAGGCGCATGGCGTGGCAGGCTTTCGTCGAGGGACGCGCTGGATGCATCCCGTCAAACGAGACCGCGCCCGGCAAGTCACTCGACCGGCGGTACCACCGAGCCCCGCGCGCGGCCTCCCCAGCGCTCCGGCTCAGCCCTGATGCAGCGGGCGAGCGCGTCACCCGTTCGCCCTGCATCCGGCCGGGCCCCACCCTGCGAATCCCTCGCACGGAACCACACCAGCCGCACTCTGCGCCTGTGCGAGCGGTCTCCGCACACAGCCCCACCGCACCGGAACCGGAGCCGAGCATGACGACCTTCCACTGGCTCTTCGGCGACCAGCTCGGACCGCACTTCCTCACCCCCGGCCCCCACGGACCGGACCGGGACGCCCCGGTCGTGATGGTCGAGGCCCGGTCGGTCTTCCGGCGTCGCCGGTTCCACCGGGCCAAGGCGCATCTGGTGCTGTCCGCGATGCGGCACCGCGCCGCGGAACTCGGCGACCGGGTCCGCTACGTCAAGGCGGACACCTACCGCGAGGGCCTGCGCCAGGCGGTCGGCTCCGCGCCGGTGACGGTCCACCACCCCACCTCCCGCGCCGCCCTGCGCCTGGTCGACGCGCTGGACGGCGTGCGCGTCCTGCCGGCGCGCGGATTCCTCGTCCCGCACGACGACTTCCGGACCTGGGCCGACGGACGTACCGGGCAGCGGCTGCGCCAGGAGGACTTCTACCGCTGGGTACGGCAGGGCCACGATCTGCTCATGGACGGCGCCCAGCCCGCCGGGGGCCGCTGGAACCACGACCATGACAACCGCAGGCCCCCGCCCCGGGGCGCCGGCACCCTCGGTGCCCCGGACCCCTACCGGCCGCGCGAGAGCGCCGTGGACGACGAGGTGCGCCACGACCTGGACCGCTGGGAGCGTTCCGGCGAGGTCTCCTTCGTGGGGCGCGACGGGCCGCGGCTGTTCCCCGCCTCCCGCCGTGAGGCCCTGGCCGCGCTGCGGCGGTTCGTGTCGCACCGGCTCGCCGGGTTCGGCCCGCACGAGGACGCGATGCTCGCGCGGGACCCGGTGCTGAGCCACAGCCTGCTGTCCTCGTCCCTCAACCTCGGTCTGCTCGACCCGCTGGAGTGCGTGTCGCTCGCCGAGGACGCCTGGCGGCGCGGAGACGCACCGGTCAACAGCGTGGAGGGCTTCGTACGCCAGATCGCGGGCTGGCGCGAGTACGTGTGGCAGCTGTACTGGTACTTCGGCGAGGACTACCGGCACCGCAACGCGCTCGGGCACCGTGCGCCGCTGCCCGAGTGGTTCCTGGAGCTGGACGCGGACGCCGTCACCGCGCGCTGTCTGTCCACGGTCCTCACCCAGGTCCGCGACACCGGCTGGACCCACCACATCCCGCGGCTGATGCTCCTGGGCAGCCACGCCCTCCAGCGCGGCTGGGACCCCGCCGCGGTGACCGACTGGTTCCACCGCTGCTTCGTCGACGGCTACGACTGGGTGATGCTGCCGAACGTCGTCGGCATGTCCCAGTACGCCGACGGCGGCCGGATGACCACCAAGCCGTACACCTCGGGCGGCGCCTACGTGAACCGGATGAGCGACTACTGCGGACCCTGCGCGTACCGGCCCACGGAGCGGACGGGAGACACCGCCTGCCCCTTCACGGCCGGCTACTGGGCCTTCCTGCACCGCCACCGCGCCCGTCTGGAGGGCAACCCGCGGATGACCCAGGCGGTGCGCGGACTGGACCGGCTCACCGACCTCGACGCGACTCTGGAACAGCATCGCGGGCACGCCGACGCCCCGCCCTGACGCAGCGGCGGCCGGCCGCGGGTGCCGCCGTGGTGCTCAGCCCGGTGTGATCGCCGTCTCCGCCGCCGTCTTGATCCGGGCACCGAAGGCGGGGGCGTCCTTGCGGGCCGCGGCCAGGGCCAGACCGACCAGCAGCTTGCCCAGGCCGTGGCCCTCCAGGACGTTGTGGAGGCGGACGCGGGTCCGGCCGTCGGGCAAGGACTCCACGTCGTAACCGCCCTCGCGGACCGCGACACTGTTCTTGGACACCTCGGTCCACCGGATCCGCACCGGTTCCTCGAACTCGGTGATGCGGAACTCCCGCGCGGTCTTCATGCCGGCGTCCTTCACCGTGCTCCGGAAGACCGTGCCGATCGCGGTCGGGGTCTCCGGAACCCGCTCGATCCGCAGGACCCTGGGGCTGAACTGCGGATCGTTGCGCCCGTCGGCGAGGTAGGCGAACACCTCCTTCGCGGGCCGGTCCACCTCGACCACCACGTCGAACCGTCCGGACATGGGAACTCCTCATCGGTCGGGCCGCGACGCGCTGCCGTGACGGCATCTGAATCTACGGGAGGGCGGCAGGGCACGCGAGAGCGCAGGCCGGGGCCCAGGTTGTTGGTTGGCCTCTCCCTCTTCGGGAACCCGGGGCACGGCCGCAGGGCAACCCGTCCGCGGCAGTCCGGGAGGTATCCGTGGCCCTTCGCCATCGTCTGATCCGAGTCAGCCCGAGTGCGGTGTGGGACGTCCTCGCCGACGGCCACCGCTACGCGGAGTGGGTCGTGGGGACCGCGCAGTCCGAACCGGTGCGCGGCCGGTGGCCGGAGAAGGGCGCCGCCATCCGCTTCCACATCGCGCTGGGCCCGCTGCACCTCACCAACGAGACCGTCGTACGCCACTGCGAGGAAGGCTCCCACCTCGAACTGGAGGCCCACGCCGGAGTGCTCGGCACCGCGCGCATCGCGATCGAGCTGCGTCCCTGGGGCGACCACTGCCTGGTCATCGTCGACGAGCACCCGCTGCGGGGCGCGGGCGGCCTGCTGCACAACGTCGGGTTCGAGGCGCTGATCCAGCTGCGCCACCGCGCCATGCTCGCCCGGCTGGCCAAGCTGTGCGAGAACCAGGACGGCCGGACCCACGAGGCCCCGCGACGGCTCTCGCCGGTCCGGTCCGGGGCCCAGGGAGCCGAAGGAGGCGGCCGTGCCTGACGCGGTGGTGATCGGCGCGGGCCCCAACGGCCTGGTGGCCGCCAACGTACTGGCGGACGCCGGATGGGCCGTCGAGGTGCTGGAGGAGCAGCCGGAACCCGGCGGCGCGGTCCGCCACGACCGCGGGGTCGACCCCGCCTTCGTCAACGACCTCTTCAGCTCCTTCTACCCGCTCGCCGCCGCCTCCCCGGTGCTGGCGTCACTGCGCCTGCACGAGCACGGACTGCGCTGGAGCCACGCCCGCAGCGTCCTCGCCCACCCCCTCACCGACGGCAGCTGCGCCCTCCTGGACCGCGACCTCGACACCACCGCCGCCTCCCTCGACGCCTTCGCGCCGGGCGACGGCGACGGCTGGCGGCGACTGCACGACGTATGGCAGAACCTGCGCCCCGACCTCCTCGACGCGCTCTTCACCCCCTTCCCGCCGGTGCGCGCCACGGGCCGTCTGGCCTGGCGGCTGCGGGCCGCGGGCGGGCTGCGCATGGCCCGGACCCTGGTGCTGCCGGTACGGCGGATGGGGGAGGAGGAGTTCCGCGGACAGGGCGGCCGGCTGCTGCTGGCCGGCAACGCCCTGCACGCCGACCTCGCCCCGGAATCGGCGGGCAGCGGCGGCTTCGGCTGGCTCATGGCCATGCTGGGACAGACCTACGGCTTCCCCGTCCCCGTAGGCGGCTCCGGCGCCCTGACCGAGGCCCTCACCCGGCGTCTCGAGACGCTCGGCGGGCGGGTCCGCTGCGGGCAGCGCGTGACGGATGTCGTCGTTCGCGGCGGACGGGCCGTCGGGGTGCGTACGGCGGCCGGCGACGCGGTACCGGCCCGCCGGGCGGTGCTCGCGGACGTGTCGGTGCCCGCGCTGTACGGCGGCCTCGTGGACCCCGAGCACCTGCCCGTGCAACTCCTGGACGACCTGCGCCGGTTCCAGTGGGACTTCGCCACCTTCAAGGTCGACTGGGCGCTCGACGGACCGGTGCCCTGGCAGGCCGAGGCGGCCTCCCGGGCCGGCACCGTGCACCTCGCCGACGGGGTCGACGAGCTGACGCGCTTCGCCGCGCAGATCGCCATGCGGCAGGTCCCGGACCGCCCCTTCCTGCTCTTCGGGCAGATGACCACCGCCGACGCCACCCGCTCCCCGCAGGGCACCGAATCGGCCTGGGCCTACACGCACATCCCGCACGAGATCGCCGCCGACGCCGGCGACGAGGGCATCACCGGTGACTGGGGCGCCAAGGACCAGGAACTCATGGCGGACCGCATGGAACGACAGGTGGAGCGGTTCGCGCCCGGCTTCCGCGCCCGGATCCGCGCCCGCCGCGTCCTGGCGCCCCCGACCCTCCAGTCCCTGGACGCCAATCTGAGCGGCGGCGCCATCAACGGCGGCACCACCGCCCTCCACCAGCAGCTCGTCTTCCGGCCCGTGCCCGGCACCGGACGCCCGGAGACCCCGGTCCCCGGCCTCTTCCTGGCGTCCTCCGGCGCCCACCCGGGCGGGGGAGTGCACGGGGCGCCGGGCGCCAACGCGGCCCGCGCCGCCCTGCACCGCCACCGGCCACCCGGCCTCACCCGAGCCCAACGCCTGCTCACCCGCCGCGACCGCACCGGCGACAGGCGCTGACCCCACGACACCGCCCCGCCGGGGCGGCCGTACCCGTCGAGGAGACCCATGAACGAGCAGACGGAGATTCCGGGCGGTCCCGACCGCGAGCACCGGCGTCCCGAGGGCGTCGACGACATCACCGTCGAGGCCCTCGGGGCGCTGTCCAAGGCGCTGGAGACGACCGAACGGGCCAGGGGCCGCCTGTACGACTTCCACCAGCTGACCGGCACCGCGGACCTGCAACTGGACCGTGCCGTCGAGCTGTTGGAGGAGGCGGGGCATCCCGAGTGGGCGGCGAAGGTCCGCTCGGAGGTCCTCGGGCGCAATGTCATCCCGGGGCACTGGACGTTCCAGATCGTCGAGGCCTACAACGCCACCTACTACCGGCCCTTCCAGCAGCTGGAGACCAGCGCGGTGGACGAACTCGCCCAGGGCAGGGACCACTTGTACGAGGCGGAGATGAAGGAGGAGCGGCGCACGGCGGGCCACCCCGACCACGTCGCGCGCCTGCCGGACCCCGAGCTCTGAGCAGTGGTCGGCGCGACACCCCCTCGACGGAAGGACTTCGGGCCCATGAGCAGCAGCCCCCTGGCGGGCCGGACGGTGGTCGTCACCGGAGCCGCCCGCGGTCTGGGTGCGGCCATCGCCGGCGAGTCGGCCCGGCGGGGCGCCCGGGTGGCGCTGCTGGGCCACGAGAAGTCCCGGCTGGAGTCGCTGGCGGCGACGCTGCCCGGGCCGACCATGGCGATGGAGGCCGACGTCACCGACCCGGACGCCCTGGCGGCCGCGGCCGCCGCCGTCCGGGCCCGCCTCGGGCCCGCCTCGGCCGTGGTCGCGAACGCGGGCGTGGCCGAGGGCGGTCCCTTCCTCGATTCCTCACCGGCCTCCTGGAGCCGTGTCGTCGACGTCAACCTCACCGGCAGCGCCCACACGGCCCGCGCCTTCCTTCCGGACCTCCTCGACACGGCCGGCTACTTCCTCCAGATCGCCTCGCTCGCGGCGATCGGCGCGGCCCCGCTGATGAGCGCCTACTGCGCCTCGAAGGCCGGGGCCGAGGCCTTCGCGCACTCCCTGCGGGCAGAGGTGGCCCACCGGGGCGTCGGCGTCGGCATCGCCTACCTCAACTGGACCGACACCGACATGATCCGCGACGCCGACCGGTACGCCGTACTGCGGGAACTGCGGGCCGCCATGCCCGGTCCGGCCCGCCGGGTGTACCCCGTCGAGACGGTCGCCGCGCGCGTGGTCGACGGCCTCGAACGGAGGCGTACGGCCGTATACGCACCGGCCTGGCTGCGCCTGACCCAACCGGTGCGCGCGGCACTGCCACCAGTCGTCCTGCGTGTCGCACGCCGCGCACTGCCCCGCCTGGAGGCCGAACGGCCCGTCGAGTCCACGGGCCCCCTCGGCGCGGGCGGCCTGGCGGACCTGGCAGGGCGGGACCGGGGGTGAGGGACGCGGCGCGGTGCACCGGCGCCGCGTGAACGACTCGCGCGGTACCGCCCCCTGGCACAAAAAGATGCCGCCCCGGACCGTGGGTCCGGGGCGGCACCGTCGTACGGCTCACCGCACGGTGGCGGCGGTCGCGTTGCCCGTCAGGAGCGGCGGGTGCGGCGGGCGGCGTAGAGGGCCGCGGCGCCGAGGGCGATGACCGCGGCCGCGCCGCCGGCTATCGGACCGACCGGCGCGCTGGAGCCGGTCTCCGCCAGCGGAGGCTTGCTCGAGGTCGGGGACGGCGGCGTCGACTGCATCGGCGGCACGTCCGGGGTGGTGGGCGGAGTCGAGGAGGAGGGCGGCGGCGTCGAGGGAGAGGCCGGCGGCGGGGTCGTCTCGTCGGCCGGCGGGGTGGTCGCGGGCGGCGAGGACGGGCTCTCGGGCGGGGTCGTCTCGGAGGACGGCGGGGGCGTGGGGGAGCTCGGCTGCTCCGGGGTGCAGGACTTGTCGCCGCCGTTCCACGCCGCGATCAGGTGGTACGGCGTGACGACGTTGCCCGGCTGGTAGGGGGCGGGGCCGTGCCCGTCCCCGGACTTGCCGTCGTAGATGACGTCGTCGCCGTACAGGTCGATCTGGCCGTAGCAGTCGGGCGACTTGACCGAGAGCTTCTGGTAGGTCTGCTTGGAGTCGTCCGAGGCGGCGACGTCCGCGGCGGTGAGGTAGACCGTGGCGTGGTCGACGAGGGTCTGGAGACCCGACGTGTACCAGTTGGGGCCCTCGGTGGTGTACTCGGCCAGCGAGACCGGGTACTTGCAGCCCTCGCCGACGTTCTGGCCGGGAGCCAGCCGCACCTCGACGGTGCCGGGGGCGCTGGACCACTGGTGGAAGCCGCCCTGCGAGGTCCAGTCGGCGTCGACCGGCTTTCCGGAGGCGTCGACGATGCGGTACTGGACCGTGGCCGACTGGCAGCCACCGACGGGCGTGGCGCTCGCGGCGGTGGCCCCGAGCAGGGGGATGACGGCGGCGGCGAAAGCGGTCGCGGCGACCGTGGCCGATGTTCTGGAGCGTGAGAGGCGCGTCAAGATATGCCCTAGCGGATCGGTGTGTGGGAGGTGGGCGGACGCGGGCAGTCGCTGCGGGCGGCGCGCAGCAGTGCAGGCCGCGGCGAAATCACTCGCGTCACTTCGCTCACCTGAGTCACAGGTGAGCGAGCCCGCATTCTTGTCGCTCCCCACAACCCCCGTCAATCTTTCACCAGTTCAGCACAGGAGCAACACAGTCGGCTTGCGTCGTCTGCCCCGTTATTCACTGATCCGGCGGCCGATCTGCCCCTCGGGCCAGGTGTTTTGACCCTCGTTCCAGCCGCCGCGCACCGGCCTCCGCGCCGAGGGCTTCCGCTCGTACGGCGCCCCCGAGTCGCCCGGAGTTGTGACGCCCACCCACGGCTTGTGGCCCCGACCCCCGGCGAGGGTATGACGACCAGGACACACCGCCCCTGCGGAGGAGTTGACCGGGTGAGGATCGTCGTGACGGGTGCGTCCGGATTTCTGGGCCGTCTGCTGGCCGACGCGCTGCTGCGGGCCGGGACCTTCGGCGGGGAGCCGATCGGCCGACTGGTCCTGGTCGACCGTGTGGCCGGGGCCGGCCGTCCGCAGGCGGGCGGACCGCTCGTGCAGGAGGTGCACGGGGACCTGGTCGAGGAGATGGAGACCGTGTTCGCCGAGCCCGTGGACGTGCTGTTCCACCTCGCCGCCGCGGTGTCCGCCGAGTGCGAGGCCGACTTCGACCTCGGGATGCGCGCCAACGTCGACGTCACCCGGGCCCTGTTGGACCGGGCACGCGCCCAGTCCCGTTCGGGCGGGCCGGCGGTGCGGCTGGTGTTCGCCAGCAGCATCGCGGTCTACGGCTCGCACCCGGACCTGCCCCTGCCACCGGCGGTCAGCGAGACCACGCTGCCGCTGCCGCGGTCGAGTTACGGCACCCAGAAGCTGATGTGCGAGCACCTGATCGCGGACTGCACCCGGCGTGGCTTCCTCGACGGGCGGGTCGTGCGGCTGATGACGGTGGTGGTCCGGCCGGGCCGGCCCAACGCGGCCGCGTCCGGCTTCCTGTCCGGCATCGTCCGTGAGCCGCTGGCCGGACTGCCCGCCGTCTGTCCGGTGGATCCCGGGCTGCGGGTGGCCCTGTCCTCGCCGCGGCGCACCGTCGAGGGGATCCTCCGGGTCGCCGAGGCCGTGCGCGGGACCGGGCCCGGACGCCTGGAGGGTCCGCTGCCGGTCAACCTGCCCGCCCTGACCGTGTCGGTCGCCGACATCCTCGCCACCCTGCGCCAGGTGGCCGGTGACACGGTCGCCGACCGGGTCACCGTTGCCCCCGACCCGGCCGTCGAGGCCATCGTGGGCTCCTGGCCGGCCGACTTCGACCACCGGCGCGCCGGTGCGCTGGGCCTCGAACCCGATGCGGATTTCCTTTCCGTGCTGAGGGATTACCTCGCCGATCACCGGTAATTCCCCCGACCCGATCTCCCGCCGGACGACTTCTCGCCGTCTGTGCATCCGGTCTTCCGGCCGTCCGTGCATCCGGTCTTCTCGCCGTCCGTGCATCCGGTGAGGCACAGCGACGTGAATTTCCTGCACGGTGCGCGCGAAGACGCGGGCAACCGCCGCCCCCGTGTCGAGGAGGCCTCATGCATGACGGCGCGGTACAGCAGGTGGTCCTGCCGGACAAGCCGGTCGTGGTGTTCTCGCGCGTCCGGCGGGCCGCCGGCCGGGAACCCGCCGAGGATCCGGTGACCTGGCGCGGTCTGGGACTGGAGACCATGGCGTCGTTGCTGGTCGAGTCGGTGCGGCGGCTGGGGGACAGGTTCTTCGAGGGGGCGTGCCAGTGGCCCCGCACGCATCCGCTCAACGAACGCGACACGGCCGTGGTGCATCACCCGCTCATCGTCGTCGAGTCCACCCGGCAGCTCGCCGCCGCCGTTCAGCGCCGGCATCTGCCCGAGTGCGGGAACGCGCTGTTCGAAGCGACGTCGGTGAGCCTGGGGCTGTCCCCGGCGACGCAGCCGACGGAGCGCCATGGCGCCACCCGGGTCCCGGCCCGGGTCGTGCTCAGTGACGTCGTGCCGCAGGCGGGCGCCCCGGCCTCGTTCCGGGTCACGGCCGAGTACCTGCACCGGGGCCAGGCCTTCGCGACCTGCGCCATGACCTTCGCCCCACCCGTCGGCAGCCAGGAGGACACGGGGGTCGCCGCGTCGCACCCCGGGCTGCTGCACCCGGCCGCGGCGGCGGTGGGCGCGGCGGCCGACGCGGACGTGCTGCTCGCCAGGGCCGCGCAGGGACGGTTGGTGATCGTGCCCCGCGACCCGGCCCACCCGGTCTTCCTGCCCGGTGCGCCGGACCGGCTGACGGCGCCCGCCCTCCTGGAGGCGGGACGGCAGGCGGTGCTGCTGTCCTCCGGCCGGACCGCCCGCGCGGTGGTGGGGTTGCGCCTGGTGGTCCGGGCGCCGGTCCCCACCGCCGGAGCGGTGATCGACGTGGCGCGGGAGCACAGCGGGGCCCGCTTCGCCGTGACCGTCGCGGGCCGGCCGGCGGCGACGGGCGCCGTGAGCCTGCTGCGGACGTGATACCCGCCGAACGGATGGCGCGGCGGAATGAATTTCCGGATCAACTGCAACCGCGTACCGGCGCCACGGTGAATGGTGTGCGAGCGGCCGAGACATTCCGGGCCGCTTCCCGGAACGACGGAAAAAAGCTCCGCGGAATGAAGGACAACCCCTCTGCGGAATGAACGACGAACCCGCCGCGGAAATGACGCGACACGTTCGCGCATCGGGAAAGGAATCGCCATGAAGCTGAGCGAGGAACTCCCCGTGGACCACAAACTGGCCACGGTCTACCGGTACGGCGCCGCCTTCTGCGGCCTGACCCTGCTCGTCTTCGGCGTCCTCGGGTTCGCCGACGAGCTGAGCCCGTTCAGCACCGACGGCGAGAACATCGCGGGGCTGTCGACCAACGGCCTGCTGAGCCTGATCTCCGTCCTGGTGGGCCTGGCCCTCATCGCCGGCGGCATCGTCGGCGGGAACTTCGCGTCGACGCTCAACATGGTCGTCGGGACCCTGTTCCTGCTCAGCGGCTTCGCGCACATCTTCATCCTGGACAAGCCCGCCAACTTCCTGGACTTCGGCATGACCAACGTCATGTTCAGCTTCGTCATGGGGCTGATCATCCTGACGTTCGGCATGTACGGCCGCGTGTCCAGCAGGCTGCCGCACGACAACCCGTACTGGCGTCGCCGGCACGCCCGTCAGGCGGCCCGCGAATCCCTGGCCGCCCGGCGCCGGCAGCACGGCGGGGCACAGCCCCTGCCCCCGGTCGGCGCGGCACCCCGAGGCGCGCTCACCGCGACCGACACGCCCTCCGAGCGGTGACCCGAACACCCCCGGGCCCGCTGCTCAGCCCTCCTGGAAATCCCTGGACCGCAGCGTGTCGAGCATGACCAGGGCCTCGTGCAGGCCCCGCGGCCGCAGCAGTCCGGGCCGAACCGACCGTCCCCAGCCGGGTCCTGTGAGCAGGACCCGGCTGCGGGTGCGCGCGCCCCTGATCCCCCAGCGGGTGGCGGCGACCTGCTGCACCAGCGCGAGGTTCGCCGTCCGGGCGGACTGTGACCACAGCACGACGGCGCCCGGGCCGACCCGTTCCACCGCCGCCAGCAGCGCGTCCCCGGGGACCGCGCCGCCCAGCATCAGCGTCGCCGTGCCGCGCTGGGCGAGGGCCGCGTTGAGCGCCTCCAGCGGCAGCGTGTGCTGCTCGCCGGGCAGACAGGCCAGGATCACCGGAACGGTCCGCGAGGTCTCCTGGCCCGCCGAGGCACACACGTAGACGTGCCGGAGGGTGGCCGAGATGTGCCACGACAGCAGGTGCTCCACCTCGACGTAACGCTCGCCCGCCGACTGCCACTTGCGGCCGACCGCCTGGAGCGCCGGGGCCAGGATCTCCTCCCAGGTGACGACCAGTCCGTGCCTGCCGATGGCGGCGGTGAGCTGCTCCTGCACGGCCAGGGCGTCCAGCCGGACCGCGGCGCGTGCCAGGCCCTTGCAGTCCTGCCGGGCGCTGCCCAGCGGCAGACCGCTGCCCGACCGGGAGGCGTGCCGGTCCGGTGGCGCGTCGGCCTCGGCCGCTGCTCCGGCGAGGCTGTCCACCGCGCCGAGGGCATGAGTGCCTTCGGTGAGCGCCTTCGCCGCCCTCGCCGCTTCCGCGGGCGGAATCCCGGCCGCGGTCAGCCGGCACATCTCCAGCACCATGGCGACGTCGTCCTGGGTCCACCGGCGGTGGCGTCCCTCCGTGCGGGCCGCCGGGCCCAGGCCGTAGCGGCGGTCCCAGGACCGCAGGGTGGTGGGTGACACGCCCAGGCGTCTGGCCAGCGAACCGGTGGTCACCCCGGCGCCCTCGGGCACCTCCGCGTCCGTCTCGCTCACGTCGAGGACCCCGCGGACGCTCCGTGGGAACCTCGGGAGCGGTTAGAGGGACGACTGCGTGCACAGCGGAATCCGATCACGATGCCCTCCGATCTCGTCGCGCGGCCGCCCGCCCGGCAAGCTCTCTTCCGCGCCCACGGGCCCGACGGATGCACGGCGACACGGACCGGCACCGGCGACACCGACCGACACCGGCGATACCGACCTGTGCCGGCGATACCGACCGGTACCAGCGATACGCCCTGTACCGGCGACACGGACCGGCACCGGCGACACCGACCAGCACCGGCGATACCGACCTGGACCGGCGACGCCGACCGGCACCGGCGACACCGACCAGCACCGGCGACGCCGCGCCGCACACCCCCCCCGGTCGGCCGGAAGGCGCCCGGCCCCGCCCGCGTCAGCCCGGGAAGCGCCCCGTGTCCCGCAGTTGCCAGCGGCGTTCGGCGTACGCCAGGTCGTCGCGCCACAGCCGTGCCGCGCCCGCCGTCATCGCACGGCGCAGCAGCGGTGCCGCCCGGCGGGCCACGGCGAAGCCGGGACGCTCGGAGGCGGCCACGACGGCCTCGACGACGGCGGTGCGCGGGCGGCCCCGTTCGTCCGGGCCCATGGGGGTCGCGTGCGTCTCGACGACGGAACCCACGCCCTCGCCCTCGGTGATGCGCATGACGACCGTGCGCGGTCCGGGCGTGGTGAACACCGCCCGCACCGGCACGACCAGCCGTCCGGCGACCTTGAAGGACACGTCCACCGTGAACCCGTCGTCGTCCGCCCCCTCGGACCCGGGCGTGTCGACGACGGTCAGGTCGACGAAGGAGTACGGGTGGAACCAGGCCCCGTGCCACGGGTCCAGCCGGTTGGCCACCACGTCCTCCGGCTCGCACACCCCCACCCCGGTGTAGACGGCGGCGACGGCCCGCGACACCTCCGGCCGCTCGGGGACCGCCGGTTCCGGCGTCGGGGGTTCACCGCCCACCGCGTCCAGGCGCACCCACACCAGCACGCCGTCGTCGTGCACGGGCAGTGGCTCCCAGCCCGCGAACGGCCCGCCGTCCAGGGCCAGTCCGTGCCAGTGGCACACCAGCGTCCCGCAGCGCACGGGGCTGTCGGCCAGGGGCGCTCCCAGGTGCGGGCAGATACCGGGGCCCGCCGCGAGCCGCCCGTCGGCCGTGCGCCACACCACCACTTCCTGCCCCGCCACCGTGGCCGACAGCGGCCGGTCACGGCGGACGTCCCGGGTGGCGCCGACGACGTACCAGTTGCCGGACGGCTGGGCCTGGGCCCGCTTCAGGGCCTCGGCGATGAGGCCGGGCCGGGCCTGGCGCCAGGTCGGTTGCTGCTTCTCCCAGCGCACCGGGCGGCGCCTCAGGGAGAGGGGGTAACGGGGGCGTCGTCGGGGGTTCATGCGATCTTCCGTTCGGGCCGGGACGAGGAGGCGGGGGCCGTCGGCTCACCGGGTACAGGCGATCGCGGGAGCTCGGTCCCGCGGTGCCGGAGTCGCGCCGCGCCCACCCTGACCAGGCCGTCGAGCGCCACGGCGGCACGACGGCGTCCGGGGACCACGGCACGGCGGTGCAGCGAGCGGTAGCCGTCCGCGGCGACCGCGTCCAGGATGCCGCCGTAGAGGACGAAGGCGGTGCGGATGCAGGGGCGTGCGACCGGGTCGAGCATGGCCAGTCCCGGGGCCGCCTCCTGGTAGACGCCGCGGTTGAGCCGCTCGAACTCCCGCAGGGCGGCCGTGATCCGGGGATCGGGGTGCCCGGTGTCCCGGCTCCAGTGCAGCAGCTCGCGGTCCACACCGTGGGCGGCCAGCAGGTCGGCGGGCAGGTAGACGCGGCCCCGGTCCAGGTCCTCGCCCACGTCCCGCAGGAAGTTCGTCAGCTGGAACGCCACCCCGAGGGCCGCCGCGTGCGGTGCCGCCTCCTCGCGCGGTACGACCGTGCCGAGCACCGGCAGCATCTGGAGGCCGATCACCTCCGCCGAGCCGTAGGTGTAGGTGCGCAGGTCCGCGTAGGTCGCGTAGTCGGTGACGTCGAGGTCGGCGCGCATCGCCGCCATGAAGTCGGTGAAGTGGCGGTGGTCGATGTCGTAGCGCCGCGCGGTGTCGGCCAGCGCGCGGACCACCGGTTCGGCGCTGTTGCCCGTGCGGAGTCCCGCCTCCAGCTCGTGCTGAAGGCGGGTCAGCTGCAGTGACCGCTCCTCGGCGCCGGTCGCGCTGTCGAGGCTGTCGACGATGTCGTCGGCCCAGCGCGCGAAGCCGTACAGGGCGTGCACGGCGGGCCGCCGGGCCACCGGCAGCAGCCGGGTGGCGAGGAAGTACGTCTTGCCGTGCCGGGCGTTGAGCCGTCGGCAGTGGGTGTACGCCTGCCGGAGTTCCGGGTCGGTGACGCCGGCCGCGTCGAGCTCACGGTCGGTCATGCCGGCCTCCGTTCCAGGGTTTCGCGTACGGCGGGGCGGGTTCGGCCCGGGCGGGCGCCGCCGGTGATGCGGGCGGCGGCGAGCTTGCCCGACAGGAGCACGGTCGGGACGCCGACGCCGGGCGTGGTGCCGCAGCCGGCGAGGACCGCGTTGGCCGTACCGCGGACCAGGTTGCGCGGCCGGAACGGGCCGGTCTGCGCGAAGGTGTGGGCCGCGGAGAAGGGCGTGCCGGCCGCGTGCCCCTGCGCCTGCCAGTCGGCCGGCGTGACCAGGCACTCCTCCTCGATCGCGTGGGCGAGCCCTTCCAGGCCGCGCCGCTCCAGCTCCTGGAGCAGGCTGTCGCGGTAGCGGGGGGCCAGCTCGCTCCAGTCGGCCGCGTCCGGACCGATGGCGGTGTTGGGGCAGGGGGCGAGGATGTAGTGCAGATGGTGTCCGGGCGGGGCCAGGCTCGGGTCGGTGGCCGTCGGGCGGGTGATGAGCAGCGACGGGTCGCTCATCAGACGGCCGGACTCGGTGAGTTCGGTGAAGGTCTGCCGCCAGGCCGCCCCGAAGGAGATGGTGTGGTGGGCCAGCGCCGGCCAGGTGCGGTCGGTGCCGGCGTGCAGGATCACCGCGGAGGGGGAGAAGCGCAGCCCCACCGGGCGGGTGGGCGTCCGCCCCAGCAGCCCGTAGGTGACGGGCAGGTCGGGGGTGAGCACGACGGCGTCGCAGGCGATGCGCCCGCGGTCGGTCACGACGGCCGTGATCCGGTCCCCGGAGCGTTCCAGGCGGGTGACCGTCTCCCCGAAGCGCAGCTCGGCCCCGGCGTCCGCGGCGGCGTCCGCCATGGCCCGGGGCAGCGCGTGCATGCCGCCACGCGGGAAGTAGACGCCCGCGATCGTGTCCATGTAGGCGATGACGGCGTAGGCGGCCAGGGCACGTTCGGGTGCGACGCCCGCGTACAGCGACTGGAAGGAGAACACGCGCCGCAGCCGCTCGTCGCCGAGGAACCGTCCGATGCGCGCGTCCAGCCGTCCGAAGCCGCCGAGGGCGGCCAGCCGGCCGAGGTCGGGGTGGAGCAGTTGCAGGGGCGAGTCGAAGTTCGCGTCGATGAAGCGCCGCATCTGCCCCCGGTAGAGCTTCTCCAGCCAGACGCGCAGCCTGCGGTATCCGTCGGCCTCGCGGGCCCCGGCGAAGCGCTCGATCTCCGTCTCCATGGCCTCGGCGTCGGTGTGCACGTCCAGGGTGCTGCCGTCGGCGAACCGCGCCCGGTAGGCCGGGTGCAGGGGCAGGAGGTCGACGCGTGCGCGCAGGCTGTCGCCGACGGCGGCGAACGCCTCGTCGGCCAGGTGGGGCATGGTGAGCACGGTGGGCCCGGTGTCGATGCGGTAGCCGTCGCGGACCAGGAGCCCGGCCCGCCCGCCGGGTGTCGCGTCCCGTTCCACCAGGGTCACCCGGCGTCCGGCGCCGAGCAGGTGGAGGGCGGCCGCCAGTCCGGACAGACCTGCTCCGACGACCACGACATGGTCGGTGCGGCCGGGAACGGTACGGGTCATCGGGCAGCCTCTTCGTCGGTGGCAGTGGTGCGGGTCATCGGGCGGCCTCTTCGTCGGTGGCAGTGGTGCGGGTCATCGGGAGGCCTCCTCGTCGGTGGCCGTCAGGATCAGCGAGGCGGGGACCGCCTCGGAGGCGGCGGTGGCGGGTGCGCCGGTCGCGGAGCGCAGCAGTGTCCTCAACCGCCGGGCGGCTTCGGGTTCGAGCACCGCGGTGTCCAGGTGGCGCAGCCCCTGGGCCACCAGCGTGCGGATCTTCACCTCCACGGTGTCGTGCGCGCCGGTGGTCACGAACACCTCGCGGACGGCGGCGAGTTCGGCTTCGGAGGCGTCCGCCCGGCCGAGCGTGCCGTCCAGCACCTCGATGGCCTCGCGGTCGCCCGAGGCCTCGGCCCGGACCCGCGCGACGGCGGCGAGGTAGGTGGGCTTGCCGCTGCGGATGTCGCCGCCCGCGGGCTTGCCGGTCTCCTGCGGGTCGCCGAAGGCGTCGAGAAGGTCGTCGCGCAACTGGAAGGCCAGCCCGACGCAGCGGCCGGCCGAGCACAGGGCGCGGGTCGCGGTGGGGCCGGCGTCCGCGAGGGCCGCCCCCAGGGCCAGCGGGCGCTCCACCGAGTACAGGGCGCTCTTGAGGCAGGCGGCGCGGATCGCCCGGGCCAGGGAGCGCCCGGAGGTCGCCTCGCCCTGCACGTCCAGGTACTGCCCGGCCACCATCTCGGTGCGCATGGCCCGCCACAGTTCCCGGACCCGCCGCGCGGTGCGGTGCGGCAGCTCGGTGTCCGCCACCACGTCGTCCGCCCAGGCCAGGGCCAGGTCCCCGGCGAGGATCGCGGAGGCCTGACCGAGCCGGTCCGCGCGCCGGGTGTCGCTCGTGCCGGCGTACTGCCGGGCCATGTCGACGTGCAGGGTCGGCCGTCCGCGGCGCAGCGTGGCGCCGTCCATCACGTCGTCGTGGACCAGCGCGCACGTCTGGATGAGCTCCAGGGCGGCGCCGATCCGCAGTGCGGCCCGGGCCTGGGCGGGTTCGGTGCCGCCGCAGGCCCGCAGCGCCCACCACACGAAGCGGGCGCGGGCCAGTTTGCCGCCGCTCTGCGTGAAGCGGGCCACGCGTGCGGCCAGGTCCTCGCCGAAGAGCGGATCGACGGCGTGGGCCGCGGCGAGCTGTTGGTCGAGAAGGTCGCCGAGGACCGTGCGCACGGCGCCCGACACGTCCTGGTCCACGGCGCCCGGATCCTCGGGAGCCGGCGGTGCTGCCGGCGGCGGGGGCCACGGATTCTCGCCGCGGCGATGGTCCCCCTGTCCATTCCGGCGCGGTGGCGGAGCGGGGGAGGCCTGCTCCGGGGTCGGGTGGGTGCCCGGACGCAGGTCCGCGCGGTGGTCGTTGGCCACGGTGGAGCTCATGCTGCCGGGTCCCCTCGTCGAGATCCTGGTGATCAGAGCTGGTGCAGTCGACACCGGTTCCTGCCGGGTGGCGGAAACGGATGCGGCATGGCACGAGAACCGCGGGTGAGTTGTTCGATTCCTGCTCGATGCCGTGTCCTCGGCCGTTTCCGCGGCCCTGCCCTCACGAGGTTCCACAGCCCTGCCCTCACCAGGTCCGATCGATTCGATGCAGAGTCGATGCAAGTTGTCGTACTTGCATCGACTCTGCACGGTGGAAGGGCGGCAGTCGCTCTGGGCGACCGCCGGGCCCTGCGGAGGAGTAACCATGACGACCGCACAGCAAACCGTCGCGGATCTCGACGACCGTGCTCTCGTGGACGGGTTTCTCGCCGGGGACGAGACATGCCTCGAAACCGTGCACCGCCGCTGGGGACCGCTCGTGTACGCCCTGGCCTGGCGCTCGTTGGGGGACGCGAGGGAGGCGGAGGACGTCTCCCAGCTGGTCTTCCTCGCCGCGTGGCGGGGGCGCGCCGGGTACGTTCCGGAGCGCGGCACGCTACCCGGTTGGCTCACCGGCATCGCGCGCCGCAAGATCGCCGACGCCCTCGCGGCGCGCACCCGCCGCAGCGAACTCGTCGCCGCCGCGGGCGCCCAGCTGATGCTCAGGCACGACGAGTGCGTGGCGCCGGAGACGGCCATCGACCGCGTGCTGCTCGCCGACGAGATGTCCCAACTCCCCGCCCCGCAGCGCCGGGTCCTCAACCTCGCCTTCTACGACGACCTCACCCAGACCCAGATCGCCGAGGTCACCGGCTGGCCCCTCGGCACGGTGAAGAGCCACGCCCGCCGCGGCCTGCGCCGCCTGGCCTGCCGGCTCCAGGACGCCGACGCCGTGGAGTGCGCGGCGTGAAAGCGTCGCCTTGCGGGAAAACGCGGGTGCCGCGTGAAAGCATGTGCGCTGCGTGAAATCGACGCAGAAACGATGCGTGTCGGAGGCCGATGATCGAGTGCCCGGCGCGCACCAGGTGAGGAACCGCATCCGGACGGGTACTGCGACCGGAATGCTGCCGCAGGGACAGCGACACCGCGCAGGGAGGGAACCGGTCGTGCACGAGGCGGACGTCGCCATCATCGGCGCGGGGGCGGCGGGGCTGTCCCTCGCGCACCGGCTCGCCCGCCCCGCCCCCGGCGCCCGCCCCCTGTCCGTCGTCCTCGTCGACGCCCCGCCCGGACCTCTGCGCCCGCCCCGGCGCACCTGGTGCTTCTGGGAGGCCGGTGCCGGACGGTACGACGCCGCGGTCACCCGGTCGTGGCAGCGTCTGCGCGTGCACCAGCCCACGGGGGAGGCCATCGAGCAGGACATCTCCCCGCTGCGCTACAAGATGATCCGCTCGGACGACTTCGAGACGCTGGTCGGGCACGACCTCGCCCGCAGCGGACGGGTGCGCCGCGTCGAGGCGGCGGTCGACAGCGTCGAGGGACTTCCGCGGGGCGCCCGCGTCGACGCCCGCACCGCGACCGGGCAGCCCGAGACCGTGCACGCCCGCTGGGTCTTCGACTCCCGGCCGCTGGGCAGTCTGCCCGCCGCCCGCACCACCCTGCTCCAGCACTTCCACGGCTGGTTCGTGCGCACCGGGCGCCCGGTCTTCGACCCGGGCTGCGTGGAGCTCATGGACCTGCGCACCCCGCAGCCCGCGCAGGGCCTGTCCTTCGCCTACGTGCTGCCCACCGGCCCCGACCAGGCCCTGATCGAGTACACCGAGTTCTCCTCGGCGGTCCTGTCCGCCGACGCCTACGACGAGGCCCTGCGCCACTACACCGGCACGGTCCTCGGTCTCCGGGACGTCGAGATCACCGGAACCGAGACCGGCGTCATCCCGATGACCGACGCCTCCTTCGCCCGGCGCACCGGGCCCTCCGTCTTCCGCATCGGGGCGGCGGGCGGCGCCATCCGGCCCTCCACCGGTTACACCTTCTCCGGCGTGCAGCGCCAGACCGCCGCGGTCGCCGACGCCCTTGGCCGTGGCCGCCGCCCCGTACCGCCGCTGCCGCACTCGGCCCGTTCCCGCGCCATGGACGCCGTCCTGCTGCACGCCCTCGACAGCGGCCTCGTCGACGGCGCCGACTTCTTCGCCCGGCTGTTCGCGCGCATTCCCCTGGAGCGCGTGCTGCGCTTCCTGGACGGCCGGACCCGGCTGCACGAGGAGCTCGGCATCGGGCTGCGCACTCCCGTCGCGCCCATGCTGCGCGCCGCGCTCGAAGTGCCCCGCCTGCCCCGACGCCCCTTTCCGGGCCCCTGAACCGCCCCGCCTGAACTCGCACCCGCCCCACCCCGCCCGAAGCCCGCACTTTCCGACGATCCGCCCCCAGGAGGCAGCGTGACCGTGCTGCGTGACGCGGAACTGGCCGCCGCATTCGACCATGCGGCGGCCCGTTACGACACCCTCGTGGCCGCCAACCCCGGCTACCACGCCCATCTGCGCCGCTCGGCGCGCCGCCTCGGCCTGCCGCGCCCCGGCACCGGTCTGCGCGTCCTGGACCTGGGCTGCGGGACCGGCGCCTCCACCGCCGCGCTCGCCCGCGTGCTCCCCGAGGCCGACATCACGGCCGTGGACGCCTCGGCCGGGATGCTGGACCGCGCCCTGGCCAAGCCGTGGCCCGGCAGCGTCAGGTTCGTGTGCGCCCCGGCGGAGGCCCTGGCCGAGGCGGGCGTGGAAGGACCGTTCGACGCGGTGTTCGCCGCCTACCTCTTCCGCAACGTCGCCGACCCCGACGCGGTGCTGCGCTCCGTCCACGCACTGCTGGCCCCGCACGGACGGCTCGCCGTCCACGAGTACACCCTCAGCGGCCGCCCCCTCGACCGGGCGGTGTGGACAGCCGTCTCCCGGGGCGTGGTCCTGCCCGTCGCCTCCGCCCTCGGCGACGGCGACCTGTACCGACATCTGTGGCGCAGCGTCGTCGACTTCGACACCGTCGACCGCTTCACGGACCGGGTCCGCGCCCACGGCTTCGACCGGGTGCGGGCCCTGCCCCTGCCCGGCTGGCAGACCGGCATCACCCACACCGTCGTGGCGCGCCGCGCCGTCTCCGCCCCAGGGAACCCGGGGAGCGCCCGGTGAGCGCCGCCCGTCCCGGACGGGACCGCCACGCCGTCCTCCTGCCGGCGCCCCCCGGGGCGACCCGGCTCGGTGGCCGACCGCGCAGCACCGCCGTCGTGGGCGGCGGCATCGCCGGCCTCGCCGCCGCCACCGCCCTCGCCGAACGCGGTGTCGACGTCACCCTCTACGAACGCGAGGCCTACCTGGGCGGCCGCGTCGGCGGCTGGACCACCGAGCTGTACGACGGCACCACGGCCACCATGAGCCGCGGCTTCCACGCGTTCTTCCGCCAGTACTACAACCTGCGTGCCCTGCTCCGCCGTACCGATCCCCGCCTGGACCGCCTCACCGGCCTCCCCGACTACCCGCTGAAGCACCGCGACGGACTCCACGACAGCTTCCGCCGGGTGCCGCGCACCCCGCCGATGAGCGCGCTGGGCTTCGTCGCCCTGAGCCCGTCCTTCCGCTGGAAGGACCTGGTGGCCATGAACCCCGTCGCGGCCCTGCCCCTCCTGGACGTCCGGGTCCCGCAGGTCTACGCCGAACTGGACGGCGTCAGCGCCGACGACTTCCTCCGATCCCTGCGCTTCCCCGAAGCCGCCCGGCACCTGGCCTTCGAGGTCTTCTCCCGCAGCTTCTTCGCGGACCCCCGCGAGCTGTCGGCCGCCGAGATGGTCCTGATGTTCCACATCTACTTCCTCGGCAGCTCCGAGGGGCTGCTCTTCGACGTCCCCGACGACCCCTTCCCGACGGCCCTGTGGGACCCCCTGGCCAAGCACCTCGCCCGGCACGGCGCCGAGCTGCGCCTGTCCACCCCCGTCCAGAACGTCACGCCCGGTGCGGACGGCACCTTCACCGTCGCCACCGACCGGGAGGAGCAGCCGTACGACAGCGTCGTCCTCGCCCTGGACACCGGCGGTCTGTCCTCCCTGGTCGGCCGCTCACCCGGGCTCGGTGACGCTGCCTGGCGCGAACGGATCGCCCGGTTGCGCACCGCCCCGCCCTTCCTGGTCTCCCGGCTCTGGCTCGACCGGCCCGTCGACCCCGGCCGGCCCGGCTTCCTGGGCACCGCGGGATACGGCTCGCTCGACAACGTCAGCGTGCTGGAGCGGTGGGAGCAGGAGGCCGCGCGGTTCTCCGCCCGCACCGGCGGCTCGGTGGTCGAACTCCACGGCTACGCGTTGCCGGAGAACGCCGACCCCGACGCCGAGGCCCGGCACCTGATCGACCAGCTCCGGAGCGTCTACCCCGAGACCCGTGACGCGCGGATCCTCGACGCGCGCCACGAATGGCGCCAGGACTGCCCCCTGTTCCCCGTCGGCGGGTACGCCGACCGTCCCGGCGTCCGCACCCCGCAGCAGGGCCTGGTCCTCGCGGGCGACCTGGTGCGCACCGACCTCCCGGTCGCCCTGATGGAACGCGCCGCCACCAGCGGTTTCCTCGCGGCGAACGCCCTCCTGGAGACCTGGGCGGTACGGGGCCACCCCCTGTGGACCGTCCCCGACGGCAGCCGCGGCCCGCTGCTCCGGGCCCTCGCGTCGGCCCGGCACAGGAGCGGCATCACCACCCCGGGGCGTCGGCGGGCCCGCCGCGTCACAGGCGGATGACCACGAGAGCGGTGTCGTCGGTGGTGCCCGTGGGCGGCAGCAGATCGGTCAGCAGGGCGTCCGCCAGGTCCTCGGGGCCGGCCTCCCGGTGGGCGCCGAGGGAGCGGGCCAGACGGGCGAGACCGATGTCGATGTCCTCGGTACGGCGTTCGACCAGCCCGTCCGTGTAGAGGACCAGCGTGGCGCCCTCGGTGAAGGGCGCACTGGCCTCGGGCCGCTCGGAGTGCTCGACGCTCGCCCCGAGCGGCGGGTCGGTGGCCTGGTCCAGGAAGGTCACCGTGCCGTCCGGGTGCAGCAGGGCGGGCGGCAGATGGCCCGCGCTGCTGTAGGTGAGGGTGTGGGTGCCCCAGTCGACGAAGGCCGTGGCCGCCGTGGTCGACTCGGCACCCTCGACGGAACGGGCGTACAGCCCGAGCGCCTCCAGCGCCCGGGCGGGGCCGTCCGCGACCCGGGTCGCCGCGCTCAGCGCGCTGCGCAGCTGGCCCATGACACAGGCGGCCGCCAGACCGTGCCCGACCACGTCGCCCACGGCCACCGCGAGGCAGTCGCCGGGCAGGTCGACCAGGTCGTACCAGTCACCGCACACGTTCAGCGCACCGACGGCGGGCCGGTAGCGCACGGCAGCCTGGTGATGCCCCAGAGGGCCGGGAGCGGGCAGCAGAGCCTCCTGGAGCGCCAGGGCCACCTCGCGTTCGTGGGCGTGCGCCTTGCGCAGGCGCTCGTTCACCTCCTGGAGCTCCCTGGCGCGTGCGTACAGATCGGCCTCCAGCGCGCGGGCCCGGCTGTCGCCGCCCGGCCCGCCGCGGGCCCGGATGAGTTCGGTGACCTCCTCCACCCGGTGCACGATCAGCGTCACCTTGCCGTCGGCGCCGAGAACGGGCGCGTTGACCGGGCTCCAGAAGTGCTCGTGCCAGAGACCGGGGTGCTGGGAATCCTCGATGTCGTAGCGGAGCACCGCCATGGTGTCGCGCTCGCCGGTGGCCACCGCGCGCAGCATCGACTCCCGGGTCTCCCGCATCCCGGCCGCGGCGTCGTCGTGGGGGTTCTCGGGGAACACGTCGAAGATGTAGCGGCCGATCAGCTCCTCACGGGAGCGGCCCGTGATGCGGACGAAGTCGTCGTTGACGTCCGCGTACACCAGCTCCGGCGTCAGCAGCGCCACCATGCCGGGCAGGGCGCGGAAGACCGCCGCGTGGTCGATCTGCGGTTCCCTCATGTGCAGCCTGCCTCGAAGCCAGCCATCATGATGTGATTTTCCACGATAGAGCCGATCAGGCGGATGTTTCGCCCACTACCCTCGGCACGCGGCCGGTCACCTCCCGGGTCGCCGTCATGGTGGTCGGTGCCCCGCCCGGTCGTCGGAGTTCGCGAAGGGACCCACTCGAATGAGTTACACAGTCCTCGGCACCGGCATCGTCGGCCGGACCATGGCGGCCAAGCTCGCCTCCCTCGGCCATGAGGTCGTCGTCGGCACCCGCGACCCCGGGGCCACCCTCGCCCGTACCGAACCCGACGGCATGGGCAACCCGCCCTTCGCGCACTGGCACGCCGAGCACGACCAGGTGCGGCTGGAGACCTTCGCCGAGGCGGCCGCCCTGGGCGGGACGATCGTCAACGCCACGTCCGGCGGGCAGAGCATCGAGGTCCTCCTGGCGGCGGGCGTGTCGAACCTGAGCGGCAAGGTGCTCATCGACATCGCCAATCCGCTGGACTTCTCCCACGGGATGCCGCCGATCCTCGACCCGGTCAACACCGACAGCCTCGGCGAGCGGATCCAGCGGACCTTCCCCGACGCCCTGGTGGTGAAGACCCTCAACACCATGAACTGTGCCGTGATGGTCGATCCGGCCCGGGTGCCGGGGGAGCACACCGTGTTCGTCAGCGGCGACGACACCGGCGCCAAGAAGGCCGTCACCGAATTGCTGGGCTCCTTCGGCTGGCCGCAGGCCGCCGTCGTCGACCTGGGCGGCATCGTCACCGCCCGGGGCGTCGAGATGGTCCTGCCGCTCTGGCTGAGCCTGTACGGCGCTTTCGGCCACGGCGACTTCAACTTCCACGTGCAGGGCGGCCATCCCCGTGGTTGAGCCGCACCGGCGCTCTCCGGGACCGCGGGGCACGACGTGTTCCCGTGACTTGAGAGACTGTCGGGCATGGGCATCGCGAGCAGAAACCATGTGACCGTCACCGGCAACCCGCAGGGGCGGCCGGTGGTGCTGGCCCATGGCTTCGGCTGCGACCAGAACATGTGGCGGCTGACGGTGCCCGCGCTGGCCGACGACCACCGTGTGGTGCTGTTCGACTACGTGGGTTCGGGCCGCTCGGACGCGTCCGCCTTCTCGGAGGAGCGGTACTCCTCCCTGGAGGGGTACGCCCGGGACGTCGTGGAGGTGTGCGAGGCCCTCGACCTGCGGGACGCGGTGTTCGTCGGCCATTCGGTCAGCGCGATGACCGGAGTGCTGGCGGCCGCCGAGGCTCCCGAGCGGATCGGCGCCCTCGTGATGGTCGCGCCCTCCCCGCGGTACATCGACGACGAGGGCTACCGGGGCGGCTTCAGCGCCGAGGACATCGACGAACTGCTGGCCTCGCTGGAAGCCAACTACCTCGGCTGGTCGGCGGCGATGGCCCCGCTCATCATGGGCAACGCGGACCGGCCCGAACTGGGCGACGAGCTCAAGAACAGCTTCTGCGCCACCGACCCGGACATGGCCCGCGTCTTCGCCCGGACCACGTTCCTGTCGGACTCGCGGGACGACCTGAAGAGCGTGACCGTGCCGACGCTGGTGCTGGAGTGCACCCAGGACGTCATCGCCCCGCGCGAGGTCGGCGCCTTCGTGCACGCGGCGATCCACGGCTCCACCCTGGTCACCCTTGACGCCACCGGGCACTGCCCGCACCTGTCCGCCCCCGACGCCACCAACCGGGCGATCACCGACTTCCTCGCGAGCCTGTGATGATGTGCCGCGCCGACCAGCACCCCGAACCGCAGGACGCCGACGCCGAGAAGGTCGCCGACGCCGCCGCGTTCGCCGCGCTGCTGGAGGACGGAGCCGAGGATTTGTACGAGAACGCGCCCTGCGGCTACCTCTCCACGCTGATGGACGGCACCATCGCGAAGATCAACACCACGCTCCTCCACTGGCTGGGCCTGGAGCGGGACGAGGTGGTGGGCCGGATGCGGTTCACCGACCTGCTGACCGTGGGCGGCAAGCTGTACCACGAGACGCATTTCGCCCCGCTGCTGAGCATGCAGAGCGAGATCAGCGGAATCGCCCTGGACCTGAAGCAGACCGGCGGGGGCCGGATACCCGTGCTGGTCTCGTCCGCCGTCAAACACGGCACCACCGGGCAGCCCCTGATGATCCGCACCACCGTCTTCGACGCCCGGGACCGCCGCGCCTACGAGGAGGAGCTCCTGCGCCGCCGGGAAGCCGCCGAGGAGGCGCGCCGACGGGCCGAGGCCGACCGCACCCGGCTCCAGGAGGCACTCGCGGTCCTCCAGCAGTCGCTGCTGCCGGACACCCTGCCCGAGGTACCCGGGGTGCGCACGGCCGCCCACTACCACACGGCCTCGCCCGACCGGCTGGGCGGCGACTTCTACGACGTCTTCGCCATCGACGGCAAACGCTTCGGGTTCTTCCTCGGCGACGTGTGCGGCAAGGGCCCCCAGGCCGCCGCCCTCACCTCGCTCACCCGCTACACGCTGCGCGCCGCCGCCCTGCACGACCCCGACCCCGTCTCCGCCCTCACCACCCTGAACCGGGTGCTCCACGAGCGCTACACCGGCAGCGGCGACCCCCGCTACTGCACCGCCGTGTACGGCACCCTCGAACCCGATCCCGGCACCGGCACGCTCGCCGTCCACCTCGCCTCCGGCGGCCACCCGCCGGCCGTCGTCCTGCGCGCGGACGGCACCGCCGACTTCCTGCCCACCCCCGGCGGACTGCTGGTCGGCATCCTGCCGACGGCACGCTTCACCACCGCCACGACGGTGCTCGGACCCGGTGACACGCTCCTGCTCTACACGGACGGCCTCACCGAGGCCCGCACCGGCCAGGACCGCACCGGTCTCTACGGCGACGAGGCGCTGCTCGCCTTCCTCACCGCCCACGCGGGGCGGCCCCCGCACTCCGTCATCGAGGCCCTGACCGGACTCCTGGACAGCTTCGGTGACGGTCTCGACGACGACACCGCTCTGCTCGCCATCGGTGTCCCCACCGCCGACGACCCACGGACGAGAAACGAACGATGAGCCCGCTGAACATCACGACCCGAGACGCCGGGACCGGCCCCGTCCTGGAGATCTCCGGCGAACTCGACTACGCCAACGTCTCCGCGCTCCAGAAGCGACTGGACGGCCTCACCCTGCGCCAGGGACAGCGCCTGGTCCTGGACATGCGGGGACTGGAGTTCTGCGACTCCAGCGGCATCACGGCCCTGCTCGCCGCCCGCGGCCGTGCCGAGGCCGTCCAGGCAGAGATCGCCCTGGCCGCCGTACCGGCGAACACGCTGCGGGTGCTGCGCATCGTCGGTCTCGACCAGATCTTCACCATCCACCCCGACAGCGAGACGGCCACCCGGCCCTGAGCCGCCGGGCGGCCTGCTCAGACACCCAGCCGGTCGGCGACCGTCGACAGGGCGGTGCCCAGCGGCAGGCCGACGCGGGTGTGCGCGAGGGCGTCACCGCGGGTGGGGTCCCGGTTGACGATGAGGACCGGCTTGCCGGCCTGGGCCGCCTGGCGGACGAACCGGAGCCCGGACATCACCGTGAGGGAGGAACCCAGGACCAGCAGCGATTCGGCCTCGTGGACCAGTCGGCGGCACCGCTCGATCCGTTGGACGGGCACCGACTCGCCGAAGAAGACGACGTCGGGCTTGAGGACCCCGCCGCAGTCCTCGCAGGGCACCACGCGGAAGCCGGCGACCTGCTCGTCGGTGAGGTCGGCGTCCCCGTCCGGGTTGATCCCCGCGGCCACCGGCGCGAAGCCCGCGTTGGCCGCCTCCAGCCGTACAGCGAGGTCGTGACGCGAGGTCATGGCCTCGCAGTCCAGACAGCGGACCCGCGCCAGGCTCCCGTGCAGTTCCACGACGTCCTCGCTGCCGGCGGCCTGGTGCAGTCCGTCGACGTTCTGGGTGATCACCCCCGACAGCAGACCGTGCCGGGCGAACGCGGCGACCGCCCGGTGCCCGGTGTTGGGGCGGGCGCGGCCGAAGGTGCGCCAGCCCAGGTGGCTGCGCGCCCAGTATCTTCGCCGCGCCTGCGGGGAGCCGGTGAAGTCCTGGTACGTCATCGGCGTGTGACGGCTCAGGCTCCCGCCCGCGCCCCGGTAGGCGGGGATGCCCGACTCCGTGGAGATGCCCGCCCCGGTGATCACCAGCACCCGGCCGGCGCTCAGCGCGTCGACCACGGGCCGCAGATCGGTGGTGCCCGGCGGCAGGTCCGCGGGCGGGGTCCAGTGGAGCGTGGGACGCGTGCGCATGCGTGCCAGCGTACGGAACCGGGGCGGGGAGCGGCGGGGAGTCCAGGGGGCCGGGGCGGGGGAGGCCGCGAGGGGGTGGAGCCGCGCCAGGGACGCCGCGGAGGGCGTCGAGCCGTACCAGGCCGCGACGGGGATGCCGCGAGGGCGTCGAGCCGCAGAAGTGCCGCGACAGGGACGCCGTCCCCGGGCCCGGGGACGCTACGCCGCGTCCTCCTCCAACAGGTAGTCGATCGCCGCCACGACGTCCTTGACCGTGTGGTGCGGGGTCAGCAGTCCCTCGGGCCAGGGCCGGCCGGTGACCCAGATGGTGCGCAGCCCCGCCTCGTGGCCGCCCACGATGTCGGTCTCGGGGTTGTCGCCGGTCATCCAGTCGCCGGGGCTGAGCTGTGTCCCGCAGCGCGCGGCGGCCAGTTCGAACAGGCGCGGGTCGGGCTTGCGGATGTCGATGTCGCCGGACGCGGCGATCCCGTCGATCAGCTCGGAGAGCCCGGTGGCCTGGATCTTGGCCCGCTGGATGTCGCTGGCGCCGTTCGTGGCGACACCGACGCTCCAGCCCGCGGCCTTGAGCCGCTCCAGGCTGCCGAGGACGGCGGGCCGGCAGTGCACCGAGGACGCCATGCGGTCGATGTAGACGCGCCACAGGTGGTCGGCGCTCTCCCGGACCGGGAAGGCGGCGCGCAGCCGGTCGAAGTCGCCGCGCTCGGCGTGGTCGGCCAACTCCGTCAGCAGCCACTGCTCGATCTCCGGACCGTATCCGTGGTCGCCGCTCAGGCTGGTGACGGCATCGGCGAAGGCGCCGCTGCGGTCGACCAGGGTGCCGTCCAGATCGAAGATCGCGAGTCTCACGCTGTCGGACCCTACTTGCCGGAGCGGACATCCGGTACAGGGCGGCCCCGCAGGTCGGTGCGTTCGGGCGGGACGGGCAAAGTCATTGTCTTCTTCCGGACCGTTGTGTTGAGTCAACTGCCGCCCTACTGTTCGACTTTGCCTGAGTCTGTTTGATGCTGTTGCCCAGGCCGTAGGGAGGCCGCAGTGCGGAGTGATCGGATCGATTCGGAGACCGCCAGACCGGGACGCCGACGGTGGTGGAGGGCGGTCCTCGCGACCGCCGCGACCATCGCCCTGGCGACGGGCATGATCGCGCCGGCCGCGGCGCAGGAGGCGCAGGGGCCGCCGCCGGCCGCCGCAGCCGCCCCCGACGCCACACCGCACACGGTGACCTACGACGGCTACTCGTTCCTCGTCGACGGCAGGCGCACCTACCTCTGGTCCGGCGAGTTCCACTACTTCCGGCTCCCGAGCCCCGACCTGTGGCGCGACATCTTCCAGAAGATGAAGGCCGCCGGCTTCAACTCGACCTCCCTGTACTTCGACTGGGGCTACCACTCGCCCAAGCCGGGCGTGTACGACTTCACCGGCGTCCGCGACGTCGACAAGCTCCTCGACATGGCCGAGGAGGCGGGTCTCTACGTCATCGCCCGCCCCGCCCCCTACATCAACGCCGAGGTCGACAGCGGCGGCCTGCCCGGCTGGCTGACCACCAAGGCCGAGAACAACCGCAGCGACGACCCGCGCTTCCTGAAGTACGCCGACGAGTGGCTGACGCAGATCGACCGGATCATCGCCCGGCACCAACTCACCAACGGCACCGGCTCGGTCATCGCCTACCAGGTCGAGAACGAGTACTACAACGGCTCCGCGGCCGCCCGCTCCTACATGAAGCACCTGGAGGACAAGGCCCGCGCCGACGGCATCACCGTGCCGCTGACCGGCAACAACAACGGCACCTTCAACTCCGGCGACGGCGCCCTGGACGTGGACGGCCCGGACTCCTATCCGCAGGGCTTCGACTGCTCGAACCCCACCAAGTGGAACGGCGTCCCCGACATCAGCTACGACCACCCGGCCGGAAAGCCCCTGTACTCCCCGGAGTTCCAGGGCGGCGCCTTCGACCCCTGGGGCGGCCCCGGCTACGACAAGTGCGCCCAGCTGATCAACGACCAGTTCGCCGACGTCTTCTACAAGCAGAACATCGCCGTCGGCGCGACCGCGCAGAGCTTCTACATGACGTACGGCGGCACCAACTGGGGCTGGCTGAGCATGCCCCAGAACTACACGTCGTACGACTACGGAGCCGCGATCCGCGAGACCCGCCAGCTCGACCCGAAGTACGACGAGGACAAGCTGATCGGGTACTTCACCCAGGCCGTGGCCCCGCTGACGAAGACGGACGCGATCAGGACCACGCCACCGGACGACTCGGCGATCGTCGACACCGCGCGGATGAACCCCGACACCCGGACGCAGTTCCATGTGCTGCGGCACGGCAACTCCACGTCCACGGCGGTCGACCGGACCCACATCTCCCTCGATTTCAATGCCCAGCCCGCCGGGGACACCACCTACACCTGGGACGACCCCGACTCCGCGCTCCAGTACGCCGGTTCGTGGTCGCACGTGCACGACACGAGCTACACCGGGGGCGACTACAAGCACACCGAGTCGTTCTCCAACAAGGCCGGTGACTCCCTCACCGTCCCCTTCGACGGCACCGCGATCCGCTGGATCGGCTCCAAGACGAACAACCACGGCAACGCCGACGTCTACCTCGATGGCACCAAGGTCGCCACGGTCGACGACTCCGGCAGCGAGAGCCAGGCGGTGATCTTCCAGAGGACCGGCCTGGCACCCGGCGCGCACACGCTGAAGATCGTCGTCACCGGCACCCACGGCTCGGGCTCCACCGACAACTACGTGGCCGTGGACGCCATCGACGTGCCGACCGGTGCCGCCGCCGAGCAGCCGACCTACCCGGTCGTGCCCCAGCAGCCCGGTACCGCGATCACCCTCGACGGCCGCGACTCCCACATCGTCGTCGCCAACTACCGCCTCGGCGAAGCGCAGTTGCAGTACTCGACCTCCGAGCTCATGACCGACGCCACCATCGGCGACCGGGACGTCGCCGTCCTCTACGGCGACACGGACAGCGACGGCGAGACGGTTCTGCGGTACTCCTCCGAGCCGACCGTGACCGCCACGGGCGGTGCGGTCACCAGCACGTGGGACGCCACCACCGGCGATCTCCGGCTCAACTACACCCACAAGGGCCTGATCCGCGTCAGCGTCACCGCCGCTGGACAGCGCCCGCTGCTGCTCCTCGTGGGCGACAAGGCCACGGCGAAGACCTTCTGGCGCCAGGACACCGCGACCGGCCCGGTCCTCGTCCGCGGCACCCATCTGCTGCGCACGGCGACCAGCCTCGACAAGGGCCGTACCGTGGCGCTCACCGGCGACAACGCCGACGACAAGAACATCGAGGTGTTCACCTCCGCGGCCCGCGTCACCTGGAACGGCCGACCGGTGAAGACGGCAGCCGGCCAAAGCCTCACGGGGCAGATCGCCACCGCCGCCGCCATCCACCTGCCCACGCTGACGAACTGGAAGCACGCCGAGGAGTCCCCGGAAGCGGCCCCCGGCTTCGACGACACCAGCTGGCAGGTGGCCGACAGGACGACCACCAACAGCGTCTCCGGCATCAACAAGCTGCCGGTCCTCTACGCCGACGACTACGGCTTCCACACCGGCAACACCTGGTACCGCGGCCGCTTCCGCGCCACCGGCAAGGAGAACGGCGTCCACCTGGTGTCCGACTCCGGCGGCGGAGCGCAGGCGTTCTCCGCCTGGCTCAACGGCACCTTCCTCGGCAGCTCCACCACCGGCAGCGCCGACTTCGCCTTCCCGGCCGGCTCGGTCAGGTCCGACGGCGACAACGTCCTCTCCGTGCTCACCGTCAACATGGGCCACGAGGAGGACTACAACTCCACCAACGGCAACAAGACCGCACGCGGTCTCACCAGCGCTTCCCTGGTCGGAGCCCCGCTGACCTCCGTCACCTGGCGCCTGCAGGGCGTACGCGGCGGTGAGGACCTCCAGGACACCGTACGCGGCCCCCTCTCGACGGGCGGCCTCTACGGCGAGCGGGCGGGCTGGTCGCTGCCCGGCTACCCGGACGCCAAGTGGAGCAGGGTCTCCCTGCCGACGACCGACACCCGCCCCGGCGTCTCCTGGTACCGCACCGACGTCAGCCTGGACCTCCCACGCGGCCAGGACACCTCGCTCGGCCTGACGTTCACCGACGACCCGGCACGCAAGTACCGGGCCACCCTCTTCGTCAACGGCTGGCAGGTCGGCAACTACGTCAACTACCTCGGCCCGCAGCACAGCTTTCCCGTCCCCAACGGCATCCTGAACCCCGACGGCCGCAACAGCATCGCCATCGCGGTGTGGAACCTGGACGGCAGCACCGGCGGCCTCGGCAAGGTCGCGCTGACCGACTACGGCAGCTACGCCTCCTCCCTGCGGGTCACGCAGAACGACAGCCCGCGCTACGACGCCCGGACGTACGCGATGCCCAAGCGCCCGGGAGTGGACGTCACCCTCGCCGTGCCCGACACCGCCCAGCCGGGAGAGGCCTTTACGGCCGCCACGACCGTCGCGGTGCCGAAGGGCGGGCGTCAGGCGTCCGACCTGACGGTCGCGCTCTCCGCCCCCGACGGCTGGAACGTCAGCGCCACCGGCCCGACCTCCCTCAAGCGCCTGCGACCCGGCACCTCGGCGACCGTGACCTGGAAGGTCCAGCCGCCGACGGGGGAGCTGCCCTCCGCCTCGGCACTCACCACCACCGTGCGCTACGTGCAGGACGGACGGTCGGCCACCGGCACCGACGAACGGATCGTCGGCGGCATCCCACCGGCTCCACCGGCCGGCAAGGACGCGGTGAGCGACCTGCCCTTCCTGTCCTCGACCAACGGCTGGGGGCCGGTCGAGCGGGACAGCAGCGTCGGCGAGCAGGCGGCCGGGGACGGCCGTCCGATCAGCATCGCCGGCGTGACCTACGCCAAGGGCCTCGGCACCAACTCGCTCAGTGACGTCCAGCTCTATCTCGCCGGAAAATGCACACGGTTGACGGCGGACGTGGGCGTCGACGACGAGACCGGCGGGGCCGGAACCGTCACCTTCTCCGTGGTCGCCGACGGCAAGACCCTGGTGACGACGCCGACGATCCGCGGCAGACAGGCCGCCGTGCCGATCGACGTCGACGTCAGCGGCGCCCAGGTGGTCGACCTCAAGGTCGGCGACGCCGGGGACGGCAACGGCAACGACCACGGCGACTGGGGGACACCGACCCTGACGTGCGGCTGAGGGCCGTAGGAAAGGACGAAGAGCCGACCGCACGAGCGGTCGGCCCTTCGTCGGCGTCACGCGGGACCAACTGCCGGAGGTCACGGTCCGGCCTGCCGTTTCGGCCTGGCGGGACAGGGCCCAGCCGCCTCGGCCGCGGCGATCTCCTCGGTGAGTCCCGCGATCGTTGCCTTCGCCGAGGCGATGCCCCGCACCAGGAGCCGCAGATGCGTCGTCGACTCCGGTACGGCCGCCTCGAACTCCGCCAGCCGCCGCCGCTGCGCCGAGAGCAGGGCCCTGAGCCGGGCCACCGGGTCAGGCGGCGGGGGAGGGACGGTCCCGTTGAAGACCACGTTGTACAAGGGACGTTCGGCCTGGACGGTGTCGCGTTCGGCGGCCTCCGCGTGGTCGGGGTAGTCGATGCGGACGGCGATGACGCGCGGACCCCAGGGCTGGTCCCGCAGATGGGTGCGGATGCGGGTGAGCGGGCTGGTGGTGATGCCGACGTACAGCAGCCCTTCGAGGCCGTAGAGGCGGTACAGGGCGGTGCGGCCCGCCGCGTGCAGGCCGCCTTCCTCGTCGAACAGGCCGCGCAGGAACTGGGTGTCGACGTCCTTCACGGCACGGCCCCCCTCGACCAGGCGCCCACGGTGGCTGACCCGGCCGGCGCGACGCGCCGGCCGTCCACCCACCACGCTCCCACGAGGGTCTGACATCAGGTCAGGACAGGATCTCCACGTACCCGTCGGTGCCGTGCACACGGATCCGCTGCCCGTCCCGGATCAGCCGGGTGGCCCCCTCGACGCCGACCACCGCGGGCAGGCCGTACTCGCGGGCGACCACCGCGCCGTGGGTCATCAGCCCGCCCACCTCCGTCACCAGGCCCGCGATGCCGACGAACAGCGGTGACCAACTGGGGTCGGTGAAGGAGGTGACCAGGATGTCGCCCGCTTCGAGATCGGCGTCGGCCATGTCGAGGACGACGCGGGCCCGGCCCTCGACCGTCCCGGCGGACACCGCCAGACCGGCGAGCGAACCGTCCGGCACGTCGTCACGCCGGTACGCCCCGCTGACGGCCTCGCCGTCCGAGGTCAGCACCCTGGGCGGGGTGAGCGCCTGGTACGTCCGGAAGGTCTCCTTGCGCTCCTCGACGAGCCGGTGGTCCACCTCGTTCGAGCGCACCGCGGCCTCGAACTCCTCGAGGGTCAGGTAGAAGCAGTCGTCCCGCTCGGCCAGCACACCCGCCCGCACCAGCCGTTCGGCCTCCGCCGTCAGCGCCTGCTTGTAGACGAAGTAGCGGCTGATGATGTTGTACTTCGGGTACTCCCGGTAGCCGATGAAGGTGCGGACCCGGTCGATCATCCGCTTGGTCTCCTCGGCCTTCCGCTCCCCGTCCGGCAGGGTGCGCAGCCGGGACAGCACCTCCTGCTCCTTCCGCTCGGCCTTCAGCCGGCCCTCCTCGAAACGCCGCCGGGCGGCGCCCGGTCCGAAGTTCCTGACGTTGTCGAGGATCACGGGCACGAGGGTGGTGGGGCGCTCACGCCAGCGCGGCCTCGTGATGTCGATCTCGCCGACACAGCGCATGCCGTAGCGGTCGAGGTAGGCCTCGATGGCGTCGCGCGCCTCCGTGCCGCCCGGGAGCTTCGGCAGCTCGTCCAGGAAGCCCTCGTCCTCGACGCCCTGGAGGAACTCGACCACCTCCGGACGCGCCCGGACCACGTCCGCGACGTCCAGCAGCGCCAGGCCCATCTCCGAGGTGATGTTGTCGGGAGCGGAGAGCGTGAGCGTGTCCGCCGCGTTCTTCTCGCCCAGCCACTCGTGGAGCTTCTCGTTGAGCCACCACGTGGCCTCCATGCCCGCCATGATCACCGGGAGGTTCTGCGGATCGGCGAGGACCCGCTTGTGCTCCACGAAGGCCTCCCGCAGGAAGTCGAACAGCTCCGGCCCCGACTTCGTCCGGATGTCACGCTCCAGGGCGGCGACGGAGGCCTTGCTGCGTTCGATCAGTCCCGTCACGATCGCCGGATCGGTCTCGATCGGTGCGGGTGCGGGTGCGGGTGCGGGTGCGGGGGAGCCGTTCGGCCCCGCTTCCGGCGGTGCGTCCGGGAGCGGCAGGACGAAGTCGTCGCGGTCGAGGACGCTCTCCAGCGCGTCCCTGACCAGCGGGTCGCCCTTCCCCATCAGGTCCAGGAGCGCGGCCCGGCTCGCGGGCGCGGCCAGCCGCCGGGTGACGTCGACGAACAGCCTTCCGCCCGCCTCCGCCATCGGCACCATGGCCGTCCGCCGCCAGGTGGAGAGCCCCAGCGGCTTCATGGCGTCGGTCATCATCTGCTGATGGCCGACGGAGACGTAGATGTGGTTCTCCCGGTCGGCACTGGCCGGGACGGGGAACAGCGTGGTGATGGGCCGGCTCTGCACGATGTGGAAGCCGTCGTCGGTCAGGCACCACTCGATGTCCTGGGGGCGGCCGAAGCGGTCCTCGACGACCCGCCCGAGCCGTACGAGCTCGACCGCCTGGGCGTCCGTCAGCGCGGGCTGCTCCTGGCGGGCCGCGTCGACGGCCGTCTCCTGCGTGCCGCCGTCCGGCAGGGCCAGTACGGCACGCTGCTTGACGGCGATCGTCCGGGAGACCACCTCACCGTCGCGCACCTTGAAGACGTCCGGGTTCACCAGGCCGGAGACCAGCGCCTCGCCGAGGCCGAAGCCGGCGTCCACGGTGGCCACCCTCCGGTTGCCCGTGACGGGGTCGGCCGTGAACAGGATGCCGGACGCCTGCGGGAAGACCATCTTCTGCACGACCACCGCCATGTGGACCGCACGGTGGTCGATGCCGTTGCGCCGGCGGTACGTCACGGCCCGCTCCGTGAACAGGGACGCCCAGCACCGGCGGACGTGCCGGAGGATCTCCACCGGCCCGACGACGTTCAGGTAGGTGTCCTGCTGGCCGGCGAAGGAGGCGGACGGCAGGTCCTCCGCCGTCGCGCTGGAGCGGACCGCGCAGGCCTCCTGCTCGCCGAGCCGGGCGAGCGCGCCGGTGATCGCGCCGGCGATGTCGTCCGGGACGGCGATCTCCTCGATGGCCCGGCGGATTTCCGCACTGAGCGTGCGGATCGCCTCCCGGTCGTCGGGGTCCGCGTCCGCCAGCCGATCGAGCCGACCGTCGATCCACGGCCCTGCGGCCATGAACCGCCGGAAGGCGTCCGTCGTCACACAGAAACCGTCCGGCACCCGCACGCCCTCGATCCGCGACAGCTCCCCCAGATGCGCGCCCTTGCCGCCCACCAGGGCGACCTGGCTCCGGTCGATCTCCTGAAGAGCCGACACGTACTGCTCGCTCATCGCGTTCCCCCCGGGACAGTCGTGGTCCGTTGCGTAGTCACACGCACGTAGCGCCCTCATTTCCGCAGGTAGTGGCCTCGGCCGAAGATTCTGCGCCGTACCCGGGGCCTTGCCGCAAGCCCCCCTGTGCGCTATAACTTGAGACAGGCAAGGAGAGCACTCTCCTTGCCTTTGCCGTTTCCTGCGGTGAGTTGGTGCGCCGCGGGCCCGCTGGTCAGGTCTCGCGGAGGTCCTTCACGCGACGCAGTTTGCCGAGGGAACGCTCCAGGGTGTCCGGGTCGACGATCGCGACGTCCACGGTGATCCCCACCCCGTCCTTGACGCCCTGGGCGATCGAGCGTGCGGCGGCCTCCCGCGTGTCGTCGGCGGTGCCGGGGCGGGCCTCGACGCGGACGGTCATGCGGTCCAGCCGCTCGCGCCGGGACAGTTCGATCCGGAAGTGCGGGGCGACCCCCGGGGTGCGCAGCACGATCTCCTCGATCTGGCTCGGGAAGACGTTCACCCCGCGCAGGATGACCATGTCGTCGCTGCGGCCGGTGATCTTCTCGATACGGCGGAACGCGGGCCGTGCGGTGCCGGGCAGCAGCCGGGTCAGGTCCCGGGTGCGGTACCGGACGATCGGCAGCGCCTCCTTGGTGAGAGAGGTGAAGACCAGCTCGCCCTCCTCGCCCTCGGGCAGGCTCTCGCCGGTGATCGGGTCGACGACCTCGGGGTAGAAATGGTCCTCCCACACGTGCAGACCGTCCTTGGTCTCCACGCACTCCTGGGCGACACCGGGGCCGATCACCTCGGACAGGCCGTATATGTCGACGGCGTGGAGGTCCATGCGCTCCTCGATCTCCCGGCGCATCTCCTCCGTCCACGGTTCGGCGCCGAAGAGGCCCACCCGCAGGGAGGTGGACCGCGGGTCGACGCCCTGCCGCTCGAACTCGTCGAGCAGGGTGAGCATGTAGGAGGGGGTGACCATGATGATCTCGGGCCGGAAGTCCTGGATGATCTGCACCTGGCGCGCGGTCATCCCGCCCGAGGCGGGGATCACCGTGCAGCCGGCCCGCTCGGCGCCGTAGTGGGCGCCCAGGCCGCCGGTGAACAGGCCGTAGCCGTAGGAGATGTGCACCTTGTGGCCGGGACGGCCGCCGGCGGCGCGGATCGAGCGGGCGACCATGTCGGCCCACATCGACAGGTCGTTCTCGGTGTAACCGACCACGGTGGGGCGGCCGGTGGTGCCGCTGGAGGCGTGGACGCGGCGGACCTGGTCCATGGGGACGGCGAACATGCCGAACGGGTAGGTGTCGCGCAGATCGGCCTTCGTGGTGAAGGGGAAGCGGGCCAGGTCGTCGAGCGTCCGGCAGTCCTCGGGGGCGAGGCCGGCCTCGTCGAACTTTTTGCGGTACGACTCGACGTTGTCGTAGGCGTGCCGCAGGGTCGTGCGCAGCCGGCTCAGCTGGAGGGCGCGCAGCTCGTCGAGGGACAGGCGCTCGCCGTCGTCGAGCAGGTGGTCGGGAAGCGGCTCCCCCCGGCGGGCGGGGGGCGTGGCCGGGCTCTGGCGCTCGCTGGTCATGGCTGCGACTCCTTGGTCCTGGAACCGGTACGGCGGCTGCGCCCGCGGAACGCGACGATCACCGCGTCACCTCGCAGAACGCGCGTGACGTGGATGCCGTTCCGGCTGACCCGACTGCGTGGTGACAGTGCCGGCGAGGAGGAACGGGTGGCCGTGTCCGCCGTCGCGGCAGAACCTGGCGTGCGGGACCGAGGGCGCTCATGTGCACCATCTTGTCACCCGACCGAACATTCGGTTAGCTTGCGGCACGGTCCACGCAGAGGAGTCCGCCCATGTCCGACGAGGTTTATCTGATCGACGGCGCCCGCACCCCGCAGGGCCGCTACGGCGGTGCCCTGGCCGCCGTCCGCCCCGACGACCTGGCCGCCCTCGTCGTGGGAGAGGCGCTGCGGCGCTCCGGGGCGCCTGCCGAAGCGGTGGACGAGGTGATCCTGGGCGCCGCCAACCAGGCCGGCGAGGACAACCGGGACGTGGCCCGCATGGCGGTGCTGCTGGCCGGACTCCCGCACACCGTGCCCGGCTACACCGTCAACCGGCTCTGCGCGTCGGGCCTGACCGCGGTCGCCTCCGCCGCCCAGGCGATCCGTGCCGGGGAGGCGGACATGGTCGTCGCCGGGGGAGTGGAGTCGATGACCAGGGCCCCCTGGGTGATGGCGAAGCCCGGCACCCCCTGGGCCAAGCCGGGGGAGGTGCACGACACCTCCCTGGGCTGGCGCTTCACCAACCCGCGCTTCACGGCCGCCGACCGGGCCGTGCCCGCGGACGCCGGGCCCGAGGCGGTGAAGGTGACGCTGTCTATGGGCGAGACCGCCGAGGAGGTCGCCGCGCTCGACGGCATCACCCGTGCCGACTCCGACGCCTTCGCCCTGCGCAGCCACCAGCGGGCCCTCGTGGCCCAGGCGGCCGGGCGCTTCGACCGGGAGATCGTGCCGGTCCCGGTGAAGGACGGCGAGGTCACCCGGGACGAGGGGCCGCGTCCCGGCACCACGCTGGAGAAGCTGGGCACGCTGCGTACCGTCTTCCGCGCGGACGGCATCGTGACCGCGGGCTCCTCCTCGCCGCTGTCGGACGGGGCGGCCGCGCTGGTGGTGGCGAGCGCGGCGGCCGTGGAGCGGTACGGGCTCGTCCCGCGCGCCCGGATCGTCACCTCCGCCTCGGCCGGCGTCCAGCCGAACCTCATGGGCCTCGGACCGGTGCCCGCCACCGAGAAGGCCCTCGCCCGAGCCGGGTGGCAGACCGCGGACCTGGGCGCGATCGAGCTGAACGAGGCGTTCGCCGCGCAGGCTCTCGCCGTCGTCCGCCGTCTGAAGCTGGACGAGGAGAAGGTCAACGCCGACGGCGGGGCGATCGCCCTGGGGCATCCCCTCGGCTGCTCGGGCGCGCGCATCCTGCTCACGCTGCTGGGCCGACTCGAACGCGAGGACGCCCGCAGGGGGCTCGCCACGCTGTGCGTCGGCGTGGGGCAGGGCGTCGCCATGCTGGTGGAGCGCGTCTGAGACGCTTCGAGCGGCCGGTGTTGGGGGGCGTCCGCGCTGGTGGGGTGCCTTCTGTGAAGGTCGTCGGAGGCACTGGTAGCGCGGCGGAAACCATCGTACAATTGGCCGAACGAACGGTCGGTTGGGGAGAGTCCATGACAGACGCACAGGCCGGTCCGGCGGGGCCCGCCGAACCGGAGCTCCACAGGCACTTCGACGCGACGATCGCCCGCGACCAGCGCATCGAGCCGCGCGACTGGATGCCCGACGGCTACCGCAACACGCTGATCCGCCAGATCGCCCAGCACGCCCACTCGGAGATCATCGGCATGCAGCCGGAGGGCGAGTGGATCACCCGCGCACCCTCGCTGCGCCGCAAGGCGATCCTGTTCGCGAAGGTCCAGGACGAGGCCGGGCACGGCCTGTACCTGTACTCGGCCGCCGAGACCCTCGGCGCGGACCGCGCGGACCTCACCGAGCGGCTGATCGCGGGCCGTCAGAAGTACTCGTCGATCTTCAACTACCCGACGCCGACCTTCGCCGACGTCGGCGTGATCGGCTGGTTCGTGGACGGCGCCGCCATCTGCAACCAGGTGCCGCTGTGCCGCAGTTCCTACGGCCCCTACGCGCGCGCGATGGTGCGGATCTGCAAGGAGGAGTCCTTCCACCAGCGGCAGGGCTACGAACTGCTGATGACCATGATGCGCGGCACCGACGCCCAGCGGGAGATGGTCCAGGACGCGGTGAACCGCTGGTGGTGGCCGTCCCTCATGATGTTCGGCCCGCCCGACGACAACTCCCCCAACTCGGCGGCCTCCATGGCCTGGAAGATCAAGCGGCACAGCAACGACGAGCTGCGGCAGCGCTTCGTCGACATGACCGTGCCGCAGGCCGAGAAGCTCGGCGTGACCCTGCCCGACCCGGAGCTGCGGTGGAACGAGGAACGCGGCCGGCACGACTTCGGCACCCCCGACTGGGACGAGCTGATGCGGGTCATCAAGGGCGGCGGACCGTGCAACGCGCAGCGCGTCGAACGGCGTCGCAGCGCCCACGAGGACGGCGCCTGGGTACGGCAGGCGGCCGCGGCCCACGCGGCGAAACAGCAGGCACGCGCGGCCGGGCGGCAGACACCCGGGCCCGGGCGGCAGACCCCGGCGGCCGAGCAGCAGACCCCCGCGGCCGAGCGGTCGACGGACGCGCACGAAGGAGCGGCGGTATGAGCGACGAGCAGGCGACCAGGGCGAACTGGCCGCTGTACGAGATCTTCGTACGCGGCAAGCGCGGGCTGAACCACGTCCACGTGGGCTCGCTGCACGCGGCCGACGACCGGATGGCCCTCACCCACGCCCGCGACCTGTACACGCGGCGCAACGAGGGAGTGAGCATCTGGGCCGTGCGCTCGGAGCACATCGCGGCCTCCACGCGCGACGAGAAGGACCCCTTCTTCGAGCCCAGCGCCGACAAGGTGTACCGCCACCCCACCTTCTACGACATCCCCGACGACGTCCCGCACATCTAGTCCCGCACCGAGGAACAGGCATGAGTGACGACCACGTCTACATGACCCTCGCCGAGGGACACGACGACAGCGACGCCCGGTGGGCGTTCGGCACCGGCTTCGAGGACCCCCTGCACGGCGTGGACACCACCGTCCCGGCCGGTGTCGACCGGGAGGACCTCGCCGCGCTGTGCCTCGCGCTCGGCGACGACGCCCTCGTCTCGGCGCAGCGGCTCGCCGAGTGGACCACCCGCGCGCCCGAACTGGAGGAGGAGGTGGCCCTGGCCAACATCGGCCTCGACCTCCTCGGCCAGGCCCGCCTGCTGTACGCCCGCTGCGGCCAGGCCGACGGCACCGGCCGCGGCGAGGACGCCTACGCGTACTTCCGGGACCCCGACGACTTCCGCAACGTACGCCTCGCCGAACTGCCCAACGGGGACTTCGCGTTCAGTGTCGTCCGGCTGCTGGTGCTGTCCAGCTGGCGGCTCGCGCACTTCGAGCGGCTGACGCGGGATCCGGACCCGGTGCTCGCCGCCGTCGCCGCCAAGGGCGTCAAGGAGCTGGCGTACCACCGGCAGTGGGCCGCCGAATGGGCCGTACGGCTCGGTGACGGCACCGAGGAGTCGCGGCGCCGTACTCAGGCGGCTCTGGGTCAAGTCGCGCCCTACCTGGGCGAGTTGTTCTCGGCGTTCGACGTGCGGGACGAGGTGGTCGCCGTTCTCGGGCAGGTGACGGAGGCGGCCGGACTGAGCATGCCCGCCTGGCAGCCGCTGCCCGGGCGGGGCCGTGAGGGGCGCCACACCGAGCATCTCGCGCCGCTGCTGGCCGAGTTGCAGTCCGTGGCCAGGGCGCATCCGGGGGCGACGTGGTGACCGCCTCGTCTGCGTCAATCGCGTCGACCGCCTTGACCGCGTCGACCGCCTCGGCTGCGTCGACCGAGTCGACCCCGTCGACCGTCTCGGCCGCTTTTACCGACGCGGGGCGCGCCAGGCAGATCGCCTCGACGGTTCCGGACCCCGAACTGCCCATGCTCACCCTGGCCGACCTCGGGGTGCTGCGTGACGTCGAGGTCGGGGCGGACGGGACGGTGGTCGCGACCCTCACCCCGACCTACTCCGGCTGCCCGGCGATGGCCGAGATGCGTGCCGCGGTGGCCGCCCGGCTGTCGGACGCCGGGTACGCGCGCGTGGAGATCCGCACCCTGCTGGACCCGCCCTGGACCACCGACTGGATCAGCCCCGAGGGGCGCCGCAAGCTCGCCGAGCACGGCATCGCCCCGCCCGGCCCCGCACCCCGGCCCGCGCCCGGCCCGGTACCGCTGGTGCTGTCCCCGACCCGGCGCGAGGTGGCCTGCCCGCTCTGCGGCTCGGCGGACACCGAGGAGACCTCCCGGTTCGGCGCCACCTCCTGCAAGGCCCTGTGGCGCTGCCGCGCCTGCCGCGAGCCGTTCGAGTACGTCAAGGAGATCTGATGGAGGACCTGTTGAGCCCCGCCCCGGTCCGGGCACCGCGCCGCCGGCCCGCGTTCCACGCGCTGCGGGTGGCCGAGGTGCGGCGGCTCTGCGAGGACGCGGCCACCGTCGCCTTCGAGATCCCCGACGAACTGTCCGAGGAGTTCGCCTTCGCCCCCGGACAGTCGCTCACCCTGCGCCGCCGCGTCGACGGACGGGACGAGCGGCGGTCGTACTCCATCTGCGCCCCGGCCGGCACCCCGCCGCGCATCGGTGTGCGGGAGGTGCCCGGCGGTCTGTTCTCGTCCTGGCTGGTGCGCGAGGTCGCGCCCGGAGATGTCGTCGAGGTCATGGCACCGACCGGCGCCTTCACCCCGGACCTCGCCACTCCCGGCCACCACGTCCTGATCGCCGCCGGTTCCGGCATCACCCCGATGCTGTCCATCGCCGAATCGGTCCTCGCCGCCGACGACCGCTCCCGGGTCACCCTCTTCTACGGCAACCGCCGCACCGACTCTGTGATGTTCGCCGACGAACTCGCCGACCTGAAGGACCTCCACCCCACCCGCTTCCAGCTCGCGCACGTCCTCTCCCGCGAGCCGCGCGAGGCCGAGGTGCTCTCCGGCCGCCTGGACGCCGAGCGGCTCACCGCGCTCGTCGACGCACTGGTGGACGTCGGCTCGGCCGACCACTGGTGGCTGTGCGGCCCGCACGGCATGGTCCGCGACGCGCTGCGCGTGCTCACCGACCTCAAGGTCCCCGCCGACCGCGTCCACCAGGAACTCTTCTACGCCGACGACGAGCCGGTGCGCGAGGTCCGCCACGAGGACGCCACCACCGAGGGCCCCGTCAGCCAGGTCACCATCACCCTCGACGGCCGCTCCACCACCGGCGCCCTCTCCCGCGCCCGCAGCATCCTGGACGGCGCCCAGAAGACCCGCCCCGACCTGCCGTTCGCCTGCAAGGGCGGAGTCTGCGGCACCTGCCGCGCCCTGGTCACGGAAGGCGAGGCCGACATGCGCCGCAACTACGCCCTGGAACCCGCCGAGGTCGACGCGGGCTACGTCCTGACCTGCCAGTCCTTCCCCGCCTCGGAGACACTGACGGTCGACTACGACAGCTGACCCCTTGCCGGGAGGGTTGATTTGCCGATGCGCGGAAGACGACCTGCACCTGCCCCATGCGAAGAAAGACGATTCGACGCGTAGGCGGCGGCGACGGGGTTACCCGACGGGCATGGCGAGGCTGCATCTTCCAGGACACAAGGCGGATCACGACGAGGTCGAGGCTGAGGCCGAGGACCGAAGGACTCCGGCGCCCGAGGAGGCCGGGCCGGGGCCCGAGGTGGAGCGCGACGCACCCGACACTCCGACCCGGCTGCCCCGACGAGCATGGGGCGGGGTCTTCAAAGGGGCCGTGCGCGAGTTCAAGGACGACGAGCTGACCGACCGCGCGGCCGCCCTCACGTACTACGGCGTGCTGTCGCTGTTCCCGGCCCTGCTGGTCCTGGTGTCCCTGCTGGGCCTGACCGGCAAGTCGGCCACCGACAAGGTGCTCGACAACCTCAGGCAGCTCACCCCCGGCTCGGCCCGCGACATCATCACCCGGGCCGTCGAACAACTTCAGGGCAACGCCGGCACCGGCTCCCTCATGGCGATCGTGGGCCTGGTGCTGGCGGTCTGGTCGGCCTCCGGCTACATCGCGGCGTTCATCCGCGCCGCGAACCGGGTGTACGACATGCCCGAGGGGCGCCCGGTCTGGAAGATCCTTCCTCTCCGGGTGGCGCTCACGGTCGTGTTGATGATCCTCGCCGTGGCCAGCGCCCTGATCGTCGTCTTCACCGGCGGCATCGCCCGCCAGGCCGGCAGCGCCCTCGGGATCGGGGACGCGGCACTGACGGTGTGGGCGATCGCCAAGTGGCCGGTCCTCGTCGTCCTGGTCACCCTCATGATCGCCCTCCTCTACTGGGCCGCCCCCAACGCCAAGGTCAAGGGCTTCCGTTGGATCACCCCGGGCAGCCTCCTGGCCCTGTTGATCTGGATGATCGCCTCCGCGGGCTTCGCGTTCTACGTGGCCAACTTCGCCTCGTACAACAAGACCTACGGCACCATGGCCGGCGTCATCGTCTTCCTCGTGTGGCTGTGGATCACCAACCTGGCCATCCTGCTCGGCCTGGAGTTCGACGCGGAGAGCGTCCGGCAGCGGGCGATCGTCGGTGGCCTGCCCCCGGACAAGGAGCCGTACACCGAACCGCGGGACACGCGGACGTGGACCGAGGAGGACGTCCGTAGGCTGGACGAGACCTGACTCCTGGCCGTCGAGACCTGAACTCCTGGCCGTCGAGACCTGATTCCTAGGCGTCCGGGTCGGCGCGCACGAAGAGGCAGAACGGGTGGCCCACCGGATCGAACATCACCCGCACATCGTCCTGGGGCTGGAAGTCCGCGGGAGTCGCTCCCAGAGCGAGGGCACGGTCGGCGGCCGACGACAGGTCGTCCACCTCGATGTCCAGATGCATCATCATCTGCTGTCCGGCCGAAGCAGTGGGCCACTGAGGGCGGGTGAAGCGCGGCTCTGTCTGGAACGACAGCCCGGCCGCGCCGTCGTGCGGGGCGATCTCGACCCAGCCGGGTTCCTCCTTCCGCACCGGCCAGCCCAGCAAGTCCCGGTAGAACAGGGCGAGTTCGTGAGCGTCCGGGGCGTCGAGGGTGGTCGCGGCCAGAGTGAAACGCGGCGAGGGCTTCATGCAGTGCTGCTGCCCGGTCCGGCGCCGGAGTCCACACGGCTCAGGCGCCTGTGCTCCGACCGTCGGCCAATGAACCGTGCGGGTGGACCCAGTGGACCCAGAGGACCCATAGGTTCCACCCCTTCGGTCCGCCCGGCCTCAGCCGCCCGTCTCACCCTGGGCGACCTCGATGTCCTCATGGACACGGACCGCCCCCGTGGCCGCCGTCGCGCAGGAGAGTACGGCGCAGGCGGCCAGCAGCGCGGCGATCCACGGCACGGCACGTCGCGCGGGGCGGGCGGGAGCCATGAGAGCGGCCACGCGCTGGGGCACCGGCCCCGTGGTCGCGGCGGGGGTGACCGTCGGCCGGCCGGCCTCCCGGCCGTTCGTGGCCAGTGCCGCGCGGGCGATGGCCCGCGCGGTGAGGCGCCGGTCGCCCACGGTGCCCGCCGCGGCCTCGTCGGCGGCCCGTTCGACGGCGAGCCGGATGGCGTCCCGGACCGGCCGCAGGGCCGGGTGGCAGTGGGCGGTGAGCTCGGCCACCGCCAGGAACCAGTGGTGGCCGCCGCTGTTGTGGGCCCGCTCGTGCGCGAAGAGTGCCTCACGCTCGGAGGCGTCGAGGCTGCGCAGCATGGCGGTGGTGACGACGATGCGGTGCGGGCGCCCGGGGAGCGCGTAGGCGTCGGGACGCGGGGAGTCGATGACGCACAGGTCACCGGCGGCGGGCCGGCGGTCGGCTGCGGCGCGGGCGTTGCGCAGGCCCGCGCTCTGGCGTACGAGGGACAGGCCGAGGGTGAGGGCGGCCAGGGTCAGCAGTCCGGCCGCGAGCGCGGCGAGCGGCAGCAGCACCCGTTCCGATGGGGTGTGCAGCGGGTGGACCAGATCGCCCAGCGCGGCGAAGGCCGGGATCTTGAGCAGACCGGTCAGGGCGAGGGTGCCCAGCGCCGCCACGCTGCCGCCCGCCAGGAGGACGGCCGAGACGGTCAGGGCCCACAGGGCGGCGACCGGGGAACAGCGGGCGGGCACCCGGCGGGCCAGGGCGGGGGCGGCCCAGGGCAGCAGCAACGGGACCAGCAACAGCGTGATCATCGGGGGCCGTCCTCGAGCAGTTGACGCAGGACCTCCTCGTCGTCGGGGCTGAGCCGGTCGACGAAACGGGCCAGGACCGTCGCCCGGTCGCTGTCGCGGTCGAGTTCGCCGTGCATGCGCAGGGCGGTCAGGCCGTGCGGGTCCTCTATGGGTCGGTAGGCGAAGCCGCGCCCCTGGCGCTCCCGTTCGAGGGTTCCCTTCTCGTGCAGCCGGGACAGGATCGTGGTCACCGTCGTGCGGGCCAGGTCGGAGGAGAGTTCCGCCTGGACCTGGGCCGGGGTGAGCGGGGTGCCCGCGGCCCACAGGGCGGCCAGCACGGCCGCCTCCAGTTCACCCGCCGGTCGCCGTTCGTCCCTTGCCTCGGTCATGGGAACCTTCCTCACTCCACGATCGTCTACAGTGACGTAGACCGTCTACAGAATTGTAGTCAGTCGGGGCCGCCGTGTCAGGTGGTCCCGGCCGTCCGGCCGCCCGCAGCGAAGGGAACCACCAGATGACCGCCACCGTAGCCGGGCCGCAGCAGCTCGCGGTGGGCCCCTCGGTAAAGACCCTCGCCCTCGACGGAGCGTCGATCGACGGCTCGGCCTACCGGGACGTGGTCGGCCTGGCCCACCGTTCCCCGGGCTGGCTGGACGCCTTGGTGTCCGTTTGGTCGGCGTACGGACTCGTGCTGTTCGCGGTGTTGACGGTCGCGGGGTGGTGGCGCGCCAGACGGGTGGACGCCGTGGCGGCGGTGACCGCACTGGCCGTACCCCTGACGGTCGTGGCGGCGTACGGTGTCAACTCCGTGATCAAGCTCCTCGTGCACGAGAACCGACCGTGTCGGACCCTCGCGGTGAAGACGCTGGAGTCGTGTCCCGCACCCGGCGACTGGTCGTTCCCCAGCAACCACGCGGCCATCGCCGCCGCCGCGGCCGTGGCGCTCCTCTTCGTCTCCAGAAGGCTGGGCGCGTGGGCGGTGGCCGGCGCGCTCGCGATGGCGGCCTCCCGGGTGTGGGTCGGCGTGCACTACCCGCACGACGTACTGGCCGGGCTGACCGTGGGCGCCGCGGTCGCCTTCGGCCTGATGACGCTCGTACGACGGCGGGCGGGGGCCGTCACCCGCCTCCTCACCGGTACACCGCTGAGCCCGTTGCTCGCCGTCTCATGAAGCGCGGCGACGTCTGCGAACTGGCCGGAAGCGTCGGCGTCGGCGCCTGGGCGGCGTTCACGGTCCTGGCCGTCAACGCCGTCGGTGGCGACGGCGGCCCGCTCTGGGGCGACCGCTCCCTGCTCACCTGGTCCCTCCACCACCGCCCGACCATGCTGTCGGCCCTCGCACGGGGCGTGACCGCCACCGGCACCGGCGCCCTCCCGTATCTCCTCGTCACGCTCGCCGGCGTCCTGGCCGGACGGACCGCGCGGCAACGCCTGACGGCCGCGGCACTCGGTCTCGCCTGCCTCACCGGCGGACAGGCCCTGCGCTACGGCCTGATGGAGGCCCTGCACCGGGCCCGCCCGCCGCGCCTCGACTGGGCCACGGCGGCGAGCGGCTGGTCCTTCCCCTCCGGGCACACCACCACCGCGGCCCTGACGGCGGGACTGCTCGTCATCGCGCTGACCCTGCGTGCCCCGCGCGGCGGCACGGCCCTGCGCACAGCCGTCGGCTGCTGGGGCGCGCTGGTCGGACTGACCCGTGTCTACCTCGGCGTCCACTGGTTCAGCGATGTCGTCGCCGGCTGGCTCTTCGCCGTCGGCTGGCTCGGGCTGTGCCTGTGCGTCGCCGCCCGCCGGCTGCCCGCCGCCTTTCTCGCCCCGCCCGCAGAACCGCGAACCCCGGAGGAGCATGCGCCCCAAGATCCTGGTCGTGGAGGACGATCACGCCCTGCGTGACGTCCTGCGCCGCGCCCTGAACGACGAGGGCTTCACCCCCGTTCTCGCCGCCGACGGAGCCACCGCCCTGCGCCTGGCCGACGTCGACATCGCGGGCGTGATCCTCGACGTGGGGCTGCCCGACGCCGACGGGCGGGACGTGTGCCAGGCCCTGCGCGCGGGCGGATTCCGCGGTCCGGTCATCTTCCTCACGGCCCGCCACCACGTCACCGACCGGCTGTCCGGGTTCTCCGCCGGGGGCGACGACTACCTGCCCAAGCCCTTCCACCTGGCCGAACTCACCGCCCGGTTGCGCGCCGCGCTCAGACGGGCCGGACCCCCGCCGCCTGCCACCGCGGGTGACCTGGTCCTGGATCCGGTGGGCCACCACGCGACCGTCCGCGGGGTGCCCGTCACCCTCTCACCGACGGAGTTCCGGCTCCTGGCCGCGCTCGCCGCGGCGGGCGGCGACCTCGTGCGCCGACGGGACCTGGCCCGGGCCGGCTGGCCGGAAGGCGCGCACGTCAGCGACAACACCCTGGACCAGTACCTCACCCGCCTCCGCCGCAAGCTGCGCGCGGCGGACAGCGAACTGACGATCGGCACCGCACGAGGGATGGGACACCGGCTGTCATGAACCGTGTCCGGCGCGGCCTCACCCCCCGAACCCTGCGCGGCCGACTCTCCCTGACGGCACTCACCGCCGCCGCCCTGCTGATGACGGTCCTCACCGTGGTCTTCAACGCGGTGATGGAACGGCATCTGGGGCAGCAGGCGGACGACGAGCTGCTCAGCCGGGCGGCCGCGGTCGCCACGACCGTCGACACCAGGGGCCCGCGCGTGCGCGTTCTGGAGACCGGCCACGACGAACTCCTCGACGCCAACGTGTGGATCTACGCCGGCGGTCGTCTGCTGGAGGGACCGCCGGCGGGCAGTTCCGCGCCGCAGAGACCACCGTCCGCCGCGCCCGGCAGTTCCGCCCCCGCACCCGGCAATCCCCTCACCGCACCCGGCAATCCCCTCACCGCGGCCGCCGACCGGCTCGCCGCACAGGGCCTGCGGACCTGTTCGACGGTACGAGGGGAGCGGCACCGGTCGGTCCGCCTGTGCTCCGACATCGTCACCGGCGGCCGTACCACCGCCACCGTCGTCACCGCCCTGGACCTTGCCCCGTACCGCGGTTCGGCCGACAGCATGCTGCTCGGCTCCCTCGTCCTGGACGCCCTGATGCTCGCCTGCACCTACGCGCTGACCCACCTCATGGTCGGCCGGGCGCTGCGCCCCGTCCGTGACATGACCGAGCAGGCCACGCGGTGGAGTGCGGTCGGCTCCGCCCAGCGCTTCGGCACCGTACGCCGGCCGGCCGAACTTGCCCGCCTCGGCGCCTCCTTCGACGCCCTGCTGGACCGTATCCGCGCGGTCCTGCGTCACGAGCAGCAGCTGACCGGCGAGCTGTCGCACGAACTGCGCACCCCGCTCGCCCGGATCGTCGCCGAACTCGACTGGTGGTGCGCCCGTCCCCGCTCGACGGCCGAGACCCGGGCCACCCACGAGGTGATCGCCGAGGCGGCCCACTCGATGCGCGCCATCTGCGACACGCTGCTCGACGCCGCCCGCGACACCACACAGAGCCCCGCGACCGCTCCCGGCACCGCCGAGGTCGGCCCGTCACTGCGCCGACTGACCGAACTCCAGGTCACGGCAGGCGGAGTGGAGATCCGCGTCGAGACGCAGGGGGCGCCCCTGACAGCGGGCGTCACCGCCAACATCCTCGAACGGATCGTCAGCCCCCTACTGGCCAACGCTCTCCGCCACGCCGAAAAGACGGTCACGGTACGCGTACGCCCGGCCTCCGGTGCCGTCCGTATCGACGTCGAGGACGACGGCCCGGGCGTACCGAAGACCTTCGCCGCCGACCTCTTCCAGCCCGGCCGCCGTGCCGACCCCGACGACGGCCACGACGGCGCCGGCCTCGGTCTGTCCCTCGCCCGCCGACTGGCCCGCGCGGCCGGGGGAGACGTCGTGCACGACGCCGATCACACACCGGGAGCGCGGTTCACGGTCACGCTGCCGACGGGATGAGCGTGGAGCAGTGACCCCCGGGGGCCTGCGTAGCATCACCCCCCAATCCGACCCCGTCCGCAGCCCATCGACCTGAACGCATCCTGACCACCGCGAGCATGTCCCCGCAGGTCACCTCACACCAGGTCAGCATGCCCTCATGCGCTCCGAGCCCGGCACCGCCCCCCACGCTCACACCGCCCAGACCCCCACCCCCACCTCCGGCCCGTCCATCTGGATGCGCCGCCGTCTCGGCCGTACCGTCGTCGTCTCCTACGCGCTCGCCGCGCTGCTGCCCGGCCCCGGCCTGTGGCTCCGCCGACCTCACACCCTCCCGCTGGGGGACACCGCCCGCATCTCCCTGCACAGCGCACCACTCCTCCTGGCGCTGGTCCTGTTCTCCGCAGGACTCCAGGTCCCCGCGCAGGCCTTGGGCAGACTCCTGCGACACCCGCGGACCCTGCTCGCCGGACTCACCCTCCACCTGGCCGTCCCGCTGCTGGTCGTGCCCGCTCTGGCATTCGTGTTGCACCGGACCCCCGACTCCGACGGCGGCAGCGGCCTGGTCACCGCGATGATCCTGATCGTGGCGATGCCGGTCGCCGCGGGTGCGACGGTCTGGACCGGCAAGGGCGACGGCGACCAGCCGACGATGGTCGGCCTCGTCCTCGCCTCCACCCTCCTCAGCCCCCTCGCCGTGCCCCTGACCGTGAGGGCCCTCGCGCCCCTCGTCGACCAGGAGTACGCCGATCAGCTCGGCCGCGCCGCGAGCACCGCGGGCGGAGCCGTCACCCTGGGGGGAGTGGTCATTCCCTGCGCGGCCGGGGTCCTCTGCCGTCTCGTGCTGCCACCGGCCCCGCTCGCCCGGACACTGGCCGCGGTCGTCCCCACGGCTCTCGCGGGCTCGCTGCTGCTGACCTACGTCAACGCCAGCGGGGCGTTCAGCTCCTTCCTGACCCACCCCCGCCCGCTGCTGCTGGCCGCCGCCCTCGCCGTGGCGACCCTGGTCTGCCTGACGTCCTTCGCCCTGGGCCGTTGCGCCGCCCGGCTGCTGCGCCTGGACACGGACGCCGCCTCGTCCCTCACCCTCGCCTGCGGAATGAGCAACAGCAGCGCGAGCGCGGTTCTGATCTCCACCACGCTGCCCGACAAACCGCACCTGCTCCTGCCGGTCCTCGCCTACGGCCTCTTGCAGAAGACGGCGGCCAACCACGTCGTCGGCGGACGCGCCGCGCGCAGGCTCAGCCGTTGACGCGGACGTCGCGCCGCGACACGGCGAGGTAGGCGACGAACGCGACGATCGCGGCCGTCCACGCGAGCGTGACCGGAGCGAGCCCGAGCCCCAGGCCGCCGCGGGTGTGCCCCACGGCCATCCAGTCGGCGAGCGAGGCACCCAGCGGGCGGGTGATGACGTACGCCGTCCAGAAGGCGGTCACCGCGCTGAGCGTGCCGAAGCGGTGCGCGAGGGCGGGCAGGCAGATGGCGACCGCGAAGAGCACGACCGAACCGAGGTACCCGAACCCGATGCCGGCGGTGAGGTCGCCCGCCGCGGTGCCGAGGGCGAAGGTCGCGAGGACGGCCGCCCAGTAGAACACCTCGCGGCGGCGCGTACGGATGCCGTGGATCGACAGGGTCCCCTCGGAGCGGTACCAGAGGGCGAAGACCGCGGCCAGCACGACGAGGAAGGCCGGCGTCGAGACGACGTACGGCACACCGAGGCCGACATGCAGGACGTCGGCGGCCATCGTGCCGACGACGCTGACCATCACGACGGCCGTCCAGTAGGCCCAGGCAACGTAGCGGCGAAGGGTGAACTGCACGGCGAGGGAGGCGATCAGGGCGAGACCGCCGAGTCCGACCGCGGGCACCGGGCCGAGGGCCTTCGCCAGGAAGTCCGACGCCGTCTCGCCCATGCCGGTGGTCAGCACCTTGATGATCCAGAAGTAGACGGTCACTTCCGGCACCTTGTTCGCCGTCCGGCGCACCGGGTCGAGCGGCCGACGGTCGAGGACGTGCTCTGCGGTCATGATCCGCACGATGGCACCGGTTCCCTGAACACAACCTGAACACGACCGGAGGAGAGGGCTTATTGCTGCTAGTGTGCAGCTGCACATCATTCGCAATTAAGTCGGAGGACGTTGGACATGCCGGTGTACACGCTCCCGGAACTGCCGTACGACTACGCGGCACTCGCCCCGGTCATCAGCCCCGAGATCATCGAGCTGCACCACGACAAGCACCACGCCGCCTACGTCAAGGGCGCCAACGACACCCTGGAGCAGCTCGCCGAAGCGCGCGACAAGGAGTCCTGGGGCTCGATCAACGGACTGGAGAAGAACCTGGCGTTCCACCTCTCCGGCCACATCCTGCACAGCATCTACTGGCACAACATGAGCGGCGACGGCGGCGGCGAGCCCCTGGAGGCCGACGGCGTGGGCGAGTTGGCGGATGCGATCGCCGAATCCTTCGGCTCCTACGCCGGCTTCAAGGCCCAGCTGACCAAGGCCGCGGCGACCACGCAGGGTTCGGGCTGGGGTGTCCTGGCCTACGAGCCCCTCAGCGGACGCCTGGTCGTCGAGCAGGTCTACGACCACCAGGGCAACGTGGGCCAGGGCTCCACGCCGATCCTGGTCTTCGACGCCTGGGAGCACGCGTTCTACCTCCAGTACAAGAACCAGAAGGTCGACTTCATCGAGGCCATGTGGGCGGTCGTCAACTGGCAGGACGTGGCCCGGCGTTACGCGGCGGCGAAGGAACGCGGCGACGGCCTGCTGCTCGCTCCGTGACTGCCCTGCAAGCCGCTTGAACAAACGGATCCGGTGACGGCGGGCTCAGGACTGCGCGTAGCGCCCGACGAGTGTGGCGGCGCGGTCGCGCAGGGCGCAGCGCAGAGACGCCGGGGCCAGCGCTTCCGCGTCCGTGGCGAGCTGCCACAGTGCCCACTCGGCGTGGCGCAGGTCCTGGAACGTCACCTCCAGCCGCACCCAGCCCTCCGTGTCCGATTCGGCTCCGCGGAGGGCCACCACGCTGTTCAGCAGGTCCTCCCGCCGCTCAGCTCTCACCCGTACCAGTACGGCGATGTGGTCGCCGGACAGGAACCGGGCGCAGCGTTCCCGCCAGAGCCGGTCCAGGTCCACCGCGTCGGGTCGCTGTGCCGGTTCGGGCAGTTCCTCGGCGGCCAGGACCCGCGACAACCGGTACGTGCGGTCCGCGCCCGCGCGAAGGGCCAGCAGGTACCCACGGTCGCGCACGGTGACCAGACCGACCGGATCCACCGTGCGCCACCGAGGGGTCTGGTCGGTGGCCGCGTACCGTATGCGCAGCCGGTGTCCGGCCAGTACGGCACGCCGGACCTCGGTCATCGCGGTCGCGGGCACCTCCTCGGTGACGGACGGCCGCGAGAGCAGGTCGGTGTCCGGCTCGACGAGGAACCGCCGGGCCGCGTCGCTCGCGGTGGCCTGATGCGGCTCGGGCAGTGCGTCAACCACCTTGCGCAGAGCCGAAGTCAGCGCGGTACCGAGACCGAACGCCTGCTCGCCGCGCCCCGATGAGGCGGTCGACAGCGCGAGGGCCTCGTCCTGGTTCAGCCCCGTGAGCTCGGTACGAAAACCGGGCAGCAACGCGAACCCGCCGTGCCGGCCGCGTTCGGCGTAGACGGGAACCCCCGCCGCGGACAACGCCTCGATGTCGCGCAGCACGGTACGGGTGGACACCTCGAGCTCGCGGGCCAGTGTGCCCGCGGTCAGCCGACCGCGCTGACGCAGCAACAGCACGAGCGAGACGAGCCGATCGGCACGCATGCGAGAACCCTATGCCCATACATGACGAAGGGTGTCACCTTTCCCTGGCAGGCTCCTCGTGACTTCGAACCCACCATGACGCAGGAGGAGTTGACGTGACGGTGGCACTGAAGCGAACGCCGGTCAATCCGGTGAACTGGTCCGTGGAGATGGGCTTCAACCAGGCAGAACTCGTCTCGGGCCACACCCGGACCCTGTACTGCTCAGGACAGACGGCCATGAACGCCGAGGGCAGGCCCCAGCACGACGGGGACATGGCCGCACAACTGACCCTGACCCTCGACAACCTGGAGGCCGTGCTGAACGCGGCCGCCATGTCCTTCGGGAACCTCGTCCGCCTCAATGTCTACACCACCGACATCGACCGACTGCTCCCGCACTACGGCGTACTGGCATCCCGCATGTCCGCGGCCGGCGTGAAACCGACGACCACGATGCTCGAGGTGACACGGCTGGCGATCCCCGGCCAGATGATCGAACTGGAGGGAACGGCCGTCGCCTGAGTCGGCTTCGCCGCCTTTGGCATGCGCCTGGCACCTCCCTTCCGTACGCGAGGAAGGTCAGTCCCCGACTCGCGCGGCTTGGCGGATGCCGGCGCCAGCGAGGTGTCCGGGTGTGAAAACGGCCGCCGCGATGCGGAGTCGGGGCGGCAGCGCCGACCACAGCTCGTCGAGGAGGGCGTCGGCGTCTTCGGCGGTGGTGCGGGTTTCCGTGAACGGGGCGCCGGTGGCGGGGTGCTGTCCGCTGGAGCGGTACGTCGTCATGAGTACGGCCTCGCCGGGAGGCAACTCGCTGACGTGCAGGGTGAGTCGGTCGGTCGTGGTGCGGCCCCCGGCGCTGCGTCGCGCGGCGCCGAACCACGCCCTTCCGTCTCCGTCCGCGACAACGGTCAGACGCGGGGTGAAGATCGGTGGGTCGGGTTCGTAGTCGAGACCGTCCAGGGCAAGGAGAGGCGTCCGGCCGGCGTCGAGACGGTCGGCGACCGTGGAGACCTGCTCCCCATTGCCGAAGACCAGCCACTGCCGACTCTGACGGGCGGCGACGTAGTGCCGGAGGTGGTCGTGTTCGCGGGTGTCGGAGGCGGCGACGACCAGTGTGTCTTGAGCGGTACGGCGCAGGGTGCGGGCCTGGGAGGCGGGGCTGCGCCCGGTGAGGAAGTACGCGCCGAGCGCGGTTCCGTCCCCTGTGGTGCACCACAGCACGCCGCGGCCGGGGTAGTCGTGGGCGGCCAGTACGTCCGGCAACGAGTCCACTGCGGTCGAGCTCCTTCGCGTGATGACCTCGCGTCGCGAAGCCGGTGGTGCCATCCAAGCGGGTGAAGGAGCACGCGACCCATCCCCGTGAAGTCGGCGCATGGCAAAGAGCAGGTGTGGGCCGTGCGTCATGAGCGGTGACGGGGTGGTGTCCCGCCGCCCTGTCGGCAACGCCCTGTCCTCCTACTGTCGGTCGGTCTCCTCCCGTCGCGTGGTCGCGAACCGGCGCTGATAGCCGGCAGGGGTGAGCGACAGTTCCCGTGAGAACACGCGGCGCAGGCTCTCGTAGCTCGGGAAGCCGGCCATCGCCGCAGCCTGGGTGGCGTTGTACCCCTGGTCGAGCAGTGACTTCGCGATGTCGAAGCGGATCGACTCGACGTACCGGGCCGGTGTGGTGCCCAGCTCCTCCCGGAACAGCCGGGTCAGGTGCCGCGTACTGACGTTGAGCCGTCCGGCGAGCTCGGGCAGCGAGTGGTCGCCGACCGGGTCGGCCATGACGAGGTCGACGATCCTGCGCAGGGCGGGGGAGCGGGGCGGTGGGCCCTGGAGGGGCGCGGAGAACTGTGACTGGCCACCAGGCCGTTGCAGGTAGACCACCAGTGAACGGGCCACCTCCCTGCTGACCTCGGGCCCGTGGTCCTCCTCGACGAGCGCGAGTGCGAGGTCGATGCCCGCGGTGACGCCCGCCGAGGTGTAGACCGTGCCGTCGCGCACATAGATGGCGTCGGGCTCGACACGGGCCTTCGGGTGCCGGGCGGCGAGTTCCGCGGTGATCTTCCAGTGCGTGGTCGCCCGTCTGCCGTCCAGCAGCCCCGTGGCCCCGAGGATGAACGCGCCCGAGCACACGGAGGCGACGCGACCGGCACGGGCCGCCAGATCCCCGGCCGCTTCCGCCAGGTCGCGCGTGACCGCCGTCCGGGGATAGACGTCGCCGCCGGGCACCAGGAACGTGCCGGGGTCCGGCTGAGCGGCGGCGCTGCCGTCGACGGCGACCCGCATGCCGACCGAGGAGGTGACATCGGCGCCCGTCGTCGACACCAGCGCGATCCGGTAGTCGGCGCCGAGCAGATTGGCCTCCCCGAACACGTCGGCGGGCCCGGCGACGTCCAGCAGCTTGACCCCGTCGTAGACGAGGACCGCCACGCGGTGCGGATCAGGGCTCACGGGCCCACCCTGGGATGACCGGATTCGGGTGACTCATGGCCGGACCGAGGCGGCGCCGTCGGCCGCGCGTTCGCCACCGTGGAGGTCGGACGCAAGGTCCACACCCAGCACCTCGCATCGGAAAGCACGAGCATCATGACCGACATCATCGCAGGCGTGGAAATACCCGGGACGTCGGCCGTCGCGGCGGCCACGGAGTTTCTCCGGGAGCGGACCGGCCCCCTGATCTTCCACCACTCCCGGAGGGTATTCCTCTTCGGTTCGCTCCACGCCCGGGCGAGGAATCTCCGGCCCGATCCCGAGTTGCTCTACATCTCGGCGATGTTCCATGACGCGGGCCTCCTGTTCCCGTTCTCCGGCACACCCCAGCGATTCGAACTGGACGGCGCCGACCACGCCCGCTCGTTCCTCCTCGACCGCGGATTCCCCGCGAGCGCCGCCGACCTGGTCTGGAGGGCGATCGCCCTGCACACGACGCCGGGGATTCCGGGCCGGATGGAGCCCGAGGTCGCCGCCACGAACTACGGCGTACTGACCGACGCGGTCGGCTGGGAGCTGAACAGCCTCGAAAGCGGCCGGGCAGAGGAGATCGTCAGCGCTCATCCGCGGGGCGATTTCAAGAAGGAATTCCTCGCGGTGTTCGTCGACGGCCTCAAAGACCGCCCGGACACCACCTACGGGACGGTGAACGCGGATGTCCTGGAACATTTCCTGCCAGGATTTCGCCGTACGTCCATGGTCGAGCGCATTCTCGACTCCCCCTGGCCGCGCTGAAACCGACACGTCCGCCATCCGCACATCTCACTTCACACCAGGAAAGGACCACTCTCGTGCGAGCCATCACTGTCCGGGATCGCAAGGCGGGGACCGACGGGCTGCGCCTTGAGGATCTCCCCCGTCCTCACGCCGCCGAGAACGACGTCGTCCTGCGGGTGCACGCCGCGGGATTCACCCGAGGGGAGCTCGACTGGCCGGCGACCTGGACCGACCGCGCGGGCCGCGACCGTACACCGAGCGTGCCCGGCCACGAGGTCTCGGGGGTGGTGACGGAACTCGGCTACGGAACGACCGGTCTCACCGTCGGCCAGCGGGTCTTCGGACCGACCGACTGGACCCGCGACGGGTCGCTCGCCGAGTACGTGGCCGTGGAGGCCCGCAATCTCGCCCCGCTGCCCGCCGACATCGATCACACGACCGCCGCGGCCCTGCCGATCTCCGGACTGACCGCCTGGCAGGGCCTCTTCGACCACGCCCGTCTCACCGCCGGCCAGACCGTCCTGATCCACGGAGCGGCCGGCGGTGTCGGCTCGATCGCCGTCCAGCTGGCGCACGAGGCTGGAGCCCGTGTGGTCGGCACGGGCCGGGGCGCCGACCGGGACACCGCGCTCGAACTGGGTGCGCACGCGTTCCTCGACCTGGAGACGCAACGGTTGGAGGACGCCGGGCAGGTCGATGCCGTGCTCGACGTCATCGGCGGGGACGTCCTCGATCGCTCGGCCGCCCTTGTGCGCCCCGGCGGCACACTCGTCAGCATCGCCCAGCCACCCACCGTGCGCCCGGACGACGCGAGGGCCGTCTTCTTCGTCGTGGAACCCGACCGCGCCCGCCTCGCCGACCTGGCCCAGCGCCTGCGGGACGGCCGGCTGCGGGTACGGGTCGGCTCGGTGCGTCCCCTGGACGAGGCACCCGACGCCTTCTCCACGCGACAGCGTGTCCCTGGCCGCACGATCATCAGGGTGGCCGAGGACTGACGGTGAGAGGGCACCGGCAGGCACGGAACGGCGGTTCTGCAGGGCCCGCGCGGGCGGTAGGGAAACCGATTGCGGGCGGCCGGAGGGTGTCCGACACTATGCCGGTTTCGACCACTCCCGTGAGGACTGCATGACGATCTACTTCTACGGCGCCGACGAGGTCCCGTACGGATGCTTCTCGAACTTCTCCGCTCACGGCTTCGACCTCGACGGGGTGTGGTGGCCCACGTCGGAGCACTACTTCCAGGCGCAGAAGTTCGCGGGCACCCGCCACGCCGACGCCGTCCGGCGCGCCCGCACGCCACTGCGCGCCGCGGAACTGGGCCGTGACACCTCCAAGCCGCTGCGCAGGGACTGGGAGCGGGTGAAGGACGACGTGATGCGCCGCGGGGTGGCGGCCAAGTTCCGTGCGCACACCGACATCCGCGAGGTTCTGTTGGCCACCGGTGATGAAGAGATCGTCGAGGACACCACCACCGACCACTACTGGGGCCGGGGCAGGTCCGGGAACGGCAAGAACATGCTGGGGAAGATACTGATGCGCACCCGAAGCCGCCTCCGCGACGGGGTTCAGTGAGAAGGATGTCTGCCATGGCCGACGAGCGCATCGTGGCCCTCCTCGGCGGGAGTCCGTAGCTTCCGGCAGGGACGGCCTGGCCCGAGTGGCCCGGGCACGGCCCCCTGTCCTTCGTCGCTTCGGTGCGGTGTGCCGCACTGCCCCGAGAGGGGCTCGCCGAGGAGTTCCCCCGGGACGGAACCCTGCTCTTCTTCTCCTTCGACGGCCAGGCGGACGACGAGGTCTTCGTGTCCCTCGACGATCCGGCGACCCGGGTCGGCGCCCGAGTGCTGTACATCCCAGAGAACACCCCGGTCCTCCCGGCGGAGCCGCCTCCGGTCCTGGAGGCCTGTCCACTCGTGGAACCTCTGGTCGGCCACCAGATCGGTGGTCATGCCGTGCCCGTCCAGGGTCCGGTGGAGTACGAGATCGCGAACGCGACGCATGGCGGCGCGCACGCGTGGGGTGACGAGCCGTTGGACCGGGAAGCCGAACGCTGGGTTCTGCTGGCCCAGTTCGCGGGTGACGCCGACGCGAAGGCGACGTGGGGCGACGAGGTCGTCCTCTACTGGCTCATTCGCCCGGAGGACCTCGCCGCCCACCGCTTCGATCAGGCCCGGCTCATCGTGCAGGGGTGACGGCCCTTGCTCACCGTGCCGTCAGTCGCCACAGATGGTCGGCCGTGCCGTTGTCGTCCCACTGGAGCACCTGTGCGCCGGACGCCGTACTCATCTGGTCGACTCCGAGCAGCCGGCCGCTGTTGTAGTTGGCGATCTTGTAGTAGCCGTCCCGGGCCGGGATCACCTGCCACAGGTGGTCGGGGGTGCCGTTGTCACCCCAGATCAGGGCCGTTCCGCCGGATGCGGTGCTCGCGTTGGTGATGCCGAGCAGCAGGCCGCTCTTCTGGTTGACCAACTTGTAGAGCCCGGAACCGGCTGCCACCAGTGTCCAGTTCTGGTCGGTGCCGGTCGTGGACGTGGCCTGGACGACCGAAGTGCCCTGTGCGGTACCCGCGTTGAGGGTGTCCAGCGCGAGGCCGCTGTTCCTGTTGGTGATCTGGTACCGCCCGGCCAGGGACGTGGACGTGCCGCTCGGCGTGATCACCAGGTGGTAGCCGTCGGAGGCGTTCATCGTCACCGGCACCGTGATCGAGCCGCCCGAGACCGGGTAGTCGGCGTCGGAGATCGTGATCGGGCCCGGAGAAGCCGTCGTACGGCCGGTGTTGGGCGTGTACTCCAGCTTCACGTGGACCGTGCCGCCGAAGGCGGACAGGGACGACAGGCCGTTCACCGTCACCGCGCAGGAGCTGGCGCAGCCGCCCGCGATCACGCTGAGCTGGTTGCCCGAGCCGTTGAGGGAGGCGATGCCGTCGATGCCGGTCTGCGCCGGAGGAGTGGTGAGCACCATGTTCCCCGACATGTCGCCGTACCACTTGTACATCCAGTACGAGCCGTTGGGCGAGGCGCCGGTGTCGGTGAGGGTGTCGCCGAGGGTGCCGTAGTGGTTCCAGAAGGCGAGCTCCGCGTCATGGACGCCCGCCCGCTCGAACTTGGCGACATAGCCGATCAGCGAGCCCGGTACGCCCATCTCGGACGGCTCGGCGTACTCCTCGATGGAGATCGGGCGCGGGCTGATGCCGAGGCTCGACTCCAGCGCGCGGTACGCCGAGACATGCGCGGCGATGTCCTTGCTGCCCTGGAGCTCGTGCCAGGCGATGACGTCGGGGACCGTTCCGCTCGCCTTGGCGTCGGTGAGGAACGTCGACATCCGCGACTGGTTCCACGCCGAGTAACTCGGGCCCTGGATCGGTGTCGTGGCGTCCTTCGCGCGGACCTCCTTGTACGTCCGCGCCCAACCGGCGTCGAAGGCACCCGCGTTGGTGGTGTCCCACGTCCAGTCGGGCTCGTTCCACAGCTCGTAGGCCGCGATGTTCGTGGCGCCGGAGGACTTCACCGAGGCGATCTGCTTGTCCACGGCGGACAGCCAGTCGCTCCAACTGACCCACCGGTACGGAAAGTTCGGGTACCAGTCCGGCATCCGTACGACCACCTTGGCGCCGGCCCGGGCCGCCTTCGGAGCCACGACGAGCGCGTCACCGGCCGGTGAGGGTTCGCCGTTGGGGAGTTGCGAGCCGCCCGGGGCCATCTGCACGAAGGTGTTCGGCTTCAGGGCGTTGGTCAGGCTGTCGCTCGGGGTGCCGGCGTCGGCCAGGCCGTAGAGGCTGCCGGTGGCGACATGGGTGACGGGTCGCAGGGTCTGGTTGGCGTTGACCACCAGGGTGGTGGAGGTGGTGGGGACCGCGGACGCCGGGGAGGCGGTGGCGAGTCCCGCGGCGGCGAACGCCGTGGTGGCGAGGGCGGCCGTGAGGCGCGCCCGTCTGGTGTTGCGGCTCATCGAGGGTTCTCCTGAGGAGAGGGGGAGGGAGAGGACGACCTTCCTGGGGCGGAGCCGGTCCTTGACCGGCCAGCTCGGTCCTTGACCGGTTTGGTCGGTCTTTGACCGGTCGACTCGGTCCTTGACCGGCGGATCAGTCCTTGACCGCGCCCGCGGTGACACCCGCGGCCACGTAACGCTGGGCGAGCACCAGCAGGACCGCCGCCGGGACGGACGCGACGACGGCGGTGGCCATGATCGCGTTCCATTCCTGGTTGTTGTTGCCGATGTACTTGTAGATGCCGAGGGTGATCGGCCTGAGGTCGCCGCCGCTGTCGAGGGTGTTGGCGAAGACGAAGTCGGACCAGGCCCACAGGAAGCTGAAGAGGGAGACCGTGACCAGGGCGTTGCGGCTGACCGGTAGCACGACGGACCAGAAGGTGCGGAAGGTGCCCGCGCCGTCGATGCGGGAGGCGGCGATGAGTTCGCCGGGGATGCCGGACATGAACGCCGTGAAGATCATGACTCCGAACGGCACCGCGATGGTGGAGTCCGCGACGATCAGCCCCCACCAGGAGTTGAGCAGACCGAGGTCCAGGAAGATGCCGTAGAAGCCCATCGCCATGACGATGCCGGGGATCATCTGGGCGACCAGCAGGGCGAGTCCGAGCGCGCCGCCGCCGAACGGGCGGAGTTTGGCCAGCGCGTACCCGGCCGGGGCGGCCAGCAGGAGGGTGAGGGCGACCGTGCCCAGGCCGATGAGGAGGCTGGTGCCGAGGTAGGGCATCTGGTCGTCGAGGACGGCACGGTAGCCCTCGAAGGTGGGGTGCAGCGGCAGCAGGTCCGGCGGGTCCTTGCGCATGTCCTGCTGCGGGGTGAGGGACACGTTGATCATCCAGTACACCGGGAACAGCATCACGGCGGTGAGCAGGAGCCCGATGACGGTGTAACGGCGCTTTCCGGTACGGGACTTCACGCTTCCTGCCTCCTCTGGACGCGGATGTACAGCAGGCCGAAGACGAGCGCGATGAGGATCAGGATGTTGCCGACCGCCGCGCCGGGGCCGAACTTGGGCAGCAGGCTGCCGAACCCCAGCTGGTACGACCAGGTCGCGAGCGTCGAGGAGGAGTCGTCGGGGCCGCCCTTGGTCATGATCCAGATCAGGTCGAACACCTTGAGGGTGTAGACGAGTCCGAGCAGCAGGGTGATCGCCGAGACCGGGCGCAGCAGCGGGAAGGTGATCCGGCGGAACTGCTGCCAGGCGCTCGCCCCGTCCAGGGAGGCGGCCTCGTACAGCTCGGCGGGGATGTTCTGCAGTCCGCTGTAGAGGATGACCAGGTTGAACGGGATGCCGATCCAGATGTTGGCGATCACGACCGAGGTGAGCGCCCAGTCCGGCGAGGTGAGCCAGTCGACGGGGGAGGCGCCGACCAGGTGGAGGGCGTAGTTGATGACGCCGGACTCGCTGTTGAACATCCACGACCAGGTGGACGCGGACACGATCAGGGGGAGCAGCCACGGGATCAGGAACAGGGCCCTGAGGGTGCCGGCCAGCCGGAAGTGCCGGTTGAAGAAGACGGCCAGCGCGAGCCCGAGGACGTACTGGAAGGCGATCGACACGAAGGTGAACAGCATCGTGTGCCGCAGCGCCGGCCCGAACGTCGGGTCGTCGAGGACCGTACGGAAGTTGTCCCAGCCGGAGAACGGCGCGTCACCCGCGACGAACGAGCGGACCGTGTAGTCGCGCAGGCTCAGGTCGAGGTTGCGATAGAGGGGATAGACGTAGAACGCGCCTAGGTAGACGGCCAGCGGTGCGAGGAACGCGAGAGCGGTCAGCCGGCTCCTGAGGCGTCGGCGGCGCCTGAGGGCGCGCGCCTCCGCCTCCTCGGCGGTGCCGGCCGCCCCGGACCTGGCGGCCGGGGACCGCGGGGGGCGGTGGCCGACGCGGGCGGTGGTCATGTGCACTCCTGGATGCGGGCGGGCCTGCCCGGGGCGCCGAGCGCCCTCGGGCGGGCCACTGGGGGAGGGGGAGCCGAGCGTCAGCTGGTGCCCTTGCCCGCGGCCGACTGCGCGGTGTCGAGCGCCTCCTGGGGGCTCTTGGCGCCGGACACCGCGGACTGGACGGCGGTCCACATCGGCTGGGAGATCACCGGGTACTTGGTGCCCAGGCCGCCGCTGGTGCGACCGCGCGCCGAGGCCACCGCGTCGATCCACGGCTTGAGCGCCGGGTCCGCCTTGACCTGCTCAGACTGCACGGCCGCGGTGGGCGCGACGTACGCCAGGGTGGTGTCCGTGGCCAGCAGGTTGGCGGAGTTGGTCAGACAGGTGACGATCTTCTTGCTGACGTCGTAGCGCCCGGTGTCCTTCTGCACCGGGACCGTGACGAACTCGCCGCCGGTCGGCACCGGCGCCGAACCGCCGTTCTGCGCCGGGATGCTGAGGACGCCGTAGCCGAAGCCGGCCTTCTCGGCGTTGCCGAGCTGCCAGGTGCCGTTCTCGCCGAACGCGTACTCGCCGGTGGCGAACTCCTGCCAGCTGGTCGTCTGGGTGTTCTGGAGGACGTCCTTGGGTGCGTAGCCCTCGTCGACCCAGTCCTTCCACAGGGTCAGCGCGGCGACGCCCTTGGCCGAGTTCAGCTTGGTGAGGTCACCGCCGGCACCCCAGAACCACGGCAGGAACTGGAAGCTGCCCTCCTCCGTGTTGATGGCGGAGAAGGTGATCCCCTTCTTCCCGGCGGCCCTGACCTTCTTCAGGGCCGCCGTCAGCGACGCCCAGTCCTTGACGGAGGCCGGATCGACCTTGGCGGCCGACAGCACCTTCTTGTTGTAGTAGAGGGCGAGCGTGTTCGCACCGATCGGGACACCGTACGAGGCACCGTCGATGGTGCCCGCGCCGATGATGTTCTTCTGGATCGACGCCGTGTCCAGCCCGAGGTCGCTCGTCTTGTTGAGGATGCCCGCCTCCACCAGCGTGGAGACCACGGGGTTGTCCACGAGCATCACGTCGGGGGCGTTGCCCTGCTGCGCGGCCAGCAGCGCCTTGTTGCCCAGGTCGGTGGTGTCGTAGGCGGTGCGCTTGACGGTGACCCCGGCATCGGTGCCGCACTTGGCGACCAGCTTGCCCCACGCCGAGGAGGCGTCGAACTGCGGGTACGGGTCCCAGAAGGTGTACGTCCCGCCCGTGCTGCCGGACCCGGAGCCGGCGGAGTCGGACCCTCCGCCGCAGGCCGCGACGGAGGTGAGCGCGCCGAGGGCGGCTATGGCGGTGATCAGGGTGCGTCGGGGCTTTCTCACGGGTGACCTCGTTGTCTTGGCTCGGCGGAGAGGAAGCGCGGGGGGAGGGAGAGGGGCGAAGCGGTGGGGCGCTGGAGCAGGAGGAGTTGAAGAGGAGAGGACTCAGGAGGTGGGCAGCCAGACGCGCATGCTGCCGTCCCGGCGGTTGGCCCACGCGTAGTAGGGGACCGCGGTCAGTTCGATGGGTGCGCCCGGCGGCGGTTCCTCGGCGTCCTCCGCGCTCCGGTAGGGCCACCAGCCCGTCTCCGGGAGGCGTCGGCGGTGTCCGGCGGCGATCACGGTGGTGACTCCGCCCAGCAGGTCCGGGCGGTGCTTCACGGCCAGCGGCCCCGTGGTGTCGATGACCATGTCGTCGAGGCCGCCACCCGGGTGGTCGACCTGCTCCAGGCAGTACACGAGCGGCCCGCGCTCGATCGCCACGCAGCCGCGCACGGCGTCCACACGCGGGTCGGCGGCGGTGAGCCGGGGCTCCATGCCGAGGTCCAGCACGACCTGGTCGCCAGGGGCCCACGTCCGCTCCAGACGCAGCCAACCGTCGGTCACGGGCGCGTCCGTGCGGTCGTACACCGTCTTGCCGACCCGCACCCGGAAGTCCCGGCACCACTGGGGGATGCGCAGCGAGAGCGTCCAGGGCCGGTCGGCCGGGCTCTCCTCGACGGTCAGGGCGATCGTGCCCTGCCAGGGGTAGTCGGTCTCGGCGCCGACCACGACGGGTGTCCCGCCGAGGTCACCGGAGTAGCGCCCGGTTGCGTACTGGTGGATCTGGAGCCCGTCGGCGTCGGCGGAGGCGAGGTAGTGCTCCAGGGAGGCCATCAGCCGCATCACGTTCGGCGGGCAGCACGCGCACCTGAACCAGCGGGTGCGGCGCGCCGACTGGTCGCCGCCGGGGTCGGTGTGTCCGTCGCGCACCTGGAGCGGATTGACGTACAGCCAGCGTTCGCCGTCCAGGGAGACCCCGGCGAGGAAGCCGTTGAACAGGGTGCGCTCGATCAGGTCGGAGTAGCGGGCGCTGCCCGTCAGCAGCGCCAGGCGCCAACTCCACTGGATCGAGGCGATGGCGGCGCAGGTCTCGCAGTACGCCCGCTCGTTGGGCAGCTCGTACGGGTCGCCGAAGTCCTCCTCGTCGTGATGGGCCCCGAGCCCTCCGGTGAGGTGGGTCTTGGCGGCGGTCATCGCCGTCCACAACCGCTCCGCGGCGGCCCGCAGTTCCTCGTCCCCGATCTCCGTCGCCAGATCGGTGGCCGCGGCCAGCAGGTACAACTGCCGTACGGCGTGCCCCTCGACGTCGGTCGCCTCGCGCAGCGGCACCCGGTCCTGGCAGTACGCCTCACCGCCCAGCAGGCCGTGTCCGAACCGGTCGACGAAGTAGCCGGCCAGTTCCAGGTAGCGCCGCTCGCCGGTCTCCCGGTACAGCTCCACGAGGGCGGTCTCGATCTCGGGGTGGCCGTCGATGCCGTCGATGGGCTTGCCGCTGTCCGGCGGTCCGAAGACCGAGTCGACGTGGTCGGCGAACTTGCGTGCCACGTCCAGGAGTTCGGCGCGGCCGGTGGTCCGGTGGTGGGCCACCGCGGCCTGGATCAGATGTCCGGCGCAGTACAGCTCGTGACTCCAGCGCAGCTCCTTGTACCGCTCGCCGCCCTTGCGGAGCTGGAACCACGTGTTGAGGTAGCCGTCGTCCTGCTGGGCCGCGGCCACAAGGGCGACGATGCGGTCGACGTCGGCGGCGAGCGCCTCGTCCTCGCCCTGACCGAGCTGCCAGGCGGCGGCCTCCAGCCACTTGTAGACGTCCGAGTCCACGAACGGGTAGGCACCCTGGAACTCGCCCTCGGCCGCGCCCGCGGCGAGCCGCAGGTTGTGCAGGTTGCCCGCCGACTCCAGCAGGTCGGGGCCCTGGGGGACGGAGGTGCGGGCGTTGACCTGGCGGCGCACGGCCCAGAAGCCGTCCCGCAGCTCCACGGCGACGGGCGTGAGTGTGGCGTGGGCCCCCGCGCCCGGACCGGGACGGACCGGACCCGTGGAGTCGTGTCCCGGACCGGGGAAGGCCGGGGACGAGGGCACGGTGGAATGTGGGCGGGGCATGGCTCTCCGGTCGGCTGGAGGGAGACGGGGGTGGGCGGAGGCACCGGGCTGGGGTGCGTTCCCGGAGCCGGACGGTGTTCGGCGGCTCCGACCCGATTGCGCAATCGTTTTTCTAGCCGAAACGTAGGAACGCGACCGACCTGAGTCAAGAGGTTCGGCACAGGGAATTTCCTGTGTGTCAGTAAGGCTGGTCAGCGCGGGCGATCGATGTCAGGATGAACGCTGCCTACGATGTCCAGGAAAAGGGTTGCGCGTGACCGCCGTTCCAGGTTCTCCCCCAACAGGGCGGGCGAAGCTCGCCGATGTCGCCAAGCTGGCCGGTGTGAGCGTCGGGACGGCTTCGAAGGCGCTGAGCGGCAGCGGCAGGATGCGGCCCGAGACCAGGCAGCGGGTGCTGGACGCGGTCGCGGCGCTCGACTTCCGGCCCAACCAGCACGCCCAGAGCCTGCACACGGGGCGCAGCTGGACCGTCGGACTGATGACCACCGACGGCATAGGCCGCTTCAGCACCCCGGTCCTGCTCGGCGCGGAGGACGCGCTCGGCGCCGGGAAGATCTCGGTGCTGCTGTGTGACACCCGCGGCGACGCCATCCGTGAGCAGCACCATCTGAGCAACCTCATGGACCGCCGGGTCGACGGCATCATCGTGACCGGCCGCCGTACCGACCCGCGCCCGCCCCTGAAGGGCATCGAACCGATCCCGACGGTGTACGCCCTCTCGCCGTCCACCGATCCGCAGGACATCTCCGTCGTCTCCGACGACCGCAGCGGAGCCCGGCTGGCCGTCGAGCACCTCATGGCGACCGGCCGCACCCGGATCGCGCACATCACCGGCCCGGCGCACCACGCGGCCGCCCAGGACCGCGCCCGCCACACCGCCGACCTCCTCGACCAGGCCTCGCTCCCGCTGTCCACCGGCCGCGTCCACTTCGGGGAGTGGAGCGAGGCGTGGGGGCGGCGGGCCGCCGAGGCCGTCCTGCGCACGGCACCCGACACCGACGCCTTCTTCTGCGGCAACGACCAGATCGCCCGGGGTGTCGCCGACACCCTGCGGGAGAAGGGCCTGGACGTGCCGGGCCAGGTGGCGATCGTGGGCTACGACAACTGGGACATCATGGCCCTGGCCAGCCGGCCGCCGTTGACGACGATCGACACCGACCTGGGCGAGATCGGCAGACAGGCCGCGCTGCGCCTGCTGGACGCCATCGGGGCCGAGCCGGAGCCCGGGCTGCACACGGTGCCGTGCCGGCTGGTGGTGCGGGAGTCGACCTGAGGGCCGAGGGGAAGTCCCCGTGGCGGAGGGGGCGAGACACGGGGCCCCGTTCGCGCCGGCTTCGGCCGCTCCCGCCGCCGGGCGGCGTCGTCCTCAGGCCCGGTCCACCGGCCGCAGCCGCAGCCCCTGCATGCCGCCGTCCACCGCGAGCGCGGTGCCGGTGACACTGCCCGCCGAGGGGCCGGCGAGGTAGAGGACGGCGGCCGCGACCTCGTCCGCGGTCACCAGACGCGCCAGCGGCTGGCGGGCGTTGAGCGCGGCGCGCTCGGCCTCGGGATCCTCGGCGCCGTCCAGCAGCCGGGACACCCAAGGGGTGTCGACGGTACCGGGGTTGACGCAGTTCACGCGGATGCCCTCACGGACGTGATCCGCGGCCATCGCCAGGGTCAGCGAGAGCACGGCGCCCTTGGTCGCCGAGTACAGCGCGCGCTGGGGGAGTCCGGCGGTCGCGGCGATGGAGCAGACGTTGACGACGGAGGCATGCGCGGACCGGCGCAGATGGGGCAGCGCGGCCCGGGTGACACGCACCATGCCGACGACGTTGACGTCGAGGACGTGGTGCCACTGCTCGTCCGTGTGGTCCTCGACGGTGCCGACGGCACCGATACCGGCATTGTTGACCAGGATGTCGAGGCCGCCCAGCCGTTCGGCGGCCGCGGCGACGGCAGCCCGTACGCCGGCGTCGTCACTCACGTCGGCGCGGATCCCGGTGAGCGGGCCGTGCACTCCGGAGGGATCGAGGTCGAGCACGGCGACATTCGCTCCGCGCTCGGCCAGTCGCTCCGCGACGGCCCGTCCGATGCCTGAGGCTCCGCCGGTGACGACGGCTCGCAGGCCGGTGAACTCGGTCATGCCGCCGCCTCGTTCTGTGGGTAACGAGCGTGCCCTTCGCTGGGGGCTGGGACCGCCGGGGTGTTTGCTCCCGGCGGTCCCAGGCGCGTGAGCCTCATCCGCGTCCCTTCTACGGCCGTGCCACTCCTCCGGCCAGCGGAGACGCATTGCTCGGATGAATGCCGTGGCTGTCGCTGACCATACGGCCGAGCGGAGCGATCGCGCAATATTCATCCGATGAATCATGTGCCAAGGGTGTCAGCAGGTCGAGTTGGTCTGGGTGAGCAGGCCCAGGCGCCAGGGCAGGCTGTTGTAGTCGCCGCCGGCGTTGGGGTCCTTGCCCTGGTACAGGTACTGGAGCTTGCAGGCCGGGATGGTGAGGGTCTGGTCGTAGCCCGCACGGATCATCTCGCCGTGACTGATGTCCCGGCTCCATGTACCGGACGGGAACGTCACGTTGGTGGACTTCGCGAACGGGTTGCTCTCGGACGCGGCCAGGGGTGACCACGACCCGGCGAGACTGCTCGACGTCCAGGAGCGGAAGTAGCGCCTGCCGTCCGAGGCGATCGCCTCGACCAGCAGCAGGTACTGGTTGCTGCCCTGCACCTTGTAGACGTTGCTCGCTTCGAACAGGGCGTACTTGGAGTCCTGGGCCGCGATGACGGTGTTGGTGAACCCGTTGGGGAACTGGCTCACGCTCGTCTGCGAGCGGTACAGATGGCCGTTGTCGTCCGAGGAGAACAGGTAGCAGTTGGCGCTGTCGCAGATCACCCACATGTCGACCCAGTAACCGTTGCCGATGTTCTGGCGGATGATGTCCGGCATCGAGGAGTAGAAGTTCTTGGGAGCGCTCCACCCGTTGGGGTTGCTGATGTCCGGGTTCGTCGAGTACGACGCGTTGCCGGTCTGGTAGACGAGGTACCACAGGCGCTGCGGGGCGTTGTAGAAGACCTGGGGCGCGGCCCGGTACCCGGTGCCGATGGCGGTGCGGTCCAGGTAGTGGTGGGTGGCCGAACCGGCCTGCGACCAGTCGGAGAAGCTCAGGTACACCAGGTTGTACCCGGCGGCGTTCGCGGTGCTCGCGAACACGTGGTACTTGCCGTTGTAGTACACGACCGACGGGTCCTTGATCCCCGCGATGTTGTGGGTCGCGTCCGGCTTCGGCGCGATCAGGGGGCCGCTCGAACTCCAGCGGTAGGAGGTGGGCAGCGCCGCGGCGGACCGGGGCGATACGGCGTCGGACCTGCCGACCGCGGCCCTGCTGCCCGCTGCACTGCGGACCGCCGCGCTGCCGCCCATCGCGGTGAGCGTCGACTGGTAGGCGGGCTTCTTGTTGCCGTTGCGGTCGAACAGCAGCGGGTTCTCACCACTGCGCCAGGAGTCGCTGTCGCGGATGCCCCACACCGTGATGCCGGTGCAGCGGGCCACGTTCATGCAGGCCCGGACCGTGTTGGCGTACGCGCTGGTCGGCGCCTGGGCGATGTCCAGTTCGGTGATCTGGACGTCCACACCGAGGGCGGCGAAGTTCGACAGGGTCGTCTGGAAGCTGGACGGCGGTCCGCCCGCCCCGAAGTGGGACTGGAGGCCGACGCAGTCGATGGGCACGCCGCGGGACTTGAAGTCGCGCACCATACGGTAGACGCCCTGGGTCTTGGCGTCGCTCCAGTTCTCGATGTTGTAGTCGTTGTAGCAGAGCTTGGCGGCGGGGTCGGCCGAGCGTGCGGTGCGGAAGGCCTCCTCGATGAAGCCGGTGCCGAGCACGTCGCGGAAGACCGAGCTGCGCATCTGGCCGCTGCCGCCGTCGGCGAAGGCCTCGTTGACCACGTCCCAGGCGTAGACCTTGCCCTTGTAGTGGTTCATGACCTGGGTGATGTGGTTGTTCATGACGCTGCGCAGGGTGCCTGCGTCCCTGATGGAGCTGACCCAGGACGGCAGTTGCTGGTGCCAGACCAGGGTGTGGCCGCGCAGGCGCTGTCCGCGGGACGCGGCCCGGTTCGCGATCTGGTCGCCGGGACCGAAGTTGAACTGGCCGCGGGAACGCTCGACGGTGTCCCACTTCATCTCGTTCTCGGGTGTCACCGCGTTGAACTCGCGGTCCAGGATGCCGGTGTACGTGCCGTCACCGAGCCGGCCCGCGGCCACGGCGGTCCCGAAGTACCGTCCGGACTGGGCTGCTTGGGCGCCCAGCGTGGAGGCGCGGACGCCGTCGGGTGCGGCGCTCGCAGCACCCGGCGTGACCAGGGCGGCCACGGCCAGCAGCGACAACACCGAGGCACGGCGACAGCCGAGCCGTTTCAGAGGGTTCATGCTTCTCCTCGTGCGGGTGGGTGGGGGGTTGGTTGTGCCGTGCGGTCCGCGGGACGGGGTTCAGGGCGTCGACAGCTCGAACCGTGGGATGCGGACCGCGCCGCCGAGCGCCTGGGTGGCGTGGTTGAAGAGGGCGAACCGGTAACCCATGAAGAAGCGCCAGTCGTTGCCCATGGAGAACGCGGGACCGAGCGGGGTGAAGCGAGTGCCGTCGGTGCTGTAGGAGAAGGTCCCGGGGCGGGCCGAGCCCGGTCGGATGTCGGCGGTCGCCCGCAGCCACACGGTGCCCGAGGGGGCGGCCGCGCTCGCGACCTCGGTACCGGTACCCGTCGTGTTCCAACTGCCGTCCATGGTGAGCCCGTTGACCATGACCACGCGGGCCGTGCCGCCGTCGCGCTTGACGCCGATCCACGCGGAGGAGTCACGGAGCAGGGCGAGGCCGGCGCGGTCGCCGTCGCGCATCCCCGAGTGGTCGAGCTGGACCGTGGCGGTGGAGGTGGGGCCCTGGATGCGGTGGGTGAGGGTGTTGCGGGCCCAGTACAGGTCGTTGGTGACGGTCGCGGTGCGCAGGGTGAGGCCGTTGCCAGTCGACCACTTGGTGTTGTCGGGGTTGTGGTTCCACTCCCACCTCGGTTTGAGGGCCGTGCCGTCGAAGGTGTCCACGCCGGTCATGGGGGTGACCTGGCGCGGCGGAGCGGGCACGGCAGGGGCGGGATACGACGTGCCCCAGGCGCCGTTGACCAGTTGGACGACGGGCCAGCCGTCCGAGGTCCACGTCACCGGTGCGAGCACCGGCACCCGACCGCCGGGGTAGGCGTCCACGAAGGCCATGTAGTACCAGGCGCCGCCCTGCGTCTGCACGAGCCCGCCCTGGTGCGGGACGCCACCGCCGGAGATCGGCCCCCGCAGGTCCAGCAGGACCTGTCGCATCGTGTACGGGCCGAAGGGACCGCCGGAGGACTTGAGGATGTACTGGCCGTTGGCCGGGCGGGTCAGGAAGATGTAGTACTGCCCGTTGATCTTGTAGAAGCGGGAGCCCTCCAGGGTGCCGACGCTCGACGGTGTGGTGAACACCTGCTGGGTGCGGACCTGGCTGCGGCCGTCGGGGGAGAGCTGGGCCACGCTGATGGTGGTGTTCCCGTACGCCACGTACAGGGTGTCGTCGGTGTCGACGAGCAGCCCCGCGTCGTAGTACGGGGTGCTGATCGTCGTCAGTCTGCTCCACGGCCCCTCGACGGCGGTCGCGGTGTACACGTACGTCCGGGCGAAGTCGATCTGGCCGAGCCAGTAGAAGGTCCGGTTGCTCGGCCGGTACGCCAGCGACGACGCCCAGATCCCCCGGACGTAGCCGCGCGCGCCGTTGAGGTCGTACTTGGCGCCGAAGTCGAGGACGGGCACCGAGTGTCCGGCGATCTCCCAGTTCACGAGGTCGTACGAACGCAGCACGGGGGCGCCCGGCGAGTAGTGCATCGTCGAGGCCGAGGCGTAGTAGGTGCTGCCGACGCGGATGACGTCGATGTCCGCGAAGTCCTGCCAGACGACCGGGTTGGTGTAGGCGGCGGCCGCGGCCGCGGGAGCCGGCCCTCGGGTGGGGGTCAGGAAAGCGCCGCCGGCCAGGCCGACGGCGGCGGTCAGTGCGCGGCGACGGTCCATGTATTGGCGAGACCATGACATATTCATGTGTCGTTCTCTCTGCGAGGGAGCGCGGTGGGGGTGGGCTGATCCTGCTCGTTCGAGAGTGCGAACACCGACTGGCGTGGTGAGCAACCAGGATGTTAAGGGGCCGACACATCCCGTCAATACCCCTCGCATGATTCGTTGTTCAGGGCGAAAGTTTTCGGAGATTCGCCGCCTTCGGATCGAGTTCGTCTCTTCCGAAGCTGTTGACATGTCCAGCTCGATCTCTAACATCCGTACGGCTGACCATCCGGAATCCGATCGAAATTTCGAACCGCCGACGGAGGTCCCCGCCATCGCACTGCCCGGACCCGTGCACGGGTCATCCGCTGTCTGCCCGCGAAAGGAGAGCACGGTGCCCCGACGATCACGTGGACGACTGCTCCGTGTCCTGGCCGCCGTCACGCTGGCCTTCGCCGCGTCCTCGACGGTCACCGCCCCCTCCACCGCCACGGCCGCCCCCGGCAGCCCCGCCCTCACCCCGCCCCTGGGCTGGAACAGCTGGAACAGCTTCGGCTGCGGGATCACCGAGGCGCAGGTCCGCCAGGCCGCCGACGCGATGGTGTCCTCGGGCATGCGGGACGCCGGCTACCGGTACGTCGTCGTCGACGACTGCTGGTTCGACCCGCAGCGCGACGCCTCGGGCAACCTGCGGGCCAACCCGACCAAGTTCCCCGGCGGCATGAAGGCGCTCGGCGACTACATCCACGGCAAGGGCCTGAAGTTCGGCATCTACGAGGTGCCGGGCGAGCGCACCTGCGCGCAGGGCACCGGCGCCTATCCCGGGTCGACGGGCAGCCAGGGCCACGAGGCCCAGGACGCCGCCACGTTCGCCTCGTGGGGCGTCGACTACCTCAAGTACGACTGGTGCTCCTCCAGCGGTACCCGCGACGAACAGGTCGCCCGGTTCACGGTGATGCGCGACGCCCTGCGGGCCACCGGACGGCCGATCGTCTACAGCATCAACCCCAACAGCTTCCACGCCATCACCGGCGCCACCTACAACTGGGGCGAGGTCGCCGACCTGTGGCGGACGACGGAGGACCTGCTCGACATCTGGCAGAACGGCAACACCAACAGCTACCCCATGGGCGTCGGCAACGTCCTGGACGTCACCGCCCCGCTGGCGGCGCAGTCCGGCCCGGGACACTGGAACGACCCCGACATGCTGGTGGTGGGCCGCCCCGGCCTGTCCCTGACGGAGTCCCGCGCGCACTTCGCCCTGTGGGCACTGATGGCCGCACCGCTCATGGCCGGCAACGACATCCGCACCATGTCCGCCGACGTGAGCGCGATCCTGCGCAACCCGCGGCTGCTGGCGGTGAACCAGGATCCGCTGGGCGCCGGCGGACGCAGGGTGCGTGACGACGGCAACGTCGAGATCTTCGCCAAGCCCCTCTCCGACGGCTCCGTCGCGGTGGGCCTGTTCAACCGGGGCGGCGCAACTGCCACCATCTCCACCACGGCCGCCCAAGTCGGGCTGTCGGGCGGCCCGTTCACCCTGACTGACCTGTGGACCGGCGGCACCTCCAGCAGCTCCGGGCAGATCTCGGCGAGCGTGCCCGCCCACGGCGTGGCCGCCTTCCGGGTGAGCGGCGGCAGCCAGGTGGCCGCCACCACCGCCCGACTGCGCGGCAACGCCTCCGGCCGCTGCGCCGACGTGGACAACGCCTCCACCGCGGCCGGGGCCACGGTGCTGCTCTGGGACTGCCACACCGCCGCCAACCAGCTGTGGACCACCTGGGCCGGCGGCGAGATCCGCGTCTACGGCGACAAGTGCCTGGACGCCTACAACCAGGGCACCACCGACGGCACCCGGGTCATCATCTGGACCTGCAACGGCCAGAACAACCAGAAATGGACCGTCGGTTCCGACGGCACGATCCGCAACGTCAACGCCGCCGGCCTGTGCCTCGACACCAGCGGCTCGGGCACCGCCAACGGCACCGCGCTCCTCCTGCGGACCTGCAACGGGCAGGCCGGCCAGAAGTGGAGCCGTGTCTGAGCCGTTTCGCGGACGCCGACCCCCAACACCCCTGACCGGAAAGGCAGATGCTCGATGCCCAGGTCAAGAACCCTGTTATGGCCCGCCATGGTCGCCGTGCTGGTCGTCCTGAGCCTCGCCGGCACGGCACTGGGCCGTGGCCAGGACACCAGCGCCCGGCCGGCAGCCGCCGTCGCCGCCGCCGCGAGCCCCGGCTGCGGCAAGACCCCCACCCTGACGAGCGGTACCTACACGATCCAGAGCGGCGGCAAGAACCGCACCTTCATCCTGAAGATCCCGGACGGCTACGACCGCGACCACGCCTACCGGCTGGTCTTCGGATTCCACTGGCTCGGCGGCACCTCCACGGACGTCGCCACGGGCCGCACGGTAGAGACGGGAACCTGGGCCTACTACGGCCTCCAGCGACTGGCCGGCAACAGCACGATCTTCGTCGCACCCCAGGGCCTCAACAACGGCTGGGCCAACTCAGGCGGCGAGGACGTCGCTTTCGTCGACGACATGATCCGCCGCATCGAGTCCGACCTGTGCGTCGACACCACCCAGCGCTTCGCGCTCGGCTTCAGCTACGGCGCCGCCATGTCGTACGCCCTCGCGTGTGCGCGTGCGACGGTCTTCCGGGCGGTCGCGGTGCAGAGCGGTGGACAGCTGAGCGGATGTGACGGCGGCACCCAGCCCATCGCCTACCTCGGCGTGCACGGGCTCAGGGACAACGTCCTCGGCATCGCGGGCGGGCGGACCCTGCGCGACCGGTTCGTCAGGAACAACGGCTGCACCCCGCAGAACCCGCCCGAACCCGCCCAGGGCAGCCTCACCCACCGGGTCACCACCTACGCGGGCTGCTCGGCCGGGCACCCGGTCGCCTGGGCCGCCTTCGACGAGGGCCACATCGCCGCCCCGCAGGACGGGGCTCCGGGCGACAGCGGCAGGACCTGGGTGCCGGGCGAGGTGTGGAAGTTCTTCACCCAGTTCCAGAGCTCCGAACCGCCGCCGCCGGGAACCGCCGGCTGCCGCGTCACCGACACCGTCAGCGCGTGGAACAACGGCCTGACCTCGAACATCACCATCACCAACACCGGGCCCACGGCCGTCGACGGCTGGTCACTCCTCTTCACCCTGCCGGCCGGCCAGGTCATCACCTCCGGCTGGAACGCGGACTACTCACCCACCTCCGGACAGGTGACAGCCAGAAACCTCGCCCACAACGCCGTCATCGCACCCGGCGCCTCGACCACCATCGGCTTCCAGGCCACCCACACCGGGGTCACGGCGGCGCCGACGTCCTTCACCCTCAACGGCACCAGCTGCGCTGTCGGGGGGAGTTGACCGGCCGGGTGCCGGCACCCACCTTCGTCTATTCATCGAGGTATCGATATTCCTGGCCGGCAGCCCGGATCCTGACCGTCCCGTCGCGGACCTGCCACTCGCTCATGCCGTCGACCTCGTGACTGACGAGGAAGAGGCCGGTGACCAGGTCGTTGTCGTCGTCCGAGGCCGGGATCCGGGCCACGCTCCGCAGTCGTTCCAGGAACCAGTCGAGGGACTGGGCCCGCATATGGGCACCGAAGAAGACCCAGTTGACGTAGTTGTACTGCCGGGGAGGAAAGGCCCAGCCCCCGCTGTACGTCTCCTCCGGATCGTCCCCCTGAACGATCTCCTTGACCTGGGCGAGCTGCTCGTCATCACACTCCAGCCAGCCTCTGACCCCTACGAAGACACCCACGGCGATCGGGCTCCCTTGCATTCCTTGTGTGTTCGCTTCAAGACCTGAGGGCCGAAGTCCCCGGTACCGGCAGGTCCAGAGCACGGCACAGGGCGGCGGTGACAGGGGTGGCGTGATCGCCCAGGCACAGGGCGGCCCGAGCGGTGACGAGACGAAGGAAGCCGAGCAGGTCGCGCTCCGCGTAGACGATCACCCGGGAAGTCTGTGGCACGTCTGCTCCCGCCGCACCGCAATTACCTGGCCGGAGGGTGGGGTAGTTTCCGGGCGTGCGAGACAAAGACGTCGTTCCGGAGAAGGTGGCCTGGGTCCTGGTGCGGGACGGGCGGGTGCTCGTGACGCGCAACCACGGGGTGGACCTCTTCTACTTCCCCGGTGGGAAGCGGGAGCCGGGGGAGTCCGACGCAGAGACCCTGGTGCGCGAGATCGAGGAGGAACTCCGGTCCCAGGTCGATCCCGCCACCATGACGCACGTGGGCACCTTCGAGACGCTCAGGGAGCATGACGGTAGGCCCGAGTTCCGGATGATCTGCTACACCGCCGAGCACGCCGGCCCGCTGCTTCCCTCCCGGGAGGTCGCCGAGTCGGACTGGTTCGGCTACGGCGACCGTGCGCGGGTCTCGGCTGTGGACCAGCTGGTGTTCGACGCGCTGCACGCCTCCGGCCGACTCGACTGAGACCGGCCGGCCGGAACGCGCCGGTTCAGGTCGCGAGCAGTCCGCGGCCCAGCCAGTCCTTCGCGTCCCGCACACCAGGCAGGGCGAAGAAGTAGCCCCCGCCGGTGGGGGAGATGTAGTCGACGAGCGGCTCGTCGATCAGCCGGGTCTGCGTGGCCTCGAACTGCCGCTGCACGTCCTGCTGGTAGCAGCAGAACACCAGCCCCATGTCGAGGTTGCCGACGGAGTCGATCCCACGGTCGTAGTTGTAGCCGCGCCGCAGGATGCGGGAGCCGTCCGTGCGGGCGGTACGGGGATTCGCGAGCCGGATGTGCGCGTCGAGCGGGATCGCCTCGCCCTTGGGATCCTTGGCGTAGTTCGGGATGTCGGTCTCCTTGGCGCCGTCCAGCGGGGCGCCGGTGTCCTTGCGCCGGCCGAACATCAGCTCCTGCTCGCTGAGCGAGACCCGGTCCCAGAACTCCACCAGCATGCGGATGATCCGGATCACCTGGTAGCTGCCGCCCGACGCCCAGGCGGGCTCCCCGTCACCGTCGCCGACCCAGACGAGCCGGTTGGTCTCACGGGCCGAGTGGACGTCCGGATTGGCGATCCCGTCCTTGAAGCCGAGCAGATTGCGCTGGGCGCCGGTGGGCCGGGGCGCGTTCTGGAAACCGTCGATGCGCCACTTGATCTGCATGGCCCCACGGGTGTGCTTGGCGATGTCCCGCACCGCGTGCAGCACGGTGTCCTGGCGGTCCGCACAGATCTGGAGCGACAGGTCCCCGTGGCACTCGGCGGCCCGGAGGTTGTCGTTGGGGAACGTACGCATCGGGGTCAGGCGGCGCGGCCGGGCCTTGGCGAGGCCGTAGCGGTCGTCGAACAGGGACGCGCCGACACCGACCGTCACGGTCAGGCCGTCGGCGGGGACGGTCGGACCGAGGATGCCGTTGTCCGAGGGCGGGGCGCCGACGCCGAGGTCGGCCGGGGTGCCGCCGGAGGTGAGGAAACGGGCCCGGGCGGTGATCGTGCGCAGCAGGTCGGCGAGTTCGTCACGGCTGCCGGCGATCACGTCGAACGACACGAAGGTGGCCGCGGCCGGCGCGGGCGTGACGATCCCGGCCTGGTGGGCGCCGTGGAAGGGGACCGCGGGGGAGTTCTCCGTCTGCTCGGCGGCCTGCGCGGTGCCGCCGCTCCCGGCGAGGGCGAGTCCGCCGCCGGCGAGCGCCGCACCGGCGGCTCCGGCGCCGAGGGCCGTCTTCACGAAGGAACGGCGGCCGGCACCGGCGGGGCAACCACCCTGCGGGGCGGGGGATTCGGCGGACGGCATGGAGGCGTTCCCTTCGCTCTGTGCAAAGTTGTCGTGTCGGGTGCTCATCAGGCGGACTTCCGGATCTCCAGCAGGTCGGGCACCGGGGAGAGGTCCTCCAGAAGCTGCCCGGTCGCGCCGTTCACCTGGGCCCGCACGGTGGCGCCGAGTTGGGCGACCGGGGTCCAGGTGCCCCCGTGCCGGGCCGCGTCCAGAAGGGTCTGAAGGCGGGCGATGTCGGCGTCGACGGTCGGCAGCAGGTGCGGCGCCCGGGTGGTCAGCAGGGGCCGGAGCACGGTGAGCAGCTCGCGGGTGCCGGCGAGATTGGCGTCGGCGGTGGCGAGGTTGGTGCCGCTGCCCTCGTCGGTGTCGCCGGTCAGCTCGAACTGGAGGGTGTTCTCGAGGATCTCGTGGGCGCGCAGCGGCAGGTCGGACGGGTCGAAGTCCTGGTGCGGGAAGGCTTGTCGGAGTCCCTCGACCTCCGTGGCGAGCTGCTGGGCCGGGGCGGTGAGCGAGGCCGCGGACTCGCCGTGCCACAGGCCGTACTCGACGCGGTGGAAGCCGGCGAAGTCCTTGTCGTGGACGCCGTCCGGCAGACCGTCGGCCCTGCCGTTGATCTTCTGGTCGAAGTCCTCGAAGGTGCCGTAGGCGGCGCCGAGGGAGGAGTAGGTCAGGTGCGCGGTGAGCCAGTCGGCACGCGCCTTGCCGAGATGCCCGCCCTTGATGTCGGCGGCGAGCGTGCGGGTCTGCCCGACGAGCGTGGCCAGCCCCTTGTCGACGTACGACCTGTACTGCCGGAGCGGGCCGGAGAGGTCCTGCTCGGACACCGGGACCACGGCCTGCGTGGTTCCCCCGCCGCTGACCCGGACCGCCTTGGAGGTCACCGCGGGTCCGCTGCTGGGCACGCACCGCCAGGCGTACGTGCCGCCCGCGACGGTGGCGACCAGTGCCCGGGTGGTGCCGGGCGCCAGGCCCTCGACCTCGCCGTACACCGCGTTGGTGGCCGGGTCGACGAGGTACACCTCGGACGTCTTGTCGCCGGTGTTGTGCATCTGGAAGGTCTGCCGGCCCGGCTTGGGCGCGCTGAAGCCCTTGCCGCACTCCTTGTCGGAGACGGCGACGGTCTCGGCGGCGGCCGGCTTGGGACGCCCGAGGACGATCGCGCCACCGGCGATCAGGGCGGGAACGGTGACGACGGCGACGGGCACGAGCCAGGCGGGCCGACGCCGGGGGGCCGGCGTGGGCTGCGCGGCCGGGAGGCCGGCTGCGCCGGCTTCGGTCGCTGCGCTGGCGTCGGTCGCGTCGGTCGCGTCGGTCGCTTCGGCGCTCTCGGCGGTCTCGGTCCCGACCCGGGTCGGGACCCCCGTCGGTACCCGCCTCGGTGCCGTGTCGCGCACCCCCCGTACGAACAGCGTCATCACCACGGCGAGGTACCCGCCGTAGCCGAGGACCTGAAGCACGGTCATGGTCGGCGTCAGGTTGAGCACGCCCTGGACGAGGGTGCTGTACCAGGCCCCCGCGTCGACGGTGCCGCTCAGGTCGAAGGCGTACGACGTCCTGCCGGGCAGTACGCCGCCCTCCTGGAGGTCGCGCAGGCCGTAGCCGAGCACACCGGCGGCGATGACGATCAGTACGGCGCCGGTGGCGGTGAAGAACTTCCTCAGGTTGATCCTCAGGACCCGCCGGTACAGGCCCCAGCACAGGGCGGCCGCCAGGACGAGACCGATGGCGGCGCCGGTCAGGGGGCCCGCGGACTCCCCGGCCGCCTGTGCGGTGGTCCACAGGAACAGCGCGGTCTCCAGGCCCTCCCGGCCCACGGCGAGGAAGCTCGTGGCCACCAGGACGCCCGCGCCCATGCCGAGCGCGCCGGTGACCTTGTCCTTGATCTCGCCGGACAGGCTGGGGGCCGAGCGGCGCATCCAGAAGACCATGGCGGTGACGAAGGCGACCGCGATCACGCTGAGTGTGCCGCCGAAGGCCTCCTGGGCGGTCGCGGACAGGGAGGCCGCGGTGAAGGTGAGGACCGCGCCGAAGCTCAGTGCGAGCGCGATCGCCGCGAGGACGCCGGTCCACACCTGCGGAAGCCGGGAGCGGGCACCGGCCCGTACCAGCGTCGCTACCAGGATGGAGACGATGAGTCCGGCTTCCAGTCCTTCCCGCAATCCGATCAGGAAGCTCGGAAACGCGTCATCCCACATGCGGTCCTCATTAGCGTAGGCATGCCTAACTTCAACGCGGACCATCATGACTGCGGGTATGCAATCAATCGGTCCCGGAAAGGTAATTCCGGAGCCAAAACCCGTTCAGGGGTTTCGTCCCGTCGTACGAAGAAGGCCCCGCTGTCGGCTCCGGCTCCGCCGCCGACTACCGTCCCGCTGGGACGGGACACGCGACGCCCCGAACGGCCCGGAGGAGGACTGCGCGCATGACCGGTGACCCGACGACCGCAGCGTCGGCCCTGTCGGCACTCTCGGCCGGACAGCTCGCGGAGCTGACGGCGGGACGCCTGCTGTCGTCCTGGCAACTGGACGTTCCGGCGCTGCTCCTGATCGCCGCGCTGGCCCTGTCGTACGGCTGGGGCGTCCGACGGGTCCAACGGCGAGGTGGGCACTGGCCGTTCGCCCGGGCCGCCGCGTTCGCGGTCCTCGGACTCGGCGCCCTGACGGTGGCGACGATGTCCGGGCTCGCCGTCTACGACCACGTGCTGTTCTGGCCGGCCGCCGTCCAGAACATCCTCCTGGACCTGGTGGCACCCCTGGGCCTCGCCCTCGGTGACCCGCTGCGCCTCGCGGTCGAGGCGCTTCCCGAGGGGGCGGCGGCCCGGGTCCGCCGGACGATGACCGGCAGGCTGGTACGCGTTCTGACGTTTCCCCTGGTCAGCACGGTTCTGGTGCTCGCCACCGAACTGACCGTCTACTTCACGCCGTACTTCGCCACCGCCCTGCGCGTGGGCTGGCTGCATCAGCTGATGTACCTGCACCTCCTGGTCGCGGGCTGCCTCTTCGTCGTGCCGGTCCTGACCCGCGAGCAGACGCTGCCGGCCTGGTGCACGCACCCGGTCCGGGCGGCGCTGGTCTTCCTGGACGGCATCGTCGACGCCGTGCCGGGCCTCGTCGTCATGACCCACGGCACGCTCATCGCCGGTGCCTGGTACCTGCACCACGCGCCGTCCTGGTCCCCGGACGTCCAGCACGACCAGCAGATCGGCGGCGGGGCGATGCTGGGCATCGCCGAACTGACCGCATTGCCCTTCCTGTTGGCCCTCCTGTACCAGTGGGCCCGCGCGGAGCGGCTCCAGACCGCGGTTCTGGACCGCCGACTCGACGCGGAACTCCCGTCGGCCGCACCCGCGTCCCCCGGCCAGGACGTGGCTCCCGAACGCGTCCGCCCCTGGTGGGAGACCGAACAGAACGAGGTGGCCGCGCGCATCCGACGGCAAAGGTGAGTGCCGGGCACAATCCACGGATGACGATCACGTACGAATGGCGGGGCGACGTCGACAACGCCGCCCTCAACGCCCTGCACGCTGACGGCTTCGGCACGGGAGGCCGGCCGCCCGCACGGACGGACTGGCGGGAACGGCTCGAGCGGCACAGTCTCGGCTGGGTCTGCGCACGGGAGGACGACGCGCTGATCGGTTTCGTCAACGTCGTCTGGGACGGCGGAGCCCACGCCTTCATCCTGGACACGGTGGTCGCAACGCACCGGCGGGCGGAGGGAATCGGCGCGGCGTTGGTCGCAACGGCGGCCCAGGAAGCCCGTGCCGCGAACTGCGAATGGCTCCACGTGGACTTCGAGGACCGACTGCGTCCGTTCTACTTCGGTTCCTGTGGCTTCAAGGAGACGACCGCCGGTCTGATACGGCTCCGCTGAGGCCTGTCCCCGCGGGTTGTGCTGCCTTCAGACTGTCACCCATGAAGCCCCGACAGGACGGCCCTGCTATGCGCTTACAGCCCCTGACCGAGACCGGGCTCCGCCAGATCCACCACTGGTTCGACCACCCCGAGGTCCAGAGCCGTCTGGGCGGCCGGTCCTGGATCCGCACGCAGCTGCAACTGACCCGTGAGGACCCCGGCAGCGTCTTCCGTGGCGCGGTCGTACTGCGCTGCCACGCATGGATCGGCCTGGATCAGGAGGGAACGCCGGTCGCGTTCCTCTGCGGCGACGTCTACGACCGCTGGGTCCGCTACCACGGCGAAGGCCCCGACGGCCCCCTCCTGACCGAGGCCGACCCCCGACGCGCCATGGGCCTGGCCTACCTGGTCGACCCGGACCGGTGGCGGCACGGACACGGCCGCGCAGCCCTCGACGCTGCCGTCGCGCACCCCGCCACCCGAGATGTCGAGACGTTCTTCTTCGGCATCGACGCCGACAACCACGCCAGCCGCAACTGCGCCGAATCCGCCGGCTTCACCCTCACCGACCCCGAACCGGACCACGATGAGATGCTCTACTACAGCCGCGCGGCACCGACTGCGCGAGCACCTCGCGCAGGACGCCTCACGGGCGAGGAAGCGTGTCCAGGAAGCGGTGGAGGGAGGACGTCATGCTCTCCACGAAGGAATCACGGGTCTGTTCAGGGACCAGGTCCAGGGACAGGTACGGGTTGAGGTCCTCCAACTCGACGAGGAGCAGTTCGCCGTCCTGGGTGCGGCAGGCGTCCACGCGCTGGATTCCGTGGTCGATCGTGTTCCAGTCGATGAAGCGCCGGGCGAAGGCGAGGTCGGCGTCGGTGGGCTCGTAGGGTTCGAGGACCCAGCGCCGTTCGGGATCGGGGGCGTTGAGGGCGTACTGGAAGATGTCGTCGACGAAGTAGAACGACACCTCGTACCGGAAGTCGATGCGCGGTTGGACGAGGATGTCTCCGTAGGCGAGCGCGCCCAGTTGTCCGCCGGGGACGAAGGTCAGGCCGATGGAGTCCGCGCCCGCCTTCGGCTTGACCGCGTACTGTCCCGCCTCGGGCAGCAGGTGGAGGTCTTCGGGCCTGTCGATGGTGGGGATGACCGGGTGTCCGGCCGTCGTCAGGTCCAGCAGGTACTGCTTGCCCGCCATGTCGCCCCGGCCCGACAGCGGGTTGTAGACCAGGGTCCCGCGGGCCGTTGCCTGTTCCCGGAAGGCGTCGTACTCCTTCTGGTAGTGCAGCACGGGTCCGCTGTTTCGGACCACGACTCCGTCGAAGCCGTCCATCAGCGCGGCGGCATCCAACGGGTGGCACAGGGCGATGTCGAAGGCGTCCCGCAGTCGGGAGGTCAGGAAGATGTCCTCGTCGCAGTAGCGCCGCCCCCGGGCCTGGTAGGCGAGGTCGGTCACGAACAGCACTTTGCGGCGGTCGGGCATCGCGGATCTCCTCGGGTCGTGCAAGGAATCTACAGCGGTGCGAGCGTGCGACCACGCTCGCCGTCGCGTGCTCGGCCTCCGCTGCGCGCGATCCTTCGGCCCGACGCCATGACCCCGTGACACCACAACCCGTGTCCAGCGGTCGTGGCACCTCGGTGCCGTGGCGCGCCGGTCCGAGGTCCCCGCGGCCACTCGGTCGAGCGGACGTCGTACGTCATGGTTCCGTAAGGCCTGAACATGTGCGTCGGACCGGGACAAACCGTCGTGCGCGCGAGACCCTGCCCCCATGACAGCACCCACCACCGACGCCTCGTACCGCTTCGACGACCTGACCGCCCTCTTCATCAACTGCACGCTCAAGCCGTCCCCGCAGCTGAGCCACACCCAGGGCCTGATCGACAAGAGCGCGGAGATCATGATGTCGCGCGGTGTCACCACGTCCGAGATCCGAGCCGTCGACCACGACATCGCCCCCGGCGTCTACCCGGACATGACCGAACACGGCTTCGCCACCGACGAGTGGCCCGCGCTGTACGAGCGGGTGATGGCCGCGGACATCCTGGTCGTCGCCGGTCCGATCTGGCTCGGCGACAACAGCTCGGTGACGAAGAAGGTCATCGAGCGTCTCTACGCCTGCTCCAGCCTGCTCAACCCGCAGGGCCAGTACGCCTACTACGGCCGGGTCGGCGGATGTCTGATCACCGGTAACGAGGACGGGGTGAAGCACTGTGCGATGAACGTCCTCTACAGTCTCCAGCACCTCGGTTACACGATCCCGCCCCAGGCCGACGCGGGCTGGATCGGCCCGGCGGGTCCGGGACCCTCGTACCTCGACGCGGGGTCGGGCGGACCGGAGAACGACTTCACCAACCGCAACACCTCGTTCATGGCGTGGAACCTCATGCACCTGGCCGCTCTGCTCAAGCGGTCGGGCGGCGTGCCCGCCTACGGCAACCAGCGCTCGCAGTGGGACGCGGGCTGCCGTCCGGGCGCGGAGAACCCCGAGCATCGCTGAGCGACGTGCCGGGCGTGGGGCGGGCGTCAGAGCTCCACGGCCGGCCAGTCCAGCAGCCGGGCGCCGATGACCGCGGTCTGGAGCACGTAGCGGTGGCCGGCGTCGGCCGGGTCCGCGCCGGTGAGCTGGTGGATGCGTTCGAGCCGGTAGGTCATGGCCCGCACGCTCAGGGAGAGGCGGCGGGCGGCCTCGGCGGCGACGCAGCCGGAGTCGAAGTAGGCGGTGAGCGTGTCCAGGAGGGGCTGCGCGCCGCCCCGGGCGGTGGTCAGCGGGCCGAGGGTGTTCACCACGAGGTCGGCCATGGCCTGGCGGTCACGGGTGAGGACGGGGTAGACGAGCATGTCGGCGGCGCGCAGGACCGGCTCGTCGAGGCCCAGCCGTTCGGCCATCTCCAGGGCGCTCAGGGCTTCTTCGTACGACTGGACGACGCCGCCGGGGCCGGGCTGCGGGCGGCCGATGGCGACCCGGCCGCCGTCGGTGGCGGCGTGGGCCTGCTTGGCGAAGTAGGGCAGCACCTCGTCCTCGTGGCCGGGGGCGACACAGAGCAGTCGGCCGTCCTTGGTGGTGAGCAGGACGTCGCGGTGGCCGAAGCGGGCGATCAGGGCCTGTTCCACCTGCCGCGGCACGGCGTTGCCCTCGTCGTAGGCCGTCGGGCCCTGTGCGACGGCGACCGCGTGGGCGTGGGACAGGCGCAGACCGAAGCGTTCAGCGCGTTCGGCGAGGCGGCCCAGGTCGCTGCGGCCGTAGAGGAGGTCGTCGATGAACTCCCGCCGGGCGGCCTCCTCTTGCCGTACGGCCTGGCGCTGGGCCCGTTCGTGGCCCTCGGCGAACGCGTCGATCACCTGCTGTACGGCGGCGAGCGTGTTGTCGGCCGAGCCGGGGACGTCCGGCCAGGCGGCGCGCGCCGCCGCGAGGTGGGCGACGACCACGGCACGCAGACCGTAGCCGGCTTCCGCGGCCCGTTCCCCGAGCGCGCGCCGGGACTCGATCTCCTCGCGGGTGAGACGGCGGCCCGTGGCCGAGACTTCGGCCAGGATGCGGGCGTAGCCGTCCAGATACTGCCCGGCCATCTCGCGCTCCGCCATGTCGCCCCCGAAGATTTTGATGGACCGCTGACGGATCCTTAGCGCCTCACCGGCATCCAGACCCTAGTGAACTCTGCCGGGAACCGGCAATGCGCGCACGGCTGCCGGACCGGCATCATGCCGTGCGGGGAGCACTGCGGATGGTTCCGGTGCCGGACACCGGCAGGTACCGGCACCGGAACCGCACGCGGTCGGCTTGCCCTCATGGGCGACGGACGCGGGACGGGGGGGGGCGGGAGATGCGGATGGTCGTCGAGGCCGCCACCGGCCTTCCCGTGATCCTGTGCACCACCGCCCTGCTCGCGGTCGGTGTGCCCCTGCCGAGCGCCCTCGCGTGGCTGCTCGGTGTCCGTGCGGCCCCGGCGTTCACCGCGCTCCCGCCCGCGGGAGCCGTGCCCGGAGCGCTGCGGCCGGTGGCGCCGGCGGTGAGCCCGGTCGTCGCCCGGCGGCCGACGTGTCGTTTCGTACGGCCGCTGCACCGGCTCTTTCCCGACGAACCCGGCTCCCGTCGCCCTCCGGCCGCCTCCCGGGGCACCTGACGCAGGGGGCGAACTCGCCGAGGGCCAACCGGCCGCCTCCCGTGCATTCCACGACTTCCTCATGTCTGAAGGACGTATGCCATGAACGCCACGACCCTCGGCATCGGCGTGCTCGTCGCCGTCTGCCTGCTCGCCACGTTCGTCGTCTCCCTGCTGTTCCGCAAGGTGGAGCAGGGCAAGGCGCTGATCGTCTCCAAGCTGCGCAGGGTCGACGTGACCTTCACCGGGCAGGTCGTGCTGCCGGTGCTGCACAAGGCCGAGGTGATGGACATCTCGGTGAAGGCCATCGAGATCACGCGGGCCGGCAAGGACGGGCTGATCTGCAAGGACAACATCCGTGCCGACATCCGGATCTCGTTCTTCGTGAAGGTCAACAAGACCGTGGAGGACGTCGTCAAGGTCGCCCAGGCGGTCGGCACCGCGCGGGCCAGCGACCAGAAGACACTCCAGGAGCTGTTCCACGCGAAGTTCTCCGAGGCGCTGAAGACCGTCGGCAAGCAACTGGACTTCACCGACCTGTACACCAAGCGTGAGGAACTGCGGTACCGGATCATCGAGGTCATCGGCGTCGATCTGAACGGCTACCACCTGGAGGACGCGGCGATCGACTACCTGGAGCAGACGCCGCTGACCCAGCTCGACCCCGCGAACGTGCTGGACGCCCAGGGCATCCGGAAGATCACCGAGTTGACGGCCGTGGAGCACGTGCGCACCAACGAGGCCCAGCGCACCGAGGAGAAGGAGATCACCCGGCAGAACGTCGACGCCCGGGAGGCGATCCTGGAGCTGGAGCGCCGGCAGGCGGACGCCGAGATCAAGCAGCGCCGCGAGATCGAGACCGTGCGCGCCCGCGAGGAGGCCGAGACCGCACGGGTGGTGGAGGAGGAGCGGCTGCGCGCGCAGGGCGCGTTCCTGCGGACCGAGGAGGAGCTCGGCATCCAGCGGGAGAACCAGGCCCGCGAGATCGCCGTCGCCGCGAAGAACCGTGAGCGGGTCATCGCCGTGGAGAGCGAGCGGGTCGAGAAGGACCGGATGCTGGAGGTCATCGCCCGGGAGCGGGAGACCCAGCTGACCCGGATCTCCGCCGAGAAGGAGGTCGAGGCGGAGAAGCGGGAGATCGCCGAGGTCATCCGGGAACGGGTCTCGGTGGACCGGACGGTGGCCGAGCAGGAGGAGGCCGTCAAGACGCTGCGGGCCGTGGAGGAGGCGGAGCGGGAGCGGCAGGCGGTGGTGATCGCGGCGGAGGCCGAGGCGCAGGAGAAGCTGGTCAAGGACATCAAGGCCGCGGAGGCGGCGGAGCAGGCCGCCGTTCACCGTGCCGCCCAGGAACTCACCCTGGCCGAGGCCCGGTTGAAGAGCGCCGATCTCGACGCCCAGGCCAAGCTGCGGCTCGCCGAGGGAGTCCAGGCGGAAGCCGCCGCGCAGGGCCTTGCCGCGGTCCAGGTGCGGGACAAGGAGGCCGAGGTCCTGGAGAAGGCCGGCCGCGCGGAGGCCGAGGCCACGCAGGCACGGCTGCGGGCCGAGGCGGAGGGCTCCCGGGCCAAGGCGCTCGCGGAGGCCGAGGGGTCCCGGGCCAGGGCGCTCGCCGAGGCCGAGGGCATCGGCGAGAAGCTGAAGGCGGAGGCGGCCGGACTGACCGAGAAGGCGGCGGCGATGGCCGCGCTGGACGACGCCTCGCGCGGTCACGAGGAGTACCGGCTGCGTCTCGCCGCGGAGAAGGACGTGCGGCTCGCGGGCCTGGAGGTGCAGCGGCAGATCGCGGAGGCGCAGGCCACCGTCCTCGCCACCGGTCTGGAGAACGCGGACATCGACATCGTCGGCGGCGACTCGGTGTTCTTCGACCGGCTGGTGGCGGCCATCGGGCTCGGCAAGAGCGTCGACGGGTTCGTCCGGCACTCGGACACCGCGCAGGCGCTGGCCCGGCCCTGGCTGGACGGCAGTTCGGGCTTCACGGACGACCTGGCGCGTGTCCTCGGCTCGGTGTCCACGGCCGACGTGCAGAACCTGACCGTGTCCGCGCTGCTGATGAAGCTGATGAAGACCGGCGGCGCGGACGCCGGACAGCTTCAGCGACTGCTGGACAAGGCCGGAGAGCTGGGGCTCTCCGACACCTCTCTCGCCGCTCTCGACGGTCACGTCCGGAGCTGACCGGCCCGTGCTCCGGAGCCGCCGCACAGGGGACGGCGGCTCCGGACCACGTCCTCCCACCGACCGTCCTCCCACCGACCGTCCGAGAGGAACCCATGACCACCGGCACGGACACCGGTCCGTATGACGCATCGGGCACCGGCGTGGGCACCGGTCCATCCGACGCATCCGGCACCGGCGCGGGCACCGGTCCGGGGGACGCACTCGACACCGGCACCTACGAACTGCTGCGCACCCGTCTCACCGCGCAGGCCGCCGACCTCGCCCGGCGGGCCGAGGCGCTCAACACCCGCCGTGTCGAGGAGTTCGGTTCCGCCCGGCTGGAGTTGCGCGGCACCGGACAGCTGCGCACCGGGCACGATGGCGTGCCCAGGGACCTCGTCGCCGTGGGCGGCCTTCTGCTCTTCGGCCACCACTCCCTTCAGGCCCCGCAGCGCGAGGCCGCCGTCGGGGACGTCTTCGCGCTGTACGACCGCGACCTGAACCCGCTGCCCGACGACGCGGTGCCCGGCCTGCTCGACGACCCGGCCTTCGTCCGCGAGTTCACCGCGCTGCACCGCTACTACCGCCAGGCGCACCTGCTGCGGCTGCGCCGTGTCGACGGCAAGGTGCTGGCCGTTTTCCAGACCGGTGAGAAGGTGGAAGACATCCGCGTCCTGCGCTGGACCGTGTCCGCCGACGGCCGGGCCGACTTCCTCGACGCGCGGGGCGACCGCGACCACGTCTCTCCGCCGGCGCACGACTTCGCGTGGACGCGGACGGCTCGCGAGAACCACGTCCTGGGCCGCCACCCGCACGTCTCCGTCGAGGACGAGGTCTTCGTCGCGACCGTCGGCGGCACCCTCACCGTCAAGGTCGACAACGACACCGAGACCGGCGAGGGCATCCACACCGAACCGGTCGCCGAACCGTTGCAGTCCCTGGCCGACGCGGACATCGCGTACGCGCGAGTCGGCGCCCTGATCCTGTTGCGGATCCGGCCGTACAAAGAGGACGCCGACCGCCACCTGGTCTTCGACACCCTCACCCGCACCGTCGTCCGCCTGGACGGCATCGGACCGGCGAGCCGCCGCCTGCCGGAGGATGAGGGCATCGTCTTCCCCGGCGGCTACTGCCTGACCGCGGGCCCGCACAAGACGTACGAACTCGACACGACAGCAATGGAGTTCGAGTGCGAGGTGCGATCGCCCAACGGCGAGGACGTACTGTACGCCTTCCGCTCGCAGACGCCGGGACGCAGTCTGCTGCTGTCGTACAACATGATCCGCAAGGAGCTCGCCACCCCGCTGTCCTGCCGCGGCTGGGCCCTGCTCGGCGACGGCACACTCGTCGCCCTGCGGGCCGACGGCGACGCCCCCCGGCGTGTGCACCCCGTCCAGCTGTGGAGCACGCCCTACGCCTCGGCCGCCCACGCCGCCTCCCGGCCCGTGGGCACCGGCCCACTGGCCCGCGTCGGCAACGCCGACCTCGTCCGGGGCATCTCGGACTGTCTGTCCCTCACGCGCGCGGTCGCCGGGACGACGCCGACGAGCGAGATGTACGAGGCTCTCCTCGCCGCCTGCGTCCGGGTCGCCGACTCCCACCACTGGCTGGGTGATCCGGCACTGGGCGACCTGTACGAGCCGCTCGGACGGCTGAGGATCACCGCCGCACAGGTGCTGTCCGAGTTCGAGACCGTCCAGGACCTCACCCGCCGGGCCGCCGACGCGCTCGCCGAGGCTTCCGCGAGCATCGCCGCGGTCGTACGCCGGCTGCGCGGCGAGGCGCCCCGCAGTGCCGCCGCCTGGGTCTCCGGACTGGTCGAACTGCGGCAGTCCCAGGGCCACTTGCTCGCCCTTCGAGATGTCCGGTACGTCGACACCGCGCGCCTCGACGGACTCGCCGCCGAAGTCGAGGCGGACCTGGCCTCCTTCGCGCAGCGGGCGATCACTCACCTGGCCCGCGCGGACGCCTTCACCGGTTTCCGGTCCGACGTCGAGCGGCTGGTCGCCGAAGCCGAGGCCCTCACGACGGTGGCGGGATCCGCACCCCTCGTCGCCCGACTGGACGAACTCACCGACGGCCTGCGCACCGTGACCGAGACGGTGGCCGGGCTGGACATCGGAGACGCCACCGTGCGCACCGCGATCCTGGAACGGGTCGCCGGCATCCTGGGTGGCGTCAACCGGGCCCGCGCCACCCTCGACGGCCGCCGCCGGGCGCTTCTGGCCGACGAGCAACGAGCCGCTTTCGCAGCGGAGTTCGCCCTGCTGGGTCAGTTGTTCACGGGCGCGCTCGCGTCCGCCGACAGCCCGGACGCCTGCGACGACCAGCTCGCCCGGATGCTCGTACAGGTGGAGGACCTGGAGTCCCGGTTCTCCGAGTTCGACGACTTCCTCGGGCATCTCGCGGACCTGCGCGAGGAGATCCACGAGGCGTTCTCCGCCCGCGGACAGACCCTCGCCGACGACCGTGCCCGGCGCTGCGAACGCCTCGCCGGCTCGGCGCTGCGCGTGCTGGAGACGGTCACCCGCCGGGCCGTCACCCTCGCCGACGCGGACGCCGTCGCCACCTACTTCACCTCCGACCCGATGCCCGCCAAGGTCCGGCGCGTCGCGGCCGAACTGCGCGAACTCGGTGATCAGGGCCGGGCGGAGGAGCTCGACGGCCGACTGCGGTCCGCCCGCCAGGGAGCCCTGCGCGCCCTGCACGACCGCACCGAACTCTACAGCGACGACGGCCGTACGATCCGGCTCGGCAGCCACCGCTTCGCCGTCAACCACCGGCCCTTCGACCTCGCCCTGGTACCGCACGGCGACGGACTGGCCTTCGCCCTGACCGGCACGGACTACCGGTCCCCGGTCACGGACCCCGCTTTCCTGGCCGCCCGCGCCCTCGGGGACCGCCCGCTGCCCTCGGAGTCACCCGAGGTCTACCGCGCCGAACACCTCGCCGCCCGGCTCCTCGACGAACACGGCCCGGCAGCCCTCGCGGCCGCGGACCTGCCCGCCCTCGTCCGGCAGGCCGCGGACGCCGCGTACGACGAGGGCTACGAGCGCGGCGTCCACGACCACGACACGGAGCTGATCCTCACCACACTCCTGCGGCTGCACGCCGACGCGGAGCTGCTCCGCCACGAGCCCGCCGCCCGCGCCGCCGCCCAGTTCTTCTGGACCCACGGCACGACCGCGGAGCTACGAGCCGCATGGCGGCGCCGGGCGGTGTCCCTGGCCCGCGCCCGTGACTCGTTCGGCCCGGTACCCGCGATCGACGACCTGTGCGGAGAGTTCGCGCGGGCGATCGGTGCCGGACAGCACGCGCAGGCCGCCGCCGCGTACCTCTTCGAGGAACTGACCTGCGGACCCGAGGGCTTCGTCCTCAGCGCCGGCGCTCGTACGCTGCTCGACAAGTTCCGTCACACAGTGGGTACTTCGGCGTACGAGGACGATCTCGCCGCCCTGGGTGACCCGGACGCACGGCGTCAGCTCGTCGAGGCGTGGCTCACCTCGTACACCGCCTCGACCGGCACGGACCTCCCGCCCGGCGACCTGGCCGAGGCGGTGGCCGCCGAACTCTGTCCCGATCTGCCCCGCTACGCACGCGAAGCCGCCCTGACCGGCACGGTGGAAGGTCTGCTGGGCACCCATCCCCGCATCACCGACGGGACGTTGTCCCTGCGGATCGACGAATTCCTCACCCGCACGCGGGAGTTCCGCACTCGCGAGGTCCCCGCCCACCGCGCCCGCCAACGCCGTCGCACCGAACTGGTGACGGCCGAGCACGCACGGCTGCGACTCGAGGAGTTCCGGCCCCGGACCACGTCGGCGTTCGTCCGCGGTCGCCTCGTCGACGAGGTCTATCTGCCGCTGATCGGCGACAGCCTCGCCAAGCAAATCGGCACCACCGGTGCGGGCGGGCACCCCGGCACCGGTGGTCTGCTCCTGCTCATCTCGCCGCCGGGCTACGGCAAGACGACCTTGATGGAGTACGTCGCCGACCGCCTCGGTCTGCTCCTCGTGAAAGTCGACGGCCCGGCCCTCGGGCACTCCGTCACCTCTCTCGACCCGGCCGAGGCCCCGAACGCCGCCGCCCGACGCGAGGTCGAGAAGATCAACTTCGCGCTGGAGGCGGGCACCAACATCCTGCTCCACCTCGACGACATCCAGCACACCTCCCCCGAGCTGCTCCAGAAGTTCATTCCGCTGTGCGACGCCACCCGCCGCATCGAGGGCGTGCGCGACGGCCGGGCGCGTACCTACGACCTGCGCGGCAAGCGCTTCGCCGTCTGCATGGCGGGCAACCCCCACACCGAGTCCGGCGGCCGTTTCCAGGTCCCCGACATGCTCGCCAACCGGGCGGACGTATGGAACCTGGGGGACGTGCTGACCGGCAAGGAGGAGGTCTTCGCGCTGAGCTTCGTCGAGAACGCGCTCACCGCCAACCCGGTGCTCGCTCCCCTCGCCGGCCGGGACCGCGCCGATCTCGAGTTGCTCGTCCGCCTCGCGGAAGGCGACCCGTCCGCCCAGGCCGACCGGTTGGTGCACCCGTACGCCCCCGCCGAGCTGGAGCGCGTCGTGGCCGTCCTGCGCCATCTGCTCGCCGCCCGCGAGACGGTCCTGGCGGTCAACGCCGCCTACATCGCATCCGCCGGGTGCTCCGACGCCACCCGCACCGAGCCACCCTTCCGGCTCCAGGGCTCCTACCGCACCATGAACAGGATCGCCCAGCGCATCCAGCCGGCCATGAACGACAGCGACCTGGCGGCCCTCGTCGACGACCACTACACGGCCGAGGCCCAGACCCTCCCGACTGCCACCGAGGCCAACCTGCTGAAACTCGCCGCACTGCGAGGCGCCGCGACGCCTGAACAGTCCCTGCGGTGGGCGGAGTTGAAGGCCGCGTACGTGCACGGCCGTAGTCTCGGCGGCCCGGACGGCGACCCCCTGACCCGCGCGGTCGCCACCCTCGGTCTGCTCGCCGACCGGATCGCCGCCGTGGAAACGGCGATCATCCGCGCCACCGGGACCCCGCCACACGCCGGAGCGGAGTGAGGAACTGCCCGCGTTCCTGTCCTGCCGTCCGCCGGCCCGAAAGGTCTTACGGGAAGATGACGTGGCGACCGAATCACTGAAGCCGCCCCGTCCCACAGACCACTCTGGCCCCGTCGGTCAGCCGCAGTCGGCGGCTGAAGAGGACGGGAGGACCACCGCATGAGCAGGCACACCAGGCGCAGGTCGCCGATGAAGTCCCGGATGACCCTGGCCGGAGCGGGACTGCTCGCAACGGCCGCCGTGGTGGGGACGGTGACCATCGCCTCGGCGGGGGAGCCCGCCGGGAAGGCCGGGGCCGGCCACGCCGTCTTCGTGCAGGGCAACGAGCTGGCCGGCAACTCCATTCACGTCTTCGAGCGGAGCGATGACGGCACGCTGTCCGCCGCGGGGACCTACGCGACCGGAGGCAGGGGCGGTGACCAGGTGGACGCGCCCACCGACTCCCTCGCGTCGCAGGGGTCCCTGGTCTACGACGGCCGGTCGCGGCGGCTCATGGCCGTGAACGCGGGCAGCGGCACGGTGACCTCGTTCCGCGTCGAGGGGCACAAGTTGATACATCGTCAAGTCATCTCCTCAGGGGGTGACTTCCCGTCGTCGATCACCGTGGCGGGCGATCTCGCGTATGTGATGAACGCCGGTGGCAGCGGAAGCGTCTCGGGATTCCGCGTCACCGCCGAAGGACTGAAGCCGCTGAGCGGCTCGCACCGCTCGCTGGGCCTGCACAACAAGAAGGTCCCGCTCTTCAGCAGTTCGCCCGGTCAGGTCGCGTTCACGCCGGACGGACGCCACCTGGTGGTCACCACCAAGTCCGCCAACACCGTGGAGGTCTTTCCGGTACGGCACGACGGGCGTCCCGCGCCCCGTGCCGTGGTCAACGAGTCGGCGGGCGGCGTCCCGTTCGCGATCACCTTCGACAGGGCGGGCCGCATGCTGGTCGCGGAGGCCGAGAAGTCCACTGTCAGCACGTACCGGGTACGCCGTGACGGCACCCTCAAGGTGCTTCAGAAGCCACTCCCCAACGGTCAGGAGACCCTGTGCTGGCTGGAGCGGGCCGGTGACTTCTTCTTCGGTGGCAACACCGGAAACTCCACGGTCACGGGCTACCGCACCGATCGGCACGGCAGGTTGGCCCTCACTGACCGGGTCGGCGTCGCCACACCTCCCTCGGCCCGGTCGCAGGGCGTCATCGACCTGGCGGTGACGGAGGACGCGCGGTTCCTGTACGTGCAGAACGCGACCTCCGGCACGGTCGACGGCTTCAGGATCGGCAGCAACGGCACCCTCACGAAGGTCGCCACCGTCACCGGTCTGCCACCCTTCGCCGGGTCGGGCATGGAGGGCATCGTCGCGCTGTGAGGCCGGGGGGCGGCGGAACACCGGGCACTGACGAACGACGTTCCCTAGCCCCTCTGCAAGGTGTCCCGCCCCTCCCGGTCCGGCAGTCGCAGGAGTGAGGCGCCGAGCGGGGTGAGGGTGTGCAGGACGGTGTTCGCGTGGCGGTGGCTGGCGATGAGCCCCGCGTCGCGCAGCACCGTCGTGTGGTGGCTGGCGTTGGCGGCCGACATCGAGACGGCCCGGGCGATCTCCGAGTTGGTCGCTCCGTACGTCACCGCGACGAGCACCGCGGCGCGGGTGCGGCCGAGCAGGGCCGACAGCGGAGCCTCGCACGGGCTGGGCCGGAACGCGCGCTCGGCCGGGGCCAGCGGGTAGAGCAGCACGGGCGGCAGGTCGGGGTCGGCGAAGGAGACCGGCTTCTGCCAGCAGAAGTACGAGGGGATCAGGAGCAGACCGCGACCGTCCAGACGCAGGTCGCGATCGATGCCGCCCACGTAGTCGACCTCGAGGACGGGTGCCTTCCACCGCATGGCCGGTCCCAGCCCCCCGAGCAGTCCCTCCGCTCCGCCGTGCAGCAGAGTGCGGCTCTGGCGTGCGCCTTCGGCGTCGATGCGGGCCTGCATGCGGTCGAGATAGGGACCGATGACGGCGTCGTGGTACCTGCGCAGCGCCGTGACCAGGTCCGCGCGGACGTCCTGGTCGGCCAGCCGGTACATCTCGCTCGGGACTCTCCGCACCTGGGCCAGCAGGCCGATCTCCTGACGGACCCGGTCGGGCGGGGTGCCGAGGACGGCGTCGAGGCCGGCGCGCAGTCCCTGGCCCGACTCGGCCGGCGTGAGGAAGTCGGGGAAGTAGGACGCGCGGGGGAACAGCGGGATCAGCAGGGTACGCACGACGGAGCCCAGCTTCTGGCTCGCGATGGCGGCGCGGGCGTCGCGGTACCAGCCGGCATAGGCCCAGCGCCCGTCCTGGGACTGAAGCCGGTGCAGACTGGCGGTGATCTCCCACAACGGATCGGGGCGTTCGGCGAGTCTGGTCCGCGCGAGATCCTCCGCAGTGAAATGGATACGCAGCACGGTCCCCCCATGCGTCACTCCGGCCCGGTGGGGTCGAGAATGCCCCACCGGGCCAGGGAGACAAAGACGGGACCAAGCCATCCTCGGCCGTGCGACGGCGTCGGGCCGACGGGGGTGCACGGCCGTGCCGTCATCCTGATGTCAGGGCGGCCACTTCCTCGCGTATGGCGGGCAGTTGGGACCAGACCGTGCCCGGGCAGTCGGTGGCCGCCCAGTCGAGGTGGCCGCCGATGACGGGTGCCGCGCGGCTGACTCCGCTCACCGGGTTGCGGTAGAGCACCTTGCCCGCCGGGACGAGCGCGTGGCGCCCCGCGAGGTCGGCCAGCAGATGGACGAGCGCGGTGCGCGCGGCGGTCGTCGGGGGAGTGGTGGTGAAGGTCCCCAGCAGGGCGATCCCAAGGTTCCCGCTGTTGTACCCCTGGACGTGCGCGCCGGTCACCATCCGCCCTGCCGCGTCATGGGCGGCCGTGCCGTCGGTGCCGGACCAACGCCCTTCGTACACCCGGCCGTTCCGGTCGATCAGGAAGTGGTAGCCGATGTCGCCGTAGCCCTTGCCCACCGTGTCGTTGCGGTAGATCGCGCGCACCACGGCGGCCGGGTCCGGATCGGTGCTGCCGTCGTCGGTGTGGTGCAGGGTGAGCGTCTGGACCGGGTAGTACTCCGGCGGCCAGATCTCCGTACCGGCGGTGGTGTACCGCAGCGACTCGTCCGCGCCCCAGTCCGCGCGCGACAGCAGGGTGTAGGCGGTGGAGTCGGCGGCAGCCGCGGGCAGCGCGGGTACGACGCTCAACGCCCCGGCGGCTCCGAGGGCCCCCAGGAACACGCGGCGCGGCACCAAGGGCCCCGGGCGGGTGGGGCGTCGGGAGCCTGCGGAGTTCGGGTCCGACATCGTGGGGGTTCCTCCTGTGCGTGGTCCGGGGCCGGTCGAACAGCGTCGGGCTGAGATGCGGCGGGGTCCCGCTGCGCTGTCCGCTTCCTCGCACGGAAGCGGACAGCCGGCGGAACGAAGGAGCGTCCAGCCCGGGCCTACAGCGCGCAGGCGGGCTTGGGGTTGTAGAGCCGGGACCAGGTGCTGGGACCGACGATGCCGTCGGCGCCGCCCGTGGTGCCGTTACAGGTCTGCACGTAGAAGACGCCGGCCGCGGTCTTCTGGCCGTAGTCCCCGTCCACGTCGATCCATGTGGGGTACTTGCTGTAGAAGTCGATGAGGCACTGCACCTGGCGGACGTTGTTGCCCTTGTCACCGGGGTGGACCGTGGGCCGGGCGCTGTCGGAGATGTAGTTGCAGTTGTCCTCGGCGGCGGTGGCGCCGGCGGACGGCGCGCTCGCGAGGACTCCTCCGGCGGCGAGTACGAGGGTGCCGAGCAGGAGGGCTGAGCGGTGGGTGCGCATGTCGTCTCTCCCGAGGTGAGGGGTTCGTGTGACGGAAGAAAGACTGCGCGGTGAGACGACGACCGGTCCACGAAATTCGAACAGCCCGAAAGAACGCAGGTCAGAGCAGAGGAGCAGACGGTTTCGTCGGCACCGCCCGACTGATCAACCGCATCGGACGTCTGCCTCCGACGCGTCGCTCCATGCGCGGAACACGGCGGCCTGGCCGTGGTGGGTCCCGGCGGTGTCGACCAGGTTCCACATGGTGACGTCCTCTATCCAGAACCTGCGGCCGGACTTGGCTGTGCGGAGGCCTCGGTAGCCGGACGCGTAGCCGTGTTCCGTCACGGACCGTACGAACTCCCGTCTGTCGTCCTGCCCTTCGGCTCCTGCGGACAGGCGGGACGGGAGGCGTACGAACTCCGCCCAGGAGTACCCGAAGCACCGCTGTGCGGTCCTGTTCGCGTAGACGAAGACCGGGTCCGGGCTCGTGTCGTGGGCGAGCAGGCCGAACGCGGTGTTGTCGTAGAGGAGATGGACCGGGTCGGCGCCGGGTTCCGACGGACACAACGGGGTGCCGGTCAGCCGCTGGTGACTGGAGAGGAGGAGCTGGGCGAAGGCCTCGTCCCGGTTCCGCGTGACCTCGGAGGCGCCGGGGGCGGCGTCAGCTGCGTGGTCGTCGAAGAACGTGGTCATCGAGGGGGCCTCTCGCTGGTCCCGGACAGGGAAACGGATCACGGATGCGTACGCCGCCGCCCAGTATGCGTGTGCACCCATGTCCCGCCGCCGCGGGGGCCGTTGTCGCAGACCTTGCCCACGGACGCCCGGTCCGCCCTCACCGCCCGGCAGCGGACCAGGACATGGGTGAACGGTCGTGTCGCGGTGCCGGGCGGTGCTCACACGGGGTCAGTGCTGGGCGAACTGGACCCCCGTCGGCTGGACGACGTTCGCCCGCACCCCGAGTCCGCTGACCGTCAGTTGCTCACCGTAGATGTCGGTGACTCTGATCGCCTTGCCGCAGCCGGTGCCGTCCGCGGAGATGAAGTAGTTGAAGCTGGTGCGGGGCAACTGGCGCCAGCCGCTCCCGGTGCTGACCTCCAGCCGTGCCACCGGGTTGCGGTGGCCGATGACCTGGATGCCGCACCAGTAGATGCTGGAACCGGTCTTGTACCGGATGGACATCGTGCCGATGGAGCTGGGGCTCACCAGGCTCCAGGTGATGGACAGCCGGCCTACCTTGAGGTCGGCGAGTTTGGCGAAGGCCTGCTGGCTGAGGTCGATCTGCCCGGGCGCGCAGGGCAGGGGGCATTCGTTGGTGATCCGCACCGTGACGGACTTGCCGTTGGCCGCGTGGACGAGGATGTAGGCCCCGCAGGCTCTGGAGGTCTCGTAGTCGGTGGTGTTCATCGCCGCGATCATCATGTCGGGGCTGGGACCGAACAGACAGGCTCCGTCCCCGACCCCGGCCTCGTAGGCGGTGGCGACGCCCTTGTACGAGGTGTTGGGCCGGATGCGCCCTGCCGAGGGGGGTGTCGTGGACCCGCGCGAGGACTTCGGGGCGGCCTTGGACGGGGACTTCGCCGCCTTGGGGGTCTTCTTCGGCTTCGGGCTGGTGGAGCTGCTTGCACTCGGGCTGGCCGACGGACTCGGCGTCGCGCTGGGAGAGGCCGTACCGGTGGCGGTGTCGGCGGCTTTCGGCTGGGTGGTGACGAGGGGGGAGGCCGCGGTCGACTCCGCGTCCACCTTGTGGCCGCCGGGGAGCAACGCCATGACCAGGTAGACGAGAACGCCCACGGAGGTCAGCGCCGCCGCGGTGCCCACTGCGAGTCTGCGCCTGCGCCTGCGCTCTCGCGCTATCTGCCTCGTTGTCATCATCTGTCCGTTCAGGATCGTGCCGATGTACCGGTGGTGCACTCCTCAGTGGCCGCCCACGACGAAAAGGTTGCCGATGAATTTCGCGCGACTTGGGGCGTGGGTGATGCGCACCGTGATGCGCAGGACGGCGACCGGCGACCGGGAGCGCTGCCGGGAACGGACGGTCAGGCCGGCTGCGGGCAGCCGGTGGTCCTCAGGTCGACTCGCGGACGACCAGTGCCGTACGGAGAATGACATGCCGGTAGGCCACCGACGGCTCCTCCATGTCCTCCAGGAGCAGCCGGATCATGGCCCGGCCCATCTCCTCCAGCGGCTGGCGCACCGTCGTGAGCCGCGGCCTCGTGCGCTGGGCCAGGGGGAAGTCGTCGAAGCCGATCACGGCGACGTCCTGCGGCACGCGCCGTCCCGCCGCGCGCAACGCCTGCAAGGCTCCTGCGGCCGTGGTGTCCGACGCGGCGAGGACACCGTCGATCCCCGGATGCCGTGCGAGCAGGTCGGTCATGGCGAGGCGTCCGCTCTCCTGCGTGAAGTCGCCCTCGGCCACCAGGGACTGCTCGCTGTCCAGGCCGGCCAGCGCCAGAGCGTCCTGATAGCCGCGCAGCCGGCACTGGGCGGCGTCCATGTCCAGGGGGCCGGTGATGGTGGCGATCGTCCTGCGGCCCCGTGACACCAGGTGGGAGACGGCGCTCCGGGCGCCCCCCACGTTGTCCGCGTCCACGTAACTGACGTACTCGTCGCGCGAGCGGCGACCCAGCATCACGGTCGGCAACCGCGCCTCGGCGAGCATGTCCGGCAGCCGGTCCCCGGCGCGCACCGACAGCAGCAGGACTCCGTCGACCCGGCTGCCGCGCGCGTACTCCAAGAAGCGCTTCCGGTCGATGTCCGAGCGGACCAGGGTCAGCATCAGCTGCATCCCGATGTCCGCCAGCGCGTCGCCCAGGGAGCGGACGATCTCGGAGAAGAAGGGCTCAGCGAACATTCTCCAGTCGGGCTCGGTCAGGACGAGGGCGACGGCGTTGCTCCGCTGGCCGGCCAGGGAGCGGGCGGCGAGGTTGGGGACGTAGCCCAGTTCCTCGATGGCCTGCTGCACGGCTCGGCGCGTCGACTCCTTCACGCCTGCCGCGTTGTTGATGACGCGGGAGACCGTGCCCCGCCCCACCCCGGCGTGAGCGGCCACCTCTTCCAGCGTCGGCGTGCCGGGGCGTCGCGTGCCCATGACCACCTCCCCCATGAGACAGCCGATCTTACGGGCCGACAGATGCGGGCACACGCCTTCCGCGCGGAACCCGTGCCATGTCAGCCAAGGGGGTGGTGGTCGCAGGGAAGCAGGAGAGCGGGGCCCGCCCTGTCGCCGTGTGGGCGGGCCCCGCAGGGACGAATCCCCTGGTCACGCGACGGTGCAGGACATTCCGTTGAGGCTGAAGGCAGCCGGCTTGGCGAAGCTGCCGCTGTAGGTGCCCTGGAACCCGAAGGAGACCTGTCCGCCTGGTGCGATGGACGCGTTGTGCGCGGCGTTGGTGGCCGTCACGGCCCCCGACGCCGGGGAGACGGTGGCGTTCCAGGCGTTGGTGATCCGCTGCCCCGACGGCAGCGTGAACGCGACCTTCCAGCCGTCGACCGGGGCGGAACCCGTGTTGGTCACGGCGACGTCGGCGGTGAACCCGTCCTGCCAGACACTCGTGCCGTAGGCCACCTTGCACGCGACGGGACCGCCGGGGGTGCCGGGGTCGCCCGGGGTGCTGCCGCCACCGAGGTTCACCGAGGAGGAGAACGAGTTCACGGCCAGGCCGGCGCCGTTCTGCCAGGGTTCGAAGCCCGCCTGAATGCTCGTCAGGTACCAGTTGTTCTGGGCGAGTCCACGGGAGACGGCCTGCCGGACGAAGTCCATCACGTCGAAGTTCCAGCTGTCGATCGCCGACGGCGCGACGAAGGACAGGACGTCGTTGCCGCCGTTGTTGCCGGACCACACCTGCCACTGGCGTCCGCCCACCGTGGCGGAACCGACGACCGAGCCGACCGGCTGCACGGATCCGACACGGTTGAACCAGATCATGATCTCGGTGCGGTTCACGCCGTCCTTGCGCGGGGTCGGGTCCAGCCAGATGTCGTAGGCGGCGTCATAGGCCGCACCGCTCACGTAGCTGTAGGAGATGCCCGAGGGCGCGCTGGAGATCGAGCTCAGCTGGGCCGGGAGGTTGGTGCCGGGCGAGCAGTTGGTGTAGTGGCAGCCGTTGTACACCGACGGATACGACTTCGGGGCGCCGTTCGTCGGGACCGAGCCGTCGGCCTGGGTGATCCTGAAGCCGGAGTTCGTGACGGAGATGCACTGGGTTGCGCTGGTGCCCCAGCGGTTGTTCTGCACGACGTAGCGGCCCTGGATCGTGGTGCTGCCGAACTCCTCGCAGATCGTCGTGTCGGCGTGGGAGGCCGTGGCGCCGGTCAGCAGCGCGGCCAGTGCGACGAGCGTGGTCAGCAACGCGCCGCAGAGCGCGCGCATCCTGCGGACTTGGTGAGGTGACGGTTGCATGCGGGTCCTCCGCGCGGGTGGGGTGTGGGGGGCGAGGGCTTCTGCATGGGATTGGGAGCGCTCCCAACAAGCGATCTCGCAGGGACTGTAGGAGAGGATCATGTTCCTGACAAGGAGGTCGGCTCGAGTGCCGTGAGCGGATTCTCGAAGCCGCTGGTCGTACGGCTGGATCGAGGCCCGCCGGATGGTGGGCCCGTGGTGCCGGGCGGCCCCCAAGGGGGCGGGGGCCGCCCGGCCGGGTGACCCCGCCGCCTGATGGCGGGGTCGCGCACGCGGCCTCAGCGGGGGGTTATTCGAGGAGCTCCGCGTACGAACCCATGGCCAGGGCGATGTCCGCCTGGGCCCAGAACCGGTGGTACGTGAACGACGGCACCGCGCCGCCCTTCAGATAGGCCTCGATCTTCGACCAGGCCGGGTCGCTCTTGTAGAAGGACCGCAGCGAGGCGAAGGTGGAGGAGGAGTCGATCTTGTCCCCGTTCGGCATCGTGCCGCTGAAGCCGCTGGGGATGTAGACGCTGTCGTTGAACCGGCTGTAGTCCGCCCGGTTCTCGGGGACCGCGACGCCGAGGCTGTCCTGGTAGTTGTTCCACATGCCGTCCAGGAGCGCCTTGGCGGTGGTCTTCGCCGCGGTGTCACCGGACTTGGCGGCGTAGTAGCTCAGCGTCTTGGCGTAGGCGGCGGCCACGCCGACGTCGTTGGTGTAGTCGGCGACGGTGACGTGAAGTCCGCTGTTGGCGCCGGGACTTGACGCGTTCCAGGTGTCGGGCTGGCCTGACCACTGGAGGGTCGAGGGGATCCGGTAGGTGCCGTCCGGGTTGATCGTGGTCTTGGACAGCGCCCACTTGACCCACTTGTCGAGAACGGCCTTGGCCTGCGCGTTGCCCGTCTGCTGGTAGTACTCGGCGACGCGTTCCATCGACCAGGCCTGGAAGCCGAACCACTGGTTGGACGGCGGGTCGTGGTAGACGGGCTGCTCGTCGTAGTACATGCCGTAGAAGGTGGACTTGCCGGCCGGGGGAGTGGCGTAGCGGCCCGCCCAGCTGTTGGTCGCACCGCCTGCGATGGCGCCCTCGTCGGACTGGAGCCACCGGTAGAACTCCAGTTGCCGGTCGAGGGACTTCGACCAGTCCGCCTGTCCCGTGGCCGACTTGGGCTTCAGGTCGGCGTAGGAGCTGAGCGCGTAGGCCGCGAGGGGGTTCTGGTAACCGCTGTGCGCGTGGCTGGAACCGATGCGCCAGGCCCACCCTGCCGAGGTGTCGGTCGCACCGCCCCAGGCGTAGTACCAGGACAGCAGGTACATCGAGGCGTCCTTGCCGGTTCCCGCCGGGCACGCCGAGGGGCCGACACAGTTGCCGATCTTCTTGAAGTACTTGTCGTACATGGCGTAGCGCAGGTAGTCGCCCATCTTCGCGGCCTTGCCCACGGTCGCGGAGACGGCCGAGCCCTTGCCCTGCTGCTTGGCCCAGATGTCGGCCCAGTACGCGGCCTGCACCGCGCGTGCGTCGGCGTCGGGTGCGTCGGTGAACTTCCACTGCTTGGCGTAGGAGGAGTCACCGGTGAACAGGTCCAAGTAGCCGTTCTTGCCGCCGTACTTGAAGGCGTCACAGGTCGGCTGCGGCACTGTCTCCCACACCGACTCCTGCACCCCGCGCTGGAAGGTGTTGATGTACGACGGTCCGGTGTCCGCAGGTCCGGCCTCGCACTTGCCGGGCGAGTTGCCGTAGCCGTAGACGTTGTCGACGTCCTGGAGCCAGTGCATGCCGTAGATGTCGTCCGTGCCGTACGCCGACTTCAGTTCACCGGCGATCGGATCGGACCCCACCGACACACCGCTGTCCAGCTTGGCCGGGTACTCGTTGGGGGTGTCCAGCTCGGGTGCGTAGGTGGCCGGCTTGGAGGCGTTGTAGAAGGAGTTGGTCGGCTGGTCGGCGTGGGTGGGGATCATGTACTTCTCCATGATCTCCCAGGCGCCGTTGAACTTGGACCAGTCGCCGGTCACCTTGCCGTACATGGCCTGGAGCCACAGGAGGTAGCTGTACGCCTCCGACGTGGTCTCGTGACCGTGGTCCGGCGCCTCGACGATCAGCGTCTCCACCGAGTGGTAGGGAATGCCCTCGGGGGAGAAGTAGCCGTTCGCCGGGTTGGTGATCTTCCCGTACAGATCCAGGAAACGGGCGTCGTACGCCTTGGTCGCCCCGAGCTCCGTCACGGTGACCGATGCCTTGGCGTGGCCGGGTGCGGTCGACTCGAAGGTGGCCGCGCCGGTGCCGGAGGAGTCGGCGGTGATGGTCACCGTCTGCGCGGTGTTCCAGTTCGACGGCGTGAAGGTGAGCGAGGCACCACCCGTGACCGAGAGGCCCGAGTTGCCGCTCGCGCGAGCCGTCGTGACCGTCACGTTCGCGCTCGGCTGCTTCGACAGCTTCACGTCGTACGTGCCCGTCTTGCCCTGCTGGACGCCCAGTTGGGACGGCGTGGCGACCACGGACGGGCCGGACGCCACCGTGATCCCGACCGGCGTCGACTCGGCGGACGCGCCCAGGCTGTCGTACGCCTTCGCGAGCAACGAATGACTGCCCACGGTCAAGCCAGAGGCCGAGAGCGAGTACGGCGACGTCGTGTCCGTGCCCAGCAGCGTGGTGTTGTCGTAGAACTCCACCTTGCTGATCGTCGCGTTGTCCGCGGCCGCTGCCGTGGCCGCGAGCGGGACCGCCTCGCCCTGGCTGTAGACGGCTCCGGCGGCCGGGCTCGTCAGCACGGTGATCGGCGGCTGGTGAGCCCCGTTGCAGACGGTGCCGTTGACCGAGAACGACCCGGGGGCCGTGTTGGTGCCGCTGTAGGTGAACTGCGCGCCGGTGGAGGTGGAGGCTCCCGCGGCGATCTTGCCGTTGTAGCCGGCGTCCTTGACGCTGATGTTCTGGCCGGACTGGGACCAGGTGCCGTTCCAGCCGTTCATGAGCTTCTGGTTGCCTGCGTAGGCGTACGTCAGCGTCCAGCCGTCGATGGTGTCGGTGCCGCGGTTGGTGATCGTGACGTCCGTGGTGAAGCCGGAGCCCCAGTCGTTCGTCTTGTAGTCGACACTGCACTGAACTGCGGCCGCCTGTGCGGTCGTTGCGCCCGTGGCCAGCAGCGACAGGGGCAGGGCCAGGGCGGTTGCCGTGGCGATCCACACCCGTCGGAGGGTTCTGCGTTTGCGTCCTGGATCCATGAACTGGTTCCTCCAAGCGGCTCAAAGCATGGGGAAGGACAAGTCTTGACCAGTGGGAGCGCTCCCATCATGGGGACGAGGGCGCGTGCGGTCAAGGAGGTTGAAGAGTCGAAGACGCGAAAGGGTTTAGTTGAAAGGAAGTTCAGCTGTACCTCTGGGCAAGCGCGCAACTTGGCGCTACCTTCCTTCGCACCAGTGGGAGCGGTTCCAAACAGTTGACGCGCCGGTCACGGCACGTCACTCTTCCCGGAGTCGCTCATGCGAGACCCCCCACCTTCAATTCTCGGAGCCACCGCAGGTCGGCGACGTGTTCATGGCGTCGCGGGTCGCGGTCGTCGCCCTGGTCCGGCCTATGGGCGCCCTGCGCCGCCGTACGGCGGAAAGCGCCGTTGCCGGTCCGATGGGCCGCAGCTCCCCAGGATCAGTGCCACGAGCAACACCCAGTGCAACAGCAGTAGTTGACGGCCTGCCGTCGAGATCTGACGACTGCGCCACGAGCGACGGTCGGGCAAGCCTCGTCGTGCGGGACGCGGGATCCGTTCAGGCACCCCAGCCGCCTGAGCGGTCCCGCAACCACCCGACGACGCCATGACGCAGGATCAGTGACGGTCCCACCCTCTGACCGCCGGATGGGGAGCGCTCCCATCAACTGCTCCGCGTCTCCCCTGACCAGGGGGCCCGGTCACCCATGAGCCGTTGCCCCGAGTTCTCCTCGGCCTCCGGCCGTGACGCCGCGTCACATCCCAGTACTCAGCCAGGTGTGCGGCTTTCGCGCGCGCCGAACCAGCGGAGAAATCCTCCAACCAGAAGGAACCCCTTCATCATGAGTCGCACCAAGACCTCACTGCTCGCAGCGCTCGCGCTGCTCAGCGGAACCTCAGCGGCCGCCCTCGTCTCCGTGCCGGCCGGCGCTGCCACGGCTGCCGCGCCCTGCACGGTGGATTACAAGGTGAACCAGTGGGACACCGGCTTCACCACCGCCGTCACGATCACCAACAACGGCGCGGCCAAGTCGAGTTGGTCGCTGAAGTGGACGTACGCCGGAAACCAGAAGATCAGCAATGGCTGGAACGCGAAGATCAGCCAGAGCGGTTCGTCCGTGACGGCCGCCAACGAGAGCTACAACGGCAGCCTCCCCACCGGGGGTTCGGCGAGCTTCGGCTTCCAGGCGTCCTACAGCGGGACCAACGCCGTCCCCGCCACGTTCACGCTCGACGGGGTGACCTGCAACGTCGACGGCGGCGGCGGTCCCACCGACCCGGGGCCGACGGATCCGGGACCGACGGATCCCGGGCCGACCGATCCCGGCCCGGGCGGCAAGGCCGCCAACCCCTACGTCGGCGCCAAGGTCTACGTGAACCCGGAGTGGTCCGCGAAGGCGGCCGCCGAACCGGGCGGCAGCCGCATCTCCAACCAGCCCACCGCCGTATGGCTGGACCGCATCGCCGCCATCAACGGCGTCAACGGCGGGATGGGCCTGCGCGCCCACCTCGACGAGGCGCTGAAGCAGAAGGGCAGCGGAGAACTCGTCGTCCAGCTGGTCATCTACGACCTGCCGGGCCGCGACTGCGCCGCCCTCGCCTCCAACGGCGAACTGGGGCCGAACGACCTCGACAAGTACAAGACCCAGTACATCGACCCGATCACCTCGATCCTGTCCGACGCGAAGTACGCGGGCCTGCGGATCGCCACCGTCATCGAACCCGACTCGCTGCCCAACCTGGTCACCAACGCCGGTGGCACCAACACCACCACAGACGCGTGCGTGACCATGAAGAGCAACGGCAACTACGAGAAGGGCGTCTCCTACGCGCTCGACAAGCTCGGCGCCCTCGCGAACGTCTACAACTACATCGACGCCGGCCACCACGGCTGGCTGGGCTGGGACAGCAACCTCGGCCCGTCGGTGCAGGAGTTCTACAAGGTCGCCACGACCAACGGGGCGAACGTGAGCGATGTGACCGGCTTCATCGTCAACACCGCCAACTACAGCCCCGTCAAGGAGCCCAACTTCAAGGTCACCGACATGGTGAACGGGCAGACCATACGCCAGGCGAAGTGGGTCGACTGGAACCAGTACGTGGACGAGCAGTCGTTCGCGCTCGGCCTGCGGGACAAGCTGGTCGCCGCCGGGTTCGACTCCGGCCTCGGCATGCTGATCGACACCTCGCGCAACGGCTGGGGCGGCTCCGCACGGCCCGCCGGCCCCGGCCCGCAGACCTCCGTCGACGCCTACGTCGACGGCGGCCGCATCGACCGGCGCATCCACGCCGGCAACTGGTGCAACCAGAGCGGTGCCGGAATCGGCCAGCGGCCCACCGCGGCCCCCGCGGCCGGCGTCGACGCCTACGTGTGGGTCAAGCCGCCGGGGGAGTCCGACGGCAACAGTGCCGCCATCCCGAACGACGAGGGCAAGGGCTTCGACCGCATGTGCGACCCGACGTACGGCGGCAACGCCCGCAACGGCAACAACCCCACCGGGTCGCTGCCGAACGCACCGCTCGCCGGGCACTGGTTCTCCGCCCAGTTCCAGCAGTTGATGCAGAACGCCTACCCGCCGCTGTCATGATCCGCTGACACGGTGACCCGCCGGGGCCCCGGTCCGCTCTCGACCGTGGCCCCGGCGGGCCGACTTGCTCCAGCCGCTCCCCTTGCTCCCCAGCCGCTCCCGCTTCTCCGGAGCAAGGAGATCCGACCGTGCGGCTCGGTGTCACATGTGGACGACGGGTGCCGCGTCGGCGTTCTGCTCGGGTACGCCGCGCCGATAGAGGAGGACGCTGACGACCAGGCCGGCACCGAAGAAGACGGCAGACCACCAGTAGGCGGTGGAGTAGGCCTCCAGGCCCGCCTGGGCCCGCACCGCGGGATCCCTGGGATCCTTCCCGGCCAGGTAGTCGGTGGCGGCGCTGGTGGCCAGGGTGTTCAGCAGGGCGGTGCCGATCGAGCCCCCGACCTGGAGCATGGCGTTGACGGTGGCCGAGGCGACCCCGGAGTGCTCGGCGTCCACGCCGGCGACGGCCAGGCTCATGCCAGGGGGCATCACCAAACCGAGGCCGAGACCCACCACGACCAGAGTCGGCAGGATGTCCGTGACGTAGGAGCTGTGCTGGTCGAGCGCGGTCATCCAGACCATGCCGGCGGCGGCCAGCCCCATGCCGAGCGGGACCACCGGCTTGGGGCCGACGCGGGGGATCAGCACGCTGGTGGCAAGGCTGGAGCTGATCACCAGCGCGCCGGTCATCGGCAGGAAGGCCAGCCCGGTCTCGATGGGCGTGTAGCCGAGGCTCTGCTGGAGGTAGTAGGTGAGGAAGAGGAACACGCCGAACATGCCGGCGCCGCTGATCAGTACGGAGATGAAGGAGGCGCCGCGGTTGCGGTCGAGCAGCACGCGCAGGGGCAGCAGAGCATGGGAGGACTTGGTCTGCCACACCGTGAACACGGCGAGCAGGACCGCGCCGACGACCAGCCAGCCCCAGGTCTGCGGGGAACTCCAGTCGTGGCTCTCGGCGTTGGCGAAGCCGTAGACCAGGCTGAACAGGCCCCCGCCGACCAGGATCGCCCCGGGGATGTCGAGGCTCGTGGTCCTGTCGCGCGCGGTACGGCGGAGCAGCAGGGTACCGCCGAGGAACGCCACACCGGCGAAGACGAGGTTGACGTAAAGGGTCCAGCGCCAGTCGAGGTGCTCGGTGAGCACACCGCCGAGCAGCAGGCCGATGGCACCGCCGGCGCCGGCGATGGCGCCGTAGACACCGAAGGCCTTGGCGCGTTCCCTGGGGTCGGTGAACGTCGTGGTCAGCAGGGACATGGCGGCCGGGGCGAGGAGGGCTCCGAACAGGCCCTGGCCGACGCGCGCGGCGACCAGCATCTCGAAGCTGTTGGCGGCGCCGCCCAGGGCGGAGGCCCCGGCGAAACCGACCAGCCCGACCAGGAAGGTCATCTTGCGGCCGAACAGGTCGGCTATGCGTCCGCCGAGCAGCAGCAGGCTGCCGAAGGCCAGGGCGTAGGCCGTGACGACCCACTGCCGGTTGCCGTCGGAGAAGCCCAGGTCCTTCTGGGCGGAGGGCAGGGCGATGTTCACGATCGTCGCGTCGAGCACCACCATGAGCTGGGCCACGCCGATGACGGCGAGGATCAGCCAGCGATGGCGAGGGGATGCGGCAGCGGACGGCAGCCGGGACGCGCTGGCCGTGCTCGGTCCGTCGAGGGATGTCTGAGGCAAAACGAGGTCTCCAGGTCTCCGGACGAAGTGTCCAAGTAACGGGACGGTGCGGTGGGGGATGTGGACGGCTGCTTCGTCGGAGCTCGTCACGTGGTGCGGTCGGCGATCGGACGGCCGTCAGGCCGCCGGCGAACCTGAGCGTCGGACTCCCGAACGGTGCTGGAAGGCGACACCGAGGGGAAGTACCGCCGCGATCGGTTCTGTTGCGGGCTCCGGCTCCTCGGCGGCCTCTCGGCGCGCTTCCTGGGCCGATGCGGGGGAGAAGGTCTGCCAGCGCCGGGTCTCACGGTTCACCATGCTGATCAACGGCATGAGGTCCGTCACGGCCGGGACGTCGGGGATGCGCAGCCGATCTGCCGCGGAGTCCCCGAGGGCCTTTCGGAGTATGCAGTGGAGGAGAGCGCGCAGCTGCTCCTCGGACAGGGCGGCGCCCGGCGCCTGGGCCGTCGCGTGGGCCTGCGCGTCGATCACGGCAGCCACAGCGGTGCGTGAGGTGGCGTCGGGGCAGGGAGTCATGTCGTCCAGCAGCTGGTGCAGGCGGTGGGCGCCGGCGTGGTCGGTGACGTCCCTGTACAGGTTTCCGTCCAGCCCCAGGAGATGGGCCACGTACGCCCAGTACTGGTAGAGCCGCCGCTCCTCCTCTCCGGTGACGTCGATGCCGACGGCGGCCAGAGCCCGGTGGGCGAGGAGGGTGAAGCCGAGCCAGGTGCGTGCCATGTCGAGCTGGCCGATCGGCAGACCCGGGACGCCCATGCCCCAGTCCACGAGGGCCGTGGCCCGCAGACGGGCATGGCGCAGCCGGGCCTCCACGGTGGCCACGTACCCCGGCCCTCCGGGCAGCAGCCCACCCGGCCGGATGGCCTGCCGTGCCCACACTCCGGCGTCCGCGAGCTGATGCAGAGCGGTCTGGGTGGGCCTGCCGGTTCGCGTCAACAGTCGGGCGGCGGCAGGGGAGGCGTAGGTGTGGGCGAGCGCGGTGGTGACTGCGCACAGTCCGAACCACATGGGTGGGACGGACAGGCTCACGACATCGCCGCGGTGGAGCATCAGGGGGTCGACCCAGGAAGGGGGAGTTGCCACCTGCCTCAGCAGTGCGGCAACGGCTTGCGGGGGCTGCTCGCCAAGAGCTGCCGGCCCTTTCCTCAGACCGGCGTCGAGCGTCCGTCGTGCCGGGGTGCCGTGGAGGTCGAGTTCGGCGATGACGGCGTCGGCGAGCGGATCCCCGGCGGTGAGCAGCGCCGCGATGCGCTCCGCTTCGACGGCGGGCCGCCGGCCCGCCGCTTCCAGATCGCTCACTCGTGCGGAGGTGGTGTGAGGGGTGAGGTGCGCGGTCATGTGACTCTCATTTCCGAGAAAGCGCGACCGGGAGCGTCGGGCGGACGCGGCTTCCCGAGCGGGTCGGGAAGGTGGGGGAGTCCCGGGGAGCCCGGGGTGCACCCGGGGAGCCCTGGTGTACCGGGGAGTCCGGGGAAGTCCGCCACCGACGCTCTCTGACAGGTGTCAGATTAGCTGTAATCTGACACCTGTCAAGTAAGGTGTTCTCGTGGGAGGCTGTACGAACCGGCAAGGGTGGAGGCAGGGATGGAAGCACGAACCGAGTCCGTCAGGCGGCCGGGGCGTCCCGGCGCCGGCACTCCGGCTGTGCCGGGGGAGGAGAGCATCCTCCAGCGGGGCCTCGAGGCCTTCGCGGAGCTGGGCTACGACCGTGCCTCCGCACGGGAGCTGGCCCGCCGCCTGGGCGTCAGCCACAACTTCATCAACGACCGGTACGGGTCGAAGGCGGCCTTCTGGCGCGCGGTGATGGACCACGCGCTGGGCCCGCGACCGGAGGACCTGCCGGAGCGGGATCCCGCGGTCGACGACGCCGATCTGCTGCGGCAGACGATCGCCGGCTTCTATCGTGCCGCGGCGGACACTCCGTTGATCGGACGCATCCTCGTCGACGAGTCGTCCCGGGACACGGAACGGCTGGACTACCTGTACGAGCGGCACATCGTTCCGACGCTGCAACTCATGGCGCCCAGCATCGAGCGGCTCATCGCCTCCGGCCGTATGGCACCCGTCCCGATGGACGTGCTGTTCTTCGCCGTCGTCCCGCCCGTCGCGGGCATGATCGACGGCCCGCTGGCCCGGCGCCTGGGCAGGCCCGAACCCGCCTCACCGCGACAACTGGCGGACACGGCGGAGGCGCTGGCGACACTGGTGGTCAACGGGCTGCTTGCGACGGGCGGTCAGAAGGGGCGATGACGCGGGGCGCCGGGGTTCGTGCCCCGGAGCCGGGGATCGTGAAGTCGGGCTGCGCCCCGGAAAATGCGTGCCTCTGCTCGGGGCCTGCGGCCACCCGGCGCACCGGTCTCAGGGACCCGGCACCCGGGTGGTGCGCGCATGTCCCAAACAGGCAATCCGCCACGTCTCCCACGGGAAAGACGTGGACTCGGCTCCGGAGGTTCACTGTCGGCCACCTCGACGAAAAGGAGCCGCAACATGCCCGAGGAAGCCAGCTCGGAATTCTGGAAGGGCCTCAAGCCGATCGCCGACTCGATGAAGCCCGATGCCCAGCCGGAGGTGTATCTGTCGCAGGTGGCCACCGACGACGAGCGGTACTACGCGCCGCTCAGCGAGACCGTCGGATCGCGCCCGCTGTGGATCAACGTCAAGGACAACTCCTGGGCCGACATCCTCTGCGCCAGGCAGGCCGGACTCGTCAACCGGCACTACCACCCGCACGAGGTCTTCGCGTACACGATCTCCGGCAAGTGGGGCTACCTGGAACGGCCCTGGACCGCCCAGGCCGGTGACTTCGTCTACGAGGCACCGGGCGAGGGACACACGCTGGTGGCCTACGAGAGCGATGAGCCGATGAAGGCGTTCTTCATCGTGAAGGGGCCGCTGATCTGGCTGGACGAGGACGGCGGAACGGTCGGCTACTTCGATGTCCACGATTACATCGAGCTGTGCCGGAACCACTACGACAAGGTCGGCATCGGTGCCGACTACGTCAACTCCCTCTTCCGGTGATCCCGGGTCCCCCCGCTCGAACGAGGTTCCGATGCCACGTATCCGTACCCGGGTCCGGCCCGGCGCAGAAGCCGACGCAGAAACACCCACCGTCCTCGACGGAGACGCACACCGCTATGAGAACCGGTTGTTGCTGATCCTCTTCCTCGCCTTCGGATTCGTCTTCTTCGACCGCCAGGCACTGCCCTTCCTCGCCCCGTACATCGGCAAGGACTTCCACCTCTCCAACACCGAACTCGGCACGCTGTCCGGCGTGTTGGCCCTCACCTGGGCCCTGTCCGGGCTGGTCGCAGGCCGTCTGTCGGACAAGCTCGGCCGACGCAAACCCCTTCTGATCGCCGCCGTGGTCCTCTTCTCCTGTTTCTCCGCCGCGGGCGGCCTGATGACCGGCTTCCTCGGACTGCTCTTCGCCCGAGCCCTGATGGGGGTTGCGGAGGGAGCCGTGCTGCCGCTGGCCCAGTCACTGATGGTGGAGGCCTCCCGGGAGAGCCGCCGCGGTCTCAACATGGGCCTGCTGCAAGGCTCTTCGGCAGGTCTGATGGGCGGGATACTCGCCCCGCTGGTGGTGGTGTGGATCGCCGAGGCCCACGGCTGGCGGACGGCCCTGCTCGTGACGATCGTGCCAGGGCTGCTCATCGCGGCCTGGATCGCCAGGGCGGTCAGGGAAGTGCCGCCCGGCGGCCGTGTCCAGGCCACCACCGAGGTCGTGTCCGACACGGCGGCGGGTACCAAGCCGTCGGTGCGGGAGGTTCTGAGGCATCGCAACATCGTCCTGTGCATGGCGGTGGCCTGCTGCTTCCTCACCTGGTTCATCGTCATCGTCACCTTCACCCCCTCCTACCTGCTGACCGTCAAAGGCTTCTCACCGAGCACCATGAGCGGAGTCATGACCTGCCTGGGCGTCGGATGGGTGCTCTGGGGTTTCCTCACCCCCGCCGTCTCCGACCGCATCGGCCGCAAGCCGACCATGATCGCCTTCTCGGCCACGGCGGCTTTGTGCCCGCTGGCGATGGTCTACGTAGACGATCCGGTACTGCTGGGCCTGGCCGTCGTACTCACCTACACCGGGCTCGGCTGCTTCACCCTGTTCATGGCCACCATCCCCGCCGAGACGGTGCCCCGCGGCGCGCTGGCCACCGCCCTCGGACTGGTCATGGGAGTCGGCGAACTCGCCGGGGGCTTCCTCGCCCCGGTGATCGCCGGACGCGCGTCCGACGCCTGGGGGTTGCAGACGGCCATGTTCATGTCCGCCGGCGGCGCCGTCGTGGTCGCCCTGCTGTCCCTGGGCCTGCGGGAGACCGCGCCCCGGGTGCTGCGTCGGCGGGCCGAGCGGACCGCAGCCGCCCTCGGACCGGGTCCCGTGGTTGCGGGAGCGGCCGAATGAGCGCCGGCCCGCCGCAGCGTGGGCGCGCCTCCGGTACGCAGCGTATGCGCGCCGCTGTCTGGTACGGAGCCAAGGACGTCCGCACGGAGGAGGTGGACGTCCCCGCCCCCGGACCCGGCGAGGTGCTCATCGAGGTCGCGTACTGCGGTATCTGCGGCAGCGACCTGCACGAGTACGCCGACGGGCCGCACGCCATCCCCGTCGTCGAGCCGCATCCGGCCTCCGGTGCCACCGCTCCGCTCGTCCTCGGCCACGAGTTCTGCGGCACGGTGGTGGCGCTTGGGCCGTCGGTGACCGGTCTGAGGAGCGGTGACCGGGTGGCCGTGGAACCGAACTACCGGTGTGGGCGGTGCCCGCGGTGCCTGGCGGGTGAGTACAACATCTGCCGGCACTTCGGATTCGCGGGGCTGATGGGGAACGGCGGTATGGCCGAGTACGCCGCCGTCCCCGCTTACATGGCGCACCGCCTGCCGGAGAACGTGTCCCTCGAACAGGCCGCGCTCTTCGAACCGGCGTCGGTCGCCCTGCACGCGCTGCGGCGCGCCGGGACCACACCCGAGACCGTGATGGTGGTGGGCCTCGGCCCGGTCGGCCTGCTCACCGTGCGGCTCGCCGCGGAACGCGGGGTGCGGCGCATCGTCGCCGTCGACGTCTCACCGGCTCGGCTGCACCGCGCGGCCGGACTGGGCGCGACCGATCTGGTCGACGCCCGCCTGGAGGAGGGGGTGGGGGACCGGATCCGTGCACTGACCGACGGCGAGGGCGTGGATGTCGCCTTCGAGGTGGCCGGGTCCGAGAGCACCCTGCGTACCTGTCTGGACGCGACGCGGCGGGGCGGGCGGGTCGTCCTGGTCGGACTGGCCGAGGAGGTGTCCCTGGACTCGTTCGCGCTCGTCAACAACGAGCAGTCGATCGTCGCCAGCGTCGGCTACCGCGACACCTATCCAGAACTCATCCGGCTCGTCGCGGAACGAGGGCTCGACCTGACCCCGCTCGTCACCTCGACGATCGCCCTCGACAACCTGGTCCCCGACGGCTTCGAGGCGCTGCTGGACGGCCCGGGAGAGCAGATCAAGATCCTCGTCGACCCTGCCGCGAGAGGAGGGACTGCGGCAGTCGGCGCCGCATGACGGCCCACGGGTGAGCCGCACGGCGGGCCCCCGACCGCCCGCGCGGGACCGGAACGGGCGGGTGACGGGTTGCGCGAGCTGATCCCCGCGCTCGCCACAGCGTCGAAGCCTGGTGCGTCCTCCGTGCGCTCCCCGTGACGCGGCACCGCACCGCCGGGTAGCCTCGCCCCGAGGCAGTACCAGGCACCTCGACGGCCCCGCAGGTCGGAGCACGAGGGTCAGCCCCGGCCGCGACAGTCCCCCTGCCCCCACGTGGCAGTGCGGCCCTGCACCACCGTGGGCTGGGAAGGAGATTCAGGTGAACGCGACGCCTATCGTCTCCCGCGTGTCCACGCAGTCGGTCGATCCGGCGGATCGCATCGACTTCTGGGAGGAACACAACCGACAGGCTCTCGTGGGTCTGACCTGTTCGACGTACTCGCGGCACGGCCTGGTGGCCACCGAGACGAACCTGGAGCTGGGAGACCTGCGGCTGGCCGAGATCGCCGGCAACGAGCACGTCATCGAACGCAGCCCACGGACCTGTCGGGCGCTGCCGAAGGACTCGATCTTCGTGACACTGCTGACGGCGGGCAGCGGGGTCTTCTTCCACGAGGACGGCTGCGTCAGTCTCCAGCCGGGCGACGTGATCCTGTACGACACGCGACGGCCCTATCTGTTCGGGTTCCCGTCTCCCATGCGCCAGTTGTTGGTGGACATCCCCCGTGAGGTGTTCGCCGCGCAGTGTGTCACCGACGAGGTGTCCGTGCCGATCCTGCTGGGCAGGGGGTCGGCCGCCGAAGGAGCCCAGGCTTCCGCGCTGGAGGCCGTGCTGGCCGAGTGCGTCACCGGGCAGCGCGGCGCGAACCCGGTGAGCACCCAGGCCACCGTGCTGGACCTCGTCCGTACGCTCGCGGCGGCACAGCTGGGCGGCTCCACGTCGCCCGCCCTCGTCTCCCAGCTGGCGGTGGCCAGGGACTACATGACCCGGCACCTCGACGACCCCGGGCTGAGCGCGGGGCGGGTGGCCGAGGCGATCGGCGTGTCCGCCCGGCACCTCAGCCGTATCTTCCAGCCGACGGGCGTGAGCCCCTCCCGGTACATCCTCGAACAGCGGCTCGACAGGGCCCGGCAGGTGCTCGCCGATCCGGGTTCCCGCCGGCTGACGATCGCCGAGGTCGCCCACCGGTGGGGTTTCGCCAGCCAAGCTCACTTCACCCGCGTCTTCCGGGACCGTTTCGGCTGCACCCCGGGGGAGACGCGTCCGTTCGTCCTCTAAAGCAGCAGCTCCGTGGGGGTGCCGCCAGATCAGGCCGCGGGCGAGCGGAGTGATCACGCGTCTCCTCCGACCGGCGAGGACCGTATCGGCTACGGTGTTGCTGTTATGGTGCTGGTCGAGTGGAGAAAGTGAGCGTTCCGTGGCAGAACATGGTCGTGCCAAAGCGGGCACCGCGACGGCTCGGCGTTCTCCGGGGCGGCCGCCCGTTCCGTTGGAGCGCATCGTCGCGACCGCGTTGCAGATCGTGGACGAGGAGGGCGCCGACGCCCTCTCGATGCGGACGCTGGCCCAGCGTCTGGGATCGGGTACGGCGACGCTGTACCGGCACTTCGACAACCGGGCGGCTCTGGTCGCCCATGTCGTGGACCGCATGTTCGGCTCTGTGACGTTCGACGGCGAAGAAGCGTCCTCGGCGGGCTGGCAGCAGGCACTGCGCACGGGTGCGCAGGCCATGTTCGACGCCCTGGCCCGGCACGGGAACGCGGCTCGCCTGCTGGTCGAGCAGGTTCCGCTGGGGCCGAACGCCATGGCACTGCGGGAACGTTGCGTGGCACTGCTGCTCGACAGCGGGTTTCCGCCGCGGACAGCCGCGCAGGCGTATGCGACGCTGGCCCGCTACGTTCTCGGGTTCGCCGTACAGGTCAACAGGCACGAGGGAACGGGCCGGGCCGAGGACGCACAGGCGGCGGCCGCCTTCCGGAGCGTGGATCCTGACCTGTTCCCGGCAACCCTCGCCGTGGCCCCCGAGATGCCGGTTCCGATCGAGGAGGAGTTCTCCTTCGGCCTCGAACTTCTCCTCAGCGGACTCGATCGCCTGCGCGAGGTCTGACCGACCTCAACGCGGGGGTCAGCAGCCGGTCGGGCGTCTGGCTGCCAGTCCGTCGATGATCGACTCCAGTCCGAACGACACGTACGGGCGAGGGGTGGCCGCGAGCGCGGCGCCGATGGCGAACGTCACGATGCTGTGGACGGCTTGTTCGGCATCCCGAGGGGTGAGGCCGGACGTCTCGCAGACCGCGCGCAGGTGTTCCTCGTAGCGGTCCCTGGCCGGACCGTCGAGCGCCTGGATCGTCATGGCGGTCAGGAGCCAGGGGTGCCTCAGCAGCATCGAGCGCAGGTTCTCGGCCATCTCCAGGACGGTCCGACGCCATGGCAGGTCCTGGATCCCGGGCAGCGCCGTCCGCCCCCAGACGGTGTCGGCGGCCAGCACGAGCAGATCCTGTCTGCTGCTGACGTGCCAGTAGAGCGCCGCCGCGGTGATCCCGAGGCGGTCGCCGAGTCTGCGCATCGTCAGGTTCTCGATGCCGCCCTCGTCCAGAAGGGCGAGGGCGGCATCGACGATCTGCTCCTGGTGCAGGGACCGGCGGGGTGTCTCCGCGGTGGTCGACATGGGGACGGCTCACATCACCTTCTGCTGTGGGGGCGTACTGCGGTGCTGTTGCCGGCTGTCAGGCGGAGGAGGCCGCCGGTCGGACATGGCGCAGCAGGCGTTCGCCGGACTCGAGGAGCCGGTGCTTGAGGTCGTCGAGGCCGGTGGTGAGCAGGGCGTGATCGCGTTTGCGCCAGGTGCCGGCGACCATGACGGCCTCGATGTTGGCGATGTCGGCGTGCAGAGCCGTGGCGACGGGGTCGTGTGCCGGCCACAGGTTGAGTGCCCGGGCGTCGACGGCGACCAGGTCGGCCTGCATGCCCGCCTCGATACGGCCCACCCGGTCGGCCAGGCCCAGCGCCTTGGCCCCTTCGACCGTGGCCCAGGCCAGAGCCTGCTTGGCGGTGATCGAGGCGGTGTCGGCGTGCACACCGGTGCTCCGGCGGTGCTGGGCGTGGTCCAGGGCGCGTTGATGGGCCAGGGCGATGCGGGCGGCGGTGAGGACCGTGCCGGGGACCGCGGTGTCGATGTCCGTCCCGAGGGAGGGGGCGGCGCCCTGACGCAGCAGGGCGCCGGTGATGGGGGTGCCGTGTCCCTGGCCCAGTTCGTTCTCCGGGGTGGTGGTGAAGGTGACACCCGCCTCGGTGAGCGTCTTGATCCAGTCGTCGGGCAGATCGATCCCGTGGGCGACGTTGGTCAGGGGACCGAAGAGCCCGGCGTCGCGCACGGCCTCCCAGCCGGGTGAGGGCTCTCCGCCGCTCTGGTGCATCGAGACGACGAGACCGCGTTCCGCACCGGCCCGGAAATCGGCGACGGCGGTGTCGGGCGAGGAGTACTGGGGCCCTTGCAGAGCCATGCCCAGGGTGAGGAGGGCGTGCTCGCGTACGGGACCGTCGAGCAACCGGTCGATCTCGGCGAGGGGGTGGGGGGTGTCCGGCGAGCGGTAGGGCGTCCCGTGCAGGAAGACGGCCCGGACACCGGCCCGGGCCAGGCCGTCGACGGCTGCGTCGGCATGCTCGGGAGACAGGACGTTGTGACACCAGTCGCCGACCGTGGTCGTCCCGCAGTTGAGCTGGTTCAGCGCGCCCACGAGATTGCTGATGTGCATGTCGGCGGGGGTGTAATGGCCGACGCACTCGCCGTGGAGGTGGGTGAGGTACTGCACCAGGGTCCAGTCGGCACCCGCGGAGCGCAGTGCCGTCTGCCAGGTGTGCAGATGGGCGTTGACCAGGCCGGGGATGACGATACGGCCGGAGAGGTCGACGACCTCGGCGTCGGATGCCTCGATGCTCTCGCCGACAGCGGCGATGCGGTCGCCGTCGACGAGGATGTCGAGGTGTTCGGCGTCGGGTCGTTCGGGCACCATCGTGATGACCCGCGCTCCGCGCAGCAGTACACGGTTGCGGCTCATGCGGTGGCTCCCCGGGAGGGGGTGCTGCGGCTCGGCTGAGTCATGGTGCGGCTCCTTGGCTACGGCGTCATTGCGCGTGCTGCGGACTGAGTGGTGGCTAGGGCGTCATGGCGGGTGCGGCGGATCGCGTGGTGGCTAGGGCGTCATGGTGCGTGCGGCGGATTGCGTGGTGGTGAGGAAGTCCGAAGTGGCGATGTGCCCGATGTAGCCGTCCGGGCGGATCAGCAGCAGCGTGTTGCCGGTCAGGCCGTACGACCGCCGCAGCGTGTCCTTGACGTCGGAGAAGGCGGAGCCGTCCGCGGCTGCCGGTCCCACGGCGAGCCGCTTCAGCTGGGCGCCCGTCGTGGGCCACTCGATGCGTTCGAGGTCATGGGCGGCGCGGGGGCCGTGGGCGAGAGCGGTGAAGTGCGGTCCCTGGAAGACGTCGTAGAGCCGGACTCCCGCTCCGTCGGCGCCGCGCAGTTCGGCGTCCGGGGCGCGGTCGCCCACGCGCAGGGTCTCGGTGCGCATCCCGTCGGCCGGGGCGAGCGGGCCGCCGTAGTAGGTCAGGGAGAGTTGCTGCTCGTCCTTGCCGCGCTTCATGCTCGACGGGTCGAGCTTGGCGATGCCGCCCCACTTCTCCGTGGACAGCCCCAGGACCCCGGCGGCGATCGGCTGGCGTTCGGCCTCGTAGGTGGTGAGCAGGGCCGGGTCGGCTCCGGCGAGGACCTGGCCGAGCTTCCAGCCGAGGTTGTAGCCGTCCTGCATGCCGGTGTTCAGGCCCTGGGCGCCGGCCGGGGTGTGGACGTGCGCGGCGTCACCGGCGAGGAAGACACGTCCTCGGCCGTAGCTCTCCGCCAGGCGGATGTTGGGCCGGAACACCGACGTCCAGTGGATGTCGTGCAGGTGGATGCGCCGGTCGCGGGTGTGGTCGTGGATCCGCCGGAGGATGCGGTCCTTCTCCGACGGCGGGTCCTCGTCCGGCGCGAGACGGATCATCCACTGGAACACGTCGCTGTCGGGCAGCGGGCAGGCGCCGATGAACCTGCCGCCCCGACCGGGCCACATGTGCCAGCGGTTCCGGGCCAGACCGGTCACCGAGGCGTCGACGATGAGCATCCGGTCGCTCTCGTGCGTCGTCCCGACGAACCCGATGCCGAGCTGTTTGCGCACCGCACTGGAGCCACCGTCCGCGCCCACGAGATAGCGGGCGACGATCTCCTCGACCCCGTCCGCGCCCACCACCTTGGCGATCACCGTGTCCTCGTCCTGCGTCAGCTCGGTCAGTTCCCTGCCGAACTCGACCTTGAGGCCGAGTTCGCCGAGCCGTGCGTGCAGGGCGCGGTCCGTGCGGAACTGAGGGATCAGCCAGGTGTTCGGGTAGGGGACCTCCGAGGTCGCTTCCTTGTGGGGAAACATCTTCCACGGCACGGCGAGCGGTCCCGCGTGGATGCCGAGCCTGGGGTAGGTGCTGCCGCCGGCCAGCACGTCCTTCAAGGCACCCAGGTCCTCCAGGACTTCGAGGCTGCGGGGCTGGACGCCCTTGGCGCGGGAGCCGTCGAAGGCGTGCGGAGACCTGTCGACGATCCGTACGACGAGTCCTCGCCGTACCAGGTCGATCGCCAGGGCGGAGCCCGAGGGGCCCGCGCCGACGATCAGGACGTCGATGACCTGCGAGCCACTCACGAGTCGAGCCTTTCGGTGCGTGCGGCCACGAACGGGACGATCTGATCTGCTACTTCACGGGGGCGTTCGAACGGGGCCATGTGACCGCACTCGGGAATCACGTGATGGTGCCGTGCCCTCAGCAGCGTGCGGGCCGTGTCGAAGTGCGCCAGGGGCGTGACCGCGTCCTCGTCGCCCCACAGCAGCAGCGTCGGGATGCCCAGAGCCCCTGTCTGCCGGAAGAGGTCGTCCCGGCCGGAGACCGGCAGGTGCTGGAGCGTGTCGAAGACCGCGTACAGCGAGCCCTCGAAGCGGAACGCGTCGAGGACCATCTCGGTGAGCTCCGCGCCCAGTTCGGGGTCGCGGACATTGTGTCCGAGGTGTCCCTGGAGTATCTGACGACCGCGCCGCCGGGCGACGAAGCCGGCCAGCAGGTCGTTGCGCAGCAGTCGGTGCGGGGACGTCAGCCGGGATTCCGCGAGACCGGCAGGTCCGACGATGGTGAGCGTGGACACCGCCGCGGGGTCCTGGGCGGCGTAGGTCATGGCGACCAGCGCGCCCATGGACGTGCCGACCAGGTGCAGGGGGCGCCCCGTCAGACCGAGCCGCTCGGTCAGCTCGGCCAGTTGACGCGCGAACAGTGTCTCGTCGTAGCGCGCCTGTACCCGGTCCGAGTAACCACGGCCGTACGCGCTGCACGTCAGGGTCCGCAGCCCGCGGGCGTTGAGTTCAGTGGCGAGGCTGTCCCAGTAGAACAGCGGGATGGTAAGTCCGCCCGCCATCACGACCAGGTCGCCGTCCTCGGGGCCCCGCAGCTCGTAGTGGGTGACACCGTCGGAAAGGTCGATGAAGCTGCCGGGCAGCTCCTGCCGGGCATCGGCGGTGAGTCGGCGGTCCTCGCCGGCCGCGACGAAGTACTTCATGGGAACGGGCCTCCGGGCCTCAGTGCGTGGGGGTGTCGGTGAGGGGGGCGAGGAACGTCGTGATCGCGTCGGCGAACCACTGGGGTTCCTCCTCCGGCAGCAGGTGACCGCCGTGGGGATGCACCAGCTCCTGCGCGCCGGTGATGTCGCGGGCGAAGTGCTGGCCGTCGATGCCCGCGCTGCGCAGCACCAGCGTGGGCGCGCCGATGTTCGGGATCCGCGCGCTGCGGTCGGGCTGGTCGGTGTTGCAGAAGTCGACGAAGGCCGAGCGGTTCCCGGGCCGGCTCATGAGCTCGTGGGCCCGGTTCACCATGGCCTCGTCCACGATCGTCGAACGGTGACCGACGTTCGCGCGCAGGTTGCGCTCGATGGCGCCGCGCGGCATCACCCGGCGCAGTACGGGCCGCACCAGCGGGTTGCGGGTCAGGCGCATGCCCGCGGGCATCTCCTTCTCCGGGTATCCGGTGGCGTTGACCAGCACCAGGCCGGTCAGCCGCTCGGGATGGTCCAGCGCGAGGTTCCAGGCGATGTTGCCGCCCAGCGAATTGCCGGCCACCGCGTAGTGCTCCACGCCCAGTGCCGACACGAAGGCCGCCACCGTCGTGGCGTACGTGGGAATCCGGTAGTCGCGGTCCTCGCGGGGGCCGGTGAGGCCGAACGCCGGCAGGTCGGGGCGGATCACGTCGAACGACTCGGACAGCAGGTCCGTCGCACGGTCGAAGTGCTGGAGCGATGAACCACTGCCGTGCAGCAGCACCAGCGCCGGACCCTGCCCGGCGCGTTTGTAGTGGATGCGCAGACCGTCCACCGAGACGAACCGGGAATCGGGCTGCGGCTCAGACCAGGAACTCATAATGGCTACACTGTTACCGATAAGTGGTCGTGTCAAGTGCAGACCCCGAGCGTCGCGGGCGAACGGCCTTGTCCGGGGCGGCGAGCCGAACCCGTTCCCCACGAGTCCGCCCCGCTCCTCGCCGCCCGTGCCGTCGCGGGAGTCAGTCGGCCGTCGGCGGTGTCTTCGGTGCCCGCAGCAGGGCGCCGATCGCCGCCGCGGCCACGATCACGCTCACGGCGATCAGGGAAGCGGACAGGCCGTCCATGAAGGCGCTCTTGACGCCGTCGGCGAGGGCCGCGCCCCGCGCGCCGAGATGGTCGGCGACGTGGAGACCGGCGGCCGCCGAATGGCGTACGGACTCGGCCGCGTCGGCGGGGAGCCGGTCGACGGAGTCGGGCAGGGAGGAGCGGTAGTGGCTTCCGTAGATCGAGCCCATGAGGGCGATGCCGATCGCCGAACCGACCTCGCGGGTGGTGTCGTTCATCGCGGAGGCGACGCCCTGCTGCCCCCGGCCGAGGGAGCCGGTGATGGCCGCCGTGCCGACGGCGCCGCTCAGGCCGATGCCGAAGCCCGCGAGCACCAGTCCGCCGAGGAAGGGCAGGTAGCCGGAGTCGACGCCGAGGAAGGAGATGACGTACAGGCCGATGGCGAGCAGGAACAGGCCGGCGGACATGACGGCCTTCATGCCGACCCGGTTCACCAGGTGCGGGGTGAGCTGGGAGGTGGGCAGCACCGCCAGCGCGACCGGGACCAGGGCGAGGGCGGCCTTCAACGGGCTGTAGTCCAGGATGAGTTGCAGGTACTGCAGGCCCACGAAGAAGAAGCCGAAGACGGCCATGAACTGCACCAGGACGGTGACGGCGCCCGCCCGGAAGCCCCGGATGCCGAACAGGGCGGGGTCGAGCAGGGGGTGCTCGGTGCGCAGGCCGAGGACGGCGTAGGCGGCGAAGGACACGACCGTGACGACGAAGGCGCCGATCACCACGGGGTCGGTCCAGCCCTGTTCGTTGCCCTCGATGATGGCGTAGACCAGGGTGCCGATGGCCACAGCGGTGGTGACCGCTCCGGCCACGTCCGGGCGGTGCGGATGGGCGTCCTTGGTGTTGGGGGCCAGCAGCGCGGCGGCCAGTCCGGCGGCCAGGGCGGTGGCGGCACTGGTGACGAAGATCGAGCGCCAGGAGAACTGCTCCAGCAGGGCTCCGGCGACGAGCATGCCGATGATCGCGCCCGCGGCCGCGAAGCCGGACCAGGTGGCCACGCCCTTGGCGCGCTGCTCGGGAGGGAAGGCCGCGGTGATCGTCGACAGCGTTCCCGGCATGATCATCGCGGCGCCGAGACCCATGACCGCGCGCCAGGCGATCAGCGTGCTCGTGGAGTCGGTGAAGGAGGCGGCCAGGGAGGCGGCGCCGAACACGACCGTGCCGACGACGAGTACGTCACGGCGGCCCAGGCGGTCGCCGATCGCGCCGAGCGGCAGCACGAAGGCGGCCAGGGCGACGGTGTACGCGTCGGCGATCCAGGTCAGTGCGCTGTTGGAGGCCGACAGGTCGATGGCCAGGTCGGGCAGGGCCAGGTTGAGGGCGGAGACGGACGCGACGACCAGGACGAGTGACAGGCACATCGAGACGAGCACGCCGCGGGTTCCGGCGCGTCCGGTGGCGACGGGTGCAGCATCGTCCTGGTGGGAGGTGGTGATCATGGGGCCTCGGTGAGTGCAGGGGGGTGACGAGGGACTACCGCGAGAGAATATTGACGGAAGTATCAAGTCTGACCCAATCATGGTCAACCTCGTCTTGTCGCGCACTGTCCGGAGGCGTCATCGGCGTCCTCCGGATGGGACTGGCCTGCGCCGGCCCACCCGAGGCGTCCGGCCCCGCGGCTCGCTCAGGTGACGATCCGGCAGGGCAGCTTGCTCAGCCCGTGCAGGGTGTTGTTCACGATGAACTCGGGCTTGCCGATCTCGAACCGGCGCACCCGTGCCAGGAGTGCTGTGAGCAGCGCGTGCGCCTCCAGCTTGGCCAGGTTCTGCCCGACGCAGGCGTGGATGCCGACGCCGAAGGTCAGGTGATCGGAAGGCTTCCGGGTGATGTCGAAGCGCTCCGGGTCGCCCCACTTGCGTTCGTCGCGGTTGGCGGAGGCGTACATGACGGCGACACGATCACCCGCCGGGACGGTGATGCCGTCGCACTCCCAGTCCCGGGTGGTCACCCTGCTGAAAACGGTGACGGGAGACGCGATGCGCAGGACCTCCAGATAGGCGTTGGGCACCAGCGACGGGTCGGCCCGCAGCGCGTCCCACTGGTCGGGGTGCTGGGCGAACAGCCGGACGGCGGCCGCCAGGGAGAGGATCGTGGTGTCCATGCCCGTGGCGAGGAACGCCATCATGAGGGTGATCGCGGCGGCCTCGTCGATCTCGCCCGCGTCGACCGCCTCCCAGACGCGGGCGCCGAGACCGCCCTCGACGAGCCGGTCCCTGGCGGCGGTGGTGGTGACGTAGTCCAGCAGGGCCTTCTGCTGTCGCATCGCGGCAGGTGTCCGCTCTCCCACGGGACCCAGGCCCTCGAAGGTGGAGGCGCCGAACTCGAGGAGCTGGTCGCGGCCTTCCTGGGGGAGACCGATGAGATCGGCGACGAACCGCGGGGTGAATGCCTCCGCGAGGTCGGACACCGCGTCGAACTCCGCACCGTTCGCCAGGCGTTCGACGATGTCCTCCGCGGCGACGGTCACCGAGGGGCCGAGGTCCCGCAGCGCCCGGGGCATCAGCATCCGGGACAGGATGACGCGCAGGGTGGTGTGGTGCGGGGGGTCGGAGGCCAGAACGCCGCCGGCCATCAGCTCGTTCATCCCGGCACCGAAGCCCACGCCGGACGCGGAGCTGAACGTCTCGTGGTCACGCAAGGCGGCACCGACCTGCTCGTAGCGGGGCAGTGCCCACGCGTCGTAGCGGTCGAGCCGGACCACCGGTCCCGCATCCCGAAGGCGCGCGTACACCGGATAGGGATCGACGAGTGTGTCGGTGGCGAAAAGGTCGACGTCGCTTGAGGGCAGGGTCGTTGAAGGCATCATCGGCTCCGAGGTCGACGGCTGCCGTGTCAGCCGGTGCGGCTGTCACGGTGTGCATCCGCTGTGAGCGCCGTGCCTTGTGCCGGGTCCGTGTCGTCTTCGGCCCGGGCGGTCCACCAGCCGGTCATCGCCCGGCCTCTGTCACAGAGTCGGCGGCACGAGAACGCGGGCCGCTGCACACGGCGCTCACTGTTCCCTCGATCATGCGCAGCGCCATGCGCCGGGGTCCAACACCGAATCGCGCACGCAGTCATCGACGGTTTCGATGCATGGTCGATCGTCATCTTCGATGGCTGTGTACCAGCATCAGTGTTGGACTCGGCCGACTGCCGAGCAGCATCATCAGCGAGGGACAGCACAACGCACAGACGGTCGGCGGGATCCGTGGACAGCGGCTTTCGCCTCGCTCCGCACGGAGTCCGGGTCCGGCCGTCACAAGACGGACGACGGGCATCGACCGCTGCTGCGGCCCGGCCCGCAATCCCGCGCCGTCCACGACAGGTCATCCGCAGCCGCCCTCGTGGACCGTGCCCGCGCAGCCACCTTCCTGACAATGGAGCCGCCCCATGGTCATCACCCGTGAACTGCTGATCGACGGCAAGGAGAGGGGTGCGCAGTCCGGACGCACCACGCCCGTCATCAATCCCGCCACCGGACAGAGGTACGCCACCGTGGCCGCGGCCGGCGTCGAGGACGTCAGCAGCGCGGTCGACGCCGCCCACGCCGCGTTCGAGGACTGGGCCACGTCGGACCCGGCCACCCGTCGGGCGATCTTCGTCAAGGCCGCCGACCTGATGGAGCAGCGGCGCGAGCGCGTCGTGGACCTGATGGGCGGTGAGGTGGGCGCGACCCGGTTGTGGGCCTCGTTCAACGTGACCTTGGCCGCCGCGATGCTCCGCGAGACGGCGGCCCTGGTCACCGCCCCGCGGGGCGAGGTGCTCGCCACCCGGCACGACGGTTCCCTCAGCCTGGCGGTGCGCGAACCCCTGGGCGTGGTCGCCGCGTTCTCCCCCTGGAACGCCCCCGTCGTGCTCGGGACCCGCGCCGTCGCCGCCGCTCTCGCCGCCGGCAACACGGTCGTGCTGAAACCGAGCGAAGTGGCTCCCATGTCCGCGGGCCTTCTCATCGGGGACCTGCTGCGTGAAGCCGGACTGCCCGACGGCGTCCTCAACGTCGTCACCAACGACCCTGCCGACGCACCGCAGATCACCGAAGCCCTCATCGCCCACGCGGCGGTGCGGGCGGTGAACTTCACCGGCTCGACGCAGGTCGGCCGGATCATCGGCTCCCATGCCGCGCGCCATCTCAAGCCCGCCCTGCTGGAACTGGGCGGCAAGAACGCGGTCATCGTCCTGGACGACGCCGACGTGGACCACGCGGTCGACGCCGCCGCCTTCGCGGCGTTCATGAACTCCGGGCAGATCTGCATGTCCGCCGACCGGATCCTCGTCCACGAGTCGCTCGCCGAGGAGTTCATCGCCAAGTTCACGGCCAAGGTCGCCGCGCTGCCGTTCGGTGATCCCGCAGACCCGGCCACGGTGATCGGCCCGCTGGTCAACACCGACCCCGAGCAGCGGTGCGGGCTCTTCGCGGCTCGCCGGGTCGCCGCGCTGGTCGAGGACGCGGTCGCCAAGGGCGCCACCGTCCTCGTCGGCGGCGAGGTCAAGGACGCCTCGCACCCGGCGACCGTCCTCAAAGCGGTCCCGGCCCACGCCGATCTGTACGGCGCGGAGACGTTCGGGCCGCTCTGCGTCGTCGACACGTTCGCCACCGACCACGAGGCCGTCACGATGGCCAACGACACCGACCAGGGGCTGACCGTCGGGATCATCACCGAGAACGGCACGCACGGCCTGCGCGTGGCCCGCGGGCTACGGACCGGCATGGTCCACATCAACGACCAGTCCGTCGCCGACGATCCCCAGGCGCCGTTCGGTGGCGTCGGCTCCTCCGGTTACGGCCGTTTCGGAGGCCGTTGGGGCATCGAGGCCTTCAGCAACACACGGTGGATCACGCTGGCCACCCAGCACGCCACCTACCCCTTCTGAAGCCCCGCCGCCGACACGAAGGCCCGTCTCCGGACCGAAGACCCCCCGCCGGCACGAAGACCGTCGTCGGCACGCTGACCAGACAGCGGACAGGAACCAGGAATGCTCTCCACCACCACACCCGTCTCCGACGTGGACATCTTCGACGACGAGGTGCTCAACAACCCGTACCCCGTCTACGAAGAGCTGCGCGAACTCGGGCCCGCCGTCCACCTGTCCCGCCACAACTGCTGGGTGCTGCCCCGGTACGCGCAGGTGCGCGCGGCGTCCGGCGACCACGAACGGTTCTCCTCGGTCGACAGCGTCGGCCTCGACCCGGCCCTGAACGAGCGGCGCCGCGGCGGGGTCCTCGCGTCGGACCCACCCGAACACGACGTGCTGCGCGGTGTCCTGTCGGAGAGCCTGGCACCGCGCGCCCTCGCCGGACTGCGGGCGGACATCGGACGCCGGGCCGAGGAGCTCGTCGCCCCGCTCGTGGAGCGAGGGACCTTCGACGTGGTCCGGGACCTGGCCCGGGTGTTCCCCGTGAGCGTCGTCGCCGACCTGATCGGAATGCCCCTGGCGGCACGGGAGCAGGTCCTGCGGTTCGCCGACGCCTTCTTCAACACCTTCGGCCCGCTCAACGAGCGCACCAGACGGTCCCTGCCGGTCGCCGAGACGCTGTTCGACGAACTCGCCGCCCTGATGAGCCGGGACAACCTCGAACCGGGCGGCTGGGGCGAGGCCGTCCACCGCGCCGCCGACCGGGGTGTGATCGGCGAGCATCAGGTCGTACCGCTGCTGCGGGCCTACCTCGTGGCGAGCATGGACACCACCATCAACGCGATCGGCAGCGGTCTGTGGCTGCTCGCGCAGAGACCCGAGGCATGGCGGGCGCTGCGGGAGGACCGCGGTCTCGTGCCCCCGGTGTTCGAGGAGATCCTGCGCTGTGAATCGCCCGTGCAGGTCTTCTTCCGCAGAACGACATGCCCCGTGAGGTACGAGGACGTGGTGATCCCGGAGCAGGCACAGGTAGGTCTGCTGTTCGGCTCGGCGAACCGGGATCCCCGCGAGTGGACCGATCCCGACCGCTTCCAGGTCGACCGCGCGCCGACGGGCCACGTCGGCTTCGGATACGGCGTCCACGGCTGCGCGGGCCAGGGCCTGGCCCGCATCGAGGCGCAGGCGGTCCTCTCCGCCCTGCTCGACCGCGTCGAGCGCATCGAACTCGCCGGCCCGCCGCGCCGGCACCTGAACAACGTGATCCGCGGGCTGGACAGCCTGCCGGTCACCGTGACCACCGGAAAGGTGTGACCGTGAGCATCGAACTCATTCCCGGCCGCTGCGAGGGACACGGTGTGTGCGAGGCCATCGCACCGGAGGTGTTCCAGGTCGACGACGACGGGATGGTGCACCTGCTCCCCGGCGGCGACCACGAGGACGCGACGGCCCTCGCGGCGGCGCGTTCCTGCCCGGTCGCGGCCCTGCGGGCCACGTCGTGAGGCGCGTCGTCGTCGTGGGCGGCTCGATCGCGGCGGTCACCGCCGCGAGCTGGCTGCGCGTACGGGGCTTCGACGGGACGATCACCCTCCTGAGCGCCGAGAAGGAACAGCCCTACACCCGCGTCCCCCTGTCCAAGACCGTGCTGTCGGGCGAGGCGACGGACGCGTCCACCGCGCTTCCGCCCCTTGACGACAGCGTTGTCGTGCGGCTCGGGACCCGGGCCGTCTCTCTGGACACCACGGCACGCCGGGTGAACGTCGACAACGGCGACCCGGTGCCCTACGACGGCCTCGTGATCGCCACCGGAGGGCGGGCCCGGCGGCTGAGCCCTCCGGGCATGTCGGGAGAACGGGTGCTGCGCACGCTCGCCGACTGCGTGGCCCTTCGCGAGGACCTGACCCGCGCCCGCACCGTTCTGGTCGTCGGAGCGGGGCTGCTGGGCATGGAGATCGCATCGACGTGCCGCACCCTCGGCCTGGAGGTCACGGTGGTCGACCGTGAACCGCCGCTGCGCCGGGTGCTCGGACCGGTGCTCGCCGAGGTGGTCACGGATGCCGCGCGTAAGCACGGAGTGTCGCTCCGGACGGTTCCCGGGGGCGTCCGCCTGGTCGGATCCCGCACGCTGGAGGGCGTCGACGCCGACGGCGAGCTGCTCACGGCCGACGTCGTCGTGTCGGCCGTCGGGGACGTACCCGCCGTCGACTGGCTCACCGGTTCCGGCCTGTGCCTCGACCGCGGTGTGGTCACCGACTCCCGCGGCCGCGTCGCGGACCACATCGTCGCGGCGGGGGACGCGGCGGTCGTACGGGGATCAGGTCGCCGGCCGCACTGGACCAACGCGGTGGAGCAGGCACGGGTCGCGGCGGACGCACTGCTCGGGGAGGACACGAGCGGGGCGTCGCTCCCCTCGTACTTCTGGACCAACCAGTTCGGCGTCGAGGTGAAAGTCGCCGGGGAACCGGCCGGACTCGGTGAACCGGATCAGGCCGAGGCCGCTGCCGGCTCGATGCTCCTGCGCTGGTCGGGCGGCGCGGCGGCGACCGTGAACCACACGATGCCGGTCAGGAAGCTCCGGCAGCTCGCCTCCGCCCCGTAACCGGCCCGCAGTGCAGGGCGGTTCGGGTCGGAGCCGTCGTGAAGAGCAGTGAACAGCAGTGAACACCAGGTCGGTATCGTCGGCGTGAGGCGCCCGCGATACCGACCTGGACGTGCTGGTCAGCCGGCCGGCTGCCGTATCGGCTCCGCGACGGCCACCGTCCGACGCCGGGCGGCGAGGCCGAGGGCGACCGTGGCGACGGCCGCGGAGAGGGCGAGCACGCCCATGGCGTTCGCCAGAGTGCCGACCGCCGATGTGAGGGCGAGGGCCACCAGCGGGCACAGGAACTGGCCGAGGAAGAAGGACCCCGTCCACAGCCCCGTGCCACGGCCGCGGTCGGCGAAGTCGAGCTTGGACATGGCGAGGGTGAGCAGGCTGGGCAGCATGATGCCGCCACCGAGGCAGGTGATGACGGCGCCGAGGGTGGCCAGTACGGGGTCGGGGGCGAGCCAGACCACGGTGAAGCCGAGGGTGCACAGGCCGAAGGCGGCGGGCAGCCAGGCCTGCGGGCTGCGGCCGGTCCTCGCGAAGGTGGCCGAACCGACCACGATCGCGGCACTGGTGACGGCGGTGGCCAGTCCGATCACGCCGGAGTTGCTCACGCCCATGTCGTCCAGGAGGAACGCCAACTCCACCTGGAGGGTGTAGAAGAGGACGGCGCCGAAGACGGTCAGCGCGCACGTGCCGGCCAGCGGACGCCAGGGGAAGGGCCGCTTGGCCATGGGTGCCGTGGCGGCGGGGGAGAGCTCCGCGGTGAGGCCGCCCGGTCGGGGCCGGGGCAGGAACGCGGCCATGGCGGGGGCGAGCAGCAGGCTCACGGCGTAGGCCCAGAACGGCATGCGCCAGCCCGCCGATCCGGCCGCCCCGCCCACGGCGAAGAAGACCGTCGCGGAGATCGCTGCGCACATCGTCTGCATCGCCAGGTAGCGGTCGCGTTGGCGGCCGGAGTAGTAGTCGCCGAGCAGTGTGGTGGAGCAGGTCATGATGGCGGCTTCGGTGACGCCGACCAGGGCGCGGCTGGCGACGATGGCGACGAGGGAGTCCAGCCACAGGGGAGCGGTGCCGAGGAGCGCGTACACCACGGTCGCGACGACGAGCAGACGCTTGCGGCCGAGCCGGTCCACGAGGACGCCGGCGAAGGGGGCGAGCAGCGCCAGCGACAGGGCGGGGACGGTCAGCGCCATGGGGACGAGCACGTCGGCGCCGGGAACGTCGTCGAAGTGGTCCTGCATCTGCGGCAGGACGGGCGCGATGAGCACGGCGCCCAGGATGGGCAGACAGGCACCCGCCATCAGCAGCGTGAGACGAAGCCGGTGTCCGGGGCCGGACACGATCTGCTCGGCAGGGGCGTCCGCGTCCGCCGTGGACGGCGGAGACGGGAGCGGGGGCACGGGTGCAGGCATGCGAGATCTCCACGGGGCGTGTCGGGAGGGAAGGGGATGGTCCGGCGGCCGTGCGGGCCGGGCCGCCGGACACCCGTGAACAGGCTCGCGACGGCGGTACCGATGACAGCCCGCTGTCATGGTGGGACGGCTCGCCGCGACGCCCGGCGCGGTCCCGACAGCGGCCAGGCCCTGCGGTCCGCACGTCGGGCTGACATGACTATCGGGCACCGAGGAGGGTCTGCCTAGCCCTCGTCCGATCGAGATCGGTCATGCGGATCATCAAGGCTCTGGATGCCAGGGGCGCGGAAACGAGCTGCGCCGCCGGCGGCCCGCTACCGCTCGCCGGACCCGGTCGGAGCCGGCTCCTCCTCCAACTCGGGTGCTCCCGGCCCGGGCAGGCGGGTGAGCGCGAGACGCAGGAACGCCTGCGCGGCGGGAGACGCCGGAGCGGGATCGCGGTGGACCAGGGCCAGGGGCTGGAGCGCCTGTGGATCGTCGAGCCGCAGCACGCAGTCGGCGTGATCGGCCGGGACGATCGCGTCCGCCGCCGGACGGGGTACGACGGTCACCCCGATGTCCTCGAACGCCAGCGAGACGAGGTCGCCCGCGCTGCGCAGCGCGCAGACACCTCGGCGACGGGCCCGCGCCCGGTCGAACGCGGCATCCACCTGCGCGCGCAGGCCCGTGTCGGGAACACACTCGAGGAAGCGCTCGTCGGCCAGCTCGGCCAGGCCGATGACGCCGGCCCCCCGCAGCCGGTGCCGACGGCCCACGACGGCCACCAGCGGCACCACGCTCAGCAGGTGGTAGGCGATGCCCGGGGGCAACTGGTGCTCGTGCACGGCGACGACGGCGACCTCCAGTTCACCGGTGAGGAGCTGGGAGGTGGCGCGCACGCCGTCGGAGTCGAAGAGCGTGACCTCGACCGCGGGATAGACCTCCTGGAACTCCCGCAGCAGACCGAGCTGGTCGATGTTCCCCGCCGTGAGCGTCACCGAACCGATCCGCAGCCGCCCCCGCACGGGCCCGTCGAGCGAGGAGATCTCGGCGTGCATCTCCTGGACCGCCCTCAGCACCCGTCGCGCGCAGGCGACGTAGACCTGCCCGGCCTGGGTCACGCGGACGCTGCGACTGGTCCGCTCGAAGAGCAGTGCCCCGACCTCCCGCTCCAGCTGGGTGATCTGGTGGCTGAGCCCGGACTGCCCGATGCGGCAGCGTGCGGCGGCCCGGGTGAAGTTGAGCTCGTCGGCGATGGCCACCGCGTACTCCATCTGCCGCAGATCCATCGCATTCTCCGATCATTTCGTGCGTGTTTCAGTGTTGGACGCCGCAGGTGGCGCGTGGTCATGATGGCCAACACGAGGGCGTGGAATCGCTTTCAGCGGATTTCCTGATGCGGTCACCCAGGGAATCGATCACATTCTTCGCTTGATCCGACCTTGCCACAGGGGAGAGAGCCATGGCCACTGCAACGACGCAGTCCGACGGAACACCGGGAAAGGAGCCCGTGAGCACCCAGCCGCCTCCGGACACCATGCAGTTCCCGGACACGCGGCACTTCCAGGGGTTCTTCGCCCCCTCGCGGATCGAGGCGGACGTCTACGATCTGGAGGTCGAGGGCCGTATACCCCCCGAGCTGAACGGCGCGTTCTACCGCGCCGCCGCGGACACCCAGTACCCGCCGCGGTTCGCGAACGACGTGTACATCAACGGCGACGGCATGATCCACATGGTGCGGTTCGACAACGGCCACGCGGATCTGAAGACGCGCTACGTCCGCACCCAGCGCTTCCAGCTCGAACGCCAGGCGCGCAAGGCCCTGTTCGGCGCCTACCGCAATCCCTACACGGACGACCCCTCCGTCGCCGGCATCGACGACAGCAACGCCAACACCGCGATCATCTGGCACGCGGGCAAGCTGCTCGCGCTCAAGGAGGCCGCCCTCCCCTACGAGCTGGACCCGTTCACGCTGGAGACGAAGGGCATCTACGACTTCTCCGGCCAGATCCCGGGCCGCACCTTCACCGTGCACCCCAAGCACGATCCGCGCACCGGCCAGCTGATGGCCTTCGCCTACAACGCGAGCGGGCTGCCGGACAAGCAGATCCACATCCACGAGATCGCCGCGGACGGCAAGGTCACCCGGACCCAGACCTTCGAGGTGCCGTACTCGTCGATGGTGCACGACTGGCTGGTCACCCGGGACCACCTGGTCTTCACGATCTCGCCCATGGTCGCCGACCCGGAGCAGCTGAGGACGGAGGAGCAGTATTTCGTCTGGGATCCGAACCGGGAGACCTACGTCGCGATCATTCCGCGCGAGGAGGGCGTGAGCGGCATCAAGTGGTTCCGCAGCGAGCGGCTTCTGGAGACCCACACCCTGAACGCCTGGACGGACGGCGACACCCTCGTCGGCGACCACTTCACCACCAAGTCCGGCTGGTTCTCCCAGTTCCCGAAGACGACCGCGGGCTACCTGCCCGAACAGCCGCCGTTCCTGCACCGCTGGACCTTCGACCTCACCCAGGGCGCCGCCCACTGGGACGACGCCACCGACACCTACCGCAGCGAGAAGCTCCTGTCCTCGCCCGGTGACATGCCCCGGGTCGACCCCCGTGTGCTGATGGAGAAGAACCGGCACTCCTGGGTCGGCGGCATGCATCCCGATGTGCCGATGGCCCCGATCGGCCCCATGGGTCCGCCGTTCAACTCCCTCATCCACCGCGACGACAGCACGGGTGCGACGGCCATCTGGACCGCCGGCGAGCACTCCGCGCCCGAGGAGCCGGTGTTCGTGCCGAAGTCCGCGGACGCGGCCGAGGGCGAGGGGTATCTGCTGGCCCTGGTCGGCCGCCGTGACCAGATGCGGCACGACCTGGTCGTCCTCGACGCCCTCGACATCGCCGCGGGACCGATCGCCACCGTGAAGATCCCGTTCCGCCTCCGGTACGGCTTCCACGGCACCTGGGTGCCCGCCGACGAACTGGGAAAGTGAGCACGGCATGCGACTCACCAGGTGCGGCCACGCCTGCGTCCGGCTGGAGCAGGACGGTGTGGTCGTGGTCGTCGACCCCGGCAGTTACTCCGACTCGCACGCCCTCGACGGCGCCCATGCCGTGCTCGTGACCCACGAGCACGTGGACCACTTCGCCGAGCCGCTCCTGCGCGCGGCGGCCGAAGCCGACCCGGGCCTGCGGATCTGGGCCAACCGGTCCGTGGCCGGCCGGCTCGCGGGTCTCGGGAGCGGCCGGGTCACCGTGGTCGGCGACGGGGACACCTTCGCCGTCGAAGGCGTCGGCGTCGAGGTGCACGGAGAACTGCACGCCGTGGTCCATCCCGACCTGCCGCAGGTCACCAACGTCGGCTTCCTCGTGGGCGACGGCGACGCCACCGTCTTCCACCCCGGCGACGCCTTCACCGTGCCCGCCCGTCCCGTGGACACCCTCCTGCTGCCCGTGCACGGCCCGTGGTCCAAGACGGGCGAAGTCATCGACTACGCCCGCGAGGTCAAGGCCCGCAGGGCCGTGTCGATCCACGACGGCGGTCTCAGCGAGAGCGGGAACGGGCTGGCGGACCACATGCTCCAGGACTGCCTCCAGGACATCGGGACCGACTACCGGCGCGTGGCTCCCGCGGCCGGATTCGAGCCGGTGTGATGGCCGCCCCGACACCGAGTCCACCGCTCGGCTGGCTGGGCCTCGAAGGGCGTGGCGCGCTCGTCATGGGAGCCGGCGGACTGGGCACCGCCTGCGTCCGGGGCCTCGCGGAGGCCGGGGTCCGGGTGATGGTCGTCGACGCTGACGAGGCCCGCCTCAAGGCCCTGCGCGACGATCCGGTCTGCGCGACCGCGGTCGTACGGACCCTCTCCATGGACCTGACCTCGTCCGAGGCGTGCGAGCGGGCGGTCGCCACGGCGGCCGACGAGTTCGGCGGCCTGGACGTGCTGGTGCACGCCGTGGGCACGAACGACCGGCGTCCCGTGGTCGACACACCCGACGAGGTGTGGGACCGCATCCTGACCCTGAACCTGTCCACCGCGTTCTGGACGGGACGCGCCGCGGGCCGGCTGATGCGCGAGTCCGGACACGGCAGCATGGTGTTCTTCTCCTCCGTCTCCTCCCTGCTCGCCCACCGCCATCACGGCCCGTACGCCGCCTCGAAGGGCGGACTGGACCAGCTGGTGAAGGTCATGGCGCGGGAATGGGCCTCGGACGGCGTCACGGTGAACGCCGTCGCCCCGGGCTACACGGAGACCGAACTGACCCGCGCCTACCTGGCCAAGCCCGGTATGCGGGAGGAGATGACCGCCCTGGTCCCCGCCGGACGCCTGGGGCAGCCGCAGGACGTGGTCGGAGCCGTGCTGTTCCTGGCCTCCGCGCGCGCCTCGTACATCACCGGGCAAGTGCTCTACGTCGACGGCGGCCGCACGCTCGTCTGAAGCCCTCTCGACCACCTGAAGGGAGTGCGGATGCCCGCACGCATCGCCGGCCGCCTGCCCGGAGAACTGGACGAGCAGCAGGCGGAGGTGTACCGCGCCATCACGGGCGGTCCCCGGGCCGCAGGACCACAGGCGTTCCCGCTGACCGACGAGAAGGGCCGACTGCACGGCCCCTTCAACGCCATGCTGCTCAGCCCGCCGGTCGGCATGGCCGTACAGGAGGTGGGGGCGGCGGTGCGTTACGCGTCGCTCCTGACCGACCGGGTCCGCGAGATGGCGATCCTGGTCGTCGCCGCCCACTGGAACAGCACCTTCGAGCGAGAGGCCCACGAGGCGGTCGGCCGCTCCTGCGGCCTCACCGACGCCGAGCTCAACGCACTGCGCGCAGGCGAACTGCCGGCCCTCTCGGACCATGCCGAGCGCGCCGCGATCCGCGCGGCGCTCGCGCTGACCCGAACCGGTGTCCTCGACGACCGGGAGTACTACCACGCCGTGGCCGAGTGGGGAGAACGCGGACTGTTCGAACTCACGGCGCTGGTCGGCTACTACGCCCTGCTCGCCCTCCAGTTGCGGGTCTTCGCGGGAGAAGCACCCGCAGACCCCTGCGCCCCACCCCAGACCGAAAGCGGTACATCATGAAGCTGGTCACGTTCGACGACGGACGCGTAGGAAGGCTCGAACTCGAAGAGCGGCTGGTGCTTCCCCTGGAAGCGGCCAGTACGCGGGAGTACTTCGAGCGTGACGGCCGGGTGCCGGAGACGGGGGAGCGCCTGGACCTGGACGACGTGACGCTGCGCGCGCCGATCGTGCCGAAGAAGTTCTTCCACACCTCCGGCAACTTCCGTGAGCACGAGGACGAGTCGAAGAACGTCGACTGGTCGCACCCCATGCACAAGGGCATCGTCTTCTTCCAGAACGTCGACGCGATCGTCGGCCCCGACGAACCGGTGATCCACCCGGAGCACCTGACGAGCGAACTCGACTACGAGCTGGAGATCGCCGTCGTCATCGGTAAGCCAGGCAAGTTCTTCGGCGTGGACGACGCACCCGACCACATCGCCGGGTACGTCGTCTTCAACGACATCACCGCGCGCGACATCCAGCGCCGCGAAATGGAGTCCGGCGTCTTCTCCTTCTGCAAGGCCATCGACACCTTCTGCCCCGTCGGCCCGTACATCGTGACCGCCGACGAGATCCCCGACGCGCAGAACCTCGACATGGAGCTGCGAGTCAACGGCGTGGTGCGGCAGAAGTCGAACACCAACCGCATGTCGGTGTCCATCCCGCACCTGGTCGCCTACCACTCCCCGCAGGGCTACAGCGCGGGCGACCTGATCACCACCGGCACCGTGCAGGGCGTGGCCGGCTTCAGCGGCGATCCCGACCTGTACCTCAAGCCCGGTGACGTCGTCGAGGCCGAGGTCGAACGCCTCGGAGTGCTGCGCAACCCCATCGTCAGCTGGCAGCAGGGCCACGGCACGCCCGTACCGAAGAAGGTGGACTGGTGAGACTCGGCGTCATCGACGGGCGGGCCGTCGTGGTCCGCGGCGACCGGGCCGCGGACGTCCGATGGGCCTCGAAGGGTCGGCTGCCCGTCGACCCGATGCTCCTGCTGGCGAACTGGGCCCGACTCCGCGAGTGGGCGGCCGGACTGCCCGACGGTGCCTACGACATCCCCGTCGACCCCACCGCGCTCGGCGCCCCGGTACCGCGCCCACGGCAGGTGTTCGCCATCGCCCTCAACTACCCGCCGCACGCGGCCGAAGCCGGCTTCACCCCGCCCGACGAACCCCTCGTGTTCACCAAGTTCCCGGCCTGCGTCACCGGCCCGCACACCACCGTCGCCCTCCCGCACGGCAAGGTGGACTGGGAGGTCGAACTCGTCGCCGTCATCGGGCAGGACACCTACCGGGTGAGCGAGGACCGGGCCTGGGAGGCGGTCGCCGGTCTGACCGTCGGCCAGGACCTCTCCGAACGTGTCACCCAACTCCGGGGAAAACCAGCGCAGTTCAGCCTCGGCAAGTCCTTCCCCGGCTTCGGTCCCACCGGCCCGGTCGTGGTCACCCCGGACGAGTTCGACGACCCCGACGACCTGGAGATCACCGGACTGCTCAACGGCGAGGCCGTCCAGCACGACCGCACCAAGTCCATGATCTTCCCGGTGCCGGAACTCGTCGCCCGCCTCTCGTCGGTCGTGCCGCTCTTCCCGGGCGACCTCATCTTCACCGGAACCCCGGCCGGAGTCGGCAACCGGATGAACCCGCCCCGCTACCTCACCGCGGACGACGAACTCGTCAGCCGCATCGAGGGCATCGGCGAGATCCGCCAGCGCTTCACGGCCGTACACCCCTGAGCCGTACACCCCTGAAGGGACCTCCCATGGCAGAACAGAGCATTCCCCGCCGCTTCGAAGGCCGCTCGGTCCTGGTCACCGGTGCCGGCACCGGCTACGGCGCCGAGATCGCCGTCCGCGCCGCACAGGAGGGCGCCCGGGTCGCCGTCCACTACCGCAGCTCCGCCGCCGGAGCCGAGAAGACGGCCGCCCGCATCAGGGAGGTCGGCGGCGAGGCCTTCACGGTGCGGGCCGACATCGCCGTCCACGCCGATGTCGTGCGCATGGCCGCGGAGGTGTTCGACCGTTTCGGCGGCCTGGACGTGCTGGTCAACAACGTCGGTGACGTGGCGGGCGACCAGATGTCCTGGCGGGACGTGACCGAGGAGTCCATCGACCACGTCCTCGCCGTGGACATCAAGGGAACGATGCTGTGCGTCCACGAGTTCGGCTCCCGGATGCTGCAGCAGGGCCACGGCGCGATCGTCAACATCGGCTCCACCGTGATCGTGCGCGGCAGCGCCCGCGCCCCGCAGTACGCCGCCGCGAAGTACGGCATCCTCGGCATCACCAAGTCCTACGCCCAGGCGTTCGCCCCCACCGTGCGGGTCAACACCTTCGCCCCCGGCTTCATCGAGACCGAGATGCTCCTCAGCCGCGCGGACTGGAAGGCCGGCCGCCGCGAGGACATGATCGCCAAGACCCCGATGGGCCGCATCCCGGGTCCCGCCGAACTCGCGGGCACCGCCCTCTTCCTCGCCACTGACGACGCCGCCCACATGACCGGCGCCTACCTCAACGCCGACGGCGGCTTCAACATGATCGGCGCCTGAACCGGCTGACGCGTACCCACCCGAGCACCACAAGGAGACGACCTCGTGCCACCTGACCGTGACCTTCTCATCGGCGGCAAGGAGACCCCGGCCGTCTCCGGGCGGACCACCGCCGACATCGGTCCCTGGACCGGTAAGCCCTACGCCAGGGTCGCCGCAGCCGGACCCGAGGACGTACGAGCCGCGGTGTCCGCGGCGGACGCCGCCTTGGCCGAGTGGGCGGCACTGGAGCCCTTCGCCCGGCGGACCGTCTTCCTGCGCGCGGCGGACCTCATGGAGGAACGCGCGGAGCAGGTCGTGGAGTTGATGGCCGGAGAGGTGGGCGGGACCCGCGGCTGGGCCCTGTTCAACGTCGAGGTGGCCGCCGGCATCCTGCGCGAGGCCGCCGCCGCGATCACCGCCCCGCGCGGGGACGTGCTCACCACCCGGGAGCCGGGCGGACTCAGCCTCGCCGTCCGGGAACCCCTCGGTGTCGTGGCGGCGTTCGCGCCGTGGAACGCGCCGGTCATCCTCGGCACCCGAGCGGTGGCGGCCCCGCTCGCGGTGGGCAACACCGTCGTGGTCAAGGCGAGCGAGGACGCCCCGATCGCCTGCGGCCTGTTCGTCGCCGACGTGCTGCGCGACGCGGGCCTGCCCGACGGCGTCCTCAACGTCATCACCAACGACAAGGCGGACGCGGCGGTCATCGCGCGGGAGCTGATCGCCGATTCGAGGGTGCGTGCCGTCAACTTCACCGGCTCCACCGGCGTCGGACGCATCATCGGCACCCTCGCCGCCGAGCACCTCAAGCCGGCCGTGCTCGAACTCGGCGGCAAGAACTCCGTGATCGTGCTGGAGGACGCCGACCTCGACCACGCCGTGAACGCCGCCGTGTTCGCCGCGTTCATGAACTCCGGCCAGATCTGCATGTGCGCCGACCGCATCCTGGTGCACACCTCACTGGTCGACGAGTTCACCCGGCGCTTCACCGCCAAGGTCGCGGGACTCCCGAGCGGCGACCCGAACCTGCCCGCCACGGTCGTCGGCCCGCTGGTCGACGAAGCCGCCGCCGGGCGGGTCGGCGCCCTGGTCGCCGACGCCGTCGGCAAGGGCGCCCGAGTCCTGGTCGGCGGCAGCGCGCCGGAGGGCGCCCTGCATCCGGCAACCGTTCTGACCGACCTGCCCGAGACCGCGGAACTCCACCACATCGAGGCCTTCGGACCCGTCGTCGCCATCAGGGCCTTCGCGGACGACGACGAGGCCGTGTCCCTGGCCAACGACACCGAACACGGCCTCAGTTGCGGCATCCTCACCGAGAACGGCACCCACGGCCTGAAGGTGGCACGCCGTGTCCGCACCGGCATCGTGCACGTGAACGACCAGTCGGTCGGGGACGAACCGCAGGCCCCCTTCGGCGGCTTCGCGGCCTCCGGCTACGGCCGCTTCGGCGGACGCTGGGGCATCGAGGCCTTCTCCAACACCCGCTGGATCACCCTCTCCACCGAGCACTCCCGCTACCCCTTCTGAACCCGCCGCGTACGGCACTCGACCGCAACCGTCCATCACCATCAGGGAGTTGCCATGGCAACGTTCCGCTTCGACACCCGAGTCGCCCAGGATCCCGACCGCGTCTGGGCCGTACTGACCGACGTCAGCCTGATTCCGCAGTGGTTCCCGGCCGTGCAGGAGGCGCACTTCGACGGGACGCACCGCCACCTGACCACATCCGACGGCACCCTGAAATCCCTCGTGGTCACCAAGGACGACGCCCTGCGCCGCTTCCAGTACCGGTTCGTGGAGGGCATGCCCCAGCCCATCGACTTCCACCTGGGCACCATCGACGTGCTTCCCGATGAGAGCGGCTCACGCGTGGTCTACAGCCAGGAGATCCTCCCGGAGGCCCTCGCGCCGATCGTCGAGCGAGCCGTGGGCGAAGGAATCGCGGGCATCGCGCGGTACTTCGCCGCACACGTGTGACGGGGCCGGTCGGTCAGTCTCAGGCGGGCTGCGCGGGGGTGGGCGCGGGGAGCGGGCGCCGGGCGACCTCGTGGGCGTCGTCCGGTGGGACACCCAGCATGCGCAGCACCATTTCGGCGAGGTTCACCGCGGCCTTGTCACCGTCCAGGTCGGGGCGGGCGAACCGCATTTCCACCAGCGACAGCAGGGTTCCGCCCAGTGCGGTGAGGGCGACCACCGGATCGACGGGGCTGAACCGGCCGGAGGCGAGGCCGGCCTCGATGTCGCGCACGGCCCGCCGGACCAGGCCGTTGTCCGAGTGGATGTGGCCGAGGCCGCGGCGCCGCAGCACCTGCATCAGCTCGGGGTGCGAGTCGGCCATGAGGGCGCTGAGCCGGAAGCCCCCCGCGACGAGTTCCGCGGGGTCCTCGATGCCCGCCAGGCGCTCGTCGAAGTTCTGGCCGAACTCCTCCATGGCGTCCACCACCGCCGCGTCGAACAGATCCGCCTTGGAGTCGAAGTGGTTGTAGAAGGAGCCGAAGCCCACGTCGGCGCGTTCCGCGATCGCCTGGATGCTGGCACTGGTGTCCCCGGTTTCGGCGAGTATCTGCCGGGCCGCGCGGACGAGAGCCCTGCGGGTCTCGGCGCGGCGCCGCTCGAAGCGGTTGGTGGACGGGGCTGACGTAGACATGCGCCGATTGTAACCGCCGGGCGATGGGGATCGCAGTCCTGATGATTGCATCAGTTCTGTCGTGAGCGCCGTCATCAGAAGGTGAGGGACTGTACACACTGCGTCACCTCGCGACAGGAGGTGCCTATGGCGTTCGGGTCGTCGGCGAACACGGCACGGGTGCGCCGATCATCTCCAGTCGGCGAATGCACGGCCCGCGGCGGCCATCGCGGACTTCAAGGTCTGCATCTGCTCGGGCGTCACCTTGCCCAGCGGGTTGAAGGCGTGGCCGTACCGGACGATCCTGCGCACCATCGCCTCGTGCATGCCGGCGCCGCCGAAGCCGACCTGCGCCTTGAGGCAAACCGTCCGTCACTGCACAGCGCTGTCGGCACGCAGTCGTCTGCGTGCCGGGTCGTCATAGCCCAGCTCCTCGAGAACGGCCTCCGTGTGCTCGCCGAGCGCCGGGACCGGGTCCATCCGTGCCGTACGTCCATGCAGGCCGATGGCCGGACGTACGGCAGTGAACGGGCCTATAGGGGACCGGACTTCGGTGAAGCGGTCGCGTGCCAGGAGCTGTGGATGGGTGCTGAGCTCCGCGACACCGCGCTGCCTGGCATGGGCGATCCGCCCTTCGGCCAGGCGCTGTTCGAGCTGCTCGCCGGTCAGACCCGAGAGGACTTCGGCGATGTGTTCCTCCAACGCGCGGCGGTTCGCGACCCGTTGGCTGCCGTTGTGGAACCGCTCGTCGGTCGCGAGTTCGGGACGATCGAGCACGGTCCGGCAGAAGGACACCCACTCGCGTTCGTTCTGCACCGCGAGGACGATCTCGGTGCCGTCACCGGCCGTGAACGTGCCGTACGGGGCGATGGCGGCATGGCTGGTCCCCGCGCGCACCGGGGGAGTGCCGCCGTACTCGGTGTAGTAGAAGGGGTATCCCATCCACTCCACCAGCGAGTCGAGGAGGTTGATCTCCACCGCGCTGCCGCGGCCGGTGCGCTCTCGTTCGTACAGCGCGGCGAGAATTCCCGAGAAGGCGTACATGCCCGCACTGATGTCGGCAGAGGGGATGCCGGTCTTGGCCGGCGCGTCCTCGCTACCGGTCACCGACAGCAGGCCCGCCTCGGCCTGGATGAGCAGGTCGTAGGCCTTCGCATCGCGGTACGGCCCACTGCTCCCGTATCCCGACACGGAACAGGTGATCAGCCGGGGGTGGCGGGCACGAAGTTCCTCGGCGCCGAGGCCGAGGCGCTCCGCCGCGCCGGGCGCGAAGTTCTGGATGAACACGTCGGCCCGGCCGATCAGGCGCTCCATCACCTCCGCGGCTTCGGGCTGCTTCAGGTCGAGGGTGATGCTCTCCTTCGACCGGTTGAGCCACACGAAGTGGCTCGACATGCCGCGGACCGTCTCGTCGTAACCGCGCGCGAAGTCCCCGGTGCCCGGCCTCTCCACCTTGATGACCCGGGCCCCGAGATCGGCGAGCTGGCGGGTCGCCAGCGGCGCGGCCACGGCCTGTTCGCAGGCGACCACGGTGATCCCGTCAAGGGGCAGCGCGTTCATCGGGCTCCGATCGCAGGGGGCTCGGAAGCGGACATGATAGGTGGGCAATGCATCATTCAGGACGTGATGCATTATCGCGCTCCGCCTGTCGGGAGGCTGGGGCGGGAGGTCGGGAGCAGGAGAGGCGCGTGCTCATGCCAATCCTCGAAGGCTGATTCTGTCCGTCAGATGCTCGGCGATCGCGGCGAACCCCAGGTGGATGTACGTCTCGGTCACCGCCGCCACGGCGTCGGTGTCGCCCGCCTCAAGTGCCGAGATGATGTCGAGGTGTCCCTGAGCGGTCGCGGCGCGAGACCCTCAGCGTGGCCCGCTGCGTGGCGTGACTCTCGGCGATTATGCGCATCAATCACGTAATGCCCTTCTCAATAACGCAATGCCCTTCACCCGCTCCAGATCGACGCCCGCCACGCGGACGCCACCGTGGGGTTCGGCCAAGACCAGGCCCTCGGCATCGAGCAGCCGCAGAGCCCCCCGCAAGGGGAGTGATGCTCGCCCCGAACCGCCGCGCGAGTCCGTTCCGCGCCATCCGCTCTCCGCGCGCCGGCTCACCGGCGAGGATCGGGCGGCGAAGCTCGTCGACGATGTGGTCCCGCTTGGTCGCCGATGGTTCTCGCGCCCACCGAGGAGCAGGTCCGCTGGGCACGGGCCGTCCTCGCGGCCGGTGCGGAGGGATCCGGCGTGGCGCATGGGGGTCAGATGATCGACCGTCCCGTCTCTCGTCCTGCCCAGGCACAGGCGCTCCTCGACCGAGCCGCGGCGCCCCTGCCGGAGCCGACGAACAGCCTCACGCGCCACCTTGAGGAACCGAGCGGAGGGACGGGCGGGACAGACTGGCCGAGCAGCCACGTCATCCTCGGAGATAGTGTGCGGACGTGACAAGAAGCGAGCGGCTCGCGGAGCAGTTGGACTGGTACTGGCACAAGAACCTGAGGCCGCGGCTGGACGGTCTCACCGACGAGGAGTACTTCTGGGAGCCGGTGCGCGACTGCTGGAGCATCCGCCCACGTGACACGTCGGCAGGAGCGAAGCCGTCAGGTCCGGGGGAGTGGACGATGGACTCCGAGTCCCCCGCCCCGGTGCCGGCGCCGGTGACCACGATTGCGTGGCGGCTCGCGCACATCACCGTCTCGTGCCTGGGCTATCGGGTCGGATGGTACTTCGGCGGCCAGGACGTCGACGCCCGGACCTTCACCTACGCGGGGACGGCCGACGAGGCGCTGAAACAGCTCGACGAGATGTACGGCAGCTGGAACGCCGGGGTCCGCGCTCTCTCGGACGCCGCCCTGGACGCTCCGCCCACGGCGGGTCCCGAACGGTTTCCCATGGAGAACAGGATCCTGCACGTCAACAGGGAGCTGATCCATCACGGCGCGGAGATCTCCCTGCTGCGCGACCTCTACCTCCGGAAGAACTGAAGCGTCACGTCACTCGGCCGCGTGCTGCTTCTGAGCAAGGGCCACGAGATCGGCGTGCCGGACGACTGAGCCTCCCGCACCCCATGTGCCGTCGGGCTGTTCGTGCACCAGTACCCAGACACGCGGCGCATCGGCCTCGGTCAGCCCGGCTGCGGACAGCACGATTCCGGTGGCCTCCGCCACGAGGCGGCTCCTGCCCTCCTCGGAGAGGACGAACTGAGGGACCGTCACGTCGACGAGGAAACGCGGGACGTCGTCCGCGGCGGTGGTCTGGGCCCCGTCCGGAAGTTCGACGAGGTAACTCCACAACTGGGCCCGGAAGAAGGCCGCGTCGGGCGCTCCCTCGCAACGCAGCAGCGCGTCGGCCAGCTCGCGCTGGACGGTCTTGCGGCCCTCCGGAGTGAGGGAACCCGCCGGGACCGTGAGCCGGATCATCGACATGACGCAATCTCCTTGTCCGCCGCAGGCTTTGGGCGTACGGCAAGATCTACTACGGCCATTGTGACCCGGGTGTTCGGCAGGGCACAGGACACGCGTGGATCGTCGGATGAGCAGCGGCGGCCGTGGTGACCGCCCGGTCGCGTGCCACGCACTGGCCCTTCGCCGTCCCGTCGCGGTTGAGCACGTCGCCCACGGCGTCGCAGTAGGCGCCGGGCCCCCGGGACTTCGCGTACGACCAGCTGGTTGAGCGGCTCGCGGAGCCGCATTTCACCAGGCTGTTCCTGATGCGCGTCTCCGAGCCGGGCCAGGTCCAGCTTGACGACTGGGAGTAGAGGCACCGGGCGTAGAGGCACCAGCCTTGGAACCGCTCGAGCGGGTAGGGCAGCCTTCTGGCTGGCAGGGTCACGGAAAATCAATAGGTGAGGCTGGTGCACCTCGGCTATAGATCTCCCATGACCTGGCAGCTCGCCCCCGAAGCGTTCGACACAGTGGACGCGACCAGCCTCCGCCGCGACTACTACGACGAAGTCGCCAGCCGATACTGGAAACGGCCCGCGACCGGCGAGGAGATCGACCAGGGCCTGGCCAACGACGGCGTGGAGTTGCTCAGACCGCCCACGGGCCAGTTCCTCGTGGGTCGCTACGACGGCGAGGCTGCTGCCTGCGGCGGACTGCTGATGCTGGACTCCGAGCGCGCCGAACTCACCCGCGTCTACCTGCGTCCCGCCTTCCGGGGCAAGAAGGGCGCCAGCCTCCTGCTGGAACTCCTGGAGAGCGAGGCCCGCCTGCTCGGCGCCGCGCGGATGGTCCTCAACACTCGGCTCGACCTGGTCGAAGCCCGCTCGCTGTACGTCCGCCACGGCTACCAGGAGATCCCGGCGTACTGCACGGGCCTGTACATCGACATCTGCTACGGCAAGGATCTCGTCCGTCGGGACTGACGAGGTCGCGCATCGGCGGGAACCGAACGGAACACATGCCCACGGCGTCTGAGGTACATGAAGGTGTCTCGCCAAACGGCCGCCCTGTTCCTGTGTGCCGGCTTGTTGCTCTCCGGGTGCTCGTCATCGTCGGGCGAGCGGGCCGACAGCACTGGCCCCACTCTGCCCGCCCGTACGGTCGCCGAGGGCAAGTGGCAGCAGGGGCCACCAAAGCCCAAGCTGCACAGGCCGTATCCGTACGACATCTACACCCATTGCGGCGTCAAGTGGCTGCGCTTCGGCGGCCGTTGGTGGGTGCTGGACACGGTGTTCCCCGGCACCGCGCAGGTCAAAGGGGAGCCGCCCTCGCAATACAGCCAGCGGCTGGCCGGCTACATGACTCTGATCGACGCGAACACCGCCGATTTCGACGCAGCGGGGATGCCGACGATGCAATTCGTCCTGACCGGGAAGACACCGCCGGCCTGTGCGTAAAGGCTGTCCGGCAATGATCAGTTGAGTCGAGACGGTCAGCATCGGGGAGGGCCGCCTCGCGCCGGTCTAGCCGGCCAGAGCGCGCCGGTGATCTCCGTGACGTTGCCGACGACGGCCTCCGCCCCGGACAACTTCCATGCCCTGCAGTCAACCAGCCTCGATTGACCCCGCGGCAGGTCGGCACCCGGTTGCGACGCCGTCCTTCGTGATCATTAGCGGGACAAGGAATCACGCACGAGTTCGGAGAACCGTGGGACCGGATCTCCGGGGGACCGACAACGACCCCGGAAACCCGCTGTTGTGGGGAATCCCGGCAACGTGAGAGAGACAGACCAGCAGACCGCCAAAGTTTCGCCCGGTCCGATATGCCCACCCCAGGCCCAGCCGGTTTCAGGACCATGCGATCTCCCCATGGCGGGAGACGAAGCGCCCGGTGCCCGCGCCGGGCCCCTCAGTGGCGAGGGCGACGATCGCGTCCGTGCCCTCCGTGACGGTTTGCGGGCCGCTGTGACCGTTGAGGTCGGTGGCGGTGTAGCCGGGGTCGACGGCGTTGACGCGGATTCCCTTGAGCCCCTTGGCGTACTGCGTGGTCAGCATCGTCAGCGCGGCCTTCGAGGAGGTGTACAGCGGCGCGACGACGTGCGACTCGGGCCGGTCGGGGTCGTGGGTGAGGGCGAGGGAGCCCATGCCGCTGCTGACGTTGACGATCACGGGGTCGTCCGAACGGCGCAGCAGCGGCAGGAACGCGCTGGTGGTGCGGACGACGCCGATGACGTTGACTTCGAGGACGGCGAAGGCGTCGGCCGCGGTGAGGCCACCCAGATCGCCGACGGGCCCGTGCACCCCGGCATTGTTGATCAGGACGTCGATCCTGCCCTCGTGCTCGGCGACGTTCGCGGCCGCGGCGGCCACGGACGCGTCGTCGGTCACGTCTATGGGGACGTGGCGTGCGCCGAGCGCGGCGGCGGTCTCCTCGCCCTGCTCCCGGTTGCGTGCCCCGACGAGCACGGTGTGCCCGCACTCGATCAGACGGCGGGCGGTCTCGCGGCCGAGCCCCTTGTTGGCTCCGGTGATGAAAGTGATCGTCATGGCTTGGATGCTGGCCCCGACGAGGGCGCCGGGCCAGGGACGCCTCGACGGTAGGACGACCAGTACCACCCTCGTCCCTGCACGCACGAGCCGGCGTGCACGAGGATGGAGATCATGTCGACGACACCCGGAAGCGGACTGGGCGCGATGATCCGCACGTGGCGCGACCGGCTGCCCCCGTCGGCCGCCGGACTGCCGGTGGCCCGCGGGCGCCGGGCGACCGGACTGCGGCGCGAGGAACTGGCCGACCTCGCCGGCGTATCGGTCGACTACATCGTGCGACTGGAACAGGGACGGGCCACGACACCCTCCGCGTCGGTGGTGGCCTCCCTCGCGCGCGCCCTGCAACTGTCCGCCGCCGAGCGGGACCACCTGTACCGACTGGCCCAGCTCGTGGCGCCGGCGGACGGGACGATCTCCGACCATCTCCCGCCCGGCGTCCAACGGGTGCTCACCCGTCTCGCGGACGTCGCCGTAGCCGTCTTCGCGGCGGACTGGCACCTGGTGTGGTGGAACCGTCCGTGGGCTGCCCTGCTGGGCGACCCGGCGGCCGCGCCGCCCCGGCTGCGCAACTTCGCCTGCGACAGGTTCCCGGTGGACGCCGACCACCCCCACCTCGCGCAGTGGCCGGTGGCCGAGGCGGACCGCGACGCCACCGATGCCGCCGTCGTCTCCGACCTGCGCCGCGCCACCGGCCGGTTCCCGCAGGACAGGCGCCTGGCCGCGCTGATCCGTGAACTGAACGCGGGCAACGAGCGGTTCGCCCAGCTGTGGGCCACGGGAGAGGTGGCCGCGCACCGCGAGGACCGCAAGACGATCGACCACCCGTCGGTGGGCCCGGTCATGGTCGACTGCGATGTCCTGACCGACGGCGACTCCGAACTCAAGATCGTCATCATGACCGCCGAGCCCGGCAGCGAGGACGAGACCAAGCTCCACCTCACCACCGTCACCGGCCCACCGACCACGACGCGCAACTGATCGGCCCGGCCCACCGACCACCACGCGCAACTGAGCGGCCCGGTGCGCCGATCGACCGACCTCACGGCGTGCGGACGTCGTCTTCCGTAACCGGCGTGCGGCGGGTCAGACGGCGTGCCAACCCGCGCCCCCACTCCTGGCTCGGTGCCTCGATCCAGCGATGGGTCAGCAGACACACCGGCAGCAGGACGACGAAGAAGGCCACCTCCAGTACGGGAGTGTCGTGACCGCGTCGCCCGACCGTACTGTCGATGACGGTCAGCAGGACCGGATGGACAAGGTAGACCGAGTAGCTGATGGTTCCCAGCCCGGTCAGGACGCGCGGCAGGCACCGGTTGCGTACGGCCATTCCGGCGCCGAAAGTGATCAAGGCCAGCATGAAGGCCGTGATCCAGCCGCGCCGCGTGAAGTGGTCGCCGTCGCCCCACCAGTACGCACTCCCTACAGCACAGACGCTCACGACGACAGCGGTACCGACCGCGAAGACCCGGCTGCACTGACCGGCCTCGGCCCGGTGGACGGTTGTCCCCAGGAACATCACGGCGAGAATCACCAGGCCCTCCCACAGCGGGACCGTGCCGTTGAACGCGACGAGCACGAGCGCCAGCATTCCGCCCAGCACGCCCCCGAAGACCCGGAGCACGGCGTTTTCGGCACCGGCACAGGAGAGAGCTGTCCCCATGGCGATCGCGGCGAACGCGATCACTGGGCCGGTGCCGAATTCGGCGGAGAGGGCGGAGGGACGCAGCGTGACCCCGGCCGCCACGCTGCCGGCGGCGAGCACGGCCAGGAGGACGGCGAAGGCTGCGGACCGCCGTTGGAGACGGACCGTGAAGAGGCCGACGACCAGGAGGTAGAAGGACATCTCGTAAGAGAGAGTCCACAGCACGAGCAGAACACTGGGCGTGCCCAACAGCTCCTGAAGCATGGTGAGATGAGCGATCACCACGGTGGCGGTGCTGTGTGACCCGAGGTCGCGAAGCTCCGCGATGCCGAGGGCGTGCAGGGCCAGCAGCGCGCTGACGACCGCCGCCCACAACGGGTACACGCGGAAGATCCGCCCGACCCAGAAGCTGCGGACGCACCCTCGCCGCTCCAGCGAGTGGGGGACGATGTAGCCGCTCACCAGGAAGAACACCAGGATGCCGTAGCGACTGGTGTTGAAGTGCGGCATCAGGTCCTGCCGGAAGTCCGGCATGAAGGTGTACGACGAGTGGTCGAACACCACGACGAGCGCGGCCAGGCCACGCAACGCGTCCAGCCAGCCCAGCCGAGGCGGGCCGGTCACCGAAAGGGCTCCAACTGCGCTTGTGGCAAAGGGCGATGACGGATTCGGTGCAGCGGCGCCGGGAGTTGCGGGTTCCATGCGTGGGCAGAGTCCTCTTCGATCGGACGGGCCCCGGTTCGGGGTCGCGCTGATCACCGACTTCACCGGCTGGGGCATTGTTCGGCAGTACCGTTCTGGCGGCCTAACAATGAACGGGGTGCAGAGGTGGCGGGACGTCGTGAGATGCCGGTGGATCCGGCGGCGGGACCGGTGCAGCGGTTCGCGTACGAGTTACGCGCGCTGAGGGCGCAGACGGGCGGGATCACCTACCGCTCACTGGCCCGGAAGGCGGGCTACTCGGTGACCACGCTCTCGCAGGCGGCGGCCGGGGAGCAGTTGCCGACCCTGCCGGTGGCGCTCGCCTATGCGGGGGCGTGCGGCGGGGATCCGGCCGAATGGGAGGCTCGGTGGAAGGCGGCGGTCGAGGAGGCCGCCGCCGACGACTCCCGCGGTGAGGAGGAAACTCCGGCGCCGTACCGGGGGTTGGCCCGGTTCGAGACCGGGGACAGCGACCTGTTCTTCGGCCGGGAGCAGCTCACCGCCGACCTGGTCGACCTCCTGCGGCGTCGGCGGTTCGCCGCCCTCTTCGGCCCCTCCGGCAGCGGCAAGTCCTCCCTGCTGCGGGCCGGCCTGATTCCCGTCCTCCGGAACGTCGAGAAGCCGGACCACCGCCCGGCCACGATCCGCATCCTGACGCCCGGCGAACACCCGGCCCGCAGCCACGCAGCCCTCCTCACACCCGTGGCCGTCCGCGACGGCGGCAAAGGCGGCGACGAAGCGGACACGTTCGTGATCGTCGACCAGTTCGAGGAGGTCTTCACGCTCTGCCACGACCCGGCCGAGCGCGCCCGCTTCATCGATCTGCTGCTGACCTCCCGGCAACCCGGCAGCCGCCTACGGGTGTTGCTGGCCGTGCGCGGCGACTTCTACGGCCGCTGCGCCGAGCACCGTGGCCTGGCCGACGCCTTGCGCGACGCCAACCTCCTGGCCGGAGCGATGAGCCAGGCCGAGCTACGGCAAGCGGTGGTGAAACCGGCCGCGACCGCAGGCCTGACGGTGGAACGCGCCCTGACCGCACGGCTGGTCGAGGAAGTCGCCGACGCTCCAGGCGGTTTGCCACTGCTGTCCCACGCCCTGCTGGAAACCTGGCGACGGCGCCGCGGCAAGACCCTGACCATGGCGGGATACGAGGCGGCAGGAGGCCTGGACGGCGCGATAGCCAAGACCGCCGAAGAGGTCTACGGCCGCTTCACCGCACAGCAGACGGCCGCCGCACGCCGGGTGTTGCTGCGCCTGGTCGCCCCCGGAGACGGCACCCCCGACACCCGCCGCCCCGTGCAGCGCGCGGACCTGCCCGGCCGCGGCGGTGACGGCATCGCCCCGGTGGTGGAGGCACTCGCCGCCGCACGCCTTCTCACCCTGGACGGCGACACGGTCGAGATGGCCCATGAAGCGCTGATCACCGCCTGGCCCCGGCTGCGCGGCTGGATCGAGGAGGACCGCGAACGGCTGCGGGCGCACCGCGCCCTGACCGAAGCAGCCCACACCTGGCAGGAACTGGGGCGTGAGGAAGGCGCACTGTCCCGGGGGAGCCGGCTCGCCGCAGCCCAGGAGTACTTCGGCGGCGCGGCACGTGCGGAACTGACCGACTTGGAACAGGCGTTCCTCGACGCCAGCCGGAACCAGGAGCACAGGGGCCGCCGCCGGTCCCGGCTCGTGCTCTCCACGGTGGTCGCCGCACTGTGCCTAGCCCTTGTCGCCGCCGGCCTCGCTGTGGGGCAGTGGCACAGTGCGGTCGACGCGCAGCATGTGGCCGAGTCCCGGCAACTGGCGGCCCAGTCGGGCGCGTTGCTGGGTTCGGATCCCGACCTCGCAGCGCTGCTCGCCGTCCGCGCCTACCGCACCAGCCCCACCCGCGAAGCAACTGCCGCCCTGTACGCTGCGGCGGCGTTACCGCTGCGCAAACGCCTTACCAGCGGAACCAGACCGGTGGATTCCCTCGCCCTCAGCCCGGACGGGCACACTCTCGCCACCCACAGCACAGACGACAAGGTACGGATCTGGGAGTTGCCCGCGGGCCCGCTCCGGCACACGTTCGCCGGACGCGGGGTCGGTGAGGTCCTGGCATTCAGCCCCGACGGGCGTACCCTCGCCGTCACGACCAATGAGGGTGGCGGCGTGGCCCTGTGGGATCCGGACACCGGCAGAGAATCAATATCCTTCGCCGTCCCTGACGGTTATGTACGCGCGCTGGCCTTCAGCCCCGACGGCCGTCGCGTGGCCTTTGCCTCCTTGTCGGTGCGCATCTGGGACCTGGCCACGGGCCGGATGCGGCAGCGATTCCCCGGCCGTCGCGACCCGCAGGCGGTCGTCTTCGGCCCCGGCGGACGTACGGTCGCCGCGGCGGACTTCGACGGACGGGTATGGGTGTGGGACACGGTTACCGGCCGTGTCCGCTCCCCCCACGGCGGCCGTGTCCGCTCCCCCCACGGCGGCAGGACCGAGCCCGTCACGGTGAGGTTCAGCCCGGATCGGCGGACCTACGCCGTGGTGCTCACCGACGGTTCTGTACAGCTACGCGAGACAACGACTGGACATCTCCGGCACACCTTCAAGAACGCACAGGCCGTCCGGGACGAGGCGGTCTTCTCCCCGGACGGGCGGACGCTGGCCGTCCCAGGCTCCGATGGCACAGTGCGCATCTGGGACACGGCCTCCGGAGCGGCGCGGACTCCTGTGCCTGCCGGTCATCGCGGAGGAGGAGCCACGAGATTGGCCCTCGGCGCGGACGGCCGGACTCTTGTCACCAGCAGCATTCGGGACGCCGACGTCCGCGTCCAGCGCCTGCCCGACGATCTGCCCCGATCCACGCTGAGTGGTCCGTCCGACGCGTATATCGCAGGCATGGCGTTCAGCCCTGACGGGCGCGTGGTGGCTACGGTGCGGCAAGGTCCAGCCGCCCGCGGCTCGGCACAGCTCTGGGATGCCAGGACCGGCGAGCCCTCGGCCGCTCTGCCGCTCGACAGTGACCCGGCACTGCGGGCAGAGAAGGTGTCCATTCCGATCAATAGACTTGGTGCCGTAGCTTTCAGCTCAAGTGGCAGCGCGCTGGCCGCCACCACGGGAAGAGACAGGGCCATCGGGGTTCGTGACCTCGCGACCGGCCGCCTTCGCCAGACACGTTCCCTGGGCATTTCCGACACGGCACTCTTCGGCCGCGACGGCACACGACTTGCCGTCGTCAGCAGGGACGGCACAGTGCGCATCTGGGACCTCGTAACTGGGGCCCTGCATACGGCTCGTACCGGTATCAGCGGGCCCGTCAGATCGGCGGCGTTCACCGCGGACGGGCGCACGCTCGCCGTAGTGATGGTCCGGGCCGACGACGAACAGGTCACACTGATCGACGCCAAGACAGGCAACGCGAAGCGCACGATCAGACCAGGCGACGGGATTCTGCTGTCCCTCACCTTCAGCCCAGACGGACGCACATTGGTCACCATCGGCAACAGAACCGTCAAAGCGTGGGACACGCGCACCGGACAGCTCCGCAACACCTTCACCACCGGGACCCGGGTGGGGTCGCCGTCCTTCAGCCCTGATGGACGCACCCTTGCTGTGACCGACGAAGTAGGGGTCCAACTCTGGGATCTCGCCACCGGCCAGGTCAGGACCACCGTGCCGGCCCGTTCCCCGGCGACAGTGGCCTTCAGCCCGGACGGACGAACCTTGGCCGTCGGCACGTACGGCTCCGTCGAACTGTGGACGGTCGACCTGCCCGACCCGACCCACGCGATCCGCGCCATCTGCGCGGCCGTCGACTCCCCTCTCAGCCCTGCGCAACAGTCCCGCTACCTGCACGAACAGTCGGCCCAGAACGACTGCCGACCAGCCCCGAGTCAGAAGTAGGTGGCGACGAGATCGCGGTCGACGGTGACGGTGTCGCGATCCAGCGCGGGCAGCCCCAGGTGGTCAGAGATCAGCTGGGGCAACTGCTCCTCGTAGGTCGCGTGCTGATGGTCGAGTCCCGCCGCCGTGATGACAGGGGCCAACTTGTTCGGCCAGTATTCGCCGACGTACTCCGCGGTTTCGTAGTTGACGCAGCTCGATGTCCGGCCGCCTTTGTAGTGGTAGGCATGGGGTCCGTGAGCCTTGGCAATGCACGGGTTGGGTACGAACACCACCAGTTCGGCGCCCTGTGAGCACAGCTCGCGGTAGTTGACCCCGTCGTAGTCGTCGCTAGAGGGGTCGAACATGTGGTGCACGATGACGCCCCACTCGTCGGGTGCTGTGTCGAGGCCTTGGGCAAGCGGCGGGCGGCGGTGTGCGGAAAGGCCTTCGGCCATGGTGGCCAGGCTGGTCCCCTTGAAGTAGACCAGGACGGTTTCATCCTCCCGGTACCGTCCTTCTTCCAACCAGGCTATGACCCCGCAGCGGATCCAACTTGTCATGCCGGGCAACTTATAAGACGCCACTGACATCAACGAGAACTCCGGTACAGGTACGGCGTGGGCGTATGACCAAGCATGGCCTGGTGGACCCCTCGCCCTTGAGAGGAGTCGGGTGCCGGGACAGCTGCCGACTCGGCGAGCAGGCGAGGACTCAGCCCATGACGGGCGCGCCGAGGTGATCCGCCTGTACGTGGCCGCCTACGCCGAACGCGTGGCCCCACTGTTCGTGGGCCTACGCGCGGGAGTACATGGGCGGGCAGCCGACCTGGACTTCTATGCGGCCTCCATGCGCGACCTTTGGTATGTCGATCGGCCGCGCGTCGACGCCGTCGAACGTGTAGGCCTTTTGGAGCGGTTCCCCGAACTTCAGCCGCACGAAGACGTCGGCCCACGGCTCGGGAAGTGCTGCTGACGCCGTCTCCTGCGGCCATGTCGCACTCACCGCGATGGGGATGCTGGATCAGAACATCGCGAGCGTCGCGTCTGGGCGGGAGCCGTTTCGTGCCGTGCTGGGCCGCCTGTCCCGCCCATAGTGGTCATACGTCCCGTCGCGCCAGATACACCGTCGCCGTCATCGGTGCCGTCACCGACCCCGTACCGAGACGTTCCGTCATCCCCTCAGTGACGGCGGCCTGGATGGCCTGTGCGTCCTCGCGGCCCTGCAACGCCGCGCTCACCGGTGTGCCCGTGAGCAAGCCGTTCGCGACGGATGCGGCCGACTCCGCGGTGCCCGTCAGCGTCACCTCCTCGGTCGCGGTCAGCGTCAGCCCCGCCGTTGCCAGGTCGGCGGCGACTGCGGCAGGGTCGGTGTAGCCGTGGGGCACGTTCCTGAGGAACGGGGGAGCCGAACCCGGCATGGACTCTTCCAGGGCGGCCTGGAAGGCGGCCGCGAACCCGTGCGAGGCCACTGGACCCCAGCTGTTGAACAGGAAACTCCCCTGCGGGGCCATGACCCTGCGCACCTCGGCGTAGGCGGCGGGCCTGTCGGGGAAGAACATCACCCCGAACTGGCACAGCACGAGGTCGAATCCGCCGTCCTCGAACGGCAGTTCCTGGGCGTCCGCCTGCCGCCATTCCGCTCGGGGTTCGCGCGCCGATCCCGCGGTGACCATCGATTCGTTGAGGTCGGTCGCCACGACGGAAGCCGTGGGTACGGCGCCGAGCAGGGCCGAGGTCAGCGCGCCGGTCCCGGCGGCGAGCTCGAGCACCGTGCGTGGCCGTAGCGCCGCCGCCCTGGTGGCCAGGTCGACGGCGAAGGGGCGAAAGAAGACCGGCACGAGGTGACGCTCGTAGGCATCGGGCATGGACCGTGTCCATCGCCGGTTCGCTTCGTCTGTGGTCATTTGACCGACATTAGACCCGAGAGGGGTCCACGGGGAGGCTCGGTCCCCGGTCCGTGTCCTGGACCGGGGACCGCACAGGGTGTCGCCGGCGACGCCGATCAGAGAGCGGCGGTCGTCGTCTCGCCGGAGCCGCTGCCCGCGAGCCACTGGGGCCAGTCCAGGTTGAAGTCGGCGTAGCCGTTGTCGGCCGGGGCCTTGCCGCGCGGCGAACCGGTGATGGTGATGGGGTCGCCCTGCTTGACCTGGCCGTAGAACCACTTCGCGTCCGCCAGGGAGAGGTGGACGCAGCCGTGCGAGCCGCGCGCGCTGCCGCTGCCCGGGTTGGGGTCGCCGGTCGAGTAGTGGACGTAGGTGCCGGACTGGGTGAGGTGGATGTCCCAGGGCAGGGTCAGGTCGTAGTAGTTAGGGCTGCCCTTGTCGCAGCTGATGCCGACGCTGCAGGAGGTCATGTGGACCTTCTCCTGCTTGTCGATGACGGCCATGGTGCCGTCCCAGGTCGGGAACTCCGCGCTGCCCGCGTTGATCGACAGGGTGCGCACCGGCGCGCCGTTCCGGGTGACCTTCATGGTGTGGCCGGTCACCGAGACGTCCGCGCGTACGTCGTCACCGATCTTGAAGGTGTGCGTGTAGCTGTGGACGCCGTAGCGTCCGTTGCCGTTGCTGACGCCCGTCATGTCCGCGTCGATCTTCACCGTCGTACCGGAGGGCCAGTACGTCTTCGGGCGCCAGTCGGCGCGCTGGTCGCCCATCCAGTGCCAGGCGCCGACCACCGGCTGCGAGGCGCTCACCTTCATGTGCTTCTCGACGGTGGCCCGTGCCTTGGCGGCCACGGGGTTCGTGAAGATCACCGAGATGGGCATGGCCACGCCGACCGTGGTCCCCGTCTGCGGAGTGATCGTCTCCAGCAGCATCGGCGGGCCCGCGGGTTTGGTCGGGGACGGAGAGGCGCTGGCGCTCGGCTGCGTCGACGGCTTCGCGTCGTCCCCGCTCGCCTTGTCGCTGCCGCCCCCGCCGCAGGCGCTCGCGCCCATCAGCGTCACCCCTGTGACGAATGCGATCCATATGCTGGTCTTGCGCCGTCCCACGAACTGCCCCGGTCTGCTCGCTCCTCGGCCCTGAAGGGCCCATCTCCCTATCAGACAGCGATCACGTCGGTGGCAGTTGCATGCTTCGCGTAAAACGTGTCCCAAGGCTTGGTGCCGGGTGGGGCGGGAGCCGGTGCCACCTTGCGGAGCCGATGCCATCTCGCGGAGCCGATGCCCTGCTCGCCGGCCAGCCGATGCCCTGCTCGCCGGCCAGCCGATGCCCTGCTCGCCGGCCGGCTGATGCCCTGCTCGCGGGCCAGCCGATGCCTGGTCGCCGGCCGCCGCCCCGACACGCGGGGCAGCGGCCTTCCCGCCCCGCGACCGTCACGCGTACGGGTCGAACGGGATCTCGCTCGGCTTGGCCTTGTTGAGCGTGTCGTTGAACTTCGAGTCCTGGAGCGGCAGGTTCGCGCTGCCCCAGTCGGAGCCGTTCAAGGTGTTGCGGAGGTTGGGCGCGAGGTTGTCCCAGGTGAGGAGGTTCTCCTGGTGCCACGCGCCCGTGTCGTTCTCGGCCGTCTCGCCCCACTTGGCGAAGCGGAAGGCGTGGGTGCTCGCGCCGTCCTTGTGGTAGACGGCCATGACCCGCTGGCCGCTCATCGGAACGTCGGCGATCGGGTGGGTGCTGAAGCCGCCGTGCCGGGAAGCCGACAGGTACGACGGCGTGGCCGCCCCCTGCTGGACCCACACGACCATGCACTCCCAGTCGTGGCGGTGGCCGATGCTCGGGGAGGCCTCGTCCTTCTCGAAGTAGCTGGCGTAGATGATGCCGCACCAGCCGTTGTTGCACTTGGCCCGTGAGTACGTGTTGGCGTTGCCGAGGTGGCCGCCGCGGCACTCGCCGGTGATGGGGCCGGTCGGCTTCAGACCGCCGTTGAGGTTCCCGTTGGCGTCGATGGCGGCGGCCGGGTAGCAGGAGTCCGTGTCGTAGTCGTAGACCGGCTCGAAGTTCTTCTGGAACGCGGTGGCGTTCTCGGGCAGGTTCTGCAGCACGCCCGCGGAAGCGCTGCCTGTCAGGGATACGGCGAGAGCGGCGCCGCTTCCCGTGACGGCTACGGCTCTGGCGAGCCGGAGGGTTCTGCTGGTCGTTCGAGGCATGGCGTCTCCGTGGCGATGTGGCGATGTGGCGATGTGGCGATGTGGCGATGTGGCGATGTGGCGATGTGGCGATGTCCGCGATGCGCGAAGCGACGATCGCGGACATGACATGCGCCTGTGCAGACAGAGACTGGCAAGCCGGGAGACCGAAGGAAGGGCTTTCTATCAAACTCGTGGGGGCAATTTGCCGAACTGATCGAGGGGCGCCTCGTGGTGGTCGTCCCTTGCTGCGGACCACGAGCGTGGTCCGCAGCGTCTCGAGGTCGTCGTCCGATCGGTGACGATGCGGCTCAACGACCCGCTGTCACGGGAACTGCGTGATCTTGGACGGGATGGTGTCGGTGCCGGAGGTGGGCGCACCGGTGTCGTTGACGACATGGGCGTACTGGCCCTTGCCGCCGAGAGAGATCACCTGGATGCTGTGCAGCTTGACGCCGGGCTTGACGGGCACCTGGAAGCCGTGGCGCTGCACGATGGAGGGGTCCGAGGTGTAGTTGCAGTAGCTGCCCAGACCCCAGGCCTCATGGACGGCGACCGTGTCGGCGACCTTGTACGCGGCGTACCCGACGATGCCGTCGTGGGTGATGGCGGCGGCGTTCGGGGCGTCGTAGGCCTTCTCGTTCTGGAAGAAGATCGTGCGGCCGCGTTCACCGTTCCAGAGCACGTCGTACTTGTTGAAGTGTTCGACGAACAGACCGGTGGTGAGCACGTCGTCGCCGTTCACCACGAGTCCGTAGTCGGCCCGGTTGGTCTCCCAGCCGACGCCTTCGCCGTGGTCGGCGCGCCAGATCCAGGTGTGGTCGACGACGACGTCGTCGCTGTTGACCACGACGGAGTTGGTCGCGAGGCCGGGGCCCGCGCCGCCTATGCGGATGAACACGTCCTGCATGGTGGTCGGGTTCGCGGAATGGTCCGCTGCCGCGCCGGTCGGCCCGATCCGGAGCAGGGTGTCGGACCGCGTCGCGCCGGCGTCGATGAGGAATCCGGCGAGCCGGACGCCGTCGACGTCCGCGACGTGCATCGCGTCGACGCCGCCGTCGGGCACGAGCGTGGCGAGGCCCAGCCCGAGCACCACGGTGTCCGGCCGGGTGACGTCGATCGTCTGGTCGAGGTGGTAGACGCCGGGGGTGAAGAGCAGGTTGAGGCCCTGGGCCAGTGCGGTGTTGATGGTGGCCGCGGTCGCTCCCGGCTTGACCACGTAGAACTGGTCGAGCGGCAGCGAGGTCCCGGCGTTCGCGGGCCAGGAGACCCCGCGGGCGTTGGTGCGCTTTGCCGGGACGAAGACCTTGTAGGCGTTGCCGTCGAGGTAGAGGAACGGCTTCTCGCGGGAGATCGGCGTCGTGTCGAGGGTGGTGTACGGGCCGGTGTCGAAGTTGGTCGCGGGCGCGCCCTGGACCCCGGTGAACGTCATGTTCCACACGCCGTTGGTCCAGCCGCCGACCGAACTGTCACGGGTGTACCACTGCTGCTGCGAGTACGGCCCCACGGTGCCGTCGATCTTGGAGTCGGCGATGTAGCCGCCGGAGGCCCAACCGTAGCCGTTGGGTGCCAGGTTGAGGCCGCCCTTGACGTGGATACGGCGGAAGGGCGCGGCCTGGGCGACGGCCCAGCGGTCGGTGCCGTTGGACGGGGTGATGGCGAGGTTCTCCGCCGAACGCCAGAAGTTCTGCGTCGCGTTGCCGTTGAACCAGCCCGCGTCCACGGTGATGTCGCCGTTGATCTGGGTGTCGTCGGGGTTCAGTCCGAGCCCTGAGATCGAGGTGTAGAAGCCGAGTTGGGCGTTGATGCCGTTGTAGGTGCCCGGCTTGAGGAGGAACTGGTAGCGACCGGAGCCGAACTGCGCGGACTCCTGCTGGGCGAAGACCTGGTCGAACTTCTGCTGGAGATTGGGCGTGGAGGGGTCGACGACGATCACGTTCGGTCCCAGGTCACCGCCGCCCTGGACCGGGCCACCGGTGCCGCCGGACGTGGTGTGGACGGCGACCTCCCACAGGGAGTAGCCCCAGGCGGTCGCGCGGGCCGTGCCGAGTACGCGTACGTAGCGCCCCGTACCGCTCACGTCGTAGGAGGCGCGTCCTCCGGTCGCCCCGGTCACGGTCTTGAGGGTGTTCCAGGTCTGGCCGTCCGCGGACGCCTGAAGCTGGAAGTCCCTGCCGTACGCGGCCTCCCAGTTCAGGTCGATCTTGCAGATGTCCTGGGACGAGCCCAGGTCGACGCGCAGCCACTGCGGGTCCGCGGCCTGGCTGGACCAGCGGGTGCCGTCGTTGCCGTCGAACGCCGCGGACGCCGGAGTGCCGGCGTTCTCGGTCGAGGACGCCGAAGCGGCCTTGCCCTGCGCCGAGTTGGCGGTGGAGCAGGTGGCGGGCTGGGTGGTGCCGGGGGTTCCGAAGACCTGGAACTCCCAGAGCGAGTAACCCCACGGGGTGGCCCGGTGGATGCCCTGCATGCGGACGTAGCGGCCCTGACCGGAGACGGCGAGGGTGTCGGTGCCGCCGTCCCCGCCGTTCACGGTCCGAAGATCGCTCCAGGTGCGGGCGTCCGACGACACCTGGATCTTGTAGTCGGCGGCGTAGGCCGCTTCCCAGTTCAGGACGACCTGGCTGATCGAGGCCGTGGCCCCGAGGTCGACCTGGAGCCACTGGTCGTCGGTCGCGGCCGAGGACCAGCGGGTGGCCGTGTCGCCGTCCACCGCGGCGGTGGCCGGAGTTGCCGCGTTCTCCGTCGAGGACGATGTGGCTGTCCTGCCCTGGGACAGGTTGGCGTCGGCCGCGAGGGCCGGTGGTGGTGCGACGGCTGGAAGGGTGATCAGCGCCGCCGTACTGGCGAGCGCGACACCGAGAGATCTGAGGCCCATGCCATGTTCCTCTGGGGGTGAATGAAGGATGGTCACGAAAGGCCGTGCGGGAACTGCCGTGCGGTGCGGGGGGTTTGCGGTACGAGCAGGCGAAGCCGGCCAAGCGGTGAAGCCTGCCCACCACTTAGTTCATGACTTGATTTAAATGTTGACCCCAGTGGTCCGGCAAGCCCTCGGACATCAGATTCTGTGCAACTTGTGGACGCGGCAGGCGCCTTGACTTGCGGGCGGTATTCAGTAGGTGATGCGTGGGGGGTGGAGAGAGCCAACGGCGAGCTCACGCCATTCAGAGCCGTCGCTACCGATATGACAAGCGGAGGTACGTCTACCGTTCGGCAGGCAGGAGCGCGGCGATGTCACCCAGAACCCGGGCCGCCGGTGCCGGGTCGACCAGCCACTTCACGTGGCTGCTGGTGAGCGTACGGACGTCGTAGGGGTTCTCCGGCGTCAACGCGTCGCCCTCGCGGATCATCCGGTCCTGCATGGCGAGCGGCACGCTGGTGTCCTCAGTGAGCCGGACGTACGTCTTGGGGATCCGCCCCCAACTGTCGGGTTGCGCCCGGTCGTCGGGTGTGCCGACGTCGAGGTTCTCGTCGGGCTGGAGGGTGTTGAGGAAGACCATGAACTCCTCGTCCGTCCCGTCGGCGAGGAAAGCCGCCTTGAAGGCCGCGAGGACGCCGGGGTCGGCGGTGCGGAAGTTGGAGCGCAGCAGCCCGAGTTCGGCAGGGTTTCCGACCATGGCCGACGCCAGCCCTGCGACATCGACCGTGGCCATCTCGGGCTCGGCGTAGTACGCGCTGACGTCGAGCTCGACGGGGCACCAGGCGGAGACATAGACGATGCGGTTGATCAGGTCGGGCCGCTGGTTGGCCGCGACGGTGGCCGTCATGCCCCCGCGGCTGTGCGAGACGAGGACGACGGGGCCGTTCCGCTTGCCCCGCTCCAGTATCCCGATGAGGTGCGCGGCGTTGTCGGCGAGCGTGACGCCCTTGATGGCCCCGGGCGCGGTAGCGAGCCCTGCGACGTCCTGCGGCGCCTGATAGGCCGGCGGATACGTCGCGGCGAACCCGTGTCCCGGAAGATCGACGGCGACCGAACGGTGTCCGAGGAGGCCGAGTTCGGCCTGGAGCGGTGCGAAGGAGAAGGAGTTCGCGAAAGCTCCGTGAACCAGTACGAACGTCGGTGGCATCTGTCTGCACTCACTTTCTGGCCCTGTGCGGCGACGGGGCATGCGCGTCGCTCTTCCCGACGCCGCGAACCACCTCGCGTCCGGAGTCATGAGGGCGGCGCGCGAACGGCCGCCCTCTTTCCGGTAGTTCACCCTACGCAGGGAAGGATCATCCGCACCACCCGGACCAGCCGTTCCTCGCGGTGATCGGGAAGCGCGACAGCCCCTCGGGCTGCCTCTCCGCCGAAGGGCGAAGAGACGCCCCCTGGTGGGGACTCCCGCATTACCCTGGCGACTGCCTGACACCGTTGTCCGCAGACCGCACCTTCCCGGGGGACCGCGTGCCCGTTCACCAACAGCGCATCGACACACCGGACTTGGACGAGTTGCGGCGGCGGGCCGTGGCTGCCGCCGCCCCGCAGCGTGAGGCCGGGTTGGTCGTGTGCGAGAACCTGGTGCGGATCTACCAGAGCGAGGGTGTCGAGGTGCAGGCACTCCAGGGACTCGACCTGACGGTGGCCGAGGGCGAGATGATCGCCGTGGTCGGTGCCTCCGGTTCGGGCAAGTCGACGCTGCTGGGCATCCTCTCCGGCCAGGACGTGCCCACCGCGGGCAGCGCCGAGGTCGCCGGGTACGACCTGCTGGCGATGAATCGCCGCGAACGGCTCGGTTACCGGCGCAGCACAGTGGGCTTCGTCCTTCAGCAGACCTCCCGCAACCTCCTGCCGTACCTCACGGCCGCCGAGAACGTGATGCTTCCGATGACGTACGCCGGGATCAAGCGCTCCCGGCGCCGGGCCCGGGCGGAGGAACTGCTCGACCTGCTGTCCGTCGGCCACTGCCGGGACCGTACCCCCGACACACTCTCCGGCGGCGAGCAGCAGCGGGTCGCCATCGCCGTCGCCAACGCCAACGAGCCCCGGGTGCTGTTCGCCGACGAACCCACCGGCCAACTCGACACCGCCACCAGCGACGAGGTCTTCGCGGCGCTGCGCCGGGCCAACGAGGAACTGGGCGTCACCGTGGTCGTGGTGACCCACGACGCGTTGGTGTCCGAGCAGGTGCAGCGCACCGTACGGATCCGCGACGGGCGCACGTCCACCGAGGTGCTCCGCCGGGTCGCCACCGGTGAGGACGGCGTGGAGGTGCACACCGCGGAGGAGTACGCGGTGCTGGACGGCAGTGGTCGGCTGCAACTGCCGGGCGAGTTCACCGAGCGGCTCCACCTGCGCAAGCGGGTACGGCTCGTGCTGGAGAGCGACCACGTGGGCGTATGGCCCGACGAGACCGCGCGGCGGGCGCGCGCCGATGCGCAGGACGCGCACAACGCGCACAACGCGCAGGACACTGAGGACACCCAGAACACCCAGGACGCGGCAGGCGGTGGCCCCGAACACTGACCGCGCGAGGGCAGGCGCGACGCAGGTGCTGTCGATCCGCGGGCGTCACGCCAGACGCGAGCAGCCTCACGCCAAGCGCAGCAGCCTCACGCCAGCCGCAGCACCGCCCCCAGCCCCCGCCGACGGGCCAGCACCGCTTCGGTGACCGCGGCGGCCAGGATCAGCGCGGTCACGCCGGCCACGAGCGCGACGGTCAGGGAGAAGTCAGTGTGCAGGGCCGGTTGGGCGGGACCGCCGGTGAACTGCCGCAGGTCCAACGTCTGTGCCATGAGCCGGGGTTCGAGCAGTCCGACCAGGATGCCGCCCACCGCCGACGCGAGCGCCAGGGGCAGCAGTTGGAGGAAGTGCAGGGCCCCGGCCGCTGTCCCCCCGAGCCCGAGCGTCCGCAGGAACGAGGTCGTGCGGCTGCGCTCGTGCGAGGTCAGCGTCAGTTCGAGGACGAGGGCGAGCAGACCCGACAAGGCGGCCAGGATCGAGGTGGTGGCGTAGAGCGTGCCAAGGCCCCGCGTCAGACCGTCGGTTTGCAGCGCACTCGACGTTTCGGAGCGGACGCGGATCCTGGCCTGTGGCCCCAGCACCCTGGACGCCTCCGCCCGCAGTGCGGCGGGTTCCCCGGCGGCGGGCGTCTCGGCCTTGAGGAGCAGGACGGTGCTTCCTGAGGACTGCGGCGGCATCAGGCGCGCCGCGTCGGCGGTGGTGATCAGCAGCGGCGTTCCGGCGGCGATCTGCGCCGTGACCGGCCCCAGGAGCGGGTCGCGGAGTTCGGCGGCGGACAGGGTGCCAACTGGCCTGAAGACCAGGTCCCTTGGGCGCTGACCGGCGCGCACGACCCTGCTGGTGAAGCCGCCGGTGCGTTCTCTGGCCCGCAGGTCGGGGGAGAGGAGGGAGGGCAGGCCGGAGTGCGCGCCTGCTCGGGCATTCGTCGGCCCGGTCAGCCGAGCCAGCACAGTGGCGGCCAGCGGTGACTTCGGTGCTATGGCGGCGAGTTGACCCGGGTCCACGGCGATCACGGCGACCGGCGAGATCTCCGCGCCGTCGGCCTGTCCTGTCAGGTCGACGGTGTACCGGTGCTGGAGGGCTGTCCGGGTTCCGGTGGCGCGGCTGTCCGCTGCGGGCGTGACGGTCCCTGCCGCGGTGGCGCTCGCGTCGGCGCCGGTGCTCCAGGCCGCGCCCGTCGCGAGGCCGTCGTCGATCGTACGGTTCACGAGTCCGCCGAACACGGCCGTTCCCAGGGTCAAGACCAGGACGAAGAGGGCCAGCCCGGTCGCCGGTGCGTCGTGCGCGGCCCGGGCCGCCCCGATGAATCCCACCGTGCCCCGGCCGCGCCGGGCCGGCCGCAGCACCAGGCGCAGCACGAACGGGTAGCAGCGCAGCAGGACGAGTACCACACTCAGCGCCACCAGCACCGGCACGGCGCCGAGAATGCCGTCGGGGCCCTGCGAGCGGAGCGCGACCACGCCGGCCGTTGTCGCTGTCAGTACCGTCAGCTCCAGGACCACACGTCGGCCGAGGGCGATGTTCCGGCGGGAGCGCCGCAGTCGGCCGGGCCTGCGTGGTTCGCGCACCGCGAGCCAGGTCATCACGGGCAGCGTCAGCGCCACCGAAGAGGTGACGAGGGCCGCGGTCATCGGTTGGGGAGATCCGGACGTGCCGGTGGGGGCGAGGGCAAGTCCGGCCGCCCAGCCGAGCAGACCGGCGATCACCACCACCGGCCAGGCGACGGCACAGCGCAGCAGCACCAACCGCACGGTGGACGCGCCCCGCGCGCGCTGCAACCGCAGTTGCGCCTGCCTCCGGCGCAGCAGCAGCCGTATCGCGACGGTGACGGTGGCCAGAGCGACGGCGGCCAGCGCGTCGACGGCGAACGTCGCCAGCCGCCTGGCCTGTTGGTCCTGAGCGGTGAAGGCGGTGAGCAGCGGAGTCAGGGAGTCGATCACCAGCAGGGGACCGGTGGGCTGGCCGCCGACATGGCAGCTGAGGTCGCTGGTGATCGGGTCGACCCCCTGACACAGGGCCTCGTCGAGGGCCGCGCCGTACTGGGACAGCGGCCCGGTCAGTGCGCGCGCCTGGTCGAGCGCCGCCCCGGACAGATCGGCGCGCAGCTGCCACGTGAACCGGGGACCGCCGACGCCGGCACCGGCCAGCAGGTCCGCCGCGTCGAGGCCGACCAGGCCGCGGACGGCGAGCACGGTGCCCGCGGAGCGCTCGGCCGGGTAGCGCGACGGCTGGTCCAGAGTCTCCCGGCCCGACCAGAAGTCGTCCCTCGTCGCAGTGATGCGGTAGACGCCGCTCACGAGGAGCGTCGCGTGGGGTGGCGCGCTCTGCACCCCGAGCGTCTTGGTGAACTGGACGGTCAGCCGGCTGCCGGCCCGTACACCGAGCGCCCGCGCGGTGGCCTGCGACAACGCGACCTGGGGCGGTGTGCCCAACGGCGTTCTATCGGCAGGGGGTTGGCCGCTGACGTAGTGCAAGTGGACCCGCGCGGACGGCAGATGGCTGAGCGACAGCTGGGTGGCGGCGTACGCCGGACCGGGGGGTCGTGGTGAGATCAGGGACGCCTGCTCGTAGTCGTAGCTGCCGCCGGTGACGGTCACCCGCCGTGCGGCGGGGCCGGTGAGCTGCTCGGTGAGGGTGGGGCCGGCGTCGAGCAGGGCGGCCGTGTCCAGCGCGGGCGGCACGGTGGTGAAGACCTGGGGCGTGGTGCTCAGGCTGATCAGGGGTGCTTGCGCCTGCGAGGCCTCCACGCGCTGCCGCAGGGCACGGTCCTCCTGTCCGCCCGCGAACGCGGGGGCCCACGCGCAGAGCGCCGTGAGCACCAGGACGACGGCCGCGAGGCAGGCCAGCAACGGCAGATCGCCCCGGGACTCTCTGCGTATCAGGCGCCGGGTCACCGCCGCGCCCAGGGGTCGCCTCACGGTCCGTCCTTTCCGGTCGTGTCCGGGGCGGTCGTCGGCCGCCGTACCGGGCCGCGTGCTCAACGGTCCTCACCCGCGCGCAGCACCCGTACCAGGTCGACCCGTGACAGCAGCCGGGCCAGCGCCAGCACGACCCCGCTGATGAGGATCGCGGTGACCACGGTGAACAGCGCCACGGTCGCCCAGGGCATGACCAGCGGCAGCGGGGGACAAGGGTTCTGTCCGCTGTCGTCCACGGTGACCAGCGGCAGCACCGCCGCCGCGAGCGCCATGCCCATCAGCGCCCCGGGGACCACCGCGAACAGGGTGAGCCCCAGCTGCTCGGTGCCCAGCAGCGCGGACAGGTTTCCGGTGCGGACGCCGATGGCCCGCAGCAGGGCGAACTCCTTGCGGCGCTGCCGGGTGGAGACCACGGCGTGCACGGTGAAGGCGATGACCGCGAAGGCCGGGGCGAGGTAGCGGACCAGTTCCAGCGCCCGACGCAGGCCGCTGCGGAACGGGTCCGCCTGGAGGGAGGCGGCCGTACGGGCCGTGGTGGTGACACGGCCCAGCGCGGGCTGCGCCTCGGCGGCGACGGCCGTACGGGCGCTGTCCGTGCTGCCGAGCCACCAGAACGCGGGATCCTGCTGGTCGGCACCCGCCCGCGTCATCGCGGCGGCGAGTTGACGCTGATCGGCGATCAGATGCCCTTGTCCGCGGCCCAGTCCGGGCAGCGAGTCGACCCGGCCCACCACCTTGGCCGTGATCCGGCCGCTCCCCACATCCAGGGTCGTGGTGGCGCCCATGCGCAGCCGCGCGGCGCTCAGCGTCACGTCGTCGGCGCGCACCGGCAGTGGCGCGGCGCGGCCTGCCGGGCCCGCGACGAGTCGCACCTGGCCGGCGGGCCGGGTGGCGTAGTCGTCTTCGGACAGACCCCCGCCGAGGGCGTCATCGACGTCCTGAGCAGGCCGGATGCCGGTACTGACAGTGGTCCGGAGCACTCCGGAACCGCCGACGGCGATGGAGCACACCCCTGGCGTGCCGGGCTCGTAGCCGCCGGTGGGCTTCCCCTCGCACGCGCCCGCGGTGGAGTCGGAGGCGTGTTCGGTGCCGTCGGCCCAGGCCTGCCCGGGCGGCAGCCTGCTCTCCCAGGTGTCCGCGGTGCCGCGCGCGCCCACCCGGATCAGTTCCAGTCCCAGCCGCGCGGGACGGGTGCCCGGCTGGGGGAGAAGGGTGACGGCGGTCAGCGTCAGCGGGTACTGCCTCGGACGGCCGCCGCTCAGCGGCACGTCGAGGGGTACGACGACGGTGTGCCGAGCCCCGTCCGCAGCGGGCAGGCGGGCGGTCACCGTGCTGACGAGCCCGTCGGCGTCCTGCACGGTCAGCTCCAGGCCCGGTGCCGCCCGGCTGCCGTCACTGCTGAGCCGTTCGTCGAGGAGCAGTGCGGTCGGACGTCCGGGCAGCCGTATCCCGTGGACGTCCGCCGAGGAGGTGCGGGGAGCGGGGCCGCCGATCGTGCCGACCAGGTCCTCGGTGGCGCCACCGGGCAGATTCACCGTCGCCCGCGTCACCGGCCTCACGGAGGTCACCGCGGGCAGCGCGCGATAGGCGGAGCCCAGAACGGAGGAGGGGTAACTGCCTTCTGCGGACGGCGAGATGCGTACGTCCGCACCGACCGTGAACGCGGCTTCCTCGGAGGCCAGGGCGCCGAGGCAGGCCAGCGCGGTCGTCGCGAAGGCGCTCACCGACACGGCCAGGCACATCAGCACCACCGGCCCGGCGTTGCGCGCGGCCCGTCGCCCCAGATGCCAGCCGGCCAGCGTGAGGACCACACCCCGGCTGCGACGGCCGAACGCGTCCAGCGCGAGCGAGGCCAGCGGCAGGAGTCGTAACAGAAGAAGTGCCGCGGCTCCCGCCACCAGGGTCGGCACCAGGACCAGTACGGGGTCGGCGGCCGCGCCGCCGCTCCCCGGACCGGCCAGCAACGAGTGGTGCCGCCGCAGTTCCAGATAGCCCAGGACGGCGACGACCGCCAGGGCCAGGTCGGCACCCAGCCGCTGTGCGGCGGCGGCCCGCGTGCCCCGCGCCGAGCGCGTCCGCGTCGACGGCAGTACGGGCAGCAGCACCGCAGCGGCGTGCACCAGCAGGGTCACCCCCACCGCCGCCCACACCCCGGTGCCCCGGGCGCCGGGGTGCAGCAGCCCGGCCAGGAAGGGCGCGGCGAGGGCGGCCGGGATGCCGGTGAGCGCCCATTCCGCCGCGGCGCCCCCCAGCAACCGCGGGGTGCCGGCGCCCCGGGCCCGTTGGAGCGCCAGCTCGTCACGCCGACGCACCGTCAACTGCCGTGCGGCCAGGACCAAAGTCGCGAGGGCGAGGGCCGCCAGCATCACGCTCGGCAGGTACAGCGACGACCGGGCCGCCACCATGGGCACCGTCAGATCGTCGACAGCTCCCGGGAGACCGGAGACCACGTTCAGGTCGTCCAGCGACGGCTGCCGCCCGCCGAACACCGACACGTCGGTGCGGCTGCCGGAGAAGGCGCGCAGCCGGTCACGCAGCCCGGCGAGGTCGGCCGCCTCGATCCGGGAGAAGTCGGGCTGCGCACTCCAGTGCGCCGTCAGGTGCCCGTTCAGGGCGGCACTGCCGTTGAGAGCCGACGCCGACACCACGAGCAGCCGCTGGTCGGCGGTCTGCCCCGGGGCCAGGTCCCCAGCCATGGCCGGCCAGAACCCGACGCCGCCGCGCGCCCGGAAGACACCGGTGATCCGCACCGTCACGGCCCGACCGAAGGCGTCCTCCACCCGCAGGGCGGTGCCGGGTCCGACCCCCAGACGCCGGGCCAGCGCGTCGGGCACCGCCGCGTCCACCGGTTCGGCGGATCCGGCGCCGACCCGGACCTCGGGAAGGGAGGTGAACGCGGCGGCAGGAGCGTCGGCCGTACCGGCGGGCCACCGCCCGGAGACCAACTTCCCGAACCGAGCCGCCTCTTGGACGGCGACCGGGTGCAGTCCGCCGGCTCCGGGAACGCGCGGCGGCCCACCCTCCGCTCCGATCCGCGTCACGGAGACCGGCGACACACCCAGCAGACCGACGTACGTCTGCTGCGGTACCCCGGCGAACACCCGCTCGACCGCAGCCCGCACATCGCGATCGGCCGCGGCCATTCCGCCGGCCCGGAAGGACGCGCTGACGCTCGCCTGCGCGTCGATATGGTCGCCGAGTCGCCGTACGGCGCCGTCCTGCACGGAACTCCCGGCCAGCGCAGCGAGTGCGGCCAGCGCCGTCGCACACAGCAGCACGGTCACCGCGACGGCGAGGAGTGCCGGGCCGTGCTGTGCGGCTCGCCTTACGGCGGTGGGGAGCCGGTGCCGAGGAGGATGCGGTGTGTGCGGGGCACGCGGGCGCGGCTGAGGTGAAGAAGTCAAGGCCGTGGCGGCCACATGCAACCCCCCGCAGAATCGAACATGTGACGGTGACGGCGTGGCACAGTCCTACCAGGGGTCACCAAGACCGCACAAGGATCGGGGGTTTGGGCGGGGGATGGCGTTCCCTGCGGCACCGTCCCCGCGGCAGGCGGCAGGCGGCAGGCGGCACCGTCCCCGTGGCAGTGGACTCCCGTCGGCGCTGCCGTAACGAACCTTGTGACACCAGTGACAGGACCGCGACAAGGAACCCTACAACTGACCACACCCCTGCCCGGTCTCACTCTGCGTGGGCGGCGACGACCGACCGCCCCGTCGAAAGACCAACAGGGGGAACATCATGAAGTCGATCCGCCACAAGGCAGTCACCGCAGGCGCCCTTGCCGTGCTGGCCATCGGAGGGACGCTCGCCGCGACCGCACCTGCCTCGGCCGCCACGACCGGGGCGTACAACGGAGCGTGCGGGAAGGGGTACGAGGTCTTCACGTCGACGCCGATCAAGTCCTCGCAGACGACCGTGGCCGCGACCACGTACGTGGCCTACAGCTCGGCGGACAAGCAGTGGTGCGCTGTGACGGTGCGCAGCAAGCCCGGCGCCCGTGTGTTCATGGAGGTCACCTTGGACACCTGGACGACCAGCAGCACGCCGGCCAGGGACGCCGGCTCCTACACGACCTACGCCGGCCCGGTGTACAAGGACCTCCCCGCGCCCGGCCAGTGCATGACCTGGAGCGGCTCGATCGACATCAGCTACAACTCCGACATCGGCCTGTGCCCCTGATATGAAGGCCGTCGGCGTGGTCGACCTGTGGGTCGGCTGCCCGTCGGAGTCGTGCAACCGGGTCACCAGCAGGCCTGTTGGTGGCCCCGGAGGCCGTCGTCGGACAGGCCGAACATGGGGAGGCAGGGGGACAGCCCGGTGATCGAGACCGGGACCTTTCGGTGCGTGTCCCAGCGGGCGCGCGTCAGCCTCAGCCGCCGCATCATCGCCGGCCGGCCGCGCACCACATGCCGTTCGACACCGTCGAGTTCATAGCCGAGCTTCATGGAGACGGTGAACGAGGACGGGTTGTCCTCAAGAGCGCCCGACAGCGCATCGAGGGCGTTCAGCCCGGCGAAAGCCAGGTGAAGCACGGCGGCACGCATCTCGGTACCGATTCCCTGCCGTTGGAATCGTGTTCCGAGCCAGGAGGCGGTGCTCACCTGGCGCAGCACGGCGAAGTCCTGGGCGGTGATGGTCTGGAGGCCGACGACCTGGCCGGTTTCGAAGACGACGAGGTTAAGGGCCCAGTTCTCAGGTGACCAGTTACCCCGGCGCAACCAGTGGTGCTGCACCACCGAGCGCGCCCGGGCGGCTGGAGGCAGATCGGTCCACGGCACGAGAAAGGGCATGCGGTCCGGCTCGTGGACGCCACCTGCCGCAAGCTCAGCCAACTCGGCGAGCTCACCCTCGCCGGGCAGTCGCAACTCCAGACGAGGGGTGCTCAGACGAAGTCCCAACAGGGGCCAGTGGTCAATCAGCATGCGTCATTGTCGAAGACGGGAGCAGGTACGGGCATCTTGGTTTTCACGCCCGGTGCCCATGCTTTGTGCAGGCTTGGACCGGATGCCTTTGATTGGGCCGCTTCTGGGTCGGTACAAGTGACGGGTGACAGAACCTTTTGCTCCTCGCCCGGGCGACCGCCTCGGGTCGAAGCCGGGACAGTGGACCCGGCAGTCGGCGGGTGCGTTTTTCGCCGCCTTGGCGGCGTTTCTCCTCACGCGGGACGCCACGTTCGGATACTTCTGGCGGACCCTGCCAGACCATGCGTACACCGTCACGTTTCTTGTGGGACTTGCCGTGTCGGCCGTGGTCTACGGTCTCGCCGGATGGTGGCTCAGGCAATTGCCCTAGCGGGAGTCCCGCAAGCTGAGGCGTTGAAGTAGAGCCTTGGGGTGGTGACGAACCGTCAACGCAATTGGTGGTGGCGAGGGAAGTTGGCAGGAAGGCTTTCGAGTTCATGCACGTAGCTGTCCTCAAGACTCGTCCAGTCCGACTCCCCTTCCTTCTCGCCTTCCTTGTCCATCGATCGGATCCCACTACTTGATCCAGGCTGAACTGCCTAGGCTGGCCCGGTGACTGATGAGCAGGAGCGGGTGCAGCCGTCGGGAGTGTGGGCCACGGCGGTCGGGGTGGCCCGGGTGCGGGCGCTCGAGACCGAGCGGGAGAACGCGCTGTTCCGCGACCCGCTCGCACAGGCCTTCGCCGCCGCCGGCGACCTGTGGCCCTCCTCTCCGCCGCAGCCCGACGACGAGGCCGCCCGACGCCGTCGGCTGGCGGTGTCGTTCTCCATCGTCATCAGGACGAAGTTCCTCGACGACCTGTTGCAGGAGGCCTCCACGGCCGGCGTCCGGCAGGTCGTGCTGCTCGGCGCCGGGATGGACAGCCGGGCCTTCCGCATGGACTGGCCCACCGGCACCCGGCTGTTCGAGGTCGACACCGCCGCGCCACTGGACTTCAAGGCCGCGGTGCTGCGCCAGGAACAGGCTGTCGCACGCTGCGAGCGGATCACCGTCGCCGTGGATCTGCGGGACGACTGGCCCGAAGCGCTGGCCGCAGCAGGGCACGACCCGGCGTTGCCGACCGTGTGGATCGCCGAGGGACTGCTGATCTATCTGCCCGAGGATGCGGTGGACCTGCTGCTGTCCCGGATCGGAGCGCGGTCCGCGGCAGGCAGTCGGATGGGGCTGACTTTGGGTTCGCGCGGCGTGATCGAACGTTTCGGCGCGGACGCCGTACCAGGATCGGCGGCTTCCATGTGGGTCTCAGAAATGCCTGACGACCCGGTCGGCTGGCTGGCCGGGCACGGTTGGGACGCCCGGACCAGCACGCTGCGCGAGTGTGCTGCCGCCTACGGCCGTCCCATCAGCACTCCACCCCAACGCGAGGAGCGGCCCGGCGGACTGATCTCGGCGATCCGCCGATAGCGCGCCTCCGGGTACTCGATACCTGGAGTCCTGGTAGGAGGGACCGTCACCACCCCGGCCCCCTGCCCCGCCCGTCAGCCCCTCTCCTTGACGATGCAAAAGGGATGCCCGACCGGATCGGTGAGCACGCGCGCTTTGTCGCCGTGCGGTTGATGTTCCGGTCTGCCCGCACCGAGTTCGAGCAACCGGGCTTCGACCTGGTCCAGTGGCTGCTTGACCTTGAAGCACATGTGCAGTTGCTGAGGCACGGTCTGTTCGGGCCACTGCGGTGCCCGGTAGCCGTCGACCCGTTGAAAGCCGATGAAGACGTCGTCCTCACAGTCCAGACCGGCGAAGTCGGCGTTCGACTTGGGGTGGAGGGGCAGACCGGTGGCCTGTTGATAGAACGCTGCCAGAGCCATCGGATCCGGGCAGTCGAGGGTGATCGCGCTCAACTTCAACTGCAAGGGCATGAAGCCTCCTTGGCCGGTCGGTGGACTACCTTGGGCACACCCTAGAGACGTTCGTCCACGGCTGGTGGGTGGCCGGAGACTGGGTGCTGCGGGCTCCTCAGGGGCGGAAGGTGCGGCGGTAGGTGTCTGGTGGGACGCCGACACTGCGGTGGAAGTGGCGGCGCAGCGTCGTCGCCGTGCCCATGCCGGTGGCGGCGGCGATGGTGTCCACCGTGGCGTCGGTCGTCTCCAGCAGTTCCTGGGCGTGACGGATGCGCTGGGCGTGGAGCCATTGCAGGGGCGTGGTGCCGGTGACGTGCCTGAAGTGGCGGCCGAGGTGACGTGTGCTCATGCGAGCCTGACGGGCCAGGTCTTCCACGGTCAGCGGTTCGTTGAGCCGTTCCAGGGCCCAGGGGAAGAGTTCGTTCAGCGGATGGTTGCCAGGGGCCGGGAGCGGGGTGGCGATGAACTGCGCCTGGCCGCCCTCGCGATGGGGCGGGATGACCAGGCGCCGGGCGATCCTGTTCGCGTTGGCCGAGCCGTGGTCCAGGCGGACCAGATGCAGGCACAGGTCCATCGCGGCGGCCTTGCCCGCGGAGGTGAGGACGTCACCGTTGTCGACGTAGAGGACGTCCGGGTCGACGGTGACTTTCGGGTGGCGTCGGGCCAGCTCCCGCGTGTGCGCCCAGTGCGTCGTGGCACGCCTGCCGTCGAGCAGTCCCGCCGCACCCAGGACGAAGGCGCCGGTGCACAGTGAGGCCACGCGGGCACCGGCCGCGTGAGCCGCGCGCACCGCTTCGACCAGTTCGGTGGGCGGGGCGACGTCGGTGTCGGCCCAGCCGGGGACGATCACCGTGTCGGCGTGCGCGAGGTGGTCGAGTCCGTGGTCGGGCTCCAGGTGGAAGCGGCCGATGCGTACCGCGGCGTTCCCGCAGAGGGTGAAGTCGTACCAGGGGTCGACGACGTGGGTCAGGTCGGATCCGAAGACCTCGACGGCCACGGACAGTTCGTAGTGGAGCATGCCGTCGGTGACGGCCAGCGCGACAGCGGGCATGTCCGAAACTGTACGCGTCGTGTCGTTTCCGACACTGCCGCGGGACATTGGCCGAGCGACAGGATGTGGGGGTCAGACCGCGGCGGACCGACTCCGCCGCGGGCGGCTGCGTACAGGGGAGCGGTTCATGGGGTCAGGTCAGCTGGTGACGGTGTTCGGCGCGTACGGGCACACCGGGCGGTTCGTGGTCGCGGAGCTGGCCGCGCGCGGTTTCGTCCCGGTACTGTCCGGGCGCAACGGGCAGGCCCTGGACGAGTTGGCCCGCGAGCACGGCTTCGAGGCCAGGGCTGCGTCGGTCGACGACGCGACGTCGCTGGACCGGGCCCTGGCGGGAGCCGTGGCGGTCGTCAACTGCGCAGGCCCCTTCGCGTCGACCACCGGCCCGGTGATCGAGGCCGCCCTACGCGCGAAGATCCCCTACCTGGATGTGGCCGCCGAACTCGAGGCCAACCTCGACACCTTCGCCCACTACGGCGAACGGGCCCGGGAGGCGGCAGCGGTGATCGTGCCGGCCATGGCCTTCTTCGGCGGTCTGGGAGACCTGCTGGTCACCGCGGCGATGGGCGACTGGACCGAGGCAGACGAGGCGCACATCGCCTACGCGCTCAGCAGCTGGCACCCCACCGCCGGCACCCGACGCTCCGGCGCGGTCTCCCGCGAGCGACGCGGTGCGCGGCGCCTGCGCTACCGCGGCGGACAGTGGGAGCACCGCATCGACGCCGCGCCCACCGCGCAGTGGAACTTCCCGGAACCGGTGGGATCGCGGCCGGTGATCGCGGAGTTCACGATGGCGGACGTCGTCACCGTGGCCCAGCACCTCGCCGTCCCCGACGTGACCACCTACATGACCACCCAGGCCGTCCAGGACATCGCCGACCCCGACACACCGGCCCCGACCGCCACGGACGAGAACGGGCGTTCCGACCAGACCTTCCTCATCGACGTCGTCGTTCGCTCCGCCGGAGCCGAACGCCGGGCCACAGCCCGCGGCCAGGACATCTACGCCGTCACCGCACCCCTCGTCGCCGAGGCCCTCGAACGCGTCCTGACCGGCCGCACCAAGACCGTCGGCGTCGTCTCCGCAGGCGAGATCTTCGACGCCGCCGACTTCCTGGACGCCCTTGCTCCGCACGTCACCTTCGACATGTACGTGCAGAAGCAGTACGCCTGATCTAGGGCGATGCCGTGCGTCGCCGACTGGGGGGCCGGCCACCGACCCTCTCTGTCAGCGTGGCCATGACCTCGACGGCCGTGTCGTTCGTGAGCCCCTGTTCCCGGCACAGCGAACGCCAGGTCGAGAAGGCTGCCGCATGGCCGATCACCGCCCGCAGGACCGGGTCGTCGGCTCGCGGCCAGACTTGGACCAGGACCTCGACGTACTGCCTGGTCATGCCCTCCCAGGCGGTACGGATCGGCTCGGGTACGGCGTGCTGGTCGCGGATGCTCAGTGTCAGCATCTGCTCGCCCTCGCCGTAGAAGCGGTAGATGTCGGCGAGCCCGGCCGTGAGCCTTTCAAGGGGGTTCTCGATCGCGCCCCACTCCATGGGCTGCGGCGGCTGGTGCATCGACAGCCAGTGCCCCGTGCATGCCTCGAACAGCGCCGTCTCATCCGGGAAATGCCGGTAGACGGTCAGCCGGGTGACGCCGGCGCGCTCGGCGATCGCCGAGATGCTCGTCGATGCCGGGCCCGCGGTGCCGTGAAGATGCACGGTGGCTTCGACGATGCGCTGCCGTGTCCGCTCCACGTCCTCGGCACGTTTACGCATCTCGTAACCGCGCGATTTCGACGAACGCTGCTGTTCACTCAAATCTTGACGCCTTGAGGTCCGCGATGGAGACTTTTTAAGAGAACACCAGTGTATCTCCAAAATGCACGAGGAGTGATCACCATGACAGAGCCCTCGGCCCCGCCACTCACCATCGTCCGCCCAGGCGAGGGGGCCGAGGGCTTCCTCGGTTCCATCGGAGTCGTCTTCAAGCTGTGGGGCGACGACACCGACGGAGCGCTCTCGGTCGTTGAACACCCTTTCCCGGTAGGGGCGTTGGTGCCTCCGCATCTGCACACCCGGGAGGACGAGTACTCGATCGTGACCGAGGGCGAGATCGGATTCCGCTCCGGCGACCGTGAAACCGTCCTGGGGCCCGGCGGCTACATCACCAAACCGCGCGGGGAGCTGCACACGATGTGGAACGCGGGCCCCGCTCCGGCGCGGATGATCGAGATCATCAGCCCGGCCGGCTTCGAGCACTGCTTCCGCGAGATGGTCGACATGCTGAGCGACGGGCCGCCGTCGACGGAAGACGCGGTGGAGGTCCTCGCGGCGAAGTACGGCCTGGAGTTCGGACGGCCCGCCTGGCTGCCGGACATCATCGCGCGGTACGGCCTGACACCGCCGCCCGGGTTCTGAACGAACCGTTGGGTGGCGCGCGCTCCCGGCCACGGCCGTCCGCCGAGGGGGAGTCCGACTCGGCTCGTGCGGAGTACCTTCGTGTGACCGAGCTCCGCACATGTGTGCTACGTCACTATCGACGCTGCTGAGCAACCCTTGCGATGAGGAATTCTTCTCCTTCGTGTGAAGATCCTCAGAAAACGGCCTCGGATGCTCATATTCCTGACGCTGGCCGTGGTGGCAGCCGTGACGGCGACCATCGCCATAGCCATCCGGGCGAACAGGATGGAGACGGTGTCCCCGCGCGATGCCCGCGACCGGGTGGCAGTCGGCACGGCCGTACCGCCGGGGCAGGTGGACTGCCGGAAGGCCAAGTGCATCGCGCTCACCTTCGACGGCAACCCGGGCGAACCCACCGACCGGCTCATGGACCTCCTCAAGCAGTACCAGGCGCCGTCGACGTTCTTCCTCGAGGGCCGACGCATCCACAAGTTCCCCGAGGTGGTGCGGCGGATGGCCCGGGACGGTCACGAGATCGGCGACCACACCTGGACGCACGCGGTGCTGACCGATGTCTCCGACGCCCAGATCCGCGACGAACTGCGCCGCACCGCACGGGCCATCTCCGGCATCACCGGCAGCGAGCCGACCCTGATGCGCCCGCCCCAGGGCCGCACCGACGACCGCGTCTCCAAGGTCGCCGCTGGGCTGGGGATGGCGCAGGTGCTGTGGACGGTGACCGCCAAGGACTACGAGACGGACGACAGCGCCCTGATCACCGAGCGGGTCCTCGACGGCGCCGACCGCGACGGCATCATCCTGCTCCACCCACTCCACAAGGGCACGGTCCCGGCCATGCCCTCCATCCTCAAGGCGCTCAACAAGCAGGGCTACACCTTCGTGACCGTCTCCCAACTGCTCGCACCGTCCGAGGCCGAACCGGGCAAGATCTACAAGTGACTGACTGACCAACTCACTGCGATGCGTCCCCTTCTTGAGCGCGGAGCAACTCAATTCGCTGAGCGGACGCCGCCATCGACGAGACAAGATCCTTGCCGGCGCCCGGGACTCATCCGTAGACCCGCTCCACAGCCCCTCGCCGTCGCCGTCCGGGGGACGAATCCGAGAAAGTCTGTCCGGCAGGGCAGTCGTTCGCGTGTCCGCACCCGTCTATACGGGGGAACGAGGGAGGGCGCATTGAACGCCGACGAGGAACGCCAGTTCCGCGAGTTCGTGGCAGCGCGGTCGAGATCGCTGCTGCACACGGCCTACCTGCTGACCGGGGACTGGGAACAGGGCCGGGACCTGCTCCAGACCGCGCTTGCCTCCACGGCTCGACGCTGGTCCAAGCTCCGTGATCGGGAACAGCCGGAGATCTACGTCCGCCGCGCGCTCTACCACGCCCAGGTGGACCGCTTCCGGCTGCTCAGTTGGGGACGTGAGACGGTCACGGACGCCGTCCCGGACCGGCCGGCCGCACAGGGCGCGAACCTGGCCGACAGCGTCGTCCAGCGGCAGGACATCATGAGCGCGTTGCGGCGGCTGCCCAAGCGTCAGCGGGCGGTGATCGTGCTGCGCTACTTCGAGGACCGGCCCGACGGCGAGATCGCCGCGATCCTGGGCGTCGCCCCGGGCACCGTCCGCAGCCAGACCCACAAGGCCCTCACCACTCTCCGGACCGCCCTGGCCGAGACCGGGCCGTCCGCCTCCTCCAGTGCCTCCGGAAGGGGCGTCACCGCATGAACGACTCGACCGGGGACCTGCTGCACGAAACGTTGCTGCACGACACCCTGCACACCCATGTCCGTGAGCGTGACGGTGACGCCGGCGCCCATCTCGTCGGCCTGGCCGACGGCGCGCTGCGGGTCGCCCGGCGGAGGCAGCGGCTGACGCGCGCCGGCGCCGGAGTCGCCCTCGCCGCGGCGGTGGCCACCGCCTGGGTGGCTGTCGCGGACGACGGGTCGCCGCGCGCGCATGTGGTGCAACCCGCCCACCGGGGTGACGCCGCGAAGGCGACCACGGTCTCCCTGCTGCCGGTCACCTCCGCGACGGAGGGGCCCTGCACCCAGGGCGACGGCGGTTACAGCGTGAAGGCCACCGCGGCCGTGCGGGCGATGTGCTTCCACACCGACTCCGCGAAAGGCATGAGGGACATCCGTGTCGCCTCCGCGAAGGCCGAGAAGAGCACTGTCGACGGCGAATGGCAGGTGGAGGCGACCCTCTCGTCCGCCGACCGGACGCGCTTCGCGACGCTCACCGGCTCCCTCGCGTCGGCTCCGCTCCCGCGCAATCAGTTCGCCATCGTCATCGACGGCAAACTCTGGGGCTACCCCCACACGGTGACCGGTTCGATCACCGGCGGTCGTTTCGTGGTCGTCGGTGCCTACGGGCAGGACCCCACCGGCGCCACGGCCCACAACCTCGCCCAGCGACTGGATCCGGGCAGGTGAGACGAGAGACGCCTCCAGGCAGGCCCCATGACTCATCCACCTCCCGCCCCACTACTGTGACTTCGCATGACCGACACCGACACCGAGATCATCCCTGACCTGGTCCGAGCCCTGTTGCAGGAGCAGCATCCAGATCTGGCAGGGCTCGCCATCCGTGAGGTGGCGGGCGGCTGGGGCAATCAAATGTGGCGTCTCGGGGATGAGTTGGCCGTGCGCATGCAGCGCATGGACCCCACCCCGGAACTCCAACTGAAGGAGCGGCGCTGGCTACCGGTACTGGCCCCGCGCCTTCCCCTGCCGGTGCCGACTCCGGTGCGATACGGCGAACCGTCCAAGCGCTTCCCGAAGCACTGGACCGTCATGACCTGGGTCCCCGGCGAACCACTGGACCAGGGCTCGATCAGCCACGGCATCCACGCGGCCGACACACTGGCGGACTTTCTCCGGGCACTCCACGTCGAGGCACCCGCCGAGGCGCCGACCAGCTCGGACTTCGGCGCTCACCCCAGGCAGTGCGTCGGCGGCTTCGAGCACTTCTTCCAGGCCGTCGCCCCCGACGACATCGCAGCCGCCACGCGGGCCGTCTGGGACGAGGCCGTCGCAGCCCCCGAGTGGGGCGGCCCGCCCCTCTGGGTGCACGGTGACCTGCATCCGGCGAACGTCGTGGTCTCGGACGGCACCCTGTCGGGCGTCGTCGACTTCGGTGCCCTGGTCGCCGGCGATCCCGCCTGGGACCTCGCCGCCGCATGGCTGCTGCTGCCGGCCGGCCTGGCCTCACGATTCTTCGACAGGTACGCGCGTGCGGACGAGGCGACCGTCCGTCGTGCCCGCGGACTGGCTGCGATGAGGAGCCTCTTCCTCATGCTCATGGGGCAGAACGGAGACCGGGGCCTCCCGGGCGGCAAGCCGAACTGGGGTCCCATAGGCCGTGCGGCACTCGAGCGGGTGCTGAAGGGTGTTTGACGCACACTGGTTGCGACTTCACCGTCAGGCGGCCTATTCGGAACTCGCACCGCTGTCCGCAGAAGGCTCTGCCGGGTCGGGAGCCGTATAGAACACGGATGAGCCCTGCTTGCTGCGCTGCGCGTGGTTCTTGGCCACGAGTCCTTCGAGGGTGGTGCGTACGACGGTCTTCTTGATGCCGCGGTCGGGGTGCTCCTGGGCCAGGGCCTCGGCGATCTCCGCGGCGGAACGGGGTTCGGTCTGGCTCGTCAGGAAGTCGCGGGCCAGGGTGACCAGGGAGGGCTGCCGAGGCTCGGCGGGCTTCGCGGCTGCCGTCTTGGTCTTGCGTGCCCTCTGAACCGGCACCGCGGCGGGCTTCTTGGCCCGCGCCTTCTTGGCCGGGGCCGCGGTGTCCTTCGTGTCGACGACGGTGGCGGCGGGAGCAGACTCGGGTTCCGGCGCTGCGGGAGCAGGGGTTGCGGGAGTGGAGCTTGCGCCGAGCGCTTCCTGAAGGCTCACCAGTACCGCACGGTCCGCTTCAAGCTCCGCCAACTGGCTTTGCAGTACGGCGATTTCGGTGCCGAGACGCTCCTGCTCCTTCAGGTTCTGTTCCAGGTCGTCGGCCACCCGAGCCAGGTACTGGGTGGTAACCCCGTTTTTTGCGGCCACAGTGTCAGACATGATGGTCATGCTCCTTCACAGGTTCGTAGGTTCAAGACTGCATCTCGCGACAGGAATCAGGCGCGCCCTCATCCGACTGCCGCGAACGTGCGCCACTGCACAAGTGATACTACGGACGTGCAGGGCAATGCGAAGGGGAATGTGTCGCACTCGCAAGAGGGCATCCATGAGCGCGCTTCCGAGACGGGGGTTGTCAGGCGTGGGAGAGAGCGAAGGAAAGCAGGAAACCGCACACCGTGATCAGGCCGATCGCCAGGTGGGCATCCTCGAACGCCTCGGGAATCATCGTGTCGGCAATCATGGCGAGGATCGCGCCCGCGGCCACCGCGGTGACCGCTGCCACCACGGCGGGGGAGAACGCTCCGACGACGGTGTAACCAAGGACAGCAGAGACAGTGCTCGCTGCTGTGATCGCCGTCCACACACCGAAGACGTACGCCTTGCCACGCCCGGCCTTCTTCATGCCCGCCGAACTCGACAGGCCCTCGGGGACGTTGCTGAGAAACACCGCCGCCACGGTCACCAGGCTGACCGTGCCGCCGTCGAGCAGACTGACTCCGATGACGGCCGACTCCGGGACGCCGTCCAGCAGTGCGCCCAGCGCCAGAGCCGTACCGGACCCGCCCTGTTCGGCTTCCGAGGGCTGGGAATGGGCGGGTTGGGCACCGGAACGCTTGCGGTGCCGGGCACCCCGGCCGGCCAGCCACACGTTGCCGGCCGTGTAGGCGAGCGCGCCCAGAAGCGTGCCGATCGCCGCCGGTACTATCCCCGCCTCGTCGTAGGCCTCACCGACCAGTTCGAAGGAGACCGCCGACAGCAGCACCCCGGCCCCGAAGGCCATCACCGTGGCGATCACCTTCTGCGGCACGCGCAACCCGTACCCGATCGCCGCGCCCACGAGCAGCGCCGAACCCGCCAGCAATCCCCACAGTCCCGCTTGTACCGCCTCAGTCATGCCGCTACCGGTACCCCGGAGCATGCGGTGCTTGCACCACACCACCAGGAGGACCGGTGTCGTACCCGCAGACGCTCACCCCGGAGCAGAAACTCGCGGAGGCGAAGCAGCACCTGAGCATCCCGCACATCGTCGTGATCTGCGGCTCCACCCGCTTCATGGCCGAGATGGCCCAGGCGGATCTGCGGGAGACCGTGGCGGGAAGGATCGTGGTCAAGCCGGGCTTCGACATGAAGTCCCCGCACGGACTCAGCACCGACCCTGCGGATGCCGAGGTCGAGGCCGACGCCCAGACCCAGACCCAGGTCCAGGTGCTGAAGGCTCGCCTTGGCGAGCTGCACCGAGCGAAGATCCGGCTCGCCGATGAGGTGCTCATAGTCGGTGACTACATCGGAGACAGCACGCGAGCCGAAATCGCCTACGCCCGGTCGCTGGGCAAGCCAGTGCGCTTCACACACCCCGAAGTCGCCCATGACTCATGACCCCCGACTCATGGCGCATGACGCATGGTGCCTGACGCCGAAACGGCCGTCTAGCGAACGAAGGTGATCGGGTACGGCGACGCACCGCCGTCCAGGAGATGGTCGTCGCGGCCCTTCAGGAACCGGTTGAAGAACGAGGTCACCAGTGCCCGATTCGCCGCCACCGCCAGGCGCGGGTCGACCTTGCCGACCGCCGCGTCGAGCGTTTCGACCGGTACCCGGCCCGCCAGCTGCGGCAGGAGTGCCTTTGCGTCCGTGAAGGACGCGTGCACGGAGTCGTTCAGGGTGACGTCGGCCTTCCATCCGCGCTGGTTCCGCCAGAACGACGCCCAGGACGGTTCTTGGTGCACGTCGCTCCCGTCGGCCGCGGAGCTGTTGCCCATCAGCAGGAACGGCCGGTCCAGCCCGTGCAGAGCGACCTCGCTCAGGTGGGTGCCGTCGGGTTCGCTGGTGTACTCCAGGGTGCCGTCCATGTTGACTCCGGCCCTGATCCGCGGATCGCCGTACATCGCCTGCGCGGCAGTGAAGCCGCCACCGGACTGCCCGAACATGCCGATCCGGTGCGCGTCCATGATGCGGGTCAGCCGGTTCGGCAGGCTTTTCAGCCGGTCCAGTACGAGTTTCGTGTCGGCTGTTCGCGCTGCCATCACCTTCGTGAGGAGGGCTGGTGTGGTGCCGTTCTCGATGGCCGCGGCCCAGGCCGTCATGAGCGGCTCGTTCCCGACCACATGGCCGTCCGGGAACTGCACCGCCGGTGTCTCCCCGGTGTGGTCGACGGTGATCACGACGAAGCCGCGTGACGCCAGGTCCTCGGCCAGTGACACGTTCCAGTCCCGCGGATCCCCGGCGCCGGGGGAGTAGAGGACGACGGGGAAGCGGCCGGGGGCCGGCACGGCGTCCCTCACGGAGTGTGTGGTGGTCGCGGCCCAGTTCACCAGGCCGGCGGGCAGTTCGGCGCTCTGCTCGACGGCCGTACCGAACGCCGTGGCCACCGCCGGCGGAAACTGGTGCGTGACGGGCCGGCCGCCGGTGTGCACCGACGGGTAGAAGACACTGATCATCAGCTCGCGGTACGGCTGACCGGGCACCCACGGGTCCGTGCGCTCGTCGTCGACCAGCCGGAAGGACGACTCGCCGGTGGCGTAACGGCCGCTCGGCGCGGGAAGCGTGAGCCTCACACCCTTCGCAGGGCTGGAGCGTGCAGAGAGCGCCTGGGCGGTATGCGAGGTGGTGGCCCTGGCTGAGGCCGCGACCGCGCTCGGGACGGCCAGACCGCAGACGACGACCCCGACCAGAGAAGCGGCAACGATACGAGTGCTGCGCATGAGACTTCCTCTGAGGTGTGTCACAGGGGGTACGGACACATCGATCCTCGCAACACGCCCCTTCAGGAGCCATCGTGCTGACAGGTGTCTGAGTCCTCGGGAAAGCCCTACCCCCGCAGACATGAGGAGGGTGATCTGAGGGGGCCACGTCCGGGGCGTTAGGGTCCCTTCATGTCCGTCAACGCCGTCGTCTTCGACTTCTTCGGAACGCTCACCCCCAGCACTCCGGCCCACGTCTGGGACGAACACGCGGCCCGGAGCGCGGCACCTATCGGCCTGCCCGTCCGAACCTGGCGTACGGCCCTGGACGCCTCGTTCCCCGAACGAGCCACCGGGTCCCTGGGCGACCTGACGGCGACCTTCCGGACGCTGGCACGGCGCTGCGGTGTCGAGCCGACCGACGAAGCACTTGCCGCCGCGTGCGCCGCACGGCTGACGGCGCAACGCGAACTCTTCGTGCTGCGCGACGACGCCGTTCCTACGCTGCGCGCCCTGCGTGCCCGCGGACTGCGCGTGGGTGTGCTGAGCGACTGCACCGTCGAACTGGCGCAGACCTGGCCGCAGTTGCCGGTGGCCGATCTTGTCGACGCGCGCGTGCTGTCCTGCGAGGAGGGCAGGCGCAAACCCGACCCGGAACTCTTCCGTCTGATCGCACACCATCTCGATGCCGCCCCGGAGGAGTGCCTCTACATCGGCGACGGAGGAGGAGACGAACTCGCCGGTGCGTCCCGCTGCGGTATGCGGGCGTTCATGCTCCGGACCAGCGACTGGGCCGACAACGACGCCCATGCGCGCGACGACGACTGGTCCGGACCGTCCGTGTCCGCGCTGACCGAAGTACTGACACTCGTGACATCGCCCGCTGCGGGTGCCGATCCGGCATAAGAGGCCACGGCGGGCCGGTGGGAACTCACCGGGTGGGCGCCTCGGCAAGGGACAGGCTGTTCCCGTCGGGGTCCAGTACGACGCCGTGGCGCACGCCGCTGCGGTAGGTCTCGACCGGTTCGTAGTCAATCCCGTGTGCGGCGAGTCGGGCCAGAATCTCGTCGAGGTCGTTCACGCCGAGCGTGGGCGGGCGTCGCTGGAGAGCGAGCGTACCCACGGGCACGGTCGGTTCCTCAGACGAGCCGCTTGCGACCCCAGATGAAGAGGAACGCCACGATGCCGGCCGTCAGGGCGAACAGGATCGATGCTCCCAACCACTGCATGCTGCTCATCTGCGAGATGGGGATGTAGTCGATCGACGCGCCGACGATGTCCGCCTTCTTCATGCAGGACGTGGTCGCCGCCTCCGACAGCGTGTCCGTGCACGTGGTCAAGTCGAAGTGTTTCCCGCTGCCGCTGACGTACGAGGTGTCGAGCACGTGCGCGGTACGGGGCACCGACGAGGGGAAGGTGATCGGAGTGCCGGGACTGACGGGCTTGGTGGTGGCTGTGACGATGTCGCCGAGCGACAGCTTGAAGTAACCCCAGACGGTCTGGACAGCGACGGCGAATCCGAGGGTCACGACCATGGCCACCAGCGTGCGGCGCAGGATCACACCGATCAGCACCCCGCCGAACACGCAGAGGAGGGAGAGGGCGACGGGCACCGGGCCCGTGGTGTTGAAGAACTCCCTGGAACTCCAGTCGATGTCCACGTAATCGAGCTTGATGGGGTTCCACCACCACGCGAACACAGCCGACAGCGTGACCGTGCTCACCACGACCACCAGCCCGGTCAGCGCCAGCTTCGTGGCGAGCCAGCGGTTGCGGCTCACGGACTGGGCGGCGATCAGCTTGGCCGTTCCGTTCTCCAAATCGCCCGCGAGGAGCGGGGCGCCGAGGAGGACACCGAGTATGACGGGTATCGCCGTGAGACCGGTGGTGACGGAGGAGAACGCACCGATGTAGGGGTCGAACCGCTTGCCCGCGTCGTCGAGGTTCTTGGCGGGGAAGCCGTAGGAGTCGAGGAAGTCCATCAACTGGCCACGCTGGTAGACCATCCAGGCCACGCAGAGCACGGTGGCGGCCAGGATGGTCCAGAACGCGGCCCGGTGCTGACGCCAGACCAGCCAGGTCATACCGCTGAGGCGGGGACGCCGGGCGGCCTCCGTGGTGCGCGTGTTCCCGGACCCGTGCCTGGCCCGGTTCTTCGTTCCGTTCTTCGTTCCGTTCATCGTGCGGTTCGTCGTCCCGTTCTTGCCGTTGGCCGAGGGGCTGGTGAAGGTGCTCATGCCGCCACCGTCCGGGTGCCGAACGCCTGGCCCTGGACGTGGGCGGTGGGGGTGATCAGCGGTGGTGCGTCGGGGGAGCGGAGATAAGCGAGCAGGAGTTCCTCCATGCTCGGGACGGTCACCCCCCAGGGGCCGGTGACCGGGCCCTCCGGCCGGATGAGCGCGGTGAACTGCCGTCCGCTGGTCCGGGTCTCCACGAGGGTGTGATAGCCGAGGCCGGCGGGCAGGTCCTCGCCCTCCCTGGCCCCGGTGACCACGGTGTGCACGGACATCAGCTCGTCCACGTCACCGGCCAGGCGCACGCCACCGCCGGAGACGACGATGAGGAAGTCGCATACGTTCTCCAGTTCGGCCAGGACGTGGGTGGACATCATCACGGTGGTGCCGCGCTCGCCGGCCACGGAAAGGAGGGTTCCCATGAGTTCGTGGCGCACGACCGGGTCCAGGTCCGACATCGGCTCGTCGAGCAGCAGCAGGTCGGGGCGCTTGCCGAAAGCGAGGGCGACGGCGACGCGAGTGCGCTGGCCACCCGAGAGAGTGCCTATCTTCGCGTCGAAGGGCACATTGCCCGCGCGGACGATGTCCTCGGCGGCGCGCTGGTCCCAGCCGGGGTTCAGCTCCCGCCCCAGCCGCAGCGTCTCCGCCACGGTGAAACGGCGGAACAACGGCTTCTCCTGCGCGAGGAAGGCCGTACGCCGACCGGACTCCACCGAGCCCGGAGCCTCGCCGAACAGACTGAGCGAGCCCTGCGTCGGCTTCAGGACATGGGCCGCGATGTTCAGCAGCGTGGTCTTGCCCGCCCCGTTGGGGCCGACCAGCCCGCAGATCCTGCCCGCCGGAAGCCGGAACGTGCAGTCCTGAAGTGCCCAGCCGCGCCGGTAGCGCATCCCCAGTCCGTGCGCCTCGAGCGCCGGCTCCCCCGCGTAGTTGAAGTCACTCACCTGTGCTCCTCGTTGTCGTGGCCCCCATGACCGCTGTGGTCCCGGTGGCGAACTGCTTCTCCAGCGCCGACGCGACCAGCGCGGCCACGTCCTCCTGCTCCAGACCGGCCTCGGCCGCCTTCGACATCCACGCCACCAGCTCCTCGTACAGCGGCGAGTCGGTACCCGTCTCGACCCGGCCCAGCGTTCGGCGTACGAAGGTGCCCTGGCCCGGTCGCGGTTCGACCAGGCCTTCGCGCTCCAGCTCGCGGTACGCCTTGAGGGTGGTGTTCGGGTTGACCGCGCTGGTCTCAGCGACGTCCTTGGCGGTGGGCAACCGGTCGCCCGGCACCAGTACGCCCAGCCGCAGGGCCTGTTTGGTCTGCTGCACGATCTGCTGGAAGGCGGGGACCCCGCTCCGCCTGTCGATGCGGTACTCCACGGCCGCCACTCACCTCCATCATCATTCCACTATGTGATTAGTGGAATGATGATGGAGGTGAGTGGCGACAGTTGTCAACGGGGTTCGGGAACGGTCGAGAAGCAGAAAGGTGCCGTTGATGTTTGCTGGGCGCGATCTAAGGTCCATCGCTCCGCACACCTGCCACCCCCCGAGCGGCACATCGGAAGCGGCGAAAACCACCATGATCTGGTGGTAGGACGGATGGTCCGGCAGCTTCGGGACGTCGCTGCGGGCGGCTGCGGATCGGGCAGCGACGGCGGCGTCTTGCAGGTGACCCGGATCGCTTCGTCGTCCCGGCGGAGCCTCTCCGGCCGCGCGGTCAGCCGCGGGCTCCGCTCCCTCGCCGTCCCGACCATCACCGACGGCCAGGATGTCGCGCCCGCGGTCTCGCTGATGTCGGCAACCGCAACAGGCGCCCAACTGCTGCCGCCGCTGGACAAGATCCCGGCAGCGCCGAAACCATAGGCCGACCAGCCGCACGGCCCGCCATGCTCTTCGCCGACCGCCGGGGGAGGGGCTTGCACCAACCCAAGGGCCGACGATCATGAAGGTGACGCCCGCCCGCGCACGAGCCCGGTCGCTCACTGTCGATGCGCCCCCGAGGCCTCGTCGAAGGCGTGGGGCCCCGGCCTCGACCGGGACCCCACTCGAAGTTACGGCAGCGTCCGAGCCCTCGCGGTCAGCGCCCTCGCCAGCACCATCTCCCGGTACGGGTTCGCCGGACTGAGAGCCTGCGCCACCTCCACGGCCTCGTCGAGCAGAGCCAGCCTCCGCTCAGGCAACTCCCGCACCAGCGGCGAACCACTCTCCTCCACCAGGACGTACGCCAGCTTCGATCCGTACACCTCCGGCTCGACCTGCGTCAGCAGACGGTAGATCCACAGCCCCTCGACGCCCCGCACGACCCGACGGTTGGCACTGAGCAGCCTGACCCTCGCCAGCACGACCATGTCCTGATCCATCGATCCCCTTCATCCCCACCCCTCCCCGGCCGGCGCATGTCACACGGCGAGACAGCACGGCGAACGCGCCGACACCCGATGGCGGATGCCGGCCCGTTGACCGGAGAGTGGATGACGACGAGTCTGCGGTCACGCCACCACCTGCAACAAGGCCGGACGGACGTGCGCTTCGTCCTACCGAAAGCGGCTACGACCAGGCATGATGGACCTGACACTCACTCAAACCCCCTCGTGCGTCGGCTCTGTGTCCGGACGGCTGCGCGGGCGGACCTTGACGGCGTGGGCTACTGCGTTCGATCCGCCGCCGGTGCGAAGTCCGTCGTACGTCCCGGCGTGTGGCCGAAGGCGCGGCGGAAGACGTCGATGAACGCACTCGCCGAGGACCAGCCGCACCGGTGCGCCACCACGGTCACCGGAGTGTTCTCGGCGAGCAGCACCAAGGCGTGGGAGAGCCGCAGTTGAGTGCGCCACTGCGGGAACGTCATACCGAGGTCGGCCTTGAACAGACGTGACAGGGTCCGGTCGCTGGCGCCGACCTCGCTGCCCAGCTCCGCCAGGGTGCGGTTGTCGGCCGGGTCGGCATGGAGCATGTCGCAGAGAGCTCTGAGCTGCGGCGCTCTCGGCGCAGGCACGTGCAGCGGTTGCTGGGGCGAGGTCCGCAGCTGGTCGCACAGGACGGCACGCAGGCGTCGCTGTTCCGGACTGTCATCTGTCGGCTGGCGGGTGGAGACGAGGATCAGCTCCCGCAGCAGCGGGCTGACCCTCAGCACGGTGGGCTCGTCGAGGTCGAGCAGGTTGGTGTCCGCCGGAAGCCCGATCAGATGCAGTTCGAGCTCGCCGTGCGCTTGGTGGGAGTGCACGATGCCGGCCGGGATCCAGATCGGCCGGGTCGCCGGGGCCATCCATGACCCCGCGCCCGTGGTGACGGCGACAACGCCCCGGCCCGCGTAGACGATCTGGTGGTCGTCGTGCCGGTGGGCGTCGATGCCGGTGCCTGGCGCCAGTTGGCGGGCAGTCGTCGGTGCCACCGGCAGATGGCGGATATCCCTCATTGGTTGGCAGATTATCGGAAGTGCGCCAGGGTGGTCGCGGAGAACCATGGCGTCATGCCACCGAACAAGTCGATCGGCCTTCTGTCACTGGGACATGCTTGCGTGGACGTCTATCAGGGCGCCGTAGCGGCCTTGCTCCCCTTCTTCGTCGTCGAGCGGGGCTACACCTATGCCGAGGCGTCGGGCATCGTGCTCGCCGCCAGTCTGCTGTCCTCCCTGGCGCAACCCCTCTTCGGCGCACTCACCGACCGCCGCCCCATACCCTGGCTGCTGCCGGTCAGTACCGCACTCGGCGGTCTCGGTGTGGCCCTGAGCGGAGTCAGCAGCTCATATCCGCTCACCTTGCTGTTCATTGCGGTGTCCGGCGTCGGCATAGCCGCTTACCATCCCGAGTCGGCCCGCGTCGCGCGCTTGGCCGGCAGGGGCAGTCACCGCTCCATGGGGTGGTTCTCCCTGGGCGGCAACATCGGGTTCGCGATGGCCCCCCTCCTGGTCACGGTAGTGATCACCGCGGGCGGGCTGCGACTGTCCCCGCTGCTGATCCTTCCCGCCTTGGTCGGTGGCGCACTGACGCTGCCGGTGTTGCGGAGACTGGAAGAGTCCCTGGCCGCCGATGGCGGCAAGGGGCCCGGGGCAGGGCGAGACGATTGGCCATCGTTCGTGCGGCTGTCGGCGGCGGTGATATGCCGGTCCATCGCCTTCGTCGGACTGAGCACCTTTGTCGCCTTCCAGGTCCGGGAGGCGACACACGGCGGAACGACAGCGGGGACGGCCGCACTGCTGGTGCTCTACCTGGGTGGAGCCGTCGGCACCGTGGTCGGCAGCAATCTGGCCCACCGCTGGGACCGGGTCACTGTGGTGAGGACGTCGTACCTGATCGCCGTGGCGGCCGTCGCCGGAGTGGTGTTCGTGCCCGGACCAGCGATCTTCCTCTTCGTGGCCCTGACGTCGATCGGCCTGTACGTGCCGTTCTCCTTGCAGGTCACGCTCGCCCAGGACTATCTGCCGACACGTGTTGGAACGGCCAGTGGAATCACCCTCGGCCTCATGGTCAGCGTCGGCGGCCTGACCAGCCCCGTCATCGGCGTCATCGCCGACGCCACCTCTTTGCGTACGGCCTTGACACCCTTGATCCTGATGCCCGCCCTGAGCTGGGTGCTGGTCCGCGCCTTGCCCGAACCGGCGGTGTCGAAGCCGCAGTTGCAGGAGATGGCCGGCCCTGCCGCGGATTCCCCGCAGGTAGCCCCCGAATGAGACGACTTCGCTGTGCCTTCAGGTGCTCGGGCGGTTCCGTTGGCAGTGCGACGGATGAACGAGCAGCACTCGATCTTCAAGGTACTCCGCGGATGCGGGACAGCTCTCAGGTGTCCGCGAACCGCATTCGGCCCACGACGGACCGGACTCGGTCCGCTCCGAAAGCATCTGATCCGGCTGTCATCAACTACCGCTCATTCTCCGCTCATGGCAGCGCGGACCGAGCTGCCATCTCGATAACGTGGCCCCGGAGCAAAGGCGTTGTCGTTCTCAGAAACACCCCTGGCGCTGCCGCCGAGACCTGTCTCCCCGCTCGCCCCGGCGTCGGGCTGCAAGGCCGAGGAAGGGCAGGTTTCAAGGAGCCCCAGATGATCCACAGCTTGCACGGCATCGCGGGAGACGTGCAGTATCCGCTCGATCTGGTGGGGGTGTTCGCCTTCGCCGTCTGCGGGGCCTTGATAGCCACACGCGAGGACTTCGATTTCTTCGGCACCCTGCTGCTGGCCGAGGCCGCCGGTCTGGGCGGCGGCCTCTTCCGGGATCTGGTGCTCCGCATCCAGCCGGTCGCCTTCACCGACCTCGGATACGCGACGGCCCCGTTCCTGGCGACTCTGCTGGTTTTCTTCAATTCCCGGGCACATTCGTGGGACACGGCCTGGGACGTGGCCGACGCGGGCGCGCTGGGCATGTTCTGCGTCACCGGCACCGTCAAGGCCCTCCAGCACGGCCTCAACGCCCCGGCCTCCGCGGCGCTGGGGGTGACCACGGCGGTCGGCGGCGGAGTCGTCTGTTCCGTGCTGGCCCGGGAGATCCCCTCGTCGCTGATATGGGACCGCGATCTGTACGTCGTCCCCGCCGTCTGCGGCGCCGGCCTGGTCACCGTCCTGCACGCCACGTCCACCCTGCGGGTGGCCACCGCGGTCGCGGTCGGACTGCTGGCGTTCGCGCTTCGCCTGACCGCCCTGCGCCTGAAGTGGCGAACGCCCAGGTCCGCGCTGTGGCGTCGGACGGCGGCAAGAACAGGATCCAGGCACCGCAGACGCGACGACCCGGCACGTGACCGGCTGATCCCCACGTCGAAAACGTGAGCGGCCCGAGCGGCTGGGAAAGCCTGCCGCCCGGGCCGAACTCCGTGATCAGACAGGGAGGCTCAGTAAGACCCGGTCCGGTCCTCGTAGATGCGGGCGCCGCTGTCCCACATTCCCTTCGCATACGACGTGACGTTCGCGTCGTTGACCATGCGGGTGTAGCAGTCGGTGTCGCCGTTGGGCACCGAACAGGAGTACTCACGCCCGTCGCTGTTGCGGTGCACGGTGGCGTACGGGGTGAACTGGTCCCGAGTGTCGTAGCCCGCGTTGGAGATGCGGGCCCAGGCGGCCCGGCAGCTGGGGCTGTAGCGGAGTTCGAGCAGGGCCTGCCCGAGTCTGAGGCTCTGCACGGTCCGCGCGTCGCCCTGGCAGTAGACGGAGGGGTCCTTGCCGTCGCAGGCCGACCCCGAGCACGCGGCGGCGGCCGCGTGAGCCGGGGTTCCTGCGAGCAGTCCGCCGCCGGCCAGCAGAATCGCGGCCGCAGTGCGCATCAAGGTCGTGCGGTGTTTCATCTGTTCTCCCGTATCCGTAGCGCGTGGTTGAGCAAGTGACGGGCTGTCTTCGCCCCCCTCATGAGTGGGGGTCAAGGCACCGACGGCGTCACGGTGGCGGGTCCCGTCGGGCCAGACAAGCGGAAGGGGCCCGTCTGGGACGCTGACACTCCTGCGCACCCTCTGAGCTGCGTGTTCCTGGCGCGGCTGGGAGGCGCATGGGATACCGACAGAGCACTCTTCGGCATCCGGAAGCCCCAACTCCCCGCTCGGCCGGGCAACTTCTGGCACATTGGGCCGCCGGGATCGTGACCACGTCCCGGACCGACGGAGCATCGGACCGTCGACAGGCGCCGACACGCAGCCAGGACGGGCGAGCGTGTGCGAACAAGAGGGGGGTTCTTCATGAACCAGTACATGGAGGTCGAGCGACTCGCCGCTCAACTGCGCGCGCTGAAAAGGAGATCCGGGCTCAGCTACGACGCTCTCGCCCAGCGAGCCGGCATCAGCCGTTCCAGCCTGCACCGGTACTGCGCGGCCTCGTCGGTCCCGCAGGACTACGGCGCCGTGCACCGCATCGCCACCGCATGCGGAGCCGCCTCCGCCGAACTGCGCGAACTGCACCGGTTGTGGGCTCTCGCCGACGCGGAGCGCGAGAGACGGGTGCCGCAGGAGGACACCGCGCAGAGCGATGTCGTTGATAAGCAGGCCGAGGCTGAGGAGGCAGAGGCCGTCACCGTCGAGGAAGCCGCCTCCGCGCACCCCGTATCGACCGCGGCCGAGCAGGAACCCGTGCCCGCCATAAGGGAGTCGCCTGCATCGGAGCCTGCTTCCGCTCCTGGCCTCCAGGAGCCGAGCCCCAAGCGCCTCCCGGCGAATCGACGGACCCTCGCCCTGACCGCCGCGGCCGCCGTCACCGTTCTCGGAACCGTCGGATGGGCCGTGTCCCTGGCCTCCACGCCGGATGACCGGGCCGACAAGCCGGATCCGCGGACCCTGTTCTCCTCCGTCTGTTCGCCCGTCGTGAGCATGGGGCAGCACGACGAGTGCGTGCGCGAAGTACAGACGCTGCTCGAGCGGCGTGGCGCCGTCATAGGCGTGGACGGCGACTTCGGCCCGCAGACCCTGCGCAGGGTGACGGCTTTCCAGGTGATCGCCGGACTCCCGCCGAACGGCGTCGTCACGGCGGACACCAAGAAGGCGCTCTACGACTCGAAGGCGCGCATGGACACTTGGGCGCCGGAAAAAGTCCGCAAGCGCATACGTGTGGTCTTCGACGAGGCACCGGACGACGCCGTCGCCATCGCCGACTGCCAGTCCTTCCTGGACCCGCTGCACATCCTGCCGAACACCAACGGCAGCAGGAACTGGGGCCTGTTCCAGATCTCCGACACCCGGTTGCGTGAACTGGGTGGCACTCCGCTCAAGGCGCTGGACCCCGAATGGAACATCCAGGCCGCCAAACGCCTTTGGGCCCGCAACCACGACTTCCACGACTGGCCGCACTGCGAACGCGCCCTGCGGACCAAGGCATCGGCGGTCCCGACTTCGGCCTCGGCGAGCAACTGAACACCGACCGCGTCCCGTCCCGGCGAGGGCGGAAACGCGGGGGAACACGTCGGCTCAAGGCCTCACCGCAAGCGGCCGTCCGCGAGGCCCTGAGTCCCAACACCGCTGAAATCAGGCAGGCTTGACCGCTGACACGGGGGTGACGGTCACGGTGTCGTCGCACTCGGCGAACTGACCGTCGTCCAGGCCCACCTGGTGCGCTCCGGAGCCCGGCAGCCCGACCACCATCGTGGGGTACAGCACGGGCGCCGAACCGGACTCGCAGTACCCGTCGCCTTCTCCCTGGACCTGCACGTACGTGAGCTTCACCCACGCCTTGCCGCCGGGGGCCACCTTCACGGCCGTCGCCGTTCCGGTCGGCTTGACGGTGAGCGGGACGTTCAGCTCGGGGGAGCCGTTCGCGGCGCCGGCCACCGTGGGGTGCCCGTTGAGGGAACACGTGTGTGCGGACACGTTGGTGAACTCGACGACGGCCGCACCGGTGCCCGTCCCGTCAGGCCGCACGGTGGCCTGACGGGCGGTCGCCTTGAGGCTGCTCGCGGAGCAGGTCGCGGCCGAGCCACCGGCGGCCGGTGCGGACGGCGCGGGTGCGGAGGCGGTGGGCGTGGGCAGGGAGGCGGACGGCGTCGAGGGGCCGGAAGGGGTGGAGGAACTGGAGACGGATCCCGCGGGCTTCGACCCGTCGGGCGTGGAGGAGGCCGCCGAGCTGCCGGACCCGGATGCGGTGGGGCCGCCGTCCGCGGTGTCCGCGCCGCTTCCGCCGGGCTGGCACCCCGCCACCGCCAGGGCCACCGAGGCCACGACGACCGCCATCGCCGAACCGCGCATTCCGTTCACGTACCGCATGCTGTCCCCCGGGTTCCGGTTGTCCGAAGAGCGGCTCCGTGCCGCCCTCGTCGATCCAGACAGAAGCACCGACCCGGCAGTTCTCCGGCACTTCGACCTGTGACGCACCGGTGACGAAATCCAGCCACGATCATCACGGAACGCCTGGGAGAGGCCGGCAACCGCCCTGCCCAGAGCCCCGACCGAGGTGGGATGCCACCGCCGTCACCCAAGCCCCTGGCACACAATCACGCCACCCACGTCGTGGCCGGCAGGCCGACACGCTCGAATCGGAGCGGTCGGCCAGGAGGCGACCGTAGCCATGCCGGCAGTCGTCCAGCCGACGTGAGCTGTACTGCCCTCGTAGCTCCCACCCCCCGCCCAGCACGGCAGCAGCTCCTCTACCCACCCCGCTCCCAGCACCCACCGCCCAGCCGACGACCAGGTACGACGCACGCGCACCCCCCGTAGTACCCCGGTACCACGCGCCCCGCCCACGAACAGCCCCCCAGTACCACCGGATCGCACAAAACCGCTCCTAACGTGGCCCGTGAGGCGTCGGAGAGGACGGACGCCGCGGACCGACAGGAAGAGCGCGCATGATCGACGCACGGCAGCTGACCAAGAAATACGGTGAGAAGACAGCCGTCGACGGGCTGGACTTCGCGGTGCGGCCGGGTACGGTGACCGGCTTTCTGGGGCCCAACGGCGCGGGCAAGTCCACCACGATGCGCATGATCGTCGGCCTCGACGCCCCGACGAGCGGCTCCGTCACCGTGAACGGTCAGCACTACGCCCTCCACCGGGCACCGCTCCAGGAGGTCGGCGCGCTCCTGGAGGCGAAGTCGATCCATCCCGGCCGCTCGGCGTACAACCACCTCAGGGCCCTGGCGCTGACCCACGGCATTCCGGCGCGCCGGGTCGACGAGGTGATCGACCTCGCCGGGCTCGGCAGCGTGGCGAAGAAGCGAGCCGGGGCCTTCTCCCTCGGCATGGGCCAGCGGCTGGGCATCGCGGCGGCGCTGCTGGGCGATCCGCAGACGGTGATGCTGGACGAGCCGGTCAACGGGCTGGACCCCGAGGGCGTGCTGTGGATCCGCAACCTGCTCAAGGGGCTCGCCGACGAGGGCCGGACGGTGTTCGTGTCCTCCCACCTGATGAGCGAGATGGCCCTGGTGGCGGACCATCTGATCATCGTGGGGCGCGGCCGGCTGCTGGCCGACACGACCGTGGCGGAGCTCATCCGCGAGGCCGGCGGGGACACGGTGAAGGTCGCGACTCAGGACCCGGCGCGGTTGCGGGACGCCCTGGCCGGGCCGGGCGTCGACATCACCGGCACGATCGGCTCCGAGGAGTTGCAGGTGACGGGGCTCAGCGCCCGCGAGATCGGGCTGAAGGCCGCCGAGCACGGCATCGCCCTGTTCGAGCTGAGCGCGCGCAGCGTGTCGCTGGAGGAGGCGTTCATGGACCTGACCAGGGATGCCGTCGAGTACCACGGCACCACGACCGGCACCACGCCCGGGACTGCCTCCGGCACCACGCCCGGGAGTGCCTCCGGCACCACGAACGCCATCGAGACCCTCGGGAGGCCCGCATGAGCACCCTCACCGCGACCGCGGAGGAACCCAGGACCGCTCCCGCCCGCCCCGCCTACCGGGTGACCGGACGGCGCGTCCTCGCCTCCGAGTGGGCCAAGCTGTGGTCCCTGCGCTCGACCTGGATCACCCTGGGCCTCGGCCTGCTGTTCCTGGTGGCCTTCGGCGTGATCTCCGCGAGCCGCTACAAGTCGGGCATCGACTCCGGCCACATCGACCGGGACTTCGCCGACTCCACGGCCGTCAGCCTGTCCCTCTTCGGTACGAACTTCGCCCAGCTGGCCCTCGGCGTGCTCGGCGTGCTGGTCACGGCGGGCGAGTACTCGACCGGCATGATCCGTTCCACGCTCGCCGCGGTGCCCCGCCGCCTGCCCGTGCTGTGGTCCAAGGCGACGGTGTTCGGGCTGGTCGCCCTGGTCGTGGGCACGGTGGGCGGGTTCGTCGCCTTCCTGATCGGCAGTGGAATCGTCTCCGGCACGCCCGCGGCCATGAGCCTCTCGCACGCCGGTGTCCTGCGGAGCCTGCTGGGCGCCGGACTCTACCTCGGCCTGGTCGGGGTGATCGGGGCCGCGCTGGGTGCGCTGCTGCGGTCCGTGGCAGGAGGGATCTCGGTGCTGGTCGCCTCCCTCATGCTGATCCCCGGGCTGATGTCCTTGCTGCCGAGTTCCTGGCAGGACGACATCAGCCCCTACCTCCCGTCCAACGCGGGCCAGTCGATGTTCGCGCTGACCCACGACGCGACGTCCCTGTCGCCCGGTGCCGGACTGCTGGTCTTCCTGTGCTGGACGGCACTCACCCTGGGCGGCGCGGCGTACCGGCTCGTGCGCAGCGACGTCTGACGCCCCGCACCATGGACAGGTGACGTCGTTGACCACCTATGACATCAGCGGGATGGGACCGCTGGTCGCCAGGCTCTCCCGGTGCGGCCAGCGGTTGCGGCAGGCCGACCGGGCCCGTCCCTGGGTGCTGGACACGCTGGTCGTGGCGGTGGTCTTCCTGATGTTCTGTCTGCCCGACCTGCTGCGCGGCGGCGCGGACGACGGCGACGGACCGCCCCGCTTCCTGCTCGCCTTCACCGAGCTGCCCGTGGCGGGAATGCTGGCGCTCCAGGCAGGACTCGTACTGCCCCTGCTGTGGCGGCGACGCAGGCCCATGGTGGCCTTCGGCGTCATCGCGGCGGTGTTCGCCCTCCAGTGGTCCCTGGGCGTGGCACTGCGCGCGGACGTCGCCCTCTTCGTGGCCCTGTACAGCATGGCCCTGCACGGGCGGCTGCGGCAGCTGCCGTGGGCCGGCGCGGTGATGGCGGGAGCCGTGCTGCTGGTCGCGCTCCGCGTGTCCTCGGCCGTGTCCGTCTGGGACGCGCTGTTCTTCCTGTCGAGTACGGCGACGGCGGCCTTGACGCTCGGACTGATGATCCGGATCCGCCGGGCCCAGCTGGCCGGGCTGCGGGAGCGGGCGGCCCGGCTGGAGATCGAGCGCGACCAGCGCAGCAGGCTGGCCACGGCCACCGAACGCACCCGGGTCGCCCGCGAGATGCACGACATCGTCGGCCACAACCTCGCCGTCATCATCACGCTCGCCGACGCCGGCGCCTACGCCACGGACATCGCACCCGAGCGGGGCAAGGAGGCCCTGCGGCTCATCGGTGACACCGGCCGGCAGGCCCTCGGCGAACTGCGGCGCGTGCTCGGCGTCCTGCGTGAGACCGGGGACCGTGCGGCCGACGGGCCCGAGCTCAGCCCGCAGCCCGGCATCGCGGACATCGGCGCCCTGTGCGCCACGGTGCGCGCCGCGGGACTGGAGGTCGTCTACCGGACCTCCGGCGACGTCGAGACCCTGGACGACGGGGTCCAGCTGACGGTGTACCGGATCGTCCAGGAAGCCCTCACCAACACCATGAAGCACGCCGCCGACGACGCCCGGGTGCACCTGGCGGTCGTCCTGACGGGCACCCGGCTGAGCATCCGGGTCAAGGACACCGGCCCGGCGGTCACACCGTCCGGCGCCCCGAACGAGGAAGGACACGGCCTGGTGGGCATGCGGGAGAGAGCGGCGCTGTACGGCGGAACCGTCACCGCGGGGCCGACGGCCGGCGGAGGCTGGTGCGTCGAAGCCGTCCTGGACCTCACGCCCCGGGACGGTGACCGATGACCACCGTGCTCATCGTGGACGACCAGCCGCTGCAACGCTACGGCTTCCACCTGCTCCTGGACTCCGTCCCCGAGACCGATGTCGTAGGAGAGGCCGCGCACGGCGCCGAAGCCGTCCGCAAGGCCGCCGAACTGCGCCCCGACGTCGTCCTGATGGACGTCCGCATGCCCGGCATGGACGGCATCGAGGCGACCCGACGCATCGCCGCCGCCGGTGGCCGCTCACGCGTCCTCGTGCTCACGACGTTCGACCTCGACGAGTACGTCCACGCCGCGATCCGGGCCGGCGCCAGCGGCTTCCTGCTGAAGGACGCGCGCCCCGAGGAACTCCTCGCCGGAATTCGCGCCGTGGCCTCCGGCGACGCGGTGATCGCCCCCGCTCTCACCCGCCGCCTCCTGGACGAGTTCGCCCCGTACATCCCCGCCCACCGGGGCGACGGCGCCGAGGACCCGAGGCTGGGCTCGCTCACCGACCGTGAACGCGAGATCCTCGTGGCCGTCGGCAAGGGCTGGACCAACGGCGAGATCGCCGCCCGGTTCGTCCTGTCCGAGTCCACCGTCAAGACCCACGTCGGCCGCGTCCTGGCCAAGATCGGCGCACGCGACCGCATCCAGGCCGTGATCTTCGCCTACGACCACGGCCTGGCCCGGCCCAGCACGGACTGAACGGGAACAGCCGGGTGCGGGGTGGTCAGGCGCTCAGGGCGTCTTCGATGGTGGGGAGGCACGGGATGAGGGCGTCGATGCCGACGATCTGAAGGACGCGCAGGACCGATTGCTGGGCGCCGGCGATGCGCAGCCACCCGTGATCTGCGCTGACCTGCTGATAGACGGTGACGAACGCGTTGACGCCGCTGGAGTCCATGAAGGTCACATCGCTCAGGTCGGCCACGATCCGCTGCGGTGTCGGCGTGCCGTCCGCGGACAGCAGCGCCTGGACGAGGATGTCCTTGCCGTCGTGGTCGATCTCGCCGTGCACGGTCACGACACGAACGCCGTCGACCACCGTCCGGACGGCGCGAAGGCGGTCGTGTAAGCCGGCTCTGTGGTTGTCGCTCACCGTCTCCTCAAGGCGTTCGGACGTGCCCGCCTCTTGCGGGCGGGGATGATTCTGCCCCAGCCGGACGTCCAGATGCACCCCACGAGTGCCCCCCCAGCCTTGCAGGACGGGCTCAGCCGCAGGCCGGGGACCGCGGGTTCACCTGGCCGCGTCGTCAACCGTCGGCTGCACCGTGAGGACGGTGTCGGCTCCGGTCATCTCCAGCACGCGTCGCAGTTGCGGCGCCGGCGCCACGATGCGCAGATCCGTCTGCTGGTTGATGTGCAGCAGCAGGTTCAGAAAGGTCGAGTCCGCGAAGGTGATGCCGGAGACGTCCACGACGACCCTGGCGTGCTCGATCACCGCGGCCTGAAGCGCCTCGGCGAACGGCGCGATCGTGTCCATGTCGAAAGCGCCGTGGGCGACGATCACCCAGGCTTTGTCCCGTTCGTACTGAACCAGCCCGTTCTCCTCCGGAACATGCCCGTTGACCTGGCCAAATGGGTTCTGGCTGTCGTCGGCGGTACTCATGAGGCCAGTATGCCCAAGGATCAGTAACGTGTGGGTTTCACCTACGCCATAGATGGTGCTCGCATGACGGCGCAGCAGGAGCCCCCACCGCAGAACCGGTGCACATTTCGTATGCGTTCGATAACGGTGAGTGACTTTTCCCGGATCGCCCGCTTGCGATGTCTGAAGTCGGGCTCGCGGGGCATCCGAGGGGAGTTGGCTGAAGATGCTTGAGGCAAAAGGCGGGCTGCATGGTGCGAACGGCAATGGGCGAGGGACAGGACTCCCTGCTCGGCGGACCGGTGACTGTATCGGCCGCGTTCGAAGGCAGTGCGGAGATCGCTGAAGCCCGTCAGCTGGCTCGTTCGTTCCTGACGGATGTGCAGGCCGTCCACGGGCTGCCGGTGTCGGAGCGTGCGATGGGCATGGTCCAGCTGGTGGTGAGCGAGCTGGTGACCAACGCCCGCAAGTACGCTCCGGGCCCCTGCCTGCTGACCCTGGAGGTCATCGACGGGGCGGTCGAGGTGACCGTGTGGGACAGCGAACCGATCCTGCCGATCGCCAAGGCGGCGAACCCCGGGCGGGTGGGCCAGCACGGCCTCGAGATCGTGATGGCCGTCTGCCGGAGCATCGAGATGCATCGGGAACCGGTGGGCAAGCGGATCAAGGCCACAGTGGTGCTGGCCGACGACCCGGGCGGCCACGTCGCGGGCCGCATGGGGTGAAGGGGCGGGCTCAAAGAAGGCCTGATCCCGGACACCCGGCTATGTAGAAGATCATCGCGACGGGCGCGGCCGGTCTCGCCCTGGCTGCCCCTGCCGACGACGGCGAACGACGACAGCGACTTCGCCTTTCTTGCTGTCCTCGGCCACTCACGCTGACCAACGCACCGCAGCCCCCGCGCACCAAGTCGTGCGAGGGGGCTGCGGACGTGCGAGACCTCATCGAGACGCCGTGCCGGCAGACAGGCGTCCTCGTCCGCCGGTCCAGGGCAGGAGAGGGATCAGATCGCGTGGACCTGCTGTGCCTGCGGGCCCTTCTGGCCCTGGCCGATCTCGAACTCGACACGCTGGCCCTCGTCCAGGCTCCGGTAGCCGTTGCCCTGGATCTCCGAGTAGTGCACGAACACGTCCGGACCGCCGCCGTCCTGCTCGATGAACCCGAAGCCCTTCTCCGCGTTGAACCACTTCACACTGCCCTGCGCCATAACGGTGTTCCCTCACTTCACGGTCGCGACCTGATCGTCACGATCCCGAAGCGATTCTCCCCCGGGCGTCGCAGCAGAAACACCGGTCGCTGCAGTCCCGTGGGAAATCGCTCCCCGTGTCCGGGCTCGGGTGGACCGGATGTCCGCAGCCGCGACGGCTGAGGTCACTCGAGCGGGTCGGCCCGTGTGCGAAGTCGCTGCCAGCAGAGATGGACGTGCTGTTCGGCCTCTTGGACGGCCCGTTCGGGGTCGTCAGGAACCGTGCCTGCCGGAGGGGCTGGGGCAGGGGCAGCGGGGCCGGGTGTTCGGTGGTGGCCTGTCGAATGGGTGACGTGTTTACGGCCGCTCGGGTGAGCGATGGCTGACCGAGCGGAAAGGATCATGGCGATGACGGCTGCTGCGGTTATCGCCGCAGCAGCGTGCTGATCGGACACGAGTGGTGGCCTTCGTGCGGGTGCGGGTGCGGGTGCGGGTGCGTCGGTGCGTGCGGTGCGGATGGGGGGCGTAGGTCTGGGGCGGCGTCCGGTACGGCCTGCGTGTTCGACCTGAGCCGCATCATGGCCAGGCACCTCCGACCCGTTACCGCCCCCCTCGCCCGCAAACCGATCACCGTCACGCACCCCCGCCAGAAGCCTCATGGGAGGCAGGTATCCCGAGGTCACAGGCCTACGCCCCCGTAATGGCCGCAGGGGACGTCATGTGTCGCCCAGGCGGCGCCGGTCCTCCTCGTCCCACGTGCGGGTGTCGCGAGGCTGGGTGTACGGCTCGACCCCGGCGGGATGGCCGCCTGCGATGGCCCGCTGGCGGGCGATCTCGGCGTCGAACTCCAGACCCAGCAAGATGGCGAGGTTGGTGATCCACAGCCACAGGAGGAAGACGATGACGCCCGCCATGGTGCCGTAGGTCTTGTTGTAGGAGGCGAAGTTCGCGACGTAGAGCGCGAAGCCGGCGGAGGCGATCATCCAGATCAGCAGGGCCAGGAAGCTCCCCGGAGTGATCCACCTGAATCCCTTCACCTTCGCGTTCGGGGTGGCCCAGTACAGGATCGCGATCATGACCGTGACCAGGATGACGAGTACGGGCCACTTGGCGATCGACCACACCGTCAATGCGGTGTCCCCGACGCCGAGGGCCTGTCCGGCCTTCTGAGCGAGGCTGCCGGTGAAGACCACGATCAGTGCGCTGATCACGGCCAGTACCAGCAGCACCACGGTCACCGCGAACCGCACGGGAAGGATCTTCCACACCGGGCGGCCCTCGGGCATGTCGTAGACGGCGTTCGCGGCACGGATGAAGGCGGCGACGTAGCCGGAGGCCGACCAGATGGCCAGCACCAGGCCGACGATGGCCATGATGGAGCCGGTGCCGCTGTTGCCCTGCAACTGCTGGACGGCGCTGGTGATGATGTCGCGGGCGGAGCCGGGCGCGAACTGCTGGAGGTTGTTCAGGACCTTGTCCGTGGTCGACCTGCCGGTGAGGCCCAGTACGGAGACGAGCACGAGCAGCGCCGGGAACAGTGCCAGTACGCCGTAGTACGTCAGCGCGGCCGCGCGGTCGGTCAGCTCATCGTCCTTGAACTCGCGCAGGCTGCCTTTGAGAGCCGCTCCCCAGGCGCCCTTCGGCAGTTTCGTCGGCGTCGTCGGCGCGTTGCGCTCCACCTCCGGCCCGGGCCCGGCCTCGGCGGTCGCGGGGACCTCATCGTGAGTTTGATGTTCTTTTCGTCCTCTAATGTGCAACTTTGTCATGGCGGCCGGGTACCCCACTCCCTGCGCCCAACCGCAGCGGCTGCCAGGAGGCAGCGGTCCACTCCGTCGGTCGGCAGGGCGGTACCCGCCGACCGGCGGGGGAGGGCCCGAAGACTGCCGGATGGTTCGCGCCGGGGCACCTGCGCGAAGTTCTCCTCATGACACAGGCACAACAACCGCAGGCGACACCGGCACCGCAGGCGACACCGGCACCGCAGGAGAACTCGCCTCCACCTACCCGGACCTCCACCGAGCCCGCCGGCCTCGCCTCGACCGATCCCTCGATGGGACGCCTCGTCGGAGTGGACCTGGCCCGCGCACTGGCCGTGTTCGGCATGTACGTCGTGCACATCGGTCCCCCGCTGTCCGCGACACACGGCGTCGCCAGCTGGATCCGGTACATGGCCGACGGCCACTCGTCGGTGCTGTTCGCCACGCTCGCCGGGTTCTCGCTGATGCTGCTCGCCGGCCGCCGCGAACCCAGGACCGGCCTGGCCGGCCGGCAGGCGAGAGCCCGTATCGCGATCCGGGCCGTGATCCTGCTGGCCCTGGGCACCGTGATGGCGATCGAGTACGGGGGAGTGATCATCCTCGGCTTCTACGGGGTCTACTTCCTCCTCGCCCTGCCCCTGGTGCGCCTGCGGGCCAGGACCCTCGCGATCATCGCCGCCGCGTTCGCCCTCGTCGCGCCGCAGCTGGCGTACGTCCTCTCCTCACTGCTGACTCCCTCGGTCCAGCAGAGCATCAACAGCTACGACCCGCTCCGCCACCTCAGCGAGGTCGGCGTCCTCGATCTCCTGCTCACCGGCTTCTACCCGGCGCTCACCTGGATGTCCTTCGTGATCGCGGGCATGGCACTGGGCCGCCTCGACCTCTCCTCCGGCACGGTCCAGAAGCGCCTCGCCGCACTCGGCGCCGCCCTCACCGCGGCCGCCTACGGCATGTCCCTGCTGCTCGCCGGCAAGGGCGCGTTGCGGAGTCTCGCGGAGGACGGGCCCTCGTCCGGCAGCTCCGGGCCGATGCCCACCGGCGGCGGATCGATGCCCGCGGACGGTGGATCGTTCCCCGACCTGTCCGCGTCGTCTCTCCTGCAGGCCGGGCCGCACAGTGGCACCACGTTCGACATCATCGGCAGCGTCGGCATCGCGATCCTCGTGATCGTGGGCGCGACGGTGGCGATGGACCGCCTGCCGCGACTGCGCCGCCTGGCCAAGCCGGTCATCGCCGTGGGCACCATGTCCCTGACCGCCTACGTCGGCCACTTCCTCGCACAGTCCGTGTTCTCCACGCCGGCCGGAACCGGTACCCAGCAGTCCTGGCTCCCCCTGATCATGTACGTCCTCGGAGCTGTACTCTTCGCCGCGATCTGGTCCCGCTTCTTCCGCCGCGGCCCACTGGAGTACCTCCTCAACGCCGCCACCAGGTCGGCGAACCGCATCCGCTGAGACCGGCCGGGGCGTGAACCGGCACATGCGGACGGTGGGGAGTGCGCGCCTGGGCCTGCACAAATTGAGGTGCCGGTACCGGGCGCGCAACTCTACTCTCGGCCCATGCGCCACGAACCCGCCCTGCTGAACGTCATTGACGTGGAAGCCACCTGCTGGGACGGGCAGCCGCCGCCCGGCTCCGTGAACGAGATCATCGAGATCGGTCTCACCGTCGTGGATGTGTCAGCAGGACGCCGGCTGTCCCGGCACCGCCTCCTGGTCCGCCCCGTCCGCTCGACGGTGAGCGTCTTCTGCACGGAACTGACCGGACTGACGCAAGCCGAGGTGGAGCGGGGTGTCTCCTTCGCCGAGGCATGCCGGATCCTCGTCGAGGAGTACGGCGCCGCCGAGCGCCTCTGGGCGAGTTGGGGCGAGTACGACCGCCGCCAGTTCGCTCGGCAGAGTCAGGCGGATTCAGTGGCCTACCCGTTCGGCTACCCGACAGAGCGCAACCACACCAACGCCAAGGCCGTATTCACCAAGGCCTACGGACTGCACAGGAAACCCGGCATGGCCCAGGCCCTGCAGATAGCCGGACTGCCGCTGGAGGGCCGCCATCACCGCGGAGAGGACGACGCGTGGAACATCGCCGCACTCGTCCTCGATCTGGTGGGGCGCGGAGCGTGGCCGGGCACGGAGCCCGACGTCGTTTAGCCGGTGCGGACGGGATGTTGGTGACGGCTTACTGATCGTTTCAGAATGAGTTGAACCGCAGGTCTTGTGCTTAACGATCTTGGTCAGCAAGGTGTCCGTGTGCGTTCTGATCTTGTTCCGGATGACCTGTGGGAGCGCGTGGCTCCGCTCCTGCCGCCCGCTCCTGAATGCCGCCGCCATCCCGGTCGACTGCGCGTTCCCGACCGGGCGGCACTCGCCGGGGTGATGTACGTACTGCGGACCGGCGTCGCCTGGCGCGATGTCCCAGCCGAAAAGGTCGGCCAGCTCGCCGTCACGCTCACCGGCGGCAACCGCCACGATGTCACCAGCGGCTGCCGCTGCTCGACGCGGTCCCGCCGATCCGGGGTCTGCGGGGACGGCCTCGCCGCAAGCCGCGGTACCTGTATGCCGACTGGGGCTACGACTTCGACAAGTACCGCCGCCTGCTGTGGAAGCGCGGCGTCAAGCCGCTGATAGCCCGCTGCCGCGTGGCCCAAGGCTCAGGGCTCGGCAAGGTCCGTTGGGTGGTGGAACGGAGCTTCGCCTGGCTGCACCAGTTCAAACGGCTCCGGATCCGCTACGAACGACGCGCCGACCTCCATCAGGGCCTGCTCGAACTGGCCTGCAGCCTCATCTGCCTCCGCCGCCTCCGCACCTCACGCTGAAACGAACGGTCAGCCGAGGATGATCGGATTGGTGAGTGCGGCGACGTGACCGTTGGGATGGCGGACCTCGATGCGGACGAACGCCGACTGCTCCGCTGTCGTGTCCCACTGCACCGCTCCCGCCCCGTCACCGGGGAGAGGTGCCCGATAAACCATCCCTCGATCGGTGTGGAAGCTGACGGTCCCCGCTGGCGCACCTCGTACTGCCGCGTGAACTTCCACCTGCCCACCATGAGTCGCGAGCCGCTCTCCCACCCCGGCAACGCGACCGTCGGCATAGGCGGAGAACGACACGTCCACATCCGCCGACTCGGCGATCCAGCTGCGGCCCGCGCGGATCCCGGCCAGGACCGCCTCCGTTGTCAGTTCCTCGGCGAAGACCACGGTGTGAGGGATTCCGATCTGCCCTTCCAAATGGGTGTCGCTGTTGCCCATCGCCGGCCGCCACGAGCCCGTCTGCAGGTCCGCCCCGAGGCTGTGCCCCCACTCCGCCAGCGCCGCCTCGTTGTCAGCATTCCAGGGCCGATCCGAAGTCCACAGTCCGTTCCACACCTCCACCACGTCGAAGCCGAGGAAGGGGAACATGAAGCCCCCCGAGGGGAAGGGCGCATGCGGGTGCGCGGCAACACACAGGCCCCCTGCCCGGTGGACCTGGGCCAGGCACTTATCAATCAATCCGTCCCTGACCTGATGGTTCCAGTCGACGACCTCGCCGGGACTGATACCGAGCGCGAGCCAGTGCCCGGTCTTCGTGGTCACCTCTTCGCCGAGAAGGATCAAGAAGTCATCGGCGGCCAGATACCCCCAGGCACCCGGGGGCGCAGCTGAGTTGTGCTCCGTCGTCGCGATGAAGTCGAGCTTGGCCGCGCGTCCCCGGACTACCAACTCTTCGGGGGTGAGTTCCCCGTCCGAGTGGACGGAGTGGACGTGGCAGTCCCCGCGGTACCAGGCCGCCCCACGTCCGACCGCCCGTGCCGGCGGGAAGCTCAAACTCGACAAGGTTCTCCCCTCCAAAGTCCCGTCGAGTCAACGCGTGGGCAGGACAACCCGTTCCATCCCGCTACTGAGCACCATCTCAGCTGAGGCATCAGACCAAGATCTCATTCTGAAATGATCAGTTATGTTGGTGTGCAGATCGTTGGCGAGGTCGCGGTGGGCAGCCCTGACCCCGGAGGCGGTACATCCGTGGCACCTGGGCGCAGTCGGCGACGAGGTACCAGGGCCCGGACTTGGCGAACAGCCTTTATCAACCGGGCAGTTGGGTCGGACGCCCCAGGGCGTACACCGTGACCGGGCGGTCGTGCAGGTGGTCCTCTCGGCGCGGGGTGAATCCCAGTCGCTCGGCCACCTTCACTGAAGCCTCATTGCCAGGCCGTACGAGAGCCGTGAAGTAGTCGGCGTCAAGGTTGGCGAACCCCCAGTCCAGGCAGGCTTGAGCAGCCTCAGTCGCGTAGCCGTGCCCCCAGCTATCCGCACGAAGAGTCCATCCCAGTTCCACCTCGTCGAACTGTTCCCAGTACTGAAGACCGCTTCGGCCGATGAACTCCCCGTTCGACTTCAGCTCGATCGCGCACAGGCCGTGACCTCGCTCGGTCCACTGGCTTTCGATCGCGGTGAGGCGTTCCAGTGCTTGTTTGATGGGAGTAGGTCCCGACGAAACGGTTGACCTGCGGGTCGGCATGAAGGTCGACGAAGGCATCGACGTCGGACACACGAAGAGGCCGCAGGAGCAGTCGTTCGGTTTCGATCATGTGTCCGAGCATAGGTCTGGGGCCCAGTCGGTCAGAGACGCTTGGCGTGAACAAAACCACCCCGCGCGACGGGACGAAACGAGAGTGGAGGAGCATCTGCTCAGCCATCGTCTGTCTGTGAGGAACCGTCATGCGTCCTGTCCGCCGTGCTGTGCCGTCCGTCCTGTTTGCCTGTCTGTTGCTTGCGGGCTGTTCCTCCGTCCAGCTCGGTACGTCGACGTCGTCCGGAGGGAGCAGCGTCGCGGCGGGGGCGCCCGGCCAGGGTGAGGGGAAGTCGATCGCGGTGGGCGCGGGCCCACAGAAGCACTACACCGTGCAGAAGCAACCCCCCGCGGGGAGCTGCAAGTACCGTTACGAGCACGGCGAGCCGCTGGAGGACCCGGCCTGCACGCCCGGAGCGATATCGCCGGCGGTGACGCAGGCGAACCTGGCCTCGACGATATGCCGCAAGGGCGGCTACACCTCCGGGGTGCGCCCCTCCGCGTATGTGACGGGCAAGGAGAAGAAGCTGAACGCCGCGTCCTACGGGTTCACGGGGAGGATGGCGGACGCGGAGTACGACCACCTGATCAGTCTTCAGCTCGGCGGCGACCCCAACGACCCCAGAAACCTGTGGGTGGAGCCTGCCGACCCGGGCCACCGCAAGGGAGCCGGGGTGAACAACAAGAAGGACCCGGTGGAGACCAAGCTGCACACCGCGGTGTGCAAGGGCCAGGTCACCCTCGCCGCCGCGCAGAAGGCCATAGTCACCGACTGGACCACCGCCCTGAGCAGCCTTCACCTCGGCTGAACCGGCGTCCGCCGGTGGGGATCACTCCCCCCGACACCGGCCGCTACTTGCCGAAGCCCGCCGTGAGGCCGCCGATCAACTGGCGGCGGCCGAGGACGTACAGGGCGAGAGTGGGGAGGGTGGACAGGATGACCGCGGCGAGGATCGCGGGGACGTTGATGGTGAACTCGCCCTGGAAACTCCACACGAACAGGGGCAGGACGCGTTTGTCGGGGCTCTGGGTCAGGATCAGCGGGAACAGGAAGCCGTTCCAGACGTTGAGCGCGTCGTAGATCGTGACCGTGATCAGGGCGGGGCGGGAGAGCGGCAGGGCCAGATTCCACAGCATGCGCCAGTGGCCCGCGCCGTCCGCGCGCATCGACTCGTACAGCTCGTCCGGGATGTCCCGGAGGAAGTTGACGAGGATGATCACGGTGAGCGGGATGGCGAACGCCGCCGAGGGGAGCACGACCGCGCCGAGGGTGTCGTACATCTGCGCCTTGGCGATCAGGTAGTACACCGGGATGATCGTGGCCTGGAGCGGGATGGCGAGCCCCAGCAGGAAGACGCTGAACGTCCAGCGCAGGGCCCGGCTGGTGCCGCGCACGATGGCGTAGGCGGCCAGGAAGGACACCACGAGGGTCAGCAGCGTGGCGCCCGCGGTCACCACGACACTGTTCCACAGGAAGTGGGCGAATCCGTTGTCCAGGACGAGGCGGTAGTTCTCCAGCGTCGGGCGGGTCGGGACCGCGAGGGGGTTGGCGTCGAAGAAGCCCTCGCGGGTGCGGAGGCTGGTGACGAGGACCCAGTACACCGGTACGAGGACGATCAGCAGCCAGACCAGGCCGCCGAGGGCGCCCGGCGCGTTGGTGCGGCGCAGGCGGGCGAGGACACCCGGCGGCGTGGACGGTGCTGCGGACGACCGGGGCGCACGGGTCCCGGAGTCGGTCTGCGGGGCGTGGGAGAGCGCGGACATCACACACCTGCCTGCTGGCTGCGCATCCGGGAGAAGCCGGAGAAGCGGACGACGATCAGGGAGAGAAGGAGGCCTGCGGCGACCAGGACGACGGAGATCGCGCTGGCGAGGCCCATCTCGTTGCTCTGGAAGCCGGTGATGTACATGTCGAGAGGGAGGAGGCGGGTGGCGTAGCCGGGGCCACCGCCGGTGAGGACGAAGACGAGGTCGAAGTAGGTGAGGGAGCCGACCAGCATCAGCATCGAGGAGGTGACGAGGGTGTAGCGCAGTTGCGGCAGGGTGATGTGCCAGAACTGGGCGAGCCGGCCGGCCCCGTCGATGGACGCCGCCTCGTACAGCGAGCCCGGGATCTGCCGGGTGCCCGCCTGGTAGAGCAGGGTGTGGAACGGTACGAACTGCCAGGCGATGACGAACACGACGGCGTAGAAGGCGAGTTCGGGATCGCCCAGCCAGTTCTTGTTCAGCAGGGGCAGGTTCAGGCTCGCGCCCAGGCCGAAGTTGGGGTCGAGCAGGTTCTTGAAGATGATGGCGATGGCCGCCGTGGAGATCAGCAGCGGGACGAAGTAGATGACCGCCAGGAGGGCCCGGTAGCGCTGCTGTCCGGCGACGAAGGCACCGAGAAGCAGGCTGATCGGGGTCTGGACCAGCCAGGAGACCACCATGAACTTGAGGGTGAGCCACAGGGCGTGCCGGGTGACGTCACTGGTCAGCACCTCGTGCCAGTTGCCGGTCCCGGCCCACGCCGGGCTGCCCAGTCCGTCCCAGCGGGTGAAGCTGAGGTAGACGACGATTCCCATGGGGACCAGCGCGAAGACGGCGAAGAGCAGCAGGGCGGGCAGGGCCATGAGGAAGGGCGGACCGCCCTGCTGCCTGGGTGTCGGGGAGATCTTGGCGGTGCTCACTTCGCGGCCGCCTCGTCCATCTGCGCGCAGAACTGCTCCGGGCTGATCTGGCCCAGGAAGAGCTGGTCGAGGTGGGTGAGCAGCTCGTTGCCGAGCTCGGGGCTGAGGGCCTGGTCCCAGGAGAGCTGGAAGTTCTTGGCGTCGCGGGCGAGTTGGTAGACGTACGACGACCAGTCCGCGTTGGCCGACGCCTTGATCTTGGCGTCGAGGTCCTTCACGGGCGGGACGTCGCCGTTCTTGAGCAGGTTGTCGACATAGGTGTCGTTGTAGACGCCGTCCTTGAGGTACGCCACGGCGGCCTTCTTCTCCTTGGCGCTCGCCTGTGCGGACAGGGAGAAGAAGTTGGCGGTGTTGCCGACGATGTCGGTCGCGTCGCCCTTGCCCCCGGTGACCGCCGGGAAGCCGGTCCAGCCGAGCTTGCCCCCGGCGACGAACTCGGGCGCGCCGGTGGCGATGGATCCGTATCCCCAGCTGCCCTGGAGGAGCATCGCCGCCTTGCCCGTGTAGAGCTGGGCCTCCGCCTGGCCGGTGTCGGCGGAGACGGAGGTGAAGCCCTTGGCGAAGCCGCCCGCGTCGACGAGCTGCTTGATCATCTGTGCGGCCTTGAGGACGGCCGGGTCGGACCAGGCGCCCTTCTTGCCGTCGGCTATGGCGGCGAAGGTGTCGGGGCCGCCGACGCGGTCGACGAGGTACTCCAGCCACATCAGGTCCGGCCACTTGGACGCGCCGCCCATGGAGATCGGCGCTATGCCCTCTGCCTTGAACCTCTTCACCAGGGCGAGCAGGTCGTCCCAGGTCTTCGGCGGCTCGGCGCCGGCCTTCTTGAAGAGTTCCTGGTTGAGGTACAGGACCACGGGCTGCACGCCGTTGACGGGGACTCCGTAGGTCTTGCCGTCGAAGGTGGCCGACTTCAGGACCGAGGGGAAGATGCGGTTCTTCCAGGCGGGGCTGGCGTCGAGGTCGGCGGTGAGATCGGCGACCTTTCCCGCGTCCACATAGCTCTTGAGTCCGCCGCCGCCCCAGTTCTCGAAGAGGACCGGGCCGTTGCCGGCACCGACGGCGGTGCGCAGCTTCTGCTTGTAGGGATCGTTCTGGAAGTACTGGTAGGTGACCTTGCTGTCCGGGTGCTGCTTGTTCCACTCGGTGGCGGAGGCTCGGAAGGTCGCCTCGGACCCCTGGGTCAGTGCCCAGACCAGCGCGCCGTCACCGGAGCCGGCTCCGGTGCTGCGCCCACTGCTTCCGCAGGCGGTCAGGGTGAGGGCGAGTGCCGTCGCCGAGGCGGTGACCATGACGCGGATCGGGGTTCTCAGGGCCATCGGGAGCTCCTTTGCTCTACAGAGGATCCGGTTCGAAAATTTTCGAAACCTCTGCGATTTCTGGCCGATAAATTAGGTCCGCAGTGTGAGGGGGTCAAGACGCTGAGCGCACTATTCTTCGAGCAAATCTGCTCTGGACCGGTGCGAAAGCTTGCGCTACCGTCCCCGTAAACGTTCGAAAGGATCAGGCATGGGGAAGAGAGCCGTTACGCGGAGCCGGACCACCTTGACCGGTGTCGCCGAAGCGGCCGGGGTGTCCGTGGCCACCGTGTCGAAGGTGGTCAACGGTCGCAGCGACGTCTCTCCCGAGACCCGGGCGCGCGTCGAGCAGCTGCTCGTCGAGCACGACTACGTGGCCCGCGGCCCGGGCGGCGCACAGTCGCCGGTGCGCACGATCGACCTGACCTTCGACGCCCTGGTCAACCCGAACAACCTGGTCATCGCACAGGGGGTGACCCAGGCCGCGGCCGAGGCGGGCGTAGACGTCGTCCTCGGTACGGCGCCCGACGACCCGTTGGGTGCCGCCTGGGCCCGGAAGATCACGAACGCCGGGCGGGAGGGCCTCATTCTGGTGACCTCCGTGCTGACGGCCCCCCAGCGCGCCCAGTTCGCACAGGCCGGCATCCCGGTGGTGCTGATCGACCCGACCAATGTGCCCGACGAGAGCGTGCCGAGCATCGGCGCGACGAACTTCACCGGCGGTATGACCGCGACCCAGCATCTGCTCGAACTCGGACACCGCCGGATCGCGATGATCGAGGGCCCGCACGACGCCGTCTGCAACACCGCCCGTCTGCACGGCTATCAGGCCGCGCTCACCGCCGCCGGCGTCACCCCCGACCCCCGGCTCATCAAGCGGGGCGACTTCCGCTTCGAGCCCGCCCACCGGGCCGCCCTGGAACTCTTCGCCCTCGAGGACCCGCCGACCGCGGTCTTCGCGGGCAACGACCAGTCGGCGTTCGGCGTCATCGAGGCCGCCCGCCGGCACGGCCTGCGGGTGCCCGAGGACCTGAGCATCGTCGGCTTCGACGACACCGGCGCGGCCAGCACCTCCGCCCCGCCCCTGACCACCGTCCGCCAGCCCCTCGTCGAGATCGGCCGTGCCGCGCTGCGCACCCTGCTCCGGCTCATCGCGGGCGAGCCCCTGGACAGCCACCGGGTGGAGCTGGCCACCCAGCTCGTCGTCCGCTCGTCCACCGCCCCGCCGCCCGCCGCTTCCTGACCGGCCCACCCCCCTTTTCCTGGCCGGCCCACCTCCCCCTTTTCCTGAACAGCCTCCCCGCGCCTAGCACCCCGAGGACATGCCATGACCACGCCTTGGGCCGATCCGGCCTGCCCCCGTGACGACAGAGTCGAGGCCCTGCTCGCCCAGATGACCCTGGAAGAGAAGCTCGCCCAACTCGGCAGCGCCTGGCCCGGCGTGGAACACGTCAGCGGCAACGTGGCCCCCATGCAGGACGTCTTCGCCCGGCACACCGAGTACGAGCAGGCCAGCAAGGACGGACTGGGCCATCTCACCCGCCCGTTCGGCACCAAGCCCGTCGACCCCTCGACGGGAGCGACCCAACTGGCGAACCTGCAACGCGACTTGATGGACAACACCCGGCTCGGCATCCCCGCCATCGCCCACGAGGAGTGCCTGACCGGGTTCACCACGCACCACGCGACGGTCTTCCCCGCCGCGCTGGCCTGGGCCGCCGCCTTCCACCCCGAACTCGTCGAACGCATGGCGGGCGCCATCGGTACGAGCATGCGCCGGGTCGGCGTCCACCAGGGGCTCTCACCGGTCCTGGACGTCGTACGCGACTACCGCTGGGGCCGTGTCGAGGAGACCCTCGGCGAGGACCCGTACCTCGTCGCGACCTGCGGCGCCGCCTACGTCCGCGGCCTGGAGAGCGCCGGGATCATCGCCACCCTCAAGCACTTCGCCGGGTACTCCGCCTCCAAGGGCGCCCGGAACCACGCACCCGTCTCCATGGGCCCGCGGGAGCTCGCCGACGTGATCCTGCCCCCGTTCGAGGCGGCCATCCGGGACGGCGGCGCCCGCTCGGTCATGAACTCCTACGCCGACGTGGACGGAGTACCGGCGGGCGCGGACCCCACGCTGCTCACCCGGCTCCTGCGCGACGAGTGGGGCTTCGAGGGCACGGTCGTCTCCGACTACTGGTCCATCGCCTTCCTCCGTACGATGCACCGCATCGGCGAGACCTACGGCGAGGCCGGCGCCCGCGCCCTCGAAGCCGGCATCGACGTCGAACTCCCCGACACCCTCTGCTACGGCGAACCCCTCGCCGAACTCGTCCGCGACGGCACCGTTCCGGAGGACCTGGTCGACCGCGCCGTTCGCCGCGTCCTGCGTCAGAAGGTCGAACTGGGCCTCCTGGACGCCGACTTCGACCCGGACACCACCACGTCCACAGAGCCCGTCGACCTCGACCCGCCCGAGCACCGCGCACTGGCCCGCGCCCTCGCCGAGCAGAGCGTCGTCCTGCTCGACAACTGCGCCGGCGTCCTCCCGCTGGCCGCCGACACCGCGTCCATCGCTCTCGTCGGCCCCTGCGCCGACGACCCGAACGCCTTCTTCGGCTGCTACTCCTTCCCCAACCACGTCCTGCCCCACCACCCCGGCCACGACAACGGCATCGAGGCCCACTCCCTGCTGGCAGCCCTGGCCACGGAGCTTCCCGGGACCCTGATCGCCTACGAGCAGGGCTGCCCCGTCAAGGACACGAACCGCGACGGCATCGACGCTGCCGTGGCGGCGGCCCGGGACGCGGACGTCTGCGTCGCCGTCGTCGGCGACCGGGCGGGCCTCTTCGGCCTCGGCACCTCCGGCGAGGGCTGCGACGCCGAAGACCTCTCCCTGCCCGGCGTCCAGGGCGAGCTGGTCGAGGCACTGCTCGCCACCGGCACCCCGGTCGTCCTGCTCGTCGTCTCCGGACGCCCCTACGCCCTCGGCGCGTACACCGACCGGGCGGCCGCGGTCGTCCAGGCGTTCTTCCCCGGCGAGGAGGGCGGGCCCGCCCTGGCCGGCATCCTCTCCGGACGCGTCGTGCCCTCGGGCAAGCTGCCCGTCCAGGTCCCGCGCACACCGGGAGGCCAGCCCGGCACCTATCTACATGCCCCGCTGGGCGGCAACACCGAGGGCGTCAGCAACCTCGACCCCACGCCCGCCTACCCCTTCGGCCACGGGCTCTCGTACACGACCTTCGCGTACGACGCCCTCACCCTGAGCGCCGACACCGTCCCCACGGACGGCGAGGTCGACATCAGCTGCCTCGTCCGCAACACCGGCGACCGCGCCGGCACAGAGGTCGTCCAGCTCTACACCGCCGATCCGATCGCACAACTGCCGCGCCCGGTGACCCAGTTGACCGGATTCACCAGGGTCCGTCTCGAACCCGGCGAGCAGCGCAGGGTCACCTTCCGCGTGCACACCGACCGGCTCGCCTACACCGGCCCCGACCTGCACCGCATCGTCGAACCCGGTGCCATCACCGTCATGCTCGGCTCCTCCAGCACCGACATCCGCCTCACCGGCACCCTCCGCCTCACAGGCCCGGTTCGCGGGGCAGACCACGACAGGATCCTGCACACGCCGGCACACGTCGACTGAGGGGCAGAGGCAGAGGCGAAGGGTGGGGCCGGCACGGTCCGTCCCAGCCAGGTGAACGTCCGCGCTACGACCGCTTCGTCCGGAGCAGCAGGTCGACCTCCTGCTCCTGGTCTCCCGACACCGCGCCCTGCTCCTCCACGGTGAACGCGGCACCCAGGGCTTCACGGAGTTGATCCACGGCCGCGTAGCCGCCCTGCAGTGTGGCGGAGACCGGGCCCTCCAGGGGGATGGGATCGGTCGGGATCCACTCCTGCGTCGGCTCGAACTCCGCTGTCCACACGAGGTCCTGGCCGCCCGGCTGTTCCTGGGGCAGGTCGTCAGCAGGGCGGTCGGTGGGGAACGCCGTCCGCAGCACGCTGAAGACGGTGGCGGCGTCCTCCTTGGACGCTCCGGTGAGCGACACGGTGGCCATCAGACTCATTCTCCTTGCATACGAGGACGGGGACATCCAGGAGTACCCACTCAGGGGAGCGGCACACGGCCCGAGCCCCTGTCACCGGTAAAGCTCGCCGCTACGGAGTTGAACCAGCTGCGTTCATGCCGCAAGGGTGTTCAGGACGTCGGCGACGGAGGAGGGATCGAGCGGGCCCACGTGCGACGCCTCGGGATAGTCGTGCACGCGGAAGCGGTTGCCGGGTGTGAGGGCGTCGGCCTCCTCGACCATCCTGTCCTGGAGCGCGGTGGCGATGGTCCGGTCCTTGCCGAAGCGCAGGTAGGTGCGGGGGATGCGGCCCCAGCTGTCAGCCCGGCCGACCGCCCGGCCCGCGTAAGCCGTGACGGGCTCGTCGGTCTGCATGCCGGCCAGGATCCGGCGGAAGTCCGCGTCGGGGTAGTCCGCGCAGATCATCTCCTTCAGAAGGGCCAGTGCACGGCGGTCACCTGTCCGGAAGTTCAGCCGCAGCACCCCGAGACGCTCCGGGTCACCCACTGTCAGCTCGACGGGACTGACGGCGTCGGCGTTCTCGGGTGCCGCCGTGCAGGCGTCCGCAGTGGGCAGGGAACGGCTGGGGCAGAAGGCGGCCATGTAGCAGATGTGGTGCAGCAGATGCGGGACGGCGTTGCCGACCCGGCTTACCGAGACGCCACCCAAGCTGTGCCCGACCAGCACCACCGGGCCGTTGCGTGCCGCGCGCCGCACGACGCCGGTGACGCGCGCCTCGTAGTCGTCCAGCCCGAGCCCCTTGAGCGGGGACGGCTCGACCGCCATCGCGGCGAGGTCCTGCCGCTGGTACGACTCCGGGACGAAGGCCTGCGTACCATGCCGCGGCTGGTCCACCATGACGACACGGTGACCGCGCAGCGTCAGCTCCCGGGCTATCGGCATCCAGAACGCGCCGGCGCTGTGAGTGCCGTGCACCAGCACGTAGGTGGTGCCCCCTTGGCGCGGCTCTGCGGCTGCTCGTGAGGCCCCGAGTGAGCCGCCCAGGGCCGCGCCCCCTAACGCGAGCCCCAGACCTCGCAGCGCCGCCCGCCTGGAGGTGCCTGTTCCTTGTTCGTTCGTGGCATCCGTCATGCTCCGACGCTATGAGCGGCCCGAGGAGCCCACCAGCGGCCCAGCACCCCGGTGGGGGTGGGCCTGGCATCACCTCTGCCCGTTGGTCAGCGCAGCACGGCCTTGTCGCTCGTGCCGTATCCGAGCGGGGTGATGACGCGGATCTCGGGCTCGGCGGTGAGCAGTTCTCCCACTCGGCTCATCGCTTCGGCGAGAAAGGGAGCCTGGCTGTGTTCGTCGATGGCCTGCTGCGAGGCCCACTTCTCGACGAGCACCATGGTGAGCGGATCGGCGGCGTCCTCGTGTGCCGCGTAGGTGAGGCAGCCCGTGTCCTCGTGGGTCTGCGAGACCACCGACGCGATGACCTTCCGGGCCTCGTCCGCCCGCTCGGCGCGCAGCCGCAGGGTGCTGATCACGATTACAGATTCCACCGCTGGTCCTCCTCGCTGTGCGCACCGGAAGATCCGGCGCGCAGTCACTGAAGCACGCAGGCGGCTGTGGGTGGAACCCGCGTTATCGCAGGGTGGAAGGCGTCCGACCGGCCGGCAAGGCCGCATCTATGCTGACGTCGTGCAGGTACTGGGCAAGAGCGGCGAGGACGAGATGGTCGCCTGCTTCCTGAGTGGCGAGCTTTCCAGCCAGAGGTTCGGCCAGAGGCTGCGTTCCCATCTGGCGCCGGCCGGGCAGTCCGAGCAGTTGCTGACGCATCCGGACCTCTCCGACGCCGTAGCGAACACCGCACGTCGCGCTCTGCTCGCGGCAACGCGTGGGTACGGCGAGAACCGCGACCTGTTCGAGAACTTCCCCGATCAGGTCACGTGGATCAGGGCATTCCTGTCCGCCGGCGAGGCGGCCGACGTTCGCTACATCGACTACTCCTACTGGGTCGAACTGTCGGGTGGCAGCCGCCGGCCGACCGATGCTGCCGCACGGATCAAGGCAGGGCTGCGGGCGTTGGACGTGCCCAACGAACCGTTCGTCGACGCGGCCCGGGCTCTCATGAGAGGTGAGCGGTTCCCGCCACTCATCCTCGTCGGGGAGAACCAGGACAACCTGGTCTGCCTTGAAGGTCACCTCCGTCTGACCGCCTACGCCCTCGCCGACTTCCCGACCGGCATCGAGTGCCTCATCGGCACCGCGCCGGCCATGGGGCGCTGGGCGCGATAGACCAGGCTTCGGTAAGACCCGTCGGCGGCGAACTCCTGGAGCAGTGGCCGTCGTTGTGCCCGGCGTGTTGTTGTGCGTCTACAGCCCGGCTGCTTGGACGAAGGACGCTCTGTCCTCGTCGCCCAGGTAAGGGTCGGCGCGCAGCTCGTCGTCGGCCAGCAGGCGTTGCACCCAGGCCGCGTCGGCCACGAATGCCGCTCGGCACTGGGCCCGTTCAGGGTGGTCCTTCTCCGGGCCGCTGACCGCGAGGTCCCACGCGTTGTCCGGGTCCGTCGGTGCGGACAGGACGGCGGCGACGAGCAGGAGCCCGACCAATTCGTCCCGGCGGGGGAGCGATGGATCGGCAGCGAGCCGCAGCAGGTAGGGCACGACAGCGGGCATCACGGTACTGATGGACATCGGCCCTGACATCACCAGCCAGTCGAGTGCCCGCTCCGCCATCTCGGCCGCCTCGGGATCGAGCAGTCCGCGCAGGACGACAGGGACGTCGACCTGGCAGCCAGGAACGGAGGACCACTCCACGTCCTCGCAGCCTTGCAGTGCCGGATGGGCGGAAGGGCCCTGCCTCAGGTGCGGGTGGGCCGCCGTGAGAGCTGCTGTTGCGGTCACCGCTGCGGCCTCATGATCCACCCTGCACACCAGCCTGCCTCCGATCCCCAACTCGGGCCGTCCCGGCGGACATCGACCATCAGGGCCGCGAGTCTACCGATGCCACTCCCCTCGTAACCCAGCGGCCTTTCCTGGACGATTGCGGCACGTGGGCCCCGTGGCGGCGCACACCGCCACGGGGCCCATATGCCCTCTGCCGCCCAGCAGTTCGCAGCTGGCCCAACCAACCGCGGCCCGCCATGTCCCTGTCCCGTGGGCGGCGTTGCCGGGCCCTGTGCTAGAAGGTCAGGTTCCAGGCGTCGATCTTGCCCGTGTCGGAGGCGGCGTTGTCGTTCACGCGCAGCTTCCAGGTGCCGTTCGCGACCTCCGAGGAGGCGTCCACGGTGTAGGTCTGGGCGATGTTGTCGGCGCTGCCGCCCGCGCGGTTGTGCAGCGTGTAGACGGTGCCGTCCGGCGCCACCAGGTCGACCTTCAGGTCACCGATGTAGGTGTGCTTGATGTCCACACCCACCTTCAGGGTGGCCGGGGCGTTGCCGGTCACACCGGTGACGGCGATCGGGCTCTCCACGGTCGCGTTGTCGTTGATGGTGAAGTCCGTGAGGTTCTCGAAGTACTTGCCGGGCGGCGGGGTGGCCCCGACGGCCTTGAGGGCGTCGACCTGTCCTTCACCGAAGAAGGAGTTGTTGGCCGTCGTACCCGTGCAGCGGCTGTCCGAGGGGCAGGCGATATCGTTGGCCTGCTCGGCCAGCTTGGTGCGCAGCTGAGCCGGGGTGATGCCCGGGTTGGCGCTCGCGATGAGTGCCGCGACGCCGACCACGTGCGGGGTGGCCATCGAGGTGCCGCTCTTGCTGCCGTAACCGCCGCCGGGGACCGTGGAGTACACGTTGCTGCCCGGCGCCGCGACGTCGATGACGCCCTGACCGTAGTTGGAGAACGATGCCTTGGTGACGCCCGTGCCGTTGGCCGCGACGGTGACCACGCCCGGAAGTTCGGTCGGGATGTCGAGGCAGGCGTTGGTGATGGTGCGGGTGACCGGTGTGGAGTCGTTCGGGCTCGCGGAGTCGGTCGTCTTGTGGGCGAGGTCGTAGTTCTCGTTGCCCGCGGCGGCGATCTGGAGGGAGCCCTTGCTCTCGGCGTACTCCTGGGCGCGCTTGACGCCCTCGATGATGGCGGCCTGGTCGATGTTGTCCGGGCAGTTGAACTGCCACGGGTCCGTGTAATAGCTGTTGTTGGTGACCTTGAATCCGTGGTCACCGGCCCAGACGAAGCCGCAGATGGTGTTCTCGGCGAAGAAGAAGGAGTTGCCCGGCTCGGCGACCCGGACCGCGGCTATCTTCACTCCGGGGGCCACGCCTACGACGCCCTTGCCGTTCTTGGCCGCGGCGACGGTGCCGGCCACGTGGGTGCCGTGCGTGTCGACGTCCCGCCAGGCGCCGGTACGGGTGTCGGGCTTGCCGTAGGCGCAGGAGACCGAGTCGGCCGCGTCGAAGTTGGGTGCCAGGTCCTGGTGCTGGTCGTCCACACCGGTGTCCAGGATGCCCACCTTGACGGAGGCGGAGCCCGGGTTCACGGCCCAGGCCTGGTCGGCCTTGATCTGGCTCATGTCGGCCCGGACCGGTTCGCCGGCCGGGGTGGAGGCCTGGGCCGGATTGGGCGGGAGCGCCGGGTCGTAGGCGGCGGCCGGGACGTCCGAGGTACGCGTGGCACCGACCTGCTGAACACCGGCGACGCCGCGCATGGTGGCGGCGAAGGTGCTGGACGCCGAGTGGGCGACGATCACGCCGATGGCGTCGAAGTTCGAGAAGACCGTGCCGCCGTTGGCCGTGATCGCCGAACGGACCGCCGAACTGTCACCAGGGGCGGTGATCACGAGGTAAGCGCGCGTCCCGGCCACCCAGGCCGCAGTCCGGGAAGCCGGCTTGGCGGCCGGAGCGGGGGCGGGGGCCTTCGCGGCCGGCGCGGGGGAGGGAACGACGGGGAGCGTGCCCGCGAGGGCGCCCGGGGCGCCGAAGGTGAGCGCCGTGCCGAGAGCGGCCGCCAGCACCAGGGTGCGTCTGGAGCGGCTTGATGTGTGGGGTATCAATGCATCCTCCGGAGACGGCCCGGCCGTGTCGAGGACACGGCCGGGCCGTACGAAACGAGTGGTGGATGCAAGATGTCAGGTGCATGATCCTGTACGGAAGTACCTTTCCGTGCAGGGACGCTGTGGGGGTGTGGCTGAAAACAGACGTACTCCGAGCGGCAGGTGTGCCGACAAGGCGGCATCGTCTGTGTGCACCACGGTGTCGGCGGTCACCCGCGCCTCACGGGTGACCGCGACGACCTGCGGGATCACCGGTCCCGCGCGCTCCGGCACCGCCCGCCCGTCGCCAGGGGCAGCGCGGCGAACACTACGAACGCGGGTGGAACTGGGGGCCGTACGTGCTCCGGCTCCCCGGGATCTCGGTCTCCATGAGCCGTAGCGCGGTCTCCTCCAGGCCGCGCATGGCGTGGACGGCCGCGCCCAGGGTGCGGCGGTCGCCGTCGGCCCAAGCGGCGTCGAGCGAGGTCAGCACGGTGGTGTAGGTGTTGTCGAACCTGTCCAGGAGCTGTTGCACCGACGCCGACGGCCGGGACCAGCCGCCCGCCGGAACCCGGGCCATGGGGCGTGCGTCCGGGAAGGGGACGGGCGCTCCGGTGAACGTCCAGCCCTCGGCGGTCTCCCGCAGTTGCCGCCCGTGGTAGATCTCGCCGAAGGCGTAGTAGTGCGCCGGGTGGTCGTCGGTGAAGGAGTCGGCCGGGGAACTGCTCGTGCCCTCGCCCTGCTCCCTGATGATGTCGATGGCGCGCTCGACGTCGAGGAGGGTCTCGACGGGGTGCAGATCGTCGGAGCCGATGCGTGCGGTCAGCTGTCCGCCGGCCGACAACTCCGGGGCCAGGACCTGGAAACCGTCGAGCATGGCGCCGTAGAAGTCGCCGACGGTGTGCGTGGCGGTGGCGCTGAGGGCGAGCGGTTCCTCGGGAGCCTCGATGGACATCATCATCTGCACGAACGACTTGTTGAGACCCGACAGGTACACGGTCAGGCCGTCGCGCACGCCGCCGGGCAGCGGGCCGGGGTAGGTGGGTGCCGCCGCCCTGATCCGGGGCTGCCCGCCCACGGCCACGAGCAGATTGCACACCACGCCCAGGTGGTACATCTCGTCGTCGATGATGCGCCGGATCAGCCGCGCGGCCTGCGAGTTGCGGTCCCCGATGGACCACCAGCCGCACAGGTACGGCGGGATCGTGGACAGTTCCAGCTCCACGGCGACCTGAAGCGCCGAGCGGAGCCAGTCGACGCCGCGGCCGGCCTCCGGGACGGCCAGCAGACGCGCGACCCGACCGACCGGCGGCGGCTCCGGTGGGCCGCCGTGCGAGCTCGCAGCGGCCGAGGCCGGTGCTGCTGCCGCGATGGCCGGCGCCCCGGCCGCCACGGCTGTAGTGGCCAGGAAACTCCGGCGCCCGATCGCAGCCCCGGCCGGCCTCTCCACGTCGTCCCTCACGCCATCACCCTTGCCTCGCGGTCACGGCCCCGCCCTGCCGAAGGCATACGGGTCCTCGGATCAGCTCGCGAAGCTAGCAGGCGTCATCCCCGGATGAGGGCGTTGACGTGCGAGGACGCACCACCGCCACCCTGTCAGGCCAACCCGGCGGAGTTCGGGGGTGCGGGAATGATGCGAGGGTCGACCGCGTTGATACCACTGCATGACATGACCGAGTCAAAGTGCTCGGTGGTGGTGGAAGGAGTCCTCATGGCACGCAGCACCACGCGTCCCGTCGTCACGCTCAGGTCGACGGCGGGCACCGGCTTCACCTACGTGACGCGGAAGAACCGTCTGGCCGACCCCGACCGGCTGGTCGTGCGCAAGTACGACCCGGTCGCCGGCCGGCACGTTCTGTTCCGCGAGGCACGCTGACACCGGCCCCGGCCCA